>NZ_JAFBCM010000001.1:0-4800000 GCF_016907715.1 Tenggerimyces flavus | reverse complement strand
CTGGGCTTGTGCTGCTTGGCTGCGGGCGTCGTCACGTTCAGGTAGAGACAGTCCTCCTCGACACTGCCGCCGGGCACCTCGCCGGGTGCCTGCGGGCACGGGCTTTGCGGCTTCGTCGCGTCGCGGACGCCGGCCCAACGTGGCGCCGGTTGCGGCGCCGTCCAGCGCAGCGCGCCCTTCGGCGGTGCGGCGAACGGGATGCCCTCGTACGTACGGACGCCGTCCGCCTCCGTGCCGCGGACCAGACCGTGGTCCGTCGCGACGACCGGTGGGGCGCCGCCGGATGCCGCCGACGCGGGTACGGCACTCGCTATCAACGCCGCGGCCGCGCAGGCGCCGAGCGCCGCGCGGCCGAGACGGCCTCGCCAGGATGTTTTCATGCGAGCAATTCGACCCCGTTCCGATCCCATGCCGGCACTGGCGCAAGGCCAGCGCCGCACTGGACGATAGTTCAGAACGGGGACATTAACGGACAAAGCGCTCGCGATTACAGCTGGCTCAGAAGTTGATCATGTGTCCCGCGAGGCCGTGGACCGCCTCCTTGACCGCCTCGCCGAGCGTCGGGTGCGCGTGCACGTTCCGGCCGACCTCGTGCACGGTGAGGTCCCACTGCTGCGCCAGCGTGAGCTCCGGCAGCAGCTCGGTGACGTCCGGCCCGATCAGGTGCGCGCCGAGCAGCTCGCCGTGCTTGCCGTCACTGAGGAGCTTCACGAAGCCGACCGGGTCGCCGAGCCCGTGCGCCTTGCCGTTCGCGGTGAACGGGAACTTCACCACCTGCACGTCGAAGCCCCGCTCGCGGGCCTGCGCCTCGGTGTAGCCGAACGAGGCAACCTGCGGTTGACAGTACGTCGCCCGCGGGATCATCGCGAAGTCCAGCTCCATCGTCTCCGCGCCGGCGATCGTCTCCGCCGCGATCATCGCCATCGCCTCGGCGGCGTGCGCGAGCATCAGCTTCGCGGTCACGTCGCCGATCGCGTACAGGTGCGGGACGTTCGTCCGCCCGCGACCATCCACCGCGATCGCGCCGCGCTCGGTCAACGCCACACCGGTCGTCTCGAGCCCGTACCCCTCGACCCGCGGCTGGAAGCCGATCGCCTGCAACACCTTGTCCGCTTGCAGAACGCGCTGTTGCCCGTCGGACGCCGTCACGGTCACGGCGACCTGCGCGCCGGAGTCGTCGATCGCGTCGACGCGCGTGGACGTCAGCACCTCGACGCCGAGCTTCTTGTACTGCCGCGCCAGCTCCTTCGACACGTCGGCGTCCTCGAGCGGCACCATCCGGTCGAGGAACTCGACGATCGTCACCTTGACGCCGTAGTTCGCCAGGACGTACGCGAACTCGACGCCGATCGCACCCGCGCCGGCGATGATGATGCTGGACGGGAGCTGCTCGGTGAGGATCTGCTCCTCGTACGTCACGACCCGCTCGGAGAGCTTCGTCCCGGGCAGCAGCTTCGTCGTCGCGCCCGCCGCGATGACGCAGTGGTCGAACGTCACCGTGTCCTCGCCGCCCGCGGTGAGCGCCACCCGCAGCGTCTTCGCGTCGGTGAACGTGCCGCGGCCGTCGAGCTCGGTGATCTTGTTCTTCTTCATCAGGAAGTGGATGCCCTTGACCCGGCCGTCGGCGACCGTCCGGCTGCGCCGGAACGCGGCGCCGTAGTCGAACGTCACCTCGCCCTGAATCCCGAACGTCTCCCGGTCGTGGGTGAACAGGTGCGCCAGCTCGGCGTTGCGCAGGAGCGCCTTGGACGGGATGCAGCCGACGTTCAGGCAGACGCCGCCCCAGTACTTCTCCTCGACGACCGCCACCCGTAGCCCCAGCTGCGCGCCCCGCACCGCCGCCGTGTACCCACCCGGGCCGGCGCCCAGGACCACCAGGTCGAAGTGTGTGCTCATGGCACCGACCGTACCCGGCGCCGAGCGACGGACCGGCTCAGTGCGCTCGTCGGGCGGCGCCCAGGATCAGCCACTCGCGATTCGACCGGTGTCGATCGACCGCGTCGACCGCGAACCCCACCTCCGCGAGCTGATGCGTCAGCTCGGGCTCCCGGTGATAGGTGAACCAGCGCTGCCGATCCGACGCCTGATAGTGGGAGGCCTGCTCCCAGCCCTCGTCGTTCCCTTCGGCGACCATGAGGTGGAGCCTGCCGCCGTCACGGACGATCCGAGCGAACTCGGCGAGCACCGTCGGCACCTCGGCGCGCGGGATGTGCAGCAGCGCGGCCTGGCACCAGACACCGTCGACGGAGGCGGTGCGGATGGGCAGGTCGCGCATGTCGGCCTGCGTCAGACCCACGACCCCGGCGGCCCGTAGCTGGCCGGCGGAGAAGTCGAAGCCGAAAGCGGTGAAGCCGTACTCGCGGAGCAGCCGCACCTCCTCGCCCGGCCCGCAACCGATGTCAGCGACCGCGCTACCGCGCGGCAGGTGGGCGGCGAACGCCTCGTAGTACTTCGTCAGCGGCGTGTAAGGCCGGCGTTTGTGCTCGGCATACTCCGCCGCGATCCGGTCGTACGTCCGCTGCGTCTCCCCCACCACGTCACTCATGGGAGGAACCCTACGGAATCCATTCGTCGCGGAGCAGGACGCAGACGGCGTAGGGGGCGTCGTCCTGCTCTTCGGTGGTGCCTTCGACGAGGCCGCGGCTGCGGATCTCACCGGCGTACTTCATGCCGATGCGTTCCATGACGGCTCGGGAGCGGGCGTTGTGGCGGATCGTGCAGGAGACGACGGCGCGCATGCCGAGAACGTCGAACGCGTATGCGAGGCCAGCTTTGCCGAGTTCCGACGCGTAGCCCTGGCCCCAGAACGTGCGGCGAAGGGCCCAGCCGACCTCGAGCCAGTGCGCGTGCGCGACGAACGGCTGTCTGCTCTGGTGCGCCTCCCGCACCCATGGTTCGTCCGGGAGGAACGTGTAGAGCTGGCCCCAGTCGTCGTCCACTGGCGTGCGCGCCACACCGCCGCGGCCGACGACGTCGCCGGTGTCGCGGGCGTACGCGATCCACTTGTGCACACCTTGCAGACGCCATGCGTCGCCCATGTCCTCCGCACGCCGCTGGGCTTCCTCGATGCTCGGTGGCGCGTTGTCGTACCAGGACGCCACCTCGTCATCGTTGTGCACGAGCCAGAGGTCATGGGCGTTGGCCGGACCGACGGGTTCGAGCCGCAGGCGCGTCGTCGTGATCGCTTGCACGCTAGGCCGTGTCTCTCAAGTAGCGTCGGTCATCGCGCTCCGCGCGATGGCGCGCGGCGCATCGGGCCCGGCTGGGCGTGGTGCAGGAGGAATTCATAGTTTGTCCTATGGGTGACGACGTGCACCGCGGCCAGGCGGGATGCGAGGTGTCGCGCGCCAGGCGATAGTTAAGAGACACGGCCTAGCTCCCCCGGGTCCCGTCGATGAGCTCGCGGATCGCGTCGAGGTGCCCGAGGTGGCGGGCCGTCTCCTCGATCAGGTGGCAGACGATCCAGCGCAGCGAGACGAGCTCGAGGCCGGGCGGCGCCCAGGCCTCGAGCTCGTCCAGGTCGTGCGCGGCGGCGATCGCCCGGGACCGCGCGCACTGCGCGTCGTAGTCGTCCAGCAGCTGCGTGAGCGGTACGCCGGACACCTTCCAGTCGTCCAGTCCCGACTCGGGTCCGCCGAGAAAGCTCCATTCGAACCATCCGTACTCGACCGATCGCAGATGCGACACCAGCCCAGCGACCGTCGTCAGCGGCGAGGGCAGCAAGGACCGGTACGCGTCGGCGTCGGACAGCCCGGCGCACTTCACCCGCACCGTCGCCCGCTGCCAGTCGAGCCAGCCGGCGAGCATAGCTCGTTCGTCCGCATCGCCGGCGGGACGGCATCGTTGCGTGGTCATCGCCACGAGCGTACGGGCTAGACAGTCACACCCGGTGGAATGTGGTCGAGCACGACGCGCAGCTCGACGTCGTGCTCGAGCAGCGCCTTGCAGGCGGCCAACATGAAGCTGAACCCTCCGGTGGACCCGGCGACGGTCTCCGCGATCTCCTCCGGAGTTCCCTGGTGCCCGGTCTCGGTCAGGACGACGAACGTACCTTTCTCCCACGGGGTAAGGAGAAACTCGGCCGTCGTACCGTCGCCCCAGTCGAACACGAGTCGACGGTCTTGCTCGAACTCGCGTACCAGGACGGTCGAGGAGACGTCGTACATCTCCCACCGCCACTCGACCTTCGCGCCGGGCTCGAGCGGGCCGGTGCTGTGCGTGAACCAGAACCGCGTCGTCACCTCTGGGTCGACGAGCGCCTTGAAGACGTCCGCCGGCGGGCGGCGGATGCCCATGTGCACCTTGACGTTCATCTCTCAATGTCCTTTCTAGGAGGGGAGCGGCTCGCCAGTCTCGAGGAATGTCTTCAAGTGGGACAGCAGATTCGGCCATCCGGCGTTGTTGATCTCGCCGCTGATCGCCTTGTGCATCATGCTGTCGGGATCGAAGTCGTCATGCGTCACGGTGAGCTTGACGGCCCCGTCCACCGGCTCGATGTCGAACGCGACCTTCGACTGTTTCTCCTTCAGGTACTGGGAGAACTCGGCATCGGTCCAGCCGAAGAACTGCTGGTGCTCGGGCTGGAAGCCGTGCCAGCTGTACGAGAGTCGCCGGTACGGATCGGACTCGAGCACGATCTGCCCGAGATCGCGGAACTCCTCGTTCGGTGCGAACTGCCACGTCACCGGCGAGCCGACCTTCCAGTCCGAGCCGAGTGCGTTGCCGCCCCAGTACTGCCGGGTGAACTCCGGCTCGGTGAGCGCGCGCCAGAGTCGTTCCGGCGTGGTGTTGATGTACGTCGCATAGACGAACACGGGGCTTGTCATCTCGGGTGTCTCCAATGCCTTCCGTAGATCGGCGAGCGCTCCCGCGCGGGCTCGGTCGTACTGGCTGAGCCACCGATCGGCAATCGCGTTGATCGGCGCGGCGTTGAGGTAGTGCAGCTTCTCCCGGCCGCGCCAGCTGGTGGTCACGACATCGGCGGCCTCGAGGATCGCGAGGTGCTTGCTCACCGACTGGCGGGCCATGTCCAGCCCTTCGCAGAGCTCGCGCAGCGTCTGCCCGTTCTTGGCGTTCAGGCGGTCGAGTAGCCGCCGGCGGCTCGGGTCGGCGAGCGCCTTGAACACCTCGTCCATGCTCACCTTCCTCGAATAGGCAGCCGTTCGGCTGCCTATGACCTTAGGCAGCCTTCTGGCTGCATGTCAACCCGCCGATACGGTTCGGGTCACCGGCCCTTCCGCGTAAGGGCATCACGCCGAAGCGACGACGAGATCCACCTCGTTCCCCTCCGGATCGGCAACCGTCCACCACCCAGGCTGGCCTGTGCTTCGACTCCGAACCGGTGACCGTCAAACTCGTTGATCCACGGAGGCCCGTGCTGGTGGAATGGCCGGCATGTCACCGCTCGGCTCCTATGTGGAATGGCAGCACGCCCAGGTGAGTACGCCACGCTCGGTCCTCGCCGAGGTCGTACGCCGTGCTGTCGGAGCCGGGATCGACCGGGTGGACAGGATCGTCGAGGGCTACTCGAACGAGGTCTACCGGGTCTGGTGCGCCGACGGGCAGGATGTGGTGGTCAGGATCCTGCGGTTCGACCACGACACGTCCTTCGCCGCTTCGGCGGGCGAGGCCGCGGCGATCGACCTGGCCCGCGCCGTCGGCGTACCAGCACCGGAGATCCTTCTGCACGAGATGGTGGGGATCGACGGCTCGGAGTTTCCCGTCATGGTGCAGCGCACGGTGCCCGGCCGTCCGCTCGGCGAGATCGTCGATAGCCTTTCGGAACGGCAACGGCACGACGTGCTCGTTGAGATCGGCGAGCTGATCGCCCGAATCAACGGGGTCCAGGTCGATGACGAACGCGACTGGCCGACCGCGATGTCGGCCGACCTGGCTGACCGACGGGCGGCACGTGACCTGATGCTTGCCGGCGGGTTCTCGGCCGATCAGTTCGACCGAATGCTGGAGCTGCTCGAGACGTACGTCCGCGACTTTCCCTGCGAGCAATGGGTGTTGTGTCATGGCGACCTCAGCCCGAAGCACATCTTCGTGACAGATGGCCGCAGAGACGGTGCGGCCGTGCAGGTGAGCGGGATCATCGACTTCGGCGACTCGAAGCCCGGTGCCCCGGTCCACGACCTGGCCGTGCTCCGGGTTCGCGGCCCAGAGCTAGACCTACCGCCGCTGCTGGCCGGCTATGGCGCGCCGGCCGACGAGACGTACCGACGGCAGTTGGACCTGCACACCCTGATCATCGCGCTTGGCTCGTTGGAAATCGGCGTGGAAGAGAACGACCAGGCCTGCATCAAGCGCTCCAACCAGCTGATCCGCAGCCTGGTGGCGGGTCTCTAGCGGCCTACCCGACCGGGACGAAGATCCACCTCATTCCCTTCCGGATCGGCAACCGTCCACCACGCAGGCGCATGGGCGTCGCTCGCCACTCGACCACCGGCCGCCGTCGCGGCATCGATCCGAGCTTGTACCTGGTCGCGCGGGACGTACAAGTCGAAGTGGATCCGGTTGCGCTGCGCCCACCGCGCCTCGTCCTTGGCGTCGACCTGCTGGAACCACACCACGGGATTGAGCCGGCGCGGATCGTAGATGTCCTGAAGCAGGCGCTCGTACGGCCCGTGCCGATAGCCGAGGACGGCCATCCAGAACGCACGTACCGCGGGCACCTCGACCGCGTCGATCGCGATCTGGAGGAACCGCAGCCGGGGAGCCGGCTCGGCGGTGAGCCCCATCCCGCGCGCCGCGGCCTGGATCCGACGAGCGAGCTCCATGAACCGCTCGTCGTTGGCGAAGTCCTCGGTCTCCTGTTGGTCCTTGCCCGAGTCGAGTACGACCGCGCCGGGGCGTACGTCCACCATCAGCGCCTTACCCGTGTCGTCCGCGAGGTCGGCAACGGTCGCGGCGAGGTCGACGGACTCGCGGATCGATGCCGTCGGGTAGCAGGCGAGCCCGCAGCCCATGTCGCGCCAGTCCTCCGTTTCCGCTTCCCTGCCTAGGATTCCGGTAGGTCCGAGCGGCAGGCACACTTCGTTCCCCTCGAGGTCGGCGATCACCCACGCCTGCTCGTCGTCGACCACGTGACCGCCGTGGGCGAGGACCGACGCCCGTTCGGTGTTGGCTCGGTCGTAGGCCCAGATGACGTCGAAGTGGATCCGGTTGCGCAGCGGGCGCGGCTGATCGGTCCGGTTGAACCGGATCCCCGGGCCGCCGGATCGGACCTCAGGCCTCGCGCCACCCCGGAGATCGCGCGCGCCAGGGTGGCGTCGTCGGCTGTCAGCCCGTTCGGGCCGAACGGGATCCGCACGTGGATCCCGTTCTGGCGGAGGTCGAGATCCAGCCGCCGTTCGCCAGCCGCGTCGACGATGCCGCGCAGAAGCTCGGCTCCGGCCGCGTGCGTCGGCGCGTCGTACCAACTGCTGGCCCCGGCGGCGAGCACCCGCCAGTCCTCGGTGCCGCCGGTCTCCTCGAACTGCTTCGCGCTAACCATGTCCTACCCGCCGGAACGCGGCTCGGGTCGCGGCTGCCGCCGCGCGGATGTACTCGGGATCGAACCACTTCCAGTCGACCTTGGCGCCACCGTCGTGATGCCTGTCGATGTCACGCCGATAGACGCCGGCCATGAGGTACAGCGGACGTATGCGCATCACCGCCTCGAGCCGGTCGAGCTCGTCGTCGGTAAGCTCGACGTGTCGGCGGTACGCGGTGACGCCCGCGTCGATCTCCTCCTGATTGAGCCACGTTCCCCACATCAGGTACGCGAAGTCGGTGAGTCGCGGACCACGCCCGGACGCCATCCAGTTGATCGCGACCGGTCCGTGCTCGCTCACGATGGCGTGATCGGGGGCGCCGACGATGTTGCCGTGGAGCAATGACTCGGGGAGACCGTCGCCGTCGTCAGCGTCGCGCACCTGGTCTCGGAGCTGCTCGAATCGCTGGCGATGTGCCGCCGCGACCTTCGTGTCTACCGCGTCGAGGAACGACAGCGCGGCGAGCAGGTCCTGACGCGGGGCGCCTTCCCGGCTTGGGTCCTCGCCACACGCCCCACCCGGGCGGCTGGCGTCCTCGTCGTACTGGAGGGCGTGCAGCCGTCCGAGTAGGTCAGCCATGATGGCGATCTCGCTGCCCTTCGGAGGGAGCTCGCCTTCGACGAACTCGGTGACGAGGACCGCGCATCCCTCGAAGTCGGACACCGCGTCGTCGACCGCGAGCCGTTCGGCGGGATAGCTCTGCCGCTCGAGGAATCGCAGGATGGCGGCGTCGCCCTCAGCTCCGGACCTGGGCCGGGCGGGCGGAAACGCACGCGCGATCCACGGGTTGCCGTCGTTCCGGTCGATGCGGAAGACGTACGTGGCATGCAGACTCAGCTTCGTCGCCGCGACCGGGTCGATGCCGTATCGGCCTCGCAGATGCGCGAGCAACCGGTCGGCGGCGGGCTCGTGGCGCATGCGCGCATCGAGACCTTCGAGCTCCGTCAGCGCCTCGGTGTAACGCTGCCCAGTCTCTTTGGCGTGGCGCCGGACGACCTTCTTGAAACTGGCGTCCTTGGTCATGACAAGCCTCCTCGGAAACACCTTCGTCCCCCAGCGACGCGGTGTCGGAGAATGGCCTGTGAGATCGACGACCGAGAGGGCAAATTCCCCTTCGCCAATGGAGCCCCGGCCAGGGCGGACGCTCCACAGCTCGGCGACCGGTCGTCGCCGTACGGCAAATCTTCCTGAGCCGCCGTACGTTCGTCAAGGACCGCACAAGAAGCGGACGTACGTCCAAGGGCGATGTACCAGCACCCGCAGTGGCGGCAGCGTGCGGGCAGTGACGCCATCAGAGTCGTCCATGCCTAACCCAGGTTGGTGAAAGTCACTGGCGGTTGGCTCGGGGGCGGCAAGCCCAGGCGGAACTCACGTAGGGTCGGGGCGTGTCGCTCTCGGGATCCGGTCACTTCGAAGCAGGCAGCACTGCAGTGCGGCGCGATGTGTTCCGCGGCAAGGTATGGACGGCTACGCCGCTTCGCGTTGTGAGAGAGAGCGACGACCTTCTCGCATTGGCGCTCTGGCCTGGGGTGGAGAAGCTCGCTCCGGCCCACCAGGCTGCTCTCTCGTCATCTCGGAGGGACGAGATCGTTCGCGACGTCGCGCTACCCAACCTGGCCTCGGACAGTGGGAGCTGGCCGCCTGGACCTGGGACACCAACACGAAGCTGTCCCTCCTGATGCCCGGCGCGTACTTCAGCGTCGACCTCTTCTTTCGTGGCGCCGGCGAGCTGGTGATGTGGTACGTCAACTTCGAACGTCCCTTCCAACGCACTCCGATCGGGATCGACACCTTCGACCTTCTGCTCGATCTGGTCATCGAGCCCGACAGGTCCTATCAGTGGAAGGACGAAGGCGAGTACGCGCAGGGGCGCCACCTCGGCATCATCAGTGACGTCGAGCACCGGCAGTTGCAGCTGGCACGTGAGCAAGTGCTCGCGCTGCTCGACCAGCGGATCGGACCGTTCGATGAACGATGGTTGTCGTGGCGGCGAGACGAGGACTGGCCGCTGCCCGTCCTGCCGGACAACACACTCACGGTTCCCGCCGACATCTAGAAACCCCGAGGCTGTCGCCGACTGGGATGCACCCGAAACTAGCTTGCTCAGTGCCATCGTGGCCGGTTCAGTGACCGCATGGTCGGTCATCGCTCCAACGAGCAGCTTGCGGAGCTTCGTGCCCTGCTGATCCCTCCGCAGGAGGCGATGCTGAGGTCACGATTCGAGCTGGTGCACGTTCCGCTGAGGCTGATCACGTCCGGTTGGCACCGGCTGGTCGTAGCGGCACCCGACCGCGTGTTCGTCTTTCCCCGCCACGGTGGCGAGGTTCCAGGCATCGAACGCGAAGCTCACGTTCTGACAGAGACCCGGCTCAAGGTCGCTCCGCGGCTGGTCGGACTGCACCGCGAGGCAGGCATCTCGCCCTATCCGTTTCTCGAGCTGAGCCGCGTTCCTGGCAACTCCTACGACGCAATGATCGACCAGCTCGACGCGGGCGATGCGGCGACGGCGCTAGCCGATCTTGGTCGACGTATCGCGGAGTGGCACTGCATACCGACCCCAACCGCGCTGGCAGCGGCTCCAACGCATCGGGAGCCACCACGGGTGGCTGGGCTGTGGATCGACCCGGCGTCAGTCGAGGAAACGGTTGCATGGGCATCCGACCTGTTGTCGCCGTATCTCGGCAAGGTGCCAAGAAACGCTTGGCTGGACGTGCTCTCCGCCGTCGGCGCGATGGGCCAGGTCACGGTCCACGGAGAACTCTCGGAGGGGCAGTTCCTGCTCGACCACCGGTATCGGGTGACCGGGGTCGTCGACTGGGATGCGCTGCACTTCGGCCATCCGCTGCTCGACTTCAACTTCGGAGTGGGTGGCGTCGGAGTGCATCGCGACAAACGAGAACTGCGAAGCAGCATGTGGAAGGCCTACGTCACGGCCCGCGGTAACGACCTACCGGATCTCGCGGTCGTCGAAATGTTCTGGGGGCTCCTGGATGCGACCACCCTGGTTGAGACAGATGGGACCGATCCGCGACTGCCGAAGGCACTAGCCAACGCCAACCCCGCCAGGCCATGGCTGGCGACGCCGGGATCGAACCGCCCCGCCTACCCGACGGGGACGAACAAGTCCGTGCGCAGGTCTTCCGGTGCCGTGGTGTCGTGCGGGCTCACGAACTCTGCCATTTCTGGCCCATGTGCACGACGACGGCAAGCCGCTGGTCAGGACGACCCACCCTAAGTACGCCCATGCCGCCCACGCTTGTCCACGCATTGCGGTGCAGCTGCGCGGATCGCACGGTCGCACCGGTACACGAGCAGCCGCCGCACGCCTAAGCGAGGTCGCCTTGTCGGTGCGCATCGCTACGTTCCTCTGCCAGGAGGTGCGTCATGCGGTACGGGCTGGACATTTCATCTGCCGGGCCATGGGGTGACCCACGCATGATGGCCGAGCTGGCCGGCCTCGCCGAGCGCTCTGGCTGGGACGGCGTGTTCCTCGAGGACTACGTGTTCTTCCACAGCGGCGGCGATGCCTACGATCCCTGGGTCGCGCTCGCGGCCATCGCGGTAGCGACCGAGCACGTGACAATCGGCCTCCTCGTCACGCCATTGCCTCGGCGACGCGTCTGGAAGGTCGCCGCCGAAGCGATGACCCTCGACCACCTCTCCGGCGGGCGGATGATCCTCGGGGTCGGTTCAGGTGACCCGAGCGGTGATGACTTTCAGGGTGTCGGCGAGGGGTCGGATTCACGAACGCTGGCAGCCAGACTCGACGAGTCCCTCGAAGTCCTTTCCGCACTCTGGTCCGGCGATCCCGTGACTTACGACGGTGCCTACCTCAACCTCCATGGCGTCACGCTGCGTCCACGTCCGGTGCAGCGCCCACGCATTCCGATCTGGGTCGGTGGCTGCTACGCCCGATCAGGGCCGCGCGAACGGGCACTCCGCTGGGATGGTGCCTGTCTGTACGGCGTTCCACCCAATACGGCCCTGGCGGCCGATGATGTACGAGCGTTGCGCCAGGCTGCGCGGGAACGACGTGGCGACGATGGCTTCGTCGTGGCGGTCGGCGGCCGTCAACGTCGTCAGGATCTACGCGCGGAGGTCGACTACGTGACCTCGCTTGCAGAGGCGGACGCCGACTGGTGGCACGAGTACATCGAGCCGACCACCTCACTCGACGCCGCCCGGAGCCGAATAGAGAGTGGACCCATACGCGCACGGACCTAGGCGGCTCCGTCAACCTTCAGGCGCATGACTACCAGGTCGTAGGGTGCCCACCAGTTCGGCGAGCTGCCGTGCTCGTCGCGCTGGGTCGGCTTGAACCCGAGGTTCTCGAACATGGTCATGACACCTCTGTAGTCGGCGGTCTGGCTGGTGGAAAGGGCGGCCTTGACCGTTCCGACGCCCGGGATGTGCTTCGTCGGCCAGGTCTTCAGATAGTCCTTCATCTCCTCGGACCGGATACCGTACGTGCGCTTGATCTTGCGCCATTCGCGCTTGGACTGTGGGTACGCGACCGGCGTCGACTCGATCCAGCCGCCGCCCTTCTTTCGGATCGCCTCCACCGCGGCAGTCAACGCCCTGGTCGCCACGCCTTGCCCTCGGAAGTCCCGACGCGTGGTGAGGCAGGTGATGCGCCACTCGGACGTGGGATCGCGAGCGATCCGATTCGGTGGCGTCTTCTCGGTCCGTACGATCGGCAGCTCCTCGGCGCGACCGAACTGACACCAGCCCACCGGCTCCTTGTCCGCGTAAACGAGGATTCCGTGCGCCTGACCGGCCCAGACCAACTCCTTCATCTCGGCCACGTTCCGCGCCATCCACCATTCGTGGTGGGGAAACTTCTTCTTGGACCGGTCAGGTGCGCCGAGGAGCTTCGCCCGTTCCTCCGCCGTCACCGCGACCGGCGAGAGATGGCGGCCACGAAGAGAGAGCATGCATCCGCAGCTGTGGACACTGGCGTGGAACGCCTCGAAGTCGGCGAACGTCCGCCTCGACAGTTCCCTCGTGGTGAAGCGCACTCGCCACCACCTCCATCACCCGAGGATCGCACCCGTACGGGCCACCTAGTGGCCTATACCGCTGTGGTCATCAGGTAGTCGTTGCCTTGTTCACCGAAGCGCCGAAAGCCCAGCCGAACGTAGAGACGCTCGGCGTTCGGGTTGTCCTTCGCGACCTCGAGCTCCACGGGCACGTTCCGCTCCCGAGCCTCCGCCAGCACCGACGTGATCACCGTCGTGCCGATCCCGCTGCCCTGATGGGCGGGATGGATCTGGATGCCGGCGAGGTGGGAGCGTTCGGGCGTGCGGACGACGCGGAGGCGGCCGACTCGTTCGCCGGCGGCGTGGATGATGTACGTGGTGGAGTTCTCGACCATGCCGAGCACCTGGTCCATGACGTCGCCCTGCGTCCTGGCGTCGTTGTGCGCCTGCGCCTGCTCGTCCGGATCGCGCCCGTAGACGTCACCCAGCAGGCGGATGAGGAAGTCCACGTCGTGCAGCGTCGCCGGCGTCACGGTCGTCTCGGGCATGCCCCATCAGTAGGCCTCGCGGGCGCCGTGCGGCAACCGGTTTTCGCCGCCGGGGATGTGCGGCGAGTAACCGTTCGGGCGGTTCGCCCCGCTCGGCCGGCGGGGCCTGGTCGATGATCGACAGCGGCGGATCGCCGCCCGGCGGAGGCAGCGGGTATCACCATGGGTGATCGGAGTGTTTCCCCGCGTGATCTCGTTCACGAACGTTCTGACCGCGACGGTGTCGCCAGCACGCGGACACCGCTGAGGCTCAAGCCGTGGTGTCGGACTCTCCCAGGAGGGTGGACACCATCAGGTCGAGATCGATGTGGTCGCTCTCGGCGCCGCGCGGCACGATCGCGTACGTACTCTGCAGGAACGCACTGAGCCGATCGGCGGGCGCCTGGAGCTGTGCCTGGCCGTCGGGCGACCGGAGCTCGATGAGCACCGTGGCCCGTCCGTGATTGTCGACGAACGGCCAGACCTGCACGTCACCCTCGCCGCTATGGCGGAAGATTCCCTCCGACAGCAGCTCCCGGGCGAACACCCAGCGGACACCGCGGGGCTCACCAGTCTGGAACATGGCGTCGACCGCGTACGGGTCGGTCGCGTCGTAGCGAAGTTCGGCGGTGAGCTTCAACGCGACCCCCGAACCGTCGATCAGACGCAGGGGCAATGCATGGGTCACCGTGCTGGCGGCAGCTTCCATTTCTGCTTGGGGGCCTTTCCGTGGGTGGGGCGGAACCGGCGGGAAAGCCATAGCGCGAGAGTCTGCTCTCACCTTGCCCAAACACCCAAACTGGCGTGGGGCGGTGCGTCCTACTCTGGCCGATTCGCACCATGATTCTTCTCACATATTGAGACGAGGTCACCTTTCGTAGTCAATCTCGGGCCTTGATCAACTCGCCGCCAACCTGCCTCGGCGGCTTCGGCGTGGCAGTGTCAGACTGGGATGGACCCACAAGCGACGGTGACGCAGAGTAACGGAGGGGAGGTCGTGTCGTCAATGCATGAAGACGACTCTTCGTCCGGTCCGACGGCCCCGCCCGCCCCTCCGGATCCGTCGCGCCCGAAGCTGCACGTACGGGTCCGCGGGAGGATCCGGAACAACAAGCCGCTCGACCTCACCTGGCGCATCGGCGTCTTCGTCGTTGGCGCCCTGTTCGTGGTCGCCGGGCTGATCATGTTCGTGACCCCCGGCCCCGGCTGGCTCGCGCTGCTCCTCGGCCTGGCGATCCTGGCGACGGAGTTCTCCTGGGCCGAACGACTGCTGCACTGGGCTCGCGAGAAGGCCAAGCTCGCGGCGGAGAAAGCGCTGGATCCACGCGTACGCCGCCGCAACATCCTGATCGCCGTGGCCGTCATCGTCGCCGCCGGTCTGCTCGTCTGGGCATACGTCGCGGCCTTCGGCTGGCCCACCCCCGTGCTGTCCATCGCGGATTGGGTGCGGTCCCTGGCCAAGTGACGCGATACGCTAAAGTTCTCAGGCACCAACCGGGGCGATTAGCTCAGCGGGAGAGCACTTCGTTCACACCGAAGGGGTCACTGGTTCGATCCCAGTATCGCCCACAAAGGTCCTCGGGCCAGTGTGGTCGCGGCATTCGCCGCTTCCCCACTGGCCCTTTGTCGTTCCCCCCGGGGCCGAGCCCCGGACCCGCGAATCGTGGTGGCCGCGAGCCGGCCGAGTGGTCGCGGCATTCGCCGCTTCCCCACTGGCCCTTTGTCGTTCCCCCCGGGGCCGAGCCCCGGACCCGCGAATCGTGATGGCCGCGAGCCGGCCGAGTGGTCGCGGCATTCGCCGCTCCCCCCACTGGCCCTTTGTCGTTCCCCCCGGGGCCGAGCCCCGGACCCGCGAATCGTGGTGCCCGCGAGCCGGCCGCGAGCCGGCCGAGTGGTCGCGGCATTCGCCGCTCCCCCCACTGGCCCTTTGTCGTTCCCCCCGGGGCCGAGCCCCGGACCCGCGAATCGTGGTGCCCGCGAGCCGGCCGCGAGCCGGCCGAGTGGTCGCGGCATTCGCCGCTCCCCCCACTGGCCCTTTGTCGTTCCCCCCGGGGCCGAGCCCCGGACCCGCGAATCGTGGTGCCCGCGAGCCGGCCGCGAGCCGGCCGAGTGGTCGCGGCATTCGCCGCTTCCCCACTGGCCCTTTGTCGTTCCCCCCGGGGCCGAGCCCCGGACCCGCGAATCGTGATGGCCGCGAGCCGGCCGCGAGCCGGCCGCGAGCCGGCCGAGTGGTCGCGGCATTCGCCGCTTCCCCACTGGCCCTTTGTCGTTCCCCCCGGGGCCGAGCCCCGGACCCGCGAATCGTGGTGCCCGCGAGCCGGCCGCGAGCCGGCCGAGTGGTCGCGGCATTCGCCGCTCCCCCCACTGGCCCTTTGTCGTTCCCCCCGGGGCCGAGCCCCGGACCCGCGAATCGTGATGGCCGCGAGCCGGCCGCGAGCCGGCCGCGAGCCGGCCGAGTGGTCGCGGCATTCGCCACACTCCGGTCATCGGAGTTGCCGAGCCAGCTCGTGATGGAACTCGCACAGCTCGGCGATCGGCACGGCCTTCCGAGAGACCTTCGAGAGGTCCTCGCCTTCCACTGTTGAGGGTGGAGGGTACGTGTGGATCCCCTCGTCGAATGCCAACGCGGATACTTCGTTCTCCCAACCTGGCCAGCGGAGGGTGTCGTAGACCTGCGTCAAGGAGCCGGCGAAGACCGCGTCCAGCCAGGCGGCGTAGCCAAGCTCGGTGTCCAGCCAGGAAAGGGTGTCCGGCGCGAAGAAGTGGATGGTCGGCGGCGCGCCGGCGGCTGGTGGTACCCAGGCGAACTGGCCGCCGAGGACGTCGTGGCCGACGATGAGCAGGCCTAACGTTCGATCGATAATGCTGCCGACCTCGGGGAGTCCGTTCACACCGCTGCCGAGGACGCGCAGCCAACCGTGGTCGACGAGGACGCCGCCGGTGTGGGCGACGATCGCACCGAGCCATGAGTTCGTGGTGATCCCCAACCGCGCAAGGCACGACGACGCGCGGTCGGGATCCGCGGCCAGCAGCTCCACCGGATACGGCGATGCCTGCGCCGCCGTGCGGATCTCGTCCCACGCTCCTGCGTCCATCCGCGCAGTCTTCCACCAACGGCCAGCCCTGAGTCGGAGCGCCCGGACGCTTCGCTAGGGTCGACCCCGGAAATCAGCGGCGGCGAGGGGGATGTGGGGCCTGGATGAAGGCGATCCTCCTCGGCGGCGGCGTGTCGCTCGTGCTCTCTCTCGTGCTGACTCCGCTGCTCGCCAGGTTCTTCGTACGCAAAGGTCTCGGGCAGCCCATCCACGTCGACCTGCCGGAAGAGCACCAGGTCAAGCAGGGCACGCCGACGATGGGTGGGACGGCGGTCATCGCAGCCGCCACGATCGGCTACCTCGTCGCGCATCTTGTCGTCGGCGCACTGCCGTCGGCGTCGGGACTGCTCGGCCTGTTCCTGCTCGTCGGTCTCGGAGCGGTCGGGTTCCTCGACGACTACGTGAAGATCACGCGCGAACGGAACCTCGGGCTCCGCGGCCGCACCAAGATCGTCGGCCAGGTCGTCATCGGCGTCGTGTTCGCCGTTCTCGCCATCAACCTGCAGAACGAACACGGGCTCACCCCCGCATCGACGTTCCTCAGCTTCGTCCGCGACCTACCGGCCGTCCAACTCGGCGCGGTCGTGTTCGTCCTCTGGGCGCTCTTCATGGTCTCCGCCACGTCGAACGGCGTGAACCTCGTCGACGGCCTCGACGGGCTCGCCGCCGGCACCTGCACGATGGTCTTCGCCGGCTACACGATCGTCTGCGTCTGGCAGTTCAACCAGTCCTGCGCCGCGGCCGCCCTGCCTGGCTGCTACCAGGCGCGCGACCCGTACGACCTCGCCGTGCTCGCGTTCTCGCTGGCGGCCGCGTGCGGCGGGTTCCTCTGGTGGAACTGCAACCCCGCAAGGATTTTCATCGGCGACACGGGCGCGCTCGGACTCGGCGGCGTCATCGCCGGGCTGGCCATCATGACGAGGACCGAACTGCTGCTCGTCGTCATCGGCGGCCTGTACGTCGCGGGCAACGCCTCGGTGATCATCCAGCGCGGCTACTTCAAGCTGACCCGACGCCTCACCGGCACACCCCGCCGGCTGTTCCGGAGCTCGCCGATCCAGTTCCACTACCAACACAAGGGCTGGCCGGAGATCATGATCGTGATCCGCTTCTGGATCATCGCCGGCATCCTCGTCGCCGCAGGCCTCGGCATCTTCTACGCCGAATGGCTCACGCACAACTAGGCAACGAGCACTACCGTGCTGGCCATGGAACGAACCGGCGTCAATCTGGAGATGACCGATCCGGCACAGCTACGCGCCGCGGCCGAGATTCCAGAGCTCGGGATCGAGG
This sequence comes from Tenggerimyces flavus, assembly GCF_016907715.1. Classification (NCBI taxonomy): domain Bacteria; kingdom Bacillati; phylum Actinomycetota; class Actinomycetes; order Propionibacteriales; family Nocardioidaceae; genus Tenggerimyces; species Tenggerimyces flavus. Next base: position 4,782,568 of record NZ_JAFBCM010000001.1, on the reverse strand, counting down.
AGGTGGACGCGTCCGCCGCCCCCACGGTTTGCCAGCTGTACAAGGAGATCTGGGCGGATGGCGGTGGTCGGAGTGGGTGGTCGGCCGGGCAGTGGGAGAAGGAGCTGAGTCCCAAGGAGATCCGAACGTGGGTCGCCAACGTCGCCGACCGGCCCGTCGGGTTCGCCGAGGTTGGCTGGCAGCGCAACGGCCACGTCGTGATCGTCGTGATCGGTGTCATCCCCGAGTTCCAAGGTCGCGGCATCGGCGGCGACTTCGTCTCCCGGATCACGGCACTGGCGTGGCGGCCGCCGACGACCCGCGTGTGGCTGTGGACGGTTCCCGACGAGCACCCGCACACCGTTCCGAACTACCTCAGCCGGGGCTTTCGCGTGACTGACAGGGGCAACGAGGCAGATTGACCCGACCGCCCGTCTAGGGGTCGACGTGCTCCGCGGCCATCCGCGTGAACGTCTCCAAGGCCTTCGCCGTGATCGGCCCCGGTGACACCAGCGGCCGACCGTCCAGCGTGTGGACGGCCTGGACATCCCGCGTCGTCGACGTCAGGAAGATCTCCTCCGCCGCCTCCAGCGAACCCAGAGGCAGGTCGGCCTCCTCGCCGCCCGCCCACTCCAGCACCAGCTCGCGGGTCACCCCCGCGAGACACCCCGAGGTCAGCGGCGGCGTGAGCAAGCGGCCGCCGAGGACGACGAAGACGTTCGACCCCGTTCCCTCGCACACGTCCCCCACCGTGTTCGCGAACAGAGCCTCCGAAGAACCCCGAGCCTGCGCGTACGCCAAGGCCACCACGTTCTCCGCGTACGAGGTCGACTTCAGCCCCGCCAAAGCGCCCCGCTCGTTCCGCACCCACGGCACCGTCGTCACCGCGGTCGACGAGATCCAAGCTGCCAACGACGTCACCGCCACGACCACCGTCAGCCCCGCGGACCCGCGCTCCGACCCCAGAGGCCCCGGCCCTCCGGTCACCGTGATCCGCAGTCGTCCAAGAGGAGATGGCCACGCGGCAAGCACCTCAGCAACCCCGCGACGGACGAAGTCCAGATCCACCTCGCCAAGCCCCAACCCCGAAGCCGACCGCGACAACCGTGCCAGGTGCCGGGTCAGGGCGAACGGCACACCGGTCACCTTCAGCGTCTCGAACACCCCGTCGCCCACGGTCAGGCCGTGGTCCGTCGGCGCCAAAGCAGCCGCGTGCGGGTCGTCGACCAGCCGACCGTTGACCCACATCTGGATCGTGGACATCACAGGCCTCTCCATCTTCGCGGGACGTCACAAACCACCCTACGGTCAGCCGCCGCACAAGGTGCTCCTACCCTTCCGAGCATGCGCCCCTCACGGCCCGGCCCCGCCGCCACGGTGGTTTTGCTCGGCTGTCTCGCGGCTAGCTCGTTGGCCGGATGCCTCCAGGATCCGGTGAACGTCCAACCCGACCCGCCGAAGACCTCGACGGCGCCCAAGCCCGCGACCAGCCCCTCCAAGACCTCGACGCCCCAGCCCGAGGCCCCCGCGAAAGCGAGCCCGACCAAGTCCCCGGAGCAGCCGGAAAAGCCGAAGGCAGACGACGAGCTCACGTTCGCGTTCGCCGGCGACGTGCACTTCGAGGAGCAGGTACGCGCCCTGCTCGACGACCCCGAGAACTCGCTGCGAGACCTCCGCGACTACACGGCCAAGGCGGATCTCACGATGGTCAACCTCGAGACCGCCATCGCCACCGGAGGCTCACCGGAGCAGAAGCGCTTCAGGTTCCGCACGCCGCCGACCGCGCTCGAGGCCCTGAAGAACGCCGGCATCGATGTCGTCACGCTCGCCAACAACCACGGCGTCGACTTCGGGCGTGACGGCCTCGAGGAGTCGCTGGAGGCCAAGGAGAACGGCGCCATCCCCGTCGTGGGAATCGGTAAGAACAGGACAGAAGCTTTCAAACCATACGAGACTACGATCCGCGGCACCAAGGTCGCGGTCCTCGGCGCCGACGCGTTCCGCGACCCGACGACGGACAACTGGACGGCCGGAGCCGACTCCCCCGGCATCGCCGTCGCGATCGACCCCGCCCGCATCGTCCGCGCGGTCCGCGACGCCAAGAAGGACGCCGACATCGTCGTGGTCTACCTGCACTGGGGCACGGAGTACCAGGGCTGCCCGACCGACCTCCAACGCGAGCTCGCGGACAAGGTCGCCGAGGCCGGAGCCACGATCATCGTCGGCAGCCACGCCCACATCCAGCTCGGCTCGGGCATGCACGGCGACACGTTCGTCTCGTACGGCCTCGGCAACTTCATCTGGTACTCCCGCAAGACCAACATCTCCGCCCGCACCGGAGTCCTCACCGTCGCTGTCCGCCCGGACGGCGAGGTCACCGACTCCGAGTGGGCACCCGGCGTCGTCACCCCGTCCGGACTCCCCGAGTTCGCCACCGGCGACCGTGCCGACGAGCTGCTGGAGGCCTACGAGAAATTGCGCGACTGCGCGGACTTGGATGCCGTACGGTGATCGACACGCGGGACCCCTGAGTTTCAGCCCCGCGCCTACATCGGCTACAGTTCTCAACGCGCCAGAGAACTGTTGGCGCGATGCGGACGTAGCGCAGCTGGTAGCGCATCACCTTGCCAAGGTGAGGGTCGCGGGTTCGAATCCCGTCGTCCGCTCGGAGATGCCTTGGGGTCTGGGGCTCTACGCCCCAGGGCACCACGGTGGAGTGGCCGAGAGGCGAGGCAACGGCCTGCAAAGCCGTGTACACGGGTTCAAATCCCGTCTCCACCTCGCTTGCGAGGGCGATTAGCTCAGTGGGAGAGCACTACCTTGACACGGTAGGGGTCACTGGTTCAATCCCAGTATCGCCCACCCGATCTTGGGTGAAATCTGGTTGTTGGCCTTCGGCCACCTGCCCCACGGCGATCGGCGCCACACTGGGGGGCCGAGCCCCCCCCAGACCCCCCCACGTTGCTTGCTCCTTGCAGGCCCCAGGGGTTGCTCCGGTCATTTACCAGCGTCGGCCTTCGGCCGTTAGAACGGCCATTGGCCGTTTCTTGCTGCTTCGATGAGGGCCAGCGGCTCCGGCTCGCTCGGGTGGGTCAGACAAAGGCTCAACGCCTCTCGGAGAGACCACAGCCAGCGTTCGGACGGGTTCACGAGTCTCAACAGAGCCGTACGCGGGCGGTCGGCCAGCGCGATCTCCAGCGGGTCCGCCAGCCGAGTAGCGATCCCCACCCCCGGCACTCCGGCCTCGTCGAAGTCCGCCAGGTGGGCCACCAGGTCCGCGTACTCCATCATCGGCACGACCGCCTCCCACGAGAAGGCGTCCATCGGCGCCGAGAGCCACGAGCGGACCGACGTCCAGATCATCCCCGCGCCCGTCAGGATCGTCGATGCCGACGGTCCCCAGTCGGCGAGGAGCTCACAGCGTTCCTCCGCCGGGATTCCCCACAGCCACGCGTTCGCCTTCAGCACCGCCAGCGTCTGCGGGATCGACCCCGTGGCACCGTCCAGCAGGTACGAGAACAGGTCCTCCTGAGCGACCGTACGAGGCGGAGCCTCCACCGCCGCCAGGACGGCGCCGAACGGCAACCCAGCACGCCCGTACGACAAGTAGCCCCGCTCGTCGTACAACCGCACCACCGCGTCCGCGATCCCCTCCCGCACCGGCGCGGGCAGCACCGGCCCGAACGACGAGCGCCAGTACGACACCGCCAACCCCGGCTCGTCAGCGCGCTGCAAGACCGCCCCAACGAGCGCACGCACCAACGAAGAACGCCCCGACCGCAGCATCACCTGAGCCGCCTCGAGCGCCAGCAAAGGCACCGGAGACCACCCGGACACCACAGACGACATCCGTAGCCAAGGCAAGAACCGCGCCACCCACGCGGGCTCGCTCAACGCCAGCGACCGCACGCGGCCGCTCAGACAGCGGACCAGCTCGGCCGGATCGGACGAGGACGCTTGCTCGGAGACGAGCTCTACGACAGCGTCGGCGAAAAGCGAGGTCGTGGCGTCAGGTCCGTGGTGAGCCGGAAGCGCCACCGGGCGGACGAAGGCACGCGCACGTTCATACACGTCGAGTTGTTCCTTACTGAGAGAAGAAGAAGATCCACGGGTCGACCTGGAAGAACTGCCGAATCACCAATGATTCCTCTGCGCTCCTCCGCATTCGTGTTACCCAAGCGTAAGTCCCATCGATACCCCCTGTCATGGCCATTTACGCCTTCCGCACCTGGCCACGCCGTCAACCGGCTGTCGGCAGCCTGGTCGCGACGTACACGAGTAGCGGGCTCGGTCCGGCCGCCGGCAACCCCACCGCCTGATGGCGCCGCCGGGCGTGCTGGCCGAGCCCATCTACGCGAACAAGGCGAGACCGGCCAGAGCCTCGCTGGGCATGGCGAATCTCGCTGTTCAGGGCTGGCTGATCGAGGTGGAGGTGGTGGCCGCGTACCGTCACCGCTGAGGGTCGGGCACCGTGCTCGTCCGCGCCCAGGCGACGGACAGCGCGATCGCCAGTACCGTTCCGATCGCGCCGCCGACCGCGATCACCACGCTGGGCGAGGCGTACTGCGCGACGAGCCCGAACGTGAGGATCGCGAGCCCCTGGGTGACCCGCATCGACGTCGTGAGCAGACCGACCGCCTGGCCACGCATGTCGTCCGGGACGGTCTGGGTGAACTCGGCGGCGAGCGGGATCCAGAAGTACAGAGCCATCCCCGCGACGGCGATGAGCAGGCAGGCGAGCCACGCCGTCGGCACAAAGAGGAACAGCACCAACGGGGCGCCGCTGGCGATCGACAGGACCGTCACATGGATGCCGCGTTGATCCCGGATCAGCAACGGGAGCAGCCAGAGCCCGACGACGATGCCGGCCGGGCTCGCTCCCATGAACAGCCCGGCGGACGCCGAGCTGAGGCCGAGCTGTGCGGCGTACGGTGCCGCGAGTGTCTCGCAGACCAGGGTCGCGGCGATCGGCACCGTGAAGAACATGACGAGCCGCAGCCGTGGATGGGTGAAGATGAAGCGCGTCGCCGTCCAAGCCGAACCCAGCAAGGAGGTCCGGCCCACGGCGGTCGCCGGGCGGGACAGCACGCCGAGCAGGATGATCACCCCGGACAGGACGAACGTGCCGGCATTGACGATCAGCACCGCGGACAGTCCGGTGAGCGACACGATCATCCCGCCAGCGCCGTACCCGACGGTGTACGAGAGGTGGTTGACGAGTTGCGTGACCGCCGAACCCTTGACCAGTTGCTGTTTGCCGGGCAGGACGACCGACATCGTGGCGTGGTACGCGCTGAGGAACGGCGAGTCCATCAGTCTGATGACGAACAGGAGGATCCAAAGAGCGATCAGCGGTTGTCCGGGAATCGCCATGACCAGCAGCAGAATCGCCCGGCCGACATCGGAGGCGACCATGACCGCGCGGCGCGGGAACCGGTCGGCGAGACCGGCGAGGAGCGGGCCGCCGACCAGGTCCGGCAGCGAGGTCAGCGCGAACGTGATGCCGAGCAGCGCGGTCGACTTGGTCTCGTTGTAGACGGCGATGACGAGCCCCGCTCGGGCCACGTAGTCGCCGATGGTCGACAACGTCCGGCTGGCGAACAGCGCGCGGAACTCGCGCACGGCGAAGATGTCGGCATAGGTGACGCGGCCCCCGTCCACCCGCAGAGCATGCCAACCCCTCCTGGCGCCACGCTGGCGCCCCCCGCCAGGCCGAGAGTGCAGCTCGACCTCCAACCCCGCCCCGTCCACAGTTGCTGCGACTTCACCCACCGAATCGGGGCTCCACGGGCCGCCAGGACGTGCTCCAACCCCGGTTCGGTGGGCAAAGTGCGCTCAGCTGGGGACGGGCAGCGGCTAGGACCTATGACGAAGGTGGCTGGAGCGACGGAACGGCAAAATGATCATGTTTACATGATCATTTGCCGCTCTACGTGGGATACACCCCGCGTACAGCACCCACTCGCCAGGTAGAGCGGCATCGGTACCCATCCGCCAGAACCGACCGACGTATGCAACATGCGCTAGGGCTGGATGCCACGTTCGATCATGCGGATCACCGCGGCGCCGATGCCGTGACGGGGCAGGGTGCCTTCGTTCGCGGCCTCGACGCCGGTGTAGACCATCCCCCACAGCACGCCATATATCCAACGGGGGTTGGCGTTCGGGTCGATCGTGCCCTCGGCCTGGCCGCGTTCGATCAACGCGATCACCGCGACCTCGTCCGCGTCGGGCTCGCGCGGGTCGTCGCCGGTCTCCGCCGCGTACTGGTCGAACAGGCCCGAGTCCCCGAACAGGAAGATCAGCTGGTCCCCCACCTCGACCATGCCGGCCACCAGCCGCCGCAGCCCGTCGATGGCCGGGCCCTCCCCGATCTCCGCCTCCTCGATGGCTCGGCCGATCGCCGCGAACGACTCGTCCACGGTCGCCCGGACGAGCTCGTCGCGGTCGGCGAAGTAGCGGTGCAACGTGCTCCGCCCCACCTCCGCGGCGTCGGCGATGTCGGCGAGCGTCGCGGACCGGTTGCGGCCCAGCACCGACACCGACGCACTGAGGATGGCCCGTCGGGTGCGCCCCCGCGTTCCCGACTCGGCTGTCTCTGACCTGATCACGCGCTCCAATATAAGGCCATCACCACCCCTAACGGAACCAGAGAAATTCTCATTGGCACCTTGGTGTCCCAAATTGATATCCTGCAGTCATGGGATCGCAGAACGATGATCAAAAGAGGTTCGCCAACCTCCGAGTGCTCTGGACGTTCGTACAACCGCACCGAGCAGTCGTCCTGCTCGGGCTCGTGCTGGGCATCGCCGTCACCGGCATGTCCCTCGCCACCCCGATGGTCACCAAGCAAGTCCTGGACGGCCTTCAGACCAACGCCCCGCTCGCCCCGGTCGTGGGCCTGCTCGCCGCGCTGCTCGTGCTCGGCTCCGGGCTGGGCCTGGTGCAGTGGATCATCATGGGCCAGCTCGGCGAGCGGGTGATCTACGAGGCGCGCAGCTCGATGGTGCGCCGGCTGTTCCGGGTACGGATCAGCGAGCTGACCGGCCGGTCGAACGGTGAGTTCGTCACCCGCGTCACCTCCGACACCGTGCTCCTCCGCGAGGCCGCGGCGGGAAGCATCGTCTCGCTCGTCAACGGGCTGATCGGCCTGGTCGGCGCGCTCGTCCTGATGGCCGTCCTCGACTGGGTGCTGCTCGCGACGACGGCCGCGACGCTGGCAGGCATCGCCGCGATCGTGGCGCTGCTGATGCCGAAGCTGTCCAAGGCGCAGGAGCAGGCGCAGGCCGCGATCGGGCGGCTGGGCGGCGTGCTCGAGGGCGCGATGCGCGCGATCCGTACGGTCAAGGCCAGCCGCGCCGAGCAGCGCGAGTCCGACCGGATTCTCGCCGAGGCCGCCGAGTCGCAGCGGCAGAGCGTCCGCGCGGTACGCATCGAGGCGGTGGCGTGGACCGCGGTCGGCGCGGGCATCTCGCTCGCGATCATGCTGATCCTCGGCATCGGCGCATACCGGGTGAACGCCGGCGCGCTCACGATCTCGGCGCTGGTCGCGTTCCTGCTGTACGCGTTCCAGCTGATGGGTCCGGCGATGGAGCTGTCCCAGGTGATCACGAGCCTGCAGTCGGGCATCGCCGCCGCGTCGCGGATCCGCGAGATCCAGGGCCTCGAGGTCGAGCAGGACCAGCCCACGGACGCGCATGCGGCCGAGCCCGCGCCGGTGAACGGGACCGTGCTGTCGTTCCGGGACGTCACCGCGCGGTACGGCCCGGACAGCGCGCCCGCGTTGGCCGGCGTCACGATGGACGTACAGCGGATCGGACACACCGCGATCATCGGCCCGTCCGGCGCGGGCAAGACGTCGATGTTCTCGCTGATGCTGCGATTCCTGCATCCCGAGCACGGGACGATCGAGCTGGACGGGCTGTCGCTGGACCGGTGGCCGCTGGAAAGCCTGCGGCGGCGGATCGTGTATGTCGAACAGGACACGCCGCTCGTTCCGGGCACGCTCGCGGAGAACCTCCGCTACACCCATCAGGAGGCGACCGACGAGCAGCTCTGGGAGGCGTTGCGGGCCGTCCGGTTGGAGGAACGGGTCCGCGAGCTCCCCGACGGGCTCGACACCGTGCTGTCGACGACCGCGATCTCCGGCGGCGAACGGCAACGCGTCGCGCTCGCCCGCGCGCTCGTGTCCGATCCGGAGATCCTGCTGCTCGACGAGGCGACCGCGCAGCTGGACGGACTGACCGAGGCCGCGGTGCAGCAGTCGATCCACGACCTGTCCGCGCGCGGTGCGGTGGTGACGATCGCGCACCGGCTGTCGACGGTGATCGACGCCGACCAGATCGTGCTGCTCGATGCGGGCAAGGTGCGCGCGACCGGCACGCACCTGGAGCTCTTGGAGCGCGACGAGCTCTACCGCGACCTGGTCGCCGCGCTGCGCATCGCGACGCTCGCACCGAAGTCGCCTGTGGTGGAGGACGAAGAGGTGGAGGAGGTCGAGGTCGCGGCCCCCTCGGTCGGCCGCTTCCGCGGCTGGATGTGAGAGCCACACCCTAGGCGCAGGGGTCCTCCCCTGTCATGGTGAGCGAAGAGGACGCACCACCGCTGTGACAAAGGGGAGGAACCCTGCCATGGCCCCACACACCATCGTGCTCGTGCACGGCTTCTGGGTCACGCCGCGAAGCTGGGAGCACTGGATCACGCACTACGAGAGCAAAGGGCACCGGGTCATCGCGCCGGGGTATCCCGGCTTCGAGGTCGAGGTCGAAGCGCTGAACGAAGACCCCAAACCCGTTGAGCTGCTGACGATTCCGGGCATCGTGGAGCATCTGGAGTCAGTCATCCGCGAGCTCGACGCGCCGCCGATCATCATCGGCCACTCCGCCGGTGGCTGCTTCACGCAGATCCTGCTCGACCACGGTTTCGGCGCGTGTGGCGTCGCACTGAACTCCGCACCCACCGAGGGTGTTCCGGTCGTTCCGGTCACCCAGGTGAAGTCGTTCCTCGAGGTGCTCAAGAACCCGGCGAACCGGCACAAGGCCGTGCGGTACGACTTCGAGCATTGGAACTACGCGTTCACAGGCACCTTCCCCGAGAAGGAGGCCCGCGCGCTGTACGAGCGGTACGCGGTGCCGGTGTCGGGCTCGATCCTGTTCGAGAGCGCGCTCGCCAACCTCACGCCGGGCAAGCAGGGCGGGTGGGCCGACTACCACAACGACAACCGCGCGCCGTTGCTGTTCGTCGCCGGCAGCGAGGACAAGATCATGCCGCCGAAGGTGCAGTGGTCGAACGCCGCGCACTACAAGGCGCCGAACACGCTGACCGAGGTCGTCGAGTTCGGCAGCAAGCCGCACCTGCTGCCCGCCGCGCCGGGCTGGGAGGAGATCGCCGACTACGTGCTCGCGTGGGCCGTCAGGAACGCGCGAACCTGATCACCGTCGCCTCCGGCGGCGACGCGTTCTTCCACCCGGGCTTGGAAGTCCGGGCACTCGACGAAGTTCTCGTGCGGGCACGCCAGCCCGTGCCCGATCAGCTCCTGCGCCGCTCGCAGCTCGGCGATGCGGCGCTCGAGCTGGTCGTGGTGGTCCCGCAACACGTCCTGGCGGCTCGCCCGGTCCGGTGCGTCGAGCATCGCCCGGATCGACGACAGCTTCAGTCCGGCCTGCTTGCCGATCAGGATCATGGCCACCCGACCGAGCGCTTCCCTGCCGTACCGCCGCCACCGGTGCACGCGCCGCGCGGGCGCGATCAGGCCGACGGACTCCCAGTGCCGTACGACATGTGCGCCGAGGCCGAATCGCCCCGCCAGCTCGCCGATCGTCAGCTCCGTGCCTGTTGACTTCATGTCCACATCAAAAGGCACTGTCGACGGCATGAACAAGACCAAGATCGACGATCTGACCACCTTCCTGCTCGCGGTCGACGCGCAGGCGGACGCCGTCGCGTTGCGGGAACGCTCGTACAAGCTCTTCGCACCCAAGCCCGGCGACACCGTGCTCGACGTCGGCAGCGGCGGTGGTACGGCGGTCGGCGAGCTGTTGGCGCGCGGCATGAACGCGATCGGTGTCGACGTCAGCGCCGACGCACTAGCCGTCGCCCGCGAACTGCACCCCGACGCTCGCTTCGAACAGGCCGGCGCCGAGGAGTTGCCGTTCGCGAACGGTTCCATCGACGGCTACCGCGCCGAGAAGCTCTACCAGCGACCGCCGCAGCCGAGGCGTACCGAATCCTCAAGCCAGGCGGGCGAATCGTCCTACTCGCCCAGGACTGGGACGCCGCCATCGTCGACGCCACCGACGCCGACCTCACCAGGACGATCGTCCTCGCCACCGCGGCCGTCCAGCCGCATCCGAGAGTGGCGCGCCGCTATGGCGCGTTGCTCGCCGGCGCCGGCTTCGCCGACGTCGAGCTCGAGGGGCGGCTCATGCTGATGACCGATCCGACGTACGCGCTGCCGGTCCTCGGCATGATGGCCGAACGAGCGGTCGCCGCCGAGGCGGTCGAGGCGAGTGCCGCCGAAGAGTGGCTGGCGGACCAGCGTCGCCGCGCGACGGAGAACCGGCTCGTACTCGGCATGCCGATGTTCCTCGGCGCCGGAACGAAGCCGACGACCTAGCCGGTGTAGGTGCTGCCCTGGTCCTGGCCGAATGTCGTCGGCCGGTTGTCGGAGGTGTACTCGTCCGGGATCTCGGGCGCCGGCGCCGTCCAGTCCTGGAAGGTGACGCGGGCGCCGTCGGGGCGCGTGGTCTCGAAGCCGGCGAACTTCCAGTCGCCTGTGTAGTGGTTGTTCCGGAACACGTTCTGCTGAAGGAACGTGAGGCGCCAGGGGATCTCGAACCCGGGGAACTCGTCGAACGAGCCGTAGTTGGAGAAGAGCCCGTTGATCCCGCAGTAGTCGGCACCCACACAGCTCGCGCCCATCGCCGCCTTGTCGAGGTGGAACTCGTTGTTCTCGACGACGATGTTCTCCGTCGACCAGCGGCACCGGTACTTGTCGATGCCGTCCGGGATGTCGTTCTCGACGGTCGTCTCGCACTGCGTGTCGTCGTACAGGTCGGTCTTGATCGTGCAGTACGGCGGATGCGTGTGCGCTTCGGACGAGCAGTACCGGTCGGCGTTCTCCCAGAGCACGATCCCGCCCCAGTTGTCGTCGAAGCTGTTGTCGCTGATCAGCATCGGCGAGGTCTTGAGGTCGTAGCCTGCCGGGCTTCCGCTCTCGGAGACGTAGATCGCACCGACCGGGAAGTTGTTCCCGCGGTCAGCGAACCTGCGGCCCTCGACGAACGCGTTGCGCCGGAACAGGTTGTGCCGCACGAGCGCGTCGTAGCCGGCCTCGATGAACAGAGCTTGCGCGTCGTTGTCCTCGATCAGGTTGTGCTCGACGACGAAGCCGCGGTTGTTGTTGTCCAGCCAGAGTCCGACACCGCGGTTGTCGTGGACCCAGTTGTTCGTGACCGTGACGTCCTTGTTGATCCAGAACTTCACCCCGCCGCTGCAACCGCAGCCGGGGACCTGGTTCTCCCAGTCGTCGGCGTTGTTGCCCACGATCTCGTTGTGGTCGAGGACCCAGTTCTGGATGTCACCGCTGGGCGAGTCCGTTCCACAGCAGGCGTTGATGCCGTACTGGCCGTTGTCCTTGATGCAGTTGTACCGGTACGTGTTGTTGGAGCCGGCCATCAGTCCGGCACCGTTGTTCTCGGTGATCGTGTTGTACTCGACCGTCCAGTCGGCCGCGCCGTCGTGGTTCACCACGCCCTGGTCCTGCGGCGCGTTGAAGTTGCGGATCGTCAGGTGGCTGATCGTGACGTTCGGCGCGTGCTGGGTGAAGGCGAACATGTTGACGCCCTGGCCGTCGAAGATCGCCCCCGGAGCGCCGATGAACGTGGTCCCAGGGCCTGGCTCGATCTGCCCGAAGACGTCCGTGCCCATCGTGTGGACGCCGGGAGCGAACCAGAACGTCTGGTTCGGATCACGGAAGTCGAAGAACAGGTCGTTGTTGTCGCCTGCCGGCACCGTGACCGCCCCCGGCGGCGCCGTCGACGGCCCGTCCAGGATCTCGCTGTTGCCGCAGATCTGGGCCGGCGGGGTGGTGGGCCACTCCCCTGCCGAGGCCTCGGCAGGGACGATCAACCCCACACCGATCGCGAGCAGGGCGACAACGATGGCACGTCCACGATTCCCCCATGTCATGGGCGCGATCGAACCAGGGACACCGTTCCATGTCTAGAACTTCCGGGAGTTTCGAGGTGATCGTTCATTCCTTACGAGCACCGAGCGGCTACGACAATCGCTCGCGCTGGACCTCGGGGGCGGTCACCTCGGGTTCGCGCACGTCTGGCTCGGTGTCGTCGGGCTCGCTCACGTTGGGTTCGCCGGAGGCGGGTTGGTCCACCTCGGGTTCTTCGGGCTCGTCGCGGTCGTCCAGGTCGAGCTCGGCCACGGTGGCCGAGCTCAGCTCGGGCTCGGGTGGTCGCGAGGCCGTGACGCGGCGTTCCTGGCGTTCGTCCAGCAGCTTGTGCACGGTCGCGTTGAAGGCGGCGCCGATCAGCAACGTGATCACGATCAGGTACAGCCACAACAGCACCGCGATCGGGGCGGCGAGTGGTCCGTAGATCGAGGTCGACTCGCCGCCGATCGACGCGCCGAGCACCCAGCGGAGCAGGTACGAGCCGCCGATCCACATCGCCAGCGCCAGCACCGAGCCGGGCAGATCGTGCAGCCAGGGCGACCGTAACGGCACCGCGATGTGGTAGAGCGTCGCGACGAACGCGGTGGACAGGATCAACACCACGGGCCAGTACAGGTCGTTCAGGAAGTCCAGGTTGGGCGGCAGGATCTGCGCGACGATCGACGGACCCGCGAGCACGAGCGGCAGCACGACGACGCCGATGCCCAACGCCACGATGTACATGGAGAACGAGAGCAACCGGGTCTTGACGATGCCGCGCTTACCCGCCTGCCCGTGCATGATCGAGATCGTGTCGATGAAGACGTTCAACGCCCGCGAGCCCGACCACAACGCGAGCACGAAACCGATCGAGATGATGTCCGCGCGGCCGCGGTCCAGCACCGCGTCCAACGTCGGCACGATCACGCTCTGCACGCTGTCCTCGGTCAGCGCGCGGCGGGCGATCTCGACGATCTCCGACTTCACGCTCTCGACGGTCTGGGAGCCGAAAATTCCGACGACGTAGCCGAGAGTTCCGGCGAGTCCGAACACCAGCGGCGGCAGCGAGAGCACCGCGAAGAACGCGCCCTCGGCCGCGAGGCCGGTGACGCGGTACTTCATGCAGGAGGAGACCGTGCCCTTGAGCAGCCGCCATGGCACGGTCAGGCCGCGCCGCACCTGCCCCAGCACGGCCCTGACTCGCGGGGGCTGGGAGCGCTCGGCTCTCGCCGTCTCCGCTGCCATGGGGCATACGGTAACCGGGTGGACGCCTCCATCCCCGCAACGCCACAGAACGCCTCGGTACGCAGCCGGTCTACCCATGCCGTGACGAACCAGCCGCCGCCCCTCGCGCCGTACGACGCCCGCGCCAACGACGCCGCGCTGACCGACGCGTACGCCCGGTTCGTCGGCGCCGATCCGAGTCCGCAGACGACCGAGCGGCTCACCGAGATCGGGCATCTCGCGGGCTCGGAGCAGGCGCGCGACTGGGCGTTCCAGGCCAACCGCAACCCGCCGGTGCTGCGGACGCACGACCGGTACGGCCATCGGATCGACGAGGTCGAATTCCACCCGGCGTGGCACACGCTGATGGACCAGGCGGTCGGCTTCGGCATGCACGGGGCGCCGTGGACCTCGGGCGAGCCGGACGCGCACCTCACCCGGGCGGCTGGCTACTACCTGTGGCACCAGGTCGAGGCCGGGCACTGCTGCCCGATCACGATGACGTACGCCGCGGTGCCGGCGCTGCGGGCCTCCGACGAGCTGTCGGCGCTGTGGACGCCGCTGCTGACGGCGCGATCCTACGATCCCGGGCTGCGTGCCCCCGCCACGAAGGGCGGCGCGCTCGCCGGCATGGGGATGACGGAGAAGCAGGGCGGGTCGGACGTCCGCGCGAACACGACCCGAGCCGAAGCCACGGGCGACGGGACGTACGTGCTGACCGGGCACAAATGGTTCTGCTCGGCACCGATGTGCGACGTGTTCCTCGTGCTCGCCCAGGCCGCCGGCGGGCTGAGCTGCTTCGTGGTGCCGCGCGTGCTGCCGGACGGCTCGCGCAACCCGTTCGCCCTGCAACGGTTGAAGGACAAGCTCGGCAACCGGTCGAACGCCTCGTCTGAGGTCGAGTTCGACGGAACGGTCGGGTGGCTGCTCGGCGATGAGGGGCGTGGCGTGCCGACCATCATCGAGATGGTCGCGGCGACCCGGCTGGACTGCGTCCTCGGCTCGGCCGCGCAGATGCGGAAGGCGGTCGCGGAGGCGACCTGGCACGCGGCGCACCGGTCGGCGTTCGGCGCTGTGCTGGCTGACCAGCCGGCGATGACGAACGTGCTCGCCGACCTCGCCGTCGAGCAGGAAGCCGCCACCTGGTTGGCACTTCGCCTCGCGCACGCCGTCGACGCCGGCGAGCAGGCGTTCCTGCGGCTGGCGTTGCCGCTGGGCAAGTACCTCGTCTGCAAGCGCACGCCGTGGCTCGTCGCCGAAGCGTTGGAGTGCCTCGGCGGCAACGGGTATGTCGAGGACTCGGGGCTGCCGATGCTGTTCCGCGAGTCGCCGCTGAACTCGCTCTGGGAGGGGTCGGGCTCGGTGCAGGCGCTCGACGTGCTGCGGGCGTTGCAGCGCGAGCCGGAGGCGCTCGAGGCGTATCTGAGCGAGATCGGCGCGGCGCGCGGGGCGGACGCGCGGCTGGACGCGGCGACCGACGAGGTGCTGCGGTCGCTCGCCGACCTGGAGTCGCTGGAGTTCCGCGCGCGGCGGATGGCCGAACGGTTGGCGCTCGTTCTGCAGGGCTCGCTGCTGGTCCGGCACGCGCCCGCGGCCGTGGCGGACGCGTTCTGCGCCTCCCGTCTGGGGCGAGACGCCGGCGGAACTTTCGGCACTCTTCCGGTAGGCGTCGACGCGAAGGCCATCGTCGAGCGCGCGACCCCGCGACGCTAAGCTCGGGCGGGTCGCGACTGGCGCTGGGATGGAACCGACCATCGGGGAGCGACACCGTCCGTACGAAGCACGGGCACCGCGCGCCTGGGTGCCTGGGTCAATACGAAGATGTCCTGACCCAGGAGGAATCGCATGACACTCGACCTGATGGCCAAGCTGGCCGACTCCGACCCGAAGATCGCCGAGCTCGTCGAGGCCGAGGGCCGCCGGCAGTTCGAGAAGATCCGGCTGATCCCGAGCGAGAACTACGTCTCTCGAGCGGTGCTCGAGGCGACCGGGACCGTGCTGACGAACAAGTACTCCGAGGGGTACGCGGGCCGCCGTTACTACGAGGGCCAGCAGCTCATTGACCAGGTGGAGACGCTCGCGATCGACCGGGTCAAGTCGCTGTTCGGCGTCGAGCACGTGAACGTCCAGCCGTACTCCGGCTCCCCCGCCAACCTCGCCATCTACCTGGCGTTCCTGCAGCCCGGCGACACCGTCATGGGCATGGCGCTGCCGATGGGCGGCCACCTCACCCACGGCTGGAGCGTCTCGGCGACCGGCAAGTGGTTCCGTTCGGTGCAGTACGAGGTCGTCCGCGAGACGGGCCGCGTCGACATGGACGCCGTCCGCGAGCTCGCGCTGAAGGAACGGCCCAAGCTGATCTTCTGCGGTGGCACGGCGATCCCCCGGACCATCGACTTCGAGGCGTTCGCCTCGATCGCGGCCGAGGTCGACGCGCTGCTCGCCGCGGACATCGCGCACATCGCCGGCCTGGTTGCCGGCGGCGCGCACCCGTCGCCGGTGGGACACGCGCCGGTGATCTCGACGACCACGCACAAGACGCTGCGCGGTCCGCGCGGCGCGATGCTGATGTCGGACGCCGACCACGCGAAGGCGCTCGACCGCGCGGTCTTCCCCGGTCTGCAGGGTGGGCCGCACAACCACACCACCGCGGCGATCGCGGTGGCCGCTGCCGAGGCGGCGACCGAGGAGTTCAAGACGTACGCGCACCAGATCGTCGCGAACGCCAAGGCGCTCGCGGACGCGCTGAACGCGCGGGGGTTCTCGCTGGTCTCGGGCGGCACGGACAACCACCTGATCCTCGTCGACCTGACGTCGAAGGACATCGCCGGCAAACCCGCGGCGAAGGCGCTCGACCGCGCGGGGATCGAGCTGAACTACAACACGGTCCCCTACGACACGCGCAAGCCGTTCGACCCGTCGGGCATCCGGATCGGGACGCCGGCCGTGACGACGCGCGGGATGGCGCCGGAGCACATGCCGCAGATCGCCGCGTGGATGGACGACGCGGTCGAGGCGGCGAAGAAGGACGACGGCGACGCGCTGGACCGGATCGGTGCCGAGGTGCGCGAGTTCACCAAGGCGTTCCCGATCCCGGGCTGGTCTGCCTGAGGGTTCTTAGCTCACGTCCACGCGGCGACCGGTCTCGAACGACTCGATCGCCGCGTGGGCGAGCTGGAGCGCCCTGCGGCCGGCCCGGGCGTGGATCGGCGGTGGCTCGCCCTTGCGGAACGCGGTGAGCAGCGCCTCGACGTGGCGGTCGAACGTCGCGTGGAAGTTTCGGGCCTCGTCGTGGAAGTAGCCGGCCTCCCAGACCTGGCGGGTCTCCTCACCGGCTCGCGAGAGCGTGAACCTGCGGACGGTGTCGTCGACGGTGAGGCGGCCTTGGGTGCCGTTGACCTCGACGTGCTGGGTACCGGGATAGGCGTACGACGAGTCGTAACTTCCGAGCAGCGTGCCGACAGCTCCGTTCGCGAACTTGAGCGCGAGCGCGATGGTGCTGAATGCGCCGTACGTCTTGTCGGTCATCTGCGCGGCGACCGACGCGATCGGGCCGCCGAGGTGCTCGAGCAGGTCGAAGCCGTGGCACTGGGTCTCGATCAGGTTCGCGTGCGGTGACCTGCCGCGGTTGGCCTCGCCGCCGAACCGCCAGGTGAGGAACACCAGGTCGCCGAGCTGGCCTTCGTCGATGGCCTTCTTGGCGCGCAGGAACGGCTCGGCGTAGCGGTGGTTGAAGTTGATCGCGAAGAACGTGCCTTGCTGGTCGGCCGCTTCGAGGAGGCGGTCGGCTTCTTCGAGGTCGAAGACGAGCGGCTTCTCGACGAGCAGGTTGGCACCGGCTTCGATCAGCTTCAACGTTGGCTCGAAGTGGTCCTCGTTCGGGAGGCAGACCGTCACCAGGTCCGGTTGTGCCTCGGCGAGCAGTCGGTCGAGGTCGGGGTAGGGCGTCGTGCCATACGCGGCCGCACGTGCCGCGGTTTTCTCGGGCGTTCGTCCGAGAATTCCGACCAGCTCGGTGTCCGCGCGGCCGGCGAAGATCCGCGCGTGCTGCGCACCCCAGCCGCCCGCACCGACGATCGCGACGCGAGTCATGCGCCGGGCTCCTGGACGATCACAACTTTTCCGGTAGTTCCGGAGAGGAACAGCTCGAACGCCTTCGGCAGCTCCTCGACCGGCAGCTCGTGCGTGATCACGCGGCCGACGAGGTCGCGATTCTCCTGCAGGTGTTGAAGATTGTCGGGCATCTCGTCGTACCGGAAGTACTCGCTGCCGAGCACCGCACGTTCCGGCGCGATGAGGTCGCGCGACACGTTCAGCTCGAGTCCTTCGCCGTGGCCGACGCAGATCAGCGAGCCGCGCTTGCTCAGTGCTGACATGGCGAGCTGGCGGGCCGCGCCCTTGCCGGAGGAGTCGAACGCCATGTCCGGCTGGAAGTTTCGGACCGTTTCCGCATCATTCGCATCGACCGCTCCCACGCCGAAAGTTTCGGCGAACTCGCGCCGCCACTCGCTGAGGTCGCTGACGAGGATCGGGAAGTCGGCGCCGTACTTGATCCGGGTCATCACCAACAGGCCGAGCCCGATCGGGCCGGCGCCGGCGATGTAGACGCTCTCAATGTCCTCGCGGACCTGCGCCGCGCGGCGCAGCGCGTGGCCGCTGGTGCCCATGACGTCGAGCAGCATCGTGGCCTGCGCGAACGTGGTCGCGTCGTCGATCGGGAAGAAGTTGCTCTCGTGCGAGATCGCGTACGGCCCGTACCCGCCGTCGACGTTCTGCCCGAAGTCGCCGCGCTTGGCGAGGCACTGGTTGGTCGCGCCGAGCTTGCAGCTGCGGCACGTTCCGCAGAAGTCCATCAGGTAGACCGCGCCGCGCGTACCCGGTGCGGTCGTGGTGTCCGCGCCGGCCGCGATGACGACACCGGCGGCCTCGTGGCCCGGAACTATCGGACTGCCGTTCCGGTACTCGCCCCGATCGGTCCCGCAGATCGCGTTGGCGCCGATCGCGAGCAGCAGTTCGTCGGGGCCTGGGTCGCGGTACTCGTGGGGCTCGAACTCGATGACTCCGTTGCCGCGAAAGCGCGGGACGGTTCCGGATCGGGGCACGGCGACTCTCCTGGCGAAGGCCGGAAACATGTTGCCTCCACGCTGCCAGCGGGCGGAGGTTCCGTCAAGGATCGTTCGAATCTCGGCTGCTATCGTGTTTCCGGAAACATTCCGGAGGTGGCCATGGGCGAGAAGCGCGCGACCGTACGCGACGTCGCCGCGCGCGCCGGCGTCTCCCCCGGCACCGTGTCGAAGGCACTGAACGGGACCGGCCAGATCGCGCGCGAGACGCGGGCCCGGATCCTCGCGGCGGCCGAGGAGATCGACTTCCGCCCGAACGCGTTGGCGCGCAGCGTGTTCGAGCGGCGCAGCTACACGGTCGGGCTGATCACCACCGATAGTTTCGAACGGTTCAGCGTTCCGGTCATGCTCGGCGCGGAGGACGCGCTCGGGGCGGGGCGGATCTCGGTGTTCCTGTGCGACAGCAGGGACGACCCGATCCGCGAGCAGCACTACGTCGACGTCCTGCTCGGGCGCCGGGTGGACGGGTTCATCGTGACGGGGCGGACGTCGAACGAGCGTGCGCCATTGGAAGTTTCGGCCGACGTACCGGTCGTGTACGCGCTGACGCCGTCCGCTCGTGCCGGCGACTGCTCGATCCTGGTCGACGACGTGGCGGCCGGGCGGCTCGCCGGCGAGCACCTGATCCGGCTCGGTCGGCGGCGGGTCGCGCACCTCACGGGATCGGAGTGGTTCGACGCCTCGCGCCGGCGTGCCGCCGGGTTGGCCTCCGCGCTGGCTGACGGCGGCTTGTCGCTGGCGGTGCCGCCTCTGTTCGGTGACTGGACCGAGGCCTGGGGGCGGCAGGCGACGCACATGCTGCTGCGTTCGGCGCCGGACGTCGACGCGATCTACTGCGGCAACGACATCCTCGCCCGCGGCGTGGCCGACAGCCTGCGCGAGCTCGGCCGGCGCGTACCCGAGGACGTCGCGCTGATCGGGACGGACAACTGGGAGTTCATCGCCCACGGCGCCCGCCCACCCCTGACGTCGGTCGACCTCGGCCTCCCCGCCGTCGGCCGGCTCGCCGCGCAGCGCCTGCTGGACGCGATAGCCGGCAACCCCCACGCCGGCCGCGAACACGTACCCTGCCACCTCGTCGTCCGCGCCTCCACCGACGACGCAGCCCCACCCACGTAGCTCAAGCGGCGACCCCGCCATCCACAACTCAGTCCGACTTTGCCCACCGAACCGGGGTGCGGAGGGCCGTTCCCACGTGGGAGAACCCCGGTTGGGTGGGTGAAGTGGTGGCTAGGGGTGGACGGGGAGCCAGACGCGCATGGGTCCGACCTCGCGGTTGGCCCACAGGAAGTACGGGACAGCTCGCACCGGCCGGCCAGCGTCCCGGGCGATCGCGACCGGCACGCCACTGGAGTTGTTGGACAGATCTCGGTCTCTATGCCGAGATCTGTCCAACAAGTCGGCTAGGGCGGGGTCGCGCCACTCGTCCAACAGGTCCGGGTCGATCACGAGGTCGTCCACCAGCAGGCCGTCCTCCTGGTCGACCTGCTCCACCGCGTACACGAGCGGGCCGCGTTCGATCGCCACGCAGCCGCGGGCCGAGTCCACGCGCGGGTGGCCGGCGGTGAACCGCGGCGCCATCGGGAGGTCGAGCACGAGCCGCTCCCCCGGCCGCCAGGTTCGGCGCACCGACGCGTACGTTCCGGGTTCGACCGCCTTGCCATCGAGCGTGGCACCGGCCGCCCAGGCCGGGATCCGCAGCTCCAAGGTCCACGGCGTCGACGGAGAATCCTCAACGGTCACAGCGACCTGGCCCGACCACGGATAGTCGGTCTCGACCACCAACGACACCTCACCGGCACGCACCGACGACGACGCGT
Organism: Tenggerimyces flavus; assembly: GCF_016907715.1. Lineage (NCBI taxonomy): Bacteria > Bacillati > Actinomycetota > Actinomycetes > Propionibacteriales > Nocardioidaceae > Tenggerimyces > Tenggerimyces flavus. Next base: position 4,762,256 of record NZ_JAFBCM010000001.1, on the reverse strand, counting down.
ACTGGTGCAGCTGCACACCCTCCTCCGTCGACGACGCCAGATACCCATGCAGGCTTGCCAAAGTCCGCATCAGGTTCGTCGGACAGCACGAGCACCCGAACCACTGCTGCCGCCCCGCCGCCGCCATCCGCGTGTCGGTCGCGACGGCACCGCCACGCAGCTGCAGGGCGTTCGCGTAGAAGTACGCCGCCCCGTCGAGCGACACCCCGGGCAGCACCGCGTTGTAGAACTGCCGCTCGAACAGGTCCGCATACCGCGGGTTCCCGGTCGCGAGCAGCAGCCGCCAGTTCCACTGCATGCCGGCGATCGCGGCGCAGGTCTCGGCGTACGCGCGGTCGGACGGCAGCTCGTACGGGTCGCCGAACGACTCGCCCTCCCAGCGACTCCCGAGCCCGCCGGTGACGTACGTCTTCTGCTCGACCATCCCCTCCCACTGCCGCTCGAGCGCCGCGAGCAGCGCCGCGTCGCCGGTCTCCACAGCGACGTCGGTCGCGCCAGCGGCGAGGTAGATCGCGCGCACGGCGTGGCCCTCGGGCACCAGCGTGGAGCGCACCGGGATCCGGTCGCTGTGGTACGCGTCGCCGAACGCGTGCGTCGGCTCCAGCAGGTCGTGGCCGCGGACGTCGACGAAGTAGCGCGCGAGCTCGAGGTAGCGGGACTCGCGCGTCGTCCGGTACAGCTCGACCAGCGCCATCTCCGCGACCGGGTGGCCGCACGTCCCGGCGCGCTTGTCCGGGCCTGGGCCGAACGTCCGGTCGAGGTGGTCGGCCGCGGCGATCGCCACGGCCAGCAGCGCCGAGCGGCCGGTCGCGCGGAACTGCGCGACGGCCGACTGGATCAGCGCGCCGTTGTTGAAGATCTCGTGGTCCCAGGCGAGCCGTTCGTACCGGCTGGCCCGCTGTCCGCTCTGCACGTACGTGTTGAGGTAGCCGTCGTCGGCCTGCGCGGCCGCGATGCGGCGGGAGTACGCGTCCAGCCAGGCGAGCTGCTCCGAATCGCTCGTCCGGCCGGCGTTCCACGCGACCGCCTCGAGCCACTTGTACGCCTCGCCGTCCTCGAAGCACGGCCCGTGGTACTTGGGACTCGATGTCCCAAGTGCCACATTGTCGAAGTTCAGCCAGGCCCGCTCGCGCTCCAGGTGCGCCGCGCCCCGAGGGATCGACGTCGCCCCGTTCGCGTCCTGCAGGTTGCCAAGGAACCCGCCGTGGAGCTCGACGGCCGGCAGCGGAAGGGGCGTGAACGAGGTCGGCGCGAGCGGAGCCACCGGCCCCGCGTCTAGAGAGGACATGAGCCGATCTCACACCCGCCGACGAGCCGAGGCAACTTGTTGCCGACCGTTTCTGCGCCATGCTGTCCGACGTGACAAGCAGCAAGGACCTTGAGCGCAACAAGCAGAACGTCCAGGCGTTCTACGACCTGATGTTCAACCAGTGCCGGCCCGCCGAGGCGATGGAGAAGTACGCCGGCGCCACGTACACCCAGCACAACCCCGACGTCGGGGACGGCAAGCAGGCGTTCGTCGCGTACTTCGAACGGATGGCCGTGGACTACCCCGGCAAGCACGTTCGCTTCGTCCGCACGATCGCCGAGGGCGAGTACGTCGTCCTGCACTGCCACCAGACCTGGCCGAACGACCACGACTACGCCGGCATCGACATCTTCCGCGTCGACGCCGACGGCAAGGTCGTCGAGCACTGGGACGTCCTGCAGACCGTTCCGGACACCGCGGCTCACGACAACGGCATGTTCTGACCGAGCCTGACCAGGTCTTACAGCGCGAATCCATTCCCTACCACGGTGATCGGAATTTGAGACGCCATCTCGGATCCTGGACGACTTGGTTGTCACATGGGCACTGACTCGTGGACCCTGGACGCTATGTTCCCGCCCGTGACCCCGATGCTCGTGGGTCGTCGTCATCTCGATTTCGGGCGGATGGCCGCAATGCTGTGTCTCCAGGCGCGCTGACGCGCCTGTCGTATTCCCGACGGAGCGCGTGACCGCGCCGGTCCCCCGTAGTGCCGCGACAGCTTCAGCCTGCCCGCGATGGTGTCCCCCTTTGAGCCAGGAGGAACGAGTTCGATGCCCGACCAAGCGCCGACCCGAGGGGCCACTCCGGCCCGCAAGCCCGGGGCACGGCCCGGCCGCAAGCGCGGTGAGGGCCAATGGGCGCTCGGCTATCGCGAGCCGCTCAACAAGAACGAGCAGGTCAAGAAGGACGACAACCCGCTGCACGTCCGGGCTCGGATCGAGAACATCTACGCCCACCGCGGCTTCGACAGTATCGACCCGGCCGACCTGCGCGGCAGGTTCCGCTGGTGGGGGCTCTACACCCAGCGCAAGCCCGGCGTCACCGGCCAGCACACCTCGATCCTCGACACCGAGGAGCTCGAGGACAAGTACTTCATGCTTCGCGTACGCATCGACGGCGGCCAGCTCAACCTCGAGCAGCTCCGGGCGATCGCCGACATCTCCACGACGTACGCGCGCGACAGCGCCGACGTGACCGACCGGCAGAACATCCAGCTGCACTGGATCCGCATCGAGGACATGCCCGCGATCTGGCAGCGCCTCGAAGAGGTCGGCCTGGAGACCACCGAGGCCTGCGGCGACTGCCCGCGGGTGATCATCTCCAGCCCGGTCGCCGGCATCGCTGAGGACGAGATCATCGACCCGACGCCCGCGATCCGCGAGATCGTGGACAAGTACATCGGCCTGGAGGAGTTCTCCAACCTCCCGCGCAAGTTCAAGACCGCGTTCACCGGCTACCCCGACCACGACGTCGCGCCGGAGTGCAACGACGTCGCGTTCGTCGGCGTGGTCCACCCCGAGCATGGCCCCGGCTTCGACCTGTGGGTCGGCGGCGGCCTGTCGACCAACCCGATGCTCGCCAAGCGGCTCGGCACCTGGATCCCGATCGAGGAGGTCGCGGAGGCCTGGGCCGGCGTGGTCAGCGTGTTCCGCGACTATGGCTACCGCCGGCTGCGGCACCGCGCGCGGATCAAGTTCCTGATGGCCGACTGGGGTCCGGAGAAGTTCCGCGAGGTGCTGGAGAACGAGTACCTCGAGCGCAAGCTCGTCGACGGCCCGGCGCCGCCCGTTCCCGCACGGCCCGGTGACCACGTCGGCGTGTTCAAGCAGAAGGACGGCCGCTACTTCGTCGGCGTCGCGCCGGTCGCGGGACGGGTGTCCGGCGCGCAGCTCGGCAAGTTCGCCGACATCGTCGCCGCGCACGGCTCGGACCGGATCCGTACGACGCCGCTGCAGAAGCTGCTCGTCCTCGACGTCGAGGCCGGCCAGGTCGAGCCGCTGGTCAAGGCGCTCTCCGACATCGGCCTGCACGCCCGGCCGTCGTCGTGGCGGCAGAACACCATGGCCTGCACCGGCATCGAGTTCTGCAAGCTCGCGATCGTCGAGACCAAGTCGCGCGCCGCGTGGCTGATCGACGAGCTGGAGCAACGCGTTCCCGACCTCGACGTCCCGATCACGGTCAACCTGAACGGCTGCCCCAACTCCTGCGCGCGCATCCAGGTCGCGGACATCGGTCTCAAGGGCCAGATGGTGCTGTCCGACCAGGGCGAGCAGGTCGAGGGCTTCCAGGTCCACCTCGGCGGCGGCCTCGGCCTGGACGCCGGCTTCGGCCGCAAGCTGCGGGGCCACAAGGTCACCGCGGACCAGCTTCCCGACTACGTGGAGAACGTCGTACGGCACTACCTCGACCAGCGTGAGCCAGGTGAGCGGTTCGCCCAATGGGTGAGCCGCGCCGAAGAGGGGGCCCTGACATGAGTGAGAGAGCGACGCCGTTCTACTGCCCGTACTGCGCGGACGAGGACCTCCGCCCGTCCGAGGAGGGCCACGGCTCCTGGGAGTGCCGCGGCTGCACGCGGGTGTTCACGCTCAAGTACGTCGGCCTGAAGGCACGCGCATGACGATCACCGCACCCGCTCCGGCCGCGACCGACGCGGATCTCCGCGAGCGCCACGACCTCGCCCGCCGCGCGGGCAAGGAGTTGGAGCACGCGTCCGCGCAGGAGATCATCGCGTGGGCCGCGGACACGTTCGGCGAACGGTTCTGCCTCACGTCCTCCATGCAGGACGCGGTCCTGTCGCACCTGGCGTCGGAGGTCGTGCCCGGCGTTAACGTTGTGTTTCTAGACACCGGCTACCACTTCCCCGAGACGATCGGGACGGCCGATGCTGTGTCTGTGACGCTGCCGATCAACCTGGTCACCGTTCGCCCCCGGCAGACGGTCGCCGAGCAGAACGCGACGCTCGGCCAAGACCTGTACAAGCGCAACCCGGAGCTGTGCTGCCAGCTGCGCAAGGTCGCGCCGCTCGAGCGCGCGCTGACCGGGTACGACGCGTGGGCGACCGGCATCCGCCGCGAGGAGAGCGCGGCCCGCGCGAGCACGCCGGTCGTCGGCTGGGACCACCGCCGCAAGATGGTGAAGGTCGCGCCGCTGGCCCGGTGGACGCAGGACGAGGTCGAGCAGTACATCCAGGCGAACGGCATCCTCACCAACCCGCTGCTGTTCGACGGCTACCCGTCGATCGGCTGCGAGCCCTGCACGCACCGCGTCGAGGACGGCGAGGACGCCCGCAGCGGGCGCTGGTCCGGCTTCGCGAAGATCGAGTGCGGGATCCATACGTGAGCGAACCCACGTACCCGCTGCTGCTGGACATCGCCGGCAGGCGGGTCGTCGTGGTGGGTGGCGGACCGGTGGCGGCTCGCCGGGTCGGCTCGTTGCTCGCGGCCGACGCTCTGGTGACGGTGGTCGCGCCGGCGCTGTGCGAGGAGTTGTCCGCCCAGGTGGACGTGGTGGCCTGGGTGCCGCGGGAGTACGTGACCGGCGACCTGTCGGGCGCGTGGCTCGTCCACACGGCGACCGGTGACCAGGCGGTGGACGCGCTGGTCGCCGCGGACGCCGAGGCGGCGCGGGTGTGGTGCGTACGGGCCGGTGCCGCGGAGGCGTCGTCCGCGTGGACGCCGGCGGTGACCCGGGTGGACGACGTCACGGTCGCGGTGTCGGCCGGAGGCGACCCGCGGCGGGCGCAGGCGATCCGTGCGCGGATCGCGACGTCCCTGGCGACCGGCGACCTACCGACGCGGCGGCAGCGGCGTACGGGCGAGGGCCACGTCGCGCTGATCGGCGGCGGGCCGGGCGACCCCGGGCTGATCACCACCCGTGGACGTCGGCTGCTCGCCGACGCGGACGTGGTGGTCGTGGACCGGCTGGCGCCCCGCGCCCTGCTGGACGAGCTGGACCCGGCCGTCGAGGTGGTCGAGGCCGGCAAGGGACCGCTCGCGCACACGCTGTCGCAGCTGCAGATCAACGAGCTGATCGTCGAACGCGCGCTCGCCGGGCAGCGCGTCGTCCGGCTGAAGGGCGGCGACCCGTTCGTGTTCGGCCGCGGCGCCGAGGAGGCGCTCGCCTGCGCCGAGGCCGGCGTGCCGTGCGAGGTCGTTCCGGGTGTGACGAGTGCCGTGGCCGTTCCGGAAGCCGCGGGAATTCCGGTGACGCACCGAAACGTTTCGCGCAGCTTCACGGTGATCTCCGGACACGTCGCGGCGCACGGCGAGGAGATCGACTGGACCCGCCTCGCCCCGCTGGACGGCACGCTGGTGTTCCTGATGGGCGTCGCGCCGCTGGCCGACGTCGCGGCGGGCCTGGTCCGCGGCGGCCGTTCGCCGGAACTTCCGGTGGCGATCGTGGAACGCGGCACGCTGCCGAGTCAGCGGACGACGTTCGGAACGCTGGCGACGATCGCCGACCTGGCCACCGAACGCGGCGTCCGCTCCCCCGCGGTGATCATCGTCGGCGACGTGGTGGACGTGGCGGCGCAGCTAGGCTTGTGAGGTGCCTGATGGTCTGCTGCTCGTCGCGCACGGCAGCCGGGATCCGCGCGCGGCGGCCGTGGCGCACGAGGTCGCGGCCGCGGTCGAGGAGCAGGTCGACGACCTGATCGCGGAGGCGGCGTTCCTCGAGCTCGCCGAGCCCGATCCCCCCTCGGCGCTCGCCAACCTGCATCGCCGAGGCGTCGGCAGCGTGACGATCCTGCCGTTCCTGCTCAACCACGCGTACCACAGCAAGACCGACCTCCCCGGGGTCGCGACGGCGGCGCGGATGCGCGGCCTGCGGGTACGGCTGGGTTCGGTGCTCGGTCCGCACGACCTGATCCTCGACGCGATCGTGCGCCAGCTCACCGCCACCGGGGTGGCGTACGACGCGGTCGTGCTCGCCGCGGCCGGGTCCACCGATCCGGAGGCCAACGCGACCGTGGCCGCGGTCGCCCGGGCGTTGTCGGACCGGCAGCACGTGCCGGTGACCCCCGCCTACGCGAGCGCCGCCGAGCCCACCGTGAGCGACGCGGTCGGCCGGTCCTACCGGGCCGGCGCGGCGCGGGTGGCGGTCGTCACGTACCTGCTCGCCCCCGGCTACTTCGCCGACGCCATTCGCGACTGGGCGGAGGCCGAGGGCGCCGCCGCCGTGACCGAGCCGCTGGGCGGCTCGCCCGAGATCGTCGACGTTGTCGTCGCGCGTCTATTCGAGGCGACCAGCGCTTCTTCCTAGCGCTCGAGGGCGGGCGCCGAGGCGGTGCACGCCCGCAACGTGGACCTGGCAGGATGCGAGACTCACCGGCCACGGCCGGACAGCTTGGAGAGGAGCATCGGTTGGTCGAGGTGTGGCCTGGTACGCCGTACCCACTGGGCGCGTCCTACGACGGCGCCGGGACGAACTTCGCCCTGTTCAGCGAGGTCGGGGAGGCTGTCGCGCTCTGTCTGTTCGACAGCGACGGCAAGGAGACCCAGGTCGAGCTGGAGGAGCGCGAGGCCGGCGTCTGGCACGGCTACCTCCCCCGCGTCGGCCCCGGTCAGCGGTACGGCTTCCGCGTGCACGGTCCGTACGACCCCTCCCGCGGACACCGCTGCAACCCCTCGAAGCTGCTGCTCGACCCGTACGCCAAGGCGGTCGAAGGCGAGATCGACTGGGACGAGGCGCTGTTCTCGTACCACTTCAACGACCCGGACAAGTTGAACACCCTCGACTCCGGCCCGCACATGATGAAGTCGGTCGTCGTCAACCCGTACTTCGACTGGCAGGACGACCGGCCGCCGCGCCACCCGTACCACGAGACCGTCATCTACGAGGCCCACGTCAAGGGCACGACGATCCAGCACCCCGACATCGCCGACGAGATCAAGGGCACGTACGCCGGCCTCTCCTCCCCCGCGATGATCGAGCACCTGCAGTCCCTCGGCGTGACCGCGGTCGAGCTCATGCCCGTGCACCAGTTCGTGCACGACGACCTGCTCGTGCAGCGTGGCCTGCGCAACTACTGGGGCTACAACACGATCGGCTTCTTCGCGCCGCATAACGCCTACGCGGCGTCGGGCCAGGCCGGCGACCAGGTGCAGGAGTTCAAGGCGATGGTGCGCGCGCTGCACCGCGCCGACATCGAGGTCATCCTCGACGTGGTCTACAACCACACCGCCGAGGGCAACCAGCTCGGGCCGACGATCGCGTTCCGCGGCATCGACAACTCCGCGTACTACCGGCTGGTCGACAACAACAACTCGCATTACTACGACACCACCGGCACCGGCAACAGCTTGTTGATGCGTCACCCCCACGTGTTGCAGCTGATCATGGACTCGCTGCGGTACTGGGTGACGGAGATGCACGTCGACGGGTTCCGCTTCGACCTCGCGGCGACGCTGGCTCGCCAGTTCCACGAGGTCGACCGGCTGTCGGCGTTCTTCGACCTGGTACAGCAGGATCCCGTGGTGTCACAGGTGAAACTCATCGCCGAGCCGTGGGACCTCGGCCCTGGTGGCTATCAGGTCGGCGGGTTCCCTCCGTTGTGGACGGAGTGGAACGGCAAGTACCGCGACTGTGTCCGCGACTTCTGGCGCGGCCAGCCCGCGACTCTCGGCGAGTTCGCGATGCGGCTGACCGGATCGTCGGACCTGTTCCGCGACGACGGGCGCAAGCCGTACGCGTCGATCAACTTCGTCACCGCGCACGACGGTTTCACGTTGCGCGATCTCGTGTCCTACAACGGGAAGCACAACGACGCGAACGGCGAGAACAACAACGACGGCACCACTGACAACCGCTCGTGGAACTGTGGTGCCGAGGGAGAGACCGACGACAAGAACGTGCTCGCGTTGCGGGCTCGGCAGCATCGGAACTTCCTCGCCACGATGTTCCTGTCGCAGGGCGTGCCGATGATCCTCCACGGCGACGAGCTCGGCAGGACGCAGCAGGGCAACAACAACGTGTACTGCCAGGACAACGAGATCTCCTACGTCGACTGGCGGCACGCCGACTCCGACCTGCTCGCCTTCACGCGCGCGCTGATCCAGCTGCGCGCGGACCATCCTGTGTTCCGGCGGCGCCGGTTCTTCGACGGGCTGGGAAGCAGCGAGGAGCTCACCGACATCGCCTGGTTGAAGCCGGACGGGCAGCCGATGGGTGGCGGCGACTGGACCGCGGGCTTCGCGAAGTCGCTCGCGGTGTTCCTGAACGGCGAGGCGATCGACGAGCCTGGCCTGCAGGGCGAGCGGATCGTCGACGACTCGTTCCTGCTGCTGTTCAACGCGTCCGAGCAGGACATGGACTTCGCGATCCCGCCGGAGGTGTACGGGTCGGCGTGGGAGCCGGTGCTGGACACGGCCGACGACGACCTGTCCGATCGCGGAGTGGTCCAGGCCGGCGACAAGGTCAACGTGCTGGCGCGTTCGATGCTGGTCCTCGAACGCGTCTAGACGGGTCTTGCAACGCGTGTTGTAAAACACGCGTTGTAGAACAGCTGATTCAAAACAGATGTTGCAAAACACGTGTTGCACAACGACCACGGGAGGATTCGATGCGTCGATTGCTAGCGGCAGTGGCAACAGGAGTACTCGCGGTGACGGTGGGCGCCGCCGCGCCGGCCTCGGGGAGCGCGCCCGCCGTCGCGGACGCCGCGGCGGTCCGGATCATGCCGATGGGGTCGTCGACGACCGCGGGCAGCATCCCGGGCGGCTACCGATCCGACCTCTACCAGATGCTGACGTCGGCGGGGCTGTCGGTCGACTTCGTCGGCGCGATCACCGACGCTGGACCGGCGCAGTTGCCGGACCGTGACCACGAGGGTCATGGCGGGTTCGTCCTCTCCCAGCTCACCGAGATCGCGACCGACCGGGCCACGCGGTTCCAGCCGGACGTCGTGCTGCTGCACGCCGGCGCGAACGACGTGCTGGGGAACGTCGACCTGCCCAACGCGCCCGCGCGGCTCGAGCAGCTGATCGACACGCTGCTCGCCGTCGTCCCCAACGCCGTGATCATCGTGTCGACGGTCGGCCCGATGGGCGACCCGGCGACGGACGCCCGGGCGAAGACGTTCAACGCCGCGATCCCGTTCATCGTGCAGAAGAAGGTCGACGAGGGCAAGAAGGTGCGCTTCGTCGACATGCGAACGACCTTGCTGGCAACCGATGTCGCTGCCGACAAGATCCACCTGACGCACAGCGGGAACACCAAGATGGCGTACCGCTGGTACGGCGCGCTCGTGTCGTCGCCGGTCATCCGGTACGAGGCCGAGCACGCGACGTTCCGCAACGCGCAGGCGCTTACGACGACGCTCGCGTCGAACAACGGCAAGGCGGGGAAGATCGACCTCGCCGACAGCTACGCCGAGTTCGCCGTCGACGCGCCGTACGCCGGCACGTGGCGGCTGTTCGTTCGCGGCGGCAACGGGACGACGACGCCGTGCACGCACACGATGACGGTCAACGGTGCGCAGAGCAGAACGGTGACGTATCAACGATTCGGCTGGGAGCAGTGGACCGTCACCGCCCAGACCGTCACGCTCAACGCGGGCCGCAACGCCGTGCGCTTCACGAAGGGCACCTGCTTCGCCGAAATCGACGCGATCGACCTGACCCGCGAGACCACCACCTGGCCGCCACTGTAGCTTCATCGGTATGAAAACCGATGTCGACATCAGCACGGCCAGCGGCGACGACGACGCACTGACCGCGCTCGTGCAGGTCATCCAGGACAGCCCGCCGTACGACTACCGGCCGGGCGAGGTCGCGGCGGCCGCGGAGTGGTTCCCGCCGCTCGTCGAGCGGGCGACGCACGCGTACGTCGCCCGCCGCGCCGAAGAGCCCGTCGGGTTCCTCGTCGCGCTGCCGATCAGCACGTACGGCAAGGTCGACGACTACGAGGCGGCGCTCGGCGTGGACTTCGCGACCACGACGTACCTCGCCGAGCTCGGCGTCGCCAGCAGCGCACGCCGCATCGGGCTCGCCTCCACCCTCGTCGAACGGCTGCACGCCGAGCTGCCCGAGACCACGACCGCCTGCGTCGTGCGCACGCTCGAGTGGAACGCACCAGCGATCGCACTGTACGAGCGGCACGGCTACGAGCTCGCCGACGGCGTGACCCAGGAGTGGAACGGCCGTACGCGGGTCTTCCTCACCCGCCGCTTCGCCAGGTGAGGCCATGACCCAACGGGTACAGGGCGACGCCGTTCTTGGGGATCGCCACGGGCAACTTCCCCTGCGGCGCTACCTCACCGAGCAGCACCCGGACGAATGACTCCATCGCGACGTCAGAGTGCGAGTACGTCGCCAGGTGGGTCGCGGAGTCGTAGGACGCGGCGTCGTACGGGTCCCGCACCGCCACGGTGATGACGGGCCTCCCCGTCTCGACGAGCGCCGCGACCATCGCGCGCTGCTCCCGGAACGACCACGCCCGAGTGGTGACGGCGATGACCAGCTCACTCCCCCGCGCCTTGGACGTGAGGTCGGCGATCGCGCCGCTGCTCGGGTCCTCGTCCGTCGCCCGTACCGACACCGCCGCCCCGCGGGCCTCCAATCGCGCACCCAGCTTGCGAGCCGCGACACCCCAGCCCGCCACCAGCACGTCCTTCGGCGGCTGCGCGAACGGCAACACCCCGGCGTCGTTGCGGACGACGGTCGTCGTCTTGTCCGTCACGCGCTGCGCCGCCGCGCGGCTCTCCGACGTGCCGACGACCGACTTCACCGCCGCCACCTCGACGTACGGCGAGTCCACGATCCCCCGCCCGGACTTCAACGCCAGCACCCGGGCCACGCTCTCGTCGATCCGGCTCTCGCTGATCCGCCCCGACCGCACCGCCTTGAGCACGGCATCGAACGCCTGCTCCGGCGCCGGCGGGATCAGCACCTGGTCGGCGCCCGCCTCGATCGCGCGCACCGCGGCCTCCGCGTCGCCGTACTTCTCCCGTACGCCCGCCATCTCCATCGAGTCCGTCACGATCAGGCCCTCGAAGCCGAGCTCGCCGCGCAGCACGCCGGTGATGATCGGCTTGCTCAACGTCGCCGGGTCGCCGGACGGGTCGAGTGCCTTCAGCACGATGTGCGCGGTCATGATCGAGTCGATGCCCGCCGCGATCGCCGCGCGGAACGGCGGCGCGTCCAGCCGGTCCCACTCGTCGCGGGTGTGGCTCACCACCGGCAACGCGAAGTGGCTGTCGTCCTTGGTGTCGCCGTGTCCCGGGAAGTGCTTCGCGGTCGCGATGACCTTCGCGTCCTGCTGGAAGCCCTTCACCATCGCCGTCGTCAGGTCCGCAACGAGCGACGGGTCGGAGGAGAACGAGCGGACGCCGATCACCGGGTTCGCCGGGTTGGTGTTGACGTCCGCGTCCGGCGCGTAGTCCTGGTGGATGCCCATCGCGCGCAGCTCGCGGCCGGTGATCGCCGCGACCGTCCGGGCGTCGGCGAGGTCGCGCGACGCGCCCTGGGCCATGTTGCCCGCGAACATCGTGACGGGCGGCCCGATCCGTACGACCAACCCCTGCTCCTGGTCGGTGCCGATCAGCAGCGGCACCTTCGAGCCGGTCGCGAGCGCGACGCGTTGCAGGTCGTTGGACAGCGTCGCGACCTGCGCCGGGTCTTCGACGTTGTCGCGTGCGGAGAAGTAGATCCAGCCGCCTGGCTTGTACTTCTCGACGACCTCTCTGGCGGTGGCGACGCCGTAGAGCTCGGTGTTGCGGTGGTCGGGGCGGTCGGCGCGCGGACCGAACGCGAACAGCACGAACAGCTGCCCGACCTTCTGCTCCAACGACATGCCGTGGAGCAGCTGCTGATCGGGCTCGGGCGACGCGGTCACGGACTGGCGCTCCTCGGGAGTCGGCGTCGGTGTCGGCGAGTGGGTGGCCGCCGGGGTCGTGCGCGCGGGAGCCGGCGTGGCCGTACGCGACGGCGCGTCGGCCGCGGACGGTGCCGGGGAGTCCTGGCGGCTGCAGCCAGGGCCGATGACCGCGCCCATGACCGCCAGTGCCCCGGCCTCGAAGAGGTGCCGGCGCCTCCACCTACGCATGCTCGGCTCCGCTCAGCTGCTCGTTCCTCGCGCTGGCCAGCCTCGCACGGTTCCTTCAGCTGTCAGCGAGCCGGGCCCGTTCGGCGTCGACGTCGTAGCTCGCCAGCGGCCACTTCGGGTCGAGGTCCTGCAGGTGTTCGATGAGCAGGTTGGTGATCGCCCAGTTGCGGTACCACTTGCGGTCCGACGGCACGACGAACCAGGGCGCGGAGTCGTTGGCGCACTTCTCCAGCGCGGCCGCGTACGCCTCCTGGTAGTCGTCCCAGTACGCGCGCTCGTCGACGTCGGCGGGGTTGTACTTCCAGTACTTGGTCGGGTCGTCGAGCCGGGCCGCGAGCCGTGCCTGCTGCTCCTCCTTGGAGACGTGCAGGAAGCACTTGATGATCGTGGTGCCCTTGTCCGCGAGCTGCTGCTCGAAGCGGTTGATCGTCGCGTATCGGCGCGACCAGGTCGCCCGCGGCACCAGGTCGTGCACGCGAACGATCAGTACGTCCTCGTAGTGCGACCGGTCGAACGCGCCGATGTAGCCCTCGGGCGGCAGCTCCTTGCGGATCCGCCAGAGGAAGTCGTGCTTGCGCTCCTCCGCGGTCGGTGCCTTGAACGCCTTGATGTGCAGACCTTGCGGGTCGCACAGGCCGGCGACGTGGCGGAGAACGCCGCCCTTGCCGGAGGTGTCCATGCCCTGCAGAACGAGCAGGACCCGGCGCGAGCCGCCCGTGCGGCCCTCCGCGTACAGCTTCTCCTGCAGCTCCCCCAGGGTCGGCGCCAGGGTGGCCAACGCCTTCTGCCCTTCGACCTTGTTCCCCTTGAAGCCGGGGGTCGCGTCGGTCGGGATGGAGGCGAGGTCGACCGGTCCCTGCGGGAGGCGGAGCCGGTCGGTGATGCGCTTGGCCATGGGGTGTTCCGTTCGTCGTCGTACCGCGAATAGGGGCCAATTTACGCCACGGATGCGTGTCGTTCGCTGTCTCGTCACTTTCCGTCGTTCGTGTCTGATGGGATCGGGGTCATGCGACTGGTGATCCCGCCCGAGCCCGAGGTGGAGCTCGACGACGACGCGCTGGCCAGGCTCTACGCGTTGCCGTCCGGTCGCCGCTGGGTCCGGGCGATGATGATCGCCACCGTCGACGGCGCGGCGCACGGGCCGGACGGCCGGTCCGGCTCGATCTCCGGCCCCGCCGACCGGCGGATGATGGGCCTGCTCCGCGCGCTCTCCGACGTGGTTCTGGTGGGTGCGGAGACGGTCCGAGCGGAGGGGTACGGGCCGATGCGCGTACGGCCGGAGTACGCGGCTCTTCGTGCCGCGGTCGGGCTCGCCGAGCCGCCCCGGCTCGCGATCGTGACCAGGTCGCTCGACCTGCCGGACAAGCCGCTGGCGGACGGGCGGACGATCGTGTTGGCGCCCCGTTCCGCGCCACTCGACGCCCTTTCGAAGCTCGCGTCTCGGGTGGACGTCGTGACCACCGGCGCCGAACGGGTCGACCTGACCGAGGCGCTCGACGTCCTCGCCTCGCGTGGCCTGCGGCATATCCAGTGCGAGGGCGGACCCCGCCTGCTCGCCGGCCTGGTCGGCGCCGGCCTGGTCGACGAGCTGAGCCTGACGGTCTCCCCCAAGCTGCTGGCAGGCGACGCGCCCCGGGTCATGAACGGCTCGCAGCCGGGCCTGACCGAGCTGGTGCTTGCCAGCCTCACTGAGGAGGACGGCTTCCTCTTCTACCGCTGGCTGCGCGGCTAGGACCTGTTGGTGAGTCGGGGGTGCCGCTTTACCCGGCGAGTGGGTGCTCTACGCGGGGTGTATCCCACGTAGAGCGGCAAATGATCATGTAAACAGGCTCTTCTTAGCCAAGGGTGGTGGTGGGGCTGGTAGCAGACCTGTCGGCGTGTCTCCTCGTGAGGGGGGTCCTGTGCCGGTCAGTCTCGGTTGGTTGCGAATCAGCCGGGGCTGGAAGGAGCACAGGACCCGTGGATGACGTTACTGGGTGGACGGCCGCGTTGGGCCTTGAGGGGTTCGAGGTGACTCGGGCGGTGGAACTGCTCGGGGAGTGGAACCTGCTGATTCAGACCACGGCCGGGTCGCAGGCGTGTCGGGAGGCGTGTCGGGGGTGTGGGGCGGTCGCGTCGCCGCATGGTCGGCGGCCGGTGGTGGTGCGGGATCTGCCGATTGCGGGTAAGCCGGTGCTGCTGGTGTGGCATAAGCGGTTGTGGCGATGCCGCGAACCTCGTTGCCTGCAAGGAAGAACGACCACGGCGACGGCCACGGCCACGACGACGACGACGACCACGGCGACGGCGGTGACGTGGTCTGAGACGAGTGAGCTGATTCGGCCGCGGCGGTGTATGACCGAGCGGGCGGTGGCCGAGGCGGTGCGCCGGGTCGGTCAGGACCAGTCCGCGGTGGCGACGGTGGCCGCGGAGTTCGGTGTGTCGTGGGGCACGGTCAACACCGCCGTCGTGGCCGCCGCGAAGGCGCTGCGCCGGCCACCGGAGGCGCGTGCGGTGACCGCGGTCGGCGTCGATGAGCACGTGTTCGGGGCCCGTGGGCCGGTGCAGTGGATGCGGTTCTGCACCACCATCGTCGACGTCGGCCGCGGGAAGCTGCTCGATGTGCTGCCGGGCCGCACCGGCCGGATCGTGTCCGACTGGTTCGCCCACCGGGACCCGGCCTGGCGGGCCGGTATCCAGGCCGCGGTGTGTGATCCGCTGCGCTCCTACCGGTCCGGGCTACGGACCGGGCTGCCGCAGGCCAGCGTGGTGCTCGACGCCTTCCACCTGGTCAAACTCGGCACCGACACGACCGAACTGGTCCGCCGCCGGGTCCAGTTCGACCAACTCGGCCGCCGCGGCCGCAAGGGCGACCCCCTGCACGACACACTGCGGCTGCTGCGCAGCAAACCCGAGGCCTTCACCCCCGACGGACACCGCGCCACCCGACTGCGCACCGTCCTACTCGACCACGACCCCACCGGCCAGGTCGGCGCCACCTGGGAGATCGCCCACCGCCTCCGCCACCTCTACCAACGCGTCGACACCACGGCGAGGCAGCGTTTCCCCAACAAAACAAGGGTCACCGCACGCCTTGACCGGCTCATCGCCGACGCCCGCTACTACGCCCACCACGACGACATCCCCGAACTAGCGACCCTGGCGAACACCCTCACCGAGTGGCGCGACCCCATCCTCGCCCGAGCCGACCACCCCTACGCCAGCAACGGCCCCACCGAAGGCACCAACACCATCATCAAGAAGATCAAACGCATCGGCTTCGGCTTCCGCAGCTTCACCAACTACCGCGCCCGCATCCTCCTCGCCTGCGCCGACATAGACTGGCCACCCAAACCCGCAGCCACCCACATCAGACACCGCACACCACGCTTGGCTGCGTAGAGCCTGTAAACATGATCATTTGCCGCCGCTGGGGAGCCACCGAAGAGCCATCCAGGAGCACCCGGGGCAGCCTGCGCTAGCTCTGGTGGAGCTCGCACGTGCAGGCGGTCCAGCCTTCGGGCAGCGGGTCGAGGTCGTCGTCACGGCCTTCCTCGATGCGGGAGACCTGGGCGATGGGGCGTCCCTTCCCATTGACGCGGAACTGGCCGCCGCCGGCGGGCCAGCCCTGCGGCCAACCTTCGGGCGAGTCCTCCCAGGCCTCCTGCCGGCCGTAGACGGTCCGGTCCAGCAGCGCGTACGACGGATCCATCGCCTCATCACCACGGGCAGTCGTCCACCACGTCTCGAACACCCGGTCACCGTCACGCAGATAGGCCGCGAGGATGCCGAAATGCGGGACCAACTTCGCCACCGACTCCGGCGGCACCGAGTACCACGGCGCCGGGTAGCCCATGAAGGCGCGGTACCGCGACGCCTCCTCGTACGGGCCCTCGCAGAAGACCGCGTAGCTCACGTCGCGCGAGTGCAGGTAGTTCAGCTCGGTCACGTTCGAGGTGTTGAACGTGCAGCCCTCGCACTGCTCCGAGGCGGGTCGGCCGGGGTGCCACATGTGGTAGTAGGTGACCAGCTGAGAGCGGCCCTCGAAGACGTCGATCAACGGGACCGTGCCGTTCGCTCCGACCAACGGCGTCGAAGCGTCGACCTCCACCATCGGCATCCGACGCCGAGCCGCGGCGATGGCGTCACCTTCGCGGGTGTGGGCTTTCTCCCGTACCTGAAGGCGATCGAGCTCCGCCTGGAACGTGGCGCGGTCCACGATCGGCGGCTTGGGCGCTTCGCTCGGGTGGTTCGTCATCTGCGGCAACCTTCTCTCGTTCTCGGGTTCTCACCCTCGCTACGAACGCCTCGGGTCCGATCCGACACCACCCACGAAACATCTCGGCGCGGATTCCCTAGTAGACGACGCGGTACCAGAGGTTGGTGGCGTGGTCGACGGTGCTGCGCGTCACGTGCTCGAGGCGCACCGTACGTCCGCCCGGCTGGTCGAACAGCCGCACGCCGTCGCCGAGCAGGACCGGCAGAACGAGGGTGAGGATCTCGTCGAGCACGCCGGTCTCGATGCACTGCTTGGCCACGTTCGCGCCGAGCACGTTGACGTACCGGTCCCCCGCCGCCTCCTTCGCGGCCGCCACCGCGGACGGCAGATCGCCGACGTACGTGACGCCGGGCTTGGGCGTCGCGGGCGGGTTGTGGGTCAGCACGAACTCCGGCCCTTGGTAGGCGCCGCTGAAAGCGCCCTCCTTCTCCGGGTCGCCGGCGTTCGGGTTGTCCCCGCGCGCAGTGCCCGCCCCCGCGAGGATCGCGCCGATCTGCGGAACGAGGTCGTCCATCAACGGGTTCGGACCGTCGAACTCGCCGAGCCAGGACATGTCGCCGCCAGGGCCGGTGATGTAGCCGTCGAGCGACATCGCGGCCGAGTACAGCAGCTTCGCCATGAGTCTCCTTCGGTCAGTGGTCGCCCGTACTGACGACTCCCCCGCGGAAACTCATCGGTCAGGTCTTCAGCCCCAGCACCTCGCCGAGGTCGAAGCGCACCGGCTCCTCCAGCTGGTCGTACGTGCACGACTCCGGCGTACGGTCCTCGCGCCAGCGCACCCACTGCGCGGTGTGCCGGAACCGCACGCCCTCCATGTGGTCGTACCGGACCTCGACGACGCGCTCCGGCCGCAGCGGGACGAACGAGAGGTCCTTGCCGTTGTTCCAACGGCTGTACTCGTTCTTCCGCGGCGTCCGCGCGCCCTCCTCCTGCTTCGCCCAGTTCCACGGGTGGTCGTCGAACGTCGTGACGAGGTCCTGCATCTCGACGAACAGCTCCTTGCGGCGCTCCAGCGGGAACGCGCCGATCACGCCCACGCTCGCGAGCTCACCTGAGTCGTTGTAGAGACCCAACAGCAGCGACCCGATCCGGTCCTCGCCGCTCTTGTGCACGCGGTACCCGGCGACGACGCAGTCCGCGGTGCGCTCGTGCTTGATCTTGAACATCACGCGCTTGTCGGGTTCGTACAGGCAGTCCAGCGGCTTGGCGATCACGCCGTCGAGCCCAGCGCCCTCGAACTGCCGGAACCAACGATCGGCGACGTCCCGGTCCGTCGTGGTGGGCGTGAGGTGGATCGGTGGCTTGGCGTTCGCGAGCGCCTCCTCGAGCTTGGCGCGGCGCTCGGCGAACGGGCGTTCGGTGAGGTCCTCGTCGCCCAGCGCCAGCAGGTCGAACGCGACGAATCGCGCCGGCGTCTGCTCGGAGAGCAGCTTCACGCGGCTCGCGGCCGGGTGGATGCGCTGCTGCAGCGCGTCGAAGTCCAGCCGCTGACCGCTCGCGTCGTCCACGACGATCTCGCCGTCGATCACGGCACGGTCGGGGAAGTTCGCGAGGACGGCCTCGACGACCTCGGGGAAGTACCGCGTCATCGGCTTCTCGTTCCGGCTGCCGACCTCGACCTCGTCACCGTCCCGGAAGATGATCGACCGGAACCCGTCCCACTTCGGCTCGAAACTGTGCTCGCCTTGGGGAATCTGCTTGATCGGCTTCGCCAGCATCGGTGACACCGGCGGCATGACGGGAAGCTGCATGCGCCCCATCATGGCTCATCCCGCCACGTCATTCGGAGAGCGCCGCCACGGTCTCCGCGCTGAAGTAGTCGCGCAGGCTCACGATCTCGCCGTCGCGGATCCGGAACACCTGGATGTACGGCAGCCGCAGCGGCGTCCCCGCCGCCTCGCCGCACAGGTCGAACTCGACCACGATCACCTCGGGGTCACCAGTCTCGTGCAGCGCGCGGACGTCGTAGCTCGTCAGCACTCGGCCCGCGCGAACCGGCGCCTCGACGGCCGCGACCGACCACGCGCGGATGGCGTCGCGGCCCTCCAGCCGCTTCGGCATCCCGGCGGGCGCGAACGGGAACTCCCAGACCCCGTCGGCGGCGAACAGGTCGGCCTGGCCGTTCATGTCGCGGGCGAGCACGCGCCGGTGCTGCTGGTCGAACACCTCACGCGGTGTGAGCGCGGCCATCGGACACCTCCAGTAGAATTCGGAGTGAAGACTCCAGATCGACGTTACGGAGTGACTACTCCGTTTGTCAACGGACAGGGAGGCGACGAGCCCGTGCCGCCGGACCGACCGCTGCGTGCCGACGCCCAGCGCAACCGCGCGAAGGTGCTGGAGGCGGCCGAGACGGTGTTCGAGGCGCAGGGAACGGGCGCGTCGACCGAGGAGATCGCGCGGACGGCGGGTCTCGGCATCGGCACGGTGTTCCGGCACTTCCCGACCAAGGAGTCGCTGCTGGAGGCGGTGTTCCTGCAGCGCATCGACCGGCTCGCCACCGAGGCGGAGGCGGCGGTCACCGCGGAGAACGCCGGCCGGGCGTTCTTCGCGTTCTTCACCCGGGTCGTCGACGAGGCGGCCACGAAGAACGCGATCGTCGATGCGCTGACCCAGGCGGGCGTGAACGTCCAGGTCGCGACGTCACCGGCCGGTGACCGGCTGCGTACGGCGCTGGCCACCCTGCTGCGGCGGGCGCAGCAGGTCCACGCGGTCCGTTCCGACGTCCGCGTCGCCGAGCTCTACCCGCTGCTGATCGGGGCCTCACGGGCTGCCGAACACGCCGGTTGGGACCGCGAAGTGAAGGCGAGAACGTTGGAAATCGTTTTCGATGGACTTCGTTGGCAGGGTCCACGGTGATTCTTGGGTATCGGTAAGGACAAGGCAGTACGCTCTGGCTTCCCAACGGCCGGTTGGCGCGGGACGATGAGCGCCACTGCACGGATGCACGGAGGAGGTGCACCATGTACGAAGTCGTACTCCTCATCGAGAAGCCCATATCCCAGGTCGATGGTCACCAGATCGCGGAGCTGTACTCGGTGGCCAACGAGACCGCACATGTGCACGTGATCATCCCGGTCGAGGACGCCTCGGCACGGGTGGAGTCGGCACTCGGCTCGATCGCGGCGAGTGAGGTGCTCGCCACGTCGGCGCTGAACTTCCCCGATGTCGACCTCGCCCAGATCCAACGGGAGATCGTCGAACGCAGCAAGGCAGCCTTGACGAAGAGCGTCGACGTGCTGGCCGCCCATGGCTGCGACGCGAGCGGGCACGTGACGTCGAAGGACCCGGTCGAGGCCCTCTTCGAGACGGTCCGAGAACGCAGCGCCGCGGAGGTCGTCATCCTCACGCGGCCCCACGTGGTAGCGGAGTTCTTCCACCTGGACTGGACTTCGAAGGCCCGCCGCAAGCTCGGCGTACCCTGCCTGCACCTGATCGAGCACAGGGATCCGGAGGCGGCGGAAAAGGTCGCGAACGGCGACCCGGCCTGACTCCGCGGTCGAGCACCGGCAGCGAGCCCCGTCGGCTCGCTGCCGGATGGCCTCGCGCCGCGGCTGTTCTCACTCGCCCGCGGCTACGTGCTTGGGGCTTCGTCGAGCTCGGCGAGGCGCTGGGTGAGGAAGGCGCGGTCGGCGGCGTTGCCGGCGAGCTCCAGGGCGCGGGTGTAGGCGGCCCGGGCCGCGTCGGCGTCGCCGAGGCGGCGGAGCAGGTCGGCGCGGGTGGCGGGGAGCAGGTGGTAGGCGCCGAGGCGTTCGTCCAGGCCGTCCAGCAACGCCAGTGCGGGCTCGGGGCCTGACGTCTCCGCTACCGCGACCGCGCGGTTCAGTCGCACCACCGGGGAGCCGGTCAGCGCCTCGAGTTCCTCGTACAGCATGGCGATCGCCCGCCAGTCGGTCGCCGAAGCCGTCGCCGCCGACGTGTGCTCGGCGGCGATCGCAGCCTGCAGCAGGTACGGCGAGACGGCCCCGTGCGCCGCCGCCCGGCGCAGCCATGCGACGCCCTCGGCGATCTCCGTACGGTGCCAGTGCGACCGGTCCTGGTCCGCCAGCAACACCAGCCGACCCGCCGAGTCCGTCCGCGCGTCCCGGCGCGAATGCTGCAGCAACGTCAACGCCAGCAGTGCCATCGGCTCCGGCGAGGACGGCAGCAACGACACCACGACGCGCAGCAGCCGGATCGCCTCGTCGCACAGGTTCCGCCGTACCGGTTGCGGACCCGACGAGGCCGAGTGCCCCTCGGTGAACACGAGGTACAGCACCGCCAGCACGCCGCCGAGCCGTGGCGGCAGTTCGGCGTCGGAGGGCACGCGGTACGGGATGCCGGCCGCCGCGATCTTCTTCTTCGCCCGGGTGATCCGCGCCGCCATAGTCGGCTCGGAGACGAGGAACGCACGCGCGATCTCCGGCGTCGTCAGTCCCGCCACCATCCGCAGCGTCAGCGCGATCCGGGACTCCAACGCCAACGCCGGGTGGCAGCACGTGAACAGCATGCGGAGCCGCTCGTCCGGGATCGTCGACGGATCCTCTTCGACCTCGATGTCCAACAGGTCAACGGGATTCTCGGCGACCACCGCGTCCACCGCGTCGACGGTGAGCAGCGGAAGCTTCCGCAGCAGCGTCTGCTCGCGGCGCATCAGGTCGACCGCCCGCCGCTTCGCCGCCGTGTGCAGCCACGCCTCCGGGCGGTCCGGTACGCCGTCCTCGGCCCAGTGCCGCACCGCCCGTTCGAACGCGTCCGCCAACGCCTCCTCGGCGACATCGAGGCTGCGCAGCTGCCGGACGAGCAGCGCGAGCAGGCGCCCCCAGTGTTCGAGGAACGCCTGCTCGACCGCCGCCGCGGACCCGATGCTCACCCGCCAGTCGGCCTGATCTCGAGCGTCAGTCCCGGACTGTCCGGCACCTTCTTGGCGATGTCCATCGCCTCGTCCAGGTCGGCGCAGTCCACCAGGTAGAAGCCGCCGATCTGCTCCTTGGTGTCGGCGTACGGCCCGTCGGTGATCTGCCCGTTGCCCCGCCGCATCGTGGTCGCGCTGTCAGTCCCCCGCAGGCCCGTCCCGTAGACCAACTTGCCGTCGGCGCGCAGCAGCGCGCCGTACTCGTGGTGCCGCTGCGTGATCGCCCGCAGCTCCTCCTTGGGCAGGGCTTCCTCGCCCGCCTCGTCTCCGTACAGCAGGATCAGGAACTCCACGGCGTACCTCCAGGTCCGTGCGACGCGCCTATCGTGTCACCAGCGATGACGATCGAGTCGGCGCGAATCGACAAACCGCTAGCTGGAGGCGCTCGCGTAGTTCCTCAACCCGAGCCGCCACAGGGCGCGGACGAGCAGCACGGCCACCACCGAGAGCGCCACGCCACCGGCGACCGGGAGCCAGCCGAGCTCTCCCAGAATCGCCTGCGCCGGGAACGTCGACGCGAAGCCGACCGGGAACGCGAACGTGAAGAACGCCCGCACCCCGGCCGGGAAGAACGCCAGCGGGTACCGCCCCGACTCCAGCAGCTCGATGAAGATGTTGCCGATCGGGTTCACCGACTGCAGCCAGAACGCGAGGTACGACATCGCCGACCACACGCACGAGAGCAGCACCAGCCCGCAGCCCGCGAGCACGACCGTCTGCAGGATCTCCCCCGCGTTCGGACTCGCACCGGAGTAGACCAACCCGAACACGAGCACCGCCAGGCCCAGCACGACGTCGCCGAGCTCAGCGACGTTGATCCACCGCAGCGTCAGGTAGAACTGGCTCGACACCGGACGGACGAGCACGATGTCGAGCTCGCCCTGGGTGAGGTAGGTCGTCATCCGGTGCAGGTTCGGCGCGACGAACGCCGCGATCAGGCCGGTCACGATCTGGAAGATCCCGACGAGCACGATCACGTTCGCCTGCGACCAGCCGCGGACGTCGGAGGTGAAGCCGAACAGCAGCAGGATCGGGACGATCCCCAGCCCGAGTTGGACGATGGAGACGACCAGGGTGCTGACGAAGTGCGCCCGGAACTGCGTCTCGCGGACGACGGCCTGGGCGAAGAACCGGCGCCACAGCTTCAGGTGACGCCACTGTTTGGCCAACCAGTTGCGATCCATCACGCCCCCACCGCCGAGTACGACTTGAGCCCACTCGTCCAGACGAGCCGGGCGAACAGGCCGAGGACGACCACGTAGCCGAGCTGAACGGCCAACCCCACAAGCAGATCCGAGCTCGACAGGTTGCCGGCGACGATCTCGACCGGGAACGAGACGGTGAACCGGAACGGCTGGAAGTCGACGAAGCCGCGCGACCAGTCCGGCATCAACGCGAGCGGCACGACCGCACCGGACAGCACGTTCGCGATGGTCGTGCGGGCCTGCGCGAGCGCGGTCACGTCGTCCATCCAGAACGCGAGCGAGCCGATCAGGATGTCGATCGTGAACACCAGCATCGCGCCGAGTGCGACGCTGACCGCGAAGAGCAGCCATCTGCCGACCCCCGCGGGGATGTTCATCGAGTCGCGGAAGATCCACCAGAGCACGCCGATCATCGGCACGAGCGCGACGGTCTTGAGGATCTTCTCGGTGACGTTGTTCGCGACGAACCCGACCAGCAACGATGCCGGCCGCACCATCCAGCTGGACAGCTTGCCGAGCCGGATGTCGTTGGCGAGGAAGCCTGTCAGCCACGACGACGTCGCCATCGTGACGAAGCTCAGCAGCACGAAGTAGGTCGTGATGTAGCGCTCGTCGATGGGGAGCTTCGCGCCGTTGGCGATCACCGTTCGCCAGATCAGCAACGAGATGATCGGCACCGTGATGTTGGCGGCCATGAACAGCAGCCAGGCGCCGCGGTAGACCATCGCCTGGGAGAGGTCGGCCGACGTCATCCTCTTCAGGACACGGACGTTGCGCATGAGGGTGTTCATCGCTTCCCCTCCCGCAGGAAGAGGTCGCGCATGATCTCCTCGATGTCCGCGTCGGCGACGTCGAGGTCGACGAGTGGGCCGAGTCTGCTGAGTCGCTCCAGCAGCTCGCCCGTCTGGTCCCGTTCGACCTCGAGCTTGACGACGCGGCTGTCGCCCTCGATCTCGGTCAGCCCTTCGAGGGTCGCGAGCGTGGCCCCGTCGATGGGTTCCGCGTACGTCGCCCGGACGAGCTTGCGCGGCCTGGCCGTACGAACGAGCTCCTCCAGCCCGCCGTCGTACTGCAGCCGCCCGTGGTCGATGATCATCACCCGCGAGCAGAGCGCCTCGATGTCGTCCATGTCGTGGCTGGTGACGAGGATCGTGGTGCCGCGGACCTTGTTCACCTCGCCGAGGAACTCGCGCACGCGGGCCTTCGCGACCACGTCAAGGCCGATCGTCGGCTCGTCCAGGAACAGGATCTCCGGGCCGTGCACGAGCGCTGCCATCAGCTCGAGCTTCATGCGCTCACCGAGAGAGGTCTTGCGTACTTGGACGTTCAGCAGGTCCTTGACGTCGAGCAGCTCCGCGAGCTCGTCGACGTTCCGCTCGAACTCCTTGGTCGAAAGGCCGTACATGTCCTTGTGCAGAAGGAGACTCTCCATCGCCGGCACGTCCCACCACAGCATCGTCTTCTGGCCCATGACGAGCGCGATGCGGCGGAGGTAGTCGTGCTTGCGATCGCTCGGCTTGAAGCCGAGCACCTGCAACTCACCGGAGGTGATGTAGAGCAGGCCCGAGAGCATCTTCAGTGTGGTGGTCTTGCCGGCGCCGTTCGGGCCGAGCAGGCCGACGACCTCGCCGCGCTCGATCCCGAACGTGATCTGGTCGACGGCCAGCCTGGTCTCGTACTTGCGCTTGACCAGGCTCTTGAGCGCGCCGGCGAGGCCGGCGGTCTGTTGGTGGAACGTGTAGGTCTTGGTGAGATCGTGCGCAGAGATCACGTGATCTGTCGTCACAGTGAGAACCGCTTTCGAAGTCGGTTGTACTTCGGACCGGGCAGCTATCACCGCCTAAGCGGGAAGCGGGGAGCCCCTTCTGACGTTCGACACGCAGGACGGCCGGAGGCCCTCGCGGCACTCTCCGGCTGAGGTTGACCTGAAATCAACCGTGTCCGTTATGACGAATGACAGTCATCTCCCTTTGTGGTCCTTCCGACGTGCGGCTGCCGGGTCCACCGTAGACAAGTCCGGAAAACGGTGTCCAGTACGTTTCGCCGCGATCGCCGCTCCCCCGGCGGCGGCGGCCGCGGTGAGCAGGAAGGCGGCGCGGAACTGTCCGTCTGTCGGGTCGGGCCCGAGGACGATGGTCAGGACGGCGATGGTGAGGGCGCCGGCGAGGTACTGCGAGGTGGTCAGCAGGGCGCCGGCCGTGCCCTGGTGCTCGGTCGGGACGTCGTGGGTGCCGAGGGTGAACATCGACGTGTAGATCGCGCCGTGGCCGAAGCCGCTGAGCAGCAGGCCGGGGAGCAGGTGGCGCGCGTAGTCGTCGCCTGGGAGTGTCAGGACGAGCGAGCCCAGGCCGATCGCGGCGACGACGAAGCCGCCGAGCAGGACGTGCCTGGGTTGGTGCCTCCTAATCAGCCGTCCGGCGGTGGTGCTCCCGACCGTGACGAGTGCTGCCAGCGGGAGGAAGGCGAGGCCGGCCTCGAGTGGGCCGTAGCCCTTGCCGTCCTGGAGCAGGAGCGTGAGCAGGTAGAACTCCGAGCCGACGCTGGCCATGTAGAGGGCGGTCGCCGCTGCGCCGGTGCGGAGGCTCGGGATGCGGCGGAGCGCGTTGGCGATGAGGACGTTCCGGCCGCGGCGTTCGGTGGCGACGAACGCGGCGAGGAGCACTCCCCCGAGCGCGACAGCGCCGATCGCGATCGACCATCGCTGGTCCGCCGCGAGCGTGAGGCCGAGTGCGACCGCGAGGACCGCGCCGGTGCCCAGCCCGGCCGCCCGGACGGGGATGCGCTCGGCGTTGTTCCGTTCGGCGTGGGGCAGGCTCAGGGCGGCGAGCGCGCAGAGCAGCGTCAGCGGCACGTTGATCATGAACGTCAGCCGCCAGGAGATCGCGGTCAGGACGCCGCCGAGGATCGCGCCAGCGGCCAGCCCGGCGGCGCCGACCGAGCCCCAGACCGCGACCGCGCGCGCCCTTCGGCCCGGCGCGTACGTCGTCCCGATCAGCCCGAGAACGGCCGGCTGCAGCAGCGCGGCGCCGAGTCCCTGGACGGCGCGGGCGGCGAGCAGCAGCGCCCCGTCCTGGGCGAAGCCGCCCGCCGCGCTGGCGGCGCCGAACAGGATCAGCGCTCCGACATACATGCGCTGCGGTCCGAGGCGGTCGGTGAGCCGGCCGCCGACGACGAGGAAGCCCGCGAACAGCACCGCGTACGCGCTCACCACCCACTGTGCGAGCGCGGGCTCGAGGCCGAGCTCGGCGGCGATGCTCGGGAGTGCGATGTAGGTGATCGAGTAGTCGAGCGCGATGAGGAACTGGGCGACGGAGACGAGGAGCAGGATCACACGGTCGATCGTCGAACGTTCACACTTGTGTCAAGGCAAGATGGAACCATGCTGATCGGTGAGCTGGCCGCGCGAACCGGGGTGCCGACGCGGTTGTTGCGGTACTACGAGGAGCAGGGGCTGCTGGAACCGTCTCGGTTGCCGAACGGATACCGCTCCTACGACGACGGGCTGATCGAGCGCGTCACGCAGATCCGGGGTCTGATCGACGCCGGGGTGCCGACCAGGATCATCCGCGAGATCCTGCCGTGCCTGGACGACCCGACGACGTTCCACGTCTTCGACTCCTCGCCCGAGCTGGTCGCGAGCCTGCGGGAGTACCACGACCAGCTCGACGCCCGCGTGCGCTGCCTCGCCCGCAACCGCGACGCCCTCGCCACCTACCTCGCCGCCGTCCACCCCCACTAGCCGCGCCCGCGCGTGATCATGTCCGTGATCATGAAGGCAAACCCGGCGTATACGACCAGTCCGGCTTCACGATCACGTACATGATCACGGGCCTGGCGGCCGAGCTGGAGATTCGGTGGCTCTGAACTCCGGACGTACCGAGCGTCGCGCAAGGGGTGGTGGGCGGGCAGGCCCGCGCGACGCTCGGTACGTCGATCACCGGATCAGGGCCGTTCTACGTAGCTTCCGGCCCTGCCGGAGTCTCGGGTGCCGTCGGGGCTGGGATGTGCCAGGTTCTGCGCCTGAACGTGTTCGCTCAGCATGCCGAAGGCCGTGTTCGCCATCTGCGCGGCCGGCAGGTTGCCGGACCCCCAGAAGACACCCGCGCCCAAGATGTTGCCGCCCTTGGCGCCCGTCATGACCGCTGACTGTTCGGCGAACACCTCCTGAGGAGACTTCGTCTGCAGCGGCGTACCCGGCGGAGGCGCCGGCACGTACGACGGCCCGGCCTCCAGGAACGGCCCCTCGAAGCCCTGGACGAGTCCGCCTTGCAGCAGGCTGTCCCACGCTCCGCTGAGCTTCTTGGCTTCGTTGAGCAGCAGCGCTCCTTGGCTGTCCGGAGCCCAGTCGCCCTGGCCCTCCAACTGCGCGATGAGCTCCTCGAGCTGCCCTGGCAGCAGCTTCGTCAGGTTCTGCCGCACCAGCGCGAAGTAGAACTGGCTGACCAGCCCGTGCCGCACCTGGTAGGAGCGTTCCTCCTCGCCGCGGAGCAGTCCGTCGAAGCGGCGTGCGAAGCGCTCGAAGTCCGCTGCCGAGATCTGCTCGCTGCCCGCGCGCCCACCCCAGCCACGAAGGATCTCGCCTGTGTTCACCGGCGGCTCTGGCCCCGGCGGGACGGCGCAGAACTGAGGCTTGCACTTGACCTCGATGACTTCCCCTCGCTGCGTGTACACGCCCCGGTCGCTGCCACTGCCGTTGTTGCTCTGGTACCCGGTCGGGTCGGTGTTGGTGGCGGGGTTGTTGAGGACGTACGTGTAGCGGTTGTGGTTCTGCCCAGCCATCGGGTCGGTCACGTACGGGTCAGGGGTGAGGAACCGTCGTCCCTCGGCGTCGTAGATCCGTCCGTTCATGTCGATGAACGCGTGCTCGTCCTCGTGTTCGAGCCCGGAGAACCCGAGGCGTACCGCGCCGTGGCGTTGCCGGCCAAGGGGGACACCGACGCGGTCGGTCCGGCGGCCGAACGGGTCGTAGTAGAGCTCGGCGAGGAAGTCCTCCCCGGTGCCCACCCGTCGCCCGGCAGCGTTGGTCACCACGGTCGTGGTGCCCTGGTTGTCGGTGTGGACGTACCACGGCTTGGTGGCGATGAGCGGACCACCGGCGGCGGCCTGGACCAGGTTGACCTGTGCGACCGCTCGACCGTTGGCGACGACGGTGTGCAGGTTGTGGATCTCGCTGTTGCCAGTACCGGCGGGCTTCCGGGTCTGGAAGATCCCTCCGATCGAGATGACGTCCTGGCCGGGATCCTGCTTGCGAACCCGGACGCCGTCTGCGTCGTAGGTGTAGGTGGTGGTGAGCTGCGGGTCGCCCCAGACGATCGACTTCGGCAGGCCGGCCTGGTTGTACTTCATCGTGCGGCGCGGGCCGGTGAGCTGCCGACCGGCAGCGTCGTAGGTGTACCGGTCGGAGTTGCGCGCGGTGAGGGCGTGCTTGGGCGCACCGTTCTCGCCGTACTTGTAGGTGACGGTGCTGTCGGGACGGCCGGCGGTGGCCTCCCTGGTGAGGTTGCCGGACTTGTCGTAGGTGTAGGTGGTGGTGGGCACCGCGCCGAACGCCTCCCAGGTCACGAGCCGGTTCAGGCTGTCGTAGCCGAACGTCTCGTTGCGGGACATGCGATCGTCGCGCTTGGTCAGATTGCGGTTGGCGTCGTGCTGGTACGTGGTGTGCTGGAAGCGCGTCTCGGCGTCGACGATGCTGCTGGTCAGCAGCCCGGTGCTGTCGCTGTAGGTGCGCGTCTCCGTGCCACGTCCGTTGTTGAACGTCGACACACCGAGCGCGCCGTCGGCGGTGCGGCTCACGCCCTGCCAGTACACGGTGCCGTCGGCGGGGTTCCGCACGGTGTGGAGGTAACCGGCGGCGTTGTAGGTGTTCTCGACGCGGAACCGGTCTGCGACGCCGGGGATCCTCGGGTAGGTGATGCTGGACTGCCGACCAAGGGTGTCGTAGCCGTAGCCAAGCTCGTACGCGGTGCCGGCAACAGTCCAGGTCGACGTCGCGGGCCGCCCGAGAGTGTCGTAGCCGTACCGGGTGAGGACGCCACCGGCGCTGCGTGCCTGGGCCGGTTGGCCGAGTCCGTTGGCCGCGGTGTCGTACGTGCGAGTCTCGGTGCCGTCCGGTGAGGCGATGCTGGTCGGCCGGCCGAGCAGGTCGTGGGTGAGCCGAGTGGTCTCACCCACAGCGGTGGTCTCGCTGGCGATCTCGCCGAACGGGTCGTACGTGGTGGTCGTGGTCCCCGACGCCGGGTCCACGTGGCGGATCTTCCGGCCCAGCCTGTCGTAGGTCATCGTCTGGGCCGTGCCGTCGGGCGCGCCAGCACGGACGATCTCGCCGAACGGGCCGTACGCGAAGGAGGTCGTGAGCCAGCCGGTGGAGGCCGGATCGTCCTCGAGCCTGCTCGCGACGTCGTCGTCCACGGTCGCCTTGGTCTGGCTCTTGATGCCTCGGGCGTCGGTGGTGGTCGTGGTGAGCTTGTCGTAGCCGTGCCGGACGGTCGCACCGTCGGGTTCGACGCGGCTGAGCAGCCGACGACGGTTGTCATAGGTGTACGTGGTCTTCAACGTGGACACCCCCGAGGTCGACGGCCGGGTACGCGAGGCCACCTCGCCCAGGGCGTTGTAGGTGTACTTGACCCGGGACAGTGCCCCGTCGAACGCCGACGTCAACTGCGTGTCCAGCCGGCCGAACCGGTCGGTCTCGGTCGTGGTCTTCCCGCCACCGGACGCGGCCACCGTCGTGATGAACATGCCGCGGTCGAACACGTGGGTGGTGCGTTCGAAGCTGCCGTCGGCGCGGTTGACCTCGCGCTCCCGGCCGAACCCGTCGTAGCGCATCGTCGCCTGCACACCGTTCGGGTCGGTCGTGCTCAGTGGCACGCCGAGGCCCGAGTGGTGGGTGGTCCTGGTGACGTGACCGACGGCATTGGTTGTCGACGTCGCGAGCAGCTTGTCGGCGTCATACCCGAACCGGGTCGTCCTGGCAGCGCCAGTCGCGCCCCGCACCGACACCGACGTGACCTGACCTCGGTCGCCGTACACCGTGGTGTTACGCAGCAGCAGGTCGTCGTGGTCCGGCTCGGCAACGGTCTCGGTACGCCGGCCGGCCGCGTCGTAGGCGTGGGTCTCGGTGCGGTCGACGCAGGTGCCGCCGCCGGGCAGGCAGCCACGGGTCACCACCTTCGTCGGCAGCCCGAGCAGCCAGGAGGCGGTGTCGTTGCGGTAGGTGGTCGTCGCGGTGGTGCGCCGTCCACCGTTCGCCTCGCTCGCGGTGCTGGTCAGGTTCCCGAAGTCGTCGTAGGCGTTGGTCGTCGTGCGGATCGCGTACGGTTCGAAGGCCGTACCGCCAACCGGCCGCTCCGCTTCCGCCTCGCCCGTCTTGGTCAGCTCGACGGTGTACGAGCCACCGTTGACCCGCCTCGCCGCGTAGGTGTTGCTGACCACGCTCCGGTACGCCGGCGCCCCTGGCGTCGGCACGGTGGTCGTGACGAGTTTCGCCAAGCGGGCAAAGGGATAGACCTCGGGCCTGAGGCCGCCGATCCGGGTGAGGTTGTCGTATTCGGCGACGGTCACTCCGCCGGTGACCCGATCGGTCACCGTGTGGGTGGCGAACCCGAGCCAGCCACCGCCGCGAACGTCGTTGCGGGCCGCCGTGTAGGTGTGGTCGAACACGGACCAGCGTTGGGTGGCCTCGGGATTGGTCTCCCGGTGCTGCTTCACGACGGCTCCGCCCCGGGTCACACAGATCAGCGGGTACGTGCAGGTGCCGGGCACGTGCGTGCTCCGGTCGGCCAACGTGGTGTAGTCGATCTCGACCCGCTTTCCCGCTGACACCCCCGCGGAGACCATCAGGTCGGGCCGGCCGCCGGTCCGCCGGTGTACGACGATCCGGTTGTTGTCGTTCGCGACGAGGTCGAGGACGTCGTCGCCGTCGATGTCGAGCGGCTGGACGTTGAAGAAGTCCGTGCCGGTCCCGTTGCCGGTCGGCTCGCCGACGTTGTGCCGCAGCGGCTCGCGGACGAAGGTGGTGCCGTTCCACCTCCACAGGTGCGCGCCGACCGAGCCGTCGTCCGGGGCACCGGGCCCGGCACTGTGGAACACCAGCACGTCCACGGCTCCGTCTCCGGTGGCGTCGACCACGCGGACGCTGTTCTCCACGTCCGGGTCGGGATCGCGGTAGTTCGCCGCGCGCTCGGACCGGCGGTCGAAACCGTTGCCGCTGTTGAGCTGCGCGGCCAGTCCGTCGTACGGGTAGATGACGTCGTCGACGCCGTCGCCGTTGAGGTCACCGACGTGTCCGGCCACTCCGGCGTTGGGACGCACCTGTTCCAACTGCCCGTCCGCGTCCAGGCCGAGAGTCTCGGTACGTTCCAGGTCCGGGTTGTAGCCGAACAACTCGACCCGTCCGTCGCCGTCGATGTCGACCGCGTTGGTGCCCAGGTTGGAGAATCTGAGCCGGTCCGTCCGAACAGCAGGCCGCCACCGCGACACGCCCGTCTGTCCGGTGTTGAGCCGGTAGTACCAGGCCCCGCGGCCGCCGTCACTTTGCGGATTGGTGAAGGTGGCCGAGATGTAGTCGGGCATGCCGTTGCCGTCGAGGTCGGCGAAGTAGGCCTCGTCGGGCTTGTCGTCGGCGCGCCCCTGATCGACATCGATGGACTCGACGAGCTTCAGCCCGTCGGAGGCGTAGAGCCGCAGTTCGCGACGCGACGGTTCACCCGGCGCGGCGGTCTCCACCTCGAGGAGAACGTCCAGCAAGCCGTCGCGGTTGACGTCGGTGGTCTGGATCCCCTCGGGGTCGTCCGGCAGGGTGCGGGGCAGCCCCGCGGGGACCGGGGCGCCGAAGCCAGTCCCGGTGCTGTACCGGATCTTCCAGTTGAGCCCGCTGTCGGCGTAGAGCAGGTCGTCACGGCCGTCACCGTTGACGTCGCCCGTGATCACCCGGCCGCGGACGTCGGTGATGCTGGTCGACCGTACGTCGAAGTCGTAGCTGCCCAGGGACCACTCGAAGGTCTGCGGCAACTTGCAGACGTTCTCGCGGTCGCACTCTTCGATCTCGCTCAACAGGCTGCGACCGGTCACCGAGTCGGAGGTCGTCGGCTCGTAGCCCAGGTTGTACGTGCGCAGCATCTCCTGCTGACCGCCCTCGGGACCGGCCCACATCTGGACGCTGCTCAGCCGCCGCTGGAACCAGGTGTGCACACCGGACTCGTACGTCTCTGCGCGGTCCGGGCGACTCTCGTAGCCGAAGCGCACCGAGCGATTAGGCCCGTAGTCGATCCTGGACGGTCCGGCCTCCACCGGCCACCGGGCTGCCTCGCCGTTCTCCAGCCGGGTGTACTGCACCGTGACGGCGTTGCCGCTGCGGTCCTCCACCCGGTTGAGCATCCAGCCGGCCGTCACCCGTTGCTCGGACACCGGCTCGAGTCCCGTCGAGCCGAGACCCCGCAGCTGGAACGCCGCGACCCGCGCGTTGTTGGTCGCGTCCTCCTGTCCGAGAGTGAGGATCCGGCCGCTCTTCTCCCATACCTTGAAATGGTCGGGAACGCCGTCCTGCATGCCGAACGCGACGATCCGCGAGTGGGTCTCACGTTCGGTGCGGTACTCCCGCTCGGCGCCACTCTGGGCGCCGACCGGCAGCAGCCGGTTCCCGTCCAGGCAGAACGCGTCCGCGGTGGTGTACTGCACGGACTCGGCATGGCCGTCCTGGGATGGTGTCCGCGCACAGCGAGCGATCTGGGCCAGTCCGTCCAGCCGCCACCCGACGCCAACAGGCCCGTTGCCGCCCCTGTTGTCGTAGCGCAACGCCAGTTTGGGCTGGAGACCGCCGCGGCCTTCGGGCACCCACAGCGGCACGTCGTACAGCGCAGAACCATCCGGGCTCACCGAGAACGATCCCGGCGCCCAACCGATCAGCGGAGCGCTCCTGACCAAGCCCCCTGGGGGCACCGCTGCCGCCGCGACGCTTGTGCCGCTTCCCCACGAGCCCGTGGCGTTCGACGAAGCCGAACTCGCGAACAGTCCGGGCAGGGCACACGCCAGTGCCACCGCGACGGCGACCAGGCGCCGGAGACTCCGGCGTCGATCCCATGGTTGTTCTCTGTGCCTGCCGTTCATTTCCATCCCCTGTCGTACTTCTCAGGTCCTGAGCTGAACGGGCAGCATGGCCAACGGGGCTTCGGTAAAGTTTCGGAACTCTTGCTACCGATGCCGGCACGGAACAAACCGGCACGCAACGGGAAGGGAAAGGTGGGCATCGACTTCCGCCTGCTCGGTGAGGTCGCGGCCTACCTTGACGGCCGCCCGCTCGACCTCGGGCATCGTCGGCAGCGCGGCGTACTGGCTGTCCTCATCGTCGACGCCAACCGGACGGTGACCTCCGACGCGCTGATCGACCGCGTCTGGGCCGACGACCCGCCGCGGCACGCACGTACAGCGCTGTCCGGCTATGTCTCCCGACTTCGGAAGATCCTGGCCGCCGACCTCCGGATCAGGCTCGACCGCCACCCGGGCGGGTACCAGCTCACCCTCGACCCCGAGACCGTGGACCTGCACCGTTTCTCCGGCCTCGTCGCTCGCGCGGCTACCCCGACTGCCGCGGACGCGGACGTCTCGCCGGCAGACCTGCTGGGAGAAGCGCTGAGGCTGTGGCACGGACCGGCGCTCGGCGACCTGGACAGCCCGTGGGCGCGTGAAGCCCGAGCGGCGATCGAGGCCAGGAGGTACGCGGCCGAACGAGACCACTGCGACCTCGCCCTCGACGAAGGTCAGCACGAGACTCTTCTCGGTGGGCTGAGCGCGGCTGCCGAAACTCATCCGTTGGACGAACGGCTGGCTGGCCAGTTGATGCTGACCCTGTACCGGAGCCGTCGGCAGGCTGACGCATTGCGCCACTACGCGCGCGTGCGGGTTGCGCTCGTCGACGAGCTCGGCGTGGACCCCGGCCCCGAGCTGCAGGCCTTGCACCGCAAGATCCTCTCCGCGGCGCCGGAGCTCGCGTGGTCCGCCAGTGGCGGAGGACCTACGCCGGTGCCGCGGCAGCTGCCCGCGGCTCCGCGCCGATTCTCCGGCCGGGAGAGCGAGCTCGCGTGGCTGGACCGTGCGCGCTCCGAGCAGAGCCGCTCCAATGCCGGGACAACCGTCTCGGTCGTGACGGGGACCGCGGGCGTCGGCAAGTCCGCGCTCGCCCTGGCCTGGGCACATCGCGTCAGTGGACAGTTCGGCGACGGGCAGCTCTACGCCGACCTGCGTGGGTACGGAGCACCACCCGCTGTGGACGCGTTCGAGGCGGTGGCCGGATTCCTGCGTGCCCTTGGCGTCGCCAGTCACCGGATCCCCAGCACCCTCGCGGAGGCCTCGGCCTTGTATCGCACCCTCCTCGCCGGCAAACGGATGCTCGTCGTGCTCGACGACGCCCGCAGCGCCGAGCAGATCCGGCCGCTGATTCCGGGCAGCCCGGACTCCTGCGTGCTGGTCACCAGCCGTGAGTCGCTCAGCGGTCTCGTCGCCCGGGACGGTGCCGCGCAGCTGCGGCTGGACGTCCTGTCGATGGTCGAGGCGGTCGACCTGCAGTCAGCGATCCTGGGCACGGTCCGGGTCGCTGCCGAACGGGAGGCAGCTACGGCGCTCGCGGAGCTCTGCGCGCGGCTTCCGCTGGCGATCGGAATCGCCGCCGCGCGACTGCTGGTCGACCCCAGCCGTACGCTGGCCAGGGAGGTCGCCGAGCTGGGATCCGGTCGTCGGCTCGACCTGCTCCGGATCCCCGAAGACGAGAACACAGCCGTCCGGATCGTGTTCGAACGCTCCTATGCCGCGCTCGAGCCGCAAGCACGTCGACTCTTCCGTCTCCTGGGTCTGATCCCACTCGTCGACGCCACGGCGCCGACCGCGGCCGTCCTGCTCGATGCCCCGATCGAGGTGGCGGTCGGGTTGCTGGACAGACTCGCCGCGGCACATCTGCTCGGCATGCCCCAGCCGGGTCGCTTCACGTTCCACGACCTTCTCCGTCTCTACGCGCGGGAGCGTGCCCAGCTGGAGGAAACCCCGGCGGAGCTCGCCGCCGGCGCCGGCCGACTCCTGCTCGCGTACCACCGGACTGCCGATGCCGCCGATCGGATCCTGCATCCCGAACGGATCAGGCTGCCGCTCGCGGACGGGGCCGGAGCTCCGCTGCTCGCGCTCACCGACCCCGCCGGATCGCTCGACTGGTTCGACGCCGAGCGCGCCAACCTCCTGGTCGCGCTCAGGTACGCCGCCGAGCACGGCCCGCCATCGTCGGTCTGGGGACTGGCGCATTCGCTGCGCGGGTACCACCAGCTGCGCATGCACGTCGGCGACTGGCGGGCTGCCGGCACGCTGGCCCTCGCGGCGGCCGCCGAGGGGGCGGACGACCGCGGCCTGGTAGCGGCGCAGCTCAGTCTCGCAAGGCTGCACGAGCGCCTCGGCGAGTACCCGCAGGCGGAGGAGCAGTCGACCCGCGCACTCGCGCTGTCACGGCGAAGCGGCTGGCTGGAGGCAGAGGCCGCGGCTCTGTCCGACCTCGGAAGCCTCAGTCGCCTCACCGGTCGCCCCGACGACGCCGAGACGTACAGCAGCCAGGCGCTGGACGTCGCTCGCCGGACAGGGAATCCGATGTTGATCGCGAGCAGGCTGATCAACAGGGCAAACCTCCATGCCGAGGCCGGCTGGCTGGCTCGGGCTCAGAAGCTCTATCTCGAGGTGCTGCCGATCTTCAGGTCGAACCGTTCGCGCTCCGGTGAGGCGGTCGCGCTCGCCTGCCTCGGCGAGTGCGCACTGCTGCTGGGAGACCTCCCGGCGGCGGTCGAGCACTTCACCGAGGCGTCCCACCTGAACCGCACGCTCGGAAACCGTGGCCTGGCGGCGGACAACCTGCGCTCGCTCGCGGTGACTCATGCCGAGGCCGGTCGCCTCGCCCAGGCCGTCGAGCTCGCGGAGACAGCGCTGTCGGAGTCCAGGCAGACGGGCGATCGCCGGTACGAGGCCGACTGTCTCAACGCGGTGGCCACAGCGCAGCGCCGGCTGGGCCACACCCAGCAGGCTGCAGAACTGCATCGGCTGGCCCTCGACCTCAGCCGCGAGATCAACGCCTCGCGGCATGAGGTCGCGGCCCTGATCGGGCTGGCACAGTGCGATCTGGACCTGGGGCACCCCGGGCCGGCACTCGACCACGCGGAACAGGCGGTCGCGTTGGCACATCGTGGCGGCTTCCGGCTCCTGGCCGGCCCTGCCCTCGCAGCCCTCGGCCAGGCGCGGCTCGCGCTGGGCGACGACGACCAGGAAGCCATCGACACGGTCGACCAGGCGCTCGTCGTCCTGCGCGACACCGGCCAACGACTCGTCGAAGCGCGCACGCTTCTGGTCCTGGGCATGGTGGCCGAGGTGCGCGGCGACCTGCTGGCCGCGCTCAGACATTGGCGTACGGCCCTCGACCTGTTCCTCGAGGTCGGCGCCCCCGAGGCCGACGACGTACGCTCCAGCATCGCGCGTGCGTCGCCACGGTGAACTACTCTTCCCGCTACCAGCCTCCGCCGACCGGCTGCTTCACCGTCACGTTGAGCCGGTTGTAGAAGTTGGTCAATGAGATCCACAGGATCAACGTGGCCAGCTGGTTCTCGTCGAAGTGGTCGGCGGCCTCGTTCCACACCTCGTCCGGCACCGGGTCCGACCGGTCGCTCAACCTGGTCACGGACTCGGCGAGCGCGAGGGCAGCGCGTTCCTCGTCGCTGAAGTACGGCGCGTCCCGCCAAGCGGCGACGGCGAACAGCCGTTCAGCGGTCACGCCAGCCTGTGAGGCCGACTTGGTCCCGGTGTCGACGCAGAAGCTGCACCCGTTGATCTGACTAGCCCGTAGGTGCACGAGCTCGAGTATCGCCGGCGCGACGACGCCCTTCCGGGTCGCCTTGACGATCGTGTTGATGCCCGGCAGTGCGTCGGGAATGAAGGCGACGGGGTTCTTCATCCGAGCGGTCATGAGGTCCTCTTCTCTCAGCCTGGTTCAGTGTTCTCATCCCACTGACGGATCCCGGCGGAGAAGTGTGACCGACTTGCGCTAGCCGGCGTCGTCGTCCCAGTTGGCGGCGTTCTTCTTGCTCGGCTGCACCCGCGGCGGCTCGCCGGGCATCTTCGGGGTGCCGCACGCGGGAACGGTAGGCCGACCTGCGTCTATGCAGGTCGGCGACAAGCGGAAGTCGTCAGGTTATCTGGCGAGAAGTAGCGGCCCCAGCACGGCGATTGCAGCGCCGGCCGGGGCCTCGGACGACCTACGTAGGAGGTCACCCGTGTCCCAAGCATTGCACCCGCCCCACACGTCCGCGCCGCTCGAGGTGGGCGGCCTGCTCATCCCGCGTGGCGACCTCGATGCCGACCCCGTCGGCTGGTCGTACGTCCTGTTCAACCGCGGCACGGGCTGGCGCCTCGTGCGCGCGCTGGACGACGCGGTGCTGCCGTCGGTCTACCAGCGCGGGACCGGCAACGAGCTGCGCGTGCTCGCCGTCGAGCTCGGCGCGGACCTGACGACCGCGCCGGAAGGCGCGATCACCACCGTCACGCTGGTGGGTGTGTCGTGACGGCCTGCGAGAAGTACCCCGGCTGGTGTGTCGACCGGGCGAAGGGGCACCGGCGCCACATCGGCAAGTTCCGCAACGTCGGCATGTGGCATGTCGTCGTCCAGGCCGAGAAGGCGGGTGCCAAGCCGCGGGTCGAACTCGGGAGCCACGGGGGCGCGCTGGCGCTGTTCACCGCCCGGCAGGCTCGCAGGCTCGGCGCCTTCCTGGTCGAGGCCGCCGACCTGTTGGAGGGCGAGCCGGGCGCGATCACCACCGTCACGAGCAAGGAAGGAACGGACGCATGACCATCCCCGTCGACCTGCCCCCGCCGGCCAAGTACGACCGCCGCATGCGGCTCGGCGGTGCGCTGCTGCCCGCCTCGATCACCGAAGCCTGGTACACCGCTGGCTGCCCGCGCCCGTTCAACCCGTTCGGCCGGGTGCCGCTGCTCGACTTCGCCGCGTGGCTGGTCTCTTGCGTGCTGCGGCGGACCTGGCGCAACCGCGACCCGCGACCCGTGCCGCGTCACCGTGGCGTACGTACGCCGCTGGTTCCGACCGGTGCGCTCGCCCGTACTGGCCGCCGTGCGTTCGTCCTGGCGACCATCCTGGCCACGCTCGTCGCGCTGGCCGGGATCGGGGTGACCCGGTGAACGCGGCGATCGAGGTCGGGGCGCGGGTCAAGCTGACCCACTTCCCGGACGTCGTGGTCGTCGTCGAGGTGCTCGAGGTCTGCCCGGACCCCGGCTGCGGCAAGCCCGCGCTCAGGGTTCGGCGTGCGCCAGGACGGCTCGCCTTGTGGCACGCCGAGGACTGCGTCGCGGTCGAGGACGGCTCGTTCGCCGCGCGGACCGATCACGCTTTCGACGAGGCGCGCCGCCGGCTCCGGGCGTTGACGGAGGCCGCGACCGACGAGGAGGCCGAGTTCGCGCTCGAGCTGATCGAGCGCGTCGTACGGCTCGCCACGGCATGCACCGACAGGCAGAGCCCAACGGACGGGGAGCGGTCATGATCGTCGCGGTCCGGGTCAGCATGGCGCTGGCCGAGCTGGGTTGGTTGCTCGGCGCGGCCGCGGTCGTGGGTCTCGTCGTCGGGCTCGCGATCAGGTGGCGG
The DNA here is from genome assembly GCF_016907715.1 of Tenggerimyces flavus. NCBI lineage: Bacteria > Bacillati > Actinomycetota > Actinomycetes > Propionibacteriales > Nocardioidaceae > Tenggerimyces > Tenggerimyces flavus. The sequence goes on along the minus strand of NZ_JAFBCM010000001.1, from coordinate 4,723,883 downwards.
CGGTAGCACCCCCGCAACCACTGCAGCCGAACGCCCGCCGGGGGATCCGGCGGGCGTTCGCATGTTCTAGCTACCCGCGAACCTCAGCCTGCCCTGCGTCGTCAGCCTTTGAAGCGTCTCGGTGAACAGGTTCTCCAGCTCCAGCTTCGACGCGAGCGCGTGGCCGTGGATGTGGACCTCGACCTTGGTGTTCGGCGCCGCGGCTGCAGCCGACCCCACGCTCTGCCCGCCGAGGCGCAGGTTCGCGCCGTTCGGGACGATGGTGCCGTCCTGCTCGGGGACGAACCACTCCGGTCCGCGCTCCCCCACCTGGTACATGCCGCCAGCTCGGACCGGGCCGCCCAGAGCACGTGGACCCATGTCGTCCTGGCCGCGGTTCTGGCCGCTGGTTGACCGACCTACGTAGTTCACGTAGACCGTCTCGTCGGGGATGCTGTCGAGCGCTCGCTTGGCCTCGCGGATCTTCCGCTTCAGCGCCTCGATGTTCGCGTTGACCGCCGCGCGGCGTTCCTTGGTGAGGTTCTTGTCCTTCAGCTGCGTCTTGGCACTGGCGAGCTTCTGCTCTAGCTGGGAGATGTCGGCCTTGAGCTTCAGTTCCTTGCGCATCCGGCCGACGGTGCCGTTCCAGCCGTCGACCTCCGCAGCGGCCTTGTCCAGCGTGTTGAGGACACCCTGGCCGAAGCCCTCGAACGACTTGCGCGCGGCGAACAGCTTCGGGCCGAGCCCGGGCATCCAGCCGAACGCGGCCGCGGCGACGCCGAGGAAGTTCCCGCCCCAGGTCACGGCAAACCGGAGCACGCTGGCCAGCCCCCGAATCGCCGTGCTGGCGAACGTCAGGAACGACTCGGCCGCGCCGAGAGCGAAGTCGGCGATCTGGAACTTGCCCGGCCCGGACAGCCACGTGACGAACCGCTCGAGCTGCGGCAGTACGTGCTTGGACGCGGCGTCGGCCAGGGACATGATCGCCGGTGTGGCGGTGACGAGCAGGGTTTCGCCCATCTCTTTCAGCCGGGCCTTGCTGGTCGCGAGCTTCGTCGCCAGGGTGCCGCCGGACTTGGCGAACGCGTCCTGCGCGTCCTTCGACTTCGCGAAGATCAACTCTTGGGTAGCGAGCGCCTCGGCCTGCTGCAGCGCGGCTCCGGTGAGGTCCTTCTGGCCCTTGGTGAGCAGCTTCGCGTCAATCTCGGCTTGACTGATGGAGATTCCCAACCCCTGCAGGGCGTCACGCTCGCCGAGCATCGCCGCGGACAGGATCTCGGAGACCTCGGCCGCCGACCTGGTGCCGCCGGACCACTGTGACAGCGCGCCGGACAGACCGATGACATCGGTCGCCATGCCCGCGGCCTGCTTGCGGGAGAAGCCCATCGGCACCAATAAATCGGCGAACGATGCGGCGAGCCCGGTCGCCTCACGCTTCGTCAGCCCCATCGCGTTCGCGTTCGCCGCGGCCCAGTCCCGGACGCGGCCGATCTGGTCGCCGAAAACGATCTTCGACTTGTTCTCCATCAGCTGCATGTTCGCGGCGGCGTCGACCAGCTGAGGACCGAGCGCCAGCACACCAGCACCCACCGCGGCGAGCCCCAACGCGCCGCCCTTCCCGACAGCAGCGAGCCCTTTGCCCAGCCCAGACGCGGCCTTGCCGATGCCGGCAAACGTCTTCGACGCCGCGTCCTTCGCGATGATGTTGAAGGTGAGCGTGCCGTCAGCCATGGCTGTTCACCGCCGTTCGAGGTTGAGGAGTGCCGCCCCCGGAGTCCCGCAACCCAAGGGGCGGCGGCTGTCCAGCTGAGGAGAACGGGCATGACACCGCAGGCAGCCGGACAGCGGTCTCACCGAGCGGCCTTGTTGCGGCTCGGCTTCCGCATCTTCGTGGCGACGTGCGCCGCCAGGACCGCGCCCGCCAGCTCTGCGAGCGTGCAGCCCTCGGCGTTGGCCTTGGCGTACAGCGCGTCGGCGACGTCGATCGGTACCAGCGCGCGTACCTGACGGGTCTCCATCACGTTGCGTTGAGGAGCCGGAAGGCGTTCTGGACCACGACGTTGGACCCGGTGCGGAACCACATCACGACGCCGCGCTGACCGGTCGGGCGGCCATCGACGCCCACGACATTCTGCACCAGCTCGACCGACGTGCCGGCGCGGTCGACGATCGCGAACCCGCGTTGGAAGTCGCCGTACAGCAGCGTGTAGTTCTCGGCCGCCGCGTTGATCACGCCGTCCATGTTGCTGAGCTCGTTCAGCGGTCGGTTCAGCAGCCGGCCGTCGGAGATCTCCGGGAACAGTCGTGCCCCGGCGGTGGTCTCCTTCTGGCTCATCAGGTTGATGATCGCGAGGTTCGCGCACCACTGTGCGTTGGCCTGGAACCGCGGAGGGAGCGCGTTCTGGGTGGCGTAGACGTCGGCGTTGGGGAACGCCTCGGTGCCGACCACGACCGACGCCGCGCCGGCGACGAGCGACGTGATGATGCCGGTCGGCTGGCCGGTGCCGGTGCCGGTCGTGTACGCGGTGTTCTGCAGTTGGTCGGCCGCGTCCATCAGCAGGTCCGCGATGGCGTTGGAGAACCCAGCGGGCGCGGCGTCCTGCCCGACCTCATACGAGAAGGGCACCCACGCGTCGCCTAGGTGGACGGGGATCGGCGCCGGGTCAGTGCCGGGCGCGGCGTCGGTCATCTGGGCGCCCTCCCCCTTCCACTCCGCGGTCACACCGGCGCTCGTGACGCCCTGCCACGTGTTGCTGATCGTGGTGAAGACGCCCGCGATCCGTCGCAGCGGGTTGATGGATCCGGCCGACGTGAGTCGGATCGTCGGGTCCAGGTTCAGCGGCAGCAGCTCGGAGTTCCCGGTCAGGGAGCCGGCCTTCATCTCGGCCTGCACCGCCTTGGCGGTCCGGTACGCGTCGGCCTCGCGCGGCGTCCAGGTCAGGTGGCCGCGGGCCGGGTCGACGAGCAGCTTGCCGAACGCCTTGGCGTACTCCGGGTCACCGGCCGCCGTCACCCAGCGCGCCGCCAGGGTCTGCTCGGCGGTCGTGCCCTGCCCGAGCAGTGACGCCGCCTTGGCCGCGGCGTGGTCAGGCAGCTTCGCGCCCTTGAACTCCGCGTCCAGCCGACGTTTCGCCTGCTCGAGCACGCCGGTCACGGCCGGTGCGAGACCGTCCTTCGCGCCCGGCTCGGCACCGGACTCTCCGCCGGTCCGGCCGCCATCGATCATCGCGCGGACCTTCGCCTCCTCGTCCAGCATGCCGATCGCCAACTCGCGGCGGGCGATCGCCCGCTTCAGGTTGTCGGCACGCTCGGCGTGGCCCTTCGTGCCGGCCTCGGCGAGCTGCGCCCTCAGCGTCTTCAGCTCGTCTTCCTGCTCGGCCTTCGCGGCCAGGATTTGATCCATTGTTCCGACAGGCATTGGTGGTTCACCCTTTTCTTCAACGTCAGTGGGGGGAAACTCGGCCGGCACCGATGGCAGTCGGTGAGGATCGGTGCACACAGGCAGCGACCAAGGGCCGGGTGGAGCATCCGGGTGAACCATCAGCCGGACCGCTCCCCAGTCTAACCGTCGTCGCTGACAACGGGCACGAAGCCGAGCTGGCGCGCCTCGTCGGCGTCCATCTCGCCGGCCATGAACCGGCGTGCGGCCGGCGACAACCGGGCGCCATCCTCGAACGCCTCCCGCGTCGCCAGCGACAGCTCGAGGTTGCACAGCTCGAACTCGTCGTGCCGCGCGCGGTCGATCTCATCGGACATCGGATTCTCCTTCTCGGGAAACGTGGGAAGCGTCGCTACAGCGAGACAGGTAAGGACGGGGTCGCCCGAGGTTCGGCGGTGCCCGGCTCGGCGGTGCCCCCTCCCGGCACCAGTCCCGCCACGGAGGCACACGCTACGAAACGGTGATTCCGCTTCGTGAGGGATCGATAGGTGGACGGCTCTGCGTGGCGTACGAGCGCTCTCACGGCTTCAGTCCGAGCTCGCATTCGCGAGCGTCCAGTGCGGCGGTGAGGCGGTCGGCCTGCGCTCGTGCTGTCTGCCACCAGTCGTGGTGTCGGAACTCCTCGCTGGCGTTCAGCGAGACGTCCACCTCGGCCAGGGTGCGGCGCGCCTCGGCCAGCTGGGCGGCGTTGAATCGACCCGCTTCTGTGACGAGTGGGCCAACCCAGTCAGCGGCACCCCGCTCGGTGAAGACCGTGGGCGTGTACGCGACGGCCTGCCGTGCTCTGCGCTTGTTGCTCACGACGTGCCCCCCTTCGAAATCGCGTCGAGCTCGACGCGGATGCGGGCTGCGCGTTCCCGCTGTCGAGCGACGACGGGCACACCAAACTCGAGGGCGATCGCGGTTAGCTTGGCGTCGTGGCTGTCGAGCGCGGCGTACGCCTGACGCAGCTGTTCGGCGGTCATGCGGGATCCCCTTCGGGAGGGTGCGTTGCGGTGTCGCCGAGCGCGAGCTGCTCGATAGAAGGCGCCAACTCACCACCCGAAGATGCCGTAGGCGCCAGCTCCTGAGGGCTGGCATCTTCGGCATCTTCGTGGCGCCTTCGGGCTTCGTCGAGCGCGGGGTCTTCGGGGATCTCGTCAGCACCCCTAGAGGGGGTGTTACGAGTGTTATTTGTGTTGCGTTCTAGCGGCTCGACGTCTTCCGACGTAACACTCGTAACGCTTGTAACAGGGGGTATAGGGGGTCCATAGAGACCGCGGCCAGCCCTCTCGATGCGGTCGGCGTCGTAGAGGCGGGCGAGATACACGCGGGCGGTGGCCTGGTCGATCCCGAGCGCGAGCGCGACCTCGGCGGCCCGGACGCCCTTCGGGTTGGACATGACGTACGCCGCGACGTCGGCGGACCGGTCGCCCAGTCCGGCGGTCACCTTCTGCTCGCGGGCACGCTGCGCAGCCTCGGCCAGATCGCGACCGTCGAGCTGCCACGCGGCATCGTTGAACGAGACCGCGTACTCGCCTTCGGGGACGTCGCGCCCGGTGATCTTCAACTGCCCGTCCCGCTGATTGCGTGGCCGTGCGAGCACGATGATCGTGTCCGCGCTGCCGGCGAGACCGTTAGTTCCTGAGACTGCATCGACGAAGTCGTCGGAGGAAGCCTTGCGATCGTGATGATTGACGAGCAGCGAAGCGCCGGGGTGGTCGTCGACAAGCCGCTTGAGCGCGGCGCCGATCCGGTAGTCGCGCGAGTAGGTCGTTTCGCCTTGCAGCGCGGGCGGCATGGTGCGGCCGAGGGTGTCGAGCACGAGCAGCGGTGAGTCGTGCCCATGGTGCGCGAGCCACGCCTCGAGGGTCTGCAGGACCTTGCCGGGCATGATCCGGGTCATGTAGTGCAGCCGCTCCGGGATCGGGTCACGCTCGAGCAGCTGCCGGCAGCGTTCCTGTAGCCGGCGGTCGCCGTCCTCGAGCGCGAGGTAGAGCACTGGCCGCGGTGGGCCGACGTCGATCGAGCCGAGCGCGCGGCCGCCGGACGCGATCGCGAGCCCGAACGCGAGCACGAGCCACGACTTGCCTGCCTTCGGTGGGCCGACGAGCAAGCTGAACCCCTCGGGGACGACGCCGGGCACCGCGTAGCGCAGTGGCGGGAACGTCTGCTGGTCAAGCCAGGCACCGTTCCGCATGCCGACGAGCAGGTCGGGCTGCTCGTCATTCAGGTGCAGGGCCTTCTGCTCGGCGTACCAGGCGCGGGAAGCGTCGGAGTCGTCGGCGATCTCGTGCGGTGGCGTGGGTGGAGTCCAGTTGTCCGCGACCAGCTCGGTCGATCCCCACGCAACACTGTTGCGCCCGTTGACGTCACCCATGGCGGGCCGCCACCGGGCAGACCGTTGAGCAGTCAGCGAGCCGTTCGCGCGCGGCGTAGTCGAGCGACCCGCATGTCCAGCACGAACTACGATCCGGTCGGTCGTCCAGGTCGTCGGCCAGCAGCGTCGCGAGCTCGGCGACTCCGGGATCGGTCTCCTCGAGCCGATCAGCGACAGCGACCAGCCGGTTACGAAGCTCGCGACGTCGATCGTCGGCGGACCGGCGTACGCTGGTGTCGGACTTCCTGCCGGTCGTCCCCTTGGGCCCCGCGTTCGGCGACGCGGGGCCTTCTCGTTGGATCACTACGCCGCCTCCCCGTCGTCGGGGCTGGCGCTTGAGCGGATCTCGGCCTCGATCTGCGCGGCCTCTTCGCGGAGCCGGCGAGCGCGCACGGACTTCAGCGACAGCTTGGTGAAGTAGGCCTTGAGGCTCTGCTCGCCGCGGCGGCGGCGGTCCTCGCGCGTAAGAACGCCGTCGGGGTCGACTTGGCGCTCGTGCCATTCCAGCGAGGACGGGGAGTTGGCGCGTGCGCGCTTGGCGATGACGTCGGGGCCGTACTTGGCCTGGACGGAGTGCCCGCCGATGCGGGCGCGCAGGCTGCGCTGTTCTGGGGTGAGGGGCCGGCTGTTCCGGGGCACTGTGAATCTCCCGCATATGCAGGTGATTCGCAGCGCCCTCTGCGACCTTGACGCCGAGTAAGCCCTCTTGCGACGGCCCGGCAGGCTGACGGGATCTAGCCTACCGGAGGCAGGCGAACGTTGCCGCCCTTGCCCGTGTCTTGGGTGTCATCGAGCCGTCCGTGCTCGGGGCAGGTGAACGGCTCGCCGTCGCGCACCGAGTAGTTCAGCTTCCGCTTGCCGTGCCCGTCCGGGTGGAACCTCGCCACGACCTTGCCGCACTTAGCGCACCGGTACGTGGTCGGCGGCTGGTCCTTAAGCGTGTCCGCCAGCCTGGCAGCACCCTTGAGAGCGTCGCCGAGCCCGGACGCCTGCCGGGACATCCCGGCGAGCGTCCTGCCGACGGCGTCCTTGGCCCCGTCGGCGAAGGTGTGCAGCCGCCTGCCGAACCCGTTCACAGCCGGTCCCCGAGGCGCATCCGGCGGGCCGCCTCGCGCGCGCGTTCCTCGGCTGCGCTGGCGCCATAGACCGCGAGCATCGCGTCGGAGCTCCAGCCCATCAGCCGCTTCAGGTCCTGCTCGCCGCCACCGGAGCTGAGCCAGGTGTGCGCGGCTGTGTGCCGGAACCGGTGCGCGTGCAGGTTCTCCACGCCGGCCTGGGCGGCCCGGACCCGGATCCGTTCGTCGACGCCGTCAACGGACATGGCGCCGCGCTGGGACAGCCACAGCGCCGGGGAATCGGCATGCTTGTGGGGCCGGCGGTCGTGCAGGTACTTGCTGAGCGCGTTCACCGTCTTGGCGCCGATCGGCACGACGCGGATCTTGCGCCCCTTCCCCTGCACCCGGATCACCTGGAAGTCGTCGAGGTCCACGTCCTCGAGCTGCAGCCGCGCGCACTCGGAGATGCGGACCCCGCCGTCGAACAACACGCGCAGGATCGCGTGGTCACGGCGGTCCTCGAACGTCCTACCGCCGGTCGCCTTCAGCAGCTTGGCGATCTCGTCGTCGCTGAGGATCGGGACCGGCGCCGCGGCCGCGGTCGGCTGCTCCAGCCCGGCCATCGGCGACCGGGTGAGGAACTCCTCCGCGACCAGCCAGTTGCAGAACCGGCGCAGTCCGCGGAACCGGGTCCGGAGAGTGTTCGGCGCCTGACCGGCGTCGGCGAGGTCGCCGAGCCAGGTCGCGACCGCCGCCTTGGTCATCTCGTCGAGCGTCGCCGGCCGCTCGTGGGAGGCGAGCCAGGCGACGAAGAACCGCACCGACTGTCCGTAGATCGTGATCGTGCGCGGGCTCTTGTCGGCCGCGCGCAGGTCGCGCTGCCACATGGTGTGCAGGTCGTCGAGCAGTTCCGGCATTCCGCTAGGTTATCCGGTGAGTCAGCGGTAGGCTAGTGAACCAGGCAGCTCAGCTAGGCGAATCTTCCCAGTTCAGAGGGTTCTTCTTGCTCGGCTGCACCCGCGGCGGCTCGCCGGGCATCTTCGGGTAGTCGGGCGGGTACGGCATCTCGCCGAGGCCGTGGTCGCGTTCGTCGCGCTCGACCATCTCGATCAGCGGCTCGAGGCTGTAGCCCTCGCGGACGACGTCGGCGTGCGGGTCGCCGATCTCGGCGAACCGCTTGGGCAGCGTGACGACGTCGAAGTCGTGCGGCACGACGTCCTCGAGCTCGTCCCAGCGCAGCGGCGCGCTCGTCGTGGCGCGGGGGTTGGCGCGGATGGAGTACGCGGAGGCGATCGTACGGTCGCGGCACATCTGGTTGAAGTCGATGAAGATGCGTTCGCCGCGTTCTTCCTTCCACCAGCTCATCGTGACCTGGTCGGGGAGGCGGCGTTCCAGCTCGCGGCCGAGCGCGATGAGGGCGCGGCGTGCTTCGACGAACGTCCAGCGCGGCTCGATCGGTACGTACACGTGCAGGCCGCGGCCGCCGGAGGTCTTGGGGAAGCCGTCCATGCCGAGCTCCTGCAGAAGCGCGCGCAGGTGCGGAGCGACCTTGACCGCGTCCTTGAAGTCGGTGCCGGGCTGCGGATCGAGGTCGATGCGCAGCTGGTCGGGACGGTCGACGTCGGTGCGACTGACCGGCCAGCAGTGGAACGTGAGCGTGCCGAGGTTGGCGGCCCAGGCGACGACCGCGGTCTCGGTCGGGCAGACCTCGTCGGCGGTGCGGCCGCTGGGGAACGCGATCTGGACGGTCTCGACCCAGTCGGGGGCGCCCTTGGGGACGCGCTTCTGGTAGAACGCGTCGCCCCGGTTGTCGCCGCGGGTGGAGAGCTTGGCTCCTTCGAAGACGCCGCCGGGCCAGCGCTCGAGCGTGGTGGGCCGGTGCTTGAGGGCGCCGAGGATGCCGTCGCCGACGGAGACGAAGTAGTTCACCACGTCCCGCTTGGTGAATCCACGCTCAGGGAAGTAGACCTTGTCCGGGTTGGAGATGCGTACGGTCCGGCCTTGGACCTCGATCTCCTCGTACGGCGTCGCCATACCTCGCACGCTAGCGCACGAAAGGCGGGGCAGGCGCCTCGTGTGGAGGTCCTGCCCCGCCTTCGTGACGTCTTCGCTTCGGTCGGCTAGACCGACCCACCGATCACCGGCGGCGGGGCGTCATCGTCGTCGCCCGTCCAGACGTTCTCGTCCTCTTCCAGCCAAGTGTTGCGTTCCTGCTCCTGCTCCTGGCCGGCTCCACCACCGCCGCCACCACCCATCATCGGCGGCATCATCCCGCCCGTACCAGTCAGGCCGCGCCCAGCACCAGCACCCGCGCCGAGGCCGGCACCGGCACCCGGAACACCGCCGGCTCCCACGCCGACGCCCGCTCCGGACGCGCCGGTTCCGACGAGACCGGACGGGCCTGTCGGCCCGCCGGACATCGCGGCGTTGGGCACCTCACCGGGCAGTGGGAGGCTGCCGGAACCCGCCCGTGCCGTCTCGGTACCGGTGTCCACCCCACCGCCACCGCCCCCGCCGTAGCCACCGCCGCCAGAGCCGGTGTCCTTCCAGTCAGGGACGCCGTCGCCGTCGTCGTCGGTGTCCTTCCAGTCCGGAACCCCGTCGCCGTCGTCGTCGGTGTCCTTCCAGTCCGGAATCCCGTCCCCGTCACTGTCCTGATCCGATCCGTCGTCACCCGGGTCGTTCGGGTCGGGTAGCTGGGGGTCGTCCGGGTCGTCCGGGTCGGGTAGCTGGGGGTCGTCCGGGTCGTCCGGGTCGGGTAGCTCCGGGTCGTCCGGGTCGTCCGGGTCGGGCAGGTCCGTGTCGTCCGGGTCGTCCGGGTCGGGCAGGTCGTCTTCGTCGGGCAGGTCCGGGTCCGGCGGCGGAGGCGGCGGGTCCGAGGGGAACGGGTTGTCCGGGACCGTCGGGCTACCAGGACCGCCCGGACCACTACCCGGACCGCCGGGACCACCCGGTCCGCCGGGCAGGTCGCCGGTAGGCTTCAGGGAGAGCTGGGGCGCTTGCGGCGCGTCAGGCAGCGCAGCGCCGGCGTCCTGCAATGCGGTGGCGTACTTCTGCGCCGTGGCCTTGCAGATCTCCTCCTGACCGGAGTTCATCCGGTAGCCGTAGAAGACCTTGATGTCTTCCTTCCAGTCCGCGGGCACCGTGTAGTTCGATCCGAGCGGACCGCCGCCCGCCTCGCGGGTGCGCACATGCCACTCGCCGAACTTCCCCTGAATCTCGTCGTTCGTGATGCCGCCCTTGAAGACCTCGTCCCCACAGCGGATCTCGAACATGTCGACGCCGATGCCGCCCTTGGAGTAGGCCTTCGTCCACCACCCCTTCCACTGCCCGTCCTCCTTGTACCAAGGCATCGGGGGCAGCTTGCCGTGCGGGTCGTTCTCCATGGCCTCGAGCTCGTCGAGGACCGTACGAAGGTTCTCGGTGAAGCTCTTGGCCGAGGAGTTGACGGTGCCGCCCGTGGGGAACGGGTTGCCGTCGTCAGGCGGAGGCGGCGGAGTGGGTTTGATGTACTTCTTTCCGTCGGACATGTGGGCGATCTGCCGGGCGAAGTAGATGATCTGGTCGGCCTTCTGCCGGAACGAGGTCGCGGCCTCGCCCTTCCACCCGTTGTCGCTGTCCATGAGCCGCTGGAGGGCCTGGGTCATCTGGTCGGCGACCTCGTTGGCAGCGTCACCGACCCGCGTCCACTCCTCCTTGGTGAACTGGAAGTCGTACTTGCTGTAGTAGTACTCCGGGTTCTCGGTGTCCGGAACCTTGTTCCATTTCTTCAGGTGGGCCACGAGGTTCTTGTGGTCCATCGCATTCAGGCTCTGAGCCATGTCGCGCGCTCCCCCTACCTAAGCCGTCGGAGGTGTCGTCGGGGGCGTTCCGCCAGGAGGCGTCTGCCCTCCCGTGCCGCCGACGCCCTCCTGCGCGAGGATGGTGTCGATCTGGCCGATCTTCGCGTTGCTCAACGCTTCGGCATCGCTGTACTTCTCGGCGATCTTCTTACTGCCCTTGCCGAACGTCTCGAGCAGTTGGAAGAGCGTGCCGAACGTCTGGCCGAGCTGGCTGCGCTTGCCGTCGTACGCCTGACGCCATGCGTCGCCCTCGACATGCTCCCCGGGCTCGGGGAAGTAGACCGAGCTTCGGTCCGCTTCGAGAATCTTCATCGGCGCACCCTGCGGATCCGACCAGTAGTCCGCCAGCTCCAGCATGCGCTTACCGAATGACTCGATGTTGCCGGGATCAACCTGAGTGGTCATCGCCGTGACTCCCCGTCCTCCTAGTTAGCAGCCGTTCTGCGTCCGCACCGCGGCGGTCGAAACCACCGGCGAGAACGTTACGCGAGTGGTCAGACGTCGTGCAGGGACGGTCGGCTCCCGCTGTGGATAACTTCGCGTTCATCCGCGGGCCTTCCTCAGGAAGCGCTGCGCTGGTAGGAACTGCGGGGTCCAGTGCTGTCCGGTTCGAGGAGTATGCCCATGCCGTTCCCCCGTCTCCGGCCCCTCGCGGCCGTCGCCACCACGGTCGCGCTGGGTGTCTCCGGCGTGGCGTTGGGTTCGGTGCCGGCCACCGCGGCGTCGGCGGATCTGATGCTCGGCGAGGTCTACGGCGGAGGAGGCAACAGCGGCGCGGCGTTCACCCACGACTTCGTCGAGCTCGTCAACCGCGGCACCCAGCCGGTCAGCCTGGCCGGGCTGTCGCTGCAGTACGGCGCGGCCGGCGGCTTCCTCGGCGGCGGCAGCTCACCCGGCGCGGGCAGCCTCAAGGTCGACCTCACCGGCATGGTCGCGCCCGGCAAGACGTTCCTCGTCCAGCTCGCCGCCGGCTCCGGCAACGGAGCGGCGTTGCCGCCTCCGGACCAGGCCAGTACGGCCGTCAACCTGTCCGGCACGAACGGCAAGCTCGCGCTCGTCCGGTCCACCTCGGTCCTCGCCTGCGGCAACGCCTGCGCGAACGACCCAGCGGTCGTCGACTTCCTCGGGTACGGCAGCGCCAACGACGCCGAGGGCCAGCCGGCTCCCGCGACCGCCAACGCGACGTCGTCCACCCGAAGCCCGGGCCCCGACACCGACGTCAACGCCACCGACTTCAGCACCGGTGCGCCCACGCCGACCAACGCCAGCGGCACCGACCCCGGACCGGGCGACCCGCTCGAGCACTCGATCCCGCAGATCCAGGGCCTAGGCCACCTCTCCCCCGACGACACCAAGCTGGTGAAGACGAAGGGCGTCGTCTCCGCGCGCAAGTTCGACGGCTACTGGCTGCAGGACCCGACGGGCGACGGGAACGAGCTCACCTCCGACGGGATCTTCGTCTACACCGAGGCGTCCGGCGCCAAGCCGAACGTCGGACAGACCGTCGAGGTCGTCGGCAAGGTCGACGAGTTCCGCCCGCGCTCGGCGACCGGGCCGAACCTCAACCTCACCGAGCTCGTCAACTCCAAGTTCACCGTGCTCGCCGAGACCAACGACGTCCCCGCGCCGGTCCTCATCGGCCCGGGCGGACGCGAGGCACCGGGGCAGAGCACGGACAGCGGCCCGACGACGCGATCCGACATCGAGCTGCCCGGGGCCGAGTTCCTCCCGGAGCGTGACGCGGTCGACTTCTACGAGGCGCTCGAGGGGATGCTGATCGAGGTCCGCGACGCCCGCGTGGTCGCCGCGCGCAACGACTTCGGCGAGCTGGTCGTCCTGCCCGGCGGGACCGTCGTTCCGGCGAGTACGCCGTCGAACGGTGTCCTCTACGCGTACGGGCGCCCGAACTCCCAGCGCCTCACGGTCGACGACGAGATCATCTACCAGCAGATGCCGGTGGCCGACGTCGGCGACACGTTGCCCGGCGCGGTGAGCGGGCCGCTGTCGTACGACTTCGGCATGTTCCGCATCTTCCCGACCGCCGTGCCGACGGTGCGCTCGGGCGGGCTGAAGAAGGACGTCTTCAGCGCCACGCCTCGCACGGACGAGGTCACGGTGGCGACGTTCAACGTGGAGAACCTCGACCCGAAGGACCCGGCGGAGAAGTTCTCCCGTCTCGCCGAGACGATCGTCGACAACCTCGGCGCGCCCGACATCCTCGGCCTGGAAGAGGTGCAGGACAACACCGGCGCCGAGTGCCCGAACGGGCCGTCGCCCTCCTGCACCCCGGACGGCATCGTCGCGGCGGACCAGACGCTCGCCAAGCTGGTCGCGTCGATCTCCGCCGCGGGCGGGCCGACGTACGCATGGCGGGAGATCTCGCCGCGGAACCTCACCGACGGCGGCGAGCCGACCGGCAACATCCGGGTCGCGTTCCTGTTCCGTACGGACCGGGGCGTGCGTTTCGTCGACCGGCCCGGCGGGTCAGCAACGTCGGCGGTGGGTGTGACGAAGATCCGAGGCAAGGTCGCCTTGACGCAGTCGCCCGGGCGCATCGACCCGACGAACGCGGCGTGGAACTCGTCGCGGAAGCCGCTGGCGGGCGAGTTCACGTTCCGCGGCCAGACCCTGTTCGTCGTCGCGAACCACTTCAACTCCAAGGGCGGCGACGACTCGCTGATGGGTCGCTGGCAGCCGCAGCAGCGCGGGTCGGAGGCGCAGCGGCACCAGCAGGCGCGGGCCGTGAACGCGTTCGTCCAGTCGCTGCTCGCGGTCGACTCCTCGGCGCGGGTGGTGGTGCTCGGGGACGTCAACGACTTCGAGTTCTCCGAGACCACCGCGCTGCTGGAGGCGGGCGACGCGCTGGTCGACCTTCCGCAGGAGCTGCCGGCAGCGGAGCGGTACTCGTACGTGTTCGAGGGCAACTCGCAGATCCTCGACCACATCCTGGTCAGCCGTTCGCTGATGGGCGTCCGCAAGCCCGGGCCGTGGCCGCCGGCGCCCTCGCCGGGCACGGGGATTCGCGCGTACCAGATCGTGCACGTGAACGCCGAGTTCCACGACCAGGTCAGCGACCACGACCCCCAGGTCGTCCGGCTGGCGCTGCACGTACGGCCGTAAGGGGTTCGTAGCTTGCCTGCGCGGTCGACGCGCGTAGCGTGGAGGTATGACGGACCAGGACAGTGCCGCGAAGATCGAGAAGAGCGACGCGGAGTGGCGGGCTCAGCTGACGCCCGCCGAGTACCACGTGCTGCGCGAGGCCGGCACCGAGCGACCGTACACCGGTGAGTACACCGACACCAAGACCACCGGCGTCTACCACTGCCGGGCCTGCGGGGCTGAGCTGTTCCGCAGTGACACGAAGTTCGACAGCCACTGCGGTTGGCCGTCGTTCTACACCCCGCTGGCCGAGGACCGCGTCCGGTACATCCAGGACCGCTCGTTCGGGTCGGTCCGTACGGAGGTCCGCTGCGCCCGCTGCGACTCCCACCTCGGGCACGTCTTCGAGGGCGAGGGGTACGGGACGCCGACCGACCAGCGCTACTGCATCAACTCGATCTCCCTCACGCTCGAACCCACGGAGGGCTGATGACGATCCCGCAGGTACCCGAGCCCGAGAACGAGAACGAGGAAGAACGCGAGGCCACCGAGCCCAAGGTTCCCGAGGAGCCCGACCTCGACCTGCCCGAGTCGGAGATCCCCGACCCGAAGCTGCCCGACTCGGACCTGCTGCTGCCCGACGAGGAGCTGGGCCGCGACCACGCCAAGCCTCGGAAGCAGACGCGATGACCGCCGTCGTGAAGGACAACCCGAGCGAGGAACGGTTCGAGGTCCACGACGGCGACCAGCTGGCGGGCTCGCTGTACTACGAGCAGCGCGGCGAGGCGTTGGCGCTGATCCACACCGAGATCGACCCCGCGTTCGGTGGGCGCGGGCTGGGTTCGGTGCTGGTACGCCGGACGCTCGAGCAGCTCCGCGAACGAGGCGTGAAGATCGTCCCGCTCTGCCCGTTCGTCAAGTCGTGGATGGAGAAGCACCCGGAGTACGACGACCTCAAGGCCTGACCATGTTGTCCAACCTCGAGTTCGAGGTCCGACCAGGCGAGTTCAACAACGTGGTGGACGACTTCGCGACCACGTTCTATCCCGAGCTCTACACCGGGATCTCCATCGACTCGCCCGGTGTGATCGTGCACCGCATGTCGACGCCCGGTCTGCCGTTGGACGCGGCGCTCAGGCGACGCTTCCCGGACGTGCGGCTCCGCTTCGCGGACAGCCTGCGCTGCCGATCCGAGCTGATGGCCCTGACGCATCGGATCCACCGCGACCACGAGCAGTGGAAGTCGCGAGGAGTCCACCTCACGTCGTGGGGACCAGATGTGAAGGGCTTTGTGAAGGTCCGCATCCAGGAGACGACCGAGTCGGCGATGGAGGAGATCCGGGCACACTACGGCGAGGCCGTGGTGGTTCGAGGCGGGGTGCGGCCGGGGGTGGGCGGTCCCCACCGGAAGCAGAGGGAGATCACGTCCCGTCGGCATTGAGCTTGATCAAACCAGCCCACCGAGCCACGACGCTTGTGGCACTGTGAAAGCGTGACCGATCCCGTTGACGAACGGCCGGCCCGGATCGCGATCGTCGGTGCGGGGCCGGCGGGGATCTACGCGGCCGACTCTCTGGAGCGGTCCGGGGTGCCCGTCTCGGTCGACGTCCTCGAGCACCTCGCCACGCCGTACGGGCTGGTCCGGTACGGCGTCGCGCCCGACCATCCCAAGACGCGCACGATCGCCGCCGTGCTCGGGCGGATGCTCGACGCGCCGCAGGTACGGTTCCTCGGCAACGTCGCGTACGGCACGGAGATCGACCTCGCGACGCTGCGGAGGCACTACGACGCGGTGATCTACGCGGTCGGCGCGGCCGACGGGCGAAGGCTCGGCATCCCCGGCGAGGACCTCCCCGGCAGCCTGTCCGCCACCGCGTTCGTCGAGTGGTACAACGACCACCCCCACTGCACAGTCGACGTCGACCACCTCCTCGAGGCCAACGCGGTCGCCGTCATCGGCGCGGGGAACGTCGCGATCGACGTCGCCCGCGTCCTGCTCGCCAGCCGAGAACGGCTCGCCAAGGGCGACGTGTCCGACGAGGTCCTCGACGCCCTCCACCAGGCCAAGGTCGAGGACGTCCACCTGATCGCCCGCCGCGGCCCGGTCGAGGCGAAGTTCACCACGCTGGAGCTCAGGGAGTTGGGACACCTCGAAGGCGTCGACGTCCGAGTCGACCCAGCCGACATTCCCGCCGACGACCCTCCGGACGCACCGCGGCGCGTACGAACGAACCTCGCCGTCTTCCGCGACTGGGCCACCCGCCCAGCAACCGACGCGCCGAGACGCCTGCACCTGCACTTCTGGCGCCGCCCCGTCGAGATCCGAGGTGACGAGCACGGCATCACCGAGGTCGTCCTCGACGGCCAGGAAACCCTTGCGGTACAGGCGATCCTTGCCGCCGTCGGCTACAAGGGACGCCCACTCGCCGACCTCCCGTTCGACGAGCAGACCGGCACGTTGCCCAACCGGGAAGGCCGCGTCGTCGACGAGAACGGGGAAGTCATCCCGGGCGTCTACGCCGCCGGCTGGATCAAGCGCGGACCGTCCGGCGTCATCGGCACCAACAAGGCCGACGCCGCCGAGACCGTACGCGCGTTGCTCGCCGACCTGCCCACACTCACCCCAGCGCAAGAGCCAGCAGAGGAAGCGATCGACGCGCGACTCAGGAAGAGCGCTCCCCCGGCAGCACTTCCTGCAACGCCTCAGCCGCTCGCATGAGCTCGGCCTGCAACGGCTCGACAGCGCGTACGTCCTCCGGCTGATCGCCGCTGAACGCCGGCCGGACCTCGAACGCCAGATCGAGAATCTCCTCGCGGGTAAAGGCACGCGCCCGCAGCAGCCGAGTCTCGCCGGACAGCATGCGGTACTCCGACACGCGCCCTCGCCAACCAGGGTTGGACATTCGCTCGGTGTTCTCCGCCATCGCCGCGACCAGCTTGTCCAGCGCGGACTCCAGTTCCTGCAGCTGAGTCCGCCGCGCCTCGACGTCCAGCGTCACCGGCCCCGGCAGCGAAGAGTCGTCGCCGCCGAGCAACCGCTTCAGCCAGCTCACGGCAGCGTCCCGACCAGCTCGACGACCGACGTCCGCCGGCCGGTGTAGAACGGCACTTCCAGCCGCGTGTGCGCCCGCGCCTTCGCGCTGCGCAGGTGCCTCATCAGGTCGGTGATCCGGTGCAGCTCATCCGCCTCGAACGCCAGCATCCACTCGTAGTCGCCGAGCGAGAACGACGCGACGGTGTTCGCCCGGACGTCGGGGTACGAACGCGCCATCATGCCGTGCTCGGCGAGCATTGCCCGCCGTTCCTCGTCCGGCAGCAGGTACCACTCGAGCGAGCGCACGAACGGGTACACGCTGACGTACCGCCGCGCCTCCTCCCCCGCGAGGAACGCCGGGATGTGGCCCTTGTTGAACTCGGCCGGGCGGTGCAGCGCGAGCTGCGACCAGACCGGGTCGAGTCGGCGACCGAACGCCGTGCGCCGGAACCGGTTGTACGCGTCCTGCAGGTCGTCCGAGCTCGGCGCATGCCACCAGATCATCACGTCGGCGTCCGCGCGGAGGCCGGACACGTCGTACGTGCCGCGGATCACGACGTCCTTCTGCCCGAGTTGGGCGAACAGCTCGTCGACCTCGGCGGCCAGCGCGGACCGGTCACCGTCGCCGAGGGGATCGCGCAGCCGGAACACCGACCACATCGTGTAGCGGATCACGTCGTTGAGCTCGCGGGCCTTCGGTCGAGCGCTGTCGGTCATGTCGCCATTCTCTCCTGCGCCAGCACCTGGTCGGCCGCGGCCTTCGCGGTGGCGACGCACGCGGGGATGCCGACGCCGTCGTACGCCGCGCCGGCGACAGCGAGCCCCGCCTGGCGGGCGATGTCGGCGCGGATCCGTTCGACCGCCGCCTTGTGGCCGACGCCGTACTGCGGCAGCCCGCCGCCCCACCGGGCGACGTGCCACGCGATCGGCGTGCCGGGCCCGATCGCCTCGCGGACGTCGGCAGCTGCTCCAGCGGCGAGATCCTCGTTCGTCCGTTGGAGGTCCGCCTCCTCACCGAGCCTGCCCACCGAGGTGCGGACGACCACGGTGTCGGCGGAACGGTCCGCCAGCCAGCCCCATTTCGCCGAGGAGAACGTCGCCGCCTTGATCGTCCGGCCTTCGCGCGGCGGCACCAGGAACCCCGAACCCTCAACCCCAGCGGGGAAATCCTCGCGGCGATAGAGCAGGGCGATCGTCGCCATGCTCGCGTACTCGATCCGCGCAAGCTCGGCGGACGCGTACGGCGCGACGTCTGCCAGGAGCCGGCTCGCCGGCGTCGCGGGGCAGGCGAGGACGACAGCATCGGCCTCGAGCTCGGACTGATCGTGGCGCGAGCCGACGACGAGCCGCCAGCCGGTCTCGGTGCGGTGCAGCTCGCGGACGAACGTGCGCAACCGCACGTCGATGCCGGAAAGCACCGCCGGAACGAGCTGGCCCACTCCCCCGTCGAGCCCCGCGAACACCGGCTGGTCGCTCGCCGGCGTGGCCGCCTTCGCCTGAGCGACCGCATGCAGCAGCGACGGGTCGCGGCGAGCGAGCGCGAAGAGCTGCGGCACCGTCGCCTGCAGCGAGAGCCGGTCGGCGTGCCCGGCGTACACGCCGCCGAGCAACGGCTCGACCACGCGGTCGACGAGCTCGCGGCCCAACCGTTCGGCGACGAACGGGCCGACGGCGACGTCGTCCGTCAGCTCGCCGAGCTGCTCGGCCTCCACGCGGGCGAGGCCTTCGGGCGTCAGGACATCGCTCTCCTTCAGCGCGGCGAGATCGCCCGGGATGCCCATGATCGTGCCGGCGGGGATGGGGCGCAGCGCGTTCCCGATCCAGAGGTTCGCGGTCGTCGTGGCGGGATGCGTCAGCAGCTCGCCGAGGCCCACGTCGCGGGCGAGGGCGACGGCTTCGGGGCGCCGGTTGAGCATGGCCTCCGCGCCGGTGTCGACCGGGATGCCCTCGAGCTCGACCGTGTGCAGCTTGCCGCCGACGCGTTCGGCGCCGTCCAGCACGGTGACGTCAGCACCCGCACGACGCAGGAACCAGGCCGTGGCGGCGCCGGAGATCCCAGCGCCGATGACGATCACGTGCGGCATGCCTCCACCTTGGCACGTCGCTACCAACTCGTGACCTCCGGGCACAACCTCTTGGCGGCCTCCCGCGTCTGAGGTGCGTCGAACACTTCCGGGGAGGCCAATGTCATGCGTAGGACTCGACCGTTCCTGATCGCTGTTGCCAGCGGGGTTGCCGCTCTCGCGCTGGCGGCGGGCTGCAGCGGCGCCGCCACGAGCGCGAACGGCTCCGGCGGATCCGAGGCCCGATCCCTCTCGGGCCAGTCGGACCAATCGGGCGGAGCCGCCCAGAAGGCGCCGCAGGCCGTGCCGGGTGCACCGCAGGACAACGCCGCGCCGCAGCCGGAGGCCAAGCAGCAGCAGAACCGGCCGCGGCTCCAGATCCGCGAGCGGGCGATCATCCGTACCGGCACGATCCACATCGAGGTCGCGAACGTCCAGGCGGCGAACGACAAGATCGCCGTGCTGGTCGGCGCCGAGGGGTACGTCTCGTCGGAGCAGAGCGCGACCGACGGGGACGGCAAGGTGACCTCGATCCAGCTCGTGCTGCGCGTCCCGGTCGACGACTTCAACCGCGTCCGTGTCGGCGTCCGCAAGCTCGGCGCGAAGGTGCTGGACGACAAGCACAACGCGCAGGACGTCACCGACGAGGTTGTCGACGTCGAGAGCCGCATCGCCAGCCAGAAGAAGAGCATCGAACGGCTGCGCACGCTGATCGGCCAGGCCAAGACGGTCGGCGAGGTCGTCCAGGTCGAGACCGAGCTGACGTCACGCGAGGCCGAGCTGGAGTCCCTGCAGGCCCGCCAGTCCGCGCTCGCGTCGCAGTCCTCGCTGTCGACGTTGAGCGTGGTGCTGTCGGCGCCCCCGCCGAAGGACGAGGAGCCGGTCGACCCCGACGACAATCTTGGTTTCCTGCAAGGGCTTTCGGACGGTTGGAACGCGTTCGTCGGCACTGTCCAGGTGGTCTTGACAGTGGTCGGCGCACTCATCCCGTTCGTCGTCGCCCTCGCTCTGCTGGGAGCGATCCCGGCCTGGTTCTACCTGCGCGCCAGGCGCCGCCGATTCGCCTCCCAGAGCGCGCTCTGAAACGTCTGCGGCAGATCGGGTTGCCCGCTGGGTCGACAGGTTGGTTGTGCTCGGCCGGCGGGCAGCTCGTCACCCAGCGCCAATGATCATGTTTACATGATCATTGGCCCCTTTACGCCGGGTAGACGCCACGTAGTGGGGTCACTGGCCGTGTGAGGCGACCACGGGCGGGCGTCATAGAGCTCAGGGCTTCCAGTTGTGCACGTACTCCGTCAGCCGGGCCAGCTGGTCCGGATCGGTCTGCGGAAGCACCCCGTGGCCGAGGTTGAAGATGTGGCCGGAGCCGCGGCGGCCTGATGCGAGGACGCGGCGGGCCTGCTCCTCCACCACGGGCCAGGGCGCCAGCAGGATGGCCGGGTCGAGGTTGCCCTGGACCGGGCGCCCACCGACCCGCCGGGACGCCTCGTGCAGGGGCACGCGCCAGTCCACGCCCATCACGTCCGGCCCGGTCCCGGCCATCAGCCCGAGCAACTCCCCCGTTCCCACGCCGAAGTGGATCCGCGGCACGTCCAGGTCCGCCAGCGCGGTGAAGACCGCCCTCGTGTGCGGCGCCACGAACTCCTGGTAGTCCGAGGGCGCCAGCGTGCCCGACCACGAGTCGAAGAGCTGTACGGCCGAGACGCCGGCCTCGATCTGCACCCGCAGGAACGCCGCCGAGATCACCGCCAGCCGCGAGAGCAGCGCGTGCCAGAGGTCCGGCGAGCCGTGCATGAGCGCCTTCGTCGCGGCGTGGTCCTTGCTCGGCCCGCCCTCGACGAGGTACGAGGCGAGCGTGAACGGCGCGCCGGCGAAGCCGACCAGCGGCGTCTTCCCCAGCACGGTCACGAGGTCGCGGACGGCGGACGTCACGTACGGGACGTCGGACGCCTCCAGCGGCCGCAATGGCGCCAGGTCCGCGAGAGTCTTGACCGGTGAAGCGATCACCGGCCCCACGTTCGGCACGATGTCCAGGTCCACGCCGACGGCCATCAGCGGGACCATGATGTCGGAGTAGAGGATCGCCGCGTCGACGCCGTACCGCCGCACCGGCTGCATCGTGATCTCCACGATCAGCTCGGGCCGCTGGCAGGTGTCGAGCATCGACAGACCCTCGCGAAGCGATCGATATTCGGGCAGTGAGCGTCCGGCCTGTCGCATGAACCAGACCGGTACGTGCGGAACATCGTCGCCCCGAGTGGCTCGGACGAAAGCGGAGTTCGCAGTCACCCGCTTTCGCGCAGACGATCGAGCGGCGATTCCCCCCACAATCTCCACGGATTTCACCCTTTCGCTCTCATTCGCAGGAATTGTCACCCAAAGCAATGACGCGAACCCGTTCCGCTACGCTCTGCCAGGCCACCCCATCCAACCAGGCCGATCTCCACAGACTTTCGGCGGCGGTACCGCGCGAATTCGGCGCGTCGCACTGGGTCAGTTGGGGGTGGTCAGACGTAGGCTCACGGCGTGGACGCGCGACGAGATGCAGACGTTCCGCCTAAGGCATTCAGCCAGGCGGTTTCGGCATTGTTCGCCGCCCGCTATAGGCCCGAGGTCGTTTGCGAAGAAGTACCGGCGCCGCAGCGAGTGGCTCCCTATTCGGCCGCGATCACCGCGGACGTCGTGATCGACGAGGCCGAGCTCGCCACCGGGCGGCTCGTTCTCCTGCACGATCCCGACGGCCACGAGGCGTGGCAGGGCACGTTCCGGTGCGTGGCGTACGTCCGCGCCGAGATCGACGCCGAGATGGTCACCGACCCGCTGCTCGGCACGGTCGCGTGGGGCTGGCTCACCGAGGCCCTGGACGCCGAAGGGGCGAGCTACCACGCGCCCAGCGGCACCGTGACCAGGGTGGCGTCGGAGAGCTTCGGCGGCATGTCCGACGAGCCCGCGCGGGCCGAGATCGAGCTGCGCGCCTCTTGGACGCCGGTCGACGACGAGATCGGAGCCCACGCCCAGGCGTGGGGCACGCTGCTGTGTACGGCCGCCGGACTTCCCCCGATGCCGCCCGGAGTCGTCGCGATTCCGCACCGGCGGGTGAGGAGTCGTTGAGCTGTCCCGTACGCACGCTCCCGAGGCTGTTACCAGGCGTTGTCAGCAGCAATCGCAGGCACCCAACTACGGTAGAGCGGTGACCGAGACCGCACCGGCAGCAGACGAACCGGTGCCGTTGTTGGCTCCACGCGACGGCCTACCGCCCGTCGTGCAGTCCGACGGGGCCCTCGCGGAGACCGCCGCGGCGCTCGCTTCGGGCACCGGATCGGTCGCCGTCGACGCCGAACGGGCCTCCGGCTACCGCTACTCCCACCGCGCGTACCTCGTCCAGCTGCGGCGCGAAGGCGCGGGGTCGTCGCTGATCGACCCGATCGCCTGCCCCGACCTGTCCTCGGTCGACGCGGCGCTGGCCGACACCGAGTGGGTGCTGCACGCCGCCTCGCAGGACCTGCCCTGCCTCGTCGAGATCGGCATGCGCCCGCGCACGCTGTTCGACACCGAGCTCGCCGGCCGGCTGTTGGACTACCCGAAGGTCGGGCTCGCGACGCTGGTCGAGGAGCTGCTCGGCTACCGGCTGGAGAAGGGGCACGCCTCGGTCGACTGGTCGACGCGGCCGCTGCCCGAGCCGTGGCTGACGTACGCGGCACTCGACGTCGAGGTGCTGGTGGAGCTGCGCGACGTCCTGGCTCAGCAGCTGGTCGACGCGGGCAAGCTGGACTGGGCTCTGGAGGAGTTCTCGGCACTGGTCACCGCGCCGGCACCGCGGCCGCGAGTCGACCCGTGGCGGCGTACGTCCGGCATCCACCGGGTCCGCAACCGGCGCCAGCTGGGGTACGTACGCGAGCTGTGGCTGGCCCGCGACCGGGTCGCCCGGCGCCGGGACGTCTCTCCCGGCCGGGTGTTGCCCGACCACGCGATCGTGGCCGCTGCGGTGGCGGCGCCGAAGAGCCGGCCCGAGCTCGCTGCCCTGCCGCCGTACGAGACCCGCACCGCCCGCCGCGACCTGGGGCTGTGGTGGACCGCGGTCGAGAAGGCGTCCACGCTCGTGGACGCCGGACTGCCCGACCACGCCGCCCCGTACGACGGCCCGCCGCCCGCGCGATCGTGGCCCGAGCGCGACCCGCACGCCGCCGGCCGACTGGCGGCCGGGCGGAAGGTGCTGCAGGAGATCGCCGGCACGCACCAGCTGCCGGTGGAGAACCTGCTCGCGCCCGACACCATGCGCCGGCTCGCCTGGGCCCCGCCCGAGGAGCTCACCTCCGAGACCGTCGCCGAGGTGCTCCGCGGCAACGGCGCGCGGGAGTGGCAGGTCTCGCTGACCGCGACGGCGTTGGCCGACGCGCTCAGCGCAGATGCTTCATAGCCTCTTTGCGGGACAGCGGCGACAGCTCCGGACCGTGGCGGTTGACGTACGCGCGCACCCAGTCCGGGTCGACCCGGGCGTGCTGGCGTAGCGCCCAGCCGATCGCCTTGCGCAGGAAGAACTCCGGCCGTCCGAGGCTCGGCTCGATGCAGGCGGCGAGCAGCTTGGTGTCAACAGCCTCGCCGGACCCGAGCTGAGAGATGATCGCCGTCCGCCGCCGCCAGATGTCGTTGTCGCGGGACCAGAGCAGCAGGACGGGCGTCACCGACTCCGGATGGCCGCGCAGGATCGGTCCGACGCGCCGGGCCGCGATCTCGTCGACGTAGTCCCACCAGGCGCCGGTCGTGACGAGGTGGTCGTACAGCTCGAGCGACCCGAGGTCCTGCCACTCGCGGTACAGCTTGTAGCCGGTCAGCGCGATCGCGACGTACCGCTCCTCCCGGAACTTCGCCTGGTCCCACAGCGCGCGGACCGTTGCGTCCCAGGTCTCCCGCGTGGCCAGCGGATGCGCGGCGAACAGGTCCCGGCAGATCCGCTTCACGCCCGGCGACTGGACGCCGCGGTACGGCAGATCGGACTTCATGTACGCCTGCATCGGGCCGGCCTTGACCGGATCCCCCGCCGCCTCCAGCTCGGAGCGAACGGCCTGGACCAACGGGCGATCCGGCCCGGAGCGCGTCTGTGCCACGCGCAGAGCCTAGGGCTTGAGAATCGCCCCTATGCCCGGGGCAGCGGGACGAAGTCGGACCTGAGCGTCCCGTCCGCGCGTGGCTCGTCGACCGAGACCACGCGCAGTCCCTCGTCGACGCCGGACACCAGCGTGATCCGGCAGCCGTGGGTGAGCGTGACGCCGTGCGTCGCCTCGATCGTCGTGCGGGTGAGCTCCGGCAGCGGGTACGTCTGGGTGAAGCCGTCCGCGCTGGTGACCGTGATCGAGTCGTCCCGCAGAGCCGTGACGACGCCTTGTTGGACGTCGACGACCTTGTAGCCGCGCTTCTTGTCCGGCACCGCGAAGGCGCCGTGCAGCGGGTAGACGAGCGTGATCTCGTCCTGCTCCTCGAGTGCGGGAAGCGGGGCCAGGACTGCCGGGGACGTCATGGTCGGAAGCCTGACGGACAGCGCTGAGGTCGGCCTGAGGAGAACCTGAGAGAAAGCTGAGAGGGTTGTCAGGGTTGTGTTCGCGCCCGTGAGATCACCCCGATGGTGACCACGATCACCGCTGCCGAGACGACCAACGCGGCCGGCAGACCGGCGAACCGGGCGACCGCCGCGATGCCGAAGCCGACGACGATCTCGCCCAAGTACTCGGCCTGGGCGAGGAACGAGTGCACGGTCGCGCGGACGTTGCCGGTCGTCTCCCGGTTGACCCAGATCACGCCGATCACGCGGGTCATCGGCATCGCGATCCCGGCCACGAGGATGAACGCCGCGCTGCCGCTGAGCTCCTCCGGGACGAACGCGAACGCGGCGAAGCCCACGACTCCGGCGGCGCAGGCGAGCGCGTAGCACCGCACCGCGCCACCGGCCGTGTCCACCCGCCCCTCGACGAGCCGCAGCACCAGCGAGCCGACGAGCAGCGTCAGCACGCCGAGCAAGGTGAACCACAGCACCGGCGAGGACGGGAAGCCCAGATCCACCAGCCGCTTCTGGAACAGCCGGGCAGTGTTGTCGGCACCGTTCACGAGGAACGTGGCGGCGAACATCACCAGGATCGCGCGGCTCGCCCGGACGAGCTTGATGCCGTCGCGGAGGATCTGCCACGAGGCGGCCCAGCGGCGTTCGGTCGCGGGTGTGAAGTTCCGTTCGCCGAACCGCAGGACGACGTAGAGGCCGAGCGCGAGCATCGCTCCCCCGGCGATCACCATCGCGATGCCGCGCGGCAGCAGCGAACCGAGGCCGCCGATCACGACGAGCCCGACCGCCGACCCGATCAGCTCCGCGCGCCCGGCGCGTACCAGCACCGTCGACACCGATGGCCAACCACCACGCTCGGGGGTGGCGGCTTCCGGGGGCCGAGGACGACCCCCTCCGGCCGAAGGCCCGTCGGTTGCCGCAGGGCCACCCGCCACATCCGAGCATCGCGACCCGATGCCCGTGAGGCCGCCCGCGGCCGAGCGGTGCGAGTGGTCGCCATAAGCACCGTCCAGCTCGTCGGTGAGCCACGCCACGTCGGCGCCGCTGGCGAAGGTCCAGGACAGGCCCCACAGCATCTGCGTCGCGACGATCAACCAGAAGTCCGTGACGAGCCCGGTCGCGAGCATGGCCGTGCCCATGAGCACGTGCGAGACGATCAACGACGTACGGCGGCTGACCGTGTCGGCGATGACCCCGGCCGGCACCTCGAACAGCAACGAGATGACGCCCTGCGCTACGCCGATGAACACCAGCTCGGCCGGCGACAGCCCCGATTCCACGACCAGGTAGACCGACGTGACCAGCCACCAGCCGCGATGCAGCACGGCGCGCGCGAAGATCCACCGCAGGTACACGGCGACGAGGTCACGGCCAGGGCTCACGCCGGGGAACGCTGCCGCACCAGGCTCCCCGGCTCAACCGAGTTTCCGCGCTACTGGAGCTCGAAGCGCCAGCGCTGGCACTGGGCACCGTGGTACGGGTAGATGACCAGCTCGGCGTCCCGGTTGGGGTTGCAGCCGGCGACGTCGAGCGCCTTCCCGCTGCCGACGCCGACGACCTGCCACGCCTTGTCGCCGAGCGGGATGATCCGCCACTGTTGACAGTTCCGCCCCTCGTACGGCCACAGGTTGACCGGCGTCCCGTCCGCGGTGGAGCAGCCGGCGACGTCGAGCACCTGCCCGGTGTTGCGGTCGGCGATCGTGTACACGTCGGGCTCGGCGACCTTCATCACCTGCCAGTCCTGGCAAGGACTGCTCGAGATCCAGTCCCAGATCCGGACGTCCGCGCCGTTCTGGGTCTGACAGTCGCGGACGTCCAGCGCGAACGTCGGCGCGCTCACCTCGGGCCGGACTCGGTAGACCCCGTTGGGCAAAGCGGACGGAGCCGGCGCCTGCGCGACGTCGAGGATCGCGTACCTGCGCGGCCCGAGCGTGAGCTTGTACGACGGGTCGGTGATCGCCGGCGCCGGTTGTCCTGTCACCAGGTCGAGCGGCGTCTGGTCCATCGCGATGTCCAGGCCGGTCAGGTTGACCGTGATCTCCTGCCTGGTGTTCTGGTAGTTCATCACGACGAGCGAGGTGACTCCGCCGTTCTTGCTGGTGCGCTTGTACGCGTAGAACTTGCTGTCGTCGTTGGTGTGCGCGCGAGCCCGCAGACCGCGTGCCTGCAGCGCGGCCGTGGCGTTCGGCGCCCGGGTGATCGTGTCGAGGTCGGCTTGCTGCTGCGCGGTCCAGGTCGGGATCGTCTCCACCTGCGGCAGGTAGAGGTGGTAGCCGTAGTGCAGGAAGAACTGCGTGCCCATCGTCGTCAGCGTGGCGATCTCGAGCAGTCGCTTGTCGGCCGGCACCTTCGTGCCGAGGTGGCCGTCCAGCTCCCAGCTCGGCGCGGTCAACGTGCTGCCACCCTGCTGGTTGACCTCGTCCCTGCTCTGCTTGAACGCGGTCTCCAACGCGCTCGGGTTCCCGCTGTCGATGGCCGGGATGATCCGGCTGTGGCCGAAGCCCGGGATGGAGCCGCCCCAGTGCGTGATCGACAGGTCGTGGATCACGTTGTAGTGCATTTGCGGAATGCCGACCAGCAGCTCGTGCGGCTGCAGGCCCTCGGGCAGCGCCCAGATGTCGTAAGCGTTCAGCACGTCGGTGATGTAGCGGTCGCTGATCGCGTCGGTGATGTTGCGGTACACCCGCGGCGCGTCGGCGCCGTAGCCGTCGATGCCCTTGTCCAGCCAGAACTCGAGGATGCGCGCGTTCTCCTCGCGCCACTCCTGCGTGCCGAAGTTGTACGCCGGCAGGTTGACGCCCTCGCTGGTCCACTGCACCCAGTAGCACTGACCCGCGGTGGCGCTGAGGAACCAGCCCGTGCCGCCGTTGTTGTCACAGCTCGCGGCGCCGTTCGGCGCGGCCTTCCAGTCGAACCACCTCCGTTCGACGCTGCCCTGCTCGCGCTCGGCCTTGCGGAAGAACGGCGCGTCGGGATGGGAGTAGCCCGCATTGCCGAAGATGAGCACCTTCATGCCCTTGGCGTGCGCGGTCGCGATGAGGTTCTCGAAGTCGGCCATGGTGCCGATCAACGGGTCGATCGCGTAGTTGTTCGTGGCGCCGAGTCCGGCGAACGGCGTCCGCGGACCCTCGTGCACCGGGGCGAGCTCAATCGCCTGATAGCCCTTGCGCTTCAGGTCCTCCAGTCCGGCGGTGATCGTGGTCAACGGGATCTGGTACTGCTTCGGGTAGTAGCGCATCACCGGCCCGTGGTCGGCCCACCACTTGGTCGTGATCGGCGATCCGTTGCCGAAGACCTTCAGCGACTGGGCGTTCGGCCAGTGCCCACCGGTCGACGAACCGGGAATCGTCAACCGTACAAAGCGATAGACGCCAACGGCCGGATGGTTAAAGGTCTGGCCCGTACGCGGTCCCGACGCGATCGTCGTCCACGATGAGCCGTCCGCCGAAGCCTGCAACGTGAACGTCCATCCCGAGCTGTTCACGAAGCTGTGCTCGATCCGCGTCACGCTCGCGGCGTTGCCCAGGTCGACCTGCAGCCATTGGGGTTCGCCGGGATGCTCCGCCTGCCAGTGCGGGGTCTGGTCGGCGACCCAGGCCGTCGCGGAGCTGCCGTCGACGGCCTTGGCCGGCGGCTGGTTCTGGTAGCCGGACGACGCCTTCGTCGACGTTCCGAGAGAGAGGTCGCGCTCGGCCGCTTGGTTGGCCGAGCCGAGCACCTGGAGCTCGACGGCACCGACCCAGTTGTCGAACTCGGAGGCGGTCAGCCGCAGCCGGACGTACCGGAACGTTGAGGTCGCGCCGAAGCGGAACACCTGACCGCGTTGCAACGGCGTGCGCGCCTGCGGCGTGTGCCGGCCGAGCTCGGTCCACGCGCTCAGATCGTTCGAGCCGAGCACGGCGAACTGCAGCCAGGCCTGGTCCTTGGCGTGGTACTCCACCGCGGTGAACGGCCGGGCCGCGCCGAGATCGACGGTCAGCTCGTGCGGCGGGGCGTTGTTGCACGCCACCCAGTGCGTCGAGGAGTCGCCGTCGATCGCCTTCTCCGGACCGAAGCCGCTCACCGAGCAGTCGGCCGTCGCCGTACGCCCGATCGCCAGGTTGGCCTCGGGCATCCCCTGGACCATCAGCTCGCGCACGCTGGCGGGGACGTTGCCCTCCGTCGCCGTGATCCTCAACCGGACATAGCGATACCGGCCGGTCGTGTCGAGGCTGAACTGGCTGCCGTACAGGCCGTAGCGACGGTCCGCGAGCGACAGCCAGGTCGAGCGGTCGGCCGATCCCTCGGCCACGAACGACCACTTGCGGTGACTGGCTAACGTCGCCCGCACGCCCGTCACGGCGTGGTCGCTGCCCAGGTCGAGCTCGAGCCAGGACTCCCCTGCCCCGCCAGCGGTCCACACCGTCGAGCGGTCGCCGTCGAACGCCCGCTCCGGGCCGGCGCCGGCGGCTGAGGAGGACGCGCGCGGCGTTCCAGGCAGCCCCACGTTCGCCACACCTACCGCATCGGCAGGGCCCGCGGTGACCATCGCGACGAGCACGGTGGCGATCAAGGCGATCGGGAGGGTGAAACCGAGAACGCGGAACGTGCGCATCGTCGCTCCTCTCAGGTCACTGCACAGAAAGCAGAGCAAATCCCCTAGCTGGCAAGGTGATCCGTGTCTTGCCGTTCACGATCTTCGCGTTGCTGGGCTGACCGGCGAGCAGGTCGAGCGGGGTCTGGTCGGCGTCGATGCCGGTGTTGACGACGTCGACGTCCACTGTCTGCTCGGTGTTCTGGAAGTTGAGGACCACCAGCGCCTTGGCGCCGCCGGCCTTGTCGGTGCGGACGAACGCGTAGTACTTGTTGTCGTCGTTCGTCTGCACGCGATACCGCAGTCCTCGCGGCTGGAACGCCGACGTCGCGCCCTGCGCGCGCAGCAGCTTGTAGACCATCGCCTGCTGGTCCTCGGTCCACGTCGGGATCGTCCGCTCGTCGGCGAGGTACAGGTGGTTGCCGTTGTTCATGTAGAACTGGTTGCCG
The DNA here is from genome assembly GCF_016907715.1 of Tenggerimyces flavus. Taxonomy (NCBI): domain Bacteria; kingdom Bacillati; phylum Actinomycetota; class Actinomycetes; order Propionibacteriales; family Nocardioidaceae; genus Tenggerimyces; species Tenggerimyces flavus. The sequence goes on along the minus strand of NZ_JAFBCM010000001.1, from coordinate 4,694,440 downwards.
GCCGAGAGGATCGTCGCCATCTCCAGCAGCCGCACGGTCGCGGGCTTGAGCCGTTCCGGCACGATCGTCCCGTCTCCGTTGACATCGGAGTCCCAGCTCGGCATCGCCATCGTGATCCCGCCCTGCTGGTTGATCGTGTCGCGGGACTCCTTGAAAGTGTTCTCCAACGCCGACGGGTTGCCGGACTCGATCGCCGGGATGATCCGGCTGCACTGCGTCGTGCAGGCCCACCAGGACACGAACAGGTCGTGGATCGTGTTGTAGCGCAGCTCGGGTACGCCGTTCAGCAGGTCGCCCGGTCGCCCACCGCCCCAGTCCGGCTGCAGGCCCTCGGGGAACGTCCACGAGTCGTAGTTGTCGAGCACGCCGGTGAGGTACTTCTTGCTGATCTCGGTGCTGATGTTGAGGTATGCGCGCGGCGCGTCCGCGCCGAACCCGTCGATCCCCTTGTCCATCCAGAACCTGAGGATCTTCGCGGTCTCGTCGCGCCACTCCTGGTTGCCGAAGTTGTAAGCCGGCATGTGGTTCTCGGGATTGAACGGGTCGGTCCAGAAGGAGAAGTAGCAGCCCTTCGCGAGCTCGCTCCAGTACCTGCGATCCTCCGCCTTGCAGGCCTCGGGCCCGTACGCCGGCTGGATATCGAACCACTTGCGCTCGACGCTGTTCGGTTCCTTCTGCGCCTTGATCCAGAACGGCGCCTCCGGGCTCGCGTACCCGGGGTTGCCGAACATCACGACCTTCATGCCGAGCTCGTGCGCCCGGTCGACCATCCGCACGAAGTCGGCCATCGTGCCGAGCGACGGGTCGACCGCGTAGTTGTCCGTGGCGCCGAGACCCGCCCACGGCGTACGTGGTCCCTTGTACGGTGCGGCGATCTCGATGCCGCCGTACCCCTGGTCGCGCAGGTCGTCGAGGTCGGCGGTGATGTCCTTGAACTTGTTGACGTAGTGCTTGGCGTAGAACCGCTGGAACGGCCGCGAGCGCTCGACCCAGCGCCGGTTGCGTTCGGGCGAGCCGTTGCCGAGGATGCGTAGCTGCTGGCTGTTCGCCCAGCGCCCGTTGGCGGAACGCTTCGGCACGATCATCCGGACGTAGCGGTAGCTGCCCTTGACGTTCGCTGTGAACGTGCGACCGGTCGCTCCGTCGCGCTCGTCGAGCAGGCGCTTCCACGTACGCCCGTCCGCCGAGCCGTCGATGCTGAAGAACCACGTGTCCTGGTTGAGGAAAGTCTGCTCGATGCCGGTGACCGTGCTGAGGTTGCCAAGGTCGACCTGCAGCCACTGCGGGGTCGAGTTGTCGGCGGCGATCCAGGCCGTCGACGGCTGCGAGTCGACCGCGTTCCAGGGCTCGAAGCCCACGCTCAGCGAGGAGGACGTCGCCGTCGTCCCTTCCGCGAGGTCGCGTTTGACGACCTTCTGCAGCTCGTTCTTCAGCGGCGCGAACACCTTGAACCCGGTGCTGCCCGCCCAGTAGCCGTGCTCGGTGCTCAGGATCGTCAGGCGTACATAGCGATACGTGCCCTGCACCTGGTCGCGGATCGACTGGCCGCGGATCGGGGTGGTCTCGTGGTCGACGATGGTGGTGAACGCCTTGTTGTCGTTCGACCCGGCGATCGTGTACTTCCAGGTGCCGTAGTCCTTGAAGTTCTGCTCGACCGACGACAGCGTCCGGGCCTTGCCGAGGTCGACGGTGAGCCACTGCGGGAGCGAGCCGGCGCCGGCGCCCCAGAACGACGAGGTGTCCCGGTCGACCGCGAACCTGCCCGCGTACCCGCCACCCGCGCTGCTCGTCTCCACCGGCGTGCCGGGGTTGGTGATCTCGACCTCGGTGGCCGATCCCTCGACGAGGAACTCCGTGCTCGACGGCATCGATCCGCGGGCCGCGCCTTGGACGTCCAGCCGGACGTACCGGAACGCGCCGGAGACGCTGGTGGCGAACGTCTTGCCGGCGATGCCGTACGACCAGTCGGCGAGCGTCGCCCAGGTCGTGCGGTCCAGCGACCCGGAGACCTTGAAGCTCCAGGTGTCGTGCTTCTCGAACGTCTGCCGGAGGCCGCTGAGGACGTGCGGTCGGCCGAGGTCGAGCACCAGCCACTGGTCGTTCTTGCGGGCGGCCCGCCAGGAGGTGGCGAGGCTGCCGTCGATCGCCGCCGCGGGACCGTGGGCGGCGTCGGCCGAGGAGGAGGCGCGGGCTGTTCCGGTGAGCACGGGCTCGGTGACTCCCTTCGCTGTGGGCTCTTCGGCCCACGAGTCGGCGGTGACGAGCGAGGTCATGAGTAGTGCCGAGACGAGGATCGCAAGCAACGTACGGGCGCGGCCGTGCATGGGTCATCTCCTCTGGCTGGTGCTGCCCCGGACGACCAGCTTGGTCTCGAGGACGACGGTGTGAGGTTCCTTGTCGGGTTCGGCTGCCGCGAGGCGGTCGAGCAGGAGCTCGGCGGCTCGTCTGCCGAGGTCGAAGATGGGCTGCGCGACCGTGGTCAGCGCGGGCGCGGTGTACGCGGCGAGGTGAATGCCGTCGAAGCCGACGACGCTGACGTCGTTCGGCACCTGTCTTCCCTCCTCGGTGAGGGCCTTGAGCAGACCGATCGCGCTCATGTCGTTCGCGGCGAACGCGGCGGTGAAGTCGACCTTGCGCTGGATCAGTGCACGTCCGCCGGCGTAGCCGCCGTCCTCGAGGAAGTCGCCCTGGACGACCAGCTCCTTGTCGGGCTCGATGCCTGTCGCTCGGAGAGCTTCCTCCCAGCCCGCTTGGCGTTCCTTGCTGCTGCTGATGCCGGGCGGGCCGGTGATGTGGGCGATCCTTCGATGTCCGAGCTCCAGCAGGTGCTCGACCGCCTTGCGCGCGCCGGCACGATGGTCGACAGTGACCACGTCGGACCGCAGGCCGGGCACGCGCCGGTCGAGCACGACGGTCGGGAGGTCGCTGGTGGCGCCCGCGATGCCGCGGCCCTTGAGCGTCCCGGCGACGAGCAGGATGCCGTCGACCTTCTTGCGGCGGAGCATGGCGATGTCGGCCCGCGCCTTCGCCCCGTCGTCGGCGTTGTGGCAGAGGAGCAGGAGGTGTCCTCGTTCGTCCGCGATTGTTTGGACGCCTTTGACGAGCTCGGGGAAGAACGGGTTGGTGATGTCGGGGAGGAGGAGCGCGATGGTCTGCGTCGCCATCCCGGCGAGACTGCGGGCGAGGTCGTTCGGCTGGTACCCGAGGCTTCTGGCGATCTCGAGGACGCGGTCACGGGTCGCTGAGGAGATGCGCTCCCGGTCGTTCAGGGCGCGCGAGACGGTCGCGATCGAGACACCGGCGTGCCTGGCGACGTCGTGAACGGTGACCATGCTTCTCCGTTGCGTAAGCGTTTACGCGCGTAAGCGTTTCCGCAGACGGTAGGAGCGCTGTTGGTGGGCCGTCAAGGCCTCTGGCAGTTAGAGGACGCGGGTGAGGACGAGCGGTCCGTTCTCGGTGATCGCGACCGTGTGCTCGGAGTGCGTCGTCCTCGAACCGTCGGCCGAACGGATCGTCCAGCCGTCCTGGTCGTACACGATCTTGTCGGTGGTGCGGGCGAACCACGGCTCGAGCGCGATCGTCAGGCCAGGCTTGAGGACCAGGCCGCGGCCAGGGCGGCCACGATTGGAGACGTGCGGGTCCTCGTGCATGGTGCGCCCGAGCCCGTGGCCGCCGAACTCGGTGTTGACCGGGTAGCCGTACCCGTCGGCAACCTTGGCGATGGAGGCCGAGATGTCGCCGAGCCTGTTGCCGGGTTGTGCTTGCTGGATGGCTGCCTCGAGGGCTTCCTCGCTCGCCGTGACCAGGCGTCGGTCCTCGTCTGCCGGGGTGCCGACGATCGTGGTGACCGCGGAGTCGGCGACCCAGCCGTCGATGCTCACGGCCAGATCCATGCTGAGCACGTCGCCGTCACGGAGCTTGTACCTGTGCGGCAGGCCGTGCAGGACGGCGTCGTTCACCGAGAGGCAGATGACGTTGCGGAACGGGCCCTTGCCGAATGAGGGCGCGTAGTCCCAGTAGCACGAGACCGCCCCACGCTCCTCGATCCGGCGCCGGACGTGGTGCTCGAGGTCCATCAGGTCCACGCCCACGCCGGCGAGCCCCCTGAGCTCGGCCAAGATCTGGCCGACAAACTGCCCGGTGACGTGCATCCGCCCGATCTCAGCCGGCGTCTTCAGTTCGATCACCGGTATAACTATACCGGTCCCTCGCCCCGGCCAGCCGCCACGGTTTTGAATGAAGGGCACCTTCATTCGAACCTATTGAATGAAGGTGCCCTTCATTCAAGGTCTGGGAGTGAGGCCCGCCATCACCGCCCCGCCCCGCCGCGCCGGCCGGCCGGCCCTGCCACACAGCCACTCGATCAGCCCACCTCGGCCGGTCGGCCCCGCCGCACCGGTCGGTCGGCCCCGCCGCCCCCGGCCGGTCGATCCCGCCACCTCAGCCACTCGGCCCCGCCACCCCCGGCCATTCGACCTGCGCAGTCCCGTCTCCGAGTGCCGGCTGGCTCGACCTCTTGGCGAAGCTCCCTGGATTGTCGAGCTCTCTGGGCGCGGTGTCGAGATGAGGCATCCTCGGGGTTGGTGCTGTCCGTGGGCTGTTGCGGCGGTCGATTTTGGTGGCCGGTCCGGGGCGCGTCAAGGGCGCCGTTCGAGGGCGCTTCGCGGACGGCGAACGACGTCGCTTCGCGATCTTCGACCCTTGACTCGCCCCGGCCCGGCCACCTGTTCTTAACGCGCCGCCCCCTCCCCCGGGAACGGGTGCCCGGGCCAGGTTCCTTCTTGCTGGGGTTTGCTGCCGTGTTGCGGTCGCTTGTTGGCCCCTGGCTTCTCGTGGTGTCGATGAAGCCGGGTCGTCCCGTCGCCGCCCCGCCATCCGACAGCTGCCCCGATGCCCGTGATCATGTACGTGATCATGAAGCCGAACTGGTCGTATACGACGGGTTGCCTTCATGATCACGTTCATGATCATGGACGGGTGGCCGAGGGTTGGGTGAGGGGCGCCCTAGTCCCATAGGTTCGGACCAGGGTGCCCCCGACCCAAACAGCCCCCGCCACCAGCCACGTTTGGAATGAGGGACGACCTCTATCGGCCAGCCCGGTTCTCACGTGCCATGAACCGGGTAGCCGGCGCCCATCTTTGCCCATGAAGGGGGCGTCCCGAGGGCGCTCGGAGGGGTGGTGAACGCCTCCTTGGTGGGTAAAGTCACGATGCAGGACGACCCATCCGGGATTAACTGGCTGCGGCAAGAACATCGGCCAGAGCACAGGTTCGATGAAGGGGCCGTCGGAGGTCCTAGGCTGCGGTATGTGGTTGGGCTAGGTCACATCCAGTTGCGATCCGCGGTCCAGTCTGATGCCGGAGAGATTCTGACTCTGCAACGGGCGGCCTTCGTCGATGAGGCCCGGCGTGACAACGATTTCCATCTGCCCGCTCTCACGCAAACCCTGCGAGACCTCGAGCAGGAGCTCCAGTCAAGTACGGCTCATGTCGCGATCCTTGGTGCGCGGATCGTTGGCGCAGTCCGCACCAGGCAAGTCGAGGACACGCTCTACATCAACCGCTTGACTGTCGCGCCGGACTGGCAGGGACGCGGGGTCGGCACAGCGCTGATGGGCGCTGCCGAGCGAGAGGCTACGGCGAAGCGAGCGAGTCTGTTCGTACGTAACTACGGCGAGCACAGCGTGAGCGACTTCTACTCCCGACTTGGATATGTCCCTGCCGATCCAGGAGGCTCAGCTCAACATGCGGAACTCGTTCGGCTCGTCAAGGATCTGACACGCTAGTGGCCCGACGAGGCGACCTGCAGGGTCAGCAACCACATCCCGCAGCAGCGGATCGGACGCCGGAGCAGACCCGAAACGTGGCCTGGGCACTACCCCCGACCGCCACGTTTGGAATGAGGGACGCCCTCTATCGAATAGATCGCTACAGGGACGCCCTCATTCGAAACCCCCGGCCGGGCAGGGTGGGTCGGTGGCGGAGGATTGTTACCGGCGGGTAGCATCGGCTGTAGCAACGCGCCGTACCCTGCGTGAGGAGGGCTCCACCTATGCCCCGTGAGCTTCGCGACGTCGTCTTCGTCGACGGCGTTCGCACCCCGTTCGGCAAGGCGGGCGGCATGTATGCCGAGACCCGCGCCGACGATCTTGTCATCAAGTGCATCCGGGAGCTGCTGCGCCGCAATCCGGGGCTTCCACCGGAGCGCGTCGACGACGTTGCCATCGCGGCGACGACGCAGACTGGCGACCAGGGTCTCACGATCGGCCGGACCGCCGCGCTGCTCGCGGGGCTGCCGAAGTCCGTGCCCGGGTTCGCCATCGACCGGATGTGCGCCGGCGCGATGACCGCGGTCACCACGATCTCCTCCGGCATCGCGTTCGGGGCGTACGACGTCGCGATCGCCGGCGGGGTCGAGCATATGGGCCACCACCCGATGGGCGAGGGCGTCGACCCCAACCCGCGCATCATCGCCGAGAAGCTCGTCGACCCGTCGGCACTCGTAATGGGCTCCACCGCGGAGAACATCCACGACCGCTACCCCGAGCTGACCAAGGACCGTGCCGACACGTACGCGGTCGGCAGCCAGGACAAGCTTGCCAAGGCGTACGCGAACGGCAAGATCCAGCCCGACCTGGTCAATGTCGCCACCCGTTCGGTCGAGCAGGGCTGGGGCCTCGCCACCGCCGACGAGCCGCCGCGGCCCGGCACGACGAAGGAGGCGCTCGCCGGCCTCAAGACCCCGTTCCGCCCGCACGGCCGCGTGACGGCGGGCAACTCCGCTGGCCTGAACGACGGCGCGACCGCCTGCCTGCTCGCCGCGGAAGACGTCGCCCTGGAGCTCGGGCTGACGCCGAAGATGCGGCTGGTGTCGTACGCGTTCGTCGGCGTCGAGCCCGAGGTGATGGGTGTCGGACCCGTTCCGGCCACCGAGAAGGCACTGAGCAAGGCCGGGTTGACGATCGACGACATCGGTCTATTCGAGATCAACGAGGCGTTCGCCGTTCAGGTGTTGGCGTTCTGCGAGCACTTCGGCCTCGCCGACGACGACCCGCGGATCAACGCGTACGGCGGCGCGATCGCCGTCGGGCACCCGCTCGCGTCGAGCGGCGTCCGGCTGATGCTCCAGCTGGCAAGGCAGTTCGAGGACCGCCCCGACGTCCGGTACGGCATCACCACGATGTGCATCGGCATCGGCATGGGCGGAACGGTCATCTGGGAGAACCCCGCATGGGAGGGCACGAAGTGACCGCCACACTGGATCCGGACCAGGTCTTCCCCGACGAGGTCGTCACCCACGCGCACTCACGCGACGTCGCGTTGCCGTACGGCGCCGGCAGGATGGCGCTGATCACGTTGGACAACGGGCTCGACCACACGCGGCCGAACTCGTTCGGCCCACGGGGGCTGGCCGAGCTCGAGCAGGCGATCGACACCGCGCTCGCGCGCGACGAGGTCAAGGCGATCGGGATCACCGGCAAGCCGTTCATCCTCGCCGCCGGTGCCGACATCACCGGTATGCCGCGGGTCACCCGCCGCGAGCAGGCGTTCGAGATCGCGCGGTACGGACACGAGGTGTTCGGCAAGCTCGGCGACGGTACGAAGCCGACGTTCGGCTTCATCAACGGGCTCGCCATCGGCGGCGGCCTCGAGATCGTGCTCAACTGCACGTACCGCACGGTCATCACCACGGCGCCGGCCGTCGCGTTCAGCGAGTGCTTCCTCGGCATCCTCCCCGGCTGGGGCGGATCGTGGCTGCTGCCCAACCTGATCGGCGCCGACAAGGCCGTGAAGGTCATCGTCGAGAACGCGCTGAACACCAACCGGATGCTGCGCGGGCCCGAGGTCTTCGCGCTGGGCATCGCGGACGCGATGTTCGACGGCGCCGACTACCTCGAGCAGTCGCTGAGCTGGGCCGCTCAGGTGCTGACCGGCAAGATCGAGGTCAAGCGTCCCGAGATCGACCGCGGCGACGCCTGGGATGCGGCGGTCGCGCGCGGCAAGTTCTTCGCGGACAACAAGGTACGGGGCGCCGCTCCGGCGGCGTACCGGGCGCTCGACGTCATCGCGGCGGCCAAGACGTCCACCCGTGAGGAGGGCTTCGCGGCCGAGGACAACGCGCTCGCCGACCTGGTGATGACCGAGGAGTTCCGTTCGGGCCTGTACGCGTTCGACCTGGTGCAGCGGCGGGCGAAGAAGCCGGTCGGCGCGCCCGACCGGTCGCTCGCCCGCAAGGTGACGAAGGTCGGCGTCGTCGGCGCCGGGCTGATGGCCAGCCAGCTCGCGTTGCTGTTCGCGCGGCGGCTGCTCGTTCCGGTCGTCCTCACCGACCTGGACGACGAACGTGTCGCCAAGGGCGTGGGGTACGTGCACGCCGAGGTCGACAAGCTGCTCGCGAAGGGCCGTGTCAACCCGGACTTGGCGAACCGACTGAAGGCGCTGGTGACCGGGTCGACGGACAAGAACGTCTACGCGGACTGCGACTTCGTGATCGAGGCCGTGTTCGAGGAGATGTCGGTCAAGCAGCAGGTGTTCGGCGAGCTGGAGAAGATCATCTCGCCGGAGTGCATCCTCGCGACCAACACCTCCTCGCTGTCGGTGGCCGAGATGGCGTCGGTGCTGGAACACCCGGAACGGGTCGTCGGCTTCCACTTCTTCAACCCCGTGGCGATCCTGCCCCTGTTGGAGATCGTGCGCGGGCCGTCGACGTCGGACGAGACGCTGGCAACGGCGTTCGCGGTGGCGCGGGAGCTGAAGAAGTCCGCGGTCCTGGTGGAGGACGCGCCCGCGTTCATCGTCAACCGGGTGTTGACGCGGTTCATGGGCGAGGTGACCCAGTGCATGGACGAGGGCACTCCCCCGGAGGTCGCGGACCAGGCGCTGCTCCCGTTGGGGCTGCCGATGTCGCCGTTCGTCCTGCTGCAGCTGGTGGGTCCCGCGGTGGCGCAGCACGTGGCGGAGACGCTGCATGCGGCGTTCCCGGAGCGCTACTACGTGTCGGAGAACCTGCAGCGGTTGGTCGACGCGAAGAAGCCCGGCGTGTGGTCGTGGAACGAGAAGGGCGAGCCGTACCTCGATGACGAGACCCGCGCGCTGCTGGTGCAGGGCGACAAGGCGTCGACGGCCGAGGAGGTACGCGAGCGGGCGTTGGCCGCCATCGCCGACGAGGTCCGCCGCATCCTCGACGACGGCGTCGTGGCGGAGGCCCAGGACGTCGACACCGCCCTGATCCTGGGTGCCGGCTGGCCCTTCCACCTCGGCGGCGTCACGCCGTACCTGGACCGCAGCGGCATCTCCGAGAAGGTGACCGGCAAGAGGTTCCTGCCCGTGGGTATGGCGAGTCTGCCCGCATAGTCGACCTGTGAGAACGGCCCCAGACGGTATCGTCCGGGGCCGTTTCTCGTTATTTGGCAGGCGGTGTGGAGACAGGCGCCTGGCCCTGGCCGAGGCGGGAGTGCCGGCGGCCGTAGAGGAAGTAGATGACGAAGCCGACGGCCATCCATACCAGGAAGCGGATCCAGGTCTCGATCGCGAGATTCAGCATCAGGTAGAAGCACGCCAGCGCCGAGACGATCGGCAGCACCGGGACCCACGGCGTGCGGAACGACCGCGGCAGATCGGGCCGCGTACGCCGCAGCACGATCACGCCGATGCTCACGAGGATGAACGCCGCGAGCGTGCCCACGTTCACCAACTCGGCGAGCACGCCGATCGAGGTGAACGTCGCCAAGATCGCCGCGCCGATGCCGACGATGATCGTGATGACGTACGGCGTGCGGTACTTCGGATGCACCTTCGCCAGTGCGGGCGGCAGCAGCCCGTCGCGCGCCATCGCGAAGCCGACGCGGGTCTGGCCGATCAGCAGGATCATCACCACGACGATGATTCCGCAGGCCGCGCCGATGGCGAGGATCTTGGCAAGGCCGGGTTGACCGATGTTCGTCAACGCGGTCGCCAGCGGGGCGGGGTCGTTGCTGTCGATCTGCTTGTAGTCCTGCATGCCGGTCAGAACGAGCGTCACCGCGACGTACATCGCCGTGCAGATGGCCAGCGCTCCGATGATGCCGATCGGCATGTTCCGTTGCGGATCGCGGGTCTCCTCGGCCGTCGTGGCCAGGACGTCGAAGCCGATGAACGCGAAGAAAACGACCGCGGCGCCGGCGAAGATGCCGGCCCATCCGAACGCCCCTGGCTCCATGCCGAAGACGGCCTGGATGAGCGGCTGGGTGAGGCCCGTGGCCTCGCTCGGCGGGGTCGGCTCCGCGGGTGGGATGAACGGGCTGAGGTTCGCGGCCTTCACGAAGAAGATGCCGACGAGCACGAACATCAGCGCGACGCCAACCTTGATGGCGACCGCGACCTGGTTGATCCGGCTGGACAACTTGATGCCGAGCACCAGCACTGCGGTCAGGGCCAGAATCAGCAAGCCCGCTGGGAGATTCATGAACCCTTCGGTCGTGTTCGCCACCGCCGTCGGGATCTCCAGGGGCGTGCCCTGCAGCACGTTCTGCAGGTAGCCCGACCAGCCACCGGCGACCGCCGCGGCCGCGACGAAGAACTCGAGGATCAGGTCCCAGCCGATCATCCACGCGATGAGCTCACCCATCGTGGCGTAGGAGAACGTGTACGCCGAGCCTGCGACCGGGACCGTCGAGGCGAACTCCGCGTAGCACAGCGCGGCGAGACCGCAGACAACAGCAGCGATGACGAACGACAGCGCGACCGCCGGGCCGGCGTAGTCCGCGGCCGCGACACCGGTGAGAACGAACAGCCCGCCGCCGATCGTGACGCCGACACCGAACACGGTGAGGTCGAGCGCGCCGAGGTTCTTCTTCAGCCTGTGTTCTGGTTCGTCGGTGTCCGCGATCGCCTTCTCTACCGGTTTGGTCCGCAACAGACTCATGGCCGACCCCCTTGTCGCATTGCCCGAGGCGCTACCTGGCAGATCCGTGTCACCAAGATCAGCTTGCTCCCAGGCAGGCCCACATGTCGAGTCCGCGACCGATCAGATGCTGTGCGTGAGGTCTTCGTCGCCGCAACAACCGCGCCATTTTGCCGGGGAACGCCCCTTCCGTGGGCAATGTCAAGATGCGGGACAGCGACACCTCGGCGAGCGTGGCGGGTTGGATGAAGGTGCCCTTCATCCAAAGCGAACGAGCGGCTAGGGATGCGACTCGTTCTGCAGCGGCGCCGTCTCCAGCTCGGGCGTCGGGTCGAGCAGCTCGTCGTCCAGCAGCGCGACCCGTTCGACGATGTCGCGCGCCACGTCCTGCGCACCCAGTCCCAGCTGCGCCATCAGCTTGGGGCGCTTCGCGTGCGACAGGAACTCCTGCGGGATACCCACCACGTGCATCGGCGTGTCGACGCCCTCGTCGCAGAGGGCGACACCGAGCGCGGCGCCGGCGCCGCCGACGCGGCCGTTGTCCTCGACGGACACGACCAGGCGGTACTTGCGCGCGAGCTCCACCAGCTCGGCGTCCACCGGCTTGATCCAGCGCGGGTCGACGACGGTCGCGCCGATCCCCTGGCCCTCCAGCCGCGAGGCGACCTCGACGCAGGTCGGCACCATCGCGCCGACGGCGACGAGCAGCACGTCGTGCTCGCCCGACCGGACGAGCACGTCGCAGCCGCCGACGCGGTCGATCGCCGGGATCTCTGCCTCCGCCTTGCCCTTGGACCACCGCAGCATCGTCGGCGCGTCGTTCACCTCGACCGCCTCGCGCAGCAGCTCACGCAGGCGCTCACCGTCGCGCGGCGCGGCGATCCGCAGACCGGGGACGACCTGGAAGATCGACAGGTCCCACATGCCGTTGTGGCTGGCCCCGTCCTCGCCGGTGATGCCGGAACGGTCGAGCACGAACGTCACCCCGCACTTGTGCAGCGCCACGTCCATCAGCAGCTGGTCGAACGCGCGGTTCATGAACGTCGCGTAGATCGCCACCACCGGGTGCATCCCGCCCATCGCGAGCCCCGCCGCCGACGTCACCGCGTGCTGCTCGGCGATGCCCACGTCGAAGAACCGCTCGGGGAACTTCGTGGCGAACGGACCCAGCCCGGTCGGGTCCTTCATCGCCGCGGTGATCGCGACGAGATCGGAACGTTCGGCGCCGAGCTCCACCAGCGCCTCGCTGAACGCCGCCGTCCAGGTGCCGGTCTGGTCGCTGCGGATCTGGTGCAGGTGGTCCTGCTCGTCGCGCTCGGCGACCTCGTACCCGTAGCCCTTCTTCGTCACGCAGTGCACGATGACCGGGCCGCCGAACCGCTTCGCGAGTTCGAGCGCGTGTTCGATCGCCGCCTCGTCGTGCCCGTCGACCGGGCCGATGTACTTCATGCCGAGGTCCTCGAACAGACCCTGCGGCGCGAGGATGTCCTTCAGCCCGCGCTTGAGGCCGTGCAGCACCTCGAACAGCGGGTTGCCGACCAGCGGCGTACGCGTCAGCGAGGCGCGGACGAGTTCGAGCACACGTTCGTACTTCGGGTTGGTCCGCAGCGCGTTCAGGTGCTCGGCGAAGCCGCCTACGGTGCGCGTGTAGGAGCGGCCGTTGTCGTTGACGATGATCACCATCGGCCGGTTCTTGGCCGCGGCGATGTTGTTCAGCGCCTCCCAGGCCATACCGCCCGTGAGCGCGCCGTCACCGATCACGGTGACGACCATCCGCTTCTCGCCGCGCAGCTCGTACGCCTTGGCCAGCCCGTCGGCGTACGACAGCGCCGCCGAGGCGTGCGAGTTCTCGATCAGGTCGTGCTCGGACTCGGCGCGGCTGGGGTAGCCGGACAGGCCACCCTCCTGACGAAGCTCGCTGAAGCGTTCGTAGCGGCCGGTGAGCAGTTTGTGAACGTAGGCCTGGTGTCCGACGTCGAAGAGGATCCGGTCGTGCGGCGAGTCGAAGACGCGGTGCATCGCAAGGGTGATCTCCACCATGCCCAGGTTCGGCCCGAGGTGACCGCCCGTACGCGAAACCGTCTCGATCAGCACGTCGCGAATCTCGCGCGCCAAGGCGACCAGCTCCCGCTCGGTCAGATCGTCAAGGTCTCTCGGTCCCCGGATCTTCTCGAGCATGCTCATGCTGATCCCTCCTTGCTTCAGCGTTGGCTCTAACGCTGTGTGAACCCTGAGTCTAGATTGCCCTGCCTATACGGTGAGAGATGCGCCGCGGCACGGTGAAGTTCCCCACGTCAGCGTGTCTTGACAGCGTGTCGCTCACTCCTTGCTTGCTGTCAACTACAGCCTGCGGGAACAGCAGGTCAAACCTTCCTCAGCGTCGTCACAGGAACGACACAGCGAGATAGCTCGCTGTGTCGTTCCACACACGTTCCAGCACGACGACGCTCGCTAGCCCTTCAGAGCCCCAGCCATCAGGCCGCGCATGAAGAAGCGGCCGAGCAGGATGTAGACCAGTAACGTCGGTATGGACGCGAGAATCGCCGCGGCCATCTGTTGGCTGTACGGCACGACCATCGAGCCCGCGATGTTGTTCAGCCGTACGGTCGTCGGCCACGAGTCCGGGCCGGTGAGGAACACCGCGAACAGGAAGTCGTTCCACATCGAGGTGAACTGCCAGATGATGACGACCGCGAACGCCGGGGCGGAGTTCGGCAACACGACGGAGAAGAACGTCCGCAGCATCCCGGCGCCGTCGACGCGGGCGGCTTCGATCAGCTCGTCCGGGATCGTCACGAAGTAGTTCCGGAAGATCAACGTACAGATCGGGATGCCGTACACCACGTGCGCGAACACCAGGCCCGGGATCCCGCCGATCAGGTTGATCGACCCCATCAGCTGCACCAGCGGGATCATCACCGCCTGGTACGGGATGAACATGCCGAACAGGAACGCGGTGAACACCAGGTCGGCGTACGGGAAGCGCCACTTCGACAGCACGAAGCCGTTCATCGAGCCGAGCAGAGCGGAGATCAGCGACCCTGGAACGGCGACCTTCACCGAGTTCCACAACGCCGGGGACAGCTGCTCCCACGCGACCTTCCAGGCCTCGAACGTCCAGTTCGCCGGCAGCATCCACGCCGTACTCGGGTCGGCCTCGGCCAGCGGCTTGAAGCTCGTCGCGAGCAGCACGTAGACCGGAATCAGGAACACCAGCACGAAGAACAGCAGCAAGGCGAACTTGACAACCCGTGCCACGGTGGCGCGCACCGGCGCGCCGGACGGCGCGTTCTGCCGAACGGGCTTGCGCTGCAGGGTTTCGACGGTCGTGGTCATGTCAGCCCCGCCTCTCACTACGAACGGTCCAGATGAGGTACGGGATGATGAACACGGCGATGAACAGCAACAGGTACGACGCGATCGTCGCGCCCTTCGCCGGATCGTGCGCGTCGAACACCATCTGCCACATGTAGACGGCGGGAACGTCGGTGATGATCTGCTTGCCGGACATCGCGACGATGAGGTCGAACACCTTCAACGAGATGTGCCCGAGGATGATGAGCGCCGACAGCGCGACCGGTCGCAGCTGCGGCAGAACGACGTACCAGTAGACCTTCCACTCCGCGGCGCCGTCGACCCGCGCGGCTTCCCGGATGTCCTCCGACACACCCCGGAAACCGGCGAGGAACAGCGCCATGACGTAGCCGCCCATCTGCCAGATGGCCGGAATCGCCATGGCGGCCATGCCGGTCTGTTGGTCCTGCCACCACTCGTTCGCCAGGAAGCCGAGACCGAGATCCTGGAACAGCGCGTTGAGCCCGACCGCGCGTTCTGGTGGCGCGGGGTTCATCAGCCAGCGCCAGACGATGCCGGTCGCGATGAACGAGATCGCCATCGGGAACAGGTAGATCGCGCGGAAGCCGCCCTCGCCCTTGATGCCCTTGTCCATGAGCAGCGCGAGGAACCAGCCGAGGATCAACGTCCCGACGACGAACACCACGGTGAACAGCACGAGGTGTCTGACCGAGAGGTTCCAGCGTTCCTCGCCCCACAGCTGAACGAAGTTGTCCAGCCCGACGAAGTTGCCCTCCGACACCTCGGAGTGCTTGTCGGTCATCGCGAGCTGGAAGTTCCAGCCCATCAGGCCGTACACGAAGACCGCGATCAGGATGATCGACGGTGAGATCAGCAGCAGGCCAGGCAGCCAGTTGCGAAGCCGACGCACGCCGACGCAACTCCCCTCGAAATGCTTGTGGACATGGTCGAATCATGCCGAGCGGGGTCGCCGGCTACTGCTCGTCCGGCGACCCCGCCCGCGCTAGGTCTAGATCAGACCTGTCCGCCGTTCTTCGCGGCGTCGACCAACGACGTCTGGAACTTGCCGACGTCCTTGCTCTGCAGGAACAGGCCGACCGCGGTGTCGATGTCGGTGTGCCACTTGTTGTTCGCGGTCACACCGTGCCAGAACGAGCCGGCCAGGTCGTTGCTCTTCCACTCCTCGAGCGCCCAGGCCAGATAGTCCTTGTACAGCGAGACATCCGCGTCCTTGCGCGCCGGGATCGAGCCCTTGGCCGGGTTGAACAGGTCCTGGCCCTCCTTGCTCGCGCACTCCTTCAGCCACTCGATCGCGGCGTCCTTGTGCGGGGCACCCTTCGGGAGCGTGAAGCTGTCGGACAGCCACATGTAGGTGCCGTCCGTACCAGGCGAGGCGGCCCACCTGTAGTCGACGTCCGGCTTCTTGCCGAGCTCGCGGAAGTAGCCGTCGGCCCAGTCGCCCATGATGACGTACGCGGCCTTGCCGTCCACGACGTTCTTCGCGGCGGCCTGCCAGTCCGTCGACGCGGCCTCGGTGTTGGCCATCTCGACGATCTGCTTGAAGTGGTCCAGGGCCTTCGTCACGTCCGCGCTCGCCCAGTCGCCGCCCTTGGCCCACAGCGCGTTGTAGCCGTCGGTGCCGAGGTCGCCGAGCAGCACGCTCTCCAGCAGGTGGTCAGCGGTCCACTGCGCGCCCAGCGAGATCGGGATCTTGCCGGTCTTCTCCTTGATGGTCTTGAGCTGCGTGATGAACTCCTCGACCGTCGTCGCGGGAGCGGTGATGCCCGCCTCCGTCAGCACGGCCGGGTTGTACCAGAGCACGTTCGACCGGTGGATGTTCACGGGGACGGAGTAGATCTTGCCCTCGAACGTGATCTGCTCGACGAGCTGCTCCGGGAACGTGTCGCGCAGGCCCTGCTCGTCGTAGAACGAGTTCAGGTCCTCGAGGCGCCCGGCCTTGATGTAGTCCTGCAGCTCAGCGCCCGCGTGGCCCTGGAACGAGTCCGGCGGGTCGTTGGACTGCAGCCGGCTCTCCAGGATCGCCTTCGCGTTCGTTCCCGATCCACCCGCGACCGCGGCGTTCTTGAACGCGATGTCGGGCTGCTTCTTGCCGAAGTCCTTCACCATGGCCTCGAGGCCCTTGGCCTCGCCGCCACCGGTCCACCAGGAGAACACCTCGACCTCGGACTTGCCGCCTCCGCTGTCGCCACTGCCGCTGCCGTTGGTGTCCCCTCCGTTCCCACAGCCGGCCACGGCCAGCAACCCGATCGCCGCGACGGCGCCGATCAGGCGTTTACTCATCCCCATCGTGCGTCCTCTCTTTGCCGCAGGGCTGACCCAGCCTGCGCTACCGCTGTCGGCGCAGGGGTCCCCACGCCGTCCCAACGTTCCTCCGCCTGTTCGCCCAGCAGGTCCACCTGCTCAGCGGCCAGGACGAGCGCGCCCAGCACCTCGGCGCGGTCTCCTGTCTCGGCGGCGACGACCGGCGTCTCCGCCACGGAGATGACCGCGTACCGCGGCATGGCGGCGCGCAGCGGCTCCAGCAACACCTCGCC
This sequence comes from Tenggerimyces flavus, assembly GCF_016907715.1. Lineage (NCBI taxonomy): Bacteria > Bacillati > Actinomycetota > Actinomycetes > Propionibacteriales > Nocardioidaceae > Tenggerimyces > Tenggerimyces flavus. The sequence continues at coordinate 4,677,688 of NZ_JAFBCM010000001.1, read as the reverse complement.
GGCCGCGGCGAGGTCTCCCCCGACGACGACCCGCTCCGGGTTGACGACGTTGCACAGGTTCGCGGCGACGAAGCCGATGTGGCGGGCCGCGTCGGCGAGCACGCGGCGGCAGCCACCGTCGCCGTCAACCGCGGCTTGCACCAGGTCCTCGACCGTACGCAGGTGCGGGTGGCTGTGGCGGATCAGCTCGAGCAGGAACGGGCCGCCGACCAGCGTCTCGAGGCAGCCGCGGTTGCCGCAGGAGCAGATCGGGCCGGTCTCGTCGATCGTGAGATGCCCTATCTCGCCCGCGCTGCCGGCGTACCCGTGGTAGATCCGTCCGTCGACGACGAGGCCGGCGCCGAGGCCGGTGGCCGCCTTGACGTACGCGAGGTTCGCGATGCCGCGACCCGCGCCGAAGACCAGCTCACCCCTCGCGCCGAGGTTCGCGTCGTTGTCGGCGTAGACGTCCACGCCGAGCCGTTCGCCGAGGTCGCCGCGCGGGTCGATGCTGTCCCAGCCCGGCAGGATCGGCCAGGACGCGAGCCTTCCGTCGACCGGGAGGGGGGCGGGCAGGCCAACGCCGGCGGCGCGTACGTCGCGGTGGGTGCCGCCGACCTCTTCGAGGACCTCGGCGACCAGGGACTGCGCGACGTCGAGCGCGTCGCTGCCGGAGGCGCCGACGTTGCAGGCGCGCTTGCGCTCGGCGAGCACGGTGTAGCGGAGGTCGGCGAGCGCGACCCGGATGTGGCGGTGGCCGAAGTCGAGACCGAGGACCAGGCCCTGCTCGGAGCGGATCCGTACCTCCTGGGCCCTGCGGCCGCCGCGTACGCCCGGTGACACGTCGACCGTGCCGGCCTCGCCGAGGTGTCTCACGATGTTGGAGACGGAGGCTGGTGAGAGCCCGGTGACGCGGGCGATCTCGGCCTGGCTGAGCACGCCGCGGGACCGCACGGCGGCCAATACCCGGCGGATGTTCGCCGCACGCAGCGATGCCTGGGAGCCGGGCTTGAGGGTCACCCTGCACAGGTAACTCGGTCGGAGACTTGACGTCAAGACTTGGGGTAACAACGAAATGAACTAGCCTTTCTCGTTCACTTGTTGAACGGAGTTACCGTCTGTGTCCGGCGGAGCGAATCCCCCGGATTCACGGCCTAAACACCGCGCCTCCCCCTCGCACGTGGGCCGTGGCCGTACGGCTGGCAGGATCGAAGGCATGGATCGCGCGGAGGCCCTGCTCATCGGTGGACGTTCGGGAGTCGGCAAGACCACGATCGGTTGGGAGGTCTCAGCCCTCTTGCGGGCGGCCGCAGTGCCGCACGCGATCATCGAGGGCGACTTCATGGGGCAGGTGCACCCGGCGCCTTCGGGCGATCCGGAACGGACCCAGCTGGTCGAACGCAACCTGACCGCCGTGTGGTCCAACTTCGCCGCGCTGGGTTACCGCCGGCTGATCTACACCAACACCCTGAGCGTCCTGCCCGCGGCGGGTGCGATGTTCGAGCGTGCGCTGGGGCCGGACGTACGCCTGATCCGCGTGCTGCTCACGGCGTCCAACACCACCGCCGGCGACCGCCTACGTGCCCGCGAACTGGGCTCGGAGCTGGACGACGGCTTGCGCACGAGCATGGCCCGCGCCCGGGTGCTCGAGGAGTCCGTCTCGGCGGACACCGTTCGCGTCCCGACCGACGACCGACCAGTGCCGGACATCGCGCGTGACGTCCTGGCGGCGACCGGTTGGCAGCTCACCTGAAGCCCGATCCCCATGCGCGCCTTGGCAACAGCAGAAGCCCTGGTGTCCGAGGCTGTGGGAACGACCGTGCGCCTCCGTCTTCTGCTCATGGTCAGCGGACCGGCCGACGCTCCTCGGACCGTGATCGTCCGCACCCACCGCAGCAAGGGCGGGCGGCGGACCGACCCGTCCGGCTGATCGGCGCCGACCTGGATGCCGGCGTGCAGGTGACGGAGGACGTCGGCCCCGGCGATTCTCTGGACGACCTGCTGGGCGGAACGGACCAAGCGGCGGCCACCGACGGGCTCCTCGCCTGGGCACGGGCGCTCGGCGAGTTGCACGCGACGACGGCTGGACGAGCCTCGCGGGCGATGCGAGCGATGCGGTGTGCCGACGTGTCGGAGCTGCTGCATGCGTTGCAAGAGCCTGGCCCGTTCCTCGCCCTGTCGAACGGTGACGCCTGTCCGTACAACTCCCGGATCACCCACCAGGGCGTGCGATTCTTCGACTTCGAGCTCGCCGGCTTCCGGCATTGCCTGCTGGACGGAGCGTTCCTGCGCATGTCCTTCCCGAGCTGCTATCGATGGGGACGCTTGCCAGTCGACGTTCGCGCCGCTGCGGAGAACGCCTATCGGGACGCGCTCGCACCGATCGACGATGACACCTACCGTCGCGGAATGGCCGCAGCCGGCGGGGCTTGGGCGATCGTGCACGCCGTCCAGCTGCCTGGACCTGAGCAGCAGGATCAGCGCCGCGCGGTGCGCATTCATGCTGTCATCGCGGACTTCGTCGAGGTGGCGAGGACGGCCGGATGGCTTGGTGCCTTCGCTGGATGGTTCGCGCGGCGGATCCCCGCTGCGGAGCCGGTGCCGATCTACCCGGCGTTCGCCTCGCTAGGCTCGGCCGGGTGACTTGTGTGTTCTGTGCGATCGCCGCCGGTGAGGTTCCCGCCCAGTTCGTGGTCGACGAACCCGACCTGCTCGCGTTCCTCGACACCCGGCCGGTCTTCAAGGGTCACGTTCTGCTCATCCCCCGCGTGCACGTCGGCACGTTCCCCGAACTGCCGGCGAACCAGCTCGAGCCGTTCTTCGCGATGGGCCAGCGACTCGCGGTCGCCGTCGAGGAAGGCCTCGGCGCGAAGGGCGCGTTCGTCGCGCTGAACAACAAGGTCAGCCAGAGCGTCCCGCATCTACATCTCCATGTGGTTCCGCGCACGAAAGGCGACGGGTTGCGTGGGTTCTTCTGGCCGCGGACGAAGTACGCCTCCGACGACGAGGCAGCGGAGTACGCCAAGCGGCTCCGCGAGGTGCTTTAGCTCGACCACGCCACGACTGCTCCGCCCGGCCGCCGCATTAGGCGGCCGGGGTGAGACGGTGGTTGCGGAGTGGTCGTCGCTGGGAGTCGATCCAGTCCGGGGGTAAGAACTCCGGTAACCCATCGAGCGCGATGCGGACCTGCCACGCGCCCTGGTGGATTAACCGGTGGTGGTAGCCGCAGAGCAGGACGCCGTTGTCGCGGGTGGTCGGTCCACCCTTACTCCACGGAACCACATGGTGGGCGTGGCACCAGCCGGGGGGCCGATCACACCCGGGGAACGCACAGCCACCATCTCGGAGCTCGAGGATGCGGCGGAGTTTGCCTTGGAAGAGTCGCTGCTGGGTGTCGGTGAGGATGCTGACGCGGCCGGGCTGGTCCTCGGGCTTGACCAAGAATGCCCGGTCGGCTTCGCACATGAGCTGGTCGACCAGGCGGCGGGACAGTTCGATGCCGGTGTGCAGGGTCCGGCCACCGGTGTGGGTGAGGGTGACGACGAGCTGGGTGGGGTTCCCACCATGGGACGGCACGAGCCGCTCGGCCAACAACCGGCGGCAGGCCTCGTCCAATGCGTCGACGTTGCGTTGTTCGGGGAGGCGGGTGTCGCGGCCGTCGGGTCCGGGCTGCGGCGCCGCCAGCGGGTCGAGAACCAGCTTGAGGCGTTCCCCGACCACCTTCGGCAGCCGGGCGGTGACCCGCCACGTCCCCGACGACTCGTCGAAGGACATACGCAGAAACCGGTCCCGCTCAGCGCTGGCCTCTTCCTGCTTGAGCTTCAACTCCAGGACCTGGTCGGCAAGGTCCGGCGCGACGGTCTCCAAGAGCCTGTTCCCGACCTTCCCCAAGACTTTCGGGTCGAAGGTGACGGCACGCTCCAGCAGGGTGGCTTCGACCTGGGAGCGCAGCTCCGGGGTGGAGATGTGGGAGGGCAGCATCTGCACCACCCGCGAGATCACCCGCACCTGTGGAAGAGAAATCTCGCCGCGCGCAAGCGCCCGCGCGGTGGCGGGCAACTCGGAGTCGAGATGAGAGGCCAGTTTCACCATCGCACCCGCCTCAGCCGAAGGAACACGAAGGACGCCGGCAACCCACTGCGCCGTGTTCGCCGCACCCGCCGACACGGCGAGGTTCCGGGCGTCGGCCTCGCGGATCAGCTCGAGCCGGCGGGCTTCGTGCCAGTTGAGGGCGGCCTGGTTGTCGAGGAGTGCGGTGGTGAGTTGGTCGTCGGTCATCGACCACGCCGACACCCCACCGGCGGTGCCGGTGGTGTTCGAGCAAATGGTCGATTCCATAGCAGAATTCTACCAGCCGGATCGGCTTAATGCTCAACCCAGCAAGGGCAATCCCCGACATCATCGCCACCACAAGCGACGGCGGCTCCACAAGAGACCGCAACACGGCAACAAACCCAAGGCGCAGGCAGGCCTGTCCCGGGGAACTGTTCCGGGGGCAGGGGCGGCGCGTATGAAACTGGTGGCCGGGCCGGGGCGAGTCAAGTGCCGCAAAGCGGTCGCGAAGCGACGCCTCTCTCCTCCGCGAAGCGCCCCAGAGAGGCGCCCTTGACGCGCCCCGGACCGGCCACCACACTCGACCGCCGCCACAGCCCGACCAGCTAATCGCCAAGCACAGCAGGGCAAAGCAACAACAAGAGCGGAAGAACAGCACACGCCCTCAAGGGGCGATGGTGAAGAGGATGGGAGTGACGGTCGAGAGCTGGGAGCGACCGAGCGGTGGACGATGTTGAAGAGGAAGTAGTGGGCTAGCGAGGCGCGGCGTGGAGTGATGGCCGCTGGATGCGGCGGCGGGTGATGGCCGCTGGATGCGGCGGCGGGTAATGGCCGCTGGATGCGGCGGCGGGTAATGGCCGCTGGATGCGGCGGCGGGTAATGGCCGCTGGATGCGGCGGCGGGTAATGGCCGCTGGATGCGGCGGCGGGTAATGGCCGCTGGATGCGGCGGCGGGTAATGGCCGCTGGATGCGGCGGCGGGTAATGGCCGCTGGATGCGGCGGCGGGTAATGGCCGCTGGATGCGGCGGCGGGTAATGGCCGCTGGATGCGGCGGCGGGTAATGGCCGCTGGATGCGGCGGCGGGTAATGGCCGCTGGATGCGGCGGCGGGTAATGGCCGCTGGATGCGGCGGCGGGTAATGGCCGCTGGATGCGGCGGCGGGTAATGGCCGCTGGATGCGGCGGCGGGTAATGGCCGCTGGATGCGGCGGCGGGTAATGGCCGCTGGATGCGGCGGCGGGTAATGGCCGCTGGATGCGGCGGCGGGTAATGGCCGCTGGATGCGGCGGCGGGTAATGGCCGCTGGATGCGGCGGCGGGTAATGGCCGCTGGATGCGGCGGCGGGTAATGGCCGCTGGATGCGGCGGCGGGTAATGGCCGCTGGATGCGGCGGCGGGTAATGGCCGCTGGATGCGGCGGCGGGTAATGGCCGCTGGATGCGGCGGCGGGTAATGGCCGCTGGATGCGGCGGCGGGTAATGGCCGCTGGATGCGGCGGCGGGTGATGGCCGCTGGATGCGGCGGCGGGTGATGGCCGCTGGATGCGGCGGCGGGTGATGGCCGCTGGATGCGGCGGCGGGTGATGGCCGCTGGATGCGGCGGCGGGTGATGGCCGCTGGATGCGGCGGCGGGTGATGGCCGCTGGATGCGGCGGCGGGTGATGGCCGCTGGATGCGGCGGCGGGTGATGGCCGCTGGATGCGGCGGCGGGTGATGGCCGCTGGATGCGGCGGCGGGTGATGGCCGCTGGATGCGGCGGCGGGTGATGGCCGCTGGATGCGGCGGCGGGTGATGGCCGCTGGATGCGGCGGCGGGTGATGGCCGCTGGATGCGGCGGCGGGTGATGGCCGCTGGATGCGGCGGCGGGTGATGGCCGCTGGATGCGGCGGCGGGTGATGGCCGCTGGATGCGGCGGCGGGTGATGGCCGCTGGATGCGGCGGCGGGTGATGGCCGCTGGATGCGGCGGCGGGTGATGGCCGCTGGATGCGGCGGCGGGTGATGGCCGCTGGATGCGGCGGCGGGTGATGGCCGCTGGATGCGGCGGCGGGTGATGGCCGCTGGATGCGGCGGCGGGTGATGGCCGCTGGATGCGGCGGCGGGTGATGGCCGCTGGATGCGGCGGCGGGTGATGGCCGCTGGATGCGGCGGCGGGTGATGGCCGCTGGATGCGGCGGCGGGTGATGGCCGCTGGATGCGGCGGCGGGTGATGGCCGCTGGATGCGGCGGCGGGTGATGGCCGCTGGATGCGGCGGCGGGTGATGGCCGCTGGATGCGGCGGCGGGTGATGGCCGCTGGATGCGGCGGCGGGTGATGGCCGCTGGATGCGGCGGCGGGTGATGGCCGCTGGATGCGGCGGCGGGTGATGGCCGCTGGATGCGGCGGCGGGTGATGGCCGCTGGATGCGGCTCGACGCCAGCCGCGCACCACAGCCGACCCGTCACGACCCGAACGGGCAGGAACCGCTGCCCCGTTGGCCGCCCGGCTACCGAGTGCGGACGGCCGGTTCCTCGGCGACGATGCGAACGTGGGAGACCATCGACGTTCCAACGCACCCCCAACCGGCCACCGACGCCGCGGCAGCGAGCCAAAGAACGACCCGGACCGGCCGTCGACTCCCCCGACCCCGAGCCCAACCCCCGAAGCGCTGGAACGGGCCGACGCAAGCAACCAAGCCGCCATGCTCAGTGCCCTGCAACGCAGTGCCGGGAACGCGGCCGTCCAACGCATGCTGGCCGCCGAAGAGCCAACGGTCCAACGCGAAGGCTCAGCCGTACCAGGCGTAGCCGCCAAACACGCAGTGACGTTCTTCAAAGGCAAGCAAGAGATCAACGCAAGCCTCGACCCGATCCCCGCGAAGATCTCCGAGCTCGAGGCCACAGCAGTCGGAACGTTCGAGAGCAAACCCACCAGCGAGAGCGACACCGGCACGGCCAAGGCCGGGACCTCGGTCGGCGCGGAGACGTCGGTCTCGGCCGAGCTGGAGAAGTCCTGGGACAAGACCGTGATCGAGGCCGTCACCGGCATGAAGCCCAAGACGACAGCCGGCACCAAGTTCACCCCGACCGGCGGTGAGGTCGGCATCGAGGGCGCGCTCGAGGGGCAGTACGTCACGTTCAAGCTCGGCGTCAGCTTCATCGAGTACGACAAGGGCGAGGTCAAGGTTCTCCCGATCAAGCCGGGCGTCGAGGTCCCGATCAAGAAGGAGATCTCGATTCCGAAGCTTGGCATCGAGGGCACGCTCGAGGTCAAGACCACGCTCACGTTGACGATCGAGCCCGACGCGAAGGCAATCGCGAAGTGGCTCGGCGAGACGTTCGGGCCCGAGCTCGTCGCGGTCGGCGCGCCGATCGCGGCCGGCGCTGCGGCGGCTGGGTTCCTCGTCGGCACGATGTACCTGATGCAGGACGCCGCCGAGCGCGGTGCCGACGCTGGCAACGCGGCGGTCGCGGCTGGGCAGGAGGCGTCCAGCTTCGCGGAGTCGTTCGCCGACGTCGCGACCGGCGGTCCCGGCACGGGTGGGCCGCGCGGCGCCGACGGCGCGAAGGCGGCGGAGGAGGCGCTCAACAAGCAGGTCGGCATCCGTACGGTGGTCATCGAGAAGAACCGCCAGCACGGCCGCGGGACGATCGCCCGCGAGATCTACCAGGTGATCGCCCAGGACATCTACGACCAGGCCAAGGCGTTGTTCCGCGACAAGCACAAGGATGACGTCTCCGTCGGGATCGGCAACTTCCTCGGCATCGACGACCTCGGCAGCGGCGTCGGCAGCCACATGAAGACGATCTACATCGTGCTCGAGAACAAGATGCCCGGCGGCGGGCCGCTCATCCTGCGGACGTGAGGACGCTCCAGCTCGGCTCGTCCGCCCACAACGAGCCCGGATCGACGTACGGGCGCAGCAGCTCCGCGAGCTCCGGGTCGGCGACCCCGCGCAGCGCGTGCTCGGCGATCCGGCGCGCGATGCCGGCGAGGAAGTCCGCGACCTGGATCCGGTCGTCCGTACCCGAGTCGATCCGCCGCAGCTCCGACAGCCGGAGCTGGGACCGGAGCAACGCGGTACGGCCGGGCGTGAGCGCGCTCGTCTCGTCGTGCAGGATCGCGACCGCGGCGCCGTCGTCGCTCCACTGCTGGATCGTCCTCGCCACCGCCGGGATCAGTGGGTCGATGGTCGCGAGCACACCCTGGGCGTCGCGCCACGTACGGTACGCGTCAGCCCGCTCGCGCCGGCCCCGGAGCGCGCCGAGCAGCCCGTTCGGCCGGTCCTGCTCGAGCAGCGTGAACATGGGCTCGGACGGATCACCGGTGTCGCGGCGCCACCGAGCACGCAACAGCCGGTTGGCGGCGTCGCCGAACGTGGACCACCGTTCGTCGCCGAGCACCCGCGGCCCTTCGGCCTGGAGCAGACGGGCCTGTCGCAGCGCCGTAGCGGACGGCCAGCCGGGCAGGTCGGTGAAGTACGTCGACTCCCCCATCAGCACGTCGACGAGCAGCACGAGCAGGAAGTACGCCTTGTCGAGCAGGTAGACCCTGGCCACGCCGTGGATCGGGCCGTCCTCGTTCAGCAGCCACGTCACGACCTCCCGGTTGCGCATCAGGCGCGAGGACTTGTACTCCGTCGTGATCGGAGTGCCGATGCGTTCGCGAACCTCGGCGAGGATGCGCGCCGCCTCGTCCGACGTCAGCTGGATGCTCGAGTGCGAGAACACCGTGGTCTCGCCGCCGACCAGATGCTCACCCTCGGCACCCGACTCGTCGCAGACGATCTCGACGAGCCGCGTGGGCAGCTGGGGCATCCGGTCTCCTCTCGGACGGCCCTCATCATCGACCGTATCCGCGCCGAACGCCACGCGGATTTGCGGCGATCCGGTCCGCGACGGTGGAATGTGGCCGGTGGACACCCTCCAACGGCGTCGGGTGCTGGTCACCTTCGCGACGGTCGCTCTCGTGATCGCGGCCGTGCTCTACACGACCTGGCCGTTGGCGGCGCTGCTCGGTTTGGACGCCTCGACACCGGACAGCCTGGTCAGCGAACTGGCCGCGCGGGACCAGCCGTGGTCGTGGCTGTTCCGGCTCGGCGACACGTCCGCCGGCGTGGTGGCGGTGGTTGCCGGAATCGCCGCGGCGGTGAGCGTACGAGACGTGGTGAGCCGGGTCGGGTACGTCCTGCTCGCCGTCTTCGGCGCCGCGACCGTCGCGGACGCCTCGATGCCGCTGGCCTGCGCACCATCGGTCACACCGGGATGCCCGACACCGTCGAGCGACCTGCCGCACGTGATCACCAGCGGGACCTCGAGCGCGGTCGTCTGCTGCGGGATCGTGCTCGTCCTGTACGCCGCCCGTACCCGCGTCGCGAAGCCTGCGATCGTGACCGGCTTCGCGCTCGCCGCGATCGCGATCGGCGGCCTCCTGGTGTTCTCCGTACGCACGCTCGCCGACAACTACGTGGCAGCCGGCGCCATCCAACGCGGAGCCCTGCTGGCCCTCAGCCTCGGCCTCGCCGGGAGCGGCCTGCTCGTCAGACCGCTGTCCCGCTAGGCCTTCCCCGGACGGACGAGCGGGAACAACAGCGTGTCGCGGATCGACAGGTCGGTCAGCATCATCACCAGCCGGTCGACGCCCATGCCGAGTCCACCCGCGGGCGGCATGCCGTACTCCAACGTGTGCAGGAAGTCCTCGTCCAGCTGCATCGCCTCGACGTCGCCGCCCGCGGCCAGCAAGGACTGCGCGGTGAGCCGGAGGCGCTGCTCCACCGGATCGACGAGCTCGGAGTACGCCGTGCCCAGCTCCATGCCGAACGCCACCAGGTCCCAGCGCTCCGCCACCCGCGGGTCGGTGCGGTGCGCCCGGGTCAGCGGCGAGACCTCGGTCGGGAAGTCGCGATAGAACGTCGGGGAAACCGTCCGCGGCTCGACCAGCTTGTCGTACAGCTCCAGCACCGCCGAGCCGTGCGACGCCTCCACGTCCAACGCCACGCCGGCCGCGGCACCCAGCGAGCGCAGCTCGGTGACCGGCGTGGAAGGCGAGATCGACGCGCCGAGCGCCGCGCCGACGGCGTCGTGCACGGTCACGTCCGCCCACGGTTCGGCCAGGTCGACCCACACCGTCGAGCCGTCCGGCATCGCGTGCGACACCTTCGTCGACCCGTGCACCGCCTCGCACGCCGCCAGCACCAGCGAGCGGATCAGCGGCTGCATCGACTCGTAGTCGCCGTACGCCTGGTACGCCTCGAGCATCGTGAACTCGGGATTGTGCGTCGCGTCCGCGCCCTCGTTGCGGAAGTTCCGGTTCAGCTCGAAGACGCGCTCGGCGCCGCCGACCAGCAGCCGTTTGAGATACAGCTCCGGCGCGATCCGCAGATAGAGCGGCATGTCGTACGCGTTGATGTGCGTACGGAACGGGCGCGCGTTCGCCCCACCGTGCACCGGTTGCAGCATCGGCGTCTCGACCTCGAGGAACCCCGTCGAGCGCAGCACGTCGCGGACGGCGGACACTGCCAACGAGCGCTGATGGAAGATCGTCCGCGCCTCCGGCCGGATCGCCAGGTCGACCGCGCGCAGCCGTACGCGTGCCTCCGGATCGGCCATGCCGTGCCACTTGTCGGGCAACGGGCGCAGGCACTTCGAGGTGATCGCCCAGGACGACCCGCGCACGGTCAGCTCGCCGGACCGCGTCGTCCCGACCACGCCCGTCACACCGACGTGGTCGCCGATGTCGACGTACTTCTTCCAACGCTCGAACGTCTCCTGGGCACCCAGGTCATCCAGGTCGATCATGATCTGCAGGTCGCCGGTGCCGTCGCGGACGGTCGCGAAGCAGAGCCGGCCGAGCTTGCGCATCAGCAGCACGCGGCCAGTAATGCCGACGACCTCCGAGGTCCAGTGGTCGGCCTCCACCGCGGCGAAGCGGGTACGGATCTCCTCGATCGTGGCTGTGCGCGGATAACCGACCGGGTACGGCTCGACGCCGTCGTCGCGGAGCCGGCGCAGCTTGGCGCGGCGGACGCGTTCCTGCTCGGGCAGCCGGCGCTCGCGTTCGGCCTCCAGCTGCGCGGTGTCCGGCGCCTCGCCCCACGGATCCCAGCCGTCGTCGAAGTCCTCCGCTGCCAACCGCGGGTTGACACGAGGCATGCGCCCGGAGAGGAACCCCGGCAGGAACCCCTCGACGATGCCGCACGCCAACCCGATCCGCACCAGGTCGCGCGACGCCGGGTAGCACAGGAAGCGCGGCATCCAGTCCGGCTCGAACTTCGCGTTCGCCCGGTACAGCGACTCGATCTGCCACCACCGCGACGCGACGAGCAACGCGTTGCGCCACACCCGTGCGACCGGCCCGGCACCGATCTGCGCGCCCTCGACGATGCCGGAACGGAACATCGCGAAGTTCAACGACACCCGCTCCACCCGGAAACGCGGCGCGGCCTCCACGAGCCGGGTGACCATCAGCTCGACCATCCCGTTCGGCGCCGCCGGCTCGCGCCGCATCAGGTCGAGCGACAGGCCGTACCGTCCCCAGGGAACGAACGACAGCACCGCGTGCCGCTCGCCCTTGCCGTCCAGGGCCTCGACGAGCACGCAGCGCTTGTCGCGCGGGTCGCCCAATCGGCCGAGGGCCATGGAGAAACCGCGCTCGCTCTCGGTGTCGCGCCACTGCTCGGTGTCGGTGACGATCGTCGCCATCTCATCGCGCGGGATCTCGTCGTGCCGCCGGATCCGGCAGGTGAAGCCGGCGCGCTCGAGCCGGTTGACGGCCTGCCGCACCGACCGCATGTGCCGGCCCGTGAGCTTGAAGTCCGCGACGTGCAGCACGGCCTCGTCGCCGAGCTCCAACGCGTCGAGTCCGGACTCGACGTAGCACTCGGCGCCGGCCTCGCTCGCGCCCATGACCGCGGGCGCCCAGGCGAAGCGGCGGGCCTCGTCAAGCCAGGCTTGCACCGCTGCCGGCCAGTGCTCGCAGGCGCCGATCGGGTCGCCGCTCGCGAGGCTGACGCCGGCAACGACGCGGTACGTGACCGCGGCCTCCCCCGACGCGGACCAGATCGCGGACTTGTCGCGCCGGGTGGCGAAGTAGCCGAGCGAGTCGTTCTCGCCGTGCTGGGCGAGCAACGTACGGATGCCGCGCTCGTCGTCCGGCGTCTGGAACAAGCTCTTGCGACCGGGCCGGAACAGCACCCAGGCGGCGACCAGCTGAGCGGCCGCGCCGAGGATCCCGAGAGCCACCACCCCGACGTGCGCCGGATGGTGGAACGACTCCTCGCTCTCCTCCTCGGTGAAGTAGTCGGGGTCCATCGATCCGGTGCCCCCGGCGATGTAGACAATCACCGTTTGCAACCGGTCCTCGAACGTCGTCGTCTTGCCAGGGAACAAGCTGACCACGCCGAGTCCGACGACGACACCGAAGATCGCCATCACGACCAGCGCGAGCAGCGCCCGCCAGCCGGCTCGCGGTGCGACGCGAGCGTGGAACGCCGGCCGCGCGACGAGCAGGAGCCCGAACGCGAGCGTGAGCACGACGATGCTGAGCCAGCCGTCGCCGTTGCTGAGCACCTCGAGGATGCCGAAGATGAGGTTCGGGACGATCAGCAGGAGAACGAGGAACCACCACGCGATCCGCTTCCGGCGCCTCACCGCGGCGGCGAGGATGCCGAGGTAGGCGGCGTACGCGAGGTTCGGCTGGGCGCTGATCGTGGTGACCTCGATGATGTCGCGCACGATGCTCAGCGGGCCGCGCAGCGCGGGGAGGAGAGCGGTCACGGCGGAGAACACCGCGACGAGGCGGAGGAAGCGGGCGATCCAGGTCGCGATCACGCCGGCGATTCGTTCGGCCTTGGCGTTGCGCTTGGTCGATCGAGAGCCCTGCTCGGCACGTTCGGGAGTGGCGCTCGACGCCGAAGTGGTCCGTTCGGCGTCGTGCGTCGTCATTTCGGTGCTCATGTCCGTCCCCGATCCATGCCTCGCACTCAGCTCGTCCTCAGCTGGCACTCAGCCGAGCCTGCCACAGTGGGTAGGTGCCAGGAACGCAACCTGCGCCCTACCGGGTATTGATCCTTCCCGGGTTAGCCGGATGCCACCCGGACTGGCGAGCCGTGATCGACGGCCTCGACGCGCCCGTCGTCGAGTACGTCTCCGGCGCGCTGCCCGGTCTCGACCCCTCGCCCGCGATCGCCGCGCCGGCCGCCGCTGCCGAGTCCGCCGTCCGCGGCTCGGAGCTGCCGGCCATCGTGGTCGCGCACTCGATGGGCTCCATGCCGGCCGAGGTGCTGATCCGGCGCGACGTTCCCCGGCTGCTCGGCGTGATCCTCGTCGACCCGTCCGCCGAGCCGGCGCCGAACCGCTTCTTCTCCTGGTTGGGCGGCTTCACCGAGTCGGTGGGCGACTTCGTCGATCAGCTGCCGATGAGCATCACCAAGTGGATTGGCCGGCGGATCCGCTATACCGCCGTATGTATGGACGCGTACGGACCCGAGCCGCTGACGCCGGCCGAGGTCGACGAGGAGTACGGCCGCCCGGAGGCCCTCGCGGCCGCGATCCGCGGCTACGGCCGGTACTACCGCTGGGCAACCGAGCTGCCCGCCTACCGCGACGGCCGCGTGCCGCGCATCCCCGTACGCATGCTGATCGCCGGCGACTCAGTCGGCAGGGAACTGCGCAACCAACGGTGGTTGGCCGCCCAACTCGGCGCCGTCGCCGAGGTCGTTCCGGAGACGCGGCACCTGATCTACATCGACCGCCCGGACACGATCATCGACGCGGTCCGCGCGATGGCCGAGGAGCGATCCGGCCGCTCTCACGGCTAGGCCTCGGTGGACTGCATGGGTCGCCTCACACGGTCAGTGGCCCCTCTACCTGGCGTCCACCCCACGTAAAGGGGCCAATGATCATGTGAACATGATCATTGGCCGCCGGGCGGGACCGGTCGAACCAACCACCGGACGAAACGATCGCGCTCAGGCCGTGGCCAAGGGATCGCCCGGGCGAACCAATCGCGCCAAGAGGGCACTGTTGGCGCGTCCCGAACGTCGAAGGGGCGTTTCGTGGCACAGTGAACCCGATATCGATGAGGAGGTGCGGCATGGCAACGGTACGTCCTCGGGCGGCTGTGCTGGCCACAGTGGGCTCGCTCGGCATCGCGGCCAGCGCGTACATGGCCTGGTTCGACTCGCGCGTGGCGGACACGGTGCCGTTCGTGCGGGTGTTGTTCGGCGGTTCGCCCACGGACACGGCGGTCTCGTACTGGCAGTCGATGGCGGCTCCGCTCGTCATCGTCGGCGCGATTGGCACGCTGGGCGCGTTGGCGCTGTCGCGGGCCCTGCTGTGGCTCACGTTCGTGCTCGGGCTGGTCACGGTCGGTCTGTGGGGAACGAACGAGATCCTCGACCGCGGCGCGGCTTCGCTCGCGATCGGCGACTTCGGCACCGGCGCGTTTGTCGCGGTGGCGGGCCTGCTCGTCCTGCTGGTCAGCACAATCGCGCTCCGCGGCGGTTCGGACGAGACCGATCCCGACGAGGTCTCGGCGCTGCCGCGCGGCTACGGCGCCGGCTCGACGACCACGACCGGGCAACAGCCCGCGTACGTGGATCCGAGCGTCGACGCGCCGACCCAGCCACAGCGCGCTCAGTCCAGCACGTCTCGACCCGACTCCGACGACGGCACCTGAGCTCGTCGTCCACCGCACAACGGGGCCGCCACCGGCCCCGTTGTGCGCTTTAATCGGTCGGGTGAACGTGTCTGTTCTCGTGCCCGCCGATCGGATCGGCGCGTTCCAGGTCGCGCTCGGCACGTTCCACCAGACCAAGACCTTCCCCGTCGCGTCCCCCGGCTCGACGGGTGACCAGTGGCGCCGGCTCTCCGTCGAAGTCGGCGAAGTCGGCGTGTTCTACCACGAGTTCGGCCGCTGGCTGGCTTAGGCGAGGTTGGTGCAGCGGTACCGCTGCGGCGGCGGTTCCTCGTCGTCGGGCGACGGCAGCTGGATGCCGGTCATCGTCAGTTGGACCGTCGCGCCGGACGTGGCGTTGAAGAGCAGGCTGCTCCCCACGTCGATCTGGAAGGTGCCCGGCTGCAGGTTGTGCAGCCTCTCCAACACCTCGCTCAGGTCGACGTTCGGGACTTCCTCGAGTCTTTGCGCGAACGTGCCGGAGTCGGCGACGACCACCGTTCCGTCGAAGACGACCACGCCGACGTCGACGTGCCGCAGCTCCTCGACGGCCTGCTCGGGATCCTGGCGGAGGGCCGCCTCGCTGAACAGCACGGCACGGCTGCGGCCGCGTTCTGCTGCCGGCA
The DNA here is from genome assembly GCF_016907715.1 of Tenggerimyces flavus. Classification (NCBI taxonomy): domain Bacteria; kingdom Bacillati; phylum Actinomycetota; class Actinomycetes; order Propionibacteriales; family Nocardioidaceae; genus Tenggerimyces; species Tenggerimyces flavus. Next base: position 4,662,381 of record NZ_JAFBCM010000001.1, on the reverse strand, counting down.
TCGCCTCCCCCTCGATCGGGCCCTGGGGCCAATCTAGAGGGAGGCGTGTCGCGGGTGTACCCGTTCGGCGAAACCTAGGCGAGCAGCGAGCGCAGCACGTACTGCATGATGCCGCCGTGGCGGAAGTAGTCCGCCTCGCCCGGGGTGTCGATGCGGACGACCGCGCGGAACTCCTTGTCGTCGGCGCGCACCGTCACCTCGCGCGGCGTCGTGCCGTCGTTGAGCTCCTCGACCCCGGTGATCGAGAACGTCTCCTCGCCTGTTAGCCCGAGCGACTCGGCGTTCTGGCCCTCCGGGTACTGCAGCGGCAGCACGCCCATGCCGATCAGGTTGGAACGGTGGATGCGCTCGTACGACTCTGCCAACACCGCCTTGACACCGAGCAGCGCCGTGCCCTTCGCCGCCCAGTCGCGAGACGAGCCGGAGCCGTACTCCTTGCCCGACAGGATCACCAGCGGTGTGCCGGCTTCGGCGTAGTTGACCGAAGCGTCGTAGATCGACGACACCTCGCCGCCGTTGGTGAAGTCGCGAGTGAAGCCGCCCTCGGTGCCCGGCGCGAGCTGGTTGCGCAGCCGGATGTTCGCGAACGTGCCGCGGATCATCACCTCGTGGTTGCCGCGGCGCGACCCGTAGGAGTTGAAGTCGCGCGCCTCGACGCCGTGCTCGAGGAGGTATGCGCCCGCCGGGCTGTCCTTCTTGATCGAGCCGGCCGGCGAGATGTGGTCGGTGGTGACCGAGTCGCCGAGCTTCGCCAGCACGCGCGCGCCCGCGATGTCCGAGACGGGCTCCGGCGTGGCCGGCATCCCTTCGAAATAAGGGGGTTTGCGGACGTACGTCGACGCATCGTCCCACGCGAACACGTTGCCCTCGGGCGTGTCCATCTGCTGCCAGCGCTCGTCGCCGGCGAAAACGTCGGCGTAGTCGCGGGTGAACATCTCCGAAGCGATCGCGCTGTCGACGACCTCCTCGATCTCCTGCGCGGAGGGCCAGATGTCCTTGAGGAACACGTCGTTGCCGTCGGTGTCCTTGCCCAGCGGCTCGTTGTAGAGGTCGAGGTCCATCGACCCGGCGAGCGCGTACGCGACGACGAGCGGCGGCGACGCGAGGTAGTTCATCTTGACGTCGGGGTTGATCCGGCCCTCGAAGTTGCGATTGCCGGACAGCACCGAGACGACCGCGAGGTCGCTGTCGTTCACGGCCTGGCTGACCTCGGTGATCAGCGGGCCGGAGTTGCCGATGCAGGTGGTGCAGCCGTACCCGACCAGGTTGAAGCCGAGCTTGTCCAGGTACGGCGTGAGGCCGGCACGCTCGTAGTAGTCCATGACGACCTTCGAGCCCGGCGCGAGCGTCGTCTTCACCCAGGGCTTGCGGTTCAGGCCCTTCTCGACGGCCTTCTTCGCGAGCAGCGCGGCGCCGATCATCACCGAGGGGTTGGACGTGTTCGTACACGACGTGATCGCCGCGATGACGACGGCACCGTGGTCGACCTCGCACTCGGTGCCGTCGGACAGCTTGATGCGGGTGGGCGAGCTGGGCCTGCCGTTGGCGCCGGCGGCAGCCGAGGCGTAGTCGGCGGGAGCGGCCGCGCCGTTGTCGCCGTGGTAGGCGGGCGAGTCGCTCGCCGGGAACGACTCGGCGGAGGCCTCGTCGTACCCCTTCGGCTCCACCTTCTCGGCGTCGACGTAGTCGCCGAGCACGCCGCGGAACGCGGACTTGGCGTCGGTGAGGCTGACCCGGTCCTGCGGGCGCTTCGGCCCGGCGATGCTCGGGACGACCGTGGACAGGTCGAGCTCGATGGTCTCGGAGTACTCCGGCTCGGTGCTCGCGTCGTGCCAGAGGCCCTGCGTCCTCGCGTACGCCTCGACCAGCGCGACCTGCTGCTCGGGGCGGCCGGTCATGCGCAGGTAGCGGACTGTCTCGTCGTCGATCGGGAAGACCGCGATCGTCGACCCGTACTCCGGCGACATGTTGCCGATCGTCGCGCGGTTCGCGAGCGGCACGGCGGCGACGCCGGGGCCGTAGAACTCGACGAACTTGCCGACGACGCCATGCCTGCGCAGCATCTCGGTGATCGTGAGGACGAGGTCGGTGGCCGTGGTGCCCTCGGGGAGCTCGCCGTGCAGCTTGAAGCCGACGACCCGCGGGATCAGCATGCTGACGGGCTGGCCGAGCATCGCGGCCTCGGCCTCGATGCCGCCGACGCCCCAGCCGACGACGCCGAGCCCGTTCACCATCGTGGTGTGACTGTCGGTGCCGACGCAGGTGTCGGGGTACGCGACGCCGTCGCGCTCGAAGACGACGCGGGCGAGGTGCTCGATGTTGACCTGGTGGACGATGCCGGTGCCGGGCGGGACGACCTTGAAGTCGGCGAACGCGCTCTGGCCCCAGCGGAGGAACTGGTAGCGCTCCTTGTTGCGCTCGTACTCGATCTCGACGTTGCGCTCGAACGAGTCCGGCGTACCGAACACGTCGGCGATCACGGAGTGGTCGATGACGAGCTCGGCCGGGCTGAGCGGGTTGATCTTGGCCGGGTCGCCGTTCAGGTCGCGTACGGCCTCGCGCATCGTGGCGAGGTCGACAACGGCGGGGACGCCGGTGAAGTCCTGCATGATGACGCGGGCGGGACTGAACTGGATCTCCTTGCTGGGTTCGGCTTTCGCCTCCCAGCCGGCCAGCGCCCGGATGTCGTCGGCGGTGATGTTGGAGCCGTCCTCAGTGCGGAGGAGGTTCTCCAGCAGGATCTTGAGGCTGTACGGAAGCTTGTCGGCGCCCTCGACCTTGTCGAGCCGGTAGATGTCGTACGTCTGGTCACCGACCTCGAGCTGCGCCTTGGCCCCGAAGCTGTCGATGCTTGCCATATCGATGTCTCCCTCGCCCACGTCGCGACTGCGTTCATCCTGCCCACGACGCTGCTCGGCACGCGGGTCAGGGTTCCCTAACTTGGCTCGATATGATGTATCTCGACATCAAGATACATCATATCGACCTACCACGCCTGCCGTTGGTCGGTTATCCACAGGTCGCGTGTGTCCTCGTTGACAGAGAACGCCCCTCCAGGAAGGGTCCAACCACCACAGCGAGAGGGAGAGTCATGAAACGCACGGGGGTCATCGCGGCGCTTGCCGCACTGGTGCTCGCCATGCCGGCGACCGCGGCGGCGATGCCGGAGCGGGAGCAGGCAGCGGCGAAGCCGAAGCCGTTCGTGAACGTGATGCCGCTCGGCGACTCGCTCACCTGGGGCTACCAGATCAAGAACGGCAAGGCGGTCGTGATCGACGGCTACCGCAAGGATCTCTGGGTCCGCCTGCGCAAGGTCGGCATGAACGTCAACTTCGTCGGCAGCTGCCCGCGCCCGAAGTGGGACAAGTGGAAGTGCAACGGCAAGGGCACGATGGGCGACAACAACCACGAGGGGCACAGCGGGTACCGGATCGACCAGCTGTCGGCGAACGTGCCCGCCTGGGTCAACAAGTACAAGCCGCAGATCGTGCTGCTGATGGCTGGCACCAACGACATCGCCCAGCGATACGACCTCAAGAACGCGCCCGCCCGGATGTCCAAGCTCATCGACAAGATCCGCGCCGCGAGGCCGACCGCGCACATCTTCGTCGCGACGATCCCGCAGTACCGCGACCCGGCGAACAAGGCGCGCGTCAAGGCTTACAACGACGGCGTGGTCAAGGTCGTTCGCAGCAAGGGCAAGCTGGTCCACCTGGTGCCGCAGCACATCGTCGGCACGGAGCGGAAGGACTTCTCCGACCACGTCCACCCCAGCGACTGCGGCTACGCGAAGCTGTCGTTCGTTTGGTACAACACGCTCGAACGCGACCTCGCGCCGAACAAGTGGCCCACGGGCTACTGGCCGTGGAGCAACACCGGCGTCTGCGGCTGAGCGGCCACGTCAGCGCTCGTCGGCCATGACGTACGCGCCGCCCTCCAGGCGGTCGATCAGCCGACGCGTCCATTCCGCCCGAGTCTCGGCGGTGTGCTGCCACAGCCCCAGCACCTCACCGACCGGTCCCCACTGCTCGAGGTCGCCGGCGTCGTCCCAGCCGCGTCGCACCTCGTCGCGCCACTGGTAGTCAAACTTGTTTAGCTAGCCGGTAGCAGCCGGTCAGTCGCTGTCGTGGCCGGTGTTGTCGAGCCAGTGCTGGGCGAGGTCGACGTCGCCTTCGACGCTGAGCTTGGTGGCTTCGTCGGTGAGGGCGAGTCGTCGGGTCAGGGTCAGCAACAGCGACCCTGCCGGGCCGGTCACCGTCACGTCGGCCTGCTGGGTTCCGTGCTGCCACGTCGCCCCGTCCGGCTTCCGTTCGACGACCCAGGCGCCCTCGCCGTCCGTGGTGTCGGTGGCCACCCACTGCAGGGTCTGCCCGGTGCCCCGGATGGCGTGGGCGGACGTGGACCGCAGCAGCTCCCATGTGGGCGAGGTGAGCATCGCGAGGTGGTTGCTGATGAGCGCGGCGGCGACGTCGCCGTCGACGTCAGCCGGTCGACCCGCCGCGTTCTCCGCGTCGAAGCCGTGGACGACCGCCTCGTTGAGCTGGCTGGTCAGCCAGAACCTGCCCCCGGTCCGTTCGTCCCCCGCGGCGTTGAACACAGGCGCTTCGAGCGCCTCGTCGGAGAACGCGCTCGCGACCCGCTGCGCGGACTCCGCCAGCCACGCCTGCCACTCGCCGGGGTCGGCGGGGAACACGGCCATCTCGGTGGGCAGCTGGGTGGGGTCGGTGATGCGCCGCTCGACGATCTCCGCGCCCCAGTGCTGGGTCTCGCCCACGTGCTTGACGAGTTCGGTGATGGTCCACTCCGGGGCTGTCGGTACGTGCGCGTCGGGTCCGGCCGCGGCGGCCGACTCCGCCAGCCGCCGGGTGTGATCGACGATCGCGCGCCGGGCGAGGTCCGCATTCAGCTCAGTCATGGAGGTGCCTTTCGGTCGGTTCGTTGTGCTGTGCCTGACTCCGTGCGCCGGGAGAACTCATCGGTGCCGTCGAGCGTCGACCGCTCAGCCGTTCGCCGCGCGCCGGTCGTGCTCGGCGATCGCGGCGAGGCGAGCGTTGTACGCCGCGAGGTCGGCGGCACCGTGGCGGTCGGCGCGGGCGGCGGCACGTTCGTCCGAACGCAGCCACTGGAAGAACACCACGCCCAACACGATCAGCGTCGGGATCTCCGCCGCCGCCCAGGCGATGCCGCCGCCGAGGTTCTGGTCGGCGACCGGGTTGGCCCACGGCAGCGCGAGCGCGCGGTACCAGTCGCCGCCGATCAAAGTGCTGCTCGACATCACGATCACGCCGAAGAACGCGTGGAACGGGATCGACGCGAACAGCATCAGCATCCGGCCCAGCGGAGGCAGCCTCCGCGGCATCGGGTCGAGGCCGATGATCGGCCAGAAGTACAGCGACCCCACCAGCAGGAAGTGTGCGTGCATCACCAGGTGCGCCGCGTGCGACCTCATCGCGGTCTCGAACAGCGGCGAGAAGTAGAAGCCGTACAACGTGAGGATGTACAGCGACAGCGCGACCACGGGATGGGTCAGCACGCGCGCGACCCGGCTGTGCAGCAGGACGAGGATCCACTCCCGCGGACCGCGCCCACCCGACCGCCCCGACGGCGGAAGTGCCCGCAGCGCAAGGGTGATCGGCGCCGACATCGCGAGCAGGATCGGCACCAGCATCGTCAACGTCATGTGCTGCACCATGTGCGCGCTGAACAGAGCCGGCGCGTACGTCGCGACCCCGCCCGTCAGCACGACGGTCCCGAGCAGAACGGCAGCCACCAACGCGATCGACCGGCCGACTGGCCACTTGTCGCCGCGCCGCACCAACCGCACGACTCCGACGAAGTACAGCACCAATACGGTCGCAGCGATCCCCAGCACGACGATGTCGAGACGCCACAGCGTGAGGATCCGGTCGAACGTCACCGGCGGCAGGTCGCGCCCGATGATCGCCTCGCCGGGCGACCAGCTGATCGACCGTTCCTCCGGCACCGGCGTCGGCGTACGGGCCAACGCGACGGCCAGTGCCACCGCGCCTGCCATCACGGCGACCTCGACCACCGCGAGCCGGCGGAACGCCCCCGCCTTGGCCGCTTCGAGGTCGACGAGCGTCCGCCGCCGGTGCCAGAACCCGAACGCACCAAGGCCGATCAGCGCGAGCGACTTGCCGATGACGAGCCAGCCGTACCGGCTCTCCCACAGCTGTGGGATCGCGTCGAGCCGCACCCACGCGTTCACGACGCCGGACGCGCCGGTCGCGATGAAGCACCACAGCGCCAGCGCGCTGAACCGCTTCGCCGCGGTCTGCAGCACGTCGGCCGCCTTGCGCGCGAACACGATCACGGCGAGCAGGCCGCCGACCCAGACCGTGGCCGCGACGATGTGCACCAGCAGGCTGGACGTCGCGATGTCGTGGTTGGCCGCGTCGGCGGAGTGTCCGGTCAGTGCCGGCGGCAGCAGCGCGGCCAGCGCGAGTACGAGCAGCAGGCCGGCACCGTTCAACGTCTTGATGCCACGCGCGGACGACGCGACGACCAGGACGAGGATCGCGACCAGCCCGAGGCCGCGACCCTGGGACGTCTGGACCACCACGCTGGTGATCGCTGTCGTGAAGCCGGTCGACCCGATCGGCGCCGCCATGAAGTCCGAAACCGTCAACAGCAGCAGGACAATCGTCGCCGCGAGCCAGCCCCAGGCGAAGTTCGCGGCGACGCGCGTCGCCTTCGCGGCTGTACCCTCGAGCTCCTCCTTGCGGGACGGAGCGAGCACGACCGCGTAGAGCAGCGACCCGAGCGCGCCGATTGCGCACAGGTCCATGGCGAGCCGCGAGATCGGCAGACCCCAGCCCGTCAGCGGGCCGGGGTCGGGGACGCCGACCGGCGACGCCTTGGGTCGGCCGTCGCCGATGATCAGCGCCAGAACGAGGACGAGCAGCGCACCGAGGACGACGGCCGCGACCACCATGAGGGTCCGGCCGGAGGCCGTCGCCGTGGTCGAACGGTCACCGTCGCGTGCGTCAGCTGACACTCGATTCCCTTCGCCTGCGCAGGAGTGCGGGGATCCCGACCACGAGCCCGACGAGCACGAACGCGCCGAGCACGAGCCCACCAGCCATCATCGGCCACGAGGCGCTTCCGTCGGAGGGCGGGGCGGACGACCCGACCGAGGCCGCCGCCGAAGGTTCCGTGGAGGGGGGCTCGGTCGTCGGCGCTGTCGTCGGTGGGGCTGTCGTCGGCGGGGCCGACGTCGTACCCGCGGCCGTGAGCGTGAACGCGAACGTGCCCGAGATCGGGTGCCCGTCGGCCGACACGACGCGCCAGGCGACCGTGTACGCACCGGCCGGCTCGAGCGTGCGCAGCGGCTGGGTGACGGTCGAACCCTCGACCTGGAACGCGCCCTCGTTCCACTGCTTGCCGTCCGGACCGGTGACGGAGACGAACCCGAACCTCTTCCCGACGACGTCGTTGAACTCGAGCGTCACCGCAGTGGGCGCGCTCGCGACGTTCGCCTTGTCCTCGGGTGTCGTGGAGACCAGCTCGTTGTGCGCCCAGGCAGGCGCCGTGGCGCCCATCGTCATGGCCAGGCCGGCGACGATGAGCACCACGATCCGTTGCAGCACCCGCATCAGGCCGCGTTCCTCCGGCGGGTAGTCAGGAACGCGTACGCCGCTAGAGCCAGGCCGACGACGCCGACCACGAGGCCAGCGGTACCGAGCGCGCGGGCCGTACCGTCGCTCGCCGCGACGTCGGTGTCGTTGGCGACCGGCTTCTGGTCGGTCGCGGGGACGGGAGACTCGGTCGCCGCGGCGCCGGCCCCGTGACCATGGCCGTCACCCTCGGCGTCGGCGGGGTTCAGCGCGAGCGTGGGTGCCGGGTGGTCGGGCTCCTCGGCACCTTCCTTCACCGCATCGCTCCAGTTGACGACCTTGCCGTCGGAGTACGTCTGAACGGCCGGGAACGCCAGCGACTCCGACTCGGGCAGCGGGCCGACGCTCACGTCGAACTCGTCGAACTCGCCCGGCTTGATCTGCACGCCGGACTCGGCCGTCCAGGTGATCGAGCTGACCGCCTCGGTGAGGTCGTAGTCCCCCACCGCCACGGGCTTGGGCAGCTTGGACTTGACGACGTCGATCTTCCAGCCGGCGTGCGGCTTGTAACGGACCGAGGAGAGCGGGGTGTCGAGCGGGAACTTGACCTGGACCTTCACGGTGCCAGCGGTCTCGGACTCGTTCGGGACGCGGAACGTGAGCCGGGCGTACCCGCCCTGGTCGGCTTCGCGCGGGTTGACGGTGACGTGGGCCGAGGCGGTGCCGGCGAGGGCGACCACTCCGGCGACGGTCGCGGCCGCGAAGGCAGCGATCCGGCGGGTGGAACTGGAGAACATGAGAAGACCCTTCGTACGCGGACGCGCGGCTTCCGTGGGTGGGTTCGGAGCTGCGCGGTGATGAGATTGCTCTGGCGGTCGGGTGGTTACCGACCGCAGGGCGGTCCGCGACGAGGTCTGGTCCGGGCGAACAGGAGCCCCCGGGTGCTTTCGTGGTGCCGGCTGGTGGCCGGCCTGAGGTTCGGCGGGGCCGTCGGGCGGACGACCGCCAGCTCGGGCACGCGGATCAGCCGGCCGAGCTCGTGGATCGCCCAGACGGCGCGCTCGCCGTACGCGACCAGGGCCGCGGCCGCCGCGGCGGCGAGCAGGTGGCCGGTCAGCATCGGCGGGTCGGCCAGGCTGGCGATCGACTCGTGGAGCGGGTGGCCGTACGCGCCGGACGACAGCGAGAACGCGCCGTGGAACGCGAGCTGCGAGGCAGCCGCGGCGGCGAAGATCTGGCCGAAGGTCCGTTGCCGGTTCGCGAGCACGACGAACGCGGCGCCACCGAGCGCGGCGACTGCGAGCAGCGCACCGGCGGGCGGGGCGTCGCCGCCGCCCAGGACGTGACCGCCGACCGCGATGAGCGTGCAGGCGAGGGCCAGCGACGCACCCCGCAGGATGCGCAGCACTCCCCGTCCCGGATCGGTCACGCCTGCGAGTGTAGGCGCTGCGCTGGGCCTTCGGACTGCTACCGCCGAGATATGGGTGGGTTGGCATGGCGGTATGGGTAGTCGCCCGTTGACATGGAACGGTGTGCCATGCAACGTGTGGTGGTCCCCTGGGAGAGCGAGGTGTGCGCGGTGGTCGAGGCACGGTTGGTGGAGGAGTACCGGCGCGACGGGGTAATCGGACTCCCCCAGTTGCTGTCAGCATCGGACGTCGCGGCCGTCCGGGAGGAGATCGCTTCGTACGTGCGCGACGTCGTCCCCGGCGTGCCCGCTGGCGACGTGGTCTTCGAGGCGGACGGCACGTCAGTGCGGAACCTGTGGCGGATGGAGGTGCATTCGCCGTTCTTCGCCGAGCTCGGCAACCGCCCGTCCATCGTTTCGGCGGTGTCGTCGCTGGTGGGTGGCGAGGTGGAGCTGGCCGCGGCGGAGACGTTCAACAAGCCTGCCCTGCATGGGAGTGGAGTGCCGCAGCACCAGGACAACGCGTACTTCTGCCAGACGCCTCCGGACATGTGCACGGTGTGGATCGCGGTGGACGCGGCGACGCCGGAGAACGGGTCGGTGCAGTACGCCCGCGGAACGACGGGGACGCTGCTGCCGCACAAGGGGTCCGGGATCCCGGGCAACTCGATGGTGATGGCCGAGCTCCAGGAGTTCCCTGCCTCGCGGGTGACGACGGCGGTGCTGTCGCCGGGGGACGCGATGGTCCACCACTGTCAGACCGTGCACTGGAGCACGGCGAACACCACGAACCACCCCCGCTGCGGCCTGCTGCTCGTCTACCGGGCCAAGCACACCTCGACCGACCCCGCCCTGAAGGAGAACTACCGCGCCGCCGCCGAGGTCTTCCGGCAGTCCCAGGCGGCGGCGGGGTGATCATGAACGTGATCATGAAAGCGAACCGGCGTATGCGAACAGTTTGGCTTCATGATCACGTTCATGATCACGGGGGTCAGGAGACCTGGGGTATGACGTCGGAGGCGATGAACTCGAGGTGCTCGAGGTCGGACAGGTCCATGATCTGCAGGTAGACGCGCGAGGCGCCGATCTCGGCGTACTGGCCGAGGCGGTCGACGATCTCTCCCGGCGTGCCCGCGAGGCCGTGCTGCTTCATCGTCGGCACGTCCTGCCCGATCGCCGCGGCCCGGCGGGCGACCTCGGCGTCGTCGCGGCCGGCGGCTGTGGTGATCCAGACCGAGTAGACGAGCTCGTCGGCGTCGCGGCCCACCTCGGCGCACGCGGCACGGACGGTGTCGAAGGCGGGCTTGGCACGTTCGAGGCTGCCGGCCGCCACGTTGAACTCCTGCGCGTACTGGGCCGTCAGCGCCGGGGTCCGCTTCGGGCCGGTGCCGCCGATGATGATCGGGGGCCGCGGCTGCTGTACGGGCTTGGGCAGCCCGGGCGAGGAGTCCAGCTGGTAGTGCTCGCCGGCGTAGCTGAACGGCTTGCCGACCGGCGACTCCCACAGCCCGGTGATGATCGCGAGCTGCTCCTCGAACAGGCCGAAGCGCTTGTCCGGGAACGGGATCCCGTACGCCTCGTGCTCGCGCGCGTTCCAACCGGTCCCGAGGCCCAGCTCGACCCGGCCGCCGGACATCTCGTCGACCTGGGCGACCTGGATGGCGAGCGGCCCGGGCAGCCGGAACGTGGCCGGGCTGACCAACGTGCCGAGCCGGATCCGCGACGTCTCCCGCGCGATCCCGGCCAGCGTGATCCAGGCGTCCGTCGGCCCCGGCAGCCCGTCACTGCCGCCGAAGGCGATGTAGTGGTCGGAGCGGAAGAACCCGTCGAAGCCGCACTCCTCGGTCTTCTGGGCAATCGCGAGCAGCGTCGCGTACGAGGCCCCTTCCTGGGGCTCGGTGAAGATGCGCAAGTCCATACCGCGCATCCTGCCGGATCAGCCCCAACGGCCGACGCCGCCGGTACGGCTTACCGGGACGCGGGCTGGGTCTTCGCCTGGTCGTGCGGGCAGAGCAACTCCTGGAGCTCGTGTTCGCGCTCGGGTATCGAGACGAACAGCAGCTCGTCGTGGCCCTCCAGCGGGGTCTCCCCCGTCGGCACCAGCACCCTGCCTTCGCGGACGATCGTCACCAGGCTCACGTCGGCCGGCCACGACACGTCCTGCACCCGCTTGCCGATCGACGGCGAGTCCTCCGGCAACGTCAGCTCGACGAGGTTCGCGTCGCCCTGCTGGAACGTGAACAGCCGGACGAGATCGCCGACCGCCACCGCCTCCTCGACCAGCGCCGCCATGATGCGCGGCGTCGAGACCGCGACGTCGACACCCCAGGACTCGTTGAACATCCACTCGTTCTTCGGGTGGTTCACCCGTGCCACCACACGCGGTACGCCGAACTCGGTCTTCGCCAGCAACGACACGACCAGGTTGACCTTGTCGTCGCCGCTCGCCGCGATCACCACCTGGCAGCGGTTCAGCTGCGCCTCTTCCAACGAGGACAGCTCACACGCGTCCGCGAGCAACCAGGACGCGTCGGGTACGGCCTCGGCCTTGATCGCCTTCGGATCGCGATCGACCAACAGCACCTCGTGGCCGTTCTCCAACAGCTCGCTGGCGACCGACCGGCCAACGGCTCCCGCGCCGGCGATGACGACCCTCACGGCTGCTCCTCCGGCGGAGAGTTGAAGACCCGCTCGACGTACTCGATGCTGTCCTCGCGCATGACCACGTGGACGAGGTCACCGTCCTGGATCACGGTGTCCGGCTGCGGCAGGATCCCGTCGCCCATCCGGGTCAGGAACGCGACCCGCGCACCGGAGGTCTTGCCCAGGTCCCGTACGCGCCAACCGATCCAGCCCGGGTCGACGTGGATCTCGGCGAGTCGGATGGTCCCGGTCGGGTCCCGCCACTCCGGCTCCGACCCCTCCGGCAGCAGCCGGCGGATGATCTGGTCGGCCGTCCAGGTGACCGTCGCCACGGTCGGGATGCCGAGCCGTTGGTAGACCGCCGCCCGGCCGGGGTCGTAGATGCGCGCGACCACGTTGTCGATCTTGAAGATCTCCCGCGCGATGCGGGCGGAGATCACGTTGGAGTTGTCACCGCTCGACACGGCGGCGAACCCGCCAGCATCCTCGATGCCCGCCTCGATCAGGACGTCGCGGTCGAAACCCATGCCGGTGACCGTACGTCCGGCGAAGCCCGGCCCCAGCCGGCGGAAGGCGTCGGGGAGCTGGTCGACGATCGCGATGCTGTGGCCGCGGTCCTCGAGGCTGCGGGCCAGCGTCGACCCGACCCGGCCGCACCCCATGATCACGACGTGCACGGCGCCTACTTTCATCTCCGTTGTCGACAGTCGACAAGTCGCGGTGCTCGATCAGGTCGAAACGCTACACCGCAGGCCAGAAGAGAGCCCGGACCCGGTTAGGCTCATCCCCTGTGAAGCTCGCAGATCTCGGCAAGCGGCTGCTCGTCGGCCGCAAGCTCCGCAGCACCCAGCTGCACGAGACGCTGTTGCCGAAGCGGGTCGCACTTCCGGTCTTCGCCAGCGACGCGCTCTCCTCCGTGGCGTACGCGCCGGACGAAATCTTCATCACGCTCTCGTTCGCCGGCATGGCCGCGTACGCGTTCTCCTGGAAGATCGGCATCGCGGTCGGCTTCGTCATGCTGGTCGTGGTCGCCTCGTACCGGCAGAACGTGCAGGCCTACCAGTCCGGTGGCGGCGACTACGAGGTCGCGACCGTCAACCTGGGCAAGTCGGCCGGGCTCACCGTCGCCAGCGCGCTGCTCGTCGACTACGTCCTCACCGTGGCGGTGTCGATCTCGTCCGCCGCCCAGTACGTCGCCACCGCGATCGGACCCCTGCGCGGGCACGAGACCACGATCGCGGTCGTCGCCACGCTCCTCGTGATGACCGTGAACCTGCGCGGCATCAAGGAGTCCGGCGTCGCGTTCGCCGTTCCGACGTACCTGTTCATGTTCGCGATCCTCGGCATGGCCGCCTGGGGGTTCATCCGGTACTTCTTCGGCGACCTGCCGGCGGCCGAGACCGCCGAACTGCAGGTGGCGCCGGAAGCCCAGTACGAGCAGGGCTTCACAGGGCTGCTCGCGGGGTTCCTGATCTTACGTACGTTCGCCTCCGGCTGCGCGGCGCTCACCGGCGTCGAGGCGATCAGCAACGGCGTACCCGCGTTCCGCAAGCCGAAGGGCAAGAACGCCGCCACCACGCTGCTCCTGCTCGGCACGATCGCGGTCGCCATGGGCCTCGCGATCAACGTGCTGGGCAACATCATGGGCGTCAGAATGGCCGAGGATCCGGCGACCCAGCTGATCCGGCCGGACGGCACGCCGGTCGGCGAGGAGTACCACCAGGCGCCGGTGATCAGCCAGCTGTCGCAGGGGATCTTCGACCACTTCCCCATCGGCTTCTTCATCGTCGCCGCGGTGACCGGACTGATCCTCGTGCTGGCAGCGAACACCGCGTTCAACGGCTTCCCCGTCCTCGGCTCGATCCTGGCCCGGGACGGTTACCTGCCCCGACAGCTGCACACCCGAGGCGACCGGCTCGCGTTCTCCAACGGCATCTTTCTCCTTGCGGGCTTCGCGATTCTGCTGATCGTCGCGTTCAACGCCGAGGTGACGCGGCTGATCCAGCTGTACATCGTCGGGGTGTTCGTCTCGTTCACGATCAGCCAGACCGGCATGATCCGGCACTGGACCAGGCTGCTGCGCACCGAGCAGGACGGTGCCAAGCGGCGGCACATGCAGCGCAGCCGGATCATCAACTCGGTCGGCCTCGCCACCACCAGCACGGTCCTGATCGTGGTGCTGATCACGAAGTTCATCCACGGCGCGTGGATCGCGATCGCGGCGATGGTCGGGCTGTTCCTGCTAATGCGCGGCATCCGGCGGCACTACGACCGGGTCGCTGCCGAGATCGCGGTCGAGGAGGGTGAGGAGTTCACGCTGCCCTCTCGGGTGCACTCGGTGGTCCTGGTGTCCAAGCTGCACCGGCCGGCGCTGCGGGCGCTGGCGTTCGCGCGGGCAGCGCGGCCGAACGTGCTCGAGGCCGTCACGGTCGACGTCGAACCCGAGGAGACGCGGCGGCTGGTGGACGAGTGGGACCGGCGCGGGGTGCCGGTGCCGCTGAAGGTGCTGGCGTCGCCGTACCGCGAGATCTCCCGGCCGATCCTCGAGTACGTCCGCTCGATCCGGCGGGGCAGCCCGCGCGACGTGGTGATGGTCTACATCCCCGAGTACGTCGTCGGCCGATGGTGGGAGCAGGTGCTGCACAACCAGAGCGCGCTGCGGCTGAAGGGGCGGCTGCTGTTCACGCCGAACGTGATGGTGACCAGCGTCCCGTACCAACTGCAGTCCTCGGAGATCGCCAAGCGGCGGCAGGAGCGAGACAACGGTGACCGTCGTCTCGCCAACCGCCCCGTGGCCAAACTTCGCGGTCCTCGCAAATAAGGATCCCCTCCGGACGCCACGCCAGTGCAGGAGCGCGGTGAACGTCCCAGCCGGGTGAGGTGACCACAGGCGGGCGGCGCGCTCCGCCGGCCCCGGCCATGGTTAGGCGGCCGGGGTGAGGCGGTGGTTGCGGAGTGGTCGTCGCTGGGGGTCGATCCAGTCGGGGAGTAAGAACTCGGGTAATCCGTCTCGTGCGATGCGGACCTGCCACGTACCTTGATGGATCAGGCGGTGGTGATACCCGCAGAGCAGAACCCCGTTGTCCCGAGTAGTGGGTCCGCCCTTGCTCCAGGGAACCACGTGATGGGCGTGACACCAACCAGGGGGCCGATCACACCCGGGGAACGCACACCCGCCATCACGAAGCTCGAGCAACCGGCGCAGCTTGCCTTGAAAGAGTCGCTGCTGGGCATCGGTCAGAAGACTGACCCGACCGGGCTGGTCCTCGGGCTTCACCAAGTAGGTGAGGTCCGCTTCGCACATGAGCTGGTCGACGAGTTTGCGGGACAGTTCGATCCCGGTGTGCAGGGTCCGCCCACCCGTGTTCGTGAGGGTTACCACCAACTGGGTCGGGTTCCCACCGTGAGAGGGCACCAACCGCTCGGCCAACAACCGGCGGCAGGCCTCATCCAAAGCATCCACATTGCGCTGTTCGGGGAACCGGGTGTCACGTCCGTCGGGTCCGGGCTGGGGTGCGGCGAGCGGGTCGAGGACCAGTTTGAGTCGTTCCCCGACGAGTTTGGGGAGCCGGGCGGTGACCCGCCATGTCCCTGACGTCTCGTCGAAGGACATGCGGAGGAACCGGTCCCGTTCGGCGCTGGCTTCTTCTTGTTTGAGCTTCAACTCCAGGACCTGGTCAGCAAGGTCCGGAGCGACGGTCTCCAAGAGCCTGTTCCCGACCTTCGACAAGACTTTGGGGTCGAAGATGGCGGCATTCTTCAGCAGGGTCGCCTCCACCTCCGAGCGCAGCTCCGGGGTGGCGATGTGGGAGGGCAGCATCTGCACCACCCGCGAGATCACCCGCACCTGTGGAAGAGAAATCTCGCCGCGCGCAAGCGCCTGCGCGGTCGCCGGCAACTCGGCGTCGAGATGAGAGGCCAGCTTCACCATCGCACCCGCCTCGGCCGTCGGGACTCGGAGCTTGCCGGCGACCCATTGCGCGGTGTTCGCCGCGCCCGCGGTGACGGCGAGGTTGCGGGCGTCGGCTTCGCGGATGAGCTCGAGCTGCTGGCCTTGAAGTTGGTTCAGCTGGGTGGCGTTGTCGAGGAGTGCGGTGGCGAGGTCGGCGTCGGACATCGACCACGCCGAAGCACCATCGGCGGTACCGGTGGTGTTCGAGCAGGTGGTCGATTCCATAGCACAATTCTACCAGCCGAATCTGGCTAATGCCCAACCCAGCAAGGGAAATCCCCGACATCATCGCCACCACAAGAGACCGGGGGCTCCACAAGCAACCCAAGCACGGCAACAAACCCAAGGCGCAGGCAGGCCTGTCCCGGGGAACTGTTCCGGGGGCGGGGGCGGCGCGTGAAAATCTGGTGGCCGGGCCGGGGCGAGTCAAGGGCCGCAAAGCGGTCGCGAAGCGACGCCTCTCTCCAACTGCGCGAAGCGCCCCAGAGAGGCGCCCTTGACGCGCCCCGGACCGGCCACCACAATCGACCGCCGCCACAGCCCGCCCAGCTCCATCACCCAAGCACAGCAGGGAAAAGCAACAGCACGCCCCCGCGGGGCGAAGGTGAAGAGGATGGGAGTGACGGTCGAGAGAAACGGCCTGGCGAAGCAAACAATCGACTCGCGGGTCACCCCACAACCAGACGGGTCAGCCGCCCACGTACTCAGCCAAATGCTCGCCCGTCACCGTCTTCGACCGCGCCGCCACCAACTCAGCAGGCGTCCCTTCAAAAACCACCGTCCCGCCGTCATGACCAGCCCCCGGACCCAGGTCGATGATCCAGTCCGCGTGCGCCATCACCGACTGGTGATGCTCGATCACGATCACCGACTTGCCCGAGTCCACGAGCCGGTCCAGCAGCGCCAACAGGTGCTCGACGTCCGCGAGGTGCAGGCCGGTGGTCGGCTCGTCGAGGATGTAGACGCCGCCCTTCTCGGCCATGTTCACCGCGAGCTTCAACCGCTGCCGTTCGCCGCCGGACAGCGTCGTGAGCGGCTGCCCGATGCCCAGGTAGCCCAGCCCCACGTCGACCAGCCGCGCCAGGATCGCGTGCGCCGCGGGCGTCTTCGCGGGGCCGGAGGCGAAGAACTCCTCCGCGTCGTTCACCGACATCGCCAGCACCTCAGAGATGTCCTTGCCGCCGAGCTTGTACTCCAACACCGAGGCGTCGAACCGCTTGCCGCCGCAGTCCTCGCACGTAGTCGACACCGTCTCCATGAAGCCCAGCTCGGTGTAGATCACCCCGGCGCCGTTGCAGGTCGGGCAGGCGCCCTCGGAGTTGGCCGAGAACAGCGCCGGCTTCACGCCGTTCTCCTTGGCGAACGCCTTGCGGATCGGGTCGAGCAGCCCGGTGTACGTCGCCGGGTTGCTGCGCCGCGACCCCTTGATCGCGCCCTGGTCGACGGTCACCACGTCGTCGAGCTTGCCCAGCGAGCCGTGGATCAGCGAGCTCTTACCCGAGCCCGCCACGCCGGTCACAACGACCAGAACGCCGAGCGGAACGTCGACGTCGACGTTCCGCAGGTTGTGCGCGTCGGCGCCGCGGATCTCGAGCGCACCGGTGGACGTACGCAGTGACTCCTTCAGCCCGGCACGGTCGTCGAGGTGCCGGCCGGTGATCGTGCCGCTGGTCCGCAGCTTGTCAACGGTCCCCTCGAAGACGACCTCACCGCCGGCCGTTCCAGCACCAGGTCCGAGGTCGACGATGTGGTCGGCGATCTCGATCGTCTCCGGCTCGTGCTCCACGACGAGAACGGTGTTGCCCTTGTCCCGCAGCCGGATCAGCAGGTCGTTCATCTGCTGCACGTCGTGCGGGTGCAGGCCCGTCGTGGGCTCGTCGAACACGTACGTGACGTCGGTCAGCGACGACCCGAGGTGCCGGAGCAGCTTGATCCGCTGCGCCTCACCGCCGGACAGCGTGCCGGACGGGCGTTCGAGGCTGAGGTAGCCGAGTCCGAGCTCCACGAACGAGTCGAGGTTCGCGCCCAGCGCGCCGATCAGCGGCGCCATCGACGGCTGCTTGAGCGCGCCGACCCACGCGGCCAGGTCGGAGATCTGCATCGAGCACAGGTCGGCGATGCTCTTGCCCTTGACCTTCGAGCCGCGCGCTGCCTCGTTCAGCCGGGTGCCGTCGCAGTCGGGGCAGGTCTGGAACGTCACCGCCCGGTCCACGAACGCGCGGATGTGCGGCTGCATCGCCTCCTTGTCCTTGGACAGGTAGGACTTCTGGATCTGCGGGATCAGCCCGAGGTAGGTCAGGTTGGTCCCCTCGACCTTGATCTTGGTCGCCTCTTTGTAGAGCAGGTCGTGCAGCTCGCGCTTGTTGTACTTGCGGATCGGCTTGTCCGGGTCGAAGTAGCCCGCGCCGCGGTAGATGCGGCCGTACCAGCCCTCCATGCTGTAGCCGGGGATCGTCAGCGCGCCCTCGTTCAGCGACTTGCTGTCGTCGTACAGCGCGGTGAGGTCGAAGTCGTTCGTCGAGCCGAAGCCCTCACACCTGGCGCACATGCCGCCCTGGTAGACGACGTTGCGCGCGACGCGCTTCTCGCCACCGCCCTTGTCGCTGGTCATGATCCCGCTCGCCGTGCGGGTCGGGACGTTGAACGAGAACGCGGTCGGCCCGCCGATGTACGGCTTGGCCAGCCGGCTGTACAGCAGCCGCAGCATCGCGAGCGCGTCGGTCACGGTGCCGACGGTCGACCGCGGGTTCGAGCCGATCCGGTCCTGCCCGACGACGATCGCGGTCGTCAGCCCGTCGAGCACGTCGACGTCAGGGCGGGCGAGGTTGGGCATGAAGCCCTGGACGAACGCGCTGTACGTCTCGTTGATCAGCCGCTGCGAGTCCGCGGCGATCGTGTCGAACACCAATGAGCTCTTGCCCGAGCCGGACACGCCGGTGAAGACCGTCAACCTGCGCTTGGGGATCTCGATGCTGACGTCCTTGAGGTTGTTCTCGCGGGCGCCGAGGACGCGGATCAGGTCGTGGCTGTCGGCGAGGTGGGTCGTCGACGCGGACGCGGCCTTCTTCGTCGTCCGGGTGGGCTTGGCGGCCATGGTGTTCTCCTTGGGGTACGTGCGCGTGCGGCGTCAGCTCTGGGCGTTGATGCGGAGGAGGTTGCCGCTGGGGTCGCGGAAGGCGCAGTCGCGCACCCCGTACGGCTGGTCGGTCGGCTCCTGCACGACGTCGGCGCCGCTGGCCTGCAGCTTGTCGAAGACGCCGTCGAGGTCGCTGGTGGCGAGCGTGAGCGCACCGTAGTTGCCCTTGGCGATCAGCTCGAGGATCGTCTTGCGCTCGTCCTCGGTGATGCCGGGCTCGGCGGACGGCGGGTAGAGCACGACCGCGGTCTCGGGCTGGTCGGGCGGTCCCATCGTGAGCCAGCGCAGGCCCTTGTAGCCGACGTCGTTGCGGACCTCCCAGCCGAGCACGTCGCGGTAGAAGGCGAGCGTGGCGTCGGGATCGGTCTGCGGGAGGAACGCGTACGCAATCTTGATGTCCATGCAGGTCAGGCTAGTTGGGACTTCTTGACCTGTGCTTCTCGATTCCTGATCGGCCTGGTGACCTTTTTCGAGATGCACGCCAGCAGCTCCGGCGACGCGGGCGCGTTCTCCTCGCGGTAGACGCTCGGCGGCACGCCCACGAGCTCGGTGAAGCGGGTGCTGAACGTGCCCAGCGACTGGCAGCCGACCTCGAAGCAGACCTCGGTGACGCTCAGGTCGCCGCGCCGCAGCAGCGCCATCGCTCGTTCGATCCGGCGGGTCATCAGGTAGGAGTACGGCGACTCGCCGTACGCGCGCCGGAACTCCCGGCTGAGGTGGCCGGCGGACAGGTTCACGCCGCGGGCGAGCGCCTCGACGTCGAGCGGCTGCGCGTACTCCCGGTCGATCCGGTCGCGGACGCGTCGCAGCAGCACCAGATCCTTCAGGCGCTGTTCGTCGGCGGCTTTGCTCGTCACGCCCACGATCGTGCCATATCGCGCGGCTTTGGCCCTAGGGGTTGGTGCCGCCGCCACTGCCGGGCTTGCGCTTCTCGGCCAGCGCCTCGGCGCCCGCCTTGAACTTGGCGAACGTCTCCTTCGGCACCGACGCCTTCACCACGACGTAGTTCAGGTACAGCACGACCAGCAGCAACGGCCAGCCGCCGGCGACGCGGACGACGCCGAGGGCGACGAGCTGGTCGGTGAGGTAGAGCGGCAGCTGGACGGCGAGCTTGAGCAGGAAGTACGCGACCCAGATCCAGCCCGTACGTAGGAACGCCCGCATCAGCAGCGGGTCCTTGCGCCACTCGGTGCCCCAGCCGGCGGCGAAGCCGACCGCGATGCCGATCAGCGGCCAGCGGACCAGGTTGGCGAGCAGGTAGCCCGCCGCGTACCCGGCGTTGATGAACAGCCCCGGCAGGTAGAAGTTGCGCGCTTCACCGGTCTTGTGCGCGATCCAGGCAGCGATGCCGATGCCGACGAAGCCGCCGATGATGTTCTGCAGCGGGTCCTTGCGGATCAGCCGGACGACCGCGAGCACGACGCCGAGCGAGACCGCGAAGATGATCGCGAGCTTGAGGTTGTGGTCGAGCAGCGTGTACGAGGCGACGAACGCGATACCCGGCAGCCCGGCGTCGAGCAGGCCGCCCCAGCCGCCGAACGCCTTCAGCAGCGAGAAGTCCTCGCCGTCCTTGCTCTCGTCAGCCTTGGGTGGAGTGTTGTCCCCCTCGGTGTCCGCAGTGGTCTGCTCGGTCGTGGGCGGACCACTGTTGGCATCTGTCACGGGTGACTACTCCCCCATCGGCTTCAGCTCGTAGCGCGGGTTGTACATGACACGGCGGTCGTCCTGGATCCCGACCCGGCCCGAGACGACGATGCCGCGGCCGGGCTCGACGCCGATGATGCGGCGCCGGCCGAGCCAGACCAGCGTGACCGTGCCGGAGCCGTCGTACAGCTCGGCCTCCAGCGCGGGCGAGCCGGCCCGTGGCTGCAGCGTCACCGTACGCAGCGTGCCACGCAGCTTCACTCGCTGCCGGTCGGCACAGCTGCGGATCGGGTCGACGCCGGACTCCCGGACGTCCTCCTGCAGCTCCTCGGCCTCCAGCGCCTCGGAACTGGAGGTGAGCCGGTTCAGAGCCCGCTTGAACAGGCCTTCCCGCTCGGTCTTCATGGCGGCAGCATACGTGGGTCTGACGACAGAAACTCGCCTAGGACCTGTTGGGTAAGTCGGCGGTGCTGGCGGATGGTCACCGACGCCGCTTTACCTGGCGAGCGGGTGCATTACGCGGCGTGTATCCCACGTAGAGCGGCAAATGATCATGTAAACATGATCATTTGCCGTCGCCGGGGAGCCACCTTCGTCATAGGCGCTAGAGCTGCTGGGCCTGGTCGGGGAGCTTCAAGGGGATCATGTCGCGCGGGGCCATCGGGCCCTTGCCGCGTACGACGGCGACGTGGCCGAGGGCGTGGAGGAGCGGCTCCGCCTGGTCGGGCTCCTGCGCCGCGCGGCCGAGCAACGTGCCGCGCAGGAACCAGCGCGGGCCGTCGACGCCGATGATTCTGGACACCTGGGTGCCGGTGCTGCCGTCGGGCTGGCGGCCGGAGACGACGACCTTGAGCTCGGCGCCGTACGGGCCGTTCGCCTCGGTCACCGTGCCGCCGCGCCGCGTCGTCTCGGCCGCGATCTCGCGGCGCAGCTCGTCCCACAGGCCGCCGCTGCGCGAGGCCGCGAACGCCCGCAGCTCCAGCGCCGACTCGCCGGCGACGAGGAGGGCGGCCATGACGGTCTGCGAGCCCTCATCGACCTGGAGCCGGAGCTCGGTGCCCTCCATCGGGCGGAGCAGGATGCCGCCGAGGTCGATCCACTCGTCGGACTCGACGTCGATGTCGGCGGCGTCGTACGGGCCACGATCGGGCGTCGCGCGGTGCCGGCCGGGGTCGTGCGTGGGGTCCTGATACTCGCTCTCGGCCTCCGGGAAGTGGTGGCCCTCGGGCTCGGGTTCGCGCCCGCGGCGCCTCTTGTCGCGGGCGTCGAGCTCCGAGGCGGAGTGCGGCATTTTCGCCTTGCGGAAGATCACGTCAGACCCTTTCACCGGTCGCTGTCACGCTCGCGCGAGCTAGTGCGTCGACACCACCGGTCGACCCGAACCCGCCTTCGCCCCGCGCGGACCCGGGCAACGTCTCCACCTCGACGAACCGCGCGGTCTCGACCTTCTGGACGACGAGCTGAGCGATGCGTTCACCCCGGCGCAACTCCACCGGTTCCTTCGGGTCGAGGTTGATGACGATGACCCGGATCTCTCCACGGTAACCGGCGTCGATCGTGCCTGGCGAGTTGAGGGTCGTGACGCCGCAGCGGGCGGCGAGCCCGGACCGCGGATGCACGAACGCGGCGTACCCGCTGGGCAGGGCGACCGCGATGCCGGTCGGGACGATCGCGCGCTCGCCGGGCTGCAGCGAGACGTCGATCGTGCTGACCAGGTCGGCCCCGGCGTCACCGGGGTTCGCGTACGCCGGCAGCTCGAGCTCGGGGTCGAGTCGTTGGATGAGAATCGGCACGTCGTGCGGGCCGAGGGGGTCGGAGCTCACGACGCCCGACCCTACCCGGCAGGTGGGCCGTCGGCGGTGGGAGGCTTGCTGGCGTGGACGGTTCTTTGCCCTATGTAGAGCGGCTTTGGGTTCCGGCGTCGTGGTGGATCGTCGCGGTGCTGTTGACGGGCACGCTGTGGCTGGCGTTCTTCGCCGCTCTGCCGGCCCTGGTGGCCAACGTGCTGGGGCTGGTGGCGCTGGCGCTGGTGGCGGTGGGGCTGCTCCGGTTCGGGGCTCTGCGGGTGGCTGTGACGGATTCGTCGCTGCTCGCCGGGCGCGCGACGCTGCCCCTGTGGGCTGTGGGGTCCGTGGTGGCCCTCTCAGCCGACCAGGCGCGGGCGCTGCGGGGTGTGGCCTCGGACGCCTCGGCGTTCCTCGTGGTGCGCCCGTACGTGCCCCGTGCCGTACGCGTGGAGGTCGCCGACCCCCAGGACCCCACGCCGTACTGGTACGTCGCCACGCGCCATCCCGAGCGCCTGGCGGCTGCTCTGGAGGCGGCGCGAGTAACCGGCGGGTGAACCAGCCCGTGCCGCGGTGCTTGGACCGACCAGCCGGCGGACGGCACCCTGACTGCATATCCGCACCTGACCGACCACGCAGTGCCGTTCGACGGATGGGCGGTACAGGTGCCGCGTAACAAGCACGGGCTCCGTCGCGCGCCAGCGCGACCTCGAAGCATGGAAGACTCTGCTGCATGGCAGCAGGAAAGCTGGGCTGGCGGATCTTCGGTGGGCTGACCACGGTGGTCGTGGTCGTCGTGACGAAGAAGGTGGTGGACTCGAGCTGGCGGTTCGTGACCGGCTCCGAGCCCCCGGCGAACCCCGAGGACCCCGACACCACCTGGCAGGAGGCCATCGCCTGGTCCCTGGCCAGCGGCGTGGGCGTGGCTGTGGCCCGCCTGCTCGCCACCCGCCAAGCCGCCATCGTCTGGCGCCGCTGGACCGGCGAACTGCCGCCCGGCATCAAGGGCGACAACGACGGCAAGGACCGCCAGAATCTCGCGGTCAGCGCCGCCAGCGGCCGCTAGCGAAGCACGCAGCCACTGGCACCCGTGATCATGTACGTGATCATGAAGCCGCACCGGCACATAGGACCGCTCCGCCTTCATGATCACGTACATGATCACCACCCGGGGCTGGCACCGATCCCACAGCGACGTCCGTGGTTTGGGCGTATCCGTTCGGGGGCACGGGCAACGTGACGAAACATCTGATCCAGCAAATCATCAGACGAATCGGCCGATTCGAGGCATGACGACGCGCCCGGTGGTTGGCGCACCCCCTGACGGTGCGCTCTTCCACCAGGCGCGTAAGTACATACGGCCTGACCGCGGAACGAAGAACGAGCTGGGAAGCCTCGTTCTACGCGGCGCAGTCGCGGCAGATCAGTCCGCCGTTCTTCTCGAACGCGAGCTGACTTCTGTGGTGGACGAGGAAACAACGCGAGCACGTGAACTCGTCGGCCTGGCGCGGAAGCACCCGGACCGACAGCTCCTCGTTGGACAAGTCAGCACCGGGGAGCTCGAACGTCTCGGCCACTTCGGCCTCGTCGACGTCGACCTTTCCGGAGTTCTTGTCCATGCGCCGCGCCTTGAGCTCCTCGATGCTGTCTTCGGAGAGCTCCTCGTCCGTCTTCCTCGGCGCGTCGTAGTCGGTGGCCATCTTTCTTTCCATCCCCCTGGCTGGGCAGGTGTCGCGGACCGTACTTCTTTGTACGGATGTCTTCAGGTGGACTCGTGCTGAGCCGCCTCGGAGCGGTGGAGCCGCTTCCGTCGAGCACGTAACGCACGAGGGGCCGAACTTGTGCCCGCTCCGGGGCGCAGATTCTGCCCTATCAAAGCGGCCGTTGCCTCGACTTTTGTCCGGCGTGTCGCCAGCGTCACACCGAACGGTCCTTCGACGCCGTCCACCGGGCGGGGACCGGCACTCCTCCCTGGGGCCTAGTCCCGAACCGTCCGCGCGGACGACACGGAGAGGGTACATACCCTGAGAGGCTTTCGTCGTGCTGGAACTCCAAGGTGTTTCCAAGAAATACGGCGACCGCCTGGCGGTGGACGACCTCGCCCTCGCCGTCGAGCCCGGACAGATGTTCGGTTTTGTCGGTACGAACGGTGCCGGCAAGACCACCACGATGCGGATCATCATGGGCGTACTCGCCCCTGACGCCGGCTCCGTCTCCTGGCAAGGACGGCCCGCGGACGCCGACGTCCGGCGCAACTTCGGCTATATGCCCGAGGAGCGCGGGCTTTACCCCAAGATGCGGATCAAAGAGCAACTCGCCTACCTCGCCGTCCTCCGCGGCACGCCCAAGGCGTCCGCCGAGACGGCCGTGGACGAGCTGCTCGCGGAGTTCGGCCTGGCCGAACGAGGCAACGACCGGGTCGAGCAGCTCTCGCTGGGTAACCAGCAGCGCGTCCAGCTCGCCGCGGCTCTCGTTCACGATCCGGAGTTCCTGATCCTGGACGAGCCGTTCTCCGGTCTGGACCCGGTCGGCGTGGACGCGCTCGCCCACATCCTGGCCCAGCGGGTCCAGCGCGGCGTGGGGGTGCTCTTCTCCAGCCACCAGCTGGACCTGGTCGAGCGGCTGTGCGACGCGGTCGGCATCATCCAGGCCGGCCGGATCGTCGCCTCCGGGCCTGTGAACGAGCTGCGCAGCCGCAACCGGTCTCGCCGGTTCCGGATCGTCGGCTCGGGCACGAGCTGGGCGGACGGCCTCCCCGGCGTCCAGGTGGTCGAACGCAACGGCACCGCGCTCGTCGTCGAGCTCGCCGAGTCGCAGAGCGACCAGGTGCTGCTCGACGCCGCCCGCGCGGCCGGTCCGGTGCACGAGTTCCGGCCGCTGGCGCTGACGCTGACCGAGCTGTTCCGCGAGGCCGTCTCGGAGCCCGTGGAGCTCCCCCAGACGCGTGAGACCCAGGAGGTGTCGGCATGAGCGCCGCACTGACGTTCGGCCAGGCGACGCGGATCGTCGCCAAGCGCGAGATCACCGAGCGCCTCCGGGACCGCGGGTTCGCGATCTCGACCGCGATCACGCTCGTCGTGCTGGTCGTGGTGATGTTCATGCCCAAGCTGTTCGGGGGCGACGACACGTTCACGGTCGGCTTCGCCGGTCCGTCGGCCGAGCAGGTCGCCGCGGCGACCGACGCGCAGGCCAAGCAGGGCGGCGTGAAGCTGGAGCAGAAGACGTTCCCGGACGAGGCCGCCGCGCGGACGGCGGTCGCGGACGGTGACCTGGACGCGTACGTCACGGCCGACAAGATCATCGTGCACGAGGAGCTCGACCAGCAGCTCGGGCTGATGCTGCAGACCGCCAACAGCCAGGTCGTGGCCGCCGGCAAGCTGCAGGCCGAGGGCATCGACCCGGCGACGGTCGCCACGGCGCAGCAGGTGCCGCCGCTCACGGTCGACGCGACCGACCCGGTCGACCCGGCGGCCGCGCAGCGCGGCCAGATCGCGTTCATCGGCAGCCTGATCCTCTACGGGCAGATCATCGGGTACTGCATGTGGGTCGCGTTCGGCATTGTCGAGGAGAAGGCCAGCCGGGTGGTCGAGCTGATCCTCTCGGCGATCTCCACCAAGGCTCTGCTCGCCGGCAAGATCCTCGGCATCGGGCTCCTGGGCATCGCCCAGCTGGCGCTGATCGCCGTCGTGGCGCTGGGCGTCGGGTCCGCGACCGGCGCGGTCGAGGTCACGGCCGACCTGCTGGTGCCGGTGGGGTACGTACTGATGTGGTTCGTCCTGGGCTACGTCTTCTACAGCGCGGCCTTCGCCGCCGGCGCCGCCCGGGTGTCACGGCAGGAGGAGCTACAGAACGTCACCGGACCCATGACGATGATCCTGCTCGCGTCGTTCTTCGCCACGTTCTACGTGAACGCGAACCCCGACGCGATCGTGTCTCGGATCCTCGCGGTGATCCCACCGTTCTCCGCCCTGGCGTCGCCGGTCCGGATGGCGCGCGAGAGCGCACCGTGGTGGGAGCTCACCATCGCCCTGGTCCTGATGCTCGCCGCGATCGGTGCGCTGATCGTCGTCGGCGCGCGCGTCTACGAGGGCGCGATCCTGCGCATGGGCGCGAAGGTCTCGTTCAAGGAGGCCTGGCTGAGCAGCCGCGGACGCAAGGAGCTCACGACCGCCAGCAGGTAGAGCTCGAGGAGCCAGCGCGACTGGCCGGGTGGTTCGCCGCCCGGCCACCACGCTCGGTGGTGGCGGCTTCCGGGGGCCGAGGACGGCCCATGGCCGAAGGCCAGTGCGGGCCGCCGCAGGGCCACCCGCCGCCACCGAGCACCGCGACCCGAAGCCCGCCAGGCCGCCCGCGGCCGACGCGGTGCGAGCGGTCGCCATAAGCACTAGTGGCGCTCGCGGCCGCGTTCTTCTGCCTCGCGGAGGCGGCCGCAGAGCGTCAGCAGCAAGGGCCGGGCCAGCTCAGGGTGCTTGTCCAGGATCGCGCTGAACTCCCCCGCCTGCAGGGCGAACGTACGCATCCCGTCGGCGCCGGCCCGGACCGTCGCCGTCCGCGGCTTGCCGTCGATCAGCGAGATCTCGCCGAAGTAGTCGCCGGCCTTCAACGCTGCCCGCGACTCCCCGCCGATCTCCACCTCCGCGCCGCCGTCCAGCACCAGATGGAAGCCGACCGCGCGGCCGCCCTCCTCAGTCACCTCGTGGCCCGGCGGATGCTGGACCTCTCGTCCCTGCGACGCGATCCGCCCGAGGTCCCATCTGGAAAGGTCTGCCAGCAAGGGCACCTGACCGAGCTGTTCCACGACCTTCTTGTCCGCCACGACGACCTCCGCCAGAGGAAAGCTGGATCCCCGTGTGCGGGCACGATAACTCCGCCCAGCGGCGGCGCGGGGCGGAACGAAACAAGTGGCCGGCCGCCCTCCTCCGTACGGACGAGGGCGGCCGGCCCCTTCGACTCTCAGCTCAACCCGACGTTCAGGCCGGCTTGAGCGTGCCGCGCAACATCAACATGATCGTGAAGTTGTCGGCGTAGGGCGCGTTCGCCATGATCGGGTCGGAGTCCGCGGGCCATGCGTCCACGCGGTCGCCTTCCCGGGCGGCGTTGTTTCCGTAGCGCTCGAACAGCGGGATGATCGGCACGAGCTCGTTGAACGCCGTCGCCACCGTCGCCACGTTCTGCTTCTGCGCCGCCTCGTCCAGGCCCGCGCCGGACTCGGTGACCGCCTTCTCCAGGTCCACCGGACCCGCGGAGGTGGTCGTCTTCAGCTCGAAGCCCATGCCCCGGCCGCCCTGGTTCTTCGCAGTGGGGATGTTGTGCGTGAACAGGTCCGCCACGAACGCGAAGTGCGGGTGCGGGTGGCTCGAGGAACCCCAGCCCTGGATGGCGAGCTGGAAGTTGCCCTTGTCGACGTCGATCGGCTGCTGCGTGAACGTCACGCCACGGCCCTCGGTCTTGATGCCGAACTTGGTGAGCTGCTGCGCCGCGTTCTGGCCACAGGCCGAGTAGTCGGCGAACTCCGCGTGGAAGATCAGCTCGTACTGCGCGGGCTTGCCGTCCGGCTTCAGCCACCCGTCGCCCTGCTTCTTCCACCCTGCCTCGGTGAGCAGCGTGGTGGCCTTCGCCTGGTCGAACTCGTACTTGTTGAGCGAGCCCTGCTGCTCCGCCGACAGCCAGTCCGGAACCAGGTTGTCGGAGAACCCGCACATGAACTGCACGGGCTTGCCGGACTCGGCGAGGGTGACCTCACCGTTCTCGGCGCGGTCGATCGCGTGCGCGAACGCCTGCCGCACCTTGACGTCCTTGAACTCGGGCAGCTTGTCCATGTTGAAGAACAGCGCCGCGCCCGAGTACACCGGCGGCCGCAGGATGCGGATGCCCTTGGACTCGAAGGCCTTCTCCGTCGCCGGCGGGAAGCCGTGCGTCGCGTAGTCGACCTGGCCGCTGAGTACGACCGGCGTGATGTCCGGCGTCTCACCGTTGAAGAGCACGATCTTGTCGTACGCGACCTTGTCGGCGGCGAAGCCCTGGTCGTTCTTCACGATGGTCAGCTGGGCGTTGGTGATGCTGGCCTTGTCGAACTTGAACGGCCCGCTCGCGATCACGTCCTCCGGGCGGAACGCCTGGAAGTCGGTGTTGAGCTTGGTGCCCTCGGGCGTGTCGAGGTTTCCGCCGCCCTCGAACAGCGTCTGGGCCTTCGTCGCCCACTCGCCGTAGGTCGCGTCGCTGTAGATCTGGCGGCGCAGCGCGTAGCGCTCCATCACCGTGGAGGCGTTGTTCATCGTGAACACGACGGTCTGCTCGTCGGGTGCCTCGACCTTCTCGAGGTAGTTCCACACGACGTTGCGGATGATCCGCAGACACCAGTACGTGGACACGACGTCCTTGCTGGTGATCGGCTTGCCGTCGCTCCACTTGAGGCCGGACTTGAGCTTCAGCGTGAACGTCTTCGCGGCGGCGTCGAGCTCGTGGCTCTCACCGATCAGGTACTCCCACTTCTTCTCCTTCCACAGGTACATGGCGGGCGGAAGAGTGATGAGGTCGATGTACGGCCCACCGCCGAGCAGCGAGTCGGTCACACCTTCGACGACGTTGTAGTGCCCCTTGGGGGGAACCTGGAACGGCCATGCGCCGTGGAACTCCGCGGGCCCCTTCGGGCCACCGGTAGCGCCATTGCCGCCGCCCGGGTTCGCCTGATTGCTCGGAGCACAGGCCGCGAGAGCCGCGGCGCCGACCACACCGGCGCCGAAGATCTCCAGCACTTGCCGGCGGGACCACGCCCGCTGGGGCGGGGTGGGTGTTGCGTTCATTGCGCCTCCAAAATTAAGTCGGCGTCTCACGACACCAGCGAGCCATGCGCTGCTAGGGACGACGCGCCCCTATTCGCACCAACACGAAGACCACCGTCCCGAAAAGGGCCCCCGCCGCCAACATCACGACGGTGATCACGAACTGCGGAGTCCCGGGCTTGACGAGGAGCAGCAGCAGACCGGAGACCACGACGAGAAAGATCGCCCACCGGAACGCTGCCTTGCCAAGCTCGGGAGAGATCACGGTGCAGACCCTCCCGCACCGCTAGCGCTCGCTGCCGCCGCGAGGCGCACTGCCCGCTTGCGGCGGGCAAGATCGGGGTCGGGCTCTGGTACGGCTTCCAACAGAGCCCTCGTGTAGTCGTCCTGCGGGTCCCGGATCACGTCCTGGGTGGGCCCCTGCTCGACGATCTTTCCCACGTGCATGACGGCGATGTCGCCATCCATACCGAAGAACTTCGCCATCGCCAGGTCATGGGTGATGAACAGGAAGCCGACACCGAGGTCCTCGCGCAGCTTCGTCAACGTCTTCAGCAAGCTGATCCGGATCGACACGTCCAGCATGGACGTCGCCTCGTCGGCGATGATCAGCCGCGGCCCGAGCGTGAGCGCTCGCGCGACCGCGATCCGCTGCCGCTGTCCGCCGGACAGCTGGTGCGGGAACTTCGACAGGTACGTCTCCGGCGGCGTCAGCCCCACCTGGGCGAGCAGCTCGGAGACCTTGTCCCACGCCTGTTGGCGGTTCTTCACCAGCCCGTGCTTGCGCAGCGGCGCGGACAGCGAGCCGAACACGTCGCGGATCGGGTTCAGCGAGGCGTACGGGTCCTGGTGGATGTACTGCACCGAACGGCGGAAGTGCGTGAAGAGGTCCTTGCCCTTGGCGTGGATGTCGTGGCCCTCGAACAACACCGTTCCCGAGGTCGGCTTCAGCAGACCCGACGCGATCCGGGCCGCCGTCGTCTTGCCCGAGCCGCTCTGGCCGACCAGGCAGAGCACGCGGCCCTCGTCGAGGTCGAAGGAGATGTCGTCGACCGCGACGACCTCGCCGTGCCGGGTCTTGAAGACGCAGCTGATGTTCTGGAGCTGCATGAGCGGCTCAGCCATCGTTCGCCTCCTTCGTCGCCGTCGCCTTCGCTGGGTCCACGTCGGCCTCCTCCTCGTCGTCGAGGACGGGTACCGCGTCCAGGATCGAACTTTCCTCAGCCACCGTGGGGACGGCGTTGATGAGGCTCTTGGTGTACGGGTGCTGTGGTCGGTAGAAGATGTCGCGGACGTCACCCAGCTCGACGATGTGTCCGTCGTACATCGTCGCCACCCGGTCGGCGAGCTCCGCGGCAAGTCCCAGGTCGTGTGATACGAAGATCATCGCGAATTCCAGCCGTTCGCGCAGCTGATGGAGAACATCCACAATTCCGCGCTGGGTCAGCAGGTCGAGCGCGGTGGTCGGCTCGTCCAGCACGAGCACCTGCGGCTCGAGCATCAGGCTGGTCGCGATCAGCACCCGCTGCCGCATGCCGCCGGACAGCTCGTGCGGGTAGGAGTTCAGCACCCGGTCCGGGTCGAGGTCGACCAGCTTGAGGACCTCGGCACAACGTTCCTTGACGCGCTGCTTGGACATCTGCTTGTCGTGCGCCCGCACGGTGTCGAGCATCTGGTCCCAGATCCGGAGCACGGGGTTGAACGAGTTCATCGCGCCCTGGAAGACCATCGCGCACTCGCTCCAGCGGAACCGGCGCAGCTCCTCCTCGTTCAGCGACAGCATGTCGAGCACGCTGCCGTCGCGGCGCCGGTACAGGACCTCGCCCTGGGGGACGACGCCGAGCTTGGGCAGCAGCCGCAGCATGGCGAGGCCGAGCGTGGTCTTCCCGCAGCCGCTCTCGCCGATCAGCGCGAGGCTCTCGTTCGGAGCCAGGTCGAAGCTCACGTCCTCGATCGCCCGGATCGCGTCCTTGGTCGAGCCGGAACCGACCCGGTACTCGACCACGAGGTCGCGCACCGAGAGGACCGGCTCGCCGGACCCCGAAGTTCGTGTCCCCGCCTGGGAGGTCTGCACCATCGTGTCGCGGTCTCCTCGTCTGCCGTACGGACGGGCGATCAGTTGTGCCGGAGCCGGGGGTTGAGGATCTCCTCGAACGACCTCGTCATCGTCACCAGGGCCAGCTGCAGGATGCTGATCGCGAGGACGGGTGCGAGGACGTACCAGAGGCTGTCTTCGAAGAAGATCGCCCCTCGGGTCCAGGCCAGGTTGAGCATGATCCCCCAGTTGTCGCCGGCCAGCGGCGCGAGGCCGAGGAAGTACAGACCGACCAGACCGTAGATCGAGTTCGTCATGCCGATGACGAAGTTCATCAGGATGAACGTCGACATGTTCGGCAGGATCTCACGAAGAACGATCCGCCCGGTGCCCAAATCGAGCAGTCGGGCGGCTTCGACGTACTCGCGTTCCTTCAACGAGAACACCTGGGCACGGACCGCCCTGAGCAGGAACGGCCAGGACAGGAACCCGATGATCATCGCCAGCGCGATCGGGCTGTCCACCTTGTAGAACGCGGCGAGCACGGCCAGCAGGACGATCTGCGGAACCGTGAGCACGATGTCGGCCGCGGTCACCACGATGGCGTCGAACGTCCCACCGATGTAGGCCGCGAGCGCCCCGAACACGACCGCGATCACGGTCGAGATCAGCGCTGCGAACAGGCCGACGAGGATGACCGGCCTGCCCCCGTTGATCATCTGGATCAGGATGTCGCGGCCTTCGGAGTCCGTGCCGAGCCAGTGCGCGCCACTGGGCTTGGCGTAAATCTGGGTGACGTCCGTCGGCAGCGAGAGCGTGTCGGGAACGAACAGCGGTCCGAGCAACGCGATCAGGAACATCAGCATGAACACGATGAAGCCGATGAACCCCGCCTTGCTGCGCATGAGCGAGCGGAAGAACGTACGGAACGCGCCCGCACCCGGCCTGGATGGCGCGGGCGGCTCCACGTCCGCCTGTGCGGCGTCAACGAAAGTCACGTCGTCACTCCTTGCCTGCAATGCGAATCCGCGGGTCGAGCCTGCTGTAGAGCAGGTCGGCCAGCAGGTTGGCGACGATCACCGCGATCGTGATCACCAGCAGAATCCCTTGCAGGATGGGGTAGTCGCGGCGCTTGACCGCCTCGAACAGCAGGAAACCGATGCCCTGGTACTGGAAGACCTGCTCGACCAGGATCGAGCCGCCGACCACGAAGCCGAGGGCGATCGCGAGCTGGCTGAACAACGGCAGCACGGCGTTACGTCCCACGTACGCCGTCTGGATGCGCCCGTCGGTGAGACCGCGGGCCCTCGCGACCGTGACGTAGTCCTCGCCGAGGGTCTCGACCGTGCTCGACTTCATCACCAGCATCCACGAGCCGACGGTGGTGAGGACGTACGCGGTGATCGGCAGCGAGGCGTGGAACAGCACGTCGCTCAGGAAGTCGAAGCTGAAGTTCGGCACCACCCCGGGCGAGTACGCGCCGCGCATCTGGGTGATCGGTAACAACGCGATCTGGACGCCGAAGAACACGACTATCAGCATCGAGAGCAGGTAGTTCGGGATCGAGTGCGTGAGGGACGCCAGCGTGGTGAGCACGTGGTCGAGCCAGCTGCCGCGGCGGTAGGCCATCAGCATGCCGAGCGCGATGCCGACGACGAAGCTGATGATCAGCCCGATGCCGACGGAGAACAGCGTCCACGGCAGATACGTGGCGATCAGCGTGAGGACCGAGGTGCCCGGGGAGAGCAGCGAGTCGCCGAGGTCGCCGCGGACGAGGCCGGCGAGATACTCGAGGTACTGGATGATCATCGGCTCGTTCGGGTTGAACGAGAACAGACCCGCGGCCTGGCTGGCGGCCTCGTCGTAGGAGATGCCGTACTGCGCGATCTGGGCGTTGATGTAGACGTCGACCGGGTTGCCCGGCAGCAGTCGAACGAGGAAGAACGTCCCCGTCGCGACGACGAAGATTGTCAACAACGACTTGACGATGCGGCCGATCACGTACCCGTGCCGCTCGAGGAAGCTCGCGCGCTTCGGTTGTCGACGTTCAGGGATCTGTTGAGCAGCTTCTTCCAGCTGGTCCGTCGCGGCCACCATCACCTCCCGGTCACCCACAGACAGTGCACGATGCGGACACTGCCCCACCTGCTCCCCGCGCCCGCCGATCAAGCGGCACTGCCGGGACAGTACACGTTCAACGTCGCGCCATGGAGCCCGGCACGGCAAGACTTCACAACGATTTTTCTTGTTGAATTGTGCGCGGAGAATCCTCTGTGCGTCCGGTTTCGAGCAGTGATTTATGGCTTGCGTGGTGTTTTTGACCGATATGTACGAGCAGATTGGCGCCGATCCGGGAGTCTTGTCGGACAACCGGATTGAGCGATCTTTCGACGACCGTTCGACACCGCGCTGCTGCGTGATCTGTCGGTGACGCTTCGTGCTTGACGATCGCATTTCGGACTGTGCCGGAAGACCGGGTCTGTTTCGAAAGAGGGCGTCCCTCATTCCAAACGTGGCTGGGTCGGGGGCACCCTCGTCCGAACCTATGGGACCGGGGTGCCCCTCACCCAAGCCTCCGCCAGCTGCCCGTGATCATGTACGTGATCATGAAGGCAAACCCGTCGTATACGACCAGTTCGGCTTCATGATCACGTACATGATCACAGGCAGGGAGGCACGCGGTCGGGTGCGGCGCGGCGGTCAGGCTTCGGAGGCGGTGACATGGTCGACGACGGGGGCGGCGTGGGTGTCGAGCAGGTCTCGCAAAGGCTCGGCGACTCCGCGGGCCGCGACAGCAGTCAGGCGGCGGTCGGGCGCATCGCCCTGGTAGCCGAACGACACCGCGCCCGCTTCGGTGGCGATCAACAGACCGGCCGAGCTGTCCCAGCGGTTCAGGCCGCTCTCGTAGAACGCGTCCAACCGCCCCGCCGCCACGCTGCACAGATCCACCGCCGCTGAGCCGATCCGCCGGACGTCGCGGACCAAAGGCAGCACCGAGGTCAGCAGCTCCGCCTGCAACGCGCGACGCTTGGGCTCGTAGCTGAAGCCCGTTCCCACCAGCGCCTGGTCGAGCCGCGACACCGAGCTCGCCACCAGCGGCGAACCGTTGAGGAACGCTCCCCCACCCCGCACCGCCGTCCACACCTCGCCCAGAGGCGGGCACACGACCACCCCAGCCACCGCCGACCCAGAAACCTCCGCCGCGATGCTCACGCTCCACGACGGCAGGTCGTACAGGTAGTTCACGGTCCCGTCCAACGGATCCACGACCCACGTCACCGACGACGACCCCGAGGTCGACCCGCCCTCCTCGCCCAGCACAGCGTCCGACGGCCGGGCCGCCAGCAGCCGCGTACGGATCAGCGACTCCGCCGCCATGTCCATCGCGGTCACCACGTCGGTCGGCGAGGACTTCGTCGACGCGACGGTGATCTCCGAGGTCAGCCGCCGCGACAACAGCAGCTCCCCCGCCTCCCGCGCGACGGCCTCGGCCAACGCCAGCAGGGAGGCGTTCACAGCAGCGTCGACCTCTCCCACTTCTCCCCGAACACATGCAAGCCCAGGAAGCCCAGCACCGTCTCGTACCAGACCTTTGCCCCTTGTGGCTTGAGGATCCAGTGGTTCTCGTCCGGGTAGTACAAGAACCGGTGCGGCAGCTCTGCAGGGTCGCCGTCGTGGGAGTGGACGAGCTCGTACCACAGCCGTAGGCCCTCGCCGATCGGTACGCGGTAGTCCCGGTCGCCGTGGATCACCAGCACCGGCGTGGTGATCGCGCCGATCGACTCGGCCGGCGACGAGGCGAGCGCTCGTTCGGGCGTCAGCTCGCGCTGCCAGTAGTTCGACGAGTCGGTCGTGAAGCCGAACGTGTCCAGCGCCCACAGGCTCGCGTGCGTCACGATCGCGGCGAAGCGGTCGGTGTGACCCGCCACCCAGTTCGCCATGTAGCCACCGAACGAGCCGCCCATCGCAGCTACGTGATCAGCGTCGATGTCGGAACGCTCGAGCGTCGCGTCGGTGATCGCCATCAGGTCCGTGTACGGAGCCTCGCCCCACGTCCCCCAGCCACGCTCGATGAACGCCTGCCCGTACCCGGTCGACAACGCCGGGTCCGGCAGCAGCACCGCGTACCCCTGGGCGGCCATCAGCCACGGGTTCCAGCGCCACGACCACGCGTTCCACGACGCGAGCGGACCGCCGTGAATCCACAACAGCAGTGGGGCCTTCTGCTCCGCCGACGCACCCGAAGGAAGCACCAGCCATGCACGCACTCGGCTGCCGTCGGCGACCGTCGTCGAGACCTCGGTCAGCGTGCCGGGCAGCGGCGACGCCTCGATCGGACCGCGCAGGTACGTCGGCGTCTGGTCGGTCGCCTCCGTGCCGAGCTGAACGACGGCCGGCGCGGCGTCGATCGCGGCGCGGATCGCGTACAGGCTCAGGCCGTCCGGCGCGACGACGAGGTTCGAGTACGCGCCGTCGGAAGCCAACCGCGTGAGCTCGCCGGACTCCACCTCGAGCCGGAACACCGGAGCCCGACCGTCCTCGTCCGCGACGAAAAAGAGTGCACTGCCGTCGGGCGACCAAGCCGTGCCGGACGGCCACAGCTCGCTCTCGGGCATCAGCTCGCGGCCCTCGGACCCGTCCAGCGGCTGCAGCCACAGACTCACCTTCGGCGGTGCCTCCCTGGTCGACCGGAGGTCGCGGTCGCTCACGACGTACCGGCCGTCGGGCGACACCACCGGCGACCCGAACTCGTAGAGCGGATCGTCAACCAGCACACGACGTTCGCCCGTCTCGGTGTCGATCGCGACGAGCACCGGGCGACGGTCGGCGCGAGGCAGGTCGACGGTCCAGCGGGAGACCAACGTACGGCCGTCCGGCGTCAGGTCGTAGCTCGCCTGGTCCAGGCTCCGCCCCGGCGCCGGCGTGAGGTCGCGCAGCGAGAGCCGGCTCGCCTCGTCCTCGAGCCGGTCGGCCGCGAACAGTCGCTGCTCGTCCGGTCCGAGGTCGTGGTCCCAGTACCTGATCGGGTACGCCTGGTGCAGGATCGCGTTGACATCGGCGTCCTTGCGGGCCTTGCGCCGGTCGGTGTCCTCCTCGGCGGTCTTCGTTCCCGGCATCGTTCCGGACTCGACGACGAACGTGCCCGCGTCCTTGGCGGTCACGACGTTCGCGATTCCGCCGGGGCGGTTCGCGATCGGCCGGGCCTCGCCACCGCGCACGGGCAGCAACCACAGCGCGGGCTTCTCGTCGTCCTGCTTGCTGTCCGGGTCCGCCTCGACGTCCGGGCGGACGGAGGTGAACAGCAGGTCGCCGTTCGGCAGGAACGCCGCGTTCGACTCCCCCTTCGCCGAACGGGTCAGCCGGCGCGCCGGCCGCTCGCCGCTGGGGTCGAGCTCCCACAGCGCGGTGAGGAACTTCTTCTTGTCCGGCGAGAGCTTCTGCACCGCGGTGACCAGTCGACTGCCGTCAGGTGAGAGCGCGAGGCCGCCGAGACGCGACAGCGCGAGATAGGCGTCGAGGTCGTGGTACGGGGTCGCGGGCTGCTCAGGTTCGTTCTGCTCAGCTTCGTTCTGCTCCGATGCGGTCACGCTCCCAGCCTAGGGCGCGCTCAGTCCTTACCGCAGAGGGCGGGTTGCGGGCCGCGGAGGTTCGCGCAGCACCCGGCCGGGCAGTCGCCCCAGCGCGGGCCGATCGTGCCGAGGACCACGGGCTCGGCCTCCGTCACCAGCTCCCGCACCATCGTGACGAAGCGCGGGTCCACGCCTGGCGTCGGAACGCGGCGGAACGGCAGGTCGACCTGCTCCGCGGTCGCCTTGGCCTCGGTGTCGAGGTCGTAGATGACCTCCATGTGGTCGGAGACGAACCCGATCGGGAGCACCGCGACGCCGGGCACCCCGTCCTTGGCGAGCGTCTCGAGGTGGTCGTTCACGTCCGGTTCCAGCCACGGCTGGCTCGGCGGCCCGGACCGGCTGCAGTAGACCAGCTCCCATTCCACCGGTCTCCCGATCCGCTCCCCGACTCCGGCGGCGATCACGCCGGCGGCGTCGAGGTGCTCGGCGACGTACGCGCCGCCGTTCGGACCGGCGGCGTCGTTCATCGCGGTCGGGATCGAGTGCGTGACGAACTCCAGCCGGCTGCCCGCCGGCAGCTCGGCCAGCGCGGCGACGGTGTGGTCGACGAACGGCTCCAGGAAGCCGGGCCGGTTGAAGTAGTGCGGCAGCCGGCGCAGCTCGGGAGCGCCCTCACCGACCTCCGCGACGGCGGCGGCGAGGTTCTCGCGGTACTGCCGGCAGCCGGAGTACGACGCGTACGCGCTGGTGAACAGGCACGCCGCCGACGTGATGCCGTCCGCGCGCATCTGCCGCAGGGTGTCGGCGAGGTACGGGTCCCAGTTGCGGTTGCCCCAGTACACCGGCAGCGAGACGCCGCGGGCGGCGAAGTCGGCCTCGATCGCCGCCTTCAGCGCGCGGCACTGGTCGTTGATCGGGCTCTTGCCGCCGAACTGGAAGTAGTGCTGACCGACCTCGACGAGGCGTTCGCGCGGGATGCCCCGGCCGCGGGTGACGTTCTCCAGGAACGGGACCACGTCGTCGGGCTTCTCCGGTCCCCCGAACGACACGAGCAGCAGAGCATCGGTCATGCCACCGATATTCGCATCAGCAACGTCGGCGCCCACCCATAGGGTGGAACCACCATGTTCCAGGCCTACCGCACTGTTCTCACCCTGCCCGGAAGCCTCGCGTTCTCCCTGGCAGGCTTCGTCGCCCGGATGCCGATCTCGATGGTCGGGCTCGGGCTGGTGCTGTTCATCTCCGCGACCTCCGGCTCTTACGGGCTGGCCGGCTCCGTGACGGCGGTGAGCGTGCTCGCCTCGGCCGCCATCGCGCCGCTGCAGTCGCGGCTGGTCGACCGGTTCGGGCAGGGCCGCGTCGTGCCGCTGGTGCTCGTGATCTACACGGTGACGCTGTCGGTGCTGGTCGTGTCGATCCAGCTCGGCTGGCCGACGCCGGTGCCGCACCTGTTCGCCGCGATGGCCGGCGCCTCGTCCCCGCAGGTGGGGTCGTTCGTCCGGGCGCGGTGGTCGCATCTGCTGTCAGGCAAGCCGGAACTGCACACCGCGTACTCGGTCGAGGCGTTCCTCGACGAGGCGATCTTCATCGTCGGACCGGTGCTCGCGACGTTCCTCGCCACCGGGCTGCATCCGGCAGCGGGCGTGGTCGCGGCGATCGTCATCGGCTTGGTGGGCGGTGTGCTGTTCACCGTGCAGCGGCGTACGGAGCCGCCGATCCCCGACCCGTCGGCCGCCTCCGGGCCGAAGGCCAAGCTGGGTTGGCCGGTGCTCGGTCCGCTGATGGTCGTGTGCGCGGGGCTGGGGTCGCTGTTCGGCAGCGCCGAGGTCGTCGTCGTCGCGTTCGCGACCGAGCAGGGCCGGCGGCCGTTGTCCGGGACGCTGCTCGCGATCTGGGCGTTCGGCAGCCTGCTGGCGGCGGTGATCGTGGGCGCGGTGAAGTTCAAGCAGTCGCCGCACGTACGGCTGCGGATCGGCGCGATCGCGCTCGCGTTGGCGATGCTGCCGACGCTGTTCGTGAGCAACCTGGTGATCCTCGGCATCGTGCTGTTCGTGGCCGGCTTCGCGATCTCGCCGACGCTGGTGTCGACGATGAGCGTGGCGCAGGCGACCGTTCCGGCGTCGCGGCTGACCGAGGGCATGAGCTGGACGATCACCGGCATCGCCGCCGGTCTGGCCGTGGGTGCGGGCGTGGTGGGGCGAGTGATCGACGCGTACGGGGCGCAGGTCGGTTTCGCGGTCCCGGTGGTGAGCGCGGCGCTGGCCGCGGCGCTGGCGTTCTTCGTCCGCCGCCGCTACGCCGAGACGGACCCGGAGAGCTAACCGGCTCGGGCCACCGGTGCGTTCCAGCCGCGGATCAGCGCGACGAGCCGGAGGCCGAACGCGGCGACGACGGCGACCGGCGCGACCGCCGGGTGGTCGGCGAAGTCCAACCAGTCCGTGAGCACGATCAGCGTGGCGCCGAGCAGCGCTGGTGTCGCGTACAGGCCGCGCCGCAGGACCTCCGGCACCCGGCCGGCGAGAACGTCGCGGATCACTCCCCCGCCCACCGCGGTGACGACGCCAAGCAATGCGGCGGGGAGCGGGCCGAGCCCGTACTCCAGCGCCTTGAGCGTGCCGCCCACGCAGAACAGCCCGAGCCCGGCGGCGTCGAAGAGGTTGACGAACCGTTCCATCCGCTCGATGCCCGGGTGGCTGTGCCTATGGCGACCGCTCGCACGTGTCGGCCGCGGGCGGCCTCCACGGCTTCGGGTCGCGTGCTCGGCGAGTCGATCGGCTGTCGCGGGCGAACTCCGCCGCCGAACCACTCGTGGCCAGCAGCACGGGCCGGATTCTAGGTGGCCACTAGATGATCGATTCCAAGGGGTGTGGTTCGGCGTGGTGAGTGTTGGCTGAGGTGGAGGGTGTCCAGGATCGGCGTTGCTTACCCGACGCCGATCTCGTGGAGACCTTCGTGGACGCTGACCTGGACACCCTCGCGACAGCACTGTACGTGCGGACCGATGATTGGTTGAAGTCGGCGCCGGAACGAGCGCCATGGCGTCCTGCGGTGGGGATCGTTCCGAAGATCAGTGACGCTGAACTGGTCACCTTGGCGGTGATGCAGGCACTGCTCGGACACACCAGCGAGGCGCGCTGGTTGCGCTATGCCCGGAGCCACCTGCGGGCGTTGTTCCCGTATCTGCCCAAGCAGCCCGGTTACAACAAGCGGCTGCGGCGGTTGGGCTCGACGATCGGTTGGTTGGTCGGGGTGCTGGCCCGCGACACCACGATGTGGACCGACGATGTGTGGGTGGTCGACTCGACTCCGGTCGAGTGCGGTCGATCACGCGAGACCGCGCGTCGTTCCGATCTGGCCGGTTGGGCTGAGTACGGCTACTGCGCCAGCCACTCCCGCTTCTTTTGGGGACTGCGGCTGCATCTGCTGTGCACCCTGCACGGGCTACCGGTCGGGTTCGCCCTGACCGGAGCGAAGGCCGACGAACGTCAGATCCTGCTCGGCGTCCTCCACGCCGACCCCGACCTGACCACCGGGAGGGTCGGGCAGATCGTGATCGCGGACAAGAACTACTACGGCCGCGAGTTCGAGACCGCCCTGGCCGACGCCGGCCTCCACCTGCTCCGCCCGACCCGCAAAGGCGAGACCCCACGGGCAGGCGCCGAGTTCTTCCAACCGCTACGACAAGTCATCGAGTCGATCAACGACACCTTCAAAGGCCAACTCGACCTCGAACACCACGGCGGCCACACCCCCGCAGGCGTCTGGGTCCGCGTCCTCCAACGCGTCCTGGCCATGACTACCGCGATCTGGCACAACGATCACACCAGCCAACCGATCAAGCGATCACTCCTGGCCTACGACCACTAACCCCTTGGAATCGATCATCTAGTTGCAGACGATTAGCCCTATTCGTCTGGTGCCCAGTCAGGCCAGGCTCGGTCCTACCCAGCCCACGGGAGGTATCGACATGCGCCGACTCCTCGCCCTGTTCACGATCGTCGCCGCCGCCGGCCTCGTGCCCGCGCCGGCGGCGAGCGCGGTCACGATCGACGATCCCGCGCAGTACGTGAACCCGTTCGTCGGCACCAAGCCCGGCGGCCCGGACTTCGGCCACGGCGGCGGGGCCGGCAACACCTACCCCGGTGCCAACGCGCCGTTCGGCATGCTGCAGTGGAGTCCCGACACGGTCACCAAGCAGGCAGGCGGCTACGCGTACGACGACAACCGGATCCGCGGCTTCAGTCTCACCCACATCTCCGGCCCGGGCTGCGACGACTACGGCAACATCCCGTTCCTGCCCATCCTCGGCAACGGGCTGGTCAGCCATTACCCGTTCAGCCACGCGAACGAGCAGGCGAGCCCCGGCACGTACAGCGTCACCTTCGACAACGGCCTCAAGACCGAGCTCGCCGCCGACACCCGCGGCGGCGTCGCCCGCTTCACCTACCCCGGCACCGGCCCCGCGTCGCTGCTGATCGACGTGGCGAAGGCGCTCAACAACGCGACCGGCGCGTTCACCGTCTCAGGCAACACCATCTCCGGCTACTCCGACGGCGGCGGCTTCTGCGGCGCGGGCAACAAGTACCGCGTGCACTTCTCCGCCACGTTCGACCGGCCGATCACCGGCTACGACACCCCGACAACGACCCAGCCGATCCTGCACTTCGACACCAGCGCCGGCCGCACGGTCACCGCGCGGCTCGGCATCTCGTTCGTCAGCGTCGCGAACGCCACCGCCAACCGCACGGCGGAGATCGGGACCAGGACGTTCGAACAGGTCCGCGACGCCAGCCGCGCGGACTGGAACGCATTGCTCGGCCGCATCGCGGTCGGCGGCGGCACCGACATCCAGCGCCGCGTCTTCTACACCGCGCTCTACCACTCGCTGCTGTTCCCGCAGACGTTCAACGACGTCAACGGCCAGTACGTCGGCTTCGACAAGGTCGTCCACACGACGGAGTCCGGACGGAACGTGTACGCGACGTACTCCGGCTGGGACGTCTACCGCTCGCAGCTGCCACTGATCGGCTTACTGGACGACAAGATCGCCTCCGACATCGGACAGTCGCTCCTCCGGCAGGTCGAACAGTCCGGCTACCTCGACCGCTGGACGCTCGCGAACGGCGGCACCGGCGTGATGGTCGGCGACCCGCTGTCGATCATCGGCTCGACGATGTACGCGTTCGGCGGCACGAACTTCGACGCGACCGGCTTCCTGCAGCGCGCGGTCGCCGCGTCCGACTCGCACGCGCAGCGACCGGGGCACGTGCAGTACTTCCAGCACGGCTACGTTCCGAACGGCACTGGCGGCGTGTGGGGTCCGGCGGCGACCAGCCTCGAGTACTACTCGGCCGACTTCGCGCTGTCGGCGCTCGCGCGGCGGCTCGGACAGACCACGGTGGCGAACGACCTGCTGTCGAAGGCGCAGGGTTGGCGCAACCTCGCGAACAACGGCTGGATCCAGCACCGCAACGCCGACGGGTCGTTCGGCGCGTTCGACCCGGCCTCGGACGCCAACTACGTCGAGGGGAACGGCGCGCAGTACGCGTGGATGGTTCCGTTCAACCACGCCGGGCTGTTCGGCGTCATGGGCGGCAACGCGGGCGCGCAGGCGAAGCTGGACACGTTCTTCACCAAGCTGAACGCGGGTCCGCACGAGCCGTACGCGTACCTCGGCAACGAGCCGTCCGCGAACACACCGTGGGCGTACGTCTATGCCGGTGCTCCCGCGAAGGCGCAGGACGTGGTGCGGCGGGCCTTGTTGACGCTGTACAAGGCGACCCCCGACGGCGAGGCCGGCAACGACGACCTCGGCCAGATGTCGGCGTGGGCCGTGTGGGCGGCGCTTGGCATGTACCCGCAGGTGCCGGGCCGGTCGGAGCTGGTGCTCGCGAGCCCGCAGTTCAGCGAGATCACGATCCGACGTGGGAACGGTGCCACGATCTCGGTCTCGGCGCCGGGCGCCTCGGACTCGGCGCGGTACGTGCAGTCGTTGACGGTGAACGGTGCGGCGTCGTCCAAGCCATGGCTGTCGGAGGCGTTCGTGGCGGCGGGCGGGTCGTTGGCGTTCACGCTCGGCACGTCGCCCTCGGCGTGGGGTTCGGCGCCGGCGGACGCGCCGCCGTCGTACGACGTGACGGTGACGCCGGGCGCTTCTGGACCGATCGTCGGCTTGGGCGCGAAGTGCGTGGACGTCGCGAACAGCTCGCCCGCGGACGGGACCGCGGTGCAGCTCTTCACGTGCAACGGGTCGACGGCGCAGCGGTGGACCGTACGTTCCGACCACAGCCTGTCGGCGCTCGGGAAGTGCCTCGACGTGGTGCACAGTGGGATGACGGACGGGGCGAAGGTGCAGCTGTGGACCTGCAACCGGACCAACGCGCAGGTCTGGGTGCCGCAGCCGAACGGCTCGCTGCGCAACCCGAACTCGGGCCGTTGCCTCGACCTGCCGAACTCCAACACCGCTGACGGAACCCGGTTGCAGATCTGGACCTGCAACGGCACAAACGCACAAGGCTGGGCGGTGCCCTAGTTGTACTGAATGTCCACTCGGGTCTCGGGATAACTCGCCGGGATCCGGCGCGGTGCCGTGCATCGCCTCCCTCGCCAAGGCAGGCTGTGAGCCAATCGGTCTCGGGCCCGAGACTCCTGGAGGCGGAATCTATGCGCGACATCAAGCTGGTGCGGCTCAGCGAGGACGGCACCCATCTCGTGCTGACTCACGAGGGCACCGGTGAGGAGTACGCGCTGCGCGTCGACGATCGCCTGCGTGGAGCCGTCGTCAGCGACCGCGCCCGGCAGGGGCAGCTCGAGGAAGAGGCCGAGAGTCGCCTGCGGCCGAAGGAGATCCAGGCTCGGCTGCGTTCTGGCGAGTCGTCGGAGACGATCGCGGCCGCGGCGGGGGTGCCGATCGAGCGGATCCTGCGGTACGCCGGACCGGTGCTCGCCGAGCGCGAGTACATCGCCGAGCAGGCGCGCAAGTGCGCGCTGCGCCGGCACGCGGGCGAGGGGTCCGGCCAGGTACTCGAGGACGCGGTGGTCGACCGGCTGTCGGCCCGCGGACCCGGGCGAGTGTCGCCGGTGTGGGACGCATGGCGTACGGATGACGGCCGCTGGGCGATCGCGGTCTCGTACGCGATCGAGGACGAGTCGCACCAGGCCGTGTTCAGCTTCGACCCGTTGGGCCGTGTCGTGATGCCGGCCGACGACGACGCGCGCTGGCTCGCGGGTGAGCCGGGCGCGCTCGAAGGACCGACCGCGCGGACGCCGCGGGACGGGCATCGGCTTCGGCTGGCGCCCGTTCCCGAGCCGGCTCCCGCTTCGGACGAAGAGACCGAGGCGGAGTTCGTCGCCGAGGCCGACCTGGATGCCGACGACGGCGAGGACACCGTCGACCTGCGCGGGTTGTCGGTCCGGGCGGTCGAGCCTGACCTCGACCCGGACGAGGTCGCGGAGCTCGACGACCCGCCGGTCCGCGAGGCGCGCCCCGTGGCTCCCGTTCCGAGCCCGCCGCCCTCCCGTCCGCAACCCCATGCCCAGCCGCGCCCGCAGAACCGTCCGCAGCGCCGGCAGGGTCCCAAGCCCACTCCTCCCGCCCAGGCCCCGGCCGAGGCTCCGGCGGCCGAGGCCGCGAACGGCACCGAGCAGCGTCGCCCCACCAAGCGCTCCCGCGGCAGCCGGCGCGCGACCGTCCCGAGCTGGGACGAGATCCTCTTCGGCGGCAGCGGCGGCGGACGCCGCGAGCGCTAGACCTGTTGCGTACGTCGGTGGTGCTGGCGGATGGGCACCGATGCTTGCCTTACCTGGCGTGTGGGTGCTGTACGCGGGGTGTATCCCACGTAGAGCGGCAAATGATCATGTAAACATGATCATTTGCCGGCGCTGAGCCCTACTGATCACAGAAGTTCCCCAGCGTTCGCCCAGCGCCGGCTGACACCGTCGGGGCCATGAGTGCGACG
Source organism: Tenggerimyces flavus (assembly GCF_016907715.1). Lineage (NCBI taxonomy): Bacteria > Bacillati > Actinomycetota > Actinomycetes > Propionibacteriales > Nocardioidaceae > Tenggerimyces > Tenggerimyces flavus. The sequence continues at coordinate 4,617,892 of NZ_JAFBCM010000001.1, read as the reverse complement.
CCGCCGTGGCGGGCACCCGTGCGGCGCCGCTTCCCGTTGGCGGTCTACTTCCTGCTGCACGGGTTCGTTCCCGCGCATTGGATGATCCGGATCCCCGACCTCAAAGACCAGGTCGGCGCGTCCGGGACGACGCTCGGCATCGTGCTGCTGGTCGGAACGATCGGCTACCTCGCGATGACGCCCGTGGCCGCGCGGCTGACGGTCCGGTACGGCACCCGCCCGATGATCCTGCTCGGCGGCGGCCTGCTCTGCCTCGCCGTCGTACCACCCGCGCTCGCCACGACACCGTGGCTGCTCGGCGCGACGCTGGTCGCGATCGGGGCGACGCAGGCCGTCTTCCAGGTCGCGGTGAACAGCGCCGGGGTCGAGGTCGAGGCCGCCCTCGGGCGGTCGGTGATGCCGACGCTGCACGGCCTGTACAGCCTCGGCGCCCTCGGCGGGGCGGTGGTCGGGGGCTTCGTCTCCGGGCTCGCGCCGCTCCCCCACTTCGCGTTGATGGCTGTGCTGGGGCTGGTCACTGTCGCCGCGTTCGGGCCGATGCTGGCGCGGTCCCCGGGCAGTACCGCTGTTGTCAGGCCGAAGGTCGAGGGGTGGCGGCGGACGCCCCACCTCGTCGTGATCCTGCTGTTCGGCGTGGTCGGGCTGTGCACGGCTTGGGGTGAGTTCGCGGCGAACAACTGGACCACGCTGCATGTGCGCGAGGAACTCGGCGCGTCGGCTTCGGTCGCGGCGTACGTCTTCGCCGCGTACTCCTGCGCGATCACCGCCGGCCGGTTCGTCGGCAGCCGGGTCATCCGGCTCGTGGGGACCACGCCGGTGCTGACCGGCGGCTTCCTGCTCGCGGCGGTCGGCATGCTGCTGGCCGCCTGGTCGAGCCGGCTCGGCGGCGGGCTGCCGCTGGCGATCGCCGGGTACGTGGCGCTCGGTCTCGGTCTCGCGAACGCCTTCCCGATCGCCATCGCCCGCGCCGGCGCCATCGGCGGACCGACGGGCATCAGCCGCGTGACCGTGTTCACCGCCGGCGGCATCCTCGGCCAGGCACCGGTGATCGGCTTCCTCGCCGACAACCTCGGCCTCCCCGCCGCCCTCTCCACCGTGTCCCTCTTCGCCCTCCTCGCCGCCGGCGTCGCCCTCGCCCTCCACCGCCACAGCACCTACGCCCCGGCGCCTGTCGCCGCGAATGCTTCCCGAACATCGGGATAGGGCCGTAACATGCGCTCATGACGGGGGTAGTAAGGACTTGGATCGCCGGCGCGCTGCTGTGCGTGATCGTCCTCTCGATGGCGACGAGCGCGACTGCCAGCTCCGTGTGGTTGACGACGCCGGCCGAGGGCAATGAGGGCCCGTGGGCCGGGATGGCCCTGACGGTCACCAAGCCGAACGTCTCGTACTCGCTCGGTCTGGACGTCGTCTGCACGCTTCCCAAGGGCACCGTCCGGATCACCGGAGCGCGCCCATATGGGGTCATGAATGACCTCCGTGTCGTGGCCTTCGGCACCCGGCCCGACACCGCGACTCGAGGCACGAGCCGCATGGGGTCGTCGACCGAACCACTCGCCGCGCTCGGCTTCGACACCACCTCGCCCACGGTCGGAACCGCCTGCGCGCGGACCATGGCCGACGGCCGACCCGAGAACTTCACCGAGTTCGCCGTCCAACTCCAGCGCCCCACAGACCAGTCGGCCTCGGCCGAGGGCATCCTCGTCGACTACATCCACGGTCAGACCAAGGGGACCCTCGACTTCAAGATCGAGATCGGGCTGTGCGGCAAGGACCGCCCTCCTCGCTCGATGTCGTCGGAAGAGTCCGATCCACCCTGCGCTCGGTAGCAAGGATCGGTATAGTCCTCTTCGTGCATTCCCGCATGAGCTGTTGTTGTTGTCGCTGACCCTTCCGGTCCCGCGGCCACTGCGCCGTACCCAGCGCCAACCAGCTCGAGGAACAGCACTTCCATGGACTTCTCCACCTGGACCCGTGTACTCGCCGATCGCGGCCTGTCCGTCGTCCCACCGAGCCACGCCGTACCGATTGACGTCTGGGCACTGCTGCCCGGCTGCGGCGCCCTGCACTTCCGGTGCCGCGGGACGGCCGCGACGCTCGCGGTGTACGAGGACGTGCACCTGCTGCTGTCCGAGCCCGAGGTCTCCGCGACCTGCGACTGCGGCGCCGAGCATCGGATCGCGCGGGCCGACAGCCGGGTGACGTTGCGCGAGAACGCGCGGCCGAGCGCGCTGGCGACGTACGACGGCAGGGCTGACCGCGGCTGGACCGCCCACGAGGCCGGCCTGCTCAGCGTCGCCGAGGCCGCCGTGCTGTTCGAACGCCTGCTGACAGAGGCCCGCCCGGACCTCGCGCTGACCAGCCAGCTCGTCAGCGCCTAGCCCGGATCCGCGCCCGTCGAAACCGGGCGGGAAGCGTCGCTCACCCAGTCCGACCACGACCCGACGTACAGCGCCGCCGGAATTCCCGCCAGCTCCAACGCCAACACCTCCTGAGCCGCGCTGACCCCGGAGCCGCAGTACACGCCGACCTCACCTTTCGCCAAACCCAGCGCGTCGAACCGTGCCCGCAGCGCCTCAGCCGGCAGGAAGCGCCCGGAGGCGTCGAGGTTGTCCTTGGTCGGCACGCTGACCGCGCCCGGGATGTGCCCGCCGACCGGGTCGATCGGCTCGACCTCGCCGCGGTACCGCTCCCCTGCCCGCGCGTCGGCGAGGATTCCGGTACGAGCCAGCGCCGCCGCACTCTCCGCGGACAGCAACGGCATCGAGCCGGGCGTAGCGACGAAGTCGCCCGCCTCCACCAGCGGTGACGACGTCGAGACCGGTTGACCCGCGGCCACCCACGCCGGGTAGCCGCCGTCGAGCACAGACACCGCCGTTTGACCGAAGTACCGCAGGCACCACCAGGCGCGCGCCGCCGCGAAGCCGTCCGGCGGGCCGTACACGACGACCGGCGAGTCGTTCCGCACCCCAGCCGCACGCAGCGCCGACGAGACCTGATCGGCCGCCGGCATCGGGTGCCGGCCGCCGGAGCCATGCGGCCCGGAGAAGACGTCCTCGAGGTCGACGTACACCGCGCCGGGCACGTGCCCCGCGTCGTACAGGGGCCGCCCCGGCGGCCCGCCGAGCGACCAGCGAATGTCCAACACGACCGGCCGGTGCGACCCGGCCAGGGCGGCAGCGAGCTCCGACACCGAGATCAGCGACATATCCGCAGTCTCGCAGAGTGACCGTGGCCGAATCGTCGCGGACTTGTGACCGGCCCGCTCCATCCGTTGTCGGTGTCACCTGAGAGGCTCGACGACGACCGGCCCAACCGACTGGGGGAATGATGCCTGCTGTGACGTCCTACCCGCCCGGTCGACCCGCCTGGGTCGATCTGCTCAGTGCGGATCCGGACGAGGCTCGTCGGTTCTATGGCGAACTGTTCGGATGGACGTTCGAGATCGGCCCGCCGCAGGCAGGCGGCTACACGATGTGCCTCCTCCGCGGTGAGCCGGTCGCCGGCATCGGCCAGTCGACGTCCTCGCCGGACGGCTTCCCCGCCCCGCCGGCCGCATGGACGACATACCTCGCGGTCCCCGACGTCGAGGCCGCCGTCCAGAACGTCGAGCAGCACGGCGGCACCGTCCTGATCGGTCCGCTGGACATCCTCGACGAGTCGCGGATCGCGGTCGCCGCGGACCCGACGAGCGCGGTCTTCGGACTGTGGGAGGCGAAGCTGCACGTCGGCTCCCGGATCGTCCGCGAACCCGGCGCACCCTGCTGGCACGAGTGCCTGACCCGCGACAGCGAGGCGGCGGTCGCGTTCTACGTCGACCTGTTCGGGTACGAGACCGAGCGGCTGTCCGGCTTCGACTACACCGCGCTGCGGCTCGGCGGCGAGGTCGTCTGCGGCGTGTACGGCGACGCCCCCTCGGACGAGCCGCCGACCTGGGCGACGTTCTTCGCGGTCGAGGACGCCGACAAGGCTGCCCACCGAGTGATGACACTGGGCGGATCGGTGCTGCGCGAACCCTTCGAGTCCACCTATGGTCGAGTCGCAGCGGTTCTCGATCCCGAAGGTGCGGCGTTCACCGTGCTGCAGCTTCGGCCCGAAACGACGTAGGAGTTGTGATGCGGAAGATCATCGCCGGGCTGTTCATCTCCCTCGACGGTGTCGTCGACGAGCCGGGAGACTGGCACTTCCCGTACTTCAACGACGAGATGGGGCGCGCGGTCGACGCGACGATCGTCACCGCCGACACGCTCCTGCTGGGCCGCAAGACCTACGACAGCTTCGCCGGCGCCTGGCCCGAGCGCGAGCTCGAAGGTGGCGAGGACGCCGACTTCGCCAAGCGACTCGGCGACGCGCGGAAGATCGTCGCGTCGCGGCAGCAGCTGGAGTTCAGCTGGCGCAACTCCGAGCTGCTGCAGGGCGATCTCGTCGAGTTCGTCACCGCGTTGAAGTCGGAGTCTGGCGGCGACATCAGCATGAGCGGCTCGGTGTCGATCGTCCGCCAGCTGCTCGAGGCGGGACTGATCGACGAGCTGCACCTGCTGGTGCACCCGATCGCCGTACGCAAGGGCATGCGGCTGTTCGAGGACGGCAAGACGATCCCGCTGAAGCTGCTGCGGTCGGAGACGTTCGAGACGGGCGTGCTCAACCTCGTCTACGCCCCCGAGGTCGCGCCGCCCACCGGGACGTACGAGGAAGCCAAGCAGCAGCTGCCGAACGTCTAGGTCGTCGCGCACCGCGGCCAGACGGCCTCTGCTGACTGCTGGTCGCGGACGCCTTACCCGGCCAGTGGCCGCTCTACCTGGCGTACACCCCACGTAAAGCGGCTGCTGATCATGTAAACAGGCTCTTCTTAGCCAAGGGTGGTGGTGGGGCTGGTAGCAGACCTGTCGGCGTGTCTCCTCGTGAGGGGGGTCCTGTGCCGGTCAGTCTCGGTTGGTTGCGAATCAGCCGGGGCTGGAAGGAGCACAGGACCCGTGGATGACGTTACTGGGTGGACGGCCGCGTTGGGCCTTGAGGGGTTCGAGGTGACTCGGGCGGTGGAACTGCTCGGGGAGTGGAACCTGCTGATTCAGACCACGGCCGGGTCGCAGGCGTGTTGGCGTGCCTCCCACTTTCCGGACTGCGGACCGCATACGGTCCCGTCTGGAAAGGAGAATTGGTGGTGGCGAGAAGGAAGGGCACGTTCACGCCGGAGTTTCGCGAGGAGGCGGCTCGGCTGGTGGTCGAGAGCGGCCGCCGAATTGCCGATGTCGCGCGTGAAATCGGGGTCGGTGAGACCACTTTGGGCAATTGGGTGAAGGCCTACCGCGAAACGCACGTCGGCGAGGAGTCGCCGTTGGAGTTGTCTGAGCGGGCGCGACTACGGGAACTCGAGCGGAAAGTTCGCGAGCTGGAGATGGAGAACAACTTCCTAAAACGAGCGGCGGCATACTTCGCGAAGGAGCAACGGTGACCAGCAGGTACGAGGTCGTCGATGAGTGTGCTGCCATGGTCGCCGACCACGATTCGGCTGATGCTCCACGAAATGTCCCTAGTGTTCGGAAGATGTGCGGCTGGCTTGGCGTGTCGACATCGGGGTTCTATGAATGGCGGTGTCGGCCGATGAGTGCGACCGTCCGACGGCGCGAGGATCTGAAGGTCAAGATTCGGGCGTTGTTCGACGAGTCCGACGGCACGTACGGATACCGGCGTATCCACGTCGAGCTGGTCGGCGCCGGCGAGCAGGTCGGTGAGGAGCTGGTCCGCGCCCTGATGCGTGAGCTGGGCTTGATGCCCTGCCAGCCGCGTCCGTACAGGGTTACCACGATCCCCGGCGATGTCGACCCGGCCGTCCCGGACTTGGTCCGCCGCGACTTCACCGCCGCGGCACCGGGAACGAAGCTCGTGGGCGATATTACCTACATTCATACCTGGGAAGGGTGGCTCTATCTGGCGACTGTGATCGATTGTTTCAACAAAGAAGTCGTTGGTTATGCTATGGCCGACCACATGCGCGCTCAACTTGTCGCCGACGCGCTCGGCATGGCGGCGCGAAATCACGATCTCGCGGAAGATTGCATTTTCCACTCTGACCGCGGAACGCAATACACCTCTGGTGAGTTCGCGGCCAGGATCGAGGATTTCGCGATGCGCGCCTCGATGGGACGGACCGGGACTTGTTACGATAACGCACTTGCCGAATCGTTCAATTCCACGCTGAAGGTCGAGCGTGTCTATCGCACCGCCTATCCAACACGCAAGAAAGCCCGTGACGACATTGCGACCTACATCGAACTGTTCTACAATCGCCGAAGAATCCACTCAGGAATCGGCTACCGGACTCCCCAGCAAGTCCGCAACGAGTACCTGAATCAGCAGCTCGCAGCATAAACGCCCGCAAACGAAGCGGTCCGGAAAGCGCGGGGCAGCCCATGTCGGGAGGCGTGTCGGGGGTGTGGGGCGGTCGCGTCGCCGCATGGTCGGCGGCCGGTGGTGGTGCGGGATCTGCCGATTGCGGGTAAGCCGGTGCTGCTGGTGTGGCATAAGCGGTTGTGGCGATGCCGCGAACCTCGTTGCCTGCAAGGAAGAACGACCACGGCGACGGCCACGGCCACGACGACGACGACGACCACGGCGACGGCGGTGACGTGGTCTGAGACGAGTGAGCTGATTCGGCCGCGGCGGTGTATGACCGAGCGGGCGGTGGCCGAGGCGGTGCGCCGGGTCGGTCAGGACCAGTCCGCGGTGGCGACGGTGGCCGCGGAGTTCGGTGTGTCGTGGGGCACGGTCAACACCGCCGTCGTGGCCGCCGCGAAGGCGCTGCGCCGGCCACCGGAGGCGCGTGCGGTGACCGCGGTCGGCGTCGATGAGCACGTGTTCGGGGCCCGTGGGCCGGTGCAGTGGATGCGGTTCTGCACCACCATCGTCGACGTCGGCCGCGGGAAGCTGCTCGATGTGCTGCCGGGCCGCACCGGCCGGATCGTGTCCGACTGGTTCGCCCACCGGGACCCGGCCTGGCGGGCCGGTATCCAGGCCGCGGTGTGTGATCCGCTGCGCTCCTACCGGTCCGGGCTACGGACCGGGCTGCCGCAGGCCAGCGTGGTGCTCGACGCCTTCCACCTGGTCAAACTCGGCACCGACACGACCGAACTGGTCCGCCGCCGGGTCCAGTTCGACCAACTCGGCCGCCGCGGCCGCAAGGGCGACCCCCTGCACGACACACTGCGGCTGCTGCGCAGCAAACCCGAGGCCTTCACCCCCGACGGACACCGCGCCACCCGACTGCGCACCGTCCTACTCGACCACGACCCCACCGGCCAGGTCGGCGCCACCTGGGAGATCGCCCACCGCCTCCGCCACCTCTACCAACGCGTCGACACCACGGCGAGGCAGCGTTTCCCCAACAAAACAAGGGTCACCGCACGCCTTGACCGGCTCATCGCCGACGCCCGCTACTACGCCCACCACGACGACATCCCCGAACTAGCGACCCTGGCGAACACCCTCACCGAGTGGCGCGACCCCATCCTCGCCCGAGCCGACCACCCCTACGCCAGCAACGGCCCCACCGAAGGCACCAACACCATCATCAAGAAGATCAAACGCATCGGCTTCGGCTTCCGCAGCTTCACCAACTACCGCGCCCGCATCCTCCTCGCCTGCGCCGACATAGACTGGCCACCCAAACCCGCAGCCACCCACATCAGACACCGCACACCACGCTTGGCTGCGTAGAGCCTGTAAACCTGATCATTTGCCCCAGGGCGGGGCCGGACCGGCGAACCCACCGCCAGACGAAAGGTCGAGGCTAAGCCAGCTCGATCCGGCGGTCGGGTCCGTCGTCCGCGGGCTTGATCCACCGGCCGGTGACGGTCGCGCGGTAGAGGCGGAGCTCCTTCGGGTCGCGTACGTCGGCGGCCGTCCACGCGCCGATGCCGTGCTCGACCGTGCGCGTGGAGTAGTACGCGATCTCTGTCTCGACGTCGGCGTCGTCGACCTGCTCGGCGGTCCCCCGCGCGTACACCGCGACGCCCTTGCCGATCTCGACGGTCGAGTCGTAGATGACGAACGCGACGTCGGACCGCCCGGCGAGGTTGCGCGAGTGATCGCTCGTCGGCCGCGACACCCACCAGAACCGATCGAGCCCGTCGTTCGCGAAGTACACCGGCGACGCCCACGGCGCCCCGGAGGCGTCGACGGTCGACAGCACCAGGTACTTGTTCGCGGCGACCACCTCGGGAGCCTTCGCGCGCCAGTCGTCGTCAGTCATCAGGCCTCCAGCTCGACCAGGATCAGTCCTTGACCCTGGTCATGATGGCGTCATAGCCGCCGCCACCGGGATAGACCCAGGCACCGGTGATCGTGTCGTCGTCGGTGAACGTGCCCGCGTAGTACGCCGGGGAGCCGCGCTCGCCCATCCAGATCGTCAGCTTGTCGTCGATCAGCTCGTAGACGTAGTCGAGCGTCCCGCCCTCGCTGCCGTAGAAGCGGGACTTGATGTCGGCGCTCGGCTCCTCGCCGTACTTGTGCTCGTGGCCGATCACCTCCAGACCGGTGATCGTCTGGCCGTTCTGTTCGAGGGCGACGCGCTGGAGCAGGAAGAACCTGCCGTCCATCCATTCGTACGTCACCGTGCCGCCCGTGCCTCCGGCCGCACGCCAGGTGCCGACCAGGCGGTCGAGTCTCGCGAGGTCTGCGCTGGGCTCACTCATGGCTCTCCTTGGGCTGACTGAAGTACTGCCCTGGACAGTACCCGATGGAAACTGCCCTGTGTAGTACCGTTGCGTGCATGGCATCCGATGACGAGGTGTTGTTGGTACGGGTCGGCCCGCCGCCGCAGCGAGGTGAGAGTCGTACGCGCCGCGACTCGGCGAACGACCCGCGCCGGATCCGGACGCGGGCCGCGATCGTGGAGGCCGCCACTTCCCTGTTCCTGGAGAAGGGCTACCGCGGCACCAGCCTGGACGACATCGCGGCGCTGGCAGCGGTGTCGAAGCGGACGGTCTACAACAACTTCGCCGACAAGGATCGGCTGTTCACCGAGATCATCGGCGGGGTCGCGGCGTCCGCCGAGGCGCTCGCGCAGAGCCTGACGACCACGATCGCGGGTGCAGCGGATCTCCCGGCGGTGTTGCGGGAGGCGGCCCGCGGGCACATCCGCGCCGTGCTGCGGCCGCAGATCCTGCAGCTGCGCCGGCTGCTGATCAGCGAGGCGAACCGCTTCCCCGACCTGGCCCGCGACTGCTACCTCGGCGTGCCGGGCCGGGTGATGACGGCGATCGCCGATGCGTTCACGTCTCTCGCGTCCCGCGGCTTGCTCCGGATCGCGGATCCCGCACGTGCGGCGGAGCACTACTCGTTCCTGCTCCTCGGCGCGGCGCTGGATCGGGCCATGCTCGGGCTCGATCCGGTGTCCGGCGCTTCCGAGGCCGAACGGGAGGGCGAGCTCGACCGGATCGCCGACGACGCCGTCGCCACGTTCCTCGCCGCGTACGGAGCGCAGGCCAGCGCTTGACGGGTCGCGCGACCCGACAGAATGTCCAGCCATGGGAGACGACAAGCGTCCGGCGCGGCTCGCCGCCGGGTCACGGGTAGCGGTGGTGGCGCCGGCGGGCGCGGTGGTGCCGGAGATGTTGGACGCCGGCCTGGAGACGTTGGCCGCGTGGGGGCTCGACGTGGCGGTGGGGGCGCACGTACGCGACCGGCACCCGACGTTCACCTACCTGGCGGGAACCGACGCGGACCGGGCGGCCGATCTGCAGGCGGCGTGGTGCGACCCGTCGGTGTCCGCGGTCTTCTGCGCGCGCGGTGGGTACGGGTGCCTGCGGCTGCTCGACCTGCTCGACTGGTCCGCGATGGCTTCGGCGGGGCCGAAACTCCTGGTGGGGTCGAGCGACGTGACGGCGCTGCACGAGATGGTGCGGGCGCGGCTCGGGTGGCCGACGATGTTCGGCCCGATGATGGGGACCGGCTCGTTCGTCTCCGACCCGACGGCCCAGGAGCACCACCGGTCGCTGCTGTTCTCGCCCGTGTCCGGGACGGTGCTCGCGGGTCCGTTGGCCGAGCCCTTGGTGGCGGGCACGGCGCAGGGCGTGACGGTCGGCGGCAACCTCAGCCTGCTGTGCTCCGCGCAGGGCGTGCCCGACATCCCGCCTCCCCCGGTCGGCGCGATCGGGCTGCTGGAGGACGTGACCGAGGAGCCGTACCGCATCGACCACTTCGTGACCCACCTACGTCGAACGGGCTGGTTCTCCCGCCTGTCTGGCGTCGTCCTGGGCTCCTGGCACGAATGCGGCGAGCCCACGGCCGTACGAGCGGTGCTGGAGGACCGGCTCAGCGACCTCGGCATCCCGGTCATCTGGGAGCTCGGCTTCGGCCACTGCCCCGCCCAACTCACGGTCCCGTTGGGCGCCGAGGTGTCGCTGGTGTCGAACCCCGCGACCGGCGAGGCCTCACTGACTCTGGTCGGCGACGCCCTGGACTGACCTCCGGAACGAGACCTGCCTGCCTCGACACGGGTCCCACCATCGCCCGACGCCGCCGCGCCACTGGGTCGGATCGACCGAGATCGTGTCGAGCTCGCCGAGAGTCGGGTCGACGTAGACGCGGACGACCTCGGGCGCGTCCGCTGGCGTGGCAGGACGGAGCTTCATGCCGTCGCGAAGAGGAGGTCGGCGAGCGGGTCGCCGAAGCCGAGCTTGGTGGCGACGCGAAGGCTGGGGACGTTGTCGGCGGCGGTGGTCCAGGTCGCGATCCGGCCGCGGCCGAGGATGTCGCGGCAGACGTTCGCCGCGCAGGCTGTGCTGAGGCCGAGGCCCTGGGCCGCCGGCTCGGTCGCGACGCCGAGTTCCTCCTCCGCTTCGGCCTGCAGGAACGCGCACGCCACCGAGACCAGCGTGCCGTCGAGGTAGCCGCCCCATGCACGGCCGCTCCGCGCCAGACCTTCCGGCCCACCCCACGACGCGGCCACCCACGGCGAGCCGAAGCCCGCCAGGTCGGCGGCCGACTCGAGCCGGCGCACCTCCCCCGCCCGTGGCGTCACCTCGGCAGGCTCGCGGCTGAGCCGCTGCATCAACCGAGGCCGCACCTGGAGCGAAGGGAACGCCGCGCGCAGGACGGGTTCGAACGACGATGCCGCAGCGATCGGACCGCGCAGCGCCGCCAGGTCAGGGGCAGTCACAGTCACCGCGTCCGGATCGCCGAGCAGTGCGTAGTTCGTGTCCAGCTGAAACAAGAGCACCCGCGGCTCGGGACATCGGTCGGCGAATGCCATACCTACTCCGGTATAGGCGACGTGCTGCGCGACCTGCCGCCGCGAGCTCAACGGCTCCGCGTCGATCCACGGCCGCAGCTCCGCCAGCCGCGCGGCGGACAGCGGGATCATCAGACCGACAGCAGGAAGCGGTCGAGGACGCGAGCCCCGAAGGTCAGCCCCTCGACCGGTACCCGTTCGTCGACCCCGTGCACGAGCCCGTCCAGCGGGAAGTCCTCCGGCACCCACATCGGCGAGAACCCGTACCCCGCGATCCCCAGCTGGGCGAAGGCCTTCGCGTCCGTCCCGCCGCCCATGCAATACGGCACCACGACCGCCTCCGGGTCCTCCACACGCAGCGCGGACGCCATCGCCTCGAACCAAGGCGAGTCGATCGGCGCGCTCACCGCCGTCGACCGCGACACGAACTCCCGCACCACGCCCGGCTCCAACAAAGAGTCGACCGTCGCCAGCGCCTCCTCCTCGGTCCCCGGCAGCACCCGCATGTCGACCTGCCCGTACGCCACCGACGGGATCACGTTCACCTTGTAGCCGGCCTCGAGCATCGTCGGAGTCGTGCTGTTCCGGATCGTCGACGCCACAGCCTCGCCTGCCACCCCGAGCCGTTCGACCATCCCGTCGACGTCGTCGAGATCGACCGGAAGCCCGAGCGTCGCGGAGGCCTGTTCGAGGTACGCGCGGACCGTCGGCGTGAGGTGAATCGGCCACTTGTACGAGGCGATCCGGCTCATCGTGGTGACGAGCCGGGTGACCGGGTTCTCGTCGTTCGGCCGCGACCCGTGCCCCGCCCGGCCGTGCGCCGTCAGCTTGAGATGCATAGTGCCGCGCTCCGCCGTGGCGATCGGGTACAGGCGCTTCCCGCCGACGTGGAACGTGTTGCCGCCCCACTCGCTGACGCCGACGACGCAGCTGTCGAAGAGCTCGGCGTGCTTGGCCACGAGGAAACACGCTCCGTACTCGCCGTTGTCCTCCTCGTCGGCGACGAACGCGAACACCACATCCCGCTTCGGCCGCACCCCACTCTCCGCCCACGACAGAGCGCTCGCGAGCATCGAGGCGCACATCGCCTTCATGTCCAGCGCGCCGCGGCCCCAGACGAAGCCGTCCTCGATCGCGCCGGAGAACGGGTCGCACGTCCAGTCCTTCGCTTCAGCAGGCACCACATCGATGTGACCGTGCACGAGCAACGCGTCCAGAGAGGGATCCGCGCCCGGAACGCGGACGACCACGTTCGCCCGGCGAGGAGCGGACTCGATCAGCCGCGGCTCGAGCCCGACCGACGTGAGACGCGCCGCGATGTACTCCGCGCACTCGCGCTCGCCGCGCGAGTCACCCTTGCCGAAGTTCGTCGTGTCGAACCGAAGCAGGTCTGCGGTCAGCTCGACGACGGTGTCTTCCGGAGCCATCAGACGCTCAGCAGGAAGCGGTCGAGAACGCGGGCGCCGAACGTGAGGCCCTCGAGCGGCACCCGTTCGTCCACGCCGTGCGCCAACTGGCGCGACGGGAAGCCCTCGGGGAAGTACAGCGGAGCGAAGCCGTACCCCGCGATGCCCAACGGCGCGAACGCCTTCGCGTCCGTTCCGCCGCCCATGCAGAACGGGACCACCACCGCCTCCGGGTCCTCGGCGCGCAGCGCGGACGCCATCGCCTCGAACCACGGCGTGTCGATCGGCGCGCTGACAGCCGTCGACCGCGACACGAACTCGCGCACCACGCCCGGCTCCAGCAGAGAGTCGATCGTCGCGAGCACCTCGTCCTCGGATCCCGGCAGTACGCGGACGTCGACCTGCCCGTACGCCACCGACGGGATCACGTTCACCTTGTACCCGGCCTCGAGCATCGTCGGCGTCGAGCTGTTCCGCACCGTCGGGATCACCAACTGACCGGCGGCGCCGAGCAGTTCCACAGCGCCGTCGACATCGTCGAGCGAGATCGCGATGCCGAGCGCCGCCGACGTCCGCTCGAGGTACGCGCGAACGGTCGGCGTGAGGCGAATCGGCCACTTGTACGAGGCGATCCGGCTCATCGTGGTGACGAGCCGGGTGACCGGGTTCTCGTCGTTCGGCCGCGACCCGTGCCCCGCCCGACCATGCGCTGTCAGCTTGAGATGCATCGTGCCGCGCTCGGCAGCCCCGACCGGGTAGAGGCGGATCCCGTTCACGTGGTTGGTCATCCCGCCGGACTCGCTGATGCCCGCGACGCAGCCCTCGAGCAGGTCGGCGTGCTTGGTCGCGAGGAACTCCGCCCCGTACTCGCCGTTGTCCTCCTCGTCCGCCACGAACGCGAACACCACGTCCCGCTTCGGCCGCACGCCACGCTGTGCCCACGACAACGCGCTCGCGAGCATCGAGGCGCACATCGCCTTCATGTCGAGCGCACCGCGGCCCCACAGGCAGCCGTCCTCGATCGCGCCGGAGAACGGGTCGTGCGTCCAGTCCTTCGCCTCGGCCGGAACGACGTCGAGGTGACCGTGCACGAGCAGCGCGTCGAGACCGGGATCGGCGCCGGGGATGCGGACGACGACGTTCGCCCGCCGCGGCGCCGACTCGAGCACGGTCGGCTCGAGGCCGACAGACGCGAGCTTGGCGGCCACGTACTCGGCGCACTCGCGTTCGCCGCGGGACTCGCCCTTGCCGAAGTTCGTCGTGTCGAAGCGGACCAGGTCCGCCGTGAGCTCGACGACGGTGTCTTCTGGACGGAGCGGTGAGGTGGTCGTCACGAGGGCTACCGTACGACGGATGATCACGATCTCGGGTGCGGAGCTGGCGTCGCTGCGGCCTTGGTTCGCGCGGGAGCCGCTGGGGCCTCGGCGGCTGCTCGGGCAGCACGTACTGGCGACCGGCGTCGGTGTCGTACGGGTCGACCGCTGGCCGGATCCGGAGCTGGTGCTCGTGGATGTCGTGGGCAACCTGGCGCTGCTCGGAAGGTCCGACGGGTCGCTCCCGGAGTCGATTTCTTCTTACGTACAAGGGGTTCTGGCCGCTTCGCCGGCGCACGAGGTCGCGCTGCGGGCGACGTTCCCCGACCTGAAGGTGTGGGACCGGGTGATCCAGCATCTGCCCGGGGCGCCGCAAGAGGTGGTGCCGCATCGTGGCGCCGTACGACCGCTCAGGCCCGACGACGCGGCGCTGGTGGCGGGGCTCAGCGAGAACGTGTCGTGGATCTCCAAGTCGTGGGGCGGGCCGGCTGGGTTGTCCGGAAGTGGCACCGCTTGGGGCGGGTTCGTCGACGACCGGCTGGTCTCGGTGTCGTGCACGTTCTTCCTGGGCGACGACGAGGAGGACATCGGCATCGTCACCGAGCCGGCGGCACGAGGCCTCGGCCTGGGCGCGGCGTCAGCGGCGGGCGTGTGCCGCGGGATCGTGGAGCGCGGACGTACGCCGACCTGGACCACCTCGCCGGACAACGCGGGCAGCCTCGGCGTGGCACGCAAGCTCGGCTTCATCGGCGCGTGGACCGACGTGCTCTACGTGATCAACGCCGAGATCCCGCCGGTCGACTGAGCCGCACCGATCGACGAACGGTCCCCACCGGCCATCAGCCCAGGTGCCCTCAAACTGTGGGGTTCTGGTAGCGACACGCTGGCGTGTCGCTACCAGAACCCCACAGTTGATCTTCGTGCGATCTGAGCGTCAGGCGGACTGGCCGAACGGCAGGGTGTCGGGCGATCCCGCGCCGGCCGTCTTGGCGGTCACCCGGCGGCGGTGATGGCGGCGGCAGAGCACCTCGTACCCGACCGCCAGCGTGTGCGTGTCGCCGACGACCAGCTGCTCCCCCTCGGTGACCATCACGCCGTCGATCGTCCGCGCGTTGTGGGTGGCGCGCTTGCCGCACCAGCACAGCGCCTGGACCTGCAGCGTCTCCACCCGGTCGGCCAGCTCGATCAGCCGCGCGCTGCCCTCGAAGAGCTTGGTACGGAAGTCGGACAGGATCCCGAACGCGTACACGTCGACACCCAGGTCGTCCACGACCCGCGCGAGCTGCTCGATCTGCGCCGCGGTGTAGAACTGCGCCTCGTCGCAGATGAGGTAGTCCAACCGCGCGCCGGCGGTCATCTCGCGAACGAGCATCTGCAGCAGATCGAGCCCCGGCCGTACCTCGGTCGCCTCGACCGTGAGCCCCAGCCGACTGGACAGAACGGCGTTCCCCGCCCGATCGTGCGACGTGAAGATCCGCCCCACCCGACCACCCTGCCGAGCGTTGTAGTCGGTCTGCAAAGCGAGGGTGGACTTCCCGCAGTCCATCGTCCCGGTGAAGAACACGAGCTCAGCCACGAGGGGACATCCTCCCCCATGCCGTTCGACGCCCGACCTCGGGGCAGGGCAGCTCAGCCGGCGTCGATGAGCAGCGGGATCAGCATCTCGTCGGGGGTCAGGGAGCCGTGCCAGCCGATCAGCTGCTCCTCCATCGGGAACGCCGACAGGACCTGGATGGCGAACTCCCCCGTCGTCGCCACGATCACGTCGCCCAGGCGCGGGAGCACGCGGGGCTCGACAGCGCCGAACCAGCCGGCTGCCACGGCTTCGTCGCGCAGCAACACCTCCGCGCGCGAGCCCAGCTCCGCACGCCACCGGGCCGCCACGTCCGGGGCAGCGTCCGGCAACGTGTAGAGATAGCGCAGCCGCGGGTCGCCGCCGACCAGCACCACGCCCGAGCGCAACGAGGGCACCGCGTCCACGTCCACGCGCGACGCCGCCGGGACGTCGACCATCCCGTGGTCGCCGGTCACCACCAGTACCGCGTCCGACGGCAGGGTCGCGCGCAGCCGCGAGGCCAGCGCGTCGACCACCGCGAGCTGGTGCCGCCACGCCTCCGACCGGCAGCCGTCGCGGTGCCCGGTCCAGTCGAGGTCCCCGTCGTACACGTACACCAAGGCCGGCGTCGAACGGCTCGCCGCGTCAGCCGCCGCCGCGAGCCGCTGCCCGAACGAGTCGGCCGACACGTACGCACCGCCGCGCAGCCCGGCGATCGTCAGCCCCGACCCGCGGAACGCCTTCCGCCCCACCGAGGTCACCGTCACGCCCGACGAGACGGCCTGCTCGAACAGCGTCGGATGCGGCTGCCACTCCAGCGGCGCGACAGTTCCGTCCCAGTGCAACGCGTTCAGCAGCCGCTGCTCCCCCGGCACCAGCGACGTGTACCCGACCACCCCGTGCGTGCCCGGCGCCAGCCCCGTCCCGAGGGAGACGAGGCTGGTCGCGGTCGTCGACGGCACGCCAGCGGTCATCGAGCCCGAGCGAAGCGCCAGCGAGTGCAGATAGGGCGCGTCGGACGGATGCTCGAGCAGCAGGTTCCAGCCCAGCCCGTCGATGAGCATCACGACATACCGCCGGGCAAAGGGCAGCCCGAGCACGTTCGGCGATCCGGACAGCGCCGTCAACGCGGACGGCAACAGGTCGCTGAGCGCGCCGTCGCCGTACCGAGGGAGGACGAAATCCGTCACCGGTGCGTGATGCGGACCGCGGGACCGGTACGCGTCGCCAGCGACAGCTCGAGCGCGAACCCGAGCAGCTTCGCCACCGCGTCACCGCCCTCGGCCGCCGACGCCACCCGCAGGGAGAAGTCGTCGGAGGTGAACGTGCCGGCGTAGCCGTGATCGGCCTCGCAGTTGGGGTCGGCGCACGTCGCCGGCTCCAGGTCGATCCGCCCGACCGCGCCCCAGCCGACCGTCAGCACCGCCTCGTGCACCGGGCCGCCGGGCTCGTACCCAGCCGGGTTGGCGACCGTACGGTTGACGACCACCGAGCTGATCCGGTCGATCGGCACCGCCTCGGTCGACGCGGTCGCGTACGGCGCCGACAGCGTCTCGTCGCCGGGGTGCTCGTCGGTGTGCCCCACGATCAGCCGCGTCGCGGTCAGCACGAGCACGGTGATGTGCCGGCGTACCTCGTCCCGGTCGAACGTCGGCGCGTGGTGCACGAAGTACGACACCACGCGCTCTCCGGCCAAGCACGTCTCCAGGGCGTCCGCGACGACGTCGGGGTAGTAGCCGCTGCGATCGATCGCCGCGCGCAGCTCCTGGGTCGCACTGCCGGTTTCTGCCATGAACTCATCCTTCCAGCCGGACCTCCGCTACATGCGGTCCGGCGCGCTGATGCCGAGCACACCGAGTCCGGCCGCAAGGGTACGTCCGGTGACCTCGCAGAGCACGAGCCGGCTCAGCTTGGTCTGCTCGTCCGGTGCCTTGAGCACCGGGCACTTGTCGTAGAACGCCGTGAACGCCGACGCCAGGTCGAACAGATAGCCGCAGACCCGGTGGATCTCCACGCCGTCGGCGGCGCGCAGCAACGCGGCCTCGAACTCCAGCAGCCGCAGCGCGAGCGCGTGCTCCTCGGGCTCGGCGATGCGCACCTCGACGCCGCGCAGGCTGGCCGGGTCGACCTCGCCGCGCCGCAGGATCGAGCGCGTACGGGCGTGCGCGTACTGCATGTACACACCGGTGTTGCCCTCCATCGCGAGCATCCGGTTCCACTCGAACACGTAGTCCTTGACCCGGTCGTTCGACAGGTCGGCGTACTTGAGCGCGCCGATGCCGACCGCCTTGGCGACCGCCTGCTGCTCCCCCGCTTCGAGGTGGGGGGACTTCTCCTCCACGACGGCGGCCGCCCGGCGGATCGCCTCCTCGAGCAGGTCGACGAGCTTGGGGTTGTTGCCCTCCCGGGTCCGCAGCCGCTTGCGATCCGGCCCGAGTACGACGCCGAACCCGTCGAACTCCGCGGTCGTCGTCTCGCCGTCCAGCCAGCCGGCCTGCTTCGCCGCCTGGAAGACCATGTGGAAGTGGAGCTGCTGGCCGAGGTCGGTGGTGTAGACGAGGCGCTGCGCCTTGAGGTCGCGGATGCGCATGCGGATCGCGGCGAGGTCGGTGGTGTCGTAGTTGTAGCCGCCGTCGCTCTTGCGCAGGATCAGCGGGAACGGGTTGCCGTCGCGGCCCTTGAAGCCGTCCGGGAACACGCAGAGCGCGCCGTCGCTCTCGACCGCGAGGCCGAGCTCGGTGAGCTCCTCGACGACGCTGGCCAGCTGGTCGTTGTACGCGGACTCGCCGACGTTGTCCTCGGGGGTGAGCGTGACGCCGAGCGTCTCGTACACCGCGGCGAAGTAGCGCTCGGACTCAGCGACGAGAACCCTCCACAGGGCAAGGGTTTCCTCGTCACCCGCCTGGAGCTTCACGACCCGTTGGCGGGCGCGATCCTTGAAGTCCTCGTCTTCCTTGAACTTCGCGTTCGCGGCTGTGTAGAGGCCGCCGAGGTCGCTCACGTGCAGGTCGGTGGGGGTGGCGCCCTCGTCGATGAGGTGCTCGATCACCAGGCCGAACTGGGTGCCCCAGTCGCCGATGTGGTTGCGGCGGATCACCTCGTGGCCGAGGTGCTCGAGGATGCGTACGAGCGCGTCGCCGATGATCGTCGAGCGCAGGTGGCCGACGTGCATCTCCTTGGCGACGTTCGGCGAGGAGTAGTCGACGACGATGCGCTGCGGCTCTTTCGCGTTCGGGACGCCGAGCCTGTCGTCGTTCGCCACGTCGGCGACGAGGCCGCTGAGGGTGGTGTCGTTCAGCGTGAGGTTGAGGAAGCCGGGGCCGGCGATCTCGACGTTCGCGACGAGGTCGCCGAGGTCGGCCTTCTCGAGCACCTCGGTCGCGACCTCGCGGGGGTTGCGACGGAGCTTCTTCGCCAACGGCAGCGCGCCGTCCGCCTGGTAGTCGGCGCGGTCGGAGCGCCGTACGGCGGGGTCCGCGGGCTCGCCGGCCACGTCCGCGAACGCGGCGGCCAAACGGTCGGCGATGAGCTGGGGAAGGTCCGTCACCTCTCTATTCTCCCGTGGTCGCCAACTCGATTCCCTGTCGGGCCTACTACTGTGCGGAACCGTGGCGTACACCGGAGAAGTCAAGGACAGCGGACCGCAGACCCGAGAGCTCTCTCGACTGACCGTGACGAAGGTGTCGGTCGGGCCGATGGACAACAACGCTTACCTGTTGCGCTGCACGTCGACCGGCGAGCAGGTGTTGATCGACGCGGCGAACGATGCCGCGACTCTGCTGGCGTTGGTGGGGCCCTCTGGGCTCGCGCGCGTCGCGACCACGCACCAGCACGGCGACCACTGGCAGGCTCTCGCGGAGGTGGTCGCGGCGACCTCGGCCCGTACGACCGCTGGCGCTGACGACGTGGCGGGGATCCCGGTGCCGACCGACGAGCCACTGGTCGACGGCGCTTCGGTGCCAGTCGGCGACTGCACGTTGGAGGCGATCCACCTGGTCGGGCACACGCCCGGCTCGATCGCGTACCTGTACGAGGATCCCGATGGCATCGCGCACGTCTTCACCGGCGACAGCCTCTTCCCGGGCGGGGTGGGGAACACGCGGGGGAACAAGGCCAACTTCGAGAGCCTGATCGGTGACGTCTCGCGGAAGCTGTTCGATCGGCTGCCGGACTCGACCTGGGTGTACCCGGGGCACGGCAACGACACGACGCTCGGCGCCGAGCGGCCTTCGCTGCCTGCGTGGCGGGCTCGCGGTTGGTAGCCTCGCTCCCCTAGTCGACGGGGAGGTCGAGCTGATGGGGTTCTTCGACGAAACGGGACAGACCGCGGCGGACAGTCAGCAGGCGACGACGGCCGGGGTCCAGGCGGTGGCGGCAGCTTTGTTGCTCGTCGTCGGGCCGAGCGTGTGGTTCCAAGTCATGGCGCCGGGCGGGAGCGTCATCCCGACGTTCACGACCGTGATGCTGCTCTGCGGCGCGATCGTCCCCGGCATCCTCGCCCTCCTCAGCTGGCGCCGCCGCCACGCCGCCCCACTGTGGATCCGCGCCGTAGGCGGTGGAGCCCTCCTCGTGGCGGGCATCCTCGTCGCACTCGCCGTCCTCGGCCTCATCCTCGCCACGGTCGCCCCGAACCTCGGTCTCAGCTGAACCACGCCTGGTAGCACGCAGTAGCACGGCGTGCTACAGGTGCCGTAGACTGGCCCCCATGTCAGCGCAGCCTGAGATCACCCAACGGGACCTTCGCATGCGGTCGAAGGAGATCATGGACGCCGTCGAGAACGGGGCGTCGTTCACAGTGACGCGCGACGGCCACCGGATCGGCGAGCTGATCCCGCTGCGCAAGCGCCGGCGCTTCGTCGGGCGCGACGAGTTCGCGGCACTCTCCCGGACCGCCGCGGCCGTCGATCTCGAGGTGTTCCGCGCCGACCAGGAGGCCGCGGTCGACCAGTCGCCTCGCGATCCCTATGACCGCTGAGGTTCACCACGAAGGGCTCATCGACACCAACGTCGTGATCCTGCGCCGCTCCATCGACCCGGCGGAGCTCCCGCTCTACCTGGCAATCAGCGCGCTCACGCTCGCCGAGCTCTCCGCAGGGCCTCACCAGGTCCGCGAACGTTCCAAGACCGTCACCTACGACCCGCATGCGGAGCGGGCGAGACGGCTGGACATCCTCCAACGCACCGAGAGCGAGTTCGAGCCGATACCGTTCGACGCCGAAGCAGCCCGCCAGTTCGGCCGCGTCGCCGCCGCAGTCGTCGCGGCGGGACGCAAACCCCGAGGCCGCATGGTCGACCTGATGATCGCCGCGACAGCGATCGCCCACGGGTTCCCGCTCTACACCACGAACCCGGCCGACTTCGCCGGCCTGGACGACCTCCTCACCGTCGTCCCGGTGCGGGTCTCGCGCCATGACCTGTTGCGTACGTAAGTCGGGGGTGCTGGCGGATGGGCACCGATGCCGCTTTACCTGGCGAGTGGGTGCCTTACGCGGGGTGTATCCCACGTAGAGCGGCAAATGATCATGTAAACATGATCATTTGCCGTGACTACGGAGTCAGCCAGGAGCGACGCAGAGCCATCCAGCAGCATGCGGGCAGCCTGCTCGCCAGCCATGCCGAGACGCCACGGCGTCGCTCCAGCCACTTCCTCACGGGCGCTAGCCGATGCGGGCGGATTTGGCTTCGTCGTAGCGGCGTTGGGACTCGGTCGCTTCCGGGAGGTCGTCCTCGACCTGGCCGATCAGCGCCAGCAGGAGCTTCGTCGTTCGCTCGCCGCGTGGGGTGAGGCTGTACTCCACGCGCGGCGGGATCGTCGACTGCTCGTCGCGGCGGACGAAGCCGTCGCGTTCCAACGCCTGCAAGGTCTGGGCCAGCATCTTCTCGCTCACCCCGTCGACCCGCCGCCGCAACGCATTGAAGCGCGCCGGGCCCGACGCGAGGGCGGCGAGCGCCAGGATTCCCCAGCGGCCGGTGATGTGTTCCAGTACGTCCCGCGACGGGCAGCCGCGGGCGAACACGTCGGCGAGGACCTGTTCGTGCAAGGCGGCGTCGTCGTACGGCATAGCCACCACTGTACCAACCCGCAGCACTAACCCAACGGTTGGCACTTTCGAATAGTTAGTGCAATGCTCGCGGTAAGCGAACCCCAGCCAACCCAAGGACTGCCCATGATCGTCGTCACCGGAGCCACCGGCGGGCTCGGCCGCCTCGTCGTCCAGGACCTCCTCGCCAAAGTCCCCGCAAGCCAGATCCGCGGCGCGGTCCGCACCCCGGAGAACGCCAAGGACCTCGCCGACCTCGGCGTCGACGTACGAAAGGCCGACTACGACCAGCCCGAAACGCTCGCCCAAGCGCTCGAAAGCGCCGACAAAGTCCTGCTGATCTCAGCCAGCGAGCCGGGCAAGCGCGTCCCGCAGCACCAAGCAGTCGTCGACGCCGCTGCCAAGGCGAACGTCAGGCACCTCGCCTACACCAGCGCCCCACGGGCCGACACGTCCAAGCTGTTCGTCGCCCCCGACCACAAGGCGACCGAGGAGCTGATCCGCGCGAGCGGGCTGCCGTTCACGTTCCTCCGCAACGGCTGGTACCACGAGAACTACGCCCAGGTCGTCGCCAACGTCACCGCCACCGGCGTACTGCATGGCAGCGCCCATAGAGGCAAAGTCGCGAGTGCCGCACGCGCCGACTACGCCGCAGCCGCGGCGGAGGTGCTCACCACCGAAGGACACCACGGCAAGACCTACGAGCTGTCCGGCGACGCCGCCTGGACGTACGAAGACCTCGCCGAGGCGATCGGCCGCGAAGCCGGCCGGCAGACCCGCTACGAGGACCACAGCAGAGAAGACCACGCCAAGGTGCTCGCCGACGCCGGCGTTCCCGAGGCCGTCGTCGGCTACCTGCTCACCGCCGACCAGGCCGTCGCCGACCACCTGCTGGGCGACACCTCCGGCGACCTGCGCGCGCTGATCGGCCGCCCCACCACGCCGCTCGCCGCGTACGTCAAGGAGGTGCTCGCCACCCGCGGTTGACCATCCGGCACGATGGTCCCCGGGGATCGCCCGTCGTGGGAAAGGCGCAGGGGGAGATGGCAGAACGCGAAGAGCTCGACTGGCAGCTGTTCGGCAAGGCGACGAGGGAGCTCGCGGAGCAGATCGCGGCGAGCGGGTACGAGCCCGATATCGTGCTCGCGATCGCCAGAGGCGGGCTCTTCCCCGCCGGCGCCCTCGGCTACGCGCTGGACGTGAAGAACCTGCACGTCGTGAACGTCGAGTTCTACACCGGCGTGGAAGAACGCCTCCCCCTCCCCGTCATGCTGCCGCCCGTCCCGAACGTCGTCGACCTTTCCGGCGCCCGCGTCCTCATCACCGACGACGTCGCCGACACCGGCGCGACCCTCAAGCTGGTCAGGGACTTCTGCGCCGACCACGTCGCGGACGCGCGCTGCGCGGTGATCTACGAGAAGACGATCAGCGAGGTCAAGGCCGAGTACGTCTGGAAGCGCACGGACAAGTGGATCAACTTCCCCTGGTCCTCCACGCCGCCGGTCGTAACGCGCGACGGCCAGGTCCTCGACGCCTGAGCGTCAGTAGCCGCCGCCGAAACCACCGCCGCCGTCGAAGCTGCCGGGGTCGGTCGGCCAGCTGCCGATCGCGCCATGCCGGACCGGCGGCGGAGGAGGCGGGCAGGGGTTGGGGCGGCCGGCCCGTTCGGCGGCCTCCTCCAACCAACGGCGGTACGACGGACCGGAGTAGTCCTTGGCGTACGTCGCGCAGTACTCCCCCAGCAGTTGCCCGGTTGGGTCGGCGCGGTCGTACACCTCCCACTGCGACGTACTGAACAGGAACGCCAACGCGTCCCGCTCCTCCGCCGGCAGGTAGCCGGCGTCCGCGACGGCCGACAACGCTTCGGACACCCCAGCCAGCGCGATGCGGCACAGGACCTCGCGGCCCTCGCCGGGTGGAAGCTCGCGCAACGACTGCCGGCAGGCGGCGACGAACGACTCCGGCGCCGGCATCGAAGCCCCGGCGATCAACGCGTTCACCGCACCAGCACCGTGCTGAGGGCCGAAGAACGCGCGCACGGCATCGGGCCGGTCCTGCAACAGCGCGATGAGGACCGGCGCCTCGTCCCGCAGCGTCCCGTCCGTCTTCGGCTGCCGCCGCACCGGCAGGTGGGGGTTGGCCCGCAGTACGTGGGTCAGCCGGGTCGGCGCGCCCTCGTGCCACAGCACCCCGTCCCGCTTGGACAGGACGGCGTCGCCCAGCCGGGACTCCAGCTGGCCGAGCAGAGTCACGTCGGCGGTCTCACCCAGCAGGCCGGCGAGGTCGCTGACCGCCTGGTCGTCGACGCTCTCCACCAGCGCGCCGACGAGCCAGTACCCCACCTCGTGTCCGGGGAACGGCGTGGCGACCGGTCCGAACCGCTCAGTCAGCTGGTGACCCTCGGACGCCGCCCAGGCCAGGTACGCGACGACGCGCGGGACAACGAAGCGCGTCACCGTCACCGGTACGTTGAACAGGCGCCGGCCGGGCAGGTCGACCGCGGTCGCCTCCCGGAAGCCCAACAACACCAGCGACTGGAACGAGAGGCCGCTCCCCTCCCACCTCTGCTCGAGCACCCGCAGCGCCTCGGCGCGGACATCGGCGTCGGCCGCCTTGCAGACGAGGGTCGTCAAGGAAACGATCGGTGCGGCCACGCGGGCGACCTCGTCGTCCGTCTCGACCTTCGCGCGGGCGACCCGCGCGACCAGGCGGTCCGCCGCGAACCGCGTCACCCCTCCCGGACCCGTGACCGCCAACGACTCCCAGAACTCCGTCATACCCTGGCCCATCGCCTCAGTATGTCCCCGAAACGGCGGCCCCAACCGCGGCGGCGAAGGCGTCGAGGTCGTCGTCCATCATCGTGTGCCCCGCGTTCTCGATGACCACGATCCGCACCCCGGCCTCGGCGAGCCCGGCCGGAGCCTCGCCGGTCGACAGCGCGCCGAGTACGTACGTCCGCGGCACCTCGAGCGCACACAGCTGCTCCCGGAACGTCGGCGTACGCTCGGCCAGCAACGACACCGCGGTGCGATGCAGGATCAGCGGATCCCAGCGGCGCATGGTCGCGTGGTACGGCCAGGCCTCCTCGCGTTCGAGCGCCGCGAGCAACGCCGAGAAGCCGCGCTCGACGAAGAACGCCTCGTCCTGCTTGGCGATATGCGCGCTGACCTGGCCGATGCCGGGATCGAGGTTCGGCTCGGCGACGACCA
Organism: Tenggerimyces flavus; assembly: GCF_016907715.1. Lineage (NCBI taxonomy): Bacteria > Bacillati > Actinomycetota > Actinomycetes > Propionibacteriales > Nocardioidaceae > Tenggerimyces > Tenggerimyces flavus. The sequence goes on along the minus strand of NZ_JAFBCM010000001.1, from coordinate 4,593,138 downwards.
ACCGCGAGACCAAGTCAGGCCGCCGCGAAGCCAACGCGATCCCCACCGAGCCGCCCAGGCTGTGTCCCACGAGCACGACGTCCCGCAGCCCCAGCTCGGCCAGCACGGCAGCGACCACGTCGGCGTGCTCCTCGATCGTGGCGCCGAACGCCGACGAGCTCTCGCTCCACCCCGAGCCAATCAGGTCGACGAGCACGGAACGGCGGCCGTGCCGCATCGACGGATGAGCGACGGTCTCGGCGAACACCGCCGTGGTCGCCGAGCCCAGCCCGCCGACGTAGACGACCGCCGGCACCGAGCCCGGCACGTCCACGTACGAGATCCGCGCCGGCAACGAAGGAAGCTGGAGAGTACGCACGAGGACAGATCCTCCCAGTCGCGCAAACCGCCCGAACCCGGCAGGCTGTGCGTCATGCGCTTCCAGATGCAGCAGAAGTTCTTCTCGTTCGGCGACTTCACCATCACCGACGAGGCCGGGAACGACGCGTTCGCCGTCGACTGCCACGCGTTCGTGATCGGCAAGGAGCTGTCCCTCAACGACCTGTCCGGCCGGGAGCTCGCGTTCATCAAGAAGCCGGCCTTCTCGTTCTCCGAGACCTACGACATCAGCCGCGACGGCGAACTCCTCGCCACGATCCACAAGCCGGCGCTGCAGTTCTTCAAGCACAGCTTCGAGATCGAGGGCCCGGACGCGAACGGGCTGAGCGTGGAGGGCGACTTCTTCGAGCTGGAGTACACGTTCGCCCGCAACGGGACGACGGTCGCGCAGGCGTCGAAGGAGTACTTCTCGTTCAGCGACAGCTACGGCGTCGACATCGCCGACGGCGAGGACCCCGTCCTGATCCTGGCCACCTGCGTCGTCATCGACATGGCCTGCCACAGCGACAACGACTAGCCATTGATGGTCGCAGCCTCAGCGGTCCGAGAGGTAGAGCAGCACCGCCATCACGCGGCGGTTCACGTCCCGCTCCGGCGCCAGGCCGAGCTTGCCGAACAGAGCGTTGATGTGCTTCTCGACCGCCCGCTCCGACAGGAACAGCCCCGCCGCCACGGCCGCGTTGCTCTTGCCCTCCGCGATGCCCGCGAGCACCTCGCGTTCCCGCGGCGAGAGCGCGTCCATCGGCGTCGGCCGGGCCTGCCGGGAGTCCGCGACGAGCGCCTCGACCACGACCGGGTCGATCACCGAGCCACCGGCGACGACCGTACGAACGGCGGACGCCAGCTGCGCCGGGTCCGACACGCGCTCCTTGAGCAGGTACGCCCGTCCCCCACTGCCCGCGGCGAGCAGCGGGGTCGCGTACCCGGGCTCGGCGTACTGCGAGAGCACGACGACGCCGACCGACGGGTGCGTCGTCCGCAGCTGGGTCGCCGCCTGGATCCCCTCGTCGGTGTTCGTGGGTGGCATCCGTACGTCGGTCACCACCACGTCGGGCTCCTGCTCCGGGACGGCGGCGAGCAGCTCCGGCAGGTCGGCGCACAGGGCGACGACCTCGAAGTCGGGCTGGCTGTCGAGCAGCCTGCCGATGCCCTCGCGTACCAGGAGGGAGTCCTCGGCGACGACGATCCGTACGGTCACAGACGAAAGAGTACGGTTCGCACGGTTCGGGCGAGCAGGTAGTGCTAGCACCCCGGTAAGCGACCGGCCTGCAGCCCTTGGGCAGATCGACCCCAAGCAGGATCCTGGAATCGGACCCAGACGGGGGGAAACACGAAGGGTAGGACGATGGCAGTGGCGATGACATCGACGGTCGAGGTGCTCATCGTCGATGACCAGGCGCCGTTCCGGATGGTCGCGCGGACGCTCGTACGCCGGCTGGACGGATGGCAGGTGGTCGGCGAAGCGGCCTCTGGAGAGGAAGCGGTCGAGGCGGCCGCGGCGACGCGCCCCGGTCTGGTCCTCATGGACATCAACCTGCCTGGCATCAGCGGCATCGAGGCGACCCGCCGCATCCTCGCGGCGGCACCGGAGACGCAGGTGATCCTGCTGTCGACGTACGCCGACGACGACCTCCCGCCCGACGCCCGCACCTGCGGGGCGAAGGCGTACGTCCGCAAGGACGCCCTCACGCTCGCACTGCTGCGCGAGCTCCAACCCGCTTGAGCGCCAGCCGGGCGGCGTGCCAGCCGCCCATCCCGTGCACGGCAGCCCCCGGCGGCGTCGAGGCCGAGCACAGATACAGCCCTGGCACCGGGGTCTTCCAGGGCGTCAGGCCGTACGTCGGCCGCCCGAAGAACTGACCGATCGACGCCAGGCCGCCGCCGATGTCGCCGCCGACCAGGTTCGCGTTGTGCGCCTCGAGCTCGGCCGGCCCGCGCGAGTGCCGCGCGAGAACGAGGTCCTTCCACCCCGGCGCGTAGCGCGTGAGCTGCGCCTCGATCGCGTCGGTCATGTCGACCGTCGAACCGTTCGGCACGTGGCAGTACGCCCACAACGTGTGCTGTCCGGCCGGTGCCCGCGACGGATCCGCGGCCGTCGCCTGCACGACCAGCACGAACGGCCGCTCGGGGTGCCGACCGGCGGCGACCTCGGCCTCGCTCAGCGCGATCTCGTCCAGCGTCCCGCCGAGATGCACCGTTCCCGCCGAGGCCACCCGAGGGTCGGTCCACGGCATCGGCCCGGACAAAGCCCAGTCCAGCTTGAACACTCCCGGCCCGTAGCGGTACTTCGCCAGCCGCCGCCGATAGCCCGCCGGCAGCCGGTCGCCGCCCACCGCGAGCACCTGCCGGGGCGTCAGGTCGAGCAGCACCGCCGCTGCCGGCGGCAGGTCGTCGAGGGAACGCACCGGCTGCCCGGTCACCACCTCGCCGCCCGCCTTCTCCACCCGCGCCACCAACGCGTCGGCCAGGACCTGCGAGCCGCCCCGCACCACCGGCCACCCGACCGAGTGCACCAGCGAGCCGAGCAGCATCCCGTACCCCGCCGTGAGCGGCTCGCGCAACGACAGCATCGAGTGCGCGGCCATGCCGGCGAACGCAGCACGCGCACCCTCGGTACGGAACACCCGCGGACCCACGACGGTCGCCGGGAGCAGCCCCAGCGCGGCGTACCGCGCACCGGCGAACGGCGCCCGCGGCGGGATCGAGAGCGGCGAGAACAGCGTGTCCACGAGCCGCGAGCCGGCGCGGGCGGTCGCGCCGATCGTCGCGCGCCAGGCCTGCCCGTCCTCCCCCAGGTCGGCAGACGTCTCCTCGAGCGAACGCCGTACGAGCACGGCGGGCTGACCGTCCAGCGGATGCGCCGCGCCGATGGGCGGATGCGCGAACTCCACGCCGTCCTTGGACACGTCGAGCGCCCGGAACGCCTTCGACGCCAGCGTCGTCGGCAGTACGGTCGCGCACGGGTCGTGCAGGAAGCCAGGCAGCGTGAGGGATTCCGTACGCAGTCCGCCGCCCCACCGGTCCGCGCCCTCGACCAGCAGGACCCGGGCGCCCGCCTCCGCGAGAACGACCGCGGCGACCAACCCGTTCGGCCCGGCCCCGACGACGACCGCGTCGAACCCGTCCGGCCGCGTAGCAGCCGTCATGCCGACACCGCCGGCGCAACCGAGACAGCGGGAATCTCGCCGCGTACGCAGGTCCCCGAACCGACCGTCGACTCCACGCTCAACTGCCCGCCGATCGCGCCGAGCCGGTCGGCCATGTTGACGAAGCCCGCGCCGGACAGAGTGCCGGCGGTCTCGAAACCGTGACCATTGTCACCCACCGCGAACCGCAACGTGGACGCGTCCGCGGTGATCTGCACGGTGATCGACGCCTCAGGGCCGGCGTGCTTGCCCGCGTTCTGGATCGCCTCCAGACAACAGAAGTACACGGCCGCCTCGACCTCCTCGGGGTAGCGCCCGGGCAGTTCCACCGTGACGGCACAGGGAAGGGCCGCCCGCCGCGTCACCGCTCGCAACGCTTGTTCCAGTCCATGATTGCGCAACAACGGCGGGTAGATTCCGTGAGCTAGCTCACGGAGTGTCGCGATCGTGGCCTGAACGTCGGTACGCAGCTCCTCCAGCAGCTCGAGCACGGCCGCGCGATCCTCATCGAGCAGCTGCCCTGCCAACCCGAGCTTGACAGACAGCGCGACGAGGTGTTGCTGCGCTCCGTCGTGCAGGTTGCGTTCGATCTCGCGCCGGGAGTTGTCGGCGGCGGTGACGATGCGGAGCCGAGAGGCCTGCAGCTCCTCGTTGCGTTGGCGGAGCTCCTCGAGCGAGGCCTGCAGCGCGGTGTCGAGGCGCATGTTGTGCAGCGCGAGGCCGACCTGGCGGGCCAGCTCGACGAGCACGCGGTCCTCGTCCTCGTCGTACAGCTCCGCGCCCGCTGGCCGGCGCACCACGAGCAGTCCGAGGAGCTCGCCGAGGTGCGCGACCGGCGCCACGCGGATCGGCGCGTTGACGGGTTGGGTGGTGAGCAGCGCCGGCAGCCAGACAGTGAGCCAGCTCGAGCCGGCAATGCGCGTACGGCCGAGCACGACGCGTTCGCGGTCGGTGAGCTGCATCCGGTCGGCTGGCCGGTCGGGCACACTGACCGTACGACTCAGCGTTCCGTCCCCGCCAACCCACACCTCGGCACCGGCGGGGCCGAGCGTGGCGTGCAGCGACTCGGCGAGCTGCAGCAACAGTTCGTCGAACGGGATCGCGCGGGTCATCCGCGCGCCGAACGAGGCCAACGCCTCCTCCGGCGGCGCCTCCGTCCGCCGCAACAGTGAACGGCCGAACGTCGACAACCGCACCCGCGCGGGCAGCGCGAGCACAGCGGACACGAGCGCGGCGACGACCGAGGCAGCGAGGATGTCGCGCTCGCCGCCGACCGGCATCCGCCCGAGCCCGAGCACCACGACGAGGTAGACGCCGATGACGAGGAACGCCAAGCCCGCCGCGACGATCGCCTCGATCAGTGCCCACTCCGCGTACCGCGCCGTCCGCGGCAGCTCGCCGAGCAGCACCCCGAGCGGCAGCAGGATGAGCGCGGCGACGAGCCAGGTCAGCAGCTCCACCGGCGCGCCGAACAGCAGGTGCAGCGCACCCATCACCGCGTCCGCGGCCGCCATCGCGACGGCCGCCGCGGCGACCCACTGCAGCGCGCGCCTCCGCTCGACGGTGGCGCGCGAGCACCGCCACGCGACCGCGATCAGCGTTACAAGACCGATCACCGCGGCACTGGCCAGTGCCCAACCCACGTTGACCGAACCGCCCGAGAGCAGCAGTGAGACCGACCACGCCACTCCCCCAGCGAGCCCCACGGCGGCGAAGATCCGCCGGACCCACGTACCCAGCAGGCCGGTCGGCAACGCGAGGCCGCCCACCAACCACGACGCCATCGCGACCGGGACGACCTCGGGCCACGCGGTCGCCGCAGCCTGGCTCGCCGCGACGAGCGTGGCGATCCGCGCCGGCTCGGTGCGCCTGGTCCGCCAGCAACCGAGCGCGACCAGGGCCCAGATCACGGCCAGGATGGCCGACACCACTCTCAAAGCCCCCATCGTGATCACTCAGCTCTCCTCATGGCGACCGCTCGCACGTGTCGGCCGCGGACGGCCTCCCCGGCATCGGGTCGCGGTGCTCGACGCCGCCGGGTGACCCTGCGGCGACAGACGGCGGCCTTCGGCCGGAGAGCCGTCCTCGGCCCCCGGAAGCCGGCGCCGCCGAGCGTGGTGGTTTCGGCAGCCTTCATCACTCAGCCCTCAGAACTTGACCAACCCGCATGCGGGCGGCACGTTCGCCGGGTAGGACGGCAAGGAGATAGGCGACCAGGAGGGCACCGGGCACGCACAGCAACAGCGGCCAGAACGGCATGGGGGGAACGTACTGCAGCGCCACGTAGTTAGTGACCATCCGCCACAGCAACCGCCCCAGCGCGACGCCGAGCGGCACGCCGAACACCAGACCCACCCCGGCGAGGACGAACGCCTGCACCGCCACGGTCGCCCGGCACTGTCGCCTGCTCATTCCCAACGCGCGAAGCACCGCAAGCTCGGAGCGCCGATTCCGGATCGCGGTCACCAGAGCGTGTCCGACCGCGCCGGTCGCGATCAGCGCGAGGAACACCGACAGCGTGATCGGCAACACCTGCGCCTCCCTGATCTCCAACGGGTACGAGGCCGAGCGCAACCTGTCTACCTCAACGGCCTCCGTTGTCAAACGTTCCTTGACAGCGTCCACGGACACGCCGGGACGAACCGAGACGTACCCGAGGTGGTACTTGAAGGCGCTGAACAATGAGCCGAAGCCGGACTCGGTGAGCCACGCACCGTCGTGGTAGTAGTTCTCCAGACCCTCGGGGACAAAGGCGATTCCCACGACCTCGAAGCTCCGGTCGCCTTGGCTTCCGGAGAGCTGGACCGTCCCGCCGACCTCGACACCGAGGGTCCGAGCCGTATGCGGACCGATGGCGATCTCGCCGGTGTCCTCGGGCATCCGACCGTTCGTCAAGACAGGGTTGACATCGCCGGTGATCGGCTTCCGCTTGTAGACGTTGACCGTTCGCTGCGACGGCTGCGAGGTCGCCACGTCCACCCAGGCCTCGGTGGTGGCGAGCACGCCCTGGTCGTTCGACCAGTCGCCAAGAACCTCCTCCGCCGGAGCGAGCTCTGCGCCGCGAAACCCGAGCAGCCCTTGGAGCTGGTAGACCTGTCCGCCGCGGGCGGGGTTGGTCACCGCCTCGGCGACCCCGGCGACCAACGTGAACGCGGCGAGCACTCCGACGACGCCGAGCACGGCCGCGACGAGGGCAGGCCGTACGGACAACGAGCCACTGCCTCGCCCGCGCTCCAACGCGAAGCGGGTCCCGAGCACGACCGGCACCGGCAGCCCGGAGTTCGCCACCACGCGAGCGACGGCGGAGGACCGCCGCGCGTACGGCTGCGTCTCCGCCGAGGCCGACCATCGAGCCGCCACCGCGACGCCGAGAGTCACGAGTACGACAGCGCCGAGCCACCCGAGACCGAGCACGAGCGGGTCCACGTCGATCCCGGAAACCGGCTCGAACAGGGCCGGATTGCCGAGCGGCATCCACCGCGACCCGGCGACGGCACCACCGACTCCTATCGCGGCGCCGATCATCGCGGCGAGACCCGGTCCGACGCTCGCGCACCACAGCCGAAGCCCGATCGTCATGCCCAACGCCGACAGCACGCGGAACTCCGCGGTGCCTGCGGCGACGTGCCGTGCAACCGCCTGTCCTACGACGATCAGCGCGGCCGCGAACGCCGCGATGCCGAAGGCCAGCAGGAAAGCCGCGTCGAAGTTCCCCGTGCGCCTGGCCAACCCGTGCGCCTCGACCCACGGCCACACGTCGATGTCGGTCCGGCCGGTGATCTTGGCGAGTCCGGCCGTGAACGCCGGCAGGTCTGCCTCGGCGTTCCGCAGCCGTACGAACCCCTGGACCTGCCCGGCGGGCACATCTCCGGGCTGTCTGCCCGGGATCAGGCCGCCGTACGACCCGGGCGTCTCGGCCAGCAGGAACGAGCGGACGACGCCGACGATCCGCACCCGGACCGTCCGTCCCTCCACGAAGCGCAGCGTCACCTCGTCGCCGAGCCGGTGCTTCGTACGCGGGAGGAACAGAGAAGTCACGACCGCCTCGTCAGGTCCCGCCGCGAGCCGACCGGCGAGGACCACCGGCCGCTCCAGGGTGTTCAGGAGCTGATCGTCGAGCGGGACGCCCCACGCGGCATAGGAGTCGGCCGGAACCCCGTCGATCGTGAACGCCTCGCCGACCGCGAGCCCGAGCGCCTCGACCTCGGGCAGCCGCCGGATCCCTTCCCAGTCGATCGTGCGGTTGGGGACGACCGCGTAGTGCGCCGGCGAGGTCGCCTCCAGCAGCCGATCCGCCGCGCTCGCACCCCGGCGAGCACCGGCGACCGCGGTCAGGACCGTCGCGGTGGAGATGGCGACGAGCAACGCGAGCACGACCAGCGAACGCCATCGCCGGCGTACGTCCAGCCGCATCCACGCCGCGAGAAGGCTCATGTCACTCAGCCCTCAGGACTTGTCCGACGCGCATCCCTGCCGCGAGCCGGCCGGGCCACAGGGCGAGCAGGTTCGCGACGAGCAACGCCACGGGAACGATGAGCAGCGACGCCAGTGCCGCGACCGGAGCGGCGTACTCGAGCGGCGTGATGTCGGCGACCACCCGCCACAGGATCCGGCCGATCGCGATGCCGAGCGGAATGCCGAAGACCAACCCGATCGCGGCCAGCACGCTCGCCTGCGTGATCACGATCACCCGTGCCTGCCACCGCGTCATGCCGAGCGCGCGCAACACCGCGACCTCGTGCCGCCGCCGACGCGCGGCCGTGGCGATCGCGTGTCCGACCGCACCGAGCGCCAGCACTCCCAGGAAGCCGCCGAGGAACGCCGGCAGCAGCTGGATGCCGTACAGCAGCAACGCCTGCAAGGGCGGCCTGGGCGGATAGATCGCGCCTTTCAGCGGCTTCGGCAGCGGCTCCTTCAGCCGGCTGGCGACCGCCTCGACATCGGCGCCGGCGCGGAGGTCGAACAGCGCGCTGTGGAACTTCGCCGCCGTGCCGAACAGCGCGCGGTACCCGTCGGCGGTCATCCAACTGCCCTCGGAGTAGTCGCTGTGGGGCGACTCGGGGAGGAAGCCGATGCCCGTCACCTTGACGCTCACCTCCGCGCGTGGCTTCACCGACCCCAACAACAGCAGCTTCGAGCCCACGGTGGCATGCAGTTCCTTCGCCGTCGTCGGTCCGATCGAGATCTCGCCCGCGGTCCTGGGCAGGCGTCCCTCAGACATGACCGTCGGCATTGGACTGCCCGGCCGGACCCCGTACGAGAAGACCGTCAACGTGGAGTCGCCCGCTTCCGCCACGTTCGACGGCGCGTCCGTCACGCTGACGACGTCTGGATCCGCCCGCCACTTCGCGATCCATCCGGCCAAGGCCGGCAGCGGTTTGGGTTCGCCCCAGCCGACCTCCGCCTGCAGTTCGTGCGTCTGGCCGAACCGTTCCAGGCTGCGGGTGGCGTCGGCCACACCGGCCGAGAACGTGAACGCTGCCAGCACGCCGAGGACGCCGGTCACCGCCCCGATGATCGCTGGACGCACCGGCACCGTGCCGCGATCCCGGCCCGGCTCGAGCGCGAACCGGGTCCCGATCACCACCGGAACGGGGAGTCCCAGCCGAGTCGCCGCGGCGGCGAGCATGGAGCGGCGGACGGGCCGCGTGCTGTACGAAGCGAGCAACGCGATCCAGGCCGTGCCGGCGGCCCCGGCCGCTACGGCGAGGACCGCCAGCAGGCCACCGACGCCGAGCACGAGCCAGTCCGCCGACAGACCCGGCGCGGGCTCGAGGAGCGCGGCATCGCCGAACGGCATCCAGATCGAGACGACGAGCGCACCACCGATGCCCAGCAGCGCGCCGGCGAGCCCCGCGATCGCCGGCGGTGCCGTGGCCGACACGACCACCTGGCGCGGGGTCAGGCCGAGCGGGCGAAGCACCAGCAGATCGGCGACCGAGCCCGCCGTGTACCGGGCCAGCGCCTGACCGATGAGGAACAGCGCCGCGAGCAGAGCCGTGATCCCGAACGCGAGCAACGACAACGCCAGGAAGTTGAGCGTCGACTGCGTCCGTGCGTTGTCGTCGGCCGTACTCCACACATCGATCGGCTTTCCCACCGCCCCGGCGAGCTGCCGGCGGAACTCGGGCAGGCCCGCGGCGCCATCCTTCAGCCGAACGATCGCGTTGACCGGCACGGACGGCACGGCACCGACGATGTTCGCCTTGTACTTGTCGAAGAACGCCCCCGTGGTCACCACCGTGCCGAACGACCCGGGCTCGTCGCTGAACCACGGCCCGCGCACCACCCCGACCACCCGGACCTCCTGAGACGGACCATCGGGTGGTGGCGCGTCCGGGGTGTCGTAGGCCTCGTCGATGGTCTCAGGCTTGTACGTGCGCAGCGTGAGCGTGTCTCCGACGCCATAGCCATAGTTCTTCGCGAACGCCGGGGTGAGGACGACCTCGTCGACGCGCGTCGGATCGGCCAGCCTGCCCTCGAACACGATCGGTCGTTCGATCGTGTTCATGATCTCCGCGTCGGCGACGGCCGGCATCCCCTCCTTCGTCTCCTCGAAGGGGATGCCCTCGACCGCAGGACCGTTGAGCGCGATCTCGGCCAACGCCTCCACGCTGGGCAGGGCACGGACCTTCTCCCAGTTGAAGTCAGGATCGTTCGGCACCACGATGCCGTCGTTCGGCAAGGTGTTGGCGAGGAGTCGCGGCAGCACCGACTGTTCGCGCCGCGCTCCGGCGGTCGCGGCCAGGACCGTGCAGCTCGCGACGGCGACCAGCAGCGCCAGCACGACCAGCGACCGCCACCGGCGCCGCAGCTCGATGCCCAACCAGGTCGACAACAAAGTCATCCCCTACTCCGCGCCCTCAGCCGTGCCCATGGCGACCGCTCGCACGTGTCGGCCGTGGACGGCCTCCCCGGCATCGGGTCGCGGTGCTCGACGCCGCCGGGTGACCCTGCGGCGACAGACGGCGGCCTTCGGCCGGAAGAGCCGTCCTCGGCCCCCGGAAGCCGGCGCCGCCGAGCGTGGTGGTTTCTCATGTCACTCCGCTCTCAGAATCTGGCCTAATGGAAGTCGTGCGGCCCGGGCTCCGGGCAGTGCTGCCAGCAGGGTCGCGACGAGCAGCGCGACCGGGACGCTGAGGAGCACGACCCACAACGCGGTCGGCGGAACGTACGCGAGCGGCATCAGCTGCGCGACCATGCGCCACACCGTGCGTCCCAGCACGATGCCGAGCGGTACGCCGACGAGCACGCCGACGACCGCGAGCACCGACGCCTGGGTCACGACCACGCTGCGCGTCTGCCACGGCGTCATCCCCACCGCGCGCAGCACACCGAGCTCACGCCGGCGATGCCGGACGGCCTTGGTCAACGCGTGTGCGACCGCGCTGACCGCGAACAGCCCGAGGAACAGGCCGAGTCCGATCGGCAGCAGCCGGACGTTGCGGATCTCGGCGAGCTGTTGCGGTGGCGGCATCGGCGTGACGTACGCCTGTCTGGTGTCCGTCTTGCCCTTGGCCGCCGCGTACATCCGGTCCGACACGGCCTGCAGATCTCCTCCAGGTCGCAGGCTGAGGAACGCCACGTGGTTGACGAATCCCGTGAACAGCGCCTTGTAGCCGTCGGGCGTGACCACCGCGCCGTCGCTGTAGCCGTTGTACTCGGTCTCCGGCACGAAGCCGATGCCGGTGACGAGGAGCTCCTTCGTGCCCTTGTCGCCGTCCAGCGGCACGGTCGAGCCGACGTCGGCACCGAACCGTTCGGCGGCCTTGGGAGCGAGCAGCACCTCGTACGTGGCGCCCGGCGGCACACCCCGGTCGACGACGAGCGCACCATGCTCCTCGACCGGCATCCCGAACGTGATCACGGTCGACGACCCCGCACCCGCGACGGCGAAGCGGGCATCGACGACGCGCAGCACGTCCGGGTCCTTCTCGACGATGTCGATCAGTGCCACCGGGTCGGCCAGGTCCTTGCCGGTGTGGCCGAAGCCGAGCATGGCCTGGTAGCGCTGGCCGAACCGCTCCGGGCGCTCGGCGGCGTCGGCGACTCCCACGGCGAACAACGTCGCCGCGACGACACCGAGGACGCCGACCATCGCCCCTCCGATGGCGGGCCGCAGGATGGTGCCGCGGATGCGTTCGGGCTCCAGGGCGAGCCGAACGCCGATCACGACGGGAACGGCGAGACCCGCACGCGCGGCCGCCCGCGCGAGCGTCGAGCTGCGCAGTCGCCTTGCGGGCAAGGGCCGGTACAGCAGCAGGATGCCGGCGAGCGCCGCGCCGGCGTACACCAGCAGCGGAACGAGCAGCAGACCGACGGCGAGAACGAGCGCGTCCGCGTGGAGTCCGGGCGACGGCTCGTAGTCGGCAGCCGTACCGAACGGGAACCAGCCCGACACCGCGACCGCGGCGGCGGCGCCGAGGACGGCTCCGGCCACCGCGACGAGTGCGGGAACGACGCCGGCGAGAGCGACGAGCTGCGTCCGTTGCAGCCCGACCGCGCGGAGTGGCTCGAGCTCGAGGACCGCTCGCTGCGTCGTACGGACGACGGCCTGGCCCACCAGTGCGCCCCCGACGAGCAACGCACACAGGCCGAACACGACCAACCAGCTGCTCTCGAACCGGACGACCTCCCGGATGTGCGCCAACTCGGCGGCGCGGTCGTCGAGCTCGTACGGCGTCTTCAGCTCCAGCTGGTCGAGTGCACGGCGGAAGTCCGGGATCGCGGCCTCGCCCCCGTGCAAGCGGACGATCAGGTTCCACACGACCTCGGATTCGTCCTTGTCGACGAAGTTCTCCCGGTAACGCTGGAACACGCCGACCGACGGGGTGAGCTGGCCGGTCGAGTCGACGCTGTCGCCGAACCAGGTCGAGCGGACGACGCCGACGATGCGGACCGGAACCGTCGGACCGCCTGGCCGCGGTGGGGTCACCGAGCGGACGCCGGACACTCCGGTGGTGACCTCCTCCTGGAGGAACAGGCGGAGCGTGACCGAGTCGCCGACCCCGAGGCCGTGCGTCTGGACGAAGCGCTCGGTGACGACGGCCTCATCGGCCATGGTCGGGTCGGCGAGCCTGCCGGCCAGGACTGCCGGGCGCTCGATCGTACGCATCGCGTCGGAGTCCGCCGGCACGTACAGGCCGACGGTCTGCCCGGGCACCTCGTCGATGCCGAATCCCGTGTACCCGTTGAAGGTCGACGATGCCGCGACCTGTGGCAGCGCACGGATCCGCTCGACCTCGACCGGACCGCTCGGGCGCACGATGGCGGTCGCCGGCAACGTCTGCGCGAGCAACCGGTCGAGCGCGGTCGAACCACGAAGCGCCCCGGCGACGGAGGCCAGCACGATGCCCGCGGCGATCGCCACCAGCAGACCGAGCACGACCAGCGAACGCCAGTGCTGCCGGAGGTCGATCCGCAGCCAGAGCAGGAGAAGACTCATCTACTCCGCCCTGCACTCATGGCGACCGCTCGCACGTGTCGGCCGCTGGCGGCCTCCACGGCTTCGGGTCGCGGTGCTCGGCGGCGCCGGGTGGCCCTGTGGCGACAGACGGGGCCTTCGGCCGGAAGGGCCGTCCTCGGACCCCGGAAGCCGACGCCGCCGAGCGTGCTGGCTGATGTTGGTCACCATCATTCGGCCCGGAGGGTGTGGCCGACCTGGAGGCGGGCGGCGCGGTGGCCGGGCCAGGCGGCGAGCAGGTTCGCCAGCAGGACGGCGATCGGGAGACAGAGCAGGACGGCCAGCAACACCGCCGGCGGGGCGTACGCGAACGGCATCAGGTCGGCGACCATCCGCCACAGCGAGCGGCCGAGCACGAACCCGATCGGAACCCCCACCAGCACGCCGATCAACGCGAGCAGCGAGGCCTGCGTGATCACGACAGCGCGCGACTGCCACGGCGTCATGCCGACGGCCCGCAGCACCGCGACGTCGTGCCGCCGCCGACGTACGCCGGTCGCCAGCGCGTGCCCCACCGCACCCATCGCGAGCACCGCGAGGAACGCGCCGAGCGCGATCGGCAGCACCTGCACGTCGCGGATCAGCATCAGCTGGTACGGGATCGTGGGAGCGTCGAACCCGAAGTCCTCGCCGCCTTTCACCGCGGCACCGGCGTCCTTCCGGATCCGAGCCTGCACGGCTTCGAGGTCGACGCCACCGCGGAAGTCCGCGAGCGAGGCGTGGTACTTGGACCCATTCTCGAACAGCGCGTAGTAGCCCGGCCCAGTGACCCAACCGCCGTCCGCGTAGCCGTTGTGCGCTGCCTCGGGAACGAACCCGATCCCGGTCACCGTCATCGTGCGCGCGGTCGGCTTGCTGCCGGTGAGGACGATCGTGCTCCCCACGCTCGCACCGGCGGCCTTCGCGGTGTCCGGCGCCAGCACCACCTCGTCCGCGGTCCGCGGCATCCGACCGTCGGTCAGAACGGTTTCGACGTGACCCTTGACCGGCGCGTAGCTGAACAGCGTCACCGAGACCTTGTCCGACTCGGCCACAGCGATCCGCGCGTCGATGAGACCGACGACGTCCGGATCCTTGGCCCAGCTCGCCAGGATCTGGTCCGAGGGCCCATCGTTGCCGCCGATTCCGAAGACGCCGACGCCCTCGTAGGTCACCCCAAACCGGCGCGGGTTGCTCGCCGCGTCGTTGACACCGGCCGCGAACGTCAACGCGGCAAGGACACCGAGCACGCCAGCGATCGCTCCGACGATCGCCGGCCGAACGGGGACCGCGCTGCGTCCGCGCCCCGGCTCGAGCGCGAAGCGGGAGCCGACCACCATTGCGACCGGAAGGCCCAGTCGTGCGGCGGCACGGGCGATCGCGGACCGCGGCGGAGCGACCGCGAACTCGTTCGAGGCGAACGCAAGGTACGCCGTGCCGACCGTTCCGGCGACCGCGATGACGATCGCGAGCGCCCATCCTGGGGCGAGGATCCACCAGTCGACGTCCAGGCCGGGCGCCGGTTCGGCGTAACCAGCGGCACCGATCGGCATCAACGGCGACAACGCCACTGCGCCACCGACCCCGATCGTCGCACCCACCACCGCGGCGATCGCCGGACCGAGGCTGGCGGCGACCGCGCCCTGCCGCCGGGTGAGGCCCGTCGCGCGCAGGGACTGCAGATCGGCGACCGTCGCGCCGGTGTAGCGGGCCAGTGCCGGACCGACGAGGAACCCAGCCGCGAGGAGGGCGGCGAGCCCGAACGCGAGCAGGCACAGGCTTTCGAACTGGTTCGTCGTCCGAGCCTTCGAGAACTCGGCGTTCTGGACGCGGATGTCGATGTCGCTCCGCTTGGTCAGGGCGATGAGCTGCTGGCGGAACACCGGCAAGGCCGCGTCGCCGCCCTTCAACCGCACCAGCGCGTTGACCGGGACGATCTTTCCGCTCTTGCCCACGAGGTTCGGTCGGTACTCCGCGAACAGGGCGGGCGAGGGGATCACCATTCCCGGGGCACCCACGTGATCGGTGTGCCACGGCGATCGGATGACCCCGACGATCCGGGCCTGGATCGTAGGCCCGTCCGGCGCGACCTCGTAGTTCCCCCAGGCCGCCTCGGCCGTCTCGGGCTTGAACAGGCGCAGCTGGAGATCGTCGCCGACCCCGAGGCCGTAGTTCTTCACGAAGTACGGCGTCACCATGACCTCGTCGGGCCGCGTGAGGTCCGCGAGCTCGCCGTCGATGACGACGGGCTTCTCGATCGTGCGAAAAACCTCAGGCCCGCCGGGCGGGAACCCGGCCACGTTGTCCTCCGCCGGGAAGCCCACGACCTCGAACCCGTTGACGGGAAACTCGGCCACCGCCTCGACCGACGGCAGGGCACGGACGTTGTCCCAGTTGAAGCCAGGCTGGTTGGGCAGCACGAGCAGGTCGGCGGGCAACGTCTGCGCCAGCAACCGGTCGCCCGCCGTCGCGCCGCGTCGCGCCCCGGCGACCGCGGTGAGGACGGTCGCGGTGGCGAACGCGAGCAGCAGCGCCAGCACGACCAACGACCGCCACCGGCGGCGCAGGTCGATCCGCAACCAGCCCTGGGCAAAAACCACTGAGTTCATGGCGACCACTCGCACGTGTCGGCCGCGGGCGGCCTCCCCGGCGTCGGGTCGCGGTGCTCGGCGGCATCGGGTGACCCTGCGGCGACAGACGGCGGCCTTCGGCCGGAGAGCCGTCCTCGGCCCCCGGAAGCCGACCCCGCCGAGCGCGGTGCCTCGGGTCTACCTCGCCTGCTGGTCATGGCGCCTGTGTCACTCCCCCGCGTCTTGGACGCGGCCGTCGCGCATCTTCACCGCGCGGCTGGCGCCGGCGGCGACGTCGGCGGAGTGGGTGACCATCACGATCGTCTGACCGTCGTCGTGCAGCCGGCGGAACAGCTCGAGGATCTCCAACCCACCTTCACTGTCCAACGCGCCCGTCGGCTCGTCGGCGAGCAACAGGCCGGGCTCGTTCACCAACGCCCGCGCGATCGCGAGGCGCTGGCGCTGGCCGCCGGACAGCACCGCCGGGACCTGGTCGGTCCGGTCGCCGAGGCCGAGCAGGTCGAGCAGGTCGCGCGCTCGCGACTCCGCCGCACGGCGCTTCATACCGCCGAGAACGCCAGGCAGCACGAGGTTCTCCAACGCCGACACCCCGTCGAGCAGGTTGAAGAACTGGAAGACGAAGCCGACATGGTGCCGGCGGAACTTCGCGAGCCAGTCCTGGTCGCGCCCGTCGACCCGCTCACCCGCGACCTCGACCGTGCCGTCGTCGAGGGTGTCCAGGCCGGCGATGATGTTGAGCAACGTCGACTTGCCGCAGCCCGACGGCCCCATCACCGCGACGAACTCGCCGGGCATCACGTCGAAGTCGACGCCGCGCAGCGCGCGGACGGGCGCCAGCTCGGCGGTGTACGTGCGGCGAGCACCGCGGACCCGGACGGCCGGCGCGAGGGCGTTGCCGTTCGAGGTCCCCGTCTCTGGCGCGGGCTCGGTCAGCTCGATGGACATCAGGTTTCCTCCGTTGATGATTCGTCGCCAAACTGCTCGTCATCGTCGATGCGTACGTCCACGGGTCGCCACACGGAGAGGCCGAACGGACCTGCCGCACGTGCCGCCCAGGCAATCGCCAGGCTCACGATCACTCACCCCTCTTCCTTGCGCAGAAGGCGAAACGCGATGATCGGCGCGGACCGGTTCTTCAGGGCCTGCGGTCCGAGCGACGACCACCTCGAGCTGTCCGCGAGCGCCTGCACGGTGCTCTCGCCCGCGACCGTCGTACCGCCCGGCCGAGCCAGGTCCTGGAACCGCTGCGCGTTGTTTACCGTGTCGCCGACCAGCGTGTACTCGACACGCTCATCGCTGCCCAAAAGGGCAGCCGCGACCTCGCCGGTCGCCAGACCGATGCCGAGGCCGAACGGGGCGAGCCCGCGCTCGGCCCACTCCAGGTCGAGAGCGCGCTGCTGTTCGTGCATCAGGCACGCCGCCCGGACAGCCGCCTCGGCGTGGTCGGCCTGCGGGTTGGGCGCGCCGAAGACCGCCATGACCGCGTCGCCGACGTACTGCATGACGGTGCCTCCTTCGCCAAGGATGGCGCCATTCATGGCCCGCCGATGGGTATTGAGCTGACCTGCGAGGACAACTGGGTCGGTTTTCTCAGCAATGCCCGAATAGCCACGCACATCGGACATCAGTACGGTGACGTCGAGGCGCTCGGTACGGTCGGTCGCGCCGCGGTCGGTCCGGAGCTTCTCGGCGAGCCCACTGGGCAGCAGCCGGGACAGCGTCTCGCCCTGTTCCTCGCGGCGCAGGATCGCGGTGTGCAGCATCCGAAGCCGGCGCAGCGCGCCCTCGCGTCCGGCACTCGCGCCTCGAGCGAGGTCGAGGAACAGCCGTTCGATCTCGGCGTTCACCGCCTCGGCGGGGGCGCCGAGGGAGTTCGCGATCGCCTTCACCGGCCGCCCCTCGGCGACCTGGCGGAGCAGATCCTCTTCCTGGGTGGAGAGTTCTCCGTCGTCGCGCGCCGGCGCGACGAGCTCGGCGACGATCTGCGGGTCGATCAACGAGCCGCCGGTCGCGACCTCGCGGATCGCCTGGCCGAGCAGCCCGGGGTCGGAGATCCGGTCCTTGAGCAGGTACGCGTAGCCGGCCGCGCCGTCCTCGAGCAGGCGGATCGCGTAGTCGGGATCGTCGTACTGGCTGAGGATGACCACCCCCGTACCGGGCAGCCGCTTGCGGACGAACCGCGCGGCCTCGATCCCCTCCTCCTGGAACGTCGGCGGCATCCGAATGTCGGTGACGAGCACCTGGGGATGCAGTTCGATGGCTCGTTCGACGAGCTCGTCGTAGTCGGCGGCGAGCCCCACCACCTCGACCGACGGATCGCTCGCGAGGAGGGCGCGCACGCCTTCGCGGACGATCAGGTTGTCGTCCGCGAGCAGCACAGTAATGGCGTCCACAGCAGCATTGGACTCTCAGAAAGGGCTGAGCTGAAGGGATGCCAGGACGAAACTGTGGGGGTGCTGGCCTCACCGACTTCTGCGGCTGTCCTGGTCGTCAGAGGCTCTGGAGAAGCCTACGTTCGAACGTGACGCCAGGAGAACCATCCCAGGGGAGGAACAAGATGCGCGTCGAGACGCAGGTGACATCGGTTTCGTGGATCCCGTCCGAGGCCGTGACAGGCATGATGAAAACCGGCTTCGAGGTGGGTTTGGGACATTACGACGAACCGCCGCCGGACATCCTCACCGACGTCGAGGGCATGCGCGTCGGCGGCAAGTTCCGGTTCGCCAACCAGATGCGCGCGTGGGCGGAGTTCGACGAGTCCGGCAAGGTGGTCTCGCACGGCGTCGACGGCGGCTGCCTGATGGGGATCTCGAAGGTGCATGTCGGACCGTTCGGCGCGACGTTCACGAACGTGAAGCTCCCCGAGATCCGGGCCGACCGGGAGCTCGGCGACGGCTGGATCCGGCTGACGCAGACGGCCGGGGGGCGTACGTCGGTGCCGCTGCCGCGCAAGATCAACCGGGCCCCGTTCGTCCGTCTGCAGTCGCCGCTGGTGTGGACGACACTGTCGATCACGCTGTACGCGGACGGGCTGGCGGAGGGCAAGCTCGTCGGCGCGAGCCCGTTCCCGCGGCACTGGGTGTACGACGCGGATGGCACGCTGGACTCCAAGGCCGGCACGACCGACTTCGCCACCTGGATGAGCCAGGACATGGACACGCCGTGGGGCGCGTCCGACTCGCCGGTCATCGTCACCGCGGCGGAGACGGCGCTCGAACGCGAACTTTCCTCGAAGATCATGCGGGGCGGACGCAAGCCGCGGATCCGGCGGCTCGAGGCGGGCGAGGTGCTGATCCTGCAGGGCGAGCCCGACGACCGGCTGTTCCTGCTGCTCGACGGCGTCGTGGCGATCGACGTGGACGGCAAGGCGATCACCGAGCTCGGCCCGGGCGCGGTCATCGGTGAGCGCGCGGTCCTCGAAGGCGGTCGGCGTACGTCGACGGTCACCGCGGTGACGCCGATCCGCGTCGCCGAAGCCGACGCCGCGTCGATCGACCGGCTGGCGCTGGAGGACCTCGCGACCGGGCACCGGAGCGAGTCGGTCCAGTGAAGCTCATTCTGCTCGGCGTACGGGGGTCGACGCCAGCGCCGGGACAGGCGTTCGTCCGCTATGGCGGCCACACGAGCTGTGTGGCCGTCATCGCGGACGGCGCCACCGTCCCTTCGCTGGTGTTGGACGCCGGGACAGGATTGCGCGATCTGGGCACGTTGCTGTGCGGGCACGCGTTCCGCGGCTCGATCGTGCTGACTCATCTGCACTGGGATCACCTGCAGGGCTTGCCGTTCACGCCTTGTGTGGACCGTGCGGACGCGCGTGTCAATCTGTACTTCCCGGCCGCATTGGACGCGTCGCCGTCCGAGCTCGTGGCCCGGCTGATGTCGCCGCCGCTGTTCCCGATTGGGCCGGAAGGTCTGCAGGGTGCGTGGTCGTTTTGTTCTTCGTCGTCGGGGATGGTGGAGGGCTTTTCGCTCACGGTGGCTGAGATTCGGCACAAGGGCGGGGTGACGCACGGGATCCGGGTCGAGCAGGGCGGCCGGTCGTTCGCGTACCTGCCCGACCACCAGGCCCTCCCCCACGACCCCGCGGCCGTCGCCCTCGCCTCCGGCGTCGACGTGCTGCTGCACGACGCGCAGTTCCTGTCCGTCGAACGCCGAGTCGCCGACCTCTACGGCCACTCGACGATCATCGACGCGCTCGACTTCGCCGAAGCCTGCGGAACCGGCGAGCTCGTGCTCCTCCACCACGCGCCGACCCGTACGGACGACCAGCTCGACGTCCTCGCGAAGGAGCTCGCCGAGCTCGACTCCCCCCGGCCGATTTCCCTCGCCCACCAAGGCGACGTCATCTCGTTAAATCGCTAGACCGCCCAGGACGCGGCTCGCTACCTTCGCGACAGAACGTGCTTTGTCGTCGAGGGAATAAGAGCTCTCCGATGCAGTAACCGGTAGCAAGCTCCGCGCGCCACGACCGCGCCGCCTGATGTTCGGCGGCCGGTTCGATCGGCGCGCTGCTTCCTATCCGGTCCTGCACCCTCTCGGAGTCGCCCTTATGGCAGCAGTGTGTGCGCTGTGCGGCAAGGCGCCATCGTTCGGCAATCGAGTGTCCCGCTCGGGCAAGGCCGCCCTGAAGCGCCGCGTCTTCTCTCGGACGCGTCGTAGGTTCCGGCCGAACCTTCAACGCCGCAAGGTGATCGTGGACGGGACGCCCAAGCACATCCTGGTCTGCACGGCCTGCTTGAAGAAGATGCCTCGTGCGTAGCACGAGACGCTAGCCCGCGATCAGGTCCGTCATGACCGACAGCTGTTCGCCCAGCGGTGCGGTCTGGGGCCAGAAGACGTGGTCGATGCCGAGGGTGCGGACGCGCTCCAGGTCCTGCAGCACCTGGTCGACGCTGCCGGTCAACGGTTCGCGTTCGCCGCCCTCGGTCGGCGCTGACGTGACGGCTCCGTTGACGCGGACGACGATCGGCAGCGCGTCCGGTTCGTGGCCGGCCTGCTCGGCCGCGGCCCTAAACGTCGACACCGCATCGGCGAGCATCTCCCACGTCATCATGATCGAGTTCAGCCCCATCCCGAGCCGGGCCGCCCGAGCGATCGCCGCGGGGGCCATCGCGCCGGCGAGCAGCGCGGGGCCGCCGGGCCGCACCGGCTTCGGGCCGGTGAGCGACTTCGCGATCCGGTAGAGCTTCCCCGTGAACTCGACCGGGTCCGGTCCCCACACCGCGCGCATCGCCTCGACGTGCTCGCCGAACCGAGCGCCACGGCCCGCGGTCGGCACGCCGGTCGCCTCGTACTCCGCCGCCATCCAGCCCACGCCCAAGCCGGCAAGCAACCGGCCGCCGCTGAGCTGGTCGAGCGTCGCGAGCCGTCGCGCCAGCACGAGCGGGTTGTGCAGAACGGAGTCGAGCACGCTGGTCCCGAGCGTGATCGTCGAGGTGCGGGCGGCGACGTACGCGAGGGTCTCCACCGGGTCGAACACGCGGCCGTAGCTGTCCGGCAGCGGGTTGTCGTACCCCTCGATCGACGTGGCCGCACCGACGGGCCGCATCAGCCGTTCGAACGTCCACACCGACGCCAGACCGATCCGTTCCGCGCCCTCCGCGGCCGCGACCAGAGCCTCCGGACTCGCTTCGGAGCCGGAACTGGGCAACACCAAACCGAGCTTCATACCGTCTGTCCCTTTCGTACGTCGTAGCGCAGATGAGTGCTGTGCGCGCCGGCCTCGACGGCGACCCGTTCGAGGTCGATCCGCGTGCCGAGCGCGTCGAACAGCCGGACGCCGCCGCCCAGCAAGACGGGTTCGAGATGCAGCTCGATGAGGTCGATCGCGCCGAGGCGGAGCAGTTGGTCGGCCACGTTCGCGCCGCCGATCACGTACACGTCCTTGTCGCCGGCGGCCTCCCGCGCGAGGTCGAGCGCGACCTTGACGTCGGGTACGAACGTGAACGTCGCCGTTCCCGCCACCCGGTCGGGCCGCGGTCGGTGGGTCGGCACGAACACCGGCACCTCGTACGGCGGCGACGCGCCCCAACCATCGACGAGGTCGTACACACCGCGACCTGCGATCGCGGCACCCGACTCGGCGACCACCCGCTGACCCATCGACGGCTCACCGCCGGGCCGGATCACGTCGCCGCCGTGGCCGAGCGGGGTCTCCGGCGTGACTCCCGAACCGGCGATATAGCCGTCCAATGACATCGAAAGCGTGATGCGTACGCGTCCCATCCGTGTCCTTCCCTGGGGCTTCTATCGAGTAGTGAGCGCTACGGCCGAAGACTCGATCTCGTCGGCCGAGGCGGCGCGCACGCGGACGCCATAGGGCGCGAGCTCGCCCGCGAGGTCGCGCAGCAGCGCGTCCGTCGCCGCGGAAGCCACCCCCGAGCCGCCCGGTCCGTGCGAAGCGACGATCAGGCCCGAGCGCTGCCGGACCATCTGCCGCGCGACCGCCCGCGCGGTGACGAACGTCGACGTCACCCCGACGAACAGCGGCCGGGTGAAGTCCGCCACGGTCATGTCCAGCAGCCGCAACCCAAGAACGTCACCACGCTCCACGAGGCAGACCGCGACGTCCACGCCGCCCGCGCGGTCGACGACCGTACGGACGTGTGCAGCTACCGCCTCCTCGTCGAACACGTCCAGCACGGTCGTCGTGGCGACGCCCGCGAGAGCCTGGTCGAGCGAGGCACGAACGACGACGTGGACGGCGGCGCCCTGCTGAGCGAGGGCGGCGGCCGCCGGGCCGCCGCCGTAGACGATCGCGATCTTGTCCGCCAGCAGCATGCCTGAAAGCTAGGCCGCGAGGGTGGTCGCCCGAATCCGTCGTTGGTTCAGTACTTTCGTGGCATGTTGCGTGGCCGGGCGTCCGAGCAGGCCACGATCGACCGGCTCCTCGACGCCGCGCCGGACGGCGGCAGCGGGGCTCTGGTCGTTCGTGGCGAGCCCGGCATCGGCAAGTCCGCGCTGTTGGCGTACGCCCGGGAGCGCTCCCCCGAGCTGCGAGTGCTGCACGCCAGCGGCATCGAGTCCGAGACCGCCGTCCCGTTCGCCGGCCTGCACCAACTTCTCAGGCCGGCCCGAGACCGGCTCGCCGCTCTGCCCGGTCCGCAGCGGCGTGCGCTCGAGGGCGCGTTCGGGCTCGGCGAGCCCAGCGGCGACCGGTTCATGCTCGGCGCCGCCGTGCTGTCGTTGCTCTCCGACCTCGCCGAGGACGCGCCGGTCCTGTGCCTGATCGACGACGCGCACTGGCTCGACCGGGCGACGGTCGACGCGCTGCTGTTCGCGGCCAGGCGGCTCGACCGCGAGGGCGTCGTGATGCTGTTCGCCACCCGCGACTACGGCGCGGTACTCGAGGCGCCCGGCATCGCCGAGCTGCGCCTCGACGGGCTGGAGCCGTCAGCCGCCGCGGACCTGCTCGACGACGCCGGCGAGTCGATGCCGCCGGCCGTACGCGACCACCTCGTCGCCGCGACCGAGGGCAACCCCCTCGCCCTGCTCGAGCTGCCCCGCCTGATCTCGGCCGAGGGCGTCCGGGCGGGTCCGATCCGGCTCACGAACCGGGTCGTCGACGCGTTCCACCACCAGGTCCGCGCGCTGCCGGAGAACAGTCAACGGCTGCTGCTGGTCGCGGCGGCTGACGACACCGGCGACCTCACGGTCGTCCTGCGAGCGGCCGCCGAGCTCGGGCTGGGGCTGACCGAGCTGCAGCCCGCGGAGGCCAGCGGGCTCGTCCTGGTCGAGGCGGACGGCCTCGCGTTCCGCCACCCGCTCGTCCGCGCCGCCGTCTATCACGGCGCGACGCTGGCCGAGCGGACCGCGGCGCACGGCGCTCTCGCCGCGTCCGCCGAGGCGAACGGGGACGAGGACCGCGGCGCCTGGCACCTCGCGATCGCCGCGACCACGCCCGACGAGACCGTCGCCGCCAAGCTCGAACGCGCCGGAACCCGTCAGGCCGCGCGGAACGGGCAGGCCGCCGCGGCGACCGGATTCGAACGAGCGGCGCAGCTGAGTCCCGACGGGACCGACGCCGTACGCAGGATGGCCCTCGCCTGCGAGGCCGCCGTCGCCAGCGGACAGCTGGAGTGGGCGCGCGGTCGGGCCCACCGCGCACTGCCGCAAGCACGCGACAACGCGGTCCGGGCGCGGCTGCTCGACGTCCTGGCCCGCGCGGAGCTCTCCGTCGGCACGCTCGACCGGGCGCACGACCTGCTGGTCGAGGCGGCGGGCCTGGTCGGCGAAGCCGAACCCGACCGCGCGTTCTGGATGCTGGTCGCCGCCGCGCACGCCGGCTGGGCCGGACCGACGAACGAGGACCAGATCGCCGGCCCGCTCGACCAGGTCGACGACCTCGCGTTCGCTCCCGACGAGCCACTGCTCGCGGTCTCCTGGCTGATCCGCTGGGCCACCGCGGTCTCGCTCGGCCGCTCGACCAACCGCTATCCACCGCTCGCGGAGGTCTTGCCGCGCGCTCGCAAGGCAGCCGCCGGCGCCGGGGCGAACGCGCTCGTCGAGGTGGCGAGCTTCGCGTTCATCGCCGGTCGCGACGAGGTGTCGAACGAGGTCGCGCTCGAACTCGTCGGCAGGGCTCGGGCCGAGGGCATGTTGTTCGCGCTGCCGGTGGCGCTCGGGCAGCTGGCGCTCACCCACGTCCTGCGGGGGCGGCATCGCGAGGCGCTGGTCACCGGCGGCGAGGCGGTGCGGATCGGGCGGGACCTCGGCCAGCCGATGTGGGTGCGGTACGCGAGTGGCGCGCTGGCGTACGTCGCGGCGATCGAGGGCTCGGCCGAGGCGTGCGTGCGGTACGCCGCCGACGCGGAGGTCGCCGCGGACGCACCGGACGGCGCCGCCACGGGCACGGAGTGGGCGCGGACCGCGCTCGGGCTGCTCGACCTCGGCGCCGGCCGGGTCGCGGAGGCGTACGACCGGCTGCTGTCCGTGCGAAGCGGGCCGATCCGGCACCAGTCCGCGGTGGTGCGGTGCGTGCCCGATCTGGTGGAGGCGGCGGTCCGGCTGGGACGGGCCGCGGAGGTGGCGGAGGCGTTCGACGCGTACGCCCACTGGGCACAGGTCGTGGACCAGCCGTGGGCCGCGGCGTTGGTGGCGCGGTGCCGGGCGTTGCTCGACGCCGGGTCGGCGGAACGGCACTTCGAGGAGGCGCTCGCGCTGCACGCGACGGACGACCGGCCGTTCGAACGGGGCCGAACATCCTTGCTGTACGGGGAATTCCTGCGCCGCCGACTTCAGCGAGGCGAGGCCCGGGTCCATCTCGGGACGGCGCTGCAGCTGTTCGAGTCGCTCGGTGCCGCGCCGTGGGCCGAACGTGCCCGGATGGAGCTGGACGCGTCCGGCGCCTCGGTCGCGCGGACGTCGGTGCCGGACACGTTCGCGTCGCTGACGCCGCAGGAGCTGCAGATCACCCAGCTCGCCGCGCAGGGCTTGACGAACCGCGACATCGCGGCGCAGTTGTTCCTGAGCCCGCGGACGGTCGCGTACCACCTCTACAAGGCGTACCCGAAGCTCGGCATCGCCTCGCGGGCGGAGCTAGCGGAGCTTCGCTAGCCTCTCCAGGACGTACGGCCACACCTGCGCGAACTGCTCGCGATACTCCACTGCGCCGGGTCGGGCTGCGGGACGGACGCCTTCCCCGCTCCGGCCCGCCTAATCCTCAGTGCCTAGAGCGAGCCGCCTGCGGCGCGCGGGGCGAGGGGGTCGCGGCCGTTGTCGCCGACCGACTCGCGGGCGAGGAAGTCCTCCACGTGGAACAGGTTGTCGCCGGCGCGGTCGACGACCGCGAGCAGCGAGGTCATTGAGGAGACCTCCTCGACCTGCTCCTTCAAGAACCACTGCAGGAACTGCTCGCCGACGTAGTCGTTCTCGTCGCGGGCGGTCTTCGCCAGCAGGATGATGTCCTCGGTGACCTGCCGCTCCTGCTCCAACGCGAGCACGACGAGCTCACGGGCGGTGGTGAACTCGTTCTTCACCTCGTCGGCGCCAGGGATCGTGACCTTGATGTCCTGGTCGAGCAGATACTGCACGATCATCATCGCGTGGTTGCGTTCCTCCAGCGCCTGCCGGTAGAAGTGCGAGGCTAGGCGGGGCAGATCCTGAGCGTCGAACCAGGCGGCCAGCGCGACGTACTGCTGGTGCGCATTGAACTCGTTGCGGATCTGCACCTGGAGGAGCTCCAGGAATTTCGAACCGCTCTTCTTCTTGGCGTGGAGAATCGACATGCCCCGAAGATTAGTGGGAGTCGGTTATCGAAACAAACATGGTTAGGCTGCGCGAAATAAGGGCAGCCTGAGCTTTGTCAGCGCCAGCCGAGAGCGTCGGCATTCGCCGCCGTCGCGACGCGTCCGGTCCGCTCCAGCGAGACGATCGCCTCCGCAACCAGGCGCGCCGAGCGCAGGTTGGTCGTGACGGTATCGCCGCCGAAGTGGGTGGTTATCGTGACGTTGTCGAGCGTTCGGAACGGATTGTCCGCCGCGATCGGTTCGCTGTCGAAAACGTCCAGTCCGGCACCGGCGATGTGCCCATTCGCGAGTGCGGTATACAGAGCGTCATAATCCACGAGCCGGCTGCGGGATGTATTCACGAAATAGCCGGTCGGCTTCATCAACGCGAAATGCCGTGCCGTGATGAACCGTTCGGTCTCGGGTGTGAGCCGCGCGAGAACGTGCACGAAGTCGGACTCGCGAAAGACCGTGTCCAGGTCGACCCGCTTCGCGCCGTACTCCCCCAGCGAGTCGTCGGACACGTACGGGTCAGCGACCAGCAGCTCGACCTCGAAGCCGCGCAGTCGTGCGGCCAGCTCGCGGCCGACATGCCCGAAGCCGACCAGCCCGACCGTACTGCCGCCGATCTCCTGCCCCGGGCCACCGAAGTCCTTCCGCCACGCGCCGTCCTTGACCGACCGGTCCGCGCGGGAGATGTCGCGCGCCTCCGACAGCATCAGCCCGATCGCGAGCTCGGCCACCGCTGACGCGTTCCGGCCGAAGACCGGAACTACCGCGATGCCCCGTTCGGTCGCGGCGGCCAGGTCGACGTTCTCCAGACCGGTCCTTGCGACGACGACCGCCTTGAGATCCGGACCGGCGTCGAGGACCGTCCGGGAGATCGGCGCGAAGTGCAGGGCCAACACCTCGGCGTCGCCCACGGCGTCGAGGATCTCCTCCGATGCCGCGACCGCGCCCGGCCCGCGCACCTCCATCACCTGCTGCGCCGCGTGTTGCTCCCCCTTGGCGCCGGCCCAGTCGACGGTCCGGAGGGGACCGTCGCCGCCGAGCGACGCGAACGCGTCGACGTAGTACTGGGCAGGGATGAAGTGGTCACCGATCACCAAGGTCCGCACAAGGTTCCAACCTAGCGGCTACGCCCGGACGACCTTCGGGCCCACGGACTCGATCTCCGCGGTCGTGTCGTCGTCCAGCTCCACCCCTGTGACGATCACGTCGATGTCCGCCAGGTTCGCGAACCGGCAGAACGAGTCCCGCCCGAACTTCGAGTGATCGGCCAGCAGTACCCGGCGCTTCCCGGCCGACACCATCGCGGTCTTCACCGCGGCCTCCGCCGGCACCGGCGTGGTCAGCCCGCGGGCGACGGACACGCCGTTCGTGCCGAGGAACGACACCTCGACCGAGAGCTCCGCCAGCTGCCGCCGCGCCCAGTCGTCCACCGCGCTGTACGTACGGCCGCGCACCCGGCCGCCCAGCGACCACACCGACAGCGACGCGTGGTCGGAGAGGATCATGCCGATCGGCAACGAGTTCGTCACCACGGTCAGCTCGCGGTCCGTCGGGAACATCCGGGCCAACGCCTCCGGTGTCGACCCACAGTCGACCAGCACCGCGCCCTCCGCGGGCACTTCGGCCAACGCAGCAAGGGCGATCCGCTGCTTCTCCTCCGCGTGCTGCTCCCGCCGGGTCGCCAACCGGGGCTCGTAGTCCAGCCGTTCCACGGGGATCGCTCCACCGTGGACGCGCTTCACCAGGCCGCGTCGCTCGAGGACCGTCAGGTCGCGACGTACGGTCTCCTGCGTCACCTCGAGCTCGTCGGCGAGGCCGGCGACCTCCACCCGCCCGGCGGCCCGCGCGCGGGACAGGATCTCGAGCTGGCGCTCCTCCGCGTACATGGCACCACGATGACAGCCCGATGTCCGAGTCGCAAGCACTTCGGTGTCCGATCTCCTTCGAATCTGTCCGAGTCCCTTGACTTTGGGTGATCAGAACGGTCAACCTGGACCCAATCCCACTTCCCCTCGCAGGAGGGCCCGACATGAGATCGCTCAGCAGAAGGCCTCGGCGTAGCACGAGACGGCAACTGCTCGGGACCGGAGCGGGGCTCGCACTGGCCGGACTCGCGGGCTGCGGCAGCCATGCCGACGCCAAGCGGACCAACAGCGACGACCCCTGGCGGCAGTTCGAAGGAACGACGCTCAACTTCATCTCCGAGAACACCGCGCCCACCGCCGCGATCGCGGCCAACCTCCGCCCGTTCACCGAGCTCACCGGCATCCGCGTCAACATCGTCACGCTCGAGCTCACCGCGCTGGTCCAGAAGGTCGCGCTCGACCTCGCGTCCGGCCAGTCGCAGTACCAGCTCGTGTACGCCGACCCGTACCAGGTGCTCGCGCCGTACGCGAAGGGTCTGGTCGACCTCCGCGAGCTCGCTTCGGAGAGCTCGTTGCCGCAGCTCGAGGGCGGCTTCGACGACTTCATCGGCACGCAGCTCGACGCGGCCGGGCGCTTCTCCGAGCCAGACGCGGTGTTCGCGCTCCCGTACGACTGCCCGACGATGATCTGGCAGTACCGCGCCGACCTGTTCGAGAAGTACGGCGACCAGCTCGGCAACGACCTCGGCTTCGACCCGAAGCCCGGCGACTCGAGCACCTGGGAGCAGTACGCGGCGATCGCTTCGTGGTTCAACGACAATGCATCCGAGGTGGAGTACGGGACCGGACATCAGGCGAAGCAGCACGATTCGCTGATGTGCGATTTCTCCAACCTGCTCTGGGCATACGGCGGCGACTACTTCGAGGACGGCACGACCGTCGGCCGGATCGGGAAGGTCGATCCGGGGCCTTGCCAGCTTGCTGACGACGCCGGCATCGCGGCCGCGGAGATGTACGCCTCGCTGCTCGCGTCGGCCGACCCGGCGTCCCGTACCTGGGACTGGGACGGCGTCGGCGCGGCTTTCCGTGCGGGTCGGATCGCGATGTGCCCGAACTGGCACGAGTTCGCGGCGTCGAACGAGACCGCGCTCCCGGGCAAGGTCGGCTACGCGCGACTGCCCAAGGGACCGGCCCGTTCGGCCAACCACTACGGGGGATGCGGCATCGGCATCAGCGCGAACACGCTGCCGAACGAACGCCGCGCCGCCTGGCTGTTCCTAGTCTGGTCGACATCGCCGGAGATCCAGCTCGCGAACCTGAAGAGCAAGGCCGGCGGCGGAACGCCCACGCGGACGTCGGTGTACGAGCTGCCCGAGGTGCGTGACGCGGAGCAACGCCCGTCCGCGATGCCGAACATCCTCACCGCCCCCGCGGTCAGTGAGGCGTGGCAGGACGAGAACATCGGCCTGCGCCCAAAGATCCCCATGTGGAACGAGTGCGACACCGCGATCTACACCCAGCTCTCCCGCATGCTCGTCGGCGACGCCACCCCAGCGGAGGCGATGAGAGAAACAGCCAAGCGCTTCGACCGCATCGTCGCGAGAGGATGGGCCGGCTGATGCACACTCCACCCACCGCCCCCGCTGCCGGCACTTCCCTAACCCAACTGGGGTTGGCAATCGATGTCCCGGCTGTGAAGACCCCATCCCGGCTAGGGAAGTCGCAGCAGCTGTGGAAACTGGGGACAGCACCGGTCCCCACGACCGCCACCACCACGGCCGCCACCACCACGGCCACCGCCACCACCACGGCCACCGCCACCACCACGGCCGCCGCCGCCACCACGGCCGCCACCACCACCGCCACCGCTGCCGCAACCGCTCGCCGCCCACAACCCGCCACCACTTCACCCACCCAACCGGGGTCAGCAACCGATTGCCGGACCGCTAGCACCCCGTTCCCCTGGGCAAAGTCGCGCAAGCTGTGGAGACCGCGCGCGGAGCGAATCGAAGCCGCAACCGCTCGCCCTCCACAACCCGCCACCACTTCACCCACCCAACCGGGGTTGGCAATCGATGCCCGGGCTACCACAAGCCCGTTCCCGTGGGTGAAGTCGCAGCAGCTGTTGACGGTGGGGACAACGCCAGCCTTGCCAGCGTCCACGCGCACCGCACCCTTCGCCGTCCACATATCCCCAGCCGCCGCCACTTCACCCACCCAACTGGGGTTGGGAATCGATGCCCCGGGCGGCACAGCCCCGTTCCGATGGGTGAAGTCGCTTCGAGCTGTGGACGGAGGTGAGTGGTGATGGCGACGCTCACCAAGGCTCCGCAGCACGCGGCTACGCCGCCGCCCGCCAAGCCGAAGAAGCCGTTGCTCGCGTTCGAGGGTAAGCTGCTCGCGCCCGGTGTGATTCTCCTTGCCGCACTGAGCATTCTCCCGTTCATCGCGATCCTCGTCATGTCCGTCTCGAGGATCCGCCTGCTCGGCGGCGTCGCTGTCGGGTTCGTCGGTCTGGAGAACTGGGCGAGGTTCTTCACCGACCCCGACCTCGCCGCGAACTGGCTCCGCACCGCGGTCTTCTTCCTGCTCACCCTGGGCCTCGAGATGCTGTTCGGCGTCGGCCTCGCGATCTGCCTCTGGCGACTCCTCAAAGGCCGCAACGCCGTTCTGTCCCTCCTCCTGCTCCCGATGTTCGTCGCGCCAGTGATCGTCGGGCTGCTCGGCAGGTTCCTCACCGACTCGACGTTCGGCCTCTACACAGCGGTGCTGAGAACGCTCGGCTACGAGGGCGACATTCTTGGCGGCAAGTACTCCGCGTTCGCCGCCGTCGTCTTCATGGACGTCTGGGAGTGGACGCCGCTCATCACGCTGATCACCCTCGCCGGCCTGTCATCCGTCCCGCTCAGCATCAGGGAGGCCGCGAGCCTCGACGGCGCCGGCACCTGGAAGAGCCTGCGCCACATCGTGCTCCCCAGCATCGCGAACGTCCTCCTCGTCGCGCTCCTCATCCGCTCGATGGACGCGATCCGCTACTTCGACATCATCTGGGTCACCACGAACGGCGGTCCCGCCGACGCGACGAAGGTCGTCCCGGTAAGGCTGTACGAGACCGCGTTCCGCTTCTTCGATCTCGGCTACGCCGCGGCCATCGGACTCGTCATGCTCGCCGCGAGCATCGTCATCGCAAGGGTCTTCGTCAGGCTGCTCGACCAGAAGGGACTGACGAGATGAGCGCCGTCTCCATACCCGCCAGTCCACTCGAACGCGGCACCAAGAAGGCCCGCGTCATCGTCTGGATCGTGCTCGCCGTCGGACTGGTCTGGACCCTTGTCCCGCTGCTGTGGATGTTCACGTCGTCCTTCAAGAACGACCAGGACGTCACCTCCGCCGACCCCAAGGTGCTCTTCGCTCCGACACTCGACAACTACACCGGCCTGTTCACCGGCGCGAACAACCTCACGCCATACCTCTGGCACAGCATCGTCGCCGCCGGCCTGTCCGCGTTCCTCGCCGTCGCGATCGGCGCCCTCGCCGGGTACGGGCTCGCCAGAACGCAGATGCGCGGCAAGAAGCACCTCAGTTTCTGGATCATCTCGACCCGCATGGCACCGATCGCCGCCGTCGTACTGCCACTGTTCCTGATCTTCCGGCAGCTCGGGCTGATCGACTCAATCCCCGGCCTCGTGCTCGCGTACCTCACGTTCGACCTGCCGTTCGCGATCTGGTTGATGAGCGCGTTCTTCGCCGATCTCCCACCAAGCCTGGAGGAATCGGCACTGGTCGCGGGCTGCTCGCGCTGGCAGGCGTTCTGGCAGGTCATCCTGCCCTTGACGAAGTCCGGTCTCGTGACCACATTCGTGCTGTGCCTGGTCTTCGCCTGGAACGACTACGCGTTCGCGCTGGTGTTCAGTGGTCCAAACTCCCAGACGCTGCCGATCGCGGCCAGTCAGCTGGTGACCCAGACCGGCATCGACTGGGGCCAGTTGTGCGCGATCGGTACGTTCGTGGTGGTCCCGATGATGCTCGCGGGGCTTGCCGTACGCCGGTGGCTGGTCACCGGCCTCACGCTCGGAGCCGTGACAGGTGAGTGACGTGTCAACCAACATGCGCACCTCGGTCTTGCGTGGGGTCAAGGACCTCGTCCTGGAAGAACGCCCCGTTCCGACGCCAAAGCCGCACGAGGTGCTCATCAAGGTCACCGCCGTCGGCACCTGTGGTTCCGACGTCCACTACTACGAGCACGGCCGGATCGGCGACTTCGTCGTGGAGAAGCCGATCGTGCTCGGACACGAGCCGAGCGGCGTGGTCGTCGGACGCGGCCGCGGGGCGACCAAGCACGAGCTCGGCCAGCGGGTCTCCCTCGAGCCCGGTGTGCCGTGCCTGCACTGTGTGCAGTGCCGGCTCGGCCGCTACAACCTCTGCCCCGGCATGGTGTTCTTCGCGACCCCGCCCGTCGACGGGGCGTTCTGCGAGTACGTGACGCTGCACGAGGAGTTCGCGCACGCCGTTCCGGACTCGATGTCGGACGAGGCGGCGGCGCTGATCGAGCCGCTCTCAGTCGGCGTGTGGAGCAGCCGCAAGGCGCGGATCGCGCCGGGATCGCGCGTCCTCATCACCGGCGCCGGGCCGATCGGGCTCGTCGCGCTGCAGGCCGCGAAGGCGTTCGGAGCAACCGAGGTCGTGGTCACCGACGTACGTCAACACCGCCTTGCGGTCGCGTCCGAGCTCGGTGCCACGGCGACCGTGGACGTGACCGCGGAACCCCTTGCCGGCGTGGACTTCGAGCCTGATGTACTGATCGAATGCTCGGGCTTCGCGCCGGCGATCGGCGAGGCGATCCGCAAGGTCGGCCGCGCCGGGCGCGTGGTGCTCGTCGGAATGGGAGGTGACGAGATTCCCCTGCCGTTGGGCCATGTCCAGACCCGCGAGCTCGAGGTGACCGGCACGTTCCGGTACGCCAACACCTGGCCGACCGCGATCGCACTTGCCGCGTCCGGCGAGGTCGACCTCGACCGCCTCGTCACGCACCGGTTCGGGCTGGCACAGGTCGAGGACGCCCTCACCATCGCCCAGCGAGACGAGACCGCGATCAAGCCCGTGGTGCTGCCCGGCTCATGACAGTCCTCGTCTTCGGTGAAGCCCTGGTCGACGTCGTCGCGGACCCGGACGACCCGCAACGGTTCACGGCCCATCCCGGCGGGAGCCCGGCGAACCTGTCGATCGCGCTCGCCCGCCTCGGCGTTCAGGTCGAGTTCGCCGGGCGGATCAGCGACGACCGGTTCGGCGGGCTGATCCGCGCGCACCTGACCGCGAACGACGTGGACCTCAGCTACTCGGTCGAGGCACCGGAACAGACGACGCTCGCGATCGTGACGCTCGACGAGAACCGGGCAGCGGAGTACGCGTTCTACTCCACCGGCACGGCGGACTGGCAGTGGACTGACGCCGAACTCCCCCGCGAGCTCGGCCCCGAGATCGCGGCCGTCCACGGCGGCTCGATGACGCTCGCGATGGCGCCGGGCGGCGAGGTGATCGAACGGTTTCTCGCCTCGCAACGGGCCGAACGGGTGGTCACGATCGACCCGAACGTCCGGCCCGACATCATCGGCCCGCTCGACGCGTACCGCGTCCAACTCGAACGCTGGTTGAAGATCGCCGACATCGTGAAGGTGAGCTCGGACGATCTGGCCGTGGTGTACGGCGACGCGGACCCGTTGGCGATCGCGCGGGACTGGCGCGCCGTCGAGGGCGGGCCGTCGCTGGTCGTCGTGACCTGCGCCGGCGACGGGTCGTTCGCGCTGCTCGACGCCGACGACGAGCCCGTACGGCGAGCACCGGAACCCGTCACCGTCGTCGACACGGTCGGCGCGGGCGACTCGTTCATGGCGGGGCTGCTCGACGCGCTGGCGCGGTCGGACCGGCTCAGCCGGCCGGGCCTGGCGAAGCTGACCCGAGAGGACGTCGCCGCGGCGCTCGACTGGGCGACCCGCGTGGCCGGCGTGACCGTCAGCCGGCCCGGAGCCGACCCGCCGCGGCGAGCCGAGGTGCCCTGATGTGCGCGTACTCGCGGCGAAGCCGCCGGCGCGCTGGCGATGCCAGCTCGACCGGCGGCTCCGTCCCCCCTGAACCGCTTCCCCCTATTCGGTCAAGACCGTAACTTGATGACAGGGTAGGCGTCAATGCCTACCCGCCAGTACGTCCAGGACGAGATGAGGAGACGCCCGTGAAGGCCGCCGTGATCAGCGCCCCCGGTGAGGTCAGTGTCGAGACCGTTCCGGACCCCACGCCGGGACCGCGCGACGTCGTGATCAAGGTCGCGGGCTGCGGGATCTGTGGCACCGACCTGCACATCCTGGAGGGCGAGTTCGCGCCCACGTTGCCGGTGATCCCCGGGCACGAGTTCGCGGGTGAGATCGTCGAGATCGGCTCGGCGGTGACGGAGGTACGCGTCGGCCAGCAGGTCGCGGCGGACCCGTCGTTGCACTGCGGCGAGTGCTACTACTGCCGGCGCGCGCGGGGCAACCTGTGCGAGAACTGGGCGGCGATCGGCGTGACGACCGCAGGGGCGGCGGCGGAGTTCGCGGTGGCGCCGGTGAAGAACCTCTACGTACTCCCCGACTCGGTCTCCCCCGCGGATGCCGCCCTGATCGAGCCGCTGTCGTGCGCGGTGCGCGGGTACGACGTCCTGCCGCGGATCCTCGCCGACCATTACCTCATCTACGGCGCGGGCACGATGGGGCTGATGATGATGGAGCTCGCCAAGCGGACGGGCGCGGGCTCGGTGAAGGTCGTCGACCTGAACGCCAAGCGGCTCGAGACGGCCGAGCTGCTCGGCTGCGACGCGACGGCGACGTCGGCGGACGCGCTGGCTCCGGAGCACCCGCGGGGTTGGGACGTCGTGATCGACTGCACCGGCGCGGCGCCCGCGATCCAGGACGGCCTGTCTCGGGTGGGGCGCGGCGGCACGTTCCTCCAGTTCGGCGTGGCGAACTACGACGCGCGGGCGACGATCGAGCCGTACAAGATCTACAACCAGGAGATCACGATCACCGGCTCGATGGCGGTGTTGCACAGCTTCGAACGCGCCGGCGACCTGTTCACCGCCGGGGTCCTCCGGCCCGAGGTGATGATCTCGGACCGCTTCGCGCTGGACGACTACGCGAAGGCATTGGAGCAGTTCAAGGCGGGCATCGGCCGCAAGATCCAGATCGTCCCGTAGGGCTTGGCGTCATGGACCCGTTGCTGGATCGGGCGCGCGTGGTCGTCGAGGCGTTGGAACGCGGCGACGTCGAGACGGTCTACGCATCCCTGACCGCCGGTGCGGCGGACTGGGACTGGGACGCCGCGGCGTGGATCGCGTCGCGGTGGCGGCCGGGGCTGGACGAACACGCGGGCTTGGACCGTGCCGTGGTGGAGGTCCGGCGGGTGAGCGACGTGATGGTGCGCGCCGTCTTCTCCGGCTCGGTCGGTACGGCGTTCGCGACCGTGCTGTTCGACGAGGTCGGCATGGTGACCGGGCTCAACGTCAGCGCCGACGAGCAGGACGGTGGCTATGGGATCTCGATCGCGTGTGAGCGCTCGCAGGTGGAGTCGCTGAGCGCGTTCTACTCCCGGTTGGTCGACGCGCCGCTCGGCTTCGGCGAGGGGTTGGCCCGCCCGCCGCGCTGGCCGGATCCCGCGTACCCACAGCAGATTCACCTCGACGTGCTCGTGTCCGACCTCTCCGCCGCTGAGGCCGAAGTGCTCTCGCTCGGTGCGACGAAACTCCATGACAGTGGGGAGTTCCGGGTCTTCGCCGATCCCGTCGGGCATCCGTTCTGCCTCTACCCCGGTGCGATCGCCGACACCGATCGTCTGGGCATACTGGCGCGCGTCGTCATCGACTGCCCCGACCCCGCCGTGCTGGCCACGTTCTGGGGCGGCCTGCTGGACCTGCCGAGGCGCGTGTTGGACACACCCGGGCGCGTCGTGGTCGCCCGCGAGGACGAGTCACTGCCGATGATCGCCTTGCAGCGTGTGGAGAACTATCAACCGCCAGGGTGGCCGGACCCGAACCGGCCAGCTCAGCTGCACTTCGACATCGGCTTCGACGACCGTCCGACCAAGGAACGCCTCGCCCTCTCGTTGGGCGCGACCCAGCTGCCACCCCAAGGTGGCAGCTGCCCCGTCTACGCCGACCCCGCCGGCCACCCCTTCTGCCTCTGCTACACCGGCGAATAGCCCATCAGTCGTTCACACAACGAACCACGGGCTTGACCAGGCTGGCGGCGGACAGCTTGGGGGCGTTGTGGATGGTGAAGGTGTGCGACTCCCCTGGCAGCAGTGTGACGAGCAGGTCGTCCGCGTACGCGTCGGGCGCGAGGCGATCCGCGAACAGCGACAGGTCGCGGAGCAACGTTCGGGCCGTTACGCGGACCGACTGGCCGTCGACCTCGAGGTCGTACTCCGCCGGCGGGTACGACAGGTCCTTGTCCTCGCCGAAGAACCAGAACGCCCGCTCGCCGTCCGCGGACGCCACGAGCAGCTCGGAATCCGCAGCCACAGCGGCTGATTCGGCGGGCAGCTGCACCTCCTGCGTAGCGCGCGGCGCGATCTCGAGCTGAGCCTCGAAGCGAGCGAGCACCTCGCCCGCGAAGGAGCGGCGCTCGATCGTGACCGTGCCGGACCAGGGCGAAGCGGCATCGTTGACCGCCACCAGTGTCAAGCCGTCCTTGCGCGGCTGGAACGTGAGCAGCCGTGGCGCGTAGACGTTACGAAGCGCGTACCACAACGGCTTCCGCCGCCCGTCGCCGTCGACCGCGGCCCATGACGTCACCGGCCAGCAGTCGTTGAGCTGCCACACGACCGTTCCCATACAGCGCCCATGGTGCGAACGGAAGTGCTCGATGCCGACCGTCAACGCACGCGCCTGGTTGAGCTGGGTGAGCCAGTGCCAGTCCTCGACGTTCGACGGCATCGTGAAGTGCGCGGCCAGCCCGCGGTCGAGCTTGTCGTTGCCGCCGCCCGCCTTCTGGTGGCTGAGTACGCCGGGCGAATCCGGCGCCAGCGGGTCGTCGTGCACCGCGCGGGTCAGCGTCGACCAGGCCGGCGGTCCCTGGAAGCCGAACTCCGCGACGAACCGCGGCACGTAGTCGCGATAGTGCGTGTAGTCGACCTGGTTCCAGACGTCCCAGATGTGCTTGCAGCCATGCTCGTCGACGTTCGGTTGGAGGTCGAACGTGCCGGAGTACGGACTCCCCGGCCAGTACGGACGCGTCGGATCCACCTCGGCGACAACGGAAGGCAGCGTCTCGAGATAGTAAGTCTTGCCCCACCCGCGGTCACCGATCGAGGACTGCCAACCCCAGTCGAACCAGCCCCAGATGTTCTCGTTGTTGCCATTCCACAGCACGAGACTCGGATGTGGCATGAGACGAACGACGTTCTCGCGGGCCTCGGGCACGATCTCCTCGACGATCGGCGAGACCTCCGGATAGGCAGCGCACGCGAACAGAAAGTCCTGCCAGACGAGGATGCCGAGCTCGTCGCAGAGGTCGTAGAACGTGTCCTGCTCGTAGATGCCGCCGCCCCAGATGCGGAGCAGGTCGAGGTGTGCTTCCTTGGCCTGCTCGAGCCGTGCCCGGTAGCGCGTTTCGTCAACGCGGGTGGGGAAACAGTCGTCGGGGATCCAGTTCGCGCCCTTCGCGAAGATCGGCTGGCCGTTGACCTTGATCGTGAACGCGGAGCCGAGCTCGTCCGCGCTCGTGTCCAGCTCGACGGTCCGGAACCCGATCCGCTTGGTCCAGCTGTCCAGCGCT
Organism: Tenggerimyces flavus; assembly: GCF_016907715.1. Lineage (NCBI taxonomy): Bacteria > Bacillati > Actinomycetota > Actinomycetes > Propionibacteriales > Nocardioidaceae > Tenggerimyces > Tenggerimyces flavus. The sequence goes on along the minus strand of NZ_JAFBCM010000001.1, from coordinate 4,555,678 downwards.
TCGCCGTCGTCGGAGTCGAGCGTGACGGCGAGGTCGTACAGCTGCTGGTCGCCGTACCCGTGCGGCCACCACAGAGCGGCGTCCTCGGCCTCGAGGACGAGGCTCGCCTCGTTCTCACCGGCCGCCATGTCGAGGCTCGCCGTCAGGTCCCCGATGTCCGCCGTGACGCGGACGGGGACGCGCTCCTCGTCGTCGTGCAGTCGCACCAGAACCTCGACGCGGCCGGTCGAACCGTCGACGGTGACCAGCGGTCGGACCTCGTCGAAGCGAGCAACGCTCCAGCTGTGCAGGCGAATCGGCTTCCAGATGCCGGCGGTGACGAGCGTCGGTCCCCAGTCCCAGCCGAAGTTGCAGGCCATCTTGCGGATGAAGTTGAACGGTTCCGGATAGCCAGCCCGCGGCAGCGTGCCGAGGCGTTCCTCCAACGCCGACGCGTACTTCGCCGCCGATGCGAACGTGATCGTCAAGTCGTTCTTGCCCTCGCGCAAGTGCTCCTTGACAGCGAACCGGTACGAACGGTGCATGTTGAACGTCCGCCCGACCTCGACGCCGTTCAGGACGATCGTCGCGATCGTGTCGAGCCCGTCACAGACCAGGTCGACGTTCGACTCGTCGTCCGGCTGCCAGTCGAACGTCGTCGCGTACCGCCAGTCCGTCTCGCCGATCCACCGCAGTTCGTGCTCGTTGCGGTCGAGGTACGGATCGGGAATCCGCCCAGCGGCGAGCAGGTCGGTGTGCACGCACCCCGGTACGGTCGCCGCCACCTCCTCCCCCGCGCCCGTCAACGTCCAGCCGTCGTGCAGGTCCTCCCAGTGCGCCATGCCCCTACTCTCTCCAACGACTTGCGCATCGCCGACGTCCGGGCCATGATTGTGTCAAATACTTGATACAAACAGTGGAGGGGTGGCGGCGCACGCATGAACCTGCTGCTCGGGCTCGGCATCGTGGCCGGGATCGTCGTCTTCTTCTGGGTGTTCCGCTCCACCCCCAAGCAGGGCCAGCACATCCTTGCCCGGTGGAAGGTCCAGAACCCCACGGTCGAGCAGGGCAGGCTCGTCGCCGACTACCTCAAGGAGCGGCGCAACCTCTACCCGTACGTGCTCCTCGCGGTCTTCGTCGGCGGCGCGCTGCTCGGCCTGCTCGTCACGTTCCCCAGCGCCAACTGGCTCGGGTACGTTCTCGCCACCGTTCTCGCCACGCTGCTGATCACCGATCTCGCCGCGAGCCGGCGCAAGCGCACCGAACGGACCCGCACCGCCACGCTGACCGCACGCCGCGTCAGCGACCTCGTCCCGCCGTACGGTCTCGCCGTCCTCGGAGCCCAGCTCGCCATCGGCGTCACGGCACTGGGCGCGAGCATCGCGATCCAGCCCTGGGCCGATGCCGCCAACGCATGGCGCATCCAGCACCGCGCGGAGCTGGAGACCGCAGCCGTCGACATCAGTCCCGCGGTCGTCCCGACCGACCTCGGACCCACCGTGGCCGGCTTCCTCGCGCTCCTGTTCGCCGGCGTCGCGGCGTTCCTCCTGGTCCGCATCGCGCGCGACCGCGGCCCGCTCACGTACGACACCGATGTCGACGACGCGCTCCGCGTCAGGTCGGCCCGCGTCGGCGTCGCGTCCGCCGTCCTCATGTCCGGCGGCCTGCTCTGGACGATGCTCGACCGGCTGGTCGCCTGGGCCCGCCCGATCAACGCGCTCCGGCCCGACGCCGAGGCCGAGAGACTGGCCGCCGACCTGCCGTACGCCGATCCGTCCATGCTCCTCTGGTACGACGCCGCCACCTGGCTGCTCGTCCTCGCGCCGGTCGCCGCCTTCCTCACCTGGGGTCTCCTGCTCAACCCGTGGCGCACCCAACGGCTCGCGGAGGCGACCGGGTGAGCCCCGCACTGAAGATCGTCGTCGACACCCGCAACGGCGTACCGCCCTGGCGGCAGGTACGCGACCAGATCGCGCACCTGGTGGAGGTCGGCCAGCTCGCGCTCGGCACCCGGTTGCCGACGATCCGGCAGCTCGCCTCCGACCTCGGGCTGGCGCCAGGCACGGTGGCGCGCGCGTACAAGGAGCTCGAGGCCGACGGCGTCCTGCACACCGCCCGCAGGCATGGCACGGTCATCGCGGCAGCGCCGAGCGACGGGGCGGATCCGCTGCGGGCGGCGGCCGAGCAGTACGTACAGACCGCCAAGAGCCTGGGCGTGGACGAACGGACCGCCACGTCGTTGGTGCAACGCCTCTACGACCTCACCGAGGAGACCACGTGACCCGCTTCGCCCTCTGGCTGCCGATCTTCGACGAGCTCGCCGACCCGGTCGCGGTCGCCAATCTCGCGGCCGAGGCCGAGGAGGTCGGTTGGGACGGCATCTTCGTCTGGGACCACCTCCGGTGGCGCGAGCCGGTCAAGGCCGTCGCCGACCCGTGGATCACCCTCGCCGCCGTCGCGGCGGCGACCGAGCGCGTACGCATCGGCCCGATGGTCACCCCGCTCGCGCGCCGGCGTCCCACCAAGCTCGCGCGGGAGACCGCGACGCTCGACCTGCTCAGCGGCGGCCGGCTCACGCTCGGCGTCGGGATCGGCAGCGACCGGTTCGGCACCGAGTTCTCCGCGACCGGCGAGCATGTCGAGGACAAAGTCCGCGCGGCCCAGCTCGACGAGTCGCTGGCGATCCTCACCACCGCGTGGTCGGGCGAGACCGTCCAGCACGACGGTGAGCATTACAAGGTCGACGGCATGCGGTTCCTCCCGCGGCCGGTCCAGGAGAACGGCATCCCGATCTGGGCCGCCGGCTTCCCCGGCAACCTCAGGCCGCTCCGCCGGGCCGCGAAGTACGACGGCTTCTTCCCCGTCAACCTCGAGCACCCCGAGCAGCTCGCCGAGGCCCTCGCCAAGCTCACCGAGCTGCGCGCGGAGGCGGGCGCGACGAGGCCGTACGACATCGCGTTCGCTCCCGAGCCCGGCGACGACCCCAAGCCGTACGTCGAAGCCGGCGCGACCTGGATCCTGACCGCGCACGACCCCGCGACCGTTTCGGTGGATGAAATCCGGGGAGTCCTCCGCGACGGACCGCCGAGCGTCTAGGACCTGTTGCGTAAGTCGGGGGTGCTGGCGGATGGGCACCGACGCCGCTCTACCTGGCGAGCGGGTGCCTTACGCGGCATGTACCCCACGTAGAGCGGCAAATGATCATGTAAACATGATCATTTGCCCCCACCCGAGACGCCGGCTCGCCGGTCACGTTGCGGAAGCCGGTGCACGCCACCCAGCGGAACGGTGCCCGCCTCGCCGGCACAACGCCGCGGTGGATAGGACCTGGCCAGAACCTACGCCACACTGTCCTTCGTGACGAACGAGGACGGACGCACGCTGCCCCGGATGGCGGCCCTCGAACCCGAGCTCGACGCGGTCCCCGGAACGGTCTCGATCTGGTGCGGTCGGCTCGACGGCGAGCCCGCGTACGTCCGTGCCCCTGACCTCACGCACAACGCCGCGAGCACGATGAAGGTCGCGATCATGGTCACCGCGTACCGGCTCGCGGACGAGGGCGTGCTCGACCTCGACGAGAAGGTGCTGGTCCACGACGAGTTCGAGTCGGCGAGTGGCGAGGGTACGTACCGTTCGACCGCCGACTACGACAACGACCCGCAGCCGTGGGCACTGCTCGGCCAGACCGCCCCGCTGCGTTGGCTCGTCCGGCGGATGATCGTACGTTCGAGCAACCTGGCAACGAACCTCGTCCTCGAGCAGGTCGGTCTCAAGGCCGTTCGCCTCACCTGGGCACGGGCCGGCGCGACGCACTCGATCGTCAGCCGCGGCATCCAGGACTACGCGGCAGCGGGCGCCGGTCGCAACAACCTCGTCACCGCCGCCGACCTCGCCGGGCTGATGCGCGCGATCGGCAGCCGCCAGGCCGCCAGCAAGAAGTCGTGCCAGGACATGCTCGACGTCCTGCTGTCCCAGGAGGTCACCGAGGACCTCGTCCAGGGACTTCCGCCCGGAACGGCCGTCGCGCACAAGAACGGCTGGATCGACGACATCCGGCACAGTGCCGCGCTGGTGCTGCCCACGGACGCTCCCACGTACGCGCTCGTGGTGTGCGTCAGCGCCACGCTCAGCGAAGAGGAAGGCTGCGCGGTCGTCGCCAAGGTCGGCGCGGCGAGCTGGGCGGATCGGCACCTGTTCTAGGGCCACTTCAGGGCTGCGCCCTGTTCCGGCGGTATCGGACGTATATCGAAATATCCGTTCAAGATCTAGATATTGCCATCTGGCGTCTACTCTTGGTAGTCGTATAGCCACAACAGGTACGCGGACTCCGGCAGAAGGGGCGTCTGTGGGCGACGGGGAAAGGCACCAGCCGCTCGATCTGACCGATCGAGTCCGGTCCCTGTTGGTCCCATTCGACGCCTGGCGACTTCGCCCCGGCAGCCCTTGGGTCGCCGCGATCCCCGCCCGGATGACCGTCCCGGCGCAGGGCTGGAAGCTGCACCTGTCCGCCACGCCCGCCTCGGTCGAACAGGTGCTCGACAGCGTCGTACCGGACCTGGCGCGGGACGGTGTCGCGTTCAAGTTCGCCGCCTCTGTCGACATCGTCCGTTGGCTCACCAGCCGCGAGTGTGGGCGCGCCGAGTTCGGCAAGGTCGTCACGGTCTATCCGGCGAACGACGCCGACGCCGCCGCACTTGCGGCAAGGCTGCACGAGCGCACCGCCGGGCTCGCCGGCCCGCGGATCATGTCCGACCGGCCGATCCAGCCGGGCAGCGTCGTGCACTACCGGTACGGCGGCTTCGGCAGCAGGCGCCGGCTCGACCACGACGGCATCTACCGCGAACTGCTCGTCACACCAGACGGCAGCGAGCTGGTCGACCCCCGCGAAGCGTGGTTCGTTCCGCCGACGTGGGCGCCCAACCCGTTCGACGAGGCGGCAGAATCGCCCACGGAGCAAGAGAAGAAGGCCGTCCTGCTGGGCGACCGGTACGTCGTCCGGCAGGCGTTCCGGCACTCGCCGAAGGGCGGTGTCTACCTCGCGAGCGATCGCGACACCGGCACCGAGGCCGTGGTGAAGCACGCCCGCGCGCACGCCGAGGCAGACCTCGCCGGCCGGGACGCCCGCGACCGGCTGCGGCACGAGGCCCGCATGCTGCGGTGGCTGGAGACGTACGTTCCGGTGCCGACCGTGCTCAACCTGTTCGAGCAGGACGGCGACTTGTTCATGGCCGAACGCCGGCTGGCCGGCGAGCCGCTGCGGCGCTGGGTGCGCGTGCACGCGTCCGGCGCGCCCGGTGTCCCCGCCGCGAAGGCGGTGCCGATGGCGCAGGAGCTGACCGCGCTCGTCCGTACCGTCCACGGCGCCGGTCTCGTGCTGCGCGACCTCAGCCCGACGAACGTGCTCGTCGCCCCGGACGGGACGGCGCAGCTCGTCGACCTCGAGGCGGCCGCGCCGGCGGGGACGTTCGCCCGCCGTACGGGAACGCCCAGCTACCGGGCGCCCGAGCTCGTCGCGGGACCGGACGACGTACGCACCGACCCGGCCGAGGACCTGTTCAGCCTCGGGATGCTGCTGTTCCTGCTCGCGACCGGCAACGACCCGCTGCTGCCGCCGGGCGAACGCGCGACGTCCGACCGGCTGCGGGACTGGCTCGCGACCGTCGCGCCGCACAGCGAGACCGCCCGGCTGCTCGTGCCGACGATCGTCGGGCTCACCGTCGAACGGCCGTCCGACCGGCTGGACCTGGCGTCCGTGCAGCGGCAGCTGGCCGCCGCGGCCGAGCGGTTCGTCGTTCCGCTGCCCGTCGCCGCACTCCTGCCGGACGCCGACCGGCTCGTCGACGACGGCCTCGCCCACCTGGTCGCGACGATGACGCCGGACGACGGGCGGCTCTGGCCGACCGGCGGCTTCGGTGGGCAGACCGATCCGGGGAACGTGCAGCACGGTGCTGCCGGCATCCTGTCCGTCCTGCTGCGCGCCCAGGCCACACCCGGGGTCAGCGGCGCCGCGCGGAAGGCCGCGAACTGGCTGGCCGCGCGGCCGGACGAGGATCCGTTCCTGCCCGGCCTGTACTTCGGTCGCGCCGGCTCCGCCTGGGTGCTCGCCGACGCCGGCCACGCGCTCGACGAGCCTCAGCTGGCCGAACGCGCCGGGCGTATCGCCGAGCGCCTTCCGGTCGCCTGGCCGAACCCCGACGTCGCCCACGGCCTCGCCGGCGCGGGCCTCACGATGCTGCACGTGGCGCACCGGACGGGTCGCAAGGACCTGCTGAAGCGGGCCGGGCTCGCCGCGGACCAGCTGCTCGACGTGGCGAAGCGCAGTGAGCTCGGCATCACCTGGCCTATCCCGACGACGTTCGCCTCCCAGCTCGCCGGCACCTGCCACTACGGCTTCGCGCACGGCGTCGCGGGCATCGGCTACTTCCTGCTCGCCGCTGCCCACGCGACCGAGACCTCGCGGTTCTTCTACCTCGCCCGGGAGGCGGGCGAGACGCTCTGCCGCGCCGGGCAGCTCGACACCGACGGCGCCGCCTGGTGGGCGGCCGGTCCGACCGACCGGACCCGGCTGCCGCACTGGTGCAGCGGGTCGTCGGGCGTCGGCACGTTCCTGCTGCGCCTGTACGCGGTGACCGGCGAGCAGCACTTCGGCGACCTCGCCGCTGCCGCGGCCAAGGCCTCGTACCGGGCGCGGTTCCAGTCCGGACCAGCCGCCTGCCACGGGCTGGCGGGCGACGGGCAGTTCCTGCTCGACGCCGCCGCCGTGTTCGGCGATCGGACGTACCAGCAGTGGGCGGAGGACCTCGTTCCGCTGCTCGCCGCGCGGTCGTGCGTACGCGACGGGCTCGCGCTCGCCGCGGACGAGACCGGCCGGACGGTCGTCGCCGACTACAACGTCGGCCTCGCGGGAGTCGTCGACTTCCTCCACAGATTGCGGCATGGCGGGCCCCGCCCGTTCATGGCCGACGAGCTCCTCGGACTGGAGCTCCACACCGAAAAGACCCACGAAGGGGCCGCCCGATGTTGACCCGGACGAGCTTCCGCTTCTCCCCCACCGGGCGCTACGCCGCCTGCCTGGCGGCGGACAGACCGGGAGCCTGGCAGTTGGAAACCTGGCTTCTGGACCCGCCCGTACCGCCACGCCGCGTCGAGCAACCACGGCCGAACGGACCACGCGCGCAGGTGCTCCCGATGGACGACGGGCGCATCCTGCTGTGCCAGCCGACGGACGCCGAACGCGAGCACGAGATCCTGCTCGCCGGCGCCGACGGCCGGGCACACTCGCTCGGCACGATCACCGCCGACGGGCTGCGGCTGCTGGAGCATCCGAACCCACAGATCCTCGCGGTGGCCGTCGCGTCGTTCCGGAACCAGACCACGACGCTGTCGCTGGTGCGCGCGGAGGACCCGTACATCCGCCCGTCGCTCACGCTCGAGGGGCTGGTCGGCGGCGGGACGTGGCTGGACGGGACCGGTCGCTGGCTGGCGTTGAACCGGGCGCAGAACAAGAAGGTCAGCGCGATCGCGGTCAACCTGCGGACCCGTTCGGTCACGCCGCTGTGGCCGGAGGACCGCGGGCTGCGGCTGCTGTTCGCGACCCCGGACATCCGGGTGGTGGCCGACGCGCAGCATCGGGTCGGCTGGTGTCGTCCGGGTGGCGAGCCGTCCTGGCCAGCGGGGCTGGAGGACGCCCGCCGGCTGTGGCCACTCGCAGCGGACCCCTGGTCGCGGCGGATCGCGTTCCGGGTGGACGACGGGTCGACGTCGCGGCTGGCGATCCTCATCCCGGGGTTGGACCAGCTGAGCTACGTACGGCTGCCGGCCGGCACGCTCGGCGCGACGGCGTCGTGGACCGAGGCGGGGCTGCGGGTGCCGTTCGCGGGGCAGCTGCACGTGCCCGGGATCGCGGAGGTGCGGCCGGGGTCGGCGCAACCGTTCCGGATGCTGCACGGCCTGCGGCCGGCGGGTGGTCCGGGCGGAGGCGGACCGCAGCTGGAGCGCTTCGAGGGGCCGTCGGGTCCGGTGGACGCGGTCGTGTATGGCGACTGGCGTACGGCACCGAAGGTGCTCGTCGCGCTGCACGGCGGGCCGGACGCGGCGTGGCAGCTGCAGCCGGACCAGATGCTGACCGAGCTGGCGGGGCTGGGGCTCGCGGTCGTGGCGGTGAACCCGACCGGATCGCGGGGGTCCGGGTCGATCGCCGGTGCCTGGGGCGGCCCGGACCTTGCCGACGTACGCGCGGTCGCTTCGACGCTGGCTGCTCGACGCGGACCGCTGCTGCTGTTGGGCACCTCGTACGGCGCGTACCTTGCGCTGCTCACGCTCGGCGCGGACCCCGAGCTGTGGTCCCGGGGCGCGGTGCTGGCACCGTTCCTGTCCGGCCCGCGGCTCTACCTGGACGCGCGGCCGCGGGTGCGTGCTCTGTTGGACCGCCTGGGTGGACGCTCGCTGTACCAGGACGCGCTGGGGCCGCGGGACGCGCTGCACTTCGCGGACCAGATCCGCGTACCAGTCCTGATCGTCCACGGCGCGCGGGACGACGTGATCCCGGCGTCGCACTCGCGTGAGCTGTACGCCCGACTGACGCCCCGGCACTTCGGCGTTCGGTACCTGGAACTCGCGGACGCGGGGCACGACCTGCTCACCGGTCCGTCGGCCGGCCAGGTGCTGGAAGTGCTGCGCGCGTTCCTCGCCGACTCGCGGGAACCCCGCGAGATGGCGACCACGAACCTCCTGACGCCGCCACGGGTGCCCGCGGCGGCCGGCGCCATGCGTGAAGGGAGGTGAACGCGAATGGCGGAGCTCACGCTGGACGTCGCAGTGCTGGAGGAGCTGCCCGAGACCGACTCGGTCGAGCTCGGCGGTGACTGCTGCGGGCCTGTCACGTGCTTGTGCACGTGCTTGCTGACCCTCGTGCTGTAGGGCGGCGTCAGGTAGCGCAGGTGGCGAGACCGCCGAAGGTGCGGGGGCAGATGGAGGCTGCCCCCGCACCAGCGGTCATAGTGCCGGAACGAGTGAAGCGGGCCAAGCATTCCCCCGGGCATTTCCGCGACCCGCCCACCAACAAGCGAGCGTGGGCAGAATGGGCGGCGTGCCGATCATCGACATTCGTTGTCATCGCGTCTCCGCTCCCCTCCACACGCCGTTCGTCACCGCCCTTCGGCGGACCAGTACGGTCGACTCCCTGATCGTCGAAGTCATCGACGACGAATGCCACCACGGCTGGGGTGAGGCGCCGCAGGTCTGGCGGGTGACGGGCGAGTCGATGGCCAGCGCCGAGGAGTGTGTCAGGCACCCGCTCACCGACGTCATCAAGAACCAGGACCCGGACGACCTCAACCGACTCCTCGACCAGCTCGCCAGAGCCGTCGAAGCCAACCACGGAGCCAAGGCGGCAGTCGACGAAGCGCTCCATGACCTGGCAGCCCAGCGCGCCGGGCGAAGTCTGCCGAGGTTCCTCGGCGGCACCACCCACCGCGTCCACACCGATGTCACGCTCAGTGCCGGCACCCCGGACGAGCTCGCCGAAGCCGCCAGCCAACGCGTCAAGGAGGGCTTCGACACGCTCAAGGTCAAGGTGGGTACCGACGCCGCCACCGACGTCGAGCGCGTCAAAGCCGTACGCCAAGCCGCCGGCAAAGAGGCGAAGCTCAGACTCGACGCCAACCAGGGCTGGACCCCGCGCGAGGCCGTACGAACGATCACCAAGCTCGAAGACCAGATCATCGAACTCGTCGAACAACCCGTCCAAGCCTGGGACCTCGAAGGTCTCAAGTGGGTCAGCGACCGTGTCGACACCCCGATCCTCGCCGACGAGGCCGTCTACGGCGTCCGCGACCTGGTCGAGCTCATCCAGCGAAGAGCCGCCGACCTCGTCAACGTCAAGCTGGCGAAGTGCGGCGGCATCGCCCAAGCAAGAACGATGCTCGCCCTCGCCGAGCAGTGCGGCGTTGGCACCACGATCGGCTCGATGATGGAGGGTCCGATCGGCGTCGGTGCCGCCGCGAGCCTCGCCGCGGCACAGGGCACGACGCTGGCGTGTGATCTCGATGCGGCGTGGTGGTTGACTAAATCGCCCATAACGGGCGGAATGCATTACAAAGGGGCTAACATCGTCCTTCCGGACACGCCGGGCCTGGGAGTGGGAAATCTCACGCTGAGCGATCCCGCGTAACTCGTGAGTAACCGGCAGTGGCCTGCGCAAACACTAATTCGTCGTCCAATTCAGCCGCATCCGGACAAGGACCCCTTCGGGATAACGGGGCGTGAATCCGAAGAATTCCACGTCACACCCGTAACTAACGGCGTAACGTCATCTTTAACACGTTGGGGCAAGCGGAACGAGGGGGAGCTCACAGTGTGTGGACTCGTAATGCTCATTGAGCACCATCCCTAGCTCGGCACAGGGCTGTACTGACAACTTTTCAGCACGGTCGTGGGTTGCATGACGCCCGCAATCTGGCGCCAAGGGAGGGGCCCGCACTCGTGAACGACACCGCTATCCGCGTCTTGCTCGCGGAGGACATGGCCTTGATCCGGGGCGCGCTCGTCGCGCTGCTCGCCGGAGAGGACGACATCAACGTCGTCGCCGAGATCGACAGCACGGAGTACATCGTTCCGGCCGCCCGCAAGGTCAAGCCCGACGTCATCGTGTTCGACATCGGAATCCCTGGCGTGGATGGGCTCTCCGCCGCGCGGAAGCTGCAAGAAGAGGTGCCGTACTGCCGGACCGTATTACTCAGCAGTACGACAAGCCCACGCACACTGCGACGTGCGCTCGATGCGAACGTACGCGGCTTCGTCGTCAAGGACGCGCCGCCGAACCAGCTCGCCGACACGATCCGCCGCGTCGCCTCCGGAGAGTGCGTGATCGACTCCGAGCTCGCCATGTCGGCTTTGCTCAATCCTGACGGGCCATTGACCGAACGCGAACACGAGGTGCTCGCCTCGGCCGCCGAGGGATCGTCCGTGCCGGAGATCGCTTGCCAGCTCTCTCTCGCGGCCGGCACTGTGCGCAACTACCTGTCCGCGGTCATCACCAAGCTCGGTGCGCGCAACCGCATCGACGCCGTACGGATCGCGCGCGACGCGGGCTGGATCTAGGACCTCTACCACGGGTGCCCGTTCGGGCTACACGAAATAGTCCATTCGGACTAGGCAATTCACGATGCGGGACGACTCAATTCGTCTACGCAAACCTTTGGCATGCCCTTTTCAGCTGAACATCACGCATTGCGTTTGTCGCACTTCCGGGCATGAAGAATGCACATTGGGAAGTGTGGACTTCATGTGAGTTTGATGACGCCATGCACTGTTTGAGAATCCGGACCCGGCCCAAGATGATGGACGTGGATCCCGAAGCCATCGAACAGTACGACCTCTACTGCTTGGTCGACCAACTGTTCTACGACGCGCCGCACGCCGGTGAGACCGGCGAGCCGGACTTCAGCGTCGTCGGCCGTAGCTTCCCCGAGGGTTGGGTCCACCACGCCGACGAGACCTGGCTCTACTTCGCTCCCCCGATGGCCCCAACTCCTCAGCAGGGTTGGAAGATCCACGTCTCGTCGAGCCTCTCCGACGCCGACCGCACGCTCGAGACGGTGTGGGACTACTGCGTCTCCCGCGGCATCCCGTTCAAGTATCTGCGCAGCCGTCCGGTCATGATCATGCTGAACTCGAAGGCCGCGTTCCGCGGCTCGAGCGGCAAGCTCGTCACGATCTATCCGGCCGACGACGCCCAGCTCCACACCATCCTCGACGAGCTCGACGCCCTTCTCCAAGGCGTCCAGGGACCGTACATTCTGAGCGACCTCAGGTACGGAAAAGGCCCGCTCTTCGTCAGGTACGGCGGGTTCATGGAGCGCTACTGCCTGTCCGACACCGGCACGCGCGTCCTCGCCCTCGAGAACGCGGACGGCGAGCTGGTGCCCGACGTACGCGGTCCGGTCTTCGCACTCCCCGACTGGGTGGAGATGCCGGAGTTTCTCCAACCCCACTTGGCGGCCCGTAACTCGGTGTCGGTCGAGGACATCCCGTACCAGGTCGAGAGCGCCGTCCACTTCTCCAACGGCGGTGGGGTCTACCTCGCGAAGGACAAGCGCACCGACAAGTACGTCGTGCTCAAGGAGGCCCGCCCGCACGCCGGCCTCGACGCGATCGGCCGGGACGCGGTGGCCCGGCTGCTGCACGAGCGGGACATCCTCGAACGCCTTGCCGGCTTGGACGTCGTCCCCGAGCTGCTCGACTACTTCCAACTCGGCGACCACCACTTCCTCGTGCTCGAGCACATCGACGGCAGCCCGCTGCAGCGCCTCATCGTCAACCGCTACCCGCTCACGCACCCCGACCCGCCGAGGGGCGAGCTCGCCCGCTACACCCAATGGGCCTTGGGCATGATGGAGCGCGTCGAGCAGGCGATCGCCGCGTTCCACGAGCGCGGCGTGGTGTTCGGCGATCTACACCCGGACAACATCCTTGTCTCGACCGACGACCGCATGGTGCTGATCGACTTCGAGGTGTCGACGCTCGTCGAGGACGAATCCCGTTCCACGCTTGCGCATCCCGGCTTCCAGCCGCCGGCCGAACGGACCGGCGCGGACTCCGACAGGTACGCGCTCGCCTGCATGCACCTGCACCTGTTCGCGCCACAGACCACCGTGCAGCTGAACATGAACCTCGCCAAGGCAGCCCAGCTCGGCGGCGTCGTCGGCGACGTCTTCCAGGGTCCCGACCAGGCCAAGGCCACCACGCGTGCCGTCGACACGATCCTCGGCCGGCACAAGAAGGAACGGACCTCGTTCGACGACGTTCCGATGCCAGGCAACGCGCCGTGGGTGGAGCTCCGCGACGCGCTGCGTACGGCGATCGTCGCGAGCGCGACCCCGGAACGTACCGACCGGCTGTTCCCCGGCGATCCGATGCAGTTCTTCCCCGGCGGCGGCATCAACCTCGCCACCGGCGCCGCCGGCGTGCTGTTCGCGCTCGACGCGACCGGCGCCGGACGGTTCCCCGAGTACGAGGACTGGCTGCTCAAGCACGCCGTCGAGCCCGCGGCTGACACTCCGGCCGGCTTCTACGACGGCCTGCATGGGGTCGCGTTCGTCCTGGACCAGCTCGGCCACCGTCAAGAGGCCCTTGACGTCGTCGAACGCTCTCTCGCCCTGCTGGACGACAACCTCGAGCTGGGCCTGCGTTCCGGCCTCGCCGGCATCGGGCTCAACCTCATGCACCTCGGCGACCGCGCCGGCGAGTCGAAGCTGCTCGACCTGGCCGACCGGATCGTCGCGGTCACGGCCGACCGCCTCGGCGAGCCGATGGACGTGCCGGAGATCAGCGGCGGTGGCTTCGCCCGCGCCGGGCTGATGTACGGCTCCTCCGGCCTCGCGCTGCTGTTCGTCCGCGCGTACGAGCGGACCGGCGACTCGGCGCTGCTCGACCACGCGACGACCGCGATCTACCAGGACCTCCGGCGCTGCATCCGCGGTGAGGACGGCACCCTGCAGGTCAACCAGGGTTGGCGAACGCTCCCGTACCTCGACGAGGGCTCGGCGGGCATCGCGCTCGCCCTGGCACGCTACCTCCGGCACCGGCGGGACGAGGATCTCACCGCCGACCTGCGCGACCTGAGCGCCGTCGCCCGAGCCGGCTACTTCGTCCAGTCCGGCCTGTTCGCCGGCCGCGCCAGCATGCTCGCGATGGTCGGCGCGCTGCGCCGCGGCGGCTTCGTTCCGGACGGAGACGACAGCGCGGACCTGCTGATCCGCGGCCTGCGCTGGCACGCGATGACCCATGCGGGTGGACTCGCGTTTCCCGGCGACCAGCTCCTCAGACTCTCGATGGACTTCTCGACCGGCACCGCCGGAGTCCTGTTCGCCCTGGGCACCGTCGAGCACGACGCTCCGGTGTACCTCCCGTTCTTCGGACCGCCCGGTACTGGTGGGCGGTCCGAATACCCCAGCAACGACTAGACCTCGAAAGGTGGTGTAACAACATGGCTCTCCTCGACCTCCAGGGACTCGAGACCCCGGGTGGGCACGGCGGCGGACACGGTGGCGGTAGCACGCTCACCCTGCTCGGCTGCGGCTCCCGTCGCCCGAGCAACCTCAGCCTGCTGCTCTGCCACTGAGCGTAGGCGCCCGGATCCCGGGTCGGCCCCCTCGTGGTCCGACCCGGGATCTACCCGTACGCAAGGAGGATGTGTCCGTTTATGAGGTACCCGGAAGCCGCCCGTCAACCCATCGTTGACGACCTGTACGGCCACCGCGTACCCGACCCGTACCGCTGGCTGGAGGACCCGGCCAGCCCAGAGACCCAGCGCTGGCAGAGCGCACAGGACACGCTCTGGCGCGAGTACGTCGAGGACAACCTCGCAGGCCAGGTACCAATGAGAGACCGCATCGCCGAGCTGAGCGCGGTCGGATCGATCACGCTGCCGTCGTGGCGCGGCAGCCGCGCGTTCTATCTTCGCCGCGATCCTCAACAGGAGCACGCGATTCTCTACGTCGCGCGCGAGGACGGCACCGAGACGGCACTGCTCGACCCGGTCGCCCTGGACAGCAGCGGCACGATCACGCTCGACCACTGGCAACCCGATCCCACCGGGCGGTACGTCACCGTCCAGCTCTCCAGCGCCGGCACCGAACGCGGCCAGCTGTATGTCATCGACGTCGACGCCGAGAACGGCATCGACGGGCCGATCGACCGCGTGCGCTACTCCCCCATCGCCTGGCTCGCCGACGGCTCCGCGTTCTACTACGTCCGCGCGCTCGCCGACCTCAGCGCGTGGCGCGTCTGGCTGCACCGCGTGGCCAAGCCAGCGGAGCAGGACGTCGAGGTGTTCGGCAACGGACGCGCGGAAACGACGTCGTACGGGCTCGGCATGAGTGCCGACGGCCGCTGGCTCGTCGTCTCCGCCACCGCGGGGACGAGCGCGGCGAACGACGTCTACCTCGCCGACCTCCACGCGTCATCCCCAGAGAGCCCGATCTTCCAAGCAGTTCAGGAGAATCTCGCCGGGCAGACCGTCGCCAACGTCGCTCCGGACGGGCGGCTCTACCTCGCCACGACCGTCGACGCACCGTACGGCCGCGTCTGCGTCACCGACCCTGCCAAGCCCGCGCCGGAGCACTGGACCGACCTCGTCCGCGCCGAGACCGGCAGCGTGCTCGCCGACTTCGCCGTCCTCGACGGCCTGCAGCGGCCGCTGCTCGTCGTCGCGACCATCCAGCACGCGGCCAGCAGCCTGTCCCTCCACGATCTCCACACCGGCGAGCGCGTCGGCGCGATCCGGCTGCCGGGCATCGGCACCGTGACCGGCCTGACCACCCGCCCGAGCAACGCGCACGAGCTGTGGTTCGGCTACGCCGACCACGTCACGCCCGAGGCCGTCTACGTGTTCGACGCGAGGACCGGCACCGTCGCCCCAGCGGCCGCGACGCATCGAGGGGTGCCGAACGTCGAGGCGCACGACGTCCTCTATCCCTCCGCCGACGGAACGCCGGTGCGGATGGTCGTCCTCACCCGCCCTGACCGCACAGGCCCACGGCCCACGATCCTCTACGGGTACGGCGGATTCGGCGTGCCGATGTCCCCCTCGTACTCCAGCTTCACGCTCGCCTGGGTCGAGGCGGGTGGCGCGTTCGCGGCCGTCCAGCTCCGCGGCGGCAGCGAGGAAGGCGCCGACTGGCACCGTGCCGGAACCCTTGCCCAGAAGCAGAACACGTTCGACGACTTCGTCGCGGCGGCCGAACACCTCATCGCCGACGGCTGGACGACCGCCGACCAGCTCGGCGCGTGCGGCGAGTCGAACGGCGGCCTCACCGTCGGCGCCGCGATCACCCAACGGCCGGACCTGTTCGCCGCAGCGGTCGCTTCGGCACCGTTGCTCGACATGGCCAGGTACGAGCTCACCGGGCTCGGACCGAGCTGGCGCACCGAGTACGGGACAGCGAACGACCCGGAGCAGGTCGGCTGGCTGCTCGGCTACTCGCCGTACCACCACGTGTCCGCCCAGACCGCCTACCCGGCCGTGCTGTTCAACGTGTTTGCCAGCGACACCCGCGTCGACCCGCTGCACGCCCGCAAGACCTGCGCCGCGCTGCAGTGGGCGAGCACGAGCGAACGCCCCGTGCTGATCCGCACCGAACGCGACGCCGGCCACGGCGCGCAGGCGGTGAGCGCCTCGGTCGACGTCGCCGCCGACCTGCTCGCGTTCCTCGCTGTCAACACCGGCTTGCAGGTCGGTGGGCCATGACCTCGTTCGGCGCGATCGCCCGGCGCGGTGGCGGTTGGCTCGTTCCGCTCGCGGTGACCGGCCTCGCCGGTACGGCGGTGACGCTCGCGCTGCCGACCGTTCTGGGGCGTACGGTCGACGCGCTCGTCGCCCACGGGGACATCACCCGCTGGCTCGCGATCGCCGCCGGACTGATCGCGCTCGCCGTCGCCTGTGATCTTGTCGACGACTTCGCCGACACCGCGACCTCGGCCAAGACCACGGCCTGGCTGCGCAACCGCGTCGTCCGCCGGGTGCTCGCCGCCGGACCCGACCGCACCCGCCAGTTCGACGCGGGCGACCTCGTCAGCCGGCTGTCCGGCAACACCGTCGACGCCGCACAGGCCGGACCGGCGCTGATCTCGCTCATCACCGCGGGCATTCCGCCGACCGGAGCGCTCGTCCTGCTCGCGTTCATCGACTGGTGGCTGGTCGTCGCGTTCGCGGGCGGAGTCGTGCTCGTCGTGCTCGTCCTCGTGGTCTTCGCCCGTCGTACGGCGGAGATCGTCGAGGACTACTTGCGTATCCAGGCCAAGATCGCCGCCCGGCTCACCGAAGCCCTCGGCGGCGCGAGGACGATCGCCGCGGCGGGCACCGTCGACCGCGAGGAACGCCGCGTTCTCGCCTCCCTCCCGGAGCTGCACGAGCAGGGCTCCCGCACCTGGCGGGTGCTCGCCTCGTCGGGCGCGCAGGCCGCGGTCGTCGGGCCGCTCGTCCTCGTCGCGGTGCTCGCCGTCGGGGGTTTCGCCTTGGCGGACGGGCGAATCTCCGCCGGCGAGCTGTTCGCGGCCAGCCAGTACGCGGTCCTCGGCGCCGGACTCGGATCGCTCAGCGGCGTGCTGGGCGAGCTGGCGCGCGCCCGAGCCAGCGCGCGCCGGCTCGCCGAGATCTTCGCGATCGAGCCCACGACGTACGGCGACCGCGCACTGCCCGCCGGACCAGGGCGGCTCGAGCTCCGTTCGGTGACCGTGCGAGCGGACGACGACACGGTCCTACTCGGCGGCGTTTCCCTCACGGTGGAAGGCGGATCTTCGGTCGCGATCGTCGGCCCGTCGGGTGCGGGCAAGTCCGTCCTCGCCGCTGTGGCTGGCCGGCTTCGCGATCCCGACGAAGGGCAGGTCTTCCTGGACGGCGTGCCGCTGAGCGAGCTCGACCACGACGCGCTGCGCGACGCGATCGGCTGCGCGTTCGAACGTCCCACGCTGTTCGGCGGCACGATCCGGCGCACGATCGAGCTCGGCGGGCGGCAGGACAAGGTCGTCGTCGAGGCGATGGCACGCTCGACCCACGCGCACGAGTTCGTCAGCCGGCTGCCCGACGGCTACGAAACGCCGCTCGAGCTGGCCCCGATGTCCGGCGGCGAACGGCAGCGGCTCGGGCTCGCCCGTGCCTGGCAGGCCGACCGCGTGCTCGTCCTCGACGACGCGACCGCGAGCCTGGACATGGTCACCGAGATGCAGATCGGGCAGACGCTGACCCACGACGGCGGCGGCATCCGGCGTACCCGGCTGATCGTCACGCACCGGGCCGCCACCGCCGCGCGCGCCGACCTCGTCGTGTGGCTGGACGGCGGGCACATCCGGGCGATCGGCACGCATGCCGAGCTGCAGAACGACCGGTCGTACCGGGACCTGTTCCGATGACCGGGCCGCTCGGGTTCACCTGGCGGTCGATCCGCCGGCCGGCGACGCTCGGGCTCGCGCTCTGGTCGCTGGTGCAGGCGATCCCGACGGCGATCTCGGGCCTCGCGGTCGCGCGAGCGCTGGACGAGGGATTCCTGGCCGGCAAGCCGATGGTCGGCGCCGCCTGGCTGGCCGCGTTCGTCGGCGGCTCACTGGTCGGCGCTGTGGGCGCGCGGCAGCTGTACCGCGGGCTCGGCTCGTTGGTCGAACCGTTCCGCGACGACCTGGTCCGTCGCGTGGTCGGTGGGGCGTTGCGCCGCAGCGTCGCGGGTGAGGCGGACGACGGCGCGGTCGCCCGGCTGACCCGGCAGGTCGAGATCGTGCGCGACTCGTACGCGGGCCTGCTCGTCGTCGTCCTCAGCTTCGCCGCCACCGCGGCCGGCGTCGCGGTGGGGCTCGCGTCAGTCGCGCCGGCGATGGTCGTGCTGATCCTGCCGCCGTTCCTGCTCGGTGTCGGCCTGTTCGCCGGCACCCTCGGGCTCGCGAGCCGCCGCCACCGCGAGTCGATGTACGCCGACGAACGCCTCGCCACCGTCGCCGGCACCGTGCTCGCCGGCACCCGGGACGTCGCGGCCTGCGGCGCCGAGGACGAGGCCGCGGCGATGGTCGAACGGCCGATCGCCACCCAGGCCGCCGCCGAACGCGCGCTCGCCCGCGTCGCGGCGCTCCGGACGCTCTGCTTCGCGATCGGCGGCTGGCTGCCACTGCTTGTCCTACTGGCCGGCGGACCGTGGCTGGTGTCGCGCGGGCTCAGCGCCGGCGCGATCCTCGGCGGCCTGACGTACGTCCTGTTCGGCCTGCAGTCGACGCTGCGGACGCTGATGAACGCGCTCGGCGACACCGGCGTCCGCTACATCGTCACGCTGAGGCGGATCCTGTCCACCGGCGCCGCGTTCTCGGAGCCACCGCGGCGGGCCGAGGTCGGGGCCGGTGCGCCGCCGGACCTGGCTGTGCGCGGGCTGACGTTCGCGTACGGGCCGCAGGCGGACCCCGTCCTGTCCGACCTCGACCTGACCGTGCCGTACGGAACGCACCTCGCGATCGTCGGGCCGAGTGGCATCGGCAAGTCCACGCTCGCCGGGCTGCTGTGCGGGCTGCTCCGACCCGGAGAGGGCGCCGTCGAGCTCGGTGGCGTGCCGGTCGAGTCGCTCGCCCCCTCGCAGCTCGCGTCGCTGCGGGTGCTGATCCCGCAGGAGGCGTACGTCTTCGCCGGCACGGTCCTGGAGAACGTGAGCTACCTCAACCCCGATGTCTCTCCTGTCGAGCTCGCAAACGCCGCGGGTGCGGTGGGTGCGGAGCCGCTGCTCGCCCGGCTGGGCGGGCTACACGCCGAGATCGACCCCGGCGGGCTGTCGGCCGGCGAGCGGCAGCTGATCGCGCTCGTTCGGGCGTACGTCTCCCCCGCACCCGTCGTCGTGCTCGACGAGGCGACCTGCCACCTCGACCCGGTCGCGGAGGAACGCGCGGAGGAGGCGTTCGGACGGCGACCCGGGACGCTGATCGTGATCGCGCACCGGATCAGCTCGGCGCGGCGTGCGCGGCAGGTGCTCGTTCTGGACGGATCGAAGGCGGCATTGGGTACGCACGACACGCTGCTCGAGACCTCGACGCTGTACCGGGACCTGTTCGGGCACTGGGCGGGGGTGAACTGGCCCGATTACACCGCGCGGCACTCGACTCGGGCGTAGCGTGGAACGCTCCACGCCACGGGGATCTCCTGGAGGTGGGAGATGTTCGTTCAAGTCATTCAGGCCCGCACGAAGCAGGTCGACGCCGTCGAGGCGATGATGGGCCGTTGGAGCGACGAACTGCAGGCAGGCTCGATCGGCTGGTTGGGAACGACCGCCGGGATCACCGAGGACGGCACGGCGATCTCCGTCGTCCGCTTCGACTCCGCCGAGTCCGCGCGGGCGAACTCCGACCGACCCGAGCAGGGCGCCTGGTGGAACGAGTTCGCGAAGCTGCTGGACGGTGAGGCGACGTTCCACGACTGCACCGACGTCCACACGCTCGGCGCCGGAGGGTCCGATCAGGCCGGCTTCGTCCAGATCATCCAGGGCCGGATCAGCGACCGGAGCCAGCTGACCGACGCCTGGTCGGACCTGGAGAAGCTGCTCGCCGTCGAACGGCCGGAGCTCCTCGGGACGATGCTGGCGTTCCACGACGACGGGAGCGGGTTCACCGAGGTCGCGTACTTCACGACCGAGGCCGAGGCGCGCGCCGGCGAGGCCAATGAACCGTCGGAGGACGCGAAGCGGATGTGGGAACGGGAACGCGCGCTCTACACCGACCTGTCCTACTTCGACATCCGCGAGCCCTGGCTGCCTTCGCCCGGATAAATTGGCTGGGTGCCTCCCACCACCACCTCAGCGACCCATGCCGTCGGCGTCCGGACCACCACGTTGTGGCGGACCCCGGAATCACCGCGTCCGATCGACGCGCCGATCCTCGCGGCTGACCCGCGGGGGTGGGCGGCGGCGCAGGACCGCGAGGCCCGGCTGGGCCTGGACGGCATCGCGGACACGCAGCTGCTGCTCGGCGAGCCGGTGGAGTTGCTCGAGGAACGCGACGGCTGGGCGCGGGTCGTGGTGCCGTGGCAGCCGTCCGGGGCCGACCCGCGCGGCTACCCGGGCTGGGTCCCGCTCGCGCACCTGACCACGCCGCCCGCCGCGAGCGTCGAGGAAGCGGTCGTGGTCGAGTCGACGGCGGTGTTGCGTCGTACGCCGGGCGGCCCGCCGGTGCTCGACGACGTCTCGTACGCGACGATCCTCCCGGTCGCGTCGCAGGCCGACGGCGCGGCTCTCGTCCACCTGCCCGGTGGCGGGCAGGCGTGGCTGGACGAGGGCTTCCTCGTACGCAAGGCGAGCCGGCAGCTGCCGGTCGACGCGTCCGCGGTGCTGGAGCAGGCGCGCAGGTTCGTCGGGTTGGACTATCTGTGGTCCGGGATGTGCGCGTTCGGGCTGGACTGCTCGGGCCTGGTGCACATCTCGTTCCGGGCGCTCGGACGCGTGGTGCCGCGCGACGCCAAGGACCAGGCCGACTTCGCCGAGCCGGTGCCGCTGGACGAGGTGCAGGCGGGCGACCTGTTCTTCTTCGCCAAGCCTGGCAAGGAGATCTCGCACGTCGGGTTCGCCACGGGTGCCGAGAGCGTCATCCTGCACGCACCCGGCACCGGCAACCCGGTCGAGGAGGCACCGATGTCCGGCCGACGCAAACAGACCTTGACGTCGGCCGGTCGCCTTACGGTGTAGGCCGCGTCGGCGCGTTGTCGTTCTTGTCCGTCTGCGCGTCGACGGAGGTCGTGCCGTTGGCGGCGTCCGCCGCTTCCTTGCGCTGCACCTTGCGGGTGTGGACGAGGCTGGCGATCGTCGTGATGGCGAGCGCGCCGATGATGACGGACAGCGAGACCACGATGCCGATGTCGGGCACGCCCTCGAGGTGCTCGCCGCCGTTGATGAACGGCAGGTTGTTCTCGTGCAGGGCGTGCAAGATGAGCTTGACACCGATGAAGACCAGGATCGCGGCGAGGCCGTACGTCAAGTACACCAGGCGGTTCAGCAGCCCGCCGAGCAGGAAGTACAGCTGGCGAAGGCCCATCAGCGCGAACACGTTCGCGGTGAAGACGAGGTACGGCTCGTTCGTCAGGCCGTAGATCGCGGGGATCGAGTCGAGCGCGAACACCAGGTCGGTCGAGCCGAGCGCGATCATCACGATCAGCATCGGGGTGACGAGGCGTTTGCCGTTCTCCACGACAGTGAGCTTCACGCCGTTGAACTTGTCCGTCGCGGGCAGGTGCGTCTTCGCCCAACGGATGAGGGCGTTCTCCTTGTAGTCCTCGTCGCCCATCTCGCCCTGGCGGGCGAACTGGATGCCGGTGAACAGCAGGAACGCGCCGAAGATGTAGAAGACCCACGCGAAGTTGTTGATGGCCGCGGCGCCGAGGGCGATGAAGATGCCGCGCATGACGAGGGCCAGGACGATGCCGATCAGCAACGCTGTCTGCTGGAACTGCCTCGGCACGTTGAAGCGCGTCATGATGATGATGAACACGAACAAGTTGTCGACAGACAAGCTGTATTCGGTGATCCAGCCGGCGAAGAACTCACCGGCGAACTGGCCGCCGGTGAAGATCCAGACGCCGATGCCGAACAGCACCGCGAGTCCGACGTAGAAGGCGATCGCGAGGCTGGCTTCCTTCATCGACGGCTCGTGTGGCCGCCTGCCGATGACGAAGATGTCCACGATCAGAACGGCAACGAGGATGCCGATCGTCAGGTACCAAACCCACGGGTGCAGGTCCACCGGGCATACCTCCGAGAGAAGTGTCGAGAATGGCGCGTTCCCTCGGAGGTCTCTTCCGCTCCAGCGTTCCGGAGCCGGCGACACCGGGCCAAGATCGGCCGGGCTGACGATGTCGCCGCGAAGGAATACTCCCCTCCACGTGCGTTAACGCCATTCTCCCGTACGTCCTTCCCGACCTCCAACTCGGGGGTCGCGCTTTGTGACCAGTGACACACTGGCCGCGCCTGACCGTCACCTGCGACTGCCTCGTCCACAAGGGAGCGGCGGCCGTGGCTGCCTCCGCCTAGGCTGGGCGCCATGGTCACCACCGTGCTCGAACTGGACCTCACCACCCCGATCCTCGAGGCGCCGCCGTCGGATCCGCTCGGCGCGGCGCTCACCCGGCGCCGGCCGTTGCTGCGCGACCTGGTCGAGGGCCTCTACCTCGCGGCCGAGGACGACGAGGTCGCCGGGCTCGTGGCGCACATCGGCAGCTCCGCGCCGGCGCTGTCGCAGACGCAGGAGCTCCGGGACGCGGTGCGCCACTTCGCCGCGAGCGGGAAGCGGACCGTCGCGTGGGCGGAGTCGTTCGGCGAGCTCGGGCCGGGCACGGTGCCGTACTACCTCGCGACCGCGTTCGACGAGATCTGGATCCAGCCGTCCGGCGACGTCGGGCTCACCGGCGTGATGGCCCAGGCGGTCTTCGTCAAGGACGCGCTGGCCAAGCTGGGCGTGGAGCCGCAGCTGTCGCGGCGGCGGGAGTACAAGAACGCCGCCGACATGTTCCTGTCGTCCTCGATGACCGACGCGCACCGCGAGGCCGCCGGCCGGTTGGCAGCCTCGGCGATGGAGCAGGTCGTGGCTGGGGTGGCTTCTCGTCGTTCGCTCACCGAGGAACGAGTACGAGAGCTGGTCGACCTGGCTCCGCTGTCGGCCGCGTTGGCGTTGGAGCACGGGCTGGTCGACCGGCTGGGCTACCGGGACGAGGTCTACTCCTCGCTGCGCTCGTCGCTGGGCGAGAGCCGGCTGCGGTTCGTGCACCGGTACCGGCGGGCTCGGCTGATGGAGCCGCGGACGGCGTTCAACCGCTTCTCGCGGCGGCCGGCGGTCGCCGTCGTGCACGGCGCGGGCGACATCCACCTCGGCCGCGGCGGGCGGCGCGGGTTCGGCGGCGGCACGTCGATCGGCTCGGAGAGCCTGTCGGCGGCCATCCGTTCGGCCGCGCAGGCGCCGGACGTGCACGCGATCGTGCTGCGGGTGGACAGCCCGGGCGGCTCGTACGTCGCGTCGGACGCGATCCGGCGCGAGGTCATCCGGGCGCGCGGAACGGGCAAGCCGGTGATCGTCTCGATGGGGTCGGCGGCGGCGTCCGGCGGGTACTTCATCTCGATGGCGTCCGACACGATCGTGGCGCAGCCGGGGACGCTGACCGGGTCGATCGGCGTGTTCGGCGGCAAGGCCGTGGTGCGGGGCTTGCTCGACCGGGTCGGCGTCGCGTTCGACTCGGTGTCGGAGGGCGCCCAGGCGGAGATGTTCTCCTCGTACGAGAAGTTCACCCCCGCGGAATGGGAGCGGCTCGAGGAGTGGCTGGACCGGGTGTACGAGGACTTCACCGCGAAGGTCGCCGACGACCGGGGACTGTCGCGGGAGCGGGTCGAGGAGATCGCGCGCGGGCGGGTGTGGACGGGAGCCGACGCGCACTCTCGGGGGCTGGTGGACGAGCTGGGCGGGCTCGAGCGGGCGCTGGACATCGCGTGCGCTCGTTCTGGGCTGGACCGGGACGAGGTGGAGGTGCGTACCGTGCCTCGGTTGGGCTTCCTGGAACGGTTCCGAACGCCGGAGTCCTCCGAAGACCTGCCGGCAGCGGCTGCCCTTTCGTTCGGTCCGGGCGGTGGCCTGGCCGGACCGGCGGCGGCGTTGGCCGCCGCGTTCGGCGTCCCGCCGGCGGGGGTGCTGACGGCGCCGGTGCTCTTCACGCTGCGTTAGCCGTTCGCCCGAACAGCGGGCGCGCTCGCGGCTGGCGCTCTACGCTCGTGCGGGGATCACCTCATCGGGTGTTACGGGAGACCACAAATGGACGTCAGCGCGTTCTACGGCATCGTGTCTGGACTGAGCTTTACCCTGCTGGGCTTGTGGTTCGTGGTCGCGGACCGGCACAAGGACTGGTTCCTCGTGCCCGTTCGGCGGCGGATGGCGTACGTCGTGGCGCTGCACTTCATGCTGCCGGGCACGATGTCGGTGCTCTCGCTGGTGGCGCCGGAGATCCCCGCGGTGTGGCGGATCGTGTTCGCCCTGTGCGGCGTGGCGGGTGTGACCGGAGTGGTGCTGATTGCGCAGGCCCTGCGGGACGAGTACGGGCGGATCCGGCTCGCGGGCATCACGATGGC
This sequence comes from Tenggerimyces flavus, assembly GCF_016907715.1. NCBI lineage: Bacteria > Bacillati > Actinomycetota > Actinomycetes > Propionibacteriales > Nocardioidaceae > Tenggerimyces > Tenggerimyces flavus. The sequence continues at coordinate 4,531,082 of NZ_JAFBCM010000001.1, read as the reverse complement.
GGTGGCCCTGCCCATCTACATCTTCGTGATCGTCTTCGCCCTGGCACCGCAGGCGAGCGGATTCACCGGCTTGCAGCCGCGTCAGGTGGAGGCCATCCTGATCGCCGGAATCATCCTGCTCGGGCTGCACGCCGCCTGGTTCCTGACGACGGAGCCCGCGCCCGCGGCCGAACGTAAGGAAGCGACGACAGAGGCATGAACGCCGAGGAGCTGCGGACGTACTGCCTGGCCAAGCCCGGCGCCTGGCCCGACGAACCCTGGGAGGGCGACTCGGTCGCGAAGGTGGGCGACAAGATCTTCGCCTTCCTGGGCTCGTCGTCGGTGGGGTTGAAGTGCGGCCGTACCCGCGAGGAGGCGGACGAGCTCCTGGCCCGCTACCCCGCCGACGCCGCGAAGATGGCGTACATCGGCCGGTCGGGCTGGAACACCGTCCAGCTCGGCGGCGCGATTCCGGACGACGAGGTGTACGAGCTGATCGACTGGTCGTACGACACCGTGGTCGCGAAGCTCCCGAAACGCCTGCGCCCTTAGTTCTCCAGGGTCGTCTTGAGGGCGGCGAGGCGCTGCTGCCAGAACTGTTTGAGCTGCTGGGCCTGCTCGGGGTCTGGGATCAGCTCATGTTCGACCGCGATCGCGCTCTTGCCGGTGTCCTTGGCCTCGAACGTGAAGCTGACCCTCGTCCCGTCGGCGTTGTCGAACCTCGTGGACTTGTTCGTCCGCGAGGTGCGCTCACGGAGCTCGAGGTCGGGGAGCCAGGATTCCCGGTCCTCGGTGACCGCGCGGTAGAGCTGCTCGACACCGACGTTCACGGTCTTGCTGGCACCCACCGTGAGCGTGCCGTCCTTCCGCGCTCCAGCCGGTCTGATCCCGCGCGCCTGCTCGTACTCGACGATGAGCTTCTGCGCCCACCAGGCACTGAGTTGATGCTCCTGGCGCAACCAGGCCGAGATCTCCTGGAACTCTTGCCCCGGCGCACCCCACTCGTCCAGCAATCCGAACCACTCGGCGTACGTCCGCCCCGCGGCCAGCCGATCCAGCTTCTCCGTACCCATCGTGTCCTCCTCGTGTCGACTCTTCCATGAGTGACGTAGAAGCTGGATCGGGGATCTCGACATGGCCACCTCATGACGTGTGGCTGGGCAAGACCGGCACCTGCTTGACCACCGGCTCGGTCGGAGGTTTGAGTCGTGACATGTCTGTCACCTGGTCCGCCTCGATGATCACGCCGTACGCCGATCTCGGCTCCGCTCCCCTGTTCCGCAAGGAGATCGAGCTCGACGCCGACCACGGGTCCGTCGAGTCCGCCGTCCTGCACGTGAGCAGCCTCGGTGTCTTCGAGGCCGCGATCAACGGCCGACCGGTCGGTGACGACGTGCTCAGCCCCGGGTGGAGCAGTTACGAGTGGAGGGTGCGGTACCGCTCGTACGATGTCGCCGCGCTGCTCGAGGAGCGCAACGTGCTGACCGTGTCCGTCGGCAACGGCTGGTACCGCGGCCGGTTGGGCTTCGCCGGGATGCGCGAGCTGTACGGCGACCGGCTCGGCCTCATCGCGCAGCTGGAGATCGGCTTCGCCGACGGGCACCGGCAGACGGTCGTCAGCGACGAGACCTGGACGGCCATCGCCTCCGACATCCTGGCCGACGACCTCTACGACGGGCAGACCATCGACGCCCGCCGACGGGATCCGGACTGGTACACCTTCGGCGGGAGTCAGCGATGGGTGCTGAACGCGCGCACGCTCGACTTCGACCCGGCCAAGCTGACGCCGTACGTCGGTCCGCCCGTGATCCGGCACGAAACGCTCGCCCCGGTGAAGATCTGGAGCTCACCGTCGGGGCGCACCCTGGTCGATTTCGACCAGAACCTGGTCGGCTGGCTGCGCTTCACCGTCCGCGGCCCACGCGGCAGCGAGATCAGGATCCGGCATGCAGAGGTCCTCGAGGACGGCGAGCTCGGCGTCCGGCCGTTGCGTGACGCCCAGGCGACCGACCGCTTCATCCTCAGTGGCGGCGACGACTTCTTCGAACCCACCAAGACGTTCCACGGCTTCCGGTACGCCGAGATCACCGGCTGGCCCGGCGAGCTCACCGCCGACTCGGTCGAGGCGGTCGTCGTCCACTCGGAGCTGCGGCGGACCGGACTCTTCGAATGCTCGGACCCAGAGCTCAACCAGTTCCACCGCAACGTCGTCTGGGGCACCAGGGGCAACTTCCTCGATCTGCCCACCGACTGCCCGCAGCGGAACGAGCGGCTCGGGTGGACTGGCGACATCGCCGCCTTCGCCCCGTCGGCGGCGTACCTCTTCGACGTGAACGCATTCCTGTCCGACTGGCTGCTCGACCTGGCCCTGGAGCAACGGCACCACGAGGGCCTGGTGCCGTTCGTGATCCCGGATGTGCTGAAGCTCCTGCGCGACCCCGCGGGTTTCCCGTCGCGGGACAGCACGGCGGTCTGGAGCGACGCCGCGGTGTGGGTGCCCTGGACGCTCTACCAGGCGTACGGCGACCGCGGCATCCTCGAGCGCCAGTACGAGTCGATGGCCGCGCACGTGCGGCGGGTCGGCACGCTCACCTCGCCGAACGGGCTGTGGGACACGGGCTTCCAGTTCGGCGACTGGCTCGACCCGGACGCCCCGCCGGACAAGCCGGCGGACGCCAAGGCGGACAAGGGCGTCGTCGCCACCGCGTGCCTGTACCACTCCGCTCGGCTCGTCGCCTCGACGGCGTCCCTGCTGGGGCGTTCAGAGGACGCGGCGGAGTTCACCGCGCTGGCCGACCGGACCCGCTTGGCGTTCAACTCCCAGTACGTCTCCGCCGATGGCACGATCTTGTCGGACTGCACGACGGTGTACACGCTGGCGATCGTCTTCGGGCTGCTCTCCGCGCCGCTGGAGACCGCGGCGGGCAATCGGCTGGCCGAGCTGGCGGCGAAGAGCGGGCACCGGATCTCTACCGGCTTCGCCGGGACACCGTTCATCACCGACGCGTTGACGCAGACCGGTCACCTCGACACCGCGTACGCCCTGCTCATGCAGCGCGAGTGCCCGTCCTGGCTGTACCCCGTGACGATGGGCGCCACCACGGTCTGGGAACGCTGGGACTCGATGCTGCCCGATGGGTCGATCAACCCCGGCCAGATGACCAGCTTCAACCACTACGCGCTGGGAGCGGTCGCGGACTGGATGCACCGCGTGGTCGGCGGCATCGCGCCGCTCGAGCCGGGCTACTCCCGGGTGCGGATCGCGCCGCGCCCGGGTGGCGGCCTCACCTGGGCCAAGACCAGCCTCGAGACACCGCACGGCCTGGTCCAGGTCAGCTGGCGTGTCGACGACGGCGGCCGTCTCGCGGTGGAGGCCTCGCTGCCCGAGGGCGTCACCGGCGTGCTGTCGCTGGAGGGATCGCCGGACCGGGAGCTCGCTTCCGGTCCGTCCAGCTTCGGCTAACGGATCGTGGCGCGCGGGTCGCTGACGCTGACCAGCTGCTGGTGCAGCTTCCAGTTCTCGTCGTCCTGCGCGGTGATCGAGAGAACGACGTCGCTGCAGCGCAGGCAGGTGCCGAGCCGGATCCGCAGCTTGCGCTCCGGCTCGGCGATCTGCAGATTCGCCTCGTCGTGCGCGGCCTCGGCGTTCCAGTGATGCCTACCGCCGTTCACGCACACATCGAGCGCCCTCGTCGCAGCCCGCGAGCTCCGATCCCGATCAGCCGTCTTCGCCCGCAGATTCTCGCCATAGGTGCTCACAGGGTGCCGCCTCTCATTCGAAGGCCATGGGCATCCTCTTTTGTCACCCACCACCTGCGACGGTACTCCCCCGGCGAACCGCATCGCGGTCACGCCCGCCTGACGACCGCTGCCCGCGCGCTCCTCGCGTAGGTCCGCGACATGAGCGACGGTGGAGGAAGGTCGAATTCTCCTGATCCGACCGCTCGGATACTGGATCATGTACGCGTGAGCCATGACCGGCAGGTTTCGGTGCTCGAGGTCCTGCGCTATGCGACCAAGTCCAATCGGGTCGTGATCGAGCTCGACGGGTACCTCAACTACCACTTCGTCACGAGCCCACCCGAGAACAGTGACGTACCCAAGCTGATGCTCATGGCTGGGATCAACCTTGCGGCCCCGGTGGCGGCGCCAGATCGTCAACGCCGACCCGTGATCAGTCTGCGATCAAGTCCATGGAACGCTGGCCAGGCTTCAAACCCGTGGCACGACGAGTTCGATCTCGACCATGGGCACGTCCGCTACTACGGCGACCACAAGCCCACCACCGTTGGACTCCCTGGTGCGACTACCGGGAACCGAGCGCTGCTCGACGCCTGGGCACTCCATGCCGCCACTGCGCCAGCCGAGCGCCTTCAAGCTCCGCCGCTTCTGATCTACCGTTCCGTCTCCGTGGTCCGCGACAGACAGATCCTGGTCAAGGGACACGTCGAGTTCTGCGGAGCAGCCATCATCGAACGGCTCGAGCATGTGGTGCAGCGCGACCCGGGGACAGGACGCAGCTTTCCCAATCTGGTACTGGATCTGGCCGTCATCGATCTCACCGCGACCGGTGACGCTCTGGACATGCGCTGGATCGACGATCGGCGTGATCCCACGCTTGATGCCGAGCAGGCGGCACGCCACGCACCAGAGTCCTGGATGCGATGGGTCAGGGACGGCCGCGCGGCCATTCCCCGCATGCGCCGGCGCGTTCTGTCCTCTCGTGTTCGCTCCACAACCGACCAGCTTCCCACCGTGGGGTCCGACGAGGAGAGCGTCCTGCAACGGCTCTACACCTTCTTCGACGGACGCAAACACGCCTTCGAACTGCTCGCCGCGAGGGTCAGCGCGCAGATCCTCGGTCGCTCTGGTGCGCGGTATCGGGACGGCTGGCTCACTCGGCCGGGCGGCGACGGCGGAGTGGACTTCGTCGGTCGGCTCGACGTCGGTACTGCCGCCAACAACACGCCTCTCGTTGTGCTAGGCCAAGCCAAGTGTGTGAAACCCACCTCCTCGATCGGACCCGATCAGGTCGCTCGTGTTGTGGCGCGGCTACGGCGTGGATGGATCGGCGTCTTCGTGACGACCGGAACGTTCAGCCGGCAGGCACAGGTCGAGGTGATAGACGACCAGTACCCGCTCGTCCTCGTGGACGGCAAGACCCTCGCCGAGCAGGTCCATCAGATGGCAGCTGCCGACTACGACGACGATCTCGACGCACTCCTCGCGTCTGTCATCGCCGACTACGACATCGCCATCACGTATCGCCGGCCCGACGAGATCCTGCTCGGGTAGGCCGCTCCCGGGCTCAGTTCTTGCGAGCGCGGGCGCGGGACTTTTCGCGGTCGGTTTGGCTGAGGGCCATCTTGCGGATCCGGATCGCGTTCGGCGTCACTTCGACGCACTCGTCCTCGCGGCAGAACTCCAGCGCCTGCTCGAGGGACAGCTCCTTCGCCGGCACCAACCGCTCCAGCTCGTCCGCTGTCGACGAGCGGACGTTCGTCAGCTTCTTCTCCCGGCAGGCGTTGACGTCCATGTCGTCCTGGCGCGAGTTCTCGCCGACGATCATCCCCTCGTACACCTCAGTGCCCGGCTTGACGAACAGCGTCCCGCGCTCCTGCAGGTTGAAGCAGGCGTACGCGGTCACGGCGCCGCGGCGGTCGGCGACCAGGGAGCCGCGCGGACGGGTGCGGAGCTCACCGGCCCACGGCTCGTACTTCTCGAACACGTGGTGAACGAGCCCCGTCCCCCGCGTCTCGGTGAGGAACTCGGTCCGGAACCCGATCAGGCCCCGCGCCGGCACGAGGTAGTCGAGCCGCACCCAGCCCGTGCCGTGGTTGACCATCTGCTCCAGCCGGGCCTTGCGCAGACCCAGCAGCTGAGTGACGACCCCGACGTACTCCTCCGGTACGTCGATCGTCACCCGCTCGACCGGCTCGTGCACCTTGCCGTCGATCTCGCGCGTGACGACCTGCGGCTTGCCCACGGTGATCTCGAAGCCCTCGCGCCGCATGATCTCGACGAGAACGGCGAGCTGCAACTCACCCCGGCCCTGAACCTCCCAGACCTCAGGACGCTCGGTGTCGAGGACGCGGATCGACACGTTGCCGATGGTCTCGGCGTCGAGGCGGTTCTTGACCAGCCGCGCCGTGACCTTCGAGCCGGACTGCCCGGACAGCGGCGAGGTGTTGATGCCGATCGTCACCGAGATCGACGGCTCGTCGACGTGGATGACAGGCAACGGGTTCGGGGCGTCGACGTCGGCCAGCGTCTCGCCGATCGTGATCTCCGGGATGCCGGCGATCGCGACGATGTCGCCCGGGCCGGCCTCGTCGGCGGGCACCCGGTCGAGCGCCTCGGTGATCAGCAGGTCGGTGACCTTGACCTTCTCGACCGTTCCGTCCCGCCGGCACCACGCGACGGTGGCGCCGCGCTGCAGCCGGCCCTGGTGGATGCGGCACAGCGCGAGGCGGCCGAGGTACGGCGAGGCGTCGAGGTTCGTGACGTGCGCCTGGAGCGGCGCCCCCTCGGTGTACGAAGGCGCCGGGACGGTCTTGAGGATCGTCTCGAGTAGCGGTCGGAGGTCGGTCTCCTCGGGCAGCCCGCCGTCGGGAGTCTGCGTCAGCGAGGCGCGGCCGGCGCGGGCCGAGGCGTACACGATCGGGAAGTCCAGCGCGGCGGTGTCGGCCTGCGGGTCGTCGAGCAGGTCGAGGAACAGTTCGTACGTCTGGTCCACGATCTCACTGATCCGGCTGTCCGGCCGGTCCACCTTGTTGACGACGAGGACGACGGGGAGCTTCTTGTGCAGCGCCTTGCGGAGGACGAAGCGCGTCTGCGGCAGCGGACCCTCGGAGGCGTCGACGAGCAGCAGGACGCCGTCGACCATCTCCAGCGCGCGTTCGACCTCGCCGCCGAAGTCGGCGTGGCCGGGGGTGTCGACGATGTTGAGCGTGACCGGGCCGTCGTCGGACACCCAGCGGACCGCGGTGTTCTTCGCGAGGATCGTGATGCCCTTCTCGCGCTCGAGGTCCATCGAGTCCATGACGCGCTCGTTGACGTCTTGGTTTTCACGGAAGACGCCTGACTGCCACAGCATCGCGTCCACGAGGGTGGTCTTGCCGTGGTCGACGTGGGCGATGATCGCGACGTTGCGGAGGTCGGAACGAGTTGCCATATGCACCATTCTCTCTGACGCGTCGCGCGCGGCTACCATCGCGGTCGTGCAGCTCACTTACGTCCCGTACCACCTGGACCAGCACCATCCCGACCTGGCGGTCCCGTTGCCGGCCGGGGCGGACGTGACCGAGATCACGGTGGAGCTGCCCGCGGGCGACGTCTTCGCCCGATTGGTGCCGTTGTACTCGGCAGTGGCGGGTGCCGTTGCCGCCTCGCCGGAGACGCCTGTGGTGTCGGGCGACTGCACGGTGACGCTCGCCATGGCAGCCGGCATGCTGCGCGCGGGGCTCGATCCGTCGGTGGTCTGGATCGACGCGCACGGCGACGTGCAGACGTTGGAGACGAGTGCGTCGGGCTACGTCGGCGGAACGGCGTTGCGCCTCCTCCTCGGCTACCGGCGCGAGGCCGTGCTCGACCGGCTCGGGGTCGCTCCGTTCGCTTCGGACCGGGTGCTGCTGGTGGACGCCCGCGACCTCGACCCGCCGGAGGTGGAGTTCCTCGCCTCGTCGGCCGTCCGCCGCGTGCCGCTCTCATCGCTCCCCTCGTCGCTACCGGAGGGGCAGCTCCTGGTGAACGTCGACCTCGACGTGCTCGCCCCCTCAGCCCTCCCCGGTGCCCGTTACGTGGCGCCGGGCGGACCCTCCGTGGCCACGCTGGTCTCGGCGGTCCGCACCATCCTGGCCACCGGCCGCGTCGAAGGCCTCCACATCGCCTGTACGTGGGAGCCCGGCCGCCCGGACCTCCAATCCCTGCGCGGCGAGATCATCGCCGAGCTGCTCACCCCGTAAACCGCTGGCGGCCGGCCCGTACGCACTGAAACACTTGCGGGCATGGCCATCCGACTCGACCGACTGCCCGAGGCGTCCCTCGCCCGGGCCGGTCGACCGCGCGCCTGACCAGCCCTCCCGCCGCGAGTGACGCCGCTTCGTCTGCGGCTCTACTCCAATCGGTAGAGAGGCCAGTCCCAGGAACTGGATGATCCGGGTTCGAATCCCGGGAGCCGCACGACGCCCCCGTAGCCCAACGGAAGAGGCGGCAGCATGAGGTGCTGCACGTTGCAGGTTCAAATCCTGCCGGGGGCACGCAGCCACTGCCGGTTCAAGGTGAGATTCTTCCTACCTGGAAGGGAGGTGACGGCGAGTGTCAGGACAAAGAACGTCGATCCATGAACAAGCGGTTGCGGTGGTTCGATGACAGCGCGCCGATGCTGCGGCTAGTCGCTTTCCGGCTTGGCCTCGATGGCAGCCTTTCAGCTGACGAGGATTGCAACGCCTGCCCCTTGTGCCTTCGCGTCTTCACGCGTCAAGCGGCGATCGACGGTGAGCTGACCGAGGAGCACGTGCCGCCGAAGAGCCTTGACGGACGCGGCTTGCTGCTGACCTGCTGCGACTGCAACAACTCCGCCGGCTCCAAGATCGATGCACAGGCAGCGCGTCAGCGGGAGGTGGTCGACTTCGCTCGTGGCATGGCGAGCGCCATGGTTTCGGTCACGATCCATGCTGATGGCGTGCCGCTTCGCGGCGAAGCACGATGGTCAGACCGGGGCCTGGAGATCTTCGGCGTGCCCCAGCGGAACAACCCGATGGAGCAGGCTGAACACCTCCGAACTCTCGACGCTTTCGTTGAACGAGGTACTCCGAACCCGAGCGTCGTGATCACCACCGACATGCACTTCGAGGAGGTGCACGTCCGGCTGTCATGGGTGAGATCGGCATACCTGGTGGCGTTCGCCGCGCTGGGATGGAGCTACGTCCTGCGTGACGTGATGCAGCCAATCAGGGACCAGCTTATGCGGTCCGACGAGCGCATTCTTCCTACGAACATGCTGCGCGACCCCGATGCTCCGCCTAACAAACGAAGGATGCTGCTGGTCGAGCAGCCCGACGAGCTGCGATCCCTGGCTGTCACTCTCGGCGAATGGACGGTCTTTCTCCCCGGGATCTCCCGTCCGCTCACCTACCAGCAGCTGAGCGAAGGTGTCGCGCAGACCCGCAACGGGCACAGCAGGGTTAAGTTTCGCCTGCATGGCAAGGGAGTTCCTTGGCCGAGCAGGCCGGTCTACGCCCTTGATCGGCTGACCGTCTAGGCTACTTCACTCCCGCTTCGTGCATCCCCCGCAGCTCGCGCTTGAGCTCGGAGATCTCGTCGCGCAAGCGAGCGGCTAGCTCGAACTGGAGTTGCTCCGCGGCGGAGTGCATCTGATCGTTGAGGTCCTGGATCAGATCGGCCAGGTCGGACGACGGCATGGCGACGAGGTTGCGGGCGTGTTGGCCTACTTCGGCGCGGCTGCCCAACGACGGGACCGGGGACTTGCCGCGGGACTGCTGTCGGCCGGAGCCTCCGAGCAGCTTCTGGGTGTCCTCGTCCTCGCGCGCCAGCATGTCGGTGATGTCGGCGATCTTCTTCCGCAGTGGCTGGGGGTCGACGCCGCGCTCGGTGTTGTATGCGACCTGCTTCGCCCGGCGGCGGTTGGTCTCTTCGATTGCCGACTGCATGGACGGCGTCATCGAGTCGGCGTACATGTGCACCTGGCCGGACACGTTACGGGCGGCGCGGCCGATGGTCTGGATCAGGGACGTTCCGGAACGGAGGAAGCCTTCCTTGTCCGCATCGAGGATCGCCACCAGCGACACCTCGGGGAGGTCGAGGCCCTCACGCAGCAGGTTGATGCCGACGAGAACGTCGAACTCCCCCAGCCGCAGCTCGCGCAGCAACTCCACCCGGCGCAGGGTGTCGACCTCGGAGTGCAGATACCGCACCCGAATCCCCTGCTCCAGCAGGTAGTCCGTCAGGTCCTCCGACATCTTCTTCGTCAACGTCGTGACCAGCACTCGCTCAGAACGAGCCTCGCGCAGCCGGATCTCGTGGATCAGATCGTCGATCTGCCCCTTCGTCCCCTTGATGATCACCTCGGGGTCCACCAAGCCCGTGGGCCGGATGATCTGCTCGACGAAACCGTTCGCCTTCGCCAGCTCGTACGGCCCCGGCGTCGCGGACAGGTACACCGACTGGTGGACGCGCTCCTGGAACTCCTCGAACCGCAGCGGCCGGTTGTCCATCGCCGACGGCAGCCGGAAGCCGTGCTCGACCAGCGTCCGCTTCCGCGACATGTCACCCTCGTACATCCCGCCGACCTGCGGGATCGTCACGTGCGACTCGTCGATCACCAGCAGGTAGTCCTCGGGGAAGAAGTCGAGCAACGTGCTCGGCGGCGTCCCCACGCCACGACCGTCGATGTGCCGCGAGTAGTTCTCGATGCCCGAGCACGTCCCGATCTGGCGCATCATCTCGATGTCGTACGTCGTCCGCATCCGCAGCCGCTGGGCCTCGAGCAGCTTGCCCTGCTTCTCCAACTCCGCAAGGCGTTCCTCGAGCTCGCCCTCGATCGAGCCGATCGCGCGCTCCATCCGCTCCGGCCCCGCGACGTAGTGCGTGGCCGGGAAGATCGCGACCTCCTGGTCCTCCGAGATCACCTCACCCGTCACCGGATGCATGGTCGACAGCCGCTCGACCTCGTCGCCGAAGAACTCCACCCGGATGGCGTGCTCGTCGAAGGTCTGGAAGACCTCCAACGTGTCCCCGCGCACCCGGAACGTCCCGCGCGCGCCGGACAGGTCGTTGCGCGCGTACTGCATCTGCACCAGCCGCCGCAGCAGCTGGTCGCGGTTGATCTCCTCGCCTACCTTCAGCCACTCCATCCGGGCGACGTACTCGTCCGGCGAGCCCAGGCCGTAGATGCACGACACCGTCGCCACCACGATCGTGTCGCGCCGACTCATCAGCGACTTCGTCGCGTGGTGGCGGAGCCGCTCGACCTCGTCGTTGATCGAGGAGTCCTTCTCGATGTACGTATCGGACTGCGGGACGTACGCCTCGGGCTGGTAGTAGTCGTAGTAAGAGACGAAGTACTCGACCGCGTTCTCCGGGAACAGCTGGCGCAGCTCGTTGGCGAACTGGGCGGCGAGCGTCTTGTTCGGCTCGATCACCAGCGTCGGGCGCTGCACCTGCTCGACCACCCAGGCGATGCTGGCGGTCTTGCCGGTGCCCGTCGCACCGAGCAGCACGACGTCCGTTTCGCCCGCATTGACCCTCTTCGTGATCTCCTCGATCGCCGCCGGCTGGTCACCGGACGGCGAGTAGTCGGAGACCACCTTGAACGGGGGTCCACTGCGGATGAGGTCCTTGAGCGCACGCATGCCACCAAGGTACGCGGCCCCACCGACAACGCGTCTGGGACGGCTCAGGCGTCGCGCCCGGGCCTGTGGAGGACCGGATTCGGTTGTCCGAGAAACCTGGCACCATCCTCCCCAGCACCGATCGACGCGGAGGGGAGACCGCCATGCAACGAGTGTCACGAAGAGGAATGCTGCGAACGGCCGCGGTAGCCGGCGCGGCCGCGCCTGTCAGCGCGCTGGGGTTCGCGGGTACGGCCGAGGCCGACTCGGACGTCCCGCAGCTGCGCCTACCACCGGCCACCGAGGCCGTCACACCGTTCCGGCTCAAGGTGCCGGAAGGCCTGCTGCGCGACCTCGGGCGCCGGCTCGCGGCCACCCGCTGGCCCGAGCAGGAGACCGTTCCCGACCGGAGCCAGGGCGCCCAGCTCGCGCGCGTTCGAAAGCTTGTTCGCTATTGGCAGAAGCACTACGACGGACGCCGGCTGGAGTCGCGGCTGAACAGGTTCCCGCAGTTCCGCACCAAGCTCGACGGCCTGGGCTTCCACTTCCTGCACGTCCGGTCCAAGCACGCGAACGCCCTGCCGCTGATCCTCACGCACGGCTGGCCGGGCTCGGTGGTCGAGTTCCTGCGCACGATCGCCCCACTGACCGACCCGACCGCGCACGGCGGCAAGGCGAGCGACGCGTTCCACGTCGTCGTCCCGTCCCTTCCCGGGTACGGCTTCTCCGATCGCCCGAGCGCCCCGGGCTGGGGCATCCAGCGGACCGCGAAGGCCTGGGACACGCTCATGCACCGGCTCGGCTACGACCGCTACGTCGCCCAGGGCGGCGACTGGGGCGCGATGATCACGGCGGAGCTGGCGCGGCTCGGACCGCCCGGCCTCGCCAGCATCCACCTGAACTTCTTCCCGGAGTTCGAGCCGCCGGTCGGCGACCCGCCCACGCCGGAGGAGCAGGAGGCGCTGAAGAAGCTGGAGTACTTCAGCACCCAGGAGTTCGGCTACTTCGCCGAGCAGGGCACCCGGCCGCAGACCATTGGGTACGGGCTCACCGACTCGCCCGTCGGCCAGGCGTCCTGGATCTACGAGAAGTTCACGGCCTGGACCGACAGCGACGGCGACCCCGAGAGCGTGCTCGGGTACGACCAGATGCTCGACGCGATCATGGCCTACTGGGTGCCGGCCACCGCGACGTCCTCGGCGCGGTTCTACTGGGAGGCCAACCGCGGCCCGGTGACGTTCGGTCCGGTCCAGGTGCCGCTCGGGTTCAGCGTGTTCCCGGGCGAGGTCGTCCCGACACCGAAGGTCTGGGCGGAGCGGGCGTACGGCGACAAGCTCGTCTACTTCAACAAGCTCCCGGCCGGTGGCCACTTCGCCGCGTTCGAGCAGCCCGCCCTGTTCGTCGACGAGCTCCGGAAGTGGGGGCGGTTGGTCCGATAGCCATCGCAAAGCTGAGATAGCTGACAACACGAGTCAGTGGAGCCCGGCTACCCTCGGCCAGGTGGAACCTGAGCGCTACATCATCGACCCCGCCGTGCAGCCGGGGTACGTCGCGACCCGAGACGCCCGTACGTTCATGCCGTTCCTGCTCCCCCACCTGCGCCCAGGGCTGCACATCCTGGACGCGGGCTGCGGCGTCGGCGCGATCACGCTCGACCTCGCGGCGACCGTCCAGCCCGGCCGCATCGTCGGCATCGACGTCGACGTGGAGCAGGTGAAGACGGCGCGGACGACGGCCGAGCAACGCGGGCTCGCGGCGGAGTTCGAGGTCGGGTCGGCGTACGCGCTGCCGTTCGAGGACGCGACCTTCGACGTCGTGTACTCCAACGCCGTCCTGCTCTACCTCCGCGAGCCGGTGAAGGCGCTCGCTGAGATGCGTCGCGTGCTGCGCCCCGGTGGGGTCGCGGCTGTGTCCGACGACGACATCTCCACGATCGTGTTCTCGCCGGCGGACGCCGGTCTGGACCTCGCGCCGGGGCTGTTCTCCAAGGCCGTCGCGCATCAGGGCGGCAACACGAGCTACTCGCGGCACCTGCGCAGGCTCATGCTCGAGGCCGGGTTCGCACGGACCCAGGGCCACGCGCTCACGCCCGAGGTGTACGGGGACGCCAAGGCGACGCGTTGGATGGCCGACTTCGCGATCGGCCTGTTCGGCGCCCCGACCATGGCCGACCTGGTCGTTGCCGAGGGCTGGGCGTCGCGGGAGGAGCTGGACCGGCTGCTCGCCTCACTCGACGCGTGGGCGGAGCTGCCCGACGCGTTCCTGACCTGGCTCTATTGCGCCGCCCTCGGCTGGGTCGACTGAAGCCGATCCCACAGCTCGCGGACCTGGCGTTCCAGGTCGGCGAGCGTCCCGGAGTTGTCCAGCACGACGTCCGCGGCGGCTCGGCGGTCGTCCCTGCTGGCCTGCGCCGCGATCCGTGACCGCGCCTCGGCCTCGGACATGCCGCGGGTACGTTCGAGCCGCTCGATCTGCACGTCCTCGGGGACGTCCACGATCACGAGCTGGTCGAAGTTCCGCGCCTGACCCGTCTCGACGAGCAGCGGGATCGAGTGCACGACGACCGCGTCCGGCGGCGCGTCGGCCTCGAGCGCCGCCGCCCGCGCCCGGACCCGCGGATGGACGATCGCCTCCAGCTTGCGCCGCGCGGCCTCGTCGCCGAACACGACCCGGCCCAGCGCCGGACGGTCGAGCGCGCCGTCCGGGCCGAGGACGCCAGGCCCGAAGACGGCGGTGACCTCGGTGAGCCCGTCCGTTCCCGGCGCGACGACCTCCCGCGCCAGCAGGTCGGCGTCGATCACGACCGCGCCGAGCTGGGCGAGCAGTCGGGTGACCTCGCTCTTCCCGGACGCGATACCGCCGGTGAGTCCGATGCGGAGCATGCGCGGAATCTACCGCTGTCTACGGGAGACAGATCCACCACACTCGGCGGGTTCGGCTTCCGGGGGCCGAGGACGATCCCTCCGGCCGAAGGCCGCCGTCTTATCGCCGCAGGGTCACCCGAAGCCGCCGAGCACCGCGACCCGATGCCCGTGAGGCCGGCCACGGCCGAGCGGTGCGAGCGGTCGCCATGAGCTCAGCCGTGCGCGACGACCTGGGCCATGGCACGGCGGGCGCGTTCGAGGCTGCCGGACAGCGGCTCGTCGAAGCGGGACGGGTTGAACGGCGCCCGCGTGGACACGTACAGCCCGTTCGCCACCTGCTCGACGTGCGCGCCCGCGTACGCCTGGGCGATGCCGACGTGCAGGCGGGTCAGGTCGAACCAGGCGTCCAGGAACAGGTCCGGCTCGGGCGTGACCAGCAGGTCCTTCGGCGACAGGAACGGCGCCTCGAGCACGATCGAGGCGTACAGCGGCCGCAACGTCATCGCGAGCGCGACCAGCACCTCACGGAGCTGGTCGCCGAGCTTGTAGGCGGCCTTCTCGTCGGTGTACGGGCGTTCCAACGCCGAGCCGTCCACCACGACCTCGATCGGGTCGGCGTCCAGCAGGGCGAGCGAGGTCATCGGCGAGCAGCGGCGTACGACCGGGTCGGCCAGCCCACCGAGGCGGGTCACGACCTCGCGCACCTCCGAGACCAGAGCGTCGTCGCGACGCCCTGGAACGAAGAGGCCGACTCCCGCCGGCTGCCACCCGAGCTCGTGCACCTTCCCAGTGTTGCTGGTTGTGGAGCCCGTGCACAGCCTCTGCCGGGGATGTACCGGAGATGTCCCGGAGTTCCCCCTGAACACGCTTCTACGTACGCCTGTACCGGTCTATAACGAGGGCATGACCCAGACGAACGTTCCTCGCGACGAGGTAGAAGCCGCGCTGCTCACCCGGCGCGAGCTGGGGCCGGACTACGAGCCGGCGATCGTGGACTCGCTGGTGGAACGGATCGACCAGGCGGTCGCGTACCGGGTCCAGCAAGAGCTGCAGCAGCGCCGCCCGCCGGCGCCCGCACCCGAGCCGGAGCCGACGCCGTCGCGCAACGGGCACTCGAACCGGTCGCTCGCGCTCGCGATCACCAGCGTGCTGGTGGCGGTCCCCGTGTCCGCGGCGGCCGCGTCGGTCGACGGCATCGGGTGGCTCTTCGCGATCGCCATCCTCGGGTTCGTGCTGATGATCAACGTGGTGTACGTGAACGGTGGTCCGCGCCGATGAGCGGAGGTATAACGGTGACCATGGCGCAGTCGGAGATCCCCCGCGAAGACGTCGAGGCCGCTCTGCACACCCGGCGCGAGCTGGGAGCGGACTACGAGCCGGCCATCGTGGACTCGCTGGTGGAACGCATCGACTCGGCCATCGAGGCGCGCGTGGCAGCCGAGCTGCAGCGGCGCGCGCCGGTGACGAACGACCTGTCCCGCAAGGACCACGCCGACCGCTCGCTGGCGCTCGGCATCGTGACGATCGTGCTGGCGGTTCCGCTGACCGCGATCTCGGCCGCGATGGTCGGCTTCCTCGCGGTGGTCCTGGTCTGGGTCGGCCTGGTGGCCATCAACGTGGCCTACGCGCTCGGCAACCGCCGCTAGAGGCGGGCCGGCACCAAGAGACGGCCCTCGGTCCTTGGCGGACCGGGGGCCGTTTCGCGCGTCCCAACTCCGACGTGGCCGTGATCATGTCCGTGATCATGAAGGCATTCCGGCGTATAGCCATGCTCCGCCTTCATGATCACGTTCATGATCACGTTCATGATCACCGGGCGCACAAGGGCGAAGGCCCCGGTCCACGTGGGACCGAGGCCTTCAACAGTGCTGTGTATCAGGTGCTCACGTGTTGCCGGTGAGCTTCTCCCGCAGCGCGGCGAGCGCCTCGTCCGAGGCGAGCGTGCCCTCGGCCGGTGCGGACTCGTCCACGGTGGAGGTGTACGTCGACGGAGCTCCCGCTCCCGCGTCGCCGGCAGTGGGGCCCTCTTCGGCTTCTGCCTTGCGGGCCGCCTCGACCTGCGACTTGTGCGCCTCCCAGCGGGTGTGGGCCTCGGCGTACTCCTTCTCCCACTGCGCCTGCTGGGTCTCGAAGCCCTCGAGCCACTCGCCCGTCTCCGGGTCGAATCCCTCGGGGTACTTGTAGTTGCCCTGGTCGTCGTACTCCGCCGCCATGCCGTACAGCGTGGGGTCGAAGTGCTCCGACACCGTGTCGGCACCCTCGTTCGCCTGCTTCAGCGACAGCGAGATCCGGCGGCGCTCCAGGTCGATGTCGATGATCTTGACCATCACATCGTTGCCGACCTGAACGACCTGCTCCGGGATCTCCACGTGGCGCTCGGCCAGCTCGGAGATGTGCACCAGACCCTCGATGCCGTCGTCCACCCGGACGAACGCACCGAACGGAACCAGCTTGGTGACCTTGCCCGGCACGATCTGCCCGATCTGGTGGATCCGGGCGAACTGCTGCCACGGGTCCTCCTGCGTCGACTTGAGCGACAGCGAGACGCGCTCGCGGTCCAGGTCGACATCGAGCACCTCGACCGTGACCTCCTGGCCGACCTCGACGACCTCGGACGGGTGGTCGATGTGCTTCCAGGACAGCTCGGACACGTGCACCAGACCGTCGACGCCACCGAGGTCGACGAACGCACCGAAGTTGACGATCGACGACACGACGCCCTTGCGGATCTGGCCCTTCTGCAGCTGGTTGAGGAAGTTCTGCCGAACCTCCGACTGCGTCTGCTCGAGCCAGGCGCGGCGGGACAGGACCACGTTGTTGCGGTTCTTGTCCAGCTCGATGATCTTCGCCTCGAGCTCGCGGCCGACGTACGGCTGCAGGTCGCGCACGCGGCGCATCTCGACCAGCGACGCGGGCAGGAAGCCACGCAGGCCGATGTCGAGGATCAGGCCGCCCTTGACCACCTCGATGACCGTGCCGGTGACGACGCCGTCCTCGTCCTTGATCTGCTCGATCGTTCCCCAGGCGCGCTCGTACTGCGCGCGCTTCTTGGAGAGGATGAGCCGACCTTCCTTGTCCTCCTTCTGGAGAACCAGGGCCTCGATCGGATCGCCGACCTTGACCACATCGCTCGGATCGACGTCGTGCTTGATCGACAGCTCGCGAGCCGGGATCACGCCCTCGGTCTTGTAACCAATGTCGAGCAGGACCTCGTCCCTGTCGACCTTGACGACGGTGCCCTCGACAATGTCACCGTCATTGAAGTACTTGATCGTCTCGTCGATCGCGGCGAGGAAATCCTCTTCCGAACCCACGTCGTTCACCGCTACCTGCGGCGTCTCCTGCTGGGCCGGTGCTGTGGACAGCGGGGCCTCGATGCTGCTCGTCATCTGGTTGGTGGCTCCGATATGGACTGGTCGTCGTACGGCACGCGTCATGGCCTTTTGTTCGCACCGCCGAGAGAGCCCGGTCCGATGTGCTGACGAGACCGGAAAATCCACCGATGAGAGCGCGAGCCTGCTCCGTCCGAGGTCGCACAGGCCCACAACGCTCTTCCCAGGATACGGGGGGCTGTTGATCAGGGTCAACGCGGGCCAGGATTATACGATCTTTCTTGGGCCTCGGCTCGTGGCCGTGGTCACATCGGCCAGCGCGACCCAATCCGGACGTCCCGCGGCCAACGTGCCGGTACGAGCGGTCGCCCGCACCAGCTCGTGGACGCGTTCGACCAGCTCAAAGCCGGTTCGGCGGGCGACGAGGTCGACCATCGCGTACAGGTCGACGGCCCGCGCCAGGTCCATAAATCCCTCGTCCACAGGCGGCGCGTACGCGACGAACGCCTGGACCACAGCCACGCAAAACGCCTCGTCGGACTCCAGCCGGAGCAGGTTGCCGAGGTCGGTGTACGGCGTACCGGCGTGCGCGAACTCCCAGTCGATCAGCCCGGTGACCTCGCCGGTCGTCGCGTCGACCAGCACGTTCTTCGGATTGAGGTCGCTGTGGCACAGGCTGATCCGCCTCGTCGCAGTCCGGCTCGTCGAGGAAGCCCCGACAGCACGTCGGATGTCGCCTGACAGGGGGTGGCGTGCGGCGAAACTGAGCGAGCCGGGGCTGCGACCATCAGAATCTGGTCTGTCGAGCAGCAGCTGGGCATCGTCGGCGACCTCGAGGAGCGCGTCGAACTCCTCCGCCGTCCAGTGCGCGAACGCGCCGACGTCGCGGTGGCTCTCCACCCACGGCCGCAGCCCGCCGCCCTCGGGCGGCCACGGCCGTACGGCGAGGTCGGCGCCGGCGAACGCGCCCGCCCGCAGGAACGGGATGCCGGCGAGCCGGGCGAGCTCCCGACCGAGGCTGTGGCCGGCAGTCCGCTTCGTCGCGTCGTCGGCCTCGGGGAGCAGCTCGTCGAGCCGGATGCCGGGCAGCAGCTCGAGCAGCAGGTGGGCAGGCCCGTCGAGGTCGGCCTTCCGCTGGTCGAGCACCCGCGGCACGGGAACGATGCCGCGGACGAACTCCAGCAGCGCGGCATCGACCTCGGCCCGCTCCGGGTCGCGCAGGTAGAGCCGGAGCACGGCTTCCTCCCCCGCGGCGCCGACGAGGAACGTCTCGCCGCTGTAGCCGCCGGCCAGCGGCCGGACGTCGGCGCCGAGCAGCTCCCGTGCGGCGTCGGCGAGCTCGCTCATGCGGCTGGCGTGAGGAACGCGGTCAGCGCGGCGACGTACATGGCCGGGTCGTACGCGCCGCACAGCTCGCGCGCGGAGTGCATGGCGAGCTGCGGAGCGCCGACGTCGACCGTCGTGACGCCGATCCCCGCCGCCGTCATCGGGCCGACCGTGGTGCCGCAGGGCAGGTCGGAACGGTTGGTGAAGCGCTGCATCGGGACGCCGGCCTGCTCACACGCCAGGGCGAACGCTCCGGTGCCGCGAGCGTCGGTCGCGTAGCGGAGGTTGGTGTTCTGCTTGAGGACCGGTCCCCCGTTGATCTGGATCGGGTGCGACGGCTCGTGCCGCTCGGCGTAGTTCGGGTGCGTGGCGTGCGCCATGTCGCCGGACGCGCAGATCGAGCCGGCCAGTGCGCGGAGCAGGTCCTCGCGGTCGCCGCCGCTGCTGGCGACGACACGTTCGAGCACGACCGGCAGCAGCGTCGAGCCGGCGCCGCGCTCGGACACGCTGCCGACCTCCTCGTGGTCGAACAGCGCGAGCACCGGGATCTGGTCGCTGGCGGGCGCGTCGGCCGCGTCGAGCATCGCGCGCAGGCCGGCGTACGTCGTGCCGAGGTTGTCCAGCCGTGGCGCGCTGACGAGGTCGCCCTCGCGACCGATCCGCTGGCTGGGCGCGAGGTCGTGCGTCATCAGCTCCCAGCCGAGGATGTCTGCCGCCTCGACACCGAGCTCCTTGGCGAGGAACCCGTGGAAGTCGGCGAGATCGGTGCCGACGCCCCAGATCGGGTTCAGGTGCTGCTGCGGGTTGAGCTTCACGCCGTCGGCGTTGACGCCGCGGTCCAGGTGCGGCGCGAGCTGCGGGAGATGCAGGATCGGCCGGTCGACCTTGAGTAGCTGGAGCGCGGGCCCGTTCGCCGTTCGGACGCTGACCCGCCCGGACAGGCCGAGGTCGCGGCCGAGCCAGGTGTTGAACAGCGGGCCGCCGTACGGTTCGGCGGCGAGCAGCTGCCACCCCGCGCGGCTCACGTCGGGGTGCGGCTTGATCCGCAGGTTGGGGCTGTCGGTGTGGGCGCCGACGATGCGGAACGGCGTGCCGACGTCACCGTTGTGCTCGGTGCTCCACGCGATGAGGCTGCCGCCGCGGCGGACGAAGAACCGCCCGTTCTCGCGGGGCCAGCGCGCGGTCTCCTCCAGCTCCAGGAACCCCTGCCGGCTCAGCCGCAACGCGGCCTCGTCGGCGGCGTGGAACGGCGACGGCGACGCGTCGATGAACGCGCACATGCCGTCGGCCTCCCCAGTCGAACGGCTGGGATGGGTACTGGCGCCGGCCTCACCGGTCGAAGGGCCCGGAGTGGTGAAGTCGGCGAAGAAGCCCGCAGCGGATGCCATGACAACGATCCTGCCATTCGGCCGCCAGAATGAGCGGCGTGGGAGCGAATCTGGACAACGCCGCGTCGGTGCGCGCCAACCGGAGCTGGTGGGACGCGAACGCCGACGAGTACCAGGCGGAGCACGGGACATTCCTCCGCGACACCGGCTTCGTGTGGGGACCGGAGGGACTGGACGAGTCGTCGGCGCGGTTGCTGGGCGACGTCGCCGGCAGGCGGGTGCTCGAGGTCGGCTGCGGGGCGGCCCAGTGCGCGCGCTGGCTGCGCTCTTCCGGCGCGTCGCCGGTTGGCCTCGACCTGGCCTTGCGACAGCTGCAGCACTCCCGGCGGATCTCGGAGCAGACCGGCCTGGACGTACCCGTGGTGTGCGCGGACGCCGGTCGGCTCCCGTTCTCCGACGGTGTGTTCGACGCGGCGTGCTCGGCGTACGGGGCGCTGCCGTTCGTGGCCGACGCCGGCCTGGTGCTGCGCGAGGTGCGACGGGCGCTCCGGCCGGGTGGGGCGTTCGTGTTCAGCGTCACGCATCCGATCCGCTGGGCGTTCCTCGACGACCCGTCGCACCGCGGGTTGGTCGTGAACCAGTCGTACTTCGACCGCACGCCGTACGTCGAGCACGACGAGTCCGGCCGGCCGAGCTACGCCGAGCACCACCGCACGATCGGCGACTGGGTCAGGCTGATCGCCGAAGCGGGCTTCGCATTGCGCGACCTCGTCGAGCCGGAGTGGCCCGACGGCAACCGCCAGACCTGGGACGGCTGGAGCCCGTTGCGCGGCCAGCTCATTCCCGGAACGGCGATCTTCTGCTGCGTCAAAACACGCCAGGGTTGAGGATTCCGGCGGGGTCGAGCGCCTGCTTGGCCGCACGGAAAGCCATGGCGAACGGCTCGGGGCGCTGTTTCGCGTACCAGGGCTGATGATCGCGCCCCACGGCGTGGTGATGCGTGATCGTTCCGCCATGTGCGGCGAGAGCGTCGGAGACCGCGACCTTCAGCTCGTCCCACTGCTGGACCAGGCTCCCCCAGCGGCCGGTGGCGTAGATGCCGAAGTACGGCGCCGGACCGTCCGGGTAGACGTGGGTGAACCTGCAGGTCACGATTCCGCGGCCGGCGACCTGCTTGATCGCGTCGTGCGCCGCGGTGGTGACCGCGGCGTGCAGGTCGCCGAACGCGCTCCAGGTGCACGCGGTCTCGAACGTCTCCACGATCAGGCTCGAACGCACCAAGGCGTCGCGCTGGTACGGCATCCGGAGGAACGCCTCCCGCCAGCTACCTGCCGCGTCCTTGCGTTCCTCTGGGCGGCCGCCGTGGTCGCGGCAGATCTCGAGTCCTCGTTCCAACGCGGCGTCGACCGGGTGGTCGGCGGACTCCCAGGCCAGCAGCAGCAAGCCGCCGTTGACACTGACGCCCGCGTTGAGGAACGCCTCGGCGGCGTCGAGCAGCCGGCAGTTCGCGGGATGCAGCCCGGACTGCGCGACCAGCCTTGTCGCGGTGACCGCGGCGGCGTAGTCGTCGAACGCGATGGAGGCGGAGGCGCGCCAGGTCGGCCTCGCCTGGAGGCGCATCCAGGCCTCGGTGATCACGCCGAGGGTGCCCTCGGAGCCGAGGAAGAGCCGATCCGGCGAGGGTCCGGCACCGGAGGCCGGGACGCGCAGCGACTCGCTGATGCCGACCGGGGTGACCGTACGGATCGACTCGACCAGGTCGTCGATGTGCGTGGCGAGCGTGGCGAAGTGCCCGCCGGCTCTGGTGGCGAGCCAGCCGCCGAGCGTGGAGAACTCGAACGACTGCGGGTAGTGCCGCAGCGTGAGGTCGTGCTTCTTGAGCTGCTCTTCGAGGTTCGGGCCGAACGTGCCGGCCTGGATCCTCGCCGCTCGGCTCATGGGGTCGACCTCGAGGACTTTGTCCATGGCCGAAAGGTCGAGCGAGACGACGCCCGGATAGTCGGCCGCGCAGCGTGGCTCTACGCCGCCGACGACGGATGAGCCGCCGCCGTACGGGATGACCGCGACGCCCTCGCGCGTGCACCAGTCGAGGATGTCGACCACGTCCTGCTCGGTGCGCGGGCGCGCGATCAGGTCGGGGACGCTCTCGACGTTGCCTTCGAGGTTGCGGGCGATGTCGCGGAACGCCTTGCCGTGGCTGTGGGCGACGCGGTCCTCCGGGTCGTCGCTGAACGGTGGCCGGCTGATCCGCGGCTTCGGCAGTGCCAGGGTGCGGGCATCGGGAGGCGGGTGGTCGGTGAGGTCGTGGCCGGGGAGCAGCGCGGCGACACGGGCCATGAGCGCTTCGCGCTCAGCGCCCGCCACTGCGGCATGCTCGTAGCCCCAGCCCCACCAGCAACGCTTCGCCATCCGAGCATTCTTGCTTGACTCTCCCCCGGGAGGAGACTCCACTGTGTCCCCCATGACCGAGCCGCTGCTGCCGATTGGCGCGTTCTCCCGAGCGACGCTGCTGTCGGTGAAGGCGCTGCGCAACTACCACGAGGCGGGCATCCTCGTGCCGGCGTCGGTGGATCCGCAGACGGGCTACCGGGCGTACGCGTTGTCCCAGCTCACCGACGGCGCGGTACTGCGGCGGCTGCGCGAGCTCGACCTGCCGCTCGAGGCGGCGAAGCAGATCCTGCTGGCGCGGGATCCGGCCGTCACCCAGCGCATCCTCGCGACTCATCAGGCGGCGATGCGGGAACGGTTAGAGCAGGCGCAGCGGATCGTCACCGAGCTGCAGGCGAGCGTCGAGCAGCCGTCGATGCACACGCCGGTGCACGTGCGGGACGAGCCTGCCGCGCACACGTTGGCGGTGCGCGGGACCGTGCCCGAACGGCAGTTCGCCACGTTCCTCGGCGACGCCTACCCGTCCATCGCCGACGCGGTGCGTTCCGCTTCGGCGACGCCGTCCGGGCCGGTGGGCGCGCTCTATTCGGCGGTCCTGCAGGACGAGGAGGCCGAGCCGATCGAGGCGTACCAGCCGATCGCCGCTCCGGTCACTCCCCCGCCCGGGCCGGTCGTGTTGAGCGAGCTACCCGCGATGCGGGTGGCGGTGCTCGTTCATGCCGGCTCGTACGAGTCGATCACCGAGACCTACCGCGCGCTCGGGGCGTGGGTGGCGCAGCACGCGTCCTGGAGCGAGCTGCCGGTGCGGGAGTCGTACCTGATCAGCTACACGGAGACCGCCGATCCAGCGGACTTCCGTACCGAGATCCTCTGGCCGATCGTCGGCCAGGTGTCCTGAAAGGCCTTGTTTCCATGGGAATTCGTGTCAGCAACGTCACCTTCGACTGCGACAACCCCGGCCTCGTCGCGGAGTTCTGGGCGGCGGTGCTCGACGGCACGGTCGAGACGCGGGTCCCGAACGCGTTTCTGGGGATGAAGACGGCAGCGAGCGGAGACTTCTTCTTCATCCGCGTTCCGGAGCAGAAGGGCGCGAAGAACCGGCTGCACCTCGACCTCGACACCGGCGGCGCCCGCGAGGCGGAGGTGGCGCGGCTGCTCGAGCTCGGAGCGACGGTGGTCACGGAGAAGGACGAATGGGGCCACCGGTGGACTGTGCTGCAGGACCCGGAGGGCAACGAGTTCTGCGTGGCCTAAGCGGACAGCTCACGTTCTAGTGGCGTGCGGAAGCGGGGGATGACGCAGACGTCGCCGAGCCAACGAGTGAGACGTTCGGCTTCTTGTTCGGCTCGCCACTCGTGCTCGCTGCCGACGTCCTCGAGGAACTGGTAGACGACCTCGCCGCTCTTGCGTTGGGCCCAGCCGCCGACGACGCGGCCGTCGGCCCAGATGGTGGGGCCGGCGTTGCCGTTGGTGTCGAACAGCCGCTTGCCGTGCTCGCCCAGGTACCACTCCCGCTGCTGCCAACCCATCGTGGTCGGATCAAGCGCGGGGAGGAACGTCAACCACGGCTTGACAGCTGGCTTGGTAGGCGCGTCGTCACCGTTCAGGACGAGGCCGATGGTGCCGTTGCCGAGGTCCACCTCGGTCGGCTCGAGGGTGGCGAGCGCCCTCTTAACGTCCGCGGCGGTCCACTTCGTCCACCAGCGGAGGTCGGCGATCGTTCCCGGGCCGAACGCGCTCAACCAGGCGCGGACGAGCTCGACCTTCGCCTCTTCGGTGGTCATCGTGTCGAGGTGCTCGCCGAGCCAGACCTCGGGCGTCGTCCAGCGGTACTGGCTGCTGAGCCAGGTGCCGCGCGGGCGGCCACGGATGATCTTGCCTTCGGCGGACAGCAGGAACAGGACGCGGGTGGTGATGTTGACCTCGGCCTCATAGCTCTTGCCCTGGGCCATCCGCAGCTTGGTCTTCAGGCGCGGCTCGTCGGTGGAGAGCTCCTGGGCGAACGCTTCCTTGCGTACCTCGAGCGCCCGGACCGTACTGGCGGCGACGTCGTCGAGGAACGTGGCCGCGTCCTCGATGTCGCTGCCCACGCCGAGGTGCCTGATCAGCAGCTTGCGCTGCTCGACCGCGATCGCTCGCGCGGACGACGCCTGGATGACCGGCGCGAGCTCGCGCGGCGGCACGAACATCGTGCGACGCATGCCGAGCAGCCGGACGAGCGTGCGGTCGACGTACAACGCCTGCTCGATCTGCTCGACGGTCGGCTTTTTCAGCCGCGCCCAGGCGGACAGGTAGACGGTCGCGGGATCGGTGCCGTGCAGCGCGACGACCGAACGCGCCGCCTCGGCCACGTCGTCGGTCCGGAACGGCGCCGCGATCCGCTGCCGCTTCGCCACCCGAGCCCGCCGCTCGGCCACGTCGATCGTGCGCATCGTCGGCCAGTGTGGCACGTCGTCGACGACCGGCGCCCCAGCATCTGCTGGAAGATCTCCGTGCGGCGGTGTCGGATCGGGGCGGTGGCGTTCGTAGCGGGGGTGAGGCAGCCCACAAGGGGCCGGCACCGACGTGAAGGAAGCGCGAACATGAAGCTGACGACCATGACCCAGCTCACCATCGACGGCGTGATGCAGGGGAACGGCCACTCGTTCGAGGAGGACCGCAAGAACGGATTCGTGCGCGGCGGCTGGGCTCGGGGGAAGGGTGACGCCGAGACCGTCGCGTACCTCAACCAAACCTTCCAGCGCGCCGACGCGTTCCTGTTCGGCCGGCGGACCTTTGAGATCTTCGCTGGTTCGTGGGGGACGTTGACCGAGCAGGATGTCCCTGGCTGGGAGCCCGTCATGCGGGCGTTGAACAACCAGCCCAAGTACGTGGTGTCGAGCACGCTCGCCGATCCCGAGTGGGCCGGTACCACCGTGCTGTCCGACGACCTTGCGACCGCCATCGCGGACCTGAAGTCCAAGCCCGGGCGTGAGCTGCAGGTGCACGGCAGTGGCGTCCTGATCCGGTGGCTGCTGGAGAACGAGCTCATCGACGAGCTGACCCTGGTCGTGTTCCCGGTGATCCTCGGCCAGGGCGAGAGACTGTTCCCGGACGCCGGCCCGGATCTCGCGCTCGACCTGGTCGAGTCGCGCGTCGATTCGAAGGGCGTGACGATCCAGGTCTTCCGTCCGGCGGGGCGCCCGCAGTATGCGGCCTGAGGCCACAGGAGATGATCCTCAGATGAAATATCTGGTTTCGGTGATCGACGACAAGAGCAATCCCGGCAGTGGGGACAGGCAGCCTGCCATCAGCGCGTTCAACGAACGCCTGATCGCCGAGGGCTACTGGGTCTTCGCGGGCGGGCTAGCCGACACCGCCGCGGCCACAGTCATCGACAACCGCGGCGAGCAGGCGGTGATCAGCGACGGACCGTTCGTGGAGTCCAAGGAGTACCTCGCCGGCGTCTGGGTGTGGGAAGCCCCCGACCTGGACGTGGCGCTCAAGCTCGCCACCGAGGCGTCGAAGATCTGCGATCGGAAGATCGAGGTACGACCGTTCCAGTGAGCAACGTCGAGGAGGCGATCACCCGGGCCGACCACGAGTGGGCCCGGGTGGCGCGTCACAGGTCGCGCAGAAGTGCGTCGACCTCGATCGACATGCCGAGGTCCGCGATCTCCAGCCGTTCGCCCAGACCGGCGCGGGCGTCCTCGACGTAGTCCGCACCCTCGCGGCGGTAGAGGAACAACTCCAGCCGGGGCTCGAGCTCGACGCGCAGATACCAGGGGATGCCCGCCTCGCTGTACTGCATCGGCTTGACCTTGCGATCGCGGAACTTGCCCGAGCGCGACACGATCTCCACCGCCATTGCGGTGTCCGCCGCGCGGTTGACAACCTCTTCGGTCCGGCGGAGCACGACGATGTCGGGGACCAGGATCCGCATCGGGCGCAGCCGAAGGTTCACGCCTGCACGACCTTGAGGTCCTTGGCCTTGCGTTGGTGGAGCTCCATCCACAGTCGAACCAGGACCTGCTGATGCTTCGTCGCCTGTGGAAAGCTCGGCGACCCGCACGGCTGTGGACGAAACCGGGTCAGTGGCCCGCTTCGTGCCAGGTGCGGCCCTCGCCGACAGAGACGTCCAGCGCGACCGTCAGCTCGGCCGCGGCGCCCATATGGTCGCGGACGTGCTTCTCCAGCTCGTCCCGCTCCCCCGCCGCCACCTCGAACACGAGCTCGTCGTGCACCTGCAGCAGCATCCGAGACTTCAAGCCGGCTTGGCGCAACGCCCGGTCGACGTTCAGCATCGCGACCTTGATGATGTCCGCGGCCGAACCCTGGATCGGCGCGTTCAACGCCATCCGCTCGGCCATCTCGCGGCGCTGGCGGTTGTCGCTCAGCAGGTCGGGCAGGTAGCGCCGGCGGCCGAGAATGGTTTCGGTGTAGCCGGTCTTGCGCGCCTCCGCCACGATCCCCTGCAGGTAGTCGCGTACGCCGCCGAAGCGTTCGAAGTACTCGTCCATCAGCTCGCGTGCCTCGGCGACCGGGATGTTCAGCTGCGCCGACAGGCCGTACGACGACAGCCCGTACGCCAAGCCGTAGTTCATCGCCTTGATCTTCGCCCGCATCTCCGTCGTGACCTCCGAGGCATCGACTCCGAAGACCCGCGAAGCTGTCGCCGCGTGGAAGTCCATCCCGGAACGGAACGACTCGATGATCCCCGCGTCCTCGGACAGGTGCGCCATGATCCGCATCTCGATCTGGCTGTAGTCCGCGGTCAGCAGGCTCTCGTACCCAGGCCCGACGACGAACGCCTCGCGGATCCGGCGCCCCTCCTCGGTGCGGATCGGGATGTTCTGCAGGTTGGGCTCGGTCGATGACAGCCGCCCGGTCGCCGCGATCGTCTGGTTGAACGTCGTGTGGATCCGCGCGTCCGAGGCGACCGTCTTCAACAGTCCCTCGACCGTCTGCCGCAGCCGCGACGCGTCCCGGTGTGCCAGCAGGTGGGCGAGGAACGGGTGCTCGGTCTGGACGTACAGCGCCTGCAGCGCGTCCGCATCCGTCGTGTACCCGGTCTTCGTCCGCTTCGTCTTCGGCATCTCGAGCTCGTCGAACAGCACCACCTGCAGCTGCTTCGGCGAACCCAGGTTGATCTCCTTGCCGATCACGCGGTACGCGTCGTCCGCCGCCTGCTTCACCTGCCCGGCGAAGCGTGCCTCGAGGTCGGTCAGCAACTCGACGTCGGCGGCGACGCCGACCTGCTCCATCCGGGCGAGCACCTTCTCCAACGGCAGCTCGACATCGCGCAGCAACGGCGAGCCGCCGCTGTTCTCCAGCTCGGTGTCCAACGCCTCCGCGAGGTCGATCACCGCGCGAGCCCGCACCATCGCGACCTCCGGAACGCCGGTCTCCTCGGCAACCCCGTCAAGGCTGAGTTGACCGTCCGCCGGGTCCTCCGAACGCAGCTCCCGCCGCAGATACCGCAGCACCAGGTCGGCGAGGTCGTACGACCGCTGGTCCGGCCGCACGAGGTACGCCGACAGCGCGGTGTCACTGGTCACGCCCGCGATGCGCCAACCGTGCGCGGCCAACGCGAGCATCGGCCCCTTCGCGTCGTGTAGCGCCTTCTCGTGGTCGGCGTCCTCGAGCCACGCCTTCAGCGCGTTCTCGTCCTCCGGCGACACCTCGGCCGGGTCGACCCACGCCGCGGTGCCGTCCGACGACGCGAGCGCCACGCCGTCGACGCGCCCGGTGCCGCTCCCCCACGCGCCCTGCACGTGCAGGCCGGTGCGGACGTCACCCATCGCGTGCGACGACAACCACTCGGCGACCGCCCCGGGCGCGAGCTTGGTGCCGACGACCTCGAAGCCCTCGTCGGCCTCCGGCTCCGGCGTGGCGAGCGTCTGGAACAGCCGGTCGCGCAGCACCCGGAACTCCAGCGAGTCGAACAGCTGGTGGATCTGGTCGCGGTCCCACGGCTGCAGGTTGAGCTCGCTCGGCTGGTACGGCAGCACGAGGTCCTCGACCAAACCGTTCAGCTGCCTGTTCTGCAGCACCTGGCCGAGGTGCTCGCGCAGCGAGTCGCCGACCTTGCCCTTGATCGACTCGACGTTGGTGACGATGTCGTCCAGCGAGCCGTACTGGTTGATCCACTTCGCCGCGGTCTTGGCGCCCACGCCGGGCACGCCCGGCAGGTTGTCGCTGGACTCGCCGACGAGCGCGGCGAGGTCGGGATAGCGCTCCGGCGGGATCGTGTAGCGCCGGACGACCTCCTCCGGCGTGATCCGCGCGACCTCGGAGACGCCGCGGGTCGGGTAGATCACCGTGAGCTGGTCGGTGACGAGCTGGAACGTGTCGCGGTCGCCGGACACGACGAGCACCTCGAAGCCCGCCTCGAGACCCTGCTTACCGAGCGTGGCGATGACGTCGTCGGCCTCGTAGCCCTCGAGCTCGACGTGCACGATGTTCAACGCGTCCAGCACGTCCTTGATCAACGACAGCTGGCTGCGGAACTCGTCGGGCGTCTTCGCCCTGTTCGCCTTGTACTCGGTGTAGACGTCGCTGCGGAACGTCTTCTTGCCGACGTCGAAGGCCACCGCGATGTGCGTCGGCTGCTCGTCGCGGATCATGTTGATCAACATCGAGGTGAAGCCGTACACCGCGTTCGTGGTCTGCCCCGTCTTGGTGGAGAAGTTCTCCGGTGGCAGGGCGTACCAGGCCCGATAGGCCAGCGAATGGCCGTCGAGCAGGAGCAGGCGGGACCCGGTCGTGGGGGTGTCGGTAGCAGCCACGGTGTGACTCTAGTCGGGGCCACCGACAGCCTCGGCAGGTACGTTGGTCCAGCGGTTGGTGAATCGAATTCCTTGGAGACATGCATGGCTGAACAGCTGGAGCAGCTGGACCTGTCGACGTTCAAGTCGACGTTGGCGGACCGGATGGGGATCGAGATCACCGAGGCCACCGCCGAACGTACCGTCGGGACGATGCCCGTCGAGGGCAACACCCAGCCGTACGGGGTCCTGCACGGGGGCGCCAACTGTGTCCTCGCCGAGACGCTGGGGTCGATCGCCTCCGCGATCCACGGCTGGCCCGAACGGATCGCCCTGGGCGTCGACATCAACGCCACCCACCACCGCGCCGTCTCGTCGGGCAAGGTGATGGGCGTCGCCACGCCACTGCACCTCGGCAGGAGCGTCGCGAGCTACGAGATCGCGATCACCGACGAGGAGGGCCGCCCGGTGTGCACGGCCCGCCTCACCTGCTTCCTGCGCCCGGCGCCCAAGCCGCAGTGAGCTCGTCCAGGAACAGGTAGTCCGCCGCGTCATGGGTCCGGGTCTTCGCGACCTGGACCCTGACGCTGGCGTGACGAACTGGTGATCATGTACGTGATCATGAAGCCGGACTGGTCGTATACGCCGGGTTTGCCTTCATGATCACGTACATGATCACGGCGAGGGCGGTCAGGTCTGTAGGCCGGCGGCTCGGAGCTGGTCGCGGATGGCGGGCCAGTCCGGGGCGAGCTCGGCGGCGGGGTGGAGGCCGACTGAGCGGTCCTTGAAGCCGCTCGAGGTCGCGATGCAGACGACCGGTCCCTCCCCCAGCTCGTCGGCGACCGTACGGTAGCCAGCGAGGCCAGCGGCACTGGACAGCTCGTACCAGAGGCCGGCGTGGGCGAGGGTCTCCGCCGCCGCGCGCAGCTCGGCGTCGGTCGAGGTCAGGGGTGCGCCGCCGCTGTCGCGGACGGCGACACGCGCGCGGTAGCCGCTGACGGGCGAGGCGATCGAGTACGCGTCGTTCGGCGCCACCTCGACCCGACCGGTCGGCGTGCCCGCCGCGAACGCCGCCGCCAAGGGCGCGCCCGCACGGGACTCGCACGAGAACATCCGCGGCGCGCGCGACACGACACCGAGCCGCCGCAGCTCGACGAAGCCCTTCCACACCCCATAGAGCAACTCGCCATACCCCGTCGGCACGAACACCGCCGCCGGCACGGAGCCCAGGTCCGAGACGATCTCGTACGCGATCGTCTTGTACCCCTCCGGCCCGAACGGGTGCCCGGTGTGCGTGACGGTCAGGTTGCTCACCGGGTGCAGCCCGAACTCCTCGACCACCCGCCGCATCAACGGCCACCGTGCGGCGGCCGGTACCGGGAGCACCACCGCGCCATACGCCTGCAGGAACGAGGACACCGCCGGCGGCATCCCGGCGGACGCGAACACGACGCACGGCAGCCCCGCCCGGGCGGCGTACGCGGCCGCCGACGCGCCGTGGTTGCCGGACGACGCCACGACAATGCCCGGCGCGCCGATGTGCACCGCGGCGCTGACCGTGCAGCGGTTGAGGCGGTCCTTGTGGCTCCAGGTCGGATTACGCGACTCGTCCTTGATCCACAAGCCGTCGCCCGCCTCGACGAGCGGCGTCGCACCCTCCTCCAGGCCCGGCGCGGCGAGCGGCGGCAGCAGTGCCGCCCACCGGTCGAGCCCAGATCCCCTTGCAGGATTGATAAACCCAGCGGACAGCTCGTCGTACGCGTAGTCCACCTCGAGCGGGTACGCGAGCTCGTCGGTACTGGTCCCCGGACACCCCGCCGTCAGCGGAGGAAAGAGCGGATAGGTCAGGTCGGGGTCGCCGAGCGACCGTTGCACGCGGGCGAGCGATGCGGTCATGGCCGACGACCCTAACGGCCGACCTGGGCTAAGGGAGGTTCCTCGCCACCGCGAAGTCGCTCCCACTCGCTCCGTACGACTGGCCGCCGACGACAAGCCGCCCGTTCGTCTGCACCGCCATCCCGTACCCGTAGTCGTAGTCCCCCACAGCGGTGGGGACGAGCTCCGCGAGCGCGCCGTTCGCGCCGTAACGAGCGACCGCGAAGACGAGCTGACCGTTCACCGACGTCGAGCCGGCGACCAGCACCCCGTTGTCCGAACGGAGCGCGAGATCCGACGCGCTGTCGTGACTGCCGGCGCCGTTGACGTCGGTCTGGACGACCCCGCCGGTGCCGAACGCGGTGTCGAGCGTGCCGTTCGCCTTGTACCGCGCCAACGTGAGGTCGTTGTTGCCGCCAGTGAGGGACGCGCCCGCCTCGCCCGCGACGACGATCCGGCCGTCGGATCGGACCGCGAGGTCGTGCACCCGCGACCGGCCGGTCGACACGTTCGTGACCGTCTTCCCGCCGCTGCCGAACGAGGTGTCGAGCGCACCAGCCGCGGTGAGACGGACGAGCCCGAACTCCCAGCCGATCCCGCCCCGCCCGTAGTCCCGCCCCGCGTTGCCGGCGACGACGATCCGGCCGTTGGACTGGATGGCGACGGCGTACGCGAGGTCGAACGGCCGGCTGCTCACGTCCGGCACGCTGACCGACGTGAGCGCGATCCCGCCGGTGCCGAACGCCGAGTCGAGGGTCCCGTTCGCGAGATACCGAACGGTCGCGAACTGCCAGCCGACCGCCGTCGAGTACGCCCCGCCGGCGACCACGATCCGGCCGTTCGACTGCAGCGCGACGGCACGCGCGCCGCCGATCGCGCTGCTGTACAGGTTGGTCAGCACCTTGCCGCCGGTGCCGAACGTCGAGTCCAGCGTCCCGTTCGCGAGATACCGGGCGGCGGCGAAGCGATAGTTCCAGCCGGTTCCGGAAAGTCCGACGACCACGAGCTTGCCGTCGGGCTGCCGCACCAGCGCGGTCGCGATGTCGTCCTGCCCGCCAAAGTCGGTCGTCACCTTGCCGCCCGTACCGAACGACGGGTCCAGCGCTCCGTTCGCCAGGTAGCGGACCAGCGCGAAGTCACCGGTGCCACCCGACGGCGTCGACCAGCCCGCGGCGCCGATGGCGCCGTCCGGCTGGACGAGCACGTCGTTGGCGGCGTCCACGCTGTCCGCCCCGCCGAGGTCGGTCAGCACGGCGCCGCCGGTTCCGAAGGTCGAGTCCAACGAGATGGCGGCGCTCGCCGCGGTCGGCGTCAGCAGTATCGCCGCGCCGACCACGGCCGAAGCCGCGAGGAATCTCGCACGCATGCCCACGGCCTTGGCCCCCCAAAGGTCGATGGGTTTCAGCGTTGC
Source organism: Tenggerimyces flavus (assembly GCF_016907715.1). Taxonomy (NCBI): domain Bacteria; kingdom Bacillati; phylum Actinomycetota; class Actinomycetes; order Propionibacteriales; family Nocardioidaceae; genus Tenggerimyces; species Tenggerimyces flavus. The sequence continues at coordinate 4,498,482 of NZ_JAFBCM010000001.1, read as the reverse complement.
ACGCGCCGAGGGACGGTGTCCGCGGATCTTGGAACGAGGTCCGGACCCTACCGAAACTTCCGCGACACGCCTCTATGCCCCGAGATACGTGCGTAGATGCTGGGCTGTCAGCGAGTCGCCCGAACCCACCAGCTCGTGCGGGGTCCCGGTGAACACGATCTCGCCGCCGTCGTGCCCGGCGCCCGGACCGAGGTCGATGATCCAGTCCGCGTGCGCCATCACCGCCTGGTGGTGCTCGATCACGATCACCGAGTTGCCGGAGTCGACCAACCGGTCCAGCAACGCGAGCAACTGGTCGACGTCGGCGAGGTGCAGGCCGGTCGTCGGCTCGTCGAGGATGTACGTCGCGGACTTCTCCGCCATGTGGATGGCGAGCTTCAGCCGCTGCCGTTCGCCGCCGGACAGCGTGTTCAACGGCTGGCCGAGCCGAACGTAGCCGAGCCCCACATCGCCCAGCCTGTTGAGGATCGTGCGCGCCGGACCCTTAGTGAAGAACTCGCGCGCCTCGGCCACCGACATCGCCAGCACGTCGGCGATGTTCTTGCCGTTCAGCTCGTACGTCAGGACCTTCGCGGTGAACCGCCGGCCCTCGCACTCCTCGCAGATCGACGCGACACCGGCCATCATCGCGAGGTCGGTGTAGACCAGCCCGATGCCCTTGCACTTCGGGCACGCGCCCTCGGAGTTGGCCGAGAACAGCGCCGGCTTCACCCCGTTCGCCTTGGCGAACGCCGAACGGATCGGGTCGAGCAGACCGGAGTACGTCGCGGGGTTGCTCCGCCGCGAGCCGCGGATCGCGGACTGGTCCACCACGATCACGTCACGCCGTTTCGCCAACGAGCCATGAATCAACGAGCTCTTGCCGGATCCCGCGACACCGGTGACGACGGTGAGAACGCCGAGCGGAACATCGACACTCACGTTCTTCAGGTTGTGCAGATCGGCATCCTTGATCGACACCTGGCCGGTCGCCTCGCGGACGGTCTCACGCAGCGTCGCCCGGTGGTCGAGGTGCCGGCCGGTCAGCGTGTCGGACTTGCGGAGGCCGGGGACGTCGCCGGTGAAGCAGATGTGCCCTCCGTCGGAGCCCGCGCCGGGGCCGAGGTCGACGACGTAGTCCGCGATCTGGATCGTCTCCGGCTTGTGTTCGACGACGAGAACAGTGTTTCCCTTGTCTCGCAGGCGAAGCAGCAGCTTGTTCATCCGCTCGATGTCGTGCGGGTGCATGCCGACGGTGGGCTCGTCGAACACGTACGTGACGTCGGTCAATGCCGAGCCGAGGTGCCGAATCATCTTCACCCGTTGGGCTTCGCCGCCGGACAGCGTGCCGGACTCGCGGTCGAGGCTGAGGTAGCCGAGGCCGATCCCGACGAGGCTGTCGAGAGTTTCGCGCAGCGAGGTGAGCAACGGAGTGACCGACGGATCGTCGATGCTCCGGCAGAACTCGGCGAGGTCGCTGATCTGCATGGCCGAGCATTCGGCGATGTTCTTGCCGTGGATCTTCGAGGAGAGTGCCGCCTCGTTCAGCCGCGCGCCGTGGCAGGACGGGCAGCTCGCGAACGTCACCGCGCGATCCACGAACGCCCGCATGTGCGGCTGCAGCGCGTCCTTGTCCTTCGACAGGTAGATGCGCCGGACCTTCACCAGCAGACCTTCGTAGGTCAGGTTGTACTCCGCCAGCTTGATCTTGGTCGCCGGCAGGTTGAGGAACTTCTCCCACTGCTCCTCGGTGTAGTCCTTGAGCTTCGTGTCCTTGTCGAAGTAGCCGGAGTCGGCGATCGTGCGCCAGTACCAGGTGCCGACGTCGAACTGCGGAACGGTGATCGCGCCCTCGTTCAGCGACAGCTCACGGTCGACGAGTTGGTCGAGGTCGATCGTCGAGACCTTGCCGAGCCCCTCGCACTCCGGGCACGCGCCCTCGGGCAGGTTGAAGCTGAACGCGCCGGACGTCCCGACGTGCGGAACGCCGATGCGGCTGAACATGATCCGCAGCAGCGTGTGCGCGTCGGTCGCGGTGCCGACGGTCGAGCGGGAGTTGGCGCCCATCCGTTCCTGGTCGACGACGATCGCCGCCGAGAGGTTGTGCAGCGCGTCGACGTCCGGGCGGCCCACGTTTGGCATGAAGGACTGGATGAACGCGGTGTAGGTTTCGTTGATCAACCGCTGGGACTCCGCGGCGATCGTCCCGAACACGAGTGAGGACTTGCCCGATCCGGAGATGCCGGTGAACACGGTGAGGCGTCGCTTCGGGATGTCGACCGAGACGTCGGCCAGGTTGTTCGCCCTGGCTCCTCGGACCTGGATGACGTCATGGCTGTCGGCGGGATTGCTCATCGTTTCCTTAGCAGCTAGAGTCACGGGCCTTATAGCTTACAACGTAAGGAGTTCGTTCGGGTGGTGGTTTTCGCGGGCCAGGGCGAGGCGGAGCGGTCGATGCGGTTGCTCTGGCGTGCGGGTGCGCCCGAGCCTCGCACGAGTCCCGGACCCAAGCCAGCGCTCTCCATCGACGACATCATCCGGGTGGCCACCGACATCGCCGACAGCGAAGGCATGGCCGCGCTGTCGATGCGTACGGTCGGCGAGCGGCTCGGCCGGACGGCGATGGCGCTCTACACGTACGTGCCGAGCAAGCGGGAGCTGCTCGACCTGATGTACGACCACCTGCTGGGCGAGCTGCCGTCGACGTACGACGCCGCGTTGCCCTGGCGGGAGGCCGTCACCGCGTGGGCGACGGACTGGCGTGCGTTCTATCTGCGGCATCCGTGGGTGCTCCAGATCTCGCAGGCGCGGCCGGTGCTCGGGCCGGGCGAGTTCGCCTCGACCGACGCGGCCGCCGGGGTGTTGGAACGGACCGGGCTGCCCGCGGACGAGCAGCGGCGAGTGTTCGCGATCGTCATGCACTTCGTCCGGGGCAACGCCTCCTCGGTGGTCGACTCGCGGCAGGCGGCCTTGGCGACGGGGGTGTCGGACGAGGAGTGGTGGAGCTCGCGCGCCTCGCTGCTGGACGAGGTCGCGCCGGACTTCACCGCGCGCTTCCCGCGCGCCATGGGACTGCAGTCGGGCGCGGCCTTCGCGCCTGGGCAGACGTACCTGGAGTACGTCGAGGCGGAGACCGAACGCAGCTTCACGTTCGGCCTCCATGCGTTGCTGGACGGCATCGCCGCCTCCTAGCTCCGGAGGGTGGCGTCGAGCTCGCGGATGAGCTCGCCGACGCGACCTCCGCCCGGTGGTGCCGAGGGATAGCGCTCGAGCACTTCGACGACGGTGGGCGTCGCGCGCTGCGTTGCGCGCTCGAGCCGCGCCTCTCCAGTCGTCAGCTCGGCGACGCGCGCCGCGTACGCCGCCGACCCGAGGAGGTGCTTGACCTGGGTGGCCTTCGCGAGCGGATGCAGGTACGCCGCTCCTGCGGCAGCGAGGGCGGCCCGGGCAGCTTCGCGCGCGACTTCGGTGTCGGCTTCGCTCGCTGCCCGCATGGCCGCCCAGGCGGCGTCACGGATCGCCTTGGTCCGCTTGCCGCCGCGAGCGAACGCCCACGCCGCCTCGATCGCTTCCCTCGGACGGGGGTCGTCGGGGTGCGCCTGCGCGAAGACGTCCAGGACGTCCTCCGCGCAGGCCGCCGCGAAGGCGGTCACCGCGCGGAGCTCGTCCTGGCTCAGCTCGAAGTCGGTCATGCGTCCGCGATGTGCAGGATCGCGTCGGCCCCGTCCAGCGTGGCGGGGTTGAGCGGGATGAGCCCCGTCCTCGGATCGTGGTCGGTGCGGACGCGACCGGACCTCACGTCAGTCGCGGTCAGACCCCAGGTCGTGAACTCCTTCTGGAGCAGTCCCTCGTGGGTGTCGGACTCCGGCTCTCCCAGTCCGAGGTGCTCGCTGCGGCCCAGGCTGCCGGCGACGAAGACGTACTTGTCGCCCCAGAGTGCGGCGACGATCGCTCCGGCACCGATCCAGCCGAGGTCCATCTCCCCGAGCCGCCAGGCGGCGTAGTGCTTCTGCAGATGGGTGTTGTGGGCGAACAACACCGTTCGGCCGCGGCGGGCTTCGACTTGGCGGATCTCGATCAGGTTCTGGGCCATCAGCCCGTCTCTCAAGGAGAGCAGGCGGTAGATCCGTGCGGCCTGCTCTTCTGGCCGGGCGGACTGCTTGTGGTAGCGGAGCAGGCCGAGGCCGGCGGTGAGGTGGATCCTGGCGCGGCGCCACTCGACGGTGTCGGCGGGAGCGTCGTCGAGCTGGCGGAGCATCTCCTCGCCGATCGCGCGGAGCTGCTCGGCGTCCTGGGTCGCGCCCGGCGAGGCGGCGGGATCCAGGATCGCCTCCGTGCGGCTCCAGCGTTCGTCGTCGCCGACGAGGCTGGCGAGGTCGTGGTCCAGCTTCAGGTAGTCGCGAGCCTTCTCGAGGTACGCGAGGGGGCTGGGTGCGGACATGTTCTCGGTGGGTGCGTCGAAGCCGTGGAACGCCACCCGTTCCGCGACCGGTCGGCTTTGGTTGTACTCGCGCAGCCAGGCGACGAGCTGGCGGTAGGTGTCGAACGTGCCGAGATTGTGCGAGAAGCCCGCGCTCATCGCCTCGTCCAGGCTGCCGACGCCCTCGCGGACGAAGTCGTCGACGACGAGCGCGGCGATGCGGTCCGATTCGATGGCGATCGACCTCACGCCCTGGTCGACGAGGTGGGTGAGGAGGTCGTTGCGGATCCGGCCGAAGACGGGCTCCAGGTGGGTGGGTTCGCCGAGGGCCAACACGTCGAATGAGGATGGGAGGAACTCCCGGATGTCCTGGCTCATATGCCTAGATCGTATCGTTGAGCAGACGGTTGAGACTTTCTCCGACCTCTGGCCGGCACCGGTGCGATAAAGTCTCCAACTAGTGCCCACCCTGAGACCTACGGACCTGGCCCGGGAGCACGGGATTTCCACCCAGGCGGTCCGCAACTACGAGCGGAGCGGCTTCCTCCCGCCGGCCGAGCGCACCGCGAGCGGCTACCGCGTCTACACCAGAGTGCACGCGGCAGCGCTCCGTGCCTACCTCGCGCTCATTCCCGCGTACGGCCACGCGGCCAGCGGGCAGATCATGGCGGCGGTCCACCGTTCCGAGCTCGACCACGCCTTGTTGGTCATCGACCGCGGCCACGGTCAGCTCCTCCGCGACCGGGAGACCCTGGCCTCGGTCCGGGCGGCGATCGAGCAGCTGACCGACACCTCCCCCGCGGCGCCCGCGGGTGAGCGGACGATCGGCGAGCTCGCGCACCGGCTCGGCGTGACGCCGGCGACGCTGCGCGCCTGGGAGAGCGTCGGCATCCTCGTACCTGTTCGCGATCCGGCGACCGGGTATCGCACGTACGGGGCGAGCGACGTCCGCGACGCCGAGCTCGCGCACCTGCTGCGGCGGGGCGGGTATCTGCTGGAGCACATCGCGTCCGTCGTTCAGCAGGTCCGTACGGCGGGCGGGACCGACTCGCTGGCCGCCGCGTTGACGGGCTGGCAGCACAAGCTCACCGAGCGGGGGTTGGCGATGCTGACCGCCTCGGCTCGGCTCAGCGACTATCTGAGCGTTCGTCTCGACTGAGGGGCTCGCGGATTGTCGGTGGTCGATGCGAACATGTGTTCGTGACCGGGAAGGCGACGATCCTGCACGCTGACCTCGACTCGTTCTACGCGTCGGTCGAGCAGCGTGACGACCCGCGCCTTCGCGGGAAGCCGGTGCTGGTCGGCGGCGGCGTGGTGTTGGCGGCGAGCTACGAGGCGAAGGCGTTCGGGGTCAAGACCGCGATGACCGGGCGGCAGGCGCGTGAGCTGTGCCCGGACGCGATCACGGTGCCGTGCCGGTTCGACGCGTACTCCAAGGCGAGCGACGAGGTGTTCGAGATCTTTCGCAACACCACGCCGTTGGTCGAGGGGCTGTCGATCGACGAGGCGTTCCTCGACGTCGGCGGGCTGTGGCGGATCGCCGGCTCGCCGCGGGAGATCGCGGCGAAGCTGCGGCGGGACGTGTTCGCCGAGGTGGGGTTGCCGATCACGGTCGGGGTGGCGCGGACGAAGTTCCTGGCGAAGGTCGCGTCCGGGGTGGCGAAGCCGGACGGGCTGTTGGTGGTCGAGCCGGAGGAGGAGCTCGCGTTCCTGCATCCGTTGCCGGTGCAGAAGCTGTGGGGCGTCGGCGCCGTCACCGCGGAGAAGCTGTACCAGCGCGGGATCGTGACGGTCGGCGACGTCGCGCTGCTGGCCGAGCGCGGGCTGACGTCGATGCTGGGCAAGGCGGTCGGGCACCACCTGTTCGCGCTCGCCAACAACCGCGACCCGCGGCCCGTGACGGTGGGCGTACGTCGTCGTTCGATCGGCGCGCAACGGGCACTGGGTACTCGGCGAAAGCCACCCGGTGCGGTGGAGGCGGCGCTGGTCGGGCTCGTCGACCGGGTGACCCGCCGGCTGCGGAAGGCGAGCCGGCTGTGCCGAACGATCACCCTGCGGCTGCGCTTCGACGACTTCTCCCGCGCCACCCGTTCACACACGCTGTCGCGGCCGACGCAGCAGACCGAGAAGATCCTGCACACCGCCCGCGGCCTGCTCGAGCTCGCGATGCCGATCATCGAACGCCAGGGCATCACGTTGGTGGGGGTGGCCTTGCAGAACCTCGACGACGACGCGACCGTCCAGCTGGAGCTGCCGTTCGACCACGCCAACCTCTCGGCGCTGGACGTGGCGATCGACGACGTCCACGAGAAGTACGGCACGTCGGCGCTCACCCGGGCCGTCCACCTCGGCCACGACCAGCACCAAACCGTGCCGCTCCTCCCCGACTGAGCTGACGCGGTGATCATGTTCGTGATCATGAAGGCTTAGCCGTCGTATGCGCCGGTTTGCCTTCATGATCACGTACATGATCACGGGCTGGGTCAGGGCTGGCGAAGGACCTCGCGCAGCTTCTTCGCGAACGGGGCCGGGTTGTCGACGAAGCCGGTGTGGTCGCCCGGGAACAGGGTCGGCTCGATGCCCAGCTCGGCGCCGAGCGCGCGCGACGTACGGTCGCACTGCTGGTCCGTCGACTCCTCGCCGATCCCGATCACCAGCCGCGCCGGGCCGGACCGCAGGGCGCCAAGATCCGGCGCGAAGTGCGTGGTCGCGCGCAGCTCGTGCAGGAAGAACCGCCGCTCCTCCTCCGCGCGTGCCGCGTCCCGCTCGCCGCCGAAGATCATCTCGAAGATCTCGTCCGGCAGGTTCAGGTTCCCCACCTTCATGAACAGCCGCCACGCACCCACCGGGTCGCCCGACCCATAGAGCGCGATCATCTCCTCGGTCTTCTCGTGCAGCGTCTCGCGATCCGGCAGCAGCTCGTTCAACGGCGGCTCGTGCGCGATCACCGTGTGCACGGCCGAAGGGTGCCGCGCGGCCAGCGCGAGCGTGGTCACCGCGCCGCCGCTCGAGCCGAACACTGTCGCCGGCCCCAGGTCCAGGTGCGCGACCAGGGCCACCATGTCGTCGGCTCGGTCCTCCGGCGTCGAGTCCTGCGACGGGTCGTCCAACGGGCTCCGGCCGATGCCCCGCGGGTCGATCGTCAGCACCGTGAAGTCCGCGGCCAGGTCGTCCGCCAGCGGAGCGAACGCCGCGGCATCCATCGGCGCTGCCACGAGCGCCAGCAGCGGCCCGCTGCCCCGCACCTCGTAGTACTGCGTGCCGCCCGCGACGGGGATGGTGCCGGTACGAATCGAGTCGTTCATCGGAGGTCTCCTTCGTAGCTGCTCGAGGGCGATCCTGCCCTCTCGAAAGATGGGACCGCCGCCGGCAAGGCAGAATCATCGCGTGGGCGAAACTTTCTTCGAGCAAACCGCGGATCCCGACCTCGCCAGCGCCAGATCCGGCGACGACGAGGCGTTCGACCGCCTGGTGGCGCCGCTGCGTCGCGAGCTGCACGCGCACTGCTACCGGATGCTCGGTTCGGTTCACGACGCCGACGACGCGCTGCAGGATGCGCTGATCCGCGCCTGGCGGAAGCTGGACCGGTTCGAGGGCCGCGGCACGTTGCGGTCCTGGCTCTACACGGTCGCGACGCGGACGTGCCTCGACGCCGTCGAACGACGCGAGCGCCGCGCGCTGCCGATGGACCTCGGCCCGTCGAGCTCCGTGGCCGTCCTCGACGACAAGCCCAACACCGAGGTCGCCTGGCTCGGCCCGTACCCGGACGTCGGACTCGACGAGAGCATCGAGCAACGCGAAGGCGTCGAGCTCGCGTTCATCGCCGCGCTGCAGCACCTGCCGGGCAACCAGCGCGCCGCGCTGCTGCTGTTCGAGGTGCTGAACTTCTCCGCCGCCGAGATCGCCGACGTCATGGACACGAGCACCGCCTCGGTGAACTCCGCGCTGCAACGCGCACGCAAGATCCTCGCCGAGAAGGTGCCGACCAGGAGCCAGCAGCAGACGGTCCGCCGGCTCGACGACGCGCGTCTGAAGGAGATCGTGAACGGCTTCTCGGCAGCGCTCGAACGCGGCGACGCCGAGGCGTTCGTCGCGCTGGTCAGGCAGGACGTCACCTGGTCGATGCCGCCGCTGAGCTGTTGGTACCAGGGCATCGACGCCGTGCTGGAGTTCGCGACGAAGATCCCGTTCGTCTGCGGCTCGTGGCGGCACACGATCGTCAGCGCGAACGGCCAACCCGCCATCGCCTGCTACCTGCTGCCGATCGGCGAGGAAGGCCCACACCGCGCCTGGTCGATCGACGTGCTCACGCTGCGGGACGACAAGATCGCGGAGGTCACCTCGTTCATCGGCGCCGAGCACTTCGCGTTGTTCGGACTGCCGGCAACGGCGCCACAGAGCTAGTCGTTCACACGTTCCTCACCCGAGCTTCGCCCGGACGTGGCAGCCTGGCTCGCCATGAAGATCCGTCATCTCGTCGCCGCGACCGCGATCGCCGCTCTCGGCGGCACCCTCCTGGCCGCGCCCGCCGAGGCGTCGAGCGGTTGGTTCGGGACGAAGGTCCGGTTCGCGACGTTCAACGCCTCGCTGAACCGTGCCGCCGCCGGCCAGTTGGTGTCCGACCTGTCGACCCCGGACAACGCGCAGGCGAAGAAGGTCGCCGAGGTCGTGCAGCTGAACCGGCCGGACGTCCTGCTGATCAACGAGTTCGACTACGTCGCGAAGAACGTCGCCGCCGACCTGTTCCGGAAGAATTACCTCGAGCGTTCGCAGAACGGCGCCAAGGCGATCCGGTACAAGTACGCGTACACCGCGCCGGTCAACACCGGCGTGCCGACGGGTCTTGACCTGAACCGGGACGGCAACCCGAACGGGCCGGACGACGCGTACGGCTTCGGCTTCTTCCCCGGCCAGTACGGGATGCTCGTGCTGTCGAAGTACCCGATCGACAAGCGGGACGTACGAACGTTCCAGAAGTTCCGCTGGAAGGACATGCCCGGCGCGTTGCTCCCCGACGACCCGGCCACGCCGGCGAAGGGCGACTACTACTCCCCCGAGGTGCTGAAGATCTTCCGGCTGTCGTCGAAGTCGCACTGGGACGTGCCGATCGAGATCCGCGACAAGACCGTGCACTTCCTGGTCAGCCACCCGACGCCGCCGGTGTTTGACGGACCGGAGGACCGGAACGGGACGCGCAACGCCGACGAGATCCGGCTGATGGCGGACTACGTGACGCCGGGCCGCGGCTCCTACATCTACGACGACAAGGGCCACCGCGGCGGACTGAAGCGCGGAGCGAAGTTCGTCGTCGCCGGTGACAACAACTCCGACCCGTTCGACGGCGACAGCATCCCGGGCGCGATCCAGCAACTGCTCGACGCGCCGCGCGTCCAGGACCCCAAGCCCTCGTCCGCCGGCGGCACCGAAGCCGCCGCGCTGCAGGGCGGGGCGAACGTGGGGCACAAGACCGACCCGAAGTTCGACACCGGCGACTTCACCGACAACGCGCCCGGCAACCTGCGCGTGGACTACGTGGTCCCGTCGACCGGCCTGTATCCGCTGGACGGCGCGGTCTTCTGGCCAGTGGCGAGCTCCCCGCTGGCGAGGCTGAACGACACGTCCGACCACCACCTCGTCCGCCAGGACATCTGGATCCCCCGCTGGTAAGCCAACCGGTCGGGCACCTCGAGCGTCGTGAGGGAGAAGGCCGCCGTTGCCAGGAGTGGGCGGCCCCGACCTGGGACGGTGCGGCCATGAGCCCTGCCCGTTGGCGCGGCGGGTGCCTGCTCGCTGCCCTGGCGTTCGCCGTGTCGTGTTCGCCAGGCATCGTCGTCGAACAAGCCGAGGGCGGACGACTGGGCGGAGACTGGCGGCCTGCCGCGTGGATCACCGACGACGGGCACCTCGCCGTGGTCGTCGCCGGGAGCAGCGGGTGCCCCACCGAACCGGTCGAGGTGGAACCGCTGGATCCGCACCACCTCGTGGTCACCGTCCGACCCGATGAGCCGAGTAACGGGGCAGTCTGCACCGCGGACCTGGTCCCGACGACCAGCGTGATCCGCCTGCCCGCCGAGATCTCGGCACCACCACTGACAGTCGACTTCCGCGGCAAGGGTCACGGAGTGCCGCACTCGGTGACCCTCCGCTGAACGTCAACCCCGCCAGGTGAGGCGGACGGGAACGATCGCGCCGCAGGGTTTTGGCTGGGTCGGGGGCACCCTGGTCCGAACCTATGGGACCAGGGTGCCCCTCACCCCAACCGTCGACCATCCGTCCATGATCATGAACGTGATCATGAAGGCAAACCCGCCGTATATGACCAGTTCGGCTTCATGATCACGGGCGTCGAGCGCACCTGGCGGATGGATCGGCCTCTCCGATAGTGGGACGCCCCCATCGAAACGCCCAGACGCGTCCCGCATCGTGACATTGCCCATCAAAGGGGCGTTCCCGACCACAGCGAGCACCCTCCGAACGCCCCCTTTATGGGCAAAGTGCAGGAGCTCGGCCGCGAGGGAGGGGCGCGGCGAGAGCGGGCGTGAGCTGATCGACGGGGGGTGATGGGCAGGGGAACTGGCAGGGAGTCGATCAGGCGCCACGTCGATCTCGTCCATGCGCCTTTCCGGTCGCGGCGGAGCTAGTCAAGGGTCGAAGATCGCGAAGCGACGCCTCTCTCCCGCGCGAAGCGACGCCTCTCTCCCGCGCGAAGCGCCGCCTAGAGAGGCGCCCTTGACTCGCTCCGCCGCGACCGGACACGGGCGGACGAGATGGCGAGGCGGAGCACCCACGCCCCAGAGAGCGCGCCGTAGAACGCGGCAGGGTGCAAATCGACTGGACCGTGGTCGCTATCGTGGGGGTACAGGCTTCGACCCGGCTATCACCGGTGAGCCTCCGGAAGAACGGCGCCAAGAGGCGCTCAGTAGAACCGGACGGGTACGGCCCGTCACAGCCGACACGAGCGGCCCCCGCACGAGCAGCAAGCGGGGGCAAGCGAGGTGGTACCGCGGGCTCCGGCTCGTCCTCGCCCAAGGCACGAACGGGCAGACGGACAGAGGCAGAAGACCGATGAGTTATCCGCGACACCGAGACGACGACCACGTCACCGCGAGTCCGTCGTTCCCTGACGTCGAGCGCGACGTCCTCGCGTACTGGCAGGAAGACCACACGTTCCAAGCCAGCATCGACCAACGCGAGGCCGGACAAGACGGCAGCAACGAGTTCGTCTTCTACGACGGCCCACCGTTCGCCAACGGGCTCCCCCACTACGGCCACCTGATGGTCGGCTACATCAAGGACATCGTCCCCCGCTACCAGACCATGCGCGGCCATCGGGTCGAGCGCCGGTTCGGCTGGGACTGCCACGGCCTGCCGGCGGAGGTGTACGCGGAGAAGGAGCTCGGCTTCAGTTCCAAGCGCGAGATCGTCGAGTACGGCGTCGGCAAGTTCAACCACGTCTGCCGCAGCTCGGTCCTGCGCTACACCAACGAGTGGCACCGGTACGTCAACCGGCAGGCCCGCTGGGTCGACTTCGACAACGACTACAAGACGCTCGACGTGACCTACATGGAAAGCGTCATGTGGGCGTTCCAGCAACTCCACGAGAAGGGCCTCGTCTATGAGGGCTTCCGCGTCCTGCCGTACTGCTGGCGCTGCGAGACGCCGCTCTCGAACTCCGAGATCCGCGTCGACGACGCCTACCGCGACCGCACCGACCCGGCGTCGACGGTCTGGTTCGAGCTCGAGACCGGCGAACGCGCGCTGGCCTGGACCACGATGCCCTGGACGCTCGTGCCGAACGTCGCGCTGGTCGTCAACCCCGACGTCGACTACGCCGTGGTGGAGAAGGACGGCCACCGGTACGTGCTCGCGGAGGCAAGGCTCGCAGCGTACGAACGCGAGTTCGGCGACGCGGTTCTCGTCGACACCGTCCCCGGCCACACCATCGTAGGCCGCCGTTACAAGCCGATGTTCGACTTCCTCACCACCCAGCTGGCGGACTCCCCCAACGCGTTCACCGTCCTGGCCGGCGACTTCGTCTCGACCGAGGACGGCACCGGCATCGTCCAGGTCGCGCCCGCACACGGCGAGGAGGACTTCGACGTCTGCACGGCCGCCGGCATCCCGACCGTGCTGACCGTCGACGACCAGGCACGCTTCACCGCGGTCGCGCCGCCGTACGAGGGACAGCAGGTCTTCGAAGCCAACAAGCAGATCCTGCGCGACCTCGCCGCACGCGGTCAGCTGGTCCGCCAGGACAGCTACACGCACGCGTACCCGCACTGCTGGCGCTGCGACACCCCGATCGTCTACAAGGCGGTCGCGAGCTGGTTCGTCGAGGTGACGAAGCTCAAGGCACGCATGCTCGAACTCAACCGCGACGTCACCTGGGTGCCCGAGCACGTGCAGGACGGCTCGTTCGGCAAGTGGCTGGAGAACGCGCGCGACTGGTCGATCAGCCGGAACCGCTTCTGGGGTTCGCCGATCCCGGTCTGGAAGTCGGACGATCCCGCGTACCCACGCGTCGACGTGTACGGGTCGCTCGCCGACCTCGAGCGCGATTTCGGCGTACCCGTCGATGATCTGCACCGTCCAGGGATCGACGACCTGACCCGGCCGAACCCCGACGACCCCGCCGGGAAGTCGACGATGCGGCGCGTGCCGGAGGTGCTGGACTGCTGGTTCGAGGCCGGCGCGATGCCGTTCGCGCAGGTGCACTACCCGTTCGAGAACGCGGACTGGTTCGAGCACCACTTCCCGGGCGACTTCATCGTCGAGTACATCGGGCAGACGCGGGCCTGGTTCTACAACCTGCACGTGCTGTCGACGGCTCTGTTCGACCGGCCGGCATTCCGTACGGCGGTCACGCACGGCATCGTGCTCGGTGACGACGGCCGGAAGGCGAGCAAGTCGCGGCGGAACTTCCCCGACCCGGAGCTGATGTTCGACCAGTACGGCGCGGACGCGGTGCGCTGGTCGCTGATGTCGTCGCCATTGGTACGCGGCGGCGAGGGCGCGGTCGGCGAGCTGTGGATCCGCGACGCGGTGCGGCAGGCGATCAACCCGTTGTGGAACGCGTACTCGTTCTTCGCGCTCTACACGAACGCGGAGACCGCGACAGCGACTTGGCGCACGGACTCGCCGCACGTGCTCGACCGGTACGTTCTGGCCAAGCTGCGTTCGACCGTCACCGCGATGACCGCGGCGCTGGATGCGCACGACATCCTCGCGGCGTGCGGTGAGGTGCGGTCGTTCCTCGACGTGCTCACGAACTGGTACGTCCGGAGGTCGCGTTCTCGCTTCTGGGCAGGCGATTCCGACGCGTTCGACACGCTCTACACGGTGCTCGAGGTGCTCTGCCGGGTGGCGGCGCCGCTGCTGCCGATGGTGACGGAGGAGGTGTGGCGCGGGCTGACTGGCTCCCGTTCGGTGCACCTGACGGACTGGCCGTCGGCCGACGAGCTGCCGGACGATCCCGCGCTGGTGGCGTCGATGGACGCGGTGCGGACGGTGTGCTCGGCCGCGCTGTCGTTGCGGAAGGCGTCGTCGCTGCGGGTCCGGCAACCGCTGGCCTCGCTGACGGTCGCGTCGCCCGACGCCGCGGCGTTGGAGCCGTTCGTCGAACTGTTGCGCGACGAGGTGAACGTGAAGTCGGTGGTGCTCGACGTCGACGTCACCGCCCACTGTCAACGTGAGCTTGCGGTCGTGCCGCGAGCGCTGGGGCCGCGGCTCGGCGCCGAGGTGCAGCGGGTGATCAAGGCCGTCCGGGCCGGTGACTGGTCGGTGTCGGACGACGGCGTGGTGGCGGGCGGAGTCTCCTTGCGACATGGCGAGTACGAGCTGCGCCTCGTACCGCTGACCTCGGAGTCGGCCGTCGCGCTGCCCGGCAACGCGGGCGTCGTGCTGCTCGACACGAAGCTGACGCCGGAGCTCGAGGCGGAAGGCGTGGCGCGGGACGTGATCCGCGCCGTGCAGCAAGCCCGGCGCGACGCGTCGCTCGACGTGTCCGACCGGATCGCGCTCCGCGTGACCGCGCCGGACGAGACCGTGGCCGCGGTCGACGCGAACCGCGACCTCGTCACCCGCGAGACGCTGGCGACCTCGCTGGAGCTGGCCGAAGGGGACGAGCTGGCGGTGGAGGTCGCTCGCGAGCGGTAATCGGTCGAGCGTGCCAGGATCTGCACGGTGATCGTCCTGGCCAGCGTCGTCGGCGTGCTGCTGCTCGTCGTCGGGTGGGCGGAGGTCGTCAACGGACGAGCGTCCCGGCAGTTGACGCACCCCGACCGGGGCGGGAGCGAGGCCGTCGTCGTCCTCGGCTTTCGCAATCCTCGGCCGGACCGGTTGAACGTCGTCAACCGCTGGCGAGTTCGCGCCGCCCTGCGGTCGATCGATCCGAGCGCGCCGTCGACCCGCCTCGTGTTCAGCGGTGGACCGCACGAGGCGGAGCTGATGGCGCGCTACGCGACCGGCCAACGCGGCTACGCCGGCGAGGTCGTCGTGGAGACGAAGTCGCGCAGCACGTGGCAGAACGTCGAGTTCTCGATCCCGTTCGTCGAGGACGCCGACCGGATCAAGATCGTCTCCCAGCCGTTGCACGCGCTCAAGGCCCGGCTCTACGTCCAGCGCCAGCGGCCCGACCTCGCCTCTCGGCTGGTGCGATCCGCCGACTACCGGCTCGGCGAGTGGGCTCCGCTCAAGCCGCTGCTCGCCGCGTACGGGCTGCTGGCCTTGGCGAAGGCCAGGCGGAGCCTCGCCGCCTAGCTCGCGGGTCGGGCGAGCGGACCGAGCGGACCGGCGCCGGTGGCGAGCAGGGCGGTGTCGAGCCGTTCGAGCGCGAGGCAGACCGCGCCAAGCGCTGCGGAGTCGGCGCCCAACGTGGAGCCGCGTACGGTCGGCGGCCGCAGGCAAAGAAGCTCCAACTCCCTTTCCAGCAAGGGCAACAACAGCTCGGTGTGCGCCGACATCGAGCCACCGAGAACGACCACTTCGGGGTCGATCATCGACGCCGCTGCCGCCGCGGCGACCCCCAGCTCGCGCACGTACCGCCGTACCGCCACGAGCGCCTCGGCATCGCCCTCGGCCGCCGCGACGAGCACGTCCGCGACGTGGTCGTCGGTCGGCCCGGAGGCCGGTTCGGCCTTGCAGAGCAGGAGATACTCGATCGCCGACTCCCACTTCAGTACCCGGTGCATGGACAGGTCGCCGGCGGCCGAGCCGAAGCCGCGATGGGGCCGCCCACCGATCACGAGGCCGAGGCCGGTACGCCGCCCGGCCTGCAGCAGCACCAGGTCGGCGACGCCGACACCGGCACCGCGGCGTTGCTCGGCCAATGCGGCGAGCCGGCTGTCGTTGTCGACCACGATCGGCCCGTCGACGATCGTGCGCAGCTTGCCGGCCAGATCGACGCCCGCCCAGTCGGGGATGGACGCGGACAGCAGGATCTGTCCGTCGCCGTCCACCCATCCCGTACTGCCGGCGACGGTCGCCCACACCTGATCGGACGAGACCGAACCCTGTTTCAGGCAGTCACGGATCGCCCGCTCGATCGCCTGAAGTCGCTTGGTGCGTGGCAGCTCCGGCTCGGTCCGATGCCGTAGCGAGGCGAGCACGGTGCCCTCGAGATCGGCCAGCTGGACGCGCACGTTGTGCGCGCCGATGTCGAGGCCCAGCACCCGGCCGGCGTCGGCGCGGAACGCGTACCGGTGCGCCGGCCGACCGCGACCGGCGACGACGGGCGCCTTCTCCTCCAGCCAGCCGTTGCCGACCAGGCCGCGCACGACCTCGCCCACAGACGCACGAGCGAGCCCGGTGCGTTCGGCGATCTGGGCGAGCCGCAGCTCGCCGCCCGCGCGCACGGTCGCCAGCACCGCGAGCTCGTTGAACCGCCGCAGCCGAGCCAGGTCCGCGCCGTCGGTCGTCATGACCCGCCAGCTTAACGATGGAAGCCGTCAATATTGCAACCGCTAAGCTCCACGCGTGTTTCGCGGATTCGGGACCCTACTGAACGTCGCCACCGTCCTACTGGGCACCGGTTTGGGTGTCCTGCTCGGCCACCGGCTTCCGCAACGTACACGCGACGTCGTCACCGACGCGCTGGGGCTGGTGACGATCCTCATCGCCGCGTTCTCCGCGGTCGCCGTACGGGACGCGCCGTTCGTCCGCGACGTCGGCGACGCCGCCACGATCCTCGTCGTGCTGGCCGCGCTGGTGATCGGCGGCGTCGTGGGATCGCTGCTGCGGCTGGAGAACCGGCTCGAGGGCATCGGCGGCGCGCTCCAACGCCGGCTGTCCAAGGGTTCGGAGTCGGAGGAACGCCGGCGCTACGTCGAGGGGTTCGTCGCGGCCTCATTGGTGTTCTGCGTCGGTCCGCTCACGGTGCTCGGCTCGATCTCGGACGGGCTCGGGCGCGGCAGCGAGCAGCTCGTGCTGAAGGCGACGCTGGACGGGTTCGCCGCCATCGCGTTCGCCGCGAGCTTCGGCTGGGGTGTCGCCGCCGCGGGCCTCGCCGTGCTCGTCGTCCAGGGCACCCTGACGCTCGTCGGCCTGGCACTCGGCGAGTTCCTGTCCGAGGGGCAGATCTCCGCGCTCACCGCGACCGGCGGGCTGTTGCTGTTCGGCGTCGGGCTGCGGCTGCTGCGGATCAAGCAGCTCCCAGTCGGCGACCTGCTGCCGGCGCTGGTCGCGGCGCCGCTGCTCACCTTGGCGGTGGCAGCCTTCCGCTGAAGCGGGAGCTACCGCGGCAACGTCCCGTTCATCTCGATCGTGTCCCGGTCGATCGCGACACCCTTCGCGTCGTACGCGGTCACCAGGTACGGCTGGTACGTCGGCGCCCCCGGCCCGATCACCAGCACCTGCGGCTGCGCGGCGGCCGACTCCACGACCCGCCGACCCCGCCCGTCCGACACCTGGAACCGCGCCGTCCCCGGCTTCGCCACCACCGCCAGGATCGTCTTGTCCAGCGTCGCGTCCGCACAGCCGATGGCGACGAACGACCGGTCCGCCAGGTCCGGATAGATGGCGTCGCCGACGCACTCCACCCGGTTCCGCCCCCAGACGACCAGCACCGCGGTCGACACGCCTTGCCTGCGGGTCTCGAGGATGGAGGTCCGGGTGTCGGTCGTCCGCGCCGCGAGCAGGGCGACATCGCCCTCGACGTGGTCCGGCCCGAGCACCGTTCCAGCCGCGCGGGCGTCGTCGTACACGAGCTCGTCGAACGGCGTCATCGGCCCCCACGTCGGGTCGGCCAGCTGGATCGTCGGCTGCCGGGTGAGCAGCGCCTCCGGCGACGCGGCGATCGTACGGACGGAGTCCCGGCCACGGGACGAGGGCCACACCATCGCGATCACCGTGCCGTCGGGCGACAGCCGGTCGATGTGCAGCCAGGTTTTGCTCATCCCCCGGTCGTCGACGACCAGCGGCTCCCAGCTCGGCTGGTCGTTCGGGCGCTCCCGCGTCCGCCGCAGCAGCCGCGGGGTCCCGACGTGGCGCAGCGCGTGCGGCGGTGCGAGCAGGAGCTGCACCAGCGAGGCACCCGTGCCGGTCTGCGTCATCGGCATGTTCAGGTTGCCGTCGTACCTGACCACGATCCCCAGCGGCTGCTCGTCGAGCTGCTCGACCCGGTCGACGACCCACTTGGCCGGCTCGCCGCGCTCGGAGACCTGCGCGAGGTACGGGACGTCGTCGGGCCCGACGGACTGCAGCAGCACAAGGCGGCCGGCGGCGATCCGCCCGGCCCACACGACGTAGATCTCGCGCCCGGGGCGTTGGCCCTGGTACGCGCGCCAGGCGTCGCTCGCCTCGTTCACCGTCCCGCGGTCGTCGGTGAGCTCGCCGCGCGGCTGCCAGCGCAGCAGCCGGGCGTCCTCCGGCGCGGTCGGTTTGTCCAGCCAGTCCAGGGTCGCGCTGACGGCGACGGGGGCGGCGAGCAGCAGGACCAGGCCGAGAACGACGACCAGCCCGACCCGCCTGCGCTGACCGCCGCGCAGCCCGAGCCTGGTGAGGAAACCGGGGCGCCTCGTGTCGCGTTCGGCGACGTACCGGACGCTGTCGCCGAGCAGGGGTGCCGCGGACGGCGCGGCGCCGGCGAACCGCATGCCCGCCTTCTCCATCACGCGCGTCGACGCGCCGTTCGCCCGGTACGCCTGGGCGTAGACGCGCAGCGCGCCGAGCTCGGAGAAGCTGACGTCGAGAGCGGCCTTGAGGGCCTCGGAGAGGTAGCCCTGGTTCCAGTACTCCGGGCGCAGCGCGTACGACGCTACGTACTCCCCCGCCCGGGTGTCGATCGAGCTGCCGATCCGCAGCCAGCCGATGACCTCGCCGGAGCGCAGCAGCACGATCGCGCAGTCGTGCGAGTGCCGCGGCCTTGTCGCGTTGGCGCGGAGCGCGGCGTCGAACCAGTGGTCGGCGTCCGCCCCGGTGGGGTTGTCCAGGTAGCGGGTGACGTCAGGGTCGTGCCGCCACTGCCGTACGGACTCGCGGTCGTCCTCCCGCAGGTCGCGGATCAGCAGCCGAGCAGTCTGTACGCGCATGCTCGGCACCTCCCGCGGGAACCTCGGCGGGCCGGACGGAGACCCTGTCGTCTACAGGCTAGAACGTGCCAGGCCGTCTCCGGGTAACGGAGCGCGTGGACCGCCGCGTCTGGCAGGTGGTCGCCTCACCCGGCCAGTGGCCCCTCTACCTGGCATCCGCCCGGCGTAAAGGGGCCAGACCGGTCGAACCCGACCACAGGACGAAAGATCGCGACTAGTCTTCGCCGAGGTAGGCCTTGCGGACTTGTTCGTTGCCAAGCAGCTGCTGGCCGGTGTCCGACAGCACGATCCGGCCGACCTCGAGGACGTAGCCGCGGTGCGCGAGCTCCAGCGCCGCCTGGGCGTTCTGCTCGACGAGCAGGATCGTCGTCCCGTCCGTCACCAGCTCGCGGATCGTCGACATGATCCGCTGCATCATCAACGGCGACAGGCCCATGGACGGCTCGTCCAGCATCAGCAGCTTCGGCCGCGACATCAGCGACCGGCCGATCGCGAGCATCTGCTGCTCACCGCCGGAGAACGTGCCCGCGGCCTGGCGACGACGTTCCTCCAGCACCGGGAACAGCTCGAACACCCGCTTCAGGTCCGCCGCCACCCCCGTGTCGCGACGGGCGTACGCACCGAGCCGGAGGTTCTCCTCCACGGTCATCCGCGGAAAGATCCGCCGCCCCTCCGGCGCGTGCGCCAGCCCCTGCTCGACGATGCGGTGCGCGGGCATGCCGTCGATGCGCTCACCCTGGAAGGTGATCGAGCCGCCCGTCAACGGCAGCAGGCCGGAGATCGTCCGCAGCGTCGTGGTCTTGCCGGCACCGTTCGTCCCGATCAGCGTGACGACCTCGCCCTCGCTGACCGTGAAGCTGATGCCCTTGACCGCGCGGACCTTGCCGTACGCGACGACCAGGTCCTTGACCTCGAGGATCGTTGTCATCAGGCGCCCTCCGCAGCCTCGGGTCCGGTGCCGATGTACGCCTCGATCACCCGCGGGTTGGACTGGACCGACTCCGGGGTGCCCTCGCAGAGCTTCTCGCCGCGGACCAGGCAGGTCACCCGGTCGCACAGGTTGAAGATGAACCGCATGTCGTGCTCGATCACCACGACCGCGAGGCCCTGCTCCCGGATCCGGAAGATCAGCTCCATCGCGCCGCGGGTCTCCTGCGGGTTCATGCCCGCGGTCGGCTCGTCGAGCAGCAGCAGCCCCGGGTCGGTCGCCAGGGCGCGGGCGATCTCGAGCCGCCGCTGGTCGCCGTACGGCAGGTTGCGGGCCAGGTGGTCCGCGCTCCGCTCGAGCCCGACGAACCGCAGCAGCTCGAGCGCCCGTTCGCGCGTCTCGCGTTCCTCGCGCCGGTACTTCGGCCCGTGCAGAATCGCCGAGATCGGGCCGGTCGTGGTGCGGCAGTACCGGCCGACCATGACGTTCTCCAGCGCGGTCATGTTGGCGAACAGCCGGATGTTCTGGAACGTCCGTGCGACGCCGGCTTTGGTCACCGCTTGCGGCCGCGGCCGGAGCGGGCGGCCGCGGAACGAGACCGTGCCTGAGGTCGGCTTGTACATGCCGGTGAGGCAGTTGAAGAACGTCGTCTTGCCGGCCCCGTTCGGCCCGATCAGCCCGACGATCTCGCCCTCGTACACGTCGTAGTCGACGTTGTTGACGGCCACCAGGCCGCCGAACCGCATCGTGACGCCGCGGGCGGACAGCAGCCCGGCGGCGGCGTGCCGGCCCGGCGCTGGAGCGGCTTGCTCGACGGTCATCGTGCCGTCACCTCCGCGACATCGTCCTCCACGCGTTCGGCGAGCGCCTCGTCCTCTTCGTGGAACTCCAGCTGTCTTCGCCTACTGGCCACGAGGCCCTCCGGCCGGAACCGCATCATCAGGATGAGCACGGCACCGAAGAACAGCAGCCGGTACTCGGAGAAGAAGCGCAGCTTCTCCGGCAGCAGCTTGAGGATCGTCGCGCCGAGCAGCACGCCCGCCACCGTTCCCATTCCACCGAGCACGATCGCGGCGACGAGGAACGCGGACTCGAGGAAGACGTACTGGTCCGGTGTCACCGAGACGTCGTGGTGCGCCTTGATCGTGCCGGCGAGGCCGGCGAGCATCGCGCCGCCGGCGAACGCCAGCAGCTTCAGGCCGAACGTGTTGACGCCCATCGCCTCGGCGGCCCGCTCGTCCTCGCGGATCGCGATCCAGCCACGCCCGATCCGGGAGTTGTTCAACCGGGCGAACACGGTGATGACGAACGCGATGAGGATCAGCAACACGAAGTAGTAGTTGGCGAATCGCCCCATGGTGACGCCGAAGATCGTGTGCTGGTCGCCGAAGTTGAACCCGAACAGCTCCAGGTCGGGGATCGCCGGGATGCCGTTCGGACCGTTGGTGAGGTCCGGCCCGTTCGTTCCGTCGAGGTTGTTGACCGTCAGCCGGAAGATCTCGCCGAACGCGAGTGTCACGATCGCGAGGTAGTCGCCGCTGACCCGCAACGTCGGACTGCCGATGATGATGCCGAGGAAGCCGGCGACGAGCGCGCCGATCAACAGCACCAGCGGGAACGGCGGCGTCCAGCCGATGTTGGCGAACGTCGACGCCGACAGCATCGCCCCGACGTACGCACCGGAGCCGAGGAACGCGACGTACCCGAGGTCCAGCAGTCCGGCCAAGCCCACCACGATGTTCAGGCCGATCGCGGTCGCGGCGAAGATGAGGATCTGGGTCGCGATCGACATGTTCGCGTCGCTGTCGCCCTGAGTCAGCGGGAACAGGAACGCGACCACGAACGCCGCGAGCAGCGTGACCCGGCGATGCCGGCCGGCCATGCGGGTGAACCAGCCGAGCAGGCCGCCCTTCTG
Organism: Tenggerimyces flavus; assembly: GCF_016907715.1. Classification (NCBI taxonomy): domain Bacteria; kingdom Bacillati; phylum Actinomycetota; class Actinomycetes; order Propionibacteriales; family Nocardioidaceae; genus Tenggerimyces; species Tenggerimyces flavus. The sequence goes on along the minus strand of NZ_JAFBCM010000001.1, from coordinate 4,476,715 downwards.
CAGGATCGCCGCGACGCCGCCGACCATGATCAGCACGAGGACGAAGATCCACGCCTGGTCGGTGTTGAGCGCGTACGCGGCAGTGAGCAGCAGACCACCGAGAACCGCGGCGATGATGAGGATCTCGATGATGTCGTGCAGCTCGCCGTTCAGCTCCGGCGTCTCTTCGACCGGCATAGCGCGGGAGCCGACCAGCAGGATCAGCGCACCGGCGCCGGAGACGAAGCCGCCGGGATCGACGTTCACCATGCCACCGAGCGCGGCGGCGATCGCGATCAGCGTCAGCCACACGACCACGGTCGCGAAGATCCCGGCCATGCGGACGGGTCCGGAGCCACCGCGGAACAGCACGCCGAGCAGACCCGCCAGCGGTCCGCGCTGCGCGAGCAGATACACCAACGCAAGCCCGCCGAGGATGATTGTGTAGACCTGCGCGCCGGCGGGATAGAAGTAGACCGTCAGGTCGTGCAGGATGCTGCGGTCGTACGTCCACGGCAGCAGCGTGCCGACGGTGGTCAGCGCGGCGCCGATCAGTGCCACCAGCCAGGCCGCGTTGCCGAGCAGCCGCTCGAGCAGCGCGTCGATTCTCATGACGAGCCTCATGCGCGGTCCACCACCCTCGCACCCAGCAGGCCCTGCGGCCGGAAGACCAGGACCAGGATCAACAGGACGAAGGCCCAGACGTCCTTCCAGGCCGTTCCGCCGAACTGGCCAGGCACGTACTGGATCGCCATCGCCTCGGCCAGCCCGAGGACCAGGCCGCCGACGACGGCGCCGTAGATGTTGCCGATGCCGCCGAGGACCGCGGCGGTGAACGCCTTCAGCCCGGCGAGGAAGCCCATCCGGAAGTCGATCTGCGTGTACCGCAGCCCGTGCGCGACACCGGCGATCGCCGCGAGTGCGGCGCCGACGCAGAACGCGATCACGATGATGCGGTCGACGTTGATGCCCATCAGCCGGGCGGTGTCGGGGTCCTGCGAGGTGGCCTGCATCGCGCGGCCCGTACGGGTCCGGTTGACGAAGAACCACAGCAGCACGGTGCAGAAGATCAGCGCGACGATCGTGAACGCCGCGGCCCGCTGGATCACCACTCCCCCCATCGCGATCGGCTCGCCGGTGACGAACTCGATCTGCGGGAACGGGATCGCGCGCTTGGCGTCGTCGAAGCCGGGAATCCGCCCGTAGAACAGGCGAACCGCTTCCTGCAGGAAGATCGAGACCCCGATCGCCGTGATCAGGGGTGCTAATCGTGGTGCGTTGCGGAGTGGTCGGTAGGCGAACCGTTCCATCAGGATGACCACGCCGACGGAGGCCGCCATCGCGCCGATCACCATGACAGGAAGGACCCAGAGGGACCGCATGTCCTCGTCGAACGCCACCGTGTGGACCGTCAGTGCGCCGAACGCCCCGATCATGAACACTTCACCGTGGGCGAAGTTGATCAGCTGGATGATCCCGTAGACGACGGTGTATCCAACCGCGATCAACGCGTACAGCGAACCGAGCGACAGCCCGTTGATGAGCTGCTGGAGAAACTGGTCCACACACCACCTCCCTGACCGAGGTACGAGTGCCGAAAGCCTGCTAGTTCTGACTCAGTGGAGAACGCCAAAGGGGGCGGGCTCGTCGCCCGCCCCCCATGGCTCAACTGCTACTGGCCAAGGTCGTCCGTGCTGGCTGCGGCCCACTTGCCGCTCTCGACCTTGTACATGGTCAGGATCTTCGTCGTCGTGTCACCGAACTCGTCGAAGCCGACCTTGCCGGTGACGCCGTCGAAGCTCACGTTCGCCATCGCCTCGACGACCTTCGCCCGCGCGGACTTGGCGTCCGTCGCGTCCTTCAGGGCGACCTTGAGGGCCTCGATGATCGAGTTCGCGGCGTCGTAGGAGTAACCGCCGTAGGTCTCGTACGGGTCCTTGTAGCCGGCCTTGCCGTAGTCGTCGACGTACTTCTTCGCCGACTCGAGCGCGTCGGTCGGCGCGCCGACCGAGGTGGCGAAGTCGCCCTCGGAGGCCGCACCGGCCAGCTTGATGTAGTCGCCGGCCTGCATGCCGTCGCCACCCATGACCGGAACCTTCAGGCCACCGGACTTCATCTGGTTGGACAGCGGACCGGACTGCGGGTACTGACCGCCGTAGTAGACGAGCTGCGGCGCCTTGGGAGCGATCTTGGAGATGACCGCGCCGAAGTCCGTCTCGTCCTTCTGAACGGTCTCCGCCGCGACGACCGTGCCGCCGAGCTTCGTGTACTCCTTGGTGAACGCCTCGACCAGGCCCTGCCCGTAGGTGAGCTTGTCGTGGATCGTGGCGACCTTGGTGAACTTCAGCGTGTTGTAGACGTACTGCGCCGCGTACGGACCCTGCAGCGAGTCCACCGCGCAGACGCGGAAGTACGTCGGGTAGGGACGCTCGGGTGCGGTCTCGAACTTCGCACCCTTCGTCAGGGTGTCGTTGGTGTTCGCCGGAGACACCTGGACGATGTTCGCCGAAGCGAGAACCGGCTGCACCTGCTGGGCGATGCTCGACTGGAGCGTGCCGACGACACCGACGACCTCGTCGTCCGCGGCGAGCTTCGTCGCCGCGTTCTTGCCGGTGTCGGGGTTCTCCGCGTCGTCCTCCGCGGCGAGCTCCAACGTCCAACCAGGGATGGCCTTCGTCTCGTTCGCCTGCTTGATCGCGAGGTCGACGGAGTTCTTGATGCCGATGCCCAGCGCGCTCAGGCCGCCAGAGGTCGGCGAGATCACGCCGATCTTCGCGGTCTTGGTGGGGGCGTCGCCCTCGCCTCCCTGGCTCCCAGTCTCACCGCCGCGGTTGCCGCAACCAGCGGCGGCGAACGCCAAGGATGCGGCGACCAGCGCCACTCCGATCCGGATGGCGGAACGCTGACCCACGTTTCCTCCTGTGCCCGATGGAACCCGACGCGCCATATGCGCCGGCCACCCGCGTGGACCGCGGGTGTGGAGAGACTAGCCTCCCGACCCGTCTCAGTGAATGGACTCCCCCACCCTCTTACCGTGTCGTAACTTCAGGCACATCGGGAGGACTACCGTGTGCGACGATTCGTGCACTGGTGGGTGATCTAGGCCAAATCGGTTCGGAATCGGTTCGGAAGGGGTGGGGATTCCACCCCCTCCGCGCCGATTGCTGGCGTCACTTGTTGAAGGCCTCGGTCTTCGCCTTGACCCACTTGCCGCCCTCGACCTCGTACATCGTGAGGACCTTGTTGACCGGGTCGCCGAACTCGTCGAACCCGACCTTGCCCGTCACGCCCTCGAAATCGGTGACGGCGAGTGCCTCGATCACCTTCGGCCGCGCGGACTTCACGTCCGTCGCGTCCTTCAGGGCCACGGCGAGCGCCTTGATCACGGCGTTCGTGGAGTCGAAGGAGTAGGCGCCGAACGCCTCCATGGGCTCGGAGTAGCCGGCCTTCTCGTAGTCGGCGACGAACTTCGAGGCCGTCGGGAGCTCGTTGGTAGGCGCGCCGACCGAGGAGCCGTAGTTGCCGCTGGCCGAGTCCTGGGCGAGCTTGATGAACTCGTCGGACTTGATACCGTCGCCGCCCATCAGCGGCACGTCGAGCCCCGCGGACTCGAGCTGCGCGGCGAGCGGGCCGGCCTGACCGTACTCACCGCCGTAGTAGACGGCCTTCGGGTTCTTCGACTGGATCTTGGAGATGACCGCGCCGAGGTCCTTCTCCTTGGCGTCGACCGTCTCGGCCGCGACGATCGTGCCGCCCAGCTTCTCGAACTCCTTGGTGAACGCCTCGACGATGCCCTGGCCGTACGTCTTCTTGTCGTGGATCGTCGCGACCTCGGTGATCTTCAGGTCGTTGTAGAGGTACTGCGCGCCGAACGGGCCCTGGATGCCGTCGGTGGCGCACAGGCGGAAGTAGTTCGGGTAGAGCCGCTGCGGGTTGGCTTCGAAGTCGTTGCCGCGGGTCAGCGTGTCGTTGGTGTTCGCGGGGCTGACCTGCGCGATGTTGGCGCTGTTGAGCACGGGCGCGGTCTGCTGGGCGACGCCGGAGTTGAACGTACCGACCACCGCGCCGACCTCGTCGTCGCCGGCGACCTTCGTCGCGGCGTTCTTGCCGACGTCGGGCTGACCCTCGTCGTCCTCGGCCGCGAGCTCGATCTTCCAACCGGGGATGGCGTTCTGCTCGTTCGCCTGCTTGATGGCGAGGTCGGCACCGTTGCGGATGCCGAGGCCGAACGCGGAGTTCTCCCCGGAGAACGGCGCGATCACGCCGATCTTGACGACCTTCTGCTGCTGGGTGGTGGGGTTGCCGCTGCTCGGGTCACTCTCAGGATCCGTCGTGGCGCCTCTACTGCCGCACGCGCTGAGAGCCAGAGAAGCTGCGACGAGGGCCAATCCGATGCGGATGGCGGACCGCTGACGCACGATTTCCTCCTGGAACGCTTTGCAGGCGCCGGTTTCGGCGCCTGCTGCGAGCCTAGGAATCGTTCAGCGTGCGGGAATCGGGGAAACCCCCACGGATCAACCCTCCGTAGTCGACTCCGCTTGCGCCTCTTCTGCTTCATGGGCACCGGGGGCTTCGGCCTTCAACTCGTCACCCTCGTCGACCACCAGCTGCGCGACGCGGCGCATGCTGACGCGCTTGTCCATCGCGGTCTTCTGGATCCAGCGGAACGCGTCGGGCTCGGTGAGGCCGAACTTCGTCTGCAGGATCGACTTGGCCCGGTCGACGAGCTTGCGGGTCTCCAGCCGGTCGGTGAGGTCGGCGTTCTCCCGTTCCAGCTCCGCCTGCTCGGTGAACCGCGAGACGGCGATCTCGATCGCCGGGACGAGGTCGGCCTTGGTGAACGGCTTGACGAGATACGCCATCGCCCCGGCGTCGCGTGCGCGCTCGACCAGCTCGCGCTGGCTGAACGCGGTGAGGATCACGACCGCGCACAGCTTGTCCTTGGCGATCTGCTCGGCGACGCTGATGCCGTCGAGCTTGGGCATCTTGATGTCGAGGATGGCCAGGTCGGGGGCCAGCTCCTTGACGAGCGCGATCGCCGCCTCGCCATCGCCCGCCTGCCCGACGACGTCGTACCCCTCCTCGCCGAGCATCTCGGCCAGGTCGAGCCTGATCAACGCCTCATCCTCAGCCAGTACGACCCGGCGTACCTTCTGCTCGCTCACGTGACACCCTTCACTGCCGCCTTGGTCCAACTCCGCTGGCCAGCGTACCGGTCTCGGTAAGGTCTGCTATCTTGTCGGTGCTCGATGATATGGTTGGTCGGGCCGAATTGCCGGGTTGATGGAATCGGTAGACATGATGGCCTCAAAAGCCATTGCTCGAAAGGGCGTGTGGGTTCGAGTCCCACACCCGGCACCGAAACAAGGCATTGTCGGTGGTCACTGAGACCATTACTCGATGACTCACATTCGCCCCTGGGAAACGGTTTCGGAGAGCTTCGCTCTCACTGACGCTGGTATGACCGATCGCGACAACGCGGCGCATTGTGGTGTCGCGGTCAAGACCATCAGAAGGTGGCGTCGACTCTATCGACGACGCGGACTCCCTCGCGGCTCGCCCACCAGCGCACCGTGCCCACGATGTGAGGGTGCGCCGCTGGACGAAGCCGCCTATGCGTTGTTGCTGGGCTGGTATCTCGGCGACGGGCACCTGGTGCGCGGCCGGAACGACGTGTGGTCGTTGTCGATCTACAACGACGTCGACTACGTCGAGCTCAACGACGAGATCGCCGCCACCCTGGTCGCGGTGAAAGGTGCCGGGCGCGTGACCCGCCGGAGCCATCCGGGCTGCATCGAGACCAAGCTCTACTGGAAGCATTGGGCCTGCGTGTTTCCGCAGGCAGGTCCGGGCATGAAACACACCCGGCCTATCGTTCTCGAAGAATGGCAACGCCAGGTTGTCAAACGATTTCCGCATCGGTTCGTGCGCGGCCTCTTCCATTCCGACGGCTGCCGCATAACGAATTGGACGGTCCGGCATCTTCGCTCTGGGCCGAGGCGCTATGAGTATCCGCGCTATTTCTTCTCGAACAAGTCCGAGGACATCATCAACCTCTGCACCTGGGCTCTCGACCTGCTCGACATCGCATGGCGGCGGACCAACCCTCAGCACGTGTCCGTGGCGCGGCGGGAGGCTGTGGCCGCGCTCGATCTGCATGTCGGGCCGAAGAGCTAGGCGGCGTGGTGGTGGTTGTTGCCCTCCCGACGGCCGGTCACGCGCAGGTAGCCCTCGGCGTCGAGCTCGCCGCGGTCGCCGGTGCGGAGCCAGCCGTCGACCAACGCTTCGCGGGTGGCCGCGGGGTTGCGGTAGTAGCCGAGGAAGACCGTTCCGCCCTGCACAAGGATCTCGCCGTCGTGGGCGATGCGGACCTCGACGCCGCCGATGGGGCGGCCGAAGGTGCCGAGGCGGCGGAGGCCGGGGGCGTTCAGCGTCGCGATCCCGGTCATCGTCGGTGACCCGTACACCTCGTCCACCGAGACCCCGCACGCCCAGAGGAAGTCCAGCGCCTCGTACGTCATCCCGCCACCGCCCGACAGGGCGCCGCGGAGGCGGCCGCCGAAGACCTCGCGGACGCGGGCGAGCCAGCGGGTGTCCGCGACCGCGAAGTCGCGCCGCCGGTCGGACGGCACGGTCAGGCCGTGCTCGTCGGCGCCGCGCACCTCGCGTCCGAGGGTCACGGCCCGTTGGAAGGCGTGCCGGTCGGCCGCGGGCACCCGGTCGAGCAGGTCCGCCGCCTGAGCGTGCACCTGCTCGTACACCTCCGGCGTCGCGACGAGGTACTCCGGCCGCACCTGACCGAGCTCCGTCACCGCGGTCCGCGACCCGCCCGCACAGAGCCGGAGCGTCGCCCCCCGCCCGAGCGCGTCGTACTGGACCAGCCGCCCCAGTGCCCCGTGCAGCGGCAGCTGCAGGAACACCGTGTCGGCCGACTGGACCGGCAGCGCCGACCACATCCCGTCCAGCGCCGCCCGCCAGTTGTCCTGCGTCAGCACGCAGCCCCGGACAGGCCCGTCCTCGTACGTGATGCTCGCGACCTCGCCGCCATGCACCGCCGCCGACCGGTCCTGCAGCACGAGCGGGTCGAGGGTACGGCCGCGGTCGGCGAGCTCAGCCAGCCCCACGACGTCCGCCCGGCCGTCGGCGTCCATGACGACCGTCGTCGCCAGCCGCGGCACCAGCGAGCGCCGCGCGCCGAGGCGGGCGAGCTGCTCGACGTTCTCGCAGACCAGCACGCGAGCGCCGGAGTCAGCGAGCCGCGCGACCCACTCCTCGGCGTCGGCAGCCGGGTCGAGGGGTACGGTCACCGCCCCTGCCGCGAGCACGGCGAGGTCGACGATGGTCCACTCCGGGCGGTTGGCGGCCAGGATCGCCACCCGGTCTCCCGGGCCGACGTCGAGCCCGATCAGCCCGCGACCGACGTCGTCCACCGCCTCGGCGAGCTCGGCGTAGGTCAGCTCGGACCACCGGCCCGGCCGAGTCGCGCGCAACGCGATCGACGGTCCGTACCAACGCCCCCAGAACCTGCTCACGTTCGCAAGCGTGGGCACCGGGTCCTGCGACATGTCGGGTCCAGGCATAGTCGCTCCTTCGGCACACCCATACCTGGGCTGCCGCCGCGTGCTGCTGCTCTAGACCCCGACCCCTTGCCCCAGACCATACCGCTCACCACATGTGCACCGTTGATGACCCTTCGCTACCAGATGTATGGGTAGCGGCGTGCGATATCATGGGCGATATCGCACGGTGAGGGAGGGAACTCATGCCGGACGACTCGGAATCCCCTGCGCGCCTGCTGGTTCAGGCACTGAACGAGCTCAAGCCCGACGAGCGCGACCAGGTCCTCGCGTGGCTGTTCGACCGCATCCCGAACGCCACGATCCCGACCGCGAGCGCCCTCAAGCCCGAGCTACAGAAGGGCCTCGCCCGCCGCTGGGGTCAGTACGCGGTCGCGCAGGAGCAGCTGCTGGCGAACCTGGGCGAGTTCGCCCACAAGGACATGCGAATGGTGCCCGTACGCATGCCGGTCGAACAGCACGCCCGCCTGCAGGACTGGTGCAAGGAGCACAACTTCTCCATGGCCACCGTGATCCGCGGTCTGCTCGCCCGCTTCCTCGACGAGCAAGGACAGCCGCCGCGCGCGGAGACCACCTGAGCGGCCCCGTCGCGGTTTAGAGGCGGTACGCGGGTGCCGCTTCGGCGACGGCGTCGCCGATCCGGTGGACGCGGAGCGCGTTCGTCGAGCCGGGGATGCTCGGCGGGCTGCCCGCCACGATCACCACGCTGTCGCCGCGCCGGCAGCGGCCGACGGCGAGCAATGCCCGGTCGACCTGCTTCACCATCTCGTCGGTGTGCGACACGGTCGGCACCAGGAACGTCTCGATGCCCCACGCCAGCGATAGCTGGTGGCGGACGTCGTCCTCCGGCGTGAACGCGAGCAGCGGTACGAACGAGCGATAGCGAGCGAGCCGACGCGCGGTGTCGCCGGACTGGGTGAACGCGACCAGGAAGCGTGCTCCCAGGCGTTCGGCGACCTCGGCCGCGGCCTTGGCGATCACGCCGCCCTTGGTCCGCGGCGTCCACTCGATCTTGGTGATCTTGTCGAGCGCCTCGGACTCCACGTTCGTCACGATCCGCGCCATCGTCGTGACGGTCTCGATCGGATAGTTGCCGACGCTGGTCTCGCCGGACAGCATCACCGCATCGGCACCGTCGAGGACCGCGTTCGCGACGTCGGACGCCTCCGCGCGGGTCGGGCGCGGCGCGTTGATCATCGACTCGAGCATCTGGGTCGCGACGATCACCGGCTTCGCGTTCGTCCGGGCCAGCTCGATGATCCGCTTCTGGACGAGCGGAACGGTCTCCAGCGGCATCTCCACGCCGAGGTCACCACGCGCGACCATGAACGCGTCGAACGCGTCGATGATCTCCTCGAGGTTCTGCACGGCCTGCGGCTTCTCGATCTTCGCGATGACCGGCAGCCGTACCTTCTCCTCGTTCATCACGCGGCGCACGTCCTCGACGTCGCGCGCGTTCCGGACGAACGAGAGCGCGATCATGTCCGCGCGCAGGTGCAGCGCCCAGCGCAGGTCCTCGTGGTCCTTCTCCGACATGGCGGGCACGGAGAGCCCGATGCCGGGCAGGTTGAGGCCCTTGTTGTTGGAGACCTTGCCGCCGATCACGACCTTCGTGACGACATCGGTGCCGTCCTTCACGTCGAGGACCTCCAGCGTCAGCCGGCCATCGTCGACGAGGATCAGGTCACCCTTCGAGACATCATGTGGGAGGCCGTCGTACGTCGTCGACGCGCGCTCCTTCGTCCCCGGGATGTCGTCGGTGGTGATCGTGAACGTGTCCCCGTACACGAGGTTGGCCGAGCCCTCGGCGAACTTGCCGAGCCGGATCTTCGGCCCCTGCAGGTCGACGAGGATGCCGACCCCGCGGCCGGACTCCTCGGAGGCTTCGCGGACCATGCGGTAGACCCGTTCATGGTCGGCGTACGAACCGTGGCTCAGGTTCAGGCGGGCAACGTCCATGCCGGCCTCGACCAACGCCCGAATACGTTCGGGGGTCGAGACGGCGGGACCCAGAGTGCAGACAATCTTCGCGCGGCGCACACTACGAGCCTAGCCCCGTCAAGCAGACGTGGGTCGTCGGCCCGGTTACGGACGGGTACGGCGCAGGAATGCGTACGCACCCAGCAGAACGGCCGCCCAGACGAGCGCGTGCGCGCTGAGCGCCGCCGCTCCCCCGGCGTCGCCCGGCCCGAGTTTGGCCAGCCCGAAGAACTGCGGAACGAGCAGGTGCGCGATCGGCGACGTTCGCGATCCGAGCACGATGACCAGCACGGGCACACCGACCAGGATCAGCGCGGCCCAGCCAGCCTCGGGCACGACGGCGCGGCTCGCCAGCGCACCGACGCCGGCGCCGGCGAGCACCGCGAGAACGTGCACCAGCAGGCCGAGCCCGATTGCCGCGGCGAGGCTGGTGCGCTGGAGGTCGAGGGCTCGCAGCGCCAGTGGGGCGACGATGCCGACCAGCATGATCGGCACTCCGCTCGCCACGGCGGCGATCAAGCCGGCTTGGACTTCCTTGGCCGCCGAGCCGATGCCGACGCGGGCGATCATGCGTTGCTCGTCTGGCTCCGTGTCGAGGATGAGCTTGGTCTGCCAGGCGAACACCGCGAACAGCAGCGCCGCGGAGAACCCGTACGCCTGCGCGGGACTCGCCTTCCCGCCCGCGTGGGCGATGCCGAGGAGGACGAGCGTGCCGAGCAAGGGGCCCAGGGCGCGCTGGCTGCGGGCGTACGCGTTGACGCGCATCGAGGCGAGCGCGAGGACTCTCATCGGCGCTCCCTCGTTCCATGCACGTCGTACCCGGCCTCCCGAAGCCACTCGACGGTCGTCCCGACCTCGTCGGTCCTGACGACGATCTCGATCACGTGGTGCTCGGCGTCCTCCTGTGGTGCCGGCGCGTCCTCTTCTTTCAGCACGCCTTGGTGGACCTGCCAGTGCCGTACGTCGCCGAGGTCGGCGGCCCGTCCGCGGTGGTCGGTGAGGACGCAGCTGCCGCCGTTCTTGGTGAGCTCTTCGACGACGGCGGGGAGCTCGGCTTGGCTCTGCGCGTCGAGGCCCTCCCAGGGCTCGTCCATCACCAGCAGCTGGGGTGGGTTCAGCAGGGCTTGGATGAGGCCGACCTTTCTCGCCGTGCCCTTGGACAGCTCTTCGAGGGGCGTGGCGAAGAACGGGGTGAGGAAGAACCGTTCGCCCCAGGCATCGATCGTCTTTTGGGCAAGACTTTGCGAAAGGCCTTGGACGCGCGCGATCCCTTGCAGGTAAGCGAGAACGGCGAACGGCTGCGCGGTCGGGAACCGTTCGGGCACCCAGCCAACGATGTCGGGGCGGTCGCGTACCTTGCCGCGGCCGACCGGGAGCAGACCGGCGAGGACCCTGAGCAGCGTGGATTTTCCGGCCCCGTTGCGCCCGGTGATCACGATGGTGTCGCCTTGCCGTACCTCGCCGTCGACGTTCTGGAGGACCCAGGCATCGCGGCGGCCGTAGCGGGCGAAGACCCCCTCCAACCTCATAGCGAGGTGTCTATCAGACTCTCCTGTATGACGGACGGACGTGGGGAGCGGGCCCAGCAGCTCGCCGACGATCTGACGGCGCGCAACGTGAGCGCGGTAGCCCTGGGGTGGGTCGACAACGCGGGGATCACCCGGGTGAAGACCGTCCCGACGGCGCGGCTGCCGTACGCGGCGACGATGGGCATCGGGATGTCGCCGGTGTTCGACGTGTTCGTCGTGGACGACTCGATCACGACGAGCGAGTACATCGGCGGGCCGGTGGGCGACCTGCGGCTGGTGCCGGACCTGTCGCAGCTGCGGGTGCTCGAGGGTCAGCCCGGTTGGGCTTGGGCGCCGGTGGACCGGCTGCGGCAGGACGGCTCGCCTTGGGACGCGTGCTCGCGCACGTTCGCCCGGCGGCTCGCCTCGCGCGCCGCGGAGCGTGGGGTGACGTTCCAGATGGCGTTCGAGCTCGAGTGGTTCGTGGGGCGGACGTTGCCGGACGGGACGCTGGAGCCGGCGTGCGGTGGGCCGGCTTACGGGATGACGCGGGTCATCGAGCTGTCCTCCTACTCTCGCGCGCTGATCGATGCGCTGGTAGCGCAGGGCGTTCCGGTCGTTCAGTTCCATCCGGAGTACGCGGCCGGGCAGCTGGAACTGTCGGTCGCGCCCGCCGACCCGGTGTCTGCGGCGGATCTGATGGTGCTGGTGCGGCAGACGATCCGTGCGGTCTCGTTGGCGTACGGGCTGCAGGTGTCGTTCGCGCCGGTGGTCGTGCCGGGGTCGGTGGGCAACGGGGCGCACCTCCATCTGTCGCCCTGGGCCGCGGGCTCGAACCTGTTGGCCGGCGGTCGTGGCACGCGCGGGCTTACAGCGCCGGGTGAGGCGTTGTTGGCTGGGTTGGTCTCTCGGCTTCCCGCTCTGTGCGCGCTGTTGGCGCCGTCGGTGTCGAGCTACCTGCGGCTGGTGCCCCAAGCCTGGGCAGCGCCGTTCCAGTGCTGGGGCGTAGAGAACCGCGAGGCCGCGCTGCGCTTCGTTCCGGGGAACGTCGGCACGGAGGCACGGTCGGCGAACGCAGAGCTCAAGTGCGTCGACGGCAGCGCCAACCCGTACCTCGTCGTCGGCGCAGTCATCGCCGCGGCCCTCGCCGGCCTCGACGAACCCTCGGGCACGCTGCCCTCGGAGGTGACGGTCGACCCAGCGTCGCTGCCGGAGTCGGAGCAGCCAGCCCGGCTGCCCCAGTCCGTGGCAGAAGCTCTGGCCGCGTTGGAGGCCGACCCTGCGCTGACCACCGCCCTGGGCGAGCCATTGCTGCAGGCCTTCCTCGCCGTCCACCGCGCCGAAGCGGCACTGTTCGCCGACGCGACCCCGGACGAGATCGTCGCCGCGACCCGCTGGAAGTACTAGCCCACCGGCCGCTGGCCGCCCGCCCTGCCACCGATTCGGCGGCCACCGAGCCACTTTGCCCATGAAGGGGGCGTTCGGACCGGTTTCGAGGGGGTCGGGAACGCACTTTGGTAGGCAAAGTCACGATGCGGGATGGCACCCCGAGGGGGATGCCGCCCAACACCTGCGAGTGCGCCCGCGGCCGGCGCTGTTTTCATGAAGGGCACCTTCATTCGAACCTATTGAATGAAGGTGCCCTTCATTCAAAGCAGAGCGGGGGCGGAAGGCCCGGCTTCATCTGAGCCAGAAGAGGCCGGGGGCTCCACATGAGACCGCAACCCGGCAGCAGACCTGGGCCCAAGCAGGCCTGTCCCGGGACACCTGTTCCGGGGGAAGGGGGCGGCGCGTTTGAAACTGGTGGCCGGTCCGGGGCGGGTCAAGGGTCGCAAAGCGATCGCGAAGCGACGCCTCTCCCCTCCGCGCGAAGCGCCCCCGGAGAGGCGCCCTTGAGGCGCCCCGGACCGGCCACCACAATCGGACGCCGCCACAGACCCCAAGAGCACCAACCCCCGGCGAGATCTCATCGAGGACCGCACCAAGACAGCACCAAACCGCCGAGAGCTTCGCCGAGAACATGAGCCACTCGGCACCCGACGATGGGAAGCGCAGCACCCGCGACCTTGGATGAAGGGCACCTTCATCCAATAGGTTTGGATGAAGGTGCCCTTCATCTAAACCCCGTCGGACCAAGCCACCCGTCCATGATCATGATCACGGGTGTTGAGGGCACCTAGCGGATCGGCCGGCACATCGAACGAAGGTGCCCTTCACTCAAGCCGGTGGCGGCGGCGGTCACTTAGGCCGCTTGGTTGGTCGGTGGGTCGGTGGCTTGCTCGGCCTGCTCCGCTTGCTCAGCCAGATCTGCCTGTTGGCTCGTTCGGCCAGGAGGCGGAGCTTGCGGGCGTGGCGTTCGGGGAGGCCGAAGGAGCGGCCCAGGTTGTGGTCGTCGATGCGTTGGCGGCGGGCTTGGAGTCGGCGGATGGTGGCTTCGGGGGTGGTCGGCAAGGTGGCGAAGGGTGCTTCTCGTCTCATCGGGCTGGTCCTCTCGGGTGGCGATGAGACAAGCCTGCATGACGATTGAGCCAAGGAAAGGACGCGACAGCCGGGCTGTCGAGAACCCGGCAGATCCGCGCCCTGTGGACGAACCAGTGGCTCCGTGTGACGAGCATCGCGTTCCCAAGGAGCGCACCATTCGGTAGCGTATGGAGCACCGAACATACGGCACCGTATGGAGGCGGCCAAGGATGCGAGTCCACAACGTTCACGAGCGAGTTCTCCCCATCAGCATGGACAAGGCCGCTCCCCTCATCGACCAGCTCGGCCAGCCCGACGACCTCCTCTTCCCGACGCCACAATGGCCGCCGATGGTCCTGGACGGTCCGCTACAACCAGGCTCGAGCGGCGGGCACGGCCCGATGCGATACCACGTCCAGAGGTACGAGCCGGGAAGGCTGGTCGAGTTCGCCACCGAGCCGGGCATGGACATCGTCGGCACCCACGCGTTCAGCCTGGAGAAGGTGGACGACGACCACACCATCCTCCGCCACACCATCGAGGGCGAGCTCGAGGGCACCATGCGCCTCGCCTGGCCGACCGCCGTCAGGCCTATCCACGACGCCATGGTCGAGGACATCCTCGACCAGGCCGAACGAGTCGCCGGCCAGCAGCCACGGCGACGCCAACGATGGTCACCGTGGGTGCGCTTCCTCAGACGCGTCATCGCCAAGCGGGCAAGGCGAACGGAGCCGCCGCACACCGAGCTTCTCGAGAACGCGCTACCGGGGGTCGACTTCATCGACGCCCACGAGATTCCCACCAGGAAGGGCATGCCGATGACAGCGGAGCCGTGGGCGGACGCCCTGTTCGGCAGCTTTCCGAAGTGGGTCACAGCCGCCATGGGGCTGAGGCAAGCGGTCGTCGGGCTCATCGGCATCAACAGACAGCCCAAAGACCAGGCGTTCACGAAATACGCCAGCACACCGACCGAGGTCCTGCTGGGCAGCGACGAGAAGCACCTCGACTTCCGCGTCAGCATCAAGCGCGAGCCAGAACGCGTCGTCGCCACCACCGTCGTTCAGGTGCACAACGCGCGTGGTCGCGCCTACTGGGTCGTCGTCGGACCGATCCACCCGATCGTGCTGCGCTCGATGCTCAGCAGAACGGCCCGACGACTCGCCGACGAGTCACACCACTAGCGACCGCTCGGTCGGCAGGATCGGCGCCGGCAGCGCGGTGGAGCCGCGCAGGTACGCGTCCACCCCTGCGGCACAGGAACGGCCCTCCGCGATCGCCCACACGATCAGCGACTGCCCGCGCCCCGCGTCGCCCGCCACAAACACCCCAGGCACCGATGACTCGAACGACGCAGAGCGCCGGATGTTCCCGCGCTCGTCCAGTTCCACGCCGAACGACTCCGGCAGAGCCTTCTCCGGCCCCACGAAGCCCATCGCCAACAGCACCAAGTCCGCCGGAATCGAGTGCTCAGAGCCAGCAACCGGCGAGAAGCGCCCGTCCTTGAACTCCACCTCGACCAGCTTCAAAGACCGCACGTGCCCCGAAGAGTCGCCCTCGAACGACTGCGTCGACACCGCGTACTTCCTGTCGCCGCCCTCCTCGTGCGCCGAGGACACGCGGAACGTCATCGGGTACGTCGGCCAAGGCTGGTTGTCCGGCCGAGTCTCCGTCGGACGCGGCAGAATCTCCAACTGCACAACGGAAGCCGCACCCTGCCGGTGCGCCGTCCCCAAGCAGTCCGCACCCGTGTCACCGCCACCGATGATCACCACGTGCTTCCCAGTGGCGGTGATCTGGTCAGCAACAGCGTCCCCCAGCGAAGCCCGGTTCGACTGCGGGAGAAACTCCATCGCCTGATGGATCCCCGTGAGCTCACGCCCCGGCATCGGCAGATCGCGCCCGATCGTCGACCCCACGGCGAGCACCACGGCGTCGTACCGCTGCCGCAGCTGCTCCCCCGTGATGTCCGACCCGATCGTCACGCCAGGCCGGAACACCGTGCCCTCGCGCATCATCTGGTCGAGCCGCCGGTCGAGGATCCGCTTCTCCATCTTGAACTCGGGGATCCCATACCGCAGCAGCCCACCGATCCGGTCGGCCCGCTCGTAGACGGCAACGGTGTGCCCCGCCCGCGTCAGCTGCTGCGCGGCAGCCAACCCAGCAGGCCCCGAGCCCACGACGGCGACCGTACGTCCGGTCAGCCAGTCCGGCTGCTGCGGCGTCACCCAGCGCTCGTCGAACGCACGGTCGATGATCGCGACCTCGACGTTCTTGATCGTGACCGCGCCACCCGACGTGGTCTCGTCGATCGCCAACACACACGCGGTTTCGCACGGTGCCGGGCACAGCCGACCGGTGAACTCCGGGAAGTTGTTCGTCGCGTGCAACCGCTCGATCGCCGCGCGCCAGTCCTCCCGCCACACCAGGTCGTTCCACTCCGGGATCAGGTTCCCGAGCGGGCAACCCTGGTGGCAGAACGGGATGCCGCAGTCCATGCATCGCCCGGCCTGCTTGGAGATGATCGGAAGCAGCGTGCGCCCGATACCGCCGTCGGGGTAGACCTCGTTCCAGTCGCGCAACCGCTCCTCGACCGGACGCCGCGTCGCACCTTCGCGAGGCGTGGTGAGGAAGCCCTTGGGGTCAGCCATGCGCCGCCTCCATGATCGCTACGTCCACATCGCGCCCCTCAGCTTCGGCCTTGGCCCGCGCCTGCAGTACGCGCTTGTAGTCCTTCGGCATCACCTTCGTGAACCGCTCAACGGAGGACGACCAGTCGATCCGCAGCGCCTCTGCCACGATCGACCCGGTCTCCTCGGCGTGCTTCGCCACCAACGCCGTCAGCAGTTCGCGGTCGGCATCCTCGAGCGCCTCGAGGTCGACCATCTCGGTGTTGACGCGCCCCTTGTCGAGGTCGAGGACGTACGCCACACCGCCGGACATCCCGGCCGCGAAGTTGCGTCCGGTGGCACCAAGCACCAAGACCACACCGCCGGTCATGTACTCACACCCGTGGTCGCCGACACCCTCCACGACCGCGGTCACACCGGAGTTGCGTACGCAGAACCGCTCGCCCACCTTGCCGCGCAGGAACAGTTCGCCACCGGTCGCGCCGTACGCGATCACGTTGCCGGCAATGATGTTCTCCTCGGCGGCGAACGTCGCCGCGCGGTCCGGCCGCACGACGACCCGCCCGCCGGACAGGCCCTTCGCGAGGTAGTCGTTCGCGTCACCCTCCAGCCGCAAGGTGATGCCGGACGGGACGAACGCGCCGAACGACTGGCCGGCCGAACCCACGAACGTGAGGTCGATCGTCCCGTCCGGCAAGCCCTCGCCGCCGTACCGCTTCGTCACCTCGTGCCCGAGCGTCGTGCCGACCGTACGGTTGACGTTGCGGATCGACAGCTGCGCGCGCACCGGCTCGCCGCGGTCCAACGCGTCCTTCGCCAACTGGATCAGGTGATTGTCGAGCGCCTTGTCCAGCCCGTGGTCCTGCGACGTCACGCAACGACGCGCTGTGCCGGCGGGCAGGTCCGGCACCTCGAGGATCGGGCGCAGGTCGAGACCCGACGCCTTCCAGTGCTCGACCGCCGCGCCGATGTCGAGCAGCTCGGCGTGGCCGACGGCCTCCTCCAACGTACGGAAACCCAACTCCGCAAGGTACTCCCGCACCTCTTGGGCAATGAACTCGAAGAAGTTGACGACGAACTCCGGCTTGCCGTTGAACCGCTTGCGTAGCTCGGGGTTCTGCGTCGCCACACCCACCGGACACGTGTCGAGGTGACACACGCGCATCATCACGCAACCCGACACCACCAGCGGCGCGGTCGCGAAGCCGAACTCCTCCGCACCGAGCAGCGCCGCGATGACCACGTCGCGACCAGTCTTCAGCTGACCGTCGGTCTGCACGACTATCCGGTCCCGCAGCCCATTCAGCAACAACGTCTGCTGCGTCTCGGCGAGCCCGAGCTCCCAGGGTGCGCCGGCGTGCTTCAGCGACGTCAGCGGCGCCGCGCCCGTACCGCCGTCGTGACCGGAGATCAGCACGACGTCCGCGTGCGCCTTGGACACGCCCGCCGCGACCGTTCCGACCCCGACCTCGGCCACGAGCTTGACGTGCACGCGCGCGGCGGGGTTGGAGTTCTTCAGGTCGTGGATCAGCTGCGCGAGGTCCTCGATCGAGTAGATGTCGTGGTGCGGCGGCGGCGAGATCAGACCGACACCCGGCGTCGAGTGCCGCGTCTTCGCGATCCACGGATACACCTTGTTGCCGGGCAGCTGGCCGCCCTCGCCGGGCTTCGCGCCCTGCGCCATCTTGATCTGCAGGTCGGTCGAGTTCGTGAGGTAGTCCGCAGTCACGCCGAATCGACCGGACGCGACCTGCTTGATCGCGCTGCGTCGCTCCGGGTCGTGCAGCCGCTCGGTGTCCTCGCCACCCTCGCCGGTGTTGGAACGCGCACCGAGCCGGTTCATCGCGATCGCCAACGTCTGATGGGCTTCCATCGAGATCGAGCCGTACGACATCGCACCGGTCGAGAACCGCTTGACGATCTCCGAGATCGGCTGCACCTCGTCGATCGGGATCGGCTCGCGCACATTGTCCTTGAACGCGAACAGCCCGCGCAGCGTCATCAGCCGCTGCGCCTGCTCGTCCACCCGAGCCGTGTACTGCTTGAAGATGTCGTACCGGCCGGACCGGGTCGAGTGCTGCAGCCGGAACACCGTGTCCGGGTCGAACAGGTGCGGCTCGCCCTCGCGGCGCCACTGGTACTCGCCGCCGATCAGCAGCCGGCGGTGCGCGGTCTGCACGCCGTCGTCCGGGTAGGCCTTCTGGTGCCGACGCCTTACCTCGCTGGCGATCACGTCGAGCCCGATGCCGCCGAGCCGCGACGTCGTGCCGGTGAAGTACTTGTCAACCAGGTCTTGCCCCAGGCCGATCGCCTCGAAGATCTGCGCACCCGTGTAGGACGCGACCGTCGAGACGCCCATCTTGCTCATGACCTTGAGCACACCCTTGCCGAGCGCCTTCACCAGGTTGCGAACGGCCTTCTCTGGCTCGATGCCGTTGAGGAACACGCCTTCGCGCGCCAGGTCCTCGACCGTCTCCATCGCCAAGTACGGGTTGACAGCGGCCGCGCCGTACCCGATCAGCAACGCCACATGGTGAACCTCGCGCACGTCGCCGGACTCGACGACCATGCCGACGCGGGTGCGGTCCTTCGTACGGATCAGGTGGTGGTGCACCGCTCCGGTCAACAACAGCGAGGGAATCGGCGCGAGGTCGTTGTTGGAGTGCCGGTCGGACAGCACGATGATCCGTGCGCCGTTCGCGATCGCCTCCGACACGTCGAGGCAGATCTCGTCGAGCCGGCGTTCCAGCGCCGCTCCCCCACCGTCGACCGGGTAAAGACCCTGCACGACGAACGTGTTGTAGCCGGGCAGGTCGCCGTCGCGGTTGACGTGGATGATCCTCGCCAGCTCGTCGTTGTCGAGCACCGGGAACGGCAGCACGATCTGCCGGCACGACGCTGGTCCGGGGTCGAGCAGGTTGCCCTCTGGCCCGATCGTCGACGACAGCGAGGTGACGAGCTCCTCGCGGATCGCGTCGAGCGGTGGGTTCGTCACCTGCGCGAACAGCTGGGAGAAGTAGTCGAACAGCAGCCGCGAACGTTCCGACAGCACCGCGATCGGCGAGTCCGAACCCATCGACCCGATCGGCTCGTACCCGACCCGCGCCATCGGCGCGAGCAGCACGCGCAGCTCTTCCTCGGTGTAGCCGAACGTCTGCTGCCGGCGCAGCACCGACGCGTGGCTGTGCACGACGTGGTCGCGCGGCGGCAGGTTCTCGAGGCGAATGAGTCCGGCGTGCAGCCACTCCTCGTACGGTGCCTCCGAGGCGAGCGTCTCCTTGATCTCCTCGTCCTCGATGATCCGGTGCTCCGCGGTGTCGACGAGGAACATCCGGCCCGGCTCGAGGCGGCCCTTGCGGACGACCGTCTTCGGGTCGAGGTCGAGCACGCCGACCTCCGACGCCATCACGACCAGGCCCTCGTCGGTGACCCAGTACCGCGACGGACGCAGCCCGTTCCGGTCGAGCACCGCGCCGATCTGCGTACCGTCGGTGAACGCGACCGAAGCCGGGCCGTCCCACGGCTCCATCAACGTCGAGTGGAACTCGTAGAACGCGCGCCGCTTCGGATCCATCTCGGCGTGGTTCTCCCACGCCTCCGGGATCATCATCAGCACCGAGTGCGGCAGCGAACGGCCACCCATCTGCAGCAGCTCGAGCGCCTCGTCGAACGTCGCCGAGTCGCTCGCCTCCGGCGTGCAGATCGGGTACAGCCGCTTCAGGTCACCGGGGATCAGGTCGCTCGTCAGCAGCGCTTCGCGGGCCCGCATCCAGTTGCGGTTGCCCATCACGGTGTTGATCTCGCCGTTGTGCGCGAGGTAGCGGTACGGGTGCGCGAGCGGCCACGACGGGAACGTGTTCGTACTGAACCGCGAGTGCACCAACGCGACCGCGCTCGCGACCCGCGGGTCGGCGAGGTCGGGGTAGAACGGCTCGAGCTGCGTCGTCGTCAGCATGCCCTTGTAAACAACGGTGCGCGACGAGAGCGACGGGAAGTACACGTCGGTCTCGCGCTCGACGCGCTTGCGCAACGCGAACACCATGCGCTCGAGCGCCATGCCGACGACCCGGCCGGACGACGCCGACACGAACAGCTCGCGGAAGCGAGGCATGACCGCACGGGAGGTCTTCCCGAGCAGCTCGGCCGCGACCGGAACATCGCGCCAGCCAAGGACGTTCAGCCCTTCTTCGTCCGCGATCTCGCCGATCCTGCGTACGGCCTCGGTGTCGACCTGGTCGTCGTCGGGGATGAACGCCATGCCGACGGCATACTGGCCTGGACCAGGTAGGTCGAACTCGCAGACCTCGCGGTAGAAAGCATCGGGTACCTGGATCAACATCCCCGCGCCATCGCCGGAGTCCGGCTCGGCGCCCGAGGCACCCCGATGGTCGAGATTCTTCAATGCCGTCAGGGCATGCTCGACGATCTCGTGACTCGGTACACCGCTCAAGGTCGCGACGAACGCGACGCCACACGCGTCGTGCTCGAAGCGTGGGTCGTAGAGGCCTTGCGGCGGCGGGGGTGTTCCGCGCATATGGGGTACTCCCGTCGTCGTAACTCGCGTGCAATGGACAGGCGCGAGGGACGGCGTTGGCCCAGGCGGCGACGAGAGGCAGGGTACCCGATCACCCTCGCCGTCTTGGACAGCTCGATCTCACAGGGTGAGACGCCGCGCCGCGTACTGGTCCTCAGAGTAGCGGCGCGCCCCGGGATCCGGCTACTTGCGCTCCGGTGTGGGCTCTTCGGCCGCTGTCTCGGCGGGTTCGTCCGGCGTTTCGGCCTTCTCGTCGGTCTCGCTATCCGACTTGCTGTCGGGCTCGTCGTCCTCGGCGTTCTCGGGCTTCTCGGCGCTCTCGTCCGACGGGTCCGGGTCCGGCTGCGGGTTCAACGACGCGGGATCCTCCCGTCCCGGACGGAGCCGAGAGGAGATCACGAAGTACGCCACGCCGCCGAGGAACACGAGCACCGACGTCCACACGTTCAGCCGCAGGCCGAGGATGTGGTTGACCTCGTCGATCCGCATGTACTCGATCCACGCCCGACCGGCCGTGTAGCCCATCACGTACAGGGCGAACGCGCGCCCGTGGCCGAGCTTGAACCGCCGGTCCGCCCAGATCACCAGGGCCGCGACGCCGACGTTCCACAAGATCTCGTACAGGAACGTCGGGTGGAACGTCTCGAACGTCTCGAACCCCGACGGCCGGTGCGCCGCGTCGATCTCCAGACCCCACGGCAGCGTGGTCGGCTTGCCGAAGAGTTCCTGGTTGAACCAGTTGCCGAACCGCCCAGCCGCCTGCGCGATCACGACTCCCGGCGCGGCCGCATCGGCGATCGCGGGCAACGGGATCCCCCGGCGCTTGCACGCGATCCACGCGCCGAGCGCGCCGAACGCGATCGCGCCCCACACGCCGAGGCCGCCCTTCCAGATGTACAGCGCGGAGAGCGGGTCGCGCCCCTCGCCGAAGTACAGCTGGTAGTCGGTGATCACGTGGTAGAGGCGTGCTCCGACCAAGCCGAACGGGACCGCCCATACCGCGATGTCGGACATCGTCCCCGGCGCACCGCCGCGGGCGACCCACCGGCGGTTGCTGAGCCAGACGGCGATGACGACGCCGATGATGATGCACAGCGCGTACGCGCGGATCGGGATCGGACCGAGCTGCCAGACGCCCTGCGACGGGCTCGGAATCGACGCGAGGAGGTTCACGCACGCACCTTATAGGTCGGGCCTGCGAGCCGCCTGCCCGGCCGCGCCCGCCGCCAGGGTTTCGCATGAGGGCGTCCCTCATGCGAAGAGGCCGGTCTGTCATGCGGGTGCCATGACCGTGTCGGATGAACGCGTCGGGTGGACTTGTTGGACAGATCTCGGCTTCTAGACCGAGATCTCTCCAACAACTCCAGGCCGCCCCTCAGACAGATACCAGAACGTTCCCGTTGGCGATAGCTGGGAGCCTTCCAGTGTTTCGAGTCCGGGGCGCTTCCCGCATCGTGACTTCACCCACGAGAGGGGCGTTCCGAGGGCTGCTGGGAGGCTCGGGAACGCCCTCTTCGTGGGTAAAGTGCGCCGCCGCTCGGCGGGAAGCGAGCTGGCCGGCGACGCGTCCGTTTCGCATGAGGGACGTCCTCTAGCGAAGAGATCGCTACAGGGACGCCCTCATTCGAATCCCAGCGGGAGCGGAGCAGCCTCAGGACTTCGCCAGGGCGGCGTCGACGGCGGTGCGGAGGCCGTCGAGGGTGGTGTCCTCGGCGGGGATCTGCTTGCCGTTCACGAAGATCGTCGGCGTCCCGTTCACGCCGCGGCTCGTGCCCGTCTCGTCGACCGACTTCACGTAGTCGGCGAACGTCTCCTTGTTCACGCAGGTCGAGAACCTGCCCGAGTCCAGCCCCAAAGACGAGCCGAGCGAGACCAACTGAGCGTTCGTCCAGTCCTGCTTGAAGTTCGCATACAACGCGTCGTGATAAGCCTGCGCCTTCCCAGAGTCGGCCGCGCAGGCGAACGCGTTCGCCGCGAGCTCGGTCGGCCGCCCGAAGCCGGGCAGCGTCAAGGGGAAATAGACGAGCCGCACCTTCCCCGAGGACACGTACGCGTTCAAAGCCGACTCCGCGTTCGTCTCGAACTCCGCGCAGTGCGGGCAGGCGAAGTCCTCGAAGGCCTCGACCAGCACCGGTGCCGAGGCGACGCCGACCGCGACGCCGCTACCCAGCCCGTCGGTCGCGCCGGAAGGGAACGAGGCGGAAGTGTCCACCTTCGACCGCTGCCACTGCACCAGGCCACCGATCGCGACGAGGACGACCACCACGCCGATCGCGATGCCGACGCGCATCAGCCGCTCCTTGCGGCGATCCGTCTCGGCCTGCTTGGCCCGCTGCGCCTGCAGTTGCGCACGCGCGGCTCCGGCCTTCTTACTCACTGAGCCACCTCCACCAGCGTCTTCAGATCAGCTCGCAGGTCCCCAATCGGAGTTCCCTCCAACCACACCACACGACCTCGCTGCCGTGCGTCGAAACCGACGATCTGCGCTCCGTGTCCCACCTCGTACCCGCCTCCGGGCAGCCGTTTGGTGCCCTCCAGCGGTACGCCGACGGCCGTCGCGACGCGTTCCAGCGACGCCAGAGTGCCCGTCAGCCCGACGAACGACGTGTCGAACCGGTCCAGGTACGCCCGGATCGCGCGCGGGGTGTCCCGCGCCGGATCCGTCGTCAGGAAGAGCACCCGCACCTGAGCCCGGTCCGCCTTGTCGAGGCGGCGCAGCGCCTGCGCGAGGTCGGCGAGCACCGTGCCGCACACGTTCGGGCAGTGCGAATAACCGAAGAAGACCAGAGTGACGGGCGACGCCAACGAGGAAGGGAGCCGGTACGACGCGCCAGAAGTGTCGTTGAACGTCGCCGCCGGCAGGGCGTACGGGCGAGCCGGGACCATGCCGCGGAACGTGGGCGTAGCCGACTCGCGCGGCGCGGAACGACCCAGCGCCGCGTCGGAGATGCTCTGCGGCGAGGGCGACGGCGAGCTGCAGGCGGACAGCGTCGCGATCATGCCCACCAGGCACACCACCCACTTCACGATCCGTCAACCGTCGACGCCATGCCGATAGTTCCCCGAAGCAACAGGGTCAGCGAGAACGTTTGCGCACGCCAGCGGCCAGATCGCGGGCCAACTCCCCCACCGCCGCCACGCCGGACGCCTCGTCGGTGTCGAGCAGCAGGCGTACGAACGCCGAGCCCACGATCACCGCATCGGCGTACGAGGCCACCTCGGCGGCCTGCTCGCCGTTCGACACGCCCACGCCGACCCCCACCGGGATCGTCGAGACCGCGCGCACCCGGGCGGCCAGCTGGGGAGCCGCGGCACTGGTCGAGGTCCGCGCGCCCGTCACGCCCATCACCGACGTCGCGTAGAGGAACCCGCGGGACGCGTCCGCGGTCATCCGCAGCCGCTCGTCCGTCGTCGAGGGGGCCACCAGGAACACCCGGTCCAGGCCCGCCTCGTCGGACGCGGCGATCCACTCCGACGCCTCGTCGGGGATCAGGTCCGGGGTGATCAGTGCCGAGCCGCCGGCCGCCGCGAAGTCGTTCGCGAACCGGGACACGCCGTACCGCTCGATCGGGTTCCAGTACGTCATCAGCACCGTGCACGCGCCGGCCGACGTGATCTCCTCGGTCATCCGCAGCACGTCCGCCGAGCGGGTGCCGTTGCGCAGCGCGATCTCCGAGGCCCGCTGGATGACCGGACCGTCCATCGTCGGGTCGGAGTAGGGGAACTCGAGCTCGACGATGTCGACGCCGTTCTCGATCATCGCGCGGAGCGCCCGCAGACCGCCGTCGTACGACGGGAAGCCGACCGGCAGGCAGCCGACCAGCACGCCCCGGTTCTCCGCCTTGGCCTTCTCGAAGACCGGGGTCACGCTCACGACTGCTCCAACAGGCCGAAGTACGTCGCCGCCGTGTCCGCGTCCTTGTCGCCGCGCCCGGACAGGCAGACGATGATCGTCGCGTCCGGTCCCAGCTCCTTGGCGAGGCGCAGCGTGCCGGCGACCGCGTGCGCTGACTCGATCGCGGGGAGGATGCCCTCGGTGCGGGCGAGCAGCTGGAACGCGTCCATCGCCTCAGCGTCGGTCACCGGCTCATACGTCGCCCGCTTCGTCTCGGCGAGGTACGCGTGCTCGGGTCCGACGCCGGGATAGTCGAGCCCCGCCGAGATCGAATGGCTCTCGATCGTCTGGCCTTCGTCGTCCTGCATGAGGTACGTCCGCGCGCCGTGCAGCACGCCGACTCGGCCGAGCGTGATCGTGGCGGCGGTGCGGCCGGTCTCGACACCGTCCCCGCCGGCCTCGTACCCGACGATGCGGACGCCCTCGTCCGGGACGAACGCCGCGAACAGGCCGATCGCGTTCGAGCCGCCACCGACGCACGCGGTGACCGCGTCGGGCAGCTTGCCGTCGAGCTCGAGCACCTGGGCGCGGGCCTCGTCGCCGATGCCGCGGCAGAAGTCGCGGACCATCGCCGGGAACGGGTGCGCGCCGGCGGCGGTGCCCAACAGATAGTGCGTGTAGTCGACCGAAGCGACCCAGTCGCGCAGGGCCTCGTTGATCGCGTCCTTCAGCGTCTTGCTGCCGGAGTGCACGGGGATGACCTCGGCGCCGAGCATCTTCATGCGGGCGACGTTGAGCGCCTGCCGGCGGGTGTCCTCCTCGCCCATGTAGACGACGCATTCGAGGTCGAGGTACGCGCAGGCGGTCGCGGTGGCGACGCCGTGCTGGCCCGCGCCGGTCTCGGCGATGATGCGCTTCTTGCCCATCTTCGCGGCGAGCAGGGCTTGTCCGAGCACGTTGCGGATCTTGTGCGCGCCGGTGTGGTTGAGGTCCTCGCGCTTGAGCAGGATGCGCGCGCCGGCGACCTCGGAGAGACGGCGAGCCTCGTACAGCATGCTCGGCGTAC
This sequence comes from Tenggerimyces flavus, assembly GCF_016907715.1. Lineage (NCBI taxonomy): Bacteria > Bacillati > Actinomycetota > Actinomycetes > Propionibacteriales > Nocardioidaceae > Tenggerimyces > Tenggerimyces flavus. Next base: position 4,451,149 of record NZ_JAFBCM010000001.1, on the reverse strand, counting down.
CCGCGTAGTCGCGGAGCATCCGGTGGAACTCGGCCTGGAACTCGGCGTCCTGCTTGGACTGCGTGTACGCGAGCGTCAGCTCGTCGAGCGCGGCGATCAGTGCCTCGGGCATGAAGCGCCCGCCGAAACGTCCGAAGTGGCCGGTCGCGTCCGGGCCAGCGGATTTGCCCAGCAGATCAGTCGGATCAGTCATGGTGGCGCGTGTCGTGCCTGAGTGCGGGGTGGGCGCCGGCGGCGACCAGGTCGGCGACGGCCGCCCGCGGGTCCTTGCCCGTCACGAGGCTCTCGCCCACGAGCACGGCGTCGGCGCCGGCTCGGGCGTACTCGATCACGTCGTGCGGGCCGCGGATGCCGGACTCGGCGATCGTGACGATCTCGTCCGGAACGAGCGGGGCGAGCCGGGCGAACGCGCCGCGGTCGACCTCGAGCGTGGTGAGGTCGCGCGCGTTGATGCCGATCAGCTTCGCGCCGGCCTCGATCGCGCGGTGGACCTCGTCTTCCTTGTGGCACTCGACCAACGGGGTAAGGCCGATCGACTCGGCCCGCTCGATGAGCGAGATCAGCGCCTCCTGCTCGAGCGCCACGACGAGCAGCAGCGCGAGGTCGGCGCCGTACGCCCTGGCTTCCCAGAGCTGGTAGCTGGTGACGATGAAGTCCTTGCGCAGCACTGGGACATCGACCGCGTTGCGCACCGCGCGCAGGTCCTCGAGGCTGCCGCCGAAACGACGGCCCTCGGTCAGCACGCTGATGACGGCGGCACCGCCGGCGGCGTAGTCGGAGGCCAGTGCGGCGGGATCGGCGATCGCGGCGAGCGCTCCCTTGCTGGGGCTCGACCGCTTCACCTCGGCGATGACAGCCACTCCGTCGTCGCGGAGTTTCGGCATCGGGTCCAGCGCGTAGTCCTGCTGTCGTACCAGCGCCTTGAGGTCGTCGATCGAGACACGCGACTGCCGTTCGGCAAGATCGGCGCGAACGCCTTCGAGAATCTCGTCGAGCACGCTCACGCGGTAGATCCCTTCCTGCGCTGCCGTCGGGCTGCCCCCGGTTCGAACGTGCCCCAGCGTAACGACGCGCCGAGACGCCCCCGACACCGGCTCTTCTTGTCCTGTCCATGCAACAGGGCCCCGTGAGCGTTCACGGGGCCCTGCCTGAAGGTCGTGCGGTTGTTAGGCCTTGACGACCAGCGTGGAGATGATCTTGTCAGCGAACGTCTGCCGCTTGGCGTCCCACAGCGGGAACAGGTAACCGATGAAGCAGATGCCGTCGAGGATGTGGCAGATGTCCCGGACGAACGCCATCAGCGGACCGATCGGCTGACCGTCGGCCTCGCGGAGCAGCTTGAGCCCGAGCACCTGCTTGCCGATCGACTGGCCCGTGGTGCCCTGCTTGAACCAGCGGTTCCAGATGTTGATGCCCAGCGACACGAGCGCCAGCAGGTAGAACGCGATCTGCGCGCCACCCGACGGCGGAGCGCCCGTCGTTCCCGCCGACATCATCGAGGGGACGTAGATGAAGTACCCGATGGTCAACGGGATGTTGCCCACGAGGTAGTCGATGAGGTAGGCACCGACTCGCTGGATCCAGCTGGCGAGCATGTCCGGCGAAGGGCCGGCGGACGGCGGCGCCTGACCGTACGGCGTCTGCTGGCCGTAGGGGTTCTGCTGGGCCTCTCCGTACTGGGGAGGCGGACCTGGCTGGCCATAAGCCCCGGGCTGCCCCTGAGCTCCGGCTGGCGGTTGACCTGGCTGGCCTGGCTGACCGTAGGACGGCTGGCCATACCGACCGGGCTGGCCGGGCGGCTGGCTTTGCCCGGGAGGCTGCTGCCCGTAGGGCTGATCCGGCTGCCCGGGCCCCTGCGGGTCGGAACCCGGGGGCGGTGTCGGCGTACTCACTGCACTTCCTCCTTGATCAGGCAAGTGTCGCGAAGGCTAACGATGACCGGACCTTCCGGACACGTCCCCTCCCGGCGAGTCGCGCAAACAATAGCCACATTGCGCGGATCCGGCTCGCTCAGTTACGCCGCATGCGACCGCCTGTCGTGCGGCATCCGGCGTCCTCGTTGGGCTTCCTCGACGAGCCGGACCGCGCGGAAGAACTCGCCGCCCTACCCGCGCGTTTGGTATCGATTACTGTGGACAACGTGCCGAAAGATCGCTCCCCGGCGCTGGCCGATCACAGCGTGGCGCGGAAACTGCCGCCAGACCACACGCTGGCCGGACTCACCGTCCTCGGGTTCGGCGGAATCTGCCTCGGCGCGGTCCTCAACCTGACCTCCGGCGAGGTCGGCATCCCGTGCATCCTGCGGGCGACGACCGGTCTGGACTGCCCGGCATGCGGGACGACGCGCATGATGGCAGCGCTGCTGCGGGGCGACGTCGGCGCGGCTCTGCACTTCAACGCTCCGGTGCTGGTCGGTTCGGTCGTCCTCTCCTACCTCTGGTTGTCGTGGGTGCTGGAGCGGTTCGGGCTGGTCCGGTTGTGGCGGCCCAAGCTGCCGGCGCGAGTCCAGCGGCTGGTGTATCCGGCGATCATCGTGCTCGCGATCACGTTCATGGTGGTGCGCAACCTGCCGTTCGCGCCGTTTTCGGCGCTGTACGTCTGAGGATCCGATCTGGTAGGCAGTCAGCCATGACTGCTGTCGTACGTATCGGTGTGGTCGGAGCGGGCGCGATCTTCCGGGACCGGCACGCGCCGGGATTCGCGAAGGTACCTGGCGTTCAGCTCGAGGCGGTTGTCAACTCGTCGTTGACATCGAGCGAGCGGGCACGGGAGGAGTTCGGCTTCGCCCGGGCGCTCGGGTCCTGGCGCGAGCTGGTGGCAGATCCGTCGATCGACGCGGTGCTGATCGGCACCTGGCCGTACCTGCACAAGCCGGTCTTCCTTGCCTCGTTGGACGCGGGGAAGCACGTGCTCACGCAGGCTCGGCTGGCGATGGACGCCGTCGAGGGTCGGGAGATGCTCGCGGCTTCGCTCGCGCGGCCGGATCTGACCACGATGGTGGTGCCGTCGCCGATGTCGTTGTGGGCCGATGCCTGCGTACGGCGGCTGCTCGTCGAGGGCGCTCTCGGGTCGCTGCGGCTGGTGCGGGTGTTCTCCGGCGGCGGTTCGGGCGACGTGGCGCTGCGGCAGCAGTGGCGGCGGGACCGGCGGTTGTCGGGCAACAACGTGATGTCGTTGGGGATCCTGTACGAGGCTCTGGCGCGCTGGTTCGGCCACGCCACCTGGGTGCAGGCGGCGGAGCAGATCATCGACCCGGGCGGCCCGGACGGACCCGCGGACGTTCCGGACCTGGTGTCGATCACGGCGTCGTTGCCGGGTGGGGCTCAGCTGACGTTGGACCTGAGCCCGCACGCGCGCTTCGGCGAGGGCAACGGCGCGTGGCTGTACGGCTCGTCGGGGACGCTGCATGTGGATCTCGACGCGCGGCGGCTGACGTTGCACCGCCAAGGGGTCTCGCCGGAGGTCGTCACGCCGCTTCCCGAGGAGGTGGCCGAGTGGCAGGTCGAGCAGGAGTTCGTCGGGGCGATCCGCGGTGAGAACGCCGTGCGGTTGACGGACGTTCCGACGGCGTTGCGGTACATGGAGTTCACCGACGCCGTACGGAGGTCGGCGGCTTCCGGCTCGCGGGAACGGGTGGCGGCCGTCTGATGGTCGCCTTCGCCAGTTCGCTGGAGGGGCTCGACGAGGCGTTCGCCTGGGCGCGGGACCGGGCGCTGGCGTGGGTGCAGACCGGCTCGCCTGGGGTGCTGCCGAGCTACTGGGCCGGTATGGTCGACCGGCCGATGTTCTACTCGCGCGACGTCGCGCACCAGGCGCTGGGCGCTCATCTGCTCGGCCTGGATGAGGAGAACTTCGTGATGCTGCGGCACTTCGCGGCCTCGGCTACTGCTGCTCGCAAGTACTACCCGTTGTGGGCGTTCCTGTTCGACGGCACTCCGGCGGAGCTGGACTACAGGTCCGACGAGTCGTTCGTCCGCGAGACGCCGGCGGCTTTCGAGATCGCGGAGAAGGCGCTGTCCCTCTACCGGTGGACGGGTGACGTCCGGTACGCCACCGATCCCGCCTTCGCCTCGTACTTCGAGCATCTCTTCGACTTCGTCGCGTTGCACGACGTCCAAGGTCTGGGCCTCGCGGGCGAGTTGCAGACCGCCGACATCTTCGCCGGGAGTCCGACGTACAACGAGCATGCTGGCCTGCCCGACTTGCAGATCGCGGCCGACGGGGTGGCTTCGCAGTGGGCGGCGATGCGTTCTCTTGCTGACGTTCTCGGGTCCGCGCGGGCGGCCGCTGAGGCGGATCGGGTACTGGCGCTGTTCGAGTCGCGCTGGTGGGATGCCGAGGCCGAGCACTATATCGTGGGGCTGACGAAGGACGGCGGCCGCGCGAGAGGCTTCTCGTCGGAGGCGTCGTGGTTCCCGATGGTGAAGCGGATGCCGTTGGAGCCTTCGCGGTTGGCTTCGCACGTCGCCCAGCTGATGGACTTCGTACGCGACACTCCCCCGCGGTTCGTGGAGTCGGCGAGCTACCTGCCGGAGGTGTTCCTCGGCGCGGGGTTCGACGCGGAAGGCCTGCACTGGTTGCGATATCTCGCCGACACGCGGTCGGACTATCCGGAGATCTCCTACGTCGTGGTGGCTGGGCTGGTCGTCGGGCTGACGGGCCTCGAGCCGCGCGACGACGGCGTGGTCACGCGGGCGCACATTCCTGACGACGCGTGGGTCTCGGCTTCGGACGTGCCGGTGAGGGACGCGGTGGTGTCGATCCGGCATGACGGCGAGGTCGCCTCGACGCTGACGTCCTCGGTGCCGCTGCGGTGGGAGGCGCGCTTCGGCAACGGGTCCGTTCAGGTCGTCGACGTGCCCGCCGGGACGCCCGTTCGGCTCACGGCTTGACGCGTCGCCCTTCCTGTTCGGTGTGCTCCTGGAGCTGTCCGATCACGACGTTGAGGTCGTAGTCGACGTGGATGCTGTCGCCGTCTCCGTCGATGCGGCACGTGTACGTGGCGCGGTACGGCGTCTCGAGGAACCGTACGGTGAGCACGAGCGCGCCGTCCCGCCAGGCATAGCTGGCGACGACCTCGTCGCCGGTCCACTTGTCAGGGGTAGCTGTGACGGCGAATCGGTCGCCCTTGAAGTGGACCTCGGCCCCGACGGTGTCGCCGATCGTCAACGTGGCAAGGCCGTTGAGGGTTTCGTCGAACTCGTACGTTCCGGCTTGGGTCACCTGACCGTCGCCGGTGGGCGGCGTCAGCTCGAGCCTGGTCAGCTTGTCGCGCAGCTTGCCGGTGGTGGCCTCGTTCGGCGGGAGCGGCTCGTTCGGTAGCTGGTCCGGGAGTGCTTCCCAGATCGCGTTGAGGACCGCCTGCATGTCGAACGTGGCCGAGGTCGCGGCGATGACGATGTCGAGGTCGGGCAGCACGATGCAGTACTGGCCGAACGCGCCGTCGCCGCGGTAGCCGCGCCGGGCCATCCAGAACTGGAAGCCGTAGCCCTGCTTCCAGTCGGGGTTGTCCTGGTTGTCGTTCGGGACCTGCTTGCTGGTGGCCTGGGTGACCCAGTCCTGGGGCAGGACGCTTCCGTCGTTCGCGATGAGGAGGCTGCCGAACTTCGCGATGCTCTCGGTGGTGAGGCTGAGCCCGAACCCGCCGAGCGTGACGCCCTCGGGCGAGGTCGGCCAGTCCGCCTCGGTGGCGCCGATCTTGTCGAACAGGCGCGGGGTGAGGAAGTCGAGCAGCGTGCTGCCGGTGATGTGCTGGACGAGCGCGGAGCAGACGTACGTGGCGGCGGTGTTGTAGAGGAAGTGCGTACCGGGCGCCTTGTCGACGGGGTGGTCGAAGAACGCCTTCAGCCAGCTGTCCTCGCGGCCGCGGAGCATGACCGGCTCACCGACGTGGCCGGTCGTCATCGTGAGCAGGTCGCGTACCCGCATCGCCTTGAGGTTGTCGCTCGTCTGCTCGGGGAGATGCTCGGGGAAGTAGTCGACGATCTTGTCGTCCAGGCTGACCTTGCCGTCGGCGACGAGGTAGCCGACGCCCATGGAGGTGAAACTCTTGGAGAGCGAGTAGAGCTCGTGCCTGCGCTCCGCCGAGTACGGCGCCCACCATCCCTCGGCCAGCACGTGCCCGTGCCTGAGGATCATGAGGCTGTGGAGCTCCTGCTCGTTCTCGTCGAGCTTGGTGACGAGGTCGAGGAGGAGCTCGGAGTCAACGCCCTGCGCCTCGGGCGCGCTGCGCGGAAGATCGACGACCATGCCGCCAACCTACGTCGCGGCACCTGGATCGAGGGTGGGGATGACGGTCTCGGCCATCCCGCCGCTTCGGACTGCGCTCCCCTGCCACTCCGCCCAGCCCCACCGCTCGAGGCATCTGGCCCAGCGATCCGGCTCAGTTGGCCGACAACCCATCCCCTTCACCGTCGCCCCCTTGGGGGCGGCTGCTCTCCTGCTCTTCCTGTTGCTTTACCCAGCCCTGCTTGGGTAAGCAGCTCATCGGGGCTGTTGCGGCGGTCGATGGTGGTGGCCGGTCCACCCCCGGAAACAGTGTCCCGGGGGAGGTTCCTTCTTGCTGGGGTTTGTTGCCGTGTTGAGGTCGGCTGTGGAGCTATCGCGCAAGCACCGCCACGAGCTGGTCGATTGCCCAGTCGAGGTCTGCTGGCTCGATGACCAGCGGTGGGGCCAGTCTGATCGTTGAGCCGTGGGTGTCCTTGGCCAGCACTCCTCGTTCTGCCAAGGCCGCGCAGACTTCGCGGCCCGTTCCCAATGCTGGGTCGATGTCGATGCCTGCCCAGAGGCCTACTCCGCGCACTCCATGCAACCCGCGGCCTACGAGTGACTGCAGCCGGCCGTGCATCAGGGCGCCCAGTTCGCGGGCCCTCGCCTGGTACGTGCCGTCGGCCAGCAACCGTACGACCGACAGCCCGACCGCGCAGGCCAGGGGGTTGCCGCCGAAGGTCGAGCCGTGCTGGCCCGGCTTCACCACGCCCAGCACGTCCGGCGAGCCCACGACCGCCGACACCGGCACGACGCCGCCGCCCAGGGCCTTACCCAGCAGCATCAGGTCGGGCTTCACGCCGAAGTGTTCGCAGGCGAACGTCCGACCCGTACGGCCCAGGCCCGACTGGATCTCGTCGGCGATGAACAACGCCCCATGTTCACTGCACAGCCGCCGCACGTCGGCCAGGTACTCCGCGGGCGGCACGAGGACTCCGGCCTCGCCCTGGATCGGCTCGATCAGCACCGCGACCGTCGTCGCGTCCATCGCCGCGGCCAGTGCGGCTGAGTCGCCGTACGGAACGATCTTGAAGCCCGGCGTGTACGGACCGTACGAATCCCGGGCGTCCGGGTCGTCGGAGAAGCTCACGATGGTCGTCGTCCGGCCGTGGAAGTTCCCCGACATGACGATGATCGTCGCCTCGCCGTCCGGCACGCCCTTGACCTCGTACCCCCACTTGCGCGCGAGCTTCAGCCCGGTCTCGACCGCCTCGGCGCCGGTGTTCATCGGCAGCACCATGACCTCGTCCGAGGCCAGCGCCGGCGCGGCCAACGCGGCCAGCTCCTGCATGAACGGGCCGAACTGGTCGTGGTGGAACGCCCGCGACGTCAACGTCAGCCGATCCAGTTGCGAGTGTGCGGCGGCGAGGATCTTCGGGTGGCGGTGGCCGAAGTTCAGCGCCGAGTAGCCCGCGAGGCAGTCGAGGTAACGACGCCCATCGACGTCGGTGACCCATGCGCCGTCAGCGGCGGAGACGACGACGGGCAGCGGGTGGTAGTTGTGCGCCGCGTACCGTTCCGCCAGCTCGATGTGGTGCTCGGCAAGGGACTCGTGCAGTGCGGTCATGGCGACTCCCTCGTGTCTTAGGAACGGATCTCCAAGGTGCAGCACTTCGGGCCGCCGCCGGCCTTGCGCAGCTCGGACAGGTCGACCGGAACGGGCTCGTACCCGCGCTCGGTGAGCTGGCCGATGAGGCCGGTCGCCTGCTCCGGCAGCACGACGCGGCGTCCGTCGGAGACCGCGTTCAGGCCGAGCACGACGGCGTCGTCATCGGAGGCGAGAACGGCGTCCGGGAACAGCCGACGCAGAACGTCCAAGCTCTGTGGGGCAAACGCCTTCGGGTAGTACGCGACGTTGTCGCTGTCGAGCACGGACAGCGCGGTGTCGAGGTGGTAGAAGCGCGGGTCGACGAGGTGCAGCGTGACAACCTCGCGGTCGAGGAACGCGGCCAGCTCGGCGTGCGCGGCGACGTCTGTCCGGAAGCCCGTTCCCGCCAGCATCTTGTCGCCGATCGTGAGCAGGTCGCCCTCGCCCTCGACGGTCGCGGTCGGCATGACCAGGTCGGTGACGCCGAGCTTGTCGGCGTTCTCCTTGAACCAGGCGAGATACGCCTCACCCTCGGCAGCGCGCTCGGCGTACCGGAACCGCGCACCGAACACCTTGCCGTCGACGACGGTGGCTCCGTTCGCGGCGAAGACCATGTCGGGGAGTCCGTCGACCGGGTCGATCAGGCTGACCTCGTGGCCGAGCTCGAGGTAGGTGCGGCGGAGGTTCTCCCACTGCGCGATCGCCTTGCCGGCGTCGGCGGGGTCCTCGGGATGCATCCACGGGTTGATCGCGTACTCGACGGTGAAGTACGTCGGTCGGCACATCAAGTAGTGGCGCCGCGAACCGATGCGCGGGGCGCTCGGGGCGACGTTCGTTCTCGCTTGGGTGGACACATCTCCTCCAGGAGCTCGAGGGGACTCTCGTTACTTCGAAGAGTAGAGAGCGGAGACGATGGATCCAATGCGGCGATCATGCGTTCCAGGGCGCATTCGTTGCGCGAGAACGGTACCTCGCGGCGAATCGTTGCGTCTGTGACCTAGCTCTCAGCCGGCGAGGCGTAGCCGGGTCTGTCCAGCAACTGGGAGAGCACGAGGACGCTCTTCGTCCGGATCACGTACGGTTCGGCGCCGATGCGCTCGAGGACGCTCTCGAAGTGCTTCATGTCGGCCGCCAGCAGGTGCACGATCGCGTCGGCGTCGCCGGTCACGGTGTACGCGGTGACGACCTCGGGGAACTTGGCGACGCCGGCCTTGATCGTGGTCGGGGAGGTCTTGCCCTGGCAATAGAGCTCGACGTACGCCTCGGTGGTCCAGCCAAGCGCTCTCGGGTCGACCTTGGCGGTGAAGCCGGTGATCGCGCCGTTCTGCCTCAGCTTGTCGACGCGGCGCTTGACCGCGGGCGCGGACAGGCCGACCTTCGCCCCGATCTCGGCGAAGCTGGCCCGCCCGTCGTCGAGCAGACAGGCGACGATGCGTTCGTCCAGCGGATCCAGGCGCATGAACCGATCATGCACCTGCGAGGCTGCCGAGCATGGGATTGGCGGTGTTGGTGACGGCGTCCGCGCCCAGGCGCGGCGGCGTCGGAGACGATGTGGGCGCTGCTCGCGCACGCTCCCTCCGGCGCGGTGCTGGAGAGCTCCTGGCGCACCGACGTTCGTTCGCTCGTGGCTGCCGGGTTGGCACGGGCGGGCGTCGGATGGCCGGTCGAGGTGTGGTGTGACGTGCCGCCGGAGGTGGCGTGGCAGCGGTACGTCGAGCGCTGGCCGTCCGTTCATCCGATCCACGGCGCGCTGATGACCACCGACGAGTGGGCTGCGATGGTCGCCCATGGCGAACCGCTCGGACTCGGGCCGGTGATCCGCGTCGACACCACGCGACCGGTCGACGTCGCGGCACTGGCCGCCACGGTCCGGGCATAGACGACCGCTCAGAACGGTGGCGGGTCCGGGTCGGTGAGTTGAGCTGGTTCGACGATGTAGTCGGTCCCGTGGGGGTCGGTCCACTCGAAGTGGCCGGGCTCGGGCTGGCGCATGGTCCAGGTGCCGGACTGTTTGACCTGGTCGTGGTGGGCGCAGAGGGCTCCGGCGTTGCAGGCGCAGGTCGGGCCGTTGTCGGCGTGGTTGGTGGTGTGGTCTCCGCGGCAGACCATGGCCGGGTGCCGGCAGTTCGGGAACCGGCAGCTGCCGTCGCGGATCTTGACGTGCTCGTCGAGCAGTCCACGGAAGTAGCGGGTGGAGACCCGACCGGTGTGCACGACCTGCCCGGTGACCGGGTCGGTGGCGGCCCAGCAGGCGGTCGCGTCGGGGTCACCGGCGAGCTTGCCGGTCAGTTGGCGTGCGATCTCGGTGATCACCGGCCCGTACCCGGCGAGCGTCGCCGGCCGGGTGCCCAGGTCCAGCAGGGTGGTGATCGGCGCGGTCAACACCAGCTTCGGGCCGTTCCGCCGCCGCCCCTCGACCGTGACGTCGGGAACCTCGGTGAGCGGGCTGACGGTGGTGGCGGTGGTGGCTTCGTCGAGGGGCTTGCCACGCAGCATCGCCGAGGCGAGGTCGGCACGCAACTGTGGGCGGCTCCGTTCATCGCCCATCGCCTTCCGCGTGTCCACACACGACCGCAGATACGCCTCCGCCTCAGCCACCTCATCCACCGGCAACCCGTACACCCGGATCGTCGCCGTCGAGTCCTCGTCCGGGAAGAAGTCCACACCCCGATCCGCGACCCGCCGCTCGTGCCGCTCCCGAGCAGCGTCGGGATTGATCCGCACCACCTGCGACGCCACCTCGGCACGCAACCACCCGGTCGTACGCGTCTCCGCCCGCCCCAGTACGGCGTTCTCGACCTTCTGCCGATCCAACGGATCCGCCAACACCGCCACCCCGGCAGCCAGAACCTTCGCCTTCGCCAAGTCGATCCGCCCCGAAGCCAACGCCGCCCGCGTCCCCGGCAAGTCGATCAGCTGCGCCGCCAAACCCGCGAACGTCTCCCCCGCGTACCGAGTCCACGACAACGTCGCGGCGACGACGTCTCCGATGAACGGATCCCACCGCTCCGTCCGTCGCGGCGGCCCGTCGTCCGGGCCTGGCGCGGTGTGCGCCAATGCCTCCACATCAGCCAACGACTCCGAGTCCAACCACGCCATGAACCGCTTCCGCGCCCGCAGCCGATCCTCCAACTCGGCACCGCTGCAGTCCGCGCGATCCTTCCCACACACCGCCGCCAACTGCGGCGCCTCGGGCGAGGTCAGAGTGTCGAACATGCTGTTGATTCTACAGCATGAATCACGTCAATGCCCAACAAAACAAGGGCTATCTCGCGCCGAAACAGATTCCGGCCGCCGGCGTCGCCTCAGACTGCCGAGGTGTGGGATCCCGGCTTCCTGGAGGGGAGCACTGTCCAATTTGCCATGTCTATAAGGGGAAAACAAGACTTGATCTTCCCTCCCGCACACCGGACACTCGGTCACTATGGTGTGGGATCCACTTGGCACGATTGGCAATGTTCTCTGGCTCAGCGGCGCGCAGTGGGCGGGAAAGTCCACGGTGGCTCGCATTCTCGCCCGGCGGCACGGGATCACCGCGTATCACTGCGACTTCGCGAACGCGCACGGGCATCAGGACCGCAAGCTCGCCGGACAGGTGCGGAACGGCGAGCAGCCGCACGACTTCGACCCCGAACAGCACTGGGTACGCAGCACGCCGGAAGAGATGGCGGCCAGCGTGCTCACCGGTTTCCAACGCGGCTTCGACTGGGTGCTCGACGACCTCCGCGCCCTCGTCTCCGGCCGCCCGATCCTCGCCGAGGGCTGGGCACTCCGTCCCGAGCTCGTCGCGCCCATCGTGGACGACCGGCGGCGGATGCTCGTGATGGTGCCATCGGAGGAGTTTCGCCAGCACCAGTTGAAGAATCTCCCCCGCGCTGGCGAGCTGAAGCTCGGACTCAGCGATCCCGAGCTCGGTCAGCACAACCGCCTCGCCCGCGACCGCCTGGTCGCCGAGGACGTCGTCGCCGAGGCACGGGCATACGGGATCCGCGTTCTCGAGGTGAGCGGAACGAGGGACGCAGAAGAGATCGCCAACGACGTCGAGGACCACTTCGCGCCGTACCTCGCCGGTGCGGTCCTCGTCGGCGGCATCACCGCTTGACCTGGAGCGCGCTCCAGAACCTACGGTCACCCGATGACCGAATCCCCAGTCACCCTGATCACCGGAGGCTCCAGCGGCATCGGCCTGGCGGCCGCGCGACAGTTGCTCGCAAATGGGCAGCGCGTCGTTCTCTTCGCCAGGAACGTGGACCGCCTCGCGAGCGCAGCGAAGGCGCTCGACTCAGCTGACGACCTGTTCACGTACGCCGGCGACGCCTCGGACTGGAACGATGTCCGGGGCGTCGTCGCGGCCACCACAGACCGCTTCGGGCGGCTCGACAACGCGGTCGCGAACGCCGGGTACGCCACCCACGACGGGCTGGACGACGGCGACTCGGAGGGCTGGCGGCACATGGTCCTCACCAACGTCCTCGGGCCAGCCCTGCTGGTGAAGGCAGCGTTGCCCGCGCTGCGCGAGAGCAAGGGCCGCATCGTCTTCGTCGGGAGCGTCGCCGGGCACCTCAACACGGCCGGCAACATCTACGGCGCGACCAAGTGGGCGGTCACCGGCCTGGCCGAGAACACCCGGCTGATGGTGACGAACGACGGCATCGGCGTCACGCTCGTCTCCCCCGGCATGGTCGAGACGGACTTCTTCGCACCCGTCGGCGGACCACCGCCGGACCGGACCCGGCTGACGGCCGACCAGCTCGCCGCGTCGATCGTCTGGGCGATCGAGCAACCGGCCGGCGTCGACGTCAACACGATGATCGTGCGGCCGGTCGGCTCGCCTCGTTAGCGCGTGGTCAGGAGGGTGATCGCGACGACGAGCAGCGGGACCGCGACCGCGATGCCGATGATGACGAGGATGCCGCGGCCGCCGGGGCGTTTCAGTTCGCCGTAGCCGGCGGCGCCGCGGCTGTAGATCGTGTACGGGGCCGCGTACGAGAACGTCACCGGCGCCCAGGACGAGGTGTCGACGTCGATCTCGGCCTTGCCGACCTTGATGCCGAAGTACAGCGAGTACAGCTTCGCGCGGTACCGGCCGGGCGGCACCGTGACCTCGTTCACGGCGTCCGACCGCAGCTGGAAGCGCAGGTCGTTGTCGAAGTCGACCATGATCGGGCACGACGACCAGCGGATCTGGACGCCGTTCGACGCGTGGATCGTCACCGGGACGCCCGGTGGCTGTGGGGTGCCGGTCATGCCGGTCAGGCGTTCTCCACCCGCTCGCGGAGCTCGGCTGGGTCGTGCGACGGCGTACGTGCCGAGCCGAGGCCCATCGACGACATCACGCCGATGGCGACGGCGCCGAGCACGAACAGCACCGCGCCGGCGACGATCAGCCAGAGCAGTTCCAGGACGAAGCCGAGCCCGATGACCACGGACGCGACCAGCATGATGATCACACCGGTCCAGGCCGCCGGGCTGTGACCGTGGTGACTATTCGCCATCGGTGACCTTCCTCCACGCGAACGCTACGCAAGACATTCTGGACCACGACTCACACCGTCGGGTCCTCACCCCGATCAAGGGCGCGCCACGTGTCGTCCTCGCCCGAACGAGTCTGGCTGGAAGGGCGGTCATAACGCGACGACATCCCCGGCCACCGCCCGCCGCGCAGAACGGTGAGCAGCCCGCCCAGGAGCACCAGCACCCCACCCGCGACGGACACCCACGGCCAGGCCGTCGGCCCCCAGGGCTGCGGGTCCGCGGCGATGCCAGGATCGGTGTCGACCGCCACCCAGCCCCAGCCCCACACACTCATCCACACCAATCCCGCGCCCGCCAGGACCACGAGGACGCCGACGACCCGTCGAGCGACACCGCGAGTCGCGAACACCGCCACGAGTCCGGCCAGCCCCACGAGGGCGAGCGCGAAGGCGCCCGACGACATCGTGCGGCCCGTCGCACCCTGCACCGGCACTCCCGCGCTCAGCCACACCTGCGTCGATGCGAGCAGCGCGAGCGCCGAGCCGACGAGGACGAGCCCGATCCCGACGAGCAGCTCGCGGCGGGGCGCCATCACTGCTCCACGAACGTCTCGGCCACCGTGATCGCCCGCAACGCCGCGGCGGCCTTGTTCCGGGTCTCCTCGTCCTCCGCCTCCGGGTCGGAGTCCGCCACGATCCCACCGCCCGCCTGCACGTACGCCACCCCGTCCCGTAGCAACGCCGTACGAATGGCGATCGCCGCGTCCAGGTCGCCGGCGAAGTCCGCGTACCCCACGACCCCGCCGTACAAGCCCCGCCGGGTCGGCTCGAGCGCCTCGATGATCTCCATCGCCCGCGGCTTCGGCGCCCCCGACAACGTTCCCGCCGGGAAGCAGGCACAAAGCGCGTCGAACGCCGTCCACTCCGGCGCCAGCTTGCCGACGACCGTCGACTCCAGGTGCATCACGTGGCTGTACCGGCGCACGGTCATGAAGTCGATGACCTCCACCGACCCCGGCTGGCAGACCCGGCCGAGGTCGTTGCGCCCGAGGTCGACGAGCATCAGGTGCTCGGCGCGCTCCTTCTCGTCGCCGAGCAGCTCCACCTCGAGCTCGTGGTCCCGCTCCGGCGTCGCCCCGCGCGGCCGCGTCCCAGCGATCGGGTGGGTCATCGCGCGCTCCCCCGTCACCGTGACGAGCGCCTCCGGACTGCAGCCGACGATGTCGAAGTCGTCGTACCGCAGCAGATACATGTACGGCGACGGGTTCGACAGCCGCAGTACGCGATAGACGTCGAACGCCTTCGCCGTCGTACGCCGCTCGAACCGCTGCGAGACGACGATCTGGAACGCCTCGCCCGCGCGGATCTCCTCCTTGGCCTTCTCGACCGCCTCCATGTGCTGCTCCATCGAACGGCACCGGTCGTACTCCAGCGGAGCCGACAGATCGGCGGTCACCACCGACGACGGCGTCGGCATCGCCAGCGCTTTCGCCATCACGTCGAGCCGCGACACCGCGTCGGCGTACGCCTCGTCGACGCGCTCGTCGGAGTCGTCCCAGTTGATCGCGTTCGCGATCAGCAGCACGGTGCCGTCGACGTGGTCGACGACCGCGAGGTCGCTCGCGAGCATCATCGACAACTCGGGCACCTTGAGATCGTCAACCGCCTTGGTGGGAAGGCGTTCCAGCCTCCGGACGGCGTCGTACCCGATGTACCCGACCAGTCCACCGGTCAGCGGCGGCAGGTCCGGGAAGCGCGGCGTGTGCAGCCGCGCCAAGGTCTCCTTGACAGCCTGCAAGGGGTCGCCGCCCGAGGGGAGCCCGACCGGCGGCGTCCCCAGCCAGTGCGCGACGCCGTCGCGTTCGGTCAGCGTGGCTTCGGACCGTACGCCGATGAACGAGGACCGCCCCCAGACGCCGTGCTCGGCCGACTCGAACAGGAACGTGCCCGGCTCGTCGCGCGCCAGCTTCGCGTACACGCCGAGCGGCGTCTCGCCGTCCGCGAGCAGCCGGCGCGTCACCGGGATCACCCGCCGGTCGCGGGCGAACTCGCGGAACTCCTCCAGCGTCGGCGTGATCTGACCGAGCGGGCTCATGACGCGCTCCCCATCACGGCCGAGAGATCGTCGGCGTCGAAGCAGGTGCGGTCGCCGGTGTGGCAGGCCGGACCTTCCTGGTCGACCTTGACCAACAGCGTGTCGCCGTCGCAGTCGAGGCGAACGTCCTTCACCCATTGCCGGTTGCCCGAGGTTTCGCCCTTCACCCAGTAGTCCTGCCGGCTCCGGCTCCAGAACGTCGAGCGCCCGGTGGTCAGCGTGCGATGGAGTGCCTCGTCGTCCATCCAACCGACCATGAGGACTTCTCCGCTGTCGTACTGCTGGACCACGGCCACGACGAGGCCGTTCGCGTCGCGCTTCAGGCGCGCCGCGATGGCCGGGTCGAGCCCGCTCTTCGTGATGGGCATGTCACCCATTCTCCCCGCCGGACATGATGGTGCGGTGACGAGGGCGACCCTGGGGTCCTATATCGAGCTGGCGCGGCGGCCGTACGACGGGCTGATCGGGCTCTACCGGCGGCACGGACCCGTGGTCGAGGTGGGCGGCGGGCCGTTCCGCTACACGTACCTGCTGGGGCCGGAGGCGAACCAGTTCGTGTTCGCGAACTCCGACCTGTTCCGGTGGCGGGAGGCGTTCGAGTTCCTCGTTCCGGTCGACGGCGAGACGGCGCTGATCGTGTCCGACGGACCTGAGCACAAGCGCCGGCGGCGGCTGGTGCAGCCCGCTTTCCACGGCCGGCAGATCGCCTCGTACGTGGACACGTTCCACCGGAACGCCGACCTCACGATCTCCGCGTGGCGGCCCGGCTCGGTGATCAACGTGTACGACGAGCTCCGGCGGACCATCCGGCGCGGCACGATCGAACTGCTCTTCGGCTCCCGGCTCGCTGCCGACGAGGTCTATCTCGGGCAGCGGCTGCAGGTCGTTCTCGCGCTGCTCGACCAGTCGCCCGTGCAGCGCGCGTTCACCGAGCGCTTGGGCCTGCCGTCCTGGCGCCGGTCGCTGGCGGCGAAGGCGGAGGTGGACGCGCGGGTCTATGAGGAGATCGAGTACCGCCGTTCGCATCCCTCCTCCGCCGCATCCGACGTTCTGTCCACGCTGATCGAGGCTGTCGACGAGGACGGCTCCGGGCTGAGTGACGAGGAGATCCGGGACCAGGTGATCAGCCTGATCGCGGCGGGCTACGAGACCACGAGCGCGGCGATGGCGTGGCTCGTCGCCGAGGTCGTGCGCAACCCGGGGCTGTGGGACGACGCCGCGGGACTGCCGTACGACGTGCCGCCGATCGCGCACCTGGTCTCCGAGGCGCTG
Source organism: Tenggerimyces flavus (assembly GCF_016907715.1). Lineage (NCBI taxonomy): Bacteria > Bacillati > Actinomycetota > Actinomycetes > Propionibacteriales > Nocardioidaceae > Tenggerimyces > Tenggerimyces flavus. Next base: position 4,434,453 of record NZ_JAFBCM010000001.1, on the reverse strand, counting down.
CGCCTGCATCCGCCGGCGGCGCTGTCGGCACGGTACGCGGCTGCCGACTTCGAGCTCGACGGCCAGCTCGTCCGCGCGGGGACGTTGGTGCTGATCAGCCCGTACGTGACGCACCGGCTCGCGGAGATCTGGCCAGACCCGGTGCCGTACGACCCTTCGCGGTGGGACCCCGCTGCCGCTGGGTACCGGAAGTCGGCGCCGCACGAGTTCCTGCCGTTCGGCGGCGGCCCGCATCGGTGCATCGGGGCGACGTTCGCGATGACCGAGCTGCAGGTGATTCTCGCCGCTCTGCTGCGCCGGACCGTGCTCGTTCCGGAGCCGCAGGAGGTGCGGCCGGTGTCGTACGCGGCGATGCGCCCGCGCGGCGGCGTCCGGGTCAGGGTGCAGTCCGTCGGCGGCGACTCGTAGGCCGTGTCTGCCAAAGATCGCCTGCCGCGCGACACCTCGCATCCCGCCTGGCCGCGGTCCAGTTCGTCACCCATAGGACCAACTATGAATTCCTCCTGCACCACGCCCAGCCGGGCGCGCTCTGTGAATTTCCTTGGGGCCGCGCGCCATCGCGCGGAGCGCGATGACCGGCGCTATTTGCCAGACACGGCCTAGTCTGCAGGTCGTGACGTCGGAGCCGGTGCCTCGCCGGGTGATCACGTGGCCGCGGGCTGTCTTCGTCGCGGGCGCTGTGGCGTTGGCGTACATCGGGTCGGGGCTGCCGTCGCACGACTGGACGTCGCTGGTGGCCGTGGCACTCCCGGCGGTCGGCATCCTGGTGCTGGCTCTGCTGCGGCCGGTCCCGGTGAAGCCGGTGCGCGAGCCGCGCGTCCGGCGTGCGGTGCTGGCCTGGGCGCTGCTGCTCGTCGTCGCGGTGATCTGGGAGGCGTGGGCCTTCTTCGGACAGTCGGCCTGGAACGCCGCGAACCCGGCACATCCGACGTTGTCCACCCTGATCGACCCGCTGCTGGAGTACCGCGCGGTGCGCTTCGCCGGCTGGCTCGCGTGGCTGTGGGTGGGGCGGAAGCTGGTGGGGCGATGACGTTGCGCACGCTGACCGTCGTGGTGTTCATCCTGATGGGAACGATTGCAGTCGTGCTCGTCGTCCTGCCCTACCTCCGCCGCGGCGCCCTCGCCCCCGCGGGCGAGACCTTCACCCGCCTCACCCGCACCCGCCCAGCCCGCTTGGCCTTCGTCCTCGTCTGGGCCTGGCTCGGCTGGCACTTCCTCGCCCGCTAAGCCGCGGTCTGACGTCGTTCAGTCGTTCTGATCGTTCACGACGCAGAAGTGATTGCCGTCGGGATCGGTGAGCACGACATGGGTGGCGTCCTCGGGGAGGTCCCAGTCGACCGGGCTGGCACCCAGCGCGATGAGCCGCTCGACCGCTGCGCGCTGGTCGGCGCTGTTGGTGACGTTCAGGTCGAGATGGGACCTGTCACCGTCGTCGAGGTTGAGCCGAGGGCGTCGGCCATCCTTCGACGCCAGCACAGCCAGGCCGTCGTCGAGTTGAAGCAGCTCATACCCCAACGCTTGGCCCCAGAACTCCGCAGCACGCTCACAGTCCGAGACATGCAGCACGACGTTCTGGAGCGCCACCACAGGGCTGACAGATTCGGTCATCGACTGCCTCCGAGCATTGGTCGAGCAAAACGGTTGGCCCCGACGATAAGTCGCACCACCGACAGCCCACCGAGCTCCCGTCCGGGTGCAGCCTCAGCTCGGTTCGGCAAGTCGCGCTCGAACAGGAACCCGACCGCTGACCTCGTCGTCAGGACGGTGGGTTCAGAGGTGGTGCTCGACCCAGAGGTTCTCCTCCTCGTAGACCACCGAGTCGTTCTCGCGGTCCACGCGGACCAGGTTGAGCGCCTCCGGTACGACGTAGTCGCCGCTCTCTGGGAACGGCAGGTCCGCCCAGGTCTCCCACTCGGCCACGGTCCCCGTGATCACCATCGACCGGGGCGCCGTGCCGACGATGCGCGCACCCATGCGCTGGTGGGTGCGGATCCAGGGGTCGATGCTCAACCCGTCCGTGCGCTGCCAGGTGGCGTAGCGCGCCATCGGGACCGTCGGGTACCGGCTCTTCCAGGTGGGCCGGATCGGGGCGAAGACGGCGGTCAGACCGGCGTCGCGGGCGCGGTTCGTGAGGTGCCTCAGCACCTCCTCGGCGAGTCCGCGCTTGTCGTAGTCGCGGTGGACCGCTGCCGCCATGAAGCTGAACGCCGTCGGTGGGGTGCCCGCCTCGTGGCCGTCGATCGCGCGCACCAGCGCACCGTCGTACCCGTCGGGCAGGTCGTCGGTGCGACCGTCGTACGCGAACGGCACGCCCCACCCGCCGGCCGCGACGCGGCCGTCGTCGAGGACGAGGATCTGGTACTCCGGGAAGTACTGCTCCGCCCGATCGACGTAGGCGCGCGAGATCGGGTCGTGGAAGATGAACTCCGGCCACCGCTCCCGAAAGGCCGCAGAGGCTTCCTCGTCCAGATCGGCCCGCGTGCTCGCCGTCACGCACCCCAGCGCCATGCCGAAATCCTGTCATCCGGCTGACCGAGCCAGGCAACCATGACTGAGCAAAGGTGAGCTGGCCGGAGCCGGACTTCACACTGTGAACGCTCAGCAATACTTGACGTGACCACCCCGCTGACGCTTTCGTGAGGCCGTTCGGCCCACAAGGCCGCGAGTGGGGAGGGGTTTCGACAATGAGGTCACCCGGTAAGGCAGTCTGGATCACCGCACTCGTGTCAGCCATGGCAGTCTCATCGGTCATGGCGTTCCCCACCGCTGATGCGGCCACCTCGGTCACCACGTTCGCGACCTCGTTCGAGCCCTCCGAGACTCAACCCACGTGGGTGGACAGCGTCGAGGAGCTGCCGGACGGCAGCAAGAAGGCGCTCGGCGTCGACGGCCAGTTCCGTACGGGCATCCCCGGCAACATCATGGAGCAGGTCACCGAGATCAAGGCGAGCGGCGAGTTCGCCGAGGCTGGTGAGGTCAAGGAGAACCTCGCGGACGGTGACGTCAACAGCAAGTGGCTCGTGTTCGCCAGCACCGGCTGGGTCTCGTTCAAGCTGACCGAGCCCGTTGCCGTCGTACACTACGCGCTGTCGTCGGCGAACGACGCTCCCGAGCGCGATCCGCGGGACTGGAGCCTGCAGGGCTCGCAGGACGGAACGACGTGGACCACGCTCGACTCCCAGACCGACCAGGCATTCCCCGAACGATTCCAGACCAAGGAGTACCGCTTCACCAACACCACCGCGTACCTCTACTACCGCATCGACATCACCCGGAACGGCGGCACCGACATCGTGCAGCTCGCCGAGCTGCAGTTGTCGAACGGTGACACCACTCCTCCGCCGCCGTCCGACATGCGCACCCGCGTCGGCAAGGGCCCGAAGAGCTCGCCGACCGCGAAGGGCAGCGTCGGCTACACCGGACTGCGCGCGCTGGAGTACGCCGGCAGCCACAAGACGACCGGCCGCGGCTACTCCTACAACCGGCTGTTCGACGTCGACATCGCCGTCACCCCGACGACCGAGCTGTCCTACCTGCTGTTCCCGGAGATGCCCGGCGGCGACCTCAGCTACCGCACGACGTACGCCGCGGTGGACCTGGCGTTCAGCGACGGTACGTACCTCAGCGAGCTGAACGCCGCCGACCATCATGGCGCGACGCTCAGCCCCACGGGGCAAGGGGATTCGAAGACCGTCTACGTCAACCAGTGGAACCACAAGGTCTCGAACATCGGCGCGGTCGCGGCCGGCAAGACCATCGAGCGGATCCTGCTGGCGTACGACAATCCCCAGGGCACCGGCGTCTTCCGCGGCTGGGTCGACGACCTCACCATCACCGACGCGCCCCCGACGAGGACGTTCGCGAAGAAGAGCGACTATGCCCTCACCACGCGCGGCACCCAGTCGACCGGCAGCTTCTCGCGCGGCAACAACTTCCCCGCGACCGCCGTTCCGCACGGCTTCAACTTCTGGACGCCGATGACGAACGCCGGCTCGCAGAGCTGGTTGTACGAGTACCACAAGGCCAACAACGCGGACAATCTGCCGACCCTGCAGGCGTTCGCAATCAGCCACGAGCCGAGCCCGTGGATGGGCGACCGGCAGACGTTCCAGGTGATGCCGTCCGTCGCCACCGGCGCGCCGGACCCGAGCCGGGCTGCCCGCGCACTGCCGTTCAAGCACAGCAACGAGATCGCGAAGCCGCACCACTACGGCGTGACGTTCGAGAACGGTCTCCGCACCGACATCGCGCCAACCGACCACGCGGCGCTGATGCGCTTCACGTTCCCCGGCGCCGACAGCAGCCTGATCTTCGACAACGTCAACAACAACGGCGGTCTGACGATCGACGCGGCCAACCGCGCGATCTCTGGCTACTCCGATGTCAAGAGCGGCTTGTCAACGGGCGCGACGCGCATGTTCGTGTACGCGACGTTCGACGCGCCTGTCACCGCGAGCGGCATGCTGCCCGGCAGCGGGCGGCCGAACACCGGCTACGTCCGGCTCGACGCCGGCGCCGACCGCACGGTCAACCTGCGCATCGCGACCTCGCTGCTCAGCGTCGCGCAGGCGAAGAAGAACCTCGAGCTGGAGATCGCGGCGAACGACACCTTCGAAGCCGTACGCGACCGCGCGCAGGCGCTCTGGGAGATGAAGCTCGGCATCATCGAGGTCGAGGGCGCGACGCCGGACCAGCTGACGACGCTGTACTCGAACCTCTACCGACTGTTCCTCTACCCCAACTCCGGCTTCGAGAACACCGGCACCGCGGCGAGCCCCGTCTACAAGTACGCCAGCCCGGTGTCGCCGCCGGCGGGCGCGGACACTCCGACGCAGACGGGCGCGAAGATCGTTGCTGGCAAGGTGTTCGTCAACAATGGCTTCTGGGACACGTACCGGACGACCTGGCCGGCGTACGCCTTGCTGACGCCGAAGGAAGCCGGCGAGATGGTCGACGGCTTCGTCGAGCAGTACCGCGAGGGCGGCTGGGTCGCACGCTGGTCGTCTCCGGGCTACGCGAACCTGATGACCGGCACCTCGTCCGACGTGGCGTTCGCCGACGCGTACCTCAAGGGCGTACCAGGCCTGGACGTGCCGTCGACGTACGCGGCGGCCATCCGCAACGCGACGGTCGCGCCGCCGAACGACAACGTCGGCCGGAAGGGCCTGTCGAGCTCGATCTTCCTCGGCTACACGCCGACGTCGACCGGCGAGGGCATGTCGTGGGCGCTGGAGGGCTACTTCAACGACTACGGCATCGCGAACATGGCGCAGCGGCTGTACGAGCAGGCCAAGCCGAACGACCCGAACCGTCAACGCTACAAGGAAGAAGCAGAGTACTTCCGCAACCGTTCGCAGAACTACGTGCACATGTTCGACCCGCGGATCGACTTCTTCCAGGGTCGCAACGCCGACGGCACCTGGCGGCACGCGCCGGCCGAGTTCGAGCCGCGCGACTGGGGCGGCGACTACACCGAGACCAACGCGTGGAACATGGCGTTCACCGTTCCACACGATGGCCAAGGTCTCGCGAATCTCTATGGTGGCAAGGACAAACTCGCCAAGAAGTTGGACACGTTCTTCTCGACGCCGGAGACCGGGCTGTTCCCGGGCGAGTACGGCGGCGTGATCCACGAGATGACCGAGGCGCGCGACGTCCGGATGGGCCAGTACGGGCACAGCAACCAGCCGTCGCACCACATCATCTCGATGTACAACTACGTCGGCCAACCGTGGAAGACGCAGGCGAAGACGCGCGAGGCGGTGTCGCGGCTCTATCTCGGCAGCGAGATCGGACAGGGCTACGCGGGCGACGAGGACAACGGAGAGATGTCGGCGTGGCAGCTCTTCGGAGCCCTGGGGTTCTACCCGCTGCAGATGGGCAACCCGACGTGCGCGATCGGCTCGCCGCTGTTCACCAAGGCGACCGTGCACCTGCAGAACGGCAAGAAGGTCGTCGTCAACGCGCCGAAGAACTCCGCGAAGAACGTCTACGTCCAGGGCCTCTCGGTGAACGGGAAGGCCTGGAACAAGTCGTACCTGACGCACGACCAGCTCGCCGACGGGGCGGTGCTCGACTTCGATCTGGGGCCGAAGCCGTCGACGTGGGCGTCCGCGCCTGACGCGGCGCCGCCGTCGGTGACGTCCGGCTCGCAGCCGGCGCGGCCCCTCGCCGACCTCACCGGTGTGGGGCGCGGGACGGCTTCGGGGCCGACAGGGGTGAACGTGGCGCCGCTGTTCGACAACTCCTCGGCGACGCGCGTGACGTTCCCGAACGCGACCGCGTGGGTGCAGTACTCACTGCAGGCGGCCGACTCGGCGCTGTTCTACACATTGACGTCGGGGTCGGCGGCGGGCGATCCGAAGAGTTGGGTGCTGAAGGGCTCGCACGACGGGTCGACCTGGTCGGTGCTGGACCGGCGTTCGAACGAGACGTTCCCGTGGCGGTTGCAGACGCGGGCGTTCAAGATCGACAAGCCCGGCCGCTATGCCCACTACCGACTGGACGTGACGGCGAACTCCGGCACTCCGACCACGACGCTCGCCGAGGTGGAGCTGCTGGGCAAGCCCAAGGCCGTACCGCCCCGGTAGGTTGGGGCAGGTGACGAACTACGCGCAGACCGAGCGGGCTGCCCTGTGCGACCTGCTCGGGTCCATCGGGCCGGACGCTCCGACGTTGTGTGACGGCTGGACGACGTCGGAGCTGGCCGCGCATCTGGTCGTGCGGGAGAGCACGCCGCAGGCGGCGGGGATCATGCTGCCGCGGTTCGCGGAGCAGACGAACCTCGCGATGACCAACCTGCTGACGCGGTACGGGTACGCCGAGGTGGTCAACCGGCTGCGGGGCGGTCCGCCGAAGTGGTCGCCGACACGGCTGCGGTTCGTCGACGAGGCGATCAACACCGCCGAGTTCTTCGTGCACCACGAGGACGTCCGGCGCGCGCAGGACGAGTGGGAGCCGCGGAAGCTGCCGACCGGCCTGGAGGACCTGCTCTGGAAGCGGGCCTCGCTCGCGGGCAAGTTCATGTTCCGCAAGGTGGCGGTCGGCCTGCTGCTGGCCCGCAACAACGGCCAGGTCCACCGCGTCCGCGACGGCGACCCGACCGCCGTGCTGTCGGGCAAGCCGAGCGAGATCACGTTGTACGCGTTCGGCCGCAAGAACGTCGCCCGCGTCGAGGTCACCGGCCCCGACGCCGCCGTCGAGGCCCTCGCCCAGACCCCACTCGGCGTCTGAGCGCGACTTCACCCACCAAGGGGGCGTTCCCACCCCCTCGAAGCGCGCTCGGAACGCCCCTCTCGTGGGTAAGCGCACGAAGATCAACTGTGGGGTTCTGGCCCAGCCGAGCTCCGCGGTAGCCGGGCAAGGGCGAAGTCGGTCAGGTTCGCGGCGCGCGCTGCGTGCTAGCCTCCAAGCAACAACTGAACACCGCAGACGACAGGGGAGCGCACGCTGAGAGTGCGAGCCGCCGTCGCGGCTCTGGGTAGCACATGTCCGCCAAGAACGCGGACATCGTCGCCTCTCCTGTATCACCCGGGGGGCGACCCCCGGACCCCGCGGCATCACCACTGGCTCGCAGACCCTCGAACCTGATCTGGGTAATTCCAGCGCAGGGAGTTCGATCTGGCCGACGGCAGCGACCTTGCCGTCCGGCAGAAGGCGCCAACCCCCCTCGTCCACTTCCAGGACCAGGGAGGCTCCACCATGAACCAACCCACACCGGTACGCCAAGGCTGGCGGACCGTCGACATCATCGTCGCGGCCGTCGTCGGGGTCGCGTTCGGCGTGGTCTTCGCCGGCTGGAACCTGCTGTGGGCCGCGCTCGGCCCGGCGTTCACCGCGTTCCCGCCGTTGCAGGCCTTCATGTACGGCGTCTGGCTGCTGCCGGGCGTCCTCGGCGGGCTGCTCATCCGCAAGCCCGGCGCCGCCACGTTCACCGAGCTCGTCGCCGCCACCGTCTCGGTGTTCTTCGGCGCGGCCTCACCGCTCGTCATCATCCTCTACGGACTGTTCGAGGGCCTCGGTGCCGAGGCCGTCTACGCCGGATTCCGCTATCGCAGTTGGCGATTGCCGGTCGTCCTGCTCGCCGCGTTCGGCGCCGGCCTCGTTCCCGCGGTCGCCGACAACGTGCTCTACAACGCCGCCTGGGCGCCGCTGTGGATCCTCACGTACGGCGTTCTCGTCCTCGCCAGCTCCACCGTCATCGCCGGTTTCGGCAGCCACGGTCTGGTCCGTTCGCTCGCCAAGACCGGCGTGCTCGCGCCGTTCGCGTCCGGCCGGGAGCAGACCGTCGCATGACGATCCGCGCGAACGGGTGGGGGTTTCGGCACGCGGGCCGCGGCTCGTGGGCGGTCCGCGGCCTCGACCTCGAGATTGGGCACGGCGAGCGGGTGCTGCTCGCCGGCCCGTCCGGCGCGGGCAAGTCCACGTTGCTCACCGCTCTCGCGGGACTGCTCGACCCCGATCACAGCGGCGAGACCGAGGGCACACTGACCGTGGATGGTCAAGCGGGGTTGGTGTTCCAGGATCCCGAGACGCAGTTGGTGATGGCGCGCGCCGGCGACGACGTCGCGTTCGGGCTGGAGAACCACGCCGTCTCCACCGACCAGATCTGGCCACGCGTCGACGCCGCGCTGGAGGCAGTCGGCTTCCCGTACGGGCGCGACCATCCGGTCGGCCGGCTGTCCGGCGGTGAGAAGCAACGCCTCGTGCTGGCGGGGATCCTCGCGCTGAGGCCGTCGATCCTGCTGCTCGACGAGCCGACCGCGAACCTCGACCCCGACGGCGCCCTGCTCGTGCGCGAGGCGGTGTCGAACGTGCTCGCCGAGACCGGCGCGACGCTCGTGCTGGTGGAGCATCGCGTGGACGACTGGCGCCACCTCGTCGACCGTGTGGTCGTGCTCGGCGACGAGAACGGCAGCGCGCTCTGGACACCCGGGTGGCGGCCCGAGATCAGCCGTCCCTCCCCCGCAGTCGGTGCGCCGCGGCTCGTGGGCGACGGCCTCGGATTCGCATACCCGCGGGCCGAAAGCCCGGCCGTCAACGCGGCCGACGTCGTGCTGCACGCCGGCGAGGCGGTCTCGATCAGCGGGCCGAACGGGTCGGGCAAGTCCACGCTCGCGATGCTGCTCGCCGGTCTGCTCGCACCGACCCGAGGCGCCGCACGGATCGAAGGCCACGACAAGCCGCTGCACAAATGGCGGGCCGCCAAGCTCGCCACCACGGTCGGCACCGTGTTCCAGGACCCCGAGCACCAGTTCCTCGCCGCGCGCGTCGACGACGAGCTCGCGCTCGGCCCGCGCCGCACCGGCGTGCCCGAGGCCGAGGTCGCGCGGCGCGTGAAAGAGCTGCTCGAACGACTGCGGCTCAACCACCTCGCGGCAGCGAACCCGTTCACCCTGTCCGGTGGCGAGAAACGCCGCCTCTCCGTCGCGACCGCGCTCGCCACCCAGCCCCGCGCGGTGATCCTCGACGAGCCGACGTTCGGGCAGGACCGCCGTACCTGGCTCGAGCTCGTCGACCTGCTCGCGGCCCTCCGTGACGACGGCCACGCCGTCCTCTGCGTCAGCCACGACGACCTGTTCATCGACGCCATCGCCGACCGCGAGCTCGTCATGCGCAAGGGCGCCTTGACACCCGCGCAGGTGGCGGCCTGATGACGACGATCGCCCTCCCCCTCGTCACCCGCGCGAACGCGCCACTGGCGAGGCTCAACCCGGTCACCAAGCTCGGCGCCGCGCTCGTCGTCATGGCCGCGCTCCTCGTCACCGGCGACCTGCTGACCCCGGCGCTCGTCCTCGCCGTCGAGCTCGTCGTGATCGCCGCGTCCGGCATCGGGTTGCGTACGTTCGTCCTCCGGCTCTGGCTGCTGCTCGTCGCCGCGGCCGGGCTCGGCGTCAGCACGTTCTTGCTCACCGCGGCGACCGACCGGTACACGGTCGCGGCGGCGATGGCCGTACGCATCCTCGCGATCTCGCTGCCCGGCGTCTGGGTGTTCGCGACGACCGACCCGACCGAGTTCGCCGACGCGCTCGTCCAACACCTGAAAGCCCCAGCCCGCTTCACGTTCGGCGCGCTCGCCGCGTTCCGGCTGGTGCCGTTGCTCGGCGACGAGTGGCACACGCTGCTGCTCGCTCGTCGCGCGCGAGGCATCGACGCGGGCTGGTCGCCCATCAGGCGGCTGCGGCTGTTCGGCTCCGCCACGTTCGCGCTGCTCGTCGCCGCGATCCGCCGCGGCGTCCGGCTCGCGACCGCGATGGAGGCCCGCGGCTTCGGAAGGAACCCCGACCGAACGGTCGCCCGCCCGCAACGCATCGGCCCCGGCAACTGGGCGTTCCTTGGGGGAACGGTCCTCGTCGTCGCCGGGGCGATCGCGGTCAGCCTCGCGGTCGGAAGCTGGCGGTTCCTCTTCTAGAGGGCAGACCAGAACGAGCAGTTGTGCTCGGCGGCCAGGTCGACCGACCGGATCCCGCGCCGGCCGGTCGCCAGGGCCTGCACGTGGTCGCTCGTGGCCCGGTAGCGCGGCCAGTACGGCGTGCGCGGGCCGTTCGGATCACCGTCGTGGGCGAACGCGGTCCAGTACGAGATCATCGCGTCGGACAGCTTGGTCTGCGTAGGCGACAGCGGAGCACCCGCGTACGCGCCGCCGAACAGGTACTGCAGCTCCCCCGCGTGGAACGCGCCGGTCGGGTAGACCGGAGCGGCCGTGTCGCCGAACCACGGCGCCGTACGGTCGGCGAACTCGAACGCGAACGTCTTCGTGTGCTTGGCCAGCAGCTTGTTCGTCTGCACTGTCGGGCAGGCCCACGCCCAGTCGGTCAACACGGCCGACATCGCGGCACCGGTGGAGCCGGCGTACGCGCTCAGCGGGTACTTCGCCACGACCTTCGCGAACGCGGCGTCGCCGAGCCCGGTGAACTGCCCGAGCACCGCGGGGTGGGCCCCCGGCGGGATCGCGCCGCCGGTCATGATCTCCATGCCGACCTGGAACGTCACGTGCTCGTCCCTGGTGATGCCGTGCATCACGGGCACCTTCGCGATCCGACCAGCCGCGAGCTGCTTCGCCGGGTCGTTCGGGATCACTCCGCCGCCCCAGGCAGGTCCGTGCCCGTGTTCGTTGTTGTCCGCCTTCAGCAGCTCGGCCGGAGTCTTCGAGCGCAGGCAGGCCGCCGCGGTCGCCGGGTCGTCGCAGCCGGCCTTCTTCGCAACCTCGAGCCCGATCTTCTCCGCCTCGGGCCGAGACTTCGCCCGCCACCAGTCGCCGTACGGCCAGTTCATCGTGCACGGGCCACTCTGCATGATCACCCGGTCGAACAGGCCTCGCGAGCCAGGAGCGGTCAGGTGCGTACACGACACCTGCGCACCGGCGGACTCGCCGAAGATCGTCACGTTGCGTGGGTCGCCGCCGAACGAGGCCGCGTTGCTCCGGACCCACCGCAGCAGCGCCTGCTGGTCCTCGACGCCGAGGTTGCCGGACTTGTGCTTCGCCACCCCACCGTCGAGCGCGGGGTGGGAGAGGAAGCCGAACACGTTCAGCCGGTAGTTGAACGTCACAACGACGACATCGCCCTTGCTGGCAAGGCGATCCGCGTTGTAGATCGCGCCGGATCCCCACTGGAACCCGCCGCCGTGGATCCACACCATCACCGGCTTCTTGCGCTTCGGCGAGGCGTCGAAAGGCGTGGTGACGTTGGCGTAAAGGCAGTCCTCGACGACGCTCGGCTTGTCGCCGATGAAGTCGCCGGCCTGCGCACAGGCGGGGCTGGGCTTGGTGGCGTCGCGGACGCCCTTCCAGTCGGAGGCGGGCCGGGGAGAGCCGAACCGCAGCGCACCGACGGGCGGCGCGGCGTACGGGACGCCCTGGAACACGCGCACGTCGTCGGTCACGGTGCCGCGGAGGAGACCGTTCTCGGTCCGAACAACAGAGGGGTCGGGTCGCGGGGAGGCGAGGGCTGGGCCGGCCACTGCGACGCCGGCGGTCGCCAGCGCGGTGGCGGCGACAACGAACGTCCGGAGCAGTCTGTTCTTCATGCCCTCAACCCTCACAGCGCGGGCACTACCGCGGACATGGAGCGATCCGCCGAGTCCGCCCTGGGGCTAGCCCTACCCGCCATCTTCAACATATAGCGGCGGCGGGACGGGTCCGGCCCACGCCTGAGCAGGTGCGGCAGCAGGTCGCCGAGTCCGTCGCGACCCAGTTCGAGTCCGTCGGCGTCGCAGCGCGGGACCGCGACGTCGTGGTCGGGTGCCGGGCCTTTGCAGCTCGCGGCTCGTTCGGTCGCCGAGCGGGCGGCGATCCCGTACACGCTGCCTTCTCCGCACCATCGGCCCGCTCCCGTACCCGGACGGGACCGGAGCTCGCGGCTGACGTCGAGACCCTGTGGGCAGAGGAAGCCCACCGCTGGAACGGGCTTTTCGGCGAGCCGCTCAACGCGCACGCAGGCGTACGACCGGCACTACTTCTCCGCGCGCACCGATGCCGCTTTACCTGGCGAGTGGGTGCTCTACGCGGGGTGTATCCCACGTGAAGCGGCGAATGATCATGTAAACATGATCAGTCGCCGCCACTCGGGGAGCCACACGTGCCCGGCGAACCGGGCGCAGCGGACCATGGTAAGCGGTCGAAAGGGGACAGCTCTATCCTTGTGCCCGTACCCGCGTCCACGATCGGTCATCCGGCGGGTAATCCATCGCGGCGAAGGGAATCCCGGGGGCTATGGGCGACACGGTTGTCATCACCGGCGGTGCCGGCTTTCTCGGCTCACATCTGAGCGAACGGCTGCTGGCCGATGGCTGCACGGTGATCGCCGTAGACAACTTCTGCACCGGGACGCCAGAAAACGTCGCACACCTGATCGAACACCCCGAATTCCGGCTGATCCGCTACGACGTGACGGAGTACCTGCACGTCGGCGGCCCGGTCGACGCCGTTCTGCACTTCGCGTCGCCGGCGAGCCCGATCGACTACCTCGACCTGCCGATCGAGACGCTCAAGGTCGGCTCGATCGGCACGATCCACGCGCTCGGGCTGGCCCGGCACAAGAAGGCGCGGTTCCTGCTCGCCTCCACCTCGGAGGTGTACGGCGACCCGCTGGTGCACCCACAGCCCGAGGACTACTGGGGCAACGTCAACCCGGTCGGCCCGCGCGGGGTGTACGACGAGGCGAAGCGGTTCGGCGAGGCGCTGACGATGGCGTACCGGCAGAGCCACAGCGTCGACACCAAGATCGTCCGGATCTTCAACACGTACGGTCCGCGGATGCGACCCCGCGACGGCCGGGCGATCCCCACGTTCATCAGCCAGGCGCTGAAGGGCGAGCCGCTCACCGTCGCCGGCGACGGGATGCAGACCCGTTCGGTCTGCTACGTCGACGACCTCGTCGAGGGCATCCTGCGGCTGCTGCGCTCGGAGCACTCCGGCCCGATGAACATCGGCACGCCGAACGAGATGACCATGCTCGACCTGGCGAAGCGGATCATCCGGCTGACCGATTCGACCTCGGAGATCCAGTTCGTCCCGCGTCCGCAGGACGACCCGGCCGTCCGCCGGCCGCGGATCGAGCTCGCCGAGGAGGTCCTCGGCTGGAAGCCCGAGGTCGACGTCGAAGAGGGGCTGCGGCGCACGATCGCCTGGTTCCGTACCGTGCCGGACTTGCTCTAGGGCGCAGGTCTAGCGGAAACTAACGAGTTCACCACGTCCCGCACGCTGACGAGAGAGCACATAGAGATCGTGAAGCTTTCCATCCTGATGCCGGTCTACAACGAAGTCGAGACCGTCGACACCGTGATCAAGCGGGTGTTGGACGTGCAGTACCCCTGCGAGATCGAGCTCGTCGTCGTCGACGACGCGAGCATCGACGGCACCGCGGAGGTACTCGACCGCATCACCGACCCGCGCGTGCAGCTGCTCCGCCACCCGGTCAACCGCGGCAAGGGCGCGGCGATCCGTACGGCGGCCGACGCCGCGAGCGGTGACTACGTGATCCCGTGTGACGCCGACCTGGAGTACCGGCCGGAGGAGATCCCCTCGCTGCTGCAGCCCGTTCTGGAGGGCGAGGCCGAGGTCGTCTACGGGAGCCGCACCTTCGGGAGCCATTCCGCGTACTCGTTCTGGTACGTGATGGGCAACAAGGGCGTGACGACGGTCGCGAACGTGCTGTTCAACGCGTACATCGGCGACCTCGAGACCTGCTTCAAGCTGCTGCCGCTGAAGCTGTACCGGGAGCTCGCGATCGAGTCGAACGGCTTCGGCATGGAGGCCGAGATCACCGGCAAGCTGCTGGCGCGCAAGATCCGCCCGTACGAGGTGCCGATCAGCTACAAGGCGCGCACCCGCGAGGACGGCAAGAAGATCACCTGGAAGGACGGCGTCGAGGCGGTCTGGATCCTGTCCAAGATCCGCGCCCGCGCACCACGTCGCCGCCCGGCGATCGGTCGCTAGCCGCGCCGACACTCGTGATCGCGGAGGTGGACCAGCTCGCCCGAGACACCGACTTCTCGGGCGTGGTGTGGATCGACCGTGCCGGCCAGGTCGAGCTCTCCAACGCGTACGGGTTCGCCAACCGCGCCTACCGCGTCCCCAACACCGTGGACACCAGGTTCGGCATCGCCAGTGGGAGCAAGGGTTTCACTGCTCTGGCCGTGTTCTCGCTGGTAGGCGACGGCGCACTGGCGCTGGACACGACGGCCCGTTCCCTGCTCGGCAAGGATCTTCCGCTGATCGCGGACGACGTGACCGTCGAGCATCTCCTCACGCACTCCTCCGGCATCGGCGACTATCTGGACGAGGAAGCCGACCTCGAGATCACCGACTACCTCATGGGCGCGGCACACGAGCTGACCACGACCGAGGCGTTCCTGCCGCTGCTGGACGGGCACCCCACCAAGTTCCGCGCCGGTGAGCGTTTCGGCTACTGCAACGGCGGATTCGTGGTCCTCGCCCTGCTCGCCGAACGGGCCAGCGGGGTCGGCTACCACGACCTCGTGCGCGAACGAGTGCTTCGCCCTGCCGGCATGACCAGGACCGACTTCCTCCGTTCCGACGAGCTCCCCGCCGACGCGGCCGTGGGCTACCTGCCCTTGGACGGAACGGACCGCTCCAACGTCTTCCATCTCCCCGTGCTGGCCACCGGCGACGGCGGCATCCACACCACCGCTGCGGACATGTCGACGTTCTGGCGTGCGTTCTTCGCCGGGGACATCGTGGGTCCGGTCGAGGAGGTCGTACGGCCACGCCGGGACGTGCCCGATCAGTCCAGGCGCTACGGCCTCGGCTTCTGGCTGCACCCGACCACCGACACGGTGATGCTGACCGGGTACGACGCCGGCGCTTCGTTCAAGTCGACCCACGACCCGCAGACCGGCACCACCTGGACCGTGGTCTCCAACACCTCCCCCGGCGCCTGGCCGATCGCCCGAGCACTCACCACAGGGTGAGCGACTCCCGGAACACCGCCCCGAGCACGTCGGCGTCGACCGGCATGGGTGCGATCGTCAACAGGCGTTGCTGTTTCAGGGCACCGTCGACGAAGTCGTCGATGTCGGACTCGGTGTAGCCGACGGCGGCGAGGCCGTTCGGAGAGTTCGTGTCCCTCATCAGCCGGCGGATCGCCTCGGGCAGCCGGTCCTCCTCCGGTCCGTCCACCGACGGGTCGAGCAGCTGGGCGGCGCGCAGGTGGCGGGAGGGGTTGCTGGCGTACGTGTGCCTGAACGCCGCGGGCGCGGTCAGCACGACGGCCTGGCCGTGCGGGACCATCGCCTCGTCCGCCGGGTAGTCCGCCGGGTGGTAGCCCGACGGGACGCGGCCCGCGATCGGGTAGGCGCAGGCGTGCGGGATGTGCACACCGGCGTTGCCGAAGCCCATGCCGGCGAACAGCGCGGCCTGCAGCATGTCCGTCCGCGCGGCGACGTCGTCACCCTTGCTGTACGCCGTGCGGAACGAGCGGGCGAGCATCGGGAGCGTGTTCTCGATCCAGATGTCGGAGATCGGGTTGGCGCCGCAGTAGGCGACGCGTTCCTCCGGCTTCTTCCGGTCGTAGTCGTCGTACGGCCGGGCGGTGTACGACTCGAGTGCGTGGCAGAGGATGTCGAACCCGGTCGCGGCGGTCACGCCGGGCGGCAGGGAGAGCGTCACCTGCGGGTCGACGACGGCGAGGACCGGGCGCAGCCGCGGGTGGCTGATGCCCGTCTTCACCTTGAGGTCGAGGAAGTCCATGATGCAGACGGCGGTGCACTCCGCACCCGTGCCAGCGGTCGTGGGGACGGCGACGAGGGGCTTGACCGGGCCTTGCGGGGCGAGGCCCTTGCCGATCGGCTTGTTGACGTAGTCGAGCAGGTCGGCCGGGTAGCTCGTGAGCAGGTTGACCGCCTTGGCGGTGTCGATCGACGAGCCGCCGCCGACCGCGACGAAGCCGTCCCAGTCGCTCTCCTGGGCGTACGCGATCGCGGCCTTGACGCTGACGTCGGTCGGCTCGACGTGCACGTCGGCGAAGAGGCCAGCCTCCAGCCCGGCGCTCCGCAGCGTCTCGACGACCCGCTCCGGAAGCCCGGTCGCCGCGACACCCGGGTCGGTGAGAACGAGGACGCGGCGTACACCCAGCTGCGCGACGTCGTACCCGATCTCGTCGACGGCACCCGGTCCGAACTTGATCGGCGGCGCTGCCCAGGTGAAGACCGACTCGGCTGCCATACGACCCCTCCGTCGTTCAACATGGCGGAAATAGAGCTTTGGATCCGAAGGAATCCTAGCTTCCCCTCTCAGCAGCTCTGGCTCAACGCAGCAAGCGTCAAGTCACGATCGCCCTCGGCGCCGCGGTCGGACTCGCCACGCTCGTTGGTGAACTGCTCTGGCGCGTTCCCGTGCAGCCGTCCGACCAGATCAACTACCTGGACGCGGCGCAGGCGTTCCCCGAGCCGCCGTCGAGCTTCTACCACACGATCACCATGCGGATGGGCATCGTCCTGCCGATGCGCCTGCTGCTCATGCTGTTCGGCTTCAACGAGGCGTCGTACTACCGTCGGCAACTCGGTCGTCTTCCCCGACCTCACCCAGCCGCTGGTCGACCCGCTCGCGACCGCCTTGTTCTGTTGGGCTCTCGTCCTCGCCGTCGCGCTCCGCCAGCACCGCCAGCACCGCCCGCAGACCTCGTCGACGCTGCTGCTGAGCATCGCCCGCTTCTGGCTCCCGATCATCCCGGCCGTCTGCCTGGGCGGCGTCGGCGCGCTCTACCTGCTCGCCCGCCAGGAGGCGCGCCGCTATCCGTTCCTGATCACCCGGGCCGCCGGGATCGCCGCCTGCCTGGTGCTGCTCGGCACCTTCGGCAACACACCTGTGCTGCCGCCCAGGTGGGAACGCGTCTTCGAGAGCTCTCATCGCGGCATCCAGGTCTTCCGCGTGCCCTGAGCCGGGCAACTTCAGTAGTCGCTACGGAGGACGGCCCCGCCGCGGCCCTGGTCTGCTGGGGTCAGCCGGAGCCGCCTGGCCGGCCATGACCCCCAACCGTGCGGCGGTCATGCGGCTCTCGGCCCTCCCTCGGATCACCTGGGTCACCCGGTACCGTCGTAAGACGTGACAGCCGAGCGCACCGAGTTCCACGTCGACGCCGTCCTGCTGGACCTCGACGGCACCCTGATCGACTCGACCCCGATCATCGTCCGGTCCTGGTCACGGTGGGCGGAGGAGTTCGGCGTCACCACCGCCCAGTTCGAGGCGCTCGGCTCGCTGCACGGACGGACGTCGGGCGCCATCGTCCGCGCCCTCGTCCCGCCGGACCGCGTCGCGGCGGGCGAACGGCGCATCGACGAGCTCGAGACCACCGACGTCGACGGCCTCGTACCGCTCCCCGGCGTCACCGCGTTCCTCGCCAAGATCCCGGCCGGCAGGTGGGCGATCGTCACCTCCGGCAACGACGCCATCGCGGGCGTCCGTACGAAGGCGGCCGGCCTCGAGCCCACCGTGCTCATCACCGCCGACGATGTCACGTACGGCAAGCCGCACCCCGAGCCGTTCCTGCTCGGCGCCGAGCGCCTCGGCGTCGCGCCGGAGCGCTGCCTCGTGATCGAGGACGCCCCCGCCGGCCTCGAAGCCGCCCGCAAGGCCGGCATGCGGACGATCGCCGTCACCACCTCGCACCGCGCCGCGGACCTCGACGCCGATCTCGTCGTCTCGGGCATCCACGAGCTCGACCTGCACGTATCCGGCGGGCCGCTGATCGTCCGGGCCGCCGGCGCGGCATCATCTGAGGACTGACTCGACAGTTCCAGGAGGTCGCGGTGCCCAGCAGGCTTCAGGGCGTCATCGCCACATCGATCGTCGCGCTGCTCGTGACGGCGGGGTGCTCCGCTGGCAGCGGCACGTCCAACCCTCCCGAACAGGAGGCAAAGGAGCTCACGGTCGGGCTCATCGCGGAGCCCGCCAGCCTCGACTTCACCCGCAACGACGGCGCCGCGATCCCCCAGGCACTGCTGCTCAACGTGTACGAGGGCCTGGTCAAGCTCGACGCGAACGGGAAGATCGTTCCGCTGCTCGCCAAGGGCTACACGGTGAGCGACGACCGCCGTACGTACACGTTCACGCTGCGAGAGGGCGCGAAGTTCAGCAACGACGCTCCGTTCACGGCTGAGGACGCCGCGTTCAGCATCAACCGCGTCAAGACGGACTGGACGGTCTCACTCAAGGCCGGCATGGACGTCGTCGACACCGCGGTCGCGACCAACCCGACCACGCTGCAGGTCACGCTCAAGCAGCCGAGCAACTCCTGGCTGTTCCGCATGACGACCCGCATCGGCGCGATGTTCTCGCGTACGGGCATCAACGACCTCGCGACCAAGCCCATCGGCACCGGCCCGTACACCATGAAGAGCTGGAAGCGCGGCGACGTGATGACGCTCGCCGCCAACCCGGACTACTGGGGCACGAAGCCGCCGACCGAGACGGTGTCGTTGAAGTACTTCAAGGACCCGACCGCGATGAACAACGCCCTGCTCACGGGCAGCATCGACGTGGTCAGCTCGGTGCAGGCGCCGGACAGCCTGGGCCAGTTCAAGGACACCTCGAAGTTCCAGATCATCGAGGGCACGACGAACGGCGAGGTCGTGATGTCGTTCAACGACGGGAAGGCCCCGTTCACCGACAAGCGCGTCCGCCAGGCCATCTGTTACGCGATCGACCGGCAAGCCGTGATTGACACCGCATGGGCAGGGCACGGCGAGCTGATCGGCTCGATGGTCCCGCCGACCGACCCCTGGTACGAGGACCTGTCCAAGCTCTACCCGTACGACCCGGAGAAGGCGAAGACGCTGCTCGCGCAGGCGGGCACACCGAAGCTCACGCTGCGGTTCCGGATCCCCAACCTGCCGTACGCCGTGGCGGCGGCTCAGGTGGTGAAGTCGCAGCTCGCGGACGTCGGCATCACCGCGCAGATCGATGTCCTCGAGTTCCCGGCGCGCTGGCTCAGCGAGGTCTTCACCAACGCCGACTACGACATGTCGATGATCGCGCACGTCGAGCCGCGCGACATCGCGAGCTGGGCGAACCCCAAGTACTACTGGCGCTACGACAACAAGCAGGTACAGAAGCTGCTCGCCGAGGCGGACAGCGGCACCGAGGAGGAGCAGGTCGCGAAGACCAAGCAGGCCGCCCGGATCCTCGCCGAGGACGCGGCCGCGGACTGGCTGTTCCTGTTCCCGAACCTGATCGCGGCGAAGGTCGGGGTGAAGGGGCTCCCGAAGAACGTGATCTCCGAGGCGTTCGACCTGACCGCGGTGTCGAAGAGCTAGGTCCCTCCCCATGGTCCTACGGCTGCTGAAGCGTACGGCGGTGTTCGTGGCCAGCATCGCGGCCGCGACCATCGTCGTGTTCGCGTTCATGGCCGTACTCCCGGGCGACCCGGCAGAGGTCGCGCTGGGCGTCAACGCGACTCCCGAGGCGGTCGCCGCGCTGCGGGCCGAGTTCGGCACCGACCGGCCGCCGGTCGTGCAGTACCTCGACTGGGTGGGTAGTCTGGTCACCGGCGACTTCGGGATCTCGTACGTCACCCGCGACCTGATCGGCCCGCAGGTGGTCGACCGGCTGCTGGTGACGTTGTGGCTCGTCGTCACCTCGATGGTGCTCGCGGTGCTGATCGCGGTGCCGGTCGGGACCGTGATGGCCGTACGGCATCGCGGCCTGTCCGGGCTGGCACTGTCGGCGTTGAGCCAGCTGGGCATCGCCGTGCCTGCGTTCCTGGCGGGCATCCTCGCGGTCGCGTTCTTCGCCGTTCGCCTTGGCTGGTTGCCTTCTGGCGGTTGGACGCCACCGAACCAGGACCCCGTCTCTTTCGTCCAGCACCTGATCCTGCCGGCGGCCGCGCTGGGCATCGCGCAGGCGGCGGTGCTGGCACGGTACGTCCGCACCGCCGTGCTCGACGTGCTGCGCGAGGACTATCTGCGCACGGCGCGGGCGAAGGGACTGACGCCGTACCGCGCGCTGCTGCGGCACGGGCTGCGGAACGCCGCGATCCCGGTGAGCACGGTGCTGGGGCTGCAGCTCGCGACGCTGCTCGTCGGCGCGATCGTGGTCGAGCGGGTGTTCGTGATCCCCGGGCTCGGCTCGCTGCTCCTCGACGGCGTCGCCAACCGCGACCTGCTGCTCGTGCAGGGCGTCGTGATGGTGCTGGTGGTCGCGGTGCTGCTGGTCAACTATCTGGTCGACGTGCTCTACACCGCGCTCGATCCTCGGTTGCGGACCTCATGAGCGCGCGGCTGACCTACCTGCGTCCGCGCAGCCCGAGCCTGATCGCGGGCGGCGTGCTGATCGGCGTGGTCGTGCTGATCGCGCTGGTCTCGTTCGTCTGGACGCCGCACGACCCGTACCGCGTCGAGGCGACTTCGCGGTTGCTCGGTCCAGGGTCGGAGTTCTGGCTGGGGACGGACAAGTTCGGCCGGGATCTGCTGAGCCGGTTGATGGTCGGCGCGCGGACGACGCTGTTCGTCGGCATCGTGGCGGTCGGCGTGGCAGCCGTGCTCGGCACCCCGCTGGGCATCCTGGCCGGGATGAGCCGGGGCTGGCTGGGCTCGTTCGTGATGCGCGGGAACGACCTCGTGCTCGCGTTTCCCGCACTCTTGTTGGCGATCATGTTCGGCGCGGTGTTCGGCGCGAGCACGTTGACGGCGATGGTCGCGATCGGTGTCGCGACCGTGCCGGCGTTCGCGCGGATCGTGCGAGCGGGCACGCTGCAGGTGATGTCCACGGAGTACGTCCTGGCCGCGCGCGCCGCCGGTCGGCGCCGGCTGGGGATCGCCGTACGACACGTGCTGCCGAACGTCGTCGGGCTGATCATCGTGCAGGCGTCGGTGGCCTTCGCGATCGCGATCCTCGCCGAGGCGGGGTTGTCGTTCCTCGGCTTCGGTACCGCTCCCCCGGTGCCGTCGTGGGGTCGGATGCTGCAGGAGTCGCAGGAGCTGCTCACCTCGAACCCGCTGCTCGCGGTCTGGCCGGGAACGGCAATCGCCCTTGCGGTGTTGGGTTTCAACCTGTTCGGCGACGGTCTGCGAGATGCGTACGACCCGAAGCTGGTGCAGCGATGAGTGTGCTGTCCGTCTCCGGGTTGTCCGTGCACGCGGGGTCGTCCGCGCTGGTCGACGACGTGTCGTTCGCGCTCGAGCCGGGCGAACGGGTCGGGCTGATCGGCGAGTCCGGCTCGGGCAAGTCGATGACCGCGCTCGCGGTGATGGGACTGCTACCGGAGGGGCTGCGGGCCTCCGGGTCCGTCGGGCTGGCGGGCGAGTCCGCCAACCTGCTGACTCTTCGCGAGCGTCAGCTGTCGGCGTTGCGCGGAAGCCGGCTGGGCATGGTGTTCCAGGAGCCGATGTCGGCGCTGAACCCGACCATGCGGGTCGGCGACCAGCTCGCCGAGGTGCTGCGGATCCACGGCGCGTCGCGGCAGGCGGCCGCCGCGCGTGCGGTCGAGTTGCTGACGCAGGTGCGGTTGCCGGACCCGGCGGGAGCGGTCCGCGCGTACCCGCACCAATTGTCCGGCGGGCAGCGGCAGCGCGTGATGATCGCGATGGCGTTGGCGAACGACCCGCTGGTGCTGATCTGCGACGAGCCGACGAGCGCTCTCGACGTGACCGTGCAGGCCAAGATCCTGGAGCTGGTCGTCGAGGCGACCGCGGACCTGGACACGTCGGTGCTGTTCATCACGCACGATCTGCCGGTGGTCGCGACCGTGTGCGAACGCGTGCTGGTGATGAAGGACGGCGCGATCGTCGAGTCGGGTCCGGTGGCCTCGGTGTTCACGACGCCGGAGCACCCGTACACGCGGCTGTTGCTCGACGCGGCGACGTTCGGGCGTCCGACCTCGTCGTCGCACAATGCGGTCGACCCAATCGTCGACCTGTCCGGGGTGAGCCGTACGTACCGGCGCCCGCGCCGGAGCCTGTTCGGCCCGCGCCCAGAGGTGCGGGCGTTGCGCGACGTACGCATGTCGATCGCGGCCGGGCAGCGGTTCGGGGTGGTCGGCGAGTCGGGGTCGGGCAAGTCGACACTCGTGCGCCTGATCGCTGGATTGGACAAGCCTTCCGTTGGCTCGATTCGGTTTGCTGGCAGGCGAATAGAGGCACTGCCGGAGCGGCGGCTGCGGTTCCTGCGCGAGGACCTGCAGATGGTGTTCCAGGACCCGGCCGGCTCGTTGGACCCGCGGATGCGCGTGCGGGACATCGTGGCGGAACCGCTCGTGTCCCTGCAGCGCACCACCGAACGCGACGTCGACGCCCGCGTGGCCGAGCTGTTGACGGCGGTCGGGCTGCCCACGGACTCGGCGGATCGGTATCCGCACCAGTTCTCCGGTGGGCAGCGGCAGCGGATCTCGATCGCGCGGGCGCTGGCGCCGCGGCCGCGCGTGCTGGTCGCGGACGAGCCGGTGTCGGCCCTGGACGCGCCGATCCGCGCGCAGATCCTGGAGCTGCTGGCACGGTTGGTCGACGAGTACGACCTGACGATGGTGTTCGTGTCGCACGACCTCACCGTCGTGCGGCAGGTGTGCGACATGGTCGCGGTGTTGCACGACGGCGAGCTGGTGGAGCTCGGGCCGACCGAGCAGGTGTACACCGAGCCGCAGCACCCGTACACGCGGGAGCTGCTGGCTGCCGTACCGACGCTCGAGAAGGCCCTTGCCTCGAAGGGAGTTCGGTGACTGTCGCCGTGGACGCCGAGGGCGTCGTCGCGTTCACCCAGGAGCTGGTGCGGATCCGGAGCGTGCACGACCCCGCCGCCGGCTCGGCGGAGTCCGCGGCCGCCGCGGCCGTGGTCGAGAAGATGCGGTCGTTCGGATGGTCGCCGGTCGTGACGGAAGTCGCACCGGGTCGGCCGAACGTCGTGGCCGTTGTGCCAGGTGGCGGGGGTCCGGGAGCGACTTTGTTGTTCGAAGGCCATACGGACGTCGTGACCGAGGGGGATCTTTCGGACTGGACCGTCGATCCTTTTGGCGGGTCGATCGTGGACGGGCGCCTCTTTGGTCGTGGGTCGGCGGACATGAAGTCGGGGCTGGCGGCCTGCTTGTACGCCGTTCGGGCCCTCCAGCTGGCGGGGCCGTTCCCCGGACGGATCGTCGTGTGCGCACTGGTGGACGAGGAAGGCATGATGCTCGGCGCGAAGGCGTTCGCCTCTTCGCCGTTGGCGCGCGAGGTGGACGGCGCGGTCATCGCCGAACCCGAGGCGGGCGAGATCTGCCTGGTCGCGAAGGGCGCGATCCGGCTGCGCGTCTCGTTCGCCGGGGCGATGGCGCACGGGGCGATGCCGCAGCACGGGCGGAACCCGATCCTCGCCGCCGGCCGGCTGTTGGGGTCGCTCGCCGACCTGCAGGCCGAGCTGCAGAAGGCGCATCCTTCGCACGAGCATCTGGGCGAGGTGTATCTGACACCGACTGTGCTGGCTGCCGGGTCGGTCGAGCAGATCAACGTGATCCCGTCGCACTGCACGGTGTGCGTGGACGTACGGACCATTCCCGGGGTCTCGCATGCCTCGGTGGTCTCGCTGGTCGAGTCGCTGGCCGCGTCGGCTGGTGCGCCGGAGGGTGTGCGTTCGTCGGTGTCGGTGGTCGACGACCGGCCGCCGGTGGACACGCCGTCGTCGCATCCGTTGGTAGGCGCGCTCGCCGCCGCGCACTCGTCTGTCTATGGCACGCCCGCGGAGTACGGCGGCGTGCCGGGCGCGACGGACGGGACGATCCTGACGCGCGATGCGGGGATGGTGACGATCGTGTACGGACCGGGCGGCAAGTGGATCGCGCACCAGGCCGACGAGTTCGTCGAGGTGGACGAGATCGTCAACTGCACAAGGGTTTTCGCCGAGACCGCTCGACTCTTTCTAGGGGGCTGACCCATGGACTACTCGCAGTTGTTCCGGCTCGACGGTCGTCGTGCGGTGGTGGTCGGTGCCGGCAGCGGCATCGGCCGGGAGGCCGCTCTCGCGTTGGCCGCGCACGGCGCCTCGGTGGTGTGCGCGGACCGCGACGGCGACACCGCCGCGGCGACGGCGGAGGCCTGCGGCGGGTCGGCGTCCTCGTACGTCCTGGACGTCCTCGACAGCGCTGCTGTCCTGGCCTCCGCTGCCGCTCTGGGCGACGTGGACGTGCTGGTGTTCACGGCGGCGGTGAACGTACGCAAGCGGCTGCTGGACTACACGGTCGAGGAGTACGACCGCGTCCTCAACCTGAACTTGCGCGCCTCCTTCGAGCTGGTGCGAGCGTTCGGGCGCGGGATGGTCGACCGCGGTCGGGGCAGCATCATCGGCTTCTCCTCGATCCGCGGCCAGACGGTCGAGCCCGGCCAGGGCGTCTACGCGGCGACGAAGGCGGGCCTGATCCAGCTGCTGCGGACGGCCGCGGCGGAGTTCGGCCCCGCTGGCGTCCGTGCCAACGCCATCGCCCCGGGCGTGGTCGAGACGCCGCTGACAGCGCAGATCAAGCAGCAGCCGGAGTGGTACGCCGCGTACGCCAACAAGAGCGCCCTGGCCCGCTGGGCAACCCCCTCCGAGATCGCCGGCGCCGTGGTCTTCCTGGCCTCCGACGCAGCCTCGTACGTGACCGGCTCGGTCCTGACCGTCGACGGCGGCTGGACCGCCATCGACGGCCGTTTCGACCCGCCCGCTTAGGCACTCCGTGGGTGAAGCGTCGTGGTCGCCTTACCCGGCCAGTGACCCCTCTACCTGGCGTCCACCCCACGTAAAGCGGCAAATGATCATGTAAACATGATCATTTGCCCCAGGGCGGGGTGGGGCGGGCCGGTCGAACCCACCGCCAGACGAAGGCTCGAGGCTGGCTACCTGTCGAGCGCCAGGCCGTAGCGCGCTGGCTGGTCGCCGATGCCGGTGTTCTTCGCCGTGTAGGTCTGCGAGAACTGCCCCGACAGCCCGTCGGTGGTCCCATCGAGGATCGTCACGGAGCCCTGCAGCGCGTTCTCGAAGAGCGCGCCAATCTGGAGCTCGTTCCGTCCGTCTCCGTCGAAGTCCCGGAACGCGAGGCTGCCGCCGAAGAAGTCGTGCGTCTCCGGGTCGTCCTGGACTCCGGACGAGTTCTGCGTGAACGTCTCGATCCGGGCGGTCGAGGTCACGATGCCCTTCGCGTCGCCGTAGATGACGACGACCATGCCGGCTTCCCGCTTCGACGCCACGACCTCGCCGGTGATGCCGATGGCGAGCTCGGCCCGCCCGTTGCCGTTCACGTCACCGATGGCGACGTCGAACCCGAAGTAGTCCAGCTCCTCCGGGTCGTCGGGGATGCGGGCACTGGCCTGGGTGATCTTGGTCATCCCACGGGTCGCGTTGAGGCCGGTCTTCGAGCCGTACCAGATCTTCACCTGACCGGCCTGCTCCTGACCATTGATCTCGACGCTGATGTCGCCGAACGCCACGTCGTCAAATCCGTCGTTGTCCAGGTCGCCCAACGCGGAGCTTCCTCCGCTACCCGCCAGCCGCTGAGACCGTTGCTGGGGCAAGCCACCGGAACCGCCGAGGAACAGCAGCACCTCGGACCGGGTGCCCAAGGACCGAGGCAGGACGAGGTCGTCGTACCCATCGCCGTTGACGTCACCCGCTCCCGGCTCTCCGATGCTCCCTCCGAACCGTCATCGGCGATCGGCTGGAGGACGGCATCGTTGGGCTCGCTCAGCGTCGCGTCCCCGTAGATCACGTAGCCGAGGGCTGCCTCGGTGGCGTGGTCGATGTAGATGTCGGCGAAGCCGTCCTTGTTGAAGTCGCCAACCGTCTGCTCGTACCCGAACAGCCGGCCCTCGTCGGTTTCCGGCGCTGGAACCTCGACGGACTTCGTGAAGCCGGTCGCGCTGCCGAACAGCAGGAAGACCGCTCCTTCTACGTCCCCGTGCATCTCCCCGGTCGCGCCGACGGACAGGTCTGCGAACCCGTCGCCGTCGAAGTCTCCGGACTCGATGCTGTTGGCGAAGGATTCAGTGTCGTTGGGCTCGCCCGGGATGAACGGGAGCGCCTGCTGCCACCAACCCCACCGCCGCGGCCAGACCGAGCGCGGCCACGACCGCACTGACTCTCGTTGTGCTGTTCACGATTCCCTCCCCTTGTTTGTTACTTGTTCAACCCCTCGCCGAAGGACGGGACCCTCGACTCGATGCCGGTGTTCTTCGCCGTGTACATCTGCGACCCAACCCCGGTCAGACCTCCGGCCGACGCGTTGAGGACGGTGACGGATCCGGAGAAGTCGCCCGCCTTGACGAGGAGCTCGCTCCGCCCGTCGCCGGTGTAGTCGCCGAACGCGAGCTTGCTGCCGAAGAACTTGCCGTTCGCGTAGTCGCTCTGGACACCGGGCGAGTTCTGGGTGAAGCTCTCGATCCGCGCGGTCGCGGGGACGATGCCCTTGGCGTCGCCGTAGAGGACGATCGCCCGGCCCGTGGCGGACTGGGTGCCGATGTCCTCGAACGGGACGCCGATCGCGAGCTCGGCTCGGCCGTTCCCGTTCACGTCGCCGATCGCGACGTCGTCGCCGAACCTGCTCTCGACGCCTGGTTCGCCGGGGATCCGCGCGGTCGCCGCGGTGATCTTGGTCATGCCGCGCTTCGCGTCCATACCGGTCTTCGCGCCGTACCAGACCTTCACCTGGCCGGCGTGGAACTTGCCGTTCACGCCGACGTTGGAGTCGCCGAACGCCACGTCGTCGTGGCCGTCGTTGTCCAGATCGCCCACGGCGGTACGCATTCCGCCGCCCGCGAGCCGTTGGCTGCGTCGCTCCGGCAGCCCGTTGGGCCCGCCGCGGAACAGCAGCACCTCCGAGCGGGTGCCGTTCACGCGAGGGACGACCAGGTCGTCGTAGCCGTCGCCGTCCACATCGCCGGCACCGGGATCCCAGGCCGTGAAGCCCGCCGCATCGGCATGGACAGCGGCGAAGTCCGCCTGCCCCGGTTCGCTCAGCTCGGCGTTGCCGTAGATCACGTACCCCAGCGGCAGATTGGTCCCGGACATCGAGGCGAAGATGTCCGCGAAGCCGTCGTTGTCGAAGTCCCCGACGGTCTGTCGTCTCCCGAACTTTCCCTCTCCCGGCGAGGGGAGCTCGACCGCCTCGGCCAACCCGGCCGGACTGCCGAACAGCAGGAACAGCGATCCGCTCCGAGGATAGGTGAACGACTCCTGCGAGGAGACGGACAGGTCGGCGTACCCGTCGCCGTTGAAGTCGCCGGACCCGATCGTGCGGCCGAACTCCTCCCAGATCCTCGGTTCCTCGGACATGAACTCCGAGGACTGGTTGATCACCGTGGTCTTGCGCGGGTCGAGCCGGCCTTGCGATCCGTCGATCACGACAACGGTGCCGGCCATCTCCATCCACCCGACCCAGGTACCGAATCCGCCGACCGCGAGGTCGGAATGCCCGTCCCCGTTGAAGTCCGACGCCTTCGCCGGAGTCGCCGCTGGCTCGGCCGATGCGACGCCCGTCGTCGCGGCCAACCCGAGCGCTGCAATGGCCGCGCCGACTCTCGCGGCCGTTCTCACTTGTTCAACCCTTCGCCATAGGCGTTGCGGGTGGAGGTGGTGATGCCGGTGTTCTTCGCCGTGTACATCTGCGAACCCTTGCCGGTCAGGCCACCGGTCGACGCGATGAGCACGGTGATCGATCCGCCGAAGTCGTTGGCCCGAACGAGGAGCTCGTTCCGCTTGTCTCCGGTGAAGTCGCCGAACGCCAGCTTGCTGCCGAAGCCGCCGCCGTTCGCGTAGTCGCTCTGCACCCCGGCGGAGTTCTGCGTGAAGCTCTCGATCCGCGCGGTGCTGGTGACGATGCCCTTCGCATCGCCGTAGATCACCACCGTTCTTCCGGTGTCGGCCTGCTTGCCGAGGTCCGCGCCGGGTACGCCGATCGCGAGCTCGGCGCGGCCGTTGCCGTTCACGTCGCCGATCGCGACGTCGTCGCCGAACCTGTCGTTCACTCCCGGATCGCCGGGCACCCTCGCGCTCGCCGTGGTGAGCTTGGTCATGCCGCGCTTCGCATCAAGGCCGGTCTTCGATCCGTACCAGAGCTTCACCTGGCCGGTGTGGAACGCGCCGGGCAGGCTGACGTTCGCGTCGCCGAACGCGACGTCGTCGTACCCGTCGTTGTCCAGATCGCCAACGGCGGTGCGCATTCCGCTGCCCGCGAGCCGCTGGCTTCGCTGTGCGGGGAGTCCGTTCGGTCCGCCGCGGTACAGCAGGACCTCGGACTGGGTGTCCCTGACCCGCGGGAGGATCAGGTCGTCGTAGCCGTCGCCGTCCACGTCGCCGGCGCCCGGATCCCACAGCCCGAAGGACGAGAGGTCCCCGGGGAGCTCGACGAGCTCGGCCTGGCCTGGTTCGCTCAGCTGGGCGTTCCCGTAGATCACGTAGCCCAGCGGCTGATACTCGCCGTACATCGAGGCGAAGAGGTCGGCGAACCCGTCCTTGTCGAAGTCTCCGACCGTCTGCCGGATGCCCAGGCTGCCAGGATCCGGCGAGGTGAGCTCGACCGTCTTGGCGAATCCCGTGGGGCTGCCGAACAGCAGGAAGAACGACCCGCTGCGCGGATAGCCGTGCTCTTCGCCCGCGGAGACGGACAGGTCGGCGTACCCGTCGGCGTTGAAGTCCCCCGACTTGACCGTACGGCCGAACTCCTCCCAGTCCTGCGGATCCCCGGAGATGAGCGCCGACGTCTCGTCGATCGCCCTGGTCTTCTTCGGGTCGAGCCTGCCCGCCGACCCGTAGACGACGGAGATCGCGCCGGCGTTGACGATGTCGCCGAGCTTGGTGCCGTACGCGCCGGCGGCGAGGTCGGAGTGCCCGTCCCCGTTGAAGTCCGACGGTTTGGCCGGTGTCGCTTTCGGTTCTCCTGTCGCCGTTCCCAGGATGCCGAACACGGCCACCGCGGCCATGCCCATGACAGCGATCCCCCGTGTGGTTCTCATCTCTGCTCTTCCTCTACTTGTCGAGCCCGATGCCGAAGCCAGCTTCGGTCTTGCCGATTCCGGTGTTGGCGGGTGTGTACGTCTGGGAGCCGATGCCCGTGAGGCCGCTCTTGGCGCCCTTGAGGATCGTGACCGAGCCTTCGAACCCGTTCTCGCCGGGCGCGGAAACCTGCAGCTCGGCCAGGCCGTCGCCGTTGAAGTCGCGGAACGCGAGGCCGGTGCCGAAGGTGTCGTGGTCCTCGACGGAGTCCTGGACGCCGGGCGAGTCCTGCGTGAACGTGTCGATCCGCGCCGTCGCCGGCACGATGCCCTTGGCGTCGCCGTAGATCAGGAACACCTTGCCCGCTTGGAGGATCTTGCCGATGGACTCGTTCTCGGTGCCGATCGCGAGGTCGGCCCGGCCGTTGCCGTTCACGTCGCCGATCGCGACCGCGGCGCCGAAGCCGTCGGGCTCCTCGGGGTCGTCGGGGATGCGCGGCGTCAGCTGGGTGAGCTTGAGCACGCCGCGCTTGGTGTCGAGGCCGTTCTTCGAGCCGTACCAGACCCGGACCAGCCCATTGCTGTCGCTCACGATGCGCGCCGACGGGTCGCCGAACGCGATGTCGTCGTACCCGTCGTTGTCGAGGTCCCCCGTGGCCGTGTAGTAGCCACTGCCTGGCTGGCGTTGCGGCGTCTTACCGAGCCCGGAGGCACCGCCGAAGTAGACGAGTGCCTCCGTACGCTGGCCGTACCGGCGCGGGACCACGAGGTCGTCATAGCTGTCGCCGTTGATGTCGCCCGCTGCCGGATCACCGATCGACCATGGCGGGTTCGGGGTGACGACAGGGACGAACGTGGCGGCGCCGGGCTTGCGCAGGTCCGCCTTGCCCTTGATGAGATAGGCCGGGTTGTCGATGTCGTTGAGCATCCCGACGACGAGGTCGTCGAAGCCGTCCTTGTCGTAGTCGCCGACGGTCAGCGTGCCGGCGAACCAGCCGAGGTAGTCGTCGTCCGGCGGTGGGTCGAGGCGGATCGCGGACGTGAGCCCGGTGGGGCTGCCGAACACCAGGAACAGCGCACCTGGTGGGACCTCGTCTCCCCTGTCCTCCTGCGGCGTACTCACCGCCAGGTCGGCATAGCCGTCGCCGTCGAAGTCGCCGGACCGGAGCGCCCAGCCGAACATCTCGTACTCGCCCGGCTCCCCCGGAATCGCCGCCTGCGACTGCTTGATCGTGCCGACCTTCTTGGCGTTGAGCCCCTTCGCG
Organism: Tenggerimyces flavus; assembly: GCF_016907715.1. Taxonomy (NCBI): domain Bacteria; kingdom Bacillati; phylum Actinomycetota; class Actinomycetes; order Propionibacteriales; family Nocardioidaceae; genus Tenggerimyces; species Tenggerimyces flavus. The sequence continues at coordinate 4,403,806 of NZ_JAFBCM010000001.1, read as the reverse complement.
GAACCCCACACGAGACCGACGGCGCCAGCATCGGCCTGCTTGCTCACCGTGGCGTACGGACCGCCGACCGCGAGATCGGGATGTCCGTCGCCGTTGAAGTCTGCTTCCTTGGCCGGCTCAGCCGCCGCCGTACCCGCAGCTCCGAGTACGAGCGCCGCGACCACACCGACAGCCATGCCCCGTAGGTGTCTCATCTGTCTCCCCGATCTACCGCTCGAGTGCCGCGCCGAAGGACGAGTACGGCGCCGGAACGCCCAAGCCCTTCGGGAAGAATCCCTTGGTGGACGTCACCTTGAGGCCGGTCGTCGTGCCAGGGACGACGGCCACATAGCCGGTGTAGTTGTTGTACCGCGGCGAGCCGACGACGAGCTCGGATCGCCCATCCCTGTTGAAGTCGCGGGCCGACAGGGACTCGGCGAACGCCGAGGTGCCGTTCGCCCCGGGCAGACCGACGGTCTTCTCGCTGAACACCTGCGACTTCCCCGTCGCTGGCGAGATCCCCGACGTCGTGCCGTACAGCACGTTCACAGTGCTGTCGAAGCCATTCCGGAAGCTCCGCTGCGCGGTGATCGCAAGGTCGGCCCGCCCGTCCCCGTTGTAGTCGCCGGCGGCCAACGCCCAGCCGAAGCCGCCCATCCGCTCCACCGACCCCGGCACCCCAGGACTGTCCTGCGTAAGCGTCTGCGACCCCCGAGCGGTGTCGATCCCGTTCGCGCTGCCGTGATAGATGCGCACGGTCCCCGCACTGCCGAACGTGTTGACCGTGATCAACGGGTTCCCGATGGCGATGTCCGCATACTTGTCCCCGTTGAAGTTCCCCACCACGACGTGAGGCCCCCCGTTGGTGAGCAGCTGCCACTCCACCGGATCAAGTCCCTGCGCGCCACCGAGATGGAGCGTCGTCCGCCACAGTCCCTCGGTCTTGTGCGACAGCACGAGATCGGGATAGCTGTCCCCGTTGACATCGCCCACAGCCGGCCTCGCATAGCGCGTCAGGTCGTGGCTCACCGGGTCGAACAGTCTGGCGTCATGGCCCTTGCCCTGGGCGAACTGAGGACCGCCCGAGATCCAGAACGCGTTCCCGACCTCACCTGGTGTGGTGAGAACGAGGTCGTCGTATCCGTTGCGGTCGAAGTCAGCCGCCGCTAACCCGCTCCAGGTCAGCATGCCGCAGGTGAACCCGTCCTGCTCCTTGATCCGGAGACCCGTCGTCAACTGGGACTTGCCACCGAACATGACGGTGACCATGCCGCAGTACTTACCGCCGCTCGAAGACGGTCCGTCGGAGGCGGTGTTGATCGCCAGGTCCGCGTAGCCGTCGCCGTTGAAGTCGCCCGAGGCGACCTCGGTGCCGAACTCGTCCCATTCGCGGGAGACACCTGGAACCGCGGCCTGGTTGCGGCTCAGGTACTGCCGCTTGCTGACCTGTGGCCCAGACGCCGAAGAGAAGACCACAGACAGCGCCCCGGCGTTCCGCATCCCTCCGACGGTTGCCCAGGGCGCTCCGACAACGAGATCGGGATAGCCGTCGCCGTTGAAGTCCGACGGCCGCGCCTTCGTCGCACTCGAGGCCGTCGACGACGGTAGGCCCAGCAGCAGACCGCTCAGGAGCAGGAGGGCGGCCGCGGTGACGAGACGAGATCGCTTAGCCATCGAGCTCTCCCCACCGTGCTTCCAGCGACATCATCCGTACGGTCGTCGGCGTGATCAGCTTGGCGCCAGTCGTACTCACACCGGCAGCTGTGCCGCGGAAGACGGTGACCGTACCGACGTCCGACCGCACGAACGGTTTGCTGCCCACGTCGTCGTACGGTGCCGCCACCACGAGCTCCGCCCGGCCGTCGCTGTCGAAGTCGCGCAACAGCAGGTTTCGACCGAAGTAGTCGTTGGTCTCGGCCTCCTCAGGGACGCCGGGAGAGCCCTGGCTGAGATAGGGAGCCGGCTTGGACAGATCCCAGCCGGTCTTCGAGCCGCGGACCACGGTGACCGTTCCCGCGTCCACTTGGTTACTCACGTTCTCTCCAGCCGCGACGGCGAGGTCGGCATGGCCGTCACCATCGGTGTCGCCGAGGTCGACCGACGCGCCGAAACCGTCGCCCGCTCCCACGTCACCGGGCACTCCGGGGACATCCTGCGCGAGAACGGCCTTGGACCGGCTGGTGTCGATGCCCGACGCGGCACCCCACCAGAGGGTGACGAGTCCCGCGCCGGCCTTGCCGGCGCGGGTGGCTCCGGGCTGCGCCGCGGCCAGGTCCGCGTAGCCGTCGTCGTCGACGTCGCCGTACACCCCCGGCGGGAGGACCTGGTCGGCCTCGGCGCGTAGTCCCTCGGTCCTGCCCTTGTACAGGCGGATCGACCGGTCCCAACCTTCGGCGTTCGCGCCGGCGCCCGTCACGAGGTCGTCCATGCCGTCCCCGTTGACGTCGCCTACCGCGGGCGCACCTCTCCACAGGTAAGGCCCCAGCCGCTCGAGATCGTCGTACGACGCCTCGTTGATCCAGGCCTTCCCGTAGAGGACGGCTACCCACCTGCCAACGATGGCGAGGTCGGCATAGCTGTCACCGTTGAAGTCGCCTGCCGCCAGGGAGTTGCACTCGAGGCGCGTAAGGTCAGGGACATAGAGGTCGAGCCCACGCCACAACCCGTTGCTCCCGCCGAATCCCAGGGTGACGCGATCCTCCAGGTAGCCCGCATCCGAGCAGATGGCGATGTCGCTGTAGCCGTCGCCGTTGAAGTCCCCCGCCGTCACGGCCTTGCCGAACCACTGATTGACCGACTGCGGCCCGGGTACCCAGGACGCCCCGCGGTGCAGCAGCTGGGTCTTCGTTCCCAGAACGGACTTGCTCCCGTAGACGAGGCCTACGCCACCGGCGTCCCTCCGCAGCGTGAACGGCTTGGGGCGGGCGAACATGGCGCCGATGGCGAGGTCGGGGTAGCCGTCGCCGTTGTAGTCGGACGGCTTGGCGGGCTGGACGGCGGCCTGGGAGCTCGTGGAGCCCACCAGGACGGCGCAGAACAGCGTAGTCGCGGCTAAAAGTGCCCATATTGAACGCCTTCGCGGCATTCGGCCCCTCCCCAAAGTCAATGAGCAGGCAAACCATGGCACAAATTCGGTCAACCGCGCCCGTTTTTCGCAGCCCCGATAGGGTCCTGGGCGTGGAGCGATTTCACCTGGTGATCTGGGACAACGACGGCGTGCTCGTGGACAGCGAGCCGATCGCGAACCGCATTCTCGCCGAGCTCCTGACCGAGAGTGGTTGGCCGACGACGTACGAGGACAGCCTCCGCGAGTACATGGGCGGCAGCATGAAGCTGGTCCGCGAGGTCGTCGAGCCCAAGCTGGGCAGGCCTCTCCCGGCCGATCTCGAGGACCGCTATCACGAGCAGCTGTTCCTCCGGATGCGCACCGAGCTCCTCGCGGTGGAGGGCGTACGCGAGGCCCTCGACGAGCTCGATCTCCCCGTCTGCGTGGCCTCGAGCGGCGCGCACGCGAGGATCGAGCTGGCGCTGAAGAAGACCGGCCTCTACGAAAAGTTCGCCGGGCACATCTTCTCCGCCGACGACGTCGAGCGCGGCAAGCCGAACCCCGACCTCTTCCTCCACGCCGCAAGGGAGATGGGCGTCGCACCAGAGCACTGCGTCGTCGTCGAGGACAGCCCGCTCGGCGTCACGGCAGCGAGGGCCGCAGGCATGAAGGTCATCGGCTACGCGGGCATGACGCCAGCCGAACGACTGAAGGACGCCGACGTCGTCATCACGGCGATGTCCCAACTCACCCAGCAGATCCGGCGCCTCGACGCCAGCTAGCCTCGATCTTTCGTCCAGCGGTTGGTGCGACCGGTCCGGCCCGGCCCTTGGGGCCAATGATCATGTTTACATGATCATTTGCCGCTTTACGTGGGGTGGACGCCAGGTAGAGCGGCCACTGGCCGGGTAAGGCGACCACGACGCTTCACCCACGGAGAGCGTTCCCGCTTGGATCACTCGAGATGTCGCCGTCCCAAGTTTCCCCAGCATGACAGGCACTTCCGTCTTCCCGGGCCAAAGTCGCCCACCAACACCTGAAATCCCGAGGCTAGGTCGTGTTGCGAAAGTAGCGTCGGTCATCGCGCGTAGCGCGATGGCGCGCGGCGCTCCGCGCCCGGCTGGGTGTGGTGCAGGTCAAGGTTGTACTCGTCTGTACGTCCGCCGGCCTGCAACGCAGCCAGGCGGGATGCGGAGTGTCGCGCGCCAGGCGATCCTTTCGCAGCACGGCCTAGCGAACGGCGTGCCCCGCGGCGCGCAAGGCGCCCTTGACATCGCCGATCCGCAAGTCACCAAAGTGAAACACGCTCGCGGCGAGCACGGCGTCCGCGCCGGCGCCGATCGCCGGTGAGAAGTGCTCGAGGGCCCCCGCGCCACCGCTGGCGATCAACGGAACGTCGACGACCTTGCGTACGGCCTGGATGATCTCCAGGTCGTACCCGTCCTTGGTGCCGTCCGCGTCCATCGAGTTCAGCAGGATCTCCCCCGCCCCGAGCGAAGCCCCGCGTTCGGCCCACTCCACCGCATCGATCCCGGTCCCGCGGCGCCCGCCGTGCGTCGTCACCTCGAACCCGGACGGCGTTCCCTCGGCGCGCCGAGCGTCCACCGACAGCACGAGGACCTGCGACCCGAAGCGCTGCGCGATCTCCCCCACCAGCTCGGGTCGGGCGATCGCCGCCGTGTTGACCCCGACCTTGTCCGCCCCCGACCGCAACAGCCGGTCCACGTCGGAGACCGCCCGCACTCCCCCGCCCACGGTCAGCGGGATGAACACCTGCTCAGCGGTCCTCCGTACGACGTCGTACATCGTCTCGCGCTCTTGCAACGAGGCCGAGACATCGAGGAAAGTAAGCTCGTCGGCGCCCTCGGCGTCGTAGACCTGCGCCATCTCGACCGGGTCGCCGGCATCCTTGAGGTCGGCGAACTTGACGCCCTTCACCACCCGACCGGCGTGGACGTCCAAACACGGGATGACGCGTACGGCAATGCTCACAGCCCCAAACCCTAACGTGCGACGAACGGCGCGACCGGCGGCGGCCAGGTCCATTGAGGGTTCGGCGTCCGACCGCCAGGGTGTACGGCATGACCAAGCTCACGCGTCTCGCCCGGTCCGGCATCGCGCTCGCCTCCGTAGCCGCGACGCTCGCCGCGCCGCTCGCCGTCACGACAGCCTCCAGCCACGGGGGTGACGACGTACGCATGAACCAGATCCAGGTTATGGGTGCGCACAACGCGTTCCACCGCGAGATGCAGGGCGCGGAGCTCGCCGAGTCCATCAAGATCGACCCGGGCTACCCAACCTGGGGCTTCTACTCGCACGCCTCCGTCCCGGACCTGCTGGAACGGCAGAGCGTCCGCGCGCTGGAGTTCGACCTGCTCCCCGACCCGGCCGGCGGCCTGTACAGCAACCCGCTCGCCCGGCAGCGCGCCGGGCTCGGACCCGATCCGGACCCCGACATGGCCGCACCGGGCATGAAGGTGATCCACGTCGCCGACCAGGACTACAACTCCAGCTGCCGAACGTTGGTGCGCTGCCTGGAGCAGGTACGGACGTGGTCCCGCGCGAACCGCGGCCACGTCCCGCTCATCCTGCAGCTGGAGCTCAAGCAGACCGACGACCGCTGGGAGCAGCAGGGCGGCGCGGTGAGCCCGCCGTGGACCACGCCGCTGCTCGACGACATCGACCAGGAGATCCGCTCGGTCTTCACCGAGAAGGAGCTGATCACCGCCGACGACCTGCGCCGCCCCGGCCTGACTCTTGAGCAGTCGATCCTCAAGCAGGGTTGGCCGAAGCTGTCCTGGGCGCGCGGCAAGGTGATGTTCTTCTTCGACAACGGCGGCCCCGGCGCGATCCGGGACATGTACATCGCCGGGCGGCCGAACCTCGAGGGCCGCGCCGTCTTCACCCGCGGCAACCCGGGCAGCCCGGACGCCGCGATCACGATGGTGAACGACCCGCGCGGGGCCGCCAACACCGCCGCCATCCAGGACCTGGTGCGGCGCGGCTACATCGTCCGGACCCGTTCGGACGAGCCGCTGCGCACGATTCGTGAGAACGACTACAGCCGCGTCGGCGTCGCGCTTGACAGCGGCGCCCAGATGGTCACGACCGACTTCCCGACGATCGGCATGACCGCGCGGTACGACAGCGAGTTCGTGGCCGAGCTGCCCGGCGGCAAGGCCGTTCGCTGTAACCCGCTCGTCGCTCCCCGCGGCTGCCGAGACAGCTCCCTCGAGCACTGAGCGCTAGAGCCAGCCACGTTCGAGGGCCGTACGGGCTGCCTCCTGCCGGTTTCGCGCGGCACACTTGGCGATAGCGGACGAGAGGTAGTTCCGTACGGTCCCCTTGGACAACGACAGCCGCTCGGCGATCTCCGCCGTGGTGTGGCCGTCGGCGCTCGCGCGCAGCACGTCGCCCTCGCGCGACGTGAGCGGGTTCGGGCCGCGGGACAGGGACGCGACGGCGAGGGCGGGGTCCAGCACCACCTCGCCGTTGTGCACCCGGCGTACGGACGTCGCCAGCTCCGGCGCCCGCGCGTCCTTCACGACGAACCCCTGCACGCCGGAGTCCATCGCCCGCCGCAGGTACCCAGGCCGGCCGAACGTCGTGAGGATCAGCACCCGTGTCGACGGTGCGAGCTCGCGGATCTTCGCCGCCACGGTGATGCCGTCCATGTCCGGCATCTCGATGTCCAGCAAGGCGATGTCGGGTAGGTGCTCGGCCACCGCGGCGACGGCTGCCACGCCGTTCTCGGCCTCCGCCACGACCTCCAGGTCGGGCTCGAGCGACAGCAGCGCGGCGAGCGCGCCGCGCACCATGTGCTGGTCGTCGGCGACCACGATGCGGATCATGCGGCACTCTCCCCCGGGATCGTCGCGCGGAGCTCGAAGCGCCCACCATGCTCGGCGGTGACCAGCTCGCCGCCGTGCGGTTCGAGCCGTTCCGCCAACCCGGTAAGGCCATTCCCCCAGCCGGAGTCGGCACCGCCGCCGTCGTCCGAGACGGTCACGGTGTACGGAGACGTGCCCGTGACCGTGATCCAGCAGCGCTCGGCGTGCGCGTGCCGGGCCACGTTCGTCGCGCCCTCACGGACGACCCAGCCGGCGAGCTCGTCGACGCCCTCCGGCAGCGGCTCCGACGGCACCTTCGCGACCACGTCGACCCCGGTCGCGTTCAGCAGCACCGTCGCCGTCTCCACCTCGTCGGCCAGCGTCGTACGGCGATAGCCGGTGACCGCCTGCCGAACGTCGGCCAACGCCTCCCGTGCCAGCTCCGACGCGGCGAACGCCTCCCGCGCGGAACGTTCCGGGTCGCTCGCGGCCGTCCGACCCGCGAGCTCGGCGCGCAACGCCGCCGCGGACAGGCGCTGGCCCAGGATGTCGTGCAGGTCGCGCGCGAACCGCACCCGTTCGTCGGTCACCGCGACGAGGATCCAGGTGCCCGGTGCGAGGCGCTGGGAGTTGATCACGGTGCCGATCGCCAGCACCAGCAGCACGATCGGGATCATCACGATGGCGGCCGCGAAGACCTTCGCCGCCAGGTAGGCCGGCGACGTCAACGGGGTCACGGCGAGCTGGTCGGTCCACTTGTTCGCCCGTTCCATCGCGATCCGCGCGCCGAGGCCGGAGACGCCCGCGCCGAACGCGCCGAAGAACGCCATCGACACCATCATGTGCGTGCCGAAGTCGAGCCCGCCGACGCTCTTGGTGTCGAAGATCGTCGTGAACAGCAGGTAGAACATCACCGGGAAGGCGATGTGATACGCGAGGTAAGTGACGCTGCGCAACGTACGCAGGATCTCCAGGCGCGAGTAGGCGAGCATCTACTGGTCCCCCTCGTTGTCCGCGGTGAGCTGCAGGATCGCCTCGGCGAGCGGCGCCGCGCGGACCTCGAGGTCGCGCGCGTCCGGGAACTGGTCGAGCAGCTCGCGGACGGCTCGGTCCGCGTCCGTGCACCGCAGCGTCACGACGTGGCCGTGCACCTCGGCGGACTGCACGCCGGGCAGCAGGAGCAGGTCGTGGCTCGCGGGCGCGTCGAGCGTGGCCCGGACCATCCGGGCGCTCGCCACGGCCTTGATCTGCGTCACCGGCCCGTCGGCGACGACCCGGCCGGCCGCGATCAGCACGATCCGGTCGGCGTTCTCGTCCGCCCCTTCGAGGTAGTGGGTGGAGAACAGGACCGTCCCGCCGGTCTCGGTGTACGCGCGGACGGCGGTCCAGAACGTACGCCGGGCTGCGACGTCCATCGCCGAGGTGGGCTCGTCGAGGACGAGCAGGTCGGGGTTGGCGACGAGCGCGAGCGCGAACCGTACGCGCTGCTTCTGCCCGCCGGAGAGCTTCTCGGTGCGCCTGCCGGCCAGGTCGGCGATGCCGGCGGCCTCGAGAACGTCTTCGACAGTCCTGCTGTGGGTGTAGAGGTCGCCAACGGCGCGGACGAGCTCGGCGACGGTGACGCCGTCGAGCGGCTCGGCGTACTGCAGGACGGCGCCGACTCTCCCCGCGGAGATGGCGTGTTTGGGCGGCTTGCCGAACAGCGCCGCCGAGCCGGTCGTCGGCTGCAACAGGCCGAGCAGGATGGAGATCGTGGTGGTCTTGCCGGCCCCGTTGGGACCGAGGAGGGCGACGACCTCGCCGCGCTGGACCGACAGGTCGATGCCCTTGACCGCCTCGATCGCTCCGTAGCTCTTGCGGAGCTCGATGAGGCGGACGGCTTCGCCCACGGCCTGGTGGCGGGGAGGTGACGCGGTGGTGGTGTCTGCTCCCTCAGTCATGCCTACGAGGGTCGCTTGGCCGCTCGGCTGGCGGCAGTGTGCGGGCGCCACCTGAACGGCATGACAGGTGTCATGCCGTTCAGGTGGGGTGGGTTAGCCTCGGGATTTCAGGCGTGGGTGGGCGACAGTGGCCTGGGAAAGCCGGACGTGCCTGTCCTGCTGGGGAGCCTTGGGAGCGCGACGTCTCGAGTGATCTGAGCGAGAAGGTACTCCCTGAGGTGAGGCGTCGTGGTCGCCTTACCCGGCCAGTAGCCGCTCTACCTGGCGTCCACCCCACGTAAAGCGGCAAATGATCATGTCAACATGATCGTTGGCCCCAGGCACGGCCTAGCCCAGGTTCTCGTAGACCCCGACGAGGGTGCCGCGGGCCAGCGTGTGCTGGTAGAGGTTGAAGCCCAGGATCGCCGGCCGGGCGCCCTCGGGCAGGTCCAGCGCGGGTACGTCGACCGCGTGCACCACGAAGAAGTACCGGTGCTCACGGTGGTTCGGCGGCGGGGCGGCGCCGAGGTACTGCTTCAGGCCGGCCTCGTTCCCCAGCGTCACCGCGCCCTCGGGCAGCTGCGCGCCGTCGGGGCTGCCGGCGTTCGTGGCGAGCTCGGTCGTCGAGGCGGGCAGGTTGTAGACTGCCCAGTGCCAGAAGCCGCTCGCGGTCGGGGCGTCCGGGTCGTAGCACGTCACCGCGAAGCTCTGCGTCTCCTCGGGGAAGCCCGACCAGGACAGCTGCGGCGACACGTCCTCGCCGCCTGCGCCGAAGATGCCGGACAGCTGCGGCTTCTGCAGCGTCGCGCCCTCGGCGAAGTCCGTACTGGTCACCGTGAACGACGGCACCTCGGGCAGGAAGTCGTACGGGCTAGGCGGTTGCCCGGTCATCGTTAGCCTCCAAAGCTTGCGGAATCTCAGCCACCGGCGAGACTAGCGCCCATGGCACAGCTACTGACGCGGCGTCGCGCCCAGCCGGCCTCTTCGCCCAGCCTCCCTGCACGTTCGGGCAGCTAGCGCGGATGGCACGGCTACCGACGCAGCGCTGGAGCCTGGCGCGCCAGTTGTATCTGCTGCAGGTGCTGGTCGTCCTGTTCGTCGTGGGCGGCGGCACCGTGGTCGTCACGTACGACGCGCTCAACTCGACCACCGACGTCGCCGAGGAGCGCGTGACGGCGATCGCCCGGACGCTCGCCGAGACGCCGAGCGTCGGCGAGGCGCTGTACGCCGTCAACCCGTCGACGACGCTGCAACCGCTCGCCGAACGGGTCCGCAAGGACACCGGCGTCGACTTCATCACGATCATGAGCCCAAGTGGCACCCGCTTCACCCACCCCACCGCGAGCCTGATCGGGCAGCAGTTCATCGGGCACACCGAGCCGGCCCTGCGCGGCGAAACTTTCACCGAGACGTACACCGGAACTCTCGGCCCGTCGATCCGCGTCGTCACGCCGGTCCAGGTCGACGGCGAGATCCGCGGGCTGATCAGCGTCGGCATCACGTTGGAGACGATCGGGAACGAGCTGCGCGAGCGGGTCGCCGTGCTGGTGGGCGTCGCGACGCTCACGTTGCTGCTCGGCGGGTTCGGCACGTGGCTGATCAGCCGGCGGCTGCGGCGGCACACGCACGACCTGCGCGGCAGCGACCTGACGCGGATGTACGAGTACTACGAGGCGGTGTTGCACGGCGTACGCGAGGGGATTCTGCTGATCGACGGGGAGAAACGGCTGACGCTCGCGAACGACGGCGCGCATCGGCTGCTCGATCTTCCAACAGGGGCTGGCGGAACACCCGTCGCGTCGCTCGGACTGCCGGAGGAGCTCACGGCGACGCTGCTCGACGACGAGCCGCGGCACGACGAGCTGCACCTCACCGCCAATCGACTGCTGCTGGTCAACACGTCGCTCGTACGTTCGGGAAACCGCGTTCTCGGCACTGCCGTCACGTTGCGGGACCAGACCGAGCTGCAGACTCTCACGGGCGCGTTGGACGCCGAACGTGGCTTCACCGAGTCGTTGCGCTCGCAGGCGCACGAGTCGGCCAATCGGCTGCACACCGTGGTGTCGTTGATCGAGCTGGGGCGGCCGGAGGAGGCGGTGGCCTTCGCTACCGCGGAATTGGAGACGTCGCAGCGGCTGACGGACCAAGTTATCGGAGCTGTTTCGGAGCCCGTTCTCGCCGCGTTGTTGCTCGGTAAGGCCGCTTCGGCGAGCGAGCGCGGAGTGGAGCTCGTCGTGACTTCGGACCCGGAAGTTTCGGAGAATTTGCCGTCGGGGTTGGATTCTCGGGATCTCGTCACCGTTCTCGGAAACTTGATCGACAACGCGATCGACGCTTCCGCGGGGAGTGAGCCGGCGAAAGTTTCGGTGACCGTTCGGCGAGCTTCCGACGAGCTGTGGTTGAGCGTGGCCGACTCGGGGCCGGGCCTCGACGAGGAGGCGACGGAGAACGCGTTCCGGCGCGGATGGTCAACGAAGAAGGGCGATCCGGTGGTCGGACGTGGGCTCGGCTTGGCGCTCGTCGGGCAGGCCGTGCGGCGGGCGCGCGGGTCGATCGAGGTCGCGAACTCCGGCGGCGCGGTCTTCACGGTGCGGTTACCCGTTCCTCGGCCACTGCCGGTGGCGTTGGATCCGATGCTGTTGCCTGGTGGGTCGTCGTGATCCGCGTGCTGGTGGTCGAGGACGACCAGGTCGCGGCCGAGGCGCACCGGATGTACGTCTCGCGGGTGCAGGGTTTCGAGGTCGCCGGAGTCGTGCACTCGGGGCGAGATGCCCTTCGTACGTTGGAGAACACGCCCGTCGACCTCGTGCTGCTCGACCTCTACCTGCCGGACGGGCACGGCCTCGACGTGTGCCGGGCGTTGCGCGCCGCGGGTCACCGCGCGGACGTGATCGCGGTGACGTCGGCCCGCGACCTCGCGCTGGTGCGGGCGGCGGTGTCGGTGGGTGTGGTGCAGTATCTGCTGAAGCCGTTCACGTTCGCCGGGTTGCGGGATCGGCTGCAGGCGTACGCGCGCTACCACGCCCAGCTGGTGGAGGGTGCGGGGCCGCCGAGCCAGGACGACATCGACCAGGCGTTCGCGGTGCTCCGTTCGCCGGACACGCCGTTGCCGAAGGGGCTCAGCCAGGAGTCGCTGGACGCGGTGGCGGCCGCCGTACGTTCGTCGTCGGACGGGGCGTCGGCGAGCACGATCGCCAGCCAGGTCGGGATGTCCCGTGTGACGGCACGGCGCTACCTCGAGTACCTCGCCGATCTGGGCACGGTGGCGCGGCGGCCGTCGTACGGGCGAGTCGGCCGGCCCGAGGTGGGTTACCACTGGGTGACCGCCGAAACACAATGACCACAACCTTCCGGCGAGATGTGAGCTGAGCCACGCTCGGGCCACTCCATCCGATCCGACCCGGGAGTTCTTATGGCCGGAACGTCGCCCTCCACTACGCCGCCGAGGCGGCGGGACCGAACGCATTGGCTCTATCCCGCGGTGATCGTCGCCGTCCTGCTCGGCATCTTCGTCGGGTTGGTGTTTCCCGACGTCGGCGTTGCCCTGAAGCCGATCGGGACCGGCTTCGTCAACCTGATCAAGATGATGATCAGCCCGATCATCTTCTGCACGATCGTGCTCGGTGTGGGTTCCGTGCGCCAGGCCGCGAAGGTCGGCAAGGTCGGCGGCCTCGCGCTCGGGTACTTCATCCTGATGTCCACGGTGGCGCTGGCGATTGGTCTGGTCGTCGGCAACCTCATCCATCCAGGGTCCGGGCTCGAGCTGTCCGACAAGCTGCGTGAGGCCGGGCAGGACGCGGCCGGCGCGGAGCACGAGTCGACGTCGGACTTCATCCTCGGGATCATCCCGTCGTCGCTGCTGTCGTCGTTGACGTCCGGCGAGGTGTTGCAGACACTGTTGGTCGCTTTGCTGGTGGGCTTCGCGGTGCAGTTCATGGGGGCGACCGGCGAGAAGGTGCTGTCGGCGATCTCGGTGATCCAGCGCCTGGTGTTCCGGATCCTGACGATGGTCATGTGGCTCGCGCCGATCGGCGCGTTCGGCGCGATCGCGGCCGTGGTCGGGGCGACGGGTGTGTCGGCGTTGATCAGCCTCGGGCAGATCATGCTCGGGTTCTACGTGACGTGCATCTTGTTCGTGTTCGTCGTGCTGGGCATGCTGTTGCGGCTCGTGGCGGGGCTGTCGATCTTCTCGTTGTTCCGGTATCTGGCCCGAGAGTTTCTGCTGATCGTGTCGACGTCTTCTTCGGAGACGGCGTTGCCACGGCTGATCGCGAAGATGGAACACCTCGGGGTCTCGCGACCGGTGGTGGGCATCACGGTGCCGACGGGGTACTCGTTCAACCTCGACGGAACGGCGATCTACCTGACGATGGCCTCGCTGTTCGTGGCCGACGCGATGGGAACGCCGCTGGCGATCGGCGAGCAGATCTCGTTGCTGCTGTTCATGATCATCGCCTCGAAGGGCGCCGCCGGGGTGACCGGCGCCGGGCTGGCGACGTTGGCTGGCGGCTTGCAGTCGCACCGGCCCGATCTCGTCGATGGCGTGGGCCTGATCGTGGGCATCGACCGGTTCATGTCCGAGGCGCGAGCGTTGACGAACTTCGCCGGCAACTCGGTGGCGACGGTGCTCGTGGGGACGTGGACGGGCGAGTTCGATCGCGAACAGGCGAAGCTGGTGCTGTCGGGCGAGTATCCGTTCGACGAGACGGACATGTTGGACGACGAGGAGGACAAGCCGAAGGCTTTGCAGTCACACTGAGCGCTGTGACTGAGCGGGGGAACTCTCCGAACGTGCTGTTCGGCTTGCCGGTGGCCGTCGTCCTCGCGGGCGGCGGCCTCCTCTTCTGGTCGTCCCGGCAGCCGCCGCCGGGCGATCCGAACGTGGTGGACCCTTCGCGGGTGTATCCGGTGTCCTTACCGGCCGGGTACGCGCCACCGATCGAGCTGGACGAGAAGGGTCAGTTCGCGAGCATGCCCGGCGGTCCAGGTCGAGACCCGCTACAAGGACACCCGCGTGCTGATCACGCCGGTCGACCCGCAAGTCACCAACCTCGACGAGTGGCGGAAGGTCGCGTTCACGAGCGACTACAGCGAGATGACGTGGCTGATGTCGCAGGTTCCGCCGAAGTGACGCTCAGAGCTCGACGGTGTCGAGGAGGGTGCCGAGCTCATGGTGGGTGAGCGGGCGGAGCACGCCGGGTCTGAGATCTCCCAGGCGGACCGGGCCGATCGCCGTACGTACCAGCTTCTGGACGGGGTGGCCGACCTCGGCGAGCAGGCGGCGGACGATGTGCTTGCGGCCTTCGTGTAGGACGATCTCGACGAGGGCTTTGTCGTTGTTCTGTTGGAGAATCTTGAACGCGTCCGCCTTCGCGGGGCCGTCCTCGAGCTCGACGCCGCCGACGAGGCGGCGGCCGACGTTCTTCGCGACGGGACCGTCGACCTCGGCGACGTAGGTCTTGGAGACGCCGTAGGACGGGTGGGTCAGGCGGTGCGCGAACTCGCCGTCGTTTACCAGCAGGATCAGGCCTTCGGTGTCGGTGTCGAGTCTGCCGACGTGGTACAGGCGTTCCTCGCGGTCTTGAACGAAGTCGGCGAGCGTGCGGCGGCCTTCGGGGTCGCTCATCGTGCTGACGACGCCGCGGGGCTTGTTGAGCGCGAGGTAGACCTTGCCGACGTCGACGGGGACGCGTTCGCCGTCGACGCGGATGACGTCGCGTTCGGGATCGACGCGGGAGCCGAGCAGGGTGACGATCGCGCCGTTGACCTCGACGCGGCCGTCGGTGATCAGCTGCTCGGACGCCCGCCGGCTGGCGACGCCGGCCTGGGCGAGGACCTTCTGCAGCCGGATGCCCTCGTCGTCGGTCATGGCTGTTCGGCGCCTACGGGCTCTTGGGCGTGGTCGTGCTGTGGCTCTGGCTCGGGCTCTGGCTCGGCGTCGAGGCGGTGGGCGTGCTCGGCCTCCATCTCCTCGATCTCGGGGAGGTAGGGGGCGAGGTCGGGCAGGTCGCCGAGGGAGTCGAGGCCGAGGCGTTCGAGGAAGTACGAGGTGGTGCGGTACAGGTGGGCGCCGCTCTCGTCGTCGGTGCCGGCTTCCTGGACCAGGCCGCGGCTGAGCAACGTACGCATGACGCCGTCGCAGTTGACGCCGCGGATGGCGGAGACGCGGGTCCGGCTGACGGGCTGCTTGTAGGCGACGACGGCGAGGGTCTCGAGGGCCGCCTGAGTGAGCCGCGCCTGCTGGCCGTCGAGCACGAACCGCTCGACCACCTCGGCGTACTCCTCGCGCGTGTAGAGCCGCCACCCACCGGCGATCTCGCGCAGGTCGAAGCCGCGGCCCTCGTCGGTGTAGGACTTCGAGAGGCTGGCGAGTTCCTCAGCCACCTCGGGCTGGGGTCGGCCGAGAACCTGGGCGAGCGTGACGGTGGGGATGGGCTCGTCGGTGACGAGCAGGATGGCCTCGATCGACGGGCGGAGGGGGAGCAGATGAACGGGCTCCTCGATATCGGTGGCGTCGGTGCCATCCACGAACCCACCAGCCCCAGCCGCCACGAGCTCGTCCGCGCCGAGCAACGAACCGGTGACCTCGATGGACTCAGCCACCTCGCCCACCGTGGCAGCCCCACCCCCGCCGGACACACCCACCGGGGCGGACGAGCCATCGCCTGATTCGGCTGACTCGCCATCGGCGAGTCCATCCGGCGAGGTCTCGTCGAGGTCGAGGTCATCGACCTCGATGGAGTCGGCGGACTCATCCGCTGAGGCGGATGAGCGATCGCCGGGCGCGCTGTCCGACTCGGGTGACAGTGAGGCGCTCTCCTCGACCACGGAGCCGGCGTCAGGTGGCGATGACTCGCCATCGGCGGATGCATCCGCACGCGCGGCGTCCTCGACGTCGGAGTCGTCGATCGATTCGACCGGCTCGCTGGCGAGATCGCCCCGCGACGTCTCGTCGAGGTCGAGGTCATCGACCTCGATCGCATCAGTGGAGTCATCCGCCAAGGCGGATGCGTCATCGTCGGCCACGGGGGCATCGTCCGACGGCGACGATTCGCCCTCGGCGGTGTCCCCCACCTCGGAGCGATCGCTCGATGCGGGCGCCTCGTCGGTGGCGAGATCGTCTTGCGATGACTCGTCGAGGTCTGAGAGCTCGGCGGAGTCATCCGGCATGGCTGGGGTGTCGAGCGCGTTCGCTTCCTCGTGGTTGCTGGCGGTGAGGCCGAGATCCCGTTCGTCGTCAGGCGTTGTCACTGGGTTCTCCACTCTCATCGACCACGTCTAGCTCGTCGGGCTCAGCGCCGGAGTCAAGATCGTCCACTGGCCGCAACGTCACGTCGCCCTCGTCGAACTCGTCGCCAACGGCGACGTCGCCCTCGTCGGCGCCGGACCAGCGGATGGTGAGCTCGGACAGCGCCTCCGCTTGCTCGAAGGCCACCGCGCCCTCCCGGTACAGCTCCAGCAACGCCAGAAACCGTGCCACCGTTGTCACGAGGTTCGGCGAGTCGGCGATCAACGAACGGAACGTCGTCGACCGCACCCGGCGCAGCCGATCGACCAGCACCGCTGCCTGGTCGCGTACCGACACGCGCGGGGCATGGATGTGCGCCAGGGACAGCACTGGCTCGGGCTTGGGCCGCAGGGCGTGGGCCGCCAGCTTCGCGAACTCCTCGACGCCCAGCCCGATCAGCACCTCGGGCAGCAGCTCTCCGAACCGCGGCTCCATCCCCACCGCTCGCGGGAAACGCTTCGCCTCCGCCGCCATCGACGCGCCCAGCACAGAAGCCATCTGCTTGTACGCCCGGTACTGCAGCAGCCGCGCGAACAAAAGATCCCGCGCCTCCAACAGCGCGAGGTCCTCCTCGTCCTCGACCTCGCCCTGCGGCAGCAGCCGCGCTGCCTTCAGGTCCAGCAGGGTCGACGCGACCAGCAGGAACTCCGTCGTCTGGTCCAGATCCCACTCCGGCCCCTTGGCCCGGATGAAGTCGATGAACTCGTCCGTCACCACCGACAGCGCGATCTCCGTCACGTCCAGCTTGTGCTTGGAGATCAACCCCAGCAGCAGGTCGAACGGCCCCTCGAAGTTGTCCAGGCGCACGGTAAAGGCGTCGCCCGACGACGGGGCGACGTGCTCGAGAGACTCAGGGGCGGGAAGCGCCTCGGTGTCCAGGGTGGTCATCTGCTCCAGTTACATCCGCGCCAGCAGCTCACGGGCGAGCTGACGGTACGCGTCCGCCGCAAGGCTGGAAGGAGCGTACGTGGTGATCGGCTCGCCGGCCTTGTTGGTCTCCGGGAACCGTACGGTGCGCGAGATGATCGTGTGGAACACGGTCTCCCCGAAGTCCACCACGACCTGCTCGAGGATCTCCCGCGCGTGGGTCGTCCGCATGTCGAACATCGTCGCGAGAATGCCGTCGATCTTGAGCTTCGGGTTGATCCGCTCCTGCACGGTCCGGATGGTCTTGTCGACGAGCATCCGCAACCCCCGCAGCGCGAAGTACTCGCACTCCAGCGGGATGATCACGCCGTCGGCGGCCGTCAGAGCGTTGACGGTCAGCAGCCCCAACGAGGGCTGGCAGTCGATCAGCACCACGTCGTACTCGGGCACGATCGGTGCCAGCATCCGCGACAACGTCTGCTCGCGCGCGACCTCGGTGACCAGCTGCACCTCCGCGCCCGACAGCTCGATGTCCGACGGCAGGATGTCCATCCCGTCGACGCGGGTCTTGAGCAGCAGGTCGTGCGCCTGCACGTCGCTGTCCATGACCAGGTCGTACGTGGACAGGTCGAGCTCGTTCGGGTCGATGCCGAGACCGATCGTCAACGAGGCCTGCGGGTCG
Organism: Tenggerimyces flavus; assembly: GCF_016907715.1. Taxonomy (NCBI): domain Bacteria; kingdom Bacillati; phylum Actinomycetota; class Actinomycetes; order Propionibacteriales; family Nocardioidaceae; genus Tenggerimyces; species Tenggerimyces flavus. The sequence goes on along the minus strand of NZ_JAFBCM010000001.1, from coordinate 4,386,195 downwards.
AAGTCGACGAGCAGCACCTTGCGGCCGAGCTCGGCGAGCGACGCACCGAGGTTGATCGTGGTCGTCGTCTTGCCGACGCCACCCTTCTGGTTGCAGATCGCGATGACCCGCCCCGGTCCGTGCCGTTCGATCGGCGGCGGGTCGGGGAACGCGACGGCCGGACCCGTCGGCAGCTCGTCGACGGCTCCGGGCAGGGCGGGCTGGATATCGGCCGACGTCGAGGCAGGCTCGACCCCGGAACCGCGTGTCGAATCGTTCACGGCTCGCGTGACCTCCTGCCCTCGCTCATCGGTGACGACCGCGCACCCCTTTCCACCTCGCGTTGATCAGGATCGGCGGGCCGGCGTCTCCTTGGCTTCAAAGTCCAATCGGATGACGATATCGAAACACGCTCCGCGCACCGCACGGTGGAGGCACGCGGGCGCCGAACGGGCCAGGAAGTCAACCTCAACTGAAGGTTGAGACATCGCCGAATGGCCACTTCTGCCCTCTAGCGAGTTCAGCCGAGGCCGCGTTACAACGTCGTAGAAGCGCGCCACGGGAGGCAGCCATGCGGGTAGCCAAGGCAATCCTCGTCCTCGCCCTGTCCGCCGTCCTCGCGGCGGCGGTCCTCGCCTCGCCGCCGAACGCCGAGGCCGCGCAGAGCGGTGGCAGCCTGCTGTGGAACGGCTACAGCCACTATCCGCGGGTGATCCGGCTCGAGCACAACGGCACCAACAACGGGCTGGTCGTCGCGACCGTGGTCACGAACCTCAACGGCTGGGTCGGCGCGACGTTCCACAGCAACGACGACGGGCGTACGTACACCCACGTCGGCGAGGCACGCAACGAGGCCAACGCCGGCGGCATGTGCTGCCACACGCTGTACGAGCTCCCCACCCAGGTCGGCGACCTGCCGGCCGGCACGCTGCTCTGGGCCGCCTCGTACGGCCTGAACGCGACCAACCGAAGGATGTCCGTCCGCGTGCTGAAGAGCACCGACCTCGGCCGTACCTGGTCGCTGCTGTCGATCGTCACCACGTCGACGACCACCCAGGGCCTTTGGGAGCCGGAGTTCACGGTCGCGAACGACGGTCGCCTCGTCGTCTTCTACTCCGACGAGACCGACCCCGCGCACAGCCAGAAGCTGGTCGCCGCGCGCTCAACAGACGGCGTGACCTGGACCGACTTCAAGAACGTCGTCGCGATCGGCACCGCCGAGCGGCCCGGCATGGCGGTGGTCCGCAAGCTGCAGAACGGCCAGTTCATCATGAGCTACGAGGTCTGCGGCACCGGGCACAACTGCGAGGCGTACGTCCGCCGCTCCCCCGACGGCTGGGACTGGGGCAACCCCGCCAGCATCGGCGAGGCCGTACGGACGGCCGACGGCCGCTACCCCGGTTCGACGCCGACGATCACGGTGAGCGGCAACACCGTGTTCCTCACCTCGATGCGGCTGCGGACCGCCAGCAACGGCTTCGCGCCCGGCGACGGTCGGACCATCCTCGGCAACGCGAACAACGGCTCCGGCGCCTGGTTCGACGTCGACGCGCCGATCGCCGTCAGCGACCCGGGCAGCCTCGTCGACGGCGTGCCGTGCGCGACGTACAGCAACCCGCTCCTCGCCTCGCGGGACGGCAAGTCGATCCTGCTCATCGCCACCGACTGGGACGCGGCGAACGTCTGCCGGGCGTACGTCGCGTCCGGCGCGGCGCTCCCGGCGGGCAGCAACGGCCCGTCGTACACCGCGGAGGGCAGTCAGGTCTTCACGTCCGGCGCGCAGCAACACCACTACGACCGCGCGCCGAACGGTGACCTGAGACATCGCTTCAACGACGGCGGCGTGATCCGCCGGGACACCTGGGGTTCCGGCGTCGCGGGACGGCCGGTGACGTTCACCTACAGCGCACAGCAACACGTGTTCGCCCGGCGAACGGACGGCGCGCTCGGGCACTGGTTCTGGGACCCGTCGCTCGGCGTCGGCGCCGACACGTGGGCGACCGGGATCGCCGGCGACCCGGCCGCGACCACGGTCGGGAACGCGCAGCACGTCTGGGCGGTCGACGCGAGCGGCGCGCTCAAGCACTGGTGGTGGGCGCCCGGCCAGGGCACGCAGAACGACACGTGGGGCACCGGCCTCGCCGGACGGCCCGCGCTGATGGTGGTCGGGACTGCGCAGCACACGTTCACGCGGACGACGACGGGCGAGCTCGAGCACAGCTGGTGGAACCCGTTCATGGGCATGCGCCGCGAACGCTTCGGCTGCGGCGTGACCGGCGACCCGGTCGTGGTGCAGTACGGCGACGCCCAGCACGTCTGGGTCACCGGTACGGGCGGCACACTCAAGCACTGGTGGTGGAACGCCAACCAGGGTTGGCAGAACGACACCTGGGCTAGCTCCGGTGTGACGGGCCGGCCGGCGGCGTTCGTCTACGACGGCGAGCAGCACGTGTTCGCGCGCGGCACGAACGGAACCCTCGACCACTGGTGGTGGCGCACCGGCGTCGGCGTACGCCACGACACCTGGATGACGGGCATCACGACCGACCCGGAAGCACGCGTGATCGGGACCGAGCAGCACGCCTGGGCCCAGGACAGCACCGGCACCCTCAAGCACAACTGGTGGAACCCCTCGACCGGCAGCCACGCCGACGACTGGGGCCTGTGATCATGTACGTGATCATGAAGCCCAACTGGTCGTATACGCCGGTTGGCCTTCATGATCACGCTCATGATCACGGACGGGTAGCCGTTTCGAATGAGGGCGTCCCTCTATCGAATAGCCCGGCCCATCCACCATGTCCCATCAAACTGTGGGGTTCTGGTCGCGACACGCTGGCGTGTCGCGACCAGAACCCCACACTTTCGCGAAGGGCGGAGGGGTCCCCTCGCTCGAGGAGATCGCTACAGGGACGCCCTCATGCGAAACGTCAGGCGCGGGCTCGGGGGTGGGCGGCGGCGTAGACCTCGCGGAGCTTGTCGACGGTGACCAGCGTGTACACCTGGGTCGTCGTCACCGAGGCGTGGCCGAGAAGCTCCTGCACCACCCTCACATCGGCCCCGCCATCCAGCAGATGCGTCGCGAACGAGTGCCGCATCGTGTGCGGCGACACCTCGGCCGAGATGTGCGCCTTCTCCGCCGCGCTCCGCAGCACCGTCCACGCGCTCTGCCGCGACAACCGGCCGCCGCGCGCGTTCAGGAACAGCGCCGGTGTCCCCCGCCCAGAAGCAGCAAGCCCAGGCCGCGCGCGCACCTGGTAGGCCGACACCGCTTCCCGCGCGTACGTCCCCACCGGAACGATCCGTTCCTTGCTCCCCTTGCCCCGCAGCAAAACGGCCCCGGCGGACAGGTCGACGTCGTCCACGTCCAAGCCCACCGCCTCGGAGATCCGCGCGCCCGTCCCGTACAGCAGCTCCAACAGCGCACGGTCCCGCAAGGACAACGGCGTCCCCGGAGCCGACGACGCCGCGAGCAACGCCTCGATCGAGTCCAGCGGCAACGCCTTCGGCAGCCTTCGCGGCGGCGAGGGAGGCCGAACGGCGCGCGCCGGATCCGACGGCGTCATGCCCTCCCGATGCGCGAACTTGTGAAACCCGCGCACCGCCACGACAGTCCGGGCAGCAGACGACGCCCCCAACGGCGGATGAGCCTCCGAGCCCTCCCGCAATGAGGCGAGGAACGAGGTGATGTCCTGCTCCCCCACCGCGTCTGGCCGCCGCACCCCGCGCACAGCGAGAAACGCCACGTACCGCCGGAGATCCCGCTCGTAGGACTGCAACGTGTTCGAAGCCAGCCCGCGCTCGACCGCGAGGTGGTCGAGGTAGCCCCGCACGGCGCGGTCCACCGCCGACGCGGCGGGCGCGGCCGGAGCGGGAGCCGTTGCAGTAGTCAGGCGAGCACCTCGGCGAGGTCGACGTGCGGGAGCTGGTGGGCGTCTGCGACCGGACCGTACACCACCTGGCCCTCGTGCGTGTTCAACCCGAGCGCGAGCGCCGGGTCGGACTGCAGCGCCGAGCGCCAGCCTCGGTTAGCGAGCTCGAGCGAGTACGGGATCGTCATGTTCGTCAGGGCGTACGTCGACGTGTGCGGCACCGCGCCGGGCATGTTCGCGACGCAGTAGAAGACCGAGTTGTGCACCTTGTACGTCGGATCGTCGTGCGTCGTCGGCCGCGAGTCCTCGAAGCAGCCGCCCTGGTCGATCGAGATGTCGACGAGCACCGAGCCCGGCAGCATCCGCGAGACCTGCTCGTTCGTGATCAGCGTCGGCGCCTTGGCACCCGGCACCAGAACGGCGCCGATCACCATGTCGGCGTCCATGATCGCCCGCTCGACCTCGTACGCGTTCGACGCGACGGTCTGCACGTGCCCGCGGTAGACGCGGTCCGCCGAACGCAGCCGCTCGATGTTCTTGTCCAGCAACAGCACCTCGGCCTGCATGCCGAGCGCGATCGCCGCCGCGTTCATGCCCGAGACGCCGGCGCCGATCACCACGACCTTCGCCGCGTACACACCGGAGACGCCGCCCATCAGCACGCCGCGGCCGCCGCCCTGGCGCATCAGCTGGTAGGCGCCGACCTGCGGCGCGAGCCGGCCCGCTACCTCCGACATCGGCGCGAGCAGCGGCAGCGAGCCATCGGTCAGCTGCACGGTCTCGTACGCGATGCCGGTCACGCCCGCGTCGAGCAGCGCGTCGGTGCAAGCCTTCGACGCCGCGAGGTGCAGGTACGTGAACAGCACCTGGCCCTTGCGCATCCGGTCGTACTCGACCGCGATCGGCTCCTTGACCTTGAGGATCAGGTCGCCCTCGGCCCACACGTCGTCGGCGGTCTCGAGGATCCGCGCACCGGCCTGCTCGAACTGCTCGTCGGGGATCGACGAACCCTCGCCCGCATGGCGTTCGACGAACACGTCGTGCCCGTTGCGCACCAGCTCGTGCACTCCCGCGGGAGTGATCGCGACGCGGTACTCGTGGTTCTTGATTTCTTTCGGGACGCCGATCTTCACCTGAGTCACGCCTTCCGGGCACGTTCGAACACCAGCGTCGTTGCCGGCTCGCCGAGTGTAATCCGGCGGATCGGTACGAAGCTCCTTCACGACGTGGACACTCCGCCGCTGCTTCCGCGCGTGAGTGAACAAGGTGTCCACTCCGACGGCAACTGGCTCTGCAGATCTCCTAGCGCCCCGTGCCAGGCTGGTGTCATGGAGATCGTCGACGCGCAACCACTCTGGGACCCCCGTCCCGGCTACCTCAACACGTCCAGCTACGGGCTGCCCCCGCGGCCTGCCTTCTCTGCCCTGGAGGTCGCGCTGGACGACTGGCGGCACGGGCGGACCAGTTGGGAGGGCTGGGACGAGTCGACGAAGGCGTCGCGGACGTCGTTCGCCACGATGCTCGGCGTCCCCGCGACCGACGTCGCGGTGGCCTCGACGGTGTCCGGCCTGCTCGGTCCGGTCGGCGCCGCACTCCCGGACGGCGCGCGTGTCCTCGTGCCCGACATCGAGTTCACGTCGAACGTGTTCCCCTGGGCCGTCCACGCCGACCGCGGCGTCGAGGTGGTGGCGGTGTCGCCGGACAAGCTGGCGGGCGCGATCGACGAGCGCACGACGCTGGTGGCGTTCAGCGCCGTGCAGTCCTCGACCGGTGAGGTCGCGGCGTACGACGAGATCGTCGCGGCCGCACGAGCGGTCGGCGCGATGGTCGTCGTCGACGCGACGCAGGCGATCGGGTGGCTGCACCGCGACTGGGCGGCGGCCGACGTGGTCGTGGTGGGCGCGTACAAGTGGCTGATGGCGCCGCGCGGCGTGGCGTACGCGTACCTCTCACCCGCCGTCCGGGATGGCTTCCGCCCGCTGCAGGCCGGCTGGTACGCGGGCGACGACCCGCACACCTCGTACTACGGGCTGCCGCTGCGGCTCGCGGAGGACGCGCGGCGCTTCGACGTCTCGCCGGCCTGGTTCTGCTTCGTCGGCCAGGCGCCGGCCCTGCAGATCCTGCTGGACGTCGGCGTGGACCGCGTCAACGCGCACAACGTCGGCCTGGCGAACCGGTTCCGCGCCGGGCTCGGGCTGGCGCCGAGCGACTCCGCGATCGTGTCGACCGACGTGGCGGACGCCGAGGCGAAGCTGAAGGCGGCGGGCATCCGGGCGGCCGTACGCGGCGGCAAGGTGCGCGTGTCGTTCCACCTCTACTCCACGACCGCCGACGTCGACAGCGCGTTGGCCGCACTGACCCGCTAGTTCCTACTACGGTCCCCTCATGAACAAGGACCGCTTGGCGCGGGCGTTCTTCGGGCTGACCGCGTTCGCCGTGCTGGTCGGCATGGTGGTGCAGCTGTACGTGTCGGCGGGGCTGACCGGTACGCAGTTCACCTCGCTCGGCGCGCGGATCTTCAACGTGTTCTGTTACTTCACCATCCAGTCGAACCTGCTCGTCGGCGTCACGACGTTGCTGCTGGCGATCCGGCTGGACCGGCCGTCCACCTGGTTCCGCGGCTTCCGGCTGTCCGGGCTGATCGCGATCACCGTGACGTTCCTGGTCTTCCACCTGGTCCTCGCGGGCGACGCCCAGTTCACCGGAGCGGCGGCGGTCGCGGACACGATCCTGCACACGATCGTGCCGCTGCTGGCGGTCCTCGGCTGGCTGGTCTTCGGTCCGCGCGGCCGCGTCGAGTGGCGGGTTGTCCTTGTGGCATTGGTGTTTCCGCTCTGGTGGATCGCGCTCGCGCTGATCCGCGGGCCGATCGTGGACTTCTACGCGTACCCGTTCATGGACGTCCGCGTACTCGGCTACCCGCGCGTGTTCGTCAACCTGCTGCTGGTCGCGGTCCTGTTCGTCGGCCTCGCGGCGGTGGTCAAGCTGGTCGAGTCAGTCCGGTCGCGAGGCTCTCGATCGTCAGAGCAAGAACGTCCCGATACGTCGGCCCGTACTCCTCCTGGTGCGTGACGACCAGGCCGACGGTCCGGAGGACGCCGACAACGGTGAACGGGTCCGCGCGGACGAGGTCGCCGGCCGCCTGGGCGCGGGTGACGAACTCCACCAGCGGGTCGAGCACGTACGGGCGGACCCGGTCCAGCTCGTCGGCGCCCAACCTCCGACCGACCGAGGCGAGCTCGTCCGGGTGGGTCACCAGCCGGCGGTAGAGCGGATCGTGCTCGAGCAGGTCGGCGGTCGTCCGCATCAGCTCGACCAGCGCGGCCCGAGTCGTCGGCTGGTCCAGCGCCTGGCGCATCCGGTCGGCGAGGGCGGGCGCGTGCCGGACCATCAGCTCCAGATAGAGCGACTCCTTGGCCGGGAAGAACGAGTAGAAGCTGCTCTTCGCGATGCCCAGCGGCTCGGTCAGCTCGGCGAGCGACGTCTTGCGCAGCCCTTGCGTGGTGAACAGCTTCTCGCCGAGTCGCAACAGCTCACCGGTGAGCCGTTCCCGTTCCCGCGGCTCGAACGCGACCGCCACGCGCGCCCTCCTGTGAACGACTTGGTTTGTCGTTCACAGGTTAGCGCGACCTTGTGCAACTCCACGGTTGCGTGCAACTATGCGGTAGCACGTTTCGAGACGAGGAGACCTGAAGAGATGACTAGTCCTGTACCGACCCAGATCGAGCGCGAGGTAGTCGTCGCGGCGCCCGTCGAGCGGGTCTGGGAGGTGATCACCCAGGCCGAGCACCTCGGGACCTGGTTCGGCGACGCTGGCACCGAGATCGACCTGCGGCCGGGTGGCCGGCTGACGATCCACTGGCGGGAGTACGGCACGACGTTCGGCGAGGTCGTCGCGGTCGAGCCGACGTCGCGGTTCGCCTACCGTTGGGCGCTCGCGCACGACGTGGAGATGACCGACGGCAACTCGACGCTGGTCGAGTTCCTGCTCGTTCCCGACGGCGAGTCGACCCGCGTCCGCGTGGTGGAGAGCGGCTTCACCGACCTCGCGGCCGACGTCGCGCAGCAGGCGAAGCACGCGCGGGAGAACACCGAGGGCTGGGCCGCGGAGCTCGCCGAGCTGGCCGAGTACGCGCGGACGTACGTGCCGAACCGGGTCGAGCGCGAGACCACGGTCTCGGCGCCGATCGAACGGGTCTGGGCGGTGCTCACCGAGCCGCGGCACGTAGGTGCCTGGTTCGGCGACGGCGTGAACCCGATGGAGGTCGACCTGCGGCCCGGCGGCACCATGCAGGTCGAGGACGGCACGTACCCGGCCACGTTCGAGACCATCGAGCCGCCGCGCCGGCTGGCCTACCGCTGGGCGCCGAGCTTCCCCGGCGAGGCCGTACGCGACGACAACTCGACGCTGGTGGAGTTCACGCTGACCCCGGTCGACTCGGGCACGCTGGTGCGTGTCGTCGAGACCGGTTTCGCGCGGGTGACCGCGACACTGGACACCCGGCAGCGGCAGGTCCGCGACAACGAGGAGGGCTGGACGACGATGATCGGCCGGCTCGAGAAGTACCTCGCCGCATGACGATCAACGACGACGTCGTCGACGAGGTGCTGGTCGCGCTCGCGGACTCCACGCGGCGGCGGGTGCTGGACGTGTTGGCGGCACAGGGGGAAGCCACGGCGACGACGATCGCCCAGCACGTACCGGTCTCGCGGCAGGCGATCGTCAAGCACCTCTCCGTTCTGGACCGCGCGGGGCTGGTGGCCGGCCACAAGACCGGGCGCGAGGTGCGCTACGCCGTCCAGCCGGAACGACTCGACACGGCCGCGCGCTGGCTGGCGAAGGTGGCGTCCGACTGGGACCGCCGGCTCGCGACGATCAAGCGGCTGGCCGAGGGCGCCTAGCTCGCCGGACCTTACCTGGCGTGTGGGTGCTCTACCTGGCGTCTACCCCGCGTAAGGCGGCCAATGATCATGTAAACATGATCATTGGGCCTCGGCGGCGGAGGGTCAGCTCGCTGGGGCAAGGTGTTGCTCGAGGTCGTCGAGCACCTGATTCGCCGCGGTGATCCCGATGCCGGTCATCCAGGTCTCGTCCGGGACCTCGTACGCCTTGCCGGCCTTGACCGCGCCGAGCCCGCGCCAGAGCGCGCCGCCGGTCACCTGGGTCTGCGCCTTGGCGGCCTCCGTACCGAACGCGGTCACGAAGATCACGTCGCCGTCGGCCTCGCCGATGCGTTCGGGGCTGATCGCGGTGAACCTGCGGTCCTTCGCGCCCTCGAGCCGCTGCAGCTTGGGGCGGCCGAGGCCGACGTCGCCGATCACGATCCCCACGAACGAGGTCGGGCCGTACAGCCTGATCTCGGTCGGCCGGAACCGCACGATCGACACCTCCGTCTGGCTCGGGTCGCCGAGACTCGTGCCGACCTCCTTGGCGCGAGCCTCGTACTTCGCCAGCAGGTCCTTCGCCTCCTGCTCCTTGCCGAGCGCCTGGCCGTCGAGCAGGAAGTTCTCCTTCCACGGGGTGCCGACCAGCTCGGTGTAGACGGTCGGGGCGATCGCGGCGAGCTTGTCGTAGAAGTCCTTCTGCCGGAACGCCGAGCCGAGGATGAGATCCGGGTTCAGCTTGGCGATCGCCTCGAGGTTCGGCTCCTGCAGGGTGCCGACCTGCGGGATGTCCTTGACCGCGGCGCCGAGGTACTTCGGCCAGCCGTCGGTCTCGTCGGCGTTCGCCGCGCCGACCGGGATCACGCCGAGCGTGACCGCGGTGTCGAGCTTGTCGGTGTCGAGGACGATCACGCGCTTCGGCTGGACCGGCACGTCGGTCTTGCCCATCGCGTGGACGATCGTCCTGGTCTCCGTTTCGGTGCTGCTTTGGGCGTCGGCGTCGCCGCCGTTCGAACCGCAGGCGGTGGCTGCGAGCAGGAGGGCGGCGGCTGGGGCCAGCCAGCGAAGCTTGGTCACGTCCTTAGGTTAGGCGGTCCTTACTTCTTGACCAAGAGCCGGGGGACGGCGATCAGACCGGAGCTGACGCCGTCCATCGCGTTCTCCAGGCGCTGGAGCGTGAAGCGGCGGCCGTACCGCTCTCGTGCGGCCTGCGCCCAGGCGGGCACGGTCACGTCGGCGGCGAGGCCGTTCGCGCCGGTGTTGGAGACCCTGATCGTTAGCTCGTTCGCGCCTTTTCGGAGGTATAGGCGGACGCGGTACGGCGGTGCCCAGAGCACGCCGGCTTTCTCGCCGTTGAGCGAGACCTCGGCGACGACGCCGACGGGCGGCTCGGCCGCGGCTTGGTACGCGGGGCCGGCGAGGTGCCAGAGCAGGCCGAGCTCGGCCGGCTCCCCCGGTGTCGTGTCGCCGAGGTCGAGCCAGACCTCGCCTTCTCCGTGCTCGACCGTGGTCGCGTACGTCGCGCTGCCCGAGTAGTGCTCGAGGACGGGATCGTCCTCCCAGCGGTGCGGGAGCGTGACGGGCGTCGGGTCGGCGCCGAAGCGGACCGTCCAGTCGCCGTCGAGCTCGTGCACGGCCTGCGGGGCGGTCGGCTCCGTCGGGGTCGCGTCGCCGTCGAACGCGACGAGTACGGCGGCCTCGTACGCCTCCAGCCGGAGCGGGATGGAGGTTGCGCCGCGGCTCAGCACGTCGCCGGTGTGCGGGTCCCAGCGTTCGATCCACTGGTGCGTGTCGCGCGGGGTGAGCTGGAACTCCTCGACGTTCGGGCCGGTGTTCGCGACGAGGTAGGCGTCGACATCGCCGATCTTCCTGTGCACGAAGCCCACCGCGGGGCGTGGCGGGGCGATCGTGACGTCCGGCGTCCTTGCCTGCAAGCGTTCTGCGACGTCGTTCGCCCCGGGGACGACGACGATCGGGAAGCGACCGTCGTCGAGCACCCCGATCGCGTCGTCGTCGAACAGGTCGAAGTCGAAGCCCGCTTCACGAATCGACCTGGTGAGCTCGAAGCCGATCGCGTCCCTGGTCCTGCGCCAGAGATCGATGCCCTTCGGCTGGCTCGGCTGCATCTTCGCGTAGACGTCGCGCGCGGGAACGTAGATGCCGACGTCGCTGACCCGTTCGCCCTGGCGGAGCAGCCAGCACAGGCGTTGGACGTACGCGGCGAACGGCCGCATCGCCGGCCACCACGGGTTGCGGTCGTCCAGCGCGCCGGCGGCGTAGAAGATCCAGCCGAGTCCGTTGGCGTTGGACGGCGAGTAGGGCCAGCCGTGGCCGATGACGTGGTTGACGCCGCAGAGCAGGTGTTCGTGCAGCTCTGCTTGGAGATCGAGCGGCGTGGCCCGCATCGACGGCGCGTGCACGAACGTCCAGACCTCCGACGAGACGATCTGCTTGCCGTACAACTGCGCGGCCGACGACGCCCAGCGCGTCGGAGGTAGGTCCTTCCAGCCCCAGCCTTCGCCCTCGACAATGTCGGCGAAGCGGTAGCTGCTCACCGTAGCAGGCGGTTCGCCGTAGCCTTGCAAGCGGAACTTGACACCCTTCTTGGCTGCCCAACTCTGCAACGGGGCAAGGAAGTTCTCTTCGAGCAGCTCGGTGAGCGTGCGGTAGAAGTCGGCGCGTAGTTTGGGCGCTTCGGGGTTGTCAACGTGGACTTGCCAGAGTCTCGGTCGCGGGTCGTAGCCGCGGCGTTCCTCGAACTCCGCCAGCGCGTTCGGCGTCCAGTCGGCGTCGTACACTTCGAGGCTGTCGCAGAAGACCGAGCCGAGCCGTTCGGGGCCGACGGCGTTCACCAGGGGCTCGCAGACCGCCTCGATGTGGTTGGCGGTCGCGGCTGCCGAGTAGTGGTCGAGCGCCAGGCCTTCGGCGCCGGCGGCGGCGCGCTTGACGTGCTGGCCGGTGAGCCTCGACACGGCGGTGAGGACGACGCGCGGACCTGTTCCCGCGGGGACGCGGATCGTCCCGTCGACGATGGGCAGCTGGTCGAACGACGTGGGGGTCTCCTTCGCGGTGCCCTCCCCCACGTACGCGGCGACGAGCTCGTCGTCCGGCCAGGTTTGGGGGGCAGGGAGATCGGCGGCTTCCAGGCCGACTTCCTGGCGGTCCCAGTGCAGCTTGCGCGCGGCCAGGTCAGGCGTGACGTGCGGGCCGCCGAACGGCCAACCGCTGCCGAGCGTGACGTCGAAACGGAGCCCGAGCCGCTGTGCCTCGTCGGCTGCGTGGCGCAGGTCGGCGAGGAACTCCTTGGAGAGATAGCGGTCGGTTGACTCGCTCAGCGGGTAGACGACGGCGACCTCGGCGCCGCCGAGCCCGGCGTCGTGCATGGCCTCGAGCTCGCGGGTGAGCTCGTCGCGTTCGACTGACGGGCCGAACCACCACCAGCGCATCATCGGGCGGCAGTCGGCGGGCGGGTCCTGGAACGTTTTCCGCAGCTCGTCGATCACTCTTCCAACCTAGCCGCAGTCCGGCTCGTCGAAGCAGCCCAGACTGAACGCCGGGACGTCGCGGGGCAGACGGTGGCGTGCGGCGAAACTGAGCGAGCCGGAGCTGCGACAATGAAGGTCAAGGGGGTTGAAGCTTCAAGCTCGGAGCTAGGCTGGCCAGTATGAGTCAGAACGACGAGCCTCGCTGGCTGTCCGAGGCAGAGCAGGACTCCTGGCGCCCGTTCGCCGCGGTGATGATGAAGCTGCCCGCGGCCCTCGACGCGCAGCTGTTGCGGGACTCGGGGATGACGCACTTCGAGTACCTCGTGCTGGGGCGGCTCGCGGAGGCTCCGGACGAGACCGTACGGATGAGCGAACTCGCGTCGTTCGTCGCCGCCTCGCTGTCGCGGCTGTCACATGTCGTCAAGCGGCTCGAGGACCGCGGCTGGGTGCGGCGCCGGCCGTGCCCGGAGGACGGGCGGTACACGAACGCGGTCCTCACCAAGCCCGGCCGCGCCAAGGTCGTGGCTGCGGCACCGGGTCACGTGGCCGCCGTCCGCGAGCTCGTCGTCGACGCGCTCAGTGCCACGCAGTACCGCCAGCTCGGGAGCGCCGCCAAGCGGATCCTCCACCAGATCGAGCCGACCTCGCGCTAACCGACCTATGTAGATCAAGGCGTGGGCGGGCGCGGCTTGGGTCGGGGGCACCCTCGTCCGAACCTATGGGACCAGGGTGCCCCTCACCCAAACCGCCGCCGCCGTCGCCTGGAGTTGGGTCGGGGGCACCCTCGTCCGAACCTATGGGACCAGGGTGCCCCCGACCCAGTCAGCGGCGGCGACTTGATCTACATAGGTCGATCAAGATCCGTCAGTTGAAGCTTCAACTGAAGTGGCGTATGCTCCGAGATGACTTGAAGCGTCAACTTACTTCGACTGAGGAGATTCGCCATGCGGGTAAGCATTGTCGGTGCGGGCAACATGGCCGGTGGGATCGCGACACGCGCGGCATTGGGTGGTCACAGTGTGCGGATCGTGGCTCGCGACGCGACCAAGGGGACGGCTCTGGCGGACGAGGTGCGCGGCCGCGTGGCCGGTGCGGACGTCGCGGTCGGCGAGGGTGTGGCCGGCGCGGACGTCGTCGTCCTGGCCGTTCCGTACGGCGCGCTCAAGGACGTCCTGGCCACGTACGGGGACGCGCTCAACGGCAAGACGGTGGTCGACATCTCCAACCCGGTCGACTTCTCGACGTTCGACGCGCTGGTCGTACCCGCCGACTCCTCGGCCGCCGAGGAGCTCGCCACGGTGGCGCCCGGCGTGAACGTGGTGAAGGCGTTCAACACGACGTTCGCCGGAACGTTGCTCGGCGACGAGAAGCTCGACGTGTTCATCGCCGGCGACGACGAGACCGCGCGCCAGCAGGTCGCGCAGCTCGCCAGCGACGGCGGCCTCAGGCCCGTCGACGTCGGCGCGCTCAGGCACTCCCGCGCGCTCGAGGGCTTCCAGCTCCTGCACATGAAGGCCCAGCAGAGCCTCGGCACCAACTGGCAGTCCGCCCTGCGGATCGCCTAGCTCCCCACCTGAGGTTTGGATGAAGTGCACCTTCATCCAAACCTATTGGATGAAGGTGCCCTTCATCCAAGACGGTCGCGGGCGGGCCAGGGGGCGGAGGGGTCGCGGAGGGCGTTGTAGCCGGCGCCGTTCCGCGCGGCCCAGGCGGCGAGGCAGCCCATCACCAGTGTGGGGTTGTGCAGCTCCCCCGCCAGGATCTGCTCCACCAACAAGGAAAGCGGCGCCCAGACGATTGGCATGTCGGCCTCTTCGTGCTCGCCGGCGTACCGCTCCTGCTCCGGCTCCGACAGGTCCCGCGCCAGGTAGATCCGCAGCGCCTCGGTCGTCATCCCCGGCGAGGTGAACGCGTCCACGAGCACCCGCCAGGACGAGGCGCGGACGTGGCCCTCCTCGTACAGCTCCCGCTGCGCCCCCACGAGGTAGTCCTCACCGGAGACGTCGAGCAGGCCAGCCGGCGGCTCGTACAGCCGGTGCCCGACCGGGTGCCGGTACTGCCGAACGAGCAGCACCCGCTCCTCGTCGTCGAGCGCGATCACGCCGACCGCGCCCGGGTGCACCACCACGTCCCGGACGAACCCGGGGCCGAGCGTGTCCTCGCGCACGGAGATCACCCGCCCCGTCGCCAAGGACACCGCAGACGACGAGACCGGCCACTGCTCAGGCGAGTCGCGCAACACGTCGGAGGTCACGTACGCGCCGCCTGCGCCCAGGACTCGGCGACGGCGCCGAGCTGGGCGGAGTTCTCGTCGTCCTCGACCTCAGCAACCGCCTCGACCGGCTCGTCCGCTCGCGCCAGGTGCAGCTCCCCCACCGGCAGCTGCATCTCGCGCTGCCGCGTCAACGCCGCCGCGACCAGCCCCGCGAAGAGAGGGTGCGGCCGGGTTGGGCGCGACCGGAGCTCCGGGTGCCCCTGGGTGGCGACGAAGTACGGGTGCACCGAACGGTCCAGCTCGATGAACTCCACCAGCCGCCCGTCCGGCGACGTGCCGGAGAAGACGAGCCCGGACGCCTCGAGCTGCGAGCGGAACGAGTTGTTGACCTCGTACCGGTGCCGGTGCCGTTCCTCGATGTACGGCTCGCCGTACGCCTCGCGCACCAACGACCCGTCAAGCAGCTTCGCCGGGTACAGGCCGAGCCGCATCGTGCCGCCCATGTCACCGGTGCCCGCGACGATCTCGCGCTGCTCCTCCATCGTCGCGATCACCGGCTGCGGCGACGACCCGTCGAACTCCGTCGAGTTCGCGTCCGCGAGCCCGCCGAGGTCACGCGCGACCTCGATCACCATGCACTGCAGGCCAAGGCAGAGTCCCAACGTGGGCAGCGAGTGCTCGCGGGCGTACCGGATCGCGCCGATCTTGCCCTCGATCCCGCGCACGCCGAAGCCGCCCGGGATGCAGACCGCGTCGACGTCCGCCAGGTGCTTGGCCGCGCCCTCCGGCGTGAGGCACTCGTCGGACGGCACCCAACGCAGATGCACCTTCGTGTCGTGCTCGAACCCGCCAGCACGCAAGGCCTCGGAGACCGAGAGGTACGCGTCGGGCAGGTCGACGTACTTGCCGACGAGCGCGACCGTCACCTCGTCCGCCGGGTGGTGCACGCGGCGGAGCAGCTGGTCCCACCGGGTCCAGTCGACATCGCGGAACGGCAGGTTGAGCCGGCGGACGACGTACGCGTCCAACGCCTCGCCGTGCAGCACCTTCGGGATGTCGTAGATGCTCGGCGCGTCCGGGCAGGAGACCACGGCCTCCTCGTCCACGTCGCACATCAGCGCGATCTTGCGCTTCACCGACGCCGGCAGCTGGCGGTCCGAGCGGCAGACGAGCGCGTCGGGCTGGATACCGATGTTGCGCAGCGCCGCGACCGAGTGCTGGGTCGGCTTGGTCTTGAGCTCGCCGGACGGCGCCAGGTACGGCACCAGCGAGACGTGCAGGAAGAACACGTTGTCCCGGCCGACGTCGCGGCGGACCTGACGGGCCGCCTCGATGAACGGCAGCGACTCGATGTCGCCGATCGTGCCGCCGATCTCGGTGATCACCACGTCGACCTCGGGCCCGGCCATCGCGCGGATGCGGGCCTTGATCTCGTTCGTGATGTGCGGGATCACCTGAACGGTGTCGCCGAGGTAGTCGCCGCGGCGCTCCTTGGCGATCACGCTCGAGTAGACCTGGCCGGTCGTGACGTTCGCGATCCGGTTGAGGTCGACGTCGAGGAACCGTTCGTAGTGCCCGATGTCGAGGTCGGTCTCGGCGCCGTCGTCGGTGACGAAGACCTCGCCGTGCTGGAACGGGTTCATCGTTCCGGGATCGACGTTGAGGTACGGGTCGAGCTTCTGCATCGTCACCCGTAAGCCTCGGGCCTTCAACAGGTTGCCGAGACTCGAGGCGGTGAGCCCCTTGCCTAGGGAGGAGGCGACGCCCCCGGTGACGAAAATATGCCTGGTCGGCTGCGCAGCTGCCAAGAGTTACTCCCCGTGGTGAGGGCGAGGGGCTGGCATCCGGGTTCGGACCCAGCAAGTCCACGGGCTTCAAGCTTAACAACCCCTCGCCGGGACCCGACGCACCACGCCGGTGCCTAGGGTTTTGTCCCCGATGTCAGCTCGTCGTAGAGCTCCTTCAAGGCGTCCGCCGCGTCGTCCTCGTCGGGCCAGGTGGCAGCCTGCTTCTGGCCGGAGGTACGGAGCGTGTCGGCCAGCGCCGGGTCGTCCAGCACGCGGGCGACCGCGGCCGCGAAGGCGGCGTCGTCGCCTGGGGGGACGAGCAGCGCCGCGTCGCCGACGAGCTCGGGGATGCCGCCGGCGTCGGTCGCCACCAGCGGGACGCCGGTACGGAGCGCCTCCTGCGCGACCAGCGCCCGGGCCTCCCAGCGGCTGGACAGCACGAAGACGTCGGCCGCCGCGAGCAGGTCGGGGACGTCCGTACGGTGCCCGAGCAGCGTCACCGGCAGCCCCTCCGCCTCGATGCGGGCGGTGAGACCGGCGCGTTCCGTGCCCTCACCCGCGATCACCAGCGCGGGACGCGGGGAACGGTCGGTGAGCCGGGCCACCGCGCCGAGCAGCACCTCGTACGACTTCTGCGGCGCCAGCCGCCCGACCGCGAGCAGCAGCGGGCCGTCGCCGACGCCGAGCTCGGCGCGTACGTCCGCCCGCGTGCGGGTCGCCTCCTTCAGCGCCGGGGCGGCCACCGGGGCGAGCCGTGCCGACTCCGCGCCCAGCGCCTTGGCCTCGGCGACCAGGTCGGAGGACGCGCCGAGCACCACATCCGCCCGGCGGACCACGAATCGCTGCATCGAGCTGAGCACCCCGTGCTTGAGGCCACCGGCGAGAACGTCGTTGTGCCACGTCACGACCAGCGGCACGCCGCGTGGCGCGGCGGCGGCCGCCACGACGCCGGCGGTGTGCCCGTGCGCGTGGATCAGGTCGGTCTCGGCGAAGATCGCGCGTCCCCGTCTGACCGCGGCGAGGCTGGGTACCCGCAACGGGACGAACTCGACGTCGGCATCGAAGTGGAACAAGTCGTTGGTCGCGGCCGGGCCGACGACCTGGATGGAGCAGTCCTTCGTGGACAGCCGCCTGGCGACCGACGCGACGTGCCGGCCGATGCCACCGGTGCTCGGCCCGAGGAGCAGCGTCAGGTTCATTGTTCTGGCCTCCTTCGCAGTCGAGCGAGCGCCAGGCGCGCGTCCGACCGGTCCAGCACCGCCACGATGCCAGCGAACACTGTCGTCACCACCATGGCAGAAGCGAGGGCTCCCGCACAGGCTGTGAGCAGTCCACTACCGCCGAAGAATTGCCCGATCAGCTGCCCGGCCGTCGCCGCGACGACCGCGGCGAGCAGGCCCGCGCCGAGAGCTCGGGGCAAACCATCCAAAGCGGTACGGCCGGCCTCGACGCCGACGAACGAGAGCAGAACGAGCGCGCCGACCAGCAGTCCGGCGGACATCGACCCACCGAGCGCGGCCGCGACGCCGCGCTCCCCCACGGCAGCCGTCAGCGGAACCGCGACGCCGGCCACAACGACCCAGCCGAGCACGGTGCCGATCGCCGCGAGCCCGCCCCGACCCCGCGCGTAGAGCAGCCGGCCGGCCAGGATCAACAGCCCGTACGAGGGAACGG
The DNA here is from genome assembly GCF_016907715.1 of Tenggerimyces flavus. NCBI lineage: Bacteria > Bacillati > Actinomycetota > Actinomycetes > Propionibacteriales > Nocardioidaceae > Tenggerimyces > Tenggerimyces flavus. The sequence goes on along the minus strand of NZ_JAFBCM010000001.1, from coordinate 4,368,299 downwards.
CGACCGCGAACGCCACTAACGCGGTCGCGAGCGTGTCCGTACTGCCACCACCGGGCCCGAGCACGAACACCCGCGCCATCGGCACGGCCGTCCCCGCGAGCAGCGCGCCGCCGAGCAGGCCGAGCAGCGCGACGGCGCGGACGGCGAGGGCCGAGGTCCGTTCGAAGCCCTCGACCTGCGCCGAGACCTTCGGGAACACGGTCGTCGCGACCGGAGCGGCGAGGACGGCGTACGGGAGCATGAAGATCGCGAACGCCCAAGTGTAGAGCGTCAGCGTGCCGGAATCGCCACGGTGGTTGGCCAACCAGGTGATCACCAGCGTGACGAGCTGCTGCGCGACGAGCGCGGCGATCCCCGCCGTCGCGAGCACGCGAGCCTGCCGGCCGACCCCTTCGGGAAAGCGCAGCGACGGCCGGAACGACAGCCCCGACCGCGCCAGCGGGACCACGACGGTCAGCGCGAGCGCGACGACACCAGCCGTCGTCCCCACAGCGAGCGTCCACACCGCGGCCGGCGGGACCTGGCTCACGTCGAGCTGGCCGCCGGCGAGGACGCCGAACGCGACGTACGCACTGGCCACGATCAGGCTGCTCGCCAGTGGAGCCAGCGCGGCGGCGAGGAACCGATTCTGTGCCTGCAACGTGCCCGAGGCGACGACCGCGAGGCCGTAGAACCACAGCTGCGGCACGAAGACGAGCAACATCCGCGCCGTGACCGCCACCGTCTCGTCGGGGCAGCCGGGATGGGTACCGAGCATCAGCTGCGCGTACGGACCGGCCGCGAGCGCCGCGAGGACGGCGACCGGGGTGAGCGCCAGCAGCGTCCAGGTGAGCAGCGCGGAGAACGAACGGGACGCCTCGGCCTTGTCGTCGCGGGCGAAGGCGCGGGCGAGGACGGGGACGACGACGGACGCGAGCGCGCCGCCGGCGACGATCTCGAAGACGACGTTCGGCAGCTGGTTCGCGGTGTTGTACGCGTCGCCGAGGCAGGTGTCGCCGACGGTCTTGGAGAAGACGAGCCAGCGGCCGAAGCCCGCGGCGCGGGCGATGATCGTGACGACGCCGACGACCAGGGCAGCGCCGGCTAGGCCGGCGCCGAGCCGTCTCATGGGGTGGGGCGGCGACCGAGCTGGTCGAGCTTGTCGAGCACCTCGTTGCCGGCGATCACCTTGGTGAACGAGATCTTCTCGCTCGCCGCGGTCAGCCCGACCAGACCGGCGAGCACCGCCCACCGGACACCGCGCGGCGCGTTCGCGACGACAGCTGTACCGACGGCAGCGCCGAGCGCGTTCGCCCCGCTGTCGCCGAGCATGCCGGTCTCGCCGAGGTCCTCGTCGATCACGCCGGCGGCGGACCCTACCGGCGCGGCGAGCAGCGGACCAACGACCGCGGTGAACGGGGTCTGCGCGAGCACGACCTTGAGCGTGCGGCCCGGACGCAGGTCGAACAGGTTGGCGACGTTCGCCGCGGCGGCGATCAGCGCACCGTCGGCGACGGTCTGGATCACGTTGCCACGCTTGAGAATCGCCGCGACCGCGATGCCGGTGAGGCCGATGCCGGCGATCTTCACCAACCCGCTGGTGACCTGCCCCTCGGAGAGCGCGGTGAGGTGGCCGCGGAACCCCTTGGCCTTGGTGTCGCCGGCGAGATCGTCGTACGCGCCGAGCGCGCCGGCGCCGACCGTGGCCACGATGCCGGCGACCCGTTCGCGTGCCGTCAGGCCGGGCGCGACGGCGGTCGCGGCCGCGGCGCCCGCGACCGTGGCCGGGCCGAGCAGCAGCGTGAGCTCCTCGCCACGGTGGTTCTTGCGGTTCCAGAGCTCGGCGCCGCCGGGCGGGTTGTCACGCAGCAGCCGGTACGCGGCGCGCGCCGTTCCCGCGGCGACCGCGGCCGACACGACCGTGCCGGCGAGCCGCTTCAGCACGCTCACGACGCGTCCGAGAGCTTGGGCAGGGCGCCGTCCGTCGTTCCCACGGCGCCATACTGCCCGGCCTTCCCCTGGGTCTGTTCGAGCAGGGCCCACACGACGGCGATCTGACCGCTCGGCAGGTCGGCCACGTCGACCGACGACACCACCGAGCTCGCCTTCGCGTCCGCGCGCAGCCTGTTCAGCGCGCCGAGGTCGGAGGAGGCCGCGGACGTGTCGCCGGCGAGCACCGCGCCGAGGCTCTGGCTGTCCATCGCCTTGGCGAGCGCGACCCACGCGTCGTTCACGTCGTCGCCCTCCTGCGGCTTGGTGTCCGGCGTGATGTGCGGCGCGACGACGACCGCGAGGTCGCCCCGGCGCAGGTCGCCCGGCGCGTTCACGAGGTCGCCCTCGCCGAACGCGCCCATGATCGTCGGCGTCGCGGAGTCCGCCTGACCGACGGCCTTCGGGTCCTTCGTCACGAGCGCGCGGGCGAGCAGCGCACCGGCACGGTCGTACGTCGTGCTGTCGTTCGGCACCGTCACGTCGCCGGTGACGAGCTGCGTGGCGAGGTCCTCGAGGAACTGCCGGTTGGTCGCGTCGCCCCACTTGGCAGTGACCTGGACCGTGCCGGTGACCGTGCCGCCGGACGCCTTGACCGTGTCGGCGAGGTTCTTCACGACCCCCTTGTCGGCGCCGGGCAGCGCGACGACGACGACCTGGTGGTTGTTCAGCTTGTCGGTGAGCAGGCCCGGGGCGATCGTCGACGCGAACGTGTCGCGGTAGCGATCGGACTGCTCCAGCGCCTCCATCTGGTCGCGCAGCTGGTCCTTCTCCTTGCCGAGCTGCTCGACGTTCGCGCGGAGCTGCTGGTCGAACTCGCCCTTCAACGGCCCGGCGCCAAGGGCGACACCAACGGCCAGGGCGAGGAAGACGGCAGCGATCGAGACGAGGAAGAAGCGGAAGTCGATCACGTGAAGAGACCTCGAGCCCAGTAGATGAAGTCGTTCAGCCGGATCCCGACGACCTCGAGCCAGGCCTGGCCGGCGGGAGTGGCGGCGAGCGCGACGAAGACGGCGAGCAGGCCGGCGATCAGCAGCAGCACGATGTGCCAGGTCTGGATCCTGGCGGTGTAGAGCCGGCTCACGCCCTTGGCGTCGACGAGCTTGCCGCCGACGCGCAGCCTGGTGAGGAACGTACTCGCGGCGCCGTCGCGACCTTTGTCGAGGAACTCCACGACGGAGAATCTCGTGCCCACAGCCACGATCAGGTCGGCGCCCTTGGTGTCGGCGAGCAGCATCGCGACGTCGTCACTCATGCCGGTCGCCGGGAAGATCACGCTGTCCAGGCCGAGGCGTTCGAGCCGGTCCAGTCCGGGCGCCTTGCCGTTGCGGTACGCGTGCACGACGAGCTCGGCGCCGCTGCGGAGCGCGGTGTCGGACACGGAGTCCATGTCGCCGAGGATCAGGTCCGGCTTGTAGTGCGCCTCGAGCAGCGCGTCCGCGCCGCCGTCGACGCCGATCAGCACCGGGCGGTACTCGCGGATGTACGGGCGGAGCGCGGTGAGGTCGTCGCGGTAGTCGTACCCGCGGACGACGACGAGCACGTGCCGGCCCTCGAGCTTCGTCTCGATCTCGGGCATGCCGACGCCGTCGAGCAGCAGGTCGCGCTCGCGGCGTACGTACTCCATCGTGTTCGCCGCGAACGCCTCGAGCTGCGTGGCGAGGCCGGCGCGGGCCTCCTCCATCGCGGCCTCGATGGAGTTGACGGTCTGGTCGGCGCCGACGCAGATCTGCTCTTCGCCCTTGTAGAGGACCTTGCCGTCGACCCGGACCTTGTCGCCCTCGGCGACCTGGCTGAACACCTCGCCGCCGACGCCGTCGAGCAGCGGGATGCCGGCCTCGACGAGGATGCTCGGACCGAGGTTCGGATAGCGTCCGCTGACGCTGGGGGCGACGTTCACGACGGCGGCGACCTTGGCGGAGACGAGTGACTCGGCACTGACCCGATCGAGGTCGATGTGGTCGATGATCGCGATGTCCCCGGGACGGAGTCGCTTGGTGAGGTTCTTCGTACGCCGGTCCAGCCGCGCGACGCCAGTGACACCGGGCAGCGGGGCCGGTCGGTTACGACGCAAGGTGGGAAGTTTCATCGCGTTCGTATCTTCCCATGCGGGATGAACTACCGGAGGAACCCTGGTCGACTCCGGCGTGGCGCGATATCGGGCAAAGCACGCGTACCGCACATAGCGGCGCGCTGCGGCGATGAGAAGTACCTAACTGGGAACGGATTCGGGTCAGGTGCTGGCCGACCTAGCGTGGCTGGGCATGAGATCACTCATCGTTTCGTGCAACCTGACCGTCGACGGCTTCATGTCCGGAGCGGGCGACACCCTCGCCTCGCTGGAGTTCATCACCCCCGACCGGCAGCAGGAGAACGAGCTGGCCGCGCGGTTCCGGTCGACGGCCGACACCTGGGTCGCCGGGCGCCAGACGTTCCTCGACATGCACGCCTTCTGGTCGACCGCGGAAGGCGACATGGCGAAGTGGCTGAACGAGACACCGAAGGTCGTGCTGTCCACCGATCCCGGCTTCGACGTCTCGATCTGGGAGGGCACGACCCTGCTCGCCGGCGATGGGGTGGAGAACGTGCGGCAGCTGAAGGAGTCGTCCGGCCAGGCGCTGGTGGCGTTCGGCGGCGTGAAGACGCTGCGGTCGCTGGTGGCGGCGGAGCTCGTCGACGAGTACTGGCTGAAGGTCAGCCCGACCGTGGTCGGTCGTGGCGGGTCGATGTTCGCTGACCTCGCCGAACGCCGTCCGCTGACGCTGCGGGACGCGAAGCCGTACCCGTCCGGTCTGGTCGAGCTGTCGTACTCAGCGCCCTCAGCGACGGCGTGACTTCTTGCGCGACTTCGCTGCCGTCGCGAGCAGCTCTTCGGCGTGCGCCCGGGCGCTCGCGGAGTCCTCGAGGCCCGCGAGCATCCGGGCCAGCTCCTCGACCCGGCTCTGGTCGTCCAGCCTCACGAGCCCGCTGCGCGTGACCGAGCCGTCGTCGGCCTTGCGTACGACGTAGTGCCGGTCGGCGAACGCGGCGACCTGCGGCAGGTGCGTGACCACGACGACCTGCGCGGCCTTGGCGAGCATCGCGAGGCGGCGGCCGATCTCGACCGCGGCCTTGCCGCCGACGCCGGCGTCGACCTCGTCGAAGACGAACGTGGGAACGCCGTCCGTGCCGGCGAACACCACCTCGACCGCGAGCATCACCCGCGACAGCTCACCGCCGGACGCGCCGCGCTGGACCGGCCTCGCCGGGGCGCCGCGGTGCGGGGTGAGCAGTAGCTCGATGTCGTCGACGCCGTGCGGGCCGTAGGAGAGCTGGCGGCCGTCGACGTCCAGCCCGTTGTCGGTCGCGTCGGTCTGCGTGACCGACGCGGTCAGGACGGCGTGCGGCATCGCGAGCGCGGTGAGCTCCTCGGAGACCGCCTCGCCGAGGCGTTCGGCGGCGATCTGGCGTTCGTTGGAGATCGTGGTCGCGAGCTCGCCGAGCTCGGCGAACTGCGCGGCGCGTTCGGACCTCAGCGTGTCGATGCGGTCGTCGGAGCCGTCCAGGTCGGCGAGCCGTTCGGCGGCCTTGGCGGACCAGGCGAGGACCTCGTCGACGGTGTCGCCGTACTTCCTCGTCAGCGCCGCCAGGGCGGCGCGGCGCTCCCCCACGGCCTGCAGTCGGGCGGGGTCGGTGTCGACGCCCGCGGCGTACGACGCGAGGTCGGCGCCGGCGTCGGCGACGAGCATCGACGCCTCCGCGACCCGGTCCGACAGCGCCGCGAGCTGCGGGTCGTGCTCGCGGACGCCGTCGAGCGACTTGCGCGCAGAGGCGAGCAGGGTGAGAACGTCGGTCGCGCTCGCGCTGGGGTCCTCGTCGCCGACGAGCGCGAGGTGGGCCTCCTCGGCGCTGCGCCGCAACGCGTCGGCATGGCCGAGCCTTCCCGACTCGGTGGAGAGCTCGTCGTCCTCGCCGGGCTGCGGGTCGACGGCCTCGATCTCGCCGAGGCCGAACCTCAGCAGATCGGCCTCTTGGGCGCGGTCCCGCGCGCGGGCGACCAGGTCGGCCAGCTCGGCATCGACGGCGGCGAGGCGCTGGTACTTCTCGCGATAGATGGCCAGCGGCTTGGCGACGGGGTCGCCGGCGTAGCGGTCCAGGATCAGCCGCTGCCGCGCCGGGCGGAGCAGCTGGATCTGGTCGTTCTGGCCGTGCAGCGCGACGAGGTCCTCGGCGAGGTCGCCGAGCACGCTGTTGGGCACGCTCGTCCCGCCGGCGAACGCGCGGGAGCGGCCCTCGCGGGAAACCGTACGGACGATGATCAGCGTGTCGTCCTCGAGCGTCGCGCCGGCTTCTTGGGCGCGCTCGGCCGCGGGCGACTTCGGGTCCAGCCGTACGCGGCCCTCGACGATCGCCCGGTCGACGCTCGGTCGGACCAGCCCCGGGTCGGCGCGGCCGCCGAGCAGCAGGGACAGGCCGGTGACCACCATGGTCTTGCCCGCGCCTGTCTCCCCGGTCACGACGGTGAGTCCCGGGTCGAGCTCCAACTCGGCGTCCTCGATCACGCCGAGACCTTGGATGCGAATCTCTTCCAGCATCGCTGCCGAGCCTAGCCCCGGCGAGCGACACTGCTGCGGCCCCACGCTGCGGCTGTGGAGAACCTCCCAGTCAGCGCTGAGGCCCGTACCGCCGGTAGCACCAGGCCTCGTTCCAGTTGTGCGGGTAGACGCCGTCGAGGAAGTACGCGCGCACGTTCTTGATCGGGTACCTCGCGTGGTCGTGGTACAGCAGCCAGAACGGCAGCACGGTGGCGATCACCCAGTTCGCGGCGACGGCCGGCAGATAGAGCGGACCGAAGATGCGTGCCTGCAGGATGTGGCCGTGCTCGTGGGCGTGCACGTTCTCGCTGACGCCGGCGATCACCGGGCCGATCGTGGTGAGGTAGCCGGGGAACGTGCCCTTGCCGAGATGCACGCACCGCTTGCCTTCGGTGTAGGTCGGCTCGACCTTGTTGCCGCGGGCGAGGTTGATGGCCAGGAACATGGCGCCGGCGATCGTGTTCGGCAGGCTCCAGGTGAAGTCGACGACGTACGCGAGCAGGCCGCGCGGCGTGCGGAGGTCGTACGCCCGCGTCGAGCCGATCGCCCACCCGAACGCGGCGCCGAGCGGCAGGCCGACGAGCGCGCCGAGCACCAGGCCGACCGGCCCGGCGAGGAGGCCGATGAACGTCGTCGCCCCGGCCAGGAACACGGCGGCGATCACACCGGCGACCATGGCCAAGGAGAATAGATGTAACGCGGACTTCACACGTTCGATACAGCACTTGTCGCTCGCGTTGGCACCGTCGAGCTGGTGACTTACAAGGCTGAATACATCTGGATCGACGGCACCCAACCCACCGCGCGACTCCGGTCGAAGACCAAGGTGCTGCCCGACGGCGCCGAGCTGCCCATCTGGGGGTTCGACGGATCGAGCACCAACCAGGCGCCCGGCGACAAGTCCGACTGCGTACTGCGTCCGGTGTTCTCCTGCCCGGACCCGATCCGCGGCGGCGCCCACGTGCTGGTGCTCGCCGAGGTCGAGCTGGTGGACGGGACACCGCACCCGAGCAACACGCGCGCGGCGCTGACCCCGATCGCGACCGAGTACGCCTCTGCCGAGCCGCTGTTCGGGCTCGAGCAGGAGTACACGTTCTTCAAGGACGGCCGGCCGCTGGGCTTCCCGTCGGGTGGCTTCCCGGCGCCGCAGGGGTTCTACTACTGCGGTGTCGGCGCGGACGAGGTGTACGGGCGGGACGTCGTCGAGGCGCATCTGGACGCCTGCCTCGAGGCGGGGCTGTCGATCTCCGGCATCAACGCCGAGGTCATGCCCGGGCAGTGGGAGTTCCAGGTCGGACCGCTGTCGCCGCTGGACGTGGCGGACCAGCTGTGGGTCGCGCGCTGGCTGCTGTACCGGATCGCGGAGAACTTCGGCGTCACCGCGACGCTCGACCCGAAGCCGGTGCAGGGCGACTGGAACGGGGCGGGCTGCCACACGAACTTCTCCACGAAGGCAATGCGTTCCTCGTACGACCCGATCATCTCCGCGTGCGAGGCGCTGGGGAAGAACGCCGAGGAGCACGTCCGCAACTACGGTGCCGGGATCGAGAACCGGTTGACCGGTTCACACGAGACCGCGCCGTGGACGGAGTACTCGTACGGCGTGTCCGACCGGGGCGCGTCGGTGCGGATCCCGTGGCAGGTCGCGCAGGACCAGAAGGGCTACATCGAGGACCGGCGGCCGAACGCGAACGTGGACCCGTACGTGGTGACGCGGCTGATCACCGACACGGTCTGTAGCGCGGCTCACTAAGCCGGGCCGTGTCTGCGCCGCGACCCGGCGCGAGTTAGGGTCGCGGCGTGGACGAACAGCAGGACGTACCGTTCGACGAGCCGGTGGACACGTTCGACGACTCCGACGTCTCTGACGACGTTGTGGACGAGGTGCCTGACGAGGCTGCCGCGCCTGTGCCTGTCCCGGCAGCACAGAGCGGCGGGTTGGAGCCGACCGGCAACAGCGAGGTCGACGACGTCCTCGAGAGCGTCGGGCAGGTCGCCGACCTGGAGACCGCCGAGCACGTCGAGATCTACGAGGACGCCCACCGCCGGCTGCACGAGACGCTGGTGACCGCGGTCGACGAGCAAGAACGGCCGCACGGTAGGTGAGGCACGGTGAGCCGGGTACGGGTGGACGCTGAGCTGGTCCGCCGCGGGCTGGCGCGCTCTCGGGAGCACGCCGCCGAACTGGTGGCCGCCGGCCGCGTTCGGATCGGTCGACGTGCCGTGAGCAAGCCGGCGACGGCTGTGCCCGACGGTGCTGTGGTGTCCGTCGCCAAGAGCGGTGTCGGGAACTACGTGTCGCGCGGCGGAGACAAGCTGGTCGGCGCCTTGGCGGCGTTCCCTTCCCTGATGGTCGCGGGTCGGCGGTGTCTCGACGCTGGTGCTTCGACCGGCGGGTTCACCGAGGTGCTGTTGGATCGCGGGGCCTCGATGGTCGTCGCCGTCGACGTCGGGCACGACCAGCTCGTGCCGCAGTTGCGGGCGGATCCGCGGGTCGCTGTGTACGAGCGGATGAACGTTCGCGACCTGACCGCCGAGCAGATCGGCGGCGTTGTGGAACTCGTGGTCGCCGATCTGTCGTTCATCTCGCTGACGCTCGTACTTCCGGCGCTGCGAGCTTCCGCGACCGAGGAGGCCGACTTCGTGCTGCTCGTCAAGCCTCAGTTCGAGGTCGGTCGCGCCCGGATCAGCAAGGGCGGCGTGGTGAAGGATCCCGAGCTGCACGCCGAGTCGATCCGTACGGTCGCGTCGGCGGCCGCCTCGTTGGGGCTGGGCGTTTGCGGGCTGAGCCGGAGTCCGCTGCCCGGCCCGGCGGGCAACGTGGAGTACTTCTTGTGGCTTCGTGCCGGCGCTGGGCCGCTCGATCTCGGAGGCTTGAGTGAAGACTGATCGGCGCGTACTCCTGGTCGTCCACACCGGCCGGCCGGGCGCGGTGCATCTGGCCCGCGAGGCCGCGGCTCGGCTGGGTCGCGCCGGCGTGGGCGTGTGCGTACTGGACCCCGACTTCGCCGACCTCGCGATCGACGGCGCGGGGGCGGTTGCCGCGACCGAGTCGGCCGCGAACAAGTGCGAGATCGTCATGGTGCTCGGCGGCGACGGCACGATCCTGCGCGGCGCGGAGATGGCGCGCGGGTCCGACGTACCGCTGCTGGGCGTGAACCTCGGGCACGTCGGCTTCCTGGCCGAGTCCGAGCGGGACGACCTCGACGTGACGATCGACCACGTGGTGCACCACAAGTACACGGTCGAGGAGCGGATGACGATCGATGTCACCGTCACGCTCGACGGGTCTGTCGTGAGCCGGCAGTGGGCTTTGAACGAGGCGAGCGTGGAGAAGTCCGCGCGGGAACGGATGCTCGAGGTCGTCGTCGAGATCGACGGCCGGCCGCTGTCCTCGTGGGGTGGGGACGGGATCGTGGCCGCGACGCCGACGGGCTCGACGGCGTACGCGTTCTCGGCTGGTGGGCCGATCGTGTGGCCTTCGGTGGAGGCTTTGCTGGTCGTTCCGTTGTCGGCGCATGCCCTGTTCGCGCGGCCTCTGGTGGTGGCTCCGTCGTCGGTGATCGCGGTGGAGTTGCAGCATCGCAACCCTGGTCCTGGGGTGCTGTGGTGCGACGGTCGGCGTACGGAGGACCTGGCGCCTGGCGCGCGGATCGAGGTGCGGCGCGGGGCGAAGCCGGTGCGGTTGGCGCGGCTGCATTTGGGGCCGTTCACCGACCGGTTGGTGGCGAAGTTCGACCTGCCCGTCGAGGGGTGGCGGGGGCGGCGGAACGTCTCGGAGGCTGTGGGACGGGCTGCGGCGAACCAGCGGGTTTCTGGGTCTTAGAGGTCGCGTTCTGTCCACAGCTGCGGTGGGTGGCTGGTTGTCCACAGATGCTGCTTGGGCGCCTGCGTTGATGTTTGCTTCGCGGGAGAGTGATCGCCTTCCTAGTTTCTCGACGGATGAAGGTGACCTGCGATGAGCGCCGAGACGAGCCCTCTCGACGACAAGAACGAGGTGACGCTGGTCGGCAAGGTGTCGGCCACGCCTCAGGTACGCGAACTGCCGAGCGGCGACTCGATCGTCTCGGTACGCGTGATCGTGAAGCGCAAGGGCGCGCGACCACGACCGAACTCGCCGACCATCGACACGATCGACTGCGGCGCCTGGACCGGTCGTGCGAAGAAGACACTGGAACGCTTCCAACCCGGCGACGTCGTGGAGGTCACCGGCGCTCTGCGCCGCCGCTTCCAACGCATCGACGGCGGCGCCATCAGCCGCTACGAGGTCGAGGTGTCCGGCGCCAAGCGCCTCCTCAAAGCCGCCTAGCTGTCCGCGTCCTCGTGGAAGGCGCGCATGACGAAGCCGGTGCGGGGTTTGGGGCCGAAGGAGGTCGACTTGCGGGGCATCCGGCCACCGCTCTGGGCCACCCGCTGCACCGTCGCGACGTCCACCGGGTTCACCAGGATGGCCACGCCGCCGCCTCGGTGGGCGGCTCGGAGCGCGGAGGGTTCGTCGTGGGCGTAGCCGACCTGGGCGTCGTCCAGGCCGAGCCGCCGCTCGAGCGTGAGCCGGAGGACCTCGATGTCGAGCTCCGGTTCCGGCCCCACGTACGCGCCGCCGCGCAGCAGCACCCACGACGACCCGTCGGTGCACAGGAAGCCGGGCTCGCGACCACAACTCGCCGCCAGGGCCGAGCGGGCGGCGGAAGTGTCGGAGCCGAAGTCGACAGCAGCGAAGTCGACCGACAGCGCTGACACCGCCTTGTCCAGGGGCAGCCCCGCCACAGTGCGGTGGATCGCGCTGACCCGCAGCGGGTACGCGGTCTGGTCGACGAGCAGCGCCAGCCCGGAGTCCCACGGCCCCATGCCCGCACCAGCCTTCCGATGCTCGTCCCGCAACTTCCGATAGGTCGCGTACCTGTGGTGCCCATCGGCGATCAACGCCTGCCGAGGCAACAGATCGGCGGCGATCGCGGCCAAAGACGACGGTGAGGTCACGGGCCACAGCCGGTGCTCGATGCCGTCGTCCGTCCGCACCGTGAACAGCGGCTCGTCAGCTGCCGTCAGCTCCACCACCTCGCTCGCCGCTCCCCCGCCGTCGTAGACGAGCAGGATCGGCTCGAGGTTCGCCTCGCACGCCTGCATCAGTGCCAGCCGGTCCGCCACCGGACCCGGCTGCACGTCCTCGTGCGGCAGCACGATCCGCTCCTCCGGCTCGCGCAACCCGAGCGCGCCGATCAGCCCGCGCTGGCGGACGGCACCGGCCTGCTCGTACACGTAGAGCCCCGGCCGCGAGTCCGTCACCAGCACGCCATCGCGCCGCCATCCGCGGAAGGTCGTGCCTGCCTGGCGGTACCGACCTGTCTGATCTAGGCCAGCGCCAGGGTTGGTGTCGCGTGGGAGGATGAGACGGACCACGTTGTGCTGCGCGGTGGCTCGCAACGCCGCGACTGTCTCAGCGTCGAGCATGTCGTACGGAGGCGAGGTCACGGCAGCCAGATCGCCGACCCGGTCAGCGGCGAACCGCAGGCCGCGGAACGGGTGGAGAGCCAAGCCTCGCGGTCCGGAGTCGGCTCGAGCAGCGGCGTCGGTCGCGGAACTGGTCACGAGGGGAGCCTAGGTGGAGCAGCAGCGGACCGGCACCGGAAGCCCCAGCACCGGGCAGCCCGGCGGCGACGTCTACGACTGGTACCGACGTGGGCTGGACCTGTTGTCCCGCGGCGAGGCGGCGGCCGCCGCCCAGGTTCTCGCGCACGCGCGCGCGGCCGAGCCGGCGTCGCACTCCATCCGCGAGGCGCTCGCGCGGGCGCTGTTCAACTGCCGGCAGTTCGCCGAGTCGGCGCAGACTTTCGAGGGACTCGTCGAGGAGAACCCGGCCGACGACTACGCGCACTTCGGCCTCGGCCTCGCGCTGAGCCGGATGGGCCAGCACCAGACCGCGGTCGGCCACCTGGCCATCGCGGCCGCGATGCGCCCTGGCGCGAAGCCCTACTCGACGGCACTTCGCCAGGTACGAGCCACGCTCAAGGCCCGCGAGGCAGCCGAGTGACCTGGTTGCAGGGGGCCGACCAACCGCTGTCCGAGCTGTATGACGTCGCGCTGTTCGATCTTGACGGCGTCGTCTATCTCGGGCCGTCTGCGGTGCCGGGCGCGCCGGAGCACATGGCCGAGCTGCGGTCCCGTTCGGTGCGGATCCTGTACGTGACCAACAACGCCTCCCGCCCGCCGGAGGCCGTCGTCGAACACCTGGACCGGCTCGGCATCCCGTCGGTGGTCGAGGACGTCGTGACCTCCGCGCAGGCAGCGGCCAGCATGGTCGCCGATCGCGTGCCGAAGGGGTCGTCGGTGCTCGTCGTCGGCGGCGAGGGCCTGAACGCAGCCTTGCGTGAACGCGGGCTGGTGCCGGTGGCGAAGGCCACGGACGCGCCGGTGGCCGTGGTTCAGGGATTCCATCCGGACCTCAGCTGGAGGCAGCTCGCCGAGGGCGCGTACGCGCTCGCGACCGGCATCCCGTGGGTGGCGTCGAACGCCGACCTCACGCTGCCGACCGAGGGCGGCGTCGCACCCGGCAATGGCGCTTTGATCGAGACGCTGCGGATCGCGACCAGCCGGAGCCCGGTGGTGGCGGGCAAACCCGAGCCGCCGCTGTTCTTCGAGGCGCTCTCTCGGTCGGGTGGGTCGCGGCCGTTGGTCGTCGGCGACCGGCTGGACACCGACATCGAGGGCGCGAACGCGTCGGACATGCCGAGCCTGCTCGTGCTCACCGGCGTGACGGACCTGGCCCTGCTGGTGACAGCGCCGCCGAAGCAGCGGCCGACGTACGTCTCGGCCGATCTGGGCGGTCTGTTCGTTCCGCATCCGGCAGCTGAACTGGACGGCTCGGTGGCTCGATGCGGTGGCTGGGAGGCGTCGGTCGAGGACAAGACCGTACGGCTGTCGGGCGAGGGCGACCGGCTGGACGGCGCGCGGGCGATGCTGGCGGCCGCGTGGGCCATACCCGAGCCGGGCGACCTCGACGCCGCGGCGGCACTGGATCAGCTCGGCTAGTTCACCTTGCGCAGCAGGAAGATCCTGGGCTGCGGACCCTTCTGGTAGACGCTGAGCGAGCTCTCCTGGCGCCAGGACTTGGTGTCCTGGAGGCAGCGTTCGAGCAGCTTGATCTCGTGGGTGAGGACGGCGAACCGCGCGTTCGGCGCGGCGACGTCGGCGGCCCGGTCGAGCAGCAGCGGGTAGAGCTCGTCGTTCGTGGCGTGGTCGCCGACGAGTCCGCCCCAGGGCGGGTCGGCGAGCAGCAGGTCGAACGGACCATATTGCGCCCAGCCGTCGCCGGCGAGGTCCTCCTCGACCAGTTGGACGCGGTCGCGGAGGCCGGCGGCCCGCAGGTTCGCGGTGCAGTCGGCGACCGCCGCCGGGTCGTTGTCGACGCCGAGCGCGAACTTGGCGGGAGCGACCTGCAGACGTTCGATCAACAGCGTGCCGGAGCCGCACATGAGATTGGCGACGCGATCGCCCGGTTGCGGCTTCGTCGCGCGAACGATCGCGGCAGCGATGGTGGCATTGACGGCGCCGGGAAGGTCGCGTACCCGCCAGGTCCGTTGCGAAAGCGGACGGGTGGAGAGCCGGACGAGGACGTCCCAGCCCTCCTTGATGACGGCGGACGGACGGAACCGGAGAACGACGTCCCCATCGGTCTCGTCGTACTCGAGCCCCGTCTCGGTGGCGACCAGCTCGGCGATCCGCTGGAACGTCGGCGAATCGTGGCCGGCCGCGTCGATGCGGAACGAGGTGGGCGGGGTGGCTTGGTTGAGCTTGCCGACGATGCCCACCGTCCGGGCGATCGTGCCGAGGTGGTCCGGGCTGGTGAGCGAACGGGGCCGCGGAACGGGGAACGTGAGGACGGCGAACGGGGCAACCACCGTGCGGAGCCCGAGCAGGCGCCCCCAGGCGTCGGGGTACTCGATCCACACGGCGTCGTCTCGCCCGGGCACGACTTTGACGTCGCGGAGCGTGGGGAGGTGTTCGCGCACCTCGGCCTCGACGGTCTGTTTGAGACCAGGCAGGAAGGTGAGCTCGATCCGCCTCGTGGGAGTAGCGGCCCGCACGGACCGCTCCCCCACCCGCGTCTCAGCACGGCGGACAGGAGGAGCGGCCTTGCCCTTGCCGCTGCGTCGTCTCATGAGGATTCGGCGTCAGGTCGGAGTGGATCGGGATCAGGGTGGCTGAAGAGGGCGATCGGCGGCACCGCTCGGTCCTGCTCGTCAGTGGACGCGTCATCGGCACCGTCACCGTCGTCGACAGCGTCGGCCTTGTCGATGGACTCCGCCTCAGCGCCAGCTGAAGTGCTCGCCGCGGGGCTGCCTTCGGCAGCGCCATCGTCGGCAACGTCAGTGCGATCGTCGGCGATGGTGTCGTCTGCACTGCTCGCTGCGCTCGCGGGGTCAGCCACGTCATCGACGCTCTCGGGTGCGGGCGTCGTGGTGGTGAGGGCGGCGTGGCGGTCGGCGGCGTCGGTGAGGTCGTCCTCGTCGGCTACTGCTGCTCGAGCGAACCAGGCGGCTGCTTCTTCGGTGCGGCCCAGGGACTCGAGCGTGTCGGCGTACGTGTAGCGGAGGCGGGCAACCCACTCGGCGGTGGACTTGCTCTCCAGGTCCGGGATCGTCAGGGCGCGCAATGCTGCTTCCGGCTCTCCCAGGTCGCGGCGGGCTCCCGCTTCGACGATGCGGAGCTCGATTTGGCCGGCCTTGTCGAGCGTCTTTCCTTCCTTGCTCGACGCCAGCTCCAACGCACGCTCCGGACGACCCAGGCCTCGTTCGCAGTCGGCCAGGACGGGGAGGTACTCGTTCGAACCGTTCAGCCGGCGCGCTGCCCGCAGCTCGCCCAGGGCTTGCTCGTAGTTGCCGGCGGCATAGGCCGCGTACCCGATCGTCTCGCGCACGACAGCCAGCCGGGCCCCGTGCTTGCGGGCCGCGTTCGCGTGCGCCAGCGCTCGCTCGGGATCCTCCTCGAGGAACTCCGCCGCGGCCACCAGGTGCTTCGCCACGTGCTCCGAGGCCCGCTTGGACAACGTGGAGAGCTCGCGGCGGACGTCGGGGTCCAGCTCCTCGCCGGTGATCTCCTCGGGTACGAGCGGCTCGTCCGGCTCGAGGTGATCGCGCGTCGGTGGCCGGTCCTCGCGATCGCGGCGCGGTCCGTTGTCGCGTGGCCGGTCGCGGAACCCGCCACCACGCGGGCTGTCGCCGCGCGGGGCACCGCGGCCACGGTCGCCGCCTCGAGGCGCGTCGCGGTCGAACGAGCGGCGCGGACGGTCGGAGCCACCGGACCGGTCGTCGCGGGGAGCTCCACGGCCCTGGTCGCGCGAGCCACCCGTCGGACGGCCGCCGCTGCGAGGGGCGTCACGGTCGAAGGACCGGCGTGGACGGTCGGAGCTACCAGAACCACCAGAGCCGCCGGCGCGGTCGTCGCGTCGGGGTCCGCCGGAACGGTCGTCACGGGATCTGTCGCGGGGATTGTCTGTGGGGCGCCCGCGGAAGCCGCCGCCGCTGCGAGGCGCACCGCTGCGCGGAGCTCCGCCGCGGTCGCTGCGTGGCGCGTCGCGGTCGAAGGATCTGCGTGGACGCTCACCACCGGCACTACGGTCTCGGTCGCCACGAGGGGCACCACGAGGGGCGTCGCGATCGAAGGTACGACGCGGACGGTCGCTGCCGGCGTTACCGCCACGGTCGCTGCGAGGCGCGTCACGGTCGAAGGATCTGCGTGGACGGTCAGCACCACCCGAACCACCAGAACCACGTTGGCCACCGGCGCGGTCATCGCGTCGGGGTCCACCGGAACGGTCGTCACGGGGCTTGTCACCGCGGTAGCCACCACGATCACCGCCACGACCAGCAGAGCGGTCGTTGCCGCCTCGAGTGGGGCGGCCGCGATCGCTGCGGTCATTGCGGTCGTTACGGCGGTTGTCATTGCCGCGGTCGCGACCTCGGCCATCGTTGCGCCGGTCGTCGTCGCGGGGTCGTTCCTTGTCGTCGCCAGCTTGGCCGGCCATAGCGTCGCCCTACTCCTCGGACAGCGGCTAGTCCCATTGTCGCAGCCCCGGCACGCTCAGTTTCGCCGCCCGCTACCGCCGCCAGGCGGCTCGAGGTCCTCTGTTAGGGCTTCTTCGACGAGCCGGACTGCGAATTCTTCCACCAACAACTCTAAAGGCCACCCGAAGGTGGCCTTTAGAGGAAGATGTCCGGCGGCGTCCTACTCTCCCACAGACCCTCGTCTGCAGTACCATCGGCGCTGAAGAGCTTAACTTCCGGGTTCGGAATGGGACCGGGTGTTTCCCCTTCGCCATGACCGCCGTAACTCTATTGAGATATCGGGCCAGGATGATTCACCGACCGTATCTCGGGAACCGCATAGTGGACGCAAGCGCATAAAAAGCAAATTGTGTGTAAGGGACAAGTCCTCGGCCTATTAGTACCGGTCAGCTACATGAGTCTTTAGTCCTCACTTACACTTCCGGCCTATCAACCCAGTCGTCTACTGGGGGCCTTACCTGGTTACCCAGTGGGAGACCTCATCTTGAAGCGTGCTTCCCGCTTAGATGCCTTCAGCGGTTATCACTTCCGAACGTAGCAAATCAGCGGTGCTCTTGGCAGAACAACTGACACACCAGAGGTTCGTCCATCCCGGTCCTCTCGTACTAGGGATAGCCCTTCTCAAGTCTCCTGCGCGCACAGCGGATAGGGACCGAACTGTCTCACGACGTTCTAAACCCAGCTCGCGTACCGCTTTAATGGGCGAACAGCCCAACCCTTGGGACCTACTCCGGCCCCAGGATGCGACGAGCCGACATCGAGGTGCCAAACCATGCCGTCGATATGGACTCTTGGGCAAGATCAGCCTGTTATCCCCGGGGTACCTTTTATCCGTTGAACACCGGCGCTTCCACAAGCCACCGCTGGTTCACTAGTCCCGACTTTCGTCCCTGCTTGACCCGTCGGTCTCACAGTCAAGCTCCCTTGTGCACTTACACTCAACACCTGATTGCCAACCAGGCTGAGGGAACCTTTGGGCGCCTCCGTTACCTTTTGGGAGGCAACCGCCCCAGTTAAACTACCCACCAGGCACTGTCCCTGATCCGGATAACGGACCTAGGTTAGACATCCAATTCGACCAGAGTGGTATTTCAACGTTGACTCCACCGCCACTGGCGTGACGACTTCAAAGTCTCCCACCTATCCTACACAAGCCGAACCGAACACCAATACCAAGCTATAGTAAAGGTCCCGGGGTCTTTCCGTCCTGCTGCGCGTAACGAGCATCTTTACTCGTAGTGCAATTTCGCCGGGTCCATGGTTGAGACAGCGCCCAAGTCGTTACGCCATTCGTGCAGGTCGGAACTTACCCGACAAGGAATTTCGCTACCTTAGGATGGTTATAGTTACCACCGCCGTTTACTGGCGCTTAAGTTCTCAGCTTCGTTCCGAAGAACTAACCGGTCCCCTTAACGTTCCAGCACCGGGCAGGCGTCAGTCCATATACATCGTCTTGCGACTTAGCATGGACCTGTGTTTTTAGTAAACAGTCGCTTGGGCCTGGTCTCTGCGACCTTCATCGCTGCGGGGAGCAAGTCCCCTTACGAATCCGGTCCCCCTTCTCCCGAAGTTACGGGGGCATTTTGCCGAGTTCCTTAACCATGGTTCGCCCGATCGCCTTGGTATTCTCTACCTGACCACCTGTGTCGGTTTGGGGTACGGGCCGCCTTATCACTCACTAGAGGTTTTTCTTGGCAGCATAGGATCACTCACTTCGCCTCAATCGGCTCGGCGTCAGGTCTCAGGCTATGTGAGCTGCGGATTTGCCTACAGCTCGCCCTACACCCTTGCTCGCGGACTACCATCGCCGCGTAGAGCTACCTTCCTGCGTCACCCCATCGTTTGCCTACTACTAGTTCGGGTCGCGCGCTCCACTCAGATTGTCCCGAAGGACGCACCGAGCTTTGGGCACTTAGCATCACTAGATTCAGCATGGGCGCGATAAAGCGGGTACGGGAATATCAACCCGTTGTCCATCGACTACGCCTGTCGGCCTCGCCTTAGGTCCCGACTTACCCAGGGCGGATTAGCCTGGCCCTGGAACCCTTGGTCATTCGGCGGAGGGGTTTCTCACCCCTCTTTCGCTACTCATGCCTGCATTCTCACTCGTGTAGCATCCACGGCTAGGTTCCCCTGCCGCTTCCCGCGCCACACGACGCTCCCCTACCCATCCACACGTCTGGACCGAGCCCCGAAGGATTCGGCCGAACTAATATGTGAATGCCACAGCTTCGGCGGATTGCTTGAGCCCCGCTACATTGTCGGCGCAGAATCACTTGACCAGTGAGCTATTACGCACTCTTTCAAGGGTGGCTGCTTCTAAGCCAACCTCCTGGTTGTCTCTGCGACTCCACATCCTTTTCCACTTAGCAATCGCTTAGGGGCCTTAGCTGGTGATCTGGGCTGTTTCCCTCTCGACTATGAAGCTTATCCCCCACAGTCTCACTGCCGCGCTCTCACCTACCGGCATTCGGAGTTTGGCTGAATTCGGTAAGCTTGTAGGCCCCCTAGTCCATCCAGTGCTCTACCTCCGGCAGGAAACACGCGACGCTGCACCTATATGCATTTCGGGGAGAACCAGCTATCACGGAGTTTGATTGGCCTTTCACCCCTATCCACAGCTCATCCCCCGGCTTTTCAACGCCGGTGGGTTCGGGCCTCCACGCGGTCTTACCCGCGCTTCACCCTGGCCATGGATAGATCACTCCGCTTCGGGTCTAGAGCATGCGACTGGACGCCCTATTCGGACTCGCTTTCGCTACGGCTTCCCCACACGGGTTAACCTCGCCACATACCACTAACTCGCAGGCTCATTCTTCAAAAGGCACGCTGTCACAGTTCCGAAGAACCGCTCCAACGGTTTGTAGGCACACGGTTTCAGGTACTATTTCACTCCCCTCCCGGGGTACTTTTCACCTTTCCCTCACGGTACTGGTTCGCTATCGGTCACCAGAGAGTATTTAGGCTTAGCGGGTGGTCCCGCCAGATTCGCACGGAATTTCAGGGGTTCCGTGCTACTTGGGATGACACTCGAGAGTCATTGCGTTACGACTACGGGGGTTTCACCCTCTGTGCCGTACATTTCCAGATACTTCGTCTTCCGCAATGATTTCTTACTCTCTGTCGGGTCAGCAGCCCCAACTGAATGGTCCCACAACCCCGCGCACGCAACGCCTGCCAGCTATTACACGTACGCGGTTTGGCCTCTTCCGCTTTCGCTCGCCACTACTCACGGAATCACTGTTGTTTTCTCTTCCTGTGGGTACTGAGATGTTTCACTTCCCCACGTTCCCTCCGAACGCCCTATGTGTTCAGGCGTCGGTGACAGGGCATGACCCCTGCCGGGTTTCCCCATTCGGACATCCCCGGATCACAGCTCGGTTGCCAACTCCCCGGGGCTTTTCGCAGGCTCCTACGTCCTTCATCGGCTTCTGGTGCCAAGGCATCCACCGTGTGCCCTTAGTAACTTGTCTCGGCTTACACACAAAGATTAGATGCTCGCGTCCACTATGCAGTTCTCAAGGTACGGGCGGTATCCATTCCCGAGCTCGTCGCGTACCGCGGATTCGCGGCCGTTCGACGCGGGATGGCCCACTGAGGTTCGTCTCTGCCCTCAAAGAGGGCAAGGCCCGATCCCTCAGGACCCAACAGCGTGCCTGGGCGCCCTCTCGCTCTCCTCCGCAGGTTCCACCCTCACCGAGGTGAGGAGTACTGAGCGGGATCGATCGATCGGACGCCTACTGGTCAATGTTCCATTAGTGAGCAAGTACTGCTCCAAGACAGTCGCTTGGAAAGCAGTGCCCTGGACACCTCGAGGGTGCCAGTAATGCTCCTTAGAAAGGAGGTGATCCAGCCGCACCTTCCGGTACGGCTACCTTGTTACGACTTAGTCCTAATCGCCAGCCCCACCTTAGACAGCTCCTCCCCTTGCGGGTTAGGCCACTGGCTTCGGGTGTTGCCAACTTTCATGACTTGACGGGCGGTGTGTACAAGGCCCGGGAACGTATTCACCGCAGCGTTGCTGATCTGCGATTACTAGCGACTCCAACTTCACGGGGTCGAGTTGCAGACCCCGATCCGAACTGAGGCCGGCTTTTTGGGATTCGCTCCACCTTGCGGTTTAGCAGCCCTTTGTACCGACCATTGTAGCATGTTTGCAGCCCTGGACATAAGGGGCATGAAGACTTGACGTCGTCCCCACCTTCCTCCGAGTTGACCCCGGCAGTCTCCCATGAGTCCCCACCATTACGTGCTGGCAACATGGAACGAGGGTTGCGCTCGTTGCGGGACTTAACCCAACATCTCACGACACGAGCTGACGACAGCCATGCACCACCTGTGTGTGGCCCTTACGGACCCGACATCTCTGCCGGATTTCCACACATGTCAAACCCAGGTAAGGTTCTTCGCGTCGCATCGAATTAAGCAACATGCTCCGCCGCTTGTGCGGGCCCCCGTCAATTCCTTTGAGTTTTAGTCTTGCGACCGTACTCCCCAGGCGGGGCGCTTAATGCGTTAGCTGCGGCACGGAGGGCATGGAAAACCCCCCACACCTAGCGCCCAACGTTTACGGCGTGGACTACCAGGGTATCTAATCCTGTTCGCTCCCCACGCTTTCGCTCCTCAGCGTCAGGTAAGGCCCAGAGAACCGCCTTCGCCACCGGTGTTCCACCTGATATCTGCGCATTCCACCGCTACACCAGGTATTCCATTCTCCCCTGCCTACCTCTAGTCTGCCCGTATCGAAAGCAGGCCCGATGTTGAGCATCGGGATTTCACTTTCGACGCAACAGACCGCCTACGAGCCCTTTACGCCCAATAATTCCGGACAACGCTCGCACCCTACGTGTTACCGCGGCTGCTGGCACGTAGTTGGCCGGTGCTTCTTCTGCAGGTACCGTCTGTTTTCGTCCCTGCTGAAAGAGGTTTACAACCCGAAGGCCGTCATCCCTCACGCGGCGTTGCTGCGTCAGGCTTTCGCCCATTGCGCAATATTCCCCACTGCTGCCTCCCGTAGGAGTCTGGGCCGTGTCTCAGTCCCAGTGTGGCCGGTCGCCCTCTCAGGCCGGCTACCCGTAGAAGCCTTGGTGGGCCATTACCCCACCAACAAGCTGATAGGCCGCGAGCCCATCCTTCACCGATAAATCTTTCCACCTCAATCGATGCCGATCGAAGTCGTATCCGGTATTAGACCCAGTTTCCCGGGCTTATCCCAGAGTGAAGGGCAGGTTGCTCACGTGTTACTCACCCGTTCGCCGCTCGAGTACCCCCGAAGGGGCCTTTCCGCTCGACTTGCATGTGTTAAGCACGCCGCCAGCGTTCGTCCTGAGCCAGGATCAAACTCTCCGTAGAAGTTCATATGGACACTACACACGAGGTGCAGTTGACCGACAAACTCAGATGGAGCTTTTTGCTGGCAATTTTGGAGCTGGAAGTAATAGCTCCGTGTTACCAAAGGAATCGTTCAAGACGTCCGACGAACGGCGTGTTGCCGTCCGCCTCGCGACTTGGACGAGGCGTTAAAGTGCATTGACTTTCGGCACGCTGTTGAGTTCTCAAGGATCGGGCGCGCACCAGTCTGGATCTTACGATCCGGATCCGGGGCAACTCCTCTACGTTACCGGTTCCTCACTGAGCCGTCAAATCCGCTCGTTTTGGATCCGATCCCGCTCCCCACCTTCACTTCCCCGTGCTGAGAGCGCGAAGCACTCAACTCGAAGATCGTTCTGGAGGAGGTTCTCACCAGGCCGGCCACCCTTCGGTGTCCCGCGCTCTCGGCGAGGTTTGGAACGCTACCAGGTGATCCGCTCCCCGACCAAATCGGGGGTCTTGCTCTCCTGGCCCCTCTCTTCGCGATCCTGATCGAGGGCGTAAAACGCTCTTGATCAGGTCCGTTCGGAGTGGGTTCCTCACCGTCCGGCCATCTTGCGATGTCCTGCGTTTCGGTGAGGTTTGGAACCTTAGCGGGTGATCCGTTCCCCGATCAAATCGGGGTCTGTCTCGGCCCGCCCCCCTCTTCGCGATCCTGATCCAGGGCGCAAAACGCTCTTGATCGAGTCTCGTTCGGATGGGGTTCCTCACCGGTCCGGCCACCTTGCGGTGTCCCGCGCTCTCGGCGAGGCGTAGAGAACCATACGTACGGGGTTCGGCAGAGTCAAATCGAAAACGACACGGATGTGGCTCGCAGGCCGCCGACGAGCGAACTAGACGACGTTCGCCCAGGTCAGCGGCCTGCGGATCGCAACAGAATTTCAAAAAGACGCGCCGGCGACGTTGCGTCGCCCACAGCTCAGCACGAGCCACTTGCCGCGCAGGATGTTCACCGCGCTCTCCGTCTGGCGCGGGCTCACGCCGGTGATCCTTATTCCAGAGAGATGCCAGCGACGTTGCGTCGCCCGCGGCGCAGCACGAGCCACTTGCCGTGCAGGAGATCGTCCGACGTCGGTGTCGCATCCGGGTCCGTTACCCGTTCGTTGTTCACGTACGCACCGCCCTCGTCGATCGTTCGGCGCGCCGCGGACTTGCTGGCGACGAGCTCGGTCGCCGCGAACAGGTCCACGTACGACGCGAGCGACGGAAGTGACGCGTGTGGCGTTTCTCGCAACGCCGCGTCCAACGTCGCCGGATCGATCTCCGCCAACGTCCCGCGCCCGAACAACGCCGCCGAAGCGGCCACGACTTTCGCGGTCTCGTCAGCCCCGTGAACGAGTGTCGTGAGCTCTTCGGCCAACAGGCGTTGGGCTTCTCGGGCCTGTGGACGTTCGACGGTAGCCTTCTCCAGCTCCTCGAGCTCCTCGCGCGACCTGAACGAGAACACCCGCAGGTAGTGCGCGACGTCAGCGTCGAGAGTGTTGAACCAGAACTGGTAGAACGCGTACGGCGACATCAGCGCGGGACTCAGCCAGACGGTCAACCCGCCCTCGCTCTTGCCGAACTTCTTCCCGTCAGCACGGGTCAGAAGCGGCGTCGCCATGGCGTGTACGACATCCCCGTCCGAACGCCGGATCAGCTCGACCCCTGCGGTGATGTTGCCCCACTGGTCGCTGCCGCCGAACTGCAGCACGCAGTCGTACCGCCTGTGCAGCTCGAGGTAGTCGAACGCCTGCAGGATCTGGTAGCTGAACTCGGTGTAGCCGATCCCGATCTCGGACTCGAGCCGCGCCTTCACGGCCTCCTTCTGGATCATCTTGTTGACCCGGAAGAACTTGCCGATGTCCCGCAGCCACTCGATCGCGGTGACCGGCGCGGTCCAGTCGAGGTTGTTGACGACCGTCGCCGCGTTAGGACCGTCGAACGACACGAACCGGGAGACCTGGGTCTTGATCTTCTCGACCCATCCGGCCACGACTTCTGGCGGATGCAGCTGCCTCTCCCGGTCCGGGTTCGGGTCGCCGACCAGTCCGGTCGAACCCCCCACCAGGATCAAAGGTCGGTGGCCGGCCAGCTGGAACCGCCGCGCGGTGACGAGCTGCACGAGGTTGCCGTGGTGCAGGCTCTCCGCGGTGGGGTCGAAGCCGACGTAATAGGTGAGCGTTCCCGACGCGAGTGCGGAACGAAGCGCGGCCTCGTCGGTCGACTCCGCGACCAGGCCACGCCAGTGCAGCTCGTCCAGGATGTCGTTCACCAGATGTCCTCTCGGTTCCTACGTACGGACTGTGTAGGCCCAAGCCTGCCCGAGACCTCGGTCACATGCGAAACGGGTTCTCCCTGGTCAGTCCGCGACGCGGTTCCGGAGCAGGCAGAACAGGTTGCCGTCCGGGTCGGTGAGCACGCGCCACGGCTCCTCCCCCGTCTGGCCGACGTCCGCCGGGGCCGCGCCGAGCGCGAGCAGCCGTTCCAGCTCGGCGTCCTGGTCGCGGTCGACCGGGCTGAGGTCGGGGTGCGTCGGATCGGTACGGCTGAAGATCAACCGAAGGCCCTGGGATCCGTCGGGCGGTCCGATCACGGTGTCGCCGTCCGCCCGGCCCACGACGACGTACCCCAGGACCTCGCACCAGAACGCGGCCAGCCGCTCGGGTTCCCGGCTGCCGACGATGAGCTCGGTGATCCTGCTCGCCATGACCCCAACCTAGGCGGTAGCCGAGCGCCGCTTCGGGACGTGCGGCCGGTACGGCGAGACCGACGGTTCGCCGTCGACGTAGAACCGCCACGGCCGGTCGGCCGCGGCGGCGAGCCCGACCCGCCCAGACGTACGGATCCGCGCCTTCGGGACCCGCCGGCCAGGCAGCAACAGGAGCGGCGACGCCACGTCGCACGCGTCCAACCCGTTCTGCTCCTTCGCCACCCCGAGCGCCTGCGCCAGGCGCGCGGGACCGCGGGCCAGGTCGCGCGCCGCCTTCGCCGAGGTACGGCGGGTACGGGCGAGCGCCTCCCCCTCCACCACCTCGCCGGCGCGGACGAGTACCGCGGACGGCGTGCCGGGCGGACCGCAGACGAGGTTCATGCACCAATGCATGCCGTAGGTGAAGTAGACGTACACGAAGCCCGGCGGCCCGAACATCACCTCGTTCCGCGGTGTCTGCCCGCGGTAGGCGTGCGAGCCCGGGTCGTTCGGCCCGTCGTACGCCTCAACCTCGGTCAGCCGTACGGCGACTCTGCCCTCGGGCGTCGAGTGCTCGAGCACGCATCCCAACAACGCGGGCGCCACCCGCAGGACCGGGCGGTCCAGCACCGCGCGGTCGACGGTCACAGCTGGGCGATCCAGGTCCGTGCCTCGACCAGGTCGCCGCGCAGGTCGCCGAGCTGGCCGGCCACGCGTTCCGGCGCCGTCCCGCCCAGCGCCGACCGCGAGTGCATCGAGCCGGCGACGGTGAGCACCTCGCGTACGTCCGGTGTCAGGTGCGGCGAGATCGCCGCCAGCTCCGCGTCGGTGAGGTCGGGCAGGTCCTTGCCCTGCTTCTCGCACTCCTGCACGCACGCGCCGGCGATCTCGTGCGCGTCGCGGAACACCACGCCCTGCCGCACGAGCCACTCCGCGATGTCGGTCGCGAGCGCGAAGCCCGTCGTCGCCGCGGCGCCCATCCGTTCGGCGTCGAACGTGCTCGTCGCCACCATCCCGGTCAGCGCGGGCAGCACGAGCAGCAGCTGGTCGACGGTGTCGAAGACCGGCTCCTTGTCCTCCTGCAGGTCGCGGTTGTACGCGAACGGCAGCCCCTTGAGCATCGCCAGCACGCCGGTGAGGTGCCCGATCAGCCGGCCGGCCTTGCCGCGGGCCAGCTCCGCGATGTCCGGGTTCTTCTTCTGCGGCATGATCGACGACCCGGTGGAGTACGCGTCGTCGAGCCGTACCCAGCCGAACTCCGTCGACGCCCAGAGGCAGTACTCCTCCCCCAGCCGCGACAGGTGCACGCCGAGCATCGCGGTGCAGAACAGGAACTCCGCGACGAAGTCCCGGTCGGACACCGCGTCGATCGAGTTCGCGGCCGCGCTGTGGAAGCCGAGGTCCTTGGCGACGGACTCGGGATCGAGCGGCAGCGAGGAGCCCGCGAGCGCGCCCGAGCCGAGCGGCGAGACGGCGTTCCGTTCGACCCAGTCGTGCAGCCGGTCGACGTCGCGGGCGAGCGACTGGACGTGCTTGCCGAGCTCGTGGCCGAACGAGACCGGCTGCGCGTGCTGCAGGTGGGTGAAGCCCGGCGCGGCCGTGCTGGCGTGCCGTTCGGCCTGGTCGAGCAGCGCCTCCTGCAGCGCGACGACCTCGGTGGCGATCGCGGCCACCTGGTCGCGCAGGTAGAGCCGGAAGTCGGTCGCGACCTGGTCGTTGCGGCTCCGGCCGGCGCGCAGCTTGCCGCCGAGCGGGCCGAGCCGTTCGATCAGCTCGCGCTCGACCGCGGTGTGCACGTCCTCGTCGTCCGGCGACGGCTGGACGGCGCCGGACGCGATGCCCTCGCCGAGCTCGGCGAGGGCCGCCTCGACGCTGGCCAGCTCGTCGTCGGTGAGCAGGCCGGCGTTCCGCAGGACGCGGGCGTGCGCGCCGGTCTGGCGGAGGTCGTACGGCGCCAGCCGCCAGTCGAAGTGCACCGACCTCGACAACCTGGCCAGCGCCTCCGACGGACCGCCGGCGAACCGGCCGCCCCACAGCCTGGTCGGCTCCTGCTGCTCAGTCACGTCACTCCATGGTGTCGCCAATGATCATGTTTACACGGCCTGCGCGTACGTCACGTGGCGTCTACACCACGTAGAGCGGCCAATGACCATGTAAACATGATCATTGGCCCACCCTGGCGGCGGCTAGCTGTCGGACTGGTCGCGCTTGGCGGCGATCTTGCTCGGCAGCCCCCAGAGCTCGACGAAGCCCTTCGCCAAGGACTGGTCGAACGAGTCGCCCTCGTCGTACGTCGCGAGGTTGAAGTCGTACAGCGACTTCTCGCTGCGGCGCCCGTTGACGACCGCGTTCCCGCCGTGCAGTTCGAGGCGGATGTCGCCGGACACGTGCTGCTGCGACTCGGCGAGGAACGCGTCCAACGCGTACTTCAGCGGCGAGAACCACAGCCCGTCGTAGACCAGCTCGGTCCAGCGCTGCCCCACCTGGCGCTTGAAGCGGGCGAGGTCGCGCTCGACCGTGACGTTCTCCAGCTCGTGGTGCGCGGTGATCAGCGTCATCGCGCCCGGTGCCTCGTACACCTCGCGGCTCTTGATGCCGACGAGACGGTCCTCGACCATGTCGATCCGGCCGACGCCGTGCGCGCCGGCGCGCTTGTTCAGGAGCTGGATCGCCTGCAGCGGCGTCACCGCGTCGCCGTCGATCGCCACGGGAAGGCCGCGGTCGAACGTGACGATGACCTCGTCCGGCGCCTTCCACTGCGTCGGGTCCTCGGTGTAGTCGTAGACGTCCTTGGTCGGCGCGTTCCACAGGTCCTCGAGGAAGCCGGTCTCGACCGCGCGGCCCCACACGTTCTGGTCGACTGAGAACGGCGACTTCCTCGTCACGTCGATCGGCAGCGAACGCTTCTCGGCGTACTCGATCGCCTTCTCCCGCGTCCACGCGAAGTCGCGGACCGGGGCGATCACCTTCAGGTCGGGCGCGAGCGCGCCGACGCCGACCTCGAACCGGACCTGGTCGTTGCCCTTGCCCGTGCAGCCGTGCGCGACCGTCGACGCGCCGTGCTGGCGGGCCGCGGCCACGAGGTGCTTGACGATCAGCGGCCGCGACAGTGCCGACACGATCGGGTAACGATCCATGTAGAGCGCGTTCGCCTGCATGGCGGGCATGCAGAACTGCTCGGCGAACTCGTCCTTGGCGTCGACGACGGACACCTCGACCGCGCCGCAGGCCTTGGCCCGCGCGGCGATCGTGTCGAGGTCCTCGCCGCCCTGGCCGACGTCGACCGCGCACGCGATCACTTCGGCACCGGTCTCTTCGGCGATCCAGCCGATCGCCACGGAGGTGTCGAGCCCACCGGAATAGGCGAGCACGATGCGCTCGGTCACTTGTCTTGCTCCTTCGGTCGGTTCTTGCGCGCTAGGGACAGCAGGCGTTCGGCGACGGCCTTGCCGCCGTCGGGGTCGCGGCTGACGACGAGAACGGTGTCGTCGCCGGCGATCGTGCCGAGTACGGCGTTGACCTCGGCGTGGTCGAGCGCGGACGCGTAGAACTGCGCCGCGCCCGGCGGCGTCCGCAGCACCACGAGGTTGGCCGACGCGACCGCGGAGACCAGCAGCTCGCCGGACACTCGCGCCAGCCGGGACTCGGCCTGGTTCGGCTGGTTGGGGACGGCCCGCGGCCGCCGGTCGCCGCCCTCGCCGGGGAGGGCGTAGACGAGCACGCCGTCGGGGTTGCGCACGCGGACCGCGCCGAGCTCGTCGAGGTCGCGGGACAGCGTCGCCTGGGTCACGGCGATGCTCGCCTCCGCGAGCTTGTCGGCGAGCTCGGGCTGCGAACGGACCGAGTACCGCGACAGCACCTCGACGATGTACTGCTGCCGCGCGGTCTTCGTGGCGGGATGCGTACTCACCTGAGCAACCACGTCAGCAGGGCCTTCTGCGCGTGCAGGCGGTTCTCGGCCTCGTCCCACACGACGCTCTGCTCGCCGTCGAGGACCTCGGCGGCGATCTCCTTGCCGCGGTACGCGGGCAGACAGTGCAGCACGATCGCGTCCGGCTTCGCGCGTCCGAGCAACTTCGCGGAGAGCGAGAACGGGAGGAACGGCCGGGCGCGTTGCTCAGACTCGCCTTCCTGCCCCATCGAGACCCAGGTGTCGGTCGCGACCGCATCGGCGCCGGCGACCGCGCCGACGGGGTCGTCGGCGACCTGCACGGATCCGCCGGTCTGCTCGGCGATCTCCTTCGCCTTGGCGAAGATCGCTTTGTCGGGCTGGAACGCGCTCGGGGTGCCGATCCGCACGTGCATGCCGGCGGTCGCGCCGCCGAGCAGGTACGAGTGCGCCATGTTGTTGGCGCCGTCGCCGAGGTAGGTGAACGTGAGACCGCTCAGCGTTCCCTTGTGCTCCTTGACCGTCTGCAGGTCGGCGAGGATCTGGCACGGGTGGAACTGGTCGGTGAGCGCGTTCACCACCGGCACGCCGGCGTACTCCGCCATTTCGTCGATGCGTTCCTGCCCGTACGTACGCCACACGA
Organism: Tenggerimyces flavus; assembly: GCF_016907715.1. NCBI lineage: Bacteria > Bacillati > Actinomycetota > Actinomycetes > Propionibacteriales > Nocardioidaceae > Tenggerimyces > Tenggerimyces flavus. Next base: position 4,339,120 of record NZ_JAFBCM010000001.1, on the reverse strand, counting down.
TCGCCGCGACCTGCGGGCCGAGCACGCGTGCGGTGTCGGCGACGGACTCCCTGACGCCGATCTGGGCGAGCCTGGAGTCGACCACCATCGGATAGCCGCCGAGCTCGGAGACGCCGACGGTGAACGAGACCTGCGTACGCAAGGTCGGCTTGTCGAAGAGGATCGCGACCGTCTTCGGGCCCTCGAGCGGGCGCTCGGCGAACCGGTCCTTCTTCAACGCCGCCGCGAGGTCGAGCACCTCGGCCTGTTGCTCCGGGGTGAGGTCGTCGTCGCGGAGGAAGTGCTTCGGCATCGCTCTCACTCCCCTGCCTGGTCGAGGATGCCCGGCAGCGCGTCGAGCAGCGCCTGGATCTGCTCCGGCGTGACGACGAAGGGCGGGGCGAGGCGGACGGCGTCGGGCTGGAGCGCGTTGACGAGGAAGCCGGCCTGCTGCGCCGCGGCCTGTACCTGCGGTGCCTTCGCGTCGGTCAGCACGATCGCGCGCCAGAGGCCGCGGCCTCGTACGCCCTTCTTCAGCGGGTGGTCGATCGCGTCGATGCCGCTGGTGAGCTGGTCGCCTCGCTCGACGACCTTCGCGAGCAGGCCTTCGTTCTCGATCGTGTCCAGCACGGCGAGCGCGGCGGCGCAGGACACCGGGTTGCCGCCGAACGTCGAGCCGTGGTCGCCCTTCGCGAACGCGTCGCCGAACGGTCCGACGCCGATGCACGCGCCGATCGGCATGCCGCCGCCGAGCCCCTTCGCGAGCGTGAGCACGTCCGGCTTGACGTTCTCGTGCTGGTGGGCGAACCACGTTCCGGTACGGCCGATGCCGCTCTGGATCTCGTCGAGCACGAGCGTGGTGCCGGTCGCGTCGCAGATCTCGCGCGACGCGGTGAGGTAGCCCGCGGGCGGCGGGACGACGCCTGCTTCGCCCTGGGTGGGTTCGAGAAAGACGCCGGCGCACTCGTCGGTGACCGCCGACTTGAGCGCGTCGGTGTCGCCGTACGGGACGAACCGCACGTCGATGCCGTACGGCCCGAACGGCTCGCGGATCGACGCCTTGCCGGTCAGTGCGAGCGCGCCCATCGTGCGGCCGTGGAAGGAGTTCTCGGTCGAGACCAGAAAGTTTCGGCCGTTCGCCTTGCCGTGCTTCCAGACCAGCTTGAACGCGGCCTCGTTCGCCTCGGTGCCGCTGCTGACGAGGAACACCTTGCCCTCGTAGCCCAACAGGGACTTGAGCTTCTCGGCGAGCTCGATCTCGCGCTCGTGCAGGAACAGGTTCGAGGTGTGCGCGATCGTCGCGACCTGCTTCGAGACTGCCTCGACGATCGCGGGATGCGCGTGGCCGAGCGACGTCACGGCGATGCCACCGATGAAGTCGAGGTACTGGTTGCCGTCGGCGTCCCACACCGTCGCGCCCTCGCCGCGGACGAGCGCGGCGGGCGGCGTGCCGTAGTTCGGCATCAGCGCCGCGTCGAAGCGCTGCGCCAGCTCGTCGTACGCGGTCACGATGCCTCCTTCTTGGATGGGTGGACCTGGGTGCCGATGCCCTCATCGGTGAAGATCTCCAGCAGCAGTGCGTGGGGTACGCGGCCGTCGATCACGGTCGCGCGCGAGACTCCCCCACGGACGGCGCGCAGGCAGGCCTCCATCTTGGGCACCATGCCCGACGCGAGTGACGGGAGCATTTCGGCGAGCTCGTTCGCCTCGATCTCGGTGATGATCTCGTCGCTCGCCGGCCAGTCGCGGTAGAGGCCCTCGACGTCGGTGAGCACGACCAACTTTTCTGCTTCCAGGGCGACCGCCAGCGCGGACGCCGCGGTGTCGGCGTTCACGTTGTGGACCAGGCCGTCCTCGTCGGGCGCGACGCTCGACACGACCGGGATGCGGCCGTTGTCGATCAGGTCGACGACGGCCTCGGGACGAACCTTGACGACATCGCCGACCAGGCCGATGTCGACGGTCTCGCCGTCGACCAGCGCGCCACGGCGCTCGGCGGTGAACAGGCCGGCGTCGTCACCGGACAGCCCGACCGCGAACGGGCCGTGCCCGTTGACCAAACCGACCAGCTCCTGCCCCACCTGGCCGACGAGCACCATACGGACGATCTCCATCGCCTCGGGCGTGGTGACGCGGAGGCCGCCGCGGAACTCGCTCTCGATGCCGAGCCGGTCGAGCATCGAGCTGATCTGCGGGCCGCCGCCGTGCACGATCACCGGGCGCAGGCCGGCGTAGCGGAGGAACACGATGTCCTCGGCGAACGCCTTCTTCAGCTTGTCGTCGGTCATCGCGTTGCCGCCGTACTTGACGACGACCGTCTTACCGTGGAAGCGCTCGAGCCACGGCAATGCCTCGGTGAGGATCGCGGCCTTGTGTAGCGCGGCTTCGTAGGCGCTCATGTGGAGTAGGCCGAGTTCTCGTGAACGTACGCGTGGGTGAGGTCGTTGGTCCAGATCGTCGCGGTCTCGTTGCCCGCTTTGAGATCGACGGTCACGGTGACCTCGCGGTCTGTCAAGTCGACCTTGTCGCGGGACTCGCCGGGCTCGCCGTTCTTGCAGATCCAGACGCCGTTGAACGCGACGTCCAACGTGGCCGGGTCGAACGCGGCGTTGGTGGTGCCGACGGCGGCGAGGATCCTGCCCCAGTTGGGGTCCTTGCCGAACACCGCACACTTGAACAGGTTGTTGCGGGCGATCGAACGGCCGACCTCGACCGCGTCGTCCTCGCTGGCGGCGTGTACGACCTCGATCGCGATGTCGTGGTCGGAACCCTCGGCGTCGGACATCAGCTGCTGGGCGAGACCGTGGCAGACTTCCTTGACAGCTTGGGCGAACGCGTCGTACGGCGGCTTGACGCCGCTGGCGCCGCTGGCCATCAGCAGGACCGTGTCGTTGGTGGACATGCAGCCGTCGGAGTCGAGCCTGTCGAACGTCTGCTTGGTGGCTGCTCTCAGCGCGAGGTCGACGGTGACCGGGTCGACGTCGGCGTCGGTCGTGATGACGACGAGCATGGTGGCCAGGGACGGCGCGAGCATGCCCGCGCCCTTGGCCATGCCGCCGATCGACCAGCCTTCGCCCACGTACGTGGACTGTTTGGAGACGGTGTCGGTGGTCATGATCGCGGTCGCCGCATCTTGCCCGCCGGTCGTCGCGAGCTTGTCGGCGGACTCGGCGATGCCGTTCAGGAGCTTCTCGGTGTGCAACTGCTCGCCGATCAGGCCGGTGGAGCAGACGACGACGTCGATCGCGCCGATGCCCAGCTTCTCGGCGACGAGCTCGGCGGAGGCGTGGGTGTTCTGGAAGCCGGCCGGGCCGGTGTAGCAGTTGGCGCCGCCGGAGTTGAGCACGACGGCCTTGACCGTTCCGTCCTTGACGGCGGTCTCGCTCCACAGCACGGGGTTGGCCTTGCAGCGGTTGAGGGTGAAGACGGCGGCGGCCGCGTACGACGGGCCGTCGTTGACGACGAGGGCGACGTCGGGCTTGCCGCTCGGCTTCAGCCCGGCGGTGACGCCGGCGGCGCGGAAACCCTTCGGATCGGTGACGCTCACGGTGGTGATTCCCTTTCGGGGTTGGTCTCTTCAGGCGGGGATGTGGTCGAGCACCGTGTGACGCCGTCGTCGCCAGGCGGTGTCGGCGGCGTCGGCTTGGCGTTCGGGGACCAGGACCCAGTCGGTGTCGAAGGTGGAGACCGTGAGGACGCTGATGCTCGCCTCGGCGAGGGGTTCGAGGAGCTCGGCGAGCACCCCGACGAGGTCGGGGTCGAGCAGGCCGGCGATCTCGTACGCGACGTACGGGCCGAGCATGCGTTCCTGGCTCGGCACGGCGTCGGCGGCACAGACGAGGGAGAGCTCGTTCGCCGTACGGACGATCGCTGAGAGCGGCGTCGGCGCATTGGCCCACTGGGGGACGTCGGCGTCGGGGGCGAGCCTGCAGACCGCGACGGGCGTGGCGTAGCGGCGGAGGGACCAGCTGCGCTCTTGGGTCATGGCGCGAGCCCGGTCGTGGGGAGGCCGGTGGTCTCGGGGAGGCCGAGTGCGAGGTTCATGCACTGGATCGCGCCGCCGGCCGTGCCCTTGGTGAGGTTGTCGATCACGGCGACGGCGACGAGTCTTTGCGCTCGCTCGTCGACGGTGACCTGTGCGTGCAGGGTGTTGGCGCCGAGGGTGGCCGCGGTGGTGGGCCAGGTGCCTTCTGGGAGCAGGTGCAGGAACGGCTCGCCGGCCCAGGCCGCGGCGTAGGCGGCTCTCGCTCTGCCTTGATCGATGCCCCTTTTCACCTTGGCCGTGCAGGTGGCGAGGATGCCTCGCGGCATGGGAGCGAGGGTGGGGGTGAAGCTCACTGTGACGGCTTCGTCGGTGAGCTTGCCGAGGTTCTGGATGATCTCGGGGGTGTGGCGGTGGGTGCCGCCGACGCCGTACGCGGACACCGCGCCCATGACCTCGCTGCCGAGCAGGTTCGGCTTGAGGCTCTTGCCGGCGCCAGACGTACCGCTCGCGGCGACGATCACCACGTCGTCGGCGTCGGCGATGCCGGCTTGGATGGCCGGGGCGAGGGCGAGTGTGGCGACGGTGGGATAGCACCCGGGGACGGCGATTCTCTTTGCCTGCTTGAGCTTCTCGCGCTGGCCTTGGAGCTCTGGGAGACCGTACGGCCAGGTGCCGGCGTGGTCGCTCTGGTACCAGTGCTGCCAGTCTTCCTCGTTCTCCAGGCGGTGGTCCGCGCCGCAGTCGATGACGATCGTGTCGTCCGGCAGCTGGGCCGCGATGGCCGCGGACTGCCCGTGCGGGAGGGCGAGGAAGACGATGTCGTGGCCCTGCAGCGTGTCCGCGGTGGTGTCTTCGAGGACCTTGTCGGCGAGCGGGAGGAGGTGCGGCTGGTGCTGACCGAGCTTGCTGCCGGCGTTGCTGCCCGCGGTGAGGGTGCCGATCTCGATCTCGGGGTGCTGGAGCAGCAGCCTCAGCAGCTCGCCTCCCGCGTAGCCGCTGGCGCCGGCGATCGCGGCCCTCATACCCATGTGCATGAGTATTCCCGATGATGGATTGTCATGCAAGGCGATATACGTGCGGTGATCATTCGTGTGCCCAGGATGAAGATCGTCTTCGACATGTGGCTGGTCGTGGACATGAGATTGACCCCGGCCTACCCTGACGCCCGGGAATGGGTTGGGAAAGTACGGCCGGATCAGGGCACTGTCCTGCTCCGGCCGTATCCGTTGTTGGGGGATGTGGTGACTGAATCGACTCACTGCGCCTCGAGGTCGCGCCCGTGTCCGCCGACTCGGGTGGCGGGTTCGAGGTGCGGGTCTATGTGAACGACGTGGAGCTGACGTCCGCGGGCGCGGGTCTCGGCATGGATCCGTACGACCTCCTCATCCCGGTGAACCGTCTGGAGGCGACGCCTGAGCCGCTCCGTTCGCCGATCGCCCGGTGTTACGTCGTGGGAGACGCCGGAGCGGACCGCGGGTCGGCTCGTTCTGGAGAACGTGGACCGGCTACACCTGCTCACCCACGGGTTCACAGTGGGCTGGGCTGGCAACAGCTTTGAAGATCCAGCGTTCCTCCGCGTGGCTCTCCACCTCGACGGCTATCAGATCTTCGTCGACACGCCGTGGCTCGGTCGCGGACCCGAGGAGCTTGCCCGCGACGTGTGTACGACCCTGGCGCGTCCGCCGGGTGAGTGGCGGGCGTCGTGGCACGCGATCAGGCCCGAGATCGACACGCCACCCGTGATCGCCGGGGCTTCGTGGGAGCGCTATCGCCCCTGACGCGCCGGGACGACCGGATGCGGGACCGTGACGCACACCTGGAGCTGAGCCTGGTCGGCACCCTCGAGGATGCCGGTGAGCTGGGCGCCTACCGCCTTGGGGTCGGCGGAGTCGACCACCGTGACCTCCAGGTACGGGGACGTGTCCTCGGGCGTCAGGACCTTCTCAAGATCGGGTTGGTCGCGGAAGAGTTCCTTGGCACGTTCGAACGCCTCCGCCCGCGACACCACGGCGACCTTCTGGACGCGTGCGTTGTTCCGAGCGACCTCGAGCGCCGGTCGCAGGTCCTCGTCGCGCGCGAACCGGATGCTCACCGTCTGCCCGCACAGCAGCTTCTCGCCGAACTCGACCAGCTGGCGTCCGCGTTCCTCGTCCTTCTGGTCACAGTCGGCCCGGCGGGCGACTCCCACGCCGCGCAGCATGGCGTTGAGTCCCTCGACACGGTCCTGGCGGCGATCCGGATCGGTCACCGCGAGGTGCACCGCGGCAGCCGTGCGACCTTGCGCGACAGGCGCCATGGCCGGGTACCAGGTGGCGAGCCGCTTCGCCGCCCGGGCGCTGGTCTCGGTGTGGAGGTCGGTGAAGCGGTCGTCGGCGCGAAGCCGCTCCACGACTCTCGGCACGTCCTCGTCCGCGCCGAGGTACGCCGACACCGCGTTCTGGCAGGTCGCGACGGTCGAGTCGGGTCCCGTGCACCCGACCAGGAGGCCGGCGACCAGGCCGAGCAGGATCGCGAGCTTCATGGGGCGAGCGGGTCGTCGGCGCCATACGGGCGGAGTCGCAGTGTGCGGGCGTCGGCGGCGGTCATCGCGTCGGCATTCGCCAACAGGGACTCGAGGTCGTCGGCGCCGGAGCGGAAGTATCGGCCGGTCAACGCGTCCGCGCGGCCCGCGGCGATCGCGTCGACGAGGTCGGTCACCGCCGCTGGTGGGGTCCACGACGTCCGGCCGTGGTGCATCGCCATCGACGTGGTCATGGACGTCTCGACGTGGCCGGGCGAGAGGTCGTACGCGGTCACGCCGTACTCCCCCGCGGCCGCGACGATCGAGCCGGTGAGCCTGACCAGCGCGGTCTTCGCCGCGGCGTACCCGCTGTAGATGTCGCTGTCGCGGATCGCGATTCCGCTGGTGAGGTTGACGATGCGGCCGCGGCGGCGTGCGACCATCCCGGGCAGGACGGCGTGGCAGCACAGGAACGGGCCGCGCAGATCCGTCTCGACCACCGCCCACCACTCGGCCGGGTCGGTCTCCCACAGCGACTGCTCGCTGGACTCGATCCGGCCCGCGTTGTTGACCAGCAGGTCGATCGGCCCGAGCACCTGCTCGACCGAGGCGACGGCGGAACGCACGGCAGCCTCGTCGGTCACGTCGGCGACCGCGACGCTCGCAGTAGGCCCGCACTCGTCGCGTACCGCCTCCAACGCCGCGACGTCCCGCCCGAGCAGCCCGACGGCGAGGCCGCGGCGGGTGAGGGAGAGCGCGATCTCGCGCCCGATCCCGCGGCTGGCTCCGGTGACGAGGGCGACCTTGCTGGCTTCGACCATGATCGAAGAGTCTGCACCCGCGCGGTCCGGGTCGTCGAAGCAGCCCACCACGCACGTCGCCCACCACGTGGCAGTGCTTGGCATTGCCGGCCCCGTGTCAGACGCAGCGAAACTGAGCGACTCGGACCGCGCCAAAGAGGGCTGTCGAAATCCAACTGGCCGCTCCGACTCTTAGGTATGAGCGATCCAGTGGTGCACTTCGAGATCATCGGCCGCGAGCCGGAGAAGCTGCGCGCGTTCTTCGGCGAGCTGTTCGGCTGGCAGTACGACACCGGCGGGCAGCCGGTGAAGGAGGTGGCGGAGAGCTACGGGTTCACCGAGGCCGGCATCTACGGCGGGGTCGGTGGCGGCGCGGCGTACGAGCCGCACGTCGTCTTCTACGTCGGCGTGCCGAACGTCGGTGACGCACTCGACGCGGCGGAACGGCTCGGCGGCACCCGCCGGTTCGGGCCGGTGACCTCGGGCAACGGGCTGGTCGTCGGCCAGTTCACCGACCCGGAGGGAAACCTGATCGGTGTCGCCGGCTCGCAGTAGCCTCTGAATCCGGACGAGTCACTTCCGGATCCGTGGAGGCTGTCGTGAGGGCCGAGACCAGCCCGACCGCGCGGGCGTTGCTGGCGCTGGAGCTGCTGCAGAGCAGCCCGGGCATCACCGCGGACCGGCTCGCGGACAAGCTCGGCGTCACCGAGCGGGCTGCGCGGCGGTACGTCGGGATCCTGCGCGAGGCGGGCATCCCGATCGAGTCGGTGCGTGGCCCGTACGGCGGCTATCGCGTCGGTCGTGGGCTGAGGCTGCCGCCGCTGATGTTCGGCGCCGCCGAGGCGTTGGGCCTGGTGATGGCCGTCCTCGACGGGCACCACGACGCGAGCGACCCTTCGACGCTGGTCGGCCGGGCGCTGGACAAGATCGTGCGGGCGCTGCCGGAGCCGGTCGCGGCCCAGGCCGAGGCCGTACGCCGGAACACCGCCGCCGCGCCCGACTACTCCGCAGCCCGACCCGATCCGGAGACGACGATCGCGCTTGTCCAGGCCTGCTCCAACCACCGCTGCGTCCGCCTGGACTACAAGTCGGAGGCCGGCTCGGAGTGGGTGATGGACGTCGAGCCGTGGGCGGTCGTCGTTCGGCACGGGCGTTGGTACGTGTTGTGCCGCAACCGCCGTTCGGACGCGACGCGGGCGTACCGGGTCGACCGGATCCGTTCGATCGACCCGCTCGACCACACGTTTCTCCCGCCGGCCGAGCTCGATCCGGTCGCGATGCTCGAGGAGCATCTGTCGGTCGGGTGGGAGTACGAGGTCGAGGTCGTGATCTCCATCCCGTTGGCGAAAGTGCGACGCTGGCTGCCGCGGACGCTCGGGACGTTGACGGCGGTCGACGAGGAGACGACGCGGCTGGTGGGGACGACGGGCAACCCGTACTACTGCGCGGAGATGCTCGCGAAGCTTCCCGCGCCGTACCGGATCCTGGGCTGCCCCGAGATCCGCGCCGCCGCCCGCGAGCTCGGCGAACGCGCGCTGGCGGCCGTGGCCGACGTCGACTAGGTCATGCGCGACTCGGCGACGTCGAGGCGGTCCTCGACGTTGGCCGGCGAGTAATGCCGGATCACCCAGTCGACGCTGCGCAGGCTCATGCTCGCCCAGTAGAGGCGGAGGACGGCGGGGTCGATGCGTTCGTCGAGGAGGCCGTCGAGCCATCGGATCACGTCTGGTGGGAACCCGGCCGGGGCGGCCTCGTAGCGCAGGTTGACCAGGCCGAACCAGCGGTCGCCGCGGCCGATGCCGTCCCAGTCGACGACGCCGGTGACCTGTCCGGCGGCGTCGACCAGCACGTTCGCCGGGTGGTAGTCCATGTGGACCAGATCGGTGCCGGTCATCGTCGATGGCGTGCCCGCGCCGACCTCGCGGACCCAGGCGAGCAGCCGGCGGGTTCGTGGACTGAACGCCTCGAGCGACTCGTGCACGCAGTAGCCCGGGCCGCTGCGCAGCAGGTAGAGCTCCGGTGCTGGGACGTCCGGCCTTTCGGCCAGCACGCCTTCGAACGAGTCGAGCGTCGCCAGCATCGCCTCGGCCAGCGTCTTGTCGCGAACGGCTGGCACCGATCCGGGCAGCCGCTGCTGCACGATCGCGACGCCACCACCGGGTACGTCGACGACCAGGTCGTACGTGGGCACGAGCACGCCTTGGTCGCGCGCGAGCTCGAGCAGCGACGCGTTCCGCCGAGTCTCGCCGGCGAGCGGTCCGCCGGGGATTCCGGTGAGCACGCCCTCCCGGCCGTCCGGCCAGCGGACGAACGCCGCGCCGACCTCTCCCTCGGCAGCGCGTCCGGTCACCTCGAGCTCCACGCCGGCGGAGTGGACCGCGGCGAGGAGCTGGTCGACGTCGAGCTTGGCAACGGGCGCGAGGGGATCGGCGTCAGGCACGAGGGACGACCTTAGTGAGCGGCCCTGGGTGAGGCCACCCAGTTACGCGCCGCGCCGGCTGCTGTCCTGGTTGGATGAAGGGCACCTTCATCCAAACCTATTGGATGAAGGTGCCCTTCATCCAAGACGTGGCGGGGTGGCTGGTGCGGGTGGTGGCCGGTGGTGCTGGTGTGGCGAGGTCTGGCTGGGTCGGGGGCACCCTGGTCCGAACCTATGGGACCAGGGTGCCCCCGACCCAAACCCCCGCCACCTGCCACCGGTCCGTGATCATGAACGTGATCATGAAGGCGAACCCGGCGTATACGACCAGTTCGGCTTCATGATCACGTTCATGATCACGGGCGTTGAGGGCGCGTGGAGGAGGCTGGCCTGTTTGGATGAAGGTGCCCTTCATCCAAACGGCGGTGGCCTCGGTTAGGCGCCGCGCTGGACGGCGCCGGTTCGGCGGGCGGCCGAGTCGACGGCGGACTGCTTCGCGGCCGAGACGTCGGTGTCGGTCAGCGTGCGGTCCGGTGCGCGGAACCGCAGTGCGAACGCCAGCGACCGCGTGCCGTCGGGGATCTGGGTGCCGACGTACACGTCGAACAGCCGCACCGACTCCAGCAGCGGGCCCGCTCCCGAGCGCAGTGCCGCTTCGACGTCCGCGACGGGAACTGACGCCGGAACGATCAGCGCCACGTCCTCCTTCGCCGGCGGGAACGTCGACACAGCGGGAGCAGGAACGGTCGAGTCCAACACCCCGAGCAGATCCGGCTGCAGCTCCATCGCGACCGTCCGAGCAGGCAACCCGTAGGCCTCGACCACCTTCGGGTGCAGCTCCCCCGCGTGCCCGACGACACGACCGTCGACGAGCAGTACGGCGCAGCGACCCGGGTGCCATGGCGCGTGGTCGTCGGCACGTACGTCGACCGTCACGCCCAACGCCGACGCGACGATCCGGCCGGCCTGGATCGCGTCGGCCCAGGTCGACGGGCGGCCGGCACCCCACCAGCCGGTGGCGTACCGCTCCCCCGCCGCCACGATCGCGACGCGGTCCGGCTGCGCGGGGAGAACGGCGTCGAGCGAAGCCAGCTCGGCGTCGGTCGGCCGCTGGTCGACGCGCAGCCGCGGCGCGACCTGCTGCGCACCCGGCGAGGGCCGGAACACCCGTCCGGTCTCGAACAACGCGACATCCGTCGCGCCTCGCCCGACGTTCCGGCGGAGCGTCGCCAGCAGGCCCGGCAGTAGTGAGGTACGCAGCAGCGGCGCCTCCTCCGACAGCGGGTTGGCCAGCCGGAGCGCGTGCCGCCGCGCGTCGTCGGCGGGGAGGCCGAGCTTGTCGAAGTCGGACTCGCCGATGAACGGGGGGTACGCGAGGATCTCCACGTACCCGGCTCCCGCGAGCCGCCGCCCGATCAGCCGGTGCTGGCGCTGCTCGGCGGTCAGCCCGCGGCCGGGAGGCGCGACCGGCAGCACGCTGGGCACGGCCTCGTACCCCTCGAGCCGGATCACCTCCTCGGCGAAGTCGTTCGGGTCGGTGAGGTCGGGCCGCCACGACGGCGGCGTCACCTGCAACGTCGAGCCCTGCTCGACGACCGTGCAGCCGACGTCGCGCAGCCGCTTGACCGAGACGTCGGTCGCGATCGGGTACCCGGCGACCTTCGCGGCGTGGTCGGCGGCGATCGGAACGGTCGGGGGTACGAGGCTGGTCCCGAACACCGACTCGGACTCGATCCGCCCGCCGCCCAGCTCGACCAACAGCGAGGCGACCCGGCGCGCGGCGTGGGCCTGGACGGAGGAGTCGACGCCTCGTTCGAACCGCTTGGACGCCTCGCTCGGCAGCCTGTGCCGGCGGGCGGTGCGGGCGATCGTGACCGGGTCCCAGTACGCCGCCTCGACCAGGATCTCGGTCGTCGACGGGTCGAGCTCGGTCGAGTCGCCGCCCATCACCCCGCCGAGCCCGATCGGGCCGGAGTCGTCGGTGACGACGAGGTCCTCGGGGTCGAGCTCGCGCGTCACGCCGTCGAGCGTGAGCAGCTTCTCCCCCGGCTGCGAGCGACGGACGACGATGCCGCCGCGCAGCTTCGAGCTGTCCCAACCGTGGATCGGCTGGCCGAACTCGTACATCACGTAGTTGGTCACGTCGACGCCGAGCGAGATCGGCCGGGTGCCGGCGAGCTGCAGCCGCCGCTGCAGCCAGCGCGGGCTGCGCACGGTCGGGTCGAAACCGGTGACGCCGACCGCCGCGAAGACCGGGCAGCCGTCGAGGTCCTCCGAGCGCACCGGGTAGCCGGCGTCGGTGGGCGCGTTGATGGCGCCGGCAGCGGGATCGCGCAGCGGCAGGTCGTACGCGGTCGCCGCCTCGCGCGCGACGCCGCGGACCGACATCGTGTAGCCGCGGTCGGGCGTGACGGCGATGTCGAGCACGTCCTCGCGCAGCAGCAGGATCGGCGCGGCCTCGGCGCCCGGATCGGCCTCGCCGGGCGGCAGCACGATGATCCCGGTGTGGTCGTCGCCGAGGCCGAGCTCGCGCTGCGAGCAGATCATGCCGTCGGAGACATGGCCGTACGTCTTGCGCGCGGTGATCGCGAAGCCGCCCGGCAGCACCGCGCCGGGAAGCGCGACGACCACGAGGTCGTCCTGAGCGAAGTTGTGCGCGCCGCAGATGATGCCGCGCGGCTCGTCCTCGCCGACGTCGATCGAGCACCAGCGGATGGTCTTGCCGTTGGAGTGCGTCTCGTCCTCGTACGACACGACGCGGCCGACCACGAGCGGCCCGGTGACGTCGGCGCCGACCTCGTCGACGCCCTCCACCTCCAGGCCGGCGCGGATCAGCCGGTCCGCCACAGCGCGGGCGGTCTCGGACTCCGGCAGCTCGACGAACTCCCGCAGCCAGGAGATCGGGACCCGCATCAGCTCTCCCATCCAAACGGCCGGGTGAACCGGACGTCACCTTCGACCATGTCGCGCATGTCCTCGACGCCGTTGCGGAACATCAGCGTCCGTTCGATCCCCATCCCGAACGCGAACCCGGAGTACCGCTCGGGGTCGATGCCGCAGGCGGTGAGTACGCGCGGGTTGACGACGCCGCAGCCGCCCCACTCGATCCAGCCCTCGCTGGAGCAGGTGCGGCAGGGGCGGTCCGGGTTGCCGACCGACTCGCCGCGGCACACGAAGCACTGCAGGTCGAGCTCGGCGCTCGGCTCGGTGAACGGGAAGTAGTACGGGCGCAGTCGGGTCGTGAGGCCGGCGCCGAACATCGCCTGCGCGAAGTGGTCGAGCGTGCCCTTGAGGTGGGCCATCGTGATGCCCTCGTCGACGACGAGGCCCTCGACCTGGTGGAAGACCGGCGTGTGCGTCGCGTCGAGCTCGTCGGTGCGGTACGTACGGCCGGGGCACACCACGTAGATCGGCGGCTGCTTGGACAGCATCGTCCGCGCCTGCCCGGGGCTCGTGTGGGTGCGGAGGACGAGACCGGCCTCGGGCGGGTCGATGAAGAACGTGTCCATCGTCGTCCGCGCGGGGTGGTCGGGCGCGATGTTGAGCGCGTCGAAGTTCAGCCACTCGGCTTCGACCTCGGGCCCGTTGAAGACTTCCCAGCCCATGGCGACGAAGACGTCGGCGATGCGTTCTTGCAGCGTGGTCAGCGGGTGTCGTGCGCCCAGCGGCTCGCCGTCCCACGGGAGCGTGACGTCGACGGACTCGTCGATGAGGATGCGCTCGTCGCGTTCGTGCTCGAGCTCTTGTTGGCGCGTGGCGAGCGCGTCGTTGACGGCGCGGCGGGCGCCGCCGAGGCGCATGCCGGCGTCCTTGCGGGCCTGCGGCGGCAGCGCGCCGATCTCCCGGTTGGCGAGGCCGAGCGGGCTCCGGTCACCGGCGTGCCCGAGGCGTACGTCGCGCAGCTCGTCGAGGTCGGCGGCCTTCGCGATCGCGGCCAGCGCCTCGTCGCGCATCCGCTCCACCTCGTCGGCATGCAGCGGCGTGACCTCGACGGGGTCGTAGTTCTTGTTCGGGCCCGACATCGATCTCCTCGGCACAGGGGGTTCCCCGGAGAGTCTAGGTAGGCGTGCCGGGAGCCCTGTCGGTGGTGGTCGCTAGCTGTGGACGAGCGTCGCCACGGAGTTACGCTGAGTGCTGTGCGGAGGGTGCTCGGTCTGGCGGTGGCCGGCTTGCTGCTGACGAGCCTGGCGGGTTGCGCCACGTCGGGAACGGTGACGAGCAAGCGGTTCGAAGAGGGTGGCTACCGGTACTCGCCCGGGACGACCACGTGGACCACGGAGTGCACGACCTCGGGTGGCTTCCCGCCGACCACGACCTGCCGCCAGGTCCCTGGCGGCACCACGTCCGACTTCCGACACGAGCCCGAGTGCTACCGCCTCACGTTCAAGAACGAGAACGGCAGAACAGGCCAGGACTGCGTGACGCAGCAGGTGTACGCCGAGCTCGAGGTCGGCGACCACTACGAGCGGGGGCGCTAGGACCTGTGGCGTAAGTCGGCAGTGCTCGCGATGCCGCTCTACCTGGCGAATGGGTGCTTGACGCGGCGTACACCCCACGTAAAGGGGCAAATGATCATGTAAACATGATCATTTGCCGTCCCTCGGGCGCGTTAGTCGGTGAGCCCCTCGGGGATGTCGTTCGGCAGCTCCACCACGAAGCGGGCACCACCGGCCGGCGACTGCTCGACGCGGACCGAGCCGCCGTGGGCTTCGACGAGGCCGCGCACGATGTACAGCCCGAGGCCCGAGCCGCCGCGGCTGCCGCCGGTGCCGCGCCAGAAGCGGCCGAACACCCGCTCCCGCTCGGACTCCGGGATCCCCCGGCCCTCGTCGTCGACCACGATCCGCACGCCGTCCTGCCAGCGGCTCAGCCGGACTGTCACCGTGCCGGCGCCGTGGCGCAAGGCGTTGTCGAGCAGGTTCGCGAGCACCTGGTCGAGCTTGTCGAGGTCGAGCCACATCGTCGGCACCGGGCCGTCGACGAGCAGGATCAGGTTGTCCTTCACCCGTTCGGCGCCCTGCATCGACGCGACGGTCTTCTCCAGGTGCTCGCCGAGGTCGATCGGCTGACGGCGCAGCGACAACCGGTTCGACTCGATCCGCGCCACGTCCAGCAGGTCGGTGATCAGCCGGGCCAGCCGGTCCGCGTCCGCCTCGACGGTCTCCAGCATCAGCCGGCGCTGCTCGTCGGTGAACCGGTCCCACTTGCGCAACAGAGTCGCGGTGAAGCCCTTGACGCTGGTGAGTGGCGACCGCAGCTCGTGCGCGACGGTGGCGATCAGGTTGGAACGTTCGCCGTCCTCGTAGATCCGCAGCCGCGCGCTCCGCAACGTGATGACGACGCGCTCGACCTTGCCGGACGGCCCGTTCGGGCGGATGAACTTGGACGCGACCAGCAGTTCCCGCCCATCGGGAAGGAACAGGCTGCACTCGGGATGGCCGGTCCGGATGTTCAGCCCGTCGTACGGCCGCGCGGACGCCCACCAGTCACGTCCGTCCCGGTCCTGCAGGGCCAGCGCGTCGGACAGGTGCTTGCCGACGAGGTCCTCGGCGGGCACGCGAAGGAGCCGGGTCGCTACCCGGTTCACGACCGTGACGCACGCACGATCGTCAGCGACGATGAGCCCATCAGGCACATCGTCGAGATCGACGACGGGCACCGCACGCCCGTCCTCGGGGTCAGCCACGGCGAAGCCCCCCTGCCGCTGCGTTGCCCATTCCCATTCCCTGAGCGCCGTGTTCTCGACGCTTCCTGCGGAGACTACCTCTGTTTGCTGGGTGTCCGGCACCCACCACGCTGGCGTTGGGCACGAGCGGAGGCATACAGACACACGGCCGCGGCGGTCGCGAGGTTCAGACTCTCGGCCCGGCCGTGGACGGGAACGCGTACGACGGCGTCCGCCAGTGCCCTGGTCTCCGGCGGCAAGCCCCATGCCTCGTTGCCGAAGATCCACGCGGTCGGGCCGCTCAGCAGGCCATCGTCGGCCGCGGTGTCGAGGTCGAGCTCGCCCGCTCCGTCGGCGGCGAGGATGCGCAGCCCGTGCTCGCGGAGGCCGGCCGCGCCGGCGGTCGCGTCCACACCGACCGCGACCGGCAGGTGGAACAGGCTTCCCGCGGAGGCACGTACGCACTTGGGGTTGTAGACGTCGACGGAGGCGTCGGTGAGCACGACCGCCTCGGCTCCGGCCGCGTCGGCGCAGCGAACGACGGTGCCGGCGTTGCCGGGATCGCGGACCTGGGCCAGCACGGCGACCAGCAGTGGGTCGGTGGCGACGACGTCGGCGAATGGGGTGTCGACGAACGCGCAGACCGCGATCAGCCCCTGCGGCGTCACGGTCTGGGAGAGCGCGGCGAAGACCTCGCCGGACACCAGCCGTACGGGGATGTCGGCGGCGTTGGCAGCGACGACCAGGTCGGCGTGCCGGTCGGCCGCCGCGCCGGTGGCGTACAGCTCGAGTACGACGCCGGGAACGCCGAGCGCCTCCTGGACGGCCTGCGGTCCCTCAGCGAGGAATCGCCGGCCCCGGACGCGAAACGCGCGCTTGGCAAGTCGGCGAGCCGCCGCGACCCTGCTGTTGCGCGGGTCGGTGAGCTCGGGACCTGCCAGGCGCGCGGACTTCGCGTTCGTGGCCTGGGCCGGGACGGTCAGGCGGCCGCCTCGGTCTCGGCGGGAACGGCCTGCTTCGCGACCTCGACGAGGGCGGCGAACGCCGGGGCGTCGGTCACGGCCAGCTCGGCGAGGATCTTGCGGTCGACCTCGACGCCGGCGGCCTTGAGGCCCTGGATGAACCGGTTGTACGTGACGCCGTTCAGACGAGCGGCGGCGTTGATCCGGGTGATCCACAGGCGGCGGAAGTCGCCCTTCTTCGCGCGGCGGTCACGGTAGGCGTAGACCAGCGAGTGGGTGACCTGCTCCTTGGCCTTGCGGTACAGGCGCGAGCGCTGGCCGCGGTAGCCCTTGGCCCGTTCGAGGACGACGCGACGCTTCTTCTGGGCGTTGACTGCCCGCTTCACGCGTGCCATGAGTGGTGACTCCTATCGGGAACGGCCTTGGCGGGATGCCCGCCTAGCCGGTGGGTTTCTGGACTAACGACCGAGCAACTTCTTGGCCCGCTTCTTGTCGGCCGGGTTGACCTCGACCTCGCCGGCGAGCCGACGGGCACGGGTGGAGGGCTTGACCTCCATCAGGTGACCGCGGTTGGTACGGCCGTGGACCAGCTTGCCGGTCCCGGTGATCTTGAAGCGCTTCTTTGCGCCGCTATGCGTCTTGTTCTTCGGCATGATTCAGCTCCTCGGTCGGCCAGTCGGTAGGTCCGGTCGGCCTGGTGCGGGGCGGTTCACTTCTTATGCTGTTTCGTTCTCGGGTACTGCGGTCACATCGTCCGCGGCCTCATCGACCGTGTCGGCCGGCTCGCCCTCGGCCTCGGCCGCCGGGGCGCTCGAGCCGTTCGAGCCGACGGGGTGGTTTCCGGAGACGCGTTCGAGGCGCTCGGCCTCGCGGTCGGCCTCACGTTCGGCCGCCTTCTTCGCCTTCTCGGCCTGCACCTCGGCTCGCGCCTCGGACTTACGCTTGTGGGGGGTCAGCACCATGATCATGTTGCGGCCGTCCTGGCGCGGGTTCGACTCGACGAAGCCGAGGTCGGCGACGTCCTCGGAGAGTCGCTGCAGCAGCCGGAAGCCGAGCTCGGGTCGGGACTGCTCCCGTCCGCGGAACATGATCGTGATCTTGACCTTGTCGCCCTGGCGAAGGAACCGTACGACGTGACCCTTCTTGGTGTCGTAGTCGTGCGGGTCGATCTTCGGCCGGAGCTTCATTTCCTTGATCACCGTCTGGGCCTGGTTGCGGCGTGCTTCCCGGGCCTTCTGAGCGGTCTCGTACTTGAACTTGCCGTAGTCCATGAGCTTGCAGACCGGCGGGCGCGCGGTGGGCGCGACCTCGACAAGGTCGAGATCAGCCTCCTGCGCCAGGCGCAACGCATCTTCGATGCGCACGATGCCGACCTGTTCACCGTTCGGTCCGACGAGCCGAACCTCGGGAACCCGGATCCGGTCGTTGACGCGAAGCTCTGTGGTTATGTCTCCTCCTGTGTAGTGCGGTGATCTGGGGCGGTGAGAACGCGAAAAAGGGCTCCCGCGTTCTCGTATGCGGAAGCCCACCTTGATCGTTCCTGCCCCAGCGCAGGTACGAAAAGCTGATCGCCATCCGCGATACCGCGCGGGTGTGGCGATCGGCCTGGACCCGACAACCCTGAGGTCGATGCGGGTGGGAGGTGGTCCTCCGCTTGTGCTGACCCAGTTGCCCGAGTCGGCCGACCGCCTAGGTTACCAGGCGGGTGGCCGCAACCGGAACCCGGAGGGGTTCACCGGCCGAAGAAGTCCAACGCCAGGCCGAGCCCGTCTGTTCCGCAGGACGCGAGCGTGGGCCAGACGTGACCGCAGTCGTGGGTGACCAGCTTGACGGTCGAGCCCTTCGCCTGCTGCTTGATCCGCTTCGGGAGGTCGCGTACGGGCGCGAACGTGGTGCCGAGCCAGTCGACCCGGCCACCCTCGAACGGCACGATGTTGTCGGCGCGGCCGTGCAGGTGGAGATAGCGAACAGGGCTGTCGCTGTGGCAGCTGGCGACCAGGTTGCCGGCGGCACCGGCGGCGGCCCGGAACACGTCGGGCCGGGCGCAGAGGGCGCGGATCGCCATCATGTCGCCGGCGGAGAAGCCGAGCAGGTAGACGTCGCCGAGTTGGACGCGCCGGTGGGCGTCGTGGGCGAGCTGGACGAGGTAGCCGACGTCGTCGAGCTTGCGTTGTTTCGCCGTACCGCAGCAGCCGCCGGCGTTCCAGGACTGGTCGACGCCCTGGGCGAACGCGACGACGTACCCCTCGGCGCGAGCGCGGGTGAGGATGCTGGCGGCCTTGTCGAGGCGTTCCCAGGTGCCCTGGTAGGAGTGCAGGACGATGAGCAACGGTCGGGGCTTGCCTGGTGCGGGGTTGGCGAGCACGTACGACCGGCCCTGCGGCAACGTGACCCGCGTGGGACCGGTGGGTACGGGCGTCGGTGTCGGCGTCGCGCTGGCGGTGGGGGTCGAGGTGAAAATCGGTGCGCTGAAGCTCGTACCGGACGAGCAGCCGGCGAGCGCGAGGATCGCGCACCCGGCCAGCAGGCGTCGAACGATCGGCACCGGGCGGTGCTCCCCTCCATGGCACACCAGCGTGGGATCCGCTCGACCTTATCGTCCGCGCTGTAGGTTGCGGCCATGGCGATGGACGGCGCCGTGACGGCGTCTCGGCGGTCCGCGGTCGTACGGCTTGCCGACGTCGCGCGCGAGGTGCTCGCCGGTCCCCCACGACTCGGCGCGGTCCGGCTCGTCTGCATCGACGGCCGCGCGGGCGCGGGCAAGAGCACGCTCGCCGGGCGGCTGGCGTCGTTCCTCGGGGACGCGCAGATCGTGCATCTGGACGACCTGTACGAGGGGTGGTCCGGGCTGCCGCGGGTCTGGGATCGGCTCGACTCCTGGGTGCTGCAGCCGTTGCGCGCGAACTTCCGCGGCCGGTACCAGCGCTACGACTGGGAGTCGGGCTCGTACGCGGAATGGCACGACGTCCCCGTCCGCCCGGCACTGATCGTGGAGGGCGTCGGGTCGGCCGACCGCGCGATCGATCACCTTTCTACGTTGAAGATGTGGGTCGATGCCCCACTGGACGTCCGCTACCGGCGCGCCATCGAGCGCGACGGCGAAGGATTCCGCCCGTACTGGGACGCGTGGGCGGCGGACGAGGACCTGCACTTCGCGCGGGAACGTACGGCCGAGCGCGCCGACGTCGTCGTGGACGGCGACTCAGCGCTGGCGTACGACGAGGAGACGGAGATCGTCATCCTCGGCTGATCGCACCCCTAGGCTGGCGGTCGTGCCTACGTTTGGACAGCTCAACTACGAGGACTCCGGCCAGGGCGACGCGCTGCTTCTCATGCCCGGCTAGGCCGGGAGCATCGTCGACCTCGACCGGCTCCGCTCCCGCCTCGTGGACGGGTTCCGCGTCATAGCCGCCGACCTCCCGGGCTCAGGGCGGTCGCTGCCGCAACCCCGCGAGTACCACGCGGACTACTACCAGGAAGACGCTCCCGTCCTCCTCGGTCTGCTCGACCACCTCGGCATCACCCAGGCGCACCTCGTCGGGTTCAGCGACGGCGGCGAGGAGGCTCTTCTCATGGCCGCGCTGTGGCCGGACCGCGCCCTGTCCGTCGCCACCTGGGGCGCGGTCGGGCAGATCTTCGCCAGCCCCGAGGAGCTCACGGCGCTCGCCACGATCGTGGACAAGCCGGTCGACCCGTTCGTTCCCCTCGTCGCGTACCTCGTCGAGGCGTACGGCGTCGACGGTGCTCGGGTGATGACGAGCAGCCTGGCGCGGGCGATGGGCGACATCGTGGCCAGAGGCGGCGACCTCAGCCGGTCCCGCGCGGCGGACATCAGCTGCCCCGTCCTCCTGGTCAATGGGACGCACGACTTCCTGGCCCCGCCCGAACCCGCCCAGGAGTTCGCGAACGCCATCCCGCGCGGAGAGTTCCGCGAGGCCGTGGGTGCCGGGCACGACGTCCACCACTCGCACGGCGACTGGCTGGAGGACACGTTGCTCGGCTGGCTGGCCGAGCACTGACGGCCCCTATGCTCGCGGGGTGACCAACGAGACCCTCGAACCGACGTTGCCCAAGACGTGGCGACCGAGGTTCATGCCGATCACCGCGGTCATCCTCGGCGCCGTGCTGGTCGGCGCCTCGCTGGGCATGTGGTTCGGCATGCCGTCCGACACCCGAGACGCGTTCACCTGGCCGCAGACCCTGACGATCGCCGCCGTCCTGCTGATCATCGTCGGAGCCCTTTACCTGCTTGGGCATTCTCGACTTCGGGCAGACGAGAACGGGCTCACGGTCGTCAACCTCGTCGGCATCCACCACCTCGCCTGGGCGCAGGTCGTCAGCGTGCGGTTCCGTTCGGGGGACCCGTGGGCGCGGCTCGACATCGACGACGGTACGTCGGTGCCGGTCATGGGCATCCAGTCGTCCGACGGTCCCCGCGCCCGGGCGGCGGCGAAGGAGCTCGCCCGCCTCATCGCCGCCCGCACCCGCACCGTTCGCAACGACTAGTCGATGTCATGGTCGCGCTGGCGCGCTCCGAGCCGGTTGCTTGAACGTGGCCCCTTCCCTCTGGCCGAAGGGCCACGTGGGCGGTCACCTGCAGACCGTCCGACCAGAGGGAAAGGACCACGGCACCCGGCTAGCCGAACTGCTGCATGCCGTACCGGGTGAACCAGCCGCGGATCGTCGCGACGTCGTTCGTCTTCGCCAACGACAGCAGCAACAACAGCCGCGCCTTCTGCGGCAGCAGGTCCTCGCCGCCGATCGCGGTGCCGCCGCCGTCGTACACCGCGCCCGAGCCGGTACGGGTCGTCGACACGAACGTGACGCCCTTCTTCGCCGCCGCGGCCAGCGCCGCGCTCTGCGCCGGTGAGATCCCGCCGGCGCCCGTTCCCGCCGTCACGATCCCCTTCACGCCGGCGTCCGCGAACGCCGTGATCGCCTCGCCGCCCGCGCCCTGGTAGCCGTACACGATCTCGGTCCGCGGCAGCTTCGCCCGGTCGACCTTGCCCAGGTCGAACGGCGTGGCCCACTTCGACGTACGGCACTCCTCCACCCGCGCCGGAGCCCGGAGCAGCCGGACCCGCTTCTCGTCGACGAAGCCCAGCGCGCCGTACTCCCGCGTCTGGAACGTGTCCATCCGCAGCCCGCTCGTCTTGGTCGCGTCGCGCGCCGGGTAGATCTCGTCGTTCAGCATCAGCACGGTGCCGAAGCACGACGTCCGCTGGCTCGCGGCCAGCGTGATCGCGTTGTAGAGGTTCGCCGGGCCGTCCGTGCCGATCACGTTCCACGGCCGCATCGCGCCGGTGAGCACGACCGGCTTCTTGCTGCGAACGGTGAGGTCGAGCCAGTACGCGAACTCCTCCATCGTGTCCGTGCCCGTCGTCACCACCACCGCGTCCGCGCGGGCGAGCTGCTGGTCGACGACCTTGGTGAGGTCGTAGTACTCCGGGATCGTGTAGCTGCCCGAGCCCTTGTTGCCGAACTGCACCGTCGAGACGTCCGCGACAGAAGCCAGCTCGGGCTGCAGGAACTTCACCAGGTCGGCGATCGAGATCTGGCCGGAGCGGTACGTCTGCAGCGCGACCCGGCTGTCCGCGACGCCGGCGATCGTGCCGCCCGTACCGATCACCACGACCTTCGGCACGCGCGTCTTCGGCGGAGCGGCGGCCGCGACGCTCCCTCCGAACAGGACGACGAGCGAGAGCAGCGCGACGAGCCAACGGCTTCGTTTCCAGAGCATGGCGGACCTCCAACTTCGACAAGTGGTCGACAACCTGGCCGAGCCGTGTGTCGATCTCGTATCGCCCGGTAACGGCGGACCGCATCGTGGCACGGTTGGCCGAACTCGGCCGGGAGCCGCGCCAGGCCGTCTATAGGCTGACAAGACTGTTCGCCCACCGAAGGGAAACCGTGGCCGGCCCGCTTTCCGACGTCCTCGTCATCGACCTGTCCCGAGCGCTCGCCGGTCCACATGCCGCGATGCTGCTCGGCGACCTCGGCGCCCGGGTGATCAAGATCGAGCACCCCGAGGGCGGTGACGACTCGCGCGGGTGGGGGCCGCCGTTCGTCGGTCCGGAGGGCGCGAAGGAGGCGACGTACTTCCTGTCCTGCAACCGGAACAAGGAGTCCGTCGTCCTCGACCTGAAGAGCGAGGCGGGAAAGCGCGACCTCGGGCGGCTGCTGGCGCGGGCGGACGTGCTGGTGGAGAACTTCCGGCCAGGCGTGCTGGACCGTCTGGGTTTCAGCATGGCCGCGCTGCGTGAGCTCAACCCGCGGCTCGTCGTGCTGTCGATCACCGGCTTCGGACACGACGGCCCCGAGGGCGACCGGGCGGGGTACGACCAGATCGCGCAGGGCGAGGGCGGGCTGATGTCGATCACCGGGCCGTCGCCGGGTGTGCCGATCCGGGTGGGCGTGCCGATCGCCGACCTGCTGGCGGGGATGTATGGGGCGTACGGCGCGGTGGCGGCGCTGCACGAGCGCGCCGTGACCGGGGTCGGGCGGGTCGTCCGTACGTCGCTGCTGGCCGCGATCGTCGGTGTGCACGCGTACCAGGGCACGCGGTACACGGTGGCCGGCGAGGTGCCGCAGGCGTTGGGCAACCACCATCCGTCGATCTGTCCGTACGGGTTGTTCGCCTGCCAGGACGGGCTGGTGCAGATCTCGGTCGGCTCGGAGGGCCTCTGGCGGCGCTTCGCCCCCGCGTTCGCCCTGCCTGTCGATGCGGCGGGCTTCTCGACGAACGCCGAACGCGTCGGCCAGCGCGACGTCGTGATCACGGCCGTGGAGGAGGCGTTCTCGTCCTGGCCGGTCGCCGACCTGCTGCCGAAGCTGGCGGAGCTGGGCATCCCGGCGGGTGAGGTGAAGGACCTCGAGCAGGTCTACACGTGGGAGCAGACCCTGTCGCAGGGGCTGCTGGTGGACGTGGAGCACGCGACGTTGGGGAAGATCCAGATCCCGGGTCCGGTGATCCGGCTGGACGACAACCCGTTCGCCGGCGGTCAGGAGACGAACGCCGCACCGCCGACGCTGGGCCAGCACACCGAGGACGTGCTCGCCTGGTTGGACGCCACGGACCGTTGACAACTATCTCTATCTAGGTAGAGATGAGGATCGTGAAGCGGAGGGACGTCGCCCGGCGCCTTCTCGAGGCCGCCGGCGGTGCTGGCGGATGGGCGCCGATGCCGCTTTACCTGGCGAGTGGGTGCTCTACGCGGGGTGTATCCCACGTAGAGCGGCCAATGATCATGTAAACATGATCATTGGCCCTCACTGCGGAGTCACTCGGGAGCCTCCGCAGAGCCGCCACTGTGTCGCTCCAGCCACGTTCGTCAGAGGCGCTAGCGGCTGAGCGCGAGCGGGCGGCCGTACGACTCGGTCTCGTGCGCCTGCGCGAGTGGACGGGTGCGCACGGGTTCGGGCCAGGCCAGGGGGACGCCGAAGCGGTCGGTGAGCAGGCGTTGGTAGTCCGCGAGCGCCACCGCGTCGGCCCGCACGCTTCTCGGCGTGTGGTTGCCAGCCAGGCAGAAGGCGATCAGGGCGCCCACGGCTTCGCCGATAGCCCATTCGACGGGGTGCAGGCGGTAGCAGCCGTTGGTGATGTGGGTCGTGCCGATGTTCTTGTTCGCCGGCAGCAGGTTGTCGACCCGTTGGGGAAGGAGCGCGCCCAGAGGGATCTGGAACGGATGGCTGTCGACGTCCACGAACGTCCGGCCCGCCGTGCTCGGGTGCAGGTCGATCCGGTAGGCCCCGATGCCGACGCTGTCGGGGAACTGCACAGGCCCATCGAGGCCCGCCCGGGCGTCGACGCCGATGTGCTGCTCGGTCACCGTCAGGTCCGCCAGAATGCGGCGACTTTCGCGTACGTACACGTACTTGGCGAGCCCATCCGCGGTGCCCATCACCTCGGGGCACAACCGCAGGGACGGATCGCCCGTGCCGCCGTCGGGGCGCGGGAGCTCGGTCTGTAGCCAGTAGAGGTACGACAGGCTGAGCTCGCGGCTGCCGTCAAGCGCACGTTGACGGGTCGCCGCGTCGACGCCGAGCAGGGGTTCGAGCCAGTAGTCGGTCTGCGGCCAGTTCACGAGCGTGACATCGGTCGCGATCGGGTCGGTGAACTGGTCCGCGCTGCGGATGCGGCGATAGCACCACCGGCTGCGCGGAATCGCTTCGCCGACAGGGTCGACGAACAACGGCAGCTCCCGCCGGACCAATGTCGCGGGGTCGACGTCGGCCAGACTGAGCTGCGGATCGGGCAGGAAGTCGGCCTGGTAGCCCCGCCAGAAGTCGTAGCTGGCGGGCCGGTCGATGGTGTGGTCCTCCCCCGGACGGTGCTCGAGCGCTAAGCACCAGGTGATGGCCTGCTGGTCGAGCGGGTTCGGCGCGCCGGGAAGCGCGTGCAGCTCACCGGTGTCGTCCTGGGACTCCGCGCCGACGATGTGCTCCACCGCGCCGAGCTCCAGCAGGTCGCCGAGCTCGGTCGCGTCCACGACGTACGCGCCCAGCAGCGTCGTCGCCACGCCGGTGCCGAGACCGCGTACCTCCACACCCGAAACCCGGTCGCCGTCGCTGTGCACGGCGACCGGTTCGTGCCGTAGGAACAGGCGAATCCGGCCACTGGACAGGTACGGCGCGAGCAGCTCGGTGAGGACCGCGACCGCGACTGTCGGCTCGTGGCAGAGCCTGCTGACCAGTCCGCGCCCGGGATTCAGCAGTTCCTCGGCCCGAGCCGTTGCCGTGAGCGGATAGGCGCGCCGGTAGTAGTCGCGGATCCCGTTCCGCAGCCGCCGGTAGCTGTCGGAGCTCCACGGGCCCTCGATCCAGGCGTGCTCGTCCGGCGGCACGCCCTGCGCGGTGAGCTGCCCGCCGAGCCAGTCGGTCTCCTCGGTGAGCGCGACGGACCGGCCCAGGCTCGCGGCCGCGAGCGCGGCAGCGACACCTCCCAGCCCGCCGCCCACGATGACGACGTCGGTACGTAGCTCGGGCATCGTTTTCGCATCCTCTACTGCTAGTCCGTGTCTCTTAACTATCGCCTGGCGCGCGACACCTCGCATCCCGCCTGGCCGCGGTCCAGTTCGTCACCCAGAGGACAAACTATGAATTCCTCCTGCACCACGCCCAGCCGGGCGCGAGGCGCCGCGCGCCATCGCGCGGAGCGCGATGACCGACGCTACTTAAGAGACACGGCCTAGTTGGTCGGTCCGGACTGGGTACTCGTCCGCACGGCGTTGGACGTCGTGTCGGTCGTCCGGAAGTAGTACGAGTGGTTTCCCTTGGCCAGCAAGGTCGTGTACGCGTAGGTCTTGCCGTCGGTGTACGTGACGTCCGCTGGGTTCGTCCCCGTCAGGTGGTGAACGACGCCGTCGACCACGACGTCGACGACGTGCGGCGCCTGGTTGTCCACGTCGGTGTAGGTCACCGAGAACGTGAACGGCGTCGTCGACGTCCCGCTCGCCGGGCTCACCGCGCCGGCGGTCAGCGTCGGCGCCGTGCCGGTCGCGTCGACGGTCGTCTTGATCTCGTCGATCAGCAGCTCGCCGTATGTTCCGCCGGTCTGTTGTAACCACAGCGAGAGGTGGACGTGGCTCTTGTCGACGAGCGGGCACAGGTTCAGGTCGTACCGGTACTCCGTCCAGTTCGTCGCCACGGGCACGGAGACACCGTTGGTCAGGCTGCAGTTGTCGGTTCCGTCGCCGATGCTGACCCGGTAGCGGGCGTTCGGGTAGCCAGGGTTCTTCATCGTGAGGCTGAGGTACCGGAAGCCGGCGAAGTCGCCATAGTCGTGCCAGGGCTCGAACTTCGCCAACGAGCTCGCCGAGCTCGGCGTCTGGGTGAACTTGCCGATGTCGCGACCGTCGACGACGGCCGCCGCGTACGTCCCGGTCCCACCGGACTGGTTGAACCAGTTGACCCAGCCGAACGCGGTCGACCCGAACGTGCCGCCCTTGGAGAAGTTGTCGTACAGCAAGGGATGTGCGGGATCCGGCAGCGGCGGCGCCACCTGGACGTGGGTGGTGCTGTAGGTGTACTTGCCGGCCGACTGCGTGCCGCGGACGTTGAGCTGGCGGTTGGCGTACGGCGCGAACGAGTCGACGTTCACCGATCCGCTCCAGATGCCGTTCTGGAGCGTCATCGGCGTGGTCCCGAGCTCCACGGCGGACAGCGCAGAGCCCGGCTGGACCAGGACCGTCACGTCACCGGTGACGACGTCGCCGATGAGCGGCGTCGTGACCGGCAGCTTGAACGGCAGCACTCCCCCGCTGCTCGAGGCGTCGTTGAGGTCGCTCAACGCCATCACCGTGTAGAGCAGCCCAGCCTGGATGCTGATGCTGTACTCGTTGTATCTCCACTGCTGGATGTCGTCCTGCCACAGCGGACGGTCCTCGTACCAGGGGCTCACGCTGTTGGCGTCGGTCGGACTCTTGATGTTGGGACCGCTGACCAGTGCGCCGGGGATGACGATCCCGGTGTTGGCATGGTCGTAGGACTGCTCGTCCAGTCGCGTGTGCAGGAAGTCGACGTGGTCGGCACCGATGCCCGAGACCCAGCTGAGGTTCCACGGGTTGTCGCCGAAGATCCAGTTGACTCCCCGCAGCGCCCCACGCAAGGCGATCGGATCGCCGAACAGCTCGTAGTAGCGGATCAGGTCGCCGACGTACGACATGTGCGGCTCGTTGACCCCGAACCCGCTGAACACGTCGAGGACGCCGTACGGCGTGTCGTCGGAGCTCGACAGGAAGTACTCGACCTGCTGCCGAAGCAGGGTGCGGATCTGCGTCTGCGTCGCCGCGTTCGCCACCGGGTAGAACTCGGCCATCGAGATCGGCCGCTGGTCCCAGTAGTTGGTGGACCTGAGGTCGGCGAACGTCAGCCCGTTGATCTTCGACGTGGCAGCGGTCGCGTAGCTGGTGGTGCCGGTCAACAGGTACAGCTGCACCTCGGCCCACAGCATGGAGTTGGGGATCCCGCCGAGCGCGGGATACGAACCGACCGGGCCGGCCGGGTTCGCTGCCGCGTAGGTGTAGAACGTGACCGCCGCGGTCTCGCAGGCGGCGGCGAACGAGGTGAGCTCCGCGACCGCCGCGGGCGCGATGTTCCCGCCGGCGATCGCCGCCTCGATCGCCCTCGCGGTCGCGGCGAGCGAACCCGCGGCCTTGGCCGATCCACCCACGCTGAGGTTGCGGATCCGCCGGTCGTCCGCCGTGCCGACGACGTTGTCGGTCGCGAACTCCGGATGCTGGAAGCCGGAGTCGTTCGCGAGGTCGTAGAGGGCGCCACCGAACTGGTTCGCGGACTTGATCAGGTAGGAGCTTCCGACCCGGGCCTCGTCGAGGAGGTCGGGAACGCCGTTCGCGTCGTTGTCGTACTGGACGTTCGGAGAGTCTGCGTGCCGTACGTACGCCAGCGCGATCTCGCCGGTCACCCACTGGTTGCCGGCGAACTTGCCGTAGTCGCCGGCGTCGTACCAGCCGCCGGTGAGGTCGTGGTGCTGGGTCCCGTCCGCGGACGCGGCGTCATCGAGATGCCCGGCGGCGTGGAAGACCTTCGCTGACGGGGCGACGCTGCTGTAGCCGGTCGGATAGCCCGCGCTGGTGGCGACGTTCGCGCGTTGGAGGCGGTAGAACGCCGTCATCTCGTCCTTGTAGGAGTCCCAGATGTTGGCGCTGATCCTGAACGGGTACGAGGAGACGCCGTTCGACCGGACCGTGAACGCGGTCCCCGTCTGGGTGACGGTACTGAAGTCGAGGTCGTAGACGCGCGCGCCCCAGGTCGAGCCTCGGTCGACGAGGCTGCCGGACGCGATCACCGTTGCCCCGTTGAGGATCTGGTACGTGGTGTCGGTGAGGACGCCGGTGGCGAGAACGTGGGCGGACTTGTGGGCACCCGCGCTGAAACCGGCCTGGTTGACCACCACCTCGGTCACGGTGCCGGCCGCCTTCGCGGGCGTTCCGTACATGAGCGACGAGACCAACAGCGCTGCGACGACTGCGATGCGCATGACCGTGCTCCCTCCCTTGGGGGATTAGCCCTTGAGGCCGGTGAAGCCGATGCCGCGGACGATGTGCCGTTGATAGATGACGAAGATCAGGAGCGGTGGAACGATCGCCATGAACATGCCGGCCAGGAGCAAAGCCTGGTCAGCGGAGTTGGCCAGTCGCGGAAGCGCGACGCCGATGGGTTGCTTCGTCGGGTCGGTGAGAACGATGAGCGGCCAGAGGAAGTCCTTCCACGCCGTCATGATCGTCAGCAACGAGACGACCGCGACGAGTGGTTTCGACAACGGCAGGACGATGCGACGGAACACCGTCCACGGTCCGGCTCCGTCGACCTGAGCGGCTTCGAAGAGCTCCCGAGGGATGGCGTCGAAGAACTGCTTGGCCAGCAGGACGTTGAACGCGTGCGCGCCGGCGGGAAGCCAGACCGCCCAGGGTGAGTCGGTTAGGGAGATGCCGAGCCCGGGCAGGTCCACGACGGTGACGTACAGCGCGACCATAGACACCGTGCCGGGCACGAACAACGTCGCGAGGATCGCGCCGTAGACGTACCGGCCGAACCTCGGCCGCAGCACCGACAGGGCGAAGCCCGCCGTGGTCGCCACGACGAGCTGGGTCAGCCACGAGCCGGCCACCAGGACGACGGTGTTGAGCAGGTACCTGTCGATCTCCAGGATCGTCCAGGCGTCGACGAGGTTGTGCCACTCCACCGGAGACGGCCACAGGGCCAACGGGTTGCGGAGCAGGTCCTGGGTGGAGGAGACCGCGCTCTTCGCCGCCCAGTAGAGCGGTCCCGCGCCGGCGAGCAAAACCAGTCCCATCAGAACGGTCTGGGCACCGCCCCACCCCAGCCGTACCGGGGTTCTGCGCCGGTCGGCGTGGGAGAGCAGCCCGCGACCGCGCACGGTGTCGATGCTCACTGGCTCCCCCATCGCTTGGTCAGGCGCAGATAGATCGCGGACAGGACGGCGAGGACCAGCGCGAGAAGCACACTCAGCGCCGCCGCCGTGCCGTAGTCGCCGAAGAGGAAGGCGTACCGGTAGATCAGCAGCAGGACCGTGACGGTGGCGTTGCTGGGACCGCCGTCGGTCATGACGAACGGTTCGGTGAAGACCTGGAACACGCCGATGACCTGCAACAGCAGCATCAGCAACAGCACGCCGCGGATCTGCGGCAGCATCACGTGCCAGACCCGGCGCCAGACCGAGGCGCCGTCGATCTCGGCAGCCTCGTACAACTCCGTCGACACCCCGGAAAGTGCTGCCAGGTAGATGAGAACGGCACCGCCGGCACCCGCCCAGGTGGCCTCGAGGACGAGGCTCGGCATCGCCCACCCGCTGTCCTGGAGCCAGGGGAACGGGCCGAGTCCGACGAGGCCGAGCACCTGGTTGAACAGGCCTGCGTCGGGGTTGTAGAACCACTTCCACAACAGCACCGACACGACCGGCGGCACCACGACGGGCAGGTAGACCAGAACCCTGAACAGGCCGCCGAAGCGCCGGACCTCCGACATGAAGACCGCCAGCAGCACGGGCACCGGGAAGCCGATCGCGAGCGACAGTGCCGCGAACCAGAGGGTGTTGCGTACGGCGATGGGCAGCACGGGATCGGCGAACAGGCGTTGGAAGTTCTCCCAACCCACCCAGATCGCGGGCTCGACGAGGTTGGTCTGCTGGAAGCCGAGGATGACGCTGCTGAGGATCGGCCACCACGAGAAGTAGCCGAACAACACCAACGCTGGAAGGAGGAACACCAGAGCGGCGAGGTTCGTCTGCCACCCACCGATCCCGCGCCTCGGTCCGCGGGGAGCCTTCGCCCCGCCGGTGCGGTCGGCCGTGACGTCCCGGCCGGCGGGCATGACGTCGCCGGCCGGGACGGTGCTCGTGGTGGTCCGCACTACTGTCGCCGCAGGATCGCGTTGACCTGGTCTTCGGCGGCGGCGAGGAGCGCCGCGGGATCGGCGTCCTTGTTCGTCAGGACCGCTTGCACGACGGGATCCAGTGCGGCGTACAGGTCCTGCGCCGCGATGGCCGGTTCCGGTACGAAGGCGAGGTCCTTGGTGCGTTCGACGTACGGCGCGAACTGCTCGGTCGGCACGTTGACGTACGGCTTGATGGCGGCGTCGACCTTGTCGACGGTCGCCTGGTCGAAGACCGGGAGCACCGGCACGCCGACCGGGAGCTTGTCCGCGGCTCGCGCCTTCGCGACCGTGACGGCTGCTGCCGTGTCGTACGACGGCAGGATCGACGAGTACTCGATCCACTTGACCGCGGCGGCGCGCTCCGCGTCGGACGCCTTGGCGGTCACCATCAACACGGTGCCGCCCGCGAGGGTCCCGTCGCCGCCTCCCTGCGGCAGGCTCGCGGCCCCGAAGTCGGCGGGATCGCCCTTGAACAAGGTGATGTAGCTGTTGTACGCCTGCGGCGCGTTGATCCACATCCCGATCTCGCCGGCAGCGAACGCGGGAGACGCGTCCTCGCCCTTGCGGAGCTGCTGGGTGCCCATCGAGTCGTCCACGAACCGCATGTCATGAAGGAGCTTGAGCGCCTCGAGGGTCGGGGCGTTGTTGAACGTGGCGGTCGGCTTGCCGTCGACCAGATCCTGCATCGTTCCGCCGTTGGCGTACGTCATCGCGGTGAGGTGCCATCCGCCGCTGTTGTTCGTGGTCAGCGCGCCGTACCCGATCTTGCCGGTCTTCTCCGCGATCTGGTCGGCCGCGTGCCGGAACTCCTCCCAGGTGTCCGGCGGATCGTCAGGATCCAAGCCCGCTTGGGTGAACAGCTTCCGGTTGTAGACCAGGCCGAGCGCGTAGATCGACTCCGGAAGGCCGTACACCTTGCCTTCGCTGCTGAGGATCTCCATCACCTTGGGGTCGAACGACGCGAACTCCGGAAGCTTCTTCGCCTCCACGGTGATGTCCGCGACCTGCTTGCGCTCGATCAGGCCGGGCGGCTCGGTGAGCGGGATCTTGAGAACGGTCTCCGCCCGACCGCCGGCCATCTTCGCGGCGAACGTCTTCACGTCCCACGGCGCGTCCGACGGCTTGATCTTGATGTCGGGGTTGGCCTTCTCGAAGGCTGCCACCTGGTCGAGGAACGCCTGGCGGGACTCGGCGTTCGTGGCTGGCGGCAGGCCCATCACGCTGATCGTGACCTGCCCGTCGGTCTGGTCCGACGTGCTCGGCGGATCGCCGTTCGACCCGCAAGCCGCGGTTGACACGCCCAGCGCAAGGGCCAGTCCGCAGGCGATCAGCCCACGACGGAGAACAGTCATCGCTACCTCCATGGAAGATGTGAGCTTGCCGGCGGGCCGGTCGACTCGCTGTACACGAGCTCGCAGGGAATCGTCAGTTGGCGGGGCTGGTCGGGATCGTCGCCGTCCAGCAGGTCGACGAGCAGGCCGACGGCCATGCCGCCGAGCTCGCGCTGCGGAATCCGCAACCCGGTCACCGCCACGCCGGGTTGCCCTTCGGGCGGCACGATCTGCGTGACCACGGAGAAGTCCCGAGGCGCTCGCAGGCCGAGGGAGTCGGTGATCGCCAGGAACCGCCGCAGGATCCGGTCGTCCTCGGTCACGAACGCGGTGGCTCCGGCGTCGAACAGGTCGCGGACGTCGTCGGCCCGCAGCGCCGCGGCGGAGGTGATCAGCCGGAGGCGAGGATCGGAGTCCAGCCCGTACCTCTCCCGCCCGCGCAGGAAGCCGTCGACACGATCGACGCACGGCTCGAAGCTGGAGCCGGAGCCGACGTGCGCGACCTTGCGGTGCCCGAGCTCGGCCAGGTGGGCGACCGCCTCGACGGTGGGAGCGACGTAGTCGGGCGAGACGTACGCGATCTGGCGGCCGGGCACCTCGCGCCGACCGATGAACACGAACGGGAAGTCCTCCTGGGCGAGCCGGTCGAGCTCGGAGCGGTCGGTGTCGTTGCCCAGCAGGACGCACCCGTCGGCCATCCGCAGCCGGTTGACGTTGTCGCGGAAGATCCGGCGGCTCCCGTCCGAGCCCGTCGAGCTCGTGAACAGCACGAGGTCGTACCCCCGGACCTCGGCCTCGCGTTCCACCCCGACGAGGAACGGGTGGTAGAAGTCGGCGCTCTCGGCCGGGAAGATCGACTCGAAGGTGTAGACGCCGAGCAGCTGGTTGCGGCCGCCGGCGAGGCTCCGCGCGGCGGGGTTGCCCGCGTAGCCCAGCTCGGCCGCCGCCCGCAGCACCCGGTCCCTGGTGTCCGGACTGATCGCGGCGCCCTTGCCGGTCCGGCCGTTGAGCACCATCGACACGGTCGCCTGCGACACGCCCGCCGTCCGGGCGATGTCGCTCTGCCGCCGCCGCGCGGGGATCCGGCTGTCTGCCATCGTGCTGGTGCTCCTGTGCTTATGCGCATCAGTAGGTGATGCTTCGCGAAGGTACTGATGCGCATAAGCGCCGTCAATGCTTTGTTGCGAACGTGTTTACGGCGCGCTCGTACTCCACGATGTGTTGCAGAGACTTTCCGGCGGCTATGCGGCGCGGTTCGTTCCCGCTACAGGCGGCAGGCGTGGATGTCGGTGACGAGGATGGCGCGGGCGCCGATCTCCCAGAGGTCGTCCATCAGGCGCTGGGCCTCGCGGCGGGGCACCATGACCCGGACCGCGACCCAGTTCGCTCGATGAAGGGGCGACACGGTCAGCCCCTCCAGGCCTGAGTTGATCTTCGCGGCATCGTCGACCTTGTCCTCTGGCAGGTCGTAGTCCATCAGCACGTAGTTGCGCGCGACGAGCACGCCCTGGAGGCGACGCATCATCAGGTCGAGGCCCTCCACCGGCGCCGCGGTCGAACGGCGGACGAGCACGGCCTCGGACTCGAGCAGCGGCTCGCCGAACAGCTCCAGCCCCGCCTGCCGCAGCGTCGCGCCGGTCTCCACGACGTCCGCGATCACGTCGGCGACGCCGAGCCGGATCGCGGTCTCCACGGCGCCGTCGAGGCGGATCACCTGGGCGGAGATCCCCTGCTCGGCGAGGTACTTCCCGACCAGGCCCGCGTATGAGGTCGCGACCCGGAGGTTGGCGATCTCCGACAACGACGTGGCCGTGCCGGGCTTGGCGGCCAGCCAGAACGTGGACTTGCCGAAGCCGAGCGACAGGATCTCGTCCGCGGGCGACCCCGAGTCGAGCAGCATGTCCCGGCCGGTGATGCCGAGGTCGAGCGTCCCTTCGCCCACGTACACGGCGATGTCCTTGGGGCGCAGGTAGTAGAACTCGATCCCGTTGTCCGGGTCGAGCGTGACCAGCTCCTTGGAGTCGGAGCGTTGGCGATAGCCGGCCTCGCGGAGCATCGCCGCAGCCGGTTCGGACAGAACTCCCTTGTTGGGAAGGGCAACACGAAGCATGAGAGTGAACCTTCGTCCTCAGAGGTGGGCGTAGACGTCTTTGAGCTCGAGCCCGCAGGCGAGCATCAGGACCTGCGCGTGGTACAGCAGCTGCGAGATCTCCTCGGCGGCACGTTCCGGCGTCTCATGCTCGGCGGCCATCCAGGACTCCGCTGCCTCCTCTACGAGCTTCTTGCCGATCGTATGGACGCCCGCGTCGAGGGCAGCGACAGTGCCCGAGCCCTCGGGCCGGTCGACGGCTTTGGCGGACAGCTCGGCGAAGAGTTCGTCGAAGGTCTTCATCCCACTGGGTTCTCTTAGGCGACAGATGGTCGCCCCCAGCGTACGGGCTGCGCTAGACGACCAGCACCAGCTTTCCCCGCACGCGGCCGGTCTGGCTGTGCGCGTGCGCCTTCGCGGCGTCGGCCAGGGCGTACGCGGTGTCGATCTCCACGCGTAGCTTGCCGGCGTCGACCAGCGCGTTCAGCTGGTCCAGGCCGTGCCCGTCCGGCTCGGCCAACACCAGGTGAACGTTCACTCCCTTCGCTTTCGCGGCCTCCACCGACTCCGGTGAGGCGCCGCCGCCGATCGGGATGAAGTGGCCGCCCGGCTTCATCGCGGGAACGAGCCCGAGCGTGTAGTCCGGCCCGACCATGTCGAGCACCACGTCCGCGTCCTTGACGGTCTGGCCGACATCGGTCGTCGTGTAGTCGATCACCTCGTCGGCGCCGAGGCTCCTGACGAAGTCGAGCTTGCCGGTGCTCGCGGTGCCGATCACGTACGCGCCTCGCGCCTTCGCGACCTGGACGGCGACGTGACCCACTCCCCCGGCGGCCGCGGTGACGAGAACTCGCTGCCCTGGTTGAAGATTCGCGGTGTCAACGAGCGCTTGCCAGGCAGTGAGCCCGACGAGAGCGAGGGATCCGGCCTCCTCGTGGCTGAGCGAGGCGGGCTTACGCGCGAACTGCCGCGAGGGCGCCGCGACGTACTCCGCGTACGCTCCGGCCTCCTTCGGGAACCACACCAGCCCGTAGACCTCGTCACCGGGCGCGAACCTCGTCACGCCGACGCCGAGCTCCTCGACCACGCCGGACAGCTCCCAGCCGACCGTGTACGGCAGCGGCGTGTCCGGGTCGTAGCCGGAACGGATCTTCCAGTCGACCGGGTTGACGCCGGCCGCGCGGACGCGGACCAGCACGTGGGTCCCGTCGGGTACCGGGCGGTCGACCTCGACCAGCTCCAGGACCTCGGGTCCGCCGAACGACTGCTGCTTGATCGCCTTCATGCGCTCGCTCACGCTGAGCCCAACCACCCGATCGGCGAATCCCTTCCCGGCTGGTCAGGGCAGGAGCAGGTTGAGGTCGCCGAACTCGTGCCAGAGGTAGCGGCGTTCCAGGGCCGCCTCGTACGAGCGCCGCACCAGGTCTGGGCCGGCGATCGCCTCGAGCATCAGCAGGTGGGAGGCCTTCGGCTCGTGGAAACCGGTCAGCAGCCCGGACGCCACGCAGACGCCGCGCTCCGGGGTGATCACCAGGTCGGTCCAGCCCGAGGCCGGCTCGACCCAGCAGCCCGAGGTCGTCGTCGACTCCAGCGCCCGGACGGCGGTCGTCCCCACCGCGACGACGCGCGCGCCGCGGAGCTTGGCGTCGTTCACGACCCGCGCCGTCACCTCGGGTACCGAGAACCACTCCGCGTACGGCGGCTCGTGGAACTCCGGCGACGCCACGCCCGTATGCAGCGTCAGCGGCACGATCAGCACGCCGCGCGAGACCAGCCGGGTCACCAGCTCGGGCGTGAACGGACGGCCCGCGCTCGGCATCTCCGCGCTGCCGGGCGCCGTCGCGAAGGCCGTCTGGTACGACTCGATCGGCCACCGCTCCGCCACGTAGCCGTAGCGAATCGGCCGCCCGAACCGCGCGAGGTACGAGGGAACGTCGGGTGAAGACAGCGACGCGTGCCACAGCCGCCGCGACGCGTGCCGCCGAAGCAAGACCAGGTTGACACGACCCGGCAGCGCGATCCGCTCCCCTTCCACACCAGCGGAATCCGGCGACGCCCCGCGGCGGAGCTCGACGATCCAGGTCCCGTCCGGCGCGAGCGTCGAGAAGTGCACCGTCCGATCGCCATCGTCCAGGTCCACCGCGGCCGGCATCGTCGCCGACGTGTTCACCACGAGAACGTCGCCGGGCTCGAGCTGCTCGGGCAGGTCGGTGAACCGACCGTGGTCGAGGCTGGAGGGCCGGCTCGTCAACAACCGTACGCCGTCGCGCGCGAGGCCGCGCGCCTCGGGCGGCTCGTGGGCCTCCAGCTCCGGCGGCAGCTCGAAGTCGAGCGACGGTTCCGTCGCCATCGTCATGCCACGGCTCCGGTCGGCAGCTCGGCGGCCTTGTAGCGGCCGCTCGGGGGCCGCGTCTCGACGAGCGACACGAACGCGGGCACCACGGTGTCGGGCAGCGGCCGGTCCGAGATGTCCTCACCGGGGAAGGCGTCCTGGTGCATCTGGGTGCGCAGGTCGCCGGGGTCGACCCACCAGACCCGAACGGCCTTCTCCTCCTCGGCGAGCACGTGCGACCACTGCTCGAGCGCGGCCTTCGCCGAGCCGTACCCGCCCCAGCCCTCGTACGCCTCGACCGCCGCGTCACTGGTGATGTTGAGCACCGCGCCGCCGTTCTCGCGCAGGATCGGCAGCGCCTGTTGGGTGAGGGCGAGTGGCGCGACCGTGCCGACCTCGAGGATGTCGCGGTACGCCGAAACGTTCAGCGCGCCGAGCGCCGGCAGCGGGCTCGGGCCCAGCGTGCCCGCGTTGTTGACGAGCAGATCGAGCCCGCCGAGCGAGCGCGCCGCCTCGAGCAGGTCGGCGCGGTGTTGCGGGTCGGCGACCGAGCCGGTCAGCGGGATCACGTTCGTACATCCCTTCAGCTCGCGCGCGGCGTCGGTGAGCGGCCCGGCGTTGCGGGCGTCGACGACCAGCGACCAGCCGCGTTCGGCCAGTCCGTGGGCGAGGGCGAGGCCGAGGCCCCGGGACGCGCCGGTGACGATGGCGACAGGCATCGGTGTCTCCTTCGAACGGGAAGAGTGCCTCTGCCGCCGACGCTAGGCGCGTTCGCCGCGCGTTCCATCGGGCCGCGGGTGCGACCGGGGTCGGCCGTTGGACCTAGGACCTCAGGAGTGGCAGTCGAACGCCACGGCCAGGCAGTCGCCGTGCTCGGCCAGCAACGCGTGCGCCGTGTCGTTCCAGGTGTCGTCGGCCCACTCGTGCCAGGCGCCGTCCGGCGTCACGATGGCGCCGACGCGCATGTCCTCGACCGGGACGAGTTGGCCGACGGGTCGGATGTTGTCGTCGTCGGTGACCACGTCGAAGCCGTACCTCGCCTGGAACTCGTGCGGCGCGAGGTCGTAGTTCTGCGGCTTGCCCCAGATGATCCCGTCGTACCGGCCGCCGATCGTGAAGCCGTCGCACGTCGCCTCGGGGTTGAGGTCGTACTTGTCGGCGAGGTCGCTGATCCAGTACCGCTTCAGCATCGCCGTCGCCCGGCCGGCCGGATCGGGCTCGCCGGCGGGAACGAGGACGAGCGCGAGAGTGTGCGACACGGCTCCGGACGATACCGGGAGGTACGGTTTCGGCGTGGGAAGGTCAGCCGAGGTGAGCCGCGACGACCTCGACGCCTTGTCGCGGGCGGTGCTCGCCGTGACCGAGCAGACGTCGACGCGCGAGGTGTTGCAGATGATCGTCGAGTCGGCACGTTCGCTCGTCGGCTCGGACTACGCGGCGCTGGGTGTGCCGGACGAGGTCGGCCGGTTCGCGGAGTTCTACACCGCGGGCGTGTCGGACGAGGAATGGCAGGCGATCGGGCCGGTGCCGCGGGCGCACGGGCTGCTGGGCGCGATGATGAGCGAGGCGACGACGCACCGGGCGGTCGACGTTCAGGACGATCCGCGCTTCTCGGGGTGGCCGTCGGCGCATCCGGACATGCGGGCGTTCGTCGGCGTACCCGTCGTCGACCAGGGCGAGATCCTCGGCGCGGTCTGGGTCGCGAACAAGGGCCGCGATCGGGAGTTCACCTCCGATGACGAACGGCTGTTGGGGATTCTCGCCGCGCACGCGGCGATCGCGCTGACCCGCGCGCGGATGTTCGAACGGGATCGCGAGCTCACGCTGATCGAGGAACGCGCTCGCATCGCGCGAGACCTGCACGACGCCGTGGCGCAGAAGCTGTTCTCGTTGCGGCTCACCGTGGGTGCGGCGGAAGCCCTTGTGCACAAGGCGAATCCGGAACGTGTCGGCGAGGAGCTGCGGCGGGCGAAGGAGCTGGCGGGCTCGGCGTTGGACGAGCTGCGCGCCGTGGTCACCGAGCTCCGGCCGCCGGCGTTGGAGGAGGACGGGCTCGTTCCCGCGCTCCGCAAGCACATCGCGGTGACCAGCCGAGCGCAGCAGGTGCCGGTCACGTTCACCTCCGACTGCGACGGGCAGTGCGCGTTGCCGGCGTCGGTGGAAGACGTGATCTTCCGGGTGGCGCAGGAGGCGTTGCACAACGCGCTGCGGCACGGGAAGCCGTCGAAGGTGAGCGTGGACCTGGACACGTCCTCGCCATTCGTGGTGCTCACGGTGTCCGACGACGGGACCGGTTTCCAGTCGGATCCGGTGCTCGCGGGCAGCCACCACCTGGGCCTCGCGTCGATGCGCGAACGCGCGCGCCGCGCCGGCGGGCGGTTGCGGGTCACTTCGGAGCTCGGACAGGGAACGATCGTGCGCCTGGAGGTGCCGAATGACTGAAGGCCCGATTCGGGTCGTGGTGGTGGACGACCACCAGGTCGTCCGGCACGGGCTGCGGACGTTCCTCGACATCCAGGACGACATCGAGGTGATCGGCGAGGCCGGCGACGGCAACGAGGCGGTCGAACAGATCTGCGCGCTGTCGCCCGACGTCGTGCTGCTGGATCTGAAGCTGCCGACGGTCGACGGGGTCGAGACGTTGCGGATGCTGCGTGATCGCGGGAACACGGCGAAGGTGCTGATCCTGACGTCGTTCACCGAGCCGACGTCGGTCGTGCCGGCGTTGCGGGCGGGGGCTTCGGGGTATCTGTTCAAGGACGTCGATCCGGAGGCGTTGGCGCAGGCCGTTCGCGCGGTGCACGCGGGCCAGGTGTTGCTGGAGCCGGAGGTCGCGGCGGCCCTGGTGTCCGGTGACGGGAGGAGCGACCGTTCGACCTCGTTGACCGAACGGGAGCGCGAGGTGCTGGCGGAGATCGCTCGCGGGCGGTCGAACCGAGAGATCGCGAGGGCGTTGGTGTTGTCGGAGAAGACGGTGAAGACGCACGTGTCGTCGATCCTGGCGAAGCTGGGGTTGGCCGACCGTACGCAGGCCGCCCTCTACGCCGTCCGGTCGGGGATCGTCTAGTGGCGGGGCAGATCGTCATCCTGAACGGTCCGCCGCGGGCGGGGAAGTCCTCGATCGTCGCGGCGATCCAGGAGTCGTTCGACGGGGTGTGGCTGAACCTCGGGGTGGACGGGTTCATGGCGATGACGCCGGCCCGGTTCATGCCGGGGATCGGGTTGCGGCCTGGCGGTGAGCGGCCGGATCTGGAGCCTGTGGTCGCCGTGCTGTATCGCGGGCTGTACGAGTCGATCGCGGCGCACAGCCGGCTCGGGGTGAACGTGGTGGTGGACGTCGGACACCACGACCGGTACTCCTCGCCGCTGGGCATCCTGCGTTCCTGCGCTGCCGTGTTGGCCGGGCTGCCGGTGCTCTTCGTCGGCGTGGACTGCCCGGTCTCCGTGGCGTTGGAGCGCCGCCGCGCGACCTGGGGTGGCGAGGGCTTCGCGACGAGCACCCAGCTGGCCGACCCCGTGGCGCTGTGGCACGAGGCCGTGCACGACGGGGTGACGTACGACCTGAAGGTGGACACCTCGGTGGTGACCCCCGAGGAGAGCGCGGCTCTGATCCGTTCCCGCCTCGCCACCGATCCCCCGCCGTCCGCCTTCCATGCGCTCGCTATTGGATGAAGGGCACCTTCATCCAAACGGCCCGCCCCTGCCCATCCGCCAGGCCTCCTCAACGCCCGTGATCATGATGGTGATCGTGAAGCCGAACTGGTCATTTACGAAGGGTTTGCCTTCATGATCACGCTCATGATCATGGGCAGGTGGCGGCGAGCCCCCGGCGCGTTTGTATGAAGGGCACCTTCATCCCATAGGTTTGTATGAAGGTGCCCTTCATCCAAACCAGGAGGGTCAGTGGCGCGCTACAAGCGGGTCTTGATCAAGCTCAGCGGGCAGGCGGTGGCTGGGGCGCAGAGCTCGGGGTTCAGCGCGGCGGCGCTCGACCATCTGGCGCGCGAGGTGCTCGCCGCGCGTGAGCTCGGCGTCGAAGTCGGCATCGTGATCGGCGGCGGGAACGTGTTCCGCGGGCGGTCTGCCGACGACTGGGGCATCGACCGGGTCGAGGCGGACAACATCGGCATGCTCGGCACGGTGATCAACGCGATCCTGCTGCGCGGGAGGCTGACCGCCTTGAGCGAGTACGACATCCGCGTGATGACCGCGTTCCCGATCACGTCGATCGCCGAGCCGTTCATCCGGCTGCGGGCGACGCACCACCTCGAGAAGGGCAAGATCGTCATCCTCGCCGGCGGCATCGGCCAGCCGTTCGTCACGACGGACTACCCGTCGGTGCAGCGGGCCGCCGAGATCGACGCCGAGGCGATCCTCGTGGCCAAGCACGGGGCGGACGGCGTCTTCGACAGCGACCCGAACGTCAATCCGGACGCCCGGCGCTTCCGGACGATCAGCTACGACGAGGTCCTCAGCCGCGGCCTGCGCGTGATGGACCAGGCCGCGTTCATCCTCGCCCGCGACGAGAAGCTCCCGCTGCACGTGTTCGACATCGACGCCACGGGCACGATCGCCGCGCTCTGCAACGGCGAGGAGCACGGCACGCTGATCGCCGCGAACGTCGAGACGGTGTACGCGGACTGACGTAGCCGAAGTCGGCACGCTGGACGTACGCGCGACCGTGACAGGTCCGCGAGGCTCAGCCACATGCCGATTCGAGCACTCGCCGTCGCCGCAGCCGCGGCCATCGCCCTCACGACGCTCGCCGCCAGCCCCGCCTCCGCCACGACCGACCCCGGAGTCGTCAAGGTCGGAGACGGCTGGCTCCGCGGCAGCGTCGCCGCCGACCACGTGACCTACTCCTCCATCCCGTACGCCGCGCCACCCGTCGGCGAACGACGCTGGAAACCGCCCGCCGCGGCGAAATCCTGGCGCGGCATCCGCGACGCCACCCAGCCGAGCCCGCTCTGTCCACAGGGCTCGATGACGGGGGCGACCGGAACGGAGGACTGCCTCTACCTCGACGTCACCGTTCCCCGGAAGGCGGGCAAGCGCCTCCCCGTGGTGGTCTGGCTGTACGGAGGCGGCTTCACCTCCGGTGGCGCGCAGCAGTACGACGCCACCCGGTTCGCCACCGCGGGCGAGCTGATCGTCGTCACGCCGAACTACCGGCTCGGCGCGCTCGGCTTCCTTGCCGCGCCGGCGCTCGGCGGTGGCGGGAACTACGGCCTGATGGACCAGACCGCCGCGCTCCGCTGGGTGCGCGAGAACGTCGCGCGCTTCGGCGGCGACCCGCGCAACGTCACGCTGGCTGGCCAGTCGGCGGGTGCCCGTTCGGTCTGCGCCCACCTCGCGGCGCCAAGCTCCCGCGGCCTGTTCCAACGGGCGATCACGCAGAGCGGCGCCTGCGAGAACAAGGTTTTGACGCCGGCCAAGGCTCAGGACTTCGGCGCACGGGCGACCGCGGACCTCGGCTGCACCACCGCGGCCTGTCTGCGGTCGGTCGCTCCCGAGCGGCTGCTCCCCCTGCTGAACGGCGGTCGGGTGCCAGTGCACAGCCGGGCCGACGACCGCCCGTGGGGACCGGTCGCCGGGACGACGTTCCTGCCGCGCCAGCCGGGCGAGGCGATCCGCATCGGCCGCGCCGCCCGCGTGCCGCTGCTGCTGGGCGGGACCCGCGACGAGATGCGCGGGTTCGTCTCGAACGACGCCGCGCTGACCGAAGCGGGCTACCGCACGATGATGGTCGAGACGTTCGGCGCCCAGGCGGACGTGGTGCTGGCGAAGTACCCGGCGGCCGCGTACGACTCCCCCGCCCTCGCGCTGGCGACCGTGCTCGGCGACTGGGGCGGCTTCGTCGGCGCCTGCCCGGTCCTGCGCACGGCTCAGGCGGCGGCGAGGCACCAGCGGGTGTACGCGTACGAGTTCGCCGAGGACAGCCGCCAGACCGAGCCCTATCCGCTGGGCGCGTACCACAGCCTGGACCTGCCGTACCTGTGGGACGTCAGCTTCCCGAACAACTTCCCACCGCTCACCGCCGAGCAGCAGGAACTGTCCGCGCAGATCATCGACAGGTGGGCGGCGTTCGCCCACACCGGCAGCCCGAACTGGCCGTCGTTCAACCGGACCAGCACGGTAACCGGCCTGTCCGCCGAAGGTCTGACCCCGACCCCCTACGGACGGACCCACCACTGCGACTTCTGGGCGGGTCTCCCCCGCTAGAAGTCGCCGGAAGTACTAGGCCCCCATCGCGTGGTAGCCACCATCGACGTGGACGATCTCGCCGGTCGTCTTGGGGAAGAAGTCCGAAAGGAGTGCGACGACCGCGAGGCCGGTGGCCTCGCGGTCCTCCACGTCCCAGCCCAACGGCGCGCGCTCGCCCCAGATCGTGCCCATCACGTCGGCGCCCGGGATCGCGCCGGCAGCGAGCGTCTTGGTGTAGCCGGCCGACACCAGGTTGACCCGGATGCCCTTCGGCCCGAGGTCGCGGGCCAGGTAGCGCGCGCACGACTCGAGGCCGGCCTTCGCCACGCCCATCCAGTCGTACGACGGCCACGCCACCGAGGCGTCGAACGTCAGCCCGACGATCGACGCGCCCTCCTTCAGCAGCGGCATCGCGGCCATCGACAGGCCCTTGAGCGAGTACGCCGACACGTGCACGGCCGTCGCGACGTCTGGCCACTGGGTGTTGAGGAAGTTGCCGCCGAGCGCATCCTGCGGCGCGAACGCGATCGAGTGCACGACGCCGTCGAGGCCGTCGACGTGCTCGCGTACCGCCGACTCGAGCCCGGCGAGGTGCTCCTCGTTCGTCACGTCCAGCTCGAGCACGGGAGGCTCGACCGGGAGGCGCTTCGCGATGCGCTTGGTGATGTTGAGTGCCCGGCCGAAGTTCGTGATCAGGACGGTCGCGCCCTGCTCCTGCGCGACCTTCGCCGCGGCGAAGCCGAGCGAGTTGTCCATGGTCACGCCCGCGACGAGGATCCGCTTGCCCTCGAGGATGCCGCCCATCGTCAGTACCCCATTCCGAGTCCGCCGTCGATCGGGATGACGGCACCGGTGATGTACGAAGCCTCGTCGCTCGCCACCCAACGGATCACCTTCGCGACCTCTTCGGTCGTGGTGAAGCGTCCCAGCGGGATCGACTCGAGGTACTGCTTCTGCTGCGCCTCCGGCAGCACGTCGGTCAGCCGCGTCTCCACGAAGCCCGGGGTGACGACGTTCGCCGTGATCGAACGCGAGCCCAGCTCGCGAGCGATCGAACGGGCCATGCCGATCATCCCGGCCTTGCTCGCCGCGTAGTTGACCTGTCCGGCGGAGCCCATCGTCCCGACGACCGAGGACACGAACACGATCCGCCCGCGCCGCAGCCGCAGCATGCCCTTGGCGGCGCGTTTCGCGACCCGGAACGCTCCGGTGAGATTGGTCTCGATCACGTCGGCCCAGTCCTCCTCGGACATCCGGAGCAGCAACGTGTCGCGGGTGATGCCGGCGTTCGCGACCAGGACCTCGACCGGGCCCTGCTTCTCCTCGATGTCCTTGAACGCCTGCTCGACCTGTTCGGGGTTGGTGACGTCGCACTGCACGCCGAGGAGTCCCTCCGGCGGGTCTCCGGAACGGTAGGTCACCGCGACGTCGTCGCCGGCCTCGGCGAACGCCTTCGCGGTCGCCAGACCGATGCCACGGTTGCCTCCGGTCACGAGCACGGAACGGCCCACGAACCCTCCCTCACTGTCGGTTCAGCCTGCGACGCTACCAATCGCGCCTGGTCAGAGCGCCCCGCCCCGGTGACAATCTTCCGGCGCGCCCCCTAGAGGAACCGGCCAACTGGTCTACCCGACTTTCTGGGCTCCCAGGCGCCCCGGTGGACATAGTGGTGCCCCCGCCGCCCTGTGAAGGAGCCGCCATGCGTCGCGCGTTGGTTCTGTCGCTGCTCGCCTCGGCCCTCGCCGTGATCGTCCCCAGCGGACCGACTCAGGCGGCCATCGGGCAGCCCACCGACTATTGGACCGAGCCGTCCTCGACGAACGTCTTCAAGGACACCCTCCCAACGAGGGAGTCGGGCCGGTCGATCGGACTGGACACCGCGACGAACGAATGGGAGGGCGCGCAGATCGTCGTCCGTTCGGCGGTGGCGTTCCGAGTCGACGGAGTCACCTTCTCCGCCCTGGCCCGGTCCAGCGGCGGCTCGATCGCGGCGAGCAACCTCGAGTACAAGTTCGTCACGTACCAGACCTTGAACGCGAACTCGATGTTCGACAGCTGCTGCAGCAAGCAGCCCGTCTACCCGGTGACCCGGACCGCGCCGGGCGAGTTCCCCGACAACCTGTCCAACGCGCTCGCGTACGACGTCCCAGCCCGGACCACGCAGTCGATCTGGGTGAATCTCTATGTACCGAAGGGCACTGCCGCCGGCATCTACACCGGGACAGCCACGGTCCGGACCAGCCGCGGCGATCTCGCGGTGCCGGTCTCGGTCGACGTCCGCGCGGTGGAGCTGCCGGACTCCAAGGACGGGACGTTCGACAACTCGCTGTGGAACACGTTCAACGGCGAGCTGTCCTGGGATCCGGGCGGCGACAACATGGCGGCGTCGTACGGGCTCACCCGGTTCTCGCCGAAGTGGTGGGAGCTGATGGAGAACGTCGTCGAGCAGATGAAGCGGCACCGGCACAACCAGCTCACGATCCCGCTCGTCGGGCAGCTGATGGACGCCGGTTCGACGCGGAACGCCAACGGGACCTACACGTTCAACTGGTCGCGGTTCGACGAGGTCGTGCAGTTCTTCCTCGATCGCGATGCGGTGAAGCGGATCGAGGGCTTCTGGGTCGCGGCGGACACGTACAACTACCGCGTCAACCACCAGGACGGCGTCCGCGAGGTCGAGCTGATCAACCGGCGGGCGAACGGTACCCAGTTCCGCGACTACGCGCCGTGGAACACCG
This sequence comes from Tenggerimyces flavus, assembly GCF_016907715.1. NCBI lineage: Bacteria > Bacillati > Actinomycetota > Actinomycetes > Propionibacteriales > Nocardioidaceae > Tenggerimyces > Tenggerimyces flavus. The sequence goes on along the minus strand of NZ_JAFBCM010000001.1, from coordinate 4,294,202 downwards.
CGGAGGCGGACAGCTACATCGACCAGTTCGTCACCTCGTTGCGTGGGCATCTGGAGGCGAAGGGCTGGGACGACCTGTTCTGGATGCACATCGGCGACGAGCCACACTCCGACGCGGAGGAGACGGCGTACCGGCACATCCTCGGCCGGGTGAAGCAGAACTGGCCGAGCGTGAAGGTTGGCGACGCGATGTTCGCCGAGCCATGGGCGACGCGGCTGTCGCCGCTCGTCGACGTGGTCGTGCCGAACCTGCTGAACTACGGCCCGAACGCCGCGCACTACGACCAGCTGCGCCAGGACGGCAAGGACGTGTGGATCTACAACTGCAACATCCCGGTCGGGAACTACCTCAACCGCTTCATCGACCAACCGCAATGGCATCAGCGGATGACGATCTGGTACGCGTACTCGCGCGGGCTGAACGGCTACCTGCACTATTCGATGTCGGGCTGGCTGGCTCCGTTGGCGCAGGACGAGGTCAAGGGCGACCACTACATCGTGTGGCCGGACAAGCCGAACAACACGATCGAGTCGTCGATCCGATGGGAGTCGTTGCGGGACGGGATCGAGGACTACGAGGCTTTGGCTCTGCTGGGGCGTACCAATCCGGGGCTGGCGCACGATCTGGCTTACGCGCTGGTGCAGTCGGGTGAGAAGTACTCGCCGGACACCGGGTATCAGGCACGGATCCGGCGGCTGATGCTGGACGCGGCGGGTGGGCGGCCGGTGGTCGCTTCGGACCTGGCGCTGGGTCGGTCCGCTTCAGCGTCCAGTGCCGTGGCGGGGTCGGAGGCTTCGAAGGCGTTCGACGGTTCTGCTTCGACCGCGTGGCAGCCCTCGTCGACTGGCGCGCAGTGGCTGCAGGTGGATCTCGGTCGTCAAGTCCAGCTTGACGGGGTGCGGCTGGCTTGGGCCGGGGCCGGCGCTTCGTCGTACAAGCTGCAGATCTCGTACGACGGCGTGCGCTGGACGGACGCGTTCTCCACGTCGTCGGGCGGCGGGGGCGACGACTTCGTCGGGGTCAACGGGAAGGCGCGGTACCTGCGGCTGGAAGTGGGCGCGGCGGGCGCCGCGTACGGGCTGAGCTCGTTCGAGGTCGCGGGCTTCGCGCTGGCGAAGGTGAACCTGGCCGGCGGACGGGACTACAGCAAACCGGCGCCGGTGTCGGACCATCTCGACAGCGGCTTCGAGTCGTCGGACGGGTTGCTGGCGGACGACTGGGGCGACAAGCGGCAGTACGGGTACCGCAGCTCGCCGGTGTCGGTGACGTTCGACCTCGGTTCTGCGCAGACGGTGGACAGCGCTCGGGTGCACGCGTACGAGGAGTACCCGGCGTACCGGCCGGACACGGTGGTGGTCTCGACGAGTACGGACGGCTCGACGTTCACGCAGAAGGGCTGGCTGCCGCGGACGAACGACCGGTCGGGGCTCTGGTACGACTTCGAGTTCCCGCCAACGTCCGCGCGATGGGTGCGGGTGACGTTCACCAAGACGTACGGCGGCAACGCGTCGGCCCTGTTCGTGGACGAGATCGAGATCTACCAGAGCCTGCGTTCGGTCGCGTCGAACCTCGCCGCTGGGGTGTCGTACGCGAAGACGCCCGCGCCGAGCGGCGCCTACCAGGACACGCTGAACGGTGGGCGCGAGTCGACCGACGGGGTGATCGCGGGGCACCACCAGGACGCGATCGGGTGGGGCGTGAACATCCCGGTGGGCACGACCGGCGTGGTGAAGGTCGACCTCGACCTGGGCGCGTCGAAGAGGTTCGAGCTGGTGTCGGTGCGGGAGAACTTCGACCTGTCCGCGAAGTACTTCCCGGACACGGTGCGCGTCCTGACCGGCGACTCGCTGGGTGCGTTGACCCTGCGAGCCTCGGCGGACGTGTCGTCGGGCTCGCAGTGGTACCACCTGCCGACCGGGGCGGTGACGGCCCGGTTCGTGCGGGTGGAAATGGAGAAGTTCTCGGTCGGCTCCCTGCAGGACTGGATCTTCGTCGACGACATCGCGATCTACCCCTCCGGCTAGCCCTCCCCCTGACCGCGCAGCCCGCGGATCGCCCGTGATCATGAACGTGATCATGAAGCCGAACTGGTCGTATACGCCGGGTTTACCTTCATGATCACGTTCATGATCACGAGGGTTGGCGCCGAACGGTGGTGCACGAACTCGCGTGCGGCCGGGGCTCGAGCCGGGGCAGACTGCGGGACGTGATCTCCCATCTCGATCTCGTCGAGGAGGCCCGCGCGATCCTGCCGGAGGGCGTCTTCCAGTACGTGGCCACCGGCGCGGGCGTCGAGGAGACGCTGACCGCGGCCGCGCCCGCCTGGCAGCAGTACTACCTCCGCCCGCGGCTCCCGCGCGACGTCACCGCTGTCGACACCTCGACGACGCTGCTCGGCACGAAGGTCAGCGGACCCGTGCACGTCGCCCCCACCGGCTTCCAGCGCATCGTCCACCCCGACGGCGAGACAGCGACGGCGAAGGCGGCGAACGAGACAGGCTCGCTGCTCGTTCTCTCCAGCCGCTCCACCTCGTCGCTCGAGGAGGTCAGCGCCGTCGCCGGGCCGTGGTGGCTGCAGGCGTACGTTCTCCGCGACCGCGACCTGACCGCCGAGATCGTCCGCCGCGCCGCCGCGGCCGGCGCCCAAGCGGTCGTCCTCACCGTCCACACCCCGCACGTCGCGCGCAAGGCCAGGTCGTACGAGTTCGACACCAGCGTCGGTTCGCCGATCATCCCCGAGCTCGCGACCCGCGACGACCTCGGCGTCTGGCAAGCGCCCGACGTCACGCTCGAGGACATCCAGTGGCTCGCCGGCCTGTCCGGCGGCGTCCCCGTCGTTGTCAAGGGCATCCTGCGCGGCGACGACGCCCGCGCCTGCATCGATGCCGGCGCGCAGGCCGTCTGGGTGTCGAACCACGGCGGCAGACAGCTCGACGGCGCCATCCCCAGCGCGATCGCCCTCTCCGAGGTCGTCGAGGCCATAGACGAAGAGGTGTACGTGGACGGCGGCATCCGTACCGGCCGCGACGTCGTGAGAGCGCTCGCCCTCGGTGCGCGCGCCGCGTTCGTCGGCAGACCGGTCGTCTGGGCCCTCGCGGTCGGCGGCGCCGACGGCGTCCGCGACCTGCTGAACGGCTTCCGCGAGGACGTCGAGGAGACGATGGCCTTAACCGGCTGCACCAGCATCGACGAGATCGGTCCGGACCTCGTCACCAGGTCGTAGGGTCGCAGCATGACCGCGCCGAAGATCGTCGTCAACGACACCGTTGTCACCACGCCGGACGGCGTGGAGCTCGCGACCGATGTGACGGTCGCCGACGATGGCGAGCGCCATCCCGTTCTGCTCATCCGCACGCCGTACAGCCGCGCCGCCGTGCGCGGGATGTACGACGCGATCGGCCTCGCGCGGATCGGCTGGGCCGTCGTCACCCAGGACGTTCGCGGCCGGTGGGACTCGACCGGCGACTTCGTCCCGTTCGCGAACGAGCGGGCCGACGGCTTCCACACCGTCGAGTGGTGCGCGGACCAGCCGTGGTCGAACGGTTCGGTCGCGATGACCGGCGGCTCGTACATGGGCGGCACCCAGTGGCTCGCCGCGGCCGACAGCCCGCGCGGGCTCAAGGCGATCTCGCCGGCGGTCATCGGCCCGAGCATCCGCGACGACGTGACGTACGAGAACGGTGTCGCCCAGCTCGGCCTCTACACCTCGTGGGCGCTCGGCGTGACCTCGGCGGGATCGAGGCTCGACGCGGACATCGTCAAGGCCGCGACCGCCGAGCTCGACGCGTGGCCCGCGATGGTCGGCCAGCCCATCGACGAGTCCGTCCTCACCCAGGCGACCCCGCTCGGTCTGCGCTGGCTGACGCACGCCGACGACGACGGGTTCTGGTCCGGGCAGGACGTCTCCAAGGTGATCGACTCGGTGAACGTCGCCGGCTACCACCTCGCCGGCTGGCACGACATCTTCTGCGAGGGCAACCTCCGCGCGTACCAGGCGATGACCGCGCCCTCGAAGCCCGAAGCGGTCCGTGCGTCGCAGCGGCTCGTGGTCGGACCGTGGGCACACGCGACGATGCTCCGGCGGCTCACCGGCGAGCTCGACTTCGGCGTCGCCGCCGACGGGATCGTGAGCGGGTTGGTCGAGGAGCAGGTGCGCTTCCTGATGGCCGCCGTCGCCGGGCAGCCCGTGCCGAGCGGCGCGCGGGTGTACGTGATGGGCCGGAACGAGTGGATCGACCTGCCCTCCTGGCCACCGGCCGCGACCTCCACCGCGCTGCATCTCGGTGCCGACGGCGCGCTCAGCTTCGACGGGCCCGGCGAGGGCGGCGCGGACTCGTACGTGCACGACCCCGCCTCGCCGGTGCCCACCAGCGGCGGGCGGACGCTGCACCCCGTGCTGCCCGAGCCCGGGCCGCGGGACCAGCGCGAGGTCGAGGAACGTGCCGACCTGCTCGTCTACACGAGCGACGTCCTGGCGTCCGACCTCACCGTGATGGGCGCGGTGCGCGCGCACCTCACGTTCGCCTCGACCGCGGACGAGGCCGACGTGACGGTGAAGCTCGTCGACGTCCACCCCGACGGTCGCGCGATGCTCGTCGTGGACTCGATCCAGCACGTGTCCTCGACGCCCGGCACGCCGTCGGAGGTCACGATCGAGGTTGGCTCGACGGCCCTGACGTTCCTCGCGGGGCACCGGGTCCGGATCGAGGTCGCCTCGTCGAACTACCCGCGCTTCGGCCTCAGCCCCGCCGGCACGCAGACCGTCCACCACGGCGGGCGGACCGAGTCGCGCGTGGAGCTGCCGGTCTACGCGGGCTGAGCGTTCTCGACGTACGCCTTGAGCTCGTCGCCGAGCTCGCTCAACCGCCGGCGCATGATCGCCGGCGTGAACGGGCTCATCAGCAGACCGACGAGATTCGGCTCGACGACCGTGATCTCCTGGGTGAGCCTGGTGTGGTCGCCGGCGGGTTCGAACATGAACGTGTGGACCACGCGGCCCACGCTCGTCGCGGCGTCGTGCTGGAAGCGGCGCGGCGGGTCGTACTCGGCGACGATGTAGTCGATCACGCCGAACCGCCTCCAGGTGCCGCGGTAGCGCGAGCCCCGCGCCAGCGGACCGGCGGAGAGCTTCTCGACGCCGACCATGGCCGCCTCGTCCCAGCGCGGCTGGTTCTCCGGATCCGCGGCCACCGCGAACACCTCCGCCGGAGCACGGTCGATCTCCGTCAGATGCGTTGCCCTCGCCATGGCTACTCCCCAGCGGACTCCCACCCGGCGCCCTCAGTGTCGCGGAACGCCCGCCGGCTCGCGGTGGAATGCGAGGCCGTGTCTGGCAAATAGCGCCGGTCATCGCGCGTAGCGCGATGGCGCGCGGCGCCCCGCGCCCGGCTGGGCGTGGTGCAGGAGGAACTCATATTGGTTATATGGGTGACGAGGTGCACCGCGGCCAGGCGGGATGTGGGGTGTCGCGCGCCAGGCGATCTTTGGCAGACACGGCCTAGAGCCAGCCGTTGGACTCCGCTATGCGGACGGCCTCGGCCCGGGTCCGGGCGCCGGTCTTGCCGATCGCCGCCGACAGGTGGTTGCGTACTGTGCCCTCCGACAGCACCAGCGCCCGCGCGATGTCCGCCACGGTCCCGCCGGTCCTGGCCTCCTCGAGAACGTCCCGCTCCCGCGGCGTCAACGGGGACGAGCCCGCGGCCAGCGACTCGATCGCCAACGACGGATCCACGACGCGCAGCCCCTGGTACACACGGCGGATGCTGTCGGCCAGCTCCGAGGCCGGGGTGTCCTTGACCACGAACCCACTCGCCCCGGCGTCCAGCGCTCGCCGGACGTAGCCCGGTCGCCCGAACGTCGTCACCACCAGCACCCGACAGGACGGCAGGGCGCGGCGCAGCTCGCGCGTCGCCGCGATCCCGTCCAGGCCGGGCATCTCCACGTCGAGCAACGCGACGTCGGGACGTTCCGCCAAGGCCGCCTTGACAACCTCGTCGCCGCGCTCGACCTCGGCCACCACCGACAGGTCGTTCTCCAACGACAGCAGGGCAGCGAGCGCTCCGCGGACCAGGGCCTGATCGTCGGCCAGCAGGATCCGGATCACGCCGGCACCTCCGCGAACAACCGGAAGCCGCCGCCCGAAGCAGGTCCGGCGACGAGCGTGCCGCCGGCCGCGACGACGCGTTCTCTCAACCCCGCAAGGCCACTTCCCTCAGCGACCGATGCCGCGAGCGAGCCGTCGTCCACGACCTCGACGCTGGACGGCGTGATCCGCACCGTGCAGGTCCGGGCGTGGCTGTGGCGCACCACGTTCGTCACACCCTCACGGACGATCCAGCCGAACAACTCCCGCTGCGGTCCCGTCACCCCGTCGACCGCGTGCGGAAGGACGGCGTCGATCCCCGCGGCCTCCAGCGAACGCCGCGCCTGGGTGATCTCCGCCGCCAGGCTGGTTCCCCGGTAGCCCGCGACCGTCGAACGGACGTCCGCCAACGCCTCCCGCGCGAGCCGCTCGACGTCGGCGATCTCCGCGCCGGCCTGCTCCGGAGCGCGCGAGACGAGCTTGCCCGCCAGCTCCGCCTTCACCGTGATCACGGTGAGACTGTGCCCGAGGATGTCGTGCAGGTCGCGGGAGAACCGCAGGCGTTCCTCGTTCACCGCGAGCCGCGCGATCTCCTCCTGCGCCGCGACCAGCTCCCAGTTGCGCCGGAGCAGCTGCATGAAGCCGAACGAGGCCAGCGCGCTCATCCCCACCGCGAACGGGATCGACGGCTCGAACTCCCAGCTCGGGATCGCCAGTGGGATGGCCGAGGCGACCGCGATGAGCCCCGTCGTCCAGAGCAGCGCGACGTACGGCGTCAACATCATCGCGCCACCGGCCGCCAGATAGACGAACGTGAACATCCCGCCCTCGCCCGCGACGACGCAGAAGACGACGGCCATCGCGACCATCCCGGCGAAGGCGAGCCAGCCGAGCCGCTTGTCCTCCTTGCTGGCGTTCCCCAGCACGGCGAGATAGCTGAACGCGAACGCCACCGTCACCGCAGCGGTCAGGACCGCGCCCCACGGACCGGGGTGCTTGTGCAGCGCCTCGGTGACGGGACTGACCAGGAACAGCAGCCACAGGCCGCCGATGATCAGCCCACGTCCCCGGCGGCTGGTGCCGGGGACGAGTGGACTGCTCGCGATAACCATCAATGAGAAGTTACTAGGCGCGGGCGGTGTCGACGCGGTACCGACGCGACACGATCAGGCCGAGGACGAGGGTCCAGCCGAGCAGGACGGGGATCGCCACCCAGTCGAACCCGTGGCTGGTCAACGGGCCGCGGGCGATCAGGCCGAGCCAGTACGACGGCAACACCTGAGCGATCTCCCCCATCACTTTCGGCATCACCTCGACCGGCACCCAGATCCCGCCGAACAGCGAGAGCGCCATGAAGCACAGCGAGAAGATCGCCTGCGCGGACTCGGGATTCGCGACGTACCCGATCACCAGCCCGATCGCGGCGAACGGCAGGATCGCGACCCACGTACCCAGGCCGGACTCCAGCCACTGCGCCGCGGTCAGGTGCACGTGCGACACGATGCCGCCGGCCGCGTAGACGATGAGGATGCCCGGTGCGGCGATCAGCATCGCGACCGCGCCCTTGCCGAGCAGGTACGCCAGCGGCGTCAACGGGGTGAGCCGGAGCTGGCGGTTCCAGCCGGTCTGCCGTTCGACCGCGATGCGGGTGCCAGCCGACATCGCGCCGACCATGGCACCGAACGCGGCCATGCTCGTCATCAGGTACGCGGTGGTGGAGACACCGCCGAGGCCGCCGCTCTTGCCGTACAGCTGTACGTACACGAGGAACAGCAGCACCGGCATCCCGACCGTGAAGATCAGGAAGCGCTTGTTGCGGAAGGCCCGCCGCGCCTCGAGCAGAAGGTACTTGCCGATCATGACGTGCTCCCTACGGAGGTCAGGGCGAGGAACGCCTCCTCGAGATCGACGCTCTCGACCTCGATGTCGACGGCGTCCGGATAGGTGGCGAGCAGCGCGCGCAGCGCGAGGTCGGAGTCGGCGCAGCGCAGTACGACGCGGCCCTGCCGTCCGTGTCGCGCTTCGTCGACGCCCGGAAGCTCGGCGAGCCGGCGCAGGTCCGCGTGCTCGAGCGTCATGCTGATCGAACGGCCGGCGACGCGACTCTTGATCTGCGCGGCGGTGCCGTCGGCGACGATCTCGCCCTCGCGCATGAGCACGACGCGGTCGGCATACTCGTCCGCCTCGGCGAGGTAGTGCGTCGCGAACAGCACGGTCCGCCCGGTGGCGGTGAGCTCGTGCATCGTGGTCCAGAACGACCGCCTGGCTTCGACGTCCATCGCGACCGTGGGCTCGTCGAGCACGAGCAGCTCGGGGTCGGTGACGACCGCGAGCGCGAACCTTACGCGCTGGATCTGGCCACCGGACAGCTTGTTCGTCGGGCGCTTGGCGAGGTCGGCGATGCCGGCCCGTTCCAACGCCTCCTCGACCGGGATCGGCTTCTTGTGCAACGAGCCAAAGAGGTCAACCAGTTCACCAACGGTCACGTCGGGGAGGATCGTGCCCGCCTGCAGCATCGCGCCGACGAGGCCCTCGGCCACCGCCGCCTGGGGCTCGCGCCCGAAGATCCGCGCGCTGCCGTGGTCGGGTCGGGCGAGCCCGAGCAGCATGTCGATGGTCGTGGACTTGCCGGCTCCGTTGGGACCCAGCAGCGCCACGACCTCGCCGGGCGCGATGTCGAGATCGACGCCGCGCACGGCACGTACGGCTCCAAAGCTCTTGGTCAGGCCGTCGAGCCGCACGGCCATACCGGAGGTGTTCGTCATGGCGTCGAGACTGCCGCCTGGACCCGGCTGGGAACGATGTCGTGAGTCCTGGTCTGGGGGTGACATCCGTCATGCCGGCCGGATGTCACATCGAGGCGCCCTGCGGCGTCAGCTCAGGTAAAGACGCGGCGTACGGTGGAGTGCAGGACGAGGGAGGGCCCGATGCAGGTCAAGCCGAAGAGGCAGGTGTTCCGGATCACCGGGGCGCCGCGCGCTCTCAAGGAAGACGTGCGCTCCCGCGAGGTGCGTTATCTGCTGTCGATGGGCTTCCGGACCGCATGTTTCGTCGCGGCGATTGTTACTCACGGCATTCTTCGTTGGCTGCTCGTCGTAGCCGCTTTCGTCCTTCCGTACGTCGCTGTCGTTCTCGCGAATGCCGGTCGAGAGCGTCGAGAAGCCGGTCCGGCGGCCTTCGTTCCCCCAACGGGACGGGAACTTCCGGCGGGTCCGGAAAGCCCGCCCGACACGCCGAAACAAAATCCCGGGCATGCCGTCTAGACCTGAAACAGCGTTCGTGCCAAACTTTTCGTGCGCGCTCCGCTTCCCCCGTCGGAGTGCGACGTGATGCGGTGCCGGGCGGCTTCCCCCGTGGCTGCCCGGCACCGCTTCTCGTTGTTTTCACATCGCGGGATGCATTCACTCTTCGCGGTCACAACTCGGCCCCTTCCACGTTTACCGGCTACTCTTCGTGAAATGTCACGCCTTGCAGCCGACTTCCCTATCAGCCGAGTAGGTCATGGACGAGCCTGAAGAGCCCCTCTGTTCCGCCCGCGGCTGCTCGTCTCCTGCATTGTGGAAAGTGCTGTGGAACAACCCGCGCATCCACACTCCCGAGCGGCGCAAGACGTGGTTGGCGTGCTCGGAGCACCGTTCCTCGTTGGCCAGTTTTCTCGAAGCGCGGGGCTTTCTGCGCGAGATCGAGCCGTTCGAAGATCACGACTTGAACTAAGTGGCTTGGCTTTCCGCCGTTTTCCCAACGGCGGAAACAGGACAGACCCACCCCAGCCACACCTCCTTGCGACTTCACCCACCCAACCGGGGCGCGGAAGGCCGTTACCACGTGGCAGAACCCCGGCCCAGTGGGTGAAGTCGCTCAGGTTGTGGGCAAGTGGCGGTTCGGTGGGTGAAGTCGCGCGGCGCAACGCGATGCGTGCGGGCGCGGCATGCGCGGGCGCGGGGCCTGGTTGGGTGGGTGACGTGGTGGCTGAGCACGCGCGACGCGATACGTGGCTGCGCACGACGCGGCGCGATGGGGCTGAGCGCGGGGCGCGGTCCGCGGTCCGCGGATGAGCACACACCGCGCCCATCCACTCAGCGCTGTCCACAGTCCTTGCCACTTTGCCCACCGAAGTGGGGTACGGACGGCCGTTGCCACGTGGCAGAACCCCAGCTGAGTGGGTGAAGTCGCACCAGGCTGTGGGGAAGTCGCTGTTCAGTGGGTGAAGGTGCAGCGCGCGGGTGAGCGCGCGAGCGGGGCGCGGTCCGCAGCTGAGCACGCACCGCACGCTCAGCCACTCGCCGCTGTCCACAATCCTTGCCACTTTGCCCACCGAAGTGGGGTACGGACGGCCGTTGCCACGTGGCAGAACCCCGGTTCCGTGGGTGAAGTCGCGGGTCAGCCGCCGATGGCGGACATGGGGCGGGTGGGTTGCAGGAACGTTGGGTCGTCGATTCCGTGCCCTGCTTGCTTTCCCGCCACCGCGGCGCGCCAGCGGACGGCTAGTTCAGCGTCGGATGCGCCAGCCCGCAAGGCCGTTCGCAGGTCCGACTCGTCCCGGGCGAACAGGCAGTTGCGCACCTGGCCGTCCGCCGTGAGCCGCACCCGGTCGCAGTCGCCGCAGAACGGGCGGGTCACTGACGCGATGATCCCCACCGTTCCGGGACCGCCGTTCACCACGAACCGTTCGGCCGGCGCACTCCCCCGCGAAGACGAAGGCTCCGGCGTCAAAGAGAACTTCTCGCTCAACCGCTCCAGGATCTCGTCCGCGGTGATCATCGTGTCGCGCCGCCAGCCGTGCTGGGCGTCCAGCGGCATCTGCTCGATGAAGCGCAGCTCGTAACCACGCTCCAGGCACCACGACAACAGCGACGCCGCCTCGTCCTCGTTGACCCCGCGCATCAGCACCGCGTTCACCTTCACCGGCGTCAGCCCCGCCGAAGCCGCGGCGGCCATGCCTGCGAGAACGTCGGGCAGCCGGTCGCGACGCGCCAGCGTGACGAAGCGATCCGGGCGCAACGTGTCCAACGACACATTGATCCGGTCCAACCCAGCCGAGCGCAACGGGCCAGCCAGCCGGGCCAGCCCGATCCCGTTCGTCGTCATCGCGATCTTCGGCCGCGGCTCCAGGGCCGCGACGCCCGCGACGATCTCGACCAGTCCGCGCCGGACGATCGGCTCGCCACCGGTGAAGCGGACGCCGTCCACGCCGAGCAGCCGGACCGCGACCGAGACCAGGCGCACGATCTCGTCGTTGGTCAACAGCTCCTCGGACGGCAGCCAGTCCAGACCTTCCGCGGGCATGCAGTACGTGCAGCGCAGGTTGCACCGATCGGTCAGTGAAACCCGCAGGTCGGTCGCGACCCGGCCGTAGCGGTCGGCGAGCTTTCCGTTCTCCTGCACTCCACCACCCTACGGGGCCCCTGTAGCGTCGTCGGCGTGTATCGGGTCCTGCTTCGGCCGCGCTGGCTGCTCATGCTCCTGGTCGTCGCACTGCTCGTCACCTTGTTCATCGGGCTCGGCAACTGGCAGCTGAGCCGGTTGGAGACCCGGCGGGCGCACAACGCGATCATCGAGGCCAACATCGACGGCCCGCCGCGTCCGGTCGCCGACGCCCTCACGCCGGACCAGCCGGTCGAGGCCAAGGCCGAGTGGCAGCCGATCACGGCCACTGGCCAGTACGACACCGAGCACCAGCTGCTGGTGCGCTACCGCCCGCTCGAGGGCGAGCCCGGGTTCGAGATCCTCACGCCCCTGGTCACGACCGACGGCTCGACGCTGCTCGTCGACCGCGGCTGGGTGCCGTCCGGCGGCAGCGCGAACGAGCCGTCCGACGTTCCCGAGCCGCCCGCCGGCGACGTCACGGTCACCGGGCGGCTCCGGCTGAGCGAACGCGGCTCCGCCAACCAGGTCCACCCGGAGACCGGGCAGGTGCGGTTCATCGTCGTACCGCGAATCGCCGGCTGGCTGGGGACGCCCACGTACGGCGGCTTCCTCGAGCTCACCGAGCAGGTGCCCGCGGCGGGCGACAGCCCGCACCTGCTGCCGGCGCCCGAGCTCGACGAGGGACCGCACATGGGGTACGCGCTCCAGTGGTTCCTGTTCGCGCTGATCGCGGCCGTCGGGGTGGTCCTGCTCGCGTTCGACGAGGCGAACGGCGGCAAGCTCCGGGAGCGCATCCGGCACAACCGGTAGGTCGCAGTCCGACTCGTCGAAGAAGCCCCAACGGCACATCCGGATGACTCCGACGGGCGGTGGCGTGCGGCGAGACTGAGCGAGGCGGGGCTGCGACAATCGGGGCTAGCGTCAGTAACACTGGGCTGATGGGAGAGCGCATCGCCCGCCGGATCGAGGACTACGCCCTCATCGGCGACCTGCAGACCGCGGCACTGGTGAGCAACGTCGGTTCGATCGACTGGCTGTGCCTGCCGCGGTTCGACTCCGGCGCCTGCTTCGCCGCGCTGCTCGGCACGACGGACAACGGGCACTGGCAGCTCGCGCCGGTCGACGCGACCGGTCCGGCGACGCGGCGCGAGTACCGGGGCGACACGCTTATCCTGCACACCGAGTGGGACACGCCCACGGGCTCGGTGCGGGTCATAGACCTGATGCCGCCGCGCGACGAGGCGCCGGACGTCGTCCGGATCGTCGAGGGCGTGTCCGGTCGCGTCGAGATGCGGAGCTGCCTGCGGCTGCGGTTCGACTACGGCGAGATCGTGCCGTGGGTGCGGCGCATCGACGGCCAGGTCGCGGGCGTCGCGGGGCCGGACTCGGCGTGGCTGCGTTCGGACGTTCCGACGTACGGGCGGGACTTCACGACGTACTCCGACTTCGCCGTGTCGGAGGGCGAACGCGTCGGCTTCGTGCTCACCTGGCACCCGTCGCACCTCCCGCCGCCGGCGCCGGTCTCGGCCGAGGAGGAACTCGCGGCGACCGAGAAGCTCTGGGCGGAGTGGGCCTCGCGCGGGACGTACACCGGCGAGTGGCGCGAGGCCGTTGTCAGGTCGCTGTTGACACTGAAGGCGCTGACGTACGAGCCGACCGGCGGCATCGTCGCGGCGGCGACGACCTCGCTGCCGGAGTCGTTGGGCGGCGAACGCAACTGGGACTACCGCTACTGCTGGCTGCGCGACGCCACGATGACGCTGTCGGCCTTGCTGCGCGGCGGATTCACCGAGGAGGCGGCCGCGTGGCGGCAGTGGCTGCTGCGCGCGATCGCCGGCTCGCCGGACGACCTGCAGATCATGTACGGCGTCGCCGGCGAGCGGCGGCTGCTCGAGTACGAGGTGAAGTGGCTCGACGGGTACGAGGACTCGAGGCCGGTCCGGGTCGGGAACGCCGCGGTCGACCAGCTGCAGCTCGACGTCTACGGCGAGGTGATGGACGCGCTGAGCCTGGTCCGCGCCCACGGGATACCGCCGGACGCCGAGAGCTGGTCGCTGCAGTCCTTGCTGATCGACCACCTGGAGACAATCTGGCGCGAGCCCGACATGGGCATCTGGGAGGTCCGCGGCGGCCGGCGCCACTTCACGCACTCCAAGGTGATGGCGTGGGTGGCTTTCGACCGCGCGATCGAGGGCGTCGAGCGGTACGGCCTGGCAGGGCCGGTCGAGAGCTGGCGAACGATCCGCGACGAGATCCACGCCGAGGTCTGCGCGAAGGGCTTCGACGCCGCGCGGAACACGTTCACCCAGTCGTACGGCTCGCCCGCACTCGACGCGTCGCTGCTCCTGATCCCGCAGGTCGGCTTCCTGCCGCCTTCGGATCCGCGGGTGGTGGGGACGATCGAGGCTGTCCAGCGTGAGTTGACGCACGACGGGATGGTCCTGCGGTACCTCGACGACGGGTCGGACGTCGACGGGCTCGCGGGGCAGGAGGGCACGTTCCTCGCCTGCTCGTTCTGGCTCGCCGACGGCCTGCATCTGATCGGCCGTCAGGACGAGGCGCGGGCTTTGTTCGAGCGGTTGCTGTCGCGGCGGAACGCTGTCGGGCTGCTCGCGGAGGAGTACTCGCCTGCGCAGGAGCGGATGCTGGGCAACTTCCCGCAGGCGTACAGCCACATCTCGTTAGTCAACACCGCGTTCCGGCTGTCCGCCGACTCCTAGGGTCGGCGGTTCGGCACCAGGTTGGCGAGGACGTCGTCCAGCGCGACGATGCCGCGCGGGGTGGCGTCGGCGTCGAGCACCTGGGCGATGTGCGTTCCCGTACGTCGCAACGTCGACAGCACCGCGACCAGCGTGGTGTCGAGGCTGACCTCGGGGAGATCGCGGATCAGCTCCCGCCGCACCGGCGCCGCGCGGACGCCCTGGTCGTCGAGCAGCACGTCCTTGAGGTGCACGTACCCATGGAACGCCGACCCGTCCCACACCGGGAAGCGCGTGTAGCCGGACGCCCCGGCGTGCTGCTCGATCTGTTCCGGCGTGACTTCCGGGGCGACCACGACGACCTGGTCGACGTCGATCAGCACGGTCTCGACGCGACGGTCGCTGAACGCGAGCGCCTCCTGCACGATCTCGTGCTCGTCGGGGTCCATCAGTCCCTCGCGGTGGGACTCCGCGACGAGTCCCTCCACGTCGTCTTCGCCGATCGTGCTCTCGACGTCGTCGCGCGGCTCGACCCGCAGCAGCCGCAAGGTGCCGTTGGCGATCGCGTTCAGAACGACCACGAGCGGGTTGAGGATCCGCGCCAACCCGATCAGCGGCGGACCGAGAATGAGCGCGGCACGTTCGGGGCCGGCGAGGGTGAGGTTCTTCGGCACCATCTCGCCGAGGACGACGTGCAGCCACGTCACCACGAGCAGGGCGAGCGCGAACGAGACGAAGCCCGTCGCCTCGTCGGGGAGGTGCGCGGCCTCGAACGGCTTCTCCAACAGGTGCGCGATCGTCGGCTCGCCCACGACGCCGAGCGCGACCGAGCAGACCGTGACGCCGAGCTGTGCCGCGGCGATCAGCAGCGAGACGCGCTTGAGCGCCCACAGGACCATCCGGGCCGAGCCGTACCCCTCCTCGGCGAGCGACTGGATCCGTTCGCGGCGTACGGACACCAGCGCGAACTCGGCGCCGACGAAGAACGCGTTCGCCAACAGCAGCAGGCCGATCAGCAGCAGGCCGGTTCCGAGGCTCATGCGTCGTCGCTCTCGTCGTCGGCGCCGTCGTCGTCCTGGAAGAGGCGTACCCACTCGACCCGGTGGCGGTCCATCTTCTCCACGACGAGGTGGACGCCGTCGATCACGACCTCGTCTCCGACGGCCGGGATGCGGCCGAGCTGTTCGAGCAGCAGGCCGGCGATCGTCTCGTGGCCGAGGCGCGACTCGCGCAGCCGGATCCCGGTGGCGTCGGCGATCTCGTCCGGGCGGAGCAGGCCGGACACCTGCCAGCCGCCGTCCTCGGTGCGTCGTACGTCGACGGTCCGCTGGTCGTGCTCGTCCTCGATGCTGCCGACGATCTCCTCGACGAGGTCCTCGAACGTGACGAGCCCGGCCGTGCCGCCGTACTCGTCCACAACGACGGCGAGCTCGGTGTTCTCTTCGCGCAACCGCCAGAGCAGCTCGTCGAGCGGGAGGCTGGCCGGAACGAGCACGGGGTCGCCCATGATCTCGCGGATCCGTACCCGGCCGCGGTCGTCGTACGGTGCCTTCATCGCCTGCGCGAGCTCGACCATGCCGACGACGTCGTCGACGCTGTCGGCGACGACCGGGAAGCGCGAGAAGCCATGCTGGCGGGACATCTCGACGATGTGCTGCAGGCTGGCGCGCGCGGGGACGGTGACCATCTTGGTGCGCGGGGTGAGGACGTCGGAGGCGAACTTGTCGTCGAACCGCAGCGTGCGTTCGACGAGCGTGGCGGTGCGTTCGGGGAGCGTGCCGGACTCGGCGGACCGCCTGACCAGGCTGGCGAGTTCTTCAGGCAGGCGGGCGGTCTTGAGCTCCTCCTGCGGTTCGATGCCGAACAGCCGGACGATCGCGTTCGCGACCGCGTTGCAGGAGACGGTGAGCGGCCTGGTGATGCTGGTGAACATGCGCTGCGGGCGTTGGACGAACTTCGCGACGTCGAACGGTCTGGCGATCGCGAGGTTCTTCGGCACGAGCTCGCCGAACACCATCGTGACGCCGTTCGCCACCACGAGGGCGATGGCGAACGCTACCGTCCTGGTGGTGCCCTCGCTGAGCCCCGTTGCTTCTAGAGGGCCGTCGATGAGCTGGGCGACGGAGGGCTCGGCGAGGTAGCCGATGGTGATGTTCGTGACCGTGATACCGACCTGGGCGCCGGAGAGCTGGGTGGACAGGCTCTGCAGCGCTTTGAGCACCCCCTGCGCCTGCCGATCCCCTTGGCTGGCGGCCCGTTCGACCGTGGCCCGGTTGACCGTGACCATCGCGAACTCCGCCGCCACGAAGAGGGCGCAGGCCAACACCATCGCGAGGCCGAGGAGAACGAGGAGCCACTGGGTCACCCGGACAATCTAGGGCTTAGCCGCCGCTCGACCTTCGCTGCGCATGCTCGCGGATCCGCCCGCTTCAGGAACGGGGCAAACGCCCGGCCCAGATCGCGGCCTGAGCGAGCAGACCGGACGTCCGTCCTGGCGCGGTGGCTCGCCTTCCCCGCCTGGTCATCCGGCGCGGCTCACCTCCGTGCTCGCCTCCAGCCGGCGACGGGATGGTCGGCGGTGGACCGCCGCCGTCGAATCGGGTGGTGGCGCGTAGCAGGAGGCACGGCCAGACGAGGGCACTCATGGCGATCAGAGGGCGTCGAGCAACGTCTGGCAGGCGTCCCGGATCGCATCCGGCTGGACCACGACGCGGCGGTTACCGTCCTGGCTGACCAACTGCGCTTTCCGCAACGCACCGACCTGCCGGGAGATCGTCGTCTGGTGGACGCGGAGCACGTCGGTCAGCTCCTGCATGGTCATCGGCCCCTGGTCGAGCAGCTGCAGCACGATCGCCAGCCGAGTCTGGTCGCCGAGCGCTTGCAGGACCGGCGTGAGCCGCGCCCCGACCGGGAGCCCGGCACGCTTCCGGGGGCCTGACTGCGGCGAGAACAGTACGTACGCCGTCTCGCCGCCGTCGACGCCGAACATCGTCAGGCTGCGCTCCAACCCCGGGCACGGCACCAGCGTCAGGCGTGGTGCGCGGTCCGCCGCTGCCGCGTACACCGGATCCGGCAAGAGCCCCGACACCGCCTTGATCCATTGCGTGCCGGTCGCCGCCGTGTACGGCGGGGGCGCCGCGGCGACCGCGGCATCCATGGCGGGCAGCTGCTCCGTCCAGGCCAGCCCAAGCCAGCGTTCCCAGATCTCGTCCAACAGGGCGAGCAGGGTCGACCGGATCGGCTCGGAGGCGAGCACCTCGTCCACCCTCGCCGCAGGATCGGGCACGCCCCAGATCCCAAGCACGGTGGTGGCGTCTCGGCGAAGCTCGTCGAGGGTGCCCAGCAGACCGGCGACCTCACTGTCCAGAACCCGCGGTGGGTCGGCAGTGTCGAGCACGAGCACCTGATTGACCCCGGACTCGACCAGTCCGAGCATCCAGTCGTCGGCGCGCTCGTCGAGCCAGGCACGGAGTGCCGGCCAGTCCCGGTGGCCGGGGTGATCAGCGGGAAGTTGCCCGAGCAGTACCGCGCGCAGATGGGAGCCGTGGGCGAGCGCGGCGCGGAGCGGATGGCTCGCCTCGACCAGGTCGCGGGGCAGCTCCTGGGCGAGTTGCTGAAACTCGAACGTCGGCGTGGTGAGCCCGCCGAGCGCGTAGTCGACGAACAGCATCGTGGTCGGCACGACGGCCGCGAGGCTCGCCGGTGCGGCGACGAACTCGGGCGCGACACTTGCCGGCGCGAACGGCGGGATCGAGTCGGTCATGCATGCAGTATGCGCGTTGCGCATGTCGCATGCAAGGGTCGGTGGATGGACGACGTGCTGGAGCTCAAACGGACAGACCCCTTCCATCCTGGACGTGACGATTGCCTCGCCGTCGTGACGGCAAATGATCATGTTTACATGATCATTTGCCGCTCTACGTGGGATACACCCCGCGTAGAGCACCCACACGCCAGGTAAAGCGGCATCGATGCCCATCCGTCGGCACCGCCGACTTACGCACCAGGTCCTAGGCCTTCACGATCACGTACATGATCACGGGGCGGGGGTCACCGCGGCGGTGAGGCGTGGGAGTACGTCGCCGATCGGGTCTCTCAGTACGGCGTCCGCTACCTCGTCGTACGGGGTCGGCTGGGCGTTCACCACCACCAGCCGCGCTCCCTTCGCCAGGGCCACGTCGCACAGCCCGGCCGCGGGGAAGACCTGCAGCGTCGTCCCGATCGCGAAGAAGAGGTCACACGACGCCGCGGCGAGTTCCGCCGCGCGGAGCACCGAGACGTCCAGGGACTGGCCGAACGAGATCGTCGCCGACTTCTGAATCCCGCCGCACTGCAGGCACGCGGGATCGGCCTCGCCCAGAGCGACGCGTTCGAGCACCTCAGGCATCGGCGTGCGCACTCCACACGACAGGCATACCGCCCACCAGACCGTGCCGTGGATCTCGATCACGTCGGACGAGCCCGCCGACTGGTGCAGGCCGTCGATGTTCTGCGTGACGATCGTGCCCAGCCTCCCCGCCTGCTCCAGCGAGGCGAGCGCGCGGTGGCCGGAGTTCGGCTTGGCGGTCCAGGCGGGGTGGGTACGGCGGCCCTGCCACGCACGTTCGCGGACCGACGGGTCGGCCAGGTTGTCCTGCAGGCTCGACAGCCGCTCGGCGCCCGGGTTCTTCGTCCACACCCCGTTCGGGCCGCGGAAGTCGGGGATGCCGGAGTCGGTCGAGATGCCCGCTCCGGTCAGCGCGGCGGTCTTCCGGGAGGCCCGGAGCCACTCCGCGACCGTCGCTTCGTCGCTCACGGAGTCGACGGTACCCGGGGCGATCGCACGTCGCGGAGGCACGTCCTTTACGCTTCGTCGTCGGTGACGTTCGGTCCG
Source organism: Tenggerimyces flavus (assembly GCF_016907715.1). Lineage (NCBI taxonomy): Bacteria > Bacillati > Actinomycetota > Actinomycetes > Propionibacteriales > Nocardioidaceae > Tenggerimyces > Tenggerimyces flavus. The sequence goes on along the minus strand of NZ_JAFBCM010000001.1, from coordinate 4,275,181 downwards.
TAAGGAACCGACTGATCTGCCCGTGATGCCTGAAATGCCAGATTCGGTAGCGCCCTGTGATCGATTTTCGGGATCTGGGGTAGGGGATGCCCGATATTTCCGTAAGTTTTTCTGTCTCGCGCATGCACAGCGTGACCATGATGCGGCAGGATGAGGAACCGTGGATCTTGGAGTGCGGGACCGAGTGTTCCTACTCAGCGGCGCGAGTCGTGGGCTGGGCCGAGCGACGGCCGAAGTGCTCGTCGCTGAGGGTGCCTATGTCGTGATCTCGGCCCGAGGCGAGGAAGGCGTGCAGCGCGCTGCCAGCAGTCTCGGCACCGCGCGCGCCGTCGGTGTCGCCGCGGACAATGCCGACCCGGCGTCGGCCGAACGGCTGGTCGCCACCGCGATGGCGAAGTGGGGACGGCTCGACGGCGCGCTGGTGAGCGTGGGCGGTCCGCGGCCGGGTACGGCACTCGACTCCGAGGAAGCGGACTGGCGCTCGGCGTTCGAGTCGGTCTTCCTCGGCGGCATCCGCCTCGCCCGCGCGGTCGCGGCGGCCTGCCGCGACGGCGGCTCGATCGCGTTCGTGCTGTCCAGCTCGGTGCGGTCGCCGATCGCGGGCCTCGCGATCTCGAACGGACTCCGCCCCGGCCTCGCCGGTGTGGCCAAGACCCTGGCCGACGAGCTCGGCCCGGCGGGCGTACGGGTCAACGGCCTCATGCCCGGCTCGTTCGACACCGAACGGCAGCGCGAGATCGCCGCGGCGTCCGGTGACCCCGATGCCGCGAGGCGGCGCACCGAGGCGACGATCCCCTTGCGCAGGTACGGTTCGCCGCCGGAGTTCGGCCGCGTCGCCGCGTTCCTGCTGTCACCGGTCTCCTCGTACATCACCGGCAGCATGATCGCCGTCGACGGTGGTTCGCTCCGTACGATCTAGGTCGTGTTGCGGGGCTTGGCAGCTGCCGATCCGGGGTAGCTCACCGCCACAGGCGTCCTTCTGACGGGAGCCACGATGGCTGTGACGATCCGCGCCGAGCCACTGGGCGGCCGGGCGGTCGTGATCCACCTCGAAGGCGACGTCGACATCGTCACCGCGCGCGAGGTCCGCGACTGGGTGTTCGACCTGCTCGACAACAGTCCCGGCGAGGTCGAGCTGATCGTGGTCGACCTGTCGGAGTCCGACTTCCTGGACTCGTCCGGTCTCGGCGCGCTCGTCGCGGTCTACCGCCGCGTGCACGCGCAGGAACGCAGCTTCTGTGTGGCCAGTCCCGCGCCGATGGTCGCGCGCATCCTCGAGGTCTCGGGGCTCGACCAGGCGTGGCGGGTCTACCCGTCCGCGGCGGAAGCCATCGCCGCCCTCCCGCCGCAGGAGCAGAACTGACTAGCGCGGCTTGCGGAACTCGCGCTTGTTCGCCTTGACCTGGGTGAGGTCGACGACGTGCGTCGCGGTCGCCTTCGCGCCGCTGACCGTGGCCCGCACGCCGACGCTGTCGCCGACCTTGACCGCGTCGATGCCGTCGCGTTCGGCGCGCACCATCGTCGTGGCGGTGACGGCGTACGTACGACTGAAGCCGTCGTCGCTCTTCACCGTGATCGAGCTCGTGGAGACCGCGGTGACCTTGCCGCGCTGGGTGGCGAGCGTCTCGTAGCCGCCGCCTTGCTTGGGCACGGTGAACTCGCCGTGCAGGGCGCCGAACGGAGCGCCGACGCGGTGCTTGCCGGGCCAGCCCCGGTGCCCCTTCCGGACCTCGTCGGGCGCCTTCGGCTGCGCGGAGGGCGAGCTGGTCGTGTCGGCTGCGGGAGCGGCGAGCGGGCCGGCGTTCGGCGTGTTCGACGCGGCCGTCGCCACGCCGACGCCCGCGGTGACGACGAGGGCTGCCGCGCCCAGGATCACCAGCGGTCGACGCAGGCGCGATCGGATGCGGTCATCGGAGTCGAGGACATCAGGCATGCCGACAGCATGGGCGCGAAGCCTGAGACAGCCCTGAACGCAGGCTGAGAATCCTCAGTCCGCAAGAGCGTCGGCGGCGGCGTTGCTATCTCGGCCCCGGTGCACCGACGGCTCTTCCCCCGGCGGAAACTCGACTGACCAGGTGTCGCCGTCGGTGCCACCCGCCGAGATGGCGACGCCTCATGCCGCCGACCGGTGCGGAGTCCAGGGGGCTAGTCGGCGGCGACGACTTGAAGGTAACCCGGGGCGCCGTCGCGGGTACGGACCTGGATCGGCAGCACCACGTGCTGAACGTCGCGGTACGGCTCGCCGCTCGTCATCCGGCGCCGCAGCAGCTCCCCCGCCTGCTCGCCGAGCTCCCGCGACGGGAGGCGCGCGGCCACCGCGGTGAGCGGCAGGATGTCGAACGGTCCGGCGTCGTCCATCCCCGCCACGTCGATGTCGCCGGGAACGTGCAGACCCAGTGCCACCAGGTCCTCGATCGCCTGCGCCAGCGCGTACCCGTTCCCACACAGCAACACCGTCGGCGGCTCGGTCAGCCCGAGCAGCCGCTCCACCACACCGGCCTCGTAGCGGCGCAGCACGTTGAGCTCCGGCCGCACCGGGATCTGGTGGTCCCGCAACGCCTTGAGATGTCCGGCCAACCGATCCCGCACGCTCGTGGCGTCGGTCTCGTGCCACAGCGTCGCGATCCGCGTGTGCCCGAGCGCGATCAGCCGTTCGGTCACCTCGTAGCCGATCGCGAGGTTGTCCGGCATCACCACGTCGGTGGGAACGTCGGGGCGGTAGCGGTCGACCAGAACGATCGGCACCCCCTGCCGGCGGACCTCGTCGAACACCGCGGGGTCGGTCGCACCCTCGGCGGAGTAGAGCACGATGCCGCTCACGTTCGCGGCGAGAGCCTCCCGGATCGCGCGGGCCTCGCGCTCGGCGGAGTTGTCGGAGTACTTCAGGTACATCCGGTAACCGTGCTCGGACAGTGCCGCCTCGAGCCCGGCGAGCAGCTTCCCGACGTGTCCACCGCCTCCGGTCTGCAGGATGCACGCCACGGTGTGGTCGCGCGGCGGAACGGGAGGCGAGGCCGAAACCCCCACAGGTACGGGCGAATCGGCGACGAACGTGCCACTCCCCTGCCGTCGGACGAGCAGCCTCTCGGCGACGAGCTCGTTCAACGCGCGGACCGCCGTCGTGGTGCTGACGCCGAAGCGTTCACACACTTCCCGTTCGGTGACAAACCGTGCGCCAGGGGCGTAACCGTCCTGCCCCACCAGCTCGGCAAGCGCTTGCTTCACCTGCAGGTAGAGCGGACCTCGGCCCACACCACGTTCCACGGACATGGAGCCTGCACCACCTCGCTCTCGCGGCAATCAATACATCAACTCTGCCAGGCTCGGCGACGGACCTGGCCAAGTTTGGTCGGATTAATTGACATGTTGACACATTAAATTTACGTTGCGGTCACCCCGTCAGCCCCGCAGTCGCGAGGGAGTGACCCATGGTTAGTCGGCGTTCGTTCCTCACTGGCGCTCTGGCCGCCACCACGTCCTTGGCCCTCGCCAGCTGCAGTAGCGGCGGAGGCAACGGCGGTGGCAGCAGCGGCAGTGGGCCCTACAAGTTCAGCTACCTGCGCCCCACCTGGGGCCCCGCCACGTTCACCAAGGCCGGTCCTTACCAACAGGCGTTGGAGAAGGGCGGCAACGTCGCGATCGACGTGCAGATCATCCCGGTGATCGACTACGACACGAAGGTCAACACGATCCTCGCCTCCGGCGACATCCCGGACGTGATCTGGGGCTCCGGCCCGGCGAACTCGATCTGGCGCGACGCCCAGGACCAGGGCGCGTTTCTCCCGATCGACGAGTACCTGGAGAAGTACGAGGCCGTCCGCAAGGCCGTTCCGGACAACATCTGGAACATGCTGAAGTCCAAGGACGGCGAGTCGTTCTTCATCCCGAACCTGATCTGGCCGCAGGTCCCGTTCATGATGTTCTACCGCAAGGACCTGTTCGACCAAGCCAAGTTGGAAGAACCGAAGACCGTCGACGACTTCGTCGAGACGTTGCGCGCGGCGAAGAAGGCGTTCCCGAAACACGTGCCGCTGTCGCTCGGGTACGAGTGGAGCACGAAGGATCTCGCGACCTCGTTCGACTTCTGCCTGTCCGGTTGGGAACCGACGCCGGACGACCCGAACAAGATCGTGCCGTGGCACGTCAAGGAGTCCGAGATCGACTTCTACTTCTGGCTGCAGTCGCTGCACAAGGAAGGGCTGATCGACCCGGAGTTCAAGGTGAACAAGGAGCCGAACTTCTCCGGCGACAAGTTCATCGCGGGCAAGGTCGCGATGATCCCCAGCCACTGGGGCGGATTCGCCGACACGATCACCAAGCTGCGGCAGGTCGAGCCGAAGGCCGAGGTACGGATCATGGATCCGTTCAACGCGACCGGCGGCAACCGCATGGTGATCCCGATCGACCGCGGCTTCTACGTCTCGTCGAAGATGAAGGACCCCGACCGGTTCTTCGAGTTCCTCAACTGGAGCCTCACCGACGGTGGCACGCTGCGCCGGTACGGCGTCGAGGGCAAGATGTTCAAGAAGGTCAGCGGCGCGAACATCCCGATCCCCGACACCGAGCGCGAGGAGAAGTTCAAGGGACCGCAGGTCGAGCCCGTGCAGTTCTTCGGCCCGTTCAGCGAGAAGCTCGACTGGGACGGCATGAAGATCGGGTACGAGGCGAACAAGCTGCCCGAGGAGTTCGCCTACATCGAGCAGAAGTTCGCCACGTACACGGCGAAGTACCACACGGACTACCGCGACATCACCGCGCTCTCCGAGACCGAGAACAAGCTGGGCGCGCAGATCTACGAGGACTACATGAAGCAGGTCGTGGACGCGTCCATCATCGACCACAAGACCACCAAGCAGAACTGGCTGAACGCCGCCGACAAGTGGCGCAAGGCCGGCGGTGACGCGATCATCGACGAGGTCAACGCGGCCCAGAAGGACAAGTCCAAGCCCAACTACGTCGAGAGCTGACGGCCCTCGTCGTGGGTCTGCTCGAGGAGAACCGGCGGCGGCAGCGGCAGCGGTTCGTCGAACCGCAGGCCGCTGTCGTCGGCGGCAAACGGTCGCTCGGTGCCGAGATCTGGCGGCACCGCTGGATCTACGTGCTGATCCTGCCGACGATCGCGTACTTCATCGTGTTCGCGTACCTGCCGTTGGTCGGACTGCAGATCGCGTTCAAGGACTTCCAGGTCTTCCGCGGGATGTGGGAGAGCCCGTGGGTCGGCTTCGAGCACTTCCAGACCGTGTTCTCCTCGGAGAAGTTCCCGCAGCTGATCCGGAACACGGTCGTGATCAGCCTGTACCGGTTGGTGTTCGGCTTCCCCGTTCCGGTGCTGTTCGCCCTGCTGCTGAACGAGGTTCGGCACCTGATGTTCAAGCGGGGCGTGCAGACCGTCACGTACTTCCCGCACTTCCTGTCCTGGGTGATCTTCGCCGGCATCGTGATCAACATCCTCGGCCCGTCCGGCATCGTGAACACGCTGATCATGGGCGCCGGCGGCGACCGGGTGAACTTCCTCACCAACCCCGACACGTTCCAGGCAGTGGTGGTCGGGACCGGCATCCTGAAGGAGTTCGGCTGGGCCGCGATCATCTACCTGGCAGCGCTTTCCAGCATCGACCCGCAGCTGTACGAGGCGGCGCGCGTGGACGGCGCCCGCAAGCTGCGACAGATCTGGCACGTCACGCTGCCCGGGCTGCGTCCAGTGATGGCGGTGCTGCTCGTATTGTCGCTGGGCACGATCCTGGACGCCGGCTTCGACCAGATCTTCCAACTACAGAACGGCGCGGTGCTCGAGGTCGGCGACATCATCGACACCTACGTCTATCGGATCGGCCTGCTGGAAGCGCAGTACGAGGTGGCGACCGCGGTCGGTTTGTTCAAGGGCATCGTGGGGTTGGTCCTCATCGTGACGGCGAACTACATCCTCCGCAGGTTGGGGCAGCGATCGATATGGTGATGCGAACCGGTGACGCGGGCTCGGACTTCGTCGAGGCCGCGGAGGTGACGAAGCGGCGCAGCCGGCTCGACCGCAATCCCCTGTACGCCGACATCGTCATCTACGTCATCCTCGTGCTGCTTGGGCTGATCACGTTGCTGCCAATGGTGAACGTGCTCGCGAAGTCGTTGAGCGAGAGCGGAGCGATCTCGGCGAACCCGTTGATGCTGATCCCCTCCTCGTTCACCCTCGACGCGTACCAGTACATCTTCGAGACGCCGGTGCTGATGCGCTCGTTCGGCGTCACGGTGTTCGCGACCGTGGTCGGTACGGGGCTGAACCTGCTGCTCACGACGACGGCGGCGTACGGGCTGTCGAAGACGTCGATCCCCGGCTACCGGTTGCTGATGTGGATCGTGATCCTGCCGATGCTGATCGGCGCGGGGCTGATTCCCACGTACCTGTTGCTGAAGAGCCTCGGGCTGATCAACAGCATATGGGTGCTGGTGTTCATGGGGCTGGTGTCACCGTTCAACCTGATCCTGATGCGGAACTTCTTCTGGAGCATCCCGAACGAGCTCGAGGAGTCGGCGCGCATCGACGGGGCGTCGGACCTGAAGATCCTGTGGCACGTGGTGCTTCCGCTGTCCAAGCCGGTGATCGCGACGATCGGGCTGTTCTACGGCGTCGGGCACTGGAACGACTTCTTCACCGGGCTTTTCTTCATCAACGACAACTCGAAGTGGCCGTTGCAGGTGGTCCTGCGTTCGATCATCATCGACCAGTCGATGCTCGGCATGGGCGGTCAGGGCGCGGCACCGACCGTCGACCTGCAACGGCTCGTCGTCTCGGCCGACAACATCCGCGCCGCGACGATCATCTTCGCGACGATCCCGATCCTGCTCGCGTACCCGTTCCTCCAACGCTACTTCGTGAAGGGCATCATCCTCGGCGCCGTCAAGGGCTAGCCTCGAGCTTTCGTCCGTCCGTTGGTTCGACCGGCCCGACCCCGCCCTGGGGCCAACGATCATGTTTACATGATCATTTGCCCCTTTACGTGGGGTGGACGCCAGGTAGAGGGGTCACTGGCCGGGTAAGGCGACCGCGACGCTTCACCTACGGAGTGCCTTCCCTTACCGGGAAGTCAACAGAGGTTGGAGAAACCGCGAGTCGACTGTCGTCTTCGCGGGGCCGTTTGCGCGCTCCTCGTCTGGTGCGGCGTCCGGAGGGGACCCCATTTGGGCAAACCTTTACTGGCCCGAGTAAGAGAGTTTACGGTCAAACAATTCGTCGACGAACTTTCTCGGAATCGCACGCACGTCGTTATCCGGTACGGGTTACCGTCAGCTGGTCGAGCTTGGGAAGGCTTTCCTGGAGGGGACCCGTCATGAGGCGTCGTGCCCACGTGGTGCTGGCGGTCGTCGCAGTTCTGGTTGGCCTGTGCGGGCCGGCGGCCGTGGCCGCGCCCGCGAGCTGCGTTCCCTCGGGCACGCAGGCGGCTATCAACAAGGCGTTGGTCGGCGCAGGGAAGAAAGTCTTCCTCTGCGCGGGCGCGGTGTTCAAGCTGAGCGCGCCGGTGAAGTTCACGGCGCCGCGGCAGGAGCTCGCGACCAAGGGGTTGCCGACCGGGTCGACGCGGGCGACGTTGCGTCTCAACGCCGCGGGGATCACGACGGCCGTGGACGGCAACGGGCAGAGCGGGATCGTGCTGCAGAACGTCCAAGTGGACGGCAACCGCGCGGCGCTCGGCCGGAAGGCTGGCAACGCCCTCGTTCAGCTGGGCGGAAACGTCGCCGACCAGGTCGTACGCAAGAGCCTGATCCGGGAGCCACGGAGCTGGTCGGCGCTGCACCTGTTCGAGGGCACGGTGACCTCGTCGGTGCCGGGCTGCCAGCGCGCGCAGGTGGTCGACAACGAGATCGGGCCCGCGGGTCTGGACTCGCCGAGCGGCCAGTGGGCGGACGGAATCTCGTTGGCCTGCGGGTCGTCGACCGTACGCGGCAACACGATCACGGACGCGACGGACGGCGGCATCGTCGTATTCGGTGCGCCGGGCTCGGTGATCGAGCAGAACACGATCGTCGCGGTGTCGCGGGTGCTGCTCGGCGGGATCAGCATGGTCGACGTCGCGCCGGTGAACGGCAACTACACCGGAACAATCGTGCGGAACAACGTGATCGAGGCGCGGAGCGCGTTCGTCAAGGTCGGCTTGGCGCAGGGCTGGCAGGTGTGGACGTGCGGCACCGGGACCGTCTACGGCGGAACGGTGACGGGCAACACGCTGCGCGGGCAACACCTGGGCTACGGGTACGCGGTCAACGGTGTGCGGGACTGGACCGTGTCGGGGAACGTCGACCAGGCGCGGCACGTGGGCGTTCCGTCCGCCGGCTGCGGCGGCCTGCCTTCCGCGCCGGCCGGGTATCAGGTGGCGGCCGCGACTTCGAGCACGTTGCAGTCGGAGTTCCAGCCGGCGTCGTTGACGTACGTCCTCGGCGTCACCGAGCCGACGCCACCGCCCACCGGCACGCCACCTGCCCTGTGTCGGTGGATCCGGCCGGGCGAGGCCGTGTTCACCGGCGCGACCGCGCGGTCCTGCGATGGGCGTACGCATTTGACGCTGCAGAACGACGGCAACCTGGTGTTGACGTTCGGTCCCAGCAACCAGGTCCTCTGGTCCGCGAACACCGCCGGCCAGCCCAGCGCCCTGGCGTTGATGCAGGCGGACGGCAACTTCGTGCTCTACGGCACCTCCGGCCAAGTGCTGTGGTCGACCAACACCGCCGGCAACCCGGGCGCGATCCTGGTCATCCAGGACGACGGCAACCTCGTCCTCTTTGCCAGCAACGGCGTCACCAAGCTCTGGTCCACCAACACCGGCGGCCACTGACCGCGGGGACGTTTCGAATGAGGGCGTCCCTGTAGCGAAGAGGCCATCCCGCATCGTGACTTTACCCACCGAGGGGGCGTTCCGAGCTCCCGCGAGACCCTTCCGAACGCCCCCTTCGTAGGCAAAGTGACGGCCACTTCCGCCGGCTGAGAATTGCAGGCCTTCCCGGGTGGCGACTACTCAGTTCCTCTTGGCGAAGCTCCCCTGCCAGGTCGCTCTCTTGGTGCGGTGTTGCGATGAGAGCGGGTCTGGGGTTGGTGCTCTTCGGGGCTGTCGCGGCGGTCGATTGTGGTGGCCAGTTTCAAAGCCGCCGCCCCACCCCCGGAACCGTTGCCCGGGCCAGGCCCCCCTTCGGTGCCGGTCTGCTGCCGTGCTGAGGTCGCTTGTCGGTTTGGGTCGGGGGCACCCTGGTCCGAACCTATGGGACCAGGGTGCCCCCGACCCAACCAGACCACGCCACACCAGCACCACCGGCCACCTCGACCCCCTCCACCCCGCCACCGTTTGTATGAAGGGCACCTTCATTCAATAGCCCAGCCCATCCTCCATGTCCCATCAAACAGTGGGGTTCTGGTCGCGACACGCCGGCGTGTCGCGACCAGAACCCCACACTTTCGCGAAGGGCGGAGGGTCCCCTCGCTCGAGGAGGTTCATATGAAGGTGCCCTTCATCCAATAGATCGCTACGGGGACGCCCTCATTCGAAACGGTCAGGGGTGGGCGGCCTCGGCGGCGTAGGAGAGGACCCGCTCGGCGTCGAGGCGGATCCAGACGTCGACCCACTTCCACACGTACGCGAACGCCTCGTCGACCAGCGTGCGCACCTCATCGGGCAGGTCGTCCCGCCCGACGACGGTGGCCGGGCCTTCGGTGATGACGGCGATGTGGGTGTCGTCGTCGTTCTCCGCGATCACCAACGTCAACCAGGGTTGCTCGCCCAGGTTGCGGACCCGGATCGAGCCGCTGACGGTCGGCAGCCAGAACGTGGTGCCGCTCCGCAGATACAGCGACATCGACGCGTGCGGCCGACCGTCCGGCCGCGCCGTCCCCACCACCGCATACTCGCGGCGGCCGAGGTACGCCGTCAGCTGCTCGGCGGTCAGCCGGCGCTCCGGCGGATACGACTTGTTCGTCGCCGCCGTCGCGTGCTCGAACGTGCGATTCTGCAGCTCCACCAGCGGATCAGCCATGGCACACAGCCTAAGGCGACGCCCCCTACGCGACCGGTGTCTCGGCCTGGGTACGGAACTGCGTGTGGTATAGCTCGGCATACAGCCCGTCGGCCGCGAGCAGCTCGTCGTGCGTGCCGCGTTCGACGATGCGCCCGCCGTCCAACACGAGGATCTGGTCGGCGTCGCGTACGGTCGACAGCCGGTGCGCGATCACCAACGACGTACGGCCCTTCAACGCGGTCGCCAACGCCTTCTGCACCGCGGCCTCGGACTCGGAGTCCAGGTGCGCGGTCGCCTCGTCCAGCACCACGAACTTCGGCGCCTTCAACAGCAGCCGCGCGATCGCCAACCGCTGCTTCTCCCCGCCCGACAGCCGGTAGCCGCGCTCCCCCACCACGGTGTCCAGACCATCCGGCAGCGACGACACCAGACCCCAGATTCGCGCGCCCTCCAAGGCAGAAGTCAGCTCGTCGTCCGTCGCGGTGGGCTTCGCGTACAGCAGGTTGGTACGGATCGTGTCGTGGAACATGTGCGGGTCCTGCGTGACCACGCCGATCTCCGAGCGCAGCGACTCGAGCGTCAGGTCGCGTACGTCGACGCTACCCACGCGCACGGCACCGCCCTGGACGTCGTACATCCGCGTCACCAGGTGCGTCGTGGTCGTCTTGCCCGCACCCGACGGTCCGACCAGCGCGACCAGCTGACCGGGCAGCGCCTTGAACGACATGCCGTGCAGCACCTCGGTCGGCGTGCTCTGGTCCAGCGTCGCCACGGTCTCCAGCGACGCGAGCGAGACCTCGTCCGCGCGCGGGTAGCGGAACTCGACGTCGTCGAACTCGATCGTCCCCGGCGCCGAAGGCGACAGCTCGCGGGCGCCCGGCTTGTCCTTCACCAGCGGCTCGAGGTCGAGCACCTCGAAGACCCGCTCGAACGACACCAGCGCGGTCATGATGTCGACGTGCACGTTGGACAGCGCGGTCAGCGGTCCGTACAGCCGGGTCAGGTACGCGGTCATCGCGACCAGCGTGCCGACGTCGAGGATCCCGTTCACCGCCTGCACGCCGCCCCAGCCGTACACGACCGCGACCGACAACGACGCGACGAGCATCAGCGCGGTGAAGAACACCCGCGCGTACATCGCCTGCGTGATGCCGATGTCGCGCACCCGCGCCGCCCGGTCCTGATAGGCGCGGTCCTCGAGCTCGTGCCGGCCGAACAGCTTCACCAGCAGGGCGCCGGCGACGCCGAGGCGCTCGGTCACCATCGCGTTCATCTGCGCGTCGAGGTTGTACGACTCGCGCGTGATCGCCTGCAGCTTGCGGCCCAACCACCGCGCCGGCAGCAGGAACAACGGCAGCATGACCAGCGCGACGAGCGTGATCTGCCAGGACAGGATGAACATCGCGGTCAGCGTGATCGCGGCGGTGAGGATGTTGCTGACGACGTTCGACAGCGTCGAGGTGAACGCCTGCTGCGCTCCCATCACGTCGTTGTTCAGCCGGGAGACGAGCGCGCCGGTCTGCGTACGGGTGAAGAACGCGATCGGCTGCCGCTGGACGTGCGCGAACACCTTCGAGCGCATGTCGAAGATCAGGCCCTCGCCGATCCGCGCGCCGAAGTAGCGCTGGATCAGTCCGAGCCCGGCACCGACGACCGCGATCGCCGCGATGACGAGCGCGAGCGTGACGATCAGGCCCGAGTCCTTCCCGAGCACGCCCTTGTTGATGATCTCGCGGAAGATCAGCGGGTTGGCGGCGGACAGCGCGGCGTCGATCGCGAGCAGGATCATCAGGCCGACGATGAACTTGGAGTACGGCTGCGCGAAGCGCACGATCCGCTTGAACGTCCCGGGCGCGAGCTTCCGCCGGGCCATGTCGGGGTCGTTCTTGCGGAACGACCGCATCATCGCCCAGGGTCCGCCCCCGCCACCACCGCCGCCCATCATTGACACGAGGCGCCGCCCTCCTGGCTGATTACACGATTACATCCAGACGTGACAACACGTCGGATGTCCACCATCTTCCCGCTAGCGGGTATCGGTTGCGGAAAGAAGCGCGCGCAGCCGGCCGAGCTGGGCGGTCCGTTCGGCGAGCAGCTGGTCCTCGTACGTACGACTTTCGGCGCTGGCCAGCAGTGCTTTCGTCGCGGCAGCCGCGCCGGACGGCACGGCCAAAAGTGCGGCCACCAGGTCGGAAGTAGCACTGTCGAGCTCGGCCCGCGGCACCACGACGTTCCCCAGCCCGAGCGCGTACGCCTCCTCGGCGCCGATCCAGCGCCCGGTCAGGCAGATCTCGAGCGCGCGCGAGTAGCCGACGGCCTGAACCAGCGGCTGGGTGCCGCCGAGGTCGGGTACGAGCCCGAGGCTCGGCTCGCGCATCGCGAACTGGACGTCGTCGGCGAGCACGCGCAGGTCCGTCGCGAGCGCGAGCTGGAAGCCCGCGCCCACCGCGTGGCCCTGGACGACGGCGATCGACACCAGGGACGGGCGCCGCCACCAGCTGAACGCGCGCTGGAAGTCGGCGATGATCGCGAGCGCGGTCTCGTCAGCCGCGGTCGCGATCGTCGGGAACAGGTCGTCCGGCGACTGGGGTGCGAGCAACGCACGATCGAGGCCGGCGGAGAACGACGGCCCTTCCGCGCGCAGCACGACCACCCGGATGTCGGCGGGAAGCGTCTCGCCGATCGTGGCCAGCGCGGCCCACAGCTCTGGCGTCTGGGCGTTTCGCTTGTCGAAACGGATCAGGGTCACCGTCGCGACAGCGCCGTCCAGCTCCAAGCGCAACCCTGCCGCCTCGTAGGCGGCATGGTCGGGCGGTGTGGTGTGCTCCGTCAGGAGGCGACCTTCTTCTTCGAACGGGTAGCGCCACCGCGGCTGCGGAGACTCACCCCCGACTCGCTGAGCAGACGATGCACGAACCCGTACGAGCGACCGGTCTCTTCCGCGATCGACCGGATGCTCCTGCCGCCGTCGTACTTCTTCCTCAAGTCCGCGGCGAGCTTGTTGCGCTGCGGCCCAGTGACTCGGGCGCCCTTCTTGAGCGGCTCTGCCACGCCTACCTCCCGCTGACGAGACCGGAAGCGATCTGAAGATCACCTACTCAATGCCCCATGATCCGCCAGCCCAAGCATTCTGAGAAGCCATCTGATCAAGAAACCCGTGGACACCAACCTGCCAAGGCGGTTATGCGAGGGAAATGAGGTCCGCGTAGTCGGGATTCCAGAGGTCTTCGACCCCATCGGGCAACAGGAGCACGCGTTCTGGCTCCAGCGCCTCGACCGCGCCCTCGTCGTGGGTGACGAGGACGATTGCTCCCTTATAGCTCCGGATTGCCCCGAGAATCTCCTGTCTGGACACCGGATCCAGGTTGTTCGTCGGCTCGTCGAGCAGCAACACGTTCGCGCTCGAGCACACCAGCATCGCCAACGCGAGCCGCGTCTTCTCACCGCCGGACAGCACGCGCGCCGGCTTGTCGACGTCGTCGCCGGTGAACAGGAACGAGCCGAGTACCTTGCGGGCATCGGTGTCGGTGAGGTGCGGCGCGCTCGTCAGCATGTTCTCGCGCACGGTGCGGGTGACGTCGAGCGTCTCGTGTTCCTGCGCGTAGTAGCCGAGTTGCAGCCCATGGCCGGGCTCGACCGCGCCGGTGTCGGCCTTGTCTGCGCCGCCGAGGATGCGAAGCAAGGTGGTCTTGCCAGCACCGTTCAGCCCGAGAACGACGACCCGGCTGCCCTTGTCGATGGCGAGATCGACGTCGGTGAAGACCTCGAGCGAGCCGTACGACTTGGACAATCCCGTCGCCCGCAACGGAGTCTTGCCGGCGGGAGCGGGGTCGGGCAGCCGAATCTTCGCGACCCGGTCGGAACGGCGTTCCGGCTCGAGGTCGGCGAGCATGCGCTCGGCACGGCGTGCCATGTTCTTCGCGGCGACGGCCTTCGTGGCCTTCGCGCGCATCTTGTCGGCCTGGGTGAGGAGCGCGCCCGCCTTGCGCTCGGCGTTGGCTCGTTCACGTTTGCGGCGACGTTCGTCGGTCTCGCGCTGGTTGAGGTACGCCTTCCAGCCGACGTTGTAGATGTCGATCTCGGCACGGTTGGCGTCCAGGTGAAAGACGCGGTTGACGGTGTTGTCGAGCAGCGCCACGTCGTGGCTGATCACGACGAGTCCGCCATTGAACGAGCGGAGGAAGTCGCGCAGCCACACGATGGAGTCGGCGTCGAGGTGGTTGGTCGGCTCGTCGAGCAGCAGCGTGCTCGCGTCGGAGAACAGGATGCGCGCGAGCTCGATGCGCCTGCGTTGACCGCCGGAGAGCGTACGCAGGGGTTGGCTGAGCACGCGGTCGGGCAGGCCCAGGCTCGCGGTGACCTGCGCGGCCTCCGCCTCGGCGGCGTACCCGCCGCGCGCGAGGAACTCGGTCTCAGCGTTCGCGTACCGCCGCATCGCCCGGTCGCGCTGGGTGCCACCTACGCCGGACATCTCGAGCTCGGCGCTTCGGAGCGTACGGACGACGCTGTCCAGGCCGCGCGCGGACAGCACGCGGTCGCGGGCGGTGACGTCGAGGTCGCCGGTGCGCGGGTCCTGGGGCAGGTAGCCGACACTGCCGGACTTGGTGATGGTGCCCGCGGCGGGCAGTGCCTCGCCGGCGAGCATCGTCGTCAACGTGGTCTTGCCGGCGCCGTTGCGGCCGACCAGGCCGACCTTGTCGCCGGGGTTGACGCGGAAGGAGACGTCGGACAGAAGGAGCCGGGCGCCGACTCGTACCTCGACGTGGCTGGCGGTGATCATTTGGTTACTCTCCGGATCTCAGCGTGGACGGACTCATCGTGCGAGGACGAGGTCCGCAGCTAAGAGGTCCGGATATCCATGGCCCCATCGTACGTGAGAGGGCTCCAAGGGTGGCTACGGGTTATTTGTCTGCGCACTCTCTCGCCGCCGCGCTCGGCCCGCTCTTACGCTCGCTCGCATGTCCTCTCGCCGCCTGGTGTCCCGTGACCTCGCCCTCATCGCCCTGTTCGCCGCCCTGATCGCGGCACTCGGCCTGCCCGGGACCCTGTACCTGTTCGGCGGCGGCGTCCCGATCACGGCGCAGGCGCTGGGCGTGATGCTCGCCGGCTCCATCCTCGGCGCCCGCCGCGGCGCGCTGGCCGTGCTGGTTCTGCTGGCGCTGGTCGCCGCCGGCCTGCCGTTGCTGGCGGGCGGTCGGGGCGGCCTGGGGGTCTTCGCCGGGCTGTCCGCGGGCTACCTGATCGGCTGGCCGCTGGGGGCGTTCGTGACCGGCTGGCTGACCGAACGGACGGCTCTGCGTGGCCGTACGTACTCCCTGCCGCTCGGCCTGGTCGCCAACCTCCTGGGCGGCATCGGCGTCGTGTACGCGATCGGCATCCCCGTGCAGGCCTGGCTCGGCAACACGACCGGCCTCGTCGCCACCGCCATCGCCGCGGCCGTCTTCCTGCCCGGCGACCTGATCAAGGCCACCATCGCCACCGTCGTCGCGAAGGGTGTCCACACCGGCTACCCCACCCTGGGCAAGCGCGAACCGACCCACAGCCTTGACGACGCTCCTCCTTCGGGATCCTGACCAGGTAAGTTCGGCGCGATGGCCATCTCACGGGACGTGTACCGCCGGGCTGCAGCCGAGCCGCATCGGGTCGCGGTGGTGGGGGCTCATGGGCCGGTGACGTTCGCCGAGCTCGCCGGCCGGGCCGAACGGAAGGCCGCCGAGCTCACCGACGCGGGCATCGGCGCGGGCGGGCGGGTCGACGTCACGAACGAGGATCCGGTCGAGCTGCTCGTCGGCCTCATCGCCGCGGACCAGCTCGATGCCGCCGCGATCGTCGGCGAGGCCACGTGGCCGCAGGACCTCCGAGCCAGGGCGATCGACGCGGCCAAGCAGGCAGCCGAGCCGCACGGGTCCAACGCGTGCCTGATCGTCTTCACCTCGGGCAGCTCCGGCACCCCACACCCCGTCGTCCGCACCCGACGCTCGTGGATCTTCAGCTTCCCCACGTTCTCCGTCTTCGCCGGCGTCGGCCCGAACGACACCGTGCTCATCCCCGGCCGCCTGTCCGGCAGCCTCTTTCTCTACGGAACGCTGCACGCCCTCACGATGGGGGCCGCCGTCCACCTGCTCCCCAAGTGGTCGCCGCAGGCGGCAGTCGAGGCGGCCGCCAGGTGCACCGCCGTGCACGTCGTCCCGCCGATGCTGGCCGCGATCGTCGAACGGCTCGACGAGCAGACGAGCCTCAAACTCGCCGTCTGTGCCGGCGCCGCGCTGGACCACGACGTCGAGGAACGGGCGGGCAAGCTCGGCATCGAGGTCGTCGAGTACTACGGCGCCGCCGAGCTCTCCCTCGTCGCCATCAGAAGACCAGGCGCCACACCAGGCACGTTCAAGCCGTTCCCCGGCGTCGAGATCCGGGTCGAGGACGGCGTGCTCTGGGCCAAGAGCAAGTACCTAGCCTCCGGCCTCGCCAAGAGCGAGGACGGCTACGCCACCGTGAACGACCGCGTGGAGCTGCAGGCCGACGGCTCGCTGCAGGTCCTCGGCAGGGACAGCGGGGCGATCAGCACCGGCGGCTCGACGGTCCTGCCCGAGGGCGTCGAACGCGTCCTCCGCCAGCTCGACGGCGTCGTCGACGCCGCGGTCGTCGGCCGCGAGCACGAAGAGCTCGGCCAGGTCGTCGTCGCCGTTCTCGAGGTCGACGGCAAGGCGCCCACAGCCAGCGACCTACGCCAGTACGCGAACGACCAGCTCGTCGAAGCCGAACGCCCACGCATCTGGTACGCCACCGACGCACTCCCCCGGACCGCCTCGGGCAAGGTCGCCCGCAGCCAGGTCCAGGACGGGCTGGCGGACGGCTCGCTCGACGTCCGCACACTGTGACCGCACCGGTCATCGTCGCCGCGCGGCGCACGCCGATCGGAACCAAGGGCCACGCGCTGGCGGACGTTCCGGTCGAACGCCTCGCCGCCCCCGTTCTCCGCGCCCTGCTCGACGACCTCGGCACCGACGACGTCGCGGACGTCATCCTCGGCAACTGCATGGGTCCCGGCGGCAACGTCGCCCGCGTCGCCGCCCTCGCCGCGGGCCTCCGCCAGGAGGTCCCCGGCCTCACCGTCGACCGGCAGTGCGGCAGCGGGCTCGAGGCGATCCAGCTCGCCGCGGCCCTCGTCCAGGCCGGCCGCGGCGACCTCTACCTCGCGGGCGGTGCGGAGAGCGCTTCGACCGCACCGACCCGCACCTGGCCGAACGGCGACGCCTACGAGCGCGCCCCGTTCGCCCCACCCCCGTACGCCGACCCCGACATGGGCCAGGCCGCCGACGCGCTCGCCACCCGCGCAGGCGTCAGCAGGGAACGCCAGGACGCGTACGCCGCCCGCAGCCACGCCCTCGCGAGCGCAGCGGCCGCCGCGGGAAGATTCGACCGCGAGCTCGTCCCGCTCGCCGGGCTGGACCGCGACCAGCGCCCGCGCGCCGACCTCACCGTCGAACGGCTCGCCCGCCTCCGCCCCGCCTTCACGACAGCCGGAACGGTGACCGCCGGCAACTCCTGCGGCGTCAACGACGGCGCCGCCGCGGTCGCCGTCGTCTCCGAGGAACGCCGCCAGGAACGACCCGGCCTCCAGGTGCTCGACTGGGAGTGCGTCGGCGTCGACCCCGCGCTGCCCGGTCTCGGACCGGTCGAGGCGATCCGCCGCGTGCTGGACCGCCGGTCGCTGAAGATCGAGGAGGTCGACAGTGTCGAGCTCGTCGAGGCGTTCGCCGGCCAGGTCCTCGCCTGCGCCGACGCGCTGGGCCTCGATCCCGACCGGCTCTGCCCCGACGGCGGCGCGCTCGCCCTCGGCCACCCCTGGGGCGCGTCCGGCGCGGTGACGGTCGTCCGGCTGTTCACCCGCCTCGTCCGCGAACGCCGCGGCGAGCTCGGCATCGCGTCGGCGGCCGTCGGCGGCGGCATGGGCCTGGCGCTGCTGGTCGCGCGGGTGGACGGGTGATCGAGCTCGACGGCGTCAGCCACCGGTTCGGGTCCCGCGTCGTCCTGCGCGACCTCGACCTCCGGCTCGCGGAGCAGCGCATCGGCGTCGTCGGCGCGAACGGGTCGGGCAAGTCCACGTTCGCGCGGCTGCTGAACGGCCTCGTCATCCCCACCGAGGGACGCGTCACCGTCGACGGCCTGTCGACGCGCACGAACGGCCGCGAGGTCCGCAAGAAGGTCGGTTTCGTCTTCACCGACCCCGACGCCCAGGTCGTGATGCCGACGGTCGCCGAGGACGTGGCGTTCGGCCTCCGCCGTACCGGCCTGTCGAAGCCAGAGATCGCCGACCGCGTCGCGAGCGTGCTCGAGAGATTCGGCCTCCACGACCACGCCGACCATCCCGCGCACCTGCTGTCCGGCGGGCAGAAACAGCTGCTGGCGTTGGCCGGAGTCATGGTGACCGAGCCGGAGACGCTGGTGTGCGACGAGCCGACGACGCTGCTCGACCTGCGGAACGCGCGGCTGGTCATGGGCATGCTCGCGGCGCTGCCCCAACAGGTCGTCCTGGTCACCCACCACCTCGACCTGCTCGACGGCTACGAGCGCGTGCTCGTCTTCCACGAGGGCCGGCTCGCCTTCGACGGCCCACCAGCCAAAGCGATCGCGGCGTACGAGGACCTGCTCGCGTGATCGGGCTCTACCTCCCCGGCACGTCCCCGCTGCACCGGCTGCCGGCCGGCGGGAAGCTCGCCGGACTCCTCGTGGCGGCGATCGTCGTGCTGCGGCTGGACTCCCTGCAGGCCCTCGGCATCGCTGCCGCCGTCGTCCTGCTCCTCGCGGCGACCGCCCGGGTCCCCTGGCGCGAGGGACTCAGGCAACTGCGGCCGATCGGCTGGCTCGCCGTACCCCTGTTCGTCCTGCAATGGCTCACCGCCGGCCCGGTCCGAGCTGGCGTCGTCGTCGGTCAGCTCGTCGTGCTCGTCGCCCTGGCGGCGCTGGTGACGTTGACGACGCGCGTGACCGCGATGCTGGACGCGTTCGAGTACGTCCTCCGCCCGCTCCGCCGGGTCGGCGTCGATCCCGAACGGGTCGGCCTGGTGCTCGCGCTGGCCGTCCGGTGCGTTCCGCTGGTCGCGCAGGCGTACCAGGAGGCCCGCGACGCCCGCCGCGCGAGGGGCCTCGAGCACAGCCCCGTGGCGCTCGCCGTACCGCTGGTGATTCGCCTGCTGAAACGGGCCGACGCGATGGGCGAGGCACTCGCCGCCCGCGGCGTGGACGACTAGGACCTGTTGCGCAAGTCGGCGGTGCTGGCGGATCGGCACCGATGCCGCTCTCTACCTGGCGAGTGGGTGCCTTACGCGGGGTGTATCCCAGGTAGAGCGGCAGTTGATCATGTAAACATGATCAACTGCCGTCACTGGCGCTAGCTCCCGGAGCGCTGGCCGTCGATCAGCCAGCGATCCCCCTGCAGCACCAACGTGTAGATGTGGCGCTCGTTCACCTTCCGGCCGCTCCTGTAGGTGTACGTGACGCGGGCCGAGACCGTGCCGTCCTCGCGCAGGCGCACGTTGGAGGTCGACACCGCCCGGAACTCACCGAAGAAGTTCGAGTAGCCGCGGAACGACGGCGACCGCGTCCGCTTGAACCGATCGGTGAGCCGGTCGTAGCCGGCCTCCAGATCGTCGGGCAGCAAGGCGTAGTAGTCCGTCAGGCCTTGCGCCGCGTCTGTGGCGGGCGCCGAGGTCGGCGGCGGGCTGTTCGTCGGCGGCGCGGACTTCGTGGGCGGGGCCGGCTGCCGCGACGAGGTGGGACCGGGTCCGGCGAGGCCACCGGGATCGCGATCGAGCAGCGCGATGACCCCGACCGTTCCCACGCCCAGGAGCGCGGCCGCGGCCAGCAGCAGGAGCAGCACCCGACGCCGCCCACCGCGGTCGGGACGCGGCGCCATGGGCACAGGCACAGAAACCGGAGCGAACGACGTCGGCTCGGCCGGCGCAGGTGGTGGCGTAGGAGGCGGAGGGGGCGGCTGCTCGATCCGTACGGTGACCGGCTCGAGCGGCGGGACCGGCGTGGGAGTACCGCTCAGCGTCGCGAGCATCCGGGCCGCCTCGACCATCGTCGGCCGCCGCGCCGGGTCGACCTCCATCAGCCGCACCAGCAGCGGCCCGAGCGGCCCGGCGTTCTCCGGCGGCCGGATCTCGCCGTTCGCCACCCGGTGCATCAGCGCCATCGGGTTGTCTCCGCGGCCGAACGGCGGCACGCCCTCGACCGCGGTGTAGAGCGTGGAGCCGAACGAGAACACGTCCGAACGGAAGTCGGCGGGCTGCCCGCGCGCGACCTCCGGCGCCAGGTACGCCGGCGTGCCGGCCAGCATCCCGGTCGCGGTCACCGTGGCCTCGCCGGACCCGCGCGAGATGCCGAAGTCGGTGATCTTCGCGACCCGTTCGCCCAACAGGACGTTGCCCGGCTTGACGTCGCGATGCACGATGCCGACCGCGTGCGCGGCGGCCAGCGCGGACGCGATCTGCGTCCCGATCCGCGCCACCTCCTCGGGCGGCAGCGGACCACGCGCGGCCACCGCCGCCGACAGGCTCTCCGAGGCGAGGTACTCCATCACCAGCACGGGCCGGCCGCCGTCCTCGACGACGTCGAACACCGGGATCGCGTGCGGATGCTGCAACCGCGCGGCCAGCCGGCCCTCCCGCATGGCGCGCCGCTTGGCGTCGCCCGCGTCGGCCTCGGACAGCCCGTACGGCAGCAGCAGCTCCTTGACCGCGACCGTACGGTTCAGCCGCTCGTCATGCCCCAGCCAGACGACGCCCATCGCGCCGCTGCCGATCCGTCCCGTCAGTCGATAGCGACCGGAGATCGTTCGGTCTTGCTCCTCCACGGGGCAGGCCCCCTCTCTTGGAGAGCGTCGGATTTAGCGCGCGGCGCTAGGCGCCCGTATGGCAAGGCGCAGGCCAAGGCCCTATCCGTCATAAGGACGCCGGTCTGCAACACTGCCAGACGGGATGCATAGCGTCGCGCGCCCGGCGATATCCAAGAGAGGGGGCCTAGCTCACACCCCGGGAGGCGGTTGCGCCATCAACATCCGGCGATTCACACCATCCCGGGTCGCTCCGAGCGCCTCCGAGATCACCCAAGAGGTCGCCGCGACGACCGGGCCGAGCTCCTGCATCCGCTCGTCCGGCATCCGCACCGCCGGCGCCGAGATGCTCAGCGACGCCACGCACGAGTACGAGCCGTCGAAGATCGCCGACGCGATCGTCCGGATCCCGGCCGTGCGCTCGGCGTACGACAACGCGTAGTTGCGCGTCCGGATCTCCGCGAGCTGCCGCCGCATCACCTCGGGGTCCGTGGGCGTCGTGGGCGTCACCTGCGGGATCGGCCGGGCCAGCAGCGCGTCCTGCAGGTCCCAGGGCAGGTGCGCCAGCATCACCTTCCCGGGCGCTCCGAGGGCCAGCGGGATCGGTACGCCGAACTCGGTGTACGTACGCCGCAGCGGCTGCCGGCTCTCCACCTGCTCGATCACGGCCCGCTCGTGGGATGGCAACAAGGCATGCAAGCCGACCGTTTCGTCCACATTGTCCCGCAATGAGGTCATCGCCGGGAGGGCCGCATCCCGCAATGTGGTAGGCACTGCCCCACTGCGGGCAAGCTGCACGAGTAGCGGCCCGAGGGCGTACCGGCGGTCCGACGTCTGCCGCACCAACCGGTTGTCGTGCATCGCGCCGAGCAGCCTATGTGTCGTACTCGTGGACAAACCGGTCATCCGTGCGATGTCACTGATGCCCAACTCCACGTGTCTTTCATCGAAACAGCGCAAGATCGAGACAGCACGGTCGATGGACTGCACGCCGCGGCGACCTCCACCGGTTCCGGCGCTGGTGTCCGACTCGTGCCCATTCATGGTGGTCACACCCGTTCCCCTTCAAGGTCTGAATCCGGGCAAAACATTGACCTGTGACCCTTTGAGTACCTAGGGTTCCTGAATTACGAGATGCTATCCCATGTTGCGGGAACGACAACGGAAGGACGCGGGGAAACTCAGATGTTGCCCCTCGACGGATTCCGGGTCTTGGACCTGACCAGGTTCCTCTCCGGGCCGTACTGCACGATGGTCCTCGCCGAGTTCGGCGCGGACGTCGTCAAGGTCGAACAGCCCATCAGCGGCGATGACTCGCGGCGCCTCGCGCCGAAGGTCAACGGCGAGAGCTACCCGTTCGCGATGCCCAACAGGAGCAAGCGGAGCGTGTCGCTCGATCTCAAGGCCGACCGCGGACGCGACGCGTTCCTCAAGCTCGCGGCCGAGGCCGACCTGGTGATCGAGAACTTCCGGCCGGGTGTGGTCAAGCGGCTCGGGATCGACTACGAGACGCTGAAGCGCGACAACGACGACCTCATCTACTGCTCGATCAGCGGCTTCGGCCAGACCGGGCCGTACCGGGACCGCCCGGGCTTCGACATCATGGCCCAGGGCACCGGCGGCTTCCTCCGGATGACCGGCCACCCCGACGGCCGCCCGACCAAGGTCGGCATCGCGATCAACGACATCGCCGCCGGCGTCACCGCCGTCTACTCGATCATGGCGGCCGAGCTGCTGCGGGCCAGAACCGGACAGGGTCAGTACCTCGACATCTCCCTCGTCGACGCCGGCCTGGCGTGGACGGTGTGGGAGTCCGGCGCGTACTTCGGCGACGGCGAGACGCCCGAGCCGACCGGCACCCGGCACCGCCGCTCCACCCCGTACCAGGCGTACCGGACGATCGACGGGTACGTCACGATCGGCGCCAACAACGACCGGCTCTGGGAACGTCTCGTCACCCAGGTCGTCGACCGGCCGGAGTGGCTGACCGACGAACGGTTCGCGACGCTGCCCGCGCGGATGGAGCACATCGACCTGCTCGAGGCCGAGCTCGAGGCGATCACCGGCACCAAGACCACGAACGAGTGGGTCGAGATCCTCGACAAGGCGGGCGTGCCCGGCGGCCATGTCCTCACGTACGAAGAGGCGCTCGCCGATCCGCACATCCAGGCCCGCGGCATGGTCGTGGACCTGGACCACCCGATCATCGGCCCGATGAAGACGATCGCCCCGCCGACGAAGTTCTCCGGACTCGATGTGCAGGTGAAGGGCCCCGCGCCCTGGCTCGGCCAGCACACCAGCGAGATCCTCGGCGAAGCGGGCTTGAGCAAGCACGAGATCGACGCGTTGTACGCGGACGGCATCGCGTTCGACGCGCACCCCGAGCTGCACCCCGGCAAGCGCCGGCAGGAACGACCCGACCGCCCCGCGACACCGTCCGCGTCCGGCCGCTCGGCCGGCACCGCCGGCGGGCACAACGTCGGTCGCGGCATCGGCAACGGTGGCGGGTCGCACGATCGCGCTCGCGCGGCGAACGCGCCCTACTTCGACCTCTACCGGAGCTGAGCGGGGATGTCCGACGATCTTCTCGTAGAACGCGACGGAGCTGTCGCGACGGTGGTGCTCAACCGTCCGGACAGTCACAACGCGATCACTCTCGAGATGTACAAGGCGATTCCGGCCTTGTTCGCCTCGCTCGACACCGACGAGTCCGTCAAGGTCATCGTCGTGCGGGGCGCTGGCACGAAGGCGTTCGCTTCCGGCGCCGACATCAGTGAGTTCGAAGAGGTACGCGGCAACGCCGACAGCGCGAAGTCGTACAACCAGCGCGTCGCCGCGGCGGAAAAGGCGATCGAGAACGTCAACACACCGACGATCGCGTTGATCCACGGCTACTGCATCGGCGGTGGCTGCGGACTCGCGCTCTCGTGCGACCTGCGCTTCGGCGACGACCGGACGCGCATGGCGATCACGCCGGCCAAGTTGGGCCTGGTCTACAGCCTCGAGTCGACCAAGAGGCTCGTCGACCTGGTGGGTCCGGCACGTACCAAATGGATCCTCATGTCAGGCCAGCAAATCGGCGCTGAGCAGGCACAACGCCTCGGCTTGCTGGATGAACTGTCCACGGTGGACGACCTGGACAAGGTCACGTACGACTTCGCCCAGCTGCTCACCACACGCGCTCAGTTCAGTGTGCGTGCAGCGAAGTCGATCGTGGGTCGTATTCTCTCGGGTCAGGTCGAGGACGACGAGAAGACGACCGAGATCCGCAACTCCTCCTTCGACACAGAGGACTACGCCGAAGGAGTTCGTGCCTTCCTCGAGAAGCGCACACCCAGGTTCCGCTAGGGCCGAAGCAGTTGACCTGGCAAGGAGGCCAGAAGTGAAAGTGGGAAAGTACGCAAAAGCCGTACTAGGGGTCGCTCTCACATTGGTTCTCGCCGCGACCGCCGCGGCGTGCAACCAAGGTAACGGTAGCACTACGAGTACGGATGGTTACCCAAACGAGGATATGGACTGGACGGTCGCGTTCGGTCCCGGCGGCGGCAACGACATCATGGCCCGCACGCTGGTCGACATCCTCAAGAAGCAGAAGCTGTACCCGAAGAACATCGCCGTGGAGAACCGCGAGGGCGGTAGCGGCACCACTGGCTGGGGCTACCTCAAGAAGAAGAAGGGTGACGGCTATGCCATTTCTACGACGTCCGGCTCCTTCATCACGACGCCCCTCGAGTCCAAGACCGGCTTCACCTACCGCGACTTCACCCATGTCGGCCTACTGGCCAGTGACGCTCTCTTCTTCATCGTCACCGCGGACAGCGGGGTCACGTCGTGGGCCCAGTGGGTGGAAAAGGCGAAACAGAAGGGCTCGGTAAGCGTCGGGGGAATCGGCGAGGTCAACGTCGACTTCATCGTCTTGGACATCCTCGCCGAGAAGGCCGGCTTCGAGCTCGAGTACGTTCCGTTCGACGAGCAGGGCCAGCTCCTCACCGCGTTGACGTCGAAGTCGCTCGACGGCGCCGTGTCGAACCCCGCTGAGGTCACCGGTCAGATCGACGGTAAGGCGCTGAAGGCGCTGATGTTCACCGGTGCGAAGCCGCTGACGAAGTACCCGGACATCCCCACCGCAGAGTCGCTCGGCTTCAAGGACCTGCCGACGATGCCGCGTGGTCTGATCCTCCCGCCGGACGCGCCGAAGGAGGCGACCGACTGGTGGATCGCCACCATGAAGACGGTCGCCGCGACGCCTGAGTGGAAGGAATACATCGAGAAGAACTCCCTCACCGAGGATCTGCGTTGGGGCGAGGACTTCACGAACTATCTCAACGACACCAACACGCAGTTCGAAACCATCCTCAAGGAACGCGGGAAGCTCCCGGGATGACGTTCCCCCAAACCGCGGGCCGGTCGTTGAAGGCCGCGCGACCGGCCCGCGCACCAAGACCTTGGGCGGATCCACAGACGCTGTTCCTGGTCGCACTCACCGTGCTGTTCGGCGTGTACACGTCGTTGGCCATGGGCATGGACTGGAAGTCGTCGCACGGCCGTCTGGCCGCCGGCTTCTTCCCTCGCATCATTGGGTTCGCAGCCCTGCTGTTGTGTGTGATCGCTCTCGTCAAGACCGTTCGCCAAAGTCTCCGGAGATCTGCGGTGGGGGAAGCACCGCGGGTTCCGGAAGCTGCGGAGGGCGACGGCGTTGAGGGTCAATACCCCCGGGCCCTGCTCGCTGTCGTCCTCTGCAGCGTGGTGTTCTTCTTCTTGTTCGAACCACTCGGCGCGACGTTGTCGTCGGTCGTGTTCCTCGGGGCGACGCTCTCGGTTCTCAACCGGGGCAAGCATCTGGTGAACGCGGCGGTCGCGATCCTGCTGCCGGTGTTCTTGTATCTGCTCTTCACCGTGCTCCTCGACGCCGGAATGCCCGGAGGTTTCCTCAACCTGGGCTGACGGTTTGGCCAGCTTGTGCAAGTACTCGCTCTACTCATAGCGGAGCAACGCACGTGGATATCTTCGGAAACCTCGCCACCGGCATCGCCAATGTCCTGACCCCCATGAACCTTCTGCTGCTCCTGGCAGGGGTCATGGTCGGCATGATCGTCGGCGTCATGCCCGGACTCGGTCCGTCGGCGGCACTCGCGATCCTGCTGCCGTTGACGTTCACGCTCGACCCGGCCGGCGCGATCGTCATGCTCGCGGCCGTCTACTACGGCGCGATGTACGGCGGCACGATCACGTCAGTGCTCATCAACACACCGGGCGAGTCTGCGACGGTGGCGAGTACGTTCGACGGCTATCCACTCGCCAAAAAGGGACGTGCCGGCCCCGCACTGGTGATGGCGGCGATCGCCTCGTTCGTCGCGGGAACGATCGGCGCGATCCTGATCAGCGTCGCGGCCCCCGGGCTGGCGGACGTGGCGTCGAACTTCGGGCCGCCGGAGCTGTTCCTGCTCGTGATCGCCGGCCTGATCGCGCTGGTAGTGATCATCGGCAAGAACCGCCTGCTGGGTGCGTTGTCGGCACTGCTCGGCTTCGCCTTGGCGACGGTCGGTCCGGCCGTGGGCACCGGTGAGCAGCGGTACACGTTCGGCTCGGTCGACCTCATCGACGGCATCGACTTCGTGCCGGTCGCGATCGGGCTGTTCGGTCTCGGCGAGATCTTCTACACGCTCTACAAGGGCGGGCACCTGGAGAAGCTCGGCTACTTCTCGGTCAGCGTGCGGGACAAGGGTTTCTGGCCGACAAAGAAGGACTTCCGCGAGACGAAGTGGTCGATGCTGCGTGGCTCGATCCTCGGCTTCTTCGTGGGGACGGCGCCGGGTGCTGGCGCGACCGTCGCCTCGCTGATGTCGTACAGCGTCGAGAAGTCGGTGTCGAAGACGCCGCAGAAGTTCGGCAAGGGCATGATGGCCGGTCTGGTCGGGCCGGAGGCGGCGAACAACGCAGCGTCGGCTGGCGCGATGATTCCCCTTCTGGTGTTGGGGATTCCGGGATCAGCGGCGACGGCCGTACTTCTCGGCGGCTTCCTGATGTGGGACCTCGAGCCGGGTCCGTTGCTGATGACGGACAACCCGGAGTTCGCCTGGAGCCTGATCGGCAGCATGTACCTCGGCAACGTGATGTTGCTGGTGGTCAACATCTTCTTCATCCCGGCGTTCGCGAGCATCGCGCGGGTGCCGTTCAAGATCCTGGCGCCGATCGTCATCGTGCTGTGCGTGCTCGGTACGTACGCGGTGAACAGCAGCTTCATCGAGGTCGGCATCATGCTCGCCTGCGGCATCCTCGGTTTCTTCATGCGGCGCTTCGGATTATCGCCGGCGGCGCTGGTCGTGGCGCTGGTGCTCGGGCAGATCGCCGAGCAGACTTTGCGGCAGACGATGATCATCTCGCGCGGTTCGTTCGAGATCTTCGTGACGCGTTCGCAGTCGCTCGTGCTGATCGGCGTGATCGTGCTGCTGATCCTCGTACCGATCTTCGCGACGCGCATCGGGCGGACGATCATGGCGACGATCGCGCGGAACCGTACCGCGCGCGCCGAGGACGAGGAGTCTCGCAAGAGTCGCGACAGCGACAAGACGGGCGTCTGAGCGTGCGGGTAGCCGTCATCGGCGGTGGGATCATCGGAACGGCCGTCGCGCGGCAGGTGCTGCGCTCGCAGCCGTCGGCCTCGGTGACGTTGCTGGAGAAGGAGTCCACGCTCGCCGCTCATCAGACCGGGCACAACAGCGGGGTCGTGCACGCGGGGCTCTACTACACGCCGGGGTCGCTGAAGGCGCGGCTGTGCCGGCGCGGGGTCGGGCTGTTGAAGGCGTTCTGCGCTGCTCATGGGGTGGCGTACACCGAGTGCGGGAAGGTCTTGGTCGCGTTGGACGCGGCTGAGGCATCTCGGCTTGGTGGGATTCACGAGCGCGCGTTGGCGAACGGCGTGCCTGGCGTGCGGATGCTCTCCGCCGGCGAGGTCTCGGAGATCGAGCCGCACGCGCAGGGCGTGGCCGGGCTGCACTCGCCGACGACGGCGATCGCGGACTTCGTGGGTGTGACGCTCGCTCTGGCCGCCGATGCCGCTGCGTTGGGCGCTACATTGCGGCTCGGCGTGGAGGTCACGGGGTTCGTCGAGCGCGGGACGACGGTGATCGTGCAGGGATCGGGCGGGTTCGCGGAGGCGTTCGACCTGGTGATCGTGTGCGCGGGGTTGTTCGCCGACCGGGTCTCGCGGCTGGCTGGCGACGAGGCGGATCCGATGATCGTGCCGTTCCGCGGTGAGTATCACCTGCTGCGGCCGGAGCGGCGGTATCTCGTTCGTGGGTTGATCTATCCGGTGCCGGATCCGCGCTATCCGTTCCTGGGCGTACATCTGACGCTGCGGACCGACGGCGAGGTGATGGTCGGGCCGAACGCGGTGCTGGCTCTCGCGCGCGAGGGCTATCGGTGGCGGCGGATGTCGCCTGGCGATCTGCGCCAAGCCGTCGCTTGGCCGGGCTTCCGGCGTTTCGCGCGGCAGCACTGGCGCACTGGGGTTGCGGAGATGGCGGGGTCGTTGAGCAAGCGCCGCTTCGTCGCGGCGGCGCGCCGCTACGTTCCCGCGCTGACCGCTGCCGACGTGGTGCGTGGTCCGTCGGGGATCCGCGCCCAGGCACTGGGCCGGGACGGGCAGCTGGTGGACGACTTCCGCATCACCCGCCGCGGCCACGTGGTGTGCGTCCGCAACGCCCCCTCCCCCGGCGCCACCTCCTCCCTGGCGATCGCCGAGCACATCGTCGACCTCGCCCTCACCTCCTGACCTTCTCCACAACCGGCTGCGACTTCCCTCACCAGACTGGGGTTTACATCGTGGCAAGGAAGCCCCGCAACCCCGTTCTGGCTAGGGAAGTGGGCATGAGCTGTGGACAACCTCCGATGACGAGGCCGGCCGCTGGGCCAGGTGTCCTCGACTGAGTGCTGGCGTGACTTGTTGGACAGATCTCGGCTTCTATCCCGACATCTGTCCAACAACTCGTCCGGCTGCGTGGGCTCGGGTTCTTGGCGAAGCTCCCCTGGCTGTTGGTGCTGGCTTGGTGCGGTACGGCCCTCTGCCTCAGCGGGGGTTTGAATGAAGGTGCCCTTCATTCAACTGGTCCGCGGAGTGGCTCCGTCTTGTGCGGCGGACGCTGCTTGTGATCTTGGCGAAGCTCGCTGGCTTTGGTGCTGTCTTGGCGCGGTCTCCGCTGAGAGCTCTCCGGGCGTTGGTGCTGTCCGTGGGCTGTTGCGGCGGTCGAGTGTGGTGGCCGGTCCGGGGCGCGTCAAGGGCGCCGTTTGTGCGGCGCTTCGCGCAGGATGCAAACGACGTCGCTTCGCGATCTTCGACCCTTGACCCGACCCGGCCCGGCCCGGCCACCTGTTTTTCACGCGCCGCCCCTCCCCCGGGAACGGGTGCCCGGGCCAGGTTCCTTCTTGCTCGGGTTTGTTGCCGTGCTGAGGTCGCCTGTTGGCCCCCGGCCTCTTGTCGTGCAGATGAAGCCGGGTGGTTCCGTCCCCGCTGTTTTGAATGAAGGGCACCTTCATTCAATAGGTTCGAATGAAGGTGCCCTTCATACAAACGGCAGCACCCCGGCTACTGGACGGGGAAGTCCTTTGGGTCCACTTCGCTCGTGGTCGCGTTGCCGCCGATCACCGGCTGCAGGGTGAGGGAGAAGCGCGAATAGTAGATGAAGTTGCCGCGCCGATCGGTCGTGAAGTTCAGCGTCTCGTCGAACTTCTTGAACCCGCACTGCCGCGTGAACGACCGCGAGGCGCTGTCCCAGTCCTGACCGGTCGCGTAGAACACCGTGTACTTCGCGTTCCGCACGCCCTTGATCTCGAAGCTGCCGTTCGCGCGCACGTACACCACCGACGATGGGCTCTTGCCCTTCGCCAGCGTGATCACCGTGTCGGTGTCGGTGCCGTTCTGGATCGTCAGCGAGCCGCGCCCCGACGTGCTCCCTCGGCGGAGGTAGTCGCCGTTCGGGAGGCGGCGGGTTTGGACGGGCGGGGTCTTCGGGAGTACGACGTTCACCGCGAAGCCCTTGGTGGACAGCGCCTTGGTGGCCGCCGGCACGGAGGTCATGCCGCGCGCTTTGCCGAGCTGGCTGAGTACGGACGACGGCGCGCACAGTTCTTTGCCCGACACCGCGTCGCTCACGCCGCCGAGGTCGGCGCTCAGCTCCGACAGGGCCAGTGCGAGCTTGGAGTGCTCCGCCGCCGCGGCGTCCGGCGGCTCCAGCGCCTCGAGGTCCTGGGCGGCCTTGCCGAGCGCGGTCTGGGCCTTGCCGATTGTCGCGGACAACGCGGGCAGGCCGCGGGCGTTCGCCACCGCGACCAGGGACTGGTTGACCGGCCGCACCGTCTGGGCGAGCGACTTCTTGTACACCGCTGGGTCGACGGTCGGCTCGGGCGGCGCGGAGGGCGACGGCGACGAGCCGTTCGAGGACTCCACGTCGCCGTTCGGCGTGGAACCTTCGCCCGCGCAACCGGAGAGCGCGAGAACGGCGCCGAGCACGAGCGCGGCACTACGGAGCGTTGCAGCTGCGCGCAACGTGTCCCCCTAGAGTCTGGGCCCCCGACCTCGCCAATTCAGTCTAGGGACGAGCACGTGACCCGCCCTGGCGTTCCGTGAGACCTTGTGGACAACCCGCCCCATACCCCGCATTCCCAGCTGTCATTCTCCGCGCACCGCCTGTAAGCGCGTGCACCGACCCCGCCGGAGAGGTCAGAACATCGAAACACCGTGCCGCTCGCCGAGCTCTCGCGCGCTCTCCATCCGCAGCTCCATCCCGTACGAACGGGCCAGCTCGACGATCTCGTCCGGCCCGTTCGTCGCGGGCAAGCCGCGGAAGTAGCCGTCCAGATTCCCCGGCGTTATGGCGATGATCAGCCGGGCGGGCACGTCGCCGCTGTTCCAGAACGAGTGCGCCACGTCGCGGGGCAGGAACGCCGTACCGCCAGGCCCGACCTCGAGCTCCTCCTTGCCGAGCAGCGCGCCGACGACGCCCTCGTACACGTACATCGTCTCGTCCTCGAGCGTGTGCACATGGACCGGCGCCACCAGCCCGCCCGGCTGCACGACGATCTCCAGGATCGACAGCGTCCCGCCCGTCGCGTCCGCCGGCATCGCCATGCGCTCCACCACCTTCGGGCGCGGCAACTCGAAGGTGTCCCCTGGATGGAAGACGAAGGTCATCGGCGCTCCTCGGCTAGGGTCGAAGACGTGATCGAGGTCGAACGGCTCCTCGCCTTCGTTGCAGCAGCAGCGGTACTCGCCGCCATTCCCGGGCCCGGCATGTTGTACGTCGCCGCCCGGACGCTGAGCGGCGGGCGCCGCGCCGGGCTGCTCTCCACGGCGGGCACCGCGGTGGGTGGCCTCGTGCACGTCGTGGCCGCCGCGGCCGGGCTCTCGGCGCTGCTCGCGACGTCGTCGGTGGCGTTCAGCGTGGTGAAGTACGCGGGCGCCGCGTACTTGATCTACCTCGGCGTCCGTACGTTGCTGCGCCGCGAGGCCGACCGCGAGCTGCTCGCCGCGGACCAGCCCGCGAACACGCGGGGCGCGTTCCGCCAGGGCGTACTCACCGAGGCGCTGAACCCGAAGACCGCGCTGTTCTTCCTCGCGTTCGTGCCCCAGTTCCTGAACACCGAGGCGGGCTCGGTCTGGTGGCAGGCGCTGCTGCTCGGCCTGATCTCGGTGACGCTGAACACGCTCGCCGACGTCGTGGCCGTGGCGCTCACCAGCACGGTGCGCGCGAAAATGCCCCGCCGAGGCGAGCGGCCGGTGCGGTGGCCGCGGTTCGCCTCAGGCGGGGCACTGATCGCGCTCGGCGGCTATGCCGCCGTCGAGAGCTAGCGTTTGTCCAGTTTGTTGACGATCGAACGGATCTTGGCCTGGGTCCGCGGGTTGCTCGCGGCCTTCTGCAGGCGGTCCTGAGCCTTCTTGACCGTCTGCTGGGTGCGCGGGTCGTTCGCGAGCTGGTTCGCCTTGGCCTTGGCCTTGCGGACGTACTCCTGCGTACGCGGGTCGCGGGCGAGCTGCTGCGCCTTGGCAACGACCTTCTTGCCCTGCGGGCCGCGGAAGTACTGCAAGATGCGGTCGAGCAGCGATGCCACGATGCCTCCTCGTAGTGGGTACGACCAGTGAACGGATGGCGCACCGACCGTTGTTCCGTACCCAGGGTCCAGCCAGGGCAGACCCTGGATCAACCCCGACTGCCGGGCGTGACGGAACGTGTGCGGCGGTCCGGCGCGTTGTACGACTCATGACCACCAGCCCGACCCGCGACTATCGCGGGTCTCTCGTCGAGGAAATCAGCTTCCCCAGGGCGTCCGTCGTCCTGCTCGCAGGCGTCCCCGGGGCCGGAAAGAGCACGCTCTTGCAGCGGTTGTACGGAGTGCCCGGATCGTCGGTTCTGCCCACCCGGACCGACGACGGGGTGACCGTGCTGGACTCGGCGCAGGTCCGCGGCAAGCTGCAGCCGTTCCTCGGCCGCCTGCCGTACCGCCGCTGGCGGCCGCTGGTGCACCTCGGTCACTACGTCCGGATCTTCGGCGCGCTCGACAAGGGCGGGCCGATCGTGATCCACGACTGCGGGACGCGTCCCTGGATGCGTCGCATGATCGGCGAACGGGCGGCGCGCCGCGGCCTCGAGTCGCACCTGCTGCTGCTCGACACGACGGCGGAGGAGGCACGCGCCGGCCAGGTGGCGCGCGGCCGGGTCGTCGACGCGGGCCGCTTCGCTACGCACGTGATGCGGTGGAAGAAGCTGCTGGCGAAGGCTGAGGCCGGCCCGGAGCTGCTGATGCCGGGCGCCACGTCGGCGGCGGTACTCGACCGCCCGGCGGCGAACGCTTTGCGCCGGATCCGCTTCACCGGCGCCGGCGAGGTCATCCGCCTCGGCCGCCTGCCCCGCCAGGTTCGGGAGTCCCGCATGGGCACCTCCGTGGCCGCGCGCTCGGCGGGCTGACCCGTCCTTTCATGAAGGGCACCTTCATTCGAACCTATGGAATGAAGGTGCCCTTCATTCAAACGCCGGTCAGGACTCCAGCCAGGTGCGGCAGGCGAGGCGCTCGCCCAGGCGGTCGAGCTGGGCCTTGATCCCCCGGCGGGTCGTCTCGCGGAAGCCGACGAAGCCCTTGTTCGCCAGCGGCACGGCCCAGCGCATCCACGAGGCGACGTTGTAGACGCGGTGGGTGAAGCGGGTCCCGCCCTGGTCGTCGGGCTCGATCGTGTACTCGCCGCGGTACCACCAGCCGCCCTGGATCGCGTACGTCGTCCGTGCGCCGTCCACCTCGACCGTCGGCGTGTACCGACCGCCCGTCGCGGCTGAAAGGTCGGTCAGCACCAGCTCCGACACCGCCGCCGCGGGTGCGTCGAGTCCGCCGATCACCGCGACCATGAGCTTCTTCATGACGAACATCGTTCCATGAACGAACAACGTTCGCAACAAGGTACGATGTTCGCCCATGACCGACGCAGCGATCCCACCCTGGCGTGAACGCAAGGCCAAGCGCCGCGCGCACAAGGCGCCGCTCTCGCAGGAGCTGATCGTCGCCACCGCGCTCGCGATCCTCGGCGAAGAGGGCATCGACAACGTCACCATGCGCCGCGTCGCCGAGGCGCTCGAGACCGGACCCGCGTCGCTGTACGTGCACGTCGCGCACAAGGAGGAGCTGCACGAGCTGATGTACGACCGCGTCCTCGGCGAGGTCACGCTCCCCCAGCCCGACGCCGCGAGGTGGAAGGACCAGCTCAAGCAGCTTCTGCGCGACCAGCTCGGAGCGATGCTCCAGCACCAGGGCATCGCGAGGGTCGCCTGGACGACGATGGTCCCAGTCGGTCCGAACGCGCTCCGGCACGGCGAGGCGATCCTCGCCCTCCTGCACGCCGGCGGGTACGACGAGGGGCCCGCGGCGTACGCGTTCGACGCGCTCTCGCTCTACACCAAGGCTGTCGCGTACGAGGGCAGCAGCTGGCAGGCCGGCGACCTCGACCAGGCCGAGGCGGCACGGCGCGGACAGCAGGTCCAGGACTACATCGCGAGCCTGCCGGCGGAGTCGTTCCGTTACCTGCGCGATGCCGGAAAGTACTTCAACGCCGAGACCGCCCAAGCTAGGTTCGAGTTCGGCCTCGACATGCTGTTGGGAAGGGACTGAAATGCGGATTGGCCTCATTCTTCCGATGGGCGACGAGCTGGAGCCCGGCGTACCTCTGCCGTACGCCGAGATTCGCGCGCTCACGCTGCACGCGGAAGCGGCCGGACTCGACGCGGTCTGGACGTACGACCACCTCGTCGGCGACAAGCCGGAGAGCTCCGCCGACTCACCCTGGGAGGCCTGGAGCGTCCTCACTGCACTGGCCGAGGCGACCGAACGCATCTCGCTCGGCGTGCTCGTGCTCGCGACGCCGTTCCGCAACCCCGGCGTGCTGGCCCGGATGGCCGACACTGTGCAGGACATCAGCAACAACCGCCTCGTGCTCGGCCTCGGCGCCGGCTGGCACCTGCCCGAGTTCACCGCGTTCGGCATCCCGTTCAAGCAGCGTGTGTCCTCGTTCGCCGAGGCGCTGGAGATCACCACGACGATGCTGCGCGACGGGCGCGCCACGCTGAACGGCCAGCACAACCAGGCCGACGAGGCGCCGATCCGCGACCGTCCCGGCCGCAAGGCGCCGGAGATCCTCGTCGCGTCGAAGGGCCCGCGCATGCTCGAGCTCACGGCGAAGTACGCGGACACCTGGAACCTCGCCTGGTTCGGCCAGCCCACGGAGCGCTACCTCGATGTCAACAACGCGTTGACGCAGGCCTGCGAGAAGATCGGCCGCGACCCCGCGACCCTCCGGCGTACGGTCGGCCTGCTCGTCGGCGAGCCCAAGTCGGACGCCGACGAGAACGACCGCACCCTCCGCGGCGACGCGGCGTTCCTCGCCGAGACGTTCGCCAAGTGGGAGGCCGAGGGCATCTCCGAGATCGTCTGCTCGACCGAGCCCTCCACCACCAAGCTCGTCGACCTCGTCGCCGAGGCCACCGCCCTCCTCAAGCGCTGACCCCGGCGGTGATCATGTACGTGATCATGAAGGCGGAGTGGTGTATACGACCACTCTGGTTTCACGATCACGTACATGATCACGAGTCAGTCGGACTCGAGGATCGCGCGGATCCACAACGTCTCGCGGTCGCGATTGGCATCGCGAGCCGAGAACGAAACTCGCGGTCTTCGCTGCGCGCCCTCCGGACGCCGATGTCATAGCCAGGATTGAGCGGTCTATTGCTAAGGAGGCAGAAGGAAACAGCGGGGTATGCGAGCCGCCGATCTCGACTTGCTACCGCGGAATCTCGCCACCGCTGACCTTGGCGCCATAACGGCGGAGAACGCTGAAACCATGACGGGGTTCCGTGACCATCTTGGGACGTTGGACCTGGAACATGATGGGAGACCGGAATGATCTGCAGGCTGTGGCGGGGCTGGACGACACCGGAGAACGCGGACGCGTACGAGGCCGTCGTCCGCGGCGAGGTGATCCCCGGCATCGAGGCCCGACGGATCCCTGGCTTCCAGCACATCGACTTGCTGCGGCGCGAGGCCGGCGAGGAGGTCGAGTTCGTCACGCTGATGTGGTTCGACGACCTCGATGCGATCACATCCTTCATGGGTGAGGAGTACGACCTCGCCCACGTGCCGCAGGCGGCCCAGGCAGTCCTCGTGAGGTTCGACGAACGCTCCGCCCACTACGACGCCCTCGACCGCCGCCCCCAAGAGCCATGATCACGGGTTAGTCGGACTCGAGGATCGCGTAGAGGTCCGAGTCGCGCCAGCCGTCGCGGATCCACAGCGTCTCGCGCATCCGACCCTCGTACGTCATGCCGAGCTTCGTCAGCACCCGGCCCGACGCCTCGTTGCGGGGGTCGCAGGTGGCGAAGATGCGGTGCAACTGATGCGAACCGAAGCCGAGCTCGAGCAGCAGCCGGGCGGCCGAGGTGGCGATCCCCCGGCCCCAGCGCGCCGGGTGGACGAGGTACGCGATCTCGCCCGTTCGCCCACCCGACAGCTTCAGCTCAGCGGTCCCGATCACCTGCGAGTCCTCGAGGATCGCGTGGATGAACCGGGACTGCGACCACGCCGCGACGGCGGCCTCCACGTACGCCCGCGTCTCCTCAGGCGTGTTCGGACCCCACGCCTGGTAGCGGCACGACTCCTCCAGCTGGGCCCACGAGTGCACGGCTTCCCAGTCGGAAACGGCGAGCGGTCGAAGCGCGATCGTCATGCCGCGTGACGATAGCCCTTCCGGTCAGCAGCTCACCCGCACATCGCCAGGGTCGGTGAGGCACACGTCCTTGCCGAGCCCACCGTCGACCGAGTCCCCGCCCACGCCGTCGCGTACCGAGAGAAGGTCGTCGCCGTTCGCGCCGAGCAGCCAGTTCGGCCCAGACCCACCGGTCAACGTGTCGTTCGCGAACCCGCCGACCAGTCCCTCGACGTCGGTACGGATCGTGTCGCCCTCGCCAGCGGCACCGTCGTCGCCAGTCTCCGCGTCGAGATCGGCGGTCACCGGAACCTTGTAGAGGTTGTAGAGCGCGAGGTCGAAGCCGGGACCACCGACGATCTCGTCGGCCCCGGGATCTCCGGCCAACGAGTCGCCGCCAGGACCACCGGACAGCAGATCGGAGCCGCGGCCGCCCGACAGCGAGTCCCGTTCCCGGCCGCCGTACGCGACATCGTCACCGTCGCCGAGATCTCCGATCACACCGCGCGTCGCGGTGGCGTCGAGAACGTCGTTTCCGCCCCACAGGTTGACGATCGACGTCAGTCCCTCGCAGACGACGGTGTGCGACGCGCCATCGGTGGCCACACAGCCCTCACCGGGCACGATCGACGTCAGCGGATCGTGGAGCGTGATCACGCCGTTCCCCTCCACTACCGTCAGCTCGTTGGCGGCGGGGCCGTACGAGTCGAACCGCACGGTGAGGAAGTCCTCGGAGAAGACGTACGACAGAGGAGGCGATGCGGCAGCCGGACCTGTCAGCGAGACGGCGATGCCAGCGGTGATCGAGCACAGAGCGACGAGCCGAGCGAGAAACGG
This sequence comes from Tenggerimyces flavus, assembly GCF_016907715.1. Classification (NCBI taxonomy): domain Bacteria; kingdom Bacillati; phylum Actinomycetota; class Actinomycetes; order Propionibacteriales; family Nocardioidaceae; genus Tenggerimyces; species Tenggerimyces flavus. Next base: position 4,238,279 of record NZ_JAFBCM010000001.1, on the reverse strand, counting down.
ACGTGCCATGGACGCTCCCAAGGTGAGCAGAAAGCCCTCGCCCAGGTCCCACCCGTTGACACGCTCGGCTCGACGCGATGGTTCAGCAGCTCACCCGGATGTCGCCGGGATCGGTGAGGCAGACGTCGACTCCGAGCGAGCCGTCGGTCACGTCACCGCCGCGGTTGTCGCGAGCGTTGAGGACGTCGTTGCCCGCGCCGCCGTTCAGGTCGTCGTCGCCTGGGCCGCCGGTCAGGGTGTCGAAGCCCGCGCCGCCGACCGCTTCGTCGTTGCCGAACCCGAGGTCGGCGATGACCTGACGCGTCGTCGCGGCGGCGTCCAACACGTCGTCGCCGTCCCACAGGTGCAGCGACACCGCCTGCGCACCTTCGCAGCGAGCCCGGTGGGCGTCCAGCGGCACGCAACCCTCGCCGACGACCAGCGGAGCGGCAGAGTCGGTGACCACGACGGTGAACCCGTTCTGTACGACGGTGACCGCACTGCCCACCGCCCGCGCGCCGTCGAAGCGGACGAGGTCCTCGTCGACCCAGACCGACGAGGTGCTGGCGGCGTACGACGGACTGGCGAGGCCGAGCGCCAAAAGCAGGCCGCCCGCGACAGCGAGGGCCTTGGTGGATCGAAGCATCTGTTGTCCTCCAGGGGACGTTGGCTGGTTGCCTACGACGCCCTGATCCCGATGCGGACACGGGTGGGAAGCCGCGCCGGTTCAATCCCCCGGCTCGGTCAGCCGGATTCGGACAACGCGGAAGTCGTCCGGCGTGCGTTGCAGCACGGCGTGCCGAGGGTCCGGAACGTTCAGATGCGGCGGCACCACGAGCGCCTTCAGCGGCGCCAGCCGCGGCGTGTCGAGTACGGCCGCCACCGACGGCCGGTCACCACCGACGATCACGGCGTCCAACGAACGCACCTCGGGCAGCAGCACCCGGGCCACCACGTCGGCCGCGGACTCCATCGCCTCGCGAGCCTGCTTCTCCCGGCGCCGCGCGAACCGCTGCTGCGACCACCCGCCGGCCGCCGTACGTCCCTGCACGTGCCGCGACCCCACCTTGGAGACCAGCAGCTTCGACCCCTCGAAGACGCCGGCCGCATAGCCACCGCGCCGCACGAGCAGCACACCCACCCGCCGGTCCCGCGTCGCGTGCTCGACCAGCCCGCCGTACGGCGAATCAGCAACCGACAAAGGCGCGAACGGCACCTCGAACACGGCGACGGCGCCGTCGGCGGCCGTCACCACGACCTCCAACGGCGCCGCCTCGAACGAAACCTCGCCGTGCCGTTCGCCGAACCCGGCAAGCCAACGCGACAGGCGCGCGACGCCGACCGTCAGCTCTCTCACACGTTGAAGCCGAGCGCCCGCAACTGCTCGCGACCCTCATCGGTGATCTTGTCCGGACCCCACGGCGGCATCCAGACCCAGTTGATCCGGAACGACTCGACCAGGCCGTCCAGCGCGATCTGCGTCTGATCCTCGATCACATCGGTCAACGGGCACGCCGCCGACGTCAGCGTCATGTCGATCGTCACCGAGTTGTCCTCGAGCGCGACGCCATAGATCAGCCCGAGGTCCACGACGTTGATGCCCAACTCGGGGTCGACCACGTCCTTCAGGGCTTCGAGAACGTCGTCGTCGGTGGTCTTCACAGCATCGCTCATGACTTGCCTCCCTCGGCTGCACCAACAGCCTGCAGCGTCGCATCCTTCCACGCCATCCAGGCGAGCAGCGCGCACTTGATCCGCGCCGGGTACTTCGACACGCCGGCGAACGCGATCCCGTCCTCCAGCACGTCCTCGTTCGGCTCGATCTGGCCCTTGGACTGCATCAGCGTGAGGAACTCGTCGTGCAGCTTCATCGCCACGTCGACGCTCTTGCCGCTGATCAGGTCGTACATGACCGACGCCGAAGCCTGGCTGATCGAGCAGCCCTGGCCCTCGTACGACACGTCCGCCACGACGCCGTTCGCGACGTGCACGCGCAGCGTCACCTCGTCGCCGCAGGTCGGGTTGACATGGTAGACCTCGGCCTCGAACGGCTCCCGCAAGCCCTTGCCGTGCGGGTGCTTGTAGTGGTCCAGAATGATGTCCTGGTAGAGCTGTTCGACCTGCATCAGCCCTCACCGACTCGGAAGAACTTCTTCACCTGGTCCAGCCCGTCGACCAGCGCGTCGATCTCCCCGGTCGAGGTGTACAGGTAGAACGACGCGCGCGTGGACGCCTGCACGCCGAGCCGGCGGTGCGCGGGCCACGCGCAGTGGTGCCCGGCTCGTACGGCGATCCCCAGCTCGTCCAGCACCTGGGCGATGTCGTGCGGGTGCACGCCGTCGAGCTCGAAGCTGATCGCGCCGCCCCGGTCGACCGGCTCGTTCGGCCCGAGAATCGTCAAGCCACCCACGGACTTGAGCCCCTCGAGCGCGTACGCCGTGACCTCGCGCTCGTGCGCGGCGACGTTCTCCATGCCGATCGTGGACAGGTAGTCGACGGCCGCACCGAGCCCGATCGCCTGCGCGATGGGGGGCGTGCCCGCCTCGAACTTGTGCGGCGGAGGCGAGTACGTCGAACGCTCCATGCGTACGACCTCGATCATCTCCCCGCCACCGAGGAACGGCGGCAGCTGCTCCAGCAGCTCGCGCCGGCCCCAGAGCACGCCGATGCCGGTCGGGCCGCACATCTTGTGCCCGGTGAACGCGAGGAAGTCGACGCCGAGCGTCGAGACGTCGACGGGCAGCTGCGGCACCGCCTGCGACGCGTCCGCGACCACCAGCGCGCCGACCTCGTGCGCGCGGCGGGCGATCTCCGTGACCGGGTTGATGGTCCCGAGCATGTTGGAGACGTACGCCAGCGACACGACCTTCGTGCGCTCGTTGATCAGCTCGTCGATCGTGGACAGGTCGAGCCGGCCCTCGTCGGTGAAGCCGAACCACCGCAGCTTCGCGCCCGTACGCTCACACAGCAGCTGCCACGGGACGATGTTGGAGTGGTGCTCCATCTCGGTGACGACGATCTCGTCGCCGGCCTTGACGCCGTACGGCTCCCCCGCCCACGCCAGCACGTTCGCGACCAGGTTGAGCGCCTCGGAGGCGTTCTTGGTGAACACCACCTCGTCCCGGCTGGGCGCGCCGATGAACTGCGCGAGCTTCGTCCGAGCACCCTCGAAGGCGGCCGTCGCCTCCTCGCCGAGCGTGTGCATCGCCCTTGCCACGTTGGCGTTGTGGCGTTCGTAGTGCTCGGCGATCGTGTCGAGCACCGCGCGCGGCTTCTGCGAGGTGTTGGCACTGTCGAGGTAGACCAGCGGCTTGCCGTTCGGCAGCATGCGTTCCAGGATCGGGAAGTCCTTGCGGATCCGATCCAGCTCCAGTGGGTCCAACCCGGTCGTCGCGGTCATCGCGCTATGCGCCTGCCTTCGCCGTGGCGACGTACGCCGCGTAGCCCTCGGCCTCGAGCTTCTCGGCGAGCTCCGGGCCACCCTCTTCGGCCACGCGCCCGTCGACGAACACGTGCACGTAGTCGGGCTTGATGTAGCGCAGGATCCGCGTGTAGTGCGTGATCAGCAGAACGCCCTTGCCACCCTTGTCGTGGAAGCGGTTGACGCCGTCGGACACGACCTTCAGCGCGTCGATGTCGAGGCCGGAGTCGGTCTCGTCGAGGATCGCGAACTTCGGGTCGAGCACCTCCAGCTGCACGATCTCGTGCCGCTTCTTCTCGCCACCGGAGAAGCCCTCGTTGACGCTGCGGCTGCCGAAGTCGGTGCCCATGCCGAGGCGTTCCATCGCGCCGTTGACGTCCTTGACCCACGTACGCAGGGCGGGCGCCTTGCCGTCGATCGCGGTCTTCGCCGTGCGGAGGAAGTTCGACACCGAGACGCCGGCGACCTCGACGGGGTACTGCATCGCGAGGAACAGCCCGGCGCGGGCGCGCTCGTCGACGGTCATCGCGAGGATGTCCTGGCCGTCGAGCGTCACGGTGCCCTTGGTGATCTGGTACTTCGGGTGGCCGGCGATCGAGTACGCGAGCGTGGACTTGCCCGAGCCGTTCGGGCCCATGATCGCGTGCGTCTCACCCGACTTCACGGCGAGGTCGACTCCGCGCAGGATCTCTTTCGGACCCGACTCGGTGTCGACGGAGACGTGCAGGTCGCGGATCTCGAGCGTGCTCAACGGTCAGGCTCCAAACGGGGTTGCGTTGTTCAACGGGTGGTGGACGTCGACGAGCACGTCGCCGCCCTCGATCTGGACCGGGTAGACCGGTACGGGCTCGGTCGCGGGCAGTCCGGTCGGCTTGCCCGTACGCAGGTCGAAGCGCGAGCCGTGCAACCAGCACTCGACCTCGCCGTCCTCGACGTCGCCCTCGGACAGCTGGACCTCCGCGTGCGAGCACACGTCGTGGATCGCGTAGACGTTGCCCTCGCTGCGGACGACGGCGACCGGGGTGTCGCCGACCGTCACGCCGACCGCCCCGGTCTCGGGGATGTCGTCGAGGGCGCAAGCCTTGGTGAACTCACTCATGCACCCACTCCGGAGGAGGCGACGGGGAGTCCGACGTTCTTCTCCAACTCGGCCTCGACCGAGGCGAGCAGGCGGTCCTGCAGCTCGGGAACGCCAATCCGGCGGATCAGGTCGGCGAAGTAGCCGTGCACGACCAGCCGGCGCGCCTCGTCGTCGGAGATTCCCCGCGACTGCAGGTAGAACAGCTGCTCGTCGTCGAACCGGCCAGTGGCGCTCGCGTGCCCGGCACCCTCGATCTCACCGGTCTCGATCTCGAGGTTGGGGACCGAGTGGGCGCGGCAGCCGTCCGTCAACATCAGGTTGCGGTTGTGCTCGTACGTCGAGATGTTCTCGGCCGCCTTGCGGATCAGCACGTCGCCGATCCACACGATGACGGCCTTCTCGCCCTGCAGCGCACCCTTGTACTCGACGTTGCTCTTGGTGTGCGGCTGGTTGTGGTCGACGAACAGCCGGTGCTCCAGGTGCTGGCCTGCGTCGGCGAAGTAGAGGCCGAGCATCTCGACGTTGCCGCCGGTGCTGGCGTAGTCCACCGAGGCGTTCAGCCGGACCAGGTCACCGCCGAACGAGACCGCGACGTGCTTGAGCGTGGCGTCGCGTCCGACCCGCGCGTGGTGGCTGGTGTGGTGCACCGCGTCGTCGGCCCAGTCCTGCACGGTGACGACGGTGAGCTTGGCGCCGTCGCCGACCACGATCTCGACGTTGTCGGCGAACACCGCCGAGCCCTCGTGTTGGAGCACAACGGTCGACTGGCTGAACGGCTCGGCCTCGATCACCAGGTGACCGGCCGCCGCGGTGGCGGTGCTCGAGCCGCGCAGCGTCACGACCGTCGGCGTCTCGACCACGGCCTCCTTGGGGATCGTGATCAGGAAGACCTTGTCGGCCGCCTCCCACGCCCGCGCGCTGACCCGGTCGCTCGGCACGTACCCCGAGGAGCCGCGCGCCGGGTGGTCCACGGACACCGACGCCGCGTGCACGACCTCGTCCGCGGTGACGTCGACGGAGTAGTCGTGCCCGTCGAGCGGCGCGGAGTCGTGCAGACCCCGCAACCGCTTGATCGGGGTGAACCGCCACACTTCCTCGCGACCGTTCGGCACCGGGTGGTCGGCGAGGTCGAACGACCCCTCCGGGTGCAGGTGCGACGCCGGCTTCCCGGCCGCGGGCGTAGTCAGCTGGTCAGGCATTCCCTCGTTGCTCTCTATCGTCTCGTTCCCCAACAGGTCGTCGGCGGTGACTAGCCGACGGCCCCCTCCATCTGCAGCTCGATCAGGCGGTTCATCTCCAGCGCGTACTCCATCGGCAGCTCGCGCGCGATCGGCTCGACGAAGCCGCGGACGATCATCGCCATGGCCTCGTCCTCGTTCATGCCGCGGCTCATCAGGTAGAACAGCTGGTCGTCGGTGACCTTCGAGACCGTGGCCTCGTGCGCCATCTCCACGTCGTCCTCGCGGACGTCGACGTAGGGGTAGGTGTCGGAGCGGCTCACCGTGTCGATCAGTAGGGCGTCGCACTTGACCGAGCTCTTGGAGTGGTCGGCGCCTTCCTGGATCTCGATCAGACCGCGGTACGACGTACGGCCACCGCCGCGCGCCACCGACTTGGAGACGATCGACGAGGACGTACGCGGCGCGCAGTGCACCATCTTCGCGCCGGCGTCCTGGTGCTGGCCCTCGCCGGCGAACGCGATCGACAGCGTCTCGCCCTTGGCGTGCTCGCCCATCAGGTAGATCGCGGGGTACTTCATCGTGATCTTGGAGCCGATGTTGCCGTCGACCCACTCCATCGTCGCGCCCTCGGCCGCGGTCGCCCGCTTGGTCACGAGGTTGTAGACGTTGTTCGACCAGTTCTGGATCGTCGTGTAGCGGGCCCGGCCGCCCTTCTTCACGATGATCTCGACGACCGCCGAGTGCAGCGAGTCGCTGGAGTAGATCGGCGCGGTGCAGCCCTCGACGTAGTGCACGTACGCGTCCTCGTCGACGATGATCAGCGTCCGCTCGAACTGGCCCATGTTCTCGGTGTTGATCCGGAAGTAGGCCTGCAGCGGGATGTCGACATGCACGCCCTTCGGCACGTAGATGAAGCTTCCGCCGGACCAGACCGCGGTGTTGAGCGCGGCGAACTTGTTGTCGCCCGCCGGGATCACCGTGCCGAAGTACTCCTGGAAGAGCTCCGGGTGCTCGCGGACCGCCGTGTCGGTGTCGAGGAAGAGGACGCCCTTCTCCTCGAGGTCCTCGCGGATCGCGTGGTAGACGACCTCGGACTCGTACTGCGCCGCGACGCCGGCGACGAGGCGCTGCTTCTCCGCCTCGGGGATGCCGAGCTTGTCGTAGGTGTTCTTGATGTCCTCGGGCAGGTCTTCCCAGCTGGTGGCCTGCTTCTCCGTCGACCGGACGAAGTACTTGATGTTGTCGAAGTCGATCGTCGACAGGTCGGCGCCCCAGGTCGGCATCGGCTTGCGGTAGAAGTACTTCAGACCCCGCAGCCGCATGTCGAGCATCCAGTCGGGCTCGTTCTTGAGTGCGGAGATCTCTCGGACGACCTGCTCCGACAGCCCGCGTTTGGCGATGGCGCCGGCGGCGTCGGAGTCTGCCCAACCGAACTTGTAACGGCCAATCCCGTCGAGCTCGGGATGCGCGGTCGTGGTCATGAAGAAGTCCTCCCAGTCCGGGATGTCCCGGTCGTGGCTGTGTCTTCGCTATCTGTTCCTGCGGTGCTGTCGTTGCTGTTCACGTGCGGTACGTGGGTCGTGCAGACCCCGTCGCCGTGCGCGATCGTGGCGAGGCGCTGGACGTGTCGTCCCAGGATTCGGGAGAACACCTCCGTCTCGGCCTCGCACAGCTGGGGGAACTGCTCGGCGACGTGCGCCACCGGGCAGTGGTGTTGGCAGAGCTGTTCGCCGTTCAGGACGGGCTCGACACTCGCGGCGTAACCGTCTTGCGTCAGCGCATCGGCGAGCGCGGTTGTTCCCTCTTGGCCGTTCGCCGCGAGCTCGCGGTAGCGATTCTCGACCCGTCCGACCAGCCTGCGCGCGAACTCGTGCACGGCGGGCTCGCCGCCGGTGTCGCGGATGAACGTGAGCGCCCTGACCGCGAGGTCGTCGTACGACTGATAGAACGCGTCGCGTCCGGCATCGGTCAGCACGAACACCTTGGCCGGCCGGCCTCGGCCGCGCGGGCCCCTGAGGCGCTCGGCGCGGGACTCGACGACGCCCTCGGCGAGCATCGCGTCGAGGTGCCGCCGGATCGCGGCGGGCGTGACGTTCAGGCGCTCGGCGAGCGCGGCGGCGGTCTGCGGACCGTGCTCGAGGATGAGCCTCGCGACCCGCGCCCGCGTGGGCTCAGCGTCCTCGGGCGCGCCGTTCTGACCCAGGGCAGCCTGGGCGTCGACCGGGCGCGCGTATTTCACAACTTCATTGTGCTGTTAATGCCACTCCCAGACAAATGAGGTGACCCTTACCTCACCTGGGAGGCGGTCGACTGTTGGTGAGTCTCCACAAGCCGCTGACCTGCCATGATCCATGATACGGCCCGCGGAGTCCCACAACGGGGTCCCGATCATGTGGCACGGATCACCTCCGCCGGACTCCTCGCGACCCGCAGTTTTCGCATGAGGGCGTCCCTGTATCGAATAGGCCGGTACGTCGCGCGGGGGCCATGAACGCCCACCCCGACCAAACTCACGAGCGCCCTCCGCCACCGGTTGGATGAAGGGCACCTTCATCCAATCGGCCATCCAATCGGCCGGCGTATCCCTGGTGGGCCGTGAACGTGGCTGATCGGTTGGGTCGGGGGCACCCTGGTCCCATAGGTTCGGACGAGGGTGCCCCCGACCCAACCAGACCTCGCCTCCGAACGCCCCGTTCATGGGCAAAGTGGCGGGGTGGAGGGAGGTGCCCCGTGAGCGGTGGGCGGCGCGCGTTCCTAGACTTCAGGGGTGGGTGAGGCGCCGGTAGTCGAGGTCGAAGATCTCGGCATGCGCTACGGGCGCGGTCAGAACGCGGTCACGGCGGTCGACCACCTGTCGCTCACGGTGGCGAAGGCCACCGTCACCGCAGTCCTCGGCCCGAACGGCGCCGGCAAGACGACGACGATCGAGACGTGCGAGGGCTACCGGCGCGCGCAGCAGGGGCTGGTGAGCGTGCTCGGCCTCGACCCGATCGCCGACCGGCACCGGCTGGCGCCGCGGGTGGGCGTGATGCTGCAGGAGGGCGGCGCCTGGTCCGGGATCCGGCCGCTGGAGATGCTTCGCCACCTCGCCGAACTGCACAAGGACCCGTTGGACGTCGGCATGCTGGTCGAACGGCTCGGCCTCGGCCAGAGCGCGCGGACGACGTACCGGCGGCTGTCCGGCGGCGAACGGCAACGGCTCGGGCTCGCGATGTCCATCATCGGGCGGCCGGAGCTGGTGTTCCTCGACGAGCCCACCGCCGGCCTCGACCCGCAGGCAAGGCACGCGACCTGGGAGCTGGTCGAGGACCTGCGCCGCGACGGCGTGACGGTCGTGCTCACCACGCACCACATGGACGAGGCGGAACGGCTCGCCGACCAGGTGTACGTGGTCGACCGCGGCCGGGTGATCGCGTCCGGGACACCCAAGGAGCTCACCGCGCGCGGGGCCGAGAACACGCTGCGGTTCCGCGGACCGTCCGGGCTCGACGTACGTTCGCTGCACGCCGCGCTGCCCGAGGGCTGCAAGGTGTCGGAGGCCGCGCCGGGCAACTACCTGATCGAGGGCAAGGTCGACCCGCAGCTGCTCGCGACGGTCACCGCCTGGTGCGCGGCGAACGGCGTGCTGCCGGACGGGCTCTCGGTCGAACGGCACACGCTCGAGGACGTGTTCCTCGAGCTGACCGGACGGGAGCTCCGGACATGACCGCCACCGTGCCCGGAACGTTCACTCCTCGCCCCGGCGGAGCACCGCTGGTCCGGATGGTGCTCGCGCAGGGACTGCTCGAGGCGAAGCTCCTGCTCCGCAACGGCGAGCAACTCCTGCTGGCGTTGGTGATTCCGCTCCTCCTGCTCGTGGCCGGGGTGCTCGCGCCGGGAATCGATCTCGGGGACGCGCGCAAGATCGACGTGCTCGCACCCGGGGTGATGGCGCTGGCGGTGATGTCGACGTCGTTCACGGGGCTGGCGATCGCGACGGCGTTCGAACGGCGGTACGGCGTGATCAAGCGGCTCGGGGTGTCGCCACTCCCCCGCGTCGGGCTGCTCGCGGGGAAGACGATCGCGGTGCTCCTTGTCGAGTGCCTGCAGCTGCTGGTGCTGACGCTGGCCGCGTTCGCCCTCGGCTGGCACCCGCAGGGCGGCCCCGGCGCGATCGGCGGCGCCATCGTGCTCGTGCTGGCCGGCACCGCGGCGTTCAGCTCGCTCGGCCTGCTGATGGCCGGCCTCCTGCGCGCCGAGGCCACGCTCGCGGCGGCGAACCTCTGCTACCTGCTGCTCCTGCTGGCCGGCGCGACCGTGGTCCCGATCGCGGAGTACCCGACGGCGCTGCAGGCCGTCGTCAGCTGGGTCCCCTCGGGCGCCCTGGCCGAAGGCCTCCGCGGCCTGTTCACCGGCGCCGCCACCGCGGCGACGGTGGCCGGCTCCGCCGGCGTCCTCCTCCTCTGGGCCCTCGCCAGCGGCATCGCCACCGCCCGCACGTTCAAGTGGGAGTGACCGCGGCCGTGTCTGGCAAATAGCGCCGGTCATCGCGCGTAGCGCGATGGCGCGCGGCGCCCCGCGCCCGGCTGGGCGTGGTGCAGGAGGAACTCATATTGTTTATATGGGTGACGATGTGCACCGCGTCCAGACGGGATGTGGGGTGTCGCGCGCCAGGCGATCTTTGACAGACACGGCCTAGCCGGGCTGGCCCAGCACGTCGCGCCACTCGTACGCCTCGGCCGGCGGCGGCTCGGCAACCGACCGCGGCTGGATCGCCGGTGCGCAGGCGGGGTCGAGGTTGATGCGCGCCAGCTCGAGGTCCTTCAACGCCCAGGCGTGGTCGCTGTCCGCCTCGAACGCGAGCTGCGGCGCGTTGTAGAAGCCGTCGCCGAGGTTCGTCGCCACGACGCGAGGCTGCGCCAGGTCCGGACCGAGCTGCAGGATCTCGCCGGGCAGCGGCGGGATGCCGTACTGCGTCGCGTAGACCTTGCCGCGGTGCTTGTACACCTCGCCGTACGTCTGCAGCGGCCCGCTCCGCAACACCGTCCGCGTCGCCGGGTCGAACACCATCCACTGCTGCCCCGGCAGCCGGTAGACGCCGTAGATCAGCCCATCCAGGTACGTGATGTGCACCAACCGCGACGCGTTCGGGATCGGCTCTGCCTCCCACAGCACCTGCCGCGTCTTCAGGTCGAACGCCGCGATCGCCGCCGTCCGCCGCACCATCGGCGTGCCGCCACCGCCGGCGCAGTCGCCGGACAGGTACGCGATGTCGCCGTCGATCGCGATCGACGTCACCGACTGGTACGGGATCACGCCCTTCAGCACCTCGACGTTGCCGCGCCGCGGCTCGACGAACACCAATGCGCCGTCGAGCTTGCCGTTGATCGCCGCCATGCCGACCAGCAGCTGGTTCGACTCCTCGTGGTACCGCATGTCGAGTGGCCTGGTGAGGTCGTTGCGCATCAGCCCGAGCGAACGGTGCCGCCCGCCGCGCACCTCGATCTCGTACACCTCGGCGCGTGGGTACATCGCCGCGTACAGACGGTCCTTGACCCACAGCAGCTTCTTCGGCTCGCCCTGGATCTTGATCCGGCGCCGGAAACCCAACGCGGGCTGGTGAATCATGATGCAGGACTGCCCGCCGACATAGACGGTCTCGTCCGGCCCGGTCGTGATCGACTGCACGGACTCCGGTCCTGCCAAGCCGGTGTTGACGAGGTCGAGCGTGGTCGACTCGCGGGTGTCCATGTCGAGCCACCACAGCTCGCCGTTGCCCGCGCCGCCGAGCGCGGTGCGGCCCTCGTCCACGAAGAACAGGCCGCGGTGCTCGTCGAGCGGCGCCGGGGTCGCGATCGGGATCAGCTGGTCGCCGACCCGCTTGAGCACCGAGCCGGACGAGCGGCCGGTCGCGTACAGCGTGTCGTCGCGCGGGTTGACCGCGAGCATGTCGACGAGCCGGTCCTGCATGCGGACCAGGTGCGCGTCGCTGCCGTCCGGACGTACGTCGAACACGGTCGGCCCCGCGCCGGCGAGCACGCGGTCGCCGGCCTTGAGGCAGACGCCGATGCCGGCGGGGTTGGGAACGGGCGCGATGTTGACCTTCTCGCCGGTGACCCGGTCGATCCGGGTGAGGTAGCCGATCGCGAGCGAGCCCGCGTACACGTACTTGTCGTCGGCCGCGATGCCGCGCACGATCTGCTGGCCGGGCACGATGTTGCGGAAGTTGCGGACCTGCTTCGTCGCGGGGTTGTACTCCCACACCTCGCCGCGCGGCGGTCCCGTTCCCGCGTACACCACGCCGTCGGGCGCGGTCGTGAGACACCAGATCAGCGTGCCGAACGGACCCATCGTCGTGATCCGGGTGAGCTCGGCGGTCTCGGGGTCGAACTCGTAGAAGTCGGCGTCGGGGTAGCTGCCGATGTAGAGCTTGCCGCCGGACTCGGTGGTCGCCCACGCGCCCTCGCCGCGCTGCAGCGTGAACTTGCGCAGCAGCGCCCTGGTGTTGATGTCGATCTCGCCGATGAGCGGCGGCGTCTGACCGCGCGACGCGGTGTAGACCTTGTCGCCGATCACGCACATGCCCGCGATCGAGGCGGTGATGCTCGCGTACCCGAACTGCTCGATCTGCACGCAGTCGGCCTCGGTGAGGCCCTCCGCCCGCGCCGCGCTCGGGAGAGCTCCCGCACCCACGAACGACGCTGCCGCGAGCGCAGAGCCCGAGAGGAACGTGCGTCGTCTCAACTCAGCCATTGGGATCGCCCCCTGCGCATGAGATACCCGACCTCCGCTGTCACCGTACGAGTCCTTAGGCTTCCGTTGTGCGATTCGAGCTGCCGCAGGCCACTTTCGGACAGGTCCGCAGGCTAGCGATCGCGACACTTGTCGCAAACGTCGGCATCGTGGTCACCGGCGGAGCCGTCCGGCTCACCGGTTCGGGACTCGGCTGCCCGACCTGGCCGCGGTGTACGACGAACTCGTTCGTCCCGCACGGCGAGCTCGGGATCCACGCCGCGATCGAGTTCGGCAACCGGATGCTGACGTTCGTCCTGATCATCGTCGCGGCCCTGACCTGGCTCGCAGTCATGCGCTCGCCCGTCCGCGTACGTGGCGCTCGGCTGATCGCCACCGCAGTGCTGCTGGGCATTCCGATGCAGGGAGTGGTCGGCGGCATCACGGTGCTGACCAATCTGAACCCGTGGGTCGTCTCACTGCACTTCCTGCTGTCGATGGTGCTCGTCGGTCTGTCCGTCCTGCTCATCGACCGGGTGCGGGGGCGGTCCGCGACGGGTCCGCCGCTGCCCAGGCCGGTGCGCGTGCTCGCGTACATGATCTTCGCAGTCGCGGCCGCCGTGATCTATCTCGGCACGGTCGTCACGGGGAGTGGTCCCCATGCCGGCGACGTCTACGCGCCGCGGAACGGGCTCGACCCAGCCGTGATGGCGCAGGCGCACGCCGACCTGGTGTTCCTGCTGATCGGTCTCACGGTCGGCATGATCGTCGTACTGCTCGCGACACGTGCGGGTGCGCGCGCCCGGCGGGCCGCCTGGACGCTACTGGGCGTCGAGCTCGCTCAGGGCGTGGTCGGGATCGTGCAGTACGTCACCGACCTGCCGATCGTTCTCGTCGGGCTGCACATGCTCGGCGCGGCCGTGCTGCTGGCCACCGTGGTCTGGCTGGTCGTGGCGGTCTCACCGCGTCGTGACCCGGACGTCGTGGGTGTCGGCGGCCGGCTCGGCGAACCGGAGCAGCTCCCCGGCCCGTCGCAGGAGCGCGTCCCGCTCTGACTTCTCGATCTGGACCCACAGCTCGATCGTGAGCGTCGCCGTCTTGGCCTTGGCGGCGAGGTCCCAGACGCCGGCGAAGCGGCCGTCGACGAGGACGGTGCCGCGGGCGACGGCCCTCGTTCTGACCTGTTCCTTGAGGTGTTCGACCGAGACGACGCGGGTGCGGTCGGCGTAGGAGAGCAGGAGCTGCTCGAAGCCGCCGAGCAGGTTCGGGGGCGCCGGCGTGTCCGGGTCGGGGCGCGGGGCGTCGGGCAGGTCGAAGAGCTCGCGGCCGTCCTCGTTCCGGAACGTGCGCAGGTCCTTGCGGATCCGTTCGACGACCTCGCCGAGCTTGGTGAGGCCGGACCAGGCCTGGACGTCCAGCACGCTCGCGGGACCGTACGCGGCGAGGAAGCGACGCACCATCTCCTCCGGCTTCGAGTCCTGCTCGAGCGGCTCGCCGAGCCAGTGCTCGGCGGTCGCGTACGTCGGCTGGCCGCTCTTGCCCCAGATCCCGCGCGGCGGCACCTGGACGAGCGGGACCTTGTCGCGCGCCGCGTAGGCGAGCGAGCCCGGGTCGCGGTCGGTGTAGTGCTCGGCGAGGGCGGCGCCGAGCTCGGCGTTCGTCCGCGGGCGTTCGGCGAGGATCGCGCGGGTGTGCCGATCGAGCTCGTCGAAGTCGATGCCGGCGAGCTTGGGCGCGTGGATGGTGTTCTGGAGGAGGTCGCGGTTGAGGAGCGGCTGGGTGAGCGGCCTGAGCGCTCGCGCGTCGTCGGCGGTGACGAGGTGAACGGTGCCGCGCATGAGCACGATGCGGACGACCTGCTTGTCGACGATGAGCTTCGAGAGGTCGTCGGGCTCGAAGGTTCGGAGACGTGCCCAGAGCGCGAAGTACGGCGGCGTGGGCGCTTGGGCCTGCAACCCGTACAGGTGCCGCACGGCCTCGAGCGCCGTCAAGTCGGCCTTGTCGAGCAGGAACTGGCGCGCCAAGGTGGCGCGGTTGAGCGCTCGGTTGGTCAGGACCTCGGTCACGGCGCCAATCTAGAGGCCGTGTCGAAGCCCGGGGAGAGTTTGGTCTTCGTGACGGCGAAGGAGATTCCGCGCGTCGGATCCGCCCACGCCATGCTGCCTCCGCCGCCGCCCATGCCGAAGGTGGTCGGTCCGGCCAGAGCCAGCGCGTAGCCGAGGCCGGACCGCGAGGGGACGCCGTGGATCCGGTCGACGCCCTCGATGGACACAGCGGTGGCCTTCCGCAGGGTCTCCTCGGTGAGCAACCGGACCCCGTCGACCTCGTCCAGCAGCGCCGCGAGCATCCTCGCGATCGCCCGGGCCGAGGTCGTACACACCGAGGGGATCTCGGCGGCAAGGAAGTCTGGGTCGTTGCCGAGTTCCGCCGAGGGCAACGTGCTCCGCGGCGTTCCGTCGGGCGGCTGTTGGTCGGTGAAGCCGTCGGTGTTCTCCAGGTTGGCCAGTCTTCCTTGCTCGCTTGGAGGAACGGCGAAGAAGAGCTCGTTCGCGATGCCGAGCGGCTCGGTGATCTCGGTGCGCAGGATGTCGGACATCGTTCGGCCGGTGGCGCGGCGGACGACCTCGCCGAGCAGGTAGCCGAACGTGTACGCGTGATAGCCGAACGCCGTACCCGGCTCCCACCAGGGCTCGGCCTCGGCCAGGATCCCGCAAATCCTGTCGTGATCGCAGAGGTCGTCGACGGTGGTGTCGAGTGGGAGGCCGGGCAGGCCCGCGGAGTGGTCGAGAACGTGCCGTACGGTCACTTTCTCCTTGCCCTGCTGGGCGAACTCCGGCCACAGCTCGTCGAGGCGCGTGTCGTACGCGAACATCCCACGCTCGACCAGTCGGTGCACGAGCGTCGCCGTGACGGCCTTGCCGAGGGAGAAGCTGAAGATCGGCGTGTCCGGCGGGATCGTCGAGACTTCGGCGACCTGCTTGCCGTTCTGGTAGATCGCGACCTGCAAGCCGCGCTCGGCGCCGGACGCGACCAGGCTGTCAACCTCTGCTTGCAGGTCGGTCATGCGCCGTCCTCGGGTCCGTACTCGTCGTGGAACCGCATCTCCGCGCTGCCCGCGCCCGGGCCGACGCGGCCGAACGGGGTGAGGTCGAGGTAGTAGGTGGCGTTGCCGGCGTACTCGATGCCGCGGGCGAACGTCTGGTACGTGTGGAAGACCTCGTCGCCGTCGCGGACGAACGTGCTGATCGCCGGATAGTCGCCACGCATGCGCGGCTGCCAGTCGATCTCGGTCTCGTCGCGGAAGTTCATCAGCACCGGGCCGACCCGGTCGTCCACCGTCACGTGGAAGTCGTAGTTGAAGTCGCTGCCCGCGGACGAGTACCAGGGGAAGATCCAGCCCATCCGCTTCTTGAAGGCGTCGAGCTTCGCGAACGGACCGCGCGAGACCGCGGCCAGCGTGATGCCGCGCACGTTGAGCTGCACGAGATCGCCGATCTGGTCGGCGGTCGAGGAGCAGCTCGTACAGCCGACGTCCTTGGGGTGCTCGTCGCCGTTGTCGTCGAGGTCGAAGTTCCACATGAAGTGGTGCAGCACGAGCTGCTGCCGGCCCTCGAACAGGTCCAGCAGTCCGACCTTCCCGTTCTCGCCCTCGAGCACGTAGTCCTTGTCGATCCGCACCATCGGCAGCTCCCGCCGCTCGGCGTTGACCCGATCGTGCGCCCTGGTGAGCTCCTTCTCCTTGACCAGCAGCTCCTTTCGAGCCGCCAGCCACTCGTCCCGCGTCACCACTGCCGGAAAGTCTTTGTTAAGCATGCCCTTGACTATGCCGATCGCTCGACCAATAGTCAAGCAATTACTTCAGCATTGTGTCGGGTACCGTCCCACCCCATGGATCCTCGGCTGAGCGGGTGGCGGGAGCGGGCGGCGAGCCGGTCCCGCGAGGCGATCGAGGCGCTGGCGGCGGTACCGGGCGTGACCGGGCTGGTGCTCGGCGGCAGCTTCGGGCGCGGTCTGCACTGGCCGTTGTCCGACCTCGACGTGATGGCGATCTGTTCCGGCCGGCCAGTCCCCGAGGTGGCGCAGGACGTCGACCGGTGCGCGTACCAACTCAGCGAGATGTGGGGCTCCAGCGGCATCTACACCGCGGTCGACGCCGGCCGGCTCACGTACGGCGAGGACGAGATCCGCCAGCTCGACGGGACGCTCGACCGGCTGGCGGACCCACGGTGGCTGCACGGGATGGACAAGATCTACGACGGCGTCGCGGCGCACGATCCACACGGAGCGGCGCAGGCGTTCCTCGACTGGTCGGCTCGGTATCGCTTCGAGCCGGCGGTCGTCGAACGGCGCATCGCGACCTGGTTCGGCCTCGCCGACACCGCGCTCGCGCGAGCCCAGACCCTCGATCCGACCGGCGCCTGGATCGCACTTCGGCAGGTCGGCGGCGCGCTCGCGGAGGTCGCGACCGAACGCTGGGGCGAACGCACCGGCTCGTTCGGACGTGCCTGGTCGCTGTTCGAGGACCGAGCCGAACGGCTCGGCGGTACAGCGCTGGCCGACCGCATCCTCACCGCGGCTCGCGCGCGAGCGGCGGACGTCGACACCGCGACAGTCCCGGAGTGGCTGGCGGACCGGATCGCCTTGTCGTACGAGGCACGCCAACTCGTCGGCGAGAACGTCACCGAAGCGCAGAGCGCGCGGGACAACGTGCTTGCCTACGCGTCCCTGTACCGCGGCCGGTTTCCCCAAGCCCAGCAGGCATGGATGCGCTCCGACACCGACCCAACGGAAGCCGCACGAGAGCTCGGCGACCTCGTCGAGGAACTGCGCTAGCGCGGAACCGGCTGCTGGAAGCGCAGCAGGTAGCCGTCGGGGTCGGTGACGAGGAACTGGCGCACGCCGTGGTCTTCGTCGCCGACCCGGTAGTACCTCGTCTCCGGTGCCATGAACGGTTTGTGCTTGGCGGCTTTGAGGTTGGCGAGGATCGGGTCCAGGTCGTCGACGGCGATCTGGAAGTTGACGCCGCGGCCGCGCGGGTGGTCGAGCGCGCCGGTGAGCCAGTTCCGCCCGACGCCCGCCTGCTCGAGCATCACGTGCGCCGCTCCCCTGGTCAGGTAGGCGAAGCCCTCGTCCCGCCGTTCGTACGCGACGGTGAACCCACACAGGCCGCACCAGAACGCCAAGCTGGCTTCGAGATCGGTGACGAGCAGCTCGGGAACGAGGCTCATCCCGTGCTCGCGCCGGAGCCGGTGGGGACGCGGGTGCAGGGGTCCTGGCAGCCGTGGTTGAGCGACGGCAGCGTGTGCTGCTGGACGCGGGTGGCGTTCCGTACGGTCAGAAACGCGATCACGCCGCCGATCACGCACAGCCCGGCGGAGATGAGCATCGCGCGGTCGAAGCCCGGCCCGAGGTCGCCGTCCCCCGACGACTGGATGCCCGCGATCGACGGCAGCACCGCGACCGTGATCAGCCCGGCCACGCGCGAGATCGCGTTGTTCGCACCCGATCCCGCACCCACGTGCGCTTCGTCCAAGCCCGCCAGCACCGTCGACGTCAACGGCGCCACGGTGATCGACAGGCCCAGACCGAAGACCAGCACCGCCGGCAGGACGTTCACCAGGAACGAGCCACCCGGCCCGATCGTCGACATCAACGCCAACCCGACGCCGGCGACGATCGGCCCCACCGTCATCGGCAACCGCGGCCCGGTCCGCTGCGCCAGCGCGCCGATCCGCGACGACAGCAACAGCATCACGATCGTGATCGGCAACGTCGACAGCCCAGCCTGCAAGGCTCCGTACCCCACGCCCTGCTGAAGTTGCAACGTCAGAAGGAAGAACGCGCCACCCAACGCCCCGTACACCGCGATCGTCACGATGTTCGTCCCCGTGAACTGCGCGTTGCGGAACAGGCTCATCGGTAGCAACGGATTGGGCGACCGCAGCTCCACCAGAGGAAACGCGACCAGACACACCACACCCACGACGGCCGCGACCACCACGAGCGGACTCCAGCCGTGCGCCGGCATCTCGATCAGCGCGTACGTCACGCCGGTGAGTCCCAGCGTCACCGCCACCGCACCGACCCAGTCGAGCGAACCCGACGTCGCCGGCCGACTCTCCGGGACGTGCCGGACGACCACCCAGACCGCGACGATCGCTAACGGGATGTTCAACAGGAACACCCAGCGCCACGACACCGCGTCGACCAGCCAGCCACCGACGAACGGCCCCGCCGCCGACGCCACACCGGTCAGCCCGGCCCACGACCCCACTGCCTTGCCGCGGTCCGAGGACTGGATGACCGCGTTGATCAGCGCCAGGCTCCCCGGCACCAGCAGCGCGCCGCCGATCCCCTGCAGCAGCCGCGCGCCGATCAGCGCGCCGCCGGTCGGCGCCAGACCGCAGACCACGGACGCGACCGTGAACGCGATCAGCCCGATGAGGAAGATGATCCGCCGCCCGTACCGGTCCCCCAGCGCCCCGCCCAGCAACAGCAGCGCGCTCAGCGTCAGCAGGTAGCCGTCGAGCACCCACTGCTGGGTCACCAGGCCGCCGCCGAGCTCGCGGGCGATCGCCGGGAGTGCGACATTCACCACAGTGCCGTCGAGGAACGCCATCCCCGACCCGAGCACGGTCGCCGCGAGGACCCACCGCCCGGGTCCGGAGGCGAGAGCCAGCTGAGAACCACCGTTCGTGACCATCGCCACTCCGTCCCCAAAACCCACGCGCAAGATCGTTCCGGTACACTAACTCTCGCGACGGCCTCCTGCCGTCCCTCTTGCGAGCGAGCCGCTCGCGTGGTCGCCACTCGATGAAGTAGCTCTCTCGTGCTGTCGCGGCCAGTGAAACGCCACAGTACGGAGCATTCAGAACTTCATGCCGTCCACAGAACGCCGCTCTCGCGCGGCCAACTTCCGCACGCCCAGAAAGCGTCACCAACACAAGCGTCCCAACGCCCGTCCCGCTGTCAGCGCGGCGCCGCCCTCCGCGGGCAGCGAGCTCGACGCGAAGCTCGACGCGGCGGCTCAGCTCGACCCCGACACGCTGCCCAAGGGCTTCGCCGGCCTCGGCCTGCCCGAGAAGCTGGTCACCACGCTGAACCGGCGCGGCATCGACGCGCCGTTCGCCATCCAGGCCCGCACGCTCCCCGACGCGCTCGCCGGGCGCGACGTCCTCGGCCGCGCCCAGACGGGCTCGGGCAAGACGCTCGCGTTCGGGCTGCCGATGCTCACCCGCCTCGCGGTGGAGGAGGGACGTCGCCTGCCGGGCAAGCCGCGCGGCCTCGTCCTCGTTCCCACCCGCGAGCTCGCCCAGCAGGTCACCGACGCGATCGCGCCGCTCGGCCACGCGCTCGGGCTCAAGACCACCGCGGTGTACGGCGGGGCCTCGATGTCCCGCCAGATCAGCGCGCTCCGCAACGCCGCCGACATCGTCGTCGCGACGCCGGGCCGCCTGATCGACCTGATCGAGCAGCGCGAGTGCGACCTCGGCCAGATCAGCATCGCCGTTCTCGACGAGGCCGACTACATGGCCGACCTCGGGTTCATGCCGGCCGTCACCCGGATCCTCGACCTCACGCCGGACGGCGGGCAGCGGCTGCTGTTCTCCGCCACGCTGGACCGTGGTGTCGACAAGCTCGTTCGCCGGTACCTCGTCGACCCGGCCTTCCACGCGGTCGCCGCGGCCGCCGCGCCGGTCGAGTCGGTCGAGCACCGCGTGTTCACGCTGCGCACCGAGGACAAGGTCGTCGTCGCGGCGGAGATCGCCGCGCGCCCGGGCCGGACGCTGTACTTCGTCCGCACCAAGCACGGCGCCGACCGGCTCGCCAAGCAGTTCAGCCGGATCGGCGTCGACGCCGTCGCGATCCACGGCAACCTCACCCAGGGTGCCCGGCGGCGCGCGCTCGAGTCGTTCGCGAACGGCTCCCCGCGCGTGCTGATCGCCACCGACGTCGCGGCCCGCGGCATCCACGTGGACGACGTCGACCTGGTCGTGCACTTCGACCCGAGCGGTGACCACAAGGACTACCTGCACCGGTCCGGTCGTACGGCTCGCGCCGGCGCCACCGGCACCGTCGTGTCGCTCGTCCAGTACGACCAGCGGCGCGAGGTCGCGCGGCTGCACGAGAAGGCTCAGGTCTCCCCGAGCCAGGACGACGTCGTGCCCGGGCACGCCGCCGTCCGCCAGATCGCCACGTCCGGTACGCCGATCGTGGTGAAGGAAACGCCGCAGCGCAGCACGTCCGACCGACCGCGCCGTGAGCACAGCCCGCGTCGGTACGGCAACGGTCCGCGCACGCGGAGCCCTCGTAACCGGCCCCGCGCTGCCCGGACTGCGTAACTCCGTCACAATCGACCATCCAATTCCGGCTTGGCAGGTTTCGCACGGCTCTGGGTGGGAGAAGTAGCGGCGGTGACACAGCGAACGCTGAACGATCGGTACGAGCTCGAGACGGTCGTCGGACACGGGGGAATGGCCGAGGTTTGGCGGGGATACGACCGCCGCCTCGGCCGCGCGGTCGCGGTGAAGGTCCTGCGATCGGACCTCGCGTCCGACGACGTTTTCGTCGAACGGCTCCGGCGCGAGGCCCGTTCGGTGGCTCGGCTCAACCACCCGTCGATCGTCGCGATCTACGACGCCGGCGGTGACCAGGTCGACGGCGTACTCCTCCCCTATCTGGTGATGGAGTACGTCGATGGCCGCCCGCTCAGCCACGTGCTGGGCGACGGGCAGCGGCTCACGACCGAGCGGGCGCTGCAGGTGACGATGGCGATCCTCGAGGCGCTGGAGTTCAGCCACCGCGCCGGGTTCGTGCACCGGGACATCAAGCCGGCCAACATCATGCTCACCGCCGACGACGGCGTGAAGGTGATGGACTTCGGCATCGCCCGGGCACTGGCCGAGGCTTCGGCGGAGCTCACCAAGACCGCGCAGGTGCTCGGCACCGCGCGCTACCTGTCGCCGGAGCAGGCGACCGGTGGCGCGGTGGACGGGCGCAGCGACGTGTACTCGACCGGCTGCCTGCTGTACGAGCTGCTCGCCGGGCGGCCTCCGTACACCGCGGAGACCGCGATGGGCGTGATCGGGCTGCACGTCCAGGCGGACGTGCCGTTGGCGCGGGACGCCGACTGGGACGTTCCGGCGGCACTGTCGGCGATCGCGGCTCGGGCGATGGCGAAGGATCCGGCGGACCGGTTCCAGAGCGCCGCGGAGATGCGCGAGGCGCTTGCCGCGTACGTCGACCCTGCCGCTCCGGTCGTTGCCGCTCCTGCCGCCGCTGTGGCGCGGCGCCGTGGTCCGGCAGTGCTGTACGGGCTCGCCGCTGCTGGCGTGGTGCTGGCGATCGCCGGTGGCTCGTACCTGCTCACCGACCGTACGGCGCCCGTCTCCGACCCGCGGCCCGCGAACACCTCCGGCGCCGACCCCGCCGATGGTGCGGCCCCGGCCGACCCCGGCACGCAGGGCGACGAGGTCAGTCAGAGCGGGGACACCGAGGGTTCGGGCAACAACCGGCCGCCCGGTCCGCGACCGGACGCCAGCACGAGCGTGACGCCGGGCAGCACGCCGGCACCCGGCCCCACCCCGACCGCCGCCGTACCGCCGCCTCCGGGCGAGACGTCGGAACCGGAGCCCTCGACGTCGCCGGATCCCAGCCCGTCCCCGACCGACAGCGACTCGCCGTCGCCGTCGCCCGAACCGTCGGAGTCACCGGAGCCGTCGGACTCCCCCAGCCCGTCCGTGGAGCCCAGCCCGACGCCCACGGAGACGGACCCACCGGAGCCGACCAATCCGACGCCGACCGAGCCGTCCACCTCCACCAGCCCCGACGCGACACCCACGGGCGAGTCCGACCGGCAAGCGTGACGTTCCCGGGGCAAACCGGGGAGACTGCACGACTATGCGCTGGTGGAATCGGGAGTTCCCACGACAGAGCCTGGCCTCGGTCCTCGCGTCGCCCGGACTGCTCATTCCGGGCGCCGGGCTGGTCAAGCTCCTCGCGGTCTGGGGCCTGTACGCCGTGGCCTACCTGCTGCTCACCTGGCTCACCTTCCGCGGGCACGAACCCGTGAAGCTGCGCACGGTCGCGCTCGCGACGCGGGCGAAGCATCCGGTCCACAGATGGATCGGGACCAGTCCGGAGCAGGTGTCCCAGGTCGCCGCGGGCATCGCGATGTTGGCGACCGTCCAGGCGTTGCCGCGAGCTCAGACGCTGGACGCACCGCCGACGCTGGTCCTCGGCATCTGTGTGCTGGCCATCGTCGGTTCCTGGGTGACCCTGCAGACCGGATTCGTCGTCACCTACCTCCGCCTGTACGCCGAGACCGGCGGGCTGGAGTTTCCCGGCGAGGACGAGCCGAACCTGATCGACTTCGCCTACTTCGCCGTCTCGGTCGGCACCACGTTCGGCACCACCGACGTCACGGTCACGCAGAGCCGGGTGCGGCGCCAGGTACTCGCCCACGGCGTTCTCGCCTTCTTCTTCAACACCCTGATCCTCGCCGCCGCCGTCACGTTCGTCGCCTCCTACCTCACCGGATAGGAAACTTCGGCCCGGATGTCGAATCCGGCATGCTCCCGTACGTCGGTGGGCAAAACCAGCGACGATACGCATGGAGGCGATCATGACCGACCACACTTCCGACCCGGCTCTCCCGCCTGTGGTGGACCGCGAGACCTGGCTCGCCGCCCGTAGGGCGCTGTTGGAGCGCGAGAAGGCGCACACCCACGAGGGGGACGCGATCGCGGCGGAGCGGCGCCGGCTGCCGATGGCGGAGGTGGACGCCAGCATCGAGGTCGTCGGGCCGAACGGTCCGACGACGCTCCTCGAGACGTTCGAGGGCCGCAAGCAGCTGATCGCGTACTACCACGCCTGGTGGCCCGGCAAGCCCGCCCCGGAGCAGTGCGAGGGCTGCACGTTCTTCAACAGCCAGGTGCGCGAGCTGTCGTACATCCACTCCCGTGACATCACGTACGCGGTGTTCTGCAAGGGGCCGTACGAGGAGAGCCGCCGCTACCGCGACTTCCTCGGCCTGGAGATGCCGTGGTACTCCGCCGAGAAGACCGCGCCGCAGCTGCTCGAGGGGCGCGACTGGCAGAGCCACCACCTCGTCTTCTACGTCCGCGACGGCGAGAAGGTGTACGAGACGTACTACACCGGCGGCCGCGGCGTGGAGATCATGACGGGCACCCACGGCATGTGGGACATGTCGGTCTACGGACGCCAGGAGACGTGGGAGGACTCCCCCGAGGGTTGGCCGCAGCCCTGGGGCACCGAGGAGCACCCGGATGGCTGGCGGCGGGACGGCCGCCCGCTCGTCCAGTGGGCCAGCATCGAGGCCGGCCGGGACGACACGCTCAGCTAACCGAGAATCAGCGGGTCCAGCGCGACGGCGACGAACAGCAGCGCGAGGTACAGGTTGCTCCAGTGGAAGAAGCGCATCGGCTTCAACGCTGGACCAGCCTGGCCTCGCGCGACCCGCCGCCGCAGGGCGTACGCCTCGAAGAGCATCGCCCCGCCCAGCACGGCGGCGGCCACGGGGTAGATCCACCCGGTCCCCGCCATCGGCCAAAGCGCGAGCGAGGCGGCCACCGTCGCCCAGCAGTACGCGCTCACCTGGAACGCCACGGTCCGGTCCGACGCCACCACCGGCAGCATCGGCACGCCCGCGGCCGCGTAGTCCTCCCGGTAGCGCATCGCCAGCGTCCACGTGTGCGGCGGCGTCCAGAAGAACACCACCAGCACCAAAGCCAGCGGTGCCCAGTCCAGCGTTCCGCGGACGGCCGTCCAGCCGATCACCACGGGGAAGCAGCCAGCGAGGCCGCCCCACACGATGTTCTGCGAGGTCCGCCGCTTCAGGACCAGCGTGTAGACGAGGATGTAGAACGCGTTCGCCGCCAGCGCCAGACCGGCCGACAGCCAGTTGACGAAGAACCCGAGCCACAGCGTCGCGACGACGCCGAGCAGCAGCCCGAAGACCAGCGCCGACCGAGGCGACACCGCGTGCCGCGGCAACGGCCGCCGGCGGGTGCGACGCATCTGCTCGTCGATGTCGCGGTCGAAGACGCAGTTCAACGTGTTCGCGCTGCCCGCGGCCAGGATGCCGCCGACGACGGTCAGCGCCACGAGTCCGAGCGGCGGGACCGCGCGGGCCGCGAGGAACATCACCGGGACGGTCGTGACGAGCAGCAGCTCGATGATCCGAGGCTTGGTCAGGCCGACGTACGCGGCGATCACATCACGGAAGCGAGCGATCGCTCCGCGTCCGGCATCGTCGACCGGTGCTGCTTCACCCACACGGGGATCGGAGTCGACTGCCGTCACGAACACCTCGGAGAGATTGCTGATTCGGCCACGGACAGCCGAACGACCCGCGTCAGTCTAGGAGCCCCCGCTGGAGGATCCGACGCGCCCCCGCCCTCGGTAGAAGAGTGTGGGCCGGCTCACACCCCACAGTTGATCTTCACACCAGCCTGTCTGCGCGATCGAGGCGCACCGTCCACGGGTAGGCTCCGAACCGGTGACGTTCCGTACGTTCGACAGGAGCCGATGACCAGCATGACGACCTCCCTCGAGTGGACCGACATAGACCGGCGCGCGGTGGACACCATCCGGGTCCTCGCCATGGACGCCGTCGAGAACAAGGGCAACGGCCACCCTGGCACCGCGATGAGCCTCGCGCCCGCGGCGTACCTCCTCTTCCAGCGGCTGATGCGGTACGACGCCGCCGACCCCGACTGGGTGGGCCGGGACCGGTTCGTGCTGTCCTGCGGGCACTCCAGCCTCACGCTGTACATCCAGCTCTACTTCCTGGGGTTGCTCGAGCTCGACGACCTCAAGCGGTTCCGCCAATGGGGCAGCCGGACGCCGGGCCACCCCGAGCACGGGCACACCGCCGGTGTCGAGACGACCACCGGCCCGCTCGGCCAGGGCATCGCGAACGCCGTGGGCATGGCGATGGCCGCCCGCCGCGAGCGCGGTCTGCTCGACCCGGACGCAGGCCCCGGCGCCAGCGCGTTCGACCACCGGATCTACACGATCGTCAGCGACGGTGACATCGAGGAGGGCATCGCCCACGAGGCCTCCGCGATCGCCGGGCACCAGCAGCTCGGCAACCTGATCGCGCTGTACGACGCCAACCAGATCTCGATCGAGGACGACACGAACATCGCCCTCTCCGAGGACGTCGCCAAGCGGTACGAGGCGTACGGCTGGCACGTCCAGACCGTCGCGTGGCGGACCGAGAACGACTACCACGAGGACGTCCAGGCGCTCTACGACGCGTACCTGACCGCGCAGTCCGTCACCGACAAGCCGTCGCTGATCGTGCTCAAGACGATCATCGCCTGGCCGGCGCCGAACGCGCAGAACACCGGCAAGGCGCACGGTTCCGCACTCGGCAAGGACGAGGTCGCGGCGACTAAGGAGGTGCTGAGCTTCGACCCCGCGCAGATGTTCCAGGTCGAGGACGAGGTGCTCGCGCACGTCCGTACGGCCCGCGAGCGCGGCACCGAGGCGCACAAGGCCTGGGACGAGACGTACCAGGCCTGGCGGAGCGCCAACGCCGAGCGCGCCGCATTGCTCGACCGGCTGCGCGAGCGACGCCTTCCGGACGGCTGGGCGAGCAAGCTCCCGACGTTCGAGGCGGGCAAGGCCGTCGCGACCCGGGTCGCGTCTGGCGCCGTCCTCACCGCGATCGCTCCCGGGCTGCCCGAGCTGTGGGGCGGCTCGGCCGACCTCGCCGGCTCGAACAACTCCACGCCCGACGGCCAGCCCTCGTTCATCCCGCCGGAGCACGCGACGAAGGAGTTCAGCGGCGACTGGTACGGCCGGGTGCTGCACTTCGGCATCCGCGAGCACGCGATGGGCGCGATCCTCAACGGCATCGCGCTGCACGGCGGCACTCGCCCGTACGGCGCGACGTTCCTCGTCTTCTCCGACTACATGCGGCCCTCGGTCCGGCTCGCCGCGCTGATGCAGCTGCCGGTGACCTACATCTGGACGCACGACTCGATCGGCCTCGGCGAGGACGGTCCGACGCACCAGCCGATCGAGCACCTCGCCGCGTTGCGCGCGATCCCCGGACTGAACGTGGTCCGGCCGGGCGACGCGAACGAGACCGCCGCCGCCTGGCAGCACATCCTGGAGAACCCGACCGCGCCCGCTGGTCTCGCGCTCTCCCGGCAGAACCTGCCGACGTACGACCGCTCCGAGGGATCGGGTTTCGCGGCCGCGAGTGAGGTCGCCAAGGGTGGGTACGTGCTCGTCGACGCGCCCGAAGGCAAGGACCCCGACGTGATCGTCATCGCCACCGGCTCCGAGGTGCAGCTCGCCGTCGCCGCGAGGGAGAAGCTCGCCGAGGCCGGAGTCGGTGCCCGGGTGGTGTCGATGCCGTGCGTGGAGTGGTTCGACGCGCAGCCGCAGGCGTACCGCGACACCGTGCTGCCGCAGCGGATCAAGGCGCGCGTGGCGGTCGAGGCCGCGGTCCCGCTGACGTGGTACCGGTTCGTGGGTGACGCGGGTCGCATCGTCGGAATCGACCACTACGGCGCGTCGGCGGATTACCAGACCCTGTATCGGGAGTTCGGTATTACTGACGACGCGGTGGTCCAGGCCGCTCGGGAGAGCATCTCCGCCGCGTCCGTGTGACCTTCCCCGCTTGTACTGGTTGGCTGAGGAGCAAGAGATGACTGACCGACTGAAGGCGCTCGCCGACGCGGGTGTCTCCATCTGGATCGACGACGTGTCGCGGCAACGACTGAGCACCGGCAACCTCGCCGAGCTCGTGAGCGACAAGCACGTGGTCGGCGTGACGAGCAACCCGACGATCTTCGCGAAGGCGCTGTCCGATGCGGAGGTGTACGCCGAGCAGACCAAGGACCTCGCGATCCGCGGCGTGGACGTCGAGGAGGCGATCCGCGCGATCACCACGTACGACATCCGCTGGGCCTGCGACGTGCTGCGGCCCGCGTACGACGCCTCCGGTGGCGTCGACGGGCGGGTGTCGATCGAGGTCGACCCGCGGCTCGCGCACGAGACCGACAAGACGATCGCCGAGGCCCGCGCGCTGTGGTGGCTCGTCGACCGGGAGAACCTGTTCATCAAGATCCCGGCGACGTCCGCCGGCCTGCCGGCGATCACCGCGACGCTCGCCCAGGGCATCTCGGTGAACGTGACGCTGATCTTCGCGATCGACCGCTACCGCGAGGTGATGGACGCGTTCTTCGCCGGCCTGGAGCAGGCGAAGGCCAACGGGCACGACCTGTCGAAGCTCGAGAGCGTCGCGTCGTTCTTCGTCAGCCGGGTGGACACCGAGGTGGACAAGCGGCTGGAGAAGCTCGGCTCGGAGGAGGCGAAGGCCCTGCGCAGCAAGGCCGCGATCGCCAACGCGCGGCTGGCGTTCGAGGCGTACGAGCAGGCGTTCTCGACCGACCGCTGGAAGGCGCTCGAGGCCGCCGGCGCGCGGCCGCAGCGGCCGCTGTGGGCGTCGACGTCGACGAAGGACCCGAGCCTGCCGGACACGCTGTACGTCACCGAGCTGGCCACCCAGGGCGTCGTCAACACGATGCCCGAGGCGACGCTGAAGGCGTTCGAGGACCACGGCGAGCTCACTGGCGACTCCGTGCGGGGGACGTACGACGAGGCCCGCAAGGTGATCGCCGACCTCGAGGCGCTCGGCATCAGCTACGACGATGTCGTGCAGGTGCTCGAGGACGAGGGCGTGGAGAAGTTCGCGGTGTCGTGGAAGGAACTCATCGACTCCGTCCGTACGGCCCTGGAAGGTGCCCGTTCATGACGCAAGGCTTGACCGTCGACGGCGCCGGTCACGAGGACGTTCTCGCTGCTTTGGTCTCGGACCAGGTGGCGTCGAAGCTGGCGGCGAAGGACCCCACGCTGTGGGGTCCGGCCGCTGAGCCCGAGGCGTCGATCCGGCTCGGCTGGGTCGACCTGCCGCGGACGTCGCGGCCACTGCTCGCCGAGATCGAGGCGCTGCGGGCCGAGCTGCTCGCGGACGGCGTCGACCACGTCGTGCTCGCGGGCATGGGCGGCTCGTCGCTCGCGCCCGAGGTGATCACCCGTACGGCCGGCGTCTCGCTGACCGTGCTGGACTCGACCGACCCGGGGGTGATCCAGCGTTCGCTCGGCGACAGCTTGGAACGCTCGGTGCTGGTCGTGTCGAGCAAGTCCGGTACGACTGTGGAGACCGACAGCCAGCGGCGCGCGTACCTCGCCGCGTTCTCCGACGCAGGCATCGACGGGCCGTCGCGGATCGTCATCGTCACCGACCCGGGCTCGCCGCTCGCCTCGCTGGGCGAGAAGGAGGGCTACCGGCGCGTGTTCCTCGCCGACCCCAACGTGGGTGGGCGGTACTCGGCGCTGACCGCGTTCGGGCTGGTGCCGTCCGGCCTCGCCGGCGCGGACATCGCCGAGCTGCTCGACGACGCCGAGGCGGTCATGGACTCGTTCGCCGCCGACTCTCCTGACAACCCGGCGCTGCGGCTCGGCGCGATCCTCGGCGGCGCGCACAACGCCGGCCGGGACAAGGTCGTGCTCGGGGACGGCCCGGGTGCGATCGTCGGCTTCGCCGCGTGGGCGGAGCAGCTGATCGCTGAGTCGACCGGCAAGGAGGGCAAGGGTCTGCTGCCCGTGGACGTGGGCGGCTCGTCCGCGTCGACGCCGGGCTGGGCGGACGCTTCTTCGGACGCCACGCTGGCGGCGATCGGCGCTCCCGAGCACGCAGTCGACGGGCAGGTCGTCACCGACGGCACCCTCGGCGCGTTGATGCTGCTGTGGGAGAACGCCGTCGCGATCGCCGGCCGGGTCATCGGGATCGACCCGTTCAACCAGCCGGACGTCGAGGAGGCGAAGAAGCAGGCACGCGCGCTGCTCGACAATCCGAACGCCGGCGACGGGCTCGCGCAGTCGTTCGTCGAGGGCGCGGTCGAGGTGTACGGCTCCGCCGCTTCGTCGCTGGAGGAGCTGTTCGGGTCGCTGGGCTCGCTCGTTCCGGAGCATGGCTACCTCGCGCTGCAGGCGTACCTGGACCGGGACGCCGACGTGGACGCCGCCTCACTGCGCGACCTGGTCGCGCGGACGGCGAAGCTGCAGACGACGTTCGGCTGGGGTCCGCGCTTCCTGCACTCGACCGGCCAGTACCACAAGGGCGGTCACCCGAACGGCGGCTTCGTCCAGCTCACCGGGGACGTCGCCTCGGATCTCGCGATCCCGGACCGGCCGTACACGTTCGGCTCGCTCCAGAAGGCGCAGGCCGCCGGCGACGCTCGCGTGCTCGCCGAAGGGCGGGGGCGACCGGTCGTACGACTGCACCTCGCCGACCGCAAGGGCGGCTTGACACAGCTACTCGCTGCCGCTGAATCAGCAACGCAGAAAGGGTAATCGTGACCACGGAACCGATGGTTGCGGTCCGTCCTGAGCTCGGGCTGCCGTACGGCGGCCTGCAGACGGCCAGCCCCGATGGATTCGTCAATCCGCTCCGAGATCCCAACGACCGTCGGCTCCCCCGCATCGCCGGGCCCTGTGGCCTCGTCATCTTCGGAGTGACTGGCGACCTGGCCCGCAAGAAGCTCATGCCCGCGGTCTACGACCTCGCCAACCGCGGGCTGCTGCCGCCGGGGTTCGCGCTGGTCGGGTTCGCGCGGCGCGAGTGGGGCCAGCAGGACTTCGAGAAGATCGTGCACGACGCGGTCAAGGAGCACGCGCGGACGCCGTTCCGCGAAGAGGTGTGGAAGCAGCTGTCCGAGGGCTGCCGGTTCGTGCAGGGCGAGCTCGGTGACGACGCCTCGTTCGAACGTCTGAAGGAGACGATCGACGAGCTCGACCGCGAGCGCGGGACGAACGGCAACCACGCGTTCTACCTGTCCGTTCCGCCGTCGCTCTTCCCGGTCGCGGTGGAGCAGCTGAAGGAGCACGGCCTCGCCGAGCAGGGCGCGAACAACTGGCGCCGGA
The DNA here is from genome assembly GCF_016907715.1 of Tenggerimyces flavus. Taxonomy (NCBI): domain Bacteria; kingdom Bacillati; phylum Actinomycetota; class Actinomycetes; order Propionibacteriales; family Nocardioidaceae; genus Tenggerimyces; species Tenggerimyces flavus. The sequence goes on along the minus strand of NZ_JAFBCM010000001.1, from coordinate 4,207,939 downwards.
TCGTCGTGGAGAAGCCGTTCGGCCACGATCTGGCGAGCGCGCAGGAGCTCAACCGCATCACGTCGGACGTGTTCCCGCAGCACTCGGTGTTCCGGATCGACCACTATCTCGGCAAGGAGACGGTGCAGAACATCCTGGCGATGCGGTTCGCCAACCAGATGTTCGAGCCGGTGTGGAACGCCAACTACGTCGACTCGGTGCAGATCACGATGGCCGAGGACATCGGCATCGGCGGGCGGGCCGGGTATTACGACGGCATCGGCGCCGCGCGCGACGTGATCCAGAACCACCTACTGCAGCTGCTCGCGCTGACCGCGCTCGAGGAGCCGGTGTCGTTCGACGCGCGCAGCATGCGGATCGAGAAGCAGAAGATCCTCGCCGCCGTCCAGATCCCGCGCCGGCTCGACCTCTACACGGCGCGCGGCCAGTACGCGCCGGGCTGGGCGGGCGGCATCAAGGCGGGCGGCTACCTGCAGGAGGAGGGCATCCCCAAGTCCTCCAGCACCGAGACTTTCGCCGCGATCCGTTTGGAGGTGGACACCCGTCGTTGGGCGGGGGTCCCGTTCTACCTTCGTACGGGCAAGCGGCTCGCTCGGCGGGTGACGGAGATCGCGGTGGTGTTCAAGAAGGCGCCGCACCTGCCGTTCACCTCGACCGCGACCGAGGAGCTCGGCAACAACACTTTGGTGATGCGGATCCAGCCCGACGAGGGCATCACGATGCGGTTCGGCTCGAAGGTGCCGGGCACCGCGATGGAGATCCGCGACGTGACGATGGACTTCGCGTACGGCGGCGCGTTCACCGAGTCGTCGCCCGAGGCGTACGAACGGCTGATCCTCGACGTTCTGCTCGGCGACCCGCCGCTCTTTCCCCAGCACGAGGAGGTCGAGCTGTCCTGGCGGATCCTCGACCCGATCATCGACTACTGGGAGTCCAAGGGTCGGGAAGGGCTGGACGAGTACGAGTCCGGCTCGTGGGGCCCGGCGACCGCCGACCAGATGCTCGCTCGCGAGGGACGTACCTGGAGGCGGCCATGATCGTCGATCTCACCGAGACCAACGCGTCCGAGATCGCCTCGACGCTGATCCGGGTCCGCCGGCAGGCGGGTTCGCCGGCGATGGGCATGGTGCTGACGTTCATCTTCGTCGCCGACGAGTCGACCTACTACGACGCGCTCAAGTCGGCGATGCAGGCCGGCAAGGAGCACCCGTCCCGGATCCTCGGCATCATCCTGCGCGGCGGCCGGTCGGCCCCGCACCTGGACGCCGAGGTGCGCATCGGCGAGGGCGGGCCGGGCGAGTCGGTGCTGCTGCGCATGTACGGTGACCTGGCCAAGCACCCGGAGTCGGTCGTGACGCCGCTGCTGCTGCCGGAGTCGCCGGTGGTCGTGTGGTGGCCGGGCAAGGCGCCGGACTCGCCTTCTTCGGACCCGATCGGGGCCTTGGCGCGGCGCCGGGTGACCGACGCGGCGGCCGTGCGCAAGCCGATGGTGGCGCTGGACTCGTACTGCGGCTCGTACGCCCCCGGCGACACCGATCTGGCCTGGACCCGGCTGACGCCGTGGCGGGCACTGCTCGCGGCGGCTTTGGACCAGCACGGGGGCAAGGTCGGCGGCGCTGTCATCGAGGCGGAGAAGGGCAACGCGTCGGCGGAGCTGCTCGCCGCCTGGTTGTCGAAGCGGCTGAAGATCGACGCCGAGGTCCGGTCGAACCGGGGGCCGGGGATCACGGCCGTACGCCTGCAGACGGCAGCCGGCGAGATCGCGATCACCCGTCCGGACGGGCGGTTGGCGCGGTACTCGCTGCCGGGGCAGCCGGAGCGCTCGGTGGCGCTGAAGCGGCGGGAGACGTCGGAGCTGTTGGCCGAGGAGCTGCGGCGGCTGGACCCGGACGACATCTACGCGCAGGCGGTGGAGGAGCGGCTGAAGCGTTCGGCGCGGGCTGCTGCCAACGGCAAGGCCGCTGCCCCGGCTGCGGAGAAGCCGGCCGCGGTCAAGAAGCCTGCCGCCAAGAAGCCTGTGGCCAAGAAGGCGCCGGCGAAGAAGGCCGCCACGAAGAAGGCCGCCACGAAGAAGGCCGCCACGAAGAAGAAGCCGGCGAAGTGAGCACGCCGGAGGTCATCGTCCACCCGACCGCGGAGCTGCTCGCGCAGGCCGCGGCGGCGCGGCTGGTGACCCGGCTGGTGGACGTCCAGGCGGCGCGAGGCTCCGCCTCGGTGGTGCTGACCGGCGGCGGGGTCGGAACCGCGACTTTGGCCGCACTGGCAGCACTTCCGGCGCGGGACGCGATCGACTGGGCGCGACTTTCGGTGTGGTGGGGCGACGAACGGTTCCTCCCTTCGGGTCACCCGGACCGCAATGAGACGGGGGCTCGCGCCGCCCTGCTCGACCAGGTGCCGGTGTCCGCGACGTCCGTCCATGCGATGCCCCCTTCGGATGGCGTGGACGGCGACCAGCCGGAGGTCGCGGCCGAGCGCTATGCGGCGGAGCTGGCGGCCGCGAGCCGGTCGGAGGACCACGGGCCGGTGCCGACGTTCGACGTGCTGATGCTGGGCGTCGGGCCGGACGGGCACATCGCCTCGCTGTTCCCGGAGCAGCCGGCTCTGTACGAGGAGGAGCGCTCCGTCGTCGCTGTGCGAGGGGCGCCCAAGCCCCCGCCGACCCGCATCTCGTTGACGTTCGCTGCGATCAACGCGGCACGCGAGGTGTGGTTCCTCGCCGGTGGGGCGGAGAAGGCCTCGGCCGTACGCATGGCGCTCTCGGGCGCCGGGCCGACCCAGATCCCCGCTGCGGGCGCCCACGGACGCCAGCGCACGCTGTGGCTGCTGGACCGGGCGGCGGCGAAGGAGCTGCCACCGGGGCTGCAGCGGATCGCCTCTCCCTGATCTTGAACGCGAGAACGGGCCCGACTTTCGTCGGGCCCGTTCTGCTGGTGCGTCTCTAGAGGATGACCTCGCCGCGGCTGACCCGCTCGCGGAGGGTGCTGAGCGCCTCCTCGAGGATCTGCTTGGCCTCCTCGTCGGTGCGGCGCTCCTTCACGTACGCGAGGTGCGTCTTGTACGGCTCGTTGCGCGGCGCGGGCGGCGGGTTGCCCGAGTCCAGGCTCGCCGGTAGGCCGCAGCGTGGGCAGTCCCACGACTCCGGGATCGGGGCGTCGAGCGCGAAGCTCGGCTTGGTCTCGTGCCGGTTTGCACACCAGTACGTCACACGCTGCCGGGGCGCGGAATCCCCACGCTCGGCCTCTCCCATCGGGCCGGCGCCTACTCGGCTCCCACGGATGGCGCTGCCACTAGCCACGAACGATCTCCCTCTTCAACATCTCGTCGGACGTACTCAAAGGAATCATGGGCCGATCCACTGCCTGCGAGGGGGTCATCCCGTCTTCAGCAGCAGGCCGAGGCCGATGATGCACGCGAACCAGATGATGCCGACGCCGACCGTGATGCGGTCGAGGTTGCGCTCGGCAATGGAGGAACCACCAAGGCTTGAGGTGACCCCGCCACCGAACAGGTCGGACAGTCCGCCGCCCCGTCCCTTGTGCAGCAGCACCAGCATCATGAGCACGACGCTCGCGAGAATCAGCAAGACTGAGAAGACAATCTGCACTGTCACGGTCTGATGAACCCCTCGCCTGGAAACCTGGAAGCTGCCTGAGAACTGTCTGGACGCCGACGGGGTCGGCAATGTCGATGTCCAAGCGTACGACACACCGCAACCAGGGGTGCTTGGCTACCCTGGCGACATGGCGATCTTCGCACTCCAGCTTCAGTTCAAGAACAACGACCGGCGTCTTGAGGTGCGGCCGAAGCACCGTGAGTACCTCACCACCCTACGTGAGCAGGGCAAGATCGTGACCTCTGGCCCGTGGGCCGACGAGACCGGGGCCCTCCTGCTGTACGACGTGGCGTCGGAGGAGGAGCTGCGCGGGATCCTGGCCGCGGACCCGTACACGGAGGCGGACGTGTACGACATCGTGCTGCTGCAGGAGTGGAAGCCCCTCTTCCCCTGGCCCGCCACCTGACGCCCGACCCACGACTTTCGGCTGGTCCACCTACCCGTTCGGCTGGTCCGACCGGCCCCCACCCATCCCTTAGGCGGAGGCCCGTTCCTCGGCGGCGCGGGCCTCCCGGAACTCCCGTTCCCGGACGGCGTGCTCGTCGGTGCTGGCGTCGTACCGCCAGAAGTCCCGCAGCCACACAGCGACCGCGGCGACACCGATGACGCACAGCAGCCCACCGCTGGCGATGCTCGTCCGCACCGAGGTCGCATCCGCCACCAGACCAGCTCGAGCCTCGCCACCCAGCGGCCCGATCGAGTACGACAGCATCTCGATCCCCGCGAGCCTCCCCCGGCGCTCGTCCGGGATGGTCTGGTTCCAGATGATGCTCCGGAACACCCCGCTGATCATGTCCGCGGCTCCCGCCACCACGAGCGCCGCGAGCACGAGCCAGACGTTCGGCGAGACGCCCGCCACCAGCATGGCCGCACCCCAACCGGCGGCCGCGAACACCACCGCCCGGCCGTGATGACGCACCCGCGACGTCCAGCCGCTCGTCGCGGTCGCCAGGAGCGAGCCCACCGTCCCCGCCGTGTACAGCAGCCCCAGCAGCTCCGGCTGCCGCAGCACATCCGAGGCGAACGCGGGGAACAGCACGGTCGGCATCGCGAGGAACATCGCGGTGAGGTCGACGACGTACGTGCCCAGGAGGTCCTTGCGGCGGACCGCGTACGTCAGCCCGTCGGCGATGCCCTTGACGGTGTTCTTCAGGCCGGCTTGGACGGTGGCCTGGGCCTGCTTGTACGGGCGGAGGAACGCGAAGATCACCGACGCGACCACCATGCCGACGAGCGTGATGCCGAACGCCCACGCCGGACCCTTGCTCGCAAGGACCAGTCCGCCGACGGCCGGGCCGATGAGCATGCCGCCCTGGATGCCGAAACTGGACAGCGTGATCGCTGCGGGGAGCTCGTCGTGCTTGACGGTCTGCTGTGTCAACGCCTCCTTGCTGGGGCGCTGGAGGGCCTGCGCGACGGTCATCAGGACGCCGATGACGTAGATGGCGGTGACGGAGGGCTCGGCCAGCAGGGCGTTCGCCATCATCAGCCCGACGCAGGCCGCCTGGGCGAGGCCGGTGTAGACGATGACCTTGCGGCGGTCGAGCCGGTCCGCGAGGGCGCCGCCGTACAGGCCGCAGAGGATCAGCGGGAGGAGCTGGGCGAGGCCGTACGCGCCGACGGCGAAGTTGGAGCCGGTGAGGTGGTAGAGCTGGTACGGGACGGCGACGTACCCGACCATGCCGAGCAGGTAGAAGACCGTGCCGCCGGCGAGCAGGAGCCGGAAGTCGCGCGAGGTCTTGATCGGGGTGACGTCGAGGCGGAGGGCTGCGAGTCTGCGTCGCCAGCTCTTGCGCCGCTGTGGTGGTGAACTGGTCATCGTTCGCCATTCTTGCCGGCCGGGTGGGCTGGGCACCAACGGGTTTGCTACTACGGTGGTCGGCATGAACGACGTCCACGCCAGGGCGGGGCAGCCCGCGGAGCCGGCCGATCTCGTCGATCTCGCGAAGCTGGTGACGGCCTACTACTCGTTGCATCCCTCGCCGGACGAGCCTTCGCAGCAGGTGGCGTTCGGGACGTCGGGGCATCGTGGGTCGAGCCTGACGGCGTCGTTCAACGAGGACCACATCGTGGCTACGTCGTCCGCGATCTGTGAGTACCGTTCGTCGGCCGGCATCGACGGACCGCTGTTCCTGGGGCGGGACACGCACGCGCTGTCCGAGCCGGCCTGGGTCTCGGCCTTGGAGGTCTTCGCCGCGTACGGCGTCCGGGTCCTGGTGGACGCGCGGGATCGCTACACCCCAACGCCGGCTGTGTCGCTGGCCATCCTCACCTACAACCGGGACCGGTCTTCGGGTCTGGCCGACGGCGTCGTCGTGACGCCGTCGCACAACCCGCCGTCGGATGGGGGCTTCAAGTACAACCCGCCGAATGGTGGTCCGGCCGACACCGACATCACTCGGGTGATCCAGGACCGGGCGAACGAACTGCTCCGCTCCGGCCTGTCCGCCATCCGCCGCGTGCCGCTCGCCGCGGCCTTGGCCGCTGACACGACGGGGAAGCACGACTACCTCGCCGAGTACGTGGGCGCCCTGCCCACCGTCGTCGACCTCGGCGCCATCCGTTCCGCCGGCGTGCGCATCGGAGCGGACCCGCTGGGTGGGGCGAGCGTGGACTACTGGGGTGAGATCGCGTCGCACCACCGGCTCGAGCTCGGCGTGGTGAACCCGTTGGTCGACGCGACGTGGCGCTTCATGACGCTGGACTGGGACGGCAAGATCCGCATGGACTGCTCCTCCCCGTACGCGATGGCCTCGCTGATCTCGAAGGCGTCGTCGTACGACCTCGCGACGGGCAACGACGCCGACGCCGACCGGCACGGCATCGTGACGCCAGACGGCGGGTTGATGAACCCGAACCACTACCTGGCGGTGGCAATCGCCTATCTGTATGGCCACCGCGACTGGCCCACCGCGGCGATCGGCAAGACGCTCGTGTCGTCCTCGATGATCGACCTCGTGGCGACCGACCTGGGTCGCACGCTGGTCGAAGTACCGGTGGGCTTCAAATGGTTCGTGCCGGGTCTGTTGGACGGCTCGATCGCCTTCGGCGGCGAAGAAAGCGCGGGGGCCTCGTTCCTCCGCCGAGATGGCTCGGTCTGGACCACGGACAAGGACGGCCTGCTGCTCTGCCTTCTGGCGGCGGAGATCCAAGCCGTGACAGGCAAGTCGCCGTCGTCGCACTACGCCGAGTTGGAGTCCCGCTTCGGCTCCCCGTCGTACGCACGCATCGATGCGCCGGCGACGCGCGAGCAGAAAGCAGTGTTGGCGAAACTCACGCCCTCCCAGGTGTCCGCCACGTCCCTCGCTGGCGACCCCATCACCGCGAAGCTGACGTCAGCCCCTGGGAACGATGCCCCCATCGGTGGCCTCAAGGTGACGACCGAGTCGGCCTGGTTCGCCGCCCGGCCGTCGGGCACCGAGGACGTGTACAAGATCTACGCGGAGTCCTTCAAGGGCCCCGACCACCTGGCGGAAGTCCAAGCCGAAGCCCGGACGGTCGTGTCGGCTGCTCTTCAGCCCTAGCGCTCCCCCAAGACCTGCTTGGCCTCAGTGATGGCGATCTGGGCATTGGATTGCAGGTCCAGCTCGATCTCGCCGTTGATGCCGACGTTGGAAGTCCACTCGACGACCCAATGCGAAGTAGCCGTGATGTCGTACCCCTCAGACGGCTGCTCGTACTCGTAGGAGCAGTCGGACTCCACCCCACGGCGGTACGGAGTCCCAGCATCACACTCGATGCTGTCCCCGTTGCCGAGATCCCAGTCAATAGTGGCGACATTCGCCGTAGCCGTCACGGTCACCGCCCCTGCACTGACGGTCCGCTCAATCGGTCCCCACGTGTGGTCGTTGATGCTGTTCCAGAACCACACCTCCATCCCCACCAGCCCCTTGCTGCCAGAGGGCGGGGCCATGCCGATATCGGGAGCCTTCAGAACCATCTCCTCCACAGCCCGCCTCGCCATCTCCCGCGGATCGGGCGCTGTGGGAGGAGGATCCCGCCGCCAAATGCGACAGTCATCGTTGGAGCCACCAATATCGAGACAGCGATTCTGGTGCATATTCCGCCGAGGGAAGCAAGTAAAAGTGTAGATAGCCCCATCCGGAAAATGCCCCAACCACACCGGATCCGTCCCCGGCGGCTGCGGACTCTCGGCCTGGTAGTAGCAGCTGGTCTCATTCTCCCACCAGCCATACCGCGGGTCATAACAAACAATAGGAGCCCCCACCCGCGTAACACACTGCGGCGTCCCCCCATCACCGCCACCACCCTCACCATCATTGTCGCCACCCCCATCGTCACCCGGATCCTCATCCGGCACAGGATCCCCCGGATCCTCAGCGACGATCTGGCACAGGCCGGTGTTGGGGTTAATGACGTTCGGCGGAGGACAATCCGCTCCACCTTCTGCCAGGACCGAGGTGACTTTCAATCCCCCGATGGCCGCGACCACGAGCATCGCCACGGCGATTCGCCGAAACATCAGCATGGCTTCCCCACTTTGCCGTCACCGACCCTCACGACGTGCCATGAACCTTCATAGAGCCAGAGCACCACTGGAACAAGAAACTTCGGCGGCCCGACCCGACTCCCCGCCGGCTTGCCCGTAGCGACGAAGATCGAGCTGACCTTCGAAGCATCGTTGCAAGCCGTGAGCTTCACCTCTGGGTACTCGCCTCGGCCCACCTGCAACTTGACCGATTCGGGCTGCATGCTGACGATCCGAACGGTCCCACGCTGGGCGGTGCCGGCCGCAGCGCTGCCATACAGAAGCCTCACCGCGTCGCGAGCCGCCGGATCTCCACCGATCCGGTAGAGCTGCGTCCGCTCCTCCTCACCGAACTCCTTCGGCGAAGCCCCGAACTGGTCAGTCACTTGCACCCATTGGGCATAGACATCCTTCGCCTCCGCGACGGCCCTCTGCTCGCTCGCCCCGAACGACGGGGTGGGCGAGGCGCTCGGGGTTGGGGACGGCGGGGAGGAGGTCTCCGACACCGTCGGCGTGGGCGACGGACCGATGGCATCGGGTTGGCAGGCGGTGGTGGCGGCTAACACGGAGGCAGCCGTGAGGGATGCTGCGACCAGCTGGCGGACCTTCATTCCAAACCGCTCCCCTGCGTCCGACGACACCCAAACCGACCGCGAGCCCCCGTCGAGCCGCCCGCAGGTACCAAACGTCCGGCCATCGTACGAAATCCGGCGACCCCTCCGGTAGCTCTTCCCACAGGCCTGTGGACAGAGAGTGAAGCCAACCACCCGTAACCGTCTACTCTCGCCCCATGGCCAACCTCACCCCCCTCGCGCACCTCAGCGACGGCAAAGCAGCTCGCATCGTCGAGCTGCCGCGCCCGCCTGTGCATGCGCAGGAGAACGGGCAGGCCAACGACCCGTTCACCCATCTACGCCAAGCCGCGATCTCGGCCGCCTATCACGACGGAACGCCAACGACTTGGCTCTGGCACCGCCCCACCAAGAACGCGCCAGCCCGCCTCATCACCGCAGGCGCCAGCACCGCACCACCAGGCTCAAGGACCACACCAGACACAGCAATCCACCTCGAGCTCAGCAGCATCAAGGCCTGGATCGAGCTCGCCATCACCCACGACGCGCTCGGCACGAAACAGAACAAATCAGCACAAGAAGGCCCAACCGTAGAGACCACGATCCTCCCCCTCTGGGAGGACGCGTTCACCATCCTCATCACCGCCGAGCCGGCCACCGACAAGGCCAGGCACGAAGAGCAACAACGCCTAGCCGACCAGCTCCGCCAAACGCAAGACCGCGCCAAGACCTCGCCCCACCACAAGGTCCAGGCCGAACGACTGAAGGCCCACTACCGCGAGCTCAAGCAAGCCGAATCGACCGGCCTCTGGCACCTCACCATCAGGATCGGCGCAGACACCAACGCAGCAGCGCGCACCGTGGCCGCGTTAGCAGTCGCCGCGTTCGACCTGGAAGCACTCCCCTACGCCCTGGCCCCGAGCCAAGCGAGCAACCAGAACGCCCTAGCCACGACCAAGCTCCTCACAGCAATCACCAAGCCACCCACCAAAGAAGTCCAAGGCATCCGCCTCACCCAACCGCCCGACTTCGACATCGCCCCCGAACAAAGGGCAGGCAACAAAAAACTCACCATCGGCACCGTCCTCGATCACCAACGGCGCCCCACCGAACGCCTCGCGCTCAGCAGAGACAGCCTCAACCGCCACACGTTCGTCTGCGGCGCCACCGGAGCCGGCAAGTCCCAGACCGTACGGGCAATGCTCGAAAGCGCAACTTCACAAGGGATTCCGTGGCTCGTCGTCGAGCCCGCCAAGGCCGAGTACCGCCTCATGAGCGCCCGCCTCCAACAGGACGTCGTCGTGATCAGACCCGGCGACCTCGACCAGGTGCCCGCGGGCATCGACCCGCTGAGGCCTGCCGAGGGCTTCCCGCTGCAGACGCACCTCGACCTCGTCAGAGCCCTCTTCCTCGCCGCCTTCGAAGCCGAGGAGCCCTTCCCCCAGGTCCTCGCCAAAGCCCTCGAACGCGCCTACAAGGACCAAGGCTGGGACATCACCCTCAGCGCCCCCATCCACACCAAGCACCGCCCGCGCTACCCCACCCTCAAGGACCTTCAGAAGGCCGCCGAGACCGTCGTCGACGAGATCGGGTACGGCCGCGAGATCGCCGACAACGTACGAGGATTCATCCGCGTACGCCTCGCCAGCCTCAGACTCGGCACCACGGGACGGTTCCTCGAGTCCGGCCACCCGATCGACGTCGGCAAGCTCCTCCAGACCAACACCGTCCTCGAGATCGAAGACGTCGCCGACGACCGCGACAAGGCCTTCCTCATGGGCGCCGTCCTCATCGCGCTCACCGAGCACCTCCGCGTCCAGGAGCGCAAGGGTGAGTTGACACCCGGCAACCTCAGGCATCTCACCGTCTTCGAGGAAGCCCACCGCCTCCTCCGCAACACCCAACACACGCACGGCCCCGCTGCCCACGCCGTCGAGATGTTCGCCGCGATGCTCGCCGAGATCCGTGCGTACGGCGAGGGCCTCATCGTCGCCGAGCAGATCCCGGCGAAGCTCATCCCCGACGTCATCAAGAACACAGCCGTCAAGATCGTCCACCGCCTGCCCGCCCAGGACGACCGCGACGCCGTCGGCGCGACGATGAACCTCAGCCCGAGCCAGTCCAAACACCTCGTCACCCTCGAGCCCGGCACGGCCGCCGTCTTCACCGACGGCATGGACCACCCCATTCTCGCCACCATGCCGGACGGAACGCACCGCGAGCTCACCAGCGAGCTGCATACCAAAGGTCCCGAACGAGTCATCGACCCCATCTCCGGACGGTGCGCTTCGCCGTACGCGTTGGACATCTGCACCCTCAGTGAGTTCCTCCGCGGCCGACGACTCGCCGACGCCAACGCCCCGATGCGCCTGTACACCGAGCTCACCGTGGTCGGCTATCTCACCGGCATGGACCTGCCACTCATCCCGCCCGTGCTCGCGGATTCCCTACAGGGACAGGAGGATCTCGTCATAGCCTGCGCCCTCGCCGCCTGCATCGACGACTCGGTGGCGACGCGATCGGGGGCGATCTGCGACAAGCTGAGTCCGGACGAGTTCGCCGCGTACATCGCCGAATCCCTCTACTCGACCGTCTGCGGGCACCGCCCTGTCGAGGTCCGCCGCGACCGCTGGCTCGCCGCGCCGTTCCGCAAGACCTCGCGCCGGAAGCAGGACGAGCTGTTGCGAGGGCGAGCGATGATCCATGCGCTGTTCGGGAACGAATCCCCTTCACAGCTTGAAGATCTGATCGGACTGAACCGGTACCACGACGACTGGGACGAAGCGGTACGCCACCAGACCGCACCGTACGAAGTCGACTGGGCGGTGCCGTTCTTCGCCACACCACGACGACGACTCGACGGGGAGGCCTGACCGATGGCAAGGGTGGACCAACCGATGATCGACCAGGCACGGTTGAAGGAGTTCGAAGCGCTCGCCGACCTGAGGGCGGCAGATCGGAGTCGACCGATCTACGACCCGATCGCGCATCTCGGCAAGGCCGACGAGCCGCGCCGGCGGGCTGCCGCGGACAGCCCCGATCGCGTGACGATCGACCGTCCGGAGCTTCCGGAGCACCGCACCCTCATGTACGGGCAGCCGACGCTCTTCGACGCGCAAGGGAGGATCGAGACGCCACCGCTGTTCTATGGTCGGCCGATCCGCGATCAGGTACGGCAAGGAAGTCTGAACGACGGTTGGCTGATCGCCGCCCTCGGCGCGGTCGCCGGACATCGGCCGCACGCGCTGCGCGACGTCGTACGCGAAAGGCCGGACGGCTGTTTCGAGGTGCGCCTCCACGACGCCTCGTGGGACAGCGGGTCGGGCGACTGGGTCCCGACCGGACGCCGGATCGAGCTGGAGGTCACGCCCGAGGTCCCCGTCGACCCCGCCGATCCTTGGGCCGCCGCGTTCGCGGACACGCGGACGTCCGGCGTGTCCTGGGTCGCGGTGTTGGAGAAGGCGTTCGCCGGACTCGACCAGACGTACACGCCGGGACACCCGCGGCGGGTGGAGTCCGGATACAACCGCCTCGACGAGGGCGGCACGCCGTCGGACACCGCACAGGCCCTCGCCCTCCTCACCGGCCACCGCGCCGGCGTGATCTGCATCCCGAACCACGCCGCCTACGCGGGCGACTTCGAGTCGGCGATCCGCGACGTGCACTGCGCCAACAAGCCGGTGATCGTGCAGGCCACGCTGGACAGGCCGAATCAGACGTACGAGATCACCGGCTACGCAAACGGCCTGATCGCGCTCCGCAACCCCACCGGCGAGACCCACCCAGAACGCCTCACCGCCCGCCAACTCCTCCCCCACACCAGCGGCCACCTCATCACCCTCCGATGATCGACCGCCCGAACAAGGCGCCCGACGAGCCTGCCGACGCTGGCCGCCGAGGCAAGGCCGAGTTCGCGGCCAGAGACGCCGATCGGAGCTACGATCCGCTCGATCACGTCGCACCCACCGACAAGGTTCGGGCCCCGGCGCCGCACGTGGACGGTTCAGAGCGCCAGCTGGGTGGGCTCGTCAAGCGCATCCGGCAGACCGTGCAGGAACGCTTCGGCGAGTACGACCTGCCCGACAAGGAGGTGCCTCCCGACGCACCCGGCCGGGTGCAGGTCGACCGTCCGGATGTTCCTCGCCACCCGGCAACCGTCTATGGACAACCGACGATCATCGACCGCAGTGGACGACCGCGGGTACCACCGCTGTTCGACGGTGATCCGCGGCGCGACCAAGTACGGCAAGGCGAGCTCAACGACTGTTGGGCGATCGCCGCGATCAGCGCCGCCGTGGGACACCGGCCAGAAGCGATCCGCGAACTGGTGTGGGAGAGACCGGACGGCAGTTACGAGGTCCGCTGCATCACGCACTCCGCCACCGATCCACCGGCGACTGGGTGCCGACGGGCAAGCGGATCGAGCTGGAGATCAGTCCGGAGTTCCCCGTCGACCCACAAGAACCCACCGTCGCCGCCTTCGCCAACACCCACAGGACCGGCGTGTCCTGGGTCGCGGTCCTGGAGAAGGCGCTGGCCGGCCTCGACGACACGTCGTCGCGCGGGCATCCCCGCCGGATCGAGAACGGGTACGACCGACTCGACGGAGGCGGCACTGCCTCAGACACAGCTCAGGTTCTCGCCCAGCTGACGGGCGAACGTGCCGGAGTGGTGCGGATCACGGCGAGCCCGGGATGGGCCACCGATCTGGATCAGCTCGTCGAGGACCTGCTGGGCGCGAACAAGCCAGTCGTCGTCGGTATGGTGCGAAACAACGATCGATACAGCGTCCTGCCCTATGGTCTTCGAGGACCGCACGCATACGACGTCACGGAGATCACCGACGAGGGTATGACGCTTCGGAATCCGACCGGGACATTCCATCCGCAGCGAGTGAGCTCGTCGCAGCTCATCCAGTACCTCGATGGCCAGCTGTCAGTCGTTCGATAGGAGATGTCGATGTCCGAACCGCTTGATGTGGTGGTGCTCCGGCCGGATCGGGTCGTGAACCGGAAGGTCGCGATCATGACCGTCAACCGCCTGCTGCCGCCGGCGCCCGGTGGGAGCGGCTCGAGCGGTGCCGAGGTTGCGTACAACGTCGATGGGGTCGACTACGCGGTCGAGGTGAACGTGTGTGACACGTTCGCCATTGCCGATCAGGTTTGGCGGTTGGACTCGGTGCGGGATGAGGAGGATTTCGCGGCGACCGTTACGCGGGTCGGGTGACCGGGCTGCAATAGGGTGGCGGGCATGGTGGAGAACGGTGGGCACGAGGCTGATGTGATCGTCGTCGGCGCCGGGTTGGCGGGGCTGGTGGCGGCCGCGGAGGTGGCTGAGGCGGGCAAGACGGTCATCGTTCTCGAGCAGGAGAACGAGGCCAATCTCGGTGGCCAGGCCTTCTGGTCGTTCGGCGGCCTCTTCCTCGTCGACTCTCCCGAGCAACGCAGGCTCGGCGTCAAGGACTCCCGCGATCTCGCGCTCGCCGACTGGCTGGGCTCGGCGCAGTTCGACCGGCCCGAGGACTACTGGCCACGCAGGTGGGCCGAGGCGTACGTCGACTTCGCCGCTGGTGAGAAGCGGCAGTGGCTCCACAACCAAGGTGTGCGCTGGTTTCCCCTTGTCCAGTGGGCCGAACGAGGCGGCGGCCTCGCTAGTGGGCATGGCAACTCGGTCCCGCGGTTCCACCTCACCTGGGGCACCGGTCCCGCCGTCGTCGAGCCGTTCGCGCAACGGGTACGCGGCGCTCAGGCCAGTGGCAACCTGCACCTCAGGTTCCGCCACCAGGTCACCGGCCTGACCAAGGAAGCCGGCAAGATCACCGGCGTCGAGGGCAACATTCTCGAACCCAGCAACGAAGAACGCGGCAAGAAGAGCTCCCGCACCAAGGTCGGCGACTTCCAGCTCAAGGCCCAAGCCGTCATCGTCACCTCCGGCGGCATCGGCGCCAACCACGACGAGGTCCGCAAGAACTGGCCCAAGAACAAGGGCAAAGCCCCCGACTACATGCTCTCCGGCGTCCCCGACCACGTCGACGGCGCGATGCTGAAAGCCACCCACAAGGCCGGCGGGCGGCTCATCAACGAAGACCGCATGTGGCACTACGCCGAAGGCATCCACAACTACGACCCGATCTGGAGCCGACACGGCATCCGCATCCTGTCCGGACCGTCCCCGCTCTGGCTCGACGCCAACGGACAAAGACTGCCCATTCCGCTCTTCCCCGGCTTCGACTCCCTCGGCGCCGTCGAGCACATCGTCCATACCGGCTTCCAGCACTCCTGGTTCGTCCTCAACCAGCGCATCATGGGCCGCGAGTTCGCCCTCTCCGGCTCCGAGCAGAACCCCGACTTCACCGACAAGAACACCCAAGAGGTTGTCAAGCGCGCCTTGCCCGGCGCCGTCAAGCCGGTCGAGGAGTTCGGCAAACGCTGCCCCGACTTCATCTTCGCCCGTACGGTGCCCGAGCTCGTCCGCGGCATGAACGACCTCGTCGGCGACCCCCTCGTCGACGCCGTCGACCTCGAGGAGCTCATCCGTACCCGCGACCTCGAGGTCGCCTCCGGGCTCGGCAAGGACGCCCAGCTGAACGCGATCTACGCCGCGCGCAGGTTCACCACCGACAAGCTCATGCGTGCCACGAAGCCGCACGCGCTGCTCGACCCGACTGCCGGCCCGCTCGTTGCCGTACGGCTGACGATCCTCACTCGCAAGACGCTCGGCGGACTCGAGACCGACCTGTCCAGCCGCGTCCTCGGCGACGACGGCGAGCCGCTCCCCGGCCTCTACGCGGCGGGCGAGGCGGCCGGCTTCGGCGGTGGAGGCGTGCACGGCTACCGCGCGCTGGAAGGTACGTTCCTCGGCGGCTGCCTGTTCTCCGGCCGCACCGCCGGACGCGCCGCCGCCGCGGACGTCAGCTAGGCCGGCGTACGACGCGACCCGCGCCGATCCCGGTCGGCACCCCGTCGTCCAACACAGGTGTGCCGGCGAGCAAGGTGTACTTGACACCGCTCGCCAGCTGCCACGGATCGCCGAACGTCGCATTGTCAACCACCGTTGACGGATCGAACACCGCGACGTCCGCAACCGCGCCTTGACGGAGCATCCCACGATCGGACCAGCCCAACCGTGCGGCCGGCAACGACGTCATCTTCCGAACGGCATCCGGCAATGAAAGTACGCCGAACTCCCGCACATATCGGCCCAGCACCCGTACGAAAGTCCCCAGACTCCGTGGGTGCGGCATGCCCTCACCCGGGCACGAAAGTACTCCGCCGTCGCTGGCGATCGAGACGAAAGGATCGGCCATCACCCGCCGAACGTCGTCCTCGGCCATCCCATGGTGGATGATGCTGACCCGCCCCTGCTGCTTGGCCAACAGTTCGACGACGCCATGGCCGAGGTCGAGTCCCAGCTCGGCGGCGACCGCGGCGACGTTCTGCCCGACGTACCGCGCGTACGGACCGTCCGGCGTCCGCGCGATCACGATCCGCTCCGGCCAGAACGAGACTCCCGTACGGGCATTGAGCTCCGCGGCCAGTCGGTCGACCGTCCCGGGCGACGCGAGCCGCTGCAGCAACGCCGGCACGCCGCCGTCCATCGCCCAGCCGGGCAGGAACGAGGTCAGCGTCGTACTCGACGCCGTGTACGGGTACTGGTCGGCCTGCACGTCCACGCCAGAACGTCTAGCGTTGGTTATAGCCTCTAACGCCGGTGAGACCTTGCCCCAGTTCGCCACGCCGGACGACTTGAGGTGCGAGATCTCCAACCGGATGCCGGCCGAACGCGCGATCGTCAACGCCTCCTCGATCGCCGCGAGCAGCTCCTCGCCCTCGTCCCGCATGTGCGTCGAGTAGATCAGCCCGCCAGCGGCAGCCTCGGTAGCCAATGCCACCAGCTCCGACGTCGCAGCGAACATCCCCGGCGCGTAGATCAGCCCGGACGTGAACCCGACCACCCCGTCAAGCGCACATTGACGAACCAGCGCACGCATCCGGTCCAGCTCGACGGGGGTAGGCGGTCGGTCCTCGAGCCCCATGCCGCCGATGCGGATCGCGCCGTGCCCGACCTGCACGGCGAAGTTGACACCGAGCGGCAGCGCCTCGACCCGTGCCGCGAACTCGCCTGCCGTCGACCAGTCCCACGCGAACCCGCCACCGATGAAGCTGCCATGCGTACGCAACTCATCGGCGTGCTCCGGCACGATCGGGAACGGCGAGAACCCGCAGTTGCCCGTCACCAGCGTCGTTACGCCCTGCGTCACCTGCGTGACGGCCTCGGGCGCACCCAACACGGAGAAGTCCGCGTGCGAGTGCAGGTCGATGAACCCCGGGCAGACGACCGCGCCCGACACGTCGATGGTCCGCCGAGCAGAGCCGTCGGTACGGCCGACAGCGACGATCCGCCCGTCGGTGATCGCGACATCGGCTGTCTGTGCTGGCGATCCGGTTCCGTCGAGTACCGATCCGCCGCGCAGCACCAGGTCGTAGCTCACGTAGGCAATCCTCCCGAGACGACAGCGCCGCGGGCGATCACCGCGGCGACGTGGAGACCGGCGTCGAGGACGACGAGGTCGGCGTCCTTGCCCGGCACGATGCTGCCGGTCCGTTGGCTGAGACCGAGGACCTGCGCGGGCGTCATAGCCGCGGCGGCCGCGGCGTCGGGCAGCGTGAGGCCGACGCAGCGGACGGCGTGGCGTACGGTCGCGTCCATCGTCAGCGTGCTGCCGGCGAACGTTCCGTCCGTCAACGTGACCTTGCCCTCGCGTGCGAAGACGGGCACAGGACCGAGCCGGAACTCGCCGTTCGTCATGCCAGCGGCCGGTGTGGCGTCGGTGATGAACGCGACGCGGTCGATGCCGGCGGCCTGGACGGCGATGCGTACCGCGTCGTCGTGCACGTGGAAGCCGTCGTTGATCAGCTCGCAGGTGACGGTGTCGTCGGCGAGCGCCGCGCCCGCGGGACCGGGGTCGCGGTGGTGGAACGGGCGCATCGCGTTGAACAGGTGCGTGGCGATGCGGGCCCCGGCAGCGAACGCGGCCCGTGCCTCGTCGAACGTCGCCTCGGTGTGCCCGACGGCGGGAATCGCGCCGGCGCGGCGTACCTCCCGGAGCAGGTCCATGCCGCCATCGAGCTCGGGCGCCAGCGTGACGACGCGAACGAGCCCGTCACCGGCGTCGGTCAGCGCGCGCAGTGCGGGGATGCTGGGTGCGAGCAGGTACTCGCTGTGGTGCGAGCCGCGCTTGGCCGGGTTGAGGAACGGCCCCTCGAGGTGGATACCGGCAACGGCGCCGGCGAGATCGGACCGGATGAGCCCGGCGATCGTCCGGACGGACGCGACCATGCGGTCGAGCTCGTCGGTGACGAGACTGGCGAGCGTCGTGGTCGTGCCGTGCCGGCGATGGAACGCGATCGCGGTACGGATCTCGTCCGGGTCATCGGTGGTGATCTGCGCTCCCCCGCCGCCGTGCATGTGCAGGTCGACGAAGCCGGGCAGGACGAACGCACCGTCGAGGTCGTGCATCACCCCGTCGAAAGGAGGTGGGTCACCCCCGCCGACACCGTCGATCAGCCCATCCGAAAGTGTCACCCACCCCGGCGAAAGGACTCGCCGGGGTGTGACGACGCGAGCGTTGGCGAGGACGAGCACCTCAGCACCCTAGCGAGTGTGACTAGAGGACATCGTCCACCCGATAGCGGAGCTCGGCACCGTCCTCGAGCACGAACGGTGTCGCGAACGGATCGTCGAGCGACTGCTGAGGTGGCGTGGGAGCGGTCGCGATCCACGCGGAGCGTTTGAGCAGCTCGAGTCCGTCGACGGAGTCGAGGGCCGTCCAGCCGCCGTCGTGCGCGATCTCGTGGAGCGCGTGCGCCAGATCGACGATGCCGTCATCGCCCTCGTGAGTGCGTGCCGAAGCCTGCCGACCGGCCTCGATGACGTCGCGCTCGCGCCTCAGGCCATAGACGACGCGAGTGAGGATCATGACCGAGTTGGACGGCGCCTCGCTCTCGTCGGCCGCAGTGTTGTCGTCGCTCTCGTCCTCCTCGTCCTCCTCCTCGTCCTCCTCGTCGTCCAGGTCGTCGACCTCGAACGCCGGAAAGCTACCGGTCAGGACGAACTGAGCCTCGGAGTAGGCGGAGGCGGCGACGTCGAGGGCGTCGTTGGCGGCGAGGACGGCGGCGAGGTCGCCGTCGTCTCGGGCCGCGGAGACGGTGGAGATCTGGGCGGCCAGCGCAGCCTGCAACGCCGCCGACGCGTCGAGGTAGCTCTCGCGCGCGTCGTCGCTCCACTGCTCGAAGTCATCGTCTTCCGTCATGACAAGCACGCTAGAGGATCCAGGTCCGGAAGCTGCGATCATTTTACCCCGTGAGCATCGAGCCGGTCTTCGTCGGGGCCAATCCGGGGTGTGTCCTCAGCACCGGAGTACGGGCGAGCGTGTGGATCGCGGACTGGTCGATCCACGGCCCCGGGCGGGTCGGCATCGTCGCCTCCGAGAACGAGACCGTGGTCGTCAGCAGCCAGCCGGTGCTGGCGCGCTGGTTGGCGAACGAGCTCACCGCGTACTTCCCCGAGTTCGAGGGCGTCGACTTCGGGACAGCCGAGTACCAAGACGCGGACGTCGCGCTCCAGGTGCTCACTCCGACGGACTTGCGGGCGACGTTCGGCGGGTACGAGGTCGCCATCGGTGACAGCAAGGAGGTACGACCCGTCACCGTCGAAGCGTGGGAGATGGGCGGCACCACCATGCGGCTCACCAACCTGCTCTCCCCCTCCCGTTCGGCCGCCGTTAGTAGGGACAAAAAGCCGTTCGAAGGGGAGCCGACCACGGCTTTCGTCGCCACCAGCGAACGATGGGATCGGGTCAGGCGGGACTAGGCGCCGGCGCGATGCGACGAACGTAGATCAGCTGCCACACAACGGCGGCGGCCAACACCCAAATGGACCAGGCGATCCCTACCAACGAACCCAACGAAGCGAGCACGACCGGGGCCAGAACGCAGGGTAGGGCGAAGGCCAGCAGCCACGAAAGTCGTGCCTTGGTGAGCACTCCGGCTATCAGGCTGGTCAGAAAGTAGAGGGCGGCCCCTCCGTACAGCAGCCAACGGACGGTGGCAGGGGGTTCGGAATGCGGGTGCGCTGCCACGATCCCCAGACCTGCGGCCAACCCGGCCAACGCGCACGTCGTCACGCAGTGGAAGGCCATCGCGATCCGTACCGGCAGCACGTTGATCCGCAGCAGCGGCACGCCCGCGTACCCGTAGATCAACGACAACGCCCACAGGCCGACGAGAACGGCGAACGAGCCCACCGCCCACAGGCCAAGTGCGCGGTCCCACTCCACGCCCGACGCCGCCGCGATCACCTGAATCACGCCCTCGCCAAGCACGATGATGACGAACAGGCCGAGCCGCTCCCCCAAATGGACCGGGTCGGACCGTACGGCCTGCAACGAGGGTAGGTACGCCTCGGGGAACTGCCGCCCCGAACGTTGCACCCGCTCCACCACACGATCCAGCCGCTCCTGCGCGGACGCCATCATTCGGCTCTCCTGCGCCATCAACAGGCCGAACAGATCGATCGCCACGCCCAGCGCCCACAACCAAGGTCGCACCTCCGCCGACACCCAGAGCGACACGATCCACGGCATCACTCCGCCGAACAGCTGTGCCGCCGGCCAGTCCACGACGATCTGTGTACGCCGCCACACCCGCGAGGCGAGCACGCGCACGAGGATGTACCCGACCGCGAACGCCTTCCAGTGCTCGTCGAGCTGCGCGACCGACGCCATCATCACGGCGAGTCCGAACATCGCGACGAGCACCACGCTGAGGTGCGTGCGCTCGCCCGCGATGTTGCCGTACATCGTGATGCTGCCCCAGGCCGTCCAGAACGCCAGGAACAGCAACGCGTACAAGGCAATCGACGACGCCGACTCACCGTCGTGCAGCAGATGCGTCAGCTGCGTGACGCCTGCGACCACCACGAGGTCGAAGAACAGTTCGACCCACGAGGCATGGCGTTCGGAGCCGGTGTCTTCGGCCGGAGTGGCTTCTGTCATGCGGAAAGTATGACAACCCGGCCTTGACAGCCGTCAGTAGACGCTCGGGTCGCTCCCGACCACGTGCCCGCCCTCGACAGCGACGAACTTCTCCGGCCGCACCTTCACGACCACGCGGACCTTCGGGTCACGAACCCGGCCGAGCGTTCCATACCGCTCGGCGAGGAAGTCGTAGAACGCACCGGTCTCGTCGTCCTCGACGCTCTCGACCGAACCCCGCACCTCGAGGAAGCGGTAGCCGTCGTCGGGGTCGACGATCGACAGCGCGACCTGCCCGTTCTCACCGAGGTTTCGGAACTTCTGCCGCAGCTTGGTGTGGGTGAACTTGACGAACTCCCCGTCCCAGGCGAACCACATCACGCTGCTCTGCGGCGATCCGTCGGGGCGGACCGTCGCGAGATGCGCGAACAGCGGTCGGTCGAGCAGGTAGGCATGCGTTTCAGGTGGCTTGGTCTCCGTCACAAAGACGTACAACCCAGCACCGGCGCCGGTTATGCCCGGAACCGTACGACCCGGTCAGCCCGGCAGCACCGGCATGTCGTGGAAGCGGCAGATCCCGCCGAACTCCTCCGGATCCAGGCTCGCGCCACCGACCAGACAACCGTCCACGTCGGCCTGTTTCATGATGCCGCCGACGTTGTTCGTCTTGACCGAGCCGCCGTACAGCACGCGCACCGAAGCGGCGACGTCCGCGTCGTACGCGTCCAGCACCGCACCACGGATCGCCGCGCAGACCTCCTGCGCGTCGGCCGGTGTCGCGACCTCGCCGGTGCCGATCGCCCACACCGGTTCGTACGCGAGCACGAGCTCGGCGACCTGCTCGGCCTTCAGCCCTTCGATGCCCGCGGCGACCTGCGCCACCGTGTGCTCGACCTGCCGGCCTTCCTGCCGAACGTCCAATCCCTCACCCACACAGAGGATCGGGACCAGTCCGTGCCGGAACGCCGCCTTCGCCTTGGCGTTGACGAGCTCGTCCGATTCCGCGTGGTACTGCCGCCGCTCGGAGTGCCCGACGGTGACGTACGAGCACCCCAGCTTCGCGAGCATCGCGCCCGACACGTCACCGGTGTACGCGCCGCCGTCGTTCGGCGACAGGTCCTGAGCGCCGTACTTCAGGTCCAGCCGGTCGCCGTCGATCAGCGTCTGCACCGAACGGATTCCGGTGAACGCCGGCAGCACGACGACCTCGACCGCGCCGAAGTCGTGCTTCTTGTCCTGCAGCGTCCAGGCCAGCTTCTGGACCAGATGAACGGCCTCGCGGTGATCGAGGTTCATCTTCCAGTTGCCGGCCATCAGGACCGTACGGTCGCTCTTCTTCGCCACGGCGGTCAGTCCTCCAACACGGCAAGGCCGGGAAGCGTCTTGCCCTCCAGGTACTCCAACGACGCGCCGCCGCCGGTCGAGATGTGGCCGAACGCGTCCTCGTCGAACCCGAGCGCCCGAACGGCAGCCGCGGAGTCCCCACCGCCGACGACCGTGAAACCGTTCCCACCGGTCATCGCCTCGGCGACGCCGCGCGTCCCGCCCGCGAACTCCGGAATCTCCGCAACGCCCATTGGGCCGTTCCAGAACACCGTCTTCGCCGCGGTGACATGCGAGGCGAACGCCTTCGTGGACTCCGGCCCGATGTCCGCGCCGATCCGATCGGACGGGATCTCCGAAGCGCCGACGACGGCATGCTCAGCGCCGGCCTCGAGCGCCGCGGTCGCGACGATGTCGGTCGGCAGCACGATGCGGTCGCCGTACTTGTCGAGATAGCCGCGCACGGTGTCGACCTGGTCCGCCTCGAGCAGGCTGCGACCGATCTCGTGCCCCTGCGCCTTGAAGAACGTGAACACCATGCCGCCGCCGATCAGCAGCTGATCGGCCTTCTCCAGCAGGTTGTCGATCACGCCGAGCTTGTCGGAGACCTTCGCGCCGCCGAGCACGACGACGTACGGACGCTCCGGCGACTCGGTGAGACGCCGCAGCACCTCGACCTCGGTGAGCACCAGCCCACCGGCCGCGTGCGGCAGCCGCTGCGCGACGTCGTACACGCTCGCGTGCTTGCGGTGCACCGCGCCGAAACCGTCGGAGACGTACGCGTCCGCGAACGAAGCCAGCTCGTCGGCGAGCTCGCCGCGCTCGGCGTCGGACTTGCTCGTCTCGCGCGGGTCGAAGCGCACGTTCTCCAGCAGCGCGACCTCCCCGTCGCCGAGCCCAGCGACAGTCGAACGAGCGCTGTCGCCGACGAGGTCGGACGCGAACGCCACCTCGGCGCCGAGCAGCTCACCGAGCCGTACGGCCACCGGGGCCAGCGAGAACTCCGGGTCGGGTCCGCCCTTCGGCCGGCCGAGGTGCGCGGTCACGATAACCCGCGCACCCTTCCCGGCCAGCGCGCGCAGCGTCGGAACGCTGGCCCGGATCCGCCCGTCGTCGGTGATCTTGTCGCCGTCGAGCGGAACGTTCAGGTCGGACCGTACGAGGACGCGCTTGCCACGCAGGTCCCCCAGGTCGTCGAGTCCCTTCACCGGCCGACGAGACGGGCGAGGTCGACGAGCCGGTTGGAGTAGCCCCACTCGTTGTCGTACCAGCCGACGACCTTGACCTGGTTGCCCTGCACCATCGTCATGTCGCCGTCGATCGTGCAGCTCGCCGCGGTGTTGACGATGTCGGAGGAGACGATCTCGTCCTCGGTGTAGACCAGCAGGTCCTTGAGCGGGCCTTCGGCCGCGGCCTTGAACGCGGCGTTGACCTCTTCCTTGGTCGTCTCGCGAGAGAGCTCGACCACGAGGTCGGTCACCGAGCCGGTCGGGACCGGCACGCGGAACGCCATGCCGTCGACCTTGCCCTTGAGCTCCGGGATCACCAGGCTGACGGCCTTCGCGGCGCCGGTCGTCGTCGGGATGATGTTGATCGCGGCGGCGCGGGCGCGGCGCAAGTTGACCGAACCTTTACGCGTGACCGCGATCTGGTCGAGCAGCTGCTGCTCGGTCGTGTACGCGTGGATCGTCGTCATCATGCCGCGGTCGATGCCGAAGTTGTCGAGCAGCACCTTGGCCATCGGCGCGACGCAGTTCGTCGTGCACGACGCGTTGGAGATGATGTGGTGCTTCTCGGCGTCGTACTTGTCCTCGTTGACGCCGAGGACGATCGTGATGTCCTCGTCGGTCGCGGGCGCGGAGATGATCACCTTGCGGGCGCCGGCCTCGATGTGCTTGCGGGCGTCCTCGGCCTTGGTGAAGCGGCCGGTCGACTCGATCACGACGTCCGCGCCGAGGTCCTTCCACGGCAGCTTGGCCGGGTCGGTCTCGGAGATGGCGCCGAACGACTTCCCGTTCACGGTGAGGCTGACGTCGTCGTGGCTGACCTCGGCGTTGAGCCGGCCGAGCACCGAGTCGTACTTGAGCATATGGGCTAGCACGTCGTTGCTCGCGAGGTCGTTGACGCCGACGATCTCGACGTCAGAGCCGCCCTGCGCGAGAACTGCGCGGAAGAAGTTGCGGCCAATCCGGCCGAAGCCGTTGATGCCAACACGGATGGTCACGGGACGCCCCCTCGTGTGGGTCGTTGCGGTCGATCAGCGCCGGCATCCTTGCCCGCGCATGCACGACTCGACCTTACCGGGGACACGGAACGAGGCCTGAACCGGTCAGGCATCAGCGGATCGCTCGACCGGCCGCCTTACCTGCCTTGCGGGTACGTTGCCTGGCGTCTACCCCACGTAAAGCGGCGAATGATCATGTAAACAGGCTCTTCTTAGCCAAGGGTGGTGGTGGGGCTGGTAGCAGACCTGTCGGCGTGTCTCCTCGTGAGGGGGGTCCTGTGCCGGTCAGTCTCGGTTGGTTGCGAATCAGCCGGGGCTGGAAGGAGCACAGGACCCGTGGATGACGTTACTGGGTGGACGGCCGCGTTGGGCCTTGAGGGGTTCGAGGTGACTCGGGCGGTGGAACTGCTCGGGGAGTGGAACCTGCTGATTCAGACCACGGCCGGGTCGCAGGCGTGTCGGGAGGCGTGTCGGGGGTGTGGGGCGGTCGCGTCGCCGCATGGTCGGCGGCCGGTGGTGGTGCGGGATCTGCCGATTGCGGGTAAGCCGGTGCTGCTGGTGTGGCATAAGCGGTTGTGGCGATGCCGCGAACCTCGTTGCCTGCAAGGAAGAACGACCACGGCGACGGCCACGGCCACGACGACGACGACGACCACGGCGACGGCGGTGACGTGGTCTGAGACGAGTGAGCTGATTCGGCCGCGGCGGTGTATGACCGAGCGGGCGGTGGCCGAGGCGGTGCGCCGGGTCGGTCAGGACCAGTCCGCGGTGGCGACGGTGGCCGCGGAGTTCGGTGTGTCGTGGGGCACGGTCAACACCGCCGTCGTGGCCGCCGCGAAGGCGCTGCGCCGGCCACCGGAGGCGCGTGCGGTGACCGCGGTCGGCGTCGATGAGCACGTGTTCGGGGCCCGTGGGCCGGTGCAGTGGATGCGGTTCTGCACCACCATCGTCGACGTCGGCCGCGGGAAGCTGCTCGATGTGCTGCCGGGCCGCACCGGCCGGATCGTGTCCGACTGGTTCGCCCACCGGGACCCGGCCTGGCGGGCCGGTATCCAGGCCGCGGTGTGTGATCCGCTGCGCTCCTACCGGTCCGGGCTACGGACCGGGCTGCCGCAGGCCAGCGTGGTGCTCGACGCCTTCCACCTGGTCAAACTCGGCACCGACACGACCGAACTGGTCCGCCGCCGGGTCCAGTTCGACCAACTCGGCCGCCGCGGCCGCAAGGGCGACCCCCTGCACGACACACTGCGGCTGCTGCGCAGCAAACCCGAGGCCTTCACCCCCGACGGACACCGCGCCACCCGACTGCGCACCGTCCTACTCGACCACGACCCCACCGGCCAGGTCGGCGCCACCTGGGAGATCGCCCACCGCCTCCGCCACCTCTACCAACGCGTCGACACCACGGCGAGGCAGCGTTTCCCCAACAAAACAAGGGTCACCGCACGCCTTGACCGGCTCATCGCCGACGCCCGCTACTACGCCCACCACGACGACATCCCCGAACTAGCGACCCTGGCGAACACCCTCACCGAGTGGCGCGACCCCATCCTCGCCCGAGCCGACCACCCCTACGCCAGCAACGGCCCCACCGAAGGCACCAACACCATCATCAAGAAGATCAAACGCATCGGCTTCGGCTTCCGCAGCTTCACCAACTACCGCGCCCGCATCCTCCTCGCCTGCGCCGACATAGACTGGCCACCCAAACCCGCAGCCACCCACATCAGACACCGCACACCACGCTTGGCTGCGTAGAGCCTGTAAACATGATCGTTGGCCCACCGCTGCGGCCGGGTCAGGCGTTGAGCATGTCGGCGGTCAGATTCGCCTCGGTGCCGGGGATGCCCTGGTCGGACGCCTTCTTGTCCGCCATCGCGAGCAGGCGGCGGATCCGGCCGGCGATGGCGTCCTTCGTCAGCGGCGGTACGTGGATCTGGCCGAGCTCTTCGAGGCTGGCCTGCTTGTGCTCCAGCCGCAGCGCGCCGGCGAGCTTCAGGTGGTCGGGCACGTCCTCGCCGAGGATCTCCAGCGCTCGTTCGACGCGCGCGCCGGCGGCGACCGCGGCACGGGCGGAACGGCGGAGGTTGGCGTCGTCGAAGTTCGCCAGCCGGTTCGCGGTCGCGCGCACCTCGCGGCGCATCCGGCGCTCTTCCCAGGCGAGCAGGCTCTCGTGCGCGCCGAGCCGGGTCAGCAGCTGCCCGATCGCGTCACCGTCGCGGATCACCACGCGGTCGACGCCGCGGACCTCGCGCGCCTTCGCGGAGATGCCGATGCGGCGAGCGGCACCGACCAGAGCCAACGCGGCCTCGGGTCCGGGGCAGGTCACCTCCAACGCCGACGACCGGCCGGGCTCTGTCAGGGAGCCGTGGGCGAGGAACGCACCGCGCCAAGCGGCGACCGCGTCGCACGACGAACCGTTGACGACCTGTGGCGGCAGACCCCGAACGGGGCGACCTCGCATGTCGAGCAAACCGGTTTGCCTGGCGAGCGCCTCACCTTCCTTGACCACCCGCACGACGTACCGGTTGCTCTTGCGCAGCCCGCCCGGAGCGACCACCAAAACGTCGCTGACGTGGCCAAACACCTCGGCGATGTCCTTGCGCAACCGGCGGGCCGAAGCACCGGTATCGAGCTCTGCCTCGATCACGATGCGGCCACTCACAATGTGTAACCCTCCGGCGAACCGGAGGGTCGCGGAAACCTCGGCCTTTCGACAGCAGGGCTTCGTCACCGTCGTGCTCGTGAGCTCTGCTTTAACCTGCGCCGTCATCGCCATGGGGACGATACTGCCACGTCCTAAAGATCGTTTCTCAGTGTGGGTTGGGAATTCGTTCAGCAGACGGTCACATAGTGGGAACGGAACGTACTTCACCCTGGTGACAAACGGTGCTAGTCGTCCAGAACCTTGGCGTAGACCTGAGCCAGCCGTTCGGGATCGTGACGTGGTGACCCATCGTTACGAGCGACGTCGGCGACCACGAGCTCCGCGCCCAAAGTCGCTGCCGCGGCAGCGAGTGCGGGCTGGTCGGCGACGAACGCATCGTCGGCGATGACCACGTCGATACGAAGATCTGGTGCGTGTGCCGCGAGAACCTCGAGATGTTTCTCCGGCGAGAAGTCGCGCGTCTCCCCCACCTGCGGCGCGAGGTTGAGGGTGAGAACGCGGCGTGCCTCGGTCTCGTGCAGGGCCGCGGCCAGCTCCGGAACCATCAGATGCGGCAGCACGCTGGTGAACCACGAGCCCGGTCCGAGCACGATGCCGTCGGCGGAGCGAACCGCTTCGACGGCTTCCGCACAGGCGGGCGGATCGTTCGGTACGAGCGCGACGTTCAGCACCTCGCCGGTCGTGATCGCGACCTCGGCCTGACCGCGCACGATCGACACCGCTGCGGGGTCGGCCGGGTCGAGCCCGATCACCTCGGCCTGGATCTGCAACGGCACCGCGCACATCGGCAGCACCCGGCCGCGCGCCCCGAGCAGCCGCGCGACCCAGTCCAGGCCGTCGACATGCTGGCCGAGTCGTTCCCACAACGCGACGATCAGCAGGTTGCCGACCGCGTGCCCGGACAGCGGGCCCTTGCCGTCGAACCTGTGCTGCAGCACCTCGGCCCACGTACGGCCCCACTCGTCGTCGCCGCACAACGCGGCGAGGGCCTGGCGCAGGTCGCCCGGCGGGAGCACGCCGAACTCCTCGCGCAGCCGGCCGGACGAGCCGCCGTCGTCGGCGACGGTGACGACGGCGGTGAGCTGTTCGGTGACCTTGCGCAGCGCTGACAGCGACGCGGCGAGCCCGTGCCCGCCGCCGAGTGCGACGACCTTCGGGTCCGAGCCCGCGACGAACACGCTGGCGTCACTCATTCGCGACCCAGGTCACGGTGGACGACGAGGTTGTCGATGCCGCGCGAACGCAGCCGGCCACCGAGCTCCTCGGCCATCGCGACACTGCGGTGCTTGCCGCCGGTGCAGCCGACGGCGATCGTCACGAACCGCTTGCCCTCACGCAGGTAGCCGGTCGCGAGCAGCTGGACGAGCCGTTCGTACTGGTCGAGGAACGGCAACGCGTCGTCCTGCTTCATCACGTACTCGCGGACCTCCTCGTCGAGGCCGGTCTGGCCGCGCAGCTCGGCGACCCAGTACGGGTTGGGCAGGAACCGGCAGTCGACCACGAGGTCGGCGTCGACGGGGATGCCGTACTTGAAGCCGAACGAGAC
This sequence comes from Tenggerimyces flavus, assembly GCF_016907715.1. Lineage (NCBI taxonomy): Bacteria > Bacillati > Actinomycetota > Actinomycetes > Propionibacteriales > Nocardioidaceae > Tenggerimyces > Tenggerimyces flavus. Next base: position 4,179,470 of record NZ_JAFBCM010000001.1, on the reverse strand, counting down.
CAGCGTCGCCTGCAGCGCCTGGTCGTCCTCGGCGCCGAACGCGCTCACGATCTTCGCCGCGAGCTGGTGGATGTTCAGGTTGGACGTGTCGATCACGAGGTCGGCGTCGCCGCGCAGGTCGGCGAGGATCTCGCGTTCGCGCGCGATGCCGTCCAGGACCCGGCCGTCGCCCTGCAGCGGGTGCGGACGGCGGACACTCTCGTACCGGCGGACCAGCACCTCGTCGCTGGCCTCGAGGAACAGCAACGTCGGGCGTACGCCGCGAGCGCGCAGCGCCTCCAAGCCGCTCTGCAACGCGGCGAAGAACGAGCCGGAACGTACGTCGACCGCGACGGCGATCTTGGACACCGGACCGTCGCCGCCGCCGAGCAGCTTGACGATCGTCGGCAGCAACTCGGGCGGCAGGTTGTCCACGACGAACCAGCCGAGGTCCTCCAGGACATCGGCTGCCGAGCTCCGCCCGGCGCCGGACATGCCGGAGACCAGGATGAGCTCCGGAGGCGGGCTTTCGGTCATAACCCTCTTACTCCCCGTTCGATCGGCTTCCTGCCCGCATGATGCCTTCGCTGGGTGCGGAGAGGTCGGCCGGGTCCGTACTCACTTCGCTGTCGTCGTCCAGAATCTCGCCGGTCGCCGTGTTGATCGCCGGGGCGGAAGGCGCACCCGCGAGCAGCGCCGCGACCACCGCCTCGGCGGTCCTGCGCCCGATGCCGGGCACCTCGGCCACCTCCTCGATGGTGGCGGACCGGAGGCGTTTGAGCGAGCCGAACCGCCGAAGAAGTGCCTTCCGCCGGGTCTCCCCCAGACCCGCCACGCCGTCGAGAATGCTCTCGATCATCGACTTCGAGCGCTTCTGCCGGTGGAACGTGATCGCGAACCGGTGCGCCTCGTCCCGGATCCGCTGCAGCAGATAGAGCCCCTCGCTCGTCCGCGGCATGATCACCGGGTCTTCCTCGCCCGCCTTCCAGACCTCCTCGAGCCGCTTGGCGAGGCCGGCGACCGGGATGTCGTCGATGCCGAGCTCGTCGAGCGCGCGTTGCGCGGCGGCGACCTGCGGCGGTCCGCCGTCGACGACGATCAGGCCCGGCGCGTACGCGAACTTCTTCGGCCGTCCGGTGTCGGGGTCGATCGCGCTCGGCCCGCCGGGGGTGGCGCTCTCGTCCGGCTCGTTGTCGAGCTCGCCGGTCTCGGCGCGTTCGTCGAGGAAGCGCGCGAACCGCCGGCTGAGCACCTCGTGGATCGCGCCGACGTCGTTGGCGCTCTCGTTCGTGCCGCGGATCTTGACGATGAACCTGCGGTAGTCGCTCTTGCGCGGCAGGCCGTCCTCGAAGACGACCATGGACGCGACGACGTCGGTGCCCTGCAGGTTGGAGACGTCGTAGCACTCGATCCGCAGCGGCGCCTCGTCGAGCTCGAGCGCGTCCTGGATCTCCTGTAGGGCAACGCTTCTGGTGGTGAGGTCGCTCGCGCGTTTGGTCTTGTGCAGCGCGAGGGACTGGGTGGCGTTGCGTTCGACGGTCTCGATCAGCGAACGCTTGTCGCCGCGCTGCGGGACGCGCAGGCTGACGTTGCTGCCGCGCTTCTCGGTGAGCCAGTCCTGCAGGGCATCGGAGTCCTGCGGGAGCACGGGAACGAGGACTTCGCGCGGCACGCCGTCGCTGGTCTCGGAGTCGTACAGCTGGATGATCAGCCGCTCGACGAGCTCGCCGGTGTCGGCGTCGTCGGTCTTGTCGGCGACCCAGCCGCGTTGGCCGCGGATCCTTCCGCCGCGTACGTGGAACACCTGGACGGCGGCCTCGAGCTGGTCCTCGGCGAGCGCGATCACGTCGGCGTCGGTGCCGTCGGGGAGGACGACCGCGACCTTCTCGAGTGCTCGTTCCATCGCCTTGAGGTCGTCGCGGAGTCTTGCGGCTCGTTCGAACTCGAGCTGGCTGGAGGCCTCGCGCATCTCACGTTCGATCCGCTTCATGTACGCGGCGGTGTGGCCGGCCATGAAGTCGCAGAAGTCCTCGACGATGTCGTGGTGCTCCTCCTGGGTCACGCGGCCGACGCAGGGGGCGGAGCACTTGCCGATGTAGCCGAGCAGGCACGGTCTTCCGACCTGGCCTGCTCTTTTGAAGACGCCGCTGGAGCAGGTGCGCGCGGGGAAGACGCGGAGCAGGATGTCGAGCGTCTCGCGGATCGCCCAGGCGTGGGAGTACGGGCCGAAGTAGCGGACGCCCTTCTTCTTGGCGCCGCGCATCACCTGCAGGCGCGGGTAGTCGTCGGAGATCGTGACGGCGAGCCAGGGATAGCTCTTGTCGTCGCGGTACTTGACGTTGAAGCGGGGGTCGAACTCCTTGATCCAGGTGTACTCGAGCTGGAGCGACTCGACCTCGGTCTTGACCGTGGTCCACTCGACCTTGGCGGCGCTCTGCACCATGGCCTGCGTACGCGGGAGGAGCGCGGACAGATCCTGGAAGTACGAGCCCAGCCTCGAGCGCAGGCTCTTCGCCTTGCCGACGTAGATGACCCGGCCCTTGGCGTCGAGGAAGCGGTAGACGCCGGGTTGGTCGGGCACCGAGCCGGGGGCGGGTCGATAGGTTGCTGGATCTGCCACGGTTCGAGCTTAGGCACCACCACGGACAACCGACCTTGGTGGTGCGCTGCGTGGGGTGCGAACGTGGGCGGGGTGGTTGGTGTCGGCAGGCGGGTTCATGGTCTCCGGCGGCACCGGGGTTTGGATGAAGGTGCCCTTCATCCAATTGCCCATCCGCCGGGTGCGCTCAGCGACCGTGATCATGATGGTGATCATGAAGCTGGACTGGTCGTATACGCAGGGTTTGGCTTCATGATCACGGTCATGATCACGGACGGGGGCCGAGGCTTGGGTGAGGGGCGCCCTGGTCCCATAGGTTCGGACCAGGGTGCCCCCGACCCAGCCGAACCCTCGCCACACCAGCATCACCGGCCACCACCCGCACCAGCTACCCCGCCACGTATTGAATGAAGGGCACCTTCATTCAATAGGTTGAGATGAAGGTGCCCTTCATTAGAACGGTCTGCGGAGTGTCGCTGTTGGGCGGCGGGTGCGGCTCGGGGTTCTTGGCGAAGCTCGCTGGCTTTGGTGCTGTCTTGGCGCGGTCTCCGCTGAGAGCTCTCCGGGCGTTGGTGCTGTCCGTGGGCTGTTGCGGCGGTCGATTTTGGTGGCCGGTCCGGGGCGCGTCAAGGGCGCCGTTCGAGGGCGCTTCGCGGACGGCGAACGACGTCGCTTCGCGACCGCGGAGCGGCCCTTGACTCGCCCCGGACCGGCCACCTGTTTTCACGCGCCGCCCCCTCCCCCGGGAACGGGTGCCCGGGCCAGGTTCCTTCTTGCTCGGGTTTGTTGCCGTGCTCGCGTCGCTTGCTTGCCCCCGGTCTCTTGTTGTGCAGATGAAGCCGGGTGGTTCCGTCCCCGCTGTTTGAATGAAGGGCACCTTCATTCAATAGGTTCGTATGAAGGTGCCCTTCATACGAACGGCTACGCCTTGACGACGTCGGCGCCGCTGACTGTTACGGCGATCGCGTCGAGGGGTGCGGTGGCCGGGCCGTTCGCGACCGAGCCGTCCTCGATCTTGAACTTGCTGCCGTGGCACTCGCAGTTGATCGTTCCGCCGTCGACCTTGCTGACGTCGCAACCGCGGTGGGTGCAGATGCTGGTGTACGCCTTGTACTCGCCGGCTGCCGGTTGGACGACGACGACGTGCGCCTGCTTGTTGACGGTCCCCCCTCCGACCGGGACGTCAGCCGTCTTCGCGACCGCCTCGCCGCCGGTGCCGGCGCTCTCCTCGGCGGACGGGCTGTCGTCGGGCGCGGGGGGCTCCGACGACGCGCTGTCGCTGGGCGCGGGCGCCGGGTCGCTGGCGGCGGCGGTCGGGTCGGCGCTGGTGGTCGGCGCGGACTCGGGGTCCTCGCCACTGCCACAGGCAGCGAGAATAGGCGCCGCCGCTCCGGCGACGACCACACCGCTCAGAATGCGGCGTCGGGTCATCGGGTTCTGCGGGTCGAGCGTCATGGATCCTCCAGTCGTGGGGTACGGCTCACCCGGTCACAACGGAGCCGAGCCCGAACTGGTTCACCATAGATCGATCGGCTTTCGCCCGATTTTCGGCGCGCCGGGCGGTCAGAACCTCGGCAGCGTCGGGTCGTAGTCGGGCTGGACGCGGCGCATGTACACGGTGTCCTGCCGGGACCGGCGGCCGGAGTCGACGTACTGCCGGTGCAGCCGATCCAGCGCGTCCGGATCGAGCTCGACGCCGAGTCCGGGCCCGGTCGGCACGGGCACCGCGCCGTCGACGAACCGCAGAACGCCGGGCTGGACCACGTCGTCGTGCCGGTTCCACGGGTAGTGCGTGTCGCACGCGTACGCCAGGTTCGGCGTCGCCGCCGCCACGTGCGTCATCGCGGCCAGCGAGATGCCCAGGTGCGAGTTGGAATGCATCGACATCGCCAGCCCGAACGTGTCGCAGAGCGCACCGAGCTCACGAGTGTGCCGCAGCCCACCCCAGTAGTGATGGTCGGACAGCACCACACCGACGGGATACTTGGTCACCGCCTCGGCGAACGTCTCGACGCTGACCACGCACATGTTCGTCGCCAACGGCATCGACGCCCGCGCGGCCACCTCGGCCATCGCGTCCATCCCGAGCACCGGATCCTCCAGGTACTCCAGGACGCCGGAAAGCTCGCTCGCGACCCGGTGCGAGGTCTCGACCGACCACGCGCCGTTCGGGTCGATCCGCAGCGGCAGGCCGGGGAACGCGTCGGCGAGCGCGCGGATCGCGGCGATCTCCTCGTCGGGCGGGAAGACGCCGCCCTTCAGCTTCAATGACCCGAAGCCGAAGAGCTCGACCATCCGCCGAGCTTGGGCGACCAGTCCGGCAGGATCCAGCGCCGCGCCCCACTCGTCCGGTTCGGCGTCGGGATGCCCGGCCCACTTGTAGAACAGATAGGCGCTGTACGGGATCCACGAACGGACCGCGCCACCGAGCAGATCCACGACCGGAACGCCGAGCAGCTTGCCCTGAGCGTCGAGGCAGGCCACCTCGAGGATCGAGAACACGCGACGCTTCCGCATCGCCGAGACGTCCGGACCGAGCTTCGAGAAGACAATCGACTCGATCAGGCCGGTCTCGAACACGCTCCGGCCGACGATCGCCGTACGCACGGCTTCCAGGTGATCGAGCACGTCACGTTCGCCAGAACCCTCACCCAGCCCGACGACGCCACCGTCGACGACCAGCTGCACGACAGTGCGCAACGCCAGCGGCTCGTGCACGCCGGTGGAGTTGAGCAACGGCGGGTCGGCGAACGCGATCGGCGTGACGACGACGTCGGTGATCCTCACACCGACGGCCTAGATCGGGGCGAGTTCGTCGGGCCAGGCCGGCAGCACGCCGCCCTCGGCCCAGGTGGGCTTGACCGGGTCGCCGACGATCGACAGGTTCGGGTGCGCCTCGACCTCGGCGCGCATCCCCTCCGCGACCAGCAGGTTGACCGTGTCCAACGTGTCGCGCATCCGTACGAGCCGGACGTTCTCCGGGTCCGGCCGCCCGCACATCAGCACCGCCGCCGCGATCGTGTCGCGGTCCGTCGGCAGCGCCATCGGCAGCTTCGTCCGCCGGATGCCACCGGTGCCGGACGTCAGCGAGTTCACGTACAGCGCGTACATGTCGATCTCTTCCAGCACCCGGAACGGCACGTAGTCCGCGAGCCCGATGCCAGCCGCGTTGCCGTACGAAGCCTTCGAGATCGCGTGCACGGTGATGCACGTGATCGACGGCCGCTCGGGCTCGCCCGCGCCGGGAACCCACATCCGCCCGATCACGTTCGTGTCCATGCCCGCGCCGGACTTGTCCTTGCCCATCTCGTCGATGCACAGCACGTCGAGCTGCTCGAACGGCAACCGCCCCAGCAGCTCCCCCGCCTCGCGCAGCAACGCCGTCTCGGCCGGCCCGCCGATGCCGGCAGCGGGAACGTACGCGATCTTCGCGGTGTGCTCGTGCGCGTTCTCCAGGATCGCCAGCCCACCGAGCACCTTGCCGGTCTCGATGATCCGCCGAGCCACCGCGGGCAGCCATTCGGCCAGCGCCGCCGAGCCGTACGCGTGGATGCCCTCGGCACCCTTCTGCTTGCCGAGGCCGATCGCCGCGATCTTCGCGAGGCCGCTCTCGATCTCACCATGGAAGTCGGTGTGCAGCTTGATCCGGTTGACGAGCAGGATGCCGTCGGCCTCGTGCGCGTTCCGGTCCAGATGCACCTCGGGCCCACCAGGCAGCCGGTCGAGGACGACGGTCTCCATCGTCGCGAGCACCGGAACGCCCAACGCCTGTTCGGTAATCCCGTACGAAGCCAGCACCGCCAACTGCCCCTCGGCGGTCGCGCCGCCGTGCGAGCCCATAGCCGGAACGACGAACGGCGACGCGCCCAACTCCTTGAGCCAGGCGCACGCCGCGCCGACCACCGTCGCGGCGTCGTGGATGCCACGACTGCCCGCGGTCACGGCGATGCGCGCACCGGCCGCGATCGCACCGCGCAACGGCTCGAGCTCCCGGCGCGTCGCCGCGACCACGTCGGGCTCCACCTGCGTGGCGTACGACTGCCGCACCGGCAGCAGGGTCGGGAACGGCGCCTCGGGCTTGATCTCCCGTACGCGCTCGAACGGACCGAGATTCGTGGTGCTCACATCACTGCGCCCAGCTGCCATGGCACGAACTCCTCGTCCCCATATCCGAGCTCTTCACTACGAGTCTTCTTCCCCGACGCGACGTCGAGAACCAGCCGGAAGATCTGCTCGCCGACCTCTTCGATGCTCGCGCCACCGTCGGCGATCACACCGCAGTTGATGTCCATGTCGTCGGTCATGCGGTCGTACATCGGCGTGTTCGTCGCCAGCTTGATGCTCGGCGTCGGCTTGCACCCGAACGCCGAGCCGCGCCCGGTCGTGAAGCACAGCACCTGCGCGCCGCCGGCGACCATGCCGGTCGCGTTCACCGGGTCGTACCCCGGCGTGTCCATGAACGTGAGGCCCTTCGCCGTTACCTGCTCGGCGAACTCCACGACGTCGTTGAGGTTGCTCTGTCCACCCTTCGCGGCGGCGCCGAGCGACTTCTCCAGGATCGTGGTGAGGCCGCCCTCCTTGTTGCCGGGCGACGGGTTGTTGTCCATCGAGCCGCCGTGCTTCTCGGTGTACGCCTCCCACCAACGGATCCGCTCGACGAGTTTCTCCCCGACCTCCGTGCTGATCGCGCGTCGCGCGAGCAGGTGCTCGGCACCGTAGATCTCCGGCGTCTCACCGAAGACCGCGGCACCGCCGTGGCGGCCGAGCAGGTCGGCGGCGGCGCCGAGCGCGGGGTTCGCGGTGATGCCGGAGTAGCCGTCGGAACCGCCGCACTCCATCGCGAGCACGAGCTCGCTCGCGGAGACCGGAGTCCGTTCGACCTTGTCGACGACGTCGAGCATCTGCTCGATCTGGCGGATGCCCTCGGCGACGGTCTTCCGCGTCCCGCCGAGCTCCTGGATCGTCATCGGCACGGTCAGCTTGTGGTCGGGGATGTTCCAGTCGGCGACGAGGGTCGAGACCTGGTTCACCTCGCAGCCGAGGCCGAGGACGAGGAAGCCGGCGAAGTTGGGGTGATTGGCGTAGCCGGTGAGCGTACGTCGCAGCACCTCGAAGCCCTCGCTCCCCTCGCCCGCCATGCCACAGCCTGTGTCGTGGGTGAGCGCGACGACGCCGTCGACGTTCTCGAAGTCCTCCAGGCCGCTCCACTTGAACCGTTCGGCGATGAGCTTCGCGGCGGTGGCACTGCAGTTGACCGTGGTGAGGATGCCGAGATAGTTGCGCGTCGCCACGCGGCCGTCCTCGCGGACGATGCCCTGGAACGTGGCGCGCTCGGGCTCGGGGATGTACACGGTCGGCCGGACGTCGACGCCGAACTCGTACTCGCGCTCGAACATGTGGAACGCGGTGTTGTGCGTGTGCACGTGCCGCCCGGGCGTGATCGGCGTGCTTGCGAAGCCGATCACCTGACCGTACTTGCGCACCGGCTCGCCCTCGGCGATGTCGTGCGTCGACAGCTTGTGCCCGCGCGGAACGGGATCCCGCACCATGAGCTCGCCGGAACCGGTCGCGTACGTCCCGGGCTCGATGTCGCGCATCGCGATGACCACGTTGTCGTCGGCGTGCAGCCGGAGGATTGACTCGGAGAGCTGCGGGTGTGTCATGCGGGTGCGCCGTCCTTCCGGGGCCTGCCGGAGCGAAACATCTGATGTTTCGTCGCTCGATCGTACCCCGCCGCTCCGGGGGTGTTCCACCATCGGCGGAAGACCCTCGCCTACTCTGTGGGCGATGACCGACCAGAAGACGACCCGATCGGCTGCCGCTTCAGGTGCGGCGCCGGCGAGCCGGCTCGCGGCCGTTCGCCGATCTGGACTGGCGGAACAGGTTGCCGAGCAGCTCCTCGAGGACGTGGTGGCCGGCGTCTATCCGCCGGAGAGCCGCCTTCCTCCGGAGCCGGTTCTGGCCGAACGCGCCGGCGTCAGTCGACTGACGTTGCGCGAGGCGATCAAGGAACTGCGGCAGCGCGGGGTCGTCCGCGTGCAGCAGGGGCGCGGAACGTTCGTCAACCCGCCGGAGACGTGGGCGCAGTTCGACTCGACGTTGTTGAACGCGCGCGCCGCGACCGAGCAGGGGTACGAGCTCGCACACGAGCTGACCGAGCTGCGCCGGATCGTGGAGCGCGGCATCGCCGACCTGGCGGCGATCCGTCGGTCGGACGAGGACCTGGGACGGATGGAGGACGCGGTCTCGCGGATGAAGGCCGCGTGGGCCTCGCGCGATCTGGACGAGTTCTCCTCCGCGGACGTGGACTTTCACGACGCGCTACTGCGAGCCGCGGGCAACACGTTCGCGATGACGCTCTTCCACTCGGTCGATCCGGCGTTGCGTCGCGTACGCCGGCGTACGGTCGAGGACTCGGCGGAGCTGTCCGAGCGCGCCATCGACTACCACACGAAGATCATGAACGCGGTGCGCCGCAAGTCGCGCAAGTCGGCCGCGCAGCTGATGGACGATCACCTGCGGGAGACCGAGGAGTTCACCGCGCAGCTCGCCGCCGGCGCCAACCCGGCTGGCTGAGCCGTCCCGATTCTGCCCCCGCGCGGATCAAGGTCACCGGCGTGTCGCACTACCCCTTCGATCGAACACCTGTTCTACGATGTCCGCTCGTGGACACGAACCCGAAGGGAACGAGATGACGGCTGAGGCCATCGAGGAAACAGCTGCGCCCGCTGAATCCGCCGAGCCCACGGAGCCCGCCGAGGCCGCGGAGCCCACCGAGGGGCAGGCCGACAAGCCCAAGCGTGGGCGGCCGAAGAACACCGCGAAGAAGACCCGGACCGTCGAGCTCATCCTCACCGTGACCGGCACGTTGGACGGCAGCTGGCAGGCCGACCTCGTACACGGCACGACCCGCGTCGTCAGCGGCCTGTCGATCCCCGCGGCCGCCGTGTCGCGGGCCGCGCAGGAGCTCCACCCGGACGTCGCCAAGGCAATCGACACCGTGATCAGCGACGCGCGCGAGCAGCACGAAGCGCGCCTGGCTGAGCTCGAGGCCGAGGTGGCCAAGGTGAAGCAAGCCCTGGCCGACCTCGGCGAGACGCCGGAGTAGTAGACGCCTCAGACTCGGGCTGGTCGGCGCTGTCGGTGGGCGACGGTGACGACCAGTCCGGAGGCCAGCAGGACCGCGCCGGCCACGAGATAGACCGTTCCGACGCTCGCGCCAGTAGGGCCGACGAACGCCAGACCGAGCACCGCGACGCCCACTGCCTGGCCGAGCTGGCGGAACGTCGCCATCACGCCGGACGCCAGTCCGGCCCGTTCCGCGGGCACCGCGTCGAACAGAGCCGAGCTCACCGCCGGACCACTGATTCCGATGCCGACTCCCATGAGCATCAGGCCGGGGATGAGTCCCGGCCAGCCGTCATGCACGAGCACCCTGACCATCCCGCACCCGATCGCAGCCACGACCAGCGCGGTCGTGATCAGCGGCACCTTGGGGAGCTGGTGCAATCGACGGCCGACGACCATCGAGGTCACGAACGCGACCGCGGCCATCGGCACCAGCACCAGCCCGGCGCCGACCGGGCTCAGCCCGAGTCCGGACTGCAGCCACACCGACGCGTACAACGGGGCGGCGAACAGCAGGCTCGGCGCGGCCACCGCGACCAGCAGGCCGAGGAACGCGGGCCGCCGCAGCAGCGTGGCCACACCACGGAGGTCGAGCCCTGCTCTGCCTGCGGGCGCGTCGGCCTCGAAGCAGCGGACCGCGAGCCAGCCGGTGACGAGGCAGAGCGGAACGTTCACCAGGAAGATCGCCCGCCAGCCGAGGAACTGGGTGAGCAGTCCCCCGGCGAGCAGGCCGAGCGCGGCGGCCATGCCGAGCACGGCGGTGAGCGTGCCGAGCGCCGTACCGCGGTCGCGGCCCTCGTACCGCGACGCGAGCAACGCCATCCCGGTCGCGAACACCGCGGCCGCACCGACGCCCTGGACACCACGCATCGCGATCAGCATCCCGGCCGACGTCGCCAGCCCGCTGCCGAGCGAGCCAGCGGCGAAGATCGTGAGCGCGACGAGGTAGACGCGGCGCCGGCCGACCAGGTCGGCGAGCGAGCCGGCGACGAGCGTGAGCGCGGCGAGGACGAGCGTGTAGAGGTTCAGCACCCACTGCATCGCGGGCAGCGAGGCGGTCAGGTCGCGGGCGATGTCCGGGATCGCCACGGTGACGACCGTGGTGTCGAGGATGAGCATGAACGAGCCGAGGCAGATCGCCAGCAACGGCAGCCACTTGCGCATCGAAGGGTTCCTTCCCACAGAGGTTCTCGCTGAGAAGGGTGCGGTGGGGCGAGCGTGATCCGCCGACCTCGGCGAGAGATGCGGCGGTATCCGTCACCGAGCTACGCTGAACTGGTGGAATCCATCGACGACACCGACCGCGGGCTGGTCCACGCGCTGCAGCTCGACGGCCGCGCCCCGTTCAGCGCTATCGCCGCCGCACTGAACGTCTCCGAACACACGGTCGCCCGGCGCTACCGGCGGCTGCGCGAGGCCGGACTCCTCCGCGTCGTCAGCGCGGTGAACGGGATGCGACTCGGCTACACGTCGTGGACCGTACGGATCCGCTGCACCCCCGACGCAGCGGTCCCGATCGCCGCAGCGCTCACGCGGCGGGACGACACGTTCTGGGTGCACATCCTGTCCGGCGGCACCGAGCTGTCCTGCAACCTGCAGCCGCGCAGTGCCGAGGATCGCGACGCGCTGCTGCTGACGAAGCTGCCGCGGACCACGCGGGTGCTCGGCATCACCGCGCACGCCGTGCTCGGCTCGTACGCCGACCCGATGGGCTGGCCCGGGCTCGCGTTCCTGCCGGAGTCCGCGGCGAAGCGGCTCCGGCCGGCACCGCCGGCGCCGTCCTCGGACATCGTCGAGCTCGCCGACGGGGACCGGGCGCTGCTCGACCGGTTGGCGGTCGACGGCCGTTCGTCGTACCCCGAGCTCGCGGCGGCGTCGGGCTGGTCGGAGTCGACCGTACGGCGCCGGCTGGAGCAGCTCCGGCGCGAGGGCGTGCTGAGGTACGACGTGGACATCGCCCCGGCGACGCTGGGCTTCACCGCCGAGGCTCGGCTGTGGATGTCGGTCCGGCCGTCAGCGCTCGCCGACACCGCGCGGGCGCTGGCCGAGCATCCCGAGATCTCGTTCGCCGCGATCACCACCGGACCGACCAACCTGATGACGACCGTGACCTGCCGGAGCTCCGACGAGCTCGCCCGCTACCTGACCGAGCGAGTCGCGTCGCTCGACGCGATCGCGACGCTGGAGTCGGCCCCGGTGATGCGGACGCTCAAGCGCAACGGCGCCGTCTCGAGTGATCCGAGCGGGAAGGCACTCCGTAGGTGAAGCGTGTCGTGGTCGCCTTACCCGCCCAGTGGCCGCTCTACCTGGCGTCCACCCCACGTAAAGGGGCCAATGACCATGTAAACATGATCATTGGCCCAGGGCGGGGCCGGACCGGGCGAACCACCGCCGGACGAAAGATCGAGGTGGATGTGGGGTGTCGCGCGTCAGGCGATCTTTGCCCGACGCGGCCTAGGCGCTGGTGCCCCAGCCGTTCCAGTACGTGATGTCCTCGATCGGCGGGCGCTCGGCGGGCTTGAAGTCGGTGCCCTTGGTGTACGCGATCGGCAGCATCGCCGCCTGCGTCACGTTCGCCGGGATGCCCAGGATCTCGGCCGCTTCCTGCTCGAACGCCAGGTGGAACGTGGTGAACGTCGAGCCCAGGCCGCGCGAACGCAGCGCGAGCTGGAGGTTCCAGACCGCCGGGTGGATCGACCCGTAGAAGCCCGGGGCGTCCTCGACGTTCTTGATCCGGCCCTCGATGCACGGGATGACGAGAACGGGGACGCGGTCGATGATGTCGACCAGGTACTCCGACGACGTGCGCACGCGGTTCGCCTGCTGGTTGGCGTCGGTGGTCGGCTCGAAGCCGGCCGCCCTGATCCGCTCGTAGTACTGCGCGCCGCCGCGGCGGTACAGGTCCCCGAGCTTGGCCCGCCGTTCCTCGTCGGTGATGACGATCCAGCGCCAGCCCTGCCTGTTGCCGCCGGTCGGCGCCTGCACGGCGAGCCGCAGGCAGTCGAGGATCACCTCGCGCTCGACGGGGCGGTCCAGGTCGAGCCGCTTGCGGACCGAACGGGTCGTGGACAGCAGCTCATCGGTGACTGCGGTGTCGAAAGGCGTCGTCATGCTCCCGACCCTACGGGGAACGCACCACTCCGGGCCGCGATGAGTTCGGCCGGTTCCTTGGGTCTTGATCCTGTCCGCTGTCCCTGAGGAGAGGACCTTCCATGACCCACCGCCGGCTCGTGGTGACCGAGAACATCACCGCCAACGGAGTCGTCGAGTTCGTCGACGACTGGTTCGACCCGGGCGACCAGGACGGCGTGGACGATGTCTTCGCCGTGATGCGCGACCAGATGGCGCGCGAGGAAGCCCTGCTGTTGGGGCGGAGGACGTTCGAGGACTTCCGCGGCTACTGGCCGCTCCAGACCGACGACGCGTCGGGTAGTACCGAACACCTGAACCGGGTACGGAAGTACGTCGCGTCCTCGACGATGACCGATCCGGACTGGTCGAACAGCACCGTACTCTCGGGCCGGCTCGAGGACGAGGTCGCGGCCCTCAAGGCGCAGGGGGACGGTGGAGATCTGGGGATCACCGGCAGCATCAGCGTGGTGCACGCCCTCATGCGCGCCGACCTCGTCGATGAGTACCGGCTGTTCGTGTTCCCCGTCCTCAGCAGCCGCGGCCGCAACCTGATGCCCGACGGCCTGTCGCCGCACGGGCTGACCCTGGCCGAGTCCACCTCGTTCCGCTCCGGGGTGGTGCTGCAGATCTACACCAGGCGATAGCGTCCAACGCGTGGCACTTGGAGCGATGAGCCAGGACGAGATCCACCGCCTCTACGGACCCTGGCGGAACCGGACACCGGCGGACGCCGCGGAACGGTTCGCCGGGTATCCCGGGCGTTGGTGGATCGCGGGCGGATGGGCCATCCAGGCGTTCACCGGGGTCGAACGGAAGCACGGCGACCTGGACCCGAGCATCCCCAGGCAGGAGCTCCCCCTGCTCCGCCGCCACCTGGCCGGACGGATCGACCTGTGGGCGGCGGATCAGGAGGTCCTGCGCGTCCTCCTCCCCGGCGCCCTCGACGAGGACCCGCTGCCGGACAGCTGCGAGAACGTGTGGGCGCGCACAAGCGGAGCGGATCCGTGGGAGTACGACATCGTCCTGATGTCCGTCGTCGAGGACAGGTGGGTGTTCAAGCGCGACGCTCGGATCTCCCGGCCGATCGACGAGATCGTCTGGACGCGGGACGGGATCCCCTACCTGCGGCCGGAGATCCAGCTGCTGCACAAGGCGCGGGGTCTCCGTCCGAAGGACCAGTCGGACTTCGACGCCGCCTGGCCGATGCTGGCTGCCGAGGACCGGCGTTGGCTGCGGGAGGCGATCACGATGACGCAGCCGGACCACCCCTGGCTCGCTCGGATCTGACCTCTAAGGCCTTGTCTCCCACTTATCGCCTGACGCGCGATGCCCGACGCTCGTTGGAGACACGGCCTGGCCGCGATCTTTCCTCCGGCCGTTGGTTCGCCCGGTCCAGCCCGCCCTGGGCGCCAATGATCATGTTCACATGATCATTGGCCCTTTACGTGGGGTGGACGCCAGGTAATGGGGCCACTGGCCGGGTAAGGCGACCCCCAGTAGGAAAGGCACTTCGGTCTTTCGCAGGTCAATGTCGCCCACCAACACCTGAAATCCCGAGGCTGGTCCGCATGGCGAGACATCCGCCCTGGTCGACCGGCGGGAATGCGGGCCTCTCACATACCGTTGTCAAGGGTCCTTCTCTGCCGCCGACGGGACTTGTCGGTGGCCCCGGTTAGCATCGTGAACCCTGGAGTCTCCGGGTCCAAACCGGCGTGTCCAGGAAGCCCTGACCCGCACCGCACAGCCCAGGACGGAACTGCCGACGTGGCCGACCAGCTCATCATCCGAGGTGCCCGAGAGCACAATCTCAAGGACGTGTCTCTCGAGCTGCCGCGCGACGCCCTGATCGTCTTCACCGGCCTCAGTGGCTCCGGGAAGTCGAGTCTGGCCTTCGACACGATCTTCGCCGAGGGTCAGCGCAGGTACGTGGAGTCGTTGTCGGCGTACGCGCGCCAGTTCCTCGGCCAGATGGACAAGCCCGACGTCGACTTCATCGAGGGCCTCTCACCCGCGGTGTCGATCGACCAGAAGTCCACCTCGCGCAACCCCCGGTCGACGGTCGGCACGATCACCGAGGTCTACGACTACCTCCGGCTGCTGTACGCGCGGATCGGCCACCCGCACTGCCCCGAGTGCGGCCGTCCTATCGCCCGGCAGACCCCGCAGGCGATCGTCGACAGCATCCTCGAGCTGGAGGAGGGCGCGCGGTTCCAGGTGCTGGCGCCGGTCGTGCGCGGGCGCAAGGGCGAGTACGTCGAGCTGTTCCGCCAGCTGAGCACGCAGGGTTACTCCCGGGCGCGGGTCGACGGCGAGGTCTACCCGATCGGCGAGGTGCCGAAGCTCGACAAGCAGAAGAAGCACACGATCGAGGTCGTCGTCGACCGGCTGCAGGTCAAGAGCACCGCGAAGCAGCGGCTGACCGACTCGATCGAGACCGCGCTGCACCTGGGCGGCGGCCTGGTCACGCTCGACTTCGTCGACCTGCCCGAGAAGGATCCGCAGCGGGAGCGGGTCTGGTCGGAGCACCTGTACTGCCCGTACGACGAGCTCTCGTTCGAGGAGCTCGAGCCGCGCTCGTTCTCGTTCAACTCGCCGTACGGAGCCTGCCCGGCCTGCACCGGGCTCGGCACGAAGATGGAGGTCGACCCCGACCTGATCGTGCCCGACCCGAGCAAGTCGCTGGACGAGGGCGCGCTCACGCCGTGGTCGGGGCCGCAGTTCTCCGACTACTTCGGGCGGCTGATCACCGCGCTCGCGGAGACGCTCGGGTTCCGCACCGACACCCCGTTCGAGAAGCTGCCGGCGAAGGCGAAGAAGGCCTTGCTGTTCGGGCATCCCGACCAGGTGCACGTGCGGTACAAGAACAGGTACGGCCGGGTGCGCTCGTACTACACGGCGTACGAGGGCGTGATCTCGTACGTACAGCGCCGGCACGCCGAGGCGGAGTCGGACACCAGCCGGGAGCGCTTCGAGGGCTACATGCGCGAGGTGGACTGCCCGACGTGTGACGGCACCCGGCTGAAGCCGATCTCGCTCTCGGTCACGCTGGGCGGGAAGTCGATCGCCGCGTGGACGTCGCTGCCGATCTCCGACATCGCGGCGCAGCTGATCGAGCTGGACCTGTCCGCGCGGGAGAAGCAGATCGCCGAGCGGGTGCTGAAGGAGATCGGCGAGCGGCTGCGGTTCCTGCTCGACGTCGGCCTCGACTACCTGACGTTGGACCGTCCGTCCGGCTCGCTGTCGGGCGGCGAGGCGCAGCGGATCCGGCTGGCGACGCAGATCGGGTCGGGGCTGGTGGGCGTGTTGTACGTCCTCGACGAGCCGTCGATCGGCCTGCACCAGCGGGACAACCACCGGCTGATCGAGACGCTGATCCGGCTGCGCAACATTGGCAACACGTTGATCGTGGTCGAGCACGACGAGGACACGATCAAGACCGCGGACTGGGTGGTCGACATCGGCCCGGGCGCGGGCGAGCACGGCGGCCAGGTGGTGCACTCGGGCACGTTGGACGGGCTGCTGAAGCACCCCGACTCGATCACCGGCGCGTACCTGTCCGGCCGGCGCGAGATCCCGCTGCCCGCGATCCGCCGCCCACCGACGCCGTCGCGCAAGGTCACCGTGCACAAGGCGTACGAGCACAACCTCAAGGACGTCACGGTCGAGTTCCCGCTCGGCTGCTTCGTCGCTGTCACCGGGGTGTCCGGGTCGGGCAAGTCGACGCTGGTCAACGACATCCTCTACAAGTCGCTGGCCAAGCAGATCTACGGCGCCAAGGACGTGCCGGGACACCACCAGAAGCTCACCGGCACCGACCAGGTCGACAAGATCATCCACGTCGACCAGTCGCCGATCGGCCGGACGCCGCGGTCCAACCCGGCGACGTACACAGGCGTGTTCGACCACATGCGCAAGCTGTTCGCGGACACGCCCGAGGCGAAGGTGCGCGGCTACCTGCAGGGGCGGTTCTCGTTCAACGTCAAGGGCGGCCGCTGCGAAGCGTGCTCCGGCGACGGCACGATCAAGATCGAGATGAACTTCCTGCCGGACGTCTACGTGCCGTGCGAGGTGTGCCACGGGGCGCGGTACAACCGCGAGACGCTCGAGGTGCACTACAAGGGCAAGTCGATCTCGGAGATCCTCGACATGCCGATCGAGGAGGCGAACGAGTTCTTCGCGGCGATCCCGGCGATCTCGCGGCACCTCAAGACGCTGGTCGAGGTCGGGCTGGGGTACGTCCGACTGGGCCAGCCCGCGCCGACGCTGTCCGGGGGCGAGGCGCAGCGGGTGAAGCTGGCGTCTGAGCTGCAGAAGCGTTCGACCGGCCGGACCCTGTACGTGCTGGACGAGCCGACGACCGGCCTGCACTTCGAGGACATCCGCAAGCTCCTCGGCGTCCTGTCGGCGTTGGTCGATCAGGGCAACACGGTGATCGTGATCGAGCACAACCTCGACGTGATCAAGACCGCCGACTGGATCATCGACCTCGGCCCCGAGGGCGGCAACCGCGGCGGCATGATGGTCGCGGAGGGCACCCCGGAGTCCGTGGCGGCGAACGAGGGCAGCTACACCGGCCAGTTCCTCCGCCAAGTCCTCCCCGCCGAGGGCGTCCCCCACGGCCGGCGCGCGGCGGTGAAGAAGGTGGCGGCGAGCAAGTCGGCGGCGAAGAAGGCGACCACGACGACGGCCAAGAAGACGACCGCGAAGAAGGCGGTGGCCAAGAAGGCCGCGGCAAAGAAGACGCCGGCGAAGCGGACCGCCAAGAAGGCAACCGCCCGCTGAGCTGCCGGCCTACGCGACGACGCGCCTCTCCATCCAGGGGGTGGAGGGCGCGCGTGCCTGTGGGGAGCCGCGTCCCGCATCGTGACTTTACCCACGAGGAGGGCGTTCCCGGGCCAACGATCGGCCCCAGAACGCCCCCTTCGTGGGTAAAGTGCGCCGCCCGGCCGCCCCGGCTAGATCTACCTATGTCGGCCAGCGTCAATACGGCCGGTTGCGGACCCCGGCGGCACGGTTTCGGCAGGGCCGTAGAAAGAATGGGAACGTAACCACATCAGATGTTTCCACCCCGACCCGAGGGACCGCGCTCGATGATCCGCGTCGCCATGCTCAGCTTCTGGCACGTCCATGCCCGCGACTACGCACGTCAGGCCACCCAACATCCCGAAGTGGAGATCGTCGCCGCCTGGGATGAGGACCCCGAGCGCGGCCGGGCTCAGGCCGAGGAGCTCGGCGTCGAGTTCCACGAGGAGCTCAAGGACGTTCTCGCCCGCGAGGACGTCGACGGCGTCATCGTGGACACGCCGACGAACGTGCACCGCGAGGTCATGGTCGCCGCCGCCAACGCGGGCAAGCACATCTTCACCGAGAAGGTGCTCGCCCTCACCCTGCACGAGGCGAACGAGATCCTCGCAGCGGTCGAGACCGCCGGCGTCAAGCTGACCGTCTCCCTCCCCCGCGTGTACGACCCGTACACGCTCGCGATCAACGAGGTCCTCGCCAGCGGCCAGCTCGGCGACGTCACCCTCACGCGGACGCGCCTCTCGCACAACGGGGCGATCGGCGAAGGCTGGCTGCCCGGTCACTTCTACAACGCGGAGCAGACCGGCGGCGGCGCGCTCGTCGACCTCGGCTGCCACCCGATGTACCTCGCCCGGATCTTCCAGGGCGGACTGCCGGAGACCGTGAGCGCGACGTACGGCCACGTCACCGGCCGCGAAGTCGACGACAACGCCGTCGCCGTCCTGCAGTACCCGAACGGCGCGATCAGCGTCGTCGAAGCGGGTTTCGTCAACCGGTACTCGCCGTTCAGCGTCGAGGTGCACGGAACGGAGGGCAGCCTGCTGTTCGGCACCCCCGACGCCAAGCTGCTGGTAAGGAGCCCTCAGCAGAAGGATGGCGAGACCTTCGTCGAGGTCCCGCTCCCCGACCGCGCGCCGATGGCGTTCGACCAGTGGGTCGGACACATCAACGACGGCACCACCGCGACCGAGAACATCGCGCTCGCCGTCGACCTCACCCGGCTGATGGAAGCCGCCAACCTGTCTGTCCAGAACGGCGCGCCGGTGCGCCTCGACAGTCTGGCTCAGTAAGTCACGAAGGCAGTAACGAAGGAAGGACAAGTTCCATGACCGTGAACGTCGGGCTCATCGGCTGCGGCGGTATCGCCAACCCCCACGTGAAGGGCTATCTGCAGATCCCCGACAAGGCGAAGGTCACCGCCGTCGCCGACGTCGTCGAGGACAACGCCAAGCGGCGTGCGGACCAGCTCGGTGGGGCGCAGATCTTCTCCGACTACAAGGAGATGATCGCGAACGCCGACATCCAGGCGGTCGACATCTGTCTCCCGCACCACCTGCACGCCGACGCGATCATCGCGGCGGCCAACGCGGGCAAGCACATCCTCTGCGAGAAGCCGCTCTGCATCACGACCGCCGAGGCGGAGGCCGTCACCAAGGCCATCAAGGACAACGGCGTCACGCTGATGTGCGCGCACAACCAGCTGTTCAGCCCGCCGATCGCCAAGGCGCGCGAGCTGATCCAGTCCGGCGCGCTCGGCAAGGTGTTCGAGCTCCGGACGACGGACTCGTTCTTCAACGGCGGCCTGAACAAGGACATGGGCTGGCGCGGCAGCCTCGACACGGCGGGCGGTGGCGAGCTGATCGACACCGGCTACCACCCGACCTACATGCTGCTGCACCTCGCGACCGACGTTCCGACCGAGGTCGTGGCGATGACGTCGCGGCACCGGCTGGAGATGCAGGGCGAGGACTCGGCGCAGGTGCTGATCCGGTTCGCCGACGGTTCGGTCGGCAACATCGTGACCAGCTGGGCGTACGTGCCCGCGTCGACGACCGAGCGGTTCTCGGTCGTCGCGGAGAAGGGCAACCTGTGGAGCGACGGCAAGTCGCTCACGACGTTCATCGACAAGGAGACCACGACGCACGACTTCGACCCGGTGGACGGGTTCGCGGCCGAGATCGAGGACTTCATCGGCTGCGTCACCGAGGGCCGCCGGCCGATCAACACCGAGGTCGAGGGCATCAACGTGCTGAAGGTCATCCTTGGCGCGTACGCCTCGGTCAAGGACGGCAAGATCGTCAAGCTCGCCGACCTGTAAGCACCACGTGAACGAACGCCCCGGCCGGGATCCGGCCGGGGCGTCGTCATGCTCAGCCGTTCAGCCGACCGGCACCTGCACCGAACCCGACGAAGGCACCGGGTACGACGTCCCGTTGACCACCAGCGTGCTGATCCCCGGCGGCGCGTAGACCAGCACCTTCGTCGGCGCCAGCCGCCACGTGCCCCGCCAGGTCAGCGTGAGCTGGGTGGCCCCCGTCTTCCGGAACGTCAGGTCCACCGGCCCGTGCACCGTCGGCATCTTCAGGAACCGCGTGTCCCGCGACGTCGACACCCAAGCCAGCGGACACAACCGCAGCAGGTGCAGCTCGCCCTCGACGATCGAGTCGTCCACCACCGCGTGCCGCACCAGCCACGCCCCGGTCGCCGCCACCGACGGCAGCGAGCACATGCCGGTCCGGTGCTCGAACGGGACGTACGTCTGCGGCGAGATCGCCCCGGCCAGCTGCGAGTACATCCCCTCGAGGAAGCGCGCCCGGTCGCCCAGCTGCCAGGAGTGGAACACGTTCCAGCTGTAGATCGGCTCGCACGTCGACAGCTCGTGGATCAGCGCCGGCCGGTCCAGCGCGTTCTTCCGGCTGCCGTCCCCGTACGCCGCGACGTTCGGGCCGAGGCGGAAGTAGTCGCAGAACTTGACCATCCGCTGGTCGTTCGCGTTCATCAGCCCCGCCCACACCAGCACCATCGCCCCGACGTCGAGCAGCGTGATCTCGCCGAAGCCGCCCTGCCCGGCCGCCGTGAGGTTCGCCGAGTAGATCGGGTACAGGTTGCCGTCCGGGTGCCGCCACTTCGGCCGGTTCGCGTTGAAGCTGTCGAACGCCGCCAGGAAGCGGGTCTTGAACGTGGCAGCCAGGCTGGCGAACTCGGCCGCTCGCGGGTGATTCTCCCTACTGAGCAGGCGAATCGTGGTCATGAGCCCCTTGTAGAGCCACGCCATG
The DNA here is from genome assembly GCF_016907715.1 of Tenggerimyces flavus. NCBI lineage: Bacteria > Bacillati > Actinomycetota > Actinomycetes > Propionibacteriales > Nocardioidaceae > Tenggerimyces > Tenggerimyces flavus. The sequence goes on along the minus strand of NZ_JAFBCM010000001.1, from coordinate 4,158,554 downwards.
TTCCACACCGACACGACCGGGTCGCCCTCGTCGGTCGAGACCGCCGGCGGCGGCAGCCCTGCGACACCGTTGTGCCCGGTGATCGCGCACGCGGTCTTGATGAAGTCGCAGGCTTTCACCAACGAGGGCAGCCAGTTCGTGATGAACGTACGGTCCCCGGTCATCAGCGCGTGCGTGGAGGCGGCGACCATGACCGCGCCGTGGTCGGTGAGCCAGTTCACCGCCTTGAGGTGGTCCGGTGTGCCGTAGTAGCCGGGGTTGGTAGCGGGGTACGCGGGTCCCGGCGGCGGCGTCGTTCCCTGGCCGCTGCGGTACAGCTCGAGGTGCCGCGCGACGCTCTCGTGCTGGCCGAGCAGGTCCATGAACATGTGGCTGGACATCGAGGTCGGCGTCGTCCAGAGCACGTCGTAGCCGTACGAGCCGGTGAGGTACGTGTACTGGTTCGATGCGGGGATCTTCTCGGCCACCAGGTCGGTGAACTGCACGTTCCGCCGCAGCGCCTCGTTGACGTAGGTCTCTGGCGTGTCCACCACCGCCGCGGTGGCCGGCTGCCGCGTCCAGTACGCGTCGGCCTGCGCGAGCGCGGCCTCGTAGCCGAGCTCGCACTCCTCGGTCAGCACGGCCTCGTTCTGGGACACGCACGCCAGCACGATGTCGGTATGGGCGCCGACGACGGTGTCGAGCTCGACGCCGATGTGGAAGATGGACTTCGAGGTATCCGGCTGCACCCAGGTGGGCTGCGGACCGGTGCCGAAGATCGCGCCGTACGGTCCCGTCGGCTGCCAGATCTTGAACCCGCGCCGGCCACCGCTGAGCGTCATCGCGGCCGACCAACCACCGTTGAGGTTGTCGGCAAGGTCGGGGAAGCCGGTCAGCACGACACCGTCCTGGAACGTGTACGGGTACTGGTGGCTGATGTAGGGCCGGGCGACCCTGATCGCGACGCCCACCCGCGCGGCGGTGGGCCGGTCCGCGGCGACGACCGACAGCCGGATCCAGGCGAACAAAGGCTCCTGCCCCGTGGCCACGTCGCCGCCTCCGCGCAGGTGTGCGAACACCGTCTGCCGAATCGTGACGCCGTTGCGCTGCGCCCAGTCCGTCTGCAGGACCGGCGTGGGGTTGGCGGCCCAGCTCTGCTGGCCGTAGCCGTAGTGGCCGTAGTCCTCGCGGTAGAGGTAGAAGTTGCCGTTCATCGGCTGGTGGTAGCGGAACGTGGGCGGCTCGAACCAGCCGCCGTACGGCGTGATGTCGAGCTGCATGCCCTGGCCCTGGAACGGAAGCACGCCCTGGGTGACCCGGCCGAGCGGGCACGGCGCGGCGATCACGGTGCCGTTGTAGAGCACGTTGAACCGGAACAGGTGGTCCTTCCACCCGATCGGGGCGGTGACGTTGCGGGGGTTCGGCCACCAGGCCTTGGCCACGTCGATATCGGTCTCACCCGACGGGCCGGCGATGGCGAGGGGCTCGGCCGGAGCCGCCGCGACCGGAGGCGCGGTGACGACGCCTCCTGCCAGTGCGGCGGTTCCCCCGAGGGCGACGAAGCTACGTCGGGACAGACGGTCCATGCATGCTCCCAGCGCAGAGAGAAACGGCTCGGACTCTTCGAAATGATGAAGATGTTTCTCTGTATTCGCAAGGATGAAGTGAGGACATAATCCGGGCGAATGGGTGGGAACATGGGCGAACTGCCCGCCGTACGGCACCTTGACGCCAGGCCTGAACCACCATGCCCCACAAGCCGACCGCGCCCGATTCGTCACCTCAGGTACGGCAGGAAGTGGTCCGCGGTCGCTAGCCTCATACCGTGACGGACCTGCCCTACCCGGCGCACTGGGAGGCCGACGTCGTTCTGCGCGACGGTGGCACCGCGGTCCTCCGACCCATCCGCTCCGACGACGACGACCGGCTGGTCGCCTTCTACAGCCGCGTCTCCGAGCAGTCCAAGTACCTGCGCTTCTTCGCCCCCTACCCCAAGCTCTCCCGCCGCGACGTCGACCGGTTCACCCAGGTCGACCACATCGACCGGGTCGGCATGATCCTCACGGTCGCCGACGAGATGATCGCGGTCGGGCGCTACGACCGGGTCGCCGAGGACGAGGCGGAGGTCGCGTTCCTGGTCGAGGACTCCCACCAGGGTCGCGGCGTGGGGAGCGTGCTGCTCGAGCATCTCGCCCAGGCTGCGCGGGAGAACGGCGTGCGCAAGTTCATCGCCGAGGTCCTGCCCGAGAACCGCAAGATGGTCACGGTCTTCAAGGACGCCGGCTACAATGTGTCCGGCGGGTTCGAGGACGGCGTCGTCCAGTTCGAGCTGGAGATCGAGCCGACCGACACCAGCATCCGCGTCATGACCGCTCGCGAGCACCGCGCGGAGGCACGTTCTGTCGAACGGATCCTCACGCCCAGCTCGGTCGCGGTCGTCGGCGCCAGCCGGTCGCGGGACAAGGTCGGGGCGGCGTTCGTACGCAACCTCGTGCTCGGCGGCTTCACCGGTCCCGTCTACGCGGTCAACCCGACGGCGCGGGCGGTCGCGGGCGTGCCGGCGTACGGGAGCCTGCTCGACGTCCCCGGCGAGATCGACCTGGCCGTCGTCGCGGTTCCCGCCGAGTCCGTCAACGAGGTTGTGCTCGAGGCCGCGGCCAAGAACGTCCATGCCCTGTTGGTCGTCTCCAGCGGGTTCGCCGAGACCGGGCGCGAAGGCAAGAAGCGGCAGCACGAGCTGGTGCGCGTCGCGCACGCGCACGGACTCCGCGTGGTCGGCCCGGCGGCGCTCGGCGTGATCAACACCGATCCCGCGTACGCACTCAACGCCTCGCTCTCCCCCGTCGTTCCGGCGCGCGGCAAGGTCGGCTTCTTCTGCCAGTCGGGCGCGCTCGGCACGGTGATCCTGCAGACCGTCGCGAGCCGCGGGCTGGGGCTGTCGACGTTCGTGTCGGCCGGCAACCGGGCGGACGTTTCTGGGAACGATCTCATGCAGTACTGGGAGGAGGACGCCGCCACCGATGTCGTCCTGCTCTACCTCGAGTCCGTCGGCAACCCGCGCAAGTTCAACCGCATCGCGCGGAGGCTGTCCGTCGCCAAGCCGGTCGTCGCCGTACGATCCGGGCGGTTCACGCAAGGCGTGCCGCTCGGGCACTCCGTGCACGCCGCGTCCGTACCGCAAGCCGCGGTTGACGCGATGTTCGCGCAGGCCGGCGTCATGCTGGTCGACACGCTCGACCAGATGCTCGACGTCGCGCAGGTGCTCGCGTACCAACCGTTGCCGGACGGCTCCCGCCTCGGCATCGTCGGCAACTCCGACGCGCTCGGCATGCTCGCCGCCGATGCCGCGGTCGAGACCGGCATGGCCGTGGCCCGCCAGCCCGCGGCGTTCCTCAGCGACGTGAGCGCCGAGGACTTGGAACGTGCCGTCGCGGAGATGGTCGGCGACGACGGCGTGGACGCGGTGGTGGTCGTGTACGTGTCGCCGCTCGACGTCGACGGCACCGAAGTCGCGCACGCGATCGCGCGAGCCACCGCGGACTCGGTGAAGCCCGTCGTGACGACGTTCCTCGGCACCCAGGGCGTTCCCGAGCCGCTCCGCCGCGTCGACGAGCAGGGCGTCGCGGTGCACGGCTCGGTGCCGTCGTACGCCTCGCCCGACGTCGCCGTCCGCGCGCTCGCGAAGGTCACTCGCTACGCCGAGTGGCGGGCGCGGCCGCGCGGGCGGATCCCGGTTTATGAGGACGTCGACACCGAACGCGCGCGGGCGATCATCGAGAACGTGCTCACCGACCATCCGAAGGGCACCGTCCTCTCCGAGTCGTGCATGCGCGAACTCCTTGCCTGCTACGGGATCGACGTGTGGCAGACCCATCCGGTGTCATCGGTCGACGAGGCGGTGGTGGTCGCGGAGAAGCTCGGCTGGGACGTCGTGCTGAAGGGCGCGGCGCCGCACCTGCGGCAGCGTCCCGACCTCGCCGACGTGTGGCGGAACATCGCGGCGGAGGACGAGATGCGCTCCGCGTGGACGACCCTGTCGGCGACGATCGGCGACCCGTCGGAGGCGCGATTCGTCGTACAGAAGATGGCCGGGCAGGGCGTGCCGGTCGTGGTGGCGTGCGCGGAGGACCCGATGTTCGGGCCGATCGTCTGGTTCGGGCTGGCGGGTGTGGCGACCGAGCTGCTCGGCGACCAGGCGTTCCGGATCCCGCCGTTGACCGACGTGGACGCGTCGAACATGGTCCGCGAGGTCCGCGCCGCGCCGCTGCTGTTCGGGCACTCGGGTGGCGACCACGTGGACGTCGGCCGGATCGAGGACCTGCTGCACCGGATCTCGCGGCTGGCGTACGACATCCCCGAGGTGCTCTCGGCGGAGCTGACGCCGGTCCTCGCCGGCCCGACCGAAGCCGCCGTCCTCGGCGCCGCGGTCCGCGTCGGCCCGGCAGACCTGGGTTCGCGAACGGACTGGTTCGTCCGTCGCCTCGACCACCACTGACGTCGCGATGATTCCGGCCGCCTTCGGCTGGTCATTCAGGCCGTGTCTCATGACTATCGCCTGGCGCGCGACACCTCGCATCGTGGTCGCCTTACCCGGCCAGTGGCCGCTCCACCTGGCGTCCACCCCACGTAAAGGGGCCAATGATCATGTAAACAGGCTCTTCTTAGCCAAGGGTGGTGGTGGGGCTGGTAGCAGACCTGTCGGCGTGTCTCCTCGTGAGGGGGGTCCTGTGCCGGTCAGTCTCGGTTGGTTGCGAATCAGCCGGGGCTGGAAGGAGCACAGGACCCGTGGATGACGTTACTGGGTGGACGGCCGCGTTGGGCCTTGAGGGGTTCGAGGTGACTCGGGCGGTGGAACTGCTCGGGGAGTGGAACCTGCTGATTCAGACCACGGCCGGGTCGCAGGCGTGTCGGGAGGCGTGTCGGGAGGCGTGTCGGGAGGCGTGTCGGGAGGCGTGTCGGGAGGCGTGTCGGGAGGCGTGTCGGGAGGCGTGTCGGGGGTGTGGGGTGGTCGCGTCGCCGCATGGTCGGCGGCCGGTGGTGGTGCGGGATCTGCCGATTGCGGGTAAGCCGGTGCTGCTGGTGTGGCATAAGCGGTTGTGGCGATGCCGCGAACCTCGTTGCCTGCAAGGAAGAACGACCACGGCGACGGCCACGGCCACGACGACGACGACGACCACGGCGACGGCGGTGACGTGGTCTGAGACGAGTGAGCTGATTCGGCCGCGGCGGTGTATGACCGAGCGGGCGGTGGCCGAGGCGGTGCGCCGGGTCGGTCAGGACCAGTCCGCGGTGGCGACGGTGGCCGCGGAGTTCGGTGTGTCGTGGGGCACGGTCAACACCGCCGTCGTGGCCGCCGCGAAGGCGCTGCGCCGGCCACCGGAGGCGCGTGCGGTGACCGCGGTCGGCGTCGATGAGCACGTGTTCGGGGCCCGTGGGCCGGTGCAGTGGATGCGGTTCTGCACCACCATCGTCGACGTCGGCCGCGGGAAGCTGCTCGATGTGCTGCCGGGCCGCACCGGCCGGATCGTGTCCGACTGGTTCGCCCACCGGGACCCGGCCTGGCGGGCCGGTATCCAGGCCGCGGTGTGTGATCCGCTGCGCTCCTACCGGTCCGGGCTACGGACCGGGCTGCCGCAGGCCAGCGTGGTGCTCGACGCCTTCCACCTGGTCAAACTCGGCACCGACACGACCGAACTGGTCCGCCGCCGGGTCCAGTTCGACCAACTCGGCCGCCGCGGCCGCAAGGGCGACCCCCTGCACGACACACTGCGGCTGCTGCGCAGCAAACCCGAGGCCTTCACCCCCGACGGACACCGCGCCACCCGACTGCGCACCGTCCTACTCGACCACGACCCCACCGGCCAGGTCGGCGCCACCTGGGAGATCGCCCACCGCCTCCGCCACCTCTACCAACGCGTCGACACCACGGCGAGGCAGCGTTTCCCCAACAAAACAAGGGTCACCGCACGCCTTGACCGGCTCATCGCCGACGCCCGCTACTACGCCCACCACGACGACATCCCCGAACTAGCGACCCTGGCGAACACCCTCACCGAGTGGCGCGACCCCATCCTCGCCCGAGCCGACCACCCCTACGCCAGCAACGGCCCCACCGAAGGCACCAACACCATCATCAAGAAGATCAAACGCATCGGCTTCGGCTTCCGCAGCTTCACCAACTACCGCGCCCGCATCCTCCTCGCCTGCGCCGACATAGACTGGCCACCCAAACCCGCAGCCACCCACATCAGACACCGCACACCACGCTTGGCTGCGTAGAGCCTGTAAACCTGATCATTGGCCCGAGGGCGGGGCCGGACCCGAGCACGGTCGACAGGCTGCGGCTGGAGGCGACGGACGGCCCGTTCGCGACCGGAGCGGGTCCGCTCGTCCGCGGCTCCACCCTGGCGCTCACGATGGCGATGGCCGGTCGGGTCGCGGTCTGCGCCGACCTCACGGGCGCCGGCGCGTCAACCTTGGTTGACAGGACGACGTCGTCAACGTAGGTTGACACGCATGACAGACGTTCTGGTCGAGTCGCTGCGAGCCCAGGACCCGCTGCCCGCACTGGTGGAGATCGCGCGGGCGCGGAACGCGCTGGAGGCGGAGACGGAGATCCAGGTCCGCCGGGCTCGGAACCTCGGCGTGTCCTGGCACCTGATCGCCGCGGCGCTCGGCGTGAGCAAGCAGGCCGTGCACAAGAAGTTCGGCCGCGGCCTCCTCCGACGAAAGTAGGGACGATGCCTTCTCGTTCGCCCCGGCGCCCACCGCCCAACCGGCGGCGCCGGAGCATGTTCTCCCGGCTCCGACAGCGCGTGTTCGCCGGCGCGCCCAAGAAGCGCGGCGGCCAGCCACCGCATCCGAGCGAGGGTGGCGACTTCGGCGGCGTCCGCGAGCCTCGCCGCCCCAAGCGCGGCCCCTCCGGCGCGGCCGCCGAGCGCGACGAGCCCCGCGACCAGTTCCTCGAGCTGACCTCGATCCCGCACTGACACACGGTTACCGCACGGTTGTTGACCGTGCACGCGGCCGGTGGAATCGTGCGATCCATGACCGCGTCGACCGAGTCCTTCCGCGCCGCCCGCGACTTCCTGCTCGACCACCGGGACGACTACGCGACGGCGTATCGCGACTTCACCTGGCCCGAGCTCGCCACGTTCAACTGGGCCCTGGACTGGTTCGACGTCCTCGGCGCCGAGCGGCCGGACGAGCGAGCGCTCTGGCTCGTCGGTACGGACGGAGCCGACGGCTCGCTCACGTTCGCGGAGATGTCGAGTCGCTCCAACCAGGTGGCGAACTTCCTTCGTACACAGGGCGTTCGGCGCGGCGACCGCGTCCTCCTCGTGCTCGCGAACATCGTCCCGCTCTGGGAGACCATGCTCGCCGCCTGCAAGCTCGGTGCGGTCGTCATCCCCGCGACGACCCTCCTGGGTCCGAACGACCTCGTCGACCGGATCGACCGCGGCGCCGTTCGGCACGTCGTGACGTCGAAGGACCAGGTCCAGAAGTTCGACGGCATCACCGGCGACTGGACCCGAACGGTCATCGGCCAAGCCGAAGGTTGGACGTCGTACAGCCAAGCGGACCAGGCCGACACGACTTTCGTCGCAGACGGCACGACGAACGCGAACGACGAACTCCTGCTCTACTTCACCTCCGGCACGACAGCGCTCCCGAAGCTCGTCGAGCACACCCACCAGAGCTATCCGGTCGGCCACCTGTCCACGATGTACTGGATCGGGCTGCGCCCCGGCGACATCCACCTGAACGTCTCCTCACCGGGCTGGGCGAAGCACGCCTGGAGCTCGTTGTTCGCGCCGTGGAACGCGGGCGCGTGCATCCTCGTCTTCGACTCGCCGCGGTTCGACGCCCAAGCACTGCTGGACGTGATGCGGCGCTGCGAGGTGACGACGTTCTGCGCGCCGCCCACGGTCTGGCGGATGCTCATCCAGCAGGACCTTTCCGCGTACCAGTTGAACGTCCGCGAGCTCGCCAGCGCCGGCGAGCCGCTCAACCCGGAGGTCATCGAGCAGGTTCGTGCCAAGTGGGGGTTGACGATCCGCGACGGGTACGGGCAGACCGAGACGACCGCGCAGATCGGCAACCCACCCGGGCAGGAGCTGCGGCTCGGCTCGATGGGCCGCCCGCTGCCCGGCTACCCGATCGCGCTGGTCGATCCGATCAGCGGCGAGGTGGGGCCGGAGGGCGAGATCTGCATCGACCTGTCCCGCCGCCCGACCGGTCTGATGACGGGCTACCGCGACGACGCCTCGCGTACGTCGGAGGCGATGGCCGGCGGTTTCTACCACACCGGCGACGTCGCCTCGGTCGACGCGGACGGCTTCGTCACGTACGTGGGCCGTTCGGACGACGTGTTCAAGGCGAGCGACTACCGGATCTCGCCGTTCGAGCTGGAGAGCGTGCTGATCGAGCATCCGTACGTCGCCGAGGCCGCGGTGGTGCCGGCGCCTGACCCCCTACGTTTGGCGGTCCCCAAGGCGTACGTCGTGCTAGCCGGCAACGCCGAACCGACCGCCGAGCTGGCGTTCGACATCCTCCGGCACGCCCGAGAGCAGCTGGCTCCGTACAAGCGGGTCAGGCGATTGGAGTTCGGCGACCTACCAAAGACGATCTCCGGCAAAATCCGCCGCGTCGAACTGCGGACCGCCGAGGCCGAAAGGACTGCGCGAAACCCCCATGAGTACTGGGAAGAGGACTTTCCCGACCTGAAGGCCTAGTACATAGGGACTATGGCCCAATCCCTTGGTTGCGACGACACTCCCCCAGAAGGAGAGGGGTTGGAACCATGGGTAGATCGCGCATTCAGCTGCGCAGGTTCGTGGCGGTTTCCACCGGACTGGCTACCGCGGCCGCGATGGTCGCGTTGACGCCAGCCGTGGCGACGGCCGGAGGAAAGGGGGGCGTACGCGTCGTCGCGTCGGGGTTGGACAACCCGCGTGGACTGACTTTCGCCAACAATGGAACGCTTTACGTCGCTGAGGCAGGCAAGGGCGGCGCGGGTCCGTGCTTCGAGGGCCCAGAGGGCAACGTCTGCTTCGGTACGTCCGGCGCGATCACGAAGGTGAGCCACGGCAAGCAGAAGCGCATCGTCACCGGCATGCCGTCCACCGCCGCGCCCGACGGCTCGGGGGCGATCGGACCGTCCGATGTCGATGCCCGATGGGGCGATCTCTACTTCACGATCGGGCTCGGTGCCGACCCGGCACTTCGCAACCAGGTGCCGGCCGCGGGCAAGAAGCTGGCGACACTGCAGAAGGTGAACGGCAAGGGCAAGGTCAAGCAGATCGCGGACCTCGGCACGTTCGAGGCAACCGTCAACCCGGACGGCGATCTGCCGGACTCCAACCCGAACGGCCTCCTGGTCCGTGGTGACGGCGTCTACGTCGCCGACGCGGGCGGGAACTCCATCGTTCGGGTACGCAACGGCAAGTCCAAGGCGGTCGCGGTGTTCCCGGAGCGGACCGTTCCGGTGCCGTTCCCGCCGGGGACGTTCTCGATGGACCCGGTACCGACCAGCGTGGTCAAGGGTCCGGACGGCGCGTTCTACGTGTCCGAGCTCACCGGCTTCCCGTTCCCGGTCGACGGCGCCCAGGTCTGGCGGGTGAAGAACGGCAAGGCGAAGGTGTTCGCGAAGGGCTTCACGAACATCATCGACCTCGCGTTCGACAACAGGGGCCGGCTCTACGTGCTGGAGATCAACTCCAACGGTCTCCAGGACCCGGCCGGTGCCGGCTCGCTGATCCGCGTCGGCAAGAACGGCAAGCAGACGGTCGTCCACACCGGCCTGATCATGCCGGGTGGCGTGGCGCTGCGCGGTGGCGCCGCGTACGTGACCAACTGCGGCGTCTGCGCGGGTGGCGGAACGGTTCTGCGGATTCCGTTGTAACCGACCGATGAGTTTTGCCGCGGCGTCCCGTCTCTACTGCTGACGACACACTTCGCCAGCACGGAGACGGGACGCCGCACATGACCAGCCAGACCGAAACCCCCACGCAGGACCGAGCCGCACGCTGGCTCCGTGGGCCGCTGCGCCCGTTCCGCAACGGCCAGTACCGCCTGCTGAACGGCTCGGTCGTCTTCGCGCTCGTCGCCGGCGGCACCTGGATCATCGCCCTGGTCTGGCAGGTCATCGCCTGGGGCGGCGGCGCCGCTGAGCTGTCCCTCGTGTCGACCTCCGGCGCGGTCGGCATGATCGCCGCGAGCCTGCTCGGCGGCGTGATCGCCGACCGGATCCCGCAGCGCCGGATCCTCCTCGTGGTGACCGCGGTCCGGCTCGTCGCGATCGGTACGGTCGCCGCGCTGGCCCTCACCGGGTTCCTGCAGGTGTGGATGCTCGCCATCGTGGCGTTCGTCATCGGCGTAGGGAACGGGTTCACGTTCCCCGCCTACTCCGCGCTGCTGCCGATGATCGTTCCGGAAGAGGACCTGCTGGCGGTCAACGGCCTCGAGGGCGCGATGCGTCCGGTCATCGGCCAGGTGGCCGGTCCGGCCCTGGCAAGCGCCGTGGTCGCCGCCGCGTCGCCCGCCGCCGCGATCGCCTTGGTCGCGCTGTTCGAGCTTGCCGGACTGCTCTGCCTGATCGCGATGAAGCCGGTCGCACTCCGCCGCGAGTCCGAGGGCCACTCCGCGGGCGCGCTGCTGACCGACCTGCGCGAGGGTGTGCAGTACATGACCCGTACGGCCTGGCTGGCGGCGACGATCCTGTTCGCGGCCGTGCTGATCCTGCTCATCATGGGCCCGATCGAGGTGCTGATCCCGTTCCTGCTCAAGGATCGCGCCGGTGGCGGCCCCGGCGACCACGCGATCGTGCTGGCCGCGTTCGGCATCGGCGGCACCCTCGGCTCCCTGGGCATGGCGACGAGGAAGCTGCCGCGCCGCTACCTGACCGTGATGGTGAGCCTGTGGGGTCTCGGCTGCCTCCCGCTGGTCGTCGTGGGTGTCGCGACGAACGTCTGGGTGATCGCCGGTGCGGTCTTCGTGGTCGGTGCGCTGTTCTCCGCGCCGATGGTGATCTGGGGAACGCTGCTCCAGCGCCGCGTCCCGCCCGCGCTACTCGGCCGCGTCTCCAGCCTCGACTTCTTCGTGTCGCTCGTCTTCATGCCGGTGTCGATCGCGATGGCCGGCCCGGTGAGCAAGGCGATCGGCCTCTCGACGGTGTTCCTGATCGCCGGCGTCGTCCCGCTCCTGCTCGCGGTCGTCGCGATCGTGGTGGCGAAGCTGCCGCAGGACGAGATCGCGCACCCGCTGGACACCGAGCCCGTCGCGGAGCCGAAGCTCGCTTCGGTGACCGAGCTGCCGGTCCGCGACGACTGCGACGGGGTGCCCTGCGCGCAGGCTGCCTGACCTGCAGCCCCGGAGAACTGCCACGCCAGGGAGGCGCCATTGTCCCGCCATGACCGTGCTGCCAAGGTACGCGCATGACCACGCACGAGCACCACGCGCAGCACGCGCAGCACGCACATCATGGCGGCGACGGCTTCCCTGGCGGCCTCCGCATCTCGCAGGACGGCTACACCCTGGCGTTCGAGGAGACGCTCCTCAAGCCGGGCGAACAGCAGCTCCGCTTCCAGATCCTCGGCCCCGACGGCAAGCCGGTCACGGAGTTCACCTCGATCCACGACCGCGAGTTGCACCTGATCATCGCGCGACGCGAGCTGACCCACTTCTGGCACGTTCATCCCGAGCTCGCTCCCGACGGGACCTGGTCCATTTCCATCGAACTCCCTTACGCAGGGGCGTATCGGGCGTTCACCGACATCCAGCCCACCGCGTTGGGTTCGACGATCACGCTCGGCTCCGACCTCGCTCTCGCGGGCGACTACCAGCCCGAGCCGGTGCCAGCGATCGTGCCGACCTACGAGGTCGACGAGTACGAGGTCTCGCTCGCCGGAGAGCTGGCGACGGGCGACGGCGGGCATGTCGTGTTGACCGTTCGGCGGTCCGGCGAGCTGGTGTCCGACCTCGAGCCGTACCTCGGCGCGTACGGTCACCTGGTCCTGCTGCGGTTGGGCGATCTGGCGTACGTCCACGTGCATCCGCACGGCGAGCCCGGTGACGGCGTCACCGCGTCGGGGCCGGAGATCGCCTTCCACGCGGTCGCTCCGGGGCCGGGGACCTACCGCGCGTTCCTCGACTTCCAGCACGGTGGCGTGGTGCGTACGGCCGCTTTCACCCTGCTGGCAACGGGATGAAGGTTGTCGTTCTGCTGTACCAGGGCGTGACGGCACTGGATGCGGTCGGGCCCTACGAGGTGCTGTCGCGGCTGCCCGACACCGAGGTGCGGTTCGTGGCCAAGGAGGCCGGTCCGGTGACGACCGAGGGCGAGTCGTTGCTGCTCGGCGCTCCGTACTCGATCGACGAGACGCCGGCGGCGGATGTGCTGATCGTGCCGGGCGGCATGCGGACGCCTTCGCAGATGGTCGACGACGAGACGCTCGCGTGGATCCGTGCGGTGCACGAGACGACGACGTGGACGGCTTCGGTGTGTACGGGCGCGCTGATCCTCGGCGCCGCCGGGTTGTTGAAGGGCGTACCGGCGACGACGCACTGGTACAAAATGGGCGTGCTCAAGGTCATGGGCGCGAAGCCGCAGCCGGAAGCGCGGATGGTGCGGTCCGGGAAGATCGTGACCGCGGCGGGAGTGTCGGCGGGCATCGACATGGCGCTGTGGCTGGCCGGCGAGATCGGTGGGCAGGAACGGGCCGAGGCGATTCAGCTGACGATCGAGTACGACCCGCAGCCGCCGTTCTCCGCCGGGCATTTCAGCAAGGCTTCGGAGCCCGTACGGAAGCTCGGCAAGCAGTTCATGGACGACATCATGCCGGCGGATCAGAAGCGGCTCGTGCCGAAGATCGCGTGGCGGCGGTTCATCGATCTGGTGCGGACTCGGCGGTGAGGATCGCCTCGGAGCCGACGGGCTGAAAGCCGGCCGCGAGAACGGCCCGGAGCGAGGCGGCATTGCCGGGCGAGACCTGGCACCACAGGCTCGCGCCCTCGGGAACGAGGTGGCGGGCGGCCTCGATCACGCGGCGGCCCAGTCCCCTGCCCCGGTAGGTCGGATCGACCTCGAACGCGGCCTCCCACCTCCCGGCGAGGCCGCGTCCGACTGTCAGCACGGCGCCGTCGGTGACGTAGGTCCGTACGTCGTCGCGGTGCTCGAGGCTGCGTTCGACCCTGGCGTGGTTGCTGGTGTCGGCCTGCTCCAGGTGCAGGTCGGGCGTGCCTTCGAGCCGTGGCGCGAGCAGGGCGACGTCGATGCAGCCGACCTGCCTGCCGAGCTTCTGCTCGAGTGCGTACAGGAACGGCGGATTCAGCGGCGCGGTGAAGTCGCCGTCCGGAACATACGGCCGTGCCCATTGCTCGTCGACATCGGCGGCGACGACGAAGTGCGCGGTGAACGCGACCACCACGGAGTCCCGCTCCGAAGGCGGCGGCACGAACCGCACGGCACCGTCCGCCGGCGGAAACACCCCGCGCTCCACGTCCGCGTAGATCTCGCCCAGCTCGCTCATGCGCCCATCTTGCCTGCTGGCGCTGACCCACCGGCGCCGCTAGCGGCTGAGCGGCTGGTGCAGCTCCCACAGGTCGTACTCGTACAGCGAGTCGCACGTCGGCCCGGCGCAGGAGTCGGTGAAGACGACCTTCGTATGGTCCGAACGTGGCAGCCACCCGTCTTTCGTCCGTACCAACCCGGCGTTGTGGTTGCGCGCGAAGCCTGTTCGTTCCGGGGAGATCACACCTTCGACGTGCCACGTACCCTCGCCCCGCAGCAACGTGCGCGCGTCGATGGTCGCGACCTGCACGGCGCGGCCGATCCACCACGGGTTGTCGCCCTCGGGAGGGTACGGATGCTGCTCGCGCACCACGACGAACCGCCGCGACCTGGGCTCGTACGCGATGTCGTAGTTGTTCAGCCAGTCCGTTCCCCCGTCGGTCCCCGTCAGCCCGGCCGTGGTCAGCTCGACCGGCTCGCCGACGCGCATCCTGTCGACGTTCGACAGGTCCACGGAACGATGGAACGCCCGCGTCGACGTGTCGCCCTGCGTGTAGAACAGCTCGACCCGCCCGGTCCCCGGCGACAACGTGAGTGCGGACGGCTGCCCCGCGCCCCACTGCGACACGTTCTGGAACCGCACCACCGGCTCGGGGTACTTCCGCCACGGCCCATCGAGCGAGTCCGCGAACGCGACGCCGACCTGGTTGTGCGCGGAGGCGTCGAGATCGTTGCCCAGATAGAACATCGCGTACGAGTACCGATGCCCGCCGTACCGGAACACCCCCGCGACTACGCTCGGATCGCAGGTGTGGAACGAGTCCCAGCCGGTAAGACTCGCCTGCAGGACAGAGCGATCGGTCACGATCGAGCCACCCACGAACTTCGTGTAGTAGACGTGGTCGCGGATCACCCGCGGGTCCTGGTTGTGGCACGTCCACATCCAGCGCGTCGAGCCCTCGTCGATCACGCTCGGCCCGTACGCGTAGATGCCCACGGGCGCGTCGTACACCAGCTTCGGCTCCGGCACGGCGGCCCCGGAGGGACCGAACGCACCGATCAGGGCACCTGCCACGAGCAACCGTCCTAGCATGACCGTTCTCCCTTGGCTAGAGGTGGGCGAGGACTCGTTCGGCGAACAGTGCTTGGAACTTCTCCAGATCGACATCGACCGCGACATCGGCGTTCGTGGCGTCGCTCGGCCGGGTCCAGGCGCTGTTGGCGCCGGGCAGGTACGCGACGCTCGTTCCCGCGGTGAGGTCGCCGGCCGTCTCCACCGCGACCCGGGCGGGTACGGTCCGCAGCAGCTCCGGCTGGATCGCGGCCGCCACCGCGAGCGAGTCGAACAGGTGCAGGCCGACGTCACCGGCACCCTCGAGGTCGTGGAACCAGGAGGCGCACGAAGCCTCGACGAACTTGCCGAACTCGGTGTCGTGCTCGTCCCCCACGTCCGCCCTCGTCAGCCTCGTGCGATGGCAGACGTCCAGTCCGACGAGCGTCGGGTGCAGGCCGGCGTCAAGCACGGCTTGCGCTGCCTCCGGGTCCATCCAGAAGTTGAACTCGGCGGTCGGCGTGATGTTGCCCGGCACCTCGTACGCGCCGCCCATCACGACCAGCCGCCCGATCCGACCGGCGATCTCGGGCCGCATCGACAACGCGTTCGCGACGTTCGTCAGGGGACCGATCGCCACCAGGGTCACCGGGTCGGGCGACGTCTCGATGCTTGCCACCAGCGCCGCGGCGGCGTCGGTCGGCACCTCGTCCAGGTCGGCAGCTGGGATCAGCCGGTCGGCGGCACCCCGTTCGGCCAACCAGGCAAGGGGTCCCGGCCTCCGCCCTGGTACGAGCGGCTGGCGCGCGCCGGCCTTGACGGGCACGTCCGCGCGTCCGACCAGCTGCAGCATGTGCACGGCGTTCGCGTACCCGTGGTGAACGGGAACGTTGCCCTGCACAACCGTGACGAGGCGGAGCTCGACCTCGGGCGAGTACGCGGCGAGGGCGAGCGCGAGGCTGTCCTCGGGATCGGTGTCGATCGTGCCCATCCCCGGGTCGGTGTCAATGATGAGTTGCATCCCCGTCAGTCCTTCAGGCCGGTCGTCGTCATGGATTGGGTGAAGTGGCGTTGGAATCGCAGCATGAGGATCATCGGAACGAGCGTGAGTACCAGCGATCCGGCGAAGATCTGGCCGAAGTCGACCGTGAACTGTCCCTGCAGGTTCGCGAGCGCGATCGGCGCGAGCTGCTTCGCGGGCTCGGTTCCGATCAGCAGCGGCCACATGTACGCCTGCCACTGGAAGAGGAACAAGGTCAGCCCGGCCCCAACCAGTGCTGGCCTCGACAGCGGTAGGTAGATCCGCGTGAACACGCCCCACCAGCCCATCCCGTCGACGCGCGCCGCCTCCACGAGCTCGCGCGGGATGGCGAGGAAGAACTGCCTCAGGAGGAAGATCGTGAACCCGTTGCCGATACCCGGCAGGATGAGCCCGGTGTAGGTGTTCTGCAGGCCCCAGTCGCGGAACAGGTTCGCGAGCGGGATCGCGATCGCGTCGAACGGGATGAGGAAGCTCAGCACCACAACGCCGAACACGATGCCCGCACCACGAAATCGCAACGCCGACAGGCCGAACGCCGTCGAAGCGCAGATCGCCAGGCCGACCACCACGGTGACGAAGCAGACCCACAGCGAGTTGAGGATCGCGCGGCCGAAGTCGCCCTGCACGAGGTTGGCGTAGTTGGCGAAGTTCGGACGCAGCGGGACGAAGCTCTCCACCGACAGCGGCGACAGGTAGCGCAGAAAGTCGTTGCCGGGGTTGAGCGAACTGGTCAGCACCCACAGCAGCGGCAGGATGAACAGGATCGCAATGATGGCTGCAGCTGCCGTACGCAACCTGAGCTTGACAGTGTGCATCTAGTCGACTCCTCGACGGTTGAGGAGCCAGAACTGGACGCTGACGATCGCGGCCATCACCAGGACGAGCAGCACGACCTCGGCCTGAGCGAGGTTCACATCGCCTACCTGGTAAGCCTTGTTGTAGATGTCGAACATCACCAGCCGCGTGGTGTTCTCAGGCCCGCCGTTGGTGAGGATCTGGATCGGCGCGAAGACCAGGAAGTTCGAGACGGTGTCGGCGACGAGCACGAAGGCGAGCGGGCGCCGGAGCAGGGGCAAGGTGATGTTGACGAACGTCCGCCACGTTCCGGCGCCGTCGACCTTGGCCGCCTCGTAGTAGGACGCGGGGATGTCCTGCAGGCCGGCAATCAGGAAGATCATCCAGTAGCCCACGCCGATCCAGGACAGCATCACGAGCACCGACCACATCGCCTGCTGCGGCGAGGTGAGGAACGGTTGCCTGCCGATGCCGATGACGTCGAGGAAGGCGTTGATGAGACCGTTCGGCTGGAACGCGATGCCCCAGATGATCGTCGACACCGCCGCGGGGACGGCGACGGGGATGAACACGAACGCGCGCCAGACTCGCCCGCCTGGAAGGACTTTGTGCAGGAGGAGGGCGATGAGCAGCGCTGTGAGGATCTGGATCGGGTTGACGATCAGGCTGAAGATCGCGGTGACCTTGACGGTCTGCCGGAAGCCAGGGTCTTGGAGGAGGTCGACGTAGTTCTGCAGGCCGACCCAGCTCGTGGTCTGCCGGAGGACGCTGGTGCGTTGCAGGCTGTCAAGGAACGCGTCGACGGCGGGGACGACCCGCAGCAGGACCAGCGCGATCGCGCCGGGTGCGACGAACGCGAGCGCCACGAGCCACTGTTGGTCGCGCAACCTCTTGCGCGTCCTCGATGGCGTTTGCGCTGGCACGTTCGCGTCTTGGCGTGGCGCGGTCTCCGTTCGGGTCACTTGAGCCGATCCCACGCGGCCTGCAGCTCGGTCGACGCGGTCTCGAGGCGTGGCTTCGGGTCGGCGCCGTTGCGGATGTCGGCGAACGCCTTGAGCATGATGTCCTCGAACTGCACGTACCCGACCGACCGCGGCCGGTGCACGACGGTGTTGTTGAGCTCGTACAGCATGAGCGCGCCGGCGCCGTCGGTCACGGGCGGGTCGAACGCGTCGAGCTGCTTGGCGTAGTTGTCGAACGCCGTCTTGTTGGCGGGCGCGATGAAGACCTTGGCGATCGTGGCCTCGTTGCCCTTGGCGTTGACGCTGGCGAAGCGGAGGAACTCCAACGCCGCTTGCTGATTCTTCGACGCCGGGTTGATGCCCCAGGACCACGAGTCGGTCGGGGTGGCGACCTTGCCGCCGTCGAAGTATGGGTGGGGTGCGATGCCGTAGTCGAGCTTCTTCTCCTTGCGGGCTTGCTTGAACGCGGTGAGCGCCCAGGGGCCGCCGACGAAGAACGCGGCCTTGCCGGCGGCGAACAGCGGGTTCATCTGCGCCGTGTCGACGCCGCGCGGCGAGATGCCGTCCTTGAACAGGCCGCCGTACCAGGTCATCGCGCTAACCCAGCCGTCGTTGGTGAGGTCGGGCTGGAGGAGGTCGTCGCCTTGGATGCCGTTGCCGGCTCCTTTGGACTCCGGGAGGGGCTGGAGCTGGTAGTAGCGGTCGGTCTGGTCGAACAGCAGTCCCCAGGTCGCGCCTGTTTGCTTGGCCTTCTTGGCGGCGTCGGTGACCTGCTCCCAGGTCCACCTGTCCTTCTCGGTGCTCTTGGGTGGCGTGACGCCGGCCTTGGCGAGGAGTGCCTTGTTGTAGAAGAGGTACTGCTCGGAGGTCCAGATCGGCATCCCCCAGAGCTTGTCGTTCCAGGTGCTCGCGTCGTACTGCGGCGGCAGGGCGCTGTCCTTGACGTCTTGGGCGTGCTCGGTGAGGTCGACGAGGAACCCGCGGGCGGCGTACGAGGCGACGCGCGACTGGTCGACCGTGTAGACGTCGATGCCCGCGTCTTTGGCGCCGAGCCGTTGCTGGAGCACGCTGTTGAGCTGGTCGAACGGGACCGACGTGTACTTGACCTTGATCGTCGGATGGTCCTTCTCGAACGCGGCGATGACCGGCTGGAACGTCGCGGGCACCTCTGGCCCGACGAAGTTCAACGTCGTGTTGCCACCGCTGTTGCTGTTGCCGTTCCCGCTCCCGCTCCCACCGCAGGCCGCGGTGAGCGCGACCGCCAGAACGGCGACCGCAAGCGCTCGTAGACGCATCGCACACTCCCACGCAACTCGAATTGCATCGGAGTCTACTCGTGTAGATAGCCCGGTCAAGACCCCTCCGTTTCGAATGAGGGCGTCCCTCTATCGAATAGATCGCTACAGGGACGCCCTCATTCGAAACCACCCCCGCGCTCCACTCCCCGCATCGCGACTCTGGGTGCGCTCAACGCCCGTGATCATGAACGTGATCATGAAGCCGAACTGGTCGTATACGCCGGGTTTGCCTTCATGATCACGCTCATGATCACGGACCGGTGGCCGAGGGTTTGGGTGAGGGGCGCCCTGGTCCCATAGGTTCGGACCGGGGTGCCCCCGACCCAACCAGACCCCGCCACCTTTGGATGAAGGGCACCTTCATCCAATAGGTTTGGATGAAGGTGCCCTTCATCCAACCTGGGCAGGTTCGGTATGGGACGCGAGCTCCAGATCGTCATCGACGCGCACGATCCGGTCCGACTGGCCGAGTTCTGGGCAACGGCTCTCGGCTACGTGGTGGAGCCAGCGCCGCGCGGGTTCGAGTCGTGGCGGGAGTTCGCTCGGGTGAACGACATCCCGAAGGATCGCTGGGCTGTCGGGCTGATCGACCCCGACGGACGCGGGCCGCGAGTCTTCCTCCCTACGGTGACGGATACCAAGCGGGGCAAGAACCGCGTCCATCTCGACATCTTCGTCGGTGGCGGCCGCGAGCAGATCGCTGTGGAGGTGGCCCGTCTAGTCGGCATCGGCGCCACCCACGTCGCCGATCGCGCAGAGCGCGGCACCTCTTGGACCGTCCTGCAAGACCCCGAGGGCAACGAGTTCTGCGTGCAGTGACTGGCCGAACTGGCCTCGCGGGGGCGATGGCCGTCCTAGGCTGGGATTCCGTCCACGACGCGGGCGGCCTGAACTGCCTGGACGTGACGGATGCGACCTCCCCCCGACGCCGACGCCGAGCCCGCGAGGCTGGCTGGCCGGATGGCCGAGCGGGCGCTGCTCATCGACGCGATGGAGCGGGCAGCCAAGGGCACGCCGGCGGCTGTGTTCGTGCACGGCGAGGCTGGGGTCGGCAAGACCCATCTCGTCACCTCGATCAGGACGCTGGCCGAGCAAAGAGGCTTCGCCATGTTGTGGGGTGCGTGCGTACGGTTCGGCGCCGCCACTGTTCCCTACGCCCCGATTGTCGGCGCGCTCGAGCACTGGCTGAACCGAGCCGGCAACGAGATGCAGACCGACGACCTCGGCAAGCTGCTGGCGGGCGACGCGCCAGCCGAAGCGCCCAGGCTGATTCCCGTCATCGACAAGCTCATCGAGAGGATCAGCTCGAACCAGCCAGTCATGCTGGTCATCGACGACATCCACTGGGCCGATGTGACCTCGCTCGACGTCCTCGCCTACCTCGTCACCGGCTTCCGCCACCAACGGCTGCTGGTCGTCGCCACCGCCCGCGAGGAAGGCGTCGGCCTCCCGTTGCGCGGCTGGCTGGCCGACCTCCGGCGCCTCCCCGCCGTCGAAGAGCTCAGGCTGGAACGGCTCAGCCGCGACGACACCGAAGCCCAGCTGGCGCAAGCCCTCGGGCAGGCCCCTGACCCCGGCCTGGTCAACGACGTGTACGAACGCTCAGAAGGCAACGCCTACCTCACCGAGCTCCTCGTCCGCGACGTCGTACCCACCGCCGCCAGCCTCCCCCAAGGCCTACCGAAAGCCCTAAGCGAAGCCCTCCTCGCCACCTGGCACCGGCTCGAGCCGACCGCCCGCACAGTGGTCCAGCTCATCGCCACAGGCGGCCGCCCGATCCGCCACCATGACCTCGAGGCGGTGACCACAGCGTTCGGCATCACCCCAGAGGCGCTCGAAAGGGCAGTCACCGAGGCCGTCGACGCCGGCGTCCTCGTCACCGACACAGAAGCACGCACCTGGTTCGGCCACCCGCTGACCGCCGAGGTCGTCGACGACACCCTCCTGCCCGGCGAGGCCGAACGAGCCCACCGTGCGTTCATCGCCAGACTGAACGAGTCGCCACGTATGGGCCAAGCAGCCGAGCTCGCGCTCCACCACGAGCTCGTCGGAGACCTCACCGAAGCGTTCCAGTACGCGCTCAAAGCCGCCAACAGCGCCGCTCAGGTCCAGGGCTACGCCGAGCAGACCAGCCAGCTCAGCCACGCCATCGAGCTCTGGCCGCAGGTAGCAGAGCACGGCGATCTCCTTGCCCTGCTCAGACACGCGGTCGACGCCGCCAACCGAGCAGGCGACGAACAGGCAGGGTTCGCGCACGCCGACCACGCGTTGCGCATCGTCGACCGCACGGAGAATCCCTTACTGGCAGCGCGATTGCTCTGCGAATGGTGCGGCCTCGTCTTCCGCACCGGCCGCGTCGCCCAGCACCCGTTGCGCGAAGCACGCGAGGCGCTAGCGCTGAGCACAACAGACCCAGACAGCGTCGAGTACGTCCTAGCGCTCGCGACCGTCGCCGAAGCCGAAGCCTGGGACGACGACTGGACAGCCGCCAATCTCCATGCCACACAGGCGATCGAGGCCGCCAACCAACCGGAAGGCAGAGCCTGGGCACTCGCCGCGAGGGCACGCGTCGACGAGGGCAAACCGAAAGCGGTGGAAGAAGGCGAGCAGGCCTACCGCTACGCCAGCGCGGAAGGATTCCACCAGGTCGCCGCCCGCGCCGCCGTCTGGTGGTCGAACGCGCTCTGGGACGTCGGTCGGTTCCAGGACTCCGCCGACGTCACCACCAGAGCGTTCGCCGAGGCCAGCGCCACGTTCCCAGCGGCCGCCACGACAGCGTTCCTGGCCGGTACGGCCGCGGACCGACGGCTGGCGCTCGGCGACCTCCCCGCCGCGGCAGAACTGGTCCGCGAGGGCCTCGCGATAAGGGCAGGCGGCATCGGCGGAGCGAACGTCCTCCTCCGAGCGGCCCGCCTCGCCACCATGCGCGGCCGAACAGACCAGGCCGCCCAGCACCTGCGCCGCGCCGAGGAGCTCGTCCCGTCGCTCCCCCACCACTACGGCCTGATCCCCCAGCCGGTCTACGCGTTCCACCACCTCGCGAGCGGTCGGGCCGACCAGGCACTCGACCTCCTCTGCGAGGCGATGCCGAACCAGGCAATGGATCGGTGGCTGTGCGACGAGATGTTGATGTGGGGTGCCCGAGCCGCCGCCGACCTCGCCCAACGTGCCCGCGACCGCGAGGACAGGGCCGGCATCGAAGCCGCACGCGACCGGCTGGACACCCTCGCCGATCTCCGCGCGGCGCACGGCACGACCCCGTTCGGCGAGGGTGTCGAGGGACGCGCGCAAGGCGCGATCTTCACCGCCGAGTCAGCAAGATGTCGACCCGAGAACGACACCGCGGAGCTCTGGCACCAGGCCGTCGACAGCTGTCGGGCCGCCGGCTTCCGCTGGGACGAGGCGCTCGCCTGTCAGCGGTTGGCCGAGGCGATGTTGCGAGAGGGCGGACGCCGTACGGAGATCGCCGCAGCATTGAGGCGAGCCCACCAGCTCGCCACCGACATCGGCGCCGAGCCACTGCAGCAGGATGCGGCCGCGTTCGCCACCCTCGCCCGTGTCTCTCTCGACGTCCCCCGCGGCCCCACGCCCACGGACGACGAACGGTTCCGCGGCATCACCAAACGCGAACGGGAGATCCTCGCCCACCTGGTCGCCGGCCGCTCCTACCGCGAGATCGGCACTGCGCTGTTCATCAGCGAGAAGACGGTCAGCGTGCACATCTCCAACCTGCTGCGCAAGACCGACACCACGAACCGGCACGAGCTCGCCGCCCTGGCCCGCCGGTTGACCAGCTGAGGAGAACGAGGCCCGATCTGAGGGTTGCTCCCCGATCTCCCACCGCCCCCTTAGCTCGCAGAGTCCTTGGTGTCAGCACCCACCACGAACCAAGGAGCACTGCGATGTCCACGAAGACCGTCCTCGGCTTGGCGTTCGCCGCCGTCCTGGCCAGCGTGACCTTCGCCACCCCGGCGATGGCCGTCCCGGACGAGCCGACCGAACTCCGCGACTACGCGCCGACCAACGAACGCTGTCTCCGACCGGGAGACGCCCTGTACGACCACCCGGAGGTCGTCGTCGAGCCCTGTCGCCCGGAAGCGAAGCCGACGCCCGTTGTCACACCACCCAAGACCCCGCAGAAGGCAGCGGCCGTCGAGCAGGACTGGACCAAGGTGCAGGTCGCCGGCGGCGCCCTCGCCGGAATCACCTTGCTGGGTGCGGGATTCGTCGGCCTGCGCCGACGCAACCGAGCGGAGAACTGAGTGATCGGAGGGTCCACGAGCGTGGGCCCTCCGAGCGTTTCTAACGTTCGGGGCAGCCGCAGGTCCCACGGGACACCAGCGTGAGCGGGAACACCTCGTGCACCTGGTCGCCTCCGTTCTCCCGGAACAGCAACTCGACCGCCCGTCGCCCCATCAGCCCCACCGGCTGGCGCACGGTCGCGAGCCTCGGCACGGTGTACTCGGCCTCCGCGATTCCGTCGAAGCCGACGATGGCGAGCCCGTCGGGTACGGAGACGCCCGCATCCGCGGTCCCGCGCAGCGCACCGATCGCCTGCAGGTCGGTGGCCGCGAAGACCGCCTCCGGAGCAGGCGAAGAATCCAGCAGCTCCCGCACAGCCTCGGCACCACCGCGCAGGCTGAACTCCGCCCAGCGCACCAGCGAGTCCGGTGCCGCCAACCCGGCAGCGCGCAGGGCCGTCTGCCACCCTTCGTACCGCTCCCTGCCGGGCGCACTGTCGCGCGGACCGGCGATGCAGGCAATTCGGGTGAAGCCATGCGACACAAGGTGCTCGGTCGCGAGCCGTGCCCCCTCCTTGTTGTCCACCTTCACCGTCGAAGCGGCTAGTCCGCGGACCGGTTGATCCACGACGATCACCAGCGGCACCCGACCTTCGTAGGTGCGCGCCAGGTCTTCCGTCGGTCCGTTCGTCACCACGATCAGACCATCGACCTGCCGGTCCTGGAACGTTCGTAGGTAGCTCTCCACCCGCGCCGCGTCGCCGGACGCGTTGCCGACCAGAAGCGAGTACCCGCGGGCGAACGTCTCGTCCTCGATCGCGTGCGCGAGCTGGGCGAAGAACGGGTTGGAGTTGTCCGGCACGACCAGGCCGATCGACCACGTACGCCGGGACCGCAGGGCCCGGGCGACACCGTTCGGGCGGTAGCCGAGCTCCTCCACCGCGGCCAGCACGCGCTGCCGGGTGGCGTCCGCGACCGGGCGTGGCCCGTTGTTCATCACGTAGCTGACCACCGCGGCCGACACCCCCGCGCGCCGTGCCACCTCGTCCCGCTTGACCACGAGCCCTCCTGACCAGATGCGTCTACACGAATAGACTACGGGACCGGGCTATGCTGGCGTCGTGCTCGAGCTGTTGGCCACTCCGACCGGCCTGCTCGCCCTCTCGGCGGCGGTCCTGGTCGGCGTGCTCGTACTCGGCGCCGTCCGCGGCGCAGCGCGGGCCACCGTAGTCGTCAGCCGCACCCAACGAGTCGTCACGCTCGACCGTCGCCACATCGAGTCGACCGTGCTCGTTCCGCAGACCGATCCCGACGCCGCCGGAAGGCCGCGTCCGAGAGCACCGTCCGGGCGTTCCTGCTTCTGAAGCAGCCCTGACCACCCCAGCTCTCGAAAGGCACCACCGTGCTCACCTTCCTCGACCCTGCCGTCGATGTCGCCTCCCGTGTGGTCGCGGCCGTCGGCGATGTGCTGCACCCCATCCTCGGCGACGCCTCGACCGCCGGCGCGATCGTGCTGGTCACGATTGCCGTACGACTTCTCCTCCTCCCCCTCAGCTACCGCGCGGCGCGCGCCACCAAGGCTCGCCTGGCGATGCGACCGAGAGAGCTCGAGCTCCGCAAGCAGTTCAAGAGCTCCCCCGCGAGGCTGAAGAAGGAGCTGAACGACCTCCGCCAGCACCACCAGACCTCGCAGTTCGCCGGCTTCCTCCCCCTGCTCGCGCAGGCGCCGATCTTCATGGTGATGTACCGGCTCTTCCTCACCCCGACCGTGAACGGGCAGGCCAACCTGCTGCTCACCCACACCCTGCTCGGCGTCCCGCTCGGCGACAGGTGGCTCGCCGACCTCGCGACCGGACTGCTGCCGCCCGACCTGCTCGTGTTCGGCGCGCTGTTCGTCCTACTCGCGGCGGTCGCGTGGTGGTCGTCGAAGCAGGCCAAGCAGGCCATGGCGCTCACCCCGACCGCGATGCCCGACAACGTGTCGCCGGAGCTGGCGCGGTCCATGCAGGGCATGATGGGGACGTTGTCCCGGCTGGCTCCGTTCGGCACGGTCGTGGCCGCCGCGTTCGTTCCGCTCGCCGCCGCGCTCTATCTGCTGACGACCACCGCGTGGTCGGTCGCCGAGCGGCACGTGTTCGGGACATATCGGGCACCCGTACTCGCCCGATGACCCACGACACAGCGTTTCGTACCGTGGTCCCCGGCGCTGGCCGGGGACAATAGGCAGGCCGCTGACCGCAAGGAGTGTTGGACTACAGATGCCGCGCCGAACCAAGACCGCCGAGCTCCCCGAGGACTTCGAGGAGCAGATCGTCGACACCGACGTCGGCGAGGAGATGCGCAAGAGCTTCCTCGAGTACGCGTACTCGGTGATCTATGCCCGCGCGCTGCCGGACGCGCGGGACGGGCTCAAGCCGGTCCAGCGGCGCATCCTCTACACGATGTCCGACATGGGGCTGCGCCCCGATCGTGCGCATGTGAAGAGCGCGCGGGTCGTCGGTGAGGTCATGGGTAAGTTGCACCCGCACGGCGACGGCGCGATCTACGACGCGCTGGTGCGGATGGTGCAGCACTGGGTGATGCGCGTTCCGTACATCGACGGCCACGGCAACTTCGGATCGCCGGACGACGGCCCGGCCGCGATGCGGTACTCCGAGTGCCGGCTGGCGCCGCCGGCACTCGCGATGGTCGGCTCCCTCGAAGAGAACACCGTCGACTGGAAGCCCAACTACGACGCGAAGGAGAGCGAGCCGGTCGTCCTGCCGGCCGCGATCCCCAACCTACTGGTGAACGGCGCCGCGGGCATCGCGGTCGGCATGGCCACGAACATGGCGCCGCACAACCTGATCGAGGTCGTGCAGGCCCTGCGGCACCTGATCAAGCGGCCGGACGCGACGCTCGACGACCTGATGCGCTTCATCCCCGGCCCCGACCTGCCGACCGGCGGCAAGATCGTCGGGCTGGACGGGATCCGCGACGCGTACGAGACCGGGCGGGGCGCGTTCAAGATGCGCGCGACCACGCGGATCGACGCGGTCACTCCACGTCGCAAGGGCATCGTGGTCACCGAGCTGCCCTATAACGTCGGCCCGGAACGTGTCATCGAACGGATCAAGACGCTCGTCCAGAGCAAGAAGCTGCAGGGCATCGCCGACCTCAAGGACCTCACCGACCGCGAGCGCGGCATGCAACTGGTCATCGAGATCAAGAACGGCTTCCACCCTGAGGCATTGCTCGAACAGCTCTTCAAGGTCACGCCAATGGAAGAGTCGTTCAACATCAACAACGTCGCTCTCGTGGACGGGCAGCCGCGGACGCTCGGGTTGAAGGAACTGCTCGAGGTCTATCTCGGGCACCGGTACGACGTCGTGCGGCGGCGGACCGAGTTCCGGCTCACCAAGGCCTCCGACCGGCTGCATCTCGTCGACGGCCTGTTGATCGCGATCATCGACATCGACGAGGTCATCCAGATCGTCCGTTCCAGCGACGACGCGTCGATCGCGAAGGAACGCCTGATGGGCGTCTTCGACCTGTCCGACGTGCAGGCGCAGTACATCCTGGACATGCAGCTGCGGCGGCTGACGAAGTTCTCCCGGATCGAGCTGGAGAAGGAGAAGGACGAGCTGCAGCGGACGATCGACGAGCTGCGCGGCATCCTCGCCGACGAGAACCTTCTCAAGGGCATCGTGTCCGACGAGCTCGCCGACGTGGCGAAGGCGTACGGCACGCCCCGCAAGACGATTCTGCTCGAGTCCGCCGGCCAGGTGGTGAAGAGCGCGGTGCCGCTCGAGGTCGCGGACGACCCGTGCTGGGTGCTGCTGTCGTCGACCGGGCTGCTGGCGCGGACGACCGACGCGGAGCCGTTGGGCGTCGAGGGCGAGCGGGCGAAGCACGACGTCGTGCTGTCGGCCGTACGCGGGACCGCGCGCGGTCAGGTCGGTGTCGTGACCAGCCAGGGTCGGCTGATTCGCCTTGGTGTGTTGGACATGCCGGCGTTGCCGCCGACCGCGAACGCGCCCAACCTGCAGGGCGGCGCGCCGATCTCGGAGTTCGTGTCGCTGGAGAGCGGCGAACGTCCGTTGTGCCTCACCACCCTCGAGCCGGACTCCCCCGGCCTCGCGGTGGGCACGGCGCAGGGCGTGGTGAAGCGGGTCGTGCCGGACCACCTGTCCAACCGCGACTCGTGGGAGATCATCGGGCTCAAGGACGGCGACACGGTGGTCGGCGCGACGGAGCTGCGGACCGGCGAGGAAGACCTCGTGTTCATCACTAACGACGGGCAGCTGCTGCGGTTCTCGGCGTCGGCGGTGCGGCCGCAGGGTCGAACGGCCGGCGGCATGGCGGGGATTCGCCTTACTGGCAAGGCACTCGTGGTGTTCTTCGGTGCCGTCGACGGCGGACGGGACGGGGTCGTGGTGACCGTCGCTGGGTCGGACTCGGCGCTGCCGGGGACGGACGCGGGCTCGGTCAAGGTGGCCCCGTACGCGGAGTATCCGCCGAAGGGCCGCGCCACCGGTGGCGTACGGTGCCACCGCTTCCTGCGCGGCGAGGACCTGCTGCAGCTCGCCTGGGCCGGCCCCGCGCCAGCCAAGGCCGCGGCGGCAAGTGGCGCGGCGGTGGAGCTGCCCGAGCCGACTGGCAAGCGGGACGGCTCCGGCGTACCCGCCAGCCAACCGATCGCGGCCGTGTCCGGCCCGCTCGACCTCGCCTGATCCACCGGCTCCACGCCACCCACCCGGCCGTGATCATGTTCGTGATCATGAAGGGAAACTAGTCGTATACGACGGGTACGCCTTCATGATCACGTTCATGATCACTAGATGTTGGCGCGGACGAACTTCCGGCCCGAGTAGTTCTCGACCTCGACGCCGGCGACCTGGTCGGGCGCGATGAGCGCCTGGCCGGAGAGCACGGTGCCCTTGGCGGCGCCGGTCTCGGAGACGAGCCAGCTGCCCACCAGCTCGCGCTTGCCGTCGCGGGCGACGACGTAGATCCGGCACCGTTCGCCCTGCGGGATGCCGGCGACGTCCGCGGTGATGCGCACCCAGCCGGCAGCGGGCACGACCGTCAGGTCCATGCTCGCGCCCGTCGCGGCGTCGGTGGCCTCGACCTGCCTCGTCCCCGGCACCGGTGTCGGTGTCGGTGTCGGTGCCGGCTGCGTGATCACCTTGTCCGGCGCGGTGACCCGTCCCACCACGGCGCCTCCCCCGACGCCGATGACCACCACCGCGGCGGCCGCGAGCGCGATGGCCAGCGTCCGCCGCTTCACGGTCGCGCCGCGTTCGGTCCGAACGGTCCGCAGCGTCCGCTGCAGCAGCAGGTCGCCGCCCTCCGGCGGACCGTCGAGGAGCGCCTCCGGCGGCAGCTCGTGCAGCGCCATCCGTCCCTCCTGCATGGCCGCGTACTCGCCCTGGCACTGCGGGCAGGTCGCCAGGTGCCGCTCCAGCGCGGGAACGTCCTCCGCATCGAGCGCTCCGAGGACATATGCCCCGATCGCCTCTGGGTCGTGCTGAGTCATCTGGCCACCTCCTCCGCGGTGACGGGACGCCCCGCGAGTGCTCTGTCACGGAGCACCCGAAGGGCGTAGTACGTGCGGGACTTCACGGTTCCTGGCGGTACGCCCAGCGCCTGGGCCGCCTCGGTGACGGTGGCGCCGCGGTAGTAGATCTCGGTGAGAACTTCGCGATGTTCTGGTGACAGCTTCTCGAGGGCGTCTCCGACGACGACCTGGTCGACCACCTGGTCGGCGTGGTCTGCTTCGACCGCCGGGACGTTCTCGTGACCCTCCACCTCCTGCGGGCGGGCCGCCCGCCGGCGGTGGCGATCGGTGATGATGTTGCGGGCCACGGTCAGCAGCCACCCGCGTACGGAACCCTTGCCGTTCGTCAGCGACTCGGGATGCTTCCAGGCCCGGACGAGCGTCTCCTGGACGACGTCCTCGGCGGCTGCCCGATCGCCGGTGAGGCGGGTGGCGTACGCGAGCACTGCTCGACCGTGCTCCTCGTAGAGCGACCTGATGAGCGCTTCGTCGGCCGCCGCGTCACGCTTGCGGCTCAGGAAGGCCATCGGGGGTCGGCTCCTTCAACAGATGGGTCCGGACCGTCGGCAGTCTAGCGACGCCTCAGTACGTGTACCCACCGCTGCCGTCGGTCGACTCGTCGTCGCTGCTGTTGTTGGTCGGGCTCTTCTTCTCGCTGACCTTGCAGCCGTTCGGCTCGATGGTGAACCAGACTCCGCCGACACCGTGTCCGGTCGCGTCACCGGGCGCCTTGTCCTTGGTGTAGCGGTACACCGGCCAGCCGCCGATCGTGACCTGCTTGCTGCCGTCGGACCGCTCGGCCGTACCCAGCAGCTTCTCGTCCACACCGTCGAGCTCGACGTCGCCCTCGGCCAGCAGCGCCGGCCACAGTTCCGCGCAGTCGCCGTCGCAGACGGACGTTCCGGCGTTCTTCTTGTCCTTGGTGAACAGGTAGAGCGTCCTGCCGTCCTGGTCGGTAAGGACCTTGCCGAGACCGTCGATCGTCGTGACGTTCACCTGGGTGTCGGTCGGCGGCTCGGGCCGAGCCTGCTCCTGGGGCTGCTCCTGCTCGGGCTGCTCTTGCTCCGGCTCGGGCTGGGGCTGGGGCTGCTCCTGCTCGGGCTGCTCTTCCGGCTGCTGCTCCTGCTGCTCGCCGGGCACCTCGAGGTCGGGCAGCTCGCCCATTGCCTCACCGGCCTTGCCCAGCGCGAACCAGACTCCGCCGACACCGTGGCCCTTGGCGTCACCCGGCGCCTTGTCCTGGTTGTAGCGGTACGCGGGCCAGCCACCGACCGTGACCTGGGTGCTGCCGTCGGCGCGCTTCGCGGTTCCGAGCAGCTTGTCGTCGACGCCTTCGAGCTGCACCCCGCCCTCGACCAGCAGCGGCGGCCACTGCTCGGCGCAGTCGCCCTCGCACGCGGAGGTCCCGGCGTTCCGCTTGTCGTTAGTGAACAGGTACAGGGTTCTCCCGTTCTGGTCGGCCAGCACGTCACCCAGACCGACGACCGCGGCGGTCACGACCTTGGTGCCTGTGGCCGGCGCCGCGGGGGCGGCCTGCGCGGCCGGAGGCTGCTGTCCCTGGGCGGACAGAGCGTTCGGAAGGTTCAGGCCGCAACCGGAGAGCAGGCCAACGCTCACGGCGGCGGCGACAACGGCGGCGATGCGAGTACGTGTCATGGTGCTTCTCCTCTTCGGTTCCTGGCGTTCGGCACCAGGCACACGCACCCACCCCGCCAACCGGTTCAAAGAATTTCCTAAGCAGTTTCGACCAGCGCCTTCGGGCGCGGCTCCGCGACGGCCAAGACGCGGGACAGCGGGCGGAGCAACACGATCGACACCGTGAGGGAGGCGACCGCGCAGATCGTCATGATCAGGCCGGGGTTCGCGACGTCCGCGGCCGCACCGGCGACGACCGCGCAGACACCGAACGTCGTCATCCGAAGCGCGGACTCGAGTCCCAGGACCTGGCCGCGCAGTTCTGGCGGCGTCACGCTCACGAGAACCTCCTGCTGCGCAAGGGATGCCGCGTACCCCACGCTCCCGATCGCCACCAGCGCGGCGGCCAGCCAGACCGGAAGTGTCAACAGGAACGGGAGAAACGGCACCGCGAGCAGCATCCGCATCGCCGGGTTCCACCGCTTGCGCCTGCGCTGGCCGAGCAGCCGACCGGCGGCGAGGTCGCCGAACATCATCCCGGCCGCACCTGTCGCGAACAGGATGCCCGCGGCGTCGCCGGCGTACGGAACGAACAGCGCCTCGCAACCGACGATCAGCCCGTTCGGCACGCAGAGCGCGACGACGAGCAGGCGGGTGTCGCGGTGCGCGAGCAGCTTCCGGTTGCCGCGCCACGTCTCGCGCAGGCTCGTCGCGGCGGCGCGCCTCGGCGGCCGCTTGGAGAGGCCGTACCGCAGGACGGGAACGGCGGCGAACGACAGCACGGCGGCGAGCCAGAACACCTGCGTCGGCTGCAGTACCTGCAACAGGATCCCGGCGACGCCGAAGCCGACGATCTGCATGGCGCCGACGGAGAGGTTCATCACCGAACGTCCGAGCACGAAGTCCTCGTGCGGCAGCACGTCGTTCAGCAAGCCCCAACGAACTCCCGCGCCGATCGACAGGCAGTACGCGACCGCGAGCGTGACCAGCAGCCGCATCATCGGCGGCATGTCAACCGCGGCTTGCACCACGGCCGAAGCGGTCGTGACGAGGGCCAGCAACACCAGAATCGGCCGCGGGCTGGCGGTGTCGGCGGCGGACATCAAGGTCGTCGCGCCGAGCATCTGCGCGAGCAACGGGCCGAACATGATCAGCGCGCTCAGCAGCGCGGAACCGGTCTGCTCGTGCACCAGCGTGGCGAGGGTCAGGCTCGTCATCGTCGCCGCCGCGTTGCCGAGCGCGCTGCTGATCCAGAGGTTGCGGAACTCGGTCCGCCGGAAGACATCGCCGTAAGTGCTCACGACGGAGAGCCTGACGGTCGTCATCGCCGCGGACCAGAGTTTCGGCTGGAGACGAAACGTCAGGACGTCGCCCCGGTGTAGCGGCGGAGGCCGAGGCGCCAGCACCCGACGGCGAGGCAGCAGGCGATCGCGGCCCCGATCACGCAGGGCACCAGGAGCACGAGGCGTGGTCCGCCGAGGAGCGTGGTGGTGGGGACGGTGGCGATGAGGGCGAGCGGGAACACGTAGGTGAGGACGAAGCGCAGGGGCCGGCGGTAGATGTCGGTGGGATAGCGGCCGAGCTCCCATGCGGAGCCGTAGAAGACGTCGAGCTGGAGACGAGGCGCCCAGAACGCGAGGCAGGCGAGGAGGACGCCCATCGCCCAGGTGACCGCGAGCGCGGCGGCGAGGGTCACGATCCAGGCCAGGATCGCGCCGGGCGTGGGAAGTCGTCCCTGGCCGCTGACTCCGAGGACGATGACGACCGTGCCGAGGACGAACCGGATGAGGGCCAGTGGGGTGGACCTGGCCAGGCTGGCGAGGAAGAGCGTGGGCGCGGGTTGCAGCAGGTACGCGTCGAGCTTGCCTTGGCGGATGCCGTTCTCCGGAAACCAGGAGAGGTTCGGGTCGATGAACGTGCTCTTCAGACTGCTGAGCAGTTGGAACGTGCCGATCAGCACGTAGGCCTCGGCTTCGGTCCAGCCGGCCAACGAGTCGGTGCGCGCGTACACCACGAACACGGTCGCGAGGCTGGCGAGAAGGCCGATGACCGACTGCACGATGTCGAAGAGCAGGTTGATCCGGAACGTGAGCGTGGCTTGCGCGGATCTGCTGAACCCGGCGGCGAAGAGCCTGAGCAGTTTCATGCGCCCACCACCGTGTAGCGACGGACCCCGGCGCGCCACAGGAGGACGGCGGCGACGACGAACACCGTGATCCAGGCGGCCTGGTAGCCGAGGCCGGTGAGCAGCGGGGCCAGGCCGTGCACGCGGCCCGCGGCGACGTCGGCCGGCAGACCCAGCATTCCGTAGAACGGGAGCACCTGACCGACCTCGCGCAGCGGCCCCGGCAGGAACGCCAATGGTGCGATCGTGCCGCCCAGCAAGGTGTTCAGCGCCCAGCCGAAGCCCACGATCGCGTGCACGCGTTCGGTCCAGAACGCGGTGAGGGAAAGCAGGAAGATCCAGCAGAAGCTGAGCGTCGCTGCCAGCACGAAGACCGGAACCGCTGCCAGGACAGCGGTCCAGGTCAACGAGACGCCGAACGCGAGCCCTGTCAACAGTGCAAGGGGAATCCCCATGATCATCAGCCAGAGACGGATCGCGAGATTGGTGCCGATCACGTTGACGACGACTGGCTGCGGCCGCAGCAGGTCGTGGCTGATCGTTCCGTCGTACACCTTCTCGGAGAACGTGAACTGCTCGAACGACTCCGTCATCACGGTGACCAGCAACAGCGCGACGTAGTAGGTCGCGACATAGGGGTCGTCGGGATAGACCGCCGACCAGACGAACATGCCGATCAGCGGGCCGAGGATCGCCTGGACGACCAACGTGAGCAGGAACCACCAGCTGCCGGACCACTCGAGCACCTCCATGCGGATCCGCAGGGCGATCAGGAGCGGTAGGCGGCCTGCCATCGAGCGGGTGGCGGCGGTCATCCGACGCCCTCCCGGTACGCGCGATCGATGACCACGTCGAGGGAGGCCTCCTCGACGGCGAGATCCGCGACGTCGAGCTCGGTGAGGAGCCGGGCGGTGGTTCGGGCGACGTCCTCGCGCGGCACCCGGAGGACCCACGTCCCGTTCGACGCCTCGATGACGTCGCCTGCCTGCCGGAGCCGTTCCTCGTCGGCGTTCGGCGCGGTCAGTCGGACGAGCTTGTACGGCGACAGCTTCGCCGCCAGGTCGTCGAGCCGTCCGTCGTACTGCACGCTGCCCTTGTCGATGAGAACGAGCCGCGGGCACAGCGTGGCGACGTCGGCCAGGTAGTGGCTGGTCAGCAGGACGGTCGCGCCGGTCTGCTGGGCGTACTCGGCGACGAACCGGCGCATCGTGGTCGCGCCGGTGACGTCCAGCCCCAGCGTCGGCTCGTCGAGGAACATCACCTGCGGCCTGTACACCAGCGAGAGGGCCAGGCCGGCACGCATCTTCTCGCCCAGGCTCAAGGCTCGGAGCTGGCGCGCCAGCAGCTCCTCGAGGTCGAGCAGGTCGGTGAGCTCGTCGAGGCTACGTTGGTACTCGGCCGGCGGAACCTCGTAGAGCAACCGCTGGTACCGCAGGGTGTCCAGAACGGTGAGCTCCTGGGGTCCACCCACTGGCTGGCTCCCGCGGATGAAGGCGATCCGGCGGAGGAAGTCCGCCCGGCGCTGCCACGGCGAATGTCCCAGCACCCGTACCTGCCCGGACGTGGCGTGCAGCAGCCCGGAGAGGATCTTCATCGTCGTCGTCTTGCCGGCCCCGTTCGGACCGATGAAGCCGACGACCTCACCGGGGGCGAGGACGAACGAGGCGTTCCGTACGGCCGGCACCTCTCGATAGCGCCGGTGGAAGACCGATCCCAGCGTCTCCTTCCACCCCGACCCCCGGATCGGCGCCCGGTACGTCATGCACAGGTCCTCCACGACCACAGCTGCTCCAGCAACGCTCATGGGTCGACCGTAGGAAGAAAAGGCGCCACCTGATGTCTTATTTTTCTGCGAGAGTGGATCCGTGCGTGCCGAACGGCTCCTCCGACTCCTGCTGCACCTGCAGACCCGCGGTCAGTCGACCGTGGTCCAGCTCGCGCGGCTGCTGGAGGTCTCGCCGCGTACCGTCCAACGCGACCTGGACGCCCTGAGCCTCGCCGGCGTCCCGGTCTATTCGGTGCGCGGCCGGGGTGGCGGCTGGGCGCTCCTCCCCGACTACCGGACCCGCCTCACCGGCCTCACGCCGGCCGAGGTGATGTCGGTATTCGTCGGCGCGACCGCGCATGTCCTCGCCGATCTGGGCATCGACGCGTCCAGCGACCAGGCCATGGCCAAGCTCATCGCCACGCTGCCCGAGCCGGCCCGGCGCGACGCCGAGTTCGCTCGCCAACGGCTCCTGATCGACCACGCGGGCTGGGACGACCACCGGGAGGCGCCGCGCTGGCTGAACCATTGCCGGCAGGCGATCTGGGCGGAGCGGCGTCTCTCGATCACCTATCGCGATCCGGCGGAACCCTTCACTGTCGCGCCGCTCGGCCTCGTCGCCAAGGCACGCACGTGGTATCTGGTCGCGACCCGACCGGATGGTGCGGTGCGTACGTATCGACTGAGCCGGGTGACGTCGGCGTCGTTGACCGACGAGGCGTTCACGAGGCCTCGCGACTTCGATCTGGCCCGGCATTGGGACGAGGCTCAACGGCTGTTCCAGGCGTCCCTTCCGTCGTACCGGATCGTGCTGCGGGTACGTGGCCATGCCGTCCGGCGGTTCAAGGCCATCGGACCCGTGGTGTCGGACGTCGACGGTTGGTCCGTGGTCGAGGCGGACCTCGAGAACGCCGACGAGGCCTGCGCCGCCGTGCTTGCCCAGGCCGGTGACGCCGTGGTCGTCGCACCGCCGGAGCTGTCGACGATGGTGCGTCAGGCCGCAAGCAGGATTGCCGAATCCCACTCCTGAGCTGGTGCGGTGTCAGGCTACGACGAGCTGCTGCTGGACACGTACCTCGCGCAGCTCCGGTGCGGTGTGGGTGGCGCTGACGCCCTGGGAGAGCGGTGTCTGCCAGATCCTCTCCAGCAGCGCGACGAACCCCGTGGCGTCCTCGCGGGTGGCGAAGTCGAGCTCGATGTAGACGAGGTGCTCGTCGTCGACTGGCTGGGTGATCCGGTACGCGAGCACCCCGTGGTCGCGGCGCGCCTTGTCGTAGCGGTCGAAGGCGTTCGTCCAAGCGGAGAAGGACGCGATCTCGTTCTGTATGTGGAGGGTGAACATGTCTCGCAGCATGCTCCCGCTGGCGACCCGGGACCATCCCGAATGCTGGGGATCCCGATACAGGTGATACCTCACCAGCCCGAACGGACGTTCCAGGTCCCCTAGGCTGCGCTGTGTGCTCGAGCGAGTCGAACGGCTCTGTGCAGGCACGCTCGACGCGAAGTCGTTGCGCGAGCGGGTGCTCGCCGAGGTGCGGCGCGCGGTGCCGTTCGACGCGCAGGTGTGGGTGTTGACCGATCCCGTCACCCGAGTGGGAACGTCTCCGTTGGCCGACGTTCCCGGGTTGTCGTGGCCCGACCTGCCCGACCTGATCCGGTGGCGTTATCTCGCGGAGTCGACGCGCTGGACCACGGTGATGGACGCCGGGGCGTCGGTGCGGTTCCTGCACGAGACCGATGGGACGTGGCACGACCCGGCGATCGTCGACGTGGCGACAGTGGTGTTCCACGACCGGTTCGGCTGCTGGGCTTGGCTGGACCTGTGGCGGACGACGCCCTTCGCGTCGGCCGAACGGGCACTGCTCGACTCGTTCGTTCGGCCGGTGACTGAGGGGCTCCGGCGCGCGCAGGCGAGGACGTTCCTTCCCGGTTCGATGACCCCGCACGACGGGCCGTCGGTGCTCGTGCTCGGCCCCGATCTGCACGTGCGCCAGCAGACGTCTGCCGCGGTGGAGACGCTGCACCGGCTGAACCCGCCGGACGACCCGATCCCGGCAATCCCCGCCGCCGCGTACAACGTCGCGGCGGCGTTGGTCAGCGCGAGCATGCCGGCGTGGTCGCGGGTGCACCTCGGCGGCGGGCGGTGGGCGACGTTGCGAGCATCGCGGCTGTCCGAGGGCGGCGACCTCGCGGTGAGCATCGAGACCTGCACGCCGGCGGAACGGCTGGAGGTGTTCGCGCTGGCGCACGGGCTCAGCGGCCGCGAACGAGAGGTGCTTGCCGAGCTCTGCACTGGCGCCGACACGCGGCAGCTCGCGCGCACGTTCGTGCTGTCGGAGCACACCGTGAACGACCACGTGAAGGCGATCCTCGCCAAGACCGGTTCGGCGACGCGGGGTGTGCTGCTCTCCCGCATCGCCGGTACGGGCTAGGCGATCGTCCGGATCGTGCCGCCCTCGGCGTGCACGGCGGCGCCGTTCGTCGACACGGCGAGCGGGCTGCTCAGGTAGACGACGAGGCTCGCCAGCTCCTCCGGCGTCGCGGGACGCCGCAGCAGCGAGGTCGGGCGGAACTCGTCGAAGTACGCTGCCTCGACCTCCTCCGCCGAACGCCCTTGTTCCTCGGCGGATTCGCGGATGAACTCGAGCGCGCCCTCGGTGGCCACCGGCCCTGCCAACACGGAGTTGACAGTGACCTCCGTACCCTTCGTCAGCTCGGCGATGCCGCGGGCCACCGTGAGCAGCGCGCTCTTCGTCATCGCGTACGGCAGCATGTCCGCGTCGCTGGTGACGGCCGAGTCCGCGGAGACGAAAAGCATTCGACCTTGCTTTCGAGCAAGCATTCCCGGGAGGTAATGGCGGGTGAGGCGGATCGTGCTCAGCACGTTCGTGTCGAAGTAGCGCGTCCATTCCTCGTCGGTCACGTCGGGGAACGCGGCGAAGGCGGAGATCGCGACGTTGTTGACGAGGATGTCGACGTCCGGCTCGGCGGCCGTCAACGCCTGGCTGCCCTCGACGGTCGTGACGTCGGCGGCGACCGTACGGACGTCAGCACCAGGAACGAGGTCGAGCAGCCGCTTGTGCGCGTCGGCGAGCCGGGTCTCGTCGCGGCCGTTCAGGATGACGGTCGCGCCCTCCCGGGCGAGGCCGGTGGCGACGGCGAAGCCGATGCCCTGGGTCGATCCGGTGACCAGCGCGGTCTTGTCGGTGAGGTGGAGGTCCATGCGCTCCAGCGTGCTGGGCAGGCCGTACGGCAACCAGCACTCGTCGTTCGTACCACTGGCAGGGTCAGGCTCGCCGCGTCGACTCGGGCGATACTGGGTGGGTGGAGACGAGCACCTCGCTGGGCGACTTCCTGCGGACGCGGCGCGCCCAGCTGCGCCCGTCCGACGTCGGGCTCGCCGACATAGGGCGGCGGCGGGTGCCGGGACTGCGCCGCGAGGAGCTCGCCCAACTGGCCGGGGTGAGCCCGGCGTACTACACCCGGCTC
The DNA here is from genome assembly GCF_016907715.1 of Tenggerimyces flavus. NCBI lineage: Bacteria > Bacillati > Actinomycetota > Actinomycetes > Propionibacteriales > Nocardioidaceae > Tenggerimyces > Tenggerimyces flavus. Next base: position 4,121,123 of record NZ_JAFBCM010000001.1, on the reverse strand, counting down.
GAGCAGGGCCTGAGCCAGAACGCGTCGAACGCGGTGCTGGACGCGATCGCGCGGGCGTTGCGGCTGGACGAGCACGAACGGGAGCACCTGCTCGACCTGGCCCGCCCCGCGACCCCAGCGAGACGCCGCCCGCGTCTGGAGCGGCTGCGACCCAGCGTCGCCCAGCTCGTGTCGGCGTTGAACGTCCCGGCGCTCGTGATCGGCCGCCGGATGGACGTGCTGGCGTGGAACCGTCGCGCGCACCTGCTGCTCGCCGCGCACCTCCCGTACGGCGAGCGGCCGAACCTCGCGCGGATCACATTCTTCGACCCGCACATCCGCGAGCTGTTCGTCGACTGGGGACGGCAGGCCCGCGAAACCGTTGCCTGCTTGCGCCTTCTCGCCGGCCAGCACGCCGACGACCCCGCCCTCGCCGAGCTGATCGGCGACCTGTCGATGCGCAGCGACGAGTTCGCGACGCTGTGGTCCAAGCACCAGGTCCGCAGCTGCGCGTTCGGCCGGCACGACCTCCACCACCCGACCGTGGGCGTGCTCACCGTCGATGAGGAGTCGATGGAACTGCCAGACGACCCCGGCCAGCGGATGTTGCTCTACTCCGCCGAACCGGGGTCGCCTTCAGAAGCCGCGTTGCAACTGCTCTAGCGCCGCATCTCCGGGGGAAGCTCGGGCTCCTCCGACAGTTGCGTCGGGTCGATCGTCGACGTCTTCCGGCCGTGGAAGATCCACGTCACCAGCCACAGGATCAGCCCGATCCCCAACAGGACGCCGGCGACGATGTACTGGATCGCCGGACGGCCCGACAACCCGGGGATGACCAGGTAGACGCAGCAGATGATGCCGAGGATCGGGAAGACCGTCGGCGCCTTGAAGTGGTAATGCGACACCGGGTCGCGCCGCAGGATCAGCACGGCGCCGTTGACGATCGCGAACACCGCGAGCAGCAGCAGCGCGGTCGTTCCACCGAGCACCGAGATCTGGCTCGACGTCGTCAGCCCCATCGCCAACAGGGTGGTGAAGATGATGGCGACCCAGGGCGTACGCCGGAACGGGTGCACGTTGCCCAGCCAGCGCGGGATGACCTTCTGGTTCGCCATCCCGTAGATCAGCCGCGAGGCCATCATCAGGTTGATCAAGGCGGAGTTCGTCACGGCGAACAAGGCGATCAGCGCGAACAGCCAGAGCGGGAAACCGACCGCAGCGATCTTGACGATCTCGAGCAGCGGGCCGGTCGACTCGCCGAGCACGTTCAGCGGCACGATCGCGGTCGCGAAGAACGCCACCAGCATGTAGATGACACCGGTGATGAGGATGCCGGCGAACAACGCGCGCGGGAACGTCCGCGGCGGATCGTTCGTCTCCTCGGCCATGTTGACCGAGTCCTCGAACCCGACCATCGCGAAGAACGCGAGCGCCGCGCCACCGATGACGAGGTTGAACGTGTTGCCCTCGTTGAACTCGAACGCCCGGCTCGCGTCGGCGACGCCTTCGCCGAACGCCATGAAGCCCAGCACGATGATGATGAGCAGACCGGACAGCTCGACGCAGGTGAGGATCACGTTCAGGTAGACCGACTCCGCGACGCCGCGGAAGTTGATCCCGGCGAGCACGGCCAGGAAGGCGATGGCGACGAGGATCGTCGTTCCGTTGCTGAACTCTCCGACCAGCTCCTGCAGATAGGTCCCGCCGAACGCGCGTGACGCCGCTGCGGCCGAGGTGAGGCCGGACGACATCACCGTGAACGCGACCATGAACGTCAGCAGGTGGATGCCGAACGCCTTGTGCGTATAGAGCGCCGCGCCCGCTGCCTTCGGATACTTGCCAACGAGCTCCAGGTACGAGGTGGCGGTGAACAAGGCGACGATGAAAGCGAGACCGAACGACAGCCAAGCCGCGCCTCCCACCTTGCCGGCGACCGTGCCGGTCAAGGCGTAGATGCCGGTGCCCAGGATGTCCCCGACGACGAAGAACAGCAGGAGCTTGGGACCGATGACGCGCTTGAGCTCCGGCTGCGAGCCGGGCTGCGACGGTGCAGTGACGGACTCGGACATATGGCCTCCCTACGAGTTGAGCTGAGAGTGCCCGATCGGCGCCTTGGCGTAAACCCCTGAACCTGATCTTGATGAGACTTGTTACTCGACCCCAAATAGGACTCCCTCCTCAACCCCCGCCAGACGGAGAGCGCGGTGAACGTCCGGCGGGGAGTCAAGATCAGTAGAGTCGTCCTTCGAGATGAGCACTTCTTTCCTTCACGACCTCGTCAGCTGCCTCTCCGCGCCCGCCGTCGCCCTCTCAGAGGCCGATGGCCAGATAAGGACGGGCGGGATCCAAGGGCTGCTCCTCCACGACATCCGCATGCTGTCCAAGCTGGTCGTCCTTGTCGACGAGGCGGAGCCGGTCCACATCGGCGGGTCCGCGCCCGCAGCGGCCTCGGCGACGTTCGTCGGGCTGCTCCCCGAGGCGGGTCCGGACCACGCACTCGCCGTCGAGCGGAGCCGGGTCGTCCACGGCGACGGACTGACCGAACGCCTGACCGTGCGCAGCATCGCCACCGAGCCGACGACCGTCGTGCTCGGCGTACGGGCCGCGAGCGACCTGGCGAGCATGTCCGACATCCGGCAGGGCGTCGACGTACCGATGGTCTCCCCTTCGCTCGCGGGGACCGTCGTCGAGTGGACCAACGGCGAGAGCCGGGTCTCACTGTCGTTCCCGGCCGCTGCCGAGGTCACGCTGCAGGGCAACGAGGCGCGACTGGTCTGGCAGCTCGAGGTGCCCGCCGGCGGTGCGGTCAGCATCGAGCTCGACGTCGCCGGGACCGCTGGGGTCTCGGCCGGCTTCGAGCCTGCCGAAGCACCGTGGAGTCGAGCGACTGTCACGGCTGCCGACCGCGACCTCGGCCGGCTCGTCGACCGCAGCCTCGCCGACCTCGAGGGCCTCGTGCTCGCGGACGCCGGCGACCCGTTTCTCGCCGCCGGCAGCCCATGGTTCTTCACGCTGTTCGGCCGCGACTCCATCTGGGCCGCGCGGATGCTCCTTCCTCTCGGCACCGAGCTGGCACGCGGAACGTTGGCCACCCTCGCCCGCCGGCAGGGCACCCGCGACGACGAGACGACCGGCGAGCAGCCGGGCAAGATCCTGCACGAGGTCCGCGGCACTCCCGTTCGCCTCGGCGAGGGGAACGTCCTGCCGCCGGTCTACTACGGCACGATCGACGCCACCCCGCTCTGGGTGTCGCTGCTGTACGACGCGTGGCGTTGGGGCATGCCTGCCGACGAGTCCGTGCCCGCGCTGCGGGGTGCGCTGGACTGGATCACCGGTCCGGCGGACACCGACGGCGACGGGTTCCTCGAGTACATCGACAGCACGGGCAAGGGGTTGTCCAACCAGGGTTGGAAAGACTCGCACGACGGCGTCCAAGGGCCGACCGGCGAGCTGGCCAAGGCGCCGATCGCTTTGTGTGAGGCACAGGCGTACGCGTACGAAGCAGTGATCAAGGGTGCGGCGCTGCTCGAGGTGCTGGGGCAACCTGGGGTTGGCAGCCTGCGCGAGTGGGCAGCGGGGATGCAGGACAGGTTCCGGTCGGCGTTCTGGGTGAGCGACGAGCACGGCCCGTTCCCCGCGATCGCACTCGACGGCGACAAGCGTCCCGTTCCGACCGTGACCTCCAACCTCGGCCACCTGCTCGGCACCGGCCTGCTCGACGACGCCGAGATCGCGCACGTGGCCGAACGGTTGCGCGGCCGGGACATGGACACCGGCCGCGGGCTTCGTACGATGTCCAGTACGGCAACGGGATTCAACCCGCTCGGCTACCACACCGGCTCGATCTGGCCGCACGACACGGCGATCGCCGTGACCGGTCTCGTCCGTGACAAGCACGCCTTGACAGCGGCTGGCTTGGCGAACGGAATCGTCTCCGTGGCAAGGGCGTTCGACGACCGGATCCCCGAGCTGTATGGCGGAACGAGCGCGTTCGACGGCGAACCGCTGCTCGTCTATCCGCCCTCGTGTCGTCCGCAGGCCTGGTCCGCCGCTGGCACGATCGCGATCGTCGCCGCCGCTCTCGGTCTCGACCCGGACGTACCGAACGGGGTGCTGCGGATCAGCCCGAGCCCGGCGTTCTCGTCCTGGTGGCCGTTGCGCGTCGTCGGCCTGCAGGTCGCAGGGCATCGGCTCGACGTGACCGTCGACGCACATGCGAACGTCGACGTCTCCACGGACGCCGACGTTCGCATCGAGGTGAGCTGACGGTCACCGCCCTGCCGTGACCTCCTCGCGGGTGGGGGCACCCGGAACCTGGTCGACCATCGCGGCCGGCAACTCCCACAGCTCAGGCGGGATCGTCACCTTGGCCGAGACCTGCGCCAGGAGGTCCTCACACAGACTGACATCGAGGTCGATGTCGACCAGCCCGTAGATGAGGTTCATCAGGAACGTGATCGCGCCGCCCAGCGAGAGCCCCGGCGCCTCGACCTGGTCCCAACCCTGCGTGTCGTCGGTCTTGTTCAGCAATCGCGTGACCACCGGCGCACCAACGACGTCCGCGCCCAGGATCGGGCTCAGGGCCTTGTCGTTCGCCTTGTTGACGAGCGAACCGGTCGCGTCGTCGTACGTCCACTGCTGCCCAGTTCCCTTACGACATGGGAGAACCAGCACCGGCGTCTCGGCCGGCAGCTCCACCGGCACCAGGTCCGCCGCGGTGTCGAGGCAAGCGCCGGTCGGCAGCGGATCGAGCAGGCCGTCGGTCAGGCTGACCTGCAGCTGACCGTCGGCGGTGAGCGTCCACTCCTGCAGCATCGAGATCGGCGACGGCACGCAAGGAGCCATCACCGCAGTTGGAATCTTGTCCGCGACGACAAACGTCAAGCACAGGTTGTCATCGGAGCGAAGGGCCAGCAGCCCAGGTTCGTCCTTGGGTAGCGCGGACTTCGTCTCTGCCTGCGCGACGCCGGTCGTCAGGGCTCCGGCCATCGCGAGCGCCACCATTGCGGCGCCAGTTCGCTTCCACCACGTACGAGGCATCTCTACCTACCTCCCGGTCACGTTGAGTGCCTTCCCGTGTTCTGAAAGTAACCACGTGGAGATAGTTAAAACACCTATGTCGGGATTTCTGGGTAAAGAACGGTTATGCGTCGATGCGAGAATCGTCGAGTTCGTACGCGCCCGCGACAATGAATTCCTTGCGCGGCGCGACGTCGTTGCCCATCAGCAGCTCGAAGACGCGTTCGGCCTCCTCGGCACCGGAGGCGGTGAGTCGCCGGAGCGTACGGTGCCGCGGGTCGACCGTGGTCTCGGCCAACTGATCGGCGTCCATCTCGCCAAGACCCTTGTACCGTTGCGGATTGTCCTTGGTCTTGATGTTGCGCTTCTCGTACTGGACGAGCGTGCGCTGCAGCTCAGCGTCGGTGTAGGTGTAGACGTACTTGTCCTGACCCTTCTTCGGGTTGGACAGCTCGATCCGGTGCAGCGGCGGCACGGCGGAGAAGACGCGGCCGGCCTCAACCAGCGGGCGCATGTACCGCCAGAACAAAGTCGCAAGCAGGCAACGGATGTGAGCGCCGTCGGAGTCGGCGTCGGCCATGAAGATGATCTTGCCGTAGCGCGCGGCGTCGAGGTCGAACGTACGTCCCGAGCCCGCTCCGACGACCTGGATGATCGACGCGCACTCGGCGTTCTTGAGCATGTCGGAGACCGAGGCCTTCTGCACGTTCAGGATCTTGCCGCGAATCGGCAACAGGGCTTGGAACTCCGAGTTGCGGGCGAGCTTCGCGGTGCCGAGTGCGGAGTCACCCTCCACGATGAACAGCTCGGTGCGGTCGACGTCGGTCGATCGGCAGTCGGCTAGTTTCGCCGGCAGGGCTGAGGACTCGAGCGCGCTCTTGCGCCGCTGCGCGTCCCGGTGCTGCCGTGCGGCGATGCGCGCGCGGGCGGCTGAGACGATCTTGTCCATCACCGCGCGGGCGAACGGCTTCTCGCCACGCTTGTTCGAGGCCAGGTAGGTGCCGAGCTCCTTGCGGACGATGTTGCCGACGATCCTGGTGGCGGCGGGGGTGCCGAGGATCTCCTTGGTCTGGCCCTCGAACTGCGGCTCCGCGAGTCGTACGGTCACGACCGCGGTGAGGCCTTCCTGGATGTCGTCCTTGGTGACGTCGTCCTCGTTGGCGCGGAGCACGCGCAGGCTCTTCATCGTCTCGTTGAACGTGCGGGTCAGCGCTCGTTCGAAACCCTGGACGTGCGTACCGCCCTTCGACGTGGAGATCACGTTGACGAACGAGCGGACCTCGGTCTCGTACCCGGTCCCCCACCGCGCCGCGATGTCGACCTCGAGGTCGCGTTCGACGTCCTGCGTCGACATGTGCCCCTTGTCGTCGAGCACCGGCACCGTCTCGGTGAACTTGGCCGAGCCCTGCATGCGGATCACGTTCGTCACGGCCTCGTCGGGGGCGAGGAACTCGATGTACTCCGCGATGCCGCCGTCGTGCTTGAACGTCTCCTCCTTGGGCTCTTCGCCGCGGAGGTCTCGGACCACGACCTCCAAGCCTGGAACGAGGAACGAGGTCTGCCGAGCGCGGGTGACGAGCTCGTCGTAGACGAACGTCGCGTCCTTGGTGAAGATCTGCCGGTCGGGCCAGAACCGGACGCGCGTACCGGTGGCACCCTTCTTGGCGCGGCCGATCTTCTCCAAGCCGGACTTCTTGCTGAAGCTCGCGCTCGGACCGGCTTCGTCGAAGACGCCGGGCACGCCGCGGCGGAAGCTCATCGCCCACGTCGCCGGGGACCGGTCGACCTCGACGTCGAGCCTGGTGGACAGCGCGTTGATCACGCTCGCACCGACGCCGTGCAGGCCACCGGACGCGGTGTAGGAGATGCCGCCGAACTTCCCGCCGGCGTGCAGCCTGGTGAACACGACCTCGACTCCGGACAGTTTGGTGCGCGGCTCGATGTCGACCGGGATGCCGCGGCCGTCGTCACGTACCTCGGCGGACCCGTCGTCGTGCAAGATCACGTCGATGCGCTTGCAGGCGCCCGCGAGAGCCTCGTCGACCGCGTTGTCGATCGGCTCCCACAGGCACTGCATCAGGCCGCGGGTGTCGGTGGAGCCGATGTACATGCCGGGTCGCTTCCGGACAGCCTCGAGCCCCTCGAGCACCGTGAGGTGCCGAGCGGTGTAGCCAGAGTGGTCGAGGTCTGCGGACCGGGTTGCCAACGCGGTTCCTTTCCGTGGTCGCGCCGTGACGCAAGGTGAGTCGCGTTCTGCGTACCTCTCAGGCTACCTAGCGCGTGTCGGCGGCTCGCGGTCCCACGCCGACTGTGTGTTCGAGGTGTCTGGGGGTGTGATGTCCCACACGTTACGCCGTTGGCGAAATGTCTCTCTCTGGTTACGAGTCGGTCAAACCTCAGCGCAGCAAGGCGCATGTGGAAACCGTGAGGAGGGCACATACGTCATGAGAGCAAGTACAGAGCAAGCGCACAGCAAGAAAGTTGTCCACAGACGCCGTGGGCGGGATTAGGTCGTACCTGGTTTGATGTTGTTGTGGTCGTGACACTGACGATCGGAGAGAAGACGACGTGAACACCGCAGTTGCTACACCGCTCTCGGCCGCGGACAGGTGCGACCGCTGTGGGGCCCAGGCCTACATTCGGGTAAGCCTCCCCACCGGCGGTGAGCTGCTGTTCTGCGCGCATCATGGGCGCGAGCACGAGTCCAAGCTCCGCGAGGTAGCCATCGAGATCCAGGACGAGACCGATCGCCTGGGCCGGATCAAGGCTGCCGAAGACAACTAACCCCCGACATCTGCTGACCCTCTGACCAGTCTGACCAGCACCACCGAACGCCGGTCCCTCCAACGACGGAGCGACCGGCGTTTTGCTGCCCTCCCCTACGTTGATCTACATAGGTCGGTTAGCGGGTGGAGGGGTTAGCGCGAAGACTTTTGGTCGCTATAGCGCGCATAGTCTTCGCGCTAATCGACGGTGAGGCTGGACGAGCTCGCCGCCGCGAGGCGAGCTGGCCGTGGCGAGCGGTCGAGGCTGAGGGGTGAGGGTTGAGGGTTGAGCAGGATTAGCGCGGAAGGTTTGGGGTGCTATAGCGCTCATAGTTTCCGCGCTGATCTCGCTGTCGTCGATCGGCGACCTGATCGACGGCGCGCAGCTGGTGGAGTGGTCGAGGGGACGGTGGGACGCTGCGCGTGGTCTGCGCCCTGGAGGTTCCCCACTCATCGAGGCGCCCGCCACTGGTCGTGGCCGGGCTGTGGCCCGAGCAGGTGGGTGGGCCGGAGCTGTGCTGGGCATGGGCTCTCAGCGCCGCTCCAGGAGCCGGGTCGCCACGGGGCACGGGTGGGCAGGCGGAGCCTGCCCTTAACGACCTGCGTCGGGCCGCCGAGAGGCTCAATGTCAAGGGTCAGGTCGCTCCGCGACCTGATCTCGCACAAACTCGCCCACCGACCGCGCCAGCCATGCACTGCCGCGAGTTTGGTCGAGACGCGAAGCGCCCTTGACATTGAGGGCGGCCCATAAACTCCCGAGGCGACCCATCAGTAGGCGAACTCGACCCCGCACACGGACAGCACCCCGCACACAGTGCAGCTGCGCGGACGACAGCCGAGTCGATGACTGCACACCTCATCGCGCGGGCGTGCTGCGCGGACGACAGCCGAGCGGGTGGCCGCTCCTCTCGTCGCGCGGAGTTGCTGCTCGGGACCGTCCGAGCCGATGACCGGACGCCTCATCACCCGGAGGTGCTGCGCGGACCCCAGCCGAGTCGATCTCCGCGCACTTCATCGCGCGGACGTGCGCGCCGGTGTGGCGAGAGCTCTTCTTTGGTCAGCTCTTCACTGTTGCGATTGGCGCTCTCCGGGAGTTTGGAGCTCTCGGGGACTGTGGCGGCGGTCGATGGTGGTGGCCGGTCCGGGGCGCGTCAAGGGCGCCTCCCAGGGGCGCTTCGCGCGCGGTGAGAGGCGTCGCTTCGCGATCTTCGACCCTTGACTCGCCCCGGCCCGGCCACCTGCTTTCACGCGCAGCCCCGCCCCCGGAACAGGTGTCCCGGGACAGGCCTGCTTGCCCCCAGGTCTGCTGCCGGGCTCGCGTCGCTTGTGGGGCTTCCCCCGGTCTCTTGTCGTGCAGATGAAGCCGGGTGTGGGCGTGGCCGCTTCCTCTTGTTGCGAGTAGGTTGCAATAAACACAATCTCGCATCACAGGAGACGAAGGTGTCGAACCCATACGCCCTGCCGGACCTGCCCTACGACTATGCCGCTCTGCAGCCGCATATCTCGGGCGAGATCATGGAGCTCCACCACTCCAAGCATCACGCCACGTACGTCAAGGGCGCGAACGACGCTCTCGAGCAGCTCGCTGAGGCGCGGGACAAGGAGCAGCTCGGTGGCGTCAATCTCATGCAGAAGAATCTCGCGTTCAACCTCGCCGGCCATGTCAACCACTCCGTCTTCTGGCCCAACCTCTCCCCCGACGGCGGCGACAAGCCTGGCAGCAACGACGAGCTCGCGGCCGCGATCGACGAGCACTTCGGCAGCTTCGACGGCTTCAAGGCCCACTTCACCGCCGCCGCGCTCGGGATCCAGGGCTCCGGCTGGGCCATCCTCGCCTGGGACGCCCTCGGGCAGAAGCTGATCATCGAGCAGCTCTACGACCACCAGGGCAACCTCGCGGCCGGCAGCTACCCGCTGCTCATGCTCGACATGTGGGAGCACGCCTTCTACCTGCAGTACCGCAACGTCAAGGCCGACTACGTCAAGGCGTGGTGGAACGTCGCCAACTGGGCCGACGTCACCCGCCGGTTCGACGCTGCCCAGGCCGTCAAGATCCTCTAGGCGGAGACCAGAATCTCGTCGCCATGTGGCGTCTGCGCCAGATGGGTGGCGAGGAGGCCGCGCAACGCATCAGGCAGTGGCTTCGCCGGCGCCCGTACGGTGGCGCCGGCGAGGACGCCGCGCAACCGAAGGCTCTCCTTGCGGATCGCCAGCGCGATCCCCTGCTGGAACTCGAAGTTCACCAGCGGCAGGTAGGGCAACCAAGCTGCCCGTGCCGCCTCGTAGCCGCCCGAACGGAAGGCGGCGACGACCTCGACCAACCCCTCCGGCACCGAGAAGCCCGTCATCGCACCAGCAGCGCCCAAGGACAGCTCGTCCAGCAGGCACGTTCCACCGAGCCCGCCGAAGACCGGCACCTGCAACCCGGAAGCCAGCACGGCCATCGCGGCCGGCGAAGGCGAGGACTCGGACTTCACCGCGACCACCGAGGACAGCCACTCGACCGCCATCACCAGGTCGGCCGGCGTGATCCGCACCCCGGAGATCGCCGGGTAGTCCTGTAGCACGATCGACACACCGGTCGAGCGGTTGATGCCCTCGAGATGCGGAACGAGCTCGCCCGGGTTCGACGAGTTGATCTGCACCATCGCGGCGGCCAACCCATCGCCCGCGACGTCGGCGAAGTTCCGGATCTCGGCGATCGCACCCGCAGTGTCGAGCGACGTCACACCGATCACGACCGGGAGCGACCCACGGGCCGCGGCGACGATCTCGACGACCCGCCGCCGCTCGGCTGCGGTCAGCGAGGCGGCCTCGCCGAACACCCCGAGCGCGGTGAGACCGGTGACGCCGCGTTCGACGTACCATCGCACCTCGCGGTCCAGCGACTCCTCGTCCAGCGCGGAGCCGTCACGCGAGAACGGAGTGGCCAGCACGCCCCATACTCCGGGCTGCACGGCAGTTGCCCCCACGTCACTCCTTCTGCCAGCCGGACCCAGACCCTCTGCGGGTAGCATCAACTCGGCGCCCTTGCATGTCAATAGTTGATTGTTGACAATCACAAGGGTCGCATGGGGCGACGGAGCGACATGGAGGAGGGCAACGGATTGAGCGCGCCGTTTTCGGAGACGCCGTTGGTGCCCGCCTCGACTCCGGCCCTCGCCGAGACCGTGGCCGACCGGCTCCGCGAGACCATCGCCCAAGGCCAGTTCGCTCCCGGCCAGCACCTGCGCGAAGCCGAGCTCGCCGACGCCCTCCAGGTGAGTCGCGGTCCCGTACGTGAGGCGCTCGCCCAGCTCGAACGCGAAGGCCTCGTCGTCCTCCGAAGGCACCGCGGCGCCCAGGTCGCGGAGCTGTCGCGCGCCGACATCGAAGAGGTCTACACACTCCGCCTCGCCCTCGAGCAGCTGGCCGTCAAACGTGCCGCCGAACGCGCGAGGCCGGAGCACTTCGCCGTCCTGGACTCGGTGCTCGAGCAGATGAGCCAGCTCCGCGACGACTACACCGCCCGCGACGCGGCGGCGCTGGACGTCGCGTTCCACGACGTCGTCTACCAGGCCGCCGACCACCGCCGGCTGCTGCGCTCGTGGGAGCAGATCCGCAGCCAGGTCTACGCGTTTCTCTACACGCGGAACGTCGCACGACACGACTTCAACGAGATCGCGTTCCGCGAGCACACCGAGCTCCGCGACCTGCTCGCGGCCGGCGATGCCGTGGCGGCGCAAGCGGCGATCGAGACGCATCTCGAGGGCGCGTACCTGCGACTCGTCGAGGCCACGGGCGAGTGACGGCCCGCCGCGGTACGAACTTCTTCGCCGAGCCCGGCGTGTCCGGGTTCATCCACCGGGCCTTCACGAAGTCGATGGGGCTGGGAGACGACGAGCTCGAGCGGCCGATCATCGGCATCTGCAACACGTTCTCCGAGCTCAACAACTGCCATCGGCACTTCCGTGAGCTCGCCGAGGCCGTCAAGCGCGGCGTGCTGCAGGCCGGCGGTACGCCACTGGAGTTCCCGACGATCTCGCTCGGCGAGATCTACCTCTCGCCGACGTCGATGCTGCATCGCAACCTCGCGGCCATGGACACCGAGGAGATGATCCGCGCGCAGCCGCTCGACGGCGTGGTGCTGCTGTCCGGCTGCGACAAGTCGACGCCCGCCGCGTTGATGGGGCTCGCCAGCGCCGACGTCCCCGCGATCATGGTCAGCGGTGGGCCGATGCTCGACGGGCACTACAACGGCGAGCGCCTCGGCGCGTGTACGGACTGCCGCCGCCTCACCGCGGAGAACCGCGCGGGCACGTTGGACGACGCGACGTACAAGGCGATCGAGGACGGCATCGTCCGCTCCGCCGGGCACTGCATGGTGATGGGTACGGCGTCGACGATGAACTCGCTGACCGAGGCCCTCGGCATGGCGTTGCCGGGCAACGGCGCGATCCCTGCCGTCGACTCGCGACGCCTCCGGTTGGCGCAGGCCTCGGGGCGGCGGATCGTGGCCATGGTCGCCGAGGACCTGCGGCCGTCGAAGATCCTCGACCGGAAAGCTTTCGAGAATGCTTTGACGGTGTTCTCCGCGCTCGGCGGGAGTACGAACGCGGTCGTGCACCTCCCCGCGATCGCCGGACGCTGCGATGTCGAGCTGCCGCTGGACCTGTTCGACGAGATCAGCGAGCGGACCCCGTTGCTCGCCAACCTGCGGCCGATCGGCGCGCACCAGATGGAGGCCTTCTTCCACGCCGGCGGCGTTCCCGCGCTGATGCGCGAGCTGTTGCCGTTGCTGGACGGCACCGCGCTGACGGTGACCGGCAGGACCGTCGCGGAGAACGCGGCCGAGGCCCCGCCGCCGGATGGCGACGTGATCCGCCGGAGGAACGAGCCGGTCAGGCCGCACGGCGGTACGGCGATCGTGCGTGGCTCGCTGGCGCCGGACGGTGCCGTGATCAAGCACGCTGCCGCCTCCCCCGAGCTGCTCCAGCATCGCGCACGGGCCGTGGTCTTCGAGGACCTCGACGATCTGCGCGCGAAGATCGACAGCGATGACCTCGACGTCGAGCCTTCCGACATCCTCGTGCTCCGATCGGTGGGTCCGATCGGCGGTCCCGGCATGCCGGAAGTCGGTAACTTCCCCATACCAAAGAAGCTGCTGGCCCAGGGCGTACGCGACATGGTGCGCATCTCCGACGCGCGGATGAGCGGGACCGCGTACGGAACGATCGTGCTGCACGTCGCGCCGGAGTCCGCCGTCGGCGGCCCGCTCGCGTTCGTCCAGACCGGCGACGAGATCGAGCTCGACCTGGAGAACCGCCGCCTCGACCTGCACGTCGACGACGCGGAGCTCGAAGCCCGACGCGCCGCCTGGCAACCACCGCGGCGCCCGTACGCCCGCGGCTACGGCCGGCTGTTCCTCGACACCGTCGGCCAGGCGCCCGACGGCTGCGACTTCGACTTCCTGCGCGGCCGGACGCCGGTCGAGATCGAGGACCAGGCCAAGTTCTGACAGCGGGGTTTCGCCGCCCCGCCTCTGGCGCATACTCTCGGTCGACGATGAAAGCGCTTACAGGCACCGCCACGATCTACGCCGTCGCCGAACGGGCGGGGGTGTCGATCGCCACGGTCTCGCGCGCGCTGCGGGGCTCCGACCTGGTGACGCCCGCCACCAAGGAACGGGTCCAGCAGGCCGCCCGCGAGCTGAACTTCCGCCCCAGCAGAACGGCCCGCAGCCTCGCCGAGGGACGGAACGCCGCGAACGGGATCGTGTTCCCCGACCTGTCCGGTCCGTACTATGCCGAGGTCGTGCTCGGGTACGAGGAGGCGGCCGCCGAGCTCGGCCGGTCCGTGCTCATCCTCGCCACCCGCGGTCGCGACAACGTCGAGCACCAGGTCAGCGACCTCGCCAGCCGCGTGGACGGGCTGGTCGTCATGGGCCAGACGATCGACGACGACGCCGTACGCGGGCTCGCCGCCACCGGCCTTCCGATCGTCCTGCTCGCGCGGCCGCGGATCGAGGACCTCGCGACCGTCGCCGCCGAGAACCAGCAGGCCGCGCACGAGCTCACCCACCACCTGATCGCCCACGGACACAGGCGATTCGCGTTCCTCGGCGACCCGGACGCCTCGTACGACGTCGCCGAACGTTGGAACGGCATGTGCGAAACCCTTACCAGCAACGGAATCGAGGCACCCAAGAACCCGATCCGCTGCGGGTTCGACGAGACCGAGGGCGAGGCTGCGGCCGAGAAAGCCCTCGGCACGGGGACAAGCCCCGACGTCCTCGTCTGCGCGAACGACGAGGTCGCGCTCGGCGCGCTGCTGGTCGCCGAACGCAGGGGCATCGCCGTACCCGACGAGCTCGCCGTCACCGGCTGGGACGACATCATGGCCGCACGCCACGTCCGTCCCGCGCTCACCACGATGCGGCAGCCCATGCGCGAGCTCGGAGCGTACGCCGCTCGCGCGCTCGACGCCCAGATCGAGGGCGGTTCGGCGCCGCGCCTCGACGTACTGCCCACCGCACTCACCGTTCGGTCGAGCTGCGGACCCCACCACGAGGAGACGAACCATGCGTTGGACACGCTACGCGGCGGCTCTGCTCGTACTACCCCTCCTGCTCGTCGGCGCGCCGGCGGTCGCTGACTCGAAGGGCGGCGATACCGACCGCACGTTGCACCGCTGGGCCAAGGACACCTGGAAGTCGTTCGTCGCGATGGTCGATCCGGCGACCGGACTGCCGGCCGACAACATCGGCGGCGACCTGTCCGCCGCGAGCCGCAGCGAGTACACCTCGCCGACCAACGTCGGCGGCTACCTGTGGAGCGCGGTCGTCGCGCGCGACCTCGGCATCATCGGCAAGAAGGAGACCGAACGCCGCATCGACCAGACGCTCGACACGCTCGCGACCCTGGAGCACCACACGGCGTCGGGCATGTTCTACAACTGGTACGACCCGCACACCGGCGCTCTGCTGCACGAATGGCCGGAGACCGGCGATCCCGTCTACCCGTTCCTGTCCAGCGTCGACAACGGCTGGCTCGCGGCGTCGTTCATGGTCGTCCGGAACGCCGTGCCCGGCAAGGTGGGACGCAAAGCCCAAGCCCTGTTGGAGAAAATGGACTTCGGGCTCTACTACAACGCGAACCCGACCGGCCACCACAACGTCGGCGGCGGACTCCTGCGTGGCGGCGCGTACGCCGCGGAGCCGCCGAACCAGTGCGTGGAGAAGGGTACGTACGAAGGCGCCGACATCTACCGGACCTGCTTCAACTACGACACGTTCAACACCGAGCCGCGGATCGCGACGTACATCGGGATCTCGCAGGGCCAGATGCCGCCCGTCGCGTACTTCGGGCCGAACCGCACGTTCCCCTCGAACTGCGACTGGGGCTGGGTCGAGCAGAAGCCGGTCGGCGGCAACGCGACGTACCTCGGCGTGTCCGTGTACGAGGGCGCCTACCGCTACCGCGGGCTGCAGTTCGTCCCGACCTGGGGCGGCGACATGTTCGAGGCGCTGATGCCGGCGATGTTCGTGCCAGAGGAGAAGTGGGGGCCGAAGAGCTGGGGCCTCAACCACCCGATCTACGTGCAGGGACAGATCGAGCACGGGCTGGCCGAGGCGAAGTACGGCTACTGGGGCTTCTCCCCCGCGAGTGACCCGTTCGGCGGCTACAGCGTGTACGGCGTCGAGGAGATGGGCATGGATCCGGGCGGTTACCCGTCCGACCGGGAGAAGACCGACGTCGATCGCGGGTTCGAGGGCTGCCGGGAGGCGAAGCCGTTCCCGACGTTCGGCGACGGCGTGGTGACGCCGCACGCGTCGTTCCTCTCGCTGCCGTACGCGCCGCGCCAGGCCGTCGACAACCTGCGGATGCTGGAGCGGAACCTCGACGCGTACGGGCCGGGCGGGTTCTACGACTCGATCGCCGTACGCAGCAACACGCCGGCGAAGCGGTATCTCGCGCTGGACCAGGCGATGGTGCTGGGACCGATCGGCAACGAGCTGCTGAACGACCGAGTCCGGAAGTACTTCAGCAAGGGCGAGGTCGAACGCCACCTCCGCCCGGTAATGTCGTTGGAGCGCTTCAACGCCAAGTGGCGTTGACAGAACTCCTACTCGTGAGGTGAGCACGCGACGTGGTCGAACTGCATCGGCGTAGCACGAGACGGCAACCGAACATCGTCTTCATCATGTCCGACGACCACGCCGCGCACGCGATCGGCGCCTACGGGAGTGTGATCAACGAGACGCCGCACATCGACCGGCTCGGTGCCGAGGGAATGCGTTTCGACAACGCCTTCTGCACGAACGCGATCTGCGCACCGAGCCGGGCGGCGATCCTCACCGGCACGTACAACCACGTCAACGCGGTCACGACGCTCTCGGCTCCGTTCGACGCCACGCAGGTGTCGTTCCCCGCGCTGCTGCGGGAAGCCGGCTACCAGACGGGCCTGTTCGGGAAGTGGCATCTGGGGCACGGCGGCGTCCACGACCCGGTGGGCTTCGACGCGTGGGAGGTGCTGCCGGACCAGGGTGAGTACCACGATCCGACGTTCCTCTCCCCCGCCGGGTCTCGGGTCCGGCGCGGGTACGCGACCGACCTGATCACCGACCTGGCGCTGGACTGGTTGGACGACCGCGACGACACCCGGCCGTTCTGCCTGCTGGTGCACCACAAGGCACCGCACCGGCCGTGGGAGCCGGACGCCCGGCACGCGAATCTCTATGCGGACAAGGACATTCCGCTGCCTGCGACGTATTTCGACGACTACTCGCATCGGGCGTCCGCGGCGGAGAACGCGCGGATGCGGGTGTCGCGCGACCTGACGCCGACCGACCTGAAGGAGTCGCCGCCGCCGGGACTGTCGGACGAGGAGCACGCACGGTGGGCGTACCAGCGCTACCTGAAGGACTACCTGCGTTGCGTCGCGTCGGTGGACGACAACGTGGGGCGGCTGCTCGACTACCTGTCCGGCGAGGGGTTGGCGGACGACACGCTCGTCGTCTACACGTCCGATCAGGGCTTCTTCCTCGGCGACCATGGCTGGTACGACAAACGGTTCATGTACGAGGAGTCGCTGCGGATGCCTTTCCTCGTTCGGTATCCGGGCGTGGTGGCCGCCGGGTCGGTGTGCGACGACCTGGTGGTGAACGTGGACTTCGCGCAGACGTTCCTCGCCCTCGCCGGCGTTCCCGCTCCCGCGCGGATGCAGGGGCACAGCCTGCTGCCGCTGTTGCACGGCGAACGGCCGGACGACTGGCGGACGTCGGTGTACTACCGCTACTGGGAGCATCTCGACACGTCCCACCACGTCTGCTCGCACTATGGCGTACGGACCAAGGAGCACAAGCTCGTCTACTACTACGGCTCTGGCTTCGGCCAGGCCGGAGCGTCGTCGGAGTCGCGTACGCCGGAGTGGGAGCTGTTCGACCTCGTTCGGGATCCGCGCGAACTCCACAGCAGGTATGACGATCCGGCGTACGCGACTGTGGTGAAGGAGCTCACCGAGGAACTCGCCCGCGTCCAGGCCGAGGTGGGCGACGTACCCGCCTAGGACGCGAGATCGACGCGCATCAACGGTACTTCGCGCCCGGGGATGGAGCCCGACGGCGCGCTGCCGACCCTGGTCGCACCCATCGCCTTGTAGAACGGCTCGGCGTTGGGGTCGGCGTCGATCGACAGGCTCGCGAAGCCCATCGCGCGAGCGAGCGCGGTGACGTGCCGGTACAGGCGTTTGCCCAAGCCCTGACCGATGAACGCGGGATCGACGAACAGCGTGCCGAGCTCGCCGTCGGGCGGCGCGCCGTCGAGCGTGGCGACGGCCGCGAGCTCGTCGCCGGCGGTGGCGACGAACATCCGGCGCTGCTCGATGTCCTCCGGACGCAGGGTGAGCTCTTCCCGGCAGGCGGCCATGAACGCGTCGTCGTAGCCCCAGTAGGCCTTCGACCTCATGACCAGCTCGGTCAGCTCCCCTGCCTCGTCCGGTCGGGCGGGGCGGAGGGTGATCCACTCGTCGCGGCGCAGGCGGTACTCGACCTCGCCGTGCTCGGTGCCGGGAAGGGGGTCCGGCCAGTCGATGTGGATCGTCCGGTCGTGGTGTAGGCCGATCTTCTCCATGACGTTGCGGGATCCCTTGTTGACCGCCATCGTCGACGCGACGACCTCGGTGGCGCGCAGGGAGAGGAATGCCCAACGGAGCAAGGCCTTCGCGCCTTCGGTCGCGTAGCCCTTGCCCCACGCGGCTCGGCTGAGGCGGTAGCCGATCGACACGACGGTGGGGTCGTCCGAGCTGGCCCAGAACTCCATCGGGCCGTCGTCGGGCGTCCTGGCGTGCGTCGAGAACCAGCCGACGAACGTTCCGTCCACGGTCTCCGCCGCCCACCGGCCGAGGCCGTTCTCGTTCTGGTCGGCGATCAGCTCTGGCAGCACCCGTTCCTCGATCTCGGCCCGCGGCTGCGGACCGCCGTCGAGGAAGCGCATGACTTCGGCGTCACCGTTGAGCTGCTCGACGTTGTCGAGATCGGCATTGGTGAACCGCCGGAACGTCAGCCGCTCGGTGTCGGGGAGCCTGCTCATGCGCCCGAGCCTGTCGCATCGCGGCTGGGCGCCGCAAACGGATTCAGCGTCGCCGGATGGTCGCGATCGTGAACGGGGACGTGATCAGGAAGGCGGCCGGATCCTCGTTCACCGTCTCGAGCACCTCCGTCATCCGGCGTCGGATCCGTCCGGCGACCTCGGTCCGCTTCGCGTCGGGGACCGCCTGCAGACCGGTGATCGCGGACGGATGCTTCTCCAGGCGTTCGAGGTGGGCCTGGACCGAAGTCGCTCGCATCGGCAGCTGGTGCCTGGTCACGGTCACCTCGAACCCGCGGGGCTCGAACGCCGTACGGACGTCGGCCTCGTCGTGCCAGCCGAACGGCTTCTCGGCCCGATCGTTGGAGGCGGGCGGCGGCGGGAGGACGCGGGAGAGCTCCTCGATCGCGGCGCCCATCACCTTCATCATCGGGCCTTCGGGCGGGAACGACGTGACGAGGATCCGCCCACCCGTCGCGGTGATCCGGTCGAGCTCCGCGACGGCAGCCGGGACGTCGGGTGAGAACATCACGCCGAACGAGGAGACCACCACGTTCGCAACCCCGTCGTCGAGCGGGATCGCTTCGCCCGTTCCCTCGACGAACGTGACGTCCAGGCCCTCGTCCTTTGCTCTTGCTCTGGCCACCTCGAGGAGGCGGCGCGCCGGGTCGACGCCGGTCACCTTCGCGCCGGTGACCGCGGCGAGGAGCGCTGCGTTGCCCGTTCCGCAGCCGACGTCCACGACGACCTCGCCGGGTTTGGGTGCTGCCAGGTCCACGAGGATCTTCGCCGCGGGCAGCAGCTGCGCCGCGGTGAGCTCGTACTCCCCCACGCTCCAGTCCATGCCGCCCATCGTGCCGTACCGGGCGCGTTCCTCGCCATTACAGTGTTCCGTGTGAACACACTGGGGCTCGTACTCGTGGGCATCGCCATGGCGGTCGGGCTCGCTGGCATCGTCGTTCCGATCCTGCCCGGCATCATCCTGGTCTGGCTGGCGATCCTCGTCTGGGCGTTGGAGGAACAGAGCGCCGTCGGCTGGTGGATCCTCGCGATCACGGGCGTGCTGCTGATCGTGAGTCAGGTCGTCAAGTACGTCTTGCCTGGGCGTGATCTCTCGAAGGCTGGGGTGCCGAACAGCACCCTGTGGATCGGTGGCCTCGCCGCGCTGGTGGGCTTCTTCGTGATCCCGGTCGTGGGTGTGTTCGTGGGCTTCATCGCGGGGATCTACCTCGCGGAGCGGGTGCGCCTCAAGACCCACGACGCGGCCTGGCCCTCGACAGTGGCGGCCCTGAAGGCCGCAGGAATCTCGATCCTGGTGGAACTCGCCTTCGGCGTGGCGATGTTCCTCACCTGGCTGATCACCGTGATCGTCACCTAGCCGCCCAGGGGTTTGAATGAAGGGCACCTTCATTCGAACCTATTGAATGAAGGTGCCCTTCATTCAAAGAGGAGCGGAGACGGACGGCCCGGCTTCATCTGCACCACAAGAAGCCCGGGGGCCAACTGGCGACGCGAGCACGGCAGCAGACCGGCACCTGAAGCGGGCCTGGCCCGGGGAACTGTTCCGGGGGTGGGGCGGCGGCATTGAAACTGGTGGCCGGTCCGGGGCGGGTCAAGGGTCGAAGATCGCGAAGCGACGCCGCCCCACTGCGAAGCCGCCGCGGCGCCCTTGACGCGCCCCGGACCGGCCACCACAATCGACCGCCGCGACAGCCCACGCCAGCACCAAACGCGCGAACAACTCGCCAACGCACATTCGAGCTCCCACGTGAGAAGCGCCGTAGCCCAGAGACTTGTCAGTCGAACAAGCGAGCGCTGCGATGGCAACTCTTGGCAACCGCTTGCCCAGGTGTATAGATCGCTCTGACACTGGCTCCATCCATGTCGTGTTTGGCGAATGCCTGCGAGGTGTCGATGGCGCACTCGATGAGTCGAAGGCGGCTCTTGGCGGCAAGTGGAGTGGTGGCCGGAGGGTTCGCATTGTCAACTCTTGAAGCCAATTCGGCGCACGCGATCGGCCGGTGGCAGTCAAGGCTCGCGCGCGTCAACTCGCGCGGTCGGCTCGTCTATCAGGCCGACGCGTCCGGGAACCAGATCCCCGACTTCAGCCACGCCGGCTACCGGGGCGGCGGGCAGGAGCCGCCCGAACTCCCCACGGTGGCGACGATCCGGCCGGTCGACGGCGACAACACCGCTCACCTCCAGGCGGCGCTTGACGCCGTCGGCGTGCGGCCCAAAGACGCGAACGGGCACCGCGGGGCGCTGCTGCTCGAGGCCGGCACGTACCGCGTCGCCGGCACTGTACGGCTGAGGCACAGCGGCGTCGTCATCCGCGGCGTCGGCGACGACGAGGATCCCGCGACCAACACGGTGATCCGCGCGACCGGCGACACTCCGACGCACCGCGATGTGCTCGTGGTCGGAAGCGGCGCGAATACCCAATGGCGCGGGGAGAAACCCAACACCCGCACCAACGTCACAAGTGACCTCGTCAACGTCGGCCAACGCGAGTTCGACGTCGCCGACGGCAGCAAGTTCCGCCAGGGCGACAACGTCATCCTCGTCCACCCCTGCACCGCCGAGTGGCTCCAAGCCGTCGACGGCGGCGCGACCGGTATCGACGAGCCGTGGAGCGTCGGCAGCCAGCCGATCACGTACAACCGGTTCGTCACCGACGTCGACGGCAACCACGTCACGGTCGACGCTCCGGTCTTCAACCACCTCGACCGGTCACTCGCCCAGACCACCATCCACACCTGGGATCGTGCCAGCCTGGTGACCGAGTCGGGCGTGGAGAACCTCCGCATCCACATCGAGTTCGCCGGCGATCCGGACGTCGACGAGGCACACGCCTGGGTCGCGGTGAGGCTGCGCGGGCTCGAGGACGGATGGGTACGCGGCTGCACGTTCCGGCACTTCGCCAAGGCCGGCGTCGAGACGAACGAGACCACCCGCGTGACCGTGTCGGACTGCCGGGCGCTCGATCCGGCGTCGATCATCACCGGCGGCCTGCGCTACAACTTCAACACCGAGGGCTTCTCCCAGCACATTCTCTTCCAAGACTGCTACGCGACCAAGGCGCGGCACGCGTTCATCTCCAACGGCACGAGCGGCGCGTCCGGCATCGTGTTCCTGCGCGGCACGTCCGCCGGCAGCCTCGCGTCGTCGGAGGGACACCGGCGCTGGAGCCAGGGGATGCTGTTCGACAACCACCGCGAGGTCGCGCCGGCCGTCCAGATCACGCTCGGCCTGTACAACCGGGGCGACTACGGCACCGGGCACGGCTGGGCGACGGTCCACTCCGTCGCTTGGAACTGCGACCTGGCCGGCAGAACGCTGGTCGTGCAGCGCCCGCCTACCGGGCAGAACTATGCGATCGGCTGCCGCGGCATCGTCACCGGCGACGGCCCGTTCGACCACCCCACCGGCCACATCGAGGGCGCCAACCGCCCGGGTCTCACACCGGGATCGCTGTACGAGGCACAGCTGGCAGCACGGCTCAGAGGTTGAACGCCGCGCAGCGCACCATCGACGTGAACGTGAGCTCGCCGCCCTGGTGGGTCGCCGTGACACCCTGACCGACCTTGCCACGCACCGCCGCGAACTGCGCCGGCGTCGCCGACCAAACCTGCGCCACCAGGCAGGTGTCGAGGCGGTCGGCAGCCTGGCTGACGTTCGACCGCAGGTACGTCATGCCCGGCACCTTCGCCACCGCCTGCTGCCGCAGCTCTGCCGCGTGCGGCCCGAGCACGTCGGGACGCGCCGCGGCGGGCCGCACCTCGGTGCGGACGTCGAGCTCGACGCGCACGTCACCGTCCGGCTCGGTGGACACCCAGACAGTCAGATCGCTCGCCGCCGTCCAGCGAAGTCCGATCGCGCCATCGGGCCGCTTCACCTCGACCGGAGCCGTGCCGAACCGGCCCGGATCGGCGGTGGCCCGGTATGCCGCGAGCACGTGCTCGGGCTCGAGCTCTTCCCAGGCGTCCTCGACCTCGCCGAGGAGGTACTCCAGGTGCCAGGCGAACGTCGTCGCTCCCTTGCTCGCGCTGGCGGACTGCCAAGCCTGGTCGTCGAAGTCGGCCTCGGCAAGGATCGGGAGGGATCCGGGCAGGCCCAGCCGCTCGAGCTGTTCGACCCGCGCTGTGGACAGGTCGGTCCAGGTCAGGGGGTTGTCCTCAGGAAGGCAGTCCATCAGGAACACCTCTTCAGGAGGCCCGGCGCATTCGCCGGGCTCCGTCCGAAGGTCCTCGGTCCAGTCCGAGTCCGTGGCGAAGAAGGCGACCGCAGTGACGCCGCCGAGCATGACCACCGCGCAGATCGCCACGATCGCGGCGACCACGCCAGTGTTCTTCTTGCGCGGCGGTGGCGGGAACGCGTTCTGGCCAGGCACGTGGGCGTACGCGTACGGCTGCTGCGGTGGCACGAACGGCGGCGGCTGGTGCAAGCCCTGCAGATCGTCGACGAGTCCGGCGAGCTCGCCCACCGTCTTGGCGCTCACCGCGAGCCGCAGCCGCCGATCGAACTCCTCCGCGCTGAGCTGACCGTCCGCGGAACCGCGCCGCAGTAGCCCCATCGCGAACTCGCGGTCGGCGTCCCCGGCGCGCATCGTCGGCCACCTGTGCCACTCGCTGACCATCCCGGGCCCCCCTCAGAGCTGGAACGTCGTACAGTCGCGGAGCACCGCCTGGAAGACCAGCCGCGTACCGCCCTCGGGTTTGGCCTCGATCGTCGCGTCCAGATCCTTGGCCTGCTTGGCGATCTGGTCGAACTGGTCCGGCGTCGCCGACCAGACCTGCTCCAGCCGGCAGCTCGTGGCGCCGGTCCAGGTGACCTTCGAGCTCTCGTACATCATGCCGGGCACGGTCGCCGTGCGCAGGACTTTCAGCTGCTGCCGGAACTCACCGGAGACGTCCGGGCGCATGATCGAGGTCGAGGTGTCGACCGAGACGTCGAGCCGCACCCGCCAGCGCTCGCCGTCCGGCGTGATCGAGACCGTCAATGGGTACGGGCCGCCGGTCCAGTGGAGCTCGTTCGGGGTCTTCTGGCTCAGCGTCCCGTACGTCACCGGCGCCACGGTCGACCGGTAGACCTCCGCGAGGTGCTCCGCGATGACCGGCTCGCCCGGCTTTGACGCGAGGAGGTACTCCAGGTGCCAGCGGCGGGTGAGCTGCTGCCGTCCGTCCTCGTTGTACGTGGCGGAAACCCAACCGGGCTGAACGAACGTCGCGCGCGCCGGCACCGGCAGGTTGCCGGGGAGATCGAGATCCTTCTGCCGTTCGGCCGCCCGCGCCGACAGGCCCTCGTTGATCAGCGGGTTGCCGGCCGCGACGCAGCGCGCCAGGTCGACCTCGGCCGCGGGCACGCCGAAGCAGGGGTCGAGCGGGGCCACCGCCGCGGCCTCGGGCACCGGCGCGGCGGTCGGGGCCGTCATCGAGCTGTACGCGGTGGCGAGCGATCCGACGACCACCAAGGCCATGGCGCCGGCGACCAGCGCCGCGATCCCCCGCCTCCGGGAGCGGGTCCGGTCCGCGCGAGCCGGCGCGTAGACGTACGGGTACGGAGCCACCGGCACCACCGGAACCGGCGGCGGGTCCTCCAGGTCGTCGACCAGCGAGGCGAGCTCACCGAGCGTCCGGGCGCGCATCGCGATCGCGAGCCGCTGCTCGAACTCCTCGTAGCTGAGCTTCCCGTCCGCGGAAGCGTGCCGGAGCAGGCCCATCGCGTACTCGCGGTCGACGTCGCGAGCCCGGATCCGCGGACGCGACGCCCAGTCGCTGGTCATACGCCGGGCAGCTTGCAGTCGTTCTTGGTGGCCTTGAACCGGAGACGGAACACCTCGCCAGCCTTGGTCAGCTCCGCGCCCAGGTCCTGGGCGGCCGCCTGGATCCGCTGGTACTGACCCGCATCGGCCTCCCACTCCTGCCACAGCACGCACGTCGCGGGATCCGTCTGCTGGCTGACGGTCGACCCGACGTACTTCATCCCGTCCACGGTCTCGGTCTTCACCTTCTTGACCTCGTCCGCGTAGGCCCCGGCGACGTCCGGTCGGGCGACGGTGCCGTCGGTCGTCCGCGCGACGTCCAGCTCGACGCGCGCGCCGTCCGGCGAGTCGGTCGCCCGCATCGTGAGCGTGTACTGGCTGGCCGGCTGCCCCTGCTCGGGCGGCTCGTTCGCGTCGTCCCAGGTCAGCTCCGTGACGCCGACGTTCGGCGACGATTCGTCATAGTTGATGCCGAAGTCGTCCTGCTTGACCATGTAGCGATAGAGGTCGGCGACCGAGAACGCGTCGACGTTGGGGACGCTGTACGCGAGGTGCCAGCGGTACGTGGTCTTGGACTTGTCCATGCTGGCCGACAGTGTGGTGCCGCCCTCGAACTCCGCCAGGTTGGGGATCGGCAGGCTCGTCGGCAGGCCGAGGTCACGTTGGTAGAGGGTGGACAGGCCTCCCTGCGCGGCCGCGTTGTCGACCAGGCACTGCGAGGTCAGAGAAGGGTTGTCGAAGCAGGAGTTGTCGACCGGCTCGGCGCCGGCGCTGTCGTCGACGGACATCGACGGCGCTCGGTCCAGCACGCCGGTGAACAGCACCGCCACCATGCCGACGACCACTCCGGCGAGCACGATCCCGGCGACCGGGGTCAGGCTGCGACGCTGCCGCGACGGAACGGACTCCGGCGCGACGGGCACGGGTCTCGGCGGCGGCAGCGGTGGCGGCGGAACGCGCGGCGCCTGCAGATCGACGACCAGGCCGGCCAGCTCGCCGAGCGTGTCGGCCTCCATGGCCTTGCGGAGTCGATGGTCGAACTCCTCCGGTCTCAGCTGCCCGGCGACGGAGGCGTCGCGGAGTACGCCCATCGCGTAGTCGCGGTCGACGTCGCGGGCACGGACATGGGGACGGGAGGTCCAGTCGCTGATCAAGGCGAGTCCCTAGAAGGCGAGTGCGGCACAGTCGGCCGACGCACTGTACGTGAGCTGCTTGCCGTTGGAAAGCTCGGCGAGCTGGACGTTCGCTCCGTCCAGCTGGGTGCGGATCTTCGCATACTGCTCCGGCGTCGCCGACCAGACCTGTTCGAGCGCGCACCGGGTCGGGTTGGACTCGAGCTGGGTGACCCGCGACTGCAGGTAGATCATGCCGACCGTCGTCACGAACATGGTCTTGCGGAGCTCGTCGCCGAGCTCGCCGGCGACATCGGCCCTGGCCTGGGCCGGTCCGACAGTGGTCAGATCGATGAGCACACGGACGGAGCCCTTCGCCGTGTAGCTCGTCCGGACGGCGAGCTGATCGCCGGTCCCCTCCCCGGGCCAGACCAGCTCGATCCCTTCGCCCTCGGGGAGCTCGCGCTCGTCGTAGCCTCTGCCGCCGAGTCTGTTGAGCTGGACGCCGTCGCGGTAGAAGTCCGCGACGTGGCGTGGCTCGATCGGCTGGTCGGCGTCGGGAACGAGGTACTCCAGGTGCCAGCGGTGCGTGATCTCGCCGGTCGCCTGGTCGGTGCTCGCGGACTGCCAGTTGTGGCCGTCGAAGGCGGCGCCGGTCGGGATCGGAAGGGCGTTGGGCATGCCGAGGCGCTCGAGGTAGCTGGCTGCCTTCGGATCGGCGCCGGCCAGGTCCAGCGGGTTGACGAAGACGGTGCCGACGCACTCCGGTGAGTTCTCGCCGTTCGGATCCTCGAAGCAGTTCGTGGCGTACTCGTCGAAGGCAGGCCCACTGTCGCCGCCGTCCCTCAGCTCGCTGACGCCGCCCAGGAACAGCATGAGCACGAGACCACCGACCAGAACCCTGCCGAGACCGCCCCTGCGGCGGGGTGGCGCCGGTACGTACGCGACGGGTGCGGGCGCCTGCCGTACAGGAACGGGAACGGGAGCTGGCTGCTCCTGCAGGTCGCCGATGAGGCTCGCGAGCTCGCCGAGCGTCGTCGCGCGCATCGCCTGGCCGAGCCGCTGCTCGAACTCCGCGGTGGTCAGCTGACCGTCGACGGAGGCGTTGCGCAGCAGGCCCATCGCGTACTCGCGATCGACGTCGCGCGCGCGGATGGTCGGACGTGCGGCCCAGTCCCCCAGCATCGGATCCCCTCCCTAGAACGCCAGCGCCTCGCAGTCGGATCTCACTTCGGAGTACGTGATGTACTGCCGGTCGTCCAGCTCGACGACACGCGCGCCGACGTCCCGCACTGCTTTCTCGATCGCGTGGAACTCGGACGCGGTGGCGGACCATTCCTGTTCCACCGTGCACGTCGGGCCGCCGCCGATGGGCTGGACGATCCTCGACGACTCATACCTCATCTGCCCCGCCGAGACCCTGTTCTGGCGTTCCAGCAGCGGGGCCAGCGCGCCCGGGACGTCCGGTGCCCTCCGCATCGGCTGGATCGCGGTGGTGACGTCGAGCTCGACGCGGACGGCGCCTTGGTCAGGCAGGTCGGTCGCCCGCAGCTGGAGGGTGTAGTCGGCGGCGCCCCGCGAGGCGAGCGCGTCGGCCCAGCGCAGCTCGGTCGTCGCACGCGTCGGCTGTTGCTGGTCGACGGTCTCGCCGAACTGCTGCGGGTGAGCGGTGTCGCGGTAGAACTGCGCGACGGCGCTCGCGTCCACCGGGGTCTCGGCTTGGCTCAGGCGGTATTCGAGGTGCCAGCGGTACGTGGTCCGCGCGCCGTCGTTGCCGGCGGAGATCGTGGTGCCGCCGTCGAACTCAGCTCCGGCGGGGATCGGCAGCGTGCTGGGCAGCCCGAGGTCGGCGAGGTTGCTGTCGTACGCGCTCGTGCCGGCGAGCTGGAAGCGGTCGGGAACGTACACCGTGGTGCTGCCGCTGTCCTGCGGGCCCCCGTCGGCGGCGTCGAGGACCGCGCCGGCGGCCAGGAGCGCGGCAACTACGGCGACGAACGCGGCGATCCTGCGGCCGCGGCTGTGGGTGTAGCGCCTGGGCGCCGCCGCGAGTGGCCGGACCTGCGTCGCTGGGGCGGTCGGATGGCGGGGCTGGGTCGGGGTCTGCAGGTCGCCGACGAGGCCGGCCAGCTCGCCGAGCGTCTTGGCCCGCATGGCCTGGTCGAGCCGCTGCTCGAACTCCTCGGCGGTGAGCTGGCCGTCGACGGAGGCGTTCCGGAGCAGGCCGGCCGCATACTCGCGGTCGACGTCGGCGGCGCGAATCGTCGGCCGAGCTGACCACTCCCCCACCATGGCGGTCAGCGTACGGCCAACGGAGGCTTAACGCAGTGCGGCCCGACCAGGGGTTGGCCGGGGCCGCACTTGCGGCGTACGTACGCCGTGTCAGTCCAGGTAGTCGCGCAACACCTGCGAACGACTCGGGTGCCGCAGCTTGCTCATCGTCTTCGACTCGATCTGCCGGATCCGCTCTCGCGTCACCCCGTAGACCTTGCCGATCTCGTCGAGCGTCTTCGGCTGACCGTCGGTCAGCCCGAACCGCATCGACACCACACCGGCCTCGCGCTCGGACAACGTGTCCAAGATGCCCGACAGCTGGTCCTGCATCATCAGGAAGCCGACAGCCTCGGACGGCACGATGGCCTCGGAGTCCTCGATCAGGTCACCGAACTCCGAGTCGCCCTCCTCGCCGAGCGGCGTCGAGAGGGAGATCGGCTCGCGGCCGTACTTCTGCACCTCGACGACCTTCTCCGGCGTCATGTCGAGCTCCTTCGCGAGCTCTTCAGGCGTCGGCTCACGACCCAGGTCCTGCAGCATCTGCCGCTGCATCCGGGCGAGCTTGTTGATCACCTCGACCATGTGGACCGGGATCCGGATCGTACGAGCCTGGTCGGCCATCGCACGCGTGATCGCCTGCCGGATCCACCACGTCGCGTACGTGGAGAACTTGAAGCCCTTGGTGTAGTCGAACTTCTCCACCGCACGGATCAGGCCCAGGTTGCCCTCCTGGATCAGGTCCAGGAAGCCCATGCCGCGACCGGTGTAGCGCTTGGCCAGCGACACGACCAACCGCAGGTTGGCCTCGAGCAGATGGTCCTTGGCCTTGCGGCCGTCCTCGGCCACCCACTCCAGCTCGCCGACGTTGCCCTTGGCGTTGCCGTACTGGATCTCGTCCAGGCGCTCCTGGGAGAACAGGCCGGCCTCGATCCGCTTGGCGAGCTCGACCTCCTGCTCGGCACCGAGCAGCCGGACCTTGCCGATCTGCTTCAGGTAGTCCTTGACCGCGTCTGCCGTCGCACCAGCGACCAGCACCTGCTGCTCAGGCTCATCGGTGTCGTCCCCCTCCGAGAGCACGAAGCCTTCGTCCTCGACCTCGAGCTCTTTGGCGTCGGGTTCTGCGACCGCCGGTGTCTCGACCTCGGCTTCTTCAACGTCCACGCGGGTCTCCTCTAACGAGAAACCCCGTACCCCAGCGGAGGCGGGAGTACGGGGCCTTGAGGCCTTCTGACTTGCTGCCTCTCATTGTAACGGCCCTGCACAATCGCCACTCAGTCCAGATAGTCGCGCAGCACCTGCGACCTACTCGGATGGCGGAGCTTGCTCATAGTCTTCGACTCGATCTGGCGGATCCGCTCCCGGGTCACGCCGTAGACCTTGCCGATCTCATCCAACGTCTTCGGCTGACCGTCGGTCAGCCCGAACCGCATCGAGACCACCCCGGCCTCACGTTCGGACAGCGTGTCGAGCACCGCGTGCAGCTGCTCCTGGAGCAGCGTGAAGCTCACGGCGTCGGCCGGAACGATCGCCTCGGAGTCCTCGATCAGGTCACCGAACTCCGAGTCGCCGTCCTCGCCCAATGGAGTGTGCAGCGAGATCGGCTCACGGCCGTACTTCTGCACCTCGACGACCTTCTCCGGCGTCATGTCGAGCTCTCTGGCGAGCTCTTCAGGCGTCGGTTCGCGCCCGAGGTCCTGCAGCATCTGCCGCTGGACGCGGGCGAGCTTGTTGATCACCTCGACCATGTGGACGGGGATCCGGATCGTGCGGGCCTGGTCGGCCATCGCGCGGGTGATCGCCTGCCGGATCCACCAGGTGGCGTAGGTGGAGAACTTGTAGCCCTTGGTGTAGTCGAACTTCTCGACCGCGCGGATCAGGCCCAGGTTGCCTTCCTGGATGAGATCCAGGAACAGCATGCCGCGGCCGGTGTAGCGCTTCGCGAGGCTCACGACGAGTCGCAGGTTGGCCTCGAGCAGGTGGTTCTTTGCCCGGTGCCCGTCCTCGGCGATCCACTCGAACTCGGTGAGGTCGTCGCCGGTCGGCGGGGCGTCCTCGGCGTGCAGCTTCTCCTCGGCGAACAGGCCCGCCTCGATCCGCTTCGCGAGCTCGACCTCGAGCGCGGCGTTCAGCAGCGGGACCTTGCCGATCTGCTTCAGGTAGTCCTTGACCGGGTCGGCGGTCGCGCCGGCGACCATGACCTGCTGGACGGGCTCGTCGGCCTCGTCCGCTTCGGAGATGACGAAGCCCTCTTCCTCGGCCAGCTCGCCTTCGGCTGGTTCGAGCTCGGCTTCGGCGTCCTCGGAGTCGCCGTCACCGGCGCCGGCGGGCTTCGGCTCGGCGGTCTTCGCGGCCTTCTTGGCTTCGGTCTTGGCTTCGGTCTTGGCTTCGGTCTTGGCTTCGGTCTTGGCTTCGGCCTTCTTGGGCGCGGCCTTCGCGGTGGTCTTCTTCGCGTTCGGCTGGGCCGTCGGCTCGGTTGCCTCCGGGGCGGCGGCCAGCTTGGCCTTCGCCGACAGCTCGGGTTCGGTGGGTTCGCTCGCGGTCGTGGCCTTCGCGGCCGGGCGCTTCGCCGGAACGGTGGCGTCCTGCGTCACCGCGGCGGCAGCACGCTTCGAGGCGGCAGCTGCGACGCGCTTGCGTTCGTTGCGGGATGGGGTCGAGTCAACGGACACGGTCACACCCTCCTCGCCGAGATAGCGCAAGAGATCGACCCACTGAGTCTTTTCGATGCCGTTCTCCTCGCAGGCCCCACGCACCTCCTCCGCGGTGACGTGCCCGCGCTGCCGTCCAGATGCGACAAGCCGTTGGACCTCAGGGTGCTCGAGAAGCTGAGTCTTCCGGGAGGTGCGGGACGACACGAACTTCCTCTCGTCAGATCTGCGGTGGTGAGGATGGCCGGGAGATCGGCACTAGCACAAGAGACCATTCTGACACGCCGCGTCACCCATGTGCGCTCAGCGTCGGTTTGCAGCTGTTGTCGCGACATGAGGAAGCGCCTCACGTGAGGGGCCGGACTGGCTCAGGCTCCAAGGGTACCCGCTCGGTGTGGGTAGTGGGCGGACGTCGGCTCTAGCCGGCGGCGGCTGCCTTGGCGGCGGCCTTCTGGTCCTTCTTGTATGCCCGAACCTTGAGCAGCGAAGCCTGATCCACGACATCGGCGACGGACCGGAAGCCGGCGTTGCCGTACGGCGCGGTCGCGGCCTTCCAGCCGGTGGGCTTCACGTCGAGCTGCTTGGCGAGCAGCGCGAGGAAGATCTTCGCCTTGGCCTCGCCGAAGCCAGGCAGCTTCTGCAGCCGCTTCAGCGCCTCCTTGGCGGTCTTGGCCTCGGTCCACACCCGGGCGGCGTCGCCGTCGTACTCCTCGACGAGCAGCCGGGCGAGCGACTGCACGCGGGCCGCCATCGCGCCGGGGAACCGGTGGATCGCGGGCGGCTTGCTGCAGATCGCGGCGAACTCCTCCGGGTCGTACTCGGCGATCATCGCGGCGTCGATGGGACCGCCGAGGCGTTGCACGAGGACGTACGGACCGGAGAACGCCTTCTCCATCGGGACCTGCTGGTCGAGCAACATGCCGGTCAGCAACGAGAACGCGCTGCGGTCGAGCTCGGCGTCGGCTTCCGGACTACCGGCGAGGTGAAAACCCATGGGCGCAACCTTAATGACGTGGGGACGGCTCTATGTCGCTTTGACGGCGAGGACCGGGCAGGTGGCGTCGAGGAGGACGCGTTGGGAGTTGCTGCCGAGGATGAGCTTGCCGACGGGTGAGCGGCGACGGAGGCCGATGACGATGAGCTCGGCCTGCTCGCGTTCGGCCGTCTCGATCAGCTCCTCGGCGGCCTCGTGCCCGCTGGCGGGAACCCGTACCTCGGGCTCGATGCCGGTGCCGTCGAGCTCCCGGCGGACGACGGCCAGCGTCTCCTCGTCGACGGCATCGAGGTCGCGCTGGACGATGACGATCAGCAGCCGGTCAGCTTTCCGGATCCGTACCTCGCTGGCCGCCCTGCGTGCGGCGGCTTTGCCTTCCGGCTTGTCCACGTATCCGACGACGATGACGGCCATGGCCGGAGGGTACCGAAGCAACGGGGTGCCTGTGGACAGCCGTCGGCGTTCACCGGCCCGACGCGGCATTGTTGGTCGGCATGGTCGTGTCCCCCGTTTCTCCCGTCTCCCCGGTCCTTGCCCACCGGCTCGCCGGCTTCGTCCACGAGCTGCGGCAGCGCACTCGGCGTCGGTTGTTCCCGACGGTCGCCTTCCTGCAGCCGTTGGATGGTGCGGGTGTGCCGAACGGGAGCCGCGGCCCGAATCTGCTGACGCACGTGGCCGGGAGCGGGATCCTCGTGCCGGATCACGCGCTGCGGGTGGACCTGCTGTTGTTGAGCTTGGGCCGGGCTTCGAATCCGTCGAACGCGCTGGTGGTGACGCGCTCAGGAGTGGCGGAGTCCAACCCGTCCGACCTCGCCTGGTGGCGCGCTTGGAGAGCGGCGTGCGGGATCGCCGAACGCGAAGTCGGCCCGCTGCTCGTAGTGGTGCGCGAGGGGTGGCTGGACGTGCCGAACGACACGAGCGTCACCGTTCCCCGCCTCCGGAACCGCCGCAAAGCCGCCTAGCCGCGCCCGCCTCACGGCTGTGGGTGGTGTCGAGGACAAGGGCAGAGGTGGCGCCTGGTGCCCGGAGCAGGGGTGCGCCCGACACCGCGGGCACGAGCAACCCCGGCGCCGATGGCACAGGTGACGAGGCCTGGTGCCGAGGGCGCGGGTGACGCCCGGCGCCGAGGGCAGGGTGGTGGCGTGGCGAGGCTCGGGTAGCTGCGGCGCGTTGGGGCATCGCGGGGGCGACGGCCACTCCGAGGGCTGACGGCGCGAGCACGGGGTGGCGCACGACGCCGCGAGCAAGGGCGGCGCGAGGGACCGAGTGGCGCTGCGAGGCCCCGGTGACTGCAGCGCGTTGCCGCATCGCGAGCCGATGGCCGCCGGGCAATGGCGGCCTGTGGATATCGAAGAGCGTGGAGACTTTTGGTCGCTATAGCGACCAAAAGTCTCCGCGCTAATTGTTTGGGGAGCAGCCCTGCGCCACCGCCCGCCCTGCGCCATCGCCCGGGTCCGCAGCCGCCGCGGCAGCCGCTCGGCCAACGGCAACGCCGCCCACCAGCTGCCCCGCACTACCGCCCGCCCCCGCGGCCAGGCCGAGGGGTTGCCTGGGCCGCTGGTGGGTGGCCTGACCAGTGGGTGACCGCTAGTGGACAATGTCCACGGTCAGTTGCAGCGCGTCCTCGCTGCGTAACTGACCGTTTCGGCAGAATCCTCCCTACTTCTGGGTAGCAACGCGAGCATCCGATCGGCGGAAGGGCCTTGGCGAACGGGTGTGATCGATGCGACCCTCCCAACAGGGCCGAGGGACAAGGCGGGCGCGATGGGGAAAGACGTCGAGCACCGGGTATTTACTCGTGAGGACCGAACGCGCTTCCGGCACAAGGTTCGGCGATGTCTGGATGCCGTGGCGCGGATGCTGCAGGAGTCGATGTTCGACGTCGACCAGCCGTACATGGGCCTCGAGATCGAGTTCAACCTGATCGATGAGCGAGCAGACCCGGCTCTACGCAACGCGGAGGTGCTCGACGCGATCGCCGATCCGGCGTTCCAGACCGAGCTCGCGCAGTTCAACATCGAGATCAACATCGATCCGCGCCGGCTGTGGGGCGTCGCGTTCAAGGAGTTCGAGGACGACCTGCGCGACCACCTGAACGGCGCGGACGCGAAGGCACGCTCGGCGGGCGCTCGGCTCGTCATGGTCGGCATCCTGCCCACGCTCACGACCGAGCACATGACGCTCGAAGCGTTGTCGGCGAACCCGCGGTACGAGCTCCTCAACGAGCAGATCTTCACCCAGCGCGGCGAGGACGTACGCATCTCGATCGACGGCATCGAGCGGCTCAGCATGACCTCGGACTCGATCACGCCCGAGGCCTGCTGCACGAGCACGCAGTTGCACGTCCAGGTGAGCCCCGAGACGTTCCCCGCGTACTGGAACGCCGCCCAGTCGATCGCCGGCGTGCAGGCCGCGACCAGCGCGAACTCCCCGTTCCTGTTCGGCAAGGAGCTCTGGCGCGAGACCCGGATCACCCTGTTCCAGCAGGCGATCGACACCCGGACCGACGAGCTCAAGGCCCAGGGCGTACGACCGCGCGTATGGTTCGGCGAACGGTGGATCTCCTCGATCTTCGACCTGTTCGAGGAGAACGCGCGCTACTTCCCCGCGCTGCTCCCCGTCTGCGAGGACGAGGACCCGATCGAGATGCTCGACCGCGGCCGCGCCCCCGCGCTGCACGAGCTCAGGCTGCACAACGGGACGATCTACCGCTGGAACCGTCCTGTGTACGACGTCGTGCACGGCAAGCCGCACCTGCGCGTGGAGAACCGCGTGCTGCCCGCCGGTCCCACCGTCGTCGACACGCTGGCGAACGCGGCGTTCTACTTCGGCCTGGTCCGCCAGCTCGCCGAGGAAGAGCGCCCGGTGTGGACGCGGATGTCGTTCGGCGCGGCGGAGGAGAACTTCGTCGCCGGCTCTCGCGACGGCATGGACGCCCAGCTGTACTGGCCTGGCATCGGCACGATCGCCGCGCCCGAGCTGGTGCTGCGCAAGCTGCTGCCGCTCGCCCACCAGGGCTTGGACCGGTGGGGCGTCGACGCGACCCAGCGTGACTGGCTGCTCGGCCTGATCGAGCAGCGCTGCCTGTCCGGCCAGAACGGCGCGTCCTGGATGGCACAGACGTTCCACCGGCTGTTCGACGACGGCCGGATGGATCGGATGGACGCGCTGCGAGAGATGACCCGGCGGTACGCCGACAACATGTCGGAGAACGTGCCCGTCCACACCTGGGCCATCGACTAGGTCGACGAGGCCCTGACGCTCGTATCACAACTTCTCACTGTCCGTACCGATTCCGTTTCGATGACGGTCGCGTGTTCGGGAACCGGACAGAAAGTCGCGGAGTTTTCTCCTTCGAGGGGCAACCGAGGTCCCAAAAGAGGCGTCTCTTACTGCGACGAGAGGAGGTCGTACGGATGTCTACACCGCGACGTCGTGCCCCCCGCATGGACCGGCGCACCATCATGACCGAGCGTTCGTGGACCTGGCAGGAGCAGGCCGCGTGCAGGCGGAAGTCGAACGACCTTTTCTACGGACCGGAGGGCGAGAAGCCCCTCCAGCGCGAGTCCCGCGAGTCGCGAGCGGTGGAGATCTGCGCGGAGTGCCCGGTGCGTGAAGCCTGCCTGACCCACGCTCTGTCCGTGCCCGAGGCCTACGGGGTGTGGGGCGGAACGACCGAGTCGGCGCGGCTCGCCTTGCGACGCCGCCGCGCCTCCGCGGCCTGACACTTTCGGGAGGATAGGGACATATCGAGGACGCTTGCCTGGCGAGGTGGGTCGGTGGCTGACCTGCCTCCTTGTGGAGGCCAAACCCCCGACTCGACTGTCGGCATCGCCAGGCCGGTACCGGATGTTCACCGCGCTCCTGCTCTGGCGTGACGTCCGCGCGAGTCCTTCTTTAGCGGGGATTTAGCGGACGCCGTACGTCACAGCGTGCATGGGCGTGAGCTCGAACCAGCCGAGCTCGCGGAACCCGTGCCGCCCCAACAGGTCGTCGTACGTCGCCCGCGGCAGCAGCTGGTCGTCGATCTGTGCCTCGAAGTACTGGATGCCCGACATGATCCGTCCGGGCACGGTACGCAGGCCCGCGTCGGTGTCCGGGAACGGGAAGTCCGAGATCACGAACCAGCCGCCGTCCTTCAGCGCGCGGTGAACGTTCGCCGTGACCTTGTCCAGGTCGCGGCATTCGTGCATGGAAATGTTGTTCGTGACGAGGTCGAACTCCGCCTCGAACGTCACATCCTCCAGCGGGCTGTGCACCAGCGAGACGCGGTCGTCGATGCCGTGCTCCTTGATCCGTTCGGCCGCCAGCTCCAGCGAGTGCGCGTCGCCGTCGGTGCCGACGATCGTGGCGTTCGGGTACGTCTGGGCGAGCAGGACGAGTCCGACGCCCGCGCCGCAGGAGGTGTCGAGGATGCGGGCCGGTAGTTCGAGCCGCTCCGCGAGCCCCGGGACCTTCGCCAGGCCGGCGGGGACGAGACGGCGATAGAACGGGGTGCCGGTGCCGCTCACCGCGGCGATGAACTCGGGGCTGCAGCCGTCCCACCAGAGCCGTTCGCCGGTCTCGAGGTTCTGCTCGAGGCGGGTGAGCAGCTCGTGCTGTTCGAGGACGATGAACACACCGCCCACGTACGTGGGGGATTCCTTGTCCAGCAGCAGCGTCGCCATGTGCGGCGCGAGTCGTACGCCGCCGGTGTCGGTGCGGTCGAGAACGCCGGCGCCGATGGCGGCGCGGCCCCAAACCGCGAGGTAGAACGCGTCGAACCCGTGCTTGGCCGCGAGGTCGTCGATGCTGATCCCGTCCGGTTCGTGCGCGAGTGTCTGGAACAACCCGTTGCGTAAGCCGATCGCG
Organism: Tenggerimyces flavus; assembly: GCF_016907715.1. Classification (NCBI taxonomy): domain Bacteria; kingdom Bacillati; phylum Actinomycetota; class Actinomycetes; order Propionibacteriales; family Nocardioidaceae; genus Tenggerimyces; species Tenggerimyces flavus. The sequence goes on along the minus strand of NZ_JAFBCM010000001.1, from coordinate 4,085,158 downwards.
ATCGTGCGGTGTCCTACGTAACCTGCGAGCTGCTGCATGAGCGTGCCGGCCTGGTCCTTGACGGTGAGTACGTCGGTCATGGTGTCTCCTTCAGCTGTCATGTCAGAGACTTTGCGGCCGAACCAAGCCCGGAACTAGTCCAGTTTCTGTACCGTCGCTTTCGGGGTCGGCGGCCCAAGGAGTAGGCCATGGATCGATATGGGCAGTTCTGCCCGGTAGCGAAGGCGACCGAGCTCTTGACCGAACGCTGGACGTTGCTGGTGTTGCGCGAACTGCTCGCCGGCAGCAGCCAGTTCAACCAGCTTCGCCGGGGCGTACCGCGGATGTCCCCTACGTTGTTGGCGAAACGGCTCCGCATGCTGGAGAAGGCGGGCATCGTCGTACGTCGCGACGGCGCGTACTTCCTCTCCGAGGCAGGCCGCGAGCTCGAGCCGATCGTAATGGCCTTGGGGCGTTGGGGAATCCGGTGGGTGCCGCAGCTCGGTGAGCTCGACTACGACCCACATCTGCTGTTGTGGGACATGCATCGTCGGGTGGACGTCTCGCGCGTCCCCGCTCGGCGAACGGTGTTGGAGTTCGCGTTCTCCGACGCCGCTTCTGCCGCGCGGTGGTGGATCGTGCTGTCGCGGTCCGGCGCCGACCTGTGCGACTTCGACCCCGGGTACGGGACGGCCGTCGTGGTGACCGGCAGCCTGCGCGCCCTGGTCCGCGTCTGGCGCGGCGACCTGGCCTGGTCCGCGGCCGTGCGGTCGGGCCAGCTCACCCTCACCGGCAGCGAGTCCGCCCGCCGCGCGTTCCCGCACTGGTTCCTGCTGAGCGACTTCGCCCCAGTAGAGCGCCCCGCTCCACTCGTCGCCGCCGGCTAACCAGACCCTGGCGACCTCCTCGCGGGTAGGTCGGAGGGACGGATGCCGTGGGCGAGGGCCAGGGCGAGCAGGCTGGCCAGCGCGTAGTCGGGGTCGAGGGCGAGAGCACGCTGGACGGCCAGTCGGGCGAGGGCACCGTCGCCGGACTGCCAGGCGGCGAAGCCGAACAGGGACAGCGGAGCGACCGTGTACGGCGGTTGAGCCCGCCGAGCGACATCGCGCCAGAAGTCCTGGTGTCGGGACGGCATCTCGTGCCGCATCAGCGACCAGGCGGCGTCCCGGACCTCGCGGTTCGCGCAGTACACCGACAGGCGCGCCACCTCGTCGTCGCTCAGCAACCGCGGCGCGCGGAGCCAGCCGAGCAGCAACGGCGCCGCGTACGCGACCCCGCACTCGACCAGCTCGTCGGGCGACCGAGAACCCAACTCGGCAAGGAACTCCCGCGTCGCCGAAGCGACACCAGCACCGCCCACAGGATCGAGCGAAGCGCCGACCGCCTCGGCCGAGGAAAACGCCACCGCTCCCTCGACGACAGCCGCCGCGGTCAGCGCACTGACCGCGAGGTCGTACGGCGTCCCCTCCGGCGGACAGCACCACGGATCCCGACACAGCTCCGACCAGTACCGCCGCCCGTCCGTCCGCAGCAGCTCGACGACCGTCACCGACGCCTGATCGCACGCCTCCCGCACGCGAACGAGCAGCCGCCGCGCCGGCCGCGCGTCGTCGGAGTACGCGACGAGCAGCACCGCACCCGCCCCGTACCGCTGCGCCAGTGCCACGACCTCACCTGCCCCGGCCGCCAGCACGGCGTCGGGACAGTCCGGCGGCGGTAAGTCGAGCCGGCAGCAGAACACCAGCCGTTGGGCACCGTCGATCGCGAGCCCGACGAGGCTCTGGCTCGGGTGAAATCCAATGAGGAAAGGGATCTGTGCGAGCACATCTTCGGGCGTGCGGAGTCGCAGCAGCGTGACATCGGAGCGTTCGGTCGTGTTCATAGGCCCAAGCCTGCGTCCCGCAGGAGCCCAATGCAGGCCGAGATGGCGGCGCTGTGGACAAGTCGGCGAAGAGGCGACCTGTGGAGGAATTGGCGCCCCACGGCAAGATGCAGAAGTGCGGAGTGAAGCGAGCGTGCTGCACCTCGACCTGGACGCGTTCTACGCGGCGGTCGAGCAGCGCGACAAGCCGTCGCTGCGCGGCAAGCCGGTCATCGTGGGCGGGCTGGGGCCGCGCGGCGTGGTGTCGACGGCTTCGTACGAGGCCCGTACGTTCGGCGTCCGCTCCGCGATGCGGATGGCCGAGGCCCGCGCGAGGTGCCCGCACGCCGCGTACCTCTACCCGCGGTTCCACGCCTACCGGATCAGCAGCCGCCGCGTCATGGCCGTGCTCCGCGCGCTGTCACCTCTCGTCGAGCCACTGTCGCTGGACGAGGCGTTCGTCGACCTGACCGCATCCCAGCACACGGATCTCTCGGTGAAGGGAGTCGAGCGGATAGCCCGCGACCTCAAGGCCGAGGTCACGCAGGTGACCGGCGGCCTCACCGGCTCGGTCGGAGCCGGAACGTCGAAGTTCATGGCCAAGGTCGCCAGCGACCTGCGCAAACCGGACGGCCTCGTCGTGATCGAGCCCGGAACCGAGCGCGAACTGCTCGCCCCCATGTCGGTCACGACCATCCCCGGTGTCGGCCCCGCGACGGCCGACCGGCTCAGGCGCGTCGGCGTCCACACGGTCGGCGAGCTGGACCGGCTCGGCGAGGCGGAGATCGTGGCGGCAGTCGGGCAGGCGGCCGGACGTTCCCTCGCGCAGCTGGCCAGGGCTCAGGACGACCGGCCGGTCGTGGCGGAACGGGAGACGAAGTCGGTCAGCGTCGAGGACACGTTCGACCACGACATCGCCGACCCGACGACGCTGACGCTGATCGTCGAACGGATCGCCGCCCGCGTCGCCGAACGCCTCACCGGCGAGCGGCTGTCCGGCCGTACGGTCACGGTGAAGATCAGGCTGTTCGACTTCACCACGCACACCCGCTCGACCACGCTCCCGGGACCGACCGACGACGGCCGCGTGATCACCCGGCTCGCCAAGCGGCTCCTCACCGAGGTCGACACCTCAGCCGGCGTACGGCTGCTCGGCGTCGGCGTGTCCGGGCTCGCGGACTGGGTGCAGGGCGACCTGTTCGAGGAGGCCGAGGACGGCGAGGAACGGACCGAGGAGCCCGCGAAGGAGCCGGTGGAGCAGCCGGTGGCCGCGCACCACTGGTACCCGGGCAACGACGTCGTGCACGACACGTACGGCAGGGGCTGGGTCTGGGGCGCCGGCCTGGGCCGGGTCACGATCCGCTTCGAGACCGCGGAAACAGGACCGGGGCCGGTCCGCACCCTCCATGCGGCCGACCCCGATCTCGCCCCATACTCACCGCTGACCTGAGCGCAACCGGTCAGCGCCTACCGAGGAACTGCTCCTTCTCCAGCACCGTCACCGGCTCGGACGGGGTGCCGTTGAGCGTGATGGTGAGCGGAGGCTGCGCGGCGCCGTTGATCCAGAAGTCCGCCGTCCAGGTGACCGCCACGCCGACGGTGTACTGGCCCAGGTCCACGTAGTTGTGCGTGACGTAGCTGTCCTTCGGCGTGCCCCGCGAGTACGCCACCCCAGGCGTCGACGTGCTGTCCGACGCACCGTCGCCCCAGGTCCAGGCGAAGTTCGTCGCCCGAGCCTCGACGCGAACGCTGCCGCCCGGCACCTGGTGAGTCTGGTCGTACGTCGTCGCGCCGCCCGCGTAGAAGATCGTCGGGAAGTTGATCAAGGTGCGACCGTTGCCCGGGTTGACCGCGACCGCCGCCGTCGGCAGCCAGCCGTTCTCGAGCCAGCCACGCACCTGGTCCGGCGTGATCACCGGAACGGGCTGCTCGTCACCACCCACGCAGCGAGTGTCCTGGAGCTCCCACGGCCCGTTCTCCTCCCACTGGTAGTAGATCCGCATCATGATCTCGCCCTCTTCGCCATTGACCTGGCAGGCCATCGTGGCGTTCATGCACATCGCGTTGGGGTCGTTCGGGGGCGGACCGTTCGCCATGCAGGCAGGCGTGTAGTAAACGTCGTGGGGCTGCCGGCCCGGGTTGCCGGGGCCACCGGGGTCACCCGGGTCACCGGGGTCGCTCGGGTCGCCCTCGCAGACGTACTCACCGCTCGGGTTGAACCAGCAGCGGTCGGCGTAGGCCGGACCCACGGCGGGGCTGCTCAGCAGAACGACGCCGAACGCGAGCACCAGCGCCAGGACGAAGACGCCTACCCGCTGTTGATGACGAGGTCTCTGACCTTCCACCGTCCGTCCTCCTTGCCGAGAGTCAGATCGATCAGGAACACGCGTTCCTGGCTGGGCTTCGGTGCCGCGCCCTTCTTGGCGACCACCTGATGCGGCTTCACCTGGACGTACATCGACACCGTCGCCGGGTCGGTGCCAGTCGGCTTGCTGACCTCGGTGATGTGCCAGCTGGGATCGCCCTGGTACGAGCCGCCGTTGGAGTGGAACGTCTCCATCGCGTCGGCGTTCCGCGCGCACGACTCACAGCTCGGCACCGACAGGTCGCGCAGCTGCTTGACGTCACCCTTGGTGAGTGCGGTGTTGGTGGCACGGATGTACTGACGCGCGAACTCGTCCGCCGGCTCCGCCGAACTCGTGGGAGCGGCGGTCGGTGACTTGGAGGCCGCAGGCGTGTCGCCGGTCTCGACCACGGGTGGTTCGGGGGTTCCCGTGCAGGCTGTCGCCAGCACGAGCACAGCCGCGGTCACGAATGCCCGCCACATCCGCATACGTCCCTACTCGTCGTGGTCTGCCATAGAACGAGGCACACCTTACCATCTGTAACCGCAGCCAGAATCCACAGCTGTGGATAACTACTGTGCGAAACCGTCAGGTCCGCGCAGGACGGTTTGCCCAGTTCGGCGCGATTCTACACCTCGATACGCTCCCGGAATGGCCGAGCAACGGGTCCGGGTCGTCATCCACGGCCGGGTACAGGGCGTGTTCTTCCGCGACACCTGCCGGCGGACGGCGGCCCAGCGCGGTGTGGCCGGCTGGGTCCGCAACCGCCCGGACGGCGCGGTGGAGGCGGTCTTCGAGGGCTCGGCGACCGCCGTGGACGCGATGCTCACCTGGTGTCGCTCCGGTCCGCCGATGGCGAAGGTCGACTCGGTCGAGTACGAGGACGAGCCGGTCGAGGGGCTCGCCGGCTTCGCCATCACCCGCTATACGCCCTAGCCAAGCGGGAACGCGACCTCGCAGACGATCTCCTCCGGCCGCGCCGTCGCGTAGCCCAGTCCGGCCACGTAGATCTCCCGCGGCGGCCCCGCGCACGGCCGGTCGTTCGAGGACATCCAGCGCTCGACGGCCTCGTACGCGGACAGGATCTGTGGGAACTCGAACCGCGCCCGGCTCACCCGTACGTACGCCTCCCGCCGCGCCGGCTCGACCCGCAGGCCCTCACCCGGCGAAGCGACCGGCACGCACAGCTCGACCGGGCCGTCGCAGTCCTCGCTCACCGCGCCGTGGAAGATCCGGTACGGCGCCCCAACCAGACCTCCGAACGTCGCGGCCCGCCGCATCAGCGCCGGGTGAGCTTCGTTGAACCAGGGCTCCATCTCCTGGATCCGAAGGTGCCGCAGAGCCGTCAGCACCAGCTGCTCGGGCACCTCTCGTTCGAACACCTCGTGCTCCGCCTGCCGGCCGCCGAGGTACGCGGCCAGCTCCCGCTGGTCGGCCACGCGCCGCTCCACGCCGTCCCAGTACGACGCGATCAGCTCGGACGCCTCCGAGCTGGAAGGAGCGGACACCACGGACTTCACCACGTCCAGCGGCATGTCGAGGCGCCGGAGCAGCGCGACCATCCGCGCGGTCTCGAGCTGGCTCTCCCGGTAGATGCGGTAGCCGTTCGACGCGACCTCCGACGGCTTGAGCAGCCCGAGCTGGTCGTACAGCCGGAGCGCCTTCAACGACAGCCGCGTCCGCCGCGCGAACTCGCTGATCGACAGTGGGGTGTCGGGTGCCACCGGACCATCATCGCGCGGCGTTAAGCATCGCCTCAGGTGGAGCGTGCACACTGACGGCGTGCGCATTCTTGTCGTCGACGACGATCAGGCGGTCCGGGACTCCCTCCGCCGGTCGCTCGTGTTCAACGGCTACGAGGTCGACGTCGCCGAGAACGGCGAGGAGGCCCTTCGTCACGTGGCGAGCCGGCACCCCGATGCGGTCGTGCTGGACGTCATGATGCCCAGGCTGGACGGGATCGCGACCTGCCGCGCGCTCCGCGCGTCGGGGAACGACGTGCCGATCCTCGTGCTCACCGCGCGCGACGCGGTCGCAGACCGGGTCGCCGGGCTCGACGCGGGTGCGGACGACTACCTGGCGAAGCCGTTCGCGTTGGAGGAACTGCTCGCCCGCGTACGCGCGTTGCTGCGGCGTACCGGGCCGTCGGCCGACGGCGTGAAGCTGGAGTACGCCGACCTCGTGCTCGACCCCGCGACCCGTGAGGTGACGCGGGCGGGGCGGTACATCAGCCTGACGCGTACGGAGTTCACGTTGCTCGAGCTGTTCCTGCGCCACCCGCGGCAGGTGCTGGAGCGGACGCAGATCCTCGAAGAGGTGTGGGGCTTCGACTTCCCGACGTCGGCGAACTCGCTCGAGGTGTACGTCGGATACCTGCGCCGCAAGACCGAAGCCGAGAGCGAGCCGCGGCTGCTGCACACGGTGCGGGGGGTCGGGTACGTCTTGAGGGACACCCCACCGTGAGCTCGATGGACGAGTGGACGGCGACAGCGAGGAATCGGCTGCAGAACCTTCCGCTGCGCAAGCGGGTCAGTATCTTCGCCGCGATCGGCGTCGGCCTGCTGGTGGTCTTGATCTCGGTCTCGGCATACGTCACGGTGCGGATGTCGCTGCTGCACCAAGTGGACTCGAACCTGCTCGCGCGGGCTCACGCCGCCTCAGGCGGACCGCTGACGAACGTCCGGGTGCTGCGCGAGATCCCGGCCGAAGCGTTGGGCGCTGGCGACCTCAAGATCGCGCTGGTCAACGCGCTCGGTGAGGCTGTGTCATCGCCGGATCGTGGCGCACCGCCCTACGGCGTCCCGGAGATCGAGGTCGCCGGCGGTTTCGCGCCCGACAGCATCCGGACCACGCGCGACCCGGCCACGGGCAAGGAGTACCGCGTCGTCGCTGTTCCCGTCCAGGACGGTCAAGCACTCGTGATGGCCCAATGGACCGGTGACAGCAACCGCATCCTCGGGGCACTCGGTTTCGTCCTCTTCCTCGTCGGCGGCATCGGGGTCGGTCTCGCCGCCTGGGGTGGGTGGGGTATCTCACGTACCGCCCTCCAACCCGTCCGCCGCCTCACCGCGGCTGCTGAGCACGTCGCTCGTACCGAGGATCTCCGGCCGATTCCCGTGCAGGGCAACGACGAACTCGCCCGGCTCGCGCACAGCTTCAACGCGATGCTCGGCGCGCTCGGCGAGGCGCGCAACCGGCAACGCCGCTTGGTGGCCGACGCCGGGCACGAGCTGAGGACCCCTCTCACCAGCCTCCGCACCAACCTCGACCTGCTCGCCCAGAGCGAGGGCACGAACGGCCTCCCGCCCGAGGAACGCGTCGCCCTGCTCCGCGATGTCCGCGCCCAGGTGCTCGAGCTCACCACGCTCGTCGGCGACCTCGTCGAGCTCTCCCGCGAGGATCCCGCCGCCTCGGCCCGTGGCGCGGTCAACCTGGCCGATGTGACACGCCGTTCCATCGAACGGGTACGGCTCCGCGCGCCGAGTGTCGCGTTCAAGGTCGACCTCGCCCCGTGGAACACGATCGGCGACGTCCAGCTCCTCGAACGCGCGATCACCAACCTGCTCGACAACGCGGCCAAGTGGAGCCCGCCCGGCGGCGTCGTCACCGTCGACCTGCGCGGCGGGCTACTCACGGTCACCGACCAGGGTCCAGGCATCAACGAGGCCGACCTGCCGCATGTGTTCGAACGGTTCTACCGCTCCACCGAGGCGCGGATGATGCCCGGCTCGGGGCTCGGCCTCGCGATCGTCAAACAGGCCGCGGACCGGCACGGCGGCATGGTGCAGGCGGGCCGCGCACCCAGCGGCGGCGCGCTGATGTCGCTGCGCATCCCCGGTACGCCGGGCCCGATTCACCCGAGGTAAACAGCCTTCTTGGCGACCTCTCGGGAACCTCTCAGTGTCATCTCAGCATCACCGGGAAGGCTCATTGTCATGACAGAGACGCCGACGATCCCCCTCGGGCCGCAGCCGCCGTACGGGCAGTCGCAGCCGGGACCGTACCGGCCGTTCCCCTACGGGCAGCCGCCGCAGCCACCCCATCCGCCGCAGCAACCGCCACACCAGCCACCGCCTGGCCGCGGGCCTTCGAAGCCCCGGCGCGGGATCGCGGCACTGGTCGTCGCGGCGGTCGCCGCCGGCCTGATCGGTGGCGGCGCCGGAGCCGCGGCCACGTACGCGTTCGCACCGCGGCAGGAGGCGCCGGCCAACACGGCGCTCCAGCAGCCGCCCGCGCAGAACCAGCCGAGCGGCAACACTCCCGCCGCCGGCAGCGTCCAGCAGGTCGCCGCCAAGGTGCTGCCGAGCGTCGTGTCGATCACGATGCGCAGCGCACAAGGCCAGACCGGCGGCGGCAGTGGCGTCGTCCTCTCCGCCGACGGCCAGATCCTCACCAACAACCACGTGGCGCAGGTCGGCGCGAACGGCGGCGAGCTGTCCGTCACGTTCTCCAACGGCAAGACCGCCAAGGCCGAGGTCGTGGGGCTCGACCCGACGACCGACCTCGCGGTGATCAAGGCCCAGGGCGTCTCCGGCCTGACGCCGGTCCAGCTCGGCAGCTCCTCCACGCTCGCGGTCGGCCAGCAGGTCGTCGCGATCGGGTCGCCGCTCGGGCTGTCCGGCACGGTGACGTCGGGCATCGTGAGCTCGCTGAACCGCCCGGTGCGTACGGGCGACCCCGAGGACACCAGTACGAACACGGTGATCGACGCGATCCAGACCGACGCGGCGATCAACCCCGGCAACTCGGGCGGCGCGCTGGTCAACATGGCCGGCCAGCTGGTGGGCGTGAACTCCGCGATCGCGACCGTCGGAGGGTCGCAAGGCGGACAGAGCGGCAACATCGGCGTCGGCTTCGCGATCCCGGTCGACCAGGCCCGGCCGATCGCGCAGGAGCTGCTGAAGGACGGTACGGCCGAGCACGCCCAGCTCGGGGTGTCGCTGACCCAGTCGACCGGTACGGAGACGTCCGGCGCCCAGGTCGGTGAGATCACCACGGGCAGCGCGGCCGAGGCGGCCGGGCTGAAGGTCGGCGACGTCGTCACCAAGCTCGGTGACCGGTCGATCGCGGACGCGGACAGCCTGATCGCGGCCGTACGTTCGCACCGGCCGGGCGAGAAGGTCACGGTCACGTTCGTCCGCGACGGAAAGAGCCAGACCGTCGACGCGACGCTCGGCAGCGACGGCGGGAAGCAGCCGCAGTCGCAGCAGGAGGACCCGAACCAGCAGGAGGACCCGAACGGCGAGCAGGACCCCAACGATCCCGGTCAGTTGCCTCCGAACTGGCCACGTTGAGTCAACCCTCACGGGTTGGTTCCCGAGAAGAGAAGCCGCTTGCCGCGGGCGGACTGACGGTGCTGAGGCTGCGGTGAGCGGTGGCAACACACGAAGGGCGGCGCTACTCCCCGGGCGCCGCCCTTCGTACTGCCCGGATGTCGGTGCGGGCAGGCAGAATGCGTCGCATGCTGTTCGCCGACCTGGTCCGTACGTCCGCCGCCGTGGCGGGCACGTCGTCGCGCCTGGCGAAGATCGGGCACCTCGCCTCGGCCCTCGGAGCGGCAGACACGCCGGCCGAGGTGGAGCTGGTGGTCAGATACCTCGCCGGTGAGCTCCGGCAACGCCGTACGGGCGTGGGCTACGCCTCGCTGCGCGCGATGCCCGAGCCGGCGTCGACCGAGTCGATCACGGTCAGCGAGGTCGACACGGCCTTCGAACAGCTCTCCCACGTCTCCGGCGCCGGCTCGCAGGCCGAGCGCAAGCGGCTGCTCGGCTCGCTGACCGAGCGGGCGACGGCCGCGGAGCAGCGGTTCCTGATGGGCCTGGTGGCGGGCGAGCTGCGGCAGGGCGCGCTGGACGGGATCATGCTCGACGCGGTGATCCGGACCAGTGGCCAGCCGGTCGCGGCGGTCCGCCACGCCGTGATGGTCGCCGGGGCGATCCCGCCGGTGGCGGCGGCCGTCCTGGGCGGTGGCGGTTTGGACCAGTTCGCGCTGACCGTCGGCAGCCCGTTGAAGCCGATGCTCGCCTCGCCGGCGCCGTCGATGGCCGACGCGCTGGAGAAGATCGGCGGGCCGGCCGCGGTGGAGTGGAAGCTGGACGGGATCCGCGTGCAGGTGCATCGCCACGGCGACGACGTACGGATCTTCACCCGCACGCTCGACGAGATCACTCCCCGGCTGCCCGAGGTGGTCGAGGCGGTGCTCGCGCTGCCGGTCAAGACGGTGATCCTCGACGGCGAGGTGATCGCGCTCGACGCGGCGGGGCGGGCGAAGCCGTTCCAGGTCACCGCCTCGCGGACCGGGTCGCGTACGGACGTCGCCAAGCTGCGCGAGACGACCCCGTTGTCCACGTTCTTCTTCGACATCCTGCACGCCGACGGTACTGACCTGCTGGCCGAGCCGGGGACTTCCCGTTGGGAGGTGCTCGCGCGGCTGGTGCCGGAGGGTCTGCGGGTGCCCCGGATCGTCACCGAGGACGTCGACGAGGCGCAGGCGTACTTCGCCGACGCCGTCCAGCGCGGCCACGAGGGCGTGGTGGTGAAGTCGCTGGACGCGACGTACGACGCCGGCCGGCGCGGCGCCGCCTGGATCAAGGTCAAGCCGCGGCACACGCTCGACCTGGTCGTGCTGGCCGTCGAGTGGGGGCACGGCCGGCGTACCGGCCTGCTGTCCAACCTGCACCTCGGCGCGCGGGACGAGACGACGGGCGAGTTCGTGATGCTCGGCAAGACGTTCAAGGGGCTGACCGACGAGCTGCTGCGGTGGCAGACCGAGCGGTTCCAGGAGCTGGAGACGCGCCGGGACGACTGGACGGTGTACGTACGGCCGGAACAGGTCGTGGAGATCGCGTTCGACGGCGTCCAGGGCTCGACCCGCTACCCCGGGGGAATGGCGCTGCGGTTCGCGCGCGTTCTCAGGTATCGAGACGACAAGGCCGCGGCCGAAGCGGACACCGTTCAGACCGTTCGGATGATCCACGCGGCCGGAGACGGACAGGCCGATCATGAGCCGGCGAACGATCTGTGACGGGCGCCACATTTTCGGTACGGCTGTTCGGGCCTGAAGTGGGAATTGACCAGGTGCGTAGCACGTTGGGAACGACGAGCGCTCCTCCTTCAAGGGGGCGCGTAGATCGACCCGGGAGGAGCCACGTTGGCTATTCGTCGCACACGAGCTAGTGATCACGCCGAAGACCGCGACCTAGTCGGCCGGTACCTCGACGAGATCTCGCGTACACCGCTGCTCGATGCGGCTCAGGAGGTCGAACTTTCTCTGGCCATCGAGGCCGGCCTGTACGCCGAGCAACTGCTCGACGAGGGCACGGCAGGTCTGAAGAAGGCGCCCGCCAACGCCACGTACGAGGAGCTGGTCTGGCTCGCGGAAGCCGGGCATCGGGCCAAGCGTCACTTCCTGGAGGCCAACCTGCGTTTGGTGGTCTCCGTCGCACGGAAGTACGGCCGGTCCGGGATGCCGTTGCTGGACCTCGTTCAGGAGGGTAATACCGGCCTGATTCGAGCCATCGAGAAGTTCGACTACACCAAGGGTTTCAAGTTCTCCACGTACGCCACGTGGTGGATCCGGCAGGCCATCACCCGCGGCATCGCGCAGCAGGCGCGTGTCGTACGGCTGCCGGTGCACGTGGTGGAAGACCTGAACGCGCTGGGTTCGGCCCGCCGGTCGCTGGAGCGGCAGCTGGGACGCGACCCGGAGACCGCGGAGCTCGCGGCCCAGCTCGGGGTGCCCGAGCAGCGGGTCGAGGAGCTGGTGAGCTGGGGACGCGACCACGTGTCGCTCGACGTCACCGTCGACGAGGACGGCGAGACGTCGCTGGGCGACCTGGTGGCCCGTGACGTGATGCCCGGACCGGACGAGACCGTTGTGGCGGCCGAGTCCAGCTCGCGGCTCTCGTCGCTGATCGAGACCTTGGACGACCGCTCGGCGCAGATCGTCCGCCTGCGGTACGGCCTGGAAGACGGCCGGCCGTGGAAGCTCGCCGAGATCGCGGACCGGTTCGGACTGTCGCGCGAACGCGTGCGCCAGCTCGAGCGGGACGCGTTGCACCGCCTACGCAAGATCGCCGACGCGGACTTGGTCGGCCCCAACGCGGCCTGAGGCCAGTACACCCAGGCAGCTGTCACGATATGGACGGTGGCGCGGAGGATCTCCTCCGCGCCACTCGTCGTTTCTTGGCTTCCCGCATCTGCGGTGGGCTGGAACGCCCAAGTGCTCTGAAGCCGGGACTCGCCTGCGCCGGCGGTGATCATGTACGTGATCATGAAAGGGAACCCGTCGCATACGGCTGTCTGGCTTCATGATCACGTTCATGATCACCCGGGCCGGGGCGAGCCTGCGGACACTCACTCAGACTTGTCGGGACCGCGCCGCTTGTCGATTGTGGGCTTCCCGCATCGTGACTTTACCCATCAAGGGGGCGTTTCCTACCCGTCTGTGTGACCCCGGAACGCCCCCTTCGTGGGCAAAGTGCTCGGGAGGTCTCGTGGGCCACGCTGCTCGTCGTTTCTGGGCTCTGCTCCTGCTCGGCCACTCCTGCTCGGCCCACCCCTGCTCGGCCCACCCCTGCTCGGCCCACCCCTGCTCGGCCAGCGGCTGGCCGGTGTTCGAGCCGTGTCTGTTTCGCGTTCCATTGGCGCGACGGTGGGGATGTGGTGATGGCCCGTCGCCATCCTCTTCGCCGCTGCTGTTGGGTCGCGGGGAGGTCTCGGGCGCGGTGTTCGATCGGCGCTGCTCTGGGTTTGGTGCTCTCGGGTCTGTGGCGGCGTCCGAGTGTGGTGGCCGGTCCGGGGCGCGTCGAGGCCGCCGCGGCGGCTTCGCAGAGGGGCGACGTCGCTTCGCGACCGCGGAGCGGCCCTTGACTCGCCCCGGCCCGGCCACCTGTTTTTCACGCGCCGCCCCTGCCCCCGGAACAGGTGTCCCGGGGGAGGTTCCTTCTTGCTGGGGTTTGCTGCCGTGCTGAGGTCGCTTGTGGGGATTCCCCAGGTCTCTTGTGGTGCGGATGAAGCCGGGCGTTCGCTGCCTCTTCATCTGTTTGTCCACTCCTCTCTCCGGCTCGCTGCCAGACTCCTTACTGGCGTGCTCACAGGCTTCAACGCCGCGTGCGCAAGACAGGCAGGCGGCTGCAGCCATATGGGCGATGGCGCGGAGATCTCTCCGCGCCATTTGTCGTATGCGGCTACCGTTGCCGGATAGCAGGGCGCTGGACGCTGGGGCACGGGGACGGACGAGGGAGGCCAGCAATCGTGGCCGACGGGCAGGAGTCGAACAAGAGCACGCCGTGGGAGATCGGCGGCATCGTCGGTCGAGGCCCGGCGCACGATCCGCTCGTCGCGAGACGCACCGCGGACGATCCGCCGTTCGATGTCTTCCTGTCCGGCAAGGTCTTCCTCGACATCATCTTCACTGGGCTCGCCTCCCCACCCGCCGCGGGGACCGAGATCTATACCTCCGGCATGGGCTCGAGCCCCGGTGGCATCGCCAATCTGGCCATCGCGCTAGCCAGGCTGGGCCTCAGGACGAGCCTCGCCGCGGCGTTCGGGGCGGACGTGTACGGCGACTTCTGCTGGCGCACGCTCGCCGAGCAGGAGGGCGTCGACCTGTCCACCTCGCGCCGCTTCCCGCAGTGGCACTCCCCCGTCACGATCAGCCTCGCGTACGAGTCCGACCGCAGCATGGTCACGCACGCGCACGAGCCGCCGGTCCCCGCCGACGACATGATCGCGAGCAGCCAGCCGGGTACGCCGAAGACGAGGGCGTGCTTCGTCGACCTCGACCACGAGACCGAGAACTGGGCCGCCAAAGCCCACTCCGAAGGCGCCCTGGTCTTCGCCGACATCGGCTGGGACCCGACCGAGCAGTGGCGACCCGAGGTCCTCGACCGGCTGCAGGTCTGCGACGTCTTCCTTCCGAACGCGACCGAGGCCATGCACTACACCCGTACGGACTCACCGCAGGATGCCCTGCACGAGCTCGCCAAGCACGTCCCCGTCGCCGTCATCACCCGGGGCAGCGAGGGCGCGGTGGCGATCGACACCACGACGGGTGAGGAGGTCGACGTCCCGGCCCTCCCGGTCGAGGCGCTCGACGTCACCGGCGCCGGCGACGTGTTCGCCGCCGGGTTCGTCACCTCGACGCTCGCCGGGTGGCCGCTGCTACACCGCCTGAGGTTCGCCAACCTCTGCGCCGCGCTGTCGGTGCAGCACTTCGGCGGCTCGCTGTCGGCGCCGGGCTGGGCCGACATCGCCGCGTGGTGGCAGGTGGCCAAGCGGGTGCCCGGTCTCGGGCACGTGGCGAGGCAGTACGCGTTCCTCGACGACGTCGTCCCGCAGACCCCCGTCGGTGCCGTACGCAGGGCCACCGCCACGATCGGCTTCCAGACCGGCGAGATCGCGCCCTAGCCTCGTTCTTTCGTCCGACCGTCGGCCCGGACCGCCCCCGCCTGGGGCTAATGATCATGTTTACATGGTCATTGGCCGCTTTACGTGGGGTGGACGCCAGGTAGGGCGGCCACTGGCCGGGTAAGGCGACCACGACACGCTTCACCTACGGAGCGCCTTCCCGCTCAGCTCACTCCAGGCGTCGCCACCCCAAGCCTCCCCAGCAGGACAGACATGCCCGGCTTTCACGCGCCGAAGTCGTCCACCAACACCCGAAATCCCGAGGCTAGGGCTTGCAGACCACGTAGCCCGGCTGCTGCTTGGAGTTGTCCCCCGGCCACGAGCACGTGTCCGAGATCGCCTTGGACGGCGACGGGTACTTCAGCCGCGCGACGTCGCCGGGCTTGGCGTTGTTCCAGATGTGCCAGCCGGAGTTCCAGTACAGGTGTCCCGGCCGGTTCGTGCCCTTGCCCGTGTGCAGCGTGACGGCGCGCTTGCTGGCGACGACGAACGACGGGAAAACGTACGTGTGCCCCACCGCGTCCGCGACTCGCATGCCCTTCAGGTTGATCGCGTAGCTGCCGGTGTTCTTGATGACGACGTACTCGCCGTTCAGGTTCTTCGTGTTGTCGGTGCCGGGCGAGTTGTACTGGATGTGCCCGAACTGCAACGGGTTGCCCGCACTGGCCTCGGTCGCGGTGAGCACGCTGAAGCCGAGGGCTGCGACAAGGGCCGCGGCGAACGAGATTTTGGACACACGTCGGTAAGGCATAGGTGGGATTTCCCCCTCAGGAATGGGTCGGGAAGTTCCGCGACCCGACAGAGGCTAGGGAAGGCCCATCGTCGAACGCAGTCGAACGTAAAAGATCGGCCGCGACACTTTGTCGCGGCCGATCGTCAATGCTGAAAGATGTTTACGCGTTGCGCTTGACCCACGCCCACGCGCTGGTGGCACCGAACAGGATCAGGGCGATGACCCCGAGTACGAGCGCTCCCTTGATGAGGAAGCCCAGCACAGCGAAGACCAGCCAGATGGCGGCAATGATCAGCAGGATCTTGAGCAGCATGTCGACCTCCTCCCGTTCCTTGGGTGCGTACCAACTCTACGACCGGCACCGTCCGACGGGTTCCGGGACGATCCCTGACTCTTCCCCTAGAACGCCGGCAGCACGCCGCCCGCGTACTTCTCCTCGATGAACTTCTTCACCTCGGGAGACTGCAGCAGCGACACGAGCTTGGTGATCCGCGGGTCCTTCTCGTCGCCGGTACGGACGACCAGCCCGTTCGCGTACGGGTTGTCCTTGCCGTCCTCCAGCACCAACGAGTCGGAAGCCGGCTTCAGGCCCGCCTCGATCGCGTAGTTGCCGTTCACGACCGCGGCGCCGACGTCCTCCAGCGAACGGGGCAGCTGCGCGGCCTCGAGCTCGTGGATCTTCAGGTCCTTCGGGTTCGCGGTGATGTCGCGCTGCGTCGCGGCGGTTCCCGCGCCGTCCTTCAACGTCAGCAGGCCGTTCTTCGCCAGCAGGTTGAGCGCGCGCCCACCGTTCGTCGCGTCGTTCGGGATCGCGACCTCGGCACCAGCCGGCAGAGCGCCCACGTCCTTGACCGAACGGGAGTACAGGCCGAGCGGCTCGATGTGCACGGGAGCGACGAACGTGAACTCGTACCCCTTCTGCTTGATCTCCTCCTCGAGGTACGGGACGTGCTGGAAGTAGTTCGCGTCGAGCTTGGCTTCCTTCAACGCGACGTTGGGCTGCACGTAGTCGTTGAACTCGACGATCTCGATCTCCAGCCCGGCCTTCTCCGCGAGGTTGTCCTTGACGTACTTGAGGATCTCGGCGTGCGGCACCGGGTTCACTCCGACCTTCAACGGGGCCTCGGGATCTGCCGCCTCCCCGCCGTTGCTGCCGCACGCGGCCAGGCCGACCGCGAGAACGAGGGCAGACAGTGTCAACCAGAGCTTGCGCATCTGAGGGATTTCCTTCCTTGCTGTTTCAGCGATGGTCCAGCCGGCGGGCGATCGTGTCGCCGGCCATCTGTACGAGCTGGACCATCACGATGAGGAGGACCACGGTGGCCACCATGACGTCGGTCTCGAACCGCTGGTAGCCGTACCGGATCGCCAGGTCGCCCAGTCCCCCGCCACCGACGACGCCCGCCATCGCGCTGTAGCCGATGAGCGCGACGATCGTGATCGTGAGTCCGGACACAAGACTTGGCAACGTCTCACGCAAATAGACTGTTCCCACGACGTCGCGCGTCCGCGCACCCATCGCGAGCGCCGCCTCGACCAGGCCGCGGTCGACGTCGCGCAGCGAGGTCTCCACGAGACGGGCGAAGAACGGGATCGCGCCCAGCGACAGCGGAACGATCGCCGCCGTGCTGCCGATCGTGGTGCCGACGACCAAGCGGGTGAACGGGATCACCGCGACGAGCAGCACGATGAACGGCAGCGAACGCCCCACGTTCACGACCGCGCCGAGCACGCGCTGCGCTTTGGGCGCGGCGAGCAGCCCGCCCTTGTCGGTCAGCAGCAGGAGAACGCCGAGCGGCAGCCCGCCGACGATCGTGACGACCGACGCGAGGCCGACCATGTAGAGGGTGTCGACGGTCGCGTCGAGGAGCTCGGGAACGAGGCTCTGCCAGTCGTTCATACCCGGTGCACCTCCGGCGCGAGCTCGAGCTCGCCGAATCGCTTGAGCGCGCCATCGCAGGCCTCGGCGGCGCCGAGCAGCTCGACCCGCAGCCGCCCGACGCGCAGGCCGGCGAGCGACTCGAGAGCGCCGGCGACCACGCTGATGTCGATGTCGAACGTGCGCGCGGTCTCGGTGATCACCGGCCGGTTCGCGGCCTCGCCGAGGAACGTGAGGTCGGCGATCACTCCCCCGTTCGTCGCGGGCTCGGCGACCGGGAGGCGTGGCAGCAGGGCGTGCGCCAGTACGGAGTTCGGCGTCGAGAGCAGCGACGCGATCGGGCCCTTCTCGACGACCTTGCCGTCCTTGAGCAGCGCGACGGAGTCGCAGACGCTCTTGACGACCTCGTACTCGTGCGTGATCAACAACACAGTGACGCCGAGGCGGCTGGTGATGTCGCGGAGCAGCCCGAGGATCGAACGGGTCGTGTCGGGGTCGAGCGCGCTGGTCGCCTCGTCGCACAGCATGACCGCGGGACCGGCGGCGAGCGCGCGGGCGATGCCGACGCGCTGCTTCTGGCCGCCGGAGAGCTGAGCGGGATACGCCGCGGCCTTGTCCGCGAGGCCGACGAGGTCGAGCAGCTCGTCGACGCGCAGGTCGCGCTTGCGTCGCTTCACGCCGGCGAGCTCGAGCGGGAGCGCGACGTTCGCGGCGACCGTACGCTGGGCGAGCAGCTCGAAGTGCTGGAAGATCATGCCGATCTGCTGGCGGGCTTTGCGAAGCTCCTCACCGCGCAGCGACGTGAGCTCCTGTCCGGCGACGGTGACCGTGCCGGTGTCGGGGCGCTCGAGCAGGTTGACGCAGCGGAGCAACGTGGACTTGCCGGCACCGCTCTCGCCGACGACGCCGTACACCTCGCCCGGCGCGACCTCGAGATCGACGCCGGCGAGCGCGACCACGTCCCTCCCGGGGAGGTGGTACGTCTTGCGAAGATCGTCCAGCTCGATCACCGAGGTAGTGAACCAGCCTGTCCGGAAGCAGCCAAACGCGGGTCTCGCTATCCAGACGCGGTTCTCGTCAGGTGGGACGATCGCGGCGCGAGGCCGGTCGCGATCGCGACGGCCACCAGCGCGAGCTTCAGGCCGAGAACGAGGGCCAGCTGAGCCGCCGTTCCGGTGGGCGCGGCGACCCAGAGGTTGATGGAGGCGTGCAGGACGATGGCGACCGGCACGCTCTCCCGGCTGCGCAGGAACAGCCAGGTGTAGAGGATCGAGGTCGCTGGGAGGTCGACGAGGTGGAACAGCCAGGGGCTGCCATCCAGCGCCGACCCCGCGGTGATCCACAACGGCAGGTGCCAGACGGCCCAGAACACGCCCAGGATCAGGCTCGCGACCAGCGCCCAGTGGCGTTCCAGCAGCGCCGGCAGCGCGTACCCCCGCCAGCCGGTCTCCTCACCGAGGCCGTCGGTCAGCAGCAGAACAGCGAAGAAGCCGATCGCCGCCACACCACTGTCGAGCGCGCGGGGCCACAGGTCACCGAGCCCGAGGGCGGCCGCGATCCCGCCGACGAGCAGGGCGAACGCGGCAGGCCCGAGCAGCGCGATGGCGTACCACTGCGGTCCGACCCGCCACCTACCCAGCCGACCGAGCCACGCCCGCACCTCGGCACGCCCACCCACCAACGCCGCGGTGAGCAGTGCCGCGATGGCGGGCATCCAGGACCAGTACAGACCGAGGGCGGTCGCCAGGTCGGCGACCGCCCCTCGAACGATCCCGTGCGAAGCCAGCGCTCGCGGCACCCAGACGACCCAGGTGAGCGCCAGCGCCAAGCTGAAGAAGACGACGAGCCGTCTCACGTTCATTCTCGGACTCTGCACCCGAAGGCGTCCCACCGTCCCCAGTTTCCACAGGTCCCGCGACTTCCCTTGCCAGGATGGGGTTTGGGGTGGCTTTGCCACGTGGTAAACCCCGGTTGGGTTAGGGAAGTCGTGGTGCTTGGGGACGGTCAGCCGTGGCTGGACTTCTTCCAGATGTTGATGCCCGCCTCGACCGCGTGCTGGTCGATCTCCTCCAGCTCGGAGTCGGTGAACGCCGGACCGTCCAGCGCCGCGACGTTGTCCTGCAGCTGCTCCACGCTGCTCGCGCCGATCAGCACCGAGGTCACGCGCGAGTCGCGCAGTGCCCAGGACAGCGCCAGCTGCGCCAGCGTCTGGCCGCGCCGCTCGGCGATCCCGTTCAGCGCCCGGATGTGCGCGAGGTTCTTCTCGTTCAGCTGGTCCGGGTTGAGCGACTTGCCCTGCGCCGCACGCGAGTCGTCGGGGATGCCGTTCAGGTACTTCGAGGTCAGCATCCCCTGTGCCAGCGGGGAGAACGCGATGCAACCCACGCCCTCGTCACCGAGCACGTCGAGCAGCGCCTCCTCGATCCAGCGGTTCAGCATCGAGTACGACGGCTGGTGGATGAGCAACGGCGTACCCAGCTCGCGCAGGATCGCCACAGCCTGCCTGGTGGCCTCGGGCGAGTACGACGAAATGCCGGCATAAAGCGCTTTCCCGGAGCGAACGGCCGTATCCAGCGCGCCCATCGTCTCCTCGAGCGGCGTGTCCGGGTCGAACCGGTGCGAGTAGAAGATGTCGACGTAGTCCACGCCCATCCGCTTCAGACTCTGGTCGAGGCTGCCGAGCACGTACTTCCGCGAGCCCCACTCGCCGTACGGGCCGGGCCACATGTAGTAGCCCGCCTTGGTCGAGATCACCAGTTCGTCCCGGTAGGGAACGAAGTCCTCGCGGAACAGCTTGCCGAAGTTCAGCTCGGCCGAGCCCGCCGGAGGGCCGTAGTTGTTGGCGAGGTCGAAGTGCGTGATGCCGAGGTCGAAAGCCCGGCGGAGGATCGAGCGCTGCCGCTCCAACGGGAAGTCGTCGCCGAAGTTGTGCCACAGTCCGAGGGAAACGGCCGGCAGGTTCAGGCCGCTACGTCCCGAGCGGCGGTACTGAATCCGGTCATAGCGGTCGTCCGCAGCGAGATATGCCATGCCCGTGAGTCTTCCACGCCAGCGCGACGGTCCACTGGCGGCGCCCTATCCTGGACACATGATCATCGCCGAAGACCTGCTGTTGCTCCTGTACGCCGACGCCACCGGCAAGGCGGTCGTCGAGCGCACGAAGGTCGACCACGCGCTCGCGGGTGCGGTGCTCATCGAGCTCGCAATGGCCGGCCGCGTCGACATCGCCGGCGAGAACGACACGGAGCGCAAGGGCCGCCTGGTCGTCCGGGACAGGTCGCCGTTCGGCGACGACGTTCTGGACGGAGCCCTCGAGATCATCGACGACAAGGAAGGCCGCAAGCCGCAGAACGTCCTTGGCGCGTTGGCCAAGAACCTCCGCGACCGGCTGCTCGACCGGCTGGCCGACCGCGGCGTGCTCGAACGCCGCGAGGAGAAGGTGCTCGGGCTGTTCCCGACCACGCGGTGGCCGGCGGCCGACGCCGCAGCCGAAGCGGAGGTCCGTTCCAAGCTGGACGCCGCGCTGCTGCTCGGCAAGGAGCCCGACCCGCGGACGGCCGCGCTCATCGCGATGCTCTCCGCGATCGACTCGGTGCAGAAGGTCGTCGACGCGCCGGACCGCCGCGCGGTTCGCAAACGGGCCAAGGAGATCGCAGAGAGCGCCTGGGCTGCCGAAGCGGTCCGCAAGGCCGTCGAAGCCGTCCAGGCCGCGACCACCGCGGTGATCGTCAGCGTCGCGGTCGCCGGCGGAGCAAGCAGCAGCTGAGCACGTGGCACCGTTGCGGGCCGGTCCGGTCGACATCCCCGAGGACGAGCTCACCTGGCGGTTCTCCCGGTCGAGCGGCCCGGGCGGTCAGTCGGTCAACACCACCGACTCGCGGGCGACCGTGTCGTTCGACCTGGCCGGTTCGCCTTCCGTACCGGACAACCTGCGCGAACGGGCCGTCCAGCGGCTCGGCGACCGGCTCGTCGACGGCGTGCTGTCGATCGCCGCGTCCGAGCACCGATCCCAGCTCGCCAACCGGCGCGCTGCCCTCGTCCGGCTCACGACGACGCTCGAACAGGCCTTCGCTCCCCCACCCCGGCCGAGGCGTCGTACCCGCCCTACGAAGGGCTCGGTCCAACGCCGGCGGCAGAACAAGCAGCAACGCAGCCAACTCAAACGCCTTCGCGAACGTCCTGCGGACTAGCCCGAATCCGCATAAGCGGAGGGTGATCGAGGATCGGCATTTTCCGGACCCCGCTGGTTGCTGACTGTTAACCTGGCAGGGCCGAGACCACCTGGGGGGTGTGTATGCGGTTTCGGATTCTCGGGCCTCTCGAGGTCCTCGAAGACGGTCGTTCGGTCAACGTGGGCGGGCCGCAGCAGCAAGCCCTGCTGGCGATCCTGCTGCTCCACGCCAACCGGGTCGTGTCCACCGATCGCCTGGTCGAGCACCTGTGGGGCGACCGCGCTCCGTCCTCCGCGCGCGGCCTGCTGCAGGGCTGCGTCGCCCAGCTCCGCCGCGCCCTCCAGACCGACCGGCAGCCGCTGCAGACCCGTCCGCCTGGCTACCTCCTCGAGGTACGGCCGGGCGAGCTCGACCGCGACCGGTTCGAGGAGCTCGTCGGCGCCGCGCACGCGCTGGACGGCGACGAGTCCGCCGCGGCGCTGGAGCAACGTTCCGGCCTGCTGACCGAGGCCCTCGCGCTCTGGCACGGTCCCGTGCTGGAGGGCATCTCCCAGGAGACCGGCCGCGTCGAGGCCATGCATCTGGAGGAGCGCCGGCTCACCGTTCTGGAGGAACGGATCGAGTTCGACCTGCGCCGCGGCCGACACGCCGCTGTCGCCGCCGAGCTGCGGTCGTACGTACGTTCCCACCCGCTCCGCGAACGTCTCTGGGCGCTGCTGATGATGGCGCTCGCGCGCTCGGACCGGCAGGCCGACGCGCTCGCCGCCTACCGCGAGCTCCGCGGCACCCTCGTGGACCAGCTCGGCGTCGAGCCCTCCGCCTCCGTTCAGGACCTGCATCGGCAGATCCTCAGCGGCGGCATGCCGATCGAGGAGGAGCCGGCCGCCGTTCCGCTGGAGGCGAGGCCGCAGCCGTTCGACATCACCGTGCCCGCCCAGCTGCCCGCCGGCACCGCGGTCTTCACCGGTCGCGCCCGCGCGTTGAAGCGGCTGGACGAGCTGCTCGCCGACGCCGCCGACGGGGTCGCGCTCGGCGTGATCTCCGGCACCGCCGGCGTCGGCAAGACGACGGTCGCCGTGCAGTGGGCGCACCAGGTACGCGAACGCTTCGCCGACGGCCAGCTGTACGTCAACCTGCGCGGCTACTCCTCGTCGCCGCCGATGCGCCCGATCGACGCGCTCGCGGGCTTCCTCCGCGCGCTCGGCGTTCCCGCCGACCAGGTGCCGGTCGACCCCGACCAGGCCGCCGCGCTCTACCGCACGCTGCTCGCGGGCAAGCGGGTGCTGGTCGTCCTCGACAACGCCAAGACCGCCGAGCAGGTCCGCCCGCTGCTGCCGGGGACGCCCGGCTGCCTCGTGCTCGTCACCAGCCGGGAACGCCTCGGCGGGCTGATCGCCCGCGAAGGCGGCCAGCACGTCACGCTCGACGTCCTCGACCCCGAGGACGCGAACGCCTTGCTGGCCAGGCTTCTCGGCCCCGAACGGATCGCCGCCGAGCCGCAGGCCGCCGAGAAGCTGGCCAGGCTCTGCGCGCTGCTGCCGCTCGCGCTGCGGATCGCGGCCGCCAACCTCACGTTCCACCAGCAGGGCAGCATCGCCGACCAGGTCGCGGACCTGGTCGCGGGCGGGCGGCTCGACGCGTTGCAGATCGGCGACGACGAGCCGTCGGCCGTCCGTTCCGCGTTCGACCTCTCGTACGAGGCGCTCGACCGAGACGCCCGCCGGCTGTTCCGGCGGCTCGGGCTGATCCCCGGGCCGAACGTCAGCGCCGGTGCCGCCGCGGCGCTCGCCGACCTGCCCGTTCCGCACGCGGTCGCGCTGCTGAACAGGCTCGCCGGCGCGCATCTGGTCGACCAGCCCGAGCCCGGCCGGTACGTGTTCCACGACCTGCTCCGGCTGTACGCGGCCGAGCGCGCCGAGTCCGAGGACAGCGACGACGACCGTTCCGAGGCGACCGCGCGGCTGAACGACTGGTACCTCGACCAGGTCGCCGCCGCGGCCACGTTGCTCTATCCGCAGGTGCTGCGCCTGTACGTTCCCACGTCGGTCCACGCCGAGTATCCCGACCCCGCCGCCGCGCTGGCCTGGCTGGACGCCGAGCTGCCCAACCTGATCGCCGCGATCGAGCACACCGCCGCCCACGGCCCGCCGCACTACGCGTGGCTGCTGGCCGACGCGCTCCGCGGCTACTTCTGGCTGCGCCGCAACGCGGTCGACTGGCTCGCCGCCGCCGGGGCCGGGCTGGCCGCGGCCGAGCGAGCGGACGACCTCCGCGCGCGGGCTGCCGGACACTTCGGCCTGGGCATGGCGCACCTGTGCCTGAACAAGTACCCGCAGGTCATCGAGCACCAGGAGGCCGCGCAGGAGCTGAGCGAGCGCGCCGGTTGGCGCGAGGGCGAGGCGAACGCGTACGGCAACCTCGGCGTCGTCTACTCCGAGCTCGGCGAGCTCGGCCTGTCCGCCGCCCTGCACCTGCGGGGGCTCGCGGTCAACCGCGCGATCGGCTCGCGGCGCGGCGAGGCGATCAACCTGTGCAACCTCGGCGTGCTCTACCTCGCCCAGGGGCGGCTGCGGCTCGCGGGCGACTACCTGTCCCAGTCGATGCGCTACTACCGCGAGCTGGGCGAACGGCACGGGCTCGCGATCGCCACCCACTATCTCGGCGAGCTCTACCACCGGCTCGGCCGCTTCGACGACGCGCTGTCGACGCTCGCCGAGGCGCTGTCGCTGTATCGGAAGGTCGGGAGCGTGAACGGCGAGGGCATGGCGCTCGGCGCGCTGGCGGCGGTGCACTCCGACGCCGGTCGGCAGGCGACCGCGGCGGAGCACGCCCAGCGCGCGTTCGAGCTCGTCCAGGGAACGAGCGACCGGTTCACCGAGGCGTACACGCGCAACCGGCTCGGCGTGGTCCGGCGCCGGCTCGGCGAGTACGAGGCCGCGATCGACCAGCACACGCGGGCGTTGCAGCTCGCGCGGGAGACGTCGGCGCGGCATCCGGAGACCGAGGCGCTGATCGGGATGGCGGTCGCGCTCGGCCGGCTCGGTCGGACGGAGCCGGCGCTCGTCCACGCCCAGCACGCGGTCGAGGCCGCCCGGAGCATCGGCTATCAGATCCTGCACGGCCAGGCCCTGGTGGCGCACGCGGTGCTGCTGGTCGAGCTCGACCTGGACGGCGCCACGGCGCACGCCCACGAGGCGTTGGAGCTGCACCGCGACACCGGCTACCGGCTTGGGATCGCGCGGACGCTCGCGGTGCTGGCCGACGCCCTCGAACGTTCCGGCGACCCCGAGACGGCCGCCGCCCACCGACGCGAGGCCAACGCGCTGTTCGCCGACATCGGCACGCCTGAAATCGCCGGCTAGCCAGGTGGCCCCCCGCACCGCGCGGATTGGATGAAGGTGCCCTTCATCCAACGCCAAGCTCGGCCCGCTCGCGACGTGCCCTCCACCGCGATGATCATGTACGTGATCATGAAGGCTGAGCGGCGTATGGGACGGCTCCGGCTTCATGATCACGTTCATGATCACGGGGCAGTAGCCGGACCGAGGTCGACGGCAGCTTTGGATGGGGGTGCCCTTCATCCAAACCGCCGCGGCGGGCCTGATCCAGCGAAGGGCGGCGCGCGGATCGGATCCCGGGAAGAATCTCTTGCGGATCGCTGTCCCCTCGGCGGTCTGCCGTTCGTAGCCAGGACGACAGCACTTCCTAGCAAGGAAAGGCACCGACCATGCGGTACGCACTGTTGATCCAGGACAACCCGGCCATCTACCCCACGCTGACGCCGTCGGAGCTCGAGCAGATCTCCAAGGAGTACCTCGCGATCCGCGACGTTCCGGGTGTCGTCGACGGCGGGCAGCTGCAGGGGCCCGAGACCGCGACCACCGTTCGGGTGCAGGACGGCGACGCGCTGCTGACCGACGGCCCGTTCGCGGACACCAAGGAGGTGTTCGCCGGCTACTACATCGTCGAGGCGGACAACATCGACGTCGCGCTCCAGGTCGCCGCGCGCATCCCGGCCGCCCGGCTCGGCGGCGCGGTGGAGGTCCGGCCGCTGGTGGAGAAGCCGGGAATGTGATCGAGCGGGTCTTCCGCGAGGAGTGGGGGCGAGTCCTCGCCAGCCTGATCGGCTTCCTCGGCGACTTCGACGTCGCCGAGGAGGCCGCTCAGGAAGCGTTCGCCATCGCCGCCGAGCGCTGGCCGCGGGACGGCGTCCCGCCCAACCCCGGCGGCTGGCTCGTCACGACGGCGCGGAACAAGGCGCTCGACCGGCTCCGGCGGGAGCGTACGTTCGCCGTCAAGGCGAGGTTGCTTCAGGAGCCGAATGTGTACGAAGACCCCTACGACGTTGACGAAACGGCGATCCCGGACGAACGACTCGAGCTGATCTTCACCTGCTGCCACCCCGCCCTCGCCCGCGAAGCCCAAGTGGCGTTGACCCTTCGTACGCTCGGCGGTCTCAGCACCGAGGACATCGCCGCCGCGTTCCTCGTCACGCCGGACACGATGAAGCGCCGGCTCACCCGCGCGAAGGTCAAGATCAAGGGCGCCGGCATCCCGTTCAGCGTGCCGCCGGACCACACGCTGCCGGAACGGCTGGCCGCCGTCCTCGCGGTGCTCTACCTGATCTTCAACCAGGGCTACAGCGGACCTGTCGACCTGTCCGACGAGGCGATCCGGCTCGGCCGAGTCCTGTACGACCTGATGCCGGACGAGCCCGAGGTCGCCGCGCTGCTCGCGCTCATGCTCTGCCACCACGCCCGGCGGGCGGCCCGCTTCGCTGGCGAGGATCTCGTCCGGCTCGCGGACCAGGACCGCTCACTGTGGGACGGCACGCTGATCGACGAGGGCCGCGAGCTCGTCGACCGCGCGGTGGCCCGCGGCGGCAACGGACCGTACGTCCTGCAGGCCGCGATCGCTTCCCTGCAAGCGGATTCGGACATCGACTGGCCGCAGGTCGCCGCGCTCTACGGCGAGCTGTCCCGGCTGACCCGGTCGCCCGTCGTCGAGCTCAACCGGGCCGTCGCGGTCGCCGAGGCCGGCGCGCCCGACCAGGCGCTGCGCATCGTCGACGGCCTCGACCTCGACTCCTACCCGTACCTGCACTCGACCCGCGCGGAGTTGCTGTGCCGGCTGGACCGGCCGGACGACGCGCGGCAGGCGTACGTACGTGCCCTCGAGCTCGCCCGCACCGAACCCGAGCGCCGCTTCCTCGCGCAGCGGCTCGCGGAGCTGCCAAGGACGTACAGTTCTCAGGGATGACCGACACGACCTTGCTCACGGCCGCGCGAGGCGGCGACGAGGACGCGTACCGCGAGCTCGTCGACACGTACCGGCACGAGCTGCACGCCCACAGCTACCGCATGCTCGGGTCGGTCCACGACGCCGAGGACGCGTTGCAGGAAGCGCTGCTGCGCGCGTGGCGTGGGCTGGGGCGGTTCGAGGGGCGCAGCTCGGTGCGGGCATGGCTGTACAAGATCGTGACGAACGTCTGCCTGTCCTTTATCGAACGCCGTCCGAGCCGGGTGCTCCCCACGGGGCTCGAGGCCCACGCCGGTGAGGCCCTCTGGCTGGAGCCCTACCCCATCGACGATGCCGAAGCGGCTTACGAGCAACGCGAAAGCCTCGAGCTGGCGTTCGTCGTCGCCCTCCAACAGCTGCCCGCGCTGCAACGCGCCGTGCTGCTGCTCCGCGAGGTACTCGGCTACACCGCACGGGAGGTGGCGGAGACGCTCGACACCACCGTTCCCGCTGTCAACAGTGCCTTGCAGCGAGCCCGCAAGGCGGTCGACGAGGCGCTCCCGGAGCCCAGCCAGCAGGTCACGCTGCGTGCGCTCGACGACGCCGAGCTGCGTGGCCTCGTCACGCAGTACGTCGACGCGTGGGAGGCCGGCGACATCGAACGGATCGTCTCGATGCTCACCGAGGACGCGAAGTTCTCGATGCCGCCCGAGCCCGAGTGGTACGACGGCCTGGCCGCGATCCGCGCGTTCATGCCGATCGGCCCGCTCACGGTCCGCTGGCGGTTCGTCCCGACCTGGTCGAACGGGCAGCTCGCGTTCGGGACCTACGGCTACGATCCCGAGCGCGACGCGTACGTGCCGCACGCGATCGACGTTCTCACGCTGCGCGGCACGAAGGTCTCCGCGATCACCGCGTTCATCGATGCCGACATCTTCCCCGCCTACGGCCTGCCGATGGAGCTTCCCGCCGACGCGCGATGAGTTCGCGGCCCTGCCCGGGTCCTTCTAGGGCATGGACACCACAACGAAACCGACGACTCGCCGCGGCTGGGTGCTGGGGGTCACGTCGGTGGCTTCGCTCATGGTCGCGCTCGACCTGCTCGTCGTCTCGACCGCGCTGAACACGATCCGGGTCGACCTCGGCACGTCGACCGAGCTGCTGCAGTGGACGGTCACGGCGTACGGGCTGACGTTCGCCGCGCTGCTCATGACCGGTGCCGCGCTCGGCGACAGGTTCGGGCGGCGGCGCGTGGTCATCCTCGGGCTCGCTGTCTTCGCGGCGGCCTCGGCGTCCTGCGCGCTCGCACCCTCGATCGGTTGGCTGATCGGTGCCCGCGCGGTGCAAGGCGCTGGCGCGGCGCTCGTGATGCCGCTCGCGGTCGCGTTGCTCAGCGCGGCGTTCCCGGCCGCGGACCGCGGCCGTGCGCTCGGCATCTTCGAGGGACGCACTGGCCTCGCCACGATCGCCGGGCCACCGGTCGGCGGCGTCGTCGCGCAGATGTTCGGCTGGGAGTGGATCTTCTGGATCAACGTGCCGATCGCGCTGGTGACCATCGTGCTCGTCCGTTCGCGCATCGACGAGAGCCACGGCCCGGACGCCGCGCTGGATCTGCGGGGTCTGGTGCTGGTCACCGCGGGTGCGATCGGCCTGGTCTGGGGACTGGTGAACGGGAACGCGCTCGGCTGGTCGAGCCCGGCCGTTCTCGTACCGCTGGCCGCGGGTGTGGCGTTGCTGATCGCCTTCGTGCGTTGGGAGAACCGTAGCCCCGCGCCGATGCTGCCGCTGCGGCTGTTCCGTTCGCGCGCGTTCACCGCCGGCACTTTGGCGAGCTTCCTCGTGTTCGGCGCGTTGTATGGGACGGTGTTCTTCCTCGGCCAGTTCCTGCAATCAGGGTTGGGACATTCGCCCATGGAGGCAGGGATCCGGCTGATCCCCTGGACCGCTTGCCTGCTCGTGGTCGCGCCGCTGGCGGGCAGCATCGCCGACCGGCTCGGGGACCGTCCGGTGCTCGTCGCCGGGCTCGCCCTGGACGCCGTCGGCTATGCCGTGATCGCGTTCGTCGCGTCGACGACGTCGTCGTACGGCTGGCTGCTCCTCGGGCTGATCGTCAACGGTGTAGGGGCATCCATGACGATCCCGGTGATTCAGAACGTCGTCATGAAGGCGGTCGACGACGGGCTTCTCAGCAAGGCCGCGGGCGCCAACAGCACCACGCAGGAGGTTGGCGGCGTGTTCGGCGTCGCCGTGCTGGTCGCGGTGTTCACCGCGGTCGGGAGCTTCGCGTCGCCGGCGTTGGTGGTCGACGGTGTGGTCGTCGCCCTCGCGTCGTGTGCGGCACTCGCGGCCCTGGCTTTCGTCGCGGTCCTGTTCGTTCCGAAGGCGGCTCAGAACGCGTCGGCGTGAGCCCGGAAGAAGTCGCCGACCGTGCGCGGCTCGCGTCCGGTGAGCACGCGGACCACGTCGGTCGGTGCCGACGCGACGCCGCGGCGGAGCTCGCGGAAAACGTTCAGCAACTCGTCGGCGAACCACGGCGGCATGCCTGACTCCAGCATGCCCATCCGCGCGCCTTCCTCGGGAACGGGGACGTACTCGATCTCCCGCCCCAGCACCGCGGACAGCTCGGCCGCCACCTCGTGGAACGTCACAGCCGATGGCCCGGTGAGCAGGTAGTTCCGGCCGGTGTGCCCGTCCTCGGTCAGCGCGACGACCGCGACCTCGGCGACGTCGTACGGATCGATCAGCGTCACCTTCGCGTCCTCCGCCGGCAGGAACAGCTTGCCGGTCTGGCGGACGGCCTCCGCCGACGCGAGCAGGTTGGTGAGGTACGTGGTCGGACGCAGCACGACCGCGGGCAGCCCGGTCACGAGCAGGTCCGCCTCGAGCCGGCCCTGCGCGTCCCAGAACGCCACCGGCGAACCGATCGCCGCGCCGTTCGCACTGAGCTTGACCACCCGTTCGACCCGGGCGGCCGCCGCCGCATCGATCAGGTTGCGCTCCCAAGTGACCTGATGGGGGTGGTTCGGGGTGCTGACAAAGACGCGGTCGACCCCGTCGAAAGCCTTGCGTACAGCTTCGCGGTCGGTCAGTTCGCGGGTGAACTCCCGTACTTCGTGACCTCGTTCGCGCAGCAGACGCACGACGTTCGACCCGACATTGCCGGTGGCCCCAGTAACAAGGATCATGACAACCCTCCAGAAGGTTCGACTGTGCATATTGATCGCGCCGGCTCGCTCAGTTTCACTCCGGGTGACGGCCGTTGGCCGCCCGACTTTGACCGCTGCCTCGACGAGCCGGCGCGATATTGGCGTTGAAACGGAAGACGTTGTGGGGGTCGTAGCGGTCCTTGAGTAGGGTCAGCCGGTCCATTCGGCCCTGGTACGCGAGCCGTACCCCGTCCGCCCCCTCGTCGGACAGGAAGTGCGACCACAGACCGAAGACGCGGGGCCTCAGACTTTCGGACTGGGCTCGTACCCACTTTCGATGCGGCTCCGGGTCCTCGCCCGGCTGCCAGGCCGCGACGACGTTCGCCTCGAACCCGGGCTCGCGCGGACCGACCGCCGTCGCCTCGGCGTCGACGCGCGACACCGCGCCGCCGACCGCGAGGCCGACGACGTGCGACATCGGCGAGGTCGACGACTCGATCGCCGCGACGAACGTGTCGATGTCGTCGATCGTCAAGGTGGGAAGGCGATGCGCGCGCCAGTAGTAGTGCGCGCCGTGGGGGCTGCTGGCGTCGAGCATGGACTGGATCGCCGTGTACGGCTGCGGGCGGACGCCGTCGCCGACGGGCGTGCCGAAGTGTCGGAGCGGCGCCATCGCGGCCTCCCCCGCCGCGGGGTCTCCGGTCCAGACCAGCAGCAACCCGACGACCGCCTTGCCGTGGTGCTCCGGTGCGAGGAACGGCGCCGGCGGCGCGTACCGCACCGTGAAGCCCAGGCTGAGCTCGTCCGGCGCTACCTGCGCGTACTCGACAAGAGCGGCGAGCACCTTCGGCGCGTCGGTCAACGGCCAGAACACCGGCCCGCCGAGGACGGTCGGCCCGACCTCGTGCAGCCGGTACGTGAACTTCGTGACCACGCCGAAGTTGCCACCGCCACCGCGAAGTCCCCAGAACAGCTCGGGTTCGCGTTCGGCGTCGACGTCGAGGCGGTCGCCGTTCGCGGTGACGAGCTCCGCGGCCAGCAGGTTGTCGACGGTGAGGCCGAAGCGGCGCATCAGATGGCCGATGCCGCCGCCGAGCGTGAGGCCGCCGACGCCGGTGTGGCTGACCACGCCGCCCGTCGTCGCGAGCCCGTACTCCTGGGTCGCGCGGTCGAGATCGCTGAGCAGCGCTCCCCCGCCGACGGTCGCCGTCTTGGCTTGGGGATCGACGTGGACGTGGCGCATGGCGGACAGGTCGATCATCATGGCGTCGTCCTGGACGGCGAGGCCGGCGACGGAGTGGCCGCCGCCTCGTACGGTGACCTCGAGGCCTTGGTCCCGCGCGAACCGGAGCGCTTGGGCGACGTCGGCGGCACTGGTGACGCGGGCGATGGCGGCCGGGCGGCGGTCGATCGCGCCGTTCCAGACCTTTCGCGCTTCGTCGTAGCCGTCGTCTCCGGAACGCAGCAGGATGCTCATGCCGACGAGCGTGCCGGGCGGTGCGTTCCGCGAGCGTTCCTCAGCCCTGGCGAGCGCGGAACGCTGCCGGCTCGAACACGCACGCGGCGCCGCCCAGTGCGAGCAGTCGGTCGGCGGCCTCTCCGACTCCCCTGCCGGCGGCTTCGGCGCTGGCAAGCCGGATCCGCGCGAGCACCGCTGCCAGCCCGGGTGCCGACTCGTGTCCCGCCGCCTCCTCGGCCGCCGAACGGACAGCCGCGAGGCCGTCGTCGACGGCGCCATCGATCACCGCGAGGTACCCGCGGTAGGCCTCGACCGCGAGCCGTACCGGCGCCTGCTCGTAGCCCTCGGGGAACGACGCGACCAACGCGCGAAGCGTCGGCAGGTCTCCCTGGTCCAGCGCGAGCAGCGCGCCGAACACCAGCCCCAGCTGCCTGGTCAGCGGATGTCCCAGCTCGTCCGCCCAGGCGAGCGCCTCTTCGCGTGCTTCTCGTGCGGCATCCGGCTCGCCGAGAAAGGACAGCGTGTTTCCCAAGCGGGCAAGGCAAACGACCTTCGGATCCTGGCCGTAGCGGATCAGGTGCGCGCGGTACTGCTCGGGCCGGTACAGCTCGACGACACGTTCGAACGCGGTCTTCGCCGTGGCGAAGTCGGCCCGCCAGAAGGCGGCGATGCCCAACACGTACGAGGCTTCCACCACGTCGACCTCGTCGCCCGTCTCCGCCAGCCGTTTCCCGGCGCTCACCGCGGTGTCGAAGTCCGACGCGCTCAGGGCGCTGAGCGCGATCGAGCGGAGCAGCGCGGGGCTGGGTGTCTCGGACAGCTCGGTCACGCGTTCCTGCTGGGCCTGGATGCGCGGCGAGGCGAACCCGTCCAAGACTGCCAGCGGGGCAAGTAGCGCGGTGCGGATCGTCAGCTCTGTCTGAGCATCCAGGGTTTGCGTGAGGGCGCGGTCGAGCTGCTCGACGGCCTGCTCGTACGCGTGCAGGCTCAGCGACTCGACTGCTGCCTTGCGGAGGAACGCGACGGCCTGGTCGGAGGCTCCGGCCTGCTCGTAGTGCGTGGCGATCGACGCGCTCGGTGCGCCGGATCGTTCGAGGGCGTTGGCGATTCTCCCGTGCAGCATTCTTCGGCGGGCGGGCGTGACCCGGGCGGCGGCGACCTCGCGGATGCGGTGGTGGGCGAAGTCGTACCGGTTGCCGCTCTCGCGCACGAGCCGCCTGCGCCACAGCTCGTCGAGGCCGCCGACCAGCGCGTCCTGGTCGAGGTCGGCGGCTTCGGCCAGGACGTCCGGCGCGAACTCGCGGCCGATCGTGGCCGCCACCTCGATCAGGTCGCGGACCTCGTTCGGAAGCTGGTCGAGCCGTGCCTCGATCACGGCCTGCACGCGGGGGCTGGGTGGGCTGCCCGGCCGCCAGCCGGCGCGGACCGCCTCGACGACGAACAGCGGATTGCCCTCGGTCTCCTCGAAGAGCTCGTCATCGGCGAAGTCCGTACCAGCGATTCTGCTTGCCAGCAAGGCCGTTTCGGCACGGTCGAGGCTGGCGAGCTCGAGCTCGACGAGGTCGCCGCGGGCTTGCAGGCTGGCGACCAGCTCGCGGTGGCCGGCCGTCAGCTCCTCGCGTCGGGCGGTCGCGAGGATGAGGAGACGGGCAGCCGGGTTGGCGCGGAGCAGGTAGTGCACGAGCGCGCAGGTCTCGCCGTCGGCGTACTGCAGGTCGTCGAGCGAGAGCAGCGTCGGCGCCGTGGGCGCGAGCACGCTGGCGACGGCGTCGAACAGGCGCTGCCGCTGTTCCGCCTGGGGCAGTTCGGCAGGGCGTTCGAGGCTTGGGTCGTCGGTGAGGAGCTTGGGGAGGATGCGGGCGAGCTCGGTGCGGCGGTGGCTGTCGGTGCGCGCTATCCGTTCGCGAACGGGAGGTGACCGCAGCCAGCCGACCACGGCGCCGTACGCGAGCGGACCCTCGGCGGCGTAGCAGCTGGCCGCCGCGACGACGGCGCCGCGGCGGGCGCACCAGGCGCGGAACTCCTCGGCCAGCCTGGTCTTGCCGACGCCGGCGTCGCCACCTACCACGACGAGGCGGGCGCTGCCGGCTTCGGCCTGTTTCCAGGTCGCGACCAGCTGTTCTCGTTCGGCGGCGCGGGCGACGAACGGGGCGATGGGTGCCTCCGTTGTCGTGCGTTCGCTCGCCATGACTGCTTCGTAGGCGGCCCTTGTCGGTGGCGAGGGTGGGATGCCGAGCTCGCGTTCGAGGATCGAGGCGCACTCGTGGTACGCGGCGACCGCGCGGGCCTTGTCGCCGGCGCTGTCGTACAGGCGAATCAGCCTGCGGTGCGCGTCCTCGCGGAGTGGGTCTTCGCGCAGAAGCCGTTCGGTCGCCGCTGCGGCGGCGGTGTGGTCGCCGTCGGCTTCGGCCCGCTCGGCTTGGGTGTCGAGCGCTTCGAGGTAGGTGCGGCGGAGCCTGGTGCGGTCTGCTTCGAGCCAGTCGTCGTCGGCTTCTTCGAGCAGGTCGCCGCCGTACAGCTCGAGGTCCCGCGTCTCCTCGAACCCGTCGACGTCCAGCCAGAGCGGGGCGTCCGGGCGCCAGCGCAGCGTACGGGCGGTGATCTCGACGTACTCCTCGACCGTCGGCAGCCTGGCGCGGAGGGTGTGGAGGACGTGGCGGAGGTTGGTGCGTGCCTGGGCCTCGGTGGAGTCGGGCCAGAACGCGGCGGCGAGTCGCTGCCTCGAGATGGTGCTGCCGCGATGGAGGAGGAGGTAGGCGAGGAGTGCTTCGGCGCGGGCGGAGTCGAGCTGGACCACGTCGTCGTTCAGGCTGAGCTCGAAGCGGCCGAGCAGCCTGACGGACGGGATGGGCAGCACGTTCGTCAGTGTGGCATTGGCGGTGACCGTTCTGTTCAAGAACACGTCCGGTGTGCGGGCCTAGCTTGGCGAGCAGCTTGTTACTGCGAGGAAGGGATGCTGAGATGCCTGCGAAGTTCGACGCTGTGGGAGTCGTTGTCGACGACCTGGCGAAGACGTTGGAGTTCTACCGCAAGGTCGGGCTGGAGTTTCCACCCGAGTCCGAGTCGGAGGGTGGCCATGTCGAGGCCGGGAACACCGACGGGGTGCGGATCATGTTCGACACGGTCGAGGAAATCCAGAAGTTCGCGCCGGACTGGAAGGCGTCGTCGGGGAGCGCTCGCTTCTCGCTCGCGTTCCTGTGCGCGAGCCCGGCGGAGGTCGACTCGATCTACGCGGAGCTGACGGGGCTCGGGTACCACGGGGAGAAGGAGCCTTGGGACGCGTTCTGGGGGCAGCGGTACGCGATCCTGCACGACCCGAGCGGCAACGAGGTGGATCTGTTCGCGGCGTTGTGATCCCGTAGGGTCGGGTGTCATGGCGACCCGTGTGTATCGGAATGTCCCGCGTACGTTGACCCCTGAGCTCCTGCGCGGCTGGGCGGCCGTGCCGACGACGATCGCGGCCGACGTGTTGGGGGCGTCGTACGTGGCGTCCTCTTCGCTGCGCCCGCTGCGTCCGTTCGGGTCTGCGGAACGGTTGGCGGGGCCGGCCGTGACGGCGTGGTGCGCGCCCGGAGACTTCGGCGCGGTGGCGCACGCGATCGAGGTGGCCGAGGCGGGCGACGTGCTCCTGGTCGATGCGAGCACGGGGGTGGACGCGGCCGTGACCGGCGAGATCCTCACCGGCGTCGCGCGCCGCAAGGGGGTGGCCGGGTTGGCAGTGGATGGTGCGGTGCGCGACACGGCAGCGCTGGCGTCGTGGTCGGACTTCCCGGTGTTCGCCCGCTCCGTCTGCGCCCGCCGGCCGCCAGGCCTGGCCGGCGGAACGGTAAACGCGCCCCTCTCCTTCGCCGGCGTCCTTGCCTCGCCCGGCGACCTCGTGCTGGGCGACGACGACGGCCTCCTGGTGCTGCCCGCCTCCGTGGCGGTGTCCGGCCTCGCCGCCGCGCTGGCCCACGTGGAAGCCGAACAGAGCTGGGTCACCCAGCTCGAAGCCGGCCGCACCCTGCTCGAGGTCTTCCACCTCGACCCACCCGAGCTCGCCGACTAGCCGCCCAACGGAGCCTCGAAGACGTACAGCTCGGTGCCAGCAGCGGCGTCACCGTCGTCCGGCGCCGCGAACAGCCGGAGCTTGCCGTCCGCCACCTCCAACGCGACCGGGTTGCGGGTGATCACGTGCCCTGCCGAGGATAACGCGGTGAACGGCAGCTGGTGCAGGATCCGCCCGTCGCGCAGGTCGCGCAGCACGAGCCCACCGAGCTCGAACGTTCCGCCCTTGCCGTCCGGCAGCCCGGTAACGCCGGTGCAGAGCTGCTTGCGGTACCCGACGTACGCGCAGTCCTGGTAGTCGAGCAGGTGGTCCTCGTTCGCCACCTTGGTCAGGCGCTTGCCGTGCGAGGTCCACGAGTACAACGTCCGCGAGCCCCACGACACGCCGTGCACGACACCCGTCTCGCGATCGCGGACGACCCCGCCGACGTGGTCACGGACGCGGAACTCCTCCGTCACCCGGTAGGTCCGAGGGTCCAGCCGGTAGACGATCGCGTTGCTGTTCGGGCGATACTCCGCGACCGGCACCCACACCGACTTGCCGTCGAAGTCGATGCCGCCCGGGTGGTAGACGATTCCCTCGCCCAGCTTGATGTCCTTCAGCAGCTTGCCCTGCCGGGTGAGAACGAGGACGTGCCCGATGCCCTTGCCTGGCGTACGGTCGTAGCCGTCGATCGGCTCCGGGTAACGCACCGGCCACTCGAGCACCTCGACCGTCGACATGAAGATCTTGTCGCCCACCAAGGCGAAACCCTGCGGGTGATGGGTCGGGAAGCCCAACGGGATCTTCGCCACCTGCTGCCACGGCGTCGACCTCGTCGTGTCGCGGAACGCCTTCGCCACCGGGTCGTCGCGATGCCGCTCCCCTGCCTGCGCCGTGCTTCCCATCACCAGTACCGCCGCGGCACATACGACCGCGGCAACGAGCCTGCGTCCCATACGAGCTGCTCCTCGGGGAGTTGGATCAACGAGGTCCCCACGTGTAAAGGTCGATCGTGCAGTGCTCACGGAAACCGATGCGCTCGTACACCTTGCGCCCAAGTGGCGAGGAGGTGAGCACGCCGATCTCGTAGCCCGCCTCCCGCGCCTGCTGGAGTCCGGCGATCGTCACTGCCGCGCCGATGCCGCGACCGCGCGCCTCCGGCACGGTCATCACGAAGTACACGCCGGCCACGCCCGCGCCGAGGAACACCGACGTCGTGCCGACCGGCTCGCCGTCGAGGGTCGCGAGGTACAGCACCCAGTCGCCCGTACCGAGGCCGAGCCGGCCGTACATGTCCGCGACCCAGGTCGCCTCGCGTTCGCCCTCGCCGAAGCCGCGCGCCAGCGTCGTCGCCCAGGTCACCAGGTCGGCCTCGTTCTCGACCGGTGCGACCACGAGCCCGTCCGGCGAACGCTCGTCCTCGACGAGGTCGCTCAGGCGTACGGCCATGCCCGGCTCCGCTCCGTCGTACGCGAACCCGGCCGCGAGCAGTCGCGCGCCGAGGTCGGCCGGCAGCATCGACGGTCCGACGTGCCAGGTCCCGGGTACGTCGTGCCGGCGCAGCAGCTCGAGCGACTCCCGTACCGCCGAGTCCGCGGACGCCTCGTCGAGGTCGGCCCCGACGACCGCGTTGTGGTAGTCGAGCGGCGAGCCGCCGATCGTCCAGCGCACCGTGTCGTCGCGGGTCTCGCCACCGCCGGCGTCACCGAGCGCGAGCAGGAACTCGGCCGTGTTGCCCTCGATCGCCGCGGCCAGGATCGCTCCGTCGGGCTCGGTTTCCTTGCGTCCCAGCATCGGCAACCTCGGGAGACTGGGCAGCTGGAGGTGCGGCAGCTGAACGTTGGGGAACCTGAAGTTCGGCAGCTTCGGCCCGCCTGGCTTTGCGGCGTTGACCGTGATCCGTTGGCTGAGGTCGGCGTGCTGCAGGACGGTGCCGAGCGGCGCCTCGACGGGCGGGTACGTCGTGATCGGTATGTCGGCGCTGAACACGACCCAGATCGGCTCGCCGTTGTGGAACACACGCAGGATCGCGCCCCCGACCACCGTGCCCGCGTGCTGCAGGGCCTTGCGCCGGTCGACCTGGCGCGCGAACGCCTTCTGCAGCGCGCGCTGCGCCGGCTCGCGGCCGTGCTTCACGGCCTCGTAGAGCAGTGGCCCGTACTTGACGCCGTACGAGATCACGGTCTTGGCCAGCCGACCCTTTCCCGGCACGCGCACCTCCCAGTTCGAACGCGCCCCTAGCTTCGCACGCTGAGGGCGTCCACCAGAGTGTCCGTCAGCCGGCGCCCGATCAAGCCATCCGGATCCAGATCGGGGTCGTAGATCGTGAAGTTCACGCCTACGCACCGCTCCGAGGCGAACAGCGGCCGCAGCACCTCGACCAACTCCGGATAGTCCAGGCCACCCGGGTCCGGCGCGTCGGCCGCCGGCATCACCGACGGGTCCAGAACGTCGGCGTCCAGATGCACCCAGAACCCGTCCAACCCCTCGAACCGCTCCAGCACCTTCGCCGCGACCGCGGTCCCGCCCTCGGCCTGGATCGCCGGCGAGGTGTGGACGGGGATCTCGAGCCGGGCGAGCTCGTCCAGGTAGAAGTCGTTGTCCCGCACGCCGAGCACAACGATGTCGGAGTCGCGAACGTACGGCTCCAGCCCCTCCAGGTCGGTGATCTCGTCGTCGCCACGCCCGGTCACGATCGCGAGGCCCTCCCCCGCGGTCGCGCCGACGTACTCCTCGATCCCGACGTGCCGCAGGTCCGAGCTGCCGTCGAAGTAGGCGAGCCCGTACCGTCCGCGCCGCTTGAGCGCCAAAGCCGGCCCGAACAGGATGCTGCAGTCGCCGCCGAGCAGCACGACGAAGTCGCCGTCGTCGAACAAGGCCGTGAGCCGGTCCGCGAGCTTGGTCGTGTAGACGGGCAGCTCATGCTTGTGGAAGATGCCGTCACCGAGCTGCCAGCCGTACGTGTTGTACCGCGGCGGCACGACGACGCCGGCGTCGTGCGCGCCGAGGCGGTCGAGCAGCCGGTTGTCGCGGATCGCGCCGGCGAGCTTGTAGCAGCCCGGGATGACCCCTGGCTCGGGCATCCGCAGACCGAGGTTGGAGGGCGCGTCGAGGACGGAGATCTTCGGGGGGATCTTGGACACGCGGGTGAGCCTACGAGAGCATGCGGGGATGCCAGACCGTCGCCCGCCGAGCCGTACCAGACCGGCCACCAAGTCCAAGGTGGCGGGACCGGCGGCGTACGCGGGCACGCACGAGACGGCGACCGGCTTCATCGAGCTGACCTCCGACCGGGACGACCCGGACGGCTGGATGGTCGTCGTCAACGGCGCCCCGAGCTCGTACGTCCATCTCGGCGACCCGACTCGGCTGGAGTTCGAGTACGTGCGCTGGATCGGCGACCTGCTCGACGTGTGCGCGCCGGAGGGCGAACCGCTGCGGGTCGCGCACCTCGGCGGCGCCGGCTGCACGCTCGCGCGGTACGTGGCCGCGACCCGGCCGCGCTCGCCTCAGGTCGTCTTCGAGCTGGACCCGGTGATCGTGGACCTGATGCGCGAGGCGTTCGCCCCCGGGCGGAAGGGGTTCAAGCTCCGCGCCGGCGACGCGCGCGAGGGCGTCGCCCACCTCCAGCCGGACTCGTACGACGTGATGATCCGCGACGCGTTCGACGGCGACCAGGTGCCGCCGCACCTGACCACGCTCGAGTTCGCGCAGGACGTCGCCCGCGTCCTCGGGCGGGACGGCATCTATGTCGCGAACGTCGCCGA
Source organism: Tenggerimyces flavus (assembly GCF_016907715.1). NCBI lineage: Bacteria > Bacillati > Actinomycetota > Actinomycetes > Propionibacteriales > Nocardioidaceae > Tenggerimyces > Tenggerimyces flavus. The sequence continues at coordinate 4,046,139 of NZ_JAFBCM010000001.1, read as the reverse complement.
CCGCAGTACTCAGCTGATCGCCCGCGCCGAGGCGGCGACGATGCGCGCCGCGTTCACCGACGTCGCCCTGGTCGCCGAGCCCGGTCAGCTGCGGGGCCGCCGGTACGGCAACGTGCTACTGCTCGCGTCGAACGGCACCCTCCCCCTCGACCCGCTGACCAGGCGCCTCGCCTCCGGCGCCGTCCGCGCGCGGCTGGTGCCGCCCGACCGTGTCGTCGAGCTCTCCGCCGGCCTGCCGCCGCTCACCGACGCCGGCTTCTGACCCGGCTCGGCGCAGCGGGACCCGCTGCCACCAGGTCAGGCAGCGCCACGCCCACTCCGCCGGGCCGTACCGGTGGTCGCGCAGCCAGAGCCGGCTGAGCACCGCCTGCACGAGACCGATCGAGACCCCGAGCGCGAGGATCGCTCCGTACGCGCCGGCCCGCTGGTCGAAGCGGATCAGCAGGTCGGCGAGCACGATCAGCACGGTGGCGAGCAGGTAGTTCGTCAACGCCATCCGGCCGAGCGGCTCGAACACCCAGCCGAGTGGACGGCCGAGCGGCGTCCTGAGCAGGAGGACATAGCCGACCGCGTACACGAACGCGAACGCCAGGCCGGCGATCTCGACGCGGTTGAGGTTGCGCGGCCCCCCGGCGTACTCCCACCAGCCCGCGCCGACCGCGACCACCACGCCGACGCCGAACGCGACCAGCAGCTGCCGGGTCCTCCGTTCGATCGAGTGGGCGAGGCCGTAGTGGAACGCCGCCATGCCGAGCAGGAACAGCCCGGGGATCAGGGTCGGCCCGAGGATGAAGAACCCGCGCGCGGCCAGGACGGTCGGCACGGCGACGAGCACGATCCCGAGGACGAGCATCCACCGGCGGCGCAGGTACGACGCCGGCAGCAGGACGAGCAGCCCGAACACCGCGTACCAGCGCAGCACCTCGCCGGGCTGGAGCAGGGCATGCGCAAGCCCGAGCAGCGCGAGCACGACGAGGCGCCGGACCAGCAGGAGCCGCGGCTTGTCGTGCCGCTCCTTCGCGCTGTCGAGGAACAGCGCGAAGCTCAGCCCGAACAGGAACGCGAAGATCGGCAGGAACCTGTTCGTGAACGCCATGCCGAACGCGGTGGCCGCCGGCAGCTCCGCGCTCGTGCCGGTGAGCTGCGGCATCCCGGTGATCTGCAGGATGTTCATGAACACGATCCCGCACATGGCGAAGCCGCGGAGGGCGTCCAGCTGGTGGACTCTCGGTCGGGTCTTCGTCTGTGTCATGGCCCTATCCGACCAGCCTGCGCGCGTGCCGGACAGCTGCAGAGGTCGTGCCCACCCCCGTCGAAAGTCGTGGTCCACCCGTTCTGACCAGGACGTTCTGCGGAGGTCTTGCCCGCTCGCAGTGGGTACGGTTTGGCCCATGAAGCGATCGACGGCCCTCGACCTGGTGCTGGTTGCCGTCGTGGCCGCGATCGGGGTCACGCGGGAGCTGGTGCTGCCCTCCCAACCCTCGCGACTCGTCCATGGCCCGCTGGCGTTCTACGTCGCCGTGCACCTGCTGTCGGCCGCCGCGTTGTCTTGGCGCCGCACCCGCCCGCTCGCCTCGGCCGCGGTGGTCGCGGCGTTGAGCGTGCTGACACCGTCGTACGCGTCGATGGCCTCGGCGTACGCGGTCTGCGCGCACTCTGAGCGCAAGGCGAAGTGGGTCGCGTTCGCCGTCCTGGCGCAGGCGTGGGCCGTCGGCGCGGGCGTGTGGGCGATCGCACTGCCCGAGGACCGGGTCCTGGGGGTCGCACTGATCGTCGGTAGCGGCCTGCTCGGTCTCTACTTCGGCGCGCGGCGGCGGCTGCTCGCGGTGCTCGTCAAGCAGGCGCGGGCGGAGGAACGGGTCCGGCTCGCCGGCGAGATGCATGACGTCGTCACTCATCGGATCAACCTGATGGTGTTGCAGGCCGGGGCACTGCGGGTGAGCTCGTCCGACCCGTCGGTGCGGACGGCGGCCGAGGAACTGCGGACCGCCGGGACGCACGCGCTGGAAGAGCTGCGCGACCTGGTGGGGGTGCTGCGGTCCGGGCCGTCCGCTCCGATCGAGGCCCAGCCGAGCGAGGAGTCGCTCTCCGACCTGGTCGCGGCATCCGTCGCTGCCGGCGTCAAGGTGTCATTGACAGAGCATGGTTCTGCTTCGCGGGTGGCGCCGACGGTGTGGCGGACACTGTTCCGCGTGGTTCAGGAGTCGTTGACGAACGCGGCCAAGCACGCTCCCGGTGGGTCCGTCTCGGTAGAGGTGCGGTACGCGCCGGACAACGTCGACCTGGTCGTCCGCAACTCACCCGCGACGCGGCCGCGCGACGCCGACGTGGTCGGTGCGGGGAGCGGGCTCGACGGACTGCGCGAGCGCGTCGAGCTGGTGGGCGGGACGTTCTCCGCCGAGCCGACTCCGGACGGTGGCTTCGAGGTGCGGGCGTCGTTGTCGCCGTACGTTCCGACCACTTCCACGGCGGGAGCTCGCCCATGATCCGGGTTCTGATCGTCGACGACGAACGCATCGTGTGCACGCACCTGCGGACGATCCTGACCGCCGCTGACGATCTGATCGTGGTCGACGAGGCGTACGACGGCGCCGCGGCGGTCGAGGCGACGGTGCGGCACAAGCCGGACGTGGTGTTGATGGACCTGCGGATGCCGGACGTCGACGGGATCGTCGCGACCCAGCGGATCGTCGCGTTGCGGCACGCACCGAAGGTGGTGGTGCTGACGACGTTCGACGCCGACGAGTACGTGCTGCGCGCCCTGCGCGCCGGTGCGGCTGGCTTCCTGCTGAAGTCGACGGCGCCGGACGAGCTGGTCAACCTCGTGCGCGTGGCGGCCGGTGGTCACGCGGTGCTGTCGCCAGCTGCGGCGCAGCGGCTCATCCGGGCTGGCGAGTCGGAGAACTCCCAAGCCCAGCAGGCGAAAAGGGTGATCGCTCAGCTGACGATCCGGGAGACCGACGTCCTCGAGGGCCTGGCGGCCGGCATGTCGAACGCGCAGATCGCGGAGCGCACCCGACTCTCCGAAGCCACCGTGAAGGGACACGTGTCGCGGATCCTGGTGAAGCTCGACTGCGACAACCGCACCCAGGCCGGCCTGCTCGCCCACACCGCCGGCCTCACACCCGGCTAGCCCGCGAGCGCGGCGACTCTGGCCAGGTACTTCCGTGGGACCTCGGCCCTGGTCCGGAGCTCGAGCGCGTCCGCGTGCGGAATGAGGCGCACCCACGCGACGAGCCGGTGTACCCAGACCAACACCTCGGCGGCGGCGAGCTCCTCCCGCAGCCGTTGTGGGTCGGCGTCGAGCTGGTCTTGCCAGACGGCGAGGTAGGCGTCGCACAGCGCCTCGGGTTCCGGGCGCGGCAGCGGCGCCCGGGTCCATTCCTCCACCGAGTCGAGGAAGCCGTGCAGCGAGACGAACGGGTGGCCCCACATCGCGTTGCCGAAGTCGAAGAACCGCAGCCTGAGCGTGCCGGTCGAGCGGTCGGCGAAGACGTTCGCGGCGTAGACGTCGTTGAGCTCGAGGTCGAGGGGAACGGTGTCGCTGAGGGATGCCGTACGCCGATCCAGCACGTCGGCGGCGAGCTCCGCCCGTTCCAGCACGTCGGGCTCGGGAAGGAGCGGATGCCCGTCCGGAAGCGCCGCCGACTCGCGGGCGATCGCGCGCACGCGCTCGCCCGCCGCGGTGGGTTCGAGCACGACCATCCCGTCGTGCTCAGTCCGGTCGAGGCGGCCGAGGAGAGCGCACTGCAAGCGGGCGAGCGCGCGGACCACGGCGCATCGGGTCGGCTGGTCGGCGACGTCGGGATGGGTGAGCGTCGCTCCGCAGTCGTCGGTGAGCAGCCAGCCGCGTTCACGATCCACCGCGACCGGCACGACCACAGCGTCCGGCGAGCCGCGCCATCGCCGTGACCAGCCCGGCTTCGAAGAGGTGCCCGGGGTTGTTCTCCTTGAACCACACCAGACCTTCGGCGGTCGGATAGCAGCGGACGACCGACCAGAAGCGCGCGCGGTACGTGACCGGCTCGCCACAGACGCGCCGCTCTCGCTCGGCGAGCCGAGCACCCACCCAGGCGTCCACGGCGCTGTTCCACGACGGCGACCGCCACCGTCGGACCCACTGCCCCTCGGCATCCGGACCCAAAGGTCTCGCCTCCGGCGGCTGCTGCGGCATGGACCGGAACGCTAGCGCCGGGGTCCGACAACCCTCAGCTGCTCCGCGGCGCGTACATGATTACCGCGACGCCGACCAGGCAGATCGCGGCGCCGATCAGGTCGTAACGATCGGGGCGGAACTTGTCGACGACGACGCCCCAGGCGAGGGAGCCCGCGACGAAGATGCCGCAGTACGCGGCGAGGATGCGGCCGAAGTTCGGGTCGGACTGGAACGTGGCGACGAAGCCGTACGCGCCGAGGGCGATGACGCCGGCAGCGATCCACCACAGGCCGCGGTGTTCGCGCCAGCCCTGCCAGATCAGCCACGCGCCACCGATCTCGGCGAGCGCGGCGAGGACGAACAGCACGATCGACTTCGCGATGGTCATGAACGGAGTCTGGCCGAGGCCCGTACGGCGAGCGCGTCCAGCACAGCGGAATGAGCTGCCGGGACGCTCGCCTCCAACCGCACCTGGCCGTCGCCGGCCGGGGTGAACTTGAACGTGAAGAACGAGCAGCAGCTCGTCTCCCGGTCGGTCAGCTCCCTCGCGACGTCCTCGGCCGCGGCGTCCAGCAGCAGCCGCAAGCGGGTCGGCCCGACCCGTTCGACACCACGCACCGCGGTCGCGAACAGCTGGTCGAACTCCGCGACTCGCAACGGCTGCTCCACCGTCGGCAACGTGCACGAGGAAGGCACCCAGTCTGTACTCATGCCTCGACGGTAAGTCCGTACCCGGGTACCGAATGCAAGCCCCAGCTCACGCACCGAGAAGCAGGCCCACGAGCTCGCGTCGGCTGCGGACTCCGACCTTGTCGAACACCGCCTTGAGATGGTCCTGCACCGTGTACTCCGACAGGTGGAGCGCCGCGGAGATCTCCTTCGTCGACTCGCCGCGGATGACAGCGGTGGCGACGTCGCGTTCGCGTCGACTGAGCCCGTACGCCGACAGCAACAGCGCAGCGGTGGCGTGGGGCGTCGCGCGCTCGACCACGACGGCGATGCGGTCGGCCGTGAGGCGGGAGGCATACACGTGCAGCCAGCCGCCATCCGCGGCCCGAACGCGGGCCGTGGGCAGCTGTCCGCCGCGCAACGCGGCCGCGGCAGCGTACACCGCGACCGGTAGCCCCGCCGCGCACGGCAACAGAGACAGCAGGTCGGACGCTTCGGGGGTGGTCGCGACGACCTCCAGCCGATCGTCGAGCAGCAGGACGCCGGGAGGTGGCGCCGTCGTCGACACCGAGCCCAGCAACGCGCCCTGGCGAAGGCCGTGCGCGACGTGCGGCCCGATCCGCGCGATGAGGGCGGCCTCGGTACGGGAGAAGCCGGCCGAGGCGTCCTCGCGGTGTAGGCACAGATAGCCCCAGCAGTCGGCGCCTGCGACGAACGCCGCCCGCAGCTCGTCACCCAACCCGAGCGGTCGCATGATCTCGCTGTAGCGCTTGCTGGCGAACCGATCGCGCCGGGTCGAGGCATCGAGCGAGGCGACGTGGGAACGAGCCGTCGCGAGGGCCGCGAACCGGTTGTGGTCGGTGCCGCCGTACTCGTTCGCGAGGAATCGGTCGGTCGCGCTGCCCAAGGGTTCGTCGGCGTACGCGCTGGTGAACAGCAACGTCTCGGGATCGGCCGTGGCGAAGAACGCGGCGTCGATCGACATCGCCCGGCGCAGCGTCCGCAGCAGGCGTTCGCGCAACGCTTCCGGGTCGAGACCGCTGTGACAGAGGCGGACCACCTCCCGTTCCGCCCGCGCCAGCACCGCCGAGGTCACGCGTTCGAGTATGCCCCCGAAAGTTCCCACCTTTCTGGGATACGGGCGAACGCTCGACTCGCCGACGCTACGCACATGTCGAACACCGAACAGAACAAGCAGCTCGTGGACAGGTTCATCCAGGAGCTCTTCAGCCAAGGCGATCTCGGCGCGATCGACCGCTACCTCGCACCGACGTTCGTCGACCACGACCCGCCGATCCCCGACGCGCCGAACGGGCAGGAGGGGCTGCGCCGCGCGGCCGCGATGTTCCGCGAGGCGTTGCCGGACTGGACGTCGACGGTCGTGCGGTTCGTCGCCGAGGGCGACCTCGTCGTCGAGCAGTTCACCGCCACGGGCACGCACAAGGGCACGCTGATGGGCGTACCGGGGACGGGCGAGAAACTGACGTTGCGCGGCATGAACGTCTTCCGCATCGAGGGTGACCGGATCGTCGAACGGTGGGGCCAGCTGGACGACCTCGGCCTGCTGCGCCAGCTCGGGCTCGCTTAGCCGCCGACCCACTCGAGCGGCTTGCGGACCGCCTTCTTCAGCACGCGGAGCTCGTCGCGGATGTACGTCGCCAGGCGATCGGCGTCGGGGACGAGCTCGCGGCAGGCGGTGATGCCGAAGTACAGGCGGTCGCGAAGCCGGATCACGGCGATCGTGAGGCCGTGTCCGTCCGCGATCGCCGACACCGGGTAGGACCCGGTGAGCTCGGCGCCGGCGAGGTAGAGCGGCACGTTCGGGCCGGCGGTGGTGGAGAGCACGAGGTTGAACGCGTTGATCCGGTCCGTCGTCCGCAGCCGCGCGGGAATCGGCCGAACGGCGGCGCCACCGCGGAGGGCGTGCAGCCGTTCCTTCGGGTCGGCGTGCTGGGTCGGCAGCCGCGCGAACAGCCCGTCGGCAGGGACCGCCGCGACGAGCGGCGCGGCGGGCAGCGACTCGTGCTCGATCAGCCAGCGCCGCAGCCCGCCGGCGGCGAGCGCGCGGACGACGGCGTCGCCGGAGAGCTGCGCGGCACGTTCGATGCGTTCGACGTCCGTCCGCGGCACCGAGCAGAACGCCCACCGCCGGCGTTGGGTGATCGCCGCGTTGAACGGAGTCCGCGGCGCACGCCGACCGACCTCCTCGACCGCCGGCTCCTCCACCGACCGCGTCACCGTACGGGCGACGGCCGACACGATGCTCGGCGCGAGCCGCAGGACGTTCGCGGTCTGCTGGGCGACCCGCAACGACTGGCTGGCGACCGAGATCGCGCTCTTGAACAGCTGCCCCAGTCCGCTCGACCGCGGCTGCGACCGCCGGCGCGGCAACTCGCGCCGTTCCGGCGTCAGGTCGAGCACGGCGGTGAGCAGGTCGCGGTCGCTGCCCTCGAGCACCGTGTGGTCGACCTTGCTGTAGATCGCGAGCCGGTCGCCGGACAGGCCGCTGACCAGGTACACCTCCCAGAGCGGGCGGCTCCGGTCGAGCGGCCGGGCATGCAGCCGCGACACCTGCTCGGCGAGCTGCTTGTCGTCGCCCGGTCGCGGCAGCGTGAGCTCACGTACGTGGAACTCGATGTCGAACTCGTCGTCGTCGACGAAGTACGCCGGCTCGAGCGACAACGGCAGTTCGACGAGGCGCTTCTTGAAGTTCGGGAGGAGGAACAGACGGGGCTCGATGGCCTGCGTGAAGCGATCGAGGGTGAGGGGTTCCTTCGCCGTACTGGGATCGAGGAGGCACACCGTGCCGACATGCCCGCTCCGTGTTCGGGCACCGTTCGACAGGAACGATGCGTCCAGTCCGGTCAGCTGCTGCAAATCCCCTCCTCGCGCCGACCCCGCGCGGGTCCCACCGTAGGCGCAATTGGCTCCGAGCGTTAGAGGGCGGCAGGGTGGGGTTCATGATCGTGGCATTCAGCATCAGTCCGGCCGGCGGCGACTCGACCGGCGGCGTCAGCGAAGCAGTGGCGGAGGCCGTACGGATCGTGCGCGAGTCCGGCCTCCCGAACGAGACGAACGCGATGTTCACCAACATCGAGGGCGAGTGGGACGAAGTGATGGCGGTCGTGAAGGCCGCCGTCGACGCCGTGGCCGCGCACTCGCCGCGGGTGGGGTTGGTCTTGAAGGCCGACATCCGCCCCGGCCACACCGGCGAGCTCACCGCGAAGGTCGAACGCGTCGAGCGCATCCTCGGCGGCTGAGGTCAGCGCTGGTACGTCAGGCGGCGGAGCAGGACTTCGAACGGGCCGCGGCGGTCGCGGCGGCGCATGAGGTCGGCGATCACCACGGTGGCCAGCCACGTCGCGAGGGCGATGCCTGCCACCGCGGTCACCGACAACGTCCCGCTCAGGTCGAGCGCGTACCCGGCGAACACCACTGTCCACACCACCGACTGGCTCAGGTAGCACGTCATCGACCGCTGGCCCACGGCCGCGATCGCCTGCGTCACCACACCGCGCCGCGCGCTGAGGCGTACGGCCAGCAGGGCGATCGCGGCCGCGTAGCCGAAGCCGCCGAAGTAGCCGGTGCTGTCGTGCAGCGTGCCGAACAGGTTCAGCGTCGCGTCGGCCGGCTGCGCGATGACCCCCGATACCATCAGCCCCGTCGGCAGCCCGCCCAGCAGCCCGACGGCGATCCCGACCACCGCCATCCAGCGCAGCAAAGTCAGATGCCGCGCGGGTTCGTCGAGCACCCGATGCCGCGCCGCGAGGATGCCGACCAGGAATGGGAACGCGAGCGCGACCGGCTCCCACGGCACGACGAGCGGCAGCGCCAGTGCGCGGTCGACGAGCTGCGACACGATCGTCTCGGGCACCATCGTCGTGTCGACCTTGTCGGCCGACGAGATCGCCAGCGAGCCGCTGTCCCCGTACGGCACCGCCAACACCACGAAGAACAGCGCCGCGAGGCCCGCCACCCACCGGTCCTTCCAGCGCAGCACCGGCACCAGCAGGAACGCGAGGATCCCGTAGGCCGCGATGATGTCGCCGACGTACAGCAACAGCCCGTGCAGCAGGCCGATCGCGATCATCCACAGGCTGCGGCGCCGGAGCAGCTTCCGCGTCGGCTTCCACTCCCGCCCCGCGGCCTGCTGGCGCGCGTAGATGTGTGCGACTCCGTACCCGAACAAAGTCGCGAACATCGGGTACGAACGACCGTCCACCGCCGACGAAAGGACCCCCGCCACCACCCCGTCGACCCCCGTCAACCCGCGCGGGAACCCTCCTAAAGTCGGCCCGCCCTGCAGGAAGTAGTGGGAGTTCGCGAGCGCGATGCACAGCAGCATGAACCCGCGAGCGAGGTCGGGCGCGAGCACCCGTTCGCCCAACCTGGTCGGTCCGGGCGCGGGAGCGGTCACGGCAGTCATACCGTCGAGTCAAGCCCGAACGAAGGTCACGGGCGATTCATCGAAGGTCTCGGTCAGTCACGACTTTGGTCGCAGCTGCCGGATCAGCCCTTCCTGCACGACGGAAGCGACGAGGCGGCCGTCGAGGTCGAACAGGTTGCCGGTCGCGAGCCCGCGCGCGTCCGAAGCCGACGGCGAGACCTGGTCGTACAGCAGCCACCGGTCGGCGCGGAAGGGCCGATGGAACCACATGGCGTGGTCGAGCGACGCGGTCTGCACGTCACCCGCACCGATATGCGTACGGTGCGGCACCAAAGTCGCGCCGAGCAACGTGAGGTCGCTGGCGTACGCGAGTACGCAGCTGTGCTGCGCGGTCTCGTCGGACAGCTCCCCCGCCGCCCGGATCCACACCCGCGCCCGCGCCGGGTGGGCCGGATCGCGCAGCGACTCGTCGCCGCGCAGCGAGTCGCCGACGTACCGAACGTCGAGCGCCGCCCACTCCGCCGCCCACGCGTCGCTCGAACGCCCGGTGGCGCGTTCCATCACCTCGGCGAGCGTCGGGCAGTCCTCCGGCTTCGGCACGTCCTCCGGCGCCGCGTCCTGGTGGTCGAACCCCGGCTCGGGCGTGTGGAACGACGCCGACATGAAGAAGATCGTCTGCCCGTGCTGCCGCGCCACGACGCGCCGCGTACTGAACGACCCGCCGTCCCGCAGCCGCTCGACGTCGTAGACGATCGGCACCCGCGTGTCGCCGGGGCGCAGGAAGTACGCGTGCAGCGAGTGCACGATCCGCTCGGGGTCGATCGTCCGGCTGGCCGCCATCAACGCCTGGCCGGCGACCTGCCCTCCGAACACCCGCTGCAGCGCGGTCTCCGGCTGCCGCCCGCGGAACAGGTTGTCCTCGATCGTCTCGAGGTCCAGCAGGTCGACGAGCTCATCCAATGAACGTGGCACGCGCACATCGTGCCATTGCCTCGCACCGCCAGCGTGAACGTGGGTGAATGGCGGCGATGACGAGGTCCACTGTGTCGGGCTCGCCGGCGGAGCGACGGTCTACGTACGGATCCGCGAACCGGGCGAGTCCGGGCTGCGCGCGGAAGCTCGCGCGACGGACCTGGCCCGTGGCGGAGTAGGCACCCCGCGACCTCGCCACCTCTTGATCCGTCAGGCGAACAGGATGCAGGACACCGCGGTGAAGTCGAGCGACCCCACCTGGGCGCCGAGCAGACCGGTCGAGACGTCCCGTGGGAACCACACGACCTGGTCGGACTCGGACTGCTGGTTCCCGACGTACAGCCACCGCCCGGACGGGTCCAGCGCGATGCTGCGCGGCCACACCCCACCGCACGACGGCGTCGCCACCAGCTCCAGCTGCCCGGTCGCGAGCACCGCGAACACCGCGATGCTGTTGTCGCCGCGGTTGGACAGGTACACGAAGCGCCCATCCGGCGAGACGACCACCGCCGCCGGATAGTTGCGGGTCGGCGGCTCGTCGAGCAACGTGCTGATCGTCTGGATCGGCGTCAGCACGCCGCCCGACGCGTCCCACCGGCAGGTCGTGATCGTCGAGTCCTGCTCGTTCGCCACGTACGCGAACGACCCGGTCGGCGCGAACGCCAGATGCCGCGGCCCCGCACCAGCGGCCAGCTGGGTCCGACGCTGCGAGCCGAGGCGGCCCGTGTGCAGGTCGACCTGGTATGCGAACACCGAGTCGAGCCCGAGGTCACACGCCAGAACCCAACCACCGCTGGGATCTGAGACCACCTGATGCACGATCGGCTTACCCAGCTCGGGATCCGTCGGATGCTGTACGGAGTCGACCACCGGCCCGACCCGACGATCCGCGCCGATCGAGTGCACGACGACCTGCCCGGTCGTGTACAAGGCCGACAGCAGGAACCGCCCGCTTGGATGGACGTGGACGTGCACCGGACCCTGCCCGGCCGGCTCCTGGTTCAGCTGCGAAGGCCGGCCGGACCCGTCGACAGTGAGCGCGGTGACGAGCCCGTCTGGGACCAGCTCGTTGTTCGCGTACAAGGCTCGTCGACCCGGCGCGAGAGCGAGGAACGAAGGGTCCACGCCACCGTCTGCCGTGCCTGTCAACTTCAGCTTGCCGGTGGTGCCGTCGACGGTCCCGTACCCGATGCCCGGACCACCGCCCGAGGTGTAGCTGGACAGATAGACCCGCCTGGGCGAACCGGCAGCCTCGGTGGGGAACAGCATCGCTCCCGCCGCGGAACCGGCGATGCCGAGGAATTCGCGACGTCTCATCACTAAACCAACTCTATCGACTGCGTGTGGCGGAAGACGTTGCGCGGGTCGTACTTCTTCTTCACCTGCTGCAACCGCGCGTAGTTGCCCTTCCAGTACAGCGTCGACCAGCGCACGCCGGACGTGTTCCACTGGCTGCTGTTCAGGTCGACGTCCGGGTAGTTGACGTACGCACCGTCCGTCACAGCGTTCGGTACGGGCACGCCGCCGGTGTCGCGGAAGACGTCCTGGTAGAACTCGCGAATGAACTGCAGGTGCGTCGCGTCGGCCTGGTCCGGCGCCCAATAGACCTGGAACTGCGACTTGAGGATCGAGTCGCGCTGCGGACGCGCGGTCGCGTCGGCCGCGACCGCATTGATCTGCCCGCCGTACGAGTCCACCTGGACCAGCATGTCGCCGTTGACGTAGTCCGTTCGGGTCAACTGCCGGTACAGACCGGCGATCTGTGAGTCGCTGTACCCCCTCCGATGGTAGGAGGACTTGTTCTTGAAGCGCAGATTGGGATTCGCGCCGGACAGCCAGTCCGTCGCGAGGAACCAGGGCATCGGCGTCGGAATCGCGAACTGGGGCAGCGCGCGATGCTCCCCCATCGGCCCAGCCTGCGGCACCATTTGTGCTGGCAAGCCGGCGTTGACAGCGGTCAGGTAGTCGTCGAGCAGCTGTGCCGCGTCCGAACGCGTCGCGTCCATCTGCGTGGTGAGCGCGATGCGCGAGTTCGCGTCGTTTCGCTTGAACAGCTTGAGCAAACCGAACAGACCCTTGTACGGCGAGCTCGCCCCGCTGTTCGCCTCGTGCCACGTACCCCAGTTCTTCAGCAGGCGCGTGAAGCCTGCCTCGCCGAGGTCGTCCCACAGCCACGACGTCGCGTGCACGATCACGTTCGGCGGCGCCTTCGGCAGCACCTTCTCCGGCGGCGAGCCCTTCGGCACCTTCGGGTCGCGGAACCAGAACCTGGTCACGACACCGAGGCTGCCGCCACCGCCACCGGTGTGCGCCCACCACAGCTCGCGATGGGTGTCGAACGTCTCGCGCGTCGCCACGATGCGCTGCGCCGTACCGTTCGCGTCGACCGTGACGACCTCGACCGCGTGGAGGTAGTCGACGGTGAGGCCGAGCAACCTGGACAGCAGCCCGTACCCGCCGCCGGTGAAGTGCCCGCCGCCGGCGACCGCGTAGCAGGATCCGCCAGGCAGCGTGACGCCCCAGGTCTTGTAGAGCGTCTCGTAGACCGTACGGAGCTCCGCGCCGGCCTCGACCGCGATCGCGTTGTGGTCGGGGTCGTAGTAGGTCGCGTTCATCACCGACAGGTCGATGACGACCTGGATGGCGCTGTTGTAGACGAAGTCCTCATAGCAGTGGCCGCCGCTGCGGACCTGGATCCGCTTGCCTGCTTGGACAGCTTGCTGAACGGCGTTGACGACCTGCTCGGTCGTCGCGACCAGCCGCACCTGCTCCGGACGGCCGACGAACCGCTGGTTGGTGCCGCGAACGACGTCGGGATACCGCGCGTCCGTCGGAACGATCGTCACCGGGCCGAGCGTGGTCGAGCACGGCGCGACGCTCTCGGCGCCGGTGGTGGTAGCGGTGGCCGGACTCGCCGCCAGGGCGGTCCCTCCCACCGCGGCGGCGGCCGCTGCCGCCCCCGTCAACAGCCCTCGTCGAGACAGCTCAGTCATGTGACCCTCCCCGTGATGCTGCACATTGATGAGTGAGCGGCACACGTTAGCTGCACATTTGGTCAATCCGGCTTTGGCTGTCTCGGCTGTCAAGAAGCCCGCTCTCGCCCTGATTCCGGCCCGTATGAGGCGTACTCCGCGAACCGCCGTCACTGGCGGCGTTTGCCCGCCTTCGCCAGGTCAGGCCCTGAACGCAACGCCGTTCAGGATGCTCGGCGGACGAACGTGCGGTGAATCATGCCGCGTCGAATCCGTTCGACGCGGGAATCCCTGTCCCTGTTGAGTATCAAGACCCGTCCGCATCCGGCCACGCTCCGATCGCGATAGAGCGATTTCTTGAAGTCAAGCAGTGAATGCGAGACTCCGTTGTCGTGAACGTGGTCCGTGCGTCGAAGTTCCTCGCGAAGTACCTGCGGCACGATCCGGCGGCCATCGGCCTCACGCTCGACAGCGGCGGCTGGGTCGGCGTACGCGAGCTGCTCGCGGCGTGCAAGCGCGCCGGTATGCCGATGACGCGCGCCGAGCTCGAGCAGGTGGTCGCGACGAACGACAAGCAGCGCTTCGTCCTCGACGGCGACCGGATCCGCGCGAGCCAGGGCCATTCCGTCTCGGTCGATCTCGGGCTACCCGCCGTCGAACCGCCCGCACTGCTCTACCACGGGACGGTCGCGCGGTTCCTGCCGCAGATCCGGCGGGAGGGGCTGCGACCGATGCGGCGGCACGACGTTCACCTCTCCCCCGACGAGGAGACGGCCCGCCGCGTCGGCGCGCGCCGCGGCAAGCCGGTCGTTCTCGTCGTTCGCGCCGGCGACATGCACGGAACCGGGCACGAGTTTCGCCTTAGTACGAACGGCGTCTGGCTCACGCAGTCCGTTCCCGCCGAGTTTCTAGGAGTTCCCGACTGACCGCGGCCCACGTCGGTACGTGGGTGACCCAGCCGGGGATGGGCCTGCGTTGTGGGCCGAACAAGTAGAGGTTCGGCACCAGGCCGCGCAGGTGGGAGAGGACGTCGACGCGGTCGTCGATGAAGTACGTGATGCCGAGTTCCCTGCAGTGCAAGGCTTTCTCGGGCCGTTGCCGGCAGAATCGTACGTTGCCGCGCGGAACTCCCGTGGTCTCGTAGAGGTGGTGATGGTCCAGCCAGTCCAGCGTGCGGCGCTGGATGCGATCGCCGCACTTCGAGACGATCCACACCTTGCCGTCGAACCGCTCGACGAGGTCGGTGAGGACCTCCATCGCACCCGGCACCTCCGGCGTACGCATCGCTTCGGCATGCCCGCCGGACAGGAACACGGTGTCGTCGCCGCCGGGATGCGACGCACCATCGTTGATGACTCGGCCGAAGTCGACCCCCAGTCTTTGCTCGTTCATGTCCACCAGGATCAGTGCGTTGCCTCTCGTACGGAACTATTCGATATCTCGGACCTATAGTCTGGGGTTATGTTCCCGGTCGAGTCGCTGTCCGCGTTCCGGGTGTTCGCGGATCACCTCAACTTCACGCGCGCGGCGGAGGAGCTGCACATTTCCCAACCGGCGTTGCATGTCAAGGTGCGCAAGCTGGCGGAGGCGGTTGGTCGGCCGCTGTATCTGCGTACCGGCAACCACCTCGTCCTCACAGCGGACGGCGAACGGTTGGCGCGATTCGCCCGCGACCGCGAACGTCAGTTGACCGAGTTCCTCGGCGAGCTCACCGGCACCCATGCAGCCGAGCCACTCGTGCTCGCTGCCGGGCAGGGCGCCTACCTCTACCTGCTCGGCGACGTGATCGCCGCCGAACGGCAGGACCTGCGACTCGTCACCGCCTCCCGGCCGGAGACGCTCGCCCGGGTACGCGACGGGCGTGCGCACGTCGGCGTCGCGGTGCTGGACGCGGTCCCCACCGATCTCGAGTGCGTGCTGCTCGCCGCGTACCCGCAGACGCTGGTCGTACGCGCGGACCATCGGCTCGCGCGCCGGCGGCGACTGCGGGTGCGCGATCTCGACGGGCTGGAGCTGATCGTTCCGCCGGCGCCTCGCCCGTTGCGCGTACTGCTCGAACGATGGCTGCACGGCGTCGACTGGCGGGTCGCGGTGGAGGCGGAGGGGTGGCCGTTGCTGCTGCACTTCGTCGGGCTCGGCGTCGGCGCCGCGGTCGTGAACGGCTGCGTCCGTACCAAGCACGTCCAGCTCCCGATCGTCGACCTGCCGGACGTTCCGTACTACGCGATCCACCGCCGCCCCGACGACCCGCGGGTGGCGCGGCTCGTCGGGGCGATGGTCGCGGCGGTTCCTCAGACCACGTGACAGAACGACGCATAGTGGTCGCGGGTGTAGTAGAGGTCTTCCGGCTCGGTCGGCTCGAACCCGCCGCCAACGAGCCGGCGAGCCCCGCGCGTGTCGGATCCGGGCGTGGGAACGGTGTACTCGCGGTAGTAGCCCGTCGACTCGATCGGCAACAGGCGTTCGCGATTCTGGAAGACCGTCCCGTCCTGGCGGTACGGGAACGGGCCGCCGTCGTAGATCAGGTCGACGGTCTCGGCGGCTTCGGGCGGCAACGACTCGAGCGCGCAGTCCGGCAGTGCTGCCGGCGCGATCGTTGCCGCGTTGGCGGGGGCTCCGCCCAGGAAGACGGAGAGCAGGATGGCCAGCGCGATGCCCAGGAGTACTCGCGGCCGACCAACTTGGCGACGATGGTGCTCGTTTGGGTCGTGGTCCATGTTTGCCACGGTAGAGCGCTCGGCGTCCTTTTCGCGACCTTCTGTCCGGCGGGTTCTCCTGTCAGGCGGGTGGAGTTCGCGCCAGCTCCACGAGTCGTTCAACCGCGCCGACGATCAGCTCGGGCTGGTCGTGCTGGACCAGATGTCCGCTCGTCGGCGCGAGGAGCTGCTCGGTGTGCGAGGTGAGCTGCTCGAAGGCCGCGCGTTGCCGCTTGGTGTGGAAGTCCGCGAACTCCGTTGCTGACATGGCGAAAGTCGACTTTGTCAGCTTCTCCCCGTACCCGGTTGCTGTGATGTACACGAGGGGAACGTCGGGGAGCACCGCTCCCTGAACGTGGTCACGGAACGTCGCGTACGCCCGCAACTCGGCGCGGTTCGCGAGCCAGTAGGGCGGGCTGGCCTGGTCTTCGACAATGGCCTCGAGCTGGGCCGGCGCGAAGTTCGGGTAGTCGGCTGTCACTCGGCGCCGAACCGATGGCAGCCGGCCGAGACCGAGCCCGGCGACCACGGCGTTGACGGCCATCAGCTGGGGACCGAGCGCGTCCCGCTTGACGATGCGCTCGGGTAGGCCGTCCAACTCGTTCTCGGTCGCGCTGTCGACGAACACCATCCCTTGGACCTGTTCGGGCCAGGCGGCGGCAATCGTTCGGATGAGGAACCCGCCGAACGAATGGCCGACCAAGACCATCGGCCCGTCCGGAAGGACCGTCGCCACGTCGGCGAGGTACGACTTTATGGTGAGGTCCCCGCGACGTTGGGGGGTGCGGCCGAGACCGCGGCGGTCGTAGCACACCGCCTGGGTGAACGCCGCGATCCGATCGGGGACGGCACCCCAGTAGGACGAGTGGTGTCCGACGCCGCACTCCAGGAGGACGCTGGGGCTGCCTCGTCCGATGGCGCGGGCGTACAAATCCGACATCACGTCACTCTAGCGGCGTCACCGGCGGCGGCACGGATCTCGTCGGCGGCACGCTCGCCGGAGCGGATCGCACCCTCGACGAACCCGGCCCACTCGGTCGCGGTCTCGGTGCCGGCCCAGTGGATCCTTCCGATGGGTCGTCTCAGCTGGTCGCCGACGCTGGTGAGGACGCCGGGCGGGAAGTACGCCGCATACCCGCCGCGGCAGAACTCGTCGTCCGCCCAGAACTTCTCGCGCCAGTCGATCGGCTTGGCTGCTCGGTTGCCGAAGGCGCGGACGTGGCTGGCGAGGATCGCCGCGCGGCGCTCGTTGCTTGGCAAGTCGGCGAGTCGTTGTGCTGCGCGGCCGGGGATCAGGGAGCACAGCACTCCTGGGCCGCCAGGTCTGGTGACGTCGGCGGTGACCGGCGCTGCGCCTGCCGTGTTGATGGCCTGGCCGGAGAGGCCGTCGTCGCGCCAGAACGGTCGGTCGTACACGGCGAACGTCTTCAGCACCGAGCCCATCGGCATCCGCTGGGTGAGCTGATCGCGGGCTGCTGACAGGGGCGGGTCGTAGTCGATCCTTGCCGCGAGGGGTGGCGGGACGGCGACGATGGCGCGGTGGGCTTCGATCGTTCCGAACTGTCCGCTGACCTGGAGGTGGTCTCGTGCGTGGCGGATGGTCGCGACACGTGCTTGCAGCTGGACGGGATCGTTGAGCTCGGCGGCGATCGCTTCTGCCGGGCCGGTGGCGCCGTCGACGAACAGCCTGGCGACGGCCTCCGCTGTCAGGCCCGCCTTCACGCCGCCGGCCGTCCTTGTCGCGACGAGGAGAGCGAGCAGGGAGACGCTGCCGGCCTCGACCGAGAGCTCGTCGCCGAGGAGGAGCTCGAGGATCCTGCGCGCTTGCTTGAGGGGGACGTTGCGGCGGAGCCAGGTGTCGACGGTCGTGGCGTCCAGGCGGTCCGCGTCCTTGGCTGCCCACGGACGTTCGACGTCGATCGATGCGGCTTGCCGGTCGAGGCGCCACAGGGCGAACCCGAGGGCGGCGGCGACGTGTGGTGCAACGGGAAGGGAGTCGCCGGTGAACGCGCGGCGGGCTCGGTGGGTGAGGAACAGGTTCGCGCCCGTCGATGGGGCGTCGAACGTGGCGGCACCGTACTCCTCCGCCAGCGAGGCGAACCTCGTGTGCGCCGCTGCCATCCACTGCCCGCCGAGGTCGACGACTCCGCCGGAGGCGAGCCGTTCGGTCTGCGTTCGTCCACCCACGCGGTCGCCGGCCTCGAGCACCACCACGTCCAGCCCGGCCCGGCTCAGCCTCCGCGCCGCCGCCAGCCCCGCGTACCCGGCACCCACCACCACGACGTCGACTCGCCGCATGACTCCCCCTTGGTGCAACACATGTTTTACAACACGCGTTTTAAAACGGGTGTTTTAAAACAAACGTTGCACGATCGTCCGTAGTTTGCAACAGTGAGCACGTGCCACGCGAAGTCGATCACGCCACCCGTCGGGACATGATCCATGCCGCCGTGCTGAGCATGGCCGCGGAGAACGGGTTCAAGGAGGTGACGGTCCGGGCGGTGGCTGCGCGGATCGGCACGTCGACGTCGACCGTGACGTACTACACGAATGGGCGGGACGAGCTGATCGGCCAAGCGGTACGCGGCGAGATCGAGCGCCAGCGGGCGCACCTGATCACGCTGCTGGCCAACAAGGACCGCCGAGCCGCCCTGCGCGCCGTGGTGGAGTGGGCGGTGATCGGGACGACCACGGAGGAGTACCGGGTCTGGCTCGCGATCATCCTGGGGGCGCGGACCGAGCCCACGGTGAACTACTGGCTGCAGGCGTTCAACACCTGGTGGGACGACCAGCTCGTCCGCCTCGTCCGAGCCATGAGGCCTCGCCCGAACGCCCGACCCAGCACCGTGATCGACACCGTGAACGTCCTGATCAACGGCCTCGTCCTCGCCGACCTCGACAACCCGACCAGCTGGACGAAGGCGCGCCGCCTCAAGGTCGTGGACACGATCCTCATTCCACTTGGCCTCTAGGCGGTTGCCAGGTCTCGGGCGGCACGCATCAACTCGGTGCAGATTTCGGGGCGGACGTCGTCTCCCCAGACCGAGATCACCACGGCCCAGTACGGGTCGTCGGGCTCGGACCGCGTCACCAAACCCGCCGCGCACGACACGTTGTCGCGGAACTCGCCGTGCTCGATCACCGGCGCGTCCGCCCGCAGCGAGGACAGCTCGGACTCGATCGCGACCAGGTCTGTCAGCGTGTTCGCCGTGAACGGGCGCAACCCCTGGTCGGCCAGGTACGCGCGGCGCGCGGGGCGTGGCATCGAGGCCAGCAGCGCCTTGCCCACTGCCGTCGCGTGAGCGGAGATCTCCAAGCCCACTTCGAAGTCCTCCAGGTACGGCGACCCGCCACCCTCCACAACCTCCGCGATCACCACCCGTCCGTCCCGGAACCGCCCGAGGTACGCGCTCAACCCCGTCACCGCCTGCAAGTGCCGCAGCACCTCCGAGGACCGACGCGGCCGTGCCAGCGAGCCCACCAGCTCATGGAACCGCCGCGGCAGCTCCTGCCCGAGCTCGTAACACCCGTTCGGCAGCCGCACCACATAGCCCTCGTACGCCAACGTCCGAATCAGGTGATAGGTCGTCGAGATGTTCAGCTGCACCCGCCGCGCGACCGCCTTCACCGGCAGACCCGGCTCGCGCCCCACCACCTCGAGGATGCGCAGCGCCCGGGACACGCTCCGCACGAAGTCCTCGGGGATCTCGTCGCTCATCGCACCAGCCTCCCCTCTCACGCGGCCGATTCGATGGTAATCACCAAGTCCGCCCGTTTCACCATCTGAAAACCCAGGGACTACCGGACCGCCGACCCCGAGCCGAGACTCGGAGAGTGGAAGTCGACCAATCCATCGAAAGCGCCCTGCGCACCGTCTACGACCCGTGTTGCCGGGACAAGGGCATCTCCGTCGTCGACATGGGCCTCCTTCACAAGGCCACCGTGTCCACCGACGGCGTCGCCGAGGTCGACCTCCTGCTCACCTCGGGCTGGTGCCCGTTCGCCGCCAACGTGCTGACCGACATCGAGGACGCCGTGGCCGCCCTCCCCGGCGTGCACAAGGCCGAGGTACGCATCGTCTGGGACCACGTCTGGAGCCCCGACCGGCTCTCCACAGAAGCACAGACCAAGCTCCGCTTCCTGCCCCCACCCGTCGCCGCCGGATCTCCAGCGGCCTACCTCGCCACCCTGAACGCAGCGAAGGAGGAACCGTGATCGGCGATGCGTTCGTGTTCGACGGTGTCGCGCACCCGTTCAACTTCGAAAGCGACAACGCGTACGGCTCGGCCGGCCAGATGTTCTCCAACCACCTCTACGCCTTCCACGCCACCCTCACCCCCGAGGGCCAGAAGGTCATGCCGCCGGAAGAGTTCCTGCACAAGTGGACCATCGACGAGATCAGCGAGATGGTCTACCAGAAGTCCGACACCGACATGCTCGTCGCGATGCCCCTCCCGCTGACCGACCTCTACAAGGACGGCCTGTCGCCCTGGGAGGACTGCGCCAAGCTCGCCCAGCGTGATCCCGACCGCACCATCTTCTGGGGCACGGTCAACCCGCTCGAGGGCAAGAAGGCGCTCGACGACGTCACCCGGCAGGTCGAGGAGTACAACGCCAAGGCGTTCAAGTTCTACAACGTCCGGTACGAGGACGCCGGCCCCGTGCCCTGGCGGATGGACGACGCGAAGGTCGCGTTCCCCGTGTTCGAACGGATCCAGGAGCTCGGCATCAACCTCATCGGCGTCCACAAGGGCGTGCCGCTCGGCCCACAGCCGATCGAGCACACGCAGACCTGGGACATGGACGGCGCGGCCGCCAACTTCCCCGACATCAACTTCGTGATCTTCCATGTCGGCTTGCCGTTCATCGACGAGACCTGCTGGCAGCTGATCCGCTACCCCAACCTGCACGCCTCCCTCGCCGCCTCGATCAACTTCGTCGTCCGCGCGCCGCGACTGTTCGCCGAGCTCCTCGGCAAGCTGCTGTTCTGGTGCGGCGAGGACAAGATCGTGTACGGCTCGGAGGCACCGATCTGGCAACCCCAGTGGGCCCTCGAGGCGTTCTGGAACTTCGAGATCCCGCAGGACCTGTGCGACGGGTACGGCTATCCGCAGCTCACCGAGCAGGCCAAGCGCAAGATCCTCGGCGAGAACCTGCTCCGTCTGCACGGCATGGATGTCGAAGCCACCAAGGCGAAACTCGCCAGCTAGCCGCATGGTCGCGCTGGCGCGCTCTGAGCCGGGTGCTTGAACGTGGCCCCTTCCCCCTGGCCGAAGGGCCACGTCACCGGTCGGGTGCGGACCGTCCGGCCAGAGGGAAAGGACCACGGCACCCGGCTAGTCGCATGGTCGCGCTGGCGCGCTCTGAGCCGGGTGCTTGAACGTGGCCCCTTTCCTCTGGCCGAAGGGCCACGTCACCGGTTGGGTGCGGACCGTCCGGCCAGAGGAAAAGGACCACGGCACCCGACTAGATAGCCAGCTCCACGAACGCGATCCGCTCGTAGGGACCGTCCCCTCCGGTCTCGAAGAGCAGTCCGACGCGGCCGGTCGCGAGGACCACCAGGTCCGAGTACGCGGCCGGCGCGTCGGACACCTCGACCTCCGTACGCCACGTCGCGCCACGATCCGCACTGGAACGGACCGCCATCCCCCGGCGCGCCTCCGGGTCACTCGGCAGCGACAGCAACAGCCGAGACTCGTGGACCAGCACCGAACCCTGCACGACCGGACCAACAACAGCGGGAAGCGGTGCGTACGGCCGGTCGAACGACTCGCCACCGTCGCTGCTCGTCGCCTGCGCCCGCGTGCCAGCAGCAGACCCGTGCTGGTTGCGCGTGTTGAAGTAGAGCGTCCCGTCGGGCAGCTCCGCGACCGTAGTCTCGTTGGCGTTCACACCATCGTTGGAGGAATCCACCGCGCCGATCCGCCAGGTGTGCCCGCCGTCGTCGCTGAGCAGGACGTGCCCGCCGTACGCGGTCCCCACCGAGTGGTTCGCCGGAACGAGCAATCGCCCACTGTGCAAGGCGATTCCATGACAGGGACCGGTCGCGTACCAGCACCACTCCGGACGCTTCACGCTCTCCGTGAGGTCGCGAGGTGATGTCCAGGAAGCACCGTCGTCAAGGCTGCGTTGCACCAGCACCCGCCGGCTGTCAGCAGCCGACACCGAGCCCCGGAGCAGAGCCGACTCGGTCGCCGAACCAGCGTTGCGCGTCGACAGCAGCACGATGTCGCCGGTGGCCGGATCCACCACAGGAGCAGGGTTTCCGACCGTGTCCTCACCCTGCCGGCTGACGACGAGCAGCGGTCCCCACGTACGACCGCCGTCGAACGAACGCCGCAGCACGAGGTCGATATCGCCCGCGTCCCCAGCGCCACCGCGCCGCCCCTCGGCGAACGCGAGCAGCGTGCCAAGAGACGATCGAACGACGGCCGGGATCCGAAACGTGTGGTAGCCCTCAGCACCGGCGACGAAGACGTCGACGCTCACACCAGTCCAGCCTCGACGAGGTAGTCGCGCACGGCGGCGTGCTCCGCATCGTTCAACGGAATCATCGGCAGGCTTGTCGTTCCGGACGCGATCACCCCGCGATGCACGAGACCCGCCTTGAACGCACCGATGGCCGACGAGTACCGGCCCATCCGCGCCGCGTCGCCCACGTCGATCAGGCCGAACAACCGCGTCAACCGGCGCTGCTCGGCGGTAGCGGCAGCCCAGTCCCCCGCAAGAGCGAGCGAGTAGAGCCGCACGTACCCATGCGGATCGACGTTGCCGAGCCCCGGGACGATGCCGTGAACGCCAGCCAGCAAAGCAAGATCGGCGAGCGTCTCCGATCCCGTGAACACCCTGAAGTCCGGCCGGTCGACAGCGGCGAGCACCGCACGCATGCCGTCGATCGACCCGCTGGAGTCCTTGACCCCGTCGAGCGTCCCGTCCGCGGCGAGCGACGCCACGACCGCGGTCGGAAGCTTCGTATGCACGGCGGTAGGGATGTCGTACGCGAGCAACGGCAGGTCGACGGCGGCCCGGAGCTCGCGGAAGTGGACGGCGATCTCGGCCGGATGCGTCGGCGCGTAGAACGGCGCGGTGGCGACCAACGCCGACGCGCGCAGCTTCTCCGCCACCCGGGCGTGCTCCACGACACGCGGCGTCGTCATGTCGATGACGCCCGCGAACACCGGCACCTGACCCGCAGCGACACCGACCACGACCTCGAGCGCCCGCGCACGCAGTTCGTCGGGCAGGTAGGCCGTCTCCCCCGTCGAGCCGCCGACGAACAGCCCGGCGACGTCCGCCGACAGCAGGAACGCGCAGAGCCGCTCCAACGAGGCGACATCGAGCTCGCGGTCAGCGGTGAGGGGGGTGCAGACGGGCGGGATCACTCCCGCGGGGACGACCGGCAGCGCCGGAACGGGCATGCCGCTCCTCCTCCAAACATTGGACGTGGGATGTCCGTTCCTGGACGGTACGCTGAGACCGGCGCCAGTGACAAGCGGGCAAGATCCTGAGGGCGGTGGAATGGCAAGTTCCGGTCGGCAGCTCGAGGGCCGCATCATCGATCTGATCTTCGAGCACGGCCTCTCCACGGGCGCGGCGATGCCGCCGGAGCCGCAGCTGGTGGCGACGCTGGGCGCCAGCCGCAACTCCGTCCGCGAGGCGCTGCGCGCGCTGCACACGTTGGGGATCGTGGAGATCCGGCACGGGTACGGAACGTTCGTCGGCCAGGCACCGCTGACCGCGGTCGCGCCGGGCCTGTTGTTCCGTACGCGGCTCTCGGTCCGCGACGACCCGGCCGCGCTGGCCGACCTGGTGCAGACGAGGGAGCTGCTGGAGCTCGGCCTCCTCGACGACGTGGTCAAGGCCGTCGACGACGCGCTGCTCACCGACCTCGAGACCGCCGCCGCGGCGATGCGTACGGGCTCGGTGAGCACGCTTGCCGACGCCGACCGCCGCTTCCACCAGACGCTCTACCGGTCGGCGGGGAATGAGCTCGCGGCACAGCTGATCGACCTGTTCTGGGACATCTACCACCAGGTCGAGGCCGAGCTCGAACCACCGTATGTCGACCGCGAACGCATCGCCGCCGACCACCTCCGCATCGTCGACGCCCTCCGCTCTGGCGACGTCGACACCGTGCGCGCGGCGGTCCGCGAGCATTTCAAGGACCTCGGCGCCCGGGTTGAGCACGTTCGTCGCTAGGTAGGCAGGTTGCCTGGCCAGACAACGCGGCACTGAGCGGGCTCCGGCCTTACGCTCCTGACAACACGGGGAGGTAAGGGAGGGCAGAGATGAGTCCTTGGGAGATCTACCTAGCTCTACTGGCGGTGCCGGTCGTCGTCTGCGTCGGATGGATCGCCGTCGCGTACCTGCCGAAGCGACAGCCGGTCGACCTCGAGCGGCCGCTGAACGTCCACGAAGTCGCCTACCTGGCCGGCGGCGACATCCGCGTGGTCGAGACCGCGATCGCCGGGCTGGTCGAACGCGGAGTCCTGCGGCCGAGCAGCGACGGGAAGGTTCTCGCCACCGGCGAGAAGCCGTCCGACCCGCTGGAGGCGGCCGTGGTCGCCGCGGCGACGGGCAAGTCGACATGGTCGATCGTCCGGCGGGTCAGGCTCTCGGCGCACGTCCAGGCCTTGGCCGTCGAGCTCGAACGCCGCGGCCTGGTCGCACCGAGGAGCAGGGCGCGCCACGTCTTCCGCACGGTGTTTCGGATGTACGTGGCGCTGCTCGCGGCCGGCTTCACGATGCTGGTCACGCTGCTCGTCCAGGGCCGCCCGATCGGGATGACGCCGTTGCTGATCGTGCTCAACGTGGTCGCCTGCCTGGTCAGCCTCAAGGCGACGAAGCGGTACCTACCCGCACAGAACACGAACGAAGGACGAGTCGCCCTGAGCCAAGCGCGCCGACAGCAGACGGCGCTGCTCTTCGGCGCCACCGGCGCGGTGGCGTTCGCTGGGCTCGGCGCGTACCCGGACCAGACCATCGGGCATGCACTCGAGTTCCCGTCCAACGCCGGCGGCGGTGGCTTCTTCGGCTCAGGCGGCGACGGTGGTCACGGTGGCGGCCACGACGGTGGTGGGTCCGGCTGCGCTGGCGGAGGCGGCTGCGGCGGTGGGGGTGGCTGTGGTGGCGGCGGGGGCTGACCTCGGCGTCGGCATCGGCTGGCGGCCCGAGCTCGACCTGTCCATCCCCCGGCTGCCGGGGGTGGACTGGGTCGAGGTCGTCGCCGAGAACCTGCACGTCGGACAGCTGCCCGAGTCGCTCACCGGGCTCGGGTTGCCCGTCCTCCCGCACGCGGTCTCACTCTCGCTGGGCGGAGCCGAGCCGGTCGACACCCGGCGCGTCGAGCACCTCGCCACCGTCGCCGAGGAGCTTGGCGCGCCGGTCGCCAGCGACCACGTGTGCTTCGTGCGCGCGGACGGCCTCGACTCCGGGCATCTGATGCCGTTGCCCCGTACCCGCGATGCCCTGAACGTCCTTGTGGACAATGTCAAACTGACCCAGTCCATCGTAGGCGTCCCGTTCGCACTGGAGAACGTCGCCGCGGTGCTGGAGTGGCCGGACAACGAGCTGACCGAGGCCCAGTTCCTGCACGAGCTGACCGAACGTACCGGCTGCCTGCTGATCATCGACGTCGCCAACCTGTATGCGAACGCGCGCAACCTCGGCACGGATCCGACCGAGTTCCTGGACGAGATCCCGTGGGAGCGGCTCGCGTACGTCCACGTCGGCGGCGGCATCGAACGGGACGGCTTCTACCACGACACGCACGCGCATCCGATCGTCCCGCAGGTGCTCGACCTGCTCGCGGAGCTGCGGTCCAGGACGAATCCGCCCGGGGTACTGCTCGAACGCGACGACGACTACCCGCCCGACGCCGAGCTCACCGCCGAGCTGGCGGCCATCCGCACGGCGGTGAAGCGGTGACCACCGCTCGCGAGCGGCTCGCCGCACAGCAGGCCCAGCTCCTCCGTGCCCTGCTCGCGGGCGGCACTGCACCCCCAGGCTTCGATCCACGGCACCTCGATACCGCGGCGACCACGCTGCGGAACAAGCGCAGGAGGATCGTCGGCCGCCTCCGCCCGGACCTGTTCGAGCAGGTGGGCGACCGCTTCGCCGAGCTGTTCGACCGCTACGCCGCCGAGCACCCGAAGGACCAGCACACGCGCGCCCGCCCGGACGCCGACCGCTTCGGCAGCTGGCTGGCCGAGCACAAAGAGCTGCCGCGACGAAGAATCTGGGACCGACTCAGGCCAGCGCGGCGGTGATCTCGTCGCGCGTCGGCATCGAGGTGCTGGCCCCTTCGCGTTCGACCGACAGGGCCGCCGCGGCGGTGGCCCATTCGAGAGCCTCGCGCATCGGCTTGCCCTCTCCCAGCGCGACAGCCAGGGCGCCGACGAACGTGTCGCCGGCGGCGGTGGTGTCGACAGCCTTCGTCGAACGGGCGGGAACGTGTTCGCGCGCGCCGGACCGGGACAGCCACAACGAGCCGCGCGATCCCATCGTCACGACCACGTCGGGCACCTTCTCCAACAGCTCGATGCCGGCCGACATCACGTCGTGCTGCGCGGCCAGCACGCGAGCCTCGTGCTCGTTCGGCACCAGGATGTCCACCGCGTCCAGCAACGAAGCGGGCAGGTCCTGCGCCGGCGCCGGCGTCAACACAACCTTGACACCGCGAGAACGTGCCGTCACCGCGGCCTTCTCCACCGCGGCCAGCGGCAGCTCCAGCTGGAGCAGCACGTACTGCGCCCCGTTCAGCCCCGCGAGCTGATGAGAAGTCGGCTCCACGGAGGCGTTCGCCCCCGGCACCACCACGATCGAGTTGTCGCCGCTGGCCTCCACCAGGATGTGCGCCGTGCCGGTCGACACGTCCAACTCGCGGGACACGCCCGTCGTCTCGACCCCGGCGGACTCCATGACCTCGACGATCTGGTCGCCGTGGGTGTCGTCGCCGACCGCGCCGACCATCCGGACCGAGCCGCCGGCGCGCGCCGCGGCGATCGCCTGGTTCGCGCCCTTGCCACCGGGGATCGTCACGAACCGCGACCCCGAGACGGTCTCCCCCAGCGAAGGTGAACGTTCGGCGAACACGACGAGGTCCATGTTCGCACTGCCCACCACACAAATCCGCGCACGCGCCATGCCGCACAACCTACCTACGGAACACACCTGCCGCAGCGGCCGCGAGCACCGTTGAGACGGCCACCTCCGCCATCCGCGCGTCCAGCGGCTCGCGCGTGATCACCAACCGGTAGAAGAACGGCGCCGAGAACGTGCGGATCACCTCCACCACGTCGGTGTCCTCCGGCAGCTCGCCTCGCGTGACGGCGCGCGAGACGATCACCGCGGCCTGCTCGTGCCGTGCCTGGTAGAACGCGGTCAGCGCCTCGGCGGCACGCGGCGACTGGCCAGCCGCGAAGATCACCGCCTCACTCGGCCGCAGCGTCTCCGGGTGCGTGAACGCGTCGAGCAGCACCGCGCCGAGGTGGCGCAGGTCGCCGTCCAACGTCCCCGTGTCCGGTACGTCCCACGGCTCGACGCTCGACCACGCGAGCGCGTCGGCCAGCAACCCGTCGACGCCGCCCCACCGCCGGTAGAGCGTCGTCTTGTGCACGCCGGACCGCTGCGCGACGCGCTCGACAGTGAGCTCGGCGTACCCGCGCGCGGCCAGTTCGTCGTACGTCGCCGCGATCACCGCCTCGCGCACCCGGGCGGTCCGCCCACCCGGCCGACGCCCCACCGACTTGCCTTCGTCCGCCATGCGTGAGATGCTAACGCTACTTGAGTAGCATTAGCGAGCTCCCGGAGGTGCGTGATGGGCAAGGTCTTCGACCGCTGACCAGCGGCCCGAGTCCTGTCCCTGCACGCCTCGCGGGAGTTCTCCGTATGCGATCCCAACTCACCTTGCGACACGTCTCGAAGTCCTACGCCGATCGGCTCGTTCTGGACGACGTGTCCCTCACCATCACCCCCGGCGAGCACGTCGGCATCGTCGGCGAGAACGGTGCCGGCAAGTCCACCCTGCTCCGGCTGATCGCCGGGCAGGAACCACCGGACGACGGCGAGCTGCTCGTCGCCGCCGACGGCGTCGGCCACCTCGCGCAGATCATCGACCTGCCACCCGAGACCACGGTTCTAGGCGCGATCGACAGCGCCCTCGCCGACCTGCGGGCGATCGAACGTCGCCTCCAGGAGGTCGGCGAGGACCAGGTCGACGAGTACGCCGAGCTGCTCGCCGCGTTCGAGCTGCGCGGCGGGTACGACGCCGACGCTCGCGTCGCCGCGGCCATGCACGGCCTCGGTATCGGCGACCTCCCCCACGAGCGAAGCATGGACACGCTCTCCGGCGGCGAGCAGTCCCGCCTCGCGCTCGCCTGCCTGATCGCCGCCGCGTCGGAGCTGATGCTGCTCGACGAGCCCACCAACCATCTCGACGACGCTGCCCTCGACTGGCTCGAGACCCACCTGCGCGCACATCGTGGAACGGTCGTGGCGGTCTCGCACGACCGGACGTTCCTCGAACGCGTCGCGACCGCGTTGCTCGAGATCGACGCCGACCGCCATGTGGTCCAGCGCTACGGCAACGGATACGAGGGATTCCTCAAGGAGAAGGCCGCCGAGCGGCAACGCTGGGAGCAGTCGTACGCGGTCTGGTGCGCCGACCTTTCGCAGCAGGAGCTCCGTGCTGCGACCACCGCCCGGCGGGTGGGCCACAATCATCCGATCAAGGACCGCAACAAGATGGACCACTTCGGCATGGGACAGCGCGTACAGCACCAGGTCTCCAGCCGTGTCCGCAATGCCGAGGAACGGATCCGCCGGCTGCGCGCCGATCCCGTACCCAGGCCACCGGAGCCGCTCGCGTTCACCGCGAAGCTGACCGCCGAGAAGACGGACCGCCAACTGCTGCAGGCGAACGGGCTCCGCATCGCCGGACGGCTCGAGGTCGACGACCTTGCGCTGGAAGCCGGCGATCGGCTGCTGATCCACGGACCGAACGGCGCGGGCAAGACGACCTTGCTTCGGGTGCTCGCGGGCACGCTTGTCCCGGAGGACGGCGAGGTCGAGCGGAATGCGTCGATCGGCGTCCTCGGCCAGCAGATCGAGTTCACCGACGACCGCAGGTCGGCGTTGGCGACGTTCGCCGGCGGCAGGCCGGGAACGCGGGAGGAGTTCGCCGAACGCCTGTTGAGATTCGGCCTGTTCCGTACGGCAGACCTGCGCAAACCGGTCGGCACGCTCTCGGTCGGCCAACGCCGGCGGCTCGCGCTCGCGCGGGTCCTCGACGAGAACGTCGACCTGCTGCTGCTCGACGAACCGACCAACCACCTCTCCCCCGCCCTGGTCGAGGAACTGGAGGCCGCCCTGCAGACGTACGAAGGCGCGGTCGTGGTCGTGACCCACGACCGGCTGCTCCGTCGCCGCTTCCCCGGCCCACAACGAGAGATGCGCGCCGGCCGCCTCGCCGCCGCCGCTTGAGAGGACGACACCGAATGGCCAACATCCCCAGCCCCGACCAGCTGCATCCGATGGCGGGCGTCGACCGCGTCGCATTCCTCAAGCCGCAGATCACGTCGGAGAAGATCCTCGTCGGCGACTACTCGTACTACGACGATCCCGACGCCTCGACGGACTTCGAGAGCAGCAACGTGCTCTACGCGTACGGGCCGGAGAAGCTCGTCATCGGCAAGTACTGCGCGATCGCGTCCGGCACACGGTTCATCATGGCCGGCGCGAACCACTTCACCGGTGGCGTCTCGACGTTCCCCTTCGGGATCTTCGGCGGTACCTGGCAGGACGACACGATGGACATCGTGATGTCCGCTCCGAGTCGCGGCGACACCGTGGTGGGCAACGACGTCTGGCTCGGCTACCAGTGCCTGGTCATGCCCGGCGTCACCATCGGCGACGGCGCGATCGTGGCCGCCGGCTCGGTCGTGGTCAGCGATCTCCCGCCGTACACGGTCGCCGGCGGCAACCCCGCCAAGCCGATCAGGCAGCGCTTCGACGACGCCGACGTCGAGCGCCTACTCGACGCCGCCTGGTGGGACTGGCCGGTCGAGCTCGTCACCCAGCACGCCCGCACGATCATGGCCGGCACACCCGCCGAGATCGAGCGGATCGCCAACGAGCACAGGAAGAGTTAGAGCACGACTACCAGCCTCCTCCCACCGAGGTCGGTCCGCTGCCACGCGGCCTCGATGTCGCTGAGCGGCACGCGTTCGACCGAGAACGTGAGCGAGCCCGACCGCGACCACTCGACGATCTGCGCGAAAGCCTCGCCCATCGACTCCGCGGTGAAGCCCTTGGCCGCGCCGCAGATCTCCACGCCGGACGTACGCAACGCCTCGCCGGACAAGGCGATCGTCGACCCGGCCAGCTCGCCGACCTGGATCAGCCGGGTCGGCTTGGCGAGCGCGAACGAGTCAGGCGTCAACGCACGAAGGAGAATCTCCGTGGGCCGTCCCCAGAGATAGTCCAGCACCACGTCGTACCCGTCGCCACACGCGGCCGCGTACGCCTTCGCCAGCTCGTCGTCGGGCAAGGACGTGTCGATCACCGCGTCCGCACCGAGGGCGAGCACCTCCTCCAACTGCGCAGCGTTGCGGCCGGTCGCGACGACCCGCCCGGCCCCGAGCAGCTTCGCGACCTGGACCGCGAGCCGGCCGGCGACGCCCGTACCGCCCTGCACCAGCACGGTCTCGCCCGGAACGAACCCGCCAGCTGACCGGATAGACATGCCCGTCATCGCCGAGCTCAGCACGGTCGCGGCGACCGGATCGAGCCCTTCGGCCATCGGCACGGTCGCCTCCCGCGACACCACCGTCTTCTCCGCGAGCGCTCCGTACGGCAGCCGCGGGCCGCCGAACCCCACGAGCGTCCCGTCCGGCAACGCCCCGATGCCATCGAACACCGGGATCACCGGCAGCTTCTCGACGTACCGCGAACTCGCGTAGTGCGTACCCGCCGCGATCGCCTTGTCGACGTTCTCGACAGCGACCGCGCGCACGTCGATGACCACCTCGCCCTCGCCCGCCACCGGGTCCGGGAAGTCCTCGTACCGAGGCACCCCGCCCACCTCGTGCAACACCGCAGCCTTCATGACAAGCCTCCCTATCAGCGATAGGGAGAATCTATCACCGATAGACTGCAACGATGGCCATGGATGTGGAAAAGATCGTCACCGAAGCGGTCGCGCTGCTGGACGCCGACGGCCTGGAGGGCGTGACGCTGCGCAAGCTCGCCGCGCGGCTGGAGGTCAAGCAGCCGTCCCTCTACTGGCACCTGCCGAACAAGGCGGCGCTCGTCAACGCGATCGCCGAGCGCATCCTCGACGACGAGTTCCCCAAGCTCCCAGCACAGGCCGCGGACCAGCCGTGGCAGGACTGGCTGACCGACCTC
Organism: Tenggerimyces flavus; assembly: GCF_016907715.1. Taxonomy (NCBI): domain Bacteria; kingdom Bacillati; phylum Actinomycetota; class Actinomycetes; order Propionibacteriales; family Nocardioidaceae; genus Tenggerimyces; species Tenggerimyces flavus. The sequence continues at coordinate 4,014,882 of NZ_JAFBCM010000001.1, read as the reverse complement.
GCCGTACGCCTGCGCCGCGCGCTCCTCGCCCACCAGGACGGCGCGCGCATCATCTCCGCCGCGCACTTCTCGAGGAAGATGGCGGCGCTGTCCGAGCTCGCCATCGGCACCCTCACGGCCCGCGGCATCGCCCTGCACCAGGCCCGCCTGATCGTCCTGACCGTGGAGCACTTCACCGTCGGTCACACCCTCGCCGAGCAGTCCCCCCGGCCGGAGAGCAACGAGGTGACCGGCTTCGACCTCGACGCGTTCACCGAGCAGCACCCGATGACGGTGGCCAGCATCACCGAGTACTTCGGCCCGGCGCGCACCGTCGACGACCTGTTCCGCGACTGCCTGGACATCGTCGTCGCAGGCGCAATGGCGCGGTCAGCCGGCTAGCTCGGGGTTCTTCGGGAACTGCTCGCGCGCCTTCCGAGCGATCCGCCGGATCAGCAACACGTCGAGCACGCCGCCGATCAGGCCGCCGATGATCGGGACCGCGCGCCCGAAGCGGGCCAGGCCCTTCTGGCCGAGCTTCACCACGATCCGGAACGCCACGCCCTTGTTCACGACCATCAGCAACGACGGCGGCACGCGGCGCAGCGCGATCGCGGTGACGCGGCCGGATACAGGGGCCACGCCCGCCTTGGCGAGCAGGTCGGTCGCGTCCGAGCCCGTCAGCGTGAGCAGGATCGCCGTCCGCACGTCCGCCGCCGTCGTGTCGTACCCGCGCGCCGCGGCGATCGAGCCGACCATTCGGGTGGCCAGGACGTAGAAGCTGAGGACGTTCGCCGGCAGCGCGACCGGGAGCGTCACGAAGCCGCCCAGCCCGGTGACGAAGCCGCCGCCGGCGGCCATCCGGGAGTGGTTGGAGACGATCCGGTCGATCGACGCCTCGGTCTCGCCCGTCTTCGCGTACGCACGCCGCGCCACCTCGGCCGCGGACGGCAGCTTGCCGGCGCCGTCCACGCCTACCCGCAGCAGGTGCTGGACGAGGGCATCGACGACGCGGTTGGCCTGGGAGTCCTTTTCGCTCACGAAGATCGAGTATGCCCCGTCGAGCGCCTTAGAACCGCCACTCACGGTCAGCACCGTTGACCAGCAGTGTGGTCCGCATTACGTTCTGGCCCAATCGGCCGGCTCGGGGTGGGACGGCTGCCACGGGGGCGAACGCTGTCCGGAGGGGACAGTGTCACGGCCCGAGGGGGGATCGCCTCGCATGCGCATACCCAAGTTCCGCCTGCTCGCGGGCGGCGCCATCGCCGCGCTGGTGGGCGCGACGTTGCTGCCGTCCACCGCGGCCGGCGCGCCACCGCCGCTGGGTGACCAGCTGGCCATCCCAGGCGGGAAGGTGACGGCGACGTTCGGCAAGTCCGCCGACCTCGACCCGAGCCTGCGTACCGCCAAGGGAACGGTCAACGTCACCGTCGGTCTCGCCGACGCCTCGCTCGCCGAGCAGGTCGTCGCGAGCGGCAACACGTTGTCGAAGTCGCAACAGCAGCAGTACGTCAACGGCCTGAAGGCCAAGCAGTCCACGGTCGGCTCGGCCATCAAGGGACTCGGCGGTAGAGAACGCGCAAGGCTGCAGAAATCGCTCAACTCGGTCGTCGTCGCCATCGACGCGTCCAAAGTGGACGAGGTCGCCGCGATCCCCGGGGTCGAGTCCGTACGAAGGCTGTACAACTACCAGCTCGACCTCTCCGAGACCGTTCCGTACATCGGCGCGACCGCCCTGCACGAGCGCAACCCCACCTTGACAGGCAAGGGGATCCGCGTCGCCGTACTCGACAGCGGCATCGACTACACCCACGTTCGGTTCGGCGGAGCAGGCACGGCTCAGGCGTATGCGGACGCGTACGGCACGTCCGTCACCGACCCCAAGACCACGACACCCGACGGGTTGTTCCCGACCAGCAAGGTGATCGGCGGCTTCGACTTCGTCGGCGAGAAGTGGCCGAACGGGCCGATCGAGCCCGACCCCGACCCGATCGACTGCGGCACGTCCGCGATCGCCGCGCCCTGTGCCGGCGGGCACGGCAGCCATGTCGCCTCGATCATCGCCGGCAACAACGGCGTCGCGCCGGACGCGAAGCTGTACATGGCGAAGGTCTGCAGCGCGGTCTCCAGCTCCTGCGACGGACCCGCGATCCTGCAGGGCATCGAGTTCGCGCTCGACCCGAACGGCGACGGCGACGTCAGCGACGCCGCGGACGTGGTCAACCTGTCGCTCGGCTCGCCGTACGGGCAGCCCGAGGACGACTCCTCCGCCGCACTCGCCAACGCCATCGAGCTGGGCGTGGTGGTCGTCACCTCGTCCGGCAACTCCGGCGACAAGCCGTACATCACCGGCTCCCCCGGCTCGACGCCCGGCATCATCGCCACCGCGCAGACGAACGTCCCGAGCGCGCGGCACTTCGTCCTGCGGATCGGCAGTGACGTGCACAAGAACACGAACGTCGTCGACTGGGCGCCGATCACGACCGGCTTCACCGGCGACGTCAAGTACGGCGCCACGGCGGCCGACCAGCTCGGCTGCGAGGCGTACCCGTCCGGCTTCTTCGCCGGCAAGGTGGCGCTGCTCGACCGCGGCACCTGCTCGATCAGCATCAAGGTCGACAACGCCGCCGACGCGGGCGCGATCGGCGTGCTGGTCGCGAACAACGCGCCCGGCGCGGCGCCGTCGTTCTCCTTCGGCGGACCCGCGACGTTCGACCCGCAGCAGACGCTGATCATCGGCCAGGAGCACGGCACGACGATCAAGGCAGCGCTGGCGTCCGGACCGGTGACCGCCGCGGTCGACCCGGCCGACGCCGTGTCGCTGAAGGGCTCGATGGTCGCGACGTCGTCGCGCGGGCCGAACTACGCCACGGAGATCAAGCCGGACATCGGTGCGCCCGGTGCGTCGGTCTCGGCCGAAGCGGGAACGGGTACGGGCGAAACCGCGTTCGGCGGCACGTCCGGGGCGGCTCCGATGGTGGCCGGCTCGGCCGCACTGCTCCGGCAGGCCTATCCGAAGCGCGATCCGCTCGAGATCAAGGCGGCCCTGCAGAACAACGCGGACACCGACATCCTCATCAACCCGGTCACCCAACCGGGTGTGCTCGCGGAGATCAGCCGCGTCGGTGCCGGCGAGGTCCGGGTCGACGCGGCGGCCGACGCCAAGGTCGCGGCCTGGGACGACGACGAGCCCACCGCCGGTCTGTCGTTCGGCTTCCAGCCGGCGAACGACGATGTCGTTGTACGCAAGACCGTTCGGGTACGGAACTACTCCTCGCAGTCGCGAACGTTCCAGCTCGGTTCGTCGTTCCGGTACGCGAACGACGAGGCGAACGGTGCCGTCGAGCTCGACACGCCGGCCTCGGTGACCGTTCCCGGCAACCGCACCAAGACGTTCCGCGTGACGATGCGGATCGACGCCGACAAGCTGCCGGACTGGGGTCTCGACAGCGGTCCGAACGGTGCGACGGGCAGCCTGCTCGCCGGCAACGAGTACGACGGCTATCTCACGCTGTCCCACCAGGGTGAGCAGATCAGCCTGCCGTGGCACGTTCTCCCGCACCGCAACGCCGACATCGAAGCCGACGAGGTCGTGCGGCTGCGGAACGGCGCTGCCTCGGTGCAGATCCGGAACGTCACCCGCAGCGGGCAGCCCGGCGAGCTCGCGGTGTTCGGTCTCATGGGCCAGAGCCCGCGGATTCCGAAGGCCGAACTGCCCAAGCCCGGTGGGAACCGCGCGGTGGTCGACCTGCGCTCGACCGGCGTCCGCGCCGGTGGGGACGTGATGCAGTTCGCTGTCAACACGTTCAACGAACACGAACACGCCAGCGCACCTGGCCAGTTCCGCATCCAGCTCGACACGAACCGGGACGGAACCGCCGACTGGACGGTGTTCAACGCCGACCTGACGGTGGGCTCGACCGGCCAGTACGACGGCAGGAACGTCGTGTGGATCCAGCAGGTCGGATCGACGACCGCGAACGCGTTCTTCTTCACCGACGCGGATCTGAACTCTGCCAACACGATCTTGACAGTGCCGTTGGCAGCGGTTGGCCTCACCCCGACGACGACGTTCGACTACACCGTGCAGGGTGTCGACTCGTACTTCACGAACGCGGTCACCGACCAGATCGCGGGGCTGACGTTCACCCCCAGCACGCCAAGGTTCGTTCCGTCGCTGTACGACTTCACGGTCGCGGCAGGCGCACGGACGACGCTCGGCGTGTCGGCACCGGCCGGCGGCGCGGCGGCCTCGCCTTCGCAAACCGGTCTGTTGCTGATGAAGCGGGACGCTCCCGACGGCGCTGAGGCCGATGTGGTCAAGGTGGTGGCGCAATCAGTGTCGTAGATATGTTCCGTCTACTACTCTGAGGCGGCCAAGCGTTGACGAGAAGGGACCCAGCCATGCCCAATCCGCGTGGATTTCTGCCGAAGGCGCTGTGCGTGCTCGCGGCAGCCGGACTGGCTGGGGCCCTTCTCGCCGCACCCGCCCAAGCGGTGAGAACGGAACAGATGACCAGCAGTTGCGCGGCGGCGGATCCGGACGTGCCCAAGGAGCAGTTCCGGGCGATGTGGATCGCGACCGTCGTCAACATCGACTGGCCGTCCAGGCCGGGGCTCCCGGTCGCCGACCAGAAGGCGGCGTACACGCGCTGGCTGGACGAGGCGGTGGCGCGCAAGTTCAACGCGGTGATCGTCCAGGTGCGGCCGACGGCGGACGCGTTCTGGCCGTCGCCGTACGAGCCGTGGTCGCAGTGGATCACCGGCGCCCAGGGGCAGAACCCGGGCTACGACCCGCTCGCGTTCTTCGTCGCCGAGGCGCACAAGCGCAACCTGGAGTTCCACGCCTGGTTCAACCCGTACCGGGTGAGCATGCAGACCGACCCAGCGCAGCTGGTGCCGACGCACCCGGGCCGCGTGCACCCGGAGTGGATCCTCCCGTACGGCGGGAAGCTCTACTACAACCCGGGCATTCCGGCGGTGCGCGCGTTCGTCGAGGACGCGATCATGGACGCGGTCAAGCGGTACGACATCGACGGCGTGCACTTCGACGACTACTTCTACCCGTATCCCGTTGCCGGACAGGTGTTCGCCGACGACGCGACGTACGCGCAGTACGGCGCGGGCTTCGCCACCAAGCTGGACTGGCGGCGGAACAACATCGACCTGCTCATGCAGGAGCTCGACCAGAAGATCCACGCGGCGAAGCCGTGGGTGAAGTTCGGCGTGAGCCCCTTCGCTATCTGGCGGAACAAGTCGACGGACCCGACCGGCTCGGACACCCAGGGCGGCGTGCAGACCTACGACGACCTCGGCGCGGACACCAAGAAGTGGGTGCGCGAGGGCTGGCTCGACTACATCACCCCGCAGATCTACTGGAACATCGGCTTCACGGTCGCCGACTACCAGAAGCTCGTGCCGTGGTGGTCGGACGTGGTCGCCGGGACCGATGTGCAGCTGATCATCGGGCAGGCGACGTACAAGGCCGGAACGACGACGCAGGTGCCCGGCTGGGGTGACCCGGCGGAGATGTCGAAGCACCTGTTCCTGAACCGCTCGTACCCGGCCGTGGTCGGCGACATCTTCTTCTCGGCGAAGGACGTCCGGGCGAACCGGCTCGGCGGCATGGACGTCGTGGTGGCGGACCACTACAGCCGGCCGGCGTTCACTCCGGTGGCCGAGCAGCTCGGTGGCGCGGCGCCGCGCCAGCCCGCGCTGATCGCGCCGCGCCGTTCCGCGGACGGTGTCGAGCTGCGCTGGATCGACGCGCAGCAGTCGAGCAAGCGGGCGACGTCGTACGCGATCTACCGGTTCGAGGGCAAGCGGGACCTGTCGTCGTGCGACTTCCAGGACGCCTCCGGGCTGCTGGCGCACGTACGGTCGGACGGGTCGGCGACGCAAGAGTGGGTTGACACGACGGCCGAAACCGGCAAGTTCTACACCTACGCCGTGAGCGGCCTGGACCGCCTCTCGAACGAGAGCGCGCCGTCGCACGAGCGGGTGGTCGGCCGGTAGGTCGTCGCCGCTCGCTCGCGCGAGTCGGTAGGTTGACCCGCGTGGGTGAAGGCACACTGACCGGGCTCGACGAGGCGACGTTCGAACAACTCGTCGACGCGCATCGACACGAGCTGCGGGTGCACTGCTACCGGATGCTCGGGTCGTTCGAGGAGGCCGAGGACCTCGTCCAGGAGACGTTCCTGCGCGCCTGGCGGGGTCGCGCGGACTTCGAGGGGCGGGCGTCGCTGCGTACGTGGCTGTACCGGATCGCCACGAACGCCTGCCTCGACGCGCTCGACCGGCTGAAGCGCCGGGCGCTCCCCTCGCAGCTGATGCCGGCCTCCGGTCCCGAGGCGGACCTGCCGCTCAACACCGACGTCGCCTGGCTGCAGCCCTACCCGGACGAGCTGCTCGACCTGGCTGCGCCTGGCGACGCGCCGGACGCGATGGTGGTCGCGCGGGAGACGATCGAGATCGCGTACATCGCGGCACTCCAGCTGCTGCCCCCGAAGCAGCGCGCGACGTTGATCCTGCGGGACGTGCTCGCCTGGTCCGCGAAGGACACCGCGGCGCTGCTCGAGCTGTCCGTCCCGTCGGCGAACAGCGCCCTACAACGTGCGCGGGCGACGCTGAAGGAGCAGCTGCCCGCGCAGCGGTCCGACTGGTCGGTCACGTCCGAGCTCACGGCCGGACAGCGCGAGGCGGTGCGCAAGTTCATGGATGCGCACCAACGTTCCGACATCAACGCGCTGGCGGAGCTGCTCGCCGACGACGTCCGCGCGACGATGCCGCCGCTGTCGATGTGGTACGACAACAAGGCCGACGTCGTCGGCGTCACGTCGGGCAGCTACGACCCGAACTCGCCGCACTACATGGGCGAATGGCGTTCGCACCTGACGTTCGCCAACCGTCAGCCCGCGTTCGTGAGCTACCGGCGCGCGCCCGGCGACACGGTGTTCCGCGCGTTCGGCGTCGGTCTGCTCCGCTTCGACGGTGATCTCATCGTGGAGATGACGTCGTTCATCGACACCAGCATGTTCCCCGTTTTCGGACTACCCATGGAGCTCGACGAGTGAACGTTCGCCGCTTCCCCGACCGCGCGGTCCTCGGCCGCGAGGCCGCCGCCGACATCGCCGCGTTCCTGCGGGAGCGCCTTGCCAGCAAGGCGAACGTCCGGGTCGTCTTCGCCGCCGCGCCGAGCCAGCAGGAGACGCTGTCGGCACTCGTCGAGGCGCCGGATCTCGACTGGTCGCGGATCACCGCGTTCCACATGGACGACTACCTCGGCCTGCCCGCGGACGCGCCCCAGGGGTTCGGCAACTGGCTGCGGCGCGTGATCTTCGACCACGTGCCGGTCGGATCTGTTCACCTGATGCGGACCGACGGCGACCCGGTCGCGCGGTCGAAGGAGTACGCGGACCTGCTCGCCGAGGCGCCCGTTGACGCTGTCTGCTTGGGGATCGGCGTGAACGGGCACATCGCGTTCAACGATCCGCCGTACGTCGACTTCGCGGATCCGCTTGCGGTGAAGGTCGTCACACTCGACTCGGTGTCGCGTCAACAGCAGCTTGACGAGGGTCACTTCCCGACGTTCGACGCGGTGCCCTCGCAGGCGATCACGCTGACGGTGCCGCGACTGCTCGACGCGGATCGGCTGTTCTGCATGGTGCCTGGTGTCGCGAAGGCCCCGGCGGTGCGGCGTACGTTGCACGACGAGATCACCACGGACTGCGCGTCGACCATCCTTCGTACGCACGCCGACTGCACTCTCTATCTCGATGCGGACTCCGCGAGTGAGCTCGACTGAGCTGACCGGGCGCGACCCTTCGACGGGCCGCCCGGTCGCCGTCCTGGTCACCGACGGGATGATCGCGTCCATCGGCCCGGGGCCTGCGGCCGAGGAGGTGTGGCTGGCGCCGGGGCTGATCGACTTGCAGGTCAACGGGTTCTGCGGGCACGACGTGAACGGCGCGCCCGACCCTGCCGCGGTGGTCGCGATGGTGCACGCGCTGTTCTCCATCGGTGTGACGACGGTCGTTCCGACGGTGATCACCGCGTCAGAGGAACAGATCGTGCTGGCGTTGCGGGCGATCGCCGCGGCGCGCGCGGCGGACCCGTTGGTCGCGCACGCCGTTCCGTACGCGCACGTGGAGGGTCCGTACCTGTCCGGTGAGGACGGGCCGCGCGGCGTCCATCCTTCGGAGCATATCCGGGCACCGTCGGTCGCGGAGTTCGTCCGGTGGCAGCGTACGAGCGGCGATCTCGTGGGCGTGGTCACGCTCTCGCCGCACTTCGCCGAATCGTCTTCCTACATTGCCGATCTGGCCTCGCGTGGCGTGCACGTGGCGATCGGTCACACACACGCCACGCCGGAGCAGATCCTCGCCGCGGGCGACGCGGGGGCGACCCTGTCGACGCACCTGGGCAACGGCTCGCACACCGTACTTCCCCGCCATCCGAACTACCTGTGGGCTCAGCTGGCGGACGACCGACTGAACGCCGGCTTCATCGCGGACGGACATCACCTCTCGCGCGAGACGTTGATCGCGATGCTGCGGGCGAAGTCGCTGGACCGCTCGTTCCTCGTGTCGGACGCTGTCGCGTTGGCAGGTTCGCCACCCGGCTCGTACTCGACTCCGGTCGGCGGGACGGTCGAGCTGACGGCCGATGGCCGGCTGGAGCATGGCACCACGGGGATGCTCGCCGGCGCGGCTCGTTCGCTCGCCGACGGGGTGGCGAACGTGGCGAGGCTCGGCCCGTTCTCGCTCGGCCAGGCCGTCCGGCTCGCGACCTCGTCGCCGGGGCGGTTCTGCGGCGGGCGGGGCGTGCTGCGCGTCGGCGCGCCCGCGGACCTGGTGACGTTCCGGTGGCAGCCAGGCGACCCGACGCTGGCCGTCGAGCAGGTGCTCGTCGGTGGTCAGTCGCCGATCTCGCGCGCGTAGGTCTGCAAGGTGTCCACGAACAGCTGACGCTGCTCCGCCGTGAGCGGGTCGAACGCCACCCGCCACGCGTGCGCGAACCCCGCGAGCCACTCCTCGATCGCCTCCCGATGCGCTGGCGCGATCGAGACGATCGCGCGGCGCCGGTCGTTCGGGTCCTCCTGCCGCTCGAGCACACCCTGGCGGCTGAGGTCGCTCACCATCAGGCTCACCGTCGCGGGCGCCACCTCGAGGCGCTGGGCCAGCTCGTTCACGCCGAGCGGGCCGTCGAACACCAGGTACGACAGCAGCGACCGATGCCGGGGCGCGAGCGCGAAGTCGTCCAGCGCCTGAGGTTGGGACACCCGCTTGAGCCGGCCCATCATGCGCGGCAGGAGCAGCAGCATCGCCCGGATCGCGTCGTCGGTACTCACACCGCTTGACATACCTTTGTCTCCAAAATAGCTTTGCGGACAAAGCTAACCTCGCGGAGTTGACGATGACTGAATACCACCAGAGCACGGCGATCACCGACCATCTCAAGCAGATCCACGACGGGTTGCGGGCCGAGCTCGCGACGCTTCACTCGAGCGTCTCCGACTATCTCGCCGGACATGCGGAGGGGGTTGAGGTCCCGCGGCCGGAGCTGGGCGAGCAGCTGCGGCGGCATTGCCTCACGTTCTGCTCGCACCTGCACGGGCATCACGACCGGGAGGAGCTCACGTTCGACGAGCTCGAGCCTCAGCGGCCCGAGCTGGGGCCGATGCTCGACCGGCTGCGGGCCGAGCACCAGGTCGTGCTGGAGCTGAACGAACGGATCGCTCGACTGGTCTCGGACCTGTCCGCCGACGACCTGGCCGCCGAGCTCGCCACGTTGACGTCGCGGCTGGAGGCGCACTTCTCCTATGAGGAGACCGAGCTCGGTCCCGCGCTGGACGCGGCAGCCTAGCCGGGTGCCGTGGTCCTTTCCCTCTGGCCGGACGGTCCGCACCCCACCGGCGACGTGGCCCCTCGGCCAGAGGGAAGGGGCCACGTTCCAGCACCCGGCTCGGAGCGCGCCAGCGCGACCATGCAACTAGACGACCGGGTCGGGGTCGGGGGCCAGGTCGCCGTTCGCCTCCGCCTCCGACTCCGGCGCGGTGCCGCGGACGTGGGCGCGGATCGGCTCGAGGTTGGCGAGCGGAGCGAAGTAGCCCGTGATGCCGTGGTCGAACGTCAGGGCGTGGATGCCCTCGTTCGCCCACGCGGCAGACTGGGCGACGGCGTCGTCCGGCGTCATCGCGAGCACGAACGCACTGCCGTCGGCGGTCGCGTAGCCGTTGGAGACCGCGAAGTTCCTGGCCCGCTTGGCGGAGGTGAACCCGAGTAGGAACGGCTTGTCGTCGAACACGCCGACGAACGGGTGCGGGTTGTCCGGCTCGCCGCGCTGCACGAACCACCAGCGCTCGAGCTCGAACGTCGCCGACCAGAGCGCGGTCAGGTGGTCCTGGCTGGCGTCGTTCTTCGCCACGTACGCCAACTGGTCGATCCGCGCCTGCGCGTCCAGCTCATCCGTCACCTTGCTACTCCCCTCGTACCGGCGACGGGTAAGCCTAGCGCCGTGGTCCTTTCGCTCTGGCCGTGCTACCAGCACCCGACTGACCACGTGGCCCTTCGGCCAGAGGGAAGGGGCCACGTTCAAGCGCTAGGCACGTCGCGCGGAGCGCGACCATGACACCCCCTACTTAGGTCCGTCGCCAGACGGTGCCGCGGCGGTCGTGACCGATGCGCTGCTCGATCCACACGGCGGCCTCCCTCGCGTCCCAGCGCTCGGCCAACAGGTAGAGCGCGAGGTCGAGGCCGGCGAGCCAGCCGCTGCCGGAGGTGACGATATCGCCGTCGTCGACGATCCGCGCCTCGACGACGTCGGTCCACTTGGCGAGGTAATCATAGTCGTGCTTGAACGTCGTCGCTGGCCTGCCTTCGAGCAGGCCCGCCGCGCCGAAGATCAGCGCGCCGGAGTCGACGCCGGCGAGGATCAGCCGGTCGCCGGCTTGCTCCTTGAACGCCTTGACCTGCGCCGGCAGCTCGCTCGCCTCGATCACCTCGACGTCCCAGCCGCCGGCGACGATCAGTGCGTCGGCGTTGTCGGGATCCCAGGCCGTGAGTCCGCCGAACCTCGTGCCGTAGCAGCCGGCAATCTCCTGCTGGCCGTCGACCGTGACCATGGTGGGCTCGACGTCCACGCCCATCGCCTTCGCTCTCGCGAGGATGTCGAACGGGAGGAGGGCGTCCATCTCGGCGATGCCGTCGTACATCAAGACCTGTGCGCGCATTCGGCCACCCTCCCCTTCGCCGGCGGTCGCGGCCAATGGCGTTATTGACACACTTCGATAGATTCTCGCCATGCATCGGGTCGCCGTTCTCGCCCTGCCGGGGGTGGTCGCGTTCGAGCTCGCGATCCCCTGCCAGGTCTTCGCTTCGGCGCGCTCTGCCCGTCCCCTTTATGAGGTGCTGGTCTGCGCCGAACGCCGGCGCGTCGCCGCGATGGCCTCCTTCGACACGGTCTTCGAGGTCGTCGCGCCGTACGGGCTGGACACCGTCGCGTCGGCGGACACCGTGATCGTTCCGGCCTCCCTGGCGGAGACACCGTCGCCCGCCGTCCTCGCCGCCCTGCGTGCCGCCCGGGCGCGGGGTGCGCGGATCGCCTCGATCTGCACCGGCGCGTACGTTCTCGCTTCCGCGGGGCTGCTCGACGGCTTGCGCGCGACGACGCACTGGGCGCACTGCGAGCGGCTCGCCGCGCTGCATCCTTCGGTCAGCGTGGACCCGGCGGTGCTGTTCGTGGACGAGGGCCACGTGCTCACCGCGGCGGGGTTGGCGGCCGGCCTCGACCTGTGCCTGCACCTCGTCCGCCGCGACCACGGCGCCGCCGAGGCCGCGTACGTCGCGCGCCGGATCGTGATGCCGCCGCATCGAGACGGCGGCCAGGCGCAGTACCTGACGTACGCCGACGCGGGCACCTCCGCCGACGGGTCGCTCGAACCCACCCTCACCTGGCTGCGCACCCGCCTCGGCGAGGAGGTCTCGCTCGCGGAGATCGCCCAGCACGCGATGGTCAGCCCGCGGACGCTGCTACGCCGCTTCCGCTCAGAGACGGGCACCACGCCCTTGCGCTGGCTCATCCACCAGCGACTGGACCGGGCGCGTCAGCTGCTGGAGACGACGGACCTGACCGTGGACGAGGTCGCGAAGGCCAGCGGCCTCACCACGGCGCTGTCCCTCCGCCAACACTTCGCCCGCCACCTCGCGACGACCCCCACCCAGTACCGCCGGACCTTCCAGTCGACAGGCAGCTAGCCGCTCCACGCCACCACTCGCAGGCACGTCTCCGCCGCGCATCGCAGCTGGCGGGCCGGTCGCCATCACACCGTCGCGATGGCGATCCGGTGGCCATCCATCTCAACGGTCTCGATGAGCTTGCGCAGATCACCCGGATCGCTCGTCACAACACCGGCGCGGCGCTTCCACGCGGTGGCCACGACGATCGCGTCGATCGCATCGCGGGTCCTGCTTCGACCGAGGAGAACGCCTGCCTGCTTGGCGATCTCCTCGTCGCTCGGATCGATCTGGCAGCCTCGCAGCACCCACGCGAGGCGCGCTTGACGCGAGTCCCCACGCCAGACCTGCGCGAGCACCGGCGAAGGCACGGTGATCTCCCGCCCGCTGGCGAGCGCCTCGGTGTGCAGGAGGAGCAACCGGCGGCTGCCCTTCTCCGCGGCCACGAGCGCACCGGCGTCGTACACGAGTGGCGATGTCGTATCGATCGGAACGCTCATCCTGCTTGGCGCTCCGGCTCCAGCGCTCCCCGCATCTCGGCGTCCACCCGAGCCAGCTCCGCGCGCGCCCACGCGCGTTCCTCAGGTGTGATCGGCCCTTCCTCGCGCTCGATTTCGGCAACCGCGGCGAGCCCGTCTTCGGTCCGAGCACGATGCTCTGCCGCACCGGCGATCCACGTAGACAGCGGCATGCCAGCACGTTTCGCCAGCTCCTTGGCGTGCTTCAGCAACTCTTCGGAGATCGTGATCGTGACCTTCCTGGATGCCATACCGTCACCATACCACGATATGGCGCCGCGTTCGCCGCTGGCGAACGAGCATGCGAATACACGTTCGAATCGGTATGGTCGCCATCAAGCGCCTGACGCTACGCACCTTGACAACTGCACAGAGAGAGCACCATCACCCCGCCTCGGCTAGGACGCGCGCAGGTCCATGCCGAGGTCGAGGACGGGGGCGGAATGGGTGAGCGCGCCGACGGCGAGGTAGTCGACGCCGGTCTCGGCGTAGGCGCGGGCGACGTCGAGGGTGAGGCCGCCGGACGCCTCGAGGCGGGTCTTCACGCCGGCGGCGCGGACGCGGCGGACGGCCTCCGCGCAGTCGGCGGGGGTGAAGTTGTCGAGCAGCACGAGCTCGGCACGTTCGGCGAGCATCGCGTCGAGCTCGTCGAGCGTCGTCACCTCGACCTCGCACGGGAGCTCCGGCGCCCGCGCGCGGACGGCGGCGAGCGCGGCGCCGACCGAGCCCGCCGCGACGACGTGGTTGTCCTTCACCAGCACGGCATCCCCGAGGCCGAGCCGGTGGTTGACGCCACCGCCGCAGCGGACCGCGTACTTCTCCAGCAGGCGCAGCCCGGGCAGCGTCTTGCGGGTGTCGCGGATCGCGCAGCCCGTCCCCTCCACCGCGGCGACCCATGCGGCGGTCGCGGTGGCGACGCCGGACAGGTGGGTGAGCAGGTTGAGCGCCGTCCGTTCCGCGGTCAGCAGCGCGCGGACCGGCCCGCGGACGGTCAGCGCGGGCTGGTACGCGGTGAGGTGGGTGCCGTCGTCGAGCCGCGACACCACCTCGATCCGGCCGTCGCCGACCAGGTCGAACACCGCGAGCGCGACCGGTCCTCCGGCCAGTACGCCCGGAGCGCGCGGCGTCAGATCGGCAACGGCGACTGCGTCTTCGGGCACCGTCGCCGCGGTCGTGGCGTCCGGCCCGTAGCGGAGGTCTTCCGTCAAGGCGGTGTTGACGACGCGGAGGACGTCGTCGACATCGAGGCCGGACTTGTCCAGCGCGGCGCGCGTGGCGGGCGAGATCATGCGACACCCGCCAGCTCGTACCGGGAGACCATGTGCGGCGCGCCGGAGTCGTCCGCCCGGTAGGCGATCGTCGTGCGCCAACGCGCGTCGTCCCGCGACGGGAAGTCGTGGCGAACGTGGCAGCCACGCGACTCCTCGCGCTCCGACGCGGCCAACGCCAGCACCCGCGCGGTCATCGCGAGCGCGGCATCCTCGACGTCCCGGCGGGACCGCAGGGCGCCGACCGCGGAGGTCTTGTCGAGCACCGCGGCCACCTCGGCGAGGCCGACGGCGTCGCGGCCGATCCCGGCATACCGGCTCATCGCCTGCTGCAGGGCCGCGCGGTCCGCGATCGGTACGACGGGCCACCGTTGCGCCTCGGCCCGGCGTACGTGGGCGATCGCCCCGGTCGCGAGATCGGACGCCACCGCGCGGGCAGCTCGACCGCCGACCACGAGGCCTTCGAGAAGGCTGTTCGAGGCCAGCCGGTTGGCGCCGTGCAGACCGGTCCGCGCGACCTCGCCTGCGGCGTACAGGCCCGACACCGTCGTACGTCCGTCCACCGAGGCCACCACGCCGCCACAGCCGAAGTGCGCGGCCGGGGCAACCGGGATCGGCTCCACCGACGGGTCGATGCCCGCCGCCGCGCAGGCGGCGAACACGGTCGGGAAGCGCGCCTGGAAGTGCGGTCGCGTCAGGTGGGTGGAGTCGAGGAACACGTGGTCGTCGATGCCGCCGGGCGCGTCCAGCAGCCGGCGGGTGATCGCCGCCGACACCACGTCGCGCGGGGCCAGGTCGGCGAGCGGGTGCACGCCTTCCATCACCCGCGCGCCGGCGCCGTCGACGAGGAACGCGCCCTCGCCGCGGACGGCCTCGGTCACCAGCGGGCGGCGGCCGTACGCACCCGCGCCGGTGTAGAGAACGGTGGGGTGGAACTGGACGAACTCCAGGTCCGCAACCTCCGCCCCCGCCCGCAGCGCGAGCGCGATGCCGTCGGCGGTCGCGACGTCGGGGTTCGAGGTCGCCTGGTAGAGCTGCCCGAGGCCGCCCGTCGCGAGCAGTACGGCAGGCGCCTGCAGCATCCCGATCCCGGACTCGTCCAGCACGACGAGACCCGCGCAGGCGCCGGCTGAGGTGAGCATGAGCTGGAGCGCGACGGTCTGCTCGAGCACCGCCACCTCGTGCGTCCGGGCGGTCGCGAGCAGGGCTCGTTCGACCTCCGCGCCGGTCGCGTCACCGCCGGCGTGGATCACGCGGAACGCGGTGTGCCCGCCCTCGCGGGTACGGGCGAGCCGCCCGTCCGGGCCGGGGTCGAAGACCGCGCCCTCGTGCCGGAGCTGCGCCACCGCACCGGGCCCGTCGACGAGGATCGTCGTCACCGCGTCCTCGTCGCACAGCCCGGCACCGGCGACGAGCGTGTCGTCGATGTGCTGGCGGATCGAGTCGTGCTGGCTCGCCTCGCCCGGCATCGCGACCGCGATGCCGCCCTGAGCCCAGCGCGTGTTGCCGTCGTCCGCGACACCCTTGGTCACGACCAGCACGTTCAGGCCGAGGCGCTTGGCCTCGGTCGCGGCGGTCAGGCCCGCCACGCCGGTGCCGACCACGACGAGGTCGGCGGTCGCCTCCCAGGTCATTCGCCGCCTCCAGGCTGACCGATCTCCACCATCCGTTGCACGGCGCCGCGAGCCCGTGCCGCGATCGCCGGGTCGACGTGCACCTCGTCCGCGCCGTCGCGCAGGCAGCGCAGCAGGGCGGCGGGCGTGATCATCTTCATGTAGCGGCAGGAGGCGCGCTCGTTCACCGCGCGGAAGTCGACGCCCGGCGCGGCCTTGCGGAGCTGGTGCAGCATCCCGATCTCGGTCGCGACCAGCACCGAACGGGACTTGGTCTCGCGGGCCTCGTCGAGCATGCCGCCGGTGGACAAGATCTTCACCCGGTCGGCCGGCACGGCACCCGCGCCCGCGAGATAGAGCGCCGACGTGGCGCAGCCGCACTCCGGGTGGATGAAGAGGTCGGCGTCGGGGTTCTCCGCGGCCCGCTCGGCGAGCTCGGCGCCGTTGATGCCGGCGTGGACGTGGCACTCCCCCGCCCAGATGTGCAGGTTCTCGCGTCCGGTCACCCGGCGAACGTGCGCGCCGAGGAACATGTCCGGGAGGAACAGCACCTCCTGGTCGGCGGGGATCGACTGGACGACCTCGACCGCGTTCGACGAGGTGCAGCAGATGTCGGTCTCGGCCTTCACCTCGGCCGTCGTGTTGACGTACGACACCACGACCGCGCCCGGGTGCTCGGCCTTCCACGCGCGCAGCTGGTCGGCGTCGATCGAGTCGGCGAGCGAACAGCCGGCCCGCGCGTCCGGGATCAGTACGGTCTTGTCCGGGCTGAGGATCTTGGCGGTCTCGGCCATGAAGTGCACGCCGCAGAACACGATCGTGGACGCGTCGCTCGTCGCCGCGATCCGGCTCAGCGCGAGCGAGTCGCCGGTGAAGTCGGCGATGTCCTGGATCTCGGGGATCTGGTAGTTGTGCGCGAGCAGCACCGCGTCGCGTTCGCGGGCGAGCCGGCGTACCTCCTCCCGCCATGCCTCGTCCGGCACCACCCCGACGTAGCCGCCAGAGGTACGTTCGATCACCGCGGTCATCGACTGCTCTCCCTCACCCGAAGGGGTTTGGCAGGGCTCCCCGTCGAGCCCCCTCCTCACCCCTAACCCCGTGCGATCGCGGGCTCTTCCCGCCACGCCGAGGTTTTCGTCTATGAATCGAAAACTGCCATGGATACTATCACCGCGTGAGCGAATTGGGGCATGAGGTTCTCGCCGCCGTGCTCCAAGTCCGGTCCCGGTCACTGCAGGTCCTGCTTTGGCGGCGGGCGCGAGAACCGCAGGTCGGCCGCTGGTCCCTCCCCGGCGGACAGCTCGGCGCGACCGAGGACATCGAGGCGTCCGTACGCCGCCAGCTCGCCGAGAAGGTCGACGTCAGACAGCTCTCCCACGTCGAGCAGCTGGCCGTGTTCAGCGCCCCGGACCGGGTGCCCGGCGACCGGGTGATCGCGAGCACGTTCCTCGCGCTGGTGCGCTCCGACAACGACCCGGTGATCCCGGACGACACCTCGTGGTTCCCGATCGACGCGCTGCCGGACACCGCGTTCGACCACCAGGCGGTCGTGCTGCGCGCCCGGGACCGGCTCCGGTCGAAGCTGTCGTACACGAACGTCGGGTTCGCGCTCGCGGCGCCGGAGTTCACCGTGTCGGCGCTGCGCGACGTCTACTCGGCGGCGCTCGGCTACCGGGTGTCGGCGACCAACCTGCAGCGCGTCCTCTCCCGGCGCGGGCAGCTCGAGCCGACCGGCGAGACCGTGCCACCGGGTCCGAGCGGCGGCCGTCCGGCAGCGCTGTTCCGCTTCGCCCGCGCGAGCATCCAGATCACCGACCCGTTCGCGGTGTTCCGTCCGCCCGCGACCACTCCTCCCCCGGCTCCGCCTTCCCCGCCTACGGAGTCTGCTTCGCGAGCTTGAACAGCTTGTCGAGCACGTCGCTCACCCGGATGCCGTCGTGCTCGTACTCGTTGGTGATCCACGGCGTCACCCGCTTGACCGCCTTGGCGGTCTCGAGGGAGAGCTCGCGGGGTACGTAGAGGTCGTTGTAGTACACCGCGGCGAACACCGGCACCTCGTTGCGCGCGAGCTGCTCGACGTCGTACAGGGCGGGCCAGTCTTCCTTGTGCGCAAGGAGGTTCGCGGTCTCGCGCAGCGGAACGAGCGCCGGATCCTCGTCGAAGAAGAACGGGTAGATCACCTCGCCGGTGAACAGGAACGGCCGCTCGTCGTCGAGGTGGAACTCCTTGCGTTCGGTGTAGACCCGTTCGGCGGCCCAGCGGCTGGCCGCTCCGTGCTGGTAGATGGACTCGTGCAGCACCGCGTAGAGCGGGCCCTCGGCGAAGCTCAGCCCCGAGCCGACCGCGTGCAGGAACGTGTCGGACAGCTCGTCGCCGGCGCTGCCCGGGAGGAACGCCTCCTCCAGCACGTAGTGCAGGCCGTCGAAGACCCCGCGCATGCCGAGTCCGTGGCCGGCGGTCTGGAAGCGGCGCGGTGAGAAGCGCTCGCCGGTGGGCAGCCGGACGTCGTTCTCGGTGAGGTGCCGGACGATCCGCGCGCACAGCTCGCGGTCGTCGGGGTGCAGGGCGAAGTAGGCCTCGTTCTTCTCCACCATGTGGTCGTACGTCGTCTCGTACACCACGTCGGCCGTGCCCTGGAGCGACGGCAGCCCGCCGGTGACGAACGCCTCCTTCACCCCGGCCGGCGCGAACGAGAGGTAGGTGAGGATGCAGAAGCCGCCGTAGCTCTGGCCGAGCAGGGTCCACGGGGTGTCGCCGCCGAGCGCTTTGCGCAGCGCCTCGGAGTCGTGCACGATCGCGTCGGCGCGGAAGTGCTGGAGGTACTCCGCCTGCTCCTCGGGACCGCCGCGGCGGGCGAGCGTCTGCCGGTTCGCATGCGTCGACAGGCCGGTGCCGCGCTGGTCGAGCAGGACGACGCGGTAGTCCCGCAGCGCCCGTTCGACCCACGCGTCGGAGCCCGGCCGCGGGCTCTTGCCGCCGGGGCCGCCCTGCAGGAACAGCAGCCGCGGCTGGTTGTCGTCCGCCTTGTCCACCTTGACGAGCTCGCGGGCGAAGACCTCGAGCTGCTCCCCGTCCGGCGCGTGGTGGTCGAGCGGGACATCGAGCCGGTGCTCGATCGTGACGAGGTCCTGATGCCGATACGTACGGCTGCGCAGCGCGTTCACTCTCGACGTTCTACTCCACCCTCAGGCAGGCGCGCCACGATTTAGCTCAGCCGCATGGCGAGTGCCAGGGCGAGAAACGCGGTGGCCCGCGCGGTGGCGATGTGTCCACGGTCGATCACGCAAGGATTCCCAGCAGAATTCGTGTCGACCATGTCGAGGACCTGGCAACGGCTCCGTCTGACTCACGAATGGCGCCCACGAGGGGTGCCGAGCACGAGAGGCAAGAACTGAGATGACGAAGACGATGTCGCAGCAGGAGATCTCCGAGGTCATGAACAAGCCGTACGCGCAGCAACTGCTGAACGGGGTGGCCATCGCGCGGTTCGCGTACAACAACGTCGACGGGGAGCCGCGGGTCGTGCCGATCGGGTACGCCTGGGACGGTGCGCGGGTGCTGATCGCCACGGTGCCGAAGGCCGCCAAGGTCGCCGCGCTGCGGAAGGACCCGAAGGTCGCGCTCACCATCGACACCACCGGGTACCCGCCGAAGGTCCTGCTGCTGCGCGGCACCGCGTCCGTCGAGGTCGTCGACGGCGTTCCCGACTTCTACATCGAGGCCGGCCGACACGTCGGGGAAGAGGCCTTCCCCGAGTGGGAGGCCGGGGTTCGGGCGCTCTACGACGAGATGGCCGTGATCAGCATCGAGCTGCACTGGGCCAAACTGCTCGACTTCGAGACCACCATCCCCAAGGCGGTCGAGGACCTGATCCGCGAGAAGGCCGAAGCCCAGCAGGGCTGAAAGGACGAACGACGATGACCCGTTTCCTGATCCTGACGAAGTACGACGAGAACCTCGACGCCCCGCCGCTCGCCGAGTGGGACCCGAACGACCTCGATGCCCACATGGAGTACCTGCGTGCGCTGAACCAGGAGCTGATCGAGAACGGCGAGCTGGTCGAGATGCAGGCGCTCACCGGACCTGAGCTCGCGAAGGTCGTCCAGTCCGACGGGCAGAACGCGCCCGTCGTCACCGACGGCCCGTTCCCCGAGGCCAAGGAACTGCTCGCCGGCTACCAGCTGGTCGACGTCGAGACCGAGGACCGCGCGGTCGAGATCGCGGCGCTGGTGTCCGCGGCGCCGGGGCCGAACGGGGTGCCGTTGGGGCAGCCGATCGAGGTCCGGCAGGTGATGTTCCGCATTCCCGGGACGGACGTGTGAGCGCCGAAGCGCCGATCGAGGACCTGCTGCGTGAGCTCGGGCCGCAGGTCCTCGGCGCCGTCGTCCGGCGGTACGGCGACTTCGACGCCGCCGAGGACGCGGTGCAGGAGGCGTTGCTCGCCGCCGTTCTGCACTGGCCGAAGGACGGGCGACCGGACAACCCGCGCGGCTGGCTGATCCAGACCGCTGTCCGCAAGCTCACCGACCACTACCGCAGCAACCAGGCGCGGCGACGGCGCGAGGTGAACGAGGCGTGGCGGGAGGTGCCGCAGGGCAGGACCGAGCAGCGCGACGACGCCCTCGAGCTGCTGTTCATGTGCTGCCACCCGTCGCTGTCGCCGGCGTCGGCGGTCGCGCTGACGTTGCGGGCGGTCGGCGGGCTGACGACGGCGGAGATCGCGAACGCGTTCCTCGTCCCGGAGACCACGCTCGCGCAGCGGGTGAGCCGGGCGAAGCAGCGGATCAAGTCGTCGGGAACGTCGTTCGGGACGCCGGACTCGACAGAGTTCGCCGCACGGTTGGAGTCGGTGCTGCGGGTGCTGTACCTGATCTTCAACGAGGGGTATGCGACCAGCATCGGGTCCGCCCTGCACCGGACCGACCTGTCGGGTGAGGCGATCCGGCTGACGCGGAACGTGCACGCGTTGCTGCAGGACGATCCCGAGGTGACCGGACTGCTCGCGCTGATGTTGCTCACCGACGCGCGCCGGCTCGCCCGGACCGACGAGGTCGGGCGGCTCGTTCCGCTCGAGGAGCAGGACCGCTCGCTGTGGGACCGGGCGAAGATCGCCGAGGGCGTGCGCCTCACTGCCACCGCGATGGCCGGCGGCCGGGTCGGCGAGTACCAGCTCCAGGCCGCGATCGCGGCCCAACACGACACCGCCGCGCGGACCGAGGACACCGACTGGGCGCAGATTCTCGCCTTGTATGGCTTGTTGGCGAAGCTCACCGGCAACCCGATGGTCGAGCTCAACCGCGCGATCGCCACAGCGATGGCCAACGGTCCGCAGGCCGGCCTCGACCTGCTCGCCCCGGTCGACGCCCAGCTGGGGGCGCACTACCGGCTGGACGCGGTACGCGGCCACCTGTACGAGCTGCTCGGCGACTCCGACGCCGCGGTCAGCCACTACCGGGCGGCAGCCGGGCGGACCACGAACCTGCCCGAGCGCGACTACCTCGTCCTGCGCGCCGCCCGCCTCAACCGCGGACCGGCCCCGTCCTGATCACCTCTTCGAGCTGATCCGGCTCATTCGGCGACACCCAGCGACCACACCAAGTCGCCCCGGCCGCCCGGTAATCCTCCAGCTCATCCAGATCGGTGACGCCGCCGATCTTGACGTCGAACCCCGGCGGCGCGTCGGCCACCAGGTCGCGTACCGCGTCGACGCTGAGCCCGTACGCGGCGCTGCCGTCCCAGCGCAGGATTCGCCGCCGGACGGCTGGTACGCGCAGGTCGCCGCCCACCCACAACGGGATCCGCGGCCGCTGCACCGGGCGGGCCGCGAGCCGCGCCCCGTTCACCATGTCCCCCGCCAGCAGCGTGGCGAGCGTGGCCACGCCCTCGTCGAGCCGCTTGGCGAGCTCCGCCGGCGAGGTCGACTCCATCGCCAGGAACGGGTCCGACGGGTCGCCCGCACCGACGCCGAGGATCAGCCGGCCGCCGGACAGCCGGTCCACCGAGATCGCCTCGAGCGCGAGCTGCCACGGCCGGCGCCGCGGCACCGGCGTGACCGTGGTGCCGAGCCGGATCCGCTTCGTGGCCGCCGCCATCGCGGCGAGGCAGATCCACGGATCCCAGGTGGGAGTGTCGAGCTGGCCCTGGTAGACGACGTAGTCCTCCAGGAAGAACGCGTCCCAGCCCGCCTCCTCCGCCCGCACGGCGAGCGCCGCCAGTCCGGCCGGGTCGAGCCTCGATCCGGCCGCGCCGGTCGTCACGGAGTACTTCACGCACCCGAGGTTAGGACCGACCACCGACAGGTCCACACCTCTAGGCTGTGCCGGATGCTGAGGTTCGAGGGGAAGGCGGCGCTCGTCACCGGGGCCGCTCATGGGATCGGGCGGGCGATCGCGGAACGGTTGGCCGGTGAGGGCGCCAGGGTCGCGCTCGCCGACCTCGACCTCGCGGCCGCCGAAGCGCTGGCGAGCGAGCTGGGCGGGGGCGCACAAGCGGTCCGCTGCGACGTCACCGACGACGAGGACGTCCGTACGGCGATCGGCACCGCCGTCGAGCAGCTCGGCGGACTCGACGTGCTCGTCAACAACGCCGGGCAGGGCAGCGGCGTCCCGTTCGACGAGGGCGACGACGCGCACTGGCAACAGCAGCTCGACCTGAACCTGTTCGGCGCCGTCCGCTGCACCCGCGCCGCGCTCCCGCAGCTGCTGCGCGGCAAGGGCAACGTCGTCTCGATCGGCTCGGTCAACGGCATCGCGGCGTTCGGCGACATCGCGTACTCCACCGCGAAGGCAGGCCTGCAGAACCTCGTCAAGAACCTCACCAAGCAGTACGGTCCGCGCGGACTCCGCTTCAACGTCGTCGCGCCCGGCACGATCCGTACCCGCAACTGGGACGGCCGCGAGGACATGCTGCGTCACCTCGCCCAGCGGCTCTACCCACTCCGCAGGGTCGGGGAGCCCGCGGACATCGCGGCCGCGGTCGCGTTCCTCGCCTCCGACGACGCGAGCTGGATCAGCGGGATCACCCTCCCGGTCGAGGGCGGCGCGCTCTCCGGCCCTGCCAGCTCCTGGTCCGAGGAGGACAGCGATGACTAGCGTGATGCAGCTGCTCGACCTGACGACTCCGTGGTGCGTGCACGTCGCGATCACGCTGCGGATCGCCGACCGCGTCCAGGCCGGCACGTCGAACGTCACGGAGCTCGCCCGGGAAGCCGAGTGCGACCCGACGTTCCTGCGCCGCGTGCTGCGGCACCTCGTCGCGAAGGGCGTGTTCGACGAGCCCGCGCCAGGCGAGTTCGCGTTGAACGACACCGCCGAGCAACTCCTCGACGAGGGCCTCAAGCTGAGCAGCGATCTGGACGGGCTCGGCGGCCGGTTCGCGCACTCCTGGGGCACCCTGCTCGAGGCCGTCCGCACCGGAAAACCCGCGTACGCCGAACGTTTCGGCCGCCCGTTCTGGGAGGACCTCGACGCGAACCCCAAGCTCCGGCACGCCTTCGACGCGCTGATGGGCACCGTCGGGCACGGCACGCCCGACCCACGCCTCACCGACTGGGAGACCGTACGCACCGTGGTCGACGTCGGCGGCGGGACCGGCGGACTGCTCGCCGAGATCCTCAAGGCCGCTCCGCACCTGCACGGCACGCTCGTCGACCTTCCGCAGACCGTCGCGGAGTCGGAAGCGCTGTTCGAAGCAGCCGGCGTCGCCGACCGCGTCACCGCCGTCGCGCAGAGCTTCTTCGACGAGCTGCCAGCGGGTTCCGACTGCTACGTGCTCGCGAGCATTCTCAACGACTGGCCGGACGAGGAGGTCGTCGCGATCCTGCGGCGGTGCGCCGCCGCGATGAACGACGACGGCCGCGTCCTCATCAGAGGAGGCGTGTCCCCGGACGAGCACGCGGCCGACCAGCTCACCCTCGAGGCCGTCCTCCTCGGCGGCCGCAACCGGTCGCTCGACGAGTTCCGTCAATTCGCCCTTGACGCCGGCCTCGAGGTCGCGAAGACGCGCGAGAGCCCTTACGTGGTTGAGCTCAGGAAGCCGACGACCTGAACCGTCGCAGGCGCAGGCTGTTCGTCACCACGAACACCGAGCTGAACGCCATCGCCGCGCCGGCGAGCAACGGGTTCAACAGGCCGGCGGCCGCGAGAGGCAGCGCGGCGACGTTGTACGCGAACGCCCAGAACAGGTTGCCCTTGATGATCCGCAACGTGTGCCTGGACAGGCGAATCGCGTCGACCGCGGCCATCAGGTCACCGCGAACGAGCGTGAGGTCGCTCGCCTCGATCGCGACGTCCGTGCCCGTGCCCATGCTGAGTCCGAGGTCCGCCTGAGCCAGCGCGGCGGCGTCGTTCACCCCGTCACCGACCATCGCGACGACCCGGCCCTCGGTCTGCAGCCGCTTGATCACGTCGACCTTGTCGGCAGGCAGCACCCCCGCGACGACCTCGTCAATCCCGACTTGCGCCGCGACCGCGCGCGCCAAAGCTTCGTTATCCCCGGTCAGCAGGATCGGGCGCAAGCCCAGCTTGCGCAGCTCTGCGACCGCCCGCGCGGACGTCGGCTTGACCGTGTCCGAGACGACGAGCACCGCGCGGGCCTGACCGTCCCAACCGACCGCGATCGCCGTACGACCGGACGCCTCGATCTCCGCGTGCGCGGCCGCGAGCTCGGCCGGCAGCCGCTGGCTCCACTCCTCCAACAACCGCACCCGGCCGACGATCACGGCGTGACCGTCAACCACACCTTGCACACCGAGACCCTCGACGTTCTGAAAGCCCTCGACGTCCGGCAACGTGCCGGCCTCCGAAAGCGCGGCCGAAGCGACCGCCCGCGCGATCGGGTGCTCACTCGCGTGCTCGAGCGCCCCGGCCAGCCGCAGCACCTCCGCGCGCGACTCCCCCGGCGCGACCAGCACCTCGACCAGCGACATCCGCCCGCTCGTCACCGTTCCGGTCTTGTCCAGCACGACGGTGTCCACACGCCGCGTCGACTCCAGCACCTCCGGACCCTTGATCAGCACGCCGAGCTGCGCGCCACGTCCCGTACCGACCAGCAACGCGGTCGGCGTCGCGAGTCCCAACGCACACGGGCAGGCGATGATCAGTGCCGCGACGGCAGCGGTCAACGCGACCTGCGGGGAAGCGCCACTGCCGAGCCAGAAGCCGAGCGTCGCCACGGCAATGGTGATCACGATCGGTACGAACACCGCCGAGATCCGGTCCGCGAGCCGCTGCACGGCGGCCTTGCCGTTCTGCGCGTCCTCGACCAGGCGCGCCAGCTGCGCGAGCTGTGTGTCCGCGCCGACCCGGGTCGCTCGTACGACCAATCGCCCACCAGCGTTGACGGTCGCGCCCACGACGGCATCGTCGACGCCGACCTCGACCGGCACCGACTCCCCTGTCAACATGGACAGGTCGACCGCGCTGTTGCCGGAGACGACGATGCCGTCGGTCGCGATCTTCTCGCCCGGACGGACGACGAACTCGTCCCCCACCACCAGCGACGAGATCGACACCCGCTTCTCGTCGCCGTTCCGCAGCAGCGCGACGTCCTTCGCGCCGAGGTCCAGCAACGTTCGCAACGCCGTGCCGGAACGCCGCTTCGCCCGTGCCTCCAGGTAGCGCCCGAGCAGGATGAACATGGTGACCCCGGCAGCGACCTCGAGATAGATCTCGGCCTCGCCCGTACCGCGCGAAGGGATCAGCGTGAACGGCATCTTCATGCCCGGCTCGCCCGCACCGCCCCAGAACAGCGCGTACACCGACCACGCCGTCGCGGCCACCACGCCGAGCGAGATCAGCGTGTCCATCGTCGCGGCGCCGTGGCGGAGATTCGTCAACGTGGCTTTGTGGAACGGCCACGCGGCCCAGGTCACGACCGGCGCTGCGAGCGTCAACGACAGCCACTGCCAGAACGTGAACTGCAGCGCGGGAATCATGCCGAGCGCGATCACCGGAACGGTGAGCACGATCGACGCGATCAAACGGTCGCGCAGCGGCCGCAGCTCGTCGACCTCTTCGGCGACAGGCTCGGCTTCCGGCGGCTTGGGCAGCTCGGCGGTGTAGCCGGTCGCCTCGACCGTGGCGATCAGCTGGTCAGTGCCGACCTTGTCGTCGTAGGTCACCTTCGCCTTCTCCGTGGCGTAGTTGACGGTCGCGACGACGCCGTCCAGCTTGTTCAGCTTCTTCTCGATCCGCGCGGCGCACGACGCGCAGGTCATGCCGCCGATCGAGAGTTCGACGGACGTACTCACTTGGTCACCTCCACGGTGAACTCCGCGGTGTGGACCTGGCCGGCGTGCTGGAAGTCCAGGAACAGCCGGTACGTACCGGGCGTGGGGAACGTCGTCGCGAACTCGATCGCCGGCCCGCCCGTGTCCCCGGCGTGCGCCTCTTCGGCGGGGTGCGTGTGCAGGTAGGCGAGGTCGCTCGCGCGGAGCGAGACGAGGTGGCCGAACGCGCCGAGGTAGGGCTGCAGGTCGGCGAGCTGCTTGCCGTTCTTGGCGAGCGTGAACGTCAACGTGGACTCCTCGCCGGCGACGGCGTGGCCGGCGATCGACACGTCGTAGCCCTCGAGGGTGCTCTTCGGCGTGACGGCCGGGAGCGGCACTGGGCGGAAGTCGCCGGCGACCGTGACATCGGTGCCGAGCGTGGTCGTCTCGCCGGTCGCGGTTGGCTTGAAGTCGGCGAACACGCGCCAGCTCCCGGCGGTCCTCAGGTCGAGGTCGACCGACCAGGATCCGTCGGCGGCGCGGGTCGGGTGGACGTGCTGGAAGCCGGACAGGTCGCGGCGGACGACGATGAGGTGCAGGTCCTTCTCGTGCGACTTGGTGTACTCGGTGACGGGCTTGCCGGTCGGGCCGGTCACGGTGAACGTGAACGGCACCGCAGGCCCGCGCGTCAGGGTCGTCTGGGCCGGGACCAGCGTGAAGCCGGCCTCGGTCGCGGCCAGGCCGGAGACGTACGTCGCGGCCTCGGCCGCTCCGCCGTGCCCATCGTCGCCGTGGCCCTCGCCTTCGGCTTCGGCTTCGCCCGCCGGCTCGGTCTCGCCGTGCCCCGCCATCCCGTCCGAGGTCGGCGTCACCGTGGGCTTCGGCGCGGCAGTCTTGCTGTCCGGAGGCGCCGCCGCGGAACCCACCGCGAACGCGACCCCGAACATAGCCGCGAGCCCGACCACGAACCCGCCGATCTTGACGCCGGCCTGCATGCGGTTCACCATCCCGTCTCGAATCTACCCCCGAGGGGTATCACAACTTCCGATCCAGACCATACCCCCCTATGGTATCTGAGGCAACAGCGGGCAGCGTCACGCTAGGGTGGGCTGGCATGGAGCTGTCGCTCGCCGAGGCCCGTCGGGTCGCCCTGGTGGCGCAGGGCTTCGGGCGCGAGCCGGTGAAGAAGGCCACGCTGGCTCAGGTCCGGAAGGTCGCGTTGCGGATCCTCGCCCTCCAGCTCGACTCGATCAACGTGCTGGTCCGCTCCCACTACCTCCCGGTCTACTCCCGTCTCGGGCCGTATCCGATGGCGGCGATCGACGAGCTCACCCACGTACGCCGCGAGCTGTTCGAGACCTGGGGCCACGCCGCCTGCCTGATGCCCATGCGGCTGTACCCGTTGCAGCGCTACCGCACCTGGCCGCTCCGCGAGGTGGACTGGGTCGCGTGGCCGAGGGGAACGAAGCGATCGACCAACGCCCTGATCGCCGCCCTCTACGACGAGGTCGTCGAACGAGGCCCGCTGACCGCCGCCGAACTGTCGACCGCGCGTCCCCGCAAGGGCCAGTGGTGGAACTGGGACGACGGCAAGGTCATGCTGGAGAACCTGCTGGACTGCGGCATCGTCGCCGTCGCCGGACGGCGCGGGTTCACCAGGCTCTACGACCTCGCCGAGCGCGTCATCCCCCGCGAGATCCTGGACGCACCCGAGGTCGAGGCGGAGGAGGCGCAGCGCGAGCAGCTCGCCCTGGCGGCCGCGGCGGTCGGTGTCGGCACGGCGAAGATGGTCGCCGCGTACCTCGGTCTCTGGGCCCCCAGCCACCGCACGCTGACCGTCGCACCGAACGGCAGGTGGAGGCGGCCGAACTGGAAGCTGCGGATCGCCGAGCTCGTCGAGGAAGGCCGGCTGGAGAAGATCGCGGTCGAGGGCTGGAAGGAGCCCGGCTACGTCGTCCCCGGCACGCGGGTGCCGCGCGAGGTGAACGCGCGGGCGCTGCTCACCCCGTTCGACTCGTTCATCCGCGTCTCCGCCGAGGCGCTCTGCGGCTTCACCAACCCGCTCTCGCAGCAGCTGTACGTGCCCGCCGAACGGCGGCAGTACGGCTACTACGTGCTGCCGTTCCTGCTCGGCGACACCCTCGTCGGCCGGACCGACCTCAAGGCCGACCGCCAACGCGGCACGCTGATGGTGCAGAGCGCGTACGCCGAGCCGGGACAGAACGCGAAGCATGTCGCCAAGGAGCTCGCCGAGGAGCTCCGCCGCCTGCAGGGCTGGCTGGAGCTGGACGACCTCGAGGTCGCGGACCGAGGCAACCTCGCGAGCGACCTGCGCCGCGCGGTCTAGAAGCTCAGGACTGCGGACCGTGGGCGCGAGCCCGCAGCGCACATAGCGCGGCGGCCTCGCCGGAGTCGGTGAGCGCGTACCGCAGATCCCTCGGCAGGTCCTCGACGAAGCCGAGCGCCAGGCCGCGGCGGATCCAGCTCCACACCACCGACTCGGTGTCGGAGAACCGCACCGGCTCGCCGTCGTGGTCGCGGAACGAGGGCGCCACCGCTTCGTACGCCACCGCGCACAGGGTCCGGCTGTCCGCGGGGTGGCCGAGCAGCATGGCCGTCGGGATCTCGTTGGTCATGACCTCGAACAGCTGGCTCCCCAGCCACGCCACCGACGCCGTCTCGAACAGCCGCGGCGACTCCAGCAGCTGAGCCCGGCCGCGCGCCGACAGGCGCAGGTCCGTGCGGCGCTTGGTCACCAGCCGTTGCGAACGGGCCAGCTCGTGCAATTCCCGCAACGGCTGCAGATTGGCCTCGGTGCTCGCGCGCATCCCCGGTGGGCTCCAGCCGAACTTCTCGTCCGCCGCCCGCACCAGCTCGGTCGGCAGGTAGCCGCGCTGAGTCAGGCGTACGCCGTCGCCGAGACGCCCGAGCAGCCAGCGCAACGTCGCCGGCTCGTCCTCCGGCACCTCCGGCGCCTCGACCAACAGCTCCGCGATCGGCCCGAGCAGCGCGATCCGCGTCGGCTCGCCGGTCTCCGACCAGGTCTCCCGGCGCTCGGTGTGGATCACCTCCAGGGGCAACATGCCCTCGAACAGCTGGCTCGGCGACGTCAGCCACCGCTCGGTCAGCGCGCGCTGCTTCTGCCGCCAAGCACTCCCACCCGGCGTGTACTCCCCCGCGATCACCGCCGCCTCGAGCACCCGCTGCAGCTCGTCGTACGCATTGCCCTCGGCCGCCGACAGCCGCCGGCCCCAGGTCAACAGCTCGGTGTCGGGCGGGTTGGTCCCCGTCCGCGCGTACGCGGCGTTCGCGGCCAGCAGGCCGTCCTCGACAGACCGCGCGTACGCCGCCAGGATCTCCGCGGTCTCGTCAGACCGCGCGAGCTCGGCCAGCCCAGGCCGCCCAGCCAGCTGGAACACCCAGGCGGTCGCCTCCGCCACCCGCAGCCACTGCGTCGACGGCGTCGGCCAGCGCGACGGCAGGTCGATCCAGAGCAACCGCTGCACGTCGGCCTGGCCGACCTCGGTGAACTCGATGACGTCGCCGACCATCCAGTCGATCACCGCGCGGGCGTGCTCGGCCAGCTCCTCCGGTACCCGGGCCAGCAGCACGTCATGGCGTCCCATGGCCCCAGCATCACATGGTTCACCGACACCACGCCCATAGCTCCTGGCGTGTCTCCGAGGGGTACGGGGAGCGCCAAGGCGCCGCGTCGTTCAAGATGGGCGTCATGCCCAGAACCCGCCACGAGATCGATCCCAGCAAGCTGACGACGACCGAGATCGCGTCGGGGCGGCCGAAGGGGTACCAGCTGCGCAAGATCCTCGAGGAGCTGGCCGACCGCAGCGGTCCCGGCGCGCTGATGCCGTCCGAGCGCGTGCTGGCGGACCACTTCGGGATCTCGCGGACGACCGTTCGGCAGGAGATCGAACGGATGGTGACCGACGGCGTGCTGTTCCGCCGGCACGGCCACGGCACGGTGGTGGCGGAGCCGACGCCCGCGCACACCGACCTGCTGACGTCGTTCAGCCGCGACATGCGGGCGCGCGGGATGACGCCGGGCTCGCGGGTGCTGTCGGCGACGGTGGAGCCGGCGACCTCCCGTACGGCCGCCCGGATGGAGGTCGACGAGGGCGAGCCCGTCCTCCACCTGGTCCGGCTGCGGCTGGCGGACGGCGTACCGATGGCGTTGGAACGTACGGACGTCTCCGCCTCCCGTTTCCCGGGCCTGGAACTGCTCGACTGGGCGGACCGGTCCCTGTTCGACACGATCGAGGAGCAGTGGTCGGTGCGACCGGCGACGAGCGACGCGAACATCCAGGCGGTGATCGCCGACCCGCACGACGCCGAACTGCTGGAGATCGAGCCGGGCCAACCCTGCCTGCTGATCGCGGGCGTCACCCGCGACGCCGCGGGCGCGGTGCTCGAGTCGGACCGGTCGCTCTACCGCGGCGATCGGTACGAGGTCCTCGCCCGCGCCCGCAGGACGAACCCCTGATGGAACCCTCCGTACTCCGGCGCGCCGTCGACGCCGCCGCGACGACCGCCGCCGAGCTCGGCCTCGACGTCAGCGACGCCGTCGCCGTGCACAACTCCGACCGCATCGCCGTGCGGCTGGATCCGTGCGACGTGCTCGCCCGCGTGGCACCGGGCGCTTGGCACGACGGCATGGCGTACGAGGCGGAGGTCGCCCGCCGCCTGGCCGCGACCGACAGCCCGATCGGCGGCCTCGACCCCCGCGCGCCGGACGTCTACGACCGCGACGGCTTCGCGATCACGTTCTGGACGTACTACGAGCCCGTCGTCGCCGACCATGACGGCCCGGCGCCCGAGCAGCTCGGCTGGACCTCGGGCCTGGCGCCGGCGGAGTACGTCGACGCGCTCGTCCGCCTCCACACCGGCCTGCGCCAGATCGAGCTGGACGCGCCGCATGTCACCGAACGCGTCGACGGCTGGACCGCGCTGGTGGACGACCGGGAACGTACGCCGGACCTCCCCGAGCGCGACCGCGCGCTGCTCAAGGACACCCTGACCGCGGGGATCGCGAAGGCGGGAACGGCCGAGCAGCTGCTCCACGGCGAGCCGCACCCGGGGAATGTGCTGAACACCAGCACCGGCCCGCGCTTCATCGACCTCGGGACCTGCCAACGCGGGCCGATCGAGTACGACCTCGCGTACCTCCCCGAGGAGGTCGCCGAGCTCTATCCCGGCGCCGACCTCGACCTCGTGCACCAGTTCCGGATCCTCACGTGGGCGGGCGTCGCGGCGATGCGCTGGAACCGCGACGACCAGTACCCCGACCGGGACCGCTGGCGAGTAGACCTGCTCGACCAGCTTCGAGCGGGGCTCGCACGCTAGCGCACCCGTCGTCTGACTGGGTCGGGGGCACCCTCGTCCGAACCTATGGGACCAGGGTGCCCCTCACCCCAACCATCGCCACCACCTTTGACTGGGTCGGGGGCACCCTCGTCCGAACCTATGGGACCAGGGGCCCCCTCACCCCAACCATCGCCACCACCTTTGCTTGGGTCGGGGGCACCCTCGTCCGAACCTCCTCGAGCGAGGGGACCCTCCGCCCTTGGCGAAAGTGTGGGGTTCTGGTCGCGACACGCCGGCGTGTTGCGACCAGAACCCCACAGTTTGATCGGACATGGTGGATGGGCCGGGCTATGGGACCAGGGTGCCCCTCACCCAAACGGTCCCCCGGCAGCTCAGGTGCGGCCGAGCGCCTTGTAGTCCCAGCCGGCCTCGCGCCAGGCGAACTGGTCGAGCGCGTGCCGGCCATCGACGATCGCCTTCTTCGCGACCAGTTCCCCCAGCCAGACCGGGTCGATCTCGCGGAAGTGGTCCCACTCCGTCAGCAGCGCCACGACCTGCGCACCCGCGGCGGCTTCGGCGACCGAGGACGCGTAGTGCAGGTCCGGGTAAACGCGCCGCGCGTTGTCCATCGCCTGCGGGTCGTACACGCGGACGATCGCGCCCTCCTCCTGCAGCAGCCGCGCCACGTCCAACGCCGGGGCGTCGCGGATGTCGTCGGAGTTCGGCTTGAACGCCGCGCCGAGCGCGCAGACGGTCACGCCGGCCAGCGAGCCCCCAGCCTGCGCGCGGATCAGGTCGACCGTACGGGCCCGGCGGCGCAGGTTGATCGCGTCCACCTCGCGCAGGAACGAGACGGCCTGGCCGACGCCGAGCTCCTCGGCGCGGTGGATGTACGCGCGGATGTCCTTCGGCAGGCAGCCGCCGCCGAAGCCGAGGCCCGGCCGCAGGAAGCGCCCGCCGATGCGGTTGTCGTACGCCAGCGCCGCCGCCAGATCCTGCACGTCCGCGCCGGTCGCCTCACACACCTCGGCCATCGCGTTGATGAACGAGATCTTCGTGGCGAGGAACGAGTTCGCCGACACCTTCACGAGCTCCGCCGTCGGCAGATCCGTCACCACCAGCGGAACGTCCGCGGCGAGCATCGGCGCGAACGCGGCGGACAGCCGCTCCCGCGCCCAGTCCGACGCCACGCCGAACACCAGCCGGTCAGGACGCATCGTGTCCTCGACCGCGAAGCCCTCGCGGAGGAACTCCGGGTTCCACGCCAGCTCGATGTCCGTCCCCGCCGGCGCGAGCGACTGCACCAGCGAGGTCAACCGCGCCGCCGTACCGACCGGGACCGTCGACTTGCCGACGATGAGCGCGCGCCGGTCCAGGTGCGGCGCGAGCCCGGACACCACCGCGTCCACGTACGACATGTCCGCCGCCGTCGAGCCCTTCCTCTGCGGCGTTCCCACGCAGACGAAGTGCACGTCGCCGAACTCCGCGACCTCCTCGTACGACGTGGTGAACCGCAGCCGCCCCGACTCCAGCGCCTTCTGCAGCATCTCCGGAAGCCCGGGCTCGTAGAACGGGACGCGGCCGGACCGGAGCGTCTCGATCTTCGCCTCGTCGACATCCATCCCGAGGACCTCGAAGCCCAACACGGCCATGCAGATCGCGTGCGTGGCACCGAGATACCCGGTGCCGAGAACGGTGAGACGGGGCTTCGCGCCCTCGGTGGTCGACATCCAATCCTCCAGCAAACGGCTCGTTCATCGACTTGCGGTTACAGGGAGTTACAGTTCAGGCTGCAAAGGTCGCCTACCGTATCGCTCGACCGAGCGGGACGGTTCACTGACAGGGTTCGTTGCTGACGCCCTCGGCGGCATTGGAGACCTGGTTGTCGCACTTCACGACATTCGACTCGGCCGGCCGGAGGGCGAACCCGTGGCCGGGACCGTTCACCGTCGCGACGTTCTGGGTGAACACGTTGTGATCGCCCCAGCCCTTGAGGATCTGGTGCGTCTGGAAGCCGTCCAGGGGCGAGTTCGTCCCGGTGTTGCCCCTGACCAGCCAGTTGTTGCCCTTCATGTCCAACCAGGAGTCCGCGCCGGTGATGGACTTGCCGTCGAACGTGTTGCCCTCGACGAGCCCGCCGGTGGTCGCCTCCTTGATGTCGATCGCCTCGGAGGAGACCTCGCGGATGTCGTTGCCCTTGACGACGTTGCGGTCGCTGCGGTCCGGCTTGCAGTCGGTGTTCGTGCACCAGTTGCTGACCGCCGTACCGATGTACACGCCCTCGCCGAACTTGTCGCGGCGGAGGCCGGTCTTGCTGATCTTGTTCTGCAGAACGACATTGTCGGTACTGAAGTTGCGTAGGTGGATCGCCTCGTCACCGATGGTGTGAACGGTCAACCCCTGGATGACCGAGCCCACGGTGCCGTCGGCCATCACACCCTTCTGCCCGTTGGTGACGGTGAACCCGACCAGGCGCCAATGCTTCGCCTGGTTGAGGTGGAAGACGTAACCGCCCTTGATGTTCTCGCCGTCGAGAACGGCGCCTGCCCCACCACACAAGTAGATCGGCTGCTCCGGCGTTCCCGACGCCGACGTCACGAACTTGCCGCCGTACGTCCCGTCCGCCAGCCCGATGACTGCTCCGGGCTGCGCCTCCTCGAGGGCCTTCGCCAGGCCGTTCGCGTCGGACACCTCGACGGTCGCCTGCGGACAGGTCACCGGCTGCGAGTCGGGCAGCTGCCCCTCGCCGGCGGCCGGCGCGTCCGCGAGCAGCGCCGCGTCCTCGGGCCGCTTCTTCTCCTTGTCCTTCTCGTCTTCCTCTTTCTCTTCTTCCTTCTTTTCGTCGTCGGGCTTCGCCGCGGGGTCGGTGACCTCAGGCTCGGGGTCGGCCGACGTCGTGAGCAACGGGTTCGGCAGCGGCGACTCCGGCACGGTCGAGGTCGTGCTGCCGGCCGCGCGCGGATCCGGCGAATCCGGCCACACCATGGCGGCGATCACGAGCGCGAGGACCGCGACCACCGCGGCGGAGATTCCAGCGATCGTCCAGTCTCGTCGCGTCACGACCGAGCCCCGGCCTGGGTCACCGACCGCGGGATGCCGTTGGTGACCGCGGCCTTGTCGGCGTACGGGTGGATGAACCTGCGCACTCGGCGCGCACCGCGCGCGGCCGTGAACAGCAACAGCGTGGCGAGGATGATCCACATCGCCGTCAGCGGCTGCAGGAACCGCTTCAGGGTCACGAAGAACGGCGTGGTGTCGTTCCAGCTGTTCTCGTTGTCCCAGCGTCGCATGTTGAGGTCCTCGGCCCGCTTGGCGTCGATCGCGCTCGGCCCACGGCCGCTGATCGTGTTACCGGTCACCTCTGTCGAGCCTACGTCGCCGACCAGTGTCACCGCATGCATGGTCGCGTCGGTCAGCGTGTTGCGCTTGACCGTCGCCACCGCGTTCCGCAGGTACACGCTGGTGTTGCCGCCGTCGATGATGTTGCCCGACACGACCGCGCCGGTGACGCCGTCGCGGAGCGCGATGCCCTGGCGGGCGGGGAGGCTGACCCGGTTGCCGACCACGGAGACGTCCTTGGCGCCGCCGCGGACGACGACGCCCATGTCGCCTCCGTTCAGGTCGTTGGCGCTGACACCGACGTTCTGCCCGCCGATGACCTCGACGCCGTACCGCGCGTTCTCCTCGAACGTGCTGTTGGAGACGTTGTTGTTGCCGTAGCTCCCGAGGCTCGAACCCGTCGCGCTCGGCCCGTCGGCGAGCGGCAGGCCGGACATCGTGAGCCCGTTGCGGTGGTTGCGGCTCGCCTGGATCTCCGACATCACGATGCCGGTCGTCGCCCGCGAGAGGACGAACCCGTCGCCGGCGTTGCCGCTCGCGGACACCGACTCGACGACCGCGTTCTGCACGTACCGGTGCATGACCAGCCCGTCGACCAGGCTGTTGTCGAAGCGGCTGTCCTTCACCTCGAGGCCGTTCGCGCTCGCGACGAACAGGCCGAACGCGTTGCCCTTGATCGTGGTGCTCAGCACCGACGCCGACACGTAGCTGTACTCCGGGTCGGCGATGTCGACGTCGAGCGGGAGGTCGCCGGACGGCAGGACCTCGCTGAGCGAGGACTTGCCGGCGGTGCCGAGGGACGGCTCGTCCTTCTCGTCCTTCTTCTTCGCCGCTTCCTCGGCCTCGCGTTCGCGCTTCGCCCGCTTGCCGACGTCCATGGTCTTGCCGAGCTTGTCGAGCTGGCCGCTGTTGGGGCGGTCCGTTCCGGTCAGTGACAGACCACCGGTCCGGCCGCTCCAGAAGCCGAGGTCGGTCAGCTGAGCGTGCCGCAGCAGCACCTGGCCGCCGATGGAACGGACGTACGCACGCCCGTCGTCGGTGAGCAGGTCAGCGCTGTCGCTCTCCCGGTCCCAGCTGACGATCTGCGTGGGTTTGCCCTGTGCACCTTGGATGTTCAGCGTGCCGCCGTAGTTGACGATCGAGACGAAACCGTCCGGGTCGCTCGCGAGTCGCAGCTTCAGGCCGCCGGACGCCGTCAGGTTCAACGTCGCGCCGGCCTGCACCACGAGGTGCTCCTGCAGCAGATACCAGCCGTCGGGTTGGCGGAGGAACGTCTGCGGCGCGAGCCCCAGCAGGTCCTTGACCGTGTACGGCTTCTTCCGCTGGGTGAGCACGAGCGTGTACGCCGAGCCGGTGGCGAGGCGGTACGGCGTGTTGAGCGCGGTCTTGCTCCAGCGCGCCAACGAGTCGACCGTACGGATCTCGGTCAGCCGGCGGTCCTCGTCCGCGACCAGAGCTGCCTCGCTCTCCGGGTCGCCGTTGTACGGCTTGGCCTTGATGACGCGCTCGTGGCTCGTCGACGTACCGCCCGACGTGATCGGGTCCTCGGACTCGCTGGAGTCCGGCGGCGGGGTCGAGGTCGCCTTGCTGGTCGGGGACTTCGTCGGCTTCGGCGACTTCTTCGCCTTGGGCGACGAGGAGGACTCCGGCGTCTTGTCCGTACGGATGGTCGCCGACGCTGCCTGGTTGACCAGCAGCCCGGCCAACAGCACGACGACGATCAGAGTGAAGGCACGCGAGACGCGGCGGCGGGTGGTCACGAGACGGGCTCCGTCTGCAGGTCCTTGGTCCGGCTGCGCCGGTGCAGCGACGCCGCGTTCTGCGACTCGCCACCGATGGTGTTCTCGGACCGCGTCAGCCAACCCTGCTTGTTCATCGTGACGAACGCGTACAGCTTGATCGGCAGCGCGATGAGGATGACCGTCATCGTCACGACCGGGAGCAGCAGGATCTCGAACGGGTGCTTGCGCAGGTGCGAGATGCCGCGGATGCCGCGCGCGATCATCAGCCAGGCGATCGCCAGCACGATGCTCTGCCAGGCCATCTCCAGCCGGCTGAACACCAGGTAGCCGATCGTGATGCCCATCGTCACCGGCGTGAGCAGGATCTGCAGCACGGTCACCTTCGTGACGAACGGGACGCGCCACAGCCAGCCCTTCCACAGGGCGGTGAGGTAGCAGCGGTAGGAGTTCCGGCTCCATCGCACACGCTGCTTGACGAACGCGGCGAACTTGCCCGGGAACATCGACAGCGCGCGGGCGTTCGACTGGTGCACGGTCTTGTAGCCGGAGGCCAGCACGAGCCAGGTCAGCCGTCCGTCGTCACCGGAGACACAGCGCCGGCCGAGGAAGAACTCGTTCTCCAGGTTGTCGAGCACGGGGAGCACGACGCTGCGCCGGTAGGCGCCCGTTCGCCCGGACACGCAGGCGACCGCGCCGGCCCGTCCCATCGCGGGGACGTAGTCGTAGTACCGCAGGTTCACCAACCAGTCGGCAATGCGTCGCCAAATGCTGGTGGATCGTTCGTACACATTCTGCTGAGTACTGACCGCACCGACCGACGGATCGGCGAACGGGTGTTGCACCGCCTTTAGCAGACCCGGCTGCCACATGGTGTCGGAATCGGTAAGAACGAGGACTTCTCCCATTGCTTCGCGAATTCCGACGCCGAGCGCCGAGCGCTTGCCGGCGTGCTTGTACATGATCACCTTGAGGGTCGGGTCCTGCAGCGCGGCCAGCTGCTCCCAGCACTCCTCGTCGGCGACGTCCAGCACGACGATGATCTCGGTCGGCTTCTGCGCGCGCCAGGTCTGCAGGCAGCGCAGCAGGATGTCCGGATCCTCGTGGTACGACGGGACGACGACCGAGGTGGTCGTCTCGAAGTTGTTCACCGTCGGATGCGCGAACCTCGACAGCGTGAACCTGTACAACCAGAGTGCCCAGACGACCACCCCCGCGACCGCGAGCGGGACAAGTGCCCGCCAGTGCGACAGATCCTCGCCGGAGAAGGAGATCGACGTGATCCACTCCACGATGTCGCTGAAGCCGAAGCCGTTGCTCGGCTGACTCATGAGCACGGTCATCGCGACCACGCCCTCTGGTGAGCGCGCTTGGGCATGCTCGCGCCCACGTTGGTCAAACTCACGGGATCCCCACCCCTACCGGCGTCGTGTGTGCGAGCGACCTCTCCCCGGGGCGCTCGCAGGCGAACGTGCCTGACTCGCGAGAGAATATCGTCGAGGCGTACCCCGAGTTCATGGATATCGACGGATTAACCAATGCTTAATCTGCGCGTAATCCGTGAAGCTGGACATTCTTCCGTGTGACACTTGGTCAGTGAACGTCGAGTCTCGCCCCTTGTGGCATTGTGTAGCCGCAATTGCCGCCACAGTGACATTGGCCGCTTGTAGCAGCTCGTCGGGTGAAGATTTGGGCGGGCCCTCAACGACAGCGACAGAGTCTGGCAGGTCAGTAGGCACGGCGAGCCCGACACTCCCATCGATGTCACCAAGCGGTTCGCCGTCCACAACGGGCACAGCCTCTCCTGCACCGAGTCCGACAGTGAACACCGCGTGCGCGAAAGGTCCGGGACGTACCATTCGCGACCTGCCCGACATCGTGGTGGCGGCGGTCACTGTTCCGTCCGTGACCGGGCCCGATGGCGCGACGCTGGTGCCCGGGTTCACGATCCCGTCGCAGGTGGTGGATGCCGGGTGCGTCGTTTCGTACGACGCTCCGGGCGGCTGCCTCGGCGCGGTGCGGATCAGTGCGGCATCGATCCCACCGGTGACGATCCCGGAAAGCGTGCTGCCGGCTTCGGGCTCGCAACCCGCGAAGACGTTCGCGGCGGTGTCCGTTGCCGGCGCGTCGGCGCCGGAGGCTTACACGCCGCAGGCGTGCCAGGTGGAGGACGACGGCGAGCTTCCCGCGGTGACCCGGAAGGGCGCGGTACGGAAGGGGATCGCCCGCAACGGCGCGGCTCGACCGGGCGGCAGCCAGTCGAGCGTGCGGGTGGAGACCGTACGGATCCCGCCGGTGCGGTTGCCGGACGTCGACGTCGATCCCGGCCGGCTGGAGTCGCGGAAGCTTGAAGGGCGGTCGGACGTCGACGTGCTCACTGGGGAGGGCACGGTGTCGTACGTCGCGCCGGGCAACGTGCTGTTCGACACGGACAAGTCGGAGATCCGGCGCGACGCGGAGGCGGCACTGCGGGACATCGCCGCGCAGATCAGGGCGAAGTCGCCGAACGCGCGGCTGCGGGTCGAGGGGCACACCGACGACCGCGGCGACGAGACGTACGGGCTCCGGCTGTCCGAACGGCGGGCTCGTTCGGTCGCCGACTGGCTGGTGAAGTCGGCGGGTTTCCCAGCGGATCGGATCACGACGAAGGGCTTCGGCGAGGCGGCGCCGGCGGTCCCGAACACCTCGGCGGCGAACCGGCAGAAGAACCGGCGCGTGGTGATCACCGTTCTGGGATCGTGACCACACTCCGTCACTGGTCGCGCACGGTGAGCGTTGAATCATTACAGGAGTGCCACGAGTTCTGGAAATTACTTACCATCCGCGCGCTGGATGATGCACCATGTGTGACATGGGACACAACCCCTGGGAGCTCCGAGACCCGGCCGCCACGCTGGACGGCATGGCGCGCCGGCATGAGCTCCGCCCTGGCCTCGTGGTCGTCGGCCTGGTCGAACACCCGGACACGATCCAGCAGCTGCTCGACACCACGATCGTTTACGAACAGTCGCCGGCACCGGGCGATGTCCGTGACTGCGCGAAGCTGATCCGGACCGCCGCCCGCCGCCTGTACGGGCCGCGCCTCACCGCGGGCCTGCCGCGGCACTCGTTCGTCACCGTCGTCATCCGCCAGGGCGCCCCGTCGCTCTGCGTCGACGACCGCCGCTGGCTCGCCGGCTGGCGCCTGTCCGACCACCGCCTCGACGTGTGGACGGGCGAGCTGATCCTGCTCACCGAACACGGCTGGTGCAGCTCGTCGACCCACCACGCCACCGGCGCCATGCCTTCCCTGGCCGTCGCCGCCTGACCCCACCCCCGCGCGCGCCGACTTGTTGGACAGTTCTCGGGATAGAAGCCGACGACTGTCCAACAACTCCAGCGGTGGCTAGCCGCGGCCGACGCCTTCGTGGAGGATGTCGAACTCGTTGCCCTCCGGGTCGGCGAACACCACCCAGCCCCTGCTGTCGCCGTCGATCCGCCGGCGGTCGGCGACGATGGTGGCGCCGAGGGCGAGGAGGCGCTCGACTTCCTCGTCGCGGGTCTTGCCCCGGTCGGGGCGCATGCACAGGTGCACGCGGTTCTTGACGGTCTTCCCCTCGGGCACGGTCTCGAAGTACAGCGTCACGCCGTTCTCCAGCTTGACCGTCGCGACCGGGTCACCCGGGTTGTCGTCGGAGGCCAGCGGTCGTCCCGTCACCGCGCTCCAGAACGAGGCGATCGCGTACGGATCGGCGCTGTCGAACGCGACGTTGTAGATGCTCGAGGTCATGCCGCCAGAAGCTACACGAGGACGCGCGGTCCCAGCGGGTCGTCGCTCGGCACCGTACCCAGCCGGTGGTGGGCGTCGGCCAGCGAACGGTCCGGCAACCACAGCACGAACGTGCTCCCCACTCCCACCGCCGAGTGCACGGCGACCGTACCGCCGTGGCTCTCGACGATCTGCCGCACGATCGCCAGCCCCAGGCCAGCCCGCCGCTCACCGGTGAGGCCGCTGCCGCCCGAGGGGCGACGGTCGGAACGGAAGAACCGGTCGAACACCAGCTCCTGGTCCTCCTCGGAGATCCCAGGACCCTCGTCCCGCAAGGCGATCCAGGCCCAGCCGGCCTTGCTGCCGACCGCGAGGACCAGCTGGGTCTCCCCCGGCGCCATCCGCACCGCGTTCGAGAGCAGGTTGTCGACCGCACGGCGTAACGCCTGCGGATCCCCGGCCGCCGTCGGTCCGGGCGACAGCCGCCGCACGAGTCGCAGGTCGCGCGACGCCGCGATCAGCGTGTACTCCTCCGCGGCCTCGTTCGCGATCTGCGCCAGGTCCATGTCGACGTCCACGAACGCGGGCGACGAACGCCGAGCGGAGGCGAGCAGATCCTCGACCAGGTTGGTCATCCGTGCGATCGCGCGACTCACGATCGACGACGCCTGCTGCCGCGCCTCGGGGGTCGCGTCGTCGTGCGCGAGGACCGCGTCGACGTTCGCCTGGATGATCGCGAGCGGATTCCGCAACTCGTGCGAGGCATCGTCGACCAGCTGCCGTTGGGAGGAGAACGCGCCCTCGAGCCGACCGAGCATGTCGTCGACGGTGTCGGACAGCCGGCGCAGTTCGTCCCACGGCCCTTGCAGGTTGATCCGCCGCGACAGGTCCGTCGCGGTGATCTCCTGCGCGGTCGCGGTGATGGTGCGGATGGGACGCAGCACCCGACCCGACAGCCACCAGCCGGTCACCAGGCTCGCGACGAGCAGTCCGCCGATCGCCGCGATCGAGTACGTGCCGAGCTTCTCCAGCGTCTGGTAGTTGACGAACGCTTCGACGTTCTCGATGTCAGCGGCCTGGAACGATTGGCCTTCGCCTTCCTTGACGTGCCATTGGCCGTCCTTCTTGTACGCCTTGCTCACCGTGAACGGTTCGAGCGGCTGCGGCGACGCGGTCGTGTTCGCGCGTACGGCGAGGTACACGCCACCAACCACCAACACGGCAAGGCCGAACAGCACCGCCGAGTACGTCACCGTAAGCCGGAAGCGGATGGTCTGCATCCACGGCGGCAACCAACGCAGTCTCATGTCTCCACCCGTAGCCGGTATCCACGGCCGATCACGGTCTCCAGCAAGGGGTCCTCGCCGTCGATCGTGAGCTTGCGGCGCAGCGTCCCCACTGTGACGCGCACGCTTTGAGTGAACGGATCGGCGTTCTCGTCCCACACGTGTTCCAGCAGCTCCTCCGCCGAGACCACGTGCCCGGGTCGCGACATCAGGTAACGCAGAACGCCGAACTCCTTCAGCGTCAGCGACAGCTCCCGCCCGTCCCGCGCCGCCGCGTGCCGCGCGCTGTCGAGGAGCAGCCCGCCCACCTCGAGCACCGCGGAGCCGGCGGTGACGTCGCGCCGCAGCAGCGCGCGGATGCGCGCGAGCAGCTCGACGAGCGCGAACGGCTTCGTCAGGTAGTCGTCCGCGCCCTCGTCCAGGCCGCGGACCCGATCGGCCAACGAGGCTCGAGCGGTCAGCATCAGCACGCGGAGGTCCCGTCCCGACGCGGCCTCGATCTCGCCGCGCCGTAACCTCCGGCAGATCTCCAGGCCAGTCATGTCCGGCAGCGTGATGTCGAGGATCAGCAGGTCGTACGCCGTGGTCGCCACCTTCTCGATCGCGTCGGCACCCGTGCCGGCCGCGTCCACGGCATAGCCAGCCCTGGCCAGACCAGTGCGCAGCGCACTGACCAAACCCTCTTCGTCTTCCACTACGAGCAGTCGCACATGCCTAAGGTAACGGCGCCGCGTCGGATCCCTGGCCTGGGCTTTCGTCGAACTTTCGATCTGGTTTCCGACCGTTTTCGCGCCTTCTTGATGTGGTGAGTGAGCTCCACCTCCCCCTCGGAAGGAATTCGACGATGGCACAACTCACCCGACGGACCCGCATCCTCCTCGCGGTCGGGCTGGCCGGCGCCGCTGGCGCCGTGGCCCTCGGCGGCGTGGCGTACGCGGTCAGCGGGACGGGCGACGGCTCCGGCGAGTCGGCGTACGTCCAGATCGAAGGCTCGACCGCCGGCGACACCGCTCCCGAGACCACGCCCGACACCACCCCGGACAACGGCACCGAGGGCACCCAGCCGCGCGATGACCGGGACTGCCCGGAGAAGGACGGCCAGGGCGGTAGCGGCCAGGGCGAAGAGACGCCGGCGCAGCCGGAGTCCCCGAACAGCTCCAACGCTGCGGGCCGGGCGTGACCGTCAATGACACGCGGCTCAGCTCCGCACCGGCTCCGGCCGGTGTGGAGCGGCCGCACCACCTCAGTCCCGACAAGCCCATCCCGGAGACAGCCTTGCTGGAACGCGCGCTGTTCGAGGTGAAGCGCGTCGTGGTCGGGCAGGACCATCTCGTCGAGCGCATGCTCGTCGGGCTGCTCGCCCGCGGCCACTGCCTGCTCGAGGGTGTTCCCGGCGTGGCGAAGACCCTGGCCGTACGGACGCTCGCCGAGGTCATCGGCGGGAAGTTCGCGCGGCTGCAGTTCACGCCGGACCTCGTGCCGGGCGACATCATGGGTACGCGGATCTGGCGGCCGTCGGCCGAGACGTTCGACATCGAGCTCGGCCCCGTGTTCGCCCACCTCGTACTCGCCGACGAGATCAACCGCGCGCCGGCGAAGGTGCAGTCGGCGCTGCTCGAGGCGATGGCGGAGCACCAGGTCAGCATCGGCGGCGTCACGAACCAGCTGCCCACGCCGTTCCTCGTGCTCGCCACGCAGAACCCGGTCGAGTCTGAGGGCGTGTACTCCCTGCCCGAGGCGCAGCGGGACCGGTTCCTGTTGAAGATCACGGTCGGCTACCCGACGCCGTTGGAGGAGCTCACGATCCTGCAGC
This sequence comes from Tenggerimyces flavus, assembly GCF_016907715.1. Lineage (NCBI taxonomy): Bacteria > Bacillati > Actinomycetota > Actinomycetes > Propionibacteriales > Nocardioidaceae > Tenggerimyces > Tenggerimyces flavus. The sequence goes on along the minus strand of NZ_JAFBCM010000001.1, from coordinate 3,971,820 downwards.
GGATGAGTGTCCGGCCGCCGCACGCGCATGCGGTGCTGTCGCCGGAACTGGTGGCCGACCTGCAGAACGCGACCGACGAGGTCTTCGTGCACAACGCGGTCGCGGAGTACGTCGTGCGGCTCGTGCATGCGACGCGGGAGCCCGCGCTGTACGGGATCGGCGACCTCGCCGAGCTCGTGGAGTTCGGCGCTTCGCCTCGGGCCACCCTCGGTCTGGTTGCCGCGGGGCGGGCTTTGGCCTTGCTGCGTGGGCGAGACTACGTACTCCCGATCGACGTGGCGGACGTCGCGGTGGACGTGATGGCGCACCGGTTGGTGCTCACGTTCGACGCGCTGGCCGACGGCGTCGACCCGCGGTCGGTGGTCGAGCGGGTGCTCGCGTCGGTGGCCCAGCCGCGGATCGTTCCCTCGGACGAGCGGGACGGGTCGGCGGCATGAAGCACGAGCCGGCAAGCATCGTCGACAGGTCGAGGGCGCTCCGGTCACTCGAGCTGGCGGTTCGACGGCGGCTCGAGGGCTTCATGCACGGCGACTACACCGGGCTGCGTTCGGGGCCGGGTTCGGAGCCGAACGAGGCGCGGCCGTACCAACCCGGGCAGGACGACGTACGGCGGATGGACTGGAACGTGACGGCGCGCTCGTTGGAGCCGCACGTCCGGTCGCCGCTGTCCGAGCGGGAGCTCGAGACGTGGGCGCTCGTCGACGGGTCCGCGAGCATGGACTTCGGCACGGCGCTGGCGGAGAAGCGCGACCTCGCGGTCGCGATCGTCGCGGCGGTCGGCCTGCTCGCGGACCGGCCGGGCAACCGGCTCGGTGTGCGGGTCGCGTACGGGTCCGAGCTCGTCCGCATCCCCGCACGCACAGGCGGTGCGGCGATGCGGAACACGTTGCGTACGCTGCTCGCGCTGCCGCGCATCCCGCCAGCAGGACAGCCGGCGACCAACCTGGCGGCGGCGATCGGGCGGCTGCATCGCGACCATCCGCGGCCGGGCCTGCGGGTCATCGCCTCGGACTTCCTGGAGGCTCCGGGCGATGACCCGGAGGCGCCGTCGTGGGCGACTCCCCTGCGCCGGTTGGCCGCGCGGCACGAGGTGATCGCGGTCGAGGTCGTCGATCCGCGCGAGCTCGACCTGCCCGAGGTCGGCCTGTTGACGCTCGTCGACCCCGAGACCGGGCGGCGCCGCGAGGTGCAGACCAGCCGGCGCAAGGTCCGTTCGCTGTACGCGGCCGCGGCTCGCGCCCATCGGGAGCGCACAAAGGCGGCGTTCCGTTCTGCCGGTGCCGCCCATCTGTTGCTTCGTACCGATCGCGACTGGGTGCGCGACGTCGCCTCATTCGCCGCCGCTCGGCGGCGATCCGCCGCGCGACGGCCACCCGGAGGAAGGACCAACGTCCGATGACGTTTCAGCAACCCCTGTGGCTCTGGCTGCTGTTGGTCGCGGCCGCGCTCGCGGTCGCGTACGTGTTCGCGCAGCGACGCCGTTCTCGTTATGCGGTGCGGTTCGCGACTCTGCCGATGCTCGAACGGGTCGCCCCGACGCGGCCCGGCTGGCGGCGACACCTGCCGGCGTTCGCGTTCCTCGCGGCGCTTGTCGTTCTGACGTTGGCGATCGCTCGTCCGGTCGCCGAGGTGCGGGTGCCGCGGGAACGGGCGACGGTGATCGTGGCGTTCGACGTGTCGAACTCGATGATGGCGACGGATGTCTCGCCGAGCAGGCTGGAGGTCGCGAAGCAAGCCGCGGTTGACTTCGTGCAGAACATGCCGGAGAAGTTCAACGTCGGGCTGGTGTCGTTCGCCCGTACGGCGACGATTGTGACCCGGCCGACGACAGACCACGCGGCGACCGCGTCCGCGTTGCAGACGCTCTCGATCACGGAGAGCACGGCGATCGGCGAGGCTGTTTTCTCCAGCCTGGAAAGCATTTCGAGCCTCGACGCGCAGTCGGCCGAGGATCCGCCGCCCGCACGGATCATCCTGCTCTCCGACGGCGCGAACACCAGTGGCCGGCCCATCGAGGAGGCGGCTGCCGCGGCTCGGACGGCGAACGTGCCGGTGTCGACGATCGCGTTCGGCACGCCGGACGGCTCGATCGAGCTGGAAGGCCGTTCGTTGCCGGTGCCGGCCGACGAGGCTTCGCTGGAAGGTCTTGCCGCGGACACGGGCGGATCGTTCTACCAGGCAGCAAGTGGTGACGAGCTCTCCAGCGTGTACGCCGACCTCGAGTCGTCGATCGGTTGGACGACCGAGCCGCGCGAGATCACGTCGATCGTGGCCGGGGTGGCGTTGGCCGCCGCCGTACTTGCCGGGCTGTTCTCGCTGCTGTGGTTCGCCCGGCTGCCGTGAAATCCCATGGAGGAGATATGAGCCAGCACCTCGGAACACCGGTTCGCGGTCCGGACTTCCTCGCGCCGCCGCGGCACGCCGTTCCGCCTCCTTCCCCGACGCCGGAATGGCCGGCGCCCTCGACCCCCGCGGGCGTGGTTGATGCCCCGCCACGCTCGCGGCGGGCCTTTCTCGGAACGATCGCGCTGGCCGTTCTTGCCGGCGGGGTTGGCGGAGCGGCCTCAGCGGCGGTGCTCGGACGGGACGGGCAAGCTCCGGTTGACAGGGCGGTGGAGCTGCCGCAGGTCACCGCTCCACGTACCGCTCCTGGCTCCGTCGCCGACGCCGCCACCGCCGTGCTGCCGAGCGTGGTCTCGGTGCGGGCTCGCTCGTCGCGGGGTCAGGCGACGGGGTCGGGCTTCGTTCTGGACAGCGCGGGAAACGTGCTGACGAACGCCCATGTGGTGGAGAATGCCTCGTCGGTGAGCCTGGTGTTGGCCGACCAACGTACGGTCTCCGCCACCATCGTGGGCACGGACTCGGCGAACGACATCGCGGTGCTGCGCACGTCGGCGTCGAACCTGCGTCCGGCGACGCTGGGCCGGTCGTCCCAGCTGCGGGTCGGCGAGACGGTGTTGGCGGTCGGATCGCCCCTGGGCTTGGAAGGAACTGTCACCGCCGGCATCGTGAGTACGGTGTCGCGGCAGGCGTCGATCGGCGACAGCGGCCGACGGCAGACCGTGATCCAGACCGACGCGGCGATCAACCCCGGCAACTCCGGCGGGCCGTTGGTCAACTCCGCGGGGCAGGTCGTCGGTGTGAACACGGCGATCGCGACGCTGGGCCGGCAGTCCGGCGGGAACATCGGGATCGGCTTCGCGATCCCGATCGACCGGGCGACGTCGATCGCGGATGGCCTGATCGACTGAACGTGTGATGAGGCGCGCGTGGACCTCTCCCGCCGCGCGCGGTGTTACCGAACGGGCCCCTTCTCGCACCCCCTCGGCGAGACGGGGCCCGTTCCTTCGTTGCTCAGCGCTTGTTCTCCCACTGCTCGACGGCGTCCTCGAGCGACTTGGTGAAGTCGTCGAGCAGGTCGCGGAGCAGTTTCGCCTTGTGTAGCGCGTTCTTCACATCGGTCTTGTTGCGGATCTCGAAGTCGAGCTCGATCACGCGGTAGCAGTCGGCGAGTCGCAGGCTGCTGTCGACGTACCACGGGCTCTTCTTGTACTGCACCAGCTCGACGCGGGCGATCACGTGCGCACCTGTGTGATGACGCGGGCGGTTGAGGAAACGCCTGCGGTAAAGCAGTTTGCGAGTCGGCATCGCGGTGCTCCTGTCTACGTGGGTAGCTAGAGCACGGCGCACCTCCTCTTGATCGACGTCGAGCTCTGTGGCCTCTTGGGGTTCAGGATCTCAAGGGATGTTGGTGAATTGCGAGCCGTTTTCGGTGCGTGCGGATCTACCATCGAGGCAGGCTCTCGTGGGGGGAGTTGAGGTTCATGGGCATGCGATTCAACGCGCCTCCGGGCTGGCCCACGCCGCCCGCCGGGTGGCGTCCGCCGCCGGGCTGGTCGCCCGATCCGGCGTGGGGTCCGGCCCCGTACGGCTGGCCGTTCTGGCTCGACGATGGCTCCCTGCACCGCCGCCGGTACCGGGTCAATCTCGCCTTCGCGCTGGCCGCCGTGATGTTGATCGTGGGAGCGAACGTGGCGAACGGCAACCCCGCGCCCGCCGCGCCCATCGGGCCGCCGAACTGGTGGCAACAGGCCTGCGGGTAACTGTTTGTGCAAACGCCCACGCTCTGGGTGTTCGCGGTCCTACCATCGTGGCTCCACTCTTGTTGGGGGGAGTTCACCCGTTATGGCAATGCGTTTTGTCGTGCCTCCGAACTGGCCGCAACCACCGGAGGGCTGGATGCCACCGGAGGGCTGGGAGCCCGATCCGGCCTGGGGTCCGGCCCCGTACGGCTGGGACTTCTGGGTCGAGGACGAACGTCCACGCCGCCGCCGGCGTTCGGTCCTGATCGCGGCCGGAGCGGTGACCGGCGTGCTCGTCATCGCCGGAATCGCCAGTGGTGGTGGCGATCCGAGCTCCACGACGCCCGGCGCCGCACCGGCTCCTTCAGCATCGAGCGAGGTGGTCAGCTCGTCGCCGACTCCATCCGCGACTCCATCGTCGACACCGACGCCCACGCCGACGCCTTCGGTGAGCGTGACGCCGACCGTTCCGGTGCCACGACTGGCCGAGGTGCCGTCGCCGACGGCGACACCCAAGCCCAAGGCGAAGCCGAAGCCCAAGCCGGTGTATTACGTCAACTGCGCCGCGGTCCGTGCGGCCGGCAAGGCACCGTTGCACCGCGACGACCCCGGCTACCGCTCCAGCCTCGACGGCGACCACGACGGCGTGGCCTGCGAGCCCGCGCCGAAGAAGACGAAGAAGCCCAAGCCGAAGCCGCCGCCCGAGCCGGAACCCGACCCCGAGCCCGCGCCTGACACGGACCCCCGGTTCGGCACCTGCAAGGAAGCCAAGTCCCACGGCTACGGCCCCTATCGCGAAGGCCGCGACCCCGAATACCACTGGTATCGCGACGCCGACAGCGACGGCATCGTCTGCGAGTAGCCGACTTCCTCCGAACCACCCACCGGCCCCTCCCTGGCCACCTACCATCGGTGGCCACAGGGATGGGGAAATGGAGCCCTCTCATGCCCTCGTTCGATCCGCCCGACTCGGCGGATGATCCACCAGACGTCTCTGTCGATCGGCAGGTCAGCCGGCCCGACGGCCACCAGAGCAGGACCAAGGTCGCGCTCCGGACCGGCCCGATCCTGGCCGGAGTCGCCGCGCTGCTGACGACGATCGCTGTCGGTGTCGGCGCACAGGTCGCGTCGAGCGACGACCTCGATCCCAAGTTCCGCTCGTGCGCCGAGGCCAAGTCGCACGGCTATGGCAGCTACCGTGATGGCGAGGACGTCGAGTACGGCTGGTACCGCGACGCGGACGAGGACGGCATCGTCTGCGACTGATCGCATAGGGTTGCGCGCGGCCGGCAACGGGTGGAAGGAGGCCGTGCTGCTTCAGCGTGGAGCTCGCTCTGTCTCCCGGCGCGCCGTTGCCACCGTGATCGTTCTCGCCATCCCGCTCGGCCTGTTCGTTGCCGCGCGGCTGGAGATCTGGTTCGGCGGCAGCGTCTTCACCGCGTACGACACCGCGTCCTACCTGCCCGTCTCGTTCACCGGCCACGCACCACGACTGTGGGGCGCGCCGGCGTTCTATGCCCTGTTTCCCGATGACGTCGCGCGGACGTTCGGGCAGTGGCTGATCGGCACGATCGCCTGGGTCGCGCTCGCCGTGGCGCTCGCGATCGTGCTCCGTACCTTCGTCGCCCGCGTCCTCGCCACGACGACCGTGCTCGCGCTCGGACTCCTCCCCCAGGTCACCAACTGGGACTTCGCGATCCTCTCCGAGTCGCTCTCGATCTCCCTCGGCCTGCTCGTCCTCGCGCTCCTCCTTCTCTGGCTGCGGTTCGGCAAGCTCCCGCTGCTCGTCGCGCTGGTCGTGATCGCGTTCGCCTGGACGTTCGTCCGCCCGGAGCTCGTCCTCCTCGTCGGCGTGGTCGCGCTCGTCCTCGCCGTGCGCGCCGTACGGAAGCGCCAGCTCGCCACCGCGATCGCCGCCGGCCTGCTGATCGCCGGCATCGGCTGGTCCGTCGCGATCACCCCGACCGTCGGCAAGACGTTCGCCGGGTGGAGCGCCACCGGACTCACGCTGCGCGAGGAGACGCTGCTCTACCGTCTCCGCCTGCAGGTGCTGGCCGACCCGCGCGTCGAGAACGTCTTCCATACCAAGCTCGGTATGCCCGACTGCCCTGCCATGAAGCGGATCGTCGTCGCCGAGCAGGGCAAGAAGTGGGACATGCCCGGCTTCGCGGTCGCGTACCGCGCCTGCCCGGAACTGCGCCGCTGGGGCGCGGAGAACGCAGGGCGGTCGGGCCTGCGGTACGTGCTCGCCGCACCCGCGCTGTTCCTCGAGCAGACCTGGTCGACGATGCCACGCGCCCTCGTCGGGACCAGGTACGCCGACGTCGCGGCTCCCCTGCCGCTGTGGGCGGATCTCGTGTACTTCCCGCGGATCACCGTCATCGTCCCCGTCCTGCTGGGGAGTCTCAGCATCACGCTCCTCGCCGCGCTGGCCGCGGGCGCGTGGCGCAGACGCCGCCTGCTGCTCGGCACCGGACTGATTCTCACGGTCGCCGCGTCCGCCAGCGTGGTCGCCGGACTCCTTTACAGCACAGGCGAAAACGCTCGCTTCGGCATGCAGGAAGGGGTCGCGCTACGCCTCGCCGTTCTCGTCCTGCTCGCGACCGCTGTCGACAGTCTCCTCGGGCGGCGTCGGGAACTCCGCGCGGACACCGAGTAGCCGCACCTTCGTCTCCGGCTTCACCTCGAACTTGTCCAGCGCCGCGAGCGCGCCAGCCTCGATCTGCGCGGCTTCCGACGTCGGACCGGCCAGCGTCACGCTTCGGGTGTGGGTGAAGAACGGGGCGAACCGCACCTTCACGCCGACCCGCACCGCCGGCCGTCCCTCGGCGAGCACGTCGTCGGTGACCCGCCGCGACAGCGCGACGATCTCCGTACGCACTGCGTCCCAGTCGGTCAGGTTCTGCTGGAACGTCGTCTCCCGGCTGCGCGAACGCGCGACGTACGGCGTGCCGACCACCGGCGACGCGTCCTCGCCGCGCGCCATCCGCCGGTACCAAGGCCCCATCGTCGGACCGAGCCGGCCGGCGAGGGTATGCGCGTCGGTTCTCGACAGCTCGAGCACCGTCGTGACGCCGAGCTCGGTCAGCTTCTTCTGGGTCTTGGCGCCGATGCCCCAGATCGCGTTCGTCGGGAGGTCCGCCATGACCTCCCACCAGTTCTCGGCGGTCAGCCGGAAGATCCCGCCGGGCTTGCCGAAACCCGTCGCGAGCTTCGCGCGCAGCTTGTTGTCGCCGATGCCGACCGCGCAGGTGAGCTTCGTCCGTTCCAGCACCGCGTCCTTGATGTCGCGCGCGAACGCCTCCGGGTCGTCGGTCTCGACGCCCATGAACGCCTCGTCCCAGCCGAGCACCTCGACCACGGCCGGGAACTCGCGCAGCGTCGCCATCACCTCGGCGGACGCGGCGTCGTACGCGGGAGGGTCGCTCGGCAGGAAGATCGCGTCCGGGATCTTCTTCGCCGCCGTACGCATCGGCATGCCCGAGCCGACGCCGAACTCGCGCGCCTCGTACGAGGCCGTCGCCACCACCGCGCGCTTCGTCGGGTCGCCGTCGCCGCCGACGATCACCGGCTTGCCGCGCAGCTCCGGGCGCCGCAGCACCTCGACCGCCGCGATGAACTGGTCGAGGTCGACGTGCAGCACCCAGGTAGGCACGGCCCCTAGTCTGCCGCGCCCGCCTCGTGTCTGGTCGTCGAGTTCTCGCCGTCGGGCTGGTGCGGCAGCGGAACCGGCTCGACCGGGAGCGGGTTCTGGTCGGCCGACTCGTGCCGCGCGGCGGGTACGGACGGCCCGCGCCGGCGGTCGCCGAGAACGAGCAGCCCGGCGACGGCGACCGCGCCGAACGCGCCGATCGCGATCACCACCGCCATCGGCACCGCGGTGCCGTTGGCCATCACACCGATCAGCGGACCGGCGAACGCGCCGACCACGAACTGGATCGTCCCCACCAGCGCCGCCGCGGCGCCGGCCGACTCGGGGTGCCGGTTGAGTGCGAGCGCTCCCGCGTTCGGCAGCACCAGGCCGACGCTGGAGATCAGCACGAACAGCGGCACCGTCAACCCCGCCAGGCCGAACCATCCGGTCGCCGTCGTGATGAGCAGCGCCACGGCCGCGAGCGCCATGAACGGCACCGCGTGCAGCAGGATGCGGAACGGCGACACCGTCAACACCAGGCGCGCGTTCAACTGGCTCGCCGCGACGAGGCCGACCGAGTTGATGCCGAACATCAGCCCGAACAGCTGCGGCGAGAGCTGGTGCACCTCCTGGTACGCGAACGGCGAGCCGGACACGTACGCGAAGATCGCCACGAAGCCCAGCATCGACAACGCGGCATATCCGACATAGCGGCGGTCGCGCAGCAGCGAGCGGTACGAGCGGAGCGCGTCCGCGACGCCGCCCTGGTGACGCCGCTCGACCGGCAGGGTCTCCTTGACGAACACCGCGACGACCACGGTCATCAGCACCCCGAACCCGGCCAGCAGCCAGAACAGCCCGCGCCACCCGGTGACCAGCAACAGCTGGCCGCCGAGTGTCGGGGCGAGGATCGGCGCCAGCCCCATGACCAGGAGCAGCCGGGACAGCACGCGAGCGACGTACGGTCCCTCGACCAGGTCGCGGACCAGCGCCTGCGAGATCACCGTGCCGGCGGCAGCAGCGACACCCTGGATGAAACGACCTGCGGTGAGGATCTCGACGGTCGGCGCCAGTGCGCAGGCCACCGAGGCGAGCGCGTACAACGCCATGCCGGCCAGCAGCGGGCGTCGCCGCCCGATCGCGTCGGAGAGAGGTCCGATCACCGCCTGGCCCGACGCCAAGCCGACCAGGCACGCGGTGAGCGTGAGCTGCACCATCGGCTCGGTCGTCTCCAGGGAGGTGATCAGACCCGGGAACGCCGGCAGATACAGGTCGATGGACATCGGGCCGATCGCGATGATCGAGCCGAGCAGGAGGACGAGACCGGACAGCTGAGGCACGCCGGACGCACCGGCGGGAGTGCGCACAAAGACTCCGTGGCAGATCGAGAAGAGAACGCGGGACGCGTGGCGGCACTGCCACTAGCAAAGGAGCGCTGGGCTGGCACGAGCTATTCCGATGCCTAAGCTCGATGCCAGCGGTGATGTCTCTGCCAGACTAGCCGCCGATACGGACAAAGATCAGTTAGTCATCAGACGTTTACCTGAGAGGCCCGTTCGTCCATGAGCCCGAAAAGTCGCGGTCGCCGCGACTCCAAGCGTCCGTCGGATCGCCGCCGGGCGCAGCGCAGGTCACGTGAGGACACCATGCCAGGAGCTGAGAACGACCCCGGCGAGATGCTGCTCACCGCGGTCCTCGACCTCGCGCCGGACATCATGAAGACCGAGTCCGCACTCGGCGCGGAGTCGTACGTCTCCGGCCTGCTCGGCGCGCTCTGGAACACCGAAGCCGGGACGGACGACGAGGACTTCGAGACCAGAACTGGTCACGAGCTCGTCACCCGACTCAGCGAGGTCGCCGCACCGTACGCCGACCTGTTCCTCCGCGCGGCCTCCGCCGTCGGGCTCCCGCCCGTCGCCGACCAGGCCCGGGCGCACCTCGCGAACCCGCTGGTCGCAGCCCGAGCGTCCGACGTCAGCGACGCCCTTCCCTGGGCCGACCAGCTCGGCCAGGCCCGCTTCCAGTCCGCGGTCGAGCTCGAGCACGAGCTCGGCGACATCAGCCAGCTCGTCCTGAGCTTCGGCTACGCCGACGAGCCACCGCACGCGCTCTTCCTGCTCCTCGACCACACGATCGGTGGCCTCGTCACCGAGGCGTGGATCGTCGAGGACGGCACCGGTCTCGTCGAGCACCTCGCCAAGGAGGCCGAGGCGGACGAACGGATCACGCTCACCCGGCCCGATCCCGCGTACGTGCGGGCCCTCGTCGAGCCGATGTTCGAACTCACCGACGCGGTCGCCGACCCTCCCGTGCACGAGAAGTTCGCCGGCTTCCGCCTGATCGCTCAGGCCCGCGTCCGCTCCCTCCCGCCGGACGGCGTCGTCCCCGACGCGCCCACCTGGTCCGAGGACGACCAGCGCGAGCTCATCGACGACTTCCTCGCCTCACCCGAAGGCAAGGACCTGCCGCATGAGGCCGCGACCGACATCGCTCGCGAGCTGGTCGAGTTCGGCGTGACCGACCACGGCCGGGTGCTCCGCGTCAGCGCGCCCAAGCTCGAGCTGCTGTTGATGGGCTGGCTGCCTCGTACCGGACTGCTGAACCCCAAACACCTCCCTTCGTTGGACGTCGTCGTGCCTGCCTGGGTGCGATACGCCGCGCGCCGCACCGATCTCTCCTCTCTGTCACTGCGCGAGACCCTCGACGCGCTGCCCGGGCTCACGAGCGGCGCGGCAGAGGCCTTCCTCGACGAGTCCCGGTGGAGCCCGGAACGCATCGCGGTCGAGCGGCTGCTCAGTGACGTCGATCCCGAGACCGAAGACCTGGACGAGGTCTTCGCTCGACGCACGTTCGCGTTCGCTCGCATGCCCGACTCCGACTTCGACGCCTCGAACCAAGACCAGGTGGCGGCCCTGGTCGACGAGGAGCACCCGCCGGAGTATCTGGCGGCCCTTCCCGATGCCGTGGAGCACCGGTCACTTCATTCGATCATCAGTTCGAAGCTATGGCAAGGCGAGCCGAAGGGGCTGTGGACAACCGCGCAACGGCTGCTCGACGAGGGCATGGACCGCGAGGATGTGCTGCACGCGTTGATGTACGCGCACTCCAGGGCGGCCGACGCGGACGCGTACGAACGCGAGCTCGCGGCACTCCCCTCGTCCTGGGTGGCCGCCGCGGACTAGCTGCGGACTAGCCGGGTGCCGTGGTCGGGGCCACGTTCAAGCACCCGGCTCCGGAGCGCGCCAGCGCGACCATGTGGCTAGTGCCGATGTCGGCGGGCCTGCGTACCGTACGACCATGCCTGCCGTCGCCGAAGCCGTCTTCGTCCCCGCGGATCCACCGCGGACGGGCACGCTCGCGCTCTACGGCACGACCGAGGCGGACGACCACGTCGAGCTGGTCCGGTCGACCGGCACGCGGGTGAGCCGCGGGCAGGTCCCGGCCCGCAAGCTGAGCGTCGCCGAGGCGCTAAGAGAGCTCACGGACACGTTCCCCGCGCAGGTCACCGACTCGTTCCGCGCCTGGCAGGCCGCCGCCCTCGCCGGCATCCGCCTGGTCGCGCGCGGAAGGCTGCGTCCCGCGCAGTCGGCCAGCGGCTACGCGACCTGGCGCGTCGGCCCGCTCGACCAGTCCGACCAGTCCTGGCTGCGCGAGCTCGCGGCCGCGATGCCGCCGCAGGCATACGCGATCCCGATCAACGAAGACACCCCCGTGCGGATCGCCTCGCCGGAAGCCCTGGTCAGGCAGTTCTGGGACGCGATCGCCGACACCCTCGTCCGCACGCCCGCGGCCGAGCTGGCCGTGCCCGGCGCGTTCGCCACGCGCGCACCGGCGCCGGTCGAGGGCTCGACCGACTGGCTCGCCGAGATCATCCGGTCCGAACGAGCCGGCGCCCGCGTGGTCCTCCGCGTCGAGCCGCCCGAGGACGACGACGAGGACGAACGGCAGGCGTTCCGCGGCGCGCTCCAGCTGCGCAGTGTCGCCGACCCCAGCCTGCTCGTCGACGTCGCCGACCTGTGGAACGCGCCCGCCGCCGTCCTCACCCGCCTCGGTCAGGAGGCGGAGACCAATCTCCTGCTCGGGCTGCGGCGAGGGGCCCGAGCCTGGCCGCCGCTCGGTGCGGCGCTGGAGGCCGCGGCGCCGACCGGCATCGACCTCGGCGACGCCGATCTGGAGGACCTGCTCGCCGACGGCGCCGAGGCGCTGGAGTCCGCGGGGATCGAGGTGCTTTGGCCGACCGAGCTGTTCGGCGGCGGCCTCGCCGTCAAGGCCAAGGCGGTCGCCGCGCCTGCGAGCGCGGCTGAGCCCACGATCACGCTGTCCGACCTGCTCCAGTTCAAGTGGCAGCCGACCCTCGACGGCGAGCCGCTCACCGCCGCCGAGATCGCCACGCTCGCCGAGGCGAAGCGCCCGCTCGTCCGCCTGCGTGGCAGGTGGGTCCGGATGGACCCGGACGTCCTTGCCAAGCTGCGCCGCAAGAGGGAGCGGCGGCTCACCGCCGCCGAGGCGCTCGCCGCCGCGCTCACCGGCGAGGTCGAGGTGGACGGCGAAAACGTCGAGTTCGTCGCCGACGGCCCGGTCGCCGATCTCGCCGCCGCGCTGTCGAACGCCGCGAACGTCCAGCGCGAGCTCGCCCAGCCGCCAGAGCTGGAGGCCACGCTCCGCCCGTACCAGCTGCGCGGCCTCGGCTGGCTCGCCCACCTCACCGAGCTCGGCCTCGGCGGCTGCCTCGCCGACGACATGGGCCTCGGCAAGACGTTGCAGCTCATCGCGCTCCACCTGCATCTGCACAACGAGCGTCCCGACCGCGGCCCCACGCTGGTGATCTGCCCGACCACGCTGCTCGGCACCTGGCAGCGCGAGCTGGCCAAGTTCGCGCCGACCGTGCCGACGCGACGCTTCCACAGCGGGTCGCGCAGCCTGGACGATCTCGCGCCGAACGAGGTCGTGCTCACCACGTACGGCGTCGTCCGCCGCGACCATGAGACGCTCGCCGAGACCGCCTGGGGGCTGGTCGTCGCCGACGAGGCGCAGCACGCGAAGAACCCGCTCTCCCGGACCGCCCGCGCGCTCCGTTCGGTCCCCGCGCCGACGAGGGTCGCACTGACCGGTACGCCGGTGGAGAACAGGCTGTCCGAGCTGTGGTCGGTGCTCGACTGGACGACGCCCGGCATCCTCGGCTCGCTCGAGCGGTTCCGGACGAAGTTCGCCGTCCCGATCGAGCGCTACCACGACAAGGACGCGACCGGCCGGCTCGCCCGGATCACCCGGCCGTTCCTGCTCCGGCGGCGCAAGGTCGACCCGGGCATCGCGCCCGAGCTGCCGCCGAAGACCGAGAGCGACGTGATCGTTCCGCTCACGACGGAGCAGGCCACGCTGTACAAGGCGGTGGTCGCCGAGACGCTCGCGAAGATCGAGGAGGCCCAGGGCCTCGAGCGCCGCGGCCTGATCTTCAGCCTGCTCACGGCGCTGAAGCAGATCTGCAACCACCCCGCGCAGTACCTCAAGGAACGCGAGCCGCTACCCGGCCGGTCCGGCAAGCTGGCGGCGCTGGACGAGCTGCTCGACGTGATCCTGTCCGAGGGCGAGTCGGTGCTGGTGTTCAGCCAGTACGTCGAGCTCTGCAAGCTGCTGCAGGCACACCTGGAGTCGCGCGGCATCCCGACGTTGTTCCTGCACGGCGGCGTGTCGGTGAAGGAGCGCGACCGGATGGTCGCGGACTTCCAGGACGGCCGCGCGCCGGTGTTCCTGCTGTCGCTCAAGGCGGGCGGCGTCGGGCTGACGCTGACGAAGGCGACGCACGTCGTGCACTACGACCGCTGGTGGAATCCGGCCGTGGAGGACCAGGCCACCGACCGCGCGTACCGGATCGGTCAGGACCATCCCGTGCAGGTGCACCGACTGGTCACCGAGAACACGCTCGAGGACCGGATCGCTTCGTTGATCGCGGCCAAACGGGAGCTGGCCGACGCGGTCGTCGGGTCGGGCGAGGCGTGGCTGACGGAGCTGTCCGACAAGGAGCTGGCCGACCTCGTGCAGCTGGGGAAGGAACTGTGAGCCAGGAGCCATGGTGGGCGTCCCGCGAGGGCGACGACCACACACCGCCGCCGGCACGCGGGCAGGGGAGCCGGCGCTCGTTCGGGCAGACCTGGTGGAGCCGCGCGTGGATCGGCGCGCTCGAGCACAATGCCCGGTTGGATCCGAGCAGGCTCTCGCGCGGACGTAGCTACGCGCGGCGCGGGACGGTCGTGGAGCTCGCCGTCGAGCCGGGGTTGATCCGGGCCGAGGTGCAGGGCAGCCGGCCGAAGCCGTACGGCGTGACGGTGCGGGTTCGCGCTTTCACCGCGGAGGAGTGGGACCGGATCATCGACCTGATCGCCGCGCAGCTGGGGCGGACCGCGGCGTTGCTGGACGGCGAATTGCCGCCTGAGGTGGTCGAGGACGCGAAGGCCGCGGGCGTGGATCTGCTGCCGGTGGCTGGCGAGGTGCAGCCGCGGTGTTCGTGCCCGGACTGGGCGGATCCGTGCAAGCACGCGGCGGCGGTCTGTTACCTCGTGGCCGACGCGTTGGACGTGGATCCGTTCGCGCTGCTGCAGCTGCGCGGGCGATCTCGCGACGAGCTGCTCGCGGCGTTACGCGCTCGGCGAACGGGCGGTCTCGGTTCGGTTGCCGCTGGCGTTCAGCTCGAGGCCGAGCCGGTGGACGAGGGGGTGCCGGCTCGGGAGGCTTTCCGTTCGTACGTTCGCGCCGCGATCCCGACTCCGCTGCTCCCGCCGCACCGGCCGGGCCGGCCTCCCGTGCTGGGCATCGCACCACCGCCTGCCGCGGGCGTGGACGCCGAGGGCATCGCGGCGCTCGCCACCGATGCGGCCGGTCGCGCCTGGGAGCTCGCCACCGGCGCGGGCGACGGCGGGCTGCAGCTGACGCGCGAGCAGGACCTGGCCCGGCGCGCGGTCCCGCTCGTCGGCGGTCCGCGGCTGGTCGAGCTCGCCGCCCAGGCGGGGATCTCGCAACGCGACCTCACCGGCTGGGCGATCGCCTGGCGGCACGCCGGTCCTGGCGGTCTCGCCGCGCTGCTCGACGTCTGGAACCCCGAGCCCGCGGTGATGTCCGATCTCTCGGTCGCGGCCGCGTCCGCCCTGCCTGGGCAGGACATTCGGGTGGACGGCAACCGCCTCACCTGCGACCGCCGGCAGGCCCGCCTCGGGCGCGACGGGCGGTGGTACCCGTTCGCCAAGACGTTCGGCGGCTGGGATCTCACCGGACCGCCGGTCTCCCATCCCGCCGACGCCCTGCGCTCCTGAGCATTGTCGGTGGCCCCGTTGTAGGCTTCGTCGCACCTTCCAATCGAACGGAGATTCGAATGCGACGCAGTTTCTACAACCTGGCTCGGAACGCGATCCTCGAGCACGGCTGGTACGTCCAGTTCGTCGGCATGGGCGTCTGCGCGGATCCCTCCTGCGATGGCGGGCGCGACGACCCGGTCAGCGAGCCGCCGTTCGCGTACACGGTCGGGCTGACGCGCTATCGAGACCACCCGGAGGTCGTCATGTTCGGCTCCTGCATGGACTGCGGCGGCCACGCCCTCAACCTCGTCGGCGCCGCGGCCCGCGACGGCCGCGACGTGACCGACCCAGCCGTCCTCGACGACCTGTTCGGCCCCTGCGTCGCCCGGATGCTGCGGGTGGCCGACTCCTCCACCCACCTCCAGGTCGCGAACGGCATGTACAGAGCGGCCGGCGCCCCACCGATCCCGGCCCTCCAGCTGGTGACGTCGGAGGAGGGCAGGTTTCCCTGGGACACCGACTACCCGCGGGACCGCACCCACCAACCCCTCCTCGGCCGAGCAAGCTGAGGCCGAGACGGATGATCCGGGATGATTTCCGCCATGACTACAAGGATCGCCGTCAGGCTTCCGGCCGAACTCGTCCATGACGCGCGCGAAGCCGTCCGCACGGGGCAGGTCGCGAGCGTCTCGGCCTACATCGCGGACGCCATGATCGCTTGGAAGCGGGAGCGCGCTCTCGCTGGTCTGGTCGCCGACTTCAAATCGGAGTTCGGCGGGCCGAGCGCGGAGGACTACGCCTGGGCTGACGAGGTCCTGGCGACTTCGACACATCGATCCGAAGCTCGCAGTGTTCACCGTCTGAGCACGTGACAGCACCCCAGGTTGTCGGTGGGCTCGTCTAGCGTTTCTCGTACGACCCGAATCACCCGAGGAGGTGACGATGACCGCTCAGCAGATCGTGGCGCCGTTCGGGGCCGCGGCGTACGAGGCGTTGCGGCGGGCTGTCGCCGCCGCCAAGCGGGATGCTCCGCTCGCGCAGGTCACGCTGATCGTCTCCTCGGAGCTGGTCGGCGTCACCGCCCGGCGGGCGCTCGCGCGGGACAACGGGAGCGGGCGCCCCGGCATCGCCGGGCTCGCCGTTCTCACGCTCCGCAGGCTCGCCGAGCAGCTGGCCGGCGACAAGCTCGCAAGGGCTGGGCGCAGGCCGCTGACCGACCCGGTCCTCGCCACCGCCGTCCGCCGCGTGCTCACCGACGCGCCGGGCAGGTTCGACACCGTCGCCGAGCACTTCGGCACCGTGCGGGCCATCGCCAAGGCGCACCGCGAGCTCCGCACCCTCCCACCCCAGGCCGTCGACGACCTCGCGGTAACCGGCGGCCCGCTCGTCGCGGACGTCGTCCGCCTGCACCACGCGATCCGCGCGATCGTCCAGACCCGCTGGTTCGATCCGGTCGACCTCCTCGACGCGGCCACCGAGCAGGCGGGCGAGCGCGAGCTCGCGGGGTTCGGCACCATCGTCACGTTCCTCCCACGCGAGCTCGACCACCCCGAGCGCGAGCTGCTCGCCACCCTCGACGAACTCGTCGAGGTCCGCCCCGAGTCGGCCGAGGCGTTCGGCACCCGCGTGCTGCACGCTACCGACCCCGACGACGAGGTCCGCGCCGTCGTCCGCGAGGTCACCACCAGGCTGGCCAACACGCCAGGCCACCGGATCGCGATCCTGTACGGCACCGCCGACCCGTACGCCCGCCTGCTGCACGAGCACCTGGCCGCCGCCGACCTCCGCATCCACGGCAGGGCCGTCCGCCCGACCGCGGAGCGACCGCTCCCCCGCGCGCTGTTGCGGCTGCTCGCGCTCCCCGACCAGGACGTCCGCCGCGACCAGCTGATGGCCGTCCTCTCCGACGTCCCGGTCTGGTTCCGCGGCGCCAGGGTCGAGGCCAGCCTCGCCGAACGCACCTCCCGCCGGGCCGGCGTGGTCCGCGGCACCGACTGGCAACGCCTCGCCAACCTGGCCGCGGAGTACAGGGAGATCGTCGCCCTCGAACGAGAGGTACCCGAGCCGCGCGACTGGCTGATCGAACGCAACGTTGGCCTGGCCACCGCGGCCGACGACCTGCTCGCGTTCGTCACCGACCTCCGCGACCGGCTCGACGCCCTCCGCGAGCCCGGAACGTGGCGCGCCCTCTCCGCCGGCCTCGAGTCGCTCTGGCAGCACGTCCTCGGCGTCGACGAACGCACCACGTTCTCCGAGGAGCAACGCCGCGCCGCCGACAAGGTCTCGACGCTCATCTCCAGCCTGGCCAGCCTCGACGGCGTGGCCGGCGGCGCGACCCTCCAGGCCGCCCGCGAGCTACTCGAGCTCGAGCTCACCGACGACCTCGACCGGGTCGGCAAGATCGGCGTCGGCGTCCTCGTCGGCCCGATCAGCGACGGCCCCGGCCTGGACGTCGACCTGCTGATCGTCGTCGGTCTCGCCGAAGGCCTGCTGCCAGCGCGACAGCGCGAGGACCCGCTGCTGCCGGATCGAGCCCGCGAAGGCGGACGCGACCTGCCCACCGGGAAGCAACGCCTCGTCCAGCAACGCGACCAGCTGCACGCCGCACTGGCCGGCGCGGAAGAGTCGCTGCTCACGTTCCCGCGCGGCGACCTGCGCCGCGGCGGCGTGCGGGTGCCGTCGCGCTGGCTCCTGCCCACGCTGCGAAGGCTCGCCCACGACCCCGGACTGCAGGGCACCACCTGGCAACGAACGCCAAGCGAAGCCATCGTCGAGCTGCCCTCGCACGCGCACGCCGTCGAGACCCTCCGGCGCCCCGCCACCAGCCAGGAGTGGCGCCAACGCAGCGCCGTCGCCGCGGCGGCCAGAGGCGAGAAGATCGACGACAAGGTCGACGGCGTGCTGTTCCGCCGCTCGCTCGAGGCGGCCCGCGCAAGGCGGAGCGACGCGTTCACCAGGTTCGATGGCAACCTCCGCGAGGTCACCGGCCTCCCCGACCCGACCGAGCGCGCAGCCGTCTCACCGACCGCCCTCGAGTCCTGGACCACCTGCCCGCACGGCTACTTCCTCCAACAGGTGTTGAGGATCCGCCCCAACGACACCCCCGAAGAGCTCTTGCGGATCAGCGCCCTGCAACGCGGTTCGCTGGTACACGCGATCTACGAACGGTTCATTCAGGAGGCGATCGACAGCGGCGAGATCCCGGCCCCGAACGTTCCCTGGGACGAGGCCGCGAGGGCCCGCATGCGCACGATCGCGGCGGAGGAGTTCACCAACGTCGAACAACGCGGCGCCACCGGATCGCCGCTGCTCTGGGAGCAGGACCGGCAGGACATCCTCACCGACGTCCTGACGTTCCTCAGCCACGACGATCGGCGCCGCGCCGAGGGCGGCCTGACGCCGGTGGCGACCGAGCTCTGGTTCAACGAGATCCCCGTCGACCTGCCCGACGGTCGGACGATGCTGCTCAAGGGCACCGCCGACCGAGTCGACCGCGCAATCGGCGGCGGCCTCGTCGTCGCCGACTACAAGACCGGCGCGCTGGCGTCGTCGTACGACCGGCTCAGCGTCGACAACCCGATCGACCACGGCCACCGCCTCCAGCTGCCGATCTACGCGCTCGCGGCCCAACACAAGCTCGGCGAGACCGACGTCCCGGTCCACTCCGAGTACTGGTTCGCGACCAGGCGTGGCCGGTACGAGGTCTGCGGCTACCTCGTCTCCGACGCCGTGCTGGCCGAGCTCCGCGACGCGCTCACGGTGATCGTCGACGGCATCCGGACCGGCCTGTTCCCGCCCCGCCCGGTGAAGGACAGCGGCGGCTACCACTGCGTCTACTGCGATCCCGACGGCCTCGGCGACGCCCTCGCCGTGCGGACCTGGGAGCGCGTCCGGACCGCACCCGAGCTGGCCGCGTTCCAGGCCCTCGTCCATCCCGAAGGCGAGGGCGACGATGGCTGAGCAGCTGGCCGACCAGGCCGTCCGTGAACGCATCGCGACCGACCTCGGCTCGACGTTGTTCGTCGAGGCGGGTGCCGGGTCGGGCAAGACCACCGTGCTGGTCGAACGCATCGTCGCGCTGGTCGTCCACGCGGGCATCTCCGTCGAGCACATCGCCGCGGTGACGTTCACCGAGAAGGCCGCCGCCGAGCTCCGCGACCGGATCCGCGTCGGCTTGGAGGAGCTCGCCGGCGAGGAGGGCATCGTCGGCGCACGAGCCGAGGCGGCGCTGGACGATCTGGACGGCGCGGCGATCGGCACGCTGCACTCGTTCGCGGGTCGCATCCTCGCCGAGCATCCGATCGAGGCCGGGCTACCACCGCTGGTGCAGGTGGTCGACGAGGTCGGCGCTCAGGTCGGCTTCGAACGGCGCTGGCACGACCTGCGGGTCGCGCTGCTCGACGACGCCGAGCTGGCCCCGACGCTCCGACTCGTGCTTGCCGTCGGCATCGACCTCGAGCGCCATCTGCGCCCGCTTGCCCGCGACTTCGACGCCAACTGGGACCTGGTCGACGAGCACATCGTCCGCCTCGGCGAGCCGGGACCGGTGCCGGATCCGTCGCTGGCCGAGCTGCGCGAGCGTGCCGAGGCCGTGTTGGCCATGGGTGGGCGCCGCGCGGACGTCGACGACAAGCTGGCCCAACGCCTCACCCGGCTGCGCACCTGGATCGCCGACGTCGACGCCGCCGAGCAGAGCCTCGACCGGTTCGTGCTGCTGGGCGCCGTCCCCGACAGCGGCTACTACGGCGCGCGGCGCAACTGGCCCGGCACCGATCTCGCAATACTCCGAGAGGCGCTCGCCAACCTCAGGACAGCGGCGTTCGCCCAACGAGCCCACGTGCTCGACGCCGCGCTTCGCCGCGTCGCCTACCGGATCGCCGTCCACACCGTCCTGGCCGCGACCGAACGAAGGACGAGCGGTCGGCTCACGTTCCACGACCTGCTCGTGCTCGCGCGGACCGTGCTGCGCGACCCGGTCCACGGCGCCCGGGTGCGGACCACCCTGCAGGAGCGGTACCAGCGGATCCTGCTCGACGAGTTCCAGGACACCGACCCGATCCAGATCGAGCTCGCGGTGCGGATCGCCGCCGGCGCCGACGGGGACGCGGCCGACTGGCGCGAGGTCGCGGTGCCCGCGGGCGCGCTGTTCGTGGTCGGCGATCCGAAGCAGTCGATCTACCGGTTCCGCCGCGCCGACATCGGGGCGTTCCTCGCCGCCCGCACGCGGCTCGGCGGCGTGCTCGACCTGACCACGAACTTCCGCGCCACTCCCGACCTGCTGGGCTGGATCAACACCGTGTTCGGACAGCTGATCCAGCCGACGGCGGACAGCCAGCCGGAGTACGTCGGACTCGACCCGGATCCGAGTCGCCCGCCCTGGGACGGAGCCGGCCCGGCCGTGCTCGCCGTGGGGCCGGACCCGCACCCGGTCCAGACCAGCGCCGACAGGGTGCGCGAGCTGGAGGCGGCGGACGTCGCGAGCACGATCCTGCGCGCGGTCGCCGAGGGTTGGCAGGTCGACGACCGCGCCGACGGCAGCTGGCAGCGACGGCCCCTGCGGCTCGGTGACGTGACGATCCTGGTCCCGACGCGCACGTCGATCGGGGCGTTGGAGAGCGCGTTCGACCAAGCGGGCATTCCGTTCCGTACGGATGCGACCTCGCTGGTGTACTCCTCCCGCGAGGTGCGCGACCTGATGCTCGCGGCCCGCGCACTCGCAGATCCGACCGACCAGCTGGCGCTGGTGTCCACGCTGCGTTCGACGCTGTTCGGCTGCGGTGACGACGACCTGTGGCGGTGGAAGGAGGCCGGCGGCCGGTGGTCGATCTTCGCGCCGCCGCCGGAGGAGGTCCCGCCCGACGATCCGGTGCGCGAGTCGATGGCTTGGCTGCGTTCGGCCGCGTTGGCACGACCGCAGCTCGCGCCGGTCGAGCTGTTGGACCGGATCGTTCGGGACCGGCACCAGCTCGAGCTCGCGGTCGACGCCGACGGGCTGGGTCGGCCGCGGCATCGGGAGAGATGGCGGCGGATCAGGTACGTGCTCGACCAGGCGCGGGCCTGGTCGGAGGCCGAGCACGGGACGCTCCGTGAGTACCTCGCGTGGGCGGCGCGGCAGGCCGAGGAGTCGGCACGGGTGAGCGAGCCCGTGCTGCCGGAGTCCGACGAGGACGCCGTACGGATCATGACGATCCACGCCGCGAAGGGGCTGCAGTTCCCGATGGTGATCGTGTCGGGGCTGGGCGCGCGGTGGCCGAACACGACAGCGCGCGCGTTGTGGTCGACGAACGGCTACCAGCTGCGGGTGACCCGGTACACGGAGACGGCCGGGTACGCCGAGGCGGCCGCGGCCGAACGCGAGCTGGAACACGCCGAGGACCTGCGGTTGCTCTACGTCGCCTGCACGCGGGCCGAGTCGCGGCTGGTGGTCTCGTTGCACAGGTCCGCGCGGCGCTATCCCGCCCGGGATCAGGTGTCGCTTTCACTCGCCGAGCTGTTGGCGTCAGCGAGCGCGTCGACCGGGCAGCAGACCTGGACGTGCGCGGGCGACCTGTCGGCCGTGCCGCCGTTGCCGTCGGTGGTCGCGGCCGCACCCGTGCCGTTCCCGACCTGGACCGAGTGGCAGGTCGAGCACGCGCGGGCGGTCGCCCAGGCGACGCTGCCGGCGGCGGTGTCGGCGACAGACGTGGCGCACGGCCGGGCACCGGTCGAGCTGCCGTCGGTGGCGATCGCCGGCCTGGCCAAGCAGCCGCGCGACCTCGAGCTGCCGCCGTGGGCGAAGGGACGGTACGGCACCGCGGTCGGCCGGGCCGTACACGCCGTTCTACAGACCGTGTCGCTCGCGACCGGCGACGGCCTGGAGCCGATCGCCGAGTCGCTGTCCCAAGCCGAGGGAGTCGGCGAGCACAGCGCCGTCGTCGCGGCCATGTCCCGTTCGGCGTTGGCCTCGCCGGTGATCGGGCGAGCGGCGACACGGGAGCACTGGAAGGAGACGTACGTCGGCACGATCATCGACGACGTCCTGGTGGAGGGGTACGTCGACCTGCTCTACCGCGAGGACGACGGCCGCCTGGTGATCGTCGACTACAAGACCGACGCCGCCCCGACCGAGGAGACGGTGCGCGCGTACGCGACCCAGCTCAGCCTCTACGCCAGGGCGATCCACGACGCGACCGGCTCCCCCGCCGACTGCGTCCTGCTGTTCTGCTCCGTCGACGCCGGCGCTACCGAGCTGTGGCTGCCGCTATGAGCTCATCCTCGTGTGAGCACCACCAGGCGAGCCGAGCGCAGCGTGGCTCGAAGAGATGGTCGCAGGTCAGGTCGTTCCGGTCGTAGTGCGCGTCGAGCGGCCAGAACCCGCAGAGTAGGTTCCACCACCGAAGCTGCAACCCAGCAAGGAGATCCGACGAGTCGATCGGTGCCACGGCGCGGTACCCACCGATGAACGCCGCCATCCGTTTGAGATCGAAGGTCGTCTCCTGCCAGAACAGCAGCTCGGCGGCTCGAGCGACCTCCATCCCGCGGGGCGCGGCCTTCAGCCGATCCCAGTCCAGAACGGCACGCACGCTGCCCGCTTCCCACAGCACGTTGAAGTGGTTGAAGTCGCCATGGATCCACCCGCCACCGCCGATGTCGGGCTTGGGCGCCCGGTCACGGTACTTCGCGAGCAGCTCCAACCCTTCGATCAGACCGCGCTCAGCCAGACGATCGAAGGTGTCGGGCTCGTCCTTCGCTGCGATCAGCGCAAGGTACCGCTCGGCGTCCGCCACCGCGCCGCCGTGATCGCGCACCCTCACCTCAACCTGATCCGGCACGTCTGGCAGGACACGCTCGAGCTCGTGGTGCAGCACGCCGAGCAGCCCACCGAGCTCGACACACTCGGCGATCGCCAGCGTCGCGCCTTCGCGATGTTCACCCACCATCCACTGACTGGCTGCATACGAGAGTCCGTCCACCTCGACGACCGAGTCGCCTTCGCCGGTCCGGACCACCCGAGGCACGGGCAGGCCAGCTGCGGCGAGCTGGTCGATCGTGTCGTGCTGACGACGCGCCGGGTCGGGTTCGACGTCGCGGAGCTGCTTGATCGCGTACGTCCCGCTCGACGTCTCGACCCGCCAGTTGCGGTTCATCATCCCGTTCGGCAGGTACGCGACCGCGAGCACGTCGCCCAGCCCGAACGCCCCCGCCACTTCTCGCATCCGTCCCACGATAGGGCGTGCCTTGTCGCGCGCTGTCGGTGGCGAGTCGTACCGTCATCACATGACCGCCTCCTGCTTCGATGCCGCGAAGGAGCTCATCGTCGACGCCGACCTGGCGTCCTTCGAGCGCGGCGTGAAGTACGCCGAGGACGGGCACGTCACCGAGCTCGCCCGCGGTGGCGGTGTCGTCTTCGGGACTGTCGAAGGTTCGCACCGCTATCGGGTGCGGATCAGCAAGGACGACTGGTCGTGCGAGTGCCCGGTGGCAGTCGAAGACGGCCGCATCTGCAAGCACACCGTCGCGGTCGCGCTGCTGATCACCGGCGAGGAAGGCCCGCCGATCGCCGAGCGTGGTTCGGCGGTGCAGGAGTATCTGCGCACCCGCGGCCAGGACGACCTGATCGACCTCGTGCTCGAGGCCATGGACGACGCGCCGGCCTTCGCCACCCGGCTGTCCGACCGGGCCGCCCGCGCGGTCGGCGACCTCGGCGCGATCAGCGAGCAGCTCGAGGAGCTCGTTCGCCGGCCGCGCAAGCTCGACGCGCGGTCGACCGTGATCTACGGCCGGCAGCTGGGCGCCGCGTCCGATCTGCTCGAAGGGCTGATCGAGGCGGAGCGGCCGGAGGCGGTGGCGTTGATCCAACGGACGTTGGTGAAGGTAGTTCGCCTGCTGTCATCGGCCGACGACGCGTCCGGCGCGATCGGCTCGGCAGCGGTGCGGCTGCTCGAGCTGCACGCGCGGGCCTGCGCTGCCGTTCCGCCGAAGCCGTTGCAGCTGGTGCGGTGGCTGGTGAAGTTCAGCTTCGACGACCAGCAGTACTTCAGCATCGACATCGCCGACTACGCCGAGCCACTTGGCGAGCGCGGCATCGCGGCGTTCCGGCAGGAGGTCGAGGCGCGGATCCGCGAGGCTCCGACGTCGCTCGCCGCCCGCCGCGCCCAGCGCAACCTCGCGGCGCACAACAGCTAGGCCGCTGCCGCCGCGACGAGCTCCCGCTCGGTGATCTCGTTGTCGACGACCTCGATCAGCCACAGCCGTCCAGTGTCGCGGCGCCTCAGCGCGAAGACGCCGTTCAGTACGTGGTCGAACGTGAACCGCTCGAACACCGGCTCCTTGCTCTGCCGCGCGGCCGCCTCGGGGCCGAGGAACGTGTCGACCAGGTAGCGCAGCCACTCGGCCGGCTGGCAGAAGCTCTCCCGCCCGTTGAAGCACATCCGCCGCCCATTGTCACTCGGCACCCAGTCACAGGCGAGGCTCGGCTCCCCCGGCCACGGCCGATTGATGGCGGCCAGATCGTCGTACGTCTCGACCGCGTCAGGCCCGAGCACGACATAGGGCCCCTGCGGCCTGAACCACCGCCGCGTCCGAGCGAACGCCGTCAGATACTGAACCTCGGCTTCGTTGAGCCAAGGCCGGATCTCGACCTCACCGAGCACCTCTGTCGGATACCTCATCACGCACTCCTTCGGGTACCGCTTCCCACCCAAAGGATGCGCCTCCCGACCACCAAGCCGTCGGAAGTTATCCACAGACCGCGGCGACGGCCTCCTTGATGGGCACGTCGCCGCCGGTGAGGCCCAACACGAGGCCGGCGGTGCGGGGCTCGTCCAGCAACGCGACGAGGACGGCTGCGACGTCGTCGCGGGTCACCTGGCCGCGGTCGACGTTCGGAGCGAGCGTCACACGGCCCGTTCCGGCGTCGTTGGTGAGGCCGCCGGGGCGCAGGATCGTCAGGTCCAGCTTCTCCTTCAACAGCGCCTCCTCGGCGGCGAGCTTCGCGCGCAGGTACGCCAGGAACACCTCGTCCACGCCCGAGGGGACAGCGCCGTCGCGGACGGAGTCGACGCCGATCGACGAGACCAACAGGTAGCGCGAGATGCCCGACAACCCGGCCGACTCGGCGAGCAGGACCGCGGCGCCGCGGTCGACGGTGTCCTTCCGCGCCGCACCGCTCCCCGGCCCGGCACCGGCCGCGAACACGACCGCGTCGCATTCCTCGATCGCCTCCGCCAGCGGATCCATCACCGGCTGCTCGAGGTCCAGCACCACGCCCTCGACGCCGGCCTCCGCCAGGTCGGGCACGTGGTCCGGGTTCCGTACCAGCCCCACCACCGAGTCGCCGCGCGCGGCGAGCAGCCGCCCCAGCCGCAGGCCGATCTGCCCGTGCGCTCCGGCAATCGCGATCCTCATCAGTAGCTCCCTTGCACCGTGGACGTCCACCCCGACGGTAGCCTGACGCCCGTGCTGCGGACCGTGGAGGCGACTCGATACGTCACCCCGTTGCGCGAAGGCGGCTCCCTCCCCGGCCTGGTCGAGGCCGACGACCTCGGTACGTACGTCGTAAAGTTCCGTGGCGCTGGCCAAGGACTCAAGGCCCTCGTCGCCGAGGTCATCGCCGGCGAGCTCGGACGAAGGCTCGGCATCGCGATCCCCGAGCTCGTCGTCGTCCACCTCGATCCACAGATCGGCCGCCACGAACCCGATCCCGAGGTCCAAGACGTCCTGCACGCCAGCGCCGGCACCAACCTCGGCATGGACTTCCTGCCCCGAGCGCTCGGGTACGAGGGCGTCTCCTGGAAGCCCGCTCCCGAGACCGCCGCGCGTATCCTCTGGTTCGACGGCCTGGTGACGAACGTCGACCGCAGCTGGCGCAACCCCAACCTGCTCGTCTGGCACCGCGAGCTCTACTGCATCGACCACGGCGCGACGCTGCTGTTCCAACACACCTGGCCCACACCCGAGCAGTCCGCCAACCGTCCGTACGACTATGTCAACCACGCCTTGACAGCGTTCACGGACGGCCTCGCAGCTGCCGACGCCGACCTCGCGCCCCAGGTCACCGACGAGCTGCTCCACGACGTCGTCGCGCACGTTCCCGACGAGTGGATCGACGAAGCCACCACCAAACAGGCGTACGTCGACCACCTCGCCGCACGCGCGAAATCCCCACGCAGCTGGGTGAAAACGCCATGACCAGAGCTGTCTTCGACTACGCCCTGCTGCGCGCCGTTCCCAGGATCGAACGCGGCGAGACCGTCAACGTCGGCGTCGTCGTCTACTGCCAGCAGCACGACTTCCTCGAGGCCGCCGTCCACGTCGACGTCGCCCGGCTCACCTGCCTCGACGCCGAGGCCGACGTCGAGGCGGTACGCGAGGCGCTCGACGCGATCTGCGCCGTCTGCCGCGGCAACGCCGACGCCGGCCCGGCCGGCGCGCTGCCGCGAGGCGAACGGTTCCGCTGGCTCACCGCGCCGCGCAGCACGATCGTCCAACCCGGCCCCGTCCACGCCGGCCTCACCGACGACCCCAAAGCCGAGGTCGACCGGCTCCTGCACCAACTCGTCCGTTAGGCCGGAGGCCGGCGGCTAGCGTCGGCCTAAGGCCAGGGGTTCAGCTCGACGAGCTCCCCGTCGATGTCGCCGTGGCGCCGTCCCGCCAGCCAGGCGACCAGATCGCTGAGGTGACCGCGCAGCTCCACCTCGCGGCCGCCGCCGAGCAGGAACGCGCGTTCGCCGTCGACCGGCGACAGCATCAGCTCGATCCCCTCCGGCACCCGCGGCGTCAGGAACTCCACCAGGTGCGCGCAGAACTCCGGCGACCATTGCGAAGGCTCGTACCCCAGGTGCGCGTCGACCGCGTGCACCTCGGCCTCGCGCCACCGGCACCACACCGTGTCCAGCAGCACGCCGTCGCGATACCGAACGGGTCGTGCCCAGTCGTCCGGACCGGCCTTCGCCCACGCCTGCTCCAACAACGCGTCGGACTCCACCACCGCCCGTACCAGCTCCGCGGCAGGCCGCCCGGCACCCGCCTCGATCGCGGCGGCACGCGCCGGCCGACCGCCCTCGTACACCTCGACCTGCTCGCCCCGCAGGGCGAAGTCGGTGACCCGCGCGAACGCGGTCGCGAGGTTCGCGACGTGGGTGAGAACGTGTCCGCGCGACCAGTCCGGCAACGCGGACGGTTCGCGCGCCTGCGCGTCGGTGAGCCCGTCGACGAGCTTGTGCAGGCGGAGGTGACTGGCTCGGACGAGGTCGACAAGGGTCGCGGCATCGATGTCGGTCATATGTGAGATCGTCGCATCGACTGGAGGGAGACGTTCATGCGCGTCGGCGTCATGTACCGCTGTGTCAGGCCGCCCGAGGAGTTGCGCGACTTCGCGAGGCGGGTCGAGGAGCTGGGGTACGACGAGCTGTGGGTGGTCGAGGACTGCTTCTTCGCCGGCGCGATCTCGACCGCCGCGGTCGCGGCCTCGGTGACCGAACGGATCACGATCGGCATCGGCATCCTGCCCGCCGTGCTGCGCAACCCGGCGCTCGCCGCGATGGAGCTGGCGAACCTCGAGCGCCTCTTCCCCGGCCGGTTCATCCCGGGCTTCGGCCACGGCGTCACGGACTGGATGCGGCAGATCGGCGCGTTGCCGCCGTCACAGCTCGCCGCGCTGCGCGAGACGATCGATGTCGTCCGGCGGCTGCTCGCGGGCGAGACGGTGACGACCGACGGCAAGTACGTGCACTTCGACAACGTGAAGCTGGACTACCCGCCCGCCGCCGTGCCGCCGATCGTCTCGGGCGTACGCAGCGAGAAGTCGCTCAAGCTGTCCGGTGAGGTCGCCAACGGGACGCTGCTCGCGGAGCTGGCGACGCCGACGTACCAACGGTGGGCGCGCGGCCACATCGACGCCGGCCGGGCGGCGGCGGGACGTACGGACGAGCACCAGCTGATCACGTTCGCGCACTTCGACCTCGACCCGGCACGGACGAACGCCCGCCTCGAGACGGCGACGAGCCTCTCGTACCGGTCGCCGTTCCAGCTCGACGACGAGGCGCTGGCCGACCGGGTGCGCGCGCTCGTCGAGTCGACCGGCGGTCCGGCGGAGCTGGCCGAGGCGCTGCCGGACGAGGCGCTCGCCCAGCTCGCGATCGCGGGCTCGGCGGACGACTGCGTCACCGGCATCCTGGCGCTGGTCGAGTCGGGATCGGACTCGGTGGTGTTCGTGCCGCCGAAGGACCCCGACCTCGCGCTCGTCCAGCTCGACCGCGCGGCTACCGAGGTGCTACCCAACGTCCGTTGACGATTCCAGGGCGGACGACGTCGGCGGAGATGCCGAACAGGATCTCGCCGTCCTTGGTGCGGTCGTGGGCGAGCGCCTTGAGGGCGGGCAGGTCGTGCCCGCCTCGGGCTGGGTGGCGGTCGACGACGGCGCATCTGGCGAGCGGACCGCGTACGCGCAGGACGGCGTCGCCGAGCCGAACCTGCTGCCAGCGGTCCTCGGCGAACGGCTCGTCGTCGCCGGTGTCGACGACGAACGTCGCCCGGAACCTCGCGCCATCGTCCACCACCCGTCCCACCCGACGCGCCAGCTCGGCGAGGGACGCGGTGGTGACGATCGAGACGGAGCCAGCCCAGATGATCTCGCCGGGTGTAGTGCGGCAGAGCACGACGGGGCGTCCGGCGTACGCGCTCAGCAGCTCCGCCCACGGACCGCGCACCTCCCGCAGCCGCGCGGTTCGTCCCCAGTAGTCGGCGGTGAGCTCGCTGCCGACCTCAACCTCGCCGGTCACGGTCCCGATCGGCGTGCGAATCGTCAGGACGGGATCGGTCCACTCCGCCCGGCAGGCCATCAGCGCGTCGTCCTCGACCGTGCGCAGCACGCGGTGAGTGGCGGGGTCGACCAGACAGAACACCCGATCCCCCACTGGCCCGTCCAACGCCAGCTCGACGCTGTCCAACGCGAGATGTGCCATGCCCTTGAGGGGAGTGAGCCCGACCCTGACGACCCGCACTTGGTGACTCCTCACGCGACAAGGGTGCGACGATGCCCAGTGTTCTTGGTGTGGATGCCTGTCCGCAGGGGTGGGTGGGCATCGAGCTCGACGCGGACGGCCGGTTCGTGCAGGCGATCATCGCGCCGACGATCGCCGACCTCGTCGGCGCGCAGCAGGTGGTGGCGATCGAGATCTGGGTCTAGACGCGGCGAGGGCCTGGCCAACCGGCCAGGCCCTCGCCTCACTCGACAATCGGCTCTACGAGCACCCGCTCGTGCTGCCGCAGCCTTCGCAGACGAAGCAGCTTCCGGCGGGGCGCATCTTGGTGCCACAGGTGAAGCACAGCGGGGCGTCGGCGGTGGTGCCGGTGATGGCTTCCAGCAGCTCGGTCGACGTGTGGGCCTGCGTCGGCGCCGGCTTGGCAGCGGCAGCGGGCGTCTCGTCAACCTGCGATTGCTTCAGCGACGACGCGTCGCCGGTGTCCTCGGGTACGGACTCGACCACGGGCTCATAGGAGCCCGTCTCGAGCTGCCGCTGCCGCTCGTCCGCCGAGTAGATTCCCAGCGCCGAGCGCTGCTCGAAGGACAGGTAGTCCAGCGCCAGGCGGCGGAAGATGTAGTCCATGATCGACTGCGACATCCGCACGTCCGGGTCGTCGGTCATGCCGGCCGGCTCGAATCGCAGGTTGGTGAACTTCTGGACGAACGTCTCCAGCGGAACGCCGTACTGCAAGGCGATCGAGATCGCGATCGAGAACGCGTCCATCACCCCGGCGAGCGTCGAACCCTGCTTGCCCAGCTTGAGGAACACCTCGCCGAGGCCGTCGTCGGGGTACGAGCCCGCCGTCATGTAGCCCTCGGCACCGCCGACCGTGAACGAGGTCGTCCGGGACGGACGCGACTTCGGCAGCCGCTTCCGGTCGGGCCGGTACTCGACCACGACCTCCTTCTCCGCCGCCGAAGACTCCGACGAAGAGGCCTTCTTCGCCCGAGCGTCCGACAGCGGCTGGCCGACCTTGCAGTTGTCGCGGTAGATCGCCAGCGCCTTCAGCCCGAGCTTCCAACCTTGGTAGTAGATCTCCTCGACTTCCTCGACCGTCGCCGTCTCCGGCATGTTCACGGTCTTCGAGATCGCACCGGAGATGAACGGCTGCACCGCGGCCATCATCTTCACGTGCCCCATCGGCCGGATCGAACGCTGGCCCATCGCGCAGTCGAACACCTCGTAGTGCTCCTGCTTGAGCCCCGGCGCGTCGACCACGTGGCCGTGCTCGGAGATGTACTCGACGATCGCCTCGACCTGCTCCTCCTGGTAGCCCATCCGGCGGAGCGCACGCGGCACGGTGTTGTTGACGATCTGCATCGAGCCGCCGCCGACGAGCTTCTTGAACTTCACCAGCGCGAGGTCCGGCTCGATGCCCGTCGTGTCGCAGTCCATCATCAGGCCGATGGTGCCGGTCGGCGCGAGCACCGAAGCCTGCGCGTTGCGCCAGCCGTACTTCTCGCCGGTCTCCAGCGCCGCCGCCCACGCCTTCGAGGCCGCGTCGAGCACGGTCTCGTCCAGCGTCTCGACCGGCTGGATCGCGTCGTTCGCCGCCGCGTGCTTGCGCATCACGCGCTTGTGCGGCTCGGCGTTGCGGGCGTAGCCGTCGTACGGGCCGACGATCGCGGCCAGCTCGGCA
Organism: Tenggerimyces flavus; assembly: GCF_016907715.1. Taxonomy (NCBI): domain Bacteria; kingdom Bacillati; phylum Actinomycetota; class Actinomycetes; order Propionibacteriales; family Nocardioidaceae; genus Tenggerimyces; species Tenggerimyces flavus. The sequence goes on along the minus strand of NZ_JAFBCM010000001.1, from coordinate 3,941,173 downwards.
GAGCGCTTGTACGCGGTGCCGTTCATCAGCGACGTGATCGCCGCCGCCATCGCGCGGCCGCCCTCGGAGTCGTACCCGTGCCCGGTCGCCATCAGCAGCGCGCCGAGGTTGGCGTAGCCGATGCCGAGCTGCCGGTACGCGCGGGTGGTCTCGCCGATCGCCTCGGTCGGGAAGTCCGCGAAGCAGATCGAGATGTCCATCGCGGTGATGATCAGCTCGACGGCCTTGGCGAACTTGTCGGTGTCGAACGTGTCGTCGTCGCGCAGGAACTTCAACAGGTTGAGCGAAGCCAGGTTGCAGGAGGAGTTGTCCAGGTGCATGTACTCGCTGCACGGGTTGGACGCGGTGATCCGCCCGGTCTCCGGCGTGGTGTGCCAGTCGTTGATCGTGTCGTCGTACTGGATGCCCGGGTCGGCACAACCCCACGCGGCCAGCGCGATCTTGCGGAACAGCTCCTTCGCGTCGACCTTGTCCAGCACCTCGCCGGTGGCGCGAGCACGCAGGCCGAACGCGTTGCCGTCCTCGTACGCGCGCATGAACTCGTCGGAGACGCGCACCGAGTTGTTCGCATTCTGGTACTGGACGCTGACGATGTCCTTGCCGCCGAGGTCCATGTCGAAGCCGGCGTCGCGCAGCGCGCGGATCTTGTCCTCCTCGCGCGCCTTGGTCTCGATGAACTCCTCGATGTCGGGGTGGTCGACGTCGAGGATCACCATCTTCGCCGCGCGCCGGGTGGCACCGCCGGACTTGATCGTCCCGGCGGACGCGTCCGCGCCGCGCATGAACGAGACCGGGCCAGACGCCGTGCCGCCGGACGACAGCAGCTCACGGCTGGACCGGATGCGGGAGAGGTTGACCCCGGCACCGGAGCCGCCCTTGAAGATCAGGCCCTCTTCCCGGTACCAGTTGAGGATCGAGTCCATCGAATCGTCGGTGGCGAGGATGAAGCAGGCGCTCACCTGCTGCGGCGACGGCGTGCCGACGTTGAACCAGACCGGCGAGTTGAAGCTGAACACCTGGTGCAGCAGCATCCAGGTGAGCTCGTGCTCGAACGTCTCCGCGGCGGCGGGGCTGGCGAAGTAGTTGTACTCCTCACCGGCGCGCCGGTACGTCTTCACGACCCGGTCGATGAGCTGCTTGAGGCTCCACTCCCGCTGCTCAGTGCCGACCGCACCGCGGAAGTACTTCGTGGTGACGATCGTGGAGGCGTTCACCGACCAGAAGTCGGGGAACTCCACTCCACTCTGCTGGAACACCGTCTCGCCCGTCTTCCAGTTCTGCTGGAGGACGTCCCGGCGCTCCCAGGTCACCTCGTCGTAGGGATGAACGCCTGGAGTGGTGAAGATCCGGCCGATCTTCAGGCCCTTGGTCGCCGAGCGCCCCTTGGCGCCCCCGCGAGGCCCGCTCACCGTCTCCGTCATGTCTGGACTCCCTGCCTCTGATCCTTGTGTGGCTGGTGTCCCTGGGCCAGGCACTTCCCCTTGCTGGCCCAGGGACACGTCGTGGGGTGGGCAGACCTCGGCGGCTGCCCGTGGGTGGTGCGCTATGTCGGACGTGCCTCGTTCTGCGCCGCCTGCGTACGGGGCTCGGGCTCGGGCACGGTGTCTTCGTTCTCCGCACGCAGCAAGGCGATCTCGGTCTCGAAGTCGTCCAGGCTGCCGAAGCTCCGGTAGACGCTGGCGAAGCGCATGTACGCCACCTCGTCGAGCTCGCGGAGCGGACCCAGGATCGCGAGGCCGACCTCTTGCGAGGGCACCTCGGCGAGCCCGGTGGAACGGATGTCCTCCTCGACCCGCTGGGCCAGCAGGGCGAGCTTGTCCTCGCCGACCGGCCGGCCCTTGCAGGCCTTGCGGACGCCGGAGGCGACCTTGTCCCGGCTGAACGGCTCGGTGACGCCGCAGCGCTTCACGACCGCGAGCGTGACCTGCTCGACCGTGGTGAAGCGGCGTTCGCATTCCGGGCACTGCCGGCGACGCCGGATCGCCGTGCCGTCGTCGGCGGTGCGGCTGTCCACGACGCGGCTGTCAGGGTGGCGGCAGAACGGGCAGTGCACGGGCGACGCACCTCCTCGGCGGTTACTCTGCGTGTCATCGCGGGAGGGAGTCGCGGTGGGACCGCGGTGCCTGTGGGGCTCTCGCCTGGGGGTAATCCTGTGGATCACCTGGGGAGAACCTGTGCACTTGTGCGTTCCGCCTGTGAACTACCTGTGGATGACTTACAGCCGTGTAACTACTAGATGTAGGGGTAATCTACGTCGCCGAACACCAGCATGCAAGCTTCCGCGTGTCGTTTCGCGGATCGTGTCATCGGCGCAGGTCAGGCCGCCTGGGCCGGCGTTTTGGGGTGGTTTGCGGGAGCCGATTCGGTGACGGAGCGTGTTTCACCTGGCGGATTCTTTGCCGCCGACCGCCCGGACCACGCGCTGCTCGGAGGAGGACCAGGCGAGCACGGTGCCGCTGGAGATGTCCACCGTCCGGAGGCCGAGCACCTGCCCGGAGTCGACGTCCACGATCAGCTCCTCGCGGGTCCCGTTCGGCATCCCGTACCCGATCGCGACGCCCGAGCGACCGGCGAGATCGGCACGCTCGGTGAGCTCGCGGACGCCGGGCAGGAGCGCCGCGGCGCGGAAGAGCGCGGCCCGTTGCGCCGGCTCCAGCAGGACACCGGCCTCGCTGAGCAGATCGCCGATCCGGGTGAACGTGCGTTGGTCGACGGACGGCTTGGCCGACCCTCGCGGCGGCGGACCGTACGCGGTCTCCACCTCTTCGCGCAGCCGCGCGACCACCTGGTGCGGGTCGGTCGGGATCGCCGCCAGGTAGGCGCGCACGGGAAGCTCTGCGCGGTTCGGCGTGGTGGTCGAGCGCTGCTGGACGGTCTGGTACGTCGAGCCGTACGCACTCAGCCGGGCCGCGTCGTCCGCCGTCAGCGGTCGGGCGTGGAGCCCCGTCGTGGTGTCGATCCGGACGGCGCGCAGCGTGTCGGCCGGCGCCCAGGTCTCGATCAGGCTCTCCGACTCGTACCGAGCCTCGCCGTCCTTGCCGAACACCGAATTGACGGCGAGCTGCCGCGTGCGTGCGTAGACAAAGCCGTCGCCCGGAAGCGCGGTCGGCGCGCTGCCGGCCGCCCGCGCGGCGACCAGCTCGAGCGTGGCGCGGGCGTCGTCCGCCGGCACGGAGGCCGATCGCGTCAGCACGACCAGCGCGAGGACGGCGAACGCGACCGCGGCCGAGACGAGCGTCGGCCAACGCCACGGTGCCGGCGAGCGTCGCTGGGGGGTGAGGACGCGGCGGCGAATGCGTGCGAGCGCCTCGGGCGGCGGCTCATCGGCCGCGTCGTAGTACGCGCGCAGCCGCTCGTCGAGATCGGTCATGACTCACCTCCGTGCGCCGCCTGCAGTCGCTGGCGAGCGCGGTGCAACCGGGACATCACGGTGCCGGCGGGGATGCCGAGTGCCTCGGCGATCTCGGCGTAGCTCAGCCCGGCCGCGAACAGGAACAGCACGTCGCGGTGCCGCGCGGACATCCGGGCCAGCTCGGCGGCGATCGTGCGTACGCCTGCCTCGGCATCGGCTCGTTGGACCGCGCGCTCCGCCATGGGTGCCTCGGGGACGGGCGCGGGCAGCCGGGCGACCAGCCGCTGGTAGCGGGTCTCGGCGGCCCGGTGCCGGCGGATCACGTTCGTCGCGATGCCGAACAGCCACGGCAGCGCGCTCGCGCGGGTGTGGTCGAACCGGTCGCGTCGTTCGTACGCGATGAGGAACGTGTCCGCGACCGCGTCCTCGACCGCCGCGGGCCCGACGCGGCGCACGCAGTACTGGTAGAGCACGTGGGCGTGCCGGTCGAAGAGCACGCCGAACTCGGCCGCGCCGGCGCCCATCAGCTCGGCGTCGGTCAGCACGGCCACCGCGTCGTCGGCGGTGCGTTCCACATCGGTTCTTCGGCGCAGGCTCGCAACCTATTCCGTCTAGCCATATGGTCGCGCTGGCGCGCTCCGGAGCCGGGTGCTTGAAGTGGCCCCGACCACGGCACCCGGCTAGCCATATGGTCGCGCTGGCGCGCTCCGGAGCCGGGTGCTTGAAGTGACCCCGACCACGGCACCCGGCTAGCCATATGGTCGCGCTGGCGCGCTCCGGAGCCGGGTGCTTGAAGTGACCCCGACCACGGCACCCGGCTAGACTCCGAACGCGCGCAGGATCGTCTGCTCGACGCGGTTGCCGGCGGTGTCGACCGCTCGCGCTCGCAGCGAGACGTAGCCGGACGGCGGCGTGCGTACGTCGACCCGCCAGCCGGCCAGCGTTCGCCGCACCGAGACCTGTTGCCAGGTGCGCCCGTCGTCGGCCGACGTCCACACGCTCAGCTGCTTCGCTCGGACCGAGACTCCTCCGCGTTCGACGTACGCGGGAATCGAGATCCGGCGGTCGGCGCGGACTCGGTTGAGGACGTCGACCTTCGGGTCGAAGCGAACCGTCACCAGCGGAAGGGACTCGCCTTCGTTCGCTGCCGACGAACGGAACGTCCAGTCCGCCTTGACGGTCCGCGAGAGCGGCCACCAGTCGGTCTCCCGGATCGCCTCGGCGATCAGCCGGTAGGTCGACTCCCCCGCCTGGACAGGGATGCGCGCCCGCGACGGCCTCGGCACGCGTTGGACGAGAGCGCCGTCGCGGTAGAGCGCGATCGATCCCTCGTCGCCGATCTCGGGGAGCGCCTCGCGTGGACGCCCGGCGGCGTCGCCGAACATCGGAAACGCGAGGTCGAGCGCGCCGTCCTTGCGCCAGGCCCACGGTCGTCTTCCGTACGTGCGGTCCTCCGTGGCGCCGCGGAACGTGGGACCCGCGACCGCCTTGTTCCAGGCGACGCTGTGCGTCCGGCCGCGGACCAGCCGTTCGGTGGTGGACGCGCAGCCCGTGCCCGGCCCGCAGGCGGACAGCCTCCACGTGCCAGGCGTGAAGTACTCGAGGCGAGTTGTCGGCGCGACGGTGGGCTCGGACGTAAAGAGGAACACGTCGCCGCCGGCGATCGTGGTCACGGCGGAGACCTCGCGCAACGGGTGGGCGGCGTCACCGTGGTACGTCGTACGTACGGCCGCCAGGTCGCGGGTGCGCGGTCGCAGCACCCGGGCCTTGCTCAGGTCGGTGTCGCCGCCGTACGCGAGCTCGTACCGGCGGGTCGGGCGTCGATCGAGGACGACCGACACGGTTCGTTCGGCCGCCTTGACCCGTGCCAGGAACCGCCGGCCGGTCACGGTGTTGCCTTCGAGAGTCGGCAACGCGGGAGCTTCCTCCGCCTCGGCGGCGGCGATCCAGTCGCCGCTCGCCGGGCTCACCACGACGTAAGCGAGTTTGGCCCCGGCGGCCTTGATGTTCGCGGTCCGGCGGAACGCCTCGGCATAGGTGGTACCGCTGGGGAGCTCGATCGCGACGAGCTTGCCGCGCGCGTCGACGCGGGCCAGGTCCGCAGTGGTGCCGCCCCCTGCGTAGACGGCGGTGAAGGTGCCACGCAGCTGGGGTACGGGTGAGTTGAGGAAGCCGTACGCGGCGACCTCGAAGCCATCCGCTCCGAGCAGGTGGAGCTCGAGCTGGGGCTCTGCGGCGCGGCGGATCTGGGAGTAGGCGAACGTGGGCGAACCGGCGCCTGGGACCGTCGCGGCGTAGGTCGGGTGGTACCGCGGGTCGAACTCTTCGTACGTGCCGACAGTCTCGCCGGCGATGCGGGCGTAGCGATGGAAGCTGTACGCGCCGCCGCGAGCGGCCGGGTCGTCCGAGCTCAGGCCGACAGGCTTACCGAGGCGCGCGTCGAGGGTGAGCGTGGTGTCGCCATTGATGCGCAGGTCGGGGTGGGAGATGAAGCTGTACGACGGCTCGAGCCCAGGGCGCGGGGTGCGGATGGTCGCATGGACGGCGTACCGGCCCTGCCGGAGGACGATCCGGCCTGGATCGCCTCGGTAGATGAAATCGGGATCGTCGAGCTTGAAGATGTCGATGGACGGCACCGTCGCTGCCGGTGCGGGCTGGCCGGCGCGGTCAAGGAGCCGAACGGTCAGCGTGAACCGTTCCGGGAAGATCTGTGGCGCCGCGGCGGCACTGCCGGCCGGGGCGAGCAGGGCGCCGATCAGGAGCACGGGCAGAACGAGGCCTCGAAGCGTCATGCCCGTTCTTCGTCGACCAGCTCGATTCGATTCCGTGGGTGAGGCCGAGGAGGCAGGCGTTCGAACCTCGGCGACTCAGCGGCCGGTCTAGCGAGACAGCGGGACGCGCAACTCGGTGCCGGCTTCGACGGCGCCGGCGTCCTTGATCCCGTTCAGCCGCATGATCTGGTCGACGGTCGCGCGGACGTCCTCCGAGGGCGCGGCGCGCTTGGCGATCTGCCAGAGCGTCTGGCCCGGCTCGACCATCACCGTGGCGGTCCGCTCCGGCACGGACGCGTCGGCGGCGGGGGCGATCTTCAGTGCCGCGAGGCCGGCGAGGGCGATCAGCACCGCGGCGACGACCGCAACGCCGAGAGCCAGCACGAGCCGGCCGCGCCTGGTCAGCTGGACGGGGCGCTCGGAGAAGTCGAGCGTCCGCTCCTCCGGCGCGAGAGCGCAGGAACGTACCCGTTCCGGGGCTGGCAACCGCACCACCGTCGGCCGCACATTGCGCCTGCGGGCCGGCCGCGTCGTCGTGGTGACACCCATTCCTACCGCCTCCTTGCTCGAACTATTGTTCGATCGAACGCCTGTACGAAGTTGTACACCAACCCACCGACAAGCCCAAGGAGCGATCGAATATTTGTTCGAGCGTGTCGCGCGACACGCCAGTTCGAACAGATGTTTGAAAGTGTCCAAGTCAGGGCCTAACGTGACCACCAACGCCCCACTCGCCCAGCCTCGAGCCGGCCTCACCGCCGGCCACTCGCCCGAAGGAGATCGCCATGCCGAAGGGGAAGCGCGCGGGCCAGGACAGCCAGACCGCCGCGGTACGAGAGCTTCCTGACGGCCCGCCGGACGCTTCCGGCCTCACGCCGCGGCAGCGCCGCATCCTCGAGGTCATCCGGGAGTCCGTCGACAAGCGCGGCTATCCGCCGGCGATGCGGGAGATCGGCGACCTGGTCGGCCTGACCTCGTCCTCGTCGGTCGCCCACCAGCTCAAGGTCCTGCAGGAGAAGGGATTCCTGCGCCGCGACCCGAACAGGCCGCGCGCGCTCGAAGTGCTCGCTCCGCACGACCAGCCCCGCCGTTCGGTCGGCGCGGCCAGCGACGCGACGTACGACGAGACCGGCCTCGGCGAGCTGCGCCCGACCCCGACGTACGTGCCGGTGGTCGGCCGGATCGCCGCCGGTGGCCCGATCCTCGCCGAGCAGGCGATCGAGGAGGTCATGCCGCTGCCGCGGGACCTGGTCGGCGACGGCGAGCTGTTCATGCTCAAGGTGCGCGGCGACTCGATGGTGGACGTGGCGATCTGCGACGACGACTGGGTGGTCGTTCGGCAACAGCAGAACGCCGAACAGGGCGAGATCGTGGCGGCGATGCTCGACGGCGAAGCGACCGTGAAGACGTTCCGCCGGCGCGACGGCCACGTCTGGCTGCTGCCGCACAACCCCGCGTACGAGCCGATCAACGGCGACGACGCGGTGATCCTCGGCAAGGTCGTGGCGGTCCTCCGCCGCGTCTGAGCCACTCGGATTCCCCGACAGCAACCGCGCCCCGGAGTTTCCGTGGCGCGGTTGTTGTTTGTGCGCCTAAGCCTCAATACAGAGAGCGACGAGATCTTGACAATTCGTAGATAGCTGCGAACTATGTGTATTACGTCCGATCTGAGTGAGTAAGACCATTCGGATCGAATGTGTGGTTTTAGGGCTTCACTACGGGGCGCAGTGGAGCAGCCTCCTCCATGGGCTGCTCTGCTCGGAAGGAAAGGAGATCGCTTCGCGCGATCACCGGGTCCAGGGAATGGGAGGGGCCCGTGGTCTGGCAGATCTTCCAAGCGTGGAGGTGTCTTAGCACCATGGCGAAAATCCATACCCGGATCGCGGCCGTCATTCTCGGAATCGCGATGCCTGTCGCCGCGGCCATTCCGGCCTCGGCGGCAATCACGGCCGGAGATTCCGACCGCGACAGCAGGAGCATCGAGCGGATCGACCGCCTCGAGCGGATGTTGAACCTGGACAAGGGCGAGCTGCGTGAGAAGCTCGCGAAGGTCGACACATCGAACCTCGACCCGGCGCAGCTCAAGAAGCTGAACAGACTGTCCGACCGGGCCGTCGACGAGAGCGACCGGATCGACCGCAAGCGCACCGCGATGATGCGCTTCGGGGCACCCGCTGCCGACAGCAACGCCGAAGCCGACCTGCCGGTGCCGGGGCTTCCCGACACCAGCCTGTTGACCGGTCTGTTGCAGCAGATCCTGGACCTGGTCAAGGGCCTGCTCGCCTCACTCGGCCTCAGCCTGCCGGACCTTCCGGTACCGCTGCCGGCCCAAGCCAGCGACGCCGAAGCCGAAGGGCTTCCCGGGGTGCCGGGGCTGCCCGACACCAGCGTCCTGACCGGCCTGCTGAAGCAGATCCTGGACCTGGTCAAGGGCCTGCTCGAATCGCTCGGCCTCGGCCTGCCGGACCTTCCGGTACCGCTGCCGGCGAGCGAAGAAGACGCCGCGGGGCTGCCCGGCGGCCTGGACACCAGCTTCCTGACCGATCTGATCGACCAGGTGCTGAGTGTCGTGATGGATCTTCTGTCTGGCCTGGGCCTGGGTGGTTCCGTACCGGACCTGCCCGTCCCGCTCCCGGAGTGACCGCTTAACCGCGAGCCCTCAAGGAAAATGGTCGCCCAGGTACCCGCCCGACCCCGGCAGGTGTACCTGGGCGACCCGTATCTATGGGTCCGCACCGGTCGGCGGCTTGACGCGTCGCCTCGTCGACGTGGGGCATCGACGAAGCAACGCGGCCGCCGACGCTCTTGCGACCGGTTTAGCCAGGTCAGCTCGCCTCGGACGCCGCGGTGTCGCGCAACCGACGCAACGCACCGAGCGCGATCTCGCGGTCGTGGGTGAACCACATCGGCGGTAACGAACCCTTGAGGAAGTTGCCGTACCGGGCAGTCACCAGGCGCGGATCCAGCACCGCCACGACGCCCTTGTCGGAGGAACGGCGGATCAGCCGCCCCACTCCCTGCGCCAGCAGCAGGCCGGCGTGCGTCGCCGCCACTGACATGAAGCCGTTGCCGCCGGCCTCGTCCACCGAACGTTGCCGCGCCGACATCAGCGGGTCGTCCGGCCGCGGGAACGGGATCCGGTCGATCACCACCAGCTGACACGTGTCCCCCGGCACGTCCAACCCCTGCCACAGCGACAACGTCCCGAACAGCGACGTCGCCGGGTCCTTCACGAAAGCCTTCTGCAGCTCCGGCAACTGCCCCTCCCCCTGGCACAGCACGGTGACGCCGAGCTTGTCGCGGACGGCGCTCGCCGCCTCCTCCGCCGCCCGGCGGGACGAGAACAGCCCCAACGTCCGTCCGCCGGCTGCCTCGATCAGCGCGCACAGCTCGTCCAGCACCTTCTCCGAGATCCCACCCCGACCCGGCGGCGGCAGCTTGCGCGCGACGTACAGGATCGCCTGCTTGCCGTAGTCGAACGGCGAGCCCACATCCAAAGCCCGCCAGGGCAACGGCTCGACCACGTCGCCGTCGACCTTCTCCACCGGCGCCTTCTTCGCGGGTGCGTCGCCCTCGGGAACGAGGTCGACCGGCCGCAGCCCGACCGAGCGCGCCGTCGAGTCGAAGTCCCCGCCGACGGTGAGCGTCGCCGAGGTCAGGATCGCCGTACGGTTCGCGAACAGCCCGCTCCGCAACAGCCCCGCCACCGACAGCGGCGCCACCCGGAGCTCTGGCCCGCCTCGTTCGCGCTCGGCGATCCAGACGACGTCGTACGCCGAGATCGTCGCGATGCGTTCGGCGACGTCGCGGATCTGGTCGACGAGCACCTTCGCCTGCCGGCGCGCGGCCTCGCGTTCGGGCTGGTCCTTGATCTCCTCCGGGAACGCCGAGAACGCCGTCCGCGCGCCGTCGCGCACCAACGCCACCGCCTCGGCCAGCGCGGGCGCCAACGTCTCGACCCGGCCCGGCTCGGCGACCGCGAGCGCCATCCGTAGCGCCTCGCCGGCCTCGTCCAGCGGCTCGGCCTCACCGTCGTCGCAGAACGCGCGGGCTCGCCGCGCGGCTCGTTCGACCACGCCCGGCGACAGCTCCGCCGACGCCGACGCCGTCACCCGCGCGGCCAGCTCGTGCGCCTCGTCGATCACCACGACGTCGTAGTCGGGCAGGATGTGGAAGTTCTCCAGCGCGTCGATCGCGAGCAGCGTGTGGTTGGTGACGAGGACGTCGGCCGACATCGCTCGGGTCTTCGCTCGTTCGGCGAAACATTCCAGCCCATAAGGACATTTGTCCGCGCCGATGCACTCGCGCGCGCTCACCGCGACCTGGTACCAGGCCCGGTCCTGGTGCGACGGCGCGTGGTCGCGGTCGCCGGCGCCACCGTTCGACGACTCCTTCTTGGCCCACTCGCGCAGCTCGAGCACCGACCGCCCCAACGGGCCGGTCGGCTGTGCCTGGATCAGCTCGCCCTGGTCGTCGGGCACGCCGTCGCGTACGCGCTGCAGGCAGGCGTAGTTGCCGCGACCCTTGTAGATCGCGTACGACGGCCGCCGCGCCAGCTTCTTCTCCACCGCGTCGGCGAGCATCGGCAGGTCTCGGTCGACGAGCTGCGCCTGCAGCGCCAGCGTCGCCGTCGCGATCACGACCGGCCGTTCGCTCTTCTCCACGCGGGCGAACGCCGGCACGAGGTACGCGAGCGACTTGCCCGTGCCCGTACCCGCCTGCACCACCAGGTGCTCCTGCTCGGTCATCGCCCGGGCGACCGCGTCGGCCATCGCTACCTGGCCCGGTCGCTCGCTCCCGCCCAGCTCCTCCACAGCGGCCGCCAGAATCTCCTTCACGCGCGCCGAAGCGCTCTCATCGTGGTCGGCCATCCGGCGAGATTACCCCGACAGCGGCGGCAAGCTGACGCGGCGCACGGAGCCCGTGGATAACCGGATGTCTGTCCACAAGCCATCCACAGGGGATCACCAGCGAACCTGTCGAGAAATCCATTTCCCGCAACCGCGAGAATTCGTCGGTGGGCTCATCTAGATTGTGCGAATCCTCGTCCTGGTGCGCATCTGGAGGTACTTCCATGTTGCCGCGTTCCAAGCTTCGCCTCGTCGCGCTGAGCGTCCTGCTCGTCGGCGCGAGCGTCCCCGCCGCCGATGCGGCCGTTCCCCAGGAAGTCAAGACACTGACCCCAGCCGCCGCCTCGAACGGGAGCACGACGGTCTCCCCCGCCGAGCAGCTCGCGAAGCTCACCGGTCCCGGCTCGACGAGCGCGACCGACACGAACTGGTCGGTCAAAGCGACCGATCTGGGCATCTTGTGGGACAACGGCCGCGGCCAGGTGTTCGCGGCGTTCGGTGACACGTACGGCGCCGGCTGGACGGGGCCTGGCGGCGGTGTCGGTGACCAGGCGACCATCGACTGGCGCTGCCAGGTGCTCGGCCGCAGCTCGGACAGGAACCTCGCCGACGGCATGGCGTTCGACGACTTCGTGGTCGACCGGCCGGGACACGCGAAGGAGCTGTTCGACTGCCCGAAGCAGCCGGGCATCGTGCACACGACGATCCCGACCGCGGGCGTGACGATCGGCAAGCGCAGCTACCTGCACTACATGTCGGTCAACTACTGGGGTCCGCCCGGACGCTGGTTCACCAACGAGGGCGCGATCGCGTACTCGGACAACAACGGGCAGACCTGGAAGATCGCGCGCGACGCCAAGTGGGTGAACACGCCGGGGCGGTGGGACAACCCGTTCCAGCAGGCCGCGTTCGTGCACAAGGGCGACTACGTGTACCTGTTCGGCACGCCGAACGGGCGCGGTGGCTCGGCGCACGTCGCGAGGGTGCGCCCTGGCAAAGTGCTGGAGAAGTCTTCGTACGAGTACTGGACCGGCACGCGCTGGTCGAAGGGCTCGGAGTGGATCGCGACGCCGATCGTCGTGCCGAACGTCGGCGAGCTGTCGGTGCAGTACAACGCGTACCTCAAGCGCTGGATCATGCTGTACATCGACGACGCGCGCGGGCTGAACGGGCAGCCGGACATCGTGTTCCGGGAGGCTACGTCGCCGCAGGGGCCGTGGAGCGGGGAGCAGGTGGTGGCTTCGGGGCAGCAGTTCACGGCGTTGTACGGCTCGTTCATTCACCCGTGGAGCAAGGGGAACCAGCTCTACTTCGCGATGTCGCAGTGGCTGCCGTACAACGCGTTCCTGATGCGGACGACGTTGACGAAGTCCTCCGGGCCTTTGTCACTGCTGTCGGAGCCGTCGTTCGAGGGGCAACTTTCCGGCGAGAAGGCCCCGTGGGTGACCGGGCCGGGATCGGGTCTCGACTTCGACGCGGGTGGCGCGCGGACGGGGAAGAACAACGCGTGGGCCAACACCTCGTCGGGTTGGAGTGATGTCAAGCAGCAGTTCGCGGTCCAGCCGCACCGGAAGTACCGGTTGACGGGCTGGGTGCGGACGTCGGCGAACAACAACAACGCCTACTTCGGCGTGCGCCTGGTCGGCGGCGGGGTCTGGAAGGAGACGAAGTTCGAGCGGCACGACGCGTACACGCAGCTGACGGTCGACTTCGACAGCGGACCGCACACCGTCTTCGAGGTCTTCGCCGGCAAGTGGGCGAACGGCGGCGAGACGTGGATCCAGCTGGACGACGTGAACGTGGTCGAGACCGGCCCCTCAGCCACCGCTTCCAGCGCCCCGGCCGCCCCGCGGACCGCGATGCGCTGAGCTGCCGTTTCGAATGAGGGCGTCCCTCTGTCGAATAGATCGATAGAGGGACGCCCTCATGCGAAACCTAGGCGGGCTTGATGTTGGCGTTGCGGTGGAACACGTTGCCCGGGTCGTACGTGCGCTTGATGCTGGCCAGCCGGTCGTACTTGGCCGCACCGTAGGAGACTCGCACCCGGTCCTCGTCGGCGTCGATCAGCGCGTTCACGTAGATGCCGACGCCGAGGCCACGCGGGTGGAGCGCCTCCCAGAACTCACGGACCCAGTCGTGCTCCGCGACCAGTGCCTCGGCGGTCGGGCACACGCCGACAACGAACACGTTGTACCGGGGCGACCGTCCACCGCTGAACGCCGTCTCGTCCTCGCCCACCTCCGAGTAGGCCTCGTCGAGCCGGTAGACCAGCATCACCGACAGCGGCGAGGTCTTGCGCGGTACGTACTCGGTGATCACCTCGATCGCGTCGTCGGTGAACTCCTCGAGATAGACCGCCTTGTCGTAGCAGTGGGATCCCCACGCGTTGGCCTGGTCCAGCATCTGTTGCAGCGCCAGGTACGGCAGGGGCGTGACGTGCTCGAACAGCGGCGGCACCTTCTCGCGTAGCCGCGTCAGCGCCACTTCGTGTTGTGCGTTCGACCCGAAGCCCACCACGACCAGCGCGTAGCCGGGCTGGAAGTGGTACTGCTCGGGGACGAACGGCGCCGGTGGGGCGTTCAGTGCGGCGATCACGACGTTGATCTCGCGGGGCAGGGTGGGGATGACGTCGCGGGCGAGCCGCAGCGCGTCCGGCCCTTGGTCCAGGCCCCAGAAGAGCATCCCGTACTGGACGAGTGGGCCGACCTCGTGGAGCCGGAACTCGAACTCGGTGACGACGCCGAAGTTGCCGCCTCCACCTCTTATCGCCCAGTAGAGCTCGGGATTCTCGTTCGCGTCGGCGCGCAGGATCCGGCCGTCCGCGGTGACGACCTCGGCCGAGAGGACGTTGTCGATGCTCAGACCGGCTTGGCGGGTCAGCCAGCCCATCCCGCCGCCCAACGTGAGGCCGCCGACGCCGGTGTGGCTCACCATGCCAGTGGTCGTGGCCAAACCGTACGCCTGCGCGGCTTTGTCCACGTCGCCCAATAGCGCGCCCCCGCCGACCCTCGCCCGCTTCGCTTCGGGATCGACGCTGACCTCGTTGAGCATGCTGAGATCGATGACCAGGCCGTCGTCGACCACCGACGCGCCACCCATGCTGTGCCCTCCCCCACGCACAGCGATCTCGAGCCCGTGCTCGACGGCGCCCATCACCGCCGCGCTGACATCGTCGGCGCTTTGGCACCGCGCGATCGCGGCCGGCTTACGGTCGATCGCGGCGTTCCAGACCTTTCGGGCCTCGTCGTAGCCCGGGTCGTTCGGGCCGATGACCGGCCCCTTCATCGTCGCTCGGAGAGTTCCGAGGATGTCACTGGCGAGCTGGGTCATGAGGTTCCCCCCTCATGCGATGAATAGTGAGAACAGCGTAGGCGCGTGCCTTAAAGCAGCCTTAGAGCACGGGACTACCTGGGGCGGCTGTCGCCGGGATGTGGTGGGATTCAACGCATGACCTACGACGCCGTTCCGTTGATTCCGCGCTCGGTTCTGTTCGGGAACCCGACGTACGCGATGCCGACCATCTCGCCGGATGGGCGGTGGCTCGCGTTCCTCGCGCCGGAGGAGGGGGTGCTGAACGTCTGGGTCGGCCCGATCGACGCACCAGACCAGGCGCGCGCGGTCACGCATGATCGCGGGCAGGGCATTCGCGTGTACGGCTTCACGCACGACGACAAGCACCTCTACTACCTGCAGGACGCCGACGGGGACGAGAACTGGCGGCTGCATCTGCTCGACCTCGAGAGCGGCGAGGAGCGCTGCCCCACCCCGTTCGACGGCGTACAGGTCCGCGTGCTCGGGCACAACCGGTGGAACCCCACCGTGATGATCCTCGGCATCAACAAGGACACCCCCGAGCTGCACGACCTCTACCGGCTCGACCTGGCGACCGACGAACTGGAGAAGGTCGTCGAGAACACCCCCGGCTTCGTCACCTGGCTGCTCGACACCAACCTCGACGTCCGCGGCGGCGCGTCGATGAACGAGGACGGCGGCATCACGTACTACCGGATCTCGCCGCAGACCAACGAGCCCGAGGCCTGGCTCGAGGTGCCGTCCGACGACGCGGTCACGACCGACACGATCGGCTTCTCCCGCGACGGCAGCACGCTCTACCTCGTCTCCTCGATCGGAGCGAACGCCGCGAGGCTGGTCGCGATCGACCTGGCGAGCGGCACCGAGACCGTGCTCGCCGACGATCCCGCGTACGACGTCGACGGGGTCGAGCTCGACCCGATGACGCGTGTGCCGCAGGGCGTGGTGTTCGCCAAGGACCGGTCCGAGCGGGTCTTCCTGGACCCGAGCTACTCCGCCGCGATGGCGCAGGTCGAGGCGGCGATCGGCATCGACGGCGACCTCACCGTCAACCGCACCGAGCGGACCGACCAGTTCTGGCTGATCGCGGTCGACGTGTCCGACGGGTCCGGCCGGTACTACGTGTTCGACAAGGTCACCGGCAAGGCCACCTTCCTGTTCGGGCAGCGCCCCGAGCTCGACGGCTACCAGCTCGCGGTGATGGAGCCGTTCTCGTTCAACGCGCGCGACGGACTCGAGGTGCACGGGTACGTGACGTACCCGCCGAACGTCGACCCGCAAGCGCTGCCCGCGGTGGTCAACGTGCACGGCGGCCCGTGGCACCGCGACGAGTGGGGCTACCACTCCGAGGCACAGTGGCTCGCCAACCGCGGCTACGCCTGCGTGCAGGTCAACTTCCGCGGCTCGACCGGGTACGGGAAGGCGTTCGGCAACGCGGGCGACAAGGAGTGGGGCGCCGCGATGCACACCGACCTGCTCGACGCGGTCGACCACCTCGCGTCGCTGGGACGGATCGACGCGAGCCGGGTCGCGATCTACGGCGGCTCGTACGGCGGGTACGCGGCCCTCGCCGGCGCGGCCTTCACTCCGGGCGTTTTCCGTTGTGCCGTTGACATGTGCGGCCCGTCCAACCTGCTCACGCTGCTCGCGTCGCTGCCGACGTACTGGAAGCCGATGATCGCGATGATGTACGGCAAGATCGGCGACCCGGAGACCGAGAAGGACTTCCTCTGGGAGCGCTCGCCGCTGTCGCGCGTGGACGACATCGCGATCCCCGTGCTCGTCGCCCAGGGCGCGAACGATCCGCGGGTGAAGCAGGCGGAGGCGGAGCAGATCGTCGACGCGTTGAAGGCGAAGGGCCTGCCGCACGAGTACCTGGTGTTCCCGGACGAGGGCCACGGCCTCGCCCGCCCGGAGAACAGGGAGATCTACTACGCGGCGGTGGAGCGCTTCCTCGCCGAGCACCTCGGCGGCGGCCGGTCGCAGAGCGACGCCTGACCGACTTGTTGGACGGATCTCGGCCTAGAAGGCGAGATCTGTCCAACAACTCGAAGCGTCGTTACCGCTCCGGCGCGGCCCGGTGCAGGTGGTGCGTCTGCTGGGCTTGGGCGGCGGCCTCGAGCTCGAGGCTGTGCGCGAGCAGCGCCGGGTAGTCGGTGGCGATCCCGTGCAGCAACGTCTCGACGACGTGGGAGATCTCGTTCACCTCGGTCGAGGCGTGCCCGAACAGCACGCGGTAGTGGACGAACGCGCCGATCAGGTCCAACGTCAGCCCGGCGTCGAGATCGGCGCGCAGGTCGCCGCGCGCGATCGCGCGGGTGATCGTACGAGCGACGGCTGAGCGCGGCGGGTCGAACAGCACGCACATGAACTCGTCGTGGAGCTCCGGCGTGCCCGCGCAGTCCGCGTACAGCGGCCCGAGGACGTCCGGCGGCATCCGGCGGAACGAGCCGATGAAGACGCTCAGGCACTCGCCGAGATCGCAGATCGTGCAGCCGGTGTCGGGCGTGTCGATCTCGCCGAGCTCTCGCGCGAGCGCGGCCAGCACCAGGCGTTCGCGCCCGGCCCAGCGGCGGTAGATCGCCGGCTTGGTCGTCCCCGCCTGCCGCGCGACCTCCTCGAGCGTGAGCCGCCGGTACCCGGTCTCGGCGAGGACGGCCAGCGTCGCGTCGAGGACGGCGGCATCGATCCGCACGTCGCGAGGACGGCCACTGGCCTGACGTGGTTGCACGGTCCAAGTCTACTCGTTAAGTTATGTTACGACTCGTAACGTAATTCCGAGAGGACCTCCGATATGTCTTCGACCGTCGCACCACCGGTCCTTACGGGTACGCCGCGGCGCTGGCTGGGCCTCGCAGTGCTGGCCCTTCCGATCCTGCTGCTCGCCCTCGACAACAGCGTGCTGTTCCTCGCCGGCCCGCAGCTCGCGGCCGACCTCCGCCCCAGCGGCCCGCAGCTGCTGTGGATCCTGGACGTGTACGGCTTCCTCATCGCCGGGTTCCTCGTCACGATGGGCGGCCTCGCCGACCGCATCGGCGCCCGCCGGCTGATCCTCGTCGGCGCGGTCGCGTTCGGCGCGCTCTCGATCCTCGGGGCGTACTCGACCTCCGCCGAGATGCTCATCGTCTCCCGCGCACTCCTCGGGGTGGCCGCCGCGACGCTGATGCCGGCGTCGCTCGTCCTCGTGCGCCAGCTGTTCACCGACCCGAGGGAACGCGGCCTCGCGTTCGGCATCTGGACCGCCTGTTTCTCCGGCGGAACGGTGCTCGGGCCGGTCGTCGGCGGCGCGCTGCTGGAGTCGTTCTGGTGGGGTTCGGTCTTCCTGCTCGGCGTTCCGGTGATGGTGCTGCTGCTCGTACTCGGTCCGATCGTGCTGCCGGAGGTACGGAACGCCAACACCACAAGCCGAATCGACCTCGTCAGCGTCGCGCTCTCGCTCGGCACGGTGCTGCCCGCGATCTACGGACTGAAGCAGCTCGCCGAGGAAGGCCCGCGACCGATCGCGCTGCTCGCGATCGCGGCCGGGCTGATTCTCGGCTGGCGGTTCGTCCGTCGTCAACGTCGCCTTGACAACCCGTTGTTGGACGTCCGGCTCTTCGCCTCGCGTTCGTTCTGCGCCGCACTCGGCATGCTGCTCGTCGCGATGATGGTGCTCGCCGGCGGGTACCTGTACATCGCGCAGTACCTCCAACTCGTCGACGGACTCTCGCCGCTGCGCGCCGGACTGTGGATGATGCCCGCCGCGCTGAGCGAGATGGCGGTCGCCGTGCTGGCTCCGCTGCTCGCACGGCGGCTGCGGCCGGCATACGTCGCCGCGGCGGGGCTCGCCGTGACCGCGGTCGGGTTGGCGGTAATCGCCGGGGTGGGTGGCGGTACCGGGCTCGGCTTCCTCATCGCCGGTGCCGTCCTGGTGCACATCGGCGCCGCGCCGACGATGGTGCTGAGCACCGACATCGTGGTCGCGTCGGCGCCACCGGAGAAGGCGGGCTCGGCCGGCTCGATGCTCGAGACCAGCGGCGAGTTCGGCGTCGCGGTGGGCATCGCGGCGCTCGGCGCGCTCGGGACGTTCGTCTACCGGGATCGGCTCGTCGACACGATGCCGGCCGGCCTCGACGAGCAGGCGGCCGAGGCCAGCCAGGACACGTTGGCGAGCGCGACCGAGGTCGCCGAACGGCTGCCCGCCGACACCGGACCGGCCCTGCTCGACGCCGCGCGCGAGGCGTTCGTCGACGGCATGCAGACCGTCGCCGGCATCACCGCCGTCGTCGTTGCCGCCCTCGCCGTCGTCGCCGTCGTCCTGCTGCGCCGCATCGAGCCCACCAACCAACGGCAGGAACCATGAGGTCGTACCGCTGGCCGGCATGGGTGCTAGGCCTAAAGGCACCCTAAAGATCGGCGGGTGGCAGGCGTTGGCATGGCGCGATATCCGTGCAAACCGGGCGCCATTTCACGCACCTTGATGTCATGATCTAGAGCATGCGGGGGTTGATCGGACGGGACGCCGAGCTGGCCGTGTGCGAACGGCTGCTCGCCGACGTTCCGCAGCGGCCGGTCGCGCTTGTGGTCGACGGTCCCATCGGGATCGGGAAGACCGCCCTCCTCAACGCAGCCGCGGAGTTGGCGAGGGAACGCGGGTATCAGGTGCTCCGCTGCCAGCCGACCGAGCTCGAGACCACGCTCACGTACGCCGCCGTCGCCGACCTGCTCGAGCCAGTCGTAGGACTCGCGAGCGACCTCCCCACCCCGCAGCGCCAGGCCGTTGAGATCGCACTGCTCCGGCACGACGAGCCGGACCAGGTCGCCGACGAGCGCGCCCTCTGCTTCGCGACCAGAGGGCTGCTCGGCCGTTCCAGCGATCCCACCGTCCTGGTCATCGACAACGTCCGCTGGCTGGACGCCCCGTCCGTACGCGTCCTCAGGTTCGCCCTGAGACGCATCACCGACGCCCCGCTCGTCGTCATCGCGGCAAGGCGCCCCGACGACTTCGACCCGCGCCACTCCCACGGCCCCAGCGAGGCCCTCGACATCGAACGCATCCTCCCGCCCGAGGCCGTGCACCGCATCACGGTCGGCGGCATGCGTACGGGCGCGCTCCACCACCTGCTCAGAGATCAGCTCGGCCTCTCGCTCCCCCGCCAGCTGCTCGCCTCCGTGGCGACCGCGTCCGACGGCAACCCGCTGTTCACCCTCGAGCTCGGCCGCGCGATCTCCGCGCTCCCCAAGCTCCCCGCGCCGAGCCGCGAGCTGCCCGTACCGTCGAGCCTCACCGGCCTGATCGCCGACCGCCTCTCCGGCCTGGACCTCGAGACCACGCAGGCCCTCCGGCTGGCCGCCCTCGCCGCACCCGCGAGCTTCGACGTGCTCGCCGCGGCCAGCGAGCAGGACGTCGCCGACGCGCTGCAGGCTGCCGAGGAGGCTGGCCTGATCAGCCTGGGCGGCGGCCAGGTCAGGTTCACCCATCCGGTGTACGCGAGCGTCGTCCGCGCCGGCATCCCCGACCCCGAGCGCCGCAGGCTGCACCAGCGCCTCGCCGACGTGGTCACCGATGTCGAACGACGAGCCCGCCACCTCGCCGCCGCAAGCGTCGAGCCCGACGAGCAGCTCGCCGCCACGCTGGAAGACGCTGCCCGCCTGGCCAGCCGCCGCGGCGCGCTCGACGTCGCCGCCGACCTCGCCGAACAGGCGGCCGAAGCCACGCCGGAGGGCAGCCCCAACGCACCGAGGCGGATCCTGCTCGCCGGCCAGTCGCGCGCCGCTTCCGGTGACCTCGGCGCTGCCCAGCACTGGCTGACCATGCACCTCGACACCCTCCCGCTCGGTCACGACCGAGCCGAGGCCTATCTGCTGCTCGCCACCAGCTCCTGGCACGCCGACGACTCGGCCGCCGCGGAGTGGCACGCCACGTCGGCGCTCGACGCCGCGGCCGGCCACCCGATCGCCGAGGGCAGGGTGCACGCGCACCTGACGGTGATGGCGCCGGAGGACCGTTGGCTCGACCACGGCCACCGCGCGATCGAGCTGCTCCGCGGCACCGACGAGCACGAGTGGCTCGCGTTCGCGCTGTTCCAGACGTTCTACAGCGAGATTCTCAACGGCCAGCGTCCGGACCTGACCATGCTCGACGAGGGGCTGGCGCTCGAGTCGAGTCGGCCAGGTCGTCAGCACAGCACGACCGTGGGCATCTGGTACAAGGCGATCGACGACTTCGACGCCGCACGCGCGCGGTACGTGGCGATGCTGGAGCGGGCCCGGGACGCGGGCGACGAGGCGTCGGTGCTCGAACTGCTGCCGCACCTCGCCGACAACGAGTTCCTCGCCGGCGACTGGGAGCTCGCGGCGCGCTACGTCGACCAGGCGACCGCACTCGCCGGCGAGCTCGACGTACCGACGACGCAGGCGGACTTCGTCGGCCACCTGCTCGCCGCCTACCGCGGCGACTCCGCCGAGGCACGCAGCCACGGCACCGACGTGATGCGACGTGGCGACGAGGCCGGCGACACCTGGCTGGCCCGGGTGGGCATGCGCCTGCTCGCGACCGCCGAGGTCACCAGTGGCGAGTACGTGGCCGCCGCGGACCGCCTCCGCGAGATCAGCGGGCAGCTGGACAAGATGGGCCATGTCGAGCCGGTCGGCGTCCGCATCGAGCTCGACCAGCTCGAGGCGATGAGCGGCTCGGGCGCGGACGACGCCGAGCTGGCCGCGTACGTCAAGCGGCTGGACGAACGCCACGAGGTCATCCCTCGCGCCCGGCTGCGGCTCGCCGCGGCGGTCGGGCACGGGCTGATCGCCAGCCTGCGCGGGACACCGGGGGACGGTGCCGCGCTGGTCGAGGCGGCGCTCGCGGAGGTCGAGGGCGAGCCGTTGCCGCCGTTCGACCAGGCCCGCGCGCAACTCGTCGCCGGCAGGCTGCACCGCCGCGCCCGGGCCAAGGCGGCGGCGCGGCTGGCCTTGGACGCGGCGATCGCCGGCTTCGAGAAGCTGGGCGCGACCGCCTGGGTCGAGCGCGCGAAGTCCGAGCGCGACCGCATCGGCGGCAGGCCGCCGGCACCGGCCGGGCTCACGGCGACCGAGACCCAGGTCGCCAAGGCCGCGGCGGGTGGCGCGACGACGCGGGAGATCGCCGAAGCGCTGTTCCTCAGCCCGAAGACGGTCGAGGCCAACCTCACCCGGATCTACCGGAAGCTCGGCATCCGCTCGCGTGCGGAGCTCGGCGCTGTCATACGTGGTTGATCTATCGGGCTGTGGGCTTTCCGACGAAGATGTTCACGGTGCTGTTCGCCTTTGGCCGGTTGCCTGGGTGGATCGCCCAGTGGCGGGAGATGAACAACGACCCCGCGACGAAGATCGGTCGGCCGCGCCAGGTTTACGTCGGTGAGCCGGAGCGTCCTTTCGTTCCTATCGGTCAGCGGTAGTTTCTTCGTTGGATCCGTCGAACGCCCCCTCTTTTGAGGGGGCGTTTGTCGTGGGCTTCTGCTGGACTGCGACATGCACTTGGCCGACAGCGCTCAGGTCGATCTCAGCGTGGTCGGCGGTACTCCCACCCTCTCCACCATTCTCACCTCGCCCGTCGGGCCGCCACTTTCACCCACTGGGCTGTCACTTCACCCACTAACCCCGGCGACCTTGCGCGCCCGCGACCATCACCCCACCCTGACGCCGCGCATATTCCCACCTCTCCACCATCGTCCATTGCCCGGTCGCTCCTGCCTCTCTCGACCGTCACTCCCGTCCTCTCCGCCATCGCCTCTTTTGGGGGCCTGTGCTGTGCTTCTGCTCTTGCTGTTGCTTTGCCCTGCTGTGCTTGGGTGGATGAGCTGGTCGGGCTGTGGCGGCGGTCGATGGTGGTGGCCGGTCCGGGCGCGTCAAGGGCGCCTCTCTGGGGCGCTTCGCGGAGGAGAGAGGCGTCGCTACGCGACCGCTTTGCGGCCCTTGACTCGCCCCGGACCGGCCACCAGATTTTCACGCGCCGCCCCTGCCCCCGGAACAGGGTCCCGGGCAAGGCCTGCCTGCGCCTTGGGTCTGTGGCCGTGTTGCGGCTGCTTGTGGAGCCCCCGGTCTCTTGTGGTGGCGGATGAAGCCGGGAGATTTCCCTTGCCGGGTTGGGCATTAGACCGATCCGGCTGGTAGAATTGCGCTATGAAATCGACCACCTGCTCGAACACCACCGGCACCGCCGATGGTGTGTCGGCGTGGTCGATGTCCGATGACCAACTCACCACCGCACTCCTCGACAACGCCACCCAGCTGAACCAACTCCAGGGCCGCCAGCTCGAACTGATCCGCGAGGCCGACTCCCGCAACCTCGCCGTCACCGCCGGCGCCGCGAACACCGCGCAGTGGGTTGCTGGTCGGCTTCGGGTCCCGACTGCTGAGGCCGGGGCGATGGTGAAATTAGCCTCTCATCTCGACGCCGAGCTTCCGGCGACCGCGCGAGCGTTGGCTGAGGGTGAGATTTCTGTTCCGCATGCGCGGGTGATCTCGCGGGTGGTGCAGCTGCTGCCCTCCCACATTTCGACGCCGGAGCTGCGTTCCCAAGTCGAAGCCACTCTGCTGAAGCAAGCCGCGACCTTCGACCCCAAAGTCTTGTCGAAGGTCGGGAACAGGCTCTTGGAGACCGTCGCTCCCGATCTTGCCGACCAGGTCCTGGAACTGAAGCTCAAACAAGAAGAAGCCAGCGCCGAACGGGACCGGTTCCTGCGCATGTCCTTCGACGCCACCTCGGGGACGTGGCGGGTCACCGCCCGGCTCCCCAAACTCGTCGGAGAACGACTCAAACTCTTCCTCGACCCGCTCGCCGCACCCCAGCCCGGACCCGACGGCCGCGACACCCGCCTCCCCGAACAACGCAACGTCGATGCTCTGGATGAGGCCTGCCGCCGGTTGCTAGCCGAGCGGCTCGTTCCCTCCCATGGCGGGAACCCCACCCAGCTCGTCGTCACCCTCACGAACACTGGTGGGCGGACTCTGCACACCGGGATCGAACTGTCCCGCAAACTCGTCGACCAGCTGATGTGCGAAGCCGACCGGGCATTCTTGGTCAAGCCCGAGGACCAGCCCGGCCGCGTCACACTGCTGACCGACACCCAGCAGCGACTGTTCCAAGGCAAACTCCGCCGGTTGCTCGAGCTCCGTGATGGTGGGTGTGCGTTCCCCGGCTGCGACCGGCCACCCGGCTGGTGTCACGCCCACCATGTGGTCCCGTGGAGTAAGGGCGGTCCGACCACTCGGGACAACGGGGTCCTGCTGTGTGGGTATCACCACCGCCTGATCCACCAAGGCGCATGGCAGGTCCGAATCGCACTCGACGGATTACCCGAGTTCTTACCCCCCGACTGGATCGACCCCCAGCAACGACCACTCCGCAACCACCGCCTCACCCCAGCCGCCTAAACAGCGGCCGGGTGGCTGCGGCGCGCGTGGGGCGTTTGTCGCGGAAGGCTCCTATAACGTCCGATTTCCCTTCTGAACAACGACTTCGGCTGGGAGAAACGGCGGGTCCATATGGTCCTCAGCTGAGGACCGCACCCCCAGACTCATCTCCACCATCGTCCTCAGCATCCTCGGCCTCACCTACCTCACCGCCCTCTGGCGGTACGGCGAAGCGCTCCCCGGCATCGAGCAGGGGTGATGGCGAGGGGGTTCCCTGATTCCCCGGCACGTTCGCATTCCTTACGGTCAGCCCATGACCGAGAGCGCAGCGGCGTGGACTCCGAGGCAGGTCGTCCTCGCCGAGCACTACGAGGAGTCGGGGATCGCGCCTGACCTGACCGCCCTCGCGGCGTCCGTACCCGAGGGCGCGATCCTGGCGGCCGTCGCGATCCCGGACGACGACGTGGTGCTCCTGGTCGTGGCCGCCGACCAACTCGGCCGCGTCACCGAGGCAGCGGCGCTGGCGGGGATCCCGTTCGACCGGACGATCCCCGCCGTCATGATGGCGCCCGCCACCCGTCCTACCTGCTGATCGCGATCCGCGCCCGCAGCGGTGCCTCCGACGTCAGGTGCCACGCCGCGGTGGTCTCGAAGTCGGGGTTGCGCACGTCGAGGCCGGCGGTCCGGATGGCGTCGAACGTCGCGTCCATGAACAGCTCGCCGTACGCCTTGTCGTTGCACATCCGGAACTCCAACCGGACCTGCTTCTTGCCTTTCACGAAGTCCGTGACGTCGATTGCGCCCTGGTGGTCCGAGCCGTAGATCTGGTACCAGTCCCACGCGTCGCGGGTCGACCGCTTCCACAGCACCTCGCCGTCGATCACGAGCTGCTTGTGCTGGATGTGCTCACCGCCGAACGACCAGGTGTCACCGTGCCAGAACGAGATCTCGTACCGGTCCAGCCCGGGCTGGACTCGGACGTCCTGCCACGCGGTCGCGCAGGTCTCCCCCTCCGGCGAGGTCGTTCCCTCGGGCTGGGAGAAAGACAGCCGCCCGTTGCCGTTGAACGCGACGTTGTCGCCGCCGGTGCGCAGCTTCTTCCATTGCGCTCGTGCCCACGCCGGCGCCTCGACCTTGTGGTGCCGCACGCCGCGGAGGTCGGCGTAGACCTTGCCGATCTCGTTGATGATTCTCGCCTGGCGGTCGGCGCGGTACTGGTCGATGAACGTGCGGAAGCCCTCGTTCGTCTCGGACAGCGTCCACGCGCCGCCGTTCTCGAAGTCGCCGTTGCGTACGGTCAGCCCGCGCGCTCGTACGTCGTCGATGCTCACGTCGGTGGGCCAGTGGCCGACGCCGTTCTTGTGGAACAGGCGGAAAGCGATCGTCGCCTTCTGCTTGCCCGCCAGCGCCGCGGTGAGGTCTACCGTGGTCTTGGCCCAGGTGTAGCCGGTGTCGGCGGAGATGTCGGACTCCCAGGCGACCTGGCCGTCGACGAGTAGCTGCTTGAACTGGTAGTCCTTCAACGCCCATGGGCCAAACGGGTCGCGATGGAAGAACGTCAACTCCTTCTTGGCAGCGCGTGGGTCAACACGGACCTCCTGCTTCGCCTCCGCGTAGTCGCCGGCGGCCGTGCCCGTGAACATGTTGATGCTGAACGACAGTCGTCCGCTCCCACTGTGCCCGCGGTTGGTGTAGCTCGCCTGCTGCTCGTCCAGCGCGACGGGCGCTGCGTACGCGATGACGCCGATCACGCGGCCGTCGTCGATGTAGGGCTGCACGCGGCGCAGGATCTCGGCGACCGTGTCCTCGTGCGGCTCGATCACCGTGTCGAGGAATCGCCCTGTGTACTGGAGGAAAACCAGGTCGAGGTCGTACGGCTCGAGCGTCTGCAGCGCGGAGTCGATGCGCCGTTCGACCCAGTCGGTGTCGTTGGTGTCGGCGTTGTACCCGACGTACGGATAGATGACGCCGTCGAGCACGCCGTCGATGATCTCGAGGTTCTCGGGCGCGATCTCGCCGAAGTAGAGCGTGACGTAGAAGCCGAGCTTCGGGTTGATCGCGTCCTGCGCGGCGCGGACCTGGCTGAGGTACTCGTTGGTGAACAGCGCGCGGTTGCCCGGGCCGGAGAGGAAGTCGTCGATCGCCCAGGCCTTGATGTTCGGGTACTTCTTGGAGAGCTTGGCGATCTCGGTCGACCAGGTGATGAAGTCGAGGTCGTACGGGCGGCTGCAGTTGCCGTTCAGGTGCCTTTCCTGGTTGTTGAAGCACTCGGACGGCGGGACGAGGTAGACCCAGATGTCGATGCCCGCTCTCTGTGCCGCCGGCGCGAACTCCAGGCGCAGGTCGTCCCAGTCCTTGTCGCCGTCCCAGACGCCGTACGTGAATGTGTTGGCGTGCATCGCCTTGAGGGTCCTGATCATCGCGGGCGTGTCGAGGTGCAGGTAGCCGTCGGAGCGCGCCTTCTTCTCGCGGATGATCGCGCCGACCGTGTTGCCGCCGGTCATCGCCGACAGCACACCCTCGGGCGGGAGCTCGACGCGTCGTTCGGTGCCGGTGGCCGCGTTCGTGGGTCCGGTGGTGGCGATCACCGCCACCAGGGCCAGCAGGATGCCGAGCAGATGGCGTGTACGCATGGCCGCCCCCAGGTGTCTACGGGATTTCAGAAACTAATCCACATATCCGAAGCGACGGTAGGGCTTGCGGCAGGACGCGAGCAAGACCCGACGCCCGGGTCCGGCCATCTCACCCTCGCTCGCCGGTGTTAAGAAGTGGGTGAGAAACCGGCCGGTGAGTCGCCCTAACGACGCCGGTCGGGCATCGTAGAGGTATGAGCGCCGCGTACTCCTACCCGCAGCCGTCCGGCCGGCAGTCGAGCGAGACTTCCCGGCGGGTGGTGGGCGGTCTGCAGGTCCTGGGCATTCTCGTGGGCCTGATGTGGATCAGCGAGGTCCTCGACACCGCGCTCGGGCACCGGCTCGACGCGTACGGCATCGAGGCTCGCGACATGGACGGGCTGGTCGGGATCGTCACGGCGCCGTTCCTGCACCTCGGGTTCGGGCACCTGATCTCGAACACTATCCCGCTGGTGACGCTCGGCATCTTCATCGCGATCGGCGGCGCGTACAGGCTGCTGATGGTGACCGCCGGCGTCGCACTGATCTCGGGCATCGGCACCTGGCTGACCTCGCCGTCGTTCACGGTGACGATCGGCGCGAGCGGCCTGGTGTTCGGGTACGCGACGTACCTGATCGTGCGCGGCATCTTCAACCGCAAGCTCGGCCAGCTCGCGATCGGCGTCGGCGTCATCCTCGTGTGGGGCGGCGCCCTCCTCGGCGGCCTGCTGCCGCAGGACGGCATCTCCTTCCAAGGCCACCTCTTCGGCGCCATCGGCGGCATCCTCGTCGCCTGGCTGCTGGCGAGCCGCGACCGCAAGCAGAAGACGCCCGCGCAGGGCCCCACCTACTACAGCTGAGATCCGAGATTCCTGGTATCTTGGCTTTATGGAAAAGCATGTCGCCTTCGCCGCAGTCCAGCCCAAGAACGGGACGGTGACGATCCCTGCCCAGGTCAGGCGGGAGTTCGGACTGGACAAGCCCGGCGCGCAGGTGGAGATCATCGTTCGTGATGGGGAGATCGTTCTCGTCCCTCACCTTGCGGTACGAGTCGACGAGACCTGGTTCTGGTCCAAGGAATGGCAGGCCAAGGAACGCGAGGTCGACGAGGAACTCGCGGCTGGTCGGCGCACCAGGCATGAGACGAGTGCCGACTTCCTCGCCCACCTCGATCGGCTCGACGAGGCGACCGACGAGGCATGAAGCTCGACACGCAACCGGTGTTCGATCGCGAGTATGCGCGGCTACCGCGGGAGCACAAGAAGCTCTTTCGCGCAGCCCTTCACGAGCACTTTCTGCCCGCGGTCGACTCAGGCGCCTTCACTGGAAACCCGCCGTGGCCGACTCGGTTACGCATCCATCGGATCGCCGACACGTCGATCTACTCGCTGACGTGGAGCTTCACTGGGCCGGACGGCCGCGCCACATTCCACCTCGAGTCTGACGACGAAGGCGATCCTGTCCTTGTGTGGCGGCGGATCGGCACGCACGAGATCTACGACCGGCCCTGACCGCTTGCGAAGTCCTCGAACGGCAGGTCGCTCTCGTACTGGTACTCCCGCCACGACGCGACCAGCCCGTTGCGGAAGGTCGCGATGACCACGCCGTGGTACTGGTTGCCGCCTCGGAACGTGTACTCGCCGTACGCCGTCCGGGACGCCTCGTCGTACGCGAGACCGTGCCACTCCATCCGCAGCGGCTCCTCGCCGAAGAACTCGGCGAGCGCCGCGCGGCCGACGTAGCGCTGCTTGTCCGGCGGCTCGAGGTAGAGCGCGTCCTCGGTGAAGTACGCGGCCGCGTCGGCAGGACGCGAACACCAGGCGGCCGCGATCGTCTGCAGGACCTCGCGCGGCGTCATGCCGGCACCAGGGCGCGGCGACGTAGCGCGGGGCCGATCAGCAGCTGAGCCACGCAGCACACCGCGCCGACGACTGCGCAGCCGATCCACAACGTGACTGGGCCGAACGTTCCGAACACCGCCGTTCCCGCGAGCGGTCCGATGATCGTGCCGACCGACCAGGTGAAGCCCGCCAGCCCGAGGTACCGCCCGCGCAGGTCCACCGGCGCGAGGTCCGCGTACAGCCCCATCAGCACGCTCGTCACGCCAATCTCGCCGAGCGTCCACACGACGACGGACACGCCGTAGCCAACCGCGCTGTCCACGAACGCCCCGATGCCGAAGCCGATCCCGACCAGCAGCATCGATCCGCCGGCCACCCGGCTGCGGTCGAAGCGCGGCATCACGCGGACGAGGAACGGCTGCACGACCACGATCGCGGCGCCGTTGAGCGCGATCACGATGCCGTACGTCGCGTTGCTCAGCCCGTCGGCCGCCATCGCGAGCGGGAGGCTCGAGTACGCCTGGAAGTACAGGCTCGCATAGACAATCGAGACCACGAGGAGCAACAGCAGCACGGTGTCGCGGGACGCGACCGCCACGAAGCCGCGGCGCGGCTCGTCCGGATCGCGCTCCGGCTTCGTCTCGGGGACGAGCCGCCAGATCACGATCGCGGCGATCGCGCAGGCCGCGGCGTTCAGCCAGAACAGCAACCCGAAGCCGAACGAGGCGAGGATGCCCGCGCTCAGCGTCGAGATGGAGAAGCCGAGGTTCACCGCCCAGAACAGCAACGCGTACGCACGAACCCGCGCCTCCGGACCGAGGAGATCCGCCACCAGCGCGGAGCTGGCCGGGCGGAACAGGTCGGCCATGACGCCGACGAGGAAAGCCGCCACCCAGATCAGCGGCAGCGTGTCCACCGAGCCGAGCGCGATCATCGCCAGCCCAGTACCGAGGAAGCCGACGATCAACGTACGCCGCCGCCCGACGTGGTCGGTCATCCAGCCGCCGAGCAGGCTGGAGACGACCGACCCGGCACCGACCGCGGCGGCGATCGCACCGGCCATCGCTGCGGTCAGATGCTGTTCCTGGGTGAGGTAGAGGACGAGGAACGGCAGCACGAATCCGCCGACCCGGTTGATCAGTTGGCACGCCCAGAGCGCCCAGAACGGCAGCGGCAACCGTTGCCGCCCGGCGGGCGTCAGCGTCTCCGTTTCACTCACCACACCAGGCTGCCGGCGGTGATCTTCGCTGTCGACGATTAGAGCCTCGCCTAATCGTCGCGTACGCTCGGTGGGGTGATCGAGCTCGACCTGTCGCCGGCGGACCTCAGCCGGATCCGGTTCGCGTTCTCACCCGTGTGGGAGACCGTGACGAGCCTGCGGACGTTGGCGGGCTCGGCGGCGAACGGGCTGCACGGGCCGTGGCTGCGCGACGTACGTCCCCGGCTGGCCGCACTGGACCTCGAAGTGCTGTCCGCGCTGGTGCCCGCGACCGGGTACATCCCCGACTTCCTGACCCCGGCGCCGACCCGCCGCTCGTCGTCGTTCGAGGCCGGGCTGCGCGACCTGTCGGCGACGCCGTTGAAGCACGTCGCGACGGATCTGGAGATGCTGTCCGTGTCGCAGCCGAGCCCGGTGCTCGACCGGCTGATCGCCTCGCCGGCTTCGGCGCTGCGGACGATCGCGGCGGAGCTGTCGCGGTACTGGGCGGTGGCGGTCGAGCCGTACTGGTCCCGGGTCCGTGCGTTGTTGCAGGCCGATCTGGCCTACCGGATGGAGGAGCTCGCGTCGGGCGGAGTGGACCAGCTGTTCCGGACGCTGCATCCGCTGGTCGGGCTGCGGCACGACACGCTGCTGGTCACGAAGGCGTACTGCGGCCAGACCGAGCTCGGCGGCCGGGGGCTGCTGTTGGTGCCGTGCGTGTTCGCCTGGCCGGACGTGCTGGTGTTGACGGCGCTTCCGCACCAGCCGACGGTCACGTACTCGCCCCGGGGCATCGGCCGGCTGTGGGAGACGACGCCCGCGACCTCGGACTCCCCGCTCGCCGACCTGCTCGGTCGTTCGCGCGCGGCGATCGTGGCGCAGCTGGACCTGCCGATGTCGACGACCCAGCTAGCCTGCCAGCTCAACCTGACAGCGCCCACGTTGAGTGTGCACCTGAAGACCCTGCACGCCGCCGGAGTCGTCTCCTCCCGCCGCGACGGCCGTACGGTCCTCTACCGCCGCACCGACCTCGGCGACAGCCTGCTCGCCGGCCGGACATAGCGGAAGGGCACCTTCCACAGGGGAAAGTGCCCTTCTCGACTTGGCAGTCAGCCAGCTCAGGCGAGCTGATAGCCGTTCAGGTCGGCGGCCAGGGCTGGGTCGACCCGGGCCTTGAGGCGGGTGCCGTCGGCGGTGTGTTCCAGGGAGAGCACCTCGCCGCGTTCGTGCACCTTCGCGACGATGTCGCCGCGGGCGTACGGGACCAGTGCGTCGACCTCGATGTCGGGCCGCGGCAGCGCCTCGGCGATCATCGAGAGCAGCTCCGCCACGCCTTCGCCTGTCTTCGCCGACACCACGACCGTGCGGGGCTCGTGGCGGCGGAGGCGGGCGATGGTGAGGGCGTCGGCCACGTCGGCCTTGTTGATCGCGATGATCTCCGGCAGGTCGCCGGCGCCCGCGTCGGACAGCACCTCGCGGACGGCCGAGATCTGACCCTCGGGGTCCGGGTTGGAGCCGTCGACCACATGCACGACCACGTCGGCCTGCGCGACTTCTTCCAGCGTGGAACGGAACGCCTCGACGAGCTCGTGCGGCAGGTGCCGTACGAAGCCCACCGTGTCGGTCAGCGTGAACAGCTTCCCGTCCGGCGTCGCCGCCCGACGCGTCGTCGGGTCCAACGTCGCGAACAACGCGTCCTCGACCAGCACGCCTGCTCCGGTGAGCCGGTTGAGCAACGAGGACTTGCCCGCGTTGGTGTACCCGGCGATCGCGACCGACGGAACGGCGTTCCTCTTACGGTTCAGCCGTTTCGTCGCCCGCGCCGGTGCCATGTCCGCGATCTGCCTGCGCAGCTTGGCCATCCGCGTACGAATGCGCCGCCGGTCGATCTCGAGCTTGGTCTCACCAGGACCGCGCAGACCCACGCCGCCGTTGCCGCCACCGCCACCGGCTCCACCGCCCTGTCGGGACAGGTTGCCACCCCAACCACGCAAGCGGGGAAGGAAGTACGACAGCTGCGCGAGCTCGACCTGCGCCTTGCCCTCTTTGCTCTTCGCGTGCTGGGCGAAGATGTCGAGGATCAACGCGGTCCGGTCGATGACCTTGACCTTGGTGCGTTCTTCCAACGTACGCAGCTGGGCAGGGCTCAGCTCACCGTCGCAGATGACGGTGTCGGCGCCGCTCTCCAGCACTGAGTCACGGAGGTCTTCGACCTTGCCTCGACCGATGTACGTCGCCGGGTCGGGCCGCGAACGCCGCTGAATGAGGCCGTCCAGAACCTCCGAGCCGGCCGTCTCCGCGAGCAGCTTCAGCTCTCGCAGGGAGTTCTCGGCATCGTCAGCGGTTCCTTCGGTCCAGACGCCCACGAGCACGACACGTTCGAGCTGCAGCTGCCGGTACTCGACCTCGGTGATGTCCGCGAGCTCGGTACTGAATCCGGCAACCCGGCGAAGCGCTTGGCGATCTTCGAGATCCAGCTCCCCCGTCGCGGGGTCGTCGAGCTGCTCGAAAGGCACGGGAAACTCTGAGTCAGGGGTGCGATAGGGATCTACAGACACATCTCTCCAGTTGATGGCAGGACTAGTTGCGTCAACACCGCCGGCACGCGGCGGATTCCCCTCACAGCTTCATGTCGAGAAGGATGACACGACTGCCAGCGCAATGCACGCCACTTAATGGGACTCTGTGTAAGCGACGGAGCGAAGAAGGTGGGCCGTACGCTGCGCCGCGGACTCGCGAGCGCGGTGAGCGGCCTGGCGGGCTCGCACGGTCCGGAGAACGACAGCGCGCCGCTCCTCGCGAGAAGCGTCTCGCTGCTCCGGAATCCTGATCGCGGCCATGCCCTCACATTAGGCGTGACCACCGACATTCCTCTTCGGTCCAAGGTCTCCTCCCAGGTCATCCTCTGGGAGGACATCTACCCCAGCCAGCCTCAGGGAACCACTTCGCCACGGAGCGTGAGCACCGCGGGGCCGGTCATCTCCACGTGCCCGTTCGGCAGGAACGTGATCGTCAGGGATCCCCCCGGCACGTCCACCTGGTACGCCTCAGCCGGCCCGTCGGCCGACGCGGCCACCGCGGCGGCCGCGCAGGCCCCCGTACCGCAGGAACGGGTCTCCCCCACCCCGCGCTCGTGCACCCGCAGCGCCACGTGCTGAGGCCCGCGCCGCACCACGAACTCGATGTTCACGCCCACCGGGAAAGCGCTCGGCGGTTCCCACGTCGGCTGCTCGACCAGCGCGCCCGGGTCGTCGAGGGTGTCGACGAACGCCACCGCGTGCGGGTTGCCCATATCCACCGAAACCGCCGACCAGGACCGCCCGGAAGCGGTGACCTTGATGTCGTCCGGCCCCGGGAGCCCCGGCACGCCCATGTCGACGGTCAGCTGCCCGTCCGCCTCGAACCGCACCGGCCGCAGCCCCGCCCGGGTCGCGATCGGCACCGTGCCGGTACGGGAGACCAGCCCCAACTCGGCGAGGTAGTGGGCGAACACGCGTACGCCGTTGCCGCACATCTCGCCGGTCGAGCCGTCGGCGTTGCGGAAGTCCATGAACCAGTCCGCCTCGTCGACCCACGGCGCACCATCGGTCAGAGCGTCTGTACGGACCACGCGCAGCACTCCGTCCGCCCCGACTCCGCGCCGCCGGTCGCAGAGCGCCCGTACGGTCGCGGCGTCGAGGTCGGGAAACTCGGTGCCGTCCGGGTCGTGGAGCAGCACAAAGTCGTTCTCGGTGCCGTGCCCCTTGACCCAGTTCATGCCGCCAAGGTTATTTCACTGGCCAAGCCACCATCGCGGAGCCACCACCACGACGCGTCGGTTCGGCGACGGACGTCACGAAGCCGTGCCGCCCGAACTCGATCGCGGTCGCCGCGCCGATCTCCGCGACCGAGCTGAATACGTGCTGCTTGGCCACGAGCGCCTGTCCGACGGGCGAGGCGATGAACGCGGGCTCCGCCTGCGTCACCGCGTTCCGCGCCGACACCCGCGGCGCCGCGAGTGCCTCGGGCAGCGTCATGTCCAGGTCGACCCGGTTGACCAACGTCTGCGACACGGTGCCGATGATCGTCGCGCCGCCGGGGCTGCCGAGCGCGACGAACGGTTTGCCGTTCTTCAGCACGATCGTCGGCGACATCGACGAGCGCGGCCGCTTGTTCGGGCCGGGCAGGTTCGGGTCGAACGCGTCGCCTTGCGTCGGCGTGAAGTTGAAGTCGGTCAGCTCGTTGTTCAGCAGGAACCCACGGCCCGGAACGACGATGCCGGAGCCGCCGGTCGCCTCGATCGTGAGCGTGTACGACACCACGTTGCCCCAGCGGTCGGACGTCGTGAGGTGCGTCGTGGACTGGCCGTCGTTCTGCTTGCCGGTCTCCTTCGCCGCCTGCTGGCCGCAGCCGGAGTAGCGGCCGTCCGGTACGCCTGGCGCGAGCGGCTTGGGCAACGCCCGCGCGGGATCGATGAGGCAGGCGCGCTCGTCGGCGAAGCCCTGCGAGAGCAGCTGGCGCAGCGGTACGTCGACGAAGTCGGAGTCTCCGACGTACCGGTTCCTGTCGGCGAACGCCAGCGACGCGGCCTCGATGTAGGCGTGCAGCACCGAGGTCTCGTCGGGGGTGTCGGAAGCCTCGAGGATGTTGAGGATCTCGCCGACCGTCGAGCCACCGGACGACGGCGGACCCATGCTGAAGACGTCGAGCCCGTGGTACCTCACGCGGGTCGGCTCACGCAGCGGAGCCTTGTAGTTCGCAAGATCGCGGATCGACAGGTCGCCCGCGCGGACGTTCCGCGTGGTCTCCGGAGCGACCGGCGGGTGCTGGACGGCCTCGACGATCTCCTTGCCCAGCTGGCCGCCGTAGATCGTCCGGACGCCGCGGTCGGCGATCTGCTGGTACGTGTCCGCCATGTCGGGGTTCGTGAACACCGAGCCGACCGCGGGCGCCGATCCACCCGGCAGGTAGAGCTCACGCGTCGGGACGAAGTCGCCGAACAGCGCCTTGTTCTCGTTGACCTGCGAGGCGAACGTCGCGTCGACGAGGAAGCCCTTGTCGGCGACCTTGATCGCGGGCTTGAGCGCCTTGCGCAGGGACCAGGTGCCCCACTTGTCGAGCGCGCGCTGCCAGGTGAGCGGCGTGCCGGGCGTACCGACGGACAGGCCACTGCCGCGGGCGTCGTTGAACGCCAGCGGCAGGCCGGTCGCGGGGTCGACGAACAGCTGGTCGGTCGCGCTCCGGGGCGCCGTCTCGCGGCCGTCGATCGTCGACACCTTGCCCGAACGCGCGTTGTAGTACACGAAGAAGCCGCCACCGCCGATGCCGGCGGAGAACGGCTCGGTCACACCGAGCGTCGCGGCCGCGGCGACCGCGGCGTCGACCGCGTTGCCGCCCTTGCGCAGCACCTCGATGCCGGCCTTGGTCGCGTCCAGGTCGACCGTGCTGACCGCACCGCCGTACCCCTTCGCCACCGGCACCTTCGCGTCGCCGTGGCTCGTTCCGGCTGCCGCCGGCGCGATGCCCGCGCCGGTCAGCGCCAGTACGGCAGCGCCCGCGACGATGGCACGCGTCTTGAATGTCCGCATCCGCCCCACATCCCTCCAGGTCCCACTGAGAGGGGTCCTACCCTGCCGCGTTCTCGTCCATCCGTGAAGTGGGGGCTGCGGCGAGTGCGCGCTCGGGTAGGTCTGGTGCGTCGAACGGCAGCCACCGGATCCGGTCGTCACGCCGGAACCAGGAGTCCTGCCGCCGGGCGAACCGGCGCGTCGCGCGGACGGTCTCCACGCGCGCCTCGTCCTCGGTCAGGTCCTCGGCGAGGAACCTGAGCACCTGCGAGTAGCCGAGCGCGCGGCTGGCGGTCACGCCGTCGCGGAGTCCGGCGGCTTCGAGACGGCGGACCTCGTCGACGAACCCGGCGTCCCACATGCGGTCCACACGCAGCGCGATCCGTTCGTCGAGCACGTCGCGAGGAACGTCGATGCCGACCTGGCGGACGTCGTCGTACGCGTACTCGTGGCTCGGCAGCTGGGCGACGTACGGCTCGCCGGTGAGCTCAATGACCTCGAGCGCGCGTACGACGCGGCGCCCGTTGCTCGGGAGAATCTGCTGTGCTGCTTGAGGATCGAGCTCCGCGAGGCGTTCGTGCAGTGCGCCCGGGCCCTGTTCGGCGAGCTCGGCTTCGAGGCGCGCGCGGAGGTCCGGATCCGTACCGGGGAACTCGAACCGGTCGAGCACGGCGCGGATGTACAGCGCCGAGCCGCCGACGAGGATCGGCGTCACATCGCGTTGCTGGCAGTCGGCGATCGCCTCGCGGGCACGGTGCTGGAAGTCCGCGACCGTGGAGGTCTCGGCGATGTCGAGCACGTCGAGCAGGTGGTGGCGAACGCCCTGCTGCTCGGCCTCGGTGAGCTTCGCGGTGCCGATGTCCATGCCCCGGTAGAGCTGCATGGAGTCGGCGTTCACGACCTCGCCCTGGAGGGCGTGCGCGAGCGCGACGGCCAGGTCGGACTTGCCCGCCGCGGTGGGTCCGACGATCGCGAAGATGGGTGGAGATGGCACGTGAGAAACAGTTCCGTCCGATATGTGTGAAAGCGCACGCTCTGGGGTAGTCGCTGGCCTAGTGGGTGCCCCGGCTTGCTGAGCCTACCTATCCCTACCGGGGCCTGAAGGAAGGACGAAGGGATGACGGAACAGAGCGGTTACGACCGTCCCTCCGACGAGAACAGTGGGGGCTTTGGCCAGGAAGGCGAGGAACGCCCCGAGTCCGGCGGTGGCTCCTCCAGCGGCCAATCCGAGGGCTACGGCGGTGGCGAGTCCAGCGACTCCGGTAGCGACTCCGGCGGCTATGGCGGCGATAGCGACTCCGGCGGCAGCGACCACGGTCACGGATCCGAAGGCGGATCCGACAGCGGATCGAGCTACGGCGGGGGCGACTCCGACCGCGAAAGCGGCAGCGACTCCGACCGCGAAAGCGGCAGCGACTCCGACCGCGAAAGCGGCAGGGACTCCGACCGCGAAAGCGGCGACTCCCGCTATGGGAGCGGTTCCGACGGGGGGTCGGACAGAGGTTCCGATGGCGGATCGGAAGGCGGATCCGACAGCGGATCGAGCTACGGCGGCGGCAGCGACTCCCAGGGCGAGTCGAGCGGCGGCTTCGGCGGAGGTGACTCCGGCGGTTCCGACACGTTGAGTGAAGACAGCGGCCGGGATACTGGCGAGTCGGGCGGCTACGGAGGAGACTCCGGCAGTGAGTCGGAGAGTTTCCAGCGTTCCGACAATTCATAGAAGAAGGAGCTCAACGATGAGCATGTTCGACAATCTCAAAGACAAGGCCGAAGAGCTCAAGGACAAGGCCGCGGACCTGCTCGGCGAGCACGGCGACAAGGTCGACGAAGGCGTAGACAAGGCTGCCGACTTCGCCGATGAGAAGACCGGCGGCAAGTACAGCGACCAGATCGACCAGGGCGCTGACAAGGTCAAGGACGGCCTGGACAGCCTCAAGAAGGACGAGGCCTAAGCCCCCGCGGGCGGGCGGGTCTCGCAGGTAGCGCTGGTTAAGCGCGCGGCGCATCCGCGTCGCGCGTCAGGCGATACATGCGAGACGTGCCCCGGGCTGGGGCGGCCACCAAGACGGTCACGGGCCGCCCCAGCTGGCCACGTAGTACGCGACGCCGTACGGCGCGACGTACGAGCGCAACTCCGACTTGACAGTGCCACCTTCGGCGGCGCCGGCGAGTACCTGCCAGGGCGCCCTCCCCGCGATGAGCAGCTCACGCGCCGTCGCCGGGTCGAGACGAAGCAGGCCTTCGACATCACCGTTCGCGAACAGGTCGGCGACGCCGTCGTCGAACGGTTCCGCGCGCTCGTCGAGGTAGCCCGGCGCCTTCTCCCCGCGCCGCGCCGATCCGTCGCCCATCACCAACAGGCCAACGCCGTTCAGCTCACGCCCGAGCTCAGCGCACAGTGCGGACGACCAGTCGTCCGGCACACCGACGTACCTCCGCGGCCCCTTGTAGCCGGCGCGGTCGAGCAGCCAGGCGCCGATCGTCAACGACAGCGGGAGATTCTCCTCCGCCGTACCGCCGGCGTGGACGTCGACGCCGTACGGGCGCAACGTCCCGCTGGCGTCGGACCCCCACCAGCGGTGCTCGGGAGCCGTGCCGACGCAGACGATCCCGCGCGACACTTCGACGAGCTCGCGCACGGCAGCGTCGCACGCGGCGCGCAGTGGTTCGAGGGTCTCCACCGCGCCCGGCGCGACCTCGGGAACGAGCGCGGGCGGATGCGGGCAGACGGCAGCCGCGAGGCTCAAGAGATGCCGCGGCGCTTGAGGATCTCGTCGATGTCCTCGAAGCCCGAGAGCGGGTCGTCGTCGTTCTTGGCCTTGGGCTTCGACGTACCCTTCTCGATCGCGGCCGGCGCCTTCTTCGCCGCGGCGGGCTGACCAGCGGCGGTCGGCGTCGCGACCTCCTTCGAGGGTGTGGTCTCGCCGCCCTTCGCCTTGCGCCGGCGGCGCACGATGCCGACGCCACCGAGCAGGAAGAACCAGAGCGCGAACAGCGCGACGCCGATCCACACCTTCGGGCTCAGGAAGACGCCGCCGATCCAGCGCGTCGCCTCGACGACCACGGTGTAGATCAGCCGCGACAGATCGGTGAGCCAGATCGCCATCGGCAGCGCGGCCCAGCCGACCAACCTCAGCCCCGCCGACGCACCTCGCTTGCGGAAAGCGAAGAACGCGGCAACCAGCAGCAAGGCCGACAGCCCTCCGGCTACGGGCAGCCACATGAACGCGTCGTATTTCATACCTCCATCCTGCCTACCTCGCGGCCGGATTGCACGAAGGGACTCCCCTGAGTTCGTCCCTGAACGACCCCCGGAGGTTGACACGTAGGATTTTTCCTACGTATTGTCGCCGCCATGAACATCTCGCAGATCCGCACCATCACTGTCTTCGTCTCCGACCAGGACAAGGCCAAGGACTTCTACGTCGACGTGCTCGGGTTCGCCGTACGCACCGACCTGCAGGCCGGCGACAACCGCTGGCTGGAGGTCGCGCCCGCCGAGTCCGGCACCGCGATCGTGCTGCACCGGCCGTTCCCCGGCGCCTCGGCGGGCAGCTCGTCCGGCGTGATCCTGTCCACCGCCGACCTCGACGCCGACGTGGCCGCGATCCGCGCCGCCGGCGGCTCCGTGGACGGGCCGGAGGACCTGCCCTGGGGCCGCCAGGCCACGGTCAAGGACCCCGACGGCAACGCGTTCGTCCTGTCCACGGCGTCCCAGGCCGTGTCTGGCAAATAGCGCCGGTCATCGCGCGTAGCGCGATGGCGCGCGGCGCCCCGCGCCCGGCTGGGCGTGGTGCAGGAGGAATTCATATTGGTTATATGGGTGACGAGGTGCACCGCGTCCAGGCGGGATGTGGGGTGTCGCGCGCCAGGCGATCTTTGCCAGACACGGCCTTAGGGTGGGTGGATGCCGCAGCGCGTCAAGTCGACGCACGCCGACGCCCTGTTCGGGGCGCTGGCGAACCCGACGCGCCGCGACATCCTCGACCTGCTGCTGTCCGGCGCGCAGACCGTGCAGGTGATCGCCGAGCGGTTCGACATGGCGCGGCCGAGCGTCTCGGAGCATCTGAAGGTGCTGAAGGACGCCGGGCTGGTGTCGGAGGAACGGCAGGGGCGGCACCGGTACTACGCGATCGACCCGGTGCCGCTGTACGAGGTGCAGACCTGGCTGTCGCCGTACGAACGGTTCTGGCGCGACCGGATGGGCGACCTCGGCCGCACGCTCGACGAGATGCCCGAGGACTGAGCGGTGGGAACGGACCTGACGCGGATCGAGCTCGACCAGTTCTATCCGCACCCGCCGGCGAAGGTGTGGCGCGCGCTGACCGAGCCGGCGCTGATGGCGACGTGGCTGATGACGGCCGAGGACTTCGCGCCGCGGGTCGGTCAGCGCTTCACGTTCCGCGCCCGCCCCGTCGCCGCGACCGGCTTCTCCGGAACGGTGGCGTGCGAGGTGCTGGAGGCGGACGAGCCGAAGCGGCTCAGCTACAGCTGGAACGACGCCGGCCGCGACGACCCGCTCGGCTGGCTGGTGACCTGGGAGCTGCTCCCGGAGGGTAGGGGCACGCGGGTGCTGTTCACGCACAGCGGCTTCGACCCCGACAGCCCGACCGCCCAACTGTCCCGCACGATCATGGGCAGCGGCTGGCCCCGCATCCTCACCAACCTGGAGTCGGCCCTGACCTGATGCCACAAACTGTGGGGTTCTGGTAGCAACACGCTGGCGTGTTGCTACCAGAACCCCACAGTTTGGGCGGGCAGAGGTGGGCGGGCAGAGGTGGGCGGGCAGAGGTGGGTGGGCAGGCGAGGCTGGGAAGGGGGGCCGCAGGTCAGAACGTGACGGAGGGGAACGTCACGTGGGATGGCTCGAGCTCGGACACCTTGCTCACGCCGAGCAGCTGCATCGTTCGCTTGATCTCCGAGCCCAGGATCTCCGCCGCACGCTGCACGCCACGCTCGCCGCCGGCCATCAGGCCGTAGAGGTACGCGCGCCCCACCAGCACGGCCGACGCGCCCAAAGCGATCCCCGCCACGATGTCGGCACCGGTGAGTACGCCGGTGTCGATCATCACCTCGGTCTTGTCGCCGACCGCCTCGACCACCGGCGGCAGCAGCTCCAACGGGATCGGCGCGCGGTCCAGCTGACGCCCACCGTGGTTGGAGATCACGATGCCGTCAGCGCCAAGATCCACCACCCGCTTGGCGTCCTCGACACTCTGAACCCCCTTGATCACAAGGGATCCCGGCCAGATCTCGCGCATCCACTCCAGATCGGAGAATGTCACCGTCGGGTCGAACATCGAGTTGATCAGCTCCGCCACCGTGCCGTCGAAGGTCGACATCGACGCGAACGTGAGCGGCTTGGTCGTCAGCACGTTGAACCACCACGCCGGGTGGAGGCTCATGTCGAGCAGCGTCTTCACGGTCAACGACGGGGGGATCGTGAGCCCGTTCCGCACGTCGCGGTGCCGGTCCCCCGCCACCGGAACGTCGACCGTCAGCACCAGCGTCGTGTAGCCCGCCGCCAGCGCCCGCTCGATGAGCTCCTTGCCCGGCGCGCGGTCGTTCCAGACGTACAGCTGGAACCACTTGTCCGCGCCGGGTCCCGCCGCGGCGACCTCCTCGATCGTCGACGTGCCCAGCGTCGAGAGCGCGTATGGGATCCCGACCCGCTCCGCCGCGCGCACGACCGACGGCTCACCCTCGTGCTGCATCATCCGGGTGAACCCGGTCGGCGCGAACGCGAACGGGTACGCCGACTCGCGCCCGAGGATCGATGTCGACGTGTCGACCTTCGACACGTCCCGCAGGATCGCGGGATTGAACTGCAGTCGCCGATAGAGCGACCGAGAACGACGAAGCGTGATCTCGTCCTCGGCCGCGCCGTCGGTGTAGTCGAACGGCCCCTTGGGCGTACGCCGCTTCGCGATCGCGCGCAGATCGGCGATCGTGTGCGCACGCGCCAGCCGACGCTTGGTCGCGTCGAGCTCGAGCGGGCGGGTCCGGATCAGCGGACGCAGCTCGGACCATCGGGGCAGTCGACGTTCGATCATGAGCGAGACAACCTCAACGTAAGGATCTGGAACGGACGCAAGGACAGGTTGACAGTGCCCTCGACCAGCACGCGGTCGGCGAGCCGGCGCTCGAGCAGGTCGGTCTCCTCGACCTTCGAGACGTCGAACGAGGTCGACAGCTTGGCCGCCGCGCGACCGCCGAGCGACTCGTACAGCCGCACGACCACGTCGCCCGACTTGTCGTCGGCCAGCTTGACCGCCTCGACCACGACGGCCGGATTGTCAATGGAGACGAGAGGTTCGACGTTGTTCGCACCCTTGACGACCCGAGCGGGCAGGTTGATCCGGTAGCCCTCCTCGACCGCCTCGGAGATCCCCGCGCCCGGCACCAGCGCGTACGAGAACTTGTGCTCGCCGAGGTCGGTGACAGGGTCCGGAGCCTTCGGCGCCCGCAGCAGCGAGAGTCGTACGGTCGTGGTCGTGCCGCCGTCCTCGCGGACGTCGCGGGTCACGTCGTGGCCGTACTTCGAGTCGTTGACGAGCGCGTGTCCGTAGCCCGGCTCACCGACGTGAATCCACCGGTGCGCGCAGATCTCGAACTTGGCCGCCTCCCACGACGTGTTCTCGTGCGTGTCGCGGAACAGGTGCCCGAACTGCGTCTCCGACGCCGACCGGTCGGCCCGGATGTCCAACGGGAACGAGACCTTGAGGAACTTCTCCGTCTCGTCCCAGTCGATCACGTTGTCCACGTTGACCTGGCACTCGCCGGCCTGCACGCGGATCGTCTGCTTGATCGTCGAGCCGCTGAACGAACGCGTCACAGCGACCGCGGCCTCGTTCGGACCCTCCGAGACGACCTCGATGCTCTCGACGTCGACGATGTCCCGGACGTTCTTCCGGTAGAACGGGTCGACGTCCCACGCGTCCCACATGTTCGGGGTGTCGACGTGGAGCTGCAGCAGGTTGCCCGTCGCGCCTGGAGCGAGCGCCTCGCGCTGGGACTCGACCTCGTACACCGACGTGAGCAGGCCGCGCTTGTCGATGACGACCTTGAGCAGCCCGTTCTCCAGCACGAGGTTCGAGCCGTCGCGCGTCACCGTGACGCCCGGGGTGTGGCTGGCATGGACGTTCGCGGCGCCGAGCCCCGGCACGCCCTGACGCGGGTGCGGCGCGGCGTTGAACGCGATGTCCTTCTCGCCCTCGCCGGCCAGCGCCTGCTGCGCCTTGGCGATGATCGCCTCGAGCTCGACCGCGACCCGCGCGTACGTCTCCTCGGCCTCGCGGTGCACCCAGTGGATCGAGCTGCCCGGCAGGATGTCGTGGAACTGGTTGAGCAGAACGGCCTTCCAGATCCGGTCGATGTCCTCGTACGGGTACTCCGCGCCCACTCCGGCGACAGCCGCGGCGGTCGACCACAGCTCGGCCTCGCGCAGCAGGTGCTCGCTGCGCCGGTTGCCCTGCTTGGTCTTCGCCTGCGAGGTGTACGTGGCGCGGTGCAGCTCGAGGTAGAGCTCTCCGACCCACACGCCGGCGTTCGGGTACTCCGCTTCGGCGGCCTGGAAGAACTCGTACGGGTGCTGGATCTCCACCTTCGGCGAGGACTCCAGGTCCGCGACCCGCTCGGCCCGCGCGAGCATCTCGCGGGTGGGTCCGCCACCGCCGTCGCCGTGACCGAACGGGAGCAGCGACCGCGTGCCGCCGCCCTTGTCCTGGTAGTTGCGCTGCGCGTGCGCGAGCTCGCGACCGGTCAGCTGGCCGTTGTAGGTGTCGGCCGGCGGGAAGTGCGTGAACACGCGCGTCCCGTCGATGCCCTCCCACCAGAACGTGTGGTGCGGGAACTTGTTCGTCTGGTTCCAGGAGATCTTCTGGGTGAGGAAGTAGTCGTTGCCCGCCAGCTTGACGATCTGCGGCATTCCGGCGGAGTAGCCGAACGAGTCGGGCAGCCAGACGACCTTGGTCTCCACGCCGTACTC
The DNA here is from genome assembly GCF_016907715.1 of Tenggerimyces flavus. NCBI lineage: Bacteria > Bacillati > Actinomycetota > Actinomycetes > Propionibacteriales > Nocardioidaceae > Tenggerimyces > Tenggerimyces flavus. Next base: position 3,898,332 of record NZ_JAFBCM010000001.1, on the reverse strand, counting down.
GTCGAGGAAGAACCGCTTGCCGTGGATGAACTGGCGAGCCATCGCCTCGCCGCCGACCATGTTGGAGTCCGACTCCACCCACATGCTGCCGATCGGGATGATCGACCCGTCCGCGACGGCCTGCTTCAGCTTGTCCCAGACCTTCGGGTGGTGGTCCTTCATCCAGGCGTGCTGCTGGGCTTGGGAGAACGCGAACTTGAACTCGGGGTGGTTGCCGACGAGCGAGGTGACGTTCGACACCGTACGGGCGACCTTGCGCACGGTCTCGCGCAGCGGCCACAGCCACGCGGAGTCGATGTGCGCGTGGCCCACCGCGGTGATCTGGTGCGCGCTCGCGTACGCCGGCTTGCCGAGCACGACCGCGAGCTCCGCGCGCGCCGCGGCGGCGCTGCCCGGGACGTCGTCGATGTCGATCGCGTCGAGCGCCCGGTCGAGCGCGCGCAGGATCTCCGACTTGCGCGGGAGCTCGTTCGGCAGTTCCTTCATCAGGCCCTCGAGGACCTCGATGTCGTTGACGAGGTTCCACACGTCGGCGTGGAAGACGGCGAGTTCGGCGCGCCCGATGGAGTACATCGGCTCGGTGCCGGCGGTCGACTTGTCACCGAGCTGGGTCGGCTTGAAGTCCGGCCAGCTCAGCACGTCCGGGTTGGCCGCGGCCTCCAGGTAGACCTGGAACTCGGTGCCGTCGACCGGAAGGTAGATGTTGTCCGGGTTGAGGCCCTTGATCGGGTCGCCGTCGCGGGTGTACGCGAGGCCCTCGGCGCTGAAGCCCGGACCGCCGCCGAACCCGAGGTCGACGACCGCCTCGACGCGCTTGCCGTTCCACTCGGCCGGAACGGTGCCGGTCAGCCGGAACCAGCTGGTGCCCCACGGAGGGCCCCACTTCTCCCCGAGTTGGACGGGTTTGTAGTCCGCTCGCAGTGCGTCGGCGACCGAAACCGGCTCGCCCGGCGCGTGCCACACCTCGATGTCGAGGGGCACCCTTTCGCCGTACACCGCCGGCTTGATCCGTTGCCGGAGAGCCCGCCCGAGACGGTTCTCGATCAGGCTGCGGTCGTCATGCATCAGGCCTCCGAACAGCGCTGGATTGCCCAGCTGGAATCGTTCCTACAACGTACCGTCGAGATTGTCTGCACGACGCTAGCTCACGGCGCCGGCAGGCTCGCCCACCTGCCCACCCACAGCGTCTCCCCCACTCCCAACCGCGACCGGATGCTGACGGTCGGTCTCCCTGAGCTTTCAGATACGGTCTCGACCGTTTATGTTGGACCCCGTGACGGGCCCTCGGGACGAGCAGGAAGGGCGGGCCTTGGTGTTCGGTACCGAAGAAGAGTGGGAGGACCGGCTCGCTGAGCCGTCCGCGGCTCTCGTCTCCGACCTTGCCGCGACGGAGGGCGACCTGGTCGTCCTCGGCGCCGGCGGCAAGATGGGGCCCAGCCTCTGCCACCTCGCGCGGCGTGCTCTCGACGCGGCTGGACAGACGGATCGCCAGGTCATCGCGGTGTCGCGGTGGACTGACAAGGTCGTCGAGAAGCGGCTGACCGAGCGCGGCGTTCGTACGGTCACGTTCGATCTCAGCCCGGACGCCGACCTGTCGGGGCTGCCCGACGGGGCGCAGGTCGTCTACATGGTCGGCGCGAAGTTCGGGTCGACCGGCCAGCCGGCGGCGACGTGGGCGGTCAACGCGCTGCTGCCCGCGACGGTCGCGCGGCGCTACGCCGACTCCCGGATCGCGGCGTTCTCGACCGGCAACGTCTACCCGCTCGTCGCCGTGGACAGCGGTGGCTCGGTCGAGACCGACCCGATGGACCCGGTCGGTGAGTACGCGATGTCCTGCCTCGGCCGCGAGCGCGTCTTCGAGCACGCCGCGCTTTCGCGGGGCACGAAGGTCGCGCTGATCCGGCTGAACTACGCGATCGACCTGCGGTACGGCGTGCTGGCCGACATCGGCCGCTCCGTCCGCGACGGCGACCCCGTCGACGTGACGACCGGGCACGTCAACGTCGTCTCGCAAGCGTACGCGAACGAGGTCGCGCTCCGCTCGCTCCTTCATGCTGACAGCCCGGCGGTCGCACTGAACGTCACCGGCCCCGAGACGCTCTCGGTGCGGTCGGTGGCGGCGGATTTCGGGCAGCTGCTGGGCACCTCGCCCTCGTACGTGGGGACCGAGGCGCCGACGGCGTTGCTGTCGAACGCCTCACGTTGTTTCTCGTTGTTCGGGCCACCGCCGTTGCTGGCCCCGGATCTCATTGCCGCGCAGGCGGACTGGCTGCGATCAGGGGGCGTGCTGTGGGACAAGCCGACGAAGTTCCAGCGGCGGGACGGGCGGTTCTGACATGACCACGATCTTGGAGCTACCTCGGGCTGAGTCCGAGCTGCTCGCCACCGGCTGCGTGATTCCGGCGCACCCGCTGGCGTTGACCGCCGAACGGAAGCTGGACGAGCAGCGGCAGCGGGCGTTGACGCGCTACTACGTGGCCGCCGGCGCGGGCGGCATCGCGGTCGGCGTGCACACGACGCAGTTCGGGATCCGTTCCGTGGGGCTGCTCGAGCCTGTTCTCGACCTCGCCCGGGAGACGATGGACGACGCGCTGGCGGGCCGGCCGTTCGTCCGGATCGCCGGCGCCTGCGGCGACACCGCCCAGGCGGCCGCCGAGGCCGAGCTCGCGGCGTCGCTCGGCTACCACGCGGTGCTGCTCGGCCCGGCCGGGACCTCCGGTCTGGACGAGCAGGAGCTGCTGCAGCGGGCGAAGGTCGTCGGCGAGGTGCTTCCCGTCGTCGGCTTCTACCTGCAGGAGGCCGTGGGCGGGCGTTTCCTCTCGCGGGAGTTCTGGCGGACGCTCGCCGACCTGCCGTGCGTGGTCGGGGCGAAGATCGCGCCGTTCGACCGGTACCGCACGTTGGACGCCGTTCGCGGGATCTCCGAGTCGTCGCGTGGCTCGTCGGTGGCCTTGTACACGGGGAACGACGACAACATCGTCGCGGACCTACTGACGCCGATCGAGCTGGCGGGGCCGTCCGGTCCTGTGACTCGGCGGATCGTCGGGGGCTTGCTCGGGCAGTGGGCGGTGTGGACCGACGCGGCCGTACGGATGCTGTCCGACGTACGCCGCGCGTGGGCCGGCGACGACCACGCGCTGCGCTCGCTGACCACGATGGGGCCGCGGCTGACGGACGCGAACGCGGCGATCTTCGACGCGGTGAACCGGTTCGCCGGGTGCATCCCCGGGGTACATGAGGTGCTGCGGCGACAGGGTCTGCTGGCCGGGACGTGGTGCCTGGATCCGGACGAGGCGTTGTCGCCGGGTCAGGCTCAGGCGATCGACCACGTCTGCCGGGCGTACCCGGAGCTGACCGACGACCAGTTCGTGGAGGAGCACCTTGACGAATGGCTCCGCTGAGTCGTTGCGAGTCGCCGTCGCGACCTCGCCGGAGCTGCAGTCGGTGTTCTTCTCGCCTGCGGCGTGGGCTCGGCTGTGCTCTTCGTTCGCCGTGACGGCAGCGGACGGGCCGGTGACGTCGCCGTCTTCGTACGGCGCGCTGCTCGGCTCGGCCGACGTGGTGGTGACGGCATGGGGCACTCCGCCTCTTTCCGGCGAGCTGCTCGCGGGCGCGCCGTCGTTGGGTTTGCTCGCCCACACGGGCGCTTCGGTGAAGCCGTTCGTCTCCACTGACTGCTGGGCGCGCGGGGTACGGGTGACGCAGGCGGGGATGCCGATGGCCCGTTCGGTGGCGGACGCGGCTTTGGCGCACACGTTGGCTTTGCTGCATCGGCTGCACCGGTTCGACCACTCGATGCGGGACGGGACAGCTTGGACGGTCGCGCGTACGTCGGTGCCGGAGCGGCGCGAGATCGGCCGCGTGCGGATCGGCGTGGTGGGGGCGTCGCGGACGGGGCGCTTCTACATCTCGCGTGTGCTGGCCTTGGGCGCTTCGGTCGTGGTCTACGACCCTTTCCTGTCCGCCTCGGAGGCCGCGCTGCTCGGGGTCTCCGTGGTCTCGCTGGACGAGCTGCTGCGGACGTCACAGCTGGTGGCGCTGCACGCGCCGATCCTGCCGGAGACGCACCACATGATCGGGCGGCGCGAGCTCTCTTTGATGCCTGATGGTGGGCTGCTGGTGAACACCGCGCGGGCGTGGCTCGTCGACGGTGCCGCGCTGCTGGCCGAACTGTCGTCGGGTCGGCTGGACGCGGCTTTGGACGTGTACGACGAGGAACCGCTACCGCTGGCGCACCCGCTGCGCTCGTTGCCGAACGTCCTGCTCGCGCCGCACACTGCTGGGGCGTCGCTGGACGCGCGGCACGACGCTGGTGAGCTGCTGATCGACGAGATCTCTCGTTATGCGGCTGGTCTGCCTTTGGAGCACGAGATCTCCGAGGACATGCTGGCTCGGATGGGCTGACCCCCTTTGTTGTTTGGAATGAGGGCGTCCCTGTAGCGATCTATTCGATAGAGGGCGTCCCTGATTCGAAACGCTCCGCTGGTGGGTCGGCCGCTTCCCGCATCGTGACTGCCTCTTGGGGCTGAGGCCCTCGCTCGGATGTCGGACAGTTGTCCGTGATCATGAACGTGATCATGAAGGCGAACCCGGCGTATACGACTGGTTGGGCTTCATGATCACGTTCATGATCACGGGCTGGGTTGGATGAAGGTGCCCTTCATCCAATGCCGGTTGTTGCTGGCGGAGCTCTTCTGGGTTTGGTGCTGTCTTGGTGCGGTGTTCCGGTGCGAGCTCTCTGGGAGTTGGTGCTCTTCGGGGACTGTGGCGGCGGTCGATGGTGGTGGCCGGTCCGGGGCGCGTCAAGGGCGTCGCGGCGGCTTCGCAGATGGGGCGACGTCGCTTCGCGACCGCGGAGCGGCCCTTGACTCGCCCCGACCCGGCCACCTGTTTTAACGCGCCGCCCCCGCCCCCGGAACAGGTGTCCCGGGGGAGGTTCCTTCTTGCTGGGGTTTGCTGCCGTGCTGAGGTCGCTTGTTGGCCCTCGGTCTCTTGTGGTGACGATGAAGCCGGGGCCGTCCGTTGCCCGCTGTTTTGAATGAAGGGCACCTTCATTCAATAGGTTCGAATGAAGGGGCCCTTCATACAAACTGGCGCTAGAGGTCGAGGCGGTAGATCACTGGTGGGCGGCCCATCTGGCCTTCCGACAGGGTTCCCACTGGGATGGCTGCGCCGGCGCGCTCGAGGCGCTTGAGGAGGCGGCGGGCGCTGCGTTCTTGGATGGAGAATGCCTGCGCCACCTCGGTTGCGGTGACCAGTGGTTCCTCGGCGTTGTCGACGAGGCGTCGCAGCGACTGCAGTGTCGTACGGCTCATGCCCAGCCGCTGTGCCAGGCGGCCGAGGTCGACTGGGCCCTTCTCCGTCACGCGGTCCTTGGTCAGCACGATGTCCGCGTCGTGCGGCGCGGCGAGGATCGCGGCGACGTCGCCCTGGACGCGGGCACGGGCGAGGGCGCGGGCGGCGTGGGCGGCGGCCTCGCCGGCGGAACGGCCGAGGCCGAGCCCCACGTGGACGGCGCCGTGGCGTTCGGCGAGCTGTTCGAGGAACGGTGCGACGCGGAAGTCGTCGGTCGCGCGTTCCAGCGGGCCGCGCGTCGTCACGAGCAGGTACCGGCCCTCGTCGATGCCGACGATCGCGCCGCCGAGCTCGGCGAGGTCGCGTTCGAGGCCGTTGTCGGCGCGGGAGAGCTGAACGAAGCCGATCGCGACCTGCGCGTCGGAGTGGTGCCGGCTGCGGGTGAGCAGGACGAGCTGCTCGACGGCCTCGCGGATGTCGCGCGGCGCGGGCGCGAGCCGGACGACGGGCATCTCCTTGCGCAGTTCGTCGTACGCCGACCGCAGACAGGTGATCGCGACCGTCGCCCCGTCGCGCTGTCGGGCGGTCCGGTGGAACTCGACGACGTCGGCGGAGCGGACGGTCGGTTCGTACACCATGGTCAGCGCGGTCTCGGCGGGCAGCCCCGCCTCGTCGAGCGTCTCGGCGACCTCGTTCGGCTGCAGCGTGTCGATGCTGACACGGCGCAGGTCGGCGCCGGCGCGGAGCAGCTTGAGCAGTGCGGCGAGGAGCGTGACGCCGGAGTACGAGACGTGCTCGGCGGGCAGATCGACGACGTTCTCCGCGGTCGCGATCTCGTGCGGGACGACGCCGGTGAACAGCCAGGCGTCGACTTCCTCGGCGTTGGCGCGGATGATGTCGACGGTCTCCTGCTCGCCCTTGTACGGTAGCGGCAGCGCCTTCAGCTGCGCCGTCGTCTCGACGGCCTCGACGACGCGTGGGACGAGGTCGGACGGGCCGACGACGCCGAACGTGAGCAGAGCCATTACTGGCCTCCTCCGGTGCGGTCCAAGCGGCGATCCATGTCAGGTAGGTTACGGCCGCGACCGGAATAATGGGGGGCGGCGTCCCGAACTAGCCTGACCGGAGTCGACATGTCCCCAGTGAACCAGTGCAGACTCGTCCCATGACGGTGAACGCCGAAAAGGACGCGGACCGAATCCAGGCGCTGCGTTCCCGGCTTCGGGGGCGTGTGATCGCGGCGACGTTGACGCCGTTCTCGTCGTCGGGGTCGGTGTTGCGGGACTCGGTGGCCCCGTACGCGTCCGCGGTGGCCGCTTCGGGAGTGGGTGGGCTCGCGGTGGGGGCGCACACGGGGCGGGGATCTTCGTTACCTGCTTCGGAGCTGGCCTGGTTGGTCGGCGAGTTCGGCACCGTGACTGGACTGCCTGTGGTGGCGGGGGTCGCGGCAGCTCGTGGTGACTTCGAGGCGTCGTTGCCGGTGGCTTCGTCGCTGGTCTCCGCGGGAGCGTCGGGGCTGCTCGTGTATCCGGTGCCGGGAGCCTCTCCTGCCGAGATCGTGGAGTTGCATGCGCTGCTGGGGTCTTCGCTCCAGATCCCGCTGATCGTGTTCGTGCTGTACTCGCGCGCATCGGGCTGCCAGTACTCTCCCGCGACCGTCGCCGAGCTCGTCTCATTGCCATGGGTCGCCGGCGTCAAGCTGGCCTTGCTCGACGACGCGATGGGTTGTCAGGACCTGATCGCCGCGGCCCGTTCCGCCGCACCGTCGACGCTCGTGCTGACCGGCGAGGATCGGATGTACGGGCCGTCGATGATGTGGGGCGCCGACTCCGCGCTGGTCGGCATCGCATCGGCACTGCCTTCGTGGTCGGTGGCAGTGCTGGACGCGTGGATGGCGGGCGACCACTCGGCGTTCGTCGCGGCGTCGATGCGGCTGGATGCCCTTGCGCAGTTGACTTTCCGGGAGCCTATGGAGGGGTACGTCCAACGGATGGCGTGGACGGCGCAGTGGGAGGGGATCATCCCGGCTTCCGCGGCGTACGACCCGTACGGCCCGCCGCTGCCCGCCTCGGAGCGCGAGGAGCTGTGGAAGGCACTCGAGTCGCTTCAGTAGTACAGGTCGCGCAGGCTCTGCTCGCGCAGGTCCTTGGCGATCTGGGCGTACGCCGGCGCGAGCTCCTTGTCGATCAGCTCGGACTCGGTGCGGCCGACCACGACGGCCGCCGCCAGCTGCGGGCGCGCTTTGGCGAGCTCGATGCGCAGGTGGGTCGGCGGGTGGCTCTCGTCGACGCGCAGGTCTCGCTTGGCGGCGACCCGTTTGAGGCGTTCCCACTCGATCGGCGGGACGGACGCCAGGTGCTCGCGTTGGATCCGCCACAGCTCGTCCGGGTGCACCTGGCGGCGGACCGCGGTGTCCATCGTGCGGAGCGAGGCGGTGCCGAGGAGGGCGATCTCCAGGCCTCGCACCGTCGCCTGGCTGGAGCCGATGCGGGAGCCGAGCTGGTCGGCGAGGTACTCGGCGTACTGGCCGGCGCGCAGCGTGACGAGCATGAGCGCGGTGCCGAGCGCGTACGGGATCGCCGAGAGGCCGCGGAGCACGGTGCGCGCGACCGCGGAGAAGAACGCCAGGTCCTCGTCCCAGTGCACGCGCCCGTTCAGCAGGTAGTGGAGCTGACCCATCCCTTGGACCGCGGTGAACACGATCAGCCGGTGCCGCTGGTCGTGGTTGACGAAGTGGCCGATCTCGTGACCGAGGAGCTCGGCGCGTTCCTGCGGGCCGAGAACGTTCCACAGCGGCAGGCCGATCTCGAGGATCGGGCGCTGCCGGATGCCGTACCTCCCCGCCGTGGCGTTGAAGTCCGCGCTGACAACGACCTCGAGCCGCGGCCCGCCGAGCTCCGCCGAGATCCGGTCGACCAGGGCGTAGAGGCGCGGGGCGTCGTCGCGTTCCAGCCGTCGTACGTCCCCGTCGAGCTTGCCGAACCTCGGCCGCATCGCGATCGCGACGCCGATCAGGGCGAGGGCGGGGAACCAGGCGAACGGGTTCCGCCACCAGGCGACGAGCATCCAGACGCCGGTGACGAAGACGGCGAGCGTGAGCAGATGGATCGCGGCCGCGACCACGGTGGCGCCGACGGAGGCGAGATCCCTGCCCGGCTTGAGCTCCTGGCGGTCGCGTACCTCCTCGAACAGCGACCGGACGAGCCGTTCCTCCGCCCGGCGGCGGTACCGCGCGACGCGCGTGTCCTTGGTGGGCTGCTTCGAGGGATCGAGTCCCCAGTCACAGCGATCGCACCACTTGACGAACCGCGGATCCGTCGTCCGCAGCCCCACGCCACACTCCGGGCAGCGCCCATCCCCCGCCTGCATGGCGGCATCATGCCAGCGCTGGCTCAGCTCTGCGCGAAGAACGCCTTCGCCAGCTCGTCCGCGAGCGGGGCGGTGCCGAGGCGCTCGAGGTAGTCGACCTGCTCGTTGGCAGGGAGGGCGAGGCGGCCAATGCGGCGGAGGAGGTCGACGAAGTGGCGCGCCCGGAACGCCGCGCGCATGGGCCGCTCGCGTTCGACGAAGACCTGGTAGTCGTCCAGCGCGTCGGACACCGAGCCGCCGATCTCGGGGTCGTCCAGCCGCCACAGCAGCTCGGCCACCGCGCCGTCGTCCAACATCCCGTGCAGGCGGGCCAGATGCCCCAGCGCCGTGGCGGCATTGTGCCGGAGCTCGATCTCGTCGTGGTCCAACAGCCGCAGACATTCGCCCTGCACGCGTTGCCAGTCGTCGTTATGCAGCGCGAGCCCGAGCAACTCCCGCACAGCCGCCTCGACCCCGCCGCCGTCGAGGGCATGCTGGAGCCGCGACCAGTCCCCTGGTGGGATCGAGACGTACCGACCGATGCTCACGCAGGCAAGTACAGCCGGGGGAACGCCTGGCAGTACAGCGAATTAGTGGCCGATGGTCCCTTCCATGCCCGGCGCCAGCACCGCGCCAGCGCTGGTGCCCAACTCCTGGCCACAAGCTGCCTGGACTGACCCCTTGGCGGCCTCGGGCCGCTGCGTTCTAATGCATTACAACGTGGAAATGTCGGTGCACTCGCGGCGGGATCCCCACACACGTTGGCGATTCGCGTTGTCAGGACAGGAGATTCCAGATGAAGTCGGGAGTGAAAGCGTGGGCCATGAAGCTGGGCGGCCTGGTCGGCGGTTCCGCGATCCTGGCGGCGGGCGGCTTGGCGAGCTCGGGGCAGGCCCCGGATCAGTCACTCGTGCCGGTTGAGGCGGCCGCGACCGTACGGATCATGCCGCTCGGCGACTCGAACACCGCCGGCGCCGACAGCGCGCAGGGTGGATACCGGACCGATCTGTGGCAACTGCTCGCCGCGGACGGCCGGGAGGTGGACTTCGTCGGCTCAGGATCGGCCGGCGGCCCGGCGTTGCCGGACAAGAACCACGAGGGTCACGGCGGCTGGACGATCCAGCAGATCCACGACAACGTGATCGGCTGGCTGCAGACCCAGCAGCCGCAGGTCGTGCTGCTGCAGATCGGCACCAACGACATGTACACCGACGCGTCGACCGCGGGTGCGCCGGCCAGGATGACCGCGCTGCTGAATCGGATCACCAGCACCGCGCCGGATGCCGAGGTGATCGTCACCACGCTGCCGCCCCTCGCCGACGCCAACCACAACCGGCGGGTGCAGGCGTTCAACCAGCTCCTGCCCGGCCTGGTCGGGTCGCTGGCAGGCGCCGGCCGGAACGTGCGGCTGACCGACACCGGCAGCGCGCTGATCCAGGGCGACCTGATCGACCCGTTCCACCCGGGCTACGGCGCGGTGTCGAGGGCGGCGGCCCGCTGGTACACGGCGCTGACCGGCATCGAACTGACCCGGTACGAGGCCGAGCAGACCTCGAACGCGACGTTGGTGAACGCGGTCCGGCTGGGTAGCAACGTGAGCTCGTCCGGCGGCACCAAGGTCGGCAAGATCGATTTCGCGGACAGCTCGGTCACCTTCACCGTCCAGGCCGCCACCGCTGGCCCGCACCGGATCCGGATCCGCGGCGGGAACGGGATGACCACGGTCTGCAGCCACAACCTCTCCGTGAACGGCGGCGCCGCGACGTCCGTGCAGTACCAGCCTCTCGGCTGGGAGAACTGGACCATGGTCGGGGTCGACCTGACCCTGAACGCCGGGCCGAACACGCTGAAGTTCACCAAGGGCGCCTGCTTCGCCGAGATCGACGCGCTCTACCTGAGCGGACCCAGCTGAGTCAGCCTTCGGCGAAGAACGCCTGGGCCAGCTCGCGAATCGTGGCCCAGGCGGGATCGATATGTAGCGGCCGTTGCTCACTCAGCACGTACAGCCGCCAGCGGTACAGCGAATTAGCGGCCGATGGTCGACTCGCGGGCGATCAGCTCGTAGTTCGTGTACACCTCTTGCGGGCCACGGTCCGCGGCCGAGCCGTTCAGCTGGGCGTTCAACAGCTCGATCGACTGCGCCGCCAGCTGTTCCTTGTCCGGCGAGATCGTCGACAGCGTAGGTGTCGAGAAGCGGCCGTCCTCGATGTCGTCGAAGCCCATCACCGCGATGTCGTCCGGCACCCGGATCCCGTGCGACGCCAACGTACGCAACGCGCCAAGCGCCAGCAGGTCGGAGAAGCAGAACACCGCGTCCGGCAACGGCTTCTGGGCCAGCAACAGCTCCATCGCCTCGGCGCCGTCGGCTCGGTGGAAGCGGGTCGCGCTGGCGACCAGGTTCTTGTCCGCCGAGACACCCGCCGACTTCAACGCCTGCTGATAACCCCGCAGCCGGAGCCGCGCCGTCACGCCGGCCGCCACCTTCTGGGAGCCGATCGCCCCGATGCGCTTGCGGCCAAGCGAAATCAGGTGCTCGGTCGCCTCCCGAGCCGCGCGAACGTTGTCGATGACGACGTGGTCCGCCGGTCCGTGGTGGATCCGCTCGCCCAGCAGCACCATCGGCGTCGCGTCCGTACGCTCGTCCAGATCCGCCGCGGTCAACGCCAACGGGCTCAGCACCAACCCGTCAATCAGCTGGTCGCGAATCCCCCCGATCACCAGACGTTCCCGGTCCCGCGCGCCCTCGGTCTGGTCGACCAGAACGGTCAACCCGTGCCCCGCCGCCGCGGCCACGAAGTGGCGAGCCAGCTCGGCGAAGTACGGCTGGTCCAGCTCCGGCACCGCCAGCGCGATCACGCCGGTCCGCCCCTGGCGCAGGCTCCGCGCGGACAGGTTCGGGCGGTAGTTCAGCTCCGCGATGGCCTGCTCGACGCGCTCCCGAGTCTCCTTGCGCACATGGATGTACCCGTTCACGACGTTCGACACCGTCTTCGGGGACACCTGGGCAAGCTCAGCGACATCCCGCAGCGTCGTGCGCATCCATGCCTCCAACTACGTCGCCCCTGACCGTAGGCCATTCTTGCCCATCGGGTGCGCACATCGTGGCAGGTCGGCCGGGTATGCCCTGAACCCAGACCCCGGGCAGCCCGTGCAACCGGTGTGGACCCGTACCCTCAGCCGCTGCTCGACGCCCTGACCCGCTGGCCCGACCGCCCCGCCTTCGAGTACGAGGGCCGCGAGGTCGCCCGCGCCGAGGTGTACGACACCGTCCGTACGTTCGCCGCCGCTCTCCGCGCACGCGGACTGGGCAGGTGCGACGGCGTCGCGATCCTTACCGGGGTCTCGCCCGACGCGTTCGCCGTCCAGCTCGCCGCGCACGTCCTCGGTTGCCGCGTTGTCGCCGTACGGCCCGGCTGGACGCCCCGCCAGCTCGCCCACATGCTCGCGACAGACGTCGCCGCGGTCGTCGTCGACACCGCCACGCCAGAAGTCGAGGAGGCCGCCGGAGCGATTCCGCTGCACACGTTGGAAGATCTGCGGACCCACGCCCCAGCCAGCACCCTCGAAACAGCGTCGAGACCGGACGACATCGGCTGGCTGTTCTTCACCAGCGGCAGCACCGGCAATCCCAAGGGCTGCGCCTACAGCTACCGAGCCCTGGCAGCGCACTGGGCGTACAACCCGGCCAACTGGACGCCTCCGGTAGCGCGCCTCGCCGCCGGGTACGAACGGCTCCTGCTGATGGGAACGCTGTCCAGCCAGGTGGTCATGGACTACCTCACGTTCTGCCTCGCGACCGGCGGCACCGCGGTCATCCCCGACCGCACCGCCCCGTTCGAGGACGCGATCGAACGCCACCGCATCACCGGCATCCTCTGCACCGTCCCCCGCCTCTACGGGCTGCTCGACCGCGTCGAGCGCGACGGCCTGGACGTCAGCACACTCAAGGCGGTCATGGTCTCCGGCTCCCCCATCACCCCGCAGCGCCTCCACGACGCCACCGAGAGGCTCGGCCCGGTCGTCCACCAGGCGTACGGGCAGACCGAGGTCTGTCTGGTCACGCTGCTCACCCCCGACGACCTCGGCGCCTGGCCGTCGCCCGCCGCCGCGTCCGTCGGCCGCCCGCACCCGCTCGTCGAGACCGAGGTCCGCGCCGGCGAGCTGTACGTCCGCAGCCCGTACCAGATGGATGGCTACTGGAACGACCCCGAACAGACCGCCGACGCGCTCGGCCAGGACGGCTGGATGCGCACCCGCGACCTCGCGGACTTCGACGAGCTCGGCTTCCTGCGGCTGATCGGACGAGCGCGCGACATCGTCATCGTGAACGCGATCATCCACTACGCCGGCGCGATCGAGCAGACCCTCGCCAGCCACCCCGACGTCGACCAGGCGTACGTCGTCGGCGCCCCGGACGAGTCAACGGGCGAAGCGATCCACGCGTTCGTCGTCCCGAACGCCGGCCGGACGCCGGATCTCGCCAATCTCGCCAAGCACGTGGGCGAAGAGCTCGGCGACGCGAGCGTCCCGCACACGTTCACGATCCTGGACGACGTCCCCGTCGCACCGAGCGGAAAGCCCGACAAGCGTGCCCTGCTTGGGCTTCTGACCTAAGACCGCAACGAGGGCATGCCGAGCAAGACGCCCTTGACAGGCTCCTCCGCCGGCCGCGCCTGCCGCAGCTCCCACGCGTCGCCCGCCCGGGTGCGGCGGACGTCGAGCAGCGGGCTGTCGGCGACCAGGTGGTGCGGCGCGGCGTACGTCACCGTCGTCCGCACGAAGTCGCCCGGACGCGCCGCGGCGTCCCCCGGCGTGAAGTGCACCAGCCGGTTGTCGCGAGCCCGTCCGGACAGGCGCGCGGTCGCGGCGTCCTTGCGGCCCTCCCCCTCGGCCACGAGCAGCTCGACCTCGCGGCCGACGAACTGCTTGTTCTCCGACCAGGCCAGCTCCTCGACGACCTCGACCAGCCGTTCGTACCGGGACTGCACGACCTGCTTGGGGATCTGCCCGTCCATCTCCGCCGCCGGAGTGCCCGGCCGCTTGGAGTACTGGAACGTGAACGCCGCGGAGAATCGCGCCTCGCGGACGACGTTCAGCGTCTCCTCGAAGTCCGCCTCGGTCTCGCCCGGGAAGCCCACGATGATGTCCGTCGTGATTGCCGCGTCGGGCATCGCCGCACGGACGTTCGCCACGATGTCGAGGTAGCGCGCCTGCCGGTACGAGCGGCGCATCGCCCGCAGCACGGTGTCCGAGCCGGACTGCAACGGCATGTGCAGCTGCGGCATCACGTTCGGCGTCTCGGCCATCGCCGCGATCACGTCGTCGGTGAAGTCGCGCGGGTGCGGGGACGTGAAGCGGACGCGCTCCAGCCCTTCCACCGGCCCCATGGCGCGCAGCAGCTTGCCGAACGCGAACCGGTCGCCGAACTCGACGCCGTACGCGTTGACGTTCTGCCCGAGCAGCGTCACCTCGAGCACGCCCTCGGCGACCAGCGCCTCGACCTCGGCGAGGATCTCGCCCGGCCGGCGGTCCTTCTCCCGGCCGCGCAGCGCCGGCACGATGCAGAACGTGCAGGTGTTGTTGCAGCCGACGCTGACCGCGACCCACGCCGCGTACGGCGACTCCCGGCGCGACGGCAGCGTCGACGGGAACGTCTCGAGGTAGTCCTTGATCTCGACCTGTGCCTCGCCGGCCACCCGGGCGCGTTCCAGCAGCACCGGCAGCGAGCCGATGTTGTGGGTCCCGAAGACCACGTCGACCCAGGGCGCGCGCCGCACGATCTCGCCCTTGTCCTTCTGCGCGAGGCAGCCGCCGACCGCGATCTGCATGTCGGGCCGCGCCGTCTTCTTCGGGGCGAGCAGGCCGAGGTTGCCGTACAGCTTGTTGTCGGCGTTCTCGCGCACGGCGCAGGTGTTGAGCACGACCACGTCCGCGGCGTCGCCGGCGGGCGCGCGGACGTAGCCCGCGTCCTCGAGCAGGCCGGAGAGGCGCTCGGAGTCGTGGACGTTCATCTGGCAGCCGAACGTACGGACCTCGTACGTGCGGGCCGGCGCTGTCGTCGTCATGGCAGGTCCAAGGTTACGGTGCGCCAGTCCGGCGAGCACGCCCAGCCTGCCGCGGGGCCAGATCGACGTGGAACGGGATGGAACATCGGGCAAACACGTACGCATCGGGCACTCCCAGGCGCGGATCCCCTGGTGCGGGCCGAAAGACTTCGAACCAATGGTGTTACAGAACTGCGGGTCTTATCGCGCGACGGCCGACTGAGCGGGTACCTTCCCGTGCATGACTGACACGACCACAAGCTCCGAGGCGGCCTCGCCTGCCGGAACCGGGCAGCCGCTGGTGGTCCTTTCTGCCGTGAACAAGTACTTCGGGACGCTCCACGTTCTGCAGGACATCAACCTCTCCATCAAGCGCGGTGAGGTTGTCGTGGTGATCGGGCCCTCGGGCTCCGGCAAGTCCACGCTCTGCCGGGCGATCAACCGGTTGGAGCCGATCAACTCGGGGTCGATCACCCTGGACGGCAAGCCGCTCCCCGCGGAAGGGAAAGCCCTCGCGCAGCTTCGCGCTGACGTGGGGATGGTGTTCCAGTCGTTCAACCTCTTCCAGCACAAGACGGTCCTGGACAACGTGACGCTCGGTCCGATCAAGGTGCGGAAGCAACCCAAGAAGGACTCAGAAGACAAGGCGATGGCCCTCCTCGAACGAGTGGGCGTCGCCAACCAGGCCAGCAAGTACCCCGCCCAGCTGTCAGGGGGACAGCAGCAGCGGGTTGCGATCGCACGTGCCCTGGCGATGGATCCGAAGGTCATGCTGTTCGACGAGCCCACCTCCGCGCTGGACCCGGAGATGATCAAGGAGGTGCTCGACGTCATGACCGATCTCGCGAAGTCCGGGATGACCATGGTCGTCGTCACCCACGAGATGGGGTTCGCTCGAAGCGCCGCCAACCGCGTGGTGTTCATGGCCGAGGGACAGATCGTCGAAGAACGTGAGCCGGCCGAGTTCTTCACCGACCCGAGGTCCGAACGGGCGAAGGACTTCCTATCCAAGATCCTCAAACACTGACGTGACGCACTGCAGCAGGTCACGGAGGGAGAAAGGGCACGTCATGAGAAACACCAGGTTGCGGCTCCTCGCCGTAGGTGCCGTTGCCGCACTCGCGCTCAGCGCCTGTGGAGGCGGGGGCGGAGAGAGCCTGCTCGAGGTCGCCGACAATCCGAGCTTCGACGCCGGCACCACGATGAAGAAGCTCGCCGACGCGGGCACGATCAAGATCGGCATCAAGTTCGACCAGCCCGGCGTCGGCTACAAGGACCCGGCGACGGACGAAGAGACCGGCTTCGACGTCGAGGTGGGCAAGATCATGGCCGCCGGCCTCGGCATCGCGCCCGACAAGGTCGAGTTCGTCGAGACGATCTCCAAGAACCGCGAGCCGTTCCTCAAGGCCGGCACGGTGGACCTGGTCATCGCCTCGTACTCGATCACCGACGACCGCCGCACTCAGGTCGGACAGTTCGGCCCGTACTACGTGACCGGTCAGCAACTGCTCGTGCGCAAGGACGACAACTCGATCAACAAGGGCGAGGACCTCAGCGGCAAGAAGGTCTGCTCGGTCACCGGTTCGACCTCGCTGAAGTCGGTCGAGGAGAAGTACGGCGCGCAGCCCGTTCCGTTCGCGACGTACTCCGAGTGCGTGACCCAGCTGAAGAACAACTCGGTCGACGCGGTCACCACCGACGGCGCGATCCTGCTCGGGTACGCCTCGCAGGACCCCGACAAGCTCAAGGTCGTGGGTGAGCCGTTCACCGAGGAGCGGTACGGCATCGGTTACAAGCACGGCGACGCCGCGTTCTGCACCTACCTCGCCGACACGTACAAGAAGATCGTCGACGACGGCATCTGGAAGAAGGCCTTCGACCAGACCCTGGGCGAGGCCGGCGTGGACGCTCCGACGCCGCCGGCGCCGGACCCCTGCTCGTAGCGATCATCGCTGCCCGGTGCGTCGCGTACGTACCGGGCAGCGTTGTGTTTGACCTGGTTCCTTGTGTTTCTGAGTGTTCCTGACGACCGAGGGGAGGCAACACCCCGGTGAACGTCCTGATCGACAAGCTGCCGCAGATTCTGGCTGCTTTCGGAACGACGCTGCAGCTGCTCGGCGCGTCCGCGCTGATCGCCACGATCCTCGGGGTCGTGCTGGGCGCGTTTCGGGTGTCGCCTGTGCCGGCGCTTCGCTGGTTCGGCACCGCGTACGTCACGATCTTCCGCAACACACCGCTCGTCGTGGTGTTCATCATCTTCGTCGTGGCGCTACCCGAGCTCGGGTTCCAGTCGAGCTTCTTCTTCCGCGCGGTGATCGCGTTGTCCTTGTACGCGGCGGCTTTCGTCTGTGAGGCCGTGCGATCGGGGGTCAACGCGGTGCAGGCCGGGCAGGCCGAGGCGGCGCGTTCGCTCGGCATGACGTTCAGCCAGACCCTTCGGCACGTCGTGCTGCCGCAGGCGATCCGTACGGTGATCCCGCCGCTCGCGAGCATCTACATCGCGCTGGCGAAGAACACCGCGGTCGCCGAGGCCTTCGGCGTGACCGAAGCCACGTACCAGTTGGACAATCTCGTTCGCGACTTCCCCGGCTCGCTGTGGTTCCTGTTCTTCGGCATCGCCCTGGGTTACGTGATCATCGTGTTCTTCATCTCCGGCATCGCTGGACTTCTCGAACGACGGTGGGCGGTGAGCCGATGAGCCAGCAAACAGCCCAACCCGCGCCGAAGCCGGATCCGAAGGGCAAGAAGGCGCCGAAGGCGAAGAAGGCCAAGCGCGTCCGGCAGCCGAAGGTGAGCCAGTCGTCGGTCCTGTTCGACGTCCCTGGCCCGAAGGCGCGGCGCCGCAACCTGATCGGCGGGATCCTTGCCGGCTTGGCGATCGCGTACGTGCTGTGGCTCGTCCTCCGGTTGCTGTACGAGCGCGAGCAGATCACGTGGGACAAGTGGACGCCGTTCGCCAACCTCGGCATCATCCGGTCGCTCGGCGAGGCGCTCGGGCTGACGCTGCTGGCAGCGGTCGTGTCGATCGCGTGCGCGCTGGTGTTCGGCGCCGTCTTCGCCGCGGGCCGGCTGTCCGACCACCGCTGGCTGCGCTGGCCGAGCATCGCGATCGTGGAGTTCTTCCGCGCGATCCCGCTGGTGCTGCTGATCATCTTCTTGTTCATCGCGTACGGAAACGTCACCGAACGGTTCGGCGCGCTGGTGATCGCGTTGACGCTGTACAACGGCTCGGTGCTGGCCGAGATCTTCCGGGCGGGCATCCTCGCGGTGCCGCGCGGTCAGGGTGAGGCGGGATACGCGATCGGGCTGCGCAAGTCCGGGGTGATGATCCGGATCCTCGTACCGCAGGCGATCTCGACGATGCTGCCGGCGATCATCAGCCAGTGCGTGGTGGCGCTGAAGGACACCGCGCTCGGCCTGGTCATCTCCGCGCCCGACGTGGTCAGCGTGGCGCGCCGGATCGCGATCAACCCGCAGTACGACAACATCCTGGCCGTGGGGCTGGTGCTCGCGGCGATCTTCATCGCGATCAACTACGGGCTGTCTCGACTGGCCGGCTGGCTGGAGGCGCGGCAGCGGCGCAAGGGTCGCGCGGTCGTGCAGGTCACGAACATCCCCGACGCGGGCATGGGTGGGGCTGCGACCGGCTGACCTCTGCTTCTAGCTGCTTCTAGCTGCTTCTAGCTGGCGGAGGGGTCGCCGACGTCGTGGTAGTAGCGGTGGCTCGTGGCCGCTCTGCTGCGGAGCAGGCCGTTGCGGAGCAGCATCGGCTTGCTCTGCTTCGCGTAGATCCGATCGGCGACGTACCCGGCGATCGCGACCGGGATCGCGATCGGCAGCACGACGATGAACAGGACGAGGAACGAGCCGGCGATCGACATGTCGAAAGCGTCCACCTGAACCACCTCCGAGCCCGGGCCGCTCCGGCGAGCACCCCATGCTCGGGATGATCCTCCCGGCGCGCCCGCCGCGCAACGCCCCTTGCCCACGGACGGGGCTCGGCGGTGTCTCGCAGGGGCCGGGAACGCCCCTCCCGTGGGTAAAGTCACGAGCGCCCGCCGCTGGCGGAACCGTGCGAGTTGTTCGAGAGACCTCGGCTTCCAGGCCGAGATCTGTCGAACAAGTCCGTTCGCAACCACCCCCACCACCGCGGCCGCCACCCGTTCGAGCTGGTCGGGCACCGGAGCTGGGCCGGCCGTCCACAGCTGGCGCCACTTCCCTTACCGGAACGGGGTTTCGCGGGCGATTGCCACGTGGCAAACCCCGGTTCGGTGAGGGAAGTCGGGGTCAGCAGCTGCACCCCGCCCCGCTGCGGTGATCAGGTACGTGAGCATGAAGGCAGAGCGCGCCATATCGCCGTTCCAGCTTCATGATCACGTACATGATCACGGCGCCCCCGCTCGAGCTGGCCGGGCAGTGGTGCGCGATCCGGGTCGTCCACAGCTGGCGCCACTTCCCTTACCGGAACGGGGTTTTGCGCGCGATTGCCACGTGGTAAACCCCGGTTCGGTGAGGGAAGTCGGGGTCAGCGGGCGGTTTCGATGGCGCGGGACTCGCGGACGACGGTGACGCGGATCTGGCCGGGGTAGGTGAGCTCTTCCTCGACCTGCTTGGCGATGTCGCGGGCGAGCACCTGGGCCTGGATGTCGTCGACCACGTCCGGCACCACCATCACGCGGACCTCGCGGCCGGCCTGCATGGCGAACACCTTGTCCACGCCGTCGTGCGCGTTCGCGATCTCCTCCAGCCGTTCGAGCCGCTTGACGTACGCCTCCAACGACTCGCGCCGGGCACCCGGGCGCCCACCCGAGATCGCGTCGGCGGCCTGGGTGAGGATCGCCTCGACCGTACGCGGCTCGACCTCGTTGTGGTGGGCCTCGATCGCGTGCACGACGTCGTCGTCCTCGCCGTACTTGCGGGCCAGGTCGGCGCCGATCAGCGCGTGGCTGCCCTCGACCTCGTGCGTCAGCGCCTTGCCGATGTCGTGCAGCAGCGCCGACCGCTTGATCAGTTGCCGGTCCAGACCGATCTCGCTCGCCATCATGCCGGCGACGTGGGCGGACTCGATCAGGTGCTTGAGCACGTTCTGGCCGTACGACGTCCGGTACCGCAGCGTGCCAAGTGTCTGGACCAGCTGCGGGTGCATGTCGGTGAGGCCGGTCTGGACGAGCGCGTCCTCCCCCGCTCGTACGCAGAGCTCCTCGACCTCGCCCTTGCTGCGCTCGTAGACCTCCTCGATCCGGTGCGGGTGGATCCGCCCGTCGAGTACGAGGCTCTCCAGTGCGATCCGCGCGGTCTCCCTGCGGACCGGGTCGAAGCACGAGAGCAGGACGGCTTCGGGGGTGTCGTCGATGATCAGGTTGACGCCGGTGACCTGCTCGAACGTACGGATGTTGCGGCCCTCGCGGCCGATGATGCGGCCCTTCATGTCGTCGCTCGGCAGGTGCAGGACCGAGACGACCGACTCCGAGGTCTGTTCGGTCGCGAGCCGCTGGATCGACGCGGTGATGATCTTGCGGGCGCGCTTCTCGCCCTCTTCCTGGGCCTTGTGCTCGATGTCGCGAACGATGATCGCTGCCTGGCGCTTGGCGTCGTTCTCGATGGTGGCGACGAGCTCGGCCTTCGCCTCTTCGGCGGACAGTCCGGCGGTCCGTTCGAGCACCTGCTGGCGCTCGGCCTCGATGCTGGCGAGCTCGGCCTTCTTGGTGTCGATCTTCGCTTCGGTCTCGGTGAGCTCGCGGGTACGGTCGTCCAGCTCGCGCTGGGACTGGTCGAGGCGCGTCTCGCGTTCGGCGACCCTGCCCTCGCGGCGCTCGATGTCGAGGCGCTGCTCGCGGACCTCACTGCGGAGGGCGCGGACCTCGTGTTCGGCCTCGTCGCGGGTGAGCCGTGCCCTGGCGAGGGCGGCGGAGGCGTTCTCGTCGGCCTGCCGGCGAGTTTCGGCGGCCTCGGTGTCGGCGGTGGTCCGGATGTCGGTGGCGGCCCGGCGCGCCTCGGACTCGGCGTCGGAACGGATCCTCGTGGCGTCGCGACGCGCTTCCTCGAGCTCGTGCTCGGCGGCCGCGACCTTCTGCAGGCCGATCGACTTGGACTTGGACATCTGGACGACCATCACTGCGAGCAGGGCGAGAATGCCCAACCCGACGATGAAAACGACGACCTCCATCGTGGACATCAGCCGCTCCCTTCGTCGAACCCCGGCCAAGGGCTCTACATGTCCGAAGAGATCGCGACAACACCAAGCACCCCTCACCGGGACCGGGAGGGGTCGACACGGGCGCCGCTGCCCTCACCTTGCTGGCTGGCGGACGTCCGAGATCGAGCTCGAATTCACCAAACGAGAAGTACGTCTACGTATCCCGGAAGGAGCCTTCCCGGTCACTGTGAGCTTGTCGTTTTTATTCGGCGTTGTCGTGGTTACTGCTTCGGTGCGTCAGGCTCCGCCAGGCGGCGGAGTGATTCTTCTGGTGTCTAGGAGGCTAGGTGGAGGTTACGAACCGGTCAAGAATGCGCGCCGTCCGTGACGGTTTCGCAGCCTTGGCTGGCCACCCTCGGGGTTGCTGGTCAGGTTGTTAGTCGAGGGGGACCTGGCGCCACGGTACCGGTGAGGACTGCACGATGGAGGTCGTGGTCTGGCCGTGCAGGAGGAACTTGTCCAGGACCTCCTCCAGCGCGGTGACCGTCGGGACGTGGACCTTGACCAGGAAGCAGTCCTCGCCGGTGATCCGGTGGCATTCGACGACCTCTTCGGTGCGTTGGACGAGCTCGGCGATGCGCTGGAGCTGGCCGGGGCCTGGTCTGATGCGTACATACGCGGCGACTGGTCGGCCGAGGGCTGCTGGGTCGAGGTCGACGCGGTAGCCGCGGATCACGCCTCTGCGTTCGAGACGGCTGGTGCGCTGGGCTGCTGTGGGGGCAGAGATGCCGACCTGCTTGGCGAGCTGGCTCATCGACTGGCGGGGGTCGCGCTGGAGCTCTTGCAGGAGCTTGCGGTCGGTGTCGTCGAGCGGGTGTTTGCCGTTCGGTAAGTCTTCGCGGCTCATGCTTTCGGTTCCTAAGGCTGTTCGGCTCGATGGCGTCGATCTTGCCATGGCCGGCTGGTGCTCTGGCGGGCCAGGCTTTGATCTTGTGAAGCGGGTGCCGGCGCAGGCGTACTTCGGGGTCAGCGCGGTGTTCCACTACCTGGGGCCGGCTTTCGCGGTGCTCCTGTTCGCACGAGTGGACGCGCTTGGGGTGGCTTGGCTGCGGATCGCCTCCGCGGCGGTGGTCTTCGGTGTGTGGCGCCGGCCCTGGCGTGCGTTCGCGGCCGCTTCTTCGCGGTCGCGGTGGCTGCTGGTCGCGATGGGCCTGGTGCTCGGGGCGATGAACGTGTGCTTCTACCTGGCGATCGCGCGGTTGCCGTTGTCGACGGTGGGGGCGCTGGAGTTCCTGGGGCCGATCGTGCTGGCGGCGGTGGGACTGCGGTCGTGGCGGAACGTTCTGGCACTGCTGCTCGCCGTCGGTGGCGTGGTGCTGCTGGTGGACGTGCGGTGGGCGGGGTCGCCGCTGGGGGTGGCTTTGGCGTTCGCGAACTGTGCGTTGTTCGTGCTGTACATCGTGCTCGGGCACCGGCTGGCCGCGGACGGTGGCCGGGCGGGCATCGATCGGCTGGGTGTCGCGATGCTGGTGGCCGCCGTCGTGGTGACGCCGGTGGGGTTGGGCGCCGCGCTGCCCGCGTTCTCGTCCTGGGCGCTGCTGGGTGCGGGCGTGGCGGTGGGGGTCTGTTCGTCGGTGATCCCGTACGTCTGCGACCAGCTGGCCATGGCCCGGCTGCCGCGCGCGACGTTCGCC
This sequence comes from Tenggerimyces flavus, assembly GCF_016907715.1. Classification (NCBI taxonomy): domain Bacteria; kingdom Bacillati; phylum Actinomycetota; class Actinomycetes; order Propionibacteriales; family Nocardioidaceae; genus Tenggerimyces; species Tenggerimyces flavus. The sequence goes on along the minus strand of NZ_JAFBCM010000001.1, from coordinate 3,875,815 downwards.
CTGTTGTTGGCCCTGCTGCCGGCGACGGCGACGTTGATCGGGGTCTTGGTGTTGCGGCAGGTGCCGACCTGGGCTGAGTTCGCCGGCATCGCGCTGGTCGTGGTCGGCGTGGCCGTGCACCGTGAGCGTGGCTAGCGGTCGTCTTCCAGCTCGAGATGGTCGAGCAGATCCTCGGTGTCCTCGCCGGCGAGAGCCTCGCGAACGACCCTGACAGCGAGGCTCGGCGGGTACCCCTTGCGCGCGAGCATCCCGGCGAGCCGCCGTACCCGCGCCTGCGGCTCGAGCTGTTGGGTGCTGCGGAGCTTCTTCGCCACCAGTGCCCTCGCGGTGGCGAGCTCCGTCTCCGGGGCGAGCTGGTCGACCGCTTCGTTGACGTCCTGGTCGTCGACGCCACGCTTCCTCAGCTCGTACGCGAGTGCGCGTTTGGCCAGACCCCGACCGGCGTGCCTCGACTCCACCCACGACTGCGCGAACGCGGCGTCGTCGATCAGTCCGACGTCGCCGAACCGACTGAGAACCTCCTCCGCCACCTCGTCGGGAACGCCCTTGCGCTCCAGCGCTTTGGCCAGCTCCGCGCGTGTACGGGGCTGGAGGGCGAGCTGGCGGAGGACGACCGACCGGGCAACTGCCGCGGGATCGGACTGGAGCTTCTCGTCGAGCTCGTCGGGAGGAGCGGCCTTGGCCCGAGCCCTGCGATCGGAGAACTTGCGCCCAGCCATCACGCCTCCACCGAGGTCTGAGGGATGGATGACGAGGCGGATGCCTCGGCGATGAGGAATGGAGTGACCGCCCGCGCCACAGATGAGGGCAGATGGCTTGCGCCATGTGCGGGCGTTCGGGAGGGCTGCCGCCGAGACGAGTGGACATCGGTGACGACCAGCCACCCCCGTGGCGGCGTCGCCGCATCGGCGGCGTGATCGAGGAAGGTGGTGGGTGGTGGCGAGGTCGCCGCCACCGTCGATGGGGACAGTTGGCTTGCGGCACTAGCGAGCCCTCGGGAGGGCTGACGCCGAGACGAATGGTCATCGGTGATGACCAGCCATCGCCGTGGCGGCGACGCCGCGACGGCGGCGTGGGCGTGGGGGTGGCGGGGTGTTGGCCAGCGCGGGGTGGGCACGGAAAGGGGTGCGGCCTGGCGGGGCCACCTGGCCGAGGAGGGAGTCGGGCAGGTGGTTGCGCCAGGCCACACGTTCATGGGGTTGCCGCTCAGAAGTCGACGGGCGGCTCGCCCGCGGCGGCGTCGGCGGGGTTGTCGAGGCGCGGGCCGATGCCGAGCTTCTCCTTGATCTTCTTCTCGATCTCGTTGGCGATCTCGGGGTTGTCCTTCAGGAACTTCCGCGCGTTCTCCTTGCCCTGCCCGAGCTGGTCACCCTCGTAGGTGTACCAAGCGCCGGCCTTGCGCACGATCCCGTTCTCCACGCCCAGGTCGACCAGGCTGCCCTCGCGGCTGATGCCCTCGCCGAACAGGACGTCGAACTCGGCCTGCCGGAACGGCGGGGCCACCTTGTTCTTCACGACCTTGACCCGCACCCGGTTGCCGACCGCGTCCTGGCCGTCCTTCAGCGTCTCGATCCGGCGAACGTCCAGCCGCACCGACGCGTAGAACTTCAGCGCCTTGCCACCGGTCGTCGTCTCCGGCGAGCCGAACATCACGCCGACCTTCTCGCGCAGCTGGTTGATGAAGATCACCGTCGTCTTGGACGAGTTGATCGCACCGGTCAGCTTGCGCAGCGCCTGGCTCATCAGCCGCGCCTGCAGGCCGACGTGGCTGTCGCCCATCTCGCCGTCGATCTCCGCCCGCGGCACGAGCGCGGCGACGGAGTCGATCACCACGATGTCGAGCGCGCCGGAACGGATCAGCATGTCCGCGATCTCCAGCGCCTGCTCACCGCTGTCCGGCTGCGAGACGAGCAGCGCGTCGGTGTCGACGCCCAGCTTCTTCGCGTACTCCGGGTCGAGCGCGTGCTCCGCGTCGATGAACCCGGCCACACCACCCCCGGCCTGCGCGTTCGCCACCGCGTGCAGCGCCAGCGTGGTCTTACCGGAGGACTCCGGCCCGTACACCTCCACGACGCGGCCGCGCGGGAGGCCGCCGATGCCGAGCGCCACGTCGAGCGCGATCGCGCCCGTCGGGATCACCTCGATCGGGGCGCGTCCCTCGTCGCCGAGACGCATCACAGCGCCCTTGCCGTACTGCCGCTCGATTTGGGCGAGCGCGGTATCGAGCGCCTTGTCGCGATCTTGAGCCGCCATGCTGGCCATCCCGTTCGGGTCGGGGGCCCGTCGTGGAGCCCGCGTCTTTTTCGTCGTCACATCCGCGACGTTAGACCGAGCCACCGACAACCGGGACGGCGGTCGGAGCTGCTGTGGACAACGCTGCGAATCGGTCGGTTGTGGACAAAAGGCCGGCCCGCCAGTTGTCCACACCAGCAGCGTAGGCCGAACAGGCGTTCGAACGAAACCGACACGCCGAAACCGCGTCGAAGCCCGGGACAAGCCCAGGGATCAGCGCTCCGAAGCCGGCAACCCCAAGCTCAGCCACACAGCCCGCCACACCTCTTTCGCGGGCGTCCCGGAGTCCAGAGCCTGCTGGACGGTACGCTCACCAAGCTCGGCGATGACGTGGTCGCGCGCCCACGTACGCGCGTAGGTCGCGCCGAGGTGATGGTCCATCCGCCGCCAGAACTCCGTCAGTCGCACCAGCCCAGTATTACCGCACTGGCGCGACACGCTGACTGGGCGGACCATAGGTACGAACCCACCTAGACAAGGACGCGCAAGATGCAACCGTGTGTCGTGCTCAAGTACGGCGAGCTGGCACTCAAGGGGCGCAACAGGTGGAGGTTCGAGGAGGTCCTCCTCCGCAACCTCCGCAACACCCTGGCCGACCTGCCCGACGTCGCCATCCGCCGCCGCAACGGGGTGCTCGTGGTCCACGGCGCCCCGCTCGACGTGCTGATCGAGCGCGGCCAGATCGTCCTCGGGCTCGCGCTCGTGCACCGTGCGGCGATGGTCAAGCCGACGCTCCGCGCGATCGAACGAGGCGTGGTCGCCCTGTTGCGGGAGGGCAAGCCGGCCAGCACGTTCGCACTGAGGCCGCGAAGGCGCTGGAAGGGCTTCGAGGCCGACTCGCACGCGATCGCCGTACGCGTCGGCGACTTCGTCCGCGAGCGCCTCGGCCTCAAGGTCGACCTGACCAACCCCGACGTCGAGGTCGGCATCGAGGTCGACCGGTACGAAGCCCTGCTCTACACCGCGAAGCTGCCCGGCCAGGGCGGCCTCCCCGTCGGCGTCAACGGGCGCGCGCTCACACTGCTGTCCGGCGGGTACGACTCCCCCGTCGCCGGCTACCGCGCGATGCGCCGCGGCCTCTCGAGCGACTACGTGCACTTCTCCGGCATGCCGTTCACCAGCCCGCAGTCGATCTACAAGGCGTACGGACTTGTCACGAAGCTGGACAAGTTCCGCGGCGGCGGATCGAGGCTGTGGGTCGTCTCGTTCGGCAACGCGCAACGCTCGCTCGCGACCGCCGGCGCCGGCAACCTGCAGGTGCTCGCGCAGCGCCGGTTGATGGTCCGCACGGCGTCCTACCTCGCCAAGCAGATCGGCGCCGACGCCCTGATCACCGGCGACTCGCTCGGCCAGGTCGCCAGCCAGACGCTCGCCAACCTGGTCGCGGTGGAGGACGCCGCCGAGCTCCCGTTGCTGCGTCCGTTGCTGGGCTGGGACAAGTCCGAGATCGTGGCCGAGGCCGAACGCATCGGCACCGCCGAGATCTCGATCCTGCCCGACGAGGACTGCTGCACGCTGTTCGCCTCACCGCTCGCCGAGACGCGCGCCGAGGTGCCCCAGCTGGAGAAGATCGAACGCAGGCTCGAGCTCGACCCGATCGTCGAGGAGCTCATCGCGAGCGCCAAGGTGCACGACTTCCCCGCCAAGACGACCTAGGCCAACGACCGGCGGATCCCCTCGAAGTGGTCGCTGACCGCACGCGTCATCTGCCCGGGATCACCGGATCGCAACGCGGCCACGAGATCGCGGTGCACGTCGACGGAGTGCTGGTCGCCCGCCGGAAGTTCCTTCTCCAGCTTGTGAAACAGGTCCCAGAACAGCTCGATCAGCCCCGTCAACAACGTGTTGCCCAACGGCGCGAACAGCGTCACGTGGAAGCGGCGGTCCACGTCCGCCAGGCTGTCCCCCGCCGCGTAGGCCGTCGCCATCTCCTCGACCAAGGCATCCAACGCATCCAGGTCGGAAGCGGACATCCGCCGCGCGACCTCCACGACCAGCCCGGTCTCGAGCGCCTCGCGGACCTGCAACACCTCCGCCAGCGAGCTGCCGCCCACACCCGCGCTGTACGGCAGCTGCTCGAGAATCGGGGCGAAGCTGAACGTACTGACGAACAACCCCCGCCCCACCCGTGCCTGCAGAATCCCCAACGTCTGCAGGCTCTTCGTCGCCTCGCGCAGCGACAGCCGGCTGATCCCGAGCTCCTCCGCCAGCCGCGACTCCGCCGGCAACGGGTCACCGGGCCCGAGCTTCTCGGCCAGGATGAAGTCGCGCAGCCGGCGTTGCGCGTCGAGATACAGCGGGGTCCTCATCCCCCTATGGTCTCGAACGGCAGTCGCAGCTCCGCACCTGGCGGCGTCGCGTTGCTCGTACGGACGCTCGTCAGCTCCGCCGCGGTCAGCGCGCGCTTGTACAGCCGGACCTCGTCGAGCTGCCCGTCGAAGCGGTGCACTCCGTCGAGTCGTTGACCGACGTACACCCGGAACGGCCTTGCGGTGCTGACCGAACCGGCCGGTGCCGCGACCGACGACACCTGCGTGCCGTCGACGAACAGCCGGAGCTGTGCGCCGGCGCGTTGCAGCGCGACGTGATGCCAGGCCTGGTTGTCGTACGCCTGCGTCGACGCCACCGACGCGGTCCCGGCGCCGGTGGTCATCAGCCCCCGGATCCGCGCGGCGCCGGGCTCGGCCCGTAGCCACACCTGTGGGGCGGTTTCGCCTTGCCCATAAGCCCAGAAGATCGCCTGGTCGCCCTTCGTCGCGCCGTACTTGATCCACGCCGACACGGTGAAGTCGCCGCTCCCGATCGCCAGCGACAGCGCGTACGGTGCCTGGAGAGAGCCGCCGGTGAGGTCGATCGCGTCGCCGTACCGTCCCGCGACCGTGCCGGCAGCGCCGCGCACGTACGCGTCTAGGTCGCGGCCCGACTCGTCCGGCGTCCTCGGCCCCGCCGTGCTCCCGTCCGGATGCCCGAGATCGGCCTCGGTGAACGTGGTGAACCGGATCTCGTCGCGCGCGTCGCCACTCTCCAACCCGGCCTCGTACAGCACGCCGATCCGCCCGTTGCCGATCTCCACCAGGTCGGAGTAGCCGGAGCGGTCCAGAGTGATCTGCTTTCCGCCTTGCCAGCTTGCCGACTCGTCGTACGACGAGTAGATCGTCAGCTTCTTGCGGAACGTCGGGTCGTTCGGCGTCGCGAACAGGATCCGGTTGTACCTGTCTCCCTCGTCGGTCGCGTGCAGCCGGAGCGTCGAGCCCTGCACGCGCGGCGTCGCGGCGAGGTTCGTGACGAACGCGAACGGCGCGGTCAGCGTCGCGCCGCCGTCGACGCTGATCGCGTACGCACGCGGCCACTGCGCGCCGGTCGCCTGGTTGCGCGCGGCGAGGTAGATGCGCCCGTCGGCGAGCTCGATCGGGCTGAGCTCCTGCGGGAGGATGCTCGCGCTCGCGCCCGGTCGCGTCCCGCCGAGGTGCCAGGTGTCGCCCGCGTCGTCGCTGTAGACGAGGCCGGCGAGGTTGCCGCTCGGGGTGTCGGCGTTCATCCCGCCGATCAGCCGGCCGGCATGGGCACCGCGCTTCAGCTGGATGCCGTGCACCGGCCCGGTGGCGTACCAGCCCCACGTCGGGTCGTCGATCTCGCTGGCCAGGCTCCTCGGCGCCGTCCAGGCGGTGCCGTCCTGCGCCTTGGTGGAGAACTGGACGTACGGCGTGCGCGGCGTGCTCTGCCCGAACGGGTTCTGCGTCGTGAGCAGCACGATGCGGCCGTCGTTCGGGCCGCCGTCGACGACGATCGGCACCGGGTTGCCGCGGGTCGCGGACGGGCCGCCAGCGACCGTGATCTCCGGGCCCCACGTCGTGCCGTTGTCGGTCGAACGGCGTACGACGAGGTCGAGGTGGCCGGCGTCGTTGCACCAGCTCAGGCCGTTGTCGCGGCGCGCCTCGGCGAACGCGAGCAGCGTGCCCTGCTCGGTGCGGACGATCGCGGGGATGCGGTAGCAGTCGAACCCGTTCGTATCCCGTTTGAACAACACCTGTTGGACGAACACCTGCGGCTCCGGCGCCGCTTGGGCCGGTGCGACGGCGGGCGCGACGGCGAGCGGGACGACAAGGGCGGCGAGCAGGATCAGCGACTTCATGAGGGCTCCTCGGAACGCCAGACTCCTTCTGTCAGATATCTGACAGGTTGCCTGAGGTCGTCGTCAACGGCCGTGGCCACAAGCTGCCGCGCGCTGTTAGGGTCGGGACGTGCCGCACCGGTAGCGGCCTCCTTGTTCTCACAGAGTTTCGTGGAGGTCCGCTCATGTCCTCGATCGAGATCCGGCCGTTCCATCGCGGCGATCGCGAACAGCTCACCCACCTCGTCAACGCCCACCTCCAGGCCGTCGTCCCCGGCGTCTCGGTGTCGGTGAGTACGGTGCTCAGCCAGCTCGAGAGCGAGCCGGCCGAGTTCATCGAGGATCCCTGGGTCGCCGAACGCGTCACACTCGTGGCGTTCCAACGCCAACGTCTGGTCGCGGCGGCTCACCTGCAGCGCTACGCGTCGGACGAGCGCGTCGGCAAGGACTACCGCGACGCCGGCGTGCTCCGCTGGCTGGTCTGCTGGGCGCCCGAGTCGCCCTGGGCGGACGCCGCCGCGGTCGGCGACCAGCTGGCGGCCGCCTGCCTCGCGCAGCTGGTGCGGTGGCAGGTCCGGGTGCGGTACGCGGACGGCTCGCTGCCCGCGCCGGCCTGCTACGGCGTACCGGAGCAGTGGCCGCACGTCCGGGCGATCTACGAACGCGCCGGCTTCAAGCACACCGGCGACACCGAGCTGGTGCTGCTCGCCCGAGTCCCCGACCTTCGCACTTGGTCAGAATGTCAGGACATCAAGACATTAGGACAAGCCGAGATTCGGCGGTCGGTGGGCGTGAACGGGACGCGCTTCACCGCTGTCCTCGAGGGCGCCGAGGCGGGCTACCTGGAGGTGGAGAGCCTCGCCGACGGCGAGCGACTGGCCCGGTTGGCGGGCTGGGCGGACGTGGGGAATCTCTTTGTACAGAAGGAGTTCCGGCGCAAGGGCGTCGCCACGCGGCTGTTCGGCGCGGCGGCCGAGTGGCTGTCGTTGGGCCGCGTGGAGCGGCTGCTGACGTACGCCGCGCCGGACGACACGGCAGAGCTGGCTTTGTACGAGCGGCTCGGGTTCGTGCAGCTCACCCGAACCGCTCGCGGTTGGTCACTCTGATCCGTCGAGTACCTCGCGCAGCCGTTGGGCGAACGCCTCGGGCTGGCCGGGGTAGCCGAACTCGGGGCCCGCGAACCCGCCGTGGTGACTGGGGAACATCGTCACCTGCTGGCCGAGGAACGACGCGGTCGCCTCAGCCGTACGGCCCGTCATCAGGTTGCGCGACTCCTCCCCCATCGCGACGAGGACGCGAGTGGAGCAGGCGGCCAGCGCGGCGGAGTCGGGGCGATAGTCGGTGATCGACAGGGACCGGTCGGAGAGCAGCGGGTCGTCGCGCGAGCCGTCGTCGTCGGTCGGCATCCCGTACGCCGCGGGATCCGGCGCCGGCTGCGCGAAATAGCCCTCGGTGAACTCGCCCTGCCAAGACGTCATTGCGATGAACGTCGCCAGCCCCGCACCGGCGCCCTTCGCCTGGTACGCGTCGAGCATCCCCTGCTGGGCCCGCCTCGCGGCCTCGGCGTCGGGGAGCAGCGGGATGATCGGCGGCTCGTGGGCGACGAGAACGGTCACGTCGTCCGGGTAGCTCGCCACGAGTTCGAGCGCGGTCACCGCTCCCCCGCTGCTCCCGAACACCTCCACCGGCCCGACGCCGAGCTCGGTGATGATCGCGTGCAGGTCGAACGCCTGCACCTCCGGCGTGTGGTCCACCCGCCCGTCCTTGCGCTTGCTGCGACCGAGGCCGCGCGGGTCGTACGTCACGACCGTCCGGTCCGGGAAGTACGACCGCAACGTCGCGAAGCCGGTCGCGTCCATCGGCTGGCCGACCATCAGCAGCGGGGATCGCCCGTCCGCGGTCGGCAGCGGGCCGTAGACGTCGTAGACGAGGTCGACCTCGGGCGTGTCCAGCACACGTTCGTTCACGGCCGGTAGCTCCTTCCAACTGGGCGGCTCCCTGGACTCTATTGCCCAGCTGGACTCGGTACCGTAAGCGCGCCATTCCCATTCGGCCGCGATGGAGAAGGAGCCCCGGTGGACGACGACGCCCGACGGATCGAGAAGGAGGTCGCGCTCCCCGCGACTCCGGAGCAGGTGTGGGAGGCGATCGCGACTGGGCCCGGCATCTCCGCTTGGTACGTCCCGCACGAGATCTTCCCCGGTGAGGGCGGCCTGGTGAGCCTCGGGCCGGGACTGGACGGCCGGGTGCTGGTGTGGCAGGAGGGTGAGCGGTTCGCGTACGGGCGGTTCCCGCTGGAATCGCCGGACCAGCCGGACTACTTGTACGACTTCCGCATCGCCGCGGTCTCCGCGAACGGCGAGATGGACGAGGACACCGAGGACGCCGAGGACGCCACCGAGGAGGTCGTCGAGGAGCCGGTGGCCGACGAGGTCGAGGAGGTCGAGGAACCCACAGCGGAGTCCGAGGACACCGCCGACGAGGCAGCCGAAGACTCCGAGGACTCCGACGACTGGGCGGACGAGGAGCCCGAGACCAGCGTGCTCACCTTCGTCCAGAGCGGGTTCCCCGAGGGCGAGGAGTGGGACGCGGAGTTCGCGAGCTACGACCAGGGCTGGGACCTGTTCCTCGGCAACCTGACCGCGTACCTCACCCACTTCCCCGGCGAGCCCGGTGCGGCCACCGTCGCCGGTGCGAGCCCGGAGCTCAGCGCGGAAGTGGCCTGGACCCAGCTGGTCGCGGCGCTGAACGTCGAGGGCGAGCTCGCCGTCGAGGCGTCGATCGAGCTGAAGCCGGAAGGCCCGGAGGAGATCACCGGCACGGTCGACGCGGTCGTCGCCCACCAGCTGCTCGGCATCCGTACAGAGAACGGCCTGCACCGGTTCGCGGTCGACGGCGACGAGCCCTGCACGGTGAGCATCTACCACTACCTGTACGGCGAGGAGGTTGCCGACGAGGAGGTGGTCGACCAGCTCTCCGGTGACTGGCAGGACTGGCTGGACGAGCTCTTCCCGCTCACCGACGACGAGCTCGACGACGAAGACGAAGAGGACGAAGCCGAGGCAGAGGCCGACTCTGAGGACGAGGACGAGGCGGACACCGACACCTCCGAGCCCGAGGACAAGCCGACCAGCTAGAGCTGTCCTCGCCGCGCGGCGGCGAAGACGTTCCTCAACCGCTCCGCGACGACTGCCGCCTGCCCGTCGTGCAGGTTGCACGGATCGAGCTGGAACCAGCCGTTGGCGACTTCGTGATCGCGCACGACGACGGCCGGCGATCCCGCCGCCAGCGCCGCAGCCACGTCACGTGCGGACGCGCCCGCTTCGGCCGCGTCGACGACGACGAGCAGGCGGTCGAGCGGGTTGCCCGTCGGGTCGGGCACGATCCGGGTCGTGACGCCCGGCGTCTCCGCGAGCGCCTGGCTCCACGACCGAAGCGCTGCCGTCTCGCGGGCGCGGATCGCCGCCGGGTCGCGCCGGTCCCAGGCCGCCAACGCCGCGATCGTTCCGGCGATCGACTCCTTGCCGACCTTCATGCCTCGCCCGATGCCGGCGTTCTGCAGGGCGCAGGCGCGGACGAGGTCCCGCCGACCCGCGACGATGCCCGCGGTGGGTCCACCGAGGAACTTGTGCGCCGAATAGACGACGACGTCGGCACCGGCGGTCAGGAAGCCGCGGAGGTCGTACTCCGAGGCGGCATCGACGATCACCGGCACGCCGCGTTCGTGACACAGCGCGCTGAACCTTTCGAGCGGGACCTGGCCGTAGCCGACGACGTGGTGGGAGACGACGAACAGGCCCGCGGCGGTCTGCTCCGACAGCGCGTCCCGAACGTTGTGCTCGCCGACCAGGGTCGCCGTTCCCACCAGGTCGACCCTCGCCCCCGCGAGTCGGACCGCCTGCGAGAGCGGCGCGCCGTAGTGGCAGTTGTGACCCGCCTGCAGCACGACCCGGTTCCGCAAGCCGTCGGTGTCGGGCAGCTGCTCGACACGGCTCAGGTCGGCGCCGGTCATCGCCGCCGCGACGGCGACCGTGATGCCGGCGCTGGCCGAGGCCGTGACGAACCCCGCCTCGGCGCCCGTGGCCGCCGCGACCGTTTCGCCAGCCAGCGCGTGCAGTTCACTCATCCGTACGAAGCGAGGCAGCATCGCCACCATCGCCGCGGCGACCTCCGGCCCGGCGATCGAGGCGCCCAGCGCCGTCATCGTTCCGGACACGTTGATCACGGTCGGTACGTCCGCCGCATCGGCCACGGTCGGCCCCTCTCCAGGTGAGGTCAGCCCCGGATGCCGGAGAACGCGAGGCCCGCGATCACGCGTCGTTGCAGGGCGACGAAGAAGATCATGACGGGCAGCATGACGACCAGGCTCGCCGCCATCATCTGCGGGTAGTCGGTCTCGTGCTCGCCGGCGAACGAGGCGATGCCGACGGCGAGCGGCATGTTCTCGCTGTACGTCGCGACGATGAGCGGCCAGAGGAACGCGCCCCACGAGCTGATCGCCACGATGATGGCGAGGGCACTCACACCCGGCATGGCCAGCGGCAGCATGATGCGGACGAACGTGGTCACCGGTCCCGCCCCGTCGATCTTGGCGGCGTCACTCAGCTCGCGCGGTAGGCCCAGGAAGAACTGCCGCATCATGAACGTCCCGAAGACCGTGACGATCCCGGGTGCGACGAGTCCCGCGATGGTGTTGAGCAGACCGAGGTTCTGCACGATCTGGTACTGGCTGATCAGCAGCAGCTCGGCCGGAATCATCAAGATGGACAGCAGGATCGCGAAGATCGGCCTGGCGCCGGCGAACTTGAGCCGGGCGAACGCGTACCCCGCCATCGACGCGAAGAGCACCTGGCAGACCGTCTGGATGACCGTGAACAGCACGGTGTTGCGCAGCTGGTCCCAGAACGGAAAGGCCGCCAGCGCCGCGGGATAGTTCCCCCACTGGATCGTCTCCGGAAGGAGCCGTTTGGGGATCGCGGTCACCTCGGCGTTGGTCATGAGGGACGCCGAGATCTGGTAGAGGAACGGAGAGACCATCAGCAGTCCACCGACGCCGAGCACGACGTAGGCGACGACGTTCGATCCACCTCGACGGCTACTCATAGTGCACCCATCTGCGTTGCAGCCGGAACTGGACGAGCGTCACGGCCGCGATCACGAGGAGGACGACGACCCCGATGGCGGCGGCGTATCCCTTGTCGTTGACCAGGAATCCCTCGTCGTAGAAGAGATAGACGAGGGTCTGCGCGTCGTCGATGACGGGGTTCGTCGGGCCGATCATCAAGAACACCAGGTCGAACACCTTGAGCGAGGCGATCACGGTGATGGTCGTGACGAAGAAGATGCTCGGGGTCAGCAGCGGAACGGTGACGTGCAGCAGTCTCCGCACCGGGCTGGCGCCGTCGAGCTCGGCGGCCTCGTACAGCTCGTCCGGAATGGTCTGCAAACCGGCGCCGAGGATGATCATGTTGAAGCCGAGCGTGGTCCAGATCCCCACGACGGCGACCGCGACGATGCTCACGACGGGTGTCTGCAGCCAGAACGGTCCGGTGATCCCGACCAGGGACAGCACGTAGTTGATCACGCCGAACTCGCCGTTGAACATCAGCTTCCACACCATCGCGATGGCGGCCGGCACGGTGACGACCGGCAGGAAGAACAGGATGCGGAAGAACGTCCGACCACGCAGGCCCGGGCGGTTCAGCAGGCTGGCCAACCAGATCGCGAGCGGGATCGAGAGCAGCGTGACCGCGGTGTAGAGCGCGGTGTTGCCGAGCGCCTTCAGGACCTGCGGATCGCCGGCCAGCCTGAGGTAGTTCTCCGCCCCGATCCAGGTCGTCCCGCCGAACGGCCCCCATTCGGTGAACGAGAAGTAGACCGACTGCAGCGTGGGCCACAGATAGAACGCGGAGATCCCCACCACGGTGGGGAAGATGAACGCCCACGGCACCCAGCCGTCGTGCTGCCGGCGCGCCCGTACGAGCCTCACGGCGACGCCGGTCGACGACCCTGGTTTGTGCACCTCAGCCCTTGGCGAGCTGGGCGTTCATCTGCTTGGCCAGCTCGGTTCCGGCGGACTTCGCGTCGACCTTTCCCGACCAGAGGTCGGCAAGCACCTTGGGCTCGAGGCTCGACCACGCCGTGGTGTTCTTGGAGCACGGGTAGGGATAGCCGGTCTTCGCCGCGTCGATCAGGACCTTCAGGTCGAACTCCGGACGGGCAGCGAGGTAGGACTGTTCGCTGCCGGCGAAGGGCGGGATGGTCGAACCGGTGCCACCCAGCAGCTCGGAGAACTCCTTCGACGCGACCCACGAGCAGAAGACGCGCGCGGCGGCCTTGTTCTTGGACGAGGCGCTGATAGAGGTCCCGACGCCGTGCACGACGCAGTCGCTGTTGACCTTCTTCGGAAGGTGGACGAGCTTGATGTTCTTGGCCTGCGGCGACTCCGCCAAGGTAGCGACGGAGGTCGCGCCGCCGTAGAGCATGGCGGCCTTGCCGCTGCCGAACCAGTCGTCGGGATCCTGGTCGCTGAGCTGGTTGATGGACGGCGCCGAGGCGTTCCGCATCATGCTCGCGAAGTACTCCAGTCCCTCGATGGTCTCGGGCTTGTCGTAGCCGGACGTGGACTTGTCCTCGGAGATGACGAAGCCGCCGGCCTGGTGAATCGTGTTGTAGTAGCTGACCTCACCGCTGCCGAGTTCGAACGCTATCCCGTAGACGCCCTTACTGTTCTTCTTGATGCGGTCAGCGGTGCTCTGCACGGTCTCCCACGTCCAGCTGTCGTTCGGGTGCTCCTCCCCGACAGCGTCGAAGAGTGCGGTGTTGTACCAGAGCGCGGTGGCGTTGTAGACGCCCGGAACGCCGTACAGCTTGCCGTCGAGCGTGTAGAGGTCGAGGAGGGGCGCGGGGAAGTTCGTGGGCACGAGCGACTTGTCGTCGACCATGCTGTCGAGCGGCTCCAGGTTGCCGTTTCCCGCGTACAGCTGGAAGTTGGGGCCGTTCATCCAGATCACGTCGGGGGCCGTACCGGAGCTCGTCTGCGTCTGCAGCTTGGACCAGTACCCGTCCCACGGCGTGTCCTGAACGGTGACGCGGATGCCTGGATGCGCCTTGCTGAACGCGGGGAGGTTCTTGCGCACCATGTCGGCCACGATCTTGTCCCACAGGCCGAAGCTGATCTCGGCGTTCTCGGCGTCGCCTTCTCCACCTCCGCCGCCGCCCTTGCTCGAACAGCCCACCAGGGCGGCCCCGATACCCAAGCCCGTCAGGCCCTTGAGAAGGCCGCGTCGGTTCATCACCCTGCTGCTCCGTTCAACGTGACGACCGCGCCCTCGAGCCGCGAGCGTTCCGCGGCCCAGGTGATGCGGTGGGTCTCGAGCGTGGCGTCCGGTCCGCTGAGCTCTTCCTTCGCGACATCTCCAGCTACGGCAGCGAGGAACTCGGCCACGATGTCGCCGTCGGCGCCACCATGGTCACCGAGATCCTGGGACTCCTCGGCGGTCCGCGGGGTGTGCGTCGTGACCGTTCCGGTCTGGAACTGCCTTACGGTGAAGGAGGTTCCGTCGCCTTCGATGGACCCTTCGGTGCCGAAGATCCTGGTCTGCCGGCCGTGGATGTCGGCGAACGCGACGGCGGTGAACGAGGCCGTCGCGCCGCCCTCGTACTCGATCGTGACGACCTGGTGGTCGACGGCGTCGTTGCCTCCGTCGTAGACGCATCGGCCGTACTCGCTTGTCTGCAAGGCGTCCAGGAGGTCGCCTGTCTCGGACTTCCGCCGGACGATGTCGGCGAAGTGGCCCGCACCGCGGCCGTGGTAGATGCGCAGCGCCGAGTAGGTGCAGGTCGGCTCGACGGCGCAGCTCGTACAGCTCGTCCCGGCGCCGACGGGTTTGCGTTCCGGGCGGAACTCCAGCAGCGAGCCGAACGACGAGACTCTCAACGCCCGTTGCCCAATCACGTACGACAGCCAGTCGATGTCGTGGCATGACTTGGACAGCAGCATGGAGCTCGACTCGGACTCGCGAGACCAGTTGCCGCGGACGTAGGAGTGGGCGAAGTGGTACCAACCGATCGGCTCGAGGTGTTCGACGCTGGCGATCCGGCCGATGGCGCCCGACCGTACGACCGCCCGGATCGCCTTGGTGTACGGGGTGTAGCGCATCACGTGGCAGACCATCAGGAACGCACCGGAGCGCTCCGCGGCAGCGGCGATCTGCTCGGCGTCGGCCTCGGTAGGTGCCATCGGCTTCTCGAGCAGGATGTCGTAGCCGAGGTCCGCGCAGGCGACGGCCGGATCCCGATGCTGCCGGTCCGGCGTGGCGACGATGACGGCGTCGGCGATCTTGCCGCGCGCGACCAGGTCGGTCCAGGACTCGAACCGCAGGTCCGGAGCGATGCCGTGGTCGTCTGCCACCCGGTCGCGCTGACGGAGATTGGGATCCGCGACGGCGACGACCTCGGCCCGCCCGGTCTTGCGGAACAGCCTTGCGTACAAGGCACCGCGTGACCCGGCACCGATCACCGCGACGCGCAGCGGAGCGTCTGTGGCAGCCACGTCACTGTGCCTCGGTGTTGCGTACGACGCGTTCGTTGTTCGTCTTGCCGTGATCCATGCCGAGCTCGCGTTCGCGCGCGATCATGGCCGCCGGCCGGTAGTTCAGGATGTACGCGCGGCGGTGCCGGTCGGTGATGTTGCCGCGGGAGTAGTGCAACGTCCGGCCGACGTGTGCCACCGCGGCACCCGGCTGGAGCGGTACGGGCGTCGCCCCGGGCTCGTCCTCCGATCCCTCGCACTCGATGGCACCTCCGCCCTTGCCTGCCGGCCGGTGTGGGCGGACCGGGCCGCGGTGCGAGCCCTGGACGTACCACATGCAGCCGCTGTCCAACGTCGCCTCGTCGAGCGACACCCAGATCGAGACCGCGCGTCCGTCGGGGAGATTGACCCAGTAGCCGGCGTCCTGGTGCCAGGGCGTCGCGGTGGCGGTCCTCGGCGCCTTGTCGATCAGCATGTCGAAGTCGAGCTCGGCGTCGGCACCGATCAGCTCGCGAGCCAGCTCCAGTCCCCGGGCGTGCAGCGGCAGGTCGACGAGCTCGCGGCAGAGCAGGGACGGCCACATGATCTGGGTGATGTTCTCCGTGCCCGTGACGGACGGCTCCGCGCCGGCGCCGAGGTCGCTCCGCTTGCTGCCCGCGTCGATCTCGCCGGACAGGAACCGGTCGTAGATGGTGCGGTAAGCCTCGAGCTCGGCCGTACTCAGCAGGTTGTCGAGAACGACGAAGCCGTCGCGGTCGAGAGCCTCCACGTGGGCTGCCGTTCCCGCGGGCAATTGGTCGGTCTCCATGGCGCCACCCTGTCCGATTAAGCTGGAATGCGCGTCCGGATTCCTCCACCGGACGTTTTCGGGCGTCCCGTCGGCCTGAGCGGAGGTGGTGAACGGTGACCGACCGTGCTCGGCTGCCGGCTGCCTCGGACGTGCCCGATCTGGAGTCGACCTCGGAACGCACGATCGTCGATCTGCGCGGCCTCGGGCCGTTCGTGAGCGTCGGGCGCTACCGCTACCTCGCGGCCCACGACCCTCTGCCGCCGCAGCGCCACGCTCGCCTGCTGGTGCTGGCGCTGCCCTTGCGGGGGCGCTTCGACGTCCTCATCGACGGGCATGTGACGACCGCGGACCCGGGCGAGGCGATCCGGATCCGGCCCGGCAGTACGTACGTCACCGGCATCGGCGTCCAGCCGCGCGGCGAGTTGCTCTGGCTGTTGTTGAACGCGGACGCTCCTGGTGGCGAGCCGGTGGATCCGGTACTCGCCCGGGTGATCCGGCAGCTGGTCGAGTCCGACTGCGCGGTGTGGCCCGTTCCGCCGTTGAGCTCCGACCTGCTCACGCGCGTGTTGGCGGCTCCACCCGGCGACGACGCCCTCAGCCGCGCGTGGCGCCAGTCACTGTGTACGAGCGCGTTGATCGACCTGCTGCGCGGGCGGTCGACGGACGACGCGGATCGGCTGCCGATGCACCCGGGCCTCCGCCGGGCGCTGGAGTGGATGGAGGGGCGGCTGTCCGAACCGATCTCGGTGACGCAGCTGATGGACGTCTCGCAGATGTCGGCGACGCACTTCTACGAGACGTTCACGAAAACGTTCGGGACGAGCCCGAAGGACCACATCCTGCGGGTGAAGATCGAGCGGGCCGAGGACCTGCTCACGGAGGGTTCGCACAGCATCACGTCGATCGCCTATGAGCTCGGTTTCTCCACCAGCAAACACTTCTCGGCCGCGTTCCGCCGGTACGTGGGCATGTCCCCGACCGAGTTCCGCGAAGGGACCGGCAACGCCCTCAGACTGGTCCGTGACGCCCGCCAGTGACTGTGGGAGCGGAGTTGTTGGACAGATCACGGCTTCTAGGCCGAGATCTGTCCAACAAGTCGTGGGCGTTCGCTCCGAGCCCTAGCCTGCGGGCTTGTCCTTCGGCTCCTCGGCGGGCGGCTCGTCCTCGACGACCTCACCCTCGACGACGCCGTCGTCTGCAGCGTCCGTCGCGGAGTCCGTCGGAGCGCCCTCCGCGCCGCCACCCTGCTGAGCGGCGGCATACATCGCGGCACCCATCTTCTCCCGCGACGCCGACAGCTTGTCGAACGCGGCCTTGAGCGCGTCGGTGTCGTCGCCCTCCAACGCCTTCTTCAGCGCCGCGACGTCCTCGGTGACCTCGGCCTTCGCGTCCTCCGGGATCACTTCGCCGTTGTCGGTAAGGAACTTCTCCGTCTGGTACGCCAGCTGGTCCGAGGTGTCCCGCAGGTCCGCGGCCTCGCGGCGCTTGCGGTCGTCCTCGGCGTACTGCTCGGCGTCCCGGATCATCTTGTCGATGTCGTCCTTCGGCAACGCCGAGCCGCCGGTCACCTGCATCCGCTGCTCACGCCCGGTCGCGGTGTCCTTTGCCGACACGTTCACGATGCCGTTCGGGTCGATGTCGAACGTCACCTCGATCTTCGGAACCCCGCGCGGCGCCGGCGCGATGCCTGTCAACTCGAAGTTGCCGAGCAGGTGGTTGTCCGCCGCCATCGGCCGCTCGCCCTGGTAGACCTCCACCAGAACGGCGGGCTGGTTGTCCGACGCCGTCGAGACGATCTCCGTACGCTTCGTCGGGATCGTCGTGTTGCGCTCGATCAGCTTGGTGAAAACCCCACCGTCCTTGGCCAAACGCCCCGTCGCGATGCCCAGGGACAGCGGCGTCACGTCGAGCAACAGGACGTCCTTGACCTCACCCCTCAGCACACCGGACTGCAGGGACGCGCCGACGGCGACGACCTCGTCGGGGTTGACGCCCTTGTTGGGCTCCTTGCCACCGGTCAGGTCGCGCACGAGGTCCGCCACGGCCGGCATCCGGGTCGACCCACCGACCAGGATCACGTGGTCGATCTTGTCCAGCGGGATGCCCGCGTCCTTCAAAACCTGCTCGAACGGTCGGCGGCAGCGCTCCAGCAGGTCCGACGTCATCCGCTGGAACTCCGAGCGGGTGAGCTTCTCCTCCAGGTGCAGCGGTCCGGACTCGCCGAGGGTGATGTACGGCAGGTTGACGTTCGACTCCGACGCCGACGAGAGCTCGATCTTCGCCTTCTCCGCCGCCTCGGTCAGCCGCTGCTTGGCGATCTTGTCCGCCGCCAGGTCGATGCCCTGCTTGTTCTTGAACTGCGCCACCAGCCAGTCGACGACCTTCTGGTCCCAGTCGTCGCCGCCGAGGTGGTTGTCACCGTTCGTCGCCTTGACCTCGAACACCCCGTCGCCGATCTCCAACAGCGACACGTCGAACGTGCCACCGCCGAGGTCGAACACCAGGATGGTCTGGTCCGAGCCCTTGTCCAGGCCGTACGCCAGCGCCGCCGCGGTCGGCTCGTTGATGATGCGCTGCACGTTCAGACCGGCGATCTCACCGGCCTCCTTGGTCGCCTGCCGCTGAGCGTCGGAGAAGTACGCGGGAACGGTGATCACCGCGTCCGTCACCGGCTCGCCGAGATACGCCTCGGCGTCGCGCTTCAGCTTCTGCAGGATGAAGGCCGAGATCTGCTGCGGCGTGAACGACTTCTCGTCGATCTGCTGCTTCCAGGTCGTCCCCATGTGCCGCTTGACCGACCGGATCGTACGGTCGACGTTCGTCACCGCCTGCCGCTTCGCGACCTCGCCGACGAGCACCTCACCGCTCTTGGCGAACGCCACCACCGACGGCGTCGTCCGGGAACCCTCGGCGTTCGTCACGACCGTGGGCTCGCCGCCCTCCAGAACCGCCACCACAGAGTTCGTCGTACCGAGGTCGATACCGACCGCTCGAGCCATACCCGTTCCTCCATCCAAGCCAACGCAGGAGACTTGAGTCTAGCTCACGCAGGTTCGACCGCAAGCAGCAAGCTTGAGTGGAGTTGGCTCAACTCTCAGCGGCTGCCGGCGGGGACGACCGCAGGGTCGGCGCCCGGGCCAGCGCCGCGAACGCCCGCCCACTCCAGCTCCGCCTCGGCGACCAGCCGGTCCACTGCCGCGTCCCAGCGGGCGATCGACGTCGGCTTGTCCGGCCCCAGCAGGTACGCCCGGGCCACGTCACGCTCGGCCGCCAACGGGTCGGTCGCGACGATCCGGTCGATGATCTCCTCCAGGTCGCCGGCGCCTGGGTGCAGCAGGTACGCCGCCCGCGAGCTCGGGAACGACTCGCGGAACACCCCGTCCGGGAGCCCCTTCGGGTTCGCGACGAGGTACGGCTTGCCGCTCGCGATGAAGTCCGAGACCACGCTCGACACGTCCGCGATCAGCAGGTCCGCGGCGTTGAAGCAGTCGAACAGCGTCGGCATCTTCTCCGTGACGACCAGGTGGTGCCCCGCGTGCGCGGACCAGAACGTCGACACCCGCTCGGCGACGAGCGCCGCCTCCTCGTCGACGGTCACGTCGGCGGCGCCGAGCCGCGCCTCCAGCGCGTCGAGCCGGGCCTGCGCGGACGGCGGGACGGTGCGGGCGCCGTTCGCCGTGGCGATCAGCGCGCGGATCCGTTCGTCGACCTCGCGGGCCGCGACGTCGCGGGTGCCGGTCAGCGGGTGCGGCTTGTAGACGAGCCGCACGGGGATCGGCCCGTTGAGCAGCTTGCGGACGATCTGCGGACCCATCTCGGTCAACGAGGTCTGGAACTCCTCGTCGTTCCAGCCCTCCCAGGTCGGCGCGTAGAGCACGGTCAGCGGCCGGTCCGGGTGCGCGACGGGGCGCTTCGTCCGCCGTTCGATGCTGTCGAGCTGCGGCCGCCCGACCTCGACGATCGCGTCGTCGCGTACGCCGACCTTGGCCCGCGCGTACCGGTCGCGACCGCCGGCGCCGGCGACCCAGATCTGGTCGTACGCCTTGCTGAACGGGTTGAAGCTGCCGACCTTGTCACTGTCGCCGTGCCCGATGAACACGCTCTTCACCCGCGGCTCCCGCAGGAACTGGATGTTCTTGCTGCTGTGCGCGACGTAGAACGCGACCTGCACCTGCGGCAACGCGAAGCCCATCAGGTCGACAGCGCCCGGCACGCAGACCACGGGGACGTCGGTCCGCGCGAGCTGCTTGATCGCGTGCCGCTCGCGCACCAGCACCACCGCGCGCCGGCGCATCCGCGACAGTGTGGAGAGCCACATGTCGACCTGGTACGTCGCGTTCGCCGAGCCGCTGAAGTAGAGGACGACCTCGGTCTGGCGTTCCCGCAGGGCTTGGCTCACCGCGTCGAGCAGCTCCTGCCGGCTGGGCTGGCGGCGCAGCCACAGCAGCCAGCGGACGAGCACGACGCAGGCACCGCCGACCACGGCAAGGTACGCGAGCACGAGCGCGGTGAAGACCCATGCCGCGTCCCACTGCACGCTGAGCACGCCGCCCAGCAGCGCGAGGGCGCCGAGCGCGTGCAGCCGCAGGCTGACGTCGTCCTCGAGCACCCGCGGCAGGTGGACGGGGATGAACTTCGTGGGGAGTTGGAGGTTGCGTACCTCCACCGCCGGCACGATGCGCCGCCGGACCAGCTTGAGCAGCACGAGGTAGCCGACGCGCGCCGCGACCACGGCCACCGCGAGCACGGCGAACGTGAGCAGCCCCGGCCGTCCGACGATCGCGGCCATCAGTAGCACCGCGAACGCGAGCACGAAGGCCCGGTGGGTGAGCCCGAACTGGACGCGCCGGAGCGCTGCGGTGAACTCGGGCATCCGGCGGTCGACAAAGGTGTCGGCGGCGACGGCCGCGAGCAGCGCGAACGTGAACAGCAGCGGTGTGGCGAGGACCGCGGTGAGGACCACGGAGGCGTACGCCACGACCAGAAGCACGGCGCCGACCAGCAACGAGCCACGACGCTTGAGCGAGTCCAGCACGGCCAACCCTTCTTCCGACACCTCGATCGCTGACCTGCCCACCTGCCACCTGCTCAACTGCTGGCGAGTGTGACCCCTTCGACCGTCCGCGCCACCTGCGCGCGCAGTCGGTCCATCGCCGGGGGCTGCTCCGGCCCGAGCAGCTCGAGGCGTACCGCAACACGTACTTCCGCGGCGGGATCGCCGAGTCCGCGACCAGCGGAGAGCAAACCCGACAGTCCGTAACCGTCGGCATCGACCAAGTAACCGCCGCGGCTCGAAGGGTAGCGAACGGCGAAGGCGGCGGGATCCAGGCCTGCGGGATTCGTCACGCCGTACGGTTTGCCGCTCGCCACGAAGTCCGACACCACGCTCGACACGTCGCACAGCAGGACGTCAGCCGCTTCGAAGCAGGCGGTGAGGCTGAACGGCGGACCGGGGACGACGCGGTGGGTGCGCTCGTCGTTCGGTCGCAGCTGCTTGCGGGCCCAGACTTCCAACGCGGCAACGCGTTCCGACCTCGTGGTGACCGCAGCGGCGCGTGCGACGTCGAGGTCGTCTCGGGCCGCTTCCAGGCCGTCGGGGACCTCGGCGGGCTGCGGGACGGCGGCGTCGTCGAGCAGCGCGACGATCTCGCGGTCCGCGTTCGCCGTCGCCTCGTCGCGGGTGCCGAGGAGCGGGTGCGGCCGATACAGGACACGGACGCCTTCCTGGTCGAGGAGGGCGCGGACCAGGTCGGGACCACAGACCGCGACCGAGGAGGGGGACGGCTCGCCGCCAGCACCCTCCCAAGTCGGGGCATAGAGGACGGTGAGCCCGTCGCCCTCGTCCGCCTCGTCGGGCCTCGGGCGATCGGCGTCAGGGTGGCGCGGGTGGCCGATCTCTGTGATCGCGGTGAGCTCGAGCGCTTCGGCGCGGAACCGTTCCGCCGCGGCTGGCCCGGAGGTCCAGACCTCGTCGTAGGCCTTGAGGAACGGCGTGCAGTGCGCGGGGTCGTCGCTGTCGCCGTGGCCGAGGTAGACGTGCCTTGTGCCGCGCCGGAGGAGGAGGTCGACGTTGCTGGCGTCGTGCGCGACGTACCCGACGAGCTTCAGGGCGGGCAGGTCGAGCTCTCGCAGCTCCTGGCTGCTCTCGACGCAGAGGACGGGGACGCGGGTCGGGCCGAGCCTGCGCAGGGTGTCGCGGTCGCGGACGAGGATGACGGTCGGAACGTCGAGGTGTTCGAACGTCTCGACCCACATCTCCAACTGGTACAGGGTTTCCGGACTTCCCCCGAAGTAGAGGGCGACGTTCGGTGCGACCTTGCCGAGCGCGCGCTGGATGGCGGCGGTGAACCGTTCGGCGGGGACTCGTCCCATCGCGAGTGCCCCCACGCCGAGGACGCAAACCCCCACCAGGGCGAGGGAAACGGCTGCCGCCGCGCCGATGGCGAGCTCACGGATCGAGCCGGTGAGGACGGCCGCGGTGGCGCCGGCGAGCAGGAGGACGTCGGGCAGCGCGAGCAGGTCCTCGGTGTGCCTGGTGAAGACCGCGGGGAGCGCTTTGGGTACGCGGACGGGCGCGAGATCGAAGCCGCGGCTGACGATCGGCATCGTGCGGCGCCGTTTCATCAGGTCGGCGGTTGCCGAGCCGGCCAGTCGCAGGAGCTGGATCGCGAGGAGCGCCGCGGCGGCGAGGAGGATCCAGCGGGTCTGGTCGGTGCGGACCAGGAAGACAAGGAGCGCCACGCCTCGTACGAGCGCACGCCAGGCTCCGCCGGCGCCGAGGCTGGCGAAGTACGACGACGCACTCGGGGCGAACCGGCGCCAGGCGATCTCCAGCGCGGCGCAGCAGACGGCGGCCGCGAGGAACGTCCAGGCCGAGGGGATGGCGGCGCCGACGAGGAGTGCGGCGTAGGCGAGGACCAGCAGGCTCGCGACGATCGATGCGGTGCGCCCTTGCGGAGACGCGGGACCCCGTTCGGTGGCGGGCGGCACGGGTGCGTGTCCTCACTAGATCTGTGCTCGTGAACTGCGGCGGCCTCGGCGGACTCCGCAACCTATCGGGACGACCACAGGGAGTGAACTCAGGGTGCCCCGGCCGCGTCTGCCGGATATCGCCGGGCGCGCGACACCCCACATCCCGCCTGGCCGCGGTCCAGCTCGTCACCCATATAACCAATATGAGTTCCTCCTGCACCACGCCCAGCCGGGCGCGGGGCGCCGCGCGCACGCGCGCTGCGCGCGCTGGCCGACGCTCTCCGTCATCCCCGGCCGGCCTGTCCGAATGGCATGCCCCCTCCCGGTTGCACCGGGGCCGATCGGTGGCACTATGCACGACGGTCCGGGGTCCCCGGCGCATGCGGTGACCGGTGCGGCGGGTTAGCCTCGTAGGGACTCGTCCGTTCCCGTCAGCCAGCCATCTCCTGCGAGGTCCAAGGTCATGCCGGTCAAGGTGAGCGTCATCGTTCCTGCTCGCCAATCCGCGTCTGACCTGCAAGTTACTCTCGCGTCAGTGCGGGCACAGACCCTTCCGGCCGAAGAACTGGAGATCCTCCTCGTCGGCCCGGACCAGCCGGTCTCGGCGCCGTGGGACGAGGCCTGGGACGCGGGTGTCGCCGCGGCGACCGGCGAGTACGTCCAGCTGGTCGAGCCCGGCGCGACACTCCCCCGCGAGGCGCTGGCGAAGCTGTACGAGCTCGGCCACCGCAACCTCGCCGACCTCGTGATCGGCAAGCAGTCGTCGCCGGATCCGATCGAGGGCGCCTCGCTCGTCCACGGGGTGCGCGACAAGGTGACGATCCACGACTTCCCGCTGTACGAGATCGTGTCGTCGGGGCAGCTGTTCCGGAAGGCATTCCTGGACGAGCAGCGGCTCCGATGCGGCTCGGCCGGTCGGCCGCTCGCGCACCAGATCTTCTTGCTCCGTTCGTACTTCGCCGCCCAGATCGTCTCTCTCCTTGGCGACTTCGTGTGCTACCAGGCTCCTGCCCGGCCTGTCGTTCCGGCTGTCGACGCATTGGAGCACACCGCCGGGCTGCGCGAGCTCGTCGAGGTCGTGGAGTCCCGTACGCATCCGAACGACCTCCGCCTCGCGGTGCTGCGCCGCATCTACCGAGCCGAGCTGCTCGGCCGGATTCCGCCTATCCAGGAAGGCAATGACGCCCTCCTGGCGGAGCTGCAGCGCGCTGCGACGGAGCTGTTCCCGGCCGAGCTGACGGGTGCGCTGCCGGCGATCTCGCGGATGCGTTCGGACCTGCTGCGGGCGACGCGGCTCGACGCCCTGATCGAGCTGGGCCGGCGGGCGGCCTCCGTCGACGCGCACGCGACGCTCTCCGATCTGGAGTGGGTGGACGGCAAGCTGGAGTTGACGCTGTCGGCCGTCCTCACCCAGGGCACGGACGGCGTACCGCTGGGGCTGCTGCGGCGCGGCGGGCAGTACTTCGTCGACCCGGAGTTCAGCGCTGGCCTGCTCGACTGGGAGGCCGGCGAGGTCACGAAGGAGCTGTCCGGGTTCCGGGTCGACATCACCTTGCGGAACGCCGAGTCCGGCGCGGACTGGACGGTGCCGGCGAAGCTCGAGCTGCACGTCGACGAGGGCGAGTCGGCCGGCGACGGAACGCGGTGCGCGGTCACGTTCCGCGGCAAGGCGACGCTCGACCCCGAGCGCGTGGCGGGCAAGCGGGTGCTGCCGCCGGGGTCGTGGGATCTGTGGGTGCAGGTGCGGATGCTCGGGCTGGACCGGCGCGTACGGCTCGGGGCGTCGTCGTCTGACACGCTGGCCGCGAAGCTGCTGCCGGCGGCCTTGGGGCGGCCCGCGCAGGTGGTGATCCCGTTCTTCACCGGTGGCGGCGGTCTCAGCGTGGACGTCGGCCGGCACGCTCTCGGGCTGGCGCAGGCCCTGTCCCATGCGCACGCGATCCCCGGTCCGGGGAACGGGCGGCGGCTGGAGCTCGGGCTGCCCGTGGTGTCGCGGCGCGGGAGTGGCTCGCTGCCGGCGCAGGTGGTGATACGAGACGACGGCTCGCGGGCGACCTCGGTGATGCTGCCGGCGCGGCTGGAGTCCGCCGGCCCGCGGGCGCGGCTGATCGCCGACCTCGGTGCGGACTCCCCCGGCCCGCTGCTGCGGCTGCGGCCCGGGAAGTGGCAGGTGATCGGGCTGCTGGACGGCGAGCTGGGACCCGAGGTGCCGTTGGGCAAACTCGAGGTGGACCAGCGCTCGCGGGCGTACCTCGTCGGCGGGGACCGGATCGGGCTCGTGACGGACCTGTCGCGCCGCGCGGCCCGTGCGGCGATCGCGCGGCCGGGCCTGAAGCGCCTTGGCGTACGCGTGGTGGATCGGCTGCCGAGCAACTGGCGGCACCGTATTCGAGCTGCGGTCCAACGGGCGCGTGCGGCAGTCTAGGTAGGTGCAGCCCCTCTCCATTCCCGGCGCTTTCGTCGTCGACTCGCCGGTGATCCCGGATGCGCGCGGGTCGTTCAACGTCTGGTTCTCGTCTTCGGGTTTCCGTGCTGCTGTTGGGCATTCCTTCACGGTGGCGCAGGCGAACTGCTCCGTGTCGGCACGCGGGGTGGTGCGAGGTCTCCACTACGCGGACGTTCCGCCGTCCCAGGCGAAGCTGGTGACGTGCGTGCGTGGAGCGGTGCTGGACGTCGTGGTCGACCTGCGGGTGGGGTCTCCGACCTACCGGCGTTGGGAGTTCGTCGAGCTGAACGAGGCGACCCGCCGTTCGGTGTACGTGGGCGAAGGTCTGGGCCACGGCTTCGTCTCGTTGACCGACGACGCCACCGTGATCTACCTCTGCTCATCGCCGTACACCCCCGAACGAGAGCACGCCGTCTCCCCGTTCGACCCCGACCTCGCCATCCCCTGGCCGCGCGAAGTCGAGCCGATCCTGTCCGACAAGGACGCCGCCGCCCTGTCCTTGGCCGAGGCCGAAGGCCTGCTGCCGAGGTACGAGGACTGCTTGAACTTCCACGCCGAGCTCGTCACTCGCGACGAAGCTGCTCAGGACTAAGCCGTCCGCCAACCGCGGGCAACGTCGCGAGAGCGACGAGCACAGCCGCCAAGACGGCCGCTGCGACGAGGCCGAGCACTGATGCCCACGGGAGATACGCGGTCTCGTCGTCGAACGCGAGATAGCTGCTGCCCGCGAGCAACCCGAGCCCTCCGGCGAGCGGCAACCCGAGGCCCAGCGGAACGAGGGTCTGCAGCAGCTGCGCACGGCGGGCAAGGCGGTTCGGCGCACCGAGAGCCCTGAGTGCCACCACCTGCGGGCGCCGCTCGACCGCCCGGTCGATCGCGGCGATGCCGAACGCGATCAGCCCGACGAACACCGCGACCGAGGTGACGCCCCACAGGATCACCCGGTAGCCGGCGACCTGGTCCAGCACCTCCCAGTCGGGCATGCTCATGCCGAAGTCGAGCCCGCCGGTGACCGCCAGGACATCGTCATAGACGGCGTTCCAGACCTCCCGGCCGGGATCGGCGATCACGACCCACGTCCTGTGCTCGTCGCCGAGGAGCACCTCGGCGCCCGGGTGATCACGGGGGACGAACAGAGTCGGGAAGACCGCCGGATAGTCGCTCTCGGAGTCCCAGGTGATCTCGGTCGACGGCGCCTCGACCGTGAGTACTCCGTCTCCGCGAGCCGGTCGAAGCTCGAGGGGATCGCCGGCCGGCGGCCTGTTCTCGCCGGTCAACGCCTTCGTGCCGACCCAGGACACCTGGTCGTCGCGGCAGCCGGTGGCGGACGCCAGCAGGACAGTCAGCTCAGCGCAGGTTCCGAGGTAGACCTCGGTGACGCACAACGAACCCGACCCTTCGCAGTCCGGCTGGAACGTGTGCGCGGCGATGATCTGTCGCACATAGGGGCGGTCCGTGAGCTGGTCGATGGGCGGAAGGGGCTTGTCCGACGGCATGAAACCGATCTGCTGTGGGCCGATGTAGGCATTGTGGTAGGAATCGATGTACTGAGGCGTGCGCTCCCACATCACAATCACGCACTGCGCGCCGGTCACCAGGTAGAGCGCGATGAGCAGTCCCGCGACCACGCGAGTCGTTCCGGTGGGCTCGAGCTGAAGACGCCGAGCCGCGATCAGTGCCGCGGGACGTTTCGTCAACTGGGCAAGGACATCTGCCAGCCCTCGGACGATCACCGGGACAGCGATCGGCAGGCCCACACCGGTCAACACCGTTCCCACGAGGAAGGGACCGAGCACCTCCCACACATTGCTGGCCTCGTCGTTCCGGAGCAACGCGTACCCCAGCATCGCCGCGCCCGCGAGCGACGGAACCAGGCGCAACAGGCTCGGGCGGCGGGTTGGCCCGTCGGCGCGGGTCGCCAGGGGACGGGCTGTCACGGCGCGAGTCGGGGCCAGGGACACGAGCACTGCAAGGAGGACCACACCGGCTACGACCGCGAGCACTTGGACCACCGGCGGCAGGAAGTCCACGACCGGGTAGCGCCGGCCCGCGAGCGAGAGCACACCGACGACGGGACGGACGGCGAAGAACAGCCCCGTTCCCACCACCACACCGGCCAGAGCGAGCGTGCCGGCCTCCACTGCCGCGACGAGCCGGGTCCGGCCGGGCGGCAGTCCGAGCAGCCGAAGCGCGGCGAGCCGGCGGTCGCGCACTGACGCCGACAGCCGGTTGACGGTCGCCAGCAACACCAGTACTGGCATGGCGAGGAACACCACGATGACCGCGAGCAGCAGCCGGTGCGACATGTCGAAGTCCTGACCCCACCGCACCGCCTCCGCATGCGACACAGCGAGCGTGGCGAGCAGGACGAACACCCCGAGCGCCGAGGCTCCGACGATGAGTCCGGCGCGGAGCCGTTCGCGCCGGCCGGTCCCCACCGCCAGCCGGACGCCGAGACGAAACTCCGGGCTCATGCCGCCACCCTCCCGTCACGAAGGATGACCTCGCGGTCGGCGTGCGCGGCCACCCGATGGTCGTGGGTAACGAGCACCACGCTCGCGCCGTTGCTCCGGGCGAGTTTGATCAACGCCGTAAGGACGAGCTCGCCCGCCACCGAGTCGAGCGCTCCGGTGGGTTCGTCGGCGAACACGACCGACGGTTCGTGCACGAGGGCACGCGCCACCGCGGCACGTTGGACCTGTCCGCCCGACACCTCGGCGGGACGACGGCCGGCGATGTCGTCGATCTCCAACGCCTCGAGCAGACCCGACGCCTTCCGCATCGCATCCCGCGGAGAACGGTTGAGCTGCAGCGGGAGAACGACATTCTCGCGCAACGTCAGCTCAGGCAGGAGATCGCTGAACTGGAAGACGAATCCGAACGACCGCAGCCGAAGCGCGCTACGCGCACCCTCGGACAGTCCCGTGACGGAACGGTCCTCGAACAGCACCTCTCCTCCGTCCGGACGCAAGATCCCCGCGAGACAGTGCAGCAACGTCGACTTCCCCGAGCCCGACGGACCCATGACCGCGACGATCTCCCCTGCCTGGATGTCGATCGACAGGTCGTCCAACGCGGTCGTGGCGCCGAACGCCAGGCTCAGCTCCCTGCCGACGAGTCGTGCGGTCATCCCAGGTCCCCCCGTTCGAGGCGCTGGACCGTCTCCTCTATCCAGCGCAGATCCGTGTCCAGATGGGCGATCTCGTAGTCCAGCGCGAGCCGCCTCACCACGTCGGCGTCCGCGCGGGCACGGGTCAGCTCCCGCATGCGCGCGAGGTGAATCGCCCGCTGCGCGTCGAGGACGACATGCGGCGGCCGCCCGGAGAGCAGCGCCAACGTCGTCTTGACGAACAACGTGCTCTGCCCGAACGCGATCGGCTGCTCAGGTGCCGCGATCCACAGCTCCAGCTCGGTCACACCGTTCTTGGTGATCGCGTACCGGCGGCGCTCCGGCCCCTCCCCCGTCTCGACGCCGACGACCTCGGCGAACCCGTCACGCTCGAGCCGCCCGAGCGTCGCGTAGACCTGGCCGAACGCCAGCGGCTTGTGCGCGGCGAACAGCTCGTCGTAGCGCTGCTTGAGCGTGTAGCCGTACGACGGCCGCTCTTCGAGGAGGCCGAGCAAGGTACGCCCGACCGGACTGCCAGTGGACATGCCGGGACTATACACCGAGTGAATAGACCACCGCTCGGAGCGCCTCGCGCCAGTGCGGGAGCGGCGGGAGGCGGTGGTTGGCGAGGACGGTGTACGTCGGGCGCGGCGCGCGGTCGGGCGTGTCCGACGAGGAGATCGGGCGGACGCGTTCGGGATCCTTGCCCAGCAGGCGGAAGACCTCCTGGGCCTGCTCGTGCCTCGTGGCGTCGCCCGCGTTCGTCAGGTGCACGACGCCGGGTCCGTAGTCGGCGGCGGCCGAGAGGTGGTCGACGACGTCGCGGGTCCAGGTGGGTTGGCCGCGCTTGTCGGCGACGACGTCGAGGTACTCGCGCTCGCGTTCCTGCTGGATCATCGCGGTGACGAAGTTCGCGCCGTCCGCACTGAACAGCCAGGCGGTACGGACGACCGTGCCGCCGTGGGCGAGGACGGCATGCTCGCCGGCGAGCTTGGTACGGCCGTAATGGTTCACCGGACCGGTCGGATCCGCTTCAGAGTAAGGCGAATCAGCGGATCCAGCGAAGACGTAGTCGGTGGAGATGTGCAGCAACCGCGCACCAACCTCAGCGCTGGCCGAGGCGAGCACGCGCGGACCCTCGGCGTTGACGAGCGAAGCCTCCGCCGGATGCGTCTCGGCCGTGTCCACGTTCGTCCAGGCCGCGCAGTTCACCACGACGTCCGGCCGATGAGCGTCGAACGCGGAACGCACCGCCGAATCGGACGTGACGTCCAGCTCCGCCCGCACCAGGCCGACCGCGCCCAGCCGGGCGACCACCTCGCGGCCGAGCAACCCACCCGCGCCGGTGACGAGCCACCGGGTCATCGCGACCACCACTACCTGTTGTCCCGGTACCAGGCCACGGTCGAGGCCAGTCCCTCGTCGAACGAGACCGCCGGCGCGTAGCCCAGTTCCCCAGCGATCTTCGACCAGTCGAGCGCGTACCGCCGATCATGTCCCTTGCGGTCCTCGACGTACCGCACGCTGGACCAGTCCCGCCCACACGCGTCGAGCAACCGCTGGGTGAGCTCGCGGTTGGTGAGCTCGAAACCCCCACCGACGTTGTAGATCTCACCGGGCCGCCCCCGCTCCAGCACCGCGGTGATCCCCGCGCAGTGGTCGGAGACGTGCAGCCAGTCGCGCACGTTCAGCCCGTCGCCGTACAAAGGCACCTGCCCGCCGTCGAGCAGCGTCGTGACGAACAGCGGGATCACCTTCTCCGGGTGTTGGTACGGCCCGTAGTTGTTCGCGCACCGCGTCACGCGCACGTCGAGCCCATGCGTGCGGTGGTACGACAGCGCGATCAGGTCGCTCGACGCCTTCGACGCGGCGTACGGCGAGGTCGGCCGCACCGGATCGGTTTCCGGCCAGGAGCCGACGTCGATCGACCCGTACACCTCGTCGGTCGACACGTGCACGAACGTCCCCACCCCGTGCCGCAGGGCAGCGTCGAGCAACGTCTGCGTCCCCACGACGTTCGTCTGCACGAAGTCCGCCGCGCCGCGGATCGACCGGTCGACGTGCGACTCGGCCGCGAAGTGCACGACCGCGTCGTGCCCGCCCATCACCGAGTCGACCAGCGCCGCATCGCAGATGTCCCCATGGACAAAGGAGATCCGGTCACGAACGGGAGCGAGGTTGGCCAGATTGCCCGCGTACGTGAGCTTGTCCAACACAGTGACGTCGCCCGCGAACGTACGCACGAAGTGCGACCCGATGAAGCCCGCGCCACCCGTCACCAGGACCCTCATGAGCTGATCTGCACCTTGCTGTGATCGCCGAGCACGAACCGGTGCGCTCGCGGCATCCGCGGCGACGGCGTGACCTCCACGTGGTGGCCGATGAGCGACGCCTCGATCCGCCGCACACCCTCGATCGACGAGTCGTGCAGCACGATCGAGTACTCGATCTCGGAGTCGACGATCCGGCAGTCGTGCTGGATCGACGTGAACGGACCCACGTACGAGTCCACGATGCGCGTCCCCGCGCCGATGATCGCCGGCCCGACGATCCGCGACCGGACCACCGAAGCGCCGGGCGAGAGCACGACCCGGCCGATGAGCTCCGACTCCGCGTCGACCTCGCCCGCGGTCGACGGCGTCAGGGTCTCCAGCACCGAGCGGTTCACCTCGAGCATGTCCGCGACGTTCCCGGTGTCCTTCCAGTATCCGGTGATCACGGTCGAGGCCACGTCGCGCCCCTGATCGATCAGCCACTGCAGAGCGTCCGTGATCTCGTACTCGCCGCGCGCCGACGGCACGAGCTGGCGGACCGCCTCGTGGATCACCGGCGTGAACAGGTAGACCCCGACCAACGCGAGGTCGCTCTCCGTGTCCTTCGGCTTCTCCTCCAGCCGCACGACCCGCCCGTCGGGGTCCAGCGAGGCCACGCCGAACGCGGACGGGTTCGGCACGTGCTGGAGCAGGATCGACGCGTCCGGCCGCTCCTTACGGAACGACGCGACCACATCGGCGATGCCGCCGATGACGAAGTTGTCCCCCAGGTACATGACGAAGTCCTCGTCGCCGAGGAAGTCGCGGGCGATCATCACCGCGTGCGCGAGCCCGCGCGGCGCGTCCTGCGAGACGTACGTCACATCCAGCCCGAACCGCGACCCGTCCCCGACCGCGTCCTGGATCTCCTCGGCGGTGTCCCCCACGACGATCCCGACCTCGGTGATCCCCGCCTCGGCCACCGATTCCAGGCCGTAGAAGAGCACGGGTTTGTTGGCTACCGGGACCAGCTGTTTGGCCGACGTGTGCGTGATCGGCCGCAGCCTCGTTCCGGAGCCGCCAGACAGGATCAACGCGCGCATGAGGGCACCGTACGCGCCGCGCGAGCGGTCACGTCGAGCTATTTTCGTACCTAGGTGTGCCTATTTGTGCAGTACAGGGCGCGTTTCGCGCAGGTTCGGTACCCGATACGGCAACCTACGGTAGGCATCGGGCAACCTACTGGTGAGGGCTGTGCGTCCATGGTCACAGCCGCCGGTCGAGGCGGGAGGACTCGAGTGCGGAGCGATGAGGAGGAGGCGTTCGATGCGTTCGTGCGGAACCGGATGCCCGAGCTGCTGCGGTTCGGTCACATGCTGACCGGCAGCGCCGACGCCGCGGCGGATCTGGTCCAGGACGCGCTCGAACGTACGCTGAACTCCTGGTCGCGGCTCCGGCAACGCGACGATCCCGAGGGCTACGTCCGGCGGACCATGGTCAACCGGAACGTCAGCATCTGGCGGAAGCGACGCCGCGAGTACCTCACCGACGAGGTGCCGGACCGGGTCGAGGACGCCGACATGAAGGTCCCCGACCAGGCCCTGCAGACCGCCTTGTCGTCGCTCCCGCGCAAGCAGCGCGCGGTGATCGTGCTGCGGTTCGCCGAGGACCTGTCCGAACGGCAGGTCGCGGAGATGCTCGGCTGCTCGGTCGGAACGGTGAAGAGTCAGACGTTCAAGGCTCTCGCGAAGCTGCGGGACCAACTGCCCAACCAGGAGGACGCCACGTGGACCCCCTAGAGGACCGTGTCCGTCACCTGCTGAGCGACGACAGCTGGCGGGTGGATGCCGACACCGACAGCACGTTGCGGAAGGTGCGTGAGGGCGCCAAGCGGCGTCGCGTACGTCGCAACATCGGCCTGACCGCCGCGGCCGTCCTCGTCGTGGCAGGCGGGGCTGGTGGCGTGGGCTACCTGGCGAACGTGCTGCCCAACGGCAACGGCAACGTGACCGTGGCGAGCGACGGCAAGGAAAAGGCCCTGCAGGACGAGTCGGGCGCGGCTGGGTCGAGCCAGCCTGGCCCGGCCGACGCCGGCCCGTCGCCGGAGTCGACGGACACCACCGGGGACACGTTCAGGAACCAGGAGATCGCCGAGTTCACTCCCGTGTCGCTCACCGCCGCCGGCCCGGACAGGTTCTGGCTGCTGGGCAAGGGAACGACAGGCACCGCCGACGTGATGACGACCACCGACGGCGGCAAGACGTTCACGCCGGTCGCGACCATCGAGGCGACGGTCGCGGCGGGGACGAACGAGCTGAAGGCCGACTCGATCAGCTCGATCCGGTTCGCCGTCGACGGCGACAACGGCTGGGCGTACGGCCGCGCGCTGTGGGCCACCCACGACGGCGGCTCGACGTGGTCGAAGGTGGACTCGTTGTCCGGCAAGGTCGAGCGGCTGGAGATCGCGTCCGGCCGGGCGATCGCGCTGGTCAAGGACGGCGACAAGTGGTCAGCCTGGGGCTCGCCGGTCGCGTCCGACGAGTGGACTGAGCTGGACGTGGAGCTCTCCGATCCCAGCGACCTGGCCGTGGTGGGCTCGATCGTGGTGATCGCGGACCGTTCCACGGACGAGGGCGTGACCGCGGCGTCGTCGAACGGCGGCGCGGAGTTCTCCCGCTTCGCCTCGCCGTGCTCGCCGGACCTGTCGGGCGGAACGCTGTCGGTGACGGCGGACTCGGTCTGGCTGAGCTGCCCGACCGGCACCGCGGCTGCGGTGTTCGTGTCGCACGACGCTGGGCGTTCGTGGGATCCGGTCGAGGCCGAGAAGTCGCTGCCGAACACCGTCCTGGTCGGCGCCCGGACCTCGTCGTCGACAATCATCGCCGTGCCCGGGCAGGTGGAGATCCTGTCCGACCAGGGCAAGTCCCAGACCGTTCCGATCAAGGAGCTGGGCCAGCCGACGTTCGCGGGGTTCACCAACAAGAACGTGGGCTACGTGCTCGACCTCGACGGGAAGCTGTTCCGTACGACGGACGGCGGACAGAAGTGGTCGAAGGTGCGCCTGTAGCTCAACTGATGGGCCTCGTTTTCGTCCACAGGTAGCCGGATCGGCGGGTTGTCCACAGATCGATCCGCCCGGCTCCCGGTGACCGTTCCACTGCCGCAAGGTGGTGGACATGAACCCACTGCACTCGACCCTCGAGGCCATCGCCGCCCACCAGCACGGCCTGTTCACCCGCCAGCAGGCGCTCGCCGCCGGCTACGACGACGCTCACGTCGACCGGTGCGTACGAGAGCTGGCCTGGCACCGAATACGCCC
The DNA here is from genome assembly GCF_016907715.1 of Tenggerimyces flavus. Classification (NCBI taxonomy): domain Bacteria; kingdom Bacillati; phylum Actinomycetota; class Actinomycetes; order Propionibacteriales; family Nocardioidaceae; genus Tenggerimyces; species Tenggerimyces flavus. Next base: position 3,841,991 of record NZ_JAFBCM010000001.1, on the reverse strand, counting down.
TGACGTCTTCGTCGAGCGTGCCGTCTGGACCTCCGCTGACGCCGTCCAGCGGCACCTGCTGATGGTCAGGGCCGTCCTGCTGCGGCTCGATGCGCCGGCGGTGGTCAGCCACTGGTCCGCGGCCGCGGCCTGGGGGTTCGCCTTACACCAGCCCAACCTCGCGCGGGTCCACGTGACCCGGACCGACCTGGAGACGTCCCAGCTCACGGTGGGATTGCACGAGCACGCGGGCCAGTTGACGCCGGGCGAGTTCACGCTGCAGGACGAGCTGCCGATCACCTCGGCGGCCCGGACGGTCATCGACGTGGCACGCGTCGGCCCGTACGAGTCGGCCGTCGTCGCCGCGGACTCCGCGATCCGGCTCGGCGTGCTCCGGGCGTGGTTGGTCCATGCGCTCGACGCTGTGCGGGACCAGAGTGGTTCCGGGGCCGCCGGGCGGGTGATCGCGTTCGCGGACGGGCGATCGGAGTCGGCTGGGGAGTCGTTGGCCCGGGTCGTGTTCGCCGAGCTCGACCTGCCGGCTCCCGCCCTCCAGGCGGCGGTCTCCCTCGACGAGCATGACCGGTGCGACTTCTACTTCCGCGAGCACCTGACGGTCGCCGAGTTCGACGGGCGGTCGCCGTACCACCGCGGCCTCCGGGACGGCGAGGACCCCGACATCGTCGTGCGCCGCGAACGAAGACGCGAGGCCGAGCTGCTCGATCTGGGCTACCAGGTCGTACGCGTGACCTGGAGCGACCTGTATCCCGCCAACCGCCACGCCCTGGGCGAACGCGTCCAGCAGGCGTTCGACCGAGCCTCCCGAAAGGAAGCAGTCGCATGATCCGCACCACCACAGCCACCACCGCCATGTTCGCCGCCACTCTCGTCGGCCTCACCGTTCTCGCTCAGCCCGCGAATGCCGAGGTGTACAAGGGCGAAGCGACCGCCTCGTTGAACGTTCGCTCGTTCCCGACACCAGCCGCGGAGCTGCTCAGCGTCCTGAAGAAGGGCACCAAGGTCACGATCGCCTGTAAGGTCGAAGGCCCGGAGGTCGACGGCAACCGGTTCTGGTATCGCGTCCAGTCCGGCAACACCTGGCGCTACGCCGCCGCGCGCAACATCGAGGACGCCGGGAAGTCGCCGCACTACTGCAACCTCGGCCCGCCCGATGGTCAGGTCACCGCGAAGCCGTCGGTCAAGCTCCGCACCACGCCAAGCCTCGATGGAGCAGCGGCGGGCAGCCTGAAGTACGGCGCCAAGCTCAACGCGATCTGCAAGGTGTCGGGCGACGAGGTCGGCGGCAACGACCGCTGGTACCAGCTCTACGACGGCCGCTGGCTGACCGCGCGCTACGTCAAGAACCTCAACGGCATCGTCCCTGAGTTCTGCCGGTAGAACCATGATCGAGACAATGGAGCGTGCACGAGTACACGATTCGGCAACCCAGGCTCGAAGACGCCGACCAGCTGGGCGAGATCCATGTGCGGATCTGGCGGGAGGCGTACGCCGGGCTGATCGTTCAGCGCTATCTCGACGAGCTCGAACCGGCGCGGTCGGCCGATCGCTGGCGGGCGATGCTCGCCGAGAAGGACGACGCCATAGGGCGTCTCGTGGGCCTGGCGGGCGACGAGGTCGTCGGCTTCATCACCGTCGGTCCCGCCCGTGACGACGACCCGCCGACGCCGCTGGAGCTGATGGCGATCAACGTGCTCGCCAGCCACCACGGCACCGGGCTCGCCCGCCGGCTGGTCACCGAGGCGCTCGGCGACCGCGAGGCCTACCTCTGGGTCGTCGACGGTAACGAACGCGCGATGAGCTTCTACCGCAAGTTCGGCTTCGAGCTGGACGGCGGCACGAAGGTCGACGAACGGCTCGAGGCGACCGAACACCGCATGACTCGCCCCCGCGAAACCTAGGCCAGCCGGCGGGATCGACTAGTCCTGCAGCAGCTCGTTGGCGCCGCGGAGGAGCTCGGCGCGGAGGTCCGCGTCGGGAACGTCGGGGAACAGGCTGACCGGATCCGCGACGGCGCTCAGTGCCTGCGTCGCGCGGATGCGTTCCCGCCAGCCGGCCCGCGGCCCGGCGAGCAGCTTCTGCGCCTCCTCCATCCACGCGATCACCCGGTACCCGAGGACGAGGCCCTCGTCCCCGTACACCGACGCGTCGCGGAACAGCAGCCCGAGGACCCGCCTGTTGCTGAGCAGCGCGTCGGCAGAGCCCTCGAGCAGGTGCTTGCGTACGGCCGCGAGCCCGCGGCGTCGCGCGGCTTCGGCCAGCACCTGGTCGAGCTGGTCCAGCAACGGTCCGAGCAGGCTCTCGAGAATCTCGGCCTTCGACCGGAAGTGGTAGTAGAGCGACGCCTTCGTGATGCCGACGCCCTCCGCGATCTCCCGCATCGACGTCCCGCGATAGCTCCGCGTACCAAACAGCTCCACCGCCACGGAACGGATCCGGGTCGGTGTGTCCTCTGCCACAGCCGCCATGGACCGAAGCGTACCAGCCTTGCCTACCGACCGGTCGGTAGATACTCTCCCTACCAACCGGTCGGTAGAGAGGACGAGACGATGATCAACGGAACCAGCGCCGAGAACTTCCGGAAGGTCAACCAGGCGTTCGAGGCGAACTTTCAAGCCGACAAGGAGCTCGGCGCCAGCCTCGCCGTCTACCACCACGGCCGGCAGGTGGTCGATCTGTGGGGCGGCTACGCCGATCTGCGACGCTCCAAGCCTTGGGAACGCGACACGCTCACGATCATCGCGTCCACCACGAAGGCGATGGCAGCGATCGCCGCGCTGCTCCTCGTGGACCGCGGGTCGCTCGACCTCGACGCGACGGTCGCGAGCTACTGGCCAGAGTTCGCCGCCGAAGGCAAGGGCGACATCACACTTCGCCAGCTGCTGAGCCACCAGTCCGGGGTGATCTCGTTGGAGAGGTCACCGCTGACGGCCGAGACGCTGATCGCCGGAACACCGATCGTGGAAGCTATCGCCGCCGTGCGGCCGGAGTGGACGCCCGGCACCGCACACGGATACCACGCCCTGACGATCGGCCACGCGCTCAGCGAGATCGTCCGCCGCCAGACCGGACTCACCGTCGGTCAGTTCTTCGCGACGGAGATCGCGGGACCGTACGGCATCGACGCGTTCATCGGCCTGCCCGAGAAGGAGCTCGGCCGGCTGTCCGACATCTCCGCCCCCGACCCCGGCGCGCTGACGCTGGGCAAGGACGTCGAGGACCTGGCCGACCTGTTCGCAGCGTTGAACGATCCGACCTCGGCCGCCTACCGCGCGACGGCCGGCAGCATCGGAGTCAGCTTCGAGGCGGTCAACGACCACCGGTTCGCGATCGCCGAGAGCCCCTCCGCCGACGGCACCGCCAGCGCGGCGGCACTCGCCAAGCTGTTCGCGCTGCTCGTCAGCGACGTCGATGGCAAGCGGCTGCTCTCCCGCGCGATCGTCGACGAGGCCCGCACGCCCCACGCCAGCGGCAAGGACCAGGTGCTGTGCGTGCGGACGGACTGGGGTCTGGGCTTCATGCTTCCGGGCGGCCCGATGTTCCGCGTCCCCCAGAAGGGCACCTTCGGCCACGGCGGCTCCACCGGCTCGTTCGCGTTCGCCGATCCCGAGCACGAGCTGGCCTTCGCGTATGTCCCGAACCGCATGTCGGAGCTGCTCGAAGGCAGCGACCAACGCGCCTGGAGTCTCGTCGACGCGACCTACGCGAGTCTCGAGGGCTAGGCTCGATCGTTCGTCGGTCCGACCCGGCCCGCCCTGAGGGCCAACGATCATGTTTACATGATCATTAGCCGCTTTACGTGGGGTGGACGCCAGGTAGAGGGGCCACCGGCCAGGTAAGGCGACCACCCACACCTGAATCCCGAGGCTAGGCCGTGACTCCTAGCTATCGCGCGGCGCGCGATGACCGGTGCTCTTGCCAGACACGACCTAATGAGTTGGGAGCGAATCGTCGCTCTTGCTACCGTGGGGGCATGGCTTTCTATCACTATCTCTGAGTCCGGGCACGGCCGTCGCTGCCGTTTCTGCTGCCCGTAGACACTTCGCACTCCCAGGGATAGTCACATGCGCGAACGCGCCCATACCGTCATGCCCGCTGCCGTGGCGCAGCTGTCCGTCAGGGACGTCACCAAGTCCTACGGCACTCGAACCATCCTCGACCAGGTCAGCTTCACCGTCCGTCCCGGCGAGAAGGTCGCTGTCATCGGCGAGAACGGCTCCGGCAAGTCCACCTTGCTGCGACTGCTCGCAGCGGCCGAGGCGCCGGATGCCGGCGAGATCACGGTCAGCTTCCCCGGCGGCACCGGCCACCTGGCCCAGACCCTCGACCTCGACCCGCGCTGCACCGTGCAGGACGCGGTCGACCTCGCTCTCGCCGACCTGCGCGACCTGGAATGCCGGTTGCGCAGAGCGGAGGAGCGTCTCGGCGAGGCCTCGGAAGAGGAGCTCGTCGCGTACGGCGAGCTGCTGATCGCGTTCGAGGAGCGTGGCGGCTACGAAGCGGACGTCCGCGTGGAAGCCGCCATGCACGGGCTCGGGCTCGGCGGGATCACCAGGGACCGCCAGCTCGAAACGCTCTCCGGTGGCGAGCAGTCGCGGCTCGCGCTCGCCTGCGTGCTGGCCGCCGCTCCCGAGCTCCTCCTCCTCGACGAGCCGACGAATCATCTCGACGCGGCGGCCATGCACTGGCTCGAGGAGCAACTGCGCGCCCACCGTGGCACCGTCGTCGCGGTCACCCACGACCGCGGGTTCCTGGAACGCATCGCCACCGCGATCCTCGAGGTCGACCGGGATGCGCGCACGGTGCACCGGTACGGCGAAGGATGGGCCGGCTACCGCGCCGCGAAGGCCGCCGCCCGACGCCGGGCGGAGCAGGAGTACGCGGACTGGCTGGAGGAGGTGGCCAGTACCGAGGAACTGGTCGCGGCCGCCGGGAAGAGGCTCGCCACCACGGGCAAGGACCCGGGGCAGGGCTTCGGCAAGCACCGCCGGTCGCATGAGAACAAGCTCGGCGGGCAGGTGCGATCCGCCCGGGAACGGTTTGCTCACCTGCGGCGACACCCGGTGCCGGCTCCACCCGAACCGCTGCGCTTCACAGCAGCGTTGTCGTCGGCGGGCGGGACCCGTCCCTCGGAGCGCCCACTCGCGGAGCTCGACGACGTACGCGTCGGCTCGCGGCTGCGGCTGGACGGACAACTGGCGATCGCGCCCGGGCAGCGGCTGCTGGTGACAGGCGCGAACGGGGCGGGCAAGACGACGCTGGTGCGGGTTCTGGCGGGCGATCTGGAGCCGGACGCGGGAACCGTACGCCGCCCGGCTCGGATCGGCTACCTGGCGCAGGAGCTGCCCGCGCAGTCCACGCGTCTTCCGCTGCTCGCCGCCTTCGCGGTCGGACTGCCCGGGTTGCCGGACGAGTACACCGATCGCCTGCTGGCGCTGGGGTTGTTCCGTCCGGAGGATCTGCACGTGCCGGTCGCGGCGCTGTCCGCGGGACAGCAACGGCGCTTGCAGGTCGCGAGGCTGGTGACCAGGCCCGTGGACCTTCTCGTCCTCGACGAGCCGACGAACCACCTCGCACTCGACCTGGTCGAGGACCTGGAGGGGGCGCTCGCGGCCTACCCCGGCGCGGTGGTCGCGGTGTCGCACGATCGCGCCTTCCGCGAGCGCTTCGCAGGTGAGCGGCTGGAACTGAGCGGCGGCCGCCGGTGCTGACCCTCACCTGGCCGCCACATCAGCCACACCAGTCACAGCTAGCCCGATGCCGCGAGCTGGCGGCGGTCGACTTGTCGGTGGGCCGAGGCACGATGGACCCATGAAGGATGTGCTCGACCGCTTCTCGACCGCGACCGCTCAGTGGTTCCGGTCGTCGTTCGCCGCGCCCACGCCCGCTCAGCAGGGGGCTTGGGACGCGGTGAGCCGCGGTGAGCACACCCTCGTCGTCGCGCCCACCGGCTCCGGCAAGACGCTCGCCGCGTTCCTCTGGGCCCTCGACAAGCTCGCCACCACGCCGCCGAAGGACAAGGCGCAGCGGTGCCGCGTCCTGTACGTCTCGCCGCTCAAGGCCCTCGCGGTCGACGTCGAACGCAACCTTCGCGCCCCGCTCACCGGCATCAAGCACACCGCCCGCAGGCTCGGCCTGAACGAGCCCGACATCCAGGTCGCGACCCGTTCGGGCGACACCCCGGCCGACGAGCGGCGCAGGTTCGCCAAGGCGCCGGCAGACGTGCTCATCACCACGCCGGAGTCGCTGTTCCTCATTCTCACCAGCCAGGCCCGCGAAGCGCTGCGCGGGGTCGAGACCGTGATCATCGACGAGGTGCACGCCGTCGCCGGCACCAAGCGGGGCGCCCACCTCGCGCTCAGCCTCGAGCGCCTCGACGCGCTGCTCGAGACCAAGGCCCAGCGCATCGGGCTGTCCGCGACCGTACGCCCGATCGAGACCGTGGCCAGGTTCCTTGGCGGCAGCGAAGCGGTCACGATCGTCAACCCGAAGTTCGACAAGGTCTTCGACCTGCAGGTGGTCGTCCCCGTCGAGGACATGGCCGAGCTGGGGCAGCCCGTCGACGACCAGGAGGGCGCGGCCGCCGGTGCCGAGCGGCACAGCTCGATCTGGCCGCACGTCGAGGAACGCGTCGCCGACCTGATCGAGCGGCAACGTTCCACCCTCGTCTTCGCCAACTCACGAAGGCTGGCCGAGCGGCTGACGGCGAGACTGAACGAGATCAACCACGAGCGCACCCACGGCGAGGCGATCCCCGACCACGAGCCGCCCGCCCAGGTGATGGCCCAGTCCGGTGCAAGCCACGGCGCGGACGGCATCCTCGCGAGGGCGCACCACGGCTCGGTCAGCAAGGAGCAGCGCGCGCTCATCGAGGACGACCTCAAGTCCGGCCGGCTGCCCTGCGTGGTCGCGACCAGCAGCCTCGAGCTCGGCATCGACATGGGCGCGGTCGACCTCGTCGTCCAGGTCGAGGCACCGCCGTCCGTCGCCAGCGGGTTGCAGCGCGTCGGCCGCGCCGGCCACCAGGTGGGCGCGGTCTCGAAGGGCATCATCTTCCCCAAGTTCCGCGGCGACCTGGTCACGACGGCGGTCGTCACCGAACGCATGCGAGCCGGGCTGATCGAGGAAACCCACATCCCCGCCAACCCGCTCGACGTGCTCGCCCAGCAGATCGTCGCCGCGGCGTGCGTCGACACCTGGGACGTCGACGACCTGTTCGACCTTTCGCGGCGGGCCGCCCCGTTCGCGACGCTCCCCCGCTCGGCGTACGAGGCCGTACTCGACATGCTCGCCGGCCGCTACCCGTCGGACGAGTTCGCCGAGCTCCGCCCGCGGCTCGTCTGGGACCGGGTCGCCGGCACGCTCACCGGCCGGCCCGGCGCGCAGCGGCTGGCCGTCACGAGCGGCGGCACGATCCCCGACCGCGGTTTGTTCGGCGTGTTCCTCGTCGGGGAGAAGGCGTCCCGCGTCGGCGAGCTCGACGAGGAGATGGTCTACGAGTCCCGCGTCGGCGACGTGTTCACGCTCGGCACCACCGCGTGGCGGATCGAGGAGATCACCCACGACCGCGTGCTGGTCTCCCCCGCTCCCGGGCAGCCCGGCAGGCTGCCGTTCTGGAAGGGCGACACGCTCGGCCGGCCCGCCGAGCTGGGCAAGGCGATCGGCGGTTTCGTCCGCGAGCTCGACAAGGTCGGCCCGGACAAGGCCAAGGAGCGCGCCCGGGTGGCCGGCCTCGACGAGTGGGCCGCCGAAAACCTGGTCAGCTACATCTCCGAGCAGAAGCAGGCGACCGGGCACCTGCCCGACGACCGGACGATCGTGGTCGAACGGTTCCGCGACGAGCTCGGCGACTGGCGGCTGTGCGTGCACACGCCGTTCGGTGCCGCCCTGCACGCGCCGTGGGCGTTGGCGATCGGCAACAGGCTGCAGGAGCGGTACGGCATCGACGTCCAGGCCGTGCACGCCGACGACGGCATCGTGCTGCGCATCCCCGACACCGAGGACCTGCCGCCCGGCGCGGAGCTGGTGGTGTTCGACGCGGACGAGATCGAGCAACTGGTCACCGAGGCGGTCGGCGGCTCGGCGTTGTTCGCGTCGCGGTTCCGCGAGTGCGCCGCCCGCGCGCTGCTGCTCCCCCGCCGCGACCCGAAGCGCCGTTCGCCACTGTGGCAGCAGCGGCAGCGGTCCGCGCAGCTGCTGTCGGTGGCGAGCAAGTACGGCTCGTTCCCGATCGTGCTCGAGACCGTCCGCGAGTGCCTGCGCGACGTCTACGACCTGCCCGGCCTGGTCGAGCTGCTCCGCGACGTCGCCGCGCGCAAGGTCCGCGTGGTCGAGGTCGAGTCGAACGAGCCCTCGCCATTCGCGCGCAGCCTGACGTTCGGCTACATCGCGGCGTTCATGTACGAAGGCGACGCTCCGCTCGCCGAGCGCCGGGCCGCCGCACTCGCGCTGGACCAGACCCTCCTCGCCGAGCTGCTCGGCACCACCGAGTTGCGCGACCTGCTCGACCCGGGCGTGGTCGAGCAGACCGAGCAGGAGCTGCAGCGGCTGGTCTCCGACCGGCGTGCCCGCGGGCCGGAGGACGTCGCCGACCTGCTCCGGCTGCTCGGCCCGCTCGACACCGCCGAGGTGGCGGCCCGTTCGGTGGAGCCCGACCGCGCCGGGCACTGGCTGTCCGACCTCGAGGGCGCCCGCCGCGTGCTCAGGCTGCGCATTGGCAGCGTGGAGCGGTGGGCCTCGATCGAGGACGCCGGCCGGTTGCAGGACGCGCTCGGCGTACCGCTGCCCGTCGGCATCCCGCAGGCGTTCACCGACCCGGTGGCCGACCCGCTCGGCGACCTGGTCGCCCGACATGCCCGCACGCATGGGCCATTCCTCGCCGTCGACGTGGCGACCCGGTTCGGGTTGGGCGTCGCGGTCGTCCTTGACACGTTGCGCCGGTTGGCCGCGCAGGGCCGGGTGACCGATGGGGAGTTCCGGCCCGGCGGCCAGGGCACCGAGTGGTGCGACACCGGCGTGCTGCGCACGATCCGGCGGCGTTCGCTCGCGGCGCTCCGTTCGGAGGTCGAGCCGGTCGACCCGAAGGCGCTCGCCCGCTTCCTGCCCGCCTGGCAGAACGTAGGTAGCCGGCTGCGCGGACCCGAGGGCGTGCTGCAGGTGGTCGAGCAGCTCGCCGGCTGCGCCGTTCCCGCGTCCGCGCTGGACCGGCTGATCGTCGGCTCGCGCGTCGCCGACTACCAGCCGGCGATGCTCGACGAGCTCACCGCGGCCGGCGAGGTGGTCTGGGCTGGTCATGGCGCGTTGCCCGGAACGGACGGCTGGGTGTCGCTGCACCTCGCCGACACCGCCGACCTCACGCTGCCCGACCCGGCCGCGGACTTCGAGCCGGGCGAGCTGCACCAGAAGGTGCTCGACGTGCTGGCGCCGGGTGGCGGGTTCTTCTTCCGCCAGCTGGCCGAGGCGGTCGAGTCGACGAACGACAACGACCTGGTCACCGCGCTCTGGGATCTGGTCTGGGCGGGTCATCTGACCGGAGACACGATGACCGCGCTGCGCTCGCTGGTGTCGGGTGGCAAGAGCTCGCACAAGGGGCGGACGGCTCCGGCGCGGACGCGGTTCGCGCCGCAGCGGTCGGCCATGCGTACGGCGAGGGCGAACCTTCGCCGGGTGGGCCTCCCGCTCGCCGCGGGCCGGTGGTCGCTGCTGCCGGAACGCGAGACCGACCAGACCCGCCGCGCGCACGCGACCGCGGAGGCGCTGCTCGACCGGCACGGCGTGGTGACGCGTGGCGCGGTGACGGCCGAACGGATCCCGGGCGGGTTCGCCGCGACGTACAGGGTGCTGTCGGCGTTCGAGGAGTCCGGCCGCTGCCGGCGCGGCTACTTCGTGGCCGGGCTCGGGGCCGCGCAGTTCGGCGCACCGGGCGCGGTCGACCGGCTGCGGGCACAGACCGATGCGGTGACCGAGCGCGAGCTGCGGACCGTCGTGCTCGCCTCGACCGACCCGGCCAACCCGTACGGAGCCGCCCTGCCCTGGCCCGACCAGACGCCGGCCGAGGAAGGTCAGCGCGGACACCGGCCGGGCCGCAAGGCCGGCGCCCTCGTCGTGCTGGTCGACGGCGAGCTGGTGGTCTACGTCGAGCGCGGCGGACGGACGTTCCTCACCTGGTCCGACGCCCCCGAGCTGCTCCAGCCCGCGGTCGACGCCCTCGCCCTGAGCGTGCGGGACGGCTCGCTCGGCAAGCTCAGCGTCGAACGAGCCGACGGCGAAGCCCTGCTCCAACCCGGCGGCCTCCGCACCCCCCTGGCCACCGCGCTGGCCTCGGCCGGCTTCCACACCACCCCGCGCGGCCTACGACTGCGGGGTTAGCCCATCCCCACCCCGCACGCCACCCTCGAGCTCCCTCCCCCACCGCCCGCCACCCTCGAGCTCCCTCCCCCACCGCACAAGCTGTGGGGTTCTGGTAGAGACACGCCGGCGTGTCCCTACCAGAACCCCACAGTTTGCGACGGTCAGGCGGACTGGCTGGCGAGAGAGCCGAGGAACGCGACGGTCCGGGCCTTGTCCTCGGCCGTTCCGGCCGGGATCGCCTGCACCTCGTCGACCCCCACGTCGGCGAAGCGCCGCAGCGCCGCCTCGACCGCTGCCTCGTCGCCGGCGATGATCGAGTCGCCCGCCGAGCTGAGGCCCTCACGGTCGAAGATCTTCCGATAACTCGGCAGGTCGTACGCCGCGCCGAAGTTCTCGTTCGCCCACGCTCGCGCGCCGTCCGGGTCCGACGTCACCGTCACCATCGCGCTCGCGACCAGCTCCGGGGTCGGGCGTCCGAACTCCGCGGCCGCCGAGCTCAGCGCCGGCAGGAAGTACTCCTCCACCGTCTGCGGCCCGGACCAGGCCACGACGATGCCGTCCGCCAGCTCGCCAGCCAGTCGAAGGTTCGCCGGGCCGAGCGCCGACAGGAACACCGGCGGCGCCGGAACGTCCGGGATGGCGACCGATCCGACCGCGGTCCAGAAGCGCCCGTGGAAGTCCACCTCCTCACCGCGCAGCAGCGGCCGCAGCACGGTGACGTACTCGCGCAGGTTCGCGCCCGGCGAGGCGAACGGCAGCCCGTAGATCCCCTCGATCAGCGGCTGGTGACTCGGCCCGATGCCGAGCACCAGCCGCCCACCGGTCACCGCCTGCACCGTCAGCGCCTGCGCGGCGAGCGCGACCGGATGCCGCGGATACGTACGCACCACAGCCGTCCCCAGTCGCACCGACGGCGCCACCGAGCCGATCGCGCCGAGCAGCGTGAGCGGGTCCCAGGCGCCGACCTCGCCGAGCCACGCGGTGCTGAACCCCGCCTTCGCGATGTCTTCGAACGCCCCGCGGGCAGCATCGATGGGCAGTCCGGTGAGCTCTGGCCATGTCCCGATTCGCATGCCTTCGAGTCAACGTCCGGGAAGACCACGCACCAAGACGCGGTTGACCCCTGCAGCGATAAGGAACCGTGATCGTAGGAGGCAGGCATGGAGCTGAGGCAGCTGCGCTACTTCGTCGCCGTCGCCGAGGAACTGCATTTCGGCCGCGCGGCCGAACGCCTGCACGTCGCTCAGCCCGCCGTCAGCCAACAGCTCGCCAGGCTGGAACGACAGCTGGGGGTCACGCTGCTCGACCGCAACCCGCGCAGCGTTCGGCTCACCGAGGACGGGGAGCGCATGCTCGTCGAGGCCCGCGCCGTCCTGGCCGCGGCCGAGCAGGCCGCCGCGGTCGCGGCGCAGCTGAAGGCGGGAACGATCCACACGCTGCGGTTCGGTACCAGCCCCGGGCTCGGCCCGCGGATCGAGAAGGGCATCGAGGCACTCCGCGCCGCCGACCCCGAGCTGGTCGTCGAGCTCGACGCACGATCGGTCGCGCAGCAGCTCGCCGCGATCCGTTCCGGCGACCTCGACGCGGCACTCGTCCGGGCGATCGCACCGCGGCACGGCGTCGAGACCTTCGAGCTCTGGCACGACCAGGTCGCGGTCGCCCTCCCGGCGAGCAGCCCACTCGCCCAGCAGGACACGATCCGGCTCGAGCAGCTCGCCGATCTCCCGCTCCGCCTCCCCGCGGAAGAGTGCGACTCGCTCTTCCGTGCCGCGATCCTCGACGCGTGCCGCAAGGCCGGGTTCGAGCCGCGGCTCGGCCGGAAGGCGACGACGATCGAGGACACGCTCGTCGAGGTGGGTACCGGCGCGATGTCGTGGGCCGCCACGTTCTCCTGCAGCCAGGCCGTCGAGGACGGCAAGGCCTCTGTCCGGTTGGTCGACCCTCCGCTCATGCTTCCCGGCGGCGTCGTCGTCCCGGAAACACTTCCCACCGCGTGCGCACGGGAGTTGGCGGCCGCGTTCGGTTGACGCACCCGGCGCCGCGGTGGCACGTTGCGCGCATGGACACCGTCGAGTTCACGCCGACGTTCGAGCAGCTCGCCTGGACGTTCGGCGGCGTCGAGCCGATCATGAAGATCAAGCCGGGAACGATGCTGCGGCTGTGGTGTGAGGACGCGTACTCGGGCAAGCTCCGCTCGACGAGCGACCTGCCGAGCCAGTGCGTCGACATCAACCAGGTCAACCCGCAGACCGGGCCGTTCTACGTCGAGGGCGCCGAGCCCGGCGACACGCTCGCGCTGCACTTCGTCGCGCTGGAGCCCGCGCGCGACTGGGGCGTGTCGACGCTGATCCCGTTCTTCGGTGGGCTGACCGGCACCGACCGGACGGCGCTGCTGCAGGACGCGCTGCCGGAGCTCACCTGGGTCTACCAGTACGACCGCGCGCGGCACCTCGTCACCTTCGAGGCGGCGCGCAGCGACTTCCGCCTCGAGCTGCCTGCCGAGCCGATGCTCGGCACGGTCGGCGTCGCGCCGCCGGCGCGGGAGGTGCGTTCGTCGCTCGTCCCCGAACGGTTCGGCGGCAACATGGACACGCCGGAGATGAAGGCCGGCGCGACCTGCTACCTCGGCGTGAACGTTCCCGGCGCGCTGTTCTCCGTCGGCGACGGGCACTACCGGCAGGGCGAGGGCGAGGCGTGCGGCACCGCGGTCGAGGGCGCGATGAACGTCACCGTGATCGTCGAGCTGATCAAGGGCGGTGCGCCGGCGTGGCCGCGGATCGAGCAGGACGACTGGCTGATCGCGATCGGTTCGAGCCGCCCGCTCGAGGACGCCTGGCGGATCGCGCAGGTCGAGATGATCACTTGGCTGGGCGAGCTGTACGGGCTCGACCCGATGGACGGGTACCAGGTCGTGTCGCAGACCGCGAAGGCGCCGATCGCCAACGTGGTCGACGCGAACTACAGCTCGGCCGTCAAGATCGCGAAGTCGCTCCTGCCCGCCCCGAACGCGTACGGTGGCATGCATGATCACCTCCGTTCGTTAGGAAGTGCGTGATGGATCTGCAGCTGTCCGGCCGGCGTGCACTGATCACGGGTGGAACGAAGGGCATCGGCCGCGCGATCGTCGAGGGCTTCGCGGCCGAAGGTGCCGCCGTGGGTTTCTGCGCCCGCACCGCCGCCGACGTGGAGGCGACCGAGCAGAACCTCAAGCAGCACGGCGTTCCCGCACTCGGCCGCGCGTTGGACGTGGCCGACGGCGCGGCGGTGACGAACTGGGTGAACGACGTCGCGGCGGAGTTCGGCGGCATCGACATCGTCGTGGCGAACGTGAGCGCGCTCGCGATCCCGGACGAGGAGGCGAACTGGCAGACGTCGTTCGCTGTCGACATGATGGGCACAGTCCGCCTCGTCAACGCCGCCTTGCCGCACCTCGAGCGCAGCTCCGCGGCGTCCATCGTCACGATCTCGTCGGTGTCGGGGCGCGAGGTGGACTTCGCGGCTGGACCGTACGGGACGTTCAAGGCGGCGATCGTGCAGTACACGCAAGGGCTCGCGTATCAGCTTGCTGGCAAGGGAATCCGGGCCAACACGGTGTCGCCGGGCAACACGTTCTTCGAGGGCGGCGTGTGGGAGGGGATCAAGAGCGGCAACCCCGACCTGTACGAGATGGCGGTCGGCCTCAACCCCACCGGCAAGATGGGTTCGCCCGAAGAGATCGCGAACGCCGTTGTCTTCATCGCCAGCCCCGCCGCCAGCCGCGTCAGCGGCACCAACCTCGTCGTCGACGGCGCCCTCACCCGCGGCGTCCAGCTGTAGTTGTCGATGGACGTGCTCACCTGCGGGCACGTTGCCCACAAGGGCAACGGGCGACTGTGCCGGCACCTGTTGGGCGAAGGCTCCGACCTCGAGGACCGGGTGTGGCACCTGACCGGGACGGGCCTCGACCGCGACGTGGTGTGCACCGCGTGTGACACCTCCGACGAGCCACTCGACCTCGTCGAAGCCTGCGAAGGCTGCGTCGAACGTGCCCAGGAGGACGACGCCAACGTGATCGCCATCCGCGGCGCACCCGGCGTCGGCGTACGCGACGAACCCATCCGTACCGACACCTGGCGAACGCCGCTGCCGCACGAGGTCATCGACGTCGCCGCCGTTCCCGACAGCCCTGCGACCTGGCTGCTCCTCACCCCCGATCGGGTGCTGCGATGGAACGCCGACACCGGCGAGGTCGACCGGGAGGCCCGCTACGAGCTCGCGACGCACTCGTTCGAGGTCTGGGCTGAGCGGGAACCCCGAACCCGCGTGCACGCGGCCGACGGTGGCCGGTACGTCGCGGTCGGCGTCGACTACGGCCGGTTCGGCAAGGTCCTGGACCTCGACACCGGAAGCGTGACGATGGAGCTGGACCGCGGGGAGTACCACCAGAACACGGTCCCGTTCCCGCTCGCGTTCGTCAGCACCGAGGACGGCCTGCGGCTCGTGCATGGGACCGCCTGGAACCGCTTGGACGTGTCCGATCCGGCGACGGGAGAGCTCCTCACGCGACGCGACTTCGTCAGCGTGGGGAACGAACGGCCCGAGCACTACTCCGGCGACTTCCAGGGGCGGTTGCACCTGTCGAGGACGGGTCGCTATCTCGGGCTGGACGGGTGGGCCTGGTCGCCCGCCGGGCTGCCGCGGGTCTTCGACCTGCACCGCTGGCTCCGGGTGAACGTGTGGGAGTCGGAGGACGGCCCGTCGCTGCTGACCCTGGCCCTGCGCTGGTACCTCTGGGAAACGCCGATGTGCTGGACGGACGACGAGCTCTTCGTGGTGTGGGGCATCGGACCCGACGACGAGATCATCGTCCCCGGTGTCCGCGTCTTCGATCCGCTGACCGGTCACGAGGTTCGCGCGTTCGCCGGACCGACCGGCTCCGGCGCCTTGTTCTCCGCCGGTTCCGCGCTCTACTCCGCCGACCCGGGCGGCCTGACGCGGTGGGATCTGTCGACCGGCGAGCGGACGGGTACGGTGACGGGCTTCGTTCCCACGCACCACCATCCGGCGAGCCGGGAGCTTGTCGAGCTCCGCGACGGCGCGATGGTCCGCTGGCGCCTTCCGGGTTAGGCTCCCGGCTCATGGCCACTCCGCTACCGACCTTTCGCTACCACCCCGACCCGCTCGCGACCGGGAGCATCGTCAAGTCCGACGCCGAGTGTGAGATCTGCTGCGCGGTGCGCGGCTATCGGTACACCGGGCCGGCGTTCTCGCAGGTGGTCGACGAGGTCGAGGCGGTCGTGTGCCCGTGGTGCATCGACGACGGGTCGGCGGCGGAGAGTCTGGAAGCGACGTTCGCCGAGCCGGAGGGGTGGGACGACGACGTACGGCTCGACGTGATCGACGAGGTCTGCCTGCGGACGCCGGGCTTCCACAGCAGCAAGCGGCCGCAGTGGCTGGACCACCACGGCGACGCCGCGGAGTATCTCGGCCGGCACACCCGGGAGCAGCTCGCGACCCGCGGACCCGACGCCGTCCAGGCCGCCAAGGAGGCCGGCGAGGGCGACACGTACGTGCTGTTCCGCTGCACCGACTGCAGCGAGTTCCTGGCGTACGTCGACTAACAGGACTTGCGCAACACGGCCCCGGACGTGCCCGCCAGGGCGATCGACGTCACGGCCGCGCCGTCGTGATCGAGGTACTCCCCACCCAGCTCGACGGTCCTCGGCGCGCTGTCGGTGCGGTTGGCGTTGACGACGGCGGCCCCGCAGGCGAAGTCCCGGCGGAACAGGTTCGTCCCCACCGAACGGTACGGACCTGTCGCCGCGCCGAGGTCCCAGTCGTACTCGCCATGCCACGGCGTCGGGTCACCGTAGCCGTCGGTGCGCCCCATCTCGGCGATGGCCGCGGCGTCGTCGCTCGCCATCAGGTAGCTCGCCAGCGCGTACCGGAACGGCCGCTCCGCGCCTGGGGTGAAGTGCGGCTGCACCCAGGTGATCTTGCCGCGCGCCTCGTTCGAGGCGACCTCCGCGACCTGCCGGCTCCAGCCTTCGGGGTACTCCGAGAGCAGGTCGTCGTCGGAGAACGTCAACCACCACTCGTCGAACCCGCCGTCGAGGTGCTCGGTGTACGTGTCCCAGACGCCCTCGTACAGCCGGGCGTTCGACAGGTTCGCGACCGTGCGCAGCCCGGCGGCGACCAGCTCCTCGCGGGTGGAAGCGAGCATCGAGACGTACGCGTCCTGGATCGCCGCGTCGGTCGGGTACTTCGCTGGGCAGGTCCCGGCATGGTAGGCGTCGCAGGGAAACAGGGCGTTGTCCATGAGGATGCCGTCGAACCCGGCCGCGGTGCTGCTCGCCACCACGTTCGCCACCCACGTCGCCTGGTAGTCGGGGTCGCCGACGTCCATCTGCCAGTGTCCGGGGTAGCCCGCGTACTCGAGCCGCTGCCCGTCCGAGCCCAGCAGGAACCACTCCGGGTGGTTCGCCTCGGCGTCGCAGTACCCGACACCGGTGGGCAGCTGCGGGTCGTCGACACCGTCCCGGCAGGCGTAGCTGCGCGTCGAGCTCAGGTCCTTGTAGACGAACACCTCGATGGCCGGGTTCGCCGCCTTCAGCTTGGGGATCAGGTGGCCTTCCCAGGCGTTCAGCACGACGTAGTCGCGCCGCTGTGCCTCGGTGGCGATCATCGCGTCGGAGACCGGCGTGCCGTTCAGATGCAGCCAGAACGATCGCGCCTGTCCTGCTTCGAGGGGCCGCACCGGCCCGGAAGCAGTCGCCGGCCCACAGAGCATCGCGACGGCGAGCACACCGACGGTGAGAACGACAGACAACCTGCGCATGACCGACTCCTTGTCCCCCGTCGACGGTGATGACATGAGCTACGACAACGCGCGCCCCACGGCCGAGGCCCGCGTGTCCGGCGTGGCCAGTCGTACGGCGTCCGCCGTCAGGTCGTCCGGCTTCGTCTGCGACTCGCGCTCGGCCGACACCCGCGCCTGGTAGACCTCGACCTCGTTCTGGACGCGTTCGCCGTCCCACCCGAGAACGTCGGCCACCAGCGCGGCCACCGGCGACGCGCTCTCCGTACCGCGGTGCGGCTCCTCGATCGAGATCCGGGTCCGCCGCGCCAACACGTCGTCCAGATGGACGGCCGCCTCGTGCGTCGCCGCGTACCGCGCCTCGACCCGCAGATACTCCCCCGCCCCGTCCAGCGCCTCCAAGAGCGACGGATCCGAAGCAGCCAGCTCGAGCACCTCGTCGACCATCGAACCGTACCGATCGAGCAGCCGCTGCATCCGCCACACCGGCAGCCCGGCCTCGGCGGCCAGCTCGTCGATCTGGTTGACCAACGCGTGGTAACCCTCCGCACCCAGCAACGGAACGTGCTCGGTCACCGAGGGCGGGATGTGCCCGAGGTCCGGACGCGCCGCGTCGACCGCGTCCTTCGCCATCACCCGGTACGTCGTGTACTTGCCGCCCGCGATCGACACCAACCCCGGCAACGGCCGCGCCACCGCGTGTTCGCGCGACAGCTGGCTGGTCTTCTCCGACTCACCGGCGAGCAACGGCCGAAGCCCCGCGTACACACCTTGAATGTCGTCGCGCGTCAACGGCACTGCCAAGACGGAGTTGACATGGTCGAGGATGTAGTCGATGTCCGCCTGGCTCGCGGCCGGATGCGCCTTGTCGAGCTCCCAGTCGGTGTCGGTCGTCCCGATGATCCAGTGATTGCCCCACGGAATGACGAAAAGAACGGACTTCTCCGTTCGAAGGATCAACCCAACCTCGGAGGCGATGCGGTCGCGCGGAACGAGCACGTGCACGCCCTTCGACGCACGTACGCGGAACCGGCCGCGTCCACCGGTGAGCCGCTGGATGTCGTCGGTCCACACGCCCGTGCAGTTGATGACGACCTTCGCGCGCACGGTCGTGGTCTCACCGGAGTCGACGTCACGGACCTCGGCACCGACGATGCGTTCGCCCTCGCGGAGAAAACCGATGACTTCGGAGGAGTTGCGCACGACCGCGCCGTACCGCGCCGCCGTACGGATCACGGTCAACGTGTGCCGCGCGTCGTCGGCTTGCGCGTCGTAGTACTTGATCGCGCCGACCAGCGAGTCCTGTCGCAGCCCCGGGCACAGCTTCAACGCGCCGTGTCGGGTGAGGTGCTGGTGCATCGGAACGGACCGGCCGCGCGCCATCGTGTCGTACATGATCAGACCGGAGCCGACGTACGGCCGCTCGACCATCCTTGTCTTCAACGGATAGAGGAACGGAACAGGCTTCACCAGGTGCGGCGCGATGCGCGTCAGCATCAGCTCGCGTTCCTTGAGCGCCTCGGCGACGAGATGGAAGTTGAACTGTTCCAGATAACGCAACCCACCATGGAAGAGCTTGCTCGACCGGCTCGACGTTCCACTCGCGAAGTCGCGACTTTCGACAAGCGCGGTGTCCAACCCGCGAGTGACGGCGTCCAACGCCGTACCGGCACCGGTCACCCCACCGCCGATGACCAGCACGTCGAACGTCTGATCGCCCAGCTTTCGCCAGGCTTCGGCCCGTTCTTCAGGACCAAGTCGCCCAGAACCTCTCACGGCCGCGCTCCTCACTCCCGCAACTGGTCACTACGGATTATTGACAGCTGCCGTTGATGATCAATCTACTAGGGGGTCACATACGAGTTTCGAGACGGCCCATCCCGGGCCGCCTGTCGACTCCGTACCCGGACAACGTTGTCCGGCACCTGGGGAGGCGCACATGGGGACGATCATCCTCTCGGAGACACTCGGCACGATGCTGCTCACACTGCTGGGGTGTGGCGTCGTTGCCAACCATCTCCTGACGAACACCAAGGGACGCGGCGGCGGCTTCCTGATGGTGAACTTCGGTTGGGGCATCGCGGTCTTCGCCGGCGTGTACGTCGCCGCGAAGAGTGGTGCACACCTCAACCCCGCCGTCACGCTGGGCATCCTCGCGAGCGGGGCGGACGAGTACGCCGCAGGCGTGGACATCACCGTCCTGAACACCATCGCCTACTTCATCGGTGAGTTCCTCGGCGGCTTCCTGGGCGGCGTGCTGTGCTGGCTGGCGTACCGGCAGCACTTCGACCAACACGACAACGCGGCGGAGAAGCTGGGCGTGTTCTCCACCGGACCGCAGTACCGGAACGTGACGTGGAACCTCGTCACCGAGGTCATCGCGACGTTCGTCCTGGTGTTCGTGATCCTGTTCTTCGCCGGAACGCCGTCCGGCCTGGGGCCGTTGGCTGTCGCCATGCTGGTCGTCGGCATCGGCGCCTCGCTCGGTGGTCCGACCGGCTACGCGATCAACCCCGCTCGCGACATGGGACCACGACTAGCGCACCTGGTCGTGCCGATCAAGGGCAAGGGTTCGAGCGACTGGGGCTACTCGTGGATCCCCGTCGTCGGGCCTATCGTCGGCGGTGTCGTCGCCGGACTGGTCGCGATGCTCGTCAAGAACGCGATCGGCTGACCTTCTTCCGTACTCGACACTGACCGGAGCATGCAGACATGACCGACTACGTGGCAGCGATCGACCAAGGTACGACGAGCACCCGGTGCATGGTGTTCGACCACTCCGGAGCGGTGGTGAGCGTCCACCAGCTCGAGCACGAGCAGATCTTCCCGCGCGCGGGCTGGGTGGAGCACAACGCCGAGGAGATCTGGGCGAACACCCGCGAGGTCACCGCGGGCGCGCTCGCCAAGGCCGACATCACCTCGGCGAACATCGCGGCAGTGGGAATCACCAACCAGCGTGAGACAGCGCTGGTGTGGGACCGTTCGACCGGCAAGCCCGTCTACAACGCGATCGTCTGGCAGGACACGCGTACGGACCGGATCGTCGACCAGCTCGGCGCACTCGGCGGCGGCGCCGAGCGCTACAAGGACAAGGTCGGCCTTCCGCTCGCGACGTACTTCTCCGGGCCGAAGGTTCGCTGGATCCTGGACAACGTCGACGGCGCGAAGGAAGCGGCGGAGCGCGGCGACCTGCTGTTCGGCAACATGGACACCTGGTTGCTGTGGAACATGACCGGCGGCGTGGACGGCGGCCTGCACATCACCGACGTGACGAACGCGTCGCGGACGATGCTGATGGACCTCACCACGCTGTCGTGGGACGCCGACATCGCAGCGGAGATGGGGATTCCGCTGTCGATGCTGCCGGAGATCCGGCCGTCGTCGCAGGTGTACGGCGAGGGTCGGCAGGGCGGTTCGCTGCCGGGGGTGAAGATCGCCGGCGACCTCGGCGACCAGCAGGCGGCGACGTTCGGGCAGGTGTGCTTCGACGTCGGCACGGCGAAGAACACCTACGGCACCGGCAACTTCCTGCTGCTCAACACCGGCACCGAGCAGGTGAAGAGCGAGAACGGGCTGCTCACCACGGTGTGTTACAAGATCGGCGACGCCGACGCGGTGTACGCGTTGGAGGGCTCGATCGCGGTGACCGGCTCGCTGGTGCAGTGGGTGCGGGACAACCTCGGGCTGATCGGCTCGGCGCCGGAGATCGAGGAGGTCGCTCGTACGGTCGAGGACAACGGCGGGGCGTACTTCGTTCCCGCGTTCTCCGGCCTGTTCGCGCCGTACTGGCGGTCCGACGCGCGCGGCGCGCTCGTGGGCCTCACGCGGTACGTCAACAAGGGCCACATCGCGCGTGCGGTGCTGGAGGCGACGGCGTTCCAGAGCAAGGAAGTCATGGACGCGATGAACGCCGACTCCGGGGTCGACCTCACCGAGCTCAAGGTCGACGGCGGCATGGTGCAGAACGAGCTGCTGATGCAGTTCCAGGCCGACATCCTCGGCGTTCCGGTGTTCCGCCCCCAGGTCGCCGAGACGACTGCGCTGGGCGCGGCGTACGCGGCGGGCCTGGCGGTCGGGTACTGGTCCAACCAGGACGACCTGCGCCAGAACTGGCAGGAGGACAAGCGCTGGACGCCGTCGATGGACGCGGCCAAGCGCGACAAGGAGTACGCGAACTGGAAGAAGGCCGTGACCCGCACGTTCGACTGGGTCGAGGCCGACGACTGATCCATCGCGGCGATCGGACTTTGTCAGAATGTCAGGACATTAAGACATTCTGACAAAGTCCGATATGCTCGCTTCAAGGTGTGCCGGGAAGTCTGGTCGGCGAGGGTGTTGTGCTGTCGACGAAAGGACCTCCCCATGCGTGCCGGTGACCTGTGCTCCCCGTTCCCGAGCGTGCGGATGGACACCCCGGCGATCGAGGCCGCCCGCCTGCTCGCCGGACAGGACCTCCCCGGACTCGTCGTCGTCGACGCCCGCGACAAACCCGTCACCGTGCTCCCAGGTACGCAGGTCCTCAGGCTCGCCGTTCCGCAGTACATCCAGGACGATCCGGCCCTCGCCCGCGTCGTCGACGAGGCGCATGCGGACCAGTTCCTCGCCGAGCTCGCCGACCGGACCGTACGCGAACTGTTGCCCGAGCAGCCACGCGAGCTCCCGGTCGTCGACGGCAACGCGACCGTGCTCGAGGTCGCCGCGCTGATGGCCCGTTCCCGCAGCCCCCTCGTCGCCGTCGTCGCGCGGAACGGCGTCCTCGACGGCGTCATCACCCTCGACGCCCTGCTCGACCGGATGCTCGGGACATGACCGCGATCGCCTGGATCGCGGTGGCGATCTTCGTCCTCGCCTATGTCCTGATCGCGACCGAATGGGTCCACCGCCTCGCCGCCGCGCTCGGCGGCGCCTGCCTGATGCTCGTGCTGGGCATCACCGACACCGAGCACGCGTTCTTCTCCGAGGTCGCCGGCATCGACTGGAACGTCCTGTTCCTGCTGCTCGGCATGATGCTGATCGTCTCGGTCCTCCGGCGTACGGGGCTGTTCGAGTACCTCGCGATCTGGTCCGCCAAGCGCGCCCGCGGGCAGCCGTTCCGCGTGATGGTGATCCTCGTGCTCGTCACGGCGGTCGCCTCGGCCGGGCTGGACAACGTCACCACGGTGCTGCTCGTCGCGCCCGTCACGTTCCTCGTCTGCGACCGGCTCGGCGTTCCGGTGACCCCGTTCCTGATCGCCGAGGTGATGGCCTCCAACATCGGCGGCGCGGCGACCTTGGTCGGCGACCCACCGAACATCATCATCGCGTCGCGCGCCGACCTGTCGTTCAACGACTTCCTCATCCACATGGCGCCGTTCATCGCGGTCGTGCTCGTGGTCTACATCGCCTTGTGCCGTTGGCTTTTCCGCAAAGCGTTCCGCTACAACGCCGAGCGCGCCGCGTCGGTGATGGAGCTGCGCGAGCGCGACGCCATCCGCGACGTACGCCTGCTCGTCGTGTCCCTGGTCGTACTCGGCCTCGTCCTGGTGGCGTTCGTCCTGCACACCTGGCTCCATCTGGAACCCGCGGTGATCGCGATCGTCGGCGGGCTGTTGCTGCTCGCCCTGTCCAGGCTGGATCCCGGCGACGTCGTGCGTGGCGTGGAGTGGCCGACGCTCGCGTTCTTCGCCGGCCTGTTCGTGATGGTCGGCGGCCTGGTGTCGACCGGGGTGATCGACCACGTCGCCTCGGCCGCGTCGGACGCCGTCGAGGGGCGGCTCGGCCTCGCCACGATGGCGCTGCTGTGGGGATCGGCCGGGCTGTCGGCGATCGTCGACAACATCCCTTACGTGGCAACGATGTCGCCGATCGTCGCGGAGCTCGTCTCGAACGCCGGCGGCAACGACCAAGCCCAGGTGCTCTGGTGGGCGCTCGCGATCGGCGCCGACCTCGGTGGCAACGCGACCGCGATCGGCGCCTCGGCGAACGTCGTCGCGCTCGGGTTGGCCGAACGAGCGGGCAAGCCGATCTCGTTCTGGGAGTTCACCAAGTACGGCCTCGTCGTCACCGCGGTGACGATCACCCTCGCGGTCCCGTACCTCTGGCTGAGATACCTCTAGGCGATCTGCTCGAAGCGGTAGCTGGTCTTGACCCGCCTGTTCACGAACGCGCCGACGCTTCGCGTCGCGAGCAGGGCGGTGTGCACGAGCGGCGGCACGTCGTAGTACTGGTAGACGTCGCCGCCGACGTACTCGAGCTCGAGCGTGCGCGAGTCGAGGTCGTAACCGACACTCGCCACGCTCGACGACTGGATCCGCTGGCGTTTCATCACGTTACAGCCTAGTCCCGCGGCTCCTCTCGGACGGCGCTGACCAGCTGGGTCGGGTTGATGAAGCGCAGTCCGACCACGAGCAGCACGACCATCGAGAGCGTGTAGATCACGGCCATCGCGTCGACCGCCTGCTGCGACCGGATGCCTGCCGCCGAGACCGCGGTGTAGAGGGCGACGACCAGCGTGGACGACTCCGGGCCCTGGACGAGGAACGTCAGCTCGAACATCCCCACCGTTCGCACCAGCACGAGGATCGACGCCGCGAGCATGCCCGGAACGAGCAGCGGCCCGATGATGCGCGCGAAGATCGCGCCGGTCTTCGCCCCGCACATCCGTGCGGCCGCCTCGATGCGCGGGTCGATCTGCTCGATGAACGGCGTCATCACCATGATCACGAACGGCACCGACGGCACCAGGTTGACGAGGATCACGCCCGCCAGCGAGCCCGCGATGTGGAACTTGTAGAGCACGGTCGCGAGCGGGATGCCGTACGTGATCGGCGGGATGAGAATCGGCAACAGGAACAGCAACATCAGCACGCGCTTGAACGGAAAGTTCCGTCTGGCAAGGGCGTACGCCGCCGGCACACCGACCAGCACCGAAACCACCACGACCGCGAGCGCCACGATCACCGTGACGATCAGCACCTGCAGCAGGCCGAACTCCTGCCACGCCTCGGCGTACCGCCCGAGCGTGTACTCCGTCGGCAGCCAGGTGTCGAACCACGATCGGGCGAACGAGTTCACCACGACGGTCGCGATCAGCGCGAGCAGGTTGACGAGGAAGAACGCGACGGCGCCCCAGACGAGCACCGAGGAGACCTTGAACGTTCTCATCCCTTGCCTCCCGAGCTGCCGCGGTACAGGCGCGATCGGACGGCCAGCACCAACCCCACGACGGCGAGCTCGACGCCGCCCATCACCATCGCGATCGCCGACGCGAGCGGATAGTCGTACTGCTCCCAGCCGGCTCGGTACGCCGCGAGCGAGATCACGTGCGTCTCCCCCGACGGCTCGCCGACCATCACCGCCGACGGGAAGACCGAGAACGCCAGCACGAAGGCGAGGCAGAACGTCACCGCGAGCCCCGGCATCAGCAGGGGCAGCGTGATCCGCCGGAACCGCTCCCACCACCCCGCGCCGAGCGTCGCGGCGGCCCGTTCCAGCGTCGGGTCGATGCCCGACAGGTACGACAGCGTGAGCAGGAACGCGAACGGGAACCCCGTGATCACCAGGGAGAGCAGCACACCCCAGTACCCGGGCACGAATCGGATCGGCTCGTCGATCAGGCCGACCGCTTCGAGCGTCCGGTTCATCCAACCGGCGTTGCCGAGATAGGTGAGCAGGCCCTCGGCGGTGAGCACGGTGCCGAGAGTGATCGGCACGACGAGGATCGCTGTCAACAGCCGCTTACCTCGGAACCTCCCGCGCATCTTGTACGCGATCGGCACCGAGGCGAGCACGTTGAACAACGCCGCCGGCAACGCCAGTCGCAGCGTGAGCCAGATCGTCTCGCTCTGGAAGGGATCGGAGAAGAACGTGCGGTAGTTGTCGAAGATGCCGCTGGTCTTCGGCGTGAACGACAGCTGCAGCCCGTACAGGAACGGATAGAGGAACAGCCCGACGATGAGCACGACCGCGGGCAGCAGCAGGAGCAGGGTGCGGTCGACTCCGCGTTCGGCGAGCCGGTGCCGCAGCGACACTTCGGCCACTACGCCGCCACCTCGTCCGGCGCGGCCGGGCTGTCGGCGGAGAAGACCAACACCCGTTCGGTCGGCACCGTGATCGCGACCTGGTCGCCGGGCACCAGCCGTTCCGTGGTCCGCAGGTGCAGCGAGGTGCCGTCGTTCGTCCGTACCTGGACCGCGAGCTCGCGACCCTGATACTCGACCACCTCGACGGTGACCGCGACGCCGCCCGTCTGCGCCCCGACGACGAAGTCCTCGGGGCGGATCGCCACGACTCCTTCTTGCCTGCCGGCGAGGTTGTCACGGTCGATGCCGGTCAGCTTGAGCCCGTGGCCTTCGAGCTCGAGCCGGCTTTCCGTGCCGCCGACGATGCTGAGCTCGATCAGGTTGCGGTAGCCCATGAAGCCGGCGACGTACCTGTTCGCCGGCTCGGTGTAGAGCTCCTCCGGCGAGCCGATCTGCTCGACGTGGCCGTCGCGCAGCACGACCAGGCGGTCGGCGAGCGAGAGCGCCTCCTCCTGGTCGTGCGTGACGTACACCGTGGTCAGGCCGAGTTGCTGGTGGATGCGGCGAATCTCCGTCCGCATCTCCTGGCGAAGCTTGGCGTCGAGGTTGGACAGCGGCTCGTCCATCAGGACGAGCGCGGGCTCGACCACGATCGCGCGGGCGATCGCGACCCGCTGCTGCTGCCCGCCGGACAGTTGGGCGGGCAGCTTGTCGGCGTGTTCTTCCAATTGGACAAGGCGAATCGCGCTGTCGACGCGTTGTTTGAGCTCGCTCTTCGCCGTCTTGCGCATCTGCAGGCCGAACGCGATGTTCTTGCGTACGGACATGTGCGGGAACAGCGCGTAGCTCTGGAACACCATGCCGAACCCGCGTTCCTCGGGTGGCAGGGTGTCGATCCGCTTCTCGTCGAGGTGGATCGTTCCCGCGGTGAGCGGCAGCAGGCCGGCGAGGCAGTTGAGTGCCGTCGACTTGCCGCAGCCGGACGGGCCGAGCAGCGCGATGAACTCGCCGGAGTCGATGACCAGGTCGAGCGCGTCAAGCGCGGTTTGACGACCGAACGTTCGCGTCACCCCGGCAAGCCGGAGTTGACGGAAGCCGTCGGAACGTGCGTGCGTCATTGTTTCTTGACCTTCGATCCGCCGATTTCCCTGTCCCACTTGTCGAAAGCGGCAACGAGCTCCTTCGCCTCGAGTGGCGTGGCCTTCGGGTTGTCGGCGATCAGCTTCTCGAACGAGGGGTCGCCGTAGTCCTTGATCGCCTGTTGGCTCTCGGCGGGCGCCATGTCGATAGTGACGTCCTTGATCGCCGGGCCGGGGTAGAAGAAGCCCTTGTCGTACGCCTTCGCCTGCTGGTCCGGCTTCAGCATCCACTGCAGCAGAAGGAGAATCGCCGAGATGTTGTCGGCGCTGACGCCCTTCGGGATCACGGCGTAGTGGGCGTCGGTGACCCAGGTGAAGCCCTCGACCGCGCCGACCTTGACCTCCTTCGGCACGGTGCCGAGCACGCGCGGGTTGACGTACCAACCGGTCGTGGAGGCGATGATGCCGACCGAGCCGTTGCCGAGGTTCTTCATCGTGTCGGCGGTGCCGGACGGGTAGAACTCGACGTACTTGTCCAGCTCGGCGAGGTACTTCCAGGTCTTCTCCCAGCCGTTGATCGGGTCCTTGGGATCCTTGTCGCCGAGGATGTAGGGCAGGCCCATGAGCAGCGTGCGACCGGGGCCGGAGTTGGCGGGGCGCGCGTACATGAACTTGCCGGGGTTGGCCTTGGCCCAGTCGAGCAGGCCCTGCGCGGTGGTGGGCGGCTGCGGCACCTGCTTGGGGTCGTACTCCAGCAGCGGGCCGGACGGGTAGTAGGTGACGACGACGCCCTGGTCCTGGGCGAGCTTCTGCATCTCGGCAGCGGGCTCGAGATAGTCGGCCATCGGGGCGTCGAGGCGGTCGCCGAAGTCCTTGACGATCGGTAGCCAGAGACCCTGGTCGATGCCGGCGGACAGACCGTCGTTGCCGGTGAGGACGAGGTCGGTCTGGACGTTGCCGCCGTCCTGCTGGGCCTTGATCTTGCCGGCGGTCTCGGGGCCGGTGGCCTTCTGGTACGTGACGCGGGTGACGACGTCCTTGTTGTTGGCGACGAAGTCGTCGATCATCGCCTGTGTCAACTGCAGGTTGCCGGCGACGTCGAGGATGTCGAGCGTGACGGGCTTGCTCGGCTTGTCGGGCACGGAGCTCGCGTCGGTGGGAGCGGCACTGTTCTCGCCGCCCGTGCCGTTGCCCGTCCCGCCTGGCGGTTCGGGCGCGCCGCAGGCGGCTCCGACGAACATGGCGGCGAGCGCTGTGGCGGTGGCGATGGGACGGATGACACGTCGAGCTCGAGCGTTCATGAACGCGTGACCCCTTCTCGTCGATCGCGGGCAGCGTTGCCCGCACCCCCGTCGGACGCCGCGTCGAGGCGGTATCGCGTGACGTGGTCCACGAAGGATGGAAAACGCTTGCACAAGTTGTCAAGCGTAGACCCGGCAAGCGCTTTCTCGTTCTGGCGTCCCGCTGGCGTCTCGCTGGCGCCGCGTTCAGGACTTGGCGAGACTGTCGAACAGGAGACCGGTGGCGGCCCTGAGCCGGGCGCGGAGGTCGGAGTTCGGCGGAGCGAGCGTCCAGTGCGCGATGATGCCGTCGATCATGGCGACCAGGGTCTCGGCTGCGACCTTGGTGTCGACGTTCTCGAGCTCGCCTCTTGTTGTGCCCTCGTCGAGAAGCGTCGTGGCGTCGGCGATGGTGCGGTGGAAGTTGTGCTCGAGCTTCTTCGCCATCTCTGGTAGGCGTCGCGCGAGGCTGTAGAGCTCGAACGCGAGGGTGCCGAACTCGGGGTTCTTGGTGGCGTGCTCGGCCATGTTGTCGACGAGGGCCATGAACCGGTCCCTGACGGTCGCGCCTTCGGGGCCTTCGGGGATGGACCAGAACTGAAGGTCGAACAGGTAGTCGACGAGCGCTATGGCGATCTCGTCCTTGCTCTTGAAGTGCCAGTAGATCGCGCCCTTGGAGAGGCCTGCCTCGGCGACGACGTCATCCATCCTCGCGCCGTGGTAGCCCTTGTGCGCGATGACCGCGGCGGCCGCAGCCAGTATCTGCTGCCGCCTGGTATCCCGATCCTCCCGCCTCGCCACCCTGCCACCTTAGCCTCGAGCGACCGACCAGTCGGTCCACGCCGGGGTTCCTAGTGATCATGTACGTGATCGTGAAGGCGTGGTGGTCTATACGACGGTTGCGGCTTCATGATCACGTTCATGATCACGGCGGCTGGGTGGGGCGAAGATCCCTCGGTTGGGTGCTCTCTTCGTGCGGAGTCGCGACGAGATCTCATTGGGCATTGGGAACTGGCGTGGGCTGTTGCGGCGGTCGATGGTGGTGGCCGGTCCGGGGCGCGTCAAGGGCGTCGCGACGGCTCCGCAGAGGGGCGACGTCGCTTCGCGACCGCGGAGCGGCCCTTGACTCGCCCCGGACCGGCCACCTGTTTTTCACGCGCCGCCCCTCCCCCGGGAACGGGTGCCCGGGCCAGGCTTGCTTGTCGTTCAGCTTTGCTGCCGTGCGCAGGTCGCTTGTGCGCCCCCGGTCTCTTGTGGCTCAGATGAAGCCGGGAGGTGGCCGTTCCCGCTCCGCTGTTTGAATGAAGGGCACCTTCATTCAATAGGTTCGTATGAAGGTGCCCTTCATACGAACGCCATGGCTCAGCTGCTGCGGCGCGTCCCCCGCGTTGTTTCGAATCAGGGCGTCCCTCTATCGAATAGATCGCTACAGGCACGCCCTGGTTCGAAACCGCCCACCTTCTCCAACCAACCGACTGGTCGGTCTGCACTGGACCGACTGGTCGGTCGAGGGCACGCGGCGCGGCCTCTTGCCGTCTGTCTGGGAGGAACTGATGGGGATCGAGGAGCACCTGCCCTCGGGGATTTTGCTCGCCAAGACCGAGAAGCTCGTCGGCTACGTTCGCAAAGCCAGCCTGATGCCGCTCACGTTCGGCCTGGCCTGCTGCGCGTTCGAGATGATGGCCGCCGGCGCGCCCAAGCACGACTTCAGCCGCTGGGGGCTCGACGCGTTCCGCGCCACCCCAAGAGCCGCCGACCTGATGATCGTCGCCGGCAGGGTCAGCCAGAAGATGGCACCCGTTCTACGGCAGCTGTACGACCAGATGCCCAACCCGAAGTGGGTCATGGCGATGGGCGTCTGCGCCAGCAGCGGCGGCATGTTCAACAACTACGCGATCGTGCAGGGCGTCGACCACATCGTTCCCGTCGACATGTACATCCCCGGTTGCCCACCCCGCCCGGAGATGCTGATCGACGCGCTGCTCAAGCTCCACGACAAGATCCGCGGCTCCGACATCAGCGGCAACCTCAAGCCACGCGAGAGCCGCGACGAGAAGCTACCAACCGCCGCGGTGGACCACTTCCCCAAGCGGACGGCGTCCACGCTTTAGCGACGGCGACAACGTGTCCGGCAGCCGGTGGCCCAGGGCGATCACGCCGACCGGCGAGAACTCCTCCGGCACCGAGAACGCCGTACGGAACGGCGACAGCTTCGCCGCGGGCACTCCGAAGAAGCACGCGCCCAAGCCCTCGTCCGTCGCCGTCAGCAACATCAGCAACGCAGCCATGCCGGTGTCGATGTGCCAGTACGGCACCGGCCAGCGCGCCTCGTCGCGGTCGGTCCAGCCCTTGTCGGGCTCGGCGTAGCGGTCGAGGTACGCCGACTTGTTCGAGAGCGCCACGATCAACACCGGCGCGCGCCGCATGCCGCGCATCCAGCGGTCCGGCTCGCCCTCCCCGACCGTCGCCGCCCAGAATCGCGCGACGGCCTCCGGAGTGTCCAGCACCAGGAATCCCCACCCCTGGCTGAAGCCAGCGGACGGTGCGTGCAGGGCGTTCGTCAGCACCCGCTGCACCACCTCCGGGTCCACCGGACGGTCGGCGAAGTTGCGCACCATCCGGCGGCGCAACACGACGTCGCTGAACTCCATCAGCCCGCCTCTGCCAGTTGCCGCTCGCCATCGGCCACGACCGAGGCGAGCCGCGAACGTACGGCAGCCAACGAAGCCAATCGCTCGTCGAGCTCGGCCAACCGATGCCGCGCCAGTTCGACCGCCGGCGGGCAGGCGGCATGCGAGGTCCAGTCCACCTCCAGGCAGTCCACAAACAGGAGGACGTCCGCCGTGCCGAGGCTCAGCAGGTACTGGATGTTCGCCACCCGCCGCACGTCAGGATCGGCGTACTCGCGGTACCCGTTCGACCGGCGCGACGGCCCGAGCAGCCCCTGCTCCTCGTAGTAGCGCAGCGCGCGCGTGGTCGTCCCCGGACGGCGCGCGAGCTCGCTGATCTTCACCTATGTGACGCTACCCCCTCCATCCACCGGCAACACAAAGCCCGTGGCGTACGAAGCCTCCGGCCGAGCGGCCTGAACGATCCAGTGCGCGATCTCCCTCCGGCTGAGCGATCCGCCCCAGCGGGATCCGCTCCACCAACAGCTTGCCCACAGCCGCGATCCGTTCCGCGGAGAAGCCGTTGTGCTCCAGGACGGGCGTGTCCGTCACCCCCGGTGCGATCCCCACGACCCGCACCCCGGACGACGCCAGCTCGATCGCCCACGTGCGCGTGAGAAGGTCCAGCGCGACCTTCGTCGCCCCGTACACCGAGTTGCCCGGCCAGCCACGCCCACCGATCGCCGTGCTGACGTTCACGATCGCTCCGCCACCACCAGCTTGGAGCGACGGGAGCAGCAGCTGGGCGAGGTGGATGGGCGCGAACAGGTTCGTCGCGAACGCGCTGTCAAGCTGCGCTTGCGTGATGGTGCCGAGCAGGCCGTTGGGTACGACCGCCGCGTTGTTCACGAGCACGTCGACACCCGGCAGCGCCGAGGCGATCCGGTCGCGGCGGCCGCTTCCGGTACCCGCGCCGGTGACGATCACACTGGTCATATCCACATGCTCGACATTCACGCCAGCGTCAAGGTCAACCCTCGGACAGAATGGACCGCATGAGCGACGTACGGATCTGCTTCCTCGGCGACTCCTACGTCGCGGGCGTCGGTGATCCCGAAGGACTGGGCTGGGTCGGGCGGGTGGCGGCAAAGTCGCGCAAGGACCGCGTCCCACTCACGGCGTACAACCTCGGCATTCGGCGCGACACCTCGCAGGACGTCCTCGAACGCCTCCCCGACGAGGCCGGCCGACGTCTCGCGGACGGTGCCGACAACCGGCTCGTCGTCTCCTTCGGCGTGAACGACACGATGGAGGAGAACGGCAAGCGTCGGGTCGAAGCCGTCCAGACGATCGCGGCGCTCTCCGACATGGCCAAGTGGGCCAAGAGCCACAAGCTGCCCCTGTTCCTCGTCGGGCCGCCCGCGGTGATCGACGACGCGCACAACCGGCGGCTGCTCGAGCTCACGATCGTGCTGAAGGAGTACACCCGCCGCCAGGACATCGCGTTCGTCTCGTTGACGCCCGAGCTGCACGAGAACAGGCAGTGGCGGGCGGGGCTCGCGGCCGGCGACGGGGCGCATCCGAGCGCGGTGGGGTACGAGCTGCTCACCTCGCTCGTGCTGCCCGGCTGGTGGAGCTGGCTGGGGCATGCCGGAAGGTGACACCGTATGGCTGACCGCGCGCCGGCTGCATCGCGCGCTTGCCGGGCGGGTGCTCACGCTCGCCGACCTGCGAGTGCCACAGCACGCTACCGCCGACCTGCGGGGTCAGACGGTCAAGGAGATCGTGTCGCGCGGCAAGCACCTGCTCCTGCGTACGTCGGAGGACCTCACGCTGCACACGCACCTCGGCATGGACGGCACGTGGCGGATCCTGCACGCCGGGCGGACCGTCCCCGGACCCGGCGACCACCGCGTACGGGTCGTGCTAGGCAACACCGAGTGGGTCGCGATCGGCTCGCTGCTCCGCGTCGTCGAGCTGCTGCCGAGCGGGCGCGAGGAGACGGCGGTCGGGCATCTCGGGCCCGATCTGCTCGGCCCCGACTGGGATCCCGACGAGGCCGTACGACGCCTGACCGAGGCGCCGGACGAGGCGATCGGCGACGCCCTGCTCGACCAGCGCAACCTGGCCGGGATCGGCAACCTCTACAAGGCCGAGCTGCTGTTCCTGCGCGGCGTGCATCCGTGGACCCCGGTGAGCGACGTGAAGGACATCGACCGCATGGTCAGGCTCGCCCGCCAGCTGCTGTGGACGAACCGCGAGCACCCCGAGCAGTCCACGACCGGCGACCTGCGGCGCGGCCGTTCGCACTGGGTGTACGGCCGCGGCGGCGAGGCCTGCCGGCGCTGCGCCACGCTCGTCGCGCGCGGCGAGCAGGGGCCGGCGGGCCGGCAGCGGGTCACGTTCTGGTGCCCGACCTGTCAGCCCGAGCGTCTCGACCGGCGGTAGTCGCTCGGCCGGACGCCGTACTGGCGCGTGAACGCCACGCTGAGCGCGTACGCGTTCGCATAGCCCACCCGCCGCGCGATCGCGTCGACCGTGTGCTGGCTGTCGGTGAGCAGGTCGGCGGCCCAGCAGAGCCGCCAGCCGGTGAGGTACGCGATCGGCGGCTCGCCGACGAGCTCGGCGAACCGCTTGGCGAACGACGCCCGCGAAGCACCGACCTTCCGCGCCAGCTCGGCCACCGTCCACGGGCGCGCGGGATCGTCATGCAGCAGGCTCAGTGCCTCGCCGACCACCGGGTCCTTCTGCGCGATGTACCAGGACGGCTCGCGCGCGTCCGGCCGAGCGAACCAGGCCCGCAGCGAACGGATCAGCAGCAGGTCGAGCAACCGGTCCAGCAGCGCCTGCTGGCCCGGCTCGTCACGGGCGATCTCGTCGGCGACCAGGCCCAGCGGGGAGTCGACGAGCTCGGCGGCCTTGACCGCGATCAGCCGCGGCAGCGCGTTGAGCAGCCGGCCGTCGACCTCGCCGCCGATGCTGTACTCGCCGAGCAGGACCAGCGCCGGGCTGTCCGGACCGTCGCCGCAGGTACGGGTGCCGTTCAGGATCGTCGCGCTGATGTCCGCGCCGGCGGGGTCATGGCACGTTCCGTCGGGCTGGAAGACGACCTGCACAGGCGTGTCCACGGGGTCGGCGATGACGAACGGCTCCGGTCCGCGGACCAGCGCGATGTCGCCCTCGTCGAGCCGCACCGGCCCCTCCCCCGCGTCGATCCACGCGCCGCTCCGGGCGACCGCCACGACCGCGAGCGGCGGGCAGGCGTCGAACCGCCACGACCACGGCGGCGTGAGGAACGTCTGCCCCACGAACGCGCCGCGGGCACGGGTGTGGTCGAGCAGGTCGGTCAGCGCGTCCATGTCCTCCAGCATAGACGCGCTGACATCGAACGGAGACGTCCAGCCATCGCCCGTCTCCGTTCGCGGCGGTTGGCTGGAACGCATGCCGATGACAGTCGACGCCCGAGAGGCGTTCCTCGCCGAACCCCACCGCATCGCCACGATCACGATCGCCCGCACCAGCCGGGCGCCGCTCGCGGTGCCGATCTGGTACGACTACACGCCCGGCGGCGACGTCAGCCTGTGGATGGACCGCGACTCCCGGAAGGACCGGTTGCTGCGGGTTTCGGGCCGGCTCACGGTCGCGGTGCACACCGACGACCTGCCGTACCGGTATGTCACGGTCGAGGGACCGGTGACCTGGAACGAGAACCCGACGTTCGAGGACGGCGTCCGGATCGCCGCGCGATACCTGCCGCCGGAGCTCGTGGACACGTACGTACGGCAGGCGCTCGGGCCGCACTCGCTGATCGTCCACGTCCGCCCTGAGCAGTGGCTGAGCGCCGACCTGACCGAGGACTGGGTCCAGCTTCAGGCGGCCACCTAACCCTGGTTAGGTGCCAAAACCCAACTCTGGGTAGAGGCCAATGAGGCGAATGTCTGGGATCCTGGCATAAGATCACGCAGGGTTACTGGGAGGGCAAACGGGAATGGCCATCACTCGACGCTCGGTGCTGCGGTCTGCCGTGGCCGCTGGGGCGGTCGCCGCGCTCGGCGTCGACCGTTCGGCTGCCGCGTCCGCCATGCCGCAGAAGGTGCCGGGTGTCGACGTCCTCGTGGTCGGCGGCGGCACCGGCGGCGTCGCGGCCGCACTCGCCTTGCTGCAGGGCGGACGGACCGTCGTTCTCACCGAGCCGACCGGCTGGGTCGGTGGCCAGCTGACCTCCCAGGCCGTGCCGCCGGACGAGCACAGCTGGATCGAGGAGGGCATCGGGGCGACCCGGCTCTACCTCGACATGCGCGAGATGGCCCGGCAGTACTTCAAGGACTACTACCCCGTCACGAAGAAGGCGCGGGACGCCGCGCGCCTCGACCCGGGGCAGCACTGGTCGCTGCGGCTGTCGTTGGAGCCGTTCATCTGGCACGAGGTGCTGCGCGGCATGCTCGAGCCGTACCTGGCCAGCGGCCGGCTCCGGCTCCTGCTCAACTCCCGCCCGATCAGCGCGACGCGGTCGGGCAAGGTCGTGACCGAGGTGCGGTTCGCGACGCCGAAGGGCGAGCAGGTGGTCCGGCCGCGGTACGTCGTCGAGGCGACCGAGCTGGGCGACCTGCTGCCGCTCGCGAACATCCCACACATCGTGGGGCGCGAGAAGGGCGGCGCCGGCAACGGCGGGACCGGCGAGCTGCACAACCCGTGGGACTACGCCGACCCGATGTGCCAGCAGGCGTTCACGGTGGTCGCGGCCGTGGGATACACACCGACCCGGCTGGGCGAGCCGGTGCGCAGCCCGCTGTTCAAGGAGTTCGAGCCGATCTATCGCACGTTCGGGCGCAACGGCCGGGACGTGTTCGACCCGAGCCGCAACTGGCTGTGGAACGAGGGCCGCAACTTCTGGCAGTACCGTCGCGCCCGGTACGCGGGGCACCTCGTCGACCGCGGGTTCGGCGACATCACGCTGCTCAACCAGCCGGAGAACGACTGCCTCGACCTGCTGCTGCCCGCCGCGGGGCCGACGGACCCGCGCGCGTTCGCGGCGACGGTCACGCGCGGGGAGGAGCAGACGCGCGGGCTGGTGGAGTACTTCCAGCGGGCGCATCCGCGGCCAGACGGCAAGGGGAACGGCTGGTCGCGGCTGTTCCTCGCGCCCTCGTCGGTGGGCTCGGCGACCGGGCTGGCGCTGTACCCGTACATCCGCGAGTCGCGACGGATCCTGTCGCACCGGCCGATCCTCGAGTTCCACGTGGGCGTCGACGCGCGACAGGCCCGCTTCCCGGGCGCGAAGACCGCGCACACGTTCTCCCAGTCGGTGGGAATCGGCGCCGGCCCGATCGACATCCACACCACGGCGGCTTATCCGCACGGGCTGCACATCCCGACCTACCCGTTCCAGATCCCGCTCGGGGCGCTGGTGCCGCGCGAGGTGACGAACGTGCTGGTGGGCGGCAAGGCGATCGGGACGACGCACATCACGAACGGCTGCTACCGGTACCACCCGGTGGAGTGGAACATCGGCGAGTCCGCCGGCCACGCCCTGGCCTTCGCACTGAACCGCAACCTGCAGCCGACGTCGCTGCTGACGAGCGCGCCGACGTTCGCGCAGTTCGCGACCTACCTCGACCGCCGCGGCGTGCAGCGGAACTGGCCGACCTCGATCCGTCCGAAGCTGGTCGCCTCCCTGGCGGACTGAGCTCTGCCCCATGGCCGACGGTAGCGCCACCGGGGTCGCGGATCAGGTGCTCGCTCGGTTCGGGAGCGGTGTGGACCGGGCCGTGCGGGTCGCGTTCGCCTACTCCAACGAGGTGTGGCTCACCGACGACGTGGTGGTGCGCATCGGCCACTTCGACCGCGAGATCGCCCTGGCACCGCTGATTCCACCCGGTGTGGGCTATCCGGCCCTCGTCGATCATGGCGAGGTCGACGGGTGGAGCTGGATGGCGAGCGAGCGCATCCCTGGCGAGAACCTCGGCCAGGAGGCTTGGCCGCAACTGTCCGACGACCTGAGTACCCGCGCGGTGCTCGACCTGTGGGCGCGAGTACGCGTCCTGCATACGACCGAGCTCGCCGCGGCGCGGCGGGCGGGCTGTACGACCACGCCGTTCTATGCGCTCGACCCGGCCGATGCCGCGCGGCAGCTCGAGGAGGTGGCCGGCGTCCTGGGTGGCCGACTGACGGCGCGGCTCCGATCGATGCTGGACGACCTGTTCGCCGCGATGGCCGGCCAACCTCTCGTGCTCGCGCACACCGACGCGTCCGTGTCGAACGCGGTGTGGACGCCCGACGAGCGAGCCATCCCGGTCGACCTGGAGTTCGCCTGCGTCGCGCCGGAGGATCTCGACCTGGAACACCTGTTCCGCACGCTCGATGAGGTCAACGCTCCGACCACATCCGCGGCGTTGGCTGAGGTCACGTCGGACCTCCTCGCCCGTCCCGGTGCGGGAACCCGGCTACGCGGCTACGCCGTTCTGCGTGACCTGTGGTCGCTGCGGGCCTGGGTACGCAGTACCGACTTCCGTACGGAAGCGGACGCCGGCTTCCCGCTGACCCAGCTTCGCCGGCATGCCGCGGGCACGAGCTGGCTCGAGGAGGTGCTCTAACGTGGCCGGATCAGGCCGCGGCGACGACGTCTTCGGCGTGGCGGTCGGAGCGCTCGGAGCGGACCGGAGTCGGCCGTACGCTGACGCCCACGCCGGCGGGGGTGAGGATCTGGGGCTCGGGCAGGTCTGGAACGGTGACCGGCGTTTCGGCCTCCGCCAGCTCCTCGCTGACCTCGCGCAGCACGCGGGACAGAGGGATGTCGAGCGCCATGCAGATCGCGGCGAGCAGCTCGCTCGACGCCTCCTTCTGACCGCGTTCGACCTCGGAGATGTAGCCGAGGCTCACCCGAGCCTCCGCGGACACCTGGCGCAGGGTACGACCCTGGCGCATGCGCTGGCGCCGTAGGACGCCTCCCAGCAGGTGACGAACCAGGACCATCGAACGCTCCCCTCACGCCAGCTCGTGCGCTCGCGTTCGCGAGCGTCTACCCATACTGCCGGACCGGGTGGCCCGACACACCGACTGCCCCCAACCGTACCCGTCCGGGCGCTTTGATGACGACATCACCGCGCGAGGCACAGCCGCAACAGGTCTAGAGCAGTGTGGACCGTACGGGCACGAATCTGTTCCCGATCGCCGTCCAGCCGCAGCCGCCGCAACACCGGCCCACCAGGCCCAACGCAGGCGATATCCACCGTTCCGGCCGGCTCTCCCCCGTGCGGCAACGGGCCGGCGACGCCGGTTGTGGACAGGCCGTACGTCGCGCCGAGCAGCCGACGCACGCCGGTGGCCATCGCGGCCGCCGTGTCGGGGTGAACGGGTCCGTACCGGTCCAGCAACGCCTGCGGGACGCCGAGCACCGCGGCCTTCACGTCCACCGCGTACGCGATCACGCCGCCGCGGTAGACCGCCGAGATCCCCGACACCGACGTCAGCGCGCCGCCGAGCAGGCCTCCGGTCAGCGACTCCGCGGTCGCCACCGTCTCGCCGCGGGCGAGCAACGACTGGTAGCAGCCCTCGGCGAGCTCGTCCCGTTCGCTCACGGCTTACCGCGGCGGAGCTTGACCGCGCGGATCACGTAGTCGGCGCCGGTGAGCACGGTCAGGGCGACCGCGGCGCCCATCACGATCTGCGCCCCGAGGTGGAACCAGCCGCCGAACGGGAGCAGGTACATCGCGATCGCGATCACCTGCAGCAGCGTCTTCGCCTTGCCGCCGGGGCTCGCGGAGATCACGCCGTACCGGATCACCCAGAACCGCAGCAGCGTGATGCCGATCTCGCGGACCAGGATCACCGCGGTGACCCACCAGGTCAGCTCGCCGAGCAGGGACAGGCCGACGAGCGCCATGCCCATCAACGCCTTGTCCGCGATCGGGTCCGCGATCTTGCCGAAGTCGGTGATCAGGCCGCGTCGCCGGGCCACCTCGCCGTCGAACTTGTCGGTGAGAGCGGCGATGCCGAACGTCACGAACGCGGCGATCCGCATGGTGAGGTCGTCGCCACCCTCGCGGAGGAGGAACCAGCCGAACAGCGGGACGAGCAGGACGCGAAGGATCGTGAGCCCGTTCGCGATGTTCCAGGTACTCGGCTGCGCCACCGGTCCGTCCGTCACCCGCGTGCCTCCGCCTTCGCGATGAGGTCAACCCCGTCCGCATCGATCGCGCGGGCGCGGACGAGGTCGCCGACTGCTGCCGTGGTGTCGAGGATGCGAACGGTGCCGTCGACGTCCGGGCCCTGGTGCTCCGCGCGGCCCTCGATGGTGCCGTCCTCGTCGACGCTTTCGATCAGAACGGAGAGCTCCTGGCCGATCCGGTCCTCGGCCCGCTGCGCGGTGAGCTCCTCGCAGAGCTCGGTCACCCGCGCGTACCGGGCGTCGATCTCGTCCTGGTCGAGCTTGCCGTCGTACGTCGCCGCCTCGGTGCCGTCCTCGTCGGAGTAGCCGAACACGCCGACCACATCCAGCCGGGCCTCGGTGAGGAACCGGCACAGCTCGTCGACGTCGTCCTCGGTCTCGCCGGGGAACCCGACGATCACGTTGCTGCGGATGCCGGCCTCGGGCTGCTGGGCGCGGACCTGCTCGATCAGCGCGAGGAAGCGTTCGGTGTCGCCGAACCGCCGCATCCTGCGCAGGACTGAGTTGCTGGCGTGCTGGAAGGAGAGGTCGAAGTACGGCGCGACGTTCTCGGTCTGGCACATCGCGTCGATGAGACCGGGGCGCATCTCCGCGGGCTGCAGGTAGGAGACGCGGACGCGCTCGATGCCGTCGGTCGCGGCGAGGTCGGGCAGGAGGCGCTCGAGCAGGCGGAGGTCGCCAAGGTCCTTGCCGTACGAGGTGGAGTTCTCGCTGACGAGGAAGAGCTCCTTGACGCCGTGGCGGGCGAGCCAGTCGGCCTCGGTGAGGATGTCGGCGGGCTTGCGGGAGACGAACGCGCCGCGGAATCTCGGGATCGCGCAGAACGTGCAGCGCCGGTCGCACCCGGACGCGAGCTTCAGCGGGGCGAGCGGTCCGGAGCCCAGCCTCCTTCGGTGGACGCGCGGGCCGGCTGCCGGGGCGAGGCCCTCGGGGAGGTCGGGCTCGGCGTTCGCGTGGCCGGGGATCGCCTGGGTGCTGGCGGCGCGGTCAGCCGGGGAGATCGGGAGCAGCTTGCGGCGGTCGCGCGGCGTGTGGGGAACGTGCTGCTGGCCGTTCAGGATCGACTGGACGCGGCTGGCGATGTCGGGGTAGTCGTCGAAGCCGAGGACGGCGTCGGCCTCGGGCAGCGCCTCGGCGAGCTCGTTGCCGTACCGCTCCGCCATGCAGCCGACGGCGACGACGGCCCGCGTCTTGCCGTCCTCCTTGAGGTCGGAGGCGGCGAGGAGCTGGTCGACGGAGTCCTTCTTGGCGGTCTCGACGAAGCCGCAGGTGTTGACGAGTACAGCCTCCGCGTCGGCCGCGTCGTCGACGAGCTGGAACCCGCCGTCGGCGAGGCGGGCCGCGAGTTCCTCCGAGTCGACCTCGTTGCGAGCGCAGCCGAGCGTGACGACGGCGACAGTCGTGGGCGCGGTGGGGGTGGTGGTCATGTCGGTGCCCATCCTCCCGTACTCCCGTGGCAGTGGCGAAATCCGGCTGGGGTCTTGCGTATCGAATTTCGATATGCATATCGTTTCTCGATACGTTCTGTCGAGATCGGGGGATGCGGATGAAGCAGTTCATGGGCCGGCCCGAGACGATGGCGCTGGAATGGTTCGCCCGGCTGGTGTCCCTGGGCGCGGCCGGCGTGGCGGTCGGTGTGCCGATCTACCGGCTGACGCAGCCGGGCAGCACGGTCGAGGCGACGCTCTCGGTCAAGGGGGCGACGCTCGATCCGGGCGTGCACTTCGCGGCGACGCACGCCCCGATCCTGTTGGAGGCGGCCGAGCTGCCGTGGAAGCTGCGCCTGTGGGGCGAGGCGGGGTTCGCGGTGACCTGGCTCGCGATCGGCGTCGGAGCCCTCATGGTCGCGCAGGTGCTGAGCACGGTCCTCGCCGGCAACCCGTTCGACAGCCGCAACCCGCGCCGGATCGCCGTCATCGCGGGCAGCGTCCTCGTCGGCGGAATGCTCGCTCCGCTGATCCAGGACGAAGCCACCTCGGCGATCCTCTCCCACCTGCAGGTCGCCGGCCAGGTCAGCACGCTGGGCACCTTCGAGCTCCTCCCGTTCCTCGTCGCGGCCCTGATCTTCGTGGTGGCGGGGGCTTTCCAACGGGGCAGTCAGCTCACCGCTGACACCGAAGGCCTGGTCTGATGCCCGAGCAGGGCGAACGGATCGTCTGCCACCTCGACAAGCTCCTCGCCGACCGCGGCCTCACCCTGGCCGAACTGGCCAGCCAGGTCGGCATCACCGTCGTGAACCTCTCGATCCTCAAGAACAACCGTGCCAAAGCGATCCGCTACTCCACCCTGGCAGCCCTCTGCGACGCCCTGGCCTGCCAACCCGGCGACCTGTTCTCCTACGACGAGACCCGCTGAGTCACTCGCCGCCGCGGATCATGGTGAGGGCTTCTTCGAGGTCGTCGGCCTTGACGTACACCTCGCGGGGCTTGGAGCCCTCGGACGGGCCCACCACTCCGCGCGACTCGAGGATGTCCATCAGGCGGCCCGCCTTCGCGAAGCCCACCCGCAGTTTCCGCTGCAGCATCGAGGTGGAGCCGAACTGGGTGGACACGATCAGCTCCGCGGCCTGGATCACGAGGTCCAGGTCGTCGCCGATGTCGTCGTCCAGCTCCTTCTTCGGGCCCGCCGCCGCGGTCACGTCTTCGCGGTACGAGGGTGTCAACTGCGTCTTGCAGTGCTCGACGACCTGGTGGATCTCCGCCTCGGTGACCCACGAGCCCTGGATGCGGACCGGCTTGGACGCGCCCATCGGGAGGAACAGGCCGTCGCCCTGGCCGACGAGCTTCTCCGCGCCCGGGCCGTCCAGGATCACGCGCGAGTCGGTCATCGACGACGTCGCCAGTGCCAGGCGGGAGGGGATGTTCGCCTTGATCAGACCCGTCACGACGTCCACCGACGGGCGCTGGGTCGCGAGGACGAGGTGGATGCCGGCGGCGCGCGCCAGCTGGGTGATGCGGACGATGGCGTCCTCGACGTCGCGCGGCGCGACCATCATCAGGTCGGCGAGCTCGTCGACGATCACCAGCAGGTACGGGTACGGCGTCAGCACGCGCTCGCTGCCGACGGGCGGCTTGGCCTTGCCCGTACGCACGGCCTTGTTGAAGTCGTCGATGTGCCGGAAGCCGAACGCCGCGAGGTCGTCGTAGCGGCGGTCCATCTCCGCCACGACCCACTGCAGCGCCTCGGCCGCCTTCTTCGGCGCCGTGATGATCGGCGTGATCAGGTGCGGGATTCCCTCGTACGCGTTGAGCTCCACGCGCTTCGGGTCGACGAGGATCATGCGTACCTCGTCCGGCGTCGAACGCATCAGAATCGACGTGATCATCCCGTTGACGACGCCCGACTTGCCGGCACCGGTCGCACCCGCCACGAGCAGGTGCGGCATCTTCGCGAGGTTCGCGACGACGAAGCCGCCCTCGACGTCCTTGCCCAGCCCGACCACCATCGGGTGGTGGTCCGACCGTGCGTTGTTCGAACGGAGAACGTCGCCGAGCGACACGATCTCCTTGTCCTTGTTGGGGATCTCGACACCGATCGCCGACTTCCCCGGGATCGGCGACAGTAGCCGGACGTCGC
Source organism: Tenggerimyces flavus (assembly GCF_016907715.1). NCBI lineage: Bacteria > Bacillati > Actinomycetota > Actinomycetes > Propionibacteriales > Nocardioidaceae > Tenggerimyces > Tenggerimyces flavus. The sequence continues at coordinate 3,800,137 of NZ_JAFBCM010000001.1, read as the reverse complement.
CGGACGCGACCGCGTACGAGATGTTCTTCGTCAGCGCCGTGACCTTCTCGACCTTGACCGCCGGCCCGAGCTCGACCTCGTACCGCGTCACGGTCGGCCCACGCGTGTAGCCCGTCACCTGCGCGTCGATCTCGAACTGCTCCAGCACCTCGGTCAGCCGGTCGACGATCGCGTCGGACGCCTTGCTCCGCGGCTTGTGCGGCGAACCGGGCGCGAGCACCTCGTTCGCCGGCAGGACGTATGTCACGTCGCCGGACAACGCGAGCTGCTCCACCCGCTGCGGCAGCGGCGTGTGCGGCGGCGGTTCGATCGCCTTCGGGTCGTCGTCCGGCGCGTCGGCGACCGGCTCAGGAGCCGGGGCGGGAGCCTTCTTGCCCCGCTTGGCGATCTCGCGGTTCTCGAGGATCGGGCTGTCGTACGCGACCGGCCCGCCGTCCTCGTCCGTCTCGTCGGCCTTGCGCATCGACCCGACGCGGCGCCGGGACTTGCCGCGCTTGACGACCACGGTCTCTTCGGCGTCCTGGTCGACCGACGTCTCGTCCGTCGCCTCCGGCTTGTGCAGCAGCTTCGCCCATGCCGAACGGGCCTTCTCCGGGATCGCGTGGATCGGCGTCGCCATGATCACGAGCAGCCCGAACAACGACAGCAGCACGAGCAGCGGCACCGCGACGTACGGCGTCAGCAGATCCGACGGGATCGACGACATCACGTAGCCGATCGCTCCCCCGGCGTCCGCGAGCGACTCGCCCGCCTGGCCCGGCCGCGGAGTGCCGTGCGCGATGTGCACGAGCCCGAGGACGCCGCCGAGGACCGCGACCCAGCCGATGAACTGGCGCCCGCCGGGTCCGTTCTTGTCCGGGTGCCGCAGCGTCCGCCACGCGACCAGCAACAGCAGCAACGGGATCGCCCAGCCGAGGATGCCGACGCTGCCGGCGAGCGCCTTGCGGATCCCGTCGAACACCGCGCCGGGCAGGTCCCACCAGACACCGGCGGCGACGACCACCGCGAGACCGATCAGCAGCAGCCCCACGCCGTCGCGGCGGAGCTCCGGATCGAGCTCCTTCGCGCCGGACCCGATCTTGCGGACGATCGCGCCGAGGAAGTGGGCGATGCCGAGCCAGATGCCGACGATCACGCTGCCGAGGCCGGTGACGGCTCGACCGATCACACCAGGGCCAGTACTCGGCGGACGGCGAGCGGCCGGGCGCCTGGTGGTCGCGCCGGACGCGCGCGAACGGGTCGTCGACGAGCCCTTACCGCGCGTGCTCGTCGTACGCGAGTTCGTCCGCCGCGCGGGGGAAGTCGCACGGGGCGCCATGGTCCACGAGGGTACGGGATCTGGAGGCCCAGGACGGGCCTCCCACGCCGGGCTAGCCCAGCCGGAAGAGTGCGGGCCGGTGCGACGCGATGGACCACGTGGCGCCGTAGACGGCGCCATCTGCCCAGATCAGCCGGCTCTCGTCGACCGCGTAGTTCAGCCCGCTCCCGGCGAATCCGTTCGCTATCGGCGTGACCTTTCCGTTGGCCAGCGACACGCGAACGAGCGGCAGCGGGTCCTCGTCGCTCGCTTTCCGTCCGATCGCGATCACAGATTGTCCATCGATCCCGACGATCACCGGCGCGATGCCCTTACCGAGCGTCGTCTCCCACACCTGCCGCCCGTCGACGAGGTCGAACCCGATCAGCTTCGCCGAGCCGTTCCGTTCCGTCATCGTGGGCGCGACCAGCACCTGGTCGCTCACCGCGACCCGCCGGAACTGGTGTCCGCCGTTGTCGAACGACTGCCACAGGTGGTTGAGGTCGTCGCTCGCCGCCTTGCCGCGGATGATCTTCGCCCGCATGCGGTTCTGGTCGTCGTACACGAGGTACCGGCCGGCGACCTTCGACTGCTCGGCGCGAACGGCGACGACCAGCGGCGAGGACGCGACGATCGTTCCGCAGCAAGGGACGACGCCGGCCACGTCCTTCGGGATGTCGGTCCGGCCGGGAATCCCGTTGTCCGGGATGATCTCGACGACCGACAGCGTGTCCGACAGCCCGCACTGCGCCAGCCCGTACCCGCCGTCGGGGCTGGGCAGGAGGTCGTTGAACACGCACACGCGGTCGGGCCGGCCCGGCACCAGTACCTGGCCCATCCACTTCCGCTTGCCGTCGGCGACCCCGTACCCGACGAGCTGGGTCGTGGTGCGAACGGTGACGTTGGTCCCGGTGATCTCGACCTGCGCGGTCGGCGAGAAGAGCTGAGGCGGCGGGCCGCCGGCGCGCAGGTCGGAGGTCCAGACGGCCTTGCCCGTCTTGACGTCGACCAGCGCGATGCCGGTGCAGGTGAACGTGGTGACCGTGCCCTGCTTCAGTCCAGCGCCGTACGTCACCGCGACCTTGCCGTCCTGCACGGTCGAGCTCGCGCCGCAGACCTTCTGCGTGCCCGTGCCCTTGTCGATCAGCGGTGCGGCGAACCGCCAAGCCTGCTTGCCGTTCTCGGCGTCGAACGCCATGACGTCATAGTCGGTCGCGTGGATCGCGAGGCCGTCGGTGACCCAGAACGCGAGCGTGTTCCTCGGCTTGCCGCGCGTCTTCTGGTCGATCTGCCAGGTGATCTTGCCCGAGGCGTCCGCGGTCGGCGACGGCGACGCGCTGCCGGTGGGTTCAGGGCTCGGATCGGACGGGTCGGAGGTGGGCGCCGTGGTCGGCTGGTCCTTGGGCCCGAAAAGCTTGTCGTAGTTGAGCGCGACTGCCGTACCACCGCCGGCGACCGCGAGGACGACGAGCACGATCGCGAGGACGATCGGAAGCACCGGCGAACGCCGCGGCGGCGGTCCCTGCGGCGGCGGCCCCACTGGACCCCTCGGCCCGCGACCAGGCGGCGGTCCCATGGGCGGAGGACCCTGCGGAGGTGGCTGTTGCCGCGGCGTCCACGGGGGCGGACCTTGCGGCGGCGGTGGCTGCTGCGGCGGCGGCTGCTCGAGCGGCGGAGGCGGCTGCTCCCCCGGCTCGCGGCGCGGCGGACGCCCCCACGGAGGCTCCCGTCGCGGCGGCTGCTGCGGCGGCTCGTTCGGTGTGGTCATCGGTACTTGCTCTCCCCGTCAGACGACCACGGCAGCTTAAGCGGTGCCGACCAGACGGGTTACGCCACCAGGGCGGCGCGTCGCGGCATCGCGGAGTACGTACGCCACAGCGCCCGCGCCTGCAGGACGAGCGCGGCGACCGTGAGCAGCCCGACCACCATGACGGGTGTGCCGACGGTCCGCACGGCGTCCTGGGTCTGCCCGGGGTCGATGAGGTTCATCCAGACCGCCGCCCCGACCGTCCCGGCGATCATGACGGCCTCGGCGCCGACCAGGCCGCGCACGACCCGGTCCGAGTCGCGTCCGCGACGCGCGAACCACACCAGCATCAGCAGGCCGACGATCGCGACACCCCCGCTCGCCAAGCCCAGCAGGTCGACCGTCTCGGACAGGAACCGGTAGAGGGCACCCGGCTCCCAGGTGAGCGAGCCGTCCTGGCGCCACAGCAGGTTCCAGACGAGGTAGTTCGCCGGCATGATCAGCCCGAGCAGCATCGCCATCCGCTTGCCCTGGTCCGCCGCGAGCTCGGCCTGGTAGGCGGGCGCGAGGTCGGCGACCGTTCCCGAGTCGGCGACCGCTCGGCGCTCCGCCTCGTCGGCCGTCAGACCGGCGGCGACGTACGCGGCGGCCGTGTCGTCGAGGCCGTCGCGCAGCTCGCCGAGCAGGTCCGTACGACGGCGACGCGGTCCGCGCAAGGCTGAGTTGACAGCGGCCACGTGGTCGGCGATCGGACCGCGGCTCATGACGGCACCACCTTGATCGAGCGGACCACGGAGAACGTCAACGCCGGCACGGCCAGCAGCGTCGCGGTCATCACCGACAGGCCGATCCAGGAGGACATGAACGCGCCCATCGCCTCAGCGGGGTTGGCGAAACCCATACCGACGGACGCGACCATCGTGAACGCGAGCGCGGCCGCGCCGAGCACGCCCAGCGAACGCGTCACCACAGCGGTAGGGATCGAGAGCCGCGCGCCGAGCGAGAGCCCCAGAACGGCGAGGAGGCCGACGACTCCGACCGAGAGACCAATCCAGGTGACGATGTCGGACAGCAACAAGGTCGCCGGAGGCGTCGCGGTGCTCCACGGACCGCCGATCTTCCACGGTACGTCCCACAACAGCACCAGGCCGGGCATGCCGAGCGCGAGCAGCATCGCCGTGCGGCGGCCCTGCTTCGCGATCAGTTCCGGCTGGATCGCGGCAGCCACCTCGGCGACCGTGCCGCTCTCGGCGACCGCACGCTGCTCGGCGTCGACGCGCGTCAGGCCTGCCTGGCGATGCGCCTCGGCGGCGTCGCGCAGGCCGTCGGTGAGCTCCTCGATCAGGTCGATGCGCGCTCGCCGCGGACCGTGCAGGGAGCGCCGCACCGCATAGACGTACGCGGTGATCGGGCTGGTCTGCGTGCTGATCATGCGTTGCCGCCGAGGACACCGTTGATGGCGGAGGTGAACTGCGACCATTCGGCCCGCTCCCCTGCCAGAGCTTCCTTGCCGGCGCGCGTGAGCTGGTACGTACGGCGCCGCCGGCCACCGACCGTGCTCCACTTGCCGCTGACGTAGCGCGCCCGCTCGAGCCTGCGCAGTGCCGGGTACACGCTGCCGGTCGGCAGGTCGAGTACGCCTCCGCTGCGCGCTTGTAGTGCCTCGATGATCGCGTACCCGTGGAGCGGCCCGTCCTCGAGCGCCGCGAGAAGCAGCGCGTCCAGGTGCCCACGAATGCTGTCGGCCTTCATAGGTAGCGAGCCTATCGATGGGACGGATGGCGCGACAGCGTGCGGAGCAGGTCTGGGGGTCGGTCCCGGGTGACCCTGAGGCAGGTATCCGGGGTCATTCCCGATGGATATGTAGACAGACGACATATAGAGTCGCCATCGGCCGCGAATCGTGCACCGTACTGGAGGAGTCGTGACAACTACTGCCGGCATCGCCGAGTCGGCGCCCCCACCGCCCGTGGCGAGAAGGCCGCGAAAGTCGCTGTGGGCTTTACGGATCCTCGCGCTGCTGCACGCCGTCGCGACGATCATGCAGCCGATCCTCGCCGGCTCGTACCTGTCCGGATCGGTCGACGCACTGGGCTTCCATGAGATGAACGCGCACATCGTCACGTTGTTCGCGATGTCGATGTTCGTCGCGGGGCTGGTCTACGCGATCGCGGGCCGCGGCCGGTGGTGGGTGGCGTTCGCTCCGCTCGGCATGTTCGTGCTGGAGTTCGTGCAGGAGATCTTCGGGTACTCCCAGAGCCTCGCCGTCCACATCCCGCTCGGCGTGACCGTTGTGTTGGTCAACGTGTTCTTCGCGATCTGGACGTTCACGTCGGGCGCTCGCAAGACGCGTCGGGTGAAGGCGAAGTCATGAGCCGACTGTCCCGACGCGGGCTGCTCGGGTTGGCCGGTGCCGCCGCGGTGGCCGGGTCGCTCGCGGGCTGCCAGTTCCTGAACGGGCAGACCGGGCAGGTGCTGCGCAGCGAGGCGCCGCTGCCGAAGCCGTTCACGGTGCCGCTGCCGATTCCGCCGGTGAAGAAGCCGATCCGGACCGACGGCGCCACCGACTACTACGAGATCGTGCAGCGCGAGGCGACCGCGGAGATCCTGCCGGGGCTGAAGACGAAGATCTTCGGGTACGACGGGGTGTTCCCGGGGCCGACGATCGAGGCGCGGAGCGGCCGGAAGATCTCCGTACGGCACCGCAACGACCTGCCTGTTCCGACCGCGGTGCACCTGCACGGCGGTCACACGCCGGCCGAGCACGACGGCAGCGCGATCGACCTGTGCCTGCCGAACGACGGGTGGAAGCCGTCCGTCGGACATGACGGGGAGCCGGCGATGCTCGGCAAGCTCACGACCGGCGAGCGCTCGTACGTCTATCCGTCCGACCAACGAGCAGCGACGCTCTGGTACCACGACCACCGGATGGACTTCACCGCTCCGCAGGTCTATCGGGGGTTGGCGGGCTTCCATCTCGTCCGGGACGACGAGGAGGGCGCGCTGTCGCTGCCGTCGGGCTCGCGCGAGATCCCGTTGATGATCACCGACCGGTCGTTCGACGCCGACGGGACGTTCCTGTATCCCAGCTCGGACGCCTCGCTGCGGGGCGAGCCGGGGATCGCCGGCGCGTACATGGAGGGGCTGCTCGGCGACGTCGTGTTGGTGAACGGCGCACCGTGGCCGGTGCTCGAGGTCGACTCCGCGCGGTACCGGTTCCGGCTGTTGAACGCGTCGAACGCGCGGCGCTACCGGCTGATGCTCAACGCTGGTGGGAAGAACGTGCCGTTCGTCCAGATCGGCTCGGACGGCGGGCTGCTGGCGCAGCCGTCGGAACGCACGTCGATCGACCTCGCGGCGGGCGAGCGCTTCGACGTGGTCGTGGACTTCTCCTCGTTCGCGGTGGGCACGGAGGTCACGCTGACGAACGGGTTCGGCGAGGCGCCGGGGACCGTGAACGTGATGCGATTCCGCGTCGCGAAGAAGGTGCGCGACGACGCGCGGGTACCGGCGCGGCTCAGCACGGTAGAGACGCTCGACCCGGCGAAGGCAGTGCGGACGCGGGAGTGGAAGTTCCAGCGCGGCAACGTCGGGGACCACAAGGGCTGGCGGATCAACCAGCGCTCGTACGACCCTCGGCGGGTCGACGCCGACCCGAAGCTGGGTGAGATCGAGATCTGGCGGTTCGTGTCGGACCTGCACCATCCGGTGCACGTCCACCTCGACCCGTTCCAGGTGGTGAGCCGGCGGGGCAAGGGTCCGGGCGACCTGGACGCGGGGTGGAAGGACACGGTCGACGTGAAGCCGACGGAGATCGTGGACGTGGCGGTGCGGTTCAGCGACTACACCGGCCCGTACCTGATGCACTGCCACAACCTCGAGCACGAGGACATGGCGATGATGGCGACGTTCCAGACCACGTGATCATGTCCGTGATCATGAAGGCAAACCCGGCGTATACGACGGCTACGCCTTCATGATCACGTTCATGATCACCCGCGTCAGGTGCGTCAGACCTCGATCACCACGGGGATGATCATGGGGCGGCGGCGGTGGGAGTCGCTGACCCACTTGCCCATCGTCCGGCGGATCACCTGCTGCAGCTGGTGGGCGTCGTCCACGCCGTCCTTCGCCGCCGTGGCCAGCGCGTCCACGATCCGCGGGCGTACGTCGTCGAACGCCGCGTCGTCCTCGACGAAGCCGCGGGCCTGGATCTGCGGGCCGCCGGTGATCTTGCCCGTCACCGAGTCCATGACGACGATCACCGAGATGAAGCCCTCCTCACCGAGGATCCGCCGGTCCTTGAGGTCGGCCTCGGTCACGTCACCCACCGACGAGCCGTCGACGTAGACGTACCCGCACTCGACCTTGCCGACGATCCGCGCGACCCCGTCGACGAGGTCGACCACGACGCCGTCCTCGGCGACCACGACCTGGTCCTTCGGTACGCCGGTGAGGTACGCCAGCTCGGCGTTCGCGCGCATGTGCCGGATCTCGCCGTGCACGGGCATCACGTTCGACGGCCGGACGATGTTGTAGCAGTACAGCAACTCGCCCGCCGACGCGTGGCCGGACGTGTGCACCAGCGCGTTGCCGCGGTGGACGACCTTCGCGCCCCAGCGGGTCAGGCCGTTGATCACCCGGTAGACCGCGTTCTCGTTGCCCGGGATCAACGACGACGCCAGCACGACCGTGTCGCCCGGCTCCACCCGGATCAGCGGGTGGTCGCGCCCGGCGATCCGGGACAGCGCCGAGAGCGGCTCGCCCTGCGAACCGGTCGAGATCAGCACGACCTCCTCCGGCCGGAGGTTTTCCAGGTCCTTGGGATCGACCAGCGTGTTGCCGGGAACGTTCAGGAACCCGAGGTCGCGCGCCACGCCCATGTTGCGGACCATCGAGCGGCCGATGTACGCGACCTTCCGGCCGTGCGCGACCGCCGCGTCCATCACTTGCTGCACGCGGTGCACGTGCGAGGCGAAGCAGGCGACGATGATGCGGCGCTCGGCGTGGCTGAAGATGCGGTCGAGCACCGGGCCGATGTCGCGCTCGGCCGTGGTGAAGCCGGGCACCTCGGCGTTCGTCGAGTCGACGAGGAACAGGTCCACGCCCTCCTCGCCGAGCCGCGAGAACGCGCGCAGGTCGGTGAGCCGCCCGTCCAGCGGCAGCTGGTCCATCTTGAAGTCGCCGGTGTGCAGCACCAGCCCGGCCGCCGTACGGATCGCGACCGCGAGCGCGTCCGGGATCGAGTGGTTGACCGCGACGAACTCCAGGTCGAACGGCCCGAACGAGGCGCGCTCGCGTTCGCGGACGACGACCTGCGGCACGTCTCGCAGCCGGTGCTCGCGCAGCTTCGCCTCGATCAGCGCGAGCGTGAGGCGCGAGCCGACGAGCGGGATGTCAGGACGTTCGCGCAGCAGGTACGGAACGCCGCCGATGTGGTCCTCGTGGCCGTGCGTGAGCACGATCGCCTCGATCTGGTCGAGGCGGTCCCGGATCGGCTCGAAGTCCGGGAGGATCAGGTCGACGCCGGGCTGGTGGTCCTCGGGGAACAGCACGCCACAGTCGACGATCAGCAGCCGGCCCTCGTGCTCGAAGACCGTCATGTTGCGGCCGACCTCGCCGAGGCCGCCGAGCGGGATGATGCGGAGGCCGCCGGAGGTGAGCTCCGGGGGCGGGCCTAGTTCGGGGTGCGGGTGGCTCATCGAATCAGCCCGGACTCCTGGAGATCGGCACTGAGCTGGCCTATCTGTTCCTCGTTCGCCGGGACGAGCGGCGGACGTACGGACCGGGTCGACAGCACGCCGGTCAGCTCCAGCGCGGCCTTCGCCATGATCGCTCCCTGCGTCCGGGTCATGATCGCCTTGAACGCCGGCACCAGCTTGCGGTCGAGGTCGCGGGCCGTCGCCAGGTCGCCTTCGTCGATCGCGCGCAGCATGGCCGCGTACTCCGGGCTGGCGACGTGCGAGACCACGCTGACGATGCCGGTCGCGCCCATCGCGAGCAGGGCCAGGTTGTTCTCGTCGGAGCCGCTGTAGAAGGCGAGGTTGGTGCGGGCCAGTACCTCGGTGATCCCGCTGAGGTCGCCCTTGGCGTCCTTGACGCCCTGGATCCGCTCGTGATCGGCCAGCTGGACCAGCGTCTCGGTCGCGATCGGGGTGCCCGTACGGCCGGGGATGTCGTACAGCATCACCGGCAGGCTGGTCGCGTCGGCGACCGCGCGGAAGTGCGCGAGCAGGCCCTCCTGCGGCGGCTTGTTGTAGTACGGGGTGACGGTGAGGATCCCGTGCGCGCCGGCCTTCTCGGCCTGCTGGGTCATCTCGACCGCGTGCCGGGTGTCGTTGGTGCCGGCGCCGGCGACGATCGTCGCCCGGTCGCCGACGGCCTCGAGAACGGCACGGAGCAGGGACTCCTTCTCGGCGTCACTCGTCGTGGGCGACTCTCCCGTGGTGCCGGAGACGACGAGTCCGTCGTTGCCGTTGTCGACGAGGTGGGTGGCCAGCCGTTGCGCGGCGTCGAGGTCGAGTGCCCCGTCCGCCGTGAACGGGGTCACCATCGCCGTGAGGACGCGCCCGAACGGCGCTGGCCTCCCGGCTGCGTGCTGAGTCGTGGGAGCCATGGGTGTCACGCTACCGCTCGCGACACGGAGTGATCGACCCTGCTCAAAGACGTCGCGCCGCCGGGGTGTTCTGGCATAGGGTTTACGGCATGTACGCGTTGCAGCAGACGACGACGCCGCCCGCCACTTCCGGCGGAGCGGCTCGCTGACGCTGCCGCACCGACGCCCGGGAGTGACTCCCGGGCGTTTTCTTTGCCCTGGGGTCGCTCCACCCCATTCTTAGGAGCCTTTCGACATGGACGTTCAAGATCACCGCCAGCTGGGCCGCGACCTCGGCATCTACGCCACCGACGAGCTCGCCGGCGCCGGCTTCCCGCTGTGGCTGCCCGACGGCGCCGCGATGGTGTCCGAGCTGGAGCGCTACATGATCGACGCCGAACGACGAGCCGGTTACAAACACGTCCGCACCCCTCCCGTCGGTAAACGAGAGCTGTACGTACGGTCCGGGCACTGGGAACACTTCAGCGAGGACATCTTCCCGCCGTTCCCGGTCGGCGGCGACGAGCTCGTCCTCCGGCCCGTGCTGTGCCCGCACCACATCCTCGTCTACGGCTCTCGCGGACGGTCGCACCGTGAGCTGCCGCTGCGGCTGGCGGAGTACGACCAGATGTTCCGCAAGGAGCGGTCCGGGTCTTTGGGCGGGCTGCTCCGGGTGCGGGGCATCACCCTGAACGACGGGCACGTGTTCTGCACTGTGTCTCAGGCGGCGGAGGAGGCCGCGCTGGCGCTGCGGATGATCCAGGAGGCGTACGCGGTCCTCGGGATCTCGCCCGCGTACGTGCAGGTCGCGGTGCGCGGGCCGGGCAAGTCGTACCCGGGCTCCGACGAGGGCTGGGAGAAGGCCGAGGCTCTGCTGTGGGAGGCCTTGTCTTTGGCGGGCATGGACGCGAAGCGGGTGGAGGGCGAGGCGGCGTTCTACGGGCCGAAGATCGACATCCAGGTGTACGACGCGTCCGGCAAGGAGTTCTCCCTGTCGACCGTGCAGATCGACCTGGTGCTTCCGGAGCGGTTCGACCTGTCGTACATCGCGCCGGACGGGTCGCGGCAGCGGCCCGCGATCGTGCACCGCTCGGTGCTGTCGTCGATGGAGCGGATGGCCGCGTACCTGCTCGAGCGGCACGCCGGCGCCATGCCGCCGTGGCTCGCGCCGGTGCAGGTCGTGGTGGTGCCGGTCGGGTCCTCGCCGTACGGGGCTTCGGTGGAGCGGTCGCTGTTCGACGCGGGGCTGCGGGTGGAGCTGGACGACCGCGACGAGTCGCTCGGGGCGCGGATCCGTTCCGCTCAGCTGCGGAAGGTGCCGTACCTCGCGGTCGTCGGGGCACGCGAGGAGCTGAACTCGTCGGTGGCGGTGCGGCTCCGGGACGGGCGCAAGCTGGACCTCGGGCTCGACGCCTTCGTCTCGGGCGTGTCCGCGGTCGTCCATGCCCGCAGCGGAGCCCTCGACCTCTAGGCCCGGGGTTTGAATGAAGGGCACCTTCATTCAATAGGTTCGAATGAAGGTGCCCTTCATTCAAACGGGCCGGCGGGCTAGAGCTCTAGTGGGTTGGGGAGGCCGACGGGGTTGGGGAACGGGAGAGCGCCGGTCTCGACCACGGCCTGTACCGCTGGCCGCAGGGCCTGGACGAGCTCGGTGACACCGTCCTCGCCGAGTTGGTCCAGGCCGCCGGCCCAGGCGTTCTCGTCGGTGAGCTTCTCGATCTCCGCGACCAGCTCGCGGCCGGTGTCGGAGAGGGCGCCGGCGGCGACCAGGCCGCGGTCGGTGAGCTCGGTCTCGACCGCGTTCCACTCCTCCTCCGACCAGCCACGGGCGGCGCGCTGCTTCTCGTGCGGCGTGCCCTTGGCGTACGTCTGCAGGACGTGCGCCTCCGGTCCGCTGACCCCGCCCGAGACCAGGGCGGCGACGTGGCCGTCGCCGCGGTGCTCGCGGAACGTCGAGGTGAGCTGCCAGAGCGCCTTGAGTGGGTCGCCGTGCAGCTCCTGTGCCGCGTTCGCGGCGCCGAGCGGGCGGCCGGTGAGGTCGAGGCCCGCGACGATGGCGCTGAGTCGTTCGGCACCTGTCCCGGCCGCCTCCTCGCCGACGCCGGCCCGTTCGTACGCCTGGCGGGCGACATCGAGGCGGGCCTCCAGGCAGGCGTACGGCGTGGTGAGCGTCCAGGCGTCCGGGAGCGCGCGGCGGACCAGGCGCGGGTGGAAGCTGGCGAACGTCGCCTCCACCACGCTCGGCGGCACCGGGCCCATCGGGGCGGCGCGGAACGCGAAGTACGTCATCCAGTAGCCCTTGAGCCCGATCGCCTCACCGGCCGCCTTGAACTCGGGCGCGAAGTAGACGATCGCGTGGAGCGCCTCGGTGGTGGCCCAGAACTGCCTGGCCGGATGAGTGCTCATGGCGCCACGCGCCCGTTCTTGTTGAACGCCGCGTACGTGACCGGCATCAGCTTCGCCCACTCGGCTTCCATCTTCTCCGCGACCATCTCGATCTCACGCTGCGGATACGACGGGAAAGCGGAGTCCTCGCGCTTGGTGCGCAGGGAGAGGAAATTCATCAGCGACCTCGCGTTGACGGTGACGTAGAGCGAGGAGTAGATCGTGAGCGGGAGCACGATCCGGGCGACCTCGCGGGCGATGCCGGCCTCGAGCATCCGCTGGTATGAGGCGTACGCCTCCTCACAGACGCGCTTGGTCTCCTCCTCGACGAGCTTGTGCTGCTCGGCCGTGCCGTCGACGAAGTTGTAGTGCCCGGGCTTGCCCTCCTGAACGAGCATCCGATCGGTGCCGGGCACATAGAAAACGGGCCGCAGCTCGCGGTAGCGCCCGGACTCCTCGTTGTACGACGCGATCCGGTGCCGCAGCAGCTCGCGGAAGACGAAGATCGGCGCCTGCACGTAGAACGTCATCGAATTATGTTCGAATGGGGATCCGTGTCTCGCCCGGACGAGGTAGTTGATCAGGCCTTTCGACCGCTCAGCGTCCCCCTCGACGTCCTCCAGGGACTGCTCCCCCTTGGTCGAGACGCGGGCGGCGAAGAGGACGTCGGAGTCGTGGGCCGACGAGCGCACGATCTCGACCGTGACGTCGCTCCGGAACTCGATCTTGTCTACGTCCACCACGGCCGCGTCCTCCTTCACCGCACACTTCCAGGGGTCTGCCGGCCAGCCTAGAGCCGGCGGCCGACAGACCCTGGACGCGGCTCACCGAAGAACGTTGTGCTGCGCTGAATCGATCGTGAGGCTGCTCTGCCGCACCCGACCAGCTCGCGCCACTATCGCTGAGCGATCGGGTTCAGCGCCATGTGCAAGGCCGACATCAGCTCCCCGTCCGGCGTGTCACCGTCCAGCGACCAGATCATCACACCGCCGAGGCGTTCGCGTTCGATGTAGCGCGCCTTGGTGCGCATGACCTGCGGGTCGTCGTAGGTGTAGAACGTCGACCCGTTGTAGCGCCACGCGAAGCCGGCGTCGCGATCCCGGTAGGTCGTGAATCCCGGCAGCGCCTTGATGTCGCGGTAGTTCAGGCTGCCGCAGCCGACCGGGCACAGCGTCGCCGGCTGGAACAGGCCGTGGTTCACGTCCGGTACGCCGGTCCAGCCCTGCCCGTAGAACGGCACGCCGACCACGAGCTTGCTCCGAGGCGCGCCGCGCGAGCGGTACGCGTCCACGACCAGGTCCACGCTGAACGCGCCGGCCGACGTGTCGCCGTCGGGCAGGAAGAGCGCCGACTGGTGGTTGGTCGTCGGTTCCCAGGTTCCGTGCAGGTCGTAGCCCTGGATCGTCGCGAAGTCCATGTACTTGAAGATCTTCGGCACCTCGTAGTCGACGTCGATCTGGGCCGGGTTCGCCGCGAGGAACGAGGTCAGCAGGTAGTGCCGATGCGTCTTCTTGCCGTACGCGTCGAGCTGCTTGCGGAACTCCGCGAGCAGCAACGTGAAGTTGCGCTTGTCCTCCGGCCGCACGATGTTTCCCGGCTCGCCCGGCGTCGACGGCCACTCCCAGTCGAGGTCGATGCCGTCGAAGACGCCGTACCCCGAGCCCGGGCCGCCCTGCGCGGAGTCCAGCGTGGGCAGGTTGCCCTTCAGGTACAGGTCGATACAGCTCGCGACGAACGTACGACGCGACTGCGCGGTGAGCGCGGCGTCGGAGAAGTACGTCGACCAGGTCCAGCCGCCGAGCGAGATCAGCGTCTTCAGCTTCGGGTGCTTCTTCTTGAGCTTCAGGAGCTGATTGAAGTTCCCGTTCAGCCGCTGGCCGGCGACGTCGGCCTTGCCGTCGACGGACTCCTCCGCGCTGTACGGGCGCTGGTAGTCGGCCCACGCGTCGCCGCCGTTCTCCCCCGCCAGGTTGGCCTCGAAGCACTTCCCGTCCGCGGAGACGTTGCCGAACGCGTAGTTGATGTGGGTGAGCTTGCGTGCCGTGCCCGACGTGTGCACGTTCTTCACGAGAAAGCCCGAGTAGTTACTCCACTGGGTGTAGTAGCCAACGGCGCGCGGCCGGTCGTTGCCGTCGTTGCCGTGGTTGCCGTGGTTGCCGGACGCGTTGGCGACGGGTACGAAAGCGACGGGTACCAGCACCGCGGCCGCGACGACCGCTGCGGCCTGACGCAAGCGTGACGACATGACGCTCCCCCCTCGATGGGTGTGTTGCCGACACTCTGTCGGGACGGAAAGCGCTTGTCTAGAAGGGCAATCTTCTTCATTGCTTGCATACAACGCCGCCGTCTGGCGATTACCCTCCGCGCGACTCTTGCAGCGGGTGGTGAACAGGAGTAATCAGAGGGCGGGCCTGGGATACACGTAATGGTGAGGTGACGTCGATGACGTCCGGTATCAGGACCCCCGCGCTCGCGCGGGCTCCTCCGGGACATGGATGAATCCGCCGTCCATCGTCCGACAATTCCCATGGGGGGGAGCCCATGCCTGTCAACGATTCACTCGATCTCACCCAGTTGCGCGCGACGCTCGAGAGCGAAGGCGCACCGTGGGACATGGCGTACACGACGATGACCGCGCTCACCGAACAGGAACGCGTCATCCGACTGGGCGTCCCGTTGCCCGACGGCGATCTCGACGCCCTCGAGGCCGACCGCCACGTCCGCGCGGCCGCCGTCCGTGCGGCCACCGCGGAGACCGTGGGCGCGCCGACCGCGTTCGACGTGCGAAACGTCGGTGGCATTGACTATTCGACCTCCGTGAAGGACCAACGGGGCTGTGGGTCCTGCGTCGCTTTCGGAACGGTGGCCGCGATGGAGCACGTCGCCCGCTACACGCGACGCGCGCCGAACCTGGCTCTCGACCTGTCCGAAGCGCACGCTTTCTACTGCTATGGAAGGGCAGACGGCGCGACCTGCGGTACCGGCTGGTGGGTGCACCGGCTGTTGCCGTCGACGCAGAACAGCGGCGTCACGTTCGAGGACTACTACCCCTACACCGATGTCGACCAGAACTGCTCGAACCTCAACGCCGACTGGCCGAACCGGTTGGCGAAGACGACCGGTTTCGCCAACATCGGTGGAAATGCCGCCGCGATGAAGGAGTACATCTCGACATACGGCTCGATCACGTCGTGCTTCATCGTGTACCAGGACTTCTTCAGCTATCGGTCCGGTGTCTATCGGCACCTGTCCGGCGGCGTCGCCGGCGGGCACTGTGTCGTTCTGATCGGCTACGACGACTCGGAGGGATGCTGGATCGCCAAGAACAGTTGGGGAACTGGCTGGGGTGACGGCGGCTTCTTCAAGATCGCGTACGGCGAGGCGAACATCGAGTCGTACCCGTCGCCCGCCGGCCTGGAGGTCTATGGCATCCAGGGTGTCGCCCTGAAGACCTGGCTGCCCGACCAGCAGATCATCGGCCTGTGGAGCAGCGAGCACGACGCCAACCAGTGGGCGTACGGCTCCACCCGTGGCTGGCTCAAGATCGATGGCGGCAACGTCACGACCAACCAGGCGATGGCCGCGGAGCTCGCCGCTTCGAAGGCACTCGCCCGTCCCGTCGGCCTCTTCGAGGACAACGGGTCGATCAAGCAGATCTACGCCTGGTAAGGGGGCACTGCGATGGCAGGACGTACGAGGTCCACGAACGGGCCGACCCGCACTCGCGCGAACGCCCCTTCGGCGACGGCTCCGACGACCGAGGAGTTCCCCGGTCTCTCGGCGCCGAGCCGGGTGGCCCCGGACGACATCGCCTCCGTGGTGATGGCGCCGGAGACGGCGACGATGCCGACACTGATGCCGCCCACGCTGCGCGATCCGTCCTCGATGGCCGAGGCCGATCTCGCCGCGGTGACGGCGACCTGGCGTTCGTCGCAGTACATCGACGCGATGTGGTCGATCGACCAGACCCGCAACGCGTTCATGCTGGTACGGGGGCTGGGATGGCGGAAGATCTACAACGGCCGCGACGGCGCCTTCACGGCGTTGGTGTCGTTGGCCGCGCAGGCCCGGCAGACGGGGCGTCAGGTCAGCTTCCGTGAGGAAGCGGACGGCATGGTCTACGAAATCTATCTATGGTGACTGTGGCCTGGGTCGTGTCTGGCAAATAGCGCCGGTCATCGCGCGTAGCGCGATGGCGCGCGGCGCCCCGCGCCCGTATGGGCGTGGTGCAGGAGGAACTCATACTGGTTGTATGGGTGACGATGTGCACCGCGGCCAGACGGGATGTGGGGTGTCGCGCGCCAGGCGATCTTTGCCAGACACGGCCGAAGCCATCCACCGGCACGGCCGGGCCCGGGAGAGCTCCAACCCCCCAACTCTCTCCGGACCCGGCCGTCGTCCGTGTCCGTTCGAGGGAGCACCGCTGATGGGACTCTTGGACGTGTTCAAGCGGCGCTCCGGGGTGCTGGATGGCGAGCTCGAGGGCGACCAGCCGGTCGTGCTCGCCGACCGGCTGGTCGACCCACCGACCTCGGGTCAGGTCACGGTGCGGCTGCGTACTCCGGACGCCCTCCGGATCGAGGCGGCCCTGGTCGCCTGATCGGTGCTCACTTCGCCGGCGGGGCCGTCGACTCGCGGACGACGAGCTCGGGCAGCAGGCGGACGGGCGGGCCTGGGGGCTGTTTGTCCAGCCTGCGCTGGAGAACGTGCCACGCCTGCACGCCCAGGTCCACCAGCGGCAACCGCAAGGTCGTCAGCGGCGGACGCAGGAAGCCCGCACTGGGGATGTCGTCGAAGCCCGCTACCGAGATGTCGTCCGGCACCCGGATCCCGAGCTCACCCAACCGCCCCAGCACACCCAGGGCAACCAGGTCGTTGAACGCCACGATCGCCGTCGCCCCGGTCTCCAGTGCGGAGGGCAGCGCCGCGTAGCCGTCGGCCGACGCCGAGCCCGCGGGGATCACCTCCACCTTCAACCCCTCGAACCGCGACAAGGCCAAGCGGCGTTGCTGGTTCGACCACGACGACGCCGGCCCCGCGAGGAACGCGACCTTCCGGTGCCCGAGGTCCGCCAGGTGCGACGCCAGCAACCGCGCCCCGGTGATCCAGTCCGCCGCCACGATGCCCAGCTCCGGCGCCCGCACCACCCGGTTCGTGCACACCACCGGGATCCCGCGGTCCACCAGCGACCGCAACGCAGCCGTGGGCATCCGCGGCGAGCAGAGGATCAGCCCGTCCGTCAGCCGGGCCAGCTCGTCGGCGAGCCGCACCTCCTCGGCGATCCGCTCGTTCGACTCCGCCACGACGATGCGAAACCCCGCCGTACCCGCGGCGAGCCCGATGCCCTTGAGCATGGTCGGGAAGAACGGGTTCGCCAGGTCCGGCACCACGACGCCCACCGCGTGGCTGGTCCCCAACGCCAGGCCCCGCGCGATCGCGTTCGGTACGTACCCCAGCTTCGCGGTCGTCGCCCGCACGCGCTTGGCCAGCGACGGGTCGACCGTTCCGTGGCCGTTGAGCACGCGCGAAACCGTCGCCGGCGACACCCCCGCTGCGCGGGCCACGTCGGCGATCGTGGGCGCGTTGCCGGCAGAGCCCAACCGTCCTCCAAACCGTCAGATGACCGCATGCTATCCGGGCGCGTTCCCAAGGTCAGGGATCTTCAGGCGAACGGTGCCGCGCCCTGTAACTGCGGGTCTTCTGCCGGTTGCCGCAGATCTCCATCGAGCACCACGCCCGCGACCGGTTCTTCGACACGTCGAAGTACGCCCACTGGCACACCTCCGACCGGCACAGCTTCAGCCGCCGCCAGGTGTCGTTGGAACGGCATTCCGCGACCGCCACCAGCAGCAGCCCGAGCCCGCCCGCCACGCCCGAGCCGGCCGAGGTGAGTCGGGGCAGCGACTCGTCGAACGCCACCCGCAGCGGCAGCGCCCGGGCGACCTCGTCCAGCGCGGGAACGGGTGCCAGCACCCGGTCGTGGTGGAGCGCGAACGCCTCCCGCAGGCCGTTCCGGATCGCCAGCGCCCGCGTGAAGTCCCCCGACCGCGCCGCGGCGTCCTCAGGGACGAGCCCGTGCTCCCGCAACCACGCGGTCACCTCGGCGGCACCGGACAGCGTGTCGTACACGTCCACGGCGCCCGGCTCGGGCTCGTTGAACTGCAGCGTGTTGGCGAACGCGCACAGCAGCTCGGTCGACCCCGTCGCCCCGGCCATCCGTGCGGTCACCTCCCAAGTCTCGACACCACCATGCATGGTATGTCGGTTCTGCCCTCGTGGAGGGGAGGGTCCAACCTCGATCGTTCGTTCGGCGATTCGTTCGACCTGTCCGGCTCCACCCTGGGGCCAACGATCATGTTGACATGATCATTGGCCCCTTGACGTGGGGTGGACGCCAGGTAGAGCGGTTGCTGGCCGGGTAAGGCGGCCTCTGCTGACTTCTGGGAGGTGTCGCGCGTCAGGCGATCTTTGGCAGACACGGCCCAACCCGTAGCGTGGCGGGGTGACCTACGACGTGAGCAGGATTCGGGCCAGCTATCCGGCACTCGCCGACGGGAGTGCCTACCTCGACGGAGCCGCGGGCACCCAGGTGCCACAGAAGGTGATCGACGCCGTCGTCGACACCTACCGCGGCGGGATCAGCAACATGGGCGGAACGTTCCCGTCCAGTCACCGCGCGAACGAGCTCGACGCCGCCTGCCGCGAGGCCGTGGCCGACCTCGTCGGCGGCGTTCCCGAGGGCGTGGTCCTCGGCGCGAACATGACCACGCTGACGTACCGCCTCGCCATGACGCTCGCCGCCACCTGGCAGCCAGGGGACGAGATCGTCGTCTCACGACTCGACCACGACGCGAACGTACGGCCCTGGGTCCAGGCCGCCGAGCACGCCGGCGCCACCCTCCGCTGGGCCGAGTTCGACACCGCGACCGGCGAGCTGCCGGCGGAGCAGTACGAGGCGCTGCTCACCGAGCGGACCAAGCTCGTCGCGGTCACGGCGGCGAGCAACGTCCTCGGCACCCGCCCGGACGTTCCCGCGATCGCCGCCAAGGCGCACGCGGTGGGTGCCCTCATGTACGTCGACGGCGTCCACGCGACCCCCCACGGCCCGGTCGACGTCGACGAGCTCGGCGCGGACTTCTACGCCACCAGCGCGTACAAGTGGTCCGGTCCCCACATCGGCACGGTCGTCGCGCGCCCCGCCGTCCTCGAGGCACTGCGGCCGGACAAGCTCGCGCCGTCGCCGAACGAGGTGCCGGTGCGGTTCGAGACCGGCACCCCGCCGTACGCCGACTTCGCCGCCGCGATCGCCGCCGTCGACCATCTCGCCGCCCTCGACCCGGACGCGACCGGCTCGCGGCGCGAGCGCGTGGTCGCGTCGATGACCGCGGCGGAGGCGTACGAGCAGGCGCTGTTCGCCGACCTGTTGAAGGGGATCGAGGCGATCCCTGGCGTCACGACGTACGGGCGCCCCGCCCGCCGTACCGCCACGGCCTTCTTCAACCTCGCCGGCATCGCTCCCCGCGACGTCGCGCAGCGGTTGGCCGACCGCAAGGTGAACGTGTGGAGCGGCATCGCGTACGCCTGGGAAGCCACCGGCGTGCTGGGGATCCGCGACACCGGCGGCGCGGTACGGGCCGGTTTGGTCCACTACAACGACGCCTCCGACGTCGAACGGCTGCTCGCCGGTCTCGCCGAGATCGCCGAAACGCCTTCGGGGGTGGGCTGAACCGTCCTACGCTGGCTTGCGGGTGAGGACGGCGAGGGCGGTGGGGCACCATGTCCGAGATCGAGGTCACCGAGAACGGCACCGTGGCTTCAGTCAAGCCTGGCGACGAGATCGTGCTGCGGCTACCGGAGAGCGCCACGACCGGGTACCAGTGGATGGTCGACAGCATCGCCGGCCCGATCGACGTGGTGTCGTCCGACGTCTCTCACACGTCCAGTCGCCCCGGCGCTGCCAGCGAACGCGTCGTGCGCCTCCGCGCCGCGGGCCCCGGCACCGCGGCGGCGAGGCTCGCGCTCAGTAGGGCTTGGGAGACCGAGCCGGTCGAACGGTTCGAGGTCCGCCTCGACGTCCAGGCCAACTAACGGGTCGGTGTAAGGACGGCCGGGTTCGGAGAGCGTGGGGGAAGGGGAGGAGCGCCCACGGACCCGGTCGTCCCGAACCGTCATCGAGCCCGTAGCGGTGGGCTGCGGAACCGGCCTGGGAGGATGGGGGCGTGACTGGTGCGGACAAGCCGACAGCTGATGCTGAGGTACGGGTGGGGTGGGCGGCTGATGCTGCCCCGATCGCAGCCATCCAGATCGCGTCGTGGCGGCGGACATATGCGGGCGTCTTTCCACAGTGGTTGCTCGAATCGCTCGAGGAGAGCGAGTTCACCGAGCGGTGGCAGCACTCGATCGTACGGCCGCCGGACGCGCGCAACCGGGTGATGGTGGCGCTCGACCACGGCACCGTCGTCGCATTCGCCACCACCGGCCCGGCCGACGACCCGGACTCCGATCCGGGCAAGGACGGCGCGATCGCCGAGTTCCACGTCGACCCTGACCGCACTCGCCAAGGGCATGGCTCCCGGTTGCTCAACGCCTGTGTCGACACGCTGAGGGCGGACGGGTTCCACCTCGCCCAGCTCTGGGTGATCGCCAGCGACGACACCATGCGTACGTTCGTCACCGACGCCGGCTGGGAGCCGGACGGCGCCCATCGCGAGCTCGACCTCACCGGCGACGGCAGCATCCGGGTCAAGCAGGTACGGCTGCACTGCTCGCTCGCCGAGGACGAAGTGCAGTAACACCTACGGACGCGCCGAGCCGCGTCGCTCCCCCACGGTGAAGAGCATCAACCACCAAGGGGGAACCATGCTCAGACGACTCTTCGTCGCAGTCCTCGTCGCCATCGCCGCCGTGCTCGTCGGAGCGGCGCCGGCGTCCGCCGACTGCTGGTACTGCACGGTCAGCATCGATGACAACGCCCGTTCGGAGTACCGGTCCTCGGCGCACGACCTCGGCTGGCTGAGATTCACCGTCAGGCTCGGCTTCGTGCCCAGCACCGACGTCGTCGTCGGCTACCAGACCGCGAACGGCAGCGCGACCGCCGGCGACTACACGGGCAAGACGGACACGGTCACGGTCCAGCAAGGCCAGACCACCGCCAGCATCTACATCACGGTTGCCCAGGACGCCTGGGTCGAGAGCAACGAGTGGTTCCGGGTCAAGCTCACCTCGACCTCGTCCGGCCATGTCGACAACGGCGACCAGCATCACGACGCGTACGGCACCGGCTGGATCCTCGACGACGACCCAGCCCGGCTCAGCATCGTCGACGCCAAGCCGGCGAACGAGTACGCCAACCTCGACTTCACCGTGCGGCTCTCCGCACCCCTCACCAGCGCGGTCACGGTGAAGGCGTCGACCGCCCCCGCGGCGGGCACGGCGTCAGCCGGTGCCGACTACTACCCGACGACGAAATGGCTGACGTTCGCACCCGGCGAGACCACCAAGACGTTCACGCTCGACGTCTTCCACGACCAGTCCATCCACGAGCCCACCGAGAACCTCAGGATCACCCTCTCCAGCGCCAGCGGCGCACCGATCGCCGACAGCCAAGCCTGGGGAACGATCTACGAGGTCGACTTCATCAGCTGAGCGGATCGAGGATCAGCGAGGCGGACTGCGGGTTCCCGTCGTGCACCAGCGACTCGTGGTGGCCCACGTCGTCGAACGGGAACCCGTACGCCTTGCCGTCCACCATCTGCGCGTGGATGATCCGCGAGAAGTGGTTCGTCACCGCGTCCGCGTAGAACGCGCCGGCGTCCGGGTCCGGCTGCGACGCGTTCACCAGCAGCGTCGAACGGTTGAAGCAGGCACACAGCGTTCGCGAGATCGGACCGCGCACCTCGTCGTTCGGCGCGTCCAGGTGCTTGTAGCAGCGCAGCACGCTGTCGGAGTCCGGCTTGACGAACGTCGTCGCCACCCCGCCCGAGGTGTTCCGGAAGACGAACGTCTCCCCCTCCACCCGCCCCGTGTACCGGACGTCCGGCCGGTCACCGAACGGCGTCACGGTCAACGTCGCCGACCGGTAACGGGCCCAGACCCGATCCACGAAGTCCCCCATCACCGAAGCGGGCAGCGCCCCGGTCTCGATCCCGTACCCCGGAGCCAGCGCCCGCAGCACCGTCCCGTCGCCGCGTGTCTGGATGAGCCCGCCCCAGCCACCGGGCTGGGCGCGCAGCCCCGCGTAGACGGCGGAGTACCCACCGGGCTTGAGATGTCCCGTCTCCGCGGTGCTCCCGTCCGCACGTCGCACTCCGACCGCGTACGGCACCGAGTACATGTCGACCTGGGTGCTGTTGATCCAGATCCCGTCGTCGTTCAGCGTGTACTCGGACCAGTTGAACAGGATGTCCCGGTTCGGATCCGACGGGTTCTGCACCGCCGGCTGCACCAGCCCGCCCGGCGCGAGCCGGAAGACGAGCTTCGACCCGTACGAGAAGTAGATCCGCCCGGACATCTTCGGGACCTGGATCGTGGTCGACTGCCCGGCCGCAGGCCCGGGGATCGAGGCGTCCGGCGCCGGCACGGGCGGATCGCCGCCACCTGGCCAGGGATGGAACGTACCCGCCCCGTCCACCCAACCCTGCTGCCCGGTCGCGAGGAAGGTGCCCAGGTTGTAGATGTACACAGGCCCGGACTGCCCGGAGTTGTTGGTGATCGTCAGTGGAATCGTCGCCGGCACAGCTTCCGCGGCAGGCGCCGCGATCACCACCGCGGCAAAGGAGAGCATGGCAAGAAGGCATGATCGTACGCGCATGGCACCGCCCCGTTCCTTCAATGTATGAAGACAATTCGGGCCCTAGACGACGTCTCGCAACGACCATGACACCGCCCAAAGAGCGGTGTCAATGCGTACGGATTCCTTTAAGCGTTGAAGAGAAGATGCTCCAGGCCCACTGTCAACCCGGGCTTGTCAACCACCGCGCGCAGCGCGAGCAGGATGCCGGCGTCGAACGAGGAGTAGCTCATCGAGTCGTGCCGGAGCGTCAGCGTCTCCCCCGTGCCGCCGAACAGCACCTCCTGGTGCGCGACCAGACCGGGCAGCCGCACGCTGTGCACGTGCACGCCCGACACCACCGCTCCACGCGCACCGTCCAGCGACTTCTCCGTCGCGTCGGGCACCGGGGCGAGCCCGGCCTCGGCACGAGCGGCACCGAGCAGCTCGGCGGTCCGCGAGGCCGTTCCCGACGGCGCGTCCACCTTCCGCGCGTGGTGCAGCTCGACCACCTCGACCGACTCGAAGTGCCGAGCCGCCTGCGCGGCGAACGTCATCATCAGGACCGCGCCGAGGGAGAAGTTCGGCGCCACGATCACGCCGATCCGGGGCGCGGCGGCGAGCAGGTCGGCGATCTCCGACCGCTGAGACTCGTTCACGCCTGACGTTCCCACCACCACCGGAACGCCGGCCGAGACGCAGAACGACACGTTCGCCAGCACCGCGTCCGGCCGGGTCACGTCCAGCGCCACGTCGGCGCCGGCGTCAACGACAGCTTGCAGCGAGTCCTTCGACCCGATCCGCGCGACTAGGGACAAATCCGAGGTAGCCTCGATCGCCAAGCAGGATTGGGATCCGAGCTTCCCGTACGCCCCGATGACCGCGACCTTCAGCATCGCGCTACCGGAGAGCGCCGGCGAACCGGTCCGGATCCGCGAACGGCCCGACGACCGCCAACGTCGGCGTCGCGTCCAGGATCTCGCGCGCCACCGAACGTACGTCGTCCAACGTCACGCCGTCGATCCGCTGCAGCACCTGGTCGACCGACAGCAGCTCGCCATAGACGAGCTCCGCCTTCGCCAGCCGCCCCATCCGCGAGCCGGTGTCCTCCAGCCCCAGCACCAACGAGCCACGCAGCTGCCCCTTGCCACGCTCGAGCTCGTCGTCGGTGATGCCGGCGTCGGCCACCTTCGACAGCTCGTCGCGACAGATCGACAACACGTCGTCGACCTTGTTCGGCAGGCAGCCCGCGTAGACGCCGACGATGCCGGCGTCGGAGTAGTTCGACGCGAACGAGTACACCGAGTACGCCAGCCCGCGCTTCTCCCGGACCTCCTGGAACAGCCGCGACGACATGCCGCCGCCGAGGGCCGCGTTCAGCACGCCCATCACGAATCGACGGTCGTCCGTACGCGAGATCCCCGGCACGCCGAGAACGAGATTCGCCTGTTCTGTCGAGCGTTCCATCACCGTCACCGCGCCCTGCGCGGGCACCGGCCCCGGACCGCCGATCCGCGCCGGCACCGGCGCGGCGTCGCTGACGTCGAGCAGGCCGGTCTTCGCCAGCGCCTTCTTGACGAGGCGAACGACCTGCTGGTGCTCGACGTTTCCGGCCGCCGCGACGACCAGCGCGTGCGGACGGTACCGCCGCTTGTAGTAGCCGGCGATCTGCGTCCGCGACAGCGAGCGAATCGAGTCGACAGTGCCGAGGATCGGCCGGCCGAGCGGCGAATCTCCCCACATCTGTTGGGCGAACAGGTCGTGGACCGCGTCGCCCGGGTCGTCGTCGTGCATGGCGATCTCCTCGAGGATCACGCCACGCTCGCTCTCGACGTCAGCCGAGGCGATCAACGACGACGACACCATGTCCGCCACCACGTCGACCGCCAGCGGCAGGTCGTTGTCGAGCACGCGTGCGTAGTAGCACGTGTACTCCTTCGTGGTGAACGCGTTCATCTCCCCGCCGACACCGTCGAGCGCGGCCGAAATGTCCAGGGCACTACGACGCTTGGTGCCCTTGAACAGCAGGTGCTCGAGGTAGTGACTCGTTCCGGCGAGGGCGGGCGTCTCGTCACGAGAGCCGACGGCCGCCCAGATGCCGAACGAGACCGAACGAACCTGCGGCATCGCCTCGGTCACGACCCGCAGGCCGCTGGGGAGAACGGTCTGGCGGACCAGGCCGCCGTCGTTCTCCGTCATCAGCGTGCGGGTCGAGACCTTGCGGGTCGCAGGCCGGGCCGGCGAGGTCGTGGTCACTTCTCCTCGCCGTCGGCACTGCCCTCTTCGACCACCGGAACCAGCGAGAGCTTGCCGCGGTCGTCGATCTCACCGATCTCGACCTGCAGCTTGTCGCCGACCTTGAGGACGTCCTCGACGTTCTCCACCCGCTTGCCACCGGCGAGCACCCGCAGCTTGGAGATGTGCAGCAGGCCGTCCTTGCCGGGAACGAGCGAGATGAACGCACCGAAGTTGGTCGTCTTGACGACCGTCCCCAGATAACGCTCGCCGACCTCCGGCATCGTCGGGGTCGCGATCCCGGCGATGATCGCCCGAGCCGCCTCCGCCGACGGACCGTCGGCCGCGCCGACGTAGATCGTGCCATCGTCCTCGATGGTGATCTGAGCGCCGGTGTCGTCCTGGATCTGGTTGATGACCTTGCCCTTCGGCCCGATCACCTCGCCGATCTTGTCGACCGGGATGTGCATCGTGATGATCCGCGGCGCGAACTCCGACATCTCGCCGGGCTCGGAGATCGCCTTCTCCATGACGCCGAGGATCGTCAGGCGCGCGTCGCGCGCCTGCTGCAGAGCGGCGGCCAGCACCGACGCGGGAATGCCGTCGAGCTTGGTGTCGAGCTGCAGCGCGGTCACGAAGTCCTTCGTACCGGCGACCTTGAAGTCCATGTCGCCGAACGCGTCCTCGGCGCCGAGGATGTCGGTCAGCGCGACGAACTCCTCCTTGCCGTCGACCTCACCGGAGATGAGGCCCATCGCGATGCCCGCGACCGGCGCGCGCAGCGGCACACCGGCGGAGAGCAGGCCCAGCGTGGACGCGCAGACCGAGCCCATCGAGGTGGAGCCGTTGGAGCCAAGCGCCTCGGAGACCTGGCGGATGGCGTACGGGAACTCCTCGCGCGTCGGCAGCACCGGGGCGAGCGCGCGCTCGGCGAGTGCGCCGTGCCCGATCTCGCGCCGCTTCGGCGAACCGACCCGGCCGGTCTCACCGGTCGAGTAGGGCGGGAAGTTGTAATTGTGCATGTAGCGCTTGGTCGTGTCCTCGGCCAGCGTGAGGCCGATGCGACGCTCGAGCGACAGCATGTTCAGCGTCGTGATGCCCAGGATCTGCGTCTCGCCACGCTCGAACAGCGCGGAGCCGTGGACCCGCGGCACGACGTTG
Source organism: Tenggerimyces flavus (assembly GCF_016907715.1). Lineage (NCBI taxonomy): Bacteria > Bacillati > Actinomycetota > Actinomycetes > Propionibacteriales > Nocardioidaceae > Tenggerimyces > Tenggerimyces flavus. Next base: position 3,773,949 of record NZ_JAFBCM010000001.1, on the reverse strand, counting down.
ATCTCGGCCGTCAGCGGCCGGATGTCGGCCAGGCCGCGACCGTCCATGCGGACCTTGTCGCGCAGCACCCGCTCGCGGACGAGCGTCTTGGTGAGCGAACGGTAGGCCGCGCTGAGCTCCTTCTCGCGACCCTCGAAGTCGCCGGCGAGCCGCTCGACCATGGAGGCCTTGAGCTCGTCGAGCCTCGACTCGCGCTCGGCCTTGCCGGCGATCGTCAGCGCCTCGGCGAGGTCGTTGCGTACGGCCCCGTCGACGGCCGCGAGAGCGTCGTCCTCGTAGTCCTTGTAGACCGGGAACTCACCGGTCGGCTTGGCCGCCTCGGCCGCCATCGCGGCCTGCGCCTCGCACAGGACCTTGATGAACGCCTTGGAGGCCTCGAGGCCCTCGGCCACGATCTCCTCGGTCGGCGCCTGGGTGCCGTCCTGGACGAGCTGCCAGGTCGAGTCGGTGGACTCGGCCTCGACCATCATGATCGCGACGTCACCGTCCTCGACCACGCGGCCGGCGACGACCATGTCGAAGACCGCGCGCTCGATCTCGCTGCGGCGCGGGAACGCGACCCACTGGCCGTCGATCAGCGCGACGCGGACGCCGCCGATCGGGCCGGAGAACGGCAGGCCGGCGATCTGCGTCGACGCCGAGGCGGCGTTGATCGCGAGCACGTCGTACAGCGCGTCGGGGTTGAGCGCCATCACGGTGATGACGACCTGGATCTCGTTGCGGAGACCCTTGACGAAGCTGGGCCTCAACGGGCGGTCGATCAGCCGGCAGGTGAGGATCGCGTCCTCACTCGGGCGGCCTTCGCGCCGGAACACCGAGCCGGGGATCTTGCCGGCGGCGTACCCGCGCTCCTCGACGTCGACCGTCAGCGGGAAGAAGTCGAAGTGCTCCTTCGGGTGCTTGCTGGCCGTCGTCGCGGACAACACCATGGTGTCGTCGTCGAGATAGGCGACCACGGCACCGGCCGCCTGCCTGGCGACCCGACCCGTCTCGAACCGCACCGTCCTGGTGCCGAACGAACCGTTGTCGATCGTTGCTGTTGCTGTGTGAATACCGGGACCCTCCACAGGGCTCCCTCCTCTTGTTTCGGGAGCGGCCGCGACTGCCCTTCCGCGCGGCGGGGAGTGCCGGTCTTCGATCGAGGCCCACGGATCTCGTTGGTGCTGGTGGTGCTGTCCGGGGGCCACTACCGAGGACCGGCGAGCTGCTGCACCGCTTGCTTCGCGCTGCGGTCGCGGGTCGCTCCGATTGGTACTGGTGTCTTACTCGGCGTATTCAGTTGTGAGACCGCCTGAGCAGTGGTCTACCCGGGCGGGGCGAAGGCCAGTCGAAATGGACTGGCCTCACGATATGGAACAGGAGCGGGGCCCTGGTGGGCACCGCTCCCGAAGGGCGCTATCGGCGGAGGCCGAGACGTTCGATCAGCGTCCGGTAGCGCGCGATGTCGTTCTTCATCAGGTAGTTCAGCAGCCTGCGGCGCTGACCGTTCAGGATCAGCAGGCCGCGTCGGCTGTGGTGGTCGTGCTTGTGGAACTTGAGGTGCTCGGTCAGATGCCTGATCCGATGCGAGAGCAGCGCCACCTGGACTTCGGGCGACCCAGTGTCGCCCTCGTCGGTTGCGTACTCGGTGATGATCTGCTTCTTGGTAGCAGCGTCGAGCGACACAGTGCTCCTTTCGGAATTTCCGTTGCGCGGCGCGCCAGGGCGGGTTCACCTGGGCACTCTTGTTCCGCGGCCGGCGGTACGGCAGCAGCAAGGGTACCAGCCGATACCGCTGCGTAACCAATCCGCCCCTGGCCGGGCGCGCGTACCGCCCGAGATGGGGTAAGGAACGGGCATGGAGATCCGGAAGATGACCTCGGACGAGAGTACCCAGTTCCTCGCGCAACCGCTGGTGGCCGTCCTGGCGCTCGACGAGCCCCGCGAGCCCGGTGATCATGTACGTGATCATGACGGCGCGGTGGCGTATGGAGGTGCTCCGGCTTCATGATCACGTACATGATCACGGCGGGGGCTGGCGTTCGTTCAGTTCGGTCAGGCCGGTGAGGATCCGGGCCAGGCCGAACTCGAAGTCCTCGTCGGTGTAGCCGATGCCGGTGGTGAGCTCGTCGTCGGCGAGTACGCGGCAGAACATCGGGTAGCGGTCCGGGGTCATCACCGCGCTGAGCAGCTGGAAATACCCGCCGTCCTCGGCCGCGGGGGCCTCGTCCCTCGCGATGACGGGGTCGGTGGCCAGCCGGGCCTGCTCGCGGGCGTACCCGGTGATCAGCGTGATCGTGCGGAGCTGGTCGGCGTACGTCAACGTCGTCCGCGACAGCGCCCGCAGCAGGTGTTCGCCCCACAGGAGCTGGTTCGGGGTCGTCGGCGGGCCGCTCGGCGGGACGTCCAGCGCCCAGGGATGGGCCCGGTAGAGCTGGAAGATCCGCGACGCGAGGTCGCGCAGCGACCGCTGCCAGTGCAGCGGGTCGGGCGCCGGCAGGTCGGCGGGCGGAGCGGCTGCCGCGTCGCACATGAGGACGACCAGGTCGTCCTTGGCCCGGACGTGCCGGTACAGCGACGTGGTGGCGCACCCGAGGGCGGCGGCGACGCGGGCGAGTGAGACGGCCGCGAGGCCGGCCTCGTCCGCGACCTCGATCGCCGCACCGACGATCCGCTCGAGGGTGAGGGCGGGGCGCGGGCCGGGCTTGGTTCCGCGCGCGGAGCGCCAGGCCAGTTCGACGCCCCGTGGCATCGGGGCCCTGCGCGGCTTGGGCATCTCCCTTGACCTCTCCTCGATTAATGGCGTACGTTCGTCACCATTAAAGCCAACAGCAGTCGCCATCATAGTCTCGGGCAGACCGCGGGGATCGTCGTCGCCGGGGCGGGAGTCGTCTACCTCGGCGTTCTCACCACGATGATGGTGAAGGGCGTGCCGTTCCCGCCGCCCGAGCCCTATTCGACGGTCTTCCACCTTCTGCTGCTCGCGTCGGTACTCGCGATGGTGCCGCTGTGGTGCGCGATCCACCTCGCGGCCGCGCCGAGCCAGCGGATCTACACGCTCGCCTCGCTGATCTTCCTGGCGATCCTGGTCGCGCTGGTGTCCGTCAACCGGTTCGTGGCGCTGACCCTCGTACGCCAGAGCCCCGACCTCGGCCGGACGGAGGGGCTCGACTGGTTCCTGCCCTATGGCTGGCCGTCGCTCATGTTCGCGTTCGAGAGTCTCGGGTTCGGGATCTTCTTCAGCCTCGCCTGCCTGCTGCTGATCCCCGTCTTCCGTACGGGCGGGCTGGAGCGAACGATCGCGGGCACGTTCGCGGTCATCGGCGTGCTCAGCCCCGGCGCCGCGGTCGGGCTCGCGCTCAACTCCACCGACCTGATGGGCCTCGTCGCCCCGGTGGCGTGGGGCATCGGGCCGATCCTCGCGGCTGTCCTGGTCGTCCGCTGGCTGCGGTTCAAGCAGGCCGCACCCGTGCCTGTTCCCGCCTAGCCAGCCGCCGGGCGGCCGTAGAAGACGATCTCCGACGCTGACGCATAGTCGGCCACGCCGACGGTCGCCAGCAGGCGGACGTACCGGGCGCCGGGAGCGCTGAACGTCGCCGCCTTGCGCGTCGCGTCGCCCGCCCACGTCCCCGTCGCCACCTGGGCGAACGTCGTCCCGTCCGTGCTCGCGAACACCGTCCAGGTGGTGATCGTCCCGTTCAGCCCGCCGTCCTGGCGGGGCAGGTACGACAGCTCCGACACGTCGTACGCGCCACCCAGGCCGACCGTGATCGACTGCGGCAGGTGCGAGCGCGGGGCGGGGCTGAAGTGCGTGTGCCAGATCGAGGCCGAACGCCCGTCCAGTGCCAGGACGGCCGCGTTCTCCAGCTGCTCGCTGGTCGTCGTCACCGTCTGCGCGGACCGCGGGATGCAGCGTGCCGTCGCGGGTGCGCTGACGTCCACCGGCACGATCAGCCGCGAGGTCGTCCCGAGGGCCTCGAACCGCACCCGGTGCGTCCCGTCGGCCGTCGTCTCCCCCACGTACACCTCGACGTCCAGGTAGACCGTGGACGACGCCGGTACGTACGAGGAGACGCGCGGGCTCGTGCGGAGCCCCGCCGCTGGGGTGATGCCGATGTCCACGTACCTGGCCGTGGTCGACTGGTTCGTGACGCCCAGCTTGACGAACGCCGACGTGCACTGGCGCAGCGCCAGCCGGGTCGGATTGGCCGAGAGCACGAGGTCGGACGTGGGCGCGGCGGCGACCACACCGGCGGGCACCAGCGCGGCGGCGAGGACCAGCAGCACCAGGAACAACCGCTTCATCACGCGTCCTCCAGTCCCGGGTTGCCCGCCTCGGTCACGAAGCTGCGCCGCGTGGAGATCGGCGCGCCCTGCTCGTACACGAACGGCACGACTCGGTAGTCGGCCTTCCACAGCTCCGGGGTCACCGCGCACTTCACGTAGCCACGCTGACCGTTGAAGAACTTGTAGTGCGGGTTCTGCCGCAACGCGAGCTCGCCGCCGGCGGAGGTGTCCGAGCCGTCGCCCCCGGAGGAGATCGACGTGCCGATCAGCTCGACGCCGATCGTGCGCGAGGCGGGGTCGTCGAAGTTCGCCTTGAGGTTCGCGGCCCAGTTCGAGTGCACGTCGCCGGTGATCACGACGGGGTTGCGGATCTGCTGCTGGGTGATGAAGCCGAGGACACGGTCGCGGGAGCCGACGTACCCGTCCCACTGGTCCATCGAGTACGCCTTCGCGTAGCCGTCCGCGACGTCGCGCTGGGCCATGATCACCTGGTTCGCGAGCACGTTCCAGGTCGCTTGGGAGGCGGCGAGGCCGTCCAGCAGCCAGCGCTCCTGCTCTGCCCCGGTGATGGTGCGCGCGGGGTCGAGGCTCTCCGGGTTCGGCGGGTCGGTCCCGTCGCCGGCGGCCTGGTCGGAGCGGAACTGGCGGGTGTCGAGCACGTTGAACTCGGCCAGGTTGCCGTAGCGGAGCCGCCGGTAGAGCTGCATGTCCGGGCCCTGCGGCATCGACGTACGGCGCAGCGGCATGTGCTCGTAGTAGGCGCGGTAGGCGTTCGCGCGGCGGACCAGGAAGTCGGCGGGGTTCGGGGTCTGGCTGCTCGCCTCGGGGATGCCGGCGGCGTAGTTGTTCTCGACCTCGTGGTCGTCCCAGGTGACGATCCAGGGGAAGTTGCGGTGGACGGCCTGCAGGTTCGGGTCGGACTTGTAGAGCGCGTGCTGGAGGCGGTAGCGGTCGAGCGTGATCGTCTCGCCGGCGAAGTAGATCGGCACACTGCCGGGCTGGTTGCGGCGGCCGCCGTGCGTGGGGATGCCGTACTCGTAGATGTAGTCGCCGAGGTGGACGACGAGGTCGAGGTCCTCGCTGGCCATGTGCTCGTAGGCGGTCCAGAAGCCGTCCGGGTACGCCTGGCAGGAGGCGAACGCGAAGTTCAGCCTGCTGTTGTTGGCGCCTGGGGCTGGCGCGGTCTTGGTGCGGCCGACCGGGCTGACCTCGCGGCCGACGCGGAACCGGTAGAAGTACCACCGGTCGGGGCGCAGGCCGGTCGCCTCGACGTGGACTGAGTGCGCGAGCTCGGGGTGGGCGAACGCGGTGCCGGTCTTGGTGAGCTTGCGGAAGTTCTCGTACTCGGAGATCTCCCAGCGCACCGCGACCTTCTCGTACGGCATGCCACCCGCACCGCCCTCGGCCAGCGGGTCGGGGGCGAGGCGCGTCCACAGCACGACGCCGTCGGGGAGCGGGTCACCGGAGGCGACGCCGAGCGTGAACGGGTCGCTGGCGAACGTCAGGTCGGCGGCCTCGCGGCTCGTGTACGGGCCGAACCCGAACACCGCCGCCACCGCCCCGGCACTGGTCAGCGCCAGGAACTTCCGCCGGTCGAGCTCGCTGGTTCGCAGATCCTTCAGTAGGCGATTCACCGCACTCCCCTCATGGCGCCTCTCGGCCCAGACATCGCGGTCAGCTTGGCGATCCGCGGTGGACGTTACGTGAGCCACGGGGTACGAGGTGGGAAACAGCCCTGACCGGATCCGGCGACGTGCGCGGGTTTGAATGAAGGGCACCTTCATTCAAACCTATTGAATGAAGGTGCCCTTCATGCGAAACGTGGCGGGGTTTGCGCTGGGTCGGGGGCGCCCTGGTCCGAGCTTCGGCCACCTGTCCGTGATCATGAACGTGATCATGAAGGCCAACCCGGCGTATACGACTGGTACGGCTTCATGATCACGTTCATGATCACGGGGCGTTGAGGGCGGCTGGCGGATGGGCCTGGCTTCTTGGATGAAGGTGCCCTTCATCCAAGAACGGCTCGGTGGCTGTTGTCGAAGCGGCCGGTGTGTGGCCGGGGTGGCCGGGCTTGACTGGGTCGGGGGCACCCTCGTCCGGACCTATGGGACCAGGGTGCCCCCGACCCAACCAGCCAGGCACAGATCCTGGTTCCCGAGGGCCGCGCCGGGCTTTGGATGAAGGTGCCCTTCATCCAACGGGGAGCGGGGAGAACGGGGCACGGCGCTTCGAGGTCGCCGCGCCTCCTTGGCCGGCCATTTCCTCGAGCCTCACCGCTGCTCGACCGTCCTCTCGACCGTCCTCTCGACCGTCACCACCGGCCGTCACCACCGGCCGTCACCGCCGGCCGGCGACTCCACCCGCTCGACGGTTGGCCACCTCATCGGCTGTCGGTCACCCATCCCGACCATCGGTCAGCCATCCCCTCGACCCTCACCGCCGGCCGGCGACACCACCCGACCATCGGTTGGCCATCCCCTTTCCCACCAGCTGCGTCTCGCCCATCAGTTGGCCATCCCCTTTCCCACCAGCTGCGTCTCGCCCATCAGTTGGCCATCCCCTTTCCCACCAGCTGCGTCTCGCCCATCAGTTGGCCTTCGTCGATGGCTCAGTGGTGGGCGGATCTTCTGCTCTGTCAGCGGAATGCGGATTGCTGCTGTTCTCGGCGCTTCGAGCTCGATTGCTCTTTCGCGAGCTGTCCGGCCGTTTGGTGCTCGCCGTGGGCTGTTGCGGCGGTCGATTTTGGTGGCCGGTCCGGGGCGCGTCAAGGGCGCCGTTCGAGGGCGCTTCGCGGACGGCGAACGACGTCGCTTCGCGACCGCGTTGCGGCCTTTGACTCGCCCCGGACCGGCCACCTGTTTTTCACGCGCCGCCCCCTCCCCCGGGAACGGGTGCCCGGAGGAGGTTCCTTCTTGCTCGGGTCTCTTGCCGTGCTCGCGTTGCTTGTTGGCCCTCTGCTTCTTGTGGCTCGGATGAAGCCGGGTCGTTCCGTTCCCCCGTTTTTTGAATGAAGGGCACCTTCATTCAATAGGTTCGAATGAAGGTGCCCTTCATACAACTGCGGCGGGGCAAGCTGTCAGCTGGTGAGCAGGTCGCGAGCCTTGTCGACGTCGCGGTTCATCGTCTCGATCAGCTCCTCGATCGAGCCGAAGACCTCTTGGCCGCGGATGCGTTCGGTGAACTCGATCGACACCGGCACGTCGTACAGTTCCAGGTCGGTGCGGTCCAGCACGTACGCCTCGATCACCAGTTCGTGCTCGCCGAACTGTGGCTTCGTTCCCACCGAGATCGCCGCCGGGAGGGGGGTCGGGTCGCCGTCGCGGCGGGTGAGCCAGCCGGCGTACACGCCGTCGACGGGGAGGGCGAGGGCCGCGTCGGCGGGGACGTTCGCGGTCGGGAAGCCCAGCTCGCGGCCGCGCTGCTCGCCGCGCACCACGGTGCCGTCGATGCGGAACTGGTGGCCGAGCACCTCCTGCGCGCCGGCCACGTCGCCGGCGGCGAGCCGTTCGCGTACGGCGGTCGACGACCACGTGGGATCGCCCGCGCCGCGGGTGATTCCCTCGACCTCGAAGCCGAGCTCCGGGCCGAGCCGGGTCAGCAGCGCGACGTCGCCCGCCGCCTTGAAGCCGAAGCGGAAGTCGTCGCCGACCACGATCGCGACCGGACGCAACAGCCCGACCAGCTCGCGGACGAACTCCTCCGCCGGCTGCTGCGAGCGCTCCTTGGTGAACGGCAGCACGAGCACGCCGTCGACGCCGAGCTCCTCGAACAGCTCGAGCCTCCGTTCCAGGCTCGCGACCTTGCGCGGCGTGGCGTCCGGGCGGACGACCGAGATCGGGTTCGGGTCGAGCGTCACCACCACGCTCTTCGCGCCACCCGCCCAAGCCCGAGCCCGCGCGAGCACCTCGCCGATCACGCGCTGGTGGCCGCGGTGTACGCCGTCGAACACACCGATCGTGACCACCGACGGTCCGAGATCGCCCGGGACCTCGGTCACGTCATGCCAGCGCTGCATCGTCGCGTTCCTCCTGTCCGTCTTCTGCTTCGGCTCAAGGGTGCCATGCGACGGCTACCGCGGGCCCATCGAGAGGTACGCGGCGCGTACGGCGAGCGCCTTGTCGAGCTGGCGGCGGATAGGCGAGTAGAACTGGTCGCGGTACGTGCTGTCGGTGACCGCGTACACGGCGAAGTACAGCGCGGAGAACGTCGCCAGCAGTCCGGCGACCTTGAACAGCGCGGTCGGGTCGTCCTCGCCGAGCCAGGCCTCCCGTACCGGCAGGCCGATCGCGAGCAGCCCGAACACCACGAAGAACCCGAAGACCGCCGCCGCGACGAGGACCGACTGGATCAGCTGGCTGACGACCAGAACCAGCACCATGTTCACGCGCTGCCGCCTGGTGAGCGGCTCGATGACCGCCGCGCCCTCGGTGAGATGACCGCGGACCGGCGTGTTCTTGCACAGGTCGACCATCGCGTCGTGGTCGAGCTCCTTGCCGATGTGGTCGAGCTCCTCGCTGAGCCAGACGACCACGAACACCACGGTGACGACGGCGAACAGCGCGAGTACGCCGATCAGCGTGCCCTTCCGCAGGAAGTGCGCGACCTGCCAGACCTCGGTGTTGACGAACAGGAACGTGGTGAACAACAGCAGCATCGGCAGCGCCCGGGTGAGGACGCGCGTGACGTCGCCGAGCTGTCTGGTCACCTGGCCACCGACCCAGGCGATGATCGGCACGATGCCGTAGCTGGCGCCCGCGTACACCAGAACGAGAAGGACCAGCTCGGAGCCGAGCAGGATCAGGGCCGTCCGGATCGTGTGGCCGCCGACGAGCGAGACGGCCGGCGGGATGGCGAGGCCGATCACGAGCTCGAGCACGGTGACGCGGCTCGGATAGGCGAACGGCTTGCGCTTGCGTACCACGTTGATCAGCACCCAGATCGCGGCCAGCCCAACGGAGGTCGCGCCGATCACGGCGGCCTGGGCCCAGCCCTCGAACCGGTCGCCGAACGCGAACACGAGGCTGACCAGCCAGACGAACCCGAGCACCGGCGCCGCGCGGGTCAGGATGTCCTCGCGGGCGCGGTAGTGGTGGATGAAGTGCGGCAAGCCACGATCGAGAAACCAGCGTTCGGTCTCCTCGACCACCGCCTGGCGCTCGTCCGGCTCCCCGTTCACCCGCCCATCCTGCAGGATCGCGGTTCTCTAGGTCGCGAAGACGGCGATGGGGCGGGCGATGGGTGGGTCGCCGGCGAGCTCGTACAGGGCGAGGAAGCGGCCGTCGGGCGCGAACATCGCCACTGGGCCTTCGGCGCCGAGGTCCAGGTCGGGGAGCTTCTGGCCGTACCCGACCAGCCGCGCCATCGCCTCGTCCACGTCGTAGCGGGGGAAGGTCTGTGCCGCGACGGTGGCGATCGGGATGACGTGGAACGACGAGTCCAGCTGCTCCATCGTCGAGGCGTCGGACAGCGTGTACGTCCCCACCCGCGTGCGGCGCAGCGACGTCAGATGCCCGCCGACGCCCAACGACGCACCCAGGTCGCGAGCCAACGCACGGATGTAAGTACCGCTCGAGCACTCGACCCGTACGTCCACGTCGAGGAACTCACCCGAGGGAGCCATCGACACCAGCTCGAACAGAGCCACCTCGACCGGCCGCGGCTCGAGCGTGACCTCCTCGCCGGACCGGACTCGACGGTACGCGCGCTCCCCCGCGACCTTCACCGCCGACACCGACGACGGCACCTGGGAGATTGGGCCCGTCAGCCGGGCGATCCCCGCCTCCACATCGGCACGCGAGAGCCCCGACGGCGAGGCACCGCCGAGCACAGCACCCTCGGCGTCGTCGGTCACCGTCGAAGCGCCGAGCCGTACGGTCGCCTCGTACGCCTTCTCGCGCAGCGCGAGGTGCCCGAGCAGCCGCGTCGCACGTTCGACGCCCAGCACGAGCACGCCCGTCGCCATCGGGTCCAGCGTGCCGGCGTGCCCGACCCGTCGCGTCCGAGCCAGGCGGCGGATCCGCGACACGACATCGTGCGAGGTCCATCCACCCGGCTTGTCCACGACGACGATGCCATCGACGGTGGTCACGTCTACTCCCACGTCAACTCGGCCCCCGTGCGTTCAGTTGTCTGGCCAGTGTCGCGAGAAAGCGGCTACCGCGAGTCGGATTCCTCATCTTCGTCCTCGGAGTCCTCGCGGGGCGCCTTGTACGGGTCGGCCTCTCCCGCGTACGCCGCCGTCGCCGCCTGCGCGGCGACCGCCTCGTCGGACGCCCGCGCGGCGCGGAGCAGGTCCTCGATGTGCTGCGCGGTCTCCGGCACCGCGTCGGGAACGAACGCCAGGCTCGGCGTGTGCCGCAACCCCAGCTGCTTGCCGACCTCCGAACGCACCAGACCCTTCGCGCTCTCCAACGCCGCGGCCGACCCGGTCTGCTCCTCGGGGGAGCCGTACACCGTGTAGAACACGGTCGCCTCACGCAGGTCGCCGGTCAGCCGGGCCTCGGTCACGGTCACGAAGCCCAGGCGCGGATCCTTCACCCGACGCTCGAGCATCTCGGCCACGATGACCTTGATCCGGTCGGCGAGCTGGGTCGCCCGCTGGTTCATGCTGCATCCCTTTCAGGTACGAACAAGCCTCAGTCTTCGGCGGAGAACAGCTGCCGCCGGGTCTGCAGGACCTCGATCTCCGGTCGTTCGGCGATCAGCCGTTCGACCGCGTCGAGAACGTCCCGGCACTGCGCGCTGTTGCCGCTCACGACCGCGACCCCGATCTCCGCCCGACGGTAGAGGTCGAGATGCCCGGTCTCGGCAACGGACACGCCGAACCGCCGCTGGACCTCCGCCACGATCGGCCGGACGACCGATCGCTTCTGCTTGAGCGTGTGAACGTCGCCGAGGCGCAGATCCACACACAACGTCCCAGTGAACATGTTTGGTCACCATCGCGCGAAAACCGCGCCTCCCCGGATCACCGGAGAGGCGCGGCCAGCGCTTGCTAGGTGCGGGGCTTCTCCCGCATCTCGAACGTCTCGATCACGTCGCCGACCTTGATGTCGCTGAAGTTGTTCAAGGTCAGACCGCACTCGTAGCCCTCGCGGACCTCGGTCGCGTCGTCCTTCTCCCGTCGCAGCGACGAGATGTCGGTGCTCTCCACCACCACGGCACCGTCGCGCAACAGTCGCGCCTTGGTGTTGCGGCGGATCGTCCCGCTCTGCACCAGACAGCCGGCGATCACGCCGACCTTGCTGGAACGGAACACCTGACGCACCTCGGCGGTGCCGAGCTGAACTTCCTCGTACACCGGCTTGAGCATGCCCTTGAGGGCCGCCTCCACCTCGTCGATGGCCTGGTAGATGACCGAGTAGAAACGGATCTCCACGCCTTCGCGCTCGGCCAGGCGTTCGACCGAACGGCCCTGCGTGCGGACGTTGAACGCGATGATGATCGCGTTGTCGACCGCCGCCAGGTTGACGTCGTTCTCCGTGACTCCACCGACACCGCGGTCGAGGATGCGCATGTCGACCTCGTCGCCGATGTCGATCTTGGCGAGCGCGTCCTCCAACGCTTCGACCGAACCGGAGACGTCACCCTTGATGAGCAGGTTGAGCGTCTGCCGCTCGTCGATCCAGGTCGACAGGTCGTCGAGGCTGATCCGCTTGCGCGGCCGCCCGGCGAACTGCGCGTTGCGGTGTGCCGCCTCGCGCTTCTCCGCGATCTGGCGGGCCATCCGGTCGTCGTCGACAACGATGAAGTTGTCGCCGGCGCGCGGTACGGACGACAGACCGAGCACCAGCACCGGGCGAGACGGGGTCGCCTCGTCGAGCTGGTTGCCGTTCTCGTCGAACAGCGCCCGGATCCTGCCGTACGCCGGACCCGCGACGATCGAGTCGCCGATGTGCAGCGTGCCGCGCTGCACCAGCATCGTGACGACCGGGCCGCGACCCTTGTCGAGGTGTGCCTCGATCGCGAGCCCCTGGGCCGGCTGGTCCGGGTTGGCCCGCAGGTCGAGGGCGGCGTCCGCGGTGAGGACGATCGCCTCGAGCAGCCCCTCGATGTTGATCCTGGACTTCGCGGAGATGTCGACGAACATCGTGTCGCCGCCGTACTCCTCGGGGACCAGGCCGTACTCGGTGAGCTGACCGCGCACCTTGGACGGGTCGGCGTCGGGGACGTCGATCTTGTTGACCGCGACCACGATCGGAACGCCCGCCGCCTTCGCGTGGTTGAGCGCCTCGATCGTCTGCGGCATCACACCGTCGTCGGCCGCGACCACGAGCACCGCGATGTCCGTCGCCTGCGCACCGCGGGCACGCATGGCGGTGAACGCCTCGTGACCCGGGGTGTCGAGCAACGTGATGCGACGTTCGTTGCCGTCGACCACGGTCGCCACCTGGTAGGCACCGATGTGCTGGGTGATGCCACCCGCCTCGCGGGCTACCACGTCGGCGTCACGGATCGCGTCCAGCAGCTTCGTCTTACCGTGGTCGACGTGACCCATGACGGTCACGACCGGCGGACGTGCGGCGAGGTCCTCCTCGTCGCCCTCGTCCTCGCCGAACTCCAGCGAGAACGACTCGAGCAGCTCGCGGTCCTCGTCTTCCGGCGACACGACCTGGATGTCGTAGTTGAGCTCGGCGCCCAGCAGTTGCAGGGTCTCCTCGCTCACCGACTGGGTCGCGGTCACCATCTCGCCGAGGTGGAACATCACCGTCACGAGCGACGCCGCGTCGGCGCCGATCTTCTCGGCGAAGTCCGACAGGCTCGCGCCGCGCGGCAGCCGGATGATCTGGCCATCGCCGTGCGGTACGCGCACGCCACCGATCGTCGGGGCCTGCATGTTGTCGAACTCTTGGCGCTTCTGCCGCTTCGACTTCCGGCCACGTCGGGCGGGTCCACCCGGACGCCCGAAGGCACCGGCCGTACCGCCGCGACCACGACCGCCGGCACCAGGCCGACCGCCGCCACCACCGAAACCGCCACGCGCGGGTGCGCCTGTCGGAGCACCGGCGCCGCCACCGGGACGCGGACCGCCGAAGCCGCCGCGACCTCCGCCGCCACCGCCACCGGGGCCACCACGACCGCCGCCGGGACGACCTCCGCCGCCACCGCCGGGACCACCACGGCCAGCCGGGCCACCGCCGGGGCCGCCACGACCGCCGCCGCCACCCGTACGGCCGGGCATCATGCCCGGGTTGGGGCGTGCGCCGTCGGGCCGGCCCGGCATCATGCGCGGGTTGGGCCTCGGAACGCCGGGAACGCCCGTACCCGCGCCGCCACCGCTGGCCGCGCGGTCACCGCGCTCCGGACGGTCGCCACGCTCGGGACGGTCGCCGCGCTCGGGACGCGGGGCGTCGCCGTCGCGCGGGGGGCGACGGTTGGACGGACCCTGCATGCCGGTCGTCGACGTGAACGGGTTGTTGCCAGGACGCGGCGCGCCACCACTGCGCGGAGCCGCCGGACGAGGCCGGCCGGGCACCTGCGTGGGCGACGGGCCAGGACGGCCGCCACCCGGACGGCCACCGCCGTCGCGGCGATCGGTCGGCCGGTCGGAGCTCGGTCGGTCCGAGCTGGGCCGATCCGAGCTTGGGCGCGGGCCGGGACGCGGACCACCTGGGGCACCACCGGGGCCACTCTGGCGCGGGGTGTCCTGGGCAGGCTGCTGCCGGGCCGCGGGCTGCTGCACCTCGGGCTGCTGCTCGGGCTCGGGCGCCGCGGGCGTGCGCGGGCCGGGACGCGGGCCAGGAGCGGGACGCGTCCGGTCACCTTCGCCGCGGTCGGTGACCGCGGGTGCCACGGGTGCTTCCGGCGCGGCTGCCGATGCGGCCGGCTTCTCGGAGAAGACCGCGCTCTCGACCGCGGGCTTCGCGGGCGCCGTCTTCGCCACGGGCTGCTCGACGACCACCTCGGGCGTCACCTCCGCCTTCGCGGCGGGCGCCTCGGCGACCGGCGGGGCCGGTGCGGGGCGCGGGCCCGGCTTCGGCGCCGACTTCTTGGCAGCCTTCTTACCGGCACCGTCACCCTGTGCCGAGAACTGTTCCTTCAGTTTGCGTACCACCGGCGGCTCGACCGTCGACGACGCGGAACGTACGAACTCCCCCAGCTCCTGGAGCTTGGCCATGACGACCTTGCTCTCTATTCCGAACTCTTTCGCGAGCTCGTATACCCGGACCTTTGCCACTGCTCTCCTTTGCCGGCCCGGGCCCCTCCTGGGTCCAGGCGCTAGTTCCTAGGCGTGCTCATCGCTCGGTTCTCATCGAGTGCTCATGAGCCGCTCGACCCACTTTCTTTCTCGGTGGTGCTGCTGGCTGAAACTGCTTCGACGTACCGCCGGAGCGCGTCGAGGTCTACCGGCCCGTTCGCGCGCAAGGCGCGGGTGAAAGCCCGTCGACGCTCGGCGAGGTCAAGACAGGCTCGGGTGGGGTGAAGATGCGCCCCACGCCCTGGCGCGCGTCCCTGAGGGTCGGGGGCGAGCGTCGCTGACTTGTCTTGGACCAGAACGACACGTAGCAGGTCGTGCTTTGCCACACGCTCACGGCAGCCTACACACGTCCGCACCGGGTGAGGACGTGTGTTTTGTGTCGGAACCGTGCGGGTCACTCTCGAAGAGTGTACCCAGAGTGAGGTTCGCACTCCTAGGTGGTGCGGCCTGGGTGCGCGTCCTACGGCGGGCAAGGCCGCGGCCCGCCGGAGGACTGCGCGTCCGGCGAACCCCTACCCCTCCCACGCCTGGCCCAACCTCGTTGTGCCGAACCGATCACCGCTCGCCCGCTCGAGCCGTGATCATGTACGTGATCGTGAAGGGAAACAGGCGTATACGACCACTACGGCTTCATGATCACGTACATGATCACGGGGCGAGGGCGGCTTGGGCGGGAGGTCAGGCGGGGGTCGTGGGTTGGGCGGAGGCCGAGGCCGTGGGCTGCTCGGTGTCGGGGCGGATGTCGATCCGCCAGCCGGTCAGCCGGGCCGCCAGTCTGGCGTTCTGGCCTTCCTTGCCGATCGCCAACGACAGCTGGTAGTCCGGCACGATCACCCGCGCCGACTTGGCCTCGGCGTCGACGATCTCGACCTGCGACACCTTCGCCGGAGACAGCGCGTGGGCGACGAACTCCGACGGCTCTTCCGACCAGTCCACGATGTCGATCTTCTCGCCGTGCAGCTCGGTCATCACGTTCCGGACCCGCGCGCCGACCGGGCCGATGCAGGCGCCCTTCGGGTTCACCGACGAGTTGCGCGAGAAGACCGCGATCTTCGTCCGGTGCCCCGCCTCGCGCGCAATGCCCGCGATCTCGACGGTGCCGTCGGCGATCTCCGGGACCTCCAGCGCGAACAGCTTCTTCACCAGGTTGGGGTGCGTCCGCGACAGCGTGATCTGCGGTCCGCGGAAGCCCTTGCGTACGGCGACCACGTAGCACTTGAGCCTCAGCCCGTGCTCGTACCGCTCCCCCGGCACCTGCTCCTGCGGCGGCAGCACGCCCTCGACCTTGCCGAGGCTGACGTACACCAGCCGGGTGTCCTTGCCCTGCTGCACGACGCCGGACACGATGTCGCCCTCACGCCCAGCGAACTCGCCGAACATGTGGTCCTCTTCGGCGTCCCGCAACCGCTGCAGGATCACCTGCTTCGCCGTCGTCGCCGCGATCCGGCCGAAGCCCGAGGGGGTGTCGTCGTACTCGCGAACGGTGTCGCCGGCCTCGTCGACCTCGCGCGCCAGCACCGTCACGTGCCCGGACTTGCGGTCCAGCTGCACGCGGGCCTGCTGCTGGGCGCCTTCGGTGCGCTGGTACGCGATCAGCAGTGCCTGCTCGATGGCCTCGACCACAGCGTCTTCGGGGATGTCCTTCTCGCGCTCGAGGGCACGCAGGACGGCCATGTCGATGTCCATCGGGTCACCCCTCTCCGGGGGCGTCGGCGCGATCGGAGGGTCGCGCGAACTCGATCTGAACCTTGGCCCTGGCAACGGTGTCGAACGTGATCCGGCCAGGAGCCGCGGACTTGGGGTCGGCGGCGTCGAGCTCGGCGCCGGTCTCGTCGGCTTCGGTGATCCGGCCGGTGACCTCTTCGCCTTCGGCGGTGGTGACCTTGACCAGCCGGCCGACGTTGCGCCGCCAGTGGCGCGGGGCCGTGAGCGGGCGGTCGACGCCGCGCGAGGTGACTTCGAGGGTGTACGAGCCGGCGCCCATCGGGTCGTCGGCGTCGAGCAGCTTCGCGATCTGGTTCGAGAGCTCGGCAATCCGGTCGAGCAGGACGCCACCGTCGGCGTCGACGACCACGCGGAGGACGGTGCGGCGGCCCGCGGGCTTCAGCTCGACGTCTTCGAGGTCGAGCCCCTCGGCAGCCAGGACCGGAGTGAGGAGGTCGACGACGCGATCGCGCGTGGCGGTGCTGGGCACGATCGAGCACCTCCTCTGTCCTTGAGTTATGAAGGCCTGGTCCGACCAGGCCTTTTAGCTTGGGGGGCAAGCGTACCTGCCGCCCGAAAAGTCGATCAATCGCCACTCATGCGGTAACGTCCCGAGCCGTGAGCCGCCCCACCCGCCGTACGTTGTTGGCGGGTTCGCTCGCTGCCGGCCTCGTCGCTGGATGCACCCCGTCGCCTCCCTCGTCGGGTGGACGTACGCCTGCCGCGACGCCTTCTCGGACTCCTCCGCCGCCGCCTGATCCCGACCTGCCGGCGCTGCGCCTTGCTTTGGCTGCGGAGCGGCTCCTCGCCGCCACTCTCGTCGCGACCGGCCTGAAGTATCCGGCGGTCGCGAAGGCGTTGGCGCCGTACGCGGCCCGCCACCAGCAGCACGTCACGGCGCTCGCGGTGCCTAGCCCTCCGGCTTCTCCGGCCCCGCCGACGGTTCCACCCAAGCAGCCCGCTGCTCTCGCCGCGCTGGTCAAGAGCGAACGGGACGCCCAGGTCGCCCACCACGCTTTGCTGCAGACGGTCAAGTCGTCCGACCACGCGCTGCTGCTCGCCTCACTCGCCGCCTGCGCCGCCGCCCACGCCGCCGCTCTCTCGGATCTCTCGGAGCTCGCCGATGCCGACTGAACAGCAGGAGCTCGACGCGCTGCAGGCGGCACTGGAGGGCGAGCACGCCTCGGTGTGGGCGTACGGCGTCCTCGGTCCGCGGCTCGGCCGCAAGTCGGAGGAGGCGCTCGCGCTGTCGATGTACGGCGCGCACCGCGTTCTGCGCGACTCCCTGGCGGCGCTGGTCCAGGCCCGCGGTTCGGAACCCGCGGCGGCCGCGGCGAGCTACACGCTGCCGTTCGAGGTCGACGACCGGGCGTCCGCACGGACGCTCGCGTTGCGGATCGAGGAACGGTCGGCCGACCTGTACGGCGACCTGGTGGCGGCCGCGACGACACCCGAGCTGCGCGCCAAGGCCGCGACCGCCCTTGCCGGCGCCGAACTCCGCCGCCTCCAGTGGGGCGGCACGCCGCACGCCTTCCCGGGCATGCCCGAACGCCGCACCGCACCACCCACGACGCCTCCCCCGACCCCCACCTCGCCGCCCCCAACGCCGCCACGCTGATCGCCTGCCCGGGGTGCTCCTGGACGGCTCTCCGGCGACTCCCGGCGACTCCCGGCGACTCCCGAGCGACTCCCGAGCGACTCCCGAGCGACTCCCCTGTGAGGGCAATGATCATGTTTACATGATCATTTGCCGCTCTACGTGGGATACACCCCGCGTAAAGCACCCACTCGCCAGGTAAAGCGGCATCGGCGCCCCTCCGCCAGCACCCCCGACTTACGCAACAGGTCCTAGGCGAGTTATTACGGGCGTAACACGACCCGGGTTCTTTGACGGCCGTAAGAAGACCCGAGGGTGGCTACGCGAGCCAGGGGGTGAGGACGTCGGCGAGCGGATACGCGGCCACCAGGTCGGCACCTCGGGCGCGGGCAGCGGCGTACGCCTCTTCACCCAGCACCTTCTCCACCTCCGCCAGCAGGTCCGCGTACCGCGCCGAGCTCAGCGGAGGCAGAACGGCGCCGATCCGTTCGAGCAACGCCGTGCGAGCGCCGAGCAGTTCCCCCGCCAGCGACGATGACCCCGACAACAAAGCCACGTGCGCCATCCCCTCCAGGCACCACGGCACGAGCAGCGGGTTCCCCAACTCCTGCAGCCGCCGAGCGCTGTCGGCAAAGTACTCAGAAGCACGCCGCACGTCGCCCCGAGCCAGCTCCGCGTGCCCGAGGAACGACAGCGTCACCGCGATGCTCCACCGCTCGTCGAACCGCTGCACGATCTCCAAGCTCTCCCGCAACACCGGCAACGCGGCGGAGATGTCGTCGCGGTCCAGCGCCAGCATCGCCACGTGCTGCAGCGACTCCGCGACCCCGAGTTCGTCGCCCCGCTCGCGCAGCAGCTGCAGCGCCTCCTCGTGCAGGGCGGAAGCCCGCTCCGGCTGCCGCAGCGCGTACGCAGACGTCCCCAGCACCCGCAGCACCTCGGCCACCCGCCCCGTGTCACCCATCGCGCGGTAGTGCATCAACGCCTCGGCGCCGTACTCGTTCGCGACCCCCGGCCGGCCCTCGTACGACGCGAACAACGCCAACCCCAGCAGAGCCGAGGCGATCCCGAGCCGGTCGTCGAGCGCACGCATCACCGCGAGACTCTGCTCCGCCAGCCGGGTGGCCTCGCGGAGCGAGCCGAGCAGGTACCGAACGGTCGCCAGCCCGATCAGCGCCGTCCCCCTCGAAGCATCGTCGCCGAGCCGATCGGCGACCGCGAGCGCCTCGGAGTACGCCGCCAGCGCGTCCTCGTACCGGTCGCGCATCCGCGCCAACATGCCCTGCACGTTCAGCACCTTCATCAGGTCCGCGTCGGAGCCCTCGGAACGGGCAAGCCCCAAGGCCAACGAGCAAAAGCGGTGCGCCGCGTCGTAAGCCCCGTGGTCCAGCGACAGCATCGCGGCGCCGACGAGCGCCTCCACCCGCAGCGCGGCAGGCACGGTCTCGAGGCCGGGCAGACCGAGCGTCTCCGCCAGCCGCTGCCGCCCCTCGCCGAGGAAGCCACGGTCGAACCAGAACGTCCACAGCGCCACGCAGAACCGCACAGCCATCGCGACGTCCAACGACTCGGCGCAGAACCGCAGCGCCGCACGGAGGTTGTCGTGCTCGCGCTCGAGCACCTCCCAACCGTCCCGTTCCGCCTCGGCCAACGCGAGGAAGTACGTCGCGTGCCGCCGCCGGAACTCGTCAGCCTCGCCGGCAGCGCGCAGCTGCTCGAGCCCGAACTCGCGGATCATCTCCAGCCCCGTCACCCGCTCGGTGCCGTGCCGCAGCAGGCTCTTGTCGACGAGCGCACCCAGAACGTCCAGCGAACCACCCCCGACGGCGAGCGCCGCGTCGACCGTGCAGCCACCGGCGAACACGCTCACCCGCCGGAAGAGGGACTGCTCGGAAGCATCCAGCAGCTCGTAGCTCCAAGCGATCGCGTCCCGCATCGTCTGCTGCCGCGCGGGCAGGTCGTGCGGTCCGCGGACGAGCATCGGCAGCCGCTGGTCCAGCCGGTCGAGCAGCGCGCGCGGCGGGAGGACGCTGACCCGAGCCGCGGCCAGCTCGATCGCGAGCGGCAGCCCGTCCAGCCGGCGGCAGATCTCCGCGACCATCGGCGCGTTGTCCGGCGACGCGAGGACGTCGGCACCCATCGAGCGCGCCCGTTCGACGAACAGCTGCACCGACGGTGCGGCCGCGGCCACCTCGGCGGAGTCGGCGGGGCCGGGGACGGCGAGCGGCGCGATCCGGTACTCCCGTTCGCCCCGGATCCGCAGCGGGATGCGGCTGGTCACGACGATGACGAGGTCCGGATACGCCTGCAGGAACGGCGCGATCATGTCGCGCGCGTCCAGCACCTGCTCGAAGTTGTCGAGCAACAGCAGCAGCCGCCGCGAGGACTCGGCGGCAGGCAGCCGTTCGGCGAGCGCGGCGGCCTCGCGTTCGTCCAGGCCGAAGCGTGCCGCCACGGTCGGCAGGACGAGTGTGTGGTCGGTGAGCGGCGACAGGTCGACGAACACCACGCCGTCGGGGAACTCGTCCGCCACCAGGGAAGCGACCTCGACCATCAGCCGGGTCTTGCCGACGCCACCCGGCCCGGTCAACGTCAGCAGCCGGACCTCACCGCGCCGGATCAGCTCCGACACGGCGGACGCGACGCCGGCCCGACCGATCAGCGGGGTCAGCGGCCGCGGCAACGCCTCCCCCACCAGCACGGGACCGGACGGGAGCGCGGGTTCGGCGCGGCCGGGACGCGCCGCCGCGCGCAACCGGCCGCGCTGCTCGTCGTCCAGCTCCAGCGCGGTGGCAAGCAGGTTGACCGTGTCGAGGCGAGGCGTACGGCTGGGGTCGCGTTCGAGGTCGCTGATCGCCTTCGCACTGACTCCCGCTCGTTCGGCGAGCCCCTCCTGGGTCAGTCCGGCCGCGACCCGAAGCTCGCGCAGCAACGCGCCGAACGGAACGCTCATGCCAGCATCGCCCGCGCGGCGCGAACGGTCTCCGCGGCCAAGTCCGCGATGCCGAGCTCGCGCATCGAGCCGACCGCCGCCGCGTACGCCTGCTTGCCGAGCGCCTCCTCGACCGCGGACACCGACGCCTCGTACCGCTCCCTGGCGAGCGGCGGCAGGTTCAGCCCCGTCCGCGCGAGCAGCGCCTCGCGTAGGCCGACCAACCGGGCCGCAAGCTCGTACGCGCCGCGAGCGGCGGCCAGCTGCGCCAGCCCCTGGATCGGCCACGGCAGGTGCACCGGATTGCCGATCGAGGCGTGGATCTGGGCACTCGTCGCGAACAGCTCGGCGGCGCGCCGATGCCGGCCCCGTGCCACCTCGAGCTGCCCGAGCAGACTCGTCGTCACCGCGATCCCCCACTGCTCCCCGTACCGCTGGACGATCCCTAGGCTCTCGTCCAACACCGACCACGCCCTGTCGTGATCGCCTCGGTCCAAGGCCATGATGCCCAGATGCTGGAGTGATTCGGCCACCCCGAGCTCATCGACGCGCCCTCGGACCAGCGACAGTGCCTCCTCGTGCAACCGGTCGGCCCGCGCCTCGTCGCCGGCGTAGTGGGCGACCATGCCGACGATGCGCAGGAGCTCCGCGAGCCGCCCGGTGTCGCCGAGCCCGCGGGCGAGGGCGATGCCTTCCGCGCCGTACGCCTCGGCCTGCTCGTACCTGCCGCGGTAGCACGCGACGATCGTCGCGATCAGCAGCACGCCACCCAGCCCCGGCCGGTCGCCGAGGTCGCGCATGCTGACGACGCCACGGTCGGCCAGTTCGGCCGCCTCGCCGAGGTGCCCGGACGCGTACTTGGTCCAGGCGAGACCGGCCCAGGCCAGCCTCGCGTAGACGAGATCGCCGCGCGCGTCGGCGCGGCTGTACGCCTCGGTGAGCGCGGCGGTGGACGCTTCGTAGTTGTCGCGAAGGCGTTCGAGGACGCCGAGCACGTGCAGGATCACGACCAGCCAGTGCTCGTTGCCGGCGTCGCGGGCGAGCGCGACGCCCTCGGCGCAGGCGGCCGCAGCATCGTCGTACGCGCCGAGCTCCATCGAGTGCATCGCGACACCGGTGAGAGCGCGGAGCCGCACCGCCGGCGCAACGGTCTCGACGCCGGGCATCGCGAACGCCTCGACTAGGTGGGCCTTGCCCTCGGCGAGGTCGCCGCGGTCGTACAGGAACTTCCACAGGGCGCCGGCGAGCGCGATCGCCGTGCCCACGTCGCCGTCGGACTTCGCCCAACGCAGCGCGGCGCGGAAGTTGTCGTGTTCGAGCTCGAGCTGGGCGTAGACGGCGGTGCCGGCCTGGCCGCCGTAGACGACGTACACCTGGTCGGCGAGGTCGCGGAAGTACGCCGCGTGCCGGCGGCTGACGGTGGCGGTCTCGCCCTCGGCGAGCAGCCGCTCGCGGCCGAACTCGCAGATCACCTGCAGGCTGCGGATCCGCAGCTCGCCGTTCGGGCCTTCCTCGTTCATCGTCAGCAGGCTCTTGTGGGCGAGCTCGCTGACGATGTCCAGGAGGTCCACGCCTCCGCAGACGGCCTCGGCCGCCTCGAGTGTGCAGCCGCCCTGGAACGCGCAGATCCTTCGCAGGACGGCCTGTTCAGCAGGCTCGAGCAGCTCGTAGCTCCAGTCGATCGCGTCGCGCATGGTCTGCTGCCGGGCCGGGAGGTCGTGCAGGCCGCCGGCGAGGAGCGGCAGCCTGGTTTCCAACCGTTCGAGCAGGGCGGCCGGCGGCAGGAGCGGTACGCGCGAGGAGGCCAGCTCGATCGCGAGCGGCAGCCCCTCGAGGCGCCGGCAGATCTCGGCGACGGTCAGGGCGGTACGGGGATCGGCGAGGTCGAGCTCGACGCCCATCGCGCGGACCCGGTCGACGAACAGCTCGACGGCCGGCGCGACGGCGGAGACCTCGGCGGAGTCGGCGCGGTCGGGTACGGCGAGCGGGGCGACCCGGTACTCACGTTCGCCGCGGACCCGCAGCGCCATCCGGCTGGTCACGACCAGGAACAGCTCGGGGCAGGCCTCGACGAGCTCGAGGAGATCGAGGCGGGCGTCGACGAGCTGCTCGAAGTTGTCCAGGACGAGCAGGGTGCGGCGGCCGGTGACCGCCTCGCGGAGGCGGCGGTTGAGCGAGGCGCCCTCGCGCTGGTCGACGCCGAGCCGTTGGGAGATCGCGCTGAGGACCAGGCCGGGGTCGCGGATCGGCGAGAGGTCCACCATCACGACGTTGTCGGGGAAGTCGTCCCGGAGCCTGGTGGCGACCTCGATGGCGAGGCGGGTCTTGCCGACGCCGCCCGGGCCGGTGAGCGTGACGAGCTGGGCGCCGCGCCGTACCAGCTCGGTGACGCCGTTCGCCACGCCGGCGCGGCCGATCAGCGGGGTGAGCGGGCGCGGCAATGCGCGGATGACCGGTGTCGTCGGGCGTACCTGCTCCGGCGGGCTCGCCGGGCTGGGACGGGCGGCGGCGAGCAGCTCCGAGCGGCCGTCCGTACCGGCGCCGAGCGCGTCGGCGAGCAGCGTGACGGTGTCGAGCCGCGGCGTACGGCTGGGGTCGCGCTCGAGGTCGGAGATCGCCTTCGCGCTGACCCCTGCTCGTTCGGCGAGCGCCTCCTGGGTGAGGCCGGCAGCCAGGCGCAGCCGCCGGAGCAGCGCGCCGAAGCCCTGGTCGTCCGTCATCCGCGTCCTGGACGTCCGGCAAACGGGGAGCGCTCGGGGAGTGCTCGTCCTGGGACCGGCCGCGCGCCGCCGCCACGATGGTCACAACCGCGCCGCTGGGGGTGAGCGGGGCGACCGAGGAGGGGGGCCGATGTCACCGGACGAACTTAGAGCCCGGTCCAGACGGCTGCTCGAGGAGGTGTTCAACCAGGGCGACCTGGCGGTCGCGGAGGAGTTGATCTCCCCGGCGTACGCGCTCCACGACATCCGTGCTGGAGCGGCGCCGACGGGTATCGACGGGTTGCGGCAGTACGTGCGGATGCTGCGGCTCGCGTTCCCCGACATCAACGGCTATCTCGAGGACGTCATCGCGGACGGAGACCGAGTAGTGCAACGCATCTCGGTGTCCGGCACGCACCTTGGCGCCTACCTGGGGACCCCGCCGTCTGGGCGGCGGGTCGCCTACGACCTGATCCACATCGATCGCTTCGGGCCGGACGGCCGGATCGTCGAGAGCTGGTGCATCGACGACCAGTTGGGCCTGCTGCAGCAGATCGGTGCGATCGCGGCTCCCGTTCAGACAGGGGTATGAGCAGATGACCAGGCGACTGCCACTCGGCTCGCGGGTCGGCTGACCCACCAGACCAACGACTGCCGTAAGCGTCGACACTGAGGTCCCGCCACAGGGGCGAGGCCTCTTGGAACCCGTATCCGTGCCCGGTGCGATCCCCGTTCCACGTCGACGTCTTGCGGCAGTCGTTGCCGTCTAGGCTTGGTTGCCATGTCCGAGACCGAGTTCCCGCGCACGATCGGCAAGGTCGCCAACCGCGAGCTCGCGTTGAACGGGTACACGACCTTCGACGCCCTGGCTCGCGTGAGCGCCTCCGCGCTGCTGCGGATCCACGGCATCGGCCCAAAGGCCATCCGCATCCTCGGCGAGGAGCTCGCCACCCGCGGCCAGTCCTTCGCGGACTGACCTACTCCTCCGGGACGTTCGCCATGAACGCGCTAGCGGCGTTCGAAGCGCCAGGTCTGTGGGGCGAGGTTGTTGCAGAACCACTGGGCGACGTTCGCTCCCGGCGCTCCCGAGCCGCCCGCGACGTCGAGGCAGTGGCCGCTCGCGCGGGACACCACCTTGTAGTAGCCCCTGCCCACGTTGACGATGCGCCAGTCCTGAGCCGGTGCGGCGTTGCAGGTCCATTGCCGTACGTCGGCGCCGGCATCGGGCGACCCGTTCTCCACGTCCATACAGAGCTGGCTGTTCTGGCCCACGAACGTGTACCACCCTTCCGCCCGGTGCGTCACGACGAAGTTCTGCGGCCCCAGCCCGTTGCACGTCCACTGCTGGATGTTGCCGCCCGGCACGCGCGAGTCCGCTGCCACGTCCAGGCAGTGCCCGGAGATCACGGCGACCGCCCGGTACGTCGCGCCGCTGACGATGCCCGCCGCGTCCTGCGAGCCGATCGCCGATGCCGTCGCGTAGTACGGCTTGCACACCGGCCCGTCGTAGTCCGTCGCGATCTCCAGCACCCGCGCACCATCGGCGGAGGGCAGCAGCGGCGAGCTGTAGTTCGGGCAGAAGTTGTTGTACGGGTTGGTCACGGCGACCGGAGCGGGGATCTCGTACCAGTTCCCATGCGCGCCCTCGGTGTTGACCAGCACCGTACGTCCGTTGTCCGCGGCGACCGAGCCGTTCGCGTTCTGCAGGATCTGCCCGACCAGCAGCAGCTTGCCGCTCGAGTTCCCCACGCTCGGCGCCCAGGCCAGCGTCGGGGTGTGTGTGAAGTACTTGCCGTCCACCGTCTGGGGCCGAATCCCCAACGCTGACGGGGTTCCCCAGCTCCATCCGTCCGCAGAGTCGCGCCAGTGCACGACGCAGTCGTACTGGCCGCCGAGCCCGCAGATCTCGTACACCATCACGTACCGGCCGTCCGGCAGTTTCCGCACCACCGGCATCCCCGGTCGGTGCCCGCTCGCCGTGCTCGCGACGGACGCGCTGCGGTCGGTCCAGGTGATGCCGTCGGTCGACCGCACCTTCATCAGCTTCTGGCTGTGCGCGGCGTCGGTCTCGTCGGCGTAGTGGCACACCAGGCGACCGTCCGACGCGACGGAGAACTCCGGCTCCCAGGTGCCGCGGGTGTTCGGCGCGGTGACGCAGTTGGACAGGTACGACCAGGACCGCCCGATGTCGTTGCTCTTCCAGATCCGGATCGCCATCGGCCGCGCGTCGGCCCGTACGGACGCCGCCCACAGCAAGGTGCCCGCGGGCATCGCGCCGATCTGTTGCGGCAGCTCGTACAGCGTCGAGCAACACAGCCCGCGTCCGTCGCCCGCCTCGGGGTCGGCGACGGTGCCGACCTGCGCGAACGTCGCCCCGGCGTCGGTGCTCTCATAGATCGCGCCGAGCCCGTCGACCGGGTTGCCGCCGAACGTGACCACGCTCGCCAGCACCCGCCCGTTCGCCGCGCCGTTGTGCTCGAGGCGGATCGCGCGCGGGTAGAGGCCGGTGTCGTTCCGCAGCAACGAGCCGGTCGCGGCCGGCGCTGGCGCCGCGGTGACGACCGCGAGCATGGTGGCGAGCGCTGTCGCGGCCAGCGTTTGGCCGAGGACGCCAAGACGTGCGGACATCGATCCTCCCGGGCTGCGGCGCGCTGGAAATCGATTACAGCGGCCACGCTAGGCGGGGGCTGGGCACGTGGACAAGGTGCGTGGCAGGTAGCTGCCTGCTCGCGCACTGAACCCGAGACTTTGGTCGGTGCGCTGCCTACCTTCGTCCGATGCGGCGGGGCGACCCGCCGTTGGCCACCTCATCGACCATCGGCCACCCCACCCGACCATCGGTCGGGCGTCGCCTCGTCCGTCAGCGATCGCCTGTCGGACCAGCTGTTTCTCGCCATCCGTTGGCCATCGTCGATGGCCCCCTGACTGGGCGGATCGCCTGCTCTGTCGGGGGATCGATGTTCTCGGCGGCTTGAGCTCGATTGTTCTTTGGCGAGCGGTTCGGCGGTTGGTGCTCGCCGTGGGCTGTTGCGGCGGTCGAGGGTGGTGGCCGGTCCGGGGCGCGTCAAGGGCGCCGTTCGAGGGCGCTTCGCGGACGGCGAACGACGTCGCTTCGCGACCGCTTTGCGGCCCTTGACTCGCCCCGGCCCGGCCACCAGTTCTTCACGCGCCGCCCCCTCCCCCGGGAACAGGTGCCCGGAGGAGGTTCCTTTGCCGTTCAGGTTTGTTGCCGTGCTTGCGTTGCTTGTGGGGTGCCCCCGGTCTCTTGTAGCTCAGATGAAGCCGGGTGGTTCCGTTCCCCCCGTTTTGTATGAAGGGCACCTTCATTCAATAGGTTCGTATGAAGGTGCCCTTCATCCCCGATCCACCGAGTGGGCTGGGTGGTCGGGCGGGTCGTTGCGCACGAATGCCCTTCTGGGCGGGGACGATGGGACTTGTCGAGAGTTCCAGGTCACCGGCGAGAAGGGCATCCGTGAGATGCGAGTCTCTCATAGTGTTTCGGCGGTTTTTGATGATCCGAATCTGGTTTCGTGCGCGGGATTGGTTCCGGTGCTGTCGTTGGCGCGGCGGTGCGGGCTGGCGCAGTTGGCCGGCGCGAGGGTCAGCATCGATGCCCCGGGTGGGGCGAACCCGCAGCTGAAGGTGCCGGCGCTGGTCGCCGGAATGGTCGCCGGCGCGGACTCGATTGATGACCTGGACCTGCTGCGGCACGGCGGGATGGACCGGTTGTTCGGCGGGGTGCGGGCACCGTCGACGTTGGGCACCTTCCTTCGCTGTTTCACCTTCGGCCATGTCCGGCAGCTAGACGCGGTCGCGGCAGCGTTCTTGGTGAACCTGGCCAGGCACACTCCGCTGCTGCCCGACGGCGATGAGTTGGTGTTCGTCGATGTCGACGACACCATCCGGCGAACCCATGGTCACGCCAAGCAGGGCGTCGGCTGCGGCTACTCCGGTGTGAGCGGTTTGAACGCGCTGCTCGCGACCGTGTCCACATCCACCGGCGCGCCGGTGATCGCCGCCACCCGGCTGCGGAAAGGGTCGACGCATTCGGCTCGCGGCGCCGCCACGCTGATCGGCGACGCGATCGGCACCGTCCGGAAGGCCGACGCGTCCGGCATGGTCATCGTGCGTGCGGACTCCGCGTTCTACACCCACCACACGATCGCCGCGATCCGCCGGGCCCGGGCCCGGTTCTCGGTGACGGCCCGGATGACACCGGCCGTGGTCGCCGCGATCAGCGCCATCGACGAGCAGACCTGGACGCCGATCCACTACCCCAACGCGGTCTTCGACGAAGCCGAGCAGTGCTGGATCTCCGATGCCGAAGTCGCCGAAATCGGCTACACCGCCTTCGGTAACCGCCGCGCCGGTGAACAGGTCACCGCCCGACTGATCGTGCGCCGAGTCCGCCGCCTCAACCCCACCAGCCACGTTCCCCGCAACATCCAACGCCACCTCCAAACCGACGCGGTGCAGGGCGAGTTGTTCGCGGCCTACCGCTATCACGCGGTGTTCACCGACTCTCCGATGCTGCTGCTACAGGCCGAAACTCAGCACCGCGGCCACGCCATCGTCGAACAAGTCATCGCCGACCTGAAGAACTCCGCCCTGGCCCACCTACCGTCCGGCCGGTTCAACGCCAACGCCGCCTGGCTGGTCTGCGCCGCGATCGCGTTCAACCTGACCCGCGCCGCCGGCACCCTCGCCTCGACCTTCCACGCCCGCGCCACCACCGCGACCATCCGCGCCCACCTGATCAACCTGCCCGCCCGGATCGCCCGATCCGCCCGCCGCCTCACCCTCCACCTACCACGGAACTGGCCCTGGGAACACGACTGGCAACAACTGTTCACCACCGCTGCTCAGCACGCCCCACCACACCCCGCCTAATGGGACCTGATCGGCGAGCCTCGAACGGATGATGTCTGGTTGGAGGAACGCTGGTCGCCGAGCCGCTGGCCGGTGAGCACTTCTGCCGCCTGGATCGATGTTCGACTCCTAGGGTTAGATCGTGCGCCGGCCGGTTGGTGAGGCTTCCTGTAGCGCTGATGGGGTGTCGTGCCCGTCGATGATGGCGTGAGCACTGATCCATTAGGTTGCCGCCGGGTTGCCTTCGGCTCGGACAGGTTCCAGCGACTCGGCGCACCTTGGGAGGTGATCGATGATCTTCGTTGGCGATGACTGGGCCGAGGATCATCACGACATTCACGTGATGGACGACAACGGTGAACGGTTGGCCTCGCGCCGGCTGCCGGAAGGGCTGCCCGGGATCCGGGCGTTGCATGACGTGGTCGCCAGCCACGCCGCCGTCCATGCCGAGGATCATGGCGTGGACCCGGCCGGGGTGGTGGTCGGGATCGAGACCGACCGTGGTCTGTGGGTCAACGCGTTGGTCGCGGCCGGGTACCAGGTGTATGCGATCAACCCACTGGCGGTGGCCCGCTACCGCGACCGCCACCATCTGTCGGGAGCCAAGTCCGACGCCGGTGATGCGAAACTGCTCGCCGACCTGGTCCGCACCGACCGCCACAACCACCGGCCGATCGCCGGTGACAGTGCGGGTGCTGAGGCTGTCAAGGTGTTGGCCCGCGGCCACCAGAACCTGATCTGGGCCCGCACCAGGCAGACCAACGCGCTGCGCTCGGCGCTGCGCGAGTACTACCCGGGCGCGCTGGTCGCCTTCGACGATCTCACCGACCGGGACGCGCTGGCCGTGCTCGAGCGCGCGGCGACCCCCGACCAGGGTGCCCGGCTGAGCGTCTCGTCGATCCGGTCAGCGCTGAAGCAGGCCGGGCGCCGCCGCAACCTCGACACCCGGGCCCGCGAGATCCAGGCCGCGTTGCGCACCGAGCAGCTGGCCGCACCCGTCCCAGTGGCGGCCGCGTTCGCGGCCACCACCCGCGCCGCGGTCGGCATCATCGCCGAGATGAACCGCCAGATCAGCGAGCTCGAAACCGAACTCGCAGCCCATTTTGAGCACCACCCGGACGCCGACATCTACCGCTCCCTGCCAGGACTCGGTGTCATCCTCGGCGCCCGGGTGCTCGGTGAGTTCGGGGACGACCCCACTCGCTACACCACCACCAAGTCTCGCAAGAACTACGCCGGCACGTCACCGTTGACCATCGCCTCGGGCAAGAAACGCGCCGTGCTCGCCCGCCACGTCCGCAACCGCCGCCTCTACGACGCCATCGACGCCTGGGCCTTCTGCTCCCTCACCCGAAGCCCCGGAGCACGCGCCCTCTACGACCAACACCGCGCCGCCGGCGACCTCCACCACCAAGCCCTCCGCGCCCTCGGCAACCGCCTCGTCGGCATCCTCCACGGATGCCTACGCCACCACACCCACTACGACGAACACACCGCCTGGGCCCACCGAAACCAAGATCAACAAACCGCCGCTTGACAACTTACGGACCTGGGGTGTCTAACCACCCCGACCACCCGGCCCTCAACGGGCCCGACCGAAGACCACACATGGAACAGCCGGCACCGCCCGGCAACCTCCTAGCGCCCAAACAACACCAGCCACAACAACGAACAGCAAACCCCCCGAAAACCGCACCACCAAACCCGAACGGTGGATCCGGGTTCATACAAACAGCTCGGCGCGGGAGCTCAGGCCAGGTGGGGGATGATGTCGCGGCTGTACGAGGCGAGCGTCTTCTCCCGGTCGTCGTGCATCAGGTAGATCGCGAACTGGTCGACGCCGAGCTCCTTCAGCTCCTGCAGCCGTTCCACGTGAGCCTCCGCCGGGCCCAGCAGGCAGAACCGGTCGACGATGGAGTCCGGCACGAAGTCCGTCGACCGGTTCCCCGCCTTGCCGTGGTGGCTGTAGTCGTACCCCTCGCGTTCCCTGATGTAGTCCGTCAACGCGTGCGGCACCGGCCCCGACGTTCCGTAGCGCGACACCAGGTCCGCCACGTGGTTGCCGACCATTCCGCCGAACCACCGTAGCTGGTCGCGCTGGTGCGGCAGGTCCGTTCCGACGTACGCCGGCGCTGCGACGCAGATCGTGATCGACGCGGGATCCCGCCCCGCGGCCGAAGCGGCGGCGCGCACCGAGCCGATCGTCCAGCGCGCGATGTCGGGATCCCCACACTGCAAGATGAAACCGTCCGCCACCTCGCCGACCAACGCCAGTGCCTTGGGGCCGTACGCCGCCAACCACATCGGCAGCGAGGCGCCAGCAGACACCCATGGGATCCGCACCGAGGTGTCGTTCATCGTCACCGCACGACCCTCGGCCAGACGCTTGATCGCGATCATCGACTCCCGCACGGTGGCGAGGTTCGCCGGCTTCAGTCCGATGACCCGCCGGGCCGAGTCGCCGCGGCCCATGCCGCACACCGTGCGGTTGCCGTACATGTCGTTCAACGTCGCGAACGTCGACGCCAGCACCGACCAGTCCCGCGTCACCGGGTTGGTCACCATCGGTCCGACCACCATCGACGACGTCGCCGCGAGCACCTGGGAGTAGATGACGAACGGCTCCTGCCACAGGATCGTCGAGTCGAACGTCCAGCCGTAGCCGAAGCCGCCCGCCTCCGCCACCCGCAACGTCTCCACGACGTCCCGAGCCGGCGGATCCGTCTGCAGCACAACACCAAAGTCCATCATCCAACCCTCTGCTAGACCAAGTACTGGTTGAGCTCGCGCTCCAGGAAGACGCCATGCGACGTCGACCCGTGGAACGCCCCGTCGTCGATCACCACCGAGCCCCGCGACAGCACCGTCGACACGCGACCGGTGATCTCCAGGCCCTCGTACGCGGAGTAGTCCACGTTCATATGGTGCGTCTCGACTGACAAGGTCTGCTTGACAGCCGGGTCGTAGACCACGATGTCGGCGTCCGAGCCCGCCGCGATCGCACCCTTCCGCGGGTACAGGCCGAACATCCGCGCCGGCGTCGTCGAAGAGATCTCCACCCAACGGGACAACGAGATCTCCCCCGCCAGCACGCCCTGGTGCAGCAGGTCCATCCGGTGCTCGACGCCCGGAATCCCGTTCGGAATCTTGGAGAAGTCGCCGCGCCCCAGCTCCTTCTGGTCCTTGAAGCAGAACGGGCAGTGGTCGGTCGACACCACGGACAGGTCGTTCGTCCGCAGCCCCCGCCACAGCTCGGCCTGGTGCTCGCGAGGCCGCAGCGGCGGCGAGCACACGAACTTCGAGCCCTCGAAGTCATCCCGCCCCAGATCGTCCAGCGACAGGAACAGGTACTGCGGGCAGGTCTCGGCGAACACGTTCTGCCCACGGTTGCGTGCGTTCGCGACGGCGGTCAACGCCTGCGCCGCCGACAGGTGCACGATGTAGAGCGGCGCACCCGTCACCTTCGCCAGCGTGATCGCGCGGTACGTCGCCTCCGCCTCGAGCTCCGGCGGCCGCGTGATGCCGTGGTAGACGGGGTCGGTACGCCCCTCCGCCAACGCCTGCGCGACGAGCTGGTCGATCGCGATGCCGTTCTCCGCGTGCATCATGATCGTCCCGCCGGTCTCCTTCGCCTTCTGCATCGCGCGGAGGATCTCGCCGTCGGTCGCGTAGAAGACGCCGGGGTACGCCATGAACATCTTGAACGAGTTGACACCCGCGTCGATGCAGGTCTCCATCTCCTTGAGCGTGCCGTCGTTCACGTCGGACACGATCATATGGAAGCCGTAGTCGACGGCGCAGTTGCCGTCCGCCTTCTGGTGCCATTTCTCCAACGTGGACAGCAGACTCGTGCCCTTCGCCTGCACGGCGAAGTCGATGATCGTCGTCGTGCCGCCCCACGCCGCGGCGGTCGTCCCGGTCGAGAACGTGTCGACCGAAGACGTTCCACCGAACGGCATCTCCATGTGGGTATGGGCATCGATGCCACCGGGCAGCACGTACTTGCCCGCCGCGTCGATCACCCGGTCGGCCGACGCGGCCCACTGATCCGCCAGCCCAGACGACGCGGACGCCACCGCCACGATCCGCTCGCCGTCGACGAGCACGTCCGACGCGGATGTGCCCAACGGGCTGACCACGGTTCCGTTCCTGATCACAATCGTCATCGCCACGCCTCCCTACGGCTGTACGAGCGAGTCGTACGAGTCCGGCCTGCGATCACGATAGAACGCCCACAGGTCACGTACTTCGTCCAGCACCGCCAGGTCGAGGTCGCGTACGACCACCTCGTCCGAGGTGTCCCCCGCCGCCTCACCGACCAGCTGGCCGCGCGGGTCGACGAAGTAGGACTGGCCGTAGAAGTCGTTGTCACCCAGGGGTTCGACGCCAACTCGGTTGATCGCGCCGACGAAGTACTCGTTCGCCACCGCGGCCGCCGGCTGCTCGAGGCGCCACAGGTACTCCGACAGACCGCGGCTCGTCGCCGACGGGTTGAACACGATCTTCGCGCCGGCCAGCCCGAGTGCCCGCCAGCCCTCCGGAAAGTGCCGCTCGTAACAGATGTAGACGCCGATCCGCCCGACCGCGGTGTCGAACACCGGATAGCCGAGGTTGCCGGGACGGAAGTAGAACTTCTCCCAGAATCCCTTCACCTGTGGGATGTGGTTCTTCCGGTGCATGCCGAGGTACGTCCCGTCGGCGTCGATCACCGCGGCGGTGTTGTAGTAGACGCCGGGCTGCTCCTGCTCGTACATCGGCACGATGAGCACGACGCCGTTCTGCTCCGCGACCTCCTGCATGAGCCTGGTCGTCGGCCCGTCCGGGATTTTCTCGGTGTAGGAGTAGTAGTCGGTGTCCTGCACCTGGCAGAAGTACGGTCCGTAGAACAGCTCCTGGAGGCACACCACTTGGGCGCCCTGCGACGCGGCGGTACGGATGTGCTCGACGGCGCTCGCGATCATCGAGTCCTTGTCGCCGGTCCACTGCTGTTGCACCAGACCCGCGCGAACGATTCCAGCCACCTTGTCTCCCTTGTGCCCTCGTTGTGTTCTCTGTGTCAACCCACGCTTGCCGGTGCGACAGCGGCCCGCCGAACGGGTGCCGCGTACGTCAGCGCGAGATAGATGAGGAAGCCTGCCACCAGGCCGATCGCCCAGCTGTAGTCGTACAGCGGCTTGAGGAACCCGATCAGGCCGCCAGCGGGGAACGGGCCGCCGTACGCGCCGCCGACCGCCAGCACTGCGCCGACCAGCGTCGCGACGACCGCACGCCAGTTCCAGCCGCCCGCGTACCAGTACCGACCGCCGACCTTGTACAGGTCGATGAGCGAGATCTGCGTCCGGTTCACGAACCAGTAGCCGGCGATCAGCACGCCGGCGATCGAGGCGAGCACGCCGCCGTAGAACCCAAGCCAGGCGAAGATGTAGACGTTCGGGTCGGTGATCAGCCGCCAGGGCTGGATGATCACGCCGATGATCGCGGTGACGAGACCGGCGGTACGGAAGTTCAGCCAACGTGGCAAGGCGTTGGAGAAGTCGTACGACGGGCTCACCACGTTCGCCGCGACGTTGCATGACATCGTCGCGAGGATCGCCATGATCAGGCCGACGATGACGACGACCGGGTTCTCGAAGCGTGTCGCCAGCAGAACCGGGTCCCAGATCGCCTCGCCGTACACGACGATCGTGCCGGACGTGGTGATGATCGAGACCAGCGCGATGAACGACATCGTGGTCGGCAGGCCGAGGATCTGCCCGCGTACCTGCTGCTTCTGCCCCTGGGAGAAGCGGGTGAAGTCGGGCATGTTCAGCGACAGCGTGGCCCAGAACGCGATCATGCCCATCAGCGACGGAGCGAAGATCGTCCAGAAGCCGGGACCCCAGCCGAGCTTGGACTCCTCGGAGAAGATCGGGCCGAATCCGCCTGCCTGGATGACGATCCAGATCATCAGCGCGAGGAACGCGACCGTCACCAGCGGCGCGGCCCAGTTCTCGAACCGGCGCAGTCCATCGATGCCGCGCATGATGAGGATCACCTGGACGAGCCAGAAGAACCCGAAGCTCAGCCATAGCGTCCACGGATGCCCGGCGAGCGGGCTGGCCTCGAGCCACCCGGCGCCGGCGAGCTTGCCGACGATCGCGTGGATCGCCTGGCCGCCGATCCAGGTCTGGATGCCGAACCAGCCGCACGCGATGAACGCGCGC
This sequence comes from Tenggerimyces flavus, assembly GCF_016907715.1. Classification (NCBI taxonomy): domain Bacteria; kingdom Bacillati; phylum Actinomycetota; class Actinomycetes; order Propionibacteriales; family Nocardioidaceae; genus Tenggerimyces; species Tenggerimyces flavus. The sequence continues at coordinate 3,739,481 of NZ_JAFBCM010000001.1, read as the reverse complement.
AGCAGCGCGGGCAGGTTGGCGCCGCGGACGCCGTAGAACGCGCGGGCGAAGACGGGGAACGGGATGCCGTACTTGGTGCCCGCGTGGCTGTTCAGCAGCATCGGGACGAGCACGATGATGTTCGCCAGGGTGATCGTGAGGAACGCCTGCAGCCAGTTCATCCCGAGTGCGACCAGCCCGGAGGCGAGTAGGTAGCTGGGGATGTTGTGGGCCATGCCCATCCACAGCGCGGTGTAGTTGTACGTCGTCCAGCGCCGCTCGTTGACCGGCGTCGGGACGAGCTCGCCGTTCGCGTACTTGGTGCCGGCGATCAGCTCAGGCGCGTTCAGCTCCACCCGACCGTCCGGATGGACGATCTGGGTTTCGTCCTCGGGTAATTCGGTACGTGTCATCTTTCACCCGCCCGGGTCCGTTGTCTCGCTGAATCCTCGGAGTGCTCCGCTCGGTCGGACAGTGGCGATGTGTCCACTGTTGTCCCCTCGCCTGGACACCCTGTCCAGGCGAGTGAGGACGAGGCTATCCGCAGTCCGGCTCGTCGAAGAAGCCCCAACTGATCATCATGATGCTGCCAACAGGCGGTGGCGTGCGGCGAAACTGAGCGAGCCGGGGCTGCGGCAATCAAGAACTAGTGCAATTAGGCGGCTTGGGCGCGTCTTGCGAAAGCGGCTTACCGTCCGGCAACACGTACGTCACCATCAGGATCACCGGCTCGGTGCCGAGGTTGCGGCCGATGTGGACGTGGTTCCGGCCGCGCGGCTCGACGAACGACTCGCCGGCGGGCGTGACCTCAGTCGAGCAGTCGTCCATGGTCCGGGTCAACGTGCCCTGCTTGACGACCGCGATCAGCTGACCGTCGTGGTAGTGCCAACCGGTCGAACCGCCAGGCTGGATGGTGATCTCGCGGACGACGACGTCGGTGGTGCCGCGGCCGCGGATCACGATGCCTTCGTCGGACTCGCCCTGGGCGAGGATCACGCCGGTCACGCCGCTGCCGGGCGTGGCGGAGACGGCGGCCGGGACGCCGACGAGCGCGGGGGCTGCGGCGAGCACGACGAGAATCTTGCGAAGCTTCATGTGGGGACACTCCGGTGGTCTAGTCGACTAGGTCACGGCGTGCCCCCGGTACGAACCGGCCCCCGACCACTGGCGATCTTCCCACAAGGGATCAGCTCACGGACTCCCGTATGAGCAACGCCACGTACAGCGACAGCACGGACTCGGGGTCGTCCAGTGAGACGCCCAGGACCTGCTCGATCCGGCCGAGCTGCTGGTAGTACGCCGTCCGCGACAGGTGCGCGGTCGCCGCGGCGGCGGACTTGTTGCCGCCGTGCTCGCACAGGTGCCGCAGCAGCTCGACCAGCCGGCTGCCCTGGCCCGCGTCCCGCTCGAGCAGCGGCCCGAGCTCGCGGTCGGCGAACGCGCTGACCCGTTCGTCCTCGCGCAGCAGGTGGAGCAGCCCGCGCAGGCGCACGTCGTCGAGCCGGTGGATCAGCCGCGTCCCCGGCGACCGCAGCGCGGCCGACACCACGTGCGCGGCCTCGGCGAGCGAACGGCGAGCCGCGCCCACGCCGCGTACGGTCGTGCCCGCCGCCACCACGACCGGCACCGACGAGGGCGCCGCAGCGGCCACGTGGTGCACCTCGCGGGCAAGCCGCTTCAGCGCCGCGTCGACGTCCTGCTGCGGCGCCAGCGAGACCAACGCTCGCACGCTCGTGTCGTCCACGACGCCGACGAGCGCCGCGAGCTGCACCCTCCGCGCTGCGCTCGCTGTCGCCTCCGCGAGGTCCCGCAGCACCTCCTGGGTCGCGAGCGCCGGCGCGGACGAGGTCAGCGCGCGATGCCGTACGGCGATGCCGACCAGCTGCCGCCCGTCCAGGCGGACGCCCAGCGCTGCCGAGCGCGCGGACACGTCGGGCGGCACCGGGTCCGAACCGAGCAGCTCGGTGAGCAGCGACCGGTGGGTCTGCCGTTCCAGGCTCTCCCGGTCGCGCGCAACCAGCCGGTGTACGGCCAGCGCGGAGGCGGCGCGCTCTGCGACCACGACCTGCCGGTGCGTGGGCGGGTCAGGCGAGAGCAGGACGAGCCGTCCCCAGTCCGCGCCGCGCGCTCCGACCACGGTCACCAGCCAGCCGGCCTTCTCGTCGTACCCGGTCCGATCAGAGACCGAGACGCGCGCCGAACGGGTCGCCCAGTCGGCCAGCAGCTCCGCCGGCTCCTCCCCCGCCGCGTCGTAGGCGAGTACGTCGTGGGCAAGCGTCTCGAGTACGACCGGGAGTCCGGACGTACGGGCCACCTCGCGCAGCACCTCGGCCGGCTCCGCGCCCGCCACGGTGAGTGCGGTGAACGTCTCGTGCACGAGCTCGGCGGCCCGGAGCTCCGCGACCTGGGCGTCCATGATCAGGCCGACGACCGCCTCGGTCACGGCGACGAAGCGGGTCTCGTTCGCGAGCACCACCAGCGGCAGTCCGTGCAGGTCAGCGGCGTCGCGGAGGGCGGTCGGGACGTCCTCGTTCCACCGCCGGACCAGCTCGATCACCAGGCCGGAGGCACCGACGCCGGCGAGCTCGCGCACGTACGTCGCGAGGCCCTGCTCGTCCTCGGGCAGCGCGATGCCGGTGGTGAGGACCAGCTCGCCGCCGCGCAGCAGATGGGCGATGTCCGCGACCTCGGCGGAGTGCACCCAGCGGACCCGGTGTTCGAGGCCGGCCTGACCGGCCACCAGTCGCGGCCGGGCGCGGCGCAGCACGGGGAGGGCGAGGACCTCGGCCACGGTCGGGTACATGTGCACAACGTAAGCCCAGGTCGACGAAACGGGTACAGGTTGTTCATGGCCGAATGGACCGCTATCAGACCAGACTCAGAGGCGTCGCCGACGCCTGCGGAGGTCTTGATGTCGCACGAGGAGCTGCTGGCCCGCCATCGAGCCGTCCTCCCGAACTGGGTCGCCCTCTACTACGACGCGCCGATCGAGATCGTCTCGGCGTCCGGCCGGCGCGTGACGGACGGCGATGGTCGTACGTACCTCGACTTCTTCGCCGGCATCCTCACCAACGCGCTCGGGTACGACGTCGCGGAGGTCGCCGACGCGATCCGCTCGCAGCTGTCGACTGGCGTCATGCACACCTCGACGCTCTACCTGATCCGCAAGCAGGTCGAGCTGGCCGAGCGCATCGCGTCGCTGTCCGGGATCCCGAACGCCAAGGTCTTCCTGACGAACTCCGGCACCGAGGCGAACGAGGCCGCGCTGATGATGGCGACGCAGCTGCGGCGTTCGAACGAGGTGCTGGCGCTGCGGAACTCCTACCACGGAAGGGCGTTCGCGACCGTCGGCATCACCGGCAACCGGAGCTGGTCGGCGTCGTCGCTGTCGCCGGTGAAGGTGTCGTACGTGCACGGCGGCTACCGCTACCGGTCGCCGTTCCGTTCGCTGTCGGACGCCGACTACATCGCCGCCTGCGTTGACGATCTGCGCAACATCATCGAGACCACGACGGCCGGCGAGGTCGCGTGCATGATCGCCGAGCCGATCCAGGGTGTCGGCGGGTTCGCCACGCCGCCGGACGGCTTCTTCGGCGCGATGAAGACCGTGCTGGACGAGTACGGGGTCTTGTTCATCTCCGACGAGGTGCAGACCGGTTGGGGTCGCACGGGCGAGCACTACTGGGGCATTCAGGCGCACGACGTGGTCCCGGACGCGATGACGTTCGCCAAGGGGTTGGGGAACGGGCTCGCGATCGGCGGGCTCGTCGGGAAGCCGGAGCTGGTCGACGCGTTCACGGCGAACTCCATCTCGACGTTCGGCGGCAACCCGATCGCGTCGTCCGGAGCACTGGCCGTGCTCGACTTCATCCGCGACCACGACCTGCAGGCTCAGGCGGCCAAGCTGGGTTCGGTGTTGTTCGACGGACTGCGCTCTGTGGCGGACCAGTACTCGGTCGTCGGCGAGGTGCGCGGCAAGGGGCTGATGATCGGCGTCGAGCTCGTCCAGCCCGGTACGCGCGAGGCTTCGGCTCGCGCGGCGTCCCTGGTGCTCGAGGCGACGAAGCAACGTGGGCTGTTGATCGGGAAGGGCGGGCTGTACGGGAACGTGCTGCGGCTCGCGCCGCCGATGACGCTCACCGAGGAGGAGACAGACGAGGCGCTCGGCACCCTGCGCGAATCGATCGCTGCGGCCCATGAGGAGCTGTCGCGATGACCTCGCGGATCACGCACTGGATCGGCGGAAAGTCCTGGGACGGTCCGGCTGCGTCGCGTACAGGCGAGGTGTTCGACCCGGCGACGGGTGCCGTGACCGGGCTGGTCGATTTCGCGACGCAAGCCGAGGTTGACGAGGCGGTGGCCGCTGCCCGTTCTGCCTTTGCTGACTGGCGAAACGTGTCGCTGGCGCGCCGGTCGTCGATCATGTTCGCGTTCCGCGAACTGCTGCGCTCGCGCGCCGGCGACCTGGCGGCGATCGTGACCGCGGAGCACGGCAAGGTGCTGTCGGACGCCGCCGGCGAAGTCCAACGGGCGTTGGAGAACGTCGAGTTCGCGTGTGGGATCCCTGCGTTGCTGAAGGGTGGCTACAGCGAGAACGCGTCGACGAAGGTCGACGTGTACTCGATCGAGCAGCCCGTCGGCGTGGTGGGAGTGATCTCACCGTTCAACTTTCCGGCGATGGTGCCGCTGTGGTTCGTGCCGAACGCGATCGCGTGCGGCAACACCGTGGTGCTGAAACCGTCGGAGAAAGACCCGTCCGCGTCGCTGTTCATCGCGTCCCTGTTCGCCGAAGCGGGCTTGCCCGACGGCGTGCTGAACGTCGTACACGGCGACAAGGTGGCGGTGGACCGGGTCCTGTCGCATCCGGAGGTGAAGGCGGTGTCGTTCGTGGGGTCGACACCGATCGCCCGGTATGTGTACGAGACCGGGACGCGGCACGGGAAGCGAGTGCAGGCGCTCGGCGGCGCGAAGAACCACATGGTGGTGCTGCCGGACGCCGATCTCGAACTGGCAGCCGATGCGGCGGTGTCGGCGGGGTTCGGGTCGGCCGGTGAACGGTGTATGGCGATCTCGGTCGTCGTCGCGGTCGACCCGGTCGGCGATGCGTTGGTGGACAAGATCCGGTCGCGGATGGCGTCGCTGAAGGTGGGCGACGGGCGGCGTGCGGGCTGCGAGATGGGGCCGCTGGTGACGGCGGCCCACCGCGACCGGGTGGCCTCGTACCTCGACGCTGGCGTGTCGTCGGGGGCGTCTCTGGCGGTCGACGGCCGTGCGCACCCGGTGGACGGCGCGCCTGGCGGCTTCTGGCTCGGGCCGTCGCTGCTCGATGCTGTTTTGCCGTCGATGTCTGCTTATACGGACGAGATCTTCGGCCCGGTGCTCTCGGTGGTGCGTGCGTCGTCGTACTCCTCGGCCGTTGCGTTGGTGAACGGCAATCCGTACGGCAACGGGACCGCGATCTTCACCTCGGACGGAGGGGCGGCGCGGCAGTTCCAGAACGAGATCGAGGTCGGCATGGTCGGCGTGAACGTGCCGATCCCGGTGCCGGTCGCGTCGTACTCGTTCGGCGGCTGGAAGGACTCCCTCTTCGGCGACACCCACGCCTACGGCCCGCACGGCATCCACTTCTACACCCGCACCAAAGTCGTCACCAGCCGCTGGCCCGACCCCTCCCACGGCGGCGTGAGCTTGGGCTTCCCGCAGAACACCTAACGTGTACACATTCGGGTACACTTTTGGGTATGCGCATCGAAACCCTGTCGGTTCGCGAGGCCCGCGAACAGCTGCCGAGCGTGCTCGACCGCTTCCGCCACGGCGACCGCCGTCCCGTCGGCGTGGGATCACACCGCAAGACCGAGGCGGTCGTGGTGCCGGTCGAGGTTTTCGACGAGCTCGTTGCCGAACGGTCACAGGCCGTTGAGGAAGCTGCCGCCTCCCTGCGCGCCGAAGGTCAGGCCGCGAGCCCCGCCGCCGACGCGATCATGGACCGCTGGGCGAGAGGTGAGATCGGGACCGCCACGATGCGTGCCCAGATCCGGGAGCTGCACGGCATCCGGTGACCATCGATCCCTACACCGACCCGGCGACCGGAACGCTCGTCAACCTGCTCGGCATCAGCTCGCCCGAGGTGCTCGCGTCGGTCGAGGCTGACCTCAGCAAGGCCGCGATTGCTGATCTCGCGACAAGTGAGCTTCGGGGCGGCTATGACCTGGATCATCTTCGCGCCTTCCACCGCGAGATCTTCGGCGACCTCTACCCGTGGGCCGGCGAGCTCCGAACCGTGTCCATCGCGAAGACCGACACGTTCTGCCTGCCGCAGCACATCGAGTCGTACTCCGCGCAGGTCTTCGATGCTCTCGCCAAGGAAGACCACCTGCGCGACCTGGATCGCGACGCCTTCGTTGATCGCCTGACCTTCTACTTCGCCGAGGTCAACGCGATTCATCCGTTCAGGGAAGGAAACGGCCGCACGCAGCGGGCATTCTTCAGCCAACTGTCACGGCACGCCAGCTGGCCGATCGACTGGTCAACCCTCAGCCCTGCCCGCAACTCCGAGGCTTCGGTCGCATCGCTACGCGGTGACAGCCGCCCTCTGCGCTCGTTGCTGGACAACCTCGTCCGGGACTTCCCGCAGAGAACTTAGTCAGGTTCTGCCCTTGCCACGTTGTCAGTACCAGCTCTGGTTGGCCGATCGCGGGTCGGAGCCGGGCCAGCAGGTCCAGGTGCGGAAGCCGGCGGAGCTGTCGTCCATGCAACGTCCGGTCACCTGGTTCTCGAACTGCAGCGTGCCGTCTCCCCACCTCTTGACGTACCAGCTCTGGTTCGCCGACCGCCCGTCGGAGCCGGCCCAGCAGGTCCAGGTACGGAACCCGGCGCCGCTGTCGTCGATGCAGCGCCCGGTGGCGACGTTCTTGAGCTGCCGGGTGCCGTCGCCCCAGACGTGGACGTTCCATCGTTGCGCGTTGCTGCCGTTGCAGGTCCAGGTACGGAAGCCGGCGGACGAGTCCTCGATGCAGCGGGACGTGGTCTGGTTCTTGAACGTGTTGATGGCATCGGCATTCGCCGTTCCCGCGAGCACCGAGCTGCCGAGAAAGACAGCGAGCAGGACGATCCAGAGTTTGCGCATGGGTTGCTCCTCTCCGATCGGGTGAGGCGCTAGCTGCCCTCAGTCTGTCGCCGCCCGCTGGCAGGCAGCTGGCGCGCCGATGGCATCCCAGCTGGGCGGATCCGCAGCGAACTCGACCGCGACTGGTCACCTTCGCGCCACCTGTGCGAGGCGTTCGTCCTTCTAGGGTGGGCAGTTGACCGACGAACACGACGAGGGAGAACTGTGTCCGACGATCTGAAACGCCGCAGCCTGCTCACCGCCGGCCTCGCCCTCGCCGCGACCCCGGTCGTGGCTGGTGCCACCGCGGCCCCCGCCGCGGCAGCGGGACCGGTGCTCATCGGCCCGGCGCGCGGCGACCAGCTGCACGTGATGGCGTTCAACATCCGCTACGACAACGACCCGTCGCCGCGCTCGTGGCCGGAGCGCCGGCCGTTGATCGCCAAGCTGCTCCGCGACGAGCGGCCGACGATCCTGGGTACGCAGGAGGGGCTCTTCCATCAGGACAAGCAGATCCGCCAGGACCTGCCGGCGCACTACGACTGGATCCACCTGCACCGCGAGGGCGGCAGCCGCGGCGAGGCGATGACGATCTACTTCGACTCGCACCGCCTCGAGGTGATGGCGTACGACCACTTCTGGCTGTCGGACACACCGATGGTCATGGGCTCGAAGACGTGGGGCAACACCGTTACGCGCATGATCACGTGGGTGCGGTTCCTGGATCTGCGGACCGGGAAGACGTTCGTGCACCTGAACACGCACTTCGACCACCAGGTCGAGGTGGCGCGCCAGAAGTCGGCTGTGGTCGTGCGGGACACGGTGCTGTCCTTCGATGTGCCGACGATCGTGACGGGCGACTTCAACACTGCTGCTGAGTCGACGGTGTCGTACGACACGCTGGTGACGAACGGGCCTTTGAAGGACACGTGGAACGTCGCCAAGCAGCGGGTGACCCCGGCGTACGGGACGTTCAACTCCTGGAACCCCACGCCGACGCCCAACGGCGCGCGGATCGACTGGGTCCTCACGCCGCCCGAGGTGACCGTCCTGAAGGCAGCGATCAACGTCTCGAGCACGAACGGCCAGACGCCATCCGACCACTGGCCGGTCCAAGCCCTGGTCCGCCTCCCGTAACTCCCAACCGTTTCGGATGAGGGCGTCCCTCTATCGATCTATTCGATAGAGGGACGCCCTCATTCCATTCGGCGGCCGGGTCAGTCGCAGTCGTCGTCGAAGTCGTGCGGCAGCAGTTGGGGCAGGTCGAGCATCACCGAGAGGTTGCAGAGCATGCCCTTCGCGAGGAACAGCCGAGCCTCCTCCAGCGGCATCCCGCCGACCTCCTGGAACAGGTCGAACAGCTCCGCCATCCGCCGACCGACCACCTCGCGCACCTCGGGGTCCCCCGCCGAGGCGTAGCACTGCAGCTGGAACTGCAGCACCGTTCGGTCCTGCAGCAGCTCGTCGTACGCCCGGGCCATCGCCTGCATCCGGCCGTCCGGAGGTGCCGCCAGGGCCGCGGCGCGGAACATCGACGCGACCTTGTCGAAGCAGAACTCGACCGCCGCGAGGAACAGCCCCTTCTTCGTCCCGAACAGGCTGAACGCGTACGGCTGCGTGATCCCCACCGCGTCCGTCACCGCGCTCACCGCGGTCCCGTGCAAACCCGCCGAGGCGAACGCGGGCAGGGCCGCGGCGATCAGCGCCGTGCGGCGGGAGTCGGACGACTGTCGAGTGGACGCGCTCATGGTTGACAGGTTAGTGAGTGAACACTAAATTCTCAAGCAAGTGAGCGGTCACTAACAACCATCGCCCAGGGAGGGCCTAGCAATGTCCACCGAGTCCCCGCCCAGCCGGATGCGCTGGCTCACCGTCGTCACCGTCTCCGTCGCGCTGTTCATGGTCACGCTCGACAACCTGATCGTCACCGTGGGCCTGTCGACGATCCGCGCGGACCTCGGCGCCAGCCTCGAGTCGCTCGAGTGGACTGTGAACGCGTACACGCTCGCGTTCGCCGTCGCGCTGATCCCGGCCGCCAGCCTGGGCGACCGGTTCGGCCGCAAGAAGACCTTCATCGCCGGCCTGGCGCTGTTCACCGCGGCCAGTGCCGCCGCGGCGCTCGCCCCGAACGTCGATCTGCTGGTCGCCGCGCGCATGCTGCAGGGCGTCGGCGGCGCGGTCATCGCCCCGCTCACCCTGACCCTGCTGGCCGCGGGCGTCCCGAAGGAGAAAAGAGGCATCGCGCTCGGCATCTGGTCCGCGATCTCCGGCGTCGCGGTCGCGATGGGTCCGCTCGTCGGCGGCGCGGTGATCGAGATCGCCAGCTGGCACTGGATGTTCTGGATCAACGTCCCGATCGGCCTCATCCTCATCCCCGCCGTCGTCCGGCAGATCAAGGAGAGCTACGGGGAGAAGGCGCCGCTCGACCTGCCCGGCTTCGCGTTCGTCGGCCTGGGTCTGCTCGGCGTCGTGTTCGGCCTCATCCGAGGCGAAGCCGAGGGCTGGACCAGCCCGCTGATCGTCGGCTCGATCGGCGCCGGCGTCGTGCTGCTCGCCCTCTTCGTCTGGTGGGAACGCCGCACCCTGAGCCCCATGGTCCCGCTGAACCTCTTCCAGAACAGAGGCTTCGTCGTCACCAACCTCGTCGGCTTCTTCATGATGTTCGGCACGTTCGGCTCGATCTTCCTGCTGAGCCAGCAGCTGCAGTTCCTGTTCGGCTACGACGCGCTCGACACCGGCCTGCGGATGCTCGTCTGGACCGGCGCCACGCTGGCCGTCGCCCCGTTCGCGGGTCCGTTGGCGGAGCGGTACGGGCCACGGCTGTTCATGGCCGGCGGGCTCGCGCTGCAGGCGATCGCGCTGACCTGGATCGCGTTCGTCTCCGAGCTGGGCATGTCCTGGACCGAGCTGATCGGCCCGTTCGTCCTGGCCGGCGTCGGCATGGCGCTGGTGTTCGCCCCGTCCGCGAGCGCGGTCCTCGCCTCGGTACGACCGGAGCGGGCCGGCCAGGCGTCGGGCGTCAACAACGCGATCCGCGAGGTCGGCGCGGTGTTCGGGGTGGCCGTGCTGGGCACGGTGTTCGCCGCGAACGGTGCGTTCGACTCGCCGCAGGCGTTCCTCGACGGAACGTTCCCCGCGGTCCTCGCCGGCGCGGCCGTCACCGGACTCGGCGCGCTCGTCGCCCTGCTGCACCGCAGCAGCCACCCGCAACCCGGACCGACCAAGACAGACGCGACGCCGGAGCTGGTCGGACAGCCTCACTGAGTTGTCGCAAGCACTTGGCAAGATGGACGGCATGACGGTGGACGCGGTGATCTTCGACTGGGGCGGCACGCTCACCCCGTGGCACACGATCGACCCGTCGGGGTCGTGGCAGGCGTACGCGTCGGCCTACGACCCCGCACACGGGCCGGAGGTCTTCGCCGCGCTCGGCGCGGCCGAGGACGCCGCGTGGAAGAAGGCGCGGGACGACCACCGCAGCACCAACTTCGAGAGCATCGTCCGGACGGCTGGCCTGGAGCCGAGCGGCGAGCAGCACCTGCGCGGCGTCGAGGCGTTCCGGAAGTGGTGGGAGCCGCACACCTGGACCGACCCGGACGTGATCCCGCTGCTCACCGCGCTCCGCGAGCGCGGCATCGCCGTCGGCGTCCTGTCCAACACCGTCTGGCCAAGAGACGACCACGAGCACTACTTCCGCCGCGACGGCGTGCTCCACCTGATCGACGCGGCGGTCTACACGAGTGAGATCGATCACACCAAGCCGCACCCGGAGGCCTTCCAGCTCGCGATGAAGGCCGTCGGGATGTCCGACCCGGGCCGCTGCGTGTACGTCGGCGACCGGCTCTTCGACGACATCCACGGAGCCCACGAGGCCGGCATGCGCGCCGTCCACGTCCCGCACAGCGCGATCCCGGACACCCAACGCGGGCACACCGACGGTGAGCCGGACGCGGTGATCGAACGGCTGGCGGACCTGCTGCCCATCGTCGACGGGTGGCGCCGATGAACGTCCCCGACTGGGTGTGGTTCGCGACGATCGGCGGACTGCTCGCGATCATCATCCTCGACCTCGCGGTCGTCGGCCGCCGCCCACGCGCGGTCTCGCTCAAGGCGGCGTCGCTGTGGGTGCTGGCGTACGTCGCATTCGCGATGGTGTTCGCCGCCAGCATCTGGTACTTCGCCGGCAGCGCTCCCGCGGAGTCGTTCGTCGCCGGGTACGTGACCGAGTACAGCCTCTCGGTCGACAACCTCTTCGTGTTCGTGATCCTGCTCGCCCGGTTCGCCGTGCCCGTGGAGCATCAGCACAAGATCCTGCTGATCGGCATCACGCTCTCGCTCGTCTTCCGCGCGCTGTGCATCTGGGCGGGCGCGGCGGCGATCGGTGCGTTCGACTTCGTCTTCTACATCTTCGGCGCGCTGCTGATCTACACCGCGATCAACCTCGTGCGGAACAAGGACGAGGAGTCGGACTTCCACGACAGCGCTGTCGTCAAGCTGATGCGGCGGATCCTTCCGACCAGCAACGACTACGACGGTTCGAGGCTCACGACGCGCGTCGACGGCCGGTGGATGCTGACGCCGATGGTCGTGGTGGTGTTGGCGATCGGCGTCGCGAACGTCGTGTTCGCGCTCGACTCGATCCCGGCGATCTTCGGGCTGACCCAGGACACGTTCATCGTGTTCACGGCGAACGCGTTCGCGCTGATGGGGCTGCGGCAGCTGTACTTCCTCGTCGGCGGGCTGCTCGACCGGCTGATGTACCTGTCGTACGGGCTCGCGGTGATCCTCGCGTTCATCGGCGTGAAGCTGATCATCGAGGCGCTCGAGGGCAACCACGTGTCGTCGATCCTCGGCGTCCATCTCCCGCACATCGGGATCGCGTTCTCGCTCGGATTCATCGTCGTGACGCTCCTCGTGACGACCGGCGCCAGCCTGGTCGGCGCTCGCGTCACGTCGAAAGAGCCTCGATGAACGACCCCGCGGGCGGCTCCATCCCGCGCCGCTGCAGATTGTCGAGCTGGCACCGGGCGGAGTAGCACCGCACCCAGGTGGCCGCCGCCTCGGCGACGCGCCGCTCGGGCGGCGTGAACGGGCGGACGCGTTCGTAGTCGTCCAGGAAGGCCGCGACCTGCGCCGCGGTCGGCGCGTCCGGACGCACCGGGCTGCCCTGGCTGAACGCGCCCGCGCACTGACCGACCACCGCCGGCTCGGGCAGGTAGACCAGGCTGTCCCAGTCGTAGGCGGCGACGAACGTGCCGTCGCGGACGCAGACGTTCTGCCACACCCAGTCGCTGTGGCCCACCACGGCGGGGCCTTCGGCGGCGCGGAGGACAGCGGCCGAAGCGTCGGCGAGCTCGTCCACCCACTCGTAGCCGGGCACCGGCACGGTGAAGTCGAAGATCGGGTCGTGCGGCACCGGCCAGGCGCCGACGCTCCAGTCCGACCAGGCCGGCCCGCCTTGAACGAGGTCCGCGCCGTCCATCCCGCGCAGGGCGTTGATCTGAGCGGCGAGCGCGGCCGCCATCGCGCCGCGTACTGCCGGCTCGTGCGGGCTCCCGGTCGGCGTACAGGTCAGTCGTTCCTCGACGATCGCGAACACGCCGTCGGTCGACGACGGCCCGTCGAGGACGCGCGCACAGCCGTAGCCCGAGGAGGCGAGCGCGTTCTGCGCACGGACGACCGCCCGCAGCCGCCGCGCGTTCGCACCGGGTCGTAGTGCCTTGAGCACGACCTCACGACCGTCGGAGAGCCGCAGCCCGAAGACCGCGCCGATGTCGCCGCCGCTGAACAGCACCGACTCCACGGTCCCGCCGACGTGGTCGCGAACGTGGCGAGCGACCCACGAGCGCACCTGAGCGGCCGTCTCGACGCCGAGGATCGCCCGTTCGGTGTCCCTGGCGAGCTCCATGCCTAAAGCGCTTTCCGGTACAGCCAGAAGATCCGGCTGAACCGCGCGCCGAGCGCGCGAGCGTAGAAGCGGTGCGGGCCGACCCAGCCGATCTCGGACACTGGCAGACCGGCGGCGAGCTGGTCGGCCAGGCAGCGCTTCAGCAGAACCGCGCCGATGCCGTGCCGGCGGGACGCCTCCGCGGTGCCCATCGGGCCGAAGATCCGCGGGTGGTTCACACCGTGCGCCGCGAAGCCGAGCCACTCCCCCTCCGACGTCAACGCCACGTGGCAGCCGACGGGCGCAGACTCCAACGTCAGCAGGACTTCCCCGCGCCAGCTGCCGCCCCACGTATCCAGCCACGGACGAATCGACGGCTCATCGGAGGCCTCCAGCCGGCGGACGACGATTCCGGCGGCCGCCAGCCTCGCTTCGTCCGCGGCCGTGTCCACGACGGCCGGCGACAGCGGCACGTCCATGTCGCGCGCGTCGTTGAACCGTTCGTACCCTTCCCGTTCGACGAGGCAGATCGCCACCGTGTAACGCGTGTCGATGCCGGGCCAGGCGTACGAAGGCGGGTTGCCCTGCACCCGCACCTGGACGCATCCCGCATCGCGGTGCGCGTTCTCCAACGAGCGCAGCAACAAGCGCCCGATCCCGTTCCCCTGGAACGACGGCGCAACGGCAAGCAGCTCGACATGTCCGATCAATCCGGCCGGCGCGGTCGAGGTCGACCCGATCGCCACACCCACCACGACCTCGTCGACGACCGCCACGTGCCATGTCCCGGAACGACGTCCGAGAACGGCCAAGAATATCGCCGCGTCTCCAGGACCCTCAATATCCAACGCAGCAACACAAATCTCAGCCACCGCAGCCTGATCGCCAGCGGCGTAGGCCCTGATCGAGGCGTCCATTCCCGCACTGTAGTGGGCGTAACACCCTCGTTACGGATTTTGTCGGACCGAACCACTTGTCAGAGCCGTACGTGCAGAGACCAGAATGTCCCAACCTTCGGTCTGGGAGGTCCACCTCATGCTGCCTCGAACTCACGGCCGTCTCGCCGTCGCCGGTCTCGCCACCACCGGACTCCTAGTGGGCCTGATCGCCTGCTCCCCGGTGGGACAGGAGAACACCGGCGGTGGGTCGGACGGCACCGCCTCGCCCGGCGCCACCGCGACCGACGGCGAACGGACGAACAAGACCGGCACCGCGGCGGACCCGAACGCGATCAAGCCCGGGGGCCGCCTCGACATCGCGCTCTCGGCCGAGCCCGACCTGCTCGACCCGACGCAGGCCCGGTCCCTGTACTCGCGGTACGTCTTCTCCGCGATGTGCGAGAAGCTCTACGACCTCGACGAGAACTCCGAGATCGTCCCGCAGCTGGCGGCCGCGCTCCCGGAGGCCAGCGCGGACGGTAAGACCGTGACGATCAAGGTACGGACGGGCGTCAAGTTCGGCGACGGCACGGCGTTCGACGCCGCCGCTGTCAAGAAGTCCTTGCAGCGCAACCTCACGCTCGAGACCTCGGCGCGCAAGAGCGAACTCGGCCCGATCACCACGATCGACACCCCTGACGCCGAGACCGTCGTGATCCACCTGGAGACGCCGTTCGCACCGCTGCTCGCCGCCCTCACCGACCGGGCCGGCATGGTGATGAGCCCAGCCCAGTTGGACAAACTCGGCGACAAGTTCTCCACCGCGCCGGTCTGCGTCGGCCCGTTCAAGCTCGTGAAGCGCGTGCCGCAGAACTCCATCGAGCTCGCCAAGGACTCGAACTACTACGACGCGGGCAAGGTCTACTTCGACAGCATCGTCTACCGGATCATCACCGACGCGAGCATCCGCGCGGCGAACCTGCGTTCCGGTGACGTGCAGGTCGCCGACTCGCTGTCCACGCAGGACGCGCCGGCGCTGAGCGGCGAGGACTCGCTGGAGGTGCTCGAGTCCGAGAGCCTGGGCTACCAGGGCGTCACGTTCAACATCGGCAACGTCGACGGCATCGGCCAACCAGCCAAGCCGATCGACAAGCCGCACGCGAAGGACGTCAAGGTCCGCCAGGCCTTCGACCTCGCCGTCGACCGCGACGGGCTCGTCAAGACGGTCTTCGGCGGCCTGTACGACAAGGCCTGCTCGCCGATCTCGCCGGCCAGCCCGTTCAGCAGCGACGCCGCACAGAAGTGCCCGGACCGCGACGTCGAGAAGGCGAAGCAGCTGCTGCAGGAAGCCGGCGCGACGGTGCCGTACAAGATCGAGATGATCACGTCGAACAACCCCGACAGCCTGCGGATCGCCCAAGCCCTGCAGGCGATGGTGAAGGAGGGCGGCTTCGAGATCCAGATCCAGCCGGTCGAGTTCTCCTCGCTGCTCGACCAGCAGGACCGCGGTGACTTCGAGCTGCTCCAGCTCGGGTGGTCGGGGCGCATCGACCCGGACGCGAACATCACGAACTTCGTCGGTACGGACGCGAGCCAGAACGTGGCCGGCTTCTCCGACCCGGCGCTGGACGAGCTGCTCACCAACGCGCGTCAGGAGCAGGATGTCGAAGCCCGCAAGGGACTCTACGGCGAGATCACCGCGAAGATCCAGGAGCAGGAGCCGCTGATCTACCTGTACCGGCAGCGCAACCTGACTGGTGTCTCGAAGCAGCTCAGCGGCGTGCGCGTCTACTCCGACGGCATCCTGCGCGTGGCGTTCGCCGGACACCGTAAGTAGGCCGGCGACACGTGCGGTCGTACCTGCTGCACCGGCTCTGGCAGTCGCTGGTCACCCTGATCCTGGCGACGATGGTGGTGTTCCTCGGCATCCGTGCGCTGCCGGGCGATCCGGCGCTCGCGCTGGCCGGCGAGGAACGCGACCCGGCGTCGCTCGCCGCGATCCGCGAGAGGTACGGGCTGGACGAGCCGTTGCTCTTGCAGTACTGGAAGTTCGTCTCGAACAGCGTCCGCGGGGACCTCGGGACGTCGATCCGTACGGACACGCCGGTCACCGAGCTGCTCGCCACCGCGCTGCCCGTGACGCTGGAGCTGTCGCTGCTCTCGTTGCTCGTCGCGGTGCTGCTCGGCGTCGCGACCGGTGTCGCGGCGGCCGTACGGCGGGGCAAGCTCACCGAGTGGATCGCGAACGCGCTTGCCCTGACCAGCTTGTCGATTCCGAACTTCTGGCTCGGGCTGATGGCGATCCTCTACCTCGCGGTCGCGGTCCGGCTGTTCCCCGCCAGTGGGTACGTACCGTTCTTCGAGAACCCGATCGCGAACCTGCACCACCTCGTGCTGCCCTCGTTGGTGATCGGCACCGGGCTCGCCGCGGTGGTGATGCGGCAGACGCGGTCGTCGATGCTGGAGGCGTTGTCCGCGGACTACATCCGTACGGCGCGGGCGAAAGGGCTGTCGACGTCCGCGGTGATCCTGCGGCACGCGCTGCGCAACAGCCTCATCGTGGTCGTGACGATCGTCGGTCTCCAGCTCGGCGCGCTCATCTCCGGCGCGGTGGTCACCGAGCGGATCTTCGGCCTTCCCGGGTTCGGAAAACTCACCATCGACTCGGTGTTCCAGCGCGACTATCCGGTGATCCAGGCGGTCGTGCTCGTCACCGCGACCGCGTACATCGTGATCAACCTGCTCGTCGATCTGCTGTACTCCGTGATCGATCCGCGCATCCGGGTGAGGGGGCGTGAGGCGTGACGGACTCCGTCGTCGTGGTCGAGCCGACCGCCACCCGCCCGCTGCGGGGCCGGCGCGTGCTGCGGCGTCTCGTCCGCAACCCGCTCGCGGTCGCGGGCTTCGTGGTGCTGGCGATCGCGACGCTGGCGGCTGTCTTCGCTCCCCTGTTGACGTCGCACGAACCCGACCAGACGCACTTCGACCTCGTCTTCGCGCCTCCCGGCTCGGCGGAGTACATCCTCGGCACCGACAACCTCGGCCGGGACGTGTTCTCGCGGATCCTGTTCGGGCTGCAATCTTCCTTGCAGGCAAGCGTTCTGGCCGTTCTCGTCGCGCTGGCGATTGGCGTACCGCTCGGGCTCGCGGCCGGCTACTCGCCGCTGCTGGACGCGCTGATCTCGCGGGTGACCGACCTCGTGCTCGCGTTTCCGTTCCTCATCCTCGCGGTCGGGCTCGCCGCGATCCGCGGGCCGAGCCTGACGAACGCGGCGCTCGCGATCGGCATCGCGCAGATCCCGGGCATGATCCGCATCGTGCGGTCGGAGACGCTGCGGCTGAAGGCGCTCGACTTCGTGGCGGCGGCGATCGTCTCGTCGGCGAGCGACGCATGGGTGCTGGTGCGGCACATCCTGCCGAACGCGATGTCGGCGATCATCGTGCAGGCGACGATCGCCATCCCCGTCGCGATTCTCGGCGAGGCGGTGCTGTCGTTCCTCGGGCTCGGCATCCGACCGCCGCAGCCTTCCCTGGGCACGATGCTGGCGGACGCGCAGCAGGACGCGGCGCGGGCGCCGTGGACCGCGGTGATCCCTGGCTTGGCGATCATGCTGGTGGCGTTGGCTTTCAACCTGTTCGGTGACGGGCTGCGCGACGCCCTCGACCCGAAGTCGAGCCGCCGATGAACGCGGTGTTGACCGTTCGCGACCTGTCGGTGCGATTCCGGACCGAGGACGGCGCGGTCTCAGCTGTAGACCAGGTGTCATTGGACGTGGCGGAGGGCGAGATCGTCGCCCTGGTGGGGGAATCGGGCTGCGGCAAGTCGGTGACCGCGATGAGTCTCGCGGGGCTGCTGCCGGAGACGGCTGCCGTCGACGGGTCGGTGATGTTGTCGGGCGTGGAACTCGTCGGGGCCAGCGATGCCGCGCTGCGGCCTGTGCGCGGGAAGGACATCGCGTACGTCTTCCAGGAGCCGATGACCTCGCTCAACCCCGTCCTCACCGTGGGCCGGCAGATCGGCGAGGTGCTGCGGGCGCACTTCGGCCTCGGGCGGAGGGCTGCTCGCGCTCGGGCTGTCGAGCTCTTGACGCTGGTGGGGATTCCGTCGCCGGAGCGGCGGGTGGACGAGTACCCGCACCAGCTGTCGGGCGGCATGCGGCAGCGGGTGATGATCGCGATGGCCGTCGCGTGCGACCCGAAGCTGTTGGTGGCCGACGAGCCCACCACGGCTTTGGACGTGACCGTGCAGGCTGGCGTTCTGGACGTTATTCGGGAGCTGCGTTCGCGGCTCGGGACCGCTGTGCTGCTGATCACGCACGACCTCGGGGTGGTGGCGGACATCGCCGACCGGGTGGTGGTGATGTACGCGGGTCGGGTCGTGGAGCGTGCGCCGGTGGTCGAGCTGTTCAAGCATCCGCGGCACCACTACACGACCGCGCTCTTGGGGGCGATCCCCACGGCCGGGCGCGAGGAGTCCGGGCGGCTGCGCGAGATCCCCGGGTTGGTGCCGATGCTGGCCAGTCAGCCGGACGCTTGTACGTTCGCCGACCGCTGCCCGGCCGCCGACGACCTGTGCCGCTCCTCCCAACCCCGCTTGGAACTCACCCGCACCTCCCACGAAGTCGCCTGCTGGCACCCAGCCATCGAGGTGCCCGCATGACCCCCTCCCCCACCCTCACCACTTCCCTAACCCAACTGGGGTTTTGGCACGTGGCAGCACCCCCCAAAACCCCATCCCCGTTAGGGAAGTGCGCCGGCCTGTGGACACTGTGGATGCCGCTGGCCATCCCGCATCGCGGCGCACATGTCCACATCCTCGCCACCTCCCTAAGCCAACTGGGGTTTTGCCACGTGGCAACGTCCCCGATAACCCCATCCCCGTTAGGGAAGTGCGCCGGCCTGTGGACGCTGTGGATGCCGCTGGCCATCCCGCATCGTGACTTTGCCCACGGAAGGGGCGTTCCCAGCCACGATCGAGCGCCCGCAACGCCCTCCTCGTGGGCAAAGTCGCAGCCCGCCCACGCCGCCCACGCTGCCGGCACCGCAGCATCGCGCCCGCCGTTTCGAATGAGGGCGTCCCTCTATCGAAGAGATCGCTACAGGGACGCCCTCATTCGAAACCGCCACCACCACCTGGCCATCCCGCATCGCGGCGCACTCATCCACACCCTCGCCACTCCCCTAAGCCAACTGGGGTTTTGGCACGTAGCAATACCCCCGAAAGCCCCATCCTGGTTAGGGAAGTGCGCGCTGGGGTGGCCGGATGAGTGAGCAGGTGTTGGAGCTCGAGGATCTTGTCATGCACTTCGGTCCGGTACGTGCCGTCGACGGGATCACGTTGTCGATCGGGCGCGGGCAGGTCGTCGCGCTGGTCGGCGAGAGCGGCTCGGGCAAGTCGACTGTCGGGCGCTGCGTCGTACGGCTGCTCGAGCCGACCAGCGGCACCGTCAAGCTGCACGGCAACGACATCACGAAGCTCAAACGCCGCGCGCTGAGGCCGCACCGGCGCGATGTCGCGATCGTGTTCCAGGACCCCGCCGCCTCACTCGACCCGCGGCTCACCGTCGGCAGCATCGTCGGCGAGCCGCTCCGGCTCCTCGGGCTCGCCAAGGACAAAATGGACCGCGAACGGAAAGTGGCCGACTCGCTACAGACAGTCGGTCTCCGCCAAGAGCTCGCCCATCGCTACCCACACGAGCTGTCCGGCGGACAACGCCAGCGCGTCAGCATCGCACGAGCCCTCGCGGCCTCGCCGAGCTTGCTCGTCGCCGACGAACCGACCAGCGCGCTCGACGTCTCCGTTCAGGCGTCGGTGCTCAATCTGCTCGCCGATCTGCAACGGGACCTGGGTTTCGCGTGCCTGTTCATCACCCACGACCTGTCCGCCGTCGAGTACCTCGCCGACGAGGTCGCGGTCATGTACCTCGGCCAGCTCGTCGAGCACGGCCCGCGTGACCAGATCTTCACCGCACCCAAGCATCCGTACACACAGGCGCTACTGTCTGCGGCACCGGTTCCCGACCCGGAACGTCAACGCGGCCGTACCCGGGTGGTGCTCGGTGGTGATATCCCGTCGGCTGTAGCACCGCCGCCGGGCTGCCGTTTCCATACTCGCTGTCCTGTTGCGATCGCACTGTGTAAGACCGACGTACCACCGCTTCGTGAGGTCGCGGGGCGGCGCGTGGCGTGTCATCTCGTCGGGGAAGATGGCAGCGGACCGGACGTGCGTGCTGTGCCGACGAGAGCCGAGGACGAGGGATGAGCTTCACGACCAGACCGACGTTGCGGGGAACCTTCGGGATGGTGTCGTCGACGCACTGGCTTGCGTCGCAGTCCGCGATGGGTGTGCTGGAACGTGGTGGCAACGCGTTCGACGCCGCCGTCGCCGCGGGGTTCGTCCTGCACGTCGTCGAGCCGCACCTGAACGGTCCCGGTGGCGAGGTGCCGGCGATCATCGCGACCAACTACGACACGACGCCGCGCGTCCTGTGCGGACAAGGACCAGCCCCACAAGGCGCGACGATCGCGCACTACCGCGACCTCGGGCTCGACCTCGTTCCCGGCGCCGGACCGCTGGCGGCCACCGTTCCCGGCGCGGTCGACGCGTGGTTGTTGCTGCTGCGGGACCACGGGTCGTGGCGGTTGCGGGACGTGCTCGAGCCGGCGATCGGGTACGCGGTCGCGGGGCATCCGATCGTGCCGCGCATCACCGACACGGTCGCATCGGTGGAGGCTCTGTTCACCGAGCACTGGCCGACGTCCGCCGCTCTGTGGCTGAAGGACGGCAAGCCGCCGCAGCCGAACTCGGTGTTCGCCAACCCCACGTACGCGACGACGTTGCAGCGGTTGGTCACGGAGGCCGAGTCCGGCGGCGGTGACCGCGAGGCGGAGATCGAACGGGCGCGTCGTACGTGGCGTGCCGGCTTCGTCGCCGAGGCGATCGACAAGTTCTCGCGGAAGCCGCATCAGGACTCGTCCGGCTCCGAGCACGCCGGTCTGATCACCGGGCACGACCTGGCGACCTGGTCGGCGAGCTGGGAGAGCCCGCTCACGCTGGACTGGAACGGCTACACGATCGCGAAGACGCGCCCATGGGGCCAGGGGCCCGTTCTCCTGCAGTCGTTGGCGATTCTCGCCGCGCTCGGGGCGCCGGAGGCGTTGGACATCTCGTCCGAACGCGGGATCCACTTCGTCACCGAGGTGCTCAAGCTCGCGATGGCGGACCGGGAGGCTTGGTACGGCGACAGCGAGCCGACGCCGATCGACACGATGCTGTCGCACGCGTACGCGCGTCAACGTTCAGCCCTGGTTGGCGCTTTGGCCGCGGGCGACCTGCGGCCAGGGGCGCCGGACGGGCGCAACCCGCGGTTGACGCAGGCGTACGCGAGCCGCCTGCACACCGCGTGGGAGTTCGCCGGGACAACCGGCGAGCCGACCGTTTCGTCGTCCGGTGTGACGCGCGGTGACACGTGCCACGTCGACATCGTGGACCGGTGGGGCAACATGATCTCGGCGACGCCTTCGGGTGGGTGGCTGCAGAGCTCGCCGACGATCCCTGAGCTCGGCTTCCCGCTGGGCTCGCGGGCACAGATGTTCTGGCTGGACGAGGGATTGCCGTCCTCCCTGGCACCGCGGCGCCGTCCGCGGACGACGTTGTCGCCGACGCTGGTGATGCAGGGCGACAACGCGGTACTGGCGTGCGGGACGCCGGGCGGCGACCAGCAGGACCAGTGGCAGCTGCTGTTCCTGCTGCGCTACCTGACCGGCGACCATTCGTTGCAGGAGGCGATCGACGCGCCGGCGTTCCACACCAACAGCTTCCCGTCCTCGTTCTGGCCCCGCCAGATGGAGCCGCGGAGCCTGGTGGTCGAGGACCGCCTCGGCGACGAGGTGATCTCGCGGTTGGAACGGCGCGGCCACTTGGTGAGGCGCAGCGGCCCCTGGTCGCTCGGCCGTCTGTGCGCCGTAGCCCGCGACCCGGAGACCGGCATCCTCTCCGCCGGCGCCAACCCCCGCGGCATGCAGGGCTACGCAGCCGGCCGCTGACCCTGCCGCTTCGGTTGGGATGAAGGGCACCTTCCTACGAACGTCCTCGAGCGAGGGGACCCTCCGCTCTTCGCGAAAGTGTGGGGTTCTGGTCGCGACACGCCGGCGTGTCGCGACCAGAACCCCACAGTTTGATGGGACATGGTGGATGGGCCGGGCTATGGAATGAAGGGCACCTTCATTCAAACGGCGGGAGCGGCAGCAAGCGGCCAGGAGCGTCCGATGGCGGTCGCGAGCGTGGACGGTGGCCCGGAGGCTCTGCGAGCGTCGAGGCATGACGCGCGGTCAACGTTGGAAACTCGTCCTCGCCGCGGTACTCATGCTGGGCACGGTCGTCGCTCCGACGACGGCGAACGCTGGGGCCGCGCTGCCGTACCCGACGCGGAGCGACTATCGGATCAAGGCGCTGCAGCCCGACTTCTGGGCGAACAAGGCCGAGATCGCCGGCAACAACACCGGTGGCATCGCGATGAACCTGCTCTGGGCGGAGTGGCAGGGCTCGGACAAGCGGGCACCCTGCGCGGCGAACGAGCAGGAGTACGACGGCCGCTGCTTCGCCATCCCCGCGACCGTCGACGCCGACATCAAGGCCTGGACCGACCTCGGCCTCGTCGTCACCGGCGTCGTCTACGGCACCCCCGCCTGGGCACGTGCCGGCAAGCCCTGCTCCCCCGTCGCGCCGGGCTTCGAGATCTTCTGCAGCCCCAACGACGCCGCCGACTACGGCCGGTTCGCCGGCATGCTCGCGCAGCGGTACGACGGCCAGCACGGGCACGGCCGCGTCGCGGACTTCGTGATCCTCAACGAGGTCAACACGAATGTCTGGTTCGACATCGGCTGCGGGCAGGGCACGCCGTGCAACGTCACGCAGTGGTTGGACGAGCTCGGCTCGAACTACAACGCGGCGTACGACCGGATCATCGCCGAGCAGTCGACCGCGAAGGTCCTGATCTCACTCGACCACCAGTTCGGTCCGGAGCTGGAACGGCCCGCCGCCGACGAGGCGACGCTCGCCGGGACGACGGTGATCTCGGGCATCGCGGCCCGGGCGGGCGCGCGTCAATGGCGGGTTGCGTTCCATCCGTACGCGAAGGACCTGCGCAGCAACGTGTTCGGCGCGGACGACTATCCGTACGTGACGTACGGCAACATCGGCGTGCTCGCCGGCTGGCTGCGGCAGAAGTACCCGAGCCGCCCGTCCGCCTGGGACATCCAGCTCACCGAGAGCGGCGTGAACAGCCTCGCGCCGTCGTCGCCGGCGAAACAGGCGACGGCGATCTGCGACGGTTTCCGGAACGTTCTCGGGACTCCCGGAATAAGCAACTACGTCTACCACCGAATGTCCGATCATCCCGCGGAAGTTGCGGGCGGACTAGCGCTTGGACTGCGCAACGACAACGGAACCGCCAAGCCCAGTTGGACGACCTGGGCGCTGATGAACCGGAACGACCTGACCCCGGCACAGCTGTCGTGCGGGTTCGAGCAGCTGCCGTACACCAAGCTCGTGCGCGGCTACAACGCCTCCCGCGGGCACTGGGCGTCGTCGCGGCTGCTGCCGCCGGGGTTCGCGGCCGAGCGGTCCTGGCGGCTGCTGCGGAACGAAACTTCCGGAACTGTTCCGTTGTTCGAGTGCCAGGTCGGCGGCCACAACCTACTGACGAAGGAACCCGGCTGCGAGGGGCTGCGGGCGCTCGGTCCGGTCGGGCACATCTACACCTCCCCGGCAGCCGGGCGCCGGCCGTTGTACCGCTGCTACGTGCCGGGGAACGGCGACCACTTCGTGTCGTCCGACCCGGCGTGCGAGCGACAGCGGACCGAGCAACTGCTTGGCTACGCCCTCTGAGGTCGAGTACGGTGAGGTACGGCGACTCGACCACGCCGAACCTTCCCCGATCCACCCCAGCGGGATCTTCGTGAAGGCAAAGGGGATCTGACCTCGGTTGGCTCCCTGTACGCCTGTCTTTCGATGGCCTTCCGCATGGCCGCGCTGGGGGTGGCCGGGCGTGGGGCCGGAGGAGACAGGTCTTCATGACCAAGGACGCAAGTTTCAAGCAGCGCGTGCGCGCCCGCATGGAGCGCACCGGCGAGTCGTACTCGACCGCCCGCTCCCACCTCGATCAACATCGAGCGCAGCTGCACGTGACGAACGGCGACGCCACGGTGTCCGCGCTGCGGGCGGCGGGCTTCGACGAGCCGATCTTGCCGTGGCGGGACATCCTGCACGACGGGCCCGTGCCGGGCGGGCTGGACGACGCCGCGCTCCGGCAGGTGCGGGCGCGGTTCCTCGCCGAGGAGTCGTTCGGCGACTACGAACGGGTGCTCGCGGATCTCGCGGCGCGGGACCACCGGCTGGCGCAGAACGTGGGCGGGACGTTCACGTTGTGGTTCGAGTCCGACCTGTACGACCAGCTGCAGATCGTCGAGATCCTGCGGCGTTTGGCGTTGCTGGGTTGCGATCCGGCGAACGTCACGATCATGACGGCGTCCGCCACGCCCGGCGAGTTCGCCCACGATCCCGATCTGCGCTCGCGGCAGCCCACGCGGCAGACGATCTCGGCCGAGACGCTCGAGCTGGCGGCCGCGGCGTGGGCGGCCTTCACCTCCGACGACCCGAGCGGGCTCGGCGAGATCGCCCGCACGTCGTCCTACGAGCTCCCCTTCCTGGCCGACGCGTTCGGGCGGCTGCTGCAGGAGTACCCGGCGGTGTCCGACGGCCTCTCGGTCACCGAACGACGCCTGCTGCTCGGCGTCGAGGCCGGGGCCTCCACAGCGGGCGAGGCGTTCGTCGAGATGCAGCGCCGCGAGAAGCGCCCGTTCCTCGGCGACTGGCCCTGCTACGAACGCCTCGTCACCCTCGCCTCGGGCGCCACGCCGTTGCTGGCCCTGGGCGGCGACGACCTCGCCGCGAGCGCCGAAGGCTTCCATCGTCGTCGGGTGGAGCTCACCGACGTGGGGCGCGACGTTCTGGCCGAGCGGGCGGATCACGTTGCCCTGAACGGCATCGACCGATGGATCGGCGGCGTCCACCTCCAGGGCACGACAGCAGCTTGGCGGTACGACGACCGCCGGGAGACGCTGGTCGCTAGCTGACCGGGATGTGGTTCTGCTCGCCGCGGGAGCGGGGACGGTAGGCCGTCGGAAGGACGCCAGCGAGGTCGCGGAACTCGTGGATGAGGTGGGACTGGTCGTAGTAGCCGCGCGCTACGGCCAGTTCCGCCCAGTCCACCGGGCGGTCGTACGGGATCGACGCCAACGTCCGTTGGAAGCGGCGCACGCGGGAGAAGCGCTTCGGGGACAGGCCGATCTGGTGGGTGAACGTACGGATGAACCGCTTCGACGTCATGCCCAGCTGGTCCGTCACCTCGGCCACCGACTCGCCGTGCTCGAACGCCTTCAACGCCAGGTCGACGGACGCGTCCCGCACCAGCGGCCGCCGCACCGCCGCGAGCAGCGCGGCCTCGAGCGCGCGCAACTTTCCTTCCACAGAATGGGTTTCGAGGAGCTGCTCACGCAGCACCGCGCCGGAACGACCCCACACCTCCCCCAGGTCGACGAGGTCGTCCGACCCCAGCTCGGGCAGCGAGGGGAAGAACGGAAACCCACCACCGTTGCGGAAGACCACGATGGCGAGCTCGCGCTGCTGCGAGGTGTCGATCACCGACGGTCGCGCCGAGGCGCCCTCGACGACAGCGCCGGGGAACGTACGAACGGTGCCGAGGTCCGCTCCGTCATAGATCCGGAACTCGTCCTCGTGCAGGTTGACCAGCAGCTGCATCGAGCCGTTCGGCACCACACGTTCCAGCCCATGCGCGTGATCGCCCGCGTAGTAGGAGATCCAGCTCACGAACGGCGCCAGCGGCGACGAAGGCGGGATGGTCAGCTGGGTCGAGATCATGCCCGTTCCACCGCGATCCGCACGCCCAGCCCCACCAGCACCGTGCCCGTCACCGCGTCCAGCACCCGCTTCACCCGCGGCGTCCGCAGGAACGACCCTGCCTTCGCGACGACGAACGCATAACAGCACAGCCACAGGAACGTCAGCACGCAGAACACCAACCCCAGCAGGGCAGACCACCAGAACGTCGCCCCGCCAGACGGCACGAACTGAGGCAGCAGCGCCATGAAGAACACCGCCATCTTCGGGTTCGACAGGTTGCTCACCACCCCCTGCCCCAACCCACCGCGCGAGGACATCCGCCGACGCGACACCGCCACCACCGCGGCAGGAGAACGCGACTTCCAAGCCGAGTAGAGAGAGTGCAACCCGAGCACGATCAGGTACGCCGCCCCGACCAGCTTCACCGCGAGGAATGCCGGCTCCGAAGCCACCAGCAACGCCGCGATCCCGGCACTGGCCGCCAACGTCCACGCCAGCTGCCCGAGCGAGACGCCCAGCCCGGTCGCGATGCCCACCCGCCGGCCGCCCAGCAGCGTGTTGCGGATCGACATCGCGGTGTCCGGCCCCGGCGTCACGATCACGACCGCCGACACCGAGAGGAAGGCAACGAACGCCGCGAACTCCACGCTCCCTGCCTCCTCGAGGTCGAGCTGCCACTACTCCGTCCACCCCACGATACGGGTTAGTGTGCTGTCTGGTTCGGACAGATTTCGATCAGTGACGATGGGGGCACGTTCTGTGAAATCAGGCAACACGGTGGTACGAAGGCTCTTCGCGGCGGTGAGCATCCTCGCGGTCGCGTTCGTCGGGATCGGAGTGGCGCCGGCCACCGCCGCCGCTCCGGCAACCCATGCGGGTGGGGTCATCCTCCCCGCCCGCGACTGCAGCAGCCTCGTCGGCGACTACAAGCTCAAGGGCGCCAAGACGCACGTGACTGACGCGGACGTCGTCGAGGCGACGACCAGCGAACCGAAGCACTGCAACGTCACCGGCTACGTCGACCCGGCGGTGGAGTTCAACCTGAAGCTGCCGATGGAGTCGTACAAGGGTCGCTACCTGCAGTTCGGCTGCGGCGGACTCTGCGGGGCCATCTCCATCTTCGGGGACGTCTTCCCCGACTGCGGCCCGGCCGTCGGCGACATGGCGGTCGCCGCGACGAACGACGGCCACAACGCGCCGCCGGAGGGCGAAGAGGACGGCAAGTGGGGCGAGACCAACCAGGCCGCCCGTGACGACTGGCAGTTTCGCGCCCCGCACGTCGTCTCGATCGCGTCGAAGACGTTGATCAAGACGTACTACGGCAAAGCGCCCAAGCACTCCTACTTCAGCAGCTGCTCGAACGGCGGCCGCGAGGGGATGCTCCTCGCCCAGCGCTACCCGCACGACTTCGACGGCATCGTCGCCGGCGCGCCGGCCGCGTACTTCGGCCCGCTGGCCGGGATGCACTTCAGCTGGCAGTACAAGGCCAATCGCGACGCGCAGGGCAAGGAGATCCTGACGTACACGGATCTGCCCGTGCTGTACAAGGCCGCGATGGCCGCGTGCGACCGGCTCGATGGAGTGGTCGACAACCAGATCGACGAGCCGCGCGCCTGCGACTTCGACCCGAAGGTCGTCCAGTGCCAGGGCGCGGACGCACCCGACTGCCTGACCAAGGCGCAGGTCGACGCGGCACGGAAGATGTACGCAGGACCCAGCGACAAGTACGGCCGGCGCCTCTACCCCGGCGGCCAGACTCCCGGCTCGGAGCTCTCGTGGGCGCCGTGGCACATCGAGATTCCCGGTGTGCCGTTCCTCATCTCGCGCGACCTCGGCGACGCGTACCTGAAGTACCTCGGCTACCCGATCGGCACCAAGCACTCATCGGTCGAGGACATCGAGTTCACCGCGCGCGAGCTGCACCGGCTGACGCCGGAAGGCGCTCGCGGGAACGCGGTCAGCCTGAACCTGAACGCGTTCAAGCGAGCCGGCGGCAAGATCATCTTCTGGCACGGCTGGG
Organism: Tenggerimyces flavus; assembly: GCF_016907715.1. Taxonomy (NCBI): domain Bacteria; kingdom Bacillati; phylum Actinomycetota; class Actinomycetes; order Propionibacteriales; family Nocardioidaceae; genus Tenggerimyces; species Tenggerimyces flavus. The sequence goes on along the minus strand of NZ_JAFBCM010000001.1, from coordinate 3,711,689 downwards.
CCGACCCGGCGATCCCGGCGGAGGGCACGCTGGACTACTACCAGCGGCTCACCGAACGCAACGGCGGGCTGAAGGCGACCCAGAAGTGGGCACGCACGTTCATGATCCCGTCGCTGTACCACTGCGGCGACGGATCGGGCCTGACCGAGTTCGACGCGACCAAGGCCCTGACGGACTGGGTCGAACGCGGCGACGCACCCGACCGCATCGACGCGGTCGCGAGGGACGCCGATCAGAAGGTCACCCGGACCCGTCCGGTGTTCGCGTACCCGCTGCGGGCCAAGTACGACGGCAGCGGCTCGGTCGACGACCCGGCGAACTTCTACGCCGCCAAGCCGGCCAAGCCGATGCGCGACAAGATCCACTGGCTCGGCGAGTATCTGCACCACGTCCCCGGTCCGGTCGCCCGACCGTAGGCCGCGGAGCCCGGAAGCCCGCGCGGCGGCACGTTTTTCCAATCCCTGCCGCCGCGCGGGCACCCATCCTGGGCTCATGACTGCAACGACAACGCAGCAAAGCACCCTCCAGCCCCGCCTGATCGTCGCCGACGCGGGCCGGGCGATCGCCTTCTACGTCGAGGCGTTCGGGGCCGAAGAGGTCTCCAGGTACGAGGGTGACGACGGCAAGATCGTGCATGCCGAGCTGCGGTTCGGCCAGGTCAGCTTCACGCTGAAGGACGAGGAGCCGGGCACTCCGGATGTCGGCCCGTCCGACCTGGCCGGCTCGCCGGTGATCCTCGAGCTGACCGTCGCCGACGCCGACGCGGTTGGTACGGCGATGGAGAAGGCCGGCGCGACCGTGATCTACCCGATCGACGACCACCCGTACGGGCGGGTCGGCCGGCTCCGCGACCCGTTCGGGCACGTCTGGATGATTTCCCAGAACTGACTGTCGATTGCTCGGCCTGCCGTTCGACGCCAGGGGTGAAGCGAAGGTTTGCTCACCCCCGAGGAGTCATCATGACCCGCTCCACTCTCGGCCGCGCCATCGCGGCCGTCGCGGTGATCGTCGCCGCGGTCGGCGGACTGCTGTCCGCTCCGGCCGTGGCGTCCGGCGGCACCGTGCCGCCGGTCGTCCGATGTGCCGACCTCGTCCGCAGCTACCCCGGTGTGTCGACCGTGGTCACGGCGGCCACGGAGGTCAGCGCGAACGGTACGACGTACTGCGCCGTCACCGGCCGCGTCGCGCCGGCGGTCGACTTCCAGCTGAAGCTGCCGCTCAGCACATACACCGGCCGGTACGTCCAGTACGGCTGTGACGGCCTGTGCGGACTGATCCGCGACGTCGCGATCCCGAACTGCGGCACCCCCGGCCGCGACCTCGTGGTCGGCGCGACGAACGACGGCCACACCAGCCCGTTGCCTGGTCAGGAGCTGTTCGACGGCCGCTGGGCCGCGGACGACCAGGCCGCGCGGAACGACTACTTCTACCGCGCACCGCACGTCGTCGCGCGGGCCGCGAAGCGGATCATCGCGACGTTCTACGGCAGGGCGCCGAAGTACTCGTACTTCAACGGCTGCTCGACCGGCGGGCGCGAGGCCCTGCTGCTCGCGCAGCGCTACCCGCACGACTTCGACGGCATCATCGCCGGCGCGCCGGTCAACTACATGGGGCCGCTGTTCGGCGTGTATATGCCGTGGATCATCAAGGCGAACAGGAACTCCGCCGGCCAGCCGATCCTGACCATCGACAAGCTGCCGGCGCTGAACGCCGCCGTTCTGGCGGCCTGTGACGGGCTCGACGGTCTGGTCGACGGCCAGCTCGAGGACCCGCGGGCGTGCACGTACGACCCCGCCCTTCTGCGGTGCCCTGCCGGCACGGACCTCCCGTCCTGCTTGACACCTGCGCAGGTCACGACGGCGCGCAAGCTGTACGCCGGACCCACCGACGCGCTTGGTTCGCGGCTGTACCCCGGGTGGCAGACGCGCGGCAGCGAGCTGGCCTGGGTGTACAGCGTCGTGCCCGGTCCGAACGGCGAGGACTTCCTGTCGGCGTTGCCGGACAACTACCTGAGGTACGTCGGCTACCCGATCGGCAGGCCGCACTCGTCCCTGGCGTCGGTCGCGTTCACCCAGTCCGCGCTGCACAAACTGACACCGGAGGGGGTGAAGGGGAACGCGCTGGCGCTGGACCTGTCCGAGTTCCGCCGCGCCGGTGGGAAGCTGATCCTCTGGCACGGTTGGAACGACCACGCGATCCCGGCGGTCGGAACTCTCAACTACTACGACCGTGTGGTCGCCCGCAACGGCGGCTTGACAGCGACGCAGCGATGGATGCGTACGTTCATGGTGCCGGCCAAGCCGCATTGCGAGGTCCCCGGCGGCCCTTCGTTCGACCCGCTCCCCGCGCTGCTGGACTGGGTGGACGAGGGGAACGCGCCGAGGAAGATCGTCGCGACCTCGTTCGACCAACAGGGCAACGTGGCTCGGACGCGGCCGGTCTTCCCGTACCCGCTACGGGCTCGGTACGACGGCAGCGGCTCGATCGACGAGGCGAGCAACTTCGTCCCCGCTCCGCCGATGAGGCCCACGCACGACCGGATCGACTGGGCGGGCAGCTACCTCCACGCGATCCCGGGCCCCATCGCCCGCTGACCGGATTGCATGAAGGGCACCTTCATCCAATAGGTTTGGATGAAGGTGCCCTTCATCCAAAGCAGCGCCCTGCCCGCCCCGTGATCATGTACGTGATCATGAAGCCACACTGGCGCATACGACCACTCCGGCTTCATGATCACGTTCATGATCACCGCGGTGAGGGGCACACTCGCGAGTGGGACGGCCGAGGTTTGGATGAAGGTGCCCTTCATCCAACGCACCGGGTCAGCCGCGGACGGCTTCGAGGAGATGCTGGAGGGCCTCGTCGATCGGGACGTCGATCCGCTCGCTGGTCCGGCGGTCCTTCACCTCGACGCGGCCGTCGACGATGCGGCGGCCGCAGACGACGATGGTCGGGATGCCGATCAGGTCGGCGTCGTTGAACTTCTCCCCCGCGGTCGCCGCCCGGCGGTCGTCGAGCAGGACGCGGACGCCCTGCTCGTCGAGGGAAGCGGCGAGGCGCTCCGCGACCGCGAACGGCTCGTCGGCCTTGCCGGTCGCCACGATGTGCACGTCGTACGGGCTGATCTCGCGCGGCCAGATCAGGCCCTTGTCGTCGTGGTTGTTCTCCGCGATCGCGGCCAGCGCGCGGCTCACGCCGATGCCGTACGAGCCCATCGTGACCGTGACCTGCTTGCCGTTCTCGTCGAGCACCTTGAGATCCAGCGCCTCGGCGAACTTCCGGCCCAGCGCGAAGATGTGCCCGATCTCCAGGCCACGCGCGGTCGTCAGCTCACTGCCGCAGCGCGGGCAGGGGTCGCCGGCGCGTACCTCGGCGGCGAGAATCGTCCCGTCCGTTTGGAAGTCGCGGCCCGCGACGAGGTCGACGACGTGCTTGCCGGCGACGTTCGCACCGGTCACCCAGCGCGTGCCGTCGACGACCCGCGGGTCGACCAGGTAGCGCACGCCCGCCGGCTTCTCCGATCCCAACGCCTCCGGGCCGATGTAGCCCTTCACCAGCGCGGGGTTCGCCTCGAAGTCGGCGTCGGTCACCGTCGCGAACGTGGACGGATACAGTTGCGCGCCGAGCCGCTTCTCGTCGATCTCCCGGTCACCGGGGACGCCGACCGCGAGCAGCTCGGTCTCCCCGCCAGGGTGCGAGACCTTCACGACGACGTTCTTCAACGTGTCGGCCGCGGTCCACGGCCGGTCCGAACGTGCCAGATCGCCACGCTCGTTGAGCAAATCGACCAGGGTGTCGATCGTCGGGGTGTTCGGGGTCTCCTCGACATGCGCCGCAGGCGCGTCGTCGAACGGGAGCGCGGCCGATGCCGCGACCTCGACGGCCTCGGTGTTGCCGGCGTAGTCGCAGGTGCTGCAGCGTACGAACGTGTCCTCACCGACGTCGGTCGGCGACAGGAACTCCTCCGACAGCGACCCGCCCATCGCACCCGACACCGCGGTCACGATCACGTAGTCGAGGCCGAGCCGGTCGAACGTCTTCATGTACGCGTCGCGGTGCATCGCGTACGACTTCTCCAGGCCCGGGTCGTCGATGTCGAACGAGTACGAGTCCTTCATCGAGAACTCGCGGCCGCGCAGCAGCCCGGCGCGGGGCCGCGTCTCGTCGCGGAACTTCCACTGGATCTGGTAGATCGAGAGCGGCAGATCCTTGTACGAGGAGAACAGGTCCTTCACCAGCAGCGTGAAGATCTCCTCGTGCGTCGGCCCGAGCAGGTAGTCGTTGCCCCGCCGGTCCTGCAGGCGGAAGATGTCGTCGCCGTACTCGGTCCAACGGTTGGTGCGCTCGTACGGTTCGCGCGGCAGCAGCGCCGGGAGGTGCACCTCCTGGAAGCCGGCGGCGTCCATCTCCTCGCGGACGACGCGCTCGACGTTCAGGTACGTACGCCAACCCAGTGGCAGCCACGAGTAGATGCCCGGCGCGACCCGCCGGATGTAGCCGGCACGTACCAGGAGCCGGTGGCTCGGCACCTCAGCGTCGGCCGGATCCTCGCGCAGAGTACGCAGGAACAGCGACGACATCCGCGAGATCACGGCTGGTTCTCCTCAGTACGAACGGGTGAAGCTGCTGAGGATACCGAGCGCGACGCGTCGGTCCCCATGGGGATTCGATCCCTGATGGATTGGAACGGTTGGCGGAGCAGCTTCTGGGCAACCAAGGTGAGCACCCCGGCGAGCACCATCGCGGTGAGGTTGACGCCCAGCTGGGTCGCCGAGCCGCCCATCTCACGGCCGTTGCCCAACGCGAGCGCGAGGGCGAAGTCGCCGGCGGCGGGAACGGTGGTGACCGAGATGAACACGCCGACGAGCGCCCCGGACTTCGAGGACGTGAGCGAGACGACGCCGGCCACACCGGCGATGAACGCGACCACGAAGGACCATTTGTCCGGTCGCCAGATGAACCCGGTCAGCGGCCGTTCACCGTCGAAGACCTCGGGGCCGATCCAGCCGACGGCCCAGGCGATCAGGCACAGGAGGGTGGTGCCGACGATCGCGATCACGAAGCCGACCACGAGCGTGACGAACGAGGTCCGCAGCAGTCCGATCCGGCCGTGCACCAAACCGACCGCGATCGCGGCGATCGGTCCGAACTCCGGGCCGACGACCATCGCGCCGATCACCAGGATCGCCGAGTCGAGGATCACGGCGATGGCGGCGAGCGTGGTCGCGAGGAAGAGGAAGACGACGTACGTCCACGACAGCACCGAGTCCTGGCTGGTGCGGCGTACGACCTCCTCCCAGATCACGGCGTCCGCACCCTCGCCCGGCGCGTCGTCCTCCGCCTTCTCGGCGGCGTCGGAGATCACGGTGTCGAGGACCTCGATCGCGATGCCGCCGTTCTGGTGGATGCCGAGCTCGCGGAGGTTCTCGACGAGCTCGTCGACCGACTCGCGCGCGACGTCCGCGATCACCAGGTCACCGTGGGCGGGCAGCCTGGCGGCGCCCTCGAGCACGGCGAGATGCGCCGTGCCCGGGCAGGTCTCGAGCAGGTGCAGGACGGCCTCGGTCCGGTCGGGCGGGGACGTGACGCGGAGATGGAGCACGGACCCACGCTAGCGGGCGCGACAGATCACGGGTGCCCTCAAACTGTGGGATTCTGGTAGCGACACGCCAGCGTGTCGCTACCAGAACCCCACAGTTGAGCTTCAGCCGTCGAGGAGGGTGAGGTTGTCGGTGCGGAGCTGGCGGAAGATCAGGGCGGTGGCGTGGGCGTCATACCCGGCGCGGTGCCGCTGGCCGTAGCGGGTGCTCATGCGGATCCCGCGCGCTCGGATCAGGGCGTCGAGGCCGTGGCCGGCGAGCTCGGGCCAGGTGCGGCGTGCCAGCGCGAGCGTGTCGATCACCTCGGACGGCGCGTACGACGGCAGGTGGCGGGCGAGGACGGAACGTTCGACTGACGCGTTGTGCGCCACCAGCACCCGCCCGGCGAGCGCCGCCGCGACCTCGTCAGCCACCGACGCCCACGACGGCTCGGACGCCACGTCGTCGTTCGTGATCCCGTGCACCTTCGACGTCACCACCGCCGTGATCGGCCGCGGCGGCCGGACCAGCCAGGAACGAAAGTCGCCGATCTCCAACGAAGCGGACACCGGCACCACCGCGATCTCCACGAGATCCGGCGGAGACTGCCCGTTCCCCTCGACGTCGACGACCGCGTACACGGCCTAGCTGCCGTAGATCCGGTCCGGCGTCACCAGCACGACGACGCGACGGTCCGAGGCCATCACGCGGTCGTACTCGTCCCAGTCGTCGTGCGTCCCGCCCGCACCGGCGAACGTCTCCCGCAGCAACAGCCGCAACCGCTCGGCATCGACGCCGTCGTACGGATCGTCCGGACCGATGAGCTCCGCCGGGCCCTCGGCCGTCACCCAGGACCAGCCCGCCCGCCACGTCACGGTCAGCCGCGGCCGCTCGCGCAGGTGCGCGATCTTCCGCACTCCGCCCACGAGCACCGCGCCGACGACCTGTTCCCCGGTCGACGGATGCGCGACTACGCCCGCGTTGATCACTGTGGACAGAACGGATCCGTCCCGCCGCGTCGTCGACACCACCGCGAGGTAGGAGTCGCCCGAACCCACCTTCACCACATCGGAGAGATCAGCCACGACTCCGACCCTACTGCCCGTATCCCCCACCGCCAGGAGTCTCGACCACGAGCACGTCACCCGGCTGGACGTCCACCGAGTCCGCGCCCGCCATCGACACCTCCGTACCATCGGCGCGCACCACGTAGTTCCGCCCCAGCGCGCCCGGCGACCCGCCGGCCAGCCCGTACGGCGGCACCCGCCGGTGCGACGACAACGTCGACACCGTCATCGCTTCGCGGAACTCCAGCCTCCGAACGGCCCCGTCCCCACCGCGCCACCGCCCGCGGCCGCCAGAGCCCCGGCGCACGACGAACGACCGCACCAGCACGGGGAACCGCGACTCCAGCACCTCGGGATCGGTCAGCCGGGAGTTCGTCATGTGCGTCTGCACGACCGGCGCCCCGTCGAAGCCCTCCCCCGCGCCCGAGCCCGACGCGACCGTCTCGTAGTACTGGTACCGCGCGTTGCCGAACGTCACGTTGTTCATCGTTCCCGAGCCCTCGGCCTGCACGCCGAGCGCCGCGTACAGCGCGCCCGTCACGGCCTGCGAGGTCTCGACGTTGCCCGCGACGACGGCCGCCGGGTACGCCGGTGCGAGGAACGTCCCCGCCGGCACGACCAACCGCAGCGGCCGCAGGCACCCGTCGTTCAAGGGGATGTCGTCGTCGACGAGCGTGCGGAAGACGTACAGCGCCGCCGCCGTGGCCACCGATGCGGGCGCGTTGAAGTTCGTCGACACCTGCGGCGACGTCCCGGTGAAGTCGAGCTCGGCCGTCCGTTCGGCGTTGTCAACCCGTACTTGCACCTCGATGAACGAGCCGGAGTCGTGCTCGTACCGGTACGAACCTCCTTGCAGCGTTGACAGAACTCGCCGAACAGCTTCCTCGGCGTTGTCCTGGACGTGCCGCATGTACGCCTGCACGACGTCGAGCCCGAAGTGCTCGATCATCCGCCGCACCTCTTCGACGCCCTTCTCCGACGCCGCGATCTGCGCCCGCAGGTCGGCGAGGTTGGTCTGCGGCGCGCGCGACGGGTAGGACGAGGACGTCAGCAGCTCGAGCGTCTCGGCCTCGCGGAACCGGCCGTCGGACACCAGCAGCCAGTTGTCGAAGAGGATGCCCTCCTCGTCGACCGTACGAGAGAACGCCGGCATCGAGCCGGGAGTGAGCCCGCCGATCTCGGCGTGGTGTCCGCGCGACGCGACGTAGAACAACACCTGCGACCCCGACGGCGAGTAGACCGGCGTCACCACGGTCACGTCGGGCAGGTGCGTGCCGCCGTGGTACGGGTCGTTCACCGCGTACACGTCGCCCGGCTGCATCGCACCGGCCCGCCGCCGGATCACCTCCTGCACGCTCGATCCCATCGAGCCGAGGTGCACGGGCATGTGCGGCGCGTTCGCGACCAGGTTGCCGTCGGGGTCGAACAGCGCGCAGGAGAAGTCCAAACGCTCCTTGATGTTCACCGACTGCGCGGTCGATTCGAGGCGCGCGCCCATCTGCTCGGCGATGGACATGAAGAGGTTGTTGAAGATCTCCAGCAGGACCGGGTCGACCTCGGTCGAGATCCGTTCGACGTCGGCGCGGGACCGCACGCGTTCGACGACCAGGTGACCGATGTCGGTGACGGTCGCGGACCAGCCGTCCTCGACGACGGTGGTGGCGTTGTCCTCGGCGACGATCGCCGGTCCGTCGACGCGGTCGCCGGGTTGCAGCGACGTCCGCGGCCGCAACGGCACGTCCCGCCACTCCCCGCCCGCGTACATCCGCCGCACCGAATCGGCCTCGGCGTCGACAGCCTCCGGCGCGATCGCGAGATCCGGCTGGGGCGTGCGGCCCACCGCCTCGACCGACACGGCCTCGGCGACCAGCGGGCGGTCCATCAGGAACGAGTACGTCCGCCGGTACGCCGCCTCGAACTCCGCCATCATCGACCGCAGCGACCCGAGCGCCACCGGGACCGCGGTGTCCGTCCCGTCGTAGCGCAGGTGCACCCGCCGCGTCACCTCGATGCGCTCGGCCGGTACGTCTTCCGCCAGCAGCTCCGCGCGAGCCGCGGCCTCCAGCTCCGTGGCCACCTCCGCCACGCGGGAGAGCGAAGCGGACAGCGGCTGCTCGACCGACTGCTCCCGCATCGTCGTCACGTCCGCGAGCCCGATCCCCAACGCGGACAGGACTCCCGCCATCGGCGGCACCAGCACCGTACGGATCCCCAACGAGTCCGCCACCGCGCACGCGTGCTGCCCGCCCGCGCCGCCGAACGTCGTCAGCACGTACTCGGTGACGTCGTGGCCCTTCTGCACCGAGATCTTCTTGACGGCGTTCGCCATGTTCGCCACCGCGATCCGCAGGAACCCCTCGGCGACCTCCTCCGCCGAACGGCCATCGCCGATCTCCTCAGCCAGCGCGGCGAAGTTCACCTTCACGACCTCGGCGTCGAGCGGCTCATCACCGGACGAACCGAAAACCGAAGGGAAGTAGGCCGGTTGGATGCGGCCGAGCATCACGTTCGCGTCCGTCACCGTCAACGGCCCGCCGTTCCGGTAACAAGCAGGCCCCGGCGAAGCGCCCGCCGAGTCCGGCCCGACCCGGTACCGCGAACCGTCGAAATGCAGGATCGACCCGCCGCCCGCCGCGACCGTGTGGATGTCGAGCATCGGCGCCCGCAGCCGCACGCCGGCGACCTGGGTGTTGAACACGCGCTCGTACGAGCCCGCGTAGTGCGACACGTCCGTCGACGTCCCGCCCATGTCGAACCCGATCACCTTCTCGAACCCAGCAAGGGCAGACATCCGCACCATGCCGACGATCCCGCCCGCCGGCCCGGACAGGATCGCGTCCTTGCCGCGGAAGTGCCCGGCCTCGGCGAGCCCGCCGTTCGACTGCATGAACATCAGCCGCACGCCCGCGAGCTCGTCTGCGACCTGCCGGACGTACCGGCGCAGGATCGGCGAGAGGTACGCGTCGACCACCGCGGTATCGCCGCGCGGGATCAGCTTCAGCAACGGCGAGGCCTCGCTCGACAACGAGACCTGTGGGAAGCCGACCTCTGCGGCCAGCGCACCGACCGCCTGCTCGTGCGCAGGGAACAGGTGCGAGTGCAGGCACACGACCGCGACCGCGCGGATGCCGTCGCGGTACGCGCGTTCCAGCTCGGGCCGAAGCGCGTCCAGCCGCGGCGGGCGCAGCACCTCGCCGGTGGCGGTGATCCGTTCGTCCACCTCGACGACGCGTTCGTGCAGCAGCTCCGGCAGCTGGATGTGCCGGTCGAAGATGCGCGGCCGGTTCTGGTACCCGATCCGGAGCGCGTCGCCGAACCCCTTCGTGATGACGAGCAGCGTGCGGTCACCTTTGCGTTCCAACAGCGCGTTCGTCGCGACCGTCGTGCCCATCCGCACGACCTCGATGTCGCCGGAAGACCCAAGCAGGGAACGGATCCCGGCCACCGCGGCGTCGTTGTAGCGGGACGGGTTCTCCGAGAGCAGCTTGTGCGTGACCAGCGCTCCGTCGGGCCGCCGGGCCACGATGTCGGTGAACGTCCCACCGCGATCGACCCAGAACTGCCAGCCCATGGCCTTAGAAGAGCACCGTCATGAACGTCGCCGTCGGGCGGAAGCCGACCCGGCTGTACGCGCGGCGGGCGGCCACGTTGAAGTCGTTGACGTACAAGGTCGCGACCGGCGCGATCTCCCGCAGGCCCGCCGCGACGACGGCCGCGACTCCCGCGGCGGACAGGCCCTCGCCGCGCCGGTCGGGTCGCACCCACACGCCCTGGATCTGGAACGCGGAAGGCGTCGCCACCCCGATCTCGGCCTTGAACACGATCTCGCCGTCCTCAACCCGCGCGAACGCGTACCCGCGGCCGATCAGGTCCGCGACCCGGGTCCGGTAGTACGAGCCACCGTCACGGGACTCCGGCGAGATGCCGAGCTCCTCGGTGAAGAACGCCACCGACGCGTTGTACAGCTGGTCGAGCTCGTCTGCCCGCACCCGCCGCACCAGCGGATCGGGCGTCACCAGCGGCTGGCTGGTCATGGTGAGGAACGGCTGCACCTCGCGGACATCGCGGGCCGGTCCCCAGCTCGGCTCGAGCAGCCGCCACATCGGCTCGACGGCGTCGCGCGTCCCCCACACCGACGAGCAGTGCCGGCCGAGGCGCAAGGCCCGGTTGGCGAACGCCTGCCCGGCGCCGGGGGTGGTCGAGACGGGAACGAGGTTCGCGCCGGCGTAGCACAGCGAGACGAGCCGGCCGCCCTCCTCGTACCCCCAGAGCTGGCCGCCCATCCGGCGCATGTCCATGCCCGAGGCACGGACGCGGGAGTCGACGAAGACGTTCGTCACCGGGTCGGCGTCGAGCACCGTACGGACCGCGGTCAGATCGACCGGACGCAACGCCCGGACGACCTCCGTGGCACCGAGCATCCGCGCCTCCTCGACAGTGGACCTAACGCACCTCGACCTCGGGTGCGCCTGACGCTACCCCGGCGAGCTTCATCTCCTCGGCAATACGGAGGGCCTCGTCGATCAGTGTCTCGACGATCTGGCTCTCGGGAACAGTCTTCACCACTTCGCCCTTGACGAAGATCTGGCCCTTCCCATTGCCCGACGCGACGCCAAGATCGGCCTCGCGCGCCTCGCCCGGGCCGTTCACCACGCAGCCCATGACCGCGACCCGCAGCGGGAACTCCATGCCCTCCAGGCCGGCGGTCACCTCGTCGGCGAGCTTGTAGACGTCGACCTGGGCGCGCCCGCAGGACGGGCAGGAGACGATCTCGAGGTGGCGTTCGCGCAGGTTGAGCGACTCCAGGATCTTCAGCCCGACCTTGACCTCCTCGGCCGGCGGCGCGGACAGCGAGACCCGGATCGTGTCGCCGATTCCCTTGGAGAGCAGGGCGCCGAACGCGACCGCCGACTTGATCGTGCCCTGGAACGCGGGGCCGGCCTCGGTCACGCCGAGGTGCAACGGGTAGTCGCACTGCTCCGACAGCAGTTCGTATGCCCGGACCATCACGACCGGGTCGTGGTGCTTCACCGAGATCTTGAAGTCGTGGAAGCCGTGCTCCTCGAACAGCGAGGCCTCCCACAGCGCCGACTCGACCAGTGCCTCGGGCGTGGGCTTGCCGTACTTCTTCAGCAGCCGCGGGTCGAGCGAGCCCGCGTTGACGCCGATCCGCAGCGAGACGCCGGCGTCGGAGGCCGCCTTCGCGATCTCCTTGACCTGGTCGTCGAACTTGCGGATGTTGCCCGGGTTGACGCGGACGGCCGCGCAGCCCGCGTCGATCGCGGCGAACACGTACTTCGGCTGGAAGTGGATGTCGGCGATGACCGGGATCTGCGACTTCTTGGCGATCGCGGGGAGCGCGTCGGCGTCGTCCTGGCTGGGTACGGCGACGCGCACGATGTCGCAGCCGGTCGCGGTGAGCTCGGCGATCTGCTGCAGGGTGGCGTTGATGTCGGTGGTCGGGGTCGTCGTCATCGACTGCACGGACACCGGTGCGCCGCCACCGACGAGCACCTTGCCGACCCGGATCTGCCGGGTCTTGCGGCGTTCGGCGAGCGTGGGCGGCGGAAGCGGCGGCATGCCCAGGTCGATGCTGGTCACTGGCGTGTCCTTCTTCTCGTCTCGTTCTGGATCATCCGGAGCCCAGGCGGACGGGGTTGACGATGTCGGCGTAGAGCAACAGCACGCCCATCACGATGAGCACGCTGGCCATCGCGTACGCGAGCGGCAACGCCTTGGCGACATCGACGTATCCGGGGTCCGGGCGCCCTCGCAGCTTCGCGAACGCGCGCCGGATGGCCTCGTAGACCGCACCCGCGATGTGGCCGCCGTCGAGCGGCAACAGCGGGATGAAGTTGAACAGCGCGATGAACAGGTTGAGCGCGGCGAGCCACTGCACGAACGCCGAGATGCGGTCGGACACCGGCTCGTCGAGGGTGGCGATCTCGCCGGCGACCCGGCTGGCGCCGAGCACGCTCATCGGGCTGTCCAGTGCGCGTTCGCCGCCGAACGCCGCCTGCGCGACCCCGACCATGCGCTCGGGGATGTGCAGCATGGCCTGCGCGGTGAGCCCGGTGAAGTGCCCGATCTGAGCGAAGACCGCGCCGACGTCCTGGCGTTCGTTCACAGTCTCCGGGCCGACGCCGAGGAACCCGACCGTGACGAACTTCGTCGGGTCGTCGAGGTCGTAGCGCTCGGCCGCAATCAGGTTGGGCTTGAGCGTGACCTGCTTGCCGCCGCGGTCGACGACCATGGTCGCGACGCCGGCTCCGGCGTCGCGGATGGCCGCGGAGACCTGGTCCCAGGAGGTGATCTGGGTGCCGTTGAACGCGACGATCTTGTCACCTGCCTCGAGTCCGGCCGCCTTCGCCGGGGACTCGGGATCGCCTTCGCGGCAGGCGCGCTGGCCCTCGCTGGCCTTGATCACGCAGTCGGAGACCGAGTCCACGACGGGGACGGCGACCTTGATGCCGAAGCCCATCATCACGATGCCGAACAACACGACCGCGAGGACGATGTTCATCATCGGACCGCCGGCCATGATGATGATCTTCTGCCAGGACTTCTTGGTGTAGAAGAGCCGGTGCTCCTGGCCCTCGGGCGTCTCCTCCGCGGAAGCCGTGCGGGCCTCCTCGATCAGCGTCTGGAACGGGCCAGTGCTGGAGTTGCGCAGCCGCCCGTCCTTGGCCGGCGGGAACATGCCGATCATCCGGACGAAGCCGCCGAACGGGAAGATCTTCACGCCGTACTCGGTCTCGCCCTTCTTGCGCGACCAAATCGTCTTGCCGAAGCCGATCATGTACTGCGTCACGCGGACGTTGAACAGCTTCGCCGGCAGCATGTGCCCGAGCTCGTGCAACGCGACGGACGCGAGCACGCCGAGGAAGAAGACGACGGCTCCGAGGATCGCGATCAGGTCCATCCGGACTTCAGCCTCCCGTGCGGCGTTCGCTGGAAAACGACTTCATGAGTTCGTTCGTGCGCGCGCGTGCCCACGCCTCGGCAGCCAGGACCTGCTCGAGCGTCAGGTCGTCCCCCGACATGCTCTCGTGCTCGGTCAAAACCTGTGCCACGGTGTCGACGATTCCGAGGAAGGGGAGGTTCCCGTTCTGGAACGCGGCTACGCATTCCTCGTTCGCCGCGTTGTAGACGGCCGGGGCCGTGCCGCCGCGCTCGCCCGCCTCGCGGGCGAGCCGCACGGACGGGAACGCCTCGTTGTCGAGCGGCTCGAACGTCCAGCTGCTCGCCTGCGTCCAGTCGCACGCCGTCGCCGCGCCGGGGACGCGGTCGGGCCAGCCGAGCGCGATCGAGATCGGCAGCTTCATGTCCGGCGGGCTGGCCTGCGCGATCGTGGAGCCGTCGACGAACTCGACCATCGAGTGGATCACCGACTGCGGGTGCACGACGACCTCGATCCGGTCGTACGGCACGTCGAACAGCAGGTGCGCCTCGATCACTTCCAGGCCCTTGTTGACGAGCGTGGCGGAGTTGATCGTGATGTCCGGACCCATGTTCCAGGTCGGGTGTGCCATCGCCTGCTCGGGCGTGACCGCGGTGAGCTCCGCGCGCTCGCGGCCGCGGAACGGGCCGCCGCTTGCGGTGACGATGAGCTTGGCGACCTCGTGCTCCTGGCCGGAGCGCAGGCACTGCGCGAGCGCGGTGTGCTCGGAGTCGACGGGGACGATCTGTCCCGGTTTCGCCGCCTTCTTCACCAGCGGGCCGCCGGCGATCAGCGACTCCTTGTTGGCGAGGGCGAGCATGCGTCCGGCGCCGAGGGCGGCGAGCGTGGGAGCGAGGCCGACGGAGCCGGTCATGCCGTTCAGCACGACGTCCGCCGGCGCGGTCGCGAGCTCGGCCGCGGCGTCGGGGCCGGCGAGGATCTTGGGGATGCGGAACTGGCCCTGGGCGTACCCGCGCCTCTGCGCCTCGGCGTAGAACGCGAGCTGCAGGTCCTGCACGACGGTCGCCTTCGCGACGGCAACCGTCTCGACGTTCAGCTGGAGCGCCTGCTCGGCGAGCTGTTCGACGTTCCCGCCGCCGGCGGCGATGCCGACGACGCGGAACCGGTCGGGGCGCGCGCGTACGACGTCGACGGCCTGGGTCCCGATGGACCCGGTCGACCCGAGGATCACGATGTCGCGCACAGGCCCAAGTCTCCCTCATCGCGAGCGTGTACGGGGTGCCCGGTTCAGAACCGGGCGTAACTGTGACGTACCGCACGCCGGCTATTTCTTGACCACGCGGTCAGGTAATGTCGTCGGCGTGAGCGTGACGGAACGGCCGCGCGGGAGGCCCCGCGAGTTCGACCCGCAGCGCGCGCTCGCGACGATCAAGGAGCAGTTCGTCGAGCACGGCTACCACGCCACGACGCTCAGCCACCTGACCGCGGCGACCGGGCTGTACAAGGGCAGCTTGTACGCGGCGTTCGGGGACAAGCACGAGCTGTTCCTCGCCGTCCTCCGCTACACCTCGGCGGAGACGCTCTCGCGGCTGGAGGAAACGCTCGCTTCGGCGCCGGGGCCGCTGGAGGGGGTGCGCGCGTACGTCCGGGGGCAGGCGGTCTGCGTGGCCGACCTGACCGCGAACGGGCGCGGGTGCCTGGTCGCGAACACGACGCTCGAGCTGCTGCCCGGGGACGACGAGGTGAAGGCCGTCGTCCGGACCCACCAGCGGAAGATGATCGACCGGCTCGCGGCCGTCGTGGACCTGGCGAAGGGCGCCGGCGAGCTGACGTCGGCGCGGCCGTCTCAGGTGATCGCTCGCTATGTCTTCACCGTGGTCGAGGGGTTGTGGCAGATCGCCAGGATCGACCCCGATCCGGACACGCTCGCCGACGTCGTGGAGGCGGCGCTGGACGGCCTGCGGTGAGTTTTGTTGGGCACATTCTTGACCGCTTGGTCATCAATTGGAGGTTGGTCTGTATGTCTGCTCTCGATCGGATCGGTCAGGTCGGCGCCTGGCTCGGGCCTGTTCGGCTCGCGTCCGCTGCGACGATGCGGGAGGCGGCTTCGACGGTGGAGGCCCTGGGGTACGGGTCGTTCTGGGTCTCGGACACGCCGACCACGCGGGATCCGTTCAGCGCTTCGGCTGTGGTGCTGGCGGCGACGTCGTCGCTGGTCGTGGGAACGGGGATCGCGAACGTGTGGGGTCGCGACGCCGCCGCGATGAACGGCGCTTCGCAGGCGCTGGCGGAGGCGTATCCGTCGCGGTTCGTCCTGGGACTCGGCGTGAGCCACTCGCCGGACGTCGCTCGGCGGGGGCACGCGTACGTGTCGCCGGTGGCGAAGATGCGTTCGTATCTGGACGAGCTGGACGCCTCGCCGTACGACCCGCCTGCGCCTGCTGTCGCGGCGCCGCGGATGCTGGCGGCTCTGGGGCCGCGGATGCTGGAGCTCTCCCGCGATCGCACGGCCGGGGCGCTGCCGTACCTGACGACGCCGGAGCACACGAAGCTCGCGCGGGATCTGTTGGGGCCTGGGTCGGCGCTGATCCCGGAGCAGACGCTGGTGCTGGAGTCGTCTCCGTCGGCGGCGCGCGAGGCTGGGCGGGAGTTCCTGACGCACTACCTGGCGATGCCGAACTACCAGAACAACCTGCTGCGGATGGGCTTCACGTACGAGGACCTGTCGGGTGGTGGCAGCGACCGGCTGGTCGACGCCCTGGTGGCGTGGCGGTCGGTGGAGACGGTGGCCGAACGGATCCGCGACCACCTCGCCGCCGGCGCCGACCACGTGGCGCTCCAACCTTTGCCTCGACCCGGCGACCCGCTGGGCCTGGAGCAGCTGCGGCTCCTGGCTCCCCTGCTGGTCGGCTAGCGCCTGTGACGGCAAATGATCATGTTTACATGATCATTTGCCGCTCTACCTGGGATACACCCCGCGTCAAGCACCCACTCGCCAGGTAAGGCGGCATCGATGCCCATCCGCCAGGACCACCGACTTACCCAACAGGTCCAAGGTCGTGTCGGGCAAAGAGCGCCGGTCATCGCGCGTAGCGCGATGGCGCGCGGCGCATCGGGCCCGGCTGGGCGTGGTGCAGGAGGAATTCCTAGTTGTCCTCTGGGTGACAACGTGCACCGCGGCCACGCGGGCTCTGCTGACTTCTGGGGGCTGTCGCGCGTCTGGTCGCCTTACCCGGCCAGTGGCCGCTCTACCTGGCGTCCACCCCACGTAAAGCGGCAAATGATCATGTAAACATGATCATTGGCCCCAGGGCAGGGCCGGGCCGGGCGAACCCACCGCCGGACGAAAGATCGAGGTTAGGCACGCTGCGGCTCGGGCCGCTTCCACAGCGCGCGGCAGAGGGCTGCCAGCGCGAGGATGACGGCCACAGTACGGACGAGGTGGGCGTTCACCCAGGCGGACTCGGTGCTCTCCCGGAGCGCGGCGAGGTTGGCGATCGCGTCCGGATCGCCGGCGTTTACGAGGGTGTCGTTCAGCGGAAAGTGGATCCCGACCGTCACCGCGAGAGCCACCACGTAGAGCCCGAGGGCCGCGAGAATCCAGCGCACAGCGGACCGCGCGCCGACCCGGTACTGGAGGATCGCGGCCACTCCGCTCAGCACGAGCGCGGCCGCGAGCACGAGCGGGACCAGGGCACCGCCGTTGATCGCCGCGGTGGTCTGCTGCATCACGACGACGTACGTCCGGTCGTCGGACCGCTCCAGCGCCGGCATGATCGTGGCGGCCCAGTCGAAGAAGAAGCCCGCCACCAGCCCCATGGCCACCGCGGCACCGCCGAGCACCCAGCCACTTGTCCTTGTCTTCATGAGGACAATCCAAGCGCCCGGCCGCCGGATCCTCCATGGCTGAGAAGCGCTCGCGCATGTGGGATCGTCTCGCCAAACGCCACCGCGGTCGTGTCGGGTTAGGTTAGCCTGGCCAAATGATGAGCGTGGAGGCCGCCACGAGGCGGGAGTTCGTGGTGGGTGGGCTGGCGTTCGCGGGACTGCTCGCGGGCTGCGCGACGGACCAGCAGGAAGCGGCGCCGACCCCGACCACGCGGGAGATCAACGACTCGCGCGGCCCGGTCGACGTACCCATCGCGCCCACCAGGCCGGTCGCGCTCGTCGGCTCGGCCGAGATCGACATGATCGCGCTCGGCCTCACGCCGGTCTTCTCCGGCGCGTTCGCCACGGGCTGGGTGGACCTCGCACCAGAGACGATCACCTCCAGCCTCCTCCCGCCCGACCCCGAGCAGGTCGCGGCCACGCGGCCCGACCTGTTGCTCGGCTGGGACTGGCTCGCCGAGGACACCGCGTGGAACGAGGTACGCGACCTCGCACCCCTGGTCACGCTCCCCTCCGGCAACGACTGGCGCGGCGTCTTCCAGCTCGTCGCCGACGCCGTCAACCGCAAGGAACGCGCCAACGAGCTGCTGACACAGTTCGACGAACGCGTCGCCAAGCTGAAGAACGCCAACGCTGCAAGGAAGATCTCGGTCAACGTGGTCGGCGTGTTCGAGCCCGGAACGTTCTGGTGGTGGGACGCCCCGTACCCCGTCAACGCCCACTTGACATCGGTCGGACTCGACGTCCACTCCCCCACCGAGACCGCGAAGGGCGTGAGCCTCGAACGCCTCACCGAGCTCACCGCCGACTGGCTGATCGTCACCGCCCCGAAGGGCGACAAGGACGGTCTGGCGAACAAGCTCGTCGAGCACCCGCTGGCCAAGAAGCTGCCCTCGGTCGCCAAGAACCAGGTCCACATCGTCGACCGCGACCTCTGGGGCGGCGCCGGCCTGATGTGGGCCAACGCCCTCCTCGACGACGTGGAGCGCCTCTACCCCGTCTGACCCTCCTTGTAGGGTCGCGGCTATGTCGCGTCGCGCCGCACCGCCGAGACAGGTGGTGGTTCGGGGTGCCGCGGAGCACAATCTGCGCGACGTCGATGTGACCTTCGGGCCGGGGCTGACGGCGGTGGTCGGGGTCTCCGGGTCGGGGAAGTCGTCGCTCGCGTTCGAGGTCGTCTACGCCGAGGCGCGGCGCCGGTTCATCGAGGCACTCGGGCTCGGACGTGCGCGGCTGCCGGCCGCGCAGGTGCGCGGCGTCGAGGGCTTGGGGCCGGCGGTCGCGATCGAGCAGAACGTGCTCAACGTCAACCCCGCGTCGACCGTCGCGACTTCGGTCGGCCTGCACCCGTTCCTGCGCATCCTCTACGCCCGCTTCGCCGACGTCAGCTGCCCGACCTGCGGCGTGCCCGTCCGGGCCGTGTCGCGGGAGGAACGGCTCACGATCGCCGTCGACCTGCTCGCCGCCCAGGGCAGCCTCGACGTCGAGGTGGCGGTCGTACGCGGACTGACGCGGGTGCACGAACGGCTGCTCGCCGAGCTGCGCGGCCGGTTCGACGCGGTGACGATCGACGGCAAGCCGTGGGCGAAGCGCAAGCTCGACCCGACGAAGCCGCACGACGTCGTCGTACGCATCGCCTCCCTCCCCGCGGACGCGAAGGCGGCCGAGGTACGCGCCACCCTCGAGCAAGCCGACGCGTTGGGCTCCCACGAGGTCCGCCTCAACGGAACGCCCGTCCTGCGGGCACCCATCTGCCCGAGCTGCACGGAATGGGTGAAGCCGCTGGCGCCGGCGGCGTTCCGCGACCAGGAGGTGGACACCTCGTCGCACCGCCTCAAGGGCGTCGCCTTCGACGAGCTGCTGGCCCGCTCGGTGAGCGAGGCACTCGCGTTCGTCGAGCAGCTGAAAGTCGGCCCACGCGCGGCGCGCCTGCAGGACGAGCTGCTCCGGCGCCTCCGTCCCCTGGCGACGCTGGGTCTCGGGCATCTCGCCCTCGACCGTTCGATGCCCACGCTGTCCCGCGGCGAGGCGCAACGCACCAGGCTCGCGGTCGTGCTCGGCGGCCGCCTCGAAGACCTCCTGCACGTCCTGGACGAGCCGACCATCGGCCTGCACCACACCGATCTGCAACGCCTGTTGGACGCCATCGCCTCGCTACCCGGCCCCGTCCTGATGGTCGAGCACGACCGGACCGCGATCGCGATGGCCGACGACGTCGTCGAGATCGGTCCCGCGGGAGGCAGCGGCGGCGGGCGGCTGGTCTTCCAGGGACCGCCCGCCGAGCTCTGGCGCGCGGACACCGCGTCGGGTCGCGGATTCTCGGCGGCCGCCCGCAAACGCCCCGCGCCAAGGAAGGTCGCCGACGAACGGATCCGCCTCACCGGCGCCAACCTCCGCAACCTGCGCGATGTCGACTGCGAGCTCCCGTTCGGAGCGCTCACGGTCATCACCGGTCCGTCGGGCGCGGGCAAGACCACGCTGGCGCGCGACGTCCTCCTGGCCTCGCTCCACGACAAGTTGCCCGTCGGCTGCGCGACGTTCGACGCGCCGAAGGTCCGTGCCATCGCGGTCGACCAGAAGCCGCTGGGCAACAACCCTCGGTCCAACCCGGCGACGTACACCAAGGTCTTCGACCGCATCCGCGACGTGTTCGCGGAGGCGACGGGGTGGTCGCCGTCGGAGTTCACGTTCAACGGGGACGGGGCATGTCCAGCCTGCGAGGGCATGGGCGCGCACGCGATCACGCTCCCGCACGTCGCGCCAGTCTGGGTCGCGTGCGAGGTGTGCGAGGTCAAGCGCTACCGGCCCGAGGTCCTCGAAGCGACGTGGAACGGCCTGTCGATCGCCGACGTCCTGGCCAGCAGCGTCGACGAGGCGAAGGCGTTGTTCGCCGAGCATCGGGCCGTTACCCGGATCCTCGACACGCTGGTGGAGGTGGGGCTCGGGTACGTGACGCTGGGCCAGCCCTCGCCGAGCCTCTCGGGCGGCGAGGCCCAACGCGTACGGCTCGCGCGGGAGGTGACCAAGGCCAAGTCTGGCGACCTCTTGCTGCTCGACGAACCGACGACCGGCCTGCACCCCGCCGATCTCGACCACCTGCTGCAGGTACTCGAAAGGCTGACCGACAACGGCTGCACAGTGGTCGTCGTCGAGCACCAGGGGGACGTGATCGCCGCCGCCGACTGGCGCATCGACCTCGGACCGGGAGGCGGACCCGACGGCGGGCAGCTCCTGCACTGCGGCCCGCCCCTCGAGGAGCAGCGCCCCAAGGTGACACCGCGCGCCAAGCCGCGAACGCGACGACGGTCGAGCGGCACGATCAGCGTGCGAGGCGCCCGCGCCCACAACCTGCAGAAGGTCGACGTCGAATTCGCCAAGGACAAGTTCACGGTCGTGACCGGCGTCTCGGGTTCGGGCAAGTCGTCCCTGGTGCGCGACGTGCTCGCGGCCGAGGCCACCCGGCGCCTGCTCGAGTGCCTGTCGGTGTACGAACGCCAGTCGGTACGCGAAGGCCCGGAAGCACCGGTCGACGAGCTCACCGGCCTCGGCCCGACGGTGATCATCGACCCGTCCGGCACGATCTTCCCCGCCGGCGGCCCCTCGCGCGTGGAGGCCGCCGAGACGATTGTCGGCCGGTCCAGCGGCCTCGACCGTCTCGTCTCCCTCGTCCTGGCGCGCGCCGGCGTGCGCTCGTGCCTCACGTGTGGCGGCGCCAACGTTCGCCGCACCTCACCGAAACCTGGCGCGGCGTGGACCTGCGGCGACTGTGCGACGCGTGCGGTGCCGATCGAACCGCGTCACCTCACTGGGTCGCCGGTGTCGATCTGCCCGCAGTGCTTGGGGGTTGGCGTCGAGCGGGAGTACAAGCTCGACCTGATCGTGCGGCCGGAGCTCCCCCTCACGCGCTGCTTCGTCGGGAGCATGGCGTGGTTCCGCCCGGACGTCGTCACCGCCAACTCGGTGTTGGTGAGGCTGGCGGAGCGGTACCAGTTCGACCCGAGCACGCCATGGTCGGAGCTGAGTGACGAGGTCCGGCACGTGGTCCTGTTCGGCGACTCGTCCTGGAGCGGGCTGAACGACTGGGCCCGCCAGGACCTGGGCGGCGCGGAGACCAGGTCGTTCCCGTGCCGGGAGTGTGGGGGCAAGCATCTTCGCGCCCCCTACCTGGCGATGCGCCTCGGGGGTCGCGACCGCCACGACCTGTTCTCGGCGTCCTTCGCCGAGCTCGAAGCCGTCCTGGCGTCGATGAAGCAACCAGACGACGAGCACGCCGCGGACGCCCGCGAGGTCGCCTTGCGTCGCCTTGGCTTCCTGCGCTCAGTCGGGCTCGGCTACCTCGACCTGTACCGGCAGACGTGGACGCTGTCCGCGGGCGAGGCGCAGCGGATCAAGTTGGCGTCGGTGCTCGGCGGCGGCCTCGTCGGGACGACCGTGCTGCTCGACGAACCGTCGCGAGGCCTGCATCCCGCGGAGGTGGCCGCGCTCGCCGGAGCGCTCACCGAACTGCGCGACGCCGGCAACACCGTGATCGCCGTCGAGCACGATCCCACGCTCATCCGTACCGCCGACGCCGTCGTCGAGATCGGCCCCGGCCCCGGACACGCCGGCGGCCGCGTCGTCGACCTGGAGAGCCCCGAGTCGGTCACCCGCGCCGTCCTCGACGGACAGGTCGAGCTCCCGCGCCGCGAGCACCGCCGCGAGCCGACCGGATGGATGCAGATCACCGGAGCACGCGAGAACAACCTGCGTGGCTTGAACGTTCGCCTCCCGCTCGGCGTGCTGGTCGGCGTCTGCGGCGTGTCGGGTTCGGGCAAATCCTCTCTGGTCGTCGACACCATCGCGCTGGCGCTGACCCGGCCGAAGACGAACGTCACGGGCATCGGGATCGTCCGCATCGAACCCGGCACCCACGACACCATCGACGGCGCCCCCGAACGGACGATCGTCGCCGACCAGTCCCGTGCGGAGATCACCTCGCCCGGCATGTACCTCGGGCTGATCGCCGCCGTGCGGAAGTCGTTCGCCGCGAGCGAAGAGGCAGGCCTCACGATCAAGGACCTCACGTACGGCTGCGACGCCTGCGGTGGCAAGGGGACCTGGCAACAGGACATGGCGTTCCTGCCGTTGGTGACCCAGGCGTGCGACGCCTGCGGCGGCTCCGGCTATCGCCGCGAGGTCGCGACGCTGGTCGAGCGCGGCCGGACCCTCGCCGACATCGAAGGCCTGACCATCGCCGAGCTCGTCGAGGAGTGGAGGGACGTCGACGCCGTACGACGGGTGGGCGACGCCGCGCTCGCGCTGGGCCTCGGCTACCTCGTCGTTCGCCAACCCGGTTGGAGCCTCTCGGGCGGCGAAGCGCAACGCCTCAAGCTCGCCAAGCAGCTCGCCCGCCCCGGCAAGGGCAGCGCCCTGTACGTCCTCGACGAGCCCACCGCCGGCCTGCAGCTGACCGACGTCGCCGTGCTCGCCAGTGCGCTCGACGCGCTCGTCGAAGCAGGCAACACCGTTCTCGTCGTCGAGCACGACCCCGTGCTCCTCGCGGCGTGCGACTGGGTCGTCGAGCTCGGTCCCGGCGCCGGGCCTGACGGCGGCGCGATCGTCTTCGAGGGCCCGCCCGAGGCGCTCGCCAAGGCCAACAGCGCCACCGCGCCGTTCGTCCGCGAGGTGCTCACGTGAACGCGCTGCTGCTCGGTGACCCGTCGCCCTCGCTTCGGTGGCGCGCCGCGGTCGAGCTCGAGGACATCACCGAGGACGACGAAGACGCTCAGGCGTGGCAGGCGGAGATCGCCGAGAGCCGGCCCGTACGTTCGCTCCTCGACCGCCTCGCGACCGAACGCCATCCAAGGGCCGCCGGCTATCTGCTCTGCCAGCTCGCCTACCTCGGCTACGACGGCCCGGAGCTGGCCACCGCGGTCGACGCGCTCTTCGCCCAGCAGCAGCCGGACGGATCGTGGGACACCCCGGCCGACGAGAACACCGAGGGCGCGCGGTTCGTCACGATGCAGACGGTAGTGCCGTTGCGCGGGATCGCGGCGGCCGGCTTCGCCACCGACCCGCGGGCCGAACGCGCGTACGACTGGCTCCTCGGAGCACGCCTCCCCGACGGCTCCTGGCCCAGCGGACCCAAGGCCGACCTCGGGCTGAAAGGCCGGCCGGCGCAACCGGAGAAGACGTACCGCCGGCTCCCCCGGGGAGCCGGCTGCCGCTCGTCGACGACGGGCGCCGTCGCCTGCCTCGCCCTGCATCCCGACCGCCGCCGCTCCGACGCCGCCAAGACCGGCGTCGACCACCTGCTCGCCCGCGAGACGCGCGAGGAGGCGGCGGTCGGCTGGGAGGTGTCGCGGCTGGTCGGACTCGAACGCGCGATGGGACAGGTCACCTTCTACGTGACCTTCGACCTCGCGTTCCTGCTCGACCTCGCGTCCCGCACCGAGGTACAGGACAGCCGCGTCCGCGACCTCGTCGCCTGGCTCGAGACCCGCCGCGGCCCGTACGGCCTCTGGGAACACCACGCCCACCCGCAGCTCTCCCGCTGGCTCACCTTCGACCTCGAGTCCAGCCTGCGCAGACTCGCTCAGGCGTAGACGCCCTCCGCGGTCTCGACCACGTTCGTCAGCAGCATCGCGCGGGTCATCGGCCCAACCCCACCGGGAACGGGAGCGAACCAGCCCGCGACCTCGCGCACCGACGGGTCGACGTCACCGACCAGTCCGGCGTCCGTTCGGGTGATGCCCACGTCCACCACGGCAGCGCCGGGGCGGATCATGTCCGCCGTCAGCAGCCCCGGCGAGCCAGCGGCCGTGATCACGATGTCCGCGGCACGCGTGTGCGAAGCGAGGTCCTTGGTCTTCGTGTGGCACAGCGTCACGGTCGCGTTCTCCGAACGCCGCGTGAAGATCAGCCCGAGCACGCGCGCGGAGTTCAGGCCGCGCCCGAGGACGCAGACCTCGGCGCCCTCGATCGGTACGTCGAAGCGGCGCAGCAGCTCGACGACACCGCGCTGCGTGCAGGGCAGCGGCGCCGGCCGGTGGTGCACCAGCCAACCCAGGTTGACCGGATGCAACCCATCCGCGTCCTTCGACGGCAGCACCGACGACAGCACCAGGCTCTCGTCCATGCCACGCGGCAGCGGCGTCTGCACGATGAACCCCGTGCACGCCGGGTCGGCGTTCAGCCGCTCGACCTCCGCCAGCACCTCCGCCTGCGAAGCCGAAGCCGGCAGCTCCACCTGAAAAGACTCGATCCCCACCTGCGCGCAGTCGCGGTGCTTGCCGCGGACGTACGCGTGCGACCCCGGGTCGTCGCCGACCAGAATCGTGCCGAGCCCGACGGCGACGCCGGCCTCACGCAGCTTCGCGACCCGTTCCTTCAGGTTGGCCTTGATCTCCGAAGCGAACGCCTTGCCGTCCAGTACGACTGCCGTCACCGGAACACCACCGTCCTTGTGCCGTTGAGGATGACGCGGTGTTCCAGGTGCCAGGTCACCGCACGAGCAAGAGCCAGACATTCCAGGTCGCGACCCACCGCGACGAGCTGCGACGGCGCGAGCGAGTGGTCGACGCGCGCGACCTCCTGCTCGATGATCGGGCCCTCGTCGAGCACCGCCGTCACGTAGTGCGCGGTCGCGCCGATCAGCTTCACGCCTCGTTCGTACGCCTGGTGGTACGGCTTCGCGCCCTTGAAGCTCGGCAGGAACGAGTGGTGGATGTTGATCGCCCGCCCGACGAGCTTCGCGCACAGGTCGTCGGACAGCACCTGCATGTAGCGGGCGAGCACGACGAGGTCGACGCGATGCTCGTCGACGAGCTCGAGAATCCGCTGCTCCTGTTGGAGTTTCGTCGCGGGCGTCACCGGCAGGTGGTGGAACGGGATGCCCACCGCCTCCACCATCGCCTCGGTGTCCGGGTGGTTGGAGACGACACCCACGATGTCCGCCGGGATCGCGCCGATCCGCGAACGGTAGAGCAGGTCGTTCACGCAGTGGTCCTGCTTCGACACCAGCACGAGGATCCGCGACCGCGCCGCGAAGTCATGGAACTCCCAGTCCATCTCGAACGACGAGCCGATCGGCGCGAACGCCACCTGCAGGGACTCCAGCGTCGTGCCCTCCTCGAGTGCCTCGAGGTGGACGCGCATGAAGAACCGCCCGTTCAGCCGGTCGCTGAACTGCTGGCTGTCGACGATGTTGCAGCCGTGCTCGGCCATGAAGCCGGACACCGTGTGCACGATCCCGAGGCGGTCGGGGCAGGACAGGGCCAGGACGTACTCCGGGTGCCCGTTGCTCATGCTGCCGCTCCGCTCTAGCCGGGTGGGATGCCTCCATTGTCCCCGTCGAGGTCGGCCAGGATGGAGCCGGCCCTGCGTTCGGCCGCGCCGAATCCGTTCGCGCGGGCGAACGCGAGCGCCTCGGCGGCGACCGTACGGGCGGCCGCCGCGTCCCCGGCGCCGAGCAACGCGCGCGCCAGAGCCACGCCCGCGTCCGCCTCGATCTGCCGGTAGCCGACGGTCCGGGCGAGCGCCAAGGCCAGCGAGTGCAGCTCGACTGCCTGGGCGAACGCGCCCTGCGCGGCCTCGATCGTGCCCTGCGTGTTCAGCGCCGCGGCCTCGAAGTCGCGCCGGCCGACGTCGCGGGCGAGCTCGAGCGCCGCGTCGGCGTGCGTACGGGCCTCGCCGTACCTCCCCGCCGCGCAGTGCACGGACGCGAGGCCGTCGAGCGAGCCCGCCTCGCCGGGCTGGTCGCCGATCTCGCGCCGGAGCAGCAGGGACGCGCTGAGGTGCGCCAGGGCCTCGTCGAGGTGGCCGCTGTCGAGATGGATGTGCCCAAGGTTGGACAACGTGTTCGCCTGCCCCGCCCTGGTCCCGCGTTCGCGCTGCAGGGCGAGCGCCCGCGTCTGGTGGTCGAGCGCGAGGTCGAGCCGGCCGAGGTCGCGGTACAGGCTGCCCAGGTTGCCGAGGTTGTTGGCGAGCCCGTCGGTACGGCCGATCGCCTGGTCCAGCGCGAGCGCCCGGGTGAAGTGGTCGGCGGCCTCGGTCAGCCTGCCGAGCAGCTTGTAGGTGTTGCCGAGGTTGCCCACCGCGGCCGACTCGCCCTCCCGCCAGCCGGCTTCCGCCGCGAGCAGCTCGGCGCGATGGTCGTGCTCCAACGCCTCGTCGTACCGGTTCACCGCCCGATGGGCCTGCGCGATGCTGAGCTCGGCGGCGGCCTGCGCGCGGACGTTCCCGGCCTCGGCGGCCGCGGCCCGTCCCGCCTCGGCGGTGGCGATCCAGTCCACGGCGTGCCGGCGGTGCAGGAAGAAGCCGCGCAGCGCGTCGGACAGCAGGTACGCGCGGTCGCTCGCCTCGGGCACGAGCGCGACGAGGTTGCGGCGTTCCTGGTCGAGCCAGCCGAGCGCGTGGATCGGGTCGGGGAACGCGGCGCCTCCCCCGGTGTTCTCGGGCAGCCGCAGCAGCTGCGGGTAGAGCAGGTCTGCGGCGGCGTTGACGCGGCCGAGGTACCAGTCGGTGAGGCGTTGGAACGCGGCCGGCTCCTCCCCCGCCGAGCGTTCGCGCGCGTACAGCCGGAGCAGGTCGTGGCCGCTGAACCGGCCGGGCACGTGCTCGTCGACCAGGTGCGCGTTCGCGAGCTGGGCGAGCAGCGCGCCGACGTGCTCGGTCGTACTGCCCGCGAGCGCGGCGGCCGCGTCGGTCGCGAGGTCGGGGCCGGGCACGACTCCGAACAGCCGGAACATCCGCCGGGCTTCGGCTTCGAGCCGTCCGTACGAGAGGTCGATCGCGCCGCGGACGGCGGTCTCCTCGTCGCCCTCGACCTCGAGCGCGGCGAGCCGGTTGCCGGCCTCGAGCTCGCGGACGTACCCGGCGAGATCGCGCGTCGGGTCGTCGGTGAGGTTGGCCGCGGCGATCCGCAACGCCAGCGGGAGCTGGGCGCAGAGCTCGGCGAGACGTACGGCGGCCGCTCGCTCAGTGGTGACCCGTTCGCGACCGATCACGCGTGCGAGCAGCTCGAGGCTGTCCGCCTCGTCGAGAACGTCGAGCCGCACCCGCTCAGCCTCGAGCCCCTCGAGCCGGTCGCGACTGGTGACCACGACGAGCGTCCCCGGCCGGTCGGGCAGCAATGGCCGTACCTGCTCGGCGGACACGGCGTTGTCCAGCACGAGCGCGGTCCGGCGCTCCGCGAGGAGCTCCCGGAACAGCGCGCTCGCCTCGTCGAGCTCGAACGGCACCTCGTCGGCGTCGACGCCGAGTGCCGGCAGCAGATACGCGAGCGCGGCGAGCGGCGTCATCGGCGGCACGCCGGAGTAGCCGCGGAGGTCGACGAACAGCTGGCCGTCGGGGAAGCGTGGCCGCACCTGATGGGTCCAGCGCACCGTCAAGGCGGTCTTGCCCACGCCGGCGCTGCCGGTCACGAGCACGACTGCGGACTCGTGGACGGCCTTGTCGAGCAGGCTGAGCTGGTCGCCGCGGCCGACGAAACCGCCAACGGTGGCTGGGAGTTGGGCCGGTACGACCTTCGGCCTGTCCGTGCTCGTCGTCGACTCGTCCGGCGCGTAGTCGAGGTCGGGCGAACGGTGGTCGATCTGTTCGCGGAGTCGTACGACGTCCGCACCGAGGTCGAGCCCGAGCTGGTCGGCGAGCCTGGCGCGCTGCCGTTCGTAGCTGTCAACCGCGGCTTGCGGCGCGCCCGAACGGTAGTGCGCGAGCATCAGCTGGCGGAGCAACCGTTCGCGGTACGGATGCGCGTCGTGGAGGCTCGCGAGCTCCTCGACGAGGTCCTGGTGGCGGCCACTGCCGAGGTCGGCGTCGACGCGGTCCTCGACCGCCGCGAGCCGGGCGTCCTCGAGGCCGCCGACGGCGAGGTCCCGATGCTCGATGCCCGCCAGCGGCTCGCCGCGCCACAGCTCGAGCGCGGTACGCAGCGTGTCGGCCCGCCGCTTCGGCGCGTCGGCCGCGGCCGCCAGCCGGACGAGCCGGTGGAAGCGGTGCACGTCGACGCGGTCCGGGTCGGCGTGCAGGGCGTACCCGGGGTCGACGGTGGCGATCTCGACGCCGTACCGCTCGGCACCGGCCGCGGCGAGGGTGTGCCGGAGCCGCGAGACGTGGGCGAAGATCACCCGCCGCGCGCCGGCGGGCGGATCCGTACCCCAGAGCAGGTCGACGAGGCGGTCCAGCGGAACGAGACGGCCGAGCTCGAGCGCCAGCAGCGCGAGCAGGTGCCGGCGCTTGCGCGGCCCGAGGTCGATCTCGTCGCCGTCCGCCCAGGCTTGGACCGGCCCGAGGACCCGGATCTCCATCGCGCACACCGTAACCAACAGGGCGGTCCGAACGACACGAATTCAGTAGTGACTACTGAGGACAGCGCGGCGCGTACCTGCTCAGATGGGCGGCGACGTCTGCATACGAGTTGGGGGAATGTTCCAGATGATGATCAAGGTCTCACGTACGGTGACGGTCGCGCTGGTCGCGGGTGCTCTCGCGCTCACCCTGTCGGCGCCCGCCACGGCCGCGACGCCCGGTCGGGTGACCGTGCAGAGCGGAACGCTCCGGTTCGACGCCGGCGCGGGCGCGGGCAACAACGTCCGGGTCACGAGGAGCGGCAGCCGGGTCCTCGTGACCGACGCCGCGACGCCGTTGACGGCCGGCTCGCCGTGCGTCCGGATCAGCGCGAACACGGCGTCCTGCCCGGCCACCGCGGTGATCGGGCTCTTCGTGGAGCTGGGTGACGGCAACGACCGGGTCCAGGTGTCGGCGAGCTTCCCGAACGTATCCGGCGCGATGGGCGTCGTGAGCGGCCCGGGCGCGAAGATCGGCAGCCGCAACGAGAACCTGCGCGGCAGCCGCGGCAACGACGTCATCATCGGCGGACCGGGCAAGAGCGAGATCTGGGGCGGCGAGGGGGCCGACCAGCTCTTCGGCGGCGGGGGCGACGACGCGCTGATCGGTGAGGGCGGGAACGACCAGCTCGACGGCGGGCCGCACCTGAACGGTGACTTCGGCAACGGCGGCGCCGGCATCGACAAGTGCGTCAATGTCGAGGCCAAGGTCCTCTGCGAGCTGTAGACCGGATCCGGGCGGCGGCGGGCTCCCTCGAACTCGCCGCCGCCCGGACCGCTACTTCGCCTTGAGTCCGTACGCCCGGATTACGGTCTGGTCGATCGCGTTCCCCGCAGCGTCCGCGGCCTGCACGCGCAGGGACACGGCACCAGAGGTCCGCGACACCGCGGGATGCGTGACGGTCACGACGAGCGAGCCGCCGTTCTGCCGCGCGTCCACGCGCTTCCAGGTCGCGCCGTCGTTGAACGACACCCACACCTTCGCCGTCTTGACGTTGCGCCCAGCCTGCAGGCGGAACGTGTAGTCGGAACGGTCTCGCGCCTTGTTCCACAGGTCCAGCCGCAGGTCGTAGTCCACCTGCAGCAACGGCAGCGGCACCCGCGCGTTCTCGGCCGGCCGCGCCGACTTGAACGTCCACGTGGTGTCGATGTCGGTCGAGTACTTCGACCAGGCCTGCTTGCGCTGCAGCGACGTCACCAGCCGGTACGTCGCCTCCTCCGCGACGTCGGCGTCGAACGTCCCGACCGGGTACGCCCCCTCGGCGAGCAGCTTGCTGCCGCGGTAGAGCTTCGTCGATGCCACGTCGCCCGCCGTACCGAGCCCGGTGTGCGTCGCGTCGGCGTACGGGAACATCGCGATCGCCAGCTCGTCGCCGACCCGGGTCGGCGGCGCGCCGTCCTCCTCCCAGCCCGTCAGCCCCTTCGGGAAGCCGGGCCGGGAGACCTGCGCGAACGTACGCTCCGCGCGCGCCGGGCCTGGTTCGTACGACGTGACGAGCCCGTCGTACTCGCCGTCGAACGGGTAGTTCGCCCACGCGATGTGGAACCAGCTCGTGTCACCCGTCGACACCCACTCGGTGCGCTTCAGCGGTCGAGGCAGCTCACGGGCGAAGCCGAACGCGAACGCCGTCCACGGCCGGAACGCGTGCAGCACGTCGGCGCCAACCTGGCTCTGCAGGTGCGCGTAGTAGTCGCTGTTCAGCCGGATCGAGTTCTTGTTGGTGACCTCGTGCGACTGGTTGGCTGAGATCGCGTCCGGGTTCGGGTGGATCACCTCGTACAGGTAGGGGCTGATCGAGGTGCCGGAGTAC
This sequence comes from Tenggerimyces flavus, assembly GCF_016907715.1. Classification (NCBI taxonomy): domain Bacteria; kingdom Bacillati; phylum Actinomycetota; class Actinomycetes; order Propionibacteriales; family Nocardioidaceae; genus Tenggerimyces; species Tenggerimyces flavus. The sequence goes on along the minus strand of NZ_JAFBCM010000001.1, from coordinate 3,681,116 downwards.
TGCACCTTGACATTCCCCTGCTGCAGAAGGGAAACGAGCATCTGCCCGGGCGCCTGGTCGATCGTGAACGACGGGATCGGGACCGTTCCCGGGTTGCCGCCGAACCCGAGCAGCAGGCCGGGGCGGTTGTTGTAGATGATCGCCGCCGCCGCGCCGGCGTTGGCCGCGTTCACGACCTGGCTGTTGAACGTCATGCCGGTCGTCCGCTGCACGAGCGCGATCCGCCCACGTACCGGCTTGCCGACGAAGTCCTCCGGCCGGCCCGACCCGGCGTAGACGAGTGGCAACGTGTGCTTGCCGTCCACCTTGGGCGAGTTCGTGAGGAAGAACGGGTCCAGCGCGATCGACTGCGGCGCGGTGACCTTGGCCTGCAGCGTGGGCGCCTGCAGCGTCCAGCGGTCGTAGAACTCGAACTCCCCTTGCTGGACTGGGCTCGTGGGCACGGCGAACGCGCGGTCGATCGGCGGGCTCAGCGTGAACGAGCTGGAGAACGACGGCTCGCCGACCTTCCGGTAGTAAGCCAGCTGCAGGATCAGCGGCTCCGACGGCTTCGCCGTCTTGGTCGTGATCTCGTTCGCACCCACCGCACTGAGCGGAACGGTGGCGTCGGCGGTCACTGTCAACTCCGGCTTGCCCACCATGGTCGACTCGGTCGCGTACAGGTTGGGCTCGTCCATCGTGAAGAGGTAGCCCATCAGGCTGTAGGTTCCCGGCGGCACGCGGAAGACCGGCGTGACACCGCCGCGGTAGTACTTGGTCTGGAAGCCGCCGGGGAGGTTCGGCCCCCACAACTCGACCTGGCTGATGCCGTCCGCCTGGCGGCCGTCGCGTGCGGTGGCGGGCACGGTGACGTTGTACATCTCGGGTTCCTTGTAGAGCCCGACCGAGGTGTGCACCTCGACGCCGTCCGCCGTGCCGACGAGGTAGCCGCCGTACAGGTCGGGGTCGCCCTTGCTCGGATCGGCGGTGACAGTGACCCCGGCGGATCCACCGGCGGGGATCGTCACCGTGGCAGGGCTGACCGAGAACATGCCGGCGGGCGCGGGCCCGTTCTTGCCGGACAGGGCGAGCGTGAGGTCGAGCGTGACCGGTTCGGCCTTCACGTTGGAGAAGGTGACCGGCTTGACGATCGGCTCGCTGGTGGTGTGCGGCCAGGGCAGGAAGCCGAGGTTCAGCGTGCCTGGGCTCGAGTAGACCTTCTGGGAGAAGGCCCTCGCGACGTCGAGCCGGCCGCCGCCCTGCTGGTAGACGGAGTTGCCCTGGATCGTCTTGGCGGTGCTGATGAGCGCGTCCTTGAGCTGGGTGTTCGTCCAGTTCGGGAACTCCTGCGCGAGGATCGCGGCAGCGGCCGCGGTGTGCGGCGCTGCCATCGAGGTGCCGTCGAGCTTGACGTACTTCTCGTCGACGATCGGGCCGAGCTGGGTGCCCTCCGCGCGGGCCGCGATGATCTGGACGCCGGGCGCGGTGATATCGGGCTTGATGCCGTAGTCGCCGAGTCGCGGGCCGCGGCTGGAGAAGTTCGCGAGCGCGTCCTCGCTGTTGACGGCGCCGACGGTGAGGGCCTCGTTCGCCCAACCAGGGCTGGTGATCGTGCTGTCGCCGGGGCCGATGTTGTCGGCAGCGATGACGAACAGCGTGCCGGTCTCCTTGCTGATCCGGTCGACGGCCTGCACGAGCGGGTCGGTGCCGTCGCTCGGCGAGTGCGTGCCGAGGCTGAGGTTCGCGACCTTGGCGCCCTGCGCGGCCGCCCACTCCATGCCCTCGATGATCTGGCTGTCCGTACCGCTGCCGTTGCGGTCGAGGACCTTGCCGTTCAGCAACGTGGCGCCGTGGGCGACGCCCTTGTACTTGCCGGCGGACGCGGCGCCAGAACCGGCGACGGTCGAGGCGACGTGCGTGCCGTGCCCGAACAGGTCGGTGGCGCTCGGGTCGGTGGTGAAGTTGTGCTCGGCCGCGACCTTGCCGGCGAAGTCCGGGTGCGTCTGGTCGATGCCGGTGTCGAGGACGGCGACCTTCACGCCGGTGCCGTCGAAGCCGGCCTGCCACGCGGCAGGCGCGCCGATCTGCTCGTTGCTGACGTCGTCGGTGACCTGGACGCGGCCGTCGAGCCAGACCTTCTGCAGGTCAGGCGTGCTGGCGATGCTGGTCCAGAGCGCCTGGGTGTCCTGCTTGTTGGCGCGTACGGCGGTGGCGTTCATGCTCTCGAGCGTGAAGCGCTTGCTCGTACCCCTGAGCGTGGCCTTCGGGCTCGCCTTCTTGTACTGCACGATGACCGGCGTGGAGCTGGCGTGCGCGTCGTCGTAGCCGTCCTTGACCAGCTGCGCGACGTCGAACAGGCCGCGGTCGAGCTTGCCCTGGGCGAGCAACGGGATCGCGTCGCTGGGGATGACGTAGACGCTGTCCTCGTCGTACTGGGTGCTGAACGCGATGTCCGTACGGCCCGCTCGCGCGGCCGCCGTGGCGACCTGCCGGCCGTCGGCGAAGCGCTGGACCGTGACGACGTCGCCGGAGATCAGCGTGACCGTGGCCCTGCTGACCGCGTTGGCTGGTTGGGTTTTCTGCGTCTCGGAAACCTGCCGGGTGCTCGGGCTGGCGTTGGCCAGTCCCATCGAGGCGAGCAACGCGACCACACCGAGCGTTGCCACACCGAACGTACGAAGCCTGCGTTGCGACGACATCGCGCCCCCACATCTGCTCGCGCCTTCAGGGATGGAGCAGTTGCCTGTTAGAACTATGCGCCGGAGTTAATTCGCGTAGAAGTCATCGCGGTGGCCAATTACTGACGTCGTCCGGAAACGGCGTTCCACGTGCCTCAGCCGCGGAGGGCGGGCGTGATCGTCTCCAGAACCGCCGGGTCCTCGATCGTCGACGGCACGTTCGGGGTCCCGCCGTCGGCGATCTCGCGCATCGTCCGGCGCAGGATCTTCCCGGACCGGGTCTTCGGCAACGCGGGGACGACCGAGACCGTACGGAACGCGGCCACCGGGCCGATCTGCTCGCGTACCAGCTGCACCAGCTCGGTGGCGAGGTCTTCCTCTTGCACCGACACGCCGGCTTTCAGCACGACGAAGCCGCGGGGCAGCTGGCCCTTCAACGGATCCGCGACGCCAATCACCGCGCACTCCGCGACGGCGGGGTGCTGCGCCAGCACCGCCTCCATCGAGCCCGTCGACAGCCGGTGCCCGGCGACATTGATCACGTCGTCGGTCCGGCCCATCACGAACACGTAGCCGTCGTTGTCGATGTAGCCACCGTCGCCGGACAGGTAGTAGCCCGGATAGCGAGCCAGGTAACTGGAAACGTACCGCTCGTCGTCGTTCCACAACGTCGGCAAGGTGCCCGGAGGCAAGGGCAGCTTGACGCAGATCGCGCCCTCCTGACCAGTCGGCACCTCGGCGCCGGCCTCGTCGAGGACGCGCACGTCGTACCCCGGCACCGGGACCGACGGCGACCCCGCCTTCAACGGCAGCTCCTCCAACCCGCGCGGGCTCGCGCAGATCGGCCACCCGGTCTCGGTCTGCCACCAGTTGTCGACGACCGGCACGCCCAGCAGCTCCGACGACCACGAGTACGTGTCGGGATCCAGCCGCTCCCCCGCCAGGAACAGGGTCCGCAACGAGGACAGGTCATAGTCGCCGAGCATGGTTCCGGACGGATCTTCCTTCTTGATCGCCCTGAGTGCGGTCGGCGCTGTAAAGAGCGCGTTGACACCGTGGTCCGAGACCACCCGCCAGAACGCTCCGGCATCGGGCGTGCCCACCGGCTTGCCCTCGTACAGAACGGTCGTCGCGCCGGCGAGCAACGGCGCGTAGACGATGTACGAGTGCCCGACCACCCAGCCGACGTCGGACGCGGCCCACCAGACGTCGCCCGGCTGGATCCCGTACACGTTGTCCATCGACCAGCGCAGCGCGACGGCATGCCCGCCGTTGTCGCGCACGATCCCCTTCGGCCGCCCGGTCGTGCCCGACGTGTAGAGGATGTAGAGGGGATCGAGCGCGTCGACGGGAACGCAGGGTGCCGGATCGTTCGCCCCGGCGCGATGGACCTGCGCCCACGGCAGGTCGCGCCCCTCGACGAGCTCGGCGGTGGCCTGCTGGCGTTGCAGGATCACGCACGTCTGCGGCTTGTGTTCCGCGAGCTCCAGGGCCCGGTCCAACATCGGCTTGTACTCGACGACGCGGGTGGGCTCGATCCCACACGAGGCCGACAGCACGACCTTCGGCTGCGCGTCGTCGATCCGCGCGGCGAGCTCCGCCGGCGCGAAGCCGCCGAACACCACCGAGTGCACCGCCCCGATCCGGGCGCAGGCCAGCATCGCGATCACGGTCTCGGGGACCATCGGCATGTAGAGCACGACCCGGTCGCCCTGCCCGACGCCGAGCGCGTGCAGCCCGCCGGCGAACGCGGCGACGCGTTCCAGCAGGTCGGCGTACGTGAACGTGCGCGCACTCCCGGTCACCGGGCTGTCGTAGATCAGCGCCGGCTGGTCCGCCCGTCCGGACACGACGTGGCGGTCGAGTGCGTTGTAGCAGGTATTGAGGACGCCATCACCGAACCAGCGATAGAAGGGCGGCCGGCTCTCGTCGAGGACCAGCGACGGCTTGTGGAACCAGCTGATCCGCGCGGCCTGCTCCGCCCAGAACCCGGCCGGATCCTCGACACTCCGCCGGTACGCCTCGCGGTATGGCCCCATCGAACCGCCACCTCCCTCTAGCCCCGATGGTCGCACCGGTCGGTGGCCACAGGCGTCGCCTTCTCGACGGGGGCACCAACGGTGCGCCAGGAGGTGTCGCCAACGATCCGTTGGCGACAACGGGCGCACCGTTGATGCGGAGCGGGTCGAGAAAGCAACGCCGCCACCGACGCTCATGCGACTAACGTTGATCATGCAACACCCGAAAGGAGACCGACGCAATGCCCGCCGAGCGCCCCTACTGCGAGGTCGAGAGCCTCGAGCACTTCGACGCGCTCGTCGCGCACGGTGCCCGTTCGATGCGGGGCTGGCACCTGCAGTCGATCGACCTCACCGACCGTTCCGAGGTGCTCTCCAAGCTCGACGCCGCCGGCGCGCTGTTCCTCGGCTGTGCCATGGACGAGCGCGCCGAGCGCCTGGTCAGACGCCACGGCGGCCTGGTGTTCCCGACGCTCCCGGACATCGGGTTCGACCCGTACCGCGGCCGCCTCTACTCCCCCGACGAGCTCTATGCCGGCCTCGACGAGGGCGGGTACGAGGCCACCTGCGACGCCCGCATCTACGCTTGGGCACGGCACGAGGAGGCGCACCACTCCGTCGGCGCGACGCTGGCCTCGGCGCTGCACGACCACGCGATCACCGACGCGCTCGAGGAGCTGATCGACGGCCGGAACGTCGTCGGCATCATGGGCGGGCACGCCGTACGCCGCGGCGAGCAGCGGTTCGCCGACGCCGCCTGGCTCGGTCGTACGCTCACCCGCGCCGGCCGCATTGTCGCCACCGGCGGCGGTCCGGGCTCGATGGAGGCCGCCAACCTCGGCGCGTTCCTCGCCCCGCACGACGACGACGCGCTCGCCGAGGCGCTGGACATCCTTGGCCGGCAGCCGGACTTCGAGCATGACGTGACCGCCTGGGCGAAGGCCGCGTTCGAGGTCAGGTCGAAGTGGTCGGAGTCGTTCGGGCACAGCCTCGGCGTTCCCACCTGGCACTACGGCCACGAGCCGCCGAACGCGTTCGCCAGCGAGGTCGCGAAGTTCTTCCGGAACTCGCTCCGCGAGGACGTCCTGCTCGGCCGCTCGAACGCTGGCGTCGCGTTCCTGCCGGGAGCGGCCGGAACGGTGCAGGAGATCTTCACGGTCGCGACCGCGAACTTCTACGCGGACGCGGGTACAGGGATGCCGATGGTGCTGGTCGGCCGCTCGTACTGGACCGAACGCTTCCCCGCCTGGCAGCTGCTGTCCGAGCTCGGCAAAGGCCGCCCGATGGCCGAGCAGCTGACGCTCGTCGACACGGTCGCCGAGGCCGCCGCGGTGCTCTGTGACGCGTGACCTGCCCTCGAGTGGGCATAGTTCCGGCGTGAACGAGGACGGCCAACCCGACGCGAGGCCCGACGCGAGGCCCGACGGCAGGCAGGAGTCCCCGGCCGAGCGCGCCGACCGGAACCTCGGCGAGATGCTGCAGGAGCTGCGGGTTCTGCAGACCGGCGTGCAGATCCTGTTCGGTTTCCTGCTGATCCTCGCCGTTCAGCCTCGGTTCGCCTCCGCGGACGGGTTCGAGAAGGGCGTGTACTTCACCACGCTGCTGCTGAGCTGTGTCGCGACGATCTTCCTGATGGCGCCGGTCGCGTACCACCGGGTGCTGTTCGGGCGCGGTCGCAAGGTCGAGATCGTCAAGATGTCGAACCGGCTCACCCACGTCGGCATGGTCGCGCTCTGGCTCGCGATCTCTTCCGCTGTCCTGCTCGTCCTGGACCTGGTGCTGCAACGGTCGTTCGCGTGGATCATCAGTATCGCGATCGCCGTGTTGTTCCTCGCGGTCTGGTACGTGCTCCCGCTGTCCCGGCTCTCCGACCCCGCCGAGGGCGACGACTGATCAACTACCGTGGCTTGGCATGGCGCCTCTCGTTGCTGTCCTGGCCGACGACCTGACCGGCGCGGCGGACACCGGGATCGGCTTCCGGCGCTCGGGGCTGCGGACCGTTGTGGGCTGGGACCTTTCGCTGTTGTCGGGGCCGTACGACGTCGTTGCACTCGATCTCGGCACGCGTGCGCTGGGGGCTGCCGCCGCTGCCGAACGGGTCGGCTTGGCTGTCGCGGCGGCGCGCTCGGCGGGTGTGGAGACCCTGTACAAGAAGGTCGACTCGTTGGCGCGCGGCCAGCTCGGACCCGAGGTGCGGGCCGCGCTGGACGCCTGGGGGCCGCGGTCGGTCGCGATCGTCGCGCCGGCGTTCCCCGCGGTCGGGCGAACGACCGTGGACGGCTGGCAGCTCGACCGGGGTCGGCCTGTCTCGCACCTGGTCGGGACGCTGGTCGCGGCGGGGGTCTCCGCTTTGCCGAACGCCGAAGTCGTGGGGTCGGACGGCGTCCGCGCGGTGGTATGCGACGCCTCGACGACCGTGGATCTGCGCACGCTCGCCGTTGCCGGCGCGTCGCTGGGACGGGACGTGGTTTGGGTGGGTTCGGGCGGTCTTGCCGCCGAGCTGCCCGCTGCCCTGGGGCTTGCGGGGTCCTTCGCCTCCGCCGTTCCTTCGGTACGGCCGGTGCTGACCGTGGTGGGCAGCATGGCGCCGCGCGCCGCGTCCCAGGTCGCCCAGCTCGACGCGCGCGGCCGTCCGATCGTCTCTTTGTCGCAGCTGGGTCTTGCGCTGCGGGAGGGGGCGAGCCCGGTCGTCGCGCTGGACCTGTCACCCGGCGAGGAGGACGTTCGGCACGTTCGCCTCCTCGCGGACGAGCTCGCGCGGCACGCGCCCTCCGTCGGAGGGCTCGTCCTGACCGGTGGCGAGACGGCGTCGTCGGTGCTGCGGGCGTTCGGGGTGACCGCGTTGGAGCTGGTGGACGAGATCGAACACGGCGTGCCCGTGTCGCTCGCGTCCGGTGCGTGGCGTGGGCCGGTGGTGACCAAGGCGGGGACGTTCGGCGATGCTGACAGTCTGGTTCGTGCAGTCGAGACGCTCGAGGGAGTTCGATGAACCGTCCGATCATCGCGATCACGATGGGCGACGCGGCCGGCGTCGGTCCGGAGGTTGTCGTGAAGGCGTTGGCGCAGCCGTCGGTGTACGAGAGGTGCCGGCCGTTCGTTGTCGGCGACCTCGCGCGGCTCGCCCGCGCGGTCGAGATCACCGGTGTCAAGCTGACCTTGCGTGCGGTCTCCGGTCCGTTGGAGGCGACGTTCTCGCCCGGTGAGGTCTCGTGCGTGGACCTCGCGCTGATCCCCGCTGACCTGCCGTTCGGCGAACTGTCACCGGTGGCGGGCGACGCGGCGTTCCGCTACATCGAGCGCGCGGTGGCGTTGGCCATGGGCGGCGAGGTAGACGCGATCTGCACGGCCCCGTTGAACAAGGCGGCCCTGCACGCGGGCGGGCACGTGTACCCAGGGCACACGGAGATCCTGGCGGAGCTGACCGGGACGCCGGAGGTGTCGATGATGCTGTCGGCGCCTTCGTTGCGGGTGATCCACTGCACGACGCACCTCGGACTGCTGGACGCAGTGGCGCGGATCGAGCCGGGCTTGGTGGAACGGACGATCGTTCGCGCGCATGCGACGTTGGTGAAGTCCGGGATCGCCGAGCCGCGGATCGCGGTCTGCGGGATCAACCCGCATGCGGGCGAGAACGGCCTGTTCGGCAACGGCGAAGAGGAGTCCAAGGTGGCCCCCGGCGTGGAGGCCGCTCGTGCCGCGGGGATCGACGCGCAGGGTCCGTTGCCCGCGGACACCGTGTTCTTCCGTGCCGTCCGCGGCGACTTCGACGCGGTGGTGGCGATGTACCACGACCAGGGCCACTGCCCCGTGAAGGTGCTGGGCCTGGACGCCGGCGTGAACATCACCGTCGGCCTACCCGTGATCCGCACCTCGGTCGACCACGGCACGGCCTTCGACATCGCGGGAACGGGAACAGCGGAGGAGGGCAGCATGCTCGAAGCCCTCCGCCAAGCCGCCGAGCTCGCCCCGACCCGACCGGAGTAATGCGTCAATTGGGCAAAGTCGGCCACCGCGGCGGGCTATCGCGTGCAGCCTGATCGGCATGACTCGCTTGGCCAGTTGGGAACGGCGACTCGAATGGCCGCTCACCGCAGTCGCCGTCCTGTTCCTCACCGCCTACGCGGTACCCATCCTGCAACCAGCCTTGCCTGCCGGCACACGGGCCGTCTGCGCCGCCGTCGTCTGGGCAGCGTGGGCGATCGTCTCCTTCGTCCGCCTCGCGATCACCGAGGAGCGATGGCGGTTGGTGCACCACTTCCTGACGTTGCTCGTCCTCGTCCGCCACGGTTGCCGCGGATGGTCACGCTGGTCGACGTCCTCTCCGGTGCGCGGCGCGATCGCTTCATGAGCACATCGCAGTACGTGCCCGGATCCGCGAGGCCCGCTCATGGTTGTGAGGCGCTCGCCATCCTCGACGTGAAGCGCAGTAGTCGGGCCGCCACCATCACCACGGTCGAGGTCGAGCGGCTCACCGAGGAGGTGCACCAGCTCCGCGCGCGGCTGGACGAGCAGGTCGAACGCTGACCAGAAGGAGGCGTTTCACCGTCCGCTTGCGGTCTGTTCACGTTGCACGTACGGCAGTGCCGTTAGCGTCGCCGGCATGACTGGACAGGTGTGGGGACGGCGTGGGTTTCTCGCTCTCGGCGCGGCCGGGGCGATCGCTGCGACGAGTCAGCCGGCGAACGCGGACACTGGCTCCGGGGTGCGGTTCGCGGTGGTCACCGACACGCACTCCAACGTCGACGACCCCACCAGGCACGCACTCCTCACCAGGATCTTCGCGGCCATCGACGCCGCAGATCCCGACTTCGTGCTGAACTGCGGCGACATCACCGAGTACGGCTCCCGCGGCGAGATCGACGCCTACCTCTCCACCATCCCCGAATCGCTCCGGCCCCGCGTCCGCCACGTGCCCGGCAACCACGAGGTCCGCTGGGACGTGAACGGCGCCGAGCTCTACCGCGAGAAGTTCGGCCCCGCGCCGTTCTCGTTCGACCTCGGCGGCCTGCACGTCGTCGGGCTCGACCCGACGACGCTGCTGCAGGAGCCCGGGCTGTTCGGACCCGAGGACCTCGCCTGGCTGGACCGCGACCTCCGCCGCGCTGGGCAGCGCCCGTCCGTGCTGTTCCTGCACTACCCGCTCAGCGCGCACTACTACTACGTCAACGACCAGGACGCGTTCCTCGAGACGATCGCGCCCTACCCGGTGCGCGCGATCTTCGCCGGGCACATCCACACCGAGCAGGTCCAGCGCTTCAACGGGCTCACCCAGGTCGCGGCCGACGCCACCAAGGACGGCCCTTGGTACTACGCGGTCGAACGCCTCGCCACCGCTCTCAAGGTCGAGCTCGTCACGATCAACGCCGACGGGACGACGACCCGCCGCGACGTGGCAACGATCCCACTCGGCCGCGACGACACCGACCTCAAGCCGGTCGACATCGACCTCGACCAGGCCGCCGGGTCGCTCGCGGTCTCCGTTCGCCTTGCCCGCCGCGCACAAGCCCAGACCGTGCAGGCGCAGGTCTACCCGCAGCACGTCTTCGGCGGCAGCAACAACGGCACCTGGGTCGACCTCACCGCCTCGAGTTCCACCTGGTCGGGCTCGGTCGACGTGTCCGCGTTGCCGCCGGGCGCGCATCGCCTGCAGGTACGGGTCGCCGACGCCGCCGGGACGCGGTACGACCGGACCGAGCCGTTCTCGTTGCCGCGCCCTACTGGCGGCCCGTCGGTGCGGTGGACGACCAGGCTCGCGGGCAAGGTGCAGGGCGCTCTTGCCGCGTACGGCGACCTCGTCGTCGCCGCGTCGACAGCCGGCACCGTGAAGGCGTTCCGGCCGACCGAGAGCCGAGCCCGCGTCGAGTGGGACACCAAGGTCGGCCCGGTCTACCGCGGCGCGGCGTTCAGCGCCGACGGGCGTACGGTCTTCGTCCCGTCGGCGGACCATCACCTCTACGCCCTCCGAGCACGGGACGGCCAGCGGGCTTGGCGATTCCGTACGCCTGACCCGGTGCTCAGCATGCCGCTCGCCACCACCGTCGACGGCCGCGAGCTGGTGATCTTCACCGCGGGCACGACGCTGTACGCGGTCGACGCCCGCACCGGCGCGCGTGCGTGGTCCGCCGACCTGCACGGGTTCTTCGCCGGCCGGGTCGCGTGTGACGGCGAGCGCGTCTACGCCGGCGGCGGGGATGGCAACGCGTACGCGTTCGACGCCCGCACCGGCGCGGAATTGTGGACCGCGTCGATGACCACGCGGACGACCGCGTACGTCCGGCTCATCTACGGACCGTGGGACGACGTGCTCGAGCTGCTGCCGAACGGCACCGTGCTCGTCTCGACGGTCACCAGCGCGACAGCGTTGGACCGGGCGACCGGCGCGGTGCGCTGGACCGTACCGAGTGGCGCGCTGTACCCGCCGTCGATCCTGCTCGACGACCAGCGGCTGCTGATCGTCGACGAGTTCAGCCGGTTCCAGCTGGTCTCGCCCACGACCGGCGTCGCGACCTGGCGCTCAGAGGTCGGCGTACGGACGTTGAACGCCGGGCCAGTGATCGCGGGTGAGAGAGCCTGGATCGTGGCGACCACCGGGCTGCTCGCCAGCCTCGACCTCGCCACCGGAGCGGTCGGCCACCGGCTGCAGCTCTCGCCGGCCAACACGTTCAGCACGCCAGTCGTCGTGGACGGCCTGCTGGTCGCCGCCGACCAGGCCGGCGTCGTCCGCGGAATCGCCTTGCCTGGTTAGACGTCGCAGTCCGGCTCGGCTGAAGCAGCCCAGCGTGCGCATCGGTTGGCAGCTGACAGACGCAGCGAACCTTCGCGAGCCGGGGCTGCGACCATCTAGCTAGTTTTCGCGGCGAGCTGGCCGCAGGCGCCGTCGATCTCGCGGCCGCGGGTGTCGCGGACGGTGACGGGTACACCGTGGGCCTCGAGCCGGCGGACGAACTCGCGCTCGTCCTCGGGGCGCGAGGCGGTCCACTTCGAGCCGGGCGTGGGGTTCAGCGGGATCAGGTTGACGTGCACGAGCTGGCCGGCGAGCAGCTCGCCGAGCAGGTCAGCCCGCCAGGCCTGGTCGTTGATGTCGCGGATCAGCGCGTACTCGATCGACACCCGCCGCTTGGTACGCGCCGCGTACTCCCACGCGGCGTCGAGAACTTCCTGCACCTTCCACCGGGTGTTGACCGGAACGAGCTCGTCGCGCAGCTCGTCGTCGGGGGCGTGCAGGGAGACGGCGAGCGTGACGTTCAGGCCCTCTTCGGTGAGCTGCTTGATCCTCGGCACCAGGCCGACGGTCGACACGGTGACGCCGCGCTGGGAGATGCCGAGGCCGTCCGGGACGGGATCGGTGAACCTACGGACAGCGGAGATCACCGTGCGGTAGTTGGCCATCGGCTCGCCCATGCCCATGAAGACGATGTTCGAGATCCGGCCGGGGCCGCCCTCCACCTCGCCGCGGGCGAGCATGCGGGAACCGGCGACGACCTGGCCGACGATCTCGGCGGTGGACAGGTTGCGGGTGAGGCCGGCTTGGCCGGTGGCGCAGAACGGGCAGGCCATCCCGCAGCCCGCCTGGCTGGAGACGCACATCGTGACGCGGCCGGGGTAGCGCATGAGCACGGACTCGACGAGCGCGCCGTCGAACAGGCGCCACACCGACTTGACCGTCGTGCCGCCGTCGCTGGTGAGCGTGCGGATGGGCGTCAGCAGGTTCGGCAGCAACCCGTCGACGATCTGGTCGCGTCCGGTCGCCGGGAGGTCGGTCATCTCGGCGGGGTCGTCGATGTACCGCGCGAAGTAGTGCGTGGACAGCTGCCTGGCGCGATACGCCGGCTGCCCGAGCTCGGTCAGCGCCTCGCGGCGCTCGGTGGGGCTCAGATCGGCGAGATGACGGGGCGGCTTCCCTCGGCGCGGTGCGGCGAAGACGAGCTCGACTGGCTGGTTCATGGCTCCGCCCAGTGTAGGCGGTGCCGCCAATCGCTCCCGCCGCCTGGGAGGGGTGGCTAGCGCGGGTGGTCCGAGGTTTCGGGCTCCGACTCAGAACCGGCGGTGGGTGACGTGGCTGGGGACTTGGGGCGAGCGCCCAGTCGGGACTCGGACCAGACGAAGAGGCCTCCGCTCGCCACGATGGCCACGCCGCCGATGATGCCTACGCCGACGCCCAGCCCGGACCAGAGAAGCCAGCTCACGATCGCGCCGACACCGCCTACGACGATGACCACGAGGGCCAGGAATGCCAGGGCTGAGGCACCCGGACCCTGGCCCTTGGCCGGCCGCTGCCTTGTTCGCTCCAACTGCTTCAGCATCCCTACCCCCGTAGTGACGGCTTCCAGCGATCAGCTACCCCACGGCAGCCTCGGCCAATCACCCGTCACGTCAAGGAAGACGAACTCGCTCTCGCATCATTGACCCTCAAGAAACACCCGCGCAAACCAAGATCAGCCCCTGGACACGCCGGTCAGCAATTCGTCACCACTTCCGCACAGGCGGTTCGGAGACGAACGATTTTCCCTTACCCGCAAGCCCGAACGGCCCGCGCGCCTCGCCGCCACGCCTGGAACGGGCTTACGCCACGCCCACAGGGCATGACTCCTCACCTCACCCATGGCGTTACCCGACGAATTCGGCCGAACGAATGCGCCCCATTCTTCCGTAAGTCGTCTGGCGTTTACCCAGTCCTCATGGACGCATTTTGCGAAAGCGCTACGGCCGGCGACTGCTGTCCCGCTCGTGCAGGACTGTACGCAACACCACCCGCGCGGGTGGGCGGGAGGGCTCCTTGATGCGCTCGACCAGCAGCCGCGCCGCGGTCTGGCCGAGCTCGTACGTCGGCTGCGCCACGGTCGTCAACGACGGCCGCACCAGGTGTGCCCACGGGATGTCGTCGAACCCGACGAAACCCACCTCGACCGGCACCTTCACGCCACGGCTGACGAGACAGTCCATCGCGCCGACCGTGGTGAGGTTGTTCGCGGCGAACACCGCGTCCGGCCGGGCGGTCTCCGAGTCCAGCAGCGACTCCATCGCCTCGAACGCGCCGGCCTCCCGGTAGTCGGAGTACCGCACCAGCGACTCGTCCATCGGCAGCCCGGCCGCGGCCAGCGCCCGCTTGTAGCCGCGCAGCCGCTGGGTGGCCGTGGACAGCTGCTTCGGGCCGGTGATGCAGGCGATGCGCCGGTAGCCCGACTCGATCAGGTGCGAGGTCGCGAGCTCGGCGCCATGCTCGTTGTCGACCAGCACGCTGTCGACGGTCGCCGCCCGCAGCTCGCGGTCGATCGCCACGACCGGCGTGTTCGCCTCGATCAGCAGCCGGACGTCGCGGCCACGGCCCGACGGCGAGATGATCACGCCGGCCATCTGCTCGTCGAGCACGACGCCGATGTACTGGCTCTCCTTCGCCGGGTTCTCGTCGGAGTTGCACAGCGCCACCGAGTACCCCTCGGCCTGCGCCACGTCCTCCACCCCGCGGGCGAGCGCGGTGAAGAACGGGTTGCCGATGTCGGAGATGATCAGCCCCCACAGCATGGTCCGGCTGCGGCGGAGGTTCCGGGCCACGGCGTTGCGCCGATAGCCGAGCGAACGCACCGCTTCCTGCACCCGCTCGACCAGCACCGGGTCGACGGTCGCGCGCCCGTTCAGGACCCGCGACACGGTCGCGGCCGACACCTGCGCCTGGCGGGCCACGTCGTAGATCGTCGTCATGGAACCTCTGTCTCCTCGCCCAGCTCACCTGGCCGTGCTGCCGGGATTAGCTTGCAGCAAGCGGCCGCCATGAGCCGTTGACACCACGCCCGAACACATCGTAGCGTGCGAGCAATCGATTTCTCGCTCTTCTTTCGTCAAATGTCGACGGCACGTCGGGCCGGTTGCACCCACGGCCGGGGCGGGAGCCAGTCGTGCGTACGGATCGCCTCCGCGGCACCGCACGATCGCCTCGCTCGTCGGCCTCACCTCCAGCCAGGACCTTCTTCTCGACGGCGGACATCGCGGCGAGGAAGAGTCCGATGGCCGCAACGGTCTGCCGCGGCGCCAGGCGTGCCGACGGGGTGGGTCCCAGTTCGACGCCATCGCGCTCGACCCGCGATGATCAGGACGTGCGGCTCGATCCGAACGAAGCACGCGAACGGTTCAGCTCTGCGCGAACGGCCCACCTCGCGACCGTGGACGAACGAGGCCGTCCGCACGTCGTGGTGGTCACGTTCGCCCTCGCCGGCGACCTGATCGTGACGGCGGTCGACCACAAGCCGAAGTCCACCCAGCGTCTGGCGAGACTGCGGCACATCGCCGCACACCCGCAGGTCAGCCTGCTCGTCGACCACTACGACGACGCCGACTGGACGCGCCTGTGGTGGGCCCGCGCCGAGGGCATCGCACGGGTCCTGACCGACGACGCCGAACGCGCGGAACCGGTCGACTGGCTGGTCGCCAAATACCAGCAGTACGCCGAGATCCGCCCCGCCGGGCCTGTCATCCAGGTGACCGTCGAGCTCTGGACCGGCTGGGCGGGCGAGGCGTAGGACTATCGACCTACGCCACGTCGGGCGGCCGCCTGATGCGTACCTCGCGATGACGTGCCTACGGTCCAGTCAACGTGAGAAACACTGAAGAAACCCCTTGAAAATAGGGGCCATAGACGTGCTACAACCAAGGTCGGACCGAGTCGAAGATCGTTCCGCAGGGCACATGTCGGTGGGGTCTGGCATCGTGCGCTTCGCCAGCTCAACCACCAATGGAGGCCCTCGTGGCAACGCTCCGCTCGGAGTTCACCGTCGCCGACCAGTTCAGGTCGGACCGGCGGAGCCCGTTGCGCTGGGTCCTGTCGCATCAGCTCCGCAACAAGAAGTACGTCGTCGGCGCCCTGCTCGGCTCGCTCGGCTTCATCATCCTCAACTCCACCGTCCCCGGCCTGACCGGCACCGCGTTCGACGCCGTGCTGGATGGCGACCGGGGCACGCTCCTCACCGTCGTCCTCGTGCTGCTCGGCATCGTGATCGTCCGCGGCACGCTCGACCTCGGCGCCCGGCTGTGCAGCGAGGTGCTCGCCAAGCGGTTCGAGCGCGGCGGCCGCGAGGAGCTCTACATCAGCCTGCTGGGCAAGAGCCAGACGTTCCACAACCGGCAGCGCATCGGCGACCTGATGGCCCGCGCGGCGAACGACGTCCGCCAGCTCAGCTCGATGATCTCCCCCGGCTTCGACCTGCTGTTCGACTCGATCATGCAGGGCCTAGTGCCGCTGGTGTTCATTGCGCTGATCGACTGGCGGCTGCTGCTCTCACCGCTGGCGTTCGCCGTCGTGTTCATCATCGCGCTGCGCGGCTACACCAAGAAGCTCGGTCCGGTCTCGACCCGGATGCGCGAGCAGTTCGGCGACCTGAACGCGGGGCTGACCGAGGCGGTGCGCGGCATCGAGGTCGTCAAGGTGACCGCGATGGAGCCGCGCGAGCACGGCAAGTTCGAGAAGAACGCGAAGCTCTACCGCGACTCGTTCGTGGAGCAGGGGGTGATCCAGGCCCGCTACCTGCCCACCCTGCTGTTGGCGGTCGCGACCGCGGGTGCGCTGCTGCATGGGCTCGTCCTCTACCGCAGCGGCGCGATCTCCGTCGGCGACCTGGTCGCGTACATGGGGCTGATGGGCATGCTCGGCTGGCCGACGTTCGCCTCGACGTTCACGTTCACGCTCATCCAGCTCGGCATCGCGAGCGCCCGGCGGCTGATCTCGCTGATGGAAGAGGACTCCGAGCTGGACGAGAACCCGTCCGGTCACCGGGCCGACGTGCAGGGCGAGATCGAGTTCCAGCACGTCTCGTTCGCCTACGAGGGCGGCGATCCGGTGCTGCGCGACGTCTCGTTCCGGGCCGAGCCAGGGCAGACGATCGCGATCGTCGGCGAGACCGGCTCGGGCAAGAGCACGATGACGAAGCTGGTCAACCGGACGTACGACGTCACCGACGGTCGGATCCTGATCGACGGCGTCGACCTGCGCGAGTGGAATCTCGACTCGCTGCGCTCGCAGATCTCCACGATCGAGCAGGACATCGTGCTGTTCTCCCGCCCGGTGTCGGAGAACATCGCGTTCAGCCTCGGCCAGCAGGCCCACTCCGAGGCGGTCGTGCGGGCCGCGAAGGACGCGCAGGCGCACGAGTTCATCCAGCAGCTCGAGGACGGCTACGACACGGTCATCGGCGAACGCGGCGTCACGCTCTCCGGCGGGCAGCGGCAGCGGCTCGCGATCGCCCGGGCGCTGCTGACCGACCCGGGCATCCTCATCCTGGACGACTCGACGAGCGCGATCGACAGCGCGACAGAGGACGAAATCCAGCGCGCGATCCGGCGCATCCTGCAAGGGCGAACGACGTTACTGATCACGCACCGGCTGGCCCAGATCCGCTGGGCCGACAAGGTGCTGCTGATCCGCCGTGGCGAGCTGATCGACCAGGGCACCCACGACGAGTTGCTCGGCCGCTGCTCGCTCTACCGACGGATCTTCGCGCACTACGACGAGGCCGACTACAAGGAACCAGACGCCGCGCTCACCGCGACCGGCGCCAGCCATGGGGAGGTCGGCTAAATGGGCTTCATCATGGACGGCCTCGACGCCGAGGACTACGACCGTACGTACGGCGACCGCGAGCTGGTCCGCCGGGTCGGCAGGTACTTCAAGCCCGCGCTCGCGGGCATGGGCTTGGTCGCGCTGACGATCCTGCTCGCCACCGTGATGCAGGCGGCCTTCCCTGTCCTGGTCAGCTGGGGACTCGACCGGATCGAAGGCCCGCAGGCGGGGTCGACGATCACGATCCTGGTCGTGAGCATCCTCGTCACCGGGATGCTCGCCTGGTTCTTCAACTACATCCGTCAGGCCATGACCGCGCGGATCGTCGGCGACGTCGTGATCACCCTGCGGAGGGACGCGTTCGCCGCCGTGATGCGGCGCGACATGTCGTTCTACGATGAGACGCCGTCCGGCAAGGTGGTCAGCCGGATCACGTCCGACACCGACGACTTCGCGACGGTCGTCACGCTGGTGATGAATCTGCTCAGCCAGGTGCTCCTCCTCGTCTTCGTCACCGCGCTGCTGTTCCAGCGCGACGTCGGCCTCGCGCTACTCACGTTGGCGATCACGCCGATCATCGTGGCGATGGCGCTCGGCTTCCGGAAGGTAGCCCGCGACACCACCCGGAAGGCACAGCGTTCGCTCTCCCGGGTGAACGCGAACGTGCAGGAGATGATGGGCGGGATCGCGGTCGCGAAGAACTTCCGCCAGGAGCAGACGGTCTACGAGGAGTTCGGCCCGATCAACGAGCAGAGCTACCAGGTGACGGTCCGGCAGGGGTTCGTGTTCAGCAGCATCTTCCCGCTGCTGTTCATCGTCGCCGGCCTCGGCACCGTCGCGCTCGTCCAGGTCGGCGGCACCACCGTGCTCGGCGGCGACCTGTCGGCCGGCGACTGGTACCTGTTCCTGCAGGCGGTCGCGCTGTTCTGGTTCCCGTTGACGAGCATCGCCTCGTTCTGGTCGCAGTTCCAGCAGGGCCTGTCGGCAGCCGAACGAGTCTTCGCCCTCGTCGACGCCACGCCGCGGGTGATCCAGCACGACCCCCAGCCGGTCCCGCGGCTGCGGGGTGAGATCGAGTTCCAGCAGGTCGTCTTCGGCTACACCGTCGACCAGCGAGTGCTGAACGAGTTCAACGTGCACATCCGTCCGGGCGAGACCGTCGCGCTGGTCGGGCACACCGGGGCGGGAAAGTCGACGCTGGGCAAGCTCATCACCCGGTTCTACGAGTTCCAGGGCGGCCACATCCTGATCGACGGCCGGGACATCCGTTCGCTCGACCTCGCCGAGTATCGGCGCCAGCTCGGCGTCGTCCCGCAGTCACCGTTCCTGTTCTCCGGAACGGTGGCCGACAACATCCGCTACCCGCGACCGGACGCGACCGACGAGGACGTGGTGGTGGCCGCCCGGCAGGTGGCGGGCGGCGACTGGCTGGAGATCCTGCCCGAGGGCCTCGAGACCGAGGTCGGCGAGCACGGCAAGTCGCTCTCGATGGGGCAACGCCAGCTGGTCGCCCTGGCCCGGGTGCTGATCCAGGACCCGGCGATCGTGATCCTGGACGAGGCGACGGCGAGCGTCGACCCGTTGACCGAGGCCCAGATCCAGGAAGGCCTGGACGTCGTCCTGGCCGACCGGACCTCGATCGTGATCGCACACCGGCTTTCCACGATCGAGCACGCCGATCGGATCATCGTGATCGAGGCGGGGCGGATCGTGGAGGAAGGGACCCATCAGTCCCTCATGCAGGCCGGCGGGCACTACTGCCAGGTCTACAACACGTACTTCCGGCACCAATCGCCCAACTACCGCCCCGGGACCGGCTTCGTTCCCGTCTTGGCAGGGGAAGCGGCCGCCGACTAATAGAACCTGACCGATATCACATTCTTGCGACACAGAGAATGTGGCTCCGGTTGATCGCATTTCCGCTATCGGGTGCTATTGTCTTGCCATCACACGACTGAAGTGGGAGTGGTAATGGCTCAACGTACCCTCGTCCAGCTTATCGACGATATCGACGGTACGACTGTGGCGAACGGCAAGGGCGAGACGATCGAGTTCGGCATCGATGGCGTGCTGTACGAGATCGACCTGGCGGACAAGAACGCGAAGCGCTTCCGGGACGCTCTTGCTCCCTTCGTGGGATCGGCTCGCAAGGTGAGCGCCCGAGGCGCGCGCCGCGTGAGTGGTGGGCGTTCGGCCAGGGCCGACAAGGCGCAAACTCAGGCGATTCGGGAATGGGCCAAGGAAAACGGATACGAAATCAGTGACCGTGGCCGAATCCCCGCGACAATCATCGAGGCCTACAACGCCGAGTAGTGACTGTACCGTCACGTCGAACAGAACTCCCCCGCCACGCCGGCGGGGGAGTTTGCTTTTGCCCGCCGATTACCTGTTCGAACGGTGCCGATCCTGGCCGCCCAATCCACGACGACTGGCGTCCGGCAACAGGCGAATCCGGAGAGGATCGAATCGCGGGACGGCCCATTCGAAGGGAGCTACCAAGGATGCCTCAGGTCCTTACGCTTGTCGGTCCACGTTCGCTGGAGATTCGCAAGGTCGAAGCACAATCGGGGTTGCTGCCGGGTCAGGCCCGGTTGCGGAGCGTCGTCAGTGGAATCAGCCACGGCACCGAGCTGAACCTCTACCGCGGGACGTCGCCGTTCCACGACAAGGACTTCGACCGCGAGGCGCGGCTGTTTCGCCCTCGTGCTGAGGCGAACGAGACTCAGCACGGCATCGGGTACGAGCTCGTCAGCGAGGTCGTCGAGGTCGCGACGGACGTCACCGCCCTGGCCGTCGGCGACCTCGTCCACTCCCCCAACGGCCACTGCGACGAGCTGGTCGTCGACGTCGCCCGGGCGATGGCGGCCGAGCTGCCCCTCAGCAAGCTGCCGCCGACCGACAAGCCCGAGCGCGGCGTGTTCCTCGCCCTCGCCGGGGTCGCGCTCAACGCCACGCACGACGCGAACGTCAAGCTGGGCGACACGGTCATGGTCTCCGGGCTCGGCGTGATCGGCCAGCTCATCGTCCAGCTGGCCCGGCTGAACGGCGCCACCACGGTGATCGGCGTCGACCCGGTCGCCGCCCGGCGCGAGCTGGCGGAGACGTTCGGCGCCACCACGATCGACCCGAAGGCGGTCGAGGAGTCGGTGGGCTGGTCGGTCCACCAGGCCAACGGCGGCGTGGGCGTCGACACCGCGATCGAGACGTCCGGGACCTACCGAGGCCTGCACGCCGCGATCGCCTCGGTCGCGGTCGGCGGGCGGATCGTGAGCGTCGGCTTCTTCCGAGGCGACGCCGGCTCCGACCTCGCGCTCGGCGAGGAGTGGCACCACAACCGCCCGCAGCTGGTGTCGAGCATGGGCGTCTGGGCCTGCCCGCACCGCGACTACCCGCGGTGGAACCGGCCGCGGGTCTCGAGGACGGTCAACGAGCTGCTGTTCGGCGGCCAGCTACGGGTCGACGAGCTGCTCACCGAGCGGGTGCCGTTCGCCGACGCCCCGAGCGCGTACGCGAAGCTCGACGACGACCCCGAGGCGACGATGAAGATCGCGCTCACGTACCGATGAACGCGACGATCCGGTCGATGGCCGGGCGTGCCTCGGGGATGGGCAACAGCGGGTAGACGTGGACGAGGTCCGGCTGGTCGACGAGCTCGACCACCGGGCCGCCTCGTTCGGCGAAGTCCCGAGCCTGTGGCGCGAGGCAGTCCCTGCTGCCGACGAACACCAGCGTCGGCGGCAGGTTCGTCTGGTCGGCGAACAGCGGGCTGACCTCGAGCCGCGCGGGATCGTCGTTCCCCGCCCAGAGCCTGCCGGCCTCGCGTCCGCCGTCGACGCCCAGCCAGGGGTCGATCCGGTCGATCCGAACGGACTCCGGCGACGACACTGTGGCGTCCAGGAACGGTGCGATCAGCACGACCCGGCGCGGGACGACTCCCGCGGCGATCGCCTGGTGGACGAGTGCCAGAGCGAGGCCGCCGCCAGCGGAGTCGCCCATCACGGTGACGGACTCCGTGACGAGGCTCCCCAACGAGGGAAGGCTGTCGCGCCAGGTGTGTGCCGGCGCCTTCGGGTACAGCGGGACGGTGACGGTGGCGTCGAGTCGCTCGGCAAGCTGGGTGATCAGCGTCCAGTGCTGTTTGGCGATCTCGAAGACGTAGCCGCCGCCGTGCAGATACAGCAGCCGGCGCGAACGGCCGCCGGACCCAGCCGTGACCGTGTAGACGGGGAAGCCCAGCGAGTCGTCTCGCACGGCGCCCTCGGGAGGCGGCGCCGGCTCGTGCGCCTTCGCAATCGCCGCGTGCAGGCCAGCCGCCGAGGCCCAGCGGTGCTTGCGCGTCAGGCGGAGGAAGGGGACAGCGATGCCGTGCAGGAGGCTCGGCATCGGGCTACGCCCAGTCGCCGTGCCAGTCGAGCACGACGGTGGCGCCCTCGGCTGTCAGGTCCAGCACCAGGTGGTCGGGCATGGCGATCCGGCGCCAGCCCTCGAGGTCGGGCGATGCGCCGGTCAGGGCGGCGACGAGCAGCGTGAACGCCGTACCGTGGCCGGCCAGCGCGACGTCGTCAACGGCCGGCAGCGCGCGCACGGCGGCCACGATCCGTTCGGTCGTCGCCCGCCCAGTCTCCCAACCCGGGAGCGCGGGAACGTCCGGCTCGAGCATCGACCGCGACACGATCGCGTGCCACTCCTTGCCGCCGAGCCAGGGTCCAGCCGGTCGTTCCATCTCGCGCAGGCCCTCGACGACGGTCACCTTGCCGGCCGCCAGAGCCTCCGCGGTGCCGAGCGCCTTGGGCTCGGGCGAGGAGTACCAGGTCGCGTCGGCCGGGAGCCGCCCCGACGTACGCAAGGCCGCGAGACCCTCGGCCGCCTCCGGGGCGAGTGGCCAGGACGCGTTCGGCTCGCCCTCGGTGACGAGCGGCCGCCCGTGCCGAACGAGGTGCAGCCTCATCCGATCGGGATGAGCAGCGTCAGCACGATCCAGCTCACCAGCGCCGACGGGAGCAGCGAGTCGAGCCGGTCCATCACGCCGCCGTGGCCGGGCAGGACGTGACCCATGTCCTTGATGCCGAGGTCGCGCTTCAGCGCCGACTCGACCAGGTCGCCCGGCGTCGCGGTCAACGTCACGACCGCGCCCAGCACGAGGCCGGCCAGCCAGTGCCCGTCGAACAGGAACCAGCCGCCGGCCGTACCGACCGCGAGGCAGAGGACGGCCGAGCCGGCCAGCCCCTCCCAGGTCTTCTTCGGGCTGATCGACGGCGCGAGCGGGTGCTTCCCGAACAGCATGCCGGCCGCGAGCCCGCCGACGTCCGACATCACGGTCACCGCGGCGAAGAGCAGCACGCGGTACGCGCCGTCCTCTGGTCGCAGCATGAGGATCGCGAACGCGGCGAGGAACGGTACGTACAGCGCGACGAAGAAGCTCGCGGTGATGTCACGGACGAACCCCTCGCGGGGGCCGGTGATCCGCCAGAAGCAGACCGCCAACGTACAAAGGCCGAGCGCCGCCGCAAGCACGCCGGCGCCGCCGATGTACCCGCCCGCGATCATGCCGATCACGCCGGCCTGCATGGGGATCAGCGGAAGTCGTACGCCGGACGGGCGGAGCGCCTGGGCCAGCTCGACCACGCCGATGCCGACGATGATCACGACCAGGACGACGAACGCGACCTTGAAGACCAGGAGCGAGACGATGACCGCGCCGGCCATGAGGGTGCCCACGCCGATGGCGGCGGCGAGGTCGCGGCCGGGACGTTCCGTCGTCGGCAGCGCTTCCTCGTTGACAGGCACGTCGGGAACGCCGTTCGGCGCGGCCGCGGCCGGAACGGTCGCGTCGGCTCCACCGGGAGGAGCGATCGCCTCGGCTCCGTCCGGTTCCTGCGAGCTCTGCGCCCCGGTCACGGCGTCATGCACGACGAGGCCTGGGGCCGTGCCACCCCGCCAAGCACCACACCGAAGGTCGCCTAGGTCGTGTCGCGAAAATAGCGACGGCTGCCAACGGGCGCGCGGCGCATCGCGCCCGGCTGGGTGTGGTGCAGGTCAAGGCCATATCCGTCATACGTCCGCAGATCTGCAACGCAGCCAGGCGGGATGTGAGGTGTCGCGCGCCAGGCGATCTTTTCGTGACACGGCCTAGACCTCGAGGATCTCTGCTTCTTTGTGCTTGACCAGTTCATCGATCTGCTCGACGTACTTGTGGGTCAAGCCTTCCAGCCGCTTCTCGCCGCGAGCCACGTCGTCCTCGCCGGCGTCGCCGTCGCGGGACAGCTTGTCGAGCGCCTCCTTGGCGTGCCGCCGCACGCCACGGACGGAGACCCGCCCCTCCTCGGCCTTGTTCCGCGCGAGCTTCACGTACTCCTTGCGACGTTCCTCGGTGAGCTCCGGGAGCGCGATGCGGATCACGGCGCCGTCGTTGTTCGGGTTCACCCCGAGGTCGGAGTCGCGGATGGACTTCTCGATCGCGTGCAGCGCGTTCTTGTCGTACGGCGTGATCACGACGAGGCGGGCCTCGGGGATGTGGAACGAAGCGATCTGCTGGATCGGCGTCGGCGTCCCGTAGTACTCGGCCTCGATCTTGGAGAACATCGCCGGGTGGGCGCGTCCGGTCCGAATCGTGGCGAAGTCTTCCTTGGCGAACTCGACGGCCTTACCCATCTTCTGCTCGGCCTCGGCAAGGGTCTGGTCGATGGTCACGGTCGGGTTCTCCTTGTCCTTCGGCGGTCGTTTCGGGGTGGCGGGTCAGCCGTCCGCCGAAACGAGTGTTCCGATCCTCTCACCTCGGATGACACGCGCGATGTTGCCGTCCTCGCGGAGGTTGAAGACGATGATCGGCAGGTTGTGCTCCATGCACAAGCTGAACGCGGTGGCATCCGCCACGCGGAACCCGCGCTGGAGGCACTCGGCGAAGCTGATCCGTTCGAACTTCGTCGCCGTCGGCACCTTCTTCGGGTCGGCGTCGTACACGCCGTCGACCGAGGTCGCCTTCAGCAGGATCTGGGCACCGATCTCCAGCGCGCGCTGGGCGCCGACGGTGTCGGTGGTGAAGTACGGCATGCCGCTGCCCGCGCCGAAGATCACCACGCGGCCCTTCTCCAGGTGCCGGATGGCGCGGCGCGGGATGTACGGCTCGGCGATCTGCCCCATCGTGATCGCCGTCTGGACGCGGGTGTCGACGCCGCGCTTCTCCAGGAAGTCCTGCAGGGCGAGGCAGTTCATCACCGTGCCGAGCATGCCCATGTAGTCGGCCCGGGCGTGGTCCATGCCGCCCTCGGACAGCTCGGCGCCGCGGAAGTAGTTGCCGCCGCCGACCACCACGGCCACCTGGACGCCGGTCTTCACCACGTCGGCGACCTGGCTGGCGATGTTCGACACGACCTCGGGGTCCACCCCGAGCTTGCCGCCACCGAACACCTCGCCGGACAGCTTCAGCACCACGCGCTGGTACGGCGCGGGCTCGAAGTCGGCCGGCGGCAAGGCCGGGATCGTCTCAGTCGTCAAAGCCACTCCCTCATGATCCCGGCCTCCCGTTCGATCGCGCGCTTCGGCTCCTCGGTCAGGCCTGCTGACCGGCGGGCTCGGCGGCCACGAACCGGGCGAACCGGCTGACGGTCACGCCGGCGGCCTCGAGAACCTGGCCGACGGTCTTCTTGTCGTCGTGCACCGACGTCTGCTCCAGGAGGACGCGTTCGGCGTAGAACTTCTTCAGCCGACCCTCGACGATCCTGGGCAGGATCTGCTCGGGCTTGCCCTCACTGCGGGCGAAGTCCTCGGCCTCCTTGCGCTCGGCGTCCACGACCTCGGTCGGGATGTCCTCGCGGGAGACGTACAGCGGTGCCATCGCCGCGATCTGCATCGCGGCCGTACGCGCGGCGCTCTCGTCGGAGCCCGCGTACTCGATGAGCACGCCCACCTGCGGCGGCAGACCGGGGTCACGCCGGTGCAGGTAGGTGGTCGTGGTGCCGTCGTACACCGCGACGCCGCCGATGGCGATCTTCTCGCCGATCACGGCGGCGAGGGCGGCGAGGCCCTCGGTTACCGCGCGACCGTCGAGGAGCTGCTGCTGGAGCAGCTCCTCGGCGCTGGTCACCTTGTTCGCGATCGCGACGTCGAGCAGCTCGTCGGCGAGCGCGAGGAACTTCTCGTTCTTCGCGACGAAGTCGGTCTCGCACTTGAGCTCGAGGATGGCGCCGTCCTTGGAGACGACGGCGCCGTTCGACGCCTCGCGCTCGACGCCACGCTTCGCGGCCTTCTCCTGGACCCGGACCTTCAGCGCGTCCAGGGCCTTGTCGAAGTCGCCGTCGGCCTCCGTGAGGGCCTTCTTGCAGTCCATGAACCCGGCGCCGGTCTCGTCCCGGAGCCGCTTGACGTCTGCAGCGGAGAACGTGCTCATCAGCTTTCTCTGTCGCTTTCCTCTATGTGGTGGTGCGTGGGTGGTGGGTCTACTTCTCCTCGGCGGGAGCCTCTTCGGCGGCGGGCGCCTCGGTGGTCTCGGCCGTCTCGGCCTCGGCAGCGGGGGCTTCGGCGGGCGTCTCGACGGTCTCGGCGGGCGCCTCGACTGCCTCCACGACGGGCTCCGCGACGGGCTCCGGCGTAGCTTCCGGGGCTTCCGCGACGGCCGTGGCGGTCGCCGTGGCCTGCGCGGCCGGGGCGGCCTCGCCGTTCGCCGCCGCCGTCACGGAGCTCTCCGCGTCGGCACGGGCGAGCAGCTCGCGCTCCCACTCGGGCAGCGGCTCCTCGACACCGAGCTCGGCGCCGACCTGGGCCGGCTCGTTCTCGCCGCCGGCGGCACCGACGCGCGACATCAGGCCGTCGGCCACGGCGTCGGCGACGATCCGGGTGAGCAGCGCGACCGAACGGATCGCGTCGTCGTTGCCGGGGATCGGGTACGTGACCTCGTCGGGGTCGCAGTTCGTGTCGAGGATCGCGATCACCGGGATGCCGAGCTTCTTGGCCTCGTCGACCGCGAGGTGCTCCTTCTTGGTGTCGACGATCCACACCGCGCTGGGCACTCGCTGCATGCGGCGGATACCGCCGAGCGTGCGGTCCAGCTTGTCCCGCTCACGGCGGAGCTGCAGCAGCTCCTTCTTGGTGAGGCCGGACGCGGCGACGTCGTCGAAGTCCATCTCCTCGAGCTCCTTGAGCCGCTGGAGACGCTTGTAGACGGTCTGGAAGTTGGTGAGCATGCCGCCCAGCCAGCGCTGGTTGACGTACGGCATGCCAACGCGCGTCGCCTGCTCGGCGATCGCTTCCTGGCCCTGCTTCTTGGTGCCGACGAACAGCACCGCACCGCCGCGGGCGACGGTCTCCTTGACGAACTGGTACGCCCGGTCGATGTAGGCCAGCGACTGGCGCAGATCGATGATGTAGATGCCGTTGCGGTCGGTGAGGATGTACCGCTTCATCTTCGGGTTCCAGCGCCTGGTCTGGTGCCCGAAGTGGACGCCGCTCTCGAGGAGCTGGCGCATGGTGACGACGGCCATGGCCGCGTTACCTCCTGGTCTCGGTTCCTGGCTCCGGTCGGTCGACCGGCGCCCCTGACGCCCGCGCGCACCGCTTCCCAGCGTGCTGGGACCGAGTCGGTGCGCCCGCTACCTAGCGGCATGCGAGCGTGCGTGATGTCATGCATGAACACCCCGGCCACTGCTGGGTGGTCGGGATACCTCCGCAAGTCTACTGGACTCGCTGGTTGAGCTCTCGGTGGCCGTCGTTTCGTCCACAGCGCGCGGATTCCACGGGTTGTCCACAGGTTGCGTTCGAGCGACTCCGCTCCGTGTCATCCCCGGCCAAGATCGACGCATGACGAATCCATCGACTCGCCTCGCGCTCGTGGTCCTGGCCCTGCTGGGGTGGTGGTGCCTGTGCACGGGTCCCGCCTCGGCTGGTGCCACGGCCTGGCAGTGGCCGCTGTCGCCGCGCCCGGAGGTGCTGCGCGGCTTCCACCCGCCGCCGGTGCCGTGGGGAGCTGGGCACCGCGGCGTGGACCTGGCCGCGTCGGCGGGGCAGACCGTCCGGTCCGCGGGCGCGGGTCAGGTGTCGTACGCGGGCGTGCTCGCCGGTCGCGGAGTGGTTGTCGTCCGGCACGGGGAGCTGCGGTCGACGTACGAGCCGGTGGCTTCGTCCGTGACGGTGGGGACGCGGGTGGCGGCAGGTGCCGCCTTGGGAACGGTGGAGGCGGCCGGTCACTGCACAGGTCGGACCTGCCTGCACTGGGGGCTGAAGCGCGGCGCGGAGTATCTGGACCCGCTCGCCCTGGTCGGCCTCGGCCCGCCGCGGCTGTTGCCGCTGGACTCGTCGTCGGTCTCGGCTGCCTCGTCGCCCTCGCCTTCGGTCGCGGCGCCTGCTGGGCCGCAGCGCGCGGGGGTGGCGGCCTTGGCGGATGCGTTGGGCCCGTTCGCCGCACCGGCGGCCGGCGCCGTCGCGGGTGCGGTCGTAGCCGGCGTAATGCTCCGCCGCGCCCTACCACCCACCGGCGGCAGCCCTCCCCCGCCACCGCGTACCCCCGCCGCACCGGGCGCGGTGATCAACCTCGATGAGGTCCGCCGACGCCTCCGGAGGTCCGCATGACCATCCTCCGCCGCCTGCTCCGCCGCCTGCTCGGCCGCCTGGGATGGCATGCCCGCCACCGCCCATCGGCAGTGGCAGAGCGCGGGAGCGGCGCGGGCGTGGCCACCGCGGAAGCGGTCGTGGCCGGCGTGACGCGCCGCCGCGCCCTGCCACCACGCACACCCGCCGCACCGGGCGCGGTGATCAACCTCGATGAGGTCCGCCGGCGCCTCCGGAGGTCCGCATGACCACCCTCCGCCGCCTGCTCCACCGCTTGCTCCGCCGCCTGGGATGGAACGCCCACCAGCGTCCATCGGCGGGCCGCCACCGGCGCGGACGCCACGCAGACCGGCTCGCGTCAGGCGCGGGGGTGGGCCTGTTGGTAGACCTTGCGGAGCCGTTCGGTCGAGACGTGCGTGTAGATC
The DNA here is from genome assembly GCF_016907715.1 of Tenggerimyces flavus. NCBI lineage: Bacteria > Bacillati > Actinomycetota > Actinomycetes > Propionibacteriales > Nocardioidaceae > Tenggerimyces > Tenggerimyces flavus. Next base: position 3,652,930 of record NZ_JAFBCM010000001.1, on the reverse strand, counting down.
TGCGTGGTCCCCAGGGACGCGTGGCCGAGCAGCTCCTGCACGCTCCGAAGATCGGCGCCGCCCTCGAGCAGGTGGGTGGCCGCGGAGTGCCGGAGTCCGTGCGGCCCAAGGTCGGGGGCGCCGGGGACGTCGGCGAGGCGTTGGTGGACCAGCCGCCGAACGGCGCGCTGGTCGAGCCTTCCGCCGCGGGCGCCGAGGAACAAAGCAGGCCCGCTGCCGTTCCGGACCAGCGTCGGGCGGACGGCGAGCCAGGCCTTCACCGCGGCAGCCGCGGGTTGGCCGAACGGCACCGACCGTTCCTTGTCGCCCTTGCCGATGACGCGGACGATGTTGCGGTCGAAGTCCAGGTCGTCGACATCGAGGCCGACCAGCTCGCCGACCCGGATGCCGCAGGCGTAGAGCAGTTCGAGGATCGCCCGGTCGCGGGCACCGGCGGGCGTGCCGTCGTCGGCGGCGACCATGGCCACCTGCAGAAGCTCGGCGGCCTCGTCCTGGCGGAGGACGGGCGGCAGCGTGCGGTGCGCCTTGGGCGTGCCGAGCAGCAGCCCAGGGTCGGACGCGAGCAGCCCCCGTCGATGCGCCCAGGCGGTGAACGTACGGGCCGCCGCGCCCCGCCGGGCGAGCGTGGTCCGGGCCTTGCCGGTGGCCTGGAGCCGGCCGAGCCAGCCGCGGAGAACGTGGATGTCGAGCTCGTCGAGGTTCTCGGGGCCGGCGACGCCGGCGTGGGCGAGCAGGCTGGCGAGGTCGCCTGTGTAGGCACGCACGGTGTGCCGCGACAGGTTGCGCTCGGCCGCCAGGTGGCGGGCGAACTCCGCGACCACCTCGGCGGCACCATCCGGCAGTTCCTCAGGCATCACAGTCGACGGTGCATCGCCGCAGCGCCCGAGGCAAGCGCGCCACGCACATCACGCACGTCACGCCGACAGGCTGCCGAGCTGGTTGACCTCGACGATGCGGACGACGGCTTCGCCGGCCTCGTCCGACGCCGCGAGGTCGACCTCGGCGCTGATGCCCCAGTCGTGGTCGCCCTCGGGGTCGGCGAAGATCTGCCGCACCACCCACACGTCCGGCCGTTCCTCGATCATCAACAGGTGCGGGCCGCGCGCGTCGGCATCGGTGCCGAGGACGTCGTACAGCTCGAAATACGGCTCGACTGCCTCGCGCCAGCGGTCGGCGTCCCAGCCCCACTCGGCGTCGAGCTCACCGAGCAGGTCGTAGCGCCGGAGCGCGGCCAGCTCGACGCGGCGGAAGAGGTGGTTCCGGACGAGCACCTTGAACGCCCGGACGTTGCCGGTGAGCTTCGGGGCCCCACCCGGGCGCACCGCGTCGACCTCGGTGCCGTCGGGGGTACGGAGCCGTTCCCACTCGTCGAGCAGGCTCGAGTCGACCTGCCGGACCAGCTCGCCGAGCCACTCGATGACGTCCACGAGCTCCTCGGTGCGCGCGGACTCCGGCACGGTCTGCTTCAGCGCCTTGTACGCGTCGGCGAGGTAGCGGAGTACGAGTCCCTCGGACCGCGCCAGTTGGTAGAAGCTGACGTACTCGGTGAAGGTGAGCGCCCGCTCGAACATGTCGCGGGCGACGGACTTCGGCTTGAACTCGTAGTCGGCGACCCACGGGTGCCCGCGGCGATACAGGTCGTACGCCGCCTCGAGCAGGTCGTAGAGAGGCATCGGATAGGTGACGTCCTCGAGCAGCGCCATGCGCTCCTCGTACTCGAGGCCGTCGGCCTTCATCTGCGCGACCGCTTCGCCCTTCGCCTTGGACAGTTGGGCGGACAGCACCGGGCGCGGGTTCTCCAGCGTCGCCTCGATCACCGACAACACGTCGAGCGCGTACGTCGGCGACTCCTTGTCGAGCAGTTCGAGCGAGGCGAGCGCGAGCGGCGACAGCGGCTGGTTGAGCGCGAAGTCGAGCTGCAGGTCGACGGTGAGCCGGGCGAACCTGCCGTCCTCGTCGCGAGTCGGCAGTTGCTCGACGACGCCGGCGGCGAGCAGCGCGCGGTAGATCGCGATCGCGCGGCGGATGTGCCTGAGCTGCGCCGGGCGGTCCTCGTGGTTGTCGGTGAGCAGGTGCCGCATGCTGTCGAACGCGTCACCAGGGCGGCTGATCACGTTCAGCAGCATCGAGTGCGTGACCGCGAAGCTGGAGGTGAGCGGCTCGGGTTCGGCCGCGACGAGCCGGTCGAACGTCGGCTGCGCCCAGGACACGAAGTCGCCGGACGGCTTCTTCTTGACGATCTTCCGCTTCTTCTTGGGATCGTCGCCGGCCTTGGCGATCGCGCGTTCGTTCTCCACGACGTGCTCGGGCGCCTGGACGACGACAGTGCCCGCGGTGTCGTAGCCGGCGCGGCCAGCGCGGCCGGCGATCTGGTGGAACTCGCGGGCGCGCAGGTGCCGGGTCTTGACGCCGTCGTACTTGCTCAGCGCGGTGAAGACGACAGTACGGATCGGCACGTTGATGCCGACGCCGAGCGTGTCGGTGCCGCAGATCACCTTGAGCAGGCCCGCCTGGGCGAGCTGTTCGACGAGGCGCCGGTACTTGGGCAACATGCCGGCGTGGTGGATGCCGATGCCGTGCCGGATGACGCGGGACAGCGCCTTGCCGAAGCCGGCGCTGAACCGGAAGCCGCCGATCAGCTCGGCGATCGCGTCCTTCTCCGCACGCGTGCAGACGTTGATGCTGGTGAGCGCCTGCGCGCGTTCGACGGCGGAGGCCTGGGTGAAGTGCACGACGTAGATCGGCGCCAGTCCGTCGGCGAGCAGCCGTTCCAACGTCTCGTGCATCGCCGTGAGCACGTACCTGTACTCCAGCGGGACGGGCCGTTCGACCGACGCCACGACCGCCGTCGTACGGCCGGTCCGGCGGGTGAGGTCCTTCTCGAAGTGGGAGACGTCGCCGAGCGTCGCCGACATCAGCAGGAACTGGGCGGCGGGGAGCTCGAGCAGCGGGACCTGCCAGGCCCAGCCGCGGTCGGGTTCGGCGTAGAAGTGGAACTCGTCCATGACGACCTGGCCGATGTCCGCGTACGTGCCCTCGCGCAGCGCGACGTTCGCGAGGATCTCGGCGGTCGCGCAGATGATCGGAGCGGTCGGGTTCACGGCGGCGTCGCCGGTCATCATGCCGACCTGGTCGGCGCCGAAGACCTTGCAGAGCGCGAAGAACTTCTCCGAGACCAGGGCCTTGATCGGTGCCGTGTAGAACGTGCGCTTGCCCTGCGCTAGGGCGACGAAGTGGGCGCCGGTCGCGACCAGGCTCTTCCCCGAGCCGGTCGGGGTGCTGAGGATCACGTTCGAACCGGAGACGATCTCGATCAGCGCGTCCTGCTGCGCCGGGTACAGCTCGAAGCCCTCGCCGGACGCCCACGTGACGAACGTGTCGTAGAGCGTGTCCGGATCGGGATCGGCCGGGAGCAGGTCGGTCAGAGTCGTCATGGTCCTTCGATCGTATTGACAAGCCTCGTACGGAAGCCGCACGGCCGTCCCAAGATACTTGACATCGGTCACTCTTGCCCAAATACTCGACTCAGAGTACTTGACCGCGAGCAGGGAGATCGGATGCCGAAGCGTGGGGCCATCAGCCCGCTGGGGCTCGCTGTGCTCGGCAGCCTGATCGAGAAGCCGCGGCATCCGTACGAGATCTCGACCACGCTCAAGGAGCGGGGCAAGGAACGCAGCATCAAGCTCAACTACGGATCGCTGTACTCGGTCGTCGAGTCGCTGGAGAAGCAGGGGCTGATCGCCGAGCACGAGATCGTTCGGGACGGCAGGCGGCCTGAGCGCACCGTCTATCGGATCACTCCGGCCGGCGAGAAGGTGCTCGAGGACACGATCACCGAGATGCTCGGCAATCCGGTGAAGGAGTTCACCCAGCTCGAGGCGGCGCTGGCGTTGGCGCCGGCGGTGTCTCCCGACCGGTTCGTCGAACTACTCGACCAACGCGTCACCAAGCTCGTCGCGACGCTCGACGAGCTCGAGGCCGAGGCCAACCAGCCGGAGGCGGCCGCACTCCCCCGGTTGTTCTGGATCGAGCACGAGTATCACCGGGCGATGGTGCGCGCGGAACGGGACTTCGTCGAGGCGATCGTGAGGGACATGCGGGAGGACAACCTGCCCGGGTTGGATTTCTGGCGCCGTGCCTACGAGCTGAAGGCGGCCGGAGTCTCGTTCGAGGAGGCGACCGCCGATGTCGACAAGAACTTCGGCCCGGGAGCGAACTGGCTCCGCGACCTGAAGGGGATGGGCTTCATGTAAGCGTGAAAGGGCTCCTGGTCGACGTGCGGCAACACCTCGACCAGGAGCCGGAACCCTCGGAGTCGGTCCGCGAACGAACCTGACACCAAGGCGCAGGGACCACGATAGGTCACGCCAGGCTCGTACGGCCGACTCCTTCCACACCACCTTTGTGAAGGAGTCTGCAGATGGCTGTGCCTTCTGGTCGACTGGCGTTGGAAGCCAGCGACCTCGTCAAGACCTACGGCCCGAGCGGGCGCGGCAAGGAGCCGGTGCGCGCGTTGAACGGGCTGAACCTCGCCGTACCGCACGGGACCGTGTTCGGGTTGCTCGGACCGAACGGTGCCGGCAAGTCCACCACGGTGAAGATCCTCACCACCTTGTCGCGCGCCGACTCCGGCGATGCGCGCGTGATGGGGCTCGACGTCGTCAAGTCCCAGAACGCGGTACGGCTCGCGATCGGGTACGTGTCGCAGAAGTCTGGGTCCGATGTCGACGCGACCGGGCGGGAGAATCTCGTTCTGCAGGGGCGGATCTACGGTCTGTCGCGTTCGGCGGCCACGCGTCGGGCGGAGGAGCTGCTCGACCGGTTCGGGCTCGGTGAGGCCGCGAACCGCATCGTGCGTGGGTATTCGGGCGGGATGCAACGCAAGCTTGACGTCGCGCTCGGGCTCGTTCATCGACCGCAGGTGTTGTTCTTGGACGAGCCGACGACGGGCCTCGACCCCGAGGCGCGCGCGGACATGTGGGCGGAGATCGAGAAGCTGACAGGGCAGGACGGGCTCACCGTTCTGCTGACGACGCACTACCTGGAGGAGGCCGATCGGCTCGCGGGGCAGCTGGCGATCGTGGACCGCGGCGCCGTCGTGGTCGAGGGGTCGCCGGAGTCGTTGAAGGCTTCGCTACGCGGCGATGCGATCCAGATCGACCTGGCGGGCGCTTCGTTGGGTTCGCAGGCTGCCTCGCTGCTGTCGCGGCTGCCGGGCGTGCGCGAGGTCGTCGTGGACGGAGCCGTGGTGCGGTGCCGGGTGGACAGCGGGGCGACCGCGGTGCCTGCCGTGCTTGGGCTCTTGGACGACGGAGGCGTGGCGGTGTCGTCGGTGACGACGTCGCGCCCGTCGCTGGACGATGTGTACCTGCGGCACACCGGGCGGTCGTTCTCGGCCGCCGAGCTCGCCGACGAGTCTGCTTCGAGGAGGGCCGCATGATGGCTGCTGTGACTGTTTCGCCTTCTGTCGTTGAGCATTCACGACCGCGTGGGTTGCTCTCGCACTCCACGTTCATCGCGGGGCGTTGGCTGCGGGCGCAGCTGCGGCAGCCGTTGTACATCGTGTTCACGCTGGTGCAGCCGGCGATCTGGCTGCTCTTGTTCGGGCAGCTGTTCAAGAACCTGGCGCAGCTGCCCGGGTTCGGCGGCGGGTCGTACATCTCGTACCTGACGCCGGGCATCGTGATCATGACGGCCCTGATGGGTGCGGGGTGGAGTGGTTCGAACTTCATCACCGACATCGATCGCGGGATCATGGACCGGATGCTGACGTCGCCGGTGCGGCGTGGTGCGCTGATGATCGGGCAGCTCGTGTCGCAGTCCGCGGCGACCGTGGTGCAGGCGGTGATCGTCGTGCTGATCGGGCTTCTGGCGGGAGCGTCGTACGCCGGTGGCGTGCTCGGCCTGCTGGTGACGGTGCTGATGGGCGTGCTGCTCGGCGCGGCGTTCGCTTCGTTGTCGAACGCGGTGGCCCTGTTGGCGCGGAAGCAGGAGTCGCTGATCGCGATCTCCCAGTTCGTCTCGCTGCCGTTGACGTTCCTGTCGTCGGTGATGATGGCGCCGGCGCTGATGCCGTCGTGGTTGGCGTCGGTGTCGAAGTTCAACCCGGTCGACTGGGCCGTGGTCGCGTCGCGCGAGGCGCTGTCGGCATCGCCTGACTGGTCAGTGGTGTTGACGCGCGGCGGCCTCCTGCTGGCGTTCGCGTTGGTGATCGGCTGGCTGTCGACGCGAGCGTTCGCGGCGTATCAGCGTTCGGCGTAGGGAAGGTTGCGGAGAATGCCGGCGACGACGGGGTCGAGTTGCCCATGGTCGCCGGCCTTCTCGATGGCCTGCGACCATCCCTGGTCGTCGCGTCTGGTGTCGAGGACGCGCTCGATCGCGCTCGGCTCGTCCTGGCCGAGCACGATGTGGTGAACGCGCCGCGCACTGTGCTGTTTCGCCCAGCTCCATTGGAGTTCTTCGAGCCGTGCGGCGGCTTCTCGGCTCTCGCTGGCCTGTCTCAGGAGGGTGTCGAGATCGGCGGTCAGCCTGAACGGTCTGGCGATCCATCGCTCGTCCGCTTGGCAGGCTTCGTCGTGGAGGAGGCTGTCCCACAGCGCGTCGACGACATGCTCGGCGAACGCGCCAGCGCTGATCTCGGGCTTGATCGCGGCGGACCGTACGGCCACCGCCTCGTCCACCCCGTAGGCGATCGCGGCTCTGAGCGCATCGAGCGGGACTTCCTCGATCTGCCTACGCAGTTCCTGCGCGACGGCGTTGCCTGGGCGCCCGACGAGCTGGGCGACAACCGCGGTCTCGATCCACCACCGCAACCCCGGCGTCGTGCGCACCAGCCGTTCACCCCGGAGAGACTGGCCATAGTCGATGCCGAGCAGCCCATAGTCTGCCCCACACCGCCCACTCTGTGCGGCAACAATCCCCCCGGCATCCCGAATCACGAGCGGGCGGGGAGCGGTTCTTCGGGGAAGATCTCTTCCCAGACGCGCTTCAGGAAGGCCTCGTCGCTGCCATCGCCATAGTGCGTCACGTCGAACAGCGCGTCCTCCGGAAGACCCTCAGTGTCACCCGACAGTGCCCGGCGGAGCTCCTGGACGAACGTCCGCGCGTCGATGTTCTGGTCCTCAATGGGCCGGTGGACCGCCGTGCGCAGAGTCTCAACCAGCCGTGGCGTTCTCTCGGGGTGAAAGAACTTGCCGGCATAGGAGATCAGCGTCGCGAACGGCTCGTCACGATTCTTGACCCGCGACACTTCCGGATCGCGTATGCGCCCAGGAACACTCACTGCTTGGTCCCTTCACGGTCCTGGAATCACTGGCGGGTGGGGAGAGCCTCCCCGGGGAAGATCTCCTCCCAGACCCGCTTGAGGAAGGCCTCATCTGTGCCATCGGAGTACTCGGCAGCGTCCCAGAGTGCCTCGTCCGGCAAGCCCACGGTGTCACCAGAGAGAGCCTGGCGGAGTTCCTTGACGAAGGCGCGGGTGTCGATGCCCTGCTCCTCGATCGGCTTGCGAACAGCTGCGCGCAAGGTATCGATGAGCCTGGGAGTGGTCTCTGGGTGAAAGAACGTCGCGGCGTAGTCGATGAGAATCGCGAAAGGCTCTTCGCGATTCTCATCCCGCGGTTCGTCGGGATCGCGCATGCGGCCAGGAAGACTCACTGGTCACCCGCGCGTCGGGAGAGGTTCTTCAGGGAAGAGCTCCCCCCAGACCCGCTTGAGAAACGCCTCGTCCGTGCGGTCGTAGTAATGCGTCACGTCGAAAAGGGCGTTCTCCGAAAGAAGTTCGGTGTCGCCAGAAAGAACTCGTCGGAGCTCCTCCACGAAGGTGCGCGTATCGATGTGCTGATCCTCGATCGGCCGATGCACAGCTGAACGGAGACGGTCGACGGCAGCCGGCTGCGTCTCAGGATTGAAGTACGTGGCCACGTAGGAGGTCAACGTGGCGAACGGCTCGTCGCGATTGCTGACCCGGGACTCTTCCGGATCGCGCATCCGACCGGGGACACTCACGACTCAACCCTTCGGGGACTCGCATGGAACGACACGATCTCGAATCCGCTCTTGTCGCGATTGAGGCCGAACTGCACGCTGAACATACCACCGGCAAACGACTCGATAGGACGGACGGCTGGCTCCGGGAGGTTCATATCGGCTGCCGACGAACGGACCTTCTCCTCAGCTTCGTCGGAGGTGAGGCCTTTGTCGATCTCGGCGCGGACTGCTCTGATCCAATCTCGCCGGTCGGCTGTCGCCTCCTTCATGTTGTCGCCCGCGAGTTCGTAGCCGCTGATCGCCGCGTGACCGTCCGGACCGAGGATCTCGTCGATCGGGATGTCCCGTATCGCTAGGGGCTCGTTGTCGCGGACGAAGGGGCCTGAGAGGGCGTCCTTGACCCGAGGGTGCTCGGCGATCCGGGCGTAGGTGGTGGCGTAGGCGACGGGGTCGGGGATGTGGGTGGCGTAGCCCCAGCAGTCGTGGAGGCGGCCCTGGCCGAAGAAGTCGTTGGAGCGGAGGTACTCGGGGCTGTTCTCTGGGTGATGCGGGTCGCGCTGGTAGAGGGCTCGGTCGTGTTGGCCCTGGTCGCCGCGCCAGCCTTCGTGGCGTTGGAGGTCGTGGCCTACGGACTGGTCGCGCTCGACGTACACCGACTGGACTAGCGGGTCCGCGTCGGCGGCTTCTTTGAGCCAGGGCGACTTGTCGTTCCCCTTCTCCGCGATGTAGTCGGCGTTCTTCCGAACGGTCTCCGGCGGGAGCTCGTCGCCGTGGTGGCGGCGGAGGACGTCGCCGGCTGTCTCGTTCTTGCCAACGGGGGTGTCGAGGGTCCAGGGCTTGCGCTCGGTCTCGGCGGGCCGGTCTTGGTGCGACTTGATGACCCGTTCGATCTCCGGGGTCAGGTACTTGCCGTCGTACTGGCGCGGGTCCGGGAGAGCGTCCGGCGGGGCGAGGGGTTCCAGCCGGCTCGGCCTGTCGGTCGTCTCGGTCGTCGGCGGCGGACGGTCGATCGGCGGCATTGGTTCAGACTAGCCGCGGGTGAGGGCGTCGCCTCCGCGCAAGGAGTCGATCTTCCAGATGCCGGCGACCTTGGCGACCTGGAACGTCGTGGTCATGATCGTTGCGGACTGGCCACCGCCGCCGCCCAGCTGGATGGTTGCGCGTACGGTCGCGTTCACCCGGTCCGGGGACTCGTCCACCGACGTCGATGTCAGCTGGACGGGCAGCTGGTCGGTGAACCGCTCCGAGCAGTACGACTCCTTCAGCTCGGGGTTCGCCTCACTGGGGGCTGTGCCGTTGGGCATCGATTGCCTGACCAGCTGTTGCTTCCCACGGTCGGTGAACTGGTTCCACAACCGATCACAGTCCTGCTGCCCGTACGCCTCGACATACGCCTGGACCGGAGCGTCGGGTTTGTCCGCTCCGAGCACACCTGTCACGTACAGCAGCGTCGATCCGCCGACCACGAGCAAGCCCACCACGGTGAGCAAGATCCCCACCGTCCGGGCGGTCTTGCGCACTGGTGTGGGTGGTGCTGGTGCCGGTGGTTCCGGCTCCAACGAGATCGTCGGATCGAAGGGAGGCTGCGACCCCATCGGACCTCCTCGGCGACCTTTCCTCGCCCAAAGAGTACCTACCACCCTGCGAAACCAAACCGAAAGAACATGATCAGCTCCCGGTCCGCTCCACCGTGGAGGCGTGCCGGTTTCGGGTCCGCTCGGCGGCTGACAGTCTCCAGCCTGCGCCAACGTGTTCGACAAAGCCAAGCAGAAGCAGGTGACCGAGCACGGCCAACGTTTCGTCCACCGGCACGCCGGCGGTCGCGGCGAGCTGCGCGATGCCCTGGAACTGCTGGACGGGAACGCACTCCAGCACCTGCTGTGACCTGCGGTCCAGGGCGTCGCGGGCCCGCTGCTCCCCCGCCTTCACCGGCGCGAGGTCGTCGCCGATCCGGCCGATCTGCTCGGCGATCTCGGCACTGTCGGTGACGAGGATTGCGCCCGCGTCGCGGATCAACTGGTTCGTGCCAGCCGAAAGCGGCGAGAGGACCGAACCAGGGATCGCCATCACCTCGCGTTGACACCGGTGAGCCCAGGCGGCGGTGTTGAGGGCGCCGCTGCGGAGCGCGGCCTCGACGACCACCGTTCCCTCGCTGAGGGCGGCGATGAGCCTGTTGCGTACGAGGAACCGCGGCCGCCGCGGGGTCGAGCCGGGCGGCACCTCGCTGACCAGCAGGCCCTCCTCGGCGATGCGGTCGAACAGCGCGGCGTGCGCTCGGGGGTACGGGATGTCGACTCCGCAGGCGAGGACGGCGACCGTGTACCCGTTCGCGGCGAGGGCGCCACGGTGGGCCGCGACATCGATGCCGAACGCGCCGCCGGAGACGATCGTGACGCCTCGATCGGCCAGCCCGGCTGCGAGTTCACCGGCGACGTGGGTGCCGTACTGGGTGGCCGACCGGGCGCCGACGATGGCGCAGGCGCGCTGGGTGATCACGCCGAGCTCGAGTGATCCTCGTACCCACAGGGCGAGCGGTTCGCCGCCGGCGCCCTCGGTCGACTCGGACTCGGCGAGGACGTCGAGTTGCACTGGCCACTCGGGATCGCCTGGGCAGACGAGCCATGCTCCGGCCTTGGCCGCGCGATCGAGGTCGGCACCGGGCTCGCTGGCGGCCAGTCTCGCCTGGAGATCTTGGAGAGCGGTGCCCGGGTAGCTGCCGTTCCGGATGGCTTGGAGCGTTGCCTCGGGTCCGTGCTCGGCGACGAATCTTGCGAGGATGACGTTGCCGGGCTCGCTGAGTCCGGTGAGCGCGGCGCGGGCGAGGCGCTCGTCGTCGGAGACTTCGGTCATCCGACCCTCCTGATGTCGGTGGTCGTTCGCTTGTCGACGGGTTCGTGGCCGAGGCGCAGGGTGAGCGCGACCATCACGTCGTCCTTGGTGGGTTGGTCGCGTCCGGCGAGGTCGGCGAGCGACCACGACAGGCGGAGAACGCGGTCGGCGCCGCGGGCGGTGATCCAGCCGCCGGTGAGCTGGTTGTCGACGAGCGGCATCGAGCCGGGCTCGGCGGGCCAGCTGCGGCGGAGGATGTGGCCGGGGACCTGGGCGTTCAGCGACCAGGGCGTGTCCCGGTAGCGGTGTTCTTGTCGTTTGCGGGCCTCGGCGACGCGGGCGGCGACGACCTCGGAGGACTCGACGGACGAACGGTCGGCGAGCATCTCGGCGCGGGAGACCTGCTCGACGGTCTGGACGATGTCGATGCGGTCACGAATCGGGCCGGAGAGGCGTTGGGCGTAGCGCTGGCGGACGATCGGGGAGCAGACGCAGTGGATGCCCTTGCCGACAAACTTGCCGCAGGGACAGGGGTTTGCGGCGAGGACGAGCTGGAACTTGGCGGGGAACCGCGCGGCGCCCTCGGATCTGGCGATGACGACTTCGCCGTGCTCGAGGGGTTGGCGAAGCGTCTCGAGCACTTCGGGCCGGAACTCGGGGGCCTCGTCGAGAAACAGCACACCGTGGTGGGCAAGCGAGATCGAGCCCGGTCTCGGAATGCGGGCTCCGCCGCCGACGATCGCGGCGGTGCTGGCCGTGTGGTGCGGGTCGCAAAACGGGGGTCGGGTGATGAGCGGCGCGTCGGGTGGGAGTGTGCCGGCGACGGAGTGGATGGCCGAGACTTCCAACGAGCGTGCGGCATTCAGGTCCGGGAGCAGGGTGGGGAGACGTTCGGCGAGCATGGTCTTTCCGCCGCCGGGCGGTCCGGAGAAGAACAGATGGTGGCCGCCCGCCGCGGCGACTTCGAGGGCCTTGCGCGCGACGGCCTGTCCGACGACCTCGGCGAGATCGAGGCCAGCGAGCCGCCCGGCGCTGGCGACGACGCCGTGGGTGTGTTGGCGGATCTCGGACTCTTCGTACGCTGGCTCGTCGGGGAGCTCGTCCTCGCGAAGGACGGCGAGGAGTTGGCGGAGGGAGCGGATGCCGAGGACTTCGGCGTCCTCGATGAGTCTGGCCTCGGCGACGTTCGGCTCGGGGACGACGAACCTGCGGTAACCGGCCTGGGCTGCGGCGAGGACGGCGGGGAGGATGCCGCGGGTGTATCGCGCGCGACCGTTCAGCCCGAGCTCGCCGAGGAAGACGATGCCGTCGATCGACTCTTGCTTGAGGAAGTCGGATGCGGCGAGGACGGCGACGGCGATCGCGATGTCGAAATGCGAGCCGGACTTGGGCAGCGTGGCAGGTGAGAGGCCGATGGTGATCTTCTGGGACGGCCAGTCGACGTTGGAGTTGGTGACTGCCGCTCGGACGCGGTCGCGAGACTCGTTGAGCGTCTTGTCGGGCAGGCCGACGATGCCGAACGAGGGCAGCCCGCCGCCGAGATAGGCCTCGACCTCGACGAGGTGGCCCTCGATGCCGATCAGCGCGACGCACCGAGTGCGGGCGGTGCTCATCGGAGCCTCCGGGAAGTGGTGGCACTCCTGGGAGGCGTCGAGTCAGGGGTGGCTGGCCTGCGGCCAGTGGAGGTGGCAGGTGGTGGGGAGGTGGAGATATCGCGGGAGGGCATGCTGATCGCCGGCACGCCCACTGCGCGGGTCGCGGGGGTGGTTGGCGCGCGGCCAGTGGTGGTGGGGATGACAGCTGCCATCCGACGTTCTCTCAAGCAGGCAAAAGAAACTGGTGCTGTCGCAGGTCGTGCGGCGGGTGTCGGTTGGTAGGGGTGGCGGTAGTAGGGCGGGGACATCAGGCGGCGTCCTGGAGGTGGTTGATGGTGGGGGCTTCTTCGGGCTTGCAGAGGACGCCGATGACGTCGACGCGGACCTTCTTGATGCGTAGGTCGTGGTGGTCGAGGTAGCGGGACGCGAGGTTCCGGAGGCGGGCTGCCTTCTCGCGGGTGACGGCTTCCAGCGGGGTTCCGTAACCCGTTCCCGACCGGGTCTTCACCTCGCAGACCACGAGCGTGTCGCGGTCGCGCGCGACGATGTCGATCTCGCCGAGGTCGCAGCGCCAGTTGCGGCTGATCACCTCGTATCCGGCCGACTTCAGGTGCTTCACCGCGACCGCTTCGCCGAACTTTCCCAACATGTCCTTCGTGTGCATCGGGCACCTCCTTCGGCCTCCACCGTGCCGGGCCCAAGACCCCAATGCGGGAGCCAACCGCCGAGCTGTGGAGAACTCGGCGAATCGTGCCCTTGTGGACGAAACGCGGCCACGCACGCACCGCGGCTGGCGTGGTATACCAGATATCGACTGGAGGGAGCCGGATGGCTGACAGCGTCGCGAAGGCGACCGTCGCGCTGCTCGCGAGAGCAGGCGTTCGGCACGCGTACACCGTGCCCGGCGAGTCGTTCCTCGGCCTGCTCGACGAGTTCCAGACCGAGCCGCGCATCGCCCTGGTCTCGACCCGGCACGAGAGCGGCGCCGCGTTCATGGCCGAGGCGGAGGCCAAGCTCACGGGCCTGCCTGCGGTCGCGCTCGCCAGCCGCGGACCGGGCGCCGCGAACCTGTCCATCGGCGTCCACACGGCCATGCAGGACCAGACGCCGATGCTCGTGATCCTCGGCCAGGTCGAGTCGGGCGAACGCGGGCGCGAGGCTTTCCAAGAGGTGGAGCTGGCGGCGTTCTACGCGCCGATCTGCAAGTGGTCGGCCGAGGCGCGGACGGCCGACGAAGTGCCGGCGTTGGTGGCGGAGGGGCTGACGCGGGCGCTGGCGGGGCGGCCGGGGCCGGTGGCGATCTCGGTGCCGGCGGACTTCTGGGAGCAGGCTTACGACAGGTCGGCGCCCGAGGTGGAGTTTCCGCAGGCGCCTGAGGAGGCGGTCGTCGAACGGGCCGCGGCGGAGCTGGCGCGGATCCTCGACGGGGCCGAGCGGCCGGTCGTCATCGCGGGTGCGGTGGGGCGGGACGAGCTGCGGCGGGCTGCGGAGGCTCACGGGCTCGGGGTGTACGTCGCTTTTCGGCGACAGGATCGGTTCGCGGAGGATCATCCGCTGTTCCTGGGGCATCTGGGTCTGGGCGTGCCGGCGGACGTGTCGCGGTCGTTGGCCGAGGCTGACGTGGTGGTGGTCGCGGGGACTCGGTTGGACGCGATCACGTCGCAGGACTATGCGGTTCCGCGGCCGGAGCAGCGACTGGTGATGGTGGGCCGCGAGTTGCCGCTGCCGCGCCATGAGGGACCGGCGACGGTGCTCGATGTCGACGCCACCGCAGTGCTCGGACGGCTGACGAAGGGCGCCTCACGAGAGTGGACCGCAGGGCATGAGGCGGCGGTGCGGGCTGGGGAGGTCGGGGATGTGGCCACTGAGGTGGGGGTGCATCCGGCGCAGGTCGTTCGCACGTTGCGAGGGCTAGTTCCGGACGACACCGTGGTCACGAATGATGCGGGGAACTTCTCGGCTTTCTACCACCGGTATTGGAAGTTCGCCGGCCCCCACAGGCAGCTTGGGCCTTGCAACGGCGCCATGGGGTATGCGGTGCCGGCGGCAGTGGCGGCCAAGCTCAGCCGGCCGCACAGCACCGTCGTCGCGTTCGTCGGCGACGGTGGCGTGCTCATGACCGGTCAGGAGATCGAGACCGCCGTACGGCTCGATGCCCCCATTGTCGTGGTCGTGTTCCGCAACGGCCTCTACGGCACGATCGCCATGCATCAGGCGCGTGAGCACGGACGGCTGGCTGCCGTCGATATCGGCGAGCTCGACCTTGCGCAGTGGGCAAGAGGGCTTGGCGCCATCGGCCTCACGCTCGACCGACCAAGCGACACCGAGAACGTCCTCCGCACCGCCCTCGCCTGCGGGCGCCCTTGTGTCGTGGACGTACGCACCGATCCCGACGTCATCGCCCCGAACCGCCGACTCTCGGAGCTCACGTGAACGTGAAGAAGCCAGCAGACCTGCGCAGCCACGCCTGGTACGGCGACGAGGGCCTCCGCGCGTTCGGCCACCGCAGCCGAACTCGCCAGATGGGCATCGGCGCCGAGGAGCATCTCGGCAAGCCCGTCATCGGCATCGTCAACACCTGGAGCGAGATCAACCCCTGCCACACCCACCTCCGCCAGCGTGCCGAGGAGGTCAAGCGCGGCGTCTGGCAAGCCGGCGGCTACCCCGTCGAGCTCCCCGCGATCTCTCTGTCCGAACCGTTCCAGAAGCCCAGCACCATGCTCTACCGCAACCTGCTCGCGATGGAGACCGAGGAGCTCCTCCGCAGCTACCCCATCGACGGCGCCGTCCTCATGGGCGGCTGCGACAAGACCACGCCCGCGCTGCTGATGGGCGCCGCCAGCATGGACATTCCGGCGATCTTCGTTCCCGCCGGCCCGATGCTGCGCGGCAACTGGCGCGGCACCACGCTCGGCAGCGGCAGCGATGTCTGGAAGTTCTGGGCCGACAAGCGCGCCGGCGTCATCGGCGAGCAGGAATGGGCCGAGATCGAGGAAGGCATCGCCCGCTCCCCCGGTCACTGCATGACAATGGGTACGGCGTCCACGATGACCTCGGCGGCCGAAGCGCTCGGCATGACGCTCCCCGGCGCCGCCAGCATCCTCGCCGCCGACTCCGCGCACGCACGCATGGCCGCCGCCACCGGCATCCGCATCGTCGAGATGGTCTGGAACGACCGCAAACCCTCACAGATCTTGGACGAACGCGCCTACCTCGACGCCGTCGCCACCGTTCTCGCGCTGGGCGGATCCACGAACGCCGTCATCCACCTCATCGCGATGGCCCGCCGGAGCAAGGCGAAGTTGACACTCGACGACTTCGACGCGGTCTCCCGCAAGGTCCCCGTCCTCGCGAACGTCAGGCCGACCGGCGCGTACCTGATGGAGGACTTCTACTACGCCGGCGGCCTGCGCGCCCTCCTCTGGCAGCTGCGGGAGGTGCTGCATCTCGATCGGCTCACCGCCACCGGCCACACGTTCGGCGAGGTCATCGAGGGCGCGGAAGTGCACGATGCGGACGTGATTCGCCCACTGGACAAGCCGGTCTGGCCCGAAGGCGGCGTCGCGATCCTGCGCGGCAACCTCGCCCCCAACGGTGCCGTGATCAAGCACGCCGCGATGGACGCACGGTTCCTCCAGCACACCGGCCCCGCCGTCGTGTTCGACAACTACAAGGACCTGCAAGCCCGCATCAACGACGAGAGCCTGCCGATCACGCCGGACACCGTCCTCGTGCTCCGCGGCACCGGCCCGAAGGGCGGCCCTGGGATGCCCGAGTACGGCATGCTCCCGATCCCGGATCGCCTGCTGAAGCAGGGCGTTCGCGACATGCTGCGGCTCTCGGACGCGCGGATGAGCGGCACGAGCTATGGGGCGTGCGTCCTGCATATCTCGCCGGAGAGCCACATCGGCGGGCCGCTCGCGTTCGTTCGAGATGGCGATCGGATCACCCTGGACGTCGCGGCCAGGCGACTGGACGTCGACCTGTCGGACGAGGAGCTGGAACGCCGGCGAGCAGAGTGGACAGCGCCCGCACCGGCGTACGGACGCGGGTACGGCGCGCTCTACCTCGAGCACATCGGCCAGGCCGAGGACGGCTGCGACTTCGACTTCCTCGCCCGCGAGGGTGTCGTCGCCGAACCCGAGAGCCGGTGAGGTATACCGATGAGCATGAGCAACCCACCCGCGTTGGCGCCGCTGGAACAGACGGCGACCCGCTCGGACCTCGTTGTGGACGCGATCCGGTTGGCGATCCTGCAGGGCCAGCTCGCGCCCGGATCCTCACTCGTCGAACGTCGCCTCGCCGAGATGCTCGGCGTCTCCAAGACGCCCGTGCGTGAAGCACTGATCAGCCTGGCGTCGACCGGGCTCGTCACCGTCCATCCCAACCGCGGCGTCGCCGTACGCCGGCTCGCCGTCGGTGACCTGGAACGCATCTACGAGGTCCGCCTGCTCCTCGAGCCGTGGGCCGTCGGACGAACGGCGAAGTCCCAACCGGACAAGGCGATCACGGAGGCGAAGGCGACACTCGAGGAAGCGCGTACGTTGCTCGCCGAGCCCGATCACAGCGAGCTCTCACTCACCAACCGGCGGTTCCACCGAGCGCTCTACGCCGCGTGTGGCAACGACATCGTCGTGTCCCAGCTCGACGACCTGCAGCACCTCACCGCGCTCGGCATCGTCAGCCTGCTCTGGGAACGCTGGCCGACCTGGACCGAGGAGTTCGAGGAGCACGAAGGGATCCTCGACGCCGTCGAGAAGGGCAACGCGAAGGACGCGGAACGCCTTGCCCGGCAGCACATCGAGCACTCGCTGTCGCGGCTTCAGAAGTCGGGCACCTCGACCGGCTGACCACCGAGCATCGCCGACTCGTGCCCGGCGATGCCGGGTGCGGTCCAGCGCGCGGCGGTGCGGGCGTCGACGAGCGGTGAACGTTCCTCCACGATGCTGCGGACGAACTCGTGCACCAGATGAGGATGCGCCCCGCTGTGCCCGCCGCGGACGAACGGATGCAGCTCGGTCGGGAGCAGGTCCGGCCGGTCCGGAGCGTGCATACGCTCAACAGAGACAGCACGGCCGCGCCGCGAGGACGACGGGTAGTCCAGGCGGAAGACCGTCAGCTCGTCCCCTTCGAGCTGCGGCCACTCGACACCAGCCTCCTGGCCGTACACCTGGAAGCCCTCCTGATAGGCCCGTCCCAGTTGAAAGAACGACACCGTGACCTCGGCCGTCAACCCGTCCTTGTCAAGGCGGAACAAGGCCGTCTCGGTCGGGAACGGGTTGTCGAAGTCACCCCGCCGCTCCGGTGTCAGCACGCCAGACCCCAAAGCATGCGCCGACACCACCCGCGCGTCGGCGAGCGCGAGCAGCGGCGACAGTGCGTGCGTGGCGTACTTGAGCGGCGGATACCCATACCAGTAACGCGGAAAGCCGTCGAGGTTCTGCAGATGCATACCGCGCAAGAACGACAGCGGCCCCAGCTCACCACGTGCATGCAAGTCGCGAACGAAGAAGTACTCGCGACCGAAGACCATCGTCTCCATCATCATGTAGTTCCGGCCGGCCGCCTCCTGCGCGGCGATGATGCGCCGGATCCCCTCGAAGTCCATCGCCATCGGCACAGCACTCGCACAGTGCCGACCAGCGGACAGCACCGAGACGACGTGCTCGACGTGGAACCGTACGGGCGTCGCCACGTGCACAGCGTCGACCGCGTCCACCAGCGCCTCGAGCGAGGTGAACGTCGACGCGATCCCGTGCTGCGAAGCGACCCGGGCGACCGCGGCGGGGTCGGTGTCCGCGATGGCCACCTCGGCGACATCGGGATGATCGCGGTAGATCGGCACGAAGTCGCCGCCGAAGCGAAGGCCGACCACGCCGACCCGGAGTCCAGTCATGAACGAAGATCATGGCACGGAAACCGGTGTCCGGGAGTGGCTGTCCGGGCCGCGAAATCGGCTGGATCCGGCCACCAGCCGCCGCGTACGTTGAGGAAATGACCTATCGAGTCCTCTCCGACGAGCAGGCACAACACTTCCTCGACAAGGGCTACGTCGTCATCCACGACTGCTTCTCCGCCGAAGCCGCCGCCGAGTACACCGACACGATCTGGACGAGGCTCGGCTACGACCGCGACGACCAGTCGACCTGGGTCGAGCCGTCCGTCCACATGCCCGTGCACCGGCGGCTGGAGGTCAAGGAGTTCGCGCCGCGCGCGTGGGACGCGATGTGCGACCTCGTCGGAGGCGAGGACCGCATCGCGCCCGGACCCGCGTGGGGCGATGGCTTCATCGTCAACCTCGGCCAGGGCGCGGACGAGCCGTGGGCGCCGGCCGGTCCGGAGTCGAGTGGCTGGCACAAGGACGGCGACTGGTTCCGGCACTTCCTCGACTCACCCGAGCAGGGGCTGCTGACGCTCGTGCTCTGGTCCGACGTCCAGCACCAGGGCGGCGCGACGTTCGTGACCTGCGACTCGGTCGCGCCGATCGCGCGGTTCCTCGCCGAGCATCCGGAGGGGATCCTGCCCGGCGGCTTCGACTTCGCTGGCATCGCGGCCGGCTGTACGGACTTCGCCGAGGCGACCGGCCGGGTGGGCGACGTGTTCCTGCTCCACCCGTTCATCCTGCACGCCAAGGCGCAGAACCTGCTCAGGCTGCCGCGCTTCATCACCAACCCCGCGGTGTCGTTGACCGAACCGATGCGGTTCGACCGCGAGGACGGGCACTCGCTCGTCGAGCAGGCGGTGCTGAAGGGACTCGGCGTCGACCGGTACGTGTTCGAGCCGACCGCGCCGCGCGAGCGCGTCATTCCCGAACGCGAACGGATTCAAGCACGGATGAAGGAAGAGGAGGTCGCTCGGCTGGCCCGGTAGTCGGCGGGCGTACGACCGACCGTGGCGCGGAACGCGCGGTGGAAGCTCGAACGGCTGCGGAACCCGCTCGCGTGGCCGATCTGGTCGACGGTGCGGTCGGTGGACTCCAGCAGCCGGCACGCGTGCGCGACGCGGAGGCGGGTGACGTACCCCCAGATCGGCATCCCCAGCACCTCCTTGAACGTCTTCGCCGCATACGTCGAGTGCACGCCGGCCTTGAGCGCGATGTCGTCGATCGACAGCGGTTCGGTGTACTCCGCGGCGACGACCGCCAGCAGCCGGTCGGCCGAGCGCGAGGGCGCGGCCGAGGGACCGGCCGACCCGCCGTTCCCGGCCAGGCGCGCCAACCTGGCCGTCATCTCCAGCAGGCACAGGTCGACGCCGTCCCGCACCTCCTCCTCGAGATCGGCGAGCCAACGCCGCAGCAGTGCACGGTCGGAGGTGCCCTCTCTGCGTTGGCCCATCAGGGCCTCACCGTTGAGCAGCCGCCGCATCGCCCGGCGCAGAACGGGCTGGCCGGTGACAGCACTGAGCGGCATCGTCGCGCCCAGCATGTCGATGCCCGACGGGGTGACCATCCGGTGCGGGTAGCCACCCCAGAACGCCAGCATCCGGCCGGGCGGCAACTCCAGCTCGCCGGTCGCCGTCTCGTAACGGGCGGAGCCCGACAGCAGGAGGTTGAACTCGACCTCCGGATGCAGGTGCGGACGTCGCATCTGGCCGCCGACGGCGCGAAAGGCCGTCAACCCGAGGGTTTGCACGTCCGAGCGAGCGTCGTCCATCGCCTTGAGGATATGCGACAGATTCGCCGGCGACTCCGGCTGCGTGTCGCCGGGAACCGCGACAGGCTGGACCATCCGACCGAAGAGGGGCACGCCATGGCCGACCGAGAACCGACCGAGCTGGACGACTTCCTGTTCGACCTGCGCGGCTACCTCGTGCTGGAGAACGCGATCGACCAGGACCTGCTCGGCCGGCTCAACGCCGAGTTCGACGCGTTCCCGCGCGACCTCCCGTGGGGCGCGTGGTACCACGGCGCCCAGCGGCGCGACTACACGCCGGACACCGGCTTCGAGCTGCACCAGGCGGTCGCGGCGGGCGCGCCGTTCGAGGAACTGATCGACCACCCCAGCTGGGTTCGGCTCGTCGCGCACTTCGCCGGTGAGGAGCAGAGCTACGTCTCGGGACTGTTCATCGACGAGACGATCGCGTCGATCCGCGAGAGCGGCGGACATCATCCGGCGCACTCCGGTGGCTACCAGGGCGCGCTGCGGGGCAGTTTCCGCTACAAGGACGGGCGGTTCCGGTGCGGGCAGGTCAACATCATCGTCGCGCTCACCGACATCGGCCCGGGTGACGGCGCGACGATGGTGGTGCCGGGCTCGCACAAGTCGAACTTCCCCCACCCGCTCGAAGGCGACTACGGGCAGAGCGACCGGATGGACGAGCTGATGGGCGCCGTACCCGCGTACCTCCGCGCCGGCGACGCGCTGCTGTTCGTCGACGGCCTGATCCACGGCGGCTCGAGCCGGACGAATCCGGGCGAACGGCGGATCCTGATCTACCGGTACGGGCCGATCTGGGGTGCTAGTCGGTACGGGTACGTGTACGACGCGGACTGGCTGGCGACGTTGCCGGAGGCTCGGCGGCGGATCCTGCGGCCGGTGTCCCCGGTCCGGGTAGGCGACCCACTCAAGTAGGAAGCGGATTCTCCTTGGCCCATTGGGCGTAACGGGCGCGGGTGTCGTCGTTCGGCGGGTACGTGCCGGGCAGCGCGGCGCCCGCCGCGATCTCGGCCTGGATGAACTCCTCCAGGTGCTCCTGCGCGGCGGCAGCCTCGG
Source organism: Tenggerimyces flavus (assembly GCF_016907715.1). Lineage (NCBI taxonomy): Bacteria > Bacillati > Actinomycetota > Actinomycetes > Propionibacteriales > Nocardioidaceae > Tenggerimyces > Tenggerimyces flavus. The sequence goes on along the minus strand of NZ_JAFBCM010000001.1, from coordinate 3,631,806 downwards.
CGACCTCGGCGGCGAGGTGCCGCGGGAGGACGACGACGCCTTCGAGGTCGCCGACGAGCACGTCGCCCGGGTAGACCGGAACTTCCGCGCAGCCGATCGGAACTTGCATATCCACGGCGTGGTGCTGGGCGAGGTTGGTGGTCGCGGCGACTCCGGCGGCGTACGTCGGCAGGTTCAGCTGGGCGAACTCGGGCGAGTCGCGGACGGCTCCGTCGGTCACGATGCCGGCGGCTCCGCGCTTGAGCAGCCTCGTCGCAAGGATCGCACCGAGGGAGGCCGCCCGCGCCTGGCCGCGGCAGTCCATGACGAGGATCTGGCCCTCGTCGACCGACTCGACCGCCTTGCGCTGCGGGTGCTCCGGGTCCTGGAACACGCTCAGCACGTCGAGGTCCTCGCGCGCCGGGATGTAGCGAAGCGTGAACGCCTCGCCCACCATCCGGGCGGCGTTCGGGTTGAGCGGTCTCAGACCGACGAGGAACGCGTTGCGCAGCCCGCGCGCGAGCAGTTGGGTGGTGAGCGTCGCGGTCGAGACGTGGCGGAGAGCCGTGAGGGTCTCCGCGGCGAGGAGGTCGGACACGTGGCGTACGATATACCAAGTGACCCAGGGACGAGCTGCTCACATGTCCTGATGTCTTCATGTCCTGACATTCTGACAAAGTCGCCGCTCGGGAGGAGAGCTCGTGACCGCCGATCCGTTCGCCGCTGTCGAAGGCCTCGCGTACGACACGAAGTTCCCCGACCTGATCCCCGTGCGCCAGCACATCGCCGCGCCGGCGGTGGCCGATGTCGAGGCGTCGACGCGTGCGGCACTCGCCGGGATCGGCGACGTCGAGGGCAAGCGGGTCTGCGTCACCGCCGGCAGCCGGGGCATCGCGGACCTGGCGACGATCCTGCGTACGGCGGTCGCCGAGCTGCGCTCGCGGGGCGCCTCGCCGTTCGTCGTTCCGGCCATGGGGTCGCACGGCGGGGCGACGGCCGAGGGCCAGCAGGAGATCCTGTCCGGTCTCGGGGTGACCGAGGACTCCGTGGGCGCGCCGATCGAGTCCGGCATGGACACGGTCGTGATCGATCGGCTCGACGGCGGGCCGGAGGTGCACGTCGACGCGCGGGCGGCCGCGGCCGACGCGATCCTGCTGGTGAACCGGATCAAGCCGCACACGACGTTCCGCGGCGAGGTCGAGAGTGGGCTGGCGAAGATCGCCGCGATCGGGCTCGGCAAGCAGCACGGCGCGGAGGCGATCCACCTGCACGGACCGGTGCAGCTGGGTACGTGGATTCCCGCCGCGTACCGTGCGCTCGCCGCGACCGGCAAGGTGCTCGGTGGCGTGGCGATCCTGGAGAACGCGCATCATCAGGTCGCGAAGGTCGCGTTCGTCTCTGCCGACGGGATCGGCGCCGCTGGTGAGGCCGCGCTGCTCGCGGAGGCGTTCGAACTGCTGCCTCGGTTGCCGTTCGACGAGCTGGACGTGCTGGTGGTGGACGAGTTCGGCAAGGACAAGTCCGGTGCGGGGATGGACCCGAATGTCCTTGGCCGGATGGGGATTCCGGGCATCGCCGAGCTGCCGACGCCGCGGATCACGAACGTCACCGTTCATCACCTCACCGAGGCTTCGCACGGGAACGGGATCGGCGTGGGGCTGGCCGATCTCGTACCGCTGCGGGTGGTGCGGCAGCTGGACCTAAGGTCGACGTACGTCAACAGCCTCACGGCCGGGTTGTCCGGGCTGCGGCGCGCACGCCTGCCGGTGGTACTGCCGACGGACCGGGACGTGATCGCGTCGGCCATTCGGGCTTGTGGGGTGGCGGATCCCGCTGCTGTGCGGCTCGTTCGGGTCCGCGACACGCTCGACCTCGAGACGATGCTGGTGAGCACGTCGCTGCGCGCGGAGCTCGATGCCAACCCCGCCTTGACAGTCCTCGGCGAGCCGTCGCCGATGACGTTCACCCCCGATGGAGATCTCGCATGAGTCACGAACTGGTCGAACGCCTTCGTACGTTGGTCGCGATCCCGGTGACGCCGTTCGACGGCGCGGGCGAGCTGGACGAGAAGGCGTTCAGCGGCATCGTGTCGCGGATGGTCGACGCGGGCGTCGACGCGGTGACGCCGAACGGGAACACGAGCGAGTTCTACTCGTTGCGGGATCACGAGCTGCAACGTGCGCTGGAGCTGACGATCGAGGCGGTGGGCTCGCGGGCCGTGGTGGTACCGGGAGTCGGGAACGCGCCCGGGCATGCGGCCGATCTGGCGCGTGCCGCCGCAGCGGCCGGGGCGCCGGCGGTGATGGTGCACCAGCCCGTGCATCCGTACCAGTCGGTGCAAGGCTGGGTTGACTACCACCGCGCGGTGGCTGAGGCGGCGCCGTCGTTGGGGATCGTGGCGTACGTCCGGGATCCTTCACTCGACGCGAAAGCCCTTGTGTCGTTGGCGGAACAGGTTCCTTCGCTGGTCGCGGTGAAGTACGCGGTGCCGGACGTCTTCGCTCTCTCCGAGGCCATCGGCGCGGTCGGCGCGGACCGAGTGGCGTGGATCTGCGGGCTGGCCGAACGATGGGCTCCGTTCTACTGGCTCGCTGGCGCACGCGGGTTCACGTCGGGGCTGGTGAGCGTCGCGCCCGCGCTCGCGGTGGAGCTGTTGTCGTTGCTGCGTTCCGGCGATTCCGTTGCTGCCATGGCGTTGTGGGAACGGCTCGTCCCGATGGAGAAGCTGCGGATGCGGCGCGGCAACGCGAACAACGTGTCGGCCGTCAAGGAGGCGTTGGCGCAGCTCGGCCTGTGTGGACGGGCGGTACGGCCGCCAGTGTCGGAGCTGGACACCGACGAGGCCGCGGAGGCCGCCGACATCGTGGCGAGCTGGGGTCTCGGCTGATGGACGGCGGCGACCCGGACGGCTGGTCCGACGTCGCCGCGGACTGGTCGGCCTTGTGGGGCTCGTTTCCGCGCCCGGTGTGGGAACGGTTCGTCGCCGTGGCCGCGGTCGGCGCGGGGACGTCGGTGTTGGACGCGGGCTGTGGGAGCGGCGAGCTGCTCGCGTACCTGGCCTCGGGAGGCGCGCTGGTGGCGGGCCTCGAACCCGCGCCCGGCATGGCAGCGCTCGCCCGACTGAGGGTGCCAGGGGCGGAGATCCGGGAGGCGTCGCTGGACGAGATCCCCTGGCCGGACGGCTCGTTCGAGGTGGCGACGGCGGTGAACGCGCTGCAGTTCGCCGAGGACGGGCTACGTGAGCTGCGCCGGGTGACCCGGCCGGGTGGGCGCGTGGCGATCGCGAACTGGGCCGAGGCCGCGCGCAACGACGTCGACGTCCTGGAGGCGGCGATCGCGGCGGCGCGGGAGGAGGACGTGCTGCCCGGCGGGCCGTTGCGGGAGGCGGGTGGGCTCGCCTCGGCGTTCGAGGAGGCCGGGCTGAAGGTCGTCGAGGACGCCGTGATCGACCTGGAGTGGGCCGTGCCGGACGACACCACACTCGTGCGCGGCATCCTGCTCGGCGAGGACGCCGCGACGATGACCGAGCTGACACCGGTGGTGCTGACGGCGGCGCGCCCGTTCCGTACGTCTGCCGGCGGCTACCGGCTGCGCAACGCCTTCCGCTACGCCGTCGGCGTGGCCTAGCGAGCCTGCAGGGCGTCCAGGGCGACGGCCATGGCGGCGACGAGGCGGCGGTCGATGGCGGGGTCGTTGATGGTCACGGCGTACTTGTCCCGCAACGCCCACTGGCGCTCGACGGAGAAGATCGGCCGGCCGTCCGGGGTGGTGAAGTCGAAATGGTACGGCCATGCGAAGTCGGAGAACCGGCGCAGGATCGCGATCACCTGGTTCCGCTCGGACCCCGTGCACTCGCCGAGGCCCGGTTGCGTCAGGTGCCAGGTCGAGCGCAGCAGCGACTTGCCGAAGTCCTTGCGAAACGAGCCGATCACACCGCCGTCCGGCGCGGTGACGTCGTACGTCGCGCCGAGGTCCATGATCTGCCGCGCCTTGAAGCCGAAGAGCGGAAGAGTCTTGTCCTCGTCGCCGAAGAACGTGACCTGCTCGCGCATGGTCATCCGCTTCTGCTGGGCCAGGCCCATGATCTCTCCGCCGGCCCAGATCTCGTACCGGTTCACCATGAACGTGATCCGCTGCCGGATCTCCAGCGTCTGCTGACCCTGGAACGTCGCGAGGTCCATCCGTAAATCCCCCGTGCTCTATTGACCGAAGTTCGTGTCGTCCTTGGGTACGTCGAAGTCGCTCTTCGCGAGCTCCTCGACGTTGACGTCCTTGAACGTAACTACCTTGACATTCTTCACAAACCGGGCAGGACGATACATGTCCCACACCCAGGCGTCCGACATCGTCACCTCGAAGTACGTCTCGCCGCCCTCGGTCCGGACCTTCAGATCCACGTTGTTGGCGAGGTAGAACCGCCGATCGGTCTCGACCACGTACTTGAAGATGCCGACGACGTCGCGGTACTCCCGGTAGAGCTGGAGCTCCATCTCGGTCTCGTACTTCTCGAGGTCCTCAGCGCTCACTGCTCGCTCACCAGGCTCCCGTCGTTCAGGACGTCGTCGGCGGCCTCCAGATCGGCGACCTCCGACCCATTGTTGCCCATCGCCTTCATGACGTTGACCCAGCGTCGCCGATGCTCCGGGCACGGACCGTGACGCTCCAGTGCGTCCTGGTGCTCGGACGTGCAATAGCCCTTGTGGATGTTGAAGTCGTACTCCGGGTACTGCTCGTGCAGCTCGCACATGATCCGGTCCCGGGTCACCTTGGCGATCACGGAGGCGGCCGCGATGCAGGCGGCGACGCGGTCCCCCTTCCAGACGGCGAGGGCCGGGGCGCCGGTCCCGTCGACGGGGAAGCCGTCGGACAGGACGTACGACGGGCGCGTCTCCAGCCGGAACAGGGCCCGGCGGAGCGCCTCGATGTTGACCCGGTGCATGCCGAGCCGGTCGCACTCCTGCGGCGAGACGACGACCACCGACCAGGCGAGCGCGCGGCGGGTGACCTCGGTGTAGCAGCGTTCGCGGGCCTTCTCGGTGAGCAGCTTGGAGTCGTTCAGGCCCGGCACCTCGCCGCGCTTGCCCTCGGGCAGGATCGCCGCTGCCGCGACCAGCGGGCCGGCACAGGCACCCCGGCCGGCCTCATCGACGCCGGCGACAGGTGCCATGCCGGCGCGGAGCAGCGCTCGTTCGTACGCGTAGAGCCCGGCTTCGCGCCGGATCACCACTCGCGGGGCCCGGACGTCTCGCATGGTGTCAGCGACGTCGCCGGAACCGGCGGAACCGTTTGATCCCGACGATGGGCAGGATCAGCCCGATCGAGGCGATCGGTACGGCACCCGAGGCGACCTGCGGCGAGACCGTCACCGGACCGCTCGCGAGGCCGGCCTCGGCGAACGCGGGCGGCCGGTTGAGCAGCGTGATCCGGTCGAGCGGCCAGACGACCACGAACGCGCGGCCGATGACGTGGTCGATCGGGATCGTGCCGCCACCCGGGTCGCCGGTGTGCGAACGGGAGTCGGCGGACGCCGCGCGGTGGTCGCCCATCACCCAGAGCCGGTCCTTCGGCACCGTGATGGTGAACGGAGTCTGCGACGGGGCGTCACCGGGGAAGAGGAACTTCGACTCGCTCAGCGGGCGGCCGTTGACCGTCACCCGTTCGCTCTTGTCGCAGCACACGACCTTGTCGCCGGGGAGGCCGATGACCCGCTTGATGAAGTCCTTCTCGCCGACCGAGGAGAACCCGAACAGCTCACCGACCCAGCGGACGACCTTGCCCGCGGCGTTGGTCGGCTCCTCGAAGATCGCCTCGGGCTCCCAGGAGTTGGCGCCGTTGAAGACGATCACGTCGCCGCGCTGGACCTCGCCCAGGCGGTACGCGAGCTTGTTGACCAGCACGCGGTCGCCCGGGACCAGCGTGTTCTCCATCGACTCCGAAGGGATGTAGAACGCCTGGATCAGGAATGTCTTGATGATCAGAGCGAGGCCGAGCGCCAGCACCACGAGGATGGGCAGCTCTTTCCAGAACGAACGTTCCTTGCTCCGCTTGCGGCGGCTTCCACCACTTCCGCCACGATCGGGCTCTTCGCTCGTCCCCAACGTCGGCGTCCTCTCCGAGGTCATGTCGCCCAGTATCCCTACTCCTTTGGGGAACCGCTCGGATCAGCTCAGCGTGCCGGGGTGTTCTCGCGCTTCTCCTTGATCTTCGCGGCCTTACCGCGCAGGCCACGGACGTAGTAGAGCTTGGCGCGACGTACGTCACCACGGGTGACGACCTCGATCTTGTCGAGGATCGGGCTGTGGACCGGGAAGGTCCGCTCGACGCCGACACCGAAGCTGACCTTGCGGACGGTGAACGTCTCGCGCAGGCCGCTGCCGGAGCGGCGGATCACGACGCCCTGGAAGACCTGGACTCGGGACCGGTTGCCTTCGACCACCTTGACGTGGACCTTGAGGGTGTCACCGGCGTTGAAGCCCGGGACGTCGTCACGGAGGGAGGCTGCGTCGAGCGCGGCGAGCGAGTTCATGTCTGCTCCTCGTGGTGCCACAGGTCACCATCAGTTTGCGTCCGCGCGTTCATGCGCGCGGATGGATGGTCGGTCTGGGCGCAGCTCCTGTCGCGCCTCGGCGTTCCCCCTGTGGCAGGCCCGCCGGCAGGCACGCTGCCCGCGGGTGACCGCGAGCGCTGCGCCAGCCACCTAGTGTGTCACATGCCGCCAACGCCCCGCGAATCGGTCGACCCCCACTCGGTCGAGCCCACCAGTTGTTGGAGAGATCTCGGGATAGAAGCCGAGATCTGTCCAACAAGTAGCGTGGCCACGCTAGGTGTGGCCTTCAGTCCTGAGGCGGACGCCAGCCTTCTGAGGCGAGGATCGAGAGGTCGCGGTCGTCGAACGACGAGGCCGGGAGGCGGTCGAGCAGGTCGGGGCGGTTGCGGGCGGTACGACGCAGTGACTCGTCGCGGCGCCAGCGGACGATGTTCGCGTGGTGGCCGGACAGCAGCACGGGCGGGACCTCGCGGGACTCCCACACGGCCGGCTTGGTGTAGACGGGGTACTCGAGCAGCCCGTCGACGTGCGACTCCTCCACCAGCGAGTCCGGGTTGCCGAGCACGCCCGGCAGCAGGCGGGCGACGGCCTCGACCATCACGAGCACCGCGACCTCGCCGCCGGCCAGGACGTAGTCGCCGATCGAGACCTCGTCGACGGGCATCCGTTCCCGCGCGGAGTCGACCACGCGCTGGTCGATGCCCTCGTACCGTCCGCACGCGAAGACCAGCCGCGGCTCAGCGGCGAGCTCGGCGGCAAGAGCTTGGGTGAACGGCCGTCCGGCCGGCGTTGGAACGATCAGCCGCGCGCCCTCGGGAGCGACGGTACGCAGCGCCTCGTCCCAGGGCTCGGGCCGCATGACCATGCCCGCTCCCCCGCCGACCGGGGTGTCGTCGACCGAGCGGTGCTTGTCGTGGGTGAAGTCGCGCAGGTGGTGCACGCGGACGTCCAGCACCCCCGACGCCGCCGCCTTGCCGACGAGCGACAGGCCGAGCGGCGCCAGGTAGTCGGGGAAGATCGAGACGACGTCGACTCTCACTGGTTCGCCTCGTCGAACAGGCCCTCGGGCGGCTCGACGACCAGCCTCCCCGCCGCCACGTCCACCACGGGAACGATCGAGGCGACGAACGGCACCAGGACCTCGCGCCCGGTAGGCATGCGTACGGCGAGCACGTCCTGCATCGGCAGGTGCAGCACCTCGGTCACCTCGCCGATCAGCTCACCGTCGGCGAGCTCGGCGCGCAGTCCGGCGAGCTGGTGGTCGAAGAACTCGTCCGGATCGTCGAGCTCCTCGTCGTCCGGGATGTCCGCCACGAGTGACGTCCCGCGCAACGCCTCGGCAGCAGTACGGTCCGCGACTCCCTCGAACGTGACGAGGAGTCGCGGACCGTGCCAGCGCAGATTCTTGATCACCAACGAGCGAGCGCCCGCACCCAGCTTGGCGCCGGGGACGAACCGCAGCTCGGGTTGGTCGGACAGGATGTTGACCGTGACCTCACCGCGAATGCCGTGAGCACGGACGATCCGCCCGACGACGAGATCCACGAACGGATCAGCGACCGACGGCAGCCCGCGACTCGACGAAGTCGATGCGGGAGTGCCGGCCCTTGTCCAGGGCCGTGACGACGGTCCGGATCGCGTGTGCGGTCCGGCCGCGGCGCCCGATCACCCGGCCGAAGTCGTCGGGGTGAACGCGTACCTCATAGGCCCGACCGCGCCGGAGCTCCCTGATCTTCACTCGTACGTCGTCCGGGTGGGCGACGACGCCACGGACCAGGTGCTCCAGCGCTTCGGTCAACACGCTCAGGACTCGCTTTCAGCCGTGGCTTCCGCCGCCGGCTCCTCAGCCTTGGCCTCAGCCTTGGCCTCAGCCTTGGGCTCGGCCTCAACCTTGGCCTCAGCCTTGGCCTCGGCTGCCGGTGCCTCGTCGGCGGCCTGGCCCTTTTCAGAAGACACCGCCTCGGCCTTCTTGCGGGTCTTCTTCTGGCTCACGGCCTCGGTCTTCGGCTCGGCGTGCGCGTCGCGCAGCGCCTCGTCGAACATCGTCCGCTTGGGAGCCTTCTCCGGCGCGACCTTGACACCCTCGGCGGGTGCGGGCTCGCCCTTGAACTTCTGCCAGTCGCCGGTCACCTTGAGGAGGCGGAGAACCGGCTCGCTGGGCTGAGCGCCCACCGAAAGCCAGTGCTGCACGCGCTCGGAGTCGACCACGATGACGCTCGGGTCGACCTTCGGGTGGTACTGACCGATCTGCTCGATCGTCCGGCCGTCCCGCTTGACCCGGGAGTCGGCGACGACGATGCGGTAGAACGGCGCGCGGATCTTGCCCATGCGCTTGAGGCGAATTTTGACGGCCACGGGTGTGGTGTCTCCTGTGTGTTTAAGGCGGGTGAGCTGCCGCTCGCCACGTGGGGTGCGGCACCAACAGCTCGGAAGGGGTCCGCGCAGGCTGGAAGGTGAGAGGGCTCCCGCCCCAGCGGACTCGCGCGGTCCATTGTGCCAGACCCGGCCGAAGGGTGGTGACTCGCCGTCCCCAGCCCCCTGCCGGGCGCGCCTGATCGTGGTCACTTCCCGCTGGCCGATCGGTCTGCACCCGACCGACCACGTGGCCCCTCGGCCAGGGGGAAGGGGCCACGATCAGGCGCGCCCGGCACGTCGCGCGGAGCGCGACCATGAAATACGCTCGGCGACACGCCGACATGGGCAGTGTCGAGTTGGGGGGACTCTCGATGAAGAGATTCGTCACGTTCGTCGCCATTCTCGCAGCGGCATTCGCGGTGATGAGCCCGGCACAGGCCGGAGGCCCGCCGCACGTCAAGGGCACCGAGACCGTCCCGGTGTACGACTACGCGAGCGCGATCCGGGAGAGCGTCTGGGTCACGACCCCGCTCGACAACGACGGCGACGGGGCGAAGGACAAGGTCGTCGTCGACCTGATCCGCCCGCGCGAGGCCGCGGCGAAGGGCGTCAAGGTCCCGGTGATCATGGTCGCCTCGCCGTACTACGTCTGCTGCGGCCGCGGCAACGAGTCGGAGAAGAAGCTGTACGGCCCGGACGGGACCGTCACCCGCTACCCGCTCCACTACGACAACTACTTCGTCCCGCGCGGGTACGCGATCGCGCAGGTCGACCTCGCCGGCACCAACCGCTCGACCGGCTGCAACGACGTCGGCGGCCGCGAGGAGGTGCTCGGCGCGAAGGCCGCGGTCGACTGGCTGAACGGGCGAGCGCCCGGCGCGTACGCCGACGGCTCCCGCGCGCGAGCGACCTGGTCCACGGGCAAGGTCGGCATGATCGGCAAGTCCTGGGACGGCACGATGGCGAACGGTGTCGCCGCCACCGGCGTCCGCGGCCTGGAGACGATCGTGCCGATCTCGGCGATCTCCAGCTGGTACGACTACAGCCGCTACAACGGCATCGTCCGCAGCAACGGGCACCACGCGTTCCTGCACGACTACGTGGGCGGTCGCCCGGACGCCGCGTGCGCCGCGGTCCGCCAGGAGCTGGTGACCGGCAGCGAGGACGAGACCGGCGACTACAACGACTACTGGGCCGAGCGGAACTACCTGCCCGACGCGTCGCGCGTCCGCGCGAGTGTGCTCGTCGTGCACGGCGTCAACGACCTGAACGTGCAGACCTCGCACTTCGCGAAGTGGTGGACCGCGCTGGCGAAGAACGGGGTGCCGCGCAAGATCTGGCTCGCCCAGCAGGGGCACGTCGACCCGTTCGACTTCCGCCGCGTGGAGTGGGTCGAGACGCTGCACGAGTGGTTCGACTACTGGCTGCAGGGGCTGCGGAACGGCGTCATGCGCGAGCCGCAGGCGTCGTTGGAGCGGTCCTCCGGCCAGTGGGTCGAGGAGCCGCGCTGGCCGGCGGTCGGCGCGCACGACGTGACTGTTCGGCTGGGCGAGGGCGACGGGACGACCGGGACGCTGGGCTTCGCACCGGCGCCGCGCGGGTCGGAGCGAACGTTCACCGACGACCCCGGCCTGTACGAGGACGCGGCGGTCGCCGACCCGAACGCGGCGAAGAACGGGCGGCTGGCGTTCCTCTCCGGCGCGCTGAAGAAGGACCTGCGGATCTCCGGCCAGCCGTCGGTGACTCTGCGGGTACGGGTCGACAAGCCGACGACGAGCCTCGCGGTGCGGCTCGTCGACTACGGCACCGCGCGCCGCGTCGACTACCTCTCCCCCGGCTCCGGCGTGCACAACCTGACGACCGAGTCCTGCTGGGGAGCGTCGACGGCGGCGGACAACTCCTGCTATCTCGACACGGCCGAGGACTTCGCGACCACGTCGCACGCGGTGCTGACCCGCGGCTGGGTCGACGCCGCGCACCGCTCGTCATTGCGGCAGGCGTCGCCGTTGCGGCCGGGCCGCTGGTACGACGTGAAGGTCCCGGTGCAGGCGTACGACGCGGTGGTGCCGAAGGGGCACGTGCTCGGGCTGGTCGTGACGGCGAGCGACGACGAGTTCAGCACGCCGAAGACGACGGGCGCGACGATCGACGTCGACCTGCGCGGCAGCTCGATCCGCCTCCCGGCCGCCGGCCTCGTGGCCCTGCCGTCGATCACCACGCCGCCGGTCGTGACCACCGACGCGACAGTCGCCGCCAAGACCTCGAGCCAGGACTGGAGGAACCCCGAATTCAGGTGAGCCCGACCCTGACCTCGACATTGAGCTGGCCGGGGATGCGGTCGGAGTACGCCTCGCTGCCGCCGCATCCCGGCACGACGACCACGAAGCCGTACCAGATCGGGGTGTCGTTCAGCCGCCACACGGGCCTCGTCCGTGAGGTCGACGGCCGGGCGGAACGCGCCGACGTACGCCCGGGTGCTGTGTTCGTCACTGGCGACGTGGCGATCACCTGGACCGAGGTCGCCGATCCCACCGAGGCGTTGGAGATCTACCTCGACGCCGAGCTCCTCGCCAGCCGCGAGGTCGCGACCACGGTCGACGCCCGGGACGGCGTGGTCATCGGGATCGCCCATCGGCTTCGCCGCGCGCACCTCACCGGGGTGCCGCTCGGCGACGTCGAGGCGAGCACGATCGCGCACCGGCTGGCCGCGCACCTGGGCTCGGAGTACGGCCCCGCTCCGCGGCCCGCGATCCCGCCGGTCGGCGCGCTGGACCGCAGGCTCGTCGACCGGATCGCGGAGTACGTCGACGCGCAGGTCGGCGAGACGATCACGCTCGACCAGCTCGCCGGCGTGGCCGCGCTCAGCCCGTTCCACTTCGCCCGCGCGTTCCGGACCACGACCGGACTGACCCCGCACCAGTTCGTCACCGCACGCCGCGTCGAGCGAGCCCGGACTCAGCTGCGCGAGACCGATGCCAGCGTGGTCGAGGTGGCGCACGCGGTCGGGTTCGCGAACGTCAGCCACTTCCGCCGGGTGTTCCGCCGCGAGCTCGGCCTGCTGCCCGGCGAGGTCCGAGGACAGCAAAATCGGACCCTCCCAGCGTAGGGAGTTGCATGGCAGCCTCGCGGGCGTGACCACCCCGTTCCAGTTCTTCCACGGCGACACCCCACTCGCCGTGCACGTCCATCGCGATGTCGACAACCTGACCGAGCGGCAGCCCGCGGTGATCGTCACCGGCTCCTGGCTCACCGTGAAGGAACAGATGGCCGACCTGTACGCGGCCAGGCTCGCGGACCGCGGCTACACCGTCTTCACGTTCGACTTCGCGGGCTTCGGCGCGAGCGGCGGGACGCCGCGCCACGCCGAGCTGCCGGCGCGCAAGATCGAGGACATCATCGCCGCGGCGCGGACCGTGTCGACGCTGTCGTACGTCCGCCCCGGCGCTGTCGCCTACCTGGCGGTGTGCGCGTCGGCGCAGTACGCGCTGCGTGCGATCGCGAGGGGCGCGCCGATCGCCTCGTTCGCGAGCGTCGCGGGCTGGTACCACGACGCCGAGTCCGTGGCGCCGTTCTACGGCGGCGAGCAGGGCGTCGCGATGCGGCTCGCCCGCGCGGCGGAGGCGTTCGAGCATTTCCAGCGGACCGGCGAGGTGCGGACGGTGCCGGCGTACGAGAACGGCAACGACCGCGCGGGGATGTCGTTCGAGCTGCCGTACTACGCCGAGCCAGGCCGCGGCGCGGTCCCGACGTGGGCGAACGAGATGGCGGAGTTCAGCTGGGCGTACTGGCTGACGTTCGACGGTCTGTCGGCGGCGGCCGAGGTGTCCGTGCCGACGCTCTTCGTGCACAGCGAAGACGCGGTTCTGCCCGACAACCTGCGCCGAGTAGCGTCCACGTTGGCCGGCCCGAGCGAGGTTGTGTGGGCCGAGGGAACGCAGATCGACTTCTACGACCAGGAGCAGCAGGTGGCGATGTCCGTCGACGCGGCAGACCAGCACTTCCGGAGGACGCTGTCGTGATCCTGGTGACCGGAGCGACCGGGAACGTCGGTGGCGCGCTGGTGCGCCAGCTGCTGGACCGCGGCGTCGGCGTGCGGGCCGTCGTTCGCGACCCCTCGAAGCCGTTGCCGGACGGGGTCGAGCCCGCGGTCGGCGACCTGAACGACGCTTCGAGTCTGCGGAACGCGTTCGACGGCGTGGACGGGCTGTTCCTCATGCCCGGCTACGCCGACGAGATCGCGACCGAGGCGGCGAAGGCTGGCGTGCGGCGGATCGCGTCGCTGTCCGGCGGCTCGGCGGTCGCGACGAACACCGACAATCCGGTGTCGGCGTACATGATCCGCACCGAGGCGGCGGTCAGGCGGTCCGGTCTCGCTTGGACGTTCCTGCGGCCGGTGAGCTTCATGTCGAACACGCTCCAGTGGCTCCCCCAGCTGCGCGCGGGCGACGTCGTGCGGGCCCCGTTCGCGGACGTCCCGATCGCGATGATCGACCCCGCCGACATCGCCTTGGTCGCCGCCGAGGCGCTCACCGGCGACGGGCACGAGGGCAAGGTGTACGCGCTGACCGGACCGGAGGCGCTGACGCCAGCCCAACGCGTCGCCGTCCTCGCGGAGGTGCTGAACCGGCCGCTGACGTTCGAGGCCGAGCCGAACGAGGACGCACGGGCGCGGATGCTCGGCGAGATGCCGGAGCCGTACGTGAACGCGTTCTTCTCGTTCTTCGTCGACGGCACGCTCGACGAGACCACCGTGCGGCCGACCATCATCGAGGTCGCCGGCCGCCAGCCGAAGTCCTTCCTGCACTGGGTGGTGGAGAACGCCGATGCCTTCGCCCGCTGACGTACTCACCCGCATGCTGCACGCGGTCGACGCGCTGGACTGGGCGACCGTCCGCACGTGCTTCGCCGACACGGTCCGCACCGACTACACCGAGCTGATGGGTGGCGATCCCGAGGTCATCGCGGCGGACGATCTCGTCGCGCGGTGGCAGGGCGTGTTCCCGGGGTTCGAGGCGACGCAACACCAGACCGGTCCGTGCGTGGTCACCGACGACGGCTGGCTCGAGACCCACGTCCAGGCCGTCCACCACCTCGCCGGCGCCGAGGGCGGTCCGGTCTGGCGGGTGTACGGCCACTATGTCGCCAGGATCGTGGACGAGCAGATCGTCGACTTCACGTTGCAGCTGTACTACACCGACGGCAACGACAGCCTGGTGGCACAGGCAGCCGAACGCGCGACGACCTCGCCACGTACGCCACGAGTTAGGTAAGGCTACACTTCTGCCGGTTGTCGAGGCGGGAGTGCATGGGCAAGAAGCCGAAGAAGCTCAAGAAGCCGAAGAAGAAGTGCTGCGTCACCAAGCCGCGCTGCACGCGGTGCCCGCTGCGCATGCTCGCCGAGGGCAGGTTGCCGGCCGGCTACGGCGTGAAGCACCGGAAGCTGGTCACGGTCTGAGCCCCCTAAGCTGAGCGCCCGTGGACCTCGAGACGCTGCGGCGGCTGCCGAAGATCGCTCTGCACGACCATCTCGACGGCGGGTTGCGGCCGGCGACGATCGTGGAGCTGGCGGCCGAGGCCGGGTACGGCGGGCTGCCGACGACCGACACCGAGGCGCTGCACCGGTGGTTCGTCGAGGCGGCCACCTCGAAGTCGTTGCTGCGCTACCTCGAGACGTTCGCCCAGACCTGTGCGGTGATGCAGACGAAGGACCAGCTCGCCCGCGTCGCCGCGGAGACCGCGGTCGATCTCGCGGACGACGGCGTGGTCTACGCCGAGACGCGCTTCGCGCCGGAGCAGCACCTCGAGGCGGGGCTCTCCTTGGACGAGACCGTCTCCGCGGTCCTCGAGGGGCTTCGCGCCGGCGAACGCGAGTCCGGCGGGCGCATTCGGATGGGGCTGCTGCTCTGCGCGATGCGCCACACGTCCCGTTCGGTCGAGATCGCCGAGCTCACGTTGCGCCATCGCGACGACGGCGTGAGCGGGTACGACATCGCCGGCGCCGAGGTGGGCTTCCCGCCGATCGCGCACCTCGAGGCGTTCGAGCTGCTCGCCAACGCGGGGATGCCGGTGACGATCCACGCCGGCGAGTGGCTCGGCCCGCGACCGCTCGCGCAGGCCGTACATCGCTGTGGTGCTTGGCGAATCGGCCACGGCGTCAGCATCGCCGCGGAGATCGACGGCGACCACTTGAGCCCGCTCGCGACGTACGTACGCGACCGGCGCATCCCGCTCGAGATCTGCCCCACGTCGAACGTCCACACCGGCGGCGCCGCCTCGTACGAGGACCACCCGATCGGCAGGCTCGACCAGCTGGGCTTCGCGGTCACGGTCAGCAGCGACAACCGGCTGATGAGCGACACCTCCACCAGTCAGGAGCTCAAGCACGTCGCCGACGCGTTCGACTACGGCACCGACGACATCGCCAGGCTCACCCTCAACGCCGTCGACGCGACGTTCCTCCCCTACCTCGAGCGCGAACGCCTCTGGGCAGACGTCGCCAAGGCCTACGTATCCCACTAACCTCGATCCTTCGTCCGGCGGTTGGCTGGTGCGACCGGCCCAGCCCCGGGCCAATGATCATGTTTACATGATCATTGGCCCCTTTACGTGGGGTGTACGCCAGGTAGAGGGGCCACTGGCCAGGTGAGGCGACCACACGCAAGCCCACCCCGCTCCGATCGCCTCAGACGCCAAAACCCAGGCCCCTCCAGCACCACAGAGGTCTCGACACATCACAGACCAGAGCCGCCCAACCCATCACGAAATCCCGAAGCTCACCACTGCCATCACAGCTGTCGGTGTGGGTGGGTACCGTCGCCTCATGCTCCAGCCGACCATAGACCTGGCCGCTCGATAGGCGGGGACCATCGTGCCGACCACAGCTCAGCCGTTCGCCCACCTCAGCGCGCCGAACGTGTCGCTCTACCGCGACATCATGCGTGTCTTCGCGCGGGCGAAGGAGCGCTTCATCGTCCACCTGCGTCCGGAAGACGTGGCCGCCGAGCTGAGCCGGCTCAGCGATGAGCACCTGGCGCAGGCGCTCGACCAGCTGACCGGGTGGAGCAACCTCAGGGCCGATCCCGACACGAGCCGAGTGACCTCGGTCGAGGATTTCCATCGCAAGCGCTTCCTGTATCAGCTCACGGGCGAAGGACACGCGGCCGAGCAGGCGTTGACGTTCTACGACGAAATGATCGGCCGTCGCGGCGCCCTCCAGTCCGTCGCGCTGGAGGACATCGCGGAGCAACTGCAGGCGCTCAAGGTGCTCGCCTCTGAGCCAGACCCCGATCCCGCGAAGACCCATCGCCTCCTGCTGTCGCTGACCGAGCGGTTCTCCTCCCTGGCGGACAACGCCCAGGCGTTCATGTCCTCGCTGCGCCGAGCGATCGACTTCTCCGACGGCAACGTCGACGGCTTCCTCGCGTACAAGGAACGGCTGATCGACTACATCAACCGGTTCATCGCGGATCTCGCCAACTCCGGCGCGCAGATCACCGTGCTGATCACCGACCTGGAGCGGCTCGGCCACGACCGGCTGCTGCGGCTGGCAGCTCAGCGCGAGGCGTCCGACGCGGTGCCGGACGAGACCGAAGCCGCGGCGGCGTACGCGAATGCCGAGGCAGCCGCGTCCGACGACTGGGACAACCGGTGGCGCGGGCTCCGGGACTGGTTCGTCTCCACCGGTACGGGCCATCCTTCGCAGTCCCGGCTGCTGCGCCAAGCCGCGGTGACCGCGATCAAACAGCTCATCGACACCGTCGTCCTGCTGAACGAGCGTCGGTCCGGCCGCTCCGACCGGTCGGCCGACTTCCGGGCCCTGGCCCGATGGTTCGCGGAGGCGCCCGACGAGGCGGCCATGCACCGGCTCTGGCGGGCCGCGTTCGGGCTCACGCCGGCTCGCCACCTCACCGTCACCGCGGGGACAGTCGCCGAATGGGACGAGGTCGATCCGCCCCCGTCCACGCCCTGGCAGGAAGCTCCGCCGATCCGGATCTCGCCACAGCTGCGCAAGACCGGATCGTACGAACGCCGCGGCCAGCCCAATCGCATCGAGGACCGTTCCCTGGCCCGCCGGATGCTGCGGGACCAGGCCGAACGGGAAGCGGCCGAGACCGCCGCCGCTCGGCGTCTGCTCGCCACGGAGGGTCCGGTTCTGCTGTCGGAGCTGGGCGTGCTGGACGCACGGGCGTTCAGGCTGTTCCTCGGCCTGCTCGGTGACGCCCTCGCCGCCCGTCTTCCCGGCGACACTGAGGTCAAGACCACGACCGCCGACGGCTCGATGGAGGTTCGGCTGTCGCTGGTGGAAGGCGGCGCGGAGGTGTCCGTCGAGACCGCGGACGGCGGCCTGACCGGCCCGGAGCACCTGATCGAGATCACGGACCTCACCGCATGATCCCCGAAGAAGAGACAGCCCAACGCCGTAGGGCACTGCGTGCCCTGCTGGCCAAGCCGCTGCTGCTCACCGAGACCGACGCCGACGCCGTGGTTCTCGTCCGCCAGCACCAGTCTCACCTGCGCGACTGGCTCGGCCGAGAGACCGGCTGGCGACTGCACGTCGACGCCGAGATGGCGCGGTTGTTCAAGACCCAGCCGGCGACCAACCCGCCGGCGCCGGACCCCACCCATCCGGCCCGGGGACGCGCCAAGGAGCCCTTCGGCCGTCGGCGCTACGTCCTGCTCTGCCTCGCCCTTGCCGTGCTGGAGCGAGCCGATGCGCAGACCACGCTCGGGTCGCTGGCCGAGGAGATCATGAACGCCTCCACCGAGCCGGAGCTCGCCGGTGCCGGGTTCGCGTTCTCCCTCGAGACTCGCGCCGAGCGCTCCGACGTCGTCGCGGTCATCCGTACCCTCCTCGACTGGGGCGTGTTGACCAAGGTCGCCGGCGACGAGGACGCGTACCTGTCAGCGACCGGGGACGTGTTGTACGACATCCGCCGGCCCGTGCTCGCCGCCATGCTGTCCGGACATCGCGGGCCGTCGACGATCACCGCGGAGACGTTCGAGGACCGGCTGGCGGAGCTGGTCGACGAGCCGATCCCCGACACCGACGACCTGCGCAACCAGGCGATCCGGCGCAGGCTCACTCGGCGGCTGCTGGAGGACCCGGTGCTCTACTACGACGAGCTCGACGACGAGGAGCGGGCGTACCTGACCTCCCAGCGCTCCGCGATCACACGCCGGATCGAGGACGCGACGGGACTGCTGCCCGAGGTCCGCGCGGAAGGCATCGCGATGGTCGACCCGGACGACGAGCTCACCGACGTGCGCATGCCCGAGCAGCGCACCGACGGGCACGTCACGTTGCTCGTCGCGGAGTACCTGTCGACCAGACAGCGGGCGAGGTTGGACGAGCTGCACGCGTTCGTCCGGGACGCGGCCCGCCAGTTCTCCACCTACTGGCGCAAGGGTGTCACCGAGCCTGGCGCCGAGGAGCAGCTCCTCGGCATCGCGCTGGACAAGCTCGCCGCGCTCAGGCTGGTCGAAGTCGACCTCGACCTGGTACGAAGCCGTCCAGCGATCGCCCGCTTCGCGGTCGGCGAGCCCACCATCAAGACCGAGGACGCGTACCGATGAACCTCCCGACCCCGATCGTATCGCGCTGGAAGCCCTTGCGGGCCGGACTCGTCGACGTCTTCTACTACGACGTCGAGGAGTTCCATTTCCACGACGGCAGACTGCTGCTGCGCGGCAACAACGGCACCGGCAAGTCGAAGGTGCTCGCCCTCACGCTGCCGTTCCTGCTCGACGGAGACCTGTCACCCCATCGCGTCGAGCCCGACGGCGACCGGCAGAAGCGGATGGAGTGGAACCTGCTGCTCGGCGACAAGCATCCGCACCCGGAACGCACCGGCTACGCCTGGCTGGAGTTCGGCCGCCAACGGGGTGACGGCACGGCGGAGTACCGCACGATCGGCTGCGGGCTGAAGGCCGTGAAGGGGCGCGGGATCGCTCGACACTGGTACTTCGTCACCCCGCAACGCGTCGGGCCGGAGCTGTCCCTGGTCAGCCAGAGCCGGGTCGCGCTCACCCGGGAGCGGCTGCGCGACGCGGTCGAGGGCCACGGCATGGTCTACGACCGCGCCACCGACTACCGCCGCGCGGTCGACGAGGCGCTGTTCGGACTTGGCGAACGCCGCTACGACGCGCTGGTCAATCTGCTGATCCAGCTGCGACAGCCCCAGCTTTCGAAGAGGCCCGACGAGAAGCTGCTGTCCCGCGCGCTGACCGAAGCCCTTCCGCCGATCAGCACGACGCTGATAGCGACGGTCGCGGAGGCGTTCCGTGGCCTCGACGAGGAACGGAACGCGTTACGCGCTTTGGAGGAGGCAGAGTCGGCAGCGGCCGACTTCCTTCGGCACTACACGCGCTACGCGGGCGTCGCCGCCAAACGGATGGCCCGGGCACCGCGCGAGGCCCAGAGCCGGTACGAGCGGCTCAACCGCGAGCTCGCCGAAGCGGAAGCCCGGTACCAGAAGGCCGACGCCGACCTGACTGCTGCGGACGAGCTGCTGCGCGAGCTGGACGAGGCGAAGAAGCAGCTGGAGGCGCGCCGCGACGCGTTGCGGCAGAGCCCGGAGATGCGAGACGCCGAGCGACTCGAGCAGCTGAACGCTGACGCCGGCCGACAGGAGTCCTACGCCGGCGACCTGGAGCGGGAACGCGACCGGCTCACCATCGACGTCGATGCAGGACAGTCCCGCGCGGAGGTGGAGGAGGAGCGCGAGCGCCAGGCCGACGAGGCGTTCCAGGCCGCGCGGGACGACGCCCGCGTCACGTCCGTACGGGCCTTCTGCGCTCGGGAGCACGACGAGATCGTGTCCGGTTGGGAGTCCGACCCGGCCGGCGCCAAGCGCGACGCGAACGCACTCGCCGACCGGCGCGAGCAGACGGTGCACGAGCTCGACCGGCTGCTGCGAGAGGTCCAGGCAGCGCAGCAGGCGCTGGAGAACGCCAGGCGCGAGGTCGATCGGCAGACCGCCGAGCTCCAGGCCGCGGCTGAACGGATCGACGCGGCGGAGCGACTGACCCTCGACGAGGCGGCTGAGCTGGTGCGGGTCTACCGGCAGTACCTCGACGAGGCAACCGAGTTCCGGTTGCCGGACCCGGGCGAGGTGCTCACCCGGCTGGAGGGTTGGGCGGAAGGCCTCGATGGCCCGAACCCCGCGGCCGAGGCCGTGGCCGACGCCGTCCAGGACGCGACGACGGCCCTGGGCCGGACCGAGGCCGGGCTGCGGACCGAGCGGGACGAACGACAGGCCCGCGGTCGCGAGCTCGAGCAGGAGATCGAGCGCCTCGAGGCCGGTGGCCACGACATCCCACCCGTCCCCTACACGAGAGACCCGCAGGCACGCGTCGATCGGCCGGGAGCGCCGCTGTGGAAGGTCGTCGACTTCGCCGATGACGTGTCGGAGGCGGACCGCGCCGGTCTGGAGGCCGCGCTCGAGGCGTCCGGGATCCTGGATGCCTGGCTGACCCCGGACGGCGCCCTGCTGGGCGCGGACGACACCGTGCTGGTCTCGGCCGGGGAGCTCGCGGCCGCCGGCGAGTCCTGCGCGACGCTGCTCCGGCCCGCGATCGACTCGGTGGATCCGTGGGCGTCGGTGTTGACCGACGAGACGGTTCGTACGACGCTCGCGGCGGTCGGTCTCGGACCAGGGAAGACGACCTGGGTGACAACGGACGGTCGCTGGGCCAACGGCGTGCTGGCCGGTTCGTGGCACAAGCCGGCCGCCCACTTCATCGGGGAGGGCGCCCGCGAGCATGCCCGGCGCAGCCGTCTCGCGCAGCTGTCCAGCGAGCTGGAAACGGTCAAGGCCCGCCTGGCCGAGCTCGAGGCCGCGCTGAACGCGCTCGCCGCCCGGCGAGCACGGCTCGACACAGAGCGTCGCGCCATGCCGACCGACGACGCCCTCCGGGAAGCGCACGTCAAGCTCACCGGCGCGCACGAGAGGCGGCGCGAGCACCAGGCGGCTCATGACGCGGCCGAACGGGTGGCCGCCGAACGGGAGGCCGGCCTGCACGCGGCCCAGGAACGAGCGGTCGAGTTCGGGACCGACGTCGGACTCCCTGTCGAGCCCGGTGAGCTCACCGCCGTCCGGGAGGGCCTCGCCGCCTATCGGCTCGCGCTGGCCGGATTGTGGCCGGCCGCCACGGCCTTGCTGACCGCCCGCCAGCGGGCTGGCTTCGCCCAGGAGGAGCTGTCCCGTACGCGCGAACGCCTCGACAAGGCTGTCGAGAAGGCAGCGGCCGCGCGGGAGGTCGCGACTGTCGCGCGGGAGACCTACCGGGTGCTGGAGGAGACCGTTGGCGCCGAGGTGTCGGAGCTGCACAGGCGGTTGGACGCTGTTAGTGCCGAGTTGGTCGAGCGGCACCAGGGCGAGAGCGAAGCACGCCGCCTGGAAAAAGCGGCCCGCGAGGACCGTGGCCGCGCCGACGGTGCTCGGCAGAAGCTCAGCGACGAGATCGGCGAGGCCGTCGTCGAGCGGGACGCGGCGGTCGCGGAGTTCCAGCAGTTCGTCCGGACCGGCTTGTTGCGGGTAGCGCTGCCGGCGATCGAGACGCCTGATCTCCATGAGCAATGGGCGGCGACTCCCACGGTGCTGCTGGCTCGGTCCGTCAATGCCGAGCTCGACTCGGTCGACGACTCTGATCCGACCTGGGACCGCGTCCAGAGGAGAGTGACCGACGAGCACAAGCAGCTGGCCGACGCGATGGCCAGGCACGGGCACTCGGCCCGCCTGACCCTCCAAGCGAACGTGATCGTGATCGACGTCGTCTTCCAAGGCAGGTCCCAAGCCGTCCCCGACCTCAGCGAGTCCTTGCGCGCCGAGATCCACGAGCGGGCGCAGCTGCTGTCGGCGAGGGAGCGGGAGATCCTGGAGAACCACCTGCTCAACGAGGTCGCCAGCACGCTGCAGGAGCTGATCGCCGCCGCCGAAGACGAGGTGGCGCGGATGAACGGCGAGCTCGAGTCGCGCCCGACGTCCACTGGCATGCGACTGCGGCTGGTCTGGCGGTCGGCGAAGAACGCTCCGGACGGCCTCGCCCGGGTACGGGAGAAGCTTCGGCAGACCGTCGACGCCTGGTCGGCGGACGACCGGGCAGCCGTCGGCTCGTTCCTGCAGGAGCAGATCGCCCGCGAGCACGCGGAGAGTCCCGCCTCGAGCTGGACCGAGCAGTTGACCCAGGCGCTGGACTACCGGCTGTGGCACGAGTTCGCGATCCAGCGTTACCAGGAAGGCCAATGGCGGCCGGCGACCGGACCTGCATCAGGTGGGGAGCGGGCGTTGGTGGCGTCGGTGCCGTTGTTCGCGGCCGCGTCGTCGCACTACAAGTCGGCAGGCAACCCCCACGCTCCGCGGCTCGTGGCGCTGGACGAGGCGTTCGCCGGTGTCGACGACGACGCCCGCGCGAAGTGCATGGGCTTGCTCGCCACGTTCGACATGGACGTCGTGATGACGAGCGAGCGTGAGTGGGGCTGCTACCCGGAGGTGCCGGGGCTGGGGATCAGCCATCTGGCCCGACGCGATGGCATCGCCGCCGTGCTCGTCACCCCCTGGCGATGGGACGGTCGGACCCGACAGCGCGTCGAACGGCCCGTACCCGATCTGCCTGACCCACCGGAGCCGGAGCCGGCTGGCCTGTTCGCATGACGGGCAACGCCACGGACAAGCTGCACCGGCTGCTCGGCGGGACGCACACCGAGTGGCTGGTCGAACGGGTCCGCCGTCGCTTGGAGCTGGGTCAGCCGATCTCCGGCGCGGTCACGCTTGTCCGCGCCAGCGTCGAGCAGCGCCGTGCGGTCGAGCTGCTCCTCGGTCGTCGCCCAGCGGCGGGCGCGTCGTTGTCGGTCTCGCTCGACGAGGTCGACACCATCCTGCGTTCCAGCGGTGCCGCCGCGGGTGGGCTGCGAGAGGCGGTGGAGCGGCTGACCGGACCGGTGACCGACCGGGCGAAGGAGGCGGCCGTCAGCTCGGCCGCGTGGCGGGCTGCCTACGCCGACCTCGACCAGCTGGTCACCGAACGCCCGGAGCTGAGCGAGTGGCGGAGCCGCCTCGACGCCACTGGCCTGGTTCGCCGGCTCGCTGCCGAGCCCGCCGAAGCCGGACGGCTGCTCACCGCAGTGACTCGCGTGCTTCGCAGGTTGCCGGCGAGCGGTGTTCCGATCGGTCAGCTCGCCGCCGAAGCCTGCGACGACGCGCATGCTCTCGACGAGGGTCGCCCGATCGGAACGTTGGCGTTGTCGGCCGTTCGAGCGCTCGCGGGAGTGCCCGATTCCACGACGGCCGATGGACGACGGGACCTCTGGGCCGCCGTCGGCGTTCACCTGGACGAGTTGTCCTCCACGGTCCTGTCCGTCGGGCTGCCGGGCGACGGCAACACGGCGACCGGACAGCTGCTTCGCACCGCCGCGGCGGCAGGAGAGCCGCTCATACTCACCTTCCGCCAGCTGCATCGTCGACAGGACCCGATCGGCACTGCCCACCTGGTACGGCTGTGCGAGAACCCCGTCGTGCTGGCCGCCGCCGCGGACGCGTTCGGGCCGGACTGCCCCGCGATGGTGTGCGTCTATGGCAGACCGTCGGCAGCGGTCTGGCGCCTCCTCGAGCTCCTGCACGCTGGCGGAGCGGAGTTCGCGTACCACGGCGACTTCGACTGGGGCGGTGTCGGGATCGCGACCTCGATCTACCAGCGGATGCCGTTCACGCCATGGCGGTACGACGCGGCGGCCTATTTGGCCGCGCGGGGGTCTGCCAGGCTCGACGAACGTTCGCTGCCGACTCCGTGGGACCCCGCGCTCTCGGCGGCAATGACCGAGCGCGGCGTGCGTATCGAGGAGGAGCACGTCCTGGGCCAGCTGCTCGAAGACCTCAGCCCTTGAGCCCGGTCATCGTGATGCCCTGGATGAAGTACTTCTGCGCCACGATGTAGACGAGGATCACCGGCAGCACGGCCACGGTCGCGCCGGCCATCAGCAAGGTGATCTGGGTGAAGTACTCGTTCTGGAACTGAGCCAACGCCACCGGCAGCGTCTGCAGCTCCTCGGAGTTGATGTAGATCAACGGGCCGAACAGGTCGTTCCACGAGTCCAGGAACGTGAAGATCGCGATCGCCGCCAACGCCGGTGTGGTCTGCGGCAGCATGATCCGCCAGAAGATCGTGAATGTCCCCGCGCCGTCCACGCGTGCCGCGTCGTCCAGCTCCTGGGGCAGCGATTTGAAGAACTGCCGCATCAGGAACGTCGCGAACACCGGTGTGAACACCCGCGGCACCCACAACGGCAGCTGGGTGTCGATCCAGCCGATCTGTCGGAACACCAGGTACTGCGGGATCAGGTATGCAATCCCGGGGATCATCGCGGTCGCCAACACCAACAGGAACAGCAGGTCGCGGCCGGGGAACCTCAACCGCCCGAACGCGAAGCCAGCCAGCGACGCGACGATCAGCAGGCCCACCACGTTGATCGCGGCGAGCTTCACCGAGTTCCAGAAGAACACCGGGATGATCTCGAACACCTGCAGGTAGTTCGTCCACTGCGGCACGGTCGGCCACAGCGTCGGCGGAACGGTGAGGACCTGCCCTTCCTCCTTGAGCGACGACGCCACCATCCACACCAGCGGCAGGATGAACACGAGCGCGAGCCCGATCATCAGCACGTACGTGACGATGTCGAGGACCACCGAGAAGCGGCGGCGACGTTCAGCCATAGAACACCCACCTCTTCTGCATGCGCCATTGGACGTACGTCACGATCGCGAGGATCACGAACAGCACCCACGCCATCGCCGAGGCGTAGCCGAGCTTCCCGAACGAGAACGCCGTTTGGTACAGGTAGTAGATGTAGACGCTGGTCGAGTGCCCCGGCCCGCCCTGCGTCATGATGTAGATGACGCCGAACACCTGGAACGACGTGATGAACTGCGTCACCAGCACGAAGAACAGGCTCGGCGTCAGCAGCGGCATCGTGATCCGGCGGACCTGGTTCCACCAGCTCGCGCCGTCGATCTCCGCCGCCTCGTACAGGTCCTTGGGAATCGCCTGCAGGCCAGCCAGGAAGATCACCATCGGGTAGCCGGCGCCCTGCCACACGCTGACGATCACCACCGCGGGCAGCGCCCAGGTGGAGCTGGACAGCCACGCCGGACCGTCGATGCCGATGCCCGACAACAGGCCGTTGATCAACCCACGCTCGGGGTTGTAGATCCAGTACCAGATGTAGCCGATCGCGACGACGTTGGTGATGTACGGCGCGAAGTACGCGGCGCGCAGCAACGAGATCCCGCGCAGCTTCCGATTGCACAACAGGGCAAGGAGAAACCCGAGCACGGTCGTCAACGGGATCGCGAGCAGCGTGAAGATGATCGTGTTGCGCAACGTCTCGATGAACAGCGGGTCCCCGGTGAACATCTCGGTGTAGTTCCCCACACCGACGAACTCCGGCGGCGCGATGCCGTCCCACTGGGTGAACGACATGTAGATCGAGACGAAGATCGGGAACAGCTGGAACGCGGCGATGCCGAGGATCAGCGGCGCGATGTAGAGGAAGCCCTCGTACTTGCCGAACCGCCCGCCGAGCAGGCCGTTCCGTGGGGCCCGGCGTTTCCGGGTCCCACGGCGTGCGTCCGTCTCGGCGACTGCGTTCAAGCGTCCGCCCTATCCCAGAAGGGTTTTCTCCACTTGTGCCTTGACCGCATTCAGCACCTCAGTCGCTGGCTTCTCGCAGTTGTAGACCGCGTCCAGCGCCGGCCGGTAGATCTGCCGCGCGCCCAACGTGTTGTCGGTCTGGTTGGGCAAGGTCGAGTGCTCGACCGCGTCGGCGAACAGCTGGACGTGCTCCGGCGGTCCACTGAGGACGCCCAGCGCGTCGCGGTCCATCGGCAGCCACATCTTGCCCTTGAGCAGGATCTCGCCGCCTTCCTTGCTGGTCAGAAACTTCAGCAGCTCCCACGCGGCGTCGGGGTTCTTCGCCTTGGTGGGGATCGAGTACGTGATCACGCTCGACTCGGTCAGCTGACCGGACGGCCCGGCGGGCGGCGGCGCGACGTCCCAGGTGATGCCCTTGACGGCCTTCTCGATGTACGGGATCGAGGAGAACTGCCGGTACATCATCGCCAGCCGACCCTGCGCGAACATCTGCAGATCGATGTCTGTGCTCTGCAGATCTCCCCACGCTGGTTGGACCTTGTGCTTGCAGGTCAGGTCCGTCGCCCACTGGATCGCCTCGGCACTCTTCGGGTCGGACAGCGCGAACGTCTTACCGTCCTTGGCGTAGATCCCGTTCGGGTCGCCGTTGTTGACCGTGAACGTCTGCTCGAAGCCCGTGTCGAGGTAGACGAGCGCACCGAACCGCTTGCCCGGGATGGTCAACTTCTTCGCGGTCTCGAGGAAGTCGTCCCAGGTCCAGTTGTCCGCGCTCCAGGTGGTCGGCGGCAGCGGGACGCCGGCCTCCTTGAAGATGTCGACGTTGTAGAACATCAGCCGCGGCGAGTGCGCGATGACCCATGCGGTGTGCTGTCCGTCGGCCTGCTTGGGGAAGTTGAACAGATCGGGTGGGAACTTCGAGGTGTCGACCTTGTCCTTCTCGATGTACGGCGCCAGGTCCAGCAGACCGCCGGTCTTGGAAATGCCGCGGACGTAGTCGTCGTTGATCTTGACCAGGTCCGGCGGGACGCCGCTCGCCAGCACCGTACGGAACTTCGTGTCGTACTCCGACGGCACCGGCTGCACGGTGACCTTGACGCCGCTCGCCTTCTCGTACGCCTCGACGGCGGTGCCGAACGGCGTGCCCTTGATGGCGAGGTCGTTCAGGAACGTCATCGTCTTGGCGTCGCCACCGCCACCTCCGGCGCTGCCGCTACCGCCACCGCCGCCGGCGGTCATGCACCCGGCCACCGATCCCGCGGCCATCGCCGCCATGCCACCTACGAACAGTCTTCGGCTGAGCTGACTTGCTGCCATGACATGACCTCCTCGTCGGTCAGGTCGTCCCCGCAGCGGCCTAGTTTTCCGGGGTCCCCGCGAAATCGTGGCGATGCTCATCGGACCGTCACGATCGGCTCGACGGAACGATTTCGTGGGGTGGGTTTCCATCTAATGCAGGTGCCGCGCGCTGCCACATCGGCAGGTCCGGCCTGATCTCGATGCCCACCTTGTCCAACCCGGACTTGACCGCTCGCAGGCAGTCCAGCCACGAGCCGTCGTAGTGGCCGATCGTCAACGCGTCGGCGCCGCACTCGGCGGAGATGCGTACGCCCTGCTCGACCAGCTCCGGCGTCGCCTTCGGGCGGGGCGACACGGCCGACAGGAAGTACATGTCAAGCCCGACCGTGCGCCGGATGTTGTGCAGGTAGCCGCGCTTCCACTCCATCCGCGCCGGGTCGCCGCTCTGCTCGGCGTAGTCCGAGCTGCGGATCGAGTCGAGCTGCTTGGCCACCGACCTGAGGTCCAGGCCCATCAGCTCGGGATGCCCGGCGTAATGGTTGAGCCGCAGGTCCGTTCGCGGCGAGACGTCCTTGACCGCGGTACGGACCTCGGCGAAGAACTCGGTCAGCGAGTCGGCGCGGAACTTCAGGAACGCGTACAGCTCGGGCAGTTCCACCAACAGGGACGTGATGTTCGCGGTGCTCGCGAGCAGCAGTCTCAGCTCGAAGTTCTGCTTGTGGTTGAAGCGGTCGTACCCGTCGGCGAGCCAGCGCAGCCGTTCGGTCAGCGCCGCCCAGTCGACGCCGTGCGCCTCGGCCCTCGCCTGGCAGCTGTCGCAGAAGCAGCCGCCGTGCGTGGTGCCGACCAGCCTGCCCAGCTCGGTGTCCGCGCCCTCGCCGCGGCCGGGGTTGAAGCCGCGCACGCAGGTCATCACGTAGTCGATGTCGTAGTTCGCGGCGAGGTCGACGTAGAGCGCCTTCGCGTACGCGCGCACGTCGGGGTTGTTGAAGCAGACCTGGCCGTCGAACGGGTTGCCGTACACGTCGCGCTGCACGCAGTCGGCGAGCTCGGTGCGCGTACGTTCCTTGTCGATCCAGGTGTGCGAGAGCTCGGCGCCGACGCTCATGCCGCGTGCCCGCGAGGCGTCGATGAGGACCTGCATCCAGTCCGTTCCGGCGAGCTCGTCGGAGTCGGAGAGCCGCGGCTTGATCCGCTCGTAGCCGTCGGGGCTCGGCCGCCAGTACGCGCGGGAGTCCTCGGTCCAGTAGACCTTCCGGCGCGGATTGTGCGGGTAGTAGAAGTCGGTGAGCGGGCGCTTCTCGTCATGCATCAGAGCGACGAGATAGGTGGAGTTGGTCCGCGTCTCTCGCTGGAGAACGTCCAGCGCGTGATCGACGTTCTCGTCGAGGAGATCCCACGCGTACAGGCTCGCCACGACTTCCTTGAAGAACATGCGAGGCCTCCAGCTGTCTGGCGGTTAGGTTGTTATACCAACTGCGCTAGAGTCGCGACAAGGTTCGTTGGGGAGGAGGTCCGATGACGGTCGACCGCGCCAGTTTCGTCCCGCTGCACGCGCAGCTGAAGAACCTGCTGCAACGGCGAATCATGGCCGGAGAATGGGCGGCCGAGCAGCCGATTCCCTCCGAACCAGCGCTGTGTGGGCAGTACGGCGTCAGTCGGATCACCGTGCGCCGGGCGCTGTCCGATCTCGAGGCCGAGGGGTTCCTCCGGCGCGAACGCGGGCGCGGCACGTTCGTCGCCGCCTCGCAGCCGACCCGCGGCCCGACGCTCGGGCTGCTGTTCGGCGGGCTGACCGAGCGCCGGTTCGGGCACCGCAACGACGCCGCGTTCGGCGACATGGTCCTCGGCGCGGCAGAGGCGGCGAGCAAGCAGGGAGCCGTCATCTACCCGATGCCGGTCGGCGACGGCGATCTCGCCACGATGCTGGCCTCCCCCACCGTGTGCCGGCTGACCGGTCTGCTGGTGCACCTCACCCGCCGGTTCGACGAGGACATCCTGCGGCAGTTGGACGCGACCGGCGTGCCGTACGTCGTCGTCAAGCGGCGCTTGCCGCCAGACCGTTCCAGCTGCGTGTACGCCGACGACATCTCCGGCGCCTTCACCGCGACCCACCATCTCTTGTCGCTCGGGCATACGCGGATCGGGATGCTGCCCGGGCCTCCTGAGGTCGGCGTCTGGGACGACCGGCTGGAGGGCTACCGGAAAGCGCTGCGGCAGGCTTCGGTGCGGTACGACCCGCGGCTGGTGCGCGAGGTGGGCTTCCCGATGGACGAGGGCGGGTACGAGGGCGCGTCCGCGCTGCTCGACGCGAAGCGGCCGCCGACCGCGATCTTCGCGGGCAACGACTACATCGCGTTGGGTGTGTATCGGGCGATTCGTGAACGCTCGTTGGAGCCTGGCCGCGATCTCCCGGTCGTCGGGTACGGCGCGAACCCGTTCGCGGTGACGATGTACCCGGCGCTCACCACGATCGGTACGCCGCCGTGGAAGCTCGGCAACGCGGCGGCTTCGCTCGTTCTGGACCTGATCTCGGGGCGGGTCCCGGCACCCGCCCATCGCGTTCTGCCGTGGCAGCTGGAGATCCGACAGTCGTCCGTGTGGGATCCGGCGGTGTGGACGCCTTCCGTGCCCGAATTGGTGTGAGGAGCGTGCTTCATGCGAGTCGCTTTGCCCGTTCAGGATGGTGTCGTCGAGGCTGATCTTCCCGTTCCCTCGTCCCAGGTGCAGGTCGTGCGCAGCGCGGATCCGGCGGCGACTTCGTCCTGGGAGTCGATCGTGTCCGCCGCGTTGGAGGCGCCGATCGGGGCGCCTGCGTTGTCGTCGTACGACCTGCGCGGCAAGCGGGTCGCGGTGATCTGCGACGACTGGGGGCGGCCGACGCCGGCCTCGCGGGTGCTGCCCGCGGTGCTGTCGGCGGTGGAGGCGGCGGGCGCACGTACGTCCGACGTGACCGTCCTGACCGGCTCGGGCGTGCACGCACCGATGTCGGACGAGGACCTGACGCGCAAGGTGGGATCGTGGGTGCGGTCGCGGTACCGGTGCGTGCCACACGACGCGGTCGAGCATCCGATGACGTACATGGGGACGTCGACGCGTGGGACTCCGGTGTGGATCAACCGGCTGGTGGCCGAGGCGGACTTCCGGATCGCGGTGGGGCGGATCGGGCCGCACATCACGCACGGGTACGAGGGCGGCGCGAAGATGATCACGCCAGCGGTGTCGTACTGGCTGACGGTGCTGCGGAACCACTCGTGCAACTTCTCGCCGCTGTGTGAGTACGGGTCGTTCGTGGGGAACCCGTCGCGGGAGGACGTCGACGACATCGGTGGGCTGGTGGGGCTGCAGTACATCGTGAACTTCGTGGTGAACCGGCACGGCGATCCGTTCCGCGGCTTCGCCGGGCACTACCTGGCGGCGCATCGCGCGGGGGTCGCGTGGGGTGACGCTCACGTCTGGGGGGCTGAGATCGGGCGGCGGGCGTCCATCGTTCTGGCGTCGCCTAGCGACCTGCGGGCGGGGGCCTTTGGGGCTTCGCCGTTGGAGTTGGCGGCGTTGGGGACGCGGCCGGGTGGGACGACGATCTTCGTGAACCCTGCTGCGACCGTGCTGCGCGAGCCGTCGGCGTTCCAGCGGGAGATGGCTGCGTGGTCGTTCGACCGGGTGTTCGTCGAGCACGACCGGCGGGACCTGGACCTGTCGCCGCGGGAGATCTCGGACCGGTGCAAGACGATCCGCGGCGAGTACTACGCGCGCCGGCCGGGCGAGACGCGGCACGTGATCGTGGTCGGCGACCCGTTGGCCGTGGACGCGGCCGAGCGTCTGCGGCACCACTCCGCGCCTTCCTTGCAGGCCGCGGTCGATGCCGCGCTGGCCCGCGAGGGCTCGGACGCCTCGGTGGTGGTGATGCCCGAGGCGGCGAGCACGTTGCCGTTGGAACGGCTGCACCAGCCGATGGAGCCCGCACCGGCTGCCTGACCGCCCACTTGGGTTGGATGAAGGGCACCTTCATCCAAACCTATTGGATGAAGGTGCCCTTCATCCGAGGTCGCGGGGGGTGTTGGTGCTGTGGTTTTCCCATCGTTGGGTGCCGAGTGGCTCAGGTTCTCGGCGGAGCTCTTCTGGGTCTGGTGCTGTCTTGGTGCGGTGTTCGCTGAGATCTCTCCGGGCGCTTGGGGCTCTCGGGGTCTGTGGCGGCGGTCGATGGTGGTGGCCGGTCCGGGGCGCGTCAAGGGCGCCTCTCTGGGGGGGCTTCGCGCAGACGGAGAGAGGCGTCGCTTCGCGATCGCTTTGCGACCCTTGACTCGCCCCGGCCCGGCCACCTGTTTTTCACGCGCCGCCCCTGCCCCCGGAACAGGTGTCCCGGGGGAGGTTCCTTCTTGCTCGGGTTTGTTGCCGTACTTGCGTCGCTTGTGGGGCTTCCCCCGGTCTCTTGTGGCTCGGATGAAGCCGGGGGGTTCCGTCTGCCGCCTCCCGTCTTGAATGAAGGGCACCTTCATTCAATAGGTTCGTATGAAGGTGCCCTTCATTCAAAGTGCGGCGGCCTCTGGCTTTTCGTCCATCGGCCTCGTTAGCGTCGCCGGCATGATGCTGTCGATGCCTGAAGCGCCTTGTGCTGTTGAGGTTCGTGCCGCTGTTCCCTATGGCGCCGTGCCTGGCCTTCCCGTGTGGGAGGGCACTCTGTACCTGGATCTACTCCTTCCACGGCCGGCGAACCAAGCGCCCGCGGTCGTCTATCTGCACG
Organism: Tenggerimyces flavus; assembly: GCF_016907715.1. Taxonomy (NCBI): domain Bacteria; kingdom Bacillati; phylum Actinomycetota; class Actinomycetes; order Propionibacteriales; family Nocardioidaceae; genus Tenggerimyces; species Tenggerimyces flavus. The sequence goes on along the minus strand of NZ_JAFBCM010000001.1, from coordinate 3,600,241 downwards.
GTGGTGGGTGGCGGAACGGCGAGCGGAGTGCCGGCCTCCATCCGTGGGTCGGGCCGCTGCTCGCCGCGCACGGGTTCGTGGTCGCGAACGTGACGTACCGGCTGAGCGGACGCGCGCCGTTCCCCGCGCAGCTGGACGACGTCAGGGCGGCCGTGCGGTGGTTGCGGGCGAACGCGTCGACGTACGGCATCGACCCCGATCGGATCGGCGCCATGGGCGACTCGGCCGGCGGGCAGCTCGCTCTGCTGCTCGCCAGCACCGCGGAGGTGCAGGCGGTCGTGGCGCGGTGTGCACCGACGGACTTCGCGGCGATGCCGCTGGATGGGGAGGACGAGTACCTCACTCCGCTGTTCGGTGGTCCGCGCGACGCGACGGCTGAGCTGCGCCGGCAGGCGAGTCCGTTGACCCACGTTCATGCCGGGGTGCCACCGACGTTGCTCGTGCACGGTGAGCTGGACGAGACCGTGCCGGTCGAGCAGGTCCAACGGTTCGCTGATGCGCTGCGTGCGCACGAGGTGGACGTGACGTTTCATCTCATCGAAGGGGTCTTCCACAACCTCCGCGACGACGTGGATCTGGCATGGGGCAACGAGCCGTGGGAGGGGCTTGGCGTTCAGGCGTTGGAGTTCTTCCGCCGGACGCTCAGCGGATGACGGCGCCGCGCAACACGAGACGGCTCGGTGCGGACAGGACGCGCAGGTCGGTGAGCGGGTCGGTCTCGTACACGACGAAGTCCGCGGGTGCCCCCTCCGACAGCATCGGGTTCAGGCCGAGCCACTCCCGCGCGCGCCACGATCCAGCCGCCAGGGCGTCGAACGGCGACATCAACGCCGCCATGGCCTGGATCTCCGCGGCGATCAGGCCGTGCGGCAACTCGCCGCCGGCGTCGGTGCCGGCGTAGATCGGGACGCCCGCCTCGTATGCCGCTGCCAGCATCGCGTCGGAGCGGGCGTGCAGGGTGAGCATGTGCTTGGCGTACGCCGGGAAGCGCTCCTCGCCGCGGGCCGCATACTCGGGGAATCGCCCCACCTGCAAGCGCGTCGGCACGAGCGCGGTGCCGCGGGCGGCCATCGCGTCGATGAGGTCAGGGGTCAGGCCGACGCCGTGCTCGAGGCAGTCGATGCCGGCCGCGACCAGGTCGGGCATCGCCTCGGTGCCGAACACGTGCGCGGTCACGCGGGCACCCAACGAGTGCGCGCGCGTGATCGCCTCCGACAGTACGTCGCCGGGCCAGAGTGGCGCGAGATCGCCGCGGTCGCGGTCGATCCAGTCGCCGACGAGCTTCACCCAGCCGTCGCCACGCACGGCCTGCTCCGCCACGGCGGCGACCAGGTCGACGGGCTCGACCTCGACCGCGTAGTTGCGGATGTACCTGCGCGGCCGCGCGATGTGCCGGCCGGCACGAACGATGCGCGGCAGGTCGAGCCGCCCATCCAGCCACCGTGTGTCCGCCGCCGACCCCGCGTCCCGAACGAGCAGCGTCCCCGTGTCCCGCGTCAGCTCCGCCTGCTCCACCTGCTTCTCCGGCGAGACCGCACCCTGAGCGTCGAGCCCGATGTGACAGTGCGCGTCGACGAGCCCGGGAACGATCCACCCGCGATCGGCGACCGTCACAGCAGATGCGGCCGGCGAGAACGTGATCCGCCCGTCCACCACGTACAGGTCGCGCTCGATGCCCTCGGGCAGCACGACACCGCGGACGTGCAGAACGTCGGTCATCCGGGCAGACTAGCCGGGTGCCGTGGTCCTTTCCCTCTGGCCGGACGGTCCGCACCCGACCGGTGACGTGGCCTCTCGGCCAGAGGGAAGGGGCCAGGTTCAAGCACCCGGCTCCGGAGCGCGCCAGCGCGACCATGTGGCTAGGACAAGCCCAGCGCCGGCTCGGCGAGCGCCGCACCGGCCTCGTCGAGCAGGATCCGCCCGGCCCGTTCGTACAGGGCCTGCGCCTCGGCCCGCGTGTTGCCGACCGCCGTGAGCCCCACCCGGCCGTGCTCGGTCAGGCAGCTGATCATGTGGAACACGACCCCCGTCTGCCTGGCCTGGTGGAAGTGCAGCCCGTGCCGCGCGACGACGTCGAACAGGTCGTCGAGCGACAACGCCCGCAGGGCGGGCGACTCGAGGTGGTCGGTCGCGACGAGGTGCTTCTCCGCGTCGGCCGTGGTCAGGAACAGCGCGGTGTCCGCGTGGTAGCGGCCGTCGGTGAGGAACTGCAGCGTGAGGAACGGGTGCGTCGTGCCGCCCTTGCGCAGGTGACCTCGATCGCGTACGCCGACCACGACCCGTCCCGCTCGCGCGCCACCACGAAGTCGATCGCGAACCGCCCGAGCACGCCCAGCCCCACGAGCCGGTCGGCGATCGCCGCGGCGTGCGTGGAGATCGTCCGCGCGTACGCGGGTTCGGCCGGGAACACGCAGCCGAGGTACGTCTGCCCGGTCAGCCCGCCGAGCAGCTGGTCGTGCGTCGAGAGCAGCTCGACCGAGCCGTTCGGCGTGATCCGCAGCTGCACGCTCGGGCTGCGCAGTTCCTGCCCGGTGATGCGTTCCTCGACGATCCCTCCCTCGGTGAGCTTGGCGAGGTACGTGTCGAGCGGCGTCCCCTGCGCTTCGAGCCGCATGCCCAGGACCCGTTCGCGCACCGCGTCGCGCTCCCCCGCGGAGCCGGGCTCCGGCAGCCCGCGCAGGTCGACGGTCGCGTTGCCCGCGCCCGCGACCCCCTCGTCGAGCTTGACGATGACCTCCGCGATCGTCGGCCGGGTGCGGCGCATCGACCCGATCGCCTCGACGACCTCCTCGACGTCGTGCAGGTTCTCGAAGCCGAGCGGGTACGGCACACCGGTCTCGGCGAACAGCCGCCGGCAGCCGGTCTTCGTGCCGAGCTCGGCGAGTCGCGGATCGGCACCGTACATGGGGATGCCGAGCGAGATCGCGATGTCGCGTTCGAGCGTGGTCGTGTTGTACGGGATCAGGTGCGAGCGCCGCGGGTTCGCGATGCCCGCCGCGATCTTCGCGAGCAGCCGTGGCCGGGCGAGCAGCTTCTCGCTCAGCGACGCGGGCGACGCGTCGTCGACGGACACCAGATCGAGCCGGGCGCGCGCGTGGCTCGGGATCACGCCGGGCAGCAGCGCGAGGTAGTACTCGACGATCCCCGGCGCGATCGGCATCGAGGTCACGTACGTCATCCGCAGCCGGGGCTGTCGCAGCAACAGCAGCAAGAACAGCAGGCGTTCCTCGTACGCCTGGCTCAGGCTGCCCGGGTACGCGACCGCGCGGTCGATGCTCACCGACGGAACGACGACCACGCTCTCGTCGGCGTGGTTGAGCCGCATCGCGTCCCACACCGCGGGCATCCGCCGCTGCAGCTCGTCGAAGCGCTCGTACCGCGCCGTCTCGTTCAACTGGGACAGCGTCAACGGCTTCGCGGAGACGTCGCCGCGCAGCATGCCGGTCATCGCGGCACCCGCGACTCGTCCAGGCCCTTCACGTCGTACGTCTTCACCGGCCGGCTGAAGCCCTTCAGCATGAGCTCGCCCACCGCGTCGCCGACCGCCACGCCGTCCGCCTCGGACAGCACGCGTTGGGTGGTGAGGATCTGCCAGGGCTTGGCCGCCGAGCACAACCGGTCCGCGAGGTTGGTGACACTGCCGATCGCGGCGTAGTCGAAGCGTCCCTCGAACCCGATCCGGCCGAGCGTCGCGTACCCCTGCGAGACGCCGAGGCTGAAGCCCAGCTCGTGACCGCGGCGGGTCCAGCCCTCGGCCAGCTCGCGTACGCGGGTCCGCATCGCGACCGCCATCCGCAGCGCGCGCTGCGGCGCGTCGTCGCACGGCAGCGGGTCGTTGAAGAACACCATCAGCCCATCGCCGGTGAAGCGTTCCAGCGTTCCCTCGAAGCGGAAGACCAGGTCGCCGAGCGCCGCGTGGTACTCGCGGATGACGCCGATCACCTCCTCCGGCTCGCTCGACTCGGCGAACGGGGTGAACCCGCGCAGGTCGCAGAAGACCACGACGATCTCCCGCCGATGGCTCTCCAGGAACGACTCGTCGCCGGAGTCGATGACCAGACCAGCCAACTGGGGCGAGAGAAACCGGCGTAGCCGCCCGACCCGTTCGAGCTCCGCGACCTGTGTCGCGACGCGGTTCTCCAGCTCCCGGTTCCAGGCCGCGAGCTCGGCGGCCTGCTTGCGTACGGTCTCGTGGTAGCGCTTCACCTTCGCCAGCGACGCCACTCGCGCCAGCAGCTCGGCCTGGTTGAACGGCTTCGTCACGAAGTCGTCCGCGCCGCTCTGCAGGGCGCGCAGCTTCTCCTGGTCCCCGCTCGCCGTGATCATCACGACGGGCAGGAACGCGGTCGCCTCGTTCGCGCGGATGCGTTCGCACACCTCGTAGCCGTCCATCTTCGGCATCACGATGTCGAGCAGGACGAGGTCGACGTCCTCGGTCTCCAGTTGGTCCAGCGCGGCCGTGCCGGAGTCCGCCCGGAGGACGCGATAGCCGCGTGGGGAGAGCACGGCGTCGAGGAGTCGTACGTTCTGTGGCTGGTCGTCGACGACCAGCACCGTCGTCTCGGTCATTTCCGCTTTCCACCGTTGAGGAAACTCTGCACTTGTGCGGGCAGCGCACGGATGCTGATCGGCTTCTCCAGGTAGCCGTCGAAGCCCGCTTCGAACGCGCGGTCGCGATCGGCCTGCATCGCGAACGCGGTGACGGCGACCACGGGGACGCGGCGCTCGTCGTTCTCGCGGAGCCGCCGGAGCGCCTCGGTTCCGTCGATCCCGGGGAGCTGCAGGTCCATCAGGACGAGGTCGGGCTCGTACCGTTCCGCGGCGGCGAGTCCTTCCTCCCCCGTACGCGCCGAGACGACCTCGTAGCCGGCGTACTGGAGCACGTCGCGCACCAGCTTGAGGTTCATGGCGTTGTCCTCGATGACCAGGATCCGCTGGGTCATCGCACCTCCTTCGGAAGCGCTCCGGTGCGGGCGAGGGCGCGCCGCAGGTCGTCCCGGCCGACGGGCTTGAGCAGGTACTCCCGCGCTCCCATCGCCAGGCCGCGGCTGCGTTCGTCGACGATCGACACGACGATGACCGGGATGTCCGCCGTGCTCGGATCGCCTTGCAGGGCTGAGAGAACGTCCCATCCGTCCATGCCCGGCAGGCGGATGTCGAGCAGCACTGCCGATGGTCGTACCTTGCGTACCCTCGCGAGACCGTCGTCGCCGTCGCGGACCTTGACCAGGTCGATGCCGGTGCCCTCGAGGTACGCCGAGAACAGGTCCGCGGACGTCCGGTCGTCCTCGATCAAGACCACCGTGCTCCGCACCGGCGCGTCCGGCACGAACGTCGGTGCGCGGTCGAGCGGGACGGTGAAGCCGAACGTGCTGCCGCGACCGACCTCGGTGTCGAGCCACATCTCGCCGCCGAACAGCTCCACGATGCGCCGCGACAGGGTGAGGCCGAGACCCGTGCCCTCCTCCTTCGGCGCGCCGCGGCCGCCCTGGTGGAACGACTCGAAGATGCGCTCGCGGTCCTCGACCGGGATGCCCGGACCGTCGTCGGTGACGCTGATCCGCAGCTCCGAACCGTCGACCTTGGCCTGGACCGTCACGTGGCCGCCGTCCGGGGTGAACTTCACCGCGTTGCTGACCAGGTTGAGCACGACCTGCTTGAAGCGGAGCTCGTCGGTCTCGACCAGGTCCACGCCGTCGCCGATCACCAGCACCGCGTCGATGCCGTGGTTCGCGGCGCGTTCGCGGACCATCGCGAGCGCGTACTGGAGTGCCTGGCGGACCGAGAACGTCGTCGGCTCGAGCTCCATGCGGCCGGCCTCGACCTTGGACAGGTCGAGGATCTCGTTCAGCAGCTCGAGCAGGTGCCTGCCGGAGTTGCGGATGTCGCGCAGGTACTCCTCCTGGCGGTCGTTGATGTCGCCGAACATGCGTTCCAGTAGCACCTCGGAGAAGCCGATGACCGCGTTCAACGGCGTGCGCAGCTCGTGCGACATGCTCGCGAGGAACTCCGACTTGTGCCGGCTCGCGACCTCGAGCTCGTGCGTCTTCAGCTCCAGCTCGCGGTACAGGCCGGCGTTGTGGATCGCCAGCGCGGACTGGCTGGCAATGGTCTCGAGCAGGTCGACCGTGCTCGCGGGGAAGCCGCCGGGTGTCTTGCGGCGTACGACGAACGCGCCGACGTAGCTGCCCTGGCGCAGCATCGGCGCGACGAGCACCGAGCGCCAACCGTCCTCGTACATCAGCTGCAGGTGCGGGTCGCGGTCGACGGAGGAGATGTCGGGCTCCTGCAGGGGCCGGCCCTCGAGCGCGGACCGGCCGACCAGCGTGGTGGCGAGGTCGATCCGGATGCCGCGCAGCTTGGCGAGCAGCTCGGCGCTGGTGCCGTACGCGGCCCGAACGGAGAAGCCGCGGTCCTCCTCGACGTACTGCATGATCGAGCCGCCGTCGGCGCCGGACATGCGGACGGCGTTCATCACGATCGTGGCGAGGACCTCGTCGAGGTCGAGGCTGGAGGTGACGGCCTCCCCGACCTCGGCGAGCGCCTCGAGCTGCTCGACCTTGCGCGCGAGGGTGGTGACGAGGTCGAGGGTGCGGATCGCGATCGCGGCTGGTGCCGAGAACGCCTCCAGCACAGCGGTCTCACGCTCGTCGAACGGGTCCACGGTGTTGCGCCAGAGGTTGAGGACGCCGACGACCTCGCCGTCGACGAGCATGGGTGTGCCGATCGTGGTCCGGAAGCCGGCGAGCTCCTGCAGGTCCATCCGCGCGTACTCCGGATCGACGAGCACATCGACGATCTGCTCGGTGTGGTGAGCGATCGCGACACGGCCGATGAGCACACCGCGGTCGAGCGTCGGCGGATGGTGGACGAGGTAGTCGGCGACCTCGCCCGCGACGCCGAGCGACTTCGCGATGCGGAACTCCCCGCTCTCCAGCAGGTAGGCGAAGGCGGAGTCCGCGCGGCAGAGCCGGCGTACGGTCTCCACGATCGTGGTGAGCACCGCGTCCGGGTCGGTCGAGCCCCGACCGAGGGCGGCGAGGATCTCGTTCGTCGCCGCGAGCTGCTCACTGACATCGGTGAGGTCACGGCGGAGCTGCTCGTCATGGTCGCGGCCGATGGCCGCATTCTCAGGCACCGGAGCTCCCTCGTTGGGGCCCCGTGGCCTTTTAGTCTGCTCCGGAAACCTCGCCTCGTGGTTGACTTTCGTCAACTACACAAGGCGATTCCTCCCGATAGGTCATGCTTCGGCCGCACGCGGCCAGTGCCCGCTACTGGCCGTCCTTGTTGCCGAGGAGGTGGCGGAACTCCTTCGGCAGCTCGAAGTTCTCCTCGCTCTGGCCGTTCGGCTCCGGCTCGACACCGAAGGCAGCGCCCGGGGCTCCGGAGGCGGCGCGTTGGGCTTGTTCGGCGTTCTGGGCGGCGCGCTTGGCGGGGTTGCCCGAACGAGCCTTGCCGCGTTGCTTCTTGCCCTTGCCCTTCTTCTTGCCGCCGCTGCCACCCATCGCGGCCTGCATGCCGGGCGGGAGACCGGGCATGCCGGGGAGGCCCTTGCCGCGGGAGAGCTGGCTCATCATCTTGCGGGCTTCGAGGAACCGCTCGACCAGCCGGTTGACGTCCGACACCTCGGTGCCCGAGCCGCGCGCGATGCGCATGCGGCGGGAGCCGTTGATCAGCTTGGGGTCGTCGCGTTCGGACGGCGTCATCGAACGGATGATCGCCTCGACGCGGTCGAGCTCGCGGTCGTCGAACTGGTCCAACTGCTCGCGGATGTCCCCCATGCCGGGGAGCATGCCGAGGATCTTCTGCAGCGAGCCCATCTTGCGTACGGACTGCATCTGCGCCAGGAAGTCCTCGAGCGTGAAGCCGCGCTCGCTGCGGATCTTCTCCGCGACCTTCTCGGCCTCGTCGGCGTCGAACGCCTTCTCCGCCTGCTCGATCAGCGTGAGGACGTCGCCCATGCCGAGGATGCGCGACGCCATCCGGTCGGGGTGGAAGACGTCGAAGTCGTCGAGCTTCTCGCCGTTCGACGCGAACATGACCGGCTTGCCGGTGACGTACCGCACCGAGAGCGCCGCGCCACCGCGGGCGTCGCCGTCGAGCTTGGACAGAACGACGCCGTCGAAGCCGACGCCGTCGCGGAACGCCTCGGCGGTCGTGACCGCGTCCTGGCCGACCATCGCGTCGACGACGAACAGGATCTCGTCCGGCTTCACCGCGTCGCGGATGTCGATCGCCTGCTGCATCATGTCGGCGTCGACACCGAGCCGGCCAGCGGTGTCGACGATCACGACGTCGTGCAGCTGCCGCTTGGCGTGGTCGATGCTCTGCCGCGCCACCGCGACCGGGTCGCCGACGCCGCTGCCCGGCTCGGGCGCGAACACCGCGACGCCGGCCTGGTCGCCGACGACCTTCAGCTGGTCGACCGCGTTCGGGCGCTGCAGGTCGGCCGCCACGAGCATCGGCGTGTGCCCCTGGCCCTTGAGCCAGCGGCCGAGCTTGCCGGCGAGCGTGGTCTTACCGGCGCCCTGGAGGCCGGCGAGCAGGATCACGGTCGGTGGGGTCTTGGCGTACCGGAGCGTGCGGGTCTCGCCGCCGAGGATCGTGACGAGCTCCTCGTTGACGATCTTGACGACCTGCTCGGCCGGATTCAGCGCCTGGTGGACGTCCGCGCCGCGCGCGCGTTCCTTGACCTGAGCGATGAACTCGCGCACCACCGGCAGCGCGACGTCCGCCTCGAGCAGGGCGATGCGGATCTCACGCGCGGTCGTGTCGATATCGGCTTCGGTCAGCCGGCCCTTGCCGCGAAGCTTCTTGAACGTCGCTTCAAGGCGGTCGGAAAGCGTGGCGAACAATGGAATCCTCTGTCAGTCGTCAGTCTGGCCAGGCTACCCCAGGCGCAAGAGGTCGGCGGCGGCGTTGCCATCCTGACGGCGACGCGCCGACGGCGCCCAGGCGGGATGGCCTGCTGTGATGGCGAGGTCGCGCCGTCGTGCGCGGCGACTAGGGATGGCGACGCCTTCGGCCGCCGACTGGTGCGCCTCAAGCAGATCAGGCGCCGCTTACCACCCGATCCTCGTACTGACCGGTGGTCTCGTCCTTCAGGATGAGCTTGACCCGGCCGTCGGGCAGCAGCTCCTGCTTGATCACGGTCTTCCCGTCCAACGTCTGGGCGGCCCGGGCGATCCGCTGGACGTCGCCGCCGCGCCATTCGAGCTCGACCGGCTCCCACTTCTTCGACTCCGCCGAGCGGTAGCAGGCGTCCATGATCGCGTTGACCACGTACCCGTCGTAGAACGTCTCGACCGGCTCCCGGCCGGCCTCCATCGCCTCGAACATGTCGCCGAACATCTCGAAGTAGCCGTACTCCGCCAGCTCGTCCGCCACCGGGAACAGCCAGCCCGAGTCGGTCTCGGCCTTCTCCGCGACGTAGCCCGCACCTGCGCCTGAGGTGAACATCTCGAAGCCTGTCCGCAACGAGTGGTTCGTCCAGATCGTCCCCTCGGTGCCCGCGACCTCGTCGCGCAGGTCCATGCCACCGCGGAACGCCCACGACACCTCGAACTGGCCGACCGCGCCGCTCGCGAACTTGATCAGCCCGATCGCGTGGTCCTCGGCGTCGATCGGGTGCACGAGCGTGTCGGCCCAGCACATGACCTCGACCGGGCGGTTGTCCTTGCCGACGTACGACCGCGCGATCTCGATGCAGTGGCAGGCCAGGTCGACGATCGCGCCGCCGCCGGCGAGTTCCTTGTCCCAGAACCATGCGCTGTGCGGGCCGGGGTGGGTCTCGCGGGAACGGGCCCACAGCACGTCGCCGACGGCGCCGGCACGGACAGCCTCCAGCGCCTTGAGCGTCTTCGGGGTGTAGACGAGGTCCTCGAGGTAGCCGTGGAAGACGCCCGCGTCCTCGACGATCGCCAGGATGCGGCGAGCCTCCTCGGCGTTCCGGGCGAGCGGCTTGGTGCAGAGGATCGCCTTGCCAGCGGCCGCGGCGAGCGCGATCGCCTCCTCGTGGCGGTGGTTCGGCAGGCCGACGACGACCGTGTCGATGTCGGGGTGCTGGACCGCCTCTTCCAGGCTGGTCGTGGCGACAGGGACGCCGTGCCGTTCGGCGAACGCGGTGGCGCGCTCGGTGCTTCGCGAATACACGACCTCGACCCGGTCGACGCTGCGCCGCCCGTTCAGGCTCGCGGTGTAGAAGTCGCCGATCAGGCCGGTGCCGAGTACGGCGACACGGTGTCCAGTCGTCACGAAGAGCCTCCCAGTCCGTCGGTCCATGCGTGCCACGCATCCTGGGCCACGCCAGGCGCGGCGACAAGCAGGCCGCCACGTTCCGGCAGCAACGTCCGGGTGCCAGCCTCGTCCAGCGTGATCGCGCCGGCCTCGCTGGCGATGAACGCGCCGGCCAGATCATCGATCGGGTGGAACGAGCCCTTGACCGCTGCCGTTCCCCGGTCCGCGGCAATACTCGCCAGCGTCAGCGCGCTGGAGCCCATGATCCGCATCGTGCAGTGCCGCGAGGACAGCTGCTCGACGAACGCGGACATGCCGGGCCACGGCTTGCTCGCCGACCACTCCGTGAGCACGACGCCGCCGGTGAGCGTCGTCGCGGCGGACACCTTGACCGGAGTGCCGTTGACGAACGCGCCGCGGCCACGCTGGGCGGTGAAGACCTCGCCGCGCGAGGGGTCGGCGACCACGCCCGCGACGACGCAGTCGGGGCCGGTCGGGGCGTCGGCGAGCGAGAGGGAGAACGAGAACCAGGGCACTCCGTTGACGAAGTTCGTCGTGCCGTCGACCGGGTCGAGGTACCAGGTCGGCGCGTCGTCGGCGCCGGTCGTGCCGTACTCCTCTCCCACGATGCGATGGGAGGGAAAGCGCTTGGAGATTTCCGCGCGGACGTGCCGTTCGACCGCCTCGTCGGTCTCGGTCACGAGGTCTGCCGGGTCCCGTTTCGTGCGGACGGAGGTCGGTCGGCGGTCGGCGAGGTAGTCGACGGCCCAGGCGCCGAGCTCTTGGACGAGGTCATACGCGTCGTCGGTCACGTGACCTCATCCTGCCGCTAGCGCCGCCTCTAAGGCACGGATGACCGCGACCTGGTCGGGTTCTGTCAGGGGTTGCAGGTAGAAGACGTCCACCGCTTCGGTGGCCCAGGTGCTCACATGGGCCGAACGGACCGAGCAGTCGTGGGCGGCCAGGACGGCGCAGAGGCGGTAGAACAGGCCCGGCCGGTCCTTGGCGTGGATCTCGACCACGGTCGCGTGCGCGGACGCTCCGGGGACGAGGCGTACGCGCGGCGGAATCGCGTCGCCCGGCTTCGCGTAGGCGTCGTCGACCGAGCCGAGCCGCTTGGCCAGGTCGAGGCCGCCGGCGAGCGCGGTCGTGATCCGTTCCCGCAGCACCGCCGGGTCCGGCCGGTCTCCGGTGACGGCCCAGACCGAGATCCCGGCGTCGTCGATGGTGTCGACCGAGGCCGAACGGACGCCCAGCCGGCCGAGCGCGAGCACGCCGGCGACGGTCGCGAGCAGGCCGACGCGGTCCGGCGCCGCGACCGTGACGCGGCTGCCGTCGCCGCCGGCCTCGACGACCACGTCGAGCTCCCTGGACTGGGCGACGCGGGCGGCGAGCAGGCGTTGGGCCGCGTCGAGGGGCTGCGGCGCGGGTACGGCGCCGCGCTCGAGCCGCGAGCGGACCCGTTCGACCAGCCGGGCCAACAGGCTCGCGCGCCACGGCGTCCACGCGACCGAGCCGATCGCGCGGCAGTCGGCCTCGGTGAGCGCGGCGAGCAGGTCGAGGGTGTCGGCGTCGCCGACCGCGATCGCGACGCGCTTGATCGTCGCCGGGTCGTCCAGGTCACGCCTGGTCGCGGTCTCCGACAGCAGCAGGTGGTGGCGTACCAGCAGCGACAACGTGGCGACGTCGCGCGGCGGGAAGCCCCACCGGGTGGCGATCTGGCGGATCTGCGCGGCGCCGACATCGCTGTGGTCGCCGTCGTGTCCCTTGCCGAGGTCGTGCAGCAGCGCGGCGACGAGCAGCAGGTCCGGACGGGCCACGCGTCGTACGAGCGCGGACGCCTGGACGCAGGTCTCCAGCAGGTGGCGATCGACGGTGTGGCGGTGGGCGGGCGAGTACTGCGGCCGGCAGCGTACGTGCGCCCACTCCGGCAGCAGCGGCTCGATCAGCCCGGACTGGTCGAGCGTCTCCCAGACCGGGAGCAGGTCGGCGCCGGTGCCGAGCAGCGCGGAGAACAGCCGGCGGGCCTCGTCCGGCCAGGGGTTCGGCAGCGGCAGGAACTCGCGGGACAGCCGATCGGCGGTGAACGGGTTCAGGAGCAGGCCCCGTTGGGCGGCGGCGTCGGCGGCGCGGAGCGGGAGCTGCGCGTCCTGGCCGATGCGGGCGTCCGGGGTGAGCACGACCTCGCCGTCGGAGATCGCGACGCCGGTCGCGACCGGCGTGAGCAGTGGGCCGGGGCGGACCGGCGAACGGTTGCGCCGGTTGGTCTTCACCGCGCGGGCTCGGGTGATGCGGCGCCAGGCGATGTCGGAGGTGTGCGCGAGCGTACGACCGGCCTGGTAGACGCGCCGGAGCAGTGTCTCCCGGTCGGGCAGGCCCAGGGCGGAGGCGACGTCGGGTTGCAGCTCGGCGAGCAGCTTGTCCGTGGGGCGCCGCGCGCTGACGACGTGGAGGGCGTCGCGTACGTCGAGCAGCTCGCCCCTGAGGCGGGCCAGCGTGGCGTGCGGGAGCTCGACCAGCCAGGTCGCGACGAGCGCGCGCAGGACGACGCCGTCGCGGAGGCCGCCGTGGGCCTCCTTGAGGTCGGGTTCGAGCAGGGAGGAAAGCTCGCCGACGCGGGCGGCTCGTTCGCGGCAGCTCGCTTCGAGCTCGGGCAGCCGGCGCGGGGCGGCGCGGCGCCAGTCGGCGAGGAGCGTCGTTCTCAGCCGGATCGTGAGGCTGGGGTCGCCGGCGACGTGCCTCGCGTCGAGGACGGACATCGCCGTACGCAGGTCCTGGTCGGCGGCGTCGCGAGTCTCCTCGACCGTACGGACGCTGTGGTCGAGCGCGACGCCGTCGTCCCAGAGCGGGTACCAGAGGGCCTCGGCGATCGCGCCGACGTCGGGCAGCCGGTTGTCGTGGACGAGCATCACGTCGAGGTCGCTGGCGGCGGACAGCTCGCCCCGCCCGTACCCGCCGACCGCAACGACGGCGACGCCGGTGGGCGGAAGATCGGCCTGCTTCAGGCCGTCCGCGAGAAGGGAACGGAGGCGACCGTCGGCCGCCTCCGTCCTCTCCTCGCGACTGTTCATGCTGGGCCTTCTGGTCGTAGATCCGGATCGCTCAGTTTCGCCGCACGCCACCGTTGCAGGGCGGCGTCCCGATGTTCGGTTTGGGCTTCTTCGACGATCCGGACCACTCAGAGAGCGTCCGGACCGCGTTCTCCCGTACGGACGCGGACGACGGCCTCGACGGGGACGACCCAGACCTTGCCGTCACCGATCTTGCCGGTGTGGGCGGCCTTCGTGACGGTCTGCACCACGTCGTCGACATCGCTGTCGTCGACGAGGATCTCCAGGCGCACCTTGGGAACTAGGTCGACCTCGTACTCCGCGCCGCGGTAGACCTCGGTGTGGCCCTTCTGGCGCCCGAAGCCGCTCGCCTCGGTCACCGTCATGCCGCTCACGCCGAACGTCTCGAGCGCGGCACGCACCTCGTCGAGCCGGTGCGGCTTGATCACCGCGGTGACGAGCTTCACCGTGCCACCTCTTCCTTGTCGTCGATCTTCTCGACCGCCGGCGCCTCCTCGGCCTCCGGCTCAGACTCGGGCTCCGGCGCGGACCGCGAGAGCAGGTGCGACCGCGAGCCACCGCCGATCGAGGAGAAGTCGTACGCCGTCTCCGCGTGCTCGGCGAGGTCGATACCCGCACGCTCGTCGTCGGCGCTCACCCGGAAGCCGATCGTCTTCTTGACGATAGTGCCGAGGATGTACGTGACGACGAACGAGTAGATCAGTACCGCGAACGAACCGACGAACTGCTTGCCCAGTTGGGCGAAACCTCCACCGTCGAACAGGCCCGCGACGCCGGCCGGTGACGCGCTGCTCGCGAACAGGCCGATGAGCAGCGAGCCCACGAGACCGCCCACGAGGTGGATGCCCACGACGTCGAGCGAGTCGTCGAAGTTGAACCGGTTCTTCAGCCCGACCGCCAGGGCACACAGGACGCCGGCGGCGAGACCAATGAAGATCGCGCCGATCGGTGTCACGGACGCACAGGCCGGCGTGATCGCGACCAGACCGGCGATGGCACCTGACGCCGCGCCGAGCGTGGTGGGCTTGCCGTCGCGCAGCCGCTCGAGGACGAGCCAGCCGAGCAACGCCGCCGCCGTGGCGACCTGGGTGTTGATGAACGCGACACCCGCGGTGCCGTTCGCCGCGACCGCCGAGCCGGCGTTGAAGCCGAACCAGCCGAACCACAGCAGACCGGCGCCGAGGAGAACGAGCGGCAGGTTGTGCGGCCGCATCGGCTCCTTCTTCCAGCCGATCCGCCTTCCGAGCACCAGGGCGAGCGCGAGGCCCGCGGCACCGGCGTTGATGTGGACCGCCGTACCGCCCGCGAAGTCGAGGACGCCGAGCCGGTCACCCAGCCAGCCGCCGTTGCCCTCGTTGAAGTAAAAGACCCAGTGCGCGACCGGGAAGTACACGACCGTCGCCCAGAGGACGACGAACAGCACCCAGCCGGAGAACTTGGCCCGGTCGGCGATCGCGCCGGAGATCAGGGCGACGGTGATGATCGCGAACATCAACTGGAAGGCCACGAACACCGTGGTGGGGATCGTGGCGATGAGTGAGTCTTGCTTGAGGAGGCCGAAGAGCCCGACCTCGCTGAGTCCCCCGAGGAAGCCGCCACCGATGTCCTCGGTGAAGGCGATCGAATAGCCGTACAGGACCCACAGCACGCTCACGATCGCAATCGCCGCGAAGTTCATCATGAGCATGTTGAGGACACCCTTGGCCCGGACCATGCCGCCGTAGAACAGCGCGAGGCCAGGGGTCATGAGCAGAACGAGGGCAGCACTTGCCAATACCCACGCGGTGTCGCCCGCACTGAGCTCGGGCATCGCGTCTCCTCCCGAGGAAATGGGCCGTCGCCCGGCAACAACTCTGTCTCCGGGTGCGGCGGATCGTCGTGCGACCAGGTTGGTGCGGCTTTGTTTCTTCAGGCGCGCCTGCGTGTTGCGATCCGATGACGCGATGCGGTGGCGTGTGACATCTGCGTAACACCGCCAGGCCAATGGCTCCCGACCTCCCTCGCGCAACTCATCGGTTGCATCGCCAGCGCTCGATGTGCAACGATCGAGTTGCACATCAAACTTCGAGGAGGCCAAAGATGACCACAGCCACGTTCGCCGGCGCCGTCAACATCGCGATGAAGATCCCGGCCGCGGACTACGACGCCACGGTGGCGTTCTATCGCGACGTCCTGGGGCTGCCCGTCACTGAGGAGAAGTCGGACCAGCCGACGGTGGCACAGGTGCACAAGGTCGACTTCGGCCCGTGTGTGCTCTGGCTGGACCGGATCGACAACTACGCGCAGCCGGACGTCTGGCTCCAGGTCCGCACCCCGGACCTCGCCGCCGCCATGGCGCGGCTGAGCGAGGCCGGCATCGAACCGTGCGACGAGGTCGAGCCGCTACCGCCGGGCTTCGAGGCCCACTGGATCAAGAACCCCGCCGGCGTCGTCCACCTGGTCGCGAAGGACCAGGCCGTGTCTCTTAAGTAGCGCCGGTCATCGCGCTCCGCGCGATGGCGCGCGGCCCCAAGGAGGTTCACAGAGCGTCGTGGTCGCCTTACACGGCCACGGGCCCCTCTACCTGGCGTCCACCCCACGTAAAGTGGCTAATGATCATGTAAACATGATCGATTGCCCCAGGGAGGGGCCGGACCGGTCGAACCATCGGCCGGACGAAAAGATCGAGGCTAGCGCCCGATCCCCGGCAGCAGAACCTCGGCGTCGGGGCCGAGACGGTGCAGCACCCGCCGCTTGCCGTCGAACCCGAGCGCGACCACCTCGAGCCCCTCGTCAGTCCGGTGGCTCATCGCCACCTGGTCGCGATCGAGCGGGCCGAGCAGTTCCCACCCCGCCGGGATCTCGATCCGACCCACATCCACGCCCGCCCCCAGCCGCAGGACAGCGCTCGGCACGACTGCGCCACCCCGGAACGAGTACACCGTGGCCACCTGCCAGTACCGGTCGACGTCGCTGTCAGGGCTGATGGGCACGGCCACCGTCGGCACGCCGCAAGGTCCGATCAACGTCTCGTCCCGCCGTAGCCTGAGCCCGAAGTCGTCAGGTGACATCTCCTTCCACCGCGAGCCGGGATCCTGGCCCCTGCGGATGGTGAGGGCGTCCGTGCCGGCCACGATCACTCGTTCGCCAACACCGACCGGCACCGCGTCGACCACGCTGTCGAACACCGATCGCACCGGGAGCCGGTCGTAGCCCTTCGGGAGCTTGTAGACCTCGGGCTTCTCCGGTGGATTGGCGTACGCGTACGCGGTCACCCGGTCGCCCTCCCACCGGGCGAAGGAGTAGACGATGCCGGTGCCGACCGGCTTCCACCGCGAGCCGCGGGGCCCGGCCGGAAGCGTTTCCTTGTTGTCCCACGAGACGGCCAGATCGTGGAACTCGTAGGCGGTCCCACGGGGCACACCGAGCCACCTGCCATTCCAGGACAGGTAGAGACCAGTCATCCCGGTGGCAGGCAGCTTGTCCGCGAGGTCGGGTTTCAAGTCCGACAACGCGAAGGACTGCCCGTCCGGCCGACGTAGGCGGAGGGGGCAGTCCGCGCAATCGCGGTAGATGAGGGATCCCAACTCGGCGGGCGCTCCGCGGTTCCCGTTCGGCACCCAGTCGGTGAACGACACGGTCACGGGCGGCCTCTTCGTGCCGGCGGGTTCCGGCTCGGCGCTCCAGCGCGGGACGGTGAGGCTGAGCACCACGGCCACTGCCGCGGCGGCGGCTAGCAAGGGGACGCCGATGACGGTGCGGAGACGGCGGCGGCGGGCGGTGCGGATCGCGAGGTCGATGTCGCCCAGGGCAGGGACGTGTTCGCCGACCGTCTCGTAGGCGTCTTTCAGGCCGGATTCTCTGGTGGTCATGGCAGAACCTCCGAGAGCTCGGCGTCGGCGAGGAGCTCGGGCGCGATGACGCGAAGCCGTTCGAGGGCGCCGTGCAACTGGCTCTTGACGGTGCCGACCGAGCAGTCGAGCAGGCGGGCGATGTCGGCGTAGCTGCGGTCCTCGTAGTAGCGCAGGTACAACGCAGCGCGCTGGCGGGGGGCGAGCTGTCGGAGCGCACGAGCGAGGGCCGTGCGGTCGACGGCGTCAGAGACGTCGCCGTCGTGCGGTTGGTCGGGGACGTCGGCGACGCTGACGACAAGCCGTCGTTGCCGCCGGCGCCAGCGGGTACGGATCTCGTTCAGCATGACCTGCTTGACGTACGCCTCCGGGTAGCCGCCCGCCGTGACGTTGCCCCAGCGAGCGACCGTCTTGGTCAACGCCTCCTGGAGCAGGTCCTCGGCCGCCGAGGTGTCGCCGGTGAGGAAGAACGCCGTCCGCGAAAGCGCGCCGCGGCGCGCCTCCACGAACTCCCGGAAGCCCGGATATCGCTCCACGCGCGCCCTCCCCGTCCCGCCCCGACATCCTCCTCAACGCGACGGCCGTGCGAAAGGTTGGCTCAGCGGGAGCGAATTCCGTCCAACGTGAGCGCGACCAGGCCCGGCACGTCGTCCGCGGTGGGCATCGGGGTGCCGGTGATCGCCCGCAGCAGCATGGTGCCGATCAGGCCTTCCACCGTCGCGCGGACGTCAACGTCGGACCGCACCTCGCCTCGCGAGACTGCCACGGCGAAGACCTCGCGGGCTTGCTCCAGGTGCTGGTCGAGCGCCGTCCGGTAGAGCCGGCCGATCCGTTCGTCGCGGCCCGACTCGCTCGCGGCGATCCGGAGGAAGGCGGTGCCGCGAGCGTTGCCGAGGAACTCGATCAGGTCGCTGTAGACCTGCGCGAGGTTCGCCTCGATCGTCCCTTCATGATCAGGGTGCGGCACGTTGTGGTCGACGAGGTGCGCGAGCGCGTCGTACGCCAGCGCCTCCTTGCTCTCCCAGCGCCGGTACACGGTCGCCTTGCCCACATGGGCCTTGAGCGCGACGTCGTCGACGGTCATCCGTTCGAAGCCGCGCTCCAGCAGCAGCTCCGCCGCGGCCGCGCGGATGCGGGTGTCGGCCGCGGGATCGCGCGGCCGACCTCTGCGCGCGGGCGCGGCGGCGGTTTTCACCGTTCTGCCTCCACAAGGTCGGATTCCTCCGAGGATGCCGCATGCCGGCCCGTACCGCTGCCATCTTCGGAGGTGTGTTCCCCCTCGGCCGGCGGTTCACCGGCGTGCTTCCCGGCCGGCGACGCGTGGTGCGGCAGGAACAGCAACGCGAGGAGCCCGCCCGCCAGAACGACAGCGCAGGCGACGATCACCGTGACGTCCATCGCACCGACGAAGCTCTGCTCGGCGGCGTCCACCAGTGCCGCACCCGCGCCGCCCGGCAGCTGGGAAGCGACGTGCACCGCGCTCTGGATGTTGTCCTGCGCCGCCTCGGCCGCCTCGGCCGCCTCGGGCGGCAGCCCGGCGACGTCGGAAGCCATGCGGTTCGCGTACGCGGAGTTCAGGATCGACCCGAGTACGGCCACGCCAAGCGCGCCGCCGACCTGGCGTACGGCGTCGTTCACCGCCGAGCCGACGCCGGCCTTCTCCTTCGGCAGCGACCCCATCACCGCCTCGGTCGCCGGGCTCATCGCGAAGCCCATGCCGAAACCCATCAGCAGGATCGAGAGCAGCACGCGCCCGTACGTCGAGTCCACGCTCGTCCCCGCGATCACCACGAACGAGACCGCGAGCATCGCCAGCCCGGCGACGACCGGGATCTTCTCCCCGACCCGTTGCGCGACCGCCATCGCGAGCGGCGCGCCGAGCGTCAGACCGAACGCCAGCGGCAGGATCCGGATGCCCGCACCGAGCGCGTCGTACCCCTGCACGGTCTGCAGGTAGATCGAGAGGAAGAACGCCGACCCCATCAGCGCGAAGAACACCAGCGTGATCGAGATCGTCGGAATCGAGAAGCGGCGGTTCTTGAAGAATCGGATGTCGAGCATCGGATGCTCAACTCTCAGCTCCCACAGGGCGAACGCGACGAGGATCAGGACGGCGGCCGCGAACCCGGCGATGACCAGCGGGTCGGACCAGCCGCGTTCCGGCGCCTCGATGATCGACCACACGAGCGCGACCAGGCCGACGACGGAGAGCAGCCCGCCGACGAAGTCGATGCGCGCCGCGTTCTCGGCCCTCGACTCGGGCACGATCACGGCGCCGAGAACGAACGCGACCGCGGCGACCGGGATGTTGATGACGAACACGCTCGCCCAGGAGAAGTGCTCGAGCAGCCAACCGCCGAGCGCCGGGCCGAGTGCGATGCCGAGGCCGGAGACGCCGGACCAGATGCCGATGGCGGTCTTGCGTTCCTTCGGGTTCGTGAACGCGTTGGTGAGGATCGACAGCGTGCTCGGCATGATCACCGCGCCGCCGACGCCCATGACCGCGCGGGCCGCGATGAGCTGCTCGGGTGTGGTGCAGAGCGCGCCCCAGACCGAGGCGACGCCGAAGATGCCGAGGCCGAGGAGCAGCCAGCGCTTGCGCCCGTACTTGTCGCCGAACGCGCCGGCGATCAGCAGCAGGCCGGCGAACACGACCGTGTACGCGTCGACGATCCACTGCAGCTCACTGGCGGAGGTGTCGAGCTCGCGCTGGAGGGTGGGGAGCGCCACGTTCAGCACGGTGGTGTCGAGCCCGATGATCGCCAGCGCGAGACAGAGGACGACGAGGGTCGCCCACCGCCGGCGGTGGACCTGGTCGGTGTTGATCACGGAGCGTGTCCCTTCCCTCACCCATTACGAGACTGAGAGGTCTCGATATCGAAGCTACGGGGCGAACGGGATCACGTCAGGGGGATCGGGGCGAATGTGAGACGTTTCACAAGCGCGACAGGTGTCCGATCCGCCGGGCCGCCGATCGTCTCCCTCCTGAGGACCGACCAAAGGAGGAGACTGACCCGCATGAAGTACGTGCTGATGTTCATCGAGACCGAGAAGTTCGCCCAGGACTTCGAGGCCATGACGCCGCAGGAGAAGGCCGAGTCGCTCGGGCGGGTCACGAACTGGCTCACCGAGCACGCCAGCAAGCTCCGCGGCGGGAGCAGGTTGCAACATCCCGACACGGCGACCACGGTCCGGCTCGACGGCTCCGAGCCGTTCGTGACCGACGGCCCGTTCGTCGAGGGCAAGGAGGTCATCAGCGGCTTCCAGGAGATCGAGGTCGAGGACCTCGACGAGGCGTTGCGGATGGTACGTACGTGGCCGGGCTGCCCGATCGTCGAGATCCGCCCGGCGATGTTCTGACCGTGACGGGAACGGTCACCGACGAGCTCGCCCGTGCCGTACGGGATCACGCGGGCCGGCTGGCCGCGTCGCTCGTCTCGATGCTCGGCGACTTCTCCGCCGCCGAGGATCTCGTCCAGGACGCGGTCGAAACCGCCTTGCACCGTTGGCCGATCGACGGCATCCCCGACCGGCCCGACGCGTGGCTGTTCACCGTCGCCCGCCGCCGCGGCCTGGACCAGCTGCGCCGGCAGCAGAACTACCGGCAGAAACTCGCGCAGCTGACGTGGCCCACCCCTCCCCCGCCGGACGAGCGGCTGCGGCTGATCTTCACCTGCTGCCATCCCGCGCTCGCCAAGCAGGCCCAGATCGCCCTGACCCTGCGCGTGGTCTGCGGCCTCACCACCGCGCAGATCGCGGCCGCGTTCGTCGTCCCGGAGACCACGGTCGCGCGCCGCATCACCCGCGCCAAGACGAAGATCACGAACGCCGCCATCCCGTACCGCATCCCACCCGATGCCGAGATTCCCGAACGCCTGAACGAGATTCTCGCCGTCATCTACCTCCTCTTCAACGAGGGCTACCTGTCCAGCACGGCCGAAAGAGCGCATTCGCGCGATCTCGTCGACGACGCCGAGTGGCTCACCGCGATGCTCGCCGGGCTGCTGCCGAACGAGCCCGAGGTCGCCGGTCTGCTCGCGCTGATCAGGCTGCACCGAGCCCGTACGTCGGCCCGCTTCACCGCCGACGGACAGCTCGTCCTGCTCGAGCACCAGGACCGCGCCAGGTGGGACCGCGCGGCGATCGACGACGCGATTCGCCTGCTCACCAAGGCGGCGAGGCGCCACCACCAGCCCGGCCCGTACCAGCTCCAGGCCGCCATCGCCGCCTGCCATGCGGAAGCCACGAGCTGGGCCGACACCGACTGGGCGCAGATCGTCGTCCTCTACGACGTCCTGCTCGCCGTCCAGCCGTCACCCGTGACGCGCCTGCATCGCGCGATCGCGGTGAAGTACGCGCACGGCCGCCAGCAGGCGTTCGCCGAGCTCGAGAAGCTCGAAGAGGCCCTCGACCGCTACCCGCTCTTCCACGCGACGAAGGCCCAGCTGCTCAGGGAGTTCGACCGCCTAGAGGAGGCCAAGGAAGCGGACGCACGAGCGCTCGAACTCACCCACAACCCCGCCCAGCAGGACCTCCTGCAGGAACGCCTAGCCTCGGGAGTTCGCGATGGGTTGGGTGGCCGGTGATCGCCTCACACGGCCAGTGGCCCCTCTACCTGGCGTACACCCCACGTAAAGGGGGGCGAGGTCAACCGGTCGAAGCAACGGTCAGGCTGCTGCCGGGTTGGCGAGCAGTTCGTTGAGGGCTTGGGCTGGGGTTCGTAGGTTGAGTGTAGGGCGGGGTCGTTGGTTGAGGGTGGCGGCGATGCGTTGGAGGTCGGTGGCGGTGTGGACCGACAGGTCGGTGCCCTTGGCGAACCAGTGCCGCAGGAGCCGGTTGGTGTTCTCGTTGGTGCCGCGTTGCCAGGGTGAGTGGGGGTCGCAGAAGTAGACGGTGGTGGCCAGCTCGAGTTGGATCTGTTCGTAGTTGGCCAGTTCGACGCCGCGGTCCCAGGTGATGGAGCGGCGTAGGTGGTCGGGCAGGTTGCGCATCTGGGCGATCATCGCGGCCGCTACCGTCTGAGCGTCGTGCCGGTGGGGCAGGTGCAGCAGGATGGTGAACCGGGTGGTGCGTTCGACCAGGGTGCCGATCGCTGATCCGCAGCCGGTGCCCAGGATCAGGTCGCCTTCCCAGTGGCCGGGCACCGCGCGGTCGTCGACCTCGGGTGGGCGCTGACTGATCGTGAACGCTTCGGCGTAGCGGGTGGAGCCTTGCCGCGGGGTGTCCCGCGACGTGCGGTGGCGCCGTTTCAGACTGAGCTGTTTGTGCAGGTCGGCGCGTAGCTGGCCGCGGGTTTGCACATACAGGGCTTGGTAGATCGTCTCGTGGGACACCCGATCCATACTCCTGTCCATACTCCTGTCCATACTCCCGCCCGGGTTGATGTGTGGATGGTCTTTCGCGAGGACCTCGGCGATCAGTTTCGGGGACCAGCCCTGGTCCATCCAGGCCTCGATCCGCCGACACAGGGCCGGGTTGTCCACCAGCTTGAACGCCTTCGGACGGTGCCGTCGCTCATGCGCGGACCGGTGCGCGACCGGCCCCCAGTAAGAGCCGTCCGGGCCGGTGTTGCGGGCCACCTCCCGGCAGACCACCGACTTGTCCCGCCCGACCAGACCAGCGATCTGGGCGTAGGACAACCCCGCCCGCAGCCCGGCCGCGATCACCGACCGATCCTCACTGCTCAACGACCGCCGCTGCCGCTTCGGGCCGGCCGGCCCGTGCGCGCCCGGCACCGGCCGCGGCGCCGTCCCGGGCAGCCCTCCACACCTGCCGATCTGAATCGCTGGCTCCATGAGACCCGAGGCTCGCCACCACAGCCCCGCCGACGACACCGACACGCCGACCGCGGCAGCAGCAACCTGAAGCGGCACCCCCGAACACACCAGAGCGAAAAACTCCTCCCGATCCACATACGGCACATGCCTCTTCGGCATCAACAACACCACCTGTCAAGGTCGGCGTTGCTTCGACCGGCTGAATCCGCCGGGCCAATGATCATGTAACATGATCATTAGCCCCGGGCCGGACCGGGTCGAACCAGGCGCCGGACGAACGACTCGCGGCTAGCGCTGTAGGCCGCGCAGCGGAACGGCGGCCTTGAGCAGCATCTCCGCGTACTCCTCTTCCGGGTCCGAGTCGAGCACGATCGCGCCACCGGCGCCGGCGGTGAGCTGACCGCGATGGATGACCGCCGTACGGATCACCACCGACAGATCCGCCTGCCCCGCATGGCCAAAGTAGCCCAGCGCACCGGAGTAGATGCCGCGTGCCCGCGTCTCCAAACCGTCGAGCAGCTGCATCGTGCGGACCTTCGGCGCGCCGGTCATCGACCCCGGCGGGAAGCACGCCGCCGCCGCGTCCACCGCCGACACACCCGACCGCAGCTGCCCGCGCACGGTCGACACGAGCTGGTGCACGGTCGCGTACGACTCCACCGCGAGGAAGTCCGGAACCGAGATCGACCCCGGCTCGCACACCCGCCCCAGGTCGTTGCGCAGCAGGTCGACGATCATCAGGTTCTCCGCGCGCGTCTTCGGGCTCGACCGCAGCGTCTTCGCGAACGACCCGTCGGCGTCCGGGTCCGGTGAACGCGGCGCAGTCCCCTTGATTGGGCGCGATTCGGCAACACCAGAAGGCGAAACAGCGAGGAACCGTTCCGGCGACGACGACAGCACGTGCAGGTCGCTGAACCGCAGGTACGCCGAGTACGGCGACGGGTTCGCCCGCCGCTGCCGGCAGTACGTCGCGAACGGATCGCCCGCGAACGGCAGCTCCACCGTGTTCGTCAGGCAGATCTCGTAGCTCTCGCCGCGCCGCAGGTACTCCAGGCACGCCTCGATGTCGCGCAGGTACGTCGACCGCGGCCGCACCAGGTGCGGCTCGGGATCCACGCCCCCACCCACCACCGGCTCCAAACCGCCAGCGTCGGGCAGCGAAGACACGAACGTGGCGGCGAAGTCCACCCAGTCGTCGGCGGTCGAGACCACCCAGGTCTGCCGCAAGAGGTGGTCGACGACGAAGCACCGCGACGGCGCGATGAACACCGCGTCCGGCAACGGAGACCGGTGCACGGAGCGAGCGCCGTCGGAAGCCTCGAGCTCGTAGCCGAAGTACCCGACGTACCCGAGCGCCAGCTCCGGCGGCAGGTCGCCGAACGACGCCGGCTCGGCCAGCCGCGAGGCGAGCCGCGACAGGAACGGCGAGCCCTGCGGCGCGAACAGCACCTCGTCCCCGGCGCCGGCGAACGAGTACCGCCCGTCCCGCGAGCTGTCCAACCAGAACGCGTACGGCGAGCCACCGAACAGGGCGGCGAACGCGGCTTCGCTGTCGACCTGGCGGTCGACCATGCGGAACGACAACGCAGTCAGCTGAACACCCGTCCCAACTCCGCCCGCGTGCGTACGCCGAGCTTGCGATAGATATGCGTCACGTGCGCCTCGACGGTACGCGGGCTCATGTACAGCTCGGTCGCGACCTCCCGGTTCGTCCGCCCGGTCGCGATCAGCTCCGCCACCCGGCGCTCGGTCGGCGTCAGCTCGGTGCCGACCGAGCGGCGCCGGCCCAGCCGTTCGAGCTCGGCCTTCGCGACCGTCGACCACACCGACGCCCCGAGTGCGGTGAAGATCGACAGCGCCTCCTCCAGCGACTCCGCCGCGGCACCCGTACGACGGGCACGGCGCTGCAGCCGGCCGCGCTCCAGCAGCGTGCGGGCGCGGTCGTACCTACGCCACGTGAGCCCCTCAGTCAGCACGACGTCGGACGCGGCGAGCGCCCCGTCGAGGTCGCCTCGCGCCGCGAGCAGCAACCCCCGGCCGCGGGACAGCGCGGCGGCGAGGAACGGCCGCGGGATCCGTCGGTGCCGCACCTCGATCGCGTCCAACAGCGCGGCGGCCTCGTCCAGCGCACCGACCTCGACCAGCGCCGACGCGCGTTCCTGCGAGGGGTCCAGCCGCACCAACGGTTCGATCGTGCCGATCTGCTCGTAGTGGTCGGCCGCCCGGCCGGTGAGCGCGACGACCTCCGCCGAGTCGCCCTCCGCCGCGGCGATCGAGGTGAGCACCGACAGCCAGACGATCGCGTCGACCCGGTTGCCCTTCGACTCGGCCCGATCCAGCCCTGCCGAGGACGTCGTACGCGCCGCGGCATGGTCACCGCTGTGAGCGAGCACCTGCGCGCGGATCGCGGCCGCCCGGTCCACCGAGCCCGAGCCGGACAGCCGGGCCGCCGCCCGTGCCTCGTCCGCCATCCGCATCGCGGCCGGCCAGTCGTCGGCGACGAGCTCGACCTCGGCGAGCCGGGCGAGCATGCCGGCCTCGCTGGACAGGTCGCCGCGTGCCCGATCGCGGGCGATCATCGTCGCGAACCGGTCCCGCGCGGCGTCCCACTGGTCGAGCGCGAGGTACCAGACTCCGGGCACCGTGCTCTGGTCCGGCGAGCCGATCGGGTCCTCGAGCTCGATCGCCCGCTCGATCAGCTCGACGCGCGGCGGCTGGCCGAGCAGCACCTCGGTGTGGAACAGGTTGCACAGCGCCGCGGCGTAGAGCTCGTGGGCGTCGGTACGTTCCAACGCCTCCACCGCCTTCGCCGCGTGCTCGGCCGAACGGTGCCGGTCGGTGTTGTAGAACACCGACAACCGGCCGTGGATCTGGCCGAGCAGCGCGTCGTCGCCGACCGCGTACGGCAACGCCTCGGCGGTGATCGAACGGGCGGCCTCCGACGGCTCCTGCAGCCAGGCGATCGTGCCGTCGCGGAGCAGCGCGCGAGCCTTCTCCGGGCCGTCCGGCAGCCGCGGGATGATCGCCTCGAGCTCCGCCGACGAGCCGGAGAGGTCACCCGCCTCGTACAGCGCGACCGCGAGCTCGTGCGCGCGGCGCACGTGACCGGACTCGTCCGCGTCGGGCGTACGGGCGAGCGCGAGGCGGAGCAGCTCGGCCACGTTGGCGGCGGCGCCGCCTCGTTCGACGACCTGCCTCGCCGCGGTATCCAGCGCCTCCGCGACCTCCGCCGAGGACCCGAGCGTGGCGAGGGCGAGATGCCGGGCCCGCGCCTCCGGCTCGGACTCGACGGCGGCCAGCCGGCTGTGGATCTCGCGCCGCTGGATCGGCGGCGTGCGGTCGAGCACGACGGACGCGAGCAGGGGGTGCGTGAACTCGACCCGGCCCTCGACGATCCGGACGACGCCCGCCTCCTGAGCGGACTCCAGCCGGGCCTGGACGCCGTCGCCGAGGACCTCCGTCAGCCGGCTCATGGTCGGGCGGGCGGCGGCCGCGACGGCGTACAACATCGGCAGCCCGGTGTCGCCGTGCTCGGCGGCGTCCACCTTGGACAGCCGGTCGGCGACGATCTCGATCAGCGAGCCGGGCACGGGGAGCGGATCGGAGCCGATCGACGCGGCGTCCGGCCCGAGCGCGCGCACCAGCTCGACCGCGTAGAGCGGGTTGCCGCCGGTCGCGGCGTGGATGCGGCGGAGCGCGGGACGGCCGAGGTGCACGCCGAGCCCGGCACGCAACGTCTCGTGCAGATCCGCCGGCCGCAGCGGCCCGAGCTCGAGCTGGCGGAACGTGTCGACCATCCGGTGCAGGTCCCAGACGGTCGGGTTCGGGGCGTCCAGGCGGCGGGCGATGAGCACGGCGACCGGACAGCCGGCGAGCCGGCGGACGGCGAACGCCAGCGCGGTCAGCGTGGACGCGTCCAGCCAGGACAGGTCGTCGATCGCGAGCAGCACGGGCTGCTGGCCGGCGAGGTGCCGCAGGACGGTCG
This sequence comes from Tenggerimyces flavus, assembly GCF_016907715.1. Taxonomy (NCBI): domain Bacteria; kingdom Bacillati; phylum Actinomycetota; class Actinomycetes; order Propionibacteriales; family Nocardioidaceae; genus Tenggerimyces; species Tenggerimyces flavus. Next base: position 3,573,342 of record NZ_JAFBCM010000001.1, on the reverse strand, counting down.
AGGTCGCGTTCGCGATCGCCGCCGCGTCGACCGGGCCAGTCGCGTCGGCCTCGAGCATCGCGACCGCGAGCGCGTGCCGTTGCGCCTCGGACAGCGGGAACGAGGGAGCGGACAGCTCAGGGACCGACTCGAGCAGGTCGGCGAGGCCGGCGTACCCGTACCGCGCCTCAGCCGGAGCGCCGCGGCAGAACAGCACCCGGAACCCGCGCCGGGTCGCCTCGGCGACCGCGGCCTGGATGATCGCGGACTTGCCGATGCCGGGCTCGCCTTCGATCGCGAGACCCGCCGGCTCGTTCGCGGCAGCGTCGAGCAGCCAGCGCACGGCGGCGAGCTCCGCCTGACGGCCGAACAGCTGGTCCCCTGGCATTGCCCTACTTTCGCGTACCAAGCGTGCCCGACGCCTGCGATCCCTCCCCCATTCTCACTGGTCGGTGCCACCCGATAGCCACCGGATTACGCCGTGGTCACTGCATCACCGGGCCGAAACACCTGCTCGTGGCGGGGACGGTCGTCCCCTGAAGGTCCTTCTGACCTGCCGGCAGCGCGTAGCTCGGCGCCGACTGGAAGCCCGCGGCGGTCGGCTTCATCCGGCCCCAGAGGATCCGCGCCGAGGCCGAGAGCGCGGCCGCGCCGCTCGGGGTCCCGCGGACGGCCCGGTACGTGAACGTGTTCGGGTCGACCACCGAGTCGACGAAGAACGCGCCCTCCAGCCCGGACGTCGGAGCCGTCACTCCGGTGACGATCACCTTCCTGCCCTTGACGACCCCGTGCCCCGGGCAGGTCACGGTCGCGACGCCGTTCGCGACCGAGATCGCCGTGACGGCCGGCTCGAGGTACGCGTCCTGGCTGTCGGCACTGTTGACGTTGACCCTGTTGCCCGAGCCACCCCACGTGCCGGCGGTGTCGGCGATCAGGTTGCCTGCTGTCGACGCGTCGGCGAGCACCTGGGCGCTCGTGTAGCTGCGCTGCGCACCGGCATGCAGCTGCGTCACGAGCTTCTGCGTGGACGTCGCGCGTTGCGCCCAGTAGTTCAGCCCGAGCGCGTTGGGCACCAGGTCGTGCCAGTCGAGCGCGAACGTGTCCTGCAGCGGAGCGGTGTCCGCGTCCAGGCGGACGAGCTCGCTCTTGCCGAGGAGCGAGCACCCACGCAGCCCGGTCAGCCGAGCCCAGAGCAGCATCTGCAGACCGGTGAGGTTGGCCGTCGCCGGTGGGTCGTCGTCCAACGGAACGAGGAAGGTCGAGAAGCTCCGCGTGCCCGACGTGCCGTTGTACGCATACCAGGCGTCCCGCACCCGCCACACGCCGTTGAACTTCGCCGACGCGTTCGCCAGCCCGTCGAAGGCGAAGATCGCGCCCGGACCGAGGTAGATCTCCACGCCGTCCCACCGCACGGTGGCGAGCCGGTACTGCACGCCGCCCTCGGTGATGATCGTGCTCAGGTCGCAGGTGATCGCCGAACAGCTCGCCGCGAACGTCGAGTTGCCGCGGAAGTGCATCGACCGCACCGTGCTCGACATCGTCGAGGAGTGGAACGCGCAGTGGGTGAAGTCGTGGTCGCCGGAGATCGCGACGATCGGCAAGCCCTGCGCCGTTCCCGCGTCGTTGTAGAAGAAGTCGAACAGGAACGAGTGCGGCTGGCCGTTGAAGTGGCTGAGGACGACGCCCGTGCTCGACTGGTTCTTCGAGTACCACATCGTGCGTTCCGACGCGATCTTCGGACGCAGCTCCTGCACGTCCATCGTCTGCTTGGTCGTCAGCAGGTTGGAGACCGCGCATCCGGCGAACGCGATGTCGCGCGAGTTGCCCTGGATCGTGACGGTCGGGCCGCGGCGCGACGAGGGCGCGGTCGTGTCCTGCCAGATCCACGCGTTGGAGAACGTCACGCTGCCGCTCTTGATGTCGACGGCGTTCTCGAAGCCGCGGCTGATCCGCGTCGGCCCGGGGATCGACGAGGCCACCGTGATCTCGGAGTCCGGATGGACGTTTCCCCCAGCCTGGAAGGCGTCCTCGCCCGCGTAGTCGAACTCGCAGTCGACGAGCAATGCGTCCATGAGCTCCCAGCGGCCGCCGAGCAGGACGGTGTAGACGCTCGCCGGGTTGCCCGTCGCGAAGACGGACAACGTGGTCCCGTTGACGAACCAGTCCTCCGGGCCGGTGACCGCGCCGAGCGAGGACTGCGGCGGAACGTACCGGCGCGAGGGGAAGTCCAGCCAGTCGCGGATCAGGTGGTTGCCGGCCGGCGAGCCGAGCCCGGCGAGCGACCGCGACCAGACGTTGCCCCCGGACGTCGTCCAGTCGGAGGTCGTGCCGAGCACGGTCGTGGATCCCGAACCAGCGAAGAGGATTCCGTGCTCGCCGTTGGTGAGAGCGGAGCCGGAGTCGAGTCCGCGTACGCGGGTCAGCGTGTACGTGCCTTCGTAGCTCACCACGATGTTCGTGCTCGCGGAGAACTGCGCGGTGACGTCGGTGAGCGTGGCGTCGGCGACCAGCTGGACGTTGCGCCGGGCGCCGCGGACGACGAGGTTGCTGACCCTGCAGCCGGCCGCGACGCCGACGCCGCGTGGGTCGTCGGCAGCGGCCATCCGCAGGCCGATGTCGTTCGTCGCGCCGAGTGCCTGCGGGACGTACTGCAGCGACGTGTAGTGCGAGGTCGGATTCTGGGTGGCGTAGACGGAGAGCGTGTTCGTCGTGCGCTGGAAGAACCAGTCGCCGGGCGCGAGGACCGACGCGGCGTCGGGCTTGATGTAGTTGCCGGCGCTCCCGTTGAGGACGAGCAGGAAGCCGTTCCACCCACCGGACGGCGCGGGCAACGTGCGGAACCACCGGTTGGCGGTGCCGTCGCGGGTCCAGTTCGTGGCGACGCCGAGCGCGTCGGCCAGCAGGTCGATCATCGGGTCGGTCCCGGTGCCGTACGCCTGGACCGTCGTCCCGCCGGCCTTGCCGGTCAGGTTGAGTGGGGTGCGGAACACGCTGCCCCGCTTGAGGTTCAGGGTGTCTCCGGCCGCCATGACCGAGACGGCCTTGGGGAGCGTTTCGAACGGTGTCGCGGTGCTCGTGCCCGCGTTGCCATCGTTGCCGGCGACGCTGTCCACGAAGTACGAGACGGCCGCCGCGGCGATCCGTGGCACTCCCAGGACTGCCAGCCCCACGCCACCGCCGATGACCGCACGACGCGATACGCCCATGCCCCACCCCTTTGCTCTAGTTCACAGGAAATCCTTGTCGTGCCAGTGGTTCCGCCAGCGCTGGTCGATGTCGTCGTCGGCCCGCTGGTAACGAATGTCGGTCGACAGCCGCATCACGCCGTCGCTGGCCTGGTTGTCGAGGGAGGCGTGCACGAGGTACGGCGTGTGGATCACCACGTCACCGGCCGCGTAGTCCGCGATCAGCCAGCGCGCGTCGTGCTGGTCAGCGAGCAGCGGGAGGTCGGCCGTGATCGAGGCGGCGGGCCGGCGCTCCTCGCGGGGCGTGGCCTCCTCCTCGGCGCGCGTACGGTGGTGGCTGCCCTCGAGATAGATCAGCCCGCCGCGCTCGGGCGTGCAGTCGCCGAGCGGGATCCACGACGTCAGCACGTGGTCGGTGCCCTCGCGGAGGTAGAGCAGGTCGTAGTGCGCCTGCGTGGCCGAGCCGACACCCTTCTCGCGCGGCCGCAGGTGCCGGATGATCTTCCGCTTGTGCAGGTACGTGGGGCCGCCGAGGAACCACTCGTACCAGCCGCGGATCGCCGGCTGCGTACAGAACGCGTCGTACTCCGGTCCGGGCACGATCTCGCCGTACAGCAGGTGCCGCAGCTTCCCGTGGTCCACGTCCTCGGGCTCGCCGACGATGCCGAGCTCGGGGTTGGTCCCCGCGCGGACAAGGCCGCACGCGGTGAGCATGCCGAAGTAGTAGCGGCGGAAGGACTGCACGACCTCGCGGTCCAGGACGCCCTTGAGGTAGAGGTAGCCGTGATCGATCAGTCGTTGCCGCAACGCGGATCGGTCGCGCAGGTCGCGCTCTGGGACCGGTTCCAGCTCGCCGATCCGGTCGGGGCGTGCGGACAGCTCGTACCCGTTCGAGGTCAACATGTCGTCACCCTCCCGCCGGATTCGTCATGAGACCATGGACAAAACCGCGAACGAACGTGGACTTCTCGATGCAGGCTTCCTGGACCCGCTACCTCACCCCGGGTCCCCTCCACCGGCGCCTCGGGCTGGTGTGCCTCGGCGTTGGTACGGCCGCCGACAAGCACGCCGCGCTCGACGCCCGCACGCTCGACTGCTACGCGCTGGTCTACGTCTCCCGCGGCCGCGGTTGGCTGGAGTCGGGCGGGCGGCGCGCCACGTTCTCCGCGCCGGCACTGTTCTGGCTGCTGCCCGGCGTCGAGCACTCCTACGCGCCGGACAAGGCGGGCTGGAACGAGTGGTGGACGCTGTTCGACGGCGATGCCGCGCGGGCGTACGAGGACCTCGGCTACGTCCCACGCGACCGGCTGGTCACGACGGTCAGCGATCCGGACGGCCTGGAGCTCGCGTTCGCCGAGGTGGCGCGCGCGCTCCGCACGGACGCCGCGGACACCGACGTCGCCGCGGCCGCCGCGATGCACCAGCTCCTCGTCGCGTCCCGCCGGTGCGGCGAGCCGGAGACGCCGACGGACGCGCCGGTCCTCGCTGCTCTGCACCGGCACGCCTGCCGCCCGCTCACCATCGCGGCGCTCGCGAAGGAGCTGCGGGTCTCGGAGCCGGAGCTGCGCGAGGTCACCCGCCGCGCGGCCGGCTGTACGCCGAAGGAGTACGTCATGCGGGTGCGGCTCAGCCGCGCGAAGGAGCTGCTCGCCACCACCGAGCTGCCCGTCGCGGCCGTCGCGCTCCGCACGGGGTACGACGACCCGGGCTACTTCAGCCGGCTCTTCACCCGCCGCACCGGGATGCCGCCGGGCCGGTTTCGTCAACAGCAGCGTCATAGCAGCCCGTAGAGGCGGGCAGCGTTCCCGCCCGCGATCATCGCCAGCTCGGCCTCCGACGCCTGCGGGAGGACGCCCGCCAGCTCTTCGAACGGATCTGGATAGGGACCGGCGGCGAGAACGTGCGGGTAGTCCGTACCCCAGAGCAGCCGGCCAGCGCCGAACTCCGCGAGACAGGACTCGACCATCGGCCGCAGATCGGCGTGCGGCGGGCCTTGGGCAGACAGCCACGACAGCGCGGAGACCTTGACCGACACGTTCGGGCGAACGGCCAACGCCAGTAGGTCCGCTATGGCGGTCGTTCCCGGCTGGCACCGGCCGAGATGGTCGATCGCGATGCTCAGCCAGGGACGCCGCGCCGCGACCGTGGCGACGCCCGCCAGCTGATGCGGCTCGATCAACAGGCTCACCACGATCTCGAGGTCTTCGGCGGCCTTCCACATGGGTGCCGTGCGATCGTCGAAGAGCCAGTCCGCGTCGCCGTGGCCGAGGCCGACCAACCGGAGCCCGCGGTAGCCGTCCTCACGGCACCGGCGCCGCAGCTCCCCCGGCGCGTCCGGGCGCAGCGGATCGACGAGGCAGACGCCGGCGACGCGCTCCGGCTCGCTGGCGAGAACGTGGGCCAGGTAGGTGTGGTCGTGGCCGTAGCTCCTGGGCTGGATCAGCACAACCCGGTCGACGTGTGCCGTGTCGAGCCGGCCGAGCAGGTCGTCGACCGGCCGCGGCGTCTTCGGTGCTGACACTCCGTCGATGGGCGTGGGTGGGAACGTGGTGGTGTCGCCGGACCAGACGTGGGCGTGCGCGTCGACCACGATCGGTCCGCCGATCCGCCACGTCGGCCTCATCACGACTCCCGGCCCACCTGGTTGCGGTACCGCACCGAGACGCCGCCGTCGACGGAAAGCACGTGCCCGTTGACGAAAACCGCCGCTCGCGACACGAGGAAGGTGACCGCCGCGGCGACGTCCTCGGGCTGGCCCCACTCGCCGGACAGCGTGTCGACGGGCGCGGTGTTCGGTGCCGTACGGGCGAGGGCGATCGGTCCGGGCGCGACGGCGTTCACCCGGATGCCGCGCTGCGCGAGCTCGCCGGCCAGGCTGCGGGTCAGCATGATCAGCCCGGCCTTGCTCACCGAGTAGTGGATCGCTCCTCCGGTCGCGACCAGGCCCTGGACCGAAGCCACGTTGACGATCCGGCCGCCGCTCTCCATCCGGCGAGCCGCGGCCTGGGCGCAGACGAACGCGCCGGTGAGGTTGACGTCGAGCACCTGGCGCCAGTCCTCGACGGAGACGTCGAGCGCCGGTTGGCCGAACAGGTGGGCGAGCCGCGCGGTGATCGCGGCGTTGTTGACGAGCACGTCGAGCCGGCCGTACCGGTCGATCACCTCCGCGACGCCGGAACGTACCTGCGCCTCGTCGGTGACGTCGACCTTCAGCAGCGCGTCGTCGGGCGCCGGGCCGGTGTCGACGTCGAACACCGCGACCCGTGCGCCGGCCTCCTCCAAAGCCGTACGGATGGCGAGCCCGATGCCCTGGGCGCCGCCGGTCACGACGGCGACCTGTCGGTCCAGTTCCTTGCTCATCGCGTCCCCCTTCGTGCGAACAAGGCAGGAAGCCCACCCGTGTGGACGAAGACCGGTGTGCGGCCGTCCGGCACCTGTCCGGTGCGGATCATGCGGACGAGGCCGGTCATCCCCTTGCCCGTGTAGACCGGGTCGAGCAGCAGCGCGTCCGTCCGTGCGCACTGCGAGATGACGTGCCAGGTCTCCTCGCTGGCCGTGCCGTACGCTGGCGCACCCTCGTCGACGAGATCGAAGTCGGCAGCCGTCAACGGGCCCTTGACACCGATCAGCTCGGCAGCCTGTTCGGCCAGCTCGGTGAGCTGGTGCGGCAGTCGTTCGGCGTCGTCCTCGGCGAACGGCCGGCAGGAGACGCCGCGGACCTGCCAGTCTCGGCCGAGCAGCCGGGCTCCGAGCAGCAGCGCCGCCGTCACCGAGCCCTCCGACGTGGCGACGACCGTCGCCTTCTCGATCCCGAGCGCGTCCAGCTGGGCGGCGAGCTCGAGCGCACACCACAGGTACGCGGCGATGCCGAGCGCGTGCACCGACGAGTACAGGACGTACGGGCGACGGCCGGCGGCCTCCAGCTCCGCCGCGAGCTCGTCCATGAACGTCGACGCGGCGAACCGGTCGCGCATCTCCGGGTCCTTGTCGAGCCACCGGATCTCCGCACCGAGGAGCTCGGTGACGAGCCGGTTGCCGGTCGCGTCGCCAGCGGACTCCGTGCCGGTGCGCATGACGATGACAGGGTCAAGGCCCGCTCGCCTGGCCGCGGCCGCGCAGAGCCGGGCGTGGTTGGACTGCGCCGCTCCCCCACCGCCGACGAACACGTCGCAGCCCTGGGCGAGCGCGTCGCCGACGAAGTACTCGAGCATGCGGACCTTGTTGCCGCCGAACGCGAGCCCGGTGAGGTCGTCGCGTTTCACCAACAGGCGTGGCACGTTCAGCTCTCCGGCGAGCCTGGGCAGCTCCTCCAACGGCGTCGGCGTCGCCGCGAGCGGGAATCTCGGCAGCCGTTCGAGGGCGGCCGCCAGCTCCGGCGGCGTCAGCGTGGTCATCCGGTGACCGGCCCGAAGTGGCGGCCGGCGCGCGGCACCCGGTTGCCCTGCAGGTCGCGCTGGCCGGGCGCCAGGTCGTACGCCGGCGCCGAGTGGTAGGCCGCCGACGTCTGCTTCACCCGGCCCGTGACCGCCCGCGCTCCCGCGAGCGTCGCCGGCCCGTCCGGTGTGCCGCGGACCGCGCGATAGGTGAACGTGTCGGCGTCGATCACGCCGGCCACGAAGAACGCGCCCTCCAGACCCTTGGCCGGAGTCGCGACGCCGGTGACGATCACCTTGCCGCCACGCCGGAGCCCGTGCCCCGGACAGGTGACCGTCGCCGTTCCGTTCGACACGACGATCGCGGTGATCTCCGGCTCGTCGAACGCGTGCTGGCTGTCGGTCGGCGTCGCGTCGTACCTGTTCCGCGACCCGCCCCACTTGCCGGCGGTGTCGGCGACCAGGTTGCCCGGGACCGGTGCGTCGGCGACGACCTGCGCGCTGCTGTAGTGCCGCTGCACACCGTCGCGGACCGCGGTGACGAGGCGTTGCGTCGACGACGCCCGCTGCGCCCAGTAGTTCGCGTCGAGCGGCGCCGGAACGACCTCGTCCCAGTCGATCGGGAACGCCGCTCCGGGCGCGCCGAGGTCGGCGTCGATCCGGACGAGCTCGGTCTTGCCCGCGATCACGCACCCACGCAGGCGAAGCAGCCGCGCCCAGTACCGCATGGTCAGTCCGGTGAGGTCGGCGCTGGCCGGCGGTGCCGCGGAGACCGGCACGAGGAACGTCGAGAAGCTCCGCGTCCCGGACGTTCCGTTGTAGGCGTACCACGCGTCGCGTACCGACCAGACCCCGTTGAACGCCGCCGACTCCCCGGTCAGCCCGCCGAACAGGAACCGCGCGCCCGATCCGAGGTAGACCTCGCTTCCGTCCCACTGGATCGTCGCGACGTAGTGCCCCTCGACGACAACGGACGAGTCCACCGTCACGGCCTTGCAGTTCGCCGCGAGCGTGGAGTTGCCGCGGAACGACAGCCCGCGGACCGTGCCGTTCGTGCTCGAGGAGTGGAACGCGCAGTGCGTGAAGTCGTGGTCGCCGCTGATCGCGACGACCGGCAACCCCTGCGCCTCGCGAGAGTCGTTGTAGAACAGGTCGAACGCGTACCGGTGCCGCTGCCCGTTGTAGTGGCTCAGCACGACGCCGGTTGCCGCCTGATTCCGCGCGTACCACAGGGTCCGCTCGGACGTGATCCTCGGAACGAACTCCTGCACGTCCATCGTGCCCTTGGTCGGCAGCGCGCACGAGATCGCGCAACCGGCGTAGTCGACGTCGCGGGTGTGCCCCTGGATCGTGATCGTGGGTCCGAGCGCCGACGACGGTGCCGGGCTGTCGTGCCAGATCCAGCTGTCGGTGAACGACACGTTCGCGCTCTTGAGGTCGACGGCGTTCTCGAAGCCGCGGCTGATCCTGCTCCGCACGACGTCGATGCGCGAGGTGGGATGGGTGTTTCCGCCTACCTGGAAGGCGTCCTCGCCCGCGTGGTCGAGCTCGCAGTCGGTCAGCGTGACGCGCATGCGCTCGAACCGGCCGCCGAGCAGCACGGTGTACGTGGTCGCCGGGTTGCCTGTGGCGTACACCGAGAGCTGGTCGCCGGCCACGTGCCAGTGCTCAGGCCCGGTCACCTCGGCCAGCGTGCGGCGCGGCGACACGTACCTTCGTGAGGGAAAGTCCAGCCAGTCCCGCACGTTGTGGTTCCCGGCCGGCGACCCGAGTCCGCTCAGCGACCGCGACCAGGCGCCGTTCCCCTCGTCGGTCCAGTCGGCGACCGTGCCGCGGACGTTCGTCGAGCCGTTGCCCGCGACCAGCAGGCAGTGCTCGCCGCTGAGCAGGCTCGATCCGGCGTCCAGCGCCTTGACGCGGGTGAGCCGGTACGTGCCCTCGTAGTTGAGCTGGATGTTCGTCGTCGCGGAGAACTGTGCGGTGACGTCGACCAGTGTGGCGTCGGCGCGGAGCTGGATGTTGCGGCGCGCTCCCTGGATCACGAGGTTCTTCACCGTGCAGCCCTTCGCGGCACTCGCGCCCCGCGGGTCGTCGGGCGGTCCCATCAGCAGGCCGATGTCGTTCCGCGCGCCGAGGTTCTGCGGAACGTACTGCAACGAGGCGTACGCCTCCGCCGGGTTCTGTTCGGCGTACACGGTGAGCGTGCTGGTGGCGGGGAGGAAGTGGTAGTCGCCCGGCGCGAGCACAAACGCTGTGGCGGGCTTGATGTAGTTGCCCGCTCTCCCGTCCAGGACCAGCAGGAAGCCGCTCCAGCCACCCGGCGGGACGGGGAGCGTCCGCGACCAGACGTTCGTGCCCGTCGCGGTCCAGTCCGCCGCGGCACCTAGGCAGGTCGCGAGCAGGTCGACGACGGGGTCCGGCCCGTTGCCGTACGCCTGCACGGTCGTGCCCGCCGCCCTGCCCGTGAGGTCGAGCGGTGTACGGAACACGCTGCCCCGCTTGAGGTTCAGCGTGTCGCCGTTCCTCAGCTCCGCGAGCGCACGGGTGAGCGTGGCGAACGCCCGGTCCTCGCGCGTGCCCCTGTTCGCGTCGTCGCCGTGCACGCTGTCGACGAAGTACGACCTTGTCATGCGCTGCTCGAGCCCGGCGACCGCCGCGAGGCCGACCGACCCCTGCAGGACCGTACGTCGCTTGATCCTCATGTTCGCCCTCCCACTGGTGAGTTCTGCCATCCGGACACCAGGGCTTCGACGGACTCTGCTCGCCCACTCCGCGTGGACGCGACGGCCTGCAGCATCATCGCGGTCGCGTACAGCCCGTCCCGGTAGCCCGTCGGTGGATCCGTGCCGTCGCGAAGAGCGCGCAGGAACGCACGGTTCTCCTCCAGGTAGCCCGTCTCGGAGCCGTGGAACACCTGGGCAGGGCGACCGAGCTCGGCGAACGTCAACGTCGTCAGCCGATCGGTCAACGTGACCGAGCGATCTCGCGCGAAGAGCTGCAGGAACATCTTGCCCACGACCGGCGGTCGGCTCGCGTCTCCTTGAACGAGGCTTGCCGAAACGCCGCCGTCGAAGCGGAACACCGCGGTCACGTTGTCGGTCACTCCGGACGGCTGGTAGTAGTTGCCCCCGACGGCGTAGACCTCCACCGGGTCCTGGCGCGCGAGGTGGCGCAGCAGGTCGGCGGAATGGCAACCCTGGCTGAGCACGTTCCCGCCGCCGCGAAGCGGGTCGTTCGTCCAGCTGTCCGGCGGCCACGGATTGTCCATCATCTGCATGGTGACGACGAGCGGCTCTGGCACGAGCTCCCTCGCCTTCTCGACCATGTCGAAGTAGCGCATCTTGAACGCCACCATGAACCGTTGCGTGCTGCGCTCCGCCGCGGCCGCGACGGCCTTGCAGTCCTCGAGGTTCAGGGCGAGCGGCTTCTCCACCAGCACGTGCTTGCCCGCGTCGAGCGCGCGGACGCACAACTCGGCGTGCGAGTCGTGCTGGGTGGCGACGTACACCACGTCGATCGACTCGTCGGCGAGGATCCGAGCCGAGTCGGCGGTGGCGTACTCCGCGCCGAACTCGTTCGCCAGCACCAACGCCTTGGCCCCGACCACGTCGCAGAACGCGACGACCCGCGCCCCGTCGAGCTTGGCGAGGCACTCGGCGTGGATCCTGCCGACCGCGCCGCAGCCGATGATGGCGACCCGAAACTCGTGCACGTCAGCCCTTCACGCTGCCCAGGTTGATGCCCTTGATGAAGTACCTCTGCAGGAACGGATAGACCGCGAGGACAGGCAACGCCGCAAGGAAGATCTGCGCGGCCTTGTACGTCCGGTTGGACACCTCTTGCAGCAGGTCCATCTCGTTCAGCGAACGGACACTGAGCGAGTCCTGCACGACCAGCGTCTGCAGGTAGCTCTGCAGCGGATAGTGCTCCGGTGAGTTCATGTAGATGATGCCGTCGAACCACGAGTTCCAGTGCGCGACGATCGTGAACAGCGTGATCGTCGCCAGCGCGGGCTTCGACAGCGGGAGGTAGATCCGCAGCAGCACGGTCCAGTGGCCGGCGCCGTCCACGAACGCCGCCTCCTCGAGCTCCTTCGGCAGGCTCCGGAAGAAGTTCAGCAGCAGGATGACGTTGAACACCGGAACGGCCTTGGGCAGGATCAGCGCCCAGATGCTGTCCAGCAGACCGGTGGCCTGGACGACCATGTACGTCGGCACGAGCCCGGCGGCGAACAGCATCGTGATCACGAAGAACCACACGTACGCCGTTCGCCCGCGCAGCACACCCGGCGCCTTCGAGAGCGGGTAGGCGACCAGGATCGTCAACACCATGTTGACAGTGACCCCGAGGACGACGCGTTCGATCGAGGTCCCGAACGAGCGGAGGAACTGCGGGTTGGTGAACGCGTACTCGTACGCCGCGGTCGTGAACTGCACCGGCCAGATCGTCACTCGTCCGGCGTCCGCTGCCGCGCTCGCGCTGAACGACAGCGCCAGCGTGTGCACCAACGGGAACAGGCAGAGCAACGCCAACGCGCCGAGGAAGAGGTAATTGAACACCACGAAGACGCGGCGGCTGTCGAGTAGTTTCATTCCCTCCCCCTAGAAGATCCGGTACTTCGCGAACCGGTAGGCCAGGTAGTACGAGGTGGAGATCAGCACCAGCGCGACCATGCTCTTGAACAGCCCCACTGCTGCGGCAGCGCTGTACTGGAAGTCGATCAGGCCCATGCGGTAGACGAACGTGTCGATGATGTCGCCGCTGTCGTAGACCTGCGGGCTGTACAGCACGAGCACCTGCTCGAAGCCCGCGTTGAGCACGTTGCCGAGGCTCAGCGTCGCCATCAGCACGATGACCGGCATCATCCCGGGCAGCGTGATGTGCCACGCCTGGCGCAGTTTCCCCGCCCCGTCCACCGACGCCACCTCGTACAGCGTCGGGTCGATCGTGACGATCGCGGCCAGGTAGACGACGGTGGTGAAGCCGAACTCCTTCCACGTGTCCGACCCGACCAGCGTGGCCGGGAACCACGAGTTGTCGCCGAGGAAGTAGATCGGCTCGACACCGAACAGCCCGAGGAACTGGTTCACGATCCCGAACGTGGGCGAGAGAATCTCGATCAGGACGCCGCCGAGGATCACCCAGGACAGGAAGTGCGGCAGGTAGATGATCGTCTGCACACCGCGCCGGAAGTACTTCTTGCCGACCTCGTTGATCAGCAGCGCCGTCGCGAGCGGAGCGATCAGCCCGGCCACAATCTTCATGCTCGCGATCGAGACCGTGTTCCAGACGACCTCCCAGGTGTCCGGCAGGCTGAGCACGAACCGGAAGTTCTCCAGGCCGACCCACTCCGAGTTCAGGAAGCCGAACGCGGGCAGGTAGTCCTGGAAGGCCATCACCGTGCCCAGGATCGGTCCGTACTCGTAGACGAGCACGACGAGGATTCCGGGCACGAGCATCAGATGGAGAGCCCGTGCGTTGGTGCGCCTCTTCCGGCGCCTCGGTGGTGTGGCGACCTGCTCCCCCGCCTCGGCGGGGGACTCGGTCACCGGCGAGCTCGTTGCTGTTCTCGCCACTCGTTGACCTCCCGCGTCACCTGGTCGCCACCGACGCTCTTCCACTCCTTGACGAACGTGTCGAACTCCGCGATCGGGCTGCCCTGGATCACCTTGGTGAACGTCTCTGCCTCGATCTTGTCAAGGCTCGCTTGACGACGCGACATCGTGGCCGTGGGTACGCCGAAGAAGCCGTCCGGCATGTAGAGATCCTGCTTGCGGTACAGGTCCTGCACCGCGCGCCCACTGTTCGGACCGTAGTAGCCGACCAGGCTGCGGTACTGGTAGCCGTCGATCTTCCCGCCGGTGAAGGCCGGCTTGAGGTAGTCGTACCAGAACCGCACCTCGGGCCGGTAGCTCGCGACGTCGGCCGACTTGCTGTCGAGCAGTTTGGTCAACGTGTTGTGCACATCGGTGTTCTTGTAGGCGCGGTACAGCGCGATCTTGTTGAGCGTCCAGAGGTTCGGTTCCTCGCCGTCGGAGATGAACGCGGCCTGCACCTCGTCGGAGGGCGTGAGGTAGAACGTGCTGACCCAGAAGTCCAGCATCTTCAACAGGGCTTCGGGATGCTCGGCGCCCTTGCGGACGACCCAGTACCCACGCACGTTGGGCTGGTCCACCTGCGCCTTGGCCGGCTCGCCGTCCATCGACAGGACCGGGAGCGCGACGACCTCGGCCTTCGGGTTGTTGGTCTTCAGGATGTCGGTGCCGTTCGGTCCGGAGCCTCGGCCCTGGATGAGGCCGACCTTGCCGTTCGCCCAGTCCTCGAAGACCTGTTCCTCGGTACGGGTCCCGAACTCCGGATGGATCTGCTTCGCCTTGTACATCCGCTGGAGCTGCTCCAGCGCGGCTCGCATCTCCGGCTGCACGCTGCTGTACGCGAGCTTGCCGTCCTTCTCGATCCAGAGGCCGCGGTACGCGTGGTAGCCGTTGAAGAACGCCTGCAGGTAGCCGAGGTCCTGGTTCGGACTCGGGCCGACGGCGAGCCCGTACGTGCCGTTCGACGTGAACGCCGCACAGGCGTCGAGCAGCTCCCGCATGGTCTTCGGTACGCCCAGGCCGGCCTTGTCCAGCAGGTCCTTGCGGATGAACCAGTGCGGCGCGGTCTCGTTCTGCTCCACGAACGGGATCGCCATCAGCTTGCCGCCGTACACCGCGGACTCCAGCGCGGTCGGCCCGGCCTCGAGGATCGTCGCGCGCACCTGGTCGGTGGCGTGATCCTTGTAGGTCGCGGTGAGATCTGCGATGAGGTCCGCGCGGATCAGCTGGTCGAGCTGGCTCTGGCTGGCGAGGAAGAAGTCGGGGAGGTCGCCGGACCCAATCATCAGGTTCGTGCGCTGTTCCCACTGGGACTGGTCGACCGACCATTTGGTCTCGACGCTGATCCCGTACCTGCTCTCGTACGCACGCGTCCAGACGTTCTTCGCGAGCGTGTCCCCCTTCGGGTACTTCGTCACCGGCGACGTCTGCGCGACTGTTGTGAGCTTGATCGGCGGGTCGTACGCGCCCTCGGCTCGCGCGACCCACTGCTCGTAGCTCGTCTTCTGCTGCGCCGCTGGCACCTGGTCCAGGGACAGGTCCTTGATCGCGCCGTCCGGCCGCTCGAAGAACGCGGCGTCGAGACCGGCTCCCGCCTTGGTGGGCGCGGCCTTCGGACCGTTGCCGCACGCCGCCGCCAGCCACGGTGCGAGGCCGATCCCGGCGGCGACGGAGACGCCCTTCAGGAAGCCGCGCCGGCCGATGCGACCAGACCGTTCGCTGTCCTGCCCCATGTCACGTCCTCTCCTGGCACTGGGCTTGGAACGCTTCGTTGGAGTGAGTTCCGGTGATGAAACCGGTGGCGCGCAACCGGTTGCGGTGTCGCGGTTGCCCCAGACTAGGCCTGCGGTTACGCTTTGTCGAGAGGTGCTTGAAGATCAACAGGGGGAGGCGCGGTGCCGGAGAGCGAGGCGAGTCGTTCCGGGCGGGCGACGATGGACGACGTCGCGAAGCTGGCGGGCGTCTCCAAGAGCACCGTCTCGCGCATCATCGGCCGCAACGTCGGCGCGATCCAGATCAGCCCGCGCACGGTCGAGAAGGTGTGGGAGGCGGCGCGACAGCTCGACTACCAGCCGAACGCGGCCGCACGGGCGCTCGGCCGGCAGCGGACCGACACGATCGCGGTCGTCGTACCGTCCGGCAGCCCCGGCCACCACGAGCGCCGGTTCTCCAACCTGAAGATCTCCGAGGCGCTGAGCGGCATCGACCGCGCCACGTCCACCCGCGGCTACAACGTCATCCTGCAGATCACCGCGGGCGACCCGTTCGACGACCCGCGGCACCGGCAGGTCTGGGCCAGTGGCGCGGTGGACGGCATCTTGTGGTGCTGGGAGCCGCTGCGCGACGTCGAGCAGCTTCCGCTTCCGGTCGTCGCGGTGAACGCGGTCGCCGCCTCCGCGGGGCGCGGGGAGATCGGCGTGGTCAACACCGACGACCATCCCGGCTCGACGCTCGCGCTCCAGCACCTCGCGCGGCTCGGGCACACGCGCGTCGCGCACATCGCCGGGCCGGCGGACAACTGGAACGCGACCGAACGCCGGCGGGCCTACGACGACTTCTGCGCGGCCGCCGGATGGGAGCCCGTCGTCGAGTCCGGCGACGGGTTCGAGGACACCGGCATCTCCGCGATCGGGCGGCTGCTGTCCCGCGACGACCCGCCGACCGCGGTGTTCGTCGGCGGCGACCGGATGGCGATCGGCGTACTGGCGGAGGCACGTTCGCGCGGCGTCCGGGTTCCCGACGACCTCGCGGTGATCGGCGCGGACGGCATGGACTTCATCCGCTTCGCGACGCCGCGGCTGACGACGGTCGCGATGATGATGTACGAGGCAGCGCGCGACGCGGCGAACATGCTCATGGACCTGATCGAGGACCGGACGGCCGAGCCGCAGCAGCGGTTCGCGTCCACCCAGCTGATCGTGCTCGACTCCTGCGGCTTCCGCCGGACCTATCCGGAGCATCCCGAGGAGACCGTGGCACGCAACCCCGAGGAGCTCGACCTGCTGCACAAGCGTGCCGCCGAGGCCCACGAACGTGGCTGATCCCCTGTTGCTGCTCGCCGGCGTGCTCGTCGACGGGACGGGCGGACCTCCGCTGCGCGACGCGGCTGTCCTCGTCGCCGACGGGCGGATCGCGGCAGTAGGACCGCGCTCGGACGTGCCCGCGGCTGGCGCGGAGGTGCTCGACTTTCACGCGCACACCGTCATCCCCGGACTGATCGACGGGCACGTACATCTCGCGTGGGGACTGGCGAACGACCAAGCCTGGCAGGCGATCGCCGGCTCGACGGCGCAGTACTCCGCGTGGGCTCTCGCCGCGGTGCAAGCCGCGGTTGACGTTGGCGTGACGACCGTACGCGACTGCGGCGCGCCGGAGGGCGTGACGCTCGAGCTGCGGGACCTGGTCGCCACCGGCGTGGTGTTGGCGAGCCGCGTGCTCGCTGTGGGTCCGTGCCTGACCACGACGGGCGGGCACGGCGACTTCCTCGGCGTGACCGCCGACAGCGCGGACGAGCTGCGGCTCGCGATCCGGTCGCTCGCCGCCCGGCGTCCGGACGCGATCAAGGTCATGGCGACCGGCGGCTCGATGGACCCGCACACCAACCGCCGGCGCGCGCAGTACACCGTCGACGAGCTCCGCGCGGTGGTCGACGAAGCGGACCGTTTCGGTCTGCACGTCGTCGCACATGCCAACGCCACCGAGGGAATCCGCCGCTCGGTCGAGGCCGGCGTACGTACGATCGCGCACTGCAACTTCCTCGCCACCGCTGCCGGCCGGCTCGACGTGGATCCGGCCGTGGTGGCTTCGATGCTCGAGCAGGGGACGTACGTCGACCTCAACCTCGGGGCGGCGACGGCTCCGCTCACCCGGCGCGACGCGCGCGACCACGATCCGTCCGACGTACCGGCCGACCGGTGGGAGCTGCTCCGCGGTGCTGGCCTCGCCGACCGGGTCTACTTCAGCAGCGACGGCTTCGGGCCCGGCATCGCCGGCTTCCCTGCCCAGCTCGTGTCGGTCGGGCAGCACTGGCGACTGCCGGCGGAGGAGCTGGTGTGGCGGGTGACCGGGCTGGCCGCGGACGCGTTGGAGGTGAGCGACTCCTACGGTCGCCTCTCCCCCGGCCTCGCCGCCGACCTCGTCGTACTCGACGGCGATCTCACCGCGGATCTCGGCGCCCTGACGCGCGTGACGACAGTCCTCACAGCTGGACGGCGGGTTGGATGAAGGGCACCTTCATCCCAACCTATGGGATGAAGGTGCCCTTCATCCCAAGGCGGCGGGCTGAGTATGTTGACGGTGGGTCGTCGCGGCGGACGGCTCTCGAGGAGGATCTGATGGCAGGCAAGCGCACCCTGACGAACTTCGTCAACGGCGAGCACGTCGCTCCCGTTGCCGGTGAGTACACCGACATCGTCGACCCGTCGACGGGAGAGGTCTTCGCGACCGCGCCGAACTCGGGTGCGGAGGACGTCGACCGGGCGTTCCGCGCGGCTGCTTCCGCGTTCGAGACGTGGCGTGACACGACACCGTCGGAACGGCAACTGGCGTTGCTGAAGATCGCGGACACGATCGACGCGCGGGCCGCGGAGATGGTCGCGATCGAGGCGGAGAACACCGGCAAGCCGGTCCAGCTGACGTTGGACGAGGAGGTGCCGCCGTCGACCGACCAGATCCGCTTCTTCGCCGGGGCCGCGCGGCTGCTGGAGGGGCGTTCGGCCGGTGAGTACCTGGCCGGGCATACATCGTACGTACGCCGCGAACCGGTCGGTGTCGTCGGGCAGGTGACGCCGTGGAACTACCCGTTCATGATGGCGATCTGGAAGTTCGCGCCGGCGCTGGCCGCGGGCAACACCGTGGTCCTGAAGCCGAGCGACACGACGCCGGCGAGCACGGTCTGGTTGGCGGAGCTGTGCGCGGAGTTCCTGCCACCTGGCGTCCTGAACGTGGTGTGCGGCGAACGCGACACCGGCCGGCTGCTCGTCGAGCACCCGACGCCGGCGATGGTGTCGATCACCGGCTCGCCGCGGGCCGGGGCCGAGGTGGCAGCGTCGGCGGCTTCTGACCTGAAGCGCGTGCACCTCGAGCTCGGCGGCAAGGCGCCGGTGGTGATCTTCGACGACGCCGACCTGTCGGCTGCCGCTGAGGCGATCGCCGCTGCTGGCTACTTCAACGCCGGCCAGGACTGCACGGCGGCGACCAGGGTGCTCGCGTCGCCGCGCGTACACGACGACTTCGTTGCCGCGTTGACCGAACACGCCCGCGGCACGAAGGTCGGCCCGCCGTCCGACACCGAGGCGGCGTACGGGCCGTTGAACAACGCTGTGCAGCTCGACCGGGTGACGGGGTTCGTATCGCGGCTGCCCGACCACGCCTCGCTCCAGATCGGCGGGTCGCGCGTGGGTGATCGCGGGTACTTCTACTCCCCCACCGTGCTGTCCGGTCTGCGGCAGGACGACGAGGCGATCCAGGACGAGATCTTCGGGCCGGTGATCACCGTGCAGCAGTTCACCGACGAGGACGAAGCCGTGCGCTGGGCGAACGGCGTGCAGTACGGCCTCGCGTCGAGCGTGTGGACGAAGGACCACGGGCGCGCGATGCGGATGGCGAAGCGATTGGACTTCGGGTGCGTGTGGATCAACACCCACATCCCGCTGGTCGCGGAGATGCCGCACGGCGGCTTCAAGCACTCCGGCTACGGCAAGGACCTGTCGATGTACGGGCTGGAGGACTACACGCGGATCAAGCATGTGATGTCGAACATCGAAGCCTGATCCGGCGCCACGATGTGAATGAAGGGCACCTTCATTCGATAGCCCGGCCCATCCACCATGTCCCATCAAACTGTGGGGTTCTGGTCGCGACACGCCAGCGTGTCGCCACCAGAACCCCACACTTTCGCGAAGGGCAGAGGGTCCCCTCCCTCGAGGAGGTTCGAATGAAGGTGCCCTTCATAACAACGCGGGCGGGTTAGAACGCGAGGACTGCGCCTTCACTGCGGGGGTCGGTGCCGCCGGCGAGGACGCCCGAGGTGGGGTCGCGGGCGATGAGCTGGGCTACCGAGGACTCTGGGGTGAAGTCGGGGCCTACCGTCACCCGGTGGCCGCGCTCCTCCAGGGCCGAGGCGACGGAAGGGCCGAAGCGGGCTTCGAGGTCGAGGGTGAACTCGTTCGCGGTCCTGCCGGAGCCCGAGCCCACGGACGAGATCCAGGTCGGCTGCTCCAGCGTCTGCTGGACGTCCCAGCCACCGTCGATCAGGCCCGTCAGAAACTGCACGTTCCACTGCGGCTGACGGTCCCCACCCGGCGTTCCGCCCACCAGCACGGGCGTTCCGGAGGGATCGGCGACGAGGTACGCGTTCAGCGTGTGCACGGTCTTCTTGCCCGGCGCGAACACGTTCGGATGGTTGTCGTCCAACGAGAACGCCGAGGCCCGGTTGTTCAGCACCACGCCGGTGTCGCCTGCCACGATCCCGCTGCCGAAGTTGGCGGCGACGGACTGGATCAGCGACACCATCGTGCCGTTGCCGTCGATCACGCACAGGTAGCTCGTGTCGCCGCGGTCGAACTCGCCCGGCGGCAGGTCGTCGCTGGCCTTGAGCCCGATCGCGGCCGCGCGCCGCGCTGCCCAGTCCTTCGACAGCAGTTCGTCCACAGGGCTGGGACCGAACGCCGGGTCCTTGGCGTACGCGTGCCGGTCCGCGAAGGCGAGCTTCACCGCCTCCACCTGCAGATGCACGGCCTCGGCCGACCCCAGGGAGAGGTCGAACGACTCGAGAATGTTCAACGCCTCCAGGACGATCTGCCCCTGGCTCGGCAGGCACGTCTCGTACACGGTGTGCCCGCGGTACGTCGTCGAGATCGGCGCCGTGACCTCGGTCGCTTGCGTCACCAGGTCGTCGGCGGACAGCGCTCCGCCGATCGAAGCCATGAACGCCCCGATCCGTTCGGCGAGCTCGCCGCGGTAGAACTCGTCCCGACCACCCGAAGCGAGCAGCCGCAGCGTTGAGGCAAGGTCGGGTTGACGCAGCACCTCACCAGGAAGCGGCACGCGCCCGTCCGGGAGGAACACGGCAGCCGAGGACGGATACTCGCGCAGCAGCGAGGCGAACCGGTCGATGTAGACGATGCGTTCCGGCGTGATCGGATGCCCCTCGGCGTACTCGATCGCCGGCTCCACCAGGTCCGCGAACGAGCGTGTGCCGAAGCGTGCGAGCAGCGTGAAGTACGCGTCCACCATGCCCGGCACCGTGACCGACAACGGGCCGCGGCTTCGCGCCGAGCCTGCCGCGCGCAGCTGGTCGATCGTCAACGAGCGCGGCGCGATCCCGCTGCCCTGCACGGAATGGGTACCGGTCGGGTCGTGCAGAACGGCGAACAGGTCGCCGCCGAGCCCGCACATCTCCGGCAGTACGACGGCCGACACCAACCCCGCGGCGACCGCGGCATCGACGGCGTTCCCACCGGCGCGCAGGACCGCCAAACCGGCCGAGCTCGCCAACGGGTGACCCGTGGCCACCACGCCGCCGCTGCCGAACACCGGCGCCGGCCGTCGCCGAGCCCAAGGATGAGGAGAAGTGCCAACGTCAGAAGGGAATCCGAGCACCTTCTCACCCACTGGTCGCCACCGGTTTCAGCTCGCCCGAGTACATCAGCATGATCGTGAAGTTGTCAGCGTACGGCGAGTTCATCAGCAACGGGTCGCCGTCCGCCGGCCACTTGTCGACGCGGACGCCCTCGAGCGCGGGGTTGTTCCCGTACCGTTCGAACAGCGGCAGCATCGGCAGCAGCTCGTTGAACGCGATCGAAGCGGTCGTCACGTTCTTCTTCTGCTGCGCCTCGTCCAGGCCCTCGCCGGCTTCGAGCACGACCTTCTCCAGGTCGACCTTGCCGAGCGCCTCGGTCGTCTGCGCGAGCTCGAAGCCCATCCCGCGGCCGCCGTTGTTCGCGGCGGTGGGGATGTTGTGCGTGAACAGGTCCTGCACGAACGCGAAGTGCGGGTGCGGGTGGCTGGACGTTCCCCAACCCTGGATGGCGAGCTGGAAGTTGCCCTTGTCCACGTCGATCGGCTGCTGGATGTGGTTGACGCCGCGCGGCTCGATGGCGATGCCGAACGCGGTGAGCTGCTGCCCGACGTTCGTCCCCGCCGCGGCCCAGTCGACGTACTCGCCCGGGAAGATCAGCTCGTACGTCGCCGGCTTGCCGTCCGGCTTCTGCCAGGTCTTGCCGGACTTCTTCCACCCCGCCGAGGTCAGCAGCGCGGCCGCCCGGTCGGGGTCGTGGTCGTACGTCGCGAGCTTGCCCTGCTCCTCCGCCGACAGCCACTCGGGGACGAGGTTGTCGGAGAAGCCGGCCATGAACTTCACGCCCTTGCCGGACTCGCCGAGCGAGACCTCACCGTTCTCGGTCCGGTCGATCGCGTAGGCGAGCGCCTGCCGGACCCGGAGGTCCTTGAACTCGGCGACCTTGTCCAGGTTGAACAGCAGCGCCGGGCCGGAGTAGACGGGTGGGCGGATGATGCGGAATCCCTTGCTGCCAAGCTGTTTCTCCGTCGCCGGCGGGAAGCCGTGCGTCGCGTAGTCGACGTCCTTGGACAGGACGACCGGCGTGATGTCGGCCGTCTCGCCGTTGAACACGACGACCTTGTCGAACGCGACCTTGTCGGCGCCGTAGCCGGTCTCGTTCTTGACGAACGTCAGCTGGGCGTTCGTGATCGACTTGTAGTCGTAGTCGAACGCGCCCGACGCGATGGCCTTCTCCGGGCGGAACGCCTGCAGGTCGGTGTTGAGCTTCTTGCCCTCCGGGCTGTCCAGGTCGCCGCCGCCACCGAACAGCTCCTCGGCCTGCTTGGCGAACGTGCCGTACGACGCGTCGCTCACGATCTGCTGTCGGAGCACGTACCGCTCCAGCACGGTCGAGGGGCGCTTCATCGTGAACACGACGGTCTGCTCGTCGGGTGCCTCGACCTTCTCGAGGTAGTCCCACGAGACGTTGCGCATGACGCGCAGGCACCAGAACGTGGTGAGGACGTCCTTGCTAGTAATCGGTTTCCCGTCGCTCCACTTCAAGCCCTGCTTGAGCGTGAGCGTGAACGTGTTGGCCGCCTTGTCGAGGTTCCACTTCTCGGCGAGCATCGGCACCCACTCGCGCTCTTTCCACTTGTACATCGCGCTGGGTGCGATCACGAGGTCGACGAAGTAGCTGTCGCTGAGGATGCCGTCGGTCACGCCGGTCAGCAGGTTGAAGTGCCCCTTGGGCGGTACGACATAGTCGGTGCCGCCGTGGAACTCGGCGACTTTGCTCTCCTGCGCTTGTTTACTCTGCCCGCAGGCGGCCAGCAGCACGGATCCCGCCGCTCCGGCGCCCAAGAGCTCGAGTACCCGACGTCTCGTCAGCGCGGTTTTCGAAGGCATGCTTCGAAAATCACGTGGAAGACTGTTTGCGGTCAACAATCTGGCCGGTATTGGAAGCATTTCGATCGTGTGACGACCGACCAGCGGACCCCTGCGGGTTTGGATGAAGGGCACCTTGATCCCAACCTATTGGATGAAGGTGCCCTTCATCCAAGCGTCGGTTGCGGTCAGAGCTGGCGGGCGGCGAAGGTGTCGCAGGCCTCGAGCTCGCCGGACTCGTACCCGGTCGAGAACCAGCGGTTGCGCATCTGAGCCGAGCCGTGGGTCCACGTCTCGGGCGTCACCTGGCCCTGCGCCTTCGACTGGATGCGGTCGTCGCCCACCGCCTCGGCGGCGTCGAGCGCGAGCGCGATGTCCTGAGCGGTGAGGTCGATGATGAACGGCTCATCCGTTCCCGGCACGGTCACCTGGGTCGCGTGCTTCGCCCACATGCCCGCGTAGCAGTCGGCCTGCAGCTCCAGCCGTACGGCGTCGCTCTCCTCGCCCTGGCGCGAGCGGACCTGTTCCATCGTGCCGAGCAGGTCCTGCACGTGGTGCCCGTACTCGTGCGCGATCACGTACGCCTCGGCGAAGTCGCCGCCCTGCGCGCCAAGCTGGGACTCCAGCGTGTCGAAGAAGCCCAGATCCACGTACACCTTGTCGTCGACCGGGCAGTAGAACGGGCCGACCGCGCTCGACGCGGCACCGCAGTCGGTCGAGACCTGGTCGGTGAAGAAGTGCGTGAGCGCCTTGTCGTACGTCGCGTTCCGCTGGGTGAACTCGTCGGTCCAGAACGCCTGGATCGAGTTGATCTCGGCGACGAACCGGCAGTCCCGGTTCGTCTGGATGTCCTCGCCGGTCTTGCAGACGGCCTCGAGGTTGGTGTCGTTGGAGATGTCGGGGGCCGGCTCCGGCTCGCCGGTGAGGCCGGCGGGGAGCTGGCCGCCGTTCAGGAACACGAGGACGAGCAGGACGATGAGTCCACCGACGCCGCCGCCCACCGGCAGCGCCAACCGGCCGCCGGGCATCCGCCGGCCGCGAGTGTCCTCGACCTGGGAGCTGTCCAGCCGGGCGCGCGGGTTGAACTTCATGGGCTGAAAGTACTCCCGTTGGGAGTCCTCGAGTCGCAAAAGCGTCGACGGCGGCGTTGCTTGCTCGACCCCCGGTGCAGCGATGGCGCTCGCGCACCAGCGTCAGGCGCGAAGCGAGCTGGCGCCATCGGTGCCATCCGTCGAGCAGGCGACGCCTATGCCGGCGACCGATGCGACTCCAGCAAACTCAGTCTCCGAGAAGCGCATCCACGAAGGCGGCCGGGGTCGAACGGGGCGAGGTCGTCGGGGCCTTCGCCGAGCCCCATGAACGCAGCACGGGCACGCCCAGCGCCGCCTCAGTCGCCCAGAAGGGCATCCACGAACGCCGCGGGGTCGAACGGGGCGAGGTCGTCGGGGCCCTCGCCGAGCCCCATGAACGCAGCACGGGCACGCCCAGCGCCGCCTCAGTCGCCCAGAAGGGCATCCACGAACGCCGCGGGGTCGAACGGGGCGAGGTCGTCGGGGCCCTCGCCGAGCCCCATGAACGCAGCACGGGCACGCCCAGCGCCGCCTCAGTCGCCCAGAAGGGCATCCACGAACGCCGCGGGGTCGAACGGGGCGAGGTCGTCGGGGCCCTCGCCGAGCCCGACCAGCTTCACCGGCACCCCCAGCTCCCGCTGGACCGCGATCACGATGCCGCCCTTCGCGGTGCCGTCGAGCTTGGTCAGCACGATGCCGGTCACGTCGACGACCTCGGAGAACACGCGGGCCTGGGTGAGCCCGTTCTGCCCCGTCGTCGCGTCGATCACCAGCAGCACCTCGGTCACCGGCGCCTGCTTCTCGATCACCCGCTTGACCTTGCCGAGCTCGTCCATCAGCCCGGTCTTGGTGTGCAGCCGGCCGGCGGTGTCGATCAGTACGGCGTCGACCTCCTGCTCGGCGCCGGCCTTCACCGCTTCGAACGCCACGCTCGCCGGGTCGCCGCCCTCGGGGCCGCGCACGGTCGGCACGCCCACCCGGTCGCCCCAGGTGACGAGCTGGTCGACGGCGGCGGCGCGGAACGTGTCGGCGGCGCCGAGCAGCACGTCCTTGTCCTCGGCGACGAGCACCCGGGCGATCCTGCCGACGGTGGTGGTCTTGCCGGTGCCGTTCACGCCGACGACGAGGACGACGGCGGGGTTGAGGCCCTCGCGCTCGACGTTCAGCGAACGGTCGGTGTCGGGGCCGACGAGGGTGAGCAGCTCCTCGCGGAGGATCGCCTTCGCCTGGTCGGGGGTGGAGATGCCTTCGACGCGGACGCGGGTACGGAGACGTTCGACCAGCTCCTGGGTGGGGGCGACGCCGACATCGGCGGTGAGGAGCGCGTCCTCGATCTCCTCCCAGGTGTCCTCGTCGAGCCGGTCCTTGGAGAGCAGCGCGAGCAGGCCGCGGCCGAGGGAGGTCTGCGAACGGGCCAGCCGCGCGCGGAGCCTGACCAGCCGGCCCTGCGCGGGAGCCGGCTTCTCGAGCGTCGGCGTCTCGGTCGCCTCGGTCTCCGGCGCGACCGGCACCTCGACGGTGGCGGTCGTACCGGCTGGTGAGCCCTCGGGCGACTCGTCCCGGATGCCCGTTCCGGGCAGCGTCGGCTGGGCGTCCGAGCCGGGCAGCGACTTGCGGCGGCGACCGGTGACGACGAACCCGAGAACGACTGCGGCAACGACGACGAGCGCGATGGCGGCGATCAGGAACTCCACGTCGGCCATACTCGCAGACGGTGGCTAGTCCGGTTCCAGCGCCAGAACGAGCTTCCGCAACGTGCTCGCGAGCTGACCGCGCTGGGAGGGAGTGAGCGTGCCGAGCAGTTCCTCCTCGGCGCTGGACTGAGCTTCGACCGATCCCTCGAAGGCCTGCCGGCCTTCGTCGGTCAGCGTGACGACGATGCTGCGCCGGTCGTGGGGGTCGGTCGCTCGGCGTACGTACCCGGCCCGCTCGAGCGAGTCGAGCCGCTTGGTCATCGCGGCTGGCGACATCCGGAGCGAGGTGGCGAGCTCGCTCGGCTTGGCTTCGTACGGCTCGCCGCGGCGGCGGAGGTCCATGAGCGTCTTGTACGCCCAGAGCTCGAGGCCGTACTGGTCGAGTCCCGCCTGGGCGCGTCGGTCCAGCTCGCGGGCGATCAGCAGCATCCTGCCGGCGATCGCCTGGACGACGGGGTCGATGGTCGGGAAGTCCCGATGCAGCCGTTCCACCCGTTCGTCGACCGAGTCTCGCATCGTCAGAACCTAGCGCACTTCTCGCGTTACTTCACGGGCGAATAGTTCGCCGGTGAAGTATCGTCCGTCGCCATGACCACTACGTGCTCGCTCGACGCCGTCCTGTCCGCTGCCGATTCCCTCGTCCTGGCTGCCCGTTGGGACGTTGCCGTAGCCCTGCTTCGTTCGACGTCCGTCTCGTCTCCGCACGACGCGGCCCGCGTCGCCGTGGCCGTCGCCTCGGCCGAGGTGGACCGCGGGTTCTGGACGGGTTCGTCCGGCGGGGACGCCATCGCCCTTGCTCGCAAGCAGCTCGACGACGATCCCACTCTGGCGTGGGAGCTGGACTGGATGGAGCTGCGTGCCGACTACAGCCAGGCTCTGTTCGGCGGAACGGGGACCCCGGAGCAGGCCGCCTCCCTGGCCGCGACCGCCTCGGCGCTCGGCGCCGGCGCGCCGACACCGGTGGCGCGGGGGTGGGTGGAGTTCTACCTCGGGCTGATCGCGGACAACCTCGCCGAGGACCGCGCGTCGGCGCCGCCGCACTACGCCGAGTCCCTTCGGCTGGCCACGGAGGACGGCGACGACCTGCTGGCGTCGTACCCGCTCCGGCACCTGGGCGACCACGCCAACGACGCGGGCGACGTCGCCGGGGCGCGGGAGCAGTGGGAACGGTCGACCTCGCTGCGCCAGGCGGCGGGCTTCATCCCGGGCGCGCTGGCCCAACAGCTGCTCCTCGGCGTGCTGGCCCAGGAGGCGGGAGACAAGCAGACGGCCAAGGCGATCGGCGCCGAAGTAGAGCGCTGGGCCACCGCCACCGGCGTGTCCGTGCTCGTCCCCTCAGCCCAAGCGCTGCAGGGATAGGGCCACACTGGGCGGATGTCCGAGCTGATCGTGGTCTCCGGGCCACCGGGTGCCGGCAAGTCGACGGTCGCCCGGCTGCTCGCGGAGAAGTACGCGCCCAGCGCGCTCGTCGTGGGTGACGCGTTCTTCGGCTTCCTGCGCACCGGCTACGTCGAGCCCTGGCTGGCCGAAGCCGCCACGCAGAACGAGACAGTGCTCCGCGCCGCCGCGACAGCCGTCAACGCGTACGTCACCGGCGGCTACGCCACGATCTACGACGGGGTCGTCGGACCGTGGATGATCGGGGCGTTCGCTCAGGCCGCGAACGTGCCGAGGCTGCACTACGTCGTCTTGCTGCCCACCGTGGAGTGCTGCGTCGAGCGAGCGCTGGCCCGCTCCGAGGACAGTCTCCGGGACGCCGACGCGATCAGGCAGCTGCACCGCGAGTTCGCCGCCGCCGAGTTCGACCCGCGGCATGTCCTGAGGTCGGACGACGACCCCACCGAGCAGCTCCAGCTAGCGATCCAGAACGGCTCGCTGCTCTACCGGGGCCCGTAAATGGGAAGCGGGTCCGCGACACGCTTCTCGCTCGCGTCGCGGACCCACTCCCTCCCCCTCGACTCCCCCCGGATCCGCAACGCGAGAGCCGGGCTGAGGCGGCCGACCCTCGGAAGCTGAATCCCCAACACCCCCATACGGGCGGGCGTCGATAAGCAAGACGATCACCTGCCCGACCGGTTACACGGCTCGCCAACGGAAACTGTGTGTAGAGAAATGCGGACCTGGATGTAACCACAGCGGGCCTACAGCGACAATCTAGGTATCGACACTCAAGCTGCTGCCCGGTTGGTCCGGAAGCTCCGCGATTTCGCGAAGACCTCTCTGGACGAGGACGAGCGTGCACTCTTCGCCGTCCTGTTGGCCCCCGGAGTCGCACAGGCCTATGTCGAGGACGACGTCAGCGGTTACGCGATGACGGAATGGAGCCCAGCCGCGCTCCCGGAGTCCCTCGCCGAGGCCCTGCGCGATGCGGGAGTCCGAGTCGTCGGCCTGGACGAGTAAGGGCACTCGTCGCCAGCCAGGCCGCGACTTACCCGTAGACCGCCTTACGTGCGGAACGTTCGCACTCGGGGCAGGTCTCCGCATGCTTACCCGCCGCGGTCACGCCGCTCTTGTCCAGGATCGACGTGAGCTCCGGGCAGGTCGCCGTACCCCCAGCCAGGAGCTGGAGCACCAGTGCCGCGCGGAGTCGGCGCCGGGCTCGGTGGAGGACGACCTTCGCCGCGCCGTGCTTCACCCGGAGCGCCGCCGCAACGTCGGCGACGTCGAAACCGAGCGTGACGAGGTTGAGCGCGACCGCATCGCGCCGGGACAGACCGGCGACCAGACCGCGCACCATGCCCGCGACGTCCCGCAGCGCTGCGAGCTCGGCGGGGTCGTCGGAGTCCGAGGTGACGACGGCGTCGTCCTCGAGCTCGTCGGTCCCGTACCGGCTCGCCACCCGCCGCAGGTCCACCGCGGTGTGCCGGGCGATCGCCAACAGCCACGGGCGGAACCGGTCCGGGTCGCGCAGCTTGTCCAGCGACGCGAGTGCGCGGGCGAACGTCTCCTGGACGGCATCCGCCACCCTGTCCGGTTCGCGCAGGTTGTCGCGAACGGCGAGGTGCACCGCCCCCACGTTCTCGCGGTAGAGACGGGCAAACGCGTCCTGGTCGCCCGCGCGGACAGCCTGTACGAGCTCAGCAACGCCGCTTTCCGTCACGGGCGCCCCGAACTCGCGACCGCGGCCCTTCCGGCCGGGGCCGCGTTGTCGGCGAGCGCGTGCAGGACCGTCTTGACGTGGAACGGCGTCAGTCCCGGATGACGGGACAGGAGCAGCGCGACCATCCCGCTGACGTGTGCCGCGGCGAAGCTGTTGCCGGTCGCCCGGATCGTCGAACCGCGCATCCACGCGACCTCGATGTCGATCCCGGGGGCGCCGAACTCGACCGGCGGCGAGGGGTTGTAGTCGAAATGGAACGGATCCGTCCGGTCATGCGCGGCCACGGAGAAGACCGACGAGTACTGGGACGGGTAGGAGGGCACAGGGACATTGTTCACCGCCGACACCAGCATGGTCTGCCGGAAATACGCTTCGTCGGCCAAATCGTGGAGTTCTGCGAAGTGATCGCGCTTGCCCGTCCCCAGCGACAGGTTCACGACCTGCATCCCGTTCTCGATCGCCCAGCGCAGTCCGGCGGCGAAGACCTGCCCCTTCCCGGACAGCCGGCTGCCGAGGACGCGGACGCTGTAGAGCTCGCATTCCGGCGCGATCCCGCGGATGATCCCGGCGCAGGCGGTGCCGTGGCCGAACAGGTCCTCGTGCTCGCCCTCGACGACCTGGACCTCGCCGCGTTCGTTCAGCCCGACGACCACGCCGCCCTGGACCGCCCCGACAGCGGGGTGGCTCGCGTCGATGCCGCTGTCGACCACGGCGACCTTGACGCCCGCGCCGGTCGCGCCGCCGATGGCCCAGTCCCGCGTGATCGGGCCGTCGACGGGCAGCGCCTGGGTGGTACCGAGCTCGCCCGCATCGAACTGTGCCGACCAGGCCGGCTTCACGTCGACTCTCCGCGGACGTAGTCGAGGAACTGGCGTACGAGCCGGGTCGCGGCGGTCCGCTCCGCCGGGCCGAGCCGGCCCAGCTCGGCGAACACCGCGGAGAGCTCGGCGAGCTCCTGGGTCGGGCCATTCGTGCTGGCGGCGACCTGGTCGAGCGCGGCCCGTACGCCGTGGTCGTCGCTCGCGAGGGCGGCGGCCTGGAAGAGCGTCTTGCCGAGCTCGCCGAACGCCCGGGAGTTCTCTATCGCGAGCGCCGCCTGGTTGGCGAAGAGCGCGAGCAGCTCCATGTCGGCGCTGCCGTCGGCCTCGGGGTCGCGGTCGAGGACCTCGATGACGCCGATGATCTGCCGTTCGGTCTCCATCGGGGTGGCGAGGATCGAGCGCGGTACGTATCCCGTACTGGCGGCGAAGTCGGCCGCGAACCTCGGGTCCTGGGAGACGTCCTCGATCGCGAGCGGCTGCCCGGCGAGCGCCACCCAGCCGGCGATGCCCTCGCCGATGGGGACCCGCATACCAACGATGTCCTCCTCGGCGCCGCCCGTCGCGACGTGGAAGACCAGCTCGGTCTCGTCGTCGCTGACCAGCGCGATCGAGCAGGCCTCGGCGTGGAACAGGCGCCGCGCGGCGACCGTGATCGAGGTCAGCAGCTCCTTGTGTGCCGCCGGGGCGAGTGCGGGCCCGAGCTCGGAGGCGATCCGAGCAAGCTCTGGAAGGACACGCGTACCCACCTCGTCAGCCAAGACTTCGCCCCTCCTCGAACGACCCCCGCCACCCGCGGGAAGCCTCTCCGGGTATTACACCGGATGCTGACATCCGACGGTCGCATTACGGGGCAAGTCTTTGGCAGCCGACCTGGTCACGACGGAGAAACTGGTCCCCCGGATCTCTGGCCGCGTCGGCAGTCATTTCGGACGCGGAACGTCCGGATTGGCTGCGATGCTGAGCCCATGGAGCAGCAGCTGAGCACGTACGTCGTCAGGCCACTCGACGCGGACACCTGGGACGGGTTCGCCGCGATGGTGGAGCGGCACAACGGGGTGTTCGGCGGCTGTTGGTGCACCTACTTCCACACGATGAACGACGAGAAGGAACGCACCTACGACGCCAACCGGTCCCTCAAACGACGCCTGGTCGAGGAGGGACGGGCACATGCGGCGCTCGCGTACGACGGGGACGAGACGGTCGCGTGGTGCGAGTACGGAAGCCCGGCCGAGCTCCCGAACATCTACCACCGCAAGCAGTACGACGCCGAGCTCGACCTCCTGCCTGACTACCGGATCACCTGCATCTTCGTCGACAAGCGCCACCGCCGCAGCGGCCTCTCGGCGGTCGTGCTGCAGGGCGCCCTCGACCTGATCGCGGCGGCGGGCGGCGGCGTCGTCGAGGGCTATCCGCACGACAACGCCGGCAAGCGGAAGTCGGTCCTCTACAACGGCAGCCGGGCTCTGTTCGAGCGCGCCGGTTTCGAGTTCGTCCGGAGCAAGGGCATCGGAAACTGCGTGATGCGCCGCACCGTCTCCGGATAGGGCAAGCGGCGTAGTCAGTCGTCGAGGCCGACGACCATCACGCCCGAGTCGCGCAACGCGGTCGCCAACGACTCGGGGAACGTCCGGGGATCCCACTCCGTCACCGAGTACCCCGACACGTCGTCTCGCGCATAAGCCTGGGCGATCCCAGGCGCCAGGAGGACCGCGAAGAGGGCGCGTTCGTCTTCGTCCAGGCCGCTACGGGAGAACTCGCGGAGCTTCTGGACCAGGCGGTCAGCAGCTAATGCGTCGATATGCACCTAGACGTACGGCCCGGCAATCGGTTACACCGCAGGTCGTGGACGGCCTCGTGTAACCGAACCGATCCGTACGCGACCCCCTTAGCGTGCGGGAACACCCCCATGCGATCAACGTCCGTGCGGCCTTCGTCGCCTACGGACGGGGCGACTTCGAGGCGATGTCGACGCGGTTCGCAGACGACATCGTCTGGAACGTCGGCGGTCAGCACGCGCTCAGCGGCGACTACCACGGACGGGAGAACGTCATCGAACATCTCCGCGAGGCCCAGCGCCTCGCCAACGGAACGTTGAGCATGACGATCGAGGACGTTCTCGCCAGCGATCGCTACAGCGCCGTGATCTACCGGGTGTTCGGCACCCGGCTCGGCCGCGCGCTCGACGTCACGATCGCGCTCGCGATCCAGTTCGACGACCAGGGGCGCTGGACCAGGCGGTTCGGCCTCGCCAACGACCAGCGCGCGGTCGACGAGTTCTGGGGGCAACCGGTATGAACGGTGCGGAGCACCCGAACGCCCAGCGGCTGCGGACCGCGATCGGACGCATCGCCGCCGGCGCGACCGACGAGGTGGCGCACGTGTTCACCAAGCAGACCCGCTGGCACTTCGGTGGCGACAACGCGCTCTCCGGCGACCTCGAGGGCGACGAGGGCCTGGCCATGTTCCGCCGCCAGCTGCAGATCCCGGGCCTGTGGGTCACACCGCAGGAGGTCCTCGTGAACGACGACCGCGCGATCGTCTTCCTTCGGGTACGGGGCGAGCACGCCGGGCGCAAACTGGACATCCTCCGCGCCGAGGTGATGACCGTACGAGACGGCAAGGTCGTCGAGTACTGGGGCATCGCGAGCGACCCGGCCGCCCAGGACCACTACCTCGCCGCCGCCCTCCCCTCCTAGGGCAGTGAGGGCAGAGAGGGCAGCGGCGGCGAAGGCACCGCGACGACGCCGAGAGCAGCGAGGATCGACGAGGCAGCGGCATCGTCGGCAGAGGTGATGCGCGCGAGCGCCAACCGGGTCAGCGCCTCCTCGTACCGCGTCCCCGAGGCCACCGCCGCGGCAAGGCTCTCCTCCAGCTTCGCCACCGCCTCGGACACCAGCCCCTGCTGCGCCAGCGCCCAGCCGATCGTCCGGTCCAGGAACGCCCGCTGCACCGGCTGGTCCGCCCGCGCCCGAGCCGCCGACGCCACGGAGAGCGCCGAGTCCGGATCGGGTACGAACAGCAACCGCTCGGCCTCCCGGCCCTCCGCGTCGATCACCAGGGAGTCCGCGCCGATCTCCGCGAGGTCCGACCGCGCCCGGGCCAACAGCGCCGCCGCCTCGTCCAGGTCACCAGAACGGGCCGCCGCACGCCCGAGGTTCGACGTCGCGATCCCCACGCCGATCGTGTAGCCGGCGAGCTGCCAGGTGCCAAGTGCCTCCCGGAACTCCGCCCGCGACTTCTCCAGCTGCCCTTGGTCGGACAGGATCTCGCCGATGTTGTTGGTCGCCGTCGCCGCGAGCACCGCGTGCCCGACGCGTTCGAACGCCTCACGACTCCGCCGGTAGTAGTCGGTCGCCTGTCTCCACTCCCCCTCGTAGTACGCGTCGACACCGAGGTTGTTGAGAACGTTCCCCTGCCCGAGCCAGTCCCCCAGCTCCTCATAGATCGGCAGCGCCATCGTCCGCAAGGAGGGATCGGGCGCGCCCAGGTCGGTCCGTGCCCAGTCGAGCAGGTAGTACCCGTGCGCCAAGGCCGCGCGGTCGGACTGAGCCCCGGCCTGACGGACCGCCTCCTCGAGCACGCGCACGGCGTCGGAGTACCGGCCCTGCCGGAGCCGGGTCGCACCGTACGCAAGTGTCAACTCCGCCTTGACGCGGTCCACCTCCGTCGACGCCCCTGCCTGCTCGAGCGCGTGGAACCCACGTCCATACAGGCGGAGCGCGAACGAGTACCGGCCCTCACGCTCGGCGACGTGGCCCTGCTTGCGCAGCAAGTCGCCCGCCGCGACGTGGTCCCCTGACCGCAGCCGACGGGCTCGGCGGTAGGCGTCCTGGGCCTGCTGGAACAGCCCGCCCAGCTCGGCAACGTCACCGAGTTGCTCAGTCAGCGCCGCTACCTCGTGCGTGCCGACCTCGGCGGGGCGAGCCGAGTCGAGCGCCCGGCTGAACAGCGCCACCGCTTCGACGGGCGCGGCGTCTCGTTGCGCCTGCTCGCCCGCGACCAGAGACCAGTGCCAGCTGTCCTGATGCCGTGCCGCCGCGTGGTAGTGCAGCGACAGCGCGGCGGCCCGGCGCTCGACCGTGTCGTCGTCGTACGCCTTGATGAGGTCGCCCGCGCGACCATGCAACTGGCGCCGGCGCCGGAACGACAGCCCGTTGTACGCGCCCTCGCGCAGCATCGCGTGCGCGAATCGGCACCGGTCCGCGCCGTCCGGATCGACGATCCCGCGCAGCCGGCGCAGCGCGGACAGCGCGACCTCGCGGCTGTCCCCGTCCAGCTTCAACAGCAGGTCGGTCGGGAAGTGCGACCCGAGCACCGCCGCCACCCGGACCAGATCTCGCGCGCGAACGTCGAGCGTGTCGAGGTGCGCGGCGATCACCGCCTCGACGTTGTCCGGCAGCTCGTCGACCGCGGTGCCCCGTTCGGCCGCCGCGGCGAGCTCGCGGAGGAACAGCGGGTTTCCGCCGCTGCGTTCGACCAGCGCCTCCGCGTCCGCGGCCGAGAAGCCACCGGCCTTGGCCAAGGCGAGCGCGTGCTTCGCTGGCAGCGGCTGGAGATCCAACCGGACGAGATCGGGCACGTCCGACAGATCGAGCGTCTTGCCCTCACCGCGCCGGGCGACGAACACCGCCCAGTGGTGATTGCCGCGCATGGCGCCGATCAGGGTGGAGAGCAGCTGCCCCGATCCGTCGTCCAGCCAGTACGCGTCCTCGACCACCAGCACGCCGGGCGTCGGAAGCAGCCGCCCGAGCAGACGGAACGTCGCCGCGCTCAGCTGGGACCGCCGGTAGTCCGGCGCGAGCCCAGCTGTCGCCTCGGTGTCCGGCAGATGCACCCCGAACGGAACGCCGATCAGCGGCAGCAACGGTTCGAGGTCCGGCACGAACTCGCGGACCTTCGCGGCGAGTGCCTCGGCGACCTCGTCCTCCGGCTCCGTCACCCGCAGCCCGAGTAGCGAGCGCAGCGGGTCGCGGACGGCGCGGTACGGCTCGTTCGACGCGTACTGCCGGGCCTGCACGACGACCAGCGGCAAATCGCCCACCTGCGCGCAGACCTCGGCGAGCAGCCGGGACTTCCCGATGCCCGGCTCGCCGAGGATCTCCACCACCCGCCGTTCCCCGGCCCGCGCGCCGTCGACGGCGTCGAGCAGCAGCCGCAGCTCCTCCTGCCGGCCGATCAGCGGCCCGTCGGTCGGAGCGAGCACCGACTCGGCGGCGCGTTCGATCGGACCGACCAACGCGGCCTGGATCGGTTCGCTCTTTCCCTTCACCGCGAAAGGCTCGACCGGTTCGCGGGCGTACGACGCCACCACCCGGTCCAGGCAGGCCGACGTGGCGAGGAGCCGGCCGACGGGAGCCGCGGTCATCACCCGGGCGGCGACGTTCACGGCGTCGCCCAGCACCGTATAGACGCGGCGTTCGGCGTCGCCGACCTCGACCGCGAAGACCCGGCCGCGGTGGGCGCCGATCCGTACCGGCAGCGGCAGCTCCGCCTCGAGGATCGCGCGGCAGGCCGAGACCAACCGGTCCTCGTCATCGGCGACCGTGGTCGGGGCGCCGGTGACGAGGATGAACTTCGCCGCGTCGATGTCGACGTCGGTGCCGAGGAACGTCACGCCGTGGTCAGTGCACGCGGCCTGGACCGCGAGGACGATCTCGTGCAGCGCCTCGGCGGCGGCCTTCGTCCCGTCCCGTTCGACCAGGCCGTCGAGCCCGCGGACCTGGACGAACGCGACCGCGGCCTGCCGATGCTCGCCGTCGACGCGGCCGAGGTGCGGCCGGAGCGCCAACGGGATGCCGCGCTCGTCCTGCGTCGGCGGGACGGGCTCGAGCGATCCGGCCGCCGTCGCCGTGGGCGTCGAACGGACCAGCACCGCACCGTCCGGACCGACCGCGGCACCGCGATGACGGGACGGAAGCACCTTCGCCGCCAACGGCCCGACCACGATCTGTCCCGCGCGGGTGAGGCCCTCCAGATCGACCACGCGGCTGGCCGTCCGGCCGGCCACGAGCAGCTCTCGGTGGGCGTTTCCCCCGATAAACAAGTCGATCCGGCCCGCTTCGACGCCGATCGACATCTTCAACGTGACGCGCCCCGACTCCGAACGGAAGTCCCGGAACCGCCGCAGCTCCGCCTGCATCGCCGCGGCGGCAGCCACTCCCCGAGCCTCGTGGTCCGGACCCTCGAACATCAACAGCAGTGCGTCTCCGCCGTACTTGAGCAGGTCGCCGCCGAGCGGCGTGGCACAGCCGAGGATGCCGCCCACGACCTGGTTGACCAGATCGGTGAGCTCCTCCGCGCCGGCACGGCCGCGCCGCGCGAGCCGTTCGGACAACGACGTGAATCCAGAGACGTCGGCAAACACCAACGTGCCTTCGGCGGCCGTCCAGGCCGCGCCCCCCGGGTCGTCGGCCAGCCACTGTGCGTGGCGCCGCGCGACGTACCTCATCGCCTCACTTGTTCCCTCTGGTCGCGGATCCGGCCCGCTCTGTTCACTCCCCTGCGCGCAAGTCTCTCCCATAAGTGCGCAATGCTCCGACCAGGCGTGAGACCGGTCGACAAAATCACACCATAAGCGAGTCGGATCACGGCATCCCGTGGTGTCATGGTCCCTGCGTTCTGGGGGAATGCCCGTTTGCGCCACTTTGGGGGAACATGATGACCCTGATCCGGAACCAGGTCCGGATGCCGATCGCCCTTGTCGCCGTGGTTTCCGCGGTCGTCGCGGTGGTCGGCTTCCCGATGACGTCCCAGGCCGCGCCTGGCGACGTCGTCGAGTACCCGGTGGGGAACAGCGGGGACAAACCCGAGGGCGTGGCGTACGGCCCGGACGGCAACCTCTGGGTGGCACAACGCGAGGGCGACCGGATCGACCGCGTCGCCCCCGACGGCAGGGTGACGAAGTTCAAGCTGCCGTACGGCGCCAAGGCGCCATCCCGCATCGTGGCCGGCGGCGACGGCGCGTTGTGGTTCACGCTCAACGACAGCGGCAGCATCGGCCGGATCACCACGGCCGGGAAGGTCAACACCTACGAGATCCCGTCCAGCTACGGATCGCCGCTCGGCCTCGCCCGCGAGAACGACCGCTATCTCTGGTACACGGTTCCGGACAAGAACAAGATCGGTCGCGTCGACATCGACCCGCCGGGCGAGACGATCGCCAAGGGCGGGCAGGGCAATGGCGGCGGCTACGGCGGCCCGGACGTACGGTTCACCGAGTACTCGGTCGGCGAGAACGGCAGGCCGCAGGAGCTCGCGCTCGGCCCGGACGGCCGCATCTGGTTCACCCTGCAAGGCCGCAACGCGATCGGGCGCTTCGTCGGCGGCAAGCTGCAAGAGACGCGGGTGCCCACGTCCAACGCGGGCCTCACCGGCATCGCCTCCTCACTCGACGGCAACCGGCTGTGGTTCAGCGAGACCAACAAGGACAAGGTCGGCACGATCACCACCGGCGAACGGCCGGTCGTCACCGAGTACTCGGTGAGCGGGAAGTCCGGATCGTCTTCGTCGACCGAGCCGCGGCTGGTCACCGCCGGGCCGGACGGCGGTATGTGGTTCACCGCGGGCAAGGGCAACGCGATCCTCCGGGTCGCGGCGAGCGGCTCGTTCCAGCGCTACGCCGTTCCTTCCTCGAACGCCCAGCCGTACGGCATCGCCCTCGGCGCGGCCAAGGACCTGTGGTTCGCCGAACGCGGCCCCGGCAAGGTCGGCCGGATCGAGCCGTTGAGCAAGCCGACGTCCGCCTCGAGCGTGACGCTGACCGTCGCCCCGGCCGCGAGCGCCGCCGGGCATGAGCAGACGCCGACGGCCAACCTCCCCGCCTCGGCACTCCAGGACACCAGCCAGCTCCAGGCCAGCCCGCTGCGCACCACGCCTCTGCGGACCACCCCGCTGCGCACAACTCCCCTGCGGACCACCCCGCTGCGCACCACTCCCCTGCGGACGACCGAGCTCGCTCCGGTCAACCTGTCGGCGATCCCGCTCCGGACGACGACCTGGCAGGAGGTTCTGCAGGGAACGATCTACGAGAACGTTCCGCTCCAGACCGTCACGCTCGCGCAGGTCTTCGCGCTCACCCCCGTTCCGGCCGCCGTCCAGGCCCTCACGCTCGCGGACATCGACCTGTCCCAGAGCCCACTGCGGACCACCTCGCTGTCCGCGTTGCTGCTCGCCGGTGTCGCCCTCGACAGGCTGCCCGACCCGCCAGGCGGCGACTGGTGCGCATACCTCGCGAGCCAGCCGAGCAACTGCGGCAACGGGGTCGACCCCACGACGACCTCACTGCTCAACCTCGAGCTCGCCGGCGACGACCTGTCCGCCTACTACGACCAGCAGATCGACCTCGTCGACGTCGACCTGGCCGGCACGGACGCGCCGCTCGGGAACATACTCCTGGCCGACATCGCACTCGAGCAGACGCCGATCGGTGCGCTGGCGACCAGTGCCGTTCCGTCGCTCGTCACGTGTGCGCCGGCTTCCTGCCCCACTCTCGCCGATGCCCAAGCGGCGAACGCGATCAAGCCGGACGCCACCGTCGCGACCCTGCTCGCGCTGCTGCCGGCCGGAGGCCTGACCCAGCTCGGGCTCGGCGACCTGCTGGCCGGTCTCGTCGTCGGCACCGAGGTCGCGTACGAGGACGGGCCGATCGAGACGATCCTCGACAACGCATTGATCCGCAAGGACGACCTGGTCGAGTACACGACGGACTTCTCCATCAAGTGCGACGAGGTCAGCGGGCTGGAGATCGCCGTCGCGTTGGCGCCCGGCTTCCGGTACGTGCCGGGCTCGGCGCGCCTCGGTGGGGTAATCGGGCTCCGCCTCTCGGCCGCCGCCCAGGACAACTCGATACCGGAGCCCGTGGTCGACGGCTCGAAGCTGACGTTCTCTCCGGAGATCGACGGCGACGGCATCTGCGGCGGTGCCTACCCGGGCGAGAAGACCGCCGAGACGCTGGTCTTCCAGGCCGAGCCGACGTCCACGATGGGCAGCTACCAGGCGTCCGCGTCGGTCGCGACGATGCTCGACCGGTCGGCCGGCATCGCCGCCACGTCGGGCGCGACCGCGCCGGAGCTCGTGGACGACAGCCACGACGAGGGCGCCGACCCCAAGGGCGCGAAGGCGATCGAGCCGGAGACGCTGTACGCGCCGCACATCTCCTCGGCCGACGACATCGACCTGTTCACGCTGCGCGCCCCGGAGGTCGGTTCGACGCTGCGGATCTCGGTGTCGCACCTTCCTGCCGACTACGACCTGGTCGTGTACGGGCCGAGCGCGGCGATCCCGAGCACACCGTTGCGGACGACGCCGTTGCGGACGACGCCGCTCCGTACGACGCCTGTCGACGACGGCGCGAACCAGGCGGCGACCGACGGCGACAACGTGGCGCCGAACGGCCTGCAGGACACGCCACTGCTAGGAATCCCCTTGCGCACAACGTCGATCCAGCGCGGGACGAGCACCGAGTCGGTGTCGATCCCGGTGCTGGAGAGCGACCGCGAAGGCACGTTCACGATCCAGGTGTCGGGCTACAACGGCGCGCGCGACGACAAGCCGTACATCCTGCGCGCGTCGGTGCAGCCGGGTCCCGACCCGCTGCCCTGCCAGCCGCGCACGTTCGTCGGCGGCGGTAGCGCGGGCACGTTCCCGTCGCTGCCGATCCCGGCGACGGCAAAGACGCTGATCTTGGTGAACGCCAAGCGGATGGGCGATCTGTACGGAGCGTCGGCCACCCAGCCCATGCTGGACAAGCTCGACGTGTACGCCGCGCGTTCGGACGTCGCGGGCGTCGTCGTCCCGGTCGAGAGCGACTCGACCGTCGACGTCTCCGGCGCGTACGCGGACTGGGACGCCGACCCGTGCTCGCCGGCCAAGGCGAACGCTGTCGTCGGCGCGATCAACCAGGTCGTCGACCACGTCCGCGGCACGTACACCGGCATCCGCAGCATCGTGCTGATCGGCGCCGACGACGCGCTGCCTCAGGGCCGGATCCCCGACCTGACGTCGATCGCGAACGAGAAGGAGTACACCGACGCCTCGTTCGGCGGCAAGGACACCGCGACGTCCCGCGCGCTCGCGAGCGGGCTCACGTTGTCCGACGACCCGTACGGCGACTTCGACCCGCAGACGTGGCTGAACGGCAGCCTGTACGTGCCGGACGTCGCGCTCGGCCGGCTGGTCGAGACGCCGGCGGAGATCTCCGCTCAGCTGGATCAGTACACGTCCGCGAACGGCGTCCTGGATCCTGGCAGCGGCGACGTGTACGGGTACGACTTCCTCGTCGACGGCAGCCAGGCGGTCGGGTCGGCGCTGTCCAGCAGGGTGACGACGAACACCAACACCTCCGACAGTTGGACGGCGGCCGACGCGCTCGGCGCGCTGAACAACGCGTCGGACGGCTTCGTCGCGGTCAACGCCCACTACAACCACTACCAGGCACTGCCGGCGGACCAGTTCACCGCGGGTGGGCAGGCCGACCTCCTCGAGGCCGAGGACGCCACACCGGCAGCGGGTTCGGTGCTGTTCACGATGGGTTGCCATGCGGGGTTGAACGTTCCGGACATCGCGGTGGCGGCTCCCGGTCCGGCGGACCAGAAGCGCCTGGGCGACTGGGCGCAGCTAGCGAGCGGACGTTCCGCCTTGTTCACCGGCAACACCGGCTTCGGGTACGGAGACACCGACGTCGTCGCGTACTCCGAGCGGTTGATGACGCACTACGCGCAGGGCCTCACCGACAGCACGATCGACCCCGACCCGGGCGTCGACGTGACGGCGGGACAGGCGCTGCTGTTCGCCAAGCAGAAGTACTTCGGCGACCTCGGTGTCGTCGGCGTGTACGACGCGAAGGTGCTGCAGCAGACGACGTTCTACGGGCTCCCGACGTACCGCATCGGGGCGGACGGCGGCGAGGCCGAGGCGACGCTGCCGGCCCCGCCGACGAACCTGCTGCCGCCCGAGGTCACGCTGCGGACGGCGCCGTTCTCGCAGGACCCGAACACACAGCGGCAGGAGAGCTCGCGCGGCGAGTACTGGACCGTGGCGGGGCAGCTGCCGCAGGTGACGCACTTCCGTCCGGTGCAGCCGCGACTCACGCTCGACGTCACCGCCGACGACGGCCTGCCCGTCCACGGCGCGCTGATCGAGGAGCAGACGTCGACGGACATCGCGGACGTCGACCCTGTCTACAGTCAACCCACGATTGACATGTCGGCGAACGAGCCGGAACGGCAGGCCTCCTCGGCTGCGTTCCCGGCGAAGCTGCAGTCGGTCAACGCGACCGTCTCGGCGAAGGGTCTGCGCGACACGCTTGTGCTCATGCCGGGTCAGGTCTGGGCTGACGAGGGCGTCGCGACGCAGCGGCTGTACAGCCACCTCGCCGGCACCGTCTACCGGTCCGACTCCGACGACTGGGCGCCGCCGGCGATCGGCCCGGTCAGCGGAACGATCCTCGGCAACTTCGTCACGTTCTCGGTCCGTACGCCGGACACCGACGTCCAACGCGGGGTCGTCCTGTACCAGGGCAGCGACGGGGTCTGGCGCAAGGTCGAGCTGCAGAACCTCGGCAACGGCCGCTGGTCCGGCGCCGCGGCGCTCACGGGAGCATCGACAGTGCCCGGGTACACCGTGCAGCTCGTCGACGGTGCGGGCAACGTCGGCGTGAGCTCGAACAAGGGCACGGACTTCGTCGGCCTGGAGGGCAAGCCGACCAGCGAGGGCATCTCGATCGACCTGCGCCCGCCGCCGCCCGAGTCCGGCATGTACCCGCGCAGCCCGGACATCACCATCGGCGGCCTCGACAAGGGCGAGGGCGCTCAGGTGAGCATCGACGGCGCGCAGCCGTTCCCCTACGAGGGCAAGCCGTTCCGGGTCGAG
Organism: Tenggerimyces flavus; assembly: GCF_016907715.1. Classification (NCBI taxonomy): domain Bacteria; kingdom Bacillati; phylum Actinomycetota; class Actinomycetes; order Propionibacteriales; family Nocardioidaceae; genus Tenggerimyces; species Tenggerimyces flavus. Next base: position 3,532,270 of record NZ_JAFBCM010000001.1, on the reverse strand, counting down.
GGCGACGGCGTGCATGTGATCGAGGCGTCCTCCGACAGCGGTGGCCATGCGCTGTCGTACGTCGGCATCGACTCCTCGCCGCCGTTGATCACCGCTTCGGTCTCGCCGCCTCCGAACGAGGCGGGGTGGCGGAATGCTCCGGTGACGGTGAAGTTCACCTGCGCCGACGCGGTGTCCGGGGTCGCGAGCTGCCCTTCGGACAAGGTGCTGTCGCAGGACGGCCAGGATCAGTCGGCGACCGGGACCGTGCAGGACCGGGTGGGCAACTCGGCCTCGGCGACGGTCAAGGGCATCGACATCGACCGCACCAGGCCGCGCACGACGGTCACCCGGCCACCGCTGGGAATCATCAACCTGGGCGGCACGATCCGCGGCACCGCCTCCGACGCCTTGTCGGGCGTCTCGTCGGTGCGCGTGCAGTACACGCCGATCCTGCTCGGCAAGCCGCTGACCGTGCAGGCGACGGTCACCTGCACGGATCAGACACGGCGGTCGTGCACCTGGACCGCCCGCACGCCGGGGCTCGGGATCTACTCGGTCCAGGCCCAGGCGACGGACGTGGCGGGAACGGTCGACCAGCCAGGAGCCTCGATGATCCTCGTCATCCAGCTCCTCGGCGGCGGCAGCGACACCTAGGACCCCTTGTGGCCCAGGCGACGACCAACCTTCCCAGTTCGAGCACGGTCACGCTCCGACGGCCTGGCACGGCCATCTCCGCCTTGTTGCTCACCGCCGGGGCGCTGGCGCTCTGCTGGTACATCGTGGTCAACCCCGGCGTGGATCACAGCCTCGTTGGTCGCGCCATCGGCGCGTCGGTGCTACTGGTCTTGACCTGGTTCATATGGCGAGTCGGCGGCTACCCCTGCCTGAAGCTCACACGGACGCACCTCGTCATCCGCAACCCCGTGCTCTGCCATGTCGTGCCCTGGCGCGCGGTCGACACCATCGAAGCCCGAGACGACTTGACTGTCGTCTTGTGGGATGGGCGCGAGATCCGGGTCTGGGCATTCTCCCACTCGCTGCTGGCTGAGATCTTCGGCGACCGCAACCCTCACCGCGCCATCGAACTCAGCCAGCAGCGGAAGGCGTCCGCCCCGGCAGGTGCTGAAACGATTACCCACCAACCCCGGTTGACGATCCACCTACGCTGGTGGGTCCTTCCCGTCGTGGTCGTCCTTGCCGGCGCGGCGACCATCATCGCCTGGCTTCTTGACCCCGGCGCGACGCTGACCTGACACCTAGGACTCGGGCGCGGGCGCGGTCTTCGCGGCGGCTTCGGCTGCCTCGAGGGCCGCGGCCTTGCGCTGGATGCGCATCACGTACCAGACCGTCCACAGGATCAGTAGGCCGAACGTCGCCGGCCCCATCACCGCGCTCACGGCGACCATGACGTCGACCGGGAACGTGTAGACGAGCGCGAGCTTGATCGCGGCCTCGACCACCAGGCCGACGCCCCACACCGCGGACATCGTGCGCATCACCGAACGGAAGCCGGCGCTGTCGCGCCACTTGCCGTCCCACTCGGCCTGCGCCTCGGGCGTACGGGCCTGGAAGCGGCGCGAGGCGAAGAAGATCAGCGGCCGCCCGATGAAGCACGACGCGATGAACCACAGCCCCGCGATCGCGCCGCCCGCGGAGTCCTTCGCGAGCAGGAACCGCGCGTCGCCGGTGAAGAACGACAGGATCAGGCCGATGCCGAACGTGCCGAGCAGGAAGATCGCGAAAGGGTCGAACGAGCGTCCGCGCGCGGCGACGTACACGACGCGGATCCCGGCCACGACCGTCGCCGCCAGCAGCGCGGCGAACATGCTCACGCCGAACGCGCGGAGGCCGTAGTACGTGCCGAGCGCGAGCCCGATGTCGAGCACCAGCGACACGACCATCTGGCGCAGCTCGACGGGACGGGGCGGCTGCGTGGGCACGAGCTGGGGCGTGGTCGCCGTTGCCTCAGTCTTGTCGTCGGTCATCATGCGAGCTCCGAGTCCGCGATCCAGGATCCGTGGAAGCCCACCGGCACGCGGCGGGGCAGGGTGATGGTGGCGACTGGTTCACCGGCGACGTCGGCGGCGTCCAGGACGAGCAGTTCCGAGCCGCGGCCGGCCTTGTCGCTGACGACCGACAGCAGCCAGCCGTCGTCCTCGTGGGTGGCGTTCGCGGCGGGGACGAAGACGGCCTCCCCGGCCAGCTTGTCAGTCCCGAGGTCGTGTTCGGCGACGGACCCGGTCGCGAGGTCGTACTTGACGACCGAGCCGCGCCCGTCGTGTCCCTCGGGCTCACCGACGGTGTAGAGGTACCGCCCGTCGCGCCCGACCCGGGCGTCGGCGATGGTCGGGAACTCCACGCCGCGGTCGTCCAGCTGGGCCTCGGACGTACGTCCGGTCGCCGGGTCGAGCGTCCACCGGTACAGGACGCTGGAGCCGGACTCCGCCGCGGCCATGGTGAGCTCGTGCCCGTTCACGTGGGTGTTGCCGCCGGTCGCGTCCCAGACCGAGTCCCACGCGCGCCGGCTGTAGCGGACGCCGTCGAGCAGGACCCGGCCGTCGGCATCTTCGCGTGCGTTGCCCACGTGGAAGACGTAACACGGCTCGATGTCGAACCAGCGCACCGGCCCCGTTCCGTCGCGCCGCATCAGGCCGAGTCGCGCGCCGTACGCGTCGTCCCACTGGAACGGCATCCCCTTGCTGACCAGGGCGAAGTCGAACACGATCGGCAGGTCGAGCCACACGACGTAGTTCTCGGTGATCGCGAAGTCGTGCATCATCGTCGGCCCTGGCACGTCGATCTCGACGCTGCGCTCGAGCTCGCCGGCGGGTGAGAGCCGGTGGTACGTGACGTACGGCGGCTGGACGCCGTAGCCGAAGAAGAACAGCTCTCCGGTCTCCGGGTCTTCCTTGGGGTGCGCGGTCATCGCTGTGCGCAGCCGGCCGCGGAAGTCGACGGGTCCGACGGTGTCGAGCTCGGGCGAGAGCTCGTACGGGAGGCCGCCCTCGCACAGCGCGAGCAGCCGGCCGCTGTGCTCGATGATGTGGGTGTTCGCAGGGTTGACCGCGAGGTCCCTCGCGCCGCCCGCGTGCCTGTCAGCGTTCGCGAGCAGGCTCGTGCGGACCCAACGGTTGCGGTACCACTCGGCGCGGCCGTCGGCGATGCGCACGCCGTGCACCATGCCGTGGCCGGCGAACCAGTGCCCGGGGTCGTCACCGGGAACCGGGTTGGGTCCGTTGCGGAAGTACCGGCCGCTGAGCTCGGCCGGCAGTGCGCCGGTGACCGGCAGGTCCACGGCGTCGATCTCGTCAGGAACGGGTGCGTACGCCCCGTCGAGGTACATCGGCTCGGCTTCCGCCGGGGTCGCTGTCTCGGTCATGGAGCCGACTTTGACATGTAAGATTCGACATGTCAATTCGCACATGTTTAAATGATGACCAAGAGATTCCTTGGGAAGGTCAGGTCCGATGTCGTTGAGGTACGCGTTGCTCGGGTTGCTCGCCGACGAGGCCGCGAGTGGCTACGTCCTGACCAAGAAGTTCGAGGGATCGCTGCAGCACTACGCCTGGCACGCGAAGCACAGCCAGATCTACCCCGAGCTGAGCAAGCTCGCCGCCGACGGCCTGATCGAGGTGACCGAGGAGGGCCCGCGCGGGCGGCGTACGTACGCGATCACCGAGCCGGGCCGGGTCTCGCTGCGCGAGTGGATGTTCACGCGGCCGGACTCGGGCGGGGTGCGGAACGAGTTCGTGCTGCGGCTGTTCCTGCTGCCGACGCTCGAGCCGTCCGACGCCCGCACGCTGCTGACCGCGTACCTGCAGGTCGCGAACGAGCAGTTGGAGGGGATGGCGAAGATCTTCGAGCTGGCCGGCCCGGAGTGGAAGGAAGAGCCGATGAGCTTCGGCCACTTCGCCGCGGAGTACGGCCGCCGCTCGTTCGAGACCCTCCGGGAGTGGGCCCAATGGGCTCTCACCGAGGTCGAGGCCAGAGACACCGCGGACGCCGCCGCCGAGGCCGCTGAGCGGTGACGACCCTCACCGCTCAGCGGTCAGACACGGCCTAGCCTCGATCTCCGGTCCGGCCGTTGGGTTTGACCTGCCCGGCCCCGCCCTGGGGCCAATGATCATGTTTACATGATCATTTGCCCCTTTACGTGGGGTGGACGCCAGGTAGAGCGGCCACTGACCGGGTAAGGCGACCCCCCTGCGGGACAGGCACGTCCGTCCTTCACAGGCCAATGTCGCCCACCAACACCTGAGACCCGAAGTTAGTTGAAGCGCTTGACGATCGACTCGGCAAGCCGGTGGACCGGCTCGTGGTCGTACGCCACGCCGGGGATGTAGAAGTTCACGTAGTCCGCGCCCGCCTCGAGTGCCTTCTCGACACGCTCGGCGATCACGTCGACCTCGGTGATCTCGCCATTGCGCTGGAACTGCTCCACCGACAAGCTCTGGCGCGCCTGAGCGCTCGCCTTCTCCGGATCGGCACCCTTGTCGATCGGGAACACCAGGAAGTTCGTCGACTTGATGATGTCGTCGTAGTTGCGGCCGAGCTTGTCGCAGTGCTGCTTGAGCACGCCGAGCTTCTGCTGGATCACGTCGGGCTTGCCGCCGCCGATGTTGCAGGCGTCGCCGTACATCGCGACCAGCTTCAGGGTGACCTGCTCGCCGCCACCGCCGATCCACAGCGAGGGGTGCGGCTTGCGCGCGCCCTTCGGCTCGTTGTACGGCTTGTCGATCGAGTAGTACTTGCCGTTGTAGACCGGCTCGTCCTCGGTCCACATCTTGTAGATGATCTCGACCGCCTCGCGGAACGCGCCCATGCGTTCCTTCAGCGTCGGCCATTCGTAGCCGTACGCCTTCCACTCGTGCTCGTACCAGCCGGCGCCGATGCCCGCGTACAGGCGACCGTGCGCGGCCACATCGACGGTGGACGCGATCTTCGCGTACATCGACGGGTGCCGGTAGCCGTTGCAGCCGACCATCTGGCCGACGTTGACCCGCTGGGTGTCACGGACGAGCGTGGACGTCGCTGTCCAGCACTCGAACGTGGTGTTCTTCGTCGGCTCGGGAACCGTGTGCAGGTGGTCGTACACCCAAATGGAGTCCCACGGCCCGGCGTCGGCGACCTTCGCGACCGCCGTCATCGCCTCGTACTGCTCGACCGGGTCGGCGATCTCCGTGAGATCCATCCGCCAACCCTGGGGAACGAAGACTCCGAAACGCACTGCCATGCGTATCCCTTCATCGCATCCGCTCACCGGATGCCCTACCGGGACCCTACCCCCGAGAAAGCCTTGCCCAGCACGATGATTTCGTCCACGAGTCCCGCCGGGGGTGGCCGGTGCGTGATCAGCAGGATGGTTTGATCGCGTGCTGCCGTGAGGATCACGTGCAGGATCGCGTCGGCCAGGTCGTCCTCGAGGTGCTCGGTCGGCTCGTCGAGCACGAGGATGGGCGTTCGGGCGAGCAGGCATCTCGCGAGGCCGAGTCTGCGTCGTTCGCCGCCGGAGATGCGGTCGCCGTGCTCCCCCACCCTGGCTTCGAGGTCGAGCGGGAGGCGTACGCGGTCGAGGACTGCCTGCACCTCCGCGTCGGTGGCGTCCGGCCTCGCCAAGCGGACGTTCTCGGCGACGGTGGTGTCGAAGACGTACGTGTCCTGCTGGCACAGGCCGACGACCTGCCGTAAGTCATCCGGTCGGAGCTCGGTGAGGTCGACGCCGTTGAGCGTGATCCTGCCGCTGACCGGCTCGACGAGGCGGACGAGCGCGTGCGCGAGCGTGCTCTTGCCGGAACCGCTCGGGCCCATCAGCGCGACCTTCCGCCCTGGTGACAGGTCGAGGCCGAACCCGTCGAGCACGTTCGGGCCGTCGTCGGTCCAGCGGACGCTGAGGTTCTCGACGTTCAGGTGGTACGGCCCCGCCGGGACGGTGGTGGGCTGGTCTGGCTCGCTGACCGGTTCCTTCGCTCGCAGCACGTCGCGGACTCGGGCGAGGGCGGTGTGGCCGCGGGTCGCCGTCGCGGCGGCTGGTGCGAGCGAGGCGAATACGTCGGCGAGCGCCAATGGCGTCAGTACGACGACGGCCAGGAGGACCTGGTCGAGGGTGCCGGAGCGTACAGCGGGGACGCCGACAGCGATGCCGGCGATGCTGGCGGCACCGGTCAGCAGCGTGAGCAGGCCGTTGCCGAGGCCGACGCTCCAGCTCGATCGGCGTTCGGCGGCGCGCAGCCGGTTCGTGCTGTCGACCACCTTGTCGATGGCGTGGGCGGTGGCGCCGAACGCGATGAGCTCGGGAGCGGCCTCGAGCAGCTCGGTGGTGGCGGCGCTGAGGCGGCCGCGTTCCGGCGCGACGGCGCGCTCGGCGCGGTGCGCGGACCAGGCGACGAGGAGCGGCACTCCGACGAGAGCAAGGCCGACGGCTGCGCCGGTGACCGCTCCGACCACCGGGAGCAGAAGGCCAAGCAGGACTGCGGTTCCGGCGCCGACGAGGCTCGCGACGACGATCGGCAGGGCGACGCGGAGGACGAGGTCGAGCAGCAGGTCCACGTCGTCGACGAGCCTGGCCAGCAGGTCGCCGGAACGGTATGCGGCGAGCCCGTTCGGCGCGAGTAGTTCGAGCTTGTCGTACAACCGCGTCCGCAGCGCGTCGAGCAGGCGGTAGCCGGCGTCGTGGCCGAGCAGGCGCTCGACGTACCGGAGGACGGCGCGGGCGAGGCCGAACGCGCGGACGCCGACGATCGCGACCATCAGCATCAGGACGGGCGGGTGCTCGGCGGCGCGGGAGATCAGCCAAGCGGAGGCGGCGACCATCGCGACGGCGCTGCCGGCCGCGGCCGTACCCGCGATCGCGGCGAACGCTAGGCGTAAACGCATGGTCGCACGTCCACGACGCGGTCGGCGGCAGCGAGCAGGGCTGGGTGATGGGTGACGAGCACGACGGTCCTGCCGGATCGCCGTAGCATCGCGGCGATGTCGGCCTCGGTCTCGGCGTCGACGCCGGCGGTCGGCTCATCGAGCAGCAGGACGGGGACGCCGCGGATCAACGCCCGGGCGAGCGCGACACGCCTGCGCTGGCCTTCGGAGAGCCGCTTGCCGCCTTCGCCTACCTGGGTCGCGGGGTCGAGCTCTTGTGCGCCGGCGTCGGCGAGGGCTCGTTCGACGTCGCCGGCCGGGTTGCCGAAGCCCACGTTGTCGGCGACCGAACCGTCAAGCAGGTAAGGGCGTTGCGGCACCCAGCCGACCTGGGTACGCCAGGTCGCGACCAACGCGTTCAACACGCTGGACTTGCCGGCGCCGCTCGGTCCGGCGAGCGCGACGAGCTCGCCTGGGCGGACCTCGAATGACAGGTCCTCCACGACCGGCTCCGGGTCGCCCGGATACTGCACGGTCAACCCCTCCACCACCAGCCAGGCCCCCAGACTGTGGGGTTCTGGTCGCGACACGCCGGCGTGTCGGTACCAGAACCCCACAGTTTGGAGGGCGGGCGTCTCGAGGACGCGGAACGCCTCGTCGGCCGCGGCCAGTCCGTCCGCGCTGGCGTGGAAGTGCGCGCCGACGAGCCGGAGCGGGACGTACGCCTCGGGCGCGAGGATCAGCACGAGCAGCGCAGTCTCGAGGTCGAGCCGTCCCTCGACGAGTCGTACGCCGATGCCGACCGCGACGAGTGCGACGGAGAACGTGGCGACGAGCTCGAGCACGAGCCCGGACAGGAACGCGACGCGCAACAGCGACAGCGACTCGCGCCGGTGCTGGGCGCCGACGCGGCGGATCGCCTCGGCCTGCGTCTTGGCGCGGCCGAAGATCTTCAACGTGGGCAGGCCAGCCACGACGTCGGCGAAGTGATGGGCGAGGACGGCGAGCGCTCGCCAGCTGCGGTTCGCGCGATCCCTGGTCGCGAGACCGACGAGCGCCATGAAGACCGGGATCAGCGGCAGCGTGATCGCGACCGTGATGCCGGCGATGAGGTCGTTTGCGACCAGCCAGACGACGATGGCCGCGGGAACGACGACCGCAAGGACGAGCTGCGGGAGGTAGCGGGCGAAGTAGCCGTCGAGTGCGTCGAGTCCGCGGGTGGCGAGCGTTGTCAAGGCGGCCTTGCGTTCGTTCGCCAGCCAGTGCGGGCCGAGCGCGAGGGCCTTGCGTACCAGCTGCTCGCGCAAGCTCGCCTTGACTGCGGCCGACGCGCGGTGAGCCGCGACCTCCTGGCCCCAGGCGAGCAGCGCGCGGCCGAGCACGATGGCCGCGAGCGGGACGAGTCCAGCGGTCGTGACGTGCGCGATCGCGGAAGCGAGCAGAGTCGCCTGCGCGATGACCAGCCCGGCGGTGGCGGCGCCGACGAGTATGCATGCGGCGACGTACGGCGCGGTGGCCTTGGCGTACCTCAGCAGCCGCGGGTCGAGCGGTCTCATGACGTGGCCACGCGACGGCGAAAGACCCAGTAGCTCCACCCCTGGTAGGCAAGCACGAGCGGGACGCAGGCAGCACCGATCCAGGTCAGAATCTTCAACGCGTACGGGGATGCGGCCGCATCCCCGTACGCGAGCCCTGGCATCGCTCGCGGGAAGCTGGTGACGAACAGCGCGACGATCGTTCCCGCGATGACCACGCTCGTCGCGGCGAAGAACAGCGCATCCCTGCTGGTGTGCGGGACGCGGGCACGGAGCTCGCCGCTCGTACGCAGGGCGAGGAACGCCGCACCGTGCACCAGGCAGAGCGCGAGCAGCACGACGCCGCCGGCGATCGCGTACGCGAAGTTGCCAGTCGCGCCGCCGACGAGCACGGCGCCCAGGACGAGCGGGACCATCGCCGAGCCCAGCGCGATGCCGAGGTCGCAGCGGCGCCGCCAGAGCGCGTCGTCCCGCTTGCCGCGCCACTCCAGCGCGACGCCGCGGACGATCAGGCCGACGAGCGCGAGGACGACGGGCAGGTAGGACGTGCTGAGCAGCTCGGCGTACCAGGCCGGGAACGCGGCGAACATCGCGCCGATCGCGACGACCAGCCAGACCTCGTTGCCGTCCCAGTGTGGGCCGATCGTCTCGAGGTACGCGGCGCGCTCGCGGTCGGTGCGGCCCAGCAGGCGGGCGAGCACGCCGACGCCGAAGTCGAAGCCTTCGAGGACGAAGAACCCGGTCCAGAAGAACACGACGATGCCGAACCAGAGCGTGGTGAGGTCCATGGTCTTCTTCCCTAGTAGGCGAAGGTCATCGGGCGTTCGAGGTCGTCGTCCTGCTTGGGCTTCTCGGTGGGCGGGAGCTGTTGGGCGTTGCGCTTGAGCAGGCTGATCTCGATGATGGCGAGAGCCCCGTACAGCAAGGTGAAGACGGCGAGCGAGAGCGCGACCTCGGCCACCGTCGTACCCGGCGAGACGCCGTCTTGGGTCTTGAACAGGCCGAACGCAAGCCAGGGTTGACGGCCGGTCTCGCGGAAGATCCAGCCGGTGCTGTTCGCCAGCAGGGGCAGGATCGGGAGCGTGAGGGCGACGCGTGCGACCCACTTGTTGGTGAGCCATCGCCTTCTGCGCAAGGTGATCGCGATGCCTACGGCGGCGAGCAGGGCGGCGAGGACGCCGAAGCCGATCATGAGACGGAAGCTCCAGAACGTGAGCGGGATGTTCGGCGCGTAGCTGCCGGGTCCGTACTGCCGCTCGTACTGGGCTTGCAGCTCAGTGATGCCCTGGATCTCGGCGTTCCAGTCGCCGGTGGCGAGGAAGGAGAGGATGTGGCTCGCCTTCACGCTCCACAGCTCGCGGGTGCCGTCGAGGTTGCCGATCGTGACGAGCGAGAACGCGGCTGGCCGTTCGGTGTGGAACAGGGCCTCGGCGGCGGCGAGCTTCATCGGCTGCTGCGCGGCGACGAGCTTCATCTGCTGGTCACCCGTTCCGATCACGCCGAGCGCGGCGACGAGCACGACGGTCGAGCCGATGAGCGCGCCCTTGCGGAACGCGTTCTCATCCTTGCTCTTGCGCGCGAGATGCCAGAACGAGATGCCGGCGACGAGCGCTCCCCCGGTGACGAAGCAGGCGGCCGCGGTGTGCAGTGCGGCGGAGATCGCGGTGTCGTTGGTGAGCACTGCGACGAAGTCGGTGAGCCTGACGCGGTCGCCCTCGATCACGTACCCGACGGGATGCTGCATCCACGAGTTCGCGGCGAGGATGACGTACGCACTGAGCTGCGTGCCGATCGCGACGATCCAGATGGCCGCGAGGTGGATGGCCTTGGGGAGGCGGTCCCAGCCGAAGATCCACAGGCCGAGGAACGTGGACTCGAGGAAGAACGCGAGCAGTCCCTCGAGCGCGAGCGGGATGCCGAAGACGTCGCCGACGAAGCGGGAGTAGGCGGACCAGTTCAGGCCGAACTGGAACTCCTGCACGAGGCCGGTGACGACGCCGAGCGCGAAGTTGATCACGAGGAGCTTGCCGAAGAACTTGGTAAGCCTGAGGTAGTCGTCCTTGATGGTGATCAGCCAGGTCGTCTGCAGGCCGGCGACGATGGCGGACAGGCCGATCGAGATCGGCACCGACCAGAAGTGGTAGACGGTGGTGACGGCGAACTGCCACCGCGCCAGCTCGAGCACATCCATGCCACTCGCCCCTCGGTTCTACTACGCGACGTAGTAATACTACGAGAAGTAGTAGATGAGGTCATCGTGGGTTCGCTCACACGCCTTGACCTGGAGCGCGCCCCAGTTGGGACGCTCGGCCCATGATGCGTTTCCCTGGTTGGGCAGATCCGGGCTGCGGGTCTCGGAGCTCGCCCTGGGCACGATGACGTTCGGCGAGACGGGATGGGGAGTCGACGCGGAGACGTCCGCGCGGATGCTCGACCTCTACGCCGACGCGGGCGGCAACTTCCTCGACACGGCGAACATCTACGCCGATGGCCGCTCGGAGCAGCTCCTCGGCGAACTGCTGAGAGGCCGCCGCGAACGACGCGCAGGCCAACACACTGGCCGACCTGCGCGGCTGGTCGCCGTTCATCGGTCTCCAGCTGCGCTACAAGCTGCTCGAGCGCACGCCGGAGCGCGAGCTGCTCCCGATGGCGCGTTCGTTCGACCTCGGCGTGACCGCGTGGGGTCCGCTAGCGGAAGGACGGCTCACGGGAGGTACCTGCGAAGCTCCGCCGGCCGTCTCGACGTCGCGCCCGAGACCTTCCAACACAGCAAAGACAAAGAGGAGGTCGTCCGGCTGGTCGTGGGCATCGCCGCGGAGCTCGGCACGACTCCCGCGCAGGTGGCGATCGCCTGGCTGCGCAGCCGTCCCGGGACGGTCGTCCCCATCGTCGGTGCGTCTCGCGAGGAGCAGCTGCGCGACAACCTGGCGGCGGCCGACGTCACGATTCCGCCGGAGCAGCTCGATCGCCTCGACGCGGCGAGCGCGTTCTCGTTGGGGTTCCCGCACGAGCTGCTCCGGCAGCGGCAGGTCAAGGAGGGCACGTACGGTGACCAGTGGGCGCTCGTCGACGATCGCCACTCGACAGCCGGCTAGACCGTGTCTGCCAATGATCGCCTGACGCCGACACTCCGCATCCCGCCTGGCCGCGGTGCATGTCGTCACCCAGAGGACAAACCGTGAATTCCTCCTGCGCCTTACCCGGCCAGTGGCCCCCTTACCTGGCGTCCACCCCACGTAAAGCGGCGAATGATCATGTAAACATGATCGTTGGCCCCCAGGGCGGAGTCGGACCGGGCGAACCCACCGCCGAGTCGAGGGATCGAGGCTAGAAGGCGCCGCGGGTGATGCGCTGCACCGCGGCGGAGGTGCCGAGCTCGGTGCGGGCTTCGGGGTGGGCGAGGTAGAAGCGCATCGCGTACAGCACTCGCACCGGGTCCACGGTCAGTCGGTCGACCGCGATGGTGCCGACCGCGTTCGCTCCGACCTTGTGCCCGAGGGCTCGGAACTGGCGGGGCAGCTCCTCCACCCGGCGGAGATCGTGCACGACGAAGACGATCAGGTTCATCACCGTGCGCGGGATGAGCTCGGTGTTCACTCCAAGCGTCCGCGCGTCGACGTGGGCGATCTCCGACCACTCCAGGTCGAGCTTCTCCCCGTACGTCAGCACCACCCGCTGCGGCGTCAGCAGGATCCCGCGAGCCTGCTGGCGGGACGCGCGCTGGGTGCCGATCGCGCCGAAGAGGAAGAACACCCCGAGCACGAACAAGAAGGCACAGAAGAACAGGGGCCACCACTCGCGGCCACGAAACGCGACCATCGCGCCCCAGGCGCCGAAGCCCATGAACGGCAGGCACAGCACCGCCAGCCCCGCACCGGCCGTCCGGGACACGCGCATCGGGATCAGCACGCCGTTCTCCAGCATCCCGTTGACGACCACCGAGTCGGTCGTGAACGCACCACGCAGCTTCCGCGGCCACCGCGCGACGCCGACCAAGGCGGCGCCAACTGCGATCACCAGCACGATGAACGCGCCGGCCAGCTTCCCCTGGGCGAGCAGCAGCAAGCCCGAGATCCCGATGAACACCGCGAACCCGATGATCAGCGTCGGATAGAACTTGCCGCGCCCGATCTCACGCTTCCACTCACCCGGCCACACCAGCGCCGGCTCTGCACCTGTCACCCCGCTCACGGCAGCGATTCTAGGGCGTACGACACCGCGTCGTAGGATGGAGGCGTGGCGCAGCTCGGCAATCTCGAACGTGACGTGATGGAACGCGTGTGGGCGGCTCCCAGCCCGGTCACCGTACGCGAGGTGCACGAGGCACTGACCGAACGAGACCTCGCCTACACGACAGTGATGACCGTGCTCGACCGGCTCGCGAAGAAGGGCATCGTCAACCGCGTCCGTGACGGGCGTGCCTACCGCTACGTGGCCGCCGCGACCAAGGACCAGCTCGTCGCCGACCTCATGCGCGAGGCCCTCGACGGTGCCGGAGCCGAGGCGGAACGTACGGCCGCGCTCGTCCGCTTCGTCGATCAGGCGACCCCCGACGAGGCCGCCGCCATCCGCAAAGCCCTCGAAGAGCTCGAGAACAAGCCATGACCCCGCTCGTGCTGAGCGCACTGGCACTGGTCCTCACCGGACCCGCTCCCGTTCTGCTCGCACGCAGCAAGTGGCCCACCAAGGTCCCGCGGGCCGCGATCGTGCTCTGGCAGAGCATGGCGTTGTCCGCCGTACTCGCCGTGTTCGGCGCCGGGCTCGCGATCGGGCTGGAGTTCCTGCACGCCGACAACCCGTCGACGCTGCAGGTCGTCCTGCACTCCGCGCTCTCCACGCTCACCTGCGTGGTCGCGATCCGGCTCGCCTGGTCCACCGCGAAGGTCGCGATCCACACCCGTGCTCGCCGCCGGCGGCACCGGATGCTGGTCGACCTGGTCGCCGCGCCGGACGAGGTACGCAAGGAGCTCCGCATCCTCGCCGAGCAGACGCCGATCGCGTACTGCCTGCCGTCGCTCACCGACGCCCGCGTCGTGATCTCGTCCGGAACGCTCGCCACGCTGGACGAAGCAGAGCTCCGTGCCGTCCTCGCGCACGAGCGAGCCCACCTCAGAGCCCGGCACGACCTCGTGCTCGAGGCGTTCGCCGCGCTCCGCGAGGCGTTCCCGAAGTTCCTCCGCGGACGCGTGGCGCTGGAGAACACCGCGCTGGAACAGAACCAGGCGCTGGTCGAGATGCTCGCCGACGACGCGGCCCGCCGCCAGGTCGGCCCGACGCACGTGGCCCGCGCTCTCGTACGACTGTCGGAGTCCCCCGTCCCGAGCGCGGCGCTCGCCGCCTCGGGAACGATGACGCTGGAACGCGTACAACGGATGAACAGACCGGCCGGCGCACACCCGCTGCTCGCCGCCGCGACCTACGCGACAGCGGCAGCGCTCGTGATCGTGCCGACCCTTACCGTCGCCATCCCATGGCTCGCTCGACTGGTCGAGACGCTGGCCTAACGCAGCGAGGAGACCCGAAGTTGCCCAACGTGATCGACGTCACCGGACGTACGGCGGATCGGGCAGTACGAGCAGACCGTCGGCTCGCCCATCCGGAACGCCAGGCAGCACGTGTTCCGCTCGACCTCGCCCCCATCTCCGCAGGAGAGAAGGCCATCCAGCGGAGCGCCGATCTCGGCGAGGACGTCCGCGTAGTCGGGCAGCCCACCCGCGAGCGGGTACGCGACGGCGTGCGCGACCGAGCCCCAGAGCACGCGCCGACCGACGCGCGTGAGGTCGTGCAGCCGTTCGACCATCGGCGAGAGGTGGATGTCAAGGACGTCTTGACGGAACCACTTCGCGAAGTCGACGGCGGATCCGCCGATGATCGGCTCGGCCGGACCGGGTCGCACGATCACGTGCGGGCGTGAGAGCGAGACGCGTACGGGCACCGCCGACGGCAACAGGTCGGGCACCGTGCCGAGCATCCAGCCTTCGACGGCGGCGATGGTCGCGTACCAGCTGTACTGCTTCCACCACAGCGCCGCCGCCACGGCCGGCGTCGCGACGCAGATCTCCTCCCACCCGCGCAGGAACGCGCCGAGCTCCGGCCGGCGCGGGTCGGTGAGCACCGACGCCGCCAGCCAGGTGTCGAAGGGGTAGGACATAGCCACCTGCGGTTGGGGACGCGAACGAATTAGGGAAGGCTAACCGACCCTAAATGATCTTCGCGCACTGGGCGGCGCAGTCCGGCTCGTCGAAGAAGCCCAAGACGCGCGACGGACGCCGCATGACAGACGGTGGCGTGCGGCGAAACTGAGCGAGCCGGGGCTGCGACCATCAGAACTAGGCGGATTCCGCCTCGCGCAGCCTTTGCGAGATCACCGCGGACACTCCGTCGCCACGCATGGTCACGCCGTACAGCGCGTCGGCGATCTCCATCGTGGTCTTCTGGTGCGTCACGACGAGCAGCTGGCTGGTCTCCCGCAGCTCCTCGTAGATCTGCAGCAGCCGGTGCAGGTTGGTGTCGTCCAGCGCCGCCTCGACCTCGTCCAGCAGGTAGAACGGGCTGGGCCGCGCCTTGAACAGTGAGACGAGGAACGCCACCGCCACCAGCGACCGCTCGCCACCGGACAGCAGCGACAGCCGCTTGACCTTCTTGCCGGGCGGCCGGGCCTCGACCTCGACGCCGGTCGTCAGCATGTCCGACGGGTCGGTCAGGAAGATCCGCCCCTCGCCACCCGGGAACAGCCGCTGGAACACGTGCTGGAACTCGCGCTCGATGTCGTGGTATGCCGAGGTGAACACCTGCTCGACCCGGTCGTCGACCTCGCGCACGATCTCCAGCAGGTCGCGCCGCGTCTTGCGCAGGTCCTCCAGCTGCTCGGTGAGGAACTTGTGCCGCTCTTCCATCGCGGCGAACTCCTCCAGGGCCAGCGGGTTGACCCTGCCCAGCAGCGCGAGCTGGCGTTCGGCGGACTTCAGCCGCTTCTCCTGCTCGGCGCGGACGAACGGGCGCGGCTCGGGCTCGAGCTGGTCCTCCTCGCCCGCCAGCGGCGGCGGCGCGGGCACCAGCTGGTCCGGTCCGTACTCGGCGACCAGGGTGTCCGGGTCCATGCCCAGCTCCTCGATCGCGCGCTCCTCCATCGCCTGGATGCGCATCCGCTGCTCGGCCCGCTGCATCTCGTCCTTGTGGACAGAGTCGGTGAGCTCGTCGAGCTGGCCGGCGAGACCGCGGACGCGCTGGCGTACGGCCTGCACCTGCGCCTCGCGCGCGGTCCGGGCCTGCTCGGCCTCCTGTCGCTCGCGGCCCGCGGCCGCCAGCGACAGCTCCAGCCGCGCGAGCACCTGGTCGACACCGGCGAGAACCGACGTCGCCACCGTGGCTTCACGGGCACGGCGCTCGCGGCGTACGCGGGCGCGCTCGCGGGCCGCCCGCTCCTCGCGGGCCGCGCGCTCCAACTGCTCGGCCCGGGCGGCGAGCGCCTTCGCGCGCTCCTCGCCCGTACGCAGCGACAGCCGCGATTCCATCTCGCGCTGCCGGGCCAGCGTGCCGGCCTCGGCGAGCCGGTCGCGTTCGTCGGTCGACGGCTCTTCCTCGGGGCTGTTCTCGGCCGCGGAGAGGCGTTCCTCGAGCTCGGCGAGACCCTCCTGGTCCCGCGCGCTCGCCTGCTGCGCCTCGTCGATCGCCTTGCCGAGCCGATCGGCCTCGGCCCGTGCGGAACGAGCCGCCGAGCCGAACTGCCCGAGCTGCTCGGCCACCGCGGCGAGCCGGGCGTCGGACTCGTGCAGGCGGGTGAGCGTGGCCTCGACCGTGTCGGCGCAGGCCTTGCGCCGCTCCTCGGCCCGAGCGCGTTCGAACTTCAGCCGCTCGGCCCGGTGCGAGGCCTCCTCCAGCCGTACGGCCGCGTCGTCGACCGCCGCCTGGACCTCGATGAGGCTCGGCTGGGCGGCCGAGCCGCCGTGCGCCAGATGCGCGCCGAGAACGTCGCCGTCGCGAGTCACCGCGGAAAGGTCGGGAAGTGCCGCGACGAGGGAACGGGCGGCGTCCAGGTCGTCGACGATCGCGACCTTGCGGAGCAGTCGGACGAGGGCGGGCAGCAGCTCGGGCGGCGCGGAGACCGCGTCGACCGCGTAGCGCGCGCTGTACGGGAGCGTGGGCCAGCTCGTCGGGTCGTCGCCCGGAGCGGCCGGAGCGCCGCCGAGCAGCAGCCCGGCGCGACCGAGGTCCTCCGTCCGCAGGTGCCGCAGTGCGGTCACCGCGGTGTCGATCGAGTCGACCGCGACGGCGTCGGCGGCCCGGCCGAGGGCCGCGGCGATCGCGGTCTCGCAGCCCGGCTCGACGGAGAGCAGCGCGACGACGGAGCCGAGCAGGCCGGACACGTGTTCGTTGGCTGCGAGCAGCGCGCTCGCGGCGTCCTTGCGGGACAGGCCGAGCTCGAGTGCTTCCTTGCGGGCCGCCAGCGCGGCGCGCTCGCGGTCGGCGCCCTGCTCCTCGTCGCGGAGCGTGATGAGGCGCTGCTCGACCTCGTCGAGCGCCTGCCGGGCGGTCTCGTGCTCGGCGTCGAGGCCCTTCTCCCCCGCGTCCAGACCGGCGACCTGGGTCTCCAGCGCGGTGAACTCACGGTCGGAGGTGTCGGCGCGGGTGTCGGCCTCGGCGCGGGCGGCGGCGAGGCGTTCGACCTCGTTCTGGCGGGCCTCGA
Organism: Tenggerimyces flavus; assembly: GCF_016907715.1. NCBI lineage: Bacteria > Bacillati > Actinomycetota > Actinomycetes > Propionibacteriales > Nocardioidaceae > Tenggerimyces > Tenggerimyces flavus. Next base: position 3,515,215 of record NZ_JAFBCM010000001.1, on the reverse strand, counting down.
CACGGCTGCGTACGGAGCTGACCTGGCCGGCGAGCCGGGCCAGGCCCTCGCGGCGGTCGGCCGCGGCGCGGAGCACCGCCTGGATCCGGCGCTCCTCCTCCTGGTGGGCACGCTCGGACGCCTGGCGCTGGCCGACGGCCTCGTCGAGCAGCTCGCGGTAGGTCTCGACCTCCGCGACGATCGTGCCCTCCTCGAAGCGGACCTGGGCGGCCTCGGCGTCGATCTCGTCCGGGTCGCGCCCGGAGCGTTCCTCCTCGCGCGCCTCGGCGAGGTGCCGGCTGCGCTCGGAGGCGAGGCTGGCGGTGCCGCGAAGTCGTTCCTTGAGGCTGGCGAGGCGGTACCAGGTCTCCTGGGCGCGGGCGACGCGCGGCGCGTCCTCGCGGAGCGCCTCGTCGAGCGTCGCCTCCTCGCGCTGGGCCTCGGTGAGGCCCTTCTCGACCTCGGTACGCAGCTCGCGGAGCGCGGTCTCGTCGGCGACCTCCTTTGCGACCTCGCTGCGCAGCTGGACGAGGTCGTCGCCGAGCAGACGCAGCCGGGCGTCGCGTACGTCGGCCTGGATGGTCGCGGCCCGGCGTGCCGCCTCGGCCTGCTTGCCGAGCGGCTTGAGCTGGCGCCGGATCTCGGTGAGCAGGTCGTTCAGCCGGTTGAGGTTGCCCTCGGTCGCGTCCAGCTTCCGCAGCGCCTTCTCCTTGCGCTTGCGGTGCTTGAGGACGCCGGCCGCCTCCTCGATGAAGCCGCGCCGGTCCTCGGGCGTGGCGTGCAGGATCGTGTCGAGCTGGCCCTGGCCGACGATCACGTGCATCTCGCGGCCGATGCCGGAGTCGGAGAGCAGTTCCTGGACGTCGAGCAGCCGGCAGGTGTTGCCGTTGATCGAGTACTCCGAGCCGCCGTTGCGGAACATGATCCGGCTGATCGTGACCTCGGCGTAGTCGATCGGCAGCGCGCCGTCGGTGTTGTCGATGGTGAGCACGACCTCGGCGCGGCCGAGCGGCGCGCGGCCGGTGGTGCCGGCGAAGATGACGTCTTCCATCTTGCCGCCGCGCAGGCTCTTCGCGCCCTGCTCGCCCATCACCCAGGCGATGGCATCGACGACGTTGCTCTTACCCGAGCCGTTCGGACCGACGACGGCGGTGATACCTGGTTCGAGATGCAGGGTGGTCGACGAGGCGAACGACTTGAACCCCCGGAGCGTAAGGCTCTTCAGATACAAAGCACGACTCCTCGAACGGGGCACTTCCGCGGGCGCTCGCATAGCGCGTACAAGCGGACTGCAACGGGCGGCGGGGAAGACCGATTGCCAAGCGTACCTGGAACGGTTCGCGATCACGGCGCCGGCTCGCCCAAAGCGGCTTGGCTCGCAAAGCAGCCCGAACTCCCGACGCGAGCCCGCCCACGCTTCGTGGGCGAAACTGCAGCGAGCCGAGACGCGGTAATCGGCACCGTGTGGTTTGTCCACAGTTCATGCGGGCAACGAAAACGGGACGCCTCCTGCAGGGCGTCCCGTTCGGTTCAGTTGTAGTGCGTCGAGTCGGGGCTGGTCTTCGCGAGCCCAGACTCCCTTGTTTCTCAGGTAAGTGCCGGCTCGTGATCCCGTGCATCGATCGTGAGCAGGTGTCCTTCGTGGACAACGGCGCTGAGGGAGTCGTTCTCTGACTGGAGCCGCATCAAGTGCTGCTCCAAGTCGGATACTCGCTGTGTCAACCGCCGCACCTCGGCGACCAAACGGGGGTCGGGGCCACCCATGTGGCCGAGGAGCGCCTTCGCCATAACTGGGTCCTCCGCATTGAGAGACCTGACATGATGAGTTACCGCAATTCAGCACTCAGATGTGGGCGGAGTGCTGGCGGTGTCTCTAGGGTCTCACCAGACGTGGATGCCGTCAAGGTGACGACACCTACACAGAGCGTAATCGAACGGTAGCTCTGCCGATTCGGTCTGCCCAAGCTTCCATGGAAAGTGGCCATGTCCGAATCAACTGACGGATCGCCAGCCGAACCAGCCGGTGCGGTAGTGCCAGTGCTCGCCGGCCCTTAGTCGCGCGACGATTCCGCGTTCCAACGAGCTCGTCTGCGGTAGCTCGTCGAGATGTTCGATGCCGGGCCAGGGTCGCCGGAACACCGCGTTGACTGTCTCCGCGTCATCCACAGACTCCTTCCCCAGGTTGGGGATACGTGGTTCCACGTGAAACCTTCGCTGAAATCGCACAATGTTCGAATGCGCAGGAAGGCAGTCCGCGAGGTTCTCGTCGAGAACCCACGAGACACACGTGGCGTACGCGTACGGCTCGTCCGGGAAATGGCGGGCGAAGAACGATTCGGCTGCCGTTATCGACGCGTCGACGGACTCCGGAGTGAGTCGTCCGCGCGGAATGTGAATGCCGAGCGCCCACTCCCCCTTGCGCGGCGATGTGTCCTTCGCCACATGCGAGTCGAACCAGATTCTTTGTCGTTCGTACAGCAGCCGGCCGACTCGATAGAGCGCGCCGCGGAAATGCACTGTCATCCAGGAGTACGCCGCGAGGCCGCCCTCTCCCCGTACCGACCGCCGATTCGTCAGTTGTTCGCCCAACTCGGCGAGTACCAAACGGGTGTCTTCCTCGGAGATCCCATGCCTGGCGTGGAATTCGCGCAACGCGGGGATGGCGGACAGCAGCACCCAGACGTAGAAATACCTCTCCAGTGGGGTGTTTCCCGCCAGCTCGGGCCAGCCTTGGATCGTGCCGAGGCCGCCGATCCCGTCGACGAGCTCGTGGTGGCACTTCTCGAGCAGGTCGGCCAGCTTCGGGTCGTCGGTGGGCGTGCCGGCGGCGAGCAGCTCGTCGCGGTCGATCTCCGCAACCCCAAGCTCAGTGAGGGTTTTCTCCGCCTCGTCGAGGCTGGGGAGCTTCACCAACGGGCCCGTCGCGGTCGCGGCTGGCACTTCGGGCAGGTGTACGACGAACGGTTCATGAACGGATCACGGCGGATCGCAGACCCGCAGCGATCGCACGGTTGGTGCTCGCGTCCGTACACGTGCAGCGACCGGTCGAAGTAGCCGCTTTCCCCGTTGACGTTGACGTACAGGGAATCGAACGACGTGCCGCCGGCGTCGAGCGCCGCGATCATGACGTCGCGGATGGCGGCCAACAACCGTTCGACCTCGTTCTTGCGCAGGGTCTCGGTCGGCCGCGCGTAGTGCAGCTTGGCGATCCACAGGGCCTCGTCGGCGTAGATGTTGCCGACGCCGGAGATCAGGTTCTGATCGAGCAAGGCGCGCTTGACACCGGTCTTGCGGCGTTTGAGGTTCTTGCGGAACGCTTCGCCGTCGAAGTCCGGATCCAGCGGGTCCAGCCCGATGTGCGCGATCTCGGGCGGCACGTCGGCGCCGCCGTCGCTGATCGACAGGCCGCCGAACATGCGCTGGTCGACGAAGCGGAGCTCGTAGTCGCTGGCTTCCAGCAGCAGGCGAACGCGCAGGTGAAGCTCGTCTGGCGCCCCGGTGGGCCGAACGAGGAACTGCCCGCTCATGCCGAGGTGGCCGAGCAGCGCGTCGCCGGAGTCGAGCGGCAGCCAGAGGTACTTGCCGCGCCGCTTGGCCGCCTCGATCCGGCGGCCGGCGAGCCGGTCGGCGAAGTCGGTGGGGCCAGCGAGGTGCCTTCGTACGGGACGGGCGTGCCGTACGTCGACCGCGTCGATGCGGTGTCCGACGGCGCACTTCTCCAGCCCGCGACGGACGACCTCGACCTCGGGTAGCTCGGGCACAGCGCCAGCCTAGGGGGACTCTACTGACAGGTTCAGTCAGTGGACTCGACGAGCGCGGACGCCGAGGCGTCCTCGGCCTCGCCGAGCATCGCGTGGATCGCGGTCCAGGCCGCTTCGGCCGCCTGCTGCTCGGCTTCCTTCTTGCTGCGACCCTTGCCCTCGCCGTACGCGGTGCCACCGACGATGACCTGCGCGGTGAAGATCTTCTCGTGGTCCGGGCCCTCTTCCTCGACCGAGTACTCCGGAACGCCGAGCGACGAACGCGCGGTGAGCTCCTGGAGGCTGGTCTTCCAGTCGAGGCCGGCGCCGAGCTGGGCGGAGGCCTCGAGCAGCGGGTCGAACAGCCGGTGCACGAACTCCGACGCGGTCGGGAACCCGCCGGCGAGGTAGACGGCGCCGATCAGCGCCTCGACGGCGTCGCCGAGGATCGAGGACTTGTCGCGGCCGCCGGTGGCCTCCTCGCCCCTGCCGAGGCGGAGGTAGATGCCCAGGTCGAGGCCGCGGGCGACCTCGGCGAGCGCGCGCATGTTGACGACCGCGGCGCGCAGCTTCGCGAGCTGGCCCTCGGAAAGGTCCGGGTGAGTGCGGAAGAGCGCGTCGGTGACGACCAGCCCGAGGACTGAGTCGCCGAGGAACTCCAGGCGCTCGTTGGTGGGCAGCCCACCGTTCTCATAGGCGAACGAACGGTGCGTCAGGGCGCGCTCGAGCAGCGCACCGTCGAGCGTGAGTCCCAGCCGTTCGCTGAGCTCGTCGTACGCCGCCACCACTCCGCTTGCGCGGTCCACGGCGACGATCAGACGTCGAGAACTTGGCGCCTGTCGGCACGCGGGCCGTACTGGCCGCACGAGGGGCAGGCCCGGTGCTGGAGGTGCTTGGACCGGCAGGCCGGGTTGGCGCACGTGACGAGCGAGGGCGCGGTCGCCTTCCAGTTGGCCCGGCGGCTCCGGGTGTTGCTCCGGGACTGCCTCCGCTTCGGAACGGCCACGGCGTACTCCTTCGTCTATCGCGCTGTCAGTCGCGCTGAGCGTTGTCGTTGTTGTCCAGCCTGAGCTCGGCGAGCGCCGACCACCGCGGGTCGGTGTTCTCCTCGTGCCGATGGTCCGGCTCGTCCGCCAGGCGCGCGCCACAGTCGGGGCACAGGCCTGGACAGTCGTCCCGGCACAGCGGCTGGAACGGCAGCGCGAGCAGCACCGCGTCCCTGAGCTCTGGTTCGAGGTCGAGCAGGTCGCCCTCGAGCCGACTGGCCTCGTCGTCCTCGACCTCACTGTCGGCGTGGGCGAACAGCTCCTGGAACTCCACGTCGAGCTCGCGCTCGATCGGCTCCAGGCACCGTACGCACTCACCGGCCAGCCGTACCCGCGTCTCTACAGTCGCGAGCACGCCCTCGACCACCGCTTCGAGCCGGATCTCCAACTCGATCGCGCTGCCCTCGGGGACGCCGAGCACATCGATACCCAACCCAGCCGGCGCCTCGACCTGGCGTCGCACCCTACGTTGTGCCCCGGGGCGGCGGCCGAGCTCGCGAGTGTCGAGCACGAGCGGCGCCTGGGGGTCGGCGGTGCTCAGGGTGTTCCTGCCTTCATCGGTACGCATGACTGGATTCGGCCTCGACTGAGACCGACTAATGAGAGTACAGGACCCCGGACAGTCCTCTCAAACCGCGTCCCTTCCGGGGGCTATCCGAGGCCCGTTCCGCGTGGGAGCATCCGGCGCATGAAGTGGTACGCGGATCGACCGGCCAGGCTCGCCCGGCAGGTGATCGCGGACCTGTTCGCGGTGGGATGGGTGGGATTGTGGGTCTGGGTGGCCCTGGGTGCTCGGGACTTCGTGCTCTCGCTCCGCGCTCCTGGGGATCGCATGGTGTCCGCGGGCGCCGGGATCCGGGACGCCTTCACCGACGCGGCGTCGAAGGCTCGCGAGGTGCCGGTGGTCGGCGACGACCTGGCCTCCGCCCTCGGGCGAGGCACTTCGGCGGGTGACTCGCTGGCCGGTGCAGGCTCCGCGCAGATCTCGGTCGTCCAGGACACAGCGCTTTGGCTGGCGGTCGCGCTAGTCGCCGTCCCGGTGCTGTTCCTGCTGATCACCTGGCTGCCGCTGCGCCTGCGCTTCGCCCTCCGAGCCGGCGCGGCAGTGAAGCTGCGCGACAAGCCCGAGCTGCTGGCATTGCGAGCCTTGGCCACTCTGCCGACCCGTACGCTGACCCAGTTCGACGGCGACCCTGCGGCGGCGTGGCGTACGGGGGACGTCGACGTCATCGAAGACCTAGCCCGCCGCCACCTCGCCTCCCTGGGCGTGCGGCGCGACGGGGGTCACTCCCCCGGCAGCGGTGGGGCGTCGGGGTCCTCGGCGTAGCCGAGTTGGCTGCGGTCCTGGAGGCGTTCGCGGCCTCGGGTCACTGCTTCCAGGGTCTTCGACAGCGAGTGCTCGAAGCGGCCGAGGCGGTGGTCGACGTACTCGTCCACGTCGCGGCGGGAGCCGATCGGGGTGTCGTCCACGACTGGGGCCGCGCCTGAACGCAGGCGCTCGCGGCCTTGGGCAACCGATGACAGGGTCTTCTGCAGGGCGATCTCGAACGAGGCCAGCTTGTGGTCGACGTAGTCGTCGGTCTCCCGGCGCAGCTCGTTCGCCTCGGCCGACGCCTCCGAACGGATCTGGTCGGCCTCGCGCTGGGCCTCGCGGTACGTGTCGGTCCCCCGCACCAGCGCGTGCCGCTGGCGCTCGCCGTCCTCGACGAGGCGGGCGGCCTCGGCGCGGCCGGACTCGATGACGGCGTCGCGGTTGGTCACCAGCTCCTGCGCCTCGGCCAGCTGGGCGGGCAGCAGCGCCTGGATCTCGGCCACCGCGCCGAGCAGCTCGTTGCGGTTGATCACGCAGGACGCCGACATCGGCATGGTGCGCGCGTTCTCGACCAGCTTCTTCAGCTCGTCGAGCTTGCCTTGCACGTCCACTGCCTCAGTCCTTCCAGGGTGCCCACACGGGCATCGTACTTATCGCGCATCGCGAAGCCGCTCGGTCAGGCGCCGGAGTACGTCGTCCGGCAGCAACCCCGACACGTCCCCACCGTACGACGCGACCTCCTTGACGAGGCTCGAGGAAAGAAAAGCGTACTCGGCGGAGGTCGGCAGCAGGACCGTCTCGACCCCCGTCAGCCGGTGGTTCATCTGCGCCATCTGAACCTCGTACTCGAAGTCCACGACGCGCACGCCCTTCACGATCGCCTTGGCCTCGCGTTCGCGGCAGAAGTCGACCAACAACCCGGTGAACGTCGCCACCGACACGTTCGCCAGGCCGGAGGTCGTCGCACGCAGCATCTCCACGCGTTCGTCCACCGAGAACAGGCCGGACTTGCGCGGATTGACGCCGATCGCGATCACGACCTCGTCGAACAACCGGGCGGCTCTCTCGATGATGTCGAGATGGCCGTTCGTGACCGGATCGAACGAGCCGGGGCACACAGCGCGATGCACGCCCGCACCCTACAGCGCGTGCCCGTACCAAAGCGTGGTCTCGCCGTAAGCACGCGTCCGGTCGGCGGCGAAGCCCTCCGACCAGCCGAAGTCGCCGCCCCGCGTCGCGCGCTCGACCACCACCACCGCCTCCGGCACCAGCCAGCCGTGCGTGCGCAGGTCACCCAGCACCGAGTGCAGCGCGGGATCGGTCACCGCGTACGGCGGATCGAGGAACACCACGTCGTACGGCCCGTCCTGCGGCTCGCCCGCGGCCACCCGTTCGACCCGCAGAGTCACCACCCGAGCCGACGGCAGTGCCACGGTCTTGATGTTCCGCCGGATCACCTCGGCCGCCCGCCGGTCGGACTCCACGAACAGGGCAGAGCGGGCCCCGCGCGACAAGGCCTCCAGCCCGACCGCGCCGCTGCCGGCGTAGAAGTCGGCGACGGCGAGGCCGTCGAACGAGCCGAGGTCGGCGCTGAGCGAGGCGAACAAAGCCTCCCGTACGCGGTCCGACGTCGGCCTGGTGTTGCCACCCGGCGGTACCGCGAGCTGGCGACCACGCGCCAAGCCCGCCACGATGCGAGTCATCGCCGGTCATCGTAGGCTGCGTGCCCGTGGCGACCGCGGTGATCTTCGACTGTTACGGAACGCTCACGGTCAGCGCCACCCGCGAAGCCCGAGCAGCCGGCCACGAGCTCGTCGCCGCAGCGCTCGGCGTCGACCTCGACGCGTACGCCGCGGCCATGACAAACACCTGGCAGGAACGAGCCCGCGGCCGGCTCGGCGACCTCCCCCAGACACTCCGCGTGATTGCCAACGCGTGCGGCGTGGACCCCGACGAGGCCACGCTCGCGCACGCCAGCGCGGTCCGGCGCGAGACCCAGCGCGCCTTCCTCGAGCTGCGACCAGACGCCGTCCCGACCCTGCGGGCACTCAACGAACGAGGCCTCAAGACGGCCGTCGTCAGCGACTGCACCCACGAGCTCGCCGAGCAGTGGCCTGAGCTCGCGGTCGCCCCGTACGTCGGCGCCACCGTCTTCTCCGTCGTCGAAGGCCTGAAGAAGCCCGAGCCCGCGATCTTCCTGCTCGCCAGCGAACGCCTCGGCATCCGCCCCGCCGAGGCCCTGTACGTCGGCGACGGGGACGGCAACGAGCTCCCCGGATCCGCGGCCGTCGGCATGCGACCGATCCGCCTGCTCACGCCCGACCACGCCCACGGTCACGTCTTCGATCCTGTGACATGGACCGGCGCTACTACGTCATCTCTTCAGGAAGTACTCGACATCCTTGATGAGGAGCAATGACGAACGAGCTGTACGACACCCTGTCCGGCACCGTGGTCCGAGCCGGAGACGAGGACTACGCACGACTCAGCAAGACGTTCGCGCACACGGGCGAACCGGCCGCGATCGTGCGCTGCCACTCCCCCGCCGACGTCCAGCAGGCGGTCCGACTCGCGGCCGACAACGACCTCGTGCTGTCGATCCGATCCGGCGGGCACAGCAACGCGGGCTTCAGTACGAACGACGGCGGCCTCGTGATCGACCTCTCGCCGCTCGACGGCGTCGAGGTCCTGGACGCCGCCGAGGGCACCGTCCGCCTCGGCGCCGGCGCGACCTGGGAGACGGTCGCGGACACCCTCACGCCGCACGGGCTCGCGTTCACCGCCGGCGACAGCAAGCCCGTCGGCGTCGGCGGGCTGCTGCTCGGCGCGGGCATCGGCTGGATGGTGCGCAAGTACGGGCTCTCGATCGACAACCTGCTCGCCGCCGAGCTCGTGCTCGCGTCCGGCGAGCTCGTCCGCGTGTCGTCGACCGAACGGCCCGACCTGTTCTGGGCTATCCGCGGGGGCGGCGGCAACTTCGGCATCGCCGTCGCGTTCGAGGTACAGGCGCGGCACCTGGACGGCGTGCACTTCGGCCCGATCATGTTCCCGCGGGACCTCGCGGCCGACGTGGTCAAGGGCTGGGCGCGGGCGATGCGCGCGGCTCCGCCCGAGCTGACCTCGACGATCAACCTGCTCCCGGCGTTCGGGCCGGACGGACCGCCGCCGGTGATGATCCGGGTCTGCTACGCCGGTACGGATGCCGACGCCGCGGCCAAGGCGATCGAGCCGATCCGCCAGCTCGGACCGGTTCTGTCCGACGAGGTCAAGGCGATGCCGTACGCCGACATCCTCGAGGGCCCGTTCCCCGCGCCGCCCGGCTGGTCGCCGCTGATCCGGAACGTGTTCGTGGGGACGCTCAGCGACGAGCTCGTCGACCTCGTCACGACCCGTCCCGCGAAGCTCGGGCTGTTCCCGGTCGAGCTCCGCTGGATCGGCGGCGCACTCAACGACGTACCGGCCGATGCCACAGCGTTCGGGCACCGCGACATCGAGGTGATGCTGTCCGGCGTCAGCCTGGGCGCGCCGGACGCCCAGCTCGCGGTGGCGGCGGACGTCAAGGCGTTCTGGGACGCCGTCGGACCGCTGACGGTCGGGGCATACGGCAACTTCCTCACCCACGTGGACGAGGCGTCGGTCCGCGACGTCTACCCGCCGGCCACGCTGGCGCGGCTCGCGGCGATCAAGCGCGAGGTCGATCCGACCAACCTGTTCCGGCGGAACGTCAACATCCAGCCCGCGGTGTAGATGGGGCGCCCCGGTCGGTGGCACAAGGCGTCGCCATCTCGGCGGGTGGCACCGACGGCGCCATGGGCACGCAATCGGTAACTCGGCTGCAGCGCGCCGTCGGTGCACCGGGGGCCGAGATAGCAACGCCGCCACCGACGCTTTGGCGCCCGTAGGCGGGTCGGTTCGCCATCGCCCGACAGGCTCCGTCACACTGGTCGCTCTTCGTGACTCTACGAACACCGAAGGTGACGAGATGGCGATCGCGACCGAACCGATCGGCAGCATCCCCCGTCCGACCGCCCTGCGCTGGGCGGTCGGACGAGGCCTCAGCGACGAGGACGTCGCAGCGCTGTGTGCGGACGCGGTGCGCGACACGATCGAACGCTTCGAGGCGACCGGCTCACCGGTGATCACCGACGGCGAGCAGAGCAAGCCGAGCCACGCGACGTACCCGGTCGCCGGCCTGCCCCTCGACGGGCTGACCGTGCCGTACGCCGACGGGCACAGCCGCCGCTACCCAACCCTCGCCGCCGGGCCGTTCCGGTACGAGCGCTTCGCGGCGACGTACCTCGCCGACGCCCGCGCGCGGACGCACCTGCCGGTGAAGCAGGCCGTCGTCGCCGCGTCCGCGCTGAGCCTGATCTATCCCGAGGACGGGATCGCGGACTACTCGCGCGAGGAGTTCCTGGCCGACCTGGTCGACGAGGCCGCGGCGGACATCAAGCGGTGCCTGGCGTTCGGCGCGGACAGCGTCCAGCTCGACTTCTCCGAGGCGCGGCTGGCGCTCGCGCTGGACCCGTCGAAGGGGATGCTGAAGAGCTTCATCGAGCTCAACAACGAAGTGCTCGACCGGTTCTCCGAGACCGACCGCGGACGCCTCGGCGTGCACGTGTGCGCGGGCAACTCGCTGGGCTCGACGCACTCCGCGGAGGTCGACCCGGCGGAGTTCCTGCCCGAGCTGTTCAACCTGGGCGTCGGCCGCTTCTACCTGCAGCTCGCCCGCGAACCCGACGCCCGGCGCGTGCTCGCGGCGGTGAAGGAGTCGGCGCGGCCGCACCACCGAGTGTTCGTCGGCGTGACCACGCCGTTCAGCGCGACCGTGGAGTCTCCCGGCCTCGTCCGCGATCGCGTGCTGCTGGCCGCGGAGTACGTCGACCCGGCCCGGCTGGGCACGACCGACGACTGCGGCTTCGCCCCGTACGCCGACGACACGACGACCTCGCGCGACGTCGCCTTCGCCAAGATCCGCGCCCGGGTGGAGGGCACCCACATGGCGTCGGAGGTCCTCGGTGCCTAGCCCGTTCAGCTCTTCGCCAAGAACTCGGCCTGCGAATCGTCCAGCAACGACCGCACCGCCGACGCGAGCGTCGGATGGTGGCTCAGCGTCGAGTCGGCTTCGGCGATGGCCGAGGCGTCCTCGCGGGCCTCACGGATCAGCGACTCGTCCCTGATCATCGACAGCATCCGCAGGGACGAGCGGCGGCCGGACTGGTCCGCGCCAAGGACGTCGCCCTCGCGGCGTTGCTCGAGGTCGAGGCGGCTGAGCTCGAAGCCGTCGACCGTCGAGGCGACCGCGTCCAGCCGGACCCGCGACGGGGTGCCGGCGGCCGCGTTCGTCACCAGCAGGCAGAGTCCCGGGTACTGACCGCGCCCGACCCGGCCACGCAGCTGGTGCAGCTGCGAGACCCCGAACCAGTCGGCGTCCATCACGATCATCGTCGAGGCGTTCGGTACGTCGACGCCCACCTCGATCACGGTCGTCGCGACCAGAACGTCGATCTCGCCGGCCGCGAACCGGCGCATCACCTGGTCCTTCAGGTCCGGCGCGAGCCGGCCGTGCAGCGCCTCGACGCGCAAGCCCTGCAACGGACCCTCCTCGAGCATCGGCGCCACGTCCAACACGGCCACCGCCTGCGGCCTGCCGGAGTCCTCCGCGGGCGGCGACGACGCGTCCTCGTCGGCCGCCGACTCCCCGATCCGCGGGCAGACGATGTAGATCTGCCGGCCGTTCGAGACCTCCTCGCGGACGCGTTCCCAGGTCCGGTCGAGCCAGCCCGGCTTCTCGGCGGCGGGTACGACGTTGGTCTGGATCGTCGAACGGCCGCGCGGCAGCTCGGTCAGCGTCGAGATCTCCAGGTCGCCGAACACCGTCATCGCGACCGTCCGCGGGATCGGCGTCGCGGTCATCACCAGCACGTGCGGCGGGGTGTCGCCGGCCTTCTGCGTCAGCGCCGCGCGTTGCTCGACGCCGAACCGGTGCTGCTCGTCGACCACCACGAGCCCGAGGTCGGCGAACTGGACCTTGTCCTCCAGCAGCGCGTGCGTGCCGACCACGATGCCCGCGTCGGCCGATGCCGCGTCCAGCAGCGCCCGCCGCCGGGCGGGTGTGCCCTGCGAGCCGGTCAGCAGCGCGACGCGGGTGCCCTGGTCGGAGCCGCCGAGCAGGCCGCGCTCGGCGAGCGGTCCGAGCAAGGCGGTGATCGAACGGTGGTGCTGCTGCGCGAGCACCTCGGTCGGCGCGAGGATCACGGCCTGCCCGCCGGCGTCGACGACCGCGAGCATCGCTCGCACGGCGATCACGGTCTTGCCGGAGCCGACCTCGCCCTGCAGCAGCCGCTGCATCGGATGCGTCTGCGCGAGGTCGTGCAGCAACTCCTCGCCGATCGATACCTGGCCCTCGGTGAGCTGGAACGGCAACCGCGAATCGAACGCCGCGAGCAGCCCGTCGGGCTTCGGCACCCGCGGCTTCGCGGGCAGCGAGCGCGCGGCGAGCCGGCGCAGCGCGAGCTCGGTCTGGAGAACGAACGCCTCCTCGAACCGGAACCGCCGCCGCCCCGCGTTGACGTCGTCCCACTCCTCCGGCCGGTGGATCGCGACGAACGCCTGCCGCAGGTCGAGCAGCGCGCGGCTCGCACGTACGTCGGAGGGGATCGGGTCGGGCGGGTCACCCACCGCCTCGAGCGCGAGCTTCACGCAGCTGGCGATCGTCCAGCTCTGCAGGCCGCCACCGGCCGGGTAGATCGGGATCAGCTTGCCGGCGTAGTCGTCGACGACCTGCTCCGCGGAGGCGTCGTCCCCGTGCAGCTTCACGTAGTCGGGATGCGCGAGCTGCCGCTTCCCCCGGAAGTCGGTGACCTTGCCGGCGAACAACGCCCGGGTGCCGACACCGAGCTCGCGTTCGCGCCACGACTGGTTGAAGAACGTGAGCGTCAGCCGCCCTCGTCCGTCGGTGACGGTCACCTCGAGCAGATGCATGCGCTTGCTGCCGCGGCGGTCGATCGTGCGGCCGTTGACGCGTTCGACCTCGGCAAGCACGGTGACGTTCTCGTCGACCTCGAGCTCATCGAGGTCGGTGAGCTCGCCCCGCTTGGCGTAGCGGCGCGGATAGTGGCGCAGCAGGTCGCCGATCGTGTGCAGGTCGAGCTTGTCGCCGAGCGCCTTGGCGGCCTTGCCGCCGAGCACGCCCTTGAGCGCGGTGTCGACGCCTTGCGGATCCATCACTCGACTCCGATGAGCAGGGGATAACGGGGCTGGCCTCCGTCGTACACCATCGTGTCGACCTCCGGCCGCGTCGCGCGTACGCCTTCCAGGACCGCCGCGGCGAGCCCGGCGTCGGCGTCGGCTCCGGTGACGACGGTCACCAGCTCGCCTCCGCCGCCGAGCAGTCGCGCCAGAACGTCGCGGCCCACCGTGGCGAGGTCAGCGCCGATCAGCGCGAAGTCGCCCTCGACGACGCCGAGCACGTCACCAGCCTTGCACCAGCCGGCGCTGGTGATCGCGTCCCTCGTCGCCACCGTCACTGCGCCGTGCCTGGTGTGCCCCGCCGCCGCGGTCATCGCGACCACGTCCTCGTCGAACGAACGGGACGCGTCGTGCACCGCGCACGCAGCGAGGCCCTGCACCTGCGCGCGGGCGGGAACGACCGCGACGCGGAGGCCCTCGTCGCGGGCGCGGGCGGCGGCCTGCTCGGCGATCGCGATGCCGTCGGGGTCGTTCGGGAGCACGACGATCTCGGCCGTGCCGGCGGTACGGATCGCCGCCAGCACCTCGGTCGCCGAGGACGGGCGGCCGGGCTTCGCCTCGACCACGGTGACCCCGGCACTGCCGAACAGCTCGCCCAACCCCGGCCCGGCGGCCACCGCGACCACGCCTCGTACGGCCGGCACGTCGACGCAACCCTCGGCACTCGCGCTGGCGCTGTATTGAATTTCTTTGAGGGGCGTGATCCGGATCCGGTGGGGTCTGCCGGCCTCGATGCCCGCCTCCACGGCCGCGCCCGGGTCGTCGACGTGCACGTGCACGTTCCACAGGCCGTCGCCGCCGACCACAACGAGGGAGTTGCCGAGCCGAGCGAGCGCCGACCGCAGCGGCGCGATCGCGTCGTCGGGTGCGTCGAGCAGGTAGAGCACCTCGTACGCCGGGTCGTCCGGGTCGAGCCGCACCTCGGGCATCGGCGTGGGCTCGCTGGGAGCGGGCAGGGCGTCCTCGGATCGGCCGCCGGAGAGGACGGACACCAGCGCGTCGAGCAGCACGACGAGGCCGCGGCCGCCCGCGTCGACGACGCCTGCCCGGCGGAGCACCTCGAGCTGTTCGGGCGTATGCGCGAGCGCCTCGCGAGCAGCGGCGGCGCCGACGAGGGCGACCGCGTGCAGCGTCGGGTCGGGCTGGGCGGCGCGGTCGTTCGCGGCCTCGGCGGCGGCGCGGATCACGGTGAGCATCGTGCCCTCGGCGGGCACCTCGACCGCGACGTACCCGGCGTCGGCCGCGGCGCGCAGGGCCAGCGCCAGGTCGGGCCCGTCGAGCTCGGCCTTGCCGTCGAGCGCCAGCGCGGCGCCGCGGAGCAGTTGAGCGAGGATCACGCCGGAGTTGCCGCGGGCGCCGAGCAGGGCGTGGCGGGAGACCGTACGGAGCAGGGCCGAGACGCTCTCCTGCTCGCCGTCCTCGGCGCCGCCGCAGGCCGCGGCCATGGTCAGCTGGAGGTTGGTGCCGGTGTCGGCGTCGGGGATTGGGTAGACGTTCAGCACGTCGATCTCGCGCCGCGCCGCGGTGAGGTCGGCGAGGCCCGCGCGGCACCAGCGGCGGAGCAGCCCGACGGCCGGTTTGTCGCCCACGCGTCACCTCCCTCACTAGGCTGGAAGGGTATCGAGGCGTTCCCCCAGTTGGCGCTCGGTGGCGTCGGTCGGATATCCTCAACAGGTTGCCCCGCGGCGCGTGCTGTCGTCGGCGCACACGACCGTAGGAAATGAAACCAATTCAGGAGTGTCTCCAGTGGCTGCCGTCTGCGATGTCTGTGGCAAGGGGCCGGGCTTCGGCAACAACGTGTCCCACTCGCACCGCCGGACGCGTCGGCGTTTCGACCCGAACATCCAGCGGGTTCGCGCGACCGTCCAGGGCACGCCGAAGCGCCTCAACGTCTGCACGTCCTGCCTGAAGGCGGGAAAGGTTACCCGCTAGGCGCGGACCCCAGAACGAAGAAAGACCTGCCGGAACAGCTCCCCCGTGAAGCTGTTCCGGCAGGTCTTGTTTTGCCGCCGCCTGAACCCCCCGTGAGCTCAGGCGGGGCGATGCCCTCCCGCGACGGACGTCGTGGCGCGAAGGGCATGTCGGCCGGGAGCGCGATGCCGGCCGACGCGCTGCGGTCGGACCACCTGCCGTTCGGCCTCCGGAGCCCGGTGCCGGCCGGCCAGTCGCGTCACCGCCTCCGGTACGACCCGGCGCCGTGCCATGGCGAACTCGGTGATCCCGGCCAGCAGGTAGAGCGCGAAAACGGCCCAGCCGCCGGCGAGCACCGGTCCCCAGCTGGCGTCGGCTCCCTGGACGAACACCAGCCAGGGCAGCGGGTAGATGACGACGCCCGCGGCGTGGAGCCACGGTCGCGCCATCCGACGCTGGATCGCCTCGATCCCATTCCTCACGCGCTGTCAACGCGACACGACGATACGCAGTTATGCCTTGCATCAGAAAATTCGGGTATACCTCCCAATTGCAACCAAACCGTAACCCTCGAAAAGAGTCATTCCCACCGGAAGAACCGCGCCGCCACCAGACCCGCGATGACGGTGGCCGCGGCGAGGCTCACGAGGTGCAGGAGGGCCGGAGAGTTCCCCGCCCATGCCGTGCCCAACGCGTGCACCGCGGCGCCGAACGGCAGCACCTCCCCCACCCGGGCGAGAACGTCCGGCAGCGCACGCGTTCCGCCGAACATCCCTCCGACCGCGCCCATCGCGAAGAACGCGACCAGCCCGATCGCGACCGACGAGTTCGCCGTCGGCGCGAGCGCAGCGATGAGCAGCCCGATCGCGTACATCGCCAACGCCGCAAGGCCAAACACCCCGAACGCCAGGATCGGCGACGCCGGCAGCCGAACGTCGAACGCCAGCACAGCGACGAGGAGCGCGAACGCGATCCCCACCAGCGTCTGCACGAGGCTCGTCACCAGCTGTGCCACCAGCACCCTCATCGGAGGCGTCGGCGTCACCGCCAGCCGGCGCAGGATCCCCGCGCGGCGGTAGCCGGCCAGGAAGCTCGGCAGGTTGATCACCCCGATCGTCGCGACCACCATCGTGAGCACCACCGGCAGGATGAACAGATCGATCGCGGTCCGCCCGCCCGTTCCCGGGATCACCTCGCCTTGGTTGCCCAAGCCGTTCATCACCAGGATCAGCACGGGGAGCCCGAGCGGGATCACCAGCCCGCCGGTGTCGCGCGCCACCATCTTCATCTCGGCCCCGACCAGGGCGAGCCATGGCCTCATTTCTCCTCCTCCTGAAGCGATCGCCCGGTCAGGGCGAGGAACGCGTCGTCCAACGTGGGCCTGAACAGCCGGGTCTCGGTCACGACGACACCCGCGCGTACGAGGGCCGTGCTCACCGCCTGCAGCAGCTCGCCGGTCCCGTGCACCGTCACCTGCGCCGAATCGACCTCGACCGACGTCACCTCGGACACCGACGCCAGCACCGTCTTGTCGAACGGTGCGGAGGAGCGGAAGCGGACCCGTTGCCCCAAGCCCGCTTGGGAGACCAGGCCGGCCGGGCTGTCCTCGGCCACGATCCGGCCATGATCGATGAGTGCGACGCGGTCGCAGAGCCGCTCGACCTCCTCCATGAGATGGCTGACGAGCAGGATCGTGACGCCGGCGGTGCGCAGGCTCGACATGAGCGACCAGATCTGCCGCCGCGCTTCGGGATCCAGGCCGGTCGTGAGCTCGTCGAGCAGCGCGACCTTCGGGTTCCCCACCAGGGCGAGCGCGATCGACAGCCGCTGCGCTTCGCCTCCGGACAGCTTGTCGAACCGTACGTCGCGGCGGGCTTCGAGCCCTAGGACCGCGATCAGCTCGTCCGGCTCGGCGCCGGTCTTGTAGAACGTGCGGTAGAGCCGGACCAGCTCGCGGACGGTCAGCGACCAGTGCAGCGCACTCGACTGCAGCTGGACGCCGAGCTTCGGCAGCAGCCTCCTACGGTCGCGTCGCGGGTCGAGCCCGAGGACGCGGACCTCGCCGCGGTCGGGTCGTACGAGCCCGGCGATCGACTCGACCGCCGTCGACTTCCCCGCGCCGTTGCGTCCGAGGAGCCCGAAGATCTCACCCTCGTTCACCTCGAAGCTGAGGTCGTCGACGGCGACGACCTCGCCGTAGCTCTTGTGCAGGTGGCGAACCTCAATCGCGTTCATCATGCTCATCGACGCTAGGAGCGACCCGGCCCCGTCCGCGCGTGCTGGACGTCACGAGAACGGGGCATGACTTCTGGCACGTCACTCGAGGTGTTGGACCACCTAGGCTTGCCGGATGAGGCGGATGGAGCCTGGAGTGTGGTCGGGCGTCTTCATCAGCCTGGCCTGCGTGGCGATCGGCATCCCGATCGCGGTGATGCAGCTGCAGGGCATCCCGATCACGCGTACTCCCCTACTGTGGTGGGCCTGTTTCGTCGCGTACGTCGCGGCGCTGATGGCCACGTCCTGGCTGTCCGAGACGCTGCCGCGGCGGGTCGTGCCGGCGGTGTTCGCGACGCAGGTCGTGCTCGGACCGGTGCTCGTGCTGCTCGCGCCCGGTGCCGGGTGGACGCCGATCCTGCTCGTGTTCACCGCGGTGACGAGCAGCTACTTCGTCGGGTGGAAGGTGACGGCCGCGATCATCGTGGCGAACACGGTCGTCGTCGCGGTCGCCGGGCAGGCGCTGGCGGGGACAACCGGCGTCGGCTCGATGGCGTACCCCGCCGCGTTGCTCTACCTCCTCCTGCAGGTGGGCAGTGTGCTCGGGGAGATGGCGAACAGGCGCGAGGTCGAGACGCGGAAGAAGCTCGCCAAGGCGCACACCGAGCTGCGCGCGACGACCGCCTTGCTGAGCGAGTCGACGCGTTCGGACGAACGGCTCCGCATCGCCGGCGAGCTGCACGACCTGCTCGGCCACCAGCTCACCGTGTTGAGCCTCGAGCTCGAGGTCGCCAAGCACCACAGCCAGCCGCCGGCGCGCGAGCACGTGTCCCGTGCCGCCGGGATCGCGCACGAGCTGCTCGCGGACGTCCGCGCGACGGTCGGCGAGCTGCGCAGCCGGGCACCGGACCTACGCGAGACGCTCGAACGGATCGTCGCCGACCTGCCCGAGCCGGTGGTGCACGTCAGGGTCGCGGACGAGGCGCACGCCGACGAGGCGCAGACCGCGGCACTCGTCAGGTGCGTGCAGGAGGTCGTGACGAACGCGATCCGGCACGCCGAGGCGAACGAGCTATGGATCGAGATCGGCGCGGCACCAGGCGGCGGTGTGACGTTCACCGCGCACGACGACGGGCGCGGCGCCGAGCGGATCGTGCTGGGGAACGGGCTGCGCGGCATCACCGAGCGCGTCGAGGAGCTCGGCGGCTCGGCGACGTTCTCGTCCCGCCGCGGCTTCCGCGTCGTCGCGGAGCTGCCGGCCCGATGATCCGCGTCTGCGTCGTCGACGACCAAACCCTTGTACGGCAGGGGATCCGGAGCCTGCTCGGGCTCGCGTCCGACATCGAGGTCGTCGCGGAGGCCGACGACGGGCTCTCCGCACTGAGTGCGATCTCCACGCACAGTCCGGATGTGG
Source organism: Tenggerimyces flavus (assembly GCF_016907715.1). Classification (NCBI taxonomy): domain Bacteria; kingdom Bacillati; phylum Actinomycetota; class Actinomycetes; order Propionibacteriales; family Nocardioidaceae; genus Tenggerimyces; species Tenggerimyces flavus. The sequence continues at coordinate 3,496,348 of NZ_JAFBCM010000001.1, read as the reverse complement.
TTCTGCTCGATCTGCGGATGCCGCGGCACGACGGGATCTGGACGCTGCGTGCCCTGCAGGACAGCGGGATCTCCACGCCGGTGTTGGTGCTGACGACGTTCGACGACGACGAGCTGGTGCTGCAGGCGTTGCGAGCGGGGGCGATGGGCTACCTGCTGAAGGACGTCACGCTGGACCAGGTGGTGCACGCGATCCGCACGCTGGCCACCGGCGGGACGCTCGTCCAGCCGGCGATCACGGACCGGCTGCTGCGCGCGGTCCGTACGGACATCCCCGACGCCCCGGCTGACGACGCGCGCGTCCAGGAGCTGACCGAACGCGAGCTCGAAGTCCTCCGTCTGCTCGCCGGCGGCTACTCCAACCGCGAGATCGCCACCGCCCTGTTCCTCGCGGAAGGAACGGTCAAGAACCACGTCTCCAACGTCCTCCTCAAGCTCGGTACTCGCGACCGCACCCGCGCCGTCCTCCGCGCCCTCCACCACGGCCTGCTGAACTAACCGTCCGCAGGAGATGGCACCAAGCTGCACGTTCTTGTTCGTCAACTCGAATTGCGGACGCCCAGACGTGCATGTTTCACTATCTCGGTCGTGTCTACGAATTCTCGTAGAGATGGCGCGCAGTGCACCTATCCCTTGCTTCGCCCATGGAGGTGCCATGCCCGTACGTCCTTCCCGCCGGACCGTCCTCGGTTCCGCCGGACTCCTCGCGGCCGCCACGGCTCTCCCGCTCGGGACGAGCAACGCCCACGCCGCTCCGGTCGCGATCGCCGCAGCGCCGGAGGCGCCGCTGATCCCGGCACCCCAGCAGTGGACGCCGGCGAGCGGGGAGTTCCTGTTCGACTCCCGCAGCCGGCTGGTCGTCGACTCCGCCCACCAAACGGCCCTCGCGCAGGCCGCGGCGACGCTCAGCGACGACCTGCTGGTCACGACCGGCATCCGCTACACACCCGTTCAAGCCAGTGCCCCGGCTGCTGGCGACGTGTTCCTCACACTCGGCTCCACCGACACCCAGCTCGGCACCGAGGGCTATCTGATGACCGTGGGGAGCAGCCTGCGCATCCAGGCCCGTACGGCCACCGGCGCGTTCTTCGGCACCCGCACGTTCCTACAGTTCCTGCGCCGGTCCGCCCGCGTCCCGGCCGGCACGATCCGCGACTGGCCGAAGCACAAGGAGCGCGGCCTGCTGGTCAGCAACGCCCCGGCGAAGGTGTCGGTCTCGTTCTGGCAGCAGCAGATCCGCGAGCTCGCCTATCTGAAGCTGAACATGGTCTGGTTCGTCGTCGGCTATCCCCACGCGCCGCTCGCCGAGATGCAGCAGGTCGCGGAGTACGCGCGCCGCTACCACCTCACCGTCGTCCCGATGTTCGGCGTGCCCTCGCACATGGACTACGACCTGCCGAACCGACCCGACCTGCAGGTCCCGGGCCGTCCCACCGACCTGCACATCGGCAAGGACGCCGCCTACACCTGGACCCGGGACAAGCTCGCGCCGCTCGTGCAGGGCATGCAGTCGCCGTGGTGGCACACCGCGGCGGACGAGTTCCTGGCCGGCTCGGACGTCCCGGAGTGGGACCGGAACTTCCTCGCGTACGCCCGCGCGCACTACGGCGCTGACGCCAGCTCGTTCGACACGTTCAGCGGTTTCATCAACTATGTCAGGGGATTGGTCCAGCCGCAGGGCAAGCGGCTGCGGATGTGGAACGACACGTACCTCACCTGGCGCAACGTCCCGGTCGAACGGGACGTGGTCATCGAGCACTGGGTCCACTGGGGAAGGCCGGCCAGCCAGCTGATCGCCGACGGGCACGAGCTGCAGAACTGCCACCTCGACTACACCTACTACGACAACTGGGCGGGCGGACACCAGCTCGACGCTGCCAAGATCTACGAGCAGTTCCGCCTCGGTCAGTTCGACGGCAGCCCGGCCATCGCCGACGACCATCCGAAGATCACCGGTTCGAAACTCCATGTGTGGTTGGGCTTCAGCGGCAACGACCCCGAGCAGACGATCATCGACAAGCTCTACGCTCCCGAGCGCTCATTGGCCCAGCTCCTGTGGGGATCGCCGAAAACCGCGTCGACGTACGCCGCGTTCGCCCCGATCATCGATGCCGTCGGCAAGGCTCCTGGCAACGTCGCGCCACCGGCATCCACGGCGACAGTCCGTTCCGCCGTCACGGCGACCGCGGACCAGCGCCTGTTCGCGATCAGCACCGACAGCAACGTGATCACGACGTCGTTCGCCAACGGGGCTTGGCGTCCGTGGAGCGCCGTCACGACGGGCTACGCCGCGGGCAAGGCGCGCGCCAACGCGGCCGTGACGGAGTTCGGCGGCAGGCTGTTCACGACCGCGCCGGACGGTCGCGTGCTCTCGACGTACTTCGACCCGGCCATCCCGAGCAACGGTGGTTGGCACGACTGGATGAGCATCGCCGGTGGCTTCTACGACGGGAAGTCCGGTGCGAACGCGGTCGTCACGCCCTCGTTCGTCAACGGCGATGTCCCCCAGCTGTTCACGATCGCGCCCGACGGGCGGGTGATGTCGGCGTTCCACCAACCCTCGACGATTCCGACGAACGGCGGGTGGAGCGGCTGGTTCGACATTCCCGGCGGCTTCTTCGACGGCAGGACCGCGGCGGGCGCGTCCGTCGCGACCGCGGGGAGCCAGATCTACACAGTCGCGCCGGACGGGCACGTGATGTCGACGTTCTGGCTGGCGTCGCAACCGGCCAACGGGGGTTGGGCGAACTGGTTCGCGATCCCCACCGGCCATGCCGACGGCAGGGTCGCGGCCAACACCCCGATCACGGTCGCGGCGGTGAGCGGTCACACCCAGCTGTTCGCGATCGCCCCGGACCGGCAGGTGATCTCGACGTTCTGGTCCGCGGACCTCCCGACCAACGGTGGCTGGCACGAGTGGTTCGCGATCCCCACCGGCCACGCGAACGGCGTCGTGGCACCCAACACGCGCGTGGTCGCGACGACGATCAACGATCACCCGCAGCTGTTCGCGATCGGGTCCGACCGGCATGTCATGTCGACGTTCTGGTCCGCCGACATCCCGACCAACGGCGGCTGGCACGAATGGTTCGCGATCCCCACCGGCTACCACGACGGGCTGGTTGCGCCGAACGCCTGGCTGGCCGCGTCCGTCGTCAATGGCAAGCCGACGTTGACGACCGCGACCGACGACAACCGGGTCGGCACGACGTCGTGGACCGAGGGCGGCGCCAACGGCGGATGGTCAGCGTGGGCGACGATCCAGGGCGGCTACAACGACGGGCGCTTGCGAGCTTGAGGGTCTCAGGCTGCGTGCTCCGGCAAGGGTGCGTGACGGGACTCGAACCGGAGCTCGCGGCCGCCGATCCTGATCGCACAGCCCGGCAACACCTGCGTCCGTTCGCGATCCGACACCCGCGCCCAGCTCTGGTTCGGCTGGCCGAGGAACGTTCCCGCCTCGGTGCCGCGGTCGCGGATCAGCACGTTCCACCCGCGCAGCCGAAGGTCGCAGTGCACGTCGGCGAGCCCGGCACCAGCGGACCCGGCCAACGCCAACGAGCCCGCGATGCCGAACCGTACGCTGTCGTCCTCGCTCGGATCGGAGCCGATCACGAGGTCGACGTCCAACGGCACGATCGTGCCGTCGTCCACCACCAGCACACCGAGCGGCGGCCGGCGGTCGAGGACCCGGACCGCAGCCAGCTGCAGCATCGACGAGCCGCACGTCGTGCAGTACTGCGCCGAGGGATGGCAGAAGTGCCCGTTACGGCAGCGGATTCCCTCGACCCAGCCGGCCTCGGGCCGGTAGCCGACGTGGGCACCGTTCTGTGCCGGTACGGGAGCCACCTCGATCTCCCACGACTGGGGTTCGGCCAGCTCCCGCGAACGATGCAGACCTGCCGCGTGTCGTCCACTCGTCATAGCGCTCTCCCTCGCAACCACCGCATCCACTGTGCGACGGACCGGCCGAGACCGATCCGGTCGCAGAATCCCTGCTGGGCAAGCTCGTCGCAGATCGTCCAGGCCGCGCCGACGAGTCCGCCGAACGAGTCGGCGCTGCCCAGCTCGCTGATCGCGATCGGGCCCGACGCGTAGATGCGCCCGGTGCCGTTGCGGGTTCCAACGACTTCGAACCGCTGGCTGACCGAGAGCCGGCCGAGCGGGCCGTGCACCGCGCCGGACACCGACATCAGGTCGGACAGCAGCTCGTGCCCGGACACGTCGCCGTCGAGGCCGGTGGCGTCGATGACGAAGTCCGCGCCGAGCTTCAGCCGTCCGCCGGCGGCGTCCTGGCCGCGGGCGAGCAGCCGGCCGTCGACGTCGGGGAGCACCTCGACGAGCTGGCCTTCCTGCGCGACGTACCAACCCTCGCTCAGGCCTGGCTCGAGCAGGCGCTTCCACTCCCGGAGGAACCTCGCGCGGTCCGCGGCGTCGCTGAACAGGTGCACGATCCGGGTCTGCGCGTCATAGGTGTCGCGGTCCTCGAGGAGCCGCTGCAGCACCCGCGCGGCCGCGACGTCGACGCCGCGCACCATGACGGTGCCGGGGCGGGTGACGAGCGTGCGGTAGACGTGCTCGTGCGGTTCGTACACCTGGACGAAGCGATGGTTGTCGCCGAAGTGCGCACGGAACTCCCGTAGCTGCGGGAGAAACCGCAGCGCGGGATAGCCGACGGCGAGGTGGACGAACTCCGACCGGTACGCGAGCGCGCCGCCGACGCCCTCCAGCAGCGAGTAGAAGCCGCCGCCCTCACGACGCCGGAGCACGCGGACGCTACCGGGAGCGTGCACGGCGGACCAGCCGATCCGCTCCGCCTCGCGCCGGATGCCCTGGTTGACCTGGCCGGCCGTCGGCTGCCGGCGCAAGAGCGCCTTGACGTCGCGTTCCTGCCACGCCGACTGCAGCGCGTAGCTCGGGAAGCCCCAGATGTTGTCGATCCGCCGGCCCGACCGCAGCCGGTCGTCGGCCGACAGCCCGGAGGACTCGCAGAGATAGCGGTACGAGTCGTCCGGCCAGTGCGTCGGACCGAGCACGCGGAGGCGTTCGGTCTCGACGCCGGCGATGCGCAACAGGTCCACGAGCGCGAACGAGCCCAACCCACCGCCCACGCTGACGAGCTGGCTGTCGATGATCGGCAGGTCCGCGGCGGCGACGTCCGCGTCGGTCCAGACGGGCAACGAGAGCAGGTCGTCGGGAGCGCTGCTCGCCCGATGCGACGAGGTGGAAGCGTCGAGTACGGTCATCGTGATCTCCTTCCGCCTTGGCCAGAGGGCCGATCGAGGATTCGTCAACGACAGTGGACCCACGCCCGAGGCCGGACGCGGGTCCACTTCTCTGCCCTCTCCGACGAGCTGATGCGGCTCAGCGCGCGGCGGGCAGTTCGGGAACGCCGACGTCGGGCAGCTCGACCAGGCCGTCCGACCCCGCGGGGATCGGGAGGGCACTGTTCGGCAGTCCCTGACGTGCCAGCGCCGTGGCCACGTGCCAGATCGCGTTGTCGGGCGTCCAGGACGGGTCGATCATCACCTCTCCGACGGGAGCTGCCAGGTTGTCGCCGAGCTGGTCCTGGATCACTCCAGTGGCGGCAGCGGGCGGGGTGCCGTTGCCGTTCATCAGCCGGTCGACGACCCGCTGCGGCTGGTAGGTCGCGAAGAACACGGCGACGTTCGACGAACGCCCCACCCATGCGTAGAAGCGCTGGGGTGTGCCGCTCGGGGCGCCGACCGCCCAGGCGCCGGTCTGTCCCGACGCGACGTCGACGACGGTGAACGCGCCCGCGCCGGCCCGGACGACGTCGCCGAGGCCCGGCGCCTTGGCCAGGTTGTCGGCGAGCTTCGCTGCCGGGAACCCGCCGTCGTGGAGCGGCTCGCTCGACTGGCACAGGCTGCCCGGTGCGCCGGAGAGCAAGGCGATCGCGGCGTCCGAGACGCCGTTCGAGAGGTCCCGTTCCGCCGCGCAGCGTGCGATCGGCACCGGGCTCGGCGCGGTGCTCGTCGTGAACGTGACGTTGTCGACGTCCTGGTTGCCGAGTGTCGCGGCGCTCGGACCGGAGTAGTCGATCGCGACGGCGTGGATCCGGTACCGCTTGCCCGGGGCGAACGCGCCGCGGCCGTCGAACGGAACGGTCAGCTGGCGCCAGTCGCCCGTGGGAGCGGCGACCGTACCGGGGACCACCGTCCGTACGACCCGGTCGGCCAGGTCGCGGAGCTCGAACCGCAGCCCGTTCCAGCCGAGCGTGTAGTCGCCCTTGCTGGACCTCCAGTCGAACGCGATCGCCCAGCTCTGGGCGTCGCGGCTGGTGTAGGTGAACCACGGCGAGGTCCAGTCGGCGTACGACCCCTCGCCCCACGGCGACCCGACCGAGGTCGCGTTGCCGCGGAACCTCAGGTAGCCGTCGCCGTCGCCCAGCTGACCGCCGTCGGTCTGCCAGTCGCCGGCGATCTTGGGACAGGCGCGAGCGCGGGCCCAGCAGCCGGTGGCGTAGTCCTGGGCGAACGACCAGCCCGCCGGACCGGTGTTGAAGTCCCGAGCGGCCGCGTCCTCGGGATAGCTCGTCTCGACGGCCTCGAGGGCAGGCATCGTCGACTGTTCGGGCCGGTCTTCAGCCACTGCACCCGGCGCGGTGGCCAGGGCGAGTGCCGCGACCAACGCGAGCACCGTGGCGGCGACGACGCCGGAACGCATCCGACGTACGACCATGTGGGGACCTTTCGAAGCTGCTGAAATCCATCGAAGAAGTGCTGATGGGCGCCACATCGACCAAGCGCCGGCCCTGGAACCTGGCCGATGTGGCGCGACCCACGGAACTCGATGCAACGGACATAGTTGACATTCATGTACACAAAGTCAAATAGCCATCACAACGTGTCACGGGTGGACATTCAACGATCAATCCATGCTTAAAGTTACGGATCGGACACGTATGGTCATGGAGAAGTTTTCGGGCTATTCGGACAGGGAACGAGTGCCTTCTCGATTTCCTGTCCGATTTCTCAGCGGAAGTGGTCGTGACCTGCGGTTTCGGATTTCTCCCCGTTGATCGTGACGCCTTGTAGTTGCTCCTCGGTCGGCGCCGCGACGCGCCCGATGACCCGCCACCTTTCCGGCAAATTCACCTCCGAGGGGAACGTCGCGGCGAGCGCGTGGTCCTCTCCCCCGGTCAGCACGAACTCCAGCGGGTCGACGCCGATCGCCGCCGCGACCGCCTGCAGGGGCTCGGCGATCTCCAGGGATTTGGTGTCGAGGTCGAGTACGACGTCGCTGGCCTTCGCGATGTGCCCGAGGTCGCCGACGAGCCCGTCGCTGACGTCGATCATCGCGGTCGCCCCGAGCGTCGCGGCCTCCGGCCCGGCGTCGTACGGCGGCTCCGGACGGCGGTGCGCCTCGACGACCACGCGGGGCGAACGGAACCCGCGCCCGAGCACGGCGAGGCCGGCCGCGGACCAGCCGAGGCGTCCACAGACCGCGATGACGTCGCCCGCCTTGGCCCCGGCCCGCGTGACGGGCGGGCGGCCGTCGAGGCTGCCGAGCGCCGTGACCGAGATCACGATGCTGGGTCCGCGGACCAGGTCGCCGCCGGCGACGGAGGCGTCCGTACGTTCGCACTCGTCCCTCAGACCGTCGGCCAGCCCGAGCGCCCAGTCCACCTCGAGGTCGGGCGGGGCGGCCAGCGCGACGAGCAGCGCGGTCGGCCTCGCACCCATGGCAGCGACGTCCGCGAGGTTCTGCGCAGCCGCCTTCCGGCCGATGTCGTACGCCTCGGACCAGTCGCGGCGGAAGTGCCGTCCCTCGACCAACATGTCCGTGGTGGCCACGACGCGCCCATCGATCGCATGCACGATCGCGGCATCGTCACCGGGCCCGAGGAGGACGTCCTTGCCGTTCGGGAGCCGGTCCTGAAGCAGGCGGATCAGCCCGAACTCGCCGAGGTCGGCAAGGGTTCGGCTCACTCGGTGCCTCCTTGGGTGAGGGGCGCGCGATAGCGTGTGCGCACTCTGAACAAGTGGACGTGTACAGACTTTCGTGACGCTACCGCGTAGGAGCAGCCTCCGAAGCGGTCCCGAGATACCGGGAGGACGACAGTGGTGGTCCAGGCTTACATCCTGATCCAGACCGAGGTCGGCAAGGCTGCCGAGGTGGCGGAACAGATCGCACAGATCAAAGGCGTGACGCTCGCCGAGGACGTGACCGGGCCGTACGACGTGATCGTGCGCGCCGAAGCCAGCAACGTGGACGAGCTCGGCCGCCTGGTCGTGGCGCGCGTCCAGGGGGTGGCGGGAATCACCCGGACGTTGACGTGCCCGGTGGTGCACATCTGAGGCGGGCGATCGTCGTAGCGGTCGTGGCCCTGGCGCTGGCCACATCTTGCGCGCCTGGGCCAGTGTCAGTGACGCCGGTATCGGGCGCGCCCGCAGCCTGCCGAGCCCTGTTGGCCGCGCTGCCCGCGACAGTGGAGTCGCTGCCGAGCCGGGAGGTGTCGCCTGCTGGTGGAGGTGCCGCGTGGGGCTCCCCGCCAGTGGTCCTGCGCTGCGGCGTGTCGAGGCCGGCAGCGATGACTCAGTCGGCGTCGTGCATGGAGGTGAACGACGTGGGATGGTTCGCCGAGCAACGGGAGCCGGGCTACGTGTTCACCACCATCGGGCGGGCAGTGAACGTCGAGCTGACGGTGCCGTCGAAGTACGCGCCAGAGTCGAACGCCCTCGTGGACATAGCCGACGCAGTAAAGGCCCACGTGCCCGCGAGGAGCCAGTGCGTGTAGCGGGGTCGGGGCGGCGACGGCCACTCCCGGCTTCATCCCAACGCCAAGAAGCCGAGGGCCACAAGCGACCGAGCACGGCAGCAGACCGGAACCGAAAGCAGGCCTGCCCCAGGTGACCGGGCCACACCGGCTTCATCCGAGCCACAAGAAACAGAGGCCCCGCAAGAGACGGCAACACCGCAGCAGACCTGGGGCGAAGCAAGCCTGTCCCGGGACACCTGTTCCGGGGGCAGGGGCGGCGCGTGAAATACAGGTGGCCGGGCCGGGGCGAGTCAAGGGCCGCAACGCGGTCGCGAAGCGACGTCGTTCGCCGTCCGCGAAGCGCCCCTGAACGGCGCCCTTGACGCGCCCCGGAGCGGCCACCACCATCGACCGCCGCCACAGTCCCCGAGAGCACCAACTCTCGCAGAGCGCCCGTCGCAACAGTGAAGAGCTGACCAAAGAGGAGCTCTCGCACACCACGCCAGCGCACAGCACCACCGTGCGATGAAGTGCGCGGCCACCAGCTCGGCTGCGGTCCGCGCCGCACCCCGGGCGATGAGAGGTGCGGCCGCCGGCTCAGCTGGGGTCCGCGCGGCACCTCCGCGCGACGAGAGGTGACGGTCATCTCGGCTGTCAGTCGCGCAGCACCGCCGCGCGAAGAGGCGGCGGTCATCGGCTCGACTGTCGACCACGCGGAGCACCCTGCGGGATGAGGTGCGCGGCCATCGACTCGGCTGTCGACCGTGCCGTGCCCCCGCGCGATGAAGTGTGCGGCCGTCGGCTCGGCTGTCCTCTGCGCAGCTCCATCTCGTGCGGGGAGCTGTCCGCGTGCGGAGTCGAGTTCGCTCACTGATGGGTCGCCTCGGGAGTTTATGGGCCGCCCTCAATGTCAAGGGCGCGTTCGCGTCTCGTGACAATCAGCTTGCGTGGTTGGTGTTGTTGCGTGGCTGGGGGCTGATTGCCACGAGATCAGGCCGTGGCCGGCCTGACCCTTGACATTGAGCCTCTCGGCGGCCCGACGCAGGTCGTTAAGGGCAGGCTCCGCCTGCCCACCCGTGCCCCGTGGCGACCCGGTTCGAGCAGCGGCGCTCGCGTTCCCATGACCAGCTCAGCTCCGGTCCACTCACCTGCCGCGGTCACACCCCGGCCACCTCCAGTGGTGGCCGTCACCATTCTCGTTAGCCCGAAGACTATGAGCGCTATAGCGACCAAAAGTCTTCGCGCTCATCCCATGGCCGCTCGCCGACCGATGATTGTGGAAACTATGGGCGCTATAGCGCCCGAAATCTTCCGCGCTAAACCTGCACGCCCGCTGGTTCCCCCGATCCGGCTAGCGCAGACCCGTCGGGCGCTGCAGGGCCAGCTGAACAAGGCGGTCCACGAGCTCCGGGTACTCCACCCCACTCGCAGCCCACACCCGGGGGAACATCGACATCGGCGTGAACCCGGGCATCGTGTTGATCTCGTTCAGCAGCAACCGGCCATCAGGCTGCACGAAGAAGTCCACCCGGGCCAAGCCCTCGCACGACACCGCGGCGAACGCCTGCGCGGCCATCCGCCGCACAGCCACGGCGTCGCCCTCCTCCATCACCGCGGGAACGATCAGCTTCGCGTCCTCCTCCGACACGTACTTCGCGTCGAAGTCGTAGAACTCCCGCGACGGGTCCACCACGATCTCCGCCACCACCGAAACCTCAGGTAAAGCGCCAGGCGTCAGAGAACCCAGAACCCCACACTCGAGCTCCCGAGCAGACTCCACCGCGGCCTCGACGAGCACCTTCGGGTCGTACGTACGAGCCAGCTCGACAGCAGCCTCGAGGCCCTCAGGACGAGAGACCTTCGTGATCCCGATGCTCGACCCGCCCCGGCAGGGCTTCACAAACACCGGATACCCCAGCGACGCCACCGTCTCGGCGCACGCCGAACGGTCATGCGCCCACTCCGAAGGCGACAGCACCGCATAGGGCACCACCGGCAGCCCATGGGCCTGGAAGATCATCTTCATGTAGTGCTTGTCCATCGACACCGCACTCGACAGCACCCCGGCCCCGACGTACCGGATCCCCGCCATCTCCAGCAACCCCTGCAACGTCCCGTCCTCACCGAACGGACCGTGCAGCAACGGGAACACCACGTCGACCTCGCCCAGCGTGTGCGGCACCTCGGACGCCGACAGAGTCACCAGCGACCCGCGCGAAGACGAGCCCAGCAGCACCACGGCCTGCCCATCAGCAGCAGACACCGACGGCATCCGACCGTCCGTCACCGCCAACAACGCAGGCTCGTCGGCCTCCAGCACCCACTCGCCGTCCAGCGTGATCCCCACGGGCACCACGTCGTACTTCGAACGGTCGATCGCTCGCATCACACTGCCCGCTGTGATGCACGAAACCGCGTGCTCGGAGCTGCGCCCACCGAACACGACCGCCACGCGCGGGCGGGGGTTGGCCTCAGTCGGCTGGTCCGTGTCGTTCACCTTCCGCACACTACCGGCAAGAATCTCCTTATGAGCGAAGCGAAACTCTCCCCCGCGACCCTCGTCGTCAAAGCCGGCCGCCCCGAGCCCGGCGTCGACGCTCCCCCGAACCCGCCGATCGTGCTCGCCTCCGCCTACGGTGCGGGCGGAATGGAGTACGGGCGGTACGAGAATCCCACCTGGGCGGCGTTCGAGACCGCGCTCGGCACGCTCGAGGGTGGCCGGGCGCTCGTGTTCTCGTCCGGCTCCTCCGCCGTCGCCACCGTGCTCGACCTGCTCGAGCCGGGCGCCACGGTCGTCGCCCCCAGGCACGCGTACCACGGAACGCTCCATCAGCTGGCCGATCTGCAACGTACGGGCCGCGTCAAGGAGACCCGCCTCGTCGACATCGCCGACACCACAGCTGTCAACGCAGCGCTGACAGGCGCACACCTGCTCTGGGCGGAGTCCCCCACCAACCCCGCGCTCGAGGTCGCCGACCTCCCCGCGCTCTGCAGAGCAGCCAAGGCCGAAGGCGTGACGACCGTCGTCGACAACACGTTCGCGACGCCCGTGCTGCAACGACCGTTCGAGTTCGGCGCGGACGTGATCGTGCACTCCGGCTCGAAGTACCTCGCCGGCCACAGCGACGTCATCATCGGCGCCGTCGTGGTCCAGGACGACGAGCGGTACGACCAGCTGCTGGCGAGGCGCAAGTCGATCGGCGCGATCGCGGGCCCGTTCGAGACCTACCTGACCCTCAGAGGCATGCGCACGCTCGGGATCCGCATCGAGCGCGCCAGCGCCAACGCCATGACGCTCGCGACGAGGCTGAACGAGCACCCAGCCATCGAACGCGTCCGCTACCCAGGCCTGCCGTCGGATCCGGGCCACGGACGCGCCAAGGCCCAGATGAGCGGCGCGTACGGCGGCATCATCGCCGCCGAGGTGAGGGGCGGTGCCGAGGCGGCCGAGCGACTGGTGAAGTCCACGCAGGTGTGGATGTACGCCACCAGCCTCGGTGGGATCGAGTCCACGATGGAACGTCGCCGCCGCTGGGCGGGCGAGAGCGCAACGATCCCCGAGGGCCTCGTCCGCCTCAACGTCGGCATCGAGGACGTCGACGACCTCTGGCAGGACCTCGACCAAGCCCTGAGGGCGTAAGAAGGAACTACCAGCCGTGGCGTTCGGGCTTCGCGCTCCGAGAGACCAACGAGCGCAGCATCTCCACCGGCGTCATCTCACCGCGCACCACGTACGCCACGTGCTCGACGATCGGCAGGTCCACGCCGTGTCGACGCGCCAGGTCCAGGATCGACTCACACGACTTCACACCCTCGGCGACCTGACGCGTCGACGCCGCGATGTCCGCCACCGAGAGGCCCTGCCCGAGCTTCTCCCCGAACGTACGGTTCCGCGACAACGGCGACGAGCAGGTCGCCACCAGGTCGCCCAGACCCGCAAGCCCGGCGAACGTGTACGGGTCGGCGCCCAACGTCACCCCCAACCGCGTCGTCTCCGCGAGCCCGCGGGTGATCACCGACGCGCGCGCGTTGTCGCCGAAGCCCAACCCCACGGCCATCCCGACCGCCAACGCGATCACGTTCTTCGTCGCGCCAGCGAGCTCGCAGCCGGTCACGTCGGAGTTGGTGTACGGCCTGAACGAAGGCGAGTGGCAGACCTTCTGCAGGCGTTCGGCAACGCCGGCGTCACGGCACGCGACGACCGAGGCGGCCGGCTGGCGCTGCGCGACCTCCTTGGCCAGGTTGGGCCCGCTGACGACGGCGACCCGGTCGTCCTCGACACCCGCGACCTCGACGATCACCTCCGACATCCGCTTGGCCGTCCCGAGTTCGACGCCCTTGGCCAGGCTCACGAGAACCGACGCCGGTCCCAGCAAAGCCGACCACGGCGCGAGGTGAGTCCGCAGCTGCTGCGAGGGGATCGCGAGCACGACGTACTCCGCCCCCGACAGCGCCTCCTCGGCCGACGACGTGGCGCGAATCCCCGCGGGCAGGGCGATCCCGGGCAGGTAGTCCGGGTTCTCCCCACGCTCGTTGATGGCCTGGGCCAACTCCGGCCGCCGTGCCCACAGCACGACGTCCGACGACGCGTCGGCGCAGACGAGCGCGAACGCCGTGCCCCACGAACCCGCACCGAGAACGGCAACGCGCGTCATCGCTTCTTGGCCTTCTTGTTCGGGTTTCCGAGCGTAGGCAAGCCGCTCTTGCTCGGGTCGAACGGCACGGGCGCCGTCTCGCCGCGAATGCCGGCCAGCAGGTTGGTGATCGCCGCCATCACGTCGGTGGTGGCCTTCTTCAACACCGACGGGTGCGGGTCGGCCGAGCGATACGCGGACAGATCCACCGGCGGCCCCGCATGGACGTGCACGGTCTTGCGCGGCAGGAACTTCGGCACCTTCCCGTACGGCTTCAGGATGTGCTGCGCGCCCCACTGCGCGACCGGGACGATCTCGGCTCCTGTGCGCAGCGCGACGCGTACGGCACCGGTCTTGCCGATCATCGGCCACAGGTTCGGGTCACGGGTGATCGTGCCCTCGGGATAGATGGCGATGGACTCGCCGCTCTCGATCGCCTCGCAGGCCTCGGCGAGCGCGTCGCCCGCGGTGCGCTTCTCCCGGTGTACGGGGATCTGCCCGGCGGATCGCAGGAACGGTCCCAGCAGCGGGATGTCGAACAGGCTCGCCTTCGCCAGGTAGCGGACCGGTCGCCCATGGTCGTGGATGAAATGGCCGAACACGAGCGGGTCGATGTAGGAGATGTGGTTGGCCACGATGATGACCCCGCCGTCAGCCGGGATGTTCTCGCCGCCCTTCCAGTCGCGCTTGGTCAGGGCCGCAAGCGGCGGCCTCAGTACGGCCGCGGTCAACCGGTAGGCGAATCCGGGCGGGGGCTGTGTCAACTTCCGTCCTCCTCGTCGATCCTGCGGAAGCGAGGATCCTGGGCCGAGTCTGCCGGATTTCGCCGGGCGCGCGACACCCCGCATCCCGTCTGGCCGTGCTCCAGCTCGTCACCCATATAACCAATATGAGTTCCTCCTGCAGCACGCCCATACGGGCGCGGATGCGCCGCGCGCATTTCCGACGCTCTCCGTCAGACACGGCCCGGATAGTGTGCACGGCCGGAATAACGGTGTCGAGCACGGCCTTGGCAAGAGTGAGTTGCCGGAGGTTGAGAGGATCGAGCTTGTGAGTCACCTACCTGGCTTCCGTCCGCGCAACGATGGATGGACCGTCGTGGTCCCGGTCAAGCGATACGCGGTCGCCAAGTCCCGCCTCGCCTCGTACGCCGGCCCGCATCGCCCCGGACTCGCGAGGGCGATGGGCCTCGACACGATCGCGGCGACGCTTCGTTCGCCCGCGGTGGCTGAGGTCGTCATCGTGACCAACGACTCCGACGCGACGCACGTGCTGAACGACCTGGGCGCCATCGTCGTTCCGGACGAGCCCGACCTCGGCCTGAACCAAGCACTGGTTTACGGCTGGTTGGCCGCTCGCGAACGCCGCGGCCGCGCCCCGATCGCCGCCATGTTGGCCGATCTGCCCGCGCTGCGGCCGGACGAGCTGGCCCACGCGCTCACGCTCGCGGCGGACCACCAGACCTCGTTCGTCTCCGACACCCCCGCGGTCGGGACGACGCTGTACTGCACGATGCCGGGCGCCGACTTCGTACCCGCCTTCGGCGGCCCGTCGAGGTTGGCCCATCTGTCCGGCGGCGCGGTCGAGCTCGACGGCACCGACATCCCCACCGTACGGCGCGATGTCGACACCGAGCCCGACCTTCGCGAGGCCGCGCTGCTCGGCGTCGGCCCGCACACCCGGGAGATCCTCGCCGCGCTCGAGACCGTTCACGGTTAGGCTTCCCCACCATGCAGGGCACCGTGCGTTCGTTCGACCCGCAATCGCGAAGCGGCACCGTCCTCCTGGACGACGGCGTCGAGCTCCCCTATGACGCCGACGCGTTCGCGACCAGCACCGTGCGACATCTGCGCATCGGCCAACGCGTCCAGCTCCAGACCACCGGCGAAGGCGCCGACCTCCGCGTCACGGGCGTCAGCATCTACACGCTGCATGGCTAAGGGCCGGAATCCCCGTCGGGGATCCGGCCCTTTTGCCTGCTTCAGCGAACGTGCGTCCGCTGATTAACTCTTGACGGCTCGCTTCGCCGTCTTCTTGGCCGGGCTGGCCTTCTTCGTCGCCCGCGTCGTCGTGGCCTTGGTGGCCGTCTTCTTCGCGGTCGTCGCCTTCACCGCAGCGCGCTTCGCCGGCGACTTCGCCGGAGCCTTGGCGGCCTTGGTGGCAGCGGCCTTCGCCGGAGCAGCCTTGGTCGCGGCGGCCTTGACCGGAGCGGCCTTGGTCGCAGCAGCCTTGGCAACGGTCAGCTTCGGCAGCTTCTTCTGGCCAGCGACGACGGCCTTGAGGTTCGCGCCTGCGCGGAACTTCGGCACCGACGTCTTCTTGGCACGGACCCGCTGACCACTCGCGGGGTTGCGGACCATACGAGCAGGGCGGTCGAGTTTCTCGAACGCGCCGAAGCCCGTGATGGAGACCTTCTCGCCGGCCGCAACGGCACGCGTGATGGTGTCGAGCACCGACTCGAGCGCGTGCTGCGCGTCCCGCTTGTTGCCATCGAACCTGCCCGCAAGCGTGTCGATGAGCTGTGACTTGTTCACTTCTTCCCTCCGTGAACCTGGATGTCCGAGCCATGTGCTCGATTCATGAGGACGTTAGGGAACTTCTCGCCATCTCTCAATCACCTTCGCAAGAAAAACCCTTGTGTCGCACGGATTTCATCCTAGGACGTCCCGTTCTCGGCGTCTGCCAGGTCCTCCTGGAACTTTCGCAGGCGTTTTGCGGCCGATTCGAGGTCGTGCTTGCTTGCCTGAGTGATGGCCAGCAGTTTCCTGGTCAGACGATCGCGGACAGCGGGTTCGACTCGTAATGTGTGGAGTCGCCTCGTCGCTTCCCGGAGGGCAGCCGCGAGGTCGGTGAATCCCTTTGCCTCACGAGCGTTCTGACTCATCTCGGGAACTATCCCAGACGAAGCTGAAGAAAGACGCAGAAGGGTGCCGATGCGGTCCGCGCCGCATCCCAGCCAGGGCGGGCCGAACGCCTCAGCCAGCGGCCCGAACGAGCAAGTCGAGCCGTACATAGTCCTGGTCGTACGTGCCATCGGGCCGCCTCAACTCCTCCACCACGCGCCGTTCGACCGCCGCAGTGAAGTCCGTCACAACGGACGGGTCGAGGCGCGGCAGGTACGCGATCGCGACCTGGCTGCGCAGCCAACCCAGCAACGCATCGGGGGTCGGCATCGACCGGCGCTGCCGCAGCAACCGCACCCAGGAGACGTCGAATCCCGCCGCCACCAGCAGCGCGCGGTACTCCTCGTCGGTGGGGAACGTCCACGGACTCACCGGCCCACCACGACGTTCCGACTCCTCGTCCAACACCCGCCGCGCGCCCGCGATCTGACCGGCACCGCCGAACTCGGCACGGAACGCCCCGCCCTGCTTGAGCGCTTCACCAACCTCGCGCAGCACGGCCGGATGGTCGTCCCAGGGAACCCAATGCAGGCAGGCGACCGAGATGACGAGGTCCGCCGAGCCGGCTGGAACGACCTCGCCGAGCCGTTGCGCGACGCAGGTCTCGAACGTCACCCGTTCGCCCTCCCCCGCCGCACGAGCCGCCGCGATCTGCTCCGCCGACGCGTCGACGCCGAGCACCGAACCCTCCGGCACCAAGGCCGCGAGCGAACGGGTGAAGTCGCCGACTCCGCAGCCAACGTCGACGATCCGCCCGTCCGCCGGGACGGAAACGCCTTCCAGTACGGCGGCGTCGTACGCCCGGTGGTGCGCGGTGTTCGCCGAGTAGAGCTCGCCGTCCCAAGCCGCTGTCATCTCTTCTCCTCGTAAAAGAGAACGTCCCCGCCGCGAGCGTTCGCGACAGGGACGTCATCGGTGATGCGGGGTCAGGTACGTGCCGGCAGCGTCGTCGGTCGAAGCGGCGAGCGCTTCGCCTCGAACGCGTCGATCGCGTCCGCGCTCGACAGCGTGATGCCGATGTCGTCGAGTCCCTCGAGCAGCCGCCAACGCGTGTAGTCGTCGATGTCGAACGAGTCGTTGACCGCGGTCTCTCCCGAGCCCGCGCGGATCGTCCGGTGTTCCAGGTCGACGACGACCTGCGTGTCGGGCTCCTCCTCGATCAGGTCCCAGAGCCGGTCGACGACCTTCTGGTCCACCAGCGCGGCGAGCAAGCCCGCCTTGCCGGAGTTGCCGCGGAAGATGTCGCCGAACCGCGAGGAGATGACGACGCGGAAGCCGTAGTCCATCAAAGCCCACACGGCGTGCTCGCGCGACGAGCCGGTGCCGAAGTCCGGTCCGGCGACGAGCACCGTGGCGCCCGCGTGCTCCGGACGGTTCAGGACGAACGAGGAGTCGTTCTTCCACGCGGCGAACAGTCCGTCTCCGAAGCCCGTCCGGGTGACGCGCTTCAGATAGACCGCGGGGATGATCTGGTCGGTGTCGACGTTGTTGCGTCGCAGCGGCAATGCCTTGCCGGAGTGAACGGTGAACTTGTCCATGTCAGCTCCTGGCGTTGAGCAGGTCGGCGGGGGACGCGAGGTGACCGGTCACCGCGGTCGCGGCGGCGACGAGCGGCGAGACGAGGTGCGTACGTCCGCCCTTTCCCTGCCGTCCTTCGAAGTTGCGGTTGGACGTCGACGCGCTGCGCTCGCCGGGAGCGAGCTGGTCCGGGTTCATGCCCAGGCACATCGAGCAGCCCGCCCCGCGCCACTCGGCACCGGCGTCCTTGAAGACGACGTCGAGCCCTTCGGACTCGGCCTGCAGCCGCACCCGACCCGAGCCGGGAACGACGAGCATCCGCAAGCTGTCAGAGATCTTCCGCCCACGCAGGACGTCGGCGGCGGCCCGCAGGTCCTCGATCCGCCCGTTCGTACAGGAGCCGAGGAAAACGGTGTCGACGTACACCTCGCGCATCGGCGTGCCCGCGGTCAGACCCATGTACTCCAAGGCCTTCTCCGCCGAGACGCGCGCGCCCTCTTCCTCGAAGTCGTCCGGGCTGGGCACGTTGCCACCCAGCGGAACACCCTGCCCCGGGTTCGTTCCCCAGGTGACGAACGGCGTGATCGCGCCGGCGTCGAGCTTCACCTCGCGGTCGAACTCGGCGTCGTCGTCCGTCGTCAGCGTGCGCCAGTACTCCAGCGCCTTCTCCCAGTCGGCGCCGCGCGGTGCGTGCGGACGCCCTTCGAGATAGGCGAACGTGGTCTCGTCCGGCGCGACGAGGCCGGCCTTCGCGCCCCACTCGATGGACATGTTGCAGACCGTCATGCGGCCTTCCATCGACATCGCGCGGAACGCTTCGCCCCGGTACTCGACGATGTGTCCCTGCCCGCCGCCGGTGCCGACGTGCGCGATCAGGCTGAGCACGAGGTCCTTCGGCGTGACGCCCTCGGGGAGCTCGCCGTCGACCGTGACCGCCATGGTCTTGGGGGTGTTCTGGGTCAGCGTCTGGGTCGCGAGAACGTGCTCGACCTCGCTCGTCCCGATGCCGAACGCGATCGCGCCGAACGCACCATGTGTGGAGGTGTGCGAGTCACCGCAGACGATCGTCATGCCCGGTTGGGTAAGCCCGAGCTGCGGGCCGATGATGTGCACGATGCCCTGGTCGGCGTCGCCGAGCGCGTGCAAACGAATGCCAAAATCGGCGGCGTTCTTCCGCAGCGTGTCGACCTGCGTGCGCGACACCAGATCGGCGATCGGCTTGTCGACATCGAGGGTCGGAACGTTGTGGTCCTCAGTCGCAATCGTCAGGTCCGGCCGACGAACCGGCCGTCCAGCCAGTCGAAGTCCGTCGAACGCCTGCGGACTTGTCACCTCGTGCACGAGGTGAAGGTCGATGTAGAGAAGGTCTGGCTCCCCCGTCGCGCGACGTACGACGTGCTCCTCCCACACTTTCTGGGACAGTGTGGTCCCCATGGTTCCGTCCTCCAGACTGGAAACTTCCTAGGCCCGTGGGCTTGCGTCTCGGCATTCGAGACGGCAATATCGAGTCATGGACAACTCTAGCGGAGTCGGCGTACTGGACAAGGCGGCACTCGTCCTCGGAGCACTCGAGGCGGGACCGGCGACCTTGGCCGGACTGGTCCAGGTCACCGGCCTGGCTCGGCCGACTGCGCACCGTCTCGCCGTTGCTCTCGAACACCATCGTCTGGTTGCGCGCGACATGCAAGGGCGGTTCATCCTCGGCCCGCGGCTCGGCGAGCTTGCTGCCGCCGCAGGTGAGGACCGGCTGCTGGCGGCGGCGGGACCCGTTCTCGCACGCCTGCGGGACATCACGGGCGAGTCGGCACAGTTGTTCCGGCGCCAGGGCGACCTGCGCGTCTGCGTCGCGGCGGCCGAACGGCCAACGGGGCTGCGCGACACGATCCCGGTCGGCACGCAGCTGACCATGCACGCGGGGTCGGCGGCGCAAATACTGCTGGCGTGGGAGGAGCCCGAGCGGCTGCATCGCGGCTTGCAGGGCGCGAAGTTCACGGCCGCAACGTTGTCCGCCGTACGCCGCCGTGGTTGGGCTCAGAGCGTCGGCGAACGTGAGCAGGGCGTCGCCTCGGTGTCGGGAGGAGTCCGTTCGCCGTCCGGCAAGGTCGTCGCGGCGGTGTCGGTGTCCGGTCCGCTGGAGCGGCTGTCCCGCCAGCCCGGACGCATGCACGCTCCCGCGGTGATGGCCGCCGCCGAGCGATTGTCCGACGCGCTGCGCCGCGCCGCCGAGTAATCCCCGAGTAACCCCGCACAGACGGGGCATGGACCCCGGGTGCGACGACGACTTGGCGTAGAAGAAGAACTGCTGCTCATCTCCCCCGACAACGGCCACCCGATCGCGCTCGCGGACTCGGTGCTGCGGATGACGGACGAGTCGCGACTTGATCCCGAACTCATGCGCGAGCAACTGGAGCTCGACACCAAGCCCTGCACGACGATCGACGAGCTCGCCGCCGAGCTTCGCCAGTGGCGGCACAAGGCAGCGAAGGCCGCCGAGGCGGCGGGAGCGAACGTCGCCGCGATCGCGACCTCGCCGATGCCGGTGGACACGAACGTCACCTGGAAGCAGCGCTATCTGCACATCGCGGAACGTTTCGGGCTCACCGCACAGGAGCAGCTGGTCTGCGGATGCCACGTGCACGTGGAGATCGCGTCGCCAGACGAAGGCGTCGCGGCGCTGGATCGGCTCCGCCCGTGGCTACCGGTCCTGCTCGCGTTGTCGGCGAACTCGCCGTACTTCAACGGCGTCGACACCAGCTACGCGACCTACCGTTCCCAGGTCGTCGAACGCTGGCCGTCGTCGGGAACGCCGTCGCACTTCGGCTCGCTCGAGGAGTACCGCCGCGTCGTGGACGCGATGCTCGACACCGATGTGCTGAGGGACGAGGGCATGGTGTGGTTCGACGTACGGCTCTCGCGGACGTACCCCACGCTGGAGGTACGCATCGCTGACGTCTGCCTGCGCTGGGAGGACACCGTGCTGCTGGCCACGCTGGCGCGAGCGCTGGTCGAGACCGAGATCGCCGCCTGGCAACGCGAGGAGCCGTTCGCACCGCCTCGACCGGAGCTGATGCGGCTGGCGAAATGGACAGCGGCGCGGAACGGGATCGAAGGCCAGCTGCTCCATCCGGAGACGGGAAAGCCCGCTCCCGCGGCGTTCGTGATCGCCGCGCTCGTCGATCGAGTCACGCCCGTTCTCGCCGAATGGAGCGAGCTCGAGGTCACGCGGGCACGCCTCGCCGACGTCATCGGACGGGGAACGGGTGCGCGGATCCAACGCGAGGTGAGGAAACAGACCGACGACCCCGCGGCCCTGATCCGCGAGGTCGTCCGGCAGACCTTGCCCACATAACGATCAGCCCACTGCGGAACCCCAAGACCTCGACGGGAAACACCGGGCCTGGCAAGCTGTTGCCGCGCCGCACCCTGGCGCCGACGGGAGGGCACCCCGAAGACATGGTCACACCACCCACCGCACCGCCGCCCGCAACGGTCGGACGGGCGAAGCTGAGCATCGTCCAGGCGATCACGCTGATTCTCATCCTGATCGTGCTCACGTTCGCCGTGCTGCGGATGATCGAGGACCTCCCGCATCTGCAGGCCGGAACGGTCCCCGACGACGACGAGTACGCCAAGCGGTACGTCGAGCATCCGTGGCTCGCGGTGGCACACATCGCACCCGGCGTGCTCTACCTGATCGGCGCTCCGTTCCAGCTCGCCCATCGGATTCGCAGCAAGGCCTACTGGTTCCACCGGCGATTCGGACGGCTGCTGCTGGTGGCCGGTCTGCTGAGCGCGATCTTCGCGATCGCGTTCGGCATCCCGTACGCGTTCGGTGGTGTCGGCGAGTCGGTCGCGGCGGTCGTGTTCAGCCTCTGGATGATCGCCTGCCTCGTGCTCGCGTTCCGGGCGATCAAGCAGGATCGGGTCGCCGACCATCGACGGTGGATGATCCGCGCGTTCGCGATCGCACTCGGCGTCGGCTCGATCCGGATCTGGATCGCGATCTTCTCCTCGACCGGCCTGCTCGACTTCCAGGGCAGCTTCGCGCCGGCGTTCTGGGTCGCGTTCGTCAGCCACGTCATCGGCGCCGAGCTCTGGATTCGCACCACGCCACAGCCCCAGGGCTGACCCCGTAGGGTTCGGCATATGCGGTTGGGCATCCTCGGACCCGTCGTTGTCGTGGCGGCCGGCGCGTCGGTGGCCGTCGGCAGCGCCCGCGAGGCGTACGTCCTCGCCCTGCTCGCGCTCAGTGCCGACCGAGTCGTGCCGGCAGAACGGCTCATCGACGCGCTCTGGCCCGAAGACCCGCCGCAGTCTGCCCGCGCCCAGCTGCACAACATCATCCGCAACCTGCGCCGCCGGCTGAACGGCTTCGACGAGCACCTGATCGAGACCCGGCCGCTCGGGTACGAGCTCAAGCTCGGCGACCACCGCTTCGACCTCACCGACTTCCGTCGCGACGTCGAACATGCCCGCACCGCACGCGAGAAGGGCGACCACGAGGCCGCGCTCTCCTGCTCCACCGCCGCTCTCGGCCACTGGCGCGGGCCGGCGCTCGCCGGCATCGGCGACGACCTCGCCGGAACGATTCGGCAGAGCGTGCACGACGAACGCCTCGCCGCGACCATCGCCCAGCTCGAAGCCCACCTCGCGCTCGGCCACCATCAAGCCGCGCTGGACGCCCTCGCTCCGCTGGTCGAGGAGCATCCCTACCGCGAGTACCTCTACGAGCTGCGCATGCGTGCCCTTGTTCTCGACGGCCGCCGGGTGGACGCGTTGGACGCGTACCAGCTGGCCGCTCGCCGGCTCGGCGACGAGCTCGGCGTCCAGCCCGGTGCGGACCTGCGACGTCTGGAACGCGAGATCCGTGCCGGCGACCCGCTCCCCGAGTCGACCGCGGACCGTCCGGTCGTCCCGCGCGAACTGCCCGCGCTCACCGCCGCGCTCGTCGGTCGGACGAAGGTCCTCGACGAGCTCGTCGACCGGCTCGGCGACGAGCAACGCGAGACGGGTGAGCCGACCAGGATCGCCCTGTTGGTCGGCTCGGGCGGCGTCGGCAAGTCGGCGCTGGCGCTCGCGGCCGCCCACCGGCTCGCCGCCACCTATCCGGACGGCACCCTGTTCGCGAACCTGCGCGGCAGCCAGGAGAGCCCGGTCTCCGCGCACGAGATCAGCGGCCGGTTCCTGCGTTCGCTCGGCGTCGCGGGCTCGGAGATTCCCACCAGCGAAGAGGAACGAGCCGCCCGTTACCGGACCGCGCTCGCCGACCGCCGCGTTCTCGTGGTCCTCGACGACGCCGCGAACGAGGAGCAGGTCCGCCCCTTGATCCCGAGCGGCTCCGGCTGCGGGCTCCTCGTCACCTCACGCCGCAGCCTCGCCGCGCTCGCTCCCGCGCCACGCTGGACGGTCGCGCGACTGCTGCCGGCCGACGCGACGCGGCTGCTCGTGGCGATCGTCGGCCCGGAACGCGCCGGGCGCGAACCGTCGGCGGCGGAGTCGATCGCCGAGCTGTGCGGCTTCCTGCCGCTCGCGATCTGCGTTGCCGGCGCACGGCTCGCGGCCAATCCCTCATGGCGGCTCAGCGAGCTGGAGGAACGGCTCACCGACGAACGCGCGCGCCTCGACGAGCTCGCGATCGGCGACATCGACGTGCGTGCGGGGATCGCGCTCACGTACGAGTCGCTCGATCCGCCGTGCCGCACACTGTTCCGCCGCCTCGGCCTGCTGCCGATGGACAGCTGGCCGCTCTGGGTGGCCGAGGAGCTGGTCGGCGCCGACGCCGGTCGGTTGCTCGATCAGCTCACCGACGTGCACCTGATCGAGCCGATGGGCCGCGACTCCGTCGACCAGGCCCGGTACCGGCTGCACGACCTGATCGCGGAGTTCGCGCGGGAGCACGCGTTCGACGAGGAGCCCGACGCCGAACGCGACGCCGTACTCCGCCGCGTCGTCAACGGCTGGCTCGGCCTCGCCTCGATCGCCGACGGGCAGGTCAAGCACGGACGGATGTCCGCACGTGGGTTGCCCGCTCCCACGCCGCCCGAACGAGCGGCGGGCCTCGCCCGCCAGTTCGCGGCGACCTGGTTCGAGGTCGAGCTGCCCAACCTGCTCGCCGCGTTCGACCTCGCCCACGGCCTGCGCGACTTCGAGCTGGCGGGGACGTTGGCGATGCGCCTCGCCGGCTTCCTCACCGTTCGCGCGTACGACCAGGACCGCGAACGGCTCATGCAGACCGCGCTGCGGCTCGCCCCGGAGCGGTCCGGGCTCGAGCTTCGGATCCGCTTGCTGGGCGAGCTGTTCACGGCGTACGCCCAACGGGCGCGGTTCAGCGAGCTGCCCGCGATCGCCGCGCTGAAGTACGAGACGGCCCGTGAGCTCGGTGACGCCGAAGCCCAGCAGGAGGCGCTGCTGCGGTGCGCGTGGGCGGAGCGGAGCCTGGCTCGGCTCAACGAGGCGATCGAGTTCCTCGACCGAGCGAGGGCGATCGACGTACCCGACCAGGACCCGAGCATGCGGCGGAGCCTGCACCTCGAGCTCGGCGCGGCGTTGGCCGACCAGGGCAAGCTCGCCGAGGGTCTGCCGTTGATCGCCGACGCGCTCGAGTTCGCGCGCGCCGAGGGTCCGTCTCGACAGCTCGGCATCACGCTCCTGAGCTTTGGCCAGGTCCTCGCCCTGGCCGGGCAGTACGAGGAGGCGCTCGACGCCCTCGACGAGATGCGGGCGATCTGCGCGACCACCGGCGACGAGCTCGGGACCGCTTACTGCCAGCTCCAGCGGGCGCACGTCCACATCCACACCGGTCGCCTCGCCGAGGCCCGCGAGCTCCTCGACGCCGCCGTACCCGTACTCGACCAGCACGCGCCCGAGCCCGATCCCAACCCGGACGGGCTGCACGCGCTCGGCGACCTCGCCGCCGCCGAGGGCCGGTGGGCGGACGCGGCCAGGTACCTGCGCGCTTCGGCCGACGTGTGGCATCACGTGTCCGGGACGCTCGAGGTCGTCAGGCTGATCGCCAAGCTGGAACGCGTTCTGCTCGCCGCCGGCGACCAGCCCAGCGCCGCCGAGTGCCGGCGGCACTGGCAGTCGATCCTCACCGACCTCCACCTGGAAGAGGCCGTCCTCCAGCTCCCGCCCAAGTACCCGGCGTCGTTCGCGTTGGTCTAGGCCTCGTTGACCGCGGCCTCGAAGCCGTTCAGGCAGGCGCGGTAGAGCCGGTCGGTCACCTTGCCGGGCTCGCCGGCGAGCGGGACGTAGTCGTTCCAGCTGCCCATCGCGCCGAACACCCAGGCGGCCGACGCGGCGGCGTGCATCCGCGAGGCCTGCTCGCTGTAGCTGGGCAGCGGGAGCGTCGGTGTCGTCGTCAGCGCGTCGCGTGCCTTCGCGAACGTCGCCACCCACGGGTCCACCAGGCCTAGTCCGGACGCCACCTCCGACGCGGCGACGAGTGCGCCGTCCAGCTCGGCGGCAGCCGCGTCGAGGGACCGGTCGGGCGGCGACGTGAGCGCCGGGCCGCGGGTCCCGTCGCCGAACACGAACTGCTTGATCCTCGGCTCCTCCGCGGGTCCGGGCGCGAACGTCACCTCGAACGCGATCGACCCTTCCGCCGTGAGGCAGAGCACCTCGGTTCCCAACGCGCCCGCCTTCCAGACGTCGCCGACCGACGGCGGGCGCAGCAGGAGGAAGCATCGCCGTACGCCCTGCGCGGACAGCAACGTCGGCCACTCGTGCACCGGTTGCGAGAGGTTGCCATCCAGCCGGAACAGGTGATGTTGGAAATCGAAGACGTGCGCGGACCCGAACGCGCCGACGTCCTGCCAGGGAAGGCCACGCAGGTGCGCGTTGCCGAGGATCACCAGAGTGCCTGCCGCGTCGAGTTGTCCATGCACGTCCGCAACGCTACCCAGGCCGTGTCTCTTAACTATCGCCTGGCGCGCGACACACCGCATCCCGCCTGACCGCGGTCCAGTTCGTCACCCATAGGACGAACTATGAATTCCTCCTGCACCACGCCCAGCCGGGCGCGCTCTGTGAATTTCCTTGGGCCGCGCGCCATCGCGCGGAGCGCGATGACCAGCGCTACTTAAGAGACACGGCCTGCGAGCACCTCGAAGCGCCCGATCCGCGGCAGGCGCACCTTTCCGTTCTCGCTCGTCAGGATGCGGTCGGCATGCAGGGCGCGGAACGTACCGTCGATCGCCAACCAGCACTCGCCGATCTCCACCGGCGGCGCGAACCGCTGTGGCTGGTCGCCGGACCTGTTCAGCAGGTGGACGACGGTCCCAGCGGCCGAGCGCCCGAGCACGATCTCCACCTGCTCGGGCAGGTCGGTCTCGATCCGCGGCGCACCGGCCGCGGTGACCTCGTCGAGGATCAGGTCGCGGTACGCGGTCAGCCCCACCTCGCGATACCCACGCCCGACTGTCCAGGGCAGCAGTACAGCGCGCCCTCGTTCGTATGCGGCGCTGATGCGGCCGTAGCGGTCCAGCTCGACATGCCCGTGGGTCTTCTCGGGCGGACCGTACGGTGCGCGCGACAGCACTCGGTAGTCCGTCTCGGCGCCCGCTCTCGGCTCCACGACGTCGAACGCGCCGACCACCGGTAGCACGTGTTTCGCCTTCAGATGAAGGGATCTGACCGACTCCTCTGACTCGTACCTCGCCAGCCGCCGCTCGACCGGCAGGCAGGCGTGCTCCGTTCGTCCGGTCGCGACCACCGCACCACCGGAGCGGACGAACTCGCCGAGCTGCTCGCTCTCGACCTCCCCCAGGTCGGGCAGCACCACCACGCGATACCGACCGAGGTCGACATCTCCCAGCCGTTCCTGACCGAGGACGTCGAACGGCACATGCCCTTGCAGCAAGGCGAGATACAGCCCCTCGAACTCAGGGCGCGAACCTCCCCGGACGAGCAGCGTCTCCGCCGCGGGCACGAGGTCGCGATAGACCTCGGCATGGTCGCGGTGGAATCGGGTCAGCTCGCTGGCGACCTCCAGGCACTCGTACGGATTGTCGAACGGCGTTCCCATGATGTACGTCGACGGGTTCGCTCCGCGCGCGATGGCCTGGGTCAGGTACTGCGCGAAGTGGTTCGGGTCCTCGCCGGCCATGCGGTACGGCATGTCGACGAACCCGACCGAGTTGGTGAGCACGGGCACGTTCGGCCGGTACGTCTTCGCCAGGCTGACCGCCTCGCTCGTGCGGTGGTGCCAGAGCGGCCTGCCGACGGCGTTGTTCGCCTCGTGGAACACGATGTCCGCGCGGTCACCGAGAACGAGCGGCGCCTCCGGCCGGCGCGCGGCGATGTGGTCGCGAATCCGGCCGGTGAGGTCGTCGAGCACGCCGCGCGAGAACCGCTGCCAGCTCGCGTAGCCGGGCGAGGTCCGGTCCACCGGGAGCTCGTCGTCGTACCCGCGTACACAGGACACGCACTGACACACGCCGCGGTACGTCCGGCTGTAGTCGACCTCGTTGAACGACATCCAGTTGCAGAAGAACCCGTCGATTTCGTAACGATCGAGAACTTCAGTGAGAACCTCTAACAGATGTTTCTGGTAGTAATCGCCGCTCGGGCAGACGCTGGTCAGACCGTTGTAGACCTGGTGCTCGCCGGCCGCGTCGACGAAGCACCACTCGGGATGCTGCTCGGCACGGCGGTGGTCGACCTTCGAGAAGTCCATCCGGGCCATCACGCGGATGCCGCGGCGCTTCGCCGCTTCGACGGCGTCACCGACGAGGTCGCCGGACGGTCTGTTGGCGAGGTACGGGTTGCGGGTCTGGAAGTCCAGCTCGGTCGGGTAGTTCGAGAGGATGCCGCCGACGCTGAGCAACCAGGTGTTGACACCGAACTCGACGAGATAGTCCGCGACGCGGTCGACGTCGAACCCGGCGTCGATCTCGCGGAGGTTGGTCTGGAACATGCGGAACGGGTCCTGCCACCACAGCCTCGTCACGCTTCCTCCGTCCGCGGTCTCTTTCGATGGTCGGACGAAGTCTTCAAGCCTGGCTACGTTCTGACCGATGTTCGCCTAGCATCGGTCTTTCGTCCGGCGGTGCGTTCGACCGGTCGGCCCCGCCCTGCTCTGGAGCCAACGATCATGTTTACATGATCATTCGCCCCTTTACGTGGGGTGGACGCCAGGTAGAGCGGCCACTGGCCGGGTAAGGCGACCACGACACTTCGCACCGCGCCCAGGCGGCCTCTGCTGACTATGGGGGAGGTGTCGCGCGCCAGGCGATACTTAAGAGACACGGCCTTGGGCGGAGAAGAGCAGGTCCAGCTCCGCCACCGGGTCGTCGGCTGCGCCGACCTTGAGCATCAACTCCGCGCGGTCCGGTCGGCCGGCGGTCGTCTCCACGTTCGCGAGCAGCTCGAGGGCGTCGACGACGCGCTGGCGCGGACCGGTCTCGGCGGCCAGACGTACGGCCTCCACCAGGTGCCGACGCGCGGTGTCCAGGTCTCCCGAACGGGTCGCCGCCAGGCCCAGCCCGCGCAGGCACCGCGACACGCAGCGGCGGTCGTCGAGGCGACGGAACTCGCTCAGCAACTCGCGGAAACGCGCCTCGGCGAGGTCGTACTCGCCGCACGCCTGGTCGAACGTCGCGGCCACGATCGCCACGTGCAGGATCTCGTGCCGGGTGCCCGCGCGCTCCGCGAGCTCACTGGCCTCGGCGATCCAGCCGCCGACCTCGTCCAGGCGAACGTTCCACTCGATCGCACGCATCGCCATGTGGTACAGCACGTTCGCCCGTTTCACGAGATCGCCGCACTGTCTGAACAGCTCCGCGCTCTCCGTACAACAGGCGAGTGCTGCATCGGCGTTCGTCTCGACGGCGGCCAGGCCGGTCAGCGCGAACGCCCGGTGCCAGGGATCACCCGCCGCCCCGAACAGGTCAGCGGCCTCCCGAAGCTGGCGGCGGGCTTCGGCCTCCCCCGCCTTCGGACCCCGACCGCCCGCCCACCCACGGGCCAGCAGCGTCGATGCCCGTGAGGTCGCCAGGTCGGCGAGCTCGGCGATCTCGATCGACCGCGCCGAGCTCTGCTGGCAGAGCGCGATGGCCGCCGTCACCGCGGCCGCCTGGCCCAGCTCCCCTGCTGGCCAAGGCCGTTCGAGCAGCTGGTCCAGCCAGTCGAACAGCACGCCGTGCACGCCGACCACGTCCCACGCGGTGCCGACGCCGGCGACGAACGTCCAGGCCAGCTCGTACTGCTCGCTCTCGAAGGCCCAGCTCATCGCCGCCACGAGGTCACCCCAGCGCCGGTCGAACCAGGCCAACGCCATGGGCTGGTCACTCCCGCGCACGGCGTCGCCGAGCCCGACCGCCCGGGCGAAGACGTACCTCGCGTGCTGGTCGCGGACGGCCTCGCCACCCTCGCGTTCGACCAGCTGCCGGTGGGCGAAATGACGAACGCTGTCGAGCAGCCGGTACTCCGTCGTCTGCCCGCGGCGCCGGGACACGACGAGAGATCGGTCCAGCAGCCTTGGGAACGCGCGGTCGAAGTCGGCCGACGTCGACGGCGCGTAGCTGACGACGCCCGCGACGGTGTCGTAGTCGAACGAGCCGGGAAACACCGAGCAGCGTTCGAGCACGAGCCGTTCGTCGTCGTCCAGCAGGTCGTAGCTCCACCGCAGCGCCTCCTCCAGCGTGCGATGCCGCGTCTCGGTGCCTCGCGCGCCGTCGGTCAGGAACGCGAACCTGTCGTCGAGGCGGGCGAGCAGCTCGGCCGGGGAGAACGTACGGATGCGCGCGGCGGCGAGCTCGATCGCGAGCGGTAGCCCATCGAGCCGGCGGCAGACCGCGGCGACGTCGCGGGCGTTCTCTTGGGTGACGGCGAATCCGGGCGCGGCCGCGGCGGCCCGGTCGGCGAACAGCCTGACCGCTTCGGCGTCTTGATCCGTGGCGGACTCCGGCGGGAGGCCGAGCGGCGGCACCTCGTACACGACCTCACCCGCCACCCGCAGCGGTCCGTGGCTGGTCGCGAGCACGGTGAGCTGTCTGGTCGAGGACAGCAACGCGGAGAGCAGCGCGGCCACGGCGTCGGCGACATGCTCGCAGTTGTCGACGACCAGCCAGTGCCGGCCCTCGCTGAGCGCGTCGCGCAGGATCGTCCGGGCCGGGCGGCCCTCGATGTCGATGCCGAGCGCGTCGGTGAACGCACGTTCCACCGGTCCCCCAGGCGGCAGCGCGGCGAGGTCGACGAGTGTCGCCGGCGGGAGCGCGTCGGTGGTGCGGGCGAGCTGCAGTGCTAGGCGGGTCTTGCCGGCACCCGCGGGTCCGGTCAACGTGACGAGCCGGTGCGCGGTGACGAGCTCAGCGAGATCGTCGAGCTGGTCGGTGCGGCCGACGAACGACGAGAGCGGCATCGGCAGGCTGGCGTCGCGCCGCTCGAGCTGATCGCGGAGATCGTCGGCCATGGCGACGAGGGAGATGCGGTTCGTTCCGCCCAGTTTGCGCAGCAGGGACGAGATGTGGCTTTCGACCGTACGTTCGGAGACGCTGAGCCGGTCGGCGATGGCCCTGTTCTGCAAGCGGTCCGCGACGAGCCAGAACGTATCCAGCTCACGAGCCGTGACGCCCGCCGCCCGGAGCTGCTCCGGCATCGCGACCCGATCCACCTTCCGAGCGTAACCAGGCAACGGAAGGATGGGGGCCATGTCCACGACGATGGAGTATCGGCTGACCCAGTACGCCCACGGCGGCGGCTGCGCGTGCAAGATCCCGCCTGGTGAGCTCGAGGAGCTGGTGAAGGGGCTCGCCGGTGCCAGCCCGGTCGAGTCGCCAGCCGGTGAACTGCTCGTCGGGTTGGACGGTGGCGACGACGCGGCGGCCGTACGGATCGAGAACGGCCTTGCGCTGTTGGCGACCGCAGACTTCTTCACGCCGGTGGTCGACAACGCGTACGACTTCGGTCGGATCGCGGCGGCGAACGCGCTGTCGGACATCTACGCGATGGGCGGGCGGCCGGTCGTCGCGGTGAACCTGCTCGGCTGGCCACGCGACGTGCTGCCTGCTTCGTTGGCCGCCGAGGTGCTGCGGGGCGGCGTTTCCGTTGCGCACGCGGCGGGCTGCCATGTGGCTGGCGGGCACAGCATCGACGACCCCGAGCCGAAGTACGGCATGGCGGTGACCGGCGTGGCGTCGCCCTCGCAGTTGCTGCGGAACGACGCCGGGCGAGCGGGTTTGCCGTTGTCGTTGACGAAACCGCTCGGAGTCGGGATTCTCAACAACCGTCACAAGTCGACGGGCGAGGTGTTCCCGGAGGCCGTTGCGAGCATGGTGGCGCTGAACCGTTCCGCGTCCGTGGCCGCGGTGGAGGCGGGGATCGCGTGCGCGACGGACGTGACGGGGTTCGGGCTGCTCGGGCATCTGTACAAGCTCGCGCGGGCGAGCGGGGTGACGGCGGTCGTCTCGGCCGCTGCCGTTCCGTACCTCGCTGGGGCGCGGGAGTCGTTGGCCGCGGGTTATGTGAGCGGCGGTTCGCGGCGCAACCTGGAGTGGGTGGCTCCTTATGCGGACCTGTCGGCGGTCTCGTCCGACGAGGCGTTGTTGTTGGCCGACGCGCAGACGTCGGGCGGGCTGCTGCTGGCGGGCGAGCTGCCCGGCGTGCCGGTGATCGGCGAGCTGGTCCCGCGCCAGGAACACGTGCTGGTGGTGCGTTCCTGAGCCTTGTCGGTGGGCGCTGAGAGGCTTTGCCGCTATGGGACTGGATGTGCGGTTGCGTGACGTGGTCGAGGCAGATCTGGAGGTGTTCTACGAGCAGGAGCACGACGAGGAGGCCGTACGCCGGTCGAAGTTCGTGCCGCGGGAGCGCTCGCGGTTCATGACGCACTGGAAGACGCAGGTGCTCGGGCATCCCGACGTCTTCGTGCAGGCGATCCTCGCCGACGACGTTCTCGCCGGCAGCGTGGTGGCCTGGACCGAGGACGACGGCCGCCGCTTCCTCGGCTACTGGCTGGGCCGCGCCTTCTGGGGCCGTGGCATCGGCACCGCGGCTCTGCGCTTCTTCCTCGCCGCCGAGGTCGCCAGGCCGCTGTACGCGGACCCGGTGGTGGGAATGTCGGCTCGGTGAAGCTGCTGGAGAAGCTCGGCTTCGCACGTTCCGGCCTCGTCCAGCACGGCGAGAACGAGCACGTCCTGCTCGTCCTGCACTGACGTCTCAGACGGTGCGGAGAGCTTCGAACGCCGAGCGTGCCGCGGTGCCGATCGCGAGGTCGATGTCGGCGGCCAGGGACGCGCGGCGGGTGGAGCGGGTCAGCGCCGCGATCGCTACCCGGTCGCCGGAATCGGCTTCCACCACGCCGATCTCGTGGCGCAGATGCAGGAACGTTCCCGTCTTCCCGCTCACCCGCACGGTGTCCGTACGCAGGTCGCTCGACAACCGCTGGGTGAACACCTGCAGCGACATCAGCCGGCGCAGCTCCGCGGTCGCGGGCGGCGAGGCGATCTCGTCCAGCCACACCTTCCCCAGCAGGTCGACGAGGGCCGCGGCCGTGCCGACGTTGGCGTGCGCGGGGTCGAGTGTCTCGATCGTGTGGTTGCCGGACTGGTCGTCGCGGATCGCCAGCTCCAACGCCAGCCCGAAGTCCTCACCCGCCACTCCCACCGCGCACTCGTACAACCGCTGCAGGCGATGGCGAAGCCGCACCCCCGGACAGTCCCACGCTGCCAGGCTCCGGCCCAGCTCGTCGAGGCCCACCAGGTCGAGCAGCGCGTCGCCAGCCGCGTTGTCGCTGATACTCAGCATCAGGAACACAAGATCGCCGACCGCCACCGTGACCGGGTAGCGGAACGCCGCGATTCCGGTCGGGCCGATGCTCGTCCCGGGCGCGATCGTCAGCTGCCGCGCCGGATCGATGGCCCCCGCGGCCACCCGTTCGAGAACGGCCAACGCCACCGGGAACTTCGCGACCGACGCGAGCGGTACGGGCGTCTCGACGTCGAAGCCCAGCTGCTCTCCGGTCTCGAGGTTGCGGGCGAGGAAGTGCCCCCGCGCCCCGACCCGTTCCCAGTCCCCGGCGATCGCCTCGGCCACCGCCAGCAGAGCAGCGTCGCTCGCGACGTACGCGGGCGCGCTCATCCGCGGGCCGCCAGCCGCGAGCGGGCGTCGTCGCTTCGTCTCGCAAGTCGGGGCGCGACGGCGGCGACGGCGCCAAGCGCGGCACCGAGCAACCCGGTCAGCCACTCGGGCGGCGCGCCGCCGAGGTCGTACCCGCGATGCAACGAAGGATCGGCCAACGGCGCCCACGCGACGTCGTGGCGCCGCGCGAACCGCTCCGTGCACAGCAACCGCCCGTTCCCCGCGAGCGTCTCCGCCAACGCCGTCGCGGTCGACGCGACCGGTCGGAGCTGCGGCTCCGGCAACCCAGCCCGAGCGCACGCCCGGCGCAACCGGTCGGCGGCGAACGGCACGTCGTCCTCCGCCGCGGTCAGGATCGAAGGCGGCTCGGTGTCCGCGCCGCGTCGCGGCCGCAGATCTTCCAGATGGACGGGACGCGCTCCCCCGCCCGCGAGCCCGAGCGGCACCCGCAGCGCGGCGGTCTCCGGCGGCACCCGCAGAACGGCGAACGCCAGCGACCCGTCTTCCAGCCCGGCCGCGCGTTCGTCGGCGGACAGCTCGTGCACGCTGACCGCCAACCCGTTGCTCGCTCCGGCGCGGAGGATCCGAGCGAGCGCGACCGGGTCGCAGTCGGGCGGGACGCCGATCGCGCGGACCGCCGACTCGCGAGCCGAGCGCGCCACCTCGTGCAGGTGTTCGGCCCGGTTGAGCACGTCCTTCGCGTACGGGAGAAGCAGCTCGCCGAGAGCCGTCGCCTCGATCTGCCGCCGCGACCGGTCGAACAGCTCGCCGCCGAGATGCCCTTCCAAGGTCTTGATACGCCGGCTCAGCAGCGGCTGGGCGATGCCGAGCAGCTCGGCCGCGCGGGAGAAGCTGCGTTCCTGGCAGACGGCGACGTACGCCTCGAGGTGCGCGAACAGGTCCACATCCTCACTCATACCAGAAAGGCATGGATCATGAAGAATTGTCTCTTGGACATAAGGATCACCCGCTGATTGCCTGACGGGCATGTCTGTGACCCGTCGTTCCCTCCTTGCCGCCGGCCTCGCCGTACCCGTTCTCGTTCCCTCCGCCCGGGCTGAAACCCTGTCCCTCAACGCACGGTTCCGCGAGCTGGAGCAGCGTTATCAGGCCACGCTCGGCGTGTACGCCGTCAACACCCGTACCGGAAAGACCGTCACCTACCAGCACGACCGGCGGATCGCGTTCTGCTCGACGTTCAAGGGCTTCGCCACCGCGGCCGTCCTGCGCGACCACGACGACTGCGCACGGCTCGACAAGCGTGTGTTCTATCCGGCCGCCGACGTGATGAAGAACGCGCCGATCACCGCGCAGCACGTCGAGACCGGCATGACGATCGCCGAGCTCATCGCCGCGGCGCTGCAGTACAGCGACGGTACGGCGGGGAACCTGCTGCTGCGTGAGATCGGCGGACCGAAGGGCCTGACCGCGTTCCTGCGTTCGATCGGCGACACGACGACGCGTTCGGACCGGTGGGAGCCCGACCTGTGGACCGCCGTGCCCGGCGACCCGCGCGACACGACGACGCCGGAGGCGCTGGGTCGTACGTACGGGCACCTCATGCTCGGCCGCGCACTCCGGCCCCGCGATCGCGAGCGCCTGGTGACCTGGATGAAGGGAAACACGACCAGCACCAAGCGGTTCCGGGCCGGGCTGCCGGCCGCGTGGACGCTCGCCGACAAGACCGGCACCGGCGACTACGGCGTCGCGAACGATGTGGGCGTCACCTGGACCACGAAGGGAACGCCACTGCTGCTGTCGGTGATGACGACGAAGACCGAGAAGGACGCACCCGTCGAGAATGTCCTGGTCGCCGACGCCGCGACCATCGTCGCTACCGCGCTCGCACCCGGCGAGTAGTCGCTGGTCGACGACCACCGCACCACCTGGTGCCGGTCAGGAGCAGGCACCGTGGGGGTCCGGGGGCTCGGCCCCCGGGGGAAACGCGAAGGACCAGTGGGGAAGGAGCAATGCTCCGACCACACTGGTCCCTTGGTCCGTAGCCCCGACCGGATTCGAACCGGCGCTACCGCCTTGAGAGGGCGGCGTGCTAGGCCGCTACACAACGGGGCCGTGCGAATGAACCTGGAGAACTGTAGCAAGGCGACCCCAGGGGGAGCCAACTGGGTATCGGGCCACGATCCGCTGGCGCGGCTCTGGCGCGAGCAGGCGACGGGCTGCCACAACCGGCCCTGACGCTTGTCAACGGGCCGTTCTGAATGGAGGATGCGGGGAAATCGTTTTCTGGGAACGGAGCAACTGATGTCCTCGAACATCTCGCGACGACTTCTCCTCGGGGGCGCTGCTGGTGCGATCGGCACCGGGATCGCTGGGGGCGCCTGGACCCCGGCGGCAGCAGCGGACAGGCCTCCGCTGGAGTATCCGCCGGTCTGGGCGGACGGGATCAAGATCACCAAGGTCAAGAATCTCACTGGACCGGACATCACGGGGAAGTTCGGACTCGACTGGGTCGACCTCGGCGCGGTGACCCGCACGCCGGACGGGCGGTCGCTGTACGTCTTCGGCGACAGCTTTAGTGGCGAGAACTGGGGTGACAACTGGCGTTCGCCGACCGCGCTGTGGTCGAAGACGCGCCACCACCTCGAACGCGGCGTGACGTTCTCCGGCTCGGTGGGCGGAGTGCCGGCGGCACAGCTGATCCCGTACGAGCACGGCGAGGAGATCTCCACGATCATCCCGTCGGACGTCATCACGATCGGGAACAAGATCTACCTGCACGCCGTGGTCAACCAGGGCTTCGGCAACGTGATCTGGAGCGGCATCTGGGTCTCGTCCGACAACGGCGCGACCTGGAAGGACTCCGGCGCGCGGTTCGACGGGCATGCGCACAACAAGATGCTGAACCTCTGCACGTGGGAGTACGACAACGGCTGGGTGTACGTGTACACGGCCGAGTTCCTGCGCGAGAGCCCGATGATCCTGCACCGCGTCCGGCCGTGGCACCTCACCGACCCCGACAAGTGGGAGCCGTGGGGCAAGGTCGGCAACAAGTGGAAGTGGGGCGCCGGCCCGGACACCGTGATCGACGACATCATCGGCGAGATGTCCCTGCGCAAGCTGGGCAAGCGCTGGGTCTTCACCTGGTTCGACGGCCCGAACTACCGGATCAGCGCGATGGTGCTGAACCACCCGACCCAGGACCTGCGCAAGACCGAGCGCGTGACCTTGCTGCACGGCTCGGGCTGGGGCAACCAGGACACCAACCACGTGGCGCAGTTGTACGGCAGCTACGTGATCCCGGGGTCGACGATGAACGACCTGCACCTGACCGTCAGCCAGTGGAACACGAACGACAACAGCATCTACCGCGTCATGCAGTACCGCTTCGAACACCTCGGCCACCGCCTGTAGGCAGCCGCTTCAGAACGCACGCAGGGTGCATGCCGCACGTCGGCATGCACCCTACGTGCGTTCAGGCAACAACCGCGCAGCTCACTCGAGCCTGAGCTCGGAATGGTCGGCGAGCTCGATCCCGTAGCGACGGTAGATCTTGGTGGTGTTCTCGCTCGTCAGCTGGCTCTCGTCGTATCCGAGCACCGCGGCGACGCGGTGCACGTCGACAGCTGAGGGCCCTTCGATCTCGAGGTACGGCGGGATGAGCGGCCACTCGTCGATCTCCAGCTGGACCCCGTCGAGCAGGAAGCTGGTACGGCGGTTCTCCTGGTACGACTTCGGCACGAAGCCGAGCGTCCGCAGCAGCTCGTTCGCCGCCGCGAAGTCGTCGACGCCCACCTCGACCTCGAACGTGCCGTCGATCCCGTCGTGCGCGATGTGCTTGGTCGCCAACGTGACCTTGCCTCCCGCGTCCCGGAGCCGGATCCACCGTGTCGCATCGCCTGCGGCGATGTCGTACACGTACCGGCGCTGAACGATCGGCCCCGCCACCTGCTGCCCGCTCAGATCGGCGATCCGCGCCGCCACAGCATCCGGCGAGATGTCCAGCACCTTCGCCTCGTACTCAGGCGGCATCGAGCAGGGCCTCCACCTGGTCCAGTAGCCGACGCCGCAGGGGTTCGGCGCGGGACGCGAACGAGCGCTGGGCGGATGCGTACTCCGCCTTGCCGTCCGGCGTCTCGATCCGCACTGGCTCATATCCCAACGCCGACAGGTCGTACGGCGATGCCCGCATGTCCAGGACCCGGATCTCACGGGCCAGCTCGAAGCAGTCCGCCACCAGCTCCGAGGGCACCAGAGGCGTCAGCTTGTAGGCCCACTTGTACAGATCCATGTTCGCGTGCAGGCACCCACCCTGCTCCAGCACCGCTTGCGAAGCACGCGAAGGCGACAGGGCGTTCAACGGCCGCGCGGGCTCGGTGAAGAAGCGGTACGCGTCGAAGTGCGAGCACCGCATCCGATGCGACTCCACCACCGCGTCCGTTCCCGACGAGCCCAGACGCAGCGGGTACGCATCGTGCCGAACGTCGGAAGCCGACTGCCGATAGACCATCGCCCACTCGTGCAACCCCAGGCACCCGAACTGCGCCGGACGCGACAACGTCCCGGCCAGCACCGACCGCACGAACGACAGCGACTCCCGCCGCGACAGGAGCTCCGACGGCGCCAAGGACAGACCGCCGGCGACCGGCCGATAGCCGCGCACCGATGCGTACTCCGGAGCGGAAGCCAACACCACCCCGTACCCCGGATGCCACCGCCGCAGCTGGGCCGGGCGGTGGGAGTAGTACGTGAACAGGAAGTCCTCCACCGGATGCCGCGTACCCGTACGCCGCCGCGCGAGATGCGGCGCCACCAGACCGTCGACGCGCGCCTCGTGGGCGGCGCGGCGGGCGAGCCAGGTGGGACGGGAGAGGGTGGGGCGTTCCACGGATCCAACGGTAGCCGCGGCCCCCGGTAGGCTGCAGGGCGCGGCTGAGGCGGCCGACGAGAGAGGCGGAGAATCCCTTGCGTATCGCACGGTTCACGACTGGTGACGACCCTAGGTATGGCGTCGTCGAGGGCGACGAAGGCGCGGAGGTCGTCGCCGTTCTCGAGGGCGACCCGCTCTACCAGGCGATCCAGCCCACCGGCGAACGCCTGCCGTTGAAGGACGTACGCCTCGTCGCCCCCGTCATCCCGCGCAGCAAGGTCGTCGCGATCGGCCGCAACTACGCCGCGCACGCCGCGGAGCTCGGCAACGAGATCCCGGAGGCCCCGCTCGTCTTCCTCAAGCCCAACACCAGCGTGGTCGGCCCCGGCGACGGCATCGTCTACCCGCCGCAGACCACGAGCCTGCACTTCGAGGGCGAGCTCGCCATCGTGATCGGCCGCATCTGCCGGCACGTTCCGAAGGACCGGGTCGACGAGGTCATCTACGGCTACACGATCGCCAACGACGTCACCGCGCGCGACCTGCAGCAGAGCGACAAGCAGTGGTGGCGCGCGAAGGGGTTCGACACGTTCTGCCCGCTCGGCCCATGGATCGAGACCGTGCTCGACCCCTCCGACCTCACGATCCGCACGACCCAGAACGGCGAGGAGCGGCAGAACGGCAGCACCGCGCTGATGATCTTCGACATCCCGACGCAGATCGCTCACATCAGCGCCGCGATGACGCTGCTCCCCGGTGACGTCATCCTCACCGGAACCCCTGCTGGCGTTGGCGAAATGAACGAGGGCGACGAGATCTCCATCACCGTCGAGGGCATCGGCACGCTCACCAACAGAGTGATCAAGCATGGGTAACCACCCCACGAAATCGTTCCGTCGCAAGGAACGGCTCCGGTGATCGGCTCGGCCACGATTTCGCGGGGACCCCGGAAAAGAGGTGTGCGGACCAGGTTCGCACCCTCGCCGACCGGCGACCTGCACGTCGGCAACGTACGTACTGCGCTCTACTCCTGGGCTTGGGCCAAGCACAACGGCGGCGAGTTCGTGCTGCGCGTCGAGGACACGGACCGCGCGCGGGTCACCGACGAGGCGATCCAGTCGGCGATGGACAGCCTGCGCTGGCTCGGCCTCGACTGGGACGAGGGCCCAGACGTCGGCGGCCCGTACGGCCCGTACCTGCAGAGCGAACGGCTATCCGCTCTACAACCTCGCGGCGCCGGTCGACGACGTGCTGATGAAGATCACCCACGTCGTCCGCGGCGACGACCTGCTGGCCTCGACGCCGCGGCAGCTCGCGGTCTACCGGGCAATGGGCGTGCGGGACGACGACGTTCCGGTGTTCACGCATCAGCCGTACGTGCTGAGCTCGGACGGGAAGGCGCTCTCGAAGCGGTACGGATCGGCGTCGATCTCGTGGTACCGCGACCAGGGCTATCTGCCCGAGGCGGTCGCGAACTACCTTGCTCTGTTGGGCTGGTCGCCCGGCGACGACCGCGAGGAGCTGTCGCTTTCCGACCTGGTCGCGTTGTTCTCGCTCGATCGGATCGGGGCGACGGCGGCGCGGCTGGACGAGAAGAAGCTCGACTCGATCAACGGCGACAAGATCCGTGTGTTGTCGCTGGACGACTTCGTCGCGCGGATCCAGCCGTTCCTCCGTACCGCGCGGCTGGTCACGGCGCCGCCCTCGGAGGAGCAAGTCGCGGCGATCCGCGCGGCGGCGCCGTTGATCCAGGAACGGATCGGGCATCTCACCGAGGCGGTGGAGATGCTGGGGTTCCTGCTGGTGCGGGACGACTTCTTCGTGGTCGACCCCGAGGCGGCTTCGCGGGTCTTGACCGAGGACTCGCGTGCGGTGCTGGACGCGGCGGAGTCGGCCTTGGAGTCGCTGTCGCCGTTCACGCACGTGTCGATCGAGGCGGCGCTGCGTACGGCGTTGGTCGATGAGCTGGGCCTGAAGCCGAAGGTCGCGTTCGGCCCCGTTCGCGTCGCCGTGACAGGGCGAAGGGTGTCGCCGCCGTTGTTCGAGTCGATGGAGATCCTTGGCCGCGACCGCGTCCTGGCGCGGATCCGGTACGCGCGCCGGGAGCACGTCGGGACGTGAGGCGGGTATCCCGCTTTGGCCCTCGGGTCCCTCTCCGGTATCGTTCTCGCCGTGCTTGTCCTCGTGGGCGAGCCGATGGGGTATAGGGTAATTGGCAGCCCGACTGGTTCTGGTCCAGTTAGTCTAGGTTCGAGTCCTAGTACCCCAGCAGCGTCGATGACCAGGGTGTATGCCTTCTCCGGCATGCACCCTGTGGCGTTTGTGGGGCTCTCTGTTTCGGTCTGGAACAAATGGTGTCGGCCGTCGGCTGAGCCCACCTAGCCTCCGTCGGAAGTCAGCGACTTCCGAGCGAGAGGACCCGTTCATGGGCGCCCACACACAGACTGGACGAGCGTGGCGAGTCGGCCTCGTGGCCGCGATCGCCGCAGCCGTCCTCGCAGGCGGCGTAGCGGACGCCGACCCTGGCGGGGATGGGGTCGGCGCGCCCGGGATCGGCGACGGCTACTTCCCCCGTTACGGAAACGGCGGGTACGAGGTCGACCACTACGACGTCCGGCTCCAGTACGACCCCGCGACCGACCGGCTCTGGGGCGCGACGACGATCCTCGCCAGAGCGACCCAGGATGTGCGCCGGTTCAACCTCGACTTCGGCCTCCCGGTCAGCTCGATCACGGTCAACGGGCGGGACGCGCGGCACGCGACCTCCCCCGAGCACGAGCTCGAGGTCACGCCCGCCCGCGAGCTCACCAATGGCCAGCGGATGAGCATCACCGTTCGCTACGACGCGATCCCGTCACAGGTGAAGATCGGCAGCATCACGGCGTGGCGCCGGACTTCCGACGGCGCTGTCGCGGTCGGCCAGCCGCAGATCTCGAACTGGTGGTTCCCGAGCAACGACCACCCGCTCGACAAGGCGACGTACGACATCTCCGTCGGCGTGCCCACGGGAGTCGAGGTCGTCGCGAACGGCGTCCAGCCGACCGCTCCCGCGCCGTACCGGCCCGGCTGGACCCGCTGGTCGTGGCGGACGGTGCGGCCCATGCAGACCTACCTCGCGTTCGTCGCGATCGGCCAGTACGACGTGACCAGCGACGTCGCGCCGGACGGCAAGCCGGTCGTGATGGCGTACTCGGAGAACATGGGCGACGCCGGCCCCGCGGCGCGGGCGAGCATCGAGCAGACGTTGCCGATCGCCGAATGGGCGAAGGGGATCTTCGGCGCGTACCCGTTCGAGGCCTACGGTGGCGTCGGCCTGCCGCAGGACAGTGTGGCTTTCGCGCTGGAGACGCAGACCCGTCCCGTGTACGGGCTCTCGTTCTTTCGTGGCGGATCCAGCCCGTACGTGGTCGTCCACGAGCTCACCCATCAGTGGTACGGCAACTCGACGGCGCTGGCGGACTGGCGCGACATCTGGCTGCACGAGGGGTTCGCGACGTACGCGCAGTGGATGTACTCCGAGCACATCGGCGAGGGCACCGCGCAGGAGCTGTTCGACTTCAACTACGACCTGGTTCCGGCGAACGACCCGTTCTGGCAGGTGAAACCCGGCGATCCCGGTGCGGCGAACATCTTCCACCTCGCCGTCTACCGGCGCGGCGCGATGGCGTTGCACCA
Source organism: Tenggerimyces flavus (assembly GCF_016907715.1). Lineage (NCBI taxonomy): Bacteria > Bacillati > Actinomycetota > Actinomycetes > Propionibacteriales > Nocardioidaceae > Tenggerimyces > Tenggerimyces flavus. Next base: position 3,454,997 of record NZ_JAFBCM010000001.1, on the reverse strand, counting down.
GCTGCGGCTGCGCATCGGGGATGAGGCGTTCTTCCCACTCCTGCGGGGATTCACCGCCGATCGCCGGTACGGCAACGCCAACGTGGCCGCGTTCGTGCGCGAGGCGGAGCGGGTCAGCGGGCAGCAGCTGACCGACCTGTTCGACACCTGGCTCTACACCACCGGCCGTCCGCCGCTACCTGCATCGGCTGCCGCGCGCAGCGCCAGCGCCAAGCCGCCGCGATCCGCGCACCGGATCGTGATGGGCGAAGCCCACGGCCACTAGGCTCGGGGATTCAGGTGTCGTAAGTCGCCTTACCCGGCCAGTAACCGCTCTACCTGGCGTCCACCCCACGTAAAGCGGCCAATGATCATGTAAACATGATCAACTGCCCCAGGGCGGGCTAGGCGGACGACGCCGAGTCTCGGGTGGTGCGGGAGTTCGCCTCAACGACGCTCGCGGCGAGGTCGGTACGCAGGTACAAGACTCTGCGCCCGGCCCGCCACGAGGTCGCCATCGCGCTCCGCCGAAGCACGGACAGGTGCTGGCTCACCGCTGCCGGCGACTGCCCGAGCAGGATGGCGAGGTCGCTCGTCGTGCGCGGAACGTCCAGCGCGAGCAGAATGTCAGCCCTGCTGCGGCCGAGCAGCGCTCCGAGGGCGGACTTGTCCGGCTCTTCGGGGCTCGCACCCCACAGGTTGCCGATCCCGCGGGCCGGATAGACGAGGTTGGCCCGGCGGTCGGCATCGACGTGGAAGACGACGTGCGGCCAGCAGAACACCGAGGGCAGGAGCGCCATCCCAGCGCCGTCCATCGTCTCGTCGTCACGATCGTCAAAGCCCCGTTCGCCGATCCGCATGACCTGGTCCCCCCAGCTGACCTCGCCGTGCAGGCCGGTGAGGAGCGTCTGCATCCCGTTCGTCGACAACGTCCGCGCACGGTGCGCGACGTCGTCCTCGAGGACGCCGCGCATCGTCGTCCAGTGCGGCTCGATCGCGGCCCGCCAGTAGTCCCACAGCGCGTCCGCGATCTTCCGGGCACCACCGGGGCGGCAGACGTCCTTGGCCCGGTCGGGGATCGGGTGGCCACTCCAGAGCTTCGCGATCTTCTCGCCGAGAACGCCGGGACTCAGGTCCGCCAGGTGGGCGAGCTGGTCCTCGATGCGCGTGTCCGGGCCGGTCGCCCCGTCGAGGAAGAACGAGGCGATCCACCCGTGGGCCGGCGTGATCGCGTTCAGCAGGGCGAGGTCGACCTCCCGCAGCCGCGGTGCGACGTCGTCGAACCACCGCTTGTGGAGGGGGTGGATGTTGCCCGAGGACAGCAGGTAGAGGCTCTCGCCGCACTCGGTGAGAGGCGAGAACGCGAACCGCGTCCGGCCGAGGTCCATCACACTCATGCGCACCTGGATCATGCCCGGCGATGCTAGGAGCGGGCGGTGGCGGAGCGCGAGGATTCGCCCTCACTCGAATCGGCGGCCTTCGGGCGTCCAGCTGGTGGACGGGTTGCTCGATCGGCGGACCCTGTGACAGACTGCCGAACGTGACACCCTCGTACGCGATCATCATTAGCTAGGCGCGCCGGACGGCAGCATCAGTCCAGCGCGCGAACCTCTCGTCTGTTCAGACGGGAGGTTTTTTCGTTGCCCGGCGACAGAAGCTCACCCCAAACCCCAGCCCAGGAGCCACGAGAGCCATGAGTTCCTTCCACGTCTACGACACGACGCTTCGCGACGGAGCCCAGCAGGAGGGGCTCAACCTGTCCGTGGAGAACAAGCTGTCGATCGCGCGGTACCTGGACGACCTGGGCGTCGGCTTCATCGAGGGTGGCTGGCCGGGCGCGAACCCCAAGGACACCGAGTTCTTCCGCCGCGCACGCACCGATCTCGAGCTCAAGAACGCCACGCTCGCGGCGTTCGGCGCGACGAGGCGCGCGGGTGTCAAGGCGGCCGACGACCCGCTCGTCGCCGCCCTCCGCGACTCGGGCGCGCAGGTCGTCACCCTCGTCGCCAAGAGCCATGACCGCCACGTCGACCTCGCCCTCAGGACCACGCTCGAGGAGAACCTCGCGATGGTCCGCGACACCGTCGAACACCTCCGGACAGGAGGCCAGCGCGTCTTCCTCGACGCCGAGCACTTCTTCGACGGCTACCGCGACAACGCCGCGTACGCGCTCGAGGTCGTACGTACGGCGGCCGAAGCGGGGGCCGAGGTGATCGCGCTCTGCGACACCAACGGCGGCATGCTGCCCGACGAGGTCGGCGAGGTTGTCACCAACGTTCTCCAAGGAACCCAAGCCAGGCTGGGCATCCACTGCCACAACGACGCCGGCTGTGCGGTCGCCAACACCCTCGCCGCGGTCGATGCCGGCGCCACGCACGTGCAAGGAACCCTCAACGGATACGGCGAACGTACGGGCAACGCCGACCTCGTCACGGTCGTCGCCAACCTCGAGCTGAAGCGCGGCCGCACGGTGCTTCCGAACGGGAAGCTCAAGGACGCCACGCGCATCGCCCACGCCGTCTCCGAGGTCACCAACGTTCCGCCGTACTCGCGACAGCCGTACGTCGGAGCGTCCGCATTCGCCCACAAGGCAGGACTGCATGCCAGTGCGGTCAAGGTCGATCCCAATCTCTACCAGCACACCCAGCCGGAGAAGGTGGGGAACGACATGCGTTTACTCGTGTCCGACATGGCGGGCCGGGCGAGCGTGGAACTGAAGGGCCGGGAGCTCGGCTACGACCTAGCCGGAGACCGTGCTCTGCTGACCCGGATCACCGACCGGGTGAAGGAGATGGAGTCGCGCGGCTACACGTTCGAGGCCGCCGACGCATCGTTCGAACTGTTGTTGAAGGAAATGGTCGAGGGCAAGCGTCCCTCGTACTTCGAGGTCGAGTCGTGGCGGGTGATCACCGACTCGCGCCCCGGAGCCGAAGCGGTGTCCGAGGCGACCGTGAAGGTCCTGGCCGGTGGCGAGCGCGCGATCGTCACCGGTGAGGGGAACGGGCCGGTCAACGCCCTCGACGAAGCCCTCCGCGGCGCCATCGGCCGGGCGTACCCGTCGGTGGCGAAGCTCGACCTGATCGACTACCGGGTACGGATCCTCGACCAGGGGCACGGGACCGACGCGGTGATCAGAGTCATCATCGAACTCTCGAACGGCGTCGACTCCTGGGAGACCGTGGGCGTCGGCCACAACATCATCGAAGCCTCCTGGGAAGCCCTCCGCGACGGCGTGACCTACGGCCTCGTCCGCGCCGGAGTAACCCCCCTCGTCGGCGAGTGATCCCCCTCGCCGCCGACGGCGAAGCCGTGACGGCGCGGTCGAACGGCGAGGTCTGGGTCGTCGCGTGGCATCCGCCGCCGTCACCTCCGGACGGCCAGCCGCATGGCGCGGAGGGTCTGTGCGTGACGGCGCACGGCGAGATCGTGGTGGTCAGCCGCGACGGCGAGCGGTGGGAGTTCCCCGCCGGACGGCCCGAGGGCGCTGAGAACTGGGAGGAAACGCTGCGCCGGGAGGTGCGCGAGGAGGCTTGCGCGAACGTGGTGCGGACGAGGCTGCTCGGATTCACCCGTGGCGTCTGCGCCTCCGGACCTGACGAGGGCCTGGTCTTGGTCCGCTCGATGTGGCGCGCGGACGTGAAGCTCGCGCCGTGGGAGCCGAGGTTCGAGATCTCCCAGCGTCGCCTCGTTCCGGCGGAGCGACTCGTCGACGAGCTCGACGTCGCGGCGTTGCCGTTCGCGGCTGTCAACGCACGAATGATCCACGAGGCAGGCATGACGTAGGCCGTTGGGCACTCCGCTAGTGACCCGAGTGGGTCATGGACACACCCCTCGAGGGCGATGACACTGCGGGACAACGGCAAGGGGTGCTGCGCTGGGCAAGGGGAGGGGCTCACGCGCCGTACCTGGTGGGCGATGTGGGCGAGCGCGGCGTTGTGGGCGGCGACAGTCGGGATGTCGCCGAGCGCCGCGCTCGCCGCCAGGGACGGCGCGCCTCTAGCCGTCGTACTCCCGAATGAGCCGCTTCGGCGCCACGAGCCGCCAAGCCTCGACGAGCAGCTCCCGCAGCTGCGCCGCCTCCACGGTCCGCAGGCGGACGATCACCCCAGGCGAGCCGGAGTAGTGCGGCGTCACGAAGAACGTCACCGGATCCGACGCCAGCAAAGCCGCCTTCTCGTCCGAGCCTGCCTTCACGAACACGAACTCCTCCCCCTCGACCGCGTCCGGCGGCGAGCCGCGCGCACCACCGGCGGGATACGCCACGACCTTCCCCAGTACGCGGACCACACCGCGCGGGAAATGCCCTCCCGGCGGGGAGAACTCCGCCGCGGGCAGCGTCTCGAGGAACGCGGACACGTCCTCCCACGTCGACATCCGACTCATGCCGAGCATGATCCCATCCCGCGGAACGAGGCCGTGTCTGGCAAAGAGCGCCGGTCATCGCGCGTAGCACGATGGCGCGCGGCGCACCGCGCCCGTATGGGCGTGGTGCAGGAGGAACTCATATTGGTTATCTGGGTGACGAGGTGCACCGCGTCCAGACGGACTCTGCCGATCTTGGGGAGGTGTCGCGCGCCAGGCGATCTTTGACAGACACGGCCTACGCCTCGGGAAGCGTCGTGGTCGCCTTACCCGGCCAGTGGCCGCTCTACCTGGCGTCCACCCCACGTAAAGCGGCCAACGACCATGTAAACATGATCATTGGCCCCAGGGGCGGGCCCGGACCGGTCGCACCCACCGCCAGACGAAAGATCGAGGCTAGGCCTGGCCGCTTGCTGCCGAACTCTTCTACAACGTGGCAGACACCAGTTACAAAGGTGCCATCGCGATATCCGACGCCCGGAAGGAGCCCGTCGTGAGCGTTCGGTCGTGCCTTCGTATGGTTCTGGTCCTCGCCATCGCACTAGCAGGACTCACGGCGGGGAGCATCGAGGAGAGACGAACGGCAGTGGCAGCGAACTCGTTCCGCAACCCGTTGAACAACAGCGCCGACCCGACGATGGTGCACTACAACGGGAACTACTACCTGTCCACCACCCAAGGCGACCGCATCACGATCTGGAAGTCGAACAGCCTTGCCACCTTGATCAACGCGCCCGCCGTCACGGTGTGGCAGGACAGCGACCCGAGCCGCAACACCCAGATGTGGGCGCCGGGCATGTACCAGTTCAACGGCCGTTGGTACATCTACTACACGGCCAGCAACGGCGTCGACGCCAACCACCGTATGCACGTGATCGAGTCCGCGGGCTCCGACCCGATGGGACCGTATGCGTACAAGGGGAAACTCGCCGACTACGGCGTCTACGCGATCGACGGCGAGCCGATGGTGCACAACGGCCAGATGTACTTCACCTGGTCCAGCCCCGGCCGCGGCTTCTCCGGCGGACCACAGCAGATCTACATCGCCACGATGTCCAACCCGTGGACGACGACCGGCAGCCGCGTCGCGCTCCCGGTGAACAACGGCACCTGCTCGGAGGTCCGTGAGGGTCCGACGTTCCTGTACCGCAACGGCAGAACGTTCATGACCTACTCGACCTGCGACACCGGCAAACCCGACTACTCGCTCTGGATGATCTCGGTCGCCAACGGCCTCAACCCGATGGTGCCGGGCAACTGGGTCCAGTACGCCGGCGCGCGCTTCTCCCGCAACAACGCGGCCGGCGTGTACGGCCCGGGCCACCACTTCTTCTTCAAGTCGCCGGACGGCACCGAGGACTGGATCGCCTACCACGGCAAGAACACGGCGGCGTACAACTACCACTGGCGTACGACCCGCGCGCAGAAGATCAGCTGGAACGCCGACGGCACGCCGAACCTCGGCTCCCCGGTCGCACTCGGCGCCAGTCTCCCGCTGCCCTCGGGCGACCCCGGGCCGGCGGTCCAGACGATCAACGACTTCGACATCGGCACCGGCAACAACCAGGTCGAGTACGCCGGCGCCTGGAGCTCGGGCAGTGGCTGCGGCGTGCAGTGCTACCTCGGCAACGACCACTGGAGCGGCACGGCCGGCCACACCGCGACCTTCCGGTTCACCGGCACGCAGATCGGGCTCTACTCCGTCCGCGACACCGGCAACGGCATCGCCGCGATGTCCATCGACGGCGGGCCTGAGCAGCTCGTCGACTACCACGGTGACCCGCGCATCGGGCAACACCTGAACTACCTCAGCCCGAAGCTCGCGGCCGGCGCCCACACGTTGCGCGTCCGCGTGACCGGCACGAAGAACGGCTCAGCCACCTGGACCGCGGTCAGCATCGACCGCGCCGACGTCTGGCCGTAGACGGACACCGTCGTCGGGTTGTCCTCACAACAGGACAACCCGACAACCCGTCTGAGGGTTCAGAACGAGTAGGGCCCGAAGCGCCCCCACGCGATCACGGCGGCGATCAGCAGCAGGATCACGTTGGCGACGACGATCTGGTACTCCTTGCGCCGAACGTGCGTGGCGATCGCGCCGATCATCACCAGGACCAGGCCCACTGCCGCCAGCGGCGTCAGGACAACCGCGATCCCGGTCAGCGCGGGCACGACCAGCCCGATCGCGCCCAGGACCTCCGCCGTCCCGATCAGCTTCACGGTGTTGCCGGAGAAGTCGTTCACCCAGCCCATCTGGCTTGCCAGCTGTTCCTTCGAGCGCACGATCTTCACAGCGCCCGAGATGAGGAAGGCCGCCGCCATGATCCATTGCAGCACCCACAAGAACGTGTTCATTTGATCGATCCCATCATCAGAGCCGCAGCAAATCTGTAGTCACTCTAAAGCGAAGGGCTGCCTACGTATTCCCGGGTTACCCTGGCCACCATGGAACGCAAGCCCAGGAGGGACGCCCAGCGCAACCGCGAAGCGCTGATCGAGGCGGCCCGCGGCGTGTTCGCCGAGCAGGGCATCAACGCGTCCCTGGAGGAGATCGCCCGCCGCGCCGACCTCGGCATCGCGACGCTCTACCGGCACTTCCCGGCAAGGACCGACCTCGCCGACGCCGTCCTCGCCGAGGAGATCGAGGCCCGCGTCACGATCGGCGAGGAAGCGCTGGCCATGTCCGATCCGTGGGACGGGTTCGTCCACTACCTGGAGGCCACGCTCGTACGGGAGGCCGCCAACCGCGCCATCAACGACCTGATGTCGATGCGCCTCCCCCGCGCCGTCTGCACCGAGGACGCCCGCAAGCGGATGTACGACCTGCTGGTCCAGCTCGTCGAACGCGCACAACGAAGCGGCCAGCTGCGCAAAGACCTCACGCCCGAGGACCTGCCGTTCCTCACCTGGGCCAACACCCGCATCGTCGAAGCGACCGGCTCGATCGCCCCGAACGCCTGGCGCCGCCACCTCGGCCTGCTGCTCGACGGGCTGCGCGCGAGCGCCGCCCACGAGCTCGACCAGCCGCCGATGTCGCCCCGCCAGGTGTACCGCGCCATGATCACGCTCGGCCGCCACACGCGCTGAGCGAAGCGTCCTGCTGGCAACTGGACCGGTCCATAAGGCAGGCTGTGCGGCGATGCGTTCCGTACTTGGGCTGGTGGTCGCCGCGTTGCTCGCGGCCGCGCCGGCGATCACACCCTCGGTCGACGCCGTCGTCGACGGCTGGCAGACCAACACCGTCTACGTCGACAAGACCATGCGCGACCTCGTTCCCGAGGCCGACGCCGAGCGACTCCGTGCCCGCACCGAAGGGCACGAGCCCAGGGTCCTGATCGCCGTCGTTCCCGCGGCCGCGCTCACCGACCAGACCGGCAGCACCCGCGAGGACAAGGCCCGCGCGTTCGTCGACGCCGTCGTCGACGAACGCAAGCAGGACGGGATCTACCTGGTCGTGTTCGGGGGCGCCGTCGTCTGGGGCAGCGCCGTCGGCGTCGACGCGCCCGTCGGCGAGATCCTCACCGACGAGCTCACCAAGCACACCAGGTCCGAACCGGTCGCGCTGCTCGACGGCGTGCTCACCCAACTCGGCGTTCCCGACGCGCCCGGTCCCGAACGAACGATCCCGTACCGGCTGATCATCGGCGCCGCTATCGCGGTCGCCATCGCCGCCGGGCTGCTCGTCTGGTGGCAGGTCAGAAGGCGCAAGGACAAGGGCCCCGCGCTCTACCGCCCCTCGTTCGAGGTCCTCCCCGACGAGGCGGACTCGGTCGAGGAACGCCGGAGGCTCGCGCGCGAGGACGTCACGAGGTTCGGCGAGGAGCTCGACAGTTCGGACGTCAGCGTGGAAACCGACAGCGTGGCCGCGCACGTCCAAGCCGCCATGGACGCCTACCAGGACGCCGGCAGGATCGCCGACGGCGAGCCGGACGACGCGGGACTGCGCACGATGCGCACGACCGTGGAGTACGGCCGCTGGCGCCTCGCCGTCGCCAAGGCGACCCTCGCCGGGACGCCCGCACCGCCGCGGCGCGTGGACTGCTTCTTCGACCCGGCTCACGGCATGTCGACGACGGACTGGATGTACACACCGGCAGGCGGCCGGCCCCGGGAGATCCCGGTCTGCGCCGCCTGCGCGAAACGTCTTTCGGGGGAGATCAGATGACTCGCTGGACCGTAGCGCTCGCCGCCGCCGCGTTCTTGGTGGTCGCCGCGCCTGCCGCCGCCCTGGCCGCCGACGGCGACAGCCGAGACCAGGCGGACGTCGACGCTTACTTCGACCAGGTCGCCGCCAAGCTCGGCCAGCCCGGCCTGTACGTGGATCCCGACGTCACCGATCTCGACTCGAGCGAGATCGCCGCGCTCGACGCCGCGACGAAGAGCGCGGACGCGCCGATGCGGATCGCGGTGGTGCCCGCCGAGCAGATCTCGATCGGCGAGTCGTACTACAAGTACCTCGCGTGGAACGGCGAGGAGATCGCCGACCAGCTGTACGACCGGGTCGGCGTCGAGGGCGTGTACGCCGTCCTCGTCGACGCGGACTCCTCCGACGACGGACGCGGCTTCCACGCCGTACAGCGCGCCGACCGCGGCCCCACGTACTACGTCGGCAACGCGGTCGACCAGGCCGTCGACTGCTGCGCTCCGAACTACGACTCCATGCTCGAGCGCTTCATCCAGCGCGCCCAGGTCGTCGACAACCCCTGGTACATCGACGTCGCGCCGTGGGCGGGCGGCATCGGAGGCATCGCCGGCCTGTGGTGGGGCGGCGTGACGCTGGCCAGCCGGCGGCGCCGGCGCCAGGACGAACGCGACCATCTCGAGCTCGTCCGGCCGATGCTGAACGAGGAGATCATCGCGCTGTCCCAGCAGGTCTCGGCGCTCCCGACGGCGACCGACGAGCGGCAGTCGACGTACACCAAGCAGATCCTCGACGCGATCGAGAAGGCCCGGCAGCGGCTGGACAAGGCCAAGACCGATGCGAACATCGAGGCCGTCTCGACGTTGCTGGGTTCCGCGCGGTACGGGATGGTCTGCCTGGAGGCTGTGCGGGCCGGCAAGCAGGTCCCGGAGCCGACGGCGCCGTGCTTCTTCGACCCGCGGCACGGCCCCAGCACGACCAGCACCGAGTGGACGCCCGAGGAGGGTGCGGAACGGCGCGTCGACATCTGCGCCGCGTGCGCGGCACGGCTCGCCGCGAACCAGCAGCCGGAGGTCCGCACGGTGCGCATCGGCGACCAGAACCACCCGTACTGGACGCTCGGCGAGCGCATCGCCGCGTACGTCGACGGCTATTGGACCGCCGGTGACCAGTCCTGGATGTTCCCCGACCCGAAGCTGCGGCGGATCCGCGACGGGATGCGGGACCGGTGGGCGGCCGATCGGCCGGGCGGACGGTTCAGGAACTGGACCACGAACGTCGGCGACTCGCTCAACTCCATGGCCTCGTCTTCCACCACGTACAACGACGATGACGACTCCGACGGCGGCGGGCGTTCGTCGGGCGGCGGCTGGTCGTCACGGACGAGCTCGTCCGGTGGTGGCTCGAGCTCGCGCTCGAGCCACCGGTCCGGCGGCAGGAGGAGCTTCTGAGCCATGCACGGCGCTGTTCTGTGCGACATCGACGGCGTCGTACGACGCTGGGATCCGGCGCTGATCGACGACGCGGAGGCACGGAACGGGCTTACCCCAGGCTCGTTTCGCTCGGTCGCGTTCGCGCAGGAACGGCTGCTGCCTGCCATCACCGGCCAGTGCACGGACGAGGAGTGGCGGGCGGGCATCGCGGCCGCGCTCGGTGAACGAGGCGGCGCGGTCGTCGCCGAGTGGTCCGAGTCGGCTGGAGAGGTCGTCGAGGAGGTCCTGGCCATCCTCCAGCAGGTCCGCCGTACGGCGCCGGTCCTGCTGGTCAGCAACGCCACGTCACGGCTGGAGAGCGACCTCGCACGGCTCGGCCTGCTGGACGCGGTCGACGGGATCGTGAACAGCTCGCGGGTCGGCTTCGCCAAACCCGATCCCGAGATCTACCACCACGCCGCGAAGCTCGCCGGCGCGAACGTCGAAGCCTGCCTGTTCGTCGACGACACGCTGCCGAATGTCCAAGCGGCGTTGGCGATCGGCATGGCCGGTCACCACTACCAGTCGCCGGACGGGCTACGCGGGATCCTCCACGACCACCTGGTGTGACTTCGCGTCGGGAGCGGCGAACCGTACGAGGGTCTCACCCTCTGTCAACAGCGCCTTGCGGTCTGCTCGGGTCATCTTCGCGAACGGCTGAACGATCAACGTCGCTTCGGACTTCTTCGTCACCACCGACCAGCTGCCCGCGACGAGCCCGTCCACCAGGAACGTCGGCGCCATCATGCCGTTGCCCTTGTTGATGATCCGGTCGCGATAGCCCTCCGGCAGCACCCGCGTCCGGAACTTCGCGGTGTGCGCCAGCAGCAGGCTGTCGAACGGCGGTAGGTAGCGCACGGGCACGGGAGTCTCGCCGTCCGGCCGCGGCCCGTCGACCACGTCGTACAACGTCCGCCCGGACTCGTCGGTGAACGTCGCCACCGCGTCGCCGAGCGACGCGAGCGCGGCCCGCACCTTCGTGACCCGCGACTCGCGCAGCCACGACATCGCGTCCTCCGCGCTGGCGGGGCCGAACGCGCGGAGGTAGCGCAGGACCAACCGCGGCAGGGTTTCCTCACCCGTCGGCCAGCCCTCCGCGCCCAGCCGCGAGCGTGCCGACACGTACGCGACCGGCCCTCGCCCGGCGAACCGCGAGCAGTCTGGCGTCAACAGCAGCAGGGCATGGGTCCGCAGGTGGCGGTAGTTGTGCCCGCCCGCCAGCAGGTGCAGGGCGTGCGGCCAGCGTTCCTCCGCCAGCGTGACGTAGTCCGTCAGCAGCCGTGGCTCGCCGTCGCTGAACTCCAACGTGGCCTCGATGACCGCGTCGACGTCCACGTGCGCTTCGAGGTCGCGCCAGTCCCGGCGACCGCTCCACTCGGTGAACACCGCGTAGTCGAAGTAGTCGGCGGCCGTCACCACGTGCAGCGTCCGGCGCTGCAGCGTCGCCCGCACGACCTGGTACGACTCCAGCAGCGTCTGGAGGTCGTCCGCGGCGAACGAGGACAGCCGCGTCCACAGCGCGAAGAACGGCGAGTCGGGCCGCTGCGCCTGCAACGCTCCGAGCCTCGGCAGCGCCTCCTCGACGGTCAGCGGCACCCGGTCCAGCAGCAGCTGCCGCGCCAGCGTGGCGCGGCTCAGCTCCGCCAGGGTGAGCGGTCCGCCGTCAGCGGCTGAGCCGGACGGCGTGGGTGCCGCCGAGGCCGTCGGACGTGTCGACGGCGAGCGAGACCCACGGCCGGACGGCTTGGACGCGGACGGTCGAGTCACCATGCCAGGAACGATATCCGCCCCGACGGACACCCACCTCGACGTTCGCGCTCCCGCGGGCGGGATCGGACACCGCGACGGCCAGCTCGCCGCGATGCTCGCGCATGATCACCGCGCACGGCGCGGACGCGGTGAGCTCGTCGACCGAGCCCGGTGCCCAGAAGTTCGCGGCGACGATGCCCAACCGGGGAACGGAGATCGCCTGTACGGACGGGGTGTTCGCCAGCACGCGAATCTCCGCCGACTCGGCCAACGCGGCGGTGCGCGCCGGGGTCGCGCCGGGCAGCAGCACGTACGCGTACTCCCCCGCTGTCGGATCGACGCCGTGGTCGAACCAGGCCGTCAGGTACCGGCGGGTGATCGGCGTCGTCGGGCCGGTCTGGTGGATGTCGCGCCAGCGTCCGGTCCGGGCCTCGCGCTTCACCGAGATCGTCGCGCCGCCGGGGAAGACGTACCCGCCGACGCCTCCGAGGTGCGCCCAGCCGGCCTCTCGGGTGGTCGACCAGCCGAGGTCCAGCGGCTGAGCGACACCGTCGAGCAGGAACGCGTTCGTCCCACTGGCATGGAGATTCCGGTTCTCGACGACGGTCTCGACCGGGTGTCCGCTCGCCCCGGTGATGCCGGCGCCGAGTGCGACGACGTACTCGTCCAGGCAGAACCACGACTTCTTCGCCCGCATCGGCGACGTGATGCCCTCGACGTCCATTCCGGCCGAGCCGAACTCGCCGAGCGCGACGCCGCCGACCCAGCTCGCATCGATCGGCCGCGCCTCGCCCCACTCGCCGCCGGCCTTGTTCGGCAGTGGCAACTTGTCGATCGTCGTGCCTGGCAGGCGATAGAGGTCGGTAGTCGGCCAGAAGTCGTCGGCGTACTGGCCGTTGTCGGCGTTGTAGAGGTACGTCATGCCCTCGCCGGTGTGGAAGCCCTTCTCGTTCTCACCGTTGCCGGACTCGTAGTAGGAGATGCGCATGCTGGCCATCGAGATCGCGTACGCCCAACCAGGACGGCGATGTACGACGCGGTCCATGCCGGGGAAGACGGTGAACGCCGTGGGCTCCGGCGCCGCGGGAACGGACTCGTCGGCGAGCACGCGCGCGTACGTCGCGACCCGCGGGACGCGGGCGCTGGCGAAGATGTCGTCGTGAGTGTCGCGATGGATCCAACCCTTGACCATCGCGCGCCAGCGCTGCGCGCGCTCGGGATCCTCGACGGCGACGCCGTCGGCGAGGTTGAGCAGGTGCTCGAGAGCGCCGTGCGCGTCGGTGTGGTCGCGCGCGTTGCTCCGCGAGATCGCCCGCCCGCGGACGAAGTCGAGCATCTGATTGTCGTAGATCACCGGCTGGAACGTGCGCTCGACCGCGTCGAAGAGGACCGAGCGGTTCGGATCGTTCACCTCCCAAGGGGATCCGGCTAGCAGCGCGATCAGCTTGGACATGCCGTCGAGCAGGACGACGCCGTACGTTCCGGTGTAGGGGACCCACGTGTGTTGGACGAACGAGCCGTCGCGGTAGAAGCCGTCGCCGGTCGTGACGTAGGCGAAGACGTCGGACAGGCCGTCGCGGGAGCGGGCGATCTTCGCGTCGGTCTCGCCGAGGACGCCACGGACGGCGATGGCGCGGCAGAGGTCGACGCGGTTGGCTCCGGTGGAGAGGATCGGGCCGCGTTCGGGCGGGAACATCCAGTACGGGTCGGGAACGAAGTGGTCGATCGCCTGCAGGTAGCTGGCTCGGTCGGCTGCCGGGAGGTGGTCGTACACGAGCGTGCAGGCGTCGCCGAGGGCGCGGGTCGAGCCGATCTCCCAGTCCCACCAGTTGCCGTACTCGACCGTGCCCTGCTTGTAGACGCGTTCGTGCACGGTCGCGAGGCCGGCGAGGACGTCGGCGAGCACGGTCGCGTTCTGGTGCAGGGCGCTGCCGTTGGTCGCCCAGGCGAGGGCCATCGTCACCAGCCGCGTGTATGTGCCGGTGACGCCGGCCGAGCCCGCGAAGGTGGTGTCGGTGAAGACCTGTGTGCGGGTTGGGCTTCTGTCGACGAGGCCCTGCCACCGGCGGGCGTCGTTGTCGAGCAACGTGAGCGCCTTGGCGACCCTGGGGTCGGCGGGATCGACCTGGCCGCCGGTGAGGAAGTCGTGCCAGGCGAGGCGGAGTTGCTCGTACGACTGGGCATCCGCTCTTGCCGGGGTCATGCGCCCATTCAACGCGGCAAGGGCGGCGACGCCGCCGATGCCCGCCACGAGCACGCGGCGTGGAAGCTTCGCTGCCATGTCTCCCCCTCGTACCTGGCCGAGCCTTCGACGCTAGGGAAAGCGCTCGCCCGAGGTCAAGGAGTCCGTCCGGTACTGCGCACACCTTCGACGATTCGCGCTGTTTCTTGCCTTAGCCGTGTGGCTTCGGCGCGGTCGTCGTCGTCGATCAAGGCGATGATGGGGCGAATCGCCTTGTCCACTGTGGTTCCGAGCACGCGCACGAGGACGTTGACGCCCATGCGGGCGAGGCCGTCGACGTCTCCGGCGAAGCTCGTGCGGACGAAGCCGGGGCTGTGGCGGTGGTAGCGGACGTGGATCGGCAGGTCGACGGCGAGCAGTTCGTTGGCGCGGCGGAACTGCAGGTTGGTGCGCTTCCAGGTGTAGTCCTTCTCCAGCTGGAGGTCGTTCCACTGGATCGCGTCCTTCGGCGCGCCGGGGACGACGAGGTTGACGACCGTGCCGAGGCGATCGGCGAGGCCGCGGACGAGGAGGGCGCGGCCGAGGTAGAAGAGCGCGAACTGGTGCTCTAGGCCCTCCTCGGTCTCGGCGCGCTTGTAGCGAACGTACGAGGCGGCGAGGACGAGCGCGTCGATGCGCTCGTACTGCTGGAGTTCGGCGACGACGCGTTCGATCTCTCGGACGAGGGACAGGTCGGCCTGGATGAACCGTGCGTCCCCGCCCGTCTCTTGCTGGAGGGCGTCGAACTTCTGCCGGCTCCGGCCGACCACGACGACGCGCTCCCCCGCCCGCAGATAGTGCGCGGCCAGCGCCCGCCCGATGCCGTCGGTGCCGCCGGTGATCACGATCGTCCTCATACCGATCCCTCGTTTCGGAACACCTGTTCCGGAACAGCGTAGATGCGGAACACGCGTTCCGCAATGGGTAGGATCGGCGGCATGGCGACGGCTCGGAGGCAGCGGAAGGACGCGGCGCGGAACGCGTTGCTGGTGCTGGAGGCTGCGGCGCAGGCATTCGGGGTGGGTGGGCTGGCCGTGGACATGCGAGAGATCGCGCGGCAGGCCGGGGTCGGGATCGGCACGCTGTACCGGCACTACCCGACCAAGGAAGAGCTGCTCGTCGCCGTCCTCCAGGCGGACATCGCGGCCTGGACCGAGCGCACCTCAACCGTCGACACGGCGGACGCCTACGCGGCACTGCGCTCGTATGTGGCCGCGACCCTCAGCACGCTCGCGGAGCGCCGCACGTTGCTCGACGGCCTCGCGGTCGGCGACGTTGCGGCGCCGGCGTTCGCCGCCTGCGGCGAGCACCTGCGAACCACCCTCGCCCCCCTCGTCGCCCGCGCCCACACCGACGGCGTCCTGCGCGCGGACGTCACGATGGAGGACGTCGGCCTCCTCATCGTCGCCCTCAGCCGCGTCGTCCAGGTCGCCCCCACCGCCTGGGAGCGCCAACTCGACCTCGCCCTCACCGGCTACCGGGCATGAGCAAGGGCCGCACCCGTCCGGGCGCGGCCCTTGGTCGAAGCGATCCGTCAGGCGGACTTGGCGTTGTGCTCGTCGCGCCAGGCGATCCAGTCGCGGGCCAGGCCGAGGTCGTACTTGGGGCCGCCCTGGGCGATGGTGAAGTGCGTGACGCCCGTCGCCACGAAGTCCTCGCCGACGGACTCGGGCGGGTCGGAGACCGCGACCGAGCGCTCGATCTCCAACGGATCCCGGCCCACCTCCGCGCACCAGCGATCCAGCACCGAGGTCAGGTGCCGCAGCCGCTCGGGGTCGCCGAAGCCGTGCCAGATCGTCGCGTGCTCGGCCACCACGCGCAGCGTCTTGCGCTCGCCGCTACCGCCGATCAGCACGGGGATGTCCCGTGTCGGCGCCGGGTTGAGCTTCGCCCAGCGCGACTTGATGCGCGGCATCGACTCGCCCAGCGACGCGATCCGCGACCCGGCCGTGCCGAACTCGTACCCGTACTCGTCGTAGTCGCGCTCGAACCAACCAGCCCCGATCCCCAGGATCAGCCGCCCGTCGGAGATGTGGTCGACCGTACGGGCCATGTCCGCCACCAGCTCGGGGTTCCGGTACGAGTTCGCCGTCACCAGCGCGCCGATCTCGATGCGCGAGGTCGCTTCAGCCCAGGCGCCGAGCATCGTCCAACACTCGAAGTGCAGGCCGTCGGCCTCCCCGTACAGCGGGAAGAAGTGGTCCCAGGTGTAGACAATGTCCGCGCCGGCTTCTTCGATCTCGGCGACCGCCCGGCGGATCTCGGTGTACTCGGCGTGTTGAGGTTGGAGCTGGACTCCAATACGAACCGGTCTCGTCATGTACATCGTTAGCCGGGAAGCGATCCCGAACATTCCCCAGGAGACCGGATCAGGACGAGATCGTGACGATTCCGGACGCGCCGTCCACCCGGATCTGCTGCCCGGACGAGATCCGCGACGTCGCGTCCGGTACGCCGACCACGGCCGGGATCCCGTACTCGCGGGCCACCACGGCGCCGTGGGAGTTCGCGCCGCCCATCTCCATCACCAGGCCGCCCGCGGTGAGGAACAGCGGCGTCCAGCCCGGGTCCGTCGACGGCGCGACGAGGATCTCGCCCGGCTCCAGGTGGGCGCCGACCGGATCCAGGACGACCCGTGCGATCCCGGTCACCGTGCCGCTCGACGCGGACGTCCCGACCAGGTCACCTTCGGTGGCAGCCGTGCCGAGCGCCTCGAGGTCGGTGCCGTCGGACAGCATCATCCGCGGGATCCGTCGCCGTCTGAGCTCGGCCGCGTACGCCTCCCGCCGCTCGACGACGAGCGCACGGTGGTCGCGCCCGCCGAGCGCGGACCGGACCTCGGCGAGATCGAGGAAGAACACGTCGTCAGGCACCGCGAGCCGCTCGGCAGCCACGAGGTCGCGACCGATCATTGCCAGCTCGCGCCGAGCCGCCGCGAGAGCCAGAACGATGAGGTACTTCGGATACTCCCGCAGTCCCGCGAGTGCGCGGACACGACGCAACGCGAATCGTACGACTGGCTTGGCCAAACCCGCCTTGGCGACCAGCCGCGCCACCGCCGCCTCGGCCTCGACCGCGCCGCGTGCGAACAGCCGGTCCGGGGCCAGCGCCTCGTCGTCGAGCCGCAGGTAGTTCGCGAGCACTCCGAGCAGGTGCGTCGGGTCGTCGCTCCAGCGCGGCATGCCGAGGTCGATCTCGGCGACCGCGCGATGCCCGTACGTACGCAGGAACTCGGCGAGCCCGTCCTGCGCGATGGCGGGAAGCGCGCCGTCGCCGAACAGCGCGGCCAGCTCCACCGGAGTCTTGCGGGTGAACAGCGTGGCGGCCGCCGGCTCGGACCGGATCCGCTGGGCGAGCTGCCAGAGCTCCAGGTCCATCTCGGTCGTGACGTTGCGCGGCAGGCTCCGCAGCACCGCCTCGAGGTCGCCCGACGCGAGCTTCTTGCCGAGTAGCTTGGCGACGAGACCGAGCAGGAGGAACCCGGCGCCGGCCGCGGGCATCACGCGGGCGCCGGTCGGGAGCATCGTCTCGCCGAGGATTCGCTCGACGTGCTCAAGCCGTTCTCGCGGGCTGGCGTTGGGCGGGACCGCCGTACGTCGCGCCATCAACGTCGTCAGCCGGGCGGCGTGCCGGTGGCCGGTGCGCGGGTCGATCACCGCGGCGAGCAACGTCCCCGGAGCACGCAGCCTCCTCGCCACGCGGAACAGCCGGCGCCGGAGCCGCCAGCCGGAGCCCTGCTCGGCGGCGTACCGGGGATCGTCGGCGAGCGTACGGGCGATCACCGCCGACCGCGCCTCCATCACGTCGAAGATCCGCGGCACGATCGACCGCGCGTCCTCGTTGCGCAGGATCGGCGTGAAGTCGAAGAACAGCCGCTGGCCGGCGACCACGATCGCGGGCGGTCCGGCCAACCGGTCCGCCACCACGATGCCGGCGAGCTCGGCGATCGACGTGCCGACGAGCCGGAACGCGGCGAGGCCGGACGGAGTGAGCGGACGCGTGAGCCCCTGCGCGACGCTGCCGCAGAAGTAGACGCGGACGTCGTCTTTCGCCGTGCTGGGAAGGGGATCTGGCAACGGGAAGAGCGTCGTGACCGGGCGCGCCTGCGTCAACCACAGCTTGCCGGTCGCGTCGATCGCCCACTCGGTGTCCTGCGGGGCTTGGAAGTGGTGTTCGGTCTCGTCGCCGAGCCTGGCGAGCGCGCGGATCTGGTCGTCGGTGAGGCAGGCTTCGTTCGCCTCGACCGCGACGTGCTCGGTGCCGCCGCCCGGCAGCGAACGGATCGCGAGCCGCTTGTCGCCCAACCTGCGTTCGAGAATCTCGCCGGTCGCGGTGTCGACGACGAAGTGGTCGGGGTTGACGGCGCCAGAGACGACGGCCTCGCCGAGCCCCGGGCTCGCGTCGATAACGGCCTGCCGGCGGCGGCCGGTGACCGGGTCGGCAGTGAACAGCACTCCGGCGACCTCCGCGTCGACCATGAGCTGGACGACGACGGCGAGCGCGACGAGGTCGTGGTCGACGTCGTTCGTCGCCCGGTACGCGACGGCGCGGTCGGTCCACAGGCTCGCCCAGCAACGGCGAACGGCGTCCAGGAGTGCGTCGGCGCCGACGATGTTGAGGTATGTGTCCTGCTGGCCGGCGAAGCTCGCGGATGGCAGATCCTCAGCGGTGGCTGACGAACGGACCGCTACCGGCACGTCGTTCCCGAGTTCGCGGTAGCCGGCGAGGATCGCCTCGGCGGTCGCGTCGGGGATGGCCGAGCTGAGCAGCCGTTCGCGCGCCTCGCAGGCAAGCTTCGCCAGCCGTTCGGTGTCGGTGACCGGCGTCTCGGCCAGCGCCGCGAGGGTCGGCTCGAGGCCCGCGGTCGCGGCGACCTCGCGGTAGGCGGCGGTGGTGACGACGAAGCCGGGCGGCACCGGCAACCCGGCGCGCACCAGCTCGCCGAGGTTCGCCGCCTTGCCGCCCGCCTCGTCCAGACAAGTGCGGTCGAGGTCGGCGAACGTCCGTACCAGCGAGGTCCCGTTCATGAATCCAAGGTAACAGGAAACTCAACGGGTGGTGAATTACTCGATACCGTGAGGTGTCTCACGCCCTACGCGACGCGGTGCATCCAGCCGTGGGGGTCCTCGGCGCGGCCGTACTGGATGTCGAGCAGGCGGGAGCGGATCTCGCTGGCGACGGGGGTGGCGTCGCCTTCCTTGGCCATCACGATCTCGCCGCCGCGCCATTTGAGGGAGCCGACGGGGGTGATCACGGCGGCGGTGCCACAGGCGAAGACCTCGACGATCCGGCCCGACTCGACGCCCGTACGCCACTCGTCGAGCTCGATCTTGCGTTCCTCGACCTTGTGGCCCAGCGAACCGGCCAGCGCGATGATCGCGTCCCGCGTGATGCCCTCGAGGATCGTGCCGGTCAGCTCCGGCGTCACGATCGAGCCGTCGTCCTGCACGAACCACAGGTTCATTCCGCCGAGCTCCTCGATCCACCGGCGCTCGACGGCGTCGAGGAACGCGACCTGCTCGCACCCGTTGGCGATCGCCTCCTGCTGCGCCACCAGCGAGGCCGCGTAGTTGCCGCCGCACTTCGCCGCGCCCGTGCCGCCGATCGCTGCTCGCGTGTACTCCTCGGACAGCCAGATCGACACCGGCTTCACGCCCGAAGCGAAGTACGGCCCGGCTGGCGAGGCGATCGCGATGAACTTGACCTCGGCAGACGGCCGCACGCCGATGAACGCCTCCGAGCCGTACATGAACGGCCGCAGGTACAGGCTCTTCTCCCCGCCCGACGGCACCCACGCGGCGTCCGTCGACACCAGCAGGTCCAGGGCCGCCACGAAGTCGTCCTCCGGCAGCGTCGGCAGCGCCAACCGCTTGGCGGAGTTGGCGAACCGCCGCGCGTTGGCGTCCGGGCGGAACGTCCAGATCGACCCGTCGGGATGGCGATACGCCTTCAGGCCCTCGAAGATCTCCTGCGCGTAGTGCAGGACAGCCGACGCCGGGTCGATGAGCAACGGACCGTACGGCTTGATCACGGCGTCGTGCCAGCCACGCTCCGCGGTCCAGCTCACCTCGACCATGTGGTCGGTGAAGAACTTGCCGAATCCCGGGTCGGCGAGGATCTCGTCACGCCGCTCGGGCGGCACCGGCGAGTCCGTCAGCTGGCGGGCGTACTCGAGGCTTGCGGTCATGGCTGCACCGTACCCAATCGTGAATGTCTCGTCAGAAAAGTATGGGGACAAGAAACACCGCCTGCCGAAGCCGGCAGGCGGTGTGAGCTGCGTGCGCCGCGGGGGCGCGCCACAGCTCTACGTGGCTACTCGGCTGGCGATCGCGTCGCCGATCTCGGCGGTCGTACGGGTCGTGCCCGCCGTTCGCTCCGCGAGGTCGGCGTGCACCGTGTCCTCGACTCGGCGGGCGGCGTCGGCCAGCCCGAGGTGGTCGAGCAGCAGAGCCGCGGACAAGATGGCGGCCGTGGGGTCGGCCTTGCCCGTGCCGGCGATGTCGGGGGCCGAGCCGTGCACAGGCTCGAACATGCTGGGAGCGGTGCCGTCGGGGTTGACGTTCCCGCTCGCCGCGAGGCCGATTCCGCCGGTCACGGCGGCGGCCAGGTCGGTGATGATGTCGCCGAACAGGTTGTCGGTGACGATGACGTCGAACCGGTCCGGCTGCGTCACCATGAAGATCGTCGCCGCGTCGACGTGCAGGTAGTCGACGGTGACGTCGGGGAACTCCTGCGAGACCCGGTCGACCGTACGCGACCACAGCCCGCCGGCGTGCACGAGCACGTTGGTCTTGTGGACCAGCGTGAGCTTCCCGCGCCGTGCCTGCGCGCGGCGGAACGCGTCACGGACGACGCGGTCGACGCCGTGCGCGGTGTTGATGCTGATCTCGGTCGCCAGCTCGTGCGGGGTGTCCTTGCGGACGACGCCGCCGTTGCCGACGTACAGGCCTTCGGTGCCCTCGCGGACCACGACGAAGTCGATCTCCGGCTCACCGGCGAGCGGAGAAGGAACGCCGGGGAACAGCTTCGAGGGCCGCAGGTTCACGTAGTGGTCGAACTCGAACCGGATCCGCAGCAGCAACCCGCGCTCGAGGATGCCGGGCGGCAGGTTCGGGTCGCCCGGACGTCCGCCGACCGCGCCGAGCAGGATCGCGTCGTGGTCGCGAAGCTCGGCGAGCACCTTGTCCGGAAGCACCTCGCCGGTCGCGAGGTAGCGGTTGGCGCCCAGGTCGTAGTCCGTCGTCTCGAGCGTGGTGTCGTACGACGGGGCGACGGCCTGGAGGACCTTCACGGCCTCGGCAGTGACCTCGGGACCGATGTAGTCCCCACCGATCACGGCAAGGCGAATGCTGCGCGACATGCGGTTCACCATATCTGGAGCGTCCGGATGCCGGACATGCCGTCCTAGCATTCGGACAGATCGACGAGTAGTGCTCTAGTGAGCGGAGTGGTCCTCGTGCCCGGTCTCGCCACCGTTGTCTCGGCGGTCCATGGCTTCCTGGAGGGCCTGGTTGGCCAACTGCTGCGCCTCGGTCATTTCGAATTCTTCCTTGCTGGCTTACGGATTCGGGCCAGCGCGAAAGACTCCGCGACGGGGTGCTGGCCCGTCCTACCGAGCCCCGCCGCGGCTGAGAAGGATGACTACTCGCCGCATGATGAGGACGACATTAGTTGGACATCCAAGTAGTTGTCTGTCTCAAGACAGAACTTCTCGCATGCCGAGACGGTGCGCGTCCTTGTCCGTCAGCCGCCCAGACAGCCGAGGCGTGCAGTCCGTCCGAACGAGGCTTCTTCCTATCGGCGGACGCGCGTCGATATGCGACACTCCCCCGCATGAGTGCCCCGCCTCACCTGCCACCCGTCGTCGCGCGCGCCCATCAGCTGTCGCGACAACGTGGGTACGTCTCGTCCTGCCGGAACGAGACCGGCCGGCTGCTCGCCTCGCTGGCTGCCACCCGCGACGGCGTGCTCGCTGAGACCGGTACGGGCTGCGGCGTCGGTTCGGCCTGGCTGCGGAGCGGGATGCGGAACGGTGCCCACCTGCTGACCGCTGAGCACGACCCCGGGCTGGTGTCGGCCGTACGGGAGATGTTCGCCGGCGACGAGTCGGTCGAGGTGCTCGAGGCGGACTGGAAGGAGCTCGCCGAGCACGCGCCGTTCTCGCTACTGTTCCTGGACGTCCGCGAGGCCAAGCGCGCCGGCCCGGACGTCGCGGGCGACATCATGACGCCGGGCGGCATGGTCGTCCTGGACGACTTCACCCCGTGCGAGACCTGGCCGCCGATGTACAACGGGCGGGTGGACGCGATGCGCCAGGAGTGGTTGCTGGACGAACGGTTCACGACCGCCGAGATCATGGTCGCCACCGACGCTTCGGTCCTGATCGCCACCCGCCGCTAGCCACCTCCGTCCACAGCCGGGCGCACTTTACCCACTGAACC
Source organism: Tenggerimyces flavus (assembly GCF_016907715.1). Taxonomy (NCBI): domain Bacteria; kingdom Bacillati; phylum Actinomycetota; class Actinomycetes; order Propionibacteriales; family Nocardioidaceae; genus Tenggerimyces; species Tenggerimyces flavus. The sequence continues at coordinate 3,432,632 of NZ_JAFBCM010000001.1, read as the reverse complement.
GGGGTTCCGAGGCACACGAAAGCGCTTGCCAACCCCGTTTGGGTGGGTGAAGTGCGATTCGCCTGTGGAGATGTGGACAGCTGGCGGAGCGTCAGTCGTCGAGGTCGATGGAGCGGGCGTTCACCGCGTCGATCTCGCGCACGATCTCGTCCAACGCCGCCTGCGGAATCGCCGAGTCGACGGTCATCGCGACGAGTGCCTGGCCGCCCTTGCGATCGCGCGAGACCTGCATGCCCGCGATGTTGACGTTCGTCTCGCCGAGGATCCGCCCGACCACGCCGACGATGCCCGGCCGGTCGACGTACCGCAGCACCGCCATGTGTGCCGCCGGCTCGATCTCGATGTCGAAACCGTCAACCTCCACGAGCTTTTCGTGGTGCTTCGGCCCGACCAGCGTTCCCGCAACCGAGACTTGACGCCCGTCCGCGAGCGTGCCGCGCAGCGTGACCAGGTTGCGGAACTCCGGGCTGTCCGCGTCGGTCACCAGCCGTACCTCGAGCCCGCGTTCGGCCGCGAGCAAGGGCGCGTTGACGTACGAGACCTGCTCCTCCACGACGTCGGTGAACACGCCCTTCAGCGCCGCGAGCTCGAGCACCTTCACGTCGTGCTCGGTGATCTCGCCGCGCACCTCGACATCGAGCTGCTGCGCGACCTCGCCGGCGAGCGCGGTGAAGATCCGTCCGAGCTTCTCCGTCAGCGGAATCCCCGGCCGTACGTCCTCCGCGATCACACCGCCCTGCACGTTCACCGCGTCCGGTACCAGCTCGCCGGCCAGCGCCAACCGCACCGAACGCGCGACCGCGATGCCCGCCTTCTCCTGCGCCTCCTCAGTGGACGCGCCGAGGTGCGGCGTCACGACGACGTTCTCCAGCTCGAACAGCGGCGACTCCGTCGTCGGCTCGGTCACGAACACGTCGATGCCCGCACCCGCGACGCGACCTTCCTTCAACGCCACATACAAAGCGTGCTCGTCAACGAGCCCACCACGCGCCGCGTTGACGATCAGCACACCGGGCTTCACCAGCGCCAGCTCGGCCTCACCGAGCAGCCCCAGCGTCTCCGGCGTCTTCGGCAGGTGGACGGTGATCATGTCCGCGGCGGCGAGCAGCTCCGGCAGCGGTACGAGACGCACGCCCATCTGCGCGGCGCGGCCGGGCTGCACGTACGGGTCGTACGCGATCACGTTCATGCCGAACGCGGACAGCCGCTGCGCGACGAGCACGCCGATCCGGCCGAGGCCGAGCACGCCGATGGTCTTCTCATAAAGCTCGGTGCCCGTGTACTTGCTGCGCTTCCACTCCCCCGCGCGGAGCGACGAGTTCGCGGCGGGGATGTTGCGTGCGACCGCGAGCAGCAAGCCGATGGCGTGCTCAGCGGCCGAGACGACGTTGGACAGCGGGGCGTTCACGACCATCACGCCGGCCTGGGTCGCGGCCTTCACATCGACGTTGTCGAGCCCGACACCGGCGCGCGCGACGACCTTCAGGCGCGTCGCGGCGGCAAGCGCCTCGGCGTCGACCTTGGTGGCGGACCGGATGAGGATCGCGTCGACCTCGGGGATCACGGCCAGCAGCTCGGCGCGGTCGGCACCGTTCGCGTGGCGGATCTCGAAGTCGGGGCCCAACGCTTCGACGGTCGCAGGGGAGAGCTCTTCCGCGATCAGAACGACGGGTTTCGGCACGGCTCGGCCTTCCAGGTCGGCTCAGGATTTCCCCCGAGCACGACAATGGGCCCGGCCGGCTCTCTCAGGATAACCACAAGAGGACTGGACCGGGCCCAGCGGCCTGGCTACGACTCGTTCAACCCGGTCGCAAGAGCATCGGCGGCGGCGTTGCTTGCTCGGCTCCCGGTGCATCGATGGCGCCCCAACGCCACTCGAGGTGGCGAGGGGACGTGCGCCATCGATGCCCTCCGCCGAGCAGGCGACGCCTATGCCGCCGACCGGTGCGACCCATTCAACGCCGCGCGGCGGTGCCCTCGACGTAGTCGTCGTCGTGCGACTTCACCCACGACATCAGCTTGCGGAGGTCGCGTCCGGTCGCCTCGATCGGGTGCTTCTCCGACTCCTCGCGGAACTTCGCGAACTCCGGTCCGCCCGCGTCCTGGTCGGCGATGAAGCGCGCCGCGAACGTGCCGTCCTTGATGTCGTTCAGTACGTCCTTCATCCGCGCCTTCACCGACGCGTCGATGATGCGCGGCCCGGAGACGTAGTCGCCGTACTCCGCGGTGTCGGAGACCGACCAACGCTGCTTGGCGATTCCGCCCTCGTACATCAGGTCGACGATCAGCTTCACCTCGTGCAGGCACTCGAAGTACGCGACCTCGGGCTGGTAGCCCTCCTCGATCAGCGTCTCGAAGCCGGCCTGGATCAGCGCGGAAAGCCCACCGCACAAGACGGTCTGCTCGCCGAAGAGGTCCGTCTCGGTCTCCTCGGTGAACGTCGTCTTGATGCCGCCCGCGCGCAGTCCGCCGATCGCCTTCGCGTACGACATCGTCAACGGCCACGCGTTGCCGGTCGCGTCCTGCTCGACGGCGACGAGAACGGGTACGCCGCGGCCCTCGCTGAACTCGCGGCGGACCAGGTGACCCGGGCCCTTCGGCGCGACCATCGCGACGTCCACGCCCGCCGGCGGCTTGATGTAGCCGAAGCGGATGTTGAACCCGTGCCCGAAGAACAGCGCGTCGCCGTCCACCAGGTTGGGCTCGATCGCCTCCGCGTACAGCCGGCGCTGGGCCGGGTCGGGCGCGAGCACGACGATCAGGTCGGACTCCTCGACGGCCTCGGCCGGCGTCACGACGCGGAGGCCCTCGGCCTCGGCCTTCGGGCGGCTCTTCGAGCCCTCCAACAGGCCGACGCGCACGTCGACGCCGGAGTCGCGCAGGGACAGCGCGTGCGCATGGCCCTGGCTGCCGTACCCGAGGACGGCGACGTTGCGACCCTGAACGATCGACAGGTCAGCGTCGTCGTCATAGAACAGCTCTGCTGCCACTGGTAGTACTCCTTCTTCCGAATTCCACGTGCCCCTGGGCGACTACGTACGTTACGCCGTGCGATCCAGCGACCTGAGCGTCCGGTCCGTGATCGAACGCCCGCCGCGGCCGATCGCGACCATGCCGGACTGGACGAGCTCGCGGATCCCGAACGGTTCGAGCACGCGCAGCATCGCCTCCAGCTTGTCCTTGCTGCCGGTCGCCTCGATCGTCATCGAGTCGGTCGCGACGTCGACGACCTTGGCGCGGAACAGCTCGACGGCTTCGAGCACGTTCCCCCGCGTCTGGATGTCGGCCTTCACCTTCACCAGCAGGAGTTCGCGCTGCACCGACGTCGACGAGTCGAGCTCGACGATCTTGATCACGTTCACGAGCTTGTTCAGCTGCTTCGTGACCTGCTCCAAAGGCAGATCCTCGACGTTCACGACGACCGTCATCCGGGAGATCTCCGGATGCTCGGTGGGACCGACCGCGAGCGAGTCGATGTTGAAGCCGCGGCGGGAGAACAGCCCTGCGACGCGGGCGAGAACGCTCGGCTTGTTCTCCACAAGGACGGAAAGCGTGTGGCGAGACATCCCCTGCTCCTAGAGATCGTCGTTGTGGAACGCCGGCGCGAGGTCGCGGGCGATCTTGATGTCGTCGTTGCTCATGCCGGCCGCGACCATCGGCCACACCATCGCGTCGCGATGCACGACGAAGTCGACCACGACCGGCTGGTCGTTGATCTCCATCGCCTTCTCGATCGTCTCGTCGATGTCCTCGGTCTTCTCGCAACGCAGGCCGACGCAGCCGTACGCCTCGGCCAGCTTGGCGAAGTCCGGGATCCGCGTGACGGCGTCCGGACGCTCACCGCCGGAGCCGCGCCGGTGCAGGTCGGTGTTGGAGTATCGCCCGCCGTAGAAGAGCGTCTGCCACTGCCGGACCATGCCGAGGCTGGAGTTGTTGATCACCGCGACCTTGATCGGGATGCCCTCCAGCGCGCAGGTCGCGAGCTCCTGGTTGGTCATCTGGAAGCAGCCGTCGCCGTCGATCGACCACACGGTCTTGTCCGGCGCGCCGACCTTGGCGCCCATCGCCGCGGGAACGGAGTAGCCCATCGTGCCGAGGCCGCCGGAGTTGATGAACGTGCCGGGGTTCTCGTAGGAGATGAACTGCGCGGCCCACATCTGGTGCTGCCCGACGCCCGCGACGTACAGCGCCTCGGGGCCGGCGGCCTGGCCGATCTTCTCGATGACCTGCTGCGGCGCCATCGTTCCGTCGTCCGGCTTGTCGTAGCCGAGCGGGTAGCGCGACTTCCACTCGTCGAGCAGCCGCCACCAGGCCGCGTAGTCGCCACGCCGGCCGGCCTCGTGCTCGGCCTGGATCGCGACGACGAGGTCCGCGATCACCTCGCGGCAGTCGCCGACGATCGGCACGTCCGCCGTGCGGTTCTTGGAGATCTCGGCCGGGTCGACGTCGGCGTGCACGACCTTGGCGTGCGGGGCGAACGACGACAGCTTGCCGGTCACGCGGTCGTCGAACCGCGCGCCGAGGCAGATCAGCAGATCGGCCTTCTGCAACCCGCCGACGGCCGCGACCGTGCCGTGCATGCCGGGCATTCCCAGGTGCAGCTTGTGGCTGTCTGGGAACGCACCCCGCGCCATCAGGGTGGTGACAACTGGGATCCCGGTCATCTCGGCCAGGACGCGAAGTTCCTTCGACGCCCGGGCCCTGAGCACCCCGCCGCCCACGTACAGGACGGGCCGGCGGGACTCGGCGATCAGCCGGGCCGCCTCGCGCACCTGCTTGGCGTGCGGGCGGGTGACCGGCCGGTAGCCCGGGAGGTCGACGGAGCCAGGCCACGAGAACGTGGTCATGGCCTGCATCGCGTCCTTGGACACGTCGACGAGCACCGGTCCAGGTCGCCCGGTCGACGCGATGTGGAACGCTTCGGCAACCGCCTGCGGGATCTCCGCCGGGTCGGTCACCAGATAGGAGTGCTTGGTGATCGGCAAGGTGATGCCGCGGATGTCGGCTTCCTGGAACGCGTCGGAGCCGATCGACGCGCTCGGCACCTGGCCGGTGATCGCGACCATCGGGACCGAGTCCATGTAGGCGTCCGCGATGGGGGTGACGAGGTTCGTGGCGCCCGGGCCCGAGGTCGCCATGCAGACGCCGGGGCGGCCGGTAGCGTACGCGTACCCGCTCGCCGCGTGGCCCGCGCCCTGCTCGTGCCGGACCAGGTAGTGCCGGATCTGCTTGGAGTCCAGCAACGGGTCGTACGCGGGCAGGACCGCGCCGCCAGGGATGCCGAAGACGGTGTCTACGCCGGCGGCTTCCAACGATTTGATCAGGCTCTCAGCGCCGGTCAGCTGCTCGGTCATGGTCTTCGCCCCTTTGTCCTTGCTCGGTGGCTCATTCTCGTTCCTGGCAAACCTTGGCAAACAAAAACCCCTCGGCCCGGAAGGGCGACGAGGGGTAGCGCGCTGGCATGGGGCCTATCTGACCTAGCCGGCGCGCTTGCGAAGTACGAGAAGGAACGAACGCACCCCCGAACGTTCTCCGACCGAGTGCCCACCCGTCAAGTTTGGTAGGACGCCCGTCTTAGCATGCGAGATCATTTCGGTCGTTGGCTGGACATCCCCAGGAACAGCGGCACGCACACGGCGAGGGCCGCGGCCGCGGTGACCGTCGTCGCGAGGAACGCCTCGCGATAGTCACCGTCGCCGCCGAGCTGGCCGAAGAACACCGCGCCGAGCAGCGCGACACCGAGCGCGCCGGCGAACTGCTGTCCGGTACTGATGATCCCTGACGCCGACGCGGCGTGGTGGGGCGGCACCTCGGCCATGAACAGGGTGGTCAGGCTCGGCATGGTGAGGTTGATCCCGGCGCCGATCAGCGCGAGGCCGGGGACGAGCTGCCAGAGCGCGACGTCCGGAGTGCTCAGGGCGGCGGGAACGAGCAGGGCGATGGCGAGCGTGATCACCAGGCAGCCGAGGCCGACCGTCCACCTGCCCAGCCTGAGGGTGAGTCGGCCGACGAACGGCGCTGTCGGCAGCGCACCGAGCGGGAGCGCGACCGTGACCAGTCCGGCGGCGAGGGGTGAGAGGCCCAGCCCGTTCTGCATCCACAGGGCGAGGACGAGCAGGAGCCCGCTGCAGGTGCCGAACGCGACGAGCTGGATCACCAGCGCGATGCTGACCGTTCGGACGCGGAGCAGGTCGAGCGGGAGCATGGCGGCTGGGTCGTTCCGTTCCTGGACCGCGACCCCGACGACCCCGACGAGTCCGGCGGCGAGGCAGAGCCAGCACCAGGCCGGCCAGCCGAGGCGGGCGCCCTCGAGCAGCGGCAGAACGATCGCGACCAATGCGGCGGTGAGGGTGAGCGCCGCGATCGGCTTGGGCCTGGCGGCGTTCTCGGCGCGCGTCTCCGGCACCCACGCGGCACCGAACGCGACGACCGCGGCGGTGACCGGCACGAAGATCAGAAAGATCGACCGCCAGCCCAGCCCGGCCACGTCGGCGCTGACGAGGACGCCGCCGAGGACCAGCCCGACGGCCTGAGAGAGGCCGGCGACGAAGCCCCAGATGCCGAACACCGTCGCGCGTTCGCGGGCGCCGAAGACCGCGTACACCGTGCTCAGCACCTGCGGCGCGACGCCGGCGGCGGCGATGCCCTGGACGAGGCGTGCGGCGATCAGCGTGGTGGTGTCGGGCGCCAGCGCACAGGCGAGGCTGGCGAGGCCGAACAGCGCTGTGGACGCGAGGAAGACGCGCTTGCGTCCGACCTGGTCGCCGAGCCTCGCCGCGGTGATGAGGGTGACCGCGAACGCGAGCAGGTAGCCCGCCGAGATCCACTCCAATTGGGTCGGGTTCGCGTCGAGGTCGCGTTCGATGCTGGGCAAGGCGACGTTGACGATCGTCACGCTGACCAGGTCGACCATGAACGCGGCCATCAGCACGCCTACCGCGTACCAGCGGCGCCGGGTGGAGGGCAGGCTCGACGTGTCGATGGCCATCGGGGTGGGCTCCTCGTAGAATCGATAGAGCGACAAGTACAGAACGAGATCTGTCGGTCAACCGACAGATTAGGAGAAGGGTGTCCACGTTGGCAAGCGAGGGCCGGCTCGAGCGCGCCCTTCGGCGCGCGATCGCGGCCACGACGAGGACCGACCACGCCGCGGCCTCGGCGGCCGGGGTGACGTTCAGTACGTGCTACGCCCAGGTCTTGGACCTGCTCGTCCTGCACGGCCCGCTCTCGCCGGGCCAGCTCGCTCAGCTGACCGGGATCACGTCGTCCGGCACGATCACCGGGTCCATCGACGCGTTGGAGCGCGCGGGCTACGTTCGGCGGGTCCGGTGCGTCGTGGATCGGCGCAAGGTCGCGGTCGAGCTGAACGAGGACAAGGTCGCCTCGCTCGGCGCGGCGCGGACGTCGCGGCTGGCCGCGTTGACCGAGGGATACACCGAGGGTGAGCGGGCGGCGATCGCCGACTTCCTCGAACGGTTGGCGGAGTCCGAGCTTCCGTCCTAGCGCAGCGCTCCCAGCAGCAGCGGCAGGGAGCGGTGCAGCTCGCGTTCCCAGTACGGCCAGGAGTGCGTGCCGGGTCCGTACAGGTCGGTGACGAGCGGTGCGCGGAGCTCCTTCAGGCGCTTCGCGACGAGGACGTTCTGCTCCCAGAGCTCCTGCTCGAGCGCGTCCGGCTGCCGGTTCGGGTCGTCGAACGGGCCGGGCTGGCCGTTGCCGCTGGCGAGGAACACCGGCGTGTGCCTGAGCTTTCGGGCGAGGTGGAGCGGGTCGTGTGCGTTCCAGATCCTGCGTTGTTTGATCGGATCGCCCCAGAGCGCGAGCGGGTCCTCGCCGAACGCCGCGTTGAGGTTGAGCACGAACTGGGCGTCGTGGATCGGGTTGACGACGCCGCTGTAGCTGGCCGCCGCCCGGAACTTGCCGGGGTGCCGCGCGGCGTAGCTCAGCGCGCCGAAGCCGCCCATCGACAGGCCCGCGACGACGCGCTTGTGGCCGGCGCCGTACTCGCGCTCGAGCAGCCTGCGCAGCTCGGTGAGGTGGAACGTCTCCCACTTCGGCGTACCGCCGTTGCCGCCGTTCCACCAGTCGGAGTACCAGCCCACGTTGCCCGCCTCGGGCATGACGACGAGCGTCTTGCGCAGGGCCTTGGTCTCGGCGACATCGGTCAGCGCGGTCCAGCTGGTGTAGTCGCCGCAGCAGCCGTGCAGGAGGTAGAACGTCGGCCAGCTCTTGTGCGTACCCTTCCGCCAGCCGTCGGGCGTGAGCAGCCTGACCTTGACGGCCTTGCCGAGGGCGGGCGAGTCGACGGTGAGGTCGAGCTGCCGTTCGGCGACCCACTCCTCCTTGACGACCCGCGCCCTGTCCTTGGCGGGTGCGGCCGTCGCCGGGGCGACCAGGCCGAGGGCGAGCAGGAACGCGAGGAGCAATGCGAGAACGATCGAACGCGAGCGTGCCATGCCGGGCTCCCTCCGCCGAGCTGAGCCAAGCTCAGCGACTGGCACCCGCACCGTCAACCCCACCGCCCGATCCGGCCACGCCCCACCACGTGTGGAATGAGGGCGTCCCTCTATCGAAGAGCCCGGCCCATCCACCATGTCCCATCAAACTGTGGGGTTCTGGTCGCGACACGCCAGCGTGTCGCGACCAGAACCCCACACTTTCGCGAAGGGCAGAGGGTCCCCTCGCTCGACGAGATCGCTACAGGGACGCCCTCATTCGAAACAGCGGCGGAAGTGCTCAGCCGCAGACGGCACCGTGGGCGGCGGACTGGACGAGCTTGGCGTACTTGGCCAGCACGCCGCGGCTGTACTGCGGGGGCAGCGGCTCCCAGTCCTTGCGACGGCGTTCCAACTCGTCCTCGTCGACCAGCAGATCCAGCGTCCGCGCGGTCATATCCAGCCGCACAACGTCGCCATCCAAGATCAGCCCGATCGTCCCACCGTCCACGGCCTCCGGCGCCACGTGGCCGACACAGAGCCCCGTCGTCCCGCCCGAGAAGCGCCCGTCGGTCAGCAGCAGCACGTCCTTGCCGAGGCCCGCGCCCTTGATCGCGCCGGTGATCGCGAGCATCTCGCGCATCCCAGGCCCGCCCTTCGGACCCTCGTACCGGATCACCACGACGTCGCCGGCCTGGATCGTGCCGTCCTCCAACGCGTCCAGCGCGCCGCGCTCGCGTTCGAAGACGCGCGCCGGCCCCTCGAACACGACCTCGTCCAACCCCGCGCTCTTCACCACCGCGCCCTCCGGCGCGAGCGACCCGTGCAGGATCGACAGGCCGCCGGTGCGGTGGATCGGGTTCTGGATCGCGCGGATGATCGTGCCGTCGACGTCCGGCGGCGCGATGTCGGCGAGGTTCTCCGCGATCGTCTTGCCGGTGACTGTCATGCACGAGCCGTCGATCAGCCCGGCGTCGAGCAGCGCCTTCATCACGACCGGGATGCCGCCGACGCGGTCGACGTCGGTCATCACGTACTTGCCGAACGGCTTGAGGTCCCCGAGGTGCGGCACCCGGTCGCCGATCCGGTTGAAGTCGGCGAGCGTGAGCTCGACCTCCGCCTCGCGCGCGATCGCGAGCAGGTGGAGTACGGCGTTCGTCGAGCCACCGAGCGCCATGACGACGGCGATCGCGTTGTCGAACGCGGCCGGCGTGAGGATCTTCCGCGCGGTCAGGCCCCGGCGCAGCATCTCGACGACGGCCTCGCCGGACCGGCGGGCGATGCCGTCGCGGCGGCGGTCCGTCGCGGGCGGGGCGGCCGAGCCCGGCAGCGCCATCCCCAAGGCCTCGGCGGCGGACGCCATCGTGTTCGCGGTGTACATGCCGCCGCAGGCGCCTTCGCCGGGGCAGATCGCGCGTTCGATCGCGTCGACCTCCTCGCGGGTGATCAGGCCCCGCGCGCAGGCGCCGACGGCCTCGAACGCGTCGATGATCGTGACCTCGCGGTCGCCCACGCGGCCGGGCAGGATCGAGCCCGCGTACACGAACACCGACGCGAGGTCGAGCCGCGCGGCGGCCATCAGCATGCCGGGCAGCGACTTGTCGCAGCCGGCCAGGAGTACGGAGCCGTCGAGCCGTTCGGCCTCCATCACCGTCTCGACCGAGTCGGCGATGATCTCGCGCGACACCAGCGAGAAGTGCATGCCGACGTGGCCCATCGCGATGCCGTCCGACACCGAGATCGTGCCGAACTCCAGCGGGTAGCCACCCGCCGCGTGGACGCCGTCCTTCGCGGCCTTCGCGAGCCGGTCGAGGGAGAGGTTGCACGGGGTGATCTCGTTCCAGGACGAGGCGACGCCGATCTGCGGCTTCTCCCAGTCGTCGTCTCCCATGCCGACGGCCCGAAGCATGCCGCGTGCGGCGGCCCGCTCCAGTCCGTCGGTCACCTCACGGCTGCGCGGCTTGATGTCTTGGCTCATGGCTCCTGAGCGTACGACCCGGCTAGTACGCGCCGGTCACCACGTTCACCAACGGCTCACCGGCGGCGAAGCGGTGCAGCTGCTCGCGTACGAGCTTGACCGCTCGGGGATGGAACGCAGAGCTGGCGCCGCCGACGTGCGGGCTGATCAAGAGCCCGGGCGCCTTCCACAGCGGGTGATCCGCGGGCAGCGGCTCCGGGTCGGTCACGTCCGCCACGGCCTTCAGCCGGCCGCTCGTCAGCTCCGCGAGGAGCGCGTCGGTGTCGACGACGGGGCCGCGCGCGACGTTCACCAAAAGCGCGCCGTCCTTCATGCGGGCAAGGAACTTCGCGTCGACCATGCCGCGCGTCTCGTCCGTCATCGGAACGATCAGCACCACGACGTCCGCCCGCGGCAGCAGCTCCGGCAGCTCGTCCATGCCGGCGATGCCGTCGCGCCTGGTCCTCGCGACGCGGAGAACGTTGCACTCGAAGCCGTCGAGTCGCCGTTCGATCGCGGCGCCCACCGCGCCGTACCCGACGATCAGCACCGTCTTGTCCGCCAACGCCGACGTGAAGCGGAACGACCACTCGCCCTTGTCCTGTGCGCGAACGAAGTCCGGGAGGTCGCGCAGCGACGCGAGCATCAGCGCGAGCGCGAGCTCGGCGGTGCTGGCGTCGTGCAGGCCCTTCGCGTTGCAGAGCGTCATGCCGTCGCGGAGGTACGGCCTGAGGTTGTCGACGCCGGCGGTCAGCACCTGCAGAACCTGCAACGAGGGCAGGTCGTGGATGAGCTCCAGTGTGGGCCGGCGGCCGAGGTAGCGCGGCGTGTAGAACGCCACGTCGTCGAGGTCGGCCGGCGGGTCGGTGAGGCCGTCCCACACCTGGACGTCGAGCCCGTCGGGCAACGGTGCGAGCTCGTCGAGCGGGAACGGGACCAATGCCTTCACTGCACTCCTCCTCGTGGTTTGCTCAACCAGTCTTGAAAGTTCCAACTCGCCAGGAACCGCGTCGCGGCCTTCTCCCCCGCGGCCAGCAGCTGTGCTTGTTGCTCCTCGGTGATGCCGAAGTCGACGGCCGAGACACCGAGGGTGTCGATGAAGATCGAACGGGCCAGGTGGACGGGCTCGTCGATGTGCCGCGCGTCGCAGGCTTCCATCATCGCCTCGGCGACGGCGAGCGCGAGCGACACCGGACCGGCGACCGGCTCGGTGTGCGGGAGATCCCGTTCGCGTGCCGAAAGCCTCAGGCCGAACGTCGGCCAGCGCGGCTGTATGCCGTCGGCGCGGTCGAAGATCGTGATCGGGAAGTTCGACAGCACGCCGCCGTCGACCAGTGTCGACACCCCACGCGGGGTCCGCATGCTCACCGGCTCGAAGAAGAACGGGATCGAGGTCGACGCGCGCACCGCGTCCGCGACGAGCTGCTCGTCGGGGTCGAGGCCGTAGTCCGCGTAGTCCCACGGCAGCCGGACGAGGCGTTGGCGGGACACGTCGCTCGCCATCACGACGAGGCGGTAGCCGTGCGGGTCGTCGTCGAGGCGGAGATCGCCGAACTTCCGTACGCCGAGCTCTGCCAGCGTGCTGGTGAGCCAGCCGTGCAGGTACTCGCCCTCGAACACGCCGTCCTCGAACGCCAGCGACAGCCCGTCGACAACCGAGCCAAGACCCACCTTGGCGAACACCCGGCCGACCCGGCCGCGGTCGCGGAGCCGCGCGTACTCCAGGCTCCGGGCGATGTCGACGATCCGTTCGGGCGATTCCCCTGCGTGGACCAGGCCGGCGAGGACCGAGCCGACGATCGCGCCGGCGGACGTTCCGGCGATCCGGTGGAAGGCGTACCCGGCCCGGCTCAGCGACTGCACGGCGCCGACCAGCGCCAGCCCCTTCACGCCGCCGCCCTCGAGCACCAAGTCGGCGGCGCGGCTATCCGGAGAGCTGTCCACGATCCCCGAGCATAAGACCGCGGGCTATGCGCCACGCCTCGGCGAGCCGCTCCACGGAGCGGATGGAGATCGGCTCGGTGTGCACGAGGAGGTGCTCCACGCCGAGCGCCGCGTACTCGGCGAGCACGGCCGCGACCTCCTCGTCCGACCCGACGATGGCGTAGGGCTCAGGCCTGCGGACCGGCGGCTGGTCCGGGTAGCGGATCACGATGCCCGTGTACGGCGGGAGCGCGCCGCCCTCCAGGTCGAGGGTCCTCTGCGGGGCACCGTGCCATGCGGCGAGCCTGGCGTCGGCCCACTGCTCGGTGATCGCGCGCATCCGCGGTCCGCCGGCCGCGACGAAGGTCGGGATGAGCCGCTGGGGCGGGGGCTCGATCCGCGCCTCGTGCACCTGATGAAACCGACCCTCGAAGGTGACCGTCTCCGCGCGCAGCAGGCGCACGACGATCTCCAGCCACTCCTCGAAGCGGCTCACGCGGTAGTCGTTCGGAAACCCGAACGCCCGGTGCTCGGTCTCGTCGTTTCCACAGCCGATCCCCAGGATGAGCCGTCCGCCCGACACCATGTCCAGCGTCGCGGCCATGTTCGCCATCAGTCCCGGGTTCCGGAACGTCGCGCACACCACGATCGTCCCGAGCTCGACGCGCTCGGTCACCGCTGCGCACGCACTCAGCAAGGTCCAGGACTCGTGCATGCCGAAGTGGTCGGCGAGCCACACCGAGTCGAGACCGTTCGCCTCCGCGGCCACCGCGACATCCCGCGCGAGCTCCCAGGTCGTGGAGGCGACGTCCGGGACGTCGCCGGGGCCCACGGGAAGCGAGATCCCCAGTTTCATGCGCCCGATGGTGGCAGCGCGGCTGGAACATTTCAGGTGATTTTCGGGTAGGGGGAATAGCGTGATCTTCACGCCCTCGGGAAGGAGACGTCTGTGCGTCGTGTGATCGCCGGTACCGCCTGCGCTGCCCTCGTTCTGGGTCTCGCCGCTTGTACGGCCAACCAGGAGCCGCAGGCCGGTGCGTCCACGCCGACCGGAACGCCCTCCGACAGCCCCACGCCCACGCCTGCCGAGCCCTCCCCGTCGGCATCCGCCTCGGCCACTGCCCCGGCCTCGCCGACAGCCACGCCGGAGCCGACGTCGGTACCCGACCCGACCGTCGCCGGGGATGTGGCGACCGGGATCACCAGCCCTTGGGGACTGGTTTTCCTGCCCGATCGTTCAGCCCTCGTGGCCGAACGCGACACCGGCGAGATCAAGCACGTCACCAACGGCGAGCTCACCTCGATCGGCGAGGTGCCCGGCGTGAACCCGTCCAGCGAGGGCGGCCTGCTGGGTCTCGCGATCCCGCCGACGTTCGAGACCGACCGGTGGGTGTACGCGTACTTCTCCGGCGACGACGACAACCGGATCGTCCGCATGCGCTACGAGGGCACGTCGCTCGGCGCGCCCGAGGTGATCCTCGACGGCATCCCGATGGCCGGCACCCACAACGGCGGCCGGATGCGGTTCGGCCCGGACGGCAACCTCTGGGTCGGCACCGGCGACGGCAGCGACGGCGAGAACTCCCAGGACCGCAACTCCCTCGGCGGCAAGATCCTCCGGATCACTCCGGACGGTGACCCGGCCGAGGGCAACCCGTTCCCGGGCTCTCCGGTCTACTCGCTCGGGCACCGCAACGTCCAGGGGCTCGCGTTCGACCCGGCCGGACGGCTGTGGGCGGCGGAGTTCGGGCAGAACACCTGGGACGAGCTCAACCTGATCCAGCCCGGCCGCAACTACGGCTGGCCCGAGGTCGAGGGCCAGGAGGGCAACCCCGACTTCGTCGACCCGGTGGCCCAGTGGCCCACCTCGGACGCCTCGCCGTCCGGCCTCGCGTACGCGTCCGGCGGCCTGTGGATGGCCGGCCTGCGCGGCCAGCGCCTGTGGCGGATCCAGATCCGCGAGGGCGCGATGGTCGGCCAACCGAGAGCGTTCTTCACCGAGGACTACGGCCGCCTGCGTACGGTCGAGACCGCCCCGGACGGGTCGCTGTGGCTGACGACCAGCAACACCGACGGCAGGGGCGACCCGCGCGAGGGAGACGACCGGATCCTCCGCCTGACCCTCAGCTAACCACCGCACACGTTTTTATGAAGGGCACCTTCATACGAACCTATTGAATGAAGGTGCCCTTCATTCAAAACAACGGGCAACGGAACCACCCGGCTTCATCGACACCACAAGAACCCGGGGGAACCCACAAGCGACCGCAACACGGCAGCAGACCGGAACCGAAAGCCGGCCGGCCCCGGGACACCTGTTCCGGGGGCAGGGGCGGCGTGTGAAAAACAGGTGGCCGGCCCGGGGCGAGTCAAGGGCCGCTCCGCGGTCGCGAAGCGACGCCTCTCTCCGTATGCGCGAAGCGCCCCAGAGAGAGGCGCCCTTGACGCGCCCCGGACCGGCCACCACCATCGACCGCCGCCACAGACCCCGAAGAGCACCAACCCCCGGAGAGCTCTCATCGAGGACCGCATCAAAACAGCACCAGCCCCAGAAGAGCTTCGCCAAGATCATGAGCGTGATCATGAAGCCCAACCCGTCGTATACGACCAGTCCAGCTTCACGATCACGTTCATGATCACAGGCGCTAGAGGAGCTCCCCCGGTGGGTTGACCTCGAGGCGCACGGCGGCTTCGTCCTCCCGTGTCAACTGGAGGTTGACGCCACCGGCGTCGCCTTCGACGAAGCCGTTCTCGGGGGTGAGGTGGCCGTCGACCCAGGCGAGCGCGGCCTCGAGATCAGGCCCATCGAGCACCTGCGTCAACGCGTCCTTGGCGGTCTGGCGGATGAGGTCGTCGGTCACCGGCTTGCCGGTGTTCTCGATCCGTACGACGACGTCGGTCGAGAAGTCGACGCTCGCGTACGTGTCGTTCCCGCTCGTCAGTGAGCCCTTCGTGCATGTCGACGTGTCGCAGTTGTAGCCCAGCGCGGGCATCGGTGCCTGCATGTCGACCGCGTCCTTGCCGAAGCCGGCCTTGGACGGCGTGGCGTACGTGCCCGCCTTCTCGAACGCGGCGAACGGGCCTTCCGGATTGATCCGCCACTCCCCCGTACCCCAAGCCGTCTCGACCTGGTAGATCTCCTCGGACTCCTCCAGCAACCCGTCCTGCACGGCCTGCCCGAGCAGCGCCGGGCCGACGAGGGGTACGAGCTCCTTCAACGGCGCGACGGTGTCGCCGCGCTCCGCCGAGCCGGGACGGGCACCGCGGACCTTCTCGGTGTCGATCCGGGCGAGCACGATCTCGCCGCCCTTCGACCCAACCAGCCGCACACTGCTCGCCGCGCCGTCGGCCTCGGTCCGGTAGCACGACTTCACCGGCACCGGCTCGGACAGCAGGTCGTAGCACTCGAGCCCGGCGCCCTTCAGCGTCGTCACCAGGCCCTCCATCGCGACGGGCTTGGCCGTCGGCGTGGACGAGTAGCTGGGGTTCGCGGCGTTCGGTACGTCCGGATGCTCGGGCTCCTGGCTCTCACCGGCCAGCAGGCCGCCCGGCCGGAAGATGAGGAACGCGCCGACGCCGAGGACCGCGACCACGACGACGACCAGACCGATGATCAGCACGATCTTGCCCGGCGCGACAGGCGTCCGTGGCCGCTGCGGTAGCGGCGCACCCCACTGCGGCGGCGGTCCCTGCGGTGGGCCTTGCGGCGGCTGCGTCTGCCAACCCGGCGGCGGTCCGGACGGCGGCCCAGACGGAGGCTGTTGCGGCGCGTTCACCACGACCTCGCCGGCGTGAACTTGATCGACGGCCCGAGCGGCTCGCCGTACCGCAGCTCGACATGCAACCCACCGAAGTCCGCGGACTGCGGCGTCGGTTGCTTCCAGTGCTTGTCCAGCCAGGCGGCGAGCTCACCGTTGTCGGTCTGCCCGATCGCGACCGCGCCGATCTCCTTGAACCGCGGCAGCCCGAGACGCTTCGCCTGCTCCTCGTTCTTCCGCATCTGGTTGAGCGTCGCCGTCCACGCGATGTTGTTGTACGTGAGGCTGAACGAGGTGTAGCCGGTCCCCTCGTCCGGGAAGTTGATCGAGCAGGTCCGGTCGTCGCACACGAAGCCCTTGCCGGCGAGCGCCTTGCGCAGGTCGACCTCCGGCATCCGCGCGGCGATGCTGGGCGTCACGAGGTCGTAGCCCTTGGCCATCAGCCGGTACTCCGCGAACGAGCCGTTGACGCTCGACGACGCGTACCCCCAGCCACCGGTCATCTCACCGGAGCTGCCGTCCTCGGGCTTGGGCAGCTTCGCCGCGTCCTGCTTGCCGACGACGAGCGGCCCAAGAACGTCCGTGACCTCGGTGTACCTCGCGAGGCCGCTGACCCGCCGGGCGTTGCTCAGGGCGCCGTCGATGTGCGCGGCGCCGACGAGCCCGCCCTTGTCCAGCTGGAGTTTCACCGCGATGTCGACACCCTCGGTGCTGTGGTAGCAGCCGCGCACCGTCGCCGGCTTGGCGATCGTCGTGAAGCACTCGAACGCGAGCTTGGTGAGCGCCGCCTCGATCGGCTCGGCCGCCGTCCGCGGCGCGGCCGGCGTGCTGGTCGCCGTGGGCGACGCCGGCGAGGTGGGCTGCTGCGGACGCGGGTCGGCGTTCGAGCTCTCCCCACCGCCGAGGATGCCAACCGCGACGATGGCGCCGACGATCAGTACGGCCAGGACGAAGATCACGAGCACGACGATGATGACGGGATTGAGCCCGCCTCGCCGAGGTGGCCGGAACCCGGGCGGCGGACCGTACCCAGGCTGCCCCGGCTGCTGTGGCGCCCAGGGATTGGGCCCCTGCGGGGGAGGCTGCTGCGGGGGTGGTTGGAACCCTGGACCCGGATGACCGGGCGGTGGCGGGTTCGTTCCGGGTGGACGTCCGGTGGGGTCGGCCACCAGTCCTCCTCTGTGGGCAAAAGACCGCGTTTCTCCAAGAGAAGGTCAGTATGCCCGGAACGATCCCACCAAACCTAAGCCACCCCGAGCTTCTCCAGAATCAGCTCGCGTACACGTCCCGCGTCGGCCTGACCGCGCATCTCCTTCATCACCGCGCCGATCAACGCGCCGGCCGCGGCCACCTTGCCGCCTCGGATCTTCTCCGCGACGTCCGGGTTGGACTCGATCGCGCGGTCGACCGCGGCACCGAGCGCACCGTCGTCGCTCACGATCGCGAGCCCGCGGGCCGCCACGACTTCTTCCGGCGTGCCCTCACCGGCGAGAACGCCGTCGAAGACCTCGCGCGCCAGCTTGTCGTTGAGCTTGCCGGCGTCGACGAGGGCCTGAATCTCCGCGACCTGCGAAGGCGTGATCGGCAGCGACTCGATCTCGGCGCCGGTCTCGTTCGCCCGCCGCGCCATCTCGCCGAGCCACCACTTGCGCGCGATCGCGGGCGTGGTGCCGGCAGCGACGGTCGCCTCGACCAGGTGCAGCGCACCGGCGCCGAGGATGTCGCGGAACTCCATCTCGGAGAAGCCCCACGCGTCGGACAGCCGCTTCTGACGTACGGCCGGCGGCTCGGGCAGCGTGCCGCGCAACTCCTCGACCCACTCGCGCGCGGGCGCGACCGGGACCAGGTCGGGCTCGGGGAAGTACCGGTAGTCCTCCGCCTCCTCCTTGCTGCGGCCGGAGGTGGTGATGCCGGTGTCCTCGTGCCAGTGCCGCGTCTCCTGCGTCACCTTGCCGCCGGAGCCGAGCACCGCGGCCTGGCGGCGGATCTCGTACCGCATGGCGCGCTCGATGCTGCGCAGCGAGTTGACGTTCTTGGTCTCGGTCCGCAGGCCGTACTGCTCCCGGCCGTGCGGGCGCAGCGACACGTTCGCGTCGCACCGCAGCGAGCCCTGCTCCATCCGGACGTCGGAGACGCCGAGCGCGCGGAGCAGGTCACGGAGGTAGCCGACGTACGCGCGAGCGACCTGCGGCGCGAGCGCGCCCGTCCCCTCGACCGGCTTGGTGACGATCTCGATCAGCGGGATGCCGGCGCGGTTGTAGTCGACCGTCGAGTAGTCCGCGCCGTGGATCCGACCAGTGGTGCCGACGTGCGTCGACTTGCCGGTGTCCTCCTCCATGTGGGCGCGCTCGATCGCGATCGTGAACGTCTTGCCCTCGACCTCCACGTCGACCGAGCCGTTGATCGCGATCGGCTCGTCGTACTGGCTGATCTGGAAGTTCTTCGGCATGTCCGGGTAGAAGTAGTTCTTCCGCGCGAACCGGCACCAGTCGACGATCTCGCAGCCGAGCGCGAGACCGATGCGGATCGCGGACTCGACGGCCTTGCCGTTCACCGCTGGCAGCGAGCCGGGCAGACCGAGGCAGACCGGGCAGGTGTGCGTGTTGGGCGCGCCGCCGAACTCGGTCGGGCAGCCGCAGAACATCTTCGTCGCGGTGTTGAGCTCGACGTGCACCTCGAGGCCGAGCACCGGGTCGAAGCGTTCCAGCGCCTCCTCGTAGTCAAGCAGGTCGGCCGTAGTTGTCGCAGTCACTTAGTCTCCACGCTTCATCTTCCGGATGGCCGCGATGAACGCGACGATGCTGGCCAGGAGGCCGAGGACCTCGGCGGTCTGCTCGAGCTTGTCGGTGTTCTTCCGGTTGTTGGCGAGCCGGCGGATCGAGAAGCCGATGCCGACCAGGCTGAAGCCCAGCATGAGGACCTGAACGTCCTTGCGCTGTTGGATGTTGGGTTTGCTCATAGCTCCGGAGCCTCCGAGAGAAGCGGGTGTCCCCAACGTTCGACGAGCGCCGCCTCGACGGCGCCGCCGACGCGGTAGACGCGGTCGTCGGCCATGACCGGAGCCATGACGTGCAGGCCGACGGGCAGCCCGTCGTCCGGCGAGAGTCCGCAGGGGAACGAGGCGGACGCGTTGCCCGCCAGGTTGGACGGGATCGTGCACAGGTCGGCCTTGTACATCGCGAGCGGGTCGTCGACCCGTTCGCCGAGCTTGAACGCCGTGGTCGGCGTGGTCGGCGAGACCAGCACGTCGACCTGCTCGAACGCGCGGTCGAAGTCGCGGGCGATCAGCGTGCGCACCTTCTGCGCCTGCCCGTAGTAGGCGTCGTAGTAGCCGCTGGACAGCGCGTACGCGCCGATCATGATGCGGCGCTTGGCCTCGGCACCGAAGCCGGCCTCGCGGGTCGCGTTCATGACCTCCTCGGCGCTGTGCGTGCCGTCGTCGGCGGTACGCAGGCCGTACCGCATGCCGTCGAAGCGGGCGAGGTTGCTGGACACCTCGGCCGGCATGATCAGGTAGTACGTCGGCAGCGCGTGCACGAAGTGCGGGCAGGACACCTCGACGACGTCGGCGCCGAGCTCGCTCAGCAGCTCGACCGACTCGCGGAACCGCTGCTCGACGCCGGGCTGGTAGCCCTCGCCGCCGAGCTCCTTGACCACGCCGATCCGCATGCCGCGCACGTCGCCGCGCCTCGCGGCCTCGACGACGGGCGGGACGGGCTGGTCGATCGAGGTGGAGTCCATCGGGTCGTGGCCGGCGATCACCTCGTGCAGCAACGCGGCGTCGAGCGCGTTGCGCGCGCACGGGCCGGGGGTGTCGAGGCTGGACGCCATCGCGACGACGCCGTACCGGCTGGTGCCGCCGTACGTCGGCTTCACGCCGACCGTGCCGGTGACCGAGGCGGGCTGGCGGATCGAGCCGCCGGTGTCGGTGCCGAGTGCGAGGGGGGCCTCGTACGCGGTGATGCTCGCCGACGAACCGCCGCCGGATCCGCCGGGGATGCGGTCGAGATCCCACGGGTTGTGGGACGGGCCGAACGCCGAGTTCTCCGTCGAGGAGCCCATCGCGAACTCGTCCATGTTGGTCTTGCCGAGGATCACGATGCCGGCCTTGCGGAGCCTGCTGACCGTGGTCGAGTCGTACGGCGGCTTCCAGCCCTCGAGGATGCGGGAGCCGCAGGTGGTCGGGACGTTCTTCATCGTGAAGACGTCCTTGAGCGCGAGCGGGACGCCGGCGAGCGGGCCGAGCTCGTCGCCGGCCTGGCGCTTCGCGTCGACCGCCTTGGCGGCCGCGAGGGCGCCTTCGGTGTCGAGGTGCAGGAACGCGTGCACCTTGTCGTCGACCTTGGCGATCCGGTCGAGGTGGGCTTCGGTCACCTCGACGGCGGAGACTTCACCGTTCTTGATCAGCCCGGCGAGCTCGGACGCGGTGCGGCGGGTGAGGTCGTTCGACATCTAGGCCTCCTCGTCGAGGATCCGCGGCACGCGGAACCGGTCGTCCTCGACCGCGGGGGCGGCCTGCAGGGCCTCCTCGGGGGTGAGGCATTCGGCGAGGACGTCGTCGCGGAAGACGTTCGTCAACGGGAGCGCGTGGGAGGTCGGCGGGATGTCCTGGGCCGCGACCTCGCTGACCTGGGCGACCGACGTGAGGATGACGTCGAGCTGGGGCGCCAGGTGGTCGAGCTCGTCGTCAGTGAGCTCGATCCGGGCGAGGCGGGCCAGATGGGCCACCTCGTCGCGAGTGATCGCGGGCACGGTTGCACTCTCCTTTTCGCTTGCCAGACCTCAGCAATCCTAGGTCGCGGGTGTGTCAGGGCCCGACTGGGTTTCCCGTCCTTCAGGATGTGCCCATGGCTCCGACGTTGCCCCAGCGGTGGATGGCTCGTGTGCACGCGGCTTTGTACGCCCGGTCGGGTGGTGTCGTGGGGCACAACGCGGGCAGCGTGCCGACGCTGGTGCTGCACACGGTGGGCCGTCGTTCGGGCACGCCGCGGGAGGCACCGCTGGCGTACGGGCGGGACGGCTCGTCGTACCTCGTGACGGCCTCGAACTGGGGCCACGACGCCCCGCCCGCGTGGCTGCTGAACCTGCGCGGACCGGGTCCTTCGTCGATCCAGGTGGGCTCGTCGCGGCTGGCCGTGACGGCGACGGAGGTGTGGCCGTCGGACCCGTCGTACGCACGGCTGTGGGAGATCGTGAACGCCGTCAACCACGGGCGCTACCGGCGCTACGCGGCCGGCACGCGGCGGGAGATCCCGGTCGTCCGGCTGGACCCTGTGGATACGTAACGACATCAACCGGGCGAAACTGCGATGCTCGGTCCGATGAGCGAGCTGCGCGAAACCCACCCAGCCGGCGCCGACCTGCGCCGGCTGGAGGCGCTCGCCGACGCCCGGGCGCTGGACCCGAGCCGGCCGGCCTACGACCCGGTGGCTGAGTACCGGCGGACGCGAGGCCCGAGGCAGCTCGAGGACTCCGAGGCGGACGACTACGGCCTCGCGATCTGGGGCGGGGCGACGGACAGCCTCGCCGTGGAGCAGCGAGCCGCGCTGAGGGAGTACAGCGGCGAGTCGATCGGCGGGGCGACGTGTTATCGGGAGATCAACAGCTACCTGCGAGGTCGCGGCCCGGCGACCGCACAGGTCGAGAGCCACATCCGCCACATCGACACGGCCCTGGAGCTCGTCCCCGTCCCCGAAGACCTCGTCGTCGTCCGTGGCGTCGATCCGCGCGTCTTCTCCAGTCCGGTCGACAGACTCTCCGGCAGAACGATCGCGGACAACGCCTTCCTGAGCACGTCGATCGGCACGACGCCGGCCTTCGACCACGACGCCTGGATCTATCTGACCGTCCCGAAGGGAACGCCCGCGATCTACATGGAGGCCATCACCGAGTGCCCCGGTGAGCGGGAGCTGCTCTTGGGTCGGGGACTCAGCTACCTGGTCGACAGGGTCGATCGAGACGCGGTGCGGGGCAAGTGGCAGGTCCATGGCAGGGTCCTTCCACCCGATGAGATGAGGAGCGGATCGTGAGCGACCTCCCGCGCGGCGGGCCGTTGTCGGAGGACCCGGAGTTCCGCGTGGTCTCCGAGCCCGAGAGCTATGCCGACACGACCGCCGGCCCGATCCGGTATACGACCGTCTATGTGAGCGACCAGCCGGTCGCCTACGTCTGGGCCGCGACCGACGACACCGCTGCCGGGGTGCTCTATCGGCAGTCCGCCCTGGACACCGGTGGTGGGAACGCGTCCGTCGGTTGGTGGGGGCGGCTCGACTGGGCGTTCGCGAACAGGCTGACGCCGAGCGAGGTGCTGCGGCACTGGGCTGGTAAGCCTCTCGACCCTGACGACGAACGGTGCGGCGTGGTCCGAGCTGACGAGGAGCACGAGCTCGCCACCCTCGCCGAGCTCGAGGAGCTCGCTGTCGAGGACGGCCCGGCCGCTCCGTCCTAGGGGCAGAGACCACCCCGACGAAGGAGAACCACCGTGACTGTCAAGCGCCTGGACAACGTCGCCATCGTCTACGCCGACCTCGACGCCGCCATCGCGTTCTATCTCGAGCTCGGCCTGGAGCTGGAGGGCCGGATGACGGTCGAGGGCGACTGGTCCGACCGCATCGTCGGGATCCAGGGCCAGCTCTACGACGTCGCGATGATGAAGACGCCGGACGGGCACGGGAAGCTCGAGCTGATGAGCTACCGGAGGCCGGCGATGATCACCCGCGAGCCGACGAACCCGCCGGCGAACACGCTGGGCATGGGCCGGGTGATGTTCGCCGTCGACGACCTCGAGGACACCATCGCCCGGTTGAAGCCGCACGGCGCGGAGCTGGTCGGCGAGGTGGTGCGGTACGAGGACCTCTTCCTGCTCTGCTACCTCCGAGGCCCCGAGGGGATCCTCCTCGGGCTGGCGCAGGAACTCTCCTAGTCCCGCCCCTGCCACGTACAGATACAGGCCTCGTTGCCGTCCGCGTCGGCGAGGATCCAGAACGCGGGAGCCTTGCTGTCGCTCAGCAGCCGGCCGCCCGCCGCGAGCGCCGCCTCGATGCGGGCGGCAGCCTGGTCGTGCGGAACGGTGACGTCGAAGTGGATCCGGTTGCGCTGCGGCCGGGGCTCGTCCAGCTGCTGGAACCACACCGCCGGGCCTTGGCCGAGCGGATCCACCAGGCCGTTCGGCGGCTCCTCCCCCGGCCCGTCGACGTACCCGAGCACCGCCTTCCAGAACGGGCGGATCAGCTCCCGGTCCATCGTGTCGATGCCGAGCTCCAGCGTCTGCATCGAGCGAGGCGACACCAGGTCGGGCCGCGCGACGAGCCCGAGCGCCGTGAACGAGGCGGACAGCCGCTGAGCGAGCTCGACCTCCGCCGTTCCCGCCTTCCAGTCGTCCGGCGCGCTCACCGTCAGCAGCAGGACGGTCGAGCGCAGATCCAGCCGCAGCCGCCGCTCCCCCGGCATGCCCGCAGCGTCGAGCAGCGAACGCGCGACCTCCATACCAGCGGCCAGGTCGGCCACCGGGACGGCCGTCTGCAGCCCGTACAACATCAACCGCCACGAGGGTCCCGCGGCCGCCGAAACGGCACCTCGAGTGAGCATCTCGTTCATGATCGGCAGCCTACGAGCCGCCTCCGACATCGGCTCGACACGGGGTGAGACAAATCTGACTTCCTGGGCGGGCAGACGTGGAACGGGTCCACGCGCGACAATCACGGGGTGTACTTGCTCCGCATCGTCCTTCCTGACCAGCCCGGCGCCCTCGGAACTGTCGCGTCGGCCTTAGGCAAGGCGGGTGGCGACATCGTCGCCGTCGATGTGATCGAGCGACAATCCGACGGCACGGCCGTCGACGACTTCGTGGTCGAGCTGCCGATCGGTGGCCGGGCGGACATGCTGGTCTCGGCCTGCCAGTCCGTCGAGGGCGTACGCGTCGTCTGGCTCTCCCGCTTCGGCGCCGGCGGCGACCTGCGGCGCGACCTCGAGGCGGTCGAGGCGATGACGGACACGCCGGCGAACGCGCAGAAGCTGCTCGTCGACCTCGCGCCCGCCGTGTTCCGCGCGGACTGGGCGATGCTCGTACGCCAGCCCGCCGGGACGGACAACGCCGAGGTTCCGTTCGCGACCCGCAACGCGCCGGACCTGCCCGAGTCGCAGGCGCCGTGGCTGCCGTTGAAGAAGCCGATCCGGCTGTCGGTCCCGGAGAGCTGGGAGGACTACGGCTGGCGCAACGTCGCCGCGGCCGCCGTCCCCGTCGGCGGCCGCGAGCAGTCGCTGGTCGTCGGCCGCTCGGGTGGTCCGGAGATCCTGGACTCCGAGCTCGCCCGCCTCGCCCACCTGGCCGCGTTGGCGGAGACCATCCAGCGCGCGGTGACCTCGGGCAACGACGACGACTGATGTTCGTCGCCTCCGGCTCGTACCCGGTCCGCGAGGGCAACCTCGTCCGACCACTGGTCGACGGCATCCCCGCGTTCGGTCGGATCTGCGCGGCGGTCGACGCCGCCGAGCACCGCGTCTGGGTGACCGTGTGCTTCCTGTGGGACAGCTTCCGGCTGCCCGACGGCCGCACGTTCCACGAACTCCTCGGCAGCGCGGTCGACCGCGGCGTGGACGTCCGCGTACTCGCCTGGCTCCCCGGTGACTCGACCGAGAACGTCCTCGAACCAGCAGCGGCGCGGGTCCCGACCAGGTGGGACCGTGCGCACCCGGGCATGGCCCAGCACCAGAAGAGCTGGCTGGTCGACGACGCCGGCTTCGTCGGCGGCATGAACCTCAACCCGCACACGGTGGTGAGCCCGGACCACCGCGGCCAGGACCAGTACCACGACGTGTACGTCGAGATCACCGGTCCGGCGACGTACGACATCGCGCACAACTTCGTGCAGCGCTGGAACGGGGCCACCGAGCACGAACCCGGCGACCTCCAGTTGCCCGACGCCGTCCCCAGCCCGGCGGGCACGATCCCCGTCCAGATCCAGCGCACGCTTCCACCCGAGCGCTCGATCTTCGACCAGTACGTTCGGGCCTTCGCGGACGCCAGACGGTCGATCTATCTGGAGAACCAGTTCCTCGAGGACCCGGAGATCGTCGGCTGCCTCGAAGCGGCCCTCGCCCGCGGCGTCGAGGTCGTGGCCGTCCTCCCCGGCGAGCCACCTCGGACGCGACACGGCCCGGACTTCCTGGACCGACGGGGAGCACTCGGCGACCACCCGAACTTCCACCTCGCCGGCCTTGCGGGCGTCGGAGCCGACGGTCAGCGCAAGCACGTCTACGTGCACTCGAAGGTGATGCTCGTCGACGACGCGTGGGCGACGATCGGGTCGGCGAACTTCCACGCCGGCGGGATGTACGGCAGCGCGGAAATGAACGCCTCGTTCCACGATCCCGAGACCGTCCGCGCCCTGCGCCACCAACTCTTCGCGGAGCACCTCGGTGAAAGCATGAAGAACGACGTCAACGCGCTCCGGCTGTTCGGCCAACGGGCGCAGGAGAATCGGCGCCGCTGGGACACCGGCGACCACGACTGGCAGGGCCTCGCGTTCGCCCTCGACCCACGCACCTACGGCCGCTGACGACGTTTGAATGAAGGGTCCCTTCATTCAAACGGCCGGCCCATGCGCTAGGTGCCCTCGACGCCGCCGTGATCATGAACGTGATCATGAAGGCGAACTGGTCGTATACGACGGGTTGGGCTTCATGATCACGTTCATGATCACGGGTGGGTGGCGCGGCTGGTGCGGCGGGTGCGGGTTGGGTTCTTGGCGAAGCTCTTCTGGGCTGCCCCGCGCTTTCCGGACCGCTTCGTTTGCGGGCGTTTATGCTGCGAGCTGCTGATTCAGGTACTCGTTGCGGGCTTGCTGGGGAGTCCGGTAGCCGATTCCTGAGTGGATTCTTCGGCGATTGTAGAACAGTTCGATGTAGGTCGCAATGTCGTCACGGGCCTTCTTGCGTGTTGGATAGGCGGTGCGATAGACACGCTCGACCTTCAGCGTGGAATTGAACGATTCGGCAAGTGCGTTGTCGTAACAAGTCCCGGTCCGTCCCATCGAGGCGCGCATCGCGAGATCCTCGATCCTGGCCGCGAACTCACCAGAGGTGTATTGCGTTCCGCGGTCAGAGTGGAAAATGCAATCTTCCGCGAGATCGTGATTTCGCGCCGCCATGCCGAGCGCGTCGGCGACAAGTTGAGCGCGCATGTGGTCGGCCATAGCATAACCAACGACTTCTTTGTTGAAACAATCGATCACAGTCGCCAGATAGAGCCACCCTTCCCAGGTATGAATGTAGGTAATATCGCCCACGAGCTTCGTTCCCGGTGCCGCGGCGGTGAAGTCGCGGCGGACCAAGTCCGGGACGGCCGGGTCGACATCGCCGGGGATCGTGGTAACCCTGTACGGACGCGGCTGGCAGGGCATCAAGCCCAGCTCACGCATCAGGGCGCGGACCAGCTCCTCACCGACCTGCTCGCCGGCGCCGACCAGCTCGACGTGGATACGCCGGTATCCGTACGTGCCGTCGGACTCGTCGAACAACGCCCGAATCTTGACCTTCAGATCCTCGCGTCGTCGGACGGTCGCACTCATCGGCCGACACCGCCATTCATAGAACCCCGATGTCGACACGCCAAGCCAGCCGCACATCTTCCGAACACTAGGGACATTTCGTGGAGCATCAGCCGAATCGTGGTCGGCGACCATGGCAGCACACTCATCGACGACCTCGTACCTGCTGGTCACCGTTGCTCCTTCGCGAAGTATGCCGCCGCTCGTTTTAGGAAGTTGTTCTCCATCTCCAGCTCGCGAACTTTCCGCTCGAGTTCCCGTAGTCGCGCCCGCTCAGACAACTCCAACGGCGACTCCTCGCCGACGTGCGTTTCGCGGTAGGCCTTCACCCAATTGCCCAAAGTGGTCTCACCGACCCCAATTTCACGCGCGACATCGGCAATTCGGCGGCCGCTCTCGACCACCAGCCGAGCCGCCTCCTCGCGAAACTCCGGCGTGAACGTGCCCTTCCTTCTCGCCACCACCAATTCTCCTTTCCAGACGGGACCGTATGCGGTCCGCAGTCCGGAAAGTGGGAGGCACGCCACTTCTGGGTCTGGTGCTGTGTTGGTGCGGTGTGCTTTGAGATCTCTCCGGGGGTTGGTGCTGGCCGTGGGCTGTTGCGGCGGTCGATTTTGGTGGCCGGTCCGGGGCGCGTCAAGGGCGGTTTGTGCGGCGCTTCGCGCAGATTGGCAAACGACGTCGCTTCGCGATCTTCGACCCTTGACTCGCCCCGGCCCGGCCACCTGTTTTTCACGCGCCGCCCCTGCCCCCGGGAACGGGTGCCCGGGGGAGGTTCCTTGTTGCTGGGGTTTGTTGCCGTGCTGGGGTTTCTTGTTGGCCCCCGGCTTCTTGTGGCTCAGATGAAGCCGGGCCTTCCGTTCCCCGCTGTTTTGAATGAAGGGCACCTTCATTCAAAACAGCCCGGCCCATCCACCATGTCCCATCAAACTGTGGGGTTCTGGTCGCGACACGCCGGCGTGTCGCGACCAGAACCCCACACTTTCGCGAAGCCGGCGGCGGGGCAGGACTGGTCGCGGCAGGGTGGGAGCGAGCTCGGATCCTCAGCCTCCGTTGACGATCCGGGCGCGTCGCTCGACCTCCGGTGGGCGGCGAACACCGGCGAGCAGCTGCATCTGAACGGCGCCGCGATCGTGGACGGGAAGGTGTACGTCGCGTCGCAGGCGTTCGACTCCCCGTACAGCATGGTCTTGTCGTACGACCTGGCGACGGGACGCGAGCTGTGGCGGACGTACCTCGACGGGACGCGGAGTCGTACCCGACCGTGCACAACGGCCGCGTCTACCTGACGACGGCGAACGGGCGGGTCTACGCGCTCGCGACGCGGAACGGTCGGGTGCAGCGGGAGACGATCCACGCCGAGGAGCCGCAGCCGAACGGGACCGTACGGCGGTACGGGCGCGCGGGCGGGCCGGTGAGCGTCTTCTCGGTGGCCGGTGAGAACCGTGCGGTGGCGGTCTACCAGGAGTGGGACGGCGTGGTCTGCCGGGACGCAGCGACGGGGCTCGGCTGC
Source organism: Tenggerimyces flavus (assembly GCF_016907715.1). NCBI lineage: Bacteria > Bacillati > Actinomycetota > Actinomycetes > Propionibacteriales > Nocardioidaceae > Tenggerimyces > Tenggerimyces flavus. The sequence continues at coordinate 3,404,502 of NZ_JAFBCM010000001.1, read as the reverse complement.
CGGGTGGATTCGCGGCGCCGAACGGGTGGGGGTGAGTACCACGGCACGGCCGTTCGTACGCCTGGCTCGAACACGGTGTGGCTGCACGGCGGGTCGAGCCTGTCGCTGCTCGCGATGGATCTGCTGACCTGCGAGCAGGTGTCGTCGGTCGACACGGGTGGGGACATCTACAGCCAGTCGTCGCCGGCGTTCAGCCCGGACGGGTCGCGGTTGGTGACGGCGACCTGGACGGGCGTGCGCGCGCACGACCCCGCGGCGGGTGGGGCGGTGCGGTGGCAGCGGCCGGCGGCGGGCTGGAACGGGACGTGCGAGCCCGGGCCGCCGCCGGTCACGAGCCCGGCGGTGTACGGGTCGGTGGCGTACGTCGCCTCGATCGACGGCGTGGTGCGTCTGGTTCGCTTGCGGTGAGCTCGCGGATCTCCGCGAGAGCGTCGGCGGTGTAGAGGTGTTGGCGGTCGAGGGCGAGACGTACGTGCTTGGGGCAGAAGTACTTGGTGGGGTCGTGGCCAGTGAATTGCTGCAGAGGTGGGATGTAGGGGCGGTTCCGCTCGAACTCTTCCTCTTCTGGTGACTTCTGGAACCAGACAGCGGTGAGGTGCTTGCGGAAGTCCTCGCCGGATGGGATGTCGTCGAGGCCGAAGCCGCAGACGTAGCAGCGTGGGGGTTGGGCCATGATGGATCCTCCGTTCTGCTGCGGCTCATCAGGAAATGTCGACGCGGCGGACGCGGGCGCTTGCCTTCTGAACTTCGTCGGCGCTGAGGTTGGCGACGTTGTCGACGCGGAACTTTGCTGCGAGCTTGTCGGTTCTCATGTCGACAACTTCGGCGTGGATGGTCTGGTTGGCGTCGTAGGCGTAGGTACAGCGGAAGGCGGAGTGTTTCGGGTACCCCGGCGGGACTGGCACGGAGGCCTCCCCGACGATGCGGACGTAGGCGAGGTCGTGGTCATCGCCTTGGGTGACCTGCCAGCGGATGGAGCTCTGGTAGTCCTCGACCGTGTAGTACATGCCGCTCGAGGTCGCGGGTATAGGTGTGTTCGCTGGGATGATCACGCTGTTCTTCTGAGGCCATTCGTCGGCGAGGATCTCTGCTGACGTTCGGCGGCCCTCGGTGTCCCGTACCACGACGCCGAGGCCATGTGAGGTGACATCGCGCACGGTCGGGTTGGATCCGTTGGGAAGGAGCGCAGGGAGCTGCGGTTGATTTCCGCTGAAAGCTCGCTGCATCATGCCGCCTCGGCCAGCGTCGTCCACGTCGATGAGGTGTGCCTGCACAGCAGCGCCGAGAGCCACGACCTCGTGGGGATTCTGGCTGGCGTCGACCTGACACCCAGACGCTGACTCGATCATCGCACGCACCATGGGCATTCTCGTTGATCCGCCGGCGAGCAGGATCCTGGACACCTGGCCCCACGTCAGCCCGGCGTCGGCGAGAACGATCTCGAGGATGTCGCGGGTTCGCGACAGCAGCGGCGCGGTCGCCTCTTCGAATTCTGACCGAGTCACATCCACCGTCGCGGTTCGATCACTTCCCGACAGTGTGACCCTCGTCTGTTGAGCGCTCGTGAGCGTTCGCTTGGCGAGCTCGGTGCGCTCGCGAAGCTGCTGTGCGGGGAACGGGCTGTCCTCGCGGAAGGAGACTTGGTGCTGCTCGCGCAGGTGTTCGTCGATCAGCTCCATCAGCGCGTTGTCGAAGTCGTATCCGCCGAGGTTGCGGTCGCCGTGTGTGGCGAGCACTCGGAACTGGCCGTCCTGAAGCTGCATCGCCGTCACGTCGAACGTGCCTCCGCCCAGGTCGTAGACCACGACGATGGATGCTTCGCTGGTGTCAGCGGAGAGTCCGTATGCAAGGGCGGCAGCGGTCGGTTCGTTCAGCACCCGGCGGACGTTGAGTCCTGCGATCCTCCCGGCGTCAATCGTGGCTTGCCTGGCGCCGTCGTCGAAGTATGCGGGCACAGTGATCACGGCGTCGCGAACGGTCGAGCCCAGGGCCGCTCCCGCATCTTCGGCTAGTCTACGCAGGATGAGGGCTGAGATCTCCTCCGCTCGCCAGGACACGTTCCGCTTGGCAGGTGGACGGAAGCGCCAGTCGGGGTCGCCCATCGAGCGCTTGACGAACTGACAAACCCGCTGGGGTGCCATTACCGCTGAGCGAGCGGCCATCGTTCCAACCAGAGCGTTGCCGTCGTCGCCGAAGAAAACGACCGACGGAGTGACGTTCTCACCATCGCGGTTCGGCAGGATCTCGGGTACGCCGGACGCGTTGACCTTCGCGACGGCCGAGAACGTTGTTCCCAAGTCGATGCCGATCGCCCCCGTTGTGGCGCTTCTTGCAAACCCTGCGAATGAGCGGGCCGCACTTGCCATCGAGTCCCCTCTCGTCCGTCGGTGGTGTCCTTATCGGACGGTATGTCCGTGCCAAGAGACGAGATAGCCCTGTCAGGGACGGCTTCGAGACGTCCCTGACAGGGTCGACTTGTTCCAACCGGTTCGAAGGTTGCATCTCGTACCTAGGTACGGGTTTATCGTCGAGGCATGACATCTTCGATACACGATGGTCTGGCCGCCGAGGGCACTTTGGCTTGGGTAGATACGGCTTCGCCCACGTTGCCGACTGCGGAACAGCCGATTCGGGTTGCCGAGTTCAATGACCTGTTCGCCACGGCGGTGCGGGCGGTGGATCGGGTGGACTCGACGACGCTGCGGTTGACCTTCGACGCGTTGGCGGAGGAACGAGCCCCCGACCTGGCGGCGCGGGAGACGAACTGCTGCTCGTTCTTTAACTTCGACTTCATGCCGGCCGACCACGACCGGGTCACGATGCAGGTAGCGGTGCCGAACGCGTACGTCGCTGTGCTGGACGGGCTCGCCGCCCGGGCCGCGGCGGGCGCCGCGTGACCGCGCCTGCTGACAAGGTACGAACGTACGAGGGCTTGCGGTCGTGACAGGTCGCGGCCGCGGCTGGGATGAACTTGGAGACCCTGCGCTACTACGAGCGCCGCGGCCTGTTGGAGCAACCTCGCCGCAGCCTCGGAGGCCATCGCCTCTACTCACCTGAGGCGGTCACCGTGCTGCGGGTGATCAAGGCCGCGCAGCGGTTGGGGTTCACCCTCGACGAGGTGATCGACCTCCTCCATGCGGCTCAGATCCGCCACAGCCCGGGCGACGGCGACGGTCTCCAGGAGCGTGCCGCGGCCAAGCTCGTCGACGTCGAGGCAAGGATCGCCGATCTTACGACCATCGCCGATACCCTGCGGGCGGCCATCGCCGCCGGTTGCGACGACCTGACCACCTGCGCGGGCGAACCGGACTGCCCCATCCCGTTCGCCACGATCGCCCACCCCGACGGCGCGGTACAGAGCTGATGATCCGACACCACCTCCCGACCGGCCGCTAGGTTCGCGTTCATGGCCATCGCGAAGTCGATCATGCTGTTCGTCCTCGCGGCTCGCCGAGATCGGTGGCACGTGGCTGATCTGGCAGGGCTGGCGCGAACACCGCGGCCTGTGGTGGATCGCCACCGGCGTGATCGCCCTCGGCGCGTACGGCTTCGTCGCCACGTTCCAGCCCGACCCGAACTTCGGCCGCATCCTCGCCGCGTACGGCGGCATCTTCGTCGCCGGCTCACTCGCCTGGGGCGTCGTCGTCGACAAGTTCCGCTCCGACCGCTACGACCTGATCGGCGCCGCGAACTGCCTGGTCGGCGTCGCCGTGATCATGTACGCACCTCGGAGCAGCTGATGCCCACACGTGAGGCCAACAAGGCCGTAGTCCGCCGCCTCGTCGACGAGGTTCTGAATGGCGGCGACCTCGACGTGATCGACGAGCTCTACGCCCCCGGGGTGGCCGACGAGGCGCGGGCGTGGATCGGGCCGTTCCGCAGCTCGTTCCCCGACGTGTACATGGAGACCGTCGATCTCATCGCCGAGGGCGACCAGGTCGTCGGCAGGTTCCGTTGCTCAGCTACCCACACCGGCGACTGGCTCGGCCACGCACCGACGGGCCGACGGTTCGATGACGTCGACGAGGTCAACATCTACCGCGTCCATGGCGGCCGCATAGTCGATACGTGGAACCTGGAAGACAACCTGTCCCGCCTCACCCAGCTCGGTCTTCCCCTGTAGGTCGACCGGGTGTGGCTCGGGGTCCTTGGGTGACTCCGCCGACAGCGTGTTTGATCATGGCAGCTGCGTGTTCGGGCTCGGGTTGGCCGGTGTCGAGCCAGGCCAGGACTGCCTCGATGGCAACCACAGGGGCAAGGTGGGCGGCCCATCGTGCCCACGCTTCGTCGTCGATCGTATCGGCGAGCTGGAGGTGGGCGACGTCGGTCATGCCGGCCCGGAAGCGTTGCATCTCGTCGTGGAACTCGGGCTCGTTGACGGCGTGACGGAACAGCAGGCGGAAGCCGTCGGGATCGGCCGCCGCGGCGGCGAGTAGCCCGTCGATGCTGTCGCCGGTGAACCTGCCAGGCCCGCCCTGGACAGTCGCGGCAAGCCGTTCACAAGCACGGTCGAGCACACCGCGGTAGAGGTCGGTCTTCGATTCGAAGTGTCGGTAGAGGATCGTGCGGCTCACACCGGCAGCGGCTACGACGTCGTCCAGGTTGGTGGCGGCGAAGCCCTCGGCGGCGAAGACCTCGGCGGCGACCTGCAGGATCTGGTCGCGCCGCGCTGCTCGCTTCATCCGGGTGGTGGGTTCTGCCACACGCACCTCCCAGCATCCCCTTCGCGACCTTGTTGACACCAGAGTGTACAAAACATATGTTGACTTTGCTATGTACATCTAGTGTCAACTTAGGAGGAGTCGTGGAGACTGGAGTGCGACGCGTTGCGACGTACGTGGGCGATCCCGCGTGGGAGGTACGCGGGTACGACTTGGTGCGGGAGATGCTCTCCGATCCGCGGCTGGGCCGGACTCATCCGCGCCCCGAGACGGCGTCCCGCCTGTCCGACTCGGTGATCTTCGGACGACCTCAGCCCGCGACGCCCACCGAGCACGAGGACCACGTGAAGATGCGACGCGTCCTGGGCCGGTCGTTCTCCGCTCGCCGGCTGGCGGCGCTGCGGCCGCGGGTCCAGACCATCGTCGACGACCAGCTCGAGCAGCTGTTGCGCCGCGAGCCGCCGACCGACTTCCACGCGGCGGTCTCGTTTCCCCTGCCGGCGTTGGTGATCTGCGAACTGCTCGGGGTGCCGTACGACGACCGCGACGACTTCAAGGGATGGTCCGAAGACGCCGCCCACATGAGTGACGAGCAGCGGTCGATGACGGGCCTGGCCAACCTGTGGCAGTACATGCACCAACTGCTGCAGGACAAGCAGCGCGCACCCGCCGAGGACGTCCTGTCCGACCTGGCGACGGAGTACCCGATCGACGAGGCCGCCAAGCTCGCCGCCGGCCTGCTGTTCGCCGGACACGAGACCACTGTCACGACGATCGACAAAGGCATGGTCCTGCTGCTCAGCGATCCCGCGCAGCGGTCTGCGCTGGAACGCGAACCCGCACAGGTCGCCAGCTTCGTCGAGGAGATCCTCCGCTCCCCGTTCCCCGTACGCCCCGACATCCCCCAAGGCACCGGCGGACTGCCCCGCTACGCCAAGGAAGACCTCCCCGACATCCCCACCGCCGAAGGCGCCAGCATCCGCGCAGGCGACCTACTGCTCCTGGACCTCCAAGGCGCCAACCTCGACCCAGGACCCTTCGCCGAACCGGACTCCTTCGACCCGACCCGCTCGCCCAACCCCCACGTGACGTTCGGGCACGGCCCGTACTTCTGCATCGGTGCCCCGCTCGCCCGGATCGAGCTGCAAGCCCTATTCGGCACCGTGTTCGGCCGCGTCCCCACCCTCGCCCTCGACGTCCCCGTCGAGGAGCTGCAGCCCCGAAGCCACCTCCTCACCGGCGGCCTGGCCGCACTTCCCGTCCGCTGGTGACCCGACAGGTCGCGGTCCGGCGATCAAGCGGAACGGGTCTGGGTGATGCGCCACAGTCGGCGCGGCAAGTCGCCTTCGACGAACTCGTGCTGCTCGACCACCGTCCAGCCGGTCGCCAGGTCGTTGACGAGGGCTTGGTCGAAGAAGTGGACCGCGAATCCGCCGTGTTCGTAGATGTCGTCGCCGCGGGCGATTCCCGCCCCGTAGTGGGCGTCGCCGGTGTGCCGGACCGTGTAGACGAACACGCCGCCCGGTCGCAGGACGCGCCAGACCTCTGCGACGAGAGCGCGGATCTGGGCCGTGCTCAACGCCATGCACAGCAGCATGTGGGCGAAGACGGCATCGACCGCTTCGGCGGCAAAGGGCAGCGGATCCCGGGCATCATGCACAGCCACGGCCACCCGTTCGGTGAGACCCTCCGCCTCCGCGGCCTTGGCCAGCTGGCCAAGGCCCGTTGGGCTGAAGTCGGTCGCGTGCACGGTGAAGCCTGATCGCGCGAAGTAGAGCGCGTCGCGTCCGTGACCGGCACCGAGCTCCAGCACCGACCGGGCTCCAGCGGCTCGGAAGACATCGGCGGCCGCGGCCGCCGGCGCGGAAGGCTCCGCCCCGTACATGTGCGGGTGGTCGCGGTAGGTGGTTTGCCAATGCCGCCGCTGCGCCTCCCCCAGTTCGTCCCTCGAGACAGGCAACGAGACCTCGGCGTCGGGCTGCTGGTCAGCTGGCAAGGGCGTCATCGATCGTCTTGGTGAAGTCCTCGACGGTGCGTGGCTCGAGCTTCTCGCCGTTGACGACTACGACGGAGTGCCCTGCAGGTTCAGAGACTCCCCTTCACCCATGTCCTTCTTCACCCGTTCCAGGATCTCCGCGGAGATGTAGTCCTTCTCCCATCGTGACATGCCCGGGCCGAGGTCTCCCTGCCGGGCGGCCGCTTCGACCGCGCGGGCGGCCCGCTCGCCGTTGACGTGACGTTGCCGTCGGCGGCTGGCGGGCCGAGCTTGTAACTGTCGGAGCGGACGTACGAGGCGGCCGTGGCCTTGTCGCCACCTCCGATGGCGTCGCCCTCGGAGGTCGGCTGCTTGTCGGCGCGGTTGGCCACGCTGATGGCGATGATCCCTCCGACGACGGCGGCGAACGCGATGATCACCGCGACTGAGACCGAGACGTTCAGCCTTGTTCTTGTGGGCCTGTTCCTGCGACACCACCGGGTCGTCCTCCACGTCGGTCTCGGGTCTAGTCGCAACAGTCGCAGCCGGGCTCGCAGCCGCAGGCGTCGCCGCCGGTTCCTCGCACGAGGTCTTCGGTGGAGACGGTGACGGGGAGATCGCAGCAGGTGTCGCCTCGCCAAGCCTCGATGCCCTCCTTGACCGCGACGCCGGCGATGACCAGGGCGGCCAGCGGGTCGGCCCAGCTCCAGCCGAACAGGCTGTTCAGCCCGAGCCCGACCAGCAGCACCGCGGACAGGTACGTGCACAGAAGCGTCTGTTTGGAGTCGGCCACCGCGCTGGCGGATCCGAGCTGCCGCCCGGCGCGACGTTGGGCGTAGGAGAGTCCGGGCATGACCGCCAGCGACAGCGCCGCCAGCACCAGGCCCACCGTGGAGTGCTCGGCCTCGCCGCCAGTGAGCAGGGACCGGATCGACTCGAAGGTCACGTACGCGGCGAGCGCGAAGAACGAGACCGCGATGATCCTCAACGCCCGTTGCTCGCGGGCCTCCCGTACGGCGTGGTCACGGGCGGAGAACTGCCACGCCACCGCAGCCGCGGACGACACCTCGACCACCGAGTCCAACCCGAACCCGATCAGCGCGGTCGACGACGCGATCGTGCCCGCGCTGATGGCCACCACGGCCTCGACCACGTTGTAGGAGATCGTCGCGGCGACCAACCACCGCACCCGCCGCGCCAGCACCGATCGCCGCTCCAGCGTGGTGGCGACGGGCAGCTGCTTCGTCGAGACTCGTTCGGACCAGATCTCACCGCAGCCATCAGCAGCACCCCTCGTCCTCGGCGGTGGGACACGCCGTCGGATCGATCGCCAGCACCAGTCCGAGCAGGTCCTCCAGGGCGTGGGCGAGCCTCGGCTCGGCGAGCTCGTAACGAACGCGGCGCCCTTCGGGCACGGCGACGACCAGCCCACAGCCGCGCAGGCACGCCCGATGGTTGGACAGGTTCGTCCTCGAGAACACCGAGAACCTCCGACAGGTCCGCTGGATAGCCTGGCGCTTCGCGGAGCGCCAACAGGATCCGCGTCCGGGTGGAGTCGGAGAGGGCATGCCCGAAGCGGGCCAGCACCTCGGCGTGCGGGATGACCTGAAGCACGCCGAGGACGGTACACAAACACTGAACTCACAGAAGGCTGAACTATCGATGGTCGACCCCAACGGTCCGTTAGCTCGATGGTGACCTGGGCTGAGGTCGGCGCTGTCGCCTTGAGCATGCCCGAGGTGACCGAAGGCCATGCGCACGAAGGCTCGCCGGCGTACCACGTGGCCGGGCGGCAGTTCGTCCGGCTGCGTTGGGAAGGTGACCGCGAGATCCTCCAGTTCTGGGCGCCCGATCCCGGTGCGCGCGAGGCCCTCGTGCGCACCGAACCTGACAAGTTCTCGATCAGCAGAGCGTTCCCAGCCGCGGTCTTCGCCTGGCTCGATCAGCTGTCCATGGCGGAGGTCACCGAGGTTGTCGCGGATTCCTGGACCGCCAAGGCGCCAAACGCCTACCCAAACCCGCGGTGCCAACGTAGCCCGTGATCAGGCTGCGTGCATTTAGGCTTACCGTTCGTGTCGACTACGGAGATGCGGGATCCCGCAGCGTGCTCGGCCGGGCCGACAGGCGGCAGCCCACGGCGAGACCGGCCGTTCTCCGAACAAGTACAGGAGAACGACCGGGCGTAGACCGTGGACCTTTGAGTCATGTAGTTCGAGCGATGACATGGGCCGTACGGACAATCGCCTCTGCGTCGATACCGGCTACGTGCAGGAGTTCATCCGGCGTACCGGATCCGGGCATCTCGCGGACGGCGAGCTTGTGCAGGGGAGCGCGTTCGGCGGCGTCGGCGAGCGATTCCAGTACCGCGTCGCCGAGCCCTCCTTCGAGCCAGTGGTCTTCGACAGTGATGATGGCGCCGCACTCGCGCGCGGCCGTGCGGATCGTCTCGCCGTCGATGGGCTTGATCGAGTACGCGTCTACGACGCGAGCTTCGATGCCTTCCGCGGCCAGGGTCTCCGCCGCGTTGACCGCTTGGTCGACTGTGATTCCGCACGCGACAATGGCAACCGCGTCGCCGTTCCGGACCACCCGTGAGCCGCCGATCGTCACCCGCTCATCGGGAGGCGTGCGGACCGTCGTCTTGCCTCGCAGGGTGCGCAGGTACGAGATGCCCTCGCGGTCGGCCATCGCCGCGATGAGCTGCGCGGTCTGGTTGGCGTCGGACGGGTGCAAGACAGCCGACCCATGGATGGCGCGGAACGAGGCAATGTCCTCCAACGCCATCTGCGACGGCCCATCCTCTCCGATCGAAACGCCGGCGTGCGACCCACACAGCCGCAGGTTCGCGCGCGAGATCGCCGCCATCCGGATGAAGTCGTATGCCCGGGAGAAGAACGCGGCGAACGTCGAGGCAAACGGCGCCCAGCCCCGCACTTGCATCCCGACCGCGGCGGACACCAACTGCTGTTCGGCGATGAACATCTCGAAGTAGCGCTCCGGGTGGGCCTCGCGGAATAGCTCCGAGTACGTGGAGTTCGATACCTCGCCATCGAGGGCCAGGATGTCGCCGCGCATTCTGCCGAGGGCGGTCACCGCCTCGCCGTACGCTTCGCGCGTCGCGATCTGGTCGCCCACGCTCCAAGACGGCAGCTGCCCGCCCGGGGCGTCGAAGACATGCGGCTTGCCCGCCTTAGGTACTGCGAGCCGAACCTGGAGATCGCGTTCGCCGCCTAGCTCCTCGATCGCTGAGCTGGGATCGTCGAGTGGCTTGCCGTGCTTGCCAGGCAGATCTTCAACCGCACGGACACCCTTGCCCTTCTTCGTCTTGGCGATGATCACGGTAGGTCGGCCGATGACGGCGATGGCCTCGTGGTACGCGGCCTCGATCGCGTCGACGTCGTGGCCATCGATCGCCATCGCGTGCCAGCCGAACGACTCGGCGCGCGCCTGGTAACGATCGAGATCCCAGCCCAGCATCGTTTCGCGTGTCTGGCCGAGCCGGTTGACATCGATGATTGCCGTTAGGTTGTCCAATCCGTTGTAAGCGGCGTGCTCGAACGCCTCCCACATCGACCCTTCGGCCATCTCCGAGTCGCCACATAGACACCACACCCGGTACGGAAGCCGGTCCAGTCGGCGGCCGGCGAGCGCGACGCCGACCGCGATCGGCAGACCTTGGCCGAGCGAGCCGGTGGCCACATCGGTCGGCGGAATTCGCGGCGTCGGATGTCCCTCGAGACGGCTACCTAGCTTGCGGAACGTGAGCAGCTCGGCGTCGTCGATGACTCCGGCCGCCTTCAACACCGAGTAATACAACGGCGATGCGTGGCCCTTGGAGAAGATCAGGTGGTCGTTCGCCGGGTCGCGCAGGTCGGAAACGTTCCATCGCAGATATCCACCGTCGATCAGCACCGCCATCAGGTCGGCGGCTGACATCGAGGATGTCGGATGCCCCGAACCGGCCGCATCGGAAGCGCGGACAGAGTCGACCCGGAGCTGCTGACCCAGCTCACGGAAACGTTCGGTAGTCACACGTGCATCATCCCTTGCGAGTCCCACAGCATTGCAACCGCACCAGAACGAACTCAACGCGATCAGGGCCTTCCAGTCCTGCTAGCGGACTACGTGGCCGACATGGTCCCGGTCTTCCAGGAGGTGTTTCGTTCGGGGATCAGGGTTGGCCCGCTCGCCGGCGCATGCAGTGTGTGGCGGTGCTTCGCTTCTTGCCGGGAAGGGGAGGCAGGCCGTCTAGACTTGGCCCGGACGAGGTGTTGATAGTCTGATTTGTCATGGTTGCGGCCCCCAGACCCAGGGCGCGCGGCAGGAACACATCATGCCGTCGTAGAAGGGCCTTGTATTGGCGATGGACCGCTTCGCGAAGCCTCGGCGGGGTCGTGAAGGTCGTCACCGCACCCGAGCGGCCGACGCCAGCAACCTGACCGGCAGCATGACCGGGGCCAAGACCGCGCTTGAGGCTGGGCGTCAGGCGGGATCCGCCGATTCGCCGTCTGGTGCGCAAGCGGTGGAAGGCCTGGCGCGGGTGAGTCTGGAGCAGCTGCTGGTTCGGGCCGGGGAGGGCGATGATGCGGCGTTCTCGGCGCTTTACGACGCGTTAGCTCCTCGCGTCTACGGGTTGGCTCGGGTGATCGTTGGTGACATAGGCCATGCGGAGGACGTGGCCCAAGAGGTGTTCGTGCAGCTATGGCGGACCGCGCCTCGGTTCGACCCAGCCAAGGGTGCCGCGGCGACCTGGACGATGACGATCGCGCATCGCCGCGCCGTTGACCGGCTTCGGGCAGAACGCAACCGTCGCGCGATGGAACGTGTCGCCGCGGCGGCCGAAGGAGCCGCCTCTTTGGCCGACCCGATCGCCGACCGCCTCAGCCAGCTGGTCGACAGGGACCTGATCCTGCGGTGCTTGGATGAGCTGACCGATCTGCAACGTGAAGCGATCGTCGACGCCTACTTCCGTGGCTACACCTACCCCGAAGTCGCCGGGAGGCTCGGCGCGACCTTGTCCGCCGTCAAGACCCGCATCCGCGACGGCCTCCGCAACCTCCGCACCTGCATCTCGGCGTGACCTCGGCGTAGTCGGTAACGGCCAGTGTCCGAGCCGAGCTGGGCTTGTCGAGGATCAGCGGGTACTGGCTGGCCCTGCGAGAGCTTCGGTGATGGTGGGCGCAACCGTAAGTGCCCGGTCGAGTGCGGTGATGGCGAGAAGCCTCGCCGCGATCGGGGTCGGGTTGGCAAGTGCGAATGTGCAGTCCGCCAGCGCGGCTCGGCCGGCGGCACCGACCAGCGCCCCGAGACAGACGGAGTCCAGGAACGACACGCGGGATAGGTCGATCACGAGCGCGGTGGGACGGTCGGCTAGGACAGCTAGGAGGACGTCTCGTAGCGCGGGGGTGGTCGCCGCGTCGATCTCGCCGTGAGGCGTCACTACAACCGCGGATCCGATGCGGTCGACCGATACAACAGACTGCTCCATGAGACTCCCCTTGACCCCACACGCACGCCGGCAGAGGCCTGGGGCAGCTTGAACCAACTCCGGATTCCTGGACGCTGTTGCCAACGATACGCCTGTTCATATCAAGCGATCCTGCCTCGACCGCGATCGATTCCGGGCTTGCTGATCGACTTCGAGGCGACAGTCTTGCTGGTTGTTTGCGCTTCGATGAAGCCGATTCGTGGTATACGGGGAATGGTGGGTGCTCCCAACGCCCACTGGGTGGCCCTGGTTACCGACTCCCTTCTGTGACCTGGGACACCACCGAACCGGGCGGCACCCCCTGAGCGCCGTCTCAGCCGCCCGGTTCACCCCACCGCAGTGACGACAACGGCCTGGTCGCCGGTCCGGGTTTCAGCCTGTTGAGGACGACGATGTGGTGGCTCGGGCTTCGCTGTCTTCTCCCGGCAAGTACGTCGCGGACCCCAGGCACCACTCCGTTCTCCTGCGACGACACCAGGTGAATCGTCTAAATCGATAGGCATTCGTGCTTCGGTCTGCTAGCCAAGACGGATCCAGTGAATGGATCGCAGCACGACGCCGGATCTAGCGCCGAAGCCAATGCCGAGGCTGAGCGGCGAAGACGAGCGCTAGTGGAGCGCGCTCGGGAGGAGTACGCGGCCAGCTGTCGAAAGCGTGGTAGGCCGCGGAGGTCGCCCGTTATGCCTGCTCGCTCTGGACTGATGCGGTCCTGGCCGAGGCACGGCAACTAGACGATCTTCACCTGGACGCAGGTCGACCGCTTGCTCGAGGTGGCCAAGCTGCTTGAGCATGGCCAGCTAGCCCGACACTGCATGAGTGGACGGCGCGCCTGTGGTGGGAGTGCCTGGGATTGGGGGAACGCTCCGCGGCGGAGTCCGGACGGCGACGAGAGCGAACGGACGCCTCTGGTGGGAGAGTCCATCGGCGTCCGTTCGGGAACAACTAGTGACGTATGAAGAACGTCGCAGCCGTGCGGCGGGTTAGTCCGCCCACTCGACTGGTTGCCTTGCCTAAGGGCTCTCGGCCAGCTGGGCTGGTTGGGGTCGAAATACCGCATTGATCCCGAACTAGGGCAAGATGCCAAGGTTGATGTGTTCGATGTATCCGTCTCGGTAGGTGCGTTTGCACCAGAATCCTAGTGGCCAGCTTTGCCAGCCTTGCTCCGTGTCGGTCCAGGTTGGTTCGTTGGTGGATTCGCCGTTGGAGCAGGTGTTGACAGCTTGGCCGTAGAGACCTCGGTAGAGCACGGCACCGGTTAGGGATAGCGCGAGGAGCACGACCAACATGGCGATCAGCCACCGGCGAACCAGTCGACGTTTCGGTTTTACTGGTGTGGGGGTTGTCGCAGCCACTGTCACCTCACTCGTCTTGGGCGGGGCGCAAGACACGAGCGCCTGGAGGCCGCCACCTCAGTAATCTCCCCAGTAGCCGGGCATCAGAATGGGCTTCCTAAAGATCCTGGTCTTGTCGGCGAAAATGCACCAGGTGCTGTAGCACCATGACGGGGTCCGGTGTCCTCGCTGCCCAATCAGCCAGCCGGCGGCGAGGGCTCATGATGGGCGCTTCTTCCTGGAGCCGTTCGAGGCAGGCTTGGATCGGGTGCCGCGCGAGGCGGCAACGGCCCGTCGGCCACTTCAGTCGGATGCTCAAGTGGAGGACAGTGAACCGGTATAGCCGTTTAGGCTATTTCGTCGGCATTGCTACGCGCAGGGCAGGCGTCCGTCCTCAGGCAGGCGCGCTGAGGGCTGGCCTCCGATCATCCCTGTGCGGTTCGGGCGAGCCGGCGCAGGAGCAGGTAGCCGACGAGACCGCAGTAGGCGATGCCGCCGACGATGTACGGCCAGTAAGTCTGGTGGTCGGCGGCGAGCCAGAACGCTTTGGCCGGCCAGTAGGTGGGGAGCAGGCCGAAGAGGAGTTGCGCGGGGTGGTCGAGCCACCATGGGACGAGCGGGAGTCCGAACAGGGCGATGCCGGTCGCGCGCATGACGGCGAGGCCTTCGACCTTGTTGTTCGCGACGGCGGGCATGAGCAGGCCGACGACCGCGGCGCCGAGTCCGCAGACGAACGCGATCGGTATCGACGCGAGGACGAGCTCCGCGGGGAGGAGTCGGGTCAACGCGAGCGCGGCGGTGATCGACACGGTGGTGACGGCGGTGATCATCGCGGCTCGGTACAGCGGGTAGGTGAGCGGCGGGATCGGCGCGACCCGAAGTGCCGCGAGGGTGTGTTGGTCTTTGTCGTCGAGCAGCATGAGCCCGCACAGCGCGCCGAGCACGGCGACGGGGCCGATGACGACGAAGCCGCTCACGATCAGGATGTGGTACGGCGTCAGGTCGAAGGCGTACTGGCGGTCCAGGAAGGTCGTCAGGGGTGGGAGGAACCACATCGCCGCCGCGTAGAGGAACGGTCCGAGAGCGACGCCGATCATGATCGAGTCGCGTCGCACGCTGCGCAGGTCGTTGCGGCCGAAGCCGGCGAGCGCGGTCATGACACTCGTCCTGACACTGGCGTTACCGCTCGTGGTGCTGGTGTTGGGGATGGTGCTCATGCGCTGCCTTCCTTGGCCACGACGTACCGGTCGAAGACTCGGCGGGCGAGCAGCACGAGTCCGGCGATCCAGGCCAGCGGGTACGCCACGGCATAAACGACCTGCCACGCAGAGAGCGCGACCTGGTCGAACGCGGATCCGAGGAGCAGCAGGCTCCCCTGCGTCGGGAGCAGGTAGAACACGGGATGGTCGATCAGCCCGCTGTACGACAGCAGCGGAACGTTCATGGCCGCGATCACCATCGTGGACGGAATCATCCAGTCGGTCATCGACGGGAACGGCGCCGCGGTGATCAGCCCGCACAGCAAGAACAACAACGTGGCCAAGACCACGGCGACGACCACCGTGACGGCCTTCACTGTTACCACACCCAGACTGTCTCCGGGGCTGGCGAGCGCGTGCACTGCGAGCACGACGGCAGCGACCAGGCTGAGCAGGCCGGGCGTTGCGAGCTTGCCGGTGAGGTAGTGCCGGAACCGCACCGGCGTGGATAGCAACGCGAACAGGGTGCGTTCGCCCTTCTCGAAGAACACCGCCCCAGCGATGAAGAAGAACCCGATGATGACCGAGTCGCCGAAGATGACGTACGGCATGGCCACCTGCCGCAGGCCTTCGGGGATGAGCAGCACGACGACTTCCCACAGCACCAGGGAGAACCCGGCCGCGTAGTAGAACCCGTACCTCCACTGCAACCGCAGATCGAGCTGGACAACCTTCCACAGTGGACGTGCGACGCCCGTTGTGGCCGTTGCTGGGTTTGTTGCCGGGGTCATTGGAGGGTCCGTCCAGTGATGTCGATGAACACGTCCTCGAGGCTGGCTTCCTGGCTGTGCATGGCCTCGACCCGCCCGGACCGCACCAGCGTGGTGAACGCGTCGTCGTCGGCGAGGGCGTCCATGGCGAAGTCCTTGTGCTGCAGGTCCGCGAACGCCGGGGTGCGGTAAGTGACCCGCACCGTCCGGTGGCTGCGACGGACCTTGTGCTCGGCCGGGGAGTCGAGGGCGGCGATCTGTCCGTCGACCACGAACGCGACCCGGTCGCAGAGCTGGTCCGCGGTCGTCATGTCATGCGTGGTCAGGAACACCGTTCGCCCGTCGGCGCGCAGCTCGCGGATGATGTCCTTGACGATGCGGGCGTTCACCGGGTCCATCCCGGACGTCGGCTCGTCCAGGAACAGCAGCCGCGGCTTGTGCAGCAGCGCACGGATGAAGACCAGCCGCATCTGCATGCCCTTGGAGTACTTCGCCACCCGAAGGTGGGCGTGCTCGGCCAGCCCGACGCGCTCCAGCAGCCGCATCGGATCTTCCTTCTCCCCCGGATACAGCCCCGGATACAGCGACGCGAAGAACTCCAGGTTCTCAAGACCGGTCAGCTTCAGGTAGTGGTTGGGCAGCTCGAACGAGACCCCGATCCGCTGGTAGTAGGCCGACTTCCACTCCGCCGGCGACTTCCCCCACACCGACACGTCGCCACCGTGGCCGCCGAGCAAGCCGATCAGGATCTTCTGCGTCGTCGACTTCCCGGCCCCACTCGGACCGAGGAACCCGAACACCTCGCCCTCGTCGACCGCGAAGCTCATCCCTCGCACGGCCGGCTGCGCCGACTTCGGGTAGGTGAAGGTGAGATCATCGACCGCAACGACCGTGCTGCTCATGCTCCGGACTCCTTCGAACTGGACCGTTTTCTCTTGTCCTGCTTCTTCTCCCGTTGCCGCCAACGGGCTTCGATCTGCGTGTACTCCGTCTCGAGGAACGCGTACATGTCCCGCATCTCCTCGAGTCGGAGCGAACGCGCGGCCTGACCCTCGCTGGGCGCGTCCCCGGAGTTGTCGCTGAGCATCGCCAACCCGCGGTCGGCGAGCTTGCGCCACTCCGCGGCGACCTTCGCCTTCTCCTCCGCCTCCCGGAGCCAGAACCCGGGTCGGAGCCGGTAGTACGTGCGCCGCGATCCGGGCGGCGCGTACCGTTCGACGGTGCCGGCCTGCACCAGCATCCGCACCGCCATGCTGACCGAACCGCTGCTCACTCGAAGCGCGGTCGCCAGTTCCTCCGCCGACTGGTGAGCCGGCTCGCACACCAACAACCAGCCGAGGATCCGCCCAGGCATCCGCGGCAGGCCGAGGTTGGCGAAGAACAGCCCGATCTCCTCGACGTACCCGTCCAACTCGCTCACCGGATCAGCGAACCTCGTCCGGTCAAGACTTTCAATAATCTCTGAAAAGATCTCACGAGCCGGACAAGGCTGCACGTCAGGTGACGTCGGCGATGAGGGACAGGACCTGGTCGAGCTGGGCGGGTGTGGTCAGGTGGCCTGCGTGGGGGAGAACGTGAAGCTCGGTGTTCATGGTGCGGCGTACTGTCGGAGCGAGTCGGTGGGGTGGGAGGAAGCGGTCGTGTTCTCCGACGGCGACGACGCATGGCTGCTCGGCTCTGCCGGCCAGAATCTCGGTAGGTAGGGGTGGCGGAGCGAGGGTTGTGCGGCAGTGGCTGGCCATCAGGGTCATCCACTCGACCTCGGTCTCGGGTGGTTCGTCCCCGGGGGCGACGAACAGCCGAAGCATGCGACGGGTGCGGGCGGGTGTCGGGCGCAGCAGCCAGCCGGCCGAGGCGAGGGCCAGCCTGGGGTCGACGCTGAGGCGGATGAATCCGGCCGGGGAGATGAGTACCCGGGCAGCGATGCGGGCGGAGTCGGCGGCGAGGACGACAGCGGCGCCGAGGGAGTTTCCGACCAACACGACCTGGTCGGCGTCGATCGCCGCCAGGACCTCGTTGACCACCCCGCCGTACCAGGCAAGACGATCCCGGCCATGCCGGAGCGGGCGGTGGGCGTTGCTGAGTCCGGGTTGGCCGGGCAGGTCGACAACGGTGGTAGCCCAGCACGTCGATAGCGCCTGCAGCCACGGCAGCGCGACCGCGGCGTTGAACGCGGTCCCGGGCACCAGGACGACCCGCGGCGGCCCGGTGCCGCCCGCGGTGGTGAGTGTCACGTGGCCGGCGCTTGTGTCGACCGTGGCGGTGGTGAGCGGAAAGCTCGCCCTGGCCAGCGCGTCGGTGCACCACTGCCGCACGACACTTTCACCAGCTGAGTTCTTGTAGACCGATCGCATCGCGGCCCTCACCTTCGCGACCAGGCTGGCTGGTCGGCCGGGGTGTGGCGGTACAGGTGCAGGGACGCCGCGACTGTCCAGGCGAAGCCGATGAGCAGGGCCGCCTGCTCGAGCGCGCCGGCGGGCGCGGGGCTGAGGGTTCCTTCGAGGTCGAGGCGGAAGGCGGTGCCGGCGGCGATGGCGAGGACGAGGACGAGGATGCCGCAGGTGCGGGACCAATGTCTCCAGCGGCGGTCCGGACCACTGCTCCCACTGGGGTCTGTGAGTTCGTCGAGGCGACGTGCCAGCACGAGCGGTGTAGCGGCGAGGCCGGCGAACAAGAGCAGGCCGGCGAGGCCGTGGATGCGTCCGGCTGTGGTGACGATGGTTGGTTCGCCGGGCGGGTAGCCGAGTGCAGGGTCGGTGGGCACGATGCCGGCGACGATCAGGGCGAGGCCGGACACGGCAAGAAGCACCGGTGCCCAGATGGCGCCGCGACCTGTACCTCGCCCTCTCCGTAGCGCGGCGCGGACGCCGGTGGCGAAGCCGAGGAAGAGGACGCCGCCGAGGACGAAGTTGGCGGTTTGGAGCCAGCCGCGGTCGTCGGTGCCGAGTTGGCTCGCGCCGTGGTGCCACGGGCTGAAGCCGGGGCGGGTGGCGCCGTCGAGCAGAAGCACCACGGGCACGAGAACACCACCGATCGCCCCCGCTAGGAGGAGAGAGCGCGGCGAGCTCATGACGCGTCCGTCGAGGTCCGCAGCGCTGAGACGCCGCGATGTTCGGCCACCCGGGCCCAGAACGGTCGGTCAGCGACGAACGGCTGGATGTCGCCGCGGGTATCGAGGGTGAGAATCAGAACCTTCATCGTTGTCCGTTCCAGGACTGTCGACAGATGGGAACTCGGGGGAGATTCGCCAACACGGGTTGGGCTTTCACCAGTACCGGTTACAGGTAGCGCAGCCACAGGTACGGCACGGCGAGGGCGATGGTGATGACGGTGACGATCAGGCCGTAGCGGGTGAACTGCCAGAACGAGATCGGTTTGCCGGCACGTTCGGCGAGGCCGAGAGCGACGACGTTGGCTGAGGCGCCGATCGCAGTGGCGTTGCCGCCGAAGTCGGCGCCGATGGCGAGCGACCACCACAACACCTGGGCACTCTGGTGCCCGCCGGCGTTGGTGACGAGCTCGGCGACGATCGGCGACACGGTCGCCACGTACGGGATGTTGTCCACGATGGCCGACAGGCCGGCCGACGCCCACAGCAGCACCATGCTGGCCAGCCCGAGCCGGCCCTCGACCGCTTCGCTGGCGGCGGTGGCGAGCTGGTCGATCACTCCGGTGGAGACCAGCCCACCGACCATGACGAACAGGCCCGCGAAGAACGCGAGCGTGGGCCACTCCACGTCCTTGACCACCTCGCCCGGTTCCAGCCGGGACAGCGCGAGCAGACCGAGGCCGCCGACGATCGCGATCACCGCGGGCTCGAGGTGCAGGACGGTGTGCAGCACGAACGCGGCGAGCACGAGGCCGAGCACGATCAGGGACACGATCAGCAGCCGCGGGTTGCGGATGGCCTCACGCTCGTTGAGGGTGGCGACCTCGGCGGCCCGGTCGGCGGCTTCCGCGGAGTCGACACGGAAGGCGTCGCGGAACAGCCAGCGGCACAACCCGACATAAACGACTAGGACGACCGCGACTAGCGGTGCCATGTGCACCAGGAAGTCGTTGAAACCGAGGTCCGCGCGGGAGGCGATGATGATGTTCGGCGGATCACCGACGAGGGTGGCCGCGCCGCCGATGTTGGAGGCGAGCACCTCGGCAATGAGGAACGGCGCCGCCGGCACCCCGATGCGGGCACAGACCAGGAACGTCACCGGCGCGACCAGCAGGACCGTGGTGACGTTGTCCAGCGCCGCCGAGGCGACCGCGGTGACCACGACGAGGATCACCATCACCCGGAACGGTTTGCCGCGGGCCTTCTTCGCCGACCAGATCGCCAGGTACTCGAACAGGCCAGTGCGTTTGAGCACCGAGACGATCAGCATCATGCCCAGCAACAGGACGATGACGTTCCAGTCGATCCCCGCATGCTCGGAGAAGAAGGCGTGTTCGGCGTCGGTGATCCCGAGCAGCAGCATCAACGCCGCACCGCCAAGGGCCGCGGCCAGCCGATGGACCCACTCGGTGGCGATCAGCACGTAGGCAGCGGCGAAGATCGCGACCGCGAGCCAGGCCATCGCCGTCATGTCGCGAGCATCCGGTCCAGCAGGGCGTCCAACGTGACCACGCCGGCAAGGGACCGGTCCGCGTCGACGACCGCGACCAGCGGGCAACGTGACCGCGCCATCAACGCGGCGATCTCCAGCGCCGTCGCGGCCGCGTCGACCACCGGCAGCTCGCGGTGCTCCTCCGGCAGACACTCGGCCACGGTCCGTGCCTCGAGCTCGGTCGGGAACAGGTCCGCGTGCGCCTCGTCGACGACCCGCGCCAGCGTCGGATCATCTTGGAAGTAGGCGGGAACGATCATCCGAAGCACCTGCGTACCGGCCAGGATCGTCACCGGGCGGCCGCGGTCGTCGACGACCACGAGGCCTGGAAGGTTTTGGTCGGCGAGCAGACGCGCCGCGTCGATCGCGGGGGTCAACTCGACGACGGGGAATGGTGCAGCCAGATCACCGGCACGCATGGTGGGACCTTCCTGGATCGACAACGACAACAACGCCGCCGACCAGACTTCCCGGCACACCGAAGGCTCACCCTACAGCTATGCGCCGATCCGCTTCACCAGTCCCGTCGCGGGGTGTTCGCGGCGGGCCTCCTCGGCGGGTGCGAACAGCGGGTCAGGGAGACATCGCGGAGTCGAGGTCGGAGAAGACCTCGATCACGGTGTCGAGGTGATGATCGTCAAGAGTCGTCGCATGAATGCGGTGGCGTGGCCAACCGCAGCACGGCGCCAACACCCTGCGCCCAGCGATGAGCCGCCACGAGCACGCCCAGAATGGTGGAGTCGGAGAAATCGAGCGCTTCAAGGTCGAGGACCACGACGGACGGCGAGCCTTCGAGAGTCGTGCTCAGCTGGTCGCGCAGCTGGTGGCGGGGGTCCTGGTATCGACACGGACCTCGGCCTCCGGTCACCACATCGCCCTGGTGAACGGCGCGCTTCAACGTACTACCCCGCGTTCTCGAGGTGGACGATCAGCCGGAACCCCGCAGTCCACCGACGCGAACGGGACATAGTCCTCGTCACGGTCTACCCGAGCCCCGCAGCGGTGAGGGCCTCTCCGTGCGATCGCGTTCAGGCCACCGCCGAGGTCCCCGCCGATGTCACCGCCGCGCCCTCCGCGGGGACGTCATCCACCGACGCGTCGCTCCCATTCGCCGCCACGGTTCTCACCGCCCCTCACCGCTGGACACCCCCGGCGAACACGCCTGCCGCCGCGACCTTCCGACACTCCCGAGTTGGCTCTCGTCACCCTCCGACCAGTACATGGCCTCCCGCCCTGTGTGCCGGCCCTCGTGCACCAGCTCTGTGAGCGTCGTGTAACCCTGGCGCTCCCAGCTCGTCCTGTTCTTGCCTGGCGTGGTTTCCTGGCGACGAGCGCAGTGGCCCGACGTTCGGCGGGTGTGGTGGGTCAGGTCGCGGATGAGATTGAGGGAGCGGCCTGCCCGCCGTGGGTTCGTGCAATTGTCGTGTCGAGCCAGCCTCGTCAGGCAGGAGGGGCCGGCCCCCTTCAGCAACCCTCGGGCCGGCCTCTCCGCGCATCTGATGAGGGCGTACAGAAACGGGGTGCCGGCCTCCCGGGCCTCGATCGCTGGGCCGCGGTGTGGAGAGCAGCAGTCAGGCCTCGGTGTCAGCTGTCGGCGGCACGAAACGGCCGAACCTCGATCGGCTTTCTCGTGGCCGCAGCGGCTTTCGATGCCCACACCAGGGCGGCGTCGAGATCGTCGGCCCGGATGATGTAGAAGCCGCCGAGGTGCTCCTTTCCCTCGGCGAACGGGCCGTCGGTGGTCAACACGTCGCCCTTGGCGACCCGCACTACCGTGGCTGTGCGGGAATCGTGAAGGGCGCCGCCGAAAACCCAGGCATCAGCCGACCTCAGCTCCTCGTTGAGAGCCTCGATGTCACGCCAGGACTTCTCGCGTTCCTCGCTGGACATGGGCTCGCCGGTCTCACCGGCGGACTCATCGCTGTCCTGGTGAAGGGAGAGCAGGTACGTCGTCATCGTGATTCCCTTCGGTTCGTCGCGGCGGGCTGGCGTCCACCGTCTCACCCCTCATACGAGCAAGTCCCCTCCAGATCGACACATCCGCAGTTCGCCGGCGTCGCCATCCGCCCAGCAAGCCGACTGGGCGGACTTGGTGGGTTGAGTGGGACTAGCGGGGCCGCGAGGTCACCGCCCGCCCCGCAGCCGCCCAACTCGCTGGCGGCTGGATCAGTCGACGTTATCGCCGCGATCGCCTCCGCGAACCGGCCAAGTCCCCCTGGCTTCGGCGTATCGTTATGACCGAAGGACCGGAACCCCATGTGCCGGTCCTTCACCATCTAGGGCGGTTCGACAGTGGCTGGCCGCGATCGCCGCCCAAGACTACTTCGACGCCGCAGGCGGGTCCGTCCGAGCCGCGGTTTGAGCAGTGCCGAACTGCGCTCGCCACGTTCGAGGATGACGCCATCGCCGCCGACATCAGCAGCCCCCACCAACCGACCAGCGGGCTGGCTGGCCGACGGCCGCCACGCGACGTCGACGATGTGCACAAGCACGGCGAAGGGACCCCGACCACAGGCTAGACGAGAGGGGACACACGCATGTGGGATCTGCTGATCCGCACCGGATCAGGGTGCGATCGCGGTCGCAGCAGGCTGGGTACTTCTGCTCATCGCCTTGATCCTGGCCCGCCAGAAGGGGCCGCTGCTGAAAGAGGCGTTGCGCATCCTGCCGGACCTGCTGCGGCTGCTCCGCCGGCTGGCCGCCGACCGCGCCTGCCCCGCGGAGTGCGGATCCGGCTCGGCCTGCTGACGGTCTACCTGGCGATCCCGATCGACCTCATCCCCGACTTCATCCCCATTCTCAGCTACGCCATCACCGTCGCCGCGGTACTCCGCGGCATCGTCGAACGCACCGGCCCTGCAGGCCATACGCCGACACTGGCCCGGCACCGACGATGGATTCGCCGCGCTATCCCGACTCACCGGGTTGGCACCGACCAGCGACAACTGAGGAGGCCGCCAGTTATGCCTCCTCGGTCCTGGATAGTGACTGCTTTCGGACCGCCTTGTGAGCCCGATTGCCAGTGAAAATAGCGGAGTTTCGGACTCGCTACGGACTCACTTGGAGGCTGCAACCCGGCCGACTCGGTCCCCCAGGTCGGCGACCTGTCGGTCGCCGCGGTCGCGCAGCCGGATCACGTAGTCCCGGTCGATCCTGACGGGGGGCTCACGGAACTGGGCGCGGAGTTACCAGCCCGAGTCGTCAGGACTGCTCGATTCTGGCCTGGTCGACGTCGGTCCCGGGGCCGACAAAGGGGCTCGGTCGGGGACGGACCTGATTGCTCACGTCCACCACGCCGGAGGCGTCCCAGATGGACCTTTGCCCCAAGACCTGCCTTGAACCGCGTGTCCGAAAGGGCCGCATGGTGACGCAGTCTCGCCGGATGCTCCGCGATCGGCTGCAGTCACTCTTAGGCGACATTCAGGGCGCCATGCATCACCAACCGCGGCGGTCTGGCGTACCGCAACTATGCAGGCCCCGCACCCAGAGGGTGCGGGGCCCGCTTGTTCGCCGCGATGATTCGCCGGCACAGTCGGAGGATACTGCCGTGTCGACCCCGAACCGTGGGTCACACCGAACCAGACGCGGCGAACGGCCTCGCGCTCAAGCCGCAGGGCGGGCTAGAGCGCCGGGGAGGATGTCATTGTGACTCGGAGATTCCTTCGACGACCGCGCCGGTGGCTTGTTCGGGCATCGCGCGGGCGATGTCGGCCTGTGCCAGCATGCCCACCAGTTCGTGGCCGTCGATCACAGGGAGTCGCCGAACTTGATGTTCGGTCATGATGCGCAGCGCGTCCTCGACACCGTCGTCGGCGCCGATTGTCACCGGTTTCCCGTCGGCGAACTGACCGGCTACAGCAGTGGCCGGGTCGCCGCCGTCGGCGAGACAGCGGACCACGATGTCCCGGTCGGTCAGCATGCCTGTAGGCCGGTTGCCTTGACCGCAGATCGGCAGTGCCCCCACATCGAGGTCACGCATCGTGCGGGCCGCCTGGACCAACGTCTCATCCTCGCCAATACATGCCGCGCCCGCTGTCATTAGGTCCTTGACTGTTGTCGGCGCCATCGTCATCGCCGCCCTTTCCGCTTGTGTTCAGGGAGCACACCGCAATGGAACACCGCAGTTGGAGTCCTCTACCCCACAAACCAGCGACGAAGCGTGCCGCAGGGACGGTTAACCACCAATCCACTCCACCCTGCTGGGGTCTCGGCTTGGTGAAGCTCGCGTGGTAGGTCAGCGGCCGGGCGAGTGACAGATGGGGCGGGCCGTTCGACGCCGTCGACGTCGTCGGCCTCGGTCCAGGGCGACGGCGGCAGCGGCGAGTTCCCTGGCTGCACGGTAGGCGAAGACGTCCAAGGCAAGCGCGGCCGGCTGGCTGCCGCCTTGGGCGAGCCGTACCAGCTCACGGGTGTCGTTACTACGCCCGCCGGACAAGCCGAGCAGTCCGGAGCGGCGCTGCAGGCCGTCGGCGAGCTCATCGAGCGACTGGTTTCTTGCGGGAGCAGCGGCTCCACCCGCATACCGGTCACGGTCCGGTGAGATCAACGATCTAGTGCTGGACTCCGCGCACATCGTGCCTCGTTCAGGTAGGCGTTGCATTAGCTACTTCGACCTGAAAAACGCTCGGTTGTCGTGATGGCGGTTGTGGCTGCTGCTCGTGTGGGCTGCTGGTGACTGGTTCGGGTGGGCATGGTTGGGCTCGGTGTGGTTTCTCATGCTGTCAGGGCGCCGATCTTGACCAGGTTGTGGGCGAGTACGCCGTGTCCGCACCAGGTTCGGGCGCCGGTGATGGTGGTGAGTTCGGTGCGGTTCCAGCCGTAGCTGCGTTTGATGTGGTTGATTCGTCCTTCGGATCCGGTTCGCCATTTGACCTTGTCGCGGAAGGCTCGTCGGTGCTCGTCGGTGCTCGACTTCGCGGCGAGCGGCGCCAGATTTCCCCTTGCGGGGAATGGCGACGCTGCGCACGCCGAGGGCGTGTAGGTCGCGTTCGACGCCGGCTTCGCCGTAGCCTCGGTCGGCGGTGACCGCGCGCGGTGCATGGCCGGTGCGGCGGGTGATCCGTTCGATCGCGGGTGCCAGTTGCGGCGCGTCGGCGGGGTTACCTGTCTCGACGTTGTGGTCGAGGATCACCCCGTCGGCGTTGTCGATGATCTGAGCCTTGTAGCCAAACTCCGGCTTGCCCAGACGCCCCTTGCTGATCGGCCGGGCATCCGGATCGTGCAGGCTGACCAGCCGGGTCGCGCTGTCTGGCACCTGGCCGCGCAACCGGGTCCGGGTCTGGGTAACCACTCGACGAGCGCGTTGCACGGTGGTGGTCAGCTCGTCCACTGCGCGGTGCAGCCGACCCCTGGTCTGCCCGCTGGCCCGGCGCAGCGCCCTGCGCGCGTTACGCACGACCGCGTCCGCGTCGCGCATGGCCGCCTCCGCCAGATCCGCCAACTCGCCGGTGATGCGCCGCACCGTGGCCTGGGCTTGTTCACGCTGCTGCGCGCCGCGCAGCCGGAGCTTGCTCGCGATCGATCGTGCCCGTCGTCCCGCAGCCCGGCGCCGATCCCGCAGCCCGGCGCCGATCCCGCGACCGGGTCCGGATCGCGCCACCGGCCGCCTTCACACGCTCCACCGTGCGGGCAATCTTGCCGACCGACTTGGCCAGCAGACCCGAATCGGTCGGATACGCGACATCGGCCTCGACCACGGTCGTGTCGGCGCGGACCTTGTCGGCGCGGACCTTGTCGGCGCGGACCTTGTCGGCGCGGACCTTGTCGGCGCGGACCTTGTCGGCGCGGACCTTGTCGGTGCGCAGCAACTTCGCCGCCACGGCCTTGGCCAGCAACGCCTCGTTCAACCCCGCTACCGCAACATCCCCGCACCGCGTCGTGATCTTCATCAACGTGGTCGGATGCGGCACCCGGATCCCCAACGGGATCCGGCAGAACCGCTGCCACGAGATCGAGTCGCCCACCTCCCGGCACAGCGACTCATACCCAAGCCGGTAACGAAACTTCAAGAATATCAACCCCAGGTAGGTCTCCATCGGGATCGACGGCCGACCGATCCTCGCGTCGAAGAACGGCGCGAACGGCGCGAAGAACACCGCGTCATCGAGCAACGCGTCCACCCGCGCAAGCTCACCCGGCAACACCAGCAGCTCAACCGGCAGGACCGAATCCCACAACGTCGGCTGATCGTTTACAGTTCTCAACACGATGGCCTCGATCCCTTCTAGCCAAGGGTTCGGGGCCATCCTCCCAACCAACAACACCGGACTCAGGCACCGCCACGCGGCGACTTTTTCAGGTCAAAGTAGCTAGCGGGTCGGGCTCGAGGCGAACGCCAGCCACGGCTGGCGTTTCTCAACTAAACTAGTACCTGGTGTGCCGGGAAGACTGGTCGGCGGCGTAGGTCTGGTCGTCGACCCCGAAAGGCCACCAAGATGCGCGTCAATGCCTGGCTTCTTCGCTACCTGTCATCGAGGTGCGCCCCGTCGAGCGAGGCAGCTCGGATCCTCGCCGATCAGGCCAACGTGCCGCCACGGAAGCAACGTGAGTTCATCGTGGTGTCTTCTGGCATCCCCGGACGTCACCGCACAGGCGGCCAACGTCCTCGGCGAGGACCGGGCCTGTTCGCATGGTGGCGGCTTTCCGGCTGGCTCTTACTGGGAGCGGCTGTCCTCCTCGCGATCCTGGCGAACGTCCAATACGACGCCGCCGTCCAGCTGAGCGACCAAGGCATCGTGGCTATGGCAAGAGTCATCGCTGTCGACACCACCGGGCGCGACGCCGGGATCACAGTTGTACTCACAACCCGCGGCGGCGATGTCGTTGAGGGCGAGCTTGGACTCCCCGACGAGACCCCAACCGCCGTAGGCGCGGAGGTCTCTGTTGTGTACGCGCGCGACGACCCCACGCTCATGGAACTGACCGAGGACGGTCCAGACTTCGTCATTCCGTCGATCATCGGCGTCCTCGCACTACTCTTGGCGCTCCTCGCGCCTCCCAGCTTCGCCGGCTGGATCAACTGGCGGCTCGTCCTGGGCCTCGCCCCGTACGACGCATATAGCCTTTAGCCCATCGCCTGGCTGCTTGACGTCTGGTTCCGGCGTCGCGGCCCGTGGCATCGAGGGCTGATGCCGCCGGGCTCACCGGGGCGGTTTCAGTGTCCGCCGGGGATTGGGCGTGGATATCGGTGTTGACACTCAAATCTCACGGCCTTGCCGCCGCCTTGACCTACGGCTCGATCGAGCCGGTTCTGATGGAGTAGCGAGTGAGTTCGAGCCGGTGGCCGAGTACGAGTTTCTGCAGCAGGTTGGCGCAATGGAGTTCTACGGTCTTCGCACCGATGCTGAGGAACTCGGCCATCTCCTTCGCCGAGTGTCCAGCTTTACCCCGTGCCGGCCTCCAGTCCGGGCCGCCAGCTGAGAGGCACCCACATGGAGGGGCCCTTTCGCGCATCCCACGGATTCCGGCACGCTCCGCGGCGTGGACAATGCCGCGACGGTCGTCGGAGATACGGAGGTCGATCGCACGGTCTCGCCCGCGGACGTCGATCGTCGCGTGACGGGCCTGCGCATCGCCTCGGGCACGCTCAGGGCGACCTGTTCAACTCCAGCGGAAGACCATGAAGGCGCGATCAGCGCCGGGTTCCGTCGGATCCGTACCAAGGGCTGACGTGCGCGCTCAGGTCAGGGCAGCGAAGCGCTCGACCAGGTCGGTAGGCCCTGAGACGATCAGGATGTCGCGGCTTCGGATCATGGTCTCCGGGCGTGCGTAGGTGAAGTCGGTGGCGGGTCGTTTCACGCCGACAACGGTGATGCCGTACTTGGTGCGCAGCGCCGCCTGTGCCAGCGTCTTCCCATCCGCCTCGGCCGGTGCGGTTGTCTTGGCGATGGCGAACCCGTCGTCGAACTCGATGAAGTCGATCATCTTGCCCGTGACCAGGTGCGCGACGCGTTCGCCCATCGCGGCCTCCGGGTAGACGACGTGGTGGGCGCCGGTCCGTTCCAGGATGCGACCGTGCTTGCGGGTGATCGCCTTCGCCCAGATCTGCTCGACGCCGACCTCCTCCAAGGCAAGGACTGTCAGGACGCTCGCCTCGATGTCGGTCCCGATACCGACCACGGCGTGCTCGAGGTCACCGACGCCGAGCTGGCGGAGCGCGTTGGCGTCGGTCGAGTCGGCCTCTACGACGTGGGTGAGGCGATCTGACCAAGTCTGTACGAGGTCACGGTTCTCGTCGATCGCCAGGACCTCGTGGCCGAGTCGTACCAGGGACTCGGCGAGAGCGCCGCCGAACCTGCCGAGTCCGATCACCACGACGCCGCCTCGGGGGAGCTTGGCGTTCTCGACGAGTTGTTTCCTAGCCAACGATCAGTCGCTCCTCTGGTAGCCGGTAGAGCCGTCGCCGCTCGCGTAGCGCGAGGGCTGTCGCCACGGTAATAGTGCCGACTCGCCCGACGAACATGAGTATGACCAGAACGAGTTGCGCCCAGTGGTTCAGATCGGTGGTGACGCCCATCGACAGCCCAACCGTGGCAAACGCCGAGATCGACTCGAACAGGACCGCGTCGAACGGATGGTCGGTGAGAAGAAGGAGTGCGAACGTCCCCGCCGCGACCACCCCGACGCCCAGCAAGGCGACCGTCAGCGCCAACCGTTGAACCGAGGCGGCTAGCTGCCGCCGGAACAACGTTACCTCCGGATCACCGCGAATCTCCGCCAGAATGACGAACGCCAGCAGGAAGAACGTCGTCACCTTGATCCCACCCGCCGTCCCCGCGCTGCCACCGCCGATGAACATCAGGACATCGGTCAGAGCGAGCGTCTCGGGGCGCAGAGCCGCATAGTCGAGGCTGTTGAACCCCGCAGTCCGAGGCGAGACGCCCTGGAAGAACGAGGCGAGCACTTTTCCCGATACGTCCAGCGCTCCCAGTGACTTCGAGTTGGTCCACTCCAGCAGCAAGTACGCCACCCACCCTGTCACGACCAACACGGCCGACCCCAGCAAGGTCAGCTTGACGTGGACCGACCAATGCGCCGGGCGCCGCCACCCTCGACGCAGCTCGTACAGGACCGGGAAGCCTAGGCCACCGAGCATGAACGCGACCGCGATCGGCAGGCAGATCCACCCGTCCGACACGAAGCCGGTCAGATTCGCGGAGTAGAGGCTGAAGCCCGCGTTGTTGAACGCCGATACCGCGTGGAAAACCGCCTGCCAGAGCGCCTCGCCGAGCCCGTCGTAGTAGGCGAGGCGGAACCGTACGGTCAAGATGGCCGCCACGATGGCCTCGACCGTGAGCATTACCATCCCGACCCAGAGCAGGAGGCGGCGCACGTCTCCGAGCACCAGCGAGTGGGTCTCCGCCTGCGCGACCAGCCGAGAACGTAGCCCCAGCCTCCGGTTGACCAGCAGGCCAAGGAGACTGGCCAACGTCATGATGCCGAAACCGCCCGCCTGGATGAGCATCATGATCACCACATGACCGAACGTCGACCAGTGGGCCTGGGTGTCTACGACAGCCAGACCCGTCACACACGTCGCCGAGGTCGCGGTGAACAGTGCCGTCACGAACGAGGCTGGCTGGTCGGTGGCAGAGACGGGCAGCATCAACAGGACCGTTCCTGCCACGATCACCGCGAGGAACGCCAGCGGAACAAGCCTCGCCGGATGTCGCAGCTCACGTCTCACAGACCCGATCCTGCCCGATCCGAGCCGATCAGCGAACGAATGTCACCGGGGAGTCGTACGCGGGCCGCGGCGAGCTGACGGGCGGCGAGGTACCGCTGCTGATCGTTACTCGTCCGGTGAACGTGTTCGGTTGGACCCTTCTAGGAAGTCCACCAGGAGACGACACGGCCCCTGCTCCTCCCGGTGAGCCATCGGGAAGGGTCGATGGCGGCATCCACTTCATCGTCCAGGGCTTCGATGCGCTCGGAGGATTCGTCGGGGGCTTGGCCTTGCGGCGCTCGTGGGACCACACCAGCAATCGGAACCCTCCTCGGGACTGCCTGGCTTACCATCCACGGGCGTCGTGCTGGAATTCAGCGCGATCGCGTTCGTCGCATTGCATGTGCCGCAGCGATGGACTCTTGGGCCCTGGGCCTGGCGGGACAGGTGAGCGGACTCGTGATGGCCGTCGTTTCGGCGGTCGGACTGGGGTGTGCTGCTGGTCAGCTCCGTATGGCGCCTAGCACGCCGGCGTGCTAGGCACACCAACGAGGTGTCCGGAACGGGACCGGCTAGTCGGCCTGGACGATCTACCATATCGTCCGGGGCGGCAGGCTCTGGCGGGTGCAGCGGGTTGTCCAGGTTGTCGAAGTCGGCTCCGGCAACCAGGAGGGGCTCATGACGCGTTAAGGCGCCCGGTGGCGGCGTTATGGCTCCGTTAGGGGCCCACGCGGCTAAAGGAGCTCTGCCTACCGTCGCGTCGTCCTGCTTGGGCTCTGGGTGTTCATTGAGGCTGCGACGGGATAACCCGCCGGGGCAGCGGCCTGGGAAACAGCCCATGCGCCGCACAATGTGGACAAAATTCGCATAACTGCTCGAAGTGGAAACTAGCGTGGGCTGACGTCCTGTTCGTCGCCTTGACGGTCGTCGCGTTCGGACCCATCGCCCCTTGTCCTGCGAGGGGCGGCGAAGCTGTGAGCGCCGGGAACATCGTCGGACTCGTCCTCGGCATCCTTCTCGTCGGCTACCTGGTGGTGGCTCTGATCAGACCGTTGCCGGCCCGAGTGCGGGCTACCGTCCGACGTGCTGAACCGTCAGGCGCCGAGGCAGTGATCGAGACCGCCTCGTTCACCGTGGACTTGGCGGCCAAGCGCGTAACCCGCGAGGGAGTCGACGTCCAGCTCACTCCCACGAAGCTCCACGTTCTGGAGGTCCTGGTCCGAACTCCTGGATGGCTGATCGGGCAGCACCAGTTGCTCCATGAGGTGTGGGGTCCAGGCTGCGCGACAGAGACCAACCATCTACGCGTCTACCTGGCCCAGCTGCGACACAAGCTCGAACCTGATCCGGCCCGCTCACGTCACCTCGTCACAGAGCCCTGCATGGGCTACCGCTTCGAGCCCTAGCGGGACAGGTCGACAATGTAGGACATGGGACGCGGCCGGCTGATCGTCTACCTCGGCGCCGCACAGGGTGTCGGCAAGACTTGGGCGATGCTCAATGAGGGGCATCGGCGTGCCGGGCGCGGCTCCGACGTAGTCATCGGCGTCGTCGAGTCGCACGACCGACCGTTGACGCAGCGGATGGCCGAGGGACTCGAGACTGTCCCGCGCCAAGAGATCGTCGACTGCGAACGCGCGTTTACCGAGATGGATATCGACGCGACCTTGCAGCGGCATCCGACGGTGGCTCTTGTCGACGAGCTCGCCCACACTAACGTCCCAGGCGCGCGGAACGAGAAGCGCTGGCAGGATGTCGAGGAGCTGCTCAACGCTGGGATCAATGTGATCACGACCGTCAACATCCAGCACTTGGAGTCCCTCAACCAGGTTGTGGAGTCGATCACCGGCATCAAACAACGCGAGACGATTCCGGACGCGGTCGTGCGGCGGGCAGATCAGGTCGAACTGATCGACATGTCTCCGGAGGCGTTGCGCCGCCGGCTCGCGCACGGAAACGTCTACCCGCCCGAGAGGATCGACGCCGCGCTGGCGAACTACTTCCGCGCCGGCAATCTCACAGCCCTACGGGAGCTCGCCCTGCTTTGGGTGGCTGATCGGGTCGATGAAGTCATGGAGAAGTACCGGCAAGCTCACGACATCGATGCCACCTGGCCAACCCGGGAGCGCGCGTCGTGGTCGCCATCACAGGCGGCCCCGAAGGCGAGACCGTGATCCGGCGCGCAGCAAGGATTGCCGCTCGCGGCGCGGGCGCCGAGCTGCTCGCTGTTCACGTCACCCGCTCGAATGGGCTGACCGGGGCATCGCCCAGAACCTCGGCGGCACTTACCACCACGTCGTCGGTGACGATGTCCCTGACGCGCTTCTGGACTTCGCGCGTGGAGTCAACGCCGCCCAACTCGTGCTGGGCAGCAGCCGGCGACGTATATGGCGACAGTGCTTCCGTCGTGGTGTCGCGTCGATCGTGACTCCGTTGTCGGGCGACTTCGACGTGCACATCGTCACCCACGAGGAGGTTCGGAAGGGCCGATTCCCGGCGAGGCGGCGGGTTCTCAGCCGCCGGCGCCTGGTGGCGAGCTGGCTGCTCGCGGTAGTCGGTCAGCCGGTCCTTGCCATCGCTCTGGCGAACACCCGAGACGCCCACGAGCTGCCGACAGAGATGCTGCTGTTCCTCACGCTCACGGTCGGCGTCGCTCTCCTCGGCGGCATTGTGCCATCGTTGATCGCAGCCATTCTCGGGGCGGTGCTGCTGAACTTCTTCTTCACCGACCCGCTGCACACGTTACGGATTTCCGATCCGGAGAACCTCGTTGCCATCGTTCTCTTTCCGGTCTTTGCGGTCGCCGTCGCGTCGGTCGTGGACCTCGCGGCTCGCCGCGCAACCGACGCGGCTCAATCCCGTACCGAGGCCGACGTACTCACCAACCTGGCGGCATCAGTTCTGCGCGGTGAGCGAGGACTCCAGCCCCTCCTCGAGCAGATCCGCGAGACCTTCGCCACAACGTCCGTTTCGCTGCTGGAGCGGGACGATGGGCGCTGGCGATGCGTCGCCAGCTCCGGAAACGACCCTGCCGAACGGCCCAACGATGCCGACGCCGACGTACCTGTCAACGACAACGTAGTTCTCGCCCTCCGTGGACGCGTCCTCGCAGCGACCGACCGGCGGATACTCGAAACCGCCGCCGAACACGCGGTTGCCGCGCTGGAACGGCAGCGGTTGACCGACGAAGTCCGTACGGCGCGCCGATTCGCCGAATCCAACCGCATTCGGACCGCCTTGCTCGCTGCCGTGTCCCACGACCTGCGGACACCGGTGGCCGCCATCAAGGCGGCGGTCAGCACGTTGCGTGAACCGGATCTCGAACTCCCGGACGTGGACAGTCGCGCTCTGCTCGCCGACATCGAGGACTCGGCCGACCGGTTGGACAGCTTGGTAGCCAACCTCCTGGACATGAGCCGCGTCCAAACCGGCTCGGTTACTCCGCTTCTTCGGGACATGACCGTCGACGAGATCGTCGGCGCGGCGCTGCTCACCCTCTCCGACCATCAGGTCGAGATAGCTCTATCCGAGGACCTCCCCTCGGTGCACGTCGATCCCGGCCTCGTCGAACGCAGTGTCGCGAGCATCGTCGTGAACGCGATCCGCCACAACCGTGGAGCAAAGCCGGTCGCGATCACGGCGAGTGTGCTGCACGACATTGTCGAAGTGCGTGTCGTCGACCACGGTCCTGGCGTCCCGGATGACCATAAGGAACGCATCTTCGAGCCGTTCCAACGACTCGGCGATGTTCCTGCGGGAAACGGAGTGGGCCTTGGGTTGGCCGTCGCCCGAGGATTCGCCGAGATCATCGGCGGTGGTCTCCACGCCGAAGACACCCCCGGCGGTGGACTGACGATGGTCCTCAGTCTCCCGGCTGCCGACACGGCCGAGTCCGTCGCCGTCGTCGCCGTCGACGCCGACGACGCCGACGCCGACGCCGACGCCGACGCCGACGCCGCAGGGACGATCACATGAGCCCTGCACAGACCAGCCGAGGGACGAGGTGACCGTGGGGTCGACTGTGGCAACGATCTTCCTGGGGCCGGTCGCGGTCATCGTCATCTTCCTTGCCATCGAGATGGGCACGGCGTTGCTCGCCTGGACAAGCAGGCAGGCTCTCCTGCAGACGCGCAGCGAACCACGGCACGGACACGAACCGCGTCGGGCTCTGACCACCCCGCCTGCCGCCACCAGCGACCGCGCTCGGCGGATCCACCGGACCGGCGGCAGGCCGTGAGCGGAGACCCGTGGTACGGACGGTGAATGAGGCGGACAGGCCTTGTTGGAGGCGGTCGTTGACCGGATGTTTCACATCTTGGCTTTGCACCTCGCCGAGATGGTGGGCTCGACGAGCGGTCGCGCCGCAGAGGCCTTTCAAGCGCTCTTGGGTGCGGTCGGGCTGGCGACGACCCGGCGGGCCTGTCGAGCGGCTTGCCGGGCGGCGACCGTGATCGCGACGAACATCGCGTGGCAGATCACGACCAGCGCGACCAGAGCGGAGGCCAGCAGCGGGCCGCCGATGGCACCGGCGTTGTCGCCGGCGCGTTCCACCCGAACGCACGCCCGTACGCCGACCGCGGCACGAAAGGTGCCAGCAACGCATCCCGAGCCCGGGGATCGCAGGCCCCGCCCACGCCAAGGCCCGCAGCCCGGCACCTTGCCACTCCGTCATGGCGAACCCCCAGGGCACCGGTCGCGAGCGGCGCCAAGGCAGCTACCAGAGGCGAGCCGGGCCCGCCGGACCGGGTCGTTGGCCAGCGGCCCGCCGGCCAGTTTCGCCAACCCGCTAGCGCGTCGGTGGGTGCCTTCGATCGCACCGAGCGCGGCCAGGCCGGCATGCAAGGTGGAGGTTGGGAGCTCGGCAGAACCGAGGTGGCGATCTCGTGGCTGGCGTCGGAGAAGAAGCTGACCAAACCGACGCTGACCCCCTCTGGTCAGCCACCGGCCCCGGACCTGGGCGCGATCATTCCTCACCTCGTCCGCTCGTGGTGTGGGTGAGGACGTTCGTGACCTCTCGGGCGATCTGGCATATTTCGCCGGTGAGGACGGTCATGACCGGAACTGAGGCGTCGGCCGGGCTCACGATGGCGTCTTTGTCGACCACCGGCGCCAGTCCGTGGGCGGATACGCCGAGCACGGCGAGTGCCGCGCAGATGGATGCCCGTACCTCTGGTTGGTCGGCTCCGATCTCGCCAGTGAAGACGATGCCGTCTATCCGGTCCAGGGCGACGGCGGCAGCGGCGAGTTCCCTGGCTGCACGGTAGGCGAACACGTCCAAGGCAAGCGCGGCCGGTTGGCAGCCGCCTTGGGCGAGCCGTACCAGCTCACGGGTGTCGTTACTACGCCCGCCGGACAAGCCGAGCAGTCCGGAGCGGCGCTGCAGGCCGTCGGCGAGCTCGTCTAGCGACTGGTAGCCCTGCTGCAGAAGCCACAGCAGCATGCCGGGGTCGACCGAGCCGGCCCGAGTGCCCATGACCAACCCTTCCAGCGGCGTGAAGCCCATCGAGGTGTCCACGCTCCGGCCGCCGCGGACCGCGCACACCGAGGCGCCGTTGCCGAGGTGGGCAAGCAGCAGCCGCAGCTCGTTCGCGGGCTGCCCGAGCAGGGTGGCGGCGCGGTCCATCGCCCAGGCGTAGGACAGACCGTGGAAGCCGTAGCGGCGCAGTCCCCACGCGTTCCGCCATTCCGCCGGCAACGCGTAGGTCGCGGCGACGTCAGGGAGCTGGGCGTGGAACGCGGTGTCGACACACGCCACGTGCGGTAGGTCGGCAAAGACCTCGCGGGCGAGGTCCATTGCCCGCAGCGCCGGTGGGACGTGCAACGGTGCTAGGGAGGACGCCTCGTCCAGTGCCCGACGTACAGCGTCGTCGACGATCGTCGTCTCGCGTACCCGGTCGCCGCCATGTACCAGGCGATGGCCGACTGCCCGCGGCTGGGACTCTCCGTCATTGAGGTCGCTGGCGAGTTCCTGTAGGCCATTGCGGATCGCCGGCTCGTCGTCGGGCGCCGGCAGGTCGCGGGTCCGGCCCACCGTCCCGTCAGCGCCGACGAGAGCCAGGTGCAAGCTGCTGGACCCGGCGTCGACCACCAGCACGGCCGACTCACTACCGTCACTCACCCTGTCCACCGCCACTCACGGATCGTCTCGGGATCAGTTCCGGTTCGCAGGATCTCCTCACGGCTGGCCATGATGCGCCGCTCGTAGTCGTCGGCCAGCGCGTCAATGTCGGCGCCAGCGTCGGTGTGGTCGGTGTTGACAGTGCGGCCGATTGAGTGGCGAACCCGGTCGGGTAGACGGCGCAGCGCCTCGGCGGCGAGGTGGTAGCGCGTCACTTGGTTGGCAATGAGCAGGTCGAACGGCGTGGTTGTGGTGCCCTCTTCGATGTAGCCGCGCACGTGGAACCGGTCTGGGCGGGGGCGTCCGTGCAGGAGTTGGTGGATCGCCGCCGGGTAGCCGTGGAAGTCGAACACCACCTCGGTGTCGTCGCCGAAGCAGCGGCGGAACCCCTCCTCGGCCATCCCGTGCGGGTGAAGCTTCGGGAGCGGTCGACGACGTTGACGACGGCGAACGCGAGGTCGGGCACATCGGCTCGCAGCAGCTGGGCCGCGGCGAGCGTCTCGATCGTCGGCACACCCCCGGCGCACGCCAGCACCACGTCGGCCGACTCGCCATCGGCGACTGTGCCGGCCCAGCCCCAGGGTGCGGCTCCGGCCTCGCAATGCCGCCGGGCGGCGGTCAGATCGAGCCATACCGGCGCGGGATGCTTGCTCGCGACGACCGCGTTGATCCGGTTAGTGCTTTGCAGGCAGTGCTCCATCGTGACCAGCAGGGTCGACGCGTCCGGCGGGAGATAGATCCGCGCGACCGAGCCCTTCTTGGTGAGCAACTGGTTGAGAAAACCCGGCCCTTGGTGGCTATAGCCATTGTGTTCTTGCTGCCAGCCCTCGCTGGTCAGCAGGTATGTCAGGCTCGAGACCGGCGCGCGCCATGGCACCTCGCCGGCCATCTTGAGGAACTTGGCGTACTGGTTCACCATGCCGTCGACGATCTGCACGAACGCCTCGTAGCACGGGAACAGCCCGTGTCGCCCGGTCAGCAGGTAGCCCTGCAGCCAGCCCTGGCAGTCGTGCTCGCTGAGCTTCTCCATCACCCGGCCACCCGGCGCGACATGCTCGGCATAGAGGTCGACCGGCCAGGCGTAGGCCCGCGGGCTGGCCGACAGCACCGCGCCGAGCTTGTTCGACTCCAGCTCGTCGGGGCACACGATCCGGAAGTCGCGGCGTTCCTCGGTCGCCCGCATCACCGCGGCCAGCCACTCCCCGAGGGGGCCGGTGGGGCTGGCATCGCTTTGCCCTGGCGTCGGCGAGGGCGGGGCGAACGGCTCCAGCGACGGTAGCAGCAGTGGCACCCGCAGGCGGCCGCCGTTCGCAGCGGGCTGGGCGCCCAGACGCTGGTCACCCACGGGGCAGCAGGCCAGGATGTCGGCGGCCGGTCGACCGTCTGCGTCGAACAGTTCCTCCGGCCGGTACGAGCGCAGCCACCGCTCCAGCGCGGCGAGCTGTTCGGGATCGTCGTGCACGTTCGGTGCCGGCACCTGATGGGCGTAGAAGGTGCCCGTCACCGGATGCCTGTCGAGGTCGTCGATGCCGCCCCACCCCTTCGGGCTCTTCACCACCAACATCGGCCACGCCGGACGCTGTCGTGGCCGGCTCGAACGTGCGTCGTCCTGGATGCCGCGGATCTCGGTATACGCGTCGCCCAGCGCGGCGGCGAGCGCGGCGTCAGGATCGCCGGCAGCCGCACGACCGGTCGTCTCGACGTCGAGCAGGATCGGGCGCCACCCGTAGCCGCGGAACAACGCCGTCAGCTCGCTGTCGGTCATCGTCGCGAAGAGTGTCGGCGAGGCGATCTTGTAGCGGTTGAGGTGCAGGATTGGCAGTACCGCGCCCGAGGTGGCTGGGTCGAGGTGCTTCGTGCCGTGCCAGGCCGTCGCTGTCGGGCCGGTCTCGGCTTCGCCGTCGCCGACCACGCAGGCGACCAGCCGGTCGGGGGCGTCGAACGCCGCGCCGAACGCCGTCGCGAGCGCGTAGCCCAGCTCACCACCCTCGTGGATGACGCCTGGCACCGCCGGCGACAAGTGACTGGGGAAGCCGCCGGGCACAGAGAAACGGCGAACCAACTCCACGAGCCCTGCGCCGTCACGAGACAGAGCCGGATCGTTGTCGGCGTGGCTACCTTCAAGCCACAGGTTGGCGTGGTTGGCGGGTGCGCCGTGGCCGGGCCCGGTGACCAGCAGCACCTGTTGATCGGTGTGGCGGATGAGCCCGTTCAGACCGGAATAGACAAACGTGATCCCCGGACAGGTCCCCAGTGGCCCAGCAACGCCGGCTTGAGATGCTCAGGATGCAGCCGCTCCCGTAACAACACGTTGTGACGCAGATAGATCTGCGCCGCTGCCAGGTAATCCGCCGCCCGCCGATAGCGTCGCAACGCAGCAGTAGCCTCGACTGCTCCCGCCCCGGTCACTGAGACCTCACCCGCATCGAGCTACTGGCCCGCCGTTTCACTCGTGCCAGAGTGGTATCGGTTGACATGGCTTCCTCCAAGCCGGGTTCTGTGTCCTGCGCGTCATATCGTGCGAGGTGGTCTTAGGCACCATTCCCCTTTCTCAGTGGCCATACCGACGCCATCAGTAGCCGGGCGAAATGGCCGGTGTTGATTGGCCTGGTGGGGGTAGAGGGACGTTTCGCGTATCGATAGCCCTCTGAGGAGGTGCCTCATGCTGGGACCCGATGATCGTCGTCGAGAGGAGCAAGCCGGACAAGCCGGGCAAGGACGGATGGATCCGGCGACGGGGTTTTCTCCGGGTTTTCCTCCGGTGTCGCCGTGGAGCTATCCGGGCGACCGCTACTACTACCCGTGGTGGGGGGACGGGTTCCCCGGAGGCGATCGGGAGCCCTCCGACGGAGAAATCAAGTCGACGGTGGTGGAGCGGTTGAAACAGAACCCGCACACCAAGGACGACACGATCAAGGTCGATGTGAAGCAGCGCGTAGTGGTTCTTGGTGGTGACGTGTCGTCGTGGCTTGCCAAACGCGCCGCTGGGGACGATGCCTGGGACACCCCCGGTGTGGTGGACGTGAGCAACCAGCTCCGACCGCCCACCGACCTCCCGACCAGCCCCGCGACCGATGCCGACCCGGACCGAGCCGAGCTGATGGTCCCAGGCGACGGCTGACGACGCTGTCCCAGTAGCTACGCCGAGCACTACCGAGCATCACCGAACACCGGCCGCAAGGTTAGGGATGTGCTGATTTTCTCGGTAGTCCGGTGCGGTGTGTGGCTCGTCGGCGTGGGACCACGAAATGCTTGGGGTGTGGACATCGAGCAGCCCAGCTTCACCGACATCGAGTACGGCAACCGGCGACGGGTCTCCCGCCGGGAGCAGTTCTTGGAGACGATGAACGCCGCGATCCCGTGGGTGTGGTGGGTGGAGTTGATCGAGCCCTACTACTACTCCGACAGGCCGGGGAAGCGCGGTCGTAAGGCCAAGCCGATCGAGACGATGCTGCGGATGTACCTGCTGCAGGTGTGGTTCTCGCTTTCTGATGAGGGCGTGGAGGAGGCGATCTACGACTCCTATGCGATGCGCAGGTTCATGGGCCTGGACTTCGCTGTGGAGCAGGTTCCCGACGCGACCACGCTGCTGCACTTCCGCCGCCTGCTCGAAGAGCACCGGTTGGGTGAGAAGCTGTTTGAGTCCCAGAACCAGATCTTCGATGAGCAGGGCTGGATCATGCGTGGGGGCAGCATCGTGGACGCCACGATCATCGCCGCGCCGTCGTCGCGCCGTCGTCGACGAAGAACGCCACCGGGCAGCGGGATCCGGAGATGCACCAGACGAAGAAGGGCAACCAGTGGTACTTCGGGATGAAGGCCCACATCGGCTCGGACGCGGGCACCGGGTATGTCCACTCGTTGACTGCGACAGCTGCGAACGTCCATGACCTGGACGAGACGGCCAACCTGGTGCGTGACGATGACGAGTTCGTCTGCACAGACGCCGGATATCAGGGCGTGGAGAAGCGACCCGAGATCGTTGCCGATGAGCATCTGTCGAAGGTCGAGTGGCGAGTTGCGGCGCGCAAGGGCGTGTTGAAGACCATGACCGAGCACGACCGGGCGATCGAGACCCGCAAGGCGTCGGTGCGGGCCAAGGTCGAGCATC
The DNA here is from genome assembly GCF_016907715.1 of Tenggerimyces flavus. Taxonomy (NCBI): domain Bacteria; kingdom Bacillati; phylum Actinomycetota; class Actinomycetes; order Propionibacteriales; family Nocardioidaceae; genus Tenggerimyces; species Tenggerimyces flavus. The sequence continues at coordinate 3,364,584 of NZ_JAFBCM010000001.1, read as the reverse complement.
CGTTTCTGATCGTCAAACGCGACTTCGGGTTCACCAAGACCCGCTTGCGCGGGATCGCGAAGAACCTCAACCACCTCCACGTGCTGTTCGCATCGGCGAACTGGCTGATGCACGCCAGAGCCGTCACCCTCGCGCGGTGACGGCCCGGCGGCAGCCTGCCCGAAACCACCCAGCAGGGCACGAACCGGGGCCCAGCAGGCGGGGTAAAGCGGACTCCACGGCGCTGCGACCGCCCCTCACGGTCGACCGGGGCCGGGCACGCCGAGGATGGCGCTTTGATCAGCGCATCCTTAGGTGAGGCCGTGGGCATTGAGGAGCGATCGCCGACCGGATTGTTGCTTACCACTGTGGAGGATCTGGTCGGCTACTTCCGGAAGGCGTCGGTGTGGCCGGCGACGTTCGGGTTGGCGTGCTGCGCGATCGAGATGATGACCATGGGCGCTCCCGCTACGACAGCGCACGCTTCGGCATGGAGGTGTTCCGGGCGTCCCCGCGGCAGGCTGACCTGATGATCGTCGCCGGTCGGGTCAGCCAGAGGATGGCACCGGTGTTGCGGGCAGATCTATGACCAGATGCCGCAGCCGAAATGGGTGCTGGCGATGGGGTTGTGCGCATCCACCGGCGGGATGTTCAACAACTACGCCGTCGTCCAGGGTGTCGACCACATAGTCCCGGTGGATATGTATCTGGCCGGCTGCCCACCGCGCCCGGAGATGCTGCTGGACTCCATCATCAAACTGCACGAGAAGATCCAAGACCGCCAAGCGCGGGGGCAACAAGACACGGCCGACACCGAACGCGAACACATCGCACTCCATCTACCGATTCAGCCGTCCGCACCGATGCCCGCACGAGACGAACACCCGGCAGGGCGAACCCGGGGAACGGGATGAGGGTCGCTCGAGATCAGGTGATCCAGGTGCTTGCGCGACCGCGGGGAACACGACGACATCGACGACGACAACGGCGTCGAACTGGTCGACTGTGACTAGGCCCGGGCGGTTCGTCTGCATAACGTCTACCCGCGCGACAGCGAAGGCAGGTAGCCGCGGGAGGTGGGATGGGCCCGACCGCGTCGGGCTCACATCCCGCCAGGCACGAATCAGTGAGTCTCCTCTGGCGAGATTCAGATAGCGCCATCAACTTTGTGGTTGGGCTTTCTCCTTGCGGGTAGCGATCTGTTTGAGGAGATCCGATCTGAGGAGGCGCACAATGCGCACTCTCGACGACCGTATGGATAAGCGTGTGAGGACGCGGATGCCCGCGCAGTCCGGCCAACCCGAGGCCAGCCGGCGGGATGTTGCCAACAGTGGGACATTGCTCGTGGCGTTCCAACACCTGGGAGATGGCGTAGAGGAGCTCCGGGCCTTACGGCGTGTGTGCGTGACGAGTCAGCACCCGCCGGCACCCCACTCTGAAGGTGATCTTGATGGTAGGTCCTGAGGATCATCGCCGTGAGGAGTAGTCCGCCCGCGCTGGTGGGGTGAGGTCTCGTCGTGGCTGGCCAAACGTGCCGCCGGCGACGACGCCTGGGACACCCCGGCGTGGTCGACGTCAGCAACCAGCTCAAGCCCCACACACGGCCGGCGCTCTCGCGCACCGACATGCCCAGCCTGTCCGAGGCCATACACGAATAGGCCGGTGGACAGGCCACGCACAACCAAACTCGAGCCATCCAGAAGGGTCCTTCGATGACCGTGCAGACTGTTGGCGACGTCATGACCGCCGAGCCGGTGAGGGTGCCGTCGACCGCGACCAGTACAGAGGCCGCCCGAAAGTTGCGAGACCACAACATTGGCGATGTCCTCGTCGTGGACGACGAAGCCCTCCGCGGCATCATCACCGACCGCGACCTGGCGGTCCGGATCATCGCCGAGGGGCGCGACCCAGACGCCACCATCGTCGGCGAGGTGTGTTCGTCCGAGGTCGTCACCGTCACCCGGCCACGCTGGCCGTCGATGCGGTCACCCTGATGCGTCGACACGCCCTGCGGCGCATCCCCGTACTGGCCGACGACAGCCGCCTCGCCGGCATCGTCTCCATCTCCATCGGAGACCTCGCCGTGGAGAACGATCCCGAGTCCGCGCTGGCCGACATCAGCGCCGCCTCACCCAACGCGTAAGCCCACTCGATCCAGGCAGCAATTCAGGTTCGGAGGTGCCGTACGATGCCGCAACAGCGATGGAGCAAGAAGCGGGAACGGCAGTATCAGCACATCAAGGCCAGCGAGAAGGACCGGGGCCGTTCGGAGGACCGGGCCGAGGAGATCGCGGCGCGGACCGTGAACAAGGAACGAGCTCGCTCCGGCGAATCGACACAGGCGAGCCGGGCCTCCACTGAGGGGCCGTCCTCAGGCCGTCGAGGCGGCGAGCGCTCAGGTAGGGACCCGGGTGGCCGGACCAGGGACCAGCTATATGCCGACGCCAAACGCCAAGGCATCAAAGGACGCTCGAAGATGACCAAGGCCGAGTTGCAGCGAGCCGTCCAACGCTGATCACCAATGCTGATCACCAAACGCTGCGAAGTGATGATCACCAGCGCATGATCGCCACGACGTAACGGAGGAATGGGATGACTGCGCTACCGGGTACAGACCCTGGCCCGATCGGCCGGGTATACGACGGCATGGCCGTCATGGATGCTGCACACGAGAGCGTGGGCACGGTCGACCAGGTGAAGATGGGTGACCCAGGTGCGGCCACCGAACAGGGCCAGACGAATCAGAAACCGAGCCTGTTCGCCCGCGACCTCTATGCCGCCGCCGATCAGATCGGCCACGTCGACAGCGGCACCGTTCATCTGAGCGTCGTCAAGCACGAATTGGTCACCGCGCGGTGACCCAGACACGGACGACCTGCTATTGGTATTACTCGGCCCGCCCTGGATCATCGCCTGCGAAAGGGGACATCAATGCCCGTGTGCGACGCCTGCGGCAACGACTACGACAAGGCATTCTTCGTCACCACGCACGACAACGTCCAGCTCACATTCGACAGCGTCGAATGTGCCGCTCACCTGATCGCACCGCACTGCGGCCACTGCGGCTGCCGGATCCTCGGCCACGGCGTCGAAACCGTCGGCCCAGCGATCTACTGCTGCGCGTCCTGCGCCGAACGTGCCGGACACAGCGGCCTCACCGACCGTCTCTAGGTTAGGCAATAAGTAGGGCAGTTACGATCACGGCCACAACCATCCAGATGGCACATGCTCGCCCTTGGGCCTAGATCCACGTGCTCAGCAGTCCGACCACCTGTTGGGCTGACGGGTCTACACGAGGGGCCGATTCTTGGCAGTCCTGAGGGTCTGCGGAGGGAAGCGCAGGTCGGTATGGCCTGGATCTCCCGCAGGCAAGAGAGAGACACCATGAGCAGTCAGCCGGAGTATCCCGTCCTAAGGCGACACGAACGTCGACGCGCCTATCCGTGGCCACGGCCACCGCACGAATCGACTTCTCGCCCGAAGAAGCTGACTGTGAGCTTCTCTCCCACGCCCTGTTCGACGGCATGTCGATCACCCTCCGCGGCGACTGGGGCCTGACCAACGCCGCCAAGCTCCGCACCGAGATCCTCTCCCAGGTGCGCACTCAACCGCAGGTCAACACGGCGGCAGCCCTACCGGGTAGCCCATTGAGCGGCGTCGGCACGATCGACAACAGAAAAGGATCGTCTGTTGTTCGCGATCGTCAGATCGGCGTGCCGTCGTCTTTGAAATAGTCGAGTTCCTCGAGCGGCAGCTGCACGACATCCCAATTGGCCCAGCGCCACTTTGGTGCCATCGCCACATAGGTGGTGATACAGGTTGTCCAGGTCCGGGAGCCAGAGGATGAGGCCTGCGCCTCCGACCGTTCCGCCGGGGTCGGTTCTCGCTGCCAGCGCCAGCAGCTCGGGGAGTAGCTCGAGCGCGAACTTGTTACCTGCGACCGCCGCGATCGTTGCCCCTGTTACCAGGTCGGCCAGCTGGAGGTGCGGTACGTGATGCGATGGAGCCGTGACGATCGGAAGAACGATTTGCTCGGGCTTGGTCCATTCGGTTCCAATATCGGTGAGGCGCAGAGCCTCGGTCAGCCACGCCTTCTGGTCCTTGGTCCCACCACCGGGGCTCGTCAGCGATGGCGAGACCGAGGGATGGCTGCACGCAGCGCGAGACCTTGTCGTACAGGTACTCGAGCACGGTGCATCTTCGAGCGGCCAGGGCAGATGCCCGAGGTCCCAGATCACAACGACTGACGTGGCCCCGGCCTGAACGCCAAGTTCGAGCATTCGGCGGCGGAGCGTCGTGCGTACAGCGTTGCCATCAGTTGTCTTTAGCCAACTTCCATCCTCGGGGCTCCATTTCAGCTCGACTCGGGCGGGATGCCGAGCTCCGCGCACAGCACTCGTATCCCATCTCGGTAGGTGGCGAGGCCTTCCTCGGGGAACACGACAGCGCCGACTGCCACGAGGTGGCCGAGCCGGGCACGGGTGGGCTTCGGCTGCTCACTGTCGTCCACCATGATCAGCTTCAACTGGTCCTTCGAGGTGGGCTCGCTAGGACATCGCGTTCCAACACCACGCAAACGTCGGGACCCGTCCTGGAGGTTAGCCCCGTCTCTAGGGCGCTGGGTCGTTACTGCTCCTGGCTTCGCCGAGGCCACCACCGTCGCCGACGTGGCGGGACGTGCTCGCAACCGCGAGGACGGCAGCCTCGTCAGTTGGCTCGGTTACGGCTGCGCTTTGGCCGAAGAGGTCGGAGCGAATGGAGGTGGAGTTGCCGGCGCGCCACCAGTTGAAGAGCTGGACTGTGCTGACGACGGGCACGGTGAGCCTCGACGAACTCTGGCCGGGCGTGCACCTGGGCCGTGCGGTCGGCCGGGTTGAGCCGTGCTGATGGTTGACGATCAGCGCGGCGCGGCCGTTCACAGGTTCGTTAGGACGCAGCTGGGGGCCAGGTGACAAGGTGGCCCCTGCAGCTGATCGATGAATGACTCCTGGGTTAACCCTCACGCCGCGATGGCGATCCGAGACCCGCCGCCATAACCACGCTCGCACCAACTCGTACCAGCACGTCACGTACACGAACGCCGGGCTCGCTCACCTCGTACGTACACTCCCGCGCGTCGGGCGGTCAACACCGGGACGATGCCGTGAGCGCGGCCTAAGCGCGGCCCTCTACACGAAGTACTTCGTCATCACTCTTTGAGATTCGGGTGGCGTCAACCATCGCAGCTGGTATTCGCGGCCGCGCCAAAGTAGCTTCCCTCGCCGCAATGAGGAATGCCCAGGGTCATCGGCCTCGTCCACGAGAATCCCATCCTCGAAGCTCAGCCCTTCCTGCTGAATCGTCCACTCGATCAGCACCTCGGGAACCTTTCGAGTGCTCACTTGCCCACGAAGGCGTTCGGTCCATTCCTGTATGGCGAAAAGTGCATATCCAACAACGTTGGTGGTTTCGGCATGAATCTCGGCCAAAGCTACATACTCCGAGTCGCCGGTCGGCGAGGGCATGTGCGCCTCGAGCGGTATGTTGAACTGGTCACTGGGAGCGTTCGCCATTGGTGCAATCTACCACCAACGTGCCCAGCGCCGATACTTGCGGTGGTTGACATGGGCGGACCAATACTTGTGATGCCCAGGCGTGCGGTAGTCAAAGTTCGATGAGTAACCGTGTTTTCCCTTCTTTCTTGCCGAGCGCCACGACCTGTGATGCTTGTGACTTCTCAGCCACCTTGCGCCGTTCTTTGCGGTATCGCGATAGGCTCCACGGCCGACCCACATCCGTCCTGCCAGCCAGGACGTTGCACGTGTCGAACGGAATGTAGCTCTAACCTTACCCATTCTGTGCGCCGTCCGAACGAGTCGATAAAGGCGATATGCTCGGTATCCCCAGGCCAAGGCGCCGAGACCGGGAATGAATCCAGCGGCCGTGAGGGCAATGTCCCACTTGTTCTTCCATGCCCAGCGCCCGAGGCGGCAGTGCCACTTCCTGCACTTCTTCTTGCCATCGAGGTCGAATTCGTTGACTGGATCTAGGGGGTAGGTGTAGGGGTTGGCGTTCCCTCCCGGGACGGGGTCGGTCTGGAGGAATCGGCCGAGCGCAGCTGCATAGAGGCGGACGCCCATGAGGGTGAGGCCGCCGAGCGCCTCGCTGGAACGTTGTTTGCCGCCCAGCCAACCGTAACGGTCGGGCTTGCACCGCCGACGGGGATGCCATATTCGTCGGTGGTGTAGCTGGCGTCGGGTTCCGTGGCGGATCCGGCGGTGGTGGCGGTGACGTCGCCGTGGAGGTTGACGGTTTGCCAGGTGACGGTTCCGGTGTGGTTGACGGTGCCCGCGAGGTTGCCACCGAGATCGGTGATGTTGCGGGTCCAGGGCGAATGGTCGGTGGTTTCGGAGATCCAGTCGGGCGAGTCGGACGTTGAGTCACCGTAATGGTTGGTCTTCACCACACCCGAGTTCGAGTTGGTCCAGGTTTTGAGCCGGGCGCCGGCGTCGAGGTCGTAGGTGACGGTTGTGCCGTCGTGGGTGAGACTGCGGACGAGGTCGTTGGTGTAGTAGGTGGCGGTGAGGTTCCCGATGCCCGCGGTGAGGTCGGCGGCCGGAACGGTGGTGATGCGGCCGTAGGCGTCGTAGGCGAGGCCGGCGTGGGTGCCGGCAGGCTGCAGTCGATCGGCCGCATCGTAGGTCGAGGTCTGGGTGGTCTGTGGTGTCGTGGATTGGCATTTGCCGTCGGAGCCGACGCCGTACGTGATGCGGGCGGTACGGTTGGAATTGGCGTTGAACTGGTAGCGGTGGGAAAGGCAGGAGCCGGAACCGGTGTCGCCTGTGAGGGTAAGCCGGCCGAGGTTGTCGTACGTGTAGGTCTGGTCGCGGTTGACGTTGGCGCCGGTGGAGTTTTGGATGCGCCATTGGCCGTGGATGTTAGGGGCGACGGTTTCCTCAAGCCACCTCTGGTCTTGCACCTGGCGGCGGTCGAGCTGTTCGCCTTCGGCGTCGAAGACGGCGGTCTGGATCAGTCCGTTGGGCCAGGTTTGTTCGATGAGGCGGCCCTCGATGTCGTACCGACCGGTGAAGGCGCCTGTGATGCCGGAGACGGTCATCGAGGTGGGGTGGTCGCGGGGGTCGCCGTTCTGGTTGTAGGTGTTGGTGACGGTGGACTCGGCGTCGGCGAGGGTAGCGACCCGGCCGGCGTTGTCGTAGGTGGTGGTGACGATGTTGCGAGCGTCCCCAGTGGCTTCGGCGGAGTCTGTGTAGGTCTTAACGCGGCCGAAGTCGTCGTAGGTCGTGTTCGATGTGCTGGTTCCGTCGGTGATGGATGAGACGGCACCGGTGGCTGTGTCGTAGATGGTGGTCTGGGATGGCAGGGTGGAGCCGATGCCGCCTGTGGCTTGGCTGGTCTTGGCGCGGGTTGAGTAGCCGCCGTTGTCGCAGGTGGTGGTCTCGGTACGGGTCCGAGTGGCGCCGCCTGCGTCGATCACGGTGTCGGTCGTGGTGACTGCCCGGTTGAGATAGTCGTAAGCGGTCACCCTGGTAGTCACGAGCTGGGGAAGACCGGCGATTCCTGGGTTCGGGTTCGCGGGTTTGGTGACGCAGGCCAGGTTGGCCCAGGCGGGATTGTTACCGCACGCGGAGTCACGGGGGTTGGCACCGCTGGAGTAGTAGATGGTTTCGGTGGTGCCGGGACCACCCCCACCGGGGTTCGGACGGCCTCCTGGTCTCGATCGCGAGCCCGGATTCGGGGTCGTAGCGGGTGATGTTGGTGGCGGCGATGCCGTCCGGGTCTTGGACGACGCGCATCGGGGTGCGGAATGTCAACCCGGTGACGTCGGACGTGGAAAGGGCGTAGTCGTTGCGGGTGGTGCGTTTGTCCTGCTCGTTCGTCGCCACAGGATTCGGTGAGAGGCTGGCCGCGGTGTAGGTGAAGGTGACCAGGTGGAGCAGGTCCCCGGCAGGGTGGCCGAGCTCGGTGCCCGTGTCGTAGTCGGTGTGGGTGTAAGCGCGGGCGCCGGCGATAGTGCCGTTGGGCAGGACGACGTCACGGAAGGGGCCGTAGGTGTCGGTGACGTCCTTGCCATCAGCGCTGTAGACGCTAACCTCAGACAGCGCCAGAGCCCGCACTGCGACGTCTGTCGAGGTGTAGTCAGATGACAGCTCGCGGGTGGTGTCCATGGCGACGGCGCGGTTGGCCGCGGAGAGTTCGCGGACGGTATTGCCGTGCTTGTCGTACTCGGTGCTGATCGCCCAGGCGGACTCGCCGGCGCCGTTGCTAGGGCCGGTGTATTCGGCCGTGTTGGTTGTGCGGCCGTCGGCGTCGATGTGGTGACGGTTGCTTCACGCAGGTCGGTGCGCGAAGCTGGGTCGCTGGGTCCGAAGACTGCAGTCGCGGTGACTGGTAGCGCCTTCTGCGCCCATGCACCCACCTTGGCTGCCGTGGACAGGTCGGGCCGGAACGCCGGGTTGCTGCTGTCTGCCGCCCGGGGGACCGCATACTCGAAGGTGGTGGTTTCGGTGCCGCCGCCGTTGGCGGCGTTGTGTGTACGTGACACGGTGTGGACGCGGCCGGCGCTGTCGTAGCCAATGCTCCACGGTTGGAGCCCGGGCGCCCTCTCGGTGGCGAGCCGTCCGGTGGCATCGTACGTGTAGGTGGTGGGAAGAACGGGGTTTGCTAGATCGCAGGCGACGGGTTGGGTGCCGGATCCGGCGCCGGACACAGTCCGCGGATCCCACGACTGCAGCAGCCGACCGCTGGAAGCATCGTAGGCGTAGCAAGCGACGTCGACCTTCAACTCCGCCCCGGTCGCGATGGTGGTGCGGAAGCTAACCGCGGTCAGGTGGCCGGCCGGGTCGTAGCCGAACTGCAGCGCCTTGCACCCGGCCACCCAGGTCGTGCACAACACCACACCAGGCGGCAGCGGCGCGAGCATCTGCGTCGCTCGGCCTTCGGCATCGTAGGTGTAAGTGGTGCTCTGGTTCGACCCAGGCTGGATCACTCGAGCGATCCGATAGGTGTGGGGCGCATTCTCCTTCGCTGGCGAGGCGAACGCGATCGCCGGCGTGAAGACAGTTGTGTTGCCGTCCAGGTCGCCGATCCGGAACTCCGCAGGCCCGTTCGCGCCACCGCCGACGGCGGTGAGCTTGTCATCGGTGGTGGCGTCCTCACCGGTCGCGGTATAGGTACCGTCGGGCTTTTTGGCGAACGTGGTCAAAGCACCGTCGGAGTCTGTGACGGAGACGTTGAAGCCGCGGTCGGTCAGGCCGGTCCAGTCCGACGACGCGTCATTGACGGACGTGCTGGACACCCAGCCGAGACCGTAGATGCCTTCCTCGACCAGGCTCATCGAGTCGTACAGCACCGGCTTGGTGGTGGCATTCGACGGGCGCCCATTGTATGGGCGGACAAACGCCTCCGTCGTTCCCACCGGCAGAGATGCCCGCAGCCGGAGCGGTACCCAGGTGTCCGCCACCGTGGGCAGGTTCGATGGCACCTGCACGAATGGGTCGGCGGCACTGGCCCGGTGGTACAAGACGGCGCGCAGCACCCGTAGCTGGCCGCCGGTGTCGAGTCCGGTCGCGGATGGGACGTAGATCATGGTCGAGAAGGTGTAGCTGTGCCCGGCCTTCATCCCGAGCGCCATCGACCCGCCGTTGCCGCCGACCGCGGCATACGTGTCCACGTCTGTGCCGGAGGTGCCGGATGGGGTGATCCGCAACGCCTTGCCGCCACTCGCCGCCGGCGTCGTCGCGGCGAGGGTGACGATCCCGGAACCCCGGAGCTGACGACAGTGTGCGGCATTTACACGGCACCAAGCGGCTTCAAGATCGCCTGGATGCGCGACCCCGATGGCAACATCATCGCGCTCGAGCAGGAACCCGACAGCAGCATTTGGCCACTCTCCGCGAGTCAACCAGCCAGGACCATTTCCCGCAGTGATCTCGCTCCGGGGATTGCCGGCGACCCGCCATCGGTGAGAGCCAACGCAACACCCGTGGCGTGGTGCCCGCCTCGGCGATGCGGTCGAGTTGTTTCGATGTCACGCTCACCAGCGTTTCGGCTGGATTGCGCGGCCGCATCGGCTCAACGGCGAGCAGCGGTTCCTCTCGGGGGTGGTACTTGGGCGGGCGTGGGGACGACTGAATGCGGGACAAAGAAGCTGGGCTGGATGGCGGTTGATTCGACGTGCGGGAGACGTGGGGCTCGGATACTTCGGCCAACTCTCCGGAACTGGGCAGGTGTGCGGATCGGGTTCGGGCACGACGGATATCTAGCCAGTGGGTGACCGTCCAGCCAACGATCGGCGCTGTTGGAGTCCGCGCCCGTACGAACACTAAGGGACGACAGGCGTTTGCCTTGGCCGACCTCCCCAGCGATATCGAGGCGCTGGTCCGTAGCGGTGGAACGCCGACTGGCGATCGCTGACCAGGCAGAGGCCAGAATGATTGGTTAGCAGTAGCGCGATGCTTGAACTCACGCTTCTGTGGGTGGGGGCTCGTCAACGAGCTCAATCGCGTCTCAGCCTGCTCTGTCCGAAATCGGAACTGCACGCCCGCGTCTTGGCTGCGGACCGCTCGACGATCATCTCGGTCCAATCCCCTCACCTTGCAGCACGTAGCCGCGCTCGGGAAGGCCTGCTTGGCCTTACTTGCCCGGCGCGGTGAGGTTGGGACGCTTCGATGTGTCGCCGGGGGGTACGCATCGGCCGACTGCGTCATGTTGACGACCACAGACGGCGCTCAGCCGCGGCCAGGAACGGCCTAGGTGGGTAGTGGAGGTGGGCTCTGGCGTCGTCGAGAAGGGACGGTGTGTGATGACCATAAGCAGCGAGTTCGCCGAGTTCGATGCGTGGAACTATCGGCCGACCGCCGGCTACGCCGGGGGCAACGACCTAGTCGGCTACAAGGTCGCCGCGACCGACGGTGACATCGGCAAGGTGGACCGCGCCACCTATGAAGTAGACGGTGCGAGTCTGGTGGTCGACACCGGGCCGTGGATCTTCGGCAAGAAGGTGCTGCTGCCCGCCGGCCTAGTGGAACGGGTCGACCCCGCCGAGGAGAAGGTGTATGTCGACCGGACCAAGGACCAGATCAAGGACGCCCCCGAGTATGACCCGGACCCCGAGGAGTCGACCGGGACACCCACCTGGGGCGACGATGACTACCGCAGCCGCTTAGGCGGCTACTACGACGAGACCTACCGCACCGGCGGCGGCGCCCTCTAGCCGAGCACGAGATCCGTACCGATCGAGCAACTGGTGGACATGTCCACCGGTTGCTGCCGGGGTTACGGGCCGCTGCGAGTGGTAGCTCGGCGTCGAGGAGCTCACGGTCGAGGACGATCAGTGTGCAGGAGGTCCTCGGCGCGGCCCCACCAGGCTCGGTGACGACCCGGGGATCAACGTCATCTACTCGTTGAGATTCCCTCCCGACAGGGCGGCCACGACGAGGTTGCGCTGACACTGAACTCGCGGACTCTCGGAAGGGGATCCATGCTCCTGCAGTCCGTTGCCGGGTGTTCCACTATTCGGCGCTTGTCTTTCCTGTCGCCGTATCCCGGGCGACAGGGTCTGTCGTCGCAATCCGCCAGGCTGCTTCGAATGACACCATGTAGGTCGCAAAGAGCCCGTCGGGCTGGGCCATGTCGATGAGATGGAGGACAGGTTCGGTTGACTCCGATATGCCGTAGGCGTGCTGAAGGACAAGCAGCTCGCTGTCGACACGGTAAATGCCGTGGGCGAAGTCTGTTCCTGCCCAACGAAGTTGGTGTCCTCGCCGCCAACGGTATTGGCCGAGTGCTGGATCCGCCACGATGACGCGGGCTCTGACGTTGGTCGGGAATCGTTCGAGCGTGCTGACGAGGTTTGGTTGATTGGTGCGCGGCTCGGGCTTGTGAAGGATGTCGACCTCGTGGATCGCCGCGTCGAAGAAGGTGAACCACGCCGGCGCCTCAAGGCCGTGCGGGTAGACCGCCACGAGTTCGGGGTCGAGTTGTCCGGCATTATGCAAGCGAGGCCAGAGAAGCGGCTCATCCACCGCCAGCAGCTTGGCCAGTGCTTGGCGGTGGCGCGCGTATGGAACGCGTCCACCTAGCCAGCGGCGGACGGTTTTGGGGTCTACTTCGAGGTTGACTGCCACGTCTTCTTCTGTCATCTGTGCGGCGAAGAGCGCCCGCCTCAGGGAGTCGTTCATGATCCGTCCCTCCACGGGGAGCGGCTGTTGATGGTCGATCTACGCCTAGAAGTCCCTAGTCGTCCCAATGACGATAACACAAGACGTCCCTAGTCGTCCCGCCTTGGAGTGCCGACGTCCTAAGTACGCGAGCCAGGCTGGAACCTCGAACGGACGGGCGGCGCGACCTCGGGGTCGAGGCAGAGGAAATCGCCTGTCTCCGCGCTTTGGAGATGGCTTCCATGTACACACCAGTAGTGACGACTCAGGACACAGACGGCGGGACTGCAGTGACGTTCTGCTTGGTGGACGTCACCGCGCATCTCGCGGCCGTTCGCGCGCGCTTGTCGCAGCTAGAGGCGCGGCTCCTTGCGGCGAGACCAGGAGAGCTGGACTGGGCCTTCTGGAACGAGATCCTCGAGCTCGTGGAGGAGCTTCCGGCGGAAGACGAGGAGCTGTGGAAGCGGATGAACCTCGACCAGCTGCGCCACGCTGTCGACTCGTCGTTCCGGAACGATGACGAGATCTGATGACGGGCGACGATCTGGCCCTGAGGATCGTTCGCACGCATCGTCGTGACCGGCCAGTCCTTCGCCTGCAGCGCAGCCGCCCGTGGATCGTTCGCCAAGTTGTGCGCTGCGCTGGCTGTCGACGGCGATGGCCCTGCTGTCTTGCTGTGTGGGCACACGAGGTGCTGTCCACGTCGCATTGGCTGCTTCGCCGGGCCGTCGACGACTAGATGTGTGCGGCTGTCCGGACCTGGCCCTCGCAGAACATGGGATGTCATCACGGCGACGCCTACGTTCGTAGAGGTGATCCGGGCCGAGGATGCAGCGGGAATTGCTCGCGAGCTTCTCGCTGACGCGCTGCCCCGCCGGTGGGCGCACTCGGAAGGGGTGGCCGCCCGAGCCCGGAGCCTCGCAAGCGTCCTTGGCGATCGGGCCGAGCTCCTGGAAGCAGCCGCCTGGCTGCACGACATCGGGTACGCGCCGCCGATCGCCCATTCTGGGTTCCACCCGCTGGATGGGGCTCGTTATCTGCGGGACGTCGAACGCGCCAACGACATGTTGTGCCGCTTGGTTGCTCATCATTCTGGCGCCTCGGCGGAGGCCGAGGAACGTGGCCTTCTCGCCGAGCTCGAAACTGAGTTCGCCATGCCCCCTGACGAACTCATCGAGGCGCTCGTCTACTGCGACATGACAACGGATCCTGATGGTAAGCCGACGACAGTCGAGGCACGGTTGGCGGAAGTCGGGCAGAGGTACGGTCCGGACCATGCCGTCATGCGCGCGATCACCAGGTCGACATCGAACTTGATCGACATGACGAGGGCGACGGCGCGCCGGCTGGAGAGGTTCAGTCGAGATGAGGGCTGACGGATGGCCTATTCAGGAAGTCCACCACTCGAAGGCGCATCGAGCGGTCCATGGTGAGGTCGAGGACCTTGGCGCGGTCGATCCAGTGCACCTCTGAGCTCTCGCTGCTGGGACGAGGTTCACCGCCGATCGGTGCCGCGGTGAGGAGGATCGAAAACTCCTGCCGGACCTCGTCGTTGCTGGTGTAGTGCAGAACGTGCTTCGGGTCGGAGTAGATGCCGACTAGCCCGGTGATACGACAGTCGATTCCAGACTCTTCCATGGTCTCGCGGATCGCTGCCTGAGTGACGGATTCGCCGAGGTCGATCGCGCCGCCTGGCACAGCCCAGTTGTCGTTGTCCGTACGCCGAATCATCAGCACGCGAGACTGATCGTCGATCACGACGACGTTGACTGATGGGACGAGGCTGTTCGCGTGCGGCGCGCTGGGATCGTCGTAGTAGTCGATTCGCCGTGCCATCAGTCCTCCGGTAGGGGGTTGCCTGTCTCCCACACGCGTTCGAAGCTCGCCGCGAAGATGGTAGCCAGCTCGCCGCCGGCGACCTTGCGGAGATGCCACATAGGAGCCTTGGCCGCGGGGATCCCGAAGACGTGCGTATTGACGAACAACTGGTCGTCGGCGAGATAGATCGAGTTGTACAGCGGGGTGGAGTGGAACCTGAACTCGACGTTGACTGTTTGGCGCAAGGGACGGTAGTTCACAAGGGCGCCGCGGATCTTCATCTCCATCGAGCCGTCAAGTCCCTCGTCGTGACTTCGTTGGGCCACCTGCTCGCTGTCTGGCTGGCCAACCAGGAAACGCACTGCGACGCCGGAGGCCGCTTTCTCCATGAGGATCCTCTGCAGCGGAGCATCCTCGGAAAGGAAGATCCCCGCGTAGACGAGAACGCCGATCTCGTGCTCCGCGCCTTCGAAGAGCCGGCGCCACGACTCCATGGGAACCTCAGATCGATGCGGCCAAACGGCAATGATCTCGCTCTCCGACGCGGAGGCGACCTGGTCCCGTGAGAGCGCGTCCGGCCAGAGATAGACCTCGTCGAAGCCGAGGTAGCTGGCGATGGAGAATCGATGCCGTCGGTACGGGAGTCGTCCGTTGACCCAGCGTTCGACGGTCTTGTGATCTACGCGGAGGGCTTCGGCCAGTTGGGACGCGCTGACACCCCTCTCGAGGAGGGCGGCGCGCAACCGTTCGTTCGGCATATACCTCACCGTAGGGACGTCTTGGGACGGGAACACTCTAGGGCGGACGTCCCGATCACGTCCAGTCACGCTGTGACCGCGTCCCTACGTTCCGTCGCAACCTGAGGAGGCAATCCGGGCCAAACGGGAGGAGGTCCTCGGTGAGCGACAGTAGGAAACGAGGAAACGCGCAGGTCTGCGCATGCGGGGCACGCACAGAGAGAAGCGGAAGAACCTGCCGCAAGTGTCGAGCTCGCGCGAGGTGGTTTCGCCACCACGAGCACCGCGAACGAATTCCCGGGCCGGCCCAAGAGCGGTGGCCGCTGCCATGACCCTCACCATCTCGCTAGTCGTAGTCCTCGCGGTAGCCGCGATCATCTTGTTCAAGTTTGCCCATCTCAAGCCGCTGCACGCGGTCATCTGCGCCCTGTTCGGCTTCACGCTGGCGACGACCGGGTTGGCAGATCCGGTACGGGATGTCCTCGACGGCATCGTCAGCGCGATCGGCCGCGCGCTTGCGGGCTGACATGAACGATCTCAGTCGGCGTTCGCCATGACCGATCAGCCGACCGCGCCGGAAGCGCCCGAACTGCAAGATGCGGATGCTCCACGCGTTGAACGCGAGTCAGCGGAGAAGACGACGACTCGGCGCTTGGTCATCGCAGGTGTCTTGATCACAGCGGCTATCGGACTCACGGCATTGTGGCGGCTTGGCTGGCCATGGTTGGTCCTGGCCGGCGTCGTTCTGGTCCTCGCCGCGGGGCTGTACTGGCACCTGCGACACCGGTCCGCGCGCCGCACACCGTGGCCTCGGTTTCGCGTGGGGACACCACGTCTAGCGATTCGCCCCAACCAGACCGGGGCGAAACCCGTGCGGGCGCCGGGTTCAGCGGGCAAGCGCACGCCGCGACCATTGAGCTCGGGGCGTCTAGCTGGAGCCGTGGGTCGCTTGCGGGGGTTGCTACCGGCGCGAGTGAGATCGGGCGCCACCAGGCCGACGAGCAAGTCCGAACGACCAGCTACCAAGCAACCGGTGCGAACCCATCGAGAGCCGTCCGATGGGCGGCGGATGACACGTCGCCCGTTGACAAAGGTTTTGCCTCGCGTCATGCGGGCTGCTGCCATTCCTCGAAGGACGAGCGCCTCGGCCGGACTGCGACCGCATGGAACTGCCGGGAGACAGAAGCAGAAGCATGTGCCCTCGGCGGGAACGACCGCTCGCAGTCATCGTCAACTGACCGGGCTGGGTGGCTCGCGCATTGGTTCCAGGCTCGTCGGAGCATCTCGATCACGCGGAGGGCAACGTCCACTGGCACGTCCGTGGCGGTTGGCCAGCACGTCTCGGTCAGGTCGATCCTCGCCAAGCCACGGGCGTCGAGCCTCCGGACGGGGCTCGAACAGTGCGAGCGACGAGAAACAGAAGCGACGCCGTTCTCGTCGCAACGCGATCGGCGCTGCGGGCTGGGTCGCCGAGCGCCTGGGCAGGCTTTTCGGCCGCCGCGCTACGAAGAAGACGTCGAAGAAGGCGAGTCCATCGGATGCGACGCCGAAGGACGCAACCGCCGATGTGCCATCGAACGACCAGGAGAAGAAGCCCGATCCTCAACCGCCCGAGATGAAACCGGGCACATCGACGGCTCCACCTGCGGAGCCACCACCGGAGAAGGGAGATCCAGCCATGGCAACAGTCACCATTGAGCAAGCGGTCGAGGCAATCGACAACATCAGCCACTGGGAGCCCGAGACGATCACTGACGTCGACGACTTCCTCGGCGACCTGTCCGAGCTGTACGACGCGCTCGCGACAACCCAGGCGCGGCTGGCGGAGAGGTTCGGGTCCGATCTGCCCATTGGGGCGGCCGTCGTCGAGCACCTGTCCGAGCTCGCCAGCGGAGCCGCTGCCCTGACCGACCATGCCCGTGAGAGCCGGAGCATCTTCCGTTCGGCTCACGAGGACGAGTTCAACCGGCTGGAGAATCCCAGGCCCAAGGAGGAGCTGTGGGACGTCACCACCAACCGCTGACGAGCTGAAGGGAGCTTGCTGTGCCTGCCAAGACGACAGACGCCTCGCTGTGGCGCTGGTCCGTCATCACCACGCCGATCCTTGCGAGCGCCGCGCTCTTCGCTGTTGGAGCATTGCTCGACCAACTCCGAGTCGGACCGTGGTTCGTCGTGCCTGTCGCCGCATGCGCGATCGTCGGAACGATTGTGGCGTCCCACAAGGCCGACCTCGGGCGGTTCGCCATCACCTACGCCGCCCTTGCCGTTGCCGGATCAGGCGCATGGTTGGTGTGGGTCTCCGCGTCAACGGCATGGTCGACAACAGCGATCACCGTGCTGATGTGCGGACTCGTCGTGCTCGGACCGATGTGGTTCCTGGCTCGGCACGCACAGCATCGCAAGCGCCTTCGCGATCTGGAGGAGGAGCGTCGCAAGCAGGTCGCTGCGGAAGCGCAAAGATGGCCGGACATCCTCGCTGTTTTGGGTATGCCGGGCGTGACGTTGCTCGAACGGGTCAACCATGGCGGCGTGGGCTCGTACTCGCTCCACCTACGACTGCCTGTCAACGGTCGTGTCCGCTTCGGAGTCCTCAAGACCAGAACTGAGGAGCTCGAGATCGCTGCAGGACTCCGGTATGGGGCACTCAACGTCGAACGCGGTGACACCGCGGCAGATGTGTGGTTGCACGTCAACGAGATCGACGTCCTCGCCCAGACCATCCCGCTGCCAAAGGACAGTGGGCCGCTCACGATCAATCGTCCTTTGCCGCTTGGGCTCTATGAGGATGGCACTGTCCTCGAGGTTCTGATGCAGGGTCGGGCGAGCAAGACTGTCGGTCTGCGGGGCAAGGGCAAGTCGAATCTCATCAACGCGAAGATCTCAGCTCTAACACGGTGCGTTGATGTCGTCGTCTGGATCATGGACAGCAAGGGAGGGCGGACCGCTCGCCCCTGGCTGCTCCCTTGGCTGGAAGGACGAACACACCGCCCCGTACTCGACTGGGTCGCGACGACAAGAGAGGAGAACACCCGGATGCTGAAGGCGGCCGCGGCCGTCATCGAGTACCGATCCAACAGCGGGATCGGTGGCGACAAGATCATCCCCACCGCGCGGATGCCCGAACTCATGCTGATCTGCGAGGAGGTCGCGCTGATCTTCGGTCAGCACGACATGGCGAACTACGGGAACGCGAAGCTCGGACTCACGATCGTTCAGCTCGGGCGAGCAGAAGCGGTCAGCGTCGACCTCGTCGCCCAACGCGGCACAGTCACCATGCTCGGGAGCGGCGACCTGAAGAGCCAGCTGGAGAACACGTTCGGGCTCGGCGTCGCCGACGCCAACGATGCCAGGTACACGTTCGGCGACTCCAAGATCGCATCCGACCTCGCCAAGTTGGAGCATCCCGGAAGCCTGCTCGTCCAAGCCGGACGCGACACCCGCATCGTGCCCGGCAAAGCATGGTGGGTCGAGCACGCCGAGATCGGGGGTCCGGGCGGCATCGCGGAACGCAATACCTACGTCGGACCCGACCTCGACGCGGGATCCGCTGCGGCAGCCGACGCGGCAGGCGGGTACTCCAGCAGATGGAGCCACGAACGCGCTGGGCACCTCCTGCCGAGTGGCCTACCGCAGTCAGAGACTGTCATCACACCGCCAACTCCAGTTACCTCGGTGGCGGCAACGACAGCGGTCAAGCTCGGACTTCCGGAGTCGAAGCTAGTCCACCTCCCTCGACCGTCGAACGAACAGCCGGCGGACCATGACAGGACGGCAGAGATACGAGTGCCGCCGATCCTGCAGGTGGTCCACAACGCGTTTACCGCCGTGGAGTCGGATCGAATCCACACCACCCGGCTACTTGGCAACCCAGAGTTGACAGGCATGTCCGCCAAGAGGCTTGGCATGCTGCTCGCAGCGTGTGGCGTCCAGCCACAAGGACAGCCGTTCGTGGAGAACGGCGAACGCGGCCGTGGATATCACTACTCCGACGTCGCGACCGCGCTCCAGCGCATCATCGCCGGTCGGATCAGGCCGCCGGACTATGCGTACGAATGGACCGAAGCCCTGAACGAGGAGTCCGAGTTGTGACCGGATCCGTGCAACCGAACTGTGTCTGCACGGGTGCGATACGTGATCCGTGTGCGGGGGTCGCACAGGTCGATGTCCCTTACGACCTGGGCAAACGTGCCATGTCTGCACGCGTCACAGATCACGGATCAAGGATCCGAACCGACCTAGCGGATGGCTTGATCGCACGGGTCGGCTCCTTCGATCCGTGCGGTCATCCGTGACATCAGGCGATGACGGGAGGCGATGTATATGAGCAAGACAAGGGGAAACGACCCTGGACCCACTATCGACGAACTACTCCACATGCCCGCGACGGTAGACATCACCACTGCCGCACGAGCTCTCGGTCTCGGCCGATCCACAGGCTACGAGCTCGCCCGACGAGGCGAGTTCCCGTGTCGCGTCATCCATGTCGGCAGTTCGTATCGGGTGCCCACCGCAGAACTACTTCGGATCCTGGGAATCGAGCCAGCAGCGTAGGGCTCCAGACGGGGAATGTCTTTCTGGACAAGGGCATTCCACGATGGCAAGCTGTCCTGCAGCCCGATCTGGTGTGAGCTCACGGCCCACCGTGTCAGGTGATCTCGCCCGCGCCATCGCGCGAACGGGCATCCCTCATGAACGCCAGCGATTGGCGTCGCCTGTACCCCCCGCATCCGCGGTGGAAGGAGCAACCCATGAAAGAACCGATCCGCAAGCTGACTCTGGCGGATGGACGTACCCGATACCGACTCGTCGTCGACATCGGCCTTGACGAAACAGGGAGACGTCTCCAGCGCACGAGTACACACGACCTCATGAAAGAGGCCCGAGCTGAACTCGCGCGTATCCGCAACGAGATCAACGCGGGTACGTATGTGAAGGAGTCCAAGCTGACGCTCAACGAGTACCTGGACGAGTACCTCGTGGGTGCGACCCGCGAGCTCCGAGCCTCCACCAAGCGCTCCTACCAAGGTGCCTTCCGATGCCCACGAGAGCGACTCGGCGATCGGCCGATGCAGTCGATCAGCAAGTCCGACATCGAGCGACTGGTCGAGTACATGGAGACGACGGCACGGAAGCGCAGCGGTCCGCCGGGGACGGGCCTCGGTCCCCGCTCGGTACGGCTAACGCTGGGAAGGCTCTCCGCGGCATTCGAGATGGCGATGCTCGAGGGTCTCCTCGCTCGGAACGTGGTGCGGCTCGTGGAGCCACCCACCTACAAGCGGCGGAAGCCCGCCATCTGGAACGAGGCGGATGTCCAGACGTTCCTCGACCTGGCTGCTCGCGACCGCTTGCATGCCGTCTGGCGGCTCAGCATGTACGGGCTGCGTCGGGGTGAGGTGATGGGTCTGCGGTGGTCCGACATCGACCTGCAGGCGAAAACGCTGACGGTCACCCAAGCCCGGCTGTGTATCAACAACGTGATCCGAATCGAGGCCCCGAAGAGCGACAACGGGATACGTACCCTGCCCATGGACGACGAGCTCGTTGCCGCACTCAAGGATCTGCATCGTCGGCAATCCGAAGAGCGGCTTCGGGCCGGCAACGGGTACGCGAGGTACCTCAAGGACCTGAACTGGTACGTCCCGGGCGATGCGTACCTCGCCGTGGATGCGAACGGGTACCCGATGCACCCGGAGTGGTACTCCGACGAGTTCCTGCGATTGGCCCGGCAAGCCGGGCTCTCGCGTATCCGGCTCCATGACTCACGTCACACCGCGCTGAGTCTCATGGAGAAGTCCGGAGTGCCGATCTCGATCATCAGCAAGTGGGCCGGGCACTGCGATCCCTCGTTCACCTACCGGACGTACGTGCACGCGAACGACGACGACCTCAAGATCGCTGCCCGTTCGATCGGCAAGCTGCACAAGCGCGGGAAGCGCAAGGCAGCGTAGAATCCTGTGAGAAATTGTGAGTGGTACGGTGGGACCGCACCTCTCACGCGCGCTTCGACAAGTCTGTGACCTGCTGAAATGTGGTGCACCGCCAGGGACTCGAACCCCGAACCCGCTGATTAAGAGTCAGCTGCTCTGCCAGTTGAGCTAGCGGTGCGCGACTCGGAGATATTAGCAGTCTGCCGCGTCGCGGGCTAATCGAGGGCCAGTACGGCGTGGGCGGCGTTGTGGCCGGGGATGCCGCTGACGCCGCCGCCGCGGCGGGCGCCGCTGGCGCACAGGAGGAGGTTGCGGATCGGGGTCTCCACGCCCCATTGGCCGGCCTCGTCGGACGAGGGCGCCCAGGGCCACTGGAGGTCGCCGTGGAAGATGTGCCCGCCCGGCATGCCGACCGCGGCCTCGATGTCGAGCGGCGACTTGACCTCCAGGCACGGCCGCCCGTCCCGGTCGACCGCGAGGCACGACGCGAGCGGCTCCTCCAGGTACGCGTCCAGCGCAGCCACCGCCCGCCGCGCCGCCTCGTCCCGCGCGGCCTCGGGCGAGGAGGCGAAGAGCCGGGCCGGCGTGTGCAGGACGAACATCGTCAACGTCTGCCATCCTTCGGCCACCAGCGAAGGCCCCAGGATGGACGGGTCCGTCAGCGAGTGGCAGTACAGCTCGCCCGGCATCCGCGTCGGCAACGCCCCAGTGGACGCCTCCGCGTACGCCGTCTCCAGCTCCGAGTAGTCCTCCGCCACGTGGAACGTCCCCGCGAACGCCTGGCGGGGATCCGCCCCCGAGCGCAGCCGCGGCAGCCGCGTCACCACCATGTTCAGCTTCACCTGCGCGCCCTCGGGCACCACTGCGGGCGTACGTCCGAGCAGCCGGTCCAGCACGGCCGGCGCCACGCCCGCCAGGACGTACGAGCACGACACCGTGTGCGACGCGTCGTCCGCGACGTACGTCACCTCGCCGTTCGTCCCGTCCACCGCGACCGACGTCACCTCCGCGCGCGTGAGCACCGTCACACCCGCGGCCGCGGCGGCCTCGCCCAGCGCCGCGGTCACCGCGCCCATCCCGCCGACCGGCACCCGCCACTCCCCGGTCCCGTTGCCGACCAGGTGGTAGAGGAAGCACCGGTTCTGCAGCAGCGACGGGTCGTGTGGGTGCGTGAACGTCCCGATCAGCCCGTCCGTCACGACCACCCCGCGCACGGTGTCGTCGGCGAACGTCGACTCGACCACCTCGCCCAACGGCCGCTCGCAGAACCGCTCGAACGCCCGCGCCCCGACCAGAGACCGCACGTCCGCGGCGGACCGCAGCGGCTCGAGCATCGTCGGCCCGAGCACCTTCGCGAGGTCGGCCAGCTCGCCGTAGAACGACTGCCACGCCGCGTACTCCGCGTCCGACCCGGTCAGGGACCGGAACGACTCCGCGGTCGCCGCGCCCGGGTCCCGTTCCACCAGTAGCCCGGTGTGCCGGCCGTCCCGCTCGACCGGCGTGTACGACGCCACGGGCCGCGACGCGAGCCGGATCGACAAGCCGAGGTCGGAGACGATCTGGTCCGGCAGCAGGCTCACCAGGTACGAGTACCGCGAGAGCCGGGCGTCGACGCCGGGGAACGTCGCCTCGCTGACCGCGGCACCGCCCGTGCGGTCGAGCCGCTCGAGAACGAGCACCGACTTGCCGGCCCGGGCCAGATAGGTCGCGGCGACGAGGGCGTTGTGCCCGCCACCGACCACGACGACGTCGTAGTGGTTCACGGCGCCAGTCTAGGTATCAGTTCGGTCGCGACCTTTCGTGTTTACCTGCGGTTCCGGCGGTGTCCATGCACGCTGAGGAACAGGGGAGGGCCAAAAGAGGGGGTGGAGATCGATGCTCGATCGACTCTTGCGGTGGGCGGAGAGACGGCGGGTCCGACGCGTACTGAAGCGGTTCGCACGGGGTGGGTGACGATTTCCGGCCAGAAACTGACCGGAAGAGGTTCTAGCGTTCGTGGCATGACGACGACGCGAACGCTCAGCACGCGGGCCCTCAACCGAGCCGTGCTCGCGCGGCAGCTCCTGCTCGCCCGCGCCGACCTGCCCGTGGTGGACGCGGTCGAACGGGTGCTGGGCCTGAACGCGCAGAGTCCGAACCCGCCGTACCTCGCGCTCTGGAGCCGGCTCGCCGGGTTCGTCGGCAAGGAGCTGACCGCCGCGCTCGAGGACCGTACGGTCGTCCGGTCGGTGCTGATGCGCGCGACCCAGCACGTGGTGTCGGTCGCCGACTTCGCGCTGATCCGTTCCGCGGTCGCGCCGTTGTTCCGGCGGGTGCAGCGGAACACGTTCGGCAGCCGTACGCGCGCCCTGGACCTCGATGCGCTTGTCGCGGAGGCCCGCGAACTACTCGCCGGCGGGGCGGTGTTGACGCGCCCGGAGCTCGGCCGCGCGCTGGCGGCGAGCCGGCCGGGCGCCGACGCGAGCGCGCTGGGCTGGACCGTGCAGTACCTGCTGCCGGTGGTGCATCCGGCGCCGAGCGGGACGTGGAACAGCTACGGCGCGACGCCGTTCGAGCTCGCCTCGTGGACCGGCGTACGGGCGGAGGCCTCGGCCGAGTCGCTGGGGGTGCTGGTCCGCCGCTACCTCGCGGCCTTCGGCCCGGCGACTGTGGGCGACGCGCGTTCGTGGTCCGGCATCGCCGGGCTCAAGGAGATCTTCGAGCAGCTTCGTCCGTCCCTGCGGACGTTCCGCGACGAAGCTGGCCGGGAGCTGTTCGACGTACCCGACGCGCCGCTCCAGGACGAGGACGAGCCGGCGCCGGTGCGACTGCTGCCCGACTTCGACGCGCCGCTGCTGGCGTACGCCGACCGGACCCGCATGATGACCGACGACATCCGCCGCCAGGTCTGCGTCGGCGACGGCGTGGCCGCGACCGTCCTCGTCGACGGAACGGTGGCCGCGACCTGGACCCTCGCCACCGCCAAGGGGACGGCCACCCTCACGGTCCGGCCCTTGCGGAAGCTCACCAAGGCGGACCGCCAAGCGATCGAACCCGAGGCGCTGGCGCTGTTGGCGTTCGCCCAACCGGACAGCACGCACGAGGTCCGCATCGAGCCATGACGCGGCTGATTCCCGATGCGGTCGAGCGATCCGCGCGTAGGGTGAAGCGAACCCAACATGTGCCGGCATCGCAGTCGTGTTCATCGGCCTGCTGATGTACCTGGTGCTGGAGCCCGTCAACAAACGACTGGCCCTCTGGGAACCGGCGATGGCGGCTGGGAGCTGAGCGCCTGACATGAGGATGACTGGCAAGGCCGTGCTGGTGACCGGCGGCACGAGCGGGATCGGCAAGGGGATCGCGCTCGGGCTGGCCACGATGGGAGCGCACGTCGCGATCACCGGCCGGGACCACCGGCGTACGACCCAGGCGGCCGCGGAGGTCTACACCGCCGGCTCCCCGCAGGTGGACGTGTTCGTCGCGGACCTGTCGTCCCAGTCCGAGGTACGGCGGATGGCGACCGAGGTCCTCCAGCGCCTCCCCCGGATCGACGATCTGGTCAACAACGTCGGCGGCTACTGGAACACCCGGCACGTCACCGCGGACGGGCTCGAACGCACCTTCGCGCTCAACCACCTCGCGGCGTTCCTGCTGACCAACCTGCTCCTCCCCCGGCTCGAAGCCACCGGCTCAGCCCGCGTCGTCACGGTCGCGTCGAACGCCCAGTCGATGGGGCGGATCGACTTCGACGACCTCCAAGGGGAACGGGCGTATTCCGGAGCAACGGCCTACAACCAGTCCAAGCTCGCGAACGTGATGTTCAGCTACGAGCTCGCGCGGCGGCTGCGGCATCGCGACGTCACCGCGAACGCGCTGCATCCGGGCCTGGTGAGCACCTCCTTCGGAGCCGAGGACCCCGGCCGTACCCAACGACTCCTCGTTCCTCTCCTCCGCCCCTTCATGAAGACCCCGGCCCAAGGTGCCACCACGGCGATCCGGCTGGCATCCAGTCCCGACCTCGAGCAGGTGACCGGTCGCTACTTCGCCGCCGGCAAGTCCAAGAGAACGTCCCCGCTCAGCTACGACGAATCCACCGCGGCCAAGCTCTGGCGGGTGAGCAGCGAGCTGGTCGGGCTGACCGCGGGATCGACAGCGGGCTGAGTTTGCTGGATCGGCAAGGCCACTTGGTGCCACCGGCTGTGCAACGTTGAGATCTTGCGCCCGTCTCAACTCCGGTGTTACCTGGGCAATCCGTGCCATAAACCAGCACAGGAGCCCTGGATGAAGAGACTCGTCGCCGTTCTGATCGCCACCGTTCCGCTCCTCATGGGAACGATCCCATCGTCGAGCGCCGCTGTCCCACTCCCCTGGTTCGGCGCGAACGCGGGCGGCGACGGGACGTCGCAACAGCTGTGGGACGAGACGAACCAGCAACTGGGTGGGGGCAAGCTCGCCATCCGAAGGTCGTTCGACTCGACCATCAAGCCCGCCGGTCGGGAGGAGTGGCGTCGCACCGATGCCAAGCGGCAGTTCTACTCGGTCAAGCCGCCCGGCAACGACGTTCAGGGCTTCCTCGACGGCAAGTACGACGCCCAGCTTCGCGTCACCGCGAAGGGGTTGCCCAGCGGGTCGAGGTTCACCGTCTATCACGAGCCCGAGGACAACATGTCCGGCGCCACGTTCGCGAAACTGATGCGCCGGACCGTGAGCATCGTCCACGCCGCCAACCCCGGCGTCGAGGTCTGGTACGTGGCGATGGCGTACCAGTGGGAGACCAACGCCAAGGGCAACGTCGACACGAATGCCGGCTGGATCGACGCCGCCCGGGCCGCGGACGCGGTGGGCATCGACGTGTACTCGCCCGGCTGGGACTTCGGCCCGATCCGCGGCGACCGCGGCTTCAACCGCTGGTGGAAGGAGCTCCGCGTGCCGAGCGGCAAGCCGTGGGGCATCGTCGAACGAGGCATCGACGACTCCCGCGGCGAAACCGTCCGCATCCAAACCCTGCGCGACGACTGGGCCTTGGCGAAGGAACGTGGAGCCGTCTTGTTCCTCTACTGGAACTCCCCTCGCGACGGCACCTGGAAGCTGACCGGCTCCCGAGAGCGTGCGGCAGCACGCGCCATCGCCCAGGAGGCCCGCCAGAGCTGAGCGGGCGTTAATGCGCGCGACACAGAGTGGCCTGGAGGGCTACGGTCCGGCCTTAGATGGCCACAAGATCTGTACCCGTTGAGGAAGCGCTGGACCAGGTGCGACGAGCGGTGCTCGACGCGAGCAGCCTGGCGCGGGCGGTCGCCGCTGGACGGCGACGGGGAGCCGCTGTGCCGTGGCGGCGGGCCGAGCTCCGCTACATCGACCTCAAGGGCGGACGTGCGCTCGAGGTGACCACGTACGACGAGACGCGCGCTCGGGCCAGGAACGCGCCGGCGGGAACGATGGCCGCGGAGTCCTTGCTCGACGAGTTGCTCCAAGCCCCGTTCGCGAACTGGCACGTGGAGACCGCGACCGAGTCGATCCAGGTGCGGATCACGAAGAAGGGCAACGCGCTCGTGCACGTGACGTCAGCCGAGACCGGGACGGCCGTCGATCGGCAGCACGACCGACCAAAACCGCGCGTCCTCACTGCCGAGCACCCGGTCTTCCGCGCGGTCGGGATCACCGATCCGCGGGGGCAGGTGAAGCCGAGCCGGCAGGCGAAGTACCGGCAGGTCGACGAGTTCCTCCGCATCCTCGGACCAGCGATCGACGACGCCCTCACCTCGGGCAAGCTGCCGGAGCCCACATCCTCCAGACCTCTGCGGGTGGTGGACCTCGGCTGCGGAAACGCCTATCTGACCTTCGCTGCCACCGCCTATCTCCTCGATGTCAGGAAACTGCCGGCAAACGTGGTGGGCATCGACGTACGGCCGCAGGCGCGGCGGCGGAACACCGAGCTCGCGGAGTCGCTCGGCCTCGGGCGTCACCTCACCTTCCACGAGTCCTCCATCGCCGTGGCCGAGCTCCCCGACCCCCCGGACGTCGTCCTCTCCTTGCACGCTTGCGATACCGCCACCGACGAGGCACTCGCGCGGGCGATCCGATGGCAGGCGCCGGTGATCCTGGCCGCTCCCTGTTGCCACCACGACCTCCAAGCCCAGTTGAGCAAGGCCGCCACGCCGGAGCCGTACGTCATGATCGCCCGGCACGGGATCCTTCGGGAACGGTTCGCCGACGTCCTCACCGATGCCGTGCGCAGTTCTCTTCTCCGCCAGCATGGCTATCGTGTCGACGCGGTCCAGTTCGTGGGCAGCGAGCACACGCCGCGGAACATCCTGTTGCGAGCGCTCCGGACGGGCGCCGAGCCGACCGAGGCGATCGAGCGCGAGTACGCGGCGATGACGCGGGAGTGGGGCATTCGGCCGGCGCTGGCGCGGATGCTCGAATGACGCCGCTGGGCGGGAGGTGACGAGGTGAGTTGGCACGAGTCGGCCATACTCGCGATCGCGGCGGTGGCAGCCGAACGGAAAGTCGAACAGGTCTGGGTGTTCGGCTCGGCCGCGTCGAGCGAGCTGGACGAGTGGAGCGACCTGGACGTCGCCCTCGTCACCCCGCACGTCGAGAACGCCAACCTTGGTTGGCTGTCCGGCCTCGGCACCGTGTGGGCGTACGAGGTCGCGGGAAACACCACGCGCGTCGTGCTCAAGGACGGCCGCCGGATCGACCTCGTCGTGGTGCCGAACGAGGACGCCATCCCCGGGACCAAGCGGAAGCGGATCGAGGTGCCGCCCGCCGACGACGCTCCAAGGGCGGCCAAGCCCGAGGAGGTGCCGGCCCTCGTCAACGAGTTCCGCTTCCTCGCCGTCCAAGCCGTCGTCAAAGCAGCCCGCCACGACCTGCTCATCGGGACCCACCTCGCGCTCGAGCTGCCGCGCCGCTGCCTGGTGCTCGCGATGATGCTCCGCGACCGCGAGGTCGGCACCACCGTTCACCGCTTCGGCGGCCCGCGGAACGACCTGGCCGCCCGAGCGCTGGGAGCAGCCGCCAAACCCGACGGGATCCTCACCATCGTCAGCCGTGCAAGGGACCTGTTCGACGAACTCGCCACCGAGTACTGGCCGACGTACCAGCCCGACTGGTCCCCGCTCCAGGCTCTGACCGATCACTTTCCGGCCTCGGCGGTGTCTGTATCTCCAGACACGACGAATACCGTCAGAACTGGAGAGACCTCATGACCACCGAATCCTTGAAGGCACAAGCCGACCTGCTGCGCGACCTGCATACCGGGGAGCTGTTGGTGCTGCCGAACGTGTGGGACGCGACCAGCGCCTCGATCGTCGCCACGGCGGGGTTCCCGGCCGTCGCGACGGCGAGCAACGCGATCGCGGGGATGCTCGGCTACCCGGATGGCGAGGGCGCGCCCTGGTCGGAGATGTTCGCCGCGGCGGGACGGGTCGCGCGCTCGGTGACGGTTCCCGTGACGGTCGACGCCGAGGCGGGGTACGGGATGGAGCCGCGCGAGCTGGTGGACCGGCTGCTGGAGATCGGCGTGGTGGGCTGCAACCTGGAGGACACCGACCACCGTGCGGGCGGCTTGGTGGACGCCGGGAAGCAGGCGGCGTGGCTGGCTTCGGTCCGTGAGGCGGCGGACGAGGCGGGCGTGCCGCTCGTCGTGAACGCGCGCGTGGACACGTTCCTGCCCCCCAACGGCGTCCCGGAAGGGCAGCGGATCGCGGAGACGGTCCGGCGCGGACGGCTGTACCGCGACGCGGGCGCGGACTGCGTCTACCCGATCGGCGTGCGTGCGCGGGCCGACCTCGCCGAGCTCGTCGCCGGCTTGGAGTGCCCGGTCAACGGCAACGCGAGCGACGAGCTGACCCTCGACGTGCTGCGGGAGCTGGGAGTGGCGCGGGTGTCGTACGGGCCGACCTTCTACCGTTCCGCGATGGCGGGCTTCGAGAACGCCGT
Source organism: Tenggerimyces flavus (assembly GCF_016907715.1). Classification (NCBI taxonomy): domain Bacteria; kingdom Bacillati; phylum Actinomycetota; class Actinomycetes; order Propionibacteriales; family Nocardioidaceae; genus Tenggerimyces; species Tenggerimyces flavus. The sequence continues at coordinate 3,336,042 of NZ_JAFBCM010000001.1, read as the reverse complement.
CAAGTCGTTGCTCACGGGCTCGGCTTCGTAGGCCGGCGGCGGCTGGCGGAGCGGGGCGGCTGGGCGCGCATGTGGTCGCGGACGCGGGTCATGATGTGGCCGAGCTGGTCCAGGTCCTCGTCGGTCAGCGGGTCGAACAGCATCGGCCGGATGACCTGGACGTGGCCGGGCAGGACGCGGTCGACGAGGGCACGGCCGGCGGCGGTGATCGTCACCAGCGTGGCGCGCTCGTCGTCGGGGCTCGAGGCGCGGGTGATGAGGCCGGCCTCCTCCAGCTGGGCGGCCTGGTACGTCACGGCGCTGCGGCTGTAGACAACGCCGTCGGCGAGCTGAGTCATGGTGAGGGGCTCGTCGACGGCAGCCAGCCTGGCGAGCAGCTGGAACTGGACGTAGCTGATACCGCCCTCGGTCCGGAGCTGCTGTTCGACAGAGTGCTGGAGCAGGCTGACCGCTTCCATCAGCACGAAGTACGCCTCGAGCTGCCTGGGTTCCAGCGCGTCGTTCACGGGCGCCAGCATAGTGGTTCGAATTCGAAGCAGTGTGTTATGTTTCAACTTCGAAGCACTCTTCTGGAGGGAGCTAGCAATGTGGACAGCGGGCTTTCGTTCTGCCGTGATCAGTCCGTACGAGTCGATCCAGCTCTCCGAGCCGCGGTCGTTCGCCGGCCAAACCGTGCGGCAGGTGCTGCGGCTGGCGGGCGGTGGTGAGCGGTTCCGGGTACGGCTGACCAGCCTGTACGGGCGCGCCCCGCTGGTCGTCGGTCGCGCGGTGGCGGGCGATCAGGTGCTGACCTTCGGCGGCGCCAAAGAGGTCGTGATCCCGCCCGGCGAGGAGGCTGTCGCGGACCCGGTCGACCAGCCGGTGGCAGCCGGCTCGGACCTGGTGCTCAGCCTCGAGCTCCCCGAGGAGACCGGGCTCGCGACGTACTCCCATATGCCGATGGAGAACGCCCAGGTCGGCGACGCCGAGCCGGTGCACGGGCGCTTCTTCGTGTCCGGCGTCGACGTGCTCGTCCCGGACGGCACAGCGATCGGGGTGGCGTTCGGCGACTCGTGGTTCGAGGGCGTGGGCTCGACGATCGGCGCGAACCACCGATCGGTGGACTTCCTCAACCGTCGGCTCCCGCGCGGATGGATCGTCAACCAAGGCATCGCCGGGAACCGGCTGCTGCGCGACGAGATCGGCCAGCACGGACTCGCCCGCTTCGACCGCGACGTCCTCTCGATCCCCGGCGTGGCTCACGTGCTCGTGCACTTCGGCATCAACGACCTCGGCCTACCCGGCATGGCCGGCGAGCCGCCCGCGAGCGCCGCCGACCTCGTGGCGGGCTTCGAGTCGCTGGCGAAGCGTGCCCGCGACGCCGGTCTGCGGATCCTCGCCGCGACCATCGGCCCGTACGGCAACGCGATCTACCCGGGCGTGAGCTCGCCCGAGGGCCTCGCGATCCGGCGCGAGGTGAACGAGTGGATCCGCACGACCGACACGTTCGACGCGGTCTTCGACGTGGCCAGCGCGGTCGAGGACCCCGAAGTCCCCGACACCATCCACCCCGCGTTCGACAGCGGCGACGGCATGCACCTCAACGACGAAGGCGCCGAGGCGATGGCCAACGCCGTCGACCTGAGGACGCTCGAGCTCTGAGGGCTAGCGCGTCATCGGCTTCCAGTCGCCGTCCTGCACGACGACGGTCGCCTCCAGCCAGTTCCGCACGGTGCCGTGCGGCTCGATCACCAGCGCGGTGCCGTTGGCCACGGCGTCGGGGAGGCCGTTCGACGGGTAGGAGGAGAACGGTTCCAGGCCGATGTTGTAGTTCCTGCCGTACCAGGGATAGTCGCGGTGCGCGCCGAACTCCTGCCAGAACCACAGCCAAGGCATCGTCGTCGCGTCCCAGCGCACCCGAAGACCCAACGCGCGCTGTGGATCGACAACGTCGTACTGGCCCACCTCACCGAACCCGGTCAGGTAGAGCAGTTCACTCGGCGTCCCCGGCTCGGGCAGCACGCTCCAGTCGACCGCCGCCGGATCGCCCGACAACCGACGGACACCGGACGGGTTGACCGCGCCGTCGTGCGCGTGCACGTCGAGGCCGTCCGGCAGCCGGACCTCGCACCCGGGTCCGGCGAACGGGCGGCCGAACGTGAGGTGGTGGCCCCACATCGCGTCGATCGGCACCGGCGACTCGTTCGTCGCCTCCTCCACGATCGACAACGCGGCCGCGCCGGACCGCAGCGTCATCGTCTTGACCACGTGCAGGGGGACGCGGCGCGCGCGCACCGAGAAGCGCACGCTCACGACCTCTTCGGTGTCCTCGACGATCGCGTAGTCCCAGGGCAGGCCGGCGACCTCGCCGTGCTGGTCGAACCGCGCGCCGCGATGCTCGACGGGCGGACCGCCGTTCGGCAGCACCTCCTGCCAGCCGCCCTCGTAGCCGTCGAAGAAGTCGGCCGGCGCACCGCGCAGCCCGTCGGCGGTCCACCAGACGAAGTCGAGGTCCTCGCGTTTGGCGTTGAACTCCACGACATCGGTGCCCTTGTCGGCGAGAATGGTCACCCGCAGCAGCTCGTTCTCGAGCACGACGGCCCGCAGCCCCTGCAGTCGGATCTCGTGGACGCGTGCACCCCAGTTGCGCATCGCCCGACGCTAGCCCACGGTCAACGCCCCACGGTGAACTGCCCGGAGAGCTGTCCAAGCTGGACGGTGTACGTCCCGCGCACGGTGCGCCGAACGTCGAACGACACCCGCACCTCGCGGCCAGCCCCGACCTGCACCGTTCGGCGCTGGTCGATCGAGCCGTCGACGCGCAGCATGGCCTGGTACGGGCCGGCCGCCTCGCCGACGTTCTTCAGCCAGGCGGTGACGTGCACGGGGCGGCCACCGCGCGCCTCACGCGGGCTGATCGTCAACCCGGTAAGAGCGAACCGCGCCTGCGGCCCGGCGACCCGGTCGTGGACGAAGATGTCCGACGCCCGGTTCGTGTCACCGGTGACGAGGTTCGCCGCCGCACTCTGGAACGCGACATACCGCCCGTCGCCGCTGATCGTGGGCAGCTCCGACCAGCCGTCTCCGAGCACCTCGCCCGGACCCATCGACACCCGCGCCGTGGTCCGCGCGGTGCGGTCCCGGAGGTACACCTCCGCCTTCCACTCGGTGCTGCCCGGCGCGAGGTTCGAGGCGAAGCTGTAGAACGCGACCGTCCGACCGTCCGCACTCAGGGACGGCGCGTACGCGGAGTCGTTCGCGTCGCCGCCGTCGACGGCGACCGAGAGCTGCTCGGTCGTCCCGGCGGCCCGGTCGTACGCGAACAACTGGCCTGAGGCGAACCCGGTGCGGTTGCCGAACACCACCACGTTGCCGTTCGCCGAGATCACCGGCTCGCGGGCCTCCCCGGCTCGCGGCGCCGGGACGCGCTCGGAGACGCCAGTCGTCCGGTCGTGCACGAAGACGTCGGTGGTGGCGTTCGTGTCGCCGGCGACCAGGTTCGTCGCGTCGCTGTGGAACGTGACGTACCGGCCGTCGCCGCTGATCGAGCCCTCGCGGGAGGCCAGATCGCCTTGCCCACCGGCCGATTCGACCGAGACCCGTTCGGTCGTGCCGGTCTGCCGATCGTGCACGAACACGTCGGTCGCGTTGTTGGTGTCGCCGGGGGCGAGGTTCGTCGCGTCGCTGGTGATCACCACGTACCGACCATCGGCGGAGAACGACGGCGGCGAGGACAGCCCGTCGGACTGGCCGCCGTCGGAGGCGACGGACACGCGAGTGGTCGTCCGGGTCTGCCGGTCGAACACGAAGCTGTCGGTCTGCCCGTTCGTGTCGCCCGCAACAAGGTTCGTGGCACCGCTGTTGTAGCCGACGTACCGGCCGTCCGCGCTGAGCGTCGGGGTGAGCGAGAAACTGTTGCCCTGTTGGCCATCCGAGGACACCGACACCCGCTCGGTCTCGCCGGTGCGCAGGTCGGTGACGAACGTGTCCCACTCGACGTTCGTGTCGCCCTCCACGAGGTTGGAGGACGTGCTGCCGTACGCGATCGTGGTCCCGTCCGCGCTCAGCTTGGGCCACCAGGTGGTGCCGTTCGCCTGCCGACCGTCGGACGCGAGCGACACGCGCTCGGTGGGGAACGGTCGCGGCAGCGTGAGGTCCTTCCGCACGGAGCCGCGCACCCGGACCGATGCCGGAGCGGACGAGGAGATGCCCGGTGCGCTCGCGACCACCTGATAGGTGCCTTCGGGCACGTCCTCGATCGTATAGCGGCCGCTGCGATCCGTCAGGCTCACAAGGGAATCGGGCACGTCGAGCACGCGGACGGTCGTTCCCGGAACGGTCGATCCGGTCGGCCCGTAGACGACGCGACCGCTGATCGTGCCTCGCCTCGTCGGGTCGAGCTCGAGCGTGACGTCGGTGTAGCCGTTCGCCTTCACGACGACCCGCTCGGTCGAGGGGTAGTAGCCGAACCGGCTGAGCCGCAGGTCATACGTTCCCGCGGCGAGCCGAAACTCGAACCTCCCCTGCGCGTCCGTCGACACCGTGCGCCCGTCGTCGAGCCGCTCGACGGTCACGCCGGCGAGGCTGCGGCCGGACGTGTCGTCGCGGACGGTTCCGCGGATGCCACTGGTCAGGCTGGCCTCGGCGACGGCCGCGTACGCGTCGATCCGGCCATAGCCGTACCGCGGATTCGGCAGGGCACCGTAGCGGTCGTCGGCGACCGCCGTCCCGATGAGGATCTCCAGCACGTCCTCGACGCTCAGATCGTGTCGGGCCTGCAACATCAACGCGACGGTCCCGGACACGTGCGGTGTGGCCATCGACGTTCCGTTGAACGACGCGTATTCCCCACCAGGCATGGCGGAAAGCACGTCCACGCCGGGCGCGGAGAGGTCCGGGACGACGTACGAGTCCGGCCACTCCGCCGGAGCGTCGATCCAGTCGGTCTTCGCGACCACCTCGCCGCAGGAGAACCCGGCCACGTTGTCGTTGCTGTCGGTCGCTCCAACTGCGACGGACTCGAAGACGTTGCCCGGGCTGCTCGAGGAGTCGGCCAGGCAGTCGTTCCCGATCGCGAACGACGGGAACGATCCGGCGGCGAGGATGTTGCGGGCCGGCTCGACCAGCTCGTCGGCGTGCCCTTCCGCGCCGAGCGACATGCTCACGACGTCGGCCGGTCGCCCGGCCGGGTTGCCGTCGGCGTCGAACGGGGCGATCGCCCACTGCATGCCGGCGATGACCTGCGCGATCGTGCCGGAGCCGGCCGGGATCACCAGGCCAGCCATCAGCTCCGCGCCGGGAGCGACGCCGATCTGGGTGCCGGACTTGTCTCCGCCGGCGATCGTTCCGGCGACGTGGGTGCCGTGGAAGCTGCTGTCGTGCGGCGTGGAGTGGATCGGCTGGCCGTCGTCGTCGAACTCGATCCAGCCGCCGGGGAACTCGGGGTCGTTCGGATCGTCGGTGACGAGCTTGCCGGCCAGGTCGGGGTGCGCGGGGTCGATGCCGGTGTCGAGAACGGCGACCCGTACGCCCTCGCCGGTGAGGCCACGTTCGGCCTGGACGCGGTCGGCGCCGATCTTGCTCAGCCCCCACGTCGCGGCGGCGGCAGCGCGGATGTCCTTGCCTGGTTGCGGTTCGGGCCGGGTCAGCTCGAAGTTCGGGATGATCTTCTCGACCGACTCCAGCGCGGTCAGCGCTTCGAGGGTCGACGGCTTGGCCTTGACGAGGACCATGTTCTTCAGCCAGAACGTGGCGACGACCTCGTCGCCGGCACCGCGTACCCGGTCGACGAGCTCCGCCTGCGTCGCCTCGGCGAACGCGGCGAGGTCGGCGGGCGCGCCGGGCGTCGGATCCGCCCGCAGCGTCACGATCGCCTCGATCGTGCCGGCACGTTGGGTGAGCTGCCCGCGCAGTGCGGGGTCGACCTTGGCCAGGACCGCCGGGCTTCGCGGGTCAGGGGGCGCGGCCTCGGCGGTCCCGGGCATGAGGGCGGCGAGGAGCACCGCGGCGAACCAGACGTACAGCAACGTGTACTGCCCGCGATGCCGGGCGACGGACAGCGACATGGAGCTCCTTCGTTACGCCGATCAGCAAGCAAGGTGGCACTTCGGCGCGATAACCGACAAGATCGGAGCGGCGGCGAGTTTCTGCCAGGTGGCTGGATCCCGACAGGTCCCGCTTGGTTCCCGGGAGGGCACGTGCTCGAAGCGATTGGGCTGAACGAGCAAGAAGAAGTCGTGTACGACGCGCTCGTACGCCGTGCCCAGGCCACGGTGACCGAGCTCGCCGAGGAGTGCCGGCTGCCGGAATCGGCCACCCGCCGAATCCTCACCGGCATGGTCGAGCTCGGCCTGGTGATCCGGCTGGACGGCCGGCCGACGCGGTACGTCACTGTGTCGCCCGACACCGGCGTCGAGGCGATCGTGCGGGAACGCGAACGAGCGCTGCACGACGTTCGTTCGCACGTGCCGGCGCTGATGAAGATGTACCGCGCGGGTGCGCGCTTCGCCCACCCCGGCGAACTGGTCGAGGTGATCTCGGGGCGCGGCGAGGTCATGCAGCGCTGGGTCCACATGCAGCAGCAGACGCGTCATCAGATGCGCGGCTTCGACCGGCCACCGTACGCGACGCCGCAGGCACACATCGAGTCGAACGCGGTCGAGCTCGACCTGCTCAAGGGCGGCGTCAACTACCGCGTGATCTACGACCAGACCGTGCTCGAGCTGCCCGGCTGGCTGGACGATGTCAAGAACGGCTTGCGGCTCGGCGAGCAGGCCCGCATCGCGACCGAGCTCCCCATGAAGCTCGCGATCTCCGACGACCGGCTCGCGATCATCCCGCTGCTCCGCGACGGCGACAACGTGCTGACGGCGTCGTACCTGATCCACCCGTCGCCGCTGCTCGACGCGCTGATCGCGCTGTTCGAGGCCAGCTGGGACCGCAGCGTTCCCGTCCGGCTGGCGGCGTCCGGGGTGGAGCGGGTCGAACGCGGGCTGCCGGACGAGCTCTCGCAGGAGGAGGCGAGCCTGCTCACGTTGCTGGCCGCCGGCGCGACGGACAAGGCGGCCAGTCGCGCGCTGGGGTTGAGCGAACGGACGGTCCAGCGGCACATCACCAAGTTGATGGACCGGCTCGGCGCGCGGACCAGGTTCCAGGTCGCGATGGAGGCGACCCGGCGCGGGTGGATCTGACCCCTGCGGGTAAATGAGGTGCCGGCGGGTTGCCCGTACGCGAGGATCGGCGGCGATGGACAGAAGCGAGATCACCGTCGACGTCGCGGCCCGGCTGGTCGCCGAGCAGTTCCCGCAGTGGGCCGACCTGCCCGTACGGCCGGTCAAGTTGAACGGCTGGGACAACTTCACGTTCCGGCTCGGCGACGCCATGTCGGTCCGAATGCCGAGCGGCGAGGGGTACGTCGGGCAGGTCGCGAAGGAGCAACGGTGGTTGCCGTTGCTCGCCTCGCGGCTGCCGGTCCCGATCCCGTCACCTGTCGCTCTGGGCCAACCGAACGCGGAGTATCCCTGGCCTTGGTCGGTCTACCGCTGGATCGAAGGCACGCGCGCGAGCACGAGCGGACTGACGGACTTCGACGGTTTCGCCAAGCAGGTCGCGGGATTCCTCACCGCGCTGCAGTCGATCGACGGCACCGACGGACCGCCCTACGGCCAGCACAGCGCGGAGCGAGGCGGCCCGGTCGGCTACTGGGACGAGTGGACGCGGCGTTCGATCGAGGTGCTGAAGGACGAGATCGACGCCCCGGCTGCAACGGCGTGCTGGGAGACCGCGCTGGCCAGCCAGTGGGAGCGCCCGCCGGTGTGGGTCCACGGCGATCTCACGGCCTCGAACCTCCTGGTCTCCGACGGTGCCCTGAACGCGGTCATCGACTTCGGCTGCTCGTGCGTCGGCGACCCGGCCTGCGACCTGCTGATGGCGTGGAACTTCTTCGACGACGAGAGCGCCAGGACGTTCCGCGACGGTCTCGCGTTGGACGAGGCCACCTGGCAGCGTGGCCGCGGCTGGGCCTTGTGGAAGACGCTGATCACGATTGACGGCGCCCGCGAGGACGGCGCGGACCCGCGCGTGCGGGGCGAACGGATGGGCTGGCGGTTCACCCCGCACGAGATCGTCGAACGGATCCTCCAGGACAGCTGAGCCCGGGCTTAGATCTTGGCCGCCGTGCGGCCGACCAGCAGCTGGGCGAAGGCGGCGAGCCGGTGCCAGCGCGGCTCGGGCCGTGCTCGCGGAGGGCGCTGGGACTCTTGGACAGCCGTGCGCAGCAGGTCGGCGTAGCGCTGCCTGGCCAGGTCGTAGATCGCGTAGTCGTTCATCGTGGGTCCTCTCGTAGATAGAATGGTCGGTCTACATCGAGACCGTAGTAGAACGCTCGGTCTACTGTCAACGGTGACTGCTGATTGACAGTAGACCGACTGGTCTATACCGTTTTGGAATAGACCGGTCGATCTACAGGAGGACGTGCGATGACCACGACCATCACGAGACCGAGCCCGGGACCGCGGGAGCGACTGCTCCTGGCCGGTCAGCACCTCTTCTACGCGCACGGCGTCGCGGTCGGGGTCGACCTGCTCCTGAGAGAGGCGAAGGTCGCCCGCCGGTCGCTCTACGAGCACTTCGGCGGCAAGGACGGGCTGGTGGCCGCGGTCCTGCACCGCGCGGCCGAGGAGGACCTCGCGTGGTACGACGCCGCGCTGGCCGGCGCGGACGAGCCGCGCGAGCGACTGCTCGGCATCTTCGACCGGCTCGACGAGCTCGTCGAGAACGACGAGTTCCGCGGCTGCCGTTATTTCGCGAGCGACGTCGCCCTCGAGGATCCCGGCCATCCGGCCCATGCCGAGACCAAGGCGTTCCGCCGGCGGCTTCGAGAGCGCCTGATCCGTGAGTTGGAGGAGCTGGACCATGCCGACCCTGAGCGCGCGGCGGACCAGCTGCACCTGCTGATCGAGGGCACCCTGGTGATGGGAGCGACCCAGGACGACCGGCACCCTGCGCGCGCCGCGCGCGCCATGGCAGCCCTGGTGCTCGGATGAGGGGGCGTGACATGGCGGTGATCGAGGATGTGCGTGCACTGGGCTCGGAGCTCGACCGCTCCTATCCGGTCTACGTGCACGGGCGGTTGAAGTTCCGGGTCAAGCAGATCGTCTACGTCGCGTTCTCCCTCGACGAGACGGTGATGGAGTTCGCGTTCCCCAAGGACGAACGCGCCGCGCTCGTCGCCGGCGAGCCGGACAAGTTCCGGCTGCCGTTGGAACGGGATCTGCGGTTCAACTGGGTCCACGCGGAACTCGCCGCCCTGGACCCGACCGAGGCCCGCGAGCTCGTCGTGGACGCGTGGCGGTTCGTGGTCCCCCAGAAGGTCTCCCGCGCCTACGACCTCACCCATCCAGACGGTCCGGGCTGACCGGGTTGGCACGGGGGTGAAGCCGGGCTTGCGTCGGCCGGTGGCTTGCTACCCCGCATACTCTGGTTCGCACGTGGACCTGGGAGGTGGCGATGTCGAGGCGGGTCTCTGGCTTCCTCATCACCCTCGCTGTGCTCGCATGGATCGCCGTCGCGACGATGGCTGGCAGCTATCCGAAGGTCGTGGCGTCGCTCGGGATCCTCGTCGGTGCGTCGTTCCTCGCGGCCGGGCTGATCGCCTGGCGGAGCCGGCCGCGGAACAGGACCGGTCTGCTCATGGTCGTCGTCGGCCTCGCGTGGCTGCCGCAACGGCTGCAGGACAACGATCTCCCGTTCCAGGCCCAGGTCGTCATGCTCGCCCTCGGCGGCGTCTGGGCGGCCTCGCTCGCGCATCTCGTGCTCGCGTTCCCGACCGGCCGGCTCGGCAACCCGCCGGCGCGGGTTCTCGTTGTGCTCGCGTACGCCTATGCGCTCGCGCTCGGCGTGTCCAACTGCGTCCTCGAAGCAATCAGATCCGAGGACGCCCTCGGCAATGAGCCAGTGCCCATTCGCGCGGTTCTGGACAACCAGAACGTGGCGATCGCCGGGCTCGGCGCCGCTGTGATCGCACTGCTGGTCGTCCGGTGGTGGCGGACCACGCCAGCCCAGCGGCGGTCGGCGATGCCGGTGCTGGTCGCATCGGCGGTGGCGGTCGCGCTGTTCGTGATCGCGAAGCCGGCCGAGGACGCGGAGGTCTACGAGGATGCCGTTCACATCGCGCTGCTGCTGGCTGTTGCGGCCGTTCCCCTTGCGTACTTGGCGATTCTGCTGCAACGACGCTTCCACCGTGCGGGCGTTGCCGACCTCGTCGTCCAGCTCTCCGGCTCGACGATGCTCGACAGCCTGCAGGGCGCGCTCTCCACCGCGTTGAAGGACGAGACGCTGCAGGTGGGCTACTGGCTACCCGAGCAGGAACGGTACGTCGATGCCGAGGGCAAGCCGATCCCCCTTCCTCCAGGGCCGAACCGCGTGATGACGAAGGTCGACCGCAACGGCAGCAGCGTGGCCGTTCTCGTCCACGACCCGAGCCTGCGCGACGAGCCGGAGCTGGTCGAGGCGGCGTGTGCCGCGGCCGCGCTGGCGTTGGACAACGAACGGTTGACCGCCGATCTCCGTGCGCGGCTGCGGCAACTCGCCGCGTCCCGGACGAAGGTGCTGCAGGCTGCCGAGTCCGAACGTCGACGGCTCGAACGCGATCTGCACGACGGCGTCCAACAGCGCCTGTTGTCGGTCGCGATGACGCTCGGCCTGGCCGAGTCGACGATGGCGACCGATCCTTCCCTCGGCCGCCCACTCGTCGGCGAGGCGAAAGACGCCGTCCTCGCCGCGCTCGACGACCTGCGCGCGGTCTGCCAGGGCGTCCATCCGCCGATCCTCACCGAGCGCGGGCTCGTCGGCGCGGTGCAGGAGCTGACGGCGACGGCGTCCGTGCCGGTCGCGTTGACCCTCGACGTGACAGGCGAGTTGCCGCCCGAGCTCGAGTCGACGGCGTACTACGTTCTCGCGGAGTCGCTGGCCAACATCACCAAGCACGCAAGGGCAAACTCCGCCGAGGTGAGCGTCACACACTCGGAGCGTACGTTGACCGTCGCGGTCTCCGACGACGGCGTGGGCGGCGCCGACCCCGCCAACGGCACCGGCCTCGCCGGGATGGCCGGCAGGGTCGAGGCGATCGGCGGCGTGCTGCGGGTGACGAGCTTGGTCGGACAGGGCACGCAGATCGTGGCGGAGCTGCCATGCGCGTCGTGATCGCCGAGGACTCGATCCTGTTGCGCGAGGGCCTGGTCCGGCTGCTCACCGAGTCCGGCTTCGAGGTCGCGGCGGCGGTGGACAACGCCGACGAGCTGCTGCAGCAGGTGGCGAAACACCAACCAGACGTGGCGATCGTCGACATCCGGCTGCCGCCGACCAACACCGACGAGGGTCTGCGCGCCGCGCGGCTGCTGCGGCAGCGGCATCCGTCGACCGGGGTGCTGGTCCTGTCGCAGTACGTACGGGTCAGCTACGCGGTCGAGCTGCTCGACGGCGGCGCCGAGGGCGTCGGCTACCTGTTGAAGGACCGGGTGTCCGACCTGGCCGAGTTCACCTCCGCGATCCGCCGCGTCGGGTCGGGCGGCTCGGCGTTCGACCCGATCGTGGTCGACCAACTGGTCGGGCGGCACCGCCGAGCGGACGATCCCCTTACTGCCCTGACCGAACGCGAGCGCGGCATCCTCTCCCTGATGGCCGAGGGACGAACGAACAGGGCCATCGGCGAACGGCTCACGATCACCGAACGCACGGTCGAGAAGCACTGCGCGAACATCTTCGCCAAGCTCAGACTGGCCGCCGGCCCCAACGACCACCGCCGCGTCCTCGCCGTGCTGCGCTACCTGAACGGCTGACGTCCCCTACGTGGTAGCACGTACGCCCTTGCGTACTGTCCGGGTTCCGCTGGCGGCCGAACGGGACGACACTCAGCGGTGTGACGACTGTTGCCGAAGGGCGCTCGAAGCCGTACCTGCTCAGTCTGCTCGTGAACTCCGGCGAGCCAAGACCGGTGGCGAGCTACGGCACCGATCTGGTCACCAGCCTGCTCGGCGTCTGGTTCGCGGTCGGCCTGTTCGTAGACGCGTGGGCGCACACAAACATCCCGCAGCTGGAGACGTTCTTCACACCGTGGCACGCGGTCTTCTACTCCGGCTTCACCGCCACCGCGCTGTGGATCCTGTGGGTGGTGTGGCGGAACGTCCAGGCCGGACGGCGCGGGCTCGCCGCGGTGCCGCAGGGTTACGGGCTGTCGCTGATCGCGCTGCCCGTCTTCGCGGCGATGGGCGTCGGCGACTTCCTCTGGCACACGCTCATCGGCATCGAACAAAACCTTACGATCCTGTTCAGTCCCACCCATCTCGGGCTGATCACGTCGATGGTCGTCATCCTCACCGGACCACTCCGTTCGGCCTGGGCGGACGTCACGTCCACTCCCCCGACGTTCCGCCGGCTGCTGCCAGCGACGCTCGGCCTGGCGTTCAGCGCCTCGCTCGTGCTGCTGTTCGTCCTCTACTCCAACGCCTGGACCTGGTATCCGAACGGCATCGTCGAGGCGTTCTCCAAGTCCGAGGGCTACAGCGACGTACCACCGAACGCCGGCGACATCGCCGCGTCGATCACGATCACGAACGTCGTCATGCTCGCTCCCCTCCTGCTGCTGGCCAGGCGCTGGCGCGTACCACCAGGCACGGCGACGGTCATCGCGATCGCCACGGTCGGCGTCTCCGGCGCCACCACCGCCGGCGGGAACGTGGCCATCCTCGCCGCGGGGATCCTCGCCGGCGTCGTCGTCGACCTGCTGCTGCTCTGGCTCCGGCCGATCGCGAGCAGGCGCGCCGCGTACTTCGGGTTCGCTTTCCTGGCAGGGTTCCTCACGTGGGCGATCTACCTCGCGGCAGCCTCGCTCCAGGCCGGGCGGCTGCCCGCGATCCCGGAGTACTGGACGGGCGCGCCGATCGTCGCCGGGCTGCACGGGCTGCTGCTCGCGCTGCTGTTCGTCCCAAGCCTGTCGACCAAGAACTCCGTCCTGGCCAAGTGATCGTCCGCCTCGTCGCGCTCGTCGTCGCTTTGGTCCTGTTGCCCGCCACCCCGGCCTACGCCCACGCGGGCGGGCTCACGCCGCACAACGAGCACAGCGTGGTCACGGGCGTCGAGGCCGATGGCGTACGGGCACGAATCGTCAACAACAGCACGCAAGTGGAGATTCGGAACGAGTCGACGCAGTCCCTCACTGTGCCCACGGGCGTGGGCAACGCGACGCAGACCGTGCCGCCGGGTGGCGTCGTCTACGTCCGCGACGCGCGGGCGCGGTGGCCCCATCGCGAGTGGCGACTGCCCGTCAGCGTGGGCGAAACGCCGGGCGCGATCGTCGGGCGCGTCGACCTGCTGCCGCCCCCGCCGACCGCGCTGTGGCTGCTTGTGCTCGTCGTCGTGGCCGCGGGAGTCGCCGTCCTCGGGCGGCTGCGGCGGTGGCGTACGGCGCTCGCCCTCGCCGTCCTCGCGGTCGCCGCGGTGAACATCGCGCACACGATCGGCTCCACGCTCGCCGTGACCGGACAGTCGTTCCTGCCGATGTTCCTCGGCGCCAGCGGCGTCGGGCTGGTGTGTTGGCCGCTCGCGATCGGCACCGCCGTCGCCGCTGCGCGCAAGTCGTCGAGTACGGCGTTCGCCGCCGCCGTCGTCGGCGCGGCCCTCGTCGTGGCGGGGCTGCCCGACGTGGACAGCCTGCGCTTCGGCGCGCTGCCGTTCGCGTGGTCGGCCGACCTCGACCGGCTGCTCGTCGTGCTCACGCTCGGCGGCGGACTCGGCCTCGCCGTCGGCGGGTTCCTCGCGATGCGGTCCGCCCTGGCGACGCCAGCCCCGCAGCCATGATCGTCGCGCACGGGGTCGGCGGCCGGGACGATCTGCCGCTGCCGCTGGACCTCGTCCTGCAGGGCGCGGCGGTCGCGTTGCTGGTCTCGTTCCTCGTGCTCGGCGTGGCGTGGAAGCAGCCGCGGTTCCAACCCACCACGCCCGCGGCGACGCGCGATCTGCCTGTCCTGCAAGGGCTGACGCTCGCGGCGACCATGCTGCTGGCCGGCGTCGCCGTGCTCGGACCGGACGAGCGGACGAACCCCGTCCCGTACGTCGTCTACGTGCTGTTCTGGGTCGGCATGCCGTTGCTGTCCGCGCTGTTCGGGCCGGTCTGGCGGTACGCGAACCCGCTCCGACTCCTCCACCGGCTGCTCTGCCAGCTGCCCGGACTCCACAGCCGGCAGAGGCTCCGGCCGCTCCCGGAGTGGCTCGGCTACTGGCCGGCGGCGGCGAGCCTCACCGCGTTCACCTGGCTCGAGCTGGCCGCGCCGAACGGTTCGTCGCCCCGGGTGCTGGCGGTGTTCTTCGCCGCGTACACGGTCATCCACCTGGGAGCCGCGCTCGTCTATGGCGAGGGGTGGTTTGAGCGCGGCGACGGGTTCGAGGTGTACTCGACACTGCTCGGGGCCTTGTCCCCGTTCGGCAGGCGGAACCCGTTCGTCGGCCTCGCGTCCGTGCCGATCCGCCCTGGCTTGATCGCGGTCATCGCGGTGCTGCTGGGCTCGACGGCGTTCGACGCGTTCTCCGGCTCGACCGCGTGGATTCGGCTCACCGAGAGCCTGCCGGTGCTCACGACCGTGGGTCTGCTCGGCACGATCTCCCTGGTGGCGTTGACGTATCTCGCCGCCACCGGGCCGGTCGGCATCGCCGCTGAGGTCGCGCCGACGTTGCTGCCGATCGTGGTCGGCTATCTCGTCGCGCACTACTACTCGATGCTGGTCCTCGAAGGGCAGCGGGCTTTCCTCTTCCTGGCTGGGCGATCCGACGTCGAGCCGTCGACCGCGTTGATCGGACCGACGACGGTCGCCGCCGTCCAGGTGATCGCGGTGCTGGTCGGCCACGTGCTCGGCGTGATCGCCGCGCACGACCGCGCGTTGAGCCTGCTCCCGGACGAGCGCAAGCTGTCCGGTCAGGCGCCGCTGTTGCTGCTGATGGTCGCGTTCACGACCGGCGGGCTCACGCTGCTGTTCGCTACCTGAGCACGCGCCCTAGCCCAGCGGCTTGCGCAGGTGGACGACGACGGGCGCGAGCGGTTCCTTGGGCTCGTACTCGACGTAGCCGCGATGCGCGTAGATGGCGCGGTTCTCGGTCATCTTCTCGTGGGTGTACAGGCGAATCTCGGTGTGGCCGGCCTCGCGGGCCGTGGTCTCGGCCAGCGTCAACAGCGCGCCGCCGAGGCCGCGCCCGTGGTGGTCGGGGTGGACCGCGACGTTCTCGACGACGAACTCGTCCGGGTCCTCCAGCATGACAAGGACACCGATCAGCTCGCCTTCGCGCTCGGCGAGGACGACGTTCCGCTCCCGCAGCACCTGGTCGTAGTCGGCCCGCATCGGCCGCGGCGTCATGCCGATGCGCGGGATGTAGTGCCGGTACGCGGCGTCCACCAGCGCGGTCACCGCTTCGACGTCCGCGAGCGTTCCCGCGCGGAACTCGATGGCTGTCACCGCACCATTGTCCCTGCTGCCTCGGCCTTGACCGCTGCCTTGCGGTCGGCGCGGGCGGCCAGCGTGGCGTCGACGAACAGGGCCACGACGACCAGGACGCCACCCAGAACGTCGAGCCAGGTGAGCTTCTCGCGGAGGACCACCACCGAGAGCAGCACGCCGAAGACCGGGATCAGCGTGAGGTAGGTCGCGGCGCGGCTCACCGGCATCCGGGTGAGCGCGGAGAGGTAGAGCCAGAACGGGAGCGCGTAGTTCAGGACGCCCGAGAAGCCCGCGAGCAGGAACCCCGTCGCGTTCGGCTCGGGCCAGAACGGCCCACCGGTGAAGGCGATCTGGCCTCCGAGTACGAGGATGATGAGGCCGAGCGCCCAGGTCTGCTGGCTGAGCGCGGCCGGGAGCGGTTTGACGTCGGCGACCTGCTTGGAGGCGACGACGACGTACAGCGCTGCGGCCGCGACGCTTGCCACGATCAGCGCGTCGCCGTGCCAGCTGCCGCCGGACCCGCTCGTGGTGTACGAGACGAGGACCGAGCCGACGGTCGCGCCGAGGATCACGATGATCAGCCGCGGGTGCGGCCGTTCGCGTAACAGCAGCCAGGCGAGGATCGGGACCATCACCGGCTCGAGGCTGCCGAGCACGCTGGCGTTCGCGGCGCTGGTCAGGGCGAGGCCGGCGAGCGCGAGCTGGTACGCGATGCCCGGCTCGAGCAGACCGACCCAGCCCTTGCGCCAGCCCTGGCTCAGGTCGGCTCCGCTGAGGAGACCGGCGAGCGCGAGGACGACGACCGAGGCGACGAGCTGGACGAGCAGCACCGACGTGGGTCTCGCTGCCGTGACGTCGAGGGTGAGCTTGGTGAAGATGAGGCCGGCCGCCCAGGTCGCGGCGCTCGCGACCATGAGGGCGGGGCCTTGCCAGCGGGCCATCAGTGCGCTCCGATCGCCAGCGTGACCGGGCAGCGTGGCTGCGGGCAGCGGCTTTCGTCGCAGAGCCGGCAGATCCGTTCGGCCGACTCCTCGTCGCTGGTCATCGCGGCAAGGAGGGCTGAGGCGACGCGTTCGAGGTCCTTCTGCTCTGCTGGAGTGAGCTTGGCGACCGTCTGTTGCAGCCAGCCGAGTCTGGCTTCGGACTGTTCCTGCCAGGTCCGTTCGCCGGCTTCGGTGAGGTGGAGGCCGACCGTACGTGCGTCCCGGCCCGCGCCGCGTTCGACCAGGCCGGCGGCGACGAGGCGGTCGATCGTCCGGACGGTGCCGGGGTGGGTGATGCCGAGCGTGACGCGTACCTCGGTGATGCTGCAGCCGGGCACCGTACCGATCGCGTTGAGCGCCGCCGCGTCGGTGGGCGACGTCGCCAGCAGCTGGGTCTGGGCGTCGACGAGGGCTACGCCAAGTGCGCCGAGGAGGTTCGCCGTTCGGGAACGCATGACCCGATCATATAACTGAGTTATACGTTCGACAACCCGAAGACCACCAGAACCAAGA
Source organism: Tenggerimyces flavus (assembly GCF_016907715.1). Taxonomy (NCBI): domain Bacteria; kingdom Bacillati; phylum Actinomycetota; class Actinomycetes; order Propionibacteriales; family Nocardioidaceae; genus Tenggerimyces; species Tenggerimyces flavus. The sequence continues at coordinate 3,319,085 of NZ_JAFBCM010000001.1, read as the reverse complement.
TCTGCAAGGCGATCACCGCCATGACAGTCACCCAACGCCAGGCGAACGACCAGCGCCTGATGACCGGCACGAGGGCGATGACCAGGCCGGCGACGCCGGCGAACGCGCCGGCCACGGCCCATCCGGCGCTGCCGGACGTGGCGCCGGCCAGGATCGCGATCACCGACAGCAGCGCGGCGATGACGAGGGCGCCTTCGCGTACGTAGCTCTCCAGGAACGCGAGAACGGCAGCGGGCAGGAACCTCGTCCATGCCCGCCGCCGCTCCCCCGGATCCGTTGCGCGGTCGATCGCCCCCGCCTGTTCGGAGGCGTTCCGCATCAGCGGGCCGTCGACGTCGCTCGGCTCCTCAGTCATGCCGGAACTCTAGGGCCCTTCAGGCTTGGCGGAGGTCGCGCCAGAGCTCGACGGCGCGGTCGCGGTTGCGGGCGCCGAGCTTGTCGAGGACGGCGGCGACGTGGTTGCCCGCCGTGCGGACCGAGACGACCAGGCGCTCGGCGATCTCCGCGTTGCTCAGACCCTGCTCCAACAGCTCCAGCACCTCCACCTGGCGCTGGGTCAGGCCGGCCGGGTTCTGCCGCGTCGACGCCGCCGGACCGCGGGGCACGCCGGTCACGCCGAGGCCGCGGAGACGGCGGCGGGTGAGGTCGGCCAGCGCCACGGCGCTCAGGGCGTCGAGCGTCTCCAGCGCGGCGATCAGGTCGTTCGGGTCGCCGCTCTCGCACAACGCCAGCGCGTGCTCGTACCGGGCACCCTCCGCGGCGAAGACCTCCGCGGCCTCCCGCCACCGGCCGTTCGCCAGCATGCCGAACGGTTCGTCGGTGGCCGGCACGGTGATCGTGGCTCCCGCCTTCTTGAGCCAGAAGCCGAGCTCGGACGACAACGGCGTGGCGTCCCGCTCGACCAGCAGCCGGAACGACGCCGCGGCCACGTCGACGGCACCGGCGGCGTCGCCTCGCAGCCAGGCGCCCTCGGCCGCGGCGGCAGCGGCGGGCCCGAGCCACAGCGGCTCGTCGAGTTGCAGGCCGACCTCGACCGCCTCGGCGAGATCCTCCAGGGCATGCGCTTCGCGGCGCCGGGCGTGCACCCGCCCGACCACCGTCAACGCCGCGCAGCGGATGCCCGGCCGGTCGGCGGTCAACGACAGGTCGGCGATGCGTACGGCCTCGTCCCAGGCTCCGCGCGCGAGCAGCAGCCGAGCGCGCTGCACATTCAGGAAGTCGAGGAAGCCGAACTGCTCCGACCGATCCGCCAGCTCGATCCCGGCGTCGATGTACACGTCCGCCTCTGTGAGCTGGTATCGCCCGAGCAGCTCCCAGCCGATCGTCGCGTACGCCCGGCAGACGTGGTCGGTCTCGCTCGCCGCCAACGCCACCCACAGGCTCTCGTCGAGCAGTTCCCGCCCGCCGGCCTGCCCGCAGTGCCAGCGCGCGAGGCCGAGATTCGCCAACCCGTACGCGAGAATCGCATCGTCGCCGGCCTTGCGCGCGAGAGCGACCGCGTCCTCGGCCAGCCGCAGAGCCTCGGTCGCTCGATAGGCGAGAACGTCGTTCACCACGAGGCTGTTGTACGCGCGGGCGAGCAGCGCGAGGTTGGGGGTGCGTTCCACGACCGTGAACGCCTCCCGCGCGGTGGCCTCCGCGGCCGCGCGATCGCCCGCCCACCAGTGCATCCGCGTGATCGCGCACAGCCGGGCGCCGAGGACGGCGTCGTCGCCGAGGTCGCGAGAGAGTTGGACGGCCTGGCGCTGGGCCTGTACGGCGTTGGCCGGTTCGCCGATCGTCTGGTGCTCGATCGCGCACAGCTCGTACAGCGCGGACCGGGCGGCAACGTCGAACGACTCGGCGTGCTCGAGGACGAGGTCGTAGTACGCGGCCGCCTCGCGGTGCGCACCGCTCGCGGCCGCCGTCTTCGCCGCGCCGGGGCCGTGCTCGACGATCATGGCCGCGTCGCCGGCCTCGGCGGCGTGGTGCATGAGCTTGGCGACGTCGGCCGCCTGGTCCTTGACGAGGTGGTCGAGAACGGTCCGGTTCAGCGCGGTCCGTCTCGCGGCGGGGAGGGCGTCGACGACCGCGCGCCGCGTGAGCTCGTGCCGGAACCTGACCCTGGTCGGCGTGACGTTCAGCAGGCCGCGTTCCTCCGCCTCGGCGAGCGCGGGGAGGCCGCCGCCGATGAGGGAGTCGACGAGCTGGCGGTCGATCGCGTTCGGGATCACGCTGAGCTGCTGGACGGCCTCTCGTACGTCGTTGCCGAGGCTGCCGAGCCGCGCCAGCACGGCGGCCACGACGGTGGGCGGGACCCGCCTGACGCCTGGCCTGTCGCCCAGTACCTCGGTGACGAAGAACGGGTTGCCGGACGTGACCTCGAACAGCTCGTCCGCATCGACTCCGCTCGCCGCGTTCGCGCTGAGGTGGTGGACGGCCTCGGCGGACAGCCGCCGCAGCATGAAGCGGCGGACTCCGCCGGAGGTGATGCCGAGGACCTGGTGGAGCGGGTGGCCGCGGTACAGCTCCTCGTCGCGGTAGGTGAGGAGGAGGACGACGGGGAGGTCGTTGACCCGCCTGACGAGGAACCGCAGCAGGTCGAGGCTCGCGTCGTCGGCCCAGTGCGCGTCCTCGATCGCGAGCACGGTGGGGTGGCCGCTCCAGTCGAGCTCGGACCGGAGGGCGGCGAGGATGCGGTCGCGGTCGTCGCCGTCCTTGAGAGCGTCAGCGAGCTCGGTGCCGACGGAGCCGATCAGGTCGCGGAACGGGCCGAGCACGCGCGGCGTGGCGAGGTCGTCGCAGTGGCCGACGAGCATGCGGCCTTCGGCAGGGAGGCGGCTACGTACGGCGTCGACGAGGCTCGACTTGCCGATGCCCGCCTCGCCATGGATGAGCACGACACTGCCCCGCCTTGCCGCGGCTTCTCGCGCCGCGGCGGCGAGCTCGGCCAGCTCGTACTCGCGCTCGAGGATCCGGCCCGCCATTGTTCGATGCTCTCATGGGAATTTGTGGTGGACGGGAGAACGATTGCGGCGGTGTTCCGTCAGGAGGAACGGCTGGGCGCGGCTCGGCGGGGAACCCGGCTGGCCGCGTCATCGCCGCAGCTCACTGCGTCGCGGGTTTGGCTCGTCTGTGTTGCTATGTCGGGCTTGTTCGAGCCGCTGTTGCGGATCGCGCTTTGGCGCGCTCGTCGCGTCTTTGGTGCTGTGCATCGTCATTCTCGTCCGCCATGGTCCGGCCGCGTCGGAGCGAGTCAAGGGCGCCTCTCTAGGGGGCGCTTCGCGCGGGCGAGAGGCGTCGCTTCGCGATCTTCGACCCTTGACTAGCTCCGCCGCGACCGGAAGGGCGCAGGGACGAGAACGACGCCGCGCCTGGTCGACGAGCTGTCCCGGGTAGTCGCGAGGGTGCCGGTTTTCTTGTGGTGCTTGTGGACCTGTTGTGGATGAAATCTGTGGACAGGAAACCCATTTCTCAGTCGCCGTTGGTTTCCGGTCGACGTAGGGTTGTTCTATGGAATCGACCACACGTTCGACACTCGCCGCGGTGAAGGAACAGCTCCTCGCCGCCGCGAACAGCAACGTGCTGTCCACGAATCCAGCTGAACTTGCCGCCACCGTCGGGGTCCTCACCGAGATCCGCAACATCTGCGACGGCCTCGAACTCAAGGTCATCCACCAAGCCGAAGTGTGCGAGGTCGCCAAAGCCGCTGACGCCTCCTCCACGACCGCCTGGTTGGCGGACAAGCAGGGCATCGACCCCACCCGCGCCAAGAAGAAGCTCACCCTCGCCCGCATGGTCGAACAACACCTGCCGACTGCTGGGGCTGCCCTGTGTGCGGGGGAGATCTCCGTCGACCAGGTCCACGCCATCGCCCACACCATCACCACACTCCCCAAAGACGCACCCCTCGGCGAGGTCGACAAGACTCTCACCGACCACGCGCAGACGCTGGGTCCGACACCGTTGCGGAAACTCGGCAACCACGTCCTCGAGCTCGTCGCCCCCGACGTCGCCCACCAGATCCTGCAAGCCCAAGTGGAACGAGAAGAACGCGACGCCGACAAGACCGCGTACTTCCACCTCAGCCAAGACCCAGACTCCGGCATGTGGCGATTCAGCGGCCGCACCGACAAAGACACCGGCGAACGCCTCCACCTCCTGGTCGACGCACGGTCCCGCCCCGTCAAAGGCGCCGACGGCCCCGACCTCCGCACCGCCGCCGCACGACGTGCTGACGCGTTCGGCCAGATCATCGAACTCGCGCACAACCACTCCACCACCCGGCACGGCGGGAACCGCACCCAAATGGTCGTCATGGTCAACCCCGACACCGGCATCGGCACCACCCTGCACACCGGACAAGACCTCTCCCCCGAACTCACAGCCCGGATCATGTGTGAAGCCGAAGTCAGTCACCTCCTCCCCGACCACCTGATGCCCGGGCACCTGCACCTGACCGACCCCGAACGGCTGTTCACCGGCAAACTCCGCCGCCTCCTCGAACTCAGAGACCGCGGCTGCGCCTTCCCCGGCTGCGACCGCCCACCCGGCTGGACCCACGCCCACCACATCAAAGCCTGGTCAAAGGGCGGACCCACCACCCTCAACAACGGCGTCCTGCTCTGCACCCACCACCACCGAGTCATCCACCGCGGCGACTGGGCCATCCGCATGGCCCTCGACGGCAAACCCGAGTTCATCCCACCCCCATGGATCGACCACCACCAGACACCCATCCGCAACCCCATCCACGCCTAACCCAGCCAACCCGACCGCCGGGGAAACCACCCCGCGGCCGGGTCAGGCTGCGTTCAGTTCGGGCCAGTTCTGCGTCACGGGTACGTACGACTCGAGCGAAACGATCCGCGCCGCGGTGTCGGCCGACTCCACATGCGGAGCGGCGAACTGTTCGGCATACCGCGCGATCTCCAGCAGATGCCACTCCGCCCGGAAGAGCTCCATCACCCACTCCCGCGGCACCACTGGACCCGCCGCCCGGTGGTAGGCGGCCAGCACCGCTGCGTTGTCCAAGCCACGCGGCCCCTTGTGCGAAGCGTGCAACAACAACCGCAGATCCCGCTCCCGCGGCGCCACCAGCATCGCGTCGCAGTCGATCAACACCGCCGCTCCAGTGGACGAGTCGATCATCGAGTTCCCACCGTGCGGCTCGCCGTGCGTCATCACCCACGGCTCGGACGACGACTCCAGCCGCGCCACCAGCCGATCCGACAACGCCAGCAGCGCCTCGATCCCGGACCGGCAGCGCAGCAGCAACGTACGAGCCCGTTCGCCGTACGGACCCTCCGACCACGGCCCCGACAGCCCCGACGCGAGCCGCGCACGCAGCTCCGGCTGCAGCCAGCCCGGCGCCCAACGCAGCGCATCGGAAGGCACCGGCCCGAACGCGTGCAGCTCCCCCACAGCCGACGCCACCAGCTCGCGATCGGACGACAGGAAATCGGCGTTTCGCCCACGGACAAAAGGAAAAATCGCCAGCTCCCACGACGGCGACACCGGCACCAACGCCAGTCCGCCACGGGAGCGCACCGGAGCCAACACGCACGACACACCGCGATCGCCCAACGCCGCGGTGCTGGCCTGCGTGGCCTGGAAGAACGCGGAGTCCGCACCGCTCCGGTACGCCTTCACGAACCACCGCGACTCGCCCACCTCAGCGGACCAGTTGTGGCTGCCGTGACCCAACGGCGCATAGGTCACGACAGCCTCGGCCAAGCCCCAATGCTCTTGCAAAGAGTCGGAAACCTGCGAACCAGACAGATCAGACGGAGGAGTGAGCACCCACCGCACCATAGGGCGTCCCGCTCGCAGAAGCACGACTTCCCGACGCACGAATGTAGGCGACCGCCACCGCGCCCATCCCCACCGCGGTCGCGCCCCAGGCGAACAGATCCAACGGGTGGTTGCCCGTCATCGCCGCCACCAGGTGCACGGGCTGCGACACCAGAACGAGTACCGCCCACGGCCACCGCACGACACCAGACCGCAGCAACGTCACGCCCAGCAGGATCGCGCCCAGCAGGTGCCCGGCCACGAAGACCCCGGTCGACAACGACGACACCGGATCAGCCAAGGTCGCCGAGGCCAAGGCCGCCAGCACAGCAGTGTCCACACCCCGCGCCAAGCCGGCCGACACGAACAGGTCGACTCCGCCACCGGCCGCGCCGATCATCAGGTACCCCGGTACCAGCAACAAAGAGGTCACCAGTGACAGCACCGGCGCCCGCCGCCACGTCAGCGACAACGCGGCCATCGCCCCCGGCACCAAGGCCAAGGTAGCCACCACCGACAACCACAGCACCAAGCGCTGCGCCGAGGGATCCGCCGCGATCTGAGCCACCATCGTCGCCGGCGAGTCCGGCGTCGAGTACGGCAGTACGAACCGCAGCACAGCAACCGCAGCCGGCCCCAAAGGCATCAGCACGGCGAGCCCGTAACGGCGCACGGAATCGACGAACGACGAAGCGCTCATCGCGCCACCGCCACACGCCGAACGAGCAGCTCCGGAACGACCAGCACCAAGCACGCCAGCGTCAGCACGACACCCGTTCCCGCCAACGCCACCGCCGGAGCCGGCACCCCGGACACGAAGAACGCCGGCACCGCCCCGGACACCGAGATCAGCCGCGTCACCACCACGATCCACCCCGCCGCCCGGCTCCCCCGCCACGCCGGCAGCAGCGCGGCCAGCGTCGCCACGCCGAACGCCAACGCCACCAGCGCGACCACCATGGGCGGGAACTCGCCGTCGGAGATCAACGGCATCGCCACGTCGCCCAACGCCAACAGCCCGGCCATCCCGAGCCCGACCTTCCCAGTAGTCCTCATCACCAGTTCCTCCCTCATCGCCAAGCCAGCCCTGACTGACAGCAACGATGCGTCCGCCGCACCCCCGCCCACCCGGGCGTGCGACCGCCGAGCCGGAGGAGGATCTCCCGGCCGCCTAGGAGCGTGTTCCCGACCCAACCGGGAAGCCGGCGGAAGATGATGGAGGGGTGAACGAGACCGTGCGCGTGGTGCTGGCCGACGACCACCCGATCGTCCGGGACGGGCTGCGAACGTTGCTCGGCTCGCTCCCCGGCGTCGAGCTCGTCGGCGAGGCTGCCACCGGCCGCGAGGCGATCCGCGAGACCGTGCTGCACAAGCCCGAGGTCGTGGTGATGGACCTGCAGATGCCCGACCTGGACGGGATCGAGGCGACCCGCCAGGTCCTCAAGGCGGTCCCGGGCGTGGCCGTTCTCGTGCTCACGATGTACGACGACGATGACTCGGTGTTCGCGGCGATGCGCGCCGGCGCCCGCGGCTACCTGTTGAAGGGCGCCGGGCAGGACGAGATCGCCAACGCGATCAGGGCGGTCGCCAACGGCCAGGCGATCTTCGGCCCCGGTGTCGCGACCAGAGTGCTCGGCTACTTCGCCGCGCCGCCGCGCGTCGACGAGCCGTTCCCCGAGCTCACCGGGCGCGAACGTGAGGTGCTCGACCTCATCGCCGCCGGCCTGTCCAACACCGCGATCGCCAGCAGGCTCGCGCTCGCGGGCAAGACCGTCGCCAACCACATCTCGAACATCTTCGCCAAGCTCCAGGTCGCGGGAAGGGCCGAGGCGATCGCCCGTGCCCGCAAGGAAGGCCTGGGCGGCACCGCATGAGCGCACGACGGGTGGCGTGGCTGCTCGCGGCCGTCCTGGTCCTCGAACTGGCCGCGGTCACGACCGGCGTGTGGGTCGCGGGATCCGACGCGCAGGCAGTCGTCGAGTCGTACACGTTGACGAACACCGCGTTCGGCCTGACGTTCGGCAGCTGCGGGTTCGTGATCGCCTACTTCCGGCCCAAGAATCCGATCGGATGGCTGTTCCTGGCCGGAGCGATCGGGCACCTGACCTCGGCCTGGATGGCGCCGTGGGGCGCGTACGGCGTCGAGGCCGGCTGGCCGGAGGTCGCCCTCAAGCTGCTGGCGACGATCTTCGCGCTCGCCTGGCCAATGGGGATCGGTCTCGCGTTTCCCCTTGCGCTGTTGCTGTTTCCCGATGGCAAGCCACCTTCGCCGCGCTGGCGATGGGTCGTGTACGCGTTCGTCCTTGCCGGCTTGCTGTTCGTCACCTGGTTGGGGACCGAGCCGGGCGAGCTCGTGCCAGGAGCCACGTCGTACCTGGTCCTGCCGTTCTACGACTCGCTGACCTGGCTGTGGTCGGTGGCGACGGTCGTTGGACTCCCGCAGGCACTGCTGGTGATCGTCAGCCTCATCGTCCGCTACCGCCGCGGCGACGAGATGGTACGGCGACAGCTGCTCTGGTTCCTGCTCGCGGTGATCCTCGCGTTCGCGATGAACGCGCAGCGCTTCGTCTCCGGCGACGGACCGATCCTGCTGCTGCTCGGGTTCGGGCTTATCCCCGCGGCGGTGGCGATCGCGATCGTGCGGCACCAGCTGTTCGACATCCGCCTCGTGGTGTCCCGGACGGTCACGTACCTGCTGCTCACCGCCGCGGTCGTCGCCGGCTACATCGGCCTGGTCGCCATGCTGGACAACGCGGTACGCCAGCAGATCGGACTGGGTTCGTCGATCCTCGCGACGATCGTCATCGCCGTCGTCTTCAACCCCGTGAGGGTCCGGCTGCAAGGCGTCGTCGACAGGCTGTTCTACGGCGACCGCGGCGACCCGGTGCGAGCGATTTCCCGTGTGGGGCAACGGCTTCTGGAGACCGACGGCGCCGATCAGACGCTGACGTTGGACGCCGTACGCGAAGCCCTGCGCCTCCCGTACGCCGAGCTGGCAGCCGACGGCCAAGCGATCGCCTCGTCTGGCGTGAAGACGGACCGCGTGCACGCCGTACCCCTGCGGCTGGGCGACGAGACCCTCGGCGAGCTCGTCGTCGGCCTGCGTACCGGCGAGGACCGGCTGTCCGCAGCCGACGCGCACGTGCTGGAGTTGATGGCCGTTCCGCTCACGATGGCGGTACGGTCCGCCGCCCTCGCCGCCGAGGTGCAGGACTCGCGCGAACGGATCGTCGCCGGCCGCGAGGAGGAACGGCGAAGGCTGCGCCGCGACCTGCACGACGGGCTCGGCCCAACGCTGACCGGCGTCGCGTACAAGCTCGACGCCGCGCGCAACATGCTGACCACCGAGCCCGAACGCACCGAGCAGCTGCTCCGCGAGTTGCGGGCGACCACGACCGGGGCGATCGACGACATCCGGCGCGTGGTGTACGGACTCCGCCCGCCGTCGCTCGACGAGCTCGGCCTCGCCGGAGCGCTACGGCAACAGGCCGGACGGCTGTCGTCCCGCAGCGATGGCAGTCCGCTCGCGGTCCTGGTCAAGGCGCCGGCAGAAATGCCCGAGCTGCCGGCGGCCGTGGAGGTCGCGGCGTACCGGATCGCGGTCGAGGCCCTGACCAACGTCGCCCGCCACTCCTCCGCCACCGAAGCCGTAGTGGAGCTGACGGTCGCCGACGGCGCCTTGCACGTCGAGGTGGCGGACGACCACCGTTCGCAGGCGCCGTGGCGACCCGGCGTGGGGCTGAGCGCGATGGTCGAGCGGGCGACCGAGGTCGGCGGCACGTGCACCGCCGGACCTTCGCCAAGCGGGGGACGCGTCCTGGCCAGCTTGCCGATCTAATGTGGGCAGTCGTTGCCCATGCGGTCGCGCGCGTCGGTGGCGAATACTCGGAGTCCGGACGACGGGGAGGACCGCCTTGACCGAGAACGCCGGAGAACGCCTTGCCTGGTTGGCGGATGGCTACCTCGCCACGCAACTGCTGTACGTCGCGACCGAGCTGGGAGTCGCTGACGCGCTGGCGGACAAGCCCCTGAACACGGCGGAGTTGGCGGCAGCGGTGGACGCCGATGCCGTTGTGCTGCGGCGGATCCTGCGTGGTCTGGCGGCGGAGCGCGTACTCGAGGAGTCGCCGGACGGGCGGTTCGCGTTGACGCCGACGGGCGAGCTGCTGCGCGCGGACGCCCAAGGATCTCTGCGCGGTTACGTGTTGGCGCGCGGACGGTTGTACTACGAGGCACTCGGTGGCCTGCTCCGATCGGCCAAGACGGGCGGGGTGCCGTTCGAGCACGTGCACGGCAGCGCGTTCTTCGACTACCTGGCGGCGCGTCCCGAGGAGATGGCCTCGTTCCAGGGCTCGATGTCCGCCCGGTTGAGCCGCGAAGCGCGTGCCGTAGTCGCGGCGTACGACTTCACCAGGTTCCGCTCGCTCGTCGACGTCGGCGGTGGCCGCGGCACGCTCCTCGAGGCGATTCTCGCCTCCGCGCCAGGCCTCGAGGGAACGCTGTTCGACCAACCCGAGGTCGTCAAGGACTCCAAACTGCCCAGCCACGCGGGCGACTTCTTCGTCTCCGTCCCAGCCGGCGCCGACGTGTACCTGCTGTCCCGAGTCCTGCACGACTGGGACGACGACCGCGCCGTGGCGATCCTGCGCACCTGCCGCGCCGCGATGCCCGACAGCGGCACCCTGCTGATTGTCGAGTCCGTCCTCCCCGAGCTCGCCGCCGAGCAACCCGGGGCGATCCGGATGGACCTGCACATGCTGTTGCTCCTGCACGGCCGGGAGCGCACGGAGGCGGAGTACGCGGAGCTCCTCGCCAGAGCCGGCTTGAGGCTGACCGCCACCATCCCGGCCGACAGCGTCACCGGCCTGCACCTCCTCGAGGCCCGGGCCTAGACGGAACGGACCGTCTCGCGGTCTTGCTATAGTCGGACCCATGCCCGAGCGAAGTCCCGATCCCGCCCGCCGCAGTGAGCGGTCGCGGACCGCGATCCTCAGCGCCACGCGCAAGCTCAGCGCCGAGCTGGGGTACCAGGCCATGTCGATCGAGGCGATCGCGGCGGCCGCCGGCGTGGGGAAGCAGACGATCTACCGGTGGTGGCCGTCCAAGGGCGTGCTCATGCTCGACATGTGGGGCGAACAGGTCCAGCTGCAGGGCGAGTTCCCCGACACCGGCGACGTCGCCGCGGACCTGAAAGTGCAGATCCGCGGCCTCGTGGAGCTCGCGAACGACCCGGAGCTCGGACCCTCGCTGCGGTCGCTGATCGGCGCCGCCCAGCACGAGCCGGCGCTCCTCGAGGAGTTATTGACCAGCATCGTCCGCCCGCGGATCGAGGCCTGCAAGCGCCGCCTGCGCAAGGCCCAGGAGGACGGACAGATCAACCGAGGCGTCGACCTCGACATCGCGGTCGACCTGCTCTACGGCGGCTTCTACCACCGGTTGGTCCTGCCTGTCACCCGGCTCGACGACGCGTTCGTCAACGGCATCGTCGACGAAGCCCTGCGCGGCATCGGGGCAACGTTGTGACGCACGAGTTCCGCTGCGGTGACGGCACCGTCGAGGTCGGCGACGACGGGCTGGTGCACGCCGTACGGCATCCGCGCCATCCCGAGCTGAACGCCCTCCTCGACGAGCAGTCGGCGCCCTGGTTCGGGCCGGACTGGCGGTGGGGCACCGGCTTCGTGATCTCAGACCTGGGCAGCGGTCGGTTCGCCGCGCCGCACACGATGTCGATCACGAGCGACGTCACGGGCACGTACGAGCCCGCTCCCGGCCTGCAGGTCGAGGTGACCCGCGCGTTCGGCGACCTGTGGCGGGAGCGGTACGTCCTGCGCAACCTCGCCGACCGACCGGCGCGGATCGGCTCGTTCGCGATCAACACGCCGCTCGCCGACGCGTACGGCCCGGCGCGGACGGTCCTGAGCACGAACCTGCACGCCCAGGTCTGGACGGGCGGCGCGGAGTCCTGGCTGGTCGGCGTCCGCATGGACGGCACGCCGCCCGCGCTGGTGCTCGACCTGGTCGAGGGCGAGCTCTGGGCGTACTCGATCTCCGGCCGCCACCAGTTCACGTCTTCCAACGTGCGTGGAGTGATCTCGCTGCACGCGACCGACGAAGCACGTGCCCCGCACGCGTTCGGCGGCCAGCCCGCGGTGGTGCTCGAGCCCGGCGAGGAGCTTCGGGTCGGCTGGGAGCTCGGCTGGTACGACGACGTTCCCGCCGCGCTCGCCGGGCACCGCGCGACGATCGCCGTCCCCTCGCTCGCCGCGCCGATCGGCGACCCGATCGCGGTGGGCGACTCCAGCGTTGTCGCTCACGAGCACGGCGTCTCGCACGTCGACGTCCCGCACAGCGACGGCAGGCGGTCGCGGGTCGCGGTCCTGCACCACACGCCGATCGACGAGCTCGTCCGCCGGCGCGTGGCCGCCATCATCGGCAAGCATCGTGCGATCGAACGCCAGGGCTCGCGGGCGGCGGCGTTCGTTCCGTACGACGTCGAACGCGGCCTGCGCCTCACCCACGACCTCGGCTGGGCGGACTGGTCCGACGCGCGCGAACGCGTCGGGATGCCGCTGCTGCTGGTCGCGGCGAGGCAGCGCGGCTGGGTCGACGACCTGGCCGAGGTCGACGAGAACCTCCAGGCGTACAAGGCGTTCTGCCTCGAGCACCTGATCACGAGCGAGCACCGGATCCGCAACTCCAGCACCGCGGACGGACATGCCCGGCTCTACAACAGCCCGTGGTTCGCGCTGTTGTTCGCCGAGCTCTTCGCCACGTACGGGTCGCGCGACGACCTGCTCACCGCGGTCGCGATCCTCGACCGCTACTACGCCGACGGCGGCGAACGGTTCCTCGCGATCACGATCGCCGAGGCGGCCACCCGCGTCGCGGCATTGTGCGACGGAGCCGCACTGCCGACCGAGGCGAGCCGCGTCCGGCAGTCGTTGCTCAGCCACGGCCGCACGCTCGCCGCCCTGGGCACGGACCTGCCGGAGCACGAGGTCAGCTACGAGCAGTCGATGACCGCGCCGCTGCTGTCGATCCTCAGCGGGGCTTGGCGAATCTCACCCGATGACGAGCTCGTCCAGGCGATGCGGACCGTCACCGAGTGGCTGCTCGCGTTCGCCGGCAGGCAACCGCACGTACGGCTGCGCAACGTGCCGATCCGGCACTGGGACGGCTTCTGGTTCGGCCGCCTTCGCTTGTACGGCGACACGTTCCCGCACTACTGGTCGATCCTGTCCCCGCGCGCGCTGCTCGACCTGCCACCCGAGCTGGACACGCCGCGGGCGACGGAGATCATCCGCGACGTCACCGCCGCGAACCTCGTCGACTTCACCCCGGACGGCAACGCCTCGTGCGCGTTCCTGTTCCCGTCCTGCATCGACGACCAACCCGGCTACCGCACCGATCCGCTCGCCAACGACCAGGACCTGGGGCTCGCCCTCACGCTGCTCCCAGGGACCAGCGGCCACGCGCCCGCCGAGGCGCTCGGTCAGCCTCAGCCGAAGCGGCCGTTGACGTAGTCGTACGTCCGCGGGTCCTGCGGGTTGGAGAAGATCGTCGCGGTCTCCCCCGACTCCACGATGTAGCCCGGAGTTCCCTGCTCGGCAAGGAAGAACGCGCACTGTTGCGAGACCCGGGCGGCCTGCTGCATGTTGTGCGTGACGATCACGATCGTGACCTCGTGCGCCAGCTCGCCGATCGTCTCCTCGATGCGCCGCGTCGACGTCGGGTCGAGCGCCGAGCACGGCTCGTCCATCAGCAGAACGTCCGGCCGTACGGCCAACGAGCGCGCGATGCACAGCCGCTGCTGCTGGCCACCCGACAGCGCTCCGCCGGGCTCGTTCATGCGGTCCTTCACCTCACGCCACAGGCCGGCCTTCGTCAGGCACTCCTCGATCAGCCCGTCCCGGCCCGAACGCGAGACCCGCTGCCCGGTGAGCTTCAAGCCCGCCGTCACGTTGTCCGCGATCGTCATCGTCGGGAACGGATTCGGCTTCTGGAACACCATCCCGATCCGCCGCCGCGTCTCGGTGATCCGGTGCCCGGCGTCGTAGATGTCGTCGCCGTCGAGCCGTACCGATCCCGCCAGCGCGGCCGCGGGGATCAGCTCGTGCATGCGGTTGAGGATCCGCAGGAACGTCGACTTTCCGCAGCCTGAAGGGCCGATCAGCGCGGTCACCGTACCGGCCGGCATCGTCAGGTCGACCTGCTCGAGCACCTTGTGCGTACCGAACCACGCCGACACCGCCTCGGCGATCAGCGTCGAGCCCTTGATCGGGCCGGACGCCACGGGGACGGTGGCGGTCGCCCGTACCGCGGGCAGAAGCTCGGTCACGTCACCGATGTGCTTCCCGCTGTCCGGGGCGAGCTGCTCGGGGTTGGTCTCGATCGACATGGGTTCGAAGCTAGGGACGCGACGAAGCTCCGGTGCGACCGGAAGATGTACGCCAGACGAACCGGTGGACAGCACGATGCCCGCCGGCGGAGCACACCGGCGGGCATCGTCGGACTGCGTCGAGCTCAGCCGGCGGGAACGGGCGTCGGCTGCAGGTTCACGAACTGACCGCTCTTGCGGCCCTCGACCACGTTCTCGCTACCGGTCGGCGCCGGGGTGTTCCGGTAGCCGCACAGGTCGCCGTGGATGAGGTTGTTGGTCACCGTCAACGCCGCGTCGTTGCTCGAGACCGAGACGTCGTCGCCCCACTCGTTCTGGCCGGTGCAGCTGAAGATCTCGCCGACACCGAGCTGGACGACACCGGTGTTGTTGAAGAACGCGCCGTCGCCGTTGACCTTGCTCTCGCAGACGACCACGCTCTCCACGTTGCCGAAGGCGTCCAGGTTGCGGCCCACGGTCGTGCGGTACAGCTGGGTGTAGGTGTTGTCGATGCCACGGACGCTGCCGCTGACCGTGCTGCGCTCGAGCAGGAGCTCGCCGGTGGCGAACTGCTCGACGTTGCCGGAAACCTCAGCGCTGTCGCCGAAGATGAAGCCGGCGAAGCCCTTGTTGTTGTCGGACGAGCGGACCGAGCCAGCGACCTTGGTGGTGTCGAGGCGCGTGCCAGCGGCGTCGATGAGGTACACGTTCTGACCGAGCGTCGAGCCGGTCGTGTCGAAGTAGCCGCCCGCGTTGACCGTGACGTTCCGCTTGATCGTGCCGGCGAGAACGAGCAGGTTCGCGTTCTTGCCGATCGTCGCCGTGCCGTTGACGATCGTTCCGTTCAGCGTGCAGGTCTGGTCCGCGGGCACCGAAAGGTTGCCGCTGACCGTCACCGCGCCGAGGTCGCCGGTGCACTGCGTGACCGGTGCCGCGCTCGCGGGTGCGGCGAAGGCGAACAGGCCGCCGCCGACAGCAAGTGCGCCGGCGAGGACAGCGGTCCGAAGTCTCATGCTCAAGGATCCCCTCCTGTGAGTGCTGACCACCCGGGGTCGCAAGGCGCCATTGACACCGGCACCGCTTCGGGTGGGCAAGGTTGCGGTGCACGTTTCGACCCCCCGCCGGCGCACGCGCTTCGCTTGACGGCGGTGACGCTAATCGAGTGGCCAGGACCGGTGGGGATCCGTTGGGTGTACGACACACGAACGACATCCCGCCGTCGTGGACGGCTCCGGATCGGGGCTGGCGGTGCCTGTCGGAGGCCTCGGGCAGGAACTCGCGGCCATCGCGCATTCATCAAGCCCCAAGCGGCCCACCTGCACCGGGGCCGGACAGCGTTACCGGTTGTTTACCGACGACGTTCGGCCAGAATCCGTTGGTCATCTGCGTGACGTGTACCGCGTGCCTCGCCGTTGTGGTCGGACCGGGCCGGGCTGGACAGAGTAAGCGATGCCCCCCGTGGGCGAGCCGGAAACCGGTTCGAACCA
The DNA here is from genome assembly GCF_016907715.1 of Tenggerimyces flavus. Classification (NCBI taxonomy): domain Bacteria; kingdom Bacillati; phylum Actinomycetota; class Actinomycetes; order Propionibacteriales; family Nocardioidaceae; genus Tenggerimyces; species Tenggerimyces flavus. The sequence continues at coordinate 3,303,449 of NZ_JAFBCM010000001.1, read as the reverse complement.
ACGTATGGTCCCAACCCCTTACTGCGGAGGACACATCGTCATGCGGAAGATCATCAAGCGCGGCCTCGCGGTTACCGCCGCTGCCGTCCTGAGCGTGGGTCTCGCGGCCTCCACCGCGCTCGGCGACCCGGGCAACTACCACCCGGCGTTCGCCACCGACACCAGCGATGTCGTGGGCGTGGGCTCGGACACCTCCGAGCTCGTGCTGAACGCCCTCGCGGACGGCCTCGCCCCGAACTTCACCGACGGCTTCAACGAGCTTGGCCGTAACGGTGTCGTCGGCGGTGGCGACGACAACCCGGCCGACCGCCTCGCGTCGTTCGACGCGACCGGCTCGGCGAACATCACGATCCGCCCGGGTCTGTCGATCCCGCGGCCGAACGGCTCGTCGCAGGGCATCGCGGCGCTGCAGGCCCGTCCCCAGATCGACTTCGCGCGTTCGTCGCGTGCGCTGACGGCGGCCGAGGTTTCTGCCGGTCTGCGCATGGTTCCGTTCGCTCGCGACACGCTCGTCCTGGTCACGAACTCGGGCCGTACGGCTCCGGCGACGCTGACCAACGCGCAACTCCTCGGCATCTACGAGTGCACGATCACCAACTGGAGCCAGGTCTCCGGTACCCCGGCTGGTGTCATCAAGCCGCTGATCCCGCAGACCGGTTCGGGCTCGCGTCAGTTCTTCATCGACCAGCTGACGGCGATCAAGGGCTCGCCGTACAACCCCAACCAGCCCTGCCTGACGGTGACGCAGGAGCACGACCCGGCTCCGGTCATCGCCAACTCCCCCAACGCCATCGGACCGTTCTCGCTCGGCCGCTTCAACCAGCTGCCGGCCGCGACGAAGTCGCAGCTCCGCACGTTCACCAACCCCCGCTGGACGCGCGTGCTCTACAACATCCTCCGCGCCACCCAGGTGACGACCGCCAAGAACGCCGCGGTCTTCAGCTCGACCGGCTTCATCTGCAGCACCAAGGGCAAGGCGATCGTCACGGCCAACGGCTTCCAGACCCTCGCCAGCGGCTGCGGCATCCCCCGCACCACCCCGCTGCCGTAACCACTTCGCAAGGCCAGCAGTAGCTGACCGAACCTCACTGGGCCCGATGGTCACCACGACCACCGGGCCCAGTACTGTGTGGAGGCGCTAGGCCCCGTCAACCGCGGCTTGACGTGGCGTAGGACGTTGCCCTGGCATGGACGGTGTTCAGGTACTCATACGTCTGGTTGTACGACAGCACCGCGGCGGTCCAGCCCGTTGGAATGCTGAGGTCGCGGCCGTCGGCGCGCAGCGTACGGCCGCCGTGCTGGCCGTGGTCGGACTCCACCGCGCCGATGCCCGCCAGCGTGACCCAGCTCAGCCGGCACCCCGGGCGCGACTGGGCCAACCGGGCCTCGGCCACGGCGTACGACTGCAGGGCCATTGCCAACGCCAGGGCCAATCCGAGCGGCGCCTCGATCGCCAGCACGACGGCAACCGGCCCGAGGATCCGACGTCTCACGAGCCGCGAGCTCACATCAGGTTCGGCAACAGCTGCGCGGCGTACTCGGTCGCCCGCCAGGCCAGCGCCAGGATCACCGGCGCGCCCACCATCCACACCTGCCACCGGCCCCAACGCGCCCGCGCCCACACGAACAGACCCATCGCCATAGCGAGCGCCTGCAGCCACAACACCAACGGCACCAGCGCGGACGGGTCGGGCTGCATGGCTCGCTCGGGTTGCGGGATGAGGTTCGGCCGGCCACCCGGCGACGGCACCGCCTCGTCGAGCAACGTCGCGTCGACGTACACGGTCTCGTCGCGCGAGATCTCCGCGAACCGTCCCTCGCCCTCGGCGGTGACCAGCGTGAGCCGTGCCCCGCCGTCGGCGAGCGGTTGCGGCAACGGGTCGCCGGTACGACGTACCCCGTCGACGCGGTACTCGAAGCTGCCCTGCCCCGTCACGGCCGTGACCCGATCGCCCTTACGTAGAACGGGAACCTGCCCGAACGGACCACCGAACGTCCCGCCTCGCCCGTACAGGATCGAGACACCCACCTGACCGGGCAACGGCGTGTCCCGCCGATGCCCCGGCCCGCTCGTCAGATCACTCGCCGCCGTCCCCTCGACCACGACCTCCCGCAGCGCGACGCCGGGGATCTCGAGCACGGCGACGGGAGCTCCGGGCGGGATCATGCCGCCAATGGGCGCCGTCGCCAGCGCGACCTGTTCGCGGAACGTCGAGTACAGCACCTGCTGCGCACGGTCCTGCTGCACCGGCGCGATGACGACCAGGTACCCCACGACCCAGAGCGCCAGTGCCGCAAGCGTCAACAGCACCTGAACGACCGACGGCTCGGCGGTCTGGGTCGCGGTCACTTGCGGAACCTGGTCATCGCCTTGTCGAGGGCGACCCGCACCGGATGCCCGGGCCGGCTCGCCGCGGAGACCAGCGGGGCGAGCACACCGCCGACCAACCCGGCCAGCAGCAACATCGGCAGGGCCCACCGCGCCAGCACCGACTGGTCACCACGCGTCGCGGCGCTGGTGAGCGCGCGCTCGGCTTCCTCCTGGCCGCTGGGCTGGCTGCTCGGCGTCGGACCGCTTGTGGGGTTGGGATTCGGCGTCGGTGTCCCACCTGTGGGGCTGTCCGTCGGCCCAGGCGGGTTGTTGTTGCCGTTGCCGCCTCCCGGCGGCCCGGCACCCGGGTTGTTGGGGCTGTTCGGGTTGTTGGCGTTGTTGGCGCCGGGCGGAGGCTGGTTCGGGACGGACGGCTCCGGCGTGGGCGTCGTCGACGGCTCGGGCTCCGGCGGCTCGGCCGTCTGGTTCTCCACCGCGTCGGCGGCCTTCATCGCCTGTTCCTTGAGGAAGCCGAGACCGGTCTCGTCGGAGATCGGCAGGTAGCCGTCGGGCAGCTTCCCGTTCCCCGAGCCCGGGGTCTGACCGTCGGTCACGCTGAACCGCATGAACTGCGCGACGTCCTCGGCGATCTTCTTGTCCAGCTTCTCCGTCGTCGCCGCGGTGTAGACGATCATCGTGCCGGGGTACGCGTTCCGCCCGACCTCGTTGGAGCGGATCGCCTTCTGGTCCAAGGACCACGTGCTCGTCGCCGCGTCCTTCTTCAACAGCCGAGTCGCGGTACGCAGCGAACCGAAGCTCGGCTTGACGAACGTTCCCGGCCGGGTCTGCAGCGACGCCGCCGGCACCTTGTAGAGGTCGATGTCTGCCAGCGACATCAACGCCACCGTCGCCTGGGCCCGACTCGCCCGCTTCCACACGTTCTTGTTGGTAGCGCCGTCGAGAGCGCAGTCCGTCAGCGAGGACGGTTGTCCGTCGAGTCCCGCATAGCCCGTGGCGCCGAAGTTCGACAACGGGTTGAACACCTGGTTGAGGTACTGCGTCGGCTGGTCGTCGGCGCACGGGGTGAGGCCGTTGGTCGGCGGAACGATCCAGTCATCCAGGAGTTGGAGTGTCTCGAACGGCAGCTTGATACCACGAAACTTCGGGTTGACCACCATGCCGTACTCGTCCGGCACACCGTCCAGCCAGGCCCGAGCAACGGGATCCGCCTCGATGTACCGGGTCAGCTCCCAGATCACATCCGAATCGGGGGAGATTGCTGTCAAGGCCGCGGCACCCACGTCGCCGGACAGCACGTTCGGATTGAGCTTCTGGAACTCGGGATCCAGGCTCATGTTGGCGGGATTCCCGCTCACCGTCGGATGGCCGGGCCAGTTGTTGGAGGGAGCAGCCCTTCCCAAACTGGTGGGATAGGACTGGGTGATCAGCTTCGCCAGCAGCCTCGGGGTGAGCTTGAGGTCTTGCAGGAACGTGGTCGGATCGCTCTTCCAGAAGTACCCGATGGCAAAGCCCGACACCGCGGCCGGCGCATAGACCGTCGATCGGGTGGGTGCCTGTTCGGGTGGTCGGCTGACGAACGCCGCGGGTGCGCCGCCACTGTCGATGAGGCTCTTCGCCCGAGGTTCACCGGTGCGCTGGTGCCGGAGCTTGAACCGGTTCTTGTCCAGGCAGAACGCCGGAGCCCACTGCAGCGTGGCCTCACCGATCAGCTCCGACCCATAGAAGTCGACCGGGGTCCTGGTGTCCTGGACATCGCAGAACGACGCCGACGGCGCGAAGCCGAGCTTGAAGCTGAACCGGTTGCGCCAGTTCGACGCACTCCACCACAAGTCCCCCTTCACCGCCCGTGCGGGAAGCTGAGGATTCATGTTGTCGAGGGGACCCACGGGGTTGTTGCCCGTAGAGGTGCAGAGCTGCCTCATCGTCGGATCGGGGTTGGAGGCAAGATCACAGCTGATTCCCATGATCGGGACGACCACCAGCGAGCAAGCGACGGTCTCGCTGCAGCCGAGAGAGGCGTTCTGTTCCTTGCGCCGGATCTCGAACACTGCACGGCCAGAGCCGTTGGCGTCGGCGAACTGGAACTGGTCGTTCGGTGGCAGCGCGCTCTGGAAGCTGACATCGGGCGGAACGTCCTGCGCCTGCCCCGACGGGTCGCTGAGCAGGTTGCAGTAGTACCAGGACTTGCCGGCCGTGTCGACGAACGGAAGGAAGTGAACGGTGGCGGCGCCGGTCCAGAAGTCCGAGCAATGCTTGGGGACTGGTGGCGAGACCGTCTTGTCCTGGGCGGAGGCGTAGCGATCGAGGAGCCAAGGTGCGCCTTCGACCGTGGTGATGGGGTCCCACGTCATGGCATAGTCCTCGGTCACCCGTGTCTGCCAGTTGGAGGTCAGACAGTTCTTGGGATCGATCGAGGTGGTCGACGTGTCCGCGCCTCGGCATTGCATGAGCACGACCGGGTACTCGGTGTTGTAGCGAACGGCATCCTCGACTCTGATGTCGTACCCCTGGCTCGGCTTGGCGCCCGACCAGGTGACCTCGATGCGCTGGCGGCCCTGGAGGCCGTCGACCTGGCTGACGTTGACCGTGACGTCCTTCGTCTCGGGCGTTCCCTGGGATCCGTCGGGATTGACGTGCGTCCGGCTGAGCTGCTTCGTCTCCGACACGCCCGCGGCCTTCGCCTCTGGGGTGGGACCGGGAAGGCCAGCCGGAATCGCCAGCAGCACAAGGAATGCCGCGAAGAGCAGGGCGCGCGCCGAGCGAGGGCGAGCGATCACGATCCACCTCCAGAAGAGCTACGGCCGCGGCCGGCGAACCGGCGGGCCAACAACGCGGGTATCAGGATCACCAGGAGCAGCTCGACCGCGGCGAGGCCGGCGAGCCCGCTCGAGACTCCGGTGTTGCGATAGGCCGCGAGCTCGTTCGCCTCGGCCACGGCCTGCGGACCCGAGCCGTCGCCGTTGCCACCGCTGCCGTTGTCGGTCGTGACGGGAAGGCCGGTCTCCGGGTCGGTCACGGTGTTCGTCGGCACGCTGCTCGGCCCACCCGTGGGAGCGGTACTCGGCCCGTTGCTCGGTCCGTTCGAAGGACCGCCCGCGCCAGGCCCGTTGTTTCCGCCGCCCCCGTTGTTGTTCCCGCCACCATTGTTCCCACCGTTGTTCCCGCCACCGCCGTTGTTGCCACCCCCGTTGTTCCCGCCACCGTTGTTGCCACCGCCGTTGTTGCCGCCGCCATTGCCACCACCACCGTTGCCACCACCACCGGGGTTGCCGCCGCCGTCACACGGGCCCTTGCCCTGCCGGTCACACTCGGGCGGCATCGGCGCGATCTCGGCGAGCCGGTTGCGGTTCGGCTGACCGGGAATGAACGTCGGGTTGTTGCACTTGGAGACGTTCCGTTCGGCCAGGTTGATGGTCGGGTCGGCCTTCTTCAGCTTCGCGGTCTGGTCGAACCCAGCCTGGACGAGGTTGATCGGTAAGGGCGAGTAGCCGAGATTTCCCATCGCCTGTTGGCCTTCGCACAGGAAGTTGAAGGCGAAGTCGGCCAGCGACTGTCGCTTCCCCGACGACATCCGCGGGTCGTTCGCGGCGATGGGAAGGATCATGTACGAGTACGACGACAGCGGATACGTCCGCGCGTCGTTGAACTTGTAGACGTCGTCGAGGATCTGGGTCAGGTAGTTCGGCGAGTTCGGGTTCTGGTTGATCCGCGCCTTGGTGAGGGCGACCGCGACGTTGAACGCGGTCGGCTGAACGTAGTACCCCTTGACGTTCAGGATCTTCGCCACCGGGAAGTTCTTGTTCAGCGCGTAGGAGTACTCGACGTACCCGATCGTCCCGTTCCCCGACGCCGCGGCGACGTAGTTCATCACGCCGTCGGAGCCGTTTTGCGCAACGGCCGCGCCCTTGCGCGGGTAGTACGACGTCAGCCCGCTGCGCCCGTAGAACGGTCGCCAGATGTTCGGATGCCGCTTGTCCATCCAGGTGGTGAACTGCGCCGTCGTCCCCGAACCGTCGGACCTCACGACGGGGACGATCGGCAACGACGGAAGCTTGCGCCCGTTGTTGTCCGCGGTGATCGCCGGGTCGTTCCAGTTCGTGATCTGGTTGGTGAAGATCTTCGACACGGTCGCACCGGACAGCCGGAGGTCGCGCAGCAGCTTGCCGCCGACCCTGATCTGGTACGCGAACGACGTACCGCCGGCGACGATCGGCATGTACGCGTACTGGCGACCGCGCGAGGTGTCCTCGTTGCCCTGTTCGTCGACGCCCTGGAACGGGATCTCACTGACCGCGAAGTCGTTCGTACGGTTCGCGAAGTCCGAACGTCCCTTGGTCGAACCGCCGCCGGAGTAGACGACCTGGATGCCGTACTGCTCGACGTCGGAGATCCACTGGTCGATCGCGTTCTTGCTCCACGTCGACCCGGTGCCCTCGATCAGGGCGTACGGCGGCTGTGCCTGGGCGGGCATGGCCGGCGCCAACACGACACCGACCGCGACGAACATCGCGACCGGGATCCGGAGCCAGGACCAGGTGGGCTTTCTCATCGGCGACCAATCCGTTGTCGAGCAACCAACCGAGCGATGACGAACAGCAGGAGCACGAGGCCGAGCAGGATGCCCGCCGCCCCGAAGGCGCGCGCGATGTAGAGCGGCTCACCGCTGCGCACCAGGTTGAAGACGTACAGAGGAAGGGAGTTCATTGGAGCCTCGAACGGGTTCACGTTGAGGAACGTCGACGCTCCCGACGTGAGCAGAACCGGCGACGTCTCACCGATGCCGCGCGCGACACCGAGGATCAACGCGGTCGCGAGGCCGGGACGCGCGGTGGGCAGGACAACTCGCCACACCGTCTGCCAGCGAGACGCGCCAAGTGCCAAGCTGGCTTCGCGAAGCCCGCCGGGCACGACGCGGAGAACGACGTCCGACGCACGCGCGATGATCGGCAGCATCATCACGCTGATCGCCATCGACGCGGCGAAGCCCGAGTTCGGTACGCCGAGCAAGATGATCAACGTGGAGTAGATGAACAGGCCGGCCACGATCGACGGCAACGCGGTCATCGCCTCGACGATCGTGCGGACGACGCGGGAGAGCTTGCCGCCAACCTCGGTCATGTACACCGCCGTACCGACGCCGAGCGGCAGTGTGATCGCGATCGCGATGCTGATCTGGACCAGCGATCCCGCGATCGCGTGCAGCGCACCACCCTGGTCGAGCGGGTCGCGCGGGCCCGTACCGGCCATGTCGCTGGTGAGAATGTTCAAATGAGGAAGGGCATCCCGCCCACCCCAGAACGTGTAAGCCACGACGGAGACGAGTCCGAGGCCGACGACGACCGCGCCGGCGTGCACCGCCGCCCCGGCGACGCGGTCGCGTACGGCGGGGCCGGGGTTGCTGAGCGTCGAGACCGCCGCGTACAGCAGCACGAACGCGATGTACCAGCAGACGAGGAACCCAAGCGTGCCGCTCGTCGGGAGCATCCGTTCGTAGATGATCCAGACCATCGCGAGCGAGCCGGCGGCCGAGCCGCCCAGGGAGAGCCAGTCGTCGAGCGTGCGCTCGTGCAGGACGCGCGGCGTCTCCGGCGGACGCTTGTCAGCCGGGGGCGCCTCTGTTGCTGCCTTCGGTGGCTCCGTTGTGGTGGTCAATCGAGGCTCCCCGCTCAGATCTCGGTCGATGCGCCGCTGCGGCTGCGGTTCACGACGATCGCGGCGACCGTGTTCACCAACAACGTGATGAGGAAGAGGATCAGCCCGGCGGCGAGCAGCGCGGACAGCTGCGCCGGGTTCGCCTCGCCGAACCGCCCCGCGATCAGCGCCGACGTCGTGTTCGCGCCGACCTGCAGGATGCTCCACTTGATCTCGAACACCGGCGAGATGATCAGGATGACCGCGATCGTCTCGCCGAGCGCGCGCCCGAGGCCCAGCATCGTGCCGCCGATGATGCCGCCGCGGCCGAACGGGAGCACGACGCTGCGGATCATCCCCCAGCGCGTCGCTCCCAGGGCGAGTGCGGCTTCCCGTTCTCCTTGTGGGGCTTGCGAAAACACCTCACGCATCACCGCGCAGGCGATCGGGATCACCATCATCGCGACGACGATGCCGGCGATGAACGACGACGAGGTGTACCGCGACTGTGCCCAGGCGGCGGCGTCGGGATCGGTGTCGACACCGAAGATCGGGATGAACCCGAGGTTCTGGTGGAACCAGCGGGCGACGTAGATCGCGTGTGGCTGCAGGAACAACAGTCCCCAGATGCCGTACACGATGCTCGGCACCGCGGCCATCAGGTCGACGAGCGAGACCAGCACCGCCTTGATCCGCGGCGGCGCGTACTCGGAGATGTAGAGAGCGGTCAACAGGGACAGGGGAAACGAGACCGCGATCGCCACGAGCGCGACCGTGATCGTTCCGACGAGGACCGCGGCGACGCCGAGCTGGTCGAGCTCGGGCTGCCACTCCACCTGGGTGAAGAACCTCAGCCCGTACCGCTGCAACGTCGGGATCGCCTGCAGGCCAAGGAAGAGAGCGATGCCGCCGGTGATCGCCAGGACGAGAAGGCCGATCCCCAGTGCTGTGCCTTGGAAAACGCGGTCGCCGAGAGGCAGCGCCGCGCGAATCGCTCGTGGCCGATCGCCCGGCGCGTCCCCTGTGTCTCGATGGCGCGCGTCGGTCACGCTACTCATCTGAGTTGTACTCCCGGCCCTTCGGCCTGCTCGAAGGTCATGCGGCGGAGCGGGCCGTTCCCCGGCGACCCGTGGTCCATTGCAGAGGTCGCGAGTGAGCGATTCGGCTCGCGATGGTGAACGACGCACGAACGCCTCACGTGCGTCCCTCGGGTCTCAGCCAGCGGCGTGGGCGCCGGATCGTCCGGAGGTCGTCGACGACCGCGGCCACCTTCGCGTTGGTGAGGAACTGGCCGAGCCCGTACTCGCACTCGACCCGCCGCCAGTACGGGCGGCTGCAGACGGCGGCGGGTTCCTCGTCCAGCAGCAGCTCCCAGCGCCACTGGGCGTCGTCGTCGAACCACAGGCTCGACCTGGTCTGGCCCAGCGACACCTGCAGCTTGAGGACGCCTTCCCTGCAGGTCGTGAAGTCCTCGACGAGCTCGGCAGTCCGGCCGAGCTCGCGGTTGTTCGCTGCGACGAGTCGCCATCCCACCGCCGGTGAACCGTCAGCCTCGCCTGACCGCGGGCGACTCAGTTCGGAGAACAGGAACCTCGGCACTCGTGTAACCACCCGTTTCCCCCCGGATGACCGCCTCGAGCCAAGGCCCGGGCAGCCAACTCGACGGCATCCGGGGCGATCGGCCGCCCCCGATTGCCGGTCTCTACCGAACCGTCCGGCAGGAGGGGAAAGAACGGGTTACGAAGATGCGAACGCCGAACGGTCTGTTGCGGATGGGTCCCTAAGGTTCGGACCTACCGGTCGTCCTGCGCCTTCAGGCTCTGAACACTGGACTTCGTTCATGCTGTGTTTACCTGAGCGATGTCTCCTGATGGGGGAACCTGGAGGAAGGTGGGGTCTATGGCACACGACCTTGACGAGATTCGGACCGACGCCGAAAATCCCGACCACGACCCGATAGCGCAGCAGCTCGACCAGCTCAAGCAGCGCCTCGTCCAGCAGTACGCGGGTCGCGCGGACGTCAACGAGGGCGTCGTCTCCGGGCTGGTGGACCAGGCTCAGCGGCAGTTCGAGCACGCGAAGATCCGGACGTACGTCCCGATCCTGGTCGAGCGCGAGGCGCACGTTCAGCTCGGCCGCCCGGAGCCGGCTGCCGTCTAGGCTTCCGCCTCCTTGACGAGGTCGATGAGCTCGGCGGTCATCCCGGCGCCGATCAGGTGCCCGGCCGGGTTCGTGTAGTCGCGCGACTCGACGATGAGGCCGTCGCGTACGCGCACGACGAAGATGTACCCGGTCTCGAACCGCCGCCCGGTGTCGAGGTAGTGCACCTCGCGGTCGAACTCCGCGACGATCACCTCGGGGTCGCTGGTCTCGTGCACGTTCACGTTGCACGACCGGACCTCACGCCGCAGCGTCTCTCCCGGCGCGAAGTGCTCGCGGAGCGCCTCCCTGCCGACCAGCCGCGAGGGGCGCGGGAGATCGAACGGGTGGTCCACCACCGCGTCCTCGGCGTAGAGCAGGTGGAGCTCGCCCCACTGCCCGCTGTCGATTCCGGTCATCAGCTGTTCGAGTACTTCTCGAGGAGTCGCGGCCATGCCGGAGATCATCTCACCGCCGATCCGGCGGCGGCGGCGCTGGCGTGGCTCTCCCGACGGCCGCGGCGGCCACTCTGCTTCGCCCTCTGCGCCGCCAGCATCGTCTTCGGCGTCTGGGTCATGCTCGGCAGCAGGTAGCGGGAGCCCCGCTCAGCCGGCCTTCCGTGTCCGGCCGGTCGGCTTGGGCGCGCCCTTCGGCGCTTTGGTCGCGTTCCTGGCTCGCCGCGCCGTCCCGGTGGGACTGAGCTGCGACACCCGCTGCGGGGAGACATCGAGCACAGCGGCGATCTCCGCACCAGGCATGTGTTTGGCCGTGCGCATGCGGGTCACGACCTCGCGGGACAGTTTCGCGACTCTGTCCTGCATATCGACGAGCTCGCGGTTGAGCCGCTTCACCTCGGCGACCTTGCGATCGATCGTCTCGTCGACGTGCTTCGAGATGGCGACGCGAGCGGCCTCGGCCGGCTTCGGGCCTTCGTCGAGCCGGATGTAGTCGCGCACCATGGTCTCGGCATCGCGGAGGTTGCGGCACTGGGTGACCCCGACGCCCTCGATGTGCAGCTCCCATCCGCCGTCCCAGCGCACGGCGCGGACGTTGTACGTCTTGCCCTTGGGGCCTTCTGTCTTCTTCGCGGTCATCGCAGCCATCCCTCCGGCAGGCAGACGAGTCGTCGGATCGACCCTGATCGCAGCGCACATCCATGGACCTGCATGGCGCGGATCAGGTCGCGACGCCGCACCGGTCTCACCATCGACGGAGTCGAGCCCCCTTGATCGATGCGGTCAAGGGGGCTAGATGTTGCCTCATCACCGACGTCGATGTTGGGCGGTTGCGGGGGTCATTGGCTCGTCCCCGTCCCCGTCCCAGTCCCCGTCAAGCTTGTGCTGTCGAGGCGTGCCATACCGCTTCGATGTTGTTGCCTTGCAGGTCGCGGACGAAGCAGGCGTAGTAGCGCACCGAGTACTCCGGTCGGACGCTCGGCGGGGTGATGTCGGTCAGGCCCGCGGCGACAGCGGCGGCGTGGAAGGCGTCCACCTGGTCCCGCGTCTCGGCGACGAACGCCACGTGCGCGGCCACGGTGGGTTGCTCGCCCGGCGTGCCCTCGTTCAGCCCGAAGTCGTCGATCCCGTCCGCACCGAAGGCGATCGCGGTCGTGTGGCGGTACAGCACCTCGAAGCCGAGCGGTGCGAGCAGCCGTTCGTACAACGCCGCGGACGCCGCGAGGTCGGTGACGACGAACGCGACGTGGTCGACGATGATCCTTCTCTCGATGGTTCTACTCCTCAGGTTGCGGCCGGCAGCTTGAACACCCGGCGGGCGTTGCCGGCGAGGTAGAGGTCGGTCGTCTCCTCGTCCAGCCCGAGCTCGTCCAGCCTGGCCAGGGCGGCCTCGGCGGAGAGCATCGGCCAGTTCGTGCCGAACATCACCCGCGTACGGCCTCGCCCGCGGAGGAAGTCGACGAAGTCGGGCGGGATGCGGTGCACGGCGTACGCGGACGTGTCGACGTAGAAGTTCGGGTACTTCGTGGCGAGCGAGACGACCTCATCGATCCACGGGAAGCCCACGTGCCCGGCGACCTCGTCGTTGCTGATCAGCGACCCGTCCGGCCCATGCCACCCACTCAGCAACGCTGTTCCCACCCCACCGACCCTAGTCTCAGTAGGTGTCGATCCCGGCCCAGAGGGCGCAGGAGTGGTCGGCGGCGAAGTCGGCGGGGCGGATGCCGTGCCGGCCCGGCGCCAGGGACTGGACCACCGGATCGGAAGCCCGGAAGCGGTCCCAGCGGGGCACGTCGAAGCCGTTGGGTGTTCCGCGCTTCGCGAAGTTCGTCCAGTAGGCGATCATCGTGCGCGACAGCCGTTCGTGCGCGCGGGTGAACGCCACCGTCTTCTCGCCGTCGTGCACGTACGGGATGTCCGAGCCGTGGTAAGCGCCGAACGGGTACGGCGGCGAAATCTCGAAGACCATCGGCGCCGAACGGTCGGCGAACTCGTACCCGTACGTCGGCACGTACCGGGACAACAGCCCGCGCGTCTGCTGCATCGGGCAGGCGTACGTCCGGTCCGTGACCAGATCCGCCACCGCGAGCTGCACCGGCGAGTACGACGAGAACGCGTAACGCTGCTTGACCAAAGACGACGCGGCGCCGAGCAGGAAGTCCAGATAGCCCTCGTACTCCGCCTCGCTGAACGAGGGAAAGCCCATCGCGAACAGCGTGCCCTCGTCGCGCGCCGTCCCCGCGATCACCGGCACCCTGTTGAACCGACCGGACCGAAACGCCGCGCTCGGGTGCAGAGGAAGCGTCGCCGTCCCCACGGTCGGGCTCCAGTAGACGCCCATCCCCTCCGGCCCCGCGTACGCCAACAGGTCCGCGACACCGACGCCCCGCAGGCACGAGACCGAAGCGCAGCCGAGCGACTCGCGCAGCCCGACCCCCAGCTGCTCGGCGACGGCGCGTTCCTTGAACGTCTCCGCCGGAGCCCCCGCGCCAGCCAGGTAGCTCCCGACCGGGTTCACCCGCGTACAAGACCCGCTCTGGTAGATCGCCTTACTGTACAGCCCAGCCGCCGCCGGCGAGGCGAGCTGCGCGCACACGCTGTCGCCGCCCGCGGACAGCCCGAAGATCGTCACGTTCCGCGGATCGCCGCCGAACGCCCGCGCGTTCCGCTGCACCCACCGCAGCGCGGCCTGCTGGTCCTGTAGACCGAACGTGCCGCCGCCCTCCAGACCCGGATGCGCGAAGAAGCCCAACGGCCCGAGCCGGTAGTTCATCGTCACGGCGACCACCCCGCCCTGCGCGGCGAGGCGCTGCTCGTCGGCGTCGGCGCCGGAGCCCGTCCGCATCCCGCCGCCGTGGATCCACACCATGACCGGCAGCCGCCCGGGCGAACGCCTCGGCACGGTCACGTTCAGGGACAGGCAGTCCTCCGACGAGGACGCCGGTGAGCCGACCACCGGGTCGGCCGGCTGCGCGCACCGGTCGCCGGGCTGCGACGCGTCCCGTACGCCAGCCCAAGGCGCCACCGCCTGCGGCGCACGCCAGCGCAGCGGGCCGACCGGCGACGCGGCGTACGGGATCCCGTTGAACACCTCCGCCGTCGACGAAGCCACACCTCGCACGAGCCCGGCGTCGGTCCGGACGACCGGTCGCTCCCCCGCCTCGGCCGGCGTGGCCATCCCCACCACGGCCACCGCCGTCGCCAAGCCGACCAGGCTGGCTACCAGCTTGCACATCTGTGTCCCCATTCGTTCGACGATGGAAACGAGCCTGGCAGCGCGACGGGCGGCGGACATCCCCTCCCAGGGCTGAGCCGGCATCCACCGATCGGCTGATCTTGACGCATCCTTGACGCCGTCCCACCACCTGTTGACGACACGTTGGCGCAGGTCAGTGCGACTGTGGAGGGGTGAACATCGGCTCGTTCGTCCAGGCCCACCGGTCTGCCGTCGTCGGAGTCGCGGCGGTGGTGCCGTTCGGTGCATGTGCGGCGATGATCCCGTTCCGGGAGTCGGTCGCCAACACGAACGTCGCGCTGGGGCTGGTGCTGCTCGTCGTGGTCGCCGCGGCGACGGGGTTGCGGGCGGCGGGGCTGGTCGCGGCGGTGTCGAGCGCGATCTGGTTCAACTTCTTCCTGGCGCCGCCGTACGAGACGTTCATCAGGATTTCCGTTCGGGCGTTGACGGATCAGGTCGCCGAACAGATCGTCGAGGTGCTTGGGATCGATGCCTGCCGCCGCGTCGCCGTGGCGCTCGCCGACCAGGTCGGCTCAGCGCTGGCTACGACGGGGACGCCAGGCCGTAGCGCGCGATGACGTCCGGCAGCCAGTCCGGCGTGTCGAACTGGAGTCCGTACCGAGCGACCAACGCCTCGGCCTCCTCCGCCGAGGGCTGGACGCCGCTGGCGGCGATCGACACGACCTCGTGGAAGAAGTTCTCGAACCCCGCCGGGCTGATGATCTCGATCATCCGCGCGGGCACGTCACCGGCGTTCCACATCGCGTGCAGCTCGCCGCGCGGCTTGGTGATGTAGCCGCCCGGGCCGAGGACGACCTCGCGGGAGCCTGACCGGAACCCGATCTCGCCCTCGGTCACGATCGAGTACTCGTCCTCGAGCGTGTGTAGATGCGGCGGCACCAGGGCACCCACCGGGAACGGATGCTCCACCACGGCGATCGCACCGCCGGTGTCCTTCCCCCACAGCTTGAACGCGACACCGATCGCGCCCAAGGATCCCTCCAACCCCTCACCTGGCTGGACGATCGTCAACGGTGGCGCGTCTTCTTCGCTCATGCTTCCAGAATGTCAGCTCACCGGCCACGCTTCGAGCAAATACGCCATCGGCGTGCACTCGACGATCTGCCGCAGCTCGAAGCCGCCCGCGGTCACCAACTCGCGCCATTCCTGCTCGGTCCGGTCGATGCCGCCCGCGACCGCGAGCATCTCGACGTCGTCGAACTTCGAGTAGTGCGGCCCGTTCCCCGGCGGCACGACCGCGTCGACGATCAGCAGCGGCGTATCCGGCCGAGTCGCCCGGCGGATGACCCGCAACAGCGCGAGCGCCTGGTCGTCGCGGAAGTTGTGCACGCAGCTCTTGATCACGTACGCGTCCGCGGTCGCCGGCACCGACGCGAAGAAGTCGCCCTCCAGCAGCTCGATCCGCGCCTCGAGTCCGCGGTCCGCCACCACCGGCTCGGCCTGGGCCAGCACGCTAGGCCGCTCGAACAGGATGCCGCGCGCGGACGGGCTGCGCTCCAGGATCGAGGCGAGCAGGTAGCCCACGCCGCCGCCGAGGTCCATCACGGTGCCGAACCGGCCGAAGTCGTACGCCGCGGCGATGGCCGGCGCGGCGGACGCGTAGAACTCCACGGTCGTGTCGAGGAAGACCTTCTCCACCGCGGGGTTCTGCGCGAGATAGGCGTAGATATCCATCCCGTACAGGTCGTCGAAAGCCGGCTCGCCGGTCAGTGCGCTGTGCATCAGCCGCCCGTACGGCGCCCACATCGGCTCGGCATTGAAGAGCCGCACGGCGCCCCGCATCGAGCCGGGAACGTCCGACCGGAGGCAGTCCGCGAGCGGTGTCAGCGCGAACCGGCCGCCGTCGTCCTCGGCGAAGACGCCCACGCTCGCGGCCGCGCGGAGCAGCCGGTAGAGCGAACGGGGATGGGCTTTGACCTGCTTGGCAAGGTCGTCCGCCGTCCGAGGTCCGTCGGCGAGCGCGTCGGCGACACCCAGCTCGGCCAGCACGCCGAGCGTCGGCGACACCCACTTGGCTGTCAGGAACTGCATCATCTGCGCCTGCGGTGGCAGGGCGGTGGTGTCGGTCATGAGAAATACGGTAAGGCGACCTGACCATCTCGTCAAGGTCAGGTACCCTGACCATCATGACTGAGCCCACGGGACGACGATTCGGCCTGCTGCGCGTCGCGTTCGACCAGGCACTGGCGGCGATCCTCGAGCAGGTCGGCCCGCGCCATCCCGACCTCCGGCAGGCGCACGTGCAGATCTTCCGGTACGGCGGGATCGACGGATCGAACGCCGGTGAGCTCGCCGCCCATGCGGGCATGACGAAACAGTCGATGCACGAGCTCGTCACGCATCTGGAGCGCGCCGGCTACCTGCAGCGGCGTCCCGATCCGAGCGACACGCGCGTACGGACCGTTCGCCTCACCGCCAAGGGCAGACGGCTCGAGCAGGAGCTGCACGAGGCGATCGCGACCGTACTCGAGGACTGGGAACGACGGATCGGAAAGCGCCGGTTCGACCAGCTCTGGACGACGTTGCAGGAGCTCACCGGCGAGCACGGCGAGCTGCCCGGACCCGCGGAGATCAGAGCCGCTTCTCGAACCAGTGGTGGGCGTACGGCTCCTCGTTGAACGCCGGCACCTCGCGATAGCCCGCCGCGCGGTAGAGGCCGATCGCCTCCGTCAACGCCCGGTTGGTCTCCAGCCGCACGACCTTCACGTGGTTCATCGCGGCGCACTTCTCCAGCTCGGCCAACAGGCGACGGCCGAGACCGAGCCCGCGCGCCGACGGATCGACCCACATCCGCTTGAGCTCCGCGGGCTCGTTGCCGTGGAGCTTCAACCCACCGCAGCCGATCGGCTTCCCGTGCAACGAGGCGACGAGCAGCAGCCCGTCCGGCGGCGAGAGCGAGCCGTCGTCCGCCGGCAGGCTGCGCGCCGGGTCGAAGCCGGCGGAGAACCGTTCGGACAGCTCCGCGAAGTACCGCCGCACGCAGTGCCGCGCGTCCGGATGGCGTGGATCGACGATGGACACCTCGACGGTCGAGGCGACGAGCAGCCGTTCGACCTCGCCCATCGCGGCGACGAGCTTGGCCCGCTGGCCGGCGTTGAGCGGCTCCAGGATGCTCGCCGCCAGCGTGTCCGACGCCTCGTCGAGCACCGCGACCTCGCGCCGCCCCTGCGCGGTGAGCGACGCCGTACGGACCCGCCCGTCCGAGCCGCTCTGCGCCACCGACACGAGACCGTCCCGCTCGAGCGAGCGCAGCAGCCGGCTGAGGTAGCCGGAGTCGAGCTCGAGCCGGGCACGGAGCTGCCGAACGTCGGCGCCGGACGGCCCGATCTCCCACAGCACGCGCGACTGACCGAGCGGCCGTTCGCGCGCGAGGTAGGTGTCGTTGAGCGCGCCGATCCGCTGCGTCACGGTCCGGTTGAACCGCCGGACCGAGTCGATCATGCTCACATCCATTCTCTGACTATAGTCAGAGAACTCAGTCGTCGACAGGCCGTCCGTACGTCACCGCGTCGAGGACGACCGGCGGCAGCAGCGTCCGGTACGGAGCGTCCGGGGTGACGCCGAGCGCGTCGTTGATCGTCGCGAACGCCAGCCGGATGCCGACGAACACCGTGACCGTGAAGATCTGCTCGTCCGTCCAGCCCGCCTCGCGCATCGCCTCGACGTCCTCGGCCGCGGTCTTGTTGGGATCGCGGACCACCGCCCGCGTCCAGTTCGCCAACGCTCGTTCGCGATCCGACAGACCGGCGTCGTCCCCCCGCAGCACTCCGGCGACCGTGTCGGCGTCGGCGACACCGGAGATCTTGTGCCCCCAGGCGACCGAGCAGGCCGAGTCGCCGAGCGTCGACGCGCACGCCAGCACCATGATCCCGCGCTCGCGGAACGACAGGTCCTGGCCCTCGATCACCTTACCCAGAAGGGCGAACAGGCCCTCGATCGTCGCCGGCTGGTACGCCCAGAGCCGCGACACGTTCATGACGAAACCGGGACTGTCCAGGTCGCCGTCGAACAGCGCCTTCGCCTCCGGCGTGGGTGTGGGCTCGTGCAGGAACACGTCTCATGCCGCCTTTCGGGCGAGATAGCCGACGACCTCGATCTTGGCCCGCAGCGGCAGGCCGTCGCGCACCTGGACGTGCGCCTGGGCGGTCGCGGCCTCGAGGAACGCGGCCTCGCCGACGTTCTGGATCGCCTCGTACGCGGGTCCCGTCGACGCCAGGGCTCGCGCGAACGTGTCGGGATCGGCGAACTCCCAGGCGGCCGGCACCGTGAACCGTTCGATCTCGACGAACCCGTGGGACGCCAGCAGCTGCTCCCCCGCGCCGGGTCGGCCGAGCTGCATGGCCGCCTGGTTCGCGAGCTTCGCCTCCTGCGCCAGCCGGAGCGGCTCGAGCGCCCAGGCGCCGGGCGACACCTTGATGTGGCCCCACACGGTGAGCCCGACGCGGCCGCCGGGGACGAGCACACGGAGCACCTCGTCTAGCGCGGCGGGCGTCGTGCCCCAGATGCCTCGGAAGCTCGTCACGACGTCGAAGCTCGCGTCGTCCCAGGGCAGCGCGTGCATGTCGCCGACGCGGAGATCGGCGTCCGGCGTACGGTCACGGGCGACCGCGATGAGGCGATCGGAGGCGTCGATGCCGGCGCACGACGCGCCGCGCACCGCGGCGAGCTCGACCGCGAGCCCCGCACCGCAGGCGATGTCGAGGAGGCGGTCGCCGTGGTCGACGCCGAGGCGGTGGTGCATGCCGAGGTACTCGCGGCAGTTGGCGGGCTCGGCCAGCGTCGCGAAGTCGACGGCCTTGCGGCCCCAGCCTTCGTCGACGACCAGCCAGTCTTGTTGTACGGCTTGCTGTGGATCGAGCATGACGGTTGTCCTTCGCCTGGTTGTCGATGGAGCTGGACACGTACGACCAGCTCACCCAGGTCCCCCACGGACCACGACCGGCCCCGCCCGTTCCCCTCGATGGTCTCTCAAACAGGCGGTCCTCCGCCCACGGTTTTCCAGAGTCGCCGCCCCGTTTCGCCCCGACCCCGGCCCACCTGCCCGTGATCATGAACGTGATCATGAAGACAAACCCGGCGTATACGACCAGTTCGGCGTCATGATCACGTGCCCGTGCCAGGTCCGCTAGAAGAACCGCCCCACGGCGGGCGAGAGGTAGCGGTCGAAGTCCTCGGGGAAGGCGTGGCCGAGGCCGGGGATGCGGACGACCTCGACCCCTTCGAGGCGCGCCAACGCGGCCTCGAGGTCCGGGCCGACGTCGTCGTCCTCCTCGCCGAGCAGGACCGTCCCGTTCAACGCCGTGGTGCCGGCGGGGAGATTCTCGACGCGTACGGCCGGTCCCATCGCGATCACGCCGACGGCACGCGGTTCACCCTCGATCGCGCACAGCACGGCCTGCCGGCCGCCGGCGGAGAAGCCCGCCAGGATCAGCGGCAACTCACGGTCGGCGTCGGACAGCGTCGTCAACGCCGCCTTGACGTCGCGGGTGCCGATCGCCGAGTCCGGCCACGATCGGTACGTCGGGGTGTTGCGCTGGCTGGACGGTACGGCGACGACGACCAGGCCGAGCTCAGCCGCGGGCGCCCAGGACTTCGTCGCGTCGGTGGCGTCCTGGCCGGCTCCGTGCAGCGCCAAGAGCACGCCGCGCGGCGTACCGGACGGCCGCGTCACGATCGGGTCGAGCTCGACGTCCGGATCGCTCTCCGAGCGGACCTGCGCCTCCGCGACGAGCTCGGTGAACCCGTCCAGCTCCGCCAGCGGCGCGAGATCGTCGTCCTCCAAGAGGATTCGCGGGTGCCACCAGGCGCCACTCGTCAACGCGGCTTGTAGTTCTTGCAGCGCTTCGGTCGGTCGCCCAGCCGCGGCGAGCACACAGGCCGCCATGTGCGCCAGGTCCGAACGCCAGGGCGCCAGGCCGGATTCGGCGTTCCGCAACAGCTCGACGGCCTCGTCGAACTGCCCCTTGTCGTACAGCTCGAAGACCTCGTTCTCCAAGGTCCGATACCGGTCCCAACCGCTCAATCCAGGCCCGCTCACGCACCGGATCCTAGGCGATGTCAGCCTCGTTCGCTGACTACTTTTGCATCCATAGGGAATGATTGGTGGGTGAGCATCTTTGTCGACACGCCGTTCGCGACGGAAATCGAGGCCGACGACCATCGCGGCCTGTTGACCGTCGCGCAGGGTTGGAAGGTGCCGTACTACCGCACCGTTCCGCTGACCGGGAACAAGTACGTGGTGCACGCGATCATCGGCATCCACGGAAATCTCCGGCGCCCGGACCAGACGTTCACCGGCCTGTTCGACGCCGCTCGCGCTGCTCACGCCACCAGGAAGGTGGCGATCGTCACCCCGTTCTTCCAGACCCACAACGACGAACCGGCCGAGGACGAGGCGCGGTGGACGTCGGCGGCGTGGAAGGAGGGCGGCGAGGCCGAGGGACCGTACGGACTCAGCAGCTTCGCCGTCATGGACGGCATCTTCAGATCCCTTGCGGACAAGGAGAAATTCCCTCGTCTGCGCAGCATCGCACTGGTCGGTCACTCGGCCGGCGGCCAGTTCACCCAGCGGTACGCGGCAGCGGGTGAGGCGCCGACAGAGCTGTCGGGCGTTCGAATACGTTACGTGGTGGCGAATCCGTCGTCGTACCTGTATCTGAGCAATCTGCGCCCAGATCTCGGTGACCCGACCGCCACCGCATTCGACGTTCCCGACAGTTCGTGCGCGGAGTACGACAACTACAAGTACGGGCTGCGCAATCTCGACACGCACTATCTGCGGAAGGTCGGCGCGCGGGAGATGCGAGCGCGCTACCTGTCCCGCAAGGTCACCTATCTGCTGGGCTCCGCCGACGTCGAACGCGACTCCGAGCTCGACACCGAGCCGGCCGCAGAGCTGCAGGGCGCGCACCGCTTCGACCGTGGCCTGCGCTACACCAACTACCTGCGTACGTACTTTCCGTCCGCGCCGCACCAACGGTTGATCGTGCCGGGCGTGGCGCACGAGAACGCCGCGATGTTCGGTTCTCGGCAGGCCCGGTCAGTGCTCTTTGCCTGAGGCCGCTTCCGGTCGGCGGGTGAGGTCGACCACGGTCGGCGGCTCTCCATAGGGCGAGAACTGGATGACCGTGGTTCCCGGCGTCAGCTTCTGGTCGGTCCGGAACCGGTGCTCGAGCTGATCGTCGGCGTCGTTGTCACCGGCGTCCGCCCTCAGCAGGAGCTGGGCCAGCTCGTCCGCGTCCTCGTCCTGGATCCCGTCGCCGACGCCGTCCCAGAGCAGCGCCTCGTGGCCGAACCGGTGCAGGACCTCCTGGATCACGTACAGGCGGACGAAATCCGGGCCGGACAGATCCGAGCCTCGCGCGACGCCGTAGTCGGCGGCGTCCAGGCGGCCGGCGCGGTAGCCCGTCCAGACCTCGGCGGCGGTCTCGAACGGTGCGCCCTCGCCGGTCGGGAGGTCGCGTACGTCGAACGCCCGGCTCCCCGACTCCAGCTCCGGATCGCCGCGCTGCCACCGCTCGCCGTTCCACCACTCGGCGACGACGTGGTCACCGTGGAAGTCGGGGTCGAAGTAGCCGGCGAACCCGACCCTGGTCCGCGCCGGAGTCCCCTGCTCGCGGAGAGCGGCGACAGCGAGCAGCGAGTGGTCCCGACAGCACCCCGCCACCCGGTCGCCCGGCGGTCGCCGCTGGAGCAGCGGTCCGGGGTGTCGCGCCTGGTCGAGGTCGAGGATGGTCTCGACCCACCTCGAGTGGATCTCGTCGCGGCGCTCCTCCTTCATCATCGCCGCCTCGGCCCGGTAGTGCAGGACGAGGTTGGTGGTGGCCCTGCTGATCTCCTCGATCCCGTCCAGCTCCCGCAGCAGCGGCCCATGCCGTCCGGGATCGGAGAAGGCCGAGTGCCGCGCGTACCGCTCCGGAGTGCTCATCCCGCGATGGTGTCATTTTGGAAGCGTCATTTCACCCGGATGGCCGCAGGAGCGAGGCTCTCGATCATCCTCTCGCCCATGCTCATGCAGAGTGCGCGGAACTGTGCCTTGGGGACGTCGACCCGACCACCTAGGTAGAGCCTGATCAGCCCGTGCATGAACGCGGCGAGCAGGAGCGAGATCTCCCAGACCTCGCCGTCGTCGAGCACGCCTTGCGCGATGCCGTCCGCCACGGTGTCCGCGAGCGGGTTGAACCGCTCGGACTGCCCGCCGCGGAAGTCGTGCGGGTACCGTCGAGCGGCCTGGCGCTGCGCGGTGAACATGAAGTCGTAGAGCCGCGGCTGGTCGAGCGCGAAGTCCACGTGGATCTCGAGCAGCTCGCGGAGCCGTCCGTCGGCTGGCGCGCCGGCGCTCTTCTCGGTGAACCGCTGGTCGAGCTCGACGAACGCGTTGTCGGCCACCTGCTCGAGCATCGCGTCGCGGTCGTCGAAGTAGCGGTAGATCGCCATCGGGGTGATGCCCACGGCGGTGGCGACGCGGCGCATGCTGACCTCGTCGGGGCCACGTTGGACGATCAGAGACCGCACCGTTGCGACGATGCGGTCTCTGGTGGTGGTTGCTGCCATGTCCGGCAGTCAACCCGATCGGGGTCTACGCCGTATACCTGTCTACACCCGTAGATGTCCCTGGGCCGTCCCTGGGCTAGCTGTGGGTGACGGTTACGTTGAAGAGCTTGGCCTCGCCGTAGTTGCTGGCGCTGCACGGACTGGAGTTCGTGCAGTTGGCCTGGGTGTACGCGCCGGCCTTGAAGTACGCGCCGGTGAAGCTCTTCGAGATCGTCGTCTGCAGCGTGTTGTTGTAGTACGCCTTGATCTGGCCGCCGCTCACGACGAACTTGACCTGGAATCGCGTGCCCACCTGGAGACTGCTCGTCACGAGCTTGTGGTGTGTGGTGTCGCCGTTCGTCACGTACAGGCTGGTGCCCTCGACCCGGAACACCGACACGTCGTCCTCGCCGTCGTGGATCTGGCCGACCACGAGGTGCGGCTTGTCGTTCGGCAGATGCAGAACGGTCTGGTCGACCACCAACGTGTGCGTGCCCGACGTCGACGACCAGGCGGCGTTGCTGGAACCGTTCATCTCGCGCAGTTCCGAACGTGGGTAGCCCGAACCGCTCGTCGTCACGCCGTTCACCGCCGCCCGGAACACCACCGACTGGCAGTCCGCGGCCGGGACGAACCAGGGGCTCACCTTGTACGTGTCAAGCGCGGGTTGCTTCACCTCGTCCGGGCTTTCCTCGTCGCCGATCGGCAGCTGGATCTTCCAGTTGGTCAGGTTGAGGATGTCCGACGGGTACTGACATGCGGGCGGGGTGGTCCCGCCCTCGGCGAAGACGTCGACCTCGGTGATCGAGGTCCACGCGTTCACGGTGTTGCCGTGGCCGACGACGCGTACGTACCGCGCCTGTCGCGGCGTGAACGAGGTCGTCTCCTGCTGCGTCGTCGTTCCGCTGCTGTTGCCGTTGAAAGCATTGGTCCAGGCGGTGCCGTTGGCGGAGGTCTCGATGTCGAAGCTGGTCGTGCGGGTGTTGCCCTGATGCCACCCGATGGCCAGACTTCCCACGGTGGTTGACGATCCGAGGTCGAAACGGATCCACACGCCGTCGCCCTCGTCGGACCAGCGCGTGCTGAGGTTGTTGTCGCGGGTGTTCGCCGGAACGTTGCCGTCGTCGCCGCTCGCGGTCACGGCGGTCACCGGCACTTCGTCCGCGGCTGCCGCGGTGGTGCTGAGGCCGAGGATCGCAACCGATCCGGCGAGGGTGAGGACAAGGGGTACGCGTAGCGACCGATGCATCGAACGACACCTCTCGTGAAGGGTGCTTCGACTGGGTTGGTGCAACGATGCACCGCCATCGGGCGGCGCGTCAAGGTCCGCTGCTGAACTACTCCGGTGTAACGATCAATCTGGCGGAGCGCTGGTGGATGCCCTGACGACGAGCTCCGGCCGCATGGTGAGCGAGCGCCCGTGCGCGGACGGATCGCCGCTCATCGCCGCCCTCAACTGCGCGAACGCCGCCTCGGACAGGTCGGACAGCGGTTGCCGCACGGTAGTGAGCGGCGGCGTGGCGAGGTCGGCGAGGACGATGTCGTCGAAACCGGTGACCGACAGCTGCCCTGGGATGTCTCGGCCGAGTGACCGCGCGCCGGCGAAGACGCCGAACGCGCAGAGGTCGTTGACGGCCACGATCGCGGTCGGCGGGTGCTCGCGTTGGAGCAGCTCGATCGCGGCCTGCTTGCCGAGCTCGGCGATGTCGCGGTCGCCGTACGTTCCCTCCGGCGCCTCCCAGGTGGGAGCCTGCGCGGGATCGAGGCCGGCGCGCTCGAGCGCGAGGCAGAAGCCGCGGTAGCGGGCGCGGCGGTTCATGCTGTCGAGCGTGCCGGAGACGAACGCGATCCTGGTGTGGCCGAGCCCGAGCAGGTGCGTGGTCGCGAGCTCGGCACCGACGACGTTGTCCACGCTGATGTTCGCCAGGCCAGGTGGGTCGGACGCCTGTGGGGTGCGGTCGAACGTGACGATCGCGAGGCCCTTGTCCAGCAGCGGAACGACGTGCTCGACGTCGGGCAGCGACGAGCAGAGCACGACGCCGCGGATGCCGTCGGCCCACATTTGTTCGACGTACTCGCGTTCGCGGCCAGGGTCGCGCTGGCTGTTGCAGAGCAGCAGGTGGAAGCCGTCGGCGAGCGCGTTGCGTTCGAGGTGCCTGGCGAACGTGCCCCAGAACGGGTTGGCGACGGATGGAACGACGAGCCCGATCGTGGTCGGGTGCCCGGTACGCAGCTGCCGCGCGACCTTGCTCGGCCGGTAGCCGAGCTTGCTGATCGCGTTCTCGATCCGGCGGCGCGTCTTGGGGTTCATCCGCTCGGGCCGGCCGTTGAGGAAGTTCGAGACCGTGCTCGGCGACACGTTCGCGGCCTCCGCCACGTCGTGAATCGTCACCCGCCCCACCATCGGCCCAGCCTATTGCGCGGGTGCCGCGTAAAGTGGCAGTTGGCCGCGACTGGCGAGGGTGGACCACCACCGGGGAGCGGCCTGTTCCGATGTGAGCGTCGACCGCCTGGGCGCTTCCGTCAGCGATCTTCGTTGAGGGAGGCCAGGACATGGAGCTTCGCCACGGGACCAATCCGCACCAGACCGCTTCCGCTCGGCCGGTGACGCCCGGCAGGTGGCCGATGCGGGTACTGAACGGGCAACCGTCGTTGATCAATCTGCTCGACGCGCTGAACGGGTGGCAGCTCGTGCGCCAGGCGAGCTCGGCCGTGGGGAAGGTGGCGGCCGCCTCGTTCAAGCACGTCTCCCCCGCCGGCGCCGCTGTCGCTGACACGGTCGCGGAGGCCTATCGGCTGGCCCGGGACGCCGACCGGAAGTCCTCCTACGGCGACTTCGTCGCGGTCTCCCACCCGGTCTCCGTCGACCTCGCCGAGCTGCTGGCCAGCGTCGTCTCCGATGGCATCGTCGCACCTGGCTACGAGCCGGGCACGGTGGAACGGCTCAGCCGGAAGAAGAAGGGGCGGTACCTGGTCGTCGAGGCCGATCCGACGTTCACGCCGCCGGCCCGCGAGGAACGTGAGGTCTTCGGACTCCGGCTCGTCGAGGACCGCGACGACGTCCCCCTCACGCCCGCCCTGCTCCCGCCTTCCGGCGCGTTGCCATCGCAGGCGGTCGAGGATCTGCTGCTGGGGTTGGCGGTTCTGCGCTTCACCCAGTCCAACTCGGTCGCATACGTGCGCAACGGGATGACGCTGGGCATCGGCGCCGGCCAGCAGTCGCGGATCGACTGCACCGCGCTCGCCGGCGCCAAGGTCGACACCTGGTGGCTGCGCCGCCACCCGGACGACCTACTCGACCAGGTCGCCTGCGTCTCCGACGGCGCCTTCCCGTTCCGCGACAACGTCGACGAGGCCGCCCGCCACGGCGTGCGGTACATCGCCGAGCCCGGCGGCTCGATCCGCTCACCCGAGGTCGAGCAGGCCTGCCGCGAGCACGGCATCACCTACGTACGCACCGCCCTCAGGCTGTTCCACCACTAGCGCGGCGCGGCGGTCGACTCCCGGACGACCAGCTCCGGGCGGATCAGGAGGGAGCGGCCGGGGCGGGGCGTCGAGGACTCGATCAGGGAGTGGAGCTCGCCGAAGGCCGCGGCGGCCATGTCGGGCAGCGACTGGCGCACGGTGGTCAGCGGCGGGGCGGCGAGGTCGGCCAGCACGATGTCGTCGAAGCCGATCACCGAAACCTCAACCCCCACGGCGAATCCGGCGTCCCGCGCTCCCGCGTACACACCCAGGGCCGTCATGTCGTTGATCGCGAAGATCGCCGTCGGCGGCTCGGGCGCGGACATCAGCTCCAGCCCCGCCCGGCGCCCCAGGTCGGCGGCGTCGAGGTCGCCGTACTGCGACCCCGACGCCCCGGCCCACACCGTCACCTCGGCGTCCGTCAGGCCCGCCGCGGCCACCGCGGTCTGGAAGCCGTGGAACCGCTCCGCCCGGTTCACGCTCGCCAACGACCCCGAGACGAACGCGATCCGCCGATGTCCGAGCGCGGTCAGATGCTGCGTCGCGAGCTGCGCCCCCACCACGTTGTCGACCGAGATGTTCACCAGCGGCGGCGGATCCCCGGCCTGCGTCGTCCGGTCGAACGCCACCAACGCCAACCCCCGCGACAGCAATGGCAGGACGTGGTCCAGCGACGGCAGCGACGAGCACAGCACGACGCCGCGGATGCCGTCGTCGAACAGTTCCTCGATGTACTGCCGCTCCCGGTCCGGGTCGCGCTCGCTGTTGCACAGCAGCACGTGATACCCCTGCGCCAGCGCCGCGCCCTCGAGATGCCAGGCGAATGTTCCCCAGAACGGGTTCGCGACCGACGGCACCACCAGCCCGACCGTACGGATCCGCCCCGTCCGCAGCTGCTGGGCCGCCCGGTTCGGCCGGTAACCCAGCCGCGAGATCGCGGCCTCCACCCGCTCGCGGGTCGCGGGCAGCATCCGACCCGACCGCCCGTTGAGCAGGTTCGACACCGTGCTCGGCGACACCCCGGCCGCGCGGGCGACCTCGTAGATCGTCACGCCCTTCACACCGGTCATGGTAGCCGTTCAGTACATCGGTTCACCGCGTAACATCATTGACACACTCCTGCGGTCTCAGTATCTTCCGGTGCATCGATACACTTCCGAGGGGAGAACCCATGCGGCTCTTTCGCACCCTCGCCCTGGCCGCCCTCGCCGTCACCGTCGCCGGGTCCGTCGTCGGTTGCGGCGGAGCGGCCCCGGCGCCGGCCGACCAGTCCGAAGAGGGTGGCACGATCCGTCTCGTGACCCCGATCTTCGAGGGCACCGACGGCAAGAAGGTCCTGGACGGACTGCTCGCGGAGTTCAAGAAGAAGCAGCCGAAGTTCACGGTCCAGGTCGACTACACCACGTACGCCAAGCTCAACGAGAAGCTCGCGACCTCGGTGGCGAGTGGCCGGCCGTACGACGTGATGATGATGGGCGTCGGCTGGATCCCGCCGTTCGCGTCCCGTGGCGTGCTCGCCGATCTCGAGGCAGACCCGAAGGAGCTGGCGAAGACGTACGCCGAACGCGTCGTCACCGCGGGCGTCTACGACGGCAAGGTGTACGCGCTGCCCGTCATGCTCGACACCCGATTCGGCGTCTACCGCAAGGACCTGTTCGCCGAAGCGGGCTTGACGAAACCGCCGAGCAACTTCGACGAGCTCCGTGAGTACGCCAAGAAGCTCACCACCCGCGACGCGAAGGGCAAGCTCACCCGAGCCGGCGTCGACATCCTGTCGAACGACACCCGCCAGACGTACGAGACGCTGATGTGGGCCGCGGGCGGCGCGCTGTTCGACGACGCCGGCACCAAGCCGACGTTCAACTCCCCCGAGGCCGTCAAGGCGCTTCAGCTGATGACCGACCTGGTCCGCACCGACAAGTCGATCGACGTCGGATTCAGCAGCCCGGACGCCGCGACTGCCCCGATCATCAACGGGCGTGCGGCGATGGCGGTCGCGCACAACAACCTGTGGCTGCAGATCCAGGAGCAGGCGCCGGACCTGATCAAGCAGGACAAGATCGGCACGTTCGTCATCCGGGACGCGCAACCCGCGATGTTCCAGGGTGGGACGATCGTCACGATGTCCGCGAAGACGCAGTACAAGGCCGCCGCACGGGACCTGGTCGACTTCCTCGCCGGCCCGGACTCCTCGCTGGCCGCGAGCCAGCAGCGCGGGAACGTTCCGGCGGTCAACAGCCTGCAGAGCTCGGAGTACGTGCAGGGCAACGCGTTCGTCCAGTTCGCGATGAGC
This sequence comes from Tenggerimyces flavus, assembly GCF_016907715.1. Classification (NCBI taxonomy): domain Bacteria; kingdom Bacillati; phylum Actinomycetota; class Actinomycetes; order Propionibacteriales; family Nocardioidaceae; genus Tenggerimyces; species Tenggerimyces flavus. The sequence continues at coordinate 3,275,346 of NZ_JAFBCM010000001.1, read as the reverse complement.
AACCTCGACAAGTCGTACTCCGAGGGTGGAGTGCCTGGCTGGTTGGAGATTCGCGGCGACTTCAAGGGCGCGATCGAGTCGGCGCTGCTCGGCCAGAAGACCCCGCAAGAGGCGCTTGACGAGCTCGCGAACAAGGCCACATCCGCGATGCAGCGTAGGTAGCTGAAGGTGGCGAGCACTGTGGCCTCCGAGGCCCAGCCGTCGACCGCGGCCGCGCCGGTGCCCCCGCGCGGCCGCCGGCACCGGCGGCTGGGCTGGGAGCAACGGCGCGCGGCCTGGCTGATGCTGGCGCCCGCGCTCGTCCACCTGATCTGGTGGATCGGCATCCCGGTCGTCGCGACGTTCGTGCTGGCGTTCACCAACTACGACGTGCTCGCCGGCACCGCGAGCTTCGTCGGGTTCGACAACTTCGTCGAGATGTTCTCCGACGACGTGTGGAACGGCGCGATCTGGCACACGATCGTCTACACGTTCTTCACCGTCCCCGTCGCGATGGCGATCGCGGTCATCGTCGCGGTGCTGCTCAACCAGAAGCTCCGTGCCCGCGCGTGGTACCGAGCGGCGTTCTTCCTCCCCCACATCACCGCCACGGTGGCGATCGCGATGGTGTGGATGTGGATGTTCGAGCCGCGGGTGGGGCTGTTCAACGCGATCCTCGAGTGGTTCGGCTTCACCGGACCCGCCTGGCTGTCCGACCCGAACACCGCGATGCCCGCGGTCATCGTCGTCGGTGTCTGGCAGGGCATCGGGCTGAAGATGCTCATCTACCTAGCGGCGCTGCAGAGCATCCCGACCGAGCTGTACGAGGCCGCCTCGATCGACGGCGCCTCGAAGCGGCGGCAGTTCTGGTCGATCACGCTGCCGCTGCTGCGGCCGGCGACGTTCTTCGTCTTCGTGGTCTCGATGATCGGCGCGTTCCAGGTGTTCGAGCAGGTGTACGTGCTCACCGCCGGCGGTCCGGCGAACGCGACCACGGTGATGACGTACGAGATCTACCAGACCGCGTTCAGCGAATTCCGGATCGGCCTCGCGTGCGCGCAGAGCGTGGTGTTGTTCGCGTTCCTGCTCGTCCTCACGTTGATCAGCCGTCGGATGACCGGCAAGGACGACCATGAGACTTAGTGTCGAACAGCGCATGGACGCGACGCAGCGGATCAGCCGGATCGCGCTGCAGCTGGCGCTCGCGATCGCCTCGCTGATGATGATCGCGCCGTTCGTGTGGATGCTGCTGACCTCATTGAAGAGCCCAGCGGACATCGGCTCGTACCCGCCGAGCATCATCCCCAAGGACTGGATCTGGGCCAACTACGCCGACGCGATGGCGGCCGCTCCTTTCCTTACCTACTTCAAGAACAGCCTGCTGATCTCGATCGGGCACACGGTCATCAACCTGGCGCTGGCGATGATGGCCGGGTACGCGCTGGCCCGGATCCGGTTCCGCGGCAGCACGGTGATCTTCATGGGCGTGCTCGCGACGATGATGATCCCGACGTACGCCAAGATCGTGCCGCAGTACCTGATCGCGAAGTCGGTGCCGTTCTTCGGCGGCAACGACTGGCTTGGCCGCGGTGGAACGGGCTGGCTCGACACCTGGTGGGCGCTCATCATTCCCGGAGCCCTTACCCCGTTGGCGATCTTCCTGTTCCGGCAGTTCTACCTCACGCTCCCCCGCGAGCTGGAGGAGGCCGCGCGGATCGACGGGATGGGCGAGTTCGGCATCTTCACGCGGGTGATGACGCCGTTGGTGAAGCCGGCTGTCGCGACGGTCGCGCTGATCACGTTCGAGAACAGCTGGAACAACTTTCTCTGGCCGTTGCTCGTCACGACACGCGACGACCTGCGTGTGATCCAGGTCGGGCTCGCGGTGTTCCAGCAGACCGAGGGGACCCAGTGGGCGTTCCTGATGGCGGGCTCGGCGTTGGCGACGTTGCCGATGATCGTGCTGTTCCTCGCCACGCAACGGTACTTCGTGCAGGGCTTTGCGACCGCAGGGCTCAAATAAGTAGCCCCAACGAGAAGCATGGGAGAAGACGATGTCCTTCGACCTTACCGGCACCCGCGCACTGGTCACCGGTGCCGGACACGGCATCGGCCGCGGCATCGCCCTGGCGCTGGCGGAAGCGGGCTCCGACGTCGTGGTGCACTACGCGTCGTCCGCCGACGCGGCCGCCTCGACGGTGGGCGAGATCGAGTCGCGAGGGCGGAAGGCTCTGGCGGTCGGCGCCGATCTCACCAGTACCGACGCGACCGCACGGCTGCTGGCAGAGACGGTCGGATTCCTCGGTGGGCTTGACATTCTGGTCTGCAACGCCGGGCACCTCGTCGGGCGTTCACCGATCGAGCAGATGACCGACGAGCACTACCTGAAGACGATCGAGGTCAACCTGGGTTCGACGTTCCGTACCTGCCGGGCCGCGATCCCTGCTCTGCGCGAGTCGGGTGCCGGGCGGATCGTGACGATGGCCTCGCTGGCGGCGCACAACGGGGGCGGGAACGGCGCGACGGCGTACGCGGCGTCGAAGGCCGCGGTGCTGGGCTTCACGAAGGGGCTGGCGAAGGAGGTCGCCGTGGATGGGATCACGGTGAACGCGGTCGCGCCGGGCTTCATCGGGGAGACCAAGTTCCACGACACGTTCACCACCTCGGAGGGCCGGGCCACGGCCGTGGCGGGGATCCCGGTGAAGCGCGAGGGCCTGCCTTCGGACGTGGCGGCGGCGGTGCTGTACCTGGTGTCGCCGGCGGCCAGCTTCATCACGGGCACCACGCTCGACATCGACGGCGGCGTCCGCACCCGATGACGCGCCACCTTTCGCACGCCGGACAGGGCGGAGCGCTGCCGCATGAGTCTTGACGGTGGTGTCGTCCTTCCCGCCGAGCGCGGTGGCTGGTGGCATGCGTACGTGTGCCCCGTCCACGGGGGCGAGCTGGTGCACGCGCGACTGCTGGACGGGTCGTTCCCCAAGGACGGCGCGGCCTGTCCGCACGGGTGCCTGATCGATACTCCCGCTGTCCGTGGGGCGTGGGCGGCGTTGGCGCATCAGGCCTGTGCGCGACGGATCCGCTTGCTGGGCGACGAGCAACCCGCTACTGCCGTCGGACTGCTCGTCGAGTACGCGGAGCTGCATGCCTCGTTGACGAACGCCGGCCAGCACGAGCAGGCCGCGTCGTGGATGCTGCGCGGGCGGCTGTTCCACCAGGCGCTGAGCGAGGCGATCTGGGCGGTGTCGGTCGGGCACGCCGCGTGGACGCTCGCCTCGCTCGGCACGGCCGGGCTCGAGCCGGTGCTGCCGATGCTCGACGCGCTCGCCGCCGCGGCCGTCGAGGCGCGGGCGGAGCTGGTCGGGCAGGGCAAGTTCAGCTCGAACTACACGGCCTGGCTGACAGCTGCCGAGATCGTCACGTCGACCGCCGCCGGCTTGATCCGCGGCGAGGTCGTCGAGCGGGACTGGACGACGCTGTACGACCACGTCCTCGCGGCCACGGGCGACGACGGCTGGGAATGGGAGGGCAGCACCTACTACCACGGGTTCGTGCTGCGCGCGTACCTGCTCACCTTGCGCGGAGTCGCACCTGCTTCGCTGCCTGAGCCGGTGGGCAATCGGCTTGCCGCGATGATCGCGGTGCTTACGGGCATCGCTTCGCCGGGCGGGGTCCTGCCGGCGTTGCACGACGGGCCGTACGAACGTCCCGCCACCGAGGAGGAGTGGGTCGAGCTGCGTTGGCTCGCCGACCAGTTCGCCGGTGGGCTTGTCGACGGGTGGTTCGGCGGCCCACCACGGCCGGCGGCGGAGGTGCCGTCGACGTTCGGCGATGTCGGCTATCTGGTCGTCCGAGCCGGCGGCGTCCACGCGGTGCTGGACGCCGGTCCGCACGGTGGATCTCACGGACACCTCGACAAGCTTTCGCTTTACCTGTATGGCGATCGGACTCCCTGGCAGCCCGACCCTGGCCAGGTGCCGTACGCGAGCCCGCTCCGCGCGCACTACAAATCCACCGACGCGCATCCGGCGTTCCGCGTCGACGGCCTCGAGCAGGACGAGTGCGCCGGCACGCTGGCCGGCGACGTCGCGCGGTGCGACTCGGCGTACGACGGGGTCAGCGCGACGAGGCAGCTGATCCGCGGCGACGGCTACCTGGTCGACGTCCTCCGGATCACGGCCGACCGCGAGCGCCGGCTGACGGCTCTGTTGCGGCCGGGCACGGAGTTCGAGGCCGTCGCCCTGCCTGACGGTGTCGTTCGTACCCGCTGGAGCGGCGCGGAGGAGCTGACCGGCTGGCACGTCAGCTCGTTGCCGGCTTCGTTCAGCGTGGGTTCGGGATTCGGCATGGCGGACGATCCGCAGCGGTTCCGTTCGTGGGTCGACTGGTCGGCCGACGGCGAGGCGGTGACGTTCGTCTCGGTCTACCAAGCCGCGGGGGTCGCACCGAAGGTCACGGGGATCCGGTTGGACGGCTCAGACCTGGCGGTCGAGCGAGCCGGCCACGAAGGCAGCATCCATCGGACAGGAGTCTCGTGATGAAGCGCAGCATTCTGATCGCGGTGGTCGCACTGGTCGCGGCTCTGACCGCCGCGCCCGCGTGGGCGGCGACCTCGTACTACGTCAGCCCGTCGGGCGACGACGCTCAGGCCGGCACGTCGTCGGCAACAGCCTTTCGTACGCTGCAGAAGGCGTTCGACGTCGCTCCTCGTGGCTCGACGATCCGGCTCGCGCCCGGTACGTACCTGCAGGACGCGATCACGCGGCACTCCGGTGTGCGTGTGACCGGCCCGGCGAGCGCTGTGCTCAAGGGCGGCGGCGGTGCCCGCATCCTGCAGGTCCAGCACGACGACATCACGCTGGACGGGTTCACGATCGACGGGCTGCACGGCGCGGCGGACAGCAAGGACGGCTACCGCGACAAGCTGATCTACGCGATGAGCGCGGTCGCCGGCGATGGCGTTGCTGGGTTGACGATTCGGGGCATGACGTTGCTCAACGCGGGTGGCGAGTGCGTGCGGCTGCGCTACCTCATCACCGGCACCGAGGTCAGCGGCAACCGGATCCGCGGCTGTGGTGTGCACGACTTCGTCTTCAACGACGGCGGCAAGAACGGCGAGGCGATTTACATCGGCACCGCGCCGGAACAGCAGGGCGCGAACGGCGCGCCGGACGCGCGGCCGGACGTCAGCCGCGACAACCGCGTGTTCGGCAACGTGATCGACACGCAAGGCAACGAGTGCGTGGACATCAAGGAGAACTCGACCGCGAACGTCGTCGAGGCCAACATCTGCACCGGTCAGAAGGACCCGCAGTCCGCCGGCTTCGACGCCCGCGGCTCGGGCAACACGTTCCGCTACAACATCTCGCGCGACAACCTCGGCGCCGGCATCCGCTTCGGCGGCGACACCCCGACCGACGGGACGAACAACGACGCGTACGGCAACGTGATCACCGGCAACGCGGCCGGCGGCATCAAGTTCCAAGCGACACCCCAGGCCCGCGTCTGCGGCAACGCCATGTCCGCCAACACCGGCGGCAACGCCGTCGGCACCTACGCCAGCGCCTTCACCCCCACCGCCCCCTGTCCATACTGAGAGCGTCGGACTCCACCTGATGAGGGGTCAGCAGCTTGTCGAACGAACAGGGCCGGGTCTTCCGCGAGGCATGGATCGCGGGTGTCACGCGGCACTATCCGGGTGAGCCCAAGCCTGGGTACGTCGCGCCGTGGGACGAGACGTCGGATTGGGAGCGCGCCTGTGCGGCCGCCGTCTATGAGCAGGTGCGGCAGTTCATCGAGGTGTCCGCCGGCAGCACGTCCAAGCTGAGCCGCGCCCAACGAGGACGGTTCGTGGCGCTCTGCTGGATCGCTCAGATCTACAAGCACATCCCGGACCCCAAGCCGAGCTATGTCGCCGACTGGGACGACCTGCCGGAGTGGCAACGGGAGACTGACGCCGACATCTTCGACCACATCGAGCGCAGCGGCTGACGTCAGGCGACTGGGCCAGTCAAGAGGCCGAGGCCAGGATTCTGGCCGTCGGACAGAAATAGGAACGATCGTTCCCATTTCGGATACAGGTATTGACCAGTTCCGTGGCCCTGGCTATGGTCTCCCCATTCGGCTACGACCGTAAGTACGCGGTTTCTTCGGGGGAGCCGGTCCACCCGCGGGCAGGGAGTACGAGTCATGCGAATGCGGATCGGTCGTGTCGTCGCGGTTGCGCTGGCCGGCGTTCTGGCCACAGTTGCCACTGCCTGTGGGTCGAGCGGCAACGAAGCTGTCCCGCAGAATCCGGACGAGGTCTCCGGCAAGGTCACGATGTGGATCTATCCCATCGGCGGCGACCTGGAGAACACCTGGTGGCAGCCGAAGGTCGCGGAGTTCAAGAAGAAGTTCGCGAAGGTCGACGTCGAGGTCGTCGTCCAGCCGTGGGCGAACCGCGACGAGCAGCTCACCACCGCGATCGCCGGCGGGAAGGCTCCGGACGTCGTCTACCTGATCCCCGACCAGGTCTCGCAGTACGCCGACACCGGCGCGCTCGCGGACGTGTCGGACGTGATCGCCGAGGACAAGGACGACTTCCGTGCGAACGCGCTGCAGGCGATGACGTACGAGGACAAGCTCTACGGCGTCCCGTTGCTGATGTCGGTCACCACCACGATGGTGAACAAGAAGGCCATGGCGGATGCCGGGATCACCGAGATCCCGCAGACCTGGGACGACCTGCTCGCGGCCGCGCCGAAGCTCAAGGCCAAGGGCTACTACGCGACCACCTACCAGGCCGACCCCACCGCCACGCTGAACCTGTCGTTCTACCCGCTGCTCTGGCAGGCGGGCGGCGAGGTCCTCAGCGAGGACGGCAAGAAGGCGGCGTTCAACTCCGACGAAGGCGTCAAGGCGCTCGAGTTCGTGAAGAAGCTCGTCGACGGCGGGTTCACGCCGAAGGAGGCGCTCACCGCCGTCCTGCCGGTCGAGACCAGCCCGTTCGGCCAGGGCAAGGTCGGCCTGACGATCTCCACGGCCTCGTCGGACCTCTCGGCCTACAAGCTGCCCAGAGAGAACTACGAGATCGGCGCGCCGCTCAAGGACGTCAAGGCAGTCGGGTACGGAACGGTCGGTGGACTCGCCGTCCTCGACTCCGCGAAGGACGCCGCCGCGGCCAAGGCCTGGGTCCAGTGGGTCACCTCCACGGAGGAGATGAAGGAGTTCGACAAGTCCCGCAAGTACTTCCCGCCGCGCAAGTCGGTCGGTGCCCTGTTCGACGACGACCAGCTCGCCGGCACCGAGGAGAAGTACCTCGACGACATGCGGCCCGGCGTCATCAGCCCGCAGGGACGCGCGCTGATGGACCTGATCAAGCCCCACCTCCAGGCAGCCCTGCTCGGCAAGGTCGCGCCGAAGGAAGCACTTGACGCGGCCGCCCAAGAGGTCGATGCGCTGCTCGCCCGCAGCTGAGCTGACCGACGTTGAGCACAAGGCTCGCTCCTGAGACCGCCGACCCCCCGCGGCGGTCTGCGTCGGACCGTCCGGCCGGCACCCGCCGACCGGACGGTCCCTCGCGTTGGCAGACGATGCGCCGCGACGGTTCGGCGATCGCGTTGGTGTTCGTCCTGCCGTACGTCCTGCTCTTTCTGATCTTCCGCATCGGCCCGGCCATCGCCGGCATGCTGCTCTCCCTCACCAAGTACAAGATCACCGGCGACATCGAATGGAAGGGCACGGACAACTTCCAACGCCTGTTCGCCGATCCGCTGTTCTGGAACGCGCTCCGCGTCACCCTCGTCTACACGCTGATCGCGGTCCCGCTGACCGTCCTCGTCTCGCTCGGCATGGCCCAGCTCTGCGCGAGATCGGTCCGTGGCATCCGCGTCTACCGCGCGCTGTACTTCCTCCCGGTGATCACCAGCCTCATCACCAGCGGCGTGATCTGGCAGTGGATCTACTCCGGCAACGGCCCGCTCAACTGGCTGTTCGGCACCATCGGCGTCGGCCCCATCCCCTGGCTCTCGGACGGCTCGATGGTGCTGCCGTCGCTGTCGCTGATGAGCGTGTGGACGCGGTTCGGGTACGACATGCTGATCCTGCTCGCCGGCCTCCTCGCGATCCCGCGCGAGTACACCGAGGCCGCGATGGTCGACGGTGCGTCGGCCTGGTCGCGGTTCTGGCACATCACGCTGCCGCAGCTCAAACCCGCGCTGTTCTTCGTCGTCGTCCTCGAGATCATCCAGTCGTTCCAGGTCTTCGACGTGATCTACGTGATGACCGGTGGCGGGCCGGTCCGGTCCAGCTACTCGCTCGTGTTCTTCCTGTACGACCAGGGCTTCCACTACTTCGACTTCGGCTACGCGAGTGCGGCCGGCGTCATCCTGTTCGCGATCACGCTGGTGATCTCGCTCGCACAGCGGCGACTCTTCCGGGAGGACAAGTGAGCATCGCGCTCTCCCGGCAAACCCGGCCGAGGCCGGCCAGGCGACGACGCCACCCGAGCCGATCGTCGCTGTGGGCGCATCTCCCACTGGCACTCGTCGCGCTCGTGACGATCTTCCCGTTCTACGTGATGGTCGTCCTGTCTCTCCAGCACGGGAAGCCGCTGACCCTCCCGTCGTCACTGTTCCCGACCAGGATCGACCTCGGCGCGTACGTGGAAGCCCTTGCCAGCAGCGACATTCTCGGCTGGGCCGGCAACACGCTCGTCTACTCCCTCGTCTCGGTCGCCCTCGTCCTGGTGTTCGCGTCCATCGCCGCGTACGCGTTCGCGAAGAAGCGCTTCTTCGGCCGAGAGGTGATGTTCTGGTCGTTCATCGCGATGCTGATGGTGCCGTACCACCTGACGCTGATCCCGCAGTTCATCCTGGTCTCCAAGCTCGGGCTGCTCGACACGATGACCGGGCTGATCGTGCCCACGCTCGCGAACGCGCAGGCGTTGTTCCTGATGCGGCAGTTCATCCTCGGCATCCCGGACGAGCTCATCGAGGCCGCGAAGATCGACGGCGCCGGCGAGCTCCGGATCTTCTTCCAGATCGTCCTTCCGCAGTGCAAGCCGATCATGGCGACCCTCGGCGTCTTCATCTTCCTGTGGCACTGGAACGACTTCCTCTGGCCACTGGTCGCGACCCGCTCCCCCGACAACTACGTGTTGACAGTCGGGCTCTACAGCCTGCAAGCCAAGGACGTCTCGCTGGCTGTCACGATGGCCGCCGCCGTCGTGACGTTCCTCCCGATCCTCTTCGTCTATCTGTTGTTGCAGCGGTACTTCGTCCGCGGCGTCACGTTGAGCGGACTCAAATAACCAAAGCAGGAGGCATCCTTGCGCAGGTTCCCGCTCCTTTCCGTCCTTCTCCTCCTCACCCTCGCCCTCATCCAGACGCCGGCTCAGGCAGCCGCGGATCCGATCGAGGACCTCGGCACTCCCTTGACCTCGTTGACGATCATGACCGGAGCCGTCGGCCGCGAGGCCGACGGCTCCGACGTCGTCTACGCGGTCCCGGCGGGTGAGAACGCCCGCCTCAACATCGTCGATCTCCATTCCCGGCAGCTCAAACGCTCCATCCCGCTGCCCGGCGCGTCCGGCTCGTGGGCGGTCACCGTGGCGAGCGACGGCCGCGTGTACGTCGGCAGCTACGCCAACGCGCGCCTCTACCGCTACGACCCGGCGACCACCCAGGTCACCGACCTCGGCTCGCCGATCCCCGGCGAGCAGTACGTCTACGGCCTGTCCGCCGGCGAGAACGGCGTGATCTTCGGCGGTACGTACCCGAACACGCACGCGTTCAAGTTCGACCCCGCGACCGGCCAGACCACCGACTACGGCACGATCGCCGGCACCGAGAAGTACACTCGCGCGACCGCGTACGACCCGGTCCAGAAGGTGCTGTTCGCCGGCCTGCTCTCCCCCAAGGCCCGGCTGATCCGGATCGACACCACGACCGGTGAGAAGCGCGAGATCACCCCGGCAGGACTGACCGGCAGCGGTTTCTCGGACATGAACTACGTCGACGGCAAGATCTTCGCCCAGGTCGACAACCAGATCTACGTGATCGACGCCGTGACGGGCGAGCTCGTCTCGTTCGAGGACCCGAGCGGCGCCACCGTGCAGCGCTATCCGATCATCGCGCGCGGCGTCTCGCCGGCCAGCAACGGCGCGGTGTACTTCACCGCCACCGCGTACGCGATCACCCGCTACGACCTCGCGACCAACACGCTGTCGACGGTGATGTCCGGCGGGCAGCCGGTCTCGCTCGGCCGCGGCGCGGCGATCGGGTACGGCTGGATCACCGAGGACGGCGGGCCCAAGCTGTACGGGCTGGCCGGCAACTACGCCGCGGGCACGTTCCGCTTCGACCCGGCCAGCAGCGCGCTCGAGGTGTGGACGTCGCCGTTCGAGTATGTGCCAGCCCCGCTGGAGAACGTGCTCGCCGACCCCACCACGGGGAAGGTGTACGTCAACGCGTTCCTCAACGGCTCGACCGTCGTCTACGACCCGGCGACCGGCGGGTCCACCGCGACGACGAAGCTCGGCCAGACCGAGGGCTGGGCGTGGGGACCGAACGGCAAGATCTACGTCGGCACCTATCCCAACGGCCAGCTGTCGGAGTGGGACCCCACCACCGGAACCAACCGCGTGCTGTTCGCGCTCGAGGCGACGCACCACCAGAACCGCCCGGTCGCGGTGCTGCCGTCAGGCGGCAAGCTCTTCGTCGGCACGACGCCGGGCTACGGCCTGTACGGCGGCGCGTTGACCTTCTACGACCTCGCCACCGGCCAGCTCGACGTCCACCGCGACATCGTCACGGACCAGACCATCGCCTCGCTGCTGCCGCTGGACGGCAAGATCTGGGCCGGCTCCAGCACCGACGCCGGACAGGGTGCCGACCCGCGGGCGACCGAGGCGCGGCTGTTCCTGTTCGACCCCGCGACGCAGCAGAAGACCGCCGAGTACACGCCCGTCCCCGGCGCCCGCAGCATCAACGAGCTGACCATCGGCCACGACGGCCGGATCTGGGGCCTCGCCGACGGCACCGTGTTCGTGTTCGATCCGGCGACCCGCAAGGTCGTCCGCAAGCTCACAGTGTTCACCGCCCCGGCGAGCGCCCAGGACGGCGCGCTGCTGTGGCGCGACGGCTACCTCTACGGCACGTCCGCGGGGCGGCTGTTCGTCGTGGACTCCCTTGCGGGGAAGGCGAAAGTACTGCGGACCAGCGGGTTGCTCAGGCTCGACGCGACGCCCGACGGACGCATGTACACGCTGCTCCGCGTTGCCGGCGAGACCGAGCTGAGTCACCTCGGTCGCTTCACCCCGCCGGCCGACAAGTGTCCGAACTCCGACCTCCGCGCGACGGTGTGGCGGCACGGAGTCGACAGCAGGGTTCCCAACAGGTTCGTCCGGGACGGCTGCACGCTGGCCGACCTGATCCGAGGATGAGGGAGGGATGTCATGAAGCTGCATCGGTTTCTGATCACCGCCATCCTGGTCGCAGGGGCGGTGTTGGCAGGAGGGACAGCTCATGCGGAGGTGGTGTACGACGCGGTGACGCCCGCGACGTACACCGCGCCCGACGAGCTCAGGGCGTACGAGGTCGCGACGATCAACTTCAGCGTCGCGTCGGGGCAGAAGATCTACGTCTACGGCGACCTGCAGGCCGGCGACGCCAGCAAGCGGACGCTGGTCGACGCCTCGGTGACCTGCGCGGTCGGCGCGAGCATCGGCGGCAAGGTCGTGCACAACGAGAACATCGGCTCCGGGGCGCAGACCTCGGTCTCGCTGGTCGCCCGGATGTTGGTGACCGCACCGTACGCGGGAACGATGTACTGCCGGATGTACGCGTGGGTGGCGACGCTCAGCGGGAGCTCGAGCACGGTGCGGGTGACCGGCGGCGAGCTGAAGATCGGCCGTCGCAGCGTTCCCGGAGGCGTGCAAGCGACGTCGAACAACCAGGTGACGACCGTGGGCAACCCGGTCTACACGCCGGTGATCCCCGGCAGCGCGACGGCGGGCTCGGTGACCGGGCTGTGGCAGTCACCGGCGGGTGCGAGCTCGTTGACCGTTTTCGGCGACCTGTCGATGACCAAGTGCCGGACTGGCGACGCCTACGGCTGTCCGTCGTCGAGCCCGACGGCCGACTCCAGGGTGTCGACCACGTTGTTCGTCACCCAGTTCAACGCGAACGGCTCGGTCTGTGACACGAATACGTACATAGCGGCGGCGACGATCAGCGACGAACGGCGGCACGACGTCAACTACACGGCCCTGACGGTGCCGGTCGCGACCAGCGGGACGTGCGCGCCGAAGTTCTCGATCTACCTGAAGTCGCAGGTCACCTCGGGTGGAGCGGTCGCCACGCACGGCGCCGCGACCGCGGGAGCGATGGGCGTTCTGTTCGTTCTGCCCACCTGACGAACCCGTAGGCATTGACTCCGCGGGGTGGGGTACAACTCGAACATCCCCACCCCAAGGAGACGACGACGATGGCCAAGCGGATCACGTTTCGGGTGACGCCAAAGGGCAACCAGTGGCAGGTCGTCCCGGCACGAGCCGGGGCGGCCGCCCTCTACGCGGACAAGGACCGCGCCGTCCGCGAGGCAAGCGGCCACGCGCGCGAGATCCAGCCCAGCCGCGTGGTCATCTACACCCGCGGCGGCGCGGTCGAGACCGAGTACACGTTCGAGAACGAGCCGCTCCACCAGCACCGAAGCGACCGGGTCGGCTGGTCCCAGCCGCCCGGCCGCCTCGTCTCCTAGCCCTGCCTTCCCTCAGACCCCAGCCACCACGCTCGGCGGTTTCGGCTTCCGGGGTCCGAGGACGACGCTTCGGCCGAAGGCCCCGGCTGGTCGCCGCAGGACCACCCGAAGCCGCCGAGCACCGCGACCCGATGCCGTGGAGGCCGCCCGCGGCCGACACGTGCGAGCGGTCGCCATGGGCCTAGTACCATTTGACCTCGAGTAGCAACCCGCTCTGGACGTAGAACTTGTTCGGTCCCGGTGACACGTCGGCGAAGCCCGTCACGTAGTTCGGGCCCACGTCCACCAGGGTGTCCGGGTCGATCCGCCGGGTCCGCCCGTTGGTCGCGTAGATCGCGCCGTCGCCCGGGTCGTACGCCATGTTCCCCGCGCGCGGCTGGAAGCCCGTCACCGTCGCCCAGTTGTACGCGAACTGCTGGACCGAACGGATCAGCGCGCCGTTGGTCGGCGAGATCTCGAACACCGTTCCGTACGTCAGCCCGAACAGCCGGCCCTGGCCGTCGAACGTCAACCCGCTCACGCCCTGCTCCTCCGGCAGCGGCGTCGACCGCCACAACACCTGGCCGGAGGTCGCGTCGAGCGCGAACACCTGCCCGGGGTGCTTGGAGTTGTCGGACGGGTTGCAGCAGCCGAGCGAGCCGCCGTAGATCACGCCGTCCTTGTAGGTCAACGCCGAGATCTGGTTCGCGCCCTCGACCAGACCCGAGTTCCAGGTGCGCCGCTGGCCGGTCGCGGGGTCGTACAACGTGACCGCCCCGTTGTCCTGGGTGTTCTTCGGCGACGTGCCGATCGCGACGTACGGACCAGCGCTGACCACGGTCCAGGGCCGTTCCTGACCCTCGTCTTTGAGCTCGAACAGCTTCTTCGGGTTCGCGTCGCCGAACGGCTGGGCCGGGTCGTACTCCCACAGCTGCGCGTTCGGGTAGACGCCGAAGTACATCTTCCCGTTGTGCTGGCTCATGCCCTCGATCTGGTGCTTGAAGATGTACTCGGTCCACTTCGTCGTCTTCGGGTCGTACGCGACGAGGCCGCCCTGGAAGTAGCCGCCGCCGTAGACGCGACCGTCGGGGCCTTTCGCCAACGAGCGTGGAGCAGTCGGCGTCCCGACCAGGCCGTCGGCGTACGCGAACGTGCCCTGCTTCGTGGCCGGGTCGTACGTCCACATGTCCCCGCCGCCGGTCGAGCCGTAGATCAGCTCGTGCCCGACCCGCTTGTCGGTCAGCCGCGCGAGCGCCTTGCCGGCGCCGACGCCGCCCTTGTCGGCCTGCTCGGGTCCGCCCTTGAAGCCGGTCGGCGTCAACGTGCCGTCCCGCGGGTCGAACAGGTGCAACTCGCTGTTGACGTTGAAGTAGACCCGGCCCTCGTCGTCGGCCTGCGTGATCGTCTGCCCCATGTAGCCGGGGATCCGCCACTTCCACTGCAGCGTCTTCAGGTCCAGGACCCAGCCGACCTGCTCGGTCGTCCCGCCGGCGAACAGGATGTAGAGATAGCCGCCCTCGTCCTCCATCTGGTACGTGTACTTGTCCGTCGGCATCCCCGGAGGCGGCTGGATCTCCACCCGCTTGCCCGTCCTCGGGTCCACCTGCCAGAACCCGGTCGTCTGCCCGAGGCCGGCGTAGATCTTGCCGCCGGCGGCCTCGACCGAGCGCACGTACAGGAACTTCGCGCCGAAGTCGCCGTAGTCGCGGTACTGCCGCGTCGTCGGATCCCAGCCGAACAGCTTGCCGGGCGGCAGCGGAGCGGCGCCGAAGCCCTCGGTGGTGCCGAAGTAGAAGACGCCACGTTCGTCGGCGTCGCCCTCCCAGGTGAAGCTCGTGCGCGGCGACGGACGACCGAGGTCCTCGACCGCGTTCGCCTTCCAGGGCAGGCGATACACGTGGCCGTAGCCGTACGTGCTCACGTACACCGTGCCGCGCTTGTCGATCGACACACCCCACGCGCCCTGCGCCCCGATGTCTGCCGGCACCTCACCGGACGGCGGTCCGGGCACGTACAGCGGCAGCATCCGCAGGACCTTCTTGGTCAGCGTGTCGATCTCCGCGAGATACGCGGGTTTGCCGCTGAACGCGAGGTACGTCCGTACGGTGCCGTCCGGCATCCGCGCGGTCTCACCGCCCGCCGCGGTGGTCGAATAGAGCGGGATCGTGCCGCGGTTCCACCACTGCGGCGTCGTAGGAGTGATTGCTGCGGGAGCGACGGCAGCGGTGGCCGAAAGGCCCGCCGCGAGCGCCACTCCGATGATCAGCAGCTTGCGCCAGGAACGCATTCGCCTACCCATTGGCCACCACCTCGCGAGATCTTGTGGTCGTGACCGTAAACACAGCAAGGGCGGCCGTCAACGGTCATGTCCAGAACTGGTGCGGACCTGTTGTGGACATGTCCCTCCACGGCGCCTACGCTCGCAATTTGCGGCCGGGTCCGTAACGTGGAGGTGGATCGGTGAGGCGAGGCAAGACACTGCGTGTTCTGGCCATGGCGGCCGCGGTCGTCGCGGCGACGTTCGCGTCGACGGCGGCGGGCGCCGCACCGGCGGCACCACCACCGGCCCCCGTCGGGCCACGTTCGCTGGGCATCCCACTGCAGGACGTGCTGATGATCGGCGGCACCGTCGGCTCGCTGCCGGACGGCCGCCGGGTGATCTGGTCCGCGGTGTCCGGCACACCCGCGTACCTCAACGCGGTCGACACGACGACCGGCGCTCCACTCGTGTCTGTCCCCCTGCCCGGCGCGAGCGGCGCGTACGGCGTCGAGCAGGCACCCGACGGCACCGTGTACGTCGGCACGTACGGCGCCGGCAAGCTCTACCGCCTCCTCCCCGGCGCCACGGCTGCCGAGGATCTCGGCGTCCCGGCCGCGGGCGAGGGGTACGTGTGGAACATCGTCGTCGCGCCCGACGGCACGGTCTTCGGCGGAACCTCGCCCGGCGGCAAGGTGTTCAGCTGGAGTCCCACCACGAAGACGTTCCGCGACTACGGAACGATGGTCGCCGGGCAGACGTACGTGAAGAGCATCGCCTACGCACACGGGAAGATCTACGCCGGCGCGCTCGCCTCCTGGATCGTCACCGAGCTCGACCCCGCGACCGGCGCCAAGCGCCAGCTCCCGCTGCCGCCCGGCATCGGCGACCCGACCGCCAAGGTCGTCAACGACCTGCGCGCGTACGGCGACTTCGTCTACGCCCGCGAGCAGACCGGCCCCGGCCCGCTTCGCGTCTACAACACCGCGACCGGCGCGTGGACCGACACCGTGGAGAGCGCCGCCGGCCTCGACGTCACGCCGCCCGGACCCGACGGCCGCGTGTGGTTCTTCAAGCAGTACGAGGCCGGATCGTCGGAGCTCATCGCGTACGACCCCGTCACGCGGGTCCAGCAGCGCACCGGGTTCAAGGCGTACGGGCGCATCGTCAACACCCGCGGCATCGGCTGGGACGGCGACAGCGTCGTCGGGCTGTTCTGGCGCGGGCTGATGTTCCGCTACGACACGAAGACCGGCCAGTCGCAGAACATCCGGACGACCGTCGCCGGGCAGCCGACGCCGGTCCTCGCGCTGGCCTCCGGCGCGCCGGGCACGGTGTACGCCGGCGGGTTCCTGCAGGGCGGTGTCTCGGTCGTGTCGACGGCTGACGGAGCGACGACGTACAACCGGTTCAGCCAGGTCGAGGCGATGCTGCCGACGAGCCGTGGGCTGGTCATCGGCGCGTACCCGTCGGCGCGCATCTACCGCTACGACGAGTCGAAGCCCTTCTACAGCGCCGAGTACTCCGACCAGGCGCCGCAGGGCAACGAGAACCCGGTGAAGCTGCTCGACCTCACCAGCCACGTGCAGAGCCGGCCGCAGGGACTGGCCGAGGTGCCGGGCAAGCTCGTCTCCGGCTCCACGCCGTCCGGCGACACACTCGGCGGATCCCTGTCCGTGATCGACGCGCGGACCGGCAAGGTCGACCGGATCATCGACGACTTCATCGTCGACGAGGGCATCACGGCGATGGCCGCGGGCAAGCACGGCATCGTGTACGGCGCGACGACCGTCGCCGGCGGGCTCTCGACGACTCCGCCGACCCAGGACCGCGCGACGATCTTCGCCTACGACGTCTTCCGCAACCGCAAGCTGTGGGAGGTCAACCCGTCCGCATCGGTCCGGACGATCTCCGCGGTCGCCGTCGACTCTCGCAACCGGGTCTGGGCGATCGTCGACGGCGACGTGCTCGAGCTGGATCCCTCGACGGGGCGGACGATCCGTACGTTCGACACGTTCGCTGGCCACAACGCGGCGGGCCAGCTCGCGTTCGACGAGACGAAGACGACCCTCTACGCCCACATCGGTGGGGAGAAGGTCGTCCTCGTCGACACCAACCGCAAGACGTACCGCACGCTGCTCACCCAGCCGGCGTTGCGCATGGTCTACAACGCCGGCGAGCTGATCTTCGGGCGTGACGCCGAGCTGATCGCCTGGCAGGTACCCAACCGTTAGCTCAAGCGGAACGCCTTGTCGATCGTCTGGTTCACGGTCGCTCCGCTGTTGTCCTTGGCCAGCACCCGCAGGCCGACGACGCCGGTCTTGGGCAGCTGGAGCGTCGCGGTGTACGCCGCCCCAGCTGGCCGGACCGGCGCCTTGCGCCAGCGGGTTCCGTCGAGCGTCATCTCCACCGTCAGCGAGGTGACCTTCGGCGGGCTGGTCAGATCCTGGTAGAACGGCGTCACCGTGATCTTGTGCGAACGCCCTCCCTGCACGGTGTTGTCGAGCGCGACACCGAGGTCGTACCGCAGGAAGATCGCCGACTCCGGCTTGCAGGGCACGCCCTGGCCGGCGTACGTCAGCACGCACGGGTAGTTCGGCGACTGGTCGTCAACCGTGACTTGCTTCGACCAGAACGTCCAAGCGGTGTTGACGGTCGCGCCACCGCGGAACTGCTTCATCGTGTAGCGGTACTCCTTCGACTCCGGTGGCAGGTCGTACGCCATGAAGCTGCATCCACCGAGTGCCAGTCCCAGCACGGCCGCGAGTGCGACGATCGAGCGCCTCATCGGGACACCTCCAGTTTGCCGTCGCTGAAGCTGATGACCAGTTCCGGATAGACGTACGGCGTGAGTTCCTTGCCCTGGTCGTCGTACAGATGCCGCTCGCACGAGTACGTCGGTACGTCCGGTGGACTGGATGGGTCGTCACAGGTGAGCGGGAACTGTTCGTGGCCGAGGCCCAGATGCCCGGTCTGGTGCGCCGGCTCCGGGGTGGTCAGGTACATGAACTGGTAGAACCTGTTGTCCTCGCGGCAGAGCGAGCACAGCAGCGTCTCGCCCGAGCCGTCCACCGCCGGTTCCACGATCGGCGGACCGGGAACGACCGGCGGCTGGAACCAGTGGATCGACCGCGGCTTCGCCGTCGTGAGGGCGTGGTAGCCGAACTCGACCGACGGTCTGCGTGTCGGCTGCTCCGCGATGAACCGATGCGAAGCCGCCGGGTCGACCGGACCGACGAGCGTGACGAGCGGCCGCGGCGCGACGAACGTGGGCGTCTCCACCGTGGCGAGGGTCGGCCCATCGGTGTTGACCGCCCAGTCGATCGACGTCGCGGTGGGCACGTCAGCGTGCACCAGGTTCTCGACGGCGGTGAGCTGGTCGTCCTTGACCCGGTGGTCGAGGTCGGCGGGCAGCTCGCCGCTCTTGCCGAACCGCAGCAGGTACAGGTACGGCAGGTCGCGTGCTCCCTGGATGGTCAGCTCGACCGGTCCGGCGAGCAGCCGATCGCGCAACGCCTGCGCCTGCTTGGCCGGCAGCGTCATCGTCGGCAGCGCGTACGCCTGGGTGCCGAGCTGGACGCGGCCGGTCGAGCCGGCGACGAGGACTGCCTTGACCCCGGCGTCGGCCAGTCGCTTGATCCGCGGGACGAGGTCGGCGCCACAGACCGGCTGGCAGATGTCGGTCGGCGTGAGCAGGGCGACGGTGGCGGTGGCCGCCTTCGTCGCCGTCGCACCGGTGCCGTCGTAGACGAGCCGGTAGTCGCTCGTGCCGGTCAGCTTGGCGACGGTGTGGTCCGCCGAGCGGTACCGCGGGTGCAGCACCAGCGGGGACGCGCCCTTCGTCGACGCTCGCACCAGTGGCTCACCGAGGATGTGCTGGCTGGCGTAGCCGAACGTGCCCGTCGTGACCGGCGCGACCGGCAGCGTCCAGAAGTTGTCCGTCCCGTCGGCCGACTCGAGCTTGCCGGTCAGCTCCCAGTCGCCGCCGGAGCTGGCGCGTTCGAAGCCGAACCAGGCGTCGTAGGTCTCCGCCGGGCGGTCGGTCTCGATCGTGATGCGACGGGCCTGACGCAGATCGAACGTCATCGCGGCCGCACCCGACACCGGCACGGACGAGTTCAGGACGATGGCGGCCTGCAGCTCTCCGGCGCCGTCGCGCCAGCTCATGCTCGCGGCGACCGTGTACGTGCCCTTCGCCAGCGCGGTGGACACGGTCGGCACACCAGGCAGGGTTCGGGTGGGATCGGCGAAGTCCGTCGATCCCTCGTTGCGCGCCAGCAGCCAACCGTCGACGACGAAGTCGGTGGCGCCGTCCGGCGCGACCGCGGTGAGCGCGAGATCGAACACCTCGGGCTCGACGTACGCGGCGAACGCGGTGGTCAGCGCGGCGTCTCCACCGGCTGCCTTGACGGTGCCGCGGAACATTCCACCGATGTCGCTCTTGGTGGCGTCGACGCTGACGTTCACCTGAGCTGTCCCGCCGGCCGGGACCGTGACCGTGGTGCGGTCGATCGTGACGAGCGCGGCGGGTGCCGGCTGACCTCCGAACGTCTTCACCGTCGGCGTCAAGGTGAGGTTGACGGGAGCGTCACCGTCGTTCGTGTACGTGATGGTCTTTTGCGCTGGTGGGCTGTCGGCGACGACGCGGCCGAAGTCGAGGTTGCCGTCACTGAACACGGCCTGCCGTACGGCGCGGGCGACATCGACCCGCCCGGCGCCCTGCTCGAACGGGCTGAACCCGGTGTCGACGGAACTGCTGACGAGCGCGTCCTTCAGCTGTTTGGCCTGCCAGGTCGGGTGGCGCTGCGCGAGGATCGCGGCGGCGCCGACAACGTGCGGGGTGGCCATCGAGGTGCCGCTGAGGCTCTTGTAGCCGGTGCCGCCCGCCGCGGCCGCGGTGATGTTGACGCCCGGCGCCGCGATGTCCGGCTTCAGGCCGAAGTCCCCGACGCGCGGACCACGGCTGGAGAACTCGGCGAGCTGGTCGAGCTTGTCGGTCGCGGCGACGGTCAGTGCTGAGTCGGCGGTGCCGGGCGAGCCGATCGAGAGCGGGTCCGGTCCGCTGTTGCCGGCGGCGATGACGAACAACGTCCCGTACTGCTCGGTGAGCTCGTCCACGGCCTCCGTCGCGATGTCGCTGGGGTTGGTCGCCCTCCCGCCGAGGCTGAGGTTGACGACGTCGGCGCCGCTCTCGGCCGCCCACTGCATGCCGGCGATCACGCCGGAGATGCTGCCGCGGCCATCGTCGGCGAGGACCTTGCCGGCCAGCAGCTTCGCGCCCGGCGCGACGCCCTTGTACTTGCCCTCCGAGGCGGCGCCGGAGCCGGCGATCGTGGAAGCGACGTGGGTGCCGTGGCCGTTGCCGTCGGTGGTGTCGCCGTCGGGGAGGAAGCTCTTCACCTCCAGTACGTGGCCGGCGAGGTCGGGGTGGTTGTCGTCGATGCCGGTGTCCAGAACGGCGACGGTCGTCCCGGTGCCGTCGAAGCCGGCCTGCCACGCCGCCGGGGCGCCGATCTTGGGCACGCTGACGTCGAGGTCGACGGTGACCCTGCGGTTCAGCCAGACCCGGGTGACACCCGCGTCGAGCGTCCGCTGCATCGGCGTGGTGATCGTCTCCCAGAGCGCGGCGGCGCCGGTCTTCGTCACGTCGATGGCGGTGGCGTCGACGCTTTCGAGCGTGCGCTCGACAGTGGAGCTGGGGAGAGCGTTGGCCCTGTTGGCTTTGGCGTTCTCGTACTGGACGATGATCGGGAGCTGCTTCGTCTCCGCGTCGGTGTAGCCGGCCTCGGCGAGGTAGGAGACGTTGAACAGGTCCGCGTCGACCCTGTTCGCGGTGACGAGCGGGAGTGCGTCGGACGGGTAGACGTAGAGGTCGCCGCCCTGCTGGAGCGTGTGGATCGCGACCGGGCGGCCGTCGGGGCGGTCCGCGACCTTCACCCCGGTGACCTCGAGGCGCCGCTTGGCGTCAACGCCGAGTTGCACCTGGTCGCCGGTGAGCAGGGTGATGGCCGGTGCCGGACGGATGCCGGCCGCGAGCTCGGACATGGAACGGCTGTCCAGGACCCGCTGGGCACCGTCGTCCCCGGCATTGGCCGGTGGACCTCCGGTGACCGAAAGCCCTGCCAGTAAGGTGATTCCGGCAGCAGCGGCCACGACTGAACGACGCATGCAAGCCCCTCTCCCCAGTTCGTACTTGCGGTCGACTCCTCGGGAGGTTGACACAGGGTGCGGAATTGGCGAAAGCGTTCACAGCGACGCGTTTGTAGCATTGACACACATGTTTCACCGGCGAGCTGGGGGCACATCTTGCTGGAGGCGATCGGGCTCGGCCCCGAGGCGGAGCAGCTCTACCTCGCGTTGCTCGACCAGCCGTCGCAGACGCGCGCGGAGCTGGTGTCGCGGCTGCCTGGTTGGTCGGCCGCCCGGGCCTCTCGCGTGCTGACCGATCTGGTCGAACGCGGCTTGGTCACGACGCTGACCGGGCGGCCGCTGCGGTACGCGGCGATCGCTCCGGACATCGCGCTGGAGACGTTGTCCCGGCAGCAGATCGAGCAGGTACGCAAGGTGCAGGAGCTCGTCCCGCGGCTGATGAAGCTGTACTGGGAGGCGACGAAGAGCACGACCGCGACGGACTTCGTCGAGCTGGTGACCGCGGATGTGGAGGGGACGTCGCAACGGACGCGACAGCTGCACCTGTCCGCCCGTTCGCAGGTACGCGCGTTCGAACGACCGCCGCACCCCTGGTCGCCGAACTCGCTCGAGCCGGATGAGCTCGGCGCCCTGCTCGACCCTGACGCGGTGATCCAGCGGGAGAACATCGCGAACGGGGTCCGCTACCGGGTCGTCTACGACAGCGTGGAGGTCGAGGACGCGGCGCGCTGGCCGGACCTGCGGGACTCCGCGCTGGCGGGTGAGGAGATCCGGATCTTCGACGGGCTGCCGGTGAAGCTCGTGCTGTTCGACGATCTGGCGGCGACGACGGCGTTGGCGAACGCCGACGGGCAGCCGATCGGCATCGTCGTCGTGCACAAGTCGCCACTGCTGGACGCGTTGTCGGCGCTGTTCGAGATGTACTGGGCGAACGCCGTTCCCTGGGTCGCGCCGGACACCGCCGACTCGACGGAGGACCAGCTCGTCAGCCTGCTCGCCTCGGGGCATACCGACGAGCTGATCGCCCGCCGGTTGGGGTTGTCGCGCAGTACGGTGCAGCGCCGCGTCAACGACCTGATGGATCGCTTCGGTGCGCGGACGCGCTTTCAACTGGGCTTGCAGCTTGGCCGACGTCTAGCACTCGAGCCGCGACGTACGTGACGACCGCGCTGACCCCGATCACCAACCCCAGCGGTAAATGGGATGCGTCGGAAACGGCGACCGACCTACCCTCATGGGGAATCCGACTCTGTCGTCTCACAGGAAGGGGTCCGCTCGTGCGAACTCGTAGCACCGCTCTTCGGTGCCGGACGAGGCAACGCACGGTCTAGCCGACCCTTCTTCTCGGTCTTTTCCACTCGTCCGTCGTCTCCCGGCGCCGGGGGCATCCGCATGCCCTCATTCAGCCGATGTCAGGAGACGTGGGCCGATGCGCCCTGCCAAGACGAAGATCAAGCGCTTCAAACTGGAGACCAAATACGTCCACCACCGGTCCGAAGGACTGACCCGCCGCCGGAACAAGGGAACCCGGCTGCTGGTCCTCGAGAGCCCCGAGCATCAGGATGGCAGCAACGTGCCGGACAAGAAGTAACGCGCGTCAACGTATTGTTGAAACCCGTTGACTGCGGGCAGAGTACGACCATGCGACGTGTCCGATTTCTCCCACTGCTCGTCGGTTGGATCTGTTGCATAGCCGTCGTCGCCTTCGCCGGGCCGGCTCCCGCCGCGACGGCCCCGCTTCGCGAGGCACCCGCTGCCCCGCTGGCGGGGCCGACCGCGGACCAGCTGCGCGCCAGAGTCCAGGCCTGCGGCACCCAGCTGTCGAACGGGCTGTACTCCCAGGACGCCGGCGGATCGCAGACGATCCCGATCTGCGGCAAGAGCAGCGCGGTGTTCTGGACCGCGGACTTCGACATCGACTGCGACGGTCAGCGCACGACGCAGTGCAACGAGAACACCGACCCCTCGTTCCAGCCGGAGACCGCGTGGTCGCAGTCGAACGGGCAGCCGCTGAACTCCGCGACGCTGCCGTTCATCGTGGTGCCGCTGAAGTCGACGAAGTTCGACTACTCGGCGCACAACATCACCGGCGGGACGGTCGCGGCGGTCGTCTACCAGAACAAGGTGGCGTACGCCGTCGTCGGCGACCTCGGCCCGGCGGCGATCATCGGCGAGGGCTCGTACGAGCTCGCCGAACAGCTCGGCATCAACCCGAACCCCGCGACCGGCGGGGTGGGCGGGACCGTGGTGAGCTTCATCCTGTTTCCGGGCGTGAAGGCCTCGCCGATCGAGGACGCGGCGGAGGCTCGTGCGTTCGGTGAGACGGCGGCCAACCAGTTCGTCGCCGCGGGCGGCGCGTGCGACGACGTGTCGGTGGACTTCACGGCCTATCCGCAGCTGCAGTCCGGCTCGACCGGCGCCGCCGTGAAGGCTTCGCAGTGCCTGCTCACGGCCGCTGGCCACTCCGTCACGCCGTCGGGGACGTACGACGCCACGACGGCGAGTGCCGCCTCGGCGTTCCAGACCGCGCGCGGGCTGCCCTCGAACGGGGTCGTCGACTTCCACACCTGGACCGCGCTGCTCGCGCGCGGTGACAAGCCCACCTTGCGCAACGGCTCCACCGGAGTCGCCGTTCGGAGGTTGCAGCGCTCGCTGACGGCGGCGCTGCGGCGGACCGTGGCGATCGACGGGCAGTTCGGCACGATCACCGAGCAGGCCGTTCGCGACTATCAGAGCTCTCGTTCGCTCGGTGTCGACGGGGTCGTCGGCAACCTGACCTGGACCGCCTTGCAGGCCGGCAAGTAGAGGAGAAACCCCGTGTCGCGGATCCGAACGCTTCTCGTCGCTCTCGCCCTCGTCGCCGTCGGCGCGGCGCCTGCCCACGCGACGGCCGTACCGCGGCAGATCACGATCGCGGCGGCGACGTGTACGTCCGACAACGCGAATCTTGCCGCCCGCTTGAGCTCTGACCTCAACGAGGCGGTCTTCCGCAGCCCGAACAGCATGGGCATCACCGTTCTGGACCGCAGGACGAACACGGTCTGCCACTACAACCCAGACCTGCTCGTCGGCGTCGCCAGCATCATCAAGGCGACGATCGTCGGGACGCTGCTGCGGCGTGCGCAGGAAGAGGGTCGCGGGCTCACGGCGACCGAGCAGAACCAGGCGCGGCTGGCGATCACCGAGTCGAACAACGACACGACGACCGCGATGTACAACTCGCTCGGCAACGCGCGGATCCAGGCGTTCATGAACGCGGTCGGCATGACCGACACCCAGACCGGCACCTGCTGGGGCTGCTACCGGACGTCGTCGAGCGACCAGGTCAACCTGCTGCAGGCGCTGTCCAATGACAACCCTGTGTTGACACCGGACCGCAAGGCGTACCTGCTCGGGCTGATGGCCCAGGTGGTCGCCTCGCAGCGCTGGGGAACGCCGGCCGGGGCGCCGCCGTCGGCGACCGTGCACGTGAAGAACGGGTGGTTCCCGTCCGGTGGTCAGGTCAACAGCATCGGGCTGTTCGACGGGAACGGGCACGACTACATGATGGCCGTGGTGACGGGGAACAGCTTCTCGACCGAGGCCGGCGCTGCCCGGATCGAGCTGGTGGCACGCGCGGCGCACCGTGCGCTGAACCCGACCGTGCCGGCCTGGCCGACCTTGCGCGAGACCTCGTACGGCAACCGGGTGCAGGTGCTGCAGCGGCTGCTGATCTCGCGTGGGGCTTCGCTCAACCCCGACGGCGACTTCGGCCCCTTGACGGCGACCGCGGTGCGCAACTTCCAATCGGCGAACGGGCTGTCCGCCGACGGCATCGTCGGGCCGCTGACCTGGGGCAAGCTGGCTGCGACGGTCCAGTCCGGCGCGACCGGCGAGGCCGTGCGTGCGCTGCAGCTCCGCCTCACGGCGTACGGCCTGGCCGCTGGCGCTGCGGGGACGTTCGACGCGACGACGGTGGCCTCGGTGAAGTCGTTCCAGACCTCGCGCGGCCTTCCCGCCGACGGCGTGGTGGGCGCGACCACCTGGCAGCACCTGGTCAGCTAGCGAGCCAGCGGGAGAGGTCCTTGATCTCGCGTTCGACCGCTGCCGTCATCGCCTTGGTGAACGGCACGTCCTGGTGGAGCTGCTCGACCCACAGGCCGCCGACCTTGTGGTCGGCGGCCGCGTCGAGCTTTCCGACGAGGCGGTCGCCGTACAGGATCGGGAGCGCGAAGTAGCCCCACCGCCGCTTGGCGGCGGGCTTGAACATCTCCAGCTGGTAGTCGAACTCGAACAGTTCGGCCATCCGTTTGCGGTCGTGCACCAGCCGGTCGAACGGCGACAGCAGGGCAGCGCGGCCCTTGAAGGGCTGGCCGAGGAACGACGGGTCGACGCGCCACTTGCCGCGGACGCCCTCGACGACCGCGGGCTCGCCGATCTCGCCGACGTCGATCGGCTCGCCTGGAATGGCGGTCGCCTTCGCGCGGGCAATGCCCAACGAGCGTAGACGTTTCTCGTTGCGGATCCTGTTCGCCTCGTCCGCGGGGACGATGACGTCGTCGGGATAGATCCGCTCGGCCAGGTCGTACAGCCGGTCCCGGCCCTTCCACCCGGCGGCGGCGATCTCGCCGCGTTCGACCATGAAGTCGAGCAGCATCCTGCGGTTGCGGTCGTTGTTCCAACCGGACGACTCCCACGGCACCGCGCAGGTGTCGGGGAGCTCCTTGGACGGGAGCGGGCCGTTCCGCGCGAGCTCGAGCAGGATGTCCTGGCGGCACCGGTCGTTCGCCGCCACCCAGTCGCGCCGGTACTCCTGCCAGTCGCGGAGCTCGCCGCGTCCCGGCCAGTCGGCCATCTCGGCACGGTAGAGCGCGAGATCCTCACCCGGACGGATGTGGCCCTGCAGATCGACCAGCGTGCCGTGCTCGATCGCCTTGTCGAGCTCACGCCGGTCGTACGACGAGCCGAGCCGGCTCCACGCGACGAGGTGCGCGCTCGGCGCGATCGCGTCGGTCGGTTCGGCGCGGAGGAACGTCAACCCACGCACGGTCTCGAGCAGGTCGCTTGGCCGGTGGGCGTCCAGGAGCTGCGCCTGGACCGCGATCCGCCGGGCGTCGCGGCGGGTGAGCTGGTGGACGGTCACCAGCTCGTGTCCAACGGCATGCCCTCGGCGTACCCGGACGCGCTCTGCACGCCGACGACGGCCTTCGCGTGGTACTCCTCCAGCGTGGCCGCACCGACGTACGTGCACGAGCTCCGTACGCCGGCGATGATCGCGTCCAGCAGGTCCTCGACGCTGGGGCGTTCCGGGTCGAGGTACATGCGCGACGTCGAGATTCCCTCGCTGAACAAGGCCTTCCGGCCGCGTTCGAACAGCGTGTCCTTCGCCGTACGTAGCTGCACCGCGCGCGCCGACGCCATGCCGAAGTTCTCCTTGTACAGCCGGCCGTCGCTGTCGCGCCGCGGGTCTCCCGGCGACTCGTACGTGCCGGCGAACCAGGAGCCGATCATCACGTTCGACGCACCGGCCGCCAACGCCAGCGCGACGTCGCGCGGGTGCCGGACGCCGCCGTCGGCCCAGACGTGCTTGCCGAGCTCGCGCGCCCGGCCGGCGCACTCCAGCACCGCCGAGAACTGCGGCCGCCCGACCGCGGTCATCATCCGGGTCGTGCACATCGCGCCCGGGCCGACGCCGACCTTGACGATGTCCGCGCCGGCCTCGACGAGGTCGGTCACGCCCTCGGCTGTCGCGACGTTCCCGGCCACGACGGGCACCTGGGGGTCGAGCGAACGGACCATCTTCAGCACTTCGAGCGTGCGCTCCTGGTGGCCGTGCGCGGTGTCGACGACGAGGACGTCGATGCCGGCCTCGAACAGCGCCTTGGCCTTCGTCGAGACGTCCCCGTTGATGCCGATCGCCGCGGCCACTCTGAGCTTGCCCTCGTGGTCGGTGGCAGGGGTGTAGAGGGCGGCGCGGAGGGCTCGTTCGCGGGTGAGGATGCCGACGATCCGGCCGTTCCCGTCGACGATCGGTGCCAGCCGGTGCCGGCCGTCGTGGAGCTGGTTGAACGCGTCCTCCGCCGCGATGCCGTTCGGCAACGTCAGCAGCTCGGTCGACATCACCGAGCCCAGCTGGGTGAACCGGTCGACGCGTTCGCAGTCCGCGTCGGTGACCACGCCGATCGCACGGCCGTCCTCGACGACCACGACGGCGCCGTGGCCACGCTTCGGCAGCAGGTTGAGCGCCTCGCCGACCGGCGCGTCAGGCGTCATCGTGATCGGCGTGTCGTACACGGTGTGCCGTTCCTTCACCCACGCCACCACGTCGGACACCACCTCGACCGGGATGTCCTGCGGGATCACGGCGATGCCGCCGCAGCGGGCGATGGTCTCGGCCATCCGCCGGCCGGCGACCGCGGTCATGTTCGCGGCGACGATCGGGATCGTCGTACCGCTGCCGTCGACGGTCGCGAGGTCGACGTCCAGCCGGGACGCGATCGCGGACCGGTTGGGGACCAGGAACACGTCGTTGTAGGTCAGATCGTGATCCGGAGTCCGACCGTTGAGGAAGCGCACAGACCCTCCAAGGGGCGTTGGACAACCTCAACGAGCGTAGCTGGCGGCGCCCATTCGCGCCGCCAGCCACTTTGCCGGTTCTTGCCGTTCTCGGTCAGAACGTCTGGATCGCCGACCGGATCTCGGGCCGGAAGATCTCCTTGATCGCCACGCCGCGCGGAGCGTCCAGCTGCGCCTCGGTCTCGCCCGCCTTGAGCGTGATGCCCTGCAGGTAGCTGCCGTAGACGAACGCCCGGGTCCCGGTCTTCACCGGCAGCCTGGCGACGCCCGCGCCGCTGAACCACTTCGTGCCGCCGCTGAGCGAGTACGAGCCGCCCTTGCTGTACAGGCGCATCGTCGAGCAGTAGCTCGATGCGAAGGCGGCGGACTTGCCGAGCGACGCTGCCTCCTGCTTGACGACCTCGCAGAGCGAGGAGTTGGTGCCGTTGGAGGTCGACATGTTGCCGAAGAACCGCGTCTGGCCGGTGGCGTTCAGCGGGTTGCCCGTTTGCGCCCGCTCGTAGATCTTGCCGAGGTCGGTGAGCGTGGTCCGGTTCGGGATCGGTCCGCCGCAGCCGATGTTGTGGTTGAACTTCGTCGCGGTGAGGCCGATCGCCTTGCCCGTCGCCTCGATGTTCGCCGTACCGAACTTCTGCCGGAGCGAGTGCGTGTACGGGTTGTTCGAGGCCGTCATCATCTGCTTGTCCATGATGCCGAGGGTCTGGGTACCGGGGATCGTCGAGCTGTCCGGACAGCTGTTCTGCCAGTCCGGGCGGTTCTGCCGCTTGAAGTTGAGCACCTGGTTCACGTTCGCCGCGCCCTGCTGGATCTTGAGGCTGGCGTGGAAGTGCACGAGCACCTTGATCGAGCTGGCCGGCTCGAACTGCTTGCTCGCCTGCAATGCCGAGGGGGTGGAGCCGTTCACGCGCTTGAGGTAGAAGCCCCACTGCTTGAACGTTCCGTACCTGTTCCACATCGCCGAGCGCGCCTTGCCGTCCGCGACGTCGAGGTTGTCGAGCAGCACGACGGCGAACCGTACGCCGGCCGCGGTGGTGTAGCGCTCGATGTCGATGATCCGCGTGCCGGTCTGGCTGACGGCCTGGCCGACCTGGGTGGAGGTGAGGTTGGTGTACCAGAGCCAGAACGAGACGGGCTCCTTGAACTGCAGAATGTCATACGTGGTTGTCGAAACTCGCTCGAGGTTGATCAGCCGCGCCTGGTTGGTGTTGATGTCGGTGGAGACCTGGGCCGCGGTGCGGTTGATCTTCCACCACCAGGTCCGCGCGTCGGCACCGGCGTTCTTGACGGCGATCAGCGTGTAGAACTTGGTCGTTCCGATCCTGAAGGCGCCGACCTGCTGCGGGCGGAAGCCCTTGCTGATCAGCTCGTTGTACATCGTGGTGGCGTTGGTGCCGACCCGGTAGTACCAGTTGCGGAAGGCGACGCCGGTGTTCTTGACCATGACGACGGCGTACCTCGTGCCGGCTGCCGTCGTGTAGCCCTCGATGTCGACGAGCCTGGCCTGGTTGGCGGTGAGCTTGGTGTTGACCTGCGCGAGCGTCATGCCGTAGTACCACCACCAGCCACCGGTCGCGGCGTACGAGCCGGAGTTGTGCACGAGCCGCGCGGTGAACTTCAGCGGCGAGGCACTGTCGACCTCGAGGTCGGTGATGCGGTAGCCGCCGGAGATCGCGGTCGTACCAAGGTAGGCGGGCGTCTGGCCGTAGTACCAGCGCCAGGCCGTCGGGTTGGACGTCATCCGATCATCGGTCAGCGCGCTACCGCTCGGCGGCACGGCCCCGGCCTGCTGCGGAACGAGTAGTCCGGCGATCGCGACAGCCAGTGCGGCCACCGCCACCCCCAAGCGCCCCCGCCACGTGGTCGAGCGTGTGGACATGCCTCCCCCTTCGTGAGCTTTCTGTTCCGCCGGGTCCCCCGGCGTCCGCTCGACTGTGGCAGCGGGAGGGGGATCTGCCATCCGCACCGACTACGCAAGCAACCGGCACCGGCTACGTAGGCGGCCGCTGCCCGGGCGACGTGCTCCTGCGACGTGATCATGTACGTGATCGTGAAGGGAAACTGGTCGTATACGACGGGTACGCCTTCATGATCACGTACATGATCACCGGGCGCGTGGGCGAGGTCGCTCTTCTTTGGTCAGCTCTACACTGTTGCGTTGGGCGCTCGCCGGGCTTTGGAGCTCTAGGGGACTGTGGCGGCGGTCGAGTGTGGCCACCTGTTTTTCACGCGCCGCCCCTGCCCCCGGAACAGGTGTCCCGGGGGAGGCCTGCTTGCCTTCCGGTCTGCTGCCGTGCTCGGGTCGCTTGTTGGCTTCCCCCGGTCTCTTGTGGCTCGGATGAAGCCGGGGCCGTCCGCCCCCGCTCCGCTTTGAATGAAGGGCACCTTCATTCAATAGGTTCGAATGAAGGTGCCCTTCATTCAAACGCCGTGGCTCGGATGAAGCCGGGCCCTCCGTTGCTATCCGGCGACTCTGTGGAGCCGACTTGCCGAAAATCGCGACCTGCCCACGCCCGGCGCTGGGAGACTGGCATGATCCTCCAGTCTTCGCGACCCGCATCGGCCCTACCTGGCCGGTGAGCGTGGTCGAGGGGTGAGCGGACCGGCCGACCGCCGGGGCGAGTTTTCGATACGATCACTTAGGTCATTTCCGGACGAATCGGACAGGCTGATGCCCGGTGGCAACCGCCCAGCTCGCGAGACGGGGCTTGCGCTGGACCCCACGCGTCGTGTTACAAGGGATGTACGCAGTGTGATCGGACGCCGAGCAATCTCGGGAGGGCGAGCCGATGAGGATTCTGCGCCACGGCTTCGGCCGGCCCGTCGACGGGCAACGTCGAGGGTCCCGTGTGGCTCCGTTAGCTGCGTGTTCCCGCTCCAAGCCGGTCTCGACGCCAGCGCTGTCGTCATGTGCCCACCCGGCCCAACGTCCGCCATCCTGCCCGCCACCCCTGGGCTGCTAAGGCCGGCGTACCCGCCGGCTCGACCGACCGTCTCGAGGAGCGCATGATGAACCAGCGTTCTGATGGGAAAGACGGGGGACCGCTAGCTGGCCGTGAGCGCAGTTCGTCGGCGCTCCGGGACCAACGCAAGGACGCCCGTCTTCGTAAAGAGGCCGAGAAACAGAAGCGCGCGGCCGACCAGCACCGGTCGGACATGCGCGTCCAGCGGCAGACGTCTGCCGCTGTCGTACGCACCGAGCAGGTCGACCAGAAGCTGCAACGGCTGACCACGCTCCTGCTGGCCTCTCTTTCCCGCACCGTCAAGCCGATCGACTTCGAAGAGCTCAAGCAGGCCGTCCCCATGGCCAAGCTCGGCGCCGACCGGGACCCGCTCCCCGAACCGCTGTGGGAGGAGTTCGCCCCGAAGCCGCCGCGCCTACCCGGAAAGCTGCTGCACGCCGCCAAGCACCGGCAGGCACGTGCCGTGGCCGAGGAGGCGTACGCCCGTGCCCTCGAGCGGCACAAGGTCGCCGAGGCTGAGCGGCTGGCCCGGGTCAAGGAGAAGGTGCGCGAGCACGAGGGCAAGACCGCTGGGGCGAAAGCTCGCATCTCGGCGCACAACCGGTCGATCGACTCGCTGCGTCAACGTGTGCTTGCGCGCGACCCGTTCGCGGTCGGCGAGTACTACGACCGCGTCTTCGCCGACGTCGTCGACAAGCGTCCGTTCCCGCGCGGTCGGCGGATCGCGTACGTGCCGGACTCCAAGCTCCTGCTGATCGACTGGCAGCTGCCGTCGGTCGACGTCGTGCCCAAGGAGAAGGAGTTCCGCTACAACAAGTCGACCGACTCGATCGAGGTCTCGAAGTTCCGCACGGTCGAGGAGCTGGACGAGACCTACGACGAGCTCGTCGCCCAGATGGCGCTGCGCGCTGTCAACACCGCCTTGGCAGCGGACCCGGACCACCTCGTCGACACCGTCGTGTTCAACGGGTTCGCCGTTTCGCCCACCCCCGCTGAGGGATCCGAGTTCGACGCGGCCCCGTGCCTGTTCAGCATGCGCGCGGGGCGGCGTACGTTCGCCAAGCTGAAGCTCGCCGACGTCGAGCCGCTCGACCGCGTGCGGAAGCTGTTCGCGGCGCACATCTCCGACCGCCCGGACGAGCTGCAGGGCGTCGAGCCGGTCCTCGCGTTCGAGAACGCCGACCCGCGCGCCAGCCTGCAGCCGGACTCGTCGCCGTTCGGGCCCGACCTGATGGCGATGTCGGTCAAGGAGCTCGAGCAGCTCGCGAGCACCCTGCTGTCCCGCATGGGCCTCGAGCACGAGCTGGTGCGGTCGATGTCCGACGGGCTCGACTACCGGGCTGCGCGGATGACCGACGACGGCGAGGAACGGTTCATCGTCCGCCTGAGGCGCACGACCCAGCCGCTGCAGCCGCAGGTCGTGCGCGATCTGGTCTCGGCCGTACGCCGGGAGAAGGCCGACGAGGGCCTGTTCCTGACGACCGCGGGGATCCTGCCAGCGACGTTCGAGTACGCGAACGGCAAGCCGGTCACCATGCACAGCCGGCAGACGCTGCTCGCGCTCATGCGCCGCCACGGCGTCGGGGCCAGGATCGAGCTCGCGCCAGCCGCCGCGCTCAAGACCCAGCCGGCACGGGTGCCGATGCCCAAGCCGCGCGTCCCGGGCCTCCCGCCGGTAAGGACCGCCCGCTAGGAGGGACGCCGAGGGCGCCGGGGCTGGATCTCGCCGAGCACCTCGTCCGCGTCGGCGCGGGACAGGCCGCTCGCGAGCAGCAGGTCATGCACAGCCGAACGGAGCTGCGCCACGACCACCTGGGCCGAGAAGCCGGGCTCGGTACGTAACGCCTCCGTCGCAAGCGTCGCGGCGTCCAGCAGACCGCGGCGAGCAGCCAACGGTTCGAAGCCGCGGGCGAGCTCGTTCCGGAACGTGCGCACACCCTCGCCCAGCCGGCTGATCGCCGCCGGCAGCGAGGGCGGAACGGTCTCCCCCACGCGCAGCATCACGACCGCGCGCCGAGCCAGCACGCGCACGTTCCGCACCGCCCGGTCGATGTGCTCCACCGCGTCGACGTACAACGCCAGATGCCCGCGCATCCGCCAGCGCACCGGCGCGATCCGCGCGATCTCCGATCCGGCGCCCAACGCGTCGGTGAACTCGGTCAGCTTCGTCTCGATCTCGCGCGCCCGCGACAACGCCGCGGCTGCCGCGTCGCGATCGCCACCGGTCAACGCCTGAGCGATGTCGTCGAGCGTCCCCGCGAGCTCGTCCAGCATCGGGTTCGCCGCCCGCCGCGCCACCACGACCGGGTTCACCGGGATCAGCACAGCGTTGACAAGCAGCCCGATCACGCCACCGATCAACGCGTCAATGAACCGCGACGTGGCCATTCCGCCTTGCGTACCGACGGGAACGAGCGCCACCACGAGGATCGCCGAAGCCGCGCCCTGGTTGACGACCAGCGGACCACCGCCGAGGAACACCGCGACGGCCATCGCCAGCACGACCACCAGTCCGAGCTGCCAAGGACCGCGCCCGATGATCGCGACCAACGCGTCCGCCACCAACACCCCGACCGCCACACCGACGACGAGCTCGATCGCCCGCTGCAGTCGCTGCCCGAGCGAGACCCCCAGCGAGATCACCGCGGCGATCGGCGCGAAGAACGGCTGCTCGTGCCCGAAGACCCGCGTCGCGACCACCCACGCCACCGCAGCGGCGACGGCCGACTGCAGGATCGGGATCGACGTTCGGAACAGCCGCAGGAACCGTCGCTTCGTGGTGTCCTTCGACCGCGAGGTCACATCGTCGAGCAGCCGAGACCAAGCCGCCATCGCGAGAACCTAGAGGTAGAGACCGGTCTGGTCGTCTTCGAGACGCTCGGAGGCGACGGCGTGGATGTCTCGTTCGCGCAGCAGGATGTACGCCTCGGCGCGCACCTCGACCTCGGCCCGGTCCTCCGGGTCGAACAGCACCCGGTCGCCGACCACGATCGTCCGTACGTGCTGACCGACCGCTACGACGCGCGCCCACGCGAGCCGCTTGCCCATCTGGGCGGTCGCGGGAATCAGGATGCCCGCGGACGAACGACGCTCGCCGGACTCGGCGTCGACCGAGACCAGCACACGATCGTGCAGCATCCGGATGGGCAGCTTGTCGGGGTTCGGCGCGCTCACCCTGAGGAGGGTACAGCCAACCTTCCAGCGGACTCGCACGTCGGAAGTGCAACCGCAGTCCGCACTAGGGGGAGAAACCCAATGGTGAAACAGCTCATCCGATTCATCGCCGCCATGGCCATCGCCGGCGGCGCCCTCCTCACCGTCTCAGGTACGGCGTGCGCGTGCAGTTGCGTGCCGAACCCGAACCTGGCCGAACGTGTCGCCAAGGCCGACGTGGTCTTCAGCGGCACCGCGATCAGCACCAAGGAGAAGGGCGAACAGAACAAGGTCATCACCTTCCAGGTCGGCACGACCTACAAGGGCAAGCCGGCCGTCCGCAACGAGATCCTCACCGCACGGGACAGCGCGTCGTGTGGGTTGGAGATCCAGGACAAGACCGAGTACCTCGTCTTCGCCAACAAGAGCGACCACGGTCTGGGGCTGAAGCCCGCCGAGGGCCAGTACACCGCGATCCTGTGTGGCGGGGCCGACCCGTTCACGAAGGCGGGCCACGACGAGCTCGTGAAGGTCAAGGGTGTCAAGCAGGTGCAGGTCATCAACGAGAAGCCTCCGGTCCAACCGGCCAAGGTGGTCAAGACCCAGGAGACGACGAACGAGGTCGCGACCGAGAAGGAGGCGATCAGCGCACCGATCTGGCCCTGGGCGGGCGGAGCGGTCCTGCTGCTCGCGGCGGCCGGTGGTCTCGTGTGGTGGAGGCGCTCGCGCGCCTAGCGAGGTAGGTACGACGCGGCTCCGGTCGTCACGTTCGTCGGCGGATTGCGGGCACCCTCGTTGGGCTTCCGCGAACGAACGAACGGCCGGAGCCGCACCCTTGTTCTGGCGACTAGCGGCGGCGGAAGATCCGCCTGAGCACGATCAGCGCGACGATCGCGCCGCCGGCCACGGCGGCGAACTTCACCAGGCGTTCGGTACGCAGACCGCCGTACTCGTCGACCACGGCGTCCTTGGCCGAGGCCACGCCTCGGGCCGCGAGCGTCTTCGGGTGCACCCGGTCGACCAGCGAGTCGACGGTCGCGGCCAGCCGCTCGCGGGTCGCGGCGAGCTCGGCCTCGATCTGGGCAGGCGTACGGCTCCGGCCCGCGTGTCCGTTGGCCGACGGGTCGGGTGCCGTCGATCTCACCGGGGCGGTTTCGTCACTCACCTTTGAGCCTCCTTCACCATTCGGTGAACGTCTCATCCTTGCAGGTCGACGACGACTTTGACGTCATCGGGCGACCGGTCCAGCGCGTCCTGCCACCGAGTGAGCGGCACCCGCCTTGTGATCAGGCGGCCGAGCCAGTCGCGATCGGCCTCCAGCAGCGCGTCCACGGCGTCGACGAAGTGCCGGCGTGCCGCGTTCACGCTGCCGACGATGGCGGCGTTCTTCATCACCAGTTCCCGGTTGAGCGCCTCATACGCCACGCTCAGCTCGGCTTCGCGGTGCGAGATGCCGATCAGGCAGAGCACGCCGGCGGGAGCGAGCAGCCGTGCGGCGCCGTACGCGAGCGCGCCGACGCCGGTGCACTCGATCGCGACGTCGACCTGCTCGCCGACCTGGTCGAGGCTGGTGACGTACCGGGCGCCGAGGTCGCGGACGAGCGAGGGCTTCACGCCCTCTTCCATCTGGTCCAGAACGTAGACCTCCAGCCCCCGTTGGACACCGAGCAGCGCGGCGAGCAGACCGATCGGCCCGGCGCCGGTGATCAGCGCGGTCGCCGGCTCGTACCACGACCGCGAGCCGATCATCTCGACCTGCTCCCAGACCTTGGCGACGTCGCTGCCGGGCTCGACGAGGACGCCGAGGTCGCCGAGCTCGGCGGGCACCTCGACCGCGAAGCCGGGATCGACCCGCCACTGCTCGGCGCCGAAGCCGTGCCGCTTGCGGATGCCGCGCTCGGTGTAGAGCCCGTTCCGGCAGAAGTCCGCCTCACCGCGAGCGCAGGCGGGACACGGCACCGGGTCGGGGTGCCGCACGATGCCGGCGACGAGGTCGCCCGGTTCGAGCCCCGTACCGGCCGGCGCCTCGAGTACGCGGCCGAGCGACTCGTGCCCGAGGATCAGCCGTTCCTCGCCTGGCGGCTGGTTGCCGAGGCCGTGCTCGATGACCTCAAGATCGGTGCCGCAGATGCCCAGCAGCAGGGCGTCCACGAGCACCGAGCCGTCAGCGAGGGCGGGCTCGGGGACCTCGGTCAGCTCGCCGGATCCGGGCTTGCCGGGAATGGCTGTCATCGCACGCACGATCAAGTCCTACCCCACCGCGAGCACTTTGCGCGCACGCGGTCCCTGGGCACTGTTCGAGCGCCTAGTCGGTTTGGGTCGGGGGCACCCTGGTCCCATAGGTTCGGACGAGGGTGCCCCCGACCCAGCCAGACCTCGCGGCCTGCCTAGCGCAGGAATGCCATCACGTCGGCGAAGAACTGCTTCATGGTGACGATCGCGTGGCCCGCCTTCGGGTACATCACGAGCTGGCCGTGCGGCAGCCGTTCGGCGGTCTCGGCGAACATCTCCGGCGTCCAGAAGTAGTCCCGCGCCCCGCAGATCACCAGCGTCTCGGTCTGGATGGACGGCAGCCGGTCGTACACGTCGAAGCCGTCCTCCGCGCGCAGCACGGCGATCGGGTCGGACGGCCGGGACGCCTTGATCAGCAGTGGGGCGAGCCGCATCGGCACCGCGAGCAGGCGCTGCAGCAGCTTGTTCTGGGTGAAGCCGGCGACGAGGACCTGCGCGTGGAAGCGGCCGTCGCGCTCCATCTTGTGCAGGAGGTCGAGCTGGGCCTGCTTGGCGACCGGGCCGAGCCGGTACGCGGCGCTCGCCGCCACCGCGCGACGGACGACGTCCGGATGGTCGGCGATCAGTTGCAGAACGAGCGAGCCGCCGGTCGAGTGGCCG
Organism: Tenggerimyces flavus; assembly: GCF_016907715.1. Taxonomy (NCBI): domain Bacteria; kingdom Bacillati; phylum Actinomycetota; class Actinomycetes; order Propionibacteriales; family Nocardioidaceae; genus Tenggerimyces; species Tenggerimyces flavus. Next base: position 3,238,680 of record NZ_JAFBCM010000001.1, on the reverse strand, counting down.
AGGACGTCGACCGGCCCGCCGCCGAAGTGCTCGCGGATCCCCTCGGCCTGGCTGGCGGCCAGGTCCGCGAACGTCGTGGTCGGCGGCAGGCCGGGCGCGCGGTTGGTGAAGTAGACCTGATAGCCCGCCTGGGTGAACGGAACGACGGTCCCGAGCGTGATCCTGCGCCCCATGCCGGTCGGGGTGACGTGCTCGTGGGTGAAGCCGGAGAGGTAGACCAGCGGGCCCCCTCGCTGCCGACCTTGAGGTACGGCTCGCCGCCCTTGAACGCGCCCTCCACGACCGGGACCTGCTCCATGGCATCCGCCTAGCTATGAACGATCTGGAGATTCGTTCATAGCGTAGCGCGGTCGGGGTGGAAACCGAAGGGCAGCTCGAGCCGGTGCGCGCGCATCAGCTCCTCGTTGCGCAGGATGTCGCGAGTCGGCCCGTCGGCGACGATCGAGCCGTCGTCGATCACGATCGAGCGTTCGCACAGCTCCAGCGCGTACGGCAGGTCGTGCGTGACCATCAGCACGGTCACGTCCAGGCTCTGCAGGATCCGTGCGAGCTCGCGGCGCGAGGCGGGGTCGAGGTTGCTCGACGGTTCGTCGAGCACAAGCAGCGACGGCTCCATCGCGAGCACGGTCGCGACCGCGACGCGGCGGCGCTGGCCGAACGACAGGTGGTGCGGCGGGCGGCTGGCATACTCCCCCATCCCCACCATCGCGAGCGCCTGCTCCACCCGGGCGTCGAGCTCGGGGCCGGTGAGGCCGAGGTTGGCCGGGCCGAACGCCACGTCGTCGCGCACGGTCGGCATGAACAGCTGGTCGTCCGGGTCCTGGAACACGATCCCGACGCGGCGCCGGATCTCGCGCATGTGCTCCTTGTCGACGTCGAGCCCGTCGACCCGGACGCTGCCCACGCCAGCTGTGTGGATGCCGTTCAGATGCAGGACCAACGTGGTCTTGCCGGCCCCGTTCGGCCCGAGCAGCGCGACGCGTTCGCCGCGCTGGATCGACAACGAGACGCCGTACAGCGCCTGGTGCCCGTCCGGATAGGCGAACGCGAGCCCGTCGACCTCGAGGATGGCAGTCATCAGAAGGCCCATGCTCCCACCGCGACGAGGAGCGCGAGAACGGGCAGGCTGGCCGCGGCCGCCCATTGCCGCCGCGTCGCGGCCGCCGTGGCGAGGGCCGGGAGCCGGCCGGTGTAGCCGCGGGACAGCATCGCGAGGTGCACGCGTTCGCCGCGTTCGTACGATCGGATGAACAGTGCGCCCGCGGACTTGGCGAGCACCGGCCAGGCGCGCGGTCCGCGAGCCTCGAAGCCGCGCGACGCCCGGGCGACCTGCATGCGGGCGAGCTGGTCGGTGACCACGTCGAGGTAGCGGACCATGAACGAGGCGATCTGGACGAGCTGGTGCGGGACGCGCAGCCGTTCGAGCCCGGCGAGCAGGTCGCGCTGCTCGGTCGTCGCGCCGAGCAGGATCGAGCCGAGCACGCCGAGCGTGGCCTTGGCCAGCACGTTCCAGCTGCCGAGCAGCCCCGGCTCGGACAGCGACAGCCCGAGGACGTCGATCCGCGGGCCGTGCGCGATGAACGGCAACAGGACAGCGAACGCGACTACGGGCACCTCGACGACGGTGCGCTTGAGCACGAACAGGTACGGCACCCGCGAGATCGCGATCGAGGTGAGGATCAGGACGAGGTAGCAGCCGAACGCCCAGTACGCGGTGCGCGGCGTCGAGACGACGAGCAGCACGAACGTGACCAGCGCGACCAGCTTGGTCTGCGCCGGCAGCTTGTGCACAGGCGAGTGCTCGTGGAAGTAGAGCCTATGGCCGTGCCCTGCACCCATCTAGGCGTTCGCGCGGTTGCGACGGCGCACGACGTACGCCACACCGGTGCCGAGCGCGAGCACGATCGCCACGCCGATGATGCCGGCGAGGCCGCCGGACAGGCGCTCGTTCTGCACGCCCTTCACGCCGTAGTCCGCGAGCGGCGACCCGGCGACCGGGCTGTCCGCGGCGTGCTCGGCGAAGCCCTTGTCCTCGGCGACCTTGTTCAGCCCGTCCGGGGCACTCGAGGCGTAGAAGCTCACCACGCCGGCGAGCACGAGCGTCACCAGCAGGCCGGCGATGAACAGCGTCCGGCGGCTCATGCGGCCGTCCCTTCGCTCGGGGTGCGGATCTCCAGCGGCTGGGCGGCGACGAGCGGGCGGGCGCCGTACACCAGGTCCGGACGTACCGCGACGACCGCGCCGATGGTGAGCGCGGTGATCGCCGCCTCACCGAGGCCGATCAGCAGGTGCACGCCGACCATCGCGCTGAACAGGGCGCCGATCGGGATCGGCGCGGCGCCGCCGATGAGGTACAGCAGGGCGAACGCGAGCGCCGAGACCGGCACCGAGAGCAGCGCGCCGACGAACGCCGCCGGAACCGCCGATACCGGACGTTTCGGCAGGAACCGTAAGACCAGCTTGAAGATTCCCCACCCGACGATGACCGTCACGACGCCCATCAGCGCGATGTTCGTACCGAGCGCGGTGACCCCGCCGTCGGCGATCACCAGGGCTTGGACCGCCAGCACGACGGTCATACATAAGACCCCGGTGTACGGGCCGACGAGGATCGCGGCCAGCGCGCCGCCGAGCAGGTGACCGCTCGTGCCGGCGGCGACCGGGAAGTTCAGCATCTGCACGGCGAAGATGAACGCGGCGACGAGACCTGTCAGCGGAGCCGACTTCTCGTCCAGCTCGCGGCGGGCGCCGCGAAGGCTGAGTCCGATCGCGGCCACGGCGACGACGCCGGTGGCGATCGAGGTGGGGGCGTTGAGGAACCCGTCAGGTACGTGCACGACGTACTCCTCCTGGGCTAGTCCTAGGTGATGGGCCGGCCGGGCGATGTCCTAGGCTCGACAGGGAGCACCGCTGGTCAGGCCCAGCATATGCTCCATGGTCTTACCTGCACATATGTTGCAGGAACGTTCATCCCGAGGAGGCCCAGTGTCCGCCGCACCCCGCCTGCAGCCCGGTGACGTCGCACCCGACTTCACCCTGCCCGACGCCGACAACAAGCCGGTCTCGCTGGCGGACTACCGCGGCCAGAAGGTCATCGTGTACTTCTACCCGGCGGCCTCCACGCCCGGTTGCACCAAGGAGGCGTGCGACTTCACCGAGTCGCAGCCGGAGCTGTCCTCGGCGGGTTACGCCGTCATCGGGATCTCCCCCGACGCGCCGGCGAAGATCGCGAAGTTCCGTGACGAGCAGGGCCTGACGTTCCCGCTGCTGTCCGACCCGTCGCGCGAGGTGCTGACGGCGTGGGGCGCGTACGGCGAGAAGCAGCTGTACGGCAAGACGGTGCAGGGCGTGATCCGGTCCACGTTCGTGGTGGGTGAGGACGGCAAGCTCACCTCGGCGCAGTACAACGTGAAGGCCACCGGCCACGTCGCCAAGCTGCGCCGCGAGCTCGGCGTCTGACCTGCAGCGATAAGGTTCCTCCCTTGGGGAAGGGGTCGTAGCCCAATGGCAGAGGCACATGGCTTAGGACCATGCCAGTGCGAGTTCGAATCTCGCCGGCCCCACGAGCTCAGGGAGATCGTCCCGGCGTGAACGCGCTCCAGACGCTGATCCGGCCGTCCGACCCCGCCGCGCCACCGCGCGTGCGGCGGTTCGACGCCGCCACCATCGCCCTCGCCGTGGTGACCGGCGCCGGGATCGTGGTGCGGATCGCGCTGTGGTGGCAGGACCGGGCGTTCTGGCGGGACGAGCTCTCCCTCGTCCAGAGCCTCGACACGTACTCCGTTCCCCAGCTCTTCGGCCAGCTGACCGACGCCCAGACCGCCCCGCCCGCCTGGCTGGTGCTGGTCAAGGCCTCGACCTGGGTCCTCGGCGACGGCGAACGGGGCTACCGCGTTCTCCCGCTCCTGTTCGGCTGCGCCACCCTCGTCCTGCTCGCGATCTTGGCCGCGCGGCTGGTGAAGAACCGCTGGGCCGCGGTCGTCCCGGTGATCGTGATGAGCACGGTGTCCGAGCTCGTCTTCTACACCGCGCAGACCAAGCAGTACACCGCGGACACGTTCTTCATCACCGGACTCATCCTCCTCGCCGTCCTGATGATCCAAACAGGCAAGGGCGAACGGCTCTGGTACGTCGCGCTCGTCGTCGCTCCGTGGTTCTCCTACGGTGCGATGCTGAGCGTCCCGCTGCTCGCTGCCTGGCTCGCCGTCGTGCAGCTCAGACGCCGTCAACGCGGCCTTGCGCACCTCGCCGTGCGGCTGATCATCCCCGCAGTGTCGGTGCTCGGCGCGGGACTGCTGTCGTGGCGTTTGACCAGCCACGTCAACGAGTTCACGTCGTACTGGGACTACTACCTCGGCCCGGAGAACCTCGCCCACACGTTCCGCTGGACCATCGTCGTCTTCAAGGACCTCGCGATCCGCGAGCTCGGGAGCGCGCTGTGGTGGGCGACCGGGCTGCTGGTCATCGCGGGGTTCGCGGTCGCGCTGCGACGAGGCGTCGGGATCGGCATCATGCTCGTACTGCCGACCGTCGCGGGCTACCTCGTCGGACTGCTCGGCATCTACCCGTTCGGGCACCGGCTGATCCTGTTCTGCGCGCCAGGCTTGGCGATCTGCCTCGGGATCCTGGTCGACGCCGCGATCGAACGAGCCCGCATCCTGCCCTTCAAGTACGCCAAACCCGCCGTCGGCGTACTGGCCGCGGCGATCGTGCTCGCGACCTCGTGGACGACTCCGCAGCGGTTGAGCCACGACCTCAGGTACCAGTTCGGCGTGGACGACTATCGGGCCGCTTTCGCGTTCGTCGCCAAGACCTGGGAGGACGGCGACGTCCTCATCGTCGGCAACGGCGACCGGGCCGCGGCGCGCGTGTACGGGCCCCGCTTCGACCTGCCGATGAACCGGATCCTGCGGGCCAGCCCGACCGAGTACAAGAAGCTGCGCGTGGACTGCCCGACCCCGCAGCTGCGGACCCCGGGCGCGCAGTTCTGGTTCCTCACCGGCGACGCCGTGATGATGTACGCCGGTGTGTCCAGCCGGACCGCGATCATCGCGCCGTTCGTGCCGAAGTACCACGTGGTGAACACCCGCGTGAGCGGCCTGGTCACCGTTCAGGCGATGCTGCCCGGCCAGCACCGCTACGTCTGGCCGACCCGGTGCCTGCGCTACGAACTGGTGACAGCGCCGGTCTACCGGTAGCAGACTGGGGCGTCACGGTACGGAGGTGATCGGTGACGGTTCGAACGCGCGTCGCGTGGGTCGTCGTTCTCGCGTTCGCCGCGGCCTGCGGGCCGACCGCCGAGCCCGCGGCGCCTGGGACCTCGAAGCCGCCGGCACCTACGACCAGCTCCAGCAGGGCGGAGCTGCCCGACCTCGTCGGCAAGGGCCTGCAGTTCGCGCAGGACACCGCCCAGGCGGCGGGCTTCGTCACCCTCACCAGCCACGACGCGAGTGGTCGCGAACGGCTGCAGGTGTCGGACCGCAACTGGAAGGTCTGCTTCCAGTCGCCGCCGCCCGGGTCGGCGGACCCGAAGGCGACCGTCGACTTCGGCGTGGTGAGGCTCGAGGAGACCTGCCCCGCGAAGGACGCGCCGCCGTCGTCGCGCGCGCCGTCGGCACCCGCCGCCATGCCGTCGCTCGTCGGCAAGAGTCTGCGGGTCGCGGAGGAGGCCCTCGGCGCGAACGCGAGCGCCACGGTCCGCGACGCGTCCGGGAAGGACCGCGCCGTCCTCGTCTCGACCAACTGGCAGGTCTGCGCCCAGGACCCCGCGCCCGGCGCGGCGTACGACGGCGTGCCCGTGACGCTGGACGTGGTCAAGTACGGCGAGAACTGCCCTAGCCCGGCCCTAGCCCCGACCTTTCGTCCGGCGGTTGGTTCGACCGGCCCCGCCATGGGGCCAATGATCATGTAAACATGATCAGCCGCCCCGTTACCCCGGGTAGACGCCAGGTAAAGCGGCCACTGGCCGCGTAAGGCGACCACCACGCTTCACCAACGGAGTGCCTTCCGCCCCCAGATCACTCGAGACGTCGCCATCCCAAGCCTCCCCGGCAGGACAGGCACGTCCGTCTTCACAGGCCAAAGCCGCCCACCAACACCTGAAATCTCGAGGTTAGCCCCTGCCCCTAAAGCACCGCGGCTACCAACGGAGCCACCGCGCGCAACGCGCGGCCGCGGTGGCTGAGCTCGTCCTTCTCCTCGGCGGTCAGCTCGGCCATCGTCTGGTCGACGCCGTCGGGCAGGAAGAGCGGATCGTAGCCGAACCCGCCCTCGCCGCGCCCCGCGCGCAGGATCACGCCCGGCACGCGGCCCTCGACCACCTGCTCCTCGCCCGACGGCAGCACGAACGCGACCGCGGAGACGAACGCCGCCGCACGAAACTCGTCCGGGACGTCCTCGATCTGCTCGAGCAGCAGCGCGTTGTTGCGCTCGTCGGACTTCGGCTTCCCCGCCCACCGCGCGGACAGCACGCCGGGCATGCCGTTCAGCGCGTCGACGGCGAGCCCGCTGTCGTCCGCCAACGCGGGCAGCCCGGTCCGGGCGACGGCCGCCCGCGCCTTGAGCAGTGCGTTCCCGGCGAACGTGAGCTCGCTCTCGACCGGCTCGTCGTACGCCTCGAAGTCGTCGAGCGTCAGCACCTCGAGCGACGGCAGCAGCGGGCCGACGATGCGCTCGATCTCGAGCAGCTTCTTCTTGTTGTGCGTGGCGAGGACGAGGCGCGGCATCACAGCGTCCGCGCGAGCGCGTCCCGCTGGAACTGGGCCAGCTCGGCGCAGCCGGCGCCCGCGAGCTCCAGCAGCGCGTCCAGGTCCTTGCGGTCGAACGGCTCGCCCTCCGCCGTTCCCTGCACCTCGACGAAGCGCCCGTCGCCGGTCATCACCACGTTCATGTCGGTCTCGGCGCGCACGTCCTCCTCGTAACAGAGGTCGAGCAGCGCCTCGCCGTCCACGACGCCCACCGAGATCGCGGCGACCGTGTCCTTCAGGGCCTGGCCTCTGAGCGCCTTCTTCGTCTCGAGGTAGGCGACGGCGTCCGCGAGCGCGACGTACGCACCGGTGATCGCCGCCGTCCGCGTGCCGCCGTCGGCCTGCAGCACGTCGCAGTCGAGCACGATCGTGTTCTCGCCGAGCGCCTTGTAGTCGATGACGGCGCGGATCGAACGGCCGATCAGCCGCGAGATCTCGTGCGTACGACCGCCGATGCGGCCCTTCACCGATTCCCGGTCGTTCCGCGTGTTCGTCGCGCGCGGCAGCATCGCGTACTCCGCGGTCACCCAGCCCTGCCCCGAGTCACGCCGCCAGCGCGGCACGCCCTCGGTCACACTCGCCGCGCAGAGCACCCGCGTTCGGCCAAACTCGACCAGCACCGACCCCTCGGCGTGGTCCAGCCACCCGCGCGTGATCTTCACCGGGCGCAGGTCGCCCGTCGATCGCCCATCCACTCTCGTCATGTCTTCGACCCTAGTCAGGCGTGAGTCGATCACTACACGGACGTCTCTTGAGTCAAATTTGACTTGTAGGTCAATTTTGACTCAAGATGAACTCATGATTCCTTCCGAAGTGACCTGGTTCAGCTCGCCGTTCCTGGCGGCGCTCGCCCCACCCGACCCCGACGCGGTCGTCGCCACGGCCACCGAGATCGTCGAACGGCAGCGGCACACCGCCGTCGACGAGCCGGGCCTCGGCATCCTCTGGTTCACCGCGCTCTCGATCGCCGGCTTCCGGCAGTTGCGCGAGACCCACGACCAGGAGCAGTCGGTCGAGGCGTTCCGGCACGCGTTCCTCGACCCGTTCTACGCCTGGGTACGCGACCAGACCGCCGCCGCACTCGACGCCTCCGCCAACCCCGTGGACGTTCTCCGCGAGGAGTCGAAGAGGCGCGAGGCGCACTTCTTCGGCAGGGCGTTCACGTTCGACCGCCCGCAGGACGACGAGCACGGCTACATCTCCGTCGTTCGCGGCTGCTACTACCAGCGGCTCCTCGTCGCCGAGGGCGTGCCGGAGTTGCTCCGCACCTTCTGCGACTTCGACACCGCCTGGATGGACGCCGCCGACGAGCGGCGACACGGCGTGCGGGTCGAGAGGCCGACGACGTTCGGGTACGGCGGTCCGTCATGCTGGTTCGTCATGACCAAGCTGTCCGAGCCCGCGCACGCATGAGCGCCGCCACCAGGATCCTCGTACTCGGGCTGCTCGCCGACGGGCCGAAGCACGGGTATGAGATCCGCCGCTGGCTCGAGACCAGCGAGGCCGAGCTGTGGACCGACGTCAAGCGCGGCTCGGTCTATCACGCGCTCGGCAGCCTCGAACGCGCCGGCCACGCGGAGATCGTCGAGGACGCCTCCACGCCGGCCCGCACGACGTACCGCCTCACCGACGCCGGCCGGTCCGAGCTGCGCCTCCTGCTCCGGGACGGCTGGCAGGACCTGCGCGGCAGCTATCCCCGCGGGCTCTACACGCTGCTCACGTTCGCCGATCCACTTCCGGTCGAGGAACTGCACGCTCTGCGCGACCGGCTCCGGGAGGAGCTCCGCGTGTGGGAGAAGGGCACCGAGGCCAAGCGTTCGCTGCCGAACGCCTCCCTCGTCGCCGCGCTGATGGCGAACGGGCGCGCCCACCTCGAGGCGGACCTGGCGCTGCTCGACGAGCTCAGCGCAGCCGAGCCCCCGTCCTCGCCGCCCAGTTGAGATACGCCGTCGAGTAGATCGGGATCACCTCTGGCGCCGGGTCGTTGACCGCCATCCGCGCGGCCGCCGCCGAGATCGCCGCCGCCGTGTCGCCGAACGAGGCCACGCCGAGCCAGGTGGGCGCCATCGTCTCGTACGCGAGCATCGCCTTCGACCCGCTCCCGTCGACGAACTGCGTCACGGTCGGCCGCCCGTCCGGCGCGGTCACCATCACCTTCTGCGTCAGCGCCTTGTACAACCGCGTCATGTCGTCGGCGCCGATGCCGACCCGGGCGCGGTAGGCCACGGCCGCCATCGTCACGTCGACGTGGGCGTGCGACACGTCCTCCTTGGCTCGGCTCGGACCGCGGACGGGGAAGTTGTCGGAGACGTCGTCCGCGCGCGTCCAGCCGTTGTAGCAAAGGCCGTTCGACCGGTAGTACGTCCACGACACCGTGCCGTCGTCCTTGCGCTGCAGGTCGGTGACGAAGTCGCGGACGAGCTCCGCCGCGCGCTGCCGGTGCCACGGACGACGCCCCGCCATCGCAAGCTCGAGGTAGGTCCGGGCCACCGACGTGCTGTAGTTGTGCGGCAGATCCGAGCCGTCGAGGTTGGTGGGCACGCCGCGCAGGTAGCCGTAGTAGCCGGCGCCCTCGGCGGTGCGCAGGTACTCCTCGTCGTGGATCGCGACCGCGGCGTCGGCCGCTTCGAAGTACTCGGTGGCCTTCGCGCGGTAGCGGCGCGACGCGTTCAGCTTCGGCGTCGTACGGACGATCCGCGCGAACCAGGCGAACGGGTAGGTGATCTGCCCCGTGTGGACGGAGGAGTGGAAGTACGACGAGTGCAGCGTGTCCACGACGGGGACCGGCTCGCCCGCGGCGTCGGGGGTCGGCCGGAGGTCCTTCGCGGTGAGCTGGTCCTTGGCGCCGCTGAACCCGTCGTTGATCCGGCGCACCGCGTAGTTCGGGCTGGCCGGGTCCATCGTCAGGTTGTCGTGCGTGTTGTCCCTGCCGTACATGTCGTGGTGCGTCTGGATCTTGAACGTGCCCGGCGTCGTGCCGGCCGAGACCGTGACGTGCATGCTCTCGGCGAACGCACAGGCCGACCGGATCCGCATCGTCGGCCTTCCCTGCGCGTCGCGCAGGATCAGGTCGCCGGCGGAGTAGGGCCAGTACGCGCGCCACCCGGGCAGCGACTGCCCGCGCCAGTCGCCGACGCCGCGTTCGGTGTCGCGGGAGGCGAGCACGTGGTCGAGGTGGTCGACCGCCTTGTCGAGGTAGTAGGGGTCCCGGTAGGCCTCCCACATCAGCAGGTAGGCCTGGAGGATGTACGCCTCACCCCAACCGAGCGCGGCGCGGTCCTCGTTCAGCTCGGTCTTGCGACCGTTGCCGTTGTTGAACCCGTTGTCGAGCGCGTCGAACTTCGCGCGCGTGGTCCACACGGTCGCGTCCGCGCTCGCGGTCGTTCCGGTGCCGAGAACGAGTCCAGCAGCACCGAGCCCGGCAGCGCCGAGCACTGTCCTTCGAGGGAGCTCCATGCCCGCCGACGGTAGGCCTAACCGGTCATGACCGAAAGACCCGCGTCAGCGAACCATCCGGTTCCGGACGCCCTACGCCAGCGCCGCGCCAGCAATGGTGGGCACGGTCAGATGTCGTACGTGGCGCCGGGCTTGGCCAGCTCGATCGGGTGGTCGTACGCGGGCCGCGCGTCCGCCAGCACGCGGAGCGGGTCGTGCCAGGGCGGGATGTGGGTCAGCACGAGCCGTCGTACGCCCGCGAGCGTCGCGTGCTCGGCGGCCTCGCGACCGGTGAGGTGCACGTCGGGCGGGTTGTCGTCGCCCTCGAGGAACGAGGCCTCGGTGAGCAGCAGGTCGGCGCCGCGGGCGAGGTCGACGAGCGCCGTGGTCGGGCCGGTGTCGCCGGAGTAGACCAGCGTTCGCCCGTTCTGCTCGACCCGGATCGCGTACGCCTCGACCGGGTGGGCCATCGGCGCGACGGTCACGAGGAACGGGCCGAGCCGGATCTTCTCTCCCCCGACCCAGTTCTGGAAGTCGAACTCCTCGCGCATGCCGGGCTTGAGCGGCAGCCCGTAAGCGGTGGCCATCCGGTCCGCCGCGCCCGTCGGGGCGAAGACGGGAACCTGCGGCTGGGCACCGTTCGGGTGGTACTTGCGCGCGACGTAGTACGCGCACAGATCGATGCAGTGATCGGGATGCAGGTGGGTGAGCGCGACCGCGTCGATGCCGTAGATGTCGGTGCAGCTGGCGAGCGGGCCGAGCGCGCCGTTGCCGAGGTCGAGGACGAGGCGGTACGGCTCGGGGTCGAACGACTCGACCAGGTAGCAGGAGGCGGCGGAGTTCGGGCCGGGGAACGAGCCGGAGCTGCCGATGACGGTCAGCCTCATGGCAGCTCCTCGACGAACCGGATCTCCGGTCCGAGGAAGCGGCCGCCGATCTGCATGAAGGAGTCGGGATCCCCCGTGGTGAGGAACCGATGTCGCGGCTCGGGCAGATCGGCGGGTCGTTCCAGGCCCTCGCCGACGAGGCGGGCGTAGACCTCCTTGGCGGTCTCGTCGGCGCTGGAGACGAGCGTGACGCCGTCGCCCATCACGTACGAGATCACGCCGGTGAGCAGCGGGTAGTGCGTGCACCCGAGCACGAGCGTGTCGATGCCGACTTCGGCGAGCGGGTCGAGGTACTCGTGGGCCGCTTGGAGCAGCTCGGGTCCGCTGGTGAGGCCACGTTCGACGAACGGCACGAACCGCGGGCAGGCCCGCGTGGAGAGCGTGACCTGCGGGGCGGCGGCGAACGCGTCGTTGTACGCCATCGCGGTCGCGGTCGCCTCGGTGCAGATCACGCCGACCCGGCCGCTGCGGGTGGCGGCGACGGCCCGTCGGGTGGCGGGCAGGATCACCTCGACCACGGGGACGTCGTAGCGCTCCCTGGCGTCGCGGAGTACGGCGGCGCTGGCGGAGTTGCACGCGATGACCAGCAGCTTGACTCCCCGGTCGACCATGTGGTCGAGGCTCTCCAGGGCGTACTTGCGAACGTCGGCGATCCGCTTCTCGCCGTACGGGTAGCGCGCGGTGTCGGCAAGGTAGAGCACGGGCTCGTGCGGGAGCTGGTCGAGGACCGCCCGCGCGACCGTCAGGCCGCCGAAGCCCGAGTCGAAGATCCCGATCGGCGCGTCTGCCATGGGCGAAAGCGTACGGGTCGTCGCGTTCTGGCGATCGGAAACCGACGCGAACGAGTCGGAAATGGGGCCCTCGACCGGATCGAAACCGTTACGGGGAAGGGCTCAGGCCCAGAGCTGGCCTTCGAGGGTGTCCTCGGCGGCGTCGAGGGTGCCCTCGTACGCGCCGGTCGAGAGGTACTTCCAGCCGCCGTCCGCGACGATCGCCACGACGTCGGCGCGCTCTCCTGCCTTCGCGGCCAAGTGGGCCTGGGCGATCGCGGCGTGCAGCACCGCGCCCGTCGAGATGCCGACGAACATGCCCTCCAGCTCGAGCAGCTCGCGCACCCGGCGCACGGCGTCGCGCGGCCCCACCGAGAAGCGCGAGTCGATCAGCCGGGCGTCGTACAGCTCCGGCACGAAGCCCTCGTCCAGGTTGCGCAACCCATAGACCAGCTCGCCATAACGCGGCTCGGCCGCCACGATCTTGACCGAGGGCTGGTTCTCGCGGAAGAAGCGTCCGACCCCCATCAGCGTCCCCGTCGTCCCCAGCCCGGCGACGACGTGCGTCACCGACGGCAGGTCGGCGAGGATCTCCGGCGCGGTGCCCTCGTAGTGCGCGAGCGCGTTGGCCGGGTTGCCGTACTGGTAGAGCATCACCCAGTCCGGATGCTCCTCGGCGAGCCCCTTCGCCACGCGTACGGCCTCGTTCGAGCCGCCCGCGGCCGGGGACGAGACGATCTCCGCGCCCCACATGCGCAGCAGCTGGCGGCGTTCCTCGGAGGTGTTCTCCGGCATCACACAGACCAGCCGGTAGCCCTTGAGCTTCGCGGCCATCGCCAGCGAGATGCCGGTGTTGCCGGACGTCGGCTCGAGGATCGTCGCGCCCGGGCGGAGCCGCCCCTCCTTCTCGGCCTCGGCGACCATGCGAAGCGCCGCGCGGTCCTTCACCGAGCCGGTCGGGTTGCGGTCCTCGAGCTTGGCCCAGATCCGAACGTTCTCCGCGGGCGCGAACTTCGGCAGCCCGACCAGCGGAGTCTGCCCGATCGCGTCGAGGAGCGAGTCGAACCGCAAGGCTCAGCCGCCCGCGACGGCCGGGAGAACCGTGATCACGTCTCCGTCGGAGAGCGCAGCGCCGAGACCGCCGCGGAAACGGACGTCCTCGTCGTTGACGTACACGTTCACGAACTTGCGCAGGTCGTCGTTCTCGACGAGCCGGCCGCGCAGCCCCGCGTGCTTGGCGTCCAGGTCGTCCAGCAGCTCCTTGAGCGTCGCGCCGTCGGCCTCGACGACCTTGGAGCCGCCGGTGTACGTGCGGAGGATGGTCGGGATGCGAACCTCGATGGCCATGCGAGCTACTCCAGGTGGTCGGTCGGACGGGCTCTCGTTAAAGGGAACCACGCGAACGGGGCGTCTCATTCCGTCAGGTCGGTGGGACGACTTCGACGTCTTCCTCTGTGACCACGCTGTCCACGATGCGGAACGACCGGAACTCCACCGGCCCCTGCCCCTCGTCCGCGCGGGTCGACACTACGACGTAGTGCGCGCCCGGCTCGGAGGCGTAGGAGATGTCGGTCCGCGACGGGTACGCCTCGGTCGCCGTGTGCGAGTGGTAGATCACCACCGGCTCCTCGTCGCGGTCGTCGAGGTCCCGCCAGACCCTGAACTGCTCCTGCGGGTCGAACCGGAAGAACGTCGGCGACCGCTCGGCGTTCTCCATCGGCACGAACCGCTCCGGCCGGTCCGAGCCCTCCGGGCCCGCGACGATCCCGCACGCCTCGTCAGGGTGGTCCTTGCGAGCGTGCGCGACGATGGCCTCGTACGTGGTCCGATCGATCCTCAGCACGACAGGAAGCCTACGGGCGCACGATCGGGGCGCCCACCAGCACGCAGCCGGTCTCGCGCATCTGGGTCAGGGCCGCCTCGGTCGAGGCCAGCGCCACGCCCGCGGTGAGCTCCAACCGGACCGTCGTCTGGAAGCCCTCGCGCGCCGCGTCGACCGCCGTCGCCCGCACGCAGTGGTCGGTCGCGATCCCCACCACGTCGACCGCGTCGACCGAGCGCTCCCGCAGCCACGCCGCCAACCCCGAGCCGTCCTGCGCGAAGCCCTCGAAGCCCGAGTACGCCGCCGCGTGCTCGCCCTTGCTGAACACCGCGTCGAACGGCTGCGGGTCGAGGTTCGGGTGGAAGCCGGCGCCGTCGGTCCCGGCCACGCAGTGCGGCGGCCAGGTGTCGACGTAGTCGGGCGTCGCCGAGAAGTGCGCGCCAGGGTCGACGTGGTGGTCGCGCGTGGCGACCACGAAGTCGTACTCCCGCTCCACCAGCGACGCCTCGTGCCACGTCCGCAGCAGGTTGCCGATGTCGAACGCGACCTCCGCCCCGCCGTTCACCGCGAGACTCCCGCCCTCGCAGAAGTCGTTCTGTACGTCCACCACAATCAGCGCGCGAGTCATCGTCAGGAGTCCTCGTAGGTCGTGTGCAGGGCGGGCTCGCCCCGGGACAGTTTCAGCGCCGTCGGCGGCAGCTCGGCGAGCGAGCGGGCGTGCCGCTCGCGTGCGGCCGAGAGCGGCTCGGTCCAGATCACCTCGCCGGCCTTGACGAACTGGACGAGCAGCGGCCGGTCGTTCGCGTCGCCCTCCGGCACTGAACGGGTCGAGATCACCTCACCCGTGGCGATGTCGTTCTCGTCCAGCCGCCGAAGCGACCACTTGCGGCCCTTGTGCGTGGGCTTGCCGGCCGAGCGCTTCGCCACCCCGACCATCGGCGAGGACGCGTCGGACGACTCCGACCGCGCCACCAGCTTGTAGACGAGCTCCGCCGTCGGCGCCCCGCTGCCGGTCACGACCGAGGTGCCGACGCCGTACGCGTCGACTGGCGCGGCGCGCAGGCTGGCGATCGCGTACTCGTCCAGGTCACCGCTGACGACGATCCGCGTCTTCGTGGCGCCGAGCGAGTCGAGCTGAGCGCGAACGTCGTGCGCGAGCATCAGCAGGTCGCCGGAGTCGATGCGTACCGCCCCCAACGACGGCCCCGCGGCCTCGACCGCCGCGGCGACGCCGGCGTGCACGTCGTACGTGTCCACCAGCAGCGTCGTCCCGGCGCCGAGCGCGGCGACCTGCGCCTCGAACGCCGCCTGCTCGGTGTCGTGCAGCAGCGTGAACGAGTGCGCGCTGGTCCCGCGGGTCGGGATGTCGTACAGCCGGCCCGCCTCGAGGTTGGAGGTGGACGCGAAGCCTGCGAGGTATGCCGACCGCGCCGATGCCAGCGCCGCCCGCTCGTGCGTACGCCGCGAGCCCATCTCGATGATCGGCCGGTCCGCGGCCGCGACCACCATCCGGGACGCGGCCGAGGCGATCGCCGTGTCGTGGTTGAGGATCGACAGCGCCAACGTCTCCAACAGGACAGCCTCGGCGAACGTCCCCTCGACGACGAGGATCGGCGAGCCCGGGAAGTAGCACTCCCCCTCCGGGTAGCCCCAGATGTCGCCGCCGAACCGGTAGTCGGCGAGCCATGCGGCCGTCCGCTCGTCGACGATCTCGCGCTCGCGCAGGTAGGCGAGAACGGACTCGTCGAAGCGGAAATGCTCCAGCGCCTCGAGCAGCCGGCCGGTGCCGGCGACCACGCCGTACCGCCGCCCGTCAGGCAGCCGGCGGCCGAAGACCTCGAAGACCGCGTGCCGATCGGCCGTGCCGCTCTGCAGGGCCGACCGGAGCATGGTGAGCTCGTACTGGTCGGTGAGCAGCGATGTGACCCGTCCCATGGCAGAAGGGTAGTCCGGCACGTTTGATGGGGTCGTGACACGATAGTTCACCGTGAGCACCGCACCTGTCGAGCTGGACGAGCCAGAGGTCGATGACGTCGTCCTGCCGGACCTGCCGTGGGTCACGATCGTCTGGAACGACCCGATCAACCTGATGTCCTATGTGACGTACGTCTTCCAGAGCTATTTCGGCTACTCCAAGAAGAAGGCCGAGAAGCTGATGATGGACGTCCACAAGAAGGGCAAGGCGATCGTGTCGAGCGGCAGCCGCGAGGAGATGGAGCGCGACGTCGAGGCCCTGCACGGCTACGGTCTATGGGCGACACTGCAGAAGACCGGCTCCGAAAAGGCATGAGGTGAGATGACGACTGGCTTCCGGTCGCGGCACGGGGTGGTGTCCGCGACGTTCGTCGCCGACGAGGTCCGGCTGCTGCGCGGGCTGGTCGGCGAGCTGGTCGAGCTCATCTACGACGACGTACCGCCGCGCCGGTCGGAGGTCGCGGAGGATTCCCTGGCCGCGATCGTCGGCGACCTGGGCTCGCCCGAGCCGCCCGAGGACGCCGTCCTCCAACGGCTGTTCCCGACGGCGTACGAGGACGACGACGAGTCCGCGGGCGACTTCCGCCGGTTCACCGAGCGCGGGCTGCGCGACGGCAAGGTGAAGAACGCCGAGCTCGTGCTGGAGTCGCTCGGCGACCCGGAGTACTCCGACCAGGTGACGGTGTCGCTGAACCCGGAGGAGACCCAGTCCTGGTTGCGCACGTTCACCGACCTGCGGCTCGCCCTGGGTACGCGGCTGGGTGTGGAGCAGGACGACGAGGACGCGTGGGAGAAGCTCCCCGAGGAGGATCCCCGCCGCCACGTCTACGGCGTGTACGTGTGGCTCGGCTGGGTCCAGGAGTCTCTGATCCAGTCGCTGAGCTAGGCCGTGTCTCTTGAGTAGCGTCGGTCATCGCGCGTAGCGCGATGGCGCGCGGCGCCTCGCGCCCGGCTGGGCGTGGTGCAGGAGGAATTCATAGTTTGTCCTCTGGGTGACGAACTGGACCGCGGCCAGGCGGGATGCGAGGTGTCGCGCGTCAGGCGATAGTCAAGAGACACGGCCTAGGCAGCCTCGTCGGGTGAGTTAGGCAGCCGCTGCCGATGCCGACGGCGGTCGTCCGCGACGACCATCGGTGCCGTGATCGCTCGCCTGCTCGCCACCGCCTTCGCCGCTCTTCTGCTGGCCACGCTCGTGCCGGCCGCCGCCGAGGCCGCCCCGTCCATCCATCGCTCCGGCTACGTCGAGGTCGACGGCGCCCGGTTGTTCTACGAGGTCAAGGGCCCGCGGCACGCCGCGCACCGGACCCCGGTGATCCTCGTGCACGGGCTGAGCCTCGACCACCGCATGTGGGACCAGCAGTTCGGCGTCCTGGCCTCGACGTTCCTCACCTACCGCTTCGACCTGCGCGGCCACGGCAGGTCCGACCCGGTCACCGCGCCGGTCGGCCTGCACGACAACGTCGTCGGGTTCATGGACGCGCTCGGCATCGACCGGGCCCACCTCGTCGGCCAGTCCCTCGGCGGCAACGCGGTGACCGAGGTCGCGGCGACCCGTCCCGAACGAGTCGCGAAGCTGGTGCTGATCGACAGCGGCATCAACGGGTTCGCCTACCCGACACCGAACGTCCTGCAGCGCATCCCGACCTACCTCGAGATCGACAAGCAGCAGGGCCGCGCCGCCGCCCTGCGGGCTTGGCTGCGCGACCCCTTGTTCGCTACCTCGTTCGGCGACCCGAAGGTGCGGCCGCAGCTGGAGAAGATCATCGGCGGCTGCGACTGCAGCCTGTTCTTCAATCCCGCGTTCCAGATCCGGCCGCCGACGTTCTCCCGGCTCGGTCAGGTGCGGGCGAAGACGCTGGTGCTGATCGGCACGCTCGACGAGCCCGAGTTCCAGGCAGCGTCGACCGCGCTCGACACGTTCATCCCGAGGTCGACCCGGATCGACCTCCCGGGCGCCGGACACATGTCGAATATGGAACGACCGCTGCCGGTGACCCTGGCGACGCTGTTCTTCCTCGCGTCCTAGATCTGCTTGCGCTCCCGGAGCCGGTCCAGGCGGCGGCGCTGCGACGGGTCGAGCATCGCGTAGCCGATCGCCGGTGCGGCGACGGCGGCGATGATCACGAGGACCCCGACGATCGCGCCGATGAAGCCGGGCAGGATCCACCACAGAAGCAGACCCGCGACGACGCCGCCGGCCTGGTAGGCCCTGATCTTTTTCATGCTTCGTCCCTTTCGACGGCACGTCCGGGTCCCGCGTGGATCCCTATTCTCTGCCATCCCAACGAACAAGGCACCCGGGAGACTCCCATTCTGGTCACGCCGCTTCGAGCCGGGCCGTCAGCCGGGCGCGAACGTCGGGCCAGTCGTCGTCGGTCATCGCGAACTGCACGGTGTCCCGCCAAGTCCCGTCCCGGCGCACCTTGTGCTTGCGGAGCACGCCCTCGCGGGCCGCGCCGAGGCGGGCGATCGCGGCCTGCGAGCGCTCGTTGCGGATGTCGGTGTGCCACACCACGCGGACGGCGCCGAGCGTGTCGAACGCGTGCGTCAGCAGCAGCAGCTTGGACTCGGTGTTGAGCCCGGTCCGCCACCAGCGCTTGCCGAGCCAGGTGTAGCCGATCGCGATCGACCTGCTGTCCGGGCTGATCTCGTAGTACGACGTATGCCCGGCGACCTCCCCCGCGCCGCGGCCGCGGACGTCGAGCTGAGCGAACGGCATCAGCACACGTCGTTCCCGCAGGTCTTCCGCCCAGCGGACGAAGTCGACGGCGTCGTCCTGCGACGACAACCGGCCCCTGGTCAGGTGCTGGAACACGGCGTCGTCGTCCGCCGCCGCGAGCAGTTCCGGGGCGTGCTCGAGGGCAATGGGCTCGAGCCGGACGTGCTTGCCGGTGAGCACCGGCTGCTCGTACCAGTCGGTCATGAAGCCTCCAGTCGTGCGGTCAGCTGGTCCCGGACGCCCGGCCAGTCCTCGTCGGTCATCGCGAACTTCACCGAGTCGCGCCACGAGCCGTCCCGCCGCGGCATGTGCTTGCGCAGCACGCCCTCGCGGGTCGCGCCCAGCCGGGCGATCGCCTCCTGCGAGCGGGTGTTGCGGATGTCGGCGTGCCAGACGACGCGGACGGCGCCGAGGTCGTCGAACGCGCGCTGGAGCAGCAGCAGCTTGGACTCGGTGTTGAGCCCGGTCCGCCACCAGGGCGTGCCGAGCCAGGTGCCGCCGATCGTGATCGAGCGGAACTCGGGGTGGATCTCGTAGTACGAGGTCGAGCCGGCCACGACGCCCGGGCCGCCGTCGCGGACGTCGAGCTGGATCCAGGGCACGCGGCGCGCGAGCGGCGACTCGTGGTCGGCGAGCGCCTCGCGGACGTACCGTTCGGCCTCCTCGCGGCGGTGGAACGGGCCGTACCGCAGGTGCTCGAAGACCAGCTTGTCCTGCGGCATCGCGAGGAGTCCGTCGACGTGATCGAGCGACATCGGCTCCAGCCGGACGTACCGCCCGCTGAGGACCGGTGCCTCGAACCACTTTCCCAGACCTGCCACCATTGCCGTTCCATTCGTACTGGTACAAACTAGCGATTGTGTCACTACGATATTCGCCTCGCGGGGCTACGTCCAACGCGATCTCCGCCGATGTGGAAAACGCGGTCCGGACGGGCGACCTCGCGCCCGGGGCGCAGCTGCCGCCGGTCCGGACGCTCGCCGCGACGCTCGGGGTGTCGCCGGGCACGGTCGCGACCGCGTACCAGGCGCTCCGCCAACGCGGGGTGGTGTCGACGGACGGTCGGCGAGGGACGCGGGTGCTCGCCAAGCCGGCTACCGTAGCGCGGTCCCAGCTGCGGCTGCCGGTGCCTCCCGGCGCGCGGGACCTGTCGGCGGGCAACCCGGACCCGGCGTTCCTGCCCGCCTTCGGCCCGCGGCTGCGGCGGCTGGATCCGGAGAAGGTGCTGTACGGCGCGCCGAGCACGGTGCCCGAGCTCGCCGCGCTGGCGCGGGAGCGGCTGGCGGCGGACGACGTGCCAGCCGACCACCTCACGGTGACCAGCGGCTGCCTGGATGGGATAGAACGTTCGCTGGCCGCCCATCTGCGGCCCGGCGACGCGGTCGCGGTGGAGGACCCGGGCTGGCACGGCGTCCTCGACCTGCTCGCCGCGATGAACCTGCGCGCCGTCCCCTGCCCCGTCGATCCCGACGGCCTCGAGCCGGACGGCCTGGCGATCGCGCTCCACCGCGGCGCCAAGGCGGTCGTGGTGACCAGCCGCGCGCAGAACCCGACCGGAGCGAGCCTGCCCCGGGGTCGTGCGGCCGAGCTGCGCGAGGTGCTGGACGACTTCCCGGACGTGCTGGTGGTGGACGACGACCACGCCGGCGAGCTGGCGAGCGAGCCGTTGCACTCGTTGGCCGCTTCGACGGATTCGTGGGCGGTGATTCGTTCGCTGTCCAAGCCGTTCGGGCCGGATCTGCGGTGCGCGGTGCTCGCGGGCGACGCGGAGACGGTGAGCCGGGTCGAGGGCCGCCAGTGGCTCGGCGCACGCTGGGTGTCGACGGTGCTGCAGTCGCTGGTGGTGGCGCTGTGGACGGACCCGGAGGTCACATCGCTGGTGGATCAGGCTCGGCGTACGTACGACGCCCGCCGCTCGGCCCTGCTGGGCGCGCTCGCCGCCCGCGGCATCGAGGCGCACGGGACCTCGGGGTTGAACGTGTGGATCCCGGTCAGCGACGAGACGAGCGCGGCGGTCCGCCTGCTCGAGGCGGGGTGGGTCGTGGCACCGGGTCAGATCTTCCGGATCGCGAGCCGCCCGGGCCTCCGCGTGACGGTGACCACGCTGGAGGAGTCGGAAGCCCCCACGCTGGCCGCCGCCATCGCCGCCGCTCTGGCACCCGGTGGCCGGTCGTCACTGGTCTGAGGGAAGTCCCGCTCGCGCCCGCCAGTACGCCGGTTCGAGCGGCCCGGCCAGCCAGGCCAGCACCTGTTCTACCGCCCGCTCCAACCGTCTGCTCAGCGAGCTGTAGCCGTTGGCGATCAGGCTGAGTTGCTCGACGTAGTGAGTGCCGTGATCGACGTCGCAGAAGCAAGTCACGCCTACCGAAGCCGTCACCTCGCGCATGCCTTGGCGGGTCCAGCTGGCGTCGATGTCCAGCTCGGTCCAGTCGGAACGGTCGCCGATCGACACAGCTGTGCTGAGAAAGACAGCGGTTCCCACGGTCTTCGGACCTGGGAAGGCGGCGTTGTCGATGGACCAGTACCACGTCGGCGCGTCCTCCGGAGGCCTCGCGGAGTCGAGGGCGAGCGCTACCAACCTCATCACGAGAACCTCGGGGGCTTCGATGTCGGGGAAGAGCTCGGCGAGCGGTACCGCCTCGAACGGCCCCTCCTCCATGGCCTGGTGCATCCGCCGATCATTGCCCTGATCAGAGCCTGGGGCAACGACCCTCGCGGCGAAGCGTCACGGCAGCTGCTTGCGTTCGCGCAGGCGCTGCAGCCGACGCCGCTGGGACGGGTCGAGCATCAGATAACCAACGACGGGCGCGGCGATGACGGCGAAGACGATCAACGTGGCGAGCCAGCCCGGCAGCCACCAAAGGGCGAGGAGGCTGACGACCGCCCCGCCGAGAATGTATTTCATGCGGTTCGACATGTCTCCATCGTCCGTTGCGACCGCTCTGCGAACGATCCGGCATCCCCCGGACTTTCCCCCGACGACCGGCCTCAGGGCGTGACGACCACAGGCGCGCCATCCGCGACCAGCCGCCAGTCCACCGCGGCGAAGACGCCCGGGTCGATCGCCCCGACCTCGCGCACCCAGTCGATCAGCAGCTGCCGGATCTCCGCCTGCCGGTTGTAGAGCACCGGCGCCGTCGCGACATGCGGGAAGTTCCCGCCGCCGGACTGTCGGTAGTTGTTGATCGCGACCACGAACTCCTGGTCCGCGCGGACCGGCGCCCCGCCGTATGCGAGCGAGACGATCCGGTGGCCCAGCGGCCGGGCGATGTCGATGTCGTACGTCAGCCGCGCGTCGAGCCCCGCGACGATGTCGTACTGGTAGTCCGCCATGCCGTTCGCGTTCGTGAGCCGCTCCGGCGGGAACGGGCCTGGTCCGTCGACCTGATGGAAGTACTCCGCCGAACGTTCCAGGTACGACCGCAGCTGAGCGCCGGTCAGCCGGACCGCGAGCAGCGAGTTGTCGAAGACGTACAGAGCCGCGACGTCGCGCACGCTCACCTGACCCGCGGGGATCGACGCGGCGCGGTTGAACGGAGCGGCGATCGACAGCACCGGCAGCGAGCCCTCCGGCGTCCCCGCCAGCGCGGCCTTCACCGTCTCCGCCTGGACGAAGTTCACGAAGTCGATCGCCGCGGTGTCCTCGTACCGCGCGGTCGCCGCCGACATCGCCTCCTTGCAGGTCCCGACGACGGAGTTGACGTACGCGACGACCTTGTCGTGGTCGCCCTTCAGCAGCCGCACGATCTCCGGGTCCTCCGGCACGGAACTGCTGTCCAGGATGCTCGCGTGCTTGTCCAGCACCGACCAGCCGTCGGCGAGAGACCAGCGCAGGTCGAGGTCGATCACACTCAGCCGCTTGCCCCAGTACGCGGGCTCGGTGAGCAGCACCTTCGCGCCCGTCGTGACGTTCGTGACGAACCGTTCGGCGATCTCGGCGTGCTGGTGCCCGACCAGGATCGCGTCGATGCCGGGGACCTGCTGGGCCAACAGGATGCTGGCGTTCTCGGGGTACAGGATCGCGTCGCCGTACGAGGAGGACGTGCCGAGGCCGGAGTGGGCGGCGACGATCAGCACGTCGGTGCGGAGCCGCAGCCGCGGCACCCAGACGCGCGCCTGCTCGACCAGACCGGGGAAGCGCATCTGCCCCTCGACGTGCGCTTTGTCCCAGATCGCGATGCCCGGGTTGGTGAGCCCGAGGATGCCGACGCGGACCGGGCGCAGGTCGTCGCGCACACGGACGCTCTTGATCACGTACGGCGGGAACACCGGCCGGTCCGAGCTCCAGTCCAGCGCGTTCGCGCCGAGCAACGGGAACTCGAGCTGCTCCTGCCACGCGCGCAGCAGCGGGATGCCGTAGTTGAACTCGTGGTTGCCGAGCGCCGCCGCGTCGAACCCGATCGCGTTCATCGCCGCCGCCATCGGGTGGAGCTGCCGTTCGCTGGCCGGCTCGATCTTCGCGTAGTAGTAGGCGAGCTGCGTGCCCTGGATCGTGTCGCCGGCGTCGATCAGCAACGTACGTTGGGCACCTCGCTCGGCGCGGACCTCCGCGACGAGCGTCGCGATCTTCGCGAGACCGATCTCGTCGCCGTCGCGATCGTCGTACGCGCGGTTGTTGTAGTAGTCCCAGTTGAAGACGTTCCCGTGCAAATCGGTCGTCCCGAGCACGGTGAGCCGCTCCCGCATGGCCAGCTCCCTCGCCGTTCGGGCACCGTTGTTGCTGGCACCCTACGCGAGCACGAGGAGCGACCGATCCGTCACGACCTCGAGGTGTGAACGCCCTTCCCACTAAGGGAAGACGGCGATCCCGGGGGTGAGGATCCGGTCCGGGTCGTGCTGCGCCTTGAGCGCCTGCATGGTCGCGTAGCGGGAGCCGTATTGCTGTGCCCAGTCGGCGGCCTGCATCGGTGCCGCGCTGATCGGGTAGAGCGTCCCGCCGCCGGCTCGGGCGCGTTCGTAGATCTGCCGGTTGCGGGCGAGCTTCTCGGCGACGAAGGCAGTGTTGGGTCCGGGCAGCGGGGCCGAGGTGAGAACGTCGAACAGGTACACCCAGCCGCTCTGGGTGTCGGGCACGCGGAGGTTCGGCCGGGTGAGCTTGTCCCGCCGCTGCGGGAACAGCAGGCCGAAGCCGGCGAGGCCGACGTCGTCGAACGTGAGGTCGTTGAACGTGTCGATGACGAAGTCCTCGACCTCCTCGCCCGGCAGGAACACGTCGATCCACGGGTGCGGTACGCCGTTCCAGAGGCCGAGTCCCTTGAGCAGGTTGATCAGCTCGTCGACGCGCAGGACGTAGTCGGTGTAGTCGCGGTCGTACTGCTGGCGGAGCAGCCAGAGGTCGTTCATGCCGCGCAGCAGCCTGGCGCCGTTCGGTGGTGTGCCGGGCTCGTACGGGATGGCGAGGTTGAGCACGTACAGCCACGGTGTCGGCAGCGGCAGGGCAGGCACGGAGATGACCGAGCCGAGGCCGCGGGTGAGCGGCGACGTGAGCGCCTCGAGCAGCTGGAGCAGCTTGTCCAGCGGCGGCAGCAGCGGGGTGGGGTCGGCGGCGACCGCGAGCGCGGGCATCGCGACTTGCCCGTACGCATGGGGAATCTCGCCTCTGCCGAGGATCGTGCGGAGGTCCTTGAAGAACGTGCGGGGGTTCGCGTAGAGCAGGCTCCACTGCCGCATCTTGGTCGGCGCGGGGACGAGGTCGAGCTTCGCGCGGGTGATGATGCCGAACTGACCGAAGCCCGCGAGTACGCCCTGGAACAGGTCGGCGTTCACGGTCTCGGAGCACCACACGATCTGGCCGGCGCCGGTGACGACCTGCAGCTCGCGGACGCGGTCGACCTGCGCGCCCTCGATGCCGGTCGTGGCGATGCCGCCGACCGACAGCGTGCCGCCGACGGTGAGCTCGATGTAGCCGGTGAAGACCGGGCACGTCACGCCCTTCGCCGTCGTCTGGGCGAGCAGCGTCTTCCAGAGCACGCCGGCGTCAACGTCGGCGACAGTGGTGCCGATGCTGTGGATCGTGTCGAGCCAGCGGGTCTCGACGACGAGCCCGTTCTCGACGAGCGACTGGCCGTAGACGGAGTGCGCCTCGCCGCGGGGTGCGAGCTTCAGCCCGTTCTGGCGGCAGTACGCGACCATGCTGGCGATGTCCTGGGCGGAGCCGGGACGGAGGATGGCCCACGGCCGGTGATGAACGATGTTGCCCTCGTCGGTGCTGTCCGCCGCAAGATCGGCGTCGCCCATCACGACCACGCCGTCGAGCTGTGGCAACGGCGCGTACGTGCCCTTCGGAGCCGCCTGCGCTTCGCGTACCCACTGTCCGGTCGCGGTGTCGAAGCCCGCCACGACACCTGCCGCGATGACACCCTGGAGAAATCCGCGCCGCTTCATGCGACGTATTCCAGCATTCGGTGGGATCGCGAGGCATCCGTACGAATACGTAATTTCCGCTGTTTGTTACTGAGATCCGGCTCGGTATCGCCCCGGTGTGGTGCCGACGAGCTGGGTGAACGCGGCGATGAAGCTGCTCGGGTTGGCCCACCCGCACGCGCGGGCGACGTGGGTGGCGTCGTGGCCTTCGGCGAGCAGGACGAGCGCGTGCGAGACGCGGAGCTGGGTGCGCCACTCGTAGAAGGTCATGCCGAGCTCGTCGTGCAACAGCCGGCTGAGCGTGCGGGCGCTGGCGCCGATCGTCCTTCCCAGCTCGGCGAGAGGGGTGTTGTCCGCGGGTTCCTCGTACAGCTTCCGCGCGAGGGCTCGCAGCCGGTCGTCGCTTGGCTCGGGCAGCTGGAGTGGCTGCTCGTGCGCTTCTTGGAGCTCATCTATGAGTACGCGACGGACACGGTCGCGAGCTGTGCGGTCGTACTCGCGGGGGCTGGTGAGGCTGAGCAGGAGCTCGCGGGCGAGGTCGGAGGCCTTGAAGACGACTGGATGGTCTGGAATCCGCCGCGCGAGTGACGTTGGGACGACCTCGATCCGCATGTCGGTCTCGCCGTGCGCACGGTGGTGGTGCGCGAACCCGGCGGGGATCCAGGCAATGCGGTTGGCGGGGACGACCGACGTGCCGCGCTCGGTGTGGACGGACAGGACACCTCGGGCTGCGTAGACCAGGTGGCCACGGTCGTGGGAGTGCGCCGCGCTCGTACCGCCTGACGGCCACAGGTGCATGCCGCCGGACGGCCAGAGCTGCGAGCTCACTCCGGCCCAGGGTTGGCGGGCAACGGGCATAGGTTGGCATTTTACCGGTGGTCAGCCACGTCTTGAATGGGCGACAGTGGCATGCATGAGGACGACGATGCGCGCGGCGGTCTGTGTCGGAGCGGGTGGGCCGGAGGTGCTGGAGCTCCGGGAGGTGCCGGTGCCCGCGGTTCGTCCTGGCTGGAGCCTGGTCCGGGTCTGTGGCGCGGGCTTGAACCGGTCGGAGCTCCGGACCCGGCAGGGGCATTCGCCGAGCGTGGTCTTCCCGCGGGTGCTGGGGATCGAGTGCGTGGGGGTCGTGGCCGAGTCGACCTCTCCGCTGGTGGCGGCGGGGACGACAGTGGCGGTGGTGATGGGTGAGCTGGGGCGGGCGTTCGACGGCGGCTATGCGGAGTACGCGTTGGTGCCGAACGCGCTGCTGATGCCGGTCACTTCCACGTTGCCGTGGGAGGTTCTGGCCGCGTTACCCGAGACATACCTCACCGCGCAAGGATCCCTGGATACGTTCGGACTCATACCCAGGGATAGTGGCCGGCTGCTGATCCGCGGAGGAACATCGTCAGTGGGCATGGCAGCCGCGTCGATCGCCTCTGGCCACGGCATCGAGACGGCAGCCACGACCCGGCAGCACAGCAAGGTCGACGCGTTGACCGCGGCAGGCGTCGACCATGTCCTGGTCGACGAAGGCGAATCCCTGGAAGGGAGGGTGCATGCGATCTGGCCCGAAGGCCCCGACTTCGTGCTGGATCTGATCGGAGCTCGCACGGCGCTGAGCTCGCTGCAGCTGGTCCGTCGTGGCGGAACGGTCTGCGTGACGGGCTCGCTCAGCGGCTGGCTGATCCACGAGTTCGAGCCGATCGCGATGATCCCGTCCGGCACGAAGCTCACGTCGTTCCACAGCGACGACCTCAAAGGCAGCGCGGGCGCGCCCGTCCTGCAACGGATCGTCGACGAGATCCAGGCCGGCGCCTATCGGCCGAACGTGGATCGCGTCTTCGGCCTGGACGAGATCGTCGAGGCCCACCAGTACATGGAGGACAACCAAGCCACCGGGAAGGTGGTCGTCATCCCCTAACCGCCTGTGCGCCGACCCGCCCAGGTCCACGCGTACTCGCCGTCGTCGCTCTCCTGGCCCGCCTCGCCCATCTCCAACGGGCGGAACGTGTCGACCATGACCGCCAGCTCCTCGAAGCTCTCCGCCCCCAGCGACGCCTCGATCGCACTCGGCTGCGGTCCGTGCGCGTACCCGCCCGGGTGCAGCGAGATCGAGCCGAGCCCGATGCCGGAGCCCTTGCGGGCCTCGTAGTCGCCGCCGCAGTAGAACATGACCTCGTCGGAGTCGACGTTGGAGTGGTAGTACGGCACAGGGACCGCGAGCGGGTGGTAGTCGACCTTGCGCGGGCAGAAGTTGCAGATGACGAAGTTGTAGCCCTCGAAGACCTGGTGGACCGGCGGCGGCTGATGCACGCGGCCGGTGATGGGCTCGAAGTCCTCGACGTTGAACGTGTACGGGTACAGGCAGCCGTCCCAGCCCACGACGTCGAACGGGTGCGTCGCGTACGTCATCCGCGTGCCGACGATGCCGCTCGGCCCGTTGCCGCGGTGCTTCACGAGCACCTCGACGTCGGTGCCTTCGGCGACGAACGGTTCGGTCGGGCCGTGCAGATCGCGTTCGCAGTAAGGGGAGTGCTCGAGGAACTGCCCGTACCTGGAGAGGTAGCGCTTCGGCGGCGCGATGTGGCTGTTGGCCTCGATCGCGTACGCGCGGATGCCCTCGTCGCCGGTGGGGATCCAGCGGTGGGTGGTCGCGCGCGGCAGCAGCACGTAGTCGCCGGCACGAGCCTCGAGAACGCCGAAGACGGTCTCGACGCGAGCCGAGCCGGTCTCGACGTACACGCACTCGTCGCCGATCGAGTTGCGGTAGTACGGCGACTCTTCGCCTGCCCACACGTAGGAAATGCGGACGTCGCCGTTGCCGAGGAGGAGGCGGCGGCCGGTGACGACGTCGTTCGCCTTCCAGTCCAGGCCCTCGAAAAGCCCGTGCAGCTTGAGATGTCGCGGCGTGAGCGGGTGGTTCGCGGTGGTCGCGAGATCGGGCAACGTCCACACCTGGCTGTCGACGATCGCCGACGGAACGCCCACGTGGTAGAGCAGCGAGGCGTCGGAGGAGAAGCCCTCCTCGCCCATCAGCTCCTCGTAGTAGAGCTCGCCGCTGGGCTTGCGGAACTGGGTGTGCCGCTTGGGCGGGATCTGTCCGACAGCGCGGTAGTACGTCATGCCCCCTGAGGCTAGGACTTCGCCTCCGCCGAGTCGACCACCGCGCGCTCGCGTAGGACAGTTTGCACAGTCTCGATGTCCTTGGGGGACGTACGGGAGGCCAGCCAGTACATCACGCCGGTGGGGATGAAGAACGCCTGGAAGACCGCGAGGCCGAGCGCGAAGTTCAGCGGCGGGGGGAACGAGGACTGCAGCGCCCGGAAGATCACGCCGACGAGCCCGTTGCCCGCGGCGCGGCCGACGCCGTTCACCAGGTTGCCGAGGCTGAACACTGTGCCGCGGTGCTCGGGCGGGTTGACGTCGGCGACGAGCGCGTACCAGTTCGGCGCGTTCGCGGACGTCATCGCGAGGGCGAGCAGCGCGACGACGAAGCTGATGCCGATGACGGGGCTGGTGAAGATGCTCGCGAGAACGCCGAGCGCGATCGCGCCGCTGCCGCCGTCGGAGGGGACGTCGACGTCGAGCGGGAGGAAGAACAAGATGACGTAGAACGGGATGCCGGCGAGGATGCCGATGCTCGCGACCATCGCCCTGCCACGCGGCGTACGTCGTTGGAGCCGGTCGCCGACGAGGCCGCCGAGGATGGAGAAGACGCCGCCCAGTTGGAAGAGCGTGGCGAAGATGCTGCCGATGACGATCGCGACCTCGGTGGTGTAGCCGAGGGCTTCGGCCTTCGCTTGGAACAGTCTCGGCAGCCAGACGAAACTTCCGAAGACGAGCTGCGCGGTGAAGCCCTGGAGGATCAGCCAGACGTTGGTACGTCGTCGCGCGATGCCCTTGAGGTCGTGGGTGCTGATGCGGTGGTCGTACTCCCCGCCGGCCTCGAAGATCTTCTGGAGCTCCGGCTCGCTCTCGCCGCGCTTGATGTCGGCGGTGAAGACGTACGCGGCCGTGGCCACCAGGCCAACGACGGCGAGGACGACGAACGGCCTCCCCCAGTCCCCCGCCCCGAGCACGCCGCCGAGGAGAGTGCCGGCGAGCGTACCGACGCCCTGGCTGAGGCCCCAGAAGCTCATCACCAACCCGCGGCGCTTGGGCGAGATGAGGTCACTGACGACCGAGAACCCAACGCTCGCCACCGCGCCAAGCCCGATCGAGGCAAGCACCTGGGCGGCGAAGAACGCTGGATAGCTGTCGGAGATCGCCGTAGCCGCGGCACCGGCGGCCCAGAGGATCGTGCCGATCATCAGCAGGGGCTTGCGGTTGAACCGGTCGCCGAAGTACGCCCAACCCACACTCGCGACCGCAGCCACCAAGATGCTGCCCGCGGTGACGCCGCCGATGGCGGCTTCCCGGACCCCAAGGTCGTTCGAAATGGGGCTGTAGAGAGGTGGAACGAGCCCAATAGTCACGTTGTCCAGGCTGGCGAGCACGATGAACACAACCACGCTATAAACGCGCCGCGCCCCACCCGGTGTGCTCACCGGGACATCCAAGCAGACAGGGTTTGCTCAGACGTCGGGGTAGGCGTCCACGACTCCCCGCACATCCCCATCGATGTGGTCCCGCGCCTTCGCGATCAGCTCACGCAGGGCGTCGTAGAGACCGAGGTAGTCGAACAGGTCGGCCATCCGATACCAGTCGAGCGAGTCGAGCTCGGGATCCTCGGACTCCAGCCGCTTGAACGCAGCCGGCGGAACGATCTCCCTGGCATGGTGGTACGCGAGTCGCCCGAGCAGCTCCGCGACCGCGCCGAAGTCACCGTCGTTTCCTGCGAGGATGACCAGGTCGTCGACCAAGGCGACAGTAAACTCTGTCGAGGTCGTCCCCAGATACCGCAGGGTCTGACCCTTGAGCTTCAGCTTCCAGAGCGCGGCGCGGTACGTGCGCACGGCTTCGTCCTCATGACCACGTAGGTTCGTCCGGCGCCGAACCTGCTCGTACAGGTCGCGGATGTCCGCGAGGAGCGGTTCATACAGATCAGCGGTTTCCGTCATTGCCTCTTCTTCCCCTCGGAATGCTGTCGGCGTATTCCCACGGCAGGGCTGCGACCCGTTCGGAGAACTCGGCCGCCGTCATCGCCTCTGTCGCGTAGATCGTGCGATGGCCCCACTTGTGCGGGGCGTCCGGGGAGACGTCCTTCCCGTCGCGGTGGATCGCCAGACCCGATCCCTCGGGAGGCTGAAAGTCGACCGGCAGCCGGTGGTACGGACCGTTCATCCCCACGTCGGGATGCCGGGGATCGATGAACGTCGACGCGCCGGGCACGATGTCAGCTGGGCTCGTCGGCGCATAGGGTCCGACGAGCTTGTCCCACGAGTCGATGCCCAGGTCCCTGTCCCTCACCGGCCCAGCGCGGCTCTTGTTGCCGAAGCGGTGGAGCTGTTCGGGGTCGCGGTGCTCGGCGGCTGGGGCGGGGCGGTCGACTTCGGCCGCGAGCTTCTCGGCGTCCGAGGGCTCGAAACGGTCCTTCGACTCCGCCCGGATCTTGGCACCCAGGGCCACGAGAGTGGGTCGATCGGGGAGCTGGGCGGCAGGTTCCGCACGGCTCTCGCGCGGCTCGAGGTGGTCGCGCGGGTCGTACGTCGGCGTCGCGGGGTCGAAGGACTTCGCGTCGGCGACCGCGTCCACCTCCTTGGTCCGGCCCGCGTCGATCGGCGCGCGCGCATCGGGCGGCCGGTCGTCGGGACGGTCGCTGGCTGGGTCGCGGAGCTCGGACATCGCTACTGATCATGCCTCAGCCAGCGACGCAAGGTCACGATGTCCACAGGGCGACTTCGCCCTAAGCTCGGGCGCATGGTCAGCCCGCTGTTCACTCGCCTGATCGACGACGCGGCGATGTTCCCGCCGGGGAACGCGCCGCTCGGCGAGGCCGTTCCCGGGCACGCCGCGCACCGAGGGGCGGCGTACGGGGAGCTGGTCGGCCCGTTCCTCGTCTCCGACCAGCGGCTGCCCGACCTCCAGCCGCCCACCGACCTGGCCATCGGCGTGATCGTCAGCGGCGGCGCCGGCGCGATCGGGCCGGCCCTCACGTGGGCGAGCCGCATGGCGAACGTCCAGGTCAAAGCCGTCGAGGCCGCGCTCAGGGACGAGCCCGAGCTGGCGAGGAACGCCCGCCGCGTCACGATGGCGTACGACCAGGCGAGGCAAGACGGCACCCTGCAAGAGCACGCACACGCCTACATCGAGGTCCCGAGGCTGTACGGCTGGCAGGACGCGCTCGACGTCCTCGCCGAGACCGGCGACCGCGCCAAGCTTCGCACCGGCGGCGACAGCCCTCCCACCGAGCAGGAGCTCGCCGACTTCATCGAGGCCTGCCTCGACCGCGAGCTCCCGTTCAAGCTCACCGCCGGCCTCCACCACGCCGCCCGCAACACCACCGACAGCACAGAGCAGCACGGCTTCCTCAACGTCCTCCTCGCCACCCGCCACGCCCTCGACGGCACCAACCCCACCGAGGTCCTCGCCGAACGCGACGGTACGGTCCTCGCCGAACAAGCAGAAGCTCTCGACGACGCGGCAGCGAAATCCACGCGCCGCTGGTTCACCTCGTTCGGCTCGTGCAGCATCGCCGAACCCGTCGACGACCTCAGAACGCTAGGACTCCTCCGATGAGCTGGGTTCCAGGAGCCGCTGGCTCGCCGTTCGGCATCGACAATCTCCCGTACGGCATCTTCGACCACGGCGACCAACCCCGAGGCGGCGTCGCGATCGGCGAGTACGTCCTCGACCTCGCACCCATCGCGGACGTCTTCGAAGCCCCGACGCTCAACCCTTTCCTCGCTCAGGGCAGAGCGGCCTGGCGAGAGGTACGAGCCCGCATCACCGAGCTCCTCACCGACGAAGCGCACCGCGACCAGCTCACCCTCTTCCCCCAGAACGAAGTCACCATGCACCAGCCGTTCGACGTCGCGGACTACGTCGACTTCTACGCCTCCGAGCACCACGCCTCCAACCTCGGCAGGTTCCTCCGCCCGAACGAGCCCCCGCTCCTCCCCAACTGGAAGCACCTCCCCGTCGGCTACCACGGCCGCGCCGGCACGATCGTGGCGTCGGGCACGCCGGTCGTCCGCCCGCAGGGCCAACGCAAAGCCGACGACTACGGCCCCAGCCAGCGGCTCGACATCGAGGTCGAGGTCGGCTTCGTCGTCGGAACGCCAAGCCAGCAAGGAAGTCGCGCCACCGTCGACAGCTTCGAGGACCACGTCTTCGGCATAGTCCTCGTCAACGACTGGTCCGCAAGGGACCTGCAGGCCTGGGAGGGGCGCCCGCTCGGACCGTTCCTCGCCAAGTCGTTCGCCACCTCGATCAGCAGCTGGGTCGTCCCGCTCGACGCCCTCCAAGATGCCAAGCTTCCCAAGCACACTCAGGACCCCGAGCCATTGCCCTACCTCCAGGGCGAAAACAACGCCAGCTACGAGATCGACCTCGAGCTCAAACTCAACGGGACACCCGTCTCACGGCCGAGGTTCCGTGACCTGTACTGGACACCGGCCCAGATGCTCGCCCACCTCACCGTCAACGGAGCGAGCCTCCGCACCGGCGACCTCTTCGCCTCCGGAACGGTGTCCGGCCCGACCCGCGAGGAGTGCGGCTCCTTCTACGAGCTGTCGCTCGGCGGCACCGACCCGCTCACCCTCCCCGACGGCAGCGAACGCACGTTCCTGCACGACGGCGACGAGGTCACGATCACCGCCACGGCACCCGGCCCGAACGGCGTCCGCATCGGCTTCGGCGAGGTGAGCGGGACGATCCAGCCCGCTCAGTAGAGCACCGCGAGGTACCCGACGAACCCGGCCGTGAGCACCACGGCCGCCAGCTTGCCGGTCCGCCCGAACCCGGTCCAGGGACCCTCGAACCGCCGTACGGCAAGCACGATCAGCCCCAGCACTACCGCCAGCACCGGCAGCCACACGACCCGCGCCGCCAACCAGCCGAGGCTGTCCGGCGTCGCGGTCAGCCCCGCCACACCCGCGCCGCCGATCGCTCCGCCCGCCAGCGAGACGAGCACGAGCGGCACCTGGTGCCAGCAGAAGATCGTCATCGCGGACAGGTTCACCAACGCCGTCCCAGGCCACAGCCCGCGCCGGCGTTCGAGCAGCGCCTTCACGCGCCGGTGCAGCAAGATCGCGGCCCCGGACTGCGCGGCGGCGAGCGCGAGGACGAGCAGCGACGGCGGGTGCGCGTTCGTACGAGCCTCGCCGGGTACGCCGACCATGCTCATCGGGTACTCGAAAACGCCGACCAGCAAGGCGAACAGCGCCACGCCACCGCCGAACAGGACCCACGCCGTCCGCCTGTCAATCCGTCCTTGCGCCCACGAGACACCGAGCTGGAACGCGAACAGCCACCCCGGCAACAGGTTGATCATCCCGATCCACGACGGCATCGACGACGCGAACGGCCCGTACCGCAGCACATCCACCACGGCCACCGTGACGATCAACGGCAGCGCGGCGAACACCCCCAGCCGACGCGACGCCGCGAAGGCGTACGGAGTCAGCGCCGTCACCACCCCGTAGATCGCGATGAACCACAAGGGCTGGACGAACAGCACGAGCCACGTCCGCAGCGACCCGGTCGGCACGCCCGTGAACGCCAACACCGTCAGCGCCAGAGCAGACAAGGCGACGCCCGCGATCACCGGGCGGCCGAGCCGGACGAAGCGGGCCTTCAACCAGTCCCAGTACGTCGACCCGCGTCCACTCGAC
The DNA here is from genome assembly GCF_016907715.1 of Tenggerimyces flavus. Lineage (NCBI taxonomy): Bacteria > Bacillati > Actinomycetota > Actinomycetes > Propionibacteriales > Nocardioidaceae > Tenggerimyces > Tenggerimyces flavus. The sequence continues at coordinate 3,205,208 of NZ_JAFBCM010000001.1, read as the reverse complement.
CGGGTGTAGCTCAGTGCGGCCGAGAATCCCCCGACCAGGAAGAACAAACCGAGCATCTGCAGGAACCAGCTCGCGGGCGCCAGCGCCCCCAGAGTCCGCAGCGGCGACGAGATCTGCAGGCCCTCGGCCGTGAGAACCAGCGCCCCGACCAGCCAGTGCCCGACGATCACACCGAGCGTCGCGAGCGCGCGGTAGCCGTCGATCGCGCGGTCCCGCGAGGCAGGAGTCGCCTCGTCGACCTTCGCGACGTACGCCGACCAGCCGGAACGTCGCCGGGGCCGCGGGCGCGTGAGGACGTCAGCCATGGGTCTCACCCTTCGAGGATGCGAGCGTCACGTCGGCGTACCGGCCGAGCACGATCCGCGCCATATTCGCCAGCGACTCCGAGCCGGGCTGGTAGTAGCTGCCGTGACCGGTGATCGTGCCGGTCGAGAACACCCGGGCACCGAACTCCGGCGAGGTCGGACTCGGCCCGTGTCCGAGGCCCAGGACTCGCACGTTCGGGACGAACTGGATCGGGTCGTCGGCCGTACGCGCCGCCCACACCCGCGCCGAGGTCTCCAGCGCGGCTGCGGAGGGCGCGTCCATGCCCGGACTGCCGATCGCGATCAGGTTCTCTGCCTTGGCCGCCTTCGCGGCGAGCCCGCACGTCACGCTGCCGTAGCTGTGGCAGATCAGCGAGACGTCGGCCTTGGCCGGCAGGATCTTCGTCAGCCGGACGAGGTCGCGCGCGCCCAGCTCGGCGCGCTCGGACCGGACGGCCGACAGGTTGATGACCTCCGGGGTGTCGTACCCGACCCAGGCGACGACCGCGGTCGGTACGTTCGGCGCGGTGCGGCGCAGCTCGGCCAGCAGGGCCTTGGCATTCCGCCGCGGCGAGGCCGTGGAGGGGCTGTTGGTGAAGTCGGCGAGCGACGGGCCACACCCGGGAACGAGCACCGCGATGCGCTTCGCCTTGTCCAGTTCGCCGAACGCCTCGACGACCCGCCCGTCGCCACTCGGATCGAGCGCGAGGAGCTGCCGGCCGTCCACGACGCTGGCCTGGTACCGCAAGGCGCCGAGCTCGGGATGCGGGTCCAACGCCGAGACGTACCCGACTCCGCTGCCCGTCCCGAAGGCGAGCGTCCCCACCAGCGCGAGTGATCTCAGTCTGTTTCTCACATCACATAACGCTAGGAAGTTACGCCTGACCAGCACATCCGGCTCAGCCCCGGTTTCGTGCTGGTGTTACCCCCACCCTTAGGGGGATCTCCCTGAGCCTGGAGTGCTACCGAAGGTTGACCGATGTACGCCAACGGGCTGGGGTTCGAGGTACGCGGTCGTAGACTCCGGATCATGAGGAGGGTCGCGCTAGCCGTCGCCGCGTTCGCCGCTGTCTTCGCGTCGAGTGGCTGTGGCGCGGTGGGTTGGGCGACGCAGGTCGCGGACCAGCCGGCCGCCGCCGAGGCCTCGCCGCAGGTGCCCGACGGCGCGGAGTCGCTGCAGCAGGCGGCCGACAAGCTGAGCGCCGGCGACCACGCCTGGGCCGGAGCGAACAAGGCCCGGATCGTGTCGGTCTATGCCGATCTGGTCAACAACCGCGTCAAGGTCCTCGTCAGCGCCGGTACGAACGCCAACGCCGTCACTGTCGCGGCGAAGAAGGCCACCGGCCTCGCCCCGGTCGTCGAGGCCGCACCCCAGCGAGCCGCCAGCAAACCGCAGACCCCGGCACCCTGCTCCTGCCTGCCCAAGTAGCCAGCGCGCAGGGGCCGAGGTCGTTTGAATGAAGGTCACCTTCATTCAATAGGTTCGTATGAAGGGACCCTTCATTCAAACCGCGTCAGTCGAGGATGTTCTCGTGCAGCTTGGGCACGTCCGCGAGCAGCTTCTTCGTGTACTCGTGCTGCGGGTTGAAGATCACGTCGTCCGTCGGTCCCTGCTCGACGAGCTCGCCCTCGCACATCACCAGCAGCCGGTCGCTCACGTAGCAGGCCTGGCCGATGTCGTGGGTGATGAACAGCACCGTCATGTCGAAGTCGCGGCGCAGGTCACCCAGCACGTTCAGCACGTTCGCCCGCAACGAGGCGTCCAGCATCGACGTCGCCTCGTCCGCCACCAGGATCCGCGGCTGCATCATCAACGCACGCGCGATCATCACCCGCTGGCGCTGCCCACCGGACAGCTGATGCGGCCACTTCTCCAGGACGTCGGACGAATGCAGCCCGACATGGCCGAGCGCCTCGGCCATCCGCGCGTTCGCGGCATCGGCCGACAGCCCGCTGTCCGAGAGCAGCTTCTGCGACCGCTGCAAGAGCCGCTTGACTGTGAAGAACTGGTTGAACGCGCTGAACGGGTCCTGGAAGACCGCCTGCACATCCCGCCAGTACTCGCGAAGATCCTTGCCGCCAAGGGCAGTGACGTCGCGCCCGTCGAGCGAGATCGTCCCCGATGTCGGGTCGAGCAACCGCAGTACGAGCCGCGCCAGCGTCGACTTGCCGCTGCCGCTCTCCCCCACGATCGACACGACTTCCTTGTGGCCAACGGTGAACGACACGTCCTCGACGGCCTTCACCACGTTCGCTCCGTGCCCGAAGTGCCGCGAGACCTTGGACACCTCGAGCAGCGGCTTCGCCTGCGGAGAGCCGTTCCCGGACACCGCGGTCATCCCGCCACCTCCGACACCGACAGCACCGACTTGCCCGGGTTGCTCTGCGACCACCAGCACGCGGAGAAGCGACGCTCGTCGCCCACCTCCGGCGGATCCTCCTCGCTACAGATGTCCATCGCCAACGAGCATCGCGGGTGGAATCGGCACGCCTTCGGGGGGTTCGCCAGGTTCGGCGGCGAGCCCGGGATGCCTGCCACCCGGCGACGCCGGACCTGCGGCTCGGGTACGAGCACCGAGTTCAGCAACGCGCCGCTGTACGGATGCCAAGCCCGGTTGATGATCTCCTGCGCCGCGCCGATCTCGACGACCTTGCCCGCGTACATGATCGCGATCCGGTCCGCGACCGTGTTCAGCACCGGCAGGTCGTGCGTGACGAAGATGACGCCGGAGATGATCCGCTGCTCGAGCATGTCGCGCAACATCTCGATCAGGATCCGCTGCGAGGACACGTCCAGTGCCGACGTCGGTTCGTCGGCGATCAGCAGCTTGGGGTCGAGCAGTGTCGACAGTACGGTCACCACGCGCTGCTTCATGCCGCCCGAAAGCTGGTGCGGGTAGTAGTCGAGCACGCGCGGCGGAAGACTCAACTGGGTCAGCCTTTGGCGCGCCCGGTCGATCGCTTCGGACCGCTTCGCTCCGGGCTCGTGGGCCCGGATCACGTCGTACGCGAAGTCCCGAATGCGCAGCGTCGGGCTGATCGAGTTCATCGCACCCTGCGGCAGCAACGACACGACCTTGCCCCGCCAGAGCCTGGGCGGCTCCTGGCCGGCGCCGAGCCGGAGGATCTCGCCCTCGACCTCGAGCTCGCCCGACTTCACGTACAGCGGCGGCCGGTGCGTCAGCGACAGCACCGCGCCGAGCGTCGACTTGCCCGAGCCCGACTCGCCCGCGATGCCGAGGACTTCGCCTTCTCGCAGGTCGATCGAGACGTCGTCGACGGCCATGACCTCGGTGTCGCCGCCGGTGCTGTACGCCGCGCGCAGACCGCTGGCGCGGAGCAGGCTGCCGGTCGTCGTACCCCACGTCGTCGTCGCGCTCATCGACCGACCTCCACGTCCGTAGCCTCGGGCGCCCCGGTCGCGGCGGCGGGTGGCGCACCGGCGCCGACGGGTGCCGCGCCACCGGCGAGCGGGATGGTCTGCCGCGGCCGCTTGGCCGTCGTTCCGCGCCGCAGCCGCGGGTTGAAGACCTCGTCGAGGCTGGACTGCAGCATCAGCAGCGTGAACGCGATCAACGTCAGCAGCAGGGTCGGCGGAACGAACGCCCACCAGGCACCTGTGCGTACCGCTTCGTTGGCGATCGCCCAGTGCAGCATGGTGCCGAGCGACGTCGTGTCGCTCGGGCCGAGACCGAGCAGGCTCAGCCCCGCCTCGGCGAGGATCGCGCCCGCTACGTGCAGCACGAACGCCATCGCGATGTACGACATCAGGAACGGCAACACGTCGAACGTGATCATGCTGAGGTTGTTCACGCCCGACAGCTTCGCGATGTCGATGTGCTCGCGCGTTCGTACGCTGCTCGCCTGCGCGCGGACCGCTCGCGCCGTCCATGGCCAGCTCGTCACGCCGATGACGATCGCGAGCGCGACAGCGCTGCGCGTGCCCAGCGCGATCGAGAGCAGGATCAGCACGACGATCGTCGGGATCGCGAGCAGGACGTTCGTGATGCCCATCAGGGCCTCTTCGAGGATCCCGCCCCGGAAGCCCGCGATCAGGCCGATGACGACGCCGATCAGGTTGGCGATCGCGCCGGCGACGAGGCCGATCACGAGCGACGTCCGAGTGCCGTACATCAGGTTGATGAAGACGTCGTGGCCGAGGTTGTCCGTGCCGAGGATCGCCTCGCCGGACGGCCGGTCGTACAGGCCACCGACGGTTTGTCCCAACTGGCCATGGAAAAGCACGGGTCCGAGGAACCCGAACAGGACCATGAGCAGGACAGCGACAGCCGCGACCCAGAACCTTGGGGTGAAGCGGATCATTCGCATCGTCAGATCACCGCTCTCCTGCCCGGGCCGCGCGGATCCGCGGATCGACGAACGCGTAGGCGATCTCGACCGCGAAGTTGGCTATCAGCACCGCCACAGCGATGAGCAGTGTGATCGCCTGGATCACCGGATAGTCGTTCGTACTGATCGCGTTGAACAACAGACTACCGATGCCGGGGTAGCCAAACACCAGTTCGGTGATGAGAGCCCCGCCGACGAGCGTGCCGACGGACAGGGCCAGGCCGGTGACCTGGGGAAGCATCGCGTTCCGGAAGATGTAGCGGACGATCCGGTTGTCCGGGAGGCCCAGGCCGCGGCTGTAGTTGACGTAGTCCGAGCCCAGCTCGTAGATCGCCATCGACCGCATGCCGACCGCCTGTCCGCCGATGAAGATGATCACCAGGGAGAAGAACGGCAGCCAGTAGTGCTGTAAGACGTCGGTGAAGAACGGTATCGAGAGCTCCGGAGTCGCGCCGAACTCGTACGCGCCGCTCGCCGGCATGATCGGCCACCACACCGCGAGCAGGTAGAGCAGGATCACGGCGAGGCAGTAGTACGGCATGCTCGACAGGAACAGCGAGCTGAGGAACGCCCCGCGATCGAGCCAGCCGCCCTTGAACGCGGCGATCGCGCCGAGGGCGTTGCCGACGATCCAGCCGATCAGGATGGCGGGCAGCTGGATCGCGATGCTCCACGGCAGCGCGTCCGCCATCAGGTTCGTCACCGGCGTCGGGTAGAGCGAGAACGACGTCCCGAGGTCGCCTTGCAGCAGGTTGCCCACGTAGATGACGAACTGCTCGAAGATCGACTGGTTGAGGCCGAACTCCTGGACGAAGTGCTCGTGGATGCGCTGGAGCGTCTCGCCCTGCGCGCCGCCCCGGCCGAGCTGCGCCACGATCGCGTCGACCGGGTTGCCCGGGATCAGCCGTGGCAGAAGGAAGTTGAGCAAAACCGCCGCGATCAACGCGCCGAGATACCAGAGCGTCTTGCTGACCAGGTATTTCCGGAGACCCATGTCACCTGCCCTTTACCCGTCTGGAGCGTGGAGAGAGGCTGGCGCCCAGAAGTGTCATGAGCGCCAGCCCCAGCTTTAGGCCGTGTCTTGCAAAGATCGCCGTCCGCGCGACACCCCACATCCCGCCTGGACGCGGTGCACATCGTCACCCATATAACCAATATGAGTTCCTCCTGCACCACGCCCAGCCGGGCGCGGGGCGCCGCGCGCCAAAACCGGCGCTATTTGCAAGACACGACCTGTCACGCGCTGACCCGCTCCAGCTTGAACAACCACTCGTTGCCAGCACCGGAGAACTGCGGTGGTGCATCCGGGTTCGCCTCGCTCGGGAAGCCCTTCCAGTTCGACTCGTTGAACTCGAAGAACTCCAACGGGCGGTACATCAACGGGATCATCGGGATGTTCTGCATGTAGATCGTGTCGAGCTGGGTGTAGAGGTCGGGCAGCTCGGCATCGGTCGCACCCGCTGCCTTGTCCAGCAGCGCGGCGACGGCCGGGTCGGAGAAGCGGCCGTAGTTCCAGAACGCCGCCTTGCCCGGAGCGGGAACGCCCCGGTTGTCGAGGACGTCCCGGAAGCGCTGCCACGGAGCGGCCGCACCCGTACCCGCGATGTACCACAGCGCGAGCTCGAAGTTGCCGTTCTGCACGGCCTGCGTGACCACCGGAGCCTGCGGGAACTGCGTCTTGATCTCGATGCCCGCGGCCTTGGCGTTGTTCGCCACGATCTGCAGAGCGGTGTTCCAGTCCGTCCAGCCGGTCGGCGTCTGCACGGTGAACGGGCCCATCCGGGTGCCGTCGCCGAGGACGTAGATGCCGTCGTTGCCCTTCTTCGCGCCGAGCTCGGTCTCGAGGATCTTGGCGGTCTGCTCGGGGTCGTACTTCCAGCCGTTCTTGTCGACGTTCTCCTGGTTGAAGAACTTCTCCTCCGAGCCGGTCGGCAGGATCACGCTGGAGTTCGCGGGCGTGGAGTACCGCGACATCGCCTTGTCAGCGATGTCGGGGTAGTTGATCGCGAACGCGAGAGCGCGGCGTACCCGTACGTCGCTGAACGGCTTCTTCTTGATGTTGATGACGAGCATCGGGATGCTGCCGGGCACGTGGTAGGGCTCCTTCTTGTACCACGTCGAAACGGGCAGCTTCCGGTCCTCCCACATCTGCCAGATCTGCGGGGTGAACTGCTGGGAGACGTCGATCTTGCCCTGCTGCAGGGCGAGGTCGCCTTCCTGGTTGCCCTTGAAAATGGGGTGGTTGATGAACTTGGGGCCGGGAAGGCCGCCGTAGAAGGTCTTGCCCCAGTAGTTGTCGTCGCGGATGAGACCGACCTGCGTCTGGTCGTACTTGTCGATCTTGAACGGACCGGAGCCGATCGGGTCCTTGTTCTCGTCCTGGGTGATCGGCTTGCCGGACTTCTCCTTCTCGTCCCACACGTGCTTCGGAAGGATCGCGGTGCCGGCGAGGTACGACCGGGCGAGCTTGGGGTTGAACGGCGTCTGGCCGAGCGTGAACGTGACGGTCTTGTCGTCGGTCGCTTCGATCTTGTCGAAGTAGTCCCAACAGGCCGCGTACGACACTTCGGGGTGGCGCTTCGCGATGTCGAACGTGTTCACGACGTCGGCGGCCGTGACCGGTTTGCCGTCGCTGAAGTGGGCGTCCGGCTGCAGCTTGACGACGAACGTCGAGCCCTGGCTCTCGTCGAACTCGGCCGCGAGGCCGGGCGAGAGCTTGCCGTCCAGCAGGTTGAAGCGGACGAGCGACTCGAAGACGTACTGCGCACCGGGCTGACCACAGGGCCACGCCGGCGACGAGTTGAACGGGTTGAAGTTCGTCGGCGGACCCCACTGGAAGCCCGCGACGAACAACGTCTCGCCTGCTTGTCCAGCTCGGCCTGCCGGCTTCTTCGCGCCGCCACTGCCGCCTTGGCCCCCTCCGCCGGGAGCACCGCCACTACCCCCGCCGCAGGCGGCAAGTACGCCAGCCATGCTGGCGGCGGCACCGACGGCGGCCGTGTTGACCAGGAACTGTCGGCGCGATGGCCGCGCCTTGTTGGGGAGATCGGACATCGTTGTGTTTCCCTCCACGCGCGCATTGGCTCATGCGTGTAGACGCTGACAAGGGCTTGTCCGCGTCGACGGGCAGAACCGATCGGGGTCCTGTTCTTGTCCATCGCGCCGATGGCAGTGCGGCAGCCGAAGGCCTGTTCGACCAACGAACTGCGACATTGCACCCCCGGGTGATCGGGTGACGGTTGCCAGCAGATTACGACTCCCCGCATCCCGAAACCAGAACTATGAACAGATGGGACGCACTTAATCGTTAAGTCCGGAAGGCAACGGTCACGAATTGGCCACGACGCCTACTGCAAGTCCCAACAATCTCACTGTGCGCAGCGAATCTGGCCGGTGGGTGGACCTGGGTTCAGTACTTGAATACAACAGTTGAACTGTTCAGGACTTATTTCAGAGCGTGAACACCTTGCCAGGGTTGAGGATGCCCTGCGGATCGAAGACCTTCTTGAGCTCGCGGTGCACCCGGAGCGAGGTCTCGCCGATCTCTCTGGCCAGCCATTCGCGCTTGAGCATGCCGACGCCGTGCTCGCCGGTGACCGTTCCCCCGAGCTCGAGGCCGACGGCCATGATGTCGGCAAACGCTTGCTTGGCACGTTCGGTCTGGGCCGGATCACTGGCCTCGAACACGACGTTCGGGTGCAGGTTGCCGTCGCCCGCGTGGCCGACGACGGCGATGAGCAGGTCGACGTCGGTGGCGATGGCCTCTACGCGTTCGACGAAGGCGGCGAGCTCGGTGCGGGGTACGCAGACGTCGTCGATGAGCCTGCCGGTGCCGATGCGCTCGAGGGCGAAGTGGCTCTCGCGCCTCGCGGCGAGCAGCAGGTCGCCCTCTTCCTTGTCCTCCGCCTCGGCGACGTCGAAGCCGCCGGCGTCCTCGAAGATCCGCGCGTACCCGGCGATGTCGGCCTTGGCCTGCTCGGGGGCGGCATCGGACTGGGCGACGAGCATGGCGGCGGCGGTCTCGGGGAGTCCGAAGTTCTTGTACGCGTTCGCGGCTCGGAGGCTGGCCTGGTCCATGAACTCGAGCAGGCTCGGCTGGTGCCCGTTGGCGATGATCCGCGCGACGGCGTCGCCGGCCTGGCGGACGCTCGGGAAGAGGGCGGCGACCGTTCTTGGCTCGCTTGGTTGCGGCAGGAGCGCGAGCGTGACCTCGGTGACGACGCCGAGCGTGCCCTCGGAGCCGACGAAGATCTTGCTGAGGTCGTACCCCGCGACGCCCTTGGCGGTGCGCCTGCCTGTCTTGAGCATTTCGCCGCTGGCCAGGATCACTTCGAGGCCGCGGACGAAGTCGGCGGTGACTCCGTACTTGACGCAGCAAAGCCCGCCGGCGTTGGTGGCGACGTTGCCGCCGATCGTCGAGATGTCCCAGCTGGACGGGTCGGGCGGATAGAAGAGCCCGTGCTCGAGGACCTTCTGGGAGAGCTCGTAGTTGAGGACGCCCGGCTCGACGACGGCGATCCGGTTTGCCGTGTCGATCTCCTTGATTCTGTTCATCCGGTCCATGCCGAGCACGATGCATCCGTCGATCGCGTTCGCGGCCCCGGAGAGCCCCGTCCTCCCGCCCTGCGGGACAACGGGGACGTGGTGCTTGCTGGCCGTTCTGAGGACGTGCTGGACGTGCTCGGTCTGTCTCGGGAACACGGCGACCTTGGGCGTGCCGGCCGGGCAGAACGTGGCCATGTCGTTCCGATAGCTCTGCAGGAGGTCCACGTCGGTGACGATGGCGTCCTTGGGAATCCCCGCCGCGAGGTCCTTGATCAGCCCGTCGGTCATGGCTCCAACGTACTCATTCGTCTGACGTCTGGGCGGTGGAAGGATGGCGGACATGCGTGCCATACAGGTCAGGGAGCAGGGTGGTCCGGAGGTCCTCGAGCTGGTCGAGCTGGCGGATCCGTCGCCGGGGGCCGGTGAGGTCGTGGTGGAGGTCGCGGCGGCGGGGGTGAACTTCGTCGACATCTACCGGCGGTCGGGGCAGTACAAGGTGGAGACGCCGTTCGTCTCCGGCGCGGAGGGCGCGGGCACGGTGTCTGCCGTGGGCGCCGGGGTGACGTCGGTGGCGGTGGGCGACCGGGTGGCTTGGGCGGAGGGCTCCTCGGGCTCGTACACGTCTCATGCGGTCGTGTCGGCCTCCAAGGTGGTGCCATTGCCCTCGTCGGTGTCGTTCGAGCTTGGGGCGGCCGTGCTGCTGCAGGGGATCACGGCGCACTACCTCGCGACCTCGACGTACCCGATCGCCCCTGGCGACTGGGCCGTCGTCCACGCCGGGGCCGGCGGGGTCGGGTTGCTGTTGACCCAGATCGTCAAGCTCCGTGGCGGCCACGTGCTGGCCACCGTCTCGACGCCGGAGAAGGCCGACCTGGCCCGGGGCGCCGGGGCGGACGAGGTGGCGTCGTACTCGGACTTCGTCGACCGCGCTCGTTCCCTGACCTCAGGCGCCGGCGTGCCGGTCGTGTACGACGGCGTGGGGACGACGACGTTCGACCACAGCCTGCAAGCGCTGAGACGCCGCGGCTACCTGGTCCTCTACGGAGCGTCGAGCGGAGCGGTGCGGGAGGTCAACCCAATGGAGCTGCAGAACGCGGGCTCGGTCTTCCTGACGCGGCCGACCATGGGCCACTACCTGGCAACCCGCGAAGAGCTGGTGTCGCGTACAACGGACCTCTTCACCTGGATCGCCGAAGGCAAGCTCTCCGTCCGCATCGGCGGCCAGTACCCGCTGGCCGATGCGGCCAAGGCCCAGACCGACCTGGCATCGCGAGCCACGACGGGCAAGCTCCTGCTGATTCCCTAGCCGGGAACAAGGTCACCGGGGAGTGGGTTGAACGTAATGAAAACGGTTCCCACTCCCCGAGGAGCACCTCCCATGGCCGCCCGCCACCCCGACCACCGCCCCATCATCAAGCTCCGCTCCACCGCCGGAACAGGCACCACCTACGTGACGAGGAAGAGCCGCCGCAATAACCCCGACCGCCTGATCCTGAAGAAGTACGACCCGGCCATCCGCCGCCACGTCGACTTCCGCGAAGAGCGCTAGGCGCCCCAAGTCGTCACGACGACCCGTTTCCCGGCTCTGGCCAGGAACTCAGGCCGCGGAGGAGGGTGAGGAAGGCTTGTTCGGCTGGGGACAAAGAGCGGTCGTGGCGGTGGGCGGCGGTGACGGGGCGGGGCGTGGGTGGGGGTGAAACGGTGATCGGACGTAGCCAGCCGGCGGAGAGTTCGTCGGTCAGCGCGTGTTCGGAGATGAGGCCAATGCCCAGCGTGGCGCGGATCGCTTGTTTCAGCGTCTCCGGACCCCACATGTCCGCGGTCGACACGTCCGACAAGCCCCAGAGGGCGAGGGTTTCCAGCTGGACCGCTCGGGTCGAGGAGCCTCGCTCCCGCAGGAGGAAGTGCTCGGCAGCCAACGCGGACGGCGCTACCGCGAGGCCGGCCAACGGGTGAGACGGGGCGCACACCAGGAGCAGGCGGTCGGTGAGGATCTGCTCGACCGAGAGTTGGTCGGCCGTCGGCGAGCCCGCGAAGACCGCCAGGCCCAGTTCGCCATCCAGCAGGCGAGAACGGACCTGGGCCTCGTTCCCCACGAAGAGGTCACAGGTGATGTGCGGGAACTGGGCTCCAAACCGAGCTAAGAGCCCGGGTAAGAGATAGGTCCCCGCTGTTGTCGTTCCGCCGACCGAGAGGCGGCCCGAAGACAGGCCTTGGACCGATTGGATGGCAGCTACCGCCTGGTCGGCCAGCGAGAAGATGCGGCGGGCATGTTCAGCTAAGACTTGCCCTTCGGCGGTCGGGCGGATGCGTGACCCCGAACGGTCCACGAGCACCGCGCCCAACGACGACTCGAGCTGCCGCACCTGGTTCGACACCGAGGGCTGGCTCATGTACAGCTTCTGGGCCGCAGCCGAGAAGCCGCCGCTGTCCACCACCTGCAGGAAGATCCAGAGGCGGTGCAGGCTGAGCTGCACGAGCACCGATCGTAGAAGATGGCCCCATGAACGGGGAGTACGGAGTCGAAGCCTGGCTCGACGAGCAGCTCGCGAAGGCCGGCCGGCAGCGCACGGGGGACATCACCCAGCCGCGGGTACGCCCGTGGGGCGCCATCTGGCACGCCCCCACCGACCAGGGCGACGTCTGGCTCAAGGCCCCCGGCCGGCGCACCGCCTTCGAGGTCGGCCTGTACGAGATCCTCCAACGTGCGGCCCCCGACCACATCCTCGAGCCGATCGCCGCCGACACCGACCACGGCTGGCTCCTCCTCCCTGACGGTGGCATCCCCGTCCGCGAGCAGCTAGGCGAGCACGACCTCATCGACACCCTCGAGAAAGTCCTCCCCCAGTACGCCCAACTCCAGCGCGCCCTCGCACCGCACGTCGACGCGATGCTCGAAGCCGGCGTCACCGACATGCGCCCGAACGTCATGCCGCAACGCTTCGACGAAGCCTTCGAGGCCGCCGAACGGTACGTCACCGACAGCGGCACCGAAGAAGACCGCGTCAATCTCCAAGCAGTCAAGGCGAAACGCGCCCAGTACGTCGACTGGTGCCAACGCCTCCAAAGCGCCAAGGTGCCAGCGAGCCTCGACCACAACGACCTCCACCTCGCCAACGTCTTCATGACGAACGGCCAAGCCCGCTTCTACGACTGGGGCGACGCCGTCGTCGCGCACCCGTTCGCCAGCATGTTCATCGGCCTCGGCATGATCGGCATCATGCGCGGAGTCAAGGCCGACTCGCCCGACGTCACCAGAGCCCGCGACGCCTACCTCGAACCGTTCACCGACCTCGCGCCGCACAAGGACCTCGTCGAGGAGCTCGAAACAGCCGTTTGGGTCAGCAAGCCCGCCCGTGCCCTCGTCTGGGAACGGTCGATCGACGGCCACGAGAGCGAGTTCGCCGACGCGCCGTACCAGACGATGTGCGGCCTGCTCCGCGACTCCTGGATCCAGCTCTGCTAGGACGATTCAGGCGTGGTTGAGGGCGACCCAGTAGGCGTCGAAGTTGCGCAACCGGTGTCCGGACGGCAGTGGCGTCAACGGACGGTTGACGAGGAACGGCACGCGCTGCTCGGACAGGCCGCCGTGCGAGCGCAACGGGCGGTCGAGTGTGGACAGGTCGTGGCCGGCGGGGGTGGTGCCGACGGCGACGTTCGTACTCGCCACCACCGCGAGGTCACCGATCCGGTCACCAGGAAGCTCGTACCGTTCCACCGCCTCGTCGCGCGTCAGCACGGCCTCGATCCCCAGCAGCGCGGCCAGCCGTTCCCGCGCGACCGGCACGTCCGACGGCGAGGACAGGTGGATGTAGGCGAACGAGCCCAGCGCGCCGTGGTGGACCGGGTACGGGTCGGTGATGGGCAGGATCGTCCGGCTCTCCCCCGCGCCGAACCAATCGTCAAGCTGGTCTTGCAGATAGACCACGCGAGCGACGCCGGCAGCGTCGGTCTTCGCGTTCATGCCGTGGTCCGCCGTGACCACCAGCGTCGCGCCGAGCTCGTCGAGCCGGGCCCAGTAGGAGTCCATCATCGCGTAGAAGTTGTTCGCGACCTCGGTCCCCGGTGCGTACTTGTGCTGGATGTAGTCGGTCAGCGTCAGGTATGTGATCAAGGGCCGCGAACGTTCCAGCAAGGAGACGCCCTCGGACAGCACCCGCTCCGACAGGGCGGCGCTGTAGACGGGCGGTGCGTCGGGCAGCTTCTCCGACGAGAAGCACACCGAGGACGCGGGCAGGTCCTTGCTGAGCAGGCGCCGCAGCTTGTCCTTCGCCGTGATCACCGCGACGGGCGCCCCCGCCGCGTCGAACGCGGCGAAGATCGTCTGCGCCCGAAGGAACTCCGGCTCGTTCATCATCACTTCCTCACCGCGCGAGCGGTCGAAGAAGTAGTTGCCGCTGATCCCGTGCACCGACGGCGGCCGGCCGGTCGCGATCGAGAGGTTGTTGGGGTTCGTCAACGAGGGCATCGCGCAGTCGGCCGTCAGCGCCGTGCCGGTGCCGTTCTCGAGCAGCTTCGCGAGGTACGGCATCCGGCCCGCCGCGAGAGCCTGCTCGTGGTAGGCCGGCTCGCTACCGTCGACGCACACCACCACGACCGGCTCGGTGGGCATCGGATAGTCGCGTCCGTTGACCTGGATGATCTGAGTGCTCGCCATACCCACGATGGTGATGGCGAGCACTCGAAGACAGAACCCCGCGTTTGGCTATGCCGCCTATAACCCCACCGGGCTTGGGGAAACGCCCGATGTACGGGAGGTTAGGCGGCGTCGGACGGGCTGTGCTCCTCCAGCCACCCGCGCAACGGGACGTCGTCGTCCGTCGGCGAGTAGTGCCCGTTGGCGTTGACGCCGTACCCCAGCAGCTGCTTGCGGACCGGGTCGCTGTTCGGCCACAGCTCCTCGACGGTCATGTCGTCCTTGGTACGGATCCAGCGGTAGCCGTACCCGTAGAACAGCACCTTCCGGGTCACGTCCGACCAGTTCGGGCTGGCCGCGTGCCACAGCCTGCGGTCGAAGAACACCGCCGTACCCGGCTTGGCGAGAACGGGCACCGCGCCCACCGGCTGCCCCGTCCCCTCGGGCACCTCGAGGTCGTCCTGCAGATGGCTGCCCGGTACGACCCAGAAGTTGCCCCGCCCGGCCTCGCTCGTGTCGGACAGGAAGTAGGCGACCTTCAGCGAGAGCCGGGGCCGCGGATGCGTGTCGATGTCGCGGTTGACCCGACCGGAGTCCTGGTGCCAGCCGAACGTGTTGTCGGTCTGCTGCAGGCCCGAGGGCGGCGTGACGATCAGGTGCGTGTGGTACAGGTAGATGTTCCAGCCGAGGAGCCCCCACACCTTCGGGAGAACACGCTCGTAGTCGACGAGGTCGGCGAACTTGTCGTGCTCGGGCACGAAGTTCGCCACGAACATCGCCTTGTCGCTCGCCGCTTCCCCGGCCGCGGTCTTCCGCTCATGGACACCGTCGACGATGGCAGTGAGCTCGGAGACCTGCTGCGGCGACAGGGCGTTCTCGAGGTAGAACAGGCCGGTCTTCTCGAAAGTGTTGCGTTCCTCGTCGGTCAGCGCGTACTGCAGGCACGACGGATCCATGACACCTCTTCAGTCAGACGTCAGATGATGGGACAGCGCTGCACCGTCTTTGACGCTAGGTATGCGGTCAAGGAGCGTCAAGAAATTGTCCAGAAGAGGGCGCCGGCGCCGTCCCTCGAGGCCCGACCGGGTGATCATGTACGTGATCATGAAGGCAAACTGGCACATAGGCATGCCAAGCATTCATGATCACGTTCATGATCACGGCGCGGCGCCCTACAGGTTGCCGCGGCGCTCCTGCTCGCGCTCGATCGCCTCGAAGAGCGCCTTGAAGTTGCCCTTGCCGAAGCCGAGCGACCCGTGCCGTTCGATGAACTCGTAGAAGACCGTCGGCCGGTCGCCGATCGGGGCGGTGAAGATCTGCAGCAGGTAGCCGTCCTCGTCGCGGTCGACCAGGATCCCCCGCCGCTGCAGCTCCTCGATCGGAACGCGGACCTCGCCGATGCGCTCCCGCAGCGCCGGGTCGACGTAGTACGAGTCGGGCGTGTTGAGGAACTGCACACCGTTCGCGCGCAGGAGGTCGACCGTACGGAGGATGTCGTTCGTCGCCAGCGCGATGTGCTGGCAGCCGGGACCGCCGTAGAACTCGAGGTACTCGTCGATCTGGCTCTTCTTCTTCGCGATCGCCGGCTCGTTCAGCGGAAACTTCACCCGGTGGTTGCCGTTCGACACGACCTTGCTCATCAGCGCGGAGTAATCCGTCGCGATGTCGTCGCCGATGAACTCCGCCATGTTCACGAAGCCCATCACCCGGTTGTAGAACGAGACCCAGTCGTCCATCCGCCCGAGCTCGACGTTGCCGACGCAGTGGTCGATCGCCTGGAACAGCCGCTTCGGGTGCCCCTCCGGCCGGGTCACGACCGTGGTCCGCGCGACGAAGCCGGGCAGGTACGGGCCGGAGTACTTGGATCGGTCGATCAGCGTGTGCCGCGTCTCGCCGTACGTCGCGATCGCCGCGCGCCGGACGGTGCCGTGCTCGTCGGAGACGTCGTTCGGCTCCTCCAGGATCGTCGCGCCCTGCGCTCGCGCGTGCTCGATGCACTTGTCGACGTCCGGCACCTCGAGCGCGAGGTCGACGACGCCGTCGCCGTGCCGGCGGTGGTGGTCGAGCAGCGGGCTGTCGGAGGCGACGCCGCCCTCGAAGACGAACCGCGCCGAGCCGGCCTTGAGGACGTACGACTTGCGGTCGCGCTGCCCGGTCTCGGGACCGGCGTACGCGATCAGGTCCATGCCGAACGCGAGTTGGTAGAACTGCGCGGTCTGGGTCGCGTTGCCCACGCAGAACACGATCGCGTCCATCGCCGTGACCGGGAACGGGTCGCGGCTCGCGTCGTACTCGACCAGGCCGACGAGCTGCTTCAGCTGCTCGAGATTGAGCTCGGCCTCCTGCTCCTGCGGCGTGAGCTCGCCGATCGTCATCAGTCGCCCTCCAGATCGCTCGCGTCCAGTCTTCCGGAGCATTTCGCGAGCCCACAGAATGCGCAACCGCACGCGGGAACATTGGGCAACTTGTAGAGTCCGCAGCATGCACGACCTGCTCTGGCTTCTGCTGCCCCTCAGCGCGGTGCCGATCTGGGGCATCATCTCCCCACGGTCGCAGTGGCGAGTCCTGCACGCGTGGCTCTACCGGAATCCGGAGGCGAACGAGCCGAGCGATGCGGCGTACACGGCACAACGCGTCGGCAACGCGTTCGTCCTGGTCATGATCGTGGTGGTCGCGGTCATCGCCGCCGACCAGTTCCCGTCGTCGTGAGGCGGGCAGCGTGACCCGCCAACAGCCGCCCGTCGACGCGCTGGACGCGCGGATCATCGAGCTGTTCACCCGCGAGCCCCGGGTCGGCGTGCTGGAGGCCTCCCGCCGGCTCGGGGTCGCGCGCGGCACCGTACAGGCGCGGCTGGACCGGCTGGAACGGACGGGCGTCGTCCGCACCTGGGGCCCGGACCTCGACCCGGCCGCGCTGGGCTTCGACGTCACCGCGTTCGTCACGCTGGAGATCCGCCAGGGCGTCGGGCACGACACCGTCGCGCGGCATCTGGCCGGCATCCCCGAGGTGATCGAGGCCTACACGATCACCGGCTCGGCGGACATGATGGCGCGGATCGTGGCGGAGTCGAACGCCGATCTGCAGCGGGTCATCGACCAGATGCTCGCGTTCGACGGCATCGTGCGTACGTCGACGCTGATCGCCCTCGCGACCCAGATCTCGCGTCGGGTCCTGCCGTTGTTGGCGAAGGCCGCGCGGCAGTCAGCGGGCTAGGTCTCGGGCCCTACCCTGTCGCTCCGCGTTGGACCGCCCAGGTGCGGATCAGGTCGATCCGGGCCTGCAGCTGCTCGGCGGACGCCTGGACCGCGAGCGGGCCGCCGCAGGCGCGGCGGAGGTCGGCGTGCACGGCACCGTGCGGCAGGGAGGTGCGGTGGTGCCACGCAGCGACCAGCCCGTTCAGCTCCCGGCGGAGCACGCCGAGGCGTTCGTACGTCGCCTCCGCCGGCTCGGCGACCGGGGCGGAGGCCGCCTCGGGCTCCTTGCGCTTGGGCTGCGAACGGCGGCGCTTCAACAGCTCGGTCACCTGGTCCGGCTCGAGCAGCCCGGGGATGCCGAGGAACTCGGTCTCGTCCTCGCCGAGCTCGCCGCCGAACTCGTTGCCGTCGTAGACCAGCCGGTCGAACGCCGCCTCGGAGTTCAGGGCTTGGAAGCCCATGCCCTCCTGAAGGTAGTCCGGCATCGTCTCGGCCTGCTCGGCCTGCTGCATCAGCGCGTCCTCGTCCTCGTCCTCCGACGACGGCGGCCGGAGCACGTGGTCGCGCTCGACCTCCATCTCGGCGGCATACTGCAGCAGCGTCGGCACCGTGGGCAGGAACACCGACGCGGTCTCGCCGCGCCGGCGGGCCCGGACGAAGCGGCCGATCGCCTGGGCGAAGTACAGCGGCGTCTGCGTCGCGGTCGCGTACACGCCGACGGCGAGGCGGGGAACGTCGACGCCCTCGCTCACCATCCGGACGGCGACCATCCAGCGCGAGGTGCCGTCGGCGAACTCCTGGATCCGCTTGCTCGCCTTCGGCTCGTCGGAGAGCACGAGGGTGGGCTTCTCGCCGACGATCGCGGCGAGCAGCTTGGCGTACGCGCGGGCGGTGTCCTGGTCGGTCGCGATCACCAGACCGCCGGCGTCGGCGACGTCGCGGCGTACCTCGGTGAGACGCTTGTCGGCGGCCTCGAGCACCTTCTGCACCCAGTCGCCGGCCGGGTCGAGTGCGGTGCGCCATGCCTGGGCGGCGAGGTCCTTGGTCATCGGCGCGCCGAGCCGCGCGGCGATCTCGTCGCCGGCGCTGGTGCGCCACTTCATGTCGCCGGAGTACGCGAGAAACAGCACCGGCCGGACGACACCGTCGGCGAGCGCGCGGCCGTAGCCGTACGCGTAGTCCGACGCACTGCGCGGGATCAGCTCGTCGTCCGGCGCGTAGGTGATGAACGGGATCGGGTTGGCGTCGCTGCGGAACGGTGTGCCGGTGAGGCTGAGCCGGCGGGTCGCCGGGTCGAACGCCTCGCGGACGGCCTCGCCCCAGGTCATCGCGTCGCCGGCGTGGTGGATCTCGTCGAGGATGACGAGCGTCTTGAACCGCTCGCACCGAACCCGGAGGGCGTTCGAGGCGACGGAGACCCCGGCGTACGTCACCGCGACGCCGTCGAAGTCGCGGCTGGTCTTGCCGGACTTGCCGGAGAACGCGGGGTCGATGCTGATGTTGCCGCGGGCGGCCGCGTCGGCCCACTGCTGCTTGAGGTGCTCGGTCGGCGCGACCACGATCAGCCGCTCGACGACGCGGCGTTCCAGCAGGTCACCGGCGATGCGCAGGGCGAACGCCGTCTTGCCGGCGCCGGGGGTCGCGACCGCGAGGAAGTCGCGCGGGCCGCGCTGGGTGTAGAGGTCGTACGCCTCTTGCTGCCAAGCGCGCGGCTTCGCCCAAACACCCTTACTGGCTTGATGATGGGGCAGCTGGCCGGTGGACAGTGTCGTACTCAAGCGGCGCCTTCCCTGGTCCGTACACAACGGGTCCGCGCGGCTCGATGGGGCCGCACGGACTCACCGTCCAGGGTAGACGAGGACGCCGACAGGTGCCGGTCAGGGCGCTTGAGTGTCGGGCTCCTGAGTTTCCGGGGGAAGGGGCGGCAGGACGCAGAACTCGTTGTCCTCGGGGTCGGCCATCACGACCCAGCGCACGGTCTCCTGGCCGATGTCCGCGCGCTTGGCACCGAGCCCGATCAGCCGGTCGACCTCGGCGTTCTGGTCCTTCGGGCGCAGGTCGAGGTGGAGCCGGTTCTTGGTCTGCTTCTGGTCCGGATTGCGGACGAACAGCAGGTCAGGAACGACGTCCTCGAGGCCACTGCCCTCGGGCGGCTCGACGACGGACTCGACCTCGTTCTCGAACGTGACCCGCCACCCGAGCGCGGCAGCCCAGAACGCGGCGAGGGGCGCTGGCTCAACGGAGTCGACGACGATGCATTGGATGCGGATGTCCATGGCCGCCAGCCTGCCCTAGCGATCCGACGTCGGCGCGGCGGGGCGACCTGTACGGAGCGCGACCGTGACGACCCGGTAACGGCACCGCAACAGCGCGTGTGCAAGATTGTCCGTGTCAGGTCACAGGGCGGGACCTCAGGAGTGGGCTATGTCGAACGACCGGAAGCCGGTGGCACGTACCGTGGTCACCTCTACCGTGGGGTTCGTCTCCGAGGTGATGGCTCTGCTGCCCGGCTTCGCAGGCGACAAGGCGCGCCGGAACGCCTGGGAGGCGCTCTGCGCGCACCGGGCGCGCCGGACCGAGTGGGAAGACGCGAGCCGCTGGATGCCGGCGGACGCCAAACCGAAGAGCCCACGCCGGAGCGCTTAGTCGTTGTTCTTGTCTTTTCCGGGCGGCATGCTCTCCCAGATCTCCTTGCACTCCGGGCAGGTCGGGAACTTCTCCGGATCGCGACTCGGCACCCACACCTTGCCGCAGAGCGCGACGACCGGCGTACCCGTCACCATCGCCTCGACGAGCTTCTCCTTCGGCACGTAGTGCGAGAACCGCTCGTGATCGCCGTCGCCATGCGACGGCGTCGTCCGAGTTTCCTCGATCGTCTCGGCACCGGGGCTCATCTGCGTGCTCATCCTGTGATTCTAGGGGCACCTCAGCCACAGCCAGCCGACCAGTTGAATGAAGGGCACCTTCATTCGAACCTATTGAATGAAGGTGCCCTTCATTCAAACCCAGGGGCGGACGGAACCACCCGGCTTCATCGCCACCACAAGAACCCGGGGGAACCCACGAGCGACCTCAGCACGGCAGCCAACCCCAGCAAGAAGGAACCTCCCCCGGGACACCTGTTCCGGGGGCCGGGGGCGGCGCGTGAAAAACAGGTGGCCGGGCCGGGGCGAGTCAAGGGCCGCTCCGCGGTCGCGAAGCGACGTCGTTTGCCAAATCCGCGCGAAGCGCCGCCCAAACGACGCCCTTGACGCGCCCCGGACCGGCCACCAAAATCGACCGCCGCCACAGACCCCGAGAGCACCAACCCCCGAAGAGATCTCATCGAGGACCGCACCAAACAGCACCAGACCCAGAAGAGCTTCGCCGAGAACATGAGCCACTCAGCACTCGACGATGGGAAGCGCAGCACCCGTGACCTTGGATGAAGGTGCCCTTCATCCAAAACCCCGGCCCAAACCCTCGGCCCACCCGCCCGTGATCATGAACGTGATCATGAAGCCCAACCCGTCGTATACGACCAGTTCGCCTTCACGATCACGTTCATGATCACAGGCGTCGAGGAGCCGGGTGGGAGCGGGACCGGAGCCCTCAGTTCATCGCCGGGTCGTCGGGGAACGTCGCCACCAGGGCCAGCTCGTCGCGCTGCCGCCGCAACACCCGCCGCCACAGACTCGAGGGGTCGGTCGAGAACGGGTCGTCCGGCTCCGCGTCGACCACGTACCAGCCGCCGTCGGTGATCTCCGACTCCAGCTGTCCCGGCGACCACCCCGAGTAACCGGCGAACACGCGCATCCCGTGCAGCCCGGTCAGCAGCTCCGGCGGAGCGTCCAGGTCGACCAGGCCGAGCCGCCCGTACAGCCGCCGCCAGCCCAACGGTTCCGCGCCCTTCGGCACCTCCGCCAGCGCCAGCGCCGAGTCGGTCGCGACCGGGCCGCCCTCGAACAGCACGTCCGGCGCGGACACGAACTCGTTCCACGGCGCCAGGACAGACGTCACCGGCATCTCGGTCGGGCGGTTCACCACCACGCCCAGCGTGCCGTCGCCGTCGTGGTCGAGCACGAGGATCACGGTGCGGACGAAGTTCGGGTCACGCAGCATCGGCGTCGCGACGAGCAGCCGCCCGGTCAACGCCACACCGTTCATGTGTCTAGTTTCCCGTGTTCGGGCCCTCTTCGCCCAGAGACCGACCGGAGATTGCCGCGGCGACCACCAAACCGAGACCCACGCCGACGATGTCGGCCAGCGCATCCAGGGGATCGCCGGACCGCGCCGGCAGCAGCGTCGCCTGGATGACCTCGCTGAGAATGGCGTGCGCGACCAAAACGACCCCGAGCCACAGCGAACGAATCCCGACCCAGCGGCCGAGGAACGCGACCAGCCCGAACACCCCAAGGTGCACGAGCTTGTCCGAGTACGGGAACAGCCCCGGGCCGGGCGACCCCGGCCAGTACACAACGAACAACTGCCCGGCGCACGCGACGCCGAACAGCAGCCACCGCGGCCAGGCGGCGCTCAGAGAGAGCCGTCCTGAGCCGGGGGCGCACCGACGCCAGCTGCGGCCACCGCGTCCCGTACGGCCGTCGCCACCGCGTTGTGCACGTCCGGGTGGAACACGCTCGGCACGATGTAGTTCGGGTTCAGCTCCTCGTCGGTGACCACGCCCGCGATCGCGTGCGCGGCCGCGATCAGCATGCTCTCCCGTACCTCTTTGCTGTGCGCGTCCAGCAGGCCGCGGAAGACGCCGGGGAACGCGAGCACGTTGTTGATCTGGTTCGGGTAGTCACTGCGCCCGGTCGCGACGACGGTCGCGTGCTCGCGCGCGGCGGAAGGGTCGACCTCGGGGTCGGGGTTGGCGAGCGCGAACACGACCGCGTCGGGCGCCATCGTGGCGATGTCGGCGCCGGTGAGGATGTTCGGCGCCGAGACGCCGACGAAGACGTCCGCGCCGGCGACCGCGCCGCGCAGGTCGCCGGTGTACTGCGCCTGGTTGGTGTGTTCGGCGATCCAGCGCAGCTCCGTACCCAGGCCGGTCCGGCCGGCGTGGATCACGCCGTCCACGTCGGCGACGACGACGTCCTGCGCACCGGCCGCGATCAGCACCTTGAGGATCGCCGTGCCCGCGGCGCCGGCACCGGACATGACCAGGCGTACGTCGGACAGCTTCTTGCCGACGATGCGGAGCGCGTTCGTCAGTGCCCCGAGAACCACGATCGCGGTGCCGTGCTGGTCGTCGTGGAAGACAGGGATGTCGAGCAGGTCGCGCAGGCGGCGTTCGACCTCGAAGCAGCGCGGCGCGGAGATGTCCTCGAGGTTGATGCCGGCGAACCCGGGCGCGATCGCGCGAACGACCTCGACGATCGTGTCGACGTCCTGGGTATCCAGGCAGATCGGCCAGGCGTCGATGCCGGCGAACCGCTTGAACAGCGCCGCCTTGCCCTCCATCACCGGCAGCGCGGCCTGCGGGCCGATGTTGCCGAGCCCGAGCACCGCAGACCCGTCGGTGACGACCGCGACCGTGTTGCGCTTGATCGTCAGCCGGCGGGCGTCCTCCGGGTTCGCCGCGATCGCCATCGACACCCGCGCGACGCCCGGGGTGTAGATCATCGAGAGGTCGTCACGGTTGCGGATCGGGTGCTTGGACTGCATCTCGATCTTGCCGCCGAGGTGCATGAGGAACGTACGGTCGGAGACCTTGTGGATCGTTACGCCGTCGACCGCTCGCAGCACCTCGACCAGCCGGTCGGCGTGCGCGGTGTCGGTCGCGGCGCAGGTCACGTCTATCCGCAGCCGTTCGTGCCCGGACGCCGTGACGTCGAGCGCGGTGATCGTTCCGCCGGCTCGTTCGACGGCCGACGTGAGGTCGCTCACCGCGCTCCCGCGTGCCGGCACCTCGAGCCGGACCGTGATCGAGTACGAGACGCTGGGCACCATTGCCACGCCGGGTTCCTCCTGTTGTGCGTACCTAGGAGCCCGATCGTCTCACCTAGGCGTCGCGGCGCTTGAACAGGATCCAGGCCGGGAGGAAGATCGCCGCGATCCAGGCCGTGAACGTGAGGCCGCTCACCGAGCGCGACGGCTCCTCGCCCAGCGGGGTGGCCTGGCCCTCGGCGCCAGCGATCGAGCTCACGTCGAACAGGTTCGCCATCCGCGCGCCCGAGCTGAACGGCAGGTAGTGGAACGCGCCGCGCACGTCCTCCAGCGCCGGCAGCAGCGCGAGCGCGCTGAGGATCGGCTCCACCATCAGCGGGACGACGAGGATGATCACGATCGCGACCGGGAGGTTGCGGAACAGCGCGGCGAGGCCGAGCCCGAGCACGCCCCAGAGCCCGACGTACAGGACGTAGCCGATCATCGCCGGCAGCACGGCGTCGTTGGTGAGCGACACCGTCTCACCGAGCAGGCTGCCGATGCCCCAGTTGAGCAGCACGCTGAGGATCGCGGTGACGAGGGACCAGACCGCGACGACCAGCAGCTTGGCGACCACGAGCCGGCTGCGCCGCGGCACCGCGGCGAGCGTGCTGAGGATCGTTCCGTGCCGGTACTCGTGGCCGAACGCGAGCACGCCGATCAGGCCCATGAAGATCGCGACCAGCGGCAGCGGGCTGAACGGGATCCCGCCGGTGAGGATGATCCCGGTGGTGCCGACGTCGGAGCCGCTGTTGCGGGTGAAGTACGCGACGGCGCCGGCGACCGCGAAGCTCAGGAACAGGCCCGCGCCGGTGAGCCAGAACGTGGAGCGCAACGTGCGCAGGCGAACCCACTCGTACCGCAGTGCGTCGATCATCGGTCGATCCCTTCCAGCGCGGCGGTTCCGCCCAGTTGCGCGATGAACTCCTCGCTGCCCTCGGTCGCTTCGAGGAACGCCTCCTCGAGCGTCGCGACCTTCGTCGTCAGCTCGTGCAGCACGATGCCGGCCTGGAACGCGAGCTCGCCGACGTTGGCCTGGTCGATCTCGGTGGCGAGGAGCGCGCCGGTGTCGTCGTTCGTGATCTTGGCGCCGCTCTGGCTGAGGACGTCGGCGAGGCGGCCGTTCTCCGTGGACCTGACGAGGACCGTCGTGCCGGACGCCTGCTGGATGAACGTGTCCACCGAGCCGGTCGCGATGAGCTTGCCGCGGCCGATCACCACGAGGTTGTCGGCCATCAGCGCCATCTCGGCGAGCAGGTGGCTGGAGACGAAGACCGCTCGGCCCTGCGAGGCGTACGACTTGAGGAAGTTGCGCAGCCAGGTGATGCCCTGCGGGTCGAGACCGTTGGCGGGCTCGTCGAGGATCAGCGTGTGCGGGTCGCCGAGCAGCGCGACCGCAAGACCGAGGCGCTGGCCCATGCCGAGCGAGAACGACTTCGGCTTGGCCTTCGCGACCTCGCGCAGACCGACGTACTCGATGACCTCGTCGACGCGCTTACCCGGGATGGCGTTGGCGGAGGCCAGCATCAGCAGGTGGTCGCGGGCGCTCCTTGTCGGGTGGAAGGCTTTCGCCTCGAGCACCGCGCCGACGTGGCGCATGGGATGGCTCAGCTGGTCGTACGGCTTGCCGTCGAACAACGTCTGGCCCTCGCCGTGGTCGAGCCGCAGCATCAGCCGCATCGTCGTCGACTTGCCGGCTCCGTTCGGGCCCAGGAAGCCGGTGACGACGCCCGGCTCGACGTGGAACGACAGATCGTCCACGGCACGTTTCGCGCCGAAGCGCTTGCTCAGCCTGGTGGCCACGATTCGCGACACGGTGTCACCTCCTGGCCACCACGCTATTGCGCTCGCGTGCCCGTCTTGTGGACCTCACGGCCGAGTTTTGCTGGGTGCTTCTCCCCCTCGGGGAGGAGTACCCCTGGTTACATTCGCGTTCCTCACCCTGGTCAGATGCCTGGGTGGAGTCGGTGCGGCAGGATCGGTGCCATGACGACACGACCTTCGTTCAGCACCTGGACCCGCGCCGAGCACGAGGCGTACCGGTCCCGCGTCCGCGGCTGCCTGCTGGGCGGCGCTCTCGGCGACGCCTTGGGCGCGCCGGTGGAGTTCTTATCCCTGTCTGAGATCCGGTCGCGGCACGGGCCAGCTGGCGTGGTCGAGCTGACCTCTGGGCTGGTGACGGACGACACGCAGATGACGCTGTTCACGGTCGAGGGGATGATCCGTGCCTCGCTCCGGTGGGACCGCGGCGTCAACCACGAGCCTTCACAGGTGCGCCGGTCGTACCTGGGCTGGCTGGCGACGCAGGAGCGGTCCTCGCCGCCCGCCGATGTCGTGGGGTGGCTGGGGCGGGAGTCGTGGCTGTACGCGCAGCGGGCTCCGGGGAACGCCTGCCTGTCCGGGCTGCGGAGTGGGCGAACGGGGACGTTGAAGGATCCGGTGAACCCGGACTCCAAGGGCTGCGGGGCGGTGATGCGTTCGGCGCCGTTCGGGCTGATCGCGCCGCGGCCGTACGACAGCCCGGAGCGGTGCTTCCAGTACGCGATCGAGTGCGCGGTGCTGACGCACGGGCATCCGACGGGCTATCTGGCCGCGGGGATGTTCGCGGCGATCATCCGGTGCCTGGTCGAGGGGTCGTCGCTGGCCGAGGCGGTGGATCGTGCTCGGGCGATCCTGGTGACGTATGAGCACCACGAGGAGACCTTGAAGGCGGTCGACGCCGCCGTGGCTGCTGCCTCGGCCGGTACTCCGTCGGCGGAGCAGGTCGAACAGCTCGGCGGCGGCTGGATCGCGGAGGAGGCGCTCGCGATCGGTCTGTACTGCGCGATGGTCTACCTCGAGCCGATGCAGTTCCGCGACGCACTGCTGCTGGCCGTCAACCACAGCGGGGACGCCGACTCGACCGGCTCGATCGCCGGCAACCTGCTCGGCACCCTGCACGGCGAGACCGCCCTCCCGCCAGCCTGGGTGTTCAAGCTGGAAGGCCGCGGCACGATCCTCACCCTGGCCGACGACTTCGCCCTCGAGCAGACCCAGTCCGCCCACCTGCACGGCGACTACGGCCCCGACACCGGCTGGCACTGGAGGTTCTGAGTCGAGGTCGGCCAGGGGATAGCGCGTCCTGGTGGTGGTCACGTACTCTTGCGGGCATGAGTCCTGTAGCTCAGCGATTTCCTCGCCCCGGCCGGCACAGCGGTGCCGTCGGGGTCAGCTTGGGCTGAGCTCCTCTTTCACCGCTCCTCGTTGCCGGTCGGGGTGTCTGTCCCCCTCACCAGCGATCCGCACAAGGAGCTCTCATGTCCCGCTATCTCTCTTCCGACGCGCTCGCACGCGACCTCGCCATCCGCGACCTCAGCGATCCGGCGCAGGGCCAGCACGCCCTGCAAGTCGTCGTTGACAGCGTCACGCAAGCGCTCGCCCAGGCCTGGGCGTGCGACACCCAGACCGGCCGCGAGTCGCCGGTCGTCAGCCTCGACGACAACTACGAGCTGCTCGGGTACGCCAACGACGCGGTGACGCGCGACGTTCGCTACACCAGGTACGTCGACGCGCAGCACGTCCTCCGCAGCCACTCCACCGCGATGATCCCCGCCGCACTCAGAGCCCTTGCCAGCAAGGCGAATCCACCGCACGACGTGCTGCTCTCCTATCCGGGCATGTGCTATCGCCGGGACTCGGTCGACTGGCAGCACACCGGTACGCCGCATCAGCTCGACCTGTGGCGCATCAAGCACGGCACCGACGCACCGATCACCGAGGCCGACCTGGAGGACCAGATCGCCCGTGTGGTCACCGCCGCGCTGCCCGGCGCGCCGTGGCGCACGATCCCCGCCGTCCACCCCTACACGACCCATGGCCGCGAGATCTACGCCGAGTGGAACGGGGTCTGGGTCGAGATCGGCGAGTGCGGGCTCGCGGCACCGCACGTTCTGCGCAAGAGCGGCCTCGACCCCGACGAATGGACCGGAACCGCCATGGGCATGGGAATCGACCGGCTCGTCATGCTCCGCAAGGGCATCCCCGACATCCGGCTGCTGCGGTCGACCGAGCCGCGCATCGCCGGGCAGATGCTCGATCTCTCGCCCTACAAGGCGGTCTCCCCGCTGCCACCGGTCCGGCGCGACCTGTCGGTCGTGGTCGGCCCGGACGTCGAAGCGAGCGACGAGCTCCTCGGCGACCGCGTCCGCGACGCGCTCGGCGACGACGCGGACGTCGCCGAAACCGTCGAGGTGCTGAGCGAAACGCCGTACGAGCAGCTCCCCCAAGCCGCACAAGAGAGGCTCGGCATCCAACCAGGCCAGCGCAATGTGCTCGTTCGCCTCGTGCTCAGGCCGGTCGACCGCACGCTCACCGACGAGCACGCGAACGTCCTCCGCGACCGCGTCTACGCCGCCCTCCACGAAGGCGCGAACGCCGAATGGACGGCGGTGACTGCCTAGCCCGGATGGAGCCTCAATGCCCGGTCGTGCCGTCGATCGCTTCTCGGATGAAGTCGGCGTGACCGTTGTGCCGCGCGGTTTCCTGGATCAGATGGACCAGGATCGCCCGCAGGTTGGCCCGCGCGCCCGACGGCGTCGTGGCCACGTCGTCGAGCCCGCCGGCGGCCACGAGGGCACGGGCTCGCTCGCAGGTGCGGAGGTACTGCCCGACCAGCTCGTCGACCTTCTCGTCAGGCCCGATGCGGAAGTCCGCGTCCGGCTCGCCGTCGGTGGGGAACAGATCTGGCTCGGGCAAACCTCCGTAGATCCTGACGAACCATCCATGCTCGGTCTCGGCGAGATGTTTCACCAACCCCAGCAGGTTGAGTCCCGACGTCGGCATTGGCCGCCGCCGCAGTTGCTCGTCGTCGAGCCCATCCAGCTTGCGCAGCAGGGTGGCGCGGTGCAAGTCGAGCTGCTGGGTCAGTGATTCGCGCTCGTCAGCCAGTCGATCCGGCGTGGCCCGCTCCACCGGCGAGGTGAATACCATGCGCCGACTCTACGGTCGACGTACGACAAACCGGTCCTAGACGAGTCGGCCCATCCGCGGGTCGCTGATGCTGTCCTTGCCGTTCTCGACGTGCCCGGCGTACCCGTACTGGAAGCCGCTCTCCCCGCGGATCGTCACGACCAGGTGGTACCAACCCTTGGTGTGCGCCAAAGACCGGCGCTCGGACTCCGACTCCCCCGGCGACAGCGTCAGCTTGGCCGAACGTCTCGAATACTGGTCCGCCACCACGACCTCGACCCGCCGCGTCCCCTTGTTGGTGACCTTCAGCGTGACCGCGGTGCCGCGCGAGTCGCATGTCGCCCGCACCTCGAGCCGCTCCGAGCCGGAGCCCTTGAACTGCCGGAAGAAGCCGTTCGGCCCATGCACCGTCAGGTCGTAGCGGTCCCCGATGGCAAAGGTGTCGGCCAGGGACTTGTCCGGCTCGACCGTGTACGACCGCGGCTGCGACGCCGGGTCGGCCGACCGGACCTGGAAGACACCGGCCGCGTCGCCGGTGCTGCGGAAGGAGAGATCCACCGAGTCGCCGGACACCTTGGCGTCCGCGTACAGGACGTACGGGAGAGCGCGCGCCGGGCGCACCCCGCGCTCCTGCCGGGGCAGTTCGGGGTCGGCCGGCGGCACCGGCGGCTCGTCGGGCTGCCGCTCCAGCTCGGTGGGCTTCAGGTCGTCGGTGTCGGGCAGCCGGGGGAAGCGCGACCGGTTCGGTTCCCGGAAGTCGAAAGCGCTGGTCAGGTCCCCGACGACCGCACGCCGCCAGGGCGTGATGTTGGTCTCGAACAGGTCCTTGTTCTTCCCCATGAACCGCGCCTCGAGGAACTTGATCATCGAGGTGTGGTCGAAGAGCTGCGAGTTCACCCACCCGCCTCGGGTCCACGGCGACACGATGATCATCGGCACCCGGATGCCCAGCCCGTACGGACCGGCGGCGTAGTTCGCGCTGCCGGGGAAGATCTCGTTCGTGGTCGGTGCGGTCGACTTGCCGTACGCGGGCGTCTGCGGCGGAGTCGGCGGGACCAGGTGGTCGAAGAAGCCGCCGTCCTCGTCGAAGGTGATGAACAGCGCCATCTTGCCCCAGACGTCGGGGTTCGACGCGAGGATGTCGATGACCTGCGAGACGTACCAGGCGCCGAAGTCCGGCGTCCAGTTCGGGTGCTCGGTGTACGCTTCCGGCGCGACGACCCACGACACCTTCGGCAGCCGGCCGCGCTTCACGTCCTCGCGGAAGTCGGTGAGCAGCTTCTCCGGATCCCTGTCCAGGTTGACGATCGACGTTCCGACCTTGGCCTTGTCCGCCAGCGGGTTGCCCGGCTCGGCGCTGCGGTAGCTGTTGAAGTACAGCAGCGAGTTGTCGCCGTAGTTGCCGATGTACGGGTCGTTGGTCCAACCCCAGGAGCCCGCGGCGTTCAGGCCGATGCCGCTGTCCTGGTAGACCCGCCAGGAGACGCCGTTCCGCTCGAGTCGTTCGGGGTACGTCGACCAGCCGTAGCCGAGCTCGGCGTTGTCGACGACCGGGCCGCCGCCCTTGCCGTCGTTGCCGACCCAGCCGCTCCACATGTGGTAGCGGTTCGGGTCCGTCGGCCCGAGCAGCGAGCAGAAGTAGTTGTCGCAGATCGTGAACGCGTCGGCCAGGGCGTACTGGTACGGAATGTCGTCCCGCGTGTGGTACGTCATCGCGGTCACGCCCTTGTTGGGCACCCACTGGTCGTGCCGGCCGCCGTTCCACCCGTTGTGCCCGTCGGTCCACCCGTGCGGCGGGTCAGGCAGGAACGTCTGGCCGAGGTCCGGGACCTCCGGCCGGAACGGCAGCAGCTCGTTCGCGCCGTCCGGCTGGTGCCACACGCTCTTGCCCGTCCCCAGGCGCACCGGGTGCGGGTCCGCGAAGCCGCGTACCCCACGCAACGTGCCGAAATAGTGGTCGAACGAGCGGTTCTCCTGCATCAGGAAGATGACATGCTCGACGTCCTTGATCGAACGATGCTTGTCGCTGGCCGGAATGGCCAGCGCCCGGCTGAGATCCGGGACCGCGGCGGCGACCGCCGGAGCACCCATCATCGCCAGGAACGAACGTCGGTCGACAGTGCCCACGACGGCCACCTTCCTTCGCCTGCGCCTGAAACTAGCGGCTGCAAGCTAACAGCGGTAGGTGGACGCGACATGTCCAACGCACATGACGACGGCAAAGCCGAGGCCGCCCGCGGCCACCCCGCTAGGCGCTGGCACCGCCGTCGATCACGAGGTCCTGCCCGACGGCGAAGCCAGCCTCGTCCGACGCCAGCCAGAGGATCGTTCCGGACACCTCGTCGAGCGTGCCGATGCGACCGAGCGGCGAGGTCTCCTCGACCCGCTTGGCGCGCGCCGCATCGTCCTCGCCGGGGCGCAGCGACATCGTGGTGTCCGCCGACGCGGGGCTGACCGCGTTGATCCGGATGCCGTCGCGGATGTACTCGCGCGCGGCGGCGCGGCTGAGCGCGCTCACCGCGGCCTTCGACGCGCCGTACGCTCCGGTGCCGGGTACGCGGATGTGCGGCCCCAACACCGAGGACAGGTTGACGATCACGCCGCCGCCCTGCGTCTTCATCTGCCGGATCTCCTGCTGCATCGAGAGCAACACGCCCTTGACGTTGACGTCGAAGAGGTAGTCCCAGTCCTGGACATCGATGTCGGCGACCGGACCAGTGGCGGCGAGGACGCCGGCGTTGTTGACGGCGATGTCGAGCCGGCCGTACTCGTCGACGGCGTGTTTGACGGTCCGCGTGACGTCGTCCTCCTTGCTCACGTCCGCCACCACATAGGTCGCGGTGCCGCCCGCGTTCTCGACCTCCTTTACGGTCTCGGCTAGCGGCTCTTGACGGCGACCGGAGACGACCACCTTCGCGCCCTCCCGGGCGAACGAGACCGCCGTGGCGCGGCCGATGCCCGCTCCCGCGCCGGTGACCAGAACGACCTTGTCAGGAAACCGTGTACTCATGGAGTTTCTCCTCATTCTTCTTGTGGGGTTGGCGAAGCGCGATGGCCACGCCGACTGCGGTGAGGACGAACGCGATGGCGGCGACGCCGAAGGCCGCGGCGTAGCCGGCGGTCTGGTGGGCGTAGCTGGCGGCGAGCGAGACGAGGAACGCGAGGCCGACGGTCGGTCCAGCCTCCATCGCGAGGTTCGCGACACCACCGGCGAGACCAGCCTGCTGTTCGGAGGCGGTCGAGGTGGCCGCGACCATCGCGCCGGAGAACGCGAGGCTGGCTCCGGCGACGAAGACCAGCAGGCCGGCCAGGAAGACGCCTACGTATGGGGAATCGGGCTCGATCCGGCTGAGCAGGCCCATGCCGACGGCGGCGAGCCCGAGGCCGATCGGAGTCGCGCGTCGGGCGCCGAACCGGCCGACCACGCGGGAGACGAGCGTGCTCGTGCCGAGCTGCACCGCGACGTACGGGAGGAACGCGAGCGAGGTGAGGATCGGCGAGAGTCCCTTGACCTGCTGGAGATACAGCGAGGTCATGAACCACATCGTGCCCATGCTCGCGGCGGTCACGAAGATCGCCGCGAGGCCGCCGACGCGGGTCCGGTCGGCGAGGAAGCCGAGCGGGAGGACGGGGTCGGCGGTACGACGTTCGACGAGCACGAAGCCGACTCCGAGCACGACCGCCCCGCCGATCGCGACGTATGCGTTGTTGAGCAGGCCGTAGCTGAGCAGGGTCATCGTGGCGGTCGCGAGCAGCGCGCCGAGCGCGTCGATCCGTCGGCGGGCGGGCCGGGCGGTCGTGGGCTCGAACAAGCGCCAGCCGGCGAGCGCCGCGGCGGCGGCGATGACGGCGGGAGCGAGGAACGCGACGCGCCAGGAGCCCCAGGTCAGGACCACACCGGACAGCAGGTTGCCGAACGTCGCGCCGATGCCGGAGAGAACTCCCCATGCCGCAAGGGCTTTCGCCCGGCGGGCCGGGTCGGGCGTGAGCTGGCGAAGCAACACCATGGCGGCGGGAGCGACGAGCGCGGCGCCGATGCCCTGGCCGAACCTGGCGGCGAGCAGCAGCGCGAAGCTCGGGGCGAGCGCGGCCGCGAGGGAGCCGGCGGCGAAGATCGCGAGCCCGGCGAGGAACGTACGCCTGCCGCCCAGGTCGGCGAGCCGGCCGCCGGCGAGCAGCAGGCCGCCGAACGCGAGCCCGTACGCCGCGATCATCAGCGCGACGTCGCCCTGGGACGAGCCGAACTCGCGCTGGATCGCGGGCACGCCGAGCAACGGGAGCGTGATCGCGGCGATCAGCAGCACCTGGGTCGTGCCCAGCAGGATCTTCCGCATCGTCGCTCCTTTCTGGATCGATCGGTCCAAAATGTGGGCAGCGCAAAGCCGCCCGCCTGAGTGGGGTGGACTACTGGAGCGTGCCGAGGGCCTGGTCGACGGCGTCGCGGACGCGATCAGGGTCGGGTTCGCCGCGACCGAGGACGCGCAGGCCCTGCATGACGACGAGCAGGAACCGAGCCAGCACCTCCGGATCCCTGTCGGCTCCGACCTCACCCTGCGCGCGTGCCCGCATCATCGCGCCCGTGAGCGCGTGCTCGAGCTTGTCCCAGCTGGTCTCGACGCGCTTGCAGACCTCGTCGTCGCTGGCCATCAGCTCGACGGCCGCATTCGTGATCATGCAGCCCTTCGGCCCATCCGCAGGACGATCGGCGTACGAGAGCAGGAGCTCACGCACGGCGGGCAGCACGGGGCCGGGCCGCGCGAGCACCTCGGCCGACGACAGCCCAGTCGTCCGCCCGTAGCGCTCCAGCGCCTTCAGATAGAGCTCGTGCTTACTCCCATACGTGGCATAGATGCTCGCCCGGCCGATGCCGAGGTGCTCGACGAGATCGGCCATCGACGTCGCCTCGTACCCGCGCCGCCAGAACAGGTCCAGCGCGCGCTGCAGCACAACGTCGGGGTCGAACTCCTTCAGCCTTGCCACACCCCGACCGTAGCCGAGCTGGAACGATCGGTCAAACAACTTCAGGTCAGCGCCGGACGTGGGTGCGGAGGCCGAAGCCGTACGGGAACAGGGGGTCGTAGACCTTGTCGCCGACGTTGATGGGGAGCTGGGCCATCGTCTTCGGCCACGTCACCGGCAGCCGGCCGGTGTATGCCACGTTGCCGAACAGGGTGTCGGCGACGCCAGCGCCTTCGGTGCCGGGCAGCCAGGCGGCGACCAACGCGTCGATCTGAGGCAGCTGGTCGGTCACCAGCATGGGCCGGCCGGAGACCACGACCACCACGCAGGTCATCGCGGCGCAGACCTTGTCGATCGCGGCGCGATCGGCGGCCGACAGCGAGAGGTCGGCGCGGCCGTTGCCGATGTCGCCGATGCCCTCCGCGTACGGGGTCTCGCCCACCACCACGACGCCGACGTCGTGGCCCTCCAGCGGAGCCGAGGCGTCCCGGCTGTACGTCACCGCGGCGGACGGCGCGACCGAACGGATGCCCGCCAGGATGCTCGTCCCCGGCGTCGTCGCGCCGCTGGAACCCTGCCAGGAGATCGTCCACCCGCCGGACTGGTTCCCGATGTCGTCCGCGTTGCTGCCAGCCACGTAGATCGAGCCGGACTTCTTCAACGGCAGCGTCCGCGAGGCGTTCTTCAACAGCGTCTGGGACTCCGCCACAGCAGAACGGGCCAACGCGCGGTGCGAAGCGGAGCCCACCGACGACAGGTAGGTCCGGTCCACGAACGGCTTCTCGAACAACCCCAGCCGGAACTTCTGCCGCAGGATCCGCCGCGCGGCATCGTCGATCCGCGCCTCGGAGACCTGCCCCGACGTCACGCCGGCGAGCAGCAGCTCGGAGAAGCGCTGGTACTCGTGCGGCACCATCACCATGTCGATCCCCGCGTTCACCGCGGTCACGACATCGCTCGCGTAGTCGCCGGGGATCTGGTCGATCCCCTGCCAGTCCGAGATCACGAACCCGTCGAAGCGGAGTTTCTTCTTCAGGACATCGGTGATCAGCGCCCGGTGCGCGTGCATCTTGACCGGACCGGCCGGGTCGTCGAGCAGGTCGACCGACGAGTACGACGGCATCACCGTTCCGACGCCGCGGTCGAGCGCGTCGAGGTACGGCGCGATGTGCAACCGCCACAGGTCCTTCGTCGTCACCTCGGTGATGCCCTGGTCGGTCGTGTACGAGCCGGTCGTCGACGAGCCGTACGTCGTCCCGCCATCGCCCACCCAGTGCTTCGCGGTCGCGAGCACGCTCGTGGGCTTCGACAGGTCGTTGCCCTGCAGCCCATCCACGATCGTGCCCATGGACTCCACCAGGGAAGGAGATTCGCCGAACGCCTCGTACGCGCGGCCCCACCGTTCGTCGCGCGACACGCACAGGCACGGCGCGAACGTCCAGGTCGCCCCAGTCGCGCGCGTCTCCTTGGCCGTCGCGCGACCAATCGCCTTCACCAGCGAGGGATCGCGCGTCGCGCCCAGCCCGACGTTGTGCGGGAAGATCGTCGCGCCGACGACGTTGTTGTGTCCGTGCACGGCGTCGACGCCGTACAGCAACGGGATCTGCAGCGGCGTTTGCCGTGCCCGCAACTGGAAGCCGTCGACCATGTCGGCCCACGCCGCCGGCGTGTTCGGGTTCGGCACGGACCCGCCGCCCGACAGCAGCGATCCCAACGCCCACGAGGCGATGTCGTCCTGCGCGTCGAGCGCGCCGCGCTCGGCCTGGGTCATCTGCCCGATCTTCTCGGCCAGCGTCATCCGGCCGAGCAGATCGTCGACCCGCTTGCGGATCGGCAGGTCCTCGTCGAGGTACGGCAGCCCGTGCGCGTCGATGACGATCGTCGGCTGGTCGCTGGAAATCCCCACGTTCTCGCCCGACAAGGTGAGGTTGACGGTCTCCGCGACCTCGGCCTTGCGGTCGGACGTCGTCCGCACCCGGAACGTCTGGACAGCTCCCGTGGCAGTGCCGGCAGGGAACGTCAACGATCCATTGACAGCGGTGTAGTCCGTGCCGGGCGTGGCCGTCCCGGGCGAGGATGCGTACGCGATCGTCACCGGCTGCTCGAGCGGCTGGCCAGTGCGCGTCGTCAGGCGGACGCCGACGTCCACGGACTTGCCCTCGCGCACCGAGTAGACCGGCTTCAGCGTGTCCACCGACGCCGGAGGCGGCGGCACCGCGACGCCGTACACCGCGATGTCGTCGAGGGAGAACGTGCCGACCCGCCCGGCGGGAGGCGTGAACGCGAAGCCCCACATCGCGGTCAGATCGAGCTCGTGGTTGATGCCGCCGACCGGTTGGAAGTCGGTTCGGTACTGGAAGCGCGAGAACGGGAGCTCGATCAGCGTCCAGCCGGAGAAGTCGTCGGTGAACGAGGTGTTCCACAGCTCCGACGCCTCGGCGTGCGCGCCGCCGTCCTTGATCTCGAACCAGATCGTCGGTCCCGAACCGGGCGGCTGTGGCGCCGCGTTGTGCCCGTACCACCAGAACCGGATGCCCGCGAAACCGCTCCAGTCCTGCGGGTTCGTGTCGTACGTCAAGTTGTGCACGACGCCGCCCCATCCCCCGGCGTCGGCGTGATAGTCGACACGCAGGGCGTGGTTGTCCGGAACGCCTTCGCGCGCCCGCGACTCGACCGTCAACGTGGGATGGTCGTTCCCATCCGCGCCGAACGTGAAGATCCCCTCCGGATTGCCGAACGGGACCTCGCCCTCGAAGTCGTCAAGAGTTGCACTCGGTTCCGCGGCGGCGGTCGAACTCACGAAGAACGAGCCGAAGATCGCGAACACAGCAAGGAAGATCCAGGTACGACGCATGCAACGCCCCCTCAGACCGAAGCTGCTTGGGAGTTAAGCAGCAGGGGGGCGTCGCGACAAGACCTCAACGAGCGTTCAAGAAATCAACCGTCGGCGTGCGGAGGTCCGTGCGCGTGCGACTTCGTCTCCGGATCCGTTCCCCCGGACGCGCCGGCGAGCAGGCCCGCCGACAGCAGAATCACCACGAGGAACAGCACCGGAACGCCCAACGCCCAGTTCAGCCCGGCCCGCTCGGCGATCGCGCCGATCGCCACCGGTCCGATGACCGCGCCCACGTACCCCGCCGACACCGTCGGACCGAGCACGGAGGCCCGCTTCTTCGTTCGGGTGTTGCCGCCCGCGGAGAACACGATCGGCACGACCGGCCCGATCCCGAATCCGGCGAGCGCGAACCCGACCAGCGCGACGGCCGGCTCCTGCACGAGCAGGAACAAGCCGAAGCCGACCAGGCTGATCAACGTGCCGACCCGCGCCACCATCACCGGGCCGAGGATCATCCCCACCCGGTCCGCGATCAGGCGGCAGATCGCCATCGCGCCGGAGAAGACCGACAGGCTGAGCGCGGCGAACGCCTCGGAGGTGCCGACGTTCTCGTGCATGTAGAGCGGACCCCAGTCGGCGACCGAGCCCTCGGCCAGGAACGAGCCGAAGCCCATCACGCACAGCACCGTGACGACGAGCAGCCCGACCGGCGGTCCCTTGGGTTGCGCCTCGTCGACATGGTGGCCGGTGGTCGCGGCCTCGTGATCGCCGCTGAGCAACGGCATCAGCAGCGGCACGCTGGCGATGAGCACGATCACGCCGACCACGATGAAGTGCACGCGTACGTCGACGCCGAGCTGCGCGACGCCTGCCGCGATCGCCGATCCGACCATCGAGCCGACGCTCCACAGTCCGTGGAACGAGGACATGATCGGCCGTTCGTACAGCCGCTCGACCGCGACCGCGTGCGCGTTCATCAGCACGTCGAGCATGCCGCCGAGCAGACCGAGCACGAACAGCGCGGCGGTCAACGTCCACAGGTTGACCGCGAAGCCGGGACCGGCGAGCGAGATCGCCTGCAGTGCGACCACGACGCGCATCGCGGTGCCCGTACGGCCCTGCTTCTCCATCCGGCCGGTGAGCCTCGTGCCGATCAGGAGGCCGACCGCCATGCCGCCCAGCGCGAAGCCGAGGTCGTCGTGGCTGAGGTCGAGGTTCTCCTTGATGGACGGGATCCGCGGCGCCCAGGTGGCGAACGTCGCCGCGTGCATGAGGAACGTCAGGGCGACGGCGACGCGGGCCTTGCGGACCTCGTTCGTCACAGGAGAAGCGACCGGCATTCATCTGACGATAGCGGTCCCTGGGACCGAAGATCGCCTTCGTCCGCTAACTGAACAGGCGGACGTTCCAGGGGTAGGTGAACCGGTTGCCGGCGGCGGCCGACAGCCCGCCGACGCCCATCAGGATGAACCAGATGAACGCGAGCGGCACGAACAGCAGCCCCGCGATGCCGAACGTGAACGCGGTCGCGACACCGAGCACGATGTTCGCGCCGAGGAACGTCACCTGGAAGTTCACCGCCTCCATCGCCTGCTGGCGGACGAACCGCGACGTCTTGCCCTTGGACGCGGCGATCAGCGCCGGGCCGATGAACAGCGTGAAGAACCCGAGCCAGTGCGCGGCGAGCGCGACCGCTCGTTCGTCGCCCGTCGGCGCGGGACCCACCGGCCCAGCCGTCGCGCCGAGGTGAGCGGACACGGCCTGGGTGGACTGCGCCGCGGCCGGGTGGCCGAGCGGGAGCCCGCGCAGGGCGGTGGACAGGTCGGCACGGTTGACCGCCGCCAGCGCGCCCTCGACCCGGTGGTCGAGCTCGGCGTGGTCGATGCGGCCCTCGGCGAACGCGGTCTGGAGCATGTCCACGGCCCGATCGCGCTCGGTGTCCGATACCCGGAGGGCGTCCGCGGAGGCGTACGGGGAAGCTGGTGCAGGCGTCATGACATCGATGCTCCTTCGTGGGCGGCCATCCGGCATCCGGGATCGACCCTGAAGGGCCCCCGATCCACCTGGCACTACCTAGTGCGGTGGTCTCGTCGTGACCTGCGCGGAGTGGCCGAGCGCGATCCGGGCGAAGTTCGCGAGCGACTCCGTTCCGGGCGCGACGTAGCCGTCGTGGCCGTACGCCGTGCCGGTGTCGACCAGGCGGGCGCCGAACGCCTTGCCGGCCGGGTCGACGCCGTGGAACAGGTCGCCGATCCGTACGTGCGGCGTGAACGTGATCGCGTCGCCCTGCGCGGCGGCGACCCAGACCCGCGGGTGCAGGCTCGCGGCGCGAGGCTGGCGCATGCCGGGGCTTGCGTACGCGACGACGTCGGTGACGTCCGTCGGGTAGCGGGCGAGCCCGCAGACGACCGAGCCGTAGCTGTGGCAGAACACCGTGATCGGCGCGTCGGTCGTGGCGGCGAGACGATCGAGGTACGCGGTGAGCTCGCGCGCCCCGTCGCGCGCCCTCGTTCCGGTCGCGGACTCGACGCCGATGCCGTTCGGGGTCCGGTAGCCGACCCAGGCGACGGCAGCGAGCTTCTCGCTCCTCGCGGCTGCGACGACGGCGTTCGCTGCCTCGAGCGGACCACCCACCCGGCCGGCGTTGTCCATCGTGACGCCGGCGCCGGGGACGAAGACGGCGATCCGTTCGGCCGTGGCGACCGGCGCGCCGACCTCGATGCTGCCGAGGTGCGGGCTGCCGATGGCCTGGCCGACCCCGGCTGTCGCGAGTGCGGCTCCGACGACGGCGCCGGCGATTCCCATCCGTGCGAGCAGGTTCATGCCGCGGAAGCTACGGCCGGGGTGAGGGGCCGAACGTCACCCCGCGGCGCTCCATTCGTCCTGGCTCCGCGGATCTAAGGGATCAGCCGGAGCCGGCGGCGACCAGGCCCGACTCGTACGCGAACACGACCGCCTGGGCGCGGTCGCGGAGGTCGAGCTTGGTGAAGATGCGGCCGATGTGGGTCTTGACGGTCTGCTCCGCGACCACCAGCTGGGCGGCGATCTCGGTGTTGGACAGGCCGCGCGCGATCAACGTGAGCACCTCGGCCTCGCGGGCGGTCAGCGCGTTCAACGCAGGCGCGCGATGGCGTACGGCGGGCCGGTTGCGGGCGAAGTCCTCGATCAGCCGCTTCGTCACCGAGGGCGCGAGCAGCGCGTCGCCGCCGTGGACGACGCGGACGGCGGCGACGAGGTCCTGCGGCGGCGCGTCCTTCAGCAGGAACCCGCTCGCCCCGACCCGCAGCGCCTCATAGACGTAGTCGTCCACGTCGAACGTCGTGAGCATCAGGACTTTCGGCCGGTGCTCCACGCCTTTCGGAGGGTCGAGCAGCTGCCGGGCCGCCTCGAGGCCGTCCATCTCGGGCATGCGGACGTCCATAAGTACGACGTCAGGATGCAGGGTCCGCGACCTTTGGACCGCCTCGGCGCCGTTCGACGCGTCTCCGACGACCTCGATGTCGGACTGCGCGGCCAGCAGGGCGGCGAACCCGGCCCGCACCATCGCCTGGTCGTCGACGACCAGAACGCGGATCGTCACAGCTCCTCCTCGTGCGCGTCGGCGGCGAGCGGAATCGTCGCCACCACCTCGAATCCCCCGTCTTGACGCGGCGCCGCGGACAACGTCCCGCCGAGCATGGCGGTCCGTTCCCGCATGCCGACCAGTCCATGACCGTCGCGGTTCTGCTCCAACGGCATGACGGCGCCCTCGGGCTCGGCGTTCGTGACGCGAATCGTCAGCTCGGTGGGCGACCCGTTCAGCGCCACCCTGGTCTCGGCGCCGGGCGCGTGCCGGATGACGTTGCTCAACGCCTCCTGGACGATCCGATAGCCGGTCAACGAGACCGTCTCCGAGACCTTCGTCGGGAGATCGTTCGCCTCGTACCGGACGTTCGTCCCGGCCCGGCGGGTCGCCTCGACGAGCGCGCCGATCCCGTCCAGCCCGGGTTGCGGCGCCCGGTCGCCGGACTCGCTCGACTCGTCCGACCGCAGAACGGCCAGCAGCCGGCGCATCTCCGACAACGACTGGCGCGCGGACTCGCTGATCGAGGTGAACTCCTGCTTCGCCTCCTCCGACAGCTCGCCCAGCCGGTACTCGGCGGTCGACGCCTGCACGGCGATCATCGACATGTGGTGCGCGACCACGTCGTGCATCTCCCGCGCGATCCTGGTGCGCTCCTCGAGCAGCTGCCGCCGGGACCGTTCCTCGGCGGTGACGAGCTCTTCCTGGACGACGCGTTGGCGGGCGAGGGCGCTCGTTCGGATGGCGGCGCCGATCACGAGCGCGACGGCGGCGAGCATCCACTGCGAGGCGTTCGTGTCGGTGTACGGGTACGTGGGCTCGTGCTGGCTCGCGAACGTGCCGGCGATGCCGACGAGCAGCCAGCTCGCGATCGCGATCCACAGCCGGTGCCGGCGGGCGACGGCGTACTGGATCGGGAGGTACGCGATCAGCGCGTGCGGCAGCCACGGCCAGGGCTGCGTGCCGTTGCCGGGGATCGGGACGACCGCGAACGGGACGACGAAGATGCCGGTCATCGCGAGGAACCAGCCGAGCAGCGGCCGGTGGCCGGCGACGATCAGCGGGACGACCTGCCAGGCGGCGAAGATGAGTGCGGTGGCCCCGGGCTGCCAGGCGAAGTCCTGGGGCCAGAGCGGGCCGGTCGTGTAGTCGGTGTTGGTGAACTGCGTACCGGCCGCGATGAGCGGGATGGCGAGGACGACCGAGCCCGGGCCGACGAGGCGGAAGATCGTCCTGATCGACAGCAGCTTGAACGGGAGGTCCGAGTCGTCCGGGCCCAGCAGCAGGTTGACGACCGCGCGCAGCATCGTCCCGGCGGCCCGTCGGCCACGTCCGGGACGCTGGTCGCGGAGAGTCTTTGCCATGCCACGGCCAGCGTAGGGTCGCCGGCCGCCCGAACGCGTGACCCCAGGGTCGTACTCGCACGTGGCTCCCCGGTGTGACGGGCAGGTCTGACGTGGGCTTTAAGGCTGGCTGAGGGTTTGTCCCGAATCTGGATGACCATGACGACCCAGCCCACGCGGCGTACCCGCCGCAAGTTCACCCAGAAGCAGATCGCCGTGCTGTTCGTCGTGGCGGGCCTGGTCCTCGCGGCGTTCTACGTCGTGGACCGGGTCGTGCTGAATCCGTGGTCGATGTCGACCGGTGGCCGGCCGGCACTGTCCGGCTATTGGCAGGGGACGGCCGACTTCACGCCGGGAGGTCGGCGCAACGTCGTGGTCGAGTTCAGGTACGAGTTCGGGACAGGCACGTCGCGTAGTCACAGCTACGACCCGCTCGCGGGAACGATGAAGACCTGCGGCTCGGACGGCACCCGCGAGGCACACCTGTTCGGGGACTCGGAGAACCGCTCGGGCAGCCTGTTCGAGGTCAGCACGTCGTACGAGGGCACCGGACCTGGCGACTACATCTTCGACCTGCGCGGCGAGTGGGAGGGTGATCGGGTCGGGATGCGGGCGAGATACTCCGTCCAGCTCCCGGAAGGTCAGTACCTTCCCAGCGACAAGACGACCGGCTCGCTCGCGTTCGAGCTGCGCCGGACCACGAAGGCCACGTTCGAAGCCACCTGTCCGACCTGACCTTTCAGGACTTGAACACGCCGTGTGGTGTTGACGGCACCGGCTTCTGCTTCCAGGATCGGGTCCGATGATCTCGCGCGTTGGTGACGTGGGCCGTGCGGTTCCAACGTTGAAGAACGCGCCTGGTCGGGCCAACGACGGCACCAGGAGGGAACCCATGTCAGACAACCTGCCCCGACGCCATGTGTTGCGCGCGGCCGGAGTTCTCGGGCTCGGAGCTGCAGCGGTCGGCGCGCTCAACGG
Organism: Tenggerimyces flavus; assembly: GCF_016907715.1. Taxonomy (NCBI): domain Bacteria; kingdom Bacillati; phylum Actinomycetota; class Actinomycetes; order Propionibacteriales; family Nocardioidaceae; genus Tenggerimyces; species Tenggerimyces flavus. The sequence continues at coordinate 3,163,642 of NZ_JAFBCM010000001.1, read as the reverse complement.
CCAGTCGGCCGCCGCGCCCGTGGCGACGTCCGCGCCGTTGGGTCACGGGCGACTGGACATTCGCAAGGAGCCGTTCGGGACGACGCCGGAGGGCAAGAACGTCGACGTCTACACGTTCTCCAACGGCAAGGTCACGATCTCCATGCTGACCTGGGGCGCGACGATCCAGCGGATCGACCTCCCGGACCGCCGCGGCCGGAAGAAGAACGTCAGCCTGGGCTTCGACAACCTCGACGACTACCGGATGAAGAGCCCGTACTTCGGCGCGACGATCGGCCGGTACGGCAACCGGATCGCCAAGGGCCAGTTCTCGATCGACGGGGTGCAGTACCAGATCCCGCCGAACAACGGCGAGAACGCGCTGCACGGCGGGCCGGTCGGCTTCGACAAGAACGTCTGGGACGCGAAGGTGGTCCGTTCCGACCATGCGATCGGCGTGTCGTTCAGCCTGGTCAGCCCGGACGGCGACCAGGGCTTCCCGGGCACGCTGACGACGAACGTGACGTACACGCTGAACCGCCGCAACGAGCTCCGCGTCGAGTACCGCGCGAGCACTGACAAGGCGACGGTCGTCAACCTCACCAACCACACGTACTTCAACCTGGCAGGTGAGGGCAACGGTGCGATCTACGACCACGTCCTGAAGCTGAACGCGCCGAAGTACACCCCGGTCGACGCCGGCCTGATCCCGACGGGCGAGCTGCCCTCGGTGTCGGGCACGCCGTTCGACTTCCGTTCGCCGCAGACCATCGGGTCGCGGATCCGGTCGAACCACCCGCAGATGTTGATCGGGCGGGGGTACGACCACAACTTCGTGCTCGGCGCGGCGGGCAAGGACGGCTTCCGGCTCGCGGCCAAGGCGTGGGAACCGGAGAGCGGCCGGACCCTGACCGTCCACACCACCGAGCCCGGCGTGCAGGTGTACACGGGCAACTTCCTCGACGGCTCGATCGTGGGGATCGGCGGGAACGCCTACCGGCAGGGCGACGCGTTCTGCCTGGAGACGCAGCACTTCCCGGACTCGCCGAACCAGCCGAGCTTCCCGTCCACGCTGCTGCGGCCGGGCAAGACGCTGAAGTCGACGACGATCTTCGCCTTCGGCACCCACTGAGTGACTGGTCCGAGGAATCGCGGTCCCCGGGCCGCGATTCCTCGGACACCTCGGGCGTGGTTCCTTCTACGCTCGCCTGCGTGACGGAGGTCGTACCCCACATCGGAACGCTGCGGGAGAAGCATCTCCACGCGGCGCTGAAGCAGTGGTACGCGCGTCCGGGGGACCGGTTCGAGGTCCCGGTCGACGGGTTCGTCGTCGACCTGGTGCGCGGAGACCAGCTGATCGAGGTGCAGACGCGCGGCTTCTCGTCGATGAAGCGCAAGGCGGTCGCGCTGCTGGGACTCGGGCATCGGTTGCGGATCGTCCATCCGATCCCGGTCGACAAGTGGATCGTGAAGATCGACGCCGACGGAGTCCTGGTGAGCCGCCGCCGCTCGCCGCGCCACGGCAGCGCGGCGGACATCTTCGGTGAGCTCGTGAGCATCGCCGACGTGTTGGGACATCCGCTGTTGGAGATCGAGGTCCTGCTGACCACGGTGGAAGAGCACTGGCGGCACGGCCTGCACCGAGCCTGGCGTCGCCGCGGCTGGTCGGTGGTCGAACGAAGGCTGCTCGAGGTCGTCCAGGCCGTACGACTCGACAACCTGGCCGACCTGCTCCCCCAAGACCTCCCCGAAGAGTTCACCACGGCAGACCTGGCCAAGAAGCTGAGCCGTCCCCAGCGCGCGGCCCAACAGATGGCCTACTGCCTGCGCCGAGTCGGCACCGTCACCGCCGTGGGCAAGCAGGGCAACGCGGTGATCTACCAGAGGACTTCGAACGAGCAGCCGTAGAGATGTTGCTGGCCGGCCCCGGGTTCCAGGCCAGGGCCGGCCATGGGCGTCACCGCGGAACGTGGGGGATCAGGGCACGTGTTCCTTGGTGACATCCACAGTTCTACGGCCGCCCGCTTGGAACTGACTGGGACCGCACTACGCAGCCCACTACGCAGCACCTACGCAGGGGGGAGGTCGCGGCCCGACCACACGGCTGCCAGACCGGCCCGCGAGGTGACGCCGAGCTTGGCGTACACCCGCTGCAGGTGCGTCTCCACCGTTCGCGCCGACAGGTCCAGCCGCCCCGCGATCTCCCGGCTCGACGCCCCGTGCGCCGCCAGCGCGGCGATCTCGGTCTCCCGCCGGGTCAGGGCCGAACGATCGGCCCGGCCACCGACGACGGGTTCGGAACGTTCCGACCCACTCCCCACCCGGCCGAGCTCCCGTTCGGCCTCCTCCAACACCAACCGGGCGCCGCAGTCCGAGGCCAGCGACGCCGCCCGGCGCAGGTTCAGCGACGCGCGACCGGAGTCGCCCGAGGCCGCCCAGGCCTGGCCGGCGAGCAGGTACGAGCGCGCCATGTTGTACCGGCTCGGCGCCAACGAGTGCCGCTCGGCCGCCTCGATCGCCCGCACCGCCGCGGCCGCCGCCTGGCCGCGCGCCAGCTGGACCCGGGCCCTCGCCAGCAGAGCGTTCCCCGCCCGCGTCGGCAGCCGTGGATGCGACGCCGCCTCGGCCCGCGATGCCCATCCGTCAGCCGACTCCAAGCCGCCCCGGGCCAGCTCGACCGCGGTGATGTACTCGTAGAACACCGGCTTGGTCAGCCGGTCGAACAGCGATGCCTCCGGCCCGCCGGCAGCACGTAGCAGCTCGTCGACGCTCGTGTCCTCGCCCGCCGCGATCCGGATCACCGTCAACGCGAACGTCCGCGCCGCCCTGGCCCGGTCCCCCGCCGGCTGCGCGACAGCCTGCTCCCCCGCCCGCAGCGCCTCAGCCAGGTCGCCGTACAACAGGGCGGCCCAGGCCCGCGTGATGAACGCCAACGCCCGCAGCTCCGCGCTCGGCGACAGCATCGCCGCGTCCACCGCGGTCTCGGCCGCCGCCAAGGACTCGTCCAGCGAACCGAGCGAACGAAGCACGATCGACCGCATGCTGTAGAGGTAGCCGAGCAGGTAGACCTGCCCGCCGCCCTGCGCCAGCGCGACCGCGCGCTCGACGTGCCGCAGACCCTCGGAGTACCGGTCCAGCGGGACCGCGGCCCACGCCGCCCAGTAGAGGGCCTCGAGCCGCGGCGAGATCTCCGCGTCGTACATGCCGTCGATCAACGAGGTCGCCACATCGAGCCACGCGCCCGCCTCGTCGACCGCGCCGACCATCAGCTGACCGTTCGCGAGCACCGCCGCCGCGGTCGCCTCCAATGCCCGGTCGCCGTGCCGCCGGGCGGCGGCCATCGCCTCCATCGCGCTGTCCAGGTTGCCGCCGTACTCGCCGCGGAAGTGCGCCGTCGCGGTCAGCTCGAGCTTCAGCGCGGCCGCCTCGACCGAGTCCTCCTTGCCCAGCACGGACAGCTCGCGCCGCAACAGTGCCGCCGCCTCGTCGTGCCGGCCGAGCATCCGCTCGGCCATCACGCACAGGCTGACGGCGCGGGTACGGGCCGAGCTCGGCGCCGCCGGAAGCTCGGCGAGAATCTCGTGCACGATGTCGCGGCTCGCCGCCAGCTGTCCTGCGACCGCCAACGCCTGCGCGCGGTTCAGCGAGATCTCGATCCGGCGCGCCGAGGTCGCCGGCTCGGTCGGCAGCAGCTGCAGCGCGACGTCGAACCAGTGCGCCGCCGTCGCCGGCGCCCGCGCCATGCTCTCCGCCGCGGCCTGGGTCAGGACCTCGATCGCCTCCTGGTCGCCCGCCTCCGCCGAGTACTCCACGTGGTGGGGGCGGGCGGCGAACGGTGCGCCGCGACGTTCCAACGCCGACGCGGCACGCGCGTGCACGGCGAGCCTGGAGATCTCGCTCAGCGTCTGGTACGTGACGTGCCGCACGAGCGGGTGCCGGAACTGGAACCGCCGCGACCCCTCGGCCGGACGCACGAGATCGAGCCCCAACAGCTCTTCGATCAACGCCAGCACGTTCGCCGGCGCCAACCCGGCTACCTCGGCGACGAGCTCGGGATCGAACGGGTCGCCGAGAACCGCCGCGGCCTGGGCCGCCAGCCGCGCCTCGGGCGAAGCGGTCCGCAGCTCCGAGGCGAGCGCCGACTGCACCGCCGCCGGGACCTCGCCGATCTCGGCCGGCATCGGATGCCCGCCGTCGCTCGGCGACGAACGCGCCAACGCGTCCAGGTAGAACGGGTTCCCGCCACTCGCGAAGTGCAACGCCTGTTGACGTTCCGACGTCACCTCGGGGCCGAGGATGCGCGCGGTGTCCGACGCCGACAGCGGTGTCAAGCGGACCTTGCGTACCAGCCCGTCGTCCGCGGCGAGGTTCAGCGAACCCGCGACGGTCGCGCTGAGCTGACGCGGCCGGTACGCCAGCGCCAGCAGCACCGCGGCGGCCGGCGGATGCCGCAGCAGGTAGCCGACCAGCTCGACCGACGCGTGGTCGGCCCAGTGCAGGTCGTCGAGAACGAACACCAGCGAACCGTTGCTCGCGAGCTGCTCCAACAACCGCCGGATCGCCCTGTGGACGCGGAACCGCTCGGCCTCGACCAGGTTCTCGCTCGGCGTCGTACTCGCGTCGGCGAGCGACGGGAACACGCCGGCGAACTGGCTCGCGTCGATGCCGAGCTGCTTCACCCCGTCCGCGCCGAGCTTGGCGAGCTGGTCGTCGAGCGCGTCGACGAACACCGCGTACGGCAGCATGCCCTGGAACTCCGCCGCCCGGCCGGCGAGCACGAGGTGGTCGCGGCTCTCCGCGAGCCGCCGCAGCTCGGCGAGCAGCCGCGACTTGCCGATGCCCGGCTCGCCGACGATCTCGACGACGCGGAAGCCGCCGCCGGAGTCGTTCAGCTGGTCGACCTCGTCGGAGAGCAGCGCGACCTCGTCCTCGCGTCCGACCAGCCCGACGCGATCGGACTGTTTGGACCGCTCGGTCGCCCTCGCTCGTGCCGCGCGGGGTTGGGAGATCCGTTCGGCCTGGGCGAGGATGTCGGACTCGAGCTGCCGCAACGCCGGTCCTGGGTCGAGGCCGAGCTCGTCGGCGAGCACGGTCCTGGCCTGGCGCAGCGTCGCGAGTGCGTCGCCCTGCCTTCCGGCGCGGTAGAGCGCCAGCGCGAGCAGCCTCCAGCCCTCCTCGCGCAACGGGTGTTCGGCGACGTGGGCCTGGAGCTCCGCGACGGTCTCGGCCGCTTGGCCCAGCGCCAAGGCAGCCACCGCGAGTCGTTCGGTCGCGACCCGGCGCAGCTCCTCGAGCCGCGCGGCCTCGGCGTGGGCCCAGGGCACGTCGGCGAACTCCGCGTACGCCGGCCCGCGCCACAGGTTGATCGCCTCGACCAGTCGCGCCTGCGCGGAAGCGGGCTCGGTGGGAAGCAGCCGTCCGGCCTCGACGAGCAGCGCCTCGAAGTGCCATGCGTCGACGTCTTCGGGAGCGAGCCTCAGCACGTACCCGGGCGACGCGGTGACCAGGATGTTGGCCGGCGTCCGCGGCGGGCGGTCGGGTTCGAGGACGCGCCGCAGCTGTGACACGTACCCCTGGATCGTGGCGAGCGCGCCGGGCGGTGCCTCGTCGTTCCAGATGTCGTCGATGAGCCGTTCGACCGGAACGACCTGACCACGCGCGACGACGAGACGGGCGAGGACAGCACGCTGCCGCGCGCCGCCCAGCTCCAGCGGCACGCTTACTCGGTCGGCCGCGAACGGCCCCAGGACCCGTAGCGCCACCATGCCAAGAGCCAAGCTATGTGCTCAGTACGAGCGCCGTCCGCCGGATCCGGTCAGCCAGACCCGCGCGTTTGTTGTGATCATGGGTCCGATGGTGTCAGGTACGAGAGGAGAAACCCGCGAGTCGCCTGTTGTTATCGCCGGGCCGGTACAGGGTGTTCACCGCGCTCCTGGTCTGGCGGGGCTTCTGGAGGGGATCCTTTTGATGGGGAGGTCGACGTGCGCGTGCTCGTAGTGGGCGGCTCGGGAAAGGTCGGGTCGCTGACGCTGCCCTACCTCGCGGAGCGGCACGAGGTGCGGGTCTTCGACCTGAAGCCGCCGCGACCCGACGTACCAGCCGAGTACGTCGGTGGCGACCTCCGCGACTTCGACGCGCTGCGTTCGGCGGCCGAAGGCCGGGACGCGTTGCTGTTCATGGCGATGGGCCCGATGGCGGACTGGGGCAGCCCGGAGAACGGGCGGCTGCACTTCGACGTCGCCGCCGGCGGCCTCTATCTCGCGCTGCGCGCCGCACACGAGAGTGGCATCACGCACGCGGTCTACACCAGCAGCATGTCGGTGTACTCGTTGCGCGGCCACGAGCAGCGCGCCGCGTACCCGGACGAGACCGTGCCGACCGACGCGACCGGTTTCTACGGGCTGGCGAAGCGGTTCGGCGAGCTGGTCTGCGAGGGCGCGGTGCTGGACTACGGGATGAGCGTCGTCGCGTTGCGGCTCTGCTTCCCGGTCGCCGACGACGAGTTCCCGATCACCGAGCCGCCGGAACGCGCGATCCTCTGCACCTCGGCACGCGACGTCGCCGCTGCGCTGTTGGCCGGGCTGGACCGCCAGGGCCACGGCTTCGAGGCGTTCGGGATCAGCGGCGACGGGAACGAGCGGATGGTGTCGCTCCGCAAGGCTCGTGAGGTGCTCGGCTGGTCGCCGCGGGACGTCACTCCTTGATGGTCCGCGCCTATTCGGCCTTGGGCACGAGGTCGAGTGCAGCGGGTGGACGTGGCTTGTCGGTGACCCAGCCGGCGTCGAGAACGGCGACGCGAACACCGTTCGGCCTCTGCATCCCCAGCACGCCGCCGGTCTTCGGATCGAGCAGGAGCTGCGTGCCCTGCTCGTCGCCGGAACGTTCGATCGCCAGGCCGGCGCGGCCATAGAGGTCGTCGACCCTGCCGACGTAGTGGATGCCGGGGAGATCGGCCAGGACCTTCAGGGCACTGGCGCGCTGCGCGGGTGTGGCCGCGGTGTCGACGAGGAGCTCGCTGAGGACCGCGAACAGCCAGCTGTCTGGATCGTCGTTCTCCTTCGGGTCACGCATCGTCAGCAGCGTGTCGACGAGTTTGTCGGGTTGAGTCGACAGTTTCTGCACGATGATGCCGTTCAGGTCGGCCGCGCCGAGGTAGTTCGCGGGGTCGTCGACCAGGCGTCCTTCGTCGGGGAGCTGGACGACGAGCAACGGGGTGGGCTTCGGGGCGTCGGCGAGCTGCACCTTGACGGCGATCGGCTTGCCCGCCTCCTCGTGGGCCTGGGAGTCGGCGGGGCTGGAGGGCCGCAGTGAGAGCATGCGGAGCCCGGCCGCGGTCATCCCCTTCTCGCCGCCCCAGTGCTCGGCGACGACCGTCAGCTCCATCTTGTAGGGCACGCGGTTGGCGAACGTGACGACCGTGGTCGAGGTGAGGTTGCGGATCCGCCAGTAGTACCCGGTGGGCTTGGATCTGGCGGCTTCGTACGTCGCTGCCTTGCCGATCATCTCGGTGGCGTTCGGGAACGGGGTGGGGCTCGACGGTGGTCCCGCGGGCGTGACGGCGCTCTGCGGTGGGCTGGTCGCCGGCTGGTGGTCCTGGTCGGGGATGAGCTGCGGGACGAGCGAGGCGCCGATGACGCCGGCGGCCGCGACGAGTGCGGTGATCGCGAGGCGGAGGTGGTGGGACTTTGTCCTGCGTACCTCGGTGCGGGTCAGCCGGTCGAGCTTCGCGCGGGCGTCGGCGACGGTGTCCGGGTCCGGGGCTGCCGGCTGGGCGAGGACGTCGCGGAGGAGGCGTTCTTCCTCGTTCATCCTTGCGCCTCCCGGGTCGGGTCGGCGCCGCCGAGGGACTGGCGTACGTGCTTGCGGGCGCGGTTGAGGCGGGAGCAGACCGTTCCGTAGGCGATGTCGAGGGCCTGGGCGACCTCGGTGTAGCTGAGTCCAGCAAGGGCGACGAGCAGCAGGACGTCGCGGTCGCCGGCGTTGAGGCGCGCGAGGGCGCCGGCGAGCTGGCGCTGGATGCTCTGGGCGTCGACGCGTTCGGTGGTGCGTTCCTCGTGGCTGTCGGTGTCCTTCTGCGGGCCGAGGCGTTCGATCGCGTGGTAGGCGCGGAGCTCGACGCGGCGGTGGCGCTTGATCAGGTTGGTGGCGATGCCGTACAGCCAGGCCCGCACGTCGCCCCGCTCGGCGTCGTAGCGGTCGCGCTGGCGGAAGGCGGCGAGGAACGTCTCCGCGGCCAGATCGTCGGCGATGTCCTTGGTGAGCCGGCGGGCGAGGTAGCCGTGGATCTCGGCGAAGTAGCGGTCGAAGATGGCGCCGAACCGTTCGGGCTCGGTCCGGGACTTCTGCACGATCTCCGCGTCGGCACTCGCGTTCGGGCGCGCTTGCGCCTGGTTGCGCAGGATGCCGACCGCGGTGGCCATCTACCCCCCTCGAGCGTGGTTTCGTACGTTCTTGCCCGAAGGATGCCGACCCCTTCTCCTTGGTTGCGGGCGGTGGCCTGATGCGGCCACCTGTCCTCATGATTGAGACATTGGGACACGCCTCGCCAGACCGGGCGCCGGGACGGCAAGCGGACTAAAGTCCGCCCTGATGAGTGACGAGTTGCTGAGCATCGGGTCCGAGCCGCCGCCCCGGGAGCGGGCGGATGCGGCGCGGAATCGGCTGAAGATTCTGGCTGCCGCGGAGCGGTTGTTCGCCCGACATGGCGTCGGCAACGTCTCGATGGACCAGGTCGCCGCCGAGGCGGGCGTCGGCAAGGGGACGCTGTTCCGGCGGTTCGGCGACAAGGCCGGCCTCGCGGTCGCCCTGCTCGGCGAGCGCGAGAAGCAGCTCCAACAGCAGATCCTCCAGGGCGACCCGCCGCTCGGTCCCGGCGCCGAGCCGAGGGAACGGCTCAGGGCGTTCCTGCACGCGTACGCCGACCTGCTCGACGCTCACCTCGATCTCATCCACATGTCCGAGACCGCGAGCCCCGGCGCTCGCTTCCGGATCGGCGCCTACCAGCTCTGGCGCAAGCACGTCGCGATCCTGATCAACCAAGCCAACCCCACAGCAGACGCCGACTTCCTCGCCCAGGCGATCCTCGCCTCCCTCGCCGCCGACCAACGCAAGGCCACCAAGGACGAGTTCCCCACGCACAGGCTCAAGCAAGGGCTCGACACGATCGCCGACAAGCTCACCAGCTAGCGGGTTTCCGACCTCAACACCGCGAGCACGCCGAGATGTCGGCGCGCCGAGGTACGTTCCACAACCATGACAACCATGACAACCACCGCCGACAAGGTCGCGCAGTTCCGCAAGCTCCACGAGGGTCCCGGCGCCTTCGTCATGCCCAACCCCTGGGACGCCGGCAGCGCCAAGGTGCTCGCGGGCCTCGGCTACAAGGCGCTCGCCAGCTCCAGCGGCGCGCTCGCGTTCACGCTCGGCCGCGTCGACGGCGCCAACCTCGTCACCCGCGAGCAGGCGATCGCCCACGCCAAGCAGATCGCGGACGCCACCGATCTCCCGGTGAACGGCGACCTCGAGCGCGGCTTCGGCGACAGCCCCGACGACGCCGCGGAGACGATCCGGCAGGCAGCCGCGGCTGGGCTCGCCGGCGCCTCGATCGAGGACGCGACCGCCAACCCGGACAAGCCGATCTACGACCTCGAGCACGCCAAGGACCGCATCCGCGCCGCCGCCGAGGCAGCCAAGAACGCCGAGAACGGCTTCGTCCTCACCGCGCGCGCCGAGAACTTCCTGTACGGCATCAGCGACCTCGCCGATACCATCGCCCGACTCCAGGCGTACGAGGAGGCCGGCGCCGACGTCCTCTACTGCCCCGGCGTCACCGACCTCGACGACATCCGCGCGGTCTGCGACGCCGTCGGCAAGCCGGTCAACGTCCTCCCGCTCACGCCGACCCTCACCGTCAAGGCCATCGAGGACGCCGGCGCCAAGCGCATCAGCCTCGGCACCTGGTTCCACAACGCCGCGCTCGCCGGGTTCCTCCAGGCCGCGCAGGAGCTCAAGGACAACGGCACGTTCGAGTTCTTCGGCAACTCGCGCGCCGACGTCAAGCCCTACCTGCAAAGCTAGATCGGGCGGGGCGTCGTCCCCGCCATCGTCGAGCCCCGGTACGTCAGCGCGATCCGCTCCGTTGCCGTGTCGGGGTTGTCGACACGAACGAGGAAGCTGTACGCGAGCTCGTCCTCGGCCAGCCGCAGCGCGACGTCGGACTCCGAGACCCGACCGTCCGCGTTCTTCAATGCCACCAGATACGGCTTCAGCCGCGCCTCGATGTCCTTCCGCGCCCGCATCGTCGGCCACCACGTCACGATCGCCAACAAAACAAGGGCGAACGGTGTCGCCGTGAACACCACGAGCCGCGCCCACGGCTGCGACACCCCGCCGAACGCGATCGCCACCGCGATCACCGCGAACACCACGCCGTACAACCAACCCCACGACGACGTCAGCGCCGCCGGGTGCGACGTACGCTGCCGCCGGAACCGCGGCGCGATCCCGGTCAACGACACCTGCCAGCGCTGCAACGAGCGGCTCCCCGACGAGGCGGCAAGCCCGCCCAGCGCGACCGCGATTCCCAACAAAACAAGCAGAACCAGCCCGATCGAACGTCCCGAAGCCGACCCCAGCGCGTTCCACCACTCGACGAACTGCGCCGCGATGTCCTCGTCGTACCGGGTGATCAACCACGCGATCACCGCCACCAACGCGCACAGCACCACGACGGCGGCCGCGGTCAGTCCGAGCCGCGTCCGCGTGAACGACACCGGCGGCTGGAATCCCAACCGGGTAACAAGTTTCGCGGTCAGGTCCGACATCACCGCAGGTGGCGTACGGCTCGGCACGCCCAACATCCCGAGCACGACGAACCCGACGACGACCAGCGCCGCACCGATCACGATGCCCGCGGCGTTGCCGGTGTCGTCGTCGGCCCAGCGGAACCCGGCGTACACCGTCAGCGGTAAGACTGGCGCCAGCAGGACGAGCCCGTGCAGCAACGTGCCCGTACGCAACGCCGCGAACCCGAACGTCGTCAGCAAAGCCGCGACGCCCAGCGCCGTCACCCACCCCGGCGCCCCCGCGACCAGCGCGACGCTCAGCGAGATGCCGCCGAACGCCAACACCAGAAGGGCAACGAACCGCGCCGCCGAGCCGGACAGGGTGAGTCCGAACACCATCCAGTACGGCAACAACGAAGCACCACGCACGCTCCGCGTCACGGCCTTCACCGCCGGGATGCCGACCTTGTCGCTGTCGAGCAGCGTCACGCCCACCGCCGCGGCCGTCGCCGCCGTACGGATCATCTGGTCGCTGCCACGTTCGATCGACAGGTCCTCGCGTCCGATGCCCGCCCGGTCGAACGCGCGCAACGCCTGCACACCGAGACTCAACCGTTCCGAGGCGGCCGTCGCGTGGTTCAGCCGCGACACCTGCCCCAACAGCACGGCCTCGGAGTCGAGGAAGAGCTGTCCTCGGCTCCGCCTGTTCGCACCCTCCGCGCGGTCGGCGTGGATCGCGCGTGCGAGCGCGGGCAGCTCCTCGAGCACGATCTCGATGTGCAACGCCCACGCGACGTACTCCGCCAACCAGGGCAGGTAGCGCCCGTCCTCCTCCGACGGATCGCGCTCCGACAATGCGTGCAGCTCCGCCAGTGCCCGCGCGCCGCACTCGCGGACGACCTCTGGCAGCTGCTCGTCGGCGGTCACCCCGAACAGGTTGGCCGTCAGCGAGGCGAAGTCCTCCGAGACCAGCGCCGCACTCCGTTCGCCGCGCAGCAACGCGAGCCGCCGCAGCCGCCGCGGGTCGGCGACCGTACGAGCCAACGCCGTCGCCGCGTCCAGCCGACCCCACGTCCAGTCGTTGATTCGCCAAGACTCCTTGAGGAAACCGCCGAAGCGGTGCACGGACGCGCCGCCCACCTTGTCGTCCGGCTCCGTGCTGTGTTCGACGAACGCGTTCGGCGTGTGCAGGCTCAGCTGCACGAGCTGCACCGGTCCGCCGCGGGTCTGCGGCGGTTCGGCGATGCAGGTCGCGCACACCATCAGCGCGATCAGCCGCCCGAGCGTCCTGGTCACCGCGTCGGCGGGCTCGCCCGGCAGCGCGTCGGAGTCGAGCAGGTCGCACCAGGCCTGCATGGTGCGGGCCTCGCTCGGCGTCGCGCCCATCGGGTCGCGCAGGTACGGGCAGGTCTCCAGCGCGAGCCGCGCGAGGTCCCGAGCCTGCTCCAGCGTTCGCGCGCCGAGGGTCGACGAGGTACCGACCAGCTGCGTCGCGTACTCCTCGAGCCGCTCGCGCCAATGCTCGGCCGACGGTTCCTCGGCGCCCGGCGTGAACACCGCCGTGTCGATCTCGGCGTGCAGGTCGGCGAGCTTGCCCCGGATCTCGTGCAGCCGTTTGCGCAGCGCCTTCTCGTACACCTCCGCCATGACCTCCGGGCTCGCGACCCGGAAGACGAGCGCGATGACGTCGAGCAGCGCGTCGGAGAGCTGGTCGAGGATCGGCAGCCCCCAGCCCCAGGACGTTCCGTCCTTCCAGGTCTCGCTGTCGGCGGTCGGCGCGTGCGCGCCGGGCGTGAGCGTGGACCAGTCGAGCGCCGTCCGCCAGGTCCAGTGCGACGGCGCGTACGGCAGCTCGCCGCGGACCGGGATGCCGGGCGGGAGCGCGGCGACGGCGTACGAACGTTGCGCCTGCTCCGCGGCCTCGCGGACGCGGTCCCACGGCCACCCCGGCTGGCTCGGCGTCCGGTCCGCGATCTCGCTGGCCTCCTCGCGGATGCGCAGCTCGCGGTAGTGCGGCTGCAGCGGCTCGGCCAGGTCGAACAGGCGCTCCGGCATCGGCGTCGACCCCGCGCGGGCGAGGTTGACGAGCACGTCGCGCAGCCCGCCGCGGCGCGCGGTCGCCTCGCGGCTGTACCGCTCGACCTCGTCGACGAACGACTTGTTGCTCTGGCTCGACCGCGCGCCGAGGATCATCGACGCGGCCTCGGCGACGGTCGGCGGGTCGTTCGGGTCGTCGGCGCGGGCCGCACTGGGAAGGCCGGCGTGCGGGTGGACGACGAGCATGACCCGCCGTACGGAGTCGCTCGCCGGCATCTTGTCGATCGCCTCGAGCGCGGCCTGGGTGGGTGTGTTGACGAGCAGCCCGCCGTCGACGGTGTAGCGGGACAGGTCACGTACGCCGCCGGACCGGTCGGCCTCGGCCCAAGAGACGGCGTTCGCCATGTTCGGCCGCCCGTTGGTGGTGTCGGAGCCGTCGAACACGACCGGGATGAACGACGGCTCGAACGCCAGCGGGAAGCTCGCCGTGCTCCTGGCCGCGAGCGCCAGCTTGTCGACGGTGGCCTCGATCCGTTCGGCTGAGAAGTCGTCGGGCGTCTGCCACTGCCCGTTCACCAACGTGCGCGCGGTCGGGCCGCGGCGGAAGCTGAACGTCTCGTCGTGGGTGGTCTGCTTGAGCGGCTGGCCGAGCGAGTCGACCGTGACGCGCTGTGCGCCGGTGAGCAGCGAGGTCGTGATGGTGAGGTCGACGGGACGTTCGTCGATCGGGCGGGGGTTCCAACGTCGTGCCAGCTGCCGGAAGGCGTCGCGCAGCCTGGGCAGAAAGTATTCGTCCCCCTGCAAAAGTGAGGTGGGACTGCCACGGAACGGCTTGCGGAACATACTTTCGAGGCGGCCCTGGTCAGCCCATAAGTCGCGGAGCAGCCGCAAGTCGGCGTTGACACTGACCTGGGCGACCGAGAGGAACGCGCCGTTGATGCCGCCGGCGCTGGAACCGGTGATGACGTCGGCGCGGGCCTCGGAGCCCATCAGGTCGAGCAGCGCGGCGTACGGTCCTTCGCGCCTGGTCAGGCGGTCGATCTCGAGCGTCGCGCCGCCCATCCAGATCGCGAGACTCACGCCGCCGTTGAGGACGACCGCGAGCCGGATCTCCTCGACGGGCAGGCTGGGCTCGACCGGCCGGTCGGACATCCGGGGCCTCCTAGTGACGGCTAGACACGATCCCCGAGCACACAGTAGGGGGCTCAGGTGGCGAAGATCGTCGGATTCCGCAGGTTGACCGGATGATAGGGGCGTGGCTTATGAGTTGAGCTCCCGGCTCGTGGTGGGTGTGGCGTCGAGTGCGCTCTTCGACCTGGCGGAGTCCGATGCGTACTTCCGTTCGCACGGCGAGGTCGCGTACCGCGTCTACCAGGACGAACGGGTCGACGACACGTTGCGGCCGGGCGTGGCGTTCCCGTTCGTGCAACGGCTGCTCGCGCTGAACGACCTCCGCCCGGGCGACGGCCTGGTCGAGGTGATCGTGCTGTCGAAGAACGACCCGACCACTGGCCTGCGGGTGTTGCGATCGATCGCGACCCATGGCCTGGACATCACCCGCTCCGCGTTCACCCAGGGCAAGGCTCCCTACGCGTACATCCCCGCGTTCGAGATGTCCCTGTTCCTCTCCGGGAACCGGGCGGACGTCGACGCCGCCATCGCGGCCGGCTGTCCGGCTGGCCACGTCCTGCCGTCGGCAGCCGTCTACGACGAAGCCGACCGTGAGCTGCGGGTCGCGTTCGACTTCGACGGGGTGCTCGCCAGCGACGAGTCCGAACGCGTCTACCGTTCGGCCGGCGACCTCGCGCCGTACCACGAGCACGAGCTGAGCCGCCGGTTCGAGGCGCTGGCCAAGGGCCCGTTGCAGCCGCTGCTCGCCAAGCTGAACGCGATCCAAGCGCTCGAGGAGGAGCGTCGGCTCTCGACCGGCACCTACGTTCCGCGGCTGCGGATCGCCCTCGTCACGGCACGCAGCGCTCCCGCGCTCGATCGTGCGATCCACTCGTTGCGGGACTGGGGCGTCCAGGTCAACGACGCGTTCTTCCTGGGCGGGATCGAGAAGGCGCGCGTGTTGGAGGTGCTGCGGCCGCACATCTTCTTCGACGACCAGAGGACGCATTTCGCCGACTTCGTCGCGGGGGTGCACATCCCGTACGGCGTCGCGAACGAGCCGTCTAGATGATCGATTCCAAGGGGTTAGTGGTCGTAGGCCAGGAGTGATCGCTTGATCGGTTGGCTGGTGTGATCGTTGTGCCAGATCGCGGTAGTCATGGCCAGGACGCGTTGGAGGACGCGGACCCAGACGCCTGCGGGGGTGTGGCCGCCGTGGTGTTCGAGGTCGAGTTGGCCTTTGAAGGTGTCGTTGATCGACTCGATGACTTGTCGTAGCGGTTGGAAGAACTCGGCGCCTGCCCGTGGGGTTTCGCCTTTGCGGGTCGGGCGGAGCAGGTGGAGGCCGGCGTCGGCCAGGGCGGTCTCGAACTCGCGGCCGTAGTAGTTCTTGTCCGCGATCACGATCTGCCCGACCCTCCCGGTGGTCAGGTCGGGGTCGGCGTGGAGGACGCCGAGCAGGATCTGACGTTCGTCGGCCTTCGCTCCGGTCAGGGCGAACCCGACCGGTAGCCCGTGCAGGGTGCACAGCAGATGCAGCCGCAGTCCCCAAAAGAAGCGGGAGTGGCTGGCGCAGTAGCCGTACTCAGCCCAACCGGCCAGATCGGAACGACGCGCGGTCTCGCGTGATCGACCGCACTCGACCGGAGTCGAGTCGACCACCCACACATCGTCGGTCCACATCGTGGTGTCGCGGGCCAGCACCCCGACCAACCAACCGATCGTCGAGCCCAACCGCCGCAGCCGCTTGTTGTAACCGGGCTGCTTGGGCAGATACGGGAACAACGCCCGCAGGTGGCTCCGGGCATAGCGCAACCAGCGCGCCTCGCTGGTGTGTCCGAGCAGTGCCTGCATCACCGCCAAGGTGACCAGTTCAGCGTCACTGATCTTCGGAACGATCCCCACCGCAGGACGCCATGGCGCTCGTTCCGGCGCCGACTTCAACCAATCATCGGTCCGCACGTACAGTGCTGTCGCGAGGGTGTCCAGGTCAGCGTCCACGAAGGTCTCCACGAGATCGGCGTCGGGTAAGCAACGCCGATCCTGGACACCCTCCACCTCAGCCAACACTCACCACGCCGAACCACACCCCTTGGAATCGATCATCTAGTGGAGATGGGTTCTGAGCGAGAAGCGCTTGGCGAGAGGGGTCTCGAGGCGTTCGCCGGTCGCCAGGTCCGCGGTGAGCTGGCCGACCAGCGGGGCGAACTTGGCGCCGTGGCCGGAGCAGGGTGAGCAGACGACGATGTTGCCGTACCGGTCGAGGACCCAGTCCTCGGACTGCGTCCAGGTGTAGAGGCAGGAGGCCTCGTTGAACGGGCCGGCCTCGAGGCCGGGCAGGCGTTTGGTCACGTAGTCGACGACGCGTTGGCGGGCGGCGGGGTCGATCGTTCCGGTGCGGGTGTCGGCGGTGGTGACGGTGCCGTTCTCGTGCTCGCCGATCTTGATCACGCCCGGTCGGCCGCCGTCGCGCCCGGCGGGTACGCCGTAGAACGTGACGTTGCCGGCGACGCCGTCGCGGTAGATGAACGTCGGCCACTCGACCGACGGGTCGGCGAGGCCGAAGTGGAAGACCGACTCCTGGGTGACGCGGAGCGGCGGGAGCGTGACAAGGCCTGCGAGCAGGTCGGTGGTCCAGGCGCCGGCCGCGGAGACGACGGTGGTGGCGGTCCAGGACTCCTCGCGGGTGTGCACCCAGGCGAGGTCGTCGGCGAGCTCGATCTTGTGGACGGGTGCGTTCTCGCGTACGAGGGCGCCGTCGGCTCTGGCCTGCTTGATCATCGCGTGGACGGCTCGTTCGGCGTCGATGACCCCGGCTTCGGGGTGGAACATGACGGGACCGTCGAAGACCATGCCGGGCCATCGCGCCTGGGCCTCGGTCTGGTCGAGCAGCTCGGCTTGGACGCGGGAGGCCTTGAGGACGTCGGTGAGCGCCTTCGGCCCGCGGGAGGCGCCGTGGTCGAGGCCGCCTGTGAGGGTGAGCAGCTGTTCGCCGGTCTGGTGCTCGAGCTCGCGCCACAGCTCGCCGGCTTTGCCCGTGAGCTTGACGTACATCGGGTCGGGATAGGCGCGCCGGAAGATCCTGGCGCTGCCGTGCGAGCTGCCGCCCTTGTGCCCGAACTCGTGGGCCTCCATCAGAACGACGGACCGCCCGCGTCCGGCGAGCGCCCATGCGGTGGCCGCCCCCATCAGCCCACCGCCGACCACGATCGCGTCGACGTCCGCGCGCTTGCCCATACCGCTCACCATCTGCTTACTGTCCGCAACAGTGCGCACAGAGCGTAACGAACCCAATGAGGGTGAAGGTAGCTGTCATTCGACCAATCGACCACCCCACGCCCAAACTGGCCTCCGCCAGACCTGAACGCAGGCAGCAACGAAAAAGGCCCCGAGGGGCCCAAATGCTGGTGTCGACAAGAGCAACCCCGTGGGGCGGCCACGAGCCGGCACCGTGGGGGGTCCGGGGGGTCGTCCCCCCGGGGGAAATGACGCGGAGACGCGGCCGGCGCTTTTAGCCGGCACGCGTCGCTCCGCACCGCAAAAGGGCCCCGAAGGGGCCCAAACGCTGGTGTCGACAAGAGCAACCCCGTGGGGCGGCCACGAGCCGGCACCGTGGGGGGTCCGGGGGGTCGTCCCCCCGGGGGAAATGACGCGGAGACGCGGCCGGCGCTTTTAGCCGGCACGCGTCGCTCCGCACCGCAAAAGGGCCCCGAAGGGGCCCAAACGCTGGTGTCGACAAGAGCAACCCCGTGGGGCGGCCACGAGCCGGCACCGTGGGGGGTCCGGGGGGTCGTCCCCCCGGGGGAAATGACGCGGAGACGCGGCCGGCGCTTTTAGCCGGCACGCGTCGCTCCGCACCGCAAAAGGGCCCCGAAGGGGCCCAAACGCTGGTGTCGACAAGAGCAACCCCGTGGGGCGGCCACGAGCCGGCACCGTGGGGGGTCCGGGGGGTCGTCCCCCCGGGGGAAATGACGCGGAGACGCGGCCGGCGCTTTTAGCCGGCACGCGTCGCTCCGCACCGCAAAAGGGCCCCGAAGGGGCCCAAACGCTGGTGTCGACAAGAGCAACCCCGTGGGGCGGCCACGAGCCGGCACCGTGGGGGGTCCGGGGGGTCGTCCCCCCGGGGGAAATGACGCGGAGACGCGGCCGGCGCTTTTAGCCGGCACGCGTCGCTCCGCACCGCAAAAGGGCCCCGAAGGGGCCCAAACGCTGGTGTCGACAAGAGCAACCCCGTGGGGCGGCCACGAGCCGGCACCGTGGGGGGTCCGGGGGGTCGTCCCCCCGGGGGAAATGACGCGGAGACGCGGCCGGCGCTTTTAGCCGGCACGCGTCGCTCCGCACCGCAAAAGGGCCCCGAAGGGGCCCAAACGCTGGTGTCGACAAGAGCAACCCCGTGGGGCGGCCACGAGCCGGCACCGTGGGGGGTCCGGGGGGTCGTCCCCCCGGGGGAAATGACGCGGAGACGCGGCCGGCGCTTTTAGCCGGCACGCGTCGCTCCGCACCGCGTGGAGGTGGGGGGAATTGAACCCCCGTCCATCGTCGATGTTCCAGGTCTTCTCCGGGCGCAGCCTGCAAAGTCGTTCTACTCGGCCCCGGCGCTCTCACAGGCAAGTTCGCCGACAGGCCCAGCCGCCGTAGATGTCCCCACTCGGCCCCGCGGCCGATCCGAGCAGGTAAGCCCTCTAGCTGAGGCCAGGAACCGGGTCGAAGGCGTCCCCGGGCTGACCCTTCGCGTTAGCTCGCTTTAGGCAGCGAGAGCGAAGTTAGTGCGCGTGTTATTGGCACTTATTGGTTTCCAGAGATCGTTAACGAGATAACCCTGGATCCTCGGCCCGCTTCTCCTGAAGCGATCGCACGATGTCGAAACCGTTCACCCCCTCTTGAGTTGTCAAACCCCGACCGAGGTCGAGGCGAGCACCACAATACCGTTCAACGCCCGGCCACCGCACGTCCATTCCCGGCGACCGCCCCGCCAGGCGGCCGCCGGAACTGGTCGAGGTCAGGGCAGGACCTTCACCACGCCCTGGCTGCTGCCGCCAGCGCCGTCCCAGTCGCCGACCAGGGGCTTGTCGCCGGTGTCGCCGAACGTCACGGACTCCGTCGTCTCCGGCGGGTCGATGCCGCTCACGCGGAAGTAGAACGTGCGGTTGCCCGGCCGGTACAGCCCGGGCTCGTCGCGGCCGTCGCCGCGCCAGTCGCCGATCAGCGGCTTGTCGCCGACGTTCCCGTACACCAGCGTCCGCGTCGCGCCGTCCGGCAGCCGCAGGTCGAACGCCGTGCCCTCCGGCCGGTAGACGCCGACGTCGGACACGCCGTTGCCGTCCCAGTCGCCGACCACCGGGACCGCGAACTTCGCCCCGTACGCCAGCGGCGACGTCGACCCGTCCGCGAGCCGGCGCAGGAACGTCCCGGTCAGCGGCGAGTACACGCCCACCTCGTCGCGACCGTTCCCGTCCCAGTCCCCGACGATCGGCTTGTCGCCCGATGAGCCGAACGTGATGTTCACCTGCCCGACCCCGCCGGCGAAGTCGTTCCGCAGATGGAACGTCTGCGTGTCCGGGTTGTACACCCCCGGCGTGTCACCACCGACTCCGTCCCAGTCGCCCGCGATCGGCACCATCGGTGTGTTGCCGTACGAGAACGCCGGAATCGTCGCCACCGAAGACGTCCGGCTGTTCGACAGGAACCACCGCAGCACGCAGATCTCGGCCGCCGGTTGCACGTCCTCCGACGCCGAAGACGAACGCACCACCGACCACACCGCCGACGCACCCAGGACGCAAGATGCCACCACCACAGCGGAAACCAGCTGTGTCAAGACGCGCTTGCTCATCCCCAGCCCCCTCACTTGTCCAGCCGGTAGAGCGCAGCCGCGCCCGGCGCCAACGAGACGTCGATCCGCGTCCGGTCCGGCACCGCCGTGTATCCACCCGAAGCCGGATCGAACAACGACACCGCCGTCACCGACGAGTGCACCGACAGCGAAGACGTCGCCGTGGCGTTGAACCGCCGGTTGGCCACGAGAATCCACCGCCGCGCCGTCGTGTCGCGGAGCTGCCCGAGGACGACCGGGCTGCCGGACGTCGCGGTAATGTACGTGTCAGGCGAGAAGCCGACCGCGCCAGGAGGCAGCGGCAACTCGTTCGCGTGCACGACCCGTTCGGACGTGAGCGGCTTCACCTGCGCGCCCACCTGCCTCAGCCAGGTCGTGTTGACCACCTTCGCCCCGTCGTACAACGGCGTCCGCTCTCCAGCGGCCGTCATCAACGCCGGCCCGAACGCCTCGCCGCGGGCGGGGTCCGGCTGCCAGTAGGTGAAGTACTGGATGCCCTTGCATCCGTACGCCATGCTGAGGTTGCTTTGCCACAACAACTCAGCCTGGTTGGGGAAACGGCGTCCGGCGTACTGGACGCTCTGGATGTAGACCCACGACGGGATCCCCGCGCGCAGCGCCTCGGAACGGATGATCGACCAGTTCTCGAAGTAGCCCGGCTGCTCGCTGCCCGGCGCCGTCGTCAGCGGGTACCGGTCGAACGACAGCAGCGGCGGCTTCAACGTGTCGACGAACGAGCGCACCATCGTCTGGTAGCCGGCGCCCGTGCCCGGGACCAGGTTCGAGTACAGCAGGTGGTTCGGCGCGACCTCTCGCGAGATCGCGAATGCCCTGCCCAGCGTGGGGAAACGCGATGCCGGTGGCTCGTCGCCGAGGCTCCAGCCGACGAACGAGTCGACTCCCTGGTACCGGTTCAGGACTGTCGTCGCCAGCGTGCGCGCGTCGTTCGACGTGATCGACATCGGCACCGAACGGTCGTCGCTGATCGTGAACCGCCCCGCGTAGTTGGCGACATCCTGATCACCGCCGACGAGGAACTTCAGCCCCACCGCGTCCGCCATCCGCATCGCGTGCAGCATGATGTGCGCGTCGAGCAGGTAGTTGCCGCCGATGACGAACGTGAACCCCGCTTCGCGAATCTCCGCGTACCGCTCACCCGTCGTCTCGAACGGATGCGGAGGCCAGAACAGCCCGATCGGGAACTCCGTCCCGCCGAGGAGCGGCAGCCCTCCACATGCCGCGGCCGCGACGACCGGCGCCGATCTCGGGCTGGCTTGGGCCGGCCCGTTCAGCATCCGCTGCCCGACCGGCACCGCCGCCGCGGCGACCAACCCCACCGCGGCCCCGCGCAGAATCGCGCGCCGATCCACCCTCCGCTCCTTCGGGAGCGGGTTCTGCTGTTGCTCCGATGACACGATGCCTCCCCGGTACGACGGCCTTGTCAGGCAGAACGATGCAACCTAGTGCAACGTTGGAGAAGCTTCCTTCGCCGTACCGAACGGTGCTTGACACCCGGACGACTCGACACCTTGCCATCCAATATCCACAGGTGTTGAATTAGCGCCGTGGACACCAAGCGAGCAGCGCTCGGGAGTGCGGCGTTCTTCGTCGCGGCGCCCGGCACGGTCGTCGGGCTGGTTCCCTGGCTCATCACCCGTTGGGACCTCGACGGCGGGTGGTGGCCAGCCCAAGTCCTCGGCGCGGCGCTCGTCGTCACCGGCCTCGTCCCGGTCGTCAGCGCGTTCGCGCAGTTCGCCCAGGCCGGCGGCACGCCGATGCCGCTCGCGCCGACGCAGAGGCTCGTCGTCACCGGCTTCAACCGCTACGTCCGCAACCCCATGTACGTCGGCCTGCTCGTCGTGATCCTCGGCCAGGCGCTCCTCTTCACCAGCCCCGGCCTCGTCGCCTACGCCGCCGCGGCGTGGGCCGCCACGGCGACGTTCGTCCGCTGGTACGAGGAACCCACCCTGCAACGCACCTACGGCGCCGAGTACGACGAATACCGTGCCAACGTCCGCGGCTGGCTCCCACGAAGGCGCCCCTGGACGCCGACGAGCTAGCCCAGAGCGAACGGATTCGGGATAGCGTCCAGCAGCTCCCGCGTGTACGGATCCCGCGCCGACCGGATCACGTCCAACGTCGGCCCGCTCTCCACCAGTCGACCGCGATGCAGCACCAGCACCTCGTCTGCCAACACGCGCGCCGACAGCAGATCGTGCGTGATGTAGAGCATCGCGATGGACCGTTCCCGCACCAACCCATCCAACAGCTCCAGGATCTCCGCCCGGATCGACACGTCCAGCATCGAGATCGGCTCATCAGCCACGATGATCTCCGGGTCCGGCGCCAATGCCCGCGCGACGACGACCCGCTGCTGCTGCCCACCGGACAGCTGGTGCGGGAACTTGTCCACGAACTGCGACGCCGGCGACATCCCCACCGTCTCCAACAGCGCCGCGACCATCGGCCCCACCGTCGCACGCGTCGCCCCGCGGTAGTTGATCAACGGTCGGCTCAGCGTGTAGCCCACCGTTCGCGCCGGGTTCAACGCCGCGAACGGGTCCTGGAACACCAGCTGGATGTGCTGCCGGTAGTCCTTCAACTGCCGCTTGGACAGCTGATCCACCCGCAACGACCCGAACGTCACCGACCCCGACGTCGGCCGCTCGACGCCCGTCACCAACCGCGCCAACGTCGTCTTGCCACTGCCGCTCTGGCCGACCAGCGCGGTCACCATCCCCGCCCGCAGGGCGAACGACACGTCCTTCACCGCGTCGACTTGCGACACCTTCAGACCGCGTCGCGTCCGGTACGTCTTGACCGCCGACGAGACCGCCAACACCTCGTCGCCGTGCACCCGCGCGCCGCCCGAGCTCTTCGTGAACACCTCGCCGTCCACCTCCGGCCGCACGACCTCACCCGGCGGGGCCGCGTACTGCGCCTCCGCCACATGGCAGGCCGCCTCGCCGCCACCCATCGGCAACAGCACGGGCTCGTCCGTAAGGCACTTGTCGACAGCTTCCTTGCACCGCGCCGCAAACATGCAGCCCTGCAAGGGACCGCCGAGGTCCGGCGGACGCCCGGGGATGTACGCGATCCGCACCGACTCCGACCGCGGGTCGGCGTACGCCCCCAACAGACCGCGGCTGTACGGGTGTATCGGCTCGGTCAGCATCGACCGCGACTTCTGGTCCTCGACGATCTTCCCCGCGTACATCACCATCACGCGGTCCGAGATCTCCATCACCGTGCCGAGATCGTGGCTGATCAGCAGCACCGCGAAGCCCTGCGACTGCTGCAGAGCGCGCACGTTGTCCAGGATCGACCGCTGCACGATCACGTCGAGCCCGGTCGTCGGCTCGTCCAGCAGCACGAACCGCGGCTTCAACGCCAACGCCAGCGCGATCGACACCCGCTGCTTCATCCCACCCGACAGCTCGTGCGGATAGAACCGCATGAACGACGGCTCGATCATCACCATCTCGAGCAGCTCGCCGATCCGCGACCGCACCGCGGCCCCACGTAACGACGTATGTTCCTCGATCACGTCACGGAACTGGGCCTCGATCGAGATCACCGGGTTCAACGAGTTCATGCTGCTCTGGAACACCGTCGAGATGTCCCGCCACCGCAGCTTCCGCAGCTCCTCGCCCCGCAGCGACAGCAGGTCCATCCCGTCGAACGTCACCGACCCACCCGTCACCCGACCGGGCGGCGGCAGCAGCCGCAGCAGCGCGTTCCCGAGCGTGGTCTTCCCACTCCCCGACTCACCGAGCAGACCGACGAACTCGCCGTCCTGCAGGGTGAACGAGACATCCCGTACGGCGCGAGTCGGACGCCCCGATCCGTACGCGACGCTGAGCGACTTCACGTCCAGCAGAGACATCTCATCCCTCCCGCAGATGGGGGTTGCTCAGAGCGTCCACGCCGAAGTTGATCAACGTCAACGAGGTAAGCAACAACGCGATGCACAACCCTGGAACACCCAGCCAGACCCACTGCCCGGTGAGCATCGCACCGGAGTTGTTGGCCCAGAACAACATCGTTCCCCAGCTCACCGTCGTCGGGTCGCCGAGACCGAGAAACTCCAAGCCCGCTTCGGCTGCGATCGCTCCGCCGGCCGCACCGAGGAAGCCGGCGACGACCAACGACATCATGTTCGGCATGATCTCGCGGAACACGATCCGCAACGTGCTCTCGCCCGCGAACCGCGCCGCCGTGATGTAGTCGCGTGCCCGCAACGTGAGGATCTGCGCGCGCTTCACCCGCGCACCCCACGCCCACCCGGTGACGCTGATCGTGAAGACGATCAACCACAACCCACGCACTGGCGAGTACGCCGCGATCGTGATCATCAACGGCAGAACGGGAACCACCAGCGCGAGGTTGATGAGGAACGAGAGAACGTCGTCAACCCAGCCTTGCAGGTAGCCTGCGGTCAGCCCGACGAGCAGCGCGATCACCGTCACCAACAGCCCCGCCACGAGGCCGACGATGATCGACGTACGTGCGCCGTACACCAATTGGGACAGGATGTCCTGCCCCGACGCCGTCGTTCCCAACGGGAACGCGCCACCCGGCGCGAGCGACTGCTCGAACTCGGTCGACTTCGGGTCGTGCGGAGCGATCAACGGAGCGAAGACTCCCACGAGCACGAAGACCGCGAGCATCACCAACCCGACGCGACTCTTCTTGTTCGCCCACAGAATCGCGAACCACTTGGGCATCCGCGACTTCCGCGCCTCGGCGATCTCGCGTTCGACGAGCGCTTCGGACTCCTCCGGCTTCGCGACCTGGCCGATCGGCGTACTCATGCCTGCGCCTCCCGTCGGACCCGCGGATCGAGAATTCCGTAGAGGATGTCGGCGAACAGGTTCGCGAGCAGCACTCCGATCGTCGTGAACAAGAAGATCGTCTGCATCAACGGGTAGTCCCGGTTGGAGATCGCGTCGAACATCAGCTTCCCCATGCCTGGATAGCCGAAGATCATCTCGACCATCACCGTGCCGCCGAGGATCGCGCCGAGCCCCATCGCGAAGCCGGTGACGTTCGGCAGGATCGCGACGCGTGCGCTGTAGGTGAGCGCGACGCGACGCGTCTTCAGACCCTTCGCCTGCGCGAGCCGCGTGTAGTCCTCACCGAGCGTGTGCACCATGTTGTTGCGCATGCCGAGGATCCACCCGATCGGCGCCGTGATCAGTAACGACAGCGCGGGAAGGGCGCCGTGGTACGCCGCGTCGGCGAGGAACGCGGCCGACAACGACGGTTCGATCTCGCCGCTGTAACCGCCGGACTCCGGGAACCAGCCCAACGAGAACGCCAGCACGTAGATGAGAATCAGCGCGATCCAGAAGAACGGCAGCGTGCCGAGGAACGTCGACCCGAGGCTCACGACCGAGTCGAACTTCCCGTTCCGCTTCCACGCTGCCGCGGCACCGAGGAGCGTCCCGATGACAAAGCCCACCACGTGCGTGATCCCGACCAGCACGATCGTCCACGGCAGCGCTTCGGCGATCATGTGCGTCACCGTGTAAGGGAAGTACGTGTACGAGATGCCGAAGTCGCCCTGGAAGACCGACCCGAGATAGTCGAAGTACTGCTGGAAGATGTTGCCGGTTGGCAGACCGAGCATGAGCTGCACCGCCCGGACCTGGGCCGGGTCGATCGCCTCCGGGCTCTGGCCTGCCAGCCGACTCAGCATCGTCTGTGCGGGGTCGCCCGGCTGGAGCCGCGGGATGATGAAGTTCAACGTCACCGCGGCCCACAGCGTGAGCAGGAAGAAGGCTCCCCGACTGACGAAGTAGCGCATCGGCTACCCCTTGAAGTCCGGGTTCGGACGCAGCTTCGTCACGATCAGCAGCTGGTTGTCCGGGCCGCCGTACGGGTCCTTCTCGTTCGGCCAGCCGATCGCCTTCTCCGTTCGGTACTGGAACCACTTCGCCCCGTACCACAAGGGAACGTCGGGCACCTGCTCGTACATGCGCATCGCGAGCTGCTGCACGAGTGCCTTCTGCTGCGCCTCGTCGACCGTCTTGACGAGCTGGTCCAGCAGCTCATCGGTCTTGGCGTCCTTGAAGCGGATGTAGTTGGTCGCCGCCGGCTTGCCGATCGGCGCGGTCTGGCTGCTGCCGAACGGGTGCTGGAACGACTGGTAGATGTTGCAGTCGCCACCGTGGACGCCGAACATCATCTCGAAGTTGCCGGACTTCGCGTCCGCGTCGGTCTTCTCGTACTGCGGGGTCTGCAGGTCGATCGTGATACCGAGCGCGGCGAGGTTCTTCTGGACGATCTGCGCTGCCTGGATCCAGTCGACCCAACCGTTCGGCACCATGAACGAGAACGTCATGGGCTTGCCGTCCTTGCCGAGCAGCTTGCCGTCCGCGTTGGTCGTGTAGCCGGCGTCGGCCAGGGTCTTCTTCGCCTGCGCGGCGTCGTACGGGATCTTGCCGTCGTTCTCCAGACCGGCGGGCAGCCAGTCCTTCTGACCAGGCAGGACCAGCGAGGTCTGGCTCGCGGTCTCGACGTACCCGAACTGCGCCTTGTTCTTGATCTCCTCGCGGTCGATCGCGTAGGTCAACGCCTTGCGGAACTGCAGGTCGTCGAACGGGGCCTTGGTGAGGTTCATGGCGATCGCGATGTTGCCGCCCGGCGGGAACCAGTAGTGGTTGTGCTCCGGGTCCTTCGCGACGAACGTCTTCTCGATCTCCGGCACGAACATCGCGTTCCAGTCGTACTCGCCGCGGGCTAGCCGCAGCTTGTCGACCTCGGCGCTTCCCGTGGCCTTCTTGAAGAACAGCTCACGAATCTTGACCTTGTCGGCCTGCCAGTACTGCGGGTTGCGCTCGAGCACGAGCTGCTGGCTGTTCTGGCTCTTGACCTTGAAGGGACCGGTGCCCACGGCCTGTGGGTTGGTGAACTTCGTCGGGTCGGCCTCCTTGGCCCAGATGTGCTCGGGCACGATCGCCGTGTCCACGATCTGGTTCAGGGTCGGAACCGAGGGAGCCTTGAAGGTGAACGTCACCTGCTGGTCGCTGTCGGCGGTGACGCTGGACAGCTTGGACCACAGTCCGTTCGTGTCGAGCGCGGGCGACTTCTTGAACAGGTTGAACGTGAACTCCACGTCCTTGGCGCTGAACGGCTTGCCATCCGACCACTTCACGCCGGAGCGGGTCTTGACGACGAGCTTCGACGGCGTCTCCCACTCGTAGGCCGTGCCCAGCCACGGGGTGATCTCGCAGCTGTAGCGGTTGGTCATGAACAGCGGTTCGAACGTGTACTCCGTGGTGAGCTTCGTCGCCAACAGGAACGGGTTGAAGTTGCGCTGCGGGGCGTTGCCACCACCGAAGTCGCCCATGTTGAGTCGCGCGACCATGCCACCCGCGGACCCGCCGCCGGAGGCGCCTGGCCCTCCGCCGTCACCACCACTACCACCGCACGCCGCTGCTGTTGCTGCGACGAGCACGAGCGACGACACCACCGCCGCGATCCGTACGTTCACGTCGAACCTCCTGGATCGATCTGTCCCCGTGCTTGTGTGTGAGCTGCGTTCAGACACCGCTGCCGCAGCCGCAGCTGCCGCGGATGACGACCTGCGTCTCGATCACGCGGTCGAGCGACGCGTCGATCTGACCGTCGACGTGTCGAAGCAGTAAGCGCGCGGTCTCAGCACCGAGCTCGCGCATGGGTTGATGAACGGTGGTGAGCCCGCTTGCCATCAGGCCCGCCATCGCGATGTCGTCGAAACCGGTGACCGCGATGTCCTGCGGAACGCGCAGCCCGCGGTCCATGACCGCGACGACCGTGCCGAGCGCCGTTTCGTCGTTCGCGCACACGACCGCTCTTGGTCGCCGCGGGAGCTCGTCGAGCATGCGCGCGGTCGCGATGAACCCGTCGGACTGTTGCAGACCGACGCGGATCGGCTCGTGCGGCGGAGCGATGCCGGCCTGCTGGTGGGCTTGCAGAAAGCCTTGCCAGCGGTACGTCGTGTCGGGCGAGCCGGCGGGGTTGCCGACGAACGCGAGGTCGCGGTAGCCGTGGTCGACGAGCAGGTGGGTCGTAAGTCTCGCCATCGCGGCGAGATTTTCGGTGCGGATGGTGGGGACGCCGAGCACGGGGCGGCTGGCGAGGAGCAGAACCGGGTCGCCGCGGTCGTGCAGTCGCCGTACCTGCTCGTCGGGCAGGACGCCGCCCATCACGGCGATGCCGTCGACCCGGTCGACCATGTCGAGCACGAGGTCGACGGACTCGCGGAGCAGGTGCGTCCCGAGGATCACGACGCCGACGCGCGCCTTGACCGCCTCGTCCTCGAAACCGGCGATGACCTCGGAGTAGTAGGGGCCGGCGAGGCCGGGGAACACGATGCCGAGCGCGGAGTGCCTGCCTGCGACGAGCGCACGTCCGAACGGGCTGGGGCGGAACTTGTGGCGTTCGATCGCCTCTTGGACCTTGCGCCTGGTCTCCTCCGAGACCTGGCCGACACCGCGCGCGACCCTGGACACAGTGGCGATCGAGACGCCAGCGTCCTCAGCGATCTGGTGCAGTGTCGGTCCGCGCTTGCTCATCTGGCCCCGGCTCTGGGAGGGTTGCTGTAAAGCGTGCGGTAAACGTTTGCAGAACGAGTTTTCAGGATCGTAACCAGCCGGAAACCTGACTGCAAGAGGTGAAGCCTTGATCGACATCCGGCGCAAGCAGCTCGTGATCGACGGTGTCCCGCGGATCGTGCTTGCGGGAGAAGTCCACTATTTCCGACTTGCGCGAGACGAATGGGCTGATCGGGTCGACAAACTGGCGGCAGCCGGTTGCGACACGGTCGCTTCGTATATCCCCTGGCTTGTGCATGAACTACCCGACGGAACGTTCGATCTATCTGGCCGAAGTCGGCCAGAGAACGACCTCGGGGCGTTCATCGACCTGTGCGCTTCGCGCGGAATGCGCTTTCTCGCGCGGCCGGGGCCGTTCGTCATGGCGGAGCTGAAGAACGAGGGGCTGCCGTATCGCGTGTACGAGGAGCACCCGGAGATCGTTCCGGTGTCCTGGGACGGGTCGGCTGTGTCCAGCCGGACCGTGGACTACCTGGCGCCGGCCTATCTGGAGGAGTGCGCGCGGTGGTACGCGGCGGTGATGCCGGTGCTGGCGTCGCGGCTGGCTCCCGCTGGCGGTCCGGTGATCGCCGTGCAGCTGGACAACGAGGTCGGGATGTTGTCCTGGGTGACGAACTCGCCCGACCTGACCGACTTCGTGTTGGCGGATTTCGTTGCTTGGTTGGGGAAACGGTGGTCTGCCGAGGCTCTGGCTGCGCGGTATCCGTTCTCGATGGATGCTCCGTTGTCCGAGATTGGGTCACATCTCCGTTCGCCGGGCGAGGAGTGGGTGGGCGCGTTCACGCAGGACCTCGGGCACTACCAGCGCGATCGTTTCGCCCGGTACATCGCCGCTTTGCGGTCGTTCGCCGAAACTTCCGGAGTGACCGGAGTCCCGTTCATCGTGAACGTGCACGGCACGAGCAACGGGCGAGGGGACACGTTCCCGATAGGCATCAGCCAACTCGTCGATACTTATCGGGGCATCCCGGGTCTCGTGGCGGGAACCGACCACTACCTCGGCGAGCTCACGCCGCGGAACGTGACGGATCTGTATCTGATCAACGCGTTCATGGATGCGGTGAACGACGCCGACCAGCCGCTGACCTCGGTGGAGTTCGAGGCGGGCGACGGCGACTACGGGAACGACCTGTCGGTGGTGCACGATCCTTCGACGGTCGACCTGAAGACGCGGCTGTGCGTCGCGCAGGGCAACCGGTTGATCAACTACTACATCTTCACGGGGGGCGTCAATCCGCGCTTGCCTACGCTGGTGGGCGATGGGAACGACCGGATCGGCTTCACGGGTGAGCGTCACGGCGTGCACGCGCCGGTGGGGCCGGAGGGGCAGCTGAACCTGTCGTACTCCCGGACAGCCGCCGTAGTGGGTGCGGTGAAGGCGGTGGAGCCGTTGCTGGCGACGATGTCGGAGCAGCATGACGACGTCGCGTTGGCGTTCGTACCGGACTACTTCATGACGGAGTCGGTGTATCCGTCTTCCGCGCTGGCGAAGAAGATCTCGGACAACCTGTCGCGGCATCGGTTCGGCGGACCGGGGCAGATGATGGCGCGGGCGATGCTGTTGGGTGGGTATCGGTTCGGGTCGGTCGCGCTTGACCGGTCGTACGCGCGCAACGCGCCGTTGACGCCGGATCTCGTTCCTACGTTGGCCTTTGGGTCGGCCTCGTACCTGTCGCGCGAGGTGCAGGTCGCGCTGGTCGAGTATCTCCAAGCGGGTGGGCGTTTGCTGCTGTGTGGGGAGGTGCCGGCGTTCGACCTCGAGGGGCGGCCGTGCACGGTGCTGCGCGACGCGTTGGGGTTGGTGCCTCGTTCGTTCATGCACTCTTCGCACGCGTACTTCGTGTCGGTTTGCGCTGCTGGCTGGGCGGCGCCACGGCCGGAGCGGCGGGTCGGGTACGCGCAGGGCTTCGCCGCGTCGTCGGACGCGTTCCTGGTCGACTATCAGACCGGTGACGGGTGCGGCTTCGACCTGACGGTCGGGGCGGGTCGCGCCGTGGTGATCTCGTGCGACTACCCGGGCGACATCTCGCTGTACCGCTCGGCCTTGGAGCGGCTGGGCGCGCCGGCTCGGGTGCGGCACGACGCCTCGCGTTCGTCGCTGGTGGTGACGACGACTGCCAACGACGCCGGGGAACGGTTCGTGCACGCGCTGAACCTGGACGGGTACCCGGCCGAGTTCTCGCTGACCGAGGACGGCGCGCCGTTGTTGGAGGGGGCGCGCGTCTCGCTACCGGGGCGGGGTGCGGTGATGCTGCCGGTCGGCTTGCAGGTGCCTGGCGGGCATCTGGCGTACGCGACGGCGGAGCTGGCGTCGTTCGGTCCGGACTCGATGTCGTTCCGCCCGAGCCCGGGCGGCTTGGTGGCGGCCTTCGCGACCGACCGCACGGTGGTCGCCTCCGCCGGAGAGGTGTCGCTGCGCAACGGCCTTCAAGTGGTGTCCGCGGGGGCCGGCCTGGTGGAGGTCCAGCTGACCTGAAGATTCTTTCGGCGGGATGTCGTATCGCGGCTGCCTCGTTCGTCGGTGGGGTGAACCGAACGAACGAGAGGAAGCGACCATGTACCAGTACCTCGACAACACCGCCCGCTACGAAGCCCTCGTACGCGAAGCCAGCCACGACCACCTAGCGCACTCGGTACGCGCGTCCCGACCGCGGCAACCCCTACTCGGCTGGGTCACCCACCTCACCACCCGCGTGCTCAGACTCGCGTGACGGGGGAAACTTCTCCGGACTGGCCTCATACTCGGCCAACGCTTCCTCACCGTCGTAGGCCGAGGAGAACTCGATGACCGACCCATCATCACGCCGGACCAGCAGCGGCCCATTCCCAATCAACCGGTGGCGCCGACTTCTCGTCCGGACATACTCAGCCGTGTTGTAGACGAAGAGCCACCCATAGTCGCGCTCAATCGTCCACTCATCGTCGACGACCCGCTCCTCGCCCTCGGGATACGGCTTGGACCGCGCGTTCCGCAAATGCGTCTCCGCAATCCGAATGGCTTCCTGCCTACTAAGCACTGATCCACCCTCACCCGGTCCGGTAGATGTCGAAGGTCTTGAAACTATGTGGATCGTGCTCCGCCACGATGTTCTTCTGCCCGTCCACCCAGTACACGTCGCCGTCGAAGTTCACGGCATTGTAGGCGTGGGACTGGTGCTGGTTCTTCCAGCCGATCACGATCGCCCGCGCACCCGGGCCAGCATCGAGCAGAAGTCGCTCGACGTCATCACCCTCGAGTTCCTCGACGTAGTCAATCTGCCGCGCCGACATCGCCGCGTCGAGGTAGTGCTGCTGCTGGTCCTCGGTGGGGCCGGCGGCGGCTGGTCGGCCTCGAAGGACATCGTCGACAGCCATGGCGCATTCCACGCAGTTGTGGCTCGAACGAGTGGGGTTGATGTGCTCGAGCAGGTCCTGCAAGACGTCCGGAGCAAGCTTCCCGTCGGCCTCATCGAGTGCGTCGGCGAACACCTGCTCGGCGTCCCGGACCGCGGTGGCTTCCTTCTCGCTGAGCGCCTTGTCGCTGGTGTCGAGTTCGTAGACCCGAAGCGACCTGCGCTCAGCGCAAGGAACCTGACTCCAGCGATCCGAATCAATGGGACCGAATTCGTCTTCCAGCGGCGCCTCGACAGGCTCAGCGACTGTGGGAGGCGAGTCGACCTGATTGGGGGCAGGGCTGTCGGACGTTCCGCCCACCCTCTTCTCGAATCGTTCCGCAGATGCGGCGCGGACTTTGGCGCTCAGACCGCGCAGAACAGGGCTGTCTAGGCCGGGTACTGGTGGGGCTGGTTCGCGGCGGGTCGATACGTGGTCTGTGGGGTTGTACGTCGGCGTTCGGGGGTCGAAGGATTTGGCGTCCGCCGCTCGGTCGAGTTCCTTGACGCGGGCAGCGGTCCGGGGGTGTGGTGGCTTCCTCGACGGTGTCGCGCAGCTCGGGCATCAGACCCCGATCATGCCCGCATCCTGCTGACTGTGTCGATTCCGCTCATCCCACCTCGTCACCAGCGACGAAGGAGGCTCAGACGGCTGTCAGACGCGACGTTCCGTCGGAGGATGCGCCTCCGGGTGTGCCTCGTAGTCGGCCAACGCCTTCTCTCTCGTGTACGAGGTCGGGAACTGGATGACCGATCCACTCTCGCGCAGGACGAGGAGGGGTGCGTTGCCCACCAGGGCGTCGCGACGGTTCCTCGTACGCACGAACTTCGGTGGTGTTGTACATGAACAGCCACCCGTAGTCCCGCTCGATGGTCCACTCGTCGTCCACAACGAGTGTGTCGGGGCCCGGAGGCAACCTGGATCGCGTGCTCCTCGGCGATGCGTACGGCGTCCTGCTTGGTGATCATCGTTCGCCTAGGTCACCGCGCGCGAGCGAAGACCCGCGTCACGTTGCCGTCGTCGTTCGGGCGGCTGCCCCGGTCCTCGAACCCGCACTTCTCCGCCACCCGGATGGACGCGACGTTGTCCTGGTTGGCCTCGAGGAGCAGCTCGGTCAGGCCGAGCTCCTCGAGAGCCCACCCCGTCACCAACTCCACCGCCCTCGGCGCCACTCCCTTCCCTCGATGGGAGGGAAAGACGCTGTAGGCAATGGCCGTGCCGTCCTCGCGAACCTGCAGATTGACAAGCCCCATCGCCTCATCGGTACGAGCATCCGCAACGATCATCGGCGCGGACGTACCCGACCGCCAAGCCGCCTCGACCCGCTCCATGCTCGACGCGCGAGCGGCCTCATCCATCGGCTCGTCATCCAACCACCGCCGCGTCTCCTCATCCCTACTAGCTGCCGCGATCGCGTCGAGATCCCCCACCACTCGCAGTCGCACCGAGACAAACCCATCCGTCAATGGCTTCGACGGCGGCTCGATCGGAGTCACGAACGAGCGTCCGCGGGGGGAAACTTCTCCGGATCACCCTCGTAAGCCGCAAGCGCCTCCTCACCGCCATACGAGGAGAAGAATCGAATGACGGCCCCGTCGTCACGCCGAACCAGAATCGGCCCGTTGCCGACCAAGCTCTGGTGCGGATCGCGGGCGCGAAAGTACTCAGCCCTGTTGTAGGTGAACAGCCAGCCGTAATCCCGCTCGAGAGTGAGCTCATCGTCGATCACGCGCTCCTCGGCGCCCGTGTAGGGCCCATACCGTCCGCGATTGAGGTAGTCGTCGAGGATGCTGACCGCATCCTGCTTGGTGATCACTGCTGCCCGCCTCCGCTGGTCAGATAGAACTCGAGGCTCTTGTGGTTGTGCGGATTGCGCTCCGTCATCAGGTCCTGCTGCCCATCCAGCCAGAAGACTTCGCCATCGATGTTCGCGACATTGTAGGCGTGCACGGGACGCTGATTCCGCCAGCCAACAACGATCCCGCGCGCACCAGGGCCAGCCTCCGCGACGAGCTGTTCGACGTCCGCCGACGTGACATTGTCGAGGTAGTCGAGCGAACGAACCGAGAGAGCGGCCTTGAGCTCATATGGCGGTTGATCAGGGGTCGGGCCGGCGACTGCCGCACGTCGGGACAGCACGTCATCCACGGACTTGGCGCACTCCACGCAGTTCATCTCCGAGCGGGTCGGGTTGATGTACTGGAGTGCTTCTTGAACGTCATCAGCGGTGAGGTCTTCGCCGGCGTCGTCCAGGACCTCGGCGACGTGCTCCTGCGCCTCTCTGATCTGGCTGACCTCGCCCTCGGTCAGAGCAGCCTTGCTGCCATGCAGTTCGTAGGCACGTTGCGGACGGCATTCGACACAGGGGACTTCGCGGTAGCGGTCGGCGTCGATGGGGCCGAAGGCGTCGGTCTCGGGGACTTCCACCGACTCCACCGCAGCCTCGGGCCCGTCTGGGCGCGGTGCGGCTGGGCTGTCGGACGTTCCCCCGACGCGCGGCTCGAAGCGGTCGGCTGAGGCGGCGTGGACCTTGGCGCTCAGGCTGAGCAGCACTGGGCTGTCGAGGCCGGGCGCGGGTGCTGCGGGCTCGCGGCGGGTCGAGACGTGGTCGGAAGGGTTGTAGGTCGGCGTCCGCGGGTCGAAGGCCTTCGCGTCCGCGGCCCGGTCGAGCTCCCGCACGTGGGCAGCGTCGATGGGCGTGGCGTCGACGGATTCGCGCAGGTCGGGCATCGGGACTGATCATGCCCTGTCGATTCCGCCGATTCCATCCGTCATCACTACATGCACGCACTCATTGCCATGACGCCGACCGGCCAGCACGAGACAGACGAGCTCCAAGGCGCCCACGAGGAGTTCATCGGCGCCCTCGAGCGGGACCACCGGGTCATCCTCGGCGGCGAGCTCAAGCCCCCGCTCGCCGGTCACCTCGGCGCGTACGTCGTACGTTGCCGCGACCTCGAAGAGGCACAGCGGCTCGCCGAACAGGACCCGCTCGCGAAGAGCGGCGCCATCACCGTCCAGGCGTACGAATGGCAGCTCGTCGGCGTCGACCCCGAAGCCGTCGATAAGGACGCACTCCTCTTCCCCTAGCCAGCCCGTACGCTCCAACTACGTGCCCACTGTCGCCGCGATCGGTCTGCTGGTCGGCGCCCTCTCGTTCGCGGTCGTCAGGCCACGCGGGCTCGCCGAGGCGCTGGTCGCCGTACCCGCCGCGGCGCTCGCGATCCTCACCGGCCTCGTCCCCTGGCACGACGCGGCGACCGAGGTCAAGGCGATGGCACCCACCGTCGGCTTCCTCGCCGCCGTCCTCGTCCTCGCCCGCCTCGCCGAGGAGTGGAGCGTCTTCGCCTACCTCGGCGCCCTCGCCGGCAAGGTCGGCCGCACCAATCCCAAGCACCTGCTCGCCGTCGTGTTCGTCAACGCGAGCGTCGTCACCGCCGTCCTGAGCCTCGACGCGACCGTTGTCCTGCTCACGCCCGTCGTCCTCGCCGCCGCTATCAAGGCAGGCGCAAGAACGAGGCCACACCTCTACGCGTGTACGCACCTCGCCAACTCCGCCTCGCTCCTCCTCCCCGTCTCCAACCTCACCAACCTGCTCGCCTTCGACGCCAGCGGCCTGTCCTTCGGCCGCTTCGCCGCGCTGATGGCACTCCCCTGGCTCGCCGTGATCCTGGTCGAGTACGCCGTCTTCCGACGCTTCTTCAACAACGACCTCGCCGCAACGACTACGCCAACCCAGCAGCCGAAGGTCAAAGCTCCCAAGTTCGCCCTCGCCGTCCTCGCGGCAACCCTCCTGGGATTCGCCGCCGCAGACCCGCTCGGCATCCACCCCGCGTTCGTCGCGATGGCCGGAGCAGCGGTCCTCGCGGCACCCAAGCTCAGACGATCCAAAGAGTTGGTGAAAGCCGCCAACCCCGGCTTCCTCGCCTTCGTCCTCGCGCTAGGCGTCCTCGTCCTCGCCGTCAGAAGGCAGGGCCTCGACGACCTCATCGCCCACGCCGTCCCCCACGGCACCAGCCTGCTCGCGCTCCTCGCCGTCGCCACCATCGCAGCCGTCCTGGCCAACCTGCTCAACAACCTCCCCGCCACCCTCGTCCTCCTCCCCGCCGTCCAGCACGAGCCGGCCCTCGTCCTCGCGATGCTCATCGGCGTGAACGTCGGTCCCAACCTCACCTACGCCGGCTCCCTCGCCACCCTGCTCTGGCGCCGCATCCTGCACGCCACCGGCGAACGACCGCTGACCAGCGACTTCCTCAGGCTCGGCGCGATCAGCGTCCCCGCCACACTGATCGCCGGCACCACGGCATTATGGGTGGCTTTGATAACATTTTAGGCCTTATTTCGGAGATGTCCGTTTATCACTCAGCGCAGTCTCAGTAACACCACGTAACGTTCGAGACGTGATCTTGGGGCGTTCGAGAACGGCACTCGCGTGCTGGTTGGTGCTGGTCATGGTCGCTCAGGCGGGGGCGCTGGTGGCACTCCATCGGTTCTTCGTCGGCAGCCCGCTCGGGCAGCTCGTCGAGACCGCCAGCCTCGCCGGCAACGTGTACGGGAGGGACCGCATCCTCCCGCTCGTCGTCGACGTCCTGAACCTCGTCTCCGTCCTCTCCCTCGCCGTCGCCACCATCGCGATCGGCTTCATCGCGCTGGCCAGGCGGCGCGTCGGCCTCGCGCTGGTCGCGATCATGGTCATCGCCGGCAGCAACCTCACCACCCAGATCCTCAAGGACGACGTCTTCACCAGGCCCAACTACGACATCGACGGCGTCACCCGCGTCGCGAACAGCCTGCCCAGCGGGCACACGACGGTCGCCGCCTCGGTCGCGTTCGCGCTCGTCCTCGTCCTCCCGGCGCGGCTCAGGGGCGCCGGCGCACTGCTGGGCGCGGGGTACGCGGCACTCACCGGCGTCGCCACGCTCTCCGCCGGCTGGCACCGTCCCTCCGACGCCGTCGGCGCGTACCTCGTCGTCGGTGCCTGGGCCGCGTTCGCCGGCATGCTGCTCGTCGCGTTCCGCCGCAGGAACACCACGACCAGCGGGGGCGGCCACCCCATCGTCGTCGCCGTGCTCGCGACCGTCAGCGTCGTCCTGCTGATCTGCTCAGCGCTCATGCTGCGCGAGATCAGCGCGGCGTTCCCCGTGCTGTGGCGCGAGTTCGGCGACGACCGGTTCCTCACCGCGTACGTCGGCGGCATCGCCGGCATCGCAGGTACGGCCTGCGCGCTGATCGCGATCTTCCTCGGCACCATGTACCTGGTCGTCCCGCGCAGGACCGTTCCGCGCCAGCGCCGTACGCCGGACGACCACCCGCCCAGGCACGCCCGCGTCGCCACGCCCGCCTGAAATACCCTGCTCAGAAGGGTTGGCGCGGGGCTACCAACGGGTAACACTGATGGGTAGCCTCAGGCGGAAGGGGACCTGTCCCATGAGCCAGACCGCTCACGTGACCGAAGCCGAAGCCCGTGCTGTCGCGGAAGCGGCGCGCGAGAAGGCCTGGGCGAAGCCGAGCTTCGCGAAGGAGCTCTACCTGGGCCGGCTGCGGCTCGACCTCGTCCACCCACACCCGGCGTCGCCGGCGGACAAGCAGGCCAAGGGCCAGGAGTTCCTGCGGAAGTTGCGCGCGTACTGCGAAACTCTCGACGGCCAGGTGATCGAGCGCGACGCCAAAATCCCTGACGAGTACGTCAAGGGTTTCGCCGAGCTCGGAACTTTCGGTATGAAGATCCCCGAGTCGTACGGCGGCCTCGGCCTGGCGATGATCGACTACGCCCGCGCGCTGATGCTGATCGGTTCGGTGCACCCGAGCCTCGCCGCGCTGTTCTCCGCGCACCAGTCGATCGGCGTGCCCGAGCCGGTGAAGCTGTTCGGCACCGACGAGCAGAAGCAGGCGTTCCTGCCGCGCTGCGCGAGCGGCGCGATCAGCGCGTTCCTGCTCACCGAGCCCGACGTCGGCTCGGACCCCGCGCGGTTGCGGATGTCGGCGGTGCCGTCCGAGGACGGCAGTGAGTACGTGCTCGACGGCGTCAAGCTCTGGACGACGAACGGTGTCGTCGCCGAGCTGCTGGTCGTGATGGCCCGGGTACCCGCCTCCGAAGGGCATCGGGGCGGCGTGTCCGCGTTCGTCGTCGAGGCCGACTCGCCTGGCATCACGGTCGAGAACCGGAACGCGTTCCTCGGTCTGCGCGGCATCGAGAACGGCGTCACGCGATTCCACCAGGTCCGCGTACCCGCCGCGAACAGGCTCGACCAGGAGGGGCGCGGGCTGAAGATCGCGCTGACCACATTGAACGCCGGCCGGCTGTCGATCCCCGCGACCTGCGCCGCGGGTGCGAAGTGGTGCCTGAAGATCGCGCGCGAGTGGGCGGCGACCCGCGAGCAGTGGGGCCGTCCGGTCGGCAAGCACGCCGCGGTCGCGAACAAGATCGCCTACATCGCGGCGACGTCGTACGCGCTCGAGGCGATGCTCGAGCTGTCCGCGGAGATGTCGGACCAGGGTGACCTGGACATCCGGCTCGAGGCCGCGATCGCCAAGCTGTACGCGAGCGAGCACGCCTGGCTGGTTGCCGACGAACTGGTGCAGATCCGCGGCGGACGTGGGTACGAGACCGCGGATTCCCTTGCCGCACGGGGCGAACGCGCGATCCCGGCCGAACAGATCCTGCGCGATCTGCGCATCAACCGGATCTTCGAGGGCTCGACCGAGATCATGCATCTGTTCATCGCGCGCGAGGCCGTCGACGCACACCTGCAGGCCGCGGGCGAGCTCGCGGACCCGAAGGCGGAGCTGTCGGTCAAGGCGAAGGCTGCGGCGAAGGCGAGCGGCTTCTACGCCAAGTGGTTGCCGCATCTCGTTGCTGGCAAGGGACAGGTGCCGACGTCGTACGCGGAGTTCGGCGTGCTGGCGAAGCATCTGCGCTTCATCGAGCGGGCGTCGCGGAAGCTGGCGCGCAACACATTCTACGGAATGGCCCGCTGGCAAGGGAAGTTGGAGTTCCGTCAAGGCTTCCTTGCGCGCGTGGTCGACATCGGCTCGGAGCTGTTCGTGATGACGGCGGCGATCGTGCACGCGCACCGCGACCGGGCCAAGGATCCGTCCGGTCAGCTGCTCGCGCTGGCGTTCTGCGAGCAGGCACGCGTACGAGTCGAGGAGCTGTTCGACCGGCTGTGGCGCAACTCCGACGACACCGACTACGCACTCGCCCGCAGCGTACTCGACGGCAAGTTCACCTCGCTCGAGGAGGGCGTCCTGCACCTCTACCCCGAGGCGCCGTGGATCTCCTCGTGGGCGTCTGGCCCGTCGGAGAAGGAGAACCTCGCGCGCCGCATGCTCTAGTGCTCTAGGCGCGGCCGTAGACGGAGACGTGGGCGAGGCTGGTGCCGGTGAACGGTTCGCCGTGCCAGCCGCCGAAGCGGTCGACCAACCTCAGGCCGGCGAGACGCGCCATCAGGTCGAGCTCGCCGGGCGTGACCAGCCGGCACACGATCGGCTGGAAGCGAATGCCCTGTGGGGTAAGGCGAACGTGGTTCTCCTCGAGCAACTGCGTGACCGGGTCGTACCGCGCGACGTCGAACGTCACCCGGTCGAACCCGACGTGCTCCGCCTCGACGTAGTTGGGCTTGCGTTCGTCCACCCAGGCACGCGGGATCGCGGCCTCGATGACGAACACGCCGTCTTCGGTCAGATGGCGCGCGGCGTTCTCGAAACAGCGGATCTGGTCGTCCGCGGTGAGCAGGTTGAAGATCGTGTTGAACACGAGGTAGACGACGCCGTACTCCCGGCCGGTCGCGACGGTGGTCATGTCGCCCACGTGTACAGGGATGCTGGCCTTCTCGCGCAGCCGTTCGACCATGTCCGGTGAGAGCTCGATGCCCTCGACCTCGACACCGGACTCGGCGAGCGGAACGCCGATTCGCCCTGTCCCGATGGCGAATTCGAGTGCCGGTCTGCCTGCCGCTAGGGCCGAGAGGAACTCGACTGCCGGGCCCTCGTCGCCGCGAGGTGCGTTGTCGTACTCCGCCGCCACCTCGGCGCCGAAGCTTGTCGCAGGATCGAATCGCTCCATGGTCGCGAGCCTTCCGCTTGCCTTGCTCTCGACACAAGTGATTTAGAACGCGGCCTCGAGGATCGCTGTGTAGTCCTCGGCGGTGGCCGGGCGCGGGTTGGTGGCGTGGCTGTGGTCGTTGAGCGCGCCTTCGACGATGCGGGGAACGAGGTCGCGCGGCACCTCGAGTGCGGTCAGGGTGGCGGGCAGGCCGAGGCGTTCGTTCAACGCCACAAGCTCGTTCGGCAGGTCGGCCTTCGGCTCCAGGCTCAGCGCGGCCTTCAGGCGGTCGAGCTTCGCGCCCAGTGCTGGCGCGTTGAAGCGCAGCACGCCGGGCATGAGGATCGCGTTCAGCGTTCCGTGGTGCAGCGGCCGTTCCGACGCACCGCCGAGCGAGTGGCTCAACGCGTGCACGCCGCCGAGGCCCTTCTGGAACGTGAGGCCGCCTTCCAGCGCGCCCATCATCAGGTCTTCGCGCGCGGCGAGGTCGGAGCCGTTGGTGACGGCGCGTTCGAGGCTGCCCCACACCCGGCCGGCGCCGTCGAGTGCGATCGCGTCGGCGGGCGGGTTGAAGCGCGGCGAGCAGAACGTCTCGATGCAGTGCGACAACGCGTCCACGCCCGTCGCGGCGGTCAACATCGGCGGCAGTCCGAGCGTCAGCTCTGGGTCGCAGATCGCGCGGAGCGGGATCAGTCGCTGGCTGAGGAAGCCGAGCTTTCGCCCGTCGGACAAGGTGATCAGGGCACCGCGGCCGACCTCTGAGCCCGTGCCGGCGGTGGTGGGGATCGCCAGTAGCGGGGCGACCGGGCCGATCTTCGGCATGCCGCCGAGGATCGCCGCGTACTGGTCCAACGGTTCGGGATGGGTCGCGAGCAGCGCGGCGCCTTTGGCCAGGTCGATCGGGGAGCCGCCGCCGAGCGCGACGATCCCGTCGGCGCCGCTCTGGACGTACGCCGTGGCCGCCGCGCGGACGGCCGCCTCGGTCGGGTTCGGCGGAACTTCCAGGAATCGCACGTGTTCTTCCGGAAGAAGGGCGGCGACGCGGTCGACCAGGCCGGTGGCGGCGAGGCCGTGGTCGGAGATCAGGAACGGCTTCGTGACGCCCAGCTCGGCCAAGGTTTCGGGGAGGCGGCCGAGAGCTCCCGCGCCGAACTCCACCGTGCCGAGATAGCTGATGA
Organism: Tenggerimyces flavus; assembly: GCF_016907715.1. Taxonomy (NCBI): domain Bacteria; kingdom Bacillati; phylum Actinomycetota; class Actinomycetes; order Propionibacteriales; family Nocardioidaceae; genus Tenggerimyces; species Tenggerimyces flavus. The sequence goes on along the minus strand of NZ_JAFBCM010000001.1, from coordinate 3,122,705 downwards.
CTCCGGTGCCGCTCATCGCCCTCCCTCTAGTGCGCAACCGTGGCGGGTTGGCCGCACCACTCCGCCAGCGCCGACCGTACCGCGTCGAACGCGTCGGACTCCTCCGTTGCCCACGCCACGGCGCCGACGACGATCACCTCGGTGGAGGGGGAAGTGGCCACGGGATGACCTCCAAACGGCTGGGCCTCGCTTGCCCCATTTGCCCTGCTGACGAGCAGGCCATCCCAGATGGCTCCGGTAGCTCCCGAGCGACTCCCCGGTGAGGGCGGCGAATGATCATGTTTACATGATCATTCGCCACTCTACCTGGGATACACCCCGCGTAGAGCACCCACACGCCAGGTAAAGCGGCATCGGTGCCCATCCGCCAGCACCCCCGAGTTGCCCATCAGGCCTAGCTGGCGGCGGGTTGGCGGCGGAAGGTGCGGCGGTAGGTCAAGGGGGCGACGCCGAGGGTGGCGTGGAGGTGTTGGCGGAGGGACGTGGCCGTGCCGAAGCCGGCGTCGCGCGCTACCCGGTCCACGGGCAGGTCGGTGGACTCGAGCAGGTGCCGCGCGCGTTCGATTCGCTGGCGGGCAAGCCACTCCCCTGGGCTCACGCCGGTCTCGTCCCGGAACCGGCGCGTGAACGTCCGGATGCTCATCCGCGCATGTCCCGCCATCGTCGCCAGGTCGAGGCGGTCGCCGAGCCGGTTCAGCATCCAGGCGCGGGTGCTCTGGGTCGTCGCGTTCGCGAGCTCCGGCAACGGCCGTTCGATGAACTGCGACTGCCCACCATCGCGCCACGGTGGCACGACCGCGCGCCGGGCGGTGCGGTTGGCGACGTCGCTGCCGTGGTCGGTACGCACGACGTGCAGGCACAGGTCGATCCCCGCACCGATGCCGGCGGACGTCAGCACGTCGCCGTCATCGACGAACAGCACGTCCGGGTTCAGCTTCACCCGCGGATAGAAGCGGCGGAACCGCTCGGCGTGGATCCAGTGCGTCGTCGCCGGCCGGCCGTCGAGCAGGCCGGCGGCACCGAGAACGAACGCGCCGGTGCAGATCGACATCAGCCGCCGCCCGTCGCTCAGTACCTGGGTCAGCGCCTCGGTCAGCTTCGCGTCGAGCGTTCCGTCCTCGAACGGCGGCCCGCCGTGGATGCCGACGACCACGACCGTCTCGGCCTCGTTCACGACCTCCAGTCCGTGGTCGGGAACGATCTGGAACCCCGTCGTCGTCCGCACCGGCCCGCCGTCGGGCGTGCAGACCATGACGTCGTAAAGCCGCCGATTGTCGGCGTTCCGGGCGGTACTGAAGATCTGGGTCGACGACCCGACGTCGAACGCCACGACGTGGGGAAGCGCGAGGACGGCGACGCGATGCTTCGGGGCCATGGCCGGATTCTTTCACATGTTGGCCACCGGGCCACTGGCATCCGTGAGCGGCTTCCTCCACGATCGATGACTGTGACCACCGCCTCGACCGACGCCAGCCAGTCCTCGGACCTCCCCTCGGATCCCTCCGGCGGGCGCCGCCCGCGCCTGCACCGTGCCTGGTTCGTCGCCGGCGTCGCGTTGCTGGTCCTCGTCGGCGCCGCCGGCTTCCGCGCGACTCCCGGCGTACTGATCACGCCGCTGCAGGAGGCGTTCGGATGGTCGCGGGGAACGATCTCGTTCGCCGTTTCGATCAACCTGCTGCTGTACGGCCTCACCGCACCGTTCGCGGCGGCCCTGATGGAACGCTTCGGGCTCCGCAAGGTGCTCACCGGCGCGCTCGTGCTGATCTCGACCGGGGCCGGCCTGACCGGGTTCATGACGTCGAGCTGGCAGCTGATCCTGTGCTGGGGCGTGCTCATCGGCCTCGGAACCGGCTCGATGGCGATGGCGTTCGTCGCGACGATCACGGGGCGATGGTTCGTCAAGCATCGCGGCCTGGTGACCGGTGTCCTGACGGCGGGCGGCGCCACCGGTCAGCTGGTCTTCCTTCCGGTGTTGGCGAATCTCGTCCAGAACCATGGCTGGCGGTCGGCCTCGTACACCGTGGCGATCGCGTCGCTGGCAGTCGTTCCGCTGGTGGTGCTGTTCATCCGGAACTTCCCGCGCGACGTCGGGTTGAAGCCGTACGGTGCGAAGGCGACCGATCCCGAACCGAGCGGGCCGACCGCGATCGGCGCCGGTCGAGCGCTCAGCGTGCTCAAGTCCGCCGCGAAGAAGAAGACTTTCTGGCTACTGGCCGGCGGGTTCGCGATCTGCGGGATCTCGACGAACGGGCTGATCGGGGTCCACTTCATCCCCGCCGCGCACGACCACGGCATGCCGGAACCGACCGCTGCGGGACTGCTGGCGCTGGTGGGGATCTTCGACATCATCGGAACGATCCTGTCCGGCTGGCTCACCGACCGGATGTCCTCGCGCGTCCTGCTCGGCGCGTACTACGCGCTGCGCGGCGCCTCCCTGCTGATCCTGCCTTCGATGTTGGACGCGACCACGCATCCGTCGATGCTGTTCTTCATCATCTTCTACGGGTTGGACTGGGTCGCGACCGTTCCGCCGACGATCAACCTGTGCCGGCAGCACTTCGGCGAGGCGGGGCCGATCGTGTTCGGCTGGGTGTTCGCCTCCCACCAGATCGGCGCGGCACTGGCGGCGACGGTTGCCGGCGTGATCCGCGACAACTCCGGCTCGTACACGTTGGCGTTCTGGGGTGCCGGAGCGCTCTGCTTCGCCGCCGCCGCGATGTCGCTGGCGATCCGCAGCCGGACCGTTGTGCAACAGACGTTGTAAAACAGCTGTTTCAGTACACGTGTTTTACAACGCGTGTTTTAAAACACGTGTTGCACCTCACCGCTTGCGGAGCGACGCCTCGTGGCGCGCCATCGTCGTGGCGAGGTTCGTCTCGACGAGGTCGTCCACCTCCACCGAGGCTTGACGGAGCGCGAGGTAGAGCGCACCGACGACGGGTGGATGTGGTGGAACGACGACCCGCCAGCCGGGCAGGGCCTTCGACAGCAGCAGCTCGAGCCGCGACAGCAGCGGATTGCCGGCACGCATCAGCCCGCCGGCCGTGACCACCACGTGGTCGGCGGGGTCGTCGATCCGCGCCGAACGAGCCGTCGCCAGTACGAGGCGGGCGAGCTCGGCCGAGGCGTCGTCGACGATCGTGCTGGCGAGCGGATCACCCTCGGCGGCGAGGCGCAGGACGATCGGGGCGAACCCGGCGCGTTCGGGGCGGTCGATCTGGTTCGCGTACACACGCCGCGAGATCGCCCGCAGGTCCGGCGCGTTGAAGTAGTCGAGAACGGCGTCGTACAGCGCGCTGCGCTCGACCCGGCCGTCCTCCACCGCGGCCGCGGCGTGGAGCGCCCGCATGCCGAGCCAGTACCCACTGCCCTCGTCGCCGAGCAGATGCCCCCAACCGCCGCGGACCTCGCGCGTACCGTCCGACGAGACGGCCACGGCGACCGCACCCGTGCCCGCGATCAGGCCCACGCCCGGGCGGCCACGGCTGCCACTCGCCAGCGCGGCGTACACGTCGTGCTCGGCCGTCAACGCCTCCACCGCGACGAGATCCCGGACCACCCGGTCGGCGATCTCGATCCCCGCGGTGAGAGCGAGGTAGGCGGAGACGAGCTTGGCTGGCCGCGGTTCGACCGACGCGAGCGCTCCGGTGACGGCGGCGGTGAGCGCCGCGGTGGTCTGGCGGAGCCCCGCCTCGGTCTCGATCCGTTCGCAGCCCGCGCCCCGGCCGACGCCGACGATCTCCCCACTCGGACGAGCGAGCAGCGCGATCGTCCCGGTTTGTCCGGCGTCCACGGCGAGGACGAAGCTCATTGCCGTGACCCTAGTCGCAGTCCGGCTCGTCGAGGCAGCCCAAGCTGAACATCGTGAGGCCACCTGCTGACGGTGGCGTGCGGCGAAACTGAGCGAGCCGGGGCTGCGCCATCAAGCTAGTGCGCTGGGGCGGCGGAGACGAGAGGTTGCGGAAGGAGCAGCAAACCAGCGAGTGAAGGGTCTCTGGGAGGTGGAGGAGGCCCGATGAGCAACGACCGCTCGCCGTCCGACCTCGTCGCCCGCGTCAAGGACACCTTGCAGGCAGCGGCGTCGGCGTTGGCAGCGGCGAGTCGACCAGTTCCGGCCCAGCGGTTCGGCCTGCGTACCAACCAGCGCCGCTGGCACTGGCTCGTCATCGCCCTGGCCGCTGCGGTCGCCGTCAGCCTCGCCCTCGCGATCCCGTACGGGCTGTTGCACCGTTGAGAAACGTCGCGCCGCGGTAGCGCGAAGATTCTGCGATATTCGAGCAACGCGGGGGCACGGCTGGGTGTCTCCTCCTTCGTGACGGAGACGTCTATCAGCCTTCGCCGAGCTCAGACTCTGGCCACGACCGCCGCCGACGGCATGGCGCGTTCGGAGCCGGAGACGGATCGTGACGAGGCGGTCGCTCAGCTGTACGAGACCCACTGGCTCGGGATGGTCCGGCTCGCGGGACTCATGCTCGGCGACCGCCCGTCCGCGGAGGATGTCGTCCAGGACTCGTTCGCCGAGCTCTACCGGCGCTGGGACAAGGTGCGCGACCGGTCGAAGGTCGTGACGTACCTGCGTTCCACCGTCCTCAACCGGAGCCGGAACGTCATCCGCCGCCGGCAGCTGGCGCTGCGCAGGAAGCCGCTGTACGAGCCGCCCGTCTGGTCCGCCGAGTCCGAGGCCGTCCTCGGCGAGGACCGCCGCGAGGTGCTCGTCGCCCTCAACAAGCTCCCCGCAAGGCGCCGCGAGGTACTGATCCTGCGGTACTTCGTCGACCTGTCCGACGCGCAGATCGCCCAGACCCTCGGGATCGCCGAGGGAACGGTACGGTCGGCGGCCCATCACGGACTCGCCACGCTCGCCAAGATCCTGAAGGGAGAGAGCAGGTGAACGATCAAGGCATCGAGCAGCGCCTCCGCGAGGCACTGAAGAGCGCCGGCGCCGAGATCGCCCCGCACGGCATCCGCCCACCGGGGCTGGAAGTGCGTACGCGCGAACGCCGTACCCGCTGGACGCTGGCCGCCGCGGTGGCGGCCGCCTCGGTCACGCTGGCGTTCGGCGTCCCGTTCGCCCTGCTCAACAAGGGAAACTTCGACCCCGCCGGCTCCTTCGACCGACCCAAGGACCCGGCTCCCCTCGAGCTGGTGGTCCCCTCCACCCCGCTGGACTTCTACCTCAACCTCGCGTGGAACGGCGGCCGATTCTCGGCTTACTCGGTCCCCACGACCTCCGACAGCCAGCCGAAGGACTTCTTCAACGACTCGGACTACCGCTCCGCGGCGGCGGCTCCCGACCGGAGGAGCTTCTACCTGGCCAGGCACGACGCCAGCAGTGCCGCGTGTTCGACGCGGATCAGCGTGCTCAGCGTCGAGCAGGAGACCTCTCGGGCCACGCAGTCCACCGTGAAGGACACGGTCGCGACCGGCAAGCGGTACAGCAGTCTCGCGATCAGTCCCGACGGCAGGAAGCTCGCGGCGTGGTACGACACGATCGAGTGGGACGGCAGGCAGTGCGTGACGAACGCAGCCACCACTCACGGCGTGGTGGTGTTCGACCTGTCGACAGGCGGCAAGCGCACGTGGACCCTGTCGACGATGAAAGGATCCTTCGCGCCGGTCGGGATCAACGCGCTCAGCTGGTCGCTGGACAACCGGTACCTGGCGTACCCCCTGGACTTTCCGAGAGCCGTCCCTCCCGCCGAGGTCCTGATCAACTACGGGAAGACAGCCCTGGTACGCCAGCCAGGCCCCGCGGCCGATCAGTTCCGCTACCTCGACACGACGCGGCCGGACGGCACGCTGCCCAGCAACAGCCGGGAGATCACCCGGGACACGAAGGAGCTGTCGAAGTACGTCAGCGTCCAGCTGCTGACGTCGAACCAGTACTACCCGCAGGCTCTCACCGGGTTCGCCCCACAAGGTGGCGCCCGGGTGCTTGCGGTGGGGCTGGAATCCGACGGGGTCACGCGCGCCCTGCTGGAGATCCGGCTAGGGTCCGGCTCGGTGAGTGTCCTCGACCCCTCGTACAACCCGAACGTCCGGGCGGTCAGCTGGTAGCGGCCCCTGGCACGATGGACCCATGGCTCAGACCACGTCCGACCTTCGCGTCCTCCTGCTCGAGAACATCCACCCCGACGCCGCGACGCTGTTGTCCAGTCGCGGCTTCTCGGTGGAGACGTACGACGGCGCCCTGGACGGCGACGAGCTGGTCAAGCGGTTGGACGGCGTGCAGGTGCTGGGGATCCGTTCGACGACGCAGCTCACCGCCGCGGTGTTCGAGCAGGCGCCTGACCTGCTGGCGGTCGGCGCGTTCTGCATCGGGACCAACCAGATCGACCTGCCGGCGGCGACCGAGCGCGGGATCGCGGCGTTCAACGCCCCGTTCTCCAACACCCGCAGCGTGGTCGAGCTCGCGCTCGCCGAGATCATCGCGCTGACGCGGCGGCTGACGGACAAGAGCAGCGGCATGCACGCGGGCGTGTGGGACAAGTCGGCGGTCGGCAGCCACGAGATCCGCGGGCGCGCGCTGGGGATCGTGGGGTACGGCAACATCGGCTCGCAGCTGTCGGTGATCGGCGAGGCGCTGGGGATGTCGGTGTACTTCTACGACCCGGTCGACAAGCTGGCGCTGGGGAACGCGCGGCGATGCGCGTCGCTGGACGAGTTGCTGTCGGTGGCGGACGTGGTGACGCTGCACGTGGACGGGCGGCCGGGGAACCGGGACCTGTTCGGCGAGCGCGAGTTCGCGCTGATGCGGCCGGGCTCGATCTTCCTGAACCTGTCGCGCGGCTTCGTCGTCGACCACGACGCGCTGCGGACCCACATCGAGTCCGGGCACATCGCCGGGGCGGCCGTCGACGTGTTCCCGAACGAGCCGAAGCGGCGCGGCGAACCGTTCTCGTCGGTCCTGCGCGGGCTGCCGAACGTGATCCTCACGCCGCACGTCGGTGGGTCCACGGAGGAGGCGCAGCAGGACATCGGGCGCTTCGTCGCGGCCAAGCTGCTGCACTACGTGGTCGACGGCACCACCTCGCTGTCGGTCAACCTCCCGGCGCTGGCGTTGCCGGAACAGGCGTCGACGCATCGGCTCGCGCACGTACACCGGAACATCCCGGGCGTGCTGGCGACGATCAACGGGCTGCTGGCGGAGCACGGCGTGAACATCGAGGGTCAGTACCTCGGCACCCGAGGCGAGGTCGGCTACGTGATCACCGACTTCGGCGCGTCGGCACCGCCGTCGGTGCTCGAGCGTCTGGCCGGGATGCCGGAGACGATCCGGCTGCGCTCGCTGAGCTAGCCTCGGGATTTCAGGTGTGGGTGGGTCGCCTTACCCGGCCAGTGACCGCTCTACCTGGCGTCCACCCCACGTAAAGCGGCCGTTGATCATGTAAACATGATCATTGGCCCCAGGGCGGGACGGGCCGAGCGGACCCACCGCCGGACGAAAGGTCGAAGCTAGAACGTGTCCAGCGTGGCTTCGCGGGCCGGCAGGGTCTGGGCCTGAACGAGCAGGAAGAGGGCCTCGCGGGCGTGCCGCTGGCCTGCGCTGGTCAGGGCCATCGAACGGCCGCCGCCCGCGACGACCAGGGCTGTCGTCGCGTCGACCAGGACCCGCTGGGCCTCCGCGCGGACCGACAGCCGCTCCGCGTGTGCCTCGTCGAGCGACACCGACTCGTGCAACTCCTCCGACCGCGCCTGCACAGCGGCCAACCGCGACGACAGGCGGTCAGCGGCACCGAATCCAGCAGGCAGGTCGGCCTTCGAGGACAGCTCCCGTAGCTTCCGCAGCGCAGCGGCGGCGACCCCGAAGACGCCCGGGTTCACGTTCACCGTCTGCCGCTGGTCCATCCGCAGCCACTCCTGGATCGGCATTCGCTGCACGATGTGCGAGTCCGGAATCACCACGTTGTCCAGCGCCAGCCGCACGGTCTGCGTCGACGTCATCGCCGCCATCCGCATCGGCGCCGAGGCGATCAGCCCGGGGCGCGGCCGCGCGTTGACGATGCCGAAGACGACCTCGCCGTCCGCGGACGCGCCGCCGAGAGAGAGGACGTCGTTCAGGCCCCAGCCCGTGTACCAGGGCGCCATCCCGCGGAACCGCCAGCCGCCCTCCACGCGCGTCGCCTCGACCGGCCGGTCGGGCCAGCCGCGCAGGTGCGCGAACGCGGTCCCCGCCACGAGCTCACCCCGCACCAGCTGCGGCAACAGGTCCGCACGGATCGGCGCGGAGCTCTCGGCGAGCATGCGTACGGGTCCGTGGTGCTGCGCGGTCACGAACCAGGTAGCGCAGTCCGCACCGGCCAGCACCTGCTGCACCCGACGCCACACCGCGGCGGGCACCTCGGACCCGCCAGCGGACGAGGGCGCGACCAATCCGAGCAGGCCGGCCTTACCGATCGCCTCGAGGTGCGAACGCGGAACGACGTCCGCATCCACCTCGGTCGCGGACGGTTCGAGCAGATCGTCAGCGAGCTGCCGGGCGGCCTGCAGCATCGGATGTTGATCAAGGTCGGTAACCGACGCAACGTTGGTCACGACCCCGATCCTTCCATCGCTACGAGTGACCGCTCGCCCCGGGTCCGGTGAACACTCTGCCCAGGTTGTGCCAGCACACGTCGGCGAGCCAGTCGTCGCCCAGGTCCAGCCGCACCAACGCCTCGAGCGCATGGGCGTACGGGTACGGGATGTTCGGGAAATCGCTGCCGAACAGCACCCTCTCCCGCAGCGCCGCGAACCGGCCCAGCAGCTCCGGCGGATACGCCGCGAAGTCGGAGAAGAAGTCCGTGAACACCATCGTGGTGTCCAACATGACCCGTTCGTATCGTTCCGCCAGCTCGAGGAACTCCCGGTACTCTGGCGCGCCCGCGTGGGCGATGATCACCGGCAGTCGCGGGTACGAGCGCAGCACGCCGGCCACCGGCTCCGGCCCGGTGTGGCTGTTCGGGACCGGCCCCGACCCGGCGTGCAGAACGAGCGGCACACCGGAATCCTCGAGCGCGCCGAACACCGGTCGCAGGTACGGGTCCGCGAGCTCGAAGTCGCCGACCTGCACGTGCGCCTTGAAGACCTGCACACCCTGCTCGATCGCCGCGGCGACGTACTTGCCGGCCTCCGGCTCGGGGAAGAACGTCGCGGACGGCAGACATTCCGGCACCGAGGCCGCGAACGTCCAGGCCCACTCGTTCAGGAACGTCGCGATGCCGGGCTTGTGCGCGTACGGCAACGCGGTGAACCGCCGGACACCCAACGAACGCAGAACCGAGACCCGCTCCTCGTCGCTCCCCTTGTAAAGGACCGGCCACTCCCGCCCGAGGAATGGCCCCGCCAGGTCGAAGTGTCGCCACACCGCCGCCATCACCCGCGGCGGCATGAAGTGCACATGCACGTCCGCGAGACCCGGAATCCCCAATGCCGCAAGAAAAGCAGGAACGTCGGCGTCGACCGTCGGCGACGTCACCACGAGCCGCCTCCCCCGCCACCACCGCCGCCACCGGACGACGAGCTGGACGAGAACCCGCTGCTGCCGGACGACGACGAGCTGCCGCCGCTGCTCCCCGTGGACACCGGCGTCGTCGCCGCCACGGCCACCGCCGAGACCCCAGCCAGGTTGAGCGAGTAGTCGCTGTACGACCACGGCCGCGGGCCGTCGTACCAGGACGGCGACGGCGGGATCCGACCGGCGCGCGCCAGCCGTTCGCAGACGTTCGCCCACTTGTCCGCGAGACCGAACGCGACGGCCCACGGCAGGTAGCGACTGAAGATGTCGACACCCTCCTCGAACCTCAACCGCTCGGCCTCCGCGACCTCGAGGTAGCGCCGGAATCCCCGCACCTGTTGGGCAACCGCCTCCCCCGCAGCGGTACGGCCGCTCCGGACGAACAGCGACGCCACCGCCGCCACGACGCCGAGGACGATGCCCAACCCGAGGAGGCCGAGCCCCAGCGATCCCAATCCAGTGACGATCACGAGCAGGATGAAGAACCCGAAGAACCCGCCAAAGGCCAGCCCGATGCACGAACCCGCCGACAGTGTGAAGCCCAGCCGCGGGTACCAGTTCCGTTCGACCGCGAGCTTGCCGAGCCGGTCCGACACGGCGTTGTGGGCGCGGGCGAACTCGTTGTTGGGGCCGGCGAACGACAGCGAGACGGTCGTGTTCGTGCCGAACAGGTTGCTGATCAGCTCGTTCTCGTGCGGCCGCAGGCTCGCGTCCGGACCGCGCCCGACGGTCAGCGTCCAGTTCGTCGGCTGCCGCCCCGGCACCGTGTCCGCGCCCTCGGAGATCCGCAGGTAGCCGCGCGCGGCGAGGTCGAGCAACGTGGCCGTCGTGTGCGTCGAGTCCACCCGCCGGTTGAGCAGAACGCCTGCCTCGCCTGGCGAAACGTCCTTCGGCGGGCCGAACTGGACGGCCGTGCCATCCGGGGCGAGCAGCGACACGTACTCCTCGCGTGCGGGTTGTCCGGGCGCTGGCGTCAGGCCGGGCGTGACCCCGACGTACCGCTTGTCACGCCGCCGCCGGACCGCGAACAGCAGCGGGACGCCACCGATCAACGCGAACGCCCCCGCGCCGCCGGCCATGTTCGCGGGAGACACCGCGAACGTACGCTTGAGCGCGTTCCGCTCCTCGAGCGTCGGCGCCGGAATCCGCACGCCGGCAAGGTCGAACGCCGCCACGACCGTGAGGACCTCGCCCGGCTCGACGGAACGCTGCGTGAAGACCGCCTTGCCGTCGGCGAGAACGTCGTCGTCACAGGGGTTCTTGCTGCCGGGAGGGCCGAAGAGGCAACGCTGGTGGGTGATTCCGCCCGGCGCCTCGACCGTCACGGTGAGATCGTCGATCGGCACCTGCCAGTGCGGGCCGGCCGCGTCCCAGAACAGCTCGCCGGTCCCGTTCGGCTGGGCGTTGAGCGCACCCTCGATCGTGTAGGTGAGCCGATACGACTGCGGCCCGCTGACCGTCGCGTCCGGATCGCCGATCCGGATGCGGGTCTGGTCGCCGAGCTCCTCGACGTCCACGTCCGCCGGCGCGCCCGTCGAGCTGGACGCCTCGACGCCCACGATCGCGTACTCCCGGTTGCGGTCACCGTCGTAGGGCTCGCGCGTGTCGAGGAGCCGTTCCGGCCCGTGGTTCGGCGTCGCGCCGAAGTCGAACCGGAACTCCTCGGTGACGTGGACCGAACCGTTCGCCTGCACGGCGTAGGTGATCCGGTACGGCCCGAGCTGGCCGTCGTCCGCGGCCAGGGCCGGGCTCGCCGGCGCCACCACGACCAGCACCGCAGCCACGACTGCGATGATCCCCGAACGTCGCGTCCGGCCCGTCGAGGAAGCGGTCAATGTCGGGCGGTCAACGACCGCCCGTCGGAGTCGAAACTGAGCGGGCCGGACGCGACCATCAGCGCTGTGCCTCATGTGCGCTTGGACTCCGCGGTCAGGGCAACCGTTCCCGGCGTCACCACGACCCGCCGCCTCCGCCACCGCCGCCGCTGCCCGACGACGAGCTGGACGAGAAGCCGCTGCCGCCCGACGACGAGCTTCCCGAGCTCGTGGTCACCGGCGGCGACGAGTTCGACACGGCGGCGGCCGAGAAGCCAGCCAGGCTGGTGTTGTAGTCGCGGTACGACCACGGCCGGGTGCTCTCGTACCAGGACGGCGAGGCCGGGATTCGTCCCGCCTTGGCGAGGTCGTGGCAGACGTTCGCCCACTTCTCCGCGATGCCGAACGCGACCGCCCACGGCAGGTACCGGCTGAACACGTCGATCCCCTCCTCGAAGCGCAGCTTCTCCGCCTCCGCGACCTCGAGGTAGTGCCGGAATCCCCGCACCTGTTGAGCAATCGCCTCACCAGAAGCCGTCCGGCCACGCCGCACGAACAGCGACGCGGCCGCCACGACCAACGCCAGCAGGATGCCAGCCGCGAGGAAGCCGAACCCGGCCATGCTCAGGAAGACCATGCCGACGATCACGCCACCGAGAATCGCGATCGAGGCGAAGACCAGCCCGATGATCGAGCCGGCATCCAGCGCTCCCGCCGGCCGCGCGGCGAACCAGTTCCGGTCGACGACGGTCTTCCCCAGCGACTTGATCACCGCTCGGTGTGCGTTGGTGAACGCCGCGAGGTGCCCGCCCTTCGACAGCGCGATGGACTGCATGCTGGCGAACAGGGTCGTCAGGAACCCCTGCTCGTGCGGTCGCAGGCTCGCGTCCGGCTCACCTGTCGCGGTGAGCGTCCAGCCCTTCGGCTGCTGGCGCTTCGGGGTCACCTCAGTCTCGGCGATGTGCAGGTAGCCGCGAACGGCGAGGTCGAGCAGCGTCGCAGTGGTCTGCGTCGAACTGAGCTTGCGATCGAGCAGAACCCCAGCCTCCGCAGGCGAAACGTCCTTCGGCGGGCTGAACTGGACGACGGTCCCGTCGGGTTCGAGCAGCGACACGTACTCCTCGCGTGCCTCCTGCCCCGGTACGGGCGCGAGACCGGGAATCTGGTCGACGTACTTCTTGTCGCGGCGTCGCCGAATCGCCAACGCCAGCGGGACACCGCCGATCAGCGCGACCGCGCCGACACCGCCGCCGACGCTCGCCGGGGACGGCGTGAACGCGTCCCGGAACGGGTTGCGGTCCTTGAGCAGCGGTGCCGGGACGTTCACGTCCGCAAGGCTGAAGGCCGCAACGACCGTGAGGACCTCGCCCGGTTCGATGGTCGTCGCGGCGAAGACAGCGTCGCCGCCAGCGATCCGCGAGGAGCAGGGGTCCGTGCTACCAGGTTTGCCGAAAAGGCAACGCTGCTTGGAGATTCCACCGGGAGCCTTGACCGTGACCGCCACGTTGTCGAGCGGCACCGGCCAGTTCGGGCCGGCGGCGTCCCAGAACAGCTCGCCGCTCCCGTCCGGCTGCGCGTTCAGGGCTCCGACGAGGGTGTACGAGAGCCGGTACTTCTGCGGCCCGCTGACCGTCTCGTCCGGGTCGCCGATCCGGATCCGGGTCTGGTTGTCGATGCCCTCGACGTCCACGTCCGCCGGCGCGCCCGAGGAACTCGACGCCTCGACGTCCTCGACCCGGTAGCTCCGATACCGGTCCTTGTCGAACGCTTCTCGCGTGTCGATGAGCCGCTCCGGGCCGTGGTTCGGGGTGCTGCCGAAGTCGTAGGTGAACCCCTCGACGACGTCGACGGTCCCGTCCGGCTGCACGGTGTAGGTGAGGAAGTACGGGTCGATCCTCCCGTCCTGGACGTCCTCGGCGTCCGCGAGTGCAGGGCTGGCGACCAGAACCGTAGCCAGCGCGGCTACGCACACGATCCCCCGTAGATGTCGGGTCATGCGACTTGGACTCCCCGTTACGTCGTCTTCGTTCCCAGCTTGGTCAGAACCTCGCGGAGCTGACCGAGCGACGCCGCGATCCACGGCAGCCGCAGCGGGTCGGCGCTGCGCAGCGCTTCCCACCGCTGGTCGGACGTCTCCCCGTACAGCAGGCTCGTCGCGACGCGGAACCGCAGCGCGTCCGGTTCGTCGCCGAACGCCTCACCGGCGAGCACTCCTACCCCGTAGCGGTCCAGCAGGAACGTCGCGGCGTCCGCCCCGGTCTTCGCGCCGTGCGCGGCGAACCAGTCGCGGTGTGGCTCGAGGTCCGGGTACAGGTAGAACGCGCCGGTCGGCGGGCGGCAGGTCGCGCCGGCCGCGACGAACTGGTCGTAGACCGCGGTCGCGACCGTTCGGTGCAGCTGGCGGCTCTCGGCGACGTGCTCGGTGACGTCCGGCGGCTCGGCGAAGACGTACGCGGCGACGTCCTGCATCGGGCCGGCGAGGCTCGACCAGACCTCGCTCGCCACGCCGACGATCGCGTCCCGCAGGCCGGCCGTTCGCTCGCCGTCAGGCAGCCGCGCGACGCCGATGCGCCAACCACCCAAGGCCATGCTCTTCGACAGGCCGGTCGTGACGACCGTACGTTCCGGCGCGACCAGGGCCGGGCTCAGCACCAGCGACGGGTCGTACGCGAGGTCGCGGTAGATCTCGTCGGAGAGGATCACCAGGTCGTGCTTGACCGCGACCGCGCAGACCTCGCGGACCAGGTCGGCCGGCGCGAGCGTGCCCGTCGGGTTGTCCGGCAGTGTCAGCACGAGAACGCCCGGCTGCCGGCCGCTCGCCCGCGCCTGCGTGAGCCGCGCGTCGAGGGCGGCCGGGTCGGGGACGCCGCCCGCCTCGGCGGCGATCGGGACGTCGATCACGTGCTTGGCCGCGAGCGCGGCCTGTGCGGCGTAGCTCACCCAGGACGGGCGCGGCAGCACGACGTCGCCGGGCAGGCTGGCGATCACCGCATACAGCAACGCCTTGCTACCCGGCGCGTACACCAGCTGGTCGGGGTCGGTCGCGAGCCCGCGGCGGTCGAAGTAGCCGGCCGCCGCCCGGCGCGCGGCCGGTGCGCCGACGACCGTGCCGTACGCGTTGTGGCCGGTGTTCTGGGCGAGAACGTTCGCCACCGTGGGGAGAACGGGCAGGCCCGCCTCACCGAAGCCGAGGTGCAGGATCTGCTCACCGCGCGCCTTGCGGGCCCGGATCGCTTCGTCGATGGCGAGGGTTGCGGAGTGAACGACCACGGCCCCTGTCTACCAGGAGCCGCCGCCCCCGCCGCCTCCACCGCCCCCGGAGAACCCGCCGGAGAAGCCCGAGCCGCCGCTGGAGGACGACGACGCCGTGGACGACATCGTGGAGCTCGTCGTCGACGCGAAGCTCGTCATCGAGTCGCCGAAGTGGTTGTGGTCGAAGCCGTTCGGGTTGGAGTACCAGTACAGGCCGCCGGCCGTGGCGCTGGTCGCGGCGAGGGCCGCGAACACCTTCGCCCACCGGTCGGTGACGCCGAAGACGATCGCGTACGGCAGGTAGCGGCTGAAGATGTCCTCGCCCTCCTCGAACCGCAGCTGGTCGGTCTCGGCGGTGGTGAGGTAGCGCCGGAAGCCCTGGACCCTGGCGAGCGTGGCCGTGCCCGTGGCGGTCCGGGCGGGCATCATGTGCGCCGCCAGGCGCATGACGAGACCGGCGATCACGAGTGCGACGCCGAGCACGGCGAGGCCGAACTGCTGGTTGGTGAACGCGACGCCGGTGCCGACGCCGGCGGCGATCGCGAGGAGCAGACCGGTGCCGCCCCAGGCGGAGCGGACCTTCTCCGGCGACTTGTGGAACCAGCCGCGCTGGACGGCGTCCTCGTACAGCAGCGTCTGCACCTGCTTGAGGTCGCTCGCGAACCGGTTCTTCAGGCGCGACATCTCGACGACCGGACCGATCTCGAACAGCGACGACAGCAGCTTGGTCTCGGCGTTGGAGAGCTGCCCCTGGCCGCCCTCGAGCTTGGTGAGGCGCCAGTCCTTGCTGTTCCAGAAGTGCTCCGGCGGGATCTCCTCGATGTGCAGGTAGCGGCGGACGGCGAGGTCGACGATCATCGCCGAGACGTCGAGCGCGTCGGCACGTTCGTCCATGATCGTGCCGGCGAGGGCCGGGCCGACACCGTCGGGTGGGCGGAACTCGGGCGCGACCTCGGGCTTGAACCAGCGCGCCGGCCGGCTGACCTCGGGCTGACCGGCGAGCGGGACGAGCCCCGGCGTGAGGCCGCCGTACTCGCGGTCACGGCCGCGGCGGAAGTAGCTGATGCCGGTGAACGCGATCGTCCCGACGAGGAGAGCACCGCCGATGCCGTACGTGATCGGGCCGGGCGCGGCGGCGGCCTCACCGACCGGGCCACCGAGGCGGTTGTTGCGGCCGGAGATCTCCGGCGCGGCCACGTCGACGACCCCATTGTCGATGCCGACGACGAACGTGAGCGGCTGGCCGTACGACAGGTTGAACTGGTCGAACCGCGCCTTCTTCGGGTTCACGATCCGCGCCCCGGCGCACTTGGTGTCGGCGCCCAGCTTGTCCGAGAAGCAGCTGACCTTGTTGATACCGCCGGGCGCGTTGACCGTGACGCTCGCCTTGGCGATCTGGACCGACCAGCCGGTGCCGATCGCGTCCCAGTAGAGCTCGTCGTGGTCGTCGAACGGGTTCATCGCGCCGCGGAGGTGGTAGCGGATCTCGTATGTCTGCCTGCCCGTGACGGTCTTGTCGGGGTGGCCGATGCGCAGGAACGTCTGGTCGGCGCCGGACTGCTCGTCCAGGTCGGCGGGCGCGCCGCTCGGGCTCGACACCTCGACGTCGTCGATGTGGTAAACGCGGTCGCGGTCCTCGTCGACGGCCTCGCGGGTGGGGATGTCGCGGGTGAGGCCGTGCCGGCTGGCGTTGCCGAAGTCGTACTGGATGACCTCGGTGACGTCGACGCTGCCGTCGGGGCGGATGTCGTACGTCGAGTCGTACGCGAGGATGCGCTCCTCACCGGCGGCGCTGGCCGCGGGCATTCCGCCTAGCAGGGCGGCCAGTCCGGCGATCAGACCTACCGCGAGAACACGCTTCTGGACCCCGTTCATGGGGCAAAAGGCTAGCGTTTGCCGCTGTTGAATCTCGCCATGGCCCGCTGGGCCTCGCGGTCGGCGTCCCGCTTGGCGACGGCCTGGCGCTTGTCGTACTGGCGCTTGCCCTTGGCCAGGCCGATCTCGACCTTGGCCTTGCCGTCCTTGAAGTACATCGACAGCGGCACGATCGTGGTGCCGCTCTCGCTCGTCGCCGTGGCGATCTTGTCGATCTCCTTGCGGTTGAGCAGCAGCTTCCGGCGCCGGCGCGGCGCGTGGTTGGTCCACGTGCCCTGCACGTACTCCGGGATGTGCACGCCCTCGAGCCAGGCCTCGCCGTCGATCACGATGGCCCAGCCGTCGACCAGGGACGCGCGGCCAGCACGCAGCGACTTCACCTCGGTGCCGGTGAGAACCAGCCCGGCCTCGTAGGTGTCCTCGATGTGATAGTCGTGCCGCGCCTTCCGATTTTGCGCCACGAACTTCTGACCACGTTCTTTGACCATCCCTCTATCCTCGCGGATCGCCGCAACCCCTTTGCCGGGAGCGTGCGGTGCGGGTCGGCGCCACGAACTTCTGCCCACACTGGCGGTCCTTGATCATCCCTCTATCCTCGCGGATCGCCGCAACCCCTTTGCCGGGAGCGGTGACTTTTCACGTGGGCGGGATGCACCTCCATCGCGTGCCGATGCCGCCAAGCGTGGTGGCCGAGCACCCGGACTCCGGGATGCCGGGCCACCCGCTTGCGGCGACGCTTCGGACGTGGTCGTAGCGCACGCCAGAACTCGAACCTGCAACGAAACTTCATCTCTAGCGTTACAACCACTTCATCGGGTTAACGGTGTCACCGTTCTGATAGACCATGAAATGCAGGTGGCAGCCGGTCGAGTAGCCGGTCGTGCCGACGTACCCGATCACCTCGCCACGGCTCACCCGGTCACCGACATGCGCGGAGTAGCGGGAGAGGTGGTTGTACGAGGTGACGATCGACTTGCCGCTGATCCGTCCGTGCGAGACGAAGATCCGGTTGCCGTACCCGCCGTTGTAGTAGCGGCGGATGACCTTGCCGGACGCCGCCGCGCGGATCGGCGTACCGCACCCGGCGCCGAAGTCGGTGCCGTCGTGCAGCTTCCAGCGGTGCAGGATCGGGTGGAACCGCATGCCGTACGGCGAGGTGATGTGGCCGTACACCGGACGAGACAGCAGGCCGCCGCCGTCGTCGTTGCCGCCACCATCGTCGTTGCCGCCACCGTCGTCGTTGTCGTCGTCGTTCCCGCCGCCGTCGTCCTTCTTGCGCTCGCGCTCCTTGCGTTCCCGCTCCTTGCGCTTGCGCTCTTCCTCGGCTTCCTTGCGGGCGAGCTCCTTGAGCTCCTTCTTGATCCGCTCACGCTCGGCGAGCAGCGCGTCGTACTGCTTCAGGTCGTCGGACTTCGCCTGCGCCGCGGTCGCCTGGATGGCGGCGCGTTCGCGTACGTACTGACCGACCGCGTTCGTCGCCTCGAGCTGCTGGCGCTCGAGCTCGCGCATCCGGGTCAGGTTCTCGGCGGCTTCCTTGCGCTGGTGCTCGGCGTCGGCCTCGGCGAGCTCCAGGGCGGCCTTCTTGGCCGCGACCTCGGCGCGCGCGTCGTTCAGCCGGTCGAGCGACGTGGCCTGCGACTGCGCGACGCTGTCCACGATCTGCAGCCGGCTGAGCAGGTCGGCCGGCGACTCGCTGTTGAGAACGGCGGCGAGCTCGCCGAGCCCGGACTGCTGGTAGTTGGCGTTCGCGAACTCCGCGATCGCCTGACGTTGGTCTTTCACCCGGCTCTGGGCGGTGCCCAGGCTCGCCTTCGCACGGGTGACGCGGTCGCGGGCGGCGACCAGCTTGGCCGCCATCGCCGTGTCCTTGGCCTTCGCCGCGGACAGCTGGCCACGGACGAGCGCCAGCTTGTTCTGGGCGGCGGCGAGATTGACTTCCGCGGACTGGAGCGCCGCGGAGGCGGATTGGAGCGCGGCCGACGACTCGTCGAGGTCCTGCTTGGCACCCTCGAGCTGGCGGTCGACCTTGCGCTTGTCCTCTTGCGGCCCGGCCTGGGCAACGGGCAGCCCCACAGCCAGGGATGCCACCAGGGCACCAGCAATGACGACGCCCAGCGTTCGGCGGCGCCTTCGTACGGCGTGTCGCAGGATCCCGAACGGATCGACACGAGGTCTCGGGGCGGCCGGTGGGCCGTCCTGGGATGCGTTATCGGTCCGAGTCGGTCGGTCCTGGGATTCCAACAACGCGCCCTTGCGGGCACGGGGGAAGTGTCGGAACACAGGTCTTCCCTCCAGGAGATGCCCCGCCGCTAGGCGGAGATCTCGCTCTCGGATGCAGTTGTATTCCGCAGGCTAGCGGATCAACCTCACACGTTGAGGTATTTCCGTAGTGTGACAAACGATGCGATAACTGCCAAGAGAATCCCTAAACCAATCAAAACGGGCATCGTCGCGATCGTCGCGTCCCAACCGATCCACGGAACCGCCCGGATGCCGCTCCTGAGCCGCTCGGTGACCAGCGGCGCGAACGCGAGCGTGGCGCAGGCCAAAGCGGCTCCGGCCAGGGCGGATACCACGCTTTCGACGATGAACGGGAGCTGGATGTACATGTTCGACGCGCCCACCAGGCGCATGATCCCGATCTCTCGTCGCCGGCTGAAGACGGTCAGCCGGATCGTGTTGCCGATCTGCAGGATCGCGGCGATCAAGAGACCTCCGGCCAGGCCTATGGCCATCCATTGCAGCCCGTTCAGCCCCTTGAACAGGGGCTCGAGGACCTCGCGCGAGTCCTGCACGGAGTACACGCCGGGGAGTCCCTGGACCGCGGAGACCACGCCCTCGTACTGCTCGGGGTTCTTCAGGCTCACGCGGTACGACGACTGCAGGTCGTCGGCCTGGACGATGTCCGAGGTCGCCGAGTCCTGGTAGATCTCCTGGTAGCGCTTGAACGCCTCCTGCTGGGTCTCCTCGAAGACCCCCCTGACCTCGGGGTTGCTGGACAGGGTCTGCTTGATCTGCGACTTCTGGTCGTCAGTGACCTTGCCGTCGGCGCACTGCGGCGAGCTCGCGGTGTCGTTGCACATGAAGACCGCGATCTGCACCTTGTCGTACCAGAAGCCCTTGACCAGGTCGACCTCGGCGCGCAGCAGCATGCCGACGCCGAACAGGACGAGCGAGACCCAGACCGTGACGATCACCGCCACCGTCATGGTGAGGTTCCGGCGCATGCCGGTGCCGAGCTCGGAGAAGGCGTATCTGATCCGCATGGTTCCCTTGGGTCTTCTCGGTTACGTCTGGTAGCCGTACACACCGCGCGACTGGTCGCGGACGAGCTTGCCGCCCTCGAGCTCGATCACGCGCTTGCGCATCTGGTCGACGATGTTCGAGTCGTGTGTGGCCATCATCACGGTCGTCCCGGTCCGGTTGATCCGGTCGAGCAGCTTCATGATGCCGACAGACGTGCTGGGGTCGAGGTTTCCGGTCGGCTCGTCGGCGATCAGGATCATCGGCCGGTTGACGAACGCCCGGGCGATCGCGACGCGCTGCTGCTCACCGCCGGACAGTTCGTCCGGCATCCGCAGCTCCTTGCCGTCCAGGCCGACGAGCTCGAGCACCTCCGGGACCACCTTGGTGATGTGGTGCTTCGGCTTGCCGATGACCTGGAGGGCGAACGCGACGTTCTCGTGAACGGTCTTGTTCGGGAGCAGTCGGAAGTCCTGGAAGACCGTACCGATCTGGCGCCGTAGGCGTGGGACCTTCCAGCCGGAGAGCCGGTTGAGCTCCTTGCCTGCGACGAAGACCCGTCCGCGGCTGGGCCGCAGCTCACGGAGCGCGAGCTTGAGGAACGTGGACTTGCCCGAACCGGACTGGCCGACGAGGAACACGAACTCGCCCTTGTCGACATCGACAGTGACATCGGCGAGCGCGGGCCGCGTCTGCCCGTCGTACACCTTGCTGACGTTCTCGAACCGAATCACGGGCGCTTTCCTGGCTGGTAGGGGCTGACCAGTCGTCGAGTGTACGTCTACCGGATGTGATCTTCGGGCAGCTACCCACCGCAACGCGCCGCGGGTGGTCCGGGCGGGCGAGGATAGGGACATGGCAGCACAACGGATGAGCTCGACGCCGTTGCCCGGGATCGGCGTGCGGTACGACCTGACCACCAAGGACGAACGGGACGTCTCGGTCGTCGCGCTCCGCGACGGGTCACGCACGATCAACGTGTACAGCCACGAGGACCCCGACAACTGCGAGGCCGCGCTCCGGCTCACCGGCGACGAGGCGGGGCTGATCATCAACGCGCTGGCGCCGGACCACCAGAACCCGTCGATCCTGCACACGACCTCGCTCGGCCTCGTCGCGGAGCGGATCGAGCTGGAGAGCGAGTCAGCGTGGAACGGGCGCGTGCTCGGCGAGGCCCGGATCCGTACCGAGACCGGTGCCTCGGTGGTCGCGGTGCTCCGCCGGAACGAGGCCATCCCCTCGCCGACGCCGGACTTCCGGCTCGCCACCGGGGACGCCCTGATCGTGATCGGCACCCGCGAGGGCGTGGACGCGGCCGCGGCCATCCTCGGGCAGGACTGACCGCGTGGCGTTGTTCCTGATCGAGCTCGGTGCGATCATTCTCGCCCTCGGGATTCTCGGGCGTGTCGCGAGCCGGCTGAAGTTCTCACCGATTCCGCTCTATCTGCTGGCCGGGCTCGCGTTCGGCCAGGGCGGACTGCTCCCGCTCGCCACGACCGAGGAGTTCGTCGAGACCGGCGCCGAGATCGGCGTGATCCTGCTGCTGCTCATGCTCGGCCTGGAGTACACGGCGTCCGACCTGGTCCGGAACCTCAAGACCCAGTACCCCTCCGGCATCGTCGACGCGGTGCTGAACGGTCTGCCCGGCGCCATCGCCGCGCTGCTGCTGGGGTGGGGCCCGGTCGCGGCGGTGGCTTTGGCGGGGGTCACGTGGATCTCGTCGTCCGGCGTGATCGCGAAGGTGCTCTCCGACCTCGGCCGGCTCGGCAACCGGGAGACGCCGGTGATCCTGAGCGTCCTCGTACTCGAGGACCTCGCGATGGCGATCTACCTGCCGATCGTCACCGCGCTGCTGGCAGGCATCGGCTGGCTGGAGGGCGGCATCACGCTGGCGATCGCGCTCGGCGTGATCTCGGTCGTGCTGTTCGTGGCGTTGCGGTACGGCCGGTTCATCTCCAAGCTCGTCGCGAGCGACAACCCCGAGACGCTGCTGCTGATGGTCCTCGGCCTGACGCTGCTCGTCGCCGGGCTGGCACAGCAGCTGCAGGTGTCCGCGGCGGTCGGCGCGTTCCTGGTCGGCATCGCGTTGTCCGGCGAGGTCGGCGAGGCGACCCACACGTTGCTGTCGCCGCTGCGCGACCTGTTCGCCGCCGTGTTCTTCGTCTTCTTCGGCCTGCACACCGACCCCGCCAGCATCCCCGGGGTCCTGCTACCGGCGCTGCTGCTGGCGTTCGTCACCGCGGGAACGAAGATCGCCACGGGCTACTACGCGGCGCGGCGCGCCGGCCACACGGTCGCGGCCCGCTGGCGTGCCGGCGGCGCCTTGGTCGCGCGCGGCGAGTTCTCGATCATCATCGCCGGGCTCGCGGTCAGCGCGGGCGTGGAGCCACGGATCGGTCCGTTCGCGACGGCGTACGTCCTGATCCTGGTCGTCGTCGGCCCGCTGACCGCCCGCTTCGTCGAGCCGCTCGCCCGGCGGCTGACCGACCTGGTGAAGCGGCCCGCCCCGTCGCCCTAGGCGGGCGACTGCTGCTGGCGGCGCCAGCGGATGCCGGCTTCGACGAGGCCGTCGATCTCGCCGTCGAGGACACCTTGGGTGTTGCCGGTCTCGTACTCGGTCCGCAGGTCCTTCACCATCTGGTACGGGTGCAGGACGTACGACCTCATCTGGTCGCCCCACGAGCCGGCGACGTCGCCGCGCAGCACGTTGAGCTTCGCCTCTTCCTCGGCCTTGCGCAGCGCGAGCAGCTTCGCCTTGAGGATCGTCATCGCGGTCGCGCGGTTCTGTAGCTGCGACCGCTCGTTCTGACACGACACCACGATCCCGGTCGGGAGGTGGGTGATCCGCACCGCGGAGTCGGTCGTGTTGACGCCCTGCCCGCCCGGCCCGGACGAACGGTAGACGTCCACGCGCAGCTCGTCCTCGGGGATGTCGACCTCGTCGGTCTGCTCGATCACCGGCACGACCTCGACCGCGGCGAAGCCCGTCTGCCGGCGGCCCTGGTTGTCGAACGGCGAGATCCGCACCAGCCGGTGCGTGCCCTGCTCGACCGACAGCGTCCCGTACGCGTACGGCGCCTTCACCGCGAACGTGGCGGACTTGATGCCCGCCTCTTCGGCGTACGACGTGTCGTACACCTCGGTCGGGTACTTGTGCCGCTCCGCCCACCGCAGGTACATCCGGAACAGCATCTCCGCGAAGTCGGCCGCGTCCACGCCGCCGGCGCCGGAACGGATCGTCACCAGCGCCTCGCGGGAGTCGTACTCCCCCGACAGCAGCGTCCGGACCTCGAGCGCGTCGATCGCCCGCTTGATCGACGTGAGCTCGCGTTCGGCCTCGCCGAGCACGTCCGCGTCGGACTCGTCCTCGGCCAGCTCGACCAGCACACCGAGGTCGTCCAGGCGCGATCGCAGCGAGCTGACCCGGTCGACCTCGCTCTGCAGCACCGACAGCCGGCTCGTCACGCGCTGGGCGTTCGCCTGGTCGTCCCACAGGTTGGGCGCCAACGCCTGCTCGGACAGCTCGGCGATCTCCTTGCGCATGCGATCCAGGTCGAGAACGGCCTCGATGCTGCGCAGTGTCGTGTCGAGAGCCTTGAGGTCAGCGTCGAAATCGGGTCCAGCCACAAACGCCAAGCCTACGCGCCGGATCAGCCCGCCGTGGCGAAGGTCTCCGCGGACGCCTCCGCGTAGACGGTCAGCGCGCCCGCTCCGGAGATGGCGTTGACGATCGGGAGGTGCGCCGTACCCTCGCAATCCACCGTGACCTCGGCCGCGTTGATCCCGGTCACGTCGCAGTTGATCGAGTCGTCGGCCACGTCCTGCATGTACGCCTGCACCTCGATGCGGGCGAGCTCCTCGCTCAGCACGACCTTGTTGCCGATCACGCCGCCGGTGTAGATCGCCTCGTCGTCGATGCCGTTCGTCGCCGCTAGCGCCGCGCCGTCGGCGATGGCGGCCAGGCCGCGGCGGTAGATGAAGACCTGAGAGGCGTCGAAGACGACCACCATCAGCAGGATGATGATCACGCCGAAGCCGATGATCAACACCGTCATCTGGCCGCGTTCGTCAGCCATGCGTCGCATCGCGTCTCACCTCCCCGCCCGGTAGCGACCGAACGGCGTCGTGTGGGTGCTGGTCACCGGGATCGAGGCCAGCGGGCCGCCGATCGCGTCCGGGATGAACGGCAGCGGCACCGTACGAGTGATCGTGACGACCACCGTCGAGTCCGGCTGGAGGCAACCGCCCGGGCACCGGTACGTGAAGTCGACCGCGCCGATCGACAGGCCCTGGTCGCGCAGCGCGTAGTCCGCGGCCTGCCGCGCCCGCGTCTCCGCCTCGCCCACGCTGTTGGCGAGCGTGAACGCCCGGCCGGCCTCGCGGGTCGCCGCCGAGACGCCGTACGCCGCCGCCTGCACGTCGAAGACCGCGAGCATGATGTAGACGAGCGGGATGAGGAACAGGATCGCGAGATAGCAGAACTCGACGACCGCGTTGCCCCGTTCGCCACTGCCTCGTTCGCCGCTGCCTCGCTCGTCGCGGAGGCGCGCCAGGATCGCTCTCATGCCGGCGTCGGCTCCTTCACGGCGTGCCCCGACACGACGAACTGGAAGCGCGGCCCCCAGAACCCGATCGCCGGCATGGTCGCCCGCACGCTCACGACCATCAGCAACTGGCCGCCGGCGCTTCCGGTACCCGTCGTCGTGCCACCGGCCATGCCGGGCGACAGCGAGTCCGAGATGCAGTCCTCGGCAACGGCCCTGCCCTCGCCGAGGGTGCCGTTGTAGTTGGCGGCCTGCCGGGCTCCCTCGTGCGCGCACGCGGTGAGGGTGTTCCGTACGTGCAGGAACAGCCCGAGCTGGAAGATGCCGAGGAACAAGGGCAGCAGCACCAGCATCACGAGGACGAACTCGGTCGCGGCCGAGCCGTCCTCCGACCCGCCACTGCCGCGCGCGTCAGTCACCCGTCATCCCGGTACGGAGCCTCGCGCCTTGTTCAGGGCGTCCTGCAGAAGCTGGGTGAGCTGCGGGCCGAGGAACAGCCAGAGGGCCGCGATGAGGGCAGCCGTCATCACCGTGATGAGGACCCAGCCCACCATGTCGCCACGCTCGCCAGACCGGGCGTTCAGCAGGCGTGCGTGCAGGCCCGCTATGACGCGGAGCACCTTGTTCTCCTTCGTTGCGTCTTTCATCGTTGGTCCTTTCTCACTGCAATCTCACTGGGTCACCATCTGGAGCCCGATGGCGCCAGGGAAGAACGCGAAGAGCACGGTCACAGGGAGCACGAGGAACACGATCGGGATCATCATCCCGATCTCTTTCTTACCGCCGGTCTCGATGAGTTCGCGCTTGCCTGACTCGCGAACGTCGGCGGCCTGAGCACGAAGCACGTCCGCGAGCGGCGTGCCTCGCTCGACCGAGATCGCGATACCGTCGACGAATCTCGCCAGCGCGGTCAGGTTGGTACGGTCGCCGACCTTCTCCAGCGCCTCGACCAGCGAGAGGCCGGTGCGCGCGTCCTGGATCGCCGAGCGGAACTCCTTGGCGAGCTCGCCCTTGCTGGTGCGAGAGACCCGTTCGAGCGCCGCGACGGGACCCTCGCCCGCGGTCACCGACAACGCCAACATGTCCGCCACGGTGGGGAACTCGGCGATCATCAGCGACTCGCGGTGCTTGACCTGACTGACCAGCCGCCGGTCGCGGAGCAGCACGCCGACGACGAACGCCGCCACACACAGCACCAGCAACGCGACGGGGCTGGCGCCGCGCGCCACGAACGCGAGCAGCGAGATCACCAGCGCGAACGCGAACCCGAGCGCGCCCCAGATCAGCTGCTCGATGCGGAACTCCTCGAGCGTCATGTCCTGGCCGGCCTGCTGCAGCCTTCGCCGGACGACCGCGCCGCCGCCGAGGATGCGTTCGAGCAGTCGCGCGCCGTCGCGGAAGTACGGCCGGAGGATGCGTTCCAGCGTGGGGAACGGCGTGAACGTACGGTCACCCAGCTGGTAAAAGCCACCGACCCCGGGCGCGTCGCGTACGTACGGTGCGAGCCGATCGTCCAAGCGGGGCCTGCGAAACGCCGGGACGCGGACGAACATCAGCAGCAGGCCGAACCCGATGAGGGCGCCGAACAGCCCACCCAGCAAGAGGACTCTCATCGCAGCACCCGCTCTTCCTCGGGGAGGCGTCCGATCCGGAGCATCAGGCGGTACGCCAGCGCGCACATGCCGCCGCCGATGAGGAGGACCAGGAAACCGATCGGAGAGTTGTACCGGGAGATGATCTCCGGCTGGAAGGCGAGGAACGCGAGCACGATCCAGGGCGCCGCGACCGCGAGCTTCGCGCCGTTGACGGTCCAGGACTGGCGGGCCTCGAGCTCGGCGCGGGTCCGTACGTCCTCGCGGAGGAAGCCCGACAGCGTGCGCAGCAGCCGGCCGAGGTCGCTACCGCCGACCTCTCGGGCGATCCGCAGCGACTCGACGATCCGGTCGCCGACGGGGTCGGCGAGGTTGCGCTTGAGCCGGTCCAGGCAGTCGTTGAAGCGACCGGTCGCGCGGTAGTCCTCGCCGAAGCGCTGGAACTGCCTTCTGAGCGCTTCGGGTCCGCGGTGGCCGATCTGCATCAGGGCCTCGGGGAGCGAGAGGCCGGCTCGTACGCTCGACGCGAGGTTGTCGACGACGTCCGGCCACAGCTCACGCAGCTCCTGCCGTCGTGCCCGCGCGCGCATGCGTACGAGCGCCAGCGGCAGGTAGGCCGCCATCGTGCCGAACGCGAGGGCGACGGGGATCACGCCGCCGGACACCAGGAACACGATGAGCAGCACGAACAGGCCCATGCCGACGCACGCGCCGATGAGCTGTCCGGGCGACACGGCCTCGATGCCCGCCTGGGCAAGCAGGTCCTCGGTCCGGTCCTGGAAGCTCGGACCGGTCTTCTCCTGCTTCGGCGCGGGCTTCATGAACGTCCGCGCGATCAGAACGATCCCGAGGCCGAGCATGAGGCCGACGAGGATGCCCATCGACTACGCCACTCCTTCGAAGCGAGGCGCGAGGAGGCGGGACAGGTCGTACCCGATGCGCTCGAAGCGCTCGACGTGCGGCGGGTAACCGTCGGCGCGGACCAGGCGGTCGCCGCGGAGGACGAAGATCGGCTCGAGCTCGACGATGTCGCCCTCGACGCGGCCGGGGACCGCGCAGATCTCTCTTACACGTCGTCTGCCGCTCTCAATGAGCTGGGTGTGGACGACGATGTCGACCGCGCCGGCGACCGTGGGGACGACGAACCTCGAGCCGATGTTCTCTCCCGCGAGCAGCGGGAGCGTGCACATCTTGGTGATGGCCTCGCGCGCGGAGTTGGCGTGGATGGTGCACATGCCGGGGAGGCCGGAGTTCAGTGCGATGAGGAGGTCGAGGCACTCCTCGGCACGTACCTCACCGACGATGATGCGGCTGGGGCGCATCCGCAAGGCTTCCTTGACGAGGTTGCGGAGCCGGATCTCGCCCGTTCCCTCGAGGTTGGACTGCCTTGTCTGCATGGACACCCAGTCGGGCAGCGGGATCTTCAGCTCGAAGACCTCTTCGCAGCTGATCACGCGCTCCCGCGGGGGAACGGCGGCGGCGAGGCAGTTGAGCAAGGTGGTCTTGCCTGCCTGCGTACCACCGGCGACCAGGATGTTGAGGCCGGCGACCGAGCACGCTTCGAGGAATGCCGCGCCCTGGCTGGAGATCGTGCCGAGCGACACGAGGTCCTCGAGGTGGGTCGCCTTGACGACGAACTTCCGGATGTTGATCGCCCAGTGCGTCCTGGTGATGTCCGGGATCACGACGTGCAGCCGGCTGCCGTCGGGGAGCATCGCGTCGACGAACGGGGTGGAGAAGTCGATCCGCCTGCCGGTGGTCTTGAGCATGCGCTCGCACAGGTCGCGCACCTCGTCGGCGGTGAGCACCGTCGTGGTGAGCTCGCTGCGACCGTTCCTCGCGATGAAGACCTTCGAGGGCTCGTTGATCCAGATCTCTTCGATCGTGGGATCGTCGAGGTACTTCTGGAGTGGGCCGAAGCCGGCGATCGCGTTGAAGACCTCGCGGACCACCTCGCGGACGTCGCCGAGTGGAGGAAGTGTCTGGACCAGCGTGCGCTCGTCGTACTGGAGCACCGCCGCGTCGATGAGCCTCCGTACGGCAGCGGCCTCCACCAGGGGATCCAACCCCTGCCGGCGTACCTGCTCCCGCACTTCGGCGTCGATGATGTCGACCGCAGTCATGAGCCCGTCGCACCCCGCGCTCTCGGTGAGTCGTGTCGCTCTTGGTGATACCCCTGCATGTGCCCCTGCATCCCGCCGAATCCCGCAGCCGCCGGATAGTCCGGTTGGTCCTGCCCGCCTCGGGATTCTGTCATGCGTGTGTTTGCCTGCGCGAACCGATGTCCACAGGGTCCGGACGTCGTCCTTGGCGTCCCTTGCATGACAGGCGATACGAGAGACGCTGGCCGGGTGGGGACGGTTCCTTGTCACGGAGAGTGACCGGCGTGTCGCGCTCGGCGGGAGCAGGCGTCGGCTCCCCCGTGCGGCGCGGCGGTGAGAGCGGTCGGCGGAGTTGTTGGACAGATCCCGGGATCTAGGCCGAGATCTGTCCAACAAGTCGACTGGGCGGCGGCTACTCCGGCGTGGCCGAGTGGCGGGCGATCGAGGTCAGGGCCTCGGTGTGGGCGGTGAGGATTGCGCGGCCGTCGGGGGTCAGCTTGATCCACGTTCGCGAACGGGCTGGTCCCGTTCGCAGCTTCTCCTGCTCTACCAGCCCCGCCTCGGTCAGCGTCCGCAGCTGCTTCGACAATGCCGAGTCGCTCAGGCCCGTGGCCTCGCGGACGAAGCTGAACTCCACCTTCGACGCCGGGGCCACCACGGCCACGATGCGGAGGCGGGTGGGGTCGAGCAGAAGGTCGTGCAGCCCGCTTACCGGGGCCGGGTCAGTTGTCATCGGCCGCCCGCTTTCGCAGCCGGAGCCAGCCCACCGTCGTGTGGGCCGCGGCCATCACCACGCCGGCCGCGAGGTGCGGGTACCGCATCCTGCTCCGCCGGAAGCCCGCCACCACCACCCACTCCGTCACCGACAGACCCAGGCTGAGCGCCAACGCCCGCTTGGCCTCCGGACCCATCGCTCCCCACGCCGTCCGCACTTGCTCCTTCAGCGGCGGGTCCGGCGCGCCTTCCTCCCGCGACTGCTTGAGCCGCTCAGCCGCCGCCCGGATGCGCTCTCCCTGGCCGCTCCACAGCCCCATCACCTTCGTGCGGTCGCCCATCCACCAGGCCCAACCGACGATCCCGAGCCGCACCGCGACGCCGCTCGTTCGCCGCAGCCCCGGGCTTCGAATGTCCCCGCACCCCAGCCGGAGCATCGTCGCCACCGCACGCGCCCCGAGCATCGCCCGCTCGCGCCGGTCGTTCTCCCGCCGGACCTGATCCCGCCCCGAGCGCAGGATGCCCAGCGCCTCGTCCGCCGTTCCCGGATCCACCATGGCCCTCCCTCGTTGGTTGCCTGAGAGGAAAGTAACCCAAGCTTTCCACTAAGGCAACCTTGCATGTCCAGCAAAAGTGCGCACCGCGCAATAATCGTGCTAGCCTCCTCACCATGGCCGGACTCCGAGAGCGCAAGAAAGAACAGACCCGCCAAGCCCTCAGCTGGGCCGCGGTCAAGCTCTCCGTCCAGCGCGGCTTCGAGAACGTGCTTGTCGAGGACATCGCCGCGGAGGCGGGCGTCTCGCCGCGAACGTTCAACAACTACTTCTCCAGCAAGGCCGAAGCCGTCGCCGCCCGCCACCTCGACCGCATCACCGTCATCGCCAGCCTGCTTCGCGAACGCCCCAAGGACGAGCCGATCTGGACGGCGATCACCGCCGCCGTTCTCGACCAGGACGGTCTCGACGCCGAGCCGCCCGCCGGGTGGGTCGAGGGCGTACGAGTGATGGTCGAAACCCCTGCCCTGCAAGGCGAAATCGCCAAAGCGTACATCGTCGCCGGTCGCACCCTCGCCGAGGTTATCGCCGAACGTACCGGCACCAACCCCGAGCGCGACCTCTACCCGAAGCTCGTCGCCCAGATGGTCGGCGTCGCGTACGACGTCGCCACCACCCACTGGATGCACACGACCGACCGACCCCAACCGCTCGGCGACCTCCTCCGCGAGTCCCTCGAACAGGTCACCTCCGGCCTCCCCGACCCCCAGAGCTAAGCCCGCCACACGCCCGTCAACCCAAGCTTGCGCGCGCCGCAGGCTCCATGAAACGCGCCCAAAACAAGGAGAAAGTCATGTACGACGTCATCATCGCCGGCGCCGGACCGAACGGCCTCCTGATGGCCACCGAGCTCGCCCTCGCCGGCGTCAAGCCGCTCGTGCTGGAACGTCGCGAAGAAGTTGACGTGTCACCCAAAGCGAACGGACTCGTCGGCCAGGTCAACCAGGCGCTGGACTTCCGCGGCATCTACGAGCGCTTCGCCGGTACGACGCAGCCACCGACCGCGGTCCCGGCGTACCCGTTCGCGGCCATGACCCTCGGCCTCGCCGGCATCGACCGCAACCCGATGTACGTGCTGCCGATCCAGCAACGCCGCATGGAGGAACTTCTCGCCGAACGAGCAAGCGAGCTCGACGTCGAGATCCGCCGCGGCCACGAGGTCAGAAGCCTCACCCAGCAAGGCGAAAGTGTCACGGTGCGGATCGCGACGAGCAGTGGCGAGTACGAGCTCGAAGCCAAGTACCTCGTCGCCGCGGACGGCGGCCGCAGCGCGATCCGCAAGCAACTCGGCATCGGCTTCCCCGGCATCACCGACACCTCGTTCGTCGGTCGCGCTGGCGTCGTCGGCATCGACGCGCCGACGGCCAACCAGGAGACCGGCGAGCTGGACGTCCCGGGGCACGGCACGCTGCGGCCGATGACGTTCACGAGGACGGAGGGCGGGCTGTTCGCGTTCGCGATGTTCGTGCCCGGCCAGTTCCGCGTCACGTTCCTCGAGTGGACCGACGCCGAGGTCCCCGGCGACGACGTCCCAGTCACGTTCGACGAGCTCGGCGCCGCCGCGCGCCGCGTGCTCGGCGCCGAGCTGACCATGCACGAGCCGCCGGACGGCGTACCGGCGATGCTGGGGCGCTCGACCGACGGCATCAACTCGAGGCAGGCCGAGCGGTACCGCGAGGGCCGCGTGTTCCTCGTCGGCGACGCCGCGCACGTGCACTCCGCGATGGGCGGACCGGGGCTCAACCTCGGCCTGCAGGATGCGCTGAACCTCGGTTGGAAGCTCGCGGCCACGATCAAGGGATGGGCGCCGGACGGCCTGCTCGACACGTACGACACCGAGCGCCGACCGGTCGGCGAACGCGTCCTCATGCACACAAGGGCGCAGCTCGCGCTCGTCGCGCCCGGGCCGAACGTCACGGCGCTCCGCGAGCTGTGCGGCGAACTGCTGCAGGACAAGGCGAACGTCCAGCACATCGCCGACCTCATGTCCGGCGCGGACGTCCGCTACGAGCATGGCGACCACGAGCTCACCGGCCGCTTCTTCGCCGACCGCGCCCTCCACGGCGACGGTGGGCTCACCCGCTTCGCCCACCTGATGCGCGGTGCCAGGCCCGTTCTGCTGCTGATGAACGACCGCTCCGACCTCGCCGACCTCGCGACCGGCTGGGCGGATCGGGTCGAGCTGGTGCGCGCCCAACCCGTCGACCACGCCCCACCCGCCGAGGCCGTGCTGGTGCGTCCGGACGGCTACGTCGCCTGGGCCGGCAGCGCGGCCGAGGGTCTGGAACGGGCGCTCGCCACCTGGTTCGGAGTCGCACAGGTGAGAGCCTGACTCCGACGAGGAAGGATCCGCGATGTTGGTCTATGTGGAGAACGGCGTCGCGATGGCGTTCGACCGTGGGAGCGCGGCGTGGACCTTCGACCTGGACTGGTGGGGCGTCTGCGGACAGGGAGTCGACGAGGAGGCGGCGCTGGCTGAGCTCACCCGGCAGGTCGGTGAAGGGCTGGTGGTGGCCGAGCGGATCGAGGGTGACGAGGGGTTGTTCGCGCGGGATCGGTTGCCGTGCACGGAGGCGGGACGTCAGCGCACGTTGGCGATTCTGGCCGAGGTCCGGGCTGACACGATCGCGCTGGTCCGCGCCTGCTCGGACGAGGTGCTCGACTGGGACGACCCCGAGCGCCAGCTGCCGACCTACGCCAGGTGGCGGACGATCAGGCAGCTCGCCTGGCACGTCGTCGACACCGAGAGCCGGTACTACCTGCCCTCTACCGGCCTCGGCTACCGCGAACCGCTCCCGAACCTCGTCGACGAGCTCGAGGCCTCAGCCGGGCACGTGCGATCGACGATCGCCACGATGCCCCCTGACGCCGCAAGCACGGGCTGGAGCGCGGTGAAGCTGCTCCGCCGGCTCGCTTGGCACGAGCGCGGGGAGCTCGAGGTCATGCGCGCGATCAGCAGAGGCCACCCAGCAGCTGGTCGTTGAAGACCACGGCCTTCGTGCCCATGTGGATGCCGTTCACTTGATCGGGCGCGTTGTAGTCGATCTGGAAGAGAATGATGTTGCCGCCCTCCTCCACGTACCAGGACGGCTTCGTTTCGGGCTTGCCCTGGTGCTGCTTCAGCGCTGAGCCGTAGATCTTCTTCAGGTCAGACAGCTTCGGGTACGCCGGGGCGCCAGCGTTGGTGGGAAAGTACGGCTGGTCCATCCCCAGGTGCTGGATCGTCGTCACGCCCTCGCGCGTCAGCACCCACACCTTGGACAGCGAGCCAGTGCCGAGGTAGAGGCCGCAGTTCCGCGGGCCGCCGGGCACCGACGTCGTCAGGACGCCAGACGCCAGCAACGACGGGACGGACGCGCCGACCTTGAGCGCCCCGATGCCGTCGGGCCGTACGACCAGCGGCTCCGGCGCCACGACCTTCTTGCCCGACGGCGGCGCCATCGACGCGTCGGCGAAGACGGCGAAGCCAGGAGGAGAGGAAAGGCTCGACACCTTCGACTCGAAGGAAGCGGCAGCGGGCCCCGTCCACGTCAGGGCGGAGTCCGTAGAACCCACCCGCAACCGCCCGAGCTTCCCGAACGAGCGCTCCGCCGACAGCGGTCCCGCGTCCACGCTCACCCACTTCGTACCGTCCAACCGCCACAGGCTCGGCGGGATGACCGGCGTCTGGCTGAGCTCCTCGTCGCACGCCCCGGCCCGCGCGCTCGCATACACACGACCGTCGCCGCCGCGGTGGACGTCGGTCATCCACACGAAGTCGATGCCCGTCCGCGTGCCGGCCGACAGCTGCTTCGGTGTCGGCAACCCATACGCCGACCCGTCGAGCGGCTTGACCGTACGCGCCGTCAGATCCACCGCCAGAGCCGAGACGAACCCACTGCAAGCCGAGCTGCTCGCCTGCACCAGCGCCACAGCCGAGCCCTGCGGCGAGTACGGGTCCACGTACATTCCCGATGCCCCGCCCGAGCGGTACAGCGGGAACGGCTTCTCCCGCACCCCGTCCGCCCCGACCACGACCAGGTCGGAGATCGTGCTCCGCGCACCGCTGCCGCCGAGCCGTTCCAGCACGACCTTGTCGCCGAACGCGCCGTACGGCGTGACGTAGGTTCGCGAGTCACCGACCGGCGCGCTGGACACCTTCCGCAACGACGGGAGCGCGTACGCCTGCAGCGTCTGCGCGGCGGTGTATCGGCCCGCCACCGTGTACGCCAGCCGCCCGGCCACGGCGACGCCGCCACACCCGGAGCACGCGACCGACTTCTTCGTCGCGGACTCGAGGTCGAGGACCGTGAGCTTCTCGTACCCGCCGACGACCGCGTAGCGACCGTCCGCGCTGAACGCCACCCCGCCGCTGTGGCCGGCCTTGGCGACCACCACACCGTTCTCGACGACGTTGGCGACGCTCTCCGCGGCGTACGCGGTCGTGGTCGGATGCGCGAACGCGCGCACCGCTCCCACCGCGTCGTCGACCGTCTGCGTCAGTACCGAGAGATCGCTGTGCCAGCAGGGAATCGCAGCTGCAACACGAGCCTTGATCGAGCAGGCGTGCACGGTGCTGCGGGTGGCGCCGGCGAGCGCGGAGTCGACCGTCGTGATGCCGTCGCCGAGGTCGACGACCTGCTTGCCGTCGGTCACCTTGGCGCGGGCGGCGAGCTGGAGTACGGCGACGCCCTTCGGCCACGCGGGCAAGGCACGCACCGACGAGGGGTGCAGCGCGTCGCCGAGCGGCCCGGTCAGCGCGGTCAGGACGGCCATGCGCCGGCACGCCGGCTCCGGGCCGTTGTCCTTGGAGCAGGCGGCGAGGTCGCGCATCGCCTGGGCGAGCAGGAGGACGTCGCGCCGCGAGTCGGCCGGCTTCGCGGCGGTCAGCGCCGTCGGCCGGTCGGCGCGGAGGGTACGGGCCACGTCGACCGCGTACGCGCCGTCGTACGGCGTGCCGATCGTCGCGACCACGCCCACGGAGGCGGCGCGAGAGGCCACCGCCCAGCGGGTGGCGAGGCCGCCGGTCGAGACGGCGACCACCGCGACCTTGCGCTTGGCGGCCTTGGCCAGGCAGTCGATCGCCGAGCCGACCGCCGGACCGCTGCCGGACGGGTCGTCGACCCAGAGAGTGGGGTCACCGCCGGTGAGGACGTACGCGGCGACGCCGGGGATCGCGGCGATCCGCGCGGCGAGGCTCGTGTTGTCGGCGGCCACCGCTGCGACGCCCGACGTACCCGCGCTCGCCTGCAGCCCCGCGACGCCGTCCGGCCCGGGGACGAGCAGGACGGGCGCGGCGCCCGGCTTGCCCGTCGACACGAGCTGGGTGCCGGGGCACTTGGCCGGCGTCAGCGTCGGGCCCGGCTTGGGTGGCGACGGCTTCGGCTTCGCGGCGGCGGGCGCGACTTCGAGGACGCGCCACCCGTCGTCGGTGCCGAGCAGCGTGACCTGGGCCGCCTGCTTGGCGGACCCGTTGCTCACGGTCGTACTGACCGTCGCGACCCGCCCCGCGCGCTTCCAGGTGGCGGGGTCCGGCATGACCTTGCTGCCTTGGGGAACGAGCTCGCGCCCGGTCGCGCCCTCGACAAGCACGGTGTCGGCCTTCTCACCGCCCAGCGCGGTGATCGCGCCGCCCGCGGCGTCATAGGTGTCCTGCTCACCGGCGTCGGCGATCTGGTGGACGACGATGCCCGCCTCCGCCTGCTGCCCACCGTCGCCGCGCGGCGCGAACAGCGCCACGCCACCGCCGATCAACGCGAGTACGACAACAATGCCGCCAGCGATCAGCAGCCATCCCCGTTTTGACATTGTGTGGAACGCCCTTCCATAGCCGCGGGCAAGCCTAGCGAAGGCCGCGAATGCGGATGAAGGGCACGTTCGTTCATATCTCAGCTACCGCAGCTGCTCCATCAGACCAGCGTGGATGCCGTGGATGCGCAGCGAGGAGATCCCGTCCTCGGTGAGGTCGTAGAGCACGGCGTACGGGACCCGCACCTGCCGCCCGGTCGCCTCGATCCCGGCGAACGTCCCGGTGTGGGTGCCGACCCAGACGGCCTCGGCCGCCGCGTTCCGGTCACCGACGACAATCGCCCGCGGTTCCGGCCCGCCGTCGAACGCGCCGTGCATGGCGTCGAGGGCCGTCGCCACCTCGTCGCGTCCCCGCACGATCTCCGGCATCCCGTGGACGACCAGCTCGACATCCTCGGTGAAGAACGGCCTGAGGTCACCGCCCTCGATGACCGTGTCGAGATATCTCATGAATGACTTGGACATGTCCGTAGTCACGGTGTCCTCCCCTGGTCGAGGGTTCTGCCTCGCAGGGTCGGCCTCCCCTTGCCCCAAGGCAATAGGGCGTTGTGACTAGCCTCGGGGGAAGGCGCTCCGTAGGTGAAGCGTCGTGGTCGCCTTACCCGGCCAATAGCCCCTCTACCTGGCGTCCACCCCACGTAAAGCGGCCAATGATCATGTAAACATGATCATTGGCCCCAGGGCGGGCCCGGACCGGACGCACTAACGGCCGGACGAAAGATCGAGACTAGGCCGTCGTCGGGAGCAGGCGGCGGACGACGCGGAGGCCGACGGACAGGCGGGCGAGGTCGGTGACGTCGCCGTCGACGATCTCGGCCAGGGTCGAACGGGTCCGCGACACCAGCGTCGCGTCGCGCTGCTCCCACGCCGCCACGCGTTCGGCCGCGGTCGCCTCCGGAGGCGAAGCCTCCAGAACGTTCTGCGTCAGCTGCGCGTGCACGGCGTGCAGGTCGTCGCGCAAAGCGGCCCGCGCCGTCGTCTTCCACCGGTCGTCGCGCGGCAGCGAGAGGATCTTCTCCAGCAGCCGGCCCACCTCGAGCCGCTCCCCCAGCGTGAAGTGCGCCCGCGCCACGTCGACGACGTCGGTCGACGTACGCCGCGCCGTCTCCACGAGACCCAGCCCCGCATAGGCAGGCGAGAACACCGCGACCCGCGTCGCCAGCTCCTCCGACACGCCGCCCTTCAGCAACGAGTCGCGCCGCTTCGCCAGCTGGTCGGCCTCCCGCCCAGTGAGCACCGAAGGCAGCGCCGCCATCAAGGTCGACAACCCAGAGGCGAAGTACTCGATCGTCGACGCGATGTCGATCGGCGGCCGCCTGTTCTGCACCAGCCAGCGCGCCGCACGTTCGGCGATCGTCCGCGCCTCCAAGCGCATCCGCACCTGCACGGCCGAGTCGATCGTGTTGTCCAGGGCCTCAACCGCGGCCCACACCTCGTCGACGCCGTAGATGTTCCGCGCCACGACGTGCGCGCGCGTCAGCTCCTCCGCCGGCGCACCCGTCTCCAGCGACAGCCGGTGGTAGAACGTGATCCCCGCCGTGTTGACGAGCTGGTTCACCGCCTCCGTCGTCACGATCTCCCGGCGCAACGGGTGCGCGTCCATCTGCGCGTCGAAGCGTTCGCGCATCGGCGTCGGGAAGTAGTCGACGAGCTGGCGCCGCAGGTACGGGTCGTCCGGCAGCTTCGTCTCCAGCAGCTCCGACGACAGCACGATCTTCGTGTACGCCATCAGCACCGCGAGCTCCGGCGGTGTGAGGCCGATCCCCTGCTGCTGGCGTTCCCGCAGCTGCCGCAGGTTGGGCAGGAACTCGATCTCGCGGTCGAGGAGATCCGCCTTCTCCAGCCGGTTGATCCACTCCGCGTGCACGTGCAGCAGCGCCGGCGCCAGGGCTTGCGCCTTCTGCAGCGCGACGTTCTGGTCATAGTTGTTGCGCAGAACGAGCTCGCCGACCTCGTCGGTCATGCTCGCGAGGATCTCGTTGCGCTGCTTCTCGGTCAGGTCGCCGTCGTGCACGACCCGGTCGAGCAGGATCTTGATGTTGACCTCGTGGTCGGACGTGTCGACACCGGCGGTGTTGTCGATGAAGTCGGTGTTGATGCGCCCACCACGCAAGGCGTATTCGATCCGTCCGAGCTGCGTCAACCCGAGGTTGCCACCCTCGCCGACGCACTTCGCGCGCAGCTCGGTGCCGTTGATGCGGACGACGTCGTTGGCCTTGTCGCCCGCGTCGCCGTGCGTCTCGGTCGTCGCCTTCACGTACGTGCCGATGCCGCCGTTCCACAGCAGGTCGACCGGCGCACAGAGGATCGCGTGGATCAGGTCGTTCGGCGTCATCGAGGTCACCGACGACCGCGAGATGCCCAGCGCCTCGCGTACCTCGGCCGAGATCGGGATCGACTTCGCCGTACGCGGGAACACCCCGCCGCCGGCCGAGATCAGGTCGGCGTTGTAGTCGGCCCAGCTCGACCGCGGCAGCTGGAACAGGCGGCGGCGTTCGGCGACCGAGACGGCCGCGTCGGGCTGCGGGTCGAGGAAGACGTGCCGGTGGTCGAACGCCGCAACCAGCTTGGTGTGCTCCGACAGCAGCATGCCGTTGCCGAACACGTCGCCGGACATGTCGCCGATGCCGACGCAGGTGAAGTCCTCGTTCTGGCAGTCGCGACCCATCTCGCGGAAGTGCCGCTTGACCGACTCCCACGCGCCGCGGGCGGTGATGCCCATGCCCTTGTGGTCGTAGCCGGTCGACCCGCCGGACGCGAACGCGTCGCCGAGCCAGAAGCCGTACGAGATCGCCAGGTCGTTCGCGATGTCGGAGAACGTCGCCGTGCCCTTGTCCGCGGCGACGACGAGGTAGGAGTCGTCCTTGTCGTGGCGTACGACGTCCAGCGGCGGGATCGTCTCCGAGCCGCGCAGGTTGTCGGTGATGTCGAGCAGACCCGAGATGAACGTGCGGTAGCAGGCGATCCCCTCGGCCAGCCAGGCCTCGCGGTCGACCGCCGGGTCCGGCAGCCGCTTGGCGTAGAAGCCGCCCTTCGCACCGACCGGCACGATCACCGAGTTCTTCACCATCTGTGCCTTGACCAGGCCGAGCACCTCTGTCCGGAAGTCCTCGCGCCGGTCGGACCAACGCAGACCGCCGCGCGCGACCGGCCCGAACCGCAGGTGCACGCCCTCGACGCGCGGCGAGTAGACCCAGATCTCGAAGCGGGGCTTGGGTTCGGGCAGCTCGGGGTTCTTCTTCGGGTCGAACTTGAACGACACGTACTTCTTGGGCTTGCCCTCGGCGTCGCGCTGGAAGTAGTTCGTCCGCAGCGTCGTGCGCATCAGGTTGAGGAACGAACGGATGATGCGGTCCTGGTCGAGGCTCTGCACCGCGTCGAGCGCCCGCTCGATGCGTTCGGTCACGGCGTCAACCTGGGCTTTACGCGCCTTCACGCCGAGCTCGCGGGCCGGGTCGAAGCGCGTCTCGAACAGCTCGACGAGCATCCGCGCCAGGTCCACGTTCGCGGTCAACGTGTCCTCGATGTAGCTCTGGCTGAACGTCGAACCGGTCTGCCGCATGTACTTCGCGTACGCGCGCAGGATCGTCGCCTGACGCCAGGTCTGGCCGGCGCGGAGCACGAGCGCGTTGAAGCCGTCGTTCTCCGCCAGCCCACCCCAGACCGCGGCGAACGCGTCCTGCATGAGCTCGCGGATCGCGCTGGCCGCGGCGCCGGGGCCGCCGCGGTAGACGAGTCCGAAGTCGTAGATCCAGGCCTGCACGCCGTCCTTGGTCTCGATCGCGTACGGCCGCTCGTCGGTCACGTCGACGCCGAACCGCGAGAGGACGGGCAGCACCGCGGACAGCGACAGGCCCGAGCCGGTCCGGTAGATCTTGAACCGGCGCTCGTTCGGCGCCGCGTCGATCGGCTCGTACAGCGAGAGCGCGAGCCCGTTGTCCTTGGGCAGGTCCTCGATCCGGCGCAGGTCGGCGACGGCCGTACGCGCGGGGAAGTCGTCCTGGTACGCCGGCGGGAACGCGTCGTCGTACTTGTGCATGAGCCGCGCGGAGTTGGACTCGCCGACCTGCTCGACGACCGCGTCGTGGAAGTCGTCGGACCAGGAGCGCGTCGTCGACACGAGCTTCAGCTCGAGCTCGGCGACATCAACGTCGGGCACGCTGGTGCCCTTGGGGAGGCGTACGACGAAGTGCAGCCGTGCGAGGACGGACTCGGAGAACCGCAGCGCGAAGTCGATGCTCTCGCCGCCGAACGCCTCCATCAGGATGTCCTGGATCTTCAACCGGACCTGGGTGGAGAACCGGTCCCTCGGCAGATAGACCAGGCAGGAGAGGTAGCGCGCGTAGTCGTCGCGTCGCACGAAGAGCCGGAGCTGCCGGCGTTCCTGCAGATGCAGAACGGCGAGCGCCGTCGGCAGCAGCTCGTCGGCGGAGACCTGGAACAACTCGTCGCGCGGGTAGGTCTCGAGGATGTCCAGCAGGGCCTTGCCCGAGTGCGAGTCCGGCGTGAACCCGGACCGCGCGATGACCTCGAACGCCTTGCGCCGGAGCACCGGGATGCGCTGGAAGCTCTCGGTGTACGCGACGGAGGTGAACAGCCCGAGGAACCGGCGCTCACCGGTGACCTCGCCGTTCTCGTCGAACGTCTTGATGCCCACGTAGTCGAGGTACGCGGGGCGGTGCACGGTGGAGCGGGAGTTGGCCTTGGTGAGGATCAGCAGCTTGCGTTCGCGCGCCCTGGCTCGAACCTCGGGCGGCAGCTGGCTGAACGAGCCGGAGACGCTCTGGTCGGGGTCGGAGCGCAGGATGCCGAGGCCCGTACCGGGGACGGCGCGCAGCACGTCGGCGTCGTCGTGCCGTTCGAGCGTGTACTCGCGATAGCCGACGAACGTGAACTGGTCGCCGGCCAGCCAGTCGAGCAGCTCGCGGGCCTCGACGATCTCGTCCGGCGGGATCTCGGCCGGCGGGTTGTCACCGAGCTCGGCGACGATGTCGCGGGCGCGGTGCTCCATCTTCGGCCAGTCCTCGACGGACTCGCGGACGTCGCGGAGGATGCGGGTGAGCGCGGCCTCGACGCGTTCCAGCTCGACCGTCTCGGACTCGCGGTCGATCTCGACGTGGATCCAGGACTCGCGGAACGCGTCGTGCGCGGTCGCGT
This sequence comes from Tenggerimyces flavus, assembly GCF_016907715.1. Taxonomy (NCBI): domain Bacteria; kingdom Bacillati; phylum Actinomycetota; class Actinomycetes; order Propionibacteriales; family Nocardioidaceae; genus Tenggerimyces; species Tenggerimyces flavus. The sequence continues at coordinate 3,082,575 of NZ_JAFBCM010000001.1, read as the reverse complement.
CGGTGCCGTCCAGAACGTCGAGCAGCTTGCCGGTGACGTCGCGCCGTACGACGACCTGCGGGTGGACGACGAGGTGGATGCCGCGGCCCTCGCGGGAGAGCTCCATCGTCACCGAGTCGACGAGGAACGGCATGTCGTCGGTGACGACCTCGACGACGGTGTGGCTGCAGGACCAGCCGTGCTCCTCGACCGTGGGGGTGAAGACGTGCACCGACGCGGTGCCCTGCGGACGTTCGAGGGCGAGGCGGAAGTGGCTGCGGGCGGCACCGTAGATGTCGACCGGGTCGCGCCGCACGATGTCCTCGGCGGGGACGTGCCGGTAGTAGGCCTGCAAGAGCGCCTTGACACGATCGACGGACAAGGCCCCGGCGGAGCGACTGTGCTCGGCGACCTTGGCCGCGTCGACGATCAGGGCCTCTTTGGCGTCGTCCCACTTGCCGTTCGTGCCGGTGACACTGCCCGCGGTGACAGTCATGACGATCTCGCCCTTGCTCTCCCACCGGCCGGGTCGGCCGGAGCCACACGTCGATGTGTCGCCACATCGACGATAGTCGCAACGGCCAGCCCGGTGGAGGTGGGAGCGAAGACTCCGCCCCGAGTCACTCGGCGAACGGGTGGCTCGGGCCAACGTCAACCACCGCGCTCGGCGGCGTCGGCTTCCGGGGTCCGAGGACGACCCCATCGGCCGAAGGCCGCAGTCCGGGCGCCGCAGGGCCACCCGACGCCGCCGAGCACCGCGACCCGAAGCCGCTAGGCCGCCCGCGGCCGACGCGTGCGAGCGGTCGCCATAAGCTCAGTGCCAGCGGAAGCGGCGGGCTCGGTGCCTCCCTCCGTTGGGGTCCTCGTAGGACTGGGGCAGCACCACCACGGGGCACGGAGCCCGGCGGAGGCAGCCAGCTACGACGTGGCCGGAACGGCGACTCGAGCCCGGTGGGCCGAGGATCAGCGCTCGCGCGCCGCTCGCCTCGGTACAGAGCACCTCGTCCGGCCGGCCCTGCTGGACCACCGTGTCGATCGGCGGCGGCGCTTGTCCGTCCAGCGCCTCCTTGATCGCCAGGTCCAGCTTCTGCGCGGTCTTCTCCTGCACCGCGTCAGGGTTCAGTAACGCGTCGACGCCGTTGTAGTCGTAGTTCCAGACCGAGACCGCTTTTACGGTCTTCCAACCGTCACGTCCCTCCGAAAGCGCCCATATGAGGGCTTGTCTGCCAGCTTCAGTGTCGTCGACCCCGACCACGAGAAACTGGGTCACACACTCACGGTGCCCCGTCGAACACGCTCTGTCCAGGGCTTTGCCGGAACCTGCCGCCCAGATTTCACCGTTCGTCGGCCGGGCACCGTCGTCGAACGGCAGCAAATGGGGTTTGATCTCCCTTATGGATCTGCACCGCGAGACCAGGTACGACGCGGACCCAGCTGCCGTATACGCGATGCTCACCGACGAGGTCTTCCTCACTCGGTGGGTCAGCACGGGGGCGGCGCTCAGCTACTCAGTCACCGTCACACCGACCTCCAACGGCGGCGCGAACACCCGTACGCAGCAAAGCCTGCCTGCGCGCGTCCCGGACTTCATGACGAAACTCGTCGGCGAGAGCATCGACCTCGACCAGTCCATCGACTGGGGTCCGGCCGGCGCCGACGGGAGCCGGACCGGCCAGATCTCGATCGACGTGGCCAAGGCTCCGGTCACGATGCGCGGGACGATGACGCTCGTACCCGACGGCACCGGCACCCGCCAGGTCGTCGAGGTCGTGATCAAGGCGTCGGTCCCGATCATCGGCAAGAAGATCGAGGAGGCGGCGGCCCCTGCCGTTCGGAACGCGCTGGAGCTCCAAGAACGCCTCGGCCAGGAGTGGTTGGCCTCCCGAGGGTGAACGAGCACGCGATCCACCCGCCCAAGGTCGAGACGTTCGACCTCGAGGCGGGCACGAACGTGGACCCGAAGGGGATCCCGCGCACGCTGGCGTCGTTCCGCGTGACGGACTTCGGGCTGTACGTCGCGCGCCCGCTCGTCGAGCATCCGCGGATCGCCTCGTTCGAGTCCTGGATCCTGCCCGAGCTCGGCCTCCGGGTCACCGACTACACCCCGCATCCCGGGCTCGAGCGGCACCAGGACCACTACATCGACATCATCGACGCGTCGGTGACCGGGCGGGTCTGGCGGACGGTCGACCACTACCTCGACATCGTCGTCCGCACGGGCGGGGAGGCCGTCGTGCTCGACACCGACGAACTGCTCGCGGCGTACGAGGCGGGGCACGTCGACGCCAAGACCGCCGAGCGCGCGCTGGACACGACGTACCTCGCGCTGGCCGGCATCGCGGCGCACGGGTACGACGCCGAGGCGTGGTTGCGTTCGCACGACATCGAGCTCAGCTGGGACGGCAACGGCGTGTCGTCCTGACCGACCGCGGGCTGGGTGTCACTCTCGAGCGTATGGACGACATGTACCCGTGCCCGCGCTGCGAGCAGGTCCAGGCGTTCGTGCACCCGAACTGCCCCGACGGCGACTGCGCCGAGTGGGCATGCACGGTCTGCGGCACCGCCCTCGAGATCGACCCCGGCCTCGTCGCGGTCGCCTAGGCCGTGTCTGGCAAAGATCGCCTGGCGCGCGACACCCCACATCCCGCCTGGACGCGGTGCACCTCGTCACCCATATAACCAATATGAATTCCTCCTGCACCACGCCCAGCCGGGCGCGGGGCGCCGCGCGCCATCGCGCTACGCGCGATGACCGGCGCTATTTGCCAGACACGACCTGCCCGCGCCGATCTCCAGCCGGTAGCCCCCGTCAGCGGTCGGTCTGCGGACGACGAGCGCGATCCGCCACAGGTGGTCTCCCCATGCGCCTCGCAGGCGCCGGTCGTCGAGGTCGATGCGCTCGACCTCGACGTCCAACGCTGCCCCGTCGTAGCTCAGCCGGAGTGTCCGCCCGGGGGTCGGCACCTCGAGCGCTCCCGCCCCGAGGACCACCGGCGCGCCCGAGGCCAGCAGGTGCGAACGGACGTCCCCCGGGACCCGCGAGAACGCCCAGCGGTCCGAGAGCACGATCTGCCCGCCAGCCCGGTCGAGGCGAACGGAGCGGTGCCAGTGCAGCAGGCCAGCTTCGGCCGGGTACGCACCCGCCAGGTCGAGGTCGAAGCGCGCCCCGGTGTCGTCGAGCTCGCAGCGCACATCGGCGGCCCGGTGCTCCTTGCCCGGTGCCTGCTCGTACCCGTCGACGAGCGGGACGTTGTGGTACGCGCTCCGCAGTGACCAGATCTCGTACCGGTCCGGACTGAAGTGCTGGCGCGTGTAGTCCGCGACACCGGCATCGACGAGCACCGGATGACCGTCCAGCGCGACGAGGAACGTCCCGACGTCGTTGTGGTTGTGCGCCTCGGCGTTGTGCCCACCCTTGACCGACAGGAACAACCCGCGGGCGCTCCCGCCCGTCTCGCGCGCGGTGAGGAGCTCGGTGTCCGGCCACCACGCCTGCGCGACGAGCGGCGGGTCGGCCGACGGCTCCGACGCCCAGTCGCTGTCAGCGAGCGCGAGCAGCGCCCGCCCGACCCCGGTGGTCGACTCCGCGAGCGGGCCGTCGCCCCGCAGCCACCGGGCATGAGCCACCATCTCGGCGTCCCCGACGCGTCTCCCGAACCGGTACAGGACATGGGCGCTGGCACCGTCCGCATCGAGCTTCGCCGAGCCGTCCGCGACATTCACGTACCAGTCGCCAGCGATGTGCACGCGGTGCAGGTAGCGCCCAATCTCCCGTACCAGTGGGAGATCGAACGCGTCGAGCACGCCACCACTCGCGGAGCGCAGCACCTCCAGGCACTCCGAGAGCGAGGCACCAGCCCGCCACCAGTACAGCTGCCCCTCGTCGCACGCACCGTCGGCGGGGTAGCCGCCGACGAACACGTCGAGCCCGAAGACCGCGCGCTCGACCGTCGTGACGATCTCCTCGCGGGTGCTGTCGAGCAGCAACGAACAGACGAGCACGTTCGAGTTGATCCACGGGTTCCAGTTGCCCACATGCCCGCGCCGGCCGAACCAGATCCAGCTGTCAACCGTGCGTTGCGGTACGAGGATCCGCCGCCGCACCTCGTCGACGATCCGCTGGCCGAGTCCGCGTTCCTCCACCTTCGGGCGGAGCACCGCGTACGTCCACGCCAGCAGCGCGCCGGTCTCCGCGGCGAACAGGTCGAGCGTCGGGTTGTCCACGTCGGGCAGGGCATGGGTGTTGCGGGCACCGTGCGACTCGTCGTGGGCGGGCAGGCACCATGACGACTCCTCGCAGACCAGCCAGGCGCCGTCGGCGACCTCGTCGTGCCAGCGTTCGTCGTCGGTGAGGCAGGCCGCGAGCACCGCGGCGGCGAGCCGGCGGCGGCGCGCGAAGTACGGGTCCTGGTAGCGGATCCGGTTGCCCGTACGCGCGAAGTCGAGCCACAACGAGGCGGGCAACGCCGGCCATGGCCCCACGCCAGCCAGCCGCTCGGCACGGTCGACCATCGCCGCCGTCGTCGCGGGATGGACGGCCGTCCAGAACGCACGGTCGGTCACGTCGGGGACGGGCCGCCATGCCCCGGGCTCGGGCAGGTGCTCGCGGAGACGTTCGGAGGACAGGGCGGAGTCGAGCATGGAAGTGGTCATAAGTCCTTGTGTCATTGGGAGGCGGCGAACGATTCCGCGTACTCGGAGCGGACCTTGTCTCCGCCCTTCTGCTTCCAGTCGCGCACCGCGTCCTTCCACGTGGAGATCGGCTTGCGCCCGGTGATGATCTCGTTCTGGGCGTCCGTCATCGCCTGGGTGAGCTGCGCACCCTGGGAGCCCTGCGTGTTGGAGTAGAGCCCGAGCGTCGGCGACTGGTTCGCGATCGGGATCGCCTTCTGCTGGTAGGCGTGTTCTTGCTTGGTGAGCTCGGGGTTGCCGGGCTCGTACAGGATCGCGGGCGGTGAGGCGAGATAGTTCAGCACGGTCGCGACCTCGGCGGTGCCCGTGCTGGTCGGGGCTGGGTCGGTGCCCTTCTTCGTGTAGTGCACGCCCTCGACGCCGAGCTTGAACTGCAGGTACTCCTTCGTGCCGAACGGCGCCGCGAGCGCGTTTGCGACCCGGAGCAGCTCGGTGACCCGTTCCTTGCTGGCCTTCTTGATGACGGCGGTGCTGTACGACGGATAGCCCTTCCACAACGAGCGTTCCGACGAACCGTCGAAGTTCGGCGGCAGCATGCCCTCCAGGCGGAAGTCCGCGTTGCTCGGCAACGCCTGCTGGGCGTACCCAGACCACGCGGTGTAGTTGTCGTAGTGGACGCTGACCGTTCCGGCGATGAACGTGGTCTTCGCGTCGATCGACCCGCTGAGCGAGTCGGGGTGGAAGACCCCGTCCTTCCACAGGTCGGCGACGACGCCGATCGCCTGCTCGGTCTCGGGCAGCTCCCAGATGTTGGTGAACGTGCCGTCCTTCTCCTGCCAGTCCGAGGTCGGAACGCCCAGCATCTGCTGCACGAAGATCTTCACGCCGTTCGGCGAGACGCAGGCCCACTTGTTGGAGCGTTCGTCGGTCAGCTCGCGGCAGAGCGTGCGGAACTCCTCGAAGCTGTTCGGGTTGCCGTTCAATCCCTTCTCGGCAAGCAGATCCGCGCGGTAGTACATCAGCGGTCCCACAGCGGCGCGTGGGATCGGCAGACCGTAGATGCCGCCGTTGAAGACACACGTACGCCAGGACTCGGTCGGCAGGTTGGCGAGGAACGGGTACTCCTTCACCGCGTCGCCGGACAGGTAGTCGGTGAGGTCGGCGAACTTCGCCCGCAACAGCTCGGGAACGCGGCCGACTCCCAACAGTTGAAGGAAGTCGGGGATGTCGTCGCTCGCGACGACGGTCGCGAGTTTGCTCGTGTACTCGGCGAGCGGGATGAAGCGGGGTTTGAGGTCGACGTTCAGCACCTGCGCCATGGACTGCAGGTAGCGGTTGCCGTTCACGGGCGGGATCGGTCCGGGGTTGGACACCATCGCCACCAGGGCGCCGCCGCTGCCGGGCTTCTCCGTCAGGCCCGCGACGGGTTCCGCGGGATAGCTGAGGAAACCGGCCTGGATGCCGTCTGTCGTGGGGGCGAGGTCGGGCTTGACGCCTTCGTACGGAACGAACGTGGGCAACTGCACCTTGGCGTTCGACGTCGACGTGTTCGGCTTCGACGCAGGGCCACCGGAGCAGGCGCCCAGCAGGGTCGGCAAGGCGGTCGCGGCGGTGACCCCTCCGATCGCGCGCAGCACCGTTCGCCTGTTCATGGATCCGGGGCTCATGAGCACACCTCCCGTTGGGTCGCCGGAAGCGCTGGGAAAGCGCCTTCCAGCCGGTGTCCAGCTATAGCCGTAGCCCGGCGGTTTTGGCAATCGTTGTTCGGGATGGTGGTGGATGGAACGGCATGGCTCCGGAATGGCACCATGGGCGCTGAGAGGTCCGCCCCGATCGGACGTGCCCTCGAACACGCTCAGAGCCGACCACGCGGGAGCATCGACATGGACGCCGTCACGCACGTACCTCAGCCGGTCAACGAGCCGGTCCTGACCTACGCACCGGGCACGCCCGAGCGCGCACGGATCGAGCAACGCCTCAAGGAACTCGGCAACGAGCAGGTGACGCTGACGGCGACGATCGGCGGTGCGCAGCGTTCGGGCTCGGGCGCTCCGGTGAACGTGGTCAAGCCGCACAACCACGCGCAGGTGCTGGGGACGTTCCAGCACGCCAGCCAGCAGGACGCCCAGGACGCGATCTCCGCCGCCCTGGCCGCGGCGCCGGCGTGGCGGGCATTGAGCTTCGACGACCGGGCAGCGATCTTCCTCAAGGCCGCCGACCTCGCGGCCGGCCCGTGGCGCGAGACGTTGAACGCCTCGACGATGCTCGGCCAGAGCAAGACGATCCAGCAGGCCGAGATCGACGCGGCCTGCGAGCTGATCGACTTCCTGCGGTTCAACGTGTCGTTCGCGCAGCGCATCCTGTCCGACCAGCCGATCTCCTCCCCCGGGATCTGGAACCGTGTGGAGTACCGGCCGCTCGAAGGGTTCGTGTACGCGATCACCCCGTTCAACTTCACCGCGATCGCCGCCAACCTGCCCACCGCGCCGGCGATGCTCGGCAACGTCGTGCTGTGGAAGCCCTCGCCGACGCAGATGCTCTCCGCGTTCCACACCATGCGCCTGCTCGAGGCCGCCGGCCTGCCTCCGGGCGTGATCAACCTGCTACCCGGCGACGGCCTCGCGGTCTCCGAGGTGGCGCTGGCCTCGCCTGCCCTGGCGGGGATCCACTTCACGGGGTCGACGAAGACGTTCCGGCACCTGTGGCACACGGTCGGCTCGAACCTCGACTCCTACCGCTCGTACCCGCGTATCGTCGGCGAGACGGGCGGCAAGGACTTCGTGCTCGCGCACCCCTCAGCCGATCCCGCGGTGCTCCGGACTGCTTTGGTGCGAGGGGCCTTCGAATACCAGGGCCAGAAGTGCTCGGCCGCCTCCCGCGCGTACGTGCCGCAGTCGGTGTGGTCCCGCGTCCGCGACGACCTCGCGGCGGAGACCGACGCCCTGACGATGGGCGACGTCGCCGACCTCTCGAACTTCATCGGCGCGGTGATCGACGACCGCGCGTTCGCCAAGCACAAGGCAGCGATCGACCGGGCACACGCTGCGCCGTCGATCGAGGTGCTGGCGGGCGGGACGTACGACGACTCGGTCGGCTACTTCGTGCGTCCGACGGTGTTGGTGGGGTCAGATCCGACGGACGAGATCTTCTCGACGGAGTACTTCGGGCCCATCCTGTCGGTGCACGTGTACGAGGATGCGGACTACGACTCGGTGGTGTCCCAGCTGGACGCGGCGTCCCCGTACGGCCTGACCGGCGCTGTCATCGCCCAGGACAGAGTGGCGATCGCCGCAGCGGCGGAGCGGTTGCGGTTCACGGCGGGCAACTTCTACATCAACGACAAGCCCACGGGCGCGGTGGTGGGGCAGCAACCCTTCGGCGGGGCGAGGGCGAGTGGGACGAACGACAAGGCCGGCTCGATGTGGAACCTGATCAGATGGCTGAGCCCCAGGTCGATCAAGGAAACGTTCAACCCACCAACGGACTACAGCTACCCCCACATGGCCTGAGCGGAAGCAAGGCCACCACAAGCGACGCGAGCACGGCAACAAACCCCAGCAGGAAGGAACCTCCCCCGGGACACCTGTTCCGGGGGCAGGGGCGGGCGCGTGAAAAACAGGTGGCCGGTCCGGGGTGGGTCAAGGGTCGAAGATCGCGAAGCGACGTCGTTTGCAAACTGCGCGAAGCGCCGTCCAAACGGCGCCCTTGACGCGCCCCGGACCGGCCACCAAAATCGACCGCCGCCACAGTCCCCGAGAGCACCAATCCCGCGGGGGAGCTTCGCCGAGAAGATCCCGAGTGGGAACTGAGCTGCGTCCTTGCCGCCCGCCAGGGTTTTAGCCGGAGCCGTACGCCTCAAGGGCGCCATAGACGGCGCTTCGCGCAGGATGGCGTCGCTTCGCGAGCTTCGCCCCTTGACCCGTACGGCTCCGGCCAAAGTGCGGCGGGGACGGCAACGACGCCGCCCCTGCGAGACGCCCATCCCAGGTCAGGGGAACTCCCCTGCCCCAGCCCCAGGCCTCTTGTGGTGCAGATGAAGCCGGGCCTATCCCTTACCGTGATCATGTACGTGATCATGAAGCCAAACCGGCGTATACGCACTGTCCGCCTTCATGATCACGTTCATGATCACGCGCCACCCCCACACCAGCCACCTCACGAGTTTGCGTGGAGACTTCTGGTCGCCATGGCGACCAGAAGTCTCCACGCTCATACGGATGTGACGGGTGGGACTGGAGCGACGACCATCACCAGACAAGGAAGGGATTGGGGAAGGTTTGGGTCACATAGACCCCCAAAACTTCCCCAATCACCTAGCAGCAAGCGGACTCAGGCGGACTTGCGAGCCGGAGCTTTGGCCGCCTTCTTCGCCGTCGTCTTCTTCGCGGCGGCCTTCTTGGCCGGCGCCTTCTTCGCGGCGGCCTTCTTCGCAGCCGGGGCCTTCTCCTCCGGGGCCTCCCTGGGAGCCTCGCCGCGGCGCTTGCGGGCCGCGTCGACCGAGGCCTGCAGCGCGGCCATCAGGTCGACGACCTCACCGGCCGGGGCGACCTCTTCCACCGCCTCGACAGCGCGGCCCTCGGTCTTGGCCTCGATCAGCTCCTCGAGCGCCTTGCGGTACTCGTCGTGGTACCGGTCCGGGTCGAACACCGTCGACAGGGTCTGGATGTACGACTCGGCCATCGCGACCTCCTGCGGCCGCACCTCGACGTCCGCCGGCGGCGCCACGGTGGCGTCGTCGCGGACCTCGTCGGGCCACAGCATCGTCTGCAGCACCAGGGAGTCGTTCTTGTTCCGGACGATCGCGAGCGACTCCCGGTTGCGCAAGGCGACCTTGACAACGGCGACCTGGCCGGTGTTCTCCAGCGCGTCGCGCAGCAGGACGTACGGCTTCGCGCCGGGCCCCTCGGCCTGCAAGTAATACGAACGCGCCACGTAGATCGGGTCGAAGTCATCCGCTGGGACGAACTCCAGTACCTCGATGCTGTGCCGGCTCGGCAACGGTAGCTCGCCGAAGTCCTCCGACGTCAGGATCACGATCCCGCCGTCGGGAAGCTCGTAGCCCTTCGCGATGTCGGAGTACGGCACCTCCTCGCCGTCGATGTCGCAGACCCGCTTGTACCGGATCCGGCCACCGTCCTCGGCGTGCACCTGACGGAAGGAGATGTCCTTCTCCTGCGTGGCGGCGTACACCTTGACCGGGATCGTCACCATTCCGAAGGAGACGGATCCCTTCCAAATCGCCTGTGGCATGGACAACTCCCAGCCCTCTGGCGCGCTCAATCGGGGAAGAGGCGCGCGTCAACAACCCACCTTGTCGCCCGGCGCGACGGTAGGCAAGTGGTCGTTACGCTACTGCGCTTCGCGCTCGCGCTGCGCGTTCGACGCCACACCGAGCGCGGTCAATGCGGCGTGAACATGGCCCTCGGACGTTTCCAGGGCAGAACGCGCGTCGCTCGGGTCGACGCCGGCGAGCACCGACACGATCGCGGTCTTCAGCTCGCCGCCGGCCTCGGTCAGGACGCGGGCACCGGTGTCCTCGTCGAGCCCGGTCGCCTCGGCCAGGATCGCAAGCGTCCGGCCGCGCAGCTTGGCGTTGGTCGCGACCATGTCGACCATGAGGTTGGAGTACGTACGCCCCAGCCGCACCATCACCGCGGTCGAGAACGCGTTCAACACCAGCTTCTGCGCCGTACCCGCCTTCATCCGCGTCGACCCCGCCACGACCTCCGGGCCGGTGTCGAACGCGAGGAACACGTCGACCTCCGCACCCACCGGCGTGCCCGGGTTGGCCGTGATCAGCGCCGTCGAGGCCCCGAGCCGCCGGGCCGTACGCAGGGCCGCGGCAACGAACGGGGTCCGCCCACTCGCGGCGAGGCCCACGACGATGTCGCCGGCCTTGACCGACGCCTCCATCTCGGCGCTGCCGGCCTCTTCGTTGTCCTCGGCGTTCTCGATCGCCTGCAGCAGCGAGCTCGGCCCGCCGGCCACATGGGTGACGAACCAGTCCGCTGGAGCCGCGAACGTCGGCGGCAGCTCGGCGGCGTCCATCACCGCGAGCCGACCGGACGTTCCCGCGCCGACATAGTGCACGCGCCCGCCGCCGCGCAACGCCTCGACCGCCAGGTCGACGGCCACCGCGAGGCGGGGCAACACGGCGCGCACGGCGCCCGGCACCCGATGGTCCTCGTCGTTGATGAGCCGCAGAACCTCGAGCGTGGACAGCCGGTCGATGTCGTACGTACGTGGATTGCGTGTCTCTGTCGGCGACGTGACTCGGACCACCGCCATCGGTGCCTCCTCCGCGTCGGAGAGCCGCCTCACTTGCGCCGCCCCCGGTTGGCCCCCCTGCTGGACGGCAACCTGTGGTCGCCGATCGCCTCGAGCGTGACCTCCAATGCGTCCACGGTCTCGCGGTAGTGCTTGCGGGCGACGCCGACGAACAGCGCGTCGACCACGGTCAGCTGTGCGATCCGGCTCGCCGTCGCGCCGGAACGGAACGTCGTCTCGCGCGCCGCGGTCGTCAGCACGTGGTCGGCGACGTCGGAGATCGGCGAGCGGGGGAAGTTCGTCAGCGCGACCGTCGTGGCGCCGCGCCGGCGCGCGACCGAGAGCACATCAATCGTTTCCGACGTGGCCCCGGAGTGCGAGATGCCGAACGCGATGTCGCCCGGTCCGAGCAGCGCCACGCTGGACAGCGCGACGTGGGTGTCCGGCCAGGCGAACGCATACCGCCCGATCCGGTGCAGCTTCTGCTGCAGGTCGGCCGCCACGAAACCACTCGCGCCGACGCCGAAGACGTCGATGCGGCCGGCGTTCGACATCAGGTCGGCGACCTGCTCGAGCAGCTCGACGTCGAGCTGTCGCGCGGTCTCCTCCACGGCCTTGGAGTCGGCGAACGCGATCTTCTCGACGATCTGCTCCATCGTGTCGTCCGGGCCGATGTCCGTCCCGACGACGCGGCCTCGTTCGCTGTCGCGAACGGACTCGCGCGCGGACTCCGCGGCGAGCCGGAGCCGAAGGTCGGGATAGCCCGCGAGCCCGAGCGCCTTGCAGAACCGGATCACGGTCGTTTCCGACGTGCCAGCCGCGCGAGCCAGCTCGGTGATCGTGCGTCCCGCAGCGCGGGACGGGTCCTCCAGCACGAGAGCCGCTACGCGCTGCTCGGCGGGCGACAAGGATGGAGACAGCGCTCGGATGCGGATCACGACGCCCTCGGCGAGGGGATCCGCTCCCACAGGAACCTTCGAACTCTTCGGCATGATGGTAAGTAAATTACACGTACCTTCGACGTTACGCGCCGGAACGCCGTAGGCAAGGATCACGTTCCCAACACTTTTCACCAACGCTTGACCCGAGTGAACGGGTTGGATACCGCCTGTCGTCGAAGCGCTTCAGCGCGTGGCCGCGGCGAAGCCCACCGCGGTGAAGCGCTCGGCCTCGCTCTCCCCGTCGACCAGGACACCCTGGGCGTCGGAGAGCCTGATCGCGTCGACGTACACGCCACGGCCCTGGTAGAGCGTGTCGGACGTGTACCGCCAGCGGAGCTGGACCGGTCCAGGCGGCCCGGCGAGGTCTGCCCGCACCGTTCGCCACTCCCGGCCGTTGAAACCGGAGATCTGTCCGGTGTACGCCGACTCCGCGCCGTCCTTCGACCGCGTCTCGAACGGAACGGGAGCCCAGGTTGTCCCACCGTCTCGAGACAGTTCGAGCGTAAGCCAGTCGGAGCGCTCGGTCTCCACGAACTGGGAGAACGTCAGCTTGGTGCTCTCGCTGCGCAGGTCGACCGGCAGCGTGAGCGTTGCCGTCGACGCGTCCACCAGCCCGGAGAACCACGCCGTCTCGCCCTTGCGGGGCGTGACCTTGACCGCTCGGGCGACGTACTGCGCCGCCGTCTGCCGCGCGAACTTCATCGTCGCCGAGCTCCAGTCGCGGCTCGGGTGCACGCGGTTGGTGAGCAGCACGACGAACGTTCGCGACATCGGGTCGATGACGAGGCTCGTGCCGGTGAAGCCGGTGTGCCCGGCCGTGTGCGGCGAGGAGAGCCCGGACATGTACCAGAGCTGGTCCAGCTCGAAGCCCAGCCCGTGCGAGTTGTTCGGGAACTTCTGGTTGTAGTTCGTGATCATCGCCTCGACCGACTCGCGGCTGAGGATCTTGTGCCGGTCGTAGCGGCCGCCGTTGAGGATCGTCTGGCAGAGGATCGCGAGGTCGCTCGCGGTGGAGAAGATGCCGGCATGGCCGGCGACGCCGCCGAGCGACCAGGCGTTCTCGTCGTGCACGCTGCCGCGGACGATGCCGCGCGGCGGGGCGGACTCGTACTCGGTCGCCGCGATCCGGTCGAGCTTGCTCGCGGGCGGGTTGTAGCCGGTGTCGACCATGCCGAGCGGCTCGGAGATGCCGTCGCTGACGAGCTGGTCGAGCGACTTGCCGCTGACGTGCTCGGCGAGGACGCCGAGCGTGATCAGGTTGAGGTCGGAGTAGGTGTAGCGCGTGTCCGGCGGCGCCTGCGGGGCGATCGTCAGCGTCGCGTGGATCCGCGACGCCTTGTCCGGGTAGAGGCGCCAGAGCGCGACCCAGGACGGCAGGCCGGACGTGTGGGTGAGCAGCTGGCGCACCGTGACGGCTTCCTTGCCGTTCGCTTTGAACGGCTTGAGGTAGGTCCAGACGGGCCGGTCGAGGTCGATGCGCCCCTTCTCGACCTGCTGCATGATCACGATCGAGGTGAACAACTTGGACACGCTGGCCATGTCGAAGATCGTGTCCGTACGCATGGCGACCTGCTGGTCGGCGGGCAGCTCGGTGCCCTGGAAGTCGGTGTACTTGACCGCCTTGCCCATCGCCTCGAGCAGCGCGACCTCGCCGTCGTGGGCGGCCAGCACGACCGCGCCGGGGTAGATCGGCTTCTGGGTGCCCTGCGGCTCCATGTACCCCTTGAGCTTGTCGACCAGTTCGGTCAACGTCCCGGCGTTCAGACCTGCCTCCTCGGGGCTTGCTGCGCGGAGCTTGGTGTTCGGAGGCGCGAACCCGGTGTAGGGCTCGTCGAAGCCGCGGTCCTGGCCGCGACCTGCCTGCGCGGGCACGATACCGGCCAGGACGAGCGCGGTGGCGGCGACGAAGGCTGCTGCCAGGCGGGCCTTCATGGCCGTCAGCCCCGCCGGCCCGGGTAGATCAGGTACGGCTTGCGCTGCTTGTCGAACGCCTTGAGCTCGGCCTTCCAGGCGCCGATGACCTCGTCGGTGGTGGCGCCGGCGTCGATCATCGTGCGAAGCCTTGTGGAGCCGGAGAGCTTGTCGATCCAGTACGGGCGAGCCGGGTCGTACGTGTCGTACCGCCAGGCGAACTTGTCGTACTTCTTCGCCTCGACGAGCATCGCGACCGCGGTGGGGACCGGCTCGTAGTCCCAGATGTCGGTGATGTGCAGCTGGACGCCGGCGCAGACCTCGTTGACGTACTTGTTGAACGTGGGAACGAAGTACGCCTCGCGGAACTCGATGCCGGGGAGGCCGTACGCGTTCAGCCGGTCGCCCCAGTGGTAGTCGAGGTACGGGGCGCCGATGAACTCGAACGGCCTCGTGGTACCTCTGCCCTCGGACAGGTTCGTGCCCTCGAACATGCAGGTGCCGGAGTAGACGAGCGCGGTGTCCGGCGTGGGCATGTTCGGGCTCGGCGGGATCCACGGCAGGCCGCTCTCATGGGCGCGGCTGTCGGGGCGCCAGCCCTTGCACTTGATCACGGTGAGGTCGACCGCCTTGCCGGGGTCGGCGTCCTTCGGAAGGAACTCGCCGTTGTAGAAGCGGGCCAGCTCCCCCATCGTCATGCCGTGCTGCTGGCAGACCTCGCGCTTGCCGACGCCGGAGGTCCACTCGGGCAGCATCATGCCGCCATCGGCGCGGCCGCCGACCGGGTTGGGGCGGTCGAGCACGACGTACTTGATGCCGAGCCTCGCGCAGACGGCCATGGAGTCGTAGAGCGCCCACATGTAGGTGTAGAAGCGGGCGCCGACGTCCTGGATGTCGAACACCATGGTCTCGACGCCGGCCTTGGTGAACAGGCGCTGGAGCTTGTCGCGGTTGGCGCCGTACGCGTCGTACACCGGCAGCTGGGTGCGCGGGTCGACCGTGTCGCCCTCGGAGCCGCCGGCCTGGGCGCTGCCGCGGAAGCCGTGCTCGGGGCCGAAGATGCCGACGATGTTCAGCCCGTCGGCGATCGCCATGTCGTCGACGATGTGGCGGGTGTCCTTGAGGACGCCGGTGGGGTTGCTGAAGACGCCGAGCTTGGTGCCCTTGAGCATGTCCCAGTCGGCCGCGGCGGCGACGTCGGCGCCTGGGCGTACGTGGCCCTGGCTGCCGCGCTGCGCCTGCGGCTCGGCGTGGGCGGGGCTGGCGCTGGTCGCCGCGAGCGTCATCGCGGCGCCTCCGGTCAGGGCGGACGCGAGCACCGCCCGGCGGGATGCACCGCCGGCGTTTTCGTTCCCAACCATCACGTGTCCTCCGATTTCGGGCGTACTCGCTGGTCAGCAGTGTGCGGGGTGAACGGTCGTGACGTCACCAGGTAAGGCCGTGACCGGCCGGGTAAAGGACCTCGCCCGGGTCCTCGCCGGACGGGATCGTGACGGGGAGCTTGCCCTGGGGGGTGATCTCGCCGTAGAGGACCTGAGCGAGGGCCGTGATCGAGCCGACGGTCGGGACGTAGGTGACGACGAACGTCTCGACGCCGGCGAGGAAGCCGATGTCGTACGGCTCCTGGACCGCGACCACGACGACCTTCTTGCCGGTGGCGACGAGCTCGTGGACGAGCCGCTGCTGCCTGGCCTCAGGGTCGGTGATCTCGAGGTCCCAGGCCTTCATCGTGAGAACGAACACGAGGTCGGCCTGCGTCGCGCCGGTGACGGCGGTCTCGATGGCGAGGTTGGACGGCTTGGTGCCGGTCTGGAAGACGCCGGCCTGGTGGCCCCTCTTGGTGGCCTCGTTGGCGAGGGTCTGGGTCGCGGTGACTCCGTAGCCGGTGACGAAGACCTTCTTGGGGCTCTTGTCGAGCGGCAGGGTCGCCGCGTCGTTGCGGACGACGGTGATGCTCCGGTTGGTCGTCTTGGCCGCTCTGGTGAGGTGGCTGGCGATGCCGACGACCCTGTCGACGCGTGCTTCGTCGACGAACGGGTCGCGGTTGCTCGCCTTGACTCTCAGGATGCGGGTGACGGCTTCGTTCAGCCTGGCTTCGGTGATCTCGCCGTTCTTGGCGGCCTCGAGGACCGCTTCGTACGCGACCCTGAAGCTCGGCGGCCGCAGCAACATGTCGACGCCGGCGTTGATGGCGAGGACGGGGACGCGGTCGTCGCCGTACTTGTCGCGGACGCCCTGCATGCCGAGGGCGTCGGTGATGACCACGCCCTGGAAGCCGAGGTCGTGGCGGAGGATGCCGGTCATGATCGGCTTGCTCAGCGTGGCCGGGTCCTTGGCGGGATCGAGCGCCGGGAAGACGAGGTGGCCGGTCATGATCATCTTGAGGCCCTGCTGGATGGCCAGCTTGAACGGGACCGCGTCGATCCGTTCCCACTCCTCGCGGGTGTGGGTGATCTCGGGGATGCCGGTGTGGCTGTCGACCCTGGTGTCGCCGTGGCCGGGGAAGTGCTTGGCGGTGGCGACGATGCCGGCTTGGCGTTGGTAGCCGTTGACCTGGGCGGCCATGAACCGCGCGACGGTCTCGGGGTCCTCGCCGAAGCTGCGGACGCCGATGACCGGGTTGCCGGGGTTGATGTTGACGTCGCCGACGGGGGCGTAGTCCTGGTTGACGCCCATCGCGGCGAGCTCTTTGCCGGTGATGGCCGCGGCATCCCGTGCTGCGCTCACGTCTTGGGTGGCGCCGAGGGCCATGGCGCCGGGGAACTGGGTGGCGGGCGGGCCGATGCGGACGATGCTGCCCGTTTCCTGGTCGGTGCCGATCAGGAGGGGGACATCGTTCGCTTCGAGCGCCGCTCTTTGCAGGCCGTTGCTCAGGGCCGCCACCTGGCGTGGGTTGGCGATGTTGGCCGACCAGGTGAAGTAGGAGATGCCGCCGAGGTGGTACTTGGCGATGATCTGCGCCGGGGTGGCGACGCCGTACTCGGCCGTGTTGCGACCGTCGCTGGTGTCCGCGGCGGCGCCGTAAACGTGGTTGACGAACAGCTGGCCGACCTTGTGCTCGACGGTCATCCTGGCGAGCGTGCGGCGGACCCACGGCTCGGTGCTGTCGGCTTCGGCCGTTCTGGCGGTGGCAAGCGCCGTGAGCGCGCTGGCGGCACCGAGGACGACGGTGCGTCGGGCGGGGCGAGATACGGGCACGGATCCTCCCGGCTGGGCATACCGAAAGTAATCTTTGACGAACTCCCCGTCTCTGAAACCTACCTACGGCGTGCCGGGCGCGTCAATGGAGCAGGTCCGGAATCTCCTGCCGGGCAAACCAGAGCAACTCGTACCCCTCGGCCTCGTCGACGACGAACTCCGCGTCCTCGTCGCCCTGATCGGCCTTCTGGATGGCGTTCGCCGCCTTGTCGACGGTGTCCGTGGCGTCTTCTTCGTCGACGTGTACGGCCTGGATCTGCTGGATCGTGATGGCCCGCGCGACCGTTGCCTGACTCCTGGGCCCGTCGGCGGTCTGCTGGACGTCGCTGTCCTCGACGTCCGCCGCGACCACCACCCTGCGCCGGGGGGTCTTGTCGTCGGCAGCGAGCAGCCTGAGCGACGCCTTGGCCGCCTCACTCAGCGCGGCGTACTCGAGCTCCTCGATGTCCCCCTCGACGTACCACTCCCGCAACCTGGGCGTGACGGCATGAGCCCCGAGCGGCCCCGGCCCGAAGCCGCCCTGCTTCACGGCCTCAGCCAACCCGCCGAGCGTGGTCCCGAGATAGACGCGCATGGGTCAAGCATCCCGGAACCCACGCCCCGTCCTCACCCGCCCCGCCGTGGTAGTGTTCTCTCATTGCTCCCCGCCTTCCTCCGGGAATGGCGGGGATGATTATTTGTGGCTAGACTTTCCTCATTGCTCCCCGCCGGTCCCCGGACCTGGCGGGGATGATTTGTTTACGACACCGGACGGGTGTCCGTCGTGTCCTCGCAGGATCGATAGCGAACCACGTCCAGGTAGTGGCACCACGGCGTGTTCGTGCCCGCGAACCGCAACCGGCGGGTGCCATCCCATGCCGCGACCTCCACCGTCGTGGAGCCGAGTCCAGCAACGGTCTCAAGGGCTGGCATGAGGTCTGTGTCGCACGAGAAGAGGATCCCTACGTCGTACGCGCCCTCGATCGCTAGACGGACGAAGTCCACCGCCAACGCGACGTCGATGCCCTTCTCCTGCGCTTGTACCTGCGGCCACCCGCGCGGATAGCGAAGCGGCCGGCGGACGACAGTGACCAGTGGATCTCGATCCCAACCATCCGCCTGCCGATCATTCGCCTCAGCAGCGCTGGCCTGCTCGTGGGCATTGGTCTGCCGCGATAGACGCGGACTCCGACCAACCTGCTGGGGAACTGTCGGCCGACCACGATCGTGTCGGCCACGCGGCGGGGATCGACGTGTCCCACCGATCGACGCGTGCCCTTGGGATGGAACACCTCGAGTGCCGAGAAGTGGACGTTCTGGTAGTCCATGAAGACCATCACGCGAGCAGACATGCCGTGCCCTCTCAAACCGACGCCAATGGGGGCCTCGGAATTCGTACGCCTCCGAGGCGGCGTGGAGAGCACGTGGGCACCCGCCCACTGCTGAACGCTCCGGCCGACATTCGCCTGAGCTCGTTGACGATCCTACGCCAGTCCGCCGACACCCCTGACCCTGTGGACACTGTGGACAGCCCCAACGCCGACCCACCGACGCGACCTAGCGTCGCGGTGCATGACCGTCCACGCGTTCGTCGACGAGACCCGCCGAGGCTCGACGTACTACCTCGTCTGCGCGCTCGTGGATCCAGCCGCGGTGACGCGATTGCGGCGGATCATGCGCGAGTTGCTACTGCGCGGGCAGAGCGAGTTGCACTTCGCGAAGGAGAACGGCTCTCGACGTCGGCAGATCGTCGATCGCCTCGTCTCGACAGAACTGTTCCGAATCCGCATCTACTCGGCGGACTGTGCGACAGGTGAGGAGAACGCTCGTCAGCGCTGCATGGCCAGTCTCGCGGGCGACCTGGTCGAGGCAGGTGCCCAGCGGCTCGTGTTGGACACGCGAGCAGGTCGTGACAGACATGACCAGCTGACACTTCGCCGTCGGCTCGGTGCCCATCCCAGTCAGACCAACGTCACCTACGAGCATGTCGACTCGCGACACGAGCCGCTGATCTGGGTGGCCGACGCGATCGGCTGGTGTTACGGCGCCGGCGGCGAGTGGAGACAACGCGTACTCGCACGCACCGAGAGTCATGCCGTCACCTAGACAGCGCGAAGCCCGGGCAGCCGACCGTCCGGACGGGTCCCGGGCTCACTTTCGAGGCCCACCGGGCCTCGACACCCCTGATTCTAGCTGTGCTCCCGCACTCCAGCCACCGAGAATCCGCCAGCCTGGGGATGTAGGCCGTGTCTGTCAAAGATCGCCTAGCCATCGCGCTACGCGCGATGACCGGCGCTCTTTGCCAGACACGACCTGACCTCGGGATCTCGGGTGTTGGTGGGCGACCTTGGCCTGGGAAAGCAAGAAGTGCCTGTCCTGCTGGGGAAACTTTGGGATGGCGACGTCTCAAGGGATCCGAGCGGGAAGGCACTCCGTGGCTGAAGCGTCGTGGTCGCCTTACCCGGCCAGTGCCCCCTCTACCTGGCGTCCACCCCACGTAAAGCGGCCAATGATCATGTAAACATGATCGTTGGCCCCAGGGCAGGCCCGGACCGGGCGAACCAACCGCCAGCTGAAGATCGAGGCTAAGCGAGTTGGTCATGAAGCGTGGCGCGGGTGGTGCGCAACGAGGTCTCCAGCACGGTGAGGCGGCGCTGCTCGTCCATCACGTTCACGCCGAAGACGGCGAGGTCCTCGGGGCCGGGCGCCAGTACGGTCACGCGGGTGCCTTCGGAACGGAGTTGGGCCAGCTCGGCGACGAGTTGGCGGGTCTGCGGCCGGCGCCAGCGGCGGAGCAACCGGACGGCGAACGTCGTCTTCGGGTAGCTGGCGAACGCTGCCATCGGGGCGAGCACGTAGACCTCGTCCAGTCCCTGACCCGCGGCCAGGTCGGCCGACGCGATCGACACCGTGCCGCCGTCGACGTACGAACGGCCGGCGATCTCTACTGGGGAGAACCAGGCCGGGATCGCGCACGACGCCGTCACGCCCAGGGCGGGGGTCGCGGAACCGCCCGCGGAGAACACCGCGCGGTCGCCGGTCGCGTAGTCCATCGCCACCACGCGCAGGTCCGGCCACGAAGGCCACGAAGGCGTCACCCGGTCCACCAAAGCCGTCAGCTCCGTCGTCTGCCCCCGACCCCGTGGCAACAACCCGGCGAGCAGCACCGGCCCGTTCAAAAGCTCACGCCGCCGCGCCGCAGAAGCCAGCAGAGCACGAGACCCGAAGCCGGGCTTCAAGGCCGGCGGCCGCGCCCCGCCCACCGCGTAGTCGAACTCCACCCCCGCCAACGGCCCCGAGCGAAGCATCCCCTCCCGCTGGTGCTCCAGCTGCTCCCGAGCCGACACCCCACCGGCCAGCATCGCCGCCACCACCGACCCGGCGGACGTCCCCACGAGCAGGTCCATCGACGAAGCCGAAACCCCCGTCGACTCCTCCAACGCCACCAGTGCCCCGACCATCCACGCAGCGCCGAGCACACCGCCGCCGCCCAGGACGAGACCCCGTCGCGGCCGGCTCATCGCGCCCGCTTCCGCGCCGCACGCTTCCGCGGCGCAGCAGAACGAGCAGGAGCCGAAGAAGAACGCCCCACCGAATCCACCAGCTCCGCCAAAGCCTCAGGCAAAGAAGAGGCCAACACCGACAGGTCGGCCATCGCGTCGCGGTCCCCGTTCAGCCCGAAGCACACCCGCCCGTTGTACGACGTCAGCCCGATCGCCAACGCCTGCCCCTTCGCCAACGGCACCACGGGGTACGTCGCCAGCATCGGCGCACCGCCCACGTACAAAGGCGTCTGCGGACCCGGCACGTTCGTCACCACCAGGTTGAACACCCGCCGCGACAACGTGTTCGCCGCCCGCGCACCCAACGCGTGCAACGTCGGCGGCCCGAAGCCAGCCATCCCCGCCAGCGACCGCGCGTCCACCGCCCGCCCCGTCTCGCGGTGCGCCTTCATCGCGTACGACACCTGGTGCAGACGCATCGCCGGCGACGCCTCGCCCACCGGCAGGTCGACCAGGTACTCCGTCACCCGGCTCCCGATCCCGCCCGAGCCAGCCGCCGCAGAGCCCTCCAAGGCCACCGACAACGGCACCATCGCCCGCACAGCAGTGCTCGACCGTACCGAGACCCCACGCGCGAACATCCAAGAACGCAAAGCCCCCGCGATGGTCGCCAGCACCACGTCGTTCACCGAAGCGCCGACAGCAGACCGCACCAGCCGGAAGTCCGACAACGGCATCTCCACCGTCATGAACCGCCGCTGCGCCCCGATCGCCGCGTTCAACGGGCTCACCGGAGCAGGCGAAGCGGCCGTACGCATCGCCGTCGCCAACCCACCAGCGGCGTCGCCCAACACCCGCAGCACCCGCTCGGTGTTCTGCTGCCAGTCGTTCACGACCGAACGTGCCGTCTCCACCAGCTCGGTAGGCCGCCGCACCGAGTCCGACAAGGCCCCAGCCAGCAGCTCCAAAGAAGAAGGCTCAGCAGTCGGATGCCAGGTGTCCACAGGCGGCGCCTCAGCCAGGGAGGCAGACGCATCCAGCACCACCTGCCCGATGTCCACCGCCGAGACCCCGTCGATCATCGCCTGGTGCGTCTTCGAGACCAAAGCGAAGCGCCCACCGGACAGCCCCTCGACGAGATACATCTCCCACAGCGGCCGGAGCCGGTCCAGCGGTCGGCTCATCAACCGGGCCACCAGGTCGCGCAGCTGCTCCTCGCGCCCCGGCCGCGGCAAAGCGGACCGCCGTACGTGGAAGCCCAGATCGAAGTTCTCGTCGTCCACCCACACCGGGTTGGCCAGATGCCCCGGCACCCAGCGCACCCGCTGCCGATAGCGCGGCACGAACGCCAGCCGTCGGCGGACGACGGCGAGCAGCGACTCGTACGAGAAGCCCGGCACCGCCTCGAACACACCCACGCTGCCCACGTGCATGGGAGTCGTGGGTTCCTCCAAATAGAGGAACGAGACGTCCAACGAGCTCAGCCGGTCTGCCACCACCACCCCCTCGAAAGGCCCTCGGGAACCCCCATGGTGGCACGTTCGTCCCGACATGCAGGGCGACACGGTCCACATCCGTGAGGCTGCCACCGGTCTCCCAACGAGCTGGCCTATCGTGACGTTCCGTACAAACAGCCAAGCCGCGGAGGTTGTCGCCGCCATGTCCGGCCGAACGTCTCGCCTGATCGCCGTCGTCGCGGTCCTGGCCGCCGCGTTCCTGCTCGCCAGCTGCGGCGCGAACGAGCCGACGGCCCGGCCCACCGCGACCGGCCCCGCGAAGGAGCTCACGGCCGCCATCGCCAAGGGCAACGTCACCCCGAGCGCCGAGCGCATCGAGGTCAAGGTCGGAACGATCGTCAAGATCACCGTCACCACCGACGCCGAGGACGAGCTGCACGTCCACGGGTACGACAAGAAGCTCACCGTCATCCCGAGCCAGGCCCGCACGCTGACGTTCCTCGCCGACAAGACCGGCCGGTTCGAGATCGAGTTCCACAAGGCCGACAAGCTGATCTACCAGCTCGTCGTCACGCCGTGATCGTCGCGCACGGGATCGGCGGCCGCGGCGACCTGCCCGTCCCGTTCTCCCTGGCCCTCATCGGTGCCGTCGCCGCGCTGGTGCTGTCGTTCGTGATCCTCGCGTTCGCCTGGAAGTCGCCGAGGTACGCCGACGGCGAGGAACGCGGCAAGGCCCTCCCCCAAGGCTTCACGAGCTTCGTCGACTCGAGGGCGTTCCGGATCGCGCTCAAGGTGATCGGCCTCGTCGTCACCGGCTTCTTCGCGGTCGCCGCGGTCCTCGGCCCGGACCTGCTGGTCAACCCCACATTCGGCGCCGTCTACGTGCTGTTCTGGGTCGGTCTCGTGCCCGCCTCGATCCTGCTCGGCCCGATCTGGCGCTACCTCAATCCCCTGCGTACGTTGCACGAAGGGCTCGCCGCCATCCTGGGGATGAAGCCCGAGGAGGGGCTCGCGAAGCTCCCGACCTGGATCGGCTACTGGCCGGCGGCGCTCGGGCTGTTCGCGTTCGTCTGGCTGGAGCTCGTCGCCCCGGGCAACGTCACGCTGCCGGTCGTACGGCTCTGGTTCGCCGTCTACGCGGGCGTGCACTTCATCGCGGCGGCGGTGTACGGCTCGCGCTGGTTCGACCGCGGCGACGCGTTCGAGGTCTACTCGACGATGTTCGCCAAGCTGTCCCCGCTGGCCCGCCGTAGCTCCGACCGACGCATCGTGCTCCGCAACCCGCTGGCGAACCTCGACACCGTCAAGCTCGGTCCCGGCCTCGTCGCGGTGATCGCGGTGATGCTGGGCTCGACCGCGTTCGACGGGTTCTCGACCAGCCCCGCGTGGATCGGCTTCGTGCAGAACGTCGCGGACGGAACGTTCGTCGCCACCGCGGTCCTGCTCGCCTCCGTCCTGCTCGTGGCCGGGACGTTCTGGGCCGCGACCGTCATCGCCGGCGGGCTGTCCGGCAGCCATGACAGGCGGACGCTCCCCCA
Source organism: Tenggerimyces flavus (assembly GCF_016907715.1). Lineage (NCBI taxonomy): Bacteria > Bacillati > Actinomycetota > Actinomycetes > Propionibacteriales > Nocardioidaceae > Tenggerimyces > Tenggerimyces flavus. Next base: position 3,059,170 of record NZ_JAFBCM010000001.1, on the reverse strand, counting down.
GCAGTTCGCCGGGTCGGTGATCCCGATCGCGCTGGGGTACGTCGTCGCGCACTACTTCACGCTGTTCGTGGTCGAGAGCCAGCGCACGCTCATCTACGCCTCCGACCCACTGTCCAACGGCATGGACCTGTTCGGCATCGCCGACGCCGGCGTCAACACCTCGATCGCCGACAACCCCGGAGCCGTCGCGATCGTCAAGGTCTCCGCCGTCGTGATCGGCCACGTCCTCGGCGTCATCGCCGCCCATGACCGCGCCGTCACGCTGTTCCCGAGACGTACGGCGCTCCTCGGTCAGCTCCCGCTGCTGGTCGTCATGGTCGGCTACACGCTCGGCGGACTCACGCTGCTCTTCGCCACCTGACGCGTCAGCACCAACAGCATCGCCGGCAGCAGAACGGCCACCCACAGCGCGATCACGTTGAACAGCGCCTCGCCCGGGGTGAGGCCGTCCAGGTGCGTCTGGTGGTAGATCAGGTGCGGCACCGCGAACACCAGATACGCCCCGAGCGCCAGCCTGGCCATCAGCACGTCGAACCGGACGAACGCCACCCACGTCACCAACGCCAGCGCGAGGTTCATCGCGCCGTAGTCCTTCATCAGATGCTCGTTGAACGGGAGCACGTTCACGCCCGGAACGATGTCGTAGAACGAACGCGGCAACAGCAGGGTCCACAACCCCAGAGCCGTCTCGATGACGCCGAGGAACGCCACCCCGCCCCGAACCACTCTCATGCCGCCACTCCTGTCTGGTCGAGGAACTCCTCGAACGTCATGCGCCCCTCGGCGTGTTCGGGAGCAAGGTTGTAGCCCGCCCGAAAACCGTGAGCGATCTTGCCCACAAGGGGAATCGGCACCACGAGCCGGCGCTTCCCGAGCCGACGCAAGGCGGTCTTGACGAGGTCCGCCATGTCGTGGATCACCGGTCCGCCCAGATCGGGTGCGCGACCCAGGGCCGGCCCGACAGCGAGCTCGGCCACCCGTTCCGCGACGTCCACGGCAGCGATCGGCTGGGCACGGAACCCCGCCGGCACCGGAACGATCGGGGACCGGCCGAGCAGGCGCGCGGCAAGGACGAACAGCTCGTGGAACTGGGTCGCTCGCTGCACGGTCACCGGCAGACCGGACTCGGTGAGGATCGTCTCGACCTGGACCTTCGCTCGGTAGTAGCTGTAGGGGATCCGGTCCGACCCGACGATGCCCAGGCAGACGACGTGCGGACGCCCGGCGTGCGACGCGGCCTGCGCCAGAACACGCGCGCCCACGAGGTCCTCGCGCGGCCTGAGGTAGTTCGTCGCGCAGTGGACGACGGCTTCCACTCCGACGAGCGCGGCCCGCATGGCGTCTGGATCGGTCTGGTCGCCGGTCAGCCAAGTCACGCCCGGCGGCGCGTCGGCCGGTCGTGGTCGACGGCTGAGCAGTCGAACCTGCTGCCCGGCGTCGGTGAGCCGGCGGACGACGTGGCGGCCGAGCGCGCCACGACCGCCGGTGACGAGGATCTCCATGGTGCTGCCCTTCTTCGGCGAGACGCTTCAGAAGGACGAACCGGGCAGCGTCTCCATTCGTGACACCTGGCCGGCGATGAACGCGAGCTTGTCCGGGTTGACGACCGTACGCAGCCCGGCGACACCGTCGGCGGTGAGCTCCAGCACGAACACCGCGGCAGGCCGGCCGCCGGCGAACGCGACGAACGCCGGGTCGCCGTTGACGGACATCGCCCGGAACGAGAGCTGCCCGCCGAGCTGGGAGACGTACAGCTCATAGACCCGCTCGTTGCTGAACGGGCTCGCGACGTACCGCGCGACCTTCTCACGGCCCATGATCGGGCGGCGCGCGGCGACGATCTTGCCGCCCCCGTCCGCCCAGGAGACGACATCGTCGAGCAGGAGCTGTTCCAGCTGGGCCAGGTCGCCCGACGACGCCGCGGCCAGGAAGCGTCCCACGACGCGGTGACCTGCCTCCGGCGAGATCTCGTAGCGGGGCCGCGCGTCCTCCAGTCGTTGCTTGCTCCGGCGGAAGAGCTGCCGGCAGTTCGCCTCGGTGTGGTCGAGCACCTCGCCGATGTCGCGGAACGAGTACCCGAACGCCTCGCGGAGCACGAAGACGGCGCGCTCGGCGGGAGTGAGGCGTTCCATCAACGTCAGCAGGGCGAACGACACCGAGTCGCGCTGCTCGACGGTCTCCAACGGACCGAGCGCGTCGTCGCCCTCGGTCAGCACGGGGTCGGGCAGCCACGGGCCGACATACACCTCGCGCCGAGCCCGCGCGGAGGTGAGCCGGGTGAGGCAGAGGTTGGTGAGGACCTTCGTCAGCCAGGCAGGCGGATTCTCGATCGCGGCATGGTCTGCGCCGTGCCAGCGCAAGTACGCGTCCTGCACGGCGTCCTCGGCCTCGGACGCCGAGCCGAGCAGCCGGTACGCGAGGCCGAACAGCCGTCGCCGTTCCGCCTCGAACAGGTCGACGACCTGATCCGCCGTGGTCACCCGATCAGCCTAGCCTCGGGATTTCAGGTATTGGTGAGCGACAGTGGCCTGGGAAAGCTGGACGTGTCTGTCCTGCTGGGCACACTGGGGGGTAGCGACGTCTCGAGTGATCCGAGCAGGAAGGCACTCCGTGCGTGAGGCGTCGTGGTCGCCTTACCCGGCCAGTGGCCGCTCTACCTGGCGTCCACCCCACGTAAAGCGGCCAATGATCATGTAAACATGATCGTTGGCCGCAGGGCGGGGCCGGACCGGTCGCACCAACCGCCGGACGAAATTCGAGGCTAGGCCGTGTCTGCCAGAGATCGCCTGGCTCGCGCCATCGCGCTACGCGCGATGACCGGCGCTATGTGCCAGACATGGCCTTGGCCTACCGGCGGCGACGGCCCTTCTTGCCGAGCGGGATGCCCATAAGCGACGCCGCGAGCTGGCGCAGCTGGGTGCGGGCGGCTGAGCCCGACGCGACCTCGGCGAGCGTCCGGCCCTGGGCGAGCGCGGCGTCGAAGCCGACCCGGTCGTACGGCACGCACACGACGTCGTCGACTCCCGCGTAGCGCATCAGCGCGTCGCGGATCTGGCTCTCGGGGTTGCTGCCGACGGGGCCCTTGCGGACCGCGTTCGCGATCACCCGGATGTTCGCGGTCGGCACGGCCTCCCGCAGCTCGGCCACACCGCGGACGAGGCGCTGCAGGCCGACCGGGTCGGCGCCACCGACCGCGATGACGGTGTTGGCCATCTCCAGCGTGGTCAGCGTGGCTCCGTTGCGGCGGGGCGCCGCGGTGTCGAACGAGATCTCCTCGTCGGACTCGAGGCTGAACCCCACGTCGACGACGATCGCGGCGGCGAGCTGCCGCGCGGTCTCCCAGACCTGCTCGATCGCCGACGCGCGCAGCTCGGGCCAGCGGTCGGCGCGCTGGATGCCGGTCAGCACCCGCAGCCGCGGCAGCACCTCGCGGGCGTGCCGGGCGAGCGCCTGCAGGTCGAGCGAGCCGTTGTTGGCCGAACGGCAGGCCGCCGCGAGGCCGGGTGCCTCGTCGAGCAGCCCGAGCGTCTGAGCGACGACGCCGCCGTACACGTCGGCGTCGGCGAGCAGCGTCGGAACGCCGAACAGCGCCATCTCCGACGCCAGCGTCACCGCGATCGACGTACGCCCCGGTGCGCCCGTCGGGCCCCATACCGCGACTAGCTGCCCGGTACCGGTGGGCGCCTCGTACGGCGGGATGTCCTCGACCGGCGGCAGATTCGGCATCGTGCGCTGCGGGGTCGAGACCGTGTAGTCGGAGACCGCCGCCGGCGCACCGGTGGACAGCTCCACGGCCTCGGCGACCGCCCCGGCGAGCACCTCGGCCGTCGCGTCGGCGGGAACGACCTTCGCGATGCCGAGCCGGTGCAGCCGGTCCTCGCCCTCGGCGTCGCCCGGTGAGACCACACCGACGACGGCGACGCCGCCGGAGATGAGCCGAGCGATCGACTCGCGGTCGAGCCGGCGCAGGTCCGCCGACAGCAGGACCGCACGAGCCTGCCCCGACGCCGCGGTCGCGAGCAGGTCGGGCAGGTCGACGCACCGGCGTACGACATCCAGGCCGTGCGAGCTGCGCTCGAGCGCCTCGACCAGGTCGGACTCCCAGCGCGCCCCGGTCACGGCCGTGAGGACGGGAAGGCTCATCGGTCGGTCACTTCCCCACGCGAAGCACGACGACCGCGGTGCCGGTGACCAGCTTGGAGACGACGGTGTCGATGTCGATCTTCTCGGGGTCGACTCCGAACCGGAGCGTGACCTTGGAGTCGTTCGACCCGGTGAGGCCGGCCTCGCGTGGAACGCTCGTCACCACCACGTCCTCGAGGACCTTGAAGCCGTCCTTCGGCACGGCCTTGGACTCGTCGGGGACGACGTAGACGTCCACCCGTTTGTTGACCGCGACGCCGGCGGGGATGAACTGCGCGGCGATCGGGATCGGCAGGTCGACGAGGTTGCTCTTGTCTTCCTCGGTGGTGAACGCGTTCCGCGGCAGGAACTCGCCCTTGTTGACTTTGCGCAGCATGCGGGCGCCGTTGGGGAACTTGGCCGCCGAGACGTACTGGTCCGCGTTCGTCTTGCTGGTGAACCGGACGCTGGTCGCGACCAGCGAGGTCTCGGCGATGTTGGCGTCCGCGGCGAGGTCGGCCTTGAGCGCCCACACCTCGACTGTCCGGTTGTTGTCGGACAGGATGCGGGCACCGGCCGCCATGGAGCCGAGCACGAGCAGGATCCCGAGGATCAGTTTGGGGTCCAGCCAGCGGGGCAAGCGCTGGCGGGAGGCCTTAGGCGAGGGCACATCCGACAACTTCGATCCCTCCGGATCTCTTCGCTAGGGGCCGACGAGACAGCGTACGCACCCCAGCTGACCACGACATCTATGGGACCCATTTCGGGTACCCGGGTCGATTCTCCCCTCTGACGTCCGACATCAGTCCTCCGGTTTCCACAGGCTGCGAACTCGCCGACTCAGCTGTGGACAACCGAACGCAAACACAGGCAAACGCGTGGCAGACTCGTCATGCACTGTTCTTACGGGTGTCTGAGCGTGCTCGAGCGTTTCTGAGAGTGACCGAGCTGGGTGGTCCGAGGTGTGGCGCGGACCCGCGGAGGGAGATGAGATGGCTGGCACGGCGAGGTTCCTGCAGCTGACCGACGTTGCCGAGATCCTGAACATCTCGGCCGCGCAGACGTATGCGCTGGTCCGCAGCGGTGAGCTTCCGGCGATCAAGATCGGCGGCCGTGGCCAGTGGCGGGTCGAGTCGGCGGCCTTGGAGGCGTACATCGAGCGGATGTACTCCGAGACCAAGACGTTCATCGACGCGCATCCGTTCGGTAAGGGTGAAGAGGCCTTCTAGGCTCAGGAGCGGCGGACGAAGCCGACGCCCGCGAACGGGACCGTACGCACGCCGGCGACCTCGCTACGGCGACGAATCTCCCCCTGTGCGTGCTCGGCCATCTCGAAGAAGTCCGCACCGACCCGGTCGATCGTGCCCGTGACGATCACGTTGTCCCGCAGCGCGACCGCGACCGGCGCTCGGTCGCGCGCGATCCCGCGCAACGCGTAGCCCAGCGTCAGCTTCGCCGCCACCTTGCCCTCACTGCCCGGCGCCGCCGTCAGCGCGCCCAGCCCGACGATCCCGGTGATCGCGTCGAGCGGCACCAGCGCCTCGGCCCGGTGGTCCTCGGTGACGAGCAACCAGTCCGTACCCACGCCGGCGATCCGGCCGGCGACCTTGCCGCCGAGCGTGTGCACCGTGACCGGGTGCCCGAACGCCGGCCGCAGCCGATCGACGAGCCGGAACGTGGCGATCTCACGACGAGTCCGGTCGGCGACTTCGGCCGACTGTTCTGCCGCCTCGAGCTCTTCCAGCTGGGCATCGAGGTCGGCGAAGAGGTTCTCCCAACGCACGCGCCCACGCTAGCGGCCCTGCCTCGGCGACCCTCGCTCGCCAGGCAAACACAAGCAAACGTAGGTAAACGCAGGTATCCGGGCCTGAAGGCAGCCAGCTCGACGCTCGTCGAGGCCAATTCCAGGGCTTGAACCGGTTCGCGGCCCGGATGCGTGTGGGCGGAGGATGGGTAACCGAAGAGTTGGGCATTTCGGACAGTGAGCCGTGAAATTCCTGGTCAGAGGTGGGATCCGTTGACATCACGCACGCGTCAGAGACCAGTACCGAAGGCATCCCGCTTGACATCCAAGCTACTGACGGGATATCAATGCAAACGAACGCAAACGAAGGGTTCGGAGGCCAAGTGATGAGGATGGTGCGGAAGATCCTCTCCCCGATCGGGGTGCTTGCCGCCTTTGTGCTGGGCGGGTGGGGCCTGCGCTGGCTCACTCGCGGCACGATCGAGGCGGTCGTGTCCGGCCCGCTCACGTTCGACGCGCTGCTGATCGCGATGGTGTCGGTGCTCGCGTGGGCCTGCTTCGTCTGGCTCGCGTTCGGCACGCTGCTGATGGCGCTGTCGGTGATCCCGGGCGCGGTGGGTGCCGCGTGCGGTGCGCTCGCCGAGAAGATCACGCCCGCGGTCTACCGCCGCGCGGCGCGGGTCGCGCTCGGTATCGCGGTCACGGCCGGTCCCGTTCTCGGCGGCATCCTGCCGGCGCAGGCGGCGACCACCGACCACCTCAACCAGACCGCGGTCACCAGCACGATGCCCAACCTCGACCGTCCCGGCACCACCCTCCCCGGTGGTTTCGAGCTTCCCAACCTGGACCGTGTCGGCGGTGCCGACGCCGCGGACCAGATCTCGATGCCGGACCGGCCGTTGTCGAGCACCCCCGGGCTGCCCACGGCGGACCGCCCGAACACGAACGACCCGGTGACGCGGGCGCCGACCCGCGACGTGAGCGATGTGCAGGAGCACGTCGTGAAGCGCGGCGACACGCTGTGGGACATCGCCAAGGCAACGCTGCCCGACGGCGCGAGCGGCGCCGAGATCACCCGCGAGTGGCACCGGTGGTACGACGCCAACCGCCAGGTGATCGGCGAAGATCCCGACCTGATCCTCCCCGGTCAGCTCCTCAAGGCCCCGCCGGGCCAGGCCGGATCGTCCTGACCTGCGACCTGCCCTGATCCCGTTCGACATCTCGACGACTCTCGGGGGAACACCATGACCGCCAACGCAACGCTGACCGGCACGAACGTTCGTCGCCTGCCGCGTCGAGTCCCCGTACCGGTGGCCGAGCCGCCCTACGACGACGAGCGCGGCTACGGCTCCCACGACCAGCCGGCGACCCAGGGGACGCTGGCACTCGACCTCCGGACCAGCTCGCCGGCCCCGGAGATCATCGAGCCGAGGCACCTCACCGTCGTCCGTACGTCTCGGCGCCGCCGGGACGAGGAGGACGGCGAGGACAAGTTCTTCGCGCGCCAGCCGACCGCGCGGGAGGCGCTGCCGCACCCGAAGCCGTGGTGCGGGCGCTTCGTCCAGGCACTGGTCGAGGTGCTGGCGGGCGACCGCCCGGCGACCCAGCTGGCGCGGTGGACGAACGACGAGGTGTTCGCCGACGTGGTGAGCCGGGTCAGCGCCCTCGGGCTGTCGACGACCGCCGCGGTACGCACGGGTCTCGGCCGGGCCGTGGTCCGCTCGGTGCACGTGTCCGAGCCCCGCGACGGCGTCGCGGAGTCCGCGGTGCACATCAAGCACGGCGGCCGCTCCCGCGCGGTTGCGGTGCGGATGGAGGGCCTCGACGGCCGCTGGCAGTGCACGGCCCTGGTGCTGGGCTGAGGGGTTGAAGTTGATGGATTTCCGGATCTCGCGGTTGAGCTGAGCCGTCTCGCGGTGAGGTACGGAAACTTGGAGGGGCTCGCGTCCCGAGGGGCGACGCGGGCCCCTCTGCCATGGGAGGAGGGTGATGTCGACGCCGAGGTTCCTGAAGCTCGAGGACGTCGCCGAGATCCTCAACGTGTCCGTCAGCCAGGTGAAGGCCCTCGTGCGACGACACGACCTCCGCGCGGTGCGCATCCCCGACAAGGGCATCTACCGGGTGGAGGTCACTGAGCTCGAGGCCTTCATCGCCCGCCTCTACGCCGAAGAGGCCAGACAAGCCGACCAAGCCAACGCGGACTCCCCCAACCACGTCACCTGACCCCGCACCTGGCAAGGGGGGTCGCCTCCACCCACAGCCAATCCGACTTCACCTACGGGGCCGGGGTTCTTCAACGTGGCAACGGCGTTCCCCACCCCGTTTCGGTGGGTGAAGTCGCCTCGAGCTGTGGACCAGGCAAGGCGAAGGGCGCCTCCGTTCCCTGGCTGGGGAGTGGAGGCGCCCTTCGCGTAGACGGTGGCGCGGTTAGTTCATCCGGGCGCGGGTCTTCGGGTCGCCGTGGCAGCGCTTGTACTTGCGGCCCGAGCCACACGGGCAGGCGGCGTTGCGTGGCGTCCCCGCGTAGTCCAGGTCCGCTCCGCTGCCGTCACCCTGAGCGGCACCGCCAGAGCGGCGCTCGTTGCGCTGCTCGACGCCACCCTCGCCGTCCACCGTGGGCGCCGTGTACGACAGCCGCGTCGGCTGCTGCGGCGCCGTCAGGCCCCGGGCCACCACCCGCGGCTGCTCGGCGCCGTGCCCATGCCCGTGTCCGTGCCCATGTCCATGCCCGTTCGGGGTGTCGGACAGCTCGTCGACGATCTCGTCGGACTCGTCCGACTCCGCCACCTGCACGTCGAGGTTGAACAGGTACCCGACCGACTCTTCCTTGATCGCGTCCATCATCGCCATGAACAGGTCGTAGCCCTCGCGCTGGTACTCCACCAGCGGGTCGCGCTGCGCCATCGCGCGCAGGCCAATGCCCTCGCGGAGGTAGTCCATCTCGTACAGGTGCTCGCGCCACTTCCGGTCGAGCACAGACAAGATCACGCGCCGTTCCAGCTCGCGCAGCACCTCCGCGCCCAGCTCGGCCTCGCGCCGCTCGTACGCCGCCTGCGCGTCCTCCTGCAGCCGCGTCGTCAAGAACTCCGTCGTGACTCCACGCGAGCCGCCGGCGTCCTCCTCGACCTCCGCGATCGTCACCCCCATCGGGTATACCTGCTTGAGGTCGGTCCACAGCTGCTCGAGGTCCCAGTCCTCGACGTACCCGTTCTCCGTCGCGCCCACCACGTACCCGGCGATCGCGTCGTCGATCATCGGCCGCACCTGGTCGTGTACGTCCGCACCCTCGAGAACGCTCCGGCGCTCGTCGTAGATCACGTGCCGCTGCCGGTTCATGACGTCGTCGTACTTCAGGACGTCCTTGCGGATCTCGAAGTTCATCGACTCGACCTGAGCCTGCGCCGACGCGATCGAGTTCGTCACCCGCTTGTTCTCGATCGGTACGTCGTCCGGAATCTTCAAGCTGGTAAGGACCCAGTCCACCCAGTCCGACTTGAACCGGCGCATCAGATCGTCCTCGAGCGACAGGTAGAACCGGCTCTCGCCCGGGTCACCCTGCCGGCCGGAACGACCGCGCAGCTGGTTGTCGATCCGCCGCGACTCGTGCCGCTCGGTGCCGAGAACGTAGAGCCCGCCGACCGCGGTCACCTCGTCGTGCTCGGCCGCCACCTGGCGCTTGTGCCGGGCCAGCGTGTCGGCCCACGACTTCTCGTACTCCTCCGGCGTCTCGACCGGGTCGATGCCCGCGTCGCGCAGCTCGGTGTCGGCGAGGAACTCGTGGTTGCCGCCGAGCATGATGTCGGTCCCGCGGCCGGCCATGTTCGTCGCGACCGTCACCGCACCCTTGCGCCCCGCCTGCGCGATGATCGCCGCCTCACGCGCGTGCTGCTTCGCGTTCAGGACCTCGTGCGGTACGCCGCGCCGCTTCAGCTGCGTCGACAGCAGCTCGGACTGCTCGACGCTGACCGTGCCGATCAGCACCGGCTGCCCGACCGCGTGCCGCTCGGTGATGTCCTCGACGACCGCGTTGAACTTCGCGTCCCGCGTCCGGTAGACGAGGTCGGCCTGGTCCTTGCGGACCATCGGCTTGTTCGTGGGGATCGGAACGACGCCCAGCCCGTAGATCTTCTGGAACTCCGCGGCCTCGGTCATCGCCGTACCGGTCATGCCGGACAGCTTCTTGTAGAGGCGGAAGAAGTTCTGCAGCGTGATCGTGGCGAGCGTCTGGTTCTCGTCCTTGATCGGGGCGCCTTCCTTGGCCTCGATGGCCTGGTGCAGACCCTCGTTGTAGCGGCGGCCGTGCAGCATGCGGCCGGTGTGCTCGTCGACGATCAGCACCTCGCCGTCGATGACGACGTAGTCCTTGTCGCGCTTGAACAGTTCCTTGGCGCGCAGCGCGTTGCTCAGGAACTGGACGAGCGGGGTGTTCGCCGACTCGTACAGGTTGTCGATGCCGAGGTAGTCCTCGACCTTCTCGATGCCCGGCTCGAGGATGCCGACGGTGCGCTTCTTGATGTCGACCTCGTAGTCGGCCTCGGCGCGCAGCCGCTGAACGAGCTTCGCGAACTCCTCGTACCACTTCGAGCTCTGCTCCGCCGGACCCGAGATGATCAACGGCGTCCGCGCCTCGTCGACGAGGATCGAGTCGACCTCGTCCACGACCGCGAAGTGGTGCCCGCGCTGGACACAGTCCTCGATCGTCCAGGCCATGTTGTCGCGCAGGTAGTCGAAGCCGAACTCGTTGTTCGTGCCGTACGTGATGTCGCACGCGTACGCCTGCCTGCGCTCCGCGGGCGTCATCTGGGAGAGGATCACGCCGACGGTGAGGCCGAGGAAGTGGTGCACCCGGCCCATCAGCTCGCCCTGGTACTTCGCCAGGTAGTCGTTGACCGTGATCACGTGCACGCCGTCGCCGGGGAGCGCGTTGAGGTACGCCGCGAGGGTCGAGACCAGTGTCTTGCCCTCGCCGGTCTTCATCTCCGCGATGTTGCCGAGGTGAAGCGCCGCGCCACCCTGGATCTGGACGTCGTAGTGCCGCTGCCCGAGGGTACGCTTGGCGGCCTCCCGGACGGTCGCGAACGCCTCCGGCAGGAGGTCGTCCAGCGTTTCCTCATCAGCGAGGCGCTTGCGGAACTCGTCGGTCATCCCCCGCAGTTCGTCGTCGCTCATCTGGACGAAGTCGTCTTCGATGGCGTTGACCTGAACGGCGATGGCCTGGAGCTTTTTGAGGATCTTTCCCTCTCCAGCACGCAGGAGTCTGTCGAACAAGGCAGGCACGGAGTCTCGGCTCCTTCAACAAGTCGCGTTCTTGGTCATGACACAGCGTTACGGCAGCAACGCACAGTCGACGCCCAGGTCGACCTAGCTGTCATGGTAGGCGACGAGCGGGAGAGAGCCCCAGTTCCCCATGCTCGGCAGGCCTCCGCGAAAGCAGATTTGGAGCAAACCCGCGTCTCGCCTGTGGTCATCGCCAGGCCGTTTGCGTATGTTCACCGCGCTCTCCGTCTGGCGTGGCTTCCGCACGAGTCTTTCCGGACGGCAGCAACGCACAGTCGACGCCCAGGTCGACCTAGCTGTCATGGTAGGCGACGAGCGGGAGAGAGCCCCAGTTCCCCATGGAAGGACTCGCACGGACGCTCCGCCAGACCAGGAGCGCGGTGAACATCCGCAAACGGCCCGGCGATGACAACAGGCGAGACGCGGGTTGCTCCAAGATCTGCTTTGCCGGACGGTACCGGTGTCCGCCAGGATGCGTCCGCATGGAACCCGTCACCCTCAACGCCGGCGACGTCATCCTCCGGATACACAGCCCGGGAGACATCGACGGCATCGTCGACCAGTGCACCGATCCCGAGACCGCGCGGTGGACGACCGTGCCGCAGCCGTACGAGCGGTCCGACGGCGAGAGCTTCGTGCAGTCGCACGTACCGATCGGGTGGCGGGACGACACGGCCTACGAGTTCGCCATCGCCGACGCCAAGACCGACGAGTTCCTGGGCTCGGTCGGACTCCGGCCGGACGGCCCGGGCGGGGCCGAGCTGGGCTTCGGCCTGCGCCGCGCCGCACGCGGGCGCGGCGTGACGCTCACCGCCGCGGAGGCGCTGCTGGACTGGGGCTTCGCGCCCGACGGGCTGGGGCTCGAGGTCGTCCACTGGCGCGCGCACATCGGCAACTGGGCGTCGCGGCGGGTCGCGTGGCGGCTCGGGTTCCGGATGGAGGGCGCCGTCCGCGGGCTGCTGGTGTCGCGGGGCAAGCGGTACGACGGCTGGGTCGGCACGCTCCGTTCGACGGATCGGCGGGCTCCGTTGCGCGCCTGGTACGACGTGCCGGTGCTGACCGGCGAGCGCTGCGTGCTGCGGCCGTTCGCCGAGACCGACGTCGCGGCGGTCGTCGAGGGCTGCACGGATCCGCAGACCCGGCACTGGCTCAGCGCGCTGCCCGATCCGTATACGCCCGAGGACGCGCTCGGCTACATCCAGAGCCGAGCCGAGGAGCACGCGAGCGGCCGCGGCATCTACTGGGCGGCGGCGGATCCGGAGACAGGCCAGTGCCTCGGCTCGTTCGGACTGATGGCCATGGACGAGCTGGGCGGGGGCGCCGAGGTCGGCTACTGGATGCACCCGTCCGCCCGCGGGCGCGGCGTCGCGACCGACGCGGTCCGGCTGCTGGTCCGGCACGCGACGATCGACCTGGAGGACGGCGGCCTGGGGCTGCGGCGGCTGACGTTGCGTACGGCGAGCGGGAACGCCGCGTCGCAGCGGGTCGCGGCGAAGGCGGGCTTCGAACGGACGGGCGTCGAGCGCGCGGCGGAGAAGCTTGGCGACGGGACGTTCGACGACCTGGTTGGCTGGGATCAGCTGCTCGATCCCGGAGCGTGACCGGCGACTACGCTCCGCTCGATGACTTCTCGTCGGATCGACCGTCGTACCTGGCATGACTGACGACGTGACGGCCGCGGTCCAGGCCGGCGACGAGGCGGCATTCGGGCGCCTGGTGGGCAAGCATCAGCGCGAGCTGCAGGTGCACTCCTACCGGATGCTCGGCTCGTTCGAGGAGTCCCAGGACCTCACCCAGGAGACGTTCCTGCGCGCGTGGACGGGGCGGGCGACGTACCGCGGCGACGCCCCGGTCCGCGCGTGGCTGTACAAGATCGCGACGAACGCGTGTCTGGACTTCCTCGCGAAGCACCCACGGCCTCGGCTGACCGCGCCCGAGGGGTCGCCGCCCGTCTCGGTGCCGTGGTTGCAGCCGTACCCGGACGAGCTGCTGGAGAACCTCGCCGCCCCGGACGACACCCCGGACGCCATGGTCGTGGCGAAGGAGACGATCGAGCTCGCGTTCCTCACCGCGATCCAGCACCTGCGGCCCAAGGAACGCGCGGTGCTCATCCTCCGCGACGTCCTCGGCTGGCCGGCGAAGAACGCGGCCGCGACGCTCGACACGACGGTCGCGGCGGTCAACAGCGCGCTCCAACGCGCCCGGCTGACGATGCGTACCCAGCTGCCCGAACGGCGCGCCGACTGGTTGGCCGATCCGTCGGCTGAGGACCTCGCGGTGCTGCGTCGGTTCATGACCGCCTTGGAACGGGTCGACGAGCACGCATTGGCGACGTTGCTCGCCGAGGACGCGATCGTCGGGCACCAGGGCCACGCGGGCGGCAACCTCGAGGCGGTGCCGGTCTGGTACTCCGGCCGGCAGACGATCGTCGAGGGTTGGGAGCCCATCCTGCGTGGACCGCATGCGCAGGAGTTCCGGCTGATGGAGACGCGGGCGAACCGGCAGCTCGCACTCGGGGCCTACATCCGCCCGGCCGGGAGCTCCGGCCCGTTCCTGCCGTTCGTGGTGGAGCTCGTGCGGATCTCGGGCGGCGAGCTGGTGGAGCTGATGGCGTACGGGCCGGAGCTCTTCGACGCATTCGGGCTGCCTAGAGAGCTTTCCTGAGCGGCTTGGCGAGGTCTCCGCGGCCGTTGACCTCGATTCGATCGAGACCGAGCCAAGTGGCCATCGCCTGGAGCTCCTGGGCCAGCTCCTCCGGCGTGTGCGGCGGCGCGTACGTCTCGGCGAACGCCGACTGCACCTTCAGCGCGCCAGCGACGCGGTCCGCCTTGAGGTCGACGCGGGCGACGATGCGGTCGCCGAGGACGAACGGGAGCACGTAGTAGCCGTGCACGCGCTTCGGCTTGGGCACGTAGATCTCGAGGCGGTAGCGGAAGTCGAAGATCTTCTCGCCTCTGGTGCGTTCGAACACGAGTGGGTCGAACGGGCCGACGAGCGCCTTCGCGTTGACCCGTCTCGGGCGCTTCGCATCCTTGTGCAGGTAGGCGGGGCGCTTCCAGCCGTCGATCGTGACGGGTTGGAGGTCGCCCTCCTCGACGAGTTCCTGAACGGCTTGCGCGGTCTCGGCGACGCTGAGCCGGAAGTAGTCGCGCAGGCATTGTTGCGTGGAGACGCCATGCGCCTTGGCGGCGATGCGTACGAGCTCGCGATGCGACTCCTCGACAGTGGGCGTCGGGGTGGCGATGACCTGCGGTGGGAGGACGCGCTCGGGGAGGTCGTACCGCCGTTCGAACGCCGAGTTCCGCCCAGCGCTGGTGATCTGGCCGGAGAAGAACAGCCACTCGAGCGCGACCTTGACGTCGCTCCAGTTCCACCCCCAGTTGTCCTTGCTCCGCGGGGCATCGTGCTCGACCTCGCGAGCGGTGAGTGGGCCGTTCTCCCTTACCTCGTTGAGAATCTTGTCGACGAACCCAGGATCGCGCTCCGCCAGCCGCCGCATGCTGCCCCAAGCATCCTGAGCGGCGCGGGTCATGCGGAAGCGGAGGTAGGGCTGGGTCTCGACGGGGACGTAGGAGGCCTCGTGCGCCCAGTACTCGAACAGCCGCCGCGGCTTCTTGCCGGCAGCGTTGGCGAGCAGGTCGATCGGGTAGTTGCCGAGCCGGCTCCACAGCGGAAGGAAATGGGCGCGGGTGAGCACGTTGACCGAGTCGATCTGGATGAGACCAATCCGCCCGAGCACCCGGGCGAGAGCCCGCGCATCCGGCCGCCCCTTCGGCCGCGGATCGGCGAACCCCTGAGCGGCCAGCACGATACGTCGCGCCTCAGCCGTAGTGAGCGTATCCACAGCTCAGATGCTGCCAGAAGCCACCGACAATCCCCGAACACTGGTGTCGCCAGAGCGCGAACGAGCAGGTCAGAGGCGCAATCGACTTCTGTCCGTGGATCGTCGTACTCTTCACGTCGTGATCACGACACGACAGGACGGGTACGAGATCGACACCGACCCCGGCCGATTCGACATCGCGAAGGTGCATAACTGGCTCTCCACTGATGCCTTCTGGGCGCTAGGCCGCAGCCGCGACGTGGTCGAACGATCGATCCAGGCTTCGCTCAACTTCGGCATCTACGCGAGCGACGGAACGCAGGTCGCCTACGCCCGCGTCGTCACCGATCTCACCACCTTCGCGTGGCTGTGCGACGTCTATGTCGACCGCGCCCACCGCGGAAAGGGTCTCGGCACCTGGCTCGCCGCCACCGTGCGCGACCACCTCGCCCCGTACGAACTCAAGCGGATCATCCTGTCCACCCTCGACGCGCACGAGGTCTACAAGAAGGTCGGCTTCGTGCCGTTCCCCGACCCAGAGAAGCTCATGATCCTCGCGTGACCGGTCAGGTGATCTCGAGCAGGTTCTCGCGCACCGCGTAAAGCACAGCTTCCATCCGGGAGTGGAGCTGCAGCTTCTCCAGGATGTTCCGCACATGGTTCTTCACCGTGTTCTCCGAGATCACCAACCGCCGCGCGATCTCGCGGTTGTTCAACCCCTGGGCCACCAACCGCAGGACCTCGAGCTCGCGGTCGGTCAACCGCGGCGAAGGGATCTCAGCGGCGGCGGACCGGCGGGACATCTCCTTGAACTCGTCCAGCAGCTTCGCCGCCATCGAAGGACTGATCAGCGACTGACCCTCAGCAACCACCCGCACCGCATGCGACACGTCGTCGATCGACGAATCCTTCAGCAAGTACCCGGACGCCCCGGCCTTCACGGCCTCGTACAGGTCAGCTTCCTCGTCCGACATCGTCAGCATGATGATCTTGATCGTCGGCGCGACCTCTTTGATCGCGCGGCAGGCCTCGATGCCGTCCGCTTGGGGCATGCGGACGTCCAGCAGCACGACGTCCGGCAGCACCTCGCTGACGAGCGTCGTGCCCGCGCGGCCGTCCGATGCTTCGCCTACGACGCTGATGTCGTCTTCCTGCTCCAGCAGCAGGCGCAGCCCACGACGGAACAGCTCGTGGTCGTCGACGACCACGACGCGCAACGGATCGGGGGCAGCGGGTTCGGGGTGCTCCCCCGGCTGGGCCTCGGTCACGCCCGCATGATGTCACGGACGGACCCGCCGCGACCCCGGTTTGCCGGGGCCGGGCGGGTCAGCCACGTCACGTTCCCGTCACCTCGGCGGGAACCTGGGCAGGAACGCCGGCGGCGTCCAGAGCGATCACGCCGTAGTCGTAGCCGCGCCTGCGGTACACGACGCTCGGGCGCCCCGACATGGAGTCGATGAACAGGAAGAAGTCGTGCCCGACGAGCTCCATCTCGTACAGCGCCTGACCCAAGGCCATCGGCTCCGCCTCGTGCACCTTCTGGCGTACGACGAGAGGCCCATCCCCTACGACTTCGAGCCCGGCGACCGATGACGTCTCCGGCTCGTACTCGTCCATCTCCGTGACGGCCACCGAACTGGAACCGTTGCCATTGCCGTTGTTCGCCGCGACCGCCGCCGTCGCCTGGGCGACCGAGATCGGGGTCCGCGTGCCGTGGTGCACCCGCCGCCGGTCGGCGGCCTTGCGCAACCGGGCAAGGAGTTTGTCGATGGCCATGTCGAGTGCCGCGTGCCGGTCGTCCGTCGCGGCCTCGGCCCGAACGATCGGGCCACGTGAATAGACGGTGAGTTCCACCCGCTCGGAGCGATCGGCCAATCGCCGATTGTGCTCCTTGGAGACCTCCACCTCGATCCGGATGACTCGAGCGGTAAACCGCTCCAGACGTGTCAGCTTGTCTTCCACGTGCTGACGGAATCGGTCAGTCACCTCACAGTGCCGACCCTTGACCACAACGTCCACGAAAGCCTCCCTGTCGTCGAGTTGTCCGCCCCCGTTGCAAGGGATCCTCAAACCCCTATCCGGAACCAGCGACGATGAATCCTGCTGTTTGGAAAGCAATCCCTCCTGTGCTCGAGATCCGACGGTACGAAAGCACCCACCCGGCCGACCTGGTCTTCGTCCCCACATCCGCCTGCCGAGGGTCTCGCGGCCTTGGTTGCCACTACTCCCCTTCTCCCGAGACGAAGGGCATCGGACCCTTCGGCGGGGCAGGACTTACGTCTAAGCCGCACCGTGATCGAGCGACAAGAAGTCGCCTTACGTGGGCCGTTTAGCCTGCGACTGGCATCGGCTTGCCGAGGGAGATTCTCGCTCACGAGGTCCTCCCTGACGCAACCACGGACCCGGGCGGGTGCCATGTCGAAACGCTAGTCCCATCGGGACGTTCTCGGTACTGGTCAACCCCGTGAATATCCGGTGAGAGCGCTCCGGTTTCAGCTACCAGCCGTAGCAATCCGGCGTGTCGTCGCCGCGATGACCGCCGCGGCGTGGACGGGAATCCCCGCTCGAAGCAGCGCTCGATGCGCCTCCACGAGCGTCGATCCGGTCGTCACGACGTCATCGACAACGATGACGTTTCCCCAGTCCTGCAACGAGATCCGCAACGGTACGACACGGAACGCACCGTCGAGGTTGGCCTGCCGTCCGGCCGCGTCCAGCCCTGCTTGGTCGGCTACCCTCCGTGCGAGCCGCACAATGGGTCGAATCCGAACCTGATGCCCAGATCGACGCAAAGTTACCGCCGCGTGTCTCGTGATTCGAGCCAACGGATCGTGACCACGCCGCCGAATCGTCCGTCGGGCGGACGGGATCGGTACCAACGTGACGGCGGTTCGTTCCTCCCCCATCGAAGCGCCCACGGCAGCCGCAAGCGCCGCACCGAGCGGCGCGGCGAGCGCGCCGACGCCGTCCTCCTTGTGCGCCACGATCGCCGCCCGAGCCACGCCCTCGTACGGCACCGTCGCCCACGTCGCCGGCAAGCTCGGCGGCAGCGGCCGCGGTACGGCACGCCGAGGCGCTCCGGTCAGCCCGAGCGCACACTCCCCACACAGCGGCCGGCCGCCGACCTGACACCCGACACACCGGCTGCCGAGGAACAGGTCGGCGAACTCGTCCCGCAGGAGTCCGCCCAACGCGCCACGAAGGTTCACACAGCACAGCCTGGCAAGCCAGGCGAGCAACCGCAGCGAGCCAAGACAGAGCTGTGGAAAGTCGTGGTCGCCTTACCCGGCCAGTGGCCGCTCTACCTGGCGTCCACCCCACGTAAAGCGGCAAATGATCATGTAAACATGATCATTTGCCCAGGGCGGGGTGGGGCGGGCCGGTCGAACCAACCGCCGGACGAAAGATCGAGACACTGCCTACCCGGGATAGACCGGCGACGCGCCCCGGTCGACCAACACCCAGCGCACCTCGCGGTCCTCCCGGTACAGCGAGCCGTCCGTCGCCCCCATCAGCAGCGGCAGCCCGGGCGCCGCGGCGATGCTCTTCGGCTCGGCCGTCCCCGGCGGCGGGGTCGTCTCGACCAAGCGCCCGTCCATGCTGACCCGCCCCACCGCCGGAACGCCGGTCGCGTCCCGCCCGAGGACCGCGACCTGGTCCACACTCGACCAGGCCAGGTCGCTCAGGTCGGTCAGATCCAGCGGCAGCTCTCGGATGCCGCCGATCTGCGGCGTGCCCGTACGACTGATCCAGCCCATCATCAGGCGGTTGTGGCCGTCGATCCGCACCAGCGCCGCGATCCGGATCCCGTCCCTGCTGACCTTGAACGCCTGCAGCCCGCGCGTCAGCAACGCCGGCGCCTTCACCACCATGGGCTTGCCCTTGCCTTGAATCGGGTCGAGCGCGACGATCCGCGTCCCGTCCGAGCGCCGGTCGACCAGCCACGCCAGCCCCTCCCGGTCCCAGGACGGTTCCAGCACCCGCTGCCCGGTGTAGATCAGCTCGGGCGGCGCGTTGTAGTTCAGGGCCGAGGTCGGCGACTTCGCCTCCTTGTCCAGCCGCGGGTTGACGAGCAGCACCTCGCGCCCGTTCGGCGACACCACGACGTACCGGTCGGCGTACGCGGTGTCCTGCCCCCCGGCGGGGGTGAAGCTCACCGGAACCGGGCTCACCGCCATCGAACCGACCTGGACCTGCCCGTTGCCCAGTCGCCCCAGTGCCGGCGCGGTCGAGATCGCGGTGACCTGCACGACGCGGCCGTCGCGGAGGGCGTACGCGTTCGTCGAGAACGTCCCATCCTCGGCTCTGTCGTTGGACGCGGCGTCCAGCGCCTGCACGCTCGACCCTGGCTGGTCCTTCACGACCTGCAGGGGCTCGTGCTGGCTGAGGAGCTGCAACTGCTTCAGGTCGGGGACCTGGCGCAGCGTCCAGCTCAGCTGGTTGGCGATCAGCCTGCGCTCGTTGTACGACAGGTCGGGCGGGATGCCGTCGAGGTCGATGCTCGCCTGGTCGTCCACCACGGGCACCGACTGCGTGGTCAGCCGGGTCCCTCGCGGGATCGCCGTCCGCACCGCCGGCTTCATCCACGCGGTCGGGCCGTCGAGGACCGCCTGAACGAGCATCGTCACGACGTTCCCGCGGAACGGCAGGTAGACGGGGTCGGGGACGAGATAGTCGTCGGAGGAGTCCCAGAAGTAGGTGTCGTAGCGGAGATACTCGGCCTTGAAACTCGCATCCGAGATCAGGAGGAAGTTCGGCGGGTTCGCGATCCGCCACTCCTTGCCCGCCTGGACGAACTTGAAGTCGTAGCCGACCTGCGCGTCCCGCGCGGCCGGCGTCCAGCCACCGTCCGCGCCGACGGTTCCGATCCAGCCCGTCTGCATCCGCAGGCTGTTGGTCTTGGCGTCGAACGGTCGCGGCACACTGGACTCGTGCACGCGCAGGTCCGTCGGCCGCCACAGGGCACGTTCGGACGGAACGAGGAACTCGCGAGCCACCGGGAAGTCGCGCTGGTACGTCGCCATCGCGGCGAGGAAGCCCTCGAGGATCTGCTCCGGCGTGTCCCCCGCCCGCGGGCCTTCCGGGGCCGCCGGGATCAGCTCGTCGTCGCCCTGCTGAAGATCGACCGGCGCCGAACGTACCTCCCGGTCCATCGGCAGCGCGGCGCATCCGGTGAGCGCCACCACCGCGACGAGACCGACGAGCAGGCGCCTCATGTCGACGCTCCCGGCGACTCGGCGTTCTCCGGGCTCGCGGTCAACTCCGCGAACGGGCGGCGGGCGTCGTCGGGCACCAACGGGATCGGCGAGTGGTCCAACGGCTCGCTCGGCCGCCGCGGCACGGTGAGCCGGAAGTGCGCGCCCTCGCCCGGGCTCCCCCAGGCCTGCAGCCAACCACCGTGTAGCAAGACGTCCTCCATCGCGATCGCGAGCCCGAGGCCGGTTCCCCCGGTCGTCCGCGCCCGTGCGGGGTCGGCGCGCCAGAACCGGTCGAACACCATGGCCGACTCCCCTGGCTTCAGCCCGATGCCGTGGTCGCGGACGGACACCGCGGTGGCCTGCTCGTCGGACGCGACGCGGATCTCGACGTCCCTGCCCTCGCCGTACTCGATCGCGTTGATCACCAGGTTGCGCAGCACCCGCACCAGCCGGCGCGGGTCGACCTCGGCCACGCACGCGGTGTCGGGAAGATCGAGGACGAGCCGGCTGCCTTTGCGGGTCGCGAGCGGCTGCGCCGCGTCGACGACCTGCCGAACGAGGGGGCGGAAGTCGACGTCGTCGAGCTCCAGCGCCGCCGCACCGGCGTCGAACCTGCTGATCTCCAGCAGGTCGGTCAGCAGCGCCTCGAAGCGGTCGAGCTCGTTCTGCAACAGCTCCGCGGACCGGGCGATGCTGGGGTCGAACGAGCGCCGCGCG
This sequence comes from Tenggerimyces flavus, assembly GCF_016907715.1. Taxonomy (NCBI): domain Bacteria; kingdom Bacillati; phylum Actinomycetota; class Actinomycetes; order Propionibacteriales; family Nocardioidaceae; genus Tenggerimyces; species Tenggerimyces flavus. The sequence goes on along the minus strand of NZ_JAFBCM010000001.1, from coordinate 3,038,289 downwards.
TCGTGCAGGACGTCGGCGGCCATCCGTACGGTGGTGATCGGCGTCCGGAGCTCGTGCGACACGTCGGAGACGAACCTGCGCTGCACCCGGGAGAGCTCCTCCAGCTGCCGGATCTGCCGCTGCAGGCTGGCGGCCATCTGGTTGAACGACGTCGCGAGCCGGGCCAGGTCGTCCTCGCCGCGGACGCGCATCCGCTGGTCGAGCCGGCCGGCGGCGAGCCGTTCGGCGATCTCACGAGCCATCCGGACCGGCGACACGACCTGCCTCGTGACGAACCAGGCGACCAGCCCGAGCAGCAGGACGAGCAGCGAGCCGACGGCGATCAGCGACCGCTGCAGGAGGTCGAGGATGTCCTGCTGCTGGCGGAGGTCGAAGAAGTAGTACAGGTTGAACGTCGCGTTGGTGTCGGACTCCCGGAGCTGCGAACCGATGACGAGGTTGGGCGTCATCGATCCGTCCGTCCGGACCAGGCTGACGAACCGGTACGACACCTGGCCGATCCGCAGCGAGCGGGTCAGATCGTCCGGCACGCTCCAGACGAGCGGCGTGTTCATGGTCGCCTCGGCGACCGGCGGGACGTCGTCACCGTTCGGCTTGACGATGCGAACGCCGACCTCATACAGACCGCTCGTCCGGGCCCGCATCGCGATGTCCTCGGACAGGTCCAACAACACCCGGTTGGTGTCGCCGGTCGGCTCGGCCGCGTCGATGGTCACCTTCGTCGAACGCAGATCCGAGGACGCCTCGACGATGGACGAGTCGATCTTCTCCTGCAGGATGCCCTCGCTCACCTGACGAAGCAGCATCCAGCTGGCGAGCACGACCACCACGGTCGAGAGCACGAGCGTTCCGGCGACCACGCGCACCTGCAGCGAACGTCGCCACGCGGCCAGGCCGCGGCGGGCCAGCAGCGTCACGCGCCGGCTCGCCGACCGGCGCCAGGGCTCGGGTCGTCCGTTGGTCAGGTCTGGCCCGCCTTGTACCCCACGCCCCGGACGGTCACGACGATCTCCGGGTGCTCCGGATCCTTCTCGATCTTGCTGCGCAGCCGCTGCACGTGCACGTTGACCAGGCGCGTGTCGGCGGCGTGGCGGTAGCCCCAGACCTGTTCGAGCAGCTGCTCGCGGCTGAACACCTGCCAGGGCTTGCGCGCGAGACAGACCAACAGGTCGAACTCGAGCGGGGTCAGGCTGACCGACGTACCGTTCCGCTTCACCGCGTGGCCGGGAACGTCGATCGCCAGGTCGCCGATCGTCAGCGACTCGGGCACGGCCTGCTCGTTGCGACGCAGCCGGGCCCGGATGCGGGCGACCAGTTCCTTGGGCTTGAACGGCTTCATCACGTAGTCGTCGGCGCCGGACTCCAGCCCGAGGACCACGTCGACCGTGTCGGTCTTGGCGGTGAGCATGACGATGGGGACGTCCGACTCGGCCCGGATCTCGCGGCATACGTCGATGCCGTCCTTGCCCGGGAGCATGAGATCAAGGAGGACGACGTCCGGCTTGGTCTCGCGGACCTTCGCCAGTGCCTTCTCCCCCGACTCGCAGAACACCGACTCGAGCCCTTCGCTGCGGAGCACGATCCCCAGCATCTCGGACAGCGCGGTGTCATCGTCGACGACCAGGATCCGACCCTTCATGAGGCCAATCGTCGCACCATGCGCCGCAGAACGCTCGCACCTGGGCTTTCGTCCTCATCGAGCCGCGTCGCGGGAGTGAACGCCGCGCCAGTGCAACGCGTTGGTTAGTCGAGGCGCCGAACGTGGCACGATGACCGTCACGCAGGGGATGCGACGTGTGAGGGGTTCGAGATGAGCGAGCAGCCGGGCCAGCCAGAACCGGGCAGTACGCCGGGCTGGGCTCCACCCGGAGGGCAGCCCGCGTGGGGCACGCAACCACACCCGCAGCAGCCTCCGCCGCCGCAGCAGGCACCACCTCAGCAGCCGGGTGGCTGGGGTACGCAGCAGCCTCCGCCTCAGCCGGGCGGCGGCTGGGGCACGCCACCACCGCCGCCTCCCCCGCACTCGGGTTGGGGCGCACCGCCGCCGCAGCCGGGTGGTTGGGGTGGCCAGCCAGGGTACGGTCCGCCGCAGGCGCCCAAGCCCGGCATCGTCCCGCTACGCCCGCTCGGGTTCGGCGAGATCCTGGACGGCGCGTTCACGACGATCCAGCGCTACCCGAAGATCCTGCTCGGCCTGTCCGCGCTGGTGATGACCGTCGTCACCGCGCTCGGTCTGGTGGCCACGTTCGTCGGCGCGGGCGACATCATCGCCGCCGACCCGAGCCAGATCACCCAGATCAGTGACGCCAGCTGGATCACGTTCATCGTCTCGATCCTGGTCGTCGTGCTGCTGTCGTTCGTCGCCGGCTACGCGCTGACCGGCATGGTCACCGCGACCGTCGGCCGCGGCGTGCTCGGGCAGCCGATGACGGTCGGCGAGGCCTGGCGATCGGCGCGACCGCACATCCTTCGGCTGTTCGGGCTGGGCCTGCTTCTCAGCGCCATCGCCATCGTCGGCGTCGCCGTCATCACGATCCTGGTCGCGCTCGCCGCCTACTTCGAGCTCACCTGGCTGGCGGTCCTGCTCGGCATCGTGCTGGGCATCGGCGGCATCGTCTTGTTCGTCATGTTCACGACGCGGATGGTCTGCGCGTCCGCGATCCTGGTGCTCGAGACCAACCCGGTCGACCCGAACTACCCGCAGGGCGAGCAGCGCAAGGTCGGCATCGTCGCGGCGATGAAGCGCTCCTACGGCCTGGTCAAGGGCCGGTCGTGGCGTACGTTCGGCCTCATCTTCGTCGCCGGGCTCATCGCCGGTGTCGTCTCCCAGATCCTGCAGATCGCCTTCCTCCTGCTGGGCACGATGATCGGCCTCGCGTTCGGCCAGACGGCGACCGGTACGGCGTTCACGCTGGCGGTCTCCTCCGTCGGCGCGATCGGCTCGGCCGTCATCCAGCTCGCGTTCGTCGCCGCGGTCAACGCGATCATCTACGTCGAAGCGCGGATGCGTACGGAGGGCTTGGACATCGAGCTCACCCAGGCCACGACTCCCGGCTACGGGCAACCCACGGCCACGCCCTGGGTGGCGCGTTGATCCTGCTCGATCCACCGATCGACATCGGCCGCGAGGAGGCGGCCAGGGCCGCGCGCGAGGAGCTCGTCAAGCGGATCTACCACGAGGACGAGCCCGGCGTCGTCTCGCGCGCGCTGCAGTGGTTGTACGAGCGGATCCTGGAGTTCCTCGCCCAGATCGCGAGCAACTCTCCGGGCGGCTACTGGGGCATCATCGCCGTCGTCCTGCTGGTCGTGCTGCTCGTCATCCTGATCCGCTGGCGGGTCGGCAAGTTGGCCCGGTCGCGGGCACGGGCGGACGCGGTCGTCTTCGAGGGACGAACGCGGACGGCGGCCGAGCACCGTTCGGACGCCGAGGCGGCAGCGCTGGCGGGCGACTTCGAGAAGGCGGTGCGCGAACGGTTCCGCGCGATCGTCCGCGACCTCGAGGAGCGCACGCTGATCGACGAGCGGCTGGGCCGGACGGCGTACGAGGTGTCGACCGAGGTCGCGCTCGTCGCGCCGGACGCCGCCGAGCCGATGCGCGCTGCGGCGACGGTGTTCGACGAGGTCTGTTACGGCAGCCGGCCGGGCTCGGAGCACGCGTACGGCGTGGTCAAGCAGGCCGACGAGGCGATCCGTTCGATCCGCCGGCGGGCCGCGAGAGTCGCCGGATGAGTACGTCGGTCGACGTCACGCCGCGGCGCGCCTGGCAGAGCGTGCGCTGGCCGGTGATCGTGATCGGCGTTGTGCTGATCGCCGGCATCCTGATCGGCATCCTCCGGGCGACGACGACCGGCGGACCGCTCGACCCGAGATCGGCACGCCAGAACGGTGCCCGCGCGCTCTCGGTCCTGCTCGAGCAGCGCGGGGTCGACGTCGAACGGGTGACCACGCTCGAGAGCGCACTCGAAGCCGTCGGCGAGAACGAGCCCACCACGTTGCTGATCGCGACGCCCGACCTCCTCGTCCCGCTCCAGCTCGACCAGATCAAGGACGCGAAAGTCGACCACGTCGTGCTGCTCACCCCTCGCGCGAAGACGCTCCAAGCGCTGTCCCCGCACGTCCAGGCGCCCGAGAACGCGTTCCAGGTCATCCGCGAGCCGCGCTGCGACCTCCCACTCGCCGAGCAGGCCGGCTCGATCCGGGGCAACGGCGAGGCGTACCGGATCGCTCCCGACGCTCCCGCGGGCGAGCTGACCGGCTGCTACGGCGACGGCCAGCGGTTCGGCCTGGTCCGCTGGATCGACGGCGAGCGCACCGTCGACGTCGTCGGAACCCAAGAGGCGTTGACGAACACCCGACTCGACGAGGAGGGGCACGCGGCGTTCGCGCTCAACCTGCTCGGCGACAATGCCCACCTCGTCTGGTACCTGCCGTCGCTCTCCGACGTCCCGCAAACCGGCGAGCCGGGCGCGCCGGCTGACCCGCCGTCGCTGTTCTCGCTGCTGCCGGTCGGCGTCCGCTACGCGGTCGGGATGGCCGCCGTGGGCATAGCGCTGCTGATGATCGCCCGGGCTCGCCGCCTCGGCCCGGTCGTACCTGAACCACTGCCGGTCGTCGTCCGAGCCTCCGAGGCAGTCGAGGGCCGGGCGCGCCTGTACCGGCGTTCGCGGGCTCGCGACCGTGCGGCCGCGGGGCTGCGCGAGGCGACCCGTTCGAGGCTCGCTCCGTTGCTGGGGATGCCGATCACCGCGCCCGAGCACGTTGTCGCGGCGGCCGCCGCGGCACGGACCGGCCGACCCGCTGCCGAGGTCGCCGCGTTGCTCGGCGACCCGGTCGGAACAATGACAGACCTGGACGACGCCGGGCTCGTACGCCTGGCCGATCAGCTCGATGTCCTCGAGCAGGAGGTACGCCGATCGTGACCGAGCACGGCACCCAGACCGCCCCCTCTTCGGCCTCTTCGGCGCGGAGCGAGTCCGAGGCCGCTCGCCAGGCCCTCATCGCGTTGCGCGCGGAGGTCGGCAAGGCCGTCGTCGGCCAGGACGCCGCGGTGACCGGCCTGATCATCGCGCTGCTGTGCCGCGGGCACGTTCTGCTCGAAGGCGTCCCCGGCGTGGCGAAGACGCTGCTGGTCCGGGCGCTCGCCGCCGCGCTGCAGCTGCAGACCAAGCGCGTGCAGTTCACGCCGGACCTGATGCCGGGCGACGTGATTGGCTCGCTGGTGTACGACACTCGCTCGGCGGAGTTCGAGTTCCGCAAGGGCCCGGTCTTCACCAACCTGCTGCTCGCCGACGAGATCAACCGGACGCCGCCGAAGACCCAGGCCGCGCTGCTCGAGGCGATGGAGGAGCGGCAGGTCACGATCGAGGGGACGGCGCGCGAGCTGCCCGACCCGTTCGTCGTCGCCGCCACGCAGAACCCGATCGAGTACGAGGGCACGTACCCGCTCCCCGAGGCACAGCTCGACCGGTTCCTGCTGAAGCTGCACCTCACGTTGCCGTCGCGGCAGGAGGAGGTCGCGGTGCTGGGCCGGCACGCGGCCGGCTTCGACCCGCGCGACCTGGCCGCGGCGGGGTTGCGTCCGGTCGCCGGCGCCGCGGAGCTCGCGGCGGCGCGCGAGGCCGTGACCCGGGTGCAGCTGCATCCGGAGGTGATCGGGTACGTCGTCGACCTGGCCCGTGGGTCGCGGCAGTCGCCGTCGCTGCGGCTCGGGGTGTCGCCGCGTGGTGCGACGGCTTTGATGAGGGCCGCGCGGGCTTGGGCGTGGCTGTCGGGGCGCGACTTCGTGACACCGGACGACGTGAAGGCGCTCGCGCTGCCGGCGCTGCGACACCGCGTGGAGCTGCGGCCGGAGGCGGAGATCGAGGGCGTGTCCGTCGATGCCGTCCTCGAGGGCATCCTGTCCACCGTTCCCGTGCCTCGGTAGTGCGTCGATGGCGCTGACGGTCCGCGCCGGGCTGCTCGCGTTGGTGGGCGCCCTGGTCGTTGCGTTCCTCGTTCCCAGCCTGGCAGGTGTCTGGCTGGTCACCGGTGTCGTGCTGCTGCTCGTGCTCGTGGACTTCCTGCTGGCGGGATCCGCACGTGGGTTGACGTTCGAGCGCGAGGGAGCGACGTCGGTACGACTCGGCGAGACCGTCGACGTGTCCTTGCTGGTGACGAACCCGGGCACTCGTCGGGTGCGCGGGAAGCTGCGCGACGCCTGGCCGCCGTCGGCCGGCGCTCTGACGCAGCGGCACTCTCTCGACGTGCCTGTGGGCGAACGCCGCCGCGTCAACACCACCTTGACGCCGACGCGGCGGGGCGACCGACCGGCGTTTCGCGTTACGGTACGGGCGTTTGGGCCTTTGGGGTTAGCGGCTCGGCAGGGCTCGCACTCGGTGCCGTGGACAGTGCGGGCGTTGCCTCCGTTCGAGAGCCGGAAGCACCTGCCGTCGCGGCTGGCTCGGTTGCGGGAGCTGGACGGCCGGGCTTCGGTGCTCGTGCGCGGGCAGGGCACGGAGTTCGACTCGTTGCGGGACTACGTTCCCGGCGACGACGTTCGTTCGATCGACTGGCGGGCGACGGCGCGGCGGCGCGGCGTTGTCGTACGTACGTGGCGGCCCGAACGCGACCGGCACGTGTTGATCGTGCTCGACACCGGGCGGACGTCGGCGGGCCGGGTCGGCGACGCGCCGCGGCTGGACCACGCGATGGACGCCGCTCTGCTGCTCGCCGCGTTGGCGACCCGAGCCGGCGACCGGGTGGATCTGCTGGCGTTCGACCGGCGGTTGCGGGCCGACGTCGCGCGGTCCGGTCCGGAGGAGGTGCTGGGGCGGCTGACGTCGGCGATGGCGGTGATCGACCCGGAGCTGGTGGAGACCGACCACCGAGGGCTGGCCGCCGCTGTGGCGTCGCGGGCGACGCAGCGGTCCCTAGTCGTGTTGCTGACGGGGCTCGACGCGGCGGTGGTCGAGGAGGGACTGCTGCCCGTTCTGCCTGCCCTCACCCGGCGGCACGAGCTCTGCCTCGCGGCCGTGGCCGACCCGCTGGTGGAGTCGCTGGCCCGCGGCCGCGGCAACCTCGACGCCGTCTACGGCGCGGCCGCCGCCGAGCGCGCCCGCGCCGAACGCCGCCGCGTGACCGCCCTGCTGGAACGCCTCGGCGTCACCGTCGTCGACCAACCACCCGACCAGATCGCGCCGGCGCTGGCCGACACCTACCTCGCCCTGAAGAAGGCCGGCCGACTCTAGGCTCGATCTCTCGTCCGACGGCTGGTCTCGACCGGTCCGGCCCCGCCCTGGGGCCAATGATCATGTAAACATGATCAGCGGCCGCATTACGCCGGGTAGACGCCAGGTAAAGGGGTCACTGGCCGTGTAAGGCGACCACCAGGCTAGGCCGTGTCGAACGCCGCCACCGCGGTCTCGATCACCGTGTCGGCAGGGCGGGTGTCCACCACTGGCGCCGCCGGTCCGGGTAGACGACTTCGGACAACTGCGTCGGCGTATCGCCGAGCAGCCGGCCGGCGATGTGCGCCACCGTCGCCGGGTCGCCGCCCCCGTTGGCGCGCAGGTTGAGCAGGATCCGGGCCGAGCCCTGCGCGAGGGCGAACGCGGCGTCGAGGTACGGCTGGGCGAGGTTGATGCTCTCGAGGTCGTCGATGCTGATGAGGCAGGTCCCGTCCGCCAGCCGCCGCACCTGCGAAACGCACGCGGCACGAGCCCGGACCACGTCCGGGTCGGGATCCGGCCAGCCCGGCGACTCGGTGTCGGGCCGGCCGGTGCCGCCGGGTTCGAAGGTGAGCGCGAGATGGCGGGAGACGGTCCACGCGCACCGTTCGATCGCCACGCAGTCGACGTGAGTGACCGGCGTATCCACCGCCCCGAACCGTTCAGTGAGCACGGCGATGAGCGCGTCGCGGCGGGCGCCGGGCGGCATCAACCGGCGCAGCCAGCCCGTGAGCCGCTCGACGAGGTCGTGCACCACCAGAGCGTCGGACATGATCGAACAGTAGAGCTACCGCGGTTGCGGTACGCCGGGCACCGCCGCTGGCTGATGCCCTCCGCGCGCGGCGGGCATGCTCTCCTGCGCTCCCTCCTGCGACTTCCCTCACCAGGCCGGGGTTTACATCGTGGCAAGGATGGCCAGGAACCCCGTTTCGGCTAGGGAAGTGCGCAAGCCTGTGGACGACCGGCGGCGAGTCGCTCGAAAAGGGGCCCCTCATACGACGAGGGCGGTGCATCCCCTGGGAATCATGAACCGCGCCTGGTGGTTTGGGTCCGGGGCGCCCCGGTCCCATAGGTTCGGACCAGGGTGCCCCCGACCCCACCAGACCTCGCCACACCAAGCACCACAGCTCGCCTCGACACCACCCACGCCCACCCAGCTGACACCGATCGGTCACCAGGCCTTGACACCCGGTGAGAGCCTCCCTAGCCTCGCGCAAGAATCAGCAATCGATTTCTGGGTCCTCGGGAGGCCGTCATGCGTGCTGGGCTCGTCGCGGTCGCGTTCGCTCTGGGCATCGCCACCCTCGCCGGCACGCCCGCCGCCACCGCGGAACCGGCAGCCCAGACAGCTGCTCAGGCGCCCAGGCACGGGCCGGTCGGCTGGGAGACGTTCCGCAACCCCGAACGTCTCGCCGAGATCGGCACCGACTCGCGCACGCTGCAGTTCTCCAGCTTCGACCGCAGCGGCAGCAACAACGACGGGTTCGGCGGCAACTACTCGTGCCTGCGCACCGAGAACACGAACTGCGTCATCGCCGAGCAGCAGGGCGCCGGCGAGATCGACTCGATCTGGTTCACCCGCGACAACGGCGACGTGCGCAACACCGGCTGGATCAGGATCGAGCTCGACGGCCAGACCGTCGTCGACACCAGCCTGCAGGACGTCGTCGACGGCAAGCTCGGCGCGCCGTTCACGTACCCGCTCGTCGCGAACGCCGACCAGAGCTCCGGCGGCGTCTACATCAAGGTCCCGATGACCTACCGCGAGAACATGCGGGTCACCGTGCAGAGCAACCCGTTCTTCTACCACGTCACCTACCGCACGTTCGCCAGCCCCGAGGGCATCGCCACGTTCGACAAGAACGACAAGGCCGAGGACGTCCTCGCCAAGCTCACCGCATCTGGCACGCAGGATCCCAAGCCACAGCAGCCGAACGCCCAGACCGCCAGCAAGGACCTCGCGATCGCCCCCGGCGCGACCGCGACGATCGCGACCGCCAAGGGCAGCGGCGCGATCACCGCGCTGGGCTTCGAGCTCCCCCAGCTCGGCACGCACCCGGTAGGCACCGAGGTCCTGCAGAAGGCGCGGCTCCGCGCCACGTTCGACGGCGTACGGACGATCGACTCGCCGCTGGGCGAGTTCTACGGCAGCGGGCTCGGGCTCTACAACGTCAAGGCGTTCACGTTCGGCATGGACCCGGCCGCCAAGAAGCTCCAAGCCTGGTGGCTGATGCCGTACGCGAAGAACGCGAAGATCGAGCTCTACAACGGCTCCAGCGAGACGATCACCGGCAAGGCGACGACCACGACGTCCGCCGACCCGAAGTGGGCGAACGAGCTCGCGAACGGGAGCGTCGGGCACTTCCGCGCGACCTCGCAGAGCGCGCAGGCCACGTTCGGCCGCGACGTCATGTTCCTCGAGACCGTCGGCCGCGGGCGTGTCGTCGGCGTCACCCAGACCGTCAACGGCGGACCCAAGTCGGGCTGGCGGCTCGCCTACCTCGAGGGCGACGAGCGCGTGTTCGTCGACGGCGCGACCAGCCCGGCGCTGCACGGAACAGGCACCGAGGACTTCTACGAGGGCGGCTGGTACTTCAACCGCGACGCGTTCACCACGCCGACCACCGGCACCCCGGTCAAGGACCGCACGGACTGCGTCGAGGGCTGCACCGGCATGTACCGGCTGCTGCTCGCCGAGGGCATCAACTTCGACAACAGCATGCGATTCAGCATCGAGCACGGGCAGGGCGACGACGAGCCGGCGCTGGAGGCGTCGACGACGTACTGGTACGGCCTGCCGACCGGCGCGCAGCAATGGTCGGACAGCCTCGACGTCGGCAGCCCGGCGAGCGAGAAAGCCCATGACTACAAGGCGTCCGACGTCGGCAAGGTCACCAAGCTGACGAGCAGGTACGAGGGCGTCGACGGTCCGGCGGAGCACGTGACGCTCGACGCTCGCGCGACGTCGGCACAGGTGTCGTTCAAGGTCGGTGTGCCCGCCGCGAACCAGGGTGTGACGCTGCGCCGTACGTCCGACCAGGCCAAGCCGTACCAGTCGGCCAGGGTCGCGGTCGACGGCGTGCCGGCCGGCACCTGGTACCAGCCGCTCGGCAACGCCGACCAGCGCTGGCTGGACGACTCGTTCGAGCTGCCCGCGAGCCTCACCGCAGGGAAGAGGTCGGTCACGATCACGCTCGCGCCCACCGAGGGCAGCCCGCCGTGGAGCGCGGCCGCGTACCAGGCGATCGCGAAGCTTCCGGTCTACCGCGATCGGGCGAATCCGGACATGATCAGCGGTGTGAGGACGTCGACGGGGACGTACAACCAGATCGAGCTGTCCTGGCTGCCCGGCCGCGACGACGTCTACGCTCCGCGCTACCAGGTGTTCGCGTCGACCACGAGCGGGTTCAAGCCGGCGCCGAGCAACCTCATCGGCACCACGATGACGCCGGGCTTCACCCATCACGACCTCGCGCCGCGCGAGACCTGGTACTACAAGGTGCGGGCCATCGACCGTTCCGGCCGCGTCGGGCTGCCGTCGGCCCAGGTTGTCGGGGTTGCCGGTGACATCGTCCGGATCGAGGCCGAGCGGTTGCTGCCGCCGGTGTCGGCCGAAGGCCCGCTGACCGCGCAGGGCAACTGCTGCGGCGTCGGCTGGTCCGGCGGCGCGCAGCTGTGGTTCACGCCGACCGAGGCGGGCAAGAAGTTCGTGGTCGAGTTCGAGATCAAGACCGCCGGCAAGTACGAGGTGACGACGCAGCAGACGTTGGCACGCGACTACGGCATCAACACCCTCGCCATCGACGGCGTGACGATCGGCGAACCGTTCGACGGGTACGCGTTCCCGGACGTGAAGGTCAGCCCGCCGCTCAGCTACGGCGAGCACGACCTGTCGGCTGGCAAGCACACGTTGACAGTGACGGTGGGGAGCAAGAACCCGGCAGCGATCAGCTACATGGCAGGCATCGACTATCTGCAGTTCCAACGGGTGGACTAGGAATCTCGCTTGGCTATCGACGTCAACGACGACGCCGCGGCCCCGGGCAGCACGTCGGGGCCGTCGGTGCTGTCCATGCGCGGCATCAGCAAGGCCTTTCCCGGTGTCCGAGCGCTCGACGACGTGTCGTTCTCGGTACGCGTCGGCGAGGTGCACGCCCTGCTCGGGGAGAACGGCGCGGGCAAGTCGACGCTGTGCAACGTGCTGTCCGGCGTCTTCGCGGACTACGACGGAACGATCGAGTTCGACGGCCAGCCGGCGAACATCCACTCGCCGAAGGACGCGCAGTCGCTCGGCATCGGGATGATCCACCAGGAGCTCAATCTCGTTCCGGACATGTCGATCGCCGACAACATCTTCCTCGGCCGGGAGCCGCGGACCCGGATCGGGACGATCGACCGCAAGACGATGATCAGCCGGTCGCGCGAGCTGCTGGGCGAGCTCGGCATGCGGCTCGAGCCGCGACGGCTGATCCGCAACTGCCGGATCGCCGAGCAGCAGCTGATCGAGGTCGCTAAGGCGCTGTCGTTGAACGTCCGCATCCTCGTAATGGACGAGCCGACGTCCGCGCTCGCCGATGCCGAGGTGCAATTGCTCTTCGACGTCATCCGTACGTTGACCGCGCGCGGCGTCGCGGTGATCTACATCTCGCACCGGCTGGAGGAGCTGGCCGAGATCGCGGATCGCGTGACGGTGCTTCGGGACGGCCATGCGGTCGGGACGCGCGACATGGCCTCGGCGACGCGCCAGGAGCTGATCGCGATGATGGTCGGGCGGCCGCTCGGCGAGCTGTTCCCGCGGGTCGCGGCGACCGAGTCTGACGCATCGGAGCGACTACGTGTGTCGGGGTTGACGCTGCGCGGCGATGCCGCGATCGGGCGGTCTCCCTTGCACGGCGTCGATGTCTCGGTACGTGCGGGCGAGATCGTCGGTCTGGCTGGGCTGATGGGCGCTGGGCGTACGGAGGTCGTGGAGGCGATCTACGGCGCGTTCGGCGAGCATCTGGTGCGCGGGTCCATCTGGGTGGACGGCAAGCCGTTCCGGCCGCGTTCGCCCCGGCACGCGATCCGACGCGGGCTGGCTCTGGTGGCGGAGGATCGCAAGGCGCAGAGTCTCGTGCTCGGCAACACGGTGAAGTTCAACGCGAGCCTGGCCGCGCTGAAGGCGTTCCGGCGCTGGTTCACCGTCGACGGCCGGCGCGAACGTGCGGCAGTCGCCGAGCAGGTGAAGGCGTTGCGGATCAAGACGCCGTCGTTGACGTCGGCAGTCGCCAACCTGTCCGGCGGAAACCAGCAGAAGGTCGTCCTCGCCAAGTGTCTGTTGACGCATCCGTCGGTGCTGTTGATGGACGAGCCGACGCGCGGGATCGACGTCGGCGCGAAGGCCGAGATCTACGCGCTGATGAGCGAGTTGGCGTCACGCGGCGCGGGGATCTTGATGGTGTCGTCGGAGCTGCCGGAGCTGCTCGCGATGTGCGACCGCATCCTCGTTCTGTGCGAGGGCCGGCTGACGGCCGAGCTGTCGCGGGAAGAGGCAACGCAGGAACGGATTCTCGAGGCGGCGACGGCGCGCCAAGTCGTCCTTGCCGAGACCGAACGGGGAGAGGTGCGGTAGGTGTCCCACAGCACGGCCGACGTGCCCAACGGGGTGAGCAACTGGCGCCGTACGTTGTCGATGTTGGGCTCGCTCCAGGGGTATATCGGGCTGGTGCTCGTCGTCAGCGCGGGCATCCTCACCAAGGGCGACATCTTCCTCAACCAGGCCAATTTGACCAACGCTGTCGGGGCATTCGCGTCGCGCGGCATCCTCGCGGTCGGGGTGACGCTGGTGATCCTCACCGCCGGCATCGACCTGTCGGTGGGCTCGATGCTGGGGCTGGCGTCGATGGTGTCGGCGATGTTGCTGTCGCGCGCGGACCTGAGTCCGTGGATGATCCTGCCGCTGGCGATGGTCGCTGGCGGGGCGATGGGTTTGTTCAACGGTGCGGGCACGACGTTGCTGCGGATCCAGCCGTTCGTCATGACGTTAGCGACCTTATCGGTGTTCCGTGGCATCGACAGACAGATCAGCAACAACGTCAGCGTGGGCACGCAGATCGCGCAGGACGACGGCACGCTGACGCCACACTCGGAGCAGTTCCAGCTGTTCGGAACGCCGGGGCACAACCTGTTCGAGGGCGTCTTAGGTGCCGGTGTGTACTATCCCGTGCTCGCGTTCGTCGTTGTCTGCATCGTCTTTCAGCTGATCCTGTCGAAGACGACGTTCGGACGGCACATCTACGCCGTCGGCGGCAACGAGACCGCGGCGCGGCTGTCCGGGGTGAACGTGACGCGGGTGAAGATCGCCGTGTACACGCTGGCCGGACTGCTCGCCGGCTTCGCCGGACCGATCGACGCCGCGTACTCCGCGTCGGCGGATCCGCAAGCGGGCTTCTCGTACGAGCTCGACGCGATCGCCGCGGCCGTGATCGGCGGCGCCTCCCTTGCCGGCGGGCGAGGAACGATCATCGGAACGTTCGTCGGCGCGTTGATCCTGACGTTGCTCGACAACGTGCTCGGGCTGAACGCGGTGAGCGACAACCTGCAGCTGATCATCAAGGGCTTGATCGTGATCGTCGCGGTGGTGCTGCAACGACCCGATCTGTTCACCTCGGCGAGCGCGGCGGTGCGCCGCGCGTTCGGGCGGGACGATTCAACCCACACAACAAGGAGATCGACATGAGATCGAAGGTGCTCGCTTTCGGGGTGGCGGCGGCTCTCGCCATGGCGGTCGCCGCCGGGTGCGCGTCCACGACCGAGACTCCGGGATCCGGTGCGACCGGCGGCGCGTCAGGCTCGGAGTCGGGCGCTCCGACGAAGTCCGAGTACGTGGTCGGCTACTCGCAGTCCAACAACGCCGAGCCGTACCGCGCGCAGCTCAACATTCAGTTGGAGCACTTCATCAAGCAGTACCCGGACCTGAAGCTGCTGCCGATCACCGACGCGCAGCAGGACTCGGGCAAGCAGGTGGCGCACGTGCAGAACTTCATCCAGCAGAAGGTGGACGTTCTGATCGTGTCGCCGAACGAAGCCGCGCCGTTGACCGCGGCAGTGCAGCAGGCGTGTGACGCGAAGATCCCGGTGATCGTGCTCGACCGTACGGTCAACACCGACTGCTACTCGTCGTTCATCGGCGGCGACAACGTGGCCGCGGGCCGCAAGGCCGGCGAGCTCGCCGTGCAGCTGCTGCCGTCCGGCGGGAACGTGGTGGAGCTGCAGGGGATCCTGTCGAATCAGCCCCAGATCGACCGCGACAAGGGCTTCCGCGAGGCGATCGCGGCGAACCCGAAGATCAAGATCATCCAGCAGCGCGAGGCCAAGTGGCTGAAGGAAGAGGCCACGACCGTGATGAACCAGTGGCTCGCGCAGAACCTGAAGATCGACCTCGTATACGCCGAGAACGACCCCATGGCCCTGGGCGCCTACCTCGCCGCCGCCGGACGCGGCCAGGAGAAGGCGATGAAGTTCATCGGCACGGATGGGTTGGCCATCCCCGACGGCGGCATCCGCGCCGTCCAGCAAGGCCAGCTGGCAGGCACGTTCATCTACCCGACGGGCGCCGAGGAAGCGGCCAAGGCCGCGAACGCCCTGGTACACGGCGAGACGGTGGAGAAGGACCAGACGCTGGAGATCGAAGGCGTGACCCCGGAGAACGCGGCCGACCTGTACGCGAAGTTCGACTTCAGCAACAAGTAGCCACTGTCCCCGACCTTCCACCCGCCACTTCACCCACCGGACCGGGGTTGTCCAACGTCGCAACGGCGTTCTCAACGCCGCTTCGGTGGGTGATGTCGCGCGAGCTGTGGACATCCGCCCGCAGTGGAGGGCTGGTCTGCCGGCCGGAGTCGGGGATCGCCTACGCGAACCGCTCGAGCGCGGCGAGCGCCTTGCGTGCCTCCACCCGGAGGCACCACTCGTCCAGCCGCATGGCCTGCTCGAGGTACGGGACGCTCGACCGATCCCCCACCTTGCCGAGCACCATCGCTCCGGCGGCCATCACGACCGAGTCCTCCGACGGGTCAGCCAGCACCCGGTGGATCTCCGCGACGAGCTCCGACGTCGCCGAGCCGATTGCGTACACCGCGAACAGGCACGCCTGCCGGACGCGACCGCGACACCGCCAGTCCTCCTTCAGCTCCTCCGGATACTCGCGGTCGAACACTGCCTCGGTCCTGATCAGCTGCTCGGCCATCCGCGTGTCGTCGTAGCTTCCGACGAACTCGCGGACCCGCGGCTGCGAGTACAACTGTCGTGCGTTCTCCGCCACCAAGACCTCGTACAGCAGGGGCAACCAGGCCGCGTCGCCGCACTCCCCCATCGCCACCGCGCAGGCATAGCGAACGCGCCAGTCCGGATGCCGGCAGTTCGCCCGCAGTGCCTCCGGGTCGGCGAGGACCTGCTCCATCAGCCCCGCATGCTCGATCATCGCGCCACTCCGAAGCGGTACTCGTCCTCGTTGGTGAGCACGGTGACGATCCCGTCCGCGCAGCGCGCGGAGCGGATCACTTCCTCCTCGACCGGATAGGCGAGCGCCATCCCGCCGGTCATCCCGATGGTGCCGTCGCCCTGGCCGTCGTAGTGTCCCTTGGGTACGTCCACCCGCAGCACGACGTGCACCTCCCGCAGCGCGTCGAAGCGTTCCGGGATCCGCACCCGTGGAGCGATCAGCTCGCCGGACAGGGCGAACGGCGACAGGTCGACCTCCTCGCCCGACACGTACAGCCGCGGCGCGTGCATGCCCACCGGAAGCCGGAGCCAGCTAGGCCCCGGGCGCTTGACGACCATCCGCATGTACCACCACCTCTGGGGGTTCGACAGCCCCGTCTCCATATACGCCGGCAGCCGCATCGGTACGAGGTCCGTGCTCCGTTCGAGCGCCGCCACCGCCTCGGACAGCGAAAAGGCGGCGTCCGGGACCACGCGGAAGCCGGCGAGTTCCGTCGCGTCGGCACGGGTACGCGAGATCAGCGCCACGAACAGTCGACGTACCTCACGGCCGCGGACGCTGAAGTCGACCAGCTCCGAACGACCGTCCGGCTTGTACGGATGGTTCTCGACCCGCTCGATGCGGAGCTCATCGTCGTTCCACAACTCGATCAGCTGCAGGGTCACGCCCTCCGGCGTCTCGACGCGTACCCCCCGGTCCATCCGCGCCACGCCTGGCCGGAACAGGAACCGCGACGTCACCAGATGCTCCGACTCGGCTTCGAACGTGTCCTCCACGGTGAAGAACCGGTCGAGATGGAGCCGCGTCCTCCGGCTCACGACACGGACATCCGGGAAGTTCTCCCGGTAGATCGGTGTGACGTCCGCCTCGACCAGACCAGGCCCGAACGAGGACGACAGGACCTGGTCGTACGCGGCGTGCGCCCGCATCGACTCCGCGCCGTCCACGACGATCACCGAGTGCGCGCCCGCGCAGCCGTCGCCGTAGTTGTAGCGGGTCTCGGTGTCGATCGCGAGGAAACCGACCGTCCGCCAGGTGTCGTCGAACTGGAACCGGTGCGGAGCGTCCGGAGTCGGCGAACCGTCGGCGGAGATCGGGGTGCGAAAGCCGTTGAACAGCACGGCATTCGGGTTCACGTGCGACCGAGTCGGGATGTCCGGCTCGGACTCGTCCCACAGCTGCATCGCGTAGCGGTCGCCGTCGGCGCTGACCAGCGCCGCGCCGAGGTGAGGCTCGTACCAGCTCCGGCCATCGTCGTCGCCGACCGGAGGCTCGT
Source organism: Tenggerimyces flavus (assembly GCF_016907715.1). Taxonomy (NCBI): domain Bacteria; kingdom Bacillati; phylum Actinomycetota; class Actinomycetes; order Propionibacteriales; family Nocardioidaceae; genus Tenggerimyces; species Tenggerimyces flavus. Next base: position 3,021,326 of record NZ_JAFBCM010000001.1, on the reverse strand, counting down.
CCGGCCACCAGATCAGCGTCCAGACGAGGTCGTCGTACGCCCAGCCGATCCCGATGTCGTAGGTCCAGATGCACTCGTTCTCCAACACCCGTTGGAAGATCGGCTCCCTCGTCCGGAGCGCGCCGTACGCGAGCGTCGAGCGCACACCCCACTGGTAGCCGTAGTTGTCCCACGGCAGCAGCAACCCACCGGGCATGAACGAACGGGCGACCATGCGCAGTACGCTGACCGGGAGTGCCCCCTCCTCACCCACCGAACGGTGGAGGAGGCCGGTCTCACCCGTGATCCGCTCCAGCACCTCGACTGCCAACGGGATCGCCGGCCCGTTGACACAGTCCATGTACGAGCTGCCCTCGCCGGTGTAGCCGCTCACCGGGAGGTCGGACAGCAGCCCCGGCAAGCGCCGCAGCCCGTCGCGGAGCATGATCCCGGCCATCCGCGAGCCGTCCGCGAACAGCTGGCCGACTATCGTGTTCGACAGGCAGAGCGACAACGCCTGGTTGTCGACGCACTCCGGCTCGGGCTTGGTGCGCATGCCGTAGTAGAAGTTGACGAAGTGGTACGCGATCAGCTGCTCGGAGATGCGCTCGCGTTCCTCCGCGGTGAAGGCGTCGACCGTGCACAACCACTGGAAGTAGAGCGCGACCTTCGCGTGGGGGAAGGCGAAACACCAGAAGTGGAACTGGAGCCCGGAGCAGAAACTCATCGGGTCGAGCTTGTCGAGATAGGTGAAGACGAGCTGCCGCGCGCGTTCGATGTCGTCGGGGTCACGGGTCACGACTGCGACGAACGGTACGAACCAGCCGAAGTCCGCGGGTGCGCTGCGCGCCGAGTTCCGCAGCAGGTTCCACAGCTCCGCACGCCGTGTCCCCTCCTCGGCGAGGACCCGCTCGCGCAGCTCGTCCATGTCCTCCAGCAGGAACGGTCGGTCGGTCCTCACAGCTTGATCGCTCCTGCCGTCAGCCCGCTCATGAACGAGCGCATCGAGAGGAAGAACGCGATCAGCAACGGCAGCGCGGCGAGCGCGTAGCCGGCGATCATCATGCCGTAGTCGAGCCCGGCCGCCGTCGACAGCTTGAAGATCCCGACCGTGATCGTCCGCTTGTCCGGGTCGGTGAGCGTGACCAGCGGCCAGATGAAGTCGTTCCAGACGAACAGCAGGACGTTCAACGACATCAGGGCGATCATCGGGCGCAGCAACGGGAGCACCAGACTCCAGAAGATCCGCAGCTCGCCGGCGCCGTCCATGCGCATCGAGTCGAACAGCTCCCGCGGCTGCTGGTCGACGAACGTCTTCATCACGAAGACCCAGAACGGCTGCGACGTCCCCATGCAGAACAGCGCGATGACGAACGGCGTGTTGAGCAGGCCGAGCGACGACGCCAGCACGAACGAAGGAACGAGGCTCATCACACCGGGCAGGAACATCTTGGCGAACAACAGCACGAACAGGATCCGCCGCATGGGGAAGCGCAGCGCACTGAACGCGTACCCGCCCAGCGCCGCCGCGCCAACGGTCAGCACGCAGCTCAGCGCCGCGTAGACCAACGTGTTGACGAAGTACGGAGAGACGTACTCGAACGCCTTGACGTAGTTCTCCAGATGCAACGGCAACGACGGCGAGAAGAAGTCGTCGAGCATCTGCTCCAGGTTCTTGAGCGATCCAACGATCATCAAGTACAGCGGGAACAGCATGATCGCGATGATGATGATCAGGTATGTGTTCTTGAGCACGTTCGCCGGCGACGGTTGCCGGCGGCGGCCACGTCGCATGCTCAGGGTCTCCGCCATTGCCTAGTCCCTCGACTTCAGGAACTTCAGCGCCAGCAGGGAGACGGTCAGCGCCAGCAGGAACAGGATGAGTCCCAGCGCGTAGGCGTAACCGTAGTCAGGCGCACCGGTGTTGGGGAACGCCTTGAAGTACATCAGCAGCCCGGGGGTGATCAGCCCGTGGTGGACCGACGCGTTGTAGAACACCAGTTGGGTGGCGAAGACCGTGATCCCGGCCCCGATGACGCCCATCAGGTTGAGCTTGAACTGCCCGATGATCAGCGGGAACTCGAGGCTGAAGAACTTCCGGATCGGTCCGACACCGTCCAGCTTGGCCGCGTCCCATACAGAGTCGCTGATGCTGTTGAGCCCACCGAGGTAGATCAGCGCGCTGTTGGCGGAGACGAACGGGATGCCGGTCAGCAGGATCGTCCACTTGATGAGTTCCGGGTCGCCGAGGAACCGGACGCGCTCGAAGCCCAGGTCGACGAGGACGTTGTTGATCGCGCCGAAGTCGTAACCCAGGATGAAGATCCAGGTAAGCGTGAACACCAGCGCCGGCACGACCATGGGCAAGCACAGCAGCACGCGGTAGACGTACTGCAGCTTGCTGTTCTGGATGCGGAAGAGCACAACGCTGCAGACGATCGTCGGGACCATGAGCACGAGGTAGGCGACGAGGAAGAAGAGCATGTTGCCCAGCGAGGCGTGGAACTCCGGATCGACCAGCACCCGTTGGAAGTTCCCGAGCCCCACGAAGACCGGCTCCGGGTTGCGGTCGGACCAGGTGAAGAACGAACGCACCACCCCGTCGATGGTCGGAATCCAGTCGAAGATGATGTTGCTGACCAAGGCCGGCAGGGCGAGGACGATTCCGACGAGCGCGGTCTTGGTAAGGACGCGTCGCCAGCGGATCCGCTGGCGATGCTCCTCGGGGTCGATGTCGAGGATCAGGCCGACGATCCGCCGCGACAGCCGTACGCGCCGCCGCCGCGGCTGGCGCGGCGGCGGCGCGATCGGCAGCGCGTCCCTGTCGACGAGGTTCGTCATCGGCTCAGCCGAGCACCCTCAGGTCGCCCTTCAGCGAGTAGTAGTAGCGCTCGTAGAACTTCAACCGCAGTTGGGCGAACGCCAATGCCCGGCCCTTCTCCTCCTTGGTGTCCGCGGCGGCCTTCTGCGCGTCGGCCTTCGCGGTCGCGACGCCTTCCTTCAGCGCCTCCAGCTTCGGGATGTCCTTCGCCCACTCCGGAGCCGCGACCGCCTTCACCATGTCCGCCGAGCTCATCGAGCCGCTGAGGAACCTGGTCAGGTCGACGTCCCAACCTGCCTTGCCCCACTCGACGACCGTGTAGCCGAGGACGTGCTTCGCGTACCCGCCCGGAGGCTCGGCCACCACGAACGGCGTCAGGGCATCGATCAGCGGCACGTCCTTCACCGGGGACATCGACTGCGCGGTCTGCACGTACTTGGCCTGAACGTCCTTGCTGGACAGGTAGCGCAGGAAGTCGACGATCGCATTGAGCTTCTTGGTGTCCTTCGCGCTCGCGGCGTTCACGGTGAAGCCGTACTCGTGCTTTCCCGCACCACCCGCCGCGGCGGGGCGGTCGACCGCGAACGGCGCTGCGGCGTCGGCCTCGGCCTGGGTGACCCAGCCCTGTCCGACCGCGTACGGGAGCGTGTCCTTGCCGAAGTAGGGAAGCTGGAACAGGCCATACCCGTCGGGGAACGACGAGTCGCTCAGCGACCCGACCAGCGTGCCGTAGTCCCAGAACGTCGTGTTCATCAGCGCGGCCTTCGCACTGGCGAACGTGAGGATCTCGGTCTCCGGGCTGTTCTCGGTCCAGCTCGTCTGGTAGTAGCTGAGGTGCTGCTTCATCAGCTTGAACATCGCCGGGTAGTACGGCAGGTCCGTCAACGCTGGTTGGGATCCGCCGGTGTAGCACGTGAGCACGTAGAGCTTGTCGTTGTAGAGGTCGTCGGCGAACTCGGGAGTGTTGAACTCCGGGGCAAAGTACCTGTCGGCGTAGTCCGCGCCGAACCCGTAGCCGATCTGGGAGACCTTCCCGCCGACGTCCTTCGAGCCGGCGATCGGCGCGACCTCGGGCTTGCCCTTGAGCGCCTCCAGCCAGGTGAACATCTCCTTCCAGTCCTTCGGAGGAGAGTTCGGGTCGAGCCCGGCGTCGGCGACGAGCTTCTTGTTGAAGATGTAGAGCTTGCCTGCGTAGACGTCCGGGTTGCCGTCGTTCGGGACGAACAGCAGACCGTTCGCGCTCGACGCGTTCTTCTCCGGCGGGAAGGCGGCCTCGCCCCCGACGAAGGTGTCGATCCAGCGCGGCTCGCGTTTGTCGTACGGGTTCGGCTGGAGCAGGTGCTTGCGGAGGTCGAGCAGGTTCGCGCTGAACGTCGTGCGCTGCCCGGACTTCATCTGGACGATGTCCGGCGCCGTGTTGCCGGCGAAACCCGTCTCGAGGATGCTGCCGAACGTGTCGTCCGCCTCGTACTTGATCTCGATGTCGACGTCCTCATGGGTCTCCATGTAGGACTCGGCGATCTTCTGGTAGCCCTCGTAGTACTTCGTGCTCGACTCCGGACCGTGCCAGGTCAGCAGCTCCACTGTGGTGGCCGCCGGCGACTTCGGTTCATCCGTACACGCCGCGAGCAGCGACGCCCCCAACAGCACCGCGGCGAATCCGGTCGCGACTCCCTTGATCTGCATGGTGGTCAGCCACCCTTCAGTACATGCCCATGTAGCGGGTCTCGCTCCGCTCGAAGTCCCCGTAGAAGGTCAGATCGCCTTCGCGATCGTTGAGGCGTTCCAGGTGTCGGAGCTTGTCCTCGTCGAGCTCCACACCGAGGCCCGGCCCGTCCGGCACCCGGAAACAGCCGTTCTCGTAGGCGAACATCTCCGCCAGGACGTCGTCGGTCTGATGGTGGTAGTGGGAGTCGATGGCATACGGCAACACCGGAAGGGCGGCCGCGAGCTGCAGGTAGAGCGCGGTGGAGATGCCCGCCTCCCCGCCGGAGTGGAAGCCGATGCCGATCTGGAACGTCTGGCACGTCGCCGCCGCGCGCCACACATTGTTGATGCCGCCCCAGTCGTGCACGTCGAGCAGTTGCACGTCGATGGCGTGCTCGCGGATGGCCATCGGGAGCTCGTCAAGCTGCACCGAGCACATGTTGGTGGCGAACGGGATCCGCACGTCCCGGCGTGCCCTGCTCATGCCCTCGATGCCCCAGACCGGGTCCTCGTACCACTCCAGGTCGAGCTCCTCGAACCTGCGGCCCATCCTGATCGTGGTCTCGACGGACCACAGGCTGTTCGGGTCGAACCGCAAGCGGTGTTGGGGAAACGCCTCGCGCAGGGCCGCCGTCGTCGCGACCTCCTCTTCGGGCGAGTAGACGCCACCCTTCATCTTGATCGTGGTGACACCGGTGCGCTCGCACAGCTCGCGGGTGTAGTCGACGACTTCTTCCGCCGTCCGTTCGCCGCCCTCGCCCCGCTCGTTGCGCTGCCGGTAGAAGACGTACGCGATCGTGGGGATCTCGTCGCGCATCTTCCCGCCGAGCAGCTGGCTGATCGGCCGTCCGGCCGACTTGCCCATGATGTCGAAGCAGCAGGTCTCGAGCGCCTGCACCGCGTACTTGCCGGTGTTGCCGTGATAGCGCGGCACGTACCAGAAGTGCTTGAGGATCTTCGCAGTGTCGAACGGATCCTGGCCGAGGTAGAACTCCTTCAGCTCGTTGAGCTGCACGAGCGTCGAGTCCCCGCCGCAGGTCTCGCCGATGCCCTCGATCCCCTCGTCGGTCTGCATGCGGACGATGACGCGCGTCCACGAGCGATTGATCCCGCCGGCCCAGAGCATCGGGGCGTGCAGGGGGATGTTGACCTTGTGGAACTGGACGCTGGTGATCTTCACGGCGGTCCTGTGCTCGGCGGCGGGTTGTGCTACGTTCGAACTTGAACGTTATAAACAAGATCTTCGCTCGTCAAGACTTCGCCGGCCGTGTTCCCCATCCATGGACGGCAGATTGGGACTTCCGATGGCTGGATCGAATCCAACACCGGACGCGATGGAGTTGTCGTCGGCACTCATCTGCGACGCCTTGGACGAGCTCGGGCTCCCCGTGCAGCTGATGGACGATGCCATCCGCCCGCTCGCCCTGGACACGGTGATCTGCGGGCCGGTGCTGACCGTCGAGGTCCAGTCCTCCAGCGAGGTGACGGCGCCGGACGTCCCGTACGCGAACGAGATCCTCGCCGTCGACGCCCTCCAGCCGGGCAGCGTGTCGGTCTATGCCGTGCCCGCCGACAATCGCGCCGCTGTGTGGGGCGAGTTGTTCTCCCATGCGGCGTTGGCGCGTGGGGCCGCGGGCGCGATCGTGGACGGGTACGTTCGCGACACCCGGCAGCTGCGGGAGATGAAATACCCTGTGTTCTGCCGTGGGGCGTCGCCGTTGGACACGCGAGCGCGTGCTCGAGTCCGCGAGATCGGGTCGCCGGTCCAGGCGGGAGGGGTCCAGGTGCATACGGGCGACTTCGTCGTAGCCGACAGCGACGGCGTGGTCGTCGTGCCCGCGTCAGCGATGGCGGACGTACGCCAGCTCGTTCTGCACCGGGTACGACGGGAGAGCGGCGCGCGACACGAGCTCCGCAACGGCCGATCCCTCGACGCGGTCTGGGACAAGTGGCGGGTGCTGTGACGGGCTCGGTACCCGATCGGGCGACCATGCGCGATGTGGCCGAACGAGCCGGCGTGTCGATGCAGACCGTCTCCAACTACCTGAACAACCGGCACCGGCCGCGGAAGGACACCCGCGAGTCGATCGAGCGGGCGATCTACGACCTGAAATACCGGCCGAACGCGTCCGCGCGCTCGCTTCGTTCGCAGCGGGCGCACTCGATCGTTCTCGCCCTCGAGGACCCCAGCCATCTGGGGCTGCACGATCCCCTGCACCTTGAGTTCCTGCACGGTGCGACGGGCGCGGCTCGTGCATCCGGCTACACGGCGGTGGTGGACGTGACGGCTCCCGGTGAGGCGGCGAGCTCTGCTCTGCGCCTGGTCCGCGAGGGGCGGGTCGACGGCGCCATCCTCAGTGTGGGTGAGCTGGACGCCGGTCACCGGCGCGATATCGCGGCGATCACCCGACTGTCGGCGCCCGTCGTTCTGTTGCAGCAGGATCCGGTGCTGCCGCGCGTTCAAACGGTGTCGGCGAACGACCAGCGCGGCGCCTTCGAGGCGGTGCGGCAGCTCGTCGCCTTGGGGCATCGGCGGTTCGTGTGGCTGGGCGCGGATCCGGAGTGGCCGGGGCCGCGGCACCGTCGCGAGGGGGTACGGCTGGCGTGCTCGTCCGCGGAGGTGTCGTTGGTGGAGTGGGAAGCTTCGGCTTACACCGTTGCCGATGCTCGGCTGGCAGTGGCCGGCCTGCTGAGTGAGGCCGCTGCTCCGACAGCCGTCATCGCGGCGAACGATTTGATCGCGTTGGGTGTCGTTCAGCAGGCCGAGGCGGATGGGCTGCGGGTGCCGTCGGATGTGTCGGTAGTGGGTTTCAACGACTTCGACTTCGCGAGCTGGGTGCGGCCCTCGATCACGACGGTCCGCCTTCCCGGTGCGCGGATGGCGGCGCGGGCGTTCGATCTGGTGAAGGAGTCGTTGGACGACCCTTCGCGACCTGCCGAGGCGGTGTCGTTCGAGGTGGAGCTCGTTCTGCGGGACACGACGGCAGGGGTGCGGTCATGATCTCGGCGGTGGTGACGGGCGCGGCGCACGGGCTGGGCGCGGCCGTCGTTGCCGCATTGGTGAGCGCCGACGTGCACGTGGTAGCGACGGACATCGACGACGAGGGCCTGTCGCGGTTGGCCTCCGAGCTCGGGGTGTCGACCGTGGTGGGCGGGGTCGAGGATCCGTCGTCGCACGAGACCGCAGCGGAGGTGGCCGAACGTACGGCTCCCCTTGCCTGGTGGGTGAACAACGCAGGCATCGACGTTCAGGGCGCGGCACACGAGATCACGCCCGCTTCGCTGGAGGCGGCGCTGCGGGTGCTGCAGTTCGGGCCGATGTACGGGACGTGCACCGCGGTCCGCCGGATGCTGCCCCACGGGCGCGGATCGATCGTGAACGTGTCGTCGATCCAGGCCTTCGCGCTGTGGCCCCGCTACTTCGCCTACGGCGCGGCAAAGGCCGCCGTCGTCGCGATGTCCCGGAGCGTGGCGGTGGACTACGCGCCTTACGGGATTCGCTGCAACGCGGTGTTGCCGGGATCGATGGACACCCCGATGCTGCGCGCGACTTTGTCTCCCGGGGCGGACGTGTCGGAGAGCTTGCGCCAAGAGGGTGCGATCTCCCCCATGGGTCGCGTGGCCTCACCCACCGAGGTCGCCGCCGTGATCGCCTTCCTCCTCTCCGACGCCGCCTCCTACGTCAGCGGCGCAGAGATGGTCGTCGACGGCGCCACCACTGCCCGCGGCTTCCCCACCCCACCGATCACGCTCTGAGCCGGACCTGCTCGGCCAGCCATTCCAGGCCCTCGGCGGCGTGGGTGATGATCGAGATGTGGCTCTCGCCGTCCTTCACCCGCAGCTCGGCGGTGGGGCAGTGGGCGGCGAGCCACTTGCCGTGGGAGACGGGGATGACCTGGTCCTTGTCGCCGTGGATCAGCAGTAGCGGGGCGGTGATGTCGCGCGGGTCGCAGCCCCAGGGGTGGGTGCTGGCGATGTCGTCGTCGATCCCGCCGCCGGGGTCGCCTTCCATCGCCGGTCGGACGACCTCGCCGAACCAGGACCACTCACCCGAGAGCGTGGCGATGTCGGCCTCGGTGAGCTCCATGTCGTACTCGAACGACGAAGCCTCCAGCTCCTCCCTCGCCTCGAGCCCGGCGGCTCCCGCGGACATGGAGATTCGGGTGGACGGGATCATCCCGGCGTACCAGTCCAGGCCCTCGGCGGAGAACGGCGCGGGCCCGGAGAGGCTCACCGCGGCGGCCACCCGCGACGGGAGCGCCGCCGCGCAGCCGAGCGTGTACATGCCGCCTCCTGACTGACCCATCACGGCGAAGCGCTCGAAGCCCAGCGCGTCCGCAACGGCCAGCACGTCCGCGGCGGTGTCCGCGATCGTACGTCCGACCTGCCGAGTCGACCCGCCGTATCCCGGCCGGTCGATCGACACCCAGCGCAGCCCGAGCCGCGCGGCCAGCGAGTACAGCGGCGCCGGCGGGGTGCCGATGTTCGTCGTTCCGTGGTGCCAGAACACCGGGAACCCCGAGCCGCCGAGGTCGTAGTAGTGCAGGGTCCGGCCGTCGGCCAATGCGAGAGAGGATTCGTTCATCACACTAGGAGGTCGGAGCCGATCGCGGCTTTTCGACATCGCCGGGCAACCAATTCAGTTTCGCCGCATGCCAGGCGAGCTGCGTACGGGTGTCGGCGCCGGCCTTGATCATCAGATCGTGGACCCGTCGCTGCACCGTACGCAGCGACAACCCCAGCTGGCTCGCGATCGCCTTGTCCGCGACGCCGGCGACGAGCAGCGACAGCAGGTACAGCTCGTCGTTGTCGGGTCCGGTCTCGGCCGCCTGACCGCCGTCGCCGGTCAGCTGCAGCGGCGACGAACGTTCCCAATGGGTCTCGAACAGCGCGATCAACGCGTCCAGCAGGCTGCTCTGCCGGATCAGCGCGGCCGTCGGCTCACCGAGGCCGTCGGCGGCGGGTACGAGTGGGCACAGCGCGAGCGAGCCGTCGGCGATGGCGAGGCGTACGGGCAGCGTCGACGTCGCCCGCGCGATCTCGCCGCTGCGGATCGACGTGGCGGCGCTCTCGATCATGCCCGGCTCCTCGAGCAGCGCACGCTCGTAGATCACGCGGTAGCGGATCCCCCGCGCGAGCATGTCGAGCTCCTCGTCGTTGTCCGCGGACGTCATCGCGACGTGGCCGGCCTTGCAGAACCAGACGATCTCGTGCCGCGCCGACAGCTGCAGGTTGCGGATCTGCTGGCGGAGCGGCGCCGCGCCCGTGACGACCTCGACGAGCTGGCTCGCGTCGCGGCGGCGGGCACTGCTGCGGTACTCCTCGGAGAGCTGGAAGACCGCGTTCCGCGCCCACTCCAGCGACTCCTGGCCGCTCAGCAGCAGCGGGCCGAAGCCGACGTCCGGCGGCATCGGCTCGTACCGCTCGTCCGGCCCGGCGATGCGGCTGACCAGCCCCTTCGCGTGGAGGGACTCGAGCAGCTTGACGGTCTCCTCGACCGTGAGGTCGAGCTTGACCGCCAGGTTCTCGGGGCAGGAGTCGAACGTGCCGACGAGCAGCCTGTAGACGCGCTCCTCCTCCGGCCCGATCCCGGTCGCCTCCAGCATGCTTAACCTCCTCGCCCAGCCCCGTTGGTCGCGCGTTCTGCTTCCGATGATGCAGTAGAGCGACCGGTCTCGGCGAAGTCGGGCTCGTTGGTGGACGGTTGACTAGGCTCTGGTCGCGTGAAATTCGGGCTGAACGTGCCAGCTGTCGGCGATCCCTCGTTCCTCCTCGACCTCGCGGTCACGGCGCAGGAGACGGGCTGGGACGGGTTCTTCGTCTGGGACCACCTGCAAGGAGCCGCGTACCGGCCGGAGCTGCACGACCCGTGGTCGCTGTTGGGTGCGATCGCGGCGCGAACGACGACGATCCAGGTCGGCACGCTGGTGACGCCGGTCGCTCGCCGCCGGCCGTGGCAGCTGGCGAAGCAGGTCGTGACGGTCGACCACCTGAGCGGCGGCCGGGCGACGCTGGGCGTCGGGCTCGGGGTGCCGGCGGCGCTGGAGTACGAGGCGTTCGGCGAGTCCGGCGACCCGCGCACACACGCGGCGATGCTCGACGAGGCGCTCCCGTTGATCGACGCGATCCTGCGCGGCGACGCGGTCGAGCACTCCGGCGAGTACTACCAGGTGTCCGCGCACCTCGCGCCGGCCGCGGTACGCAAGCCGCGCCCGCCGATCTGGGTGGCCGGCGGGGTGGGCCGCCGCAAGCCGATGGAACGAGCGCTGCGCTGGGACGGCTTCTACCCGCTCGACCCGAGCGCGTCCGAGGGCGGCCTGTCCGCCGACGTCCTGGCCCGTACGGTCGAGGCGCTCGACCCACCGGACGGCTTCGAGATCATCACCGCGCTGAACTCGACGTCCTCGGTCGCCGCCCTCGAGCAGGCCGGCGCCACCTGGATCATCGACGAACCCAAGGGCTTCGACGAGCCGCTGACGGTCATCCAGCAACGCATCGAGGCCGGTCCGCCCCGGGCGTAAGGAACCGGGGCCGCCCGGTAGGAGGCGGCCCCGGACTCGGGGGTTACTTCAGGCCGTAGGCGCGGACGACCGTCTGGTCGACGGCGTTGCCGGCGGTGTCCGTAGCCTGCACTCGGAGCGTCACGAAGCCGTTCGAGGACTTCGGCGGCGCCAGCGTCACGCGGTACTTGCCGTCGCCGCGCGACGACACGTGGGCCGCGGAGCGCCAGGTCGCCCCGTCGTCGTACGACGCCCAGACCTTCGCGCTCTTCACGCGCGGGCCCTTCAGACCGTCCTGGTGCCGGACCGTCAGGTCGATCGACTGCCAACGCCGTGCAGGCACCCGGTTGTCCAGCCCCGCCTCGGTCGCGTAGTCCAGCTGCAGCAACGGCAGCAGGGCCTGCGTCCCCGCCGGCGTACGCGACGAGCCGAACGTCCACGACGTCCGGGTCCGCGTCGAGAACGCCCAGTCCGGCGACGTCCGCGCCACATCGACGTCCAGCCGGTACGTGCCCGACGCGGCACCAGCAGGGAACTGGCCCCAAGGCTCCGGCACGTCCGCGATCAACGTCCCGTCCCGGTACAGCTGAGCCGACACCACGTCGGTCACCGGCCCGAACCCGCCCTCGATGTAGCCGTAGTGCCCCGGAGCGCCGTCACCGAACACCGGCACACGCAGGGTCAGCAGGTCGGCCTCGCGGTACGACCCGGACCTGGACCCGCGCGGGATCACCGGACGCGACACCGGCGCGAACCAGGACTGCGACAGCCGCTCGCCCGAACGGTAGGTCCGCGGCTGCTCGGTCAGCCCCTGGTACAGCTCGTTCATGTTGTCGAACTGCCGACCGAACTTCACCTTTTGCTGCCACATCGTGCCGTCGGTGCTGACGTACTCCTCCCGCACGTGACCGGTCCCGACGAGCCGCTGGTGATGGTTGATCGCGTTGTCCTGCCACGGCCGCCAGCCGAACCGCTGCTCCGACGACCAGCCGTCGCCACCGGACTCGTGGTAGCGAGTCGTCACCAGCGCGGTGTTCCGGCTGCTCACCTTGTAATGCACGCCATCGGCCGGCACCTGCTGGTGCGACACCTGCATGATGTCGTACAGGTACGGGCTCACCGACACGCCGATCAGCTCCAGCTTGACCGTAGATCCCTTGGAGCGAAGGAGATTCGCCTGGTTCTCCGGCACCAGCGCGCCCGGGATCGGCAGCCGGTCGCCGTACGCGGCGGGGTTCCAGCGTGAGTACGGGCCGTAGAACTCCGGCGGAACGATCACCGCCATCGCCGCCCCTGCGGCCGCCGCGTCCCGCGTGCGGTCCTCGTACAGATCGTCAACCGACGTGACGAGAACGGCCTTCCCGCGGACGTCCTTCCCGGCATAGTCAGCCGGCAGCCCGGCACCCACGTCGACCACTGTCAACGTGCGCTTGCCATCGACCGGCTGCGACAACGCGAGCAGGAACAGCTCGACCGGCTTGGCGGACTTCCCCGACACCCGTGCCGTCGATCGCAGCTGCGGTGCCTCGAGCTGCCAGCGCGTGCCGAACTCGAACAGCCCATCCGTGACGCGCTTGGTCGGTACGACCCGCAGCTCCTGCCCGGTGTAGAACTGCATCGTGTAGTTCGTCACCGACCGCGCGCCGAACTCGCGCCGCACGTACCAGCTCAGAATCGTCTTCTGTTCCGCGGGCTTCGGCGTCTCGATCCGCACCGGCCGCGCCTTGCGGACGTCGAAGACGTGCGTCGCGTCGGCCTTGACCTGGAACGAGGGATCGGTCACCTCGTACGAGACGCCGTCGGGATCGACGCCCTCGTGCACCATGCCGTGGACCTGGTACGTGCCCTCGGCGAGCTCCAGCGTCCTGGTGTACCCGTCCGGCATGTAGCCCACGAAGTCGAACCGCGCGTCCTCACCGATCACGGCCATCGCGTCGAGACCACCGGGGCTGCCGTCGCTCTTGACCGCCTTGAACGTCACGCGATGCCGCGGCGCCTCGCGCGACACGCCCAGCGCCGTACGCACCTCGACCGATCCGGCGCGCGCGGTGAGGACGCCGCTGAAGATGCCCGACCGCAGGACGGCCGGGTCGACCGTCACCTTGACGGTCCCCGACCCGCCTGCCGGCACTGTCAAGGACGACTTGTCGAGCGCCACGGCGTCCGCCGGCAGCGCTCCGCCGGGACCGGTCAGCGACAGCTGCAACGACAGCGTCGCTGGCTGCGCGCTCGCGTTGGTGTAGGTGACCTCCTTCGTCACCTTCGCGGTGTCCTTCGCCGTGAACACGCCGAGGTCGACCACCGACGTGCCGAAGACGCCCTGCGACACGGCGCGCTGGACGTCGACCCGCCCGACGCCCTGGTCGAAGACGCTCAGCCCGTCCTTCGGCTTGGCCGTACTCGCCAGCGCGTTCTTGAGCTGGACTGCCGTCCAGGTCGGGTGCTGCTGCGCGAGGATCGCCGCCGCGCCGGCGACGTGTGGCGCGGCCATCGACGTACCGGACGCCGCGGTGTAGTGGTCGTCGACCGGCGTCCCCAGCGACGTTCCCGCGGCCCGCGCCGCGACGATGCCGACGCCCGGACCGGTGATGTCCGGCTTGATCGCGAAGTCGCCGACGCGCGGTCCGCGGCTGGAGAACGGCGCCAACGTCTCGTCGCGCGCCACCGCGCCGACGGTGAGGGCGGAGGAGGCCGAGCCCGGCGAGCCGACCGTGTAGCCGCCGGACTGGCCGCTGTTGCCGGCGGACACGACGAACAGCGCGCCGGTCTCCGCGGTCAGCTCGTTGAGGGACAGGCTCAGCAAGTCGGTGCCGTCGGTCGGATCGCCGCCGAGGCTCATGTTGATGACCTTCGCCCCGGCCCTCGCGGCCCACTGCATGCCGGCGATCACCTCGGAGTCCGAGCCGTAGCCGCTGTCGTCGAGGACCTTGCCGGCGAGCAGCTGCGCGCCGGGCGCGACGCCCTTGCGCGATCCGCCGGAGGCAGCGCCCGTGCCGGCGACCGTCGACGCGACGTGCGTGCCGTGGCCGAAGCGGTCCTTGGTGTCGGGGCTGGTGGTGAAGTTGCGGGCCTCGACGACCTTGCCGGCGAGGTCGCCGTGGGTGTCGTCGACGCCGGTGTCCAGGACTGCCACCTTCACGCCCGTACCGTCGAACCCGGCCTGCCAGGCGTACGGGGCGCCGATCTGCGGCACGCTGCGCTCGAGGTTCGCGCGGACCTTCCGGTCCAGCCAGACGTACTCGACGCCGCCGTCGAGCCGCAGCTCGCCGATCCGCGTGGTCTTCGGCGCCGCGGTGTCGTTGTCGAGCGCCTCCCAGAACGTGCCGATCCGCTGCTTGTCCGCAGCGAGCGCGCGGGCGTCGATGCTGTCCAGGACGGGGCCGGCCTCGATCGCGGGCAGCGCCCTCGTGGCGCGAGCCTCGTCGACCTTCGCGCCGTACCGCACGATCAGCGGCAGGCTCTTGCTGCGCGCGTCGTCGTAGCCCTGCGCGATCAGCTCGGTGACGTTGAACAGCGTGCGGTCGAGGCGCTGGTTGGCGAGGTACGGGATCGCGTCGTGCGGGATCACGAGCAGGTCGCCGTCGAGCTCGAGTTGCTGGAACGACATCCGTTCCCGACCCACACCCGGCGAGACCGTCGCGGCGTGCTTGCCGCCGGGAACCTCCTGGACGGACACCACGTCGCCGGTGAGCAACGTGACGCGCTTCGCCGTACCGGCGAGCGGGGTCACCGTCGCCGGCTTCGAGGGAGACTGCGCCACTGCCGGCGCGACCGAGGCCGCGCCGAAGAGGAGACTGGCGACAGCTCCGAGTACGAGGACACGCGACCGTACTGACTTGATGCGCACTCTGAAGGCCCTTCGTTGCCCTGCCGATGACAGACCCGTCCCCGTCAGGCCTGAGAATGCCCGGAAATGTCACTCCCTGTCATTAGCCCAAAGCTGCCGCGGATGCGACATGTCGCGTCTTGGACACCCCGTCAGGCGTGGTCGCGGTCGCGCTTGTACTGTTCCCAGTCCGCGAGCATCTTCCGGTGGTACGTCGCCAGCCAGCTCATGTAGTCCCGCATGTACGCCAACCGCCGCTTCGGCACCTCGTCGCCGGCGGCCAGCAGCTCGAGGGCCTTCTCGGCGAAGCGCTCGCGGCGGGCCAGATGCGGACGCTCGCCGGCGAGGAAGGCGCCCCAGATGTCGTCCTCGACCGCGAAGTAGTAGGTCCGCTCCCCCGCGACCGAGACGCGCTTGATGAAGCCGTCCGCCAGCAGCACCCGGGTCGCCGACGAGATCGAACCCGTGCTCGCCCGCAGCGCCTGGCTCAGCTCGGCGCTGGACACCTTGGGCGCGTTGCTCAGCATCAGATAGCCGAGCACGCGGCCCTCCATCGGGGAGCCGCGGGCCGCCCAGATCACGCCGAGCTCCTCGACCAGGTCCATCCGGCGATCCTCGTCCAAGACCTCAGGGGCCGCCGGGCCTGGAGCCGGAGCCCGCTTGCGTTTCGCCATCGGCCTCCCCGGCCCCTAAATATGGATCCCCTCCAGTCGCCTCGCCAGACCAGGAGCGCGGTGAACGCCCTGTACCGGCCAGGCGACGCGGACAGAACACTCGCGGGTTTCCTCCAAAATGCCAGCCCACGTAACTTTCAGTTCACACTGAAAACTCGACATTTACTGTATTGACAGTGCTCGGCAAGCTACCAAGGATGACCTGGTGGGGTCGAGAGGTGAGCTTGAGGAGAGCCCAACATGAGTCTGAAGCGGGTAGGCATCGCCATGCTGGCCGGCATCGCGATCCTCGCGGCGAGTGCCTGCGGCGGTGACGCCGGATCGGGTGACGGGGACAAGCAGCCGTCGACGTTCTCCGTGGGAGGCGTCGAGCCCGACCACCTCACGCCGGGCCAGGCGACCGGCGCGTACGACCAGATGCACGCCCTGTTCGCCCCGATCGTCAAGCTCGACGAGAAGAACGAGCTCACCTACGTTCAGGCCGAGTCCGTCACCTCGACCGACAACACGACCTGGACGATCAAGTTCAAGCCCGGCTGGACGTTCCACAACGGCGAGTCCGTGACCGCGCAGAGCTATGCCGACGCGTGGAACGCGACCGCGTACGGACCCAACGGCTGGGGCAACAACGGCCAGCTCTCGAACGTCGTCGGGTACGACAAGCTCAACCCCGAGAAGGGCAAGCCCGCCACCGAGAAGCTCGAGGGCGTCAAGGTCGTCGACGAGACCACGATCCAGGTCACGCTGAAGGGCCCGGACAGCCAGTTCCCCTACCGCCTCACGCCGAGCTCGCCCGGCTGGTACCCGATGCCGAAGGCCGCGTTCAAGGACCTCAAGGCGTACGACGAGAAGCCGATCGGCAACGGTCCGTTCCAGATGGACGGCGCCTGGCAGCACGACAAGCAGATCGCGATGACCAGCTACGACGGCTACAAGGGCACGAAGCCGAAGGTCGACGGCGTCGTCTTCAAGATCTACAGCCAGATGGGTACGGCTTACACCGACCTCGTGGCGAACAACGTGGACGTCATCTTCGTCCCGCAGGAGAAGTACCGCCAGGCCGACAAGGACCTTTCCGGCCGCATCATCGCGTTCAACGCCGCGTCCATCGACTACCTCGGTTTTCCCTTGTGGGACAAGCGATTCTCCGACGTACGCATCCGTGAGGCGATCTCGCTGTCGATCGACCGCGACGCGGTCAACGAAGCGATCTTCGGCGGCCTGTACGAGCCCGCCAAGTCGATCCTGTCGCCGAACACGATCGGCGGCTCCACGGACTCCTGCGCCGAGCTCTGCGCGTTCGACGCCGCCCGCGCCAAGCAGCTGCTCGCTGAGGCCGGCGGCTGGCAGGGACCGATGGAGATCTGGTTCCCGGGCGGGGTCGGCTACGAGCAGACGTTCGAGGCGATCGCCAACCAGATCAGGCAGAACCTCGGCATCGCGGACGTCACCGTGAAGGCGCAGCCCGGCTTCACCCAGTACCTCCAGGCGTTGTCCGACAAGTCCGTCAAGGGCCCATTCCGCGGCCACTGGGGCTCGCTCTACCCGAGTGCGCAGAACGTCCTCAGCGCGCTGTTCACCAAGACCGGCGAGGGCAACCACACCTCCGGCTTCTACAGCAACCCCGACGTCGAGAAGCTGATCTCCGACGGCAACGCGGCGAAGTCGCCCGAGGAGGCCGTCGACCTGTACAAGCAGGCCGAAGAGCGGATCATGCAGGACTTTCCGGTCGCGATGCTCTTCTATGCCAAGTACGTCTACGGCTACAGCAAGAACGTCGACAACGTACGGATCGGGCACGACCAGATCGAGCTGACTGAAATAAGACTCGCACGGACGTAGCGCCAGACCAGGAGCGCGGTGAACATCCGAAAACGGCCCGGCGATGCCGACGGACGAGTCGCGGGTTAGCCCTCAAAAGACAAGGCTCGCACGACGCCACGTCAGACCAGACGCATGCAAGAGAACGCCACGTCCGCACCACCGAAGGAGTTGCGCCGGTTGGACCTCGATCTCGTCGCGCTCGCCAGCGACGTCCCGGACTTCGACCACTTCCCCACCGTCGACGAGCTGACCGCGGCGTTCCAGCGGCTCGCCGACGACCATCCCGACGTCGCCACGTTGCACCGCGTCGGTACGTCTCGACTCGGTGATCCGCTGACCTGCTTGACGATCGGAGCGGGCGAGAACGACGCGGTCGTGTTCGCCGGACCGCATCCGAACGAGCCGATCGGCGGCCTGACCGCCCTGCACCTCGCGACGATCCTCTGCCAGGACGAGGCGTTGCGGAGCTCGTTCGGCCTGCGCTGGCACGTGATCGGCTGCATCGACCCGGACGGAAGCCGGCTGAACGAGGGCTGGTTCAACGGGCCGATGACCCGCGGCCACTACGGCCGGCACTTCTACCGCCCGGCCCCGGACGAGCAGGTCGAGTGGACGTTTCCCTTTGTCTACAAGGACGCCTACTTCGACCGGGTGATGCCGGAGACGCTCGCGCTGATGCGGCTGATCGACGACACCAAACCGGTGTTCATGTCCTCGCTGCACAACGGCGAGAACGGTGGCGTCTTCTACTACCTCAGCCGACCGACTCCCGAGCTGTACGAGCACCTCTACGTCACTCCGCGGGCGCTCGGCATCCCGATCGACACGAGCAAGCCCGAGGTGCCGTACGTCGCCGAGTTCTCCCCCGGTGTTTACGAGGTGATTCGCGGCGAGGACACCTACGACTTCCTCCAGAGCGTCGGCAACGACCCGACGGACCGGGTCGGCGGCGGCGCGAGCTGGTCGTACGCCGAGCGCTGGGGCACGCTGACGATCGTGACCGAGGTCCCGTACTGGGCCCATCGCGACGCGAACGACGAGTCCCCGAGCGACCTGACCTACGCCGACGTCCTCCGCAGGCGGGCGTCCGGGCTGGAGGAGGTCCACCGTGTCCTCGGCGGCGTGCTCGACACCGTCCAGCGCGACCTCACGGTCGACTCGCCCTATCTGAGCGCCCTGAAGTGGTTCGTTCCCGGTCTGCCGGGCCACGTCGCTGCGGACCGGACGCGGGCGGACGATCCGGAGAACGCTCGGTCCGCCACGGTCGCCGAACGCTTCCACGCCATCGACGTCGGTCGCATGTTCGCCGTCCGCTACGGCGGCATGCTGCTGGCGGCGCTCAGCGCCGAGCTGGCGGCAGGCAACCGCACCCCCAGGATCCGGGCCCAGTTCGCCCACCTCAGCGAGGTCTTCGAGACGTGGACGGAGATCGCCGAGGGCGAGACTGCCGGCGAGCCGATCCCGATCCGGCACCTGGTCGGCGTGCAGCTCGCCGCGATTCTCGCCGGCGCCCGGCAGGCCGTGGCCGAGGCGAAGGGCTGACCACGAAGCATGGGCAGGTACGTAGTTCGCCGCCTGCTGCAGCTCGTCGTGATCTTTCTCGGTGTCACTCTCCTTATTTTCTTGGCGATCTACGCTCTGCCCGGCGACCCGATCCGCGGGATGGCCGGCGACCAGCCACTCTCGCAGAGCGTCGTGGAGGCGCTGCGTGAGCGCTATCACCTGAACGATCCCGTGCTCGTGCGGTACGTCGGCTACCTCGGCGACGTGCTGACCGGCGATCTCGGCGAGGACTTCAACGGGCGCAGCGTCTCCACGTTGATGGCCGAACGCTGGCCGGTGACGATCACGCTGGCGTTGACGGCGTGGCTGATCGAGATCGTGGTCGGCGTGCTGCTCGGGGTGTTCGCGGCGCTGCGTCGCGGCAAGGTGTTCGACTATGTCGTGCTGGTGTTCACGATCGCGGTGATCTCGATCCCGGTCTTCGTGCTCGGCTACACCGCGCAGCTGCTGTTGGGCGTTCGCGCCGGGCTCTTCCCGGTGTCGGGTGTGGACGAGGGCTGGCCGCGTTCGTACCTGCTGCCCGCGTTGATCCTCGCCGCGTTCGGGCTCGCATCGGTGGCGCGGCTCGTTCGTACGTCGGTGTTGGAGAATCTCCGCGCCGACTATGTCAAGACCGCCTTGGCGAAGGGGCTGTCGCGGCGGTACGTCATCGGGCGCCACGTGTTGCGGAACTCGCTGATCGCCGCGGTGACGTACCTCGCGATCGAGCTCGGCTACCTGCTCGGCGGCGCGGTCATCATCGAGGGCATCTTCAACCTGCCGGGCGTTGGGCAGCTGCTGTTCAACGCGATCCGCGTCCACGAAGGCCCTGTGATCGTTGGCGTTTCGACCGCGCTCGTGCTGATCTTCCTGCTCGCGAACCTCGCCGTGGATGTGCTGTACGGCGTACTCGACCCGAGGATTCGTCGTGAGTGAGCTGACGTCCTCGCTCCAACCCGACACGGAACGGCGGGCCTCGTTCCTCGGCGACGCGTGGCGGCAGCTGCGGCGCAACCCGATCTTCTGGCTCGCCGGAGTCGTCGTGGCGGTGATGGTGCTGATGGCCGTCGTGCCTGGTCTGTTCGCGGGTTGGTTCGGGCACGGCGACCCGCGGGTGTGCGATCTGGGGAGCAGCGGGGCGGCGCCTGTCGAGGGGCATCCGTTCGGTTTCGACAAGCAGGGTTGCGATGTCTACGCGAACGTGGTCTACGGGGCGCGCGCGTCGATCTCGGTCGGCGTGCTCGTGACGTTGGGCAGCCTGGTGTTGGCGATCGTGCTGGGGAGCCTGGCCGGGTTCTACGGGCGGATGGTCGACGTGGTGGTGTCGCGACTGACGGACGTGTTCTTCGGGTTCCCGTTCATCCTTGGGGCGTTGGTCGTGCTGACCAGCTTCGACAACCGGAACGTGTGGACGGTGTCGCTGGTGTTGGCGATGTTCGGCTGGCCGACGTTGACGCGGCTGATGCGATCGACCGTGCTCGCGACGCGGGACCTGGAGTACGTCACCGCGGCTCGTGCCCTGGGTGCGTCGGATGTGCGCGTGCTGCTGCGGCACATCCTGCCGAACGCGATCGCGCCGGTGATCGTGATCGGGACGCTCTCGGTCGGCGGCGTCATCGTCGCCGAGGCGGCGCTGACGTTCCTGGGGATCGGGCTGCAGTCGCCGGCGATCTCCTGGGGGCTGCAGCTGTCGACGGCGCAGAACGACTTCCAGGCGTACCCGCACCTGCTGGTCTTCCCGTCGTTGTTCCTGAGCGTGACGGTGCTCGCGTTCATCCTGCTGGGGGACGTGCTGCGCGATGCTCTGGACCCGCGCCTGCACCGGTAGGGGCTAGCGGGGCGCGGCGAAGCCTCCGCTGTCGGGTGGCTGCTGCTGGGGCGGCGGTTGTGGTGGTTGTGGTGGCTGGAACGGCGGGGGCTGCGGCGGTGCCGCCTGCTGCTGCGGGGCGCGGCCGAAGGCGCGGCGGCTGCGTTCGCCCAACACCGCGGCGAGGTAGGCCCAGGCGGGCGTTCCGGGCGGCGGAGGGGGCGACACGTACTGCGCCATCGTGCCCGCAAGCCGGCCGCCGAGCGCCTCCCGTGCCGCGGGCTGGAGCTCGGCGTACCGGGACAGGAACGAGCGCGTGGACAGGGCCAGGTCGTCCGGTACGCGGGACAGCTCCGCCATCGAGGCCCACGACACCAGCTGCGGCGGGATGTCCGGCAGCGGATCGGGCGCCTGCGGCGCTCGTTCGCGGACCACCACGGTCCCGGCGAGCATGTCGCCGACCCGCTTGCCGCGGCTGGACATCATCGCGGTCGTGAAGCCGACGACCCCGGACGTCCCGAAGAAGTCGACGACGAACCCCGCGAGAGCGCGGACGAACGCGTGCCGGAACCGCACCGGCCCGCCGTCGTCGCGGACCACCCGCAGCCCGAGCGCGTACTTGCCGACCGTCTTGCCGCGGGTCAGCGTCTCCATCACGGTGTTGTAGCCGACGAACGTGCCGACCATGCCGATCAGGATCAGCGCGGTGACCATCGACGAGGACAGCCGGCCGCCGATGGTCAGGCCGACCGGGATCAGCAGCGCGGTGAAGATGGCGGCCTCGATCAGCAGGTCGACGCCTAGCGCGAGCGCGCGGGTCGCCGGGCGGGCGAGCCGCAGCTCCAGGACGACTGCCTCTCCGGTCACCAGTTCGCTCACGACGCTAGTCTGCCAGCGTGGAGCTGGAGGCGTACGTTGCTGCCCATCAGGCGCAGTGGGACAGGTTGGCCGAGTTGGTCAACCACCGCAGGCGGCTGAGCGGAGCCGAGGCGGACGAGCTCGTCACGCTGTACCAGCGCGTCGCCACCCACCTGTCGGTGATCCGTTCGACCGCGCCGGACGCGCAGCTGGTGGGGCGGCTGTCGACGTTGGTGGCGCGGGCCCGTTCTGCCGTGACGGGGGCGCACACGCCCGCCTGGCAGGAGGTCACGCGGTTCTTCGTGGTCTCGTTCCCGGCGGCTTTGTATCGGACGATGCGGTGGTGGGTCCCGACTGGGCTGGCGTTCTACGCGGTGGCTGTGGCTGTGGGCTTCTGGGTGGGGACGAGCCCTGATGTGCAGTCGCAGATCGCTCCTCCTGAGCAGATCCAGCAGCTGGTGGAGCACGACTTCGCCGACTACTACTCGTCGGCGCCGGCTGCTGAGTTCGCTCTGGGGGTGTGGACGAACAACGCCTGGGTGGCTGCGCAGAGCCTCGTTTTGGGGGTTTTGCTGTGTGTGCCGGTCGTCAACATCTTGTGGCAGAACGCGGCGAACGTCGGCATCTCCGGCGGGCTGATGGTCGTGAACGACCGGGCGGACGTCTTCTTCGGGCTGATCACGCCGCATGGGCTGCTCGAGCTGACCGCTGTGTTCGTCGCTGCCGGGGCTGGGCTGCGGCTGGGGTGGACGGTCGTCGACCCTGGGGGTCGCACGCGGATGCAGGCTCTTGCTGAGACTGGGCGCGCGACTGTCGGCATGGCCTTGGGGTTGGTTGTGGTGCTGCTGGTTTCGGGGGCTATCGAGGGGTTTGTGACGCCTTCTGGGTTGCCGACGTGGGGTCGGGTGGGGATCGGGGTGGTGGCTGAGGTGGCGTTCTTCGCGTACGTCCTCATCCTCGGCCGCCGAGCTGTCCGGGCTGGCGAGACGGGCGACATCAGCGCGAGGGATCGCGGAGACATGCTCCCCACCGTCGGCTGACGGCCCCGCGCCTCCCACTCGCCGAGCTTCGGCACGCTTCCCACTCGCTGAGCTTCGGGCGCGCTCTCCGGGGAGCGGGTGCTCCGCCTCGTCATCTCGTCCGCCAGTGTCCGGTCGCGGCGGAGCGAGTAAAGGGCGCCGCGGCGGCTTCGCAGACGGGGCAGCGTCGCTACGCGACCGCTACGCGGCCCTTGACTAGCTCCGCCGCGACCGGAAAGGCGCATGGACGAGATCGACGTGGCGCCTGATCGACTCCCCGCCAGCTCCCCCGCGCCTGTCCTCCCCGTCCACCAGCTCGCGGCCCACTCCCCTTCCGCGCCCCCACTGCCGGGGGAGCTCTCCGCTGCTTGAATGAAGGGCACCTTCATTCAATAGGTTCGTATGAAGGTGCCCTTCATTCAAACCTCCGCCACCCTCCCGCGCTCCGCTCCCTTCGTCGCCATCCCCGGCGACCCGAGCTGTCCGCAGTTTGGATGAAGGGCACCTTCATCCAAAGCACCCCTCCTCTCCCCGGCCGAGCTGGCCCGCCACGTTTCGAGACCCATCGCTGGCGACCTGACTCGCCACGATCAGCTGCCGCCCACTGCCACCAACCGCCATCCCCCGCCGCACCCCGTTGTTTTGAATGAAGGGCACCTTCATTCAATAGGTTCGAATGAAGGTGCCCTTCATACTGTGATGTCTCGGGACATCGGAATGGCTCGGACCTGCAGGGTGTAGGTCTGGGCTAGTTCTTTGTCGGTGCTGGTCTGTGTGGTCGTCTGGTGGGTTGGTAGTCGCGGCGTGGGTCGATGGTGAGGTCGCGGAGGATTTCTCCAGTGGCGGCGTTGATGACGGTGACGTGGAGGTCTTGGACGAGCAGGATGACGCCTGTTCGGGCGTAGGTTCGGCCGATACCGATGTGACGGAGCTGGCCGGCGACGCGCAGGGTGACGCTGCCTGCTTTGTCGATCTTGTCGCGGCGGACGCGGTTGTGGCGGTCGGTGCTGCGGTCTGGGCTGCCCCGCGCTTTCCGGACCGCTTCGTTTGCGGGCGTTTATGCTGCGAGCTGCTGATTCAGGTACTCGTTGCGGACTTGCTGGGGAGTCCGGTAGCCGATTCCTGAGTGGATTCTTCGGCGATTGTAGAACAGTTCGATGTAGGTCGCAATGTCGTCACGGGCTTTCTTGCGTGTTGGATAGGCGGTGCGATAGACACGCTCGACCTTCAGCGTGGAATTGAACGATTCGGCAAGTGCGTTATCGTAACAAGTCCCGGTCCGTCCCATCGAGGCGCGCATCGCGAAATCCTCGATCCTGGCCGCGAACTCACCAGAGGTGTATTGCGTTCCGCGGTCAGAGTGGAAAATGCAATCTTCCGCGAGATCGTGATTTCGCGCCGCCATGCCGAGCGCGTCGGCGACAAGTTGAGCGCGCATGTGGTCGGCCATAGCATAACCAACGACTTCTTTGTTGAAACAATCGATCACAGTCGCCAGATAGAGCCACCCTTCCCAGGTATGAATGTAGGTAATATCGCCCACGAGCTTCGTTCCCGGTGCCGCGGCGGTGAAGTCGCGGCGGACCAAGTCCGGGACGGCCGGGTCGACATCGCCGGGGATCGTGGTAACCCTGTACGGACGCGGCTGGCAGGGCATCAAGCCCAGCTCACGCATCAGGGCGCGGACCAGCTCCTCACCGACCTGCTCGCCGGCGCCGACCAGCTCGACGTGGATACGCCGGTATCCGTACGTGCCGTCGGACTCGTCGAACAACGCCCGAATCTTGACCTTCAGATCCTCGCGCCGTCGGACGGTCGCACTCATCGGCCGACACCGCCATTCATAGAACCCCGATGTCGACACGCCAAGCCAGCCGCACATCTTCCGAACACTAGGGACATTTCGTGGAGCATCAGCCGAATCGTGGTCGGCGACCATGGCAGCACACTCATCGACGACCTCGTACCTGCTGGTCACCGTTGCTCCTTCGCGAAGTATGCCGCCGCTCGTTTTAGGAAGTTGTTCTCCATCTCCAGCTCGCGAACTTTCCGCTCGAGTTCCCGTAGTCGCGCCCGCTCAGACAACTCCAACGGCGACTCCTCGCCGACGTGCGTTTCGCGGTAGGCCTTCACCCAATTGCCCAAAGTGGTCTCACCGACCCCGATTTCACGCGCGACATCGGCAATTCGGCGGCCGCTCTCGACCACCAGCCGAGCCGCCTCCTCGCGAAACTCCGGCGTGAACGTGCCCTTCCTTCTCGCCACCACCAATTCTCCTTTCCAGACGGGACCGTATGCGGTCCGCAGTCCGGAAAGTGGGAGGCACGCCAGTCGGTGCTGCGGTCGGTGCTGGGGGTGGCTTTGGGTCGAGTGGTGTAGATCGTGGCGGGGGTGGCCTGGTGGGGCAGGGAGCGGTGCGGCCGGCGCTGGTTGTATTCGGCCACGAAGGCGTCGAGGAGGGTCTGCAGCTCGGTGATGGTGGTGGGCTGGGCTGGTTGGGCGTGTAGCCACTTCTTCATCGTCTGCTGGAAGCGTTCGACCTTGCCCTGGGTCTGCGGGTGGTTCGGTTTGCCGTTCTTCTGGGTGATGTTCAGCTCTCGGAGCGCGTGTTCGAGGTGGTTGCGGCCGCCCTTGCCGCCGGAGAACCGGGTGGTGAACACCATCCCGTTGTCGGTCAACGTGGATGCCGGAATCCCGTGCGCTGCAACGGTTTCGCGGAACCGGGCGAGCACGATCGGGCCGGTGACCCGCCAGTGCACGGTGACCGACAAGGCGTAGCGGGAGCAGTCGTCGAGCCAGGTGATGATCTCGGTGTCGGCGCCTGAGGTGCCGTCTGGGCGAGTGAGCCGGTAGTGGGTGAAGTCGGACTGCCAGCACTCGTTCGGCTGCTCGGCTTCGAAGCGGATGTAGGAACTCTTCGGGCGCTTGGACGGTTCTGGTGTGACCGCGCCCGCCCGGCCCAGGACCCGGTTGATCGTCGCCCGCGACACCATGACCTGGTGATGGTGCCGCAGGTGCCAGCCGATGGTGTCGGCCGATGGTGTCGGCGCCAGCATCCAGACCGGCCTCGGTGAGCTTCTTGCGGAGCTCGAGGACCAACTCAACGGTCTGGGGTGGGGTCGCCCCAGGGCTCGTCTTCGGAGCCCGCGAGCGCGGCTCGAACGCGGCCTCGCCCTCGACTCGGTAGCGACCCATGAGCCGGCTGATCCAGCCCTGGGAGACCCTGTAAAGGCGGGCGACCTCCGACTGGGACTGACCAGCCAGAACAGCGGTGATGACAAGGCGACGCGTCGACATGGCGCAGCCTGTGCGCCGCCGGCCATTCCGAAGACCCGCGACACGCTATACCGATGACCTGAGACACCCCATTCCGATGTCCTGAACCAGGACAAAGGTGCCCTTCATACAAAACGGCCGCACCGGAGGCACGACTTTTGGAGGGGGTATCCCCGACTCTTGCCGCTGTTGTGACCATCCGCCCCAATGCTGCAATGGGCCTCATGCGCAAGCCCAAGCCCAAGCTCCGCCCCCTTGCGGTGGCGACCGTTGTCATCTGCCTGCTCAGTGCGCTCGTCTCCGCGCCCGCGGCCGGTGCAAGCGCTGACGTGCGCCTCTATCTGCCCGAGCCGACCGGGCCGTACCCGACCGGCACGACCCGACTCCATCTCGTCGACGAGAAGCGCACCGACGACCTCGCTCCGACGCCGCGCGACCGCGAGCTGATGGTCCAGCTCTGGTATCCAGCCGTCCCGGTCGGCACCAAGGCTCCGTACGCGCCTACACACGAAGCCGCCGGACTGCAGGAGTACTACCCCGTCCCCGCGGGCGGCTTCAGCGAAGCGGTGACACACAGCAGGGCGAACGCGCCGGCGATTCCGGGGCGGTATCCGGTCGTGCTGATGTACCACGGGCTGTGCGCCGCGCGGACCGACACGACCGCCATCAACGAGGAGCTGGCGAGCCGCGGGTTCGTCGTCGTGGCGATCGGCAGTACGTACGAAGCGTGGAAGGTCGAGTTCCCCGGCGGCCGGGTCGCGAGTACGTCGGACCCCGAGTTCTGCGGCGCCGCGAGCGGCGACATCGAGAGCCCCAAGAACCTCGCGCTGCTGAACAAGCTGCAGCGCGTACGCGTCGGCGACGTCTCGTTCGTTCTCGACGAGCTCGAGCGTCGGCCAAGGGAGCTGCCGCGCTTCCTCGGCCGTTCGCTGGCACTGGACGAGGTGGGCATCTTCGGCCACTCGATGGGCGGCGCCACCGCCGCCTGGGCCACCGCCGCGGACAAGCGGATCCGTGCGGGAGCCAACCTCGACGGGCTGTTCGTCGGGCCGGTACGCAAGACCGGCTTGAAGAAACCGTTCCTCATCATGGCCAGCGAGTACCACCACACGACCCTGCCCGACCCGACCTGGGCGGACGTCCTGCCGAAGCTCGACGGCTGGCATCGATGGCTCCGGCTGCGCCAGGCCGGCCACTACCGCTTCGTCGACCTCGGCGGCAGCGCCGAGCAGTGGAACCTCCGCGCAACGATGGGGCCGGACGCGTGGCAAGCCAACTTCGGCGACATCGACGACCATCGCTCCCAGCAGATCGTGATCCGCTACACGACGGCGTTCTTCGAACGGTTCTTGAAGGGTCAGCGCGAGCCGCTCCTCGACAAGCCGTCAGCGAAGTACCCGGAGGTCGAGTTCCGCGCAACGTCAAGCGCGGGTTGACATGACGAGAGGGGCACCCCGACCGGCGGTGCCCCTCTCGTCAGCGGTTGCTCAGTAGCGGTAGTGGTCGGGCTTGTACGGACCCGCCACGTCGACGCCGATGTAGGCGGCCTGCTCCTTGGTCAGCTCGGTGAGCTTCGCACCCAGCGCGGGCAGGTGGAGGCGGGCGACCTTCTCGTCGAGGTGCTTCGGCAGGACGTACACGCCGATCGGGTACTCGTCGGTCTTCGTGAACAGCTCGAGCTGCGCGATCACCTGGTTGGTGAAGCTGTTCGACATCACGAACGAAGGGTGCCCAGTCGCGTTTCCCAGGTTGAGCAGCCGGCCCTCGGACAGGACGAGGATCGCGTGCCCATCGGGGAAGACCCACTTGTGGACCTGCGGCTTGACCTCGATCTTCTCGATGCCCGGAACCTTCGCGAGTCCGGCCATGTCGATCTCGTTGTCGAAGTGCCCGATGTTGCCGACGATCGCCTGGTGCTTCATCCGGGTCATGTCGTCGGCGGTGATGATGTTGAAGTTGCCGGTCGTGGTGATGAAGATGTCGGCGGTCTCCACGACATCCTCGAGCAGCGCGACCTGGAAGCCGTCCATCGCCGCCTGCAGCGCGCAGATCGGGTCGACCTCGGTGACGACGACGCGCGCGCCCTGGCCGCGGAGCGACTCGGCCGCGCCCTTGCCGACGTCGCCGTACCCGCAGACGACCGCGACCTTGCCGCCGATGAGGACGTCGGTGCCGCGGTTGATGCCGTCGATCAGCGAGTGGCGGATGCCGTACTTGTTGTCGAACTTCGACTTCGTCACCGAGTCGTTGACATTGATCGCCGGGAACAGCAGCGTGCCGGCCTTCGCCATCTCGTACAGGCGGTGGACGCCGGTCGTCGTCTCCTCGGTGACGCCCTTGATGCGACCCGCGATCGTCGACCACTTCTGCTTGTCGGTCGCGAAGGTGTTGTGGAGCAGGCGGAGAACGATCGCGAACTCCTCGCTGTCCGCGGTCTCCGGAGCCGGGACGACGCCGTTCTTCTCGTACTCCGCACCCTTGTGTACGAGCAGCGTGGCGTCACCGCCGTCGTCGAGCAGCATGTTCGGACCTTCACCACCGGGCCAGGTGAGCGCCTGCTCGGTGCACCACCAGTACTCCTCGAGCGTCTCGCCCTTCCAGGCGAAGACGGGGACACCCTTCGGGTCGTCCGGCGTGCCGTCCTTGCCGACGACGACCGCGGCCGCGGCGTGGTCCTGGGTGGAGAAGATGTTGCAGCTCACCCAGCGCACGTCGGCGCCGAGGGCGGTGAGGGTCTCGATGAGTACGGCGGTCTGGATCGTCATGTGCAGGCTGCCCATGATCTTCGCGCCCTGGAGGGGCTGGGCCGCGCCGAACTCCTCGCGGACGGCCATCAGACCCGGCATCTCGTGCTCGGCCAGGGTGATCTCCTTGCGGCCGAAGTCCGCGAGGTTCAGGTCCGCGACCTTGTACTCGAACGACATTGCTCTCCTTAGTCCGGTGTCCCCGGGTGGGAGCGTAGCCGCGCCCTCACCGATTCCTCGCGCCGGATCGCCCGTTCTTGACAGAACTTTGTCAGAATAGCCGGCATGCGGATCTCGGCAGCGGCTCACGAGCTCGGAACCTCGCCTCGGATGCTGCGCTATCGGGAGTCGCTCGGCCTGCTCCCCACCCCGTCACAAGGGCACCGGCAGTACTCCGACGAGGCCCTGTCCGTCGCCCGCCTGGCGCTGGAGTTGGAGCAGCACTACGACGTGTCGCCCGCCGCCCTGGCCTTCGCCATCCGGGTGCTGGCCGAGCCGTCGGTGGCGGCGTCGGTACGAGAGCTGGCCGAACGTACCGGCCGCCTCCCCACCGCCGCCGAGACCGAGCGCGAACGAGCCCTCAAATGGCTCGGCCGCAGCGGCGTCCTACCTCCCCGAATCTGATCCAGCCCCGACTCCACCCGGTGATCATGTACGTGATCGTGAAGCCAGACTGGTCATATACGACTAGTACGCCTTCATGATCACGTACATGATCACGGCCTAGGACAGCGGTGGCGCGCTCTCGGCGGGGGCGCGGTCGAGGTCGGGCTCGACGTAGATGGCGCGGGCGATCGGGACGGCTGCGCGGATGCGTTCTTCGACCGCGTTGATGGCATCAGCCACGTCCGAGGCGCGGTCCGACGCCGTCACGGCGATCTTGGCCGCCACCAGCAGTTCCTCCGGGCCGATGTGCAGCGTCTTCATGTGGATCAGCCGATCCACCAGCGGCTCGTCGGCGATCGCCTTCTCGATCGCCGCCACGTGCTCGGCGGTCGCGGACTCGCCGATCAGCAAGCTCTTCATCTCCACGGCCAGGATGATCGCGATGATCACCAGCAGCACGCCGATCGACATCGAGCCGAGGCCGTCCCAGATGCCGTTCCCGGTGATCAGGGTCAGCGAGACGCCGATCAGCGCGAGCACCAGACCGACCAGCGCGCCGAGGTCCTCGAGCAGGATCACCGGCAGCTCCGGCGACTTGGCCCGCCGGATGA
This sequence comes from Tenggerimyces flavus, assembly GCF_016907715.1. Taxonomy (NCBI): domain Bacteria; kingdom Bacillati; phylum Actinomycetota; class Actinomycetes; order Propionibacteriales; family Nocardioidaceae; genus Tenggerimyces; species Tenggerimyces flavus. The sequence continues at coordinate 2,991,532 of NZ_JAFBCM010000001.1, read as the reverse complement.
AGTTCTTCCACGACGCCGACCCGCGTACGTGGTTCGCCTCGACGATCGCCGTACGGAACGACAGCGTCTCCAGCACGATCGCGATCAGCAGCACCACGACCGGCACCCACTGCCACGCCGTGATCGGGTGCGGCTCGCTGACCTTGTGCCACCCCTCGTACAGCGCGAAGAGTCCACCGACCGAGAACAGCACGATCGACACGATGAACGCGTAGATGTACCGCTCGCGCCCATAGCCGAACGGGTGCAGCTCGTTCGCCTCGCGCTCCGAGCGCTTCTTGCCGACGAGCAGCAGAACCTGGTTACCGGCATCCGCCACCGAGTGGATCGACTCGGCCAACATCGCCGACGACTGGGTGAGCAAGAACGCGATGAACTTCGTCACCGCGATACCCGAATTGGCGAGCAAGGCAGCAACGACTGCCTTGGTGCCTCCCTCTGCGCTCATGCGGCCCTTCCGTTCGTGACCCCGAAACGTTTTGCCATATCTTGCCGGAAGAGATCTAGACAGCCAGACCGGCCGTCGCCCTGAAGATCACGCCGTCCCCGGAAAGCGTCACCGCGCCGTCCGAAGCGCCTGCGAACGCCGAGGCGCCCCGCGCCAACGACACCTGGCCGCGCTCGCTCTGCGCCACGGCGGAACCAGCGACGCACAGCAGGATCTGCGGCCCTGCCGCCTCGAGCTTCACCTCGTGCTCGGCCGACACCGTGATCCGCGACAGCCGGAAGTCCGGCGCCGGCGTCGGGTACACCTCTTCGCCGCCCGGCCGAGCCTCCGGCACCAAGACCCGAGCCGCAGCAGGCGTGAAGTCGAGCAGCCGCAGCAGCTCCGGCAGGTCGATGTGCTTGCTGGTCAGACCGCCGCGCAGCACGTTGTCGGAGTTCGCGAGGATCTCCACGCCGACGCCGGACAGGTACGCGTGCAGGTTGCCCGCCGGCAGGTACAGCGCCTCCCCCGGCCGCAGGTCGACGTGGTTCAGCAGCAACGCCGCGATCACGCCGGGATCGCCCGGGTGCTTCGACCCGAGCAGCCGCAGCAACGCGGCCTCCGGCAGCGACGACGACCGAGCCCGCGCGAGTACGGCGGCGACCAGCCGCCGCTGCTCGGCCACCGGCGCCGTCATCAGCATCGTGAAAGCCGCCCGCACCCCTCGCGCGTCCGGCTGCTCGCGCAGATGAGCGACGTACGGCTCCAGCTCGGCCGCCCCCAGCGCGTCGACCGAGGCCAACGTACGAGCCGGCGGCTGGAAGCCCACCAGCGCGGAGAAGTCGGTCAGCGCGCAGATCAGCTCCGGCTTCGCGCCCGCGTCCTTGTAGTTCCGCTCCGGAGCCGACAGCGGGATGCCCTCGTCGTTCTCCCGTTCGAACCCCTCCCGCCCCTGCTCCGGGTTCGGGTGCGCCTGCAGCGACAACGGATCGGCAGCCGCCAGCACCTTCAACAGGAACGGCAGTCGCGGGCCGAAGCCCTCGAGGACGGCCGGCCCCAGCTCACCCGCGGGATCCGCCTCGATCACGTCCACGAGCGAACGGCCGCCGACCAACGACGGCGACCCCGGATGGGCGCCCATCCACAGCTCGGCCTGCGGCTCGCCGGTCGGTTCGACTCCAAGCATCTCGGGGATCGCGGTGGGCGAACCCCAGGCGTACGGGCGGATCGGGTTCTCCAGGAGCTGCATGTCCCTTGGCCCTCAGATCGTGTCGTCAGGTGGCTGCCGGCAGGTACTTACCCAGTCCGACCGCGAGGTAGATCGCGACGTACGTCCCCATCGACTGCAACGCCGCGTACCGCGCGACCTCCGGACCCTCGGTCCAGCTGATCGTGCGGGTGTGCACCTGCGCCTTCTCCGCGGTCGCCAGCAGCCGGCCGCGGTTCGCGCGGATCACGGGCTGCTCCGAGCCGTCGTCGAGAACGAACAACGCGGGCCGCAGCGGGGTCGCCGCCGGGTCGGCCCAGGGGTCGGCGAACAGGTCGCGCGGAGGCGAGCCCTCGATCACCGGAACGAGATGGTCGGCGTCGGCCGCCAACGCGGCGCGACCGGAAGCTCGGCGCAACGTCTCCGCCACCCGGCGGCCGGCGCGGGCCGCGAGGACCGAGCCACCCCACACGAGTGGCAACGCCTCGGCGAGCACGAGCGACAGGTCCTTCGCCGGGTTCGAGGCGAGGTCGGCGTACGGCGAGCAGCGCGAGGCCACGTCGTCGAGCGCCATCGCGACCGACTCGCCATTGACCTCGGGTCCGAGCTCGAGCACGTGCAACAGCTGCAGAACGACGACGGCCACGGCGAGCGCGTCACCGGTCTGCGACGGCACCAGAATCGTGTCGCGCCCCTCGGCCATCTCCGCGAGCGGCGACTGCGTCGGGCAGGCGACGATCAGCGTGCTGCCGCGACGTACCGCCTCCTGCACGGCCGACTGCGTCTCCGCGTCGGAGCCGCCGGGCGCGAGCACGACGACCAGGTCGAGCGCGCCGACCCACCCCGGCAGGCCGGGTCCGGGCCAGGCGACGAACGGCACCGGGCACCACGGCTCGAGCACGGCACGCAGCAGCCGGGCGTCCGCGCCGGCCGCCACCAGGGCGCGCGGCCGGCCCAGCTGGGTGAGCCGTTCCGCGACGTCGTTGCTCGCGTTCGCCTCGGTCCGTACGCGCGCGCCGGCCTCGGCCAGGCCGCGCAGCGCCGCATCGGCGTGCTGCAACGCCTCGGCGTCGTCGAGCAGGCTTTCGTCGAACGATTGAACCGACACTCAGGTGCTCCTACTCGGTCGGCGCGTCGTCGTCGGAAGCCGCTTCGCTCGGCTTCTCGCCGGGCTTGCGCGCTTCGTCGACGAGCAGCACGGGAATGTCGTCGCGCACTGGGTACGCGAGCCCGCAGGCCCCGCTCGTGCAGACCAGCTCGTTCGCGCCGTCGTCCACGCGCAGAGCCGACTTGCAGGCCGGGCAGGCCAGGATCTCGAGCAGTTCTTGGTCGAGGTTCACGAGGGCGATGCTTCCCTTCCCACGCCGCGTACGAGGTCGAGGACCTCGTCGCGGATCCGTTCCATGGTGGCCTGGTCGGAGGCCTCCGCGTTGAGCCGAAGCAGCGGCTCGGTGTTGGACGGGCGGAGATTGAACCACCAGTCGGGGTGTTCGACCGTGAACCCGTCCAGCTCGTCGATCGTCACGTCCGAGCGGCTGGCGTACTGCTTCTTCACCAGCGTCATCGTCGCATCATGGTCCGCCACGGTCGTGTTGATCTCGCCCGACGACACGTACCGTTCGTACCCGGCCATCAGCTCCGACAGCGGCATCTCGTCGGTGCCGAGCGCGGCGAGCAGGTGCAGCGCGGCGAGCAGGCCGGAGTCGGCGTGCCAGAAGTCGCGGAAGTAGAAGTGCGCGGAGTGCTCGCCGCCGAAGATCGCGCCGGTCTCCGCCATCCGGGCTTTGATGATCGAGTGGCCGACGAGCGTCCGTACCGGGTGGCCGCCACGTTCGCGGACGATCTCGGGGACGGCGCGCGAGGTGATCACGTTGTGGATGATCGTCGCGCCCGGCTCCCGCTCGAGCTCGCGGGCGGCGATCAGCGCGGTGACGGCGGACGGCGAGACCGACTCGCCCTCCTCGTCGACGACCCAGCAGCGGTCCGCGTCGCCGTCGAACGCCAGACCGAGGTCGGCGCCCTCGTAGCGGACGCGTTCCTGCAGGTCGCGGAGGTTCTCCGGGTCGAGCGGGTTGGCCTCGTGGTTCGGGAACGTGCCGTCGAGCTCGAAGTAGAGCGGAACGACCTCGATCGGCAGCCCGGCGAGCACGGCCGGAACGGTGTGGCCGGCCATCCCGTTGCCGGCGTCGACGACGACGGTGAGCGGGCGGATGTGTTCGAGCGGGACGAGCTCGCGGAGGTAGTCGGCGTACGCGGCGAGCAGGTCGCTGTGCTCGACCGAGCCTTGGCTTTCGGCGGGCTCGAAGTCCTTGTCGGCGAGGATCCTCAGCTCGGCGAGCCCGGTGTCGCGGCTCAGCGCGGCGGCGCCGGCGCGACACAGCTTGATGCCGCCGTACTTGCCGGGGTTGTGGCTCGCGGTGAACATCGCGCCGGGGAGTCCGAGGCGGCCGCTGGCGAAGTAGAGCAGGTCGGTCGAGGCGAGCCCGATGTCGATCACGTCGACGCCCTGGCTGGTCACGCCCTCGATGAACGCGGCGGCGAGGCCAGGCGAGGAGAGGCGCATGTCGCGGCCGACGACGACCTTCGGCGAGGCCACGACGTGGACGAACGCGGCACCGATCCGGCGCGCGAGGTCGTCGTCGAGCTCGTCGGGCGCGACACCGCGGATGTCGTACGCCTTGAAGACCGCCCCTGCATCTGACACGGCCACACCCTAACTGGCGAGCGGGTCAGGTCGAGTCGGGAGTACGCAGGACGCGCAGGTGACCGCGGCGGCCGACCTCGACCGGAGGCTGGTCGGAGGACTCCTCCGGGCGGGCGGCCTCGCGGACCGCGTTCGCCAGCGCCTCGAGGTCGTCGTGCGAAGGGCGGAGCGCGTCGGGATCCGGCGCGAGCCGGATCACCTCCCAGCCGCGCGGCGCGGTGAGCCGCTCCGCGTGCTCGGCGCACAGGTCATAGCAGTGCGGCTCGGCGTACGTCGCCAACGGACCCAGCACCGCGGTCGAGTCGGCGTAGACGTAGGTCAGCGTCGCGATCGCCGGGCGCAGACATGCCGTCCGCGAACATCTCCGAAGCGACCCCACGTTCGGATCGTAGCGGGCGCCACCCCCAACCAGTTCTTCCGCCACGCGTCAGGCGCCGGCCCGCTCCTGCCAGAGCTCTTCGCGACCCACCGAGACTGCGATGTCGACCTCGTTGCCCTCGGGGTCGGCGAGCGTCCACCACTCCGGCGCCTCGGCGTCGTAGACGATCCGGCCGCCTGCTGCGAGGGCCGCATCGATGCGTGCCTGGGCCTGGTCGTTCGGTACGAAGACGTCGACGTGGATGCGGTTGCGCTGCTTGCGCCGGTCCTCCTCCGAGGTGTCGATCTCCAGGAAGAACACCGGTGCGTTGAGCCTGCGCGGGTCGAAGAGGTCGGTGACATGCTCGCGCTGGTCCTCCTCGTAGCCGAGGACGGTCCGCCAGAAGTGACGGAGCACGGGGACGTCGGCGGCATCGATCCCGACCTGGACGAACCGCAGCGGAGCCGGGTCCGCGGCCAGCCCCATCCCCCGCGCCGCGGCCTGGATCTTGCGGGCCAGCTCCGGGAACGGGTCGTTCCACTCCTGGTCCTTGCCGGTGTCGAGCAGCACGCCGCCCGGGCGCAGGTCGATCATCATCGGCATGCCGGCCTCGTCGGCCATCCCCGCCGCGACGGCGGCGACCTCGGCGCCCTGCTGGGGCGAGGAGACCGGGTAGAACACCATCCCGGCGAACGGACCACTCCAGTCAGCGGTCTCCGGTGCCTCCAGGCGCTCCGCCGGCCCGAGCGGGATGACGTCCGCTTCGTTGCCCTCGGCGTCGGCGAGACCCACCTCGATCACCCCGGTGGCACGGCCGCCGACCGCCTCGACTCCGTCGGCGGCCAGCGCGTTCGGGCGCACGATGTCGAGGTGGATCCGGTTGCGCAACGGTCGTGGGTCGCTCTGCTGCTGGAACCAGATCGCCGGGTGCCGCCGCATCGGGTCGACCAGGTCGTCGTCGCCCACCAGGTCGTACCCCAGCGCGGTCTGCCAGAACGGGACCACCGCCGCCTTGTCGAGCACGTCGATCGTCACCTGGACGTCCTGCACGGCCGACGGATCGGCGGCTCGGCCGAGGTCGCGCGCGGCCGCGGAGATCTGCCGCGCCAGCTCCACGTCGGCAGTGGTGAGGTCGGGCGGGGAGGGGATACGTACGTGCACGCCACTGGCGCGCAGGTTGACGTCCGGCTGGCGCCCGCCGAGGTCGGCGATCCGGCGCACCAGCTCAGCGCCGGCGGCGTGCGAGGGCGCGTCGAACCACGCGTTCGCGCCGAAGGCGAGAACGCGCCAGTCCTCGACCCCGTCGGAGTCCTGGAACTGCTTCGCGGTGAGCCGCTCGTCGGTCATGGCCGGAAGGATGCCACGGACCCACCGACATGTGGGTGGAACAACTAGGCTTCGACCATGTCCGGAGGGCTTCCAGATCCCCTCGCCGGCCCCGACCCAGGCGCCGGCGTACGGCCTGGTTCCCGCCGCGACCGACACGGGCGCGGCATGCGCGGCCCGCTCGCCGTCGGCGGCCCACTCGCGCCGGACGGGGTACCGGTGGCGCGGACCCGTTCGCAGCGCTTCGACGACCTGGTCCTGGACGCGGTCGAGGAGCTCGAACGCAGGTACGCCAAGGAACTGTCCGGCGTCGAGTTCGCGGTCGAGGACGTTCCCGACCCGACGACCGCGCCGGACGAGGAGGACATCCCGCTCGGCGTCCTGGTGGAGCCCGGTCCGAACAGACCGGCCCGAATCGTGATCTACCGCCGCCCGATCGAGCTGCGCACGGTCGGCTCGTCCGAATTGTCCGCACTCGTCCACGATGTCGTCGTCGAACAAGTCGCCGAGCTGCTGGGCATCGATCCCGAGCAGATCGACCCCGACTACGGGACCGAGATCGACTGAGCTCAGCGCACTGGTTTTGAATGAAGGGCACCTTCATTCGAACCTATTGAATGAAGGTGCCCTTCATTCAAAACGGGCAGTCGGAAGGCCCGGCTTCATCGACACCACAAGAAGCAGGGGGCCAACAGGCGACGCGAGCACGGCAGCAAACCCCAGCAAGAAGGAACCTCCCCCCGGGACACCTGTTCCGGGGGGCAGGGGCGGCGCGTGAAAGACAGGTGGCCGGGCCGGGACGAGTCAAGGGCCGCTCCGCGGTCGCGAAGCGACGCTCTCACCCCGCGCGAAGCGCCCCCTGGGAGGCGCCCTTGACGCGCCCCGGACCGGCCACCACACTCGACCGCCGCCACAGACCCCGAGAGCACCAACCCCGGAGAGCTCTCACCGGAACACCGCACCAAGACAGCACCAACAGCCGGCGAGCTCCGCCAAGAACCTGAGCAAGTTGAATGAAGGGCACCTTCATTCGAACCTCCTCGAGCGAGGGGACCCCTCCGCCCTTCGCGAGAGTGTGGGGTTCTGGTCGCGACACGCCGGCGTGTCGCGACCAGAACCCCACAGTTTGATGGGACACGGTGGATGGGCCGGGCTATTGAATGAAGGTGCCCCTCATTCAAAGCGGCGCGGTGGCCGCTGTCGAGGTGGCCGGGTAGTGCTGGTGTGGCGAGAGCTCGGCTGGGTCGGGGGCACCCCTGTCCAAACCTATGGGACCAGGGTGCCCCTCACCCAAACCTCCGCCACCCGCCCGTGATCATGAACGTGATCATGAAGGCAAACCCGGCGTATACGACCAGTTCGGCTTCATGATCACGTTCATGATCACAGGCGTCGAGCGCACCCCGCGGCCGGCCGATTAGATGAAGGGCACCTTCATCCAAACGTGTCGGGCCGGCGGCCGATCGGCGCGGAGTCAGGACAGAAACCTGTCGGTGGTTCGTGTCACAGTCGGGTTCGCGGCAACGTCAGTGCAGCAAAAGAACAAAGACACCGAGCAAGAGTGGATTCGACGATGACTCTGCAAGCAGCGACCAAGGGCCGGGTTCTCGAGCCGGCCGACGCCGACTTCGAGCCGGCCAGCAAGCCGTGGAACGTAGCCGTCCCTCAGTCTGTCGCGGCCGTGGTCGAGGCGACCGACGCCGACGACGTGGCGAGTGTTGTTCGCTATGCGCGCAAAGAAGGCCTGACGGTCGCCGTCCAGCCGAACGGGCACGGGGCGAGCGGCAACGCCGACGGCGTGATTCTCCTTCGTACCAAGGCACTCCAGACCATCGAGGTCAACGCCGCCGAGCGCACCGCGAAGGTGGGCGCCGGCGTCAGCTGGGGCCAGGCACAGGCCGCGACCGAGGCGCACGGCCTGACCGGGCTCCCCGGCAGCGCACCGGTGGTGAGCGTCGTCGGCTACACCCTCGGCGGCGGCCTCGGCTGGTTCGCCCGCAAGTACGGTCTCGCGGCGCACAGCGTGCGCGCGTTCGACCTCGTCGACGCCGACGGCAACCAGCAGCACGTCACCGCGGACTCCGACGCCGACCTGTTCTGGGCACTGCGGGGCTCCGGCGGCGACCTCGCGATCGTGACCGCGGTCGAGTACGGCCTCTACGAGGCGCCCGGCCTGTACGGCGGCGCGCTGGCGTGGCCCGCGGACAAGGCCGCGGACGTGCTCGCCACGTTCAAGGAAGTGACCGCGCAGGCACCCGACGAGCTGACCCTCTGGTTCGGCCGGCTGGAGATCCCGAACGGACCGCCGCCTATGGTCGCGATCCAGGCCGCCTACCTGGGCGACGCCGACGCCGGACAGGCGCTGCTGGCCGCGTTCGACAAGCTCGGCGACCCGCTCCAGGACACCCGCCAGGAACGCACCCTGGCCGAGCTGGCCGCGATCACCAACGACCCGACCGACCCGTCGCCGGGCAAGGGTCGCTCCTCGATGCTGACCAGCCTGAACGACGACGTCACCGAGACCCTGCTCGACGGCTCGCTCGCACCGCTACTCGCCCTCCAGCTCCGCCACACCGGCGGCGCGCTCGCCGCGGCCGGGCCGGACGCCGGACCGCACGGGTCGATCGCCGAGCCGTACCTGCTGTACGCGTTCGGTCTCCCGCTCAGCCCGGAGCTGGCCGCGGGCATCAGCACCAAGCTCGACGAGTACGAAGCAAAGCTGGGCGACAACGTCAGCGGGCGGAAGCCGTTCACGTTCCTCACCGGTGGCGAGTCGGCCTCCGACGCGTTCGACCAGCCGACGATCGAACGGCTGCGGCAGCTCAAGCGCGACCGCGACCCGGCGAACGTGTTCCGCTCGAACTACCCCGTTCTGGACTGAGGCTCCAAGCCGGCTTCCTGATGGGCCACGTGGCACGCCGCCGCGTGGCCAGGCCGGGTGTCGGCGAGCCTCGGCGTCACGCTGCGGCAGACGTCGATCGCGACCGGGCACCGCGGCTGGAAGCGGCAGCCCTCCTCGGGGTCGATCACCCGGGGCGGCTCGCCGACGTCGTCCGTCGGCACGGCCAGCGGGGCCCACGGGTCGGGTGCCGCGGACAGCAACAGCTTCGTGTACGGGTGTTGCGGATCGGTGAGCACCTGCTCGCACGGTCCGCTCTCGACGACGTGGCCCGCGTACATCACGAGCATCCGGTCCGCGACGTACCGCGCCGACGCCAGGTCGTGGGTGATGTAGAGGAACGAGACGCCCTCGGTCTCCCGCAGCCGCGCCATCAGGTTGAGGATGCCGATACGGATCGAGACGTCGAGCATCGAGACGGGCTCGTCGGCGAGGATCACCTCGGGTCGGCACGCGAGCGCGGCGGCGAACCCGACGCGTTGCCGTTGCCCACCGGACAGTTCGTAAGGGTACTTGTGCAGCACGTCGGACGCCGGCGTCAGCCCGACCTCCTCGAGCAGCCGGGCCGCCTCGGCCTCGCGCTGGGTGCCGTTGAGGTCGCGGCGGTGCAGCTTGAGCGCCCGCAGGATCGGATGCGCGACCGGGTAGACCGGGCTCAGCGAGCTGAACGGATCCTGGAACACCATCTGCACGCGACGCCGGTAGTCGAGCTGCCGCTTGCGACCCCGCAGCGACGTCACCAGCGAGCCGCGGAACGAGATCTCGCCCGCGGTCGGCGGGTACAACTGGGCGAGCAGTCGCGCGACGGTCGACTTGCCGGAGCCACTTTCGCCTACCAGCGCGACGATCTCACGTTCGCCGATCGTGAGGTCCACGTCGTCAACGGCGTGCAGCGTGTGGCCGCCGAACGCTCCGCCGACCTTGAAGTGCCGGGTGAGGCCGCGCGCGGCCAGGACGTCGGTCATCGCGACCCCGCCCCCGCTCCAGTGAACAGGTGGCAGCGCACCAGGTCCGACCCACCCACCGTGACCGCCTCCGGCTCGACGTCGTCGCAGACCTCCATCCGCTGCGGGCAGCGCGGATGGAAGCGGCATCCGCTCGGCGGATGCCGCAGGTCCGGCGGGCTGCCCGGGATGCCGGTGAGCTCCTTGCGCTCGCCGAACACCGACGGGAACGCCTGCAGAAGTCCCACGCTGTAAGGATGTTGCGGGGCGTTGAACACGTCGCGGGTACGGCCGAGCTCGACGATCTGCCCCGCGTACATGATCGCGAGCCGGTCGGAGAAGTGGCTCACCAGCGACATGTCGTGGGTGACGAACAGCACGGCGAAGCCGAACTCCTTCTGCAGCTGCTTGATCCGCATCATCAACGAGCGTTGGGCAACGACGTCGAGTGCGGACGTCGGCTCGTCCATGATGACGAGGTCCGGGCGGAACACCAGCGCCATCGCGATCATCGCCCGCTGCCGCATGCCGCCGGAGAGCTGGTGCGGGTAGCTCTTCAGGTGGATCGGGTCGATGCCGACGAGCCGCAGCGCCTCTTCGGACCTGGTCCTGATCGCGTCCGCCGAGACCTTCTCGTGCGCGAGCATCGCGTCCTGGAGCTGGTCGCCGATGGAGAGCACCGGGTTGAGGGCGTTCATCGCGCTCTGCATGACGACGGAGTAGTCGCGCCAGCGGATCTGCCGGAGCTCGGCCTCGGTCAGCTCGACCATGTTGTTGCCGTTGAAGTCGACCGTTCCGCTGACGATGCGGGCCGGTTCGCTGAGCAGCTTGGCGATCGCGTACAGCAAGGTCGACTTGCCGCAGCCCGACTCGCCGACGATGCCGATGAACTCGCCGCGGTTGACGGTCAGGCTGACATGGTCGACCGCGCGGACAGGTTGGTCGAGACCGTACTCGACGACCAGGTCCTCGACGGCGAGCAGCGGTCCCGTGGCCGCCTCGCCCAACCGTGCCTCGGTCTCCGGCCGGATCATGACGCCGCCTCCGCCGTCACGCTCGACCGCCGGCGTCGAACGCGGCGCCGCGGAGGACGCAGGGCCGGGTTGCTGACTTCGTCGAACGCGTAGTTCAGCAACGTGATGCTCGCTCCCAACAGCCCGATGCACACACCCGGCGCCAGCTCCCACAGCGGCGCGCCTGCCTGCAGCGCCTCGTTGTTGTGCGCCCACCGCATCATCGATCCCCAGCTGACCGTGGAGATGTCGCCGAGCCCGATGAACTGCAACCCGACCACGGCGATCAGCCCGTACACCGCCGCGCCGAGGAAGTTCGCGACCAGCAGCCCGGTCATCGTCGGCAGGATCTCGAACACGATCGTGTACCACGTACGCTCGCCGCGGACCCGCGCCGCCTCGAGGAATTCCCTGTTGCGCAAGGCCAAACCCTGCGCGCGGAACTGTCGCGCACCGTACGCCCAGCTGGTGAGCGCCACGACCAGCACCATCACCATGATGCCGCTGCTGCGGATGTAGGAGCTGATCACGATCAGCAGGGGCAGCCCGGGCAGCACCAGGAAGATGTCGGTCACGAGCGAGATGATGTGGTCGGGCAGGTTGCCGATGTACGCCGCCGCCACGCCGATCAATGCGGAGATCGTCGTCGCGATCGCGCCGATGAGGAACGCGATCAGCAACGACTGGCGTGATCCGAAGACCATCTGGGAGAACACGTCGCCGCCGTACGCCGTGGTCCCGAGCAGGTGCTGGGCGGACGGGCCGACCGCGCGTTCGAACTCGTTGCTGGTCGGGTCGTGCGGGGCGATCAACGGCGCGAGCAGCGCCATCAGCACGAAGATCACGAGGATCACCGCACCGATCAGCGCCTTCGGGCTGCGGACCACCGCGATGAGCAGGTTCGAGATCGCGCCGCCGCGGCGACGGCCGGGTGTGGGGACGACGGCCTCGAGCGGGTCGACCGGGGGAACGTTCTGCGCGACCATCTAGGTCGTGCCTCTTGAGTAGCGTCGGTCATCGCGCGTAGCGCGATGGCGCGCGGCGCATCGCGCCCGGCTGGGCGTGGTGCAGGAGGAATTCATAGTTTGTCCTATGGGTGACGACGTGCACCGCGGCCAGGCGGGATGCGAGGTGTCGCGCGCCAGGCGATAGTCAAGAGGCACGGCCTAGGCCCTCACCCTCGTGCGCGGATCGATGACGTACGTCACCGCGTCGGCGATCAGCACCGAGATCAGCGTGGCGGTCGTGATCAGCAGGAACAGCGCCTGCATCAGCGGGTAGTCCTGCCCGGTGACGGCCTGAACGAGGATGAATCCCACACCGGGATAGGAGAAGACGAGCTCGACGAGCAGCGCGCCGCTGATCACGAAGCCCATCGACATCGCGAAGCCGGTGAGGTTGGGCAGGATCGCGTTGCGGCTCGCGTACTGGAACATGATCCGCGTCGACGACAGCCCCTTGGCCCGCGCCATCTTCACGTAGTCCTCGGTGAGCACGCCGATCATCGTGTTGCGCATGGTGAGGACCCAGCCGCCGATCGAGGTGACGATGATCGCGCTCGCCGGCAGTACGGCGTGGGCGATGATCTGCCCGACCGTGGCCCAGGACATCGACAACCCGAGTGTGACGTCGTACCCGAAACCGACCGGCGCCCACCCGAGCACGACCGCGAAGATGAACAGAAGGAGCAAGCCCACAAAGAAGAACGGCAACGCGCCGACGACCGCGAACACCGGTGGCAGCACGCTGTCGAGGATTCCTCCGCGCCGCCAAGCCGCGGCGGCGCCGAGGAACGTGCCGAGCAGGAACGAGATGATCGTCGTGACTCCGACCAGCCCGAGAGTCCACGGCAGCGCGATCGCGATCACGTGCGTCACCGAGTCGGGGAAGTACGTGATCGACGACCCGAAGTCGAACCTGAACACCTGTCCCCAGTAGGCGAAGTACTGCTTCACCAACGGGTCCGTGGTGTTCAGGCCGAGCATGACTTCGAGGGAGTGCCTCGCCGCCGGGCTGATCTGACCCTTCATCCGGTTCATCATCTGCTGGATCGGATCGCCGGGCATCAGCCTGGGCAGCAGGAAGTTGATACTCACTGCTGCCCAGAACGTGACGATGAAGAACTCCAACCGACGGAGCAGTCGGATCATCCTGTGGGCCCCTACCTACTTCGGCTCGAGGTTCAGTAGCACCACACCCCAGTCAGGCTGCGCGTACGGTGCCGGGTTGGCGTACGGGTTCTCAGCAGTCGGCCAGTTGCCGAACCGCGTGGTGTCGGTCTGCGACCAGGAGACGTTCTGCGTCACCGGAATCACCGGCACCTCTTCGAGCATGATCTGCGAGAGCTGCTTGACGATCGCGACCTGCTCGTTCTTGTCGGTCGTCTGGTCGTACTGCTGGATCAGCTGGTCGGTCTTCGGGTCCTTCCACCGTTCGAAGTTGCGGAACGTGTCCTTGCCGATCGGCTGGAAGTACTCGCCGTACATGATGTCGCGGAGCTCGTAGAACGGCGTCGGTCCCGTGGACGCTCCCGAGTAGGCGAGCTGGAACTCACCTTGGGATTTCCGCTGGTCGTACTGCTGCCCGTTGAGGTTCAACGCCTCGAGCTCGATCCCGGCGGCCTTGAAGCTGCCGACGAGCACCTGCACGGACGCGACCCAGTCGGTGAAGCCACCGTTGTTGATGATGCTCAGCTTGAACGGCTTACCGTCGGGCTGTTGGAACATCCCGTCGGCGCCCTTCTTGAAGCCTGCTTGGCCGAGCAGCTCGGCGACCTTCGCCGGGTCGTACTTGTAGCCGGCCTTGTCGACGGCGGCCTGGTCGATCCACTCCTCGAAGGTCGGCGTCGGGATGCCCGCCTGGTTCGCCGGCGGCTGGTAGCCGTACATGCCGTCCTTCGACACCTTCGGCCCATCGGTCGCGTACACCAGCGCCTGCCGGACGCGCTTGTCCTTCAGCAGGGGATCGGTCACGTTGAGCGCGATGAAGACGCTGCCGTTCGGCGGGAACCAGTACTTGCGGTTCGCCTTGTCCTTGTTGACCCAGTAGTTGTCGATGTTCGGGATGAACTGGCCACCCCAGTCGCCCTTGCCCTGTGCGAGATAGAGGTTCGCGGGCTGGTTGTCGGTGAAGGCCGGGTAGAGCACCTTCTCGACCTTCGGCTTGCCGGGCTGCCAGTAGCTCGCGTTCTTCGTGTACGTGATGGCCTGCGGCGTGCACTCGCCCACCTTGTACGGGCCGGTGCCGACCGGTTCCTTCATGAGCTCCTTGACCGGATCGGTGATCGACGACCAGATGTGCTCGGGAAGGATGTTGGTCTGCCCGGCGAGGAAGAAGAACGACGATGTCGAGACGCGCTTGAACTTGAAGACGACGGTCTTGTCGTCGGTCGCGGTCACGCTGTCGAGGACGCCTTCACCCCAGAGGGCATAGGAGTCGGTGGCCTCGTTTTCCTTAGCCAGGTTGAACGTGAACGCCACGTCCTTGGCGGTGAACGGCTTGCCGTCGGTCCACTTCACGCCTTCGCGCGTGGTGAACGTCAGCTCCTTCTGGTCCTCGCTCCACTTGTACTCCGTGGCGAGCCAGGGTTGCTCCTTGCCGTTCAGTGAGTTGATGAAGATCAACGGCTCCCACACCGCGCCACGCGTCTGGCCAGCGGCCGGCGCGAACGGGTTGAAGTTGCACGTCCAGAGGGAGCCGGAGGCGTTGACGATCGCCAACGTTCCCTTTGCTCCAGCATTGTTCTGGTTGCCTGATCCGCCCTGCTGTCCGCCGCAAGCGGCGGCGACCAGGGCGACGACGGACAGTCCCAGGGCTGCCCAGAAGAACCGCGTTCGACGCACCTCGCCCACCCTTTCTGGAGGCTTCCGCTCTACCGACCCAAGGGCCACGGAAGCCCGTGTTTCTGCGTAGAGTGCCGGACCCTCAGGGATTTATCAAGGGTTCTTTCGATAAGACCTTGTCAACTCCGTTTCGATTGGGTATCACGGTTCGCAAGCTGGCGCGTTCGATACCGGAAGGGGGCTCGATGGAGCGACGATCCGCCGGGGCAACACCTCCCTTGCTGCGCAGGATGAACGCAGGTCTGGTGCTCGACACGCTACGCCAGTCGAGCCCGCTGAGCGTGACCGAGATCGGCGTGATGACCGGATTGTCGAGGCCCACTGTCGATGCCGCGGTCGAGGACTTGTCCCGCCTCGGACTGGTGCTTCCCGCCGACGGTTCGACGGTCACGCGGCGCGGCCGTCCCGCGCGGCGGTTCGCGTTCCATTCCTCGGCTGGGTACGTCGTCGGAATCGATATCGGCTACGAAGCGGTGAACGTCGTCGTGAGCGATCTGAACGGCGAGCCGGTGGTCGAGCTGTCCCGCCCGATTCCGTTCTCGGCCACCCGCCGGCGCCGGATCGCGGAGGTCCGGCGGACCGCGTTCCTGGCCGTCGAACGTGCCGGCGCGGCTCCTGCGTCGGTGCTTGCGGCGGCCGTTGCGAGTCCGGGCATCATCGACACGACGTCGGGCCGGGTGATCTTCTGCAGCGCGTTGCCGCACTGGTCGGACTTCGACCTGCGCTCGGAGCTCACGGACGCGTTGGGGTGGCACGTCGAGATCGACAACGACGCGAACCTAGGCGCTGTGGGCGAGCGGTGGAAAGGGCTTGCCCGTTCCACCGGTGACCTGGTCTTCTTCCTCGTCGGCGGCCGGATCGGCGCGGGGATCATGATCGACGGCCGGCTCGTTCGCGGTCATCGCGGCGGGGCCGGCGAGATCGGGTTCCTGGACATGTGGGACGAGGCGCGTACGACGAAGGGCTCGCTGGCGTCGGCCACGGCGGCCACCGTCGCGGAGCTCGTCGGCTGGGGATCCGCGACGCCCTCGCGCGCCTCGCTGCGGGCGCCGTCGGAGGGCGACCTCGAGTGGGGCATCGACACCCGCGCCGTCCTGGAGGCCGCCCGCGGTGGGTCGCGGCGGGCACGGTCGGATCTCGAACGCTTCCTCGCGAGCACGAGCTACGTCCTCGCCACCATGGCGATGCTGCTGAACCCCTCCCTGATCGTCCTGGGCGGCGGCTCAGCGGACGACGTCCTGCTGTCTCCGTTGCGCGACCTGCTCGCCCGCCTCACCCACGACCGCATGTCGGCACCCCCCTCGCTGGCCGCCTCCGACCTCGGCGAACGCGTGATCGCCCTCGGCGCCGTCCGCCAAGCCCTCGACTACGTCGAGTCGCGACTGCTCGATCACCTCTAAGACTTTGCCATCTCTAGACTCTGCGGATGGAGATCCGCACGTTCGCCGAGAGCGACCGCCCATTGATGATGGAGCTCGCCGCTGAGGCGGGCAAGGACGCGTTGACAGGCTCGTTGTGGGGCGATCCGGAGTCGGAGGCGGCGGTCTATCTCACGCCGTACTACACGCTGGAGCCGGAGTCGTTCTTCGTCGCCGTTGTCAACGGCTCGTTGGCGGGCTACTTGGCGGGCTCGCTGGGCACCGCGGTGCCGAGCGAGGAGAAGCGGATGGACGCGGTGATCCGCGAGTACCGCCTGATGTCGCGGAAGGAGTCGCGCGGCTTCTTTATGCGGGCGATGTTCGACTCCGTCTCGTCGACGCTGCTGCGGCGGCCGACCGCCGGCGAGCTGGAGGATCCGCGCTGGCCGGCGCACCTGCACCTCAACGTCGTTCCTTCGGCCCGCGGCACCGGCGCGGCCGCCGGGCTGATGGAGGCCTGGTTCGCGCGGCTTCGCGCCGAGGGCTCCACCGGCTGCTACCTGCAGACGCTGGTGGAGAACGTCCGCGCGGTGCGGTTCTTCACCAAGATGGGCTTCACGCCGCACGGCGACGCGCCGTTCGTGCCCGGCATCCGCGGCCCGAAGGGCGAGAAGCTGCACCAGCAGACGATGGTCTGGAGTCCGTGATCCCGGACCTCACCGGCGCGACCGTGCTGGCCGACGGGCCGAACCGGATCCTCCGCGTCGGCGACACCATCGTGCGCGTCTACCGTTCGGCGGTGACGGCCGAGCGCCTCGCGGATCTCCAGTACGTACGCACCGAGCTTCGCCGGCACGGCCTCCCGATCCCCGCCCTGCTGTCCGATGAGCCGTTCACGGTCGACGGCCGGCTGGCCGAGGTCGAGGAGTACGTCGAGCACGACGGGCGGATGAACACGCAGACCCGGCTGTTCCTGGGCGCCGGGCTGCTCGGGCGGATGCACTCGGTGCTGCGTGAGCTGTCGGTCTCGCCGGCGGGAAGAACGTGCGACTTCGCCAACCACCTCGAGGCTTCCGCGGCACTCGACGGAACGCGCCTCGGCGTTCGCCGGATGCGTTCTTGGGGCCCGATCGGCGTGGGACGCCCACGCCGATCGGGCACTCGCGTTGGCCGAGGTCGTCGCCTCCCGCGAGGCCGACGTGTCGCCGCGGCAGCTCGTGCACGGCGACTTCTGGGACAACAACGTCTTCTTCCGCGGCGAGCGGCTCGTCGCGGTCGCGGACTTCGACTTCCTCGCCGTACGGCCGCGCCTCGACGATCTCGCGTTGACCCTCTACTTCGCCGACAGCCACCTCGGCCTCGACACATGGCGCGAGCGGATGACCCCACTGCGGATGCTGGTCGAGTCGTACGACGTGGCGCAGGACCACCCGCTGTCCGCGGCCGAACGGCTCGCGCTCCCGTGGGCGATCGGGCGGCAGCCGCTCTGGGGGTACGGGCACTGGGTCGTCTCGCTACCGGAACCCGCCGCGCAACGGCACGCGGCCGAGACCGAGCGCGACCTGGACCGGGTGGCCGCGTTGGTACGGGATCCGCGCTGGGCGGAGGCGTTCGTCACTCGCTGAGCGCGGCGCGGAGCATGTCCTCGACGTCGGGGTGCGTGAACGTGAAGCCGGCTTCTCGGAGCCGTTCCGGCAGCACGCGGAGGCCGCCGAAGACCTCGTCCGCGATCCTTCCGAGCCCGATCCTCAGCAGCGCCTGCGGGATCGGGAACGGGAGGGCGAGGCGCGTTCTGAGCAGGTCGCGAAGCAGGCGCATCAGGTCGGCGTTGCGCATCGGGCTTGGCGCGCTGACGTTCACCGGGCCCTCTTCGTCGGCCTCGGCGAGGAAGCGCACGGCCCGGACCGCGTCGTGCAGGGAGACGCAGCTCCAGTACTCATGGCCGGTCCAGAAGCCTCCGGTCAGCCCGAACCGGCAGCCCTGGATCAGGGGTGGCAGCAGGCCGCCGCGACCACTCAGCACCAGGCCGGTGCGCAGGTGGCAGACCCGTACGCCCGCCTCGCTCGCCGGCGCGGTTGCCGCCTCCCACTCACGTGACACCTGGGTCAGCAGGCCGGTCGTTCCCGGCGCGCTGGACTCGGTGAGCACCTCGTCGCCGCGGTCGATGCCGTAGAAGCGGATGCCCGACATCGAGAGCAGTACGTCCGGGCGACTCTTGGCGACTGCTCGCGCGAGGGTCTGGGCCGCGACGACGCGCGTCGAACGGATGGCCTCCCCATACTTTCGGGTCCATCGGCGGTCACCAAGTCCCGCTCCGGCCAGGTTGATCACGACGTTCGCACCGTCGAGCAGACCCGGCGACACGACCATCGGGTCCCAACGCACCTCTTTCGGCCCACGCGGCGGACGACGGACCAGCCGAACGACCTGGGCACCGTCACTTTCGTAGGCCTCGCGCAATGCCGTGCCGATCAGGCCGCTCGACCCGGCGATGACGACCCGCATCTCAGCCCACGCCGACGGCCACGGTCACCACGAGGGCGAGGGCGAACGCGATCCCGACGAGTCCGACCATCGCTCCTGCTCGGAGGCGAAGTGCCCGCTGGTACGCCGGCAGCTCCTCCGCCGTCGCGAACACCCGCGCCGGCCAGTGCCGCCACGACACCTCGACGAAGATGGCGGCAGCGACAGCCTCGAGCACGACCGCCACGGCGAAGCCGACCCGCGCGGTGCCCTGCGCGGCTGCCACGACGCCGAGCCCGCTCAACAGGAGGGCGGCCACCAGCCCCACGACCCGCCACCGGTTCCCCTGCGCGAGCGCGACGAGGAACTCCTCCCGTCGCCCCACGTCCGCGAAGAACTTCGCCACCGCCGGCTGCACCACGAACAGGCTGTAGGTCATCGACCCGAACCAGGCCGCGCCCACGCCGAGGTGGACGATCGCGAACACCACCGACAAGGCGAACATCGGCGCGACTCTACCCAAACCAGTCGATACGTTGCGTGCATGGATCCTGAACTCGTCGTAGCCCTCGTCGGCCTGTTCGCCGCCATCGTCACCGCACTGCGGCCGCGGCTCGGCGGCCTGGACCACCGCCGGCGGCGAATCAGCAACGACCTCGACCTGCTGGACAAGGTCCCGGCGGACATGACCGAGGCCCGCGAACAGCTTGCGAACGTGATCGGCCGCGACGTCGCCCGGCTCGTCCGCAGCGATCTCGAGGAACGCCGCGAGCCCGGCACCGCCCTCTCCGCCGCGGTCGCCACCCTCGCCCTCGGCGCCCTCACCGTCTGGATCGCCCAAACCGACGGCTGGTGGCTCATCGTCGCGGTCGTCCCCGGCCTCGTGACAGCAGCCTGCGCGTACGGTTTCGTCATCTCCCTCCGCAAAGTCCGCCGCGACTCCGCCGGCAACCCGCTGCGCGCCGAACCGGAGTAGCACGACCTCACGAACCCACCCGTCGGGAGCGTCTACTCGATATGACCGCTCACCACACCCACCTCGACACCGAGCTCGGGCAGCTCCTCGTGTCCGCCGACGAAGGCGCGCTGACCGGGCTGTACTTCCCCCACCATTGGCGCATGCCCCCCGCCGAACGTCTTGGCGAGGAGGCCGCCGACCCGCTGTTCGACGAGACCGCGGTCCAAATTGCCCAATACCTTCGTAGTGAGCGCCAGACTTTCGAGCTGCCGATCAGGCTGATCGGCGACGACTTCCAGCAGAAGGTATGGCGCCTTCTGGAGCAGATCCCCTACGGAGTGACCACGACGTACGGCGAGCTCGCCGACCAACTGGGCAACAAGGCGCTGGCGCAGACCGTGGGCAAGGCTGTTGGCGACAACCCGATCAGCATCATCGTGCCCTGCCACCGGGTCGTCGGCAGCGACGGCAGCCTGACCGGGTACGCGGGTGGGCTGCAGCGCAAGCGCACGTTGCTCGAGCTCGAAGAGGGACCATCGGTGCGGCTCTTCTGAGAGCATGTCCGCATGGCCGTGATCAGTCGCGGGTTCGGCGGGCGGCGGCGCCGCGCCGAGGAGGATCTCCCGCCCGGGCAGTACCTCACCGAAGACTTCCCCGTCCTGTCCGCCGGCCCCACGCCGGTCGTCGACACGGCGGAGTGGGAGTTCGTCATCCAGACCGAGACAGGCGCGCGCCACCGGTGGAGCTGGGACGAGCTGCAAGCCCTGCCGATCGAGGAGATCACCAAGGACATCCATTGCGTCACCAGGTGGTCCAAGCTCGAGACCACCTGGCGCGGCGTGAGCCTGGACACGCTCTTCGAGCAGGTCGAGACGGCGTACGACTACGTCCTCGCGCACTCCTACGGCGGCTACACCACGAACCTGCCGCTGGAGGACCTGCTCGACGGCAAGGCGTGGATCGCGTTCGAGTACGACGACTCGCCACTCGCTCCCGAGCACGGCGGCCCGGCGCGGCTGCTCGTTCCGCACCTGTACTTCTGGAAGTCGGCGAAGTGGGTCCACGGCCTGGTGATGCAGACCGACGACGAGCCGGGATTCTGGGAGCAGAACGGGTACCACCTGTACGGCGATCCCTGGCTCGAGCAGCGCTACTCGTGACCACCTGGCGAGCCGCGACCGTCGCCTCGACGGCCAGGCTGACCTCGACCGCGCGGAGCATCGTGCTCGATGTTCCAGGCTGGCAAGGCAATCTTGCCGGACAGCACCTCGACCTGCGACTCACCGCCGAGGACGGGTACCAGGCGGTCCGGTCGTACTCGATCGCGTCGGTCGGTCCTGGTCAGCTGGTCGAGCTCGGCGTGGACAAGGTGGTCGATGGCGAGGTTTCGCCTTACCTGGTTGACGAAGTACGAGCAGGCGACCAGCTGGAGATCCGCGGACCGCTCGGTGGCTGGTTCGTCTGGCGGCCCGCCGACGTCGGGCCTGTTCAGCTCGTCGCGGGCGGCTCGGGGATCGTGCCGCTAGCGGCGATGATCCGCGCGCGGCGGACGTCATCGAGTGTCGCGCCGTTCCGGTTGCTGTACTCCGCGCGTACCCCGGACGACGTGCTGTTCGCCCCCGAGCTCGACAATGCTGGCGACGTCGAGATCACGTTCGCGTACACGCGGCGCGCGCCGGATGGCTTTGCCCGTAAGCCGAAACGGCTCGACCGTACGGACCTCGCCGAGCTGACGCTGCCGCCGGCCGATGACCTGACCGTGTTCGTGTGCGGACCGACTGGGTTCGTCGAGGCGGTCGCGGACGGCCTCGTGTCGCTCGGCCACGATCCCGCGCGGGTGAAGACCGAACGCTTCGGAGGTGCCTGATGCCCGCCCACGTCGACGGCAACGCGCTCGCCGGCCCGATGTCGGAGCTGTTCGCGTTCGACGTCACGGTTGCGACCGCCGTATGTGGCTCGTGCGGCGACAACGCTCATATGGGTCAGGCGATGGTGTACGTGAGCGCGATGGGACATGTCGCCCGCTGCCGCTCCTGCGGCGACGTGCTGATGGTGCTCGTCGAGACGCCGAACGGCACGATGCTCAACGTCCGCGGCCTCACCGGCCTGCGGATCGCGCCGACCGGCTGAGCCTCCGGCCGACGGCGGCGGCGAGGAGGTAGAGCGCCACGGCCGCCAGGACGTGCCAGATCGCATGGCCTTGCGGAACGAGCCTGCCGATCGCCGCTCCCACGCCGAGGACCACGATGGCCGCGACGAGGGTGCCTCGCAGAGCGGGGCGCTTTCGCGCTCGCTGGACGCTGAGGCCGATCGCGACGACGGCCAGCGCGACCTGGACCATCGTCGACGTGTCGTGGCCGATCGCTACGGCGGGGACGACGAACGCGGTCGGGACGAGCCACCAGGCCGGCGAGAGCTTGCGGCGCGTGAGGTCGGACGCCGCGTCCACCGCCACGTAGGCCAGGACGGCGGCGAGCGGGAGGTCGTGGGCGTACGCCTGCCAGCTCGGATGCGGCCCGTGTTGGATGAACGAGCCGATGCCCACCGCCGCGACGAGCAGGGCGAGCGTTCGCTGCCTCCGACGAACGAGGATGGCGGCTGCCGCGACGACGAACGCCAGGCTGCTGATCGCGTCCACGTTCACCTGAACAGCGCGCGGACGTGGAAGGTGACGGTCTCGACCGCCTTCTCGTGGGTCGTCACGCCGATCAGGCAGTGCAGCGACAGCCCGTCGATCAGCGCGACCAGCTCCGTCGCCGCGGCGGCGGGGTCGAGGGGCTTCGTCTCCTTGGCCGAGACCGCGTACGTCAGGATCCGCACGATCCCCTCGTGCAGTTCGTCGTACGCGCGCTTCAGCACGACCGCGAACTCCTTGCGCACCGCCGCTCGGGCGACGAATGCCACCCAGACCCGGGCCTGGCCGAGCAGGTCGGCCTCGGTCCAGAGCGACTGGAGCGCCGATTCCAGGAGCAGGTCCCGGCTCGCGCCGGCGCCCCAACCCGCCGCGCGTTCCCGGTCGACCGCCTCGTACACGTGGTCGACCGTGCGCTCGACCATGTACTCGAACGCGAACCCCAGCATCTCGTCCTTGCTCGCGAAGTAGTGCTGCGCCGAGCTCACCCCGGCCTCGGCGGCGACGTCGCGCATGCTCACGGCCTCGAGGCCATCGCGCGCGGTGATCCGCCACAGTGCCTCGGCCAGCAGCCGGCGCCGTTCGTCGTGGTCGACCTGTTTGGGCATCCGCCTCCGCCTTCTCCGAGTGGTTGCGTTCCATTCTCGGTTATCTTACGATCGTAATAATATTACGATCGTAACAAAACCCTGAGAGGTCGCCACCATGTCCACGACGACGCCTGTCGATCGCGCGCCCGCCGGGCCGCTCGCGGTCGGCCAGCGCAAGCTCGCGCCCGACCTCGCGCGCGGCGCGATGCTGCTGTTCATCGCGCTCGCCAACGCGCACGAGTTCCTCCGTACGACACCCGTGACGATCCGCGGGTACCCGACCAGCCTCGGCCCGCTCGACCAGGCCGTCACCGCGATCCTCATGACCGTGGTCGACGGGCGGGCGTACCCGATGTTCGCCGCCCTGTTCGGCTACGGGATGGTGCAGATCTTCGCCCGCCAGGAGGCGTCCGGACGCGACTGGCGATCGTCGCGGTCGCTGCTCCGGCGCCGCGGTCGCTGGATGGTGGTGATCGGGCTCCTGCACGCGCTACTGCTGTTCGCCGGCGACATCATCGCGGCGTACGGCGTGCTCGCCCTGCTGCTCGTCGGCGCGCTGCGGTCGAAGCTGTCCCGACTGCCCGTCTGGGCATGGATCGCCCTCGTCGCGGGCTCGTTGACGTACGCGATCTTCGCGCTGCCGTTGGGCTTCGACTCCGCGGGCGGGCCACCGAACCCGTTCGGCGGTGAGACATTCGTCGAGGGCATGATCGCCCGTGGCGCGTCGTGGATCGTGACCATGCCGCTGTTCGCCCTGACCGCGATTGCGCCGTTCCTGATCGGCGTGTGGGCTGGGCGCCGGCGGATCCTGGACGAGCCGGAACGGTTCCGTTCGCTGCTGACGAAGGTGTCGACCTGGGGCGTCGCCGGCGCGATCGTGGGCGGCATCCCGCTCGCGCTCGTCGCGGCGCAGGTGATCCCAGTGACGTCGATCAGCCTGACGTACGGACTCGGCGTCCTGCACACGGCGACGGGCTACCTCGGCGGGATCGGATATGCGGCGGCAATCGCCCTGCTGGCAACGCGAATCGGCACTCAGCGCGGGGTGGTCGTCGAAGCACTGGCGGCAACCGGCCAGCGCTCGATGACCAGCTACCTCCTGCAGTCGGTGATCTGGACGACCCTCTTCCTGCCCTACACCCTCAACCTCGGCGCCCACCTCGGCGTCGCCGCCACCGCCCTGATCTCCATCGGCGCCTGGGCGTTGACGGTCGTCCTCGCGGCGCTGATGCAACGCGCTCACCTGCGCGGCCCGTTCGAAGGCCTCCTGCGCCGCCTGACCTACCGCACCTGACAAGGAAGGAAGAAGCCCCGGTCCGAGCGGACCGAGGCTTCTTCCTTCTGTGCACGAACGTCTGACGCAGAACCCTATCGGCGTACCTTGAACCGAAGGTGCAGCACCCGGTCGCCCTGGATGACCACGTGCGGATCCTCCAGCAGTTGCTGCCCATCGATGCTTCCGAAGTAGCGCTTGCCCGATCCGAACACCACCGGCACCACGTCCATCGCCACCTCGTCCACGAGGCCGGCCGCGAGGATCTGGCTGCCCACCTCGCCGGCGTTCACCGAGATGGTTCGCTCCCCGGCGAGTTCCTGGGCCTTGTCGATCGCAGCTGTCACGTTGTCGACGAAGTGGTACGACGCCTCGGGGTGCCAGCCGTCGGGCTTGGGCCGGTGGGACACCACGACCACATGGTCACCCGCGGGCGGCTGACCCTCCCAGCCGTTCACCAGGTCGAACAGGTTGCGGCCCATCACGGTCGCGCCGATCGCTGCCCACATCGGCCGGACGTACTCCGCCGATGCCCTCGAGACCTTGAAGTCGTTTCCCACTCCGGAATGGTCGTACGTCTGGTCGCCGCCTGCGGCGATCAGGGTGTCCCCACTGAAGTACCACTCGTGGAGTGGACCGATGCCGTCGTTCTCGTCAGCGATGAAGCAGTCCAGCGACACCACGTTGTGCATGACTACCCTGCCCACAGGTTCTCCCTCGAGTCTTCTTGCGCGCCGTTCACTCCGATCTTGTCGGCCCGCGAGGCGAGCAGGCATGTAAGAAATCAATCAACGGGCATCGGACCGTGGTCCGGCGGGAACTCTCGCTCGACGGGGAACCGGCGCCGCAAGGTGAGGTACTCCGTCGGGGTGTGTCCGGTGAAGTCCTTGAACTCCCTGGCTGAAATGGGCCCGGTCGAAATAGCCCGCCTTGTGGGCGAGCTCCGACCAGTCGACCGGACGGAGGGCGTCGACAGACAGGATCAGCCGCGCGAAGCGGTAGATCCGCGCCACCCGCTTCGGCGTGACCCCGACAAGGGACTTGAACTGCGCGGCCAGGTGAGTGCCACTCACTCCGGCGGCGTCGGTCAGCGCGCCGACCGGGACCGCGCCGTGGGACCTCTCCAAACGCCTACCGGTCTGTCGGACCAGGTCGAGACCACGAGACGGTGTCTCGGCGAGTCGCGATCGCAGCTCGTCCTCCAACACCCGCAGCGTCTCGGTGGCCGATGCGAGGTCGCCGACCTGGTTGCGCATCCGGTCCAGAGACCGTTGCCAGACGGTGTCGACCGGCACCCATCGGTCCCGCAGCTCGGTCGCCGGGACGTCGACGAACGGCGACATCCCCCAAGGCTTGAAGTGCACCCCGACGAGCCGCACCTGAGCCGGGTAGTCGAAGCGGAAACGCCGGGTCCAGACACCCATGAACCAACCATCGGCGAACACTGCCGGCGGCACCGAAGGGTCGGAGTCCCACAGGCGGACCGGTCCGCCCAGGTTGAGGAACAGGTGCGCCGACGGCATCGGCGGGACGTTCACCCGGCGGTGGCGCGGAACCCCGGTCAGGCAGTAGAGGTCGTCGATGAACCGGTCGAGCGGCGGGGCAGGCACCCGGCCGACGTACTCCATGGACCCAGTGTGGCCGACGAGGGTTTCCGGTCGCGCGGAAGGCGCCAGCCCGTGGCTTCAGGCCGCAAGCAGAACGCCCGTCAGGACTGGGTCCTGACGGGCGTTCCGACTTTGGTAGCGGGGGCGGGATTCGAACCCGCGACCTCTGGGTTATGAGCCCAGCGAGCTACCGAGCTGCTCCACCCCGCGTCGCCTGAGTAAGAGTACGGGGCGATGCCGGGGGAGGCAAATCGGGGGTGGCTAGCCCGTTGCTGGGGTCGCGCTGGGGCCTGGCGACGGCGAGCCGGACGGCCTAGGCGTGCCCGTGGGCGAAGGCGCGGCCTCCTCCTTCTGCTGGGCCGCCACCGCCCGGGCCACGGCGGCCTTGGCCTCCTCGACGGACTTCGCGTACCCCTGCAGGTCGCCCTTCTTCAGCGCCGCGTCGGCAGCCGCGAAGGCCGCGTTGGCCTCGTCCAGCGCCTTCTGGACCTCTGCCGACGGCGTCCCGGTGGGCGGTGGTTGCTCACCGGTCGGCGGCGGCTGCTCGCCGCCGGGGTCCTCGCCCGTGTCACCCCCGGCGTCGCCGGAGAAGAGCTGGTCCAAAGCGGCCTGCAGGGTGTTGCCGACGCCGATCTTGCCGCCGAACGACGCCACGACGAGCTGGAGGACCGGGTACGTCCCCTCACCCTTGCGCTGCACGTAGATCGGCTGCACGTACAGCAGCCCACCGCCCACGGGGAGCGTCAGCAGGTTGCCGTGTTGGATCGTCAGCTGGTTCTGCCGCAGCGGTAACAGCTCACGGGCGACGGCGGGATCGGTCTGCAGCTTGTTCGAGATCTGCGCCGGGCCGTCGATCCGTACGTTCTCCGGCAACTGCAGGATCGAGATCTTCCCGTAGTCGTCCGACCGCGCATCGGCATTGACCGCCACGAACGCGGCGAGGTTCTGCCGGTTCAGGTAGATGTACGTCGACGTCAGCGAGAACGAGGGCTCGTCCTCGTCCGGCATCCGCACCGACAGGTAGTACGCCGGCTGCTTGCGCTGCCCGTCCGCCTTCGTCGGGTCGGCCGGCACCCGCCAACGCTCGGTACCGCCGTAGAACGTCCGCGGGTTCTGGACGTGGTACTGGCCGAGGACCTCGCGCTGCACCTTCATCAGGTCCTCGGGGTAACGCACGTGGTCGAGCAGCTCGTCGGGCATGTCCGCCTTCGGCTCGACCGTTCCCGGGAACGCCTTCATCCACGTCCGCAGCATCGGGTCGGTCTCGTCCCACGCGTACAGGTGCACCGAGCCGTCGAACGAGTCGACGACCGCCTTCACCGAGTTGCGGATGTAGTTGACCTGCTCGCTCGGCTGGCCCACGATCGCCGGCTGCGACGTCAGTGCGTCCGACGTCGCGTCGTCGAGCTCGAGCCGCTGCGAGAGCGGGTACTTGTCGGTCATCGTGTAGCCGTCGAGGATCCAGACGATCCGCGCACCCTCTTTGCCGTTCCCGTCAGGGTCGACGATCGCGGGGTACGGGTCGGAGTCGATCGTCAGCCACGGCGCGACCTTCTGCAGCCGTTCGCGCGGCGTACGGTCGTACAGGATCTTCGACTCGGGGTGGATTCGCCCGGACAGCAGGATGTTGCCGTCCTGGAACTTCGCCGCGTACAGCGCGCGGTTCACGAAGTTGCCGACCGGCACGCCGCCGGCGCCGGCATACGTGTAGTTCGTCTGCGCGTCGGCACCGTCGCCGCCGGGGATGTCGACCTCGTACGGCGTCGTGCCCTTCGCGCCACCGACGATCGAGTAGTGCGTCGACTCCTCGCCGAAGTAGACGCGCGGCTCGTACTTCTCCTCGTCGGACAGGTCACCGCTCGGCGGCAGCCCACCCTCGGCCCACACCGGCGCACCCTCGCTGTCGCGCTGGTTGCCCTTCGCCGCGACGAAGCCGTACCCGTGCGTGTAGACCGTGTGGTCGTTGTTCCAGTTGCGCTGCGCCTCACCGACACCGGCCAGGCTGAGCTCGCGGACCGCGACCACGGTGTCCTGCTTCTTGCCGTCGATCGTGTAGCGGTCGACGTCGAGCGGAGCCTGGAACGAGTAGAAACCGCGCTGCTGCTGCAACTGCTCGAACGTCGGCGTGACGATCGTCGGGTCCATCAGCCGGATGCCGGGCAACGTCTCCGCGTCGCTCTCCAGCTGCCCCGCGGTCGCTGTCGTCTTCGCCGAATATATGTCGACGCTGGCATCGGCGACGTCGTACGCCTGTCTTGTCGCGTTGATGTTGCGCTCGATGTACATCGCCTCGCGGTCGGGCTCGTTCGGCCGGACCGTGAACTGCTGCACGATCGCCGGCCACAGCCAGCCCAGCAGCACCGCGGACAGCACCAGCAGGCCGAAGCCGATGCCGGGCAGGATCCACGTCTTGCGGACGACGTTCGCGAAGAACAGCAGCGCGCAGATCACCGCGATGATCGTGAGGATCGTCTTGGCGGGCAGCAACGCGTTCGCGTCGGTGTACGTGATGCCGGTGAACTCCTGCCTGGACAGGCGGTGTGAGCCGAGCATCAGCGCGTACCGGTCGAACCAGTACGCCACACCCTTCAACAGCACGAAAAGCCCAAGCAGCACGGACAAGTGGCCCTGCGCCGCGTTCGACACCTTCTGCCCCGGCGTCTGCAGCCGGATGCCGCCGTACAGGTAGTGCGCGACCAGCGCGACCACGAGCGACAGCACGACGACCGCGAAGCCGAAGTTGATCAGGAACCGGTACCACGGGTAGTCGAAGATGTAGAACGAAACATCCAGCCCGAACTGCGGATCTTTCTGTCCGAACGCCGTCGCGTTCTGCCACTGCAGGAACGTCTCCCACCGACCAGCAGCGCTGGAGCCCGCGATAAGTGCCAGGATCCCAGCGAGAATTCCGGCGATCAGCTTGCGGTGCGGGTCGATCGCGTCCCGATAACGGTCGAGCGTCTGTTGCTCGTTCGACATCGCGCGGTAGCGCGGCCGCAGCCGGTACGCGATCGCCAGGTTGCCGAAGACCGCGGCACCCAGCACGACACCGAACACGGCGAACAGCAGCACCCGGGTCAGCAGCGTCTTGGTGAAGACACTCGAGTAGTCGATCGCCTGGAACCACAACCTGTCGGTCCAGAAGTTCGTGAAGATCAGGAACAGGACCACCAGCACGACCAACACGACGATGGTCGGTAGGAGGGCCCTACCACGGCCCGTACCGCGCGGGAAGCCTCGGCGGAACGGGTCACGTGGAGCGGAGAAACTGCTCACCAGATCCTCGATTCGACGGTGTCGGTGCTCATGGTTCGTACCGGAAGGCGGCCCGTGCGCTCGAAGCATCGAGCACGCGTAGCCAGACTTCCGGTATGTCCGGGCAACTTAGCGGAGGCCCGCCAAGTTCCCGAAGATCACCCCTGACACGAGGGAATGTTCTTTCCGCCCTTACTCAACGTGGTCAAAGCGTCGACGGCGTCGCGCAGCGTGGCGACGCGGACGAGCTGGATGCCCTTGACGTTGGCCTGCGCGGCGGCCTGGCAGTTGTCGGCGGGAACGAGGAACACTGTCGCGCCCTTGCCGCGGGCGCCGGCGATCTTCTGCTGGATGCCGCCGATCGGACCGACCTTGCCGCTGCCGTCGATCACCCCGGTGCCGGCGACGTGCTTGCCGTCGGTGAGCGGCCCCGGCGTCAACTTGTCCACGATCGCGAGCGCGAACATCGTTCCGGCGCTCGGCCCGCCGATGTCCTGCCCGAGGTTGACCTTCACGTCGAACGGGAACTCGTACCCGTTCGCCGGCGTGATCCCGACCACCGGGCGCTTGTTGGTCGGGTCGTCCTTCGACTCGACCGTGCGGATCTTCACCTCGACCGGCTTGCCGTCGCGGCGTACCTCGAACTCGACCTCGTCGCCGATCTTGTGCTTGGTGATTGCTGCGACGACGTCGTCTCTGGTGTGGACCGGTGAACCGTCGATGGTGACGAGAACGTCACCCGCCTTGAGCTTGCCGACCGCCGGCGCGTCCTTCACGACGGCCTGGACGAGCACCTCGTCGGTGACGGTCTCGCCGACCTGGCGCAGCGCCGCGGCGATCGCGTTCTGCTGCGAGCCGGTCATCTGCTCGGCGTTCTGCTCCTCCACCTGCTGCGGCGTCTGGTCCGGCGGGTAGATGTAGTCGCGCGGAACGACGGCGACCGTCGGGTCGAGCCAGCCGCCGATCGCGCCGAGCAGCTCGAGCTTCTGGTCGGGGCTGGTGACGGCGACCGTGGTGAGGTCGAGCTGGCCGGTCGTGGGGTACGTCTTGTGGCCGTCGACCTCGACGATCGGCTTGCCCTTGATCTCGCCGAGCGTGTTCTCGGTCGGGCCGGGGCTCATCGCGACGAACGGGACCGGGAACAGCCAGGCGACGGCGAGCAGCCCGACGAGCAGGATGGCGGCGATCGCCATCGTGGCGGTACGGCGAGACATGGCGTCAGGGTATGTGACCAGGCTGAGAACGGCGCGCCAGCGGTCCCCTGCCCGGTCGGCGCGGCTCGACGACCGGTCGTCGTCCGAAAGTTTCGCGCCGATTGACAGCCGGTGAGAACGGTCTTACCGTCCGAAGCAGTTCGCATTGTCGAACAGCGTTCGAAATCTCGAACAGGTCCTCGGGGTGTTGCCCTACGGCAAGGAGGCCGCCATGGGAGACATCGATCCACGGGTCGAAGAAGCTGTCGAAACTTTCGGACTGCCGGCGGTCGCCCGGCGCAGGCTGCTGACGGGCGGTGGTCTGTTCAGCGCCGGCCTCGCCGCCTCGGCCCTGCTCGCGGCGTGCGGCCCGGACCAGCAGTCGAACTCCGGTGGTGAGGGGGTCGGGGACTTCCCGAAGACGCCGAAGTGGAAGTTCGTGTTCGTCAACCACGTGACGAGCAACCCGTTCTTCGTTCCCACGCAGTACGGCGCCGCGGACGCCTGCGCCTTGCTGGGCTGCGAGTTCCAGTGGACGGGGTCGAAGACGTCGATCGCGGGCGAGATGGTCAACGCGACGAACGCGGCGGTCTCGGCGAAGGCCGACGGCATCGCGCTCTGCGTCGTGGACGTCAACGCGTTCGCGAAGCCCGTCGACAACGCGCTGGACGCCGGCATTCCGGTCGTGTCGTACAACGCCGACGGCGCGCCGGGCAAACCGGGCACGAACCGGCTCGCCTACATCGGGCAGGACCTGTTCACGTCGGGCGTACGACTGGGCGAACGGATCGCCGAGCTCGTCGAGTCCGGCGAGGTCGTCGGCTTCATCGCGACGCCCGGCCAGCTCAACATCCAGCCGCGCATCGACGGCGCCAAGCAGGCGATCGAGCAGTCCGGCAAGTCGATCACGTTCAACCAGATCGCCAGCGGAGCGGAACTTCCGCAGGAGCTCAGCACGATCGACGCGTACTCGCAGGGACATCCCGACCTGAAGGGGATGTTCGCGGTCGACGCGGGATCGACCGAGGGCGTGGCGAAGGTGATGGCGAAGTACAAGCTGAAGGACAAGGGCGTCGCGTCCGGAGGTTTCGATCTGGTTCCCGGAACTCTCGAAGGAATCAAGAACGGGCACCTGGACTTCACCATCGACCAACAGCCCTATCTGCAAGGTTTCCTGCCGGTACTTTCGCTGTATCTCTACAAACTTTCGGGCGGACTGGTCTCGCCGGCGGAGACGAACACTGGCCTGTTGTTCGTGACGAAGGACAACGTCGATCCGTACCTCACCACGAAGACCCGCTTCGAGGGCTCGGACACCAAGCAGCAGTTGGTCGAACGTTCCGGCGCGATCGGCCACGGGTAGGCCCAGGTTGATCGCGCTGCGCCGGATCGGGGACGAGTTCCTCAAGCGCCGCGAAGCGAGCATCCTGCTCGTGGCCATCGCGTTGATGGCGTACTTCCAGGCGACGACCGGAATCTTCTTCACCGAGAGCAACATCGTCAACGTGTCGCAGTACGTCGCGGCGACGGCGATCATCGCGGCGGGGCAGGTGCTGTTGCTCGTCAGCGGCGAGATCGACCTGTCCGTCGGGAACGTCTACACGCTGGCACCGTTCCTCATGCACTACGCGGTGGACTTCTGGGGCGTTCCGGTGATCCCGTCGATCCTGCTGGCGTTGGTGTTGTCGGCGCTGATCGGGTTGGTGAACGGGTTCATCACGGTGGTGCTGCGGGTGCCGTCATTCGTCACCACGCTCGGCATGCTGTTCCTGATCAGCGGCATCACGTTGATCACCTCCAACGCGTATCCGGTGCCGATCCCGACCGCGGCGGACGCGTTCGCTCCCTGGTTGGGGGCGGCGCCGTGGGCCGAGATCATCTGGGCGTTGCTGATCATCGCGGTGCTCCATGCGGTGTTGACGAGTACGCGTTGGGGGCTGCACACGATCGCGGTGGGCGGCAACCTGCTCGGCGCGTCCGAGGCGGGGATCCGGGTGGGCCGGATCAAGATCGGGAACTTCATGATCTGCAGTGCGCTCGGCGGCTTCGCGGGGATCATCGAGGCGTTCCGGATCGACTCGATCGACCCGACCGCGGGCGGGACCGGGATCATGTTCGCGGCCGTGGCGTCGGCGGTGATCGGCGGTACGGCGCTTGCCGGCGGATCGGGCACGATCATCGGCGCGCTGCTGGGCGCGGTCGTGCTGGGCGTGCTGCGGGACGGGTTCAACCTGATCGGAGTCGACGCTTACACGTTCGACCTGATCATCGGCGCGGCCATCCTGCTGGCGATGATCTCGAACGTGCACCTGGCTCGATTACGACGAGCGGGGAGAACGTAGATGGCCGCGGACGTTCTGACCGTGTCGCACGTGGCCAAGCGCTTCGGCGCGGTGACCGCGCTGCGCGATGTCAACCTGCGCTTGGCAGCGGGCGAGGTGCTCGGGCTGATCGGTGACAACGGGGCGGGCAAGTCGACGTTGATCAAGATCCTGTCGGGCTTCCACCAGCCCGACTCCGGAACACTTTCGCTCGACGGGGTGGAAGTTTCGCTGCGCTCGGTCGACCATGCGCGCTCGTTGGGGATCGACTGCGTGTACCAGGATCTGGCGTTGGTGAACGAGCTCTCGGTGTACCACAACATGTTCCTCAACCGAGAGCTCGTTCGCTGGCCACTGCTGCGGAACCGTTCGATGCGTACGCTGGCGGCCCAACACCTCGCGGACATGGGCGTGTCCGTACCGTCGGTCGACGTCGAGGTGGCGAAACTTTCGGGCGGCCAACGCCAGGCGATCGCCGTCGCCCGCTCGGTGTACTCGTCGGCCCGGATCCTCTTACTGGACGAGCCGTTGGCCGCGATGGGCGCCAAGGAGGGCGCGCTGATCCTCGACCTCGTACGCCGGCTGAGAGATCGCGGCGACGTGTCGATCATCATCATCGCGCACAACTACGCCCAGATCCTCGAGGTCTGCGACCGCGTGAACCTCCTCCAGCACGGCGAGATCTCCTACGACGTCCCCAGGTCACGGACGTCCGTGCAGGAGCTGACCGACCTGGTAGTGGCCGAGTACCGGCAGGCCAAGCACCGTCAAAGCGACACGAGCGGAGGCTAGGCCGCGGACGACTTCGGATCGAGTCGGACGACGAGCTCGGCCTCGAGCGCTCGGGCAAGACGCTCCAGCAACGGGATGGTGGGGACCGTGCCCCCAGCCTCGAACCGAGCCACTGCCGGCTGCGTCATCTCGGCCGCGCGGGCAAGCTCGGACTGCGTCCAGCCCCGGGCCCGACGGCAAATGATCATGTTTACATGATCATTTGCCGCTCTACGTGGGATGCACCCCGTGTCAAGCACCCGCTCACCAGGTAAAGCGGCGTCGGTGCCCGTCCGCCGACACCGCCTCTATAGCTAGGGGCTGCCGACCCATTCGTCGGAGCCGTCGGTGAAGCGTTGGTGCTTCCAGATCGGCACGTTCGCCTTGAGGTCGTCGATCAGCTGCCGGCAGGCCGCGAACGCCTCGCCCCGGTGCGGTGCGGACACGGCCGCGACCACGGCGAGGTCGCCGATGCCGAGGTCGCCGACGCGGTGCACGGCGGCCAACGCAGTGACCGGGTGGGCGGCGGACACGGCTTCGGCGACGGACTGCAGCACGGCGGCCACGGTGGGGTGGGCCGAGTAGCCGAGCTCGACCACCGACTTCCCGGAGTCGAGGTCGCGCACCGTTCCCACGAATACGCACGTCCCACCAGCGGCGGGATCGGCAACGGCGGCCAGCACCTCATCGACAGACAGCGGCTTCTCCCGTACGTCCAACAACCGGATGACCGAGCTCACACGCCGCCTCGCTTCTTCCGCCGCGCCCGCCGCACCACGGCGGCCGCACCCAGCAGGGCCACGGTCGCGCCGGCAGCGCCCAGGGTCGCCGTCTCCGTACGACCGATCCGCCGCCCCAGCGCCGTCGTACGACCAGCCACCGCCTCGGCCAGCACCGAGCAAGCCGTCAGATTGTCGAACGTCGGCGTCCACCCAGCCGTACGCAGCCGCGCCGACGACACCACCCACGGGTGCGAGACGTACGCCAGATCCGACGCGGGCGCCGGCGTCAGCCCCAGCCGGTGCAGCCGCTCGGCTGCCCCGAAGGCCAGGCCTTCGGGCAGCTCCAGCCGCGGCAGCCCGAACAGCTCCTCGACCTCCGCCTGCTCCAGGAACCCGTCACACCCGCACGTCACCGCGCCCGAGACCCGTCCCAGAGCGGCAAGAGCGAGCGCGGACACCAGGTCGTCCACATGGCAGAACTGCCAGATCGGCTTCGTCCCCCGGATCACCAGCAGCCGCGCCGCCTCGAAGTGCCGGGTCAGGAACGAGTCCACGCCTGGGCCGACGAGCAGCGACGGGCGTACGACGGTCACCGACAGCCCCGGGTGAGCCCGCGGCGCCCGTCGCGCCAGCCACTCGATCTCGAGCAGGTCGCCGACGATGCCCTCCGGACGCGCCCGCAGCGGCCCGTCCTCGTCCAGCGGGATCGGGTTGTCCGCCGCCGCGCCGTAGACCATCGCCGAGGTGCACAACACCACCCGGGGAACCCCCGCCGCAGCGGCAGCCGTTAACACGGTCTGAGTGCCGCGAACGTTGCGCGCACTGCGCTGCCGAGCGTCAGAGTCAGGTGAGAGGTCGAGGTCGAGATGTACGACGACGTCGCAGCGCGCGATGCGCTGTGCCACAGCGGGGTCTCGTACGTCGAGAACCCGCCAGTCCACCCCGTCCAGATCGCCCCGCCGCTCGTCCACGCCGATGACTCGCTTCACCTCGGCGAGCCCGGTGAGCCGCTCGGCGAGGGCACGGCCCAACCCCGTCGCGGCGCCAGTCACCGCGACGGTGAGACCTTCGCCACGTCGCGAAGGACGGCGCGTCATGCTCCGAGTGCTGCGCCCTGGGCGAACTCGGGTGGGTTCATCGCTCAGCAGGTCTCCCACAGAGCTAGGTTGGACATATGAACAGCTCCTCCCGGACCGCTGTGACGTTACCCCTGGCAGCGTGCACATGCGCCGTTGCCCGAACGCTACCGCCACATTCGCCTTCCGGAGGTGGACGCGCATGAGTGACCAACCGGGCGGCGGCGCATCCGGCGACGAGCCGGAGAAGCGCCCCGAGAACCCGTTCGCCGGGACCCCGTTCGAGGCCTGGGGAGCCGGGGGCGGTGCGGCCGGCGGTGCAGCCGGCATGCCCGACCTCGCCGCGATCTTCAGCCAGCTGTCGAGCATGATGGCCTGGAAGGGCGGGCCCATCAACTGGGACCTCGCCACCGAGACCGCGCGGCAGACGATCCGCGAGTCCGGTGACGCCTCCCTCACCGCGGCCGAGCGCGCGACGATCGACGACACCGTACGGCTCGCCGAGCACTGGCTGGACGGCGCGACCAACCTGCCCGCCGGATCCGCCGGCCAGGCCGCGGCCTGGAACAGGGCCGAGTGGCTCGAGGGCACGCTGCCCGCGTGGAAGAAGCTCGTCGAGCCGCTCGCCGTGCACATCGTGAACGCGATGGGCAACGCGCTGCCCGAGCAGGCGGCCGCGGGGATGGGCCAGCTGGGCGGCATGTTCACCCAGTTCGGTGGCGCGATGTTCGGCGCCCAGGTCGGCCAGGGGCTCGGACAGCTGGCGACGGAGGTCTTCGGCGGTACGGACATCGGCCTGCCGCTCAGCTCGCTGGGCCACCCGGTGCTGTTGCCGGGCAACATCGCAAAGTTCGGCGAAGGCCTGGAAGTTTCGGCCGAGGACGTCCGCCTCTACCTCGCGCTGCGCGAGGCCGCCCACCAGCGGCTGTTCCGGCACGCGACCTGGCTGTCGGCGCACCTGTTCAGCGCGGTCGAGGAGTGGGCACGCGGCATGAACGTCGACATGTCCAAGATCGAGGGCCTGGCCAGCCAGCTCGACCCGTCCAACCCCGAGGCGATGCAGGACGCCCTCAACTCCGGGATGTTCGAGCCCGAGGACACGCCGCAGCAGCGCGCGGCGCTGGGCCGGCTGGAGACCACGCTCGCGCTCGTCGAGGGCTGGGTCGAGGACGTCGTCACGCAGGCGACCGCCGGGCGGATGCCGTCGGCGGTGCAGCTGCACGAGGCCGTACGCAGGCGGCGCGCGACCGGCGGGCCGGCCGAGCAGACGTTCGCCACGCTGGTCGGGCTGGAGCTGCGCCCGCGCCGCGTGCGCGAGGCGGCCCGGCTGTGGGCGGTGCTGCGCGAGTCGCGCGGCGAGTCCGGCCGCGAGGCGCTGTGGGAGCACCCCGACCTGTTGCCGTCGAGTGCCAACCTGGACGACCCGGACGGGTTCGTACGCGAGAGCGACGCGATCTCGGCGCTGGAGTTCGACGACATCGGCGACCTCGGGTTCGACAAGCCGAAGCCCGACAACGGCTCGGACAAACCAGACGAGCCCGCTTCGTGAGCCTGCACGCGGAGGCCATCCGTACGCTCACGAACTGGCAGGCGCCGAACGAGGACCAGGAGCTGCTCCGCAAGGAGTACGTCGACTACCTGCTGAACCACCTGGACGCGATGACGCGGGCCTCGCGGCCGGCGCACCTGACCGGGAGCTCGATCATCCTGGACGAGGCCGGCGCGCGGACGTTGCTCGTTCTGCACAACAAGATCGGCCTGTGGGTGCAACCCGGCGGGCACTGCGAGCCGGGCGACGAGACGCTCCGGGACGTGGCGCTGCGCGAGGGCCACGAGGAGACGGGCGTCGACGGGCTGATCGTGAGCCCGGAGCCCCTGATCCTGTCGAAACACTGCGCGCCCTGCGGCGCCGAATCGCACTACGACGTGCAGTTTCTGGTGACCGCGCCCGCCGATGCGAAGCTCGTGGTGAGCGAGGAGTCACACGACGTGCGCTGGTTCTCGGTCGACGAACTGCCGAGCGACCTCGCGCTCGGCGTGGACGAGAGCGTCCGAGCAGCTACCGAACGAGCAGCCAGACGATCAGCGCGATGACGAGCACGCCGACGACGATGCCGCCGATCAGCAGCGGGGTGCGGTTCGTCCCGGTCGGCTGAGCCGTCTCCGCGTCGCCCTTGGCCACGAAGGCCTGGAACATCTGCGTGTTGGCGCCGGGGTCCTCTTCGTTCTCGGGCATGCGGGAGACCATACCGGCCAGATCCCCACACCCGTTGTAGCTTCGCCGTGACGCGCGACCTGGTGACGGGGCGCGCGTTGGGGTCTCGTACCGTGTGCACCTCTTACTCGTTCAGCGAAGGAGCCAACGAACGTGGCTGGACTGCCGGACGGCGGGAAGGTGCTGCCGATCACGCGCTGGGGTACGCCGGTCATGCACCAGCGGTGCCGCCCGGTGACGGAGTTCGACGACGCGTTGGCCCAGCTCGTGGCCGACATGACCGCGACCATGCACGCCGCCGACGGCGTGGGGCTCGCGGCGAACCAGGTCGGGATCGACCTCGCGTTCTTCGTGTTCTACTGCACCGACGAGGACGACGTGCTGCACGAGGGCGTCGTCTGCAACCCCACGGTGGAGCTGCCCGAGGGACGCGCCCGCGACCTGGACGACTCCGACGAGGGTTGCCTGTCGCTGCCCGGTGCATACGTGCCGTGCGCCCGGCCAGACTTCGCGACCGTACGGGGCGTCGACCTCACCGGCGCGCCCCTCGAGCTCACCGGCACCGGCCTGCTGGCGCGGTGCTTCCAGCACGAGACCGATCACACGAACGGGATCGTGTTCGCCGACCGGATCTCCAAGCGGTGGCGGAAGAAGCTGTACGCCGAGCACGAGATGCTCGCGGGCGGCTACCCCGCCGACTGGCCCGTCTCCCCCGGCCCCGCCGACCACGCCAGCTGACCCCCGCCTCGTGCGCCCCCTTTGGGTCGGGGGCACCCCGGTCCCAAAGGTTGGGACCAGGGTGCCCCCGACCCAGACCAGACCTTCGCTGCACCAGCACCAAGGGGCCACCTCGACACCGGCCACCACGCCTCCGTTTGGATGAAGGGCACCTTCATCCAAACCGCCGACCCCCTCGCCAGCGCCTCACCGCGGTGATCATGAACGTGATCATGAAGCCCAAGCGGTCGTATGCGCCGGTCTGGCTTCATGATCACGTTCATGATCACGGCGCCCCCCTAAGTGGGCGAGGGGGCGAGGCCGAGTTGGCGCATCATGTCGAGGTCGTCGCGGATGCCCCAGTCCTCGGCGATCTTGCCGTCCGCACCGAAGCGGAGCACCCGCATCATGCGCAGCGCGACCGTGCTACCGGTGGCCGGGATGCCGCCGGGCAGCGGGCCGCCCTGCTTGCCGTGCATCGTCAGATGCAGGGCCACCAGGTCGCCCTCGGCCAGCGCGTGGTGCACCTCGTACGACAGGCCTTCGAACGTCGCCCGCAGGAACGTGATCGTCCGCCACACGCCCTCCGGCCCGGGCGGCGAGCCCGGCTGCGCCTCGTGCCCGATCCCATCGGGATGGACGATCGCCGCCACGTCCTCGAACGTGCCATTCGGGAAGATCTCGGTGAACAGCCGCACCGCGGCGGCCTTGTTGCGCTCGGACATGGTTCCCCCTCTAGGATTCGATGGATCCAAGCTTAATTCATGTCAGGTAGGTTCTACCGAATGACGGACGATGTCAAGAGCCGGCGCAAGTACGACTCGAGCCGGCGGCAGGCGCAGGCCGAACAGACGCGCGTGGACATCGTGTCCACGGCGCAGGAGCTGTTCGTCGAGAACGGCTACGCGGGCACGACTCTCGCCGCCGTCGCCAAGCAGGCGGGCGTCGTCGTCGAGACCGTCTACCGCTCGTTCGGCAACAAGGCGGGCCTGTTCAAGGCCGTCATCGAAGCGGCAGTCGCCGGCGGCGCCGAACGGGCGACCACGCCGCCCGAGGCGCGCAAGGCGATCGCGGACGTGATCGAGGAGACCGATCCGGCGACGAAGCTGGCGAAGTACGCGCGCACCCAGCCCGGCATCCACCGCCGTTCCGGACCGTTGTTGCGCGCGCTCGCGACCGCCGCCGCGACCGACCCGACGCTGGCCGAGCTCGCCCAGCAGCTCGACGACCAGCGCCGCACCGGCATGCAACGCTTCGCCGGCCACCTCACCGAGCAGGGCATGCTCCGCGCCGGCCTCACGGTCGACGAGGCTGGCGACATCCTGTGGACGATGAACGCGCTCGCCGTCCACGACCTGCTCGTCCTGCAAACGGGCTGGTCCCCCGAGCGCTACCGCGACTGGCTCGCCGACTCGCTCTACCGGCTGCTCGTCGCGGACTGAGCGTCCGGCGTTGGTCTTCCACGGTGCGAGCATCGGCGCCCCGACCGGGTAGCCGGCGCTAGGTTCGATCATGGAACGAGGAGGTGGCTCGCGATCTCGGAGACGATCGCCGCTGACGTGGTGTCCGCGCTCGGGCTCGACGGCCCGGACGCCGAGCCGATCGTCGGCGGCCGGGTCAGCAAGGTCTGGCGGGCCTCTCGTGGCGGCGCGCCAGTCGCGCTGCGCCAGTCGCCGCCGTTCCGCCAGCTGCCCGAGGTCACCTACGAGTGCGACCTCCTGACGACGCTCGCCGCGAGGACCGCGCCGGTCGCGGACGTCGTAGCAGGCCCGACGCCGGTGGACGGCTCGGTCTGGGTCGCGTTCGGCTGGGTCGACGGCGTACACCCGGCGGTCCCGGTCGAGGACCTAGCGAGCTACGGCCGGCTGCTCGCGACCCTCCACGACCACACCGCGGCCTCCGTCGCGACGTTCGGCCAACGCCCGGGCTGGGGCAGGCTCGACGAGTTCCTCACGATGCCGCGCCCCGGCGGGGGAACGATGGCGGAGATCCTGCCCGACTTCGAGCGCGCGTCCGGTGCGGCGGGAGCGTGGCTGCGGCGGCTGGCCGAGGACGTGCACGGGCGCCTGGCCAAGGCGCCGATCGGGTCGTTCCCGCGGGTGGTCGCCCACGGCGACTTCGCGCCGGGCCAGGTGCTCATGCACGACGACGGCGTCGCCGCGGTCCTCGACTGGGACTTCGCCCATGTGGACCTGCGGTTGGCCGACCTCGCGATCGCCGCGTCGATGGCGCGGCCCACCGTGGCCCGGGCGGCCACGTTCGTACGCGGGTACTTCGACGTCGCGGGTACGGACGTCGGCGACCTCGATCTGCTCGCGGACCTGCGTTGCGCGTTCCACCTGACCAACCTCGGCAACTACCTCTGCGCACGTTGGGCCCACGGCGCCGACATCGCGCCGCAGGTGAAGATGCTCACCGAACGGCTCGAGCGCGAGCAGTGGTGGGGACCGACGCTGGTCGCCGCGGCACGCGAGGCCGAGGCCGCAGGCACCCGATCGACGCCGGCAAGCCGGCCGGTCACCAGGGAGTCGTCCGACCTCGAGCTGGCGCAGGAGCTCGCCGACCGCGCGGCGGTGGTCGCGCAGCACTACTTCGAACGCGGCGTCTCCACGGAGATCAAGGCGGACGCGAGCCCCGTCACCGAGGCGGACCGAGCGGTCGAGCATCTCCTGCGGGACGCGCTAGCCGAGCTGCGTCCCGACGACGGAGTGTTGGGCGAGGAGTTCGGCGGCCAGGGCGAGAGCGATCGAACGTGGATCCTCGATCCGATCGACGGTACGGGCGCGTTCGCTCGCGGCTTGTCGAACTGGCGGATCCAGCTCGCCCTCGAAAGCGAAGGCGAGATCGTCGTGGCGGTCGTCGACGCGCCGGCGTTGGGCGTCCGCTGGTGGGCGGCGACCGGCACCGGCACGCACGAGCGCGCGACCGGCGGAGCCGACCGGCGACTGCACGTCTCGAAGACGGCGGCGATCGACGACGCGCTGGTCGCCCCGTACCCGCGGCAACTCGCCCACCGGCTACCGGCCAGCACCCGCCAACCGCACACGCCGTTCGGCCTCATCGACCTCATCCGCGGCCTGATCGACGCCTACTTCGTGGAGTGCTGCCACACCTGGGACCACGCGCCCTGGATCCTGCTCGTCCGCGAGGCCGGCGGCACGTTCACCGACCACCGCGGCGGGTCCGCTCCCGACCAGCGCGGCGGGCTGTACTCCAACGGCCGGATCCACCAGGACCTCCTCGCCGCGCTGTCACCGGCCCTGGGCACCGCTGACTGACGGTTCGAAGTAGCGCGCACACAGGCGCAGGCGGCGCGCGTCCCAGACCATGTACGTGCCCAGCACGAGTTGGACGAGGCTGCGCCACACGTCGCCCCACCGGTCGCCGAGGCGCATCGCTGCGAGTCGAATCCTCAACCAGGTCGGCGAAATCGACTGTCCGCGAGGCGAGATCAGGACCGGCGCGCGGTTGGGGATCGAGCGGGTATGAGTGGCCGAGGTGCGCAGCTCGTACCGCCGCAGCACCTCGCGGACGACGACGCGCATCGTGATCGGCGCGACGCCGCGGGCGGGGCAGGCGCGGTTCGCGACGATGCCGAACGGGATGAAGTTGACGTGGCGCGCGACGAGCTCGTCCCAGCGGTCGGGGTCGAACGTGTCCGCGTGGTCATAGCCTGCGCGGTGGAACTCCGGGTAGTTGAAGCACACCACCGAGCCGCGCGGCAGCGTGGTCGTGTCGTCGACGACGATCTCGTCGGAGGTGATGCGGTGCGCGATGCCGAACAGTGGATACATCCGGAATGTCTCCGAGATCACCTTGTCCAGCAGATCGTCGTCGTCAACCCGCGCTTGCAGGGTCGGATGTCGTGCCAGCACCATCAAAAGGTGGGCCATCGCCTCCGACATCTGCACGACGGCGGTGTTGAAGTAGGTCCCTTGGAGGTAGAAGGCCCGCTCTTCGTCGGTCATCCAGTCCGGAAGTTGGTGCCGAACGTCGTGCACCCTGGTCCTCAAGTAGCGGGTCAGGGCGTCGCGGCGGTCCATATGGCGCAGTCCGGTGCACTTGAGTGCGGTCACCACGTCGTTCGCGTTCCCGACGATCAGCCCGCGCGCCTCGCGTGGGCAGGGCTCCTCGAACACCACTTCGTAGTACAGCTCGGCCCAGATGGGCATCGTCAGGTCGCGCAGCTGGACGAAGGTGAGGCGGTCGAACCGCCGCTCGTCCAACACGGCCTGCGCGCAGCGCGCCGTCAGCTGCTCCAGCGGTTCGCGCCGTACAGCAAGGATCTTCCGCGTGGTCCGCGCGACCTCGTCGTACCGCTCCCCCGGCTCGAGATGCTCCTGGTGGAGGTGCGCGCCGGGGCTGAGCCAGTACCAGAACAGGTCCGACAGCGCGGCGCCCTTGCTGCGTCCGTTCGCCGCCGGATGCGCGTACACCTGCTGGAAACGTTCGACGGGAACGAGCGGTCCCGGGATCGCGATCCCGTCCGGACCGTTGATCCGGGCGAAGATCCGGATCCGCAGCGCCACCACGACCCGCGGCAGCCAGAACGGGAACGTCGCGACAACGGCGACGACGAGCACGCCGACGATCAGAGCCGGGACCATGACTCCTCCGGAGCCGGACGGACCAGCTCGCGGGACACCTCGAGGACGGATGAGCAACCGCACAAGGCCATCGCGCGGTCGAGCTCGGTTCGCAGGATCGACAGAACGTCGCCGACCCCCTGCTCGCCGCCGGCAGCCAGCCCCCAGATGATCGGACGTCCGAGCGCCACCGCGGTCGCGCCGAACGCCAACGCCTTGAGCACATCGGTTCCGCGCCGGATGCCGCCGTCCAGGACCACCGGGACGCGGCCGTCGACCGCCTCGGCGATCGCCGGGAGCAGGTCGATCGTCGCGGGTACGGTGTCAAGCTGGCGTCCGCCGTGGTTGGAGACGACGATCGCCGCGACGCCGTTCTCGACCGCGAGCCGCGCGTCCTCCGGGTGCGTGATTCCCTTCAGCACCACGGGCAACGAGGTCGCGGTGCGCAGCCAGGCGAGGTGGTCCCAGGACAGGTCGCCGGTGAACCCGATCGACCGCGGGTTGCCCCACTCGCCGGTCGGCAATGGCTCGCGGGTGTTCTCGGCGACGAGCAGCCCAGGCAGGTCCAGGAACCCGTTCCGCCGGTCCCGTTCGCGGTTGCCGTAGACGGGCGAGTCGACGGTCACGACCAGCGCCGAGCAGCCGGCGGCCTCGGCACGTTCGATCACGGCCTGCGAGTAGGCAAGGTCGGGTTGCAGGTAGAGCTGGAACCAGAATGCCGCGTCTGGGTTGGCCGAACGGCCCGCCGCGGTGATCTCCTCGACCGCCGTCGTCGCCGCCATGCTGATGATCGAGAGTGACCCGGCGGCCGCGACGGCTCGCGCGCTGCCCTTCTCACCGTCGGGATGCGCGAGCAGGTGGAACGCCGTGGGCGCAGCAAGGATCGGCATGG
Organism: Tenggerimyces flavus; assembly: GCF_016907715.1. Lineage (NCBI taxonomy): Bacteria > Bacillati > Actinomycetota > Actinomycetes > Propionibacteriales > Nocardioidaceae > Tenggerimyces > Tenggerimyces flavus. The sequence continues at coordinate 2,948,183 of NZ_JAFBCM010000001.1, read as the reverse complement.
ACAGCCGGTGACCGAGCACGTCAACGGCGAGTTGACGATGAAACGCGCCGCGCAGCACCCGAGGCACGAGGCCGATCCGCGCGTACGCCGACGTGTTCGCGCGTACGGTCACCTCGTCGTCCGCGCCACCGGCGTAGTAGTCCCAGATCGCCGGGTCGAGCCGCCGCCGAGCCTCGGCCTCGAAGTCGCGCAGTGCCAATGGGGTCATCGAGTGGCACCCTGCGGGACGTCGGCGAGCTGGCGCTCGAAGAAGGCGCGGAGCGGATCGCGGTGCGCCTGCGGCCTGTTCCACTCGTTCTCGAGGTTCTCCGCGACGTGGTGGACGCCGACCAGCTCGCCGCGCCGGTAGTGGCGGACGACCGGGTGCAGGTACGCGGCGTCGTGCGCGACGCCGACCTCGTCCTGCTTGATCCGGCTGATCGTGACGTCGAACGGATCGTACTTGTCGTGGTCCGGGCCGTACTCGAGCGTGATCGTGAACGCGTCGGCCGACTGCCCGAACGCGCTCTCGTGCACGTAGCCGACCGGGACCTCCTCGTAGTACTTGGCGCCTCCCTGGTCGCAGACGATCAGGTCGGCGAGCACGCCGAACTGCTGCCAGAGCGCCGAAGTGCGGTTCACCCTCTCGAGGGTGTTGTCCATCAGCACGGTGGGGTCGGCGGCCAGGACGAGGTGCGGCCACTCGGTGTCGTGGTAGCGCTGGTCGAGGATCTTCGCGAGCGCGCGGACGCCGTACCGGAAGCCGTGGATGAACCCGTTCGTGCCGTGTTTGAAGTCCCGCATCTGCGTGACGGTGCCGGCGAAGTAGAGCCCGTGGATGTTCGTCGACTCGAAAGCCGCTGTCTGGTTGGGGAATCGGTCCTTGATGACGAGCTCGGGGCGGCAGTCCTCGTCGAAGATCGAGTGGTCGAAGCGGAAGCCGGTGCAGACGAGCACCCGGTCGTACCGCAGGTCCTTCTTCACCTCACCCGCGCGGACGAAGCTGAACGTGACCACGTAGCCGTCGTCGGTACGCTCGATACGCTTCACATCGCCGTCCAGCAAGGCGTTCTGCGACTTCAGCTGGTAGGTGTCGAGGAAGTTGTTGTTGACCGCGCGCAGGTGCCCGACGAAGTGCGTCTTCCACGACATGTTGATCGAGCTCGGCCCGGCGACGTGGATGACCGCGGTGGTCTCCATCAGGTTGTCGGCGGTCTCGAACGCGGAGTTGCCCTTGCCGAGGATCAGCACGCGCTGGTCGACGAAGTCCTGCGGATCGGTCGGCATCGTGGTGTAGAGCTCGGCGGTCTCGATGCCGGGAACGTCGGGGAGGTACGGCTTCGACGGTCCGGTCGCGACGATCAGTCTCTCCGTCTCGTACGTATCGCCGTTCTGGTCGGTGACGCGGAACCCTCCGCCGTTCCGTGAGACCTGGACCGCGCGGGTGCCGTACCTGATGTTGACGCCGGTCTTGACGGCGAAGTCGGCGAGGTAGCGGACCATGTCGTCGGCCTGCGGAAAGTACCTGGGTGTGTAGCGCGTGAACAGCAGGTCGGGATCGTCGGAGAGCAGCGAGTTCCAGTCCATCCGCAGCCGCAGCTCGGGGTCGTCGTACCCGGTGTGCGGCTTGTTGATCGAGATCAGCTGGCGGTGCCGCGGGAACGTCTTGAAGAAGCTGCCGGCAGAGTCGCCGGCCTCGAGCAGGAGGTAGTCGCGGTTCGCCTGCTGCAGGTAGTACCCGATCTGGAGTCCAGCCGGCCCGGCCCCGATCACCAGGTACTCCATGTCGCCTCCTCGCCGCGCAGGGGGACGCCTGCGGAACGACGCGGCATCCGCCCCGCAGGCGTCTCGCACTAGGACACGGACGGGGGCGGCGTTGGGTTCAGGCCGGTTTCGTCGCCTGGTCGAGGACGGCCGCGATGTTGCCGCCGAGGATGGCTCCGCGGTCCGCCTCGTCGAGCGGGGCGAACAGGACCCGACCGAGGGTGAGGCGGAGGTCGAGGAACGGGAAGTCCGAGCCGAACACGACGCGGTGCGCGCCGAGCTCGTCGACGAGGTGCTTGATGCGTTGGCCCGTACCGAACGAGCCACACAACTCGAGCAGGATGTTGGGGTGGCGCCGGGCGACGTCGACGATCTCCTCGTAGCCGGGACCGGTGGCGCCGGCGTGGCCGGCGAGGAGCGTGAGCTGGGGATACCGTTCGGCGACGGCGCCGATCTCGTCGAGCCCGTTGTACTGCGAGCCGTGCCAGCTGTGGGTGAGAACGGGGAGCCGCTGCTGCTCGGCGAACGCGTACACGTCCTGGTAGCGCGGGCTGGTGAGGGCGTACTGATGCAGCTCGGGGTGGAGCTTGATGCCGACGAACCTACTGTCGTTCGCTCTGGCCTCGAGCTCCTTGAGCGGGTCCTGCCAGGGATTGACGACGAAGTAGCCCTTGAGCCGTCCGTTGGTGTCGTCGACGGCCCGCGCGGTCTCGTCGTTGCCCTTGCTGGCGTCCTCCTGGATGGCGCGGTGGCTGGAGAGGATCGCGGTGTCGACGCCGCAGCGGTCCATGACGCGGACCATGGCCTGTGGGCTGTGGTCGGCGATGAAGAACAGGCTGTACGGGCCCAGGTGGGCGTGGGCGTCGATGATCCTGGTGTCTTCGAGCGGCTGGCGGCTGAGCACGGCGTCGTTCATGCGGCGGCCCGCCCGATGGTTTCGACGGTGGCGTCGTCGAGCTCGGACCAGAGCAGCCTGGTGACGGCCTCGCCGGGATCGCGGGCGGGGTAGCCGGTGCCGAAGACGACGCGGTGGGGGCCGTACGTGGCGGCGAGCCACTCGAGGGCGCCGTGGCCGGCGAGGTAGGCGGTGTCGACCTTGACGTTGCTCGTTCGCTGGAGCACGCCGGCCGCTTGGCGGAGGGTGCGGTAGCCGAGGTCCTGGACGACGAGCTCCAGCTCTTCGTGCTGGCGGGCGAGGCTCTCGATAGCTGGCCAGCTGGTCTGGGCGAGGCTGGTGTAGATCGTCAGTCCGGCCGCTGCTGCCTGCGCGATCGTGTGCGCGATGTCCTTGCCGTCGAGTGCGAAGCCATGGTCGAGGGGGTAGAGGCGGATCGCCTGCACGCCTGCTTGGGTGGCTCGTTCGACGACGTTGGGCGTCTCGTTCGTGGTGTCGGGGAGGGCGACCCAGACGGGGCTCAGGCGGGGCTGGTCGTGGACGAGGTCGAGCAGCTCGCGGTTGCCGGTCTCGGGATCGTGCAGCCAGGAGGCGACGTTGCCGACGAGGGCCTTGGCGATGCCGCAGCGGTCCATCGTGTCGAGGAGCGCCTGCGGAGAGCCGTCGTGCCCGACGTCCTGACGCGGGAGTCGCCCGAGCAGCACGTTCGTGTCGATCAGCTCCACCACGCCGCCCAGCCTTTCGGTCCTGCCCCGAACCTGTCAATTCCGTCGCCGCACCCGGCCACCTGGGACCATTGCGACATGACCTGGATCGCGCCCGAGGTGGATCGGGGACACCGGACGGACCTGGCGTGCGGCGAGCGGGAGATGCTGGACGACTGGCTGAGGTTGCGCCGCGTGTTCTTCCTGCGCAAGTGCGCCGGCCTGACCGCCGAACAGCTCCGGACCGCCTCGGTCGAGCCGTCGAGCCTGACCCTGCTCGGTCTGCTGCGACATCTGGCCGAGGTCGAGCGGGAATGGTTCCGGGAGAAGTTCCTGCACGAGGACCTGCCTGCGCTGTACCCCGGAGGCGGGTTCGACGTCCTCGCCGACTCCGACGCCGAGGCCAGCTACCGGACCTTCCTGGACGAGACCGCCCGCTGCGACGCCGCGGTGGCACACCATGACCTGGACGAGCTGGCCGATGACGCCAAGGCGCCGACCGGCAAGGTCAGCCTCCGTTGGATCTACATCCACGTCATCGAGGAGTACGCGCAGCACACCGGCCACGCCGACCTCCTCCGCGAGCGCATCGACGGCGCCACCGGCGCCTAGCCGCACCGGGCACAGGGAACTTCATCGTTGATGGGCGACTCTGGCCTGTGAGGCGTCGTGGTCGCCTTACCCGGCAAGTGGCCCCATTACCTGGCGTCTACCCGGCGTCATGGGGCCCCTGATCATGTTTACAGGCTCTACGCAGCCAAGCGTGGTGTGCGGTGTCTGATGTGGGTGGCTGCGGGTTTGGGTGGCCAGTCTATGTCGGCGCAGGCGAGGAGGATGCGGGCGCGGTAGTTGGTGAAGCTGCGGAAGCCGAAGCCGATGCGTTTGATCTTCTTGATGATGGTGTTGGTGCCTTCGGTGGGGCCGTTGCTGGCGTAGGGGTGGTCGGCTCGGGCGAGGATGGGGTCGCGCCACTCGGTGAGGGTGTTCGCCAGGGTCGCTAGTTCGGGGATGTCGTCGTGGTGGGCGTAGTAGCGGGCGTCGGCGATGAGCCGGTCAAGGCGTGCGGTGACCCTTGTTTTGTTGGGGAAACGCTGCCTCGCCGTGGTGTCGACGCGTTGGTAGAGGTGGCGGAGGCGGTGGGCGATCTCCCAGGTGGCGCCGACCTGGCCGGTGGGGTCGTGGTCGAGTAGGACGGTGCGCAGTCGGGTGGCGCGGTGTCCGTCGGGGGTGAAGGCCTCGGGTTTGCTGCGCAGCAGCCGCAGTGTGTCGTGCAGGGGGTCGCCCTTGCGGCCGCGGCGGCCGAGTTGGTCGAACTGGACCCGGCGGCGGACCAGTTCGGTCGTGTCGGTGCCGAGTTTGACCAGGTGGAAGGCGTCGAGCACCACGCTGGCCTGCGGCAGCCCGGTCCGTAGCCCGGACCGGTAGGAGCGCAGCGGATCACACACCGCGGCCTGGATACCGGCCCGCCAGGCCGGGTCCCGGTGGGCGAACCAGTCGGACACGATCCGGCCGGTGCGGCCCGGCAGCACATCGAGCAGCTTCCCGCGGCCGACGTCGACGATGGTGGTGCAGAACCGCATCCACTGCACCGGCCCACGGGCCCCGAACACGTGCTCATCGACGCCGACCGCGGTCACCGCACGCGCCTCCGGTGGCCGGCGCAGCGCCTTCGCGGCGGCCACGACGGCGGTGTTGACCGTGCCCCACGACACACCGAACTCCGCGGCCACCGTCGCCACCGCGGACTGGTCCTGACCGACCCGGCGCACCGCCTCGGCCACCGCCCGCTCGGTCATACACCGCCGCGGCCGAATCAGCTCACTCGTCTCAGACCACGTCACCGCCGTCGCCGTGGTCGTCGTCGTCGTCGTGGCCGTGGCCGTCGCCGTGGTCGTTCTTCCTTGCAGGCAACGAGGTTCGCGGCATCGCCACAACCGCTTATGCCACACCAGCAGCACCGGCTTACCCGCAATCGGCAGATCCCGCACCACCACCGGCCGCCGACCATGCGGCGACGCGACCGCCCCACACCCCCGACACGCCTCCCGACACGCCTGCGACCCGGCCGTGGTCTGAATCAGCAGGTTCCACTCCCCGAGCAGTTCCACCGCCCGAGTCACCTCGAACCCCTCAAGGCCCAACGCGGCCGTCCACCCAGTAACGTCATCCACGGGTCCTGTGCTCCTTCCAGCCCCGGCTGATTCGCAACCAACCGAGACTGACCGGCACAGGACCCCCCTCACGAGGAGACACGCCGACAGGTCTGCTACCAGCCCCACCACCACCCTTGGCTAAGAAGAGCCTGTTTACATGATCATTGTCCCCAGGGCGGGGCCGGGCCGGGCGAACCCACCGCCGGACGAAAGATCGAGGCTAGCTGTAGCCACACCGGGCACAGCAAATGGGCCGGACCAGCGCGTGCTGATCCGGCCCCACGACGTGCGTCGGTTACTGCGGTACTGCGGTGCTCGGGAGGTGTCAGGCCTTGCCGAGGATCCGGTTCAGGTTCGTGCCGCATACCGGGCACTTCGCCTTCGACATGCGCGTGCCCTTGGCGTTGACGACGACCTCACCGGTCACGGTGCGCTTCTCCCGGCACTTCACGCAGAAGTGCTCACCTTCGAAAGTTTCGGCCATGACGGCCCTCCTTGCTGTGCCTTGCGTCCGGGCAGGGCGGGCCCGCCCTGGGCCGCCCGATCTCGGGTCACCCTATGCCAGGGTCCGCGCCTAACCGACGCTCGCCACGCTGACACGAGGCCCTCCTGCCACAATGTACGTTGGGTAAGCATTGTGCTGCCCAACGCCGGGCATCTTACGCCTAGGCACGCCTGAAGCCACACGGTGGGGCCAGGCTGTGGATAACGGAGAGTAAACGGCAGAAACCCGCGCCGCTCCCAGGGGGCAGTCGGGGTCGGCGCGGGAATCCTCATACAAAGCCCCCGGGTGGCCCAGATGGACCGCTTGCCTTCCCCTTGCGAGCGGGTCATCCGGGGCCCGGGGACTTCGTTACTGAGGACGCTACGAGCCCCGAGACCCGCCGTCAACGAGTCTGGGCAGACTGCTGTCCACGGCTGTGGAAAACCCTGTGGATTGTGTGTGCAAAGCGCCGGTGGATGGTGTGGACGGACTGTGGGGAGCCTTGTGGAGTGAGCGTCACTGCAGGTAGTACCTGTGCTCTGACCTGCGGTTTCGTCCTCCACCTCCTGTGGAGCGCAGAAATATCGGCGAGATGACCGGCGGCGGTTGTCGGCGTTCGGGAGTACGTTTCTGCCGTGGCCGAACCTGTGGCTCGTTCAGGTGGTGCGCGAGGACGTTCGCGCACCCGTACGGCTGCGGGCGACCTGCCGCTGACCGAGGTGGGCCCGGCCGAGGTCGAGGTCCGGCGCAGCCGCCGCCGGCGCCGGACGGTGAGCGCGTACCGCGACGGCGACCGGGTGGTCGTGCTGCTGCCCGCCCGGATGTCGCGGGCCGAGGAACGCGAGTGGGTCGGGGTCATGCTCGAACGGCTCGCCGCCCAGGAACGCCGCCGCCGGCCGAGCGACGACGAGCTGATGACCCGGGCGAGGCTGCTGGCGCGACGCCATCTCGACGACAAGGCGCGACCGGCGAGTGTGCGCTGGGTGACCAACCAGGGCATGCGCTGGGGCTCGTGCACCCCGAGCGACGGCACGATCCGGCTGTCGTCCCGGCTGCGCGGCATGCCGCAGTGGGTGATCGACTACGTCCTCGTACACGAGCTCGCCCACCTGCTCGAGGCCGGACATACTGCCCGATTCTGGGCACTCGTCGATCGTTATCCCCAGTCCGAACGAGCCCGCGGGTACCTCGAGGGCGTCGCTGCGGCGGCCAACCTCGACCTGCGCGGCGAGGTGCCGCCCGATCCGGACGAGGACCTCCGCCTGTTCGAGTGAATGCCCGTTCGGGCAAGCCTGAGCGGGACGATCATGGCTAACGTTCCGGTGTGCTCGACCTCGTACTCCGCCTGGCCAAGCGGCGCCCGCACGTCCGGCTGCAGACCGTCCGGCTCGAGGAGTTGACGCCCGAGCTGACCCGTGAGCTGCACGCGATGTCCAACCGGCTGGCGACCGAGGACCTGGCCCACTTCGAGGTGCACGCGAAGTCGAACGACGTCGTGCACGTCTTCCGCCGGCGGGACACCGACGAGATCGTGGGGTTCCAGTTCTGGCGGACGATGCCCATCGACCTGCCCCGCAGCCGGGTGGTCGCGGGCGGGAAGCTGCGGATGGACCCGGAGTTCCGCAACCGCGGGCTGCATCTGCTGTCGGGGTTGGTGTTCTACCTCAGCGAACGGGTGCGCCACCCACGCACGCGGCTCTACCGGATCTCGGTTGCGAGCGTGCTCGGCTTCATCTCGCTCACCGACACGCTCGCGTCGTACACCCTGCTCCGACCCACGGCCACCGACCGCGAGTCGGTCGCGGTCCGGGACGTTTTCGCAGCCCTGGCTGACGAAAGCGACTTCGAGCTGCGTGACGACGGGCTGATCTTCGTCGACATCTTCATGACCGAGGAGACGCTGGGCCGATACCCCGCGGAGTTCTTCGAACGAGCAGCGGCGCGGGTCTATCGGACGGCCAACCCCGACTTCCGGACGAACGGCTGCTTCCTCGGCTTCTGGTTCCGCTTCACCCCGACCAACGTCCTCAGCCTGACCCGCGCGGTGATCCGCAAGATCCGAAGGAGCACCCCCTGATGCGTACGACCATGCGCGCCGACCTGACCGTGGCCGTCAAGGCCCGAGACAAGCCGGCGATCGCCGCCCTGCGGTCGGCGTTGGCGGCGATCGAGAATGCCGAGGCCGTCCCGGTCGACGAGTCCAGCACCAACCTCACGGGCACGGCCCAGGTCGTCGGCGCGACCGCGTTCGGAGCGGCGGAGGCGGAGCGGCGCGAGCTGACCGAGGACGAGGTCGCGGCGATCGTGGCGAACGAGGTCAGCGAGCGCACCAACGCCGCCGACGAGTACGTCCGCCTCGGCCGCGACGACCAGGCCGAACGCCTCCGGGCTGAGGCCGAGGTGTTGAACCACTACCTGTGAACTTAAGAAAATCAATGCCGACCTCTTGAAAATTAATATTTCATCGCGCATTCTCTGAGACATGGCAGATGGCGCGATGGACTGGCAGGAGCTCACGAACCTGACCCGAGGTCAGCCGTTCGTCGTCGAACGGGTGCGCCTGCCAGGCAGCGGCGTCGCGATCGAGGGCGAGTTCGAGCTGCCGCAGCTGGCCCAGCTCAACGTCGAGGACCAGGTCTTCGTCACGGCGTTCGTGCGCTCCCACGGCTCCATCAAGGAGATGGAGCGGATCTTCGGAGTGAGCTACCCGACGATCAAGTCCCGGCTGAACCGGATCACCCAGCAGCTCGGCTTCGTCGAGACCGATCCGGCGCCTTCGCGGGCGGACGTCATCGATCGGTTGCGCCGCGGCGAGATCACCGCGCAAGAGGCGCTGGCGGAGCTGGAGAGTGCGCCGTGATGCCGCAGCTGGTGACGGTACGGGTCAACCAGCCCGACCATCGCCCGATCCGGATCTGGGTCCCGGTCCTCCCGATCGTGCTCCTGCTCTCGCCGTTCCTGATCCTCGCCCTGCTGGCGGCTGCCGTGGCTGGCCAGCTCTATCGCGTCGACGTGCCGCAGGTGCTCGACGCCGGGTGGCGCATCGTCTGCGCGCTCCCTGGCACCCAGATCGACGTCCACGAAGGCCGTACCGACGTACTCGTCACCTTCGACTAGGAGATCCCCATGAACGAACAGCGCAAGGACATTCTGGCCATGCTGGCCGAGGGCAAGATCACCACCGAGGAGGCAGAGCGCCTCATCGCCGCCGTCGAACGGGACCAGCCAGCCGCGACGACAGTCCTCGAGCGTCCGAAGGGCAAGGCGAAGTACCTGCGGGTGATGGTGGAGTCCATCGAGAACGGCGAGCAGGGACGGGTCAACGTACGCGTTCCCCTGCAACTGCTCAGGGCCGGCGTCAAGCTCGCGGCGCTGATCCCGCCCCAGGCGATCGGTCACATCAACGACGAGCTGACCAAGTCGGGCGTGCCGATCGATCTCACCCAGCTCAAGCCCGAGCAGCTGGAGGAACTCGTCGAACACCTCGACGAGGTGACGATGGAGATCGACCAGTCCGACGCCAAGGTGCGCGTCTTCTGCGAGTAGGCCTTCAGAGACGTTCGCCCGCGTTGGTGCGGCGGGTGACGACGCGGTCGGCGACGAACGACATGAACGGGACCGTGCCGGCCAGGAAGACCAGCAGCGTTCCCTTGATCGACCACCGCGCGCGGCGGGCCAGGTCCAGGGCGAACGCGAGATAGACCAGGTAGAGGAAACCGTGCAGCGGCCCGACGACCGCCGACACCATCGGCTGGTCGGCGAGACGGTTGAGCGGCAGGCCGACGAACACCAGGATCACCAGGCCGACGCCCACCACGTAGGCCAGCACACGGAAGCGGAGCAGGGCGCCGCGAAGGGGCGGCGCGATCGTCGAGGTCATCGCTCCTGCTCGTTCAGCCGGGACAGGTACTTGTTGTACTCGTCCAGCTCGGAGTCCGGCGGCGGTGGCGCGGCCAGGAGCAGCTGACGGGAGATGACCTTCGGCGGCAGCGGTGGCAGGGTCGCGACCGGGTCGGGCGGCGGAGGCGGCGCCTCCCGGCCGGCGTCCCGCAGCAGCCGCCACCACAGGTAGACGGCGAACGCTCCGAACAGCGGCCATTGGACCGTGTAGGCGAGGTTCTGCCAGCTCCCACCGTTCTCGTGGTAGCGCATCCACTGCCACCAGCCGAGCGCGCACATGCCGACCGCCGCCACCACGACGAGCAGGGTGAAGGCGATCCAGCGCGGGGTGAGCAGGCGCTTGACCACAGAACGAAACTAGCAGCCTGTGGACACTGTGGAAGCAGCCCGCACCCACCCTCGTCGCAGTGGCACTCTCGACCTCGTCCACGATCACGGGGAGGTGCGGGAACGACCATGCGACCGCTCTTGAAGCCAGGCGTTCATCGCGTCTGGCGCGACCACCAGACGCTCCAGCTCGGGCTCGATCCAGACCGCGCGGTGGTGCTCGCCGGCGTCGATCAGGCGCTGGCGGACATCGTCGACCGGCTCACTGGCGCGCACACGCTCGACGCTCTTGCTGTGTACGGAGAAACGCGCGGCGTCGACGTGCGGACGACGCGTACGTTCGTCGGCATGCTCGCCGAGAGCGGCCTGCTCGACGACGCCGACCACCTCCCGCCGCACCTCAGCGCCCTGCCGCTGCGAGAGCGCGAACGGCTCAGACCCGACCTCGCCGCGGCCGACCCCAACTCGCTCGAGCGACGCCGGCAGGCGACCGTCCTCGTCCACGGCGCCGGCCGCGTCGGCGCGACCGTCGCCACGCTGCTCGCCGCCGCCGGCATCGGCAGGGTGCGGTCGGTCGACCAGGCCAAGGCCACGCCGGCCGACCTCGCGCCAGCCGGCCTTCGGGAGGAGGACGTCGGTCACTCCCGCGCGTCCGGGGTGAGCCGGACGATCCGTGCCGTCGCGCCGTCGACCGACACGACGAACGTCCAGGTGGGTGGCCACCGGCCGGACCTCGTGGTGGTCGCCCCGGACGAGGAGCCGGACCGACAGCTCGCCCAGGTCCTTGTCCAGCATGGGATTCCGCACCTGTACGTGCGGGTCTGGGAAGCCCGCGGCGTACTCGGCCCGCTCGTCCTGCCGGGCACCGCCTCCTGCCTGCGCTGCCACGACCTGCACCGCGCCGACCGCGATCCCGCCTGGCCGCACCTGCTCGCGCAGATCCTCACCGCCAGACCGGCCGTCCGCGCTTGCGACGTCACGCTCGCGACCACTACCGCGGGCATCGCGGTGCTGCACGTGCTCGCGTTCCTCGCCGGCGAACCGGTGCCTTCGCGGGACGCCACGATCGAGCTCGCGCTGCCGTTCGCCACCCCACGGCGACGGTCCTGGACGCCGCACCCACGGTGCGGCTGCCAGTGGGACCACCTGGCCAGCGCGGCTGCTTAGTGCGCGGAGTCGACCGTGAGGCTGCTCTGCGGCACCCGAGCGGGTGACGGCAAGGCTCGCTGAGCGGTCGGGCTCCGCGCCATCGGCACAGACATGTCGGTGGTCACGTCTACGGTCGAGTGCATGCGCTATGGATTCGTACTCGCCTATGGCGACGCACGCACGGCGGCCGAGCTCGCCCAGATCGCGGAGGAACACGGCTGGGACGCGTTCTTCTGCTGGGAGTCGGTCTGGGGCATCGACCCCTGGGTCGCGCTGACCGCGGCCGCGATGACCACCGAACGCATCAAGCTCGGCACCATGCTCACCCCTCTCCCCCGACGCCGCCCATGGGAGCTCGCGAGCCAGACCGCGACCCTCGACAACCTCTCCGGCGGCCGCGTGATCCTGCCGATCGGGCTCGGTGTACCGAGCAACGAGCCGCGCTTCTGGCTGTTCGAGGACGACCCCGGCCGCAAGGTCCGCGCCGAGCTCATGGACGAGGGCATCGACATGCTTCGCCTGCTCTGGAAGGACAAGACCTTCACGTACGAGGGCACCCACTACCGCTCACGAGCGCTCGACACCGAACCGATGCCGGGGCTCCCGCCGACACCGGTCCAGCCGACGATCCCGATCTGGGCGGTCGGAGCCTGGCCGCGGATGAAGTCGATGAAGCGCGCCGCCCAGCTCGAGGGCTGGCTCCCCGCGTACCACCCGACCGATCCCGATGCGGACAAGGAGCTCACGCCGCAGATCCTGGCCGAGGCGGTGGCGTGGATTCGCGAGGAACGCGCGAAGGCCGGCCGGAAGATGGACGACTTCGACGTGATCTGGGAGGGCAAGACGCCCGCGGACGACCCGGCGGCCGGCGCGGCGAAGGCCCGTGAATGGGCGGACGCGGGAGCCACCTGGTGGCTCGAGGCCGACTGGGACTCGTTCGATCCCAACGAGGTACGTCAGGCGTCCGAACGGCGTCTGCGGGCGGGTCCGCCGCGAATCGAGGTGTGAGCTGGTGGACAAAATGTGAAACCGGTTGGCAGGAACAGCGACAATGGGGCGGTGAGCGATCTCCCCCGCAGCGCGGCGGCTCGCGCGCTCAAGCTGGCTGGCCTGCCGTTCGGCATCGCCGGCCGGGCGACGCTTGGGCTGACCAAGCGCCTCGGCGGCAAGCCGGCCGAGGCGGTCGCGGAGGAGCTGCAACGCCGCACTGCCGACCAGCTGTTCAAGGTGCTCGGTGAGCTCAAGGGCGGCGCGATGAAGTTCGGCCAGGCGCTGTCGATCTTCGAGGCGGCGTTGCCCGAGCAGCTCGCCGAGCCGTACCGAGCGACACTGACCAAGCTGCAGGACTCGGCGCCGCCGATGCCCGCGTCCACCGTGCACCGAGTGCTCGCCGAGGAGCTGGGCCCGAACTGGCGCCGGCGACTGCGGAAGTTCGAGGACGTTCCGGCTGCCGCGGCGTCGATCGGCCAGGTGCACAAGGCGCGCTGGACCGACAATCGCGAGGTCGCGGTGAAGATCCAGTACCCGGGCGCGGCGAAGGCGCTGCGCAGCGACCTGAACCAGATCGCCCGAGTTGCCGGCCTGTTCGGTGCGCTGTTTCCGGGCGTCGAGGTGAAGCCGCTGATCGAGGAGCTCAAGGCCCGGGTCGGCGAGGAGCTCGACTACGAGCACGAGGCGGAGGCGCAGCGCGGGTTCGCCAAGGCGTACGCCGACGACCCGGAGATCGCGGTGCCGCGCGTGCTGTTCCAGACGCCGCGGGTGCTGGTGACGGACTGGCTGGACGGCCGGCCGCTCAGCGACGTCATCGCCCACGGCACCCAGGCCGAACGCGACCACGCCGGCCTGCTGTTCGTCCGGTTCCTGTTCTCCGGGCCCGACCGCGCCGGCCTGCTGCACGCGGATCCGCACCCGGGCAACTTCCGCATCACGCCCGACGGGCGGCTGGGCGTGCTCGACTACGGGTTGGTGGCCCGCCTGCCGGACGGGTTCCCGCGGCACATCGGCACGCTGCTGCGCGTCGGGATGAGCGGGGACTTCGAGACGGTCGTCGAGGGGCTGCGCCGCGAGGGGTTCATCCGGGCGGGGGTCGAGATCCAGCCGGAGGATCTGTACGAGTACCTCAACCCGTTCATCGACCCGGCGCGGGAGAAGACGTTCAAGTTCAGCCGGGAGTGGATGCGGACCCAGTTCCAGCGGATCACCGACATCCGCGGCGGCTCGATGGCGATGAAGATCAACCTGCCGCCGTCGTACCTGCTGATCCACCGCGTGTGGAGTAGCGGCGTGGGCGTGCTGGCCCAGCTCGGCGCCGAGGCGCCGTTCCGCGGTGAGCTGGAACGGTGGCTGCCCGGCTTCGTCGACGATCCGGCCGACGAGGAACGGGATCTGGTCGACGCCTGACCGCACGCTAAGTGAAAGCGGTCGACCACGCTGAGCTGTTGTACGACGACGAGGAAGATGTCGGCCGCAAACTTCCTGGAGGCGGCGATCGTCATCGATCGGGTCGGTGATCCTGTTCTGAGCAGGCAGCTGGACGCACTGATCGATGAGGCGAGTATTGAAGTCGAAGCAGTGACGAAGTCGCAGGCTCACCTGGCTCGGACTGCGTATCGCGACTTCGGCAAAGGCAGTGGTCATCCCGCCGGACTCAACTTCGGGGACTGTTTCGCGTACGCGTGGGCGAAGGAGGCGGGCGAACCTCTGCTCTTCAAGGGAGACGACTTCGTCCACACGGACGTGACTCCCGCGAGGTGAACGGGATTTGGTCGACGCTTGACCGTCGGCCGACCATCCCGTGGCCGAGCCCGACCTAGCGTGGGTGCTGCGGCCCCGACTCCGGCGAGTCGTGGCCTCCCCGAGGAGAGGGGCGGACTCGAGAAGGCGTGGGTTGGTCTCCCCAGCTGATCACACCAAGCCAGATCGAGCCGCCCCTCGACACGTCCGGCCGATGCGATCAAGCGGTTACCACCAGGCCATGTCCAGCCGGCCCTCGATGCCTCTCAGGTTCTCGCGCGTGCAGCTCTCGCAGTAGTGCTTGGCGCGGCTGTCCTCGAACGAGACGACCCAGGTGAGCGGCGGTTCGTCGTTCGGTGCCGAACTTCCGCACAGGTCGCAGACGATCATTGGGCTCCTCTTTCGGTAGGTGGCCCCGTGCCCTCCTCTATCGTCGCGCGCTCGGTCGCCGTTGGCGTTTCACGGACATCACAGGATTCGTCGTGTCGCGTTGTGCGGTCCCGGCAGTCCGTCACATGAGTGAACGCCGGGAGCCTCCCCCTCGAGGCAGGAGGCTCCCGGCGTTCAGTCACTCAGTTGTTCAGTTGGTGCTCAGTCGCTCAGACGAGACGGGCGACCGCGAGCCGTGCCTGATGCACGGCCTGGCTGGCCCTTCGCTTGAACCGGCGGGCGCGCAGCAGCTGCGCGGCCCGGCGGCTCTCCTCCGCGGTTTCGAGACGCCCGCGTATCTGTGCTCGAGCCAGGTCTTCTTGAATGAGATGCATCGAAGTACTCCTGAAAGTCTTGGTGGTTCTCGGCTTCGGGTTCATGTGTCCATTTTTTGGTCGTCGGGGGACGTGTTCCCACGTCCAGGTCGGGTGGCGGTACTACGCGGCTACGGGGTTCTTCCGAGGCCGACCCCTGGGACGCTTGCGTGGAACAACCACGCCAGCGACGAGCAGCTGGCCGCCCCACACTCCCCAAGGCTCACGCCGGGCAAGCGCACCCTCCAGGCACTCCTGGACGAGCGGGCAGCTCTGGCAGAGGGACTTCGCGAACTCCACGTCGTCAGGCTTCTCCGCGAAGAACAGCTCAGGGTCGTACGAGCGGCAGGGAAGCTCGACCTGTGCGGAGACCTCGACGAAGGGTTCGAGGACGCTGAGACTCATACCGTTTCACCTCCTCTCATGGCTGGCAGTTGGCCGTAAGAATCAGAAAGGCCGCGGATCCCGGGGTTCGGGTTCCGCGGCCTGGAGGCGCCGGTCTGAGTGGGACTCATAAGACCGGTGGACTCCAGGCAGTGTTACCCGGGACGGGGCGCTGCGTGGTCGGGATGTAGGCGGTGGCGGACAGGTTCTTGGTGGTGCTCGGGGACGCGGTACGGCCCTCGCCGAGGCGGCCGCTGGACAGACTGGTCCCCTGGTGCGAGGCGAACGAAGGCGCAAGGCGGCGCTCCGGACGCGCGAAAACGCCAAGTCGAGTGGCCGACTGCACACGGAAGGAAGCGTCGACGGTGACCTGACGCGAGCTGGTTTCGTTCTTGATCATCGGACTGCCTCCTTCCTTGGACGCGGGCGGGCGCTCTCTGGCGCAATGGGTTCGAGAGATGAGGGTAGACGGATTCCGGAGGGCCTCGCAAGCAATTAAACCCAACTCCTTGAAACGTTTTCCGGAGCCAGGCGTGAGCCGCGGGAAATCGTGGTCTCAGGAACCGTCGCAGAGCTCCAGAACGGCGTCGCCGTACTTCTCCAGCTTGGCCGCGCCGACGCCGGAGATCCTGGACAGCTCCGCACGGTCCGACGGCTTCGCCTCGGCGATCGCGGTCAGCGTCGCGTCGGTGAAGATCACGTACGCCGGCACCTTCTGCTCGGCCGCAAGCTCCTTGCGCCACTCGCGGAGCTGCTCGAACAGCGCCTCGTCCAGACTCGACGGGCAGTCGAAGCAGCGCCCGAGCTTGCGGTCCGACGCCTCGACCAGCGCCTTGCCGCAGACCCGGCACTTCGCGACGCCCTTGGACTTGCTCCGCCCCGAACCCCGCACGCCCGCCGGCCGGTCCGCCGCGGCGGAGCCAGTCGGTCGGACGCCGTCCAGGAACCGCGACGCCGAGCGCCGCGCCCGCTGGCCCGGCGAACGTGCCGTCGCCCACGACACGGCGAGGTGCTCCCGGGCGCGGGTCACGCCGACGTACAGCAGCCGGCGCTCCTCCTCGATCTGCTCCGGCGTCTCGGCGTAGATGATCGGCATCGTTCCCTCATGCATGCCGGCCAGGAACACCGCGTCCCACTCCAGGCCCTTCGCCGCGTGCAACGTCGACAACGTCACACCGTCCGCGGTCGGCGCGTGCTGCGCGGCCGCCCGCTCCTCCAGGATCGCCACGAACTCGGCCAGTCCGGCCGCCGGCTGCTCCTGCGCGATCGAATCCGCGAGCGTGGCCAGCGCGGCGAGCGACTCCCAGCGCTCGCGGACCGCGCCGGTGCCCGTCGGCGGGTCGGCCGTCCAGCCGGCCGAGCCGAGCACGGTCCGTACGTCCACGACCAACCCCGAGGTCTCGTCCTCCTGCGCGGCCCGCGCCGCCCCGCGCAGCAGGACGATGGCCTGGCGCACCTCCGGGCGGTCGAAGAAGCGCTCGGCGCCGCGGACGAAGTACGGGATCGACCGCTCGGCCAGCGCCTGCTCCAACGCCTCCGACTGCGCGTTGATGCGGAACAGCGCCGCCATCTCGCGGTAGGGCACGCCTTCGGCCGCGAGCTTCGCGATCGCGAGCGCGATGCTCTCGGACTCGACGACCTCGTCCGCGTGCTCGGTGAACGTCGGCTCCGGCCCGTCCGGGCGCTGTGCGAGGAGGGTGACTGCCTTGTCGGCCGCCTTCCCGCGGGCAGCGTCGAGCAGCCCGTTCGCCACCCGGACGACCTGCGGCGTCGACCGGTAGTCGCGGACCAGCCGGACGACGGAGGCGGACGGGTAGCGCCGCTTGAACCCGAGCAGGTAGTCGGGCGAGGCACCCGCGAACGAGTAGATCGTCTGGCTCGCGTCGCCGACGACGCAGACGTCCTCGCGGTCGCCCAGCCACAGCGAGAGCAGCGTCTGCTGCACCGGGCTCACGTCCTGGTACTCGTCGACGACGAAGTGCTTGTACTGCGAACGGATCGCCTCGGCGACCTTGCGGTCGTCGGCGAGCAGCGCGGTCGCGCAGAGCAGCACGTCCTCGAGGTCGATCACGCCGCGGTCGCGGCGGACCTCCTCGTACGCGGCGAACACGCGCGAGACCGTCGCGAAGTCGTACCCCCCGACCTGCCGGCCCATCTTCGCCGCGACCGCGGGGTAGTCGTCGGGCCGGACGTTGCTGACCTTCGCCCACTCGATCTCGCTCGCGAGGTCGCGCCGGCCGGCGACGTCGGCGTCGACGCGGCACCGGTTGGCGGCCTCGGAGACCAGCCTGAGCTTGGTGTCGACGATCGGCGGCAGCTCGCTCTTGTAGACCTGCGGCCAGAAGTACCGCGCCTGCCGGAGCGCGGCGGAGTGGAACGTCCGCGCCTGCACGCCCACGACGCCGAGCTCGCGCAGCCTCGTCCGCATCTCGCCGGCGGCGCGCGTCGTGAACGTCACCGCCAGCACCTGCTGCGGCTTCCACATGCCGGAGAGCACCGCGTACGCGATCCGGTGCGTGATCGCGCGCGTCTTGCCCGTACCCGCGCCCGCGAGGATGCAGACCGGACCGCGCAGCGCCAACGCCGCCTCGCGCTGCTCGGGGTCGAGCGCGTCGAGGATGGCGTCGGGATGCGGAAGTCCGGTCGCGTCGGTCACGCCACCCATCATGACAAGGGGCCACCGACAACACGCCGCGGCGTGCACACACCTGTGGACATTGCCGTCAGGTGATGCAGAACTCGTTTCCCTCGGGGTCCCGCAGCACTAGCAGATGGGTGCGACTGACCAACGTGGCGCCGGCGGCGATCAGCCGTTCCGCCTCGGCCTCCTTCCGGGCCTCGCTCTCCTCCGCCGGGACCGTGCGAGACACGGCGATGTCGAGGTGGACCCGGTTCTTCACGGTCTTCGGTTCCGGAACGGCGTTGAAGAAGATGTCCGGGCGCTTGCCGGTGGAGTCGACGATCGTGCGCGCGAGGTAGCGCTGGTCCTCCGGGATGCCCTGCGCGTCCGCCCATTCCTCCCAGGTCGCGAAGCCGGTCGGCGGTCGGGCGGGATCGTCGGGCGGGCAGCCTGGGTACGTGTAGCCCTCCAAGGCGACGAGCCAGAAGCGCGAGACGAGGTCAACGTCGGCGCAGTCGAAGACGAGGTGCAGGTCGTAGGCCATGACGAGCATCATGGATTGCCCTCGGTGACACCGTCATGTCACCGTCTTGTCTGTGAATCGGACGGACCGGCTGTACGCGCTGGTGGAGGAGCTGCGCCGCTCGGGACGGCGTACGTCGGCGGCGCTGGCCGCGACGTTCGAGGTCAGCCAGCGGACGATCAAACGCGACGTGCTCGCACTCCAGGAGTCGGGCGTTCCGGTGTGGGCCGAGCCGGGACCGGGCGGCGGGTACGTGCTCGACGCGGAGGCCTCGCTGCCGCCGGTGAACTTCACGGCGCGGCAGGCGATCGCCGTGGCCGCTGCGCTGGCTTCGGTCCGAGGGGCGCCGTTCGCGACCGACGGGGCCGCGGCGCTGGCGAAGGTGCTCGACGTGCTGTCGCCGGCTGCCCGCCGGCGCGCCGAGGAGATCGCGACCAGGGTGTGGGTGAACGACGAGTCCGGACCGGCGAACGGGGCGGCCGCGCGGGCCATCGAGGAGGCCATCGCCCAGCATGTCGTCGTCGCGCTCGACTACGTCTCCGCGTCCGGCGAGCGCACCCGTCGACGCGTGGAGCCGATGATCATCGCGAACACGTACGGCTCCTGGTACCTGATCGCGTGGTGTCAGGAACGCGCGGGCGTGCGCTGGTTCCGTTGGGACCGCGTCGCCAGCGCTCGGCTCACCACGGAGCCCGCGGCCGAACGTGACCTCTCGCTGATCGGCGAGTTCCCGCCGACCGCGCGATCTGTCTTGTCCTAGGCCGTGTCTCTTAAGTAGCGCTGGTCATCGCGCGTAGCGCGATGGCGCGCGGCGCACCGCGCCCGGCTGGGCGTGGTGCAGGAGGAATTCATAGTTTGTCCTCTGGGTGACGAACTGGACCGCGGCCAGGCGGGATGCGGTGTGTCGCGCGCCAGGCGATAGTTAAGAGACACGGCCTAGGCCGCGGCGAGCTTCTTAGGCCGCGGCGAGCTGCTGCTGGATCTCGGCCAGCGACGGGTTGGTCAGCGCCGTGCCGTCGGCGAACACCACGGTCGGAACGGTCTGGTTGCCACCGTTCACGTTCTCCACCAGCTCGGCAGCCTTGGGGTCCTGTTCGATGTCGACCTCCGTGAACGGGATGCCCGCACGATCCAGCTGCCGCTTCAGCCGGTGGCAGTAACCACACCAGGGCGTGGAGTACATCGTGAACGTGCCCGTCATCGGAGTCCTTTCCCTGACCCTGAGTCCTGTGTACCTGACATAACCGCAGACTCATCCCCCGGTAATCCCTTACCCATGGCCAGTTGCGGAGACTCTCGTCACATCCTAGATTGCGCTTGTGGCACATGCGCAAGCCGCGTCTCCGCTCACGCTCGGGCGGCCGGCGCCGACCCTGGACGCCGAGCCGGCGTCGCTCGCGCTGGCGCTGCCCACCGCGATGCTGCTCGTCGACTACGCCGCGCGTGGCAACACCGTGCCGACCGCATGGCCGCAGACCGCTGCTCAGGAGGTCGACCCTGGTCTGCTGGAGAAGGCGCTCGCCGTGCGTGCCGTGCTCGGTCACGGGGATGGACTCCGCGCGTACCTGCTCCCTCGACTGCCGGCCGGCCACGCCGCACATCGGGACTGGGAGGGGTTGCGGTCCTGGCTGGTCGGGATGGACGTGGCCGAGCTGATCGACTTCGGGATCCAGCACAACGTCACGTACGGCGAGCGGCTGGGCTTCCCGTTGAGCGACGAGGACGTTCGTACGTTGGCCGCCGCGGAACGCGCTCCGGCGGCTCGTCGCCGCGAGCTCAGGTTGCGGTGGCTGCTGAAGGAGTGGGGCGTTCCGAAGGCCTCGGCTCGGGCGGAGTCCGCTGCGGATCCGGGCTGGTTCGGCGCGACGTTGCTCGAGCTGCTGGACGCGATCGTCGCCGCTGGTTTCGAGGAGACCTGGATCGAGGCGGAGTACCGGCTCGCGGAGAGCCTCGCGCGGCTGGAGCCGGCGCCTGCTGGACTCGAGCCGCGGCAGTGGGTGACGCGGGTCAGCGGGCTGCGGATCGACGACCGGTGGCTGCCGTGGCTGAACGAAGCGGCGCGCGTCGTCGTCATGCCGTGCCCGCACCTCGGCAACCACCTGACCGTGTTCGAGACGCTGGACGAGGACGCGGCGACAGTGTGGGTCGGCTTCGAGCCGACGATGTCGCGACGGCCGCCTGTCCGGGAGACAGCTGGGGATGTCGGCGGGCTGGCGAGTCTCGGCCGGCAGATCGTGGTGATGGGCGACCAGACCCGGTTGTCGATGCTGCTCGTTCTCGCTCGCCGCGAGCAGCCGACGGCGCAGCTGCTCGCCGACGAGCTCGGCATCCACCTGTCGACGGTGTCGCGGCAGCTGGGCCAGTTGGAACGCGCGGGGCTGCTCGTGGTCACCCGCGACGGCCCGGTCCGCCGGTACGACGTCGACCGCACCGCGATCCGTACGCTAGCCCGCGCCCTCGAGCACGCCCTCGGTTAAGGAGCAAGTCGATGTACCCGTGGTCCACCGCGCTGGCCGGTCGCCTGGACGAGCACGTCGTGTCGAGCGAGCTCCTGCGAGGCAACCCACTCGGCGACTCGCCGGACCGGGATCTGATCGTCTACGTGCCACCGGGATACGAGGACTCGCCCGAGCAGCGCTACCCGACGGTCTATGTGCTGCAGGGCTACACCGGCACCTTGGGTAGCTGGCACAACGAGTCGGCCTACAGCCGCACCTTCTACAGTTCGGCGGACGCGATGTTCGCGCGCGGCGACGCGCCACCGGCGATCGTGGCATTCGTGGATGGCTGGAACCTCTACGGCGGCAGTCAGTACATCGACTCGCCGGGAACCGGCCAGCATCATGCACACTTCTGCGAGGAAGTCGTGCCCTTCGTCGACTCGCGCTATCGGACGTTGGCTGATCGCGAGCATCGCGGCCTCATGGGCCACAGCTCCGGTGGCTATGGGTCGGCGGTGACGTCGATGCTGCGTCCGGACTTGTTCGGTGCTTTCGTCAAGCACGCTGGGGACGCCGGATTCGAGATGTGCTACCTGCCGTCGATTCCGGATGCCGTGCGCGCGCTGCGCGACTATGACAGTGATGTCTGGCGATGGTGGGAGGACTTTCGCACGCGAGCGGAGGACAACCTCGCCTTCTCCAAGCCTGGCGACGGGTTGATCCTCGTGTATCTCGGGTTGGCCGCCTGCTACTCACCGGATGGCGACGCGAAGCCCGCACTCCCCTTCGATCCGCGGACCGGATCGCTCCGGCCGGAACACTGGGAGCGCTGGTTGGCGTGGGATCCGGTGCGGATGGTCTCGCGCCATGCGGAGGCGATGCGGTCGATGCGCGGCATCTGGATCGACGCCGGACGGCGCGACGATTTCCACCTCGATCTCGGCGCCGAGGCGTTCCGCGACGCGTTGGTCACGGCGGGTGTGTCAGTAGACGCGATCAGGTTTGAGCTGCATGACGGCACGCATGCCATCTCGGGCGATCGCCTCATGAACTCGCTGACCTGGTTGACGAAACTACTCACGCCATGACGCGGGTCGAGCTGCGGACCGACGTCGATGGCTTGGTGGACGAGCTGGCCGACGTCGATCGGGAGACGTTCAGCGCGCCGGGTTACGACGGGGATCCGGACGACATCGCGCGGTTCCGCGACGAGCAGTTGCTGAAACACGCGCCACGCAAGGGATTCCGGATCGCGACCGCTCACGACGACGGGCTGCTGGTGGGCTTCGCGTACGGCTATACCGGCGAGGTCGGGCAGTGGTGGACGGACCGAATGCTGCGACTCGCCCCGCCCGATGTGCATGCCTGGCTGGGTGGGCACTTCGAGTTCGTGGAGATCGCCCTCCGGCCACGCTGGCAGGGGAAGGGCATCGGATCGGCGATGCACGACTGCCTGCTCGCCGGCCTGCCGCACGATCGCGCGATGCTCACGACCTGGCAGGACGAGACCCGACCCGCCCGTGTGCTCTACCAGCGCAAGGGATGGCGGCCACTCGCGGACGTCGAGGACTCCACCGTGATGGGGCTGCGGCTACCAGTTCCCGGGTAGCTCGCCGCCGTACCAGGTCTCGATCAGGCGCCGCGCGATCGACACCTGGCCGGGAAGCAGCAGTTCGCCGGCGTCGATCGCGGCGACCATCTCCTCGCGGGAGTACCAGCGCGCCTCGGTGATCTCCTCGCCGTCCACGTCGATCTCGGTCTCGACCGCGCGGGCGTAGTAGCCGAGCATCAGGCTGGACGGGAACGGCCACGGCTGGCTGCCCGCGTACTCGGGGTCCGCCACGACGACGCCGGTCTCCTCGTGCACCTCGCGCACGACCGCGGCCTCGAGCGACTCTCCCGGCTCGACGAACCCGGCGAGCGTCGAGAAGCGTCCGGGCGGCCAGGTCGGCTGATGCCCAAGCAGGCAACGGTCTTCGTCGTCGGTGACGAGCACGATGATCGCGGGGTCGGTGCGCGGGAAGTGTTCGGTGCCGCAGGCCGGGCACTTGCGCAGGTTGCCGGCGGGCGGGGTCTCGGTCGCCGCGCCGCACCGCGCGCAGAACCCGTGCGAGGTGTGCCAGTTCGCGAGCGCCTGGGCGTGAACGAACAGCCCGGCATCACGATCGGGCAGCAGGCTGCCGACCTCGCGGAGTCCGGCGAGGTGGTCGCCGGGAGCCTCGCCCGTACGGATCGCGAAGAACGGGACGCCGTCCTCGTCGAGGCCGAGGAAGTACCGTTCGGCGCTGTCGTCGACCTCGGTCGGCGAGAGGAACGCGAGCGCCGTACCGGACTCGTCGATCGCGACCTTGCCGTCGGCGAACGACAGCACCCGAGCGCGAGGGTCGGCCCAGCGGGCCGCCACCCAGTCGGGGTCGGAACGGGCTTCGGTGGAACGGTCGAGGCGGTGGCGGGCGAGAGCGAGACCTTCAAGACGCGGCACGCCCTCCACATTACTTCCGTGTGGAGGGCGTGCCCTGCCGGTGTCTAACAGACCGGGACGCCAGGTAAGAACGACGCCGGGTCAGCGATGTAGATGTTGGTCATGAAGCCGCCCTGGTCGCGCAGCTTCGCCCACCACTTGTTGGAGTAGCCCTCGACGTTGACCGTGTCACCCTCCTTCTGGCACAGCACCCAGACCTGGGTGGGGCCAGGAAGGGTGGTGACGACGGGTGAGTTCAGGTAGGCGTCCTGGCGTACGTTGACACCGGAACCCCAGGTCATGAACGCCTTGCCGCCACCACCGCCGCAACCGTTGTCGCTGGTGATGCTCCGCTGGCCGTACGAGCCGGGGTACGGCGCGAGCGACTGGCCGTTGATGTGGATGACCTGACCGCCACCGTTGTACAGCTGCTCGTAGTGCTGGTGCGGGCCGCTGGAGTTGCCGGTGCTGCCGGTCGTCCCGATCTGCTGGCCCTGCGACACGGCCTGGCCGTTCGCGACGGAGTACGCCGACAGGTGGAAGTGGTAGGTCTTCCAGCCGCCGCCGTGCTCGATCCGGATGTACAGGCCGGCACCGCCGGGCTCGTTGTGCCGATACGCGGTGCCCGCGGCGGTGGCGAGGGTGGGTGCCCCGTTCGTTCCGCCGCCGTTCTTGACGAAGTCGAGCGCCAGCCGGACCTCCTGGCTGTGATGGCTGTAGGTCCAGCTCTGTCCACAGGGGAACGGCGCCTTGAAGTTCGGTGCCGCCTGGGCCTGCGGTGCCGCGACCACGGTGACCGCGATCGCGAGGAGTGTCCCCAATGCAACGCGTATTGCTCGTCTGTAGATAGGCATGCGGATGCCACCTTTCTGAGAGCTGGGCCGGCCGCGCCCTTTCCGCCCGCGGCCACCCACGGAAGATGGTTCCCGCATCGCGGTATCGACCGCCAGGGATTGGCACCAAGCTGTCTGGGCTTGTCCGGATCGTCTGGCAGGATCGCGACCATGGCCACCCCATCGACTGGACCGAGCTTCCACCTCGGCGCGATGCCGGGACAGATCGCCGACACGGTGCTGTTCCCCGGCGACCCGTTGCGCGCGGAGTGGATCGCGACCACGTACCTCTCCGACGTCTCGTGCTACTCGAAGGTGCGCGGGATGCTCGGGTTCACCGGGACCTACAACGGGCGCCGGATCTCGGTGCAGGGATCCGGGATGGGCCAACCCTCGTTGGCGATCTACGCGAACGAGTTGCTGTCGCACTACGGCGTACGCACGCTGGTGCGGGTCGGGTCGTGCGGCGCGTTGACGACTGCGGTGGGGCTGCGCGACCTGGTGTTGGCGATGACCGCTTCGACGGACTCGGCGATGAACCGGGTGCGGTTCGAGTCGTTCGACTACGCGCCGGCGGCGGACTTCTTCCTGCTGCGCAAGGCGTACGACCTCGCGGTGGCGCGTTCGTTGCCGGTGCATGTCGGGCCGATCGCGGCGATCGACTCGTTCTACTCCGAGGTGCCGGCGCAGCTGTTGCGGCTGGCGGAGTACGGGGTGCTCGCGGTCGAGATGGAAACGGCGGTGCTGTACACGTTGGCGGCGAAGTTTGGCGCACGGGCGTTGACGATTCTCACCGTCGGCGACCATGTGGTGACGGGCGAGGCGACGACCGGAGAGGAACGCGAGCGCGGGATGGCCGCGATGGCGGAGCTGGCGCTGGCGACGGTGACTGATGACTAAGACGACCTGGGACGGGCTGCCGATCGCGTCGGACTGGCCGACGGGAGCCGCGGTGGTGGTGTTCCGGCGGGCTTCTACGGGCCTCGAGCTGCTGGTGCTGCACCGCGCCCACAGCGGTCCGGAGTACGAGGGCGACTGGGCCTGGACGCCGCCGACGGGGGCTCGGTTTCCGGGCGAGGACGTGCTTGTGTGCGCTGCTCGTGAGCTGCACGAGGAGGCGGGCCTTTCGCTGCCGATGACGCGGCTGGACGAGGGCGAGTCGTGGGCTCGGTTCGTGGCCGAAGCGCCTTTGGACGTTGTCGTGACCATGCATGACGCCGAGCACGATCGGTACGAGTGGGTCGCGCCGGAGGTAGCGCTGAGCCGGGTGGCGCCGGAGACGGTGCGGGACGGCCTGCGCAAGGCGTTGGACTGGATCGATGGCCAGGTCCTGCCAGCCGACCCCGAAGCCGAGGCCACTGCATAGGGTCGAAGCCATGAGCCTTGGCGTGATCGGCATCCTGCATCCCGGCGAGATGGGCGCGGCGGTGGCGAAGCTGCTCGCCGATCGTGGGCATGAGGTGGTGTACGCCTCTGCCGGACGTTCGGAGGCCACTGTCTCGCGCGCCAAGGAGGCCGGCCTCGTGGACGCCGGCACCGTTTCCGAGGTTGTCGGGCGCAGCTCGGTGGTGCTGTCGATCTGCCCGCCTCATGGCGCTGTCGAGTTGGCGCGCGAGGTCGCCGGCTACGGCGGCACGTACGTCGACGCGAACGCCGTCTCGCCTGACACCGTGCGCTCGATCGCCGCGCTGATCGAGGACGGCGGCGGCACGTTCGTCGACGGCGGCATCGTCGGCGGACCGCCGCGCCGCGAGGGCACGCGGCTCTACCTGTCGGGTGCGGCCGCCGAGCCGGTGGCGGCATTGTTCGCCGACACCGTGCTCGACGCTCGTACCGTCTCCGACGAGATCGGCAAGGCCTCGGCGCTCAAGATGGCCTACGCCGCCTGGGGCAAGGGCAGCGCCGCGATGCTGCTCGCGATCCAGGCGCTGGCCCGTGCCGAGGGCGTCGAGGACGCGTTGCTCGCCGAGTGGGAGCTCTCGCAACCGCAGCTGGCGGCACGGCGCGAGGGCGCCGCGACGTCCGCCGGGCACAAGGGCTGGCGCTGGATCGCCGAGATGGAGGAGATCGCGGCCACGTTCAGCAGTGCTGGGCTGCCGCCCGGCTTCCACCAGGCGGCGGCCGAGATCTTCGCCCGCTCGCCGCGGGTCGCCCAGAACGCACCGGTCGACCTCGACGAGGTGGTGGCCGCGCTCGTCGCGCGGAACCGCTAGGCCTCATCGAAGACCACCGGAACGGCCGTCGGATAGTTGGCGAGGTCCACGACCGAGCCGGTGCGCGCGATCGGAATCGCGACCCACCTCTCGTTGTGGAACTCGTACCACAGCAGATACTCGCGAGAACGCTCGAGCGCTGGCATGACAGGGGCTCCTCCCCGTAAGCGCACCTTGCTTCGAACCCCGCCCGCACCCGCATCCACAGGCCCGCTCGCACCGGACCTGCGGAAGATCTCGACTTCAGTAATATCGAACGCATGATCGAAGCCTAGAGGATGGCGCCGACATTGGGCGGAAGGGGAACCGGGAGGTGATTCGAGGTGTAGGAGGGGTGTCCGTGGATGCGTAGGTGAGGAGCGGTCCGATGAGGCGTGTTGCTGTGGTTCTGTTTGTCCTGGTGGGCCTCCTCGGGTTCGCCGCCCTGCCCGCGCAGGCAGGCGGTCCGACGAGCGTCCTGCTGGCGTCGCCGACCCTGCAGAAGGCGGCAGCGCTCTACAACGCCGGCGGCGACTACACGCGGCTCGCCGATGCCGTCGACCTGGAGGGGGCGGTCGTCGCCGACTCGAAGGTGCCCGCCCGGTTGGGGATTGGGCCAGGGTCGGGGGCGATCAACCTGACGTGGCTCATGCACGACGTGTGGATCTGGCGGGTGGACCGGGTGCAGATCGAGCCGGACGGGAAGGTATGGCTCAACACCACGATCGCCGACTCTGGCGGCAACCTGGCCGTCGAGGGCGACGGTGTTTGGCACGCGGCTCCGCAGCCGAAGGAGCTGGTGGCGTTGCTGACCAAGCTCGGTGTGTGGGACGGGGTAGGGAGCAAGAAGGCCCAACCGGACAACGCCATCGTCACCGGCGGGAGTGGGGCTGTTGGTGGTGGCGGTGACGACGCTGCGCCGCCGGCGGCGGACACGACGACGCCGGTCGCGTCGACCAGCCCAACGCCGTGGCTCTTCGCCGCGATCGCCCTGCTGGGTGTGGGTGTGGGCTTCGCGGTCCGTCCCGGTCTCGCCCTGGCCGCGCGCTTCCGCGGGCGGCACCCGAAGCAGCAGCTCATCGACGCCTGACCCCGTGCCGCCGAGGATGCTGATCGGCGGCGCGCTCCCGTGATCATGAAGCTGAACTGGTCATATACGCCGGGTTTGCCTTCATGATCACGTTCATGATCACTGGCCACAGCCGATCCCGGCCCGCTGGGTTTGGATGAAGGTGCCCTTCATCCAATCCGCCGGTGCACTCGACGCCCGTGATCATGATGATGATCGTGAAGCCGAACCGGTCTTATTCGGCCGGTTCGCCTTCATGATCACTGGCTTCGTCGGTTGGGTCGGGGGCACCCAGGTCCCATGCCCGGCCCATCCACCATGTCCCATCAAAGTGTGGGGTTCTGGTCGCGACACGCCGGCGTGTCGCGACCAGAACCCCACACTTTCGCGAAGGGCGGAGGGTCCCCTCGCTCGAGGAGGTTCGGACCAGGGTGCCCCGACCCAGTCACACGACCATCATGGCCACCTCGACAACCCGCCCGGTGCACTCACGCCCGTGATCATGAACGTGATCGTGAAGGCAGAGGTGGCCTATGCGCCTGTCTGCCTTCATGATCACGTTCATGATCACTGGCTTCGTCGGTTGGGTCGGGGGCACCCAGGTCCCATAGGTTCGGACCAGGGTGCCCCCGACCCAGTCACACCACCACCATGGCCACCTCGACAAACCGCCACCCGGTGCACTCACGGCCAGCGGGGTGGCTGGTCAGCGGTAGCCGGCGGCTTGGAGGTGGTAGAGGGCGGCGTAGTGGCCCTGGGCGGCGATGAGCTCTTCGTGGCTGCCGTACTCCGCCACCTCGCCGTCCGACAGGACGAGGATCAGGTCGGCCACCCGCACGGTCGAGAAACGGTGCGTGACGAGCAGCGTGATGGCGCCGCGCGTGGCTCCTGCTCGGGCCGCGGCGGCGTAGCGCTCGAACAACGCGTGCTCGGTCGGTGCGTCCAGCGCTGACGTCGGCTCGTCGAACACCAGCAGCAACGGCTCCTGACGCATCAACGCGCGGGCCAGGGCGACCTTCTGCCACTGGCCGCCGGACAAGTCCACGCCGCCCTCCCAGGTCGGGCCGAGCTGGGTCGCCAACCCGGCGGGCAACGAGCCCTCGAGCTCGTCGGCCGCCGCCCGGTGCAGCGCGGTACGTACGGCGGAGGCGTCGTCGAACGAACGCAGCAGTCCCACTCCCACGGACTCCCGCACGGAGAACTCGAACTTCGCGTAGTCCTGGAACGCCGCCGACCCACTCGACCGCCACGCCTCCACGTCGAACTCGGTGAGGTCGACGCCGTCCACCAGGATCCGCCCGCCAGTAGGCCGATACAGCCCGGTCAGCAGCTTCACCAGCGTCGACTTCCCGGCACCGTTCTCCCCCACCAGGGCCACCACCGCGCCAGCCGGAAGCACCAGCGACACGTCGCGCAACGACGACGACTCGGCACCGTGGTAGCGGAACGACACCCCCTCGAGCGCGATGCCCTCGCGCAGCTCCGTCGGAGGTCGAAGAGTCCCCGCATACTGCTCCCGGGCGACCCGCGCGGCATAGGAGCGCAACCAGAGCAGCCGGCCCGCCGTACGCAACGAGTCCGCAGCGTGCGCCGCCATCCACGCCGACTGCACCGCCGCCGACTGCAACCCGGCCAGCATCGCGATCGCGAGCGCCACCGTGCCGGGCGTCGAGTCCAGAACGAGCCAGCCGATCACAAGCCCGGCGACGAGCAGGAAGAACGCGCTCTCGGCGAACGACAGCAGCGCGCTCTTGCGGTCGGCCGCGACGTACGGTGCTCCCGCGGCGTCGACCGATCGCCGTAGTCGGGACCGGATTTCCCCACGAAGGTTGAAGATCCGCAGCTCCATCCCGGCGGAAGCGCTCGTGACGAGCTCACCGAGGTGCCGCGTGAGCCGCCACCGCGCGGCGGAGGCCTGCTCGGCGTCGGACTTCCAGCGGTACCGGTACCGGGTCCCGATCAGTGCCGGGAGCCCGGCCACCATGACGATCAGCAGCCGCGGCTCGACCGTCGCGGCCACGACGAGCGTCGCGACGGAGAAGAGCATCGACCGGACGAGCACGAGCAGGAACCGCAGCGCGTTGCCCAAAGCCGACCGCTGTTCGCGGATGACCTCGAGCTGGTCGAGGTAGTCGGCGCGTTCCTGGTGTTCGAGGCTCGGGATCCGCGACGTCAGCTCGGCGATCTGCCGGTCGAACTCGAATCCGGCGCGTTCGGCGAGGCCGATCCGCGCGTGGTTGCCCGCCAACGTGAGCGCGAACGCGACACCGGCCGACACCATCAACGCGACCACGGCGAGGACAATCGCACCGCGGTCGTGCGCGACGGCTCCGTCGACCAGCACCTTCAACCACAGCGGGCTGAGGACGGTGATCAACGTCCCGACCATCTCCAGCAGGCAGATCGCGGCTCGTCCCGGACTCGCACGGACGGCGGTCCCGGTGAGCAGGAAGATCTGCTGCACGACCTCACGCATCGAGGAATCTCCTTGCCTGCAAGGAGAACATCGTCGCGTAGCGACCGCCGAGCGCCATCAGGTCGTCGTGCGTCCCGTCCTCGACGATCACTCCGTCGGCGAGGACGACGATCCGGTCGGCGTGCCGTACGGACGACAACCGGTGCGACACGAGGATGGTCGTCGTGCCGCGGGTCACGCTGAGGAAGCGGTCGAACAGTTCGGCCTCCGCCCGGACGTCGAGCGAGGCGGTGGGCTCGTCGAGGACCAGCACTCCGGCACCGCCGTCGAGCGCCATGAGCGCGCGGGCGAGGGCGACGCGCTGCCACTGCCCGCCCGACAGGTCGGTCCCGCCTTCGTACGCGGCGGACAGAACGGTGTCCATGAGCAGGCGCTGGTCCAGCAACGCCGTGGCGCCGGCGTCCGCGATCGCACGGCTGAGCGCGGCGTCGTCCCGCGGGCCGTCGGGGTTGCCGAACGCGACGTTCTCGCGCAGCGTCAGGTGGTAGCGCACGAAGTCCTGGAAGATCGCGGCGACCCGCGCGCCGCCCACGTCGACCTCGCCCGCGTCGGGCCCGTACAGACCGCACAGCAGCTTGATCAGCGTCGACTTCCCGGCGCCGTTCTCACCGACGATCGCGATCGACTGACCCGCGGGGATGGACAGCGACAGGCCGCGGAGAACGGGTGTGGCGCGGTGCGGATAGCCGAACGTGACCTCGCGGAGCTCGACCCTCGCAGGGACTTTCGCCTTGCTGGGTAGTGGATTCTCCTCGCGCGTCGCCTCCGCGAGACGGCGCAGGTGCAGGGCGAGCGCCGCGGCGCGGCCGAGCTGGGTCTGCGGTTCGCCGAGCACGGCAGTGTTCTGCACACCGTGAACGGCCTGGACGTAGACGGCGATCGCACCCAGCGAGATGGCGCCGCCGTACGCGGCGAGCCCCAGGGAACCGAAGACGGCGGCGTTCGACGACAGGAGCGCGACCGCGGCGATCCCGAGCGGCCAGAACGACTGGAGTCGATGGCGCCAGACCGACGACATCGCCTTCAGCCAGGTCGCGCCGAACACCTCGACGAGGTGCCTCGACAGGCCGAAGATCCGCACTTCCTTGGCGGCTGGGCCGCCCATCAACAGGCCGCGGACGTACTCGGCACGCCGGCGTTCCGATCCGGTCACCGACACGAGCTCGTCGAACACCGTCGAGAGCCACTTGTCGAACGACCAGCCGACGACGAACCATCCAGCCAGCAAGACGATCGGCGCCCACCAACGGAACGTCGCCAGCACGACCGCCGATCCCACCGACGACAGGCGTGCCGCGACCAGCATCGACGTCGAGGTGACGCCGTACAGGAAGTTGCCTTCGCGCAGCGCCTCGGACACCGCACCGAGGTGGCGTGCGGTGGTCGGGTCCTCCAGGTGGCCGATGTGGCGCGGACCGAGGCTCGCGGCGGCCAGCACGTCGTACACAGTCGCCAGATAGCGCGCGGTCAACTCTTGAGAGGCGATCTGTTCCGCACATCGCAACCCGGCTTGGACGATCAGCGCGCCGATCAACGCGATCAACGCCCAGGTGGTACGGGCACCCACGTCGGCGAGCGAGCCGACGAGCGCACCGATCGCGAGGATGACCGCGATCGGCGCGCAGCCGCTCGCGACCGCGACGAAGGCGGAGACCACCGACCAGAGCTTGCTCGATTGCCAGAGCAAACCCGCGTACGCCCGATACCGTCGGATGGTCTCGATCCCAGCAATGCTGGGGGTTCGGTCGCGCCCGCGTCAACGACGAGCGGCGCGGCGGACGGCGTTCGCGAGCAGGGCGACGACCGCTTCCAGCGGGCCGCGGCGTTTGGTCAGGTACCACAGCGTCGCGAACGTCAGAGCGCCGATCGCCTGGACGACGTACGAGGTCAGGGCGTCGTTCGGCAGCACCGGCGAGCTGACCAACAGGACGTGGGCGCTGTAGAGCGTGAGCGTTATCGCTCCGGCAGCGGCCAGCGGGATGAGCAGCGGACGCAGGAAGCGGGCGACGAGCAGGACCGCACCGAGGAGCGCGATCGCGAAGCCGGTGGTCTGGAGCAGGTCGAACGGCGTGGTCGAGTGCGGCGCGTCGACCGCGAGCCACCACCACGTCGTGGGCGGCGTCGTTCCGTACATGCTCGTCGACAGCGCGCGCTCGATCTCCGTCGAGGTCTCGCCGAGACGGGTGGTCGCGACGAGAACCTCGCGGCCGCCGAACACGTTCATCAACAGCCAGGACGCGGACGCTCCGAGGCCGACGAGCACCGCGCCGGCGGCGAGCAGCCCGGCGGCGACCTTGGTGTTGCGCAGGTCGAGGCGACCGACGGCGAGGCCGGCGGCGAGGTACGTGAGCCAGGCGAGCGCCGGGTAGTAGCCGGTCAGCAGGAGCTCGGACAGCAGCCCGAACGGGTCGCCGATGAGCCGGTCGAACGTCGGGTTCCCGCGATCCGGGCTGGGCAGACCGGCCCGCAGCAGGTGGCTGACCACGGGAACGACGAGCGCCAGGCCGACCGCGACGAGGGCCAGTGTCCGTGCGCGCAGCCGGAGCAACGGGATGCTGAGCAGGAAGAACATCGCGTAGTAGGGCAGGATCACGGCCAAGCCGGAGTCGACGTATCCGAGCGACAGCCCGATCGCGCCGATCGCGAGCGCCCGGACGGCGACGGAGGCGGCGAACCCGTTCGGGTCGGGCCGGTTCCCGCCGGACGCGAGCGCGAGGCCGACGCCGGCGAGGACCGCGAACGTGGCGGCCGCGCGCCCGCCGGTGAGCTGGTACGCGGCGGAAACCGTCCCGTCGGCGTTCGTCGAGGGCAGAACGTGCACGACCATCATCCCGAGCAGCGCGAGCCCACGGGTCGCGTCGACACCCACCAACCGCCGCCGCGGCTCCGGCCGCTTGGCGTCGGTGGCGGGCGACTCCTGCTCGGCCACGGACATGTGGTCCATCATCGCGCCCGCGCCGAAAGTCAGCCGAAGAACGACCAACGCGGCGCTAGAACGGTGCTAGAGCCGTACCAGCGGCGTTCGCGACGCTCGATCCATGAACAGAACACCGATTCCGCACATCATGAGAAGTCTTGCCACGTTGATCGGCGTCTGTGTGCTCGGCGTCGCCAGCTTCGCCGCGTGGACCGGGGCGGCGTCGGCCGACTCGGTCCAGACGTTCAAGAACCAGGCCACGAGCCGCTGTCTCGACGACAGCGGCAAGGGCCTGCGGACCGTCAGCTGCAACGGCAAGATCACCCAGAACTGGAACGTGCACGTCCGGGGCGACAAGTCTCGACAGCTGAAGAGCATCGGGACCGGAGAGTGCCTGGACGACAGCTCCAAGGGTCTGCGCACCCTGCAGTGCCACCCGGGCTCGAGCGCGAGCACCAAGTTCCAGAGCTGGCGCGTGGTGACGTTCAACGACGGAACGATCTGGTTCCAGAACAAGGCCACCGCGAGGTGCCTCGACGACAGCTCGAAGGGCCTGCGTACGTTCAAGTGCTGGCCTGGCTCGAACGACAACTCGAGGTTCCAGAGCTGGTTCTGAGTGCTGACCTCGACAGGACTCGGCGGGCCGCCCACCCTACCCGGGCGGTCCGCCGACCTTCGCCCGTACTCGCTCCGCTTCCGGATGGCCGAGCTCATCGAGAATCGTCAACGCCCGTTGCCACATCTCGCGGGCGGCAGCATGGTCGCCGGCGTCGTGGTGGGCGTCGCCCAGGCTGTCCAGCCCGGCCGCCTCGTAGTACTTGTCACCGCCGATCGCGGTGTACAGGTCGAGCGAACGTTGGTACGTCTCGACAGCCCGTGCGAGGTCGCCCCGCCGGTGGTGCACGTAGCCGAGGGTGTGCGAGGCCGCGGCCAGACCGTGCGACGCGCCCAGCTCCTCGAAGAGCGCGGCCGCCTGTTCGCCGTAGTCCAACGCCTTGTCGTACTCGCCCAGCATGGCGCTCAGCCAGCCCGCCGAGTTGAGGGCGTTCGCCTCGCCCAGGCGATGTCCCGCGCTCCGGAACAGCTCCAGAGCGCGCACGCCATGCTCTTGCGACTCGACCCACCGACCCTGCGACTCCAGCACATTGGCGAGACCGATGTGGACGAATCCCTGGCCGGAAGTGTCGTCGAGCTCGCGAAGAAGGGACAGCGACTTGCCCAGATGGTCGAACGCGTCGTCGGTGTTCCGGAGCTCGGTGGCGGCGCTGGCCAGGTAGCGGTGCGACGTCGCCTCACCGCGCCGGTCGTCCGATCTCCGGGCGGCCTCCAGCGCGACGTGCTGGGTGTCCACCCAGTCCTGCCAGTGGCCGCGCCAGTCCAGGAAGTCGACGAGGGTCCAGGCGACCTGCCAGCACTGCGCGTCGTAGCCGTGCGACGCCGCCAGGTCGACCACACCCAGCAGGACGAGGTGTTCGGTGTCGAACCAGTCCAACGTCTGCTCGAGATCGACCATCGGTTCCGGCTCGACCCCCGGTGCCGCGGGAGCCAGCTTGATCGGGTCGCGACGCGACGACAGCAGCATCGCGCCAGCGTGCCCGGAGGAGAGGTAGTGGCCGATCATGCGCCCGATGGCGGTGTGACGGACGTCGTCGGCGTCGTGCTCCCTGGCGAGCTCCGCGGCGTACACGCGCAGCAGATCGTGGCACGAGAACCGACCGGGAACGTGCTCGTCCAGCAGGGTGCAAGTCGTGAGCTCGTCGAGCAGGCGCCGCGTCTCGACGAGATCCCAGCCCGCGAGGCTGGCGGCGGCCGCGAGCGAGATGTCCGGACCGGGATGCAGGCCGAGCAGCCGGAACAGCTGGGCGGCCTCCTGAGTCAGCGCGCGATAGGACCAGGAGAGAACGGCGGTCAGGTCGGCGGACCGGTCCTCGCTCCGGAACGCGTCCAGCCCCTGGCGGATGTCGGTCAGCTCGGCGGCGACCGCGCTCAACGGCCAGCTCGGCTTGGCGGCCGCGCGGGAGGCGACGATCGCGAGCGCGAGTGGGAGTCCGGCGCACCCGGCGATCAGGTCGGCGACCGCGGCCGGTTCGGCGGCGATGCGCTCCGCGCCGACGCGACTCTCCAACAGTTCCGCCGCGTCGTTCTCCGTCAGCAGCTCGACCCGTTCCGCGCGGGCGTCGTGCGTCGTCACCAGCCCGGACAGGTCCCTGCGGCTCGTGACCAGCGCGGAGCTCGAGCCCGCACCGGGCAGCAACGGTCGCACCTGGTCGGCGTCGCGGGCGTTGTCGAGAACGAGCAGCGCGCTCCGTTCGGCCAGCACGCTGCGCAGCAGCGCCGACTGCGCCACCACCTCGGGTGGAATCTGCCGCGACGGTACGCCCAGCTCGGTGAGCAAACTCGGCAGCAGGCTGGCCGGCTCGACGACCCGCTCGGTAGGCCCGAAGCCGCGCAGGTCGTGGAAGAGGATGCCGTCCGGGAAGTGGTCGTGCACCCGTTCGGCCCAGTGCACGGCCAGCGTGGTCTTCCCGATCCCGGCGCTGCCGGTCAGCAGCACGACCCGGCCGCGGGTCTCGTCGAGCCGGGTCAGCAGCTCGGCCCTGCCGGCGAGATGCCGGACGGGAGTCGGCAGCTGCCGCGGGACGATCCGCTCTGCTTCGCGTTCCGGCTCGTCGTCGGCGGGCGGATCGAGGCTGGGGTCGGCGTTCAGGATGCGCTGCTGGAGCTCGCGGAGCGCGCGCCCCGGCTCGATACCCAGCTGCTCGTCGAGCAGGTCGCGGACGCGGCGGTACGAGTCCAGCGCCTCGGCCTGCCGGCCCGCTTGGTACTGCGCGGTGATCAACAGCTCCCAGCCGCGTTCGCGCAGCGGGTGCGCGGCGACATACTCCTCCAGCTCGCCGAGCGCCTCGGTGTGCCGGCCCAGCGAGAGGACCGACGCCAGGTACAGCTCGGTCGCGTCCCAGCGCCGTTCGCCGAGCGTGTCGGCGGACGTTCGTACGGTCGCCAGCTCGACGTCAGCGAACGCCTCGCCCCGCCACAGCCGCAGGGCGTCGCGAAGAGTGTCGACCGCGGACTCCGTGTCACCGGCCTCGATCAAGCCGTGCGCGTCCTCCACCGACTGATGGAAGCGCTGGACGTCGATGACGCCGTCCAGCGCGTGCAGGACATAGCCGGACTCGCGGGTCTCCAGCCGCAGGTCGTCGTCCAGCAGCTTGCGGAGCCGGTAGACGTTCGCCTGCAGGGTTCCGGTCGCCGAGGGCGGCGGACTGCCGTCCCAGAGCTCGTCGACGAGCTGGTCGCGGCGGACGACCTGGTTCGCCGACAGGACGAGGAGGGCGAGCAGTCCGCGCAGCTTGGCGGCACCGATGACGGTCTGCTCCCCGTCGTGCCACAGCTCCACCGTTCCGAGCACGCGAATCTCCATCGGGCCCCAATCTAGGCCACGCTAGAGCACGTCTTTCGAATATCGCCTGACGCGCGACGCTATGCATCCCGTCTGGCCGCGGCGCAATTCGTCACCCATATAACCAATATGAGTTCCTCCTGCGCCACACCCATACGGGCGCCTAGCGCCGCGCGCTTAACCACCGCTATTCGAAAGACGCGCCCTAGAACCGCGTCAGAACGGAGTCAGAGCCACGCAAGGGGCATTCGGGACGCTCGTCGCATGAGTAGAGCAAAGGTCTCGCACGTCGTGAGAAGCCTCGCCATGCTGGTCGGCACCACCGCGCTCGCTGTCGCCAGCTTCGCCGCGCTGGGCGGCTCGGCCTCGGCCGATTCCACCCAGACGTTCAAGAACCAGTGGACCAAGAAGTGTCTCGACGACAGCAGCGCCCACGGTGTCCGCACCTTCACCTGCAACGGCACGTCCTACCAGCAGTGGAAGGTCCACGTGTGGGGCGACCAGACCCGGCAGTTGAGGAGCAACTCGACCGGTAAGTGCCTCGACGACAGCAACCTCGGACTGCGGACGTTCAACTGCTGGCCGGGCTCGGACGCCCGCTCGAAGTTCCAGAGCTGGTACGTGCACCGGTGGAACGACGGCACGATCCAGTTCAAGAACCAGACCACGGGTAGGTGCCTCGACGACACCGGCGGGAAGGGCCTGCGCGCGATCAAGTGCTACGCCGGCGGCTCGAAGTACCAGAGCTGGTACTGATCCTCGTTCGATCCTCACCTGGGCCGCCTACCTCGGTAGGCGGCCCTCGGCCTGTCACGGAGCGAGCGGCACCGAGGTGACCAGAGCTTCCAGGCCTTCGCGGTCGAGCAGGTCGACGGGTCGGATCGTCGTGTTCTGGCGTACGTAGTGGAACGCGGCGCGCACCTGCTCCAGTGGCAGACCCGTGAGCTGCGACCAGGCCAGCCGGTACGCCGCCAGCTGCACCGACGTCACGGCCAGCTCGTCGGGATCGCGCGGCACGCGGCCGGTCTTCCAGTCGACGACCTCGATGCCCTCGCCCCCGTCCTCCTCGCGCGGGAAGACCGCGTCCGCCCGGCCGCGCACGACCACGCCGGCCACCACGAGCTCGAACGGAACCTCCACCTCGACCGGCTGCTGCTCCGCCCATTCCGAAGCCAGGAAGGCGTTCTGCAACACCTCGAGGTCGCTGTCAACCTCGGCCTGTTCGTCGGCCGAGCCGGGCAGCTCATCCACGTCCAGCAGCTGCGGCCGCCCGAACCGAGACTCCAGCCACGCGTGGAACGCCGTGCCTCGGCGGGCCAACGGGTTGGGTGGGCGCGGCACCGGGCGTCGGATCACCCGTGCGAGGGCGGACGGATCGCGCCGCAGCGACACCAGCTGCGAGACCGACAGCCGCTCCGGCAGCTCCACCAGCACCTCGTCGCGCGCGGCCCGCCGCGCGCGCTCGGACAGCAGCAGGTCGACGTCACGGTGCCATTCGTACGACGCCTCGAGCACCGGCTGCGGCATCGGTGCCGGCGAGTCCAGGGCAGCGAGCGACAGCCCGACGAGGTTGGCGCCGGCGCGGATCTCCGTACGCCGCTTGTCGTCCAACGGGTCGTACGGCCACGCGTGGCTCGGCGGCTCCGCGGTCACCGGGTTGCCGCCCTCGACGTCGACCGTCCCGTGCCACACCGGCAGCGACCCCGCGCCGGCCGCGCAGACCGCCGCGATCTCCTGCAGATACTCCCCCGGCTCGCGCGGCTTCGTCGTCTCGTCCCACCGATAGCCCGAGCAGATCAGCAGCTGCCGCGCCCGAGTGACCGCGACGTACGCCAACCGCCGCTCCTCCAGCCGCGCCCGCTCGCCGCAGTCCTCCATGAACTGCTCGAACGCCGCCTTCACGTCGCCCTGGTCGGCGGCACCGGACACGTCGAGCTCGGGCAGCACCGCCGCGTCGCCGCGCAATGGGAACGGCAACGCGCCCACGTCGGACAGCCACGCCTTGTCCTTCGCCCTGGCCGCGGGCAGAACGCCCTCGACCATGCCGGGCACGAACACGACGTCCCACTCCAGGCCCTTCGCGCCGTGCACGGTCAGCACCTGGATGCGTTCGTCGTCGATCTCGACCTGGCCCGGCTCGAGCCCGCGCTCCTCCTCGTCGGCAGCGTCGAGGAACGCCAGGAACGCCGTCAGCGTGGCGCCCTCGCCGCTGTCCGCGAAGCCCACCGCGACGTCGAGGAACGCGTCGAGGTCGGCGCGGCTCGTCGTGACGTCGCCCGTGCGGGCCGCGACCTCGACGTCCAAGCCCAACGTACGAACGACGTCGGCCACCAGATCGACCAACGGCTGCGCGGCCCGCGAGCGCAACGTCCGCAGCTCGTCCGCCAACGCCGTCATCCGCCGGCGCCCCGCCGGGGAGAACCAGCCCTCCTGCGGCAACGCGTCCAGCGCGTCGATGATCGACCGCTGGTCGATGTCGTCGGCGGAGATGCGGCGCCGCTCACCCGAGGTGTCGACGGCGATCTCGGGCGCGGCCTCCGCGGGTTGGCCCGCGGCCCGCGCCGCCGCGAGCCTGCGGGCCCAGCGGCCCAGGCCGTCGAGGTCGCGCGGCCCGATCCGCCACCGCGCTCCGGTCAGCAGCCGCATCAGCGCGTCGCCGCGGGACGGGTCGGAGAGCACCCGCAGCGTCGCCACCACGTCGGTCACCGCGGGGGTCGCGAGCAGCCCACCGACACCGACGACCTCGACCGGCAGGCCGTACCCGCGCAACGACCGCGCGATCCGGTCGATCTGCGCGCGCTTGCGGACGAGGACGGCGACCGTTCGCCCCACGCCGCCGGCCGAACGCAGCGGTGCGTCCGCCGTCCAGAGCTCGTTGATTCTGGCGGCGACGTCGCGTGCCTCGTCGTCGACGGTGAGGTGCAGCGACGCGAGCACCTCGCCCGCGCCGGTCGAGGGGTGCGACGCCAGCTCGGGAACGACCAGCCCGCCGCTTCGCAGCGGCTCGGCGAGGACGTTCGCCACCGCCAACACCGAAGCCCCGTTGCGGAAACTCGTCGACAGCGAACGGGTCGGCGCCGCCTCGCCGGTGCCCGATCGGAACTGCTCGCCGAACGCCACCAGCGTCGCCGCGCTCGCGCCGCGCCAGCCGTAGATCGACTGACACGGGTCGCCGACCGCGACGATCGGATGCGCGGTCTTGCCTCCGTACAGCCCACGCAGCATCGCGAGCTGCGCGTGGCTGGTGTCCTGGTACTCGTCGAGCAGCACGACCGAGTAGCGGT
Source organism: Tenggerimyces flavus (assembly GCF_016907715.1). NCBI lineage: Bacteria > Bacillati > Actinomycetota > Actinomycetes > Propionibacteriales > Nocardioidaceae > Tenggerimyces > Tenggerimyces flavus. The sequence goes on along the minus strand of NZ_JAFBCM010000001.1, from coordinate 2,908,752 downwards.
CTCGTTCGCGCTCGCCCACCTCGGGGAACTCCTCGGCGAGCTGCGCCGCCAACGCCGCCTGGTCGGCGAAGTCGACGGCTTCGCGGCGTTGCTTCTCCGCGACGAACGCCTCGACGATCGGCAGCAGCTGCACCCGTGCGACCTGGCGCCGCAGCGCGCCCTCGACCTCGGCGTGCAGTTGTCCCTTGGTCCGCGCGACCTTCGGCTTCTCCTTGACGCGCGCGATCAGCCGTTGGGTGAAGTCCTCGAGCTGCGCCGGCGTCACCAGGTGGCCGGCCATCTCGCCGTGCAGCGAGAGCACCGCGTCGACGACGGTGGAGAACGCGTAGTCGACGAAGTCCATCGGGCCGTCGTACGTCTCGACGACGCGGGTCGCGTACTGCCAGGCGATCGCGGGCGTGACCAGTCTCGTGCCGGGCTCGCGGCCGAGCCGCAGCGCGTGCTCGGCGACGATGCGCTGCGCGTAGGCGTCGTACGTGGCGACCGACACGTCGCCCGGCGTCGAGTCGTCGTACGGACCGGCTGGGCCGAGGTGTCCGCGGGCTCTGAGCTGCTGCAGCCTGCGGCGGATTCTCGCCGCCAGCTCGCGCGCAGCCTTGCGGGTGAACGTCAGACCCAGCACCTGCTCGGGCGCGACCAGCCCGTTCGCCACCAGCCACACCACGCGCGCGGCCATCGTCTCGGTCTTGCCCGAACCCGCGCCGGCGACGACCACCTCGGGTCCGAGCGGTGCCTCGATCACCGCCGCCTGCTCCGGCGTCGGTGGGTGATTGCCCAACGCTCGTGCGAGATCCGCGGCCGAGTAGCGCGGCGCGGACTCGTCGACCTCCCAGGACAGCGGCATCTGATCGGGCAGCACGGTGCGGCGTGGGCTCATGGCGTCACCTGCCCACCCTCGACGTGCACCGGGCAGCTCCTCCGCACGTCGCAGACGTTGCACCAGCGGTTGTCCGCGGCCATGAACACAGTGCGGCGCCGGCTCATGGCGTCACCTGCCCACCCTCGACATGGACCGGGCAGCTCCGCCGCACGTCGCAGACGTTGCACCAGCGGTTGTCCGCGGCGAGAAACGCGGCGCCGGCCATCCCCTCGGCGGTGTTGCGGACGAGGCGCTCGGCCCACTCCGGGTCCTCGGCCTGCTCGATCGGCGGCTGGTGCTGCTCGGCTGCCTTCGCGCCGGTGCCGAGGTGGACGAGCATCGCGCCGCCGCTCCGAGTCTCGCCTCCTGCTGCTTCGGCGAAACCTCCGCGCTGGACGGCGAGCTGGTACGCGCCGAGCTGGGGGTGCTCGGGCAGGTCAGCTCGTGCTGGTCGACTCTTGCCGGTCTTGAGGTCGACGACGATCAGCCTGCCCTCGCTGTCTCGCTCGAGCCGGTCGATCCTCCCGGTGAGCTTGGCGCGGCCGACCTGGACCTCGAAGCCCTCCTCGGCGGCGACGAGCGCGCGCGGGTTGCCGCGCAGCCAGCCGGCCAGTCGTTCGACGATGTCGCGCGCCTGCGTGTGCTGGCGGTCGGCGTACCACCCGGTGCCGGCGTCGATCTCCGGCCAGCGCTCCTCGAACTCGTCGAGCAGCTCGTCGATGTCGACGCCGGCCGACGCGAGGTCGTGGACGAGGTTGCCGATGCCCTGGCGTACCTCGTCGCCCGCGCTGCCGCCGGAGGCTTCGAGCAGCCAGCGCAGCGCGCAGCGGCTGAACGCCTCGACCTTGCTCGGTGAGACGCGGACGCTCTCGTGCGGGCGGCGGAGTGGTCCGTCGTCGGAGAGCGGCGGGAGCGCGTACCAGCTGCCGGGGTGCGCGCCCCTGACGCCGGCGGCGGCGAGCCTGGCCAGCTCGTGCGCAGCAGCCTGCCTGCGTGCTTCGTCGCTGCCTTCGGGTGCGCAGACAACCGAACGGAGCTCGGCGACGACGGACGCGAGGTCGAGGCCTCTCGGCACGCGGGTGAACGGGCGCTCGTCGCCCGGCCCGGTCCAGGGCGCGAGCTCGTCGAGGAAGCGGGACGGGTGCGACTCCTCGTCGGAGATCGCGGTGACGAGAAGCTGCCTGCGAGCTCTCGTCACCGCGACGTAGAAGAGTCTGCGTTCCTCCGCGAGCATCCGCGCGACCGCGAACGCCGGGGAGCTGTCGCGGCCGGCGACCAGGTCGACGAGCTGCTCCGAGCCGAGCAGCGAGCCGCGGATGCGCAGGTCGGGCCAGACACCCTCCTGAACCCCGGCGACGGCCACGACCTCCCACTCGAGGCCCTTGGCGGCGTGCGCGGTGAGGACCGCGACCGCGTCTCCGTCGGGTGCGCGCGGGGCGAGCGTGTCGGCCGGAATCTCCTGTCCCAGCAGGTGATCGAGGAACACCGCGGGACCGGCGGCGGGCAGTCTGTCGACGAACCTTTGGACGGTGTCGAACAGTGCTGTGACCGCGTCGAGGTCGCGGTCGGCTGTTGCGGCGCCTGGTCCGCCGGCGGCTGCGCGTGCCGCCCAGCGGTCGGCGACGTTGGCTCCGTTCCACATGGCCCAGAGGACGGACTCCGCGGTGGCGGCGTCGTCGTCGATCGCCTTGGTGGCGAGCTGGAGCAGCTCGGCGATGCGGTGCGCGGGCCGCATGGCGTTCTCGTCGAGCGGGGTGAGTTCGAGCGGCTGCTGGATGACCTCGACGAGTAGCTCGGCGGAGGCCTTCGTGCCGCCGTTGGCGAGCTCGAACCGTCTGAGCTCTTGCCTGAGCCGCCGGAGGGCGAGGACGTCGGCGCCGCCGAACGGGCTGGTGAGCAGCTCGACGGCGACGTTCGTGTCGAGCTCGCGGCGACCGGCGGCGAGCTCGAGCAGGGTGAGGAGCGGTCTGACGGCCGGCTGGTCGACGAGCGCGAGCTCCTCCAGCCGTACCGTCGCGGGCACGCCGGCCATGGCGAGCGAGCGCCTGAGGACGGGGACCTGGGTGGCGGCTCTGACGAGCACGGCCATCCGCGACCACGGGATGCCCTCGACGAGGTGGGCTTCGCGGAGTCGTTGCGCTGCGTACGCCGCCTCCTGGTTGGCGCTGCGGAAGAGGTGGACCTCGAGGCTGCCGTCGTTGGTGCTCGCGGGAACGAGGCGGCGGTGCGCGGGCGGGCCGCCGAGCTTGGCGGCGACCCTCCTCGAGGCGGCGAGGAGGTTGGTGCCGGCTCTGCGCGAGGTGGTGAGCGCGACGGTGCGGGCGTCGGCGCCGTCGGCGCGCTTGAACCGCTGGGCGAAGTCGCGGATGCCGTCGACCTCGGCGCCGCGGAACGCGTAGATCGACTGGTCGGGGTCGCCGACGACGATCAGGTCGCGGCCGCCGCCGGCGAGGAGCTGGAGCAGCTCCTCCTGGGCGGGGTCGGCGTCCTGGTACTCGTCGACGAGGACGACGGACCGTGCTTCGCGTTCTTCTTCGAGCAGCTTCTTGTCGGTGCGAAGCAGGTCGACGGCGGCTCGCACCAGCTCGGCGGGGTCGAGGGCTGGGGTTTCGGGTCGGAGGGCGGTGACTGCCTCGTACTGCCTGGCGAACTTGGCGGCGGAGACCCAGTCGTCGCGCTTGTTTGCCTTGCCGAGCTTGGCGAGGCTTGGTGGGTCGATGCCGCGCTCGGCCGCTCTGAGGAGGAGGTCGCGGAGCTCCTGCGCGAAGCCTCTGGTGAGGAGGGCGGGTCTGACTAGCTCGGGCCAGTCGCGGGCTTGGAACTCCTCGACGTCGCCTCTGAGCAGGTCGCGGATGAGGAGGTCCTGCTCGGGTCCGGCGAGCAGGCGTGGCGTGGGGAGGGCGTTGAGGACGGCTTCGCGTCTGAGGAGGCCGAACGCGTAGGAGTGGAACGTTCTGGCCAGCGGCTCGCGGATGGTGCGGTCGAGCCTTGCCGCGATGCGGTCTCTGAGCTCGGCGGCTGCTCTGCGTCCGAACGTGAGCGCGAGGACCTGGCCGGGGTTGAGGCCGTCCCGTTCGATCCGGTCGGCCGCGGCCTCGACGAGCGTGGCGGTCTTGCCGGTGCCCGGGCCCGCGAGAACGAGCAGCGGACCACCTCGATGATCGACGACTGCTCGCTGGGCAGCATCGAGCGCCGGCGCCGCTTGGTGAGTGCGGGGCCGGCGAACGAGTCTGTAGGCCGGAGCAGGCATGCCGGGCATTCCATCAGACCGCTCCGACAACCGTCTCGCCGCCGGGCCGATGAGGCGTGATTCCCTTGTGGGAAAGACGAAACGAGGTCCGAATTGTCTGTGGATTGCTGTGGATTGCCTGTGGGCAACGCACTTGACTCAGGCGTTGGCGTTCGCTGTCAGCGGATTCTCGGGGAGGCCGGCTGGTCGGTGGGGTCGGGGAGTGGTGGGCCTCCCGCCTGCGACAGTGCGGCCGTGTCCAGCTCGCTGCGTAAGCTGTTGGCTCGTGTTCCTGTCCATGAAGTCGACGCGAGCTGTGCCTGACCGACCTGAGATCGTGTGCATCTGCGGCTCTGCCCGGTTCGCGGACGAGCTGCGCGCGGCGAACCGCGACTTGACCTTGGCAGGCGTCATCGTCGTCGCGCCCGGCGTCTTCCGGCCCGCCGAGGATCACGACGCAAACGAGGTGATCACCGACGAGCAGAAGACCGCGTTGGGCGCCCTCCACCTGCGCAAGATCGACCTGGCTGACCGCGTCCTGGTCGTCAACCCCGGCGGGTACATCGGCGAGTCCACGAGCAGGGAGATCGCCTACGCCCGCGCCACCGGCAAGCCGATCTCGTTCACCGATCCCGTCTGACCAGTGCTTCTCCAGGCTGAAACAGTGGCGTGGGCTCGCGACGCCGCCTAGCCTCGATCCTTCGTCCAGCGGTTGCTTCACCCGGTCCGGCCCCGCTCTGGGGCCAATGATCATGTAAACATGATCAATGGCCCCATTACGTGGGGTGGACGCCAGGTAGAGGGGCTACTGGCCGCGTAGGGTGACACGACGCTTCACCTACGGAGTGCCTCCCGCTCGGATCACTCGAGCCCTCGCAATCCCAAGCCTCCCCGCAGGACAGACACGTCCCTCTTCACAGGCCAAAGTCGCCCACCAACGATGAATCCTGAGGCCAAGTCTTGTCTGGCAAAGAGCGCCGGTCATCGGGCGCAGCGCGATGGCGCGGGGCGCAGCGCGTCAGGCGATCGTTGGCAGACACGGCCTAGTCGCCAGGGGCCGCAGTCGCCACCTTGCGGCGTCGGCTGAGCTTCTTCGGCTGCTTCCCGTCCCAGCGCGCCTGGCGCATGTCCACCCGCGCCGGATCGCCGGTGGGGCGGAACGGCGTGCCCTCCGAGCGCAGCTGCCGGATCGCCTCGCCCGCGTTCGCTTCGTGCGGGCTGCCATCGGCGCGGACGACGCGCCACCAGGGGACGCCGCCGCCGTAGTGGGACATCACCCAGCCGACCTGGCGAGGGCCACCCTCACCGAGGTACTCGGCGATGTCGCCGTACGCGAGCACCGTGCCGGGCGGGATGCGTTCCACGACCGCGAGCACGCGCTCGACGTACTCCTCCGTTGGCATTCGGCGGTCCTCCCGACGACAATCGAGCCGTGCTCTGGCGGATCAATCAGATCATCAACGCGCTGGCAGTGATCGCCGTGGTCGCCGCGCTGGTCTTCCTCGCGGTGGCGTTCGTCCGGTCGCTGGTCGATCCCACCTCGGATCGGCACGGCTACGCGATGATCTTCTCCGCCGTCCTCGGCGTCGTCGCGATCGCGCTGCTCATCCCGCTGGTCGCGGCCGCGAAACAACTGCGTCGTCGCCAGCGGGCTGGCGCGGGCTGGCAGGTCGTCACCGGAGCGATCGTCGCGGTGATCAGTGCGATCGTTCCGGGTCCGTACTGGATCGGAATCGTCGTCGGGCTCGGGGTAGCGGCACCGGCGGTGCCGCTACTCCTCACCAAGCAGCGCGTCGATCAGTAGGAAGGCTTGTCCGGCTCGATCTGGGAGACCCACGCGAGGATCCCGCCGCCGACGTGCACAGCGTCGGAGAAGCCCGCGCCCTTGGCCGCGGCCAGCGCCTCGGCCGAACGTCCGCCGACCTTGCAGTGCAGCACGATCTGCTTGTCCTTGGGCAGCTTCTCGAACGCCTCGCCGGTGAGGAACTCGCCCTTCGGGATCAGTACCGCGCCGGGGATGTTGACGATCTCGTACTCGTTCGGCTCGCGTACGTCGACCAGCTCGAAGTCGCGCTGACCAGCCTCGCGCTCGTCCAGCCACTGTTTGAGGGTGCGTACGTCGATCGTGGAGTCCACCGCTGCCTCCGCTGCCTCGTCGGAAATCACTCCGCAGAATGCCTCATAGTCGATCAGCTCCGTCACCGGGGCGGTCTCCGGGTCGCGGTTGATCTTGAGCTCGCGCCACGACATCTCCAGCGCGTCGAAGATCAACAGCCTGCCGATCAGCGGGTCGCCGATGCCGGTGATGAGCTTGATGGCCTCGTTCACCATCACGCTGCCGATGGAGGCGCACAGCACGCCGAGCACGCCGCCCTCGGCGCAGGACGGGACCATGCCGGGCGGCGGGGGCTCGGGGTAGAGGTCGCGGTAGTGCGGACCCTGCTCGGCCCAGAACACGCTGACCTGGCCTTCGAACCGGTAGATCGAGCCCCAGACGTACGGCTTGCCGAGGATCACGGCGGCGTCGTTCACCAGGTAACGCGTCGCGAAGTTGTCGGTGCCGTCGAGGATCAGGTCGTAGTCACCGAGCACCTCGAGCGCGTTGTCGGAGTCCAGCCGCGTCTCGTGCAGGATCACCTCGACGAACGGGTTGATCTCCTGGATCGACTCCTTGGCGCTGCGCGCCTTCGGCTTGCCGACGTCGGACTGGCCGTGGATGACCTGGCGCTGCAGGTTGGACTCGTCGACGGTGTCGAAGTCGACGATGCCGAGCGTGCCGACACCGGCGGCGGCCAGATAGAGCAGCGCGGGGCTGCCGAGGCCACCGGCGCCGATGACCAGGACCTTCGCGTTCTTCAGGCGCTTCTGCCCGTCCATGCCGACGTCGGGGATGATGATGTGGCGCGAATAGCGACGCACCTCATCGACCGACAAAGACGCGGCGGGTTCGACGAGCGGCGGAAAGGACACGGCGTACTCCTCGGGGTGGACAGCACTCACGGTTGGCAACCGGGTACGTGCCCTCCATGTTCCCGCATCGGTCCAAACGGTGGACGCCCAGCTCATAGGGTGGACGGATCATGGTTCTTCGCCGGATGCGCACCCTCGCCGTGCTCGAGCTCGCGAACGTGATCATCATCTCGGTCGCGCTGCTTGCCGTCTTCCGGATGCCGCCCACGGTGTCCAACCTGACCGGCCTCGTGCTGGTGGCGGCGTTCCTCGTGGAGGGCGGCGTCTACTGGTGGCTCAAGGCGCGCCAGCTGGTGACCAGGGCTCCAGCGCCGGCTGGCATGGCGACATTCCGGCTGCTGCGACGTGTGAACGTGGTCCTGCTGGCCGCGGGCGCGGTGGTCATCGCGGCCGACTCGGTGGCGAGCGGCATGGGCGTACGGAGCTGGCCGGGCGTGGCGTTGTGGGTCTTCGCGGTGCTGGAGTACGTGAACTACTTCCACGTTCAGCTCATGCACGACACCCGCGCCGACCTCGCCCGTCTGTTCACCCGCGGCCTGCACCGTTCGCACCTGGCGCGCGACCTCACCGCGCGGCGGTGACGCCGGCGGGTGGTTTCGAATGAGGGCGTCCCTGTAGCGATCTCCTCGAGCGATGGGCCGGGCTCTTCGATAGAGGGACGCCCTCATTCGAAACGGGCGGCCGCCCGGACCAGGGGGCTCGCTCAGGTCCGCTAGCTCGCGGCGGCCGAGCGGGTGGCGCTGGAGGCTTCGTCGCGGCCCTTGCAGGCCAGGCCGTCCGCGCGCTCGTTGCCGGGGTCGCCGCTGTGGCCCTTGACCCAGCGCCAGTCGACCTCGTGCACGCCGGCTGCGGTGTCGAGGCGGCGCCAGAGGTCCTCGTTCATCACTGGCTTCTTGGCCGAGGTCAGCCAGCCGCGCTTCTTCCAGTTGTGGATCCAGCTGGTGATCCCACTCCGCACGTACACGCTGTCGGTGTGCAGTACCACGACGGACGGCCGCGTGAGGCTCTCGAGCGCCATGATCGCGCCCATCAGCTCCATCCGGTTGTTGGTCGTGACGGACTCGCTGCCGTACAGCTCCTTCTCGTACGCGCCGTACCGCAGCAGCGCACCCCAGCCACCGGGCCCGGGATTCCCGCTGCAGGCCCCGTCGGTGTAGATCTCGACAGCCGTGTCCATGCCGCAGAACCTACCGTCATTGGTACGCCCGCGACTGCAGGCCGTACAGCTCCGCGTACAGGCCGCCATGGGCCATCAGCTCGGCGTGCGACCCCAGCTCGAGCACGCTGCCGGAGTCGAGGACGACGATCAGGTCGGCCATCCGTACGGTCGAGAAGCGGTGCGACACGAGCAGCGTCACGGTGCCGCGGGAACGGGAGTCGCGCGCGGCTTCGGCGAAGCGGGTGAACAGCGCGTGCTCGGTCTGCGGGTCCAGCGCCGCGGTCGGCTCGTCGAACACCACCAGCAAAGGGTCCTGCCGCATCAAGCCCCGCCCGAGCGCGAGCTTCTGCCACTGCCCACCGGACAGGTCCACCCCGTCCCACTGGGTGCCGAGCTGACTCTCCAGGCCATCCGGCAGAACGTCGATCACCGACGTCGCGCCCGCCCGGTCCAGCGCCGTACGGACCGCGCCCTCGTCGGAGAGCCGCCGCAGATCGCCAACCCCCACGGTCTCGCGGGCGACGAACTCGAACGCCGCGTGGTCCTGGAACGTCGCGCTGACCCGCGACTGCCACTCCGCCAGCGGGAACCGCTCGATCGGCGTCCCGTCGACGAGCACCGAGCCCGAGTCCGGCACGTAGAAACCGCTGAGCAACTTGACCAACGTGGTCTTGCCCGCTCCGTTCTCGCCCACGAGCGCGACGACCGAGCCGGCCGGCAGCTGGAGCGAGAGGCGGTCGAGGATCAGCCGGTCGGTCTCGGGATAGGCGAACGTGACGTCCCGCAGCTCGATCCCGTCCTGCACCGATGCCGGCACCGACAGCGGGTTCTCGGGGGTCCGGGCGACCCGGACGGCGTACCGCTCGAGCCACAGGAACCGACGGGCAACCCGCAACGTACGCAGGAAGTTCGTGCCGTACGACACCATGGTCCGCGCCGCCCAGCCCAGGTTGGCCGCGAGCCCGACCGCGAGGACGACGTCACCCGGCGTCGCGCGCCCGTTCAGCGCCAACGAGATCACGAACACGACCGCGCCGACGTACCCCGCGGCCGAGAGCAGAGCGTCGAGCGACTGCAGTACCGCGCCCTTCCAGTCCGCCCGATGGCGGACCGCGACGACGGGGTCGGAAGCCTTGTGGTGCAGGCGAACGAGCTCGTCCGTCAGCCCGAACACCCGCAGCTCCTTGCCCGACGAGCCGTTCGTGCCGAGCTCGAACAGGTCCCGCCGCAGGCGTTCGGCCTCGCTCGTCTCCTCCTGCGCCGCGACCTGGAGGTCGCGGGTCTTGCGTCCGACAAAGACCGAGACCCCGCCGAGGGCCGCGAGGGCGAGCAGCGCGGGATGGACCTGCGCGAGGAGTACGGAGACCGCCACGAGCGTGCTCAGCGAACGGACGATTCCCGCTGTGGCGTTGGTCATCTGGCCGAGTCCGTCGCGTTCCTCGCGGATGCGATGGACCTGGTCGAGGTACTCCGGATGCTCGTGGTGCGCGAGGCTGTCCGCGCCGCCGAACGTCTCCATCAGCTTGCGGTCGGCGAGCGCGCGGGTACGTTCGAGGACGGCGAACACGCAGTTGCAGTAGATGAAGACGTTCAGCATCAGCACGCCCACGCCGACCGCGAGGAGCGCGACGGCCCAGAGACCTGTCTCCAGGTCCTGCGCGGAGACGGCGTCGACGAACACCTTGCCGGCCCAGACCAGGATCGGTGGACCCGCGGCCATGACCACGCCGGTGAGCAGCTGTCCCGTGGCCTGCAGCGGTGCCGCCTTGAAGCCGAACCCGATCGTCCGGCGGAACGCCTCGAACGACTCGCTCATCTCATGCCTCCGCTCGGAATCGCTCGGCCTGCAAGGCGAACATGTGCGCGTAGCGGCCGTCGCGTTCGATCAGCTCGTCGTGCGTACCGTCCTCGATCACGCCGCCCTCGGTCATCACCACGATGCGATCGGCACGCCGGACGGTGGAGAACCGGTGCGAGATCAGGCAGGTCGTGAGGCCTTCGGTGAGCTCGAGGAACCGGTCGTACAGCTCGGCCTCGGCGCGGACGTCGAGCGCCGCGGTCGGCTCGTCGAGTACGAGCACGCGCGCTCCCGCGTCGACGGCGAACATCGCACGGGCCAAGGCGATTCGCTGCCACTGCCCGCCGGACAGGTCGACGCCGCCGGTGAACTCGCGGGAGAGGATGGTGTCCCAGCCGTTCGGCAGGTTGCGGATGACGTCGAGGGCGCCGGCGCGTTCGGCGGCGTACTCGAGCCGTTCGAGATCGCGGTTGTGGCTCGGCGCGCCGAGGCCGACGTTCTCCTTGGCGGTAAGGGGATAGCGGGCGAAGTCCTGGAAGAGGACGGCGATCCGTTCGCGCCAGGCTCGCGGGTCGAGCTCGCCGAGTGGCGTGCCGTCGACGGTGATCTGCCCGCTGGTCGGCTCATACAGGCGGCAGAGCAGCTTGACGAACGTCGTCTTGCCGGCTCCGTTGTCGCCGACGATCGCGAGCGACCTGTGCGCCTCGATGTCCAGGTCGAGGCCGGCGAGGGCGTCGCGGTCGGCGTTCGGATAGCGGAACGTCGTTGCCTGGAAGGAGATCTGCTCGCGCGGCGCGTTCGGTGGAAGCTCGCGCGGCGCTGTCTGCGCCAGCTCGACGCGCTGGCTCGACAGCTCGTCGGCCATGCTGAGGATCTTCGGAACCGTGACGGCGGCGCGGGAGAGGTAGACGTTGTTGTCGTCGAACGCCGTGTACGAGTTGGCGCCGGCGAGCGCCTGAATGAAGACCGCGATCGCGGCGAGTGAGAGCACACCGTTCACGCCCGCGTAGACGAGCAGGACGTAGGTGAGCAGGTTGACGAGCAGGATCGCGCTGGTCGTCCCGTACATCACCGACTTCCGGGGCTTCCGGGTCTTCCAGACCGGTTCGATCGCGGTGCGGAACGAGGTGTCGAACCGTTCGAGCAGCCAGTCGAGCATGCCCCAGATGCGGATCTCCTTGGCCGGCCCTGGCGTGAGCGCGAGGTCGCGGTAGTACTCGCTGCGGCGGAGCTCGTTGCTCTGGTTGTACGTGACGGCACCGACGCGGAAGTACTCGCGCTGCATGAGGTGCACGACGATCGGCCACATCACCAGCCAGATCAGGCCGAGCCACCAGTGGAAGAAGAAGAGGACCGCGACGGAGGCGAGCGCGCGGAGCCAGGACGGGATCACGCCGGGCAGGGCCTCGATCGCGCGACCCGCGTTCTCGGCGTCGACGGACAGGCCGCGCGCGGTGCGGATCTTGTTGATGACCTCGGGGTCCTCGAGGTGTTGGATGCCGGTGGGTTGTCCGACGGCCTCCATGACGCGTTCCTGCAGGTACCGGTCGACGTCGCGCCCGAGCGTGGCGGCCGTGGCCTGCAGAATCGGGGCGGTGGCACGTTCCACGACGACGAGCCCGCCGATCGCGACCAGCAGCCAGATGCTGCGCTCGGACTCGCCGGTCCTGACCGCCTCGGGGATGCCGCCGATCAGCAGCCCGGTCAGCACGCCGGCGGCGACCGGGACGAACGACTGGACCAGCACTCCGGCGACCATGACCGCGGTCCGGCGGCGGCTCAGCTTGGGGAGCAGCCCGAGAACGGAGAGCAGACCCTTGATCGACGGCGGCAACCACCGCGTGACGTCAGCTCGAGTTGGCATGACGTCACTATGACGGCATTGTCGACGTCGCCGCAACCCCTTCTGCCGCTTTCTGACAGCACTAAGACGCCGGCCAGTCGGTAGGCTGGTCGGAGTGGAGGTGTTGGAGCTCGTCGATCCGGCGCGGCGGCGGTGGGATGGCACCGGCCCGCGACCGGTGCGGACGTACGTCTGGCGGCCGCCTGCCGAGCGGCCACCGCTCGCCCTGCTGTCGCACGGCCACGGTGGCCATGCGCGCGAGCTCGGCTGGCTCGCCGAGGCCCTCGTGGCGACCGGCTTCGCGGTCGCTGCCCCCGAGCACCACGGCTGCACGGCGAACGACGAGGTCCCCGAGGGCTTCGCGTTCGGCTGGGAACGGGCTCGCGATCTGTCCTTCGTGCTCGACCACCTCGACGACGTCTCCATGCAGGAGACGGTCGCCGTCGGCAACTCCGGCGGCGCCTATGCCGTCGCCGCGCTGCTCGGCGCCCGGCTGGACCGCGACGTCTACCAGGGCCTGATGGCCGCCGAGAGCGAGCTGCGGACCGAACTCCTCCGCCGCAACCCGGACCTGCTCTCCGACGACCTGCTGGCGGCGGCCACGGCCTCGTACGCGGACGACCGGGTGACCGCCGCGTTCCTGATGGCGCCCGTCCTGGGCACGATGCTCGACCGGCGTTCCCTGAGCGCCATCGACAAGCCGGTCCGGATCCGTTGGGGCGAGGCCGACGACATCGCCCCGCCTGGCGAGAACGCGTTGGTCTACCTCGACGCGATCCCCGGCGCGACCGGGGAGTCCCTGCCCTGCGGGCATCTCGAGTTCTCCGGCGACATCGACGATCCCCGCGATATCCGCGGCCAAGTCGCCGCGGAGGTGGTCGCGTTCGTGAGGGGTGTCGCGCCTTACCCGGCCAGTGGCCGCTCTACCTGGCGTCCACCCCACGTAAAGGGGGGCGAGGTCAACCGGTCGAAGCAACGGTCAGGCTGCTGCCGGGTTGGCGAGCAGTTCGTTGAGGGCGGGGGCGGGCCGGGCGAACCCATCGTCGGACGAAAGATCGAGGCTAGGCGCGGCCGGAGATGACGTCGGCGATCTCGGCCACCTTCGACGTGTGGCCCAGGCCGGCGTCCTCCTGGCGGTCGGCATAGCGGTACGCCGCGTACATCGCGTGCACGCCGAGGTAGCGCAGCGGCTCGGGCTCCCAGCGGCGGACTGTGCGACCCACCCAGGGCAGACCGACGAGCGGGGTCTCGCGGCCCAGCACCAGGTCGGTCAACGTCCGGCCAGCAAGGTTCGCCGTCGCGACGCCGTGCCCGACGTAGCCCCCAGCGGCACCCAGGCCGGTCGACGAGTCGAACGTCACCGTCGAACACCAGTCCCGTGGCACCGCCAGCACCCCCGACCACGCGTGCTCGACAGCCACGCCGCGCGCGACCGGGAAGAAGCGCCCGAGCAACTCGGCCAACGCCGCCACAGTGTCCGGCGAGGTCTGGCCCGACGAGTCCCACCGCGACCCGAACCGGTACGGCACTCCCCTGCCACCGAAGGCGATCCGCCCGTCCGCCGTGCGCTGCGCGTACATGTACGCGTGCGCGGCGTCACCCAGCAGCTCCGACCCGGACCAGCCGATCTCCTTCCAGGCCTCCTCGGGCAGGGGCTCGGTCACGATCAACGAGCTGTTCATCGGCAGCCACGTACGCCGCTCGCCGCGCAGCCCCGCGGTGAACCCCTCCGTTGCCCGCAACACGTGCCGCGCCCGCACCGTCCCGCGCGAGGTCCGGACGATCCCCGGCCGCACCTTCGTCACGCGCGTGCCCTCATAGATCGTCACGCCCATGCGCTCCACCGCACGCGCGAGCCCGTACACCAGCTTCACGGGGTGGATCCGCGCGCAGTGCGGCGAGTACGACGCGAGCAGCGCGCCCTCCACTTGCAGCCGTTCACCAAGCTCCATTGGCGAAAGTAGCCACTTGTCCCGCTCGCCAACACCCCACTGGCGGGATGCCTCGACCTCGTTCAACAGGCGCGTACGCTGCGGTGAGCTCCGCGCGACGCAGAGCACGCCGCCCTTCACCGCGTCGATGTTGAAGCCCTCGCCGTCGGCGACCGAGAGCACCTCGTCGACGCTCCCGTACATCGCCTTCTGCAACGCCACCACACCGTCGCGCCCGTGGGTCTGCGCATAGCGCTCGGGCGACCCGGCCAGCTCACCGGTCAACCAACCGCCGTTGCGACCCGAGGCACCGAAGCCCGCGAACTCCCTTTCCAGCAAGGCGATCCGCAGCGACGGATCGCTGCGAGCCAGATAGTAAGCGGTCCACAACCCGGTGTAGCCGGCACCGATGATCGCCACATCCACTGTGGTGTCACCTGGCAGCGCGGGCCGCCGTTGGGGCGTACCGAGCTGCCGCCACCAGAACGAGACGCTTCCGTTGACGAAGTCGACCATGAGTCGCTTTGTTCCCATTCCCATATCGCAATTTCCCGACCTGCGATCCCAGCCGGAACGTACGACAGTCAGCCCGGTCTGTCGAGCGGTTCTTATGAGGCTCGTCACGTTCTCTCCGCTTTAGGTCACGCCGCCGCCAAGCATCTCGTCAGACAGGTGACGGCGGGTCCGGAAGGAGGACCAATGCGAACACCTCGGTTCCGCTTGGCACAGGTGGGCGAGCGATCGGCCTGGCTCGACGCGCTGCGCGTGCGAATCTTCCCTGACCGTTGGTCATCCCTGTTCGGCCAGATCTCCCTCTACTCCTTCGTCGCGGTACTGCTGAGCGGCGTCGTACTGATGTTCTTCTACGACCCCTCGGCAACGGTCGTCAGCTACGACGGCTCGTACGGCCCGTTGCACGGCGTACGGATGTCGAAGGCGCTCGAGTCCACGCTGCACATCTCGTTCGACGTGCAGGGCGGCATGCTCGTACGGCAGCTGCACCACTGGGCCGCGCTCGTCATGATGGCGGCTCTGATGCTCCTGCTGCTGAGGCTGTTCTTCGTCGGCGCGTACCGCAAGCCCCGCGAGAAGACCTGGCTGACGATCGTCACCCTCCTGCTCGTCGCGATGGGCATCGGACTCACTGGCTCGGCACTGCCCGACGACCTCCTGTCCGGCTCGAGCATGGCGATCCTCGACGGCGTTCTCGCGGCGACCCCGCTCGTCGGCCCGCTGGCGTCCAGGCTGCTGTTCGGCGGCCCGTTCCCCGGCGACGTCAACGCGGTGCTCTACCCGGCGCACATTGGACTTTCCGTCGTCGCGATCGGGCTATTCGCCCTCCTGATCCGACAGGCGGTCAAGCGCCGGCACGTCGTCGCGGCCTCCTGGCGGCGGCTGACCGCCAAGCGGGTCGGAACGTTCTTCGCGACTCTCGGCGTGCTCGTCCTGATGGCCGGGACGCTGACCATCAACCCGATCTGGCTGTTCGGACCCGCCGACCCGGCGAGCAGTACGGCAGGCGCCTCGCCGAGCTGGTACCTCGCGGTCCTCGACGGCGCGCTGCGGCTCGCACCCGGGTGGGAGGTCGAGTGGCTGGGCCGGACCTGGTCCGTCGCAATCCTCGCACCGCTCGCGGTGATCACGCTGTTCTTCGCGGTGCTGGCGCTGTACCCGTACCTCGAACGGCTCTTCACCAAGGACCGCAAGGAGCACCTCGAGGTCGAGCGCTTCCGCGACAACCCGAGGCGCAGCGGGATCGGCGTGGCCGGCATGGCGTTCTACGGCGTGCTCTGGGCGGCCGCCGGCTCGAACACCCTCGCCCCCGCGTTCGGCGTGACCGTCGAGGGCATGATGTTCGCGTTCCAGCTCCTGCTCGTGGTCGGGCCGGTCGTCGGCTTCCTCGTCACGCAGTACGTCTGCCTCGGCCTGCTGCGACGCGAGCAGGACGACGCGCTGCACGGGTACGAGACCGGCATCATCATCCGGTCGCCCGAAGGCGGCTATACCGAGGTGCACGCCCCGGTCGAACGAAAGCCGGAGCTCGTCGGAACGAAGGTGCGCGAGCTCAGCGGCCGGCCTTAGGTGGAGGTACGAGCTCGTTCAGCTCGGCCAACTCCGCCGCGGTGGGGATCCACTCCCCCGCGGCGGCGTTCGCCTTGACCTGCTCGGCGTTCATCGCGCCCGCGATCACCGACCCGCAGCCCGGCTGGGCGTCCAACCCGCCGATGCCGACCTCGAGCAACGTCCGACCGTGCGACTCCGCCCACGACCGCAGTGACTCGGTCCGGTCGATCCGGTCCGCGACCCACTGGTCCTGGTCGCGCAGCCGCGAGTTCGACGGGATCGGCTCGCCGCGGCGGACCTTGCCGCTCAGCAGGCCGCGGGCCAGCGGGAAGTACGGCAGCATGCCGACGCCGTAGTGCCGCGCGGCCGGGACGACCTCGGCCTCGGCGCCGCGTTCGAGCAGCGACCAGTGGTTCTGGGCCGATACGAACGCGGTGATCCCGAGCTCCTTCGCGACGTGCGCGGCCTCGGCGATCCGCCAGCCGCCGAAGTTCGAGCTGCCGACGTACCGGACCTTGCCCTCCTTGACGAGCTCGTCCAGCGCGGACAGCGTCTCGGCGATCGGCGTCTTCGGGTCGGGGTTGTGGATCTGGTAGAGGTCGACGTAGTCCGTACGCAAGCGCCGGAGCGACTCCTCGATCGCGCGCCGGATGTACGCACGACCACCGCGTGCGCCGGCGGCGGGTCCGTAGCCCATGTCGCCGGCGAACTTCGTCGCGAGCACGACCTGGTCGCGATGGCCCGCGACCGCCTCGCCGAGCAGCTGCTCCGAGCCGCCCTTGTTGCCGTAGACGTCCGCGGTGTCGAACAACGTGATGCCCTCGTCGAGCGCGGCGTGGACCACCTCGCGCGTCCCGTCGGCGTCGAGGCGACCGCCGAAGTTGTTGCAGCCGATGCCGACGACGGAGACCTGCAGGCCGGAGTTCCCGAGCGAGCGATAGCGCATGTCTCAATAACGTACCGGCATGCCAAACCCGGACGACTTGCCGTAATCGCGGGACAGTTTGCCACCCCATGTGCCAGCGTGGCCGACGGTCACGGGTCGGTCACAAAACGAGGGGGAAGTTTTGCGCAAACTGATCAGCATCGCGGCGGCTCTGGCGGTCGCCGTACCCATGTCGTTCACGATGGCGACCGCGGAGGCCGCACCGTCCCCGTCGAGCCGCCTCACCGATCCACGGACGCCGTCGATCCCGCAGCGCTACCTGGACCAGCCGATCACCTGGTCGGTCTGCTCGTTCGACGCGTCCGTCAAGCAGCTGTACCCAGCGGCGCCGACGACGAACTGCGCGAAGGTCAAGGTGCCCATGGACTGGGCGCACCCGAACGCGCACCCCGACGTCGAGGTCGCGATCTCGTACAGCCGGGCGACGTCGACCTCCAAGGGTCTGATGACGACCAACCCGGGCGGACCTGGTGGTCCCGGGCTCACGTTCTCCGCCGGCCTCGCCGTGGACAAGCCGCAGCTGTTCGAGCAGTACGACCTGCTGGGCTTCGACCCGCGTGGCTTCGGCCAGAGCACACCGCTGCGCTGCCTCACCACGACCGAGGCCATCGAGGCGCTGCCGACGACACCGGACTACCGGGAGCGGACGCGGCAGACGCACAAGACCGAGGTCGCCGAGGCGAAGCTGCTCGCGGACGCCTGCTCGGCTGAGGAGTTCGGTCAGTTCGTCAGCAGCCAGCAGACCGTGTACGACATGGAGTTCCTGCGCGCGCTGATGAACAAGCAGCAGGCGCCAGCACGGCTGCTGAACTTCATCGGCTACAGCTACGGCACCTGGCTCGGCGGCTGGTACGCCGACACGTACCCGCAGCGCGTGGGCCGGTTCGTCCTCGACTCGAACATGGACTGGACCCACACCCAGTGGGCGAACGTCAACTTCGACACGTTCTCCGGCGAGCGCCGGCGCGACACCCAGCTGTTCCCGTGGATCGCGCGGCACTCCGACCAGATCGTCGGCCTCGGCTCGACGCGGCGCGCGGTGACGAAGACGTACGACCGGATCCGCGCCGAGCTGGTCCGGCTGGTCAAGGCGGGCACCAGCGGCGTACGCGGCGACAGCCTCGACGGTCTGCTCTACAGCGCGTCGTACGGGAACGTCCGGTTCATCCGCGCGACCCTCGACATCCTGGTGCACGACGAGTACGCGAAGGCGCCGTCGGCGTCCGGCCAGATCGAGCTGGCGCACGTCGAGCGGGCATGGGCCCGGATCGCTCCGGAGCTGCAGAAGTACGACACGTTGGCGGCGATCCGCAGCCGGTACGGCGTCACCGACCCGTCCAGTGCGACCGCCGTCGAGTACCGCGTGACGACGCCGGGCTCGCGGCTGGAGGAGGCCCGGAAGTCGCTGCCGAAGGGCAAGCTCGCGCCGAAGGACGCCGTCGTGAACCTCGGCGCCGTCAGCACGGTGGTGCGGTGCAACGACACCCGGTGGAGCAAGGACCCGTCGTTCCACCTGCGCGAGGCGGACCGGAACGCCCGCAAGCACCCGTTCTTCGGCTACGTGGTCGGGGTGCCGATGTGCACGTTCTGGCCGTACGCGCCGCAGGACCGGAAGGCGGATCTGAAGAAGTCGCCGCGGATCCTGATGGTGAGCGGCGAGCTCGACCCGGCGACGGCGTACGAGGGTGCCTTGCGTACGCACAAGGACACCTCGCGGTACACGCGGTTGGTGAGCATCGACGACGAGGGCCAGCACGGCCAGTACATCGGCTCGCCGTCGGCGTGCGTGGAGACGATCGGCGACCGGTACGTGTTCACCGGTGAGCTGCCCGGCCGGAACCGTACCTGCGGCACGTCGCCGCTGCCGGAGGACGGCTCGGTCTACCCGGTGGACGGTCCGATCGACGGCAACTCCGAGCACCTGCCGCGGGACCGGTCGCTGGCCAAGGCGAGCGCGATGGACGGCCCGAACAGGTTGCTGCAGGCCGTCATGGACCGCGTCGCGGCTGAGGCGTCGATCCGCTGACCTGAGGGATTCGAATGAGGAACGCCCTGTAGCGATCTATTCGCTACAGGGCGTCCCTCATTCGGAGCGGCGGTGCGGTGCCAGGATGGGCCGTATGGCGGCGAGCAACACGGTGCGGACCAAGGTCGACGGGCACGTTCTCCAACTGTCCAACCTCGACAAGGTGCTCTACCCGGACACCGGGTTCACCAAGGGCGAGGTCATCGACTACTACATGCGCGTCTCGCCGCACCTGCTTCCCCACCTCGCCGACCGGCCTTTGACGCGCAAGCGCTGGCCGGACGGAGTCGAGAGCCAGCCGTTCTTCGAGAAGAACGCGCCCCGCGGCACCCCGAACTGGGTCCGCACCGTCCTCGTCCCCTCCCCGGGCAGCACGAGGGGCAGCGAAGAGGTCAACTACATCGTCGCGAACGACCTCGCGACGCTCGTCTGGCTCGCGAACCTCGCTGCCCTCGAGCTGCACATCTTCCAGTGGCAGGTCGGCCCGCGCGGCGGGCTCAAGGAGCCTGACCTGCTGGTGATCGACCTCGATCCCGGTCCGCCGGCGAACGTCGTGGACTGCTGCAAGGTCGCCCTGCTGCTGCGCGACCTGTTCGCCGAGGACGACCTGGTCGCGTGGGCGAAGACGTCCGGCTCCAAGGGCATGCAGCTGTACGTACCGATCGAGCCGACCGCGTCGCAGCAGACGTCCGCGTACGCCAAGGAGCTCGCCGAACGGCTGGCCCGCGACCACCCGAAGCTCGTCGTCGCGAAGATGACCAAGCAGATCCGGCCGGGCAAGGTGTTCCTGGACTGGAGCCAGAACAACTCGGCGAAGACGACCGTGGCGCCGTACTCGCTGCGCGGGAAGAACGCGCCGACGGTGTCGACGCCAGTGACGTGGGAGGAGGTCGAGGCTTGCCGGAAGGTGGCGGACCTGACGTTCCGGACCGACGACGTGCTCGACCGGGTGGAGGAGTTCGGCGATCTGTTCGCCGAGTTGCGCAGTTTGCGGCAGCCGTTCCCCTGAGCGAATCCACTCCAAACGGTAGGATCGCTCCCTTCACCCCCTGGATTCCGGACATTCGAGGAGCGGCCGAGTGAGCACGTCAGAGGTCAGACCCCGAGGTGGGCGACTACCGCGGGTGGCCCGGCGAGCCCAACTCCTCGAGGCGGCGCGAGACGTGTTCGTCGCGCAGGGGTACCACGCGGCGGCGATGGACGACATCGCCGACCGGGCGGGGGTGAGCAAGCCCGTTCTGTACCAGCACTTCCCTGGCAAGCTGGACCTCTACCTGGCGTTGCTGGACGCGTCCTGCGACGCGCTGGTCGGCGCGGTCCGCGCTGCGCTGGCGTCGACGACGGACAACAAGCTGCGCGTCGCGGCGACGATGCAGGCGTACTTCGACTTCATCGACGACGCCAACGGCGCGTTCCGGCTGGTGTTCGAGTCCGACCTCACCGGTGAGCCGTCCGTACGCGACCGCGTCGAGCTCGTGGCGCGCCAGTGCGCGGACGCGATGGCGGACGTGATCCAGGAGGACACCGGGCTGCCGCGCGCGGAGTCGATGCTGCTGGCGGCCGGGCTGGCCGGGATGGCGCAGGTGACGGCCCGTTCCTGGGTGTCGTCCGGCTCGACGGTCCCCCGTACCGCAGCCGCCGACCTCGTGGCGTCCTTGGCCTGGCGGGGCATCCGCGGCTTCCCCCGGGCGGACGAGCAGCACTGAGTGCTTGGGTGTTGGCACGGGTCGGCTAGCCTCGACAACGTCAACGTCGAGTCCGGCTCGTCGAAGAAGCTCCCCGCGCATCGGTCATGCAACTGACAGACGGATCGTCCGATGAACCCGCGAAACTGAGCGAGCCGGGGCTCGACCAATATGGACCAGTCGTACGTGGCAGAGGAAGGTGACCTGTGGAGGTCAAGATCGGCGTCCAGCACATCTCTCGCGAGATCGTGCTCGAGAGCAACCAGAGCCCAGAGGACGTCGAGTCGGCCCTGTCCGCAGCGCTCGACAAGGGCACCGTGCTGTCCCTCGCGGACGAGCGCGGCCGTCGCATCCTCATCCCGGCCGACCGGATCGCCTACGTCGAGATCGGCGCCGGCCAGGAGCGCAAGGTCGGCTTCGGGGCGTGAGCTCGTGGTCCCTGCGCGGGCTCGCCCGCGCAGGGGTCTAGCGGTACGCCTGCGCCTGGAGCGTGTAGAGCTCGGCGTAGAGCCCGCCCGCGGCCATCAGGTCGTCGTGGCTCCCCAGCTCGTGCAGTCGTCCCTCGTGCATCACCACGATGAGGTCCGCCATCCGTACGGTGGAGAAGCGGTGCGATACCAGGACCGTGATCCCTCCCGCTGACCGCTGCGTCGCCTCGGCGAAGCGTTCGAACAGCGCGTGCTCGGACTCCGGATCCAGCGCGGCGGTCGGCTCGTCCAGAACGAGCAGCAACGGCTCGGGCCGCATGAACGCTCTCGCGAGCGCGAGCCGCTGCCACTGGCCGACGGACAGGTCGACGCCGCCCTGCCAGGCCGAGCCGAGCTGCGTGTCCAGTCCGTCCGGAAGCTGCGCGACCACGTCCTCGGCGTCGCCCCGCTCTAGCGCGCGATCCACCGCCCCGCGGTCGTCGAGCCTCGGCAGGTCGCCGACGCCGACGGTGGTCGCGGCCACGAACTCGAAGCGGTCGAAGTCCTGGAACCCCGCGCTGCACCGCTCCCGCCAGCTCCCGACGTCGATCGAGTCCATCCCGACGTCGTCGACGCGGATCGTCCCGGCGGTCGGCTCGTACAGGCGGAGCAGCAGCTTGACCAGCGTCGTCTTGCCGGCGCCGTTCTCGCCGACGAGCGCGACCGTGCTCCCCGCGGGCAGGTGCAGGTCGACGTCCCGCAGTGCGGGCGCGTCGGCCTGCGGGTAGCTGAAGCCGACACCGTTCAACGTGATCCCGCCGAGCACCCGCTCGGGCGCCGGCGAGCCTGCGCCGGCGGCGACGCTCTCGCGCACGTACGTCACGAACTCCCCGTACGCCTTGAAGAATCTCCACGTCCGCGCCATCCCCTGCACCTGGCCGTTCACCATCCCGGCGACCTGGTCGACCCGCGCGGCGAGCAGGACGATCAGCGCGATGTCGCCGGCGGGCGCGGAGCCGTTCCGCACCAGGACGACGGTGTACGCGATCGCCGCGCCGTAGCCGAGCGCGAAGCCCAACCGCGCCGCCACCTCGAGGAGCAGACCCTGCCGGCTGGCCCGGATCGTCTCGGCACGTTCGGCGGCCAGCACCTCGCGGAACCGGGTGAGCAGCAGCCGACCCAGCCCCGACGTCCTGGTCTCGACGCCGTGCTCGGGCGCCGCCGCGATCTCGCGGAGTCGCCCGCGCATCCGCCCGTGCCGCGCCAGCCGTTGCCGTACCTCGTGCTGCCGGCGGCCGGCCACGCTGCCCGACCAGATCCGCAGCAGGCCGAGCGCCGGCAGCAGCAGGAACTCGGGCCGGACGCTGGCGAGCAGACCGAACGTCGCGGCGACCTCCAGCGCTGTCACCACCGCCCCCACGAGCCCGGTGCTGAGATAGCTCATGTCACTCACCTGGCCGCGCAGATAGGCGACCTTGTCGGCGAGCGACGGGTTCTCGTGGTGCGCGACGCCCGGCACCCGCGAGACGTGCGCCATCAGGTCGCGGTAGATCCGCAGGTGGCCCCTGTCGTTGACGGTCGACTCGAGCGCGTTGAGGACCGGCGGTACGACGAGGCTGAGGGCCAGGCCGCCGACGATCAGGGCGGCTCCGATGGCACTGGGATCGCGTGAGGTCAGGCCGTCGATGACGAGCTTCAGCCCGACCAGCGTCACCAGCGGGGCGAGCGCGCGGACGGTGTTGAGGACGAGCTGGATCCAGGTCAGCAGCGGCGACGTACCGAACGCCATGCCGAACCACAGGCGGAAGGTCATCGGCCCTCCTCCGTCCGTGTGTACCGGTCCGCCTGCAGCGTGAACATCGCCGCGTACCGGCCGCCGGCGGCCATCAGCTCGTCGTGCGTGCCGGACTCGGCGATCCGCCCGTCGGCGAGGACCACGATGCGATCGGCCGGACGTACGACGGAGAAGCGGTGCGAGATGACCAGCGAGGAGACGCCCTCGGTGTGCTCGAGGTACCGGTCCACCAGGTCGGCCTCGGCGCGAACGTCGAGCGCGGCGGCGGGCTCATCGAGGACCAGCAGACCGGCACCGCCCTCGACCGCTACCAGCGCGCGGGCGAGCGCGAGCCGCTGCCACTGGCCGGCGGACAGGTCGACGCCGCCGTCGAACTCGGCGGAGAGAACGGTCTCCCAGCCGCGCGGCAACTCGCCGACGAATCCGGCAGCACCCGACCGGTGCGCGGCGGACCAGATGTCGCGATCTCCCTTACCCAGAAGGACGTTCTCGGCAGCGGTCATCGGGAGGCAGGCGAAGTCCTGCGTGATCGCCGTGACCCTGGCCTGCCAGCGAGCCAGCGCGGCCTCGTTCAGCGTCGCCAGGTCCGTGCCGTTGACCAGCACACGGCCACTGGTCGGCTGATACACGCCGGCGAGCAGCTTGACGAGCGTGGACTTCCCGGCGCCGTTGACGCCCACCAGCGCGAGCCGTTCGCGCGGTGCGATCCGCAACGAGAGGCCGCTGAGAACGTCGCGGCTCTGGCCTGGATAACGGAAGCCGACGTCTTCGAAGACGACCTCCAGCTGATCGCCCCAGCTCGGCGGCCTGCCGTCGCGAGGTGACGGCTCGCCGACTCGTGCGGACAACTCGCGGAGCGCGCGCAGCGCCTGCCGGCCGGTCTGCCCGCTGCCCAGGCCGGAGTTCCACATCAGCGCCGCCCCCAGCGTCGCCGGAACGGCAAGCAGGGCAGGGATCACGGTGCCGACCTGCGTGAGCGACAGGCCGCCTGCCGTACCCGCGCGGATGCTCGCGACGAGTCCCCACAGCAGGACGCCGAGGTAGCCGACGAACGCGGCGGTGGTGACGAGTGTCGTACGTCGCCGGCCCGCCCAGACCGGTGCCATGATCGCGTTCCACAGCGCGGCATAGCTGTTCGTGAGCCACGACGCGAGGCCGAACACCCGGAGTTCCTTCGCCGAGCGGCTCATCGCGAGGTCGAACACGTACTCCGAACGCCGTTGGCCCTCGGTGTCACCGGCCCAGATCCCGCTCTCCACCCGCCGCTCCCGAGCGAGCCACGCCTCCACCGCTAGCGTGGCGACGCACAACAGCACGGCGTACCACCAGCCGAGGATCGTGCCGACCAGGACCGCCGCGCCCGCGAGCGACAGGTGCGTAGCGACCATGCCGACCTGCGCCGACAGCGCGAAGCTGATCGAGGTCCAGCCCACACCACCGGAGGCCGTGTGGAGGTTGTGCACCTCGGGATCGTCGAGGTGGGCGATGCCGCGGGGACGCACGAACGGCTCGACCCGCGCGTACTCGACCGCGACCTTGGCCGTGGCTTCCAAGCCCGCTTTCAGATGCTCCTCGACGAGCGGCAGCGCCGAGCTCACCAGGAACGCGACGACGAGGAGCAGCGCGGGGAGTGCGAACGAGCCCAGCTCGGGGTCGGAGCCGATCACCCGGCCGGTCAGGAAGAGGAGTGCCGTACCGGTGAGGGAGCCCGCCACCGCGCACGCCAACGCGGCCACGAGGTAGCCGGGCGCGACGCGAAATCCGTACAGCAGAAGGTTAATCAACGACCGGACACTATCCGAGCACAGGCCGTACTGACGATCCGTTTTTTCGCGCACGCTGACCGAGCTGGTCGCCCTGGTGGGGACGGTGCACCCGTGTTCCCCACCAGGGCGACGCCTTGTTGCCGGCTACCCGGTGAAGCCGGCGGTGATGCGGGTGAACTCCCATTCCGGCTGGTCGATGCCGCTGCAGTTCGACACCACGCCGCCGCCGGGGCAGGGGCGGTCGCGGTTGACGGCCCAGTAGGCGAGCCGCGCGAGCTGCTTGGAGTTCGCCCAGTCGCGGATCTGTCGCCAGGTGTCGAGCGACGTCAGCTCCTGCTGGTCCGACAGCCCGTTCATCCCCGAGATGCCCATGTGCCGGTAGGCCGTCGCGTCGTCCCAGCCGAACGCGTTCTTCAGCGCGTTCTTCAAGCCCTCCGACGCGTTGACCGTGTTCTGGTACATGTTCGCGCCGCCACTGAAGTCGAACGGCATGATCGTGAACACGTCGATGTTCGTCTGCAGCTCAGCGGCCCGGTTGACCAGCCGGATGCCCGTCGAGGACGGCCCCGAGGTCGTCGTGCCGAACGTGACGATCGTCTTGATCCCCGGGTTGTTCTGCTTGACGATCTTCAGCGCGTTCAGGATCCGGTCCTGAACGGTGAAGTTCTCGAACTCGTCGGTGTTCTCGATGTCCGCGTCGACGGCCTTCAGCCCGTACGCGTCGATCACCGACTGGAACGCGCCCGCCAGCGCTTCCGGCGTCGAGCAGTTCGGCCCGAGCTTGTTGCCGCTCCAGCCACCGAACGACGGGATGACCTCGCCGCCGCCCGCGCGGATCTGGTTGATCGCGGTCTGGTCGACGCCACCTGTCAACGGGCGGGTGCCGTCCCAGGCCGGGTTGCAGCCACCGGAGGAGAGGATGAACGCCATCGTGAACGTCTTGATCCCCGTCGCCTGCATCACGGTCTGCGGGTTCGGCGGGTTTCCCCAACCCTCATAGAGATACGGCGCCGCGCCCATCCCGGCCGCGGGCGTCGTGCAGCCCGTCGTCGTCGCTGTCACCGGTCCGCTCGCCACCGACTCTCCCACGCTGTTGTACGCCTTCACCGTGTACGTGTGCGACGTACAGGTCGCCAACCCACCCAGTGTCGCGGACAGCCCGGACCCGGTCGAGCGCACGGTCGTGCCCTCGTACACGCGGTAGCCGGTCACCGTTCCCGACGACGCGTTCCACGCCACCGAGATCGACGAGTTCGTCGTACCGGTCACCCGCAGATTGCCAGGCGTGCTTGGCGTTCCCGGCGTACCGGAGCCCGAGCAGGGAGCGCCGTTGAGCAAACAGTTAGCCGGGTTGCCTGTTCCGTTCGCGACGAAGCCGAACGTCACCGACGCACCCGGCGCGATCGACCCGTTGTACTCGCGGTTGGCGAACGTGTAGTGGCTGCCGGAGGAGGTGAGCAGCGTGTCCCAGTACGTGCCGACGGACGTGCCGCCTGGCATATCGATCTCGACCCGCCAGCCCGAGATCGTCGACGTCGTGCCGTTGGTGATCGTGTACTTCGCTTCGTAGCCGGTCTCCCAGCTCGCCGTCTTGCCGAACGTGGCGGTGGCCGGCGCTGCCTGCGCGGTGTGCGTGAACGCGAGCACCGCCGCGGAGGTCAGTAGGGCAGCAAGGGCTACCCGCAGGGGTTTGTTCATCCGAACACTCCTGAAGGAAAGGAAGGTGCTTAGTGGTTGTGGTGCGACTCCTGAACGGCGTCGCGCACGTACGTGGGTGTGCCGACGCCCTTGAGCGAGGCGACCAGCTCGACCATCGGAGCCCAGTTCGTTCCCGTCAGCGCGGAGTTCGGCGACCCGCCGCCGAAGACGACGTCGGAGCAGGAGTAGAACGCCTCCGGGCTGTCGTTGCGCTGCCAGATCAGGTAGATCAGGTGCCGGCCGCTCTTCCCGGACGGCAGCTGGACGTTGAACGTGTACCGGTTGTTCGACACCGGGGGCTCGTCGACGCGGAAGAACGGCGTCGACTCAAGCGACGACCAGTTCAACGGCTGGTTCGGGTTGTAGCCGTCGCGGGTGACGTACAGCTCCCAGCTACCGCGGTGCGGGGCCGTCGCATGGAACGTGAACGTCGTCTGCGCGCCAGACGTTAGGGAGGTTGCCTGCCAGTCCGAACGGGGCAGGTCGAAGCCCTTGTACTTGTCGCGACCGGCGCTGCACAGCTTGCCGTCCGGGATGATCGCCCGGTGGTTGCCGGCCGCGTTCGCGATGTTCACCTCGTTCCAGTCGTAGACGGGCTGCGTGCCACCGAGGGCCTTCGCGGCCTGACAGGCAGGCGTGGTTGGGTTCTCCACGTTGTCGTTGAACCTGCACTGGTAGGTGCGGCTGATCGGGTTCTCCATCGACCCGTGCGCGTACGCGGGCGTCGCCGCCATCACCATCGTTCCGACGAGGACGCCGGCGGCGAGCAACTGCAGTGATCTGTTCATGAGTTCGCTCCAGGGGTGTGTCACCGGGCTGGTCAACTGCTGGGCGATCTGCTCGAACAACGAATGGATAGGCAATCTGCCTATCAGTTGCGCCGAGTGTCACACCGCCGACACAACCCGTCAAGATGCGCAGACATGCCAACTTCCATGCGCTTTCGCTCGCTTACAAGCATTGAAGCGTCGCGTTCACGCCGTGGTGGCATGAAACCGATTACTAGGCGTGCGTATCGACCGGAAGCAGGACAAATCGATTGGAAGATTTGCGCGCCAAATGCGCACGCGGGGCTCAGATTGAGCGATGATCAAGCCGGGTAGTGCTTGTGCGGGAGCGAGGGCGCTCTCGCCTGAGAAAGGGGCACCGCGGTGGAAGTCATTGGCGTCATCATCGCCGGCATCATCATCGGCCTTCTGGGCAAGTGGGTCGCTCCAGGCAACCGAGACAACATCCCGTTCTGGCTGACGCTCGTTTGTGGCGTGGGCGGCGTACTGATCGGCTACTACGTGGCTGGTTTGCTCGGCGTCAAGGACACGCCGGGCATCGACTGGCTGCGCTGGATCATCAGCATCGTCCTGGCCGCAGTACTGGTGGTGATCGCTGCCGCCGTGACCGGCCGCAGCAAGACCACGACCTGACGAAGCCCGCTTGGGGCTCCCGCCTGGACCGCTCAGGCCTGGAGCCCCAAGGCGGTCATCCGCTGCGTGTGCATCTCGGTGAGTCTGGCAAACATCCTGCCTATTGCCGCGAGATCCATCCCCGGGCGGTCCACTCCCCCGACGAGCAGCGCGGTGAGCGCGTCCCGATCCGCCGCGACCCGCTGTGCCTGTGACCAGGCCTCTCCCACCAGCCGCCGCCCCCAGAGCGCGAGCCGGCCACCGATCCGCTGGTCCTCCTCGATCGCCTTCCGTACCCGGTCGACGATGAACTCCGCCTGCCCCGAGTTCTCCAGCACCTCGAGCACGAGCGCACGGGTGTCGGCGTCGACGTACGCGGCGACTTCGCGGTAGAAGTCGGTCGCGATCCCGTCGCCCACGTACGCCTTGACCAGCCCCTCGAGCCAGTCCGAGGGCGCGGTGTGCTCGTGGAACGCGTCGAACGCGGTCCGGAACGGCTCCATCGCCGAGACCGGATCGACTCCGAGCAGCTGGAGCCGGTCGCGGAGCCGTTCGAAGTGGTGGAACTCGTTCACCGCGAGCGCGTCGAGCGCGGCCTTGTCGTCCACGGTCGGGGCCATCGTGGCGTCCATCACGAACCGTTCGAATGCCGTGAGCTCGCCGTACGCGAGCACCCCCAGCAGGTCGATCACCGCGGGGCGGTAGACCGGATCGTCGAGGGCGGACGGGACCTGCTCAGCGGGCTGCTCGGCAGTCATGTGCGGATCGTAACGGCCCGCCAAGTAGACTGACTGGTTGCTAGGGCCATCGCGTGGGTGTCACCCCGTCCGGTCAGGGACCGCGAGGCCGCGAATGCAGCGAAGAAAAGAAGCGAGAAAGCTCTGACGACCTTCAAGGAACTCGGTGCGCTACCGGAGATTGTCGACGCCCTAGAGCGCGTCGGAATCACCGAGCCGTTCCCGATCCAGACGATGGCGATCCCGATCGGCCTGCTAGGCACCGATCTCATCGCTCAGGCGCGCACCGGCACGGGCAAGACGCTCGCGTTCGGGATTCCCGTCCTGCAGCGGATCGTCGCCCAGGGCGACCGCGAGTACGCCGACCACGACGCGCCGGGCAAGCCGCAGGCGCTCGTCGTCGCGCCCACCCGGGAGCTCGCGCTCCAGGTCGCCGCCGACCTCCAGGTCGCGGGCGCCATCCGCGACGTCCGCACCCTCACCGTCTACGGCGGCGTGCCGTACGAGCCACAGCTGGACGCCCTCAAACGCGGCGTCGACGTGGTGGTCGGCACGCCCGGGCGGCTGCTCGACCTCGCCGACCGCGGCAGCCTCGTCCTCTCCCACGTCAAGGTGCTGGTGCTGGACGAGGCCGACCGGATGCTCGACCTCGGCTTCCTGCCGGACGTCGAGCGGCTGATCGCCAAGACGCACGAGCTGCGCCAGACGATGCTGTTCTCGGCGACCATGCCGGGCGACATCGTGCAGCTGGCCCGCCGGCACATGCGGCACCCGATCAACGTGCGCGCCGAGTCGGCCGAGGACAGCCAGATGGTTCCGGCGACCGCGCAGTTCGTCTATCGCTGCCACGACATGGACAAGCCCGAGGTGATCGCGCGGATCCTGCAGGCCGAGGACCGCGGCCGAGTCATGGTGTTCTGCGAGACCAAGCGGGCGGCGCAGCGGCTGTCCGACGACCTCGCCGAGCGCGGCTTCGCGGCGGCGGCGATCCACGGCGACCTCGGGCAGGGCGCCCGGGAGAAGGCGCTGGAACGGTTCCGCGGCGACAAGATCGACGTGCTGGTCGCGACCGACGTCGCGGCGCGCGGGATCGACGTCGAGGGCGTCACGCACGTGATCAACAACGAGTGCCCGGACGACGAGAAGTCGTACCTGCACCGGATCGGGCGGACCGGGCGCGCTGGCGCGACGGGCGTCGCGGTGACGTTCGTGGACTGGCCCGACATGCAGCGCTGGAAGATGATCAACAACGCGCTGAAGCTGCCGTTCGACGAGCCGGTGGAGACGTACTCCACGTCGGACCACCTGTTCTCCGACCTGGGCATCGCCAAGGACGTGACCGGCACGGTGGGCCCGCCAAAGGTCAAGTCGCCGCGGCGACGGTCCGAGTCTTCGGACGACAGCCGTACGGAACGTCCCGCGCGCAAGGCGGCCCGCACGCGGACTCGGCAGCGGCGCCGCCTACGTGACGGCGAGCCGGTCGGGGGGGCTTCGGAAGGCGCGACGACCGCACCGGAGCAACCGGCCGAGGCGGCGTCGTCATCGGACGAAGGGCCGGCGCGGCGCAAGCGCGTACGCCGTCGGCGCAAGGCTGGATCGGACGCTACGCCCGCCGAATAGGCGGAAAGGCGAAGGTCGTCGTCAGACGATGACGACCTTCATGCCGACCTTGGAGAACTCCCACAGGGCGATGGCGTCCGGGCGGGCCTGACGCACGCAGCCGTCGGAGAGCGATGTCCCGAGTTGGGCGAGCGTCTGCACCGGCTCGCCGGAGTCCATGAACTCGGGGATGTCGTGGAAGCCGATCCCGTTGCCCTTGGGAGTCTTGTAGAACGAGACCATGTAGTTCATGGTCTCGATGCCGTGGTAGCTCGTCGTGTGCTCGCGCTTCTTGTAGATCTCGAACGTGCCGGGCTTGAGCTGCCCGAACTTCGTGCCTGAGACCAGGTAGCTGCGCTCCACGTCGTTGTCGTCGTCGACGAGCCAGACGTAGTTGTCGTCGAGGTCGTACACGATCCGCTTGCCCTCGCCGGAGCTCGCCGGCAGCGGCCACTCGCCCGCCTTGGGCTTCGACGACGGGGTCGCGGGCTGCTCGGGAGTCTGGTTGGGCTCCACCGGCGGGGCAGTGTTCTTGTTCTTGCCCGCTGTCGTCGGGGACGGCGCCGGCGGAACGGTCTCCGGCCGAGTCCCGCGGGACGCGCGGTCGTCACTGCGTTCCGCCGTGGGAGTACCACCATCGGCGGTCAACGTGAGCTGGCTCGGGTCCGGGAGCTGGAAGACCCCGCTCGCGCCCAACAGCGCGACAGCGACGGTCAAGGCCGAGGACACGGCAGCAACGACGCGGCCACGGCGCACGCGTGGCACACGTGCACGACGCCGCCCGGCGTGCTTCACCTCCGGCCTCCTTCGTGCCCTCGGGACCCCCGGCGTGGGCCATCGTACGACGCCGCGGATCCTTACCGAACGCGCCGGGTCCGTGTGTCCGGCCCGAATCATCCTCTGGAGGGTCCTTGCCCTACGGTTACTCCTCGTGAGCACACCACGGTCACTGGAACTCCAGGCGGGGGTTCAAGCACGGCGACTCGTCACCACTCGTGGTGAATTCGCCTGCCTCGAAGCCATCCCGGCCGGTTGGGATCCATCCGTACGCGGATCTGCCGCCCTGCTCCTTCCGGGCTGGACGGGGAGCAAGGAGGACTTCCTCTCGGTCCTCGGACTGTTGGCCGGACCTGGCCGCAGGGTCGTCGCCGTCGACCTGCGCGGACAGTACGAGACGCCCGGTCCCGACGACGCCAGCGCGTACGCACTCGACGAGCTCGGCGCCGACGCCGTCGCGATCGCGCGCACCATCGATGCCGGTCCCGTCCACCTGGTCGGCCACTCGTTCGGCGGCTTCGTCGCCCGCGCCGCGGTGCTCGCGGCCCCCGACGCGTTCGCCTCGCTCACGTTGCTGTCCAGCGGCCCGTCCGGGATCCGGGACCTCAAGCCGCAAGAGTCCGACCTGCTCCGGATGATGATCGACGCGATCCCCACGCAGGGTCTCGGCGCCGTCTGGGAGGCGAAGCGCGCGATCGAGGTCGCGCAGGGCCAGCCCGCGCCGGCCGAGGAGATCGTGGAGTTCCTGCAGGCTCGGTTCCTGGCGAACAACCCGACGTCGCTCCGCGTCATCACCCAGCACGTCCTCGAGGCGCCGGACCTGGTGGACGACCTCGCGAAGGTCGACCTTCCCAAGCTGGTGGCGTACGGCGCCGACGACGACGGCTGGGCGCCGGAGCTCCAGGCACGGATGGCCGAGCGCCTCGACGCCCAGCACGAGGTGATCACCGGTGCCGGGCACTCCGCGCCGGTCGACCGTCCGATGGCGACGGCCGAGGTGTTCACGCACTTCTGGGACGAGGCCTCACAGCCCTAGTCGCGATCCGGCTGGTCGAAGAAGCCCCATCTGGACATCGCTGCGCCGCTTGACAGGCGGTGGCGTGCGGCGAAACTGAGCGAGCCGGACCGCGACCATCAAACTGAGAGGCCGTTCGGGAAGAGGGCGCCGTACGCGATCACGGCGACCGCCCAGGAGACCAGCAACCAGATCCAGCCCTTGCCGCCCTCCTTGTTCATGGCGAGTACCGCGAGCAGGACGACGGCCAGGAGCAGGATCGCCGCGGCCGGCAACTTCCCGTTGGTCTGGGAGAACGCATACAGACCGGCGAGAACCGCGGCAGCGATCGTGACGATGCTGAGGAGCTTCTTCGGGTTGGCCAGGAGCTGCAACGGTCCCATGCTCACCACGGTAGGCGAACGCGGCTTCGTCGGCTGATCTTGACGCGCCTTTCATGATCGTCTTCATCGGAGCGCGACGGATCCAGGCGGGGTCAGCACTTGACGGAGCCCGCTCATGGCGGGACCGTCTAGTGCATGAAGGGTGATCCGGTTTGCCCGAGGTGTGGTGGTTTCGTCCATCCGCCGTCGGCTTGGTCATCGTCGTGGAGCTGCGATCGGCACGGCGTGGTGGCTCCGCTGCTGCCGAGCGTGCAACCGACACCTGAGGGCGTACGTCGGTTCGCCGACTGGTCGCACCTGCCGATCTGGCTGCCCTGGCCGCTCCCGCACGGCTGGGTCGTCGCCGGAACGGGGCACGCCGGGGCGGACAACGACCGAGCGCGCGCCACCGTTCTCGCGCTGAACGGACCGAACCCGCTCGGCGGCGCCGGTGAGCTGCTCCTCGTCGCGGAGGAGCCGGGCGTCGGGCTGGGCGCGTACCTCTCGGGGATCGACGGGCCCGACCCGGGCGAGAAGTTCGGGCTCGGGCAGGCGGAGGCGAAGGTCGACGCCGACGGGCACCCGACGTCGCTGTGGCACGTCCCCGCTCCGCCGGACCGCGCCGTGTACGCGGGCGAGGCGGCCGGGCTGTGGATCTGGCTGATCCTGTTCCCGGAGACCGCTGGGACGTTGTTGATGGAGCCGATCACGTTGGCGGACGTGCGCGGGATGGGCCGGGAGGTCGAGATGCTCCCGTTCGGCGCGCTCACTCCGCGCTTGCCGGGGGTGGAACGCTAGCGTTCGGGGCGTGCGCATCGATCTGCACGCTCATACGAGCCGTTCCGACGGGACCGATTCGCCGGTCGAGCTGATCCAGGCCGCTTCGGCGGCGGGGTTGGACGTCGTGGCGTTGACCGACCACGACACGTTCATCGGCTGGGACGAGGCGCGCGCCGAGGCCGAACGGCTCCGCGTCGGGCTGATCGTCGGCGCGGAGATCTCCTGCCGGTTCGGGCACATGGGCGTCCACCTGCTCGCGTACCTGCCCGACCCGACCGACCCGACGTTGCAGAACGAGCTGGAACGAGTCCGCGAGGGCCGGAACGCGCGGGTGCCGCTGATCCTCGAGCGGCTCGCGGCGCTGGGCGTGAACCTGACGCTCGAGGACGTCGCGGCGGAGTCGGTGGAGGCGACGTCGCTCGGCCGGCCGCACATCGCGGACGCGCTGGTGGCGCGCGGGTATGTCGCGTCGCGCAAGGAGGCGTTCGACCGGTGGCTCGCCGAGGGGAAGCCGGGCTACATCACGCGGTACGCGCCGGATCCGGAGTCGACGATTCGGTTCGTGATCGAGGCTGGTGGGGTGCCCGTTCTGGCGCATCCGTGGGGACGCGGGAGCCGGTCGGTGTTGACGCCTTCGGTGCTCGCGGACTTCGCTGCGCTGGGGTTGGCCGGGGTGGAGGTGGATCATCACGACCACGACCCGGCGACGCGGGAGGCGCTGCGGTCGCTGACTTCCTCGCTGGGGCTGATCGCTACGGGATCCTCGGACTATCACGGGGCGGGGAAGACGGACCACGATCTGGGGAGCTGTACGACGTCGCCGGAGCAGTTCGAGCGGTTGTTGGAGGTCGCCGCGAAGAACTCCGAGGCTTCGGATCGGTCCGCGGCTACGCCTTATCTGCCATGAGTTATCCCCAGCCTCTTGTTTCGCACTGGCGTTCGAATCGCTCGTTCGTCATTCTTGGGTCAGTCGCGAGGGCTCGCCTCGCACTGACCTGGGGAGACGGACACGCTGAAGCTGGGCTACGCGGATGAGGAACCTGCTCGACTGGCAGCTCTTCGGCGAGGTCGCGATCACGCTCGCGGTGATCATGGACCCGCCGGGCACGATCCCGATCTTCCTCGCCCTGACCTCCGGCAAGACCGTGGGCGTCCGCCGCCGGGCAGCCTGGCAAGCGGTGGCGGTGGCGTTCACGGTGATCGTGGCGTTCGCGATCTTCGGGCAGAGCATCCTGAGCTACCTGCACATCAGCCTGCCCGCGTTGCAGGGAGCCGGTGGCCTGTTGCTGCTGCTCGTTGCCTTGGAGCTGCTCACCGGGCGCGCCTCCGAGCCGTCGGCGACAGCGGACGTGAACGTCGCCCTGGTGCCATTGGGTACGCCGCTGTTAGCGGGGCCGGGCGCGATCGTGGCGACGATGGTGTTCTCGCGACAGGTGGACTCGGTCCGCACGTTCGCCTCCGTGGCCCTGGCCATCGTGGCCGTCCACGTGATGCTGTGGCTGTCGATGCGCTACTCGGTGCTGATCATTCGGTTGATCAAGGACAGCGGAGTCACGCTGGTGACGCGCATCTCGGGCCTGCTGGTCTCGGCCATCGCCGTGCAGCTGATCGCCGACGCCATCCGCTCCTTCGTCGCCGAGCCCTAACCGCCCACCCACCACTCCACGCCGACATCCCCACCCCCGTTGGCCATTCGCAGCCACAGCCCTCCACTCGCCATCGCGCCTGGGCAAGCCACCTCGCCTGCGACCGACGACGCCGCCACCGCTGCCCACCACTCGGCCCGACCATGCCGCCCACGCCCACGAGTGCGAGCTCTGACGAGCGAGCGTCCTCACCCGCGGTCCCCCGCCACCCCCCATCGGAGCCCCGACGATGACCTCCACCCGCAACCACACCGCGTTCCCACAGCACCGATGCACGCCAGCATCGCTTACCCCCTTGCCCATTCACGCCACCGCGGCACCCACGCGCGCCACCCGACGTCACCGCCAAACACCGCCCTCGCGATCTCCGCAGCCACCACGCCTCCAACCCCTCTCCCCGATCTCCACCAGACCGCCGCCACCGCCATCCCGACCAGCGTGGCCGCGGCGAGGCTGGGGGTGGTCGCTGCGAGGATGGCCTACATGACCGCGCCCGAACAGCTCGGCTTCGAGCAGATGCCACGCCGGCTGTTTCGCGCGACTCCGACCAGGTTGCTCGGCTGGCTCGACTGTCCGCGGCGGTACCGGTTCACCTACCTCGACCGGCCGCCACCGCCGAAGGGTCCGCCCTGGGCGCACAACAGCCTCGGGGCGGCCGTCCACACCGCGCTCGCCTCCTGGTGGCGGCTCCCGCTCGAGCACCGCACCGTCGAGGCCGCCGGCGAGCTGGTCGAGCGAGGCTGGCTGGAGGACGGCTTCCGCGACGAGGCGCAGAGCTACCGCTGGCGCCAACACGCGAGGCGACTGGTCGAGACCTACACCACCGGTCTCGATCCGGCCGACGAGCCCAAAGGCGTCGAACGCACCGTCGCCCTCACCACCTCGACGCTCGCCCTGTCTGGACGGGTCGACCGGATCGACGAACGGCTGATCCCCGCCGACGATCCCGACACCGACGGCCCGGTACGCGAGGTCAGCGCGGTCGAGCTCGTCATCGTCGACTACAAGACCGGCCGGCACGTCCTCGACACCGACGACGCCCGTACCTCGCTCGCCCTCGCGGTCTACGCGGCCGCGGCGGCACGGACGCTCCGCAGGCGCTGCCGGCGGGTCGAGCTGCACCACCTGCCCACCGGACGCGTCGCCTCCTGGGAGCACTCCCCCGAGTCGATCACGCGCCACCTGCTCCGCGCGGAGAGCATTGGCGAGGAGGCGTACGCCGCCGAGCAGGCGTTCCGCGCCGGGCTCGACGACGCCGCCAAGGATCGGGTGTTTCCGCCGATCGTCGGATCGCAGTGCCAGTGGTGCGACTTCGCCAACCACTGCCCCGAAGGCCGCCGCGCCTACACGTCCCACCGCCCCTGGGACGGCCTGGACCCGGAGGTCTGATGCCGACCCGAGTGCCCTGCGTGGGCGCACTCGTGCACGACGACCAAGGCCGACTGCTGCTCATCCGGCGCGGTAGGCCGCCGTCCGAAGGCCTGTGGTCGGTACCGGGCGGGCGGGTCGAGCCGGGCGAGTCCGGCGCAGAGGCCACCGCCCGGGAGGTACGGGAGGAGACCGGCCTGACCGTACGCGTCGGCCAGCTGATCGGCTCGGTCGAACGCCCCGGCCGCACCGACGACGAGGTGTACGTCATCGACGACTACGCCGCCACGCTCGTCGGCGACCCCCACCCCACCGCCGGCGACGACGCGAGCGAGGTGCGGTGGGTCACCGGCGAGGAGCTCGAAGACCTCCCGCTCACCCCGGGACTCCTCGAGACTCTCACCGCCTGGCGGCAACTTCCCCGACGATTCAGGCCAGAAACTGACCGGAAGCCTGCATAGCGTCAGCGTCATGGACCGATACATGCACGGTGTGCCCTGCTGGGTCGACACCACCCAGCCCGCCCCGGCCGCGGCGCAAGCCTTCTACACGAAGCTGTTCGGCTGGACGTACGAGACCCACGACGGCAGCGGGTACGCGATGGCCAAACTGCGCGACGGGTACGCCGGCGCGATCACGGCCGCTGACCAAGAAGCGCCGGCGACCTGGAACACCTACGTCTGGGTCGACGACGTGGACGAGGTCGCCCAACGCGCCGCGAAGGCGGGCGGAACGGTCCTCGTCAGCCCGTACGACCTCGGCCAGGACGGCCGCTCGGCCACGATCGCCGATCCGGCGGGCGCGAGGCTCCAGCTCTGGCAGCCCGGCGACCACCGCGGCGCCGACCGGATCAACGAGCCCGGTTCCTGGAACTTCAACGACCTCCAGACCACCGATGTCGAGGGCGCGAAGGCCTTCTACGGCGAGGTGTTCGGCTGGCACGCGGACGAGATCGACTTCGGGTTCGGCAAGAGCTGGATGTGGAAGCTGGACGGGTACGGCGACCTGCTCGCGAACTTCGACCCGAACATCCGCGAGCGCCAGGCCGCCGACCAGGCACCCGACGGCTTCTGGGACGTCGTCGCCTGGATGAGCGAGGTCACCGACGAGACGCCGCCGACCTGGGGCATCACGTTCAGCGTCGAAAACACTGACGCCGCGCTGGATCGGGCGACCAAGGGCGGCGCCGAGGTGATCGTTCCCGCCTACGATGCCGGCCCCGTCCGCACCGCCGTGATCAAGGACCCGCAGGGCGCCGTCCTCACCTTGAGCAAGTACACGTCGCCGACGACCTGACGGACTCGGTCGCTCGGTTGCCAGGCAGACAGCGGGTCAGGAGTTCCAGCGTTCCACCGCGGGAGTGTCGCGCTCCCAGCCCAGCACGCTGAGCGTCGCGACGTTCAACACCAGATGGGCGCCGGCCTCGGGTGGCAGGTCGACCCAGCGTGCGGCGAGGACGCGCAACACATGCCCATGCGCGAACAACAGTGCCGTCGTCGCCTCGCGCCGCACCCGCGCGATCAGCCGATCCACGCGTGCGGCAACGTCGGCAGCGGTCTCGCCGCCGGGCGACGGCGCTCTGAAGACCGTCCAACCCGGGACGGTCTCGCGGATCTCGGCGGTGGTCCTGCCCTCGTACTCGCCGTACCGCCACTCGTGCGCGTCCGGATCGACCACCGCCCGGTCGCCGAAGCCGGCGAGCCGGGCGGTCTGCCGAGCGCGCTGCAGCGGGCTGGTCAGCACCAGGTCGAACGTGGTGCCGGCCAGCCGTTCCGCGAGCGCCTTCGCGGCTTGCTCTCCCGCCGACGTCAGCGGGAGATCGGTCGTACTGGTGTGGCGATGCGTACGGCTCCACTCGGTCTCGCCGTGACGAGCGATCCAGAGCTCGGCGCCTTCGGTCACAGCGTCCCGGTCTTCAGCGCGAGCTGCGCGAGATGGTTGCGCGCTTCTTCGGCATGGTGCGGGTTGCAGAGCACGTCGTACTTGGCGGCGACGACCTGCGTACGCGAGGTGAAGTCACGGTTGCCGCCGGTCGCGCGGTAGCCGACCCAACCGAAGATCAGGCCGAACAGCGCACCGATGACGACGCCGAGGATGATCAGCAGGAAGTTCGAAGGCGGCAGCAGGGACATCAGGACGCCGACGAACAGACCGAACCAAGCTCCGCTTCCGGCGCCCGCCAGGATTGCGCTGCCCTGGGTGATCCGGCCGGTGACGCGCTCGACGAGTCGCAGGTCGCTCCCGACGATCGTCACCTGCTCCACGGGGAACTTCTGGTCGGACAGATAGTCCACCGCACGCTGCGCCTCGGCGTAGTTCGGGTACGAACCGACGGGCAGACCGGTGGGCGGTTCGGGAAGTGGCAGGGACATGGTTCGCCCTCTCCTCCGGCCGCGATGGCCGGACGCCGGGTGATGAAGATGTTCACGAAGGATGCCCCAAGACCACCGCTCCCCGCTGGTAGGCTTGCCGGCGGTCGTGTGTTTGAGGGGGCCGTCTTCGCCTGTCCGCAGACGGGTTTCCCCTTTGGCTGCGGCCTCATACACGTGACGCCCGGCAAGGGCCCGGCGGCGAGGAGGTGGACCCGGTGAATCCTGCCGATCAACAGAGTACCTGCGTCCTCCGTCGCCATTCCCGTCTCAAACGCTGATCGTCGGCCTTCCCGGCCCGCGGTGAGCCGCGGGGCCTCGGAGGACCTCCGCCGTTCGCGACACCCGTCGCGAACGCAGCCCGAGAGTGTTCGACGAGGAGGTGGTCACCATGGCCGCAACCAGCACCAGCACCAACAACCTGCGCAACCGCAATGCGGTTCTTACCGGACGCCGGGCACGCGCGATGATGCGCGTGCTTCGAGGACGTCCCCCGCAGGGCATCGCCCCCGCGCCCGTGGAATCCGACTCCGTCCTCGAGCCCGCGTCGGCCATCGTCGACTGGGCGTTCTACAAGAACGGCGTCCGCCAGTACGAGGTGACCTCGTACACCGATGCCGTCCGTCGCGCCCGCAAGGGCGGCGGCTTCGTCTGGATCGGTCTGTTCGAGCCGACCGCCGACCAGCTCGCGGGCATCGCGGACGAGTTCGACCTGCACCCGTTGGCCGTTGAGGACGCGGTGGACGCGCACCAGCGGCCGAAGCTGGAGCGGTACGACGACACTTTGTTCGCGGTATTCAAGACCGTGCGCTACTGCCCGCACGAGCTCGGCACGACGACGTCGGAGATCGTGCAGACCGGCGAGGTGATGGCGTTCGTCGGCCCCTCGTTCGTCGTCACCGTTCGGCACGGTGACCATGGCGCGTTGGGCAAAGTACGTACGCAGCTGGAGAGCAACGCCGAGCACCTCGCGCTCGGCCCGTCTGCCGTCCTGCACGCGGTTGCCGACGGTGTGGTCGACGACTATCTGGCCGCGGTGGACCGGCTGCAAGACGACATTGACGAGCTCGAGGCCGCCGTTTTCGGTACCCGTGGTGCGCGAAGCGTCGACCGCGTCTATCACTTGAAGCGTGAAGTGCTCGAGCTCAAGCGGGCGGTGGCGCCGTTGGCGGGGCCGCTGCACGAGCTGGCGCAGCGACCGATGCGGCTGGTCGTACCGGACATTCGCGAGTACTTCCGCGACGTCGAGGACCACTTGGCGCGGGTGCGTGAGCAGGTGGTCTCGTTCGACGAGCTGCTGACGTCGATCCTGCAGGCGAGCCTGGCCCGGTTGACGGTCGCGGAGAACGAGGACATCCGCAAGATCTCCGCTTGGGTGGCGATCATCGCGTCGCCGACGATGATCGCGGGCATCTACGGGATGAACTTCGACTTCATGCCGGAGCTGCGGTGGCGGTTCGGCTACTTCATGGTGCTGGGACTCATGCTCGTCGTGTGCTTCTCCCTGCACCGGTTCTTCAAGCGCAACGGCTGGCTCTAAGCGAGGCGCCCCCGCCGATCACGGCGGGGGCGTTTCCGCTTCAGGCGTTGGCCGCTTCGACGTACGCGGTCAGGATGCCGCCCCAGCCGTCGTCCGCACCGACACCGTTGCGCAGCTGCTGCCAGTCGTCGCCGTGCTTCTCGAACTCGGAGTGCACGAGCGTGACCGTCGTCCGCTTCTCGGTGTCGGCCTCGAACCGTACGTCGATGCGACTGGCCCGCTCGGGATCGACGCCATCGAAGGCCGGCTTGATGTCCCACGACAGCGCGACGTGGTGCGGCGGATCCCACTCGAGTACGTGGCCCCAGTCGCACTCCTTGCCGTCGGCGGTGCGCTCGTACCACCGGCCGCCCTTCTCCGGCTCGATGACCGCGGCGACCAGGTCGCCGTCTCCGAGGTGATGGCCGCGCGGCCACCAACTGTCGAACCGTTCGGTGAACACCGCGAACGCGCGCTCGATCGGAGCGTCAACCGTGACTTGCACCCGAACGGTGTCGTCTGTCTGCTGCGTCATGTTTCCTCCTCGACGGCCTGCTGAAAGGCGGCCATCGCATCCGTCCAGAACTGCTGGAAATACCCGCG
Organism: Tenggerimyces flavus; assembly: GCF_016907715.1. Taxonomy (NCBI): domain Bacteria; kingdom Bacillati; phylum Actinomycetota; class Actinomycetes; order Propionibacteriales; family Nocardioidaceae; genus Tenggerimyces; species Tenggerimyces flavus. The sequence goes on along the minus strand of NZ_JAFBCM010000001.1, from coordinate 2,868,401 downwards.
CAAGCCGTCGACCCCCTTCGGATCGATCCGATACACCCGCTTGGTCCCCACGGCTTGGTCCACCACGAGCCCGGCCTGCTTGAGCACCTTGAGGTGCTGCGAAACCGCTGGCCGGCTGACCGGGAGCTCCGAGGCCAGGACGCCGACCGAGCAAGGACCTCTGCCGAGCCGCTCGAAGATCGCCCGCCGAGTCGGATCCCCCAGAGCTTCGAGAGCGCGGCCTTGGTAAGTCCCCACGAACGGTAAGTCTGCACTTACACTACTGACCTGTCAATACTCACAGCTGGTGCGACTTCACCCACCCGACCGGGGTTCTGCAACGTGGCAGGAGCCTTCGAAACCCCACTTCGATGGGTGAAGTCGCATCGGCTGTGGACAGGCCCAGCTCCGAGCGCGGGGCGCCGACGGGTGGCAGGGGGCGTCTCGCATCGCGACTTTGCCCATGAGGAGGCGTTCTGAGGACCAACGAGGTGGGTCGGGAACGCCCCTTTGGTGGGCGAAGTCGCGCGGGGGCTACTTGCGACGGGTCGAGGCGTGGGAGGCGACGGCGAGGATGGCGGCGTACTGGGTGCCGACGAGCTTCTTGATCGGGATCGTCTCGGCCGACGATGCCTCCTCCGCTTCGTCGCACCAGGCCTGGAACGTCTCCGACAACGCTGCCCGGCGGAAGCGGATCGCGGGGGTGCCGTTGCCGATCGCCACCTCGCCGTCCAGTGCTCGCAGCAGCATGCCGCCGTAGCGCAGGCGGAACATGTGCACCAGGTCCTCGCACGAGTGCTGCTCCGCCACGGTCGCCGGGCGCGAGGCCTCGGCCACGGCGGCGCGGCGTTCGTTCATCTCGGGCAGGGATGCGCACATCGGCGCGAAGTAGCGAGTCGCCCGCAGGAACGGCGAATCCGTCACCATGTCATCGGAAACGTGTTCCAACGTGTCCGTCAGCAACCACGCCAACTCCCGCAGGCCCAGAGCCTGGGTCCGCAACAGATCCCCGTAGCCGATCTTCGCCGGCCGCTGGTCCCCCGCGTTCTTGTCCGCCAAGTACGGCAGCTCCGACACCAACGTCAGCGTCCCGTACCGCGACGCGTAAGCCCCCGACGAGTCCCCCGCGACCTCGTGGAGCGGATCGACCCCGGCGGACTCGGCGTAGTCGTACGCCTCCTCCGTCGAGGCCGTCTGGTAGATCGCCGTGTCCAGCCGCCGGATGAACGGCGCCTCCGGTTCCCCGGTGTCCAACGGCAACCCCAGATGCGCCGGAATCCCTTGCAGCACAGGGTAAAGCGACGGCTCCGGCCGTGACAGGTAGTAGTACACGCCGCCCACCTCGCCGTTGTGCAGCGAGCACATGAACGTCGGCCGCGTGTCGTCGATCAGCCGCATCAGCGCCAACGTCTCCGGGAGCACCTGGTCGAAGTACGCGCGTTTGTACGCGAACGGGAACGTCCACTCCACCTGCTCCGAGGCCGCCGGGCGGTAGAAGTTCCGCGCGTACAACGTCCGCGTGAACGGCCCCTCGAACCACCCCTCGTTCAGCCGTGTCCCGTCCGGGTCGATGCACGGCACGATGTGCCAGGTGTACCCCAAGCGTTCACGCAACGCCGGGTCCGCACAGATCCGCCGAGCCAGATGAACGGCGGTCAGCCCGCCGATCGGCTCGTTCGGGTGCGGCATGCCGAAGACCACCGCATGGTGCTCGCCGCTCCCCACGGTCAGACAGACCAACGGCTCACCGAGCCGCGAGGTCCCGATCCGCCGCAGCCGAGCTACGTCGGAGTACTCAGCCGCCAGGCGCTGGGTCGTGGCCACCAGCTCGTCGACGCCGGCAAATCCGTCCATTGCCGGAACGCTCTCGAGTTCGTCAACGAGCATCGGGTCGAGCATTGGTGGTGTCCTCCCTGATAACGCGGCCTCGCGGCCAACCCCGGCGTGTCCCACACGCGCCCCCTGGCATCTTGCCTGCCGTTCCGGCGGATGGACATGGGCCGCGTCACCAAGCGGACGGCGACTCTCACATCACGGACGGTGAAAAGACCCAGTCCGTCCCGGTAACCACCTGAACGCTCCACGTGGTCGCCTCTCCGTGTGTCTTCCACCGAAACAGCTCGATCGGGAGAATGCAGCGTGCTCGTCCTTCGTCAAGCGCGGCTCGGCAGCCGCGGCCAGACCGCCGATCTCACCATCGACCATGGACTGGTCACCGCGATCACCCCCGCCAAATCCACCGACGTACCGCGCGACGCTACGACGGTAGACCTGGAAGGGCGGACCGTACTACCCGCGATGTGGGATGCGCACGCCCATCTCGTGCAGTGGGCAACGAGCCGACGGCGGATCGATCTCACGAAAGCGCGTTCAGCTGCGGATGCGGTCGCCCTCGTACTCGCCGCCGTCGATGGGCGGGCCGGCGGCGAGATCATCAGCGGATTCGGTTTTCGGGACGGAATCTGGCCCGACCAGCCGCACCAGGACCTGCTCCAGGCCGCGCTCCCGGACCGCCCGATCGCCCTGCTCAGCAACGACCTGCATACCGTCTGGTTGAGCCCGGCCGCGCTCGAGGTCGTCGGTGCGAACGAGCATGAAACCGGCATCCTTCGCGAACAGGACTGCCTCCGCGCCGTCGCCGCCCTCCCCCAGGCACCGGTCGAGACACTCGACCAGTGGGTCGCCGAGGCCGCCACCGCGGCCGCGGCCCGCGGCGTCGCCGGGATCATCGACTTCGAGTTCGCCGACAACCTCACCGACTGGCCGCGCCGCCTCGCCCAGCACCGGATCGACGTACGGATCCAGGCCACCGTCTACCCCGCCTGGCTCGAGCACGCCATCGCCGCAGGTCACCGTACGGGCGACCGCCTGCACGACCTGCTCGAGGTCGGCCCGCTGAAGCTGTTCGTCGACGGCTCGCTCAACACCCGAACGGCGTACTGCGCACGCCCCTACCCCGGCCTCGAAGGCGACGCGGCGAACGGTCTGCTCGAACTCCCGCCCGACGAACTGGTCACGAGCATGAGGCGCGCCGTCGAGAACGGGCTGCAGCCCGCGGTCCACGCGATCGGCGATCTCGCCAACCGGATCGCTCTCGACGCGTTCGAGCAGGTCGGCTGCACGGGCCGGATCGAGCACGCGCAGCTGGTCGATGTGTCCGACGTACACCGGTTCGCCCGACCCGGACTCGCCGTGGGTGTCCAGCCCGCGCACGCGCCGGACGACCGCGACGTCGCCGACAAGTACTGGGCGGGACGGACGGAGCGCGCGTTCCCGTACGCCGACCTGCTCCGCGCCGGTGCGACTCTCGAGCTCGGCTCGGATGCTCCGGTCGCGCCGCTCGACCCGTGGGACGGCATCGCGTCCGCGATCACACGGACGGATGACGACCGGCCGGCCTGGCATCCGGAACAAGCGCTGGAACTTCCGGACGCACTCGCCGCGGCGAGCCGCGGCCGCCGCGAGCTCGAGATCGGACAACCCGCCGATGTCATGATTCTCGACGACGATCCGGCCGACCTTGTTCCGGAAGATCTCCGCAAGATCGAGGTCTTCGGCACGCTGCTGGCCGGCCGCTGGACGCACGGCAACCCCACCGGGTAGGGCCATACGGGCGGTTTGCCCAGGAACCGCCGTCGTCAACTCCAGGTTGACGCCACCCCAATTCCGCGCTTCCGCATTTACTGACTGCTCTCCCTGCTTACGCTGGCCAGCGAAATGTTGATGTAGGGGGACGTTCCTTGCTGGAAAGTGTTGGCCTGACACCCGACGAAGAGCTGATCTACACCACGTTGGTGGATCGACCGCGTGCCAGTGCGGACGATTTGCTCGACCTCGGACTACCACGTGCTCGCGTACGAAAGACCCTCGCCACCTTGGAGAGCAAGGGGTTGGTCTCGCTGCTGCCCGGACTGCCGAGGCGCTACGCCGCGGCCGCGCCGGATGTGGCGCTGGAGGTGTTGATCCGCTCGCGTGAGGAGGAGCTGCAACGCGCCCGAGTCACCGCGGGACATCTTGGCGAACGGCATCGCGGCGCGCGCCCTGCCACCGGGCCCGAGGAGGTCGTCGAGATCGTCACGACCGCCGACGCGACGTCGCAACGCTGGCTCGAGCTGCAGCGCAGCGCGCGGCGCCAGGTCCGCGCATTCGATCGCCCGCCGTACTTGGGGTACGGGCCGAACAACGTCGAACGCGAGCTGCTCGCGCAGGGCATCGAGTACCGGGTGATCTACGACCGGGTCGGGCTCGAGCTGCCGGGGCACCTCGACGCGGCGCTGGAGATGGTCGAGGCCGGCGAACAGGCCCGCGTGACGACCGACGTCCCGGTGAAGATGTTCGTCGCCGACGAGCACGTCGGCCTGATCTCCTTGCAGGGTTCGGAACGTGCCGACAGCGCGATCGTCGTCCACGCGTCGTCGGTGCTGGACACGATGGTCGCGCTGTTCGAGGAGGTGTGGCGTCGTTCGCTCCCGCTGCGCGCCGAACCTTCCGCGGACCCGCATCAGCGCGGCCAGGTGCAGGTCAAGCTGCTTGCCCTGTTGGCAGCCGGCCTCACCGACGAGGCGATCGGCCGGCAGCTCGGCGTGCACACGCGCACAGTGCGCCGCCACGTACGGCAGCTGATGGACGAGCTCGACGCCGGCACGCGTTTCCAGGCGGGCATGCAGGCGGTCCGCCGCGGAATGCTGTAAATGATCGGCCCGCCAAGTGCCAGCAGTCCGGTCCGGTGAAGTGGCGACGACGCGGGGCTGCTGCTACGGAAATGATCGGCCCGCCAAGTGCCAGCAGTCCGGTCCGGTGAAGTGGCGACGACGCGGGTCTGCTGCTACGGAAATGATCGGCCCGCCAGGTGCCAGCAGTCCGGTGCCGGGGGGGACGACGCGGGGCTGGCGCTTTGCGGGCCGATCCGTGTACGGAGACGACGAGCCCTGACCGCTGTCCCCTCCGCAACGTCGCCGACGTTAGGGCGGTCCATCCGCCCGGACAACCTCACCGGACGCCCGCTTCCGGGCATTGTCCGGAAGCGGGCGGGCAAAGATCTCCCAAGCCCTCCGGGTATGCCCCATTCGCGCCTCCGAGAAGCCATAAGGTCGAGCCCGTGAGTGCACAGAACACAGCGCCGTACGGCGAGTGGATCTCCCCCATCGAGGCGGCCAGCCTCACCCGTGGCGGCCGGGCGTTCGGCTTCCCGACGTTCGCCGGCGACGAGCTCTGGTGGACCGAAGCGCGCCCCGACGAGTCCGGCCGCAGCGTCGTCGTCAGGCGGCGCGCGGACGGCGAACGCGTCGACCTGATCCCCCAGCCGTGGAACGCGCGGAGCCGCGTGCACGAGTACGGCGGGGTCTCGTACGTCCCGCTGCCGGACGGCGCGCTGGCGTTCGTCGAGTTCACCGACCAGCGCCTCTACCGCGTGGACCCGGGCGAGGATCCCGTCCCGCTCACCCCGGAGTCGGGCGCCAAGCTGCGCTTCGCCGAGCTCCAGCTCAGCCCCGACCAGGCCGAGATCCTCTGCATCCACGAACGCCACAGCGCCGGCGACCTCGAGCGCGCCATCGTCGCCGTTCCCCTCGACGGAAGCGCGGCGAACGACGCGAGCGCCATCCGCGAGCTCGTCAGCGGCTCGCGCTTCCTCTCCAACCCGCGCGTCTCCCCCGACGGCACCAAGCTGTCCTGGCTGGCCTGGGACCACCCGAACATGCCCTGGGACGGCACCGAGCTGCGCATCGGCGCGATCGAGAACGGGCGCGTCGACAGCTGGGACGTCGTCCTCGGCGGCCCGGCCGAGGCGGTCTATCAGCCGGAATGGGCGTCGAACGACGAGCTCTACGTCGTGACCGATCGGTCCGGGTTCTGGAACCTCTACCGGCTCGAGCCTGGCAACGACCCCGAGCCGTTGCATCCGGTCGAGGAGGAGTTCGCCCAGCCGCTGTGGCTGCTCGGGATGCGGACGTACGGCGTGCTCCCCGACGGCCGCATCGCCGCCGTCCACGGGCTCGGCGTCCAGCGCATCGGCATCCTCGACCCCGCCACCGGTGCGCTCGACGACCTCGACCTGCCGTTCTCGGGGTTCGAGGTCATGGTGGACATCTCGGGCAGCCGGTTCGCCGCGCTCGCCTACCGGCCGGACCGGCCCACGTCGCTGATCGTCGTCGACCTCGCGACCGGCGCGCACGAGGTCGTGCGAGAGGCGTACGAGGCCGACGTCGTGCCGGACGCCACGTACCTCCCGGTGGCCGAGTCGACGACGCTCCGGCCCGCCGGCGGCCGCGAGGTGCACGTCCACATCTACCCGCCCCGCAACCCCGACTTCCAGGCGCCGGACGGCGAACTGCCGCCGTACGCGGTGTTCGTGCACGGCGGTCCGACCGCGATGCAGCACGCGAAGTACGACCTCAGCATCGCCTACCTGACCAGCCGGGGCATCGGCGTGCTCGACGTCAACTACGGCGGCTCGTCCGGGTACGGGCGCGCCTATCGCGAACGGCTGAACAAGCAGTGGGGCGTCGTCGACGTCGAGGACAGCGTCGCCGCGGCCCAGGCGCTGGTCGAACGTGGGGACGCCGACCCCGCGCGCCTCACGATCCGCGGCGGCTCGGCCGGCGGCTGGACCGCCCTGTGCGCCGCGGTGGCGACCGAAACTTTCGCCGCGGCGAACTCCCTGTTCGGCCCGGCGGACCTGCGCTCGTTCGCCGCGACCACGCACGACTTCGAGGCGCGGTACCTGGACGGGCTGATCGGCTCGCAGCCCGAGGACGCCGCGATCTACGACGAACGGTCGCCGATCACCCACGTGGCCAAGACGTCCTGCCCGGTGCTGATCCTGCAGGGCGAGGAGGACCGGGTCGTACCGAAGGAGCAGTCGCAGCTGTTCGCCGATGCCCTGCGGGACTTGGGGATCCGGCACGCGCTGATCATGTTTCCGGGAGAGCAGCACGGCTTCCGGAAGACCGAGTCGATCATCGCCGCGACCGAGGCGGAGCTGTCGTTCTACGGCCAGGTGCTCGGCTTCACCCCGCCAGGGGTGCGGCCGATCGACATCACTCCCTAGCGCATGCCACTCGCCCGGGCCCTCACAAACTGTGGGGTTCTGGTAGCGACACGCTGGCGTGTCGCTACCAGAACCCCACAGTTTGTGAGGGGGCTAGGGGCGAGAGGCATGCCCTAGCCTCGTCTCTATGGACGCGCAGCTGCTGGCCGCGCTCGTCGACGAGGCGGGGCGCAAGTCGGACCTGCTGTGGCTTCGCTACGCAGGTCTGGACCGGGCGCGCGCGGTGTGGCACGCCTGGCAGGACGGCGTCGCGTACGTGGTCGCGGGCGGTGGCGAGCAGCCCGTTCCCGGCCTCGCCGAGGCTGCCGAGGTCACCGTGACCGCGCGGGCCAAGGACAGCCAGGCCCGCCTGGTCACCTGGCGGGCGCGCGCGGAACAGCTCACCCCCGGCTCACCCGAGTGGGACACCGCGCTCGCGGCGTTGCGGAGCGAACGGTTGAACGCCACCGACGCGGCGAACCTGCCGGACCGCTGGGCGAGCGAGTCGACGATCACCCGCCTCGTTCCGACCGGCGAGGTCCTCGAGCACCCCGGCAAGATGCCGACCGACGACGAGGCCGCGCCGCCACCGGACAGCCCGGCGACGACACGCGGCAAGTTGCCGTGGGTCTTCCACCGCCGCCCGACGCGCGGGCCGAAGCTGTCGTGAGCGAGCTGGCGGAGGCCGTTCAAGCCCTGGACCTCGTCGATCACCACGTGCACGGCGCGATCTCGACCGAGGCGGACGACTTCGAGCAGCTGATCAGCGAGTCCGACCGGCCCCTGCCCGATGGGCTGAGCGCGTTCGACTCTCAACTGGGCTTCGCGATTCGCCGGTGGTGCGCTCCCGTCCTCGGGCTCGAGCCGCACGTGTCACCCGAGGACTACCTCGCGGCACGCCGGGAGCTCGGTACGGACGATGTCAACCGGCGCTTGCTGCACGCCTCCGGCATCGCGCACTACCTGCTGGAGACCGGCTACGCGGCCGACCGAATCCTCGACCTCGACGGCATGAGCCTCGCGTCGGGTGCGACGACCGACGAGGTCGTCCGCCTGGAGTCGGTGGCCCAGCAGGTCGCCGGGTCGGGCTGTACGGCGGCCGAGTTCGCGCCGCGCTTCGCCGAGGCGTTGGACGAACGGCTCGCCTCCGCAGTGGGAACGAAGACCGTCGTGGCGTACCGGTTGGGCCTCGACTTCGAGCCGCAGCAGCCTTCCCTGCGCGAGGTCGAGACCGCGGCGGGTGAGTGGCTGGCGAGCGGGTCGACCGATCGCGTCAGCGATCCTGTGCTGCTCCGGCACCTCATCTGGGCCGGCGTCGAACGGAGGCTGCCGCTGCAGTTCCATGTCGGGTTCGGCGACCCGGACCTGCGGCTGCATCGGGCCAACCCGCTGCTGCTGACGGAGTTCATCGAGCTGGCCGAGCCGTACGGCACGCCGCTGATGCTGTTGCACTGCTACCCGTTCCACCGCGAAGCGGGCTACCTGGCGCACGCGTACCGAGACGTCTACTTCGACGTCGGCCTCGCGGTGAACTACACCGGCGCGCGGGCCGCGGCGATCGTCGCGGAGTCGTTGGAGACGGCACCGTTCGGCAAGCTGCTGTTCTCCTCCGACGCGTGGGGCCCGGCCGAGCTGCACTACCTCGGCGCGCACCTGTGGCGGCGCGCGATCACCCACGTGCTGGGCGAGTTCGTCGACGCCGGCGAGTGGGCCGAGGCGGACGCCATCCGGGTCGCGACGATGATCGGCCGCGACAACGCGCGCCGCGTCTACGGACTTTCCCCCGTCGCATAGGGTTTGCCCGTAGAACGAGGCGCGAGGGAGGTCCTGTGACAAGCAGCACGCCGACCAGGGTCTTCGCCGCACGACTCGCGTCGACCGCGGTCTTCGACCCGCATGGCGATCCCGTGGGCAAGGTCCGCGACATCGTCGCGATGCTGCGTACGGACCGACGCCCGCCGCGCATCCTCGGCCTCGTCGTCGAGGTCCTCGGCCGGCGGCGCGTGTTCCTGCCGATGACCAGGGTCACAAGGGTCGACGCCGGCCAGGTCGTCACGACCGGCCTGGTGAACATGCGCAAGTTCGAGCAGCGGCCGACCGAGACGCTCGTGCTCGGTGAGATGTTCGACCGCCGGGTCACGCTGGAGGAGACCGGCGAGCAGGTCACGGTGTTCGACGTCGGGCTGGAGCAGAGCCGCAACCGGGACTGGGAGATCACGAAGATCGCGATCGTCAAGGGGGCAAAGCGATTCGGTCGCCGTGGCCAGACCGCGGTCGTCGACTGGGACGCGGTGACCGGGTTCTCGCTGGTGGAGGAGGCTCAGGGCGCGCGGCACCTGTTGGCACGGCTGGAGACGATGAAGGCGGCCGACCTGGCGAGCGTTCTGCACGACTTCACCCCGAAGCGGCGGGCGGAAGTGGCGTCGGCGTTGGGCGACGAGCGGCTGGCGGACGTGCTGGAGGAGCTGCCCGAGGAGGACCAGGTCCAGATCATCGAGGAGCTGGACCTCGAGCGCGCGGCCGACGTTCTGGAGGAGATGTCGCCGGACGACGCGGCGGACCTGATCGCCGAGCTGCCGCCGGACCGGGCCGAGCAGCTGCTGCTGTTGATGGCGCCGGAGGAGGCGGACGACGTACGCCGGCTGCTCGCGTACGAGGAACGTACGGCCGGCGGCCTGATGACCACCGAGCCCGTGATCCTCCCCCCAGACGCGACGATCGCGGACGCGTTGGCACGGCTGCGCAACGAGGAGTTGACACCGGCCCTCGCGACGATGGTGTTCGTCTGCCGGCCGCCGATGGAGACGCCGACTGGACGACTGATCGGCGTCGCGCACTTCCAACAGCTGTTGCGAGAACCCCCGTCTGATCTGGTGTCGAGCGTCATCGACACCGACCTCGAGCCGCTATGGCCGGAGGCGTCGCTGGACGAGGTGGCAAGCTACCTCGCGACGTACAACCTGATGGCGGCTCCCGTCGTCGACGAGTCCAGCCGGCTGCTCGGTGCGGTGACGGTGGATGACGTTCTGGACCATCTGCTGCCGGAGAACTGGCGCGAGCGGTACGCGGAGGTGACCCGTGGCACGTGACGACCGGCCAACCGCCGACCCCACCGATGTGCGACCCACGAAGGCTCGCCGCGACCGAGATCGCTTCCTGGTCTCGCGAACCGACGCCCAGCGGCTGGACGTACCGCTGTATCCGCGGCGTTCGCTGATCCAGTTCGAGTACGACCCGGAGTTCTTCGGGCGGTTCTCGGAGAACTTCGCCCGCTTCCTCGGGACGGCACGGTTCATCGCGTACATGACGTGCTTCGTCGTCGTGTGGATCCTGTGGAACGTGTTCGCGCCCGGCAACCTGCGGTTCGACCCGTTCCCGTTCATCTTTCTGACCCTGATGTTGTCGCTGCAGGCCTCGTACGCGGCGCCGCTGATCCTGCTCGCGCAGAACAGGCAGGAGGCCAGGGACCGGATCCAGTACGACCACGACCGGGACGTGGCGGACCGGACGCGTGCGGACATGGAGTTCCTGGCGCGTGAGGTGGCGTCGCTGCGGATGTCGGTCGGGGAGGTGGCGACCCGCGACTTCCTGCGCTCGGAGCTGCGTTCGCTGCTGAACGAGTTGGACGAACGGGACACCGAGCGTGACTCCGGGCGCCCCGACAATCTGCGGGCTGGGGCTCACAAGACAGGCGCGCCCGTTCGGGACTAGGGTCTGAAGCTCGTCGGCGGTCGCGGTGGCCGCCTCGAGGGGAGCAGCTGTGAAACGACTGCTGGTGGGCATGCTTGCCGTCTTCGTGGCCGGATCGTTCCTGGCCGCGCCCAGTGCCTCGGCGACCAGTGCCGCCGCCAAGGCTCCGGCACCGGCTCCGCAGGGCGCCAAGAGCCAGTTCAAAGGGCTCGACCCGGGCAAGACGCAGACACTGCGGCAGCAGATCCCGGTCAACGTGGTCTTCGTCGGGTTCGACAAGATCTCGGCCAGCAAGCTGAAGGCGGAGCTGCCGAAGTCGTACGAACCCGTCGTCCGTGCGCCCCAGTTCTACGGGCTCGCCGGGCGCGACATGGGTCTGCGCTTCGACTTCAAGTACAACGTGATCGACACCAATCGGCGTTTCGAGGACAAGTTCTTCGGATTCCTTGCCAAGAAGGGCAAGACGAACCCGCTGACGGTCTACCAGCAGCAGTACAACGACCAGCTGAACAACGTGCTCGACGTGACGCCGCAGGTGAAGAACATCGACGCGGTGTCGGTGGAGAGCTGGCTGGCGAGCAACGGGCGTTCGTCGTTGGGCATCAGCCCGCGCAGCTACACCGTCTACTACCTGAACTGGTTCGGGCGGAAGGACTTCAAGTACCACGTGTACACGAAGACCGACGAGCCCGACCCGGACACCGGCTACAACTTCGGCGAGCAGCGCGCGTCCCGCAAGCTGATCGCGTGGGGCGGCACGAACAGCCGGTCCTGGTTCTTCGACCCGTCGGCCGGCCCGGAGGCGTGGAGCGGCAGCTGGAACGTCGACGACGCCGACCTCGACGGCGACGACGTGGCGGACTACCGGATCCCGCCGATCTGGGAGTACGGCGCGTACCGCCCGAAGAGCGCGCTCTACAGCGACCTGGGCAAGCTGACCCGCTACGCGGCGATCAACCTGCTCTTCACGACGTCGCCGCTGTACGACCCGTTGAACACGACACCTGGGCCTGGCGGCAAGAAGGTCGTGCACCTCGAGGTCCTGCAGGACAATCCCGACTCCGACGGGCTCGCGTACATCCGCGGCAAGTTCGTCAAGTCGAAGCTGGCCGCGTTCCAGCCGTACTACGACTGGTCCGTCAAGACTGAGTTGACGGATCCAATCGACGCAGGCGCCAAGCGGGCCTTGAACATCTGGGCTGGCGTGGTCGAGGAGGACGACTGCTGGAACGCGTACCAGGACCCAGGTGCGGAGCTGTTCTGCTACTTCGCGGAGAACAAGGCGCAGTACCAGCCCTCGTACCGGCCGAAGGACTACGTGGGCTCGATCTGGGCGTTCGACACGACCGACTCGGTGGTGGCGGGGCTGCTCGGGTACGCGGACGACAACTACACCGACGGAACGCAGACCGAGACGTTCGCGTTCGACACGCCGGAGACGCGCGAGGCGGGGTACGGGTTCACGACGACCGCGGTGCACGAGTTCGGCCACCACATCGGGATGTCGCACCCGCACGACGGCTACGACTCGGAGTCCGCGGTGGACTACGGGGGCTCGGGCGAGTTCTACTTCGCGCAGTCGGGCGACGAGTCGAACACGATGATGAGCTACATCGACCTGAACTGGGACTTCGGCCAGTTCGACCGGGACAACATGTACCGGTGGGAGACCGCGGGATACCTGAACGAGGCGAACTCGCTCGCGGGGTTGGTGCTGAAGCACCCGCAGGCTTGGAAGGTGCGGGGCTTGCTGGCGGCGGCTGACGTCTATGCGGTGCTGGCCAAGGCCGAGTTCCGGAACTGGCGGTACCTGGGCGGCGTGAACCACGCGCTGAAGTCGTACCGGACGGTGCAGAAGGCCGCGGCTCTGCTGGGCGTCTCCGAGCCTCCGGAAGTGGCGGCCAAGCGGGCGCCGGGCGGACGGCCGGACAACCACCCGGCCCAGCCGGAGCCGATCCACGGGCCTCGCGGGCAGCGGTAGCCCTTATGGCGTGACGGCGGCCCCTTCGTCCCTTCGGGGACGTCGGGGCCGCTGCCTTGTCTCGGCTTGCGCCTGCGACGAAGGTGGCTGGAGCGACGCAGCGGCGTCTCGGCATCGCTGATGCGCAGGCCGCCCTCCGGGTGCTCTCCTGGATGGCTCTCCGGTGGCTCCCCAGGTGGCGGCAAATGATCATGTTTACATGATCATTTGCCGCTCTACGTGGGATACACCCCGAGTGAAGCACCCACTCGCCAGGTAAAGCGGCCTCGGTGCCCGTCCGCCAGCACCCCCGACGTATGCGACAGGTCCTAGCCGGGTGGGCCTTGCTGGATGACGGATCGGTACGCCTCGGGGCTCTCGGGGGCGAGGGCGATCCACCAGGTCGCGCCGGCGTCCTCGTACTCCGCGACGGCCGGGGTGTCGGACCAGCCGTTCGCGGCGACCTCGAAGGGGGCGTCGCCTCTCAGCTCCTTGGCGAAGGCCGCGGCGGCGGCGATGTCCTCGACGCTGATCGGCTGGTCGGTCGCCTGGTTGTCGGTCATCAGGTAGACGCCGTCCCAGCGGACGGCCCGGCGCATCGGCTTGCGGTGCGGCCAGCCGGTCGCTACCCAGACCGGCACCCGCGGCGACTGCAGCGGCGGTGGAGCGATCTGGGCGTCGGTCAGCCGGAAATGCGTTCCTTCGAAGGAGAACGGACGCCCCGTCCAGAGACCTGCCACGACCTCGAGCGCCTCGTCCAGCTGCTGGGCACGTACCCGCAGGTCCCAGGCGTCGCCGAACGGGACGAAGTCGTGCTCGGCGTGGCCCACCGCGGCACCGAAGATCAGGCGACCGCCGGACAGGTGGTCGATCGTCGCCGCCTGCATGGCCACTTCGCCCGGCCGCCGCCTCGGGAGCGGGGTCAGGAACACGCCGAGCTTGACGCGCTCGGTCCTGAGAGTGACCGCGGTCAGCCCGATCCACGGGTCGATCGCCCGCTTCGGGCCGCCGAGGCCGTCCTGCAGGAAGAAGCCGTCCCAGCCGGCCGCCTCGGCGTCGTACGCCAGGTCCGCGAGCAGGCGCGGGTCGGCGTACGACCCGTCTATCGGTACGTCGAGTCCGAATCGCATGTCCCCTGGCCTATCAGTCCCCACCGACAACCTGCCTCGGTACGATCCGGCGATGGTCGAATGGCATGACTTCGTCGAAGAAGCTCCCCACATCGCCGAGCTGTTCCAGCGCCGGCATCAGGCGACAGGCAACCTCTGCATGCTCGGCACGCTCCGTTCCGACGGCTATCCACGGATCAGCCCGGTCGAGCCGCGGATCTTCGAGGGGCACCTCACGATCATGGGCATGCCGGGGACGACGAAGTTCGCCGATCTCGAGCGCGACCCGCGTTTCACCCTGCACACGGCGACCGTCGACACCCACGTCAGCGAGGGCGACGCCAAGCTCACCGGCGATGTGGTGAACCTGCAGGACGAGGAGCTGCACCAGCGGTTCACCCAAGCGCTGTTCGAAGAGATCGGGATGGACCTGCGCGGGCAGAGGTTCGATCCGTTCTTCGTCGCCGACCTCAAGGGGGCGTCGACGGTCGAGATGAACGACGGTGTGATGTACATCAGGGTGTGGAAGCCGGGCCAGGGCGAGCGGGCCGTGCGCAAGACCTGAGGCAGCCACGTAGCATCGGGGTTGTGAAGACGCTCCCCACCGAGGATCAGGTACGTACCGCGCTCGGCAAGGTGCTCGACCCGGAGATCAAGCGGCCGATCACCGAGCTCGGCATGGTGCGCTCCGCCGAGGTGCGGCCCGACGGGCATGCCGAGGTGACCGTACTGCTGACGGTCGCCGGCTGCCCCATGCGCGACACGCTGACCCGTGACGTGACCGCGGCAATGGCCGCGTTGCCGGGCGTGACTGACGTGAACGTGACGCTGGACGTGATGTCCGCGGAGCAGCGCCAGCAACTGCAGGGGCAGCTGCGGGGCGGGACGCCGGCGCGGGAGAACCCGTTCTCGCGGCCGGACTCGCTGACCAAGATCTTCGCGATCGCGTCCGGCAAGGGCGGCGTGGGCAAGTCCACGGTGACGGCGAACCTCGCCGTGGCGATGGCCGCGCGCGGGCACAAGGTCGGCGTGATCGACGCGGACGTGTACGGGCACTCGATCCCGGCGATCTTCGGCGTCGCGGACACCCGGCCGACGCGGGTCGAGGACATGATCATGCCGGTGCCGGCGCACGGTGTGAAGGTGATCTCGGTCGGCCAGCTGAAGCAGAAGCGCGACCAGGTCGTGGCGTGGCGCGGGCCGATGCTCGATCGGGCTCTGGTGCAGATGCTCGGAGACGTCTTCTGGGGCGACCTGGACATCCTGCTGCTGGACCTGCCGCCTGGCACGGGGGACATGGCGATCTCGGTCGGGCAGCACCTGACGAACTCCGAGGTGGTCGTGGTGACGACCCCCCAGGAGGCCGCGGCCGAGGTGGCCGAACGGGCAGGAACGATCGCCTCGATGCTGCACCAGCGGGTGACGGGCGTGATCGAGAACATGTCCTGGCTGCCGTGCCCGCACTGCGGACCGTCGCACCAGATCGACGTGTTCGGTACGGGCGGCGGTGCCCGGGTGGCGGAGACGCTGACCCAGCGCTTCGGCTACCCGGTACCGCTGCTGGGCTCGATCCCGTTGGACGTGACGCTGCGCTCGGGTGGCGACGTGGGGATGCCGGTGGTGGTGAGCGACCCCACCTCGGCGTCGTCCGTCGTCCTGACAGAGATGGCCTCCGCCCTCGGCGGCCGCAGCCGCGGCCTCGCCGGCCGCTCCCTCACCCTGACCCCAGCCGCCCGCAGCTAGCTGGCCGACTTGTTGGACAGATCTCGGCATTGAGACCGACATCTGTCCAACAACTCGGCTCTTGCCTGAGTGTCGGCGGGCGACCGGCGGGGTTGGGTGGCTTTGGATTCGGAGCGGATCCGGCCGATATCGGAGCGGATGGTGGCGAGCGACCCCGAGCTCAGCGCCGGCCCGCACTTCCCTTACCCAGCTGGGGTTCTGCACCGTGGCAATACCGGCCAGAACCCCACCCCGGTAAGGGGAGTCGCCGATCTGGGGACACACATCCCGCATCGTGACTTCACCACGAACCGCGCCCACGATCATGCGGTAGACCTGCAGCGAAGGCAGCTCAGCGTCGTCGATCGTCCTGCCGAGGTGGCCTCGACCCCTCGGCGGCCGCGCCCTCACGCTCACGCCAGCCGCCCGCGGCTGGCCGCCCATCCACAGATCCACAGCCAGCCCGCACTTCCCTTACCCAGCTGGGGTTCTGCACCGTGGCAACACCCGCCAGAACCCCACCCCGGTAAGGGGAGTCGCCGATCTGGGGACACCTCGCCGATGGTTGCCTCACGCGGCCAACAACCCCTCTACCTGGCGTCTACCCCACGTAAAGGGGCCAATGATCATGTATACATGATCATTGCCCCCAGGCCCTAGGGCTGCTGATTCGCCTCTTTGGAGGTGGAGGGGGAGGCGGCGCGCTGGAGGAGGGTGCGGAGGGTTTCTTGCTGGGCCTCCGTCAGGTTGTCCACCGGGCTGTGCTCGCTGAGGCGCTTCACCACCGCGGCGCGGCGTCGCTTGCCCGCGGGGGTCAGGACGAGCTGCCGAGCTCGGCGGTCGGTGGGGTGCGGGCGCCGTTCGACCAGCTGTTGTTGCTCGAGCCGGTCCAGGACGAACGTCACGTTCGACGGCTCGCAGGACATCCGCTCCGCCAGCTCCCGTGACGTGATCGGCTCCGACAGCTCCCGCAGCGCGATCACCTGCGTCGCCGTCATCTCCAGGGAGTCCGCCACGCGGCGAGCCTGAACGTCCATGCGGTGCGCGAACCGATGGATCAGCTTGCACAGGTCCCGATCGAGCTCCTCACTCGCCATGGCAAAGAGTCTAGCTTGCACGGTGCAATCCATGATAGTTCTAGTCTGAACTATCCAAACTAGATGCATCGGAGGCCAGCCCCGTGCCCGTGCTGTCGCTCATGCTCGTGGTTTTCAGCCTGACCACCGGCGAGTTCGTGCCCGCGGGCATCCTCCCCGACGTGGCCGACGACCTGAACGTTTCGCTCGGGTCCGCGGGCCTGCTGGTGACCGCGTACGCGCTCGGCATGATCGTCGGCGGACCGGTCGTGACCGTCCTGACTGCGAGGTACGCGCGCAAGCAGCTGATCGCCGGACTGGTCGGCTTCGCGATCCTCGCCAACCTGGCCTCGGCGATCGTCCCGCACTACCTGCTCGTGCTCGCGACCCGCTTCGCCGCCGGGTTGGTGGTGGCGACGTTCTTCGCCGTGGCCATCGCGATCGCCATCGCCACGGCGAAGAAGGGCCGCGAGTCCTCGGCGGTCGCCCGGCTCGCGGCCGGCATGAGCCTCGGCCTCATCCTCGGCGCACCGATCGGCACGTTCGTCGGGCAGCACCTCGGCTGGCGTGCGACGTTCGTGGCCGTCGCCGCGATCGCCGCCATGGGGCTGCTGATGGTGCTGCGCTTCGTTCCAGCGCAGGCGGCCGCCGCGACGTCGTCGGTGGCGAACGAGCTGCGGGTCTTCAAGAGCAAGCAGGTCTGGCTCGCGATCGCGCTCACGGCCCTGGGGAACGTCGGCGTGGTGACCGTTTTCACGTACTTCGCCCCGCTCGCCACCGACGTCGCCGGCTTCGACGCCGAAGCCGTGCCGGTCCTGCTGCTCGTGTACGGGGCGGGGAGCCTGCTCGGCAACTTCGTCGGCGGCTGGCTCTCCGACCGCGCGCTCGTCCCGTCGCTGGTCGGGATGCTCGCCGTTCTGGCCGGCGCGCTGGTGCTCCTCAAGGCACTGGGCGACACCCAAGCCGCGTTCGCCGTCCTCGCGTTCGTCCTCGGCGCGTTGGCGTTCGCGATCGTGCCCGGCCTGCAGACGCTGGTCGTCTCGTCGGCCAGCGCGGCCCCGACGCTGGCCGTGGCGGTGAACGCGTCCGGCTACCAGGTCGCGGCGGCGTTCGCCGGTTGGCTGGGTGGGCAGCTGATCGCGGGCGACACCGGGATGCGCAACCTGCCGCTGGTCAGCGCCGGGTTGACCGTTCTCGGACTACTTGTCGCGCTCACAATGCTGCGGCAGTCGCGGACCGGCGCCCAGGTCTAGGTGCGCCAGGCACAGGTGTGCTATCCGAGTTACCCTTAGCGCGTGTTCGACATCGGGATCCCTGAGTTTTTGGTGCTGGCAGTCGCCGCGCTGTTCATCTTCGGTCCCGACCGCCTGCCCGACATCGCCCGCCAGGCGGCGCGGGGCATCCGGACCGTACGCGCGATGGCCCAGAACGCCCGACGCGAGCTGACCAAGGAGCTCGGCCCGGAGTTCGAGGACTTCGACATCAACGACCTCAACCCGCGGACGTTCGTCAAGAAGCGGCTGCTGAACGACCTCGACGAGGACGACCTGCGCTTCGACAAGGACCTGGACATCCGCGACGCGTTCCGCGACGACGACACCGCGTCGACGAACGGGAAGAACGGCCACACCGACGAGCTCGACTCTGCGGTCGTGACCGACGACACCGCCGCCGATCTCACCGCGGACGCTGCCAGCGAGACCGAGGCCGCGGCCGCCAGCACGACCCGCACCAAGACCCGCCCGCTCAACGGCCGCGTCCCCTTCGACCCCGAAGCGACCTGACCCAAGCAGGGCCTCAGCCGCGCTGCTCGCCCAACGTCACGGTCACCCGGTCTTCCTTGCCGGAACGCTTGTACGTCAGGGAAACCCGCTGCCCCGGCACATGGCTCCGGATCTGCACGATCAGATCGTCCGCCCCGGTCACCTTGTGCCCGTCGATCACCGTCACGATGTCCCCGGTCCGCAGCCCAGCTTCAGCCGCCGCCGACCCCGGCGTCACCTCGACCACCCGCGCGCCAGGCCCGTCGAAGCGCACGTCCACCGTCGCGCCCATCACCGGATAGACCGCGTACCCGTTCTTGATGATCTGGTCGGCCGTCCGCCGCGCCTGGTTGATCGGGATCGCGAAGCCGAGCCCGATGTTGCCCTGCGCCTGCTCCTCCTCGGCCCCGGGGTCCTGCCCCAGCGTGGCGATCGCGGAGTTCACCCCGATCACCTCCGCGCGCAGGTTGACCAGCGGCCCGCCGGAGTTGCCCGGGTTGATCGCCGCGTCGGTCTGCAGCGCGTTGATGAACGAGTTCTCGCCCTCACCGCCCGCCGTCACCGGCCGGTTCCGCGCGCTCACGATCCCGCTGGTCACCGTCCCCGCCAGCCCGAGCGGCGAGCCGATCGCCACCACCGGCTCCCCGACGATCACGCCGTCGGAGTCGCCCAGCGCGACCGGATGCAGGTTGTCGACCCCGGTCACGCGGATCACCGCGAGGTCGTACGACGGACTCCGCCCGACGATCTTCGCCGGCGCTTCCTCGCCGTTGTCGAAGCCGACCGTGATCGAGCCGTCGGTCGCGGCCATCGCGATCACGTGGTTGTTGGTGACGATGTGGCCGTCGTCTCGGATCACGAAGCCCGAGCCGGTCGCCTTCCCGGCCTTCGACGACACCTTGATCTGGACGACGCTCTGCAGCATCGCCTCGGCGACGGTCGCGACGTTCTCCGGCTTCGGGAACGCCTTCTCCTTGTCGCCCAGGTTGTCGTTGATCGGCGGCGCCGGCTCGCCGGCGACCGGGTCGGCGAAGCGCAGCGTGCCGTACGTTCCCGCCACCGCCCCGATCGCGCCGGCGACGAGCGCGATCACGATCGCGACGACCACCAAGGTCCCACGACGCGGACCGGTCGAGACAGGGGCAGCCGGCCGGTCGAACGACGTCATGCCGAACGGCGCCGTCGACGGAGCCGGCATCGACGGCGAGGGCCGCGCCCACGCGGGCGGGGGCTCGAAGTCCGGCCGGCCGACGGGATAGCCAGGAGGCCGCCAGCTGGGCGGCGGCATCGACGGCGAAGGTGGCGGCAGGGGCTGCCCGCCAGGCGGAGCGAAGGGCGAGCCGTAGAGCTGGCCACCGTAAGGGCTGGGCGAAGGAGCCGGCGGCGGGCCGGGTAAGGCCGTCGTCGGCTCGTCATCAGGGCGTTGGTGACGCCCCTCCTGTGGCTCGGACATCCGGGCCCTCTCCCTCGTGCACCCCGTACGGGTAATCCACGTTACCCATGTTCCCCCGCGGACGACCGCTCCGAACGGATCCGGTTCAGTCGAACGGGTTCAACCAGGAGACCATCCGCGTCATGCCCCGGTCCAGTCGCTGTCCGAGTCCGTTGTCGGACGCTCCGGAGTCGGTCCCGTGGTGCGGGAACGTCGCCAGCAGCGCGTCGAGTCCCCGCGGGGTGTCGCTGACCGCCGTGTACACCGTCTCGCCGCTCGCCCAGACCGCGTACGACGACAGCCCATAGCGAACGTAGTGACGAGCGTTACCTGTTCCGACCTCGCTGAAACCCTCCAGCGACGAGGCGTCGAGCCGGCCCCGCTGCTCGAAGACCGAGGCGGTGGTGAGGCCGTCGGAGTACGCCAGGTGCAGCGACGTGCCGTCGGTGGAACGGCGTACGTCGGTCAGCCGCAGCGCGCCCGCGACCTCCGGCGCGCAGCACGTCCAGCCGGCCTCGGTCAGCGAGGTGTACGCGGCGGGCGAGACCTTCAGCCCCTCCGCCTGCTCGAGCATCGGCGGCAGGTGCGAGACGAACACGTCGGGGTCGATGGACAGGTCGATGAAACCGCTGGCACGTTCGAGCGAGCCGTCCGACGCGTAGAGCTCGCGGCGCAGCAGCAGGCCGGTCTCGTCGTCGATCCAGAACCGGGCCGCGATCGCGCCGGAGCCGGAGTGCGCCTCGACGATCGTGGCCGGGCGGCCGGCGGACTTGGCGGCGCCGGCGACCGTGACCGCGTAGCGGTCGGCCAGCGTCGACGTCTCGCCGTCGGCGGTGGCGAGCCGGCCCACGTCCGTACCGGACCGGGCAGCGACGAAGCGCGCCTGGTCGGCCGCGCCGGTGGAGTCGCCGCCGCGGACGCGCACGACCGTGCCCTGGCCCGGGAGGTTGGTAAGGTCGACGAGCTCGGAGCTGCTGGCCGAGCCGCGCCAGACCGAGACGAACTGGGTGCCGAGGTAGGCGACGGTACGTTCGGCGGCCGTCGCCTGCGCCAGCAGTTCCAGCGCGTCCGGCTCATCGGCGCCATCGGGCGCCGGCGGCTGGTCCGTACGCGGCCCCGCGGTGGCGGTCGAGGAGAGCCCGCTGCTCAGCATCAGCCCCGCGACGACGACGAGCGCCAACAGTCGCAGGGCGGAAGAGGTACGAAGGTGCGAGGAGGACACGAGGCCGTCACCGTCCGACGACGCCGGTCAGGACTCCTCGGTCGAAGGACGCGGTGATCGCGCCGGCGTCGCCCAGAGGCTGGTTGGCCACAGTGCCGGCATGCTCGACGGAGAACTGCTCGACGGGCGGGACGACCGAGACCTGGGACGGCTGGTTCGTCTCGCCGCCGGCGGCGAACGCGACGACGAACGCCATCCCGGCCAGGGAGACGACACCGGCCACTCCGACGCGGAGTGGCCGGCCGAGACGGCTCGCGCGGCCCGGCCCGGTGCTTGCGGCGAGGTTGCCCGGACGGCCGGTGAACGGACCCGTACGCGGGCGGGTGAGGCCACGCAGCCGGCGCCGAGGCGCGACCGGCGGCGGTGGCTGAGGCGGCTGTGAATCGTCTTGGGGGTCGCCGAGCTTCAGCAGCCCGGCGACGAAGGACTCGGAGGGAACGGGATCCGGCAGTGAGCTGACCGCGGCCTTGACCTGGCGGTTGGCCTCCACGGCCTCGCGGCACTCGTCGCAGTGCGCGAGGTGGGCCAACAGCTGGTCCCGCGACTCGTGGTCGAGCTCGCCGTCGGCGAGGGACGAGAGCCAGGGTGTGTCATGGCTCACGACGTACTGCCTCCTCCGGTGCCGACTCGCTCGGTCTCCTGCTCGATGGCGTCCGACTCGGCGCCGGCCCGCTCGGGCATCCGGTGCGCCAGCGCGGCGCGCAGGTGCGCGCGGCCACGGTGGATCCGGCTCCGGACGGTTCCCAGCTTCACGCCGAGCGTAGCGGCGATCTCCTCATACGACAGTCCTTCGATGTCGCAGAGGACGACAGCCGCGCGGAACTCCGGGACCAGCCCGTCGAGCGCCGCCTGGATGTCGGCGTCGAGATGCCGGTCGTCGTACGACTGGTCCGGGCTCGGCTCGGAGCCGGCCAGGCGTTCGGACGCGTCCTCGGGCAGGGCGTCGAAGCGGATGCGCTGCTTGCGGCGTGCCTGGTCGAGGAACAGGTTGGTCGTGATGCGGTGCAGCCAGCCCTGGAATGTGCCGGGCGTGTAGGTGTTCAGCGAACGGAAGACGCGAACGAAGACCTCCTGCGTGAGGTCCTCGGCATCGTGCTTGTTACCGGTCAACCGGTATGCCAGCCGGTAGACGCGGGTTGAGTGCGTACGGACGATCTCTTCCCACGACGGCGGCGTCCAGACCTCTTCTTCGGTCAGTTCGACTGGCGACGCGGTGGCCGTGTCTCTCGGTTGATCGATCACCGGAGCGGCTCCCCCTCTCCACGTGAGAGTCGCGGTCATGCTTGCCATGCCCACAACTGCTCACCACCTGCCGCCGGTGTAGGGAGTACCGTCGGCACCCGCCGGTGCGGCGGATGCTCACATCATCCCCAACGGTCGGCCCAACTGGATCGGTTCCGGGCCCGGATTTAGGCTCTTCTTAGACTCAGGGTTTTCCCTGAGGGGTCGTCCGTCTGAGGTCTGATCCAGGGTTGCTCCCACCACTCCTGGCCTGCGCCGCTAGCCATCTTTGGTCGCGGCTCGACTCGCTCAGTTTCGCTACGGCTAGCCAATTCAGGCCGCGACACGCCGCCTTCGCTGCTTCGACGAGTCGACCGCGACTAGGCTTCCGTCACGGAACGTAGGCGACGACTTGAGGGAGGCAGCCATCAGCACGCCGCTGAACGCCGCGAGCCTGGCGTACGCCGAGAGTTATGTCGCCGAGGACGAGGTCCTCACGGCCGCCCGCGCACGGGGTGCGGAGGTCGGTGCGCCGCCCATCGGCCCAGGTGGCGGCGCCACACTGCGCTTCCTCGCCACGTTGCTCCAGGCCAAGTCGGTCGTCGAGGTCGGCACGGGCTGCGGCGTTTCCGGCGTCTGGCTGATCCGCGGGATGGTGCCGTCCGGCACGCTCACCTCGGTCGACGTCGAGGCCGAGCACCAGCGGCTCGCGCGGGAGACGTTCGCCGACGCCGGGATCCCGCCGCAGCGCACCCGGCTGATCACCGGCCGCGCGCTGGACGTGCTGCCGCGGCTCACCGACGGCGGGTACGACCTGGTGTTCTGCGACGGGGACAAGAAGGAGTACCCGGAGTACTTCGCCGAGGCGCTCCGCCTGCTGCGCCCGGGCGGCGTGGTGGCGATCGACAACACGCTCTGGCACGACCGCGTCGCCGATCCCGCGCAGCGGGACCCGTCGACGGTGACGATCCGCGAGCTGAACAAGACCCTGCTCGAGGACGAGCGCGTGATCCCGCTGCTGCTCCCGGTCGGCGACGGCCTGCTCTGCGCAGTCAAGAAAATCTAGCCACTCACGTGGAGCTGGACGATCTCTCCCGCCGGGTGGAGGCGGTGAGTTCGGCGTACGCCGAGTCGCACGGGTTCGAACGGACCGAGACCTGGTACCTGCTCAAGCTGCAGGAAGAGGTCGGCGAGCTGACCCAGGCGTACCTCAAGCGCACCGGCCAGGCGCGCGCGAACGGGCGGTCGCCGGAGGAGCTGGAGGCGGCGTTCCGCGCGGAGCTCGCCGACGTCCTCGCCCACACGCTGCTGCTCGCCCGCGCCTGCGGCGTCGACATGCCGGCCGAGCTCGAGGCGAAGTGGCTCTGGCGGGTCGACCCCGCCTGACCTGACAGCTCCCTTGCGCAACTTTCGGTAGTCCGCATGCGTCAGTACCTAGGACGGCGTAGTACCGCGCCGTCCTTAGGAGCGACGACCATCGGCGGGGGTCCCGTGCTCAGCTCGCGGAAGAAGTGGTGGGTGGCGGCCGGCGTCTGCGCGGTGGTCGCCATCGCGTTGCCGTTCCTCTGGAGGCACTTCGGCTTCGACCTCAAGGTCTATCGAATCGGCGGCTCGGCGATGCTGACCGATCCGTCGACCCTCTACACCGCTCGCCTGCCGAAGAGCCCGCTGCCGTTCACGTATCCACCGTTCGCCGGGCTGGTCTTCGTCCCGTCGGCGTTGCTGCCCTGGCCGCTGGCGTACGTGACCTCAATCGCCGCGTCGGTGGTCGCGCTGTGGACGCTGTGGCGCGTCGGCCTTGCCAAGCTCGTCGCCGGCCGCCTGCATCCGGCGATCCTCGTCGCCGTCGTCGCGGGATCCCTGCTGATCGAGCCGGTCCGGGAGACCGTTTCGTACGGGCAGATCAACCTGATCCTCTGCGCGGTCATCGTCTA
Organism: Tenggerimyces flavus; assembly: GCF_016907715.1. Lineage (NCBI taxonomy): Bacteria > Bacillati > Actinomycetota > Actinomycetes > Propionibacteriales > Nocardioidaceae > Tenggerimyces > Tenggerimyces flavus. Next base: position 2,844,266 of record NZ_JAFBCM010000001.1, on the reverse strand, counting down.
CGACCTCGTGCGGGCGAACCATCCCGCGCGCGGAATCTGGGTCGGGATCGCCGCGGGGATCAAGCTCACGCCGCTCGTCTTCTTCGCCCTGCTGCTGGTCACCCGCCAGTGGCGAGCGTTGGCCCACGCCATCGCGGCGTTCGCCGGCACCGTGGTGATCGGCTTCGTCGTCGCGCCGCGGACCGCCTGGCAGTACTGGACCGAACTGCTCCCCGACACCGGTCGGATCGGCGCGCTCGCGTACGCCAGCAACCAGTCGTGGAACGGCCTGCTCATCCGCCTCAGCGGGGACACGGCTGGTGGTGGGCGGCTGTGGCTGGTCCTGGTCGTCGTGACTGTCGTCGGCGCCTTGTGGCTCGCGCGCGCACTCTGGTCGCGCGGCGACCGGCTCGCCAGCGTGTCCGTCTGCGGCACGATGGCGTTGCTCTGCTCGCCGGTCTCCTGGAGCCACCACTGGGTGTGGGCGGTCCCGCTCGGCGTCGCGCTGGTCTCCGGCACCGCCGTCGGCCGGCGCCATCCGATCCCGGTGGCGGCGACCTGGTTCGGCCTGTTCGTCCTGGCCCCGATCTGGTGGCCACCGCACGGCGCCGACCAGGAGCTGACGTGGTCGCTCGCCGAGCAGGTCGTGGGCAACGCCTACCTCGTCCTCGCGCTGACGGCCATGGCCCTCCTCGCGCGGGGCTGTGGGCCGCTACGGAATCGAGACGGTGGCGAAGATCGGCTCGTGATCGGACTGCCCGGTCGCACCCACCCGGCAGGCGAACGTCGCGCTCGGCGGACCGAAGACGTAGTCGAGCTTCAGGCTGCCGAACGTCGGCCTCCCGTCGCGGGCGCCTCCGTGCGCCGACTGGTCGCACTCCTCGTACGCGGCGTACAAGGGCACCAGCGCGCTCTTCGGCTCGTCGCCCTCGGCATCGTCCGGCGGTGACAGGTTGAGATCCCCGCCGAAGATCGACGTGTAGCCGGACTTCGCGACGCGTTGCAGCAAGGCCTGGGCCTGCTCGGGGCGGAAGTCGTCAGCCGGCGGCAAGGTCGGATGCCCCGCGCTGAAGTGCGCGGCGCAGACGTGCAGCTTTCTCGACTCGACCGTCGCGCACACCGCGACGCGCTGCTCCTGCGGGCTGGCGACGGTCGCGGGCGGCGAGGGCAGCGGATACCAGTGGTACCAGGCGTTCTCGGCGGGCACTGCCAACGCGATGCCGAACGAGCCTCGAGCAGCGCCGGCGGTGTCGCGCTGGCAGGCCTTCTGCACGAGCACGACGGGAGTGAGGTTGGGGAGCCGTTCGTACGACGGCGCGAACCGCACCGACCAGGCCCTTCCGCTGCGCCGTTCGAGCTCCTGCTCCACCAGCGGCGCGTGCGTCTCGCAGACCTCCTGGAGCAGGACGGCGTCGGCGGCGAAGCCCGCGCTGGTGGCCTGCGTCGCCACCGCGCTCGCCATCGGCCCGCCCGGGGTGTGGAAGAAGTCGCAGGCGGCGTTGTTGGCCGCGCAGACGTTCCACGACATCACCGAGACGGTGCCGGCCGATGGCGTGGGTTGGTCCGTGGTGGGAGGCGGCGGCGCGGTGAGGTCGGTGAGGACGAACCGTTCCCAACCGCCGACGGTGGTCGAGCGGGCGCGCAGCATGCCGGCGTCCTCGCCGGCTGCGTTGACCTCGGTGGTGACGTACCTCGCGGCGCCGAACGACCAGATCGCCACCGTGGTCGGGTCGCTGTCGCCGCCGTCCTCGAGGCGGAAGCGTTCCCAGGCGCCGACGCTGTCCGACCTCGCACGCAGGAGCCCTTGGTACGCGCCGGGATAGTTCGCCTCCACCGTGACGAACTTGCCGTTCGCGAGCGACTTGATGCTGAACGTGCTGCCGTCGCTGTCGTTGGCGTTGTGCAGCGTGTAGCGCTCCCAGGCACCGGCATTGGCACCGCGCGCCCGGAGCATGCTGGCGTCGGCCCCGACCTTGCTGATCTCGGTCGTGACGTACCGGCTGTTCGCCACCGCGCGGATCGACCACTCCTGGCGGGCGGCCGCCGGCGGGTCCGCGGCGTGGGCGGTCGTTGCGTGCAGGCCAGCGAGAACGAGGCCGGCAGCAAGGGCGAACGCGAGGCTGCGCATGGCGCGAATGTAGGGACCACCGCTCGCTCGCTGCGACGCCCTTGGCACCAAGCGGCCCGGCTGGGGCCGCTTGTACTAGCCAGTCGGGACCCAGAAGCGGAGCTTGCCGACCCGTTCGTCCTCCAGGACACCGCCACTGGCCTCGATCACCTTGCGCGAGCCCACGTTGTCGTTGTCGCAGGTCACGAGCACCGGGTCGATGCCGAGCGCGTGCGTGATCGGCAGCGCCGACTTGAGCATGGCGGTCGCGTGGCCGCGCCGGCGCGCGGACGGGCGTACGTCGTAGCCGATGTGGCCGCCCTGCTCGAGCAGGAACTCGGTCAGCTGGTGCCGGATCGAGAGCCGGCCGAGGTACTCGTCACCGTCGACGTACCAGAGCGTCGTCGCGGGGACGATGCCCTCCGCGCGCGGCGTCTCGGGTAGCGCGTCGGCCTTGATGGCCTCGACGTACGCGGCGAACCCGGCCGGCGTCGACCAGGTCCCGCCGTACTTCTGCGTCTCGCGGCCGAGCATCGTCCGGTCGGACGCCTGCCCGCGCCCCTCGGCGAGGAACTCCTGGACCGCGGCGAGGAACGACAGGTGGACCCGGGCAACGGGCTGAATCAGTTCAGGCACCTGCCCATTCTCCCCCGCAGAGCCAAGCGGGCTATGCGAATATCGGGCCATGCTGAACGGGGAACGAGTCCTGCTTCGCGCGACGACCCGCGACGACGTACCGATGCTGCACCGGCTCGAGTCCGATGCCGACCTGCAGCAGTTGACCAACACCAGGCCGTGGCGCCCGGAGTCGCTCGAGGCCGCCTACGCGCGGTACGACAAGGAGCTGGTCGACCTCGACAAGGCGATGGCGCTGTTCACGATCGTTCCCCGCGACCGGGCGGACGAGGTGGGGAGCGGCGTCGGGTACGGGCTGCTGTGGGGCATCGACGTGCACCAGCGCGTCGCGCACCTCGGCCTCTCGCTCGTTCCCGAAGCGCGTGGGCAGGGCTACGGCCTGGATGCCGTCCGCGTGCTGCTCGACTACGGCTTCCGCATCCGCGCCCTGCTGCGGATCGGCTGCGAGACGTTGACGACCAATACCGGCATGATCAAGGTCGCGGAGGCGGCAGGCTTCGTCCGCGAGGGTGTTCTTCGCTCCGTGGGGTACGTCGATGGCGAGCGTGTCGATGAACAGGTGTTCGGCTTGCTCTACGAAGAATGGAAACAGAAGTAGTCCCTTACGTTTGACTAGTGCGAATAGGGTGCGCACATGGCCAGGCAACCGCGCGTTCTCGGCATCGTTCTCGCCGGCGGGGAAGGCAAACGGCTGCTGCCGTTGACCGCTGACCGTGCGAAACCCGCGGTCCCGTTCGGCGGCACGTACCGGCTCATCGACTTCGTGCTCTCCAATCTCGCGAACGCGGAGTACCGGCAGCTCTGTGTGCTGACGCAGTACAAGTCGCACTCGCTCGACCGGCACGTGTCGCTGACCTGGCGCATGTCGACGCTGCTCGGCAACTACGTGACGCCGGTGCCGGCGCAGCAGCGGCTCGGACCTCGGTGGTACCAGGGCAGTGCGGACGCGATCTACCAGTCGCTGAACCTCATCTACGACGACCAGCCGGACCACGTCGTGGTGTTCGGCGCGGACCACGTGTACCGGATGGACGCGTCGCAGATGGTCGACCAGCACATCGCCACGGGCGCGGGCGTGACGGTCGCGGGGATCCGGATGCCGCGCTCGCAGGCGTCGGCGTTCGGCGTGATCCAGGCCGGCGGGCCGTCGGGGCGTGAGATCGAGGCGTTCCTGGAGAAGCCGGCCAACCCGCCGGGCCTCGCGGACAGTCCGGATGAGTCGTTCGTCTCGATGGGCAACTACGTCTTCTCGACCGATGTGCTGCTCGAGGCGCTCCGGCTGGACGCGGACGACGAGGGCTCGGTCCACGACATGGGCGGCTCGATCATCCCGCTGCTGACCGCGAAGGGCGAGGCGTACGTGTACGACTTCGCCGAGAACGAGGTGCCCGGCGCGACCGACCGGGACCGGTTCTACTGGCGCGACGTCGGGACGCTCGACTCGTACCACGAGGCGCACATGGACCTGGTGTCGATCGACCCGGTGTTCAACCTCTACAACCGGCAATGGCCGATCTACACGAGCTTCCCGCAGTACCCGGGCGCGAAGCTGGTGGAGGGCGGCCAGGCGAACGAGTCGATCCTGTCGATGGGCTCGATCATCGCCGGCGGCGCGGTCGACCACTGCGTCCTCTCGCCCGGCGTCCGGGTCGGGCGCGGAGCCCGCGTGGACGAGACTGTGGTCCTGAACAACACCGTGATCGGCGCCGGCGCGGTGATCAAGCGGGCGATCCTGGACAAGAACATCGTGGTCCCCGACGGCGCGGAGATCGGCGTCGACCACGAGCACGACCGCGCCCGCGGCTTCACCGTGTCCGCGGACGGCGTGACCGTGTTGGGGAAGGGGCAGGAGGTCATCCTCTAGCAGTGGAGAATGCTCGACGCCATGGCAGGTGACTCAGGGGGCTTGGTGAGTCGATACGCGCTCGTCTGGTATCCGAACCGGGCATCGCGAACCCATGTCGTGGACCAGGAGTCCGGCAAGCTGCTGTGTGGACGAACCCGTACGGCCGCGTTCCTGAACGCCGAGGAGGCGGCGAGGCGCGGCTTCGACCTTGCCGCGTCACCGACGTGCAAGCGGTGCCGTGACCAGCAGGCCAAGCTGCTCGAGCAGGACGGTGTGGCGCGCCCCAGCGCCTTGCAACGGATCGTTGCCGCGCTGCGCCGGCACCCGGTTCGCACGGCGCTGGTGGCGGTCGGGTCGGGCCTGGTGGCACTCGCGACGATCGTCGGAACCTCCATCACGGTCGCCGACTACGTCGCGAAGAACGACACGAGTCCGCTGAGTCTCCACCTCGCGCCATTCAGTGTGGACTATCCGCTGGTGACCTACGTGCTTCCCTTCGACGCGCCCATCGAGACGTTCCCCGCTGGCGAGGACTCCTACTGTTCACCAGAACGGCTCGAGTGGCTTCGCGCGCATGGCGCTTCCCGCTTGACCAAGTACGGCGTCGAACTCCGCAACGACGCCAAGGACGGCGCGCAGCTCTCGGTGCGAAACCTGCGGGCTCAGGGGACGTCGACCCCGGTCTCGGAGCCCGTCCTGCTGGTCGACTGCGAGTTCGGCGGCGGTATCGCGGACTCTGTCGCGCTGACGTTGGATCTCGACTCCCGTCGCCCGGCGGTGGAGAGCAGGTCGAACCGCCCCTTCGCGTTCAACCTCGCTCCCGGCGAGACGGGGTCGTTGTTGATCACGACCGAGGGACTCCAGGACTTCGCCGGCAAGGTGACCGTGGAGGCTACCGTCGAAGGCGAGACCCGCTCCTACGACGTCCCGATGTCGCCTGACAGCGGCACGTCCTTGTCGATCCCGGCGTCAGGCCTCGCGACCATCCAGCACGCGACGATGCGGAAGACGTCGGGCCAGTTCTCCTGCTGGACGGAAGGCAAGGGCAAGCCGGCGCCGGCTCTCTGCGATGCGACCGAGGTCAGGTTGCGCGTCGCTCGAGCGTGGGGGCGTACGGATCTCGTCGACAAGCTCCTGGTCGACAACCCGTTCCGCGTCCCGGGCCGGCAGCGACGGCGACGGGGTGTTCGAGGTCGTCCAGCGCTTCAACGACTGTGACCCTTCGTGCGCCGAGGGCACGACGACGGACCAGACGTACTGGTGGGCCGAGAACGACTATCGGGCCGACTAGCGGACCGAGTCGTACACCGCGAGAGTTTGGTGGGCGATCGCTGACCAGTCGAATGCGCTGATCGCGCGTTCGCGGCCGGCGCGGCCCATGGTGGCGGCGCGGGCGGGATCGCCGAGCAGTTCGTTCACGGCGGCAGCGAAGGTGCGTTCGAACGTCTCCGGGTCGTCCGGCGTGTACGGGACCAACAGGCCCGTCTCGCCGTTCGCGACGACCTCGGGGATGCCGCCCACGGCGCTGGCGACGACGGCTGTCTCGCAAGCCATGGCCTCGAGGTTCACGATGCCCTGCGGCTCGTAGATCGAGGGACAGCAGAAGACCGTCGCGTGGGTCAACGCCTGCAGGATGTCCTCGCGCGGGAGCATCTCCTGCACCCACACCACGCCGTCGCGCGAGGCCTGCAGCGAAGCCACAGCGGACGCCATCTCCGCGGCGATCTCCGGGGTGTCCGGTGCTCCGGCCAGCAGCAGAATCTGCGCGTCAGGGTCGAAGCGGGCGGCCGCTCGGACCAGGTGCGCCACACCCTTCTGGCGCGTGATCCGCCCGACGAAGACGACGTACGGCCGCGCCGCGTCGATCCCCACCCGCGCGAGCACGTCGGTCTCCGCGACCGGGTGGTACAGCGACGTGTCGATCCCGTTGTGCACCACGTGCACGCTCGACGCGTCCAGGAACGGGTAGCAGTCCAGCACGTCGTCGCGCATCGCGTGGCTGACCGCGATCACCGCGGCAGCGCCGGAGTACGCCGTCTGCTCGGCCCACGAGGACAACCGGTAGCCGCCACCGAGCTGCTCCTCCTTCCACGGGCGCCGCGGCTCGAGCGAGTGCGCGGTCAGCACGTGCGGCACACCATGCAGCAGGCCGCCCACGTGCCCGGCCAGGTTCGCGTACCACGTGTGCGAGTGCAGGAGCTCCGCCTCGCCGGTCACCGCCGCCATCTCCAGGTTCGCCGCGAAGATCCGCAATGCCGGGTTAGCGCCCGGCAGCCGAACGTCCTGCTCCGAGTGCGCCACCGCACCCGGACGCGGCTCCCCCAGACAGTGCACCGACAGCTCCACCAGCGACCGCAGCTCGCGGCTCAGGTAGTCGACATGGACGCCAGCGCCGCCGTAGACGTGGGGCGGGAACTCCCGGGTGAGCAAGGCGACTCGCATGTTCGCGACAATAGGCGCTATGGCCAGCGACCCGCTCGACCGGATCCGGAAGCTCTGTCTCGCGCTGCCCGAGGCCACCGAGCGCCTCAGCCACGGCGAGCCGACCTGGTTCGTCCGCGACAAGAAGGTGTTCGTCTCGTACGCCAACCAGCACCACGACGACCGCGTCGGGATCTGGGCCGCCGCGGGCGAGGGCGTGCAGACCGAGCTGATCGCGACGGATCCCGAGCGCTACTACCGGCCGCCGTACGTAGGCCACCGCGGCTGGATCGGCATCTACCTCGACGTGCCGGCCGACTGGGACCGGATCGAGGAGCTCATCGAGGACGCGTATCGCCAGATCGCCCCGAAGAAGCTCCTCGCCCAGCTGGACGCGGAGACCAGCGACGGCAAATGATCATGTTTACATGATCATTTGCCGCTCTACGTGGGATACACCCCGCGTAGAGCACCCACTCACCAGGTAAAGCGGCATCGGTGCCCCGTCCGCCAGCACCACCGACCTACCCACCAGGTCCTAGCGCAGTCCGTACGCTCGGACCACCGACTGGTCGAGCCGGTTGCCGAACCGGTCCGTTGCCGATACCCGCAGCGACACGAACGCGCCCTTCCTCGGCGGAGCTACGAGCACCTCGAAGTCGCCGTGCCGCGACGGCCGCACCGAGGCGCGCGACCACGACGTGCCGTCGTCGAACGACACGTCGACCGTCGGGCGCCGCACCGTACCGAACGCCGAGTCAGGCAACGGATCCAGCGCCATCGGCACCCACTCCGACCGCCACGAGGCCCGGTTACGCGAGTCCACGTCCGGCGCGAACCGCGCGACCGCGGCCGGCAGCCGCGTCTCCGACTCGACGTGCGACGACCGGAACGTCCACGAGATCGCCTGCCGGGTGGAGAAGTCCGCGACCGACCGTTCGACCGTCGTCGCCAACCGGTACGTGGCCGACGCCGCCGGAACGTCCGCGAACAGGACCCCGGGCTCGGACGACTCCGCGACCCGCTGCCCGTTCCGGTACAGAACGGTCTCGCCCGCGTCCACCGCGGACGCACCCACGTGCCCCGCGGCGTCGGAGAACAACGGCACGTCCATGACGATCGAGTCGCCGCTCCGCGCGACCGGCGGGTTCTTCCCGCCCGTCGGCCACGACGGTCCGAACACCGCCGCGTTCCACTGCTCCGACACGCGGTCGCCGGGCTGCAGGAAACGCTCGTCCGCGCGCAGCGTCGTCAACGTCACCGGCGCGTTCTGGCCATCGCGCACGACCTCGTCGAACGACGCGTTCCAGCCCACGCCCTCCGGCTGCACGTACTGCGTCGCCTTCCCGGGCAGGTCGTACGGCACGCCCAGCGACGCTCCGCCCGCGGAGGTCCCCGGCGCCAACCCGAACAGGTACTTCAGACCCTCGCGCTTGGACACGGTCGAGGAGAACGTGGCCGTGATCCTCGCCAGCTGGCTGTCCTTCACCGTGCGCTGGAACCCGGTGACGTACTTCCCGTAGCCGAACCAGTTCAGCGCATAGAAGTACGGCGTGTTCGCGAAGTTCCCCTTCGGCCCTTCCTCGCCCCACTGCCCGGTGACGCGCGACACGAAGTCGCTGTCGGGAACGGTCGGGCCGAGGTGCGCGGTGTAGAAGCCGTCGAGCGTCCAGGTCAGGTAGCCCGAGATGTGGTCGCCCCGTCCGTGCTTGCGCAGGTAGCCGATGTCGATGATCGCGGCGTCGGCGGACTTGCGCGGCAAGGTCACCTTGACAGGCTTCGCGAGCCGGGAGTCCAAGGTGACTCGCGTGTTCGCGCCGACTTCGATCAACGGACGCACGAGCATCGCCGTGTCCCAACCGCCACCGTTCCGGGCCGTCCCGACGTACGTCTCCAGGTGGTAGCGGCCCTTCGGCACCCGAACGGTCACCACACCGGACGGGTCGGTCGGATGGATCCACAGGCTGTCCGGGTCGTCGATCGAGTACAGCGTCGTCACGACGTTGCCTGTCAAGGCACCCTTGCGGTCGACTGCCGACAGCGTCAGGTCGTAGCTCTCCGGCTCGAGCTCGACCGCGAGCGGGACGCCGACAGTCTGGCCGCCCCCGCTCGCGACGATCCGCCCGTGGTAGATGCCGGGTGGCCCGTCGTGCCGAGTGTTCGAGGTCACCGTGACCGTGGCCGATCCCCCGGCCGGCACGGTGACACTCGACGCGCTCACGGTCAGCGCGCCAGCGGGGGCAGGCTGTCCGTTCGCGTCGAGAAGGGTCGCCTCGAGGGCGAGCGTCGCTGCTGTCAACCCGAGGTTGCGGTACGTCAGCTGCCGCGACACCGGAAGGTCGTCGTCATGCGGCCAACCCTGCTTGCCGAACGAGAGACCGCCCGGCGACGTGACCACGTTCTGCTTGATCGCGGCGGCGACGTCGATCCGACCCGAACCCTGGTCGTACGGGCGCAGCGACGGATTCGGCCACGCCGACGCCATCAGCGCCGCCTTGAGGTCGGAGCCCTTCCAGGAAGGATGCTGCTGCGCGAGCAGGGCCGCGGCGCCCGCGACGTGCGGTGTCGCCATCGACGTACCGGAGGCGCGGATGTAGCCGGGCTCCACGACCGGACCCATTTCGGTGCCGGCCGCCTGCGCCGCGACGATGCCGACGCCGGGTGCGGTGACGTCCGGCTTCATCCCGAGGTCGCCGATCCGGGGGCCGCGGCAGGAGAACACCGCGAGCTGCTCGTTCCGGTCGCTCGCGCCGACCGACAGGGCGGCGTCCGCGGTGGCCGGCGAGTTCACGTACTCCCCTTGCGTACAACGCGGCCGGTTGCCCGCCGCCGCGACGAACAGCGCGCCGGTCTGGGCGGTGAGGTCGTTGACGGCCTGCTCGAGCGGGTCGATGTCCGGGGTGTCCTCGCCGCTCAGGCTGAGGTTGATCACGCGGGCGCCCTGCTCGACCGCGGCCCAGTGCATGCCCGCGATCAGCGCGGAGTCGGGGCAGCTGCCGGAGTTGTCGCACACCTTGCCGTCGAGGATCTGCGCGTCGTACGCCACGCCGCGGTACTTCGCGTTCGTGCCGGCGATCGTCGAGGCGACGTGCGTACCGTGGCCGAAGCCGTCGCCGGCTGGGTCGGTGGTGAAGTTCCTGCTCGCGACGACCTGGCCCGCGAGTGACGGATGCGCCGCGTCCACGCCGGTGTCGAGGACCGCGACCTTCACGCCGCGTCCGGTGAACCCGGCCTGCCAGGCGGCCGGCGCCCCGATCTGCGGGACGCTCTGGTCGAGATCGATCTTGCGCAGCCGGTCCAGCCAGACCTTGCCGCGGACCTGCTTGCTCAGCAGGGCGTTCCAGAACGTGCCGGGCTCGTCGAGTCGCATCGCGACGCCGCCGACCGTGGCAAGCGAACGAACGGCGGACGCACCTGCGCCCGCGAACGAGCGCGTCCCGCCGGTCACGATCACCGGCAGCCGGTCGTGGTAGCCGGACGCGGCGAGCTCGGTGACGTCGAACAGGTGCCGGTCCAGCGTCCCGTTCGCCACCAGCGGCGCGGCGTCGGTCGGGATCACGTACAGGTGACCGCGGGACCGTTCGGTCTGGAAGCTCACGTCGCGGCGGCCGGGGCCGCGCAGCACCGACAGCCGCGCGCCGTCGGGCGAGAGCAGCACCACGCGGTCGCCGGTCAGCAGCGTCACTGCCTTCTGCGACTGCGGCTGCGGCTCGGCGGCGGCCGGGCTTGGGGCTGCCGAGGCCGGCACCGGCGCGCCCGTGACGACCAGCGCGGCCGCGAGCACGACGGCCCGCAGGAGAGGAGTCGATCCCATGCTCCGCATTGTGAGCAAGAGGTGAACGCAGGTGGAGAGTACGAGCTGGCGGGAACCGGCGTTGGCTGGATCCCGCCAGCGGCGTACGCGTACGACGTCCGTTACTGGACGCGGATCGCTGGCTACCGAATGCCGTACGCCCGGATCAGCGTCTGCTCGAGCTCGTTGCCCGAGCGGTCCTCAGCCGTCGCGCGGAGCGAGACGAACTTCGCGTTCTTCGGCTTCAGGACGGCCTTCCAGGCGTTCTTGCCGGACGGCAGCAGCGGCGCCTTGTGCCAGGTGTCGCCGTCGTCGTACGACACCTCGACCCTCAGCTTGTGCAGCTTGCCGACAGCCGAGCCGGCCTGCGCCTGCGCGGTCAGCGGAAGCACCACGATCGGCTTGCGCTTGGCGTAGTTCTCCGCGTCGACGTCCGGCTTGTACTGCACCGACCACAACGGCAGCGGTTTGAAGTCCTCGCCGGCAACGTGGCCCGAGCGGAACTTCCAGCTCACGTCCTCCACCGTGGTGAACGGCGCGAGCTTGGTGCGGTCAGCGTGCGTCTCGAGCGTGAACTCGCCGCGTCCTGCTGGCAGGTTGTCGACCTCGACGTAGCCGGCGTACTCGGTCTCGCCGACCAGCTGGCCGTTGCGGAACAGCTTCGTGTACCCGCTGTCGGCCAGGGAGTAGCCAGCGTGGCCGCCCTGGTCGCTGAACAACGGCACGTCGGTGAACAGGAAGTCGCCCGCGCGGCCGGCCGCCAGGATCTCGCCCGGGAAGGCCGGCGAGAACGCGGCGGCGTTCCAGCGTTCCTTGTACCGCTTGCCCGCCTTCAGCGTCCGGGGCTCGGCGTTCAGCGCCGTGACGTCGTTCGGGAAGCCGTCCGGGTCGAGGACGAACTCGCTGAAGCTCCCGCCCCACCGCACGCCCTGGGGCTGGTTCAGCTCGGTCACCGTCGACGGCAGGTCGGACACCAGACCGGCGGACCAGCTGCCGCTGCCGTTCGGCCCGTAGGCGAAGACCACCTTGCTGCTCTGGCGTCCCGGCAGCGTCTGCGACGCCGCGGCTTTGACCGTCGCGAGCTGCTTGTCCTTGACCGACTTCTGGAACCCGGTGAAGTACGTGCCGGTCTGGTACCAGGCGAGCCCGTAGCGGTACGGGGAGTTGCGGAACGCCCCGTCCTCACCAGGCTCGGCCAGCTGCAGGTTGACCCGCGCCGTGAACGACGTCGGGTCGAGCGCCTCGCCCTGATGTGCGGTGTAGATGCCGTCGAAGCTGTCCGCCAGGTACGACGAGTCGAGGCCGGAGTTCTCGGTGAGGATCAGGTAGCCGATGTCTGCCAGCAACGGCTTCGCCGACGCCTTCTCCGCCTTGATCGAGATCGGCTTCGCCTCGCGGGCGTCGAACGTGAGCGTGGTGGTCTTGTCGACCGTGATCGTCGGGCGCAGCAGCACGCTCGACGTACTCGCCTCGTCCTCACCGGTGTCGATCGCGCTCTCGATGAGGTAGTCGCCCTTCGGCAACCGGACCTTGGTGGCGGTGTTGCCGAAGTAGAAGTTCCAGAAGTCGACGCTCAGGCCGAACACCAGGTCCGACGCCGAGCCGTCGGCCTTGCCGTCCCGGTCGATGTGGTTGATCGTGACGTCGTAGCTCTCGATCTCCTTCTCCACACCGAACGGGGTGATCGCCGACGCCGTTCCGGCGGTCGCGGTGATGCTGCCGCTGTAGAAGCCGTCCGGGCCGGCGTGCTTGGTGCTGGCCGTGACGGTGACGTCAGCGGTGCCGCCCGCGGGAACGGTGACCTCGTTCGCGCTCATCGTGAACGCACCTGCCGGCGCGGGCTCGCCGTCCGGACCGGTCATCGTGCCGGCGAGCGCGAGGGTGACCGGTGCGCTGCCGAGGTTGCGGTACGTCAGCGTCTTCGCCACCGGCTGGTCGTCGTCGTGCGGCCACCGCTGGGTGCCGAACGACAGGCTGACCGGCTCGGAGACGACCGACTGGGTGATCGCCTTCGCGACGTCCACCCTGCCCGCGCCCTGCTCGAACGCGGCGAGCTCCGGGTTGGGCTTGGCCGAGGCCATCAAGGCGGCCTTCACCTGCGGGCCCTTCCAGTCGGGGTGCTGCTGCGCGAGGATCGCGGCGGCCCCGACGACGTGCGGGGTGGCCATCGACGTACCGGACAGGCTCAGGTACTTGTCGCCGACGGGGGTGCCGATCGAGGAGTCCTTCGACTTCGCCGCGACGATGTCGACGCCGGGAGCGGTGATGTCGGGCTTGACCGCGCCGTCGCCCACCCGCGGGCCGCGGCTGGAGAACGAGGCGAGCTGGTCCTGCTTGTCGACCGCGCCCACGGTGAGCGCGGCATCGGCACTGCCGGGCGAGCCGACCGTCTTCGCGCCGAACTCGCCCTCGTTGCCGGCGGCGATGACGAACAGCGTGCCGGTCGTCTCGGTCAGCGTGTTGACGGCCTCCTCGAGCGGGTCGAGCTCCGGCGTGTCGGTGCCGCCGAGGCTGATGTTGACGACCTTGGCGCCCTGGTCGACCGCCCACTGCATGCCGTCGAGGATGGCGGACTCGGGGCAGCCGTAGAGCTCGCAGACCTTGGCGTCGAGCAGTTGCGCTTCGTACGCCACGCCCTTGTACCTGCCGTCCGACGCGGCCGCGGTGCCGGCGATCGTCGACGCCACGTGGGTGCCGTGGCCGACGAGGTCCTTGGCCTCCTCCGCGGTGAAGTTCTTCGCGGCAACGACCCGCGCGGCCAGGTCGGGGTGGGTGGCGTCGATGCCGGTGTCGACCACTGCGACCTTGACGCCCTTGCCGGTGAAGCCCTTCGCCCAGGCGGTGGGCGCGCCGATCTGCGGGACGCTCTGGTCGAGGACGGGCTTCTTGATCGCGTCCAGCCAGACCTTCTCCAGGCCGGTGCTGAGCGTGGTCGGGCCGGTGATCTGATGCCAGAAGTTCGTCGCCTCGCCTGGGCCGACGCTGACGGCCTGGCCGCCGATCGCCGGCAGGGCGCGCTCGGTGTCGGCGCCGGCCTGGCGGAGCGTGTTGGCTCCGTTCTTGCCCTTGGCGTAGGTGACGATCAGCCTGAGGCGCCCGTCCCGCTGGGCGTTGGTGAGCGCGAGCACGTCGAACAGTCGCCGGTCCACCTTCCCGGACTGGACCAGCGCCGCGGCGTCGCGCGGGATCACGTACAGCTTGCCGTCGGCCCGATGCGTGCTGAACGTCATGCCCCGGCGGCCCTCGCCGGGTGTCACGCTCGCCTTCGAGCCGTCCTTGGCGTACAGCGTGACGCGGTCACCGGTGACCAGCGTGACCGTGCTCAGTGCGCCCGGCTGCGATGCCGGGCGCGTGCCGTTCGCCACTGGGTCCGTTGCCGCGAGGCCGCTGCCAGTCCCGGCGACGAGCACCCCGGCGATTCCTGCTACGAGGACGGCGAGGCTCGCCGTTCTCCCCCGTTGCTTCCACCACTTCATGCATGACCTCCCAGGGTCAGATTGGGAGGGATCGGTCCCCGAGAGGACAAAGCTGGTCACGCATCCCCGTGATCGTGCCGACCCCCGTACAGCACCTGGTGTTGATGCGATGATTACATACTCGGTATGCAACCGCCACTCGTGTTATCCCAGGAGAAGTGGGTGGAGGGCTGAAAGGTTGGGAAGCTGTCCGGATTCGGACGGTGATGGGATGACTGCAGGCAGCGAGAACCCCGGCCGGACATCCTGGTCCAGCCGGGGTTCAGAGAGTTAGGTCGCGAGGCGTAAACGCGATCTAGGGGACCACCGACTTGAGCGCGTCGCCAAGCTCGCTGGCCTCGTCGGCCGAGAGCTCGACCACGAGCCGCCCGCCACCCTCGAGTGGGACCCGCATGACGATGCCCCGGCCCTCCTTGGTGACCTCCAGCGGTCCGTCGCCTGTCCGCGGCTTCATGGCCGCCATGCGCGCACTCCCTTCCTGTGATCTGTGCGAGACGACTCACACCGTGGTTCGGTGACCACGCCGCCAACGCGTGTCGATTCGATCGCCCATTATCCCGCACAGTTCCCGCGGCATGTACGCAAGATCGGCATACCGGTCCTGACCGACTGCGGCAGAGGCGTTCAGAGAGGCAAGAAGAGGGTGAAACAGGGTGGGAAGAGGAGGTGGGATGTCACGCGGCCACGCCCGGCTTCATCTGCACGACAAGAGACCGGGGCTCCACAAGCGACGCGAGCACGGCAGCAGACCTAGGGCCAAGCAGGCCTGTCCCG
Source organism: Tenggerimyces flavus (assembly GCF_016907715.1). NCBI lineage: Bacteria > Bacillati > Actinomycetota > Actinomycetes > Propionibacteriales > Nocardioidaceae > Tenggerimyces > Tenggerimyces flavus. The sequence continues at coordinate 2,829,234 of NZ_JAFBCM010000001.1, read as the reverse complement.
GGACACCTGTTCCGGGGGGAGGGGGCGGCGCGTGAAAAACATGTGGCCGGGCCGGGGCGAGTCAAGGGTCGAAGATCGCGAAGCGACGCCTCTCACCGCGCGCGAAGCGCCCCTGGGAGGCGCCCTTGACGCGCCCCGGACCGGCCACCACCATCGACCGCCGCCACAGACCCGAGAGCTCCAAGCTCCCGAAGAGCGCCCGTCGGAACAGTGAAGAGCTGACCAAAGAAGAGCTCTCGCCACGCTGGCGCGCAGCACCTCCGCGCAATGAGGTGTGCGGCCACCGGCTCGACTGGGGTCCGCCCAGTATCTCCGCGCGACGAGAGGAGCGGCCACCCGCTCGGCTGTCATCCGCGCAACACCCCCGCGCGATGAGGCGTGCAGTCATCGCCTCGGTTGTCAGTCGCGCAGCTCCACCTTGTGCGGGGAGCTGTCCCAGTGCGGAGTCGAGATCGCCTGCTGATGGGTCGCCCCGGGAGTTTATGGGCCGCCCTCAATGTCAAGGGCGCTTCGCGTCTCGACCAAACTCGCGGCAGTGCATGGCTGGCGCGGCCGGTGGGCGAGTTTGTGCGAGATCAGGTCGCGGAGCGACCTGACCCTTGACATTGAGCCTCTCGGCGGCCCGACGCAGGTCGTTAAGGGCAGGCTCCGCCTGCCCACCCGTGCCCCGTGGCGACCCGGCACGAGCAGCAGCGCTGAGATCCAAAGACGCTCAGCTTCACGCACTCACCTCCCGCGGCCACACCCCGGCCACCGCCAGAGGTGGCCGTCGCCATTCTCGTTAGCCCGAAGACTATGAGCGCTATAGCGACCAAAAGTCTTCGCGCTCATCCCATGGCCGCCAGCTGACCGATGACTGTGGAAACTATGGGCGCTATAGCGACCCAAAGTTTCCACGATCCTCCCAGTTCAGCCCTCGTCGGCCCGGCCCACGAGGTAGCGGCCGCCGACGTGGTCGAGGGCTGTTTCCACGGACTCGATCAGCAATCGACGAGCGTCCGAGTGCGCTACCTCGTCCAAGCCAGCAACCAGGTCCGCGGTCAGCACGGCGTCGTAGTCCCGCAGCTCCTGCAGCAGCCACTTCCCCCGCCCCGACCACACCCGAGCGGCCGCCAAAACCAGATCGCCAGACCGTTGAAAGAGCTCAGCAGCGATCATCAAAGTCTCGGCACGTTCCATCGACCACTCGACGTCCAGCAGCAGGTCCGTGACCACGTACCGCATCCGCGTGAGCTCCGGCCCCTTCACCAGCCGCGGCCCCTCGTCGAAGATCGACTGGGCCGCCGCCTTCGCCGCATCCGTGACCGACGCGCTCCCCGTCACCGGGACGCCGTCCAGGATCAACGTCGTCAGGACCGGCCGCCGCTGTTCGATGTCCTGGGCCAGCCAGCGGTGCAGGCCGTCGTCGTCGTACGCGAACAAGTCGACGGTATGCCCGTCCCACGACACCGTCTCGCGCCGCGAGCCCACGCCGTCCTCGACGAGCACGATCACGTCGATGTCGGACGTTGGGGTGGTGGTGTTGCGGACCACCGAGCCGGACAGCATCGCTGCCCGGAAGCCGGGGAACGCGTCGCGTACGTGGCGCAGAACGAGCCGCCGGGCCGCATCGAACTCCATGATCGCAGAGCATCGCATGCCGCCCGGCAGCTCGCCCAGGAGGGACTACTGGCGGAACCAGCTCTGGGTCTGACCCGAGTGGCAAGGCATCGTCCGGAACCCCTGGTCGCTGTCGTCCATGCACCGCGAGGTCGCCTGGTTCAGCGTAAGAGGGGCGTCGGAAACCGAACGTGGAACGGGCAGCTACCTGCCAATGCAGCAAAGGGACTTAAGGGATTTCAGTACAGTCCCCGCCGCGCCGCGATGGGCGGTCGGTCGCCGCGTACGGAGGCGATCATGTCGAGCACCTGCAACGTCTCCGGCACCTGGTGCGCGCGGAAGACCCGCGCCCCCTGCCAGGCAGCCAGAGCCGTCACCGCCAACGTCCCCGCCAGCCGATCAGAAGGCTCGGGCAGGTCGAGTGTCTCGCCCACGAACTTCTTGTTCGACAACGCCACCAGCACCGCGTACCCCGTCGCCACGAGCTCGTCCAGGCGCCGCGAGATCTCCAACGACTGCCAGGTGTTCTTGCCGAAATCGTGCGTCGGGTCGAGCAGGATCCCGTCCGGCCGCACGCCGACGGAGACCGCCCGCGAGGCAAGAGAAAGCGTCCCCTCGACCACCGAGGCCATCACGTCGGAGTACGCCACCCGGTGCGGGTCGGTACGAGGTGGCAACCCGCCCGTGTGCGAGCAGACCAGCCCGACCGAGAACTCCGCCGCCACCTCCGCCAGAGCAGGGTCAGCCCCAGCCCAGGTGTCGTTCAGCAGATCAGCCCCGGCGAGACAAGCAGCCCGCGCCACCTCCGAACGCCAGGTGTCCACCGAGATCACCACCGAGGGAAACCGCGACCGCACCTCCGCCACGAACGGCACCGTCCGCCGCAGCTCCTCCGCCACGTCGACCGTCGGCCCGTACCCCGCCTTCACCCCGCCGATGTCGACGATCGAGGCGCCCTCCGAGACGACCTGGGCCACTCGGTCCAGCGCGGCGGCGTCGGTGTACGTGGCGCCGCGGTCGAAGAACGAGTCGGGCGTACGGTTCACGATCGCCATCACCGCGTACCCCGTGGCGCCGAAGTCGATCGACCCAAGACGCACTACGTGTACCTCCCGCTACCCAATGCGTTGACCCAGCGTGGCACGATCGTGCCCATGACCTACATCTGGGTCGCCCTGGTGGTCGTCCTGCTCGGGCTCACCGCGGCTGTGGCGATCGGGCGCGGCGGCGCGATGGCGCGCGCGTACCCCGACCGTCCGGAGGTACGGCTGCCTGCCGACCGCCCGCTCACCGCGGAGGACCTGGAGGACATCGACTTCTCCGTCACCATGCGGGGCTACCGCATGGACGAGGTCGACGACGTGCTGCAGAGGCTCGTCACCGAGATCGCCGAACGCGACGCGCTGATCGCCGAGCTCGCCGGTCCGGCCAAGCACCGGGCGCCCGCGGACGAGGACGACGACGCGTTCGGCCCGCCGGAGGCGTACGAGTTCGTCGAGGAGCACCCCCAGCAACAAGCACGGCCGACGCAACGGCAGCAGCGGGCGGAGTCGTACGCCCAGCCGTTCAGCCAGCCGTACCCGCAACAGCCCCCGCGTACCCAGGCCTCAGCCGACCCGCACCAGACGTGACGACGGGTGAGGTCACCGCGTCGGTGGTCGTCCACGCGCCGCCGGAACGGGTCTGGGCGATGCTCGTGGCCTGGGAACGGCAGGGCGAGTGGATGTTCGCGACCTCGGTCGACGGCACAGCCGACGAGGTCGGCGGCCGGCTGGCAGCTCGGACGGGTGTCGGTCCGCTGGGCTTTACTGACCACATGATCGTCACAGCATGGGAGCCGCCGACCCGGTGCGACGTCCTGCACGTCGGCCGGCTGCTGCGCGGCGACGGCGGGTTCCGCCTCGAGCCCGTCGCCGGCGACCGCACCCGCCTGGTGTGGTGGGAACGGATCGCGGTGCCGTTCGGGCCGCTCGGCAAGGTGGCCTGGGCCGTCGGCGGACCGGTCTTCAGCGTGTTCGTCCGCCGCTCGTTGCGTACGTTCGCCCGCCTCGTCGAGGCCGGCGCGTGAGCGGCGCCGTCGCGGGTCCGGACGGCAAGCTGCGCTGCCCGTGGGGCATGTCGGCGCCGGAGTACATCGCGTACCACGACAAGGAGTGGGGCAAGCGGATCCGTACGGACAAGGGTCTGTACGAGCGCATGACGCTCGAGGCGTTCCAGTCCGGCCTGTCCTGGTTGACGATCCTGCGCAAGCGCGAGGGCTTCCGGAAGGCGTTCGACGGCTTCGAGCTGGAGACTGTCGCCGCGTACGGGCCGAAGGACGTCGAGCGGCTGCTCGCCGACGCGGCGATCGTGCGCAACCGCGCGAAGATCGAGGCGGCGATCCGGAACGCGAACGCGGCGCTGGCGCTCGAGGGCGGACTCGCCAAGCTGCTCTGGTCGTTCGCCCCCGACCCGAAGGGGCGGCCGGCACCGAAGACGCTGGGCGACGTGCCGCCGCTGACCGACGAGTCCAAGGCGATGGCGAAGGAGCTCAAGCGGCGCGGCTTCGCGTTCGTCGGTCCGACGACGGCGTACGCGCTCATGCAGGCGGCCGGCCTGGTCGACGACCACCTCGTCGACTGTCACGCACGGCGAAAGGAGAAGTGATGACACGGCAGCGAGTGGCATCGGGCGCACCGTACGAGGAAACGTACGGCTACAGCCGCGCCATCACCGTCGGCGACCGCGTGCTGGTCTCCGGCACGGCTCCGATCTGGCCGGACGGGCACGTCGACCCCGACCCAGCCGTCCAGGCGAAGCGCTGCTTCGACATCATCCTGGCGGCGCTGGCGGAGGTGGAAGCCGGACCGGAGCACGTCGTCCGTACGCGCATGTACATCACCGACCCGGCCATCTCCGACATCGTCGGGCGGACCCACGGCGAGGTGTTCAAGGACATCCGGCCGGTGACCAGCATGATCGTGGTCAGCCAGCTGATCGACGAGCGCTGGCTGGTCGAGATCGAGGCCGAAGCCGTCCTCGACACCCTCCTCCACGACTAGGCTCATGGCGACCGCTCGCAGCGGTCGGCCGTGGCCGGCCTCCCACGCTTCGGGTCGCAGTGCTCGGCGGCTCCGGGTGGACCTGCGGCGATCGGATGGGGCCTTCGGCCGGGCGGATCGTCCTCGGCCCCCGGAAGCCGAAACCGCCGAGCGTGATGGTGTGCGTTGTCGAACAAGCGGAGGATCAAATGTCGCCTGTCACGTACGAGGTCAAGGACCAGGTCGCGACCATCACGCTGAACCGGCCCGAGGCGCGGAACGCGATGGACCTGTTCCTCAAGGAGGCGCTGCGCGACGCGATCCGGGACGCGGCGACCGACGAGGGCGTGCGCTGTGTGGTGCTGACCGGGAACGGGCCGGCGTTCTGCGTCGGCCAGGACCTCCGCGAGCACGCGGCCGCGCTGCAGGACAAGGCGCCGGAGGAGCTGTGGGGCACCGTTCCGGCGCACTACAACCCGATCGCGCAGGGCCTCGCGACCATGCCGAAGCCGGTGATCGCCGCGGTGAACGGGATCGCCGCGGGCGCGGGCGCGAGCATGGCGTTCGCCTGCGACTTCCGGCTGCTGGCCGACACCGCGGGCTTCAACCTCGCGTTCGCCGGCGTCGGTCTGTCCTGTGACACCGGCTCGTCATGGACGCTGCCCCGCCTGATCGGCCACGCGCGCGCCATCGAGCTGCTGCTCCGGCCGCGGACCGTCTCGGCCGAGGAGGCCCTGACGCTCGGACTCGCCACCGAGGTCGTCCCCGCCGCCGGCCTCGCCCAGGCCGCCGCCTCGCTGGCCAGGACGCTCGCCGCCGGCCCGACCGCCGCGTACGCCGCGATCCGGCTGTCGCTCGCATACTCCGCGAACCACAGCCTGGACGAGTCGCTCGCCTTCGAGGCCGACATGATGCGCGCCACCGGGTCGACCGACGACCACCGCAACTCCGTCGCCGCGTTCGTGGCCAAGCAGCAGCCGACGTTCACCGGGCACTGACGAGCGCTCACCACATGTACGGGCTCACCGCGTGCAGCACGTCGAGCAGGCGGTGGCGCACGGTCGCCTCGTGGCTCAGCAGGACAGGCGTCTTCTCCCCGCTCGGCCGGACGCCCGTCGTCGCGAGGATGTAGACCATCCGCAGCGTGTGCGCCGCGTTGCTGACCTCGGCCGGCGGTGGGCCGTGTCCTCGGCGAGCCCAGCTGTCGGCGACGGCGTCCAACCACCGCACCGCCGTCCACTCGGTCAGCTCCCGCCGCGTCAGGGTGAGCGCGATCGCGTACCCCAGCCGGTCGTCCTCGTGGTCGCGCCACACCTCGGCCGCCGGCCTCGTCAGCCGCTCGGAGGCGACGGACAGCACCAGCTCGGGGCGCACCTGCGGACACCGTCCGAACGCGCCCAACAGGTCCGCGCCATGGGCGACGGCGTGCAGCCAGCCGAGCCGGGGATCGAAGCCGCGCAGGTCGTCCTCGTTCGGGTACCAGGCCGCGAACGCGTCGAACCAGGCCTGGCTGAAGCGCCCCTTCGAAACCACCGAGTCGAGGATCAGCGGGGCAAACGTCCGCGCCTGGATCTCGTCGGCCGTGAACCGCTTGGCCATCTGGTCGCCGAGCAGATCGAGCTCGGCCGGCGGCAGCACGTCGCGGGCGATCCAGGTCGCCAGAATCGAGTAGCCCAGCTCGTCGCGTACGACCGGATCGTCCGACGTCAGCATCCGCGCCAGCTCGTCGACGAGCGACGGCAGATCCTCGTTCTCGGGAACGGCGTAGTCCGCGGCCGCGACGGCCCTCCAGTCGACCATCCGCACACCCTAGTCATCCCAAAGACAGCCAACTCCGGCAGGAAATCCTTTACTGTCCACAAGCCAGCGCTCGACCACTCAGTGCAAGCCCTCCTGACGGCTATCCTCGCGATCAAGTGCTCGCCCGGGGGTGGTCTCGTGCGGTTTCGGTTGCTCGGCCCACTGGAGGTCGATGCTGACGACGGCAGCTCGGTCCGGTTGACCGGACTGAAACGCCGCCAGCTGTTGGCATGCCTGCTGTCCGCCGACCAACACACGCTCGCGGTCGACCAGCTGATCGCGATGCTCTGGCCCGACCGCGACCCGAAGTCCGCCCGCAGCAGCCTGCACGTGTACGTCTACCAGCTCCGCCGCGCGCTCCTGGACGAGACCCGGATCGCCCACGTGCACGGGACGTACACGCTCGTCGTCGGCCCGAACGAGTACGACGCCGACCGGTTCGACGCACTGCTCACCGACGGCCAGCTCGCCGCTCAGGGCGGCGACTCCACCAAGGCTGCCGAGCTCATGCGCAAGGCGCTCGACCTCTGGCGGGGCGAGCCGCTCGCCGGGCTCGACAGCGTCGACCAGCTGCGCGAGGTGGCCGCGCGCCTCACCAGCCAGCGCCTCGCCGCGATCGAGGCCGCGATCGACGCCGAGCTCGCTCTCGGCCAACACACCAAGGTGATTCCCGAGCTCACCCAGCTCGTCAACGAGCACCCACTCAGCGAACGGTTCCGGGCCCAGCTCATGCTCGCGCTGTTCCGTTCCGGCCGCCAGGCCGAGGCGCTGCAGGCCTACCGGCAGGGCCGCGTGATCCTGCAGCGGGAGCTGGCCCAGGAGCCCGGCCGGGAGCTGCGCAACCTCGAGCAGGCCGTCGTACGCGAGGATCCCGCGCTCGCCTGGACCGACGGCGCGTCGGCGCCCGCCCAGCAACAGCCGCCGCCGGCCAGGGTCGAGGCCAAGCCCACGATGCCCGCCGAGCTCCCGACTGACATCGCCACGTTCAGCGGCCGCGCGGGCGAGGCTGCCCGCCTGCACACGTACCTGACGAACGCGGCTCGCGGCGCCACTCCGATCGCGGCCATCGACGGCACCGGCGGCGTCGGCAAGTCCGCGCTCGCGATCCGCGTCGCCCACGCGGTCGCCCCGGAGTTCCCTCACGGCCAGCTCTACATCAACCTGCGCGGCGCGACGCCGGGCGTCGCGCCGCTGTCCCCGCAGGCCGTGCTGAGCAGGTTCCTGCGCGCGCTCGGGAGCAACGACGTCCCGTCCGACCTCGACGAGGCGACCGCGCGCTACCGCTCGCTCACGTCCGCGCGGCGCCTGCTCGTCGTGCTCGACGACGCGTACGACGCGGCCCAGGTACGGCCGCTGCTGCCCGGCGGATCGACCTGCGCCGTCCTCATCACCAGCCGCGACGTGATGTCCACCGTCGACGGCGTCGGCCACCTCCACCTCGACACGCTCACCGAGCCGGACGGGATCGAGCTGCTGGCCAGCCTGGTCGGGAGCGAACGCGTCGACGCCGAGCCCGGCGAGGCCCTTCACATCGTGCGCCGCTGCGGCCTGCTCCCGCTCGCGATCCGCATCGCCGGCGCGAGGCTCGCGACCCGCACCGACTGGACGTTGGCGACGTTCGCCGACCGCCTCGCCAATGCGCAAGGCCGTCTTGACGAGCTCCAGCACGCCGACCTCGCCGTCCGAAGCAGCTTCGCGCTCAGCCTCGACCAGCTCCGCGCCGACTCCGTCCGCGGCGACATCGATCCGGCGAGGCTGTTCGAGCTGCTGGGGCTGCTCGACACCGCCGACTTCGCCGCGCCCGTGGCGGCCGCGCTCGCCGACGGCAGCCCGCACCACGCGGCGGCGGCGATCGACCCGCTCGTGCGGGCGCAGCTCGTCCAGCCCCTTGGCGCCGGCAAGTACGCGATGCACGACCTCGTTCGCCTGCACGCGCGCGAGCTGCTCACCCGAGACGTCGACGAGCTCGACCGCGAGACCGCGATCCGGCGCGCGCTGCACTACTACCTGGCGAGCGCGCGCAACGCGATGACCACGCTCATCTACGACAGCGCGCCGCGCACGGAGTACGGCACACCGCCCCACGAGCTCCTGCATGCTGGCAGCACGTTCCGCGACCGCGTCGCCGCGGCCGACTGGCTGGCGGCGGAGCAGGACAACCTGATCGCGGTGACGCGGCAGGCGATGACGTTCGCGCCCGACGGGCCGATGATCGCGATCGGGATGGCCGCCGCGCTCAACGCCTCGATGGGCATGCACGGGCATTGGCACGCGCTCGCGGGAGTGCACGAGCTCGTTCTCCCCGCTGCCGAGGCGAGCGGCGACGAGGCGACGATCGCCTTGGCACACGGGGATCTGGGCCGCGCGTACAGGCTGTCCGGCCGCCGCGACGACGCCGAGCGGCACTTCGAACGAGCGTTGGCCGGCTGGCAGCGCGTCGACGACCGCGACCACGAGGCCGACATCCTGTTCAGCCTCGGCTCGATCTACGCACGTCGCGGCCATCGCGTGTCAGCGGAGCAGTTCTTCCAACGTGCGTTGCAGATTCGTCGCAACCAGCAGGATATGTTCGGCGTCGCCCACCTGCTGAACGTGCTCGGCAGCGAGGCCAACCGCAACGGACAGTACCCAGACGCGCTGGAGTACTTCGACCAGGCGCTGACGATCTTCCGCCAGCTGGACGAGCGTCGCGGCGAGGGCATGGCGCTGGAGAACACCGCCGAGACGCACCTCGCGGCCGGCGATCCCAAGCGGGCAGTGCCGCTCTATCTGCAAGCCACGCTGGTGTACGACGACGCGGGCGACAAGCTCGGCGAGTCCGTCTCGTTCTGGAACCTCGGCCGGGCGCTCAACGCGCTCGGCGACCCCGACGAGGCGAAGGCCTGCTGGCGTTCGTCGTTGACGATCCTGCGCGACCTGCACCTCATCGCGCCGGACGAGATCGAGACCATCCTCGCCTCGCCGGACCCCCAACTGCCCGCACACGTCAACAGCTGAGGCCAGTTTCATCGTCGCTGAACCTCACAGTCAGGTCACGTTCACCTGCCCACGAAGCGGACCGCGTTAGCCTCTGGGGATGTACGAGCAACAACCGGACCCCTCTGTGCACCCGGACCGCCCGCCGCAGAAGCGGCGTGGGCGGATCCTGATGCGGCGCGCACAGGTCCAGACGAGCACCACCGACCAGCGCCTCCTGGACAGCCGCGGCCCTGCTGACTGGGTCCACACCGACCCCTGGCGGGTGCTGCGTATCCAGTCCGAGTTCATCGAGGGCTTCGGCATGCTCGCCGAGCTCGGGCCGGCGATCAGCGTGTTCGGCAGCGCGCGGATCGGGAAGGACGATCCCACGTACGCGGTCGCCGAGCAGCTCGGCCGCGCTCTGGTCGGCGCCGGCTACGCCGTGGTCACCGGTGGCGGGCCGGGCACGATGGAGGCCGCCAACAAGGGCGCGAGCGAGGCTGGCGGCGTCTCGGTCGGTCTCGGCATCGAGCTGCCGTTCGAGCAGGGCCTCAACCCCTGGGTCGACATCGGCATCAACTTCCGCTACTTCTTCGCCCGCAAGACGATGTTCGTCAAGTACGCACAGGGATTCGTCGTTCTGCCCGGCGGGTTCGGGACGTTCGACGAGCTGTTCGAGGCGCTCACCTTGGTGCAGACGCGCAAGGTCACGTCGTTCCCGATCGTGTTGATGGGGACGGCGTACTGGTCCGGCCTGATCGACTGGCTCCGCGGACCGGTTCTCGCCGAGGGCAAGATCAAGGAGACCGACCTCGAGCTGCTCCAACTCACCGACGACATCGACGAGGCGATCGCGATCATCAAGGCGTCGGAGGCCGGCGCCGGCGGCACGATCGTCGACGAGCCCGTGCCGGAGGAACCGCCCGAGTAGCCGGGTGCCGCGGTCCTTTCCCTCTGGCTGTACGAACCGCACCCGAACGACCACGTGGCCCTTCGGCCAGAGGGAAGGGGCCGCGTTCAAGCACCCGGCTCGGAGCGCGCCAGCGCGACCATGACACAGCGTATCTTTACACTGGTAACTTACCGGTGGTAACTTGGTAGGCATGGCGGATGCCTACCATCACGGAAACCTGCGCCAGGCCGTCCTCGAGCGGGCCGTCGCGGTCATCGCGACCGACGGGCCGACCGGGTTCAGCCTGCGCTCGCTCGCGGCCGACCTCGGCGTGAGCCACACCGCTCCCCTGCACCACTTCCGCAGCCGGGAGGGCGTGCTCAACGCCGTCGCGGCCGAGGGCTTCCGGCTGCTCAGCGACAAGCTGACCACGCTGCGCGAAGCGGGCGCCGGGTTCCTCGAGGCGGGCGTGGCGTACGTGGAGTTCGCTCTGGACCACCCGGCGCACTTCCAGGTGATGTTCACGCCCACGCTGCTCGACGAGAACGATCCCGACCTGGCCGCCGCTCGCGAGGCCTCGTTCCGCGAGCTGCGCGCCGGCGTCGACCAGATGTCCGACGAGGGCCGGGTCGAGGACGCGGCCACCGCGATCGTCGCGAGCTGGTCGCTGGTGCACGGCATCGCGACGCTCGCGCTGACCGGCAACCTGGACAAGGCCGAGCTGCGCCCGCTCATCGCGCGTGGCGACATCCTCGCGATCGCGCGCAGGAGCGCCGCGATGCTCTACCCGGACCAGCCATGAGACTCCTGCGGGCGGTGCTCGTGTTCGTGGGAACGAGCGTCGCGCTGCTCGTCGTGGCCGCGCAGTTCGCGCCGGGCTGGCGGCCGGGCGTCGCCGAAGCGCCTCTCGACCCGCAACCGCTCAACCCTCGCCAGAGCATCACCTACGAGATCGAACGCATCGACGTCGACGGGCACGCCTGGGTCGTGAAACCCATGACCACCAGCAACGTTCCCGCCCTCGTTCTCGTGCACGGCGCCGGGTCGAAGGATCGCGACGAACTACTGGGCTTCGCCGAATCCCTTGCCCGCAAGGGAATTGCCGCGATCACGTACGACAAGCGCGACTACTCGTTCTTCCGCCGCGACTTCGCCGCGCTCGCCGACAACGCTCGCGAGGCGGCAGACGTGCTCGCCGCGCAGCCCGGCATCGACAAGAACCGGCTCGGCATGCTCGGGTTCAGCGAGGGTGGCTGGGTCGTGCCGCTCGCGCTGCAACGCGAGCCGGAGAGATACGCGTTCGCGGCGTTCCTGTCCCCGTCGTTCGTCACGCCGCTCGAGCAGGTGGCATGGACGGCGGACCGGTCGGTGGCATGGGCGCCGGAGTTCGTGCGCCGCGTTCCGGCGACGGCCCTCGCATCGGGCCGGACGGTCGCCGACTTCCTCGACTTCGACGTCGAGCCCGCGTTACGGCAGCTTCGCGTTCCCACGTACGCGATCTGGGGCGCCGACGACGCGATCGTCCCGGTCGCCACGGCGGTCCGTGTGCTCACGACGAACGTCGCGCCGGCGACCGTACGCGTCCTCCCGGACACCGGCCACAGTCCCACCGGCGACGACTGGATCACCGACCTCGCGGGCTGGATCACCGCGCTGCCTTCCAGCGCGGTCGAGGAGGTTCGCGGCGTCGAGCCCGCGACGCTCGCCGGCCCGCCGACGCCGCCCGAGAACGCCTGGTTCCTCAACCCCCTCGGCCACTTCGTCATCGCGCTCGCGCTGGCGATCGCGGCCTTCCGCAGACCCAAACGTCAATAAAACTTGGAGATTCACCATGTCCCCCGGCACCCTCATCACTACTGGCGCCGTCCTCTTGGCGGTCGCCGGCATCGCGTACGGCGGCACGTTCCTGCTCCGCGTCACCACCGGCGGCGTGCCCGCCAACGACCTGCAGAAGAGTTTCTACCGCGCGGGTCACGCCCACGCCGGCGTGCTCGTGATCCTCGGCCTGGTCGTCCGGCTGCTCGTCAACGAGGCCAACGCTCCCGGCTGGAGCAGTGCGCTCGCGGACGGCGTGCTGTTCGCGGCGATCCTCATGCCAGCAGGCTTCTTCCTCTCCGTACTTGGCAGCAACCCGCAGCGCCCGAACGCCCTGCGCTACCTCATCTGGCTGGGCGCCGCCTCGCTGACGGTCGGCGTCGTCGGGGCCGGGGTCGGCCTGATCTCCGCTGGCCTGGCGGCGAGCTAGGAACGGATCAAGTCCTCCAGCGTGTCAATGGCTACGGGCATCGCGGCCTCGTCGATGTCGAAGTACGGGTTGTGGTGCGGCGCCTCGTTGCCGCCACCGACGAGCATGTAGGTGGCAAGGCCGCCTTGACGCTGCACCTCGCGTGCGAACAACGAGGCGTCGTCGCTGCCGCCCATCTGATGCGTGCGTTCAGTCTTCTCCGCGCCGTACCGGGCGGTGGCGAGGCGTACGACCGCATCGACCAGCTCGTCGTCGCAGGACATCGTCGCCGAGCCGCCCGTACGTTCGATCTCGACCTCCAGCCCGTGCATCGCCGCAGCACCACGCAGCACGGTCTCGACACGCTCGGTCAGCGCCTCGCAGACGTCGGTGTCGACCGACCGTGCCTCGAGCGTCATTTCCGCCCACGAGGGAACGATGTTCACGTTGTCGCCGCCGTGCAGCGTGCCGACGTTGATCCTCGTGTCGGCGGTCGAGTAGCGCGGCAGTGCCATCACGTTCAGCAGCGCGGAAGCCGCGCCCACCAAGGCGTTCCGCCCCTGCTCGGGCGCTCCGGCAGCGTGCGCGGCGATGCCGCTGAACCTGGCCCGCAGCTTGTGGGTGGCGAGCAGGCCCACCGCACCGCCGATCACCGTGCCGGCCGGCTGGTCCAGCCCGAGGTGGACGGCGACGAACCGGTCCACGCCCTCCGCGACACCGGCGCCGAGCATGGCCCGGGCACCGCGGCCGCCTTCCTCGGCTGGCTGGAAGAAGATGCGCACCCGGCCGGCGAACGCCCGGTCGGCCAGCCGTTCGGCCAGGGCGAGCCCGATCACCGTGTGCGTGTCGTGCGCGCACGCGTGCATGAACCCGTCCGCGCAGTGAAAGCCTTGTGCGGCAGGGAAATGTGCGTCGTCCGCTGCCTCGGTCAGCGGCAGCGCGTCCATGTCGCAGCGGATCCCCCACGTGGGTCCCGGCCGGTCGCCCTCGAGCTCGGCGACGATCGCCGTCCCCTCGGTCGCGGCCTGAGCGGCGAGCTCGCGGTCGGCCCCAGTCGCGACGGCGCGCTCGTACATCCGCTGCCGTGTCGCGTCGTCCGGGTACGCCGAGATCCCGTCGATCCGCATCGCGTGATGCCCGCGCCGCGTCGAGATTCCCAACGAGGCAAGGCGATCCGCGACGATGCTCGACGTGCGGATCTCCAGGAACGCGGGCTCGGCGTACCGGTGCAGGTCGCGGCGGAGCTCGACGAGCTGCTCGAAGTTCAAGTGGGGTCCTTTCACTGTCCAGGAAGGCGAATCTCGGAGCCCGGACCGACGGGCAGGCCGAAGACGTAGAAGATCGTGAGCACCGCCACCCAGGTGATCCAGAACGGGATCACGAAGATGCTGAGGCGGGCTAGCAGCCCGCCGAGCTGCAGCTCGGGCTGGTAGCGGCGGGCGTACTCGAGCTGCACGTACACGTACGGGTTCAGCGGCGTGATCGGCTGGGTCGCGGAGTCGCCGATGCGGTACGCGGCCTGGATGAACGCCGGGTCGTACCCGAGCAGCATGAACGCCGGCACCATCACCGGCGCGAGCAACGCCCAGAGCGCGGAGCCGGAAGTGATGAACAGGTTGGCGAACGTCGCGATCAGCACGATGCACAGCACGCCGACGTACCCGGTGAGGTGCGCGGCCTCGAGTCCCTCGGCCGCCTTGACGGCGAGCAGCGTGCCGAGATTGGTCCAGGTGAACAGCGCGATGAACTGCGCGGCGGCGAAGATGAAGACGATGTAGCCGGACATGTCCTTGACGGCTTCGGCCATCATCTTCGGCACGTCGCGGGTGCTGGTGATCGTGCGTGCGAACAGGCCGTACGACACGCCGGCGATCAGGAACGCGACGACGATGAGCGGCACGATGCCGGACACGAACGGCGACGGGATCAGCGCACCGCCCTCACCGCGCAGCGGGCTGCCGGGGAGCAGCCAGGCGGCGAAGACGCCGACGACGTACACGGCGAGGATGACCACGGTGCCGATCAGCGCCCGCCGCTGGCGACTGTCAAGGCCGCGTTGCGGCTCCTTGTCGGGATCCGTCCAAGGGCCCAGGCGGGGCTCCAGCACCTTGTCGATGAGGAAGCCCCCGACGACCGGGAGGATGAGTCCCGCGACCGCGGAGAAGAAGTAGTTCATCGCGATGTGCGTGGTGATCTGCGCGCCCTGCGGGACGATGCCGACGACCTCTTGGGTGATGCCCTGCAGCAGCGCGTCGAGCGAGCCGATCAGGATGCCGCCGCCGTACCCGGCCGTCCCGCACGCGAACGCGCCGATCAAGCCGGCGATCGGGTGCCGGCCGGCGGCCTTGAAGACGAGGGCGGCCAGCGGCGGGATCACGATCACGCTCGGGTCGGACATCACGTGGCCCTGGCAGGCGACGAACGCGACGGCGTACGGGAGCAGCCATCGCGGCGCCCTGGCGAACGTCGCGGTGACCGCCGACGACAGGAAGCCGGTACGTTCGGCGACGCCGACCGCGATCAGCATCACGAGCACGTTGCCGAGCGGCGGGAAGCTGATGAAGTTGTCGACGAAGTTCTCCAGCCACCACACGATGCCGTCGCTGGTGAGAATTCCCCGTACTGGTTGGGCTTCGTCCTGACCGGGGATCGTGACCGTGACGTGGAACGCGGCGACGATCGTCGAGGCGACCGCGAGGATCGCGATCAGATAGACGAAGAGCATGAACGGGTCGGGGATCTTGTTGCCGACCCGTTCGATGCCGGCGAAGACCTTGTCGAGCCGGCCGCTCACCGGTTGGGTGATCCTCTGCCTCCGAGCACGTTCCGGGTCTCGATGCTGGTCAGGTCAACCGGCGCGCCGTTCAGCGTGTACGTCTCGTTCACGATGTGCAGCTCGGGATCGCCGACGATCTGCCAGCGAATCCCGCCCCAGGTCACGTCGACCTTCGGGTGGAACGTGGCGGCTCTCTCGTACTTGTGCGTGATGGTCTGGTCCGGGTACGGCTCACCACCGGTGGTGGTCGTCCGCTTCTGGTTGTCGCCGAAGTCCCACTCGAACGGGTTGGGCGCGGCCCAGACCTCCACCTGCACGGACCCGATCGGGATGATCTCGTGGTACGGATCGTCGTCGGCGTAGAAGATCGTGTCGAGGTTGACCAGCGTCTGCCCGTTCGGCGGCTGGATGAACACCTCCGGCCGCTGCACGCGCTGCTTCAGCTCGTCCAGCACCATCTCGTCGGTGACCATCCGCATCCGGTTGTACCTGAGCGGGTAGTAGCCGGCGCCGGCGAGATAGGCGTCGCTGTAGAGGGAGTGCGTGGGTGGCGAGGCTCCGAACGTCATCACGCGGACGCCCACGCCGGGGATGTACGCCGACTCGGCCAGCGCGATGTGGCCGTCGCTGTTGACGGCGTCGCCGGGCTGGAGCTCTGACCAGGAGATGCGGTGCGAGATCTCTTCCATCGTGCTGGTCGTGTAGCCGGGGTTGTTGGCGTGCCAGGCCATGCTCACGAAGCCGGAGCAGTCGGTGCGGTACGACGTCCCGTTCAGGTCGACGTGGCCGGCCGTCTGGCTGTAGGTCAGGCCCAGCGTCACCCAGTACTCGGCGCGGAAGAGCGCTTCCTCGGGCGTGATCGGGGTGTTCTGGTCGGCTGCCGTACGGCTGTAGGTCGCGCCGCCCGCGGGCATGCGTACGGTCGCGTCGCTCGGCGGTGCGCTGACCACCAGCGCGGCCAGCACGAGCATCGACGCGATCGACACCCGACCATACGGGCGCCGCGCCACCCGGGTCCGCACCATGAAACCCCCATCTCAGGAAGCGGGCGAAGTGCGACATCCGACCAAACCCGACAGCAGTCTACGAATCCCCTCAACTCTTGAACAGAGTTCCCGTCGGCCACTGTGGATAACCGTGAACGCGGTCTGGAGGCGGGGCACTACGCTTCGTGCCTATGACGAACGGGGCGGCCCTGCTCGGCCGTGTCTGCCGCGGGCTCGTGGCGTTGGCGCTGGCTGGCGTGGTGGTGGCCGGCTGCTCGGCCGACCCGATCGCGCCGCCGGAGCTGGAGCCGGACTCCGAGTCGACGGTGTCCGGAGGCGTCGCGCCTGGCGCGACAGCTTCGTCGGAGCCGCCGACGGGGAGTGCGGCACCGGGCGAGGCGATCGACGTGTGCGCGCTGGTGCCGACGGACGTCGTCCGCGCGCTGATCGGTGCCGCTTCGGTCGAGCAGGTGCCCGAGGCCTCGCCCTCCGCGACGCCGGCTCCGGGCGGACCGACGATGCCGACCGCGTACCGGTGTACGTACAAGTGGGGCGAGGACCCGGTCGCGACGCGGCTGCTGCTCTCCGTGCTGCCGTCCAGCGGAGCCGACACCCCGCAAGCGGCGGTTGACAACCTGCTGGGCACGCCTTCGACCGCGGTTCGGGACGTCGGCGAGGCGGCCGGGGTGGATCGCAGCGGGCGGTTGGGGAACGGGTACGCGTTCCTGGCGGCGGCGAAGCAGACCACCTCCGGCGTGGGGGCGGTCCTCGTACGCGCGCCGACGGCGACGACGGACGACAAGCTGGCCACGTTGGCCAAACACCTGCTCGCCGCGCTCTAGGTTCTGGGGAAAGTAAACGGAGGCGCGACCCCCATGGTCGCGCCTCCGTCCTTCGAAGTGTGAGCCGTCACCCGCGCTGGGGATCCACCTCGAAGGCCTTGGCCAGGTCGTCCAAGATGTACTCGGCGCCCTGGATGCTGCAGGGGGTCATCCACAACGTGTCCTGGACCTCGTGGACACGGCCCTGGAGCTTCTTCCAGAGCGCGCCGCCCTGGATCTGCCCCTTGGTCTTGGCGCTTACGCCCGCCTCGTCGGCGTACGTCGTCACGAAGATGTCGTCCGCCTCGGCCTTGAGCGTCTCCTCGGCGGAGATCTCGAGGGCGAAGTCCTCGACGTCCTGGGCCTTTGGTCGTGCCAGGCCGGCGTCCTGCAGGACGATTCCGCTGAACGAGGCCTTCTGGTAGAGGCGCGTGGGGCCGTCGACGAACCGTACGACCGAGATCGTCGGGTTGCCCGCCTTGGCGTTGATCGCATCCCCGATCGCCTTGGCGCGCTTCTCATACCTTGCTAGCTCGTCCTTGGCCTTGGTCTCCTCGCCGAGGGCGGTGCCGATCAGCTCGATGTTCTTCTTCCAGCTCGGGCCGGTCGTCTCGCTGAACACGGTGGGCGCGATCGCGCTGAGCTTGTCGTAGATCTTCTCGTGGCGGACCTTGGCGGACAGGATCAGGTCGGGCTGGAGGGCGATGATCTTCTCCAGGCTGGGCTCTTCCAGCGTGCCGACCGACTGCGCGTCCTTCGCGAGCGTGTCGCGGGCGTCGCCGAGGTACTCGGGGAGCTCGTCGCCGATCGCGCGGTACGAGGTGAAGCCGACGACCGGCGTACCCAGCAACAGCGCGTCGTCCACCATCGACGCGTCGAGCGCGACGACCCGCTTCGGCTTGGCGGGGATCGTCGTCTCGCCCATGGCGTGCTTGACCGTGAGCGGGAAGCCCGCCGCGTCGTCCGGAGCGCTGGCGCTCGCTGTCGGCCCTTCGGCAGCTGGCTCGTGAGGCTCGTTGGTGGTGTTCGCTCCACATCCCACCAGCGCCGCGACAGCGAGCACCGCCGCCGTCACCACCGCCATCTGGCGCACTGCCATGCACATGCCCTTCTCGGTCTTGTTCTGGCTTCGTCTGGCTTGGTCTGGCTGGCTTGGCGTGCGGCTCACCCCCTGGAAGAGCCGCACGAGGGAGACCATAGCTTAGGTAAGCCTAAGCTCGGAAGACCTTGACCACTGAGAACCCGATCACACCTGCCCTCGGGACGTGATCATGTCGGTGATCATGTCGCCCAACTGGCGCCTGAGACGGCTGCGCCTTCATGATCACTCGGCTGTGCGGTCCGCGCGCTGTCCGTAGAGTGGGTGCTCCGCGTCGACCAGCTCGCGTCCACTCCGACGGGCTGCCTCGCGATCGAGCTGTCCGGCTAGCGGGGTTCGTCACCGGCTCTCCGGGGAGTGGTGCTCTGCCTCGTCATCTCGTCCGCCAGTGTCCGGTCGCGGCGGAGCGAGTAAAGGGCGCCGCGGCGGCTTCGCAGATGGGCGGCGTCGCTGCGCGACCGCTTTGCGGCCCTTGACTAGCTCCGCCGCGACCGGAAAGGCGCAGGGACGAGATCGACGTGGCGCCTGATCGACTCCCTGCCAGCTCCCTGGCGACATCACTCCCCGACGACCAGCTGGCGCACCCAGCTCTGCCGCGCCCCATCCCCTTCGCCACCACTCCCGCTGTTTGGATGAAGGGCACCTTCATCCAATAGGTTTGGATGAAGGTGCCCTTCATCCAACGCACTCCCTCCACTGGCGGCCGAGCTGCCCCGCCACGTTTCGAATGAGGGACGCCCTCATTCGAAACCCTGCCCTCACGCGCCATCCACTTTGCCCATCAAAGGGGCGTTCCGAGGGTGCCCGCAGGGGTGGGAACGCCCCCTTCATGGGCAATGTCACGATGCGGGATCAGCTGATCGCTGTCCACAACCTGCGCGACTTCACCTACCGAAACGGGGTTCGGAGCGCTGTTGCAACGTTGGAGAACCCCAGCCCAGTAGGTGAAGTGCGCCCTGGTTTGAATGAAGGGCACCTTCATTCAATAGGTTCGAATGAAGGTGCCCTTCATACAAAACGCGGGCGCGGGTTAGTGGGCGGGGTGCCAGGTGCGGGTGTCGTCGCGTTCGAAGTCGTTCCGCGCCGACTCTTCGAACTTCGAACCGTTCCACTGCATCGTGGTCACCGTCATCCGCGGCCCGTCGGCGTCGATGAGGTTGTAGCCGTTCGGCTCGCCCTTCAGCCGGTTCGAGAACGCCGTCCCCGACTGCGCTACCACCATGCCGCCGGCGGCGCCGCAGTAGCTGAGGTGGGTGTGGCCGCCGAGCAGGAGGTCGCACTTGGCCTTCAGCCGTACCAACGCCGCGGCCGAGCGGCCGACCATCCCCCGCGTTCGCGAGGCCTGGGTCAGCAGGAATGGGTGATGTGTCACCAAAACGCGAAGATCCGAGGACGACGACTCCTCAAAGACCGCCAACGATTCCTCGACCTGGCGCGTGTTGATCCGCCCGCGCGACCAGTCCGGGTGGAAGCCCCAGCTCCGCGCCGTGTTCACGCCCACCGCTACCAGGCCCGGCGACACCGCGGTCGCCGTCTCGAAGGGCTCCGACCCCAGGTGCCGCCGCCATCGGCGCCAGGGGCGGGCGAAGCGCGACCAGACGCGCCAGCCGGGAAGGTCGTGGTTCCCTGGTACGACCAACGTCGGCGCCGCGATCGAGTCCAGGAACGAACGGGCGGCAACGAACTCCCGCTCCCGCGCCGTCTGCGTCAGGTCACCGCACACCGCCACCAGCGCCGGCGCGCGCTCGCTCAGCTCCGACGCCAGCGCCGTCACGATGGTGTCGATCTCCCGCCCGAAGTGCAGATCCGAGATCTGCGCGATCCGCACCGTCATGAAGCCGCCCCAGGCATCAACACCGACAGCGCTCGCGGCGACAGCTCGAACTGGAGCGGCAATGTCAACTGAATCACCTCGCCGTCGGTCATGACGCTCATCATGCCCAGTCCGTCGAAGTCGATTCGTACGGATTCACCCCCGTACGTGCGCAGCCGCTTCGCCTGCTTCCAGCTGCCCATCATCACCTTCGTCGCGATGCCCGCGAGATCCCACCGAGTCCGGTCGCGCGCCACGTACACGGCGAGCTTCCCGGTGTCGAGCCGCCCGCGACCCGGCATCGGCGCCGGCCCCTCGGCGAGCGGGTTGTTCGAGACCACCACGGCCCGCGTCCGTACGGAGTGCGGAGTGCCGTCGACGTCCATCGTGAGCCGCATCCGCGGATAGGTACGGAGCGTCTGGAACGTACGAGCCACCAGCTGCACCACCCGAGGTCCCGGCGCCGAACGCGCGCGCTCGCGGATCCGCCCGAGGTGCGGGAGGACGGCCAAAACCGTGCTGCACAAGAACAATCGGTCGTTCACCCGCGCCACGTCGATCTCATGCGTCGGCGCCGAGAGAACGGCCGCCACCGCCTCGTCGAGCCGCGCCGGAACGCCGAGATCCCGCGCCAGCACGTTCATCGTCCCCGTCGGCAGCACCCCAAGCGGCACCGACGTACCGACCAGCTGCTGTGCCACCGACGTCGCCGTCCCGTCCCCACCAGCGGCCAGCACGGCGTCGGGCGAGGAGTCGAGAACGCCGAGCACCAGAGCCCCCACCCGCCCAGGGTCGAACTCGTACAGCTCGAACTCGACCCCCTGCGCGGTCAGCAGGTCCTTGAGCTGAGCGCTCACCGGCTGACCCTGCTGGCCAGAGCGCTCGTTGTAGATGACCGCGATCTTGCGCCGTTGTGACATAGCCGATTCCTACCCCAGTGCCGGCCGAATAGCGCGCTGGACCAGCACGAGACCACGCGGCGTGTTCCCGCCATACTCGCCGAAGTGCCCCGACCCATGACAAATCACACGATCAAGAAGAACGATCCGGCCAGACAGCGGCGAGAGCGGCGCGGGACGGCACACCGAGCTTGGCATAGACGTGCGACAGGTGCGCCTCGACGGTACGTTCGCTGATCACGAGCTGAGCCGCGATCTCCTTACTGGCAAGGCCGATCGCGGCGAGCTCGGCGATCTGACGTTCGCGGCGCGTCAGCTCCGCCATCCCGCCGGGAGCGGGACGCCGCCCACCGCGGGCACCGATGCGGCGCTGCTCGACGATCGCTTCGTCGTGCAGCTGCCTAGCCCCACAAGCGATCGCGAGCTCGACCACCCGTTGCAGCAACGGGACCGCGCGATCGGTCGCGCCGGCGGCAAGGTGGGCTTGCGCTCCCAGCAGGCACGCCCGCCCGAGGTCGTACCGAGCGCCAGCCCGAGCGTACGAATCCGCAGCCACGGAAGCGAGTTCGGCACCACGAACGAAGTCGCCCGACGCGATCAGCACCCGTGCCCGCGCCCGCGCGGCGTGCCCGCTCCGGCGCGGCAACGCGGGATGCGCGACGCTGTCGGCGCGCGTCGCCCAGCGGTCCGCCTCGGCCAACCGCCCGCGACCCACCTCCGCGGCCGTGAGCATCTCGTACGAGATCGCCTGGGTGAACGGGTCGAGCGTCGGCGCACCGTCCAGGTCCAGCGCGGCGATCAGCTCCTCGGCCGAGCTGTAGTCGCCGGACGCGAAGCGCGCGGCGGTGTACGCGACGATCGCCTCCGGCCGGCTCAGGTGGTCGCCGACAAGCGCGGCCTCCTCGACCGAACGACGTCCCAGGTCGATCGCGAGCGGCAGATCCCCATGCCAGTGGGCGATCCAGCACAGTTGGGTGAGGACGGTCGACCGCATCCCGTCGCTCGGCGACAACGCAGCGGCTTCCATCGCCGCCTCCGCGGCGGCCTCGGCCTCGTCGATCCGGCCGAGTATCCGCAGCGCGACCGTTCGGCTGTTGAGGAGGTACGTGAGGACCCAGCCTTGCCCACTGGACTGGGCGATCGCGAGCTCGCGGCCGGAGTAGCGCAGGCAGTCCTCGAAGCGGTCCAACGACATCGCCGACATCGCGACCCAGTCGAGGGCGTCGGGGCGGCGCGCGAGCTCCGCGTCGTACAACCCGTCGACGAGTGCGGCCGCCGTCTCGTACCACTCGCGGGCCTCGTCGAAGCGCCTCGCGACGGAGCCACAGATCGACAGGATGCCCGCCGCGGTCGCTTCGATGACGCGATCGCCATGCCAGCGGGCGATCTGA
The DNA here is from genome assembly GCF_016907715.1 of Tenggerimyces flavus. NCBI lineage: Bacteria > Bacillati > Actinomycetota > Actinomycetes > Propionibacteriales > Nocardioidaceae > Tenggerimyces > Tenggerimyces flavus. The sequence continues at coordinate 2,806,956 of NZ_JAFBCM010000001.1, read as the reverse complement.
AGCGCCTCGGTGGCGGCGATGCGTGCCGCGTCGACGTTGTTGGCGCACAGGATCTCGGCCGCGCCGAGCTCGAGCTTGAGGACCGCGAGATCGAGCGAGTCGACTTCCTGGACGTGGGCGAGCTCGCGCCGGATCAGTTCGCGCGCCTGCTGCGGTCTGGCGAGCATGCGGGCGACCAGCGAGAGGAGCTCGACGGCCTGCAGGCGTTCGGGGCTGGCGCGCAACGGCAACCGGTCGAGCAGCTCGTCGGCGATGTCGCGGGCGGTACGCATGTCGCCGGCGATCGCGTACGCCCGGGCCTGCGCGAGGGTGAGCTCGGCGCGGCGCCGATCCTGGCCCGGGTCGGCGGAGAGTCGTTCGAGCGCCGCTCCGTACCAGTGGGCGGCGGCGGACGGGGCCTTCGCCATGTTCTCGCGCGCGGCTTCGACGAGGACGTCGACGCCGTGCTCGTCGCCGGGCTCGGCGGATCGTTCGACGTGGTGGGCTCGCGCGGTGGCCGGCGCACCCTGCCGTTCGAGCGCCTTGGCGATCCGCGCGTGCGCGGCGACCCGGAACACCGCCGGCGCGGAGTGGTAGGTGACGTGGCGAACGAGCGGATGCCGGAACTGCATCCTGCGTGGGCCGTCCGTCGGCCGGACCAGGTCCATCGCGCGTAGTTCGTCGAGGTAGCCGAGTACGTCGGAGTCGGGCAGCTCGGCCGCCTCGGCGACGATGTCGATCTCGAACGGGTCGCCCACCGCGGCGGCGGCCTGGGCGACGAGCTGGGCGTCCTGGGTGGCGCTGGCGAGCTCCGAACGCAGTGCCGCCTCGAGCGTGGCGGGCACCTCACCGACGAGCCCTCCCCTTGCCTCGTTGGTGAGTTGGATGCCCGAACGCAGCAACGCGTCGAGGTAGAACGGGTTTCCGCCACTCGCCTCGTACAGGCTCCGCGCGCGGGCCGGCGAGACGTCCGGCCCGACGAGCTCGCCCGCTTCCTCGCTGGTGAGCGGGACGAGCTCGTGCCGCTCGACCAGCCCCTCCTCGGCAGCCCGCGAGATCGCGGACAGCAGGGCGGCCGGCGCCTGCCGCGGCCGGTACGCGATGGCGAGCACGATCGGCGCCCGCGGGGTGTGCCGGAGCAGGTGGGCGAGCAGCTCGACCGTGGCGTCGTCGGCCCAGTGCAGGTCGTCGAGAACGAGCACCAGCCCCTTCTCCGCGAGCCGCGCGATCAGCTGGACGGCGGCCCGGTGCACGAGGTAGCGCTCGACCTCGACGGTCTCGGGCGGGTCGTCGGCGATGAGATCGGCCAGCGCCGGGAACACGAGCGCGCCACGGGCGACGACGGCGTGCTCGATCGCGTTGCCCTGGTACGCGGCCAGCCGGCCGAGCTGGTCGTCGAGCGCTTCGACGAACGGGCGGAACGGCTGGCGGTGCTCGTACTCCCCCGCCCTGCCGGCGACGACCGTGAGGCCCGCCTCGTGGGCGCGGCTGCGAAGCTCGGCGAGCAGCCGGGACTTGCCGATGCCCGGCTCGCCAACGATCTCGACGACGCGGAGCCGTTCCTGAGTGGTGACGCCGGCCAGCAGCAGGTCGAGGGCAGCAAGGTGCGTACCCCGTCCCACGAGACCCCCGCCGCGGCCCATACGGTCGATGCTAACCGGGACAAACCGGCTGGTGTACGGGATTTACTCCCATTCGATCGTGCCCGGCGGCTTGCTGGTCACGTCGACCACGACCCGGTTGATCTGGCGGACCTCGTTGGTGATGCGCGTCGAGATGCGTTCGAGCAAGTCGTACGGCAGCCGTCCCCAGTCGGCGGTCATCGCGTCCTCGCTCGTCACCGGGCGGAGCACGATCGGGTGACCGTACGTTCGTCCGTCGCCCTGGACGCCGACGGAACGGACACCGGCCAGCAGCACGACCGGGAACTGCCAGATCTCGCTGTCCAGACCGGCGGCCGTGACCTCCTCGCGGGCGATCGCGTCGGCCTCGCGGAGGATGTCGAGGTTGTCGCGGTTGACCTCGCCGACGATGCGGATCGCCAGGCCGGGGCCGGGGAACGGGTGCCGCCAGACCATCTCCGGCGGCAGGCCGAGCTGCTCGCCCACCCGTCGGACCTCGTCCTTGAACAGCCACCGCAGCGGCTCGACGAGCGCGAACTGCAAGTCGTCGGGAAGCCCACCCACGTTGTGGTGCGACTTGATCACAGCGGCGCCCTCGCCGCCGCCGGACTCGACGACGTCGGGGTAGAGCGTGCCCTGGACGAGGAACTCGACGGCCTCGCCGTCGGCGCCGGCCTTCTCGACGATCTCACGGGCGGCCTGCTCGAACGTCCGGATGAACTCGCGGCCGATGATCTTCCGCTTCTGCTCGGGATCCTCGACCCCCTTGAGCGCGTCGAGGAACTGGTCGACGGCGTCGACGACGACGAGCTCGACGCCCATCGCGGCGACGAAGTCGCGTTCGACCTGCTCGGCCTCGCCCTTGCGGAGGAGTCCGCCGTCGACGAAGACACAGGTGAGCTGGTTGCCGACCGCGCGCTGGACCAGGGCGCCGGCGACCGCGGAGTCGACGCCGCCGGACAGGGCGCAGACGACCCGCTTGCCGCCGATCTTCGCCTGGATGTCGTGCACCGCCTCGTCGACGATGTTGACCATCGTCCAGGTCGGGCGGCAGCCGGCGAGGTCGTACAGGAAGTGCTCCAGCACCTTCTGCCCGTGCTCGGTGTGCAGTACCTCGGGGTGCCATTGCACGCCGGCGAGCTTGCTGTCGACGTTCTCGAACGCGGCGACCGTGGCGCGCGGGCTGGAGGCGAGGACGTCGAAGCCCTCGGGGGCGCCGATCACCTCGTCGCCGTGGCTCATCCAGACGGTGTGGTTGGTCGGAAGCCCGGCGAGCAGCTTACCGTTGTCCTTGACGGTCACGGTGGTGCGGCCGAACTCGGAGTTGCCGGTCAGCGCGACGTTCCCGCCGAGGGCCTGGGCCATCGCCATGAAGCCGTAGCAGATGCCGAACGTGGGAACGCCAGCCTCGAACAGCGACCGGTCGATCTGCGGCGCACCCTCGGCGTAGACCGACTGCGGACCGCCGGACAGGATCACGGCCTTGGGGCGCTTGGCGAGGATCTGCTCGACCGGCATCGTGTGCGGCACGATCTCGGAGTAGACGCGCGCCTCGCGCACTCGCCGGGCGATGAGCTGTGCGTACTGGGCGCCGAAGTCGACAACGAGTACAAGATCGTGATCCGTCACCTTGGTCAGTCTATCGACCGCCGCTCCGCCGACCTCCTCGGGCGATCCGCGCGCACCTGCCACCTGGTCAGCTGGGTCGGGGGCACCCTGGTCCCATAGGTTCGGACGAGGGTGCCCCCGACCCAACCAGACAGCGCCGGCTGGAGGCGGACCGGCCGTGAGCACCTCAGCTGGTTAGACTGCCGCCGTGTCTTTCCTGCGTACCTCCGCGATCGCCCTTGCCGGGTTGGCGTTCCTCGCCGCGACCGGTTGTAGCGCTGTGCAGCAGGCAGCGGAGGATGTCACCTCCGAGGCGGCTGCCCGCGCGATCGCCGAGTCCATCGGGCCGGTGCTCGAGCAGGTCGGGCACACCCTCGACGGCACACCCAAGTGCGAGACCGACCTCTCCGCGGTGGACGGCAACGACGTGCTGGCCGGCACCGTGTCGTGCACGGGCAAGACCACGAAGAGCGAAGCGGTGCAGGCCACGTTCGACGGCCGGCTGTCGGTGAACGACTGCACCGGCTCGCTGTCGATCAAGGTCGGCAGCAAGGAAGTCGTGAACACGCCGGACCTGCCGGCCTGCTCCATCGGGGGTTGACCTCAGGGGAATCCCGTAGGTCGCGGGGATGAACGAGTCGAGCCTCGCGATCGATGCCGGACGAGTCCCCGGCGAGCGATTCTCGAAGCATGAACGCTTTCGATGTCCTCGCAGTGATCTTCGCGGTCGTGGGCATCCCCGTCCTCGCAGCGCTCGCTGTTGTCCCTGCGGTGTGGGATGTGCTCGATGCCCGCGCGAAAAGATCCAGAAAAGTGAACTCCCCGCAACCTGCCGTAACTGCCCCCGCGCTGACTCGTTGGTGAAGCGACGGGGCGGTGCTGGCTTGATCGGGCCTACGCCCGCCGTCCGTGCGGAGGCGACCGCTCGCGGCCTCGCGGCCCTCTGCGCGCGTGTCGGGACCCGGCTCCTCGCCTGCGGGGGCCGGGTTCCGCCGGCTTTCGGCCATGTCTCGGTAGATCTGCCAGGATTCGGCGGAACCGGAACCCGAAGAAGGACGTCGCACCCTCATGATGGCCACCGCTCGCTGGCGAAACATTGTCGTTGCCGCCTGTTCGATCGCCCTCGTCTTCACTGTCGCTGGGTGCGGCGCGGAGCGCTACGATCCGAACGCACAGGGTCCCACGACCACACCGACGACCGAGCCGACCTCGACGCCGGCTCCGACCTCGACGGCGGGTGACATCACGATGTCCATGCCTCTGATCCTCAGGCGCACTGGCGGATTCGCCGGGTTCAACGACAATCTCACGGTGAAGGCCGACGGTACGGCCACGCTCGTCAGCCGCGGCAACAAGCCGCTCACCTGCACGGTGGAAGCGAAGACGTTCGAGAAGCTCAACACCGCGATGCAGGCCATGGGCACGGTTGCGGCCCCGGGCGGCAAGCCGAGCAAGACGCCGCCGATCGCCGATGAGATCTATCTCACGTTGATCGTCGGCGACCAGACCATCCGCTACCAGAGCCTCGGCGACGCCGCGTCGACCTGGAAGCCGGTCTTCGACGTGATGAACCAGATCCTCGGCTCCGCGTTCGCCCTGCAGCACAAGACGAACACCGAGGCTGGAGCCTGCACCGCCTAAACCCTCAACGCCGCCGGGGCCGAGGCTGGCACCGAAGGTGACCGGGGTGCGATCGGGTCGACCCGGACGTACGGCGATCCCAGCACCGGCCGCGGATCGACCTCACCGGCGTTCGGCCAGAACGCCATCGCCCGCTCCGCTTGGGCGGTGATCGTCAAAGACGGGTTGACGCCGAGGTTCGCCGACACCGCCGAGCCGTCGACCACGTGCAGGCCGGGATGCCCGTAGACGCGTTGGTACGCATCCACGACGCCCTCCGACGAAGAAGCGCCGATCACGCAGCCGCCGATGATGTGCGCCGTCAACGGGATGTTGGCGATCTCCCCCCAAGTCCCGCCCGGCGTGCCGTCGATGAGCTTCGCGAGCCGGCGGACGACCTCGTTCGCGATCGGGATCCAGACCGGGTTCGGCTCGCCGTGCCCCTGCCGTGACGTGAGCCGGCCGCGCCGCATGCGGACGGTCAGCGAGTTGTCCAGCGACTGCATCACCAGCGCGATCACCGTGCGCTCCGACCAGTGCCGCAGGTTGAGCAGCCGGCCGAACGTCGCGGGATCCTTCGCCACCGCGCCCAGCCACTTCAGCACCCGCGGAGTACGGCCGCCGCCGTCCGTCATCACGGTCTGCAGCAGGCCCATCGCGTTGCTGCCCTTGCCGTACCGCACCGGCTCGACGTGCGTGTACTCGTCGGGATGGAACGACGAGGTGATCGCGACGCCCTGCGAGTAGTCGGTCCCCCGCTGCTGGCTGATCGCGCCGAGGATCGCCTCGGAGTTGGTCCTCGTCAGATCCCCGAGCCGGGACGACAGCCGAGGAAGCCAACCGTCGTTGGCCATCCGGTGCAGCAACCGTTGCGTTCCCAACGCGCCACCCGAGAAGACCACCTGCTGTGCGGTGAACGTCTGCTTGCCCCTGCCGTGCCTCGGCGAGGTGCGCTCGGTGTCGACCGCGTACCCGCCCCGCGCCACCGGGCGGACGGCGACGGCGGTCGTCAGCGGATGAACGACGGCACCGGCGCGCTCGGCGAGATACAGGTAGTTCTTCGTCAAGTCGTTCTTGGCATGGTGCCGGCACCCGGTCATGCACTCGCCACATTCCAAGCAGGCACGGCGTTTCGGACCCGCACCGCCGAAGAACGGGTCGTCGACCTCCTGCCCCGGCTTCGTCCCGGACTCGCCGAAGAACACCCCGACGGGCGTGAGCTGGAACGTGTGCCCGACACCCATCTCGTCGGCGACCTTGCGCATCGCGAGATCGGACGGCGTCATGGTCGGGTTGACAGTGACGCCGAGCATCCGGCTCGCCTGGTCGTAGTACGGCGCCAGCTCCGTCCGCCAGTCGGCGATGTCGCGCCACTGCGGGTCGTCGTAGAACGGGGCTTTCGGCTCGTACAGCGTGTTCGCGTACACCAACGACCCACCGCCGACGCCGGCGCCGGAAAGCACCAGAACGTCGTGCAGCAAGGTGATCCGCTGGATGCCGTACCAACCGAGCCGCGGCGCGAACAGGAACTTGTCCTTCTCCCACGACGTCTTCGGCAGGTTGTTCTCGTCGTACCGGTCACCGGCCTCGAGCACGCCGACGCGGTAACCCTTCTCGCTCAGCCGCAGCGCCGTGACGCTCCCGCCGAAGCCCGATCCGACAACGAGAACGTCGTAGTCTCGTGCTACGCCGAGGTAGTCCGCGCTCATCGGCGACCGGTCTTGCGCAGCACCCGCAGCGCGACGGTCATGCCGCGCGCGAACAACGGGTACGGGACGCCGGCCGGCGGCGCGACCCGGATGCCGCGCTGGACCGCGATCGTCTGCGCCTCGGTGTACTTGAGCAAACCCTCGGCGCCGTGCCGCCGTCCGAGCCCGGAGTCGGAGAACCCGCCGAGCGGTGCGTCGAGGCTGCCCCACGCCGCGGCGTACGCCTCGTTGACGTTGACGGTGCCGGACCGCAGGCGTTGCGCCACCGCTCTGGCCCGGGCCGTGTCGCGGCTGTAGACCGCGGCGTTCAGGCCGAACGAGGTGTCGTTCGCCCGCGCGATCGCCTCCTCGTCGTCGGCGACCTTGTAGATCGAGACGACCGGGCCGAACGTCTCCTCGGCGAAGCACTGCATGCCGGGCTTGACGCCTTCCAGCACGGTGGGCTCGTAGAAGTACGGGCCGAGGTCCGGGCGTCGCCGGCCGCCGGCGAGGAGGCGCGCACCCTTGTCCACCGCGTCTTCGACGTGTCGCGTTGTGGTCTCGAGCTGCCGTTCGTTGATCAGCGAGCCCATGTCGGGCTCGAAGTCGTACGTCGCGCCGAGCCGCATCGCGTTGACCCGTTCGACGAACCGCTTGACGAAGGCGTCGTAGATCGGCGCCGCGACGTACAGGCGCTCCATCGACTCGCAGAGCTGACCGGAGTTGGAGAAGCTGCCGCGGACCGCGCCCTCGGCGGCGACGTCGAGGTTGGCGTCGTCGAGGACGAGCATCGCGTTCTTACCGCCGAGCTCGAGCGTGCAGCCGATCAGCCGTTCGCCGCACCGTTGGGCGACCTGGCGTCCGACTGCGGTCGAGCCGGTGAAGCAGACGAAGTCGGCCTCCTCGATCAGCGCGCTGCCGATCGTCGGGCCGTCGCCGACGACGATCTGCCAGAGGTCGGCCGGAAGGCCAGCGTCGGCGAGGAGTTCGGCGCCGACGAGCGCTGACAAGTTGGTCTTGACATCGGGCTTGAGCACGACCGCGTTGCCGGCGACGAGCGCGGGCAGGGCATCGGTGATCGCCAACGTCAGTGGGTAGTTCCAGGGAACGATGAAGCCGACGACGCCCTTGGGATGGCGGATCTCGGTGGTGCTGGTGAGCATCGGGAACAGGCCGGCTCGTGCGGCCGGGAGCAGGTGCTGCGTCGCCGTACGCGCGTAGTAGCGGGCGGTGAGGGCGACGTCGCACACCTCCTCGAACGCGTGCTTGCGCGCCTTGCCCGACTCCGCCTGGACGATGTCGAGGATGTCCTGCTGCCGGTCGAGCACGAGGTCGTGCAGCCGGAGCAGGAGCTCGACGCGTTCCTTCAACGGCACCTGAGCCCAGTCGGCCTGGGCCTTGCGGGCGCGCTGGAACGCCGCGGCGACGTCGTCCTCGGTGGACGCGGGGATCTGCGCGAGCGGCTCACCCGTCGCGGGCGCGATGCTCGTGATCGTCTTGCCCGACGTGGCGAAGACGCGTCCGGTGAGAGCCGCGATCCGCTCGGGCGTGAGGCGGGACTCGCCCGCCTGCGGCTGCGTCGTGGAAGCCGTCATGGCGTCAGCTTAGGCCGAGATCGCCGCGGACGTTACCCACGAGTTAGGTGTCGCCTCCGCGAGGAGATCGCGAACCTCGCCCCCGGCACGGCGGTCAAGGTCCAGACGGTCGCCGCTGCTCGCCGACGTCAAGGCGGAGCTGGACGACACCGTAGATCTCTCCCCCGCCCCCACCGTCCACAGATCTCCGCGACGTCACCCACCCAACCGGGGTTCTGCAACGTGGCAATTGCCTCGCGAACCCCGTTGGTGTGGGTGAAGTGCGTTCCGGCTGTGGACAGGATTAGCGGTCGACGGCGCCGTCGTCGTCGAACTCCTCGCGGCAGAGCTCGCTGATGGCCTCGATCGCCTCGGCGAGGTTGGCGAGGATGCGCGGCTCGAGGCGCTGGAGGATGCGGACCTTGTGCTCGCGACCGAGCTCGGCGAAGTCCGCGACCAGCTTCTTCCCCTCGTCGGTCAACGAGATGCGCCGGACGCGCCGGTCGTTCGGGTCCGGCTGGCGCCGCACGAGCGCTCGGGCCTCCAGCCGGTCGACGATCCCGGTCAGCGTGGTCAGGCCCACCCCCAGGATCTCGCCCAGCTGGACCGACGAGTGCTCCCCCTCCAACGCCAGGATCACGACCACCCGGAGCTGCTGCACGGTGAGGTCGGTCGCGAAGATCCCGCCGGACCGGTTGTGCACCGCTACCCGATGGATCACGCGTTCGGCACGGTCGATTCGGGCGATCAACTCCTCCCGTTCGGCCATGCGCACCTCCTCCCGTTGGAGGACCTCCCCCTGAGAGGACCCTGAGATCGCTTCGCCTGCCGATGATAGTTCGTGCTACACGAAGTATTGTCGTCCACGTCCGGAGCCGCAGTACGCCCGAAGGGTCCACGTCATGTCTAGATTGGCCAGACTCAGTCTCGCCAACCGTAGCCTCGTCGCGCTGATGTCGATTGTGATCGTCGGCTTCGGGCTGCTCTCGACGGTCTCCCTCAAGCAGGAGCTGATCCCGTCACTCACACTGCCGGGCGCGTTCATCGCGACCAGCTACCCCGGCGCCTCGCCCGAGATCGTCGAACGCGAGCTCACCGAGCCAATCGAGTCCGCCATCACCGGCGTCGACGGGTTGTCCAAGACGACCTCGACGTCGAGCAACGGCTTCTCGATGATCCAGGCCGAGTTCACGTACGGCACCGACGTCGCCCGCGCGGTCCAGGACGTCCAGCAGAACATCAACCGGATCTCCGGCCAACTCCCCGAGGACGTCGACCCGACCGTCCAGGCGGGCAGCACCGACGACTTCCCCGTGGTGCTGTTCGCGGTGACGTCCGACGCGGACGAGAAGGTCCTCGCGCAGCGCCTGAAGGAACGCGTGATCCCCGAGCTCGAGGGCATCGCCGACGTTCAGGAGGCGACCGTCACCGGCGCCCGCGACGAGCAGGTCACGGTCACCGTCGACGCGAAGAAGCTCGAGGCCCGCGGCCTCACGCTGGACGCGGTCACGACCGCGCTGCAGGCGAACGGCGTCAGCATCCCGGGCGGCAACCTCGACCAGGGCAGCCGTACGTTGCCGGTCGAGGTCGGCAAGTCGTTCGGCTCGGTCGCCGACCTGCGGAACGTGCCAATCGTTCCCACCTCGGCGCCGCCGGCTCAGCAGCCGGAACCGCAGCCGAGCCCGCAGCCGACCGGCGAGCCGGGCGGGGACCCGGGTGAAGAGCAGGCGCCGCCGGCGCCCGCGCCGCAGGAGCCTGCCGCTCCGCAGGCCACCAAGCTGTCGGACGTCGCCACCGTCAAGGCCGCCTTGGCGCAGTCGACGTCGATCACGCGTACGGACGGCAAGGAGTCGCTCGGCATCTCCGTCACCAAGAAGACCGAGGGCAACACGGTCACGGTCGCCAACGAGGTCAAGGACAAGGTCCCCGACCTCGAGGACGCGCTCGGTGACAACGCCAAGTTGACACTGGTGTTCGACCAGGCTCCGTTCATCGAGGAGTCGATCGAGGGCCTCACCACCGAGGGCGCGATCGGCCTGCTGTTCGCCGTTCTGGTGATCCTCGTCTTCCTGCTGTCGTTGCGATCCACGCTCGTGACCGCGGTGTCGATCCCGTTCTCGTTGCTGGTCGCGATGATCGGCCTGTACGTCGGCGGCTACTCGCTCAACATCCTCACCCTCGGCGCGCTCACCGTCGCCGTCGGACGCGTCGTCGACGACTCGATCGTCGTGCTCGAGAACATCAAGCGACATATCGCCTATGGCGAAGAGAAACGCGCCGCGATCCTCACCGCGGTCAAGGAGGTCGCCGGCGCGGTGACCGCCTCGACGGTCACGACGGTCGGCGTGTTCCTGCCGATCGCGTTCGTCGGAGGCCAGACCGGCGAGCTGTTCCGCCCGTTCGCCGTGACGGTCACGATCGCCCTGCTGGCTTCGCTTTTGGTCTCGCTGACGGTGATCCCGGTGCTGTCGTACTGGTTCCTCGGCACGAAGACCGCTGCGGCCGGCAACGAGGCCGCCGTCGCCGAGGCGGCGGAGGCGGCCGAACGACGCAGCATCCTGCAGCGCGCGTACGTCCCGGTGATCCGCTGGGTCACGAAACACCGGCTGGTCACGATCTTCGTCGCGCTGGTGATCTTCGCCGGCACGATCGGCGGCGCGACGTTCCTCAAGACGAACTTCCTCGACCAGAGCGGCCAGAACACGCTCACGGTCACCCAGACGATGCCGGTCGCGACCTCGCTGGGCAGCACCGACGCCGCGGCGAAGAAGGTCGAGGCGGTGCTGACCGGCTTCGACGGCGTCGAGTCGTACCAGGCCACGGTCGGATCCGGCGGCGGCTTCGGCGGGTTCGGCGGCGGTGGCGGCTCGAACGAGGCGACGTTCTCGATCACCACCGACGAAGAAGCCGACCAGGCCGACATCCTGGACCGGCTGCGGACCCGGCTGGACCAGGTCACCGGCGCGGGCGAGATCGCCGTCGAGTCGGGCGCTTCCGGCTTCGGGCCGTCCGGGCTCGAGGTCATCGTGCAGGCGCCGGACGCGACGGTGTTGCGGAACGCCGCCGCGCAGGTCGAGCGCGCGATGCGCGACGTCGACGGTACGGCGGACGTGTCGAACAACCTCGCCGCCGACCAGCCCGGCGTCCGGGTCGACGTCGACCGGACGAAGGCCGCCGCGGTCGGGCTCTCGGACGCGCAGATCGGGCAGGCCGTACGCCAGGCGTTCGAGGGTCAGCAGTCCACGACCGTGCTCATCGACGCGGCGCAGCGGGACGTGATCGTTCGCGGCGGCGCGGAGCCGACGACGGTGGCAGCCCTGCGTAGCTTGGCGATTCGTACGCCGCTCGGCACCTCGGTGGCGCTGTCGACGGTCGCGACGGTGTCGGAGTCCGAGCAGCCCGCGCAGCTGACCCGGATCGACGGCGAGCGCAGCGCTTCGGTGACGGCTTCGGTGACCGCGTCCGACGTCGGCAAGGTGTCGGCGGATCTGCAGACTCAGCTCGACGACCTGTCGCTGCCGTCCGGGGCGTCGTACACGCTCGGCGGCGTCTCGTCGGAGCAGTCTGAGGCGTTTGGCCAACTGGGCTTGGCGTTGCTGGCCGCGATCGCGATCGTGTTCCTGGTGATGGTCGCGACATTCCGCAGCATCGTGCAGCCGCTGATCCTGCTGGTGTCGGTGCCGTTCGCGGCGACCGGAACGCTCGGCCTGCTGCTGGCGACGAACACCGCTCTGGGTGTGCCGGCTCTGATCGGCTTGCTGATGCTGGTCGGGATCGTGGTGACGAACGCGATCGTTTTGATCGACCTGATCAACCAGTATCGCGAGCAGGGCATGTCCGTTCGCGAGGCGGTGATCGAGGGCGGCCGGCGCCGGCTGCGGCCGATCCTGATGACGGCGACGGCGACGATCTTCGCGCTGCTACCGATGTCGTTGGGGCTCACGGGCGGCGGCGTGTTCATCTCGCAGCCGTTGGCGATCGTGGTGATCGGCGGGCTGATCTCGTCGACGCTGTTGACGTTGGTGCTGGTGCCGACGCTCTACACGATGATCGAGGGTTGGAAGGAGCGTCGGGCCGAGCGGCGGAACGGGCACCGCTTGGCTCCTCCTGCTCCGGAGCAGGAGGAGGGGATCGCTGTTCAGCCGGCGCCGCTCGTCGACCTGCCTCCGGTTCCGCGCCGACGTGCGGAGAACGGGAACACGCCAGCACCGTCGCCGACGCCCGAGCCCGCCCACGCGGCGGAGCCCAAGCCTGAGCCGGAGACCCAGCCGCAGCCCACGCCCGTGCAGGTGACGGTCGACGGCACGACGGCGACGCGGGTGGGCGTACTGCAGGTCGAGGTGCTGGTCCGCACCGTCCCACCCGAGCCGCCCAAGTCGGACTGAGTTGGGTCGGGGGCACCCTCGTCCGAACCTATGGGACCAGGGTGCCCCCCCACCCAGTCCGGCTGAGCCCATCCACCTCCGCGATCAGCTGCTCCACTCGTCGGTGGAGTTGGGTCGGGGGCACCCTCGTCCGAACCTATGGGACCAGGGTGCCCCCCACCCAGTCCGGCTGAGCTGGGCGAGGGCTAGTGGACGACGACCTCGATGCGCTGGAACTCCTTGAGCTCGGTGTAGCCGGTCGTCGCCATCGCGCGGCGGAGGGCGCCGACGAGGTTCATGGTGCCGTCGGAGCTGTGCGACGGCCCGAAGAGGATCTCCTCGAGCGTCCCGGTCGTACCGAGGTGGATGCGTGCGCCGCGGGGAAGCTCGCCATGGTGCGCCTCCATCCCCCAGTGGAAGCCGCGGCCAGGCGCCTCCTCGGCGCGGGCGAGCGGGGAGCCGAGCATGACCGCGTCCGCGCCGCAGGCGATCGCCTTGGTGATGTCGCCGGAGCGGCCGACCGAGCCGTCGGCGATCACGTGCACGTACCGGCCGCCGGACTCGTCGAGGTAGTCACGACGCGCCGCGGCGACGTCGGCGACCGCGGACGCCATGGGTACGGCGACGCCGAGCACCGAGTGCGTCGTGTGCGCCGCTCCCCCGCCGAAGCCGACGAGCACGCCGGCCGCGCCCGTACGCATCAGGTGCAGCGCGGCCTGGTACGTCGCGCAACCGCCCACGATGACGGGGACGTCGAGCTCGTAGATGAACTGCTTGAGGTTGAGCGGCTCGATCTGGTGCGAGACATGCTCGGCGGAGACAGTCGTACCGCGGATCACGAAGATGTCGACGCCCGCGTCCACGACCGTCTTGGAGAACTGCTTGGTCCGCGACGGCGACAGCGCCGCCGCGACCGTCACGCCCGCCTCGCGGATCTGCGCGATCCGCTGCGTGATCAGGTCGGGATCGACGGGCGCGGAGTAGATCTCCTGCATCCGCCGAGTCGCGCCAGCCTCGTCGAGGTCGGCGATCTCCTCCAGCAGCGACTCCGGGTCGGCGTACCGGGTCCACAGGCCCTCGAGGTTGAGCACCCCGAGGCCGCCGTGCTTACCCAGCGCGATGGCCGACTCGGGCGACATGACCGAGTCCATCGGCGCCGCGACCACAGGCATCTCGAACCGGTACGCGTCGATCTGCCACGCCGTGGACACCTCTTCGGGATCCCGCGTCCGCCGCGACGGCACGATCGCCACACTGTCGAACGAAAACGCCCGCCGCCCGCGCTTCCCGCGGCCAATCTCGATCTCGGTCACCGCACCATTGTCGCTGGCGCTACGACTGGCCCCAGTAGTTGGGGGCCTCGACGGTCATCTTGATGTCGTGCGGGTGGCTCTCCTTGAGCCCCGCGGAGGTGATCCGGACGAACTGGCCGCGGGACTGGAGCTCGGGGATCGTGGGGGCGCCGACGTAGAACATCGACTGGCGCAGGCCGCCGACCAGCTGGTGGGCGACGGCGGCCAGGGGGCCGCGGTATGGGACCTGGCCCTCGACGCCCTCGGCGATGATCTTCTCCTCCGAGGTGACGTCCGCCTGGAAGTAGCGGTCCTTGGAGTACGAACGGGTCTTGCCGCGCGACTGCTGGGCGGCGAGCGAGCCCATGCCGCGGTAGGACTTGTACTGCTTGCCGTTGATGAACACCAGCTCGCCCGGGCTCTCGTCGCAGCCCGCGAGCAGGGAGCCGAGCATCACCGTGTCTGCGCCCGCGACCAGGGCTTTCGCGATGTCGCCGGAGTACTGCAGCCCGCCGTCGCCGATCACCGGCACCCCGGCGGCCCGGCAGGCCGCGGCGGCCTCGGCGATCGCGGTGACCTGGGGTACGCCGACGCCGGCGACCACGCGGGTCGTACAGATCGAGCCCGGCCCGACGCCGACCTTGACGCCGTCCACACCCGCGTCGACCAGCGCCTGGGCAGCGGCCCGGGTGGCGACGTTGCCGCCGACGATGTCGACGTTCGCCGCGGCCGAGTCGCTCTTCAGCCGCTGGATCATCTCCAGCACAGCCGTCGAGTGCGCGTGCGCCATGTCCACGATGATCACGTCGACGCCGGCCTCGACCAGCGCCATCGCGCGCTTCCACGCGTCGTCGAAGATGCCGATCGCCGCGGCGACGCGCAGCCGGCCGGAGGAGTCCTTGGTCGCGAGCGGGAACTTGTCGCGCTTCACGAAGTCCTTGAGCGTGATCAGCCCCTGCAGCCGACCCGCGTCGTCGACCAGCGGCAGCTTCTCGATCTTGTGCTGCGCCAGCAGCCCCATCGCGTCGTCGGCGGAGATGCCGACGTGCCCGGTGACGAGCGGCATCTTCGTCATGACCTCGCGGACGAGCCGCCGCTGGTCGGTCTCGAAGCGCATGTCACGGTTGGTGACGATGCCGAGCAGCATCCCGTCGTCGTCGACGACCGGGACGCCGGAGATGCGGTACTGCCCGCACAACGCGTCCGCTTCGCCGATCGAGGCGTCCGGGCCGATCGTGATCGGCTGCGCGACCATGCCGGCCTCGGAGCGCTTCACGAGGTCGACCTGCTGGGCCTGGTCGTCGATGGACAGGTTGCGGTGCAGGACGCCGAGCCCGCCCTGGCGCGCGATGGCGATCGCCATCCGCGCCTCGGTCACGGTGTCCATCGCGCTGGAGAGCAGCGGGATCTTGACCTCGATGCGCTTGGAGACGCGCGTACTCGTGTCGACTTCACTGGGGATGACGTCCGACGGGCCTGGCAGCAGCAGGACGTCGTCGAACGTGAGGGCATCGGGAACAGAAAGGCCGGGGACGTCGGCGGGGCTTGTCATCATTCCTCCGGTCGCGAACGTCTCCTCATGCTAGCGGGACCAGCCCAACGACCGGCGGCGCCACCGCGCTAGCGGCGCGCTAGAAGGGCGCCAGCGGCGATCGGCACGGTGATGTCGTCCAGCTACCCGCAGAAAGGACACCTCGTGCGAAGCACTGCCGTGCGACTCCTGGTGACCGCCGTCGCGCTGATCGCCGGCGCCCTGCTGCTCACCGCACCCGCCCAAGCCGCCGAGCCACGCGAAGCGCCCCCGGCGAGCGGCTTCTCGAACTACGACACCTTCGCGGCCGCGAAGTGGAGGTTCCGGTACGACTGCGGCACCGGCGTCAGCCGGAGCGCGTGCAACGAGGTCCGCGGCCGGTACAACTACGCCGGCTGGGCGACCTCCAGGATCTACTACCGCCCGCCGGGCTGCACGGCTCCAGGCGTCATCTGCCCGACGTACTACTTCTACTACGGCCGGTCATAAGGGCTTCCCAGTTAGACCCGGCGCCAGCGGTACGCCAGCGAGGGAGTGGCAGGATGCATGGGTCCAAAACCCCCTAGAAAGGACAAACCGTGCGAAGCTCTCTCGCGCGACGTCTGGTGACCGCAGTGGCGTTGGTCGCCGGCGCCCTCCTGGTAGCCGCGCCCGCACAGGCAGCCGAGCAACGCGAGGCGCCTGCGCCTCTCGCGATCGATGTCCCGACGCTCCCGTTCGTCGAGCTGCCGCCCACGTACACCGGCGCGACGGTCGACCTGGCTCGGGGCGACGCGGTCGCGTCCGCCCAGTTGTGGAAGTACCGCTACGACTGCGGCATCGGCGTCAGCTACGGCGCGTGCAACGAGGTCCGTGGCCGGTACGGGTACAACGGCTGGCCGACGTCCGACATCGCCTACCGCCCGCCGGGCTGCACGGCTCCCGGCGTGATCTGCCCGACGTACTTCTTCTACTACGGCCACTGAGTCACCGCGGGTCGGGCCTGTCTGCCGCTCAGGCGGGCAGGCCCACCAGCTTGGCGCTCACGTCCCAAAGCCGCTGCGCGAGCTCCGGATCCTGCGCCCGCGCCGACGGTGGCACGGCGCGGTCGCGGTCGAAGTACGCGCCGGTCAGCGCCGCGTACGCCGGGTTCGCGACCAGGTCCGCCAGGTACGAGCCGCCCTGCTCGGCGGTGATGAACGAGGGCCGCATGAGCAGCGCGATGACCGGCTTCGCCCAGGTCGGGGCGCCGGACCAGATGTTGGTGTTCACTCCGCCCGGGTGCAGGGCGTTCGAGGTGACCTCGGCGGGCAGCCGGCGCGCGAGCTCGGAGGAGAACAGCACGTTGCACAGCTTCGATCGCGCGTACGCCTTCATCACCCCGTACCCGCGCTCGTAGCCCAGGTCGTCGAAGTCCAGTGACGCGTTCAGATGTCCCACCGACGACACCGTGACAACGCGCGCAGGGGCGCTGGCCACGACGCGGTCGAGCAGCAGGTTCGTGAGCAGGAACGGCGCGAGGTGGTTGACCGCGAACGTCGACTCGATCCCGTCGACCGTCAGCCGGCGCCGCTTGTTCACCGTGCCGGCGTTGTTGACGAGCACGTCCAGCCGGTCGTACGTCGACAGCACCCGCTCGGCGAGTGAACGCACCGACTCCTGCGAAGCGAAGTCGGACCTGATCAGCTCGACCTCGGCACCGGGGGCGCGCGAGGCGACCGCCGCCGTGGCGGACGCGATCCGTCCGGGGTCGCGACCGACCATGACCACCCGGGCGCCCCGCCGGGCGAGCGCGATCGAGGCCTCGAGCCCGATGCCACTGCTGGCTCCGGTCACGAGCACGGTCTTGCCGTGGACGTCCCACTCCATCGGTCCACCCTCCTCGAAGTAGTCAACGACAACATACCCGAGAGGGGACGAAAGGTTCCCGGCCGGCCGCGGTGGGGTCAGGCACCACGGCCAGCCGAGGCCAGAGGGGTACGGCGTTACGGCGCGACGCGGTAGTCGAACCGACTGAACATCCACGCCTGCACGGCGAGCTTCGCCGACACCCACGCGGACGCGCGGGCAAGGATCCCCGGCGGCTCGGTCGCGGTCACCGACGGGCCGGTCGCGTCCGCGGCGTGCCGCGGCTGCGGCACCGTGGGGCCGGCGGCGACCGGGGTGGAGCTGGGGGTGGCGTTCCCGGTCACGACCCGCACCAGATGCCCGCGCAGGCAGGCCACTTCGGCGACGATGACGCCGGGCTCGGTGGAGTAGAGAGCCTGAATGCTGGACGTGCTGACCAGGTACGTCCGGTCGCACTCCTCGCAGGTGATCGCAAACATCGAGCTCCTCCTTGTCCACCGCTCGCGAGTCCACTTGTCTCGGCCGAGAGGTCCACTATCTTGCGTCGGGTTTCCCCGTACGTTCTGGCGATCTAGCGCTTTCTCCCTCATACTCTGACCAAGAAGCGAAATGATTGGCAGGGCCAATGGCACGTAAAGTGGACTCTTCTGTTCTCGAAGTGGGCCGCGCTCTCGGATCGTGGACGGTCGGGGACGGTCCGATGTACCGGAAGCTCGCCGACGCCGTCCGGCGGGCGGTCGAAGGCGGCGCGCTCGCGGGTGGCGACCGGATGCCGTCCGAACGTCAGCTCGCCGACCTGCTAGCGGTGAGCCGGACGACAGTCGTGGCGGCGTACGACGACCTGCGCGAGAACGGCGTCGTCGAGAGCATGCGCGGGAGCGGGACGCGGATCGCGCGCCGGTCCGGCAGCCGGGGTCCCAGTGACGGCCGCGTGCCGGGCGGCCGCGGTGCCACGATCTTCCAGCGGCTGATCGACGGACCGGGCGAGCTGATCTCGCTCGCCTGCGCCGCCGAGCCAGGCGACCAGGATCTGCTCGAGGTGATGCGCGAGGTCGCCGAGCACGACATGCCCGCGCTGCTGCAGAGCCAGGGGTTCTTCCCGACCGGCTTGCCGATCTGCCGCGAGGCGGTCGCGAACTACCTCACCAGCGGCGGGTTCCCGACCGCGCCCGACCAGGTGCTGATGACCACCGGTGCGCAGCAGGCGCTCGCGCTGATCGCCGAGCTCTACCTGACGCGCGGCGACCGCGTGCTGGTCGAGTCGCCGAGCTGGCCCGGCTGTTTCGACGTGTTCCAGGCCGCCGGCGCGGAGCTCGTCACCGTTCCGCTCGACGACGAGGGGGCGCGCGCCGACGCGTTCGCGGCCGCGTGCATCGACTACGAGCCGACGTTGGCGTACGTGATGCCGACGTACCACAACCCGACCGGCACGCTGATGTCCGAGTCGCGCCGCCGGAAGCTCGCCGAGATCGCCACGAGGACAGGCGTGCCGATCGTCGAGGACAACGCGTACCTGGGCTTGCGGATCGCCGAGCCGTACGACGCGCCGCAGCCGGCGCCGCTCGGTTCGTTCGCCGGTCCCGGCGGCGAGGTGCTGTCGATCGGCTCGCTGGGCAAGGCGGTCTGGGGCGGGCTGCGGATCGGCTGGGTGCGCGCTCCGGCGGAGATCATCGAACGGTTGGCGCGCCGGAAGGTGCTGGCCGACCTGAGCAGCCCGGTGTTCGAGCAGGCGGTGGCGGCACGCCTGTTGCCGCGCCTGAACCAGATCCAGAGCGAACGTGCGGCGCATCTGCGGCCGCAGCTCGACACGCTCGAGCGGCTGCTCCGCGAGCAACTCCCGACCTGGCGGTGGCGGCGTCCGGACGGCGGCCCGGCGATCTGGGTCGAGCTGCCGCCGGGCGTGGACGCGGAGGTGTACGCGCAGGTCGCGCTACGCCACGGCGTCGAGGTGATCCCTGGCTCGGCGATGATGTTCGACTCCGTACGCAGCAACCACATCCGGATGCCGTACACGTTCCCGGAGCCGGTTCTCGTCGAGCTCGTCGACCGTCTCGCCCGCGCGTGGATGGAGCTCAACCGGCACGGACCGGTGGAGTCCCGTCCCGTGCAGCGCCTGGTGCTCTGAGCTTGGGTTATCCGACGAACGCAGCCCAGTTGGGACGGCGTCGGTCTCCAGCGCGTTGAGGTAGACGCTGAGCTTGCCGTAGTAGAGGTAGACGGCCTCGCGGTAGACCTGGTGCTGCACGAACGGCGAGGCGACGAACCCATGCCCGCGGTCGATCCGGTCGACGCGGAGCTCTTCCTCGGAGAAGCGATCGAGCGCGCTCTTCATCGCGGCGTCCTGCTCAGCGAACCACCCCTGCAGCCCCGCCACCGTGACCGGCGAAGGCGGCGGAAGCTCGCGGTGCGTCCAGTCGAGCTCGAACGTCGCGAACGAGTGGGTGTAGACGCCCTGTGTCTCGCCCAGCTCGACCAGCTGTCCACCCAGAGTCGGGTTGCGGCCGGGCAAACTTGTAGTCGAGGTGGGAGTCGGAAACCAGCGTCAGCAGCAGATCGCGCATGGAGTGATGGCCGCGAATCTCCTCATCGAACAGCTTGTTCATCAGCATCCCCTCAGCACCGATGGCGGGCGATCGAGCCACAGGCTAGTGACCACAACCGACAGGAACTCCCGGCTTCATCTGCACGACAAGCAAGCGGGGGCCCCACAAGCGACCCACGCACGGCAGCAGACCGGAACGACAAGCAGTCCTGGCCCGGGCAACTGTTCCCGGGGGTGGGGCGGCGCGTATGAAACTGGTGGCCGGTCCGGGGCGGGTCAAGGGTCGAAGATCGCGAAGCGACGCCTCTCTCCTCCTGCGCGAAGCGCCCCTCAGAGAGGCGCCCCCTGTTGACGCGCCCCGGACCGGCCACCACACTCGGCCGGCGCCACAGCCCACGCCAGTTCCAAACTCAGGAGTGCTCGCCGACGCAACAGCTCCAGCTGCCCACAGGAAGAGCCCCCCCCCCCCCGCCGTGACGTGTATGGCCATCGACTCAGCTGTCCATCGACCTATGTAGTGAGTGGTCGCACCAGCACCAGCGGCCACATCCTCGATCAGCGCGGAAACTATGGGCGCTATAGCACCCCAAATCTTCCGCGCTATCTCTCCACACCCGGCCACCCGCCACCCCGCTGGTGGGAGCCAGCTCATCTCCAAAGGTCGGCCAACTAACCGACCTATGGAGATCAACGACCGAGCCGCACCACATGAGTCACACCAGCCACATCACGGATTAGCGCGAAGAGAATTAGCGCCAGAGCGGCCAAAAGTCTTCGCGCTGACCCTGCTCAGCCATCAGATCGGCTCCGACCGCTCCCCACGCCACTGGCCGCTCCGCCGGTGCGGCCGCTCGCCAGCCGCTGTCGGCGTCGCAGCAGTCAGTTCTCGCCCCCGATCGATGCGAAGTGGGTTGGGCCCAGCGCGCTAGAGCGGCCAAGAGGCTTCCCGCCAAGCCGTCTCAGCCGGTGAGATCCGCGCCCACAATGGAGCAATCCCGAAAAGCGGGATAGTCGTGGGATGAGTTGCCGGCAAACGATGCCCAGATCACGATGCGGGATCGTGGCCGCAGGCAACATCCCCCTGAGTGGGATTCCTTCCCAGATTCTGCCCACATCCCGGGATTTCCGCACGCCAAGTGGGGGGTCGGTGACACATCGCGCTAAAAGCTGCGCCATCATGAGGACCTCATGTCAGATGATCAGGTCACCCTGCGCTCGGTCGCGGCCCCGGTGTACCTGCCCTCGCTGCTCTACGGCATCGGCCAGGGCGCGATCGTCCCGATCATCGCCCTGTCCGCCCGCGACCTCGGCGCCTCCATCGGGCTCGCCAGCCTCGTCGTCGGGCTCGTCGGGCTCGGCCAGATCGTCGGCGACATCCCGGCCGGCGCGCTCGCGGCACGGGTCGGCGAACGAAGGGCGATGCTCGCCGCCACCGTTCTCGCCGCCGCCGCACTCCTCGTCTGCATCCTCGCCACCACGATCTGGATGCTCGGCATCGCGATCCTCGCCACCGGGTTCGCCGGCAGTGTCTGGGGCCTCGCACGACAGGCCTATCTGACCGAGCTCGTCCCCTACCAGCTCAGGGCCCGCGCGCTCTCCACGCTCGGCGGCGCGCAGCGGATCGGCATGTTCATCGGCCCGTTCCTCGGCGCGCTGGCCGCCCACTACTGGCACACCGACGGGCCGTACGCCCTGCACCTGGTGACCGCGATCGTCGCCGCCGGCGTGCTGTTCGTCCTCGCCGACCCGACCAAGCGCGACCAACAGCGACGGGCCACCAACGAAGCGCCCAAGGGCACCGTCCAGATCGCCAAGCAGCAGTTCGCGGTCCTCCGCACGCTCGGCGTCGGCGCCCTGCTGATCGGCGCGATCCGCGCATCCCGTCAGGTCGTCATCCCCTTGTGGGCGGACCAGATCGGCCTCGACCCCGCCGCCGTCAGCATCATCTTCGGCATCTCCGCGGCGGTCGACATGCTGATGTTCTATCCCGCCGGCAAGGTCATGGACCGCGTCGGACGAGCCTGGGTCGCCGTTCCGTCCATGCTCATCCTCGGCATCGCCCACCTCGTTCTCCCCCTGACCCACACGCCCGCGACGCTGGCCGCCGTCGCGGTCGTCATGGGCTTCGGGAACGGAATCGGCTCGGGCCTCATCATGACGATGGGCGCCGACCTCTCGCCCCCAGAAGCGCGGACGGAGTTCCTCGGCGTCTGGCGGCTCTTCTCCGACCTCGGGAACGGGGCCGGCCCGCTGCTGATCGCCGGCATCACCGGCCTGTCCGCGTTGGGTCCAGCCGTCCTCGTCATGGGCGTGATCGGGCTCGGCGGCGCCGCCGTCCTCGGCCGCTGGATCCCGCGGCACATCCCCTCGCCGAAGAGCTAGCTGTTCGCCGGTACGTCAACTGGCGTTCGCCTGCCGCCCCTAATTTGCATGCGTGAAGCTCCGTATCGCCGCCTGCCTAGGTCTGGTCGCCGCCACCATCGCCCTGACGCCAACGGCGCAAGCCAGTAACGGCAAACACCTCACAGTGACTCAAGTCGGCACCTATGCCACCGGCATCTTCGACGAGGCCGCGGCCGAGATCGTCACGTACGACGCCAAGTCCAAGCGCCTCTTCGTCGTGAACGCCGCCCAGGCCAAGATCGAGGTCCTCGACGCCCGGAAGCCGGCGACGCCGACCAAGCTCTTCGACCTGCAGACGACGGGCACGACGGCCGCCGATGGTTCGACGATCCCGGACGGCTCGTCGGCCAACTCCGTCGACGTCCGCCGGGACGGCCTGGTCGCCGTCGCCGTCGAGTCGGCCACGAAGACCGACAACGGCTGGGTCGTGTTCTTCGACGGCCGGAGCAGCACCGGCAAGCCGCTCGGCGCGGTACGGGTCGGCGCGCAGCCCGACATGGTGGCGTTCACGCCGGACGGCGACTACCTGCTCGCCGCCAACGAGGGCGAGCCGAACGACGACTTCACCGTCGACCCCGAGGGCTCGGTCGCGGTGATCGACACCCCGCGCCGCGGCGTTCCGCGCCAGCGCGACGTCGAGCTCGCCGACTTCCACCGGTTCGAGCGCAAGGTCCCCCATGGGGTAAGGATCTTCGGCCCCAAGGTGAACACGCAGTTCCCGGTGTCGGCCAACCTCGAGCCCGAGTACATCACCGTCGACAAGCGGAGCAGGACAGCGTACGTCACTCTCCAAGAAGCCAACGCGATCGCCGAGATCGACATCCGCAAGGCGCGCGTCACCGAGCTCCGTGCCCTCGGCGTCAAGGACCATTCACGCAAGCACAACGGCATCGACCCGTCCGACCGGGACGACGCGATCGCCATCGACCGAGTGCCGGTCTACGGCATGTACCAGCCGGACGCCGTCGCGTCGTACACCTTCGGTGGCAGGACGTTCCTCGTCACCGCGAACGAGGGCGACGTCCGCGAGTGGGGCGACTACGTCGAGGCCGCGCGGGTCAAGGACCTCGGCGACGACGGGCTGGCTCCCTTGTGTGCCGGCGCGTTCGACCCCTCCGTGACCGAGGACGCCGAGCTCGGCCGCCTCAACGTCAGCATCGCCAGCGGGCTCAAGGCCGACGGCTCCTGCTACGAGAGGCTGTACGCGTTCGGCGCCCGCTCGATGTCGATCTGGACCACGAACGGCCGGCAGGTCTTCGACTCCGGCGACGAGTTCGAGCGTGTGACTGCCGAGGCCAAACCTGCGTTCTTCAACTCCAACCACACCGAGGCGAACTTCGACGGCCGCAGCGACGACAAGGGTCCCGAGCCCGAGGGCGTCACGATCGGCGAGGTGCGAGGCCGTACGTACGCGTTCGTCAGCCTCGAGCGCGTCGGCGGCGTGCTGGTGTACGACATCACCAACCCGTACCGCGCGGAGTTCGTGTCGTACGTCAACAACCGCGATTTCGCCAACCAAACAGGAGATCTCGGCCCGGAGGGCGTGACGTTCATCCCTGCCGACGAGTCGCCGGTACGCGGGACGCCGATGCTCGCGGTGGCGAACGAGGTGAGCGGCAGCACCACGCTGTACCGCCTCGACCTCAGGCGTCCTTAGCGGTGGGGTCGACGACCTGGCCGAGGAACAAGGGCGTCTTGGTCGGCAGGTGCATGATCGCGAACGCGAACGGGTGGTCGGCACGCAGGGGGATTCCCGGCGCGGGCGCCGAGACGGGAACGGCAGAGATACCCGTGACCGCGGCGGCCTCGGTACCCCACTCGTCGACGGTGATGTTCGCCCGATGCACGACCTGGTCGATCATCACGCCGGGCAGCATGCCGGAGAAGTCCGCTTCGGGAGTGAACGGCACCTCCATGCCGAGCTCGCGGAGCGGCGGGACGAGGTCGAGATCGGTCGCGAAATCCCAACGTGGCATGGTCAGATCGACCTGCGCCTTCTTGAGCTTGGACGAGATCGTGTCGAGGACGTCCGGCGTCAGGAGCGACGCCGGCGCGGCGTCGCCGCGGGGGACGACGACCCACATCGCCAGCTCACCGCCGAAGTAGGTGAGCTCCCCTGCTTGCCAACCCGGACCCTCGGCGTACCGCCGTTCGTCCCGGCTGAACATCGTCGGGACCGGGACTGTGCCGGCCGACCGGCGGAACGGTTGGTCCGACATGGGAAGCATCGGCACGGTCCAGTCCGCCTTCAGGTACACGGCGTTCGCCAACACCAGCAGTGTTGTCGGGTCGAGGTCGTCGAACAGCTTCTTGATCCGGTCGGCCGTCTGCTCCCGGACCCAGGCATTGATGAACGCCATCGCCCGGTCCGGCTGGGTGAAGTCGACGCGCTGCACGCCGGCGCCGTACTGCTCGGCCACAAGGTCGAGGAACGCCTTCACCACGTCGATGCCCGCTTGAGCGAACAGCCCGTTCGCGATCGCCACCACCGGCGGCTTGGGGTCGTCCTCGGGCTTGCGTTTCGCGTTGCTCTTCGGCGGAATCGCCTTCGCGGTGACGATGTCGTCGGCGAGCCGGTGGAGCGCCAGATGCGGGTTCCACGGGAAGCCGAGCACCCTGTCGATCTGCTCCTCGGTCTCGCCCCGCGCGCCGGCACGGGCCATGCCGAACGCGGTCGCGATCGAAAAGGGTGACAACACGGCGTTCTTGGTCGGATCGGACACCAGGTCGAAGAGCTTCGCGCCGAACGCGGTCATGCCGTTCACCGCGTACGTCGTCGCCTCGATCGGAGGCGGATGGATCAACCGGGTCGGCCGAACCTTGTTGCCAGGTGAGGACTCCCGCCCGCAGGCTGCCGCGACCGCGGCGAGGAGGACTGCCGCGAGCACATCGCGTCGTGAGGTCATGTAACGAAGACGGGCGGGACAACCGATTGGTTGTCCCGCCCGTCTTCGTTACTGAGACGAGAGCGCTGACCTCAGTGGCCGTGCCCGTGACCGTGACCGGCGCCACCGGCGTCGGCCTCGGAGTCCTCGGGCTTGTCCACCACGAGCGTCTCGGTGGTGAGCAGCATCCCCGCGATGGAGGCGGCGTTCGACAGAGCCGAACGGGTCACCTTCACCGGGTCGATGACACCCTGAGCGGCGAGGTCGCCGTACTCGTTCGTCGAGGCGTTGTAGCCGTTCGTTCCGCCAGCCTCGCGGACCTTCTCGACCACGACGTAGCCCTCGACGCCCGCGTTCTCGGCGATCCAGCGCAGCGGCTCGGCGGTCGCGTACTTGACGATCCCGACGCCGATCAGCTCGTCGCCGGTCTGGCCAAGGCCGTCCTCGAGCACAGCGGCGGCGACGACGAGCGCCGACCCACCGCCGGTGACGATGCCTTCCTCGATCGCGGCCCGAGTAGCAGACACCGCGTCTTCGATGCGGTGCTTCTTCTCCTTGAGCTCGACCTCGGTCGCGGCACCGACCTTGATCACGCACACGCCGCCGGCCAGCTTCGCGAGCCGCTCCTGCAGCTTCTCGCGGTCCCAGTCGGAGTCGGTGTTGTCGATCTCGGTCTTGATCTGGTTCGTACGAGCCAGAACCTCGTCCGACTTGCCGGAGCCGTCGACGATCGTGGTGTCGTCCTTGGTGACGACCACACGCCGCGCCGTACCCAGCACCTCGAGCCCGACCTGGTCGAGCTTGAGGCCCATCTCCGGCGACACGACCTTCGCACCGGTCAGGATCGCCATGTCCTCCAGCATCGCCTTGCGGCGGTCACCGAAGCCAGGCGCCTTGACGGCGACGGAGGAGAACGTGCCACGGATCTTGTTCACGACCAGCGTCGCGAGCGCCTCACCCTCGACGTCCTCGGCGATGATCACCAGGGCCTTGCCCGACTGCACGACCTTCTCCAGCAACGGGAGCAGGTCGGACATCG
Source organism: Tenggerimyces flavus (assembly GCF_016907715.1). NCBI lineage: Bacteria > Bacillati > Actinomycetota > Actinomycetes > Propionibacteriales > Nocardioidaceae > Tenggerimyces > Tenggerimyces flavus. The sequence goes on along the minus strand of NZ_JAFBCM010000001.1, from coordinate 2,780,982 downwards.
AGGCGATCTTGCCCGGGTAGATGAGGATGTACGGGTCCTCGAGCACGGCTTCCTGGCGCTCGCTGTCGGTCACGAAGTTCGGGGCGATGAAGCCCTTGTCGAACTGCATGCCCTCGGTGAGCTCCAGCTCCGTACCCAGCGAGTTGGACTCCTCGACGGTGATCACGCCGTCCTTGCCGACCTTGTCGAACGCCTCGGCGATCAGCGAACCGATCGTGGCGTCCTGGGCCGAGATGGTCGCGACGTGCGCCATCTGGTCCTTGGTGTCGACGGACTTCGCGCTGTCGAGCAGGTGCTTGTTGAGCGCCTCGACGCCAATGTCGATGCCGCGCTTGAGCGCCATCGGGTTGGAGCCGGCCGCCACGGCACGCAGGCCGCGGTGCACCATCGCCTGCGCCAGCACCGTCGCGGTGGTGGTGCCGTCACCGGCGATGTCGTTGGTCTTGGTGGCGACCTCCTTGACGAGCTGGGCACCCAGGTTCTCGAACGGGTTGTCCAGCTCGATCTCACGAGCGACGGTCACGCCGTCGTTCGTGATGGTCGGAGCGCCCCACTTCTTGTCGATCACGACGTTGCGGCCCTTGGGGCCGAGCGTCACCTTCACGGTGTTCGCGAGGGCGTCGACGCCGCGCTCCAGCGCGCGCCGTGCGTCCTCGTCGAACTCCAGAATCTTGGGCATGAGGAAAGTACGTCCTTCCACGGCGACGCCCCGGGAGCCGAATCCCCTTGGCAGGGTGGCAGCCCGGGGCCTAGCCGATCGTCAGGTCAGCGGAAGATCACTTCTCGACGATGGCGAGCACGTCGCGAGCGGACAGGATCAGGTAGTCCTGGCCGTTGTACTTGACCTCGGTGCCGCCGTACTTGCTGAAGATCACCTTGTCGCCGACAGCGACGTCGAGCGGAACACGGTTGCCGTTGTCGTCGATGCGACCCGGCCCCACCGCGAGGACCTCGCCCTCCTGGGGCTTCTCCTTCGCGGTGTCGGGAATCACGAGCCCGGACGCAGTCGTTTCCTCGGCGTCGAGCGCCTGAACGACGATGCGGTCCTCGAGCGGCTTGATGGAGACCGACACTTGCTGACCTCCCCTTTCACGGGATGTCACGGTGACTGTGGAACATGACCGTTTGGACGCGAACGGCAGGTCGTCGTCGCGGTGTCGACCGACCAGCTCGCTGATGCTGTCATTGGCACCCTAAGGTCGAGAGTGCCAACTCTGAATCTAGGCCGTCTTTAGCACTCGGTCAACCTGAGTGCCAATGGATTGGGGTGCCATTTGGAACTGGAGACGTTCCGGGCGCTCCGGACGCCTGCGGGCTCGCGGTTGCTGGCCGCCTGCGAGGGCTACCGGGAGGCGGACGCCGTACGGCTGGCGACCCGCCTGCGCAAGGACCATCCGGCTGACCTCGTCGCGGCAGCGCTGACCCAGGCTTCGCTCCGGCAGCAGGCGGCGGCGAAGTTCGGAGCGGACGCCGCCCTCCTCTTCTTCACCCGCGAGGGCCTGGAGCAGGCGACCACCCGGGCGGTCGCCGAGCACCGGACGCGGCGCCTGAACGGGGCGGTCGTGGATCTGTGCTGCGGCCTCGGCGGCGACCTGCTCGCCCTCGCCCGCGCCGGCCTCCAGGCGACCGGCGTCGACCGAGACCCGCTGACCGTCGAGCTCGCCCGGGCCAACCTCGAGGTGCTGGGCCTGGCCGCGACCGTCGAGCAGGCGGAAGTCGAGTCGTACGACCGCTCGCCGTACGACGTCGCGATCGCCGACCCGGCGCGGCGTGGGGCGCGCGGGCGGATCTTCGACCCGGCCGCGTACTCGCCGCCGTGGTCGTTCGTCCTCGCCCTGCTCGAGAGCGACGCCTGTGTGAAGACCGCGCCGATCATCCCGCACCGGCTGGTCCCCGAGGGGGTCGAGGCGGAGTGGGTCAGCGAGCGCGGCGAGGTCAAGGAGGCGGCGCTGTGGTCGGGGCGCTTCGTGTCCGCGCGGCGGCGGGCCACCGTTCTCGCCTCCGGGGCTTCGCTGACCGACGCCGACGATCCGGGCGGCGCGGACGTGCTTCCGCCGTCCGGCTACCTGTACGAGCCGGACGGTGCCGTCGTCCGCGCCGGCCTCGTCACCGCGGTCGCGCCGCTGGTCGGGGGCGCACTGCTGCACGCGGAGATCGCGTACCTCACCTCTCAGGAACTGGTGGCGACGCCGTTCGCGACCGCGTACGAGATCACCGACGTGCTGCGGTACGACGAGCGCCAGCTCCGCAAGCTGTTCAAGGACCGGAAAGTCGGCCGGCTGACCATCAAGAAGCGCGGTCTCGACGTCGACCCGGCCGACGTACGCAAGCGCCTGGTCGCGAAGGGGCCGAACGAGGCGACGCTGGTCCTCACCCGCACGCCGGAGAGCACGGTCGCGCTGCTGTGCGAAAGTCGTTTGCGACCTTTGCCCCACTCGCCGCGTCCTTCCTCGTAGAGGGAGAGGTGACGGTGACCGACGCCGCCGAGGATTTCCACGCGTACGTGTACGCGCGGTATCGCGCGCTCATGCGCACCGCGTTCCTCCTGACCGGCGACCACCACGCCGCCGAGGACCTGGTGCAGACCGCACTCGCGAAGGCGTTCCTCGCGTGGGCTCGGATCGAGCGACGCGAGGCCATCGACTCCTACATCCGCAAGACGATGGTCAACGAGCACACGAGCTGGTGGCGGCGGGCCTGGCGGCGCCGCGAGGTCACCCGCGAGCAGGTGCCCGACCAACCGCTGGACGACCTGGGCGAACGGGATCGCGACCTGTGGGACCTGGTCGAGCGGCTGCCGGCGAAGCAACGCGTCGCGGTGGTCCTCCGCTACTACGAGGACCTCACCGAGGCCGAGACCGCCGCGGCGCTGGGCGTTTCGGTGAGTGCGGTGAAGAGCCGTACGAGTCGCGCCATCGCCGAGCTCCGCTCCGTCCTCACCGAACCCACGTCCGTAGAGAGGAATGCCCGATGACCGAGGCCGAGGACCTGCTCCGCGGTGCCCTGCACCGCGTAGCCGACGGCGTCCGCGCCGAACCGGTGCCGCACGCCATCGTGCGCCGCGCCCACCGGCGCCGGAGCCGCCGTCGCGTGGGCTTCGCCGCGGCGGGCGCCGCGCTGGTCACGGCGGCGGTGCCGTTCGGCGCCTCGTTCGTCCGCGCGCCGCTACCCACCCACGGGACAGCGACCGACCAGCCGGTGGCGAGCGGGTCTACCGCCGCGGCTCCTGGGCCGGTGAGCATCGACTTCGACAAGCTCTCGCGCGGTCCGGAGCCGGCGGTCGCGTACTACGCCAACGGCGTGATCCGCGACGGCGGCAAGGCGATCTCGTTCCGGGACTACAAGTACGTGGGCGAGCTGGCGAAGGTCGCGTCCGGCTACGCGGTCGTGGCGGCGCACGATGTCGATGGGATGCGCGAGCTGATCCTGGTGGGCGCGGACGGCTCGCGACGGCCGATGGGCAAGGGAGTGTTTCACCGCCCGGCGATCTCCGCCGACGGCCGGACGATGGCGTGGTCTTCGTTCTACGAGGTGGACGGCGAGACCACGACGACGCTCTATCTCGCCGACACCGCTTCCGGCACGATCGTTCGGACGCTGAGTCTCGGGACGGGCGACGACAAGCTCGCCGTGCCGCGCGCGATCGACGGCAAGACGGTCATCGTCGAACGGGCCACGAACGCGTTGTCCAAGCCCGTGCAGGCTTGGGACACGTCGACGAACGAGCTGACCGCCTGGTACGACGCGTACGGTCTCGCCGGCATGTCCGCTGACGGTTCTCTGGCTGCTGTCGGCCGGGCCTCCAGCCAAGACCCGGAGATCTGCTTCGACCTGGTCGCGGTGCCCGACAAGCGGCGGCTGTGGCAGAGCTGCGACTACGACCACTGGGCCGTGGCGTTCGCACCGGACAGCAAGCACCTGCTGTCGGCGCGGGTGCGTCACGAGCTCGTGGAGATGGAGGACTGGCCGGCGGTGCCGACCTCGAAGCCGGGCGGGGGCACGCCGACTCCCATGGTGCCGACGCCGGATCGGAACTACACGGCCTCGATCGACCTCTATGTGCTGGACGCGTCGACGGGGAAGCGGGTCCTGCAGATCAAGGGGCAGCAGCCGCTGCAGCGGACGTGGGAGTCCTCGGACACGTTCCTGTTCACCGCGGTCGACGGCAAGCGAACCGCCATCGTCCGGTGCACGCTCGCGGGCAAGTGCGAGCTCGCGACCTCGCCCCGCGAAGACTCGACCGACGGCTGGAGCGACCAGACCCTCGACGCCCGCAACGGCTGACGCTGGCCGGTGATCATGAACGTGATCATGAAGGCGGACTGGTCGTATACGACCAGTTTGGCTTCATGATCACGGGACGGGACTCCCTTCCTATGCTTGCGGGATGGAACCTCTGACCCGCTACATCGAGGCGTGGGTGGCGAACGATCCCGACCGGATCGCCGCCGCGGTCACCGAGGACTGCGTGATCACCGAGTGCTACGGGCCGGTGTATCGGGGCAGGGACCGGGTGCGCGAGTGGGCGGTGGCGTGGTTCGCGCTCGAGCGGGTCGTGCACCGGTGGACGGTCACCGACTCCTTCGGCGCGGGCGATCGGGAGGCGGCGCAGTGGACGTTCGAGTGCACGTCGGACGGTGATCGCACCACGTTCGACGGGGCGACGATCTCCACCTCGCGGGACGGGCTGATCCACACGCTGCGCGAGTTCGAGACGTCGGCGCCGCTGTACGACTGGACTGGCGAGTGGAGATGACGGCTCAGAGCGTGTGATCCCCGTCCGCCGCGTTGGCCGCGGCGTACTGCTCGAGCTTGTCCAGGTCGGGCTCGACGCCGAGGCCCGGTCCCGTCGGCGCGGTCATCGCGCCGTCGGCGATCGGCAGCCGTTCGGTGAGGATGTCGTCGGCGAGCAGGTAGTACATCGAGTCGATCGCGTACCGCAGCTCGGGCATCGCCACCGCCAGGTGCAGGTGCGCCGCGGTGGACAGGCCGAGCTCGCCGCCGCTGTGCAGGTTCATGCCGAGGCCGAACGTCGAGCAGAGCCGCCCCAGCTGCTTCGTCCCCATGATCGAGCCCCACTTGTGCACATCGCCGTGCAGAACGTCGATCGCCCCAGCCCGCACCGCCGGCGCGAACTCGTCGAAGCGCACCACGCACATGTTCGTACACAACGGGATGCCCACCCGCTGCCGCACCAGCGCCATGCCCTCGATGCCAGGGCACGGATCCTCGAGATACTCCAAGCCCAGCGGCACCAACCGCCGCCCCGCCTCGATGGTCTCGTGCACGGTCCACGCCGCGTTCGGATCCACCCGCAGCTTGGCGTCCGGATGGGCCGTACGCAACGCCTCCATGATCGCGACGTCGCCCACCGGGTCACTCGTCCCCTTGAGCTTGATCGCGTCGAATCCCCAACGCTCACGGGTCGTTCGCGCCGCATCAGCCACCTGCTGAGGCAGGTCGGACGGCTCAGGTCCCGCGTCGGCCCGGGTGATCAGGCACGTCAGCGGAACGTTCGTACGGAACGAGCCGCCGAGCAACCGCGACAGGGGCTGCCCCGACACCTTGCCGATGATGTCCCAGCACGCGATGTCGATCCCCGCCAGCGCCGCATAACCCAAGTAGCCATAGAAGAACGGCACCATCTCGAGCGTCTTCGCCATCCGTTCGAGCTCGAACGGGTCGGTCCCGATCAGCTTCGGCGCGAGCTTGTCGATCAGCGTCGCGACAGGGCGGCCGTGCATGGTCTCGCCCCAACCGACGACGCCGTCGTCGGTCCGCACCCGCACCACCGTCCGAGTGGTCCCCGCCTTCGTCTCGAACGAGCTCGTGAAAGCCTGCGTCAACGGTACGTTGACCACCCAGGTGTCGACCGTCTCGATCCGCACAGCAGCAAAGCCTTCCGTCAATGGTCTTGGGGAGCGACGATACTGCGCACATGACGACCGCTCGCACCGCTCGGCCGCTAGCGGCCTCACGGGCTTCGGGTCGCGTGCTCGGGGGCGGCGGGTGGCCCTGCGGCGACCATGGCGGCCTCCGGCCTAGGCTCGTCCTCGGCCCCCGGAAGCCGCCACCCCCGAGCGTGATGCCTTGGCTCAGTGACCAGGTGGTCCTATTTCTCTGCGCGGCAACGGACTCGAGTAGACCACGCTGGTCGTCACCGGGCCGAGTCCGGCCAGTCGCCCGGTGACCTGTTCGAGATGCCGCATCGACCGGGCCAGCACCTTCAGCATGAAGCAGTCGTCGCCCGTGACGTGGTGCGCCTCGATCACCTCGGGCATCTTCGCGATCAGGTCGTGGAACGGCTTGTAGTTGCCGGTCGGGTAGCGAATCCGTACCAGCGCCAGCACGGTGAGCCCGAGCCGTTCGGTGTCCAGCACGGCCGTGTAGCCGGCGATCACGCCGAGCGACTCGAGTCGTCGTACGCGTTCGGTGACAGCGCTCGGCGACATCGACACCGTCCGGGCGAGGTCGGCGAAGCTGGCCCGTCCGTTCTGTTGCAGGGCGACGAGGATGCGCCAGTCGGTCTCGTCCAGGGATTCAGCGGCCACGAAGCCTGGATACCAGGGAATCGCCGGCCGGACAACGGCAACGCCGTGGATCGTCCGTTCCCGTGCCCGGCCAGAGTGCCTAGCGTTGACGGCATGACGATCACGATGACGACGGCACCGCTCCGCGTCCCGCCCGCGGACCCGGAGGCGGCCGCGAACTATTTCCGTACCAAGCTCGCCTTCCACACCGACGTCTCCGACGTGGCCGCCGCCATCGACGCCGCGAAGGCGATGAACGCGGACAAGGGCTTCGTGCTGCTCGACTCCCGCAACGCCGCGTCCTGGGAGCAGGGCCACGTTCCCGGCGCGATCCACCTGCCGCGGCCGGAGATCACGAAGCGGGCGCCGGAGTTGCTCGACAAGGACGTCCCGGTGGTCACGTACTGCTGGGGACCCGGCTGCGACGGCGCGATGAAGGCCGCGCTTGCCCTTGCGGAGTTGGGCTTTCGGGTCAAGGAGATGCTCGGCGGCATGGAGTACTGGATCCGCGAAGGCCTCCCCGTCGAGACAGCGGCCGGTGTCGCGCGGCAGCCCATCGACCCCCTGACGGCCCCGGCGCATCCCTGACCCGTACGAGGGTCACACCTGATGTGGCAGCGGGTCTGGCCCGGATTTGATGAACGGCATGACTGTTCTCACAGCCTTGGCCACCGGCGCCGTTTCCCTCGCCCTGGTTGCCTCTCCTGCCGCCGCCGACGTACGGCATGAGCGTGGCGACCTGGTTTCGATAACCCCCATTGAACGTCTGACGCGCGCCGAGCTGGCGACCTACCTCGACAACTCCGGGATGGACGTCCCGCGCACGCGGTTCGGCACCGACGCCTACCGCGTCGTCTACCGGACCATCACGCCGCAAGGCAAGCCCACGACCGCGAGCGGGCTCGTCGCGTTCCCGCGCAACGACGACCGCCGGCTGCGGCTGGTGACGTTCCTGCACGGAACGAACGCCACCAAGAACACCACCGCGAGCAGGCTGCACGAGGCTCCCGATCGGGCGAGGTCGCTGCTGTTCGCCGGCGCCGGGTTCGCCGTCGCCGCACCCGACTACCTCGGGCTCGGCGTCGGTCCGGGCCGGCATCCGTACGCCGACACCGACTCCGAGACGAGCGCGTCGATCGACCTTCTCCAAGCCACCAAGAAGATCGCGCGCATGCGGGACGTGAGCCTGCATCGTGGCGTCGACCTCACCGGGTTCTCCCAGGGCGGGCGAGGAGCGCTGAGCGTCGGGCGCGCCCTGCAGCGCGGCGAGGCGCCTGGCTTCGATGTGCACGCGATGGCACCGGTGGCGGGACCGTACGACACGCTCGGGGTGGAGCTCCCGGCGCTGGTGGACGGTCGGGTGACGAAGAAGATCGCGACCCTCTACACGGCCTACCTCCTGACCTCGTGGAGTTACCTGATGGACCTCTACGACGACCCGGCGGAGGCGTTCCAGCCGCGGTATGCCGGGACGGTCGACGGGTTGATGGACGGCACCCACCCGTTCCCGGAGATCGCCGCGGGGCTGCCGGGCAGCCCGCGCGAACTGCTGACGGACGAGTACTGGGAGCTGATGAAGCACCCCACCGGCGAGTTCCGGGCGCGCCTCGCGTACGCCGACCAGATCTGCACCGACTGGCGCCCGCGCGCCCCCATCCGCATGTACGTCGGCTCGGCGGACGCCGACGTCCCAGCGGCGAATGCCGAAAGCTGCAAGGCGAAACTGCGCCAGAACGGCGTTCACTCGAAGATCGTCGACGTCGGCCCCGTCGACCACAACACCACCGGCGTGCTGGCCTACCCCCAGATCCTGCGCTGGTTCGAACGCCTCTAAGGCACTCCGTAGGTGAACCGTCGTGGTCGCCTTACCCGGCCAGTGGTCGCTCTACCTGGCGTCCACCCCACGTAAAGCGGCCAATGATCATGTAAACATGATCATTGGCCCCCCGACCCGGGCCGGGCCGGTCGAACCAACCGCCGGACGAAGGATCGAGGCTAGGCCGGCGGACTCAAGAGGCGGCGGCTTCGTCCACGTCCTCGACCAGGTGCTTGGTGAGGTCGTACAGGCGCTGGGCATTGGTGGGGTCGAGGGTGGGGAGCGCGAGGTCGACGGGCTTGTCGCGGTCCCAGGCGATCAGGCGCTGGCCGGAGGGTGGCGCGTCCATCAGCTCGATGATCGGCGCGACGGCCTGCTCGGGCGTCTGTGCGAACAGCTTGCCGACCACGCGCAGGACCGTTCGCAGGGGTTGGGGGGTGTGGTTGGTTCCGCTGTCGGTGTGGCCCGGGTGGTCGAGGAGGAAGCGGGTCCGGCCGGACGGGTGGTTCTGGACGTAGTGCACGCCGAGCAGGTCGTTCGCCCGGCCGGCCTGCAGGGTCGCCTTCACCATGCCGAAGCCGCGCGACAGCGTGAGGTCGTCCCATGCGATCGAGCCGGTTGTCATCCCCGTCCCGCCGATGGACACGATCACCGGCGCAGACCCCTTCTCCAGCAGGGACGTCAGCCCATAGGACAGCACGAACCGCGAGACGTAGTACAAGGCGAACGCGCTCTCGAAGCCATCCACGGTCACCTCCCGGCGAAGCGGCGCCATCATCGCGGTCAGCACGAGCCCGTCGAGGCGAGAGTGGCGCGAACGTACGGCCGCCAGGACTCGCGCGTTCTCCGCCACCGAACGCAGGTCCGCCTGGACGAACGCGCCATCGCCGTCCCCAGCCGAGGCCAGGAACTCAGCGCCCCGCGCCGCCGACGAACCCACCACCGTCACCCGCGCACCCAGCCGCAGATAGTGCAGCGCCAAAGCCCGGCCCATCCCGGTCGTCCCACCCGCCACCACGAGATCGCGCATCAGCCCACTCCTAAGTCATCGATCGGTGACTACGGAGAATAGACAGCCGTCGGCTAGCATGTCAACAGTTGGTGACTTGACCCGGAGGAGGCGAGATGACCCGCAAGCGCGACCGTGAGCAGACCAGGCAGGAGCTGCTGGCGACGGCCCGGCGGCAGTTCGCGCGAGCCGGGTACGACGGGACCAGCGTGCGCGACGTCGCCGGCGCGGTCGGGGTCGATCCCGCACTGGTCTTCCGCTACTTCGGCAGCAAGCGCGGCCTGTTCGACGAGGCGATGGCCGCGCACACCGACGCCATGATCGACGCGCCCCTCGAGCAGTGGCCGCGAGAGCTGCTCGGCAGGCTCGTCTTCCAGGACTGGGAAGAGTACGACGGCGAGCACCCGCTGATCGTCGCCCTGAGGTCGATCGGCTCCGACGACGAACGAGACCGGCTCCGCGACGAGATCTGCGCCGCGCACATCGACAAACTCGCCGACCTCGCCGGAGACGCCAAGGACAAGCAGCTCAGGGCCGAGCTGTTCGCCGCCTGGATGCTCGGCCTCGGCATCCTCCGCTCCGCCGTCCGCACGCCAGCGCTGGCCAAGGCCGAGCAACAGGACCTCCAACCCCACCTCGAGGCAGTGGCCGAGGCCATCTTCGGCCGCCCGATTCCCGGACCCGAGTGAGCCGGTAGGTTCGACAGCGACCGCATCGGGACCGAAGGAGCACGCATGGCCAGGGAAGAGATCCGGACCGACAAGGCACCGACGCCCGCGGGCGCGTACTCGCAGGGCATCGTGGCGAACGGGTTCCTCTACACCGCGGGCTTCGGCCCCGTCGACCCGGCGACCGGACAGCTCGTCGAGGGCGGCGTCGCCGAGCAGACCGCGCAGGTCATGCGCAACATCGCCGCGGTCCTGGCCGAGAAGGGCCTCGACTTCTCCGACGTGGTGAAGTCGACCGTTCACCTCGCGAGCGCCGACGACTGGGCCGACTTCAACAAGGCGTACGAGTCGTTCCTCACCCCGCCGTACCCCGTTCGCACCACGGTCGGCTCCACGATCAAGGGCATCCTCGTCGAGGTCGACGTCGTCGCAGCCCTCCGCTAGGCCCGCCAGCGGCTGACCGGTTTCAGCCGCCCCCGTTCACGAACTGGGCTCTTGCAACCCTCGTGCCGTTCACCCAACCGGCACAGACTGCCCACCGTGAGACGGCCTCCGCTCCGAGCCGCCCGGCCACCGCTTGTGCGCCGGGCGCTGGGAGTTCTCCTCGCCGCCCTCGTCCTCGCGCTGGCCGCGCCGACTCTCGCCCAAGCACACAACGGAAACGTCGGGTTCTCCGAGATCCGGATCGCGGGGAACGACGTCGAGTACGACCTCTACCTCGATGCCCGCCAGCTCTCCGCAGCCCTCGTCCTCAGCACCGAGGGTGACACGCCGATCCCCGGCGCCGGCAACGGGCTGAAGCTGCAACGCGCCGAGCTCGTCAAGCTCGTCACCGACGGCGTCAAGATCACGAACGCGAGCCAAGCCGTCGCGCCGAAGCTCGAGTCCGTCGAGGCGACCAGCGCGGGCAAGCTCACCGACCTCGGCGGCGTCGCGATGATGGGTGACATCCCGCTCCTGCACGTCACGCTGCGGTTCGCGTTTCCCACAGCGGTCCAGGACTACGCGATCGACTACCGGCTCTTCCTCGCGCAGAAGGGCCAAGAGCAGCACGCGAATCTCGCCTGGCTGCACGAGAACGGCAAGACCAGGACGTTCATCTTCAACCCCGGCGGCCAACCGCTGGTCCCGGACGCGAAGGACACCAAGAACGCGGCCGCCAAGACCACCTTGAAGTCCGCCGACAACCCGTTCGGCGACACCGACCTGTCCGCGCTCGCCAACCGCACGCTCGACTCGCCGATCACCGCCGCCAGCCTGTTCGCGATGGCGTTCTTCTTCGGCTGCGTGCACGCTCTCGGCCCCGGGCACGGGAAGTCGGTGATGGCGGCGTACGTCGTCGGCACCCAGGGCCGCGCCCGCGACGCCGTCGCGATCGGCGTCGTCGTCGCGTTGATGCACACGCTCAGCGTGCTGGTGATCGGCGTCGGGCTGTGGCAGGCCTGGGAGGCGTTCGCGCCCGAGGAGCTCTTCCCGTGGCTGTCGCTCGCGTCCGGCATCGCCGTGCTCGGCGTGGGTCTGTGGATGTGCCGGCGCTGGTTCCGGCGCAAGACCACCGAAGCGCACGGCCATGGTCACGGGCACGGACACGGACATGGACATGGCCACGGACACGGCCACGGACACGGCCACAGCCACGAGCTGCCGGACGGGGTGAAGCCGCTCTCCTGGCCGGGCATCCTCGCGCTCGCCGCCTCCGGCGGCCTGCTGCCCTCGCCGTCGGCCCTCGTCGTCCTGCTCGGCGCGACAGCGGCCGGACGGATCGCGTTCGGACTCACCCTGATCGCCGCGTTCTCCCTCGGCCTCGCCGCGACGCTCGTCGTAGTGGGCCTCTCACTCGTCTGGGGACGCAACGTCGTCGCCAGTCGACCACGGGGGCAACGGTTGCTCGCCAAGACGCCGCAGGTGAGTGCGGTCGTCCTCACCGCGGTCGGAATCGTCCTGACGATCTCCGCCTTTACCCAGTTCGCTTAAGAGGAGCCCCATGAGACCTCAACCCTGGTTGGCTGTTCTCGGCGCCACGGTTGTCGCCGGAAGTCTCGCCACTACCCTCGTCCAGACCGAGTCCTCCCACGCCGACGCGCCGCCCGGAACCGCCGCCGTCACCGGTCAGGTCTTCGCCGACCTCGACAAGGACGGCACCAAGGACGGCAACGAACCAGGCATCCCGAACGTCGCCATCTCCGACGGCGACGTCGTGAAGCGCACCGACCACCGCGGCAAGTACGCGTTGACGGTCAACACCGAACGGCGCAAAACCGATCTGGTGTTCGTCAGCTCCCCCGCAGGCTTCGTCCCCGCACCCGACGCCGACAACATCCCGCGCTTCTACGCACCGGTGACCCCGGACGCGGCAGGCAACGCGATCGTCGACTTCGCCCTGCGGCCGAACAGCGACGCCACCCGCCGCAGCTACCGGTTCATCGGGCTGGCCGACGTCCACGTCCAGGCCGGTACGACCAACAACAAGGAACGCTTCAGCGGCCAGATCGCCCAGATCAACAAGCTGATCGCGACGTCCACGCCGAAGGACCGGCCGCTCTTCTCGGTCGTCTCCGGTGACCTCACGAACAACGCGACGCTGCAGGAGTTCGCCGACTTCCGCGCCGGGACGAAGGTGTCGACGATCCCGGTCTGGCCGGCGATCGGCAACCACGAGTACTTCTTCCAGTCCGGCAACACCTACGCCGACCTGGTCGACAACTACCGGCAGACGGTCGGACCGGAGTGGTACTCGTTCAGCTCCGGCGACCGGCACTTCGTCATGCTGGACAACATCCAGGGCCTCAACCAGCCCGACCAGCTGCGCTGGTTGGAGCAGGACCTGGCGCTGGTGCCGCGGTGGCAGCAGGTGGTCGTGATCACGCACATCCCGATCAACACGCCGCAGGCAACGACCGTCGACAAGCTGCCCGCGCTGGTGAAACTGCTGGAGCGGCACAACACCAAGCTGCTGCTCGCCGGGCACACGCACTCCAACGACGTCGATGCGGCACCGATCAAGGGCGCGCTGCACGCGGTCACCACCTCGTCGTCGTACACGATCGACCAGACGCCGAACGGGTTCCGCGTCGTCAGCTTCAAGGGCAACCGGATCAACCTGCCGTTCCGTGAGTACGGCCAGTCGAAGAACCTCACGATCGTCAACCCCGCTCCCGGCGGCTCGCTGCCGCGCGCGAGGACGGCGATCGAGGTGAACGCGTACGACACCTCGCTGGAGGTGGCGAGCGCGCGCTACCGCATCGACAACGGTGGTTGGCGATCGCTGTCCGCCGTAGGCGACTGGACGTGGACCGCGCCGGTCGACGCCCGGTCCTGGCTACTCGGTTCACACAAGATCACGGTCGAGACGACCGGCACGGACGGCACGAAGAGCTGGCAGGAGGGCACGTTCAGCGTGGTCGCCGCATCCGCTGCTCCCGAGCAGGGTGCGCCGTGGACGGCGTTCCACGGCAACCCGGCGCACACCGGGCTGACGACGGACGCTGTCAAGCCGCCGTTGCGGCTGGCGTGGACGCACTTCACCCAGGGCAAGATCCTGACCGGATCGCCTGCCGTGGTTGACGGTGGCGTCTACATCGGCGTACGCGACGAGAACGACGTGAAGCTGAACGCCGTGCACGCGTTGGATCTCGCGACCGGCAAGCTGCGGTGGTCGGTCAAGGCCGACGGGCAGGTCGAGGGAACGCCGTCGGTCGTCGACGGGGTCGTGTACGCGACGTCGATCCGCGGCACCGTGTACGCGATCAAGGCCTCGACCGGCAAGGTGCTGTGGTCGTACCGCGCCGGCAACCCGGGCGACCGGGTGTGGATGTACCAGGCGCCGACGGTCGTCGACGGCGTGATCTACCAGAGCTACTCGACCGGTGCGGGAACGGCGTTGGAGGCGATCGACGCCGCGACCGGGACCCGGAAGTGGATCGCGAACAGCGGGATCGGCGGCAACTGGCACTCGTTCGGCACGGCTGCCGTGGCGGACGGGCTGGTGGTGCACGCGGCACAGGGCGGCCTGCTGAGCGCGTTCGACACCGCGACCGGGACGCGCAAGTGGGCGAAGGCACCGGCCGGAGGCTGGACCCGTACGGCTCCGGTCCTGGCAGATGGCCAGCTGCTGATGACGTTCCAGGGCGACATCGTGGTGGCGCTCGATCCTTCAACCGGGGTTGAGCGTTGGCGGTACCGCAGCCCGGGCAAGTCGTTCCTGGCCGGCGACGGCACGGCGTCCGCGCCGGCGGTGTCGAACGGGGTCGCGTACGTGTCGTTCGCCGACGGCTCGGTGACGGCGCTGGACCTCGCGACCGGCCTGAAGCGGTGGAGCCACCAGACCGGACACGGCGTGCTCTCCTCGCCGGCGGTGTCGGGCGACGTGGTGTACGTGGGTGGCAACGACGGCTTCGTCCGGGCCCTCGACGCGGCCACCGGCGCGGAGCTGTGGAAGCACCGCCTCGGCCCTTGGGTGGCCTCGTCACCCGCGGTATCGGGCAACGCCCTCGTGATCGGCGCGTACGACGGCAACGTCTACGCGTTCACCTCGGCGAGCTAGCGCAAGGAGCTGGCCGCGGCGGAGAGCGATCCGCCGCGGCCAGTCCGCTATTTGGGCTCGACCTCCGTGGTCTCATCGGTCCCACCGAGCATCTCGCACGGACTCACCGGGCCGATGACGTTGTAGAACGACAGGGAGGAAACGAGAGCCGAACTGGATGAACGGTGATCGGCGAGACGGAGAACGACAGTCTGGTCGGGTCGCTGCGGTCGATAGCGAAGCTCGATCGAATCCCAATGTTCGCTCTCGCCGGGGACGATGTCGACCGGACCGTCCGGATCGAACTTCTGACCTGGCTTGTGAGCGCATCGCCTTCCATAAGGCACGAAGGCGATCTCGGACCGGATGCCGAGCTTGGCCAGTGCCTGCTCCAAGCCGTCCGGATCCCGCAGCTCGATGAACTTGATCCGCACCGTATCGTCGCCGGTCTTTTCGACCGCCCAGGCGGGACTCGCGGGCTGCACCACGCCGCTCACCGCGATCGCCGTGGCGGCCGCGGCCACCGCTCCCACCAAGGCGATCCGGGGCTTCCAGCCGAAACGGCGCCGCTTCGGTGCGGGCGCCGCGTTCTCTGCCACCACGGCTTCGAGCTCCAGCTCCAGCTTGTCTTCGAACCTTGTCATCTCATGCCTCCGTCAAGCTCGGGTTGGCGGCGACGAAAGGGGTGAGCTGGTCACGTAGCTGCTTCCGGGCCCGATGCAGCCGCACTCGTGCTGCCACCGGCCGGATACCCAGCGCTCGTGCGGCCTCCGCCACGCTCAGGCCATCCAGCGCGACCAGCTCCAGGACCGCTCGTTCGCCCTCGACCAGTGCGTCCATCGCGGCGTAGAGCTCCCGCGAGCGAGCCTCCGCGTCGATGCGTTCCTCCAGCCGCACTAAGTCGTCGGGCTCGAGCAGCCGTCGGCCGGCGATGCGCCCGACCGCGGATCGCTCGAGGTACCGGCGCCGGCGGTCGGTCGCGACGACGTTCCGCGCGACCCCGTACAGCCACGCCAGCTCGCCGGCGCCGCTCCCCCGGTAGGTCGCCGCCGAGGAGATCGCCGCGAGGAACACGTCGGCGGTCAGATCGGCAGCGAGGTACGGGTCGTCGACGCGGCGCGCGATGAAGCGTTGCACCGCCTCCACATGCGTGCGGTAGAACGCCCGGAACGCCTCCCGGTCGTGGCTGATCGCCGTCAGCTTGCCTGCCACCTGCTCCCCCTTCATCGCCTTGCTTACACCCGCTTGTGGCGGCGGAGGGCGAAAGCGTTACTTGCTCAGAGAGAGACCCTCGCTCTCGGTCAGACGTTGCCCGAGACGGCGCGCCACTCCCGGGGCGAGCAGGATCGCGACCACGCCGACGAGGAGCCACGCTCCAGCGACGATCGGGAAGAACCGCGCCGGCCCCTCCGAGGGGTACGGGATCACGTTCCGGTACAGCGTGTAGCCCAGCACCACCAGGGCGCCGAGGGGGATCACGATCTCCCATCGCCGCACCGGCAAGGCCCGCTTGACGAAGAGCAGCCAGATCACGCCGATCGTCGTCAGCACATAGACCACGAGCAGCATCAGCGTCCCGATCGTTCCCGACCACAGGAACGTGTCGAACGGCACCGCGCCGAACGCGACCACGCACACGACGATGATCAGCGCCATCGCGCTCGCCACCACGACGGCCGACCGCCCCGGCGTCCCCGCGGCGGTGAGCTTGCCGAGTCCTCGTTCGCCCACGCTGTCCCGCGACAACGCGTACAGCAGCCGCGATCCGCCGACCACACAGGCCAGACAGCAACCGAACGCGCTCACCGCCGCGCCCGCGCTGATCAGATACCCGACCCAGCCGCCGACGTACGACGAGCCCAGATCACCAAGCAGGGAAGGCGAAGAGCCGAACGCCTCGACTCCGGCGGCATCCGTACCGAAGCCCATCATCTCGACCGCGGTGACCACGACGAAGTACACGCCGCCGAAGATCGCCGTGCCCAGGATCGCCCGCGGGATGTCGCGCTTGGGGTTCGCCGCCTCCTCCCCCAGCGTCGCGGCGGCCTCGAAGCCGGCGAACGACAGGAAGCCGAACACCACACCGAGGAACACCGCCGACACGTCCGTCCCGGCGGCCACAGTGAAGACCTCGAGGGTGAACGAACGCCCGCCCGGCGCGCTCCCCGACAGCAGCCGCACGAGCACGACGACGATGGTCAGCAGGATCAGCACGAGCGTCGCGATCTCCACGGTCAGCAGCACACTCGTACCCCGCCGAGCCGGCACGACCGTCAGCAGCAGCGCGCCGACCAGCGCGACCGCGGTGAGGAGGAACGGCGCGAGCACTGGTGGGTTCGGCCAAATCCCCACCTCCTGCAGGAACGCGGTGCCGAAGATGCCGGCCGCCGAGCTCGTCACGACGCCGTAGAACGTGTACGTGCCGAGCAGTCCCCAGCCGGCGACCACCCCGGTCCGCGGCCCGAGCGTCGCGCCGACGAACCCGTACACCGAACCCGCGTGGTGGAAGTGCTGGCAGAGCCGGACGAACCCGTACGCCACCAGCAGCACACCGACCGCGGCGAGCAGGAAGGCGAGCGGGACCGCACGGCCGACCGACGGGATCATGCCCTGCGGGTTGATGTTCGCGGCCATGCTCGGTGCCATCAGCGCGACGGAGAGGCCGACGGCTTGCCAGACGTTGAGGGACCTGCGGAGCTGAGGTGCGCTAGCCATGTCCACCATGAAACCGCCGGTGGCCCCTGGACTGCGCCATCCGTAGGCAAAATTGGCCGATCGGGCAGCGGTGCTGACATGCTGTTCCCTCGTGAGTACATCGGAACGAGCGATCTCGGCGCTGGCGGCATGGGAGCCGGAAGGTGGCGGCGGGACCAACGTGCACGCGGGCGACGTCGGCTGGGCCACACGGAACGAGGACTTCGAGCCGCGGATCTGGGAGAACGACTCGGGCGAGATCGCGGCAGTCGGCATCGGCTCGGGTGACGAGGACATCACGCTCTCGGTCGCACCGGACCATCGGCAGGACCACGTTCTCGCCGCCAGAATACGGTCGGACCTGGCGAGCGTGAAGGTCGTCGACACTCCGGACGGGACCGCTCTGCGGGAGGCGCTGCTTGCCGACGGGCGGCGGCTGGGTGACGACCCCTGGCAGGCGTTCTACCGCCCGACGACGTCGGAGGATCTCGACCTCCTCGACGACGCCGTGGCGCCACTCGCCGGTGCCGACGACGTGGCCGCTCGGGTCGCGGTCCAGCGGGCCGGGTTCGAGGGGTCCACGTTCACGGTCGAGCGGTGGGAACGGGCGGCGGCGAGCTCGGCCTACGACGGCCGGTTCGACCTGTTGCTGCGTACGCCCACCGGCGCCCCCGCGGCCGTGGCGACAGGCTGGATGTCCCGGCCTGGCGCGTGCGGGCTGCTCGAGCCGGTGGCCACCGATCCGGAGCACCGCGGCCACGGATACGGCCGGCGGGTCGTGCTCGCGACGTGCCGCGCGCTCGCTCGCGCCGGCGCGAGCGGCGTCCGCGTCGTGACCCCGGCGCGGAATGAGGGCGGCGTACGGCTCTACCTGTCGTCCGGCTTTCAGACGGTCACTCAGTGGCGCTTCCTGGTGAAGTAGTAGGGGTGAGGGAACGCCTTCGGTCCGCAGGTCGCGTCACGCTCGGCGTGGCGATCGGTGCGGCGACGGCGTTCCTCGACCTCTGCTTCGTCATCGTCGCGGGGCTCACGGTCGGCGCGAGCTGGATCTGGCCACGCGCAAGGGAGATCGTCGTTCCGCCGGTGCTTGCCGGCGCTCGTTCTCTTGCTGGCTTGGAACGGCGGCGCGTCGTCCGGTATCTCGGCGGCGTGGAGGAGCACGAGTTCACTGGCTGGCAGGCGATGCGGTACCTGGCGCTGCGCTGGGTCGTCGGCTTGCTCGGGCTGTTCGTCCTCTTCCTTTTGGGCTTCGGGCTCGCGGTCACCGGCTCGATGCTGCTGGCCTGGACGACCGGCTTCCCGTGGTCGTTCGTCGAGTCCGGCGGGCGAGTGACGTGGGAGACGGTCGCGCTCGCCGCGATCCCCGGCGCCGTGCTGCTCTACCTCGATCTTGTCGGCATCGCCGGGGTCGCGGGGCTGGATCGTGCGCTGGTACGGCGGATTCTCGGCCCGACTGCGAACGCCCTGCTGCAGCGGCGAGTCAGCGAGCTGTCGGAGAGCCGCGCGCTGGTCGTGGAGGCGGTCGACGGCGAGCGGCGGCGGATCGAGCGGGACCTGCACGACGGCGTCCAGCAGCGGCTCGTCGCGCTGGGCATGCTGCTGGGCCGGGCTCGGCGCAGCCAGTCGCCGGACAAGACCGCGGAGCTGCTGGTGCAGGCGCACGAGGAGTCGCAACAGGCGCTGCACGAGCTGCGCGAGGTGTCGTGGCGTGTCTACCCCGCGGCGCTGGACCAGCAGGGGCTCGCCGCGGCGTTGGAGAACGTGGCCGATCGTTCGCCCGTCCCGGTCGAGCTGGACTTCGCGCTCGCCGGGCGGCCGCCGCGCAACGTGGAAGCGGTGGCGTACTTCGTGGTCTGCGAAGCCGTGACGAACGCCGCGAAGCATGCCGGCGCGCACCGCGTGGACGTCACGATTTCCCAGTCGGACAAGATGATCCACGTGCGGATCGCGGACGACGGCGTGGGTGGGGCCGATGCCTCGGGCGGCGGCCTGGCGGGGCTGGCTCGGCGCGTGGCAGCGCTGGACGGTTCGTTCGCCGTGGTGAGCCCGGCCGGTGGCGGCACGACGATCACGGCGGAGCTGCCATGCGAGTGATCCTGGCCGAGGACTCGACGTTGCTGCGCGAGGGATTGGTGCGGCTGCTCGTCGAGGAGGGGCACGAGGTCGTGGCCGCCGTGGGTGACGGTGACGCGCTGGTGGAGGCGGTGCGCGCGTCGCCGCCGGACGCGGTGGTCGTCGACGTACGGATGCCGCCGACGCACACCGACGAGGGACTGCGAGCGACATTGGAGATCCGGCGGCTGTTCCCGTCGGTCGGCGTGCTGGTGCTGTCGCAGTACGTGGAGAAGCGGTACGCGGCGGAGCTGATCACCCACGACGCGGACGGGATCGGCTACCTGCTGAAGGACCGGGTCGCGCAGGTCGGCGAGTTCCTGGAGGCGCTGGACCGGGTCGGCGCGGGCGGGGCTGCGTTCGATCCCGAGGTGGTGCGGCAGCTGCTGTCCCGTACGTCGCACACCTCGCCACTGGGCCGCCTGACGGCACGCGAGCGCGACGTCCTCGACCAGATGGCGCAGGGCTTCACGAACGCGTCGATCGCGGACCGGATGCACGTGTCGCAGAGCGCGGTGGAGAAGCACATCAACGCGATCTTCGACAAGCTCGAGCTCTCCCATCAGCCGGGATACAGCCGCCGGGTTCTCGCCGTTCTCCGTTATCTCGGTAGTTGAGGCGGCCCGGCCAGTTGCGGAGCCACGAGTTGTCCGGCGGGATGGCGCAACGCGTGGTCCTCGCGCTCGCGCTGGCTGGCCGCCCGCAGGTCGTCCTCGCCGACGAGCCCACCACCGGCCTGGACGGCCCGCTGGTCGAACGGACCGCCGACACCCTGCGCGGGCTCGCCGACGACGGCACCGCCGTGCTCATGATCACGCACGACGTCGCGGCCGCCGAGCGCACCGCGGCCGAGGTCGCGATCATGTACGCCTCCCGGCTGGTCGAGACCGGCTCGACGAGGCGCTCGCCGGTCCCTGGCATACGTACACGTGCGAGCTGCTGGATGCCCTTCCCCACCGAGGGTTCCGGCCGATCGCGGGTATCCCCGGACCTGACCGCGTTGCCAGACGGCTGCCCACGCCGCCCGATGCAACGGCACGCTGGCGCTGATGTCCGCCGGCGCGCGGAGCGTCGCGTGTGGGGTTGGCGCCGGCATGCTGACCGCTACGGAACTTCGGCGGGTTTCCGGAAGGGTGTCCCCGTCTGGACGGGCTCTTGCCCACCACCCCCGACACCTCACGCTGCCACCTCACCCACCGGTCGGCCACCTCGCGCACCGCGCGACCGTCACTCCACCCCATGCCCCGGAAGTCCCACCCCTCTTCACCATCGTGACCTCACACGTCGGCCCGCCACTCTCACTCACCGGGCTGCCACTTCGCCCACCGGGTTGCCATCTCACGCATCCCGTCACTCCCATCCTCTTCACCCATCGTCCCCTTGTGGGGTGTGCTGTTTATGTTGCTTTACCCAACCCTGCTTGGGCGAAGTAGCTGGTCGGGCTGTGGCGGCGGTCGATTGTGGTGGCCGGTCCGGGGCGCGTCAAGGGCGCCGCGGCGGCTTCGCAGTCGGGCGGCGTCGCTTCGCGACCGCTTTGCGGCCCTTGACTCGCCCCGGTCCGGCCACCTGTTTTTCACGCGCCGCCCCCGCCCCCGGAACAGTTCCCCGGGACAGGCCTGCTTGCCTTTTCCGTCTGCTGCCGTGTTGCGGTTGCTTGTGGAGTCCCCAGCTTGCTTGCGGCTTGGATGATGTCGGGGATTTCCCTTGCCGTGTTGGGCATTAAGCCGATTCCTTTGGTAGAATTCTGCTATGGAATCGACCACCTGCTCGAACACCATCGGCACCGCCGATGGTGTGTCGGCGTGGTCGATGTCCGATGACCAACTCACCACCGCACTCCTCGACAACGCCACCCAGCTGAACCAACTCCAGGGCCGCCAGCTCGAACTGATCCGCGAGGCCGACGCCCGGAACCTCGCCGTCACTGCGGGCGCGGCGAACACCGCGCAGTGGGTTGCCGGCGTCCTTCGTGTTCCTTCGGCTGAGGCCGGTGCGATGGTGAAGCTGGCCAGCCACCTCCACGCCGACCTTCCCGCCACCGCTCGAGCGTTGGCTGAGGGCGAGATTTCTGTTCCGCACGCACGAGTGATCTCCCGGGTCGTGACGATGCTGCCCTCCCACATCGCCACCCCGGAACTCCGCTCCGAGGTCGAAGCCACCCTGCTGAAGAACGCCGCCACCTTCGACCCCAAAGTCTTGGGCAAGGTCGGGAACCGGCTCTTGGAGACCGTCGCGCCGGACCTTGCCGACCAGGTCCTGGAACTGAAACTCAAACAAGAAGAAGCCAGCGCCGAACGCGACCGGTTCCTCCGCATGACCTTCGACACCACGTCAGGGACATGGCGAGTCACCGCCCGACTCCCCAAAGTGGTCGGGGAACGCCTCAAACTCGTCCTCGACCCACTCGCCGCACCCCAGCCCGGACCCGACGGCCGCGACACCCGCCTCCCCGAACAACGCAACGTCGACGCTCTGGATGAGGCCTGCCGCCGGTTGTTGGCTGAGAAGCTGGTGCCCTCCCATGGTGGGAACCCGACCCAGCTGGTCGTCACCGTCACCCAGACTGGTGGGCGGACCCTGCACACCGGGATCGAACTCTCGCGCAAACTCGTCGACCAACTCATGTGTGAAGCAGACCGGGCATTCTTGGTCAAGCCCGACGACCAGCCCGGCCGCGTCACACTGCTGACCGACACCCAGCAGCGACTCTTCCAGGGGAAGCTGCGCCGGTTGCTCGAGCTCAGAGACGGTGGCTGCGCGTTTCCCGGTTGTGATCGGCCTCCTGGTTGGTGTCACGCCCATCATGTGGTTCCGTGGAGTAAGGGCGGGCCCACTACCCGCGACAACGGCGTCCTGCTCTGCGGGTACCACCACCGGTTGATCCACCAAGGCGCGTGGCAAGTCCGCATCGCGCTCGATGGGTTACCGGAGTTCTTACCCCCAGACTGGATAGACCCCCACCAACAACCACTCCGCAACCACCGCCTCACCCTGGCGTGCCTCCCACTTTCCGGACTGCGGACCGCATACGGTCCCGTCTGGAAAGGAGAATTGGTGGTGGCGAGAAGGAAGGGCACGTTCACGCCGGAGTTTCGCGAGGAGGCGGCTCGGCTGGTGGTCGAGAGCGGCCGCCGAATTGCCGATGTCGCGCGTGAAATCGGGGTCGGTGAGACCACTTTGGGCAATTGGGTGAAGGCCTACCGCGAAACGCACGTCGGCGAGGAGTCGCCGTTGGAGTTGTCTGAGCGGGCGCGACTACGGGAACTCGAGCGGAAAGTTCGCGAGCTGGAGATGGAGAACAACTTCCTAAAACGAGCGGCGGCATACTTCGCGAAGGAGCAACGGTGACCAGCAGGTACGAGGTCGTCGATGAGTGTGCTGCCATGGTCGCCGACCACGATTCGGCTGATGCTCCACGAAATGTCCCTAGTGTTCGGAAGATGTGCGGCTGGCTTGGCGTGTCGACATCGGGGTTCTATGAATGGCGGTGTCGGCCGATGAGTGCGACCGTCCGACGGCGCGAGGATCTGAAGGTCAAGATTCGGGCGTTGTTCGACGAGTCCGACGGCACGTACGGATACCGGCGTATCCACGTCGAGCTGGTCGGCGCCGGCGAGCAGGTCGGTGAGGAGCTGGTCCGCGCCCTGATGCGTGAGCTGGGCTTGATGCCCTGCCAGCCGCGTCCGTACAGGGTTACCACGATCCCCGGCGATGTCGACCCGGCCGTCCCGGACTTGGTCCGCCGCGACTTCACCGCCGCGGCACCGGGAACGAAGCTCGTGGGCGATATTACCTACATTCATACCTGGGAAGGGTGGCTCTATCTGGCGACTGTGATCGATTGTTTCAACAAAGAAGTCGTTGGTTATGCTATGGCCGACCACATGCGCGCTCAACTTGTCGCCGACGCGCTCGGCATGGCGGCGCGAAATCACGATCTCGCGGAAGATTGCATTTTCCACTCTGACCGCGGAACGCAATACACCTCTGGTGAGTTCGCGGCCAGGATCGAGGATTTCGCGATGCGCGCCTCGATGGGACGGACCGGGACTTGTTACGATAACGCACTTGCCGAATCGTTCAATTCCACGCTGAAGGTCGAGCGTGTCTATCGCACCGCCTATCCAACACGCAAGAAAGCCCGTGACGACATTGCGACCTACATCGAACTGTTCTACAATCGCCGAAGAATCCACTCAGGAATCGGCTACCGGACTCCCCAGCAAGTCCGCAACGAGTACCTGAATCAGCAGCTCGCAGCATAAACGCCCGCAAACGAAGCGGTCCGGAAAGCGCGGGGCAGCCCACCCCAGCCGCCTAAACCGCGGCCGGGGCCAGCGGAGCGCGCGCCGCCCGCCAGCGGTCACCCCACACGGCCAACCACCCCAATACCTGGCGTCCACCCCACGTAAAGCGGCCAATGATCATGTAAACACGATCATTGGCCCGGGCCGCTGGAACGGTCGATTGGTGATTGGCCAGAGCCCTCCGGCCGTCAAGCCCAGTGGCGAAGCAGGCGCGGCCCCGCTCCGGCCAGGACGTTGCGCACCCAGTCCGGGCGCCACCCGTACACCAAGACAAACAGATAGCCGCCCTCGACGGGGAAGGCGTCGAGGGGCGTCTGGTATGTGGTGCCAGTCCTGCCGATGCGTACGGAGGACGAGCTGGCCGGCGACGACAACAGTCGACTCACGGGCCTACCAATACGTGGGATAGTTGGCCGCTCACGAACGAATGTCCACGGGGCGATGCAACCTATCTCGGGGTGACCGCATCCCCTGAGTGTGTCGATAGTGGTGGAGGACGTCATGACCGACGTCACCGAGGAGTTCAGCTCCTACGCGGCCGCACGCCAGAAGGCGCTGCTGCGTACGGCTTTCCTCCTCACCGGGGACTATCACGCGGCGGAGGATCTGGTTCAGATCGCGCTCGCGCGTACGTACCTTGCCTGGAACAAGATTCGGGACAAGGGCGCGCTCGACGCGTTCGTCCGCCGCACGATGATCAACGAGCATTCGAGCTGGTGGCGCCGGGCCTGGCGTCGGTTGGAACACACGACCGACACGTTGCCCGAGCGCCCCGACCCACCACCGACACTCGACCAGAGCGAGCGGGACGAGGTGTGGGAGCTCGTGTGCACGTTGCCACCGCGCCAGCGGGCCGCTGTCGTTCTGCGTTACTACGAAGGCCTCAGTGAGCTCGAGACGGCCGCCGCGCTCGACTGCTCGGTCGGCACCGTCAAGAGCCAGACCAGCCGTGCCCTCGCCACCTTGCGCGGGCGGCTCGGCCCACCACCAGCCAGTACGTCGACTGTCGCAGAGGAGGGAGCCCGATGAACAACAACGACGACAACTTGGACGAGCGGCTCACTCAGTCCCTGGAGCGGCAGGCCGCACACGTGCCGCTTCGTTCCCATCTCACCGGCTCCGCGTTGAAGCAGGCGTCCCGCATCCGTGCGCGCCGCCGCGCCGGTGCTGTCGTCGCGAGCGTCGCGGCCCTGGCCATCGCGGTCCCGGTGGGCCTGCAGATCTTCAACGACGGCAGGCCGAACAGCAGCGACTTCGTTGGGCCATCCCCGTCGACGAGCGTGACGGCGGCGGTGCCCTCGCCGGACCTGTCTTCGCCGTCTCCGTCGTTCTCGCCGCCCGTCGCGCCTTCGCAGTCGCCGTCGCGTACGCCGCAGTCGAACGCGCCGAACCCGAACCCGAAGCCGCAGGACCCGGAACCGACGCGCAAGAAGACCTGGGAGTTCGACTTCGACGAGCTGGACCGCGGCCCGGCGCCGAAGGTCCCGTACGTCGACGGCCGGACCGTGCACGACGACGGCGAGACCCGACGGATCGGGGCGAACGACCGGCTGCTGGCTGTGGTCGGTGCCGGCGACGTCGTGTGGGCCGCGGATGCGCAGGGCGGCGCCCCGGACCTCGCCCTGATCCGTCCCAACGGTGACCGGGTCCCGCTCGCCGAGCGGAGCTCGGCTCCCACCGCGGTGATCTCGTGGGCCGGCGTCTCGGCGGACGGGAAGCGGATGGCGTGGAGCACGTCGGTCTCGGGAACGAGTCCGGGCGAAGGAACGGCCTCGGTGACCTACGCGGACGCGGAGACCGGCACCGTGATCCGAGAGGGCGAGACACACGGCCCGCTCGAGGCGGTCGGCATCGTGGGGACACGGGTCGTCATGTCGAGCTACGACGAAGGCACGATGTTGTGGAACGGCGCCACCGACAAGTGGACCACCTGGGACGGCGTGCACATCGTCTGGAAGACCCACCCCGAGTCCGGACTCGTCTCCCTCGGCCGGCCGTCGGGCATGTTCCCCTGCGGCGCGGTGGCGCGGATCTCCCAGCCAGGCGACAACCTCTGGAGGGACTGCGAGTACCGGATCGACACGTTCTCACCCGGAGGCGAGTTCGGCACCTCGATCCACGTACAGACCGACGGGCTCGGCCCGAACCTCGTCCGGCTCGTCGAGGCGCGGACGAACGAGGTGCTGGTGACGCTCGAGGGCGACTCGCAGCTCATGACGAACCCCGTCTGGGAGTCGGACCGGGCGGTCCTGCTCTCCGCGTACGTCGACGGCGAGTGGGCGATCGTCCGGTGCACGGTCGACCGGACCTGCGAGCTCGCGACCAAGCCGCAGAAGGGCATGTCGGATGAGAACGCCCTCTATGCGGTGCGGGACGAGCGTTAGTGAACGCGGAGTTCGAGTCGATCGACGTGCCCACCGCGGAGGCGATGTGGCGGTCGGGTGATCTGGTCGTGGACGTGCGGATGGCCGAGGAGTACGCCAGCGGGCACATCGCGGGAGCCGTACATGTGCCGCTGGACCGGATCCCGTTCCTGCTCTCGACGTTGCCGCCGGGCCACGTGATCGCGGTGTGCTCGATGGGCAACCGTTCGCGCCGCGCCGCCGAGACGTTCGCCCGCCTCGGTCGCACCTCGTTCAGCCTGCAGGGCGGAACGAAGGCGTGGGAGGCAGCCGGCCTCCCGATCGAACGCAGCCCGTCGCCGGGTCCCCGCGTCCGCGAGTCCTGGTGGCGCCGGCTGCTCCGCTAGGAGCCATCCGCCAGCACCGCCGACGTACGTCACAGGCGGAAGGCCCAGTCTGGTCGGTCGTCGCAGGGCCCGAGCCGGGCGCCCCAACTCGGCTCGGGGCCCTGCGACGCCTGCGCCAGCGGTAGCGCCGACGCTGGTCTCACGGTCCTGACCGACCGCCGCTTCGGTCAGGTGCGGTCTCGGTCGAGGTCCTCGACCGACTTCTCCGCACGATCGACCAACCGTTCCAAGAACTGATCGACCTCATGCTCCTCCTCCGCATCGCCCCGTCGTCTCAGGTTCTGGCGCGCTGGCGCGAGCCAGAGCCCCAACACCACGAGTCCGATCGCGATGCCCCATCTGCCGAGGTGCGGACTGGGCTTGCCGTCGAACGTGTCGACGAGCAACAGCACCACAGCGACGATTCCCAAACCCCAGGCCCCAAGGTCCGTGAGGTGGCTTTGCCCGAAGAGCTTGGCCACCACTGCGCACCGACGAGTCACCTTCCCATCCCCTTAGCCGAATGGACCTCCTAGGCCGGTCCCGCTCCGCGACGTCCCGCTGCGGGCGGGTGGAACACTCATTGTCACCGGCCGCACACTGTTAGGGAAGGCCTTGGGGGAAGTACTTACGCGTAGTTGCTCTCAGTTACTCACGCCAGCCATGGTTACGCCTGGGTGGTCGGCGGACGGCTACCCTCCGCGTCGGAACGGGCTCGGAATGGCCCCTTTAGGCCGTGACGAGGGAGCGCAGCCGCTCCTCCAGCTCCACGATCCGGCTGTGGATCCGATCCCGCTCGACGGCGGACACCTCCGCCACGTCCACGATCTGGTGCAACAGCCCGAGCGCCGCGACGAGCTGTTCGCGGGTGTACCGCGGCCGCTCCTTGGCCGCCCCATCCAGCGGTGAGGGCTCGCCACCGTTCAGGACGGCCTGGCTCGAGCCCTCCTGCCAGTCGAGCCCGGCGTTCAGCCGCCACAGCGTGAGCTCGCGGACCCGGTTGCCCGCCTCGATCTGCCCGACGGTCTTCGCGGTGATGCCGGCCGCCTTGGCGACCTCGGCGATCGTGCGCCCGAGCGCGAGCCGGCGCCGTTTGGCGACCTGGCCGAGCCGTTCGCGATCCGTTCCCACAACGGACAGTGTGACATCGACGTTCGGCTTCAGGTAGCGAGTTACCGCTACCTACCGACAAGTATCTCCCTTGACTTACCTCTAATTACTGCTAGATACTCCTACTTGGCGACGCTCACCGTTCCAACCAACGAGGAGGGTCGCGATGAGCACCGACCAGTGGACGTTTCTTGGCGTCGTCGTGGTGGCCGTGGTGAGCCTGACCGGACACCTTTTGCACTTGCTTTCGGCAAAGCTCTCCGAAAAGCAGATCGGCAACGTCCTGCAGCAGTACGCCCGCGTGGACGACCGGTTCGACGAGCTGACGGCCCGGCTGGACAAGGTGGACCGCCGGATCGGGCGAGGACGAACGGGTCGACGTCGGGTTCGGCCTGCCCACCGCCCGGCTTGCTTCACCTCGATCGGCATGGCCACTTCTCCGACGTCGACCCGTCTCCCCCGTCCAGGCGCCCCCGTCCGGGCCTGGGGGACGGACGGGGGCGCGGCGTTGCGGTCGAAGCGGGGCGACGCTCACCGACCGCAACGCCATGGCTACGGATCCTAGGCGCTCAGTCGTACGGAAGTCTAGACTTCTGGTAATTCAGATTCTCGGAAGTTCGATGTACGCTCCGTGCATGTGGCTGATCGACCCGGCCGCCCTCGATACCGATGACGGACGGCCGGCGTACCGCCAGATCGCCGACGCGATCCGTGACCTGATCCTGCGCGGCCAGCTGAAGACCGGCGACACCGTTCCGTCCGAGGCGAATCTCGCCGACGAGCTTGGTGTCGCGCGGCAGACGGTGCGCGAGGCCTACGAGCTCTTGCGCGGCGAAGGACGCATGATCCGCCGGCGCGGGAAGCCGACCACCGTGCGCGCGTCGATCCCGGTCCGACGGCTGGCGACGTCGCGGTACGGCGAGGAGCTCGCGCGGGTGCTCTCCGGCGCCACGCACGAGCCGACCGCGGCGTTCTGCACCGACCACGGGATCACCTGGACCGAGTACGGGATCGACGCCGCGTTCACCGAGATCGCGGCGTCGGCCTCGCACGCCCAGCTGCTCTCAGTGCCGGAGGGCACGCCGCTGCTGCGGCGGGTGCTGGTGGAGCACGCCCGCGGCGTGGCTGTACAGATCCGCGTCTCCTGCCTCCCGTTGGCGCTGGTCAAGGGAACGCCGGTCGCGGATCCCGCCCAGCAGCCCTGGCCCGGGGGCACGATCGCCGAGCTCTACTCCCTCGGGAAGGTCGTGGAACGGGTCGACGAGGATCTCCGCGTACGAAGGCCGACCCAGTGGGAGGCACGGACGCTGGAGATCGCGCGCGAGCTGGACGTGTGGGAGAACACCCGGGTGTTCGTCGCCGACGGCACGCCCGCGGAGGTGTCCGAGGTCGTGATGCCGGCGTCGGGCAACACCATCCACTGGTCGTCCAACCTCGAGGCCGCCATCGCCGACCACCGCCGCCCCCACGTGACGGCGACGGCGGCGACTGCCTAGCGCGCACCGTTTCGACCTACGGCGTGGTGGTGTGCGCCTCCGGGTTCGTCCAGTACCAGGTCTCCGGGTCGTACACCGCCGGCGACGGGTGGATCCACGGGGCCGCGAAGCCACCGAGCTTGAGGTTCTCCTTCTCCGGCACGTTCTTCATGTCCTCGTGCACCAGCACGATGTACGGCGTGTTCGCGCACACCCCGAGCAGCCACGGGCCGTCGGAGATGTGCACCTTCGCGATCTCCCACACCAGCTGACGACGCTTCACCGCGTCCGGCTCGATCTTGCTCTGGTCGTACAGCTGCCACAGCTTCTCGATCGGGCCACCCTTCTCGGGCTCCATCCGAGGCGGCGTGCGCTTGAACGGGTCGAGGTCGAGCTGCTCCTTCTCCGCGGGCGTCCCACGGACGTTGTAGAACTCGCCCTGCAACGGCGCCCAGCGAGACGACTCGATCGGCACCATCCACTGCGGGTAGACGAGGCAGTTCGGCCCGTCGCCGGTCTCCCAGTTCGTGTTCGTCATCAGCTTGCCGAACCGCCACTGGTCGCCGTACCCCTCCGGCGCCACCGGGTTGAGCTTCGTGTCGATGCCGATCGCGTTCCAGTCGCGCGCCAGCAGGTTGTTCTTCGACACGTGCTCGGGCGCGGAGTCGGCGTGGTAGTCGAGGTGGATCCGGAGCTTCGTGCCGTCCGCCATCTCCCGCTTGCCGTCGCCGTCCTTGTCCACGATGCCGATCTCGTCGAGGATCTTCTTCGCGAGCTCCGGGTCGTAGTCGATGAAGGAGTCCCGCCATGCTGCGTAGTTCTTCTTCGCCTCGCCGTCGATCTGGAACTCGATCGCCTTCGGGCTCATCGTCCCGGTCGTCAGCTCACCGGTGTCGTAGTAGACCGCGCGGCGCACTTCCTTGCGGTTGTACGCGTGCGACAGGGCCTGCCGGAACTTGGCGTCGCGGAACAGCTTGCGCAGCTTCGGCTCGAAGTAGTCCTGGTTGAAGAAGACCAGCGAACCGCTGCCGTCGCCGGCGTCCCAGAGCAGTACGCGCAGGTGGTTCTTCGACTGGGCCTGCTTGAAGCCGGCGACGTCGGCCAGGAACAGCGCGGTGAAGCCGCCGTACGCGAAGTTCACCTTGCCCTGTTGGGCTTGCAGCTTCTGGATCTCCGCCCGCGCCACCGCGGTGAGCGTCATCCCGTCGAGGTACGGCAGCTGGTCGCCGTTCGGCATCACGCACCAGTAGTACGGGTTTCGTTCGAACGTGACGATCTTGCCCTCGTCGTACGACTTGCAGCGCCAGCCCGTCATCACCGGGCAGTCGGGGTTGCGGGTCCACGCGCGCTTCTGGTCGAACTGGCCCTCGTCGGACGCCCAGGTCTTCGGCGTCTTCGGGTTGTACTTCGGATGGAACTGCTTCATGTAGTGCTTCGGCTCCATCCAGCCGGGACCGTTCCCGCGGTTGACCCACATCGCCAGCCGGTCGGCGGTCAACGGGGCCGGGGCATCGAACTCCATCACGATCGTGAGCGGATCGGGCGCCGTCATCTTCATCAACGTGCCCTTGCCGGAACGGGCCTCGTCCGGCGGGACCTCGCTGTGCTCCTCGTTGAGGACCATGTCCTCCCACCAGAACATGATGTCCTCGGTCGTCCACGGCTGACCGTCGGACCACTTCAGGCCCTTGCGGAAGTGCAGCTCCCAGCGGGTCGCCTCGGAGTTGGACTCCCAGCTCTCGACGAGTCCGGGCCCGATGTCCTGGCCGTCGTTCAGGTAGCGCAGCAAGGAGTGGCCGTACATGTACTCCGCGTGCGAGCCCTCTTCCGTACCGGGCGTGAACGTGAAGATCTGGCCGCCGTACTTGCCGGGGGTGACCCACTTGTGCGGGATGACGTACGGGTTCTCCGGCAGCCGCTCGGCGATGGCCGGGAGCTTGCCCGACTTGACCTGCTCGGCGAGCTGCGGCGCCTCGTTGAACTTCGCGGGCTTCGGGAGCGGGTCGACGGTCGAGCCGACAGCGGCGGAGTTGGTCGGCGAGGACGTGCCGTTGCCGTTCCCGCTGCCGGTGCTGCCCGGGTTGTTGCTGGAGCACGCGGCGAGAGCGACGCTGCCCGCCGCGACCGCGGACACCCGCAGCAGAGTACGTCGGCTGAGGCCAGGGTCGGTCATGATGTCGAATCCCCTCGGATGTGATGGCAAACAGTCGTGCGCCCGTACCCCCGAGGGCGGCAATCGATTTCGTGGAATCGATTTCTCGCGATCGTATGACCGTGTTACGGGCATGTCAACGAGAACGCCGAGGCTGGCCTCGCGCCTTACCCGGCCAGTGACCGCTCTACCTGGCGTCCACCCCACGTAAAGGGGCAAATGATCATGTAAACATGATCAATGGCCCCAGGGCAGGGCGGGACAGGGCGGGGCCGGACCGGTCGAACCCACCGCCGGACGAAATCCCGAGGCTAGGCGAGCACGCTCGTGACCGGCATCGAGGAGTCCGCCGGCAGGTCGAGGGCGGAGGGGCTGACGCCACGGGACACCAGCTCGACGCCGAGGGCGGCGACCATCGCGCCGTTGTCGGTGCAGAGGCCGGGCCTCGGTACGCGGACGCGGATGCCAACCTTGCCGGCGCGTTCCTCCGCGAGCACCCGCA
The DNA here is from genome assembly GCF_016907715.1 of Tenggerimyces flavus. Classification (NCBI taxonomy): domain Bacteria; kingdom Bacillati; phylum Actinomycetota; class Actinomycetes; order Propionibacteriales; family Nocardioidaceae; genus Tenggerimyces; species Tenggerimyces flavus. The sequence continues at coordinate 2,749,357 of NZ_JAFBCM010000001.1, read as the reverse complement.
GCCTGGAGTTCGCGGCGACGCCGCCGCCGATGAGCAGGTCGGTCACGCCGGCGTTCTTGCAGGCGTCGACGGCCTTGCGGGTGAGGACGTCGCAGACCGCCTCCTGGAACGAGGCCGCGACGTCGGCGACCGGAATCGGTTCACCGGAGCGTTCGCGGGCCTCGACCCAGCGCGCGACCGCGGTCTTGAGGCCGGAGAAGGAAAAGTCGAAGCGATGCCGTTCGAAGTCGCGCGGCCCGGTGAGGCCGCGCGGGAACGTGACGTACGCGTTGTCGCCCTGCTTGGCCTCGCGGTCGATGTACGGGCCACCGGGGAACGGCAGTCCGAGCAACCGCGCGACCTTGTCGAACGCCTCGCCCGCGGCGTCGTCGATGGTAGAGCCGAGCGGGTCGATCTTCTGGGTGACGTCCTCGACGAGGAGCAGGGAGGAGTGGCCGCCGGAGACGAGCATCGCCAAGCAGGGTTCGGGAAGCGGGCCGTGCTCGAGCGTGTCGACGGCGACGTGCGCGGCGAGGTGGTTGACGCCGTACAGCGGCTTGCCGAGCCCGAGCGCGAGGGCCTTCGCTGACGCGACGCCGACGAGCAGCGCGCCGGCTAGGCCGGGGCCGCTGGTGACGGCGATCGCGTCGACGTCGTCGAGTCGTACGTTCGCCTGCTTGCAGGCCCGTTCGATGCCGGGCACCATCGCCTCGAGGTGCGCGCGACTGGCGACCTCGGGGACGACGCCGCCGAACCGCGCGTGCTCGTCGAGACTGGACGCGATCGCGTCGGCGAGCAGGGTCGAGCCGCGAACGATTCCGACTCCGGTTTCGTCGCAGGATGTCTCGATGCCCAGGACCAGCGGCTCGTCACTCACCGGACGAGCCTACGTGAACAGCACCTGCACGACGCGCCAGGCGGCCTCGATGCCCGGCACGCACGGACTCACGGTGCGCTCGCCGTCCATCGACAGGTGCGCCCCGATCGCGGCGGCCCCGATGAAGACCAGCAGCACCAGGCCCTGTCGCACCATCCTCCGCAGCTTCACGATGTCCTCCGCCGATCGCGCTTGAAACCAACGCCTCAAGCATCGTGATCAGCGTGTCGGCAAACCATGATGCGCACATCCCTCTTCAGTCGGGTGCATGCCAGACCTTCGAGGTAGTGCTTGCCCTACCTTCGGCGGACCCTAGCGACCTTTGAGGGCGCGGTCGTCGGCGTCGAAGTCGGGGTCCCAGACGGCGGGCGGGTGGGCGAGGTGCCAGGCCACCGACTTTTCAAGGGCCTCCTCGCGGTTGCTGGGCTCCCAGCCCAGAACGGTCCGCGCCTTCGCCGAGTCCATCAGCAGGTGCTGGCTGACGATCCCGGTGAGGGACAGGTCCTTCGGCAGCTGGGAGTCGGCCACCGGCACCAGCTCGGCGGAGGAGTCGGCGGCGTCGAGGATCTGTTGGGCGAACAGGCCGAACGGGGCGGTGTCGCGCTCCACCACGTTGAACGCCTCGCCCTGCGCCGCGTCCGTCGTCAGCGCGAGCTCCACCGCTGCCGCGACGTCCTCGACGTACACGCGGCTGAACAGGAACTGCCCCGACCCCACCGGGATCCGGTCCCGCTCTCCACGCAGCCGGCGCAGGATGAACTCAAAGCGCCGCTGGTAGTCGTGCGGCCCGTACACCGCGCCCAGCCGAAGCACGGCGCCACCGCGCTCGAGGAACGGTGGCTCGACCTCGAGATTCTCGAAGTCGCGCCCATCGACGAACCGCCGGGTGCGCAGCGGCGAGGTCTCGACGAGCGGCACCGCGTCGGTGACGCGGCCGGAGTGCAGCCCGTCGTAAGCGCGATAGACGTCCCCGCTGGAGATCGCCACCAGCCGGATCCCTGCCGGCAGGACATCGAGCGCCGCCGTGGCGTCCCGCCCGTTCATCGCGTACACCTCGACCGCGGCCTCGGGTCCGAACGCCTCGATCCGCGCCCGCTCGCGGCGCAGCCCCGAACGGTCGACGTGCAGGTGCTCGGCGGCGGCCAGCGACTCCGGCTCGGTGTCGCCGCGGTGGACGACGAGCACCTCGTGCCCGTTCCGCAGCAGCCGGGCACTGATCGCCAGGCCGATGAACTTCGTCCCGCCCAGAACCACGATGCGCATGCCGTGCAGCCTCCCGGACTGGCGACCCCAAGGCAACGCGAACCACCCCGAGTTCACTCTCAGCGTCGCCGACTCTGCTGACAGCGAAGCTCTCGGCGCAACGACGAGGCAGTCGAAGCTAGGCTGGCCACGTGCTGCTCGCGTTCGACACCGCCACGGCCGCGGTCACGGTTGCCCTGCACGACGGGCAACGCGTGGTCGCCGAGTCGACGGTGGTCGACGCCATGCGCCAGGGCGAGCTGCTCGCGCCCGGCATCGCCCACGTTCTCGCCGAAGCCGGCGTCGACCGGACCGCGCTGACCTCGATCGCCGTCGGCGTCGGCCCCGGCCCGTTCACCGGCCTCCGCGTCGGCCTGGTCACGGCGCGCACGCTCGGCCACGTGCTCGGCATCCCGGTACGAGGCGTCTGCACCCTCGACATCCTCGCCGCCGACGTCACCGCCGACGGACCATTCCTCGTCGCCACCGACGCGCGGCGCAAGGAGGTCTACTGGGCGAGGTACGCCGACCCCCACACCAGGGTCGACGGACCCGACGTCGCCAAGCCCGCCGACGTTGCCACCGACCACTCGGTCGCCGGCAGGGGCCCGCTCCTCTACCCCGACGCGTTCCCCAAGCCCACCGGCCCCGAGTTCCCGAGCGCCGCCACCCTCGCCACCATCGTCGCCACGGGCAGGGTGCACGAGCTGGAGCCGCAGCCGCTCTACCTCCGCCGGCCGGACGTGACCATCGCCACCGGGCGCAAGAGCGTGTTGGCGCGGTGATGGTCGCCATGGACATGTTCCGGCCGGCGAGTACGCAGGACCTACATGTCCTTCGCGGCCTCGAGACCGCGTGCTTCGGCCGCGACGCGTGGGGCGAGGAGGCCCTCCGGGGCGAGCTGGACGGCGTTCCCGACACGAGGTACGTGCTGGTCGCCGAGCAGGGCGACGACGTGATCGGCTACGCGTCGCTGCTCGCGATGGCCGAGACCGCCGACGTGCAACGCATCGCCGTCCACCCGCAGGCCTGGCGCCGGGGCGTCGGCCGCTCCCTGCTCAGCGCGCTGCTCGACGAGGCGCGCAGGCGCGGCTGCGGTGAGGCGCTGCTCGAGGTACGCGCGGACAACCACGGCGCGATCAAGCTGTACGAGGAGTTCGGCTTCGCCCCGCTCGCGCGCCGCCCCGGCTATTACGACGCCGGCAACGTCGACGCGGTCGTGCTGCGGCTCGAGCTCTAGCTCGGCCACCCAGCGATCATCTTCGCCACGAGGCTCTGGAGCTCGTCCCGCTCCTCGGACGTGAGCGGCTGGACCGCCTGGTAGGCGGCGAGGAACGCGTCGCGGATGTCCGGCGGCGTCGGCGCCCAGTTGTGGAAGCGCGTCCCCAGCAGGACAGTGGCCTGGGCGAGGTCCTCGACCCGACGCTTGTACTGGGCCTCCTCCAGGTCGAGCACGGCGGTGATCCGGCCGTCGGCCCAGAGGATGTTGGCCGAACGGAAGTCGTTCCCCACCAGCTGCGTGCCGGGTCGCGGCGGCTCGGCCGTGGGGATGACGTGCGGGTACGCGGCGAGCTCGAGCTGCAGCGTGGCCATCATCTCCCCCGCCGCCCGAACCTGCGCGGCGTCGGTGACGTCGAGCAGCTCGCCGGGCATCACGTTCTGCAGCGCGAGCGAGAACCCGTCCAGCTCCAGCTGCAGCCGCCCGTCTCGAGCTTGCCGCGGGGCGGAAACAGGGATGCCGCGCTGGTCCAGCCAGCTGGTGAGGTCGGCGATCGCGGCGAGGCGTGGGAAGGCCGGCACGTTCACCGACCACTTCGCGATCATGCGACGTTCGCCAACGGTGATCCACGCCATCAGGTTGGTGGAGCTGAGCACGAGCCGGTCGCAGGACGTGAGCGCGAGGCCCCAGTGCCGGTCGAGCACGCCGCCCAGCCACGACGACACCGCGGCCGGCGACTCGAACCGGAACCGCTCGGCCAGCGCCGAAGACGGATCGACGGACTCCCACAACATCGTCAGCGAGGGCGCGCTCATCTTAGTCACGGGCCACGAGTCAACCAAACTCGCGCGCCCCTCGCCACTCGCCGCCACCGCCGCGCCACCGCCGGCTCCGACGTTTCGAATGAGGGACGCCCTCTATCGAAGAGATCGCTACAGGGACGTCCCTCATTCGAATCCCTCCGGGAAGCCAGCCGCTACGCGTGTTGCTCCGGGTTCGTCCAGAAGTAGGCCTCCGGGTCGTACACCGCCGGCGACGGGTGCTGCCACGGACCGACGAGGCCGCCCTGAGCGAGATTCTCCTTGTCAGGAACGTTCTTCAGGTCCCGATGTGCCAGGATCAGCGCCGGCGGGTTGGCGACCGAGCCCATGAAGAACGGGCCGTGCTCGATGTGGATCTTGATCATGTCCCACACGAAACGGTGCCGCTTCGTCGCGTCGACCTCGACCTTCGCCTGGTCGTACAGCTTCCACAACTGCTCCACCGGCCCGCCCGGCTCCGGCGCCGCCCGGGGCGGGGTGCGCTTGTACGGGTCGACGTCGGCCTGCTCCTTCTCCGCCGGCGTGCCGCGCACGTTGTACCACTGCCCCTGCAACGGCGCCCAGCGCGCGGGCTCCACCGGAACGAGCCACGCCGCCTGGGTCAGGTGGTCGCGCGCGCTCGACACCTCCCACGAGCAGTGCGACACGAGCTGACCCGACTGCCAGCGCGGGTCCCAGCCGTCCGCGGGGATCGGATTCAGCTTCACCGTAAGGCCAATCGCCTCCCAGTCGCGCTTCAGCTGGTCGTTCTTCGCGATGTGGTCCGGGGCCGCGTTCGACTGGTAGTCCATCCAGATCGTCAGCGGGCTCCCGTCGGCGAACTCCCGCTTGCCGTCGCCGTTCTTGTCGACCACCCCGAGCTCGTCGAGCATCGACTTCGCCAGCTCCGGGTCGTACTTGACGTAGCTGTCGCGCCAGCTCTCGTAGACCGAACGCCCCTCGTCGCTCACGACGTACTCGATCGTCTTCACACCCATCGTGCCCGTCGTCGGATCACCGAGGGTGTAGTAGATCGACTTCTTCACGTCGGGCCGGTTGAACGCGTGCGACAGCGCCTGCCGGAACTTCGGCTCGCGGATCAGCTCGCGCAGCTTCGGGTCCTTCGCGTCCTGGTTGAAGAAGAACATCGACCCGGTGCCCGATCCGGTGTCCCACATCCGCAGCACGAGGTTGCTCTGCTTCTCGGTCTGGCGGAGTCCGGAGATGTCGGCGAGCCCGAAGCCGGCGAACGGACCGTGAACGTAGTCGAGTTTCCCCTGCTGTGCTTGGAGTTTTCCGACCTGCGGCTCACCGACGACCGTGTACGTGAGCTTGTCGACGTACGGCAGCTGCTGACCCTCGCGGTCCACGACCCAGTAGAACGGGTTGCGCTCCCACACCACCTGCTGGCTGTCGCGGTACGACGTCACGCGCCAGCCCGTCATCGTCGGGCAGTCGGGGTTCCTCGCGTGGTTGCGCTTCGTCTCGAACGCGCCACCGAGACTCGCCCACTCCTTCGACGCGCTCTTGTTGTACGTCGGGTGGAACTGCTGCAGATAGTGCTTGGGCTCCATCCACGTCGAGCCGTTGCCGCGTTTGGTGTATCCAGCAAGGCGATCCGGCGTCAGCGGTGCCGGCGTCTCGAACGTCATCACCAAGGTGACCTCGTCGGTCGCCTTCAACGTCGCCGGCTTCCCGTTCGCCGCCTTGCACTCGTCCGGCGGGATTTCGGTGTGCTCCTCGTTGAGCACCATGTCGTTCCACCAGAACATGATGTCCGCGGTCGTCCACGGCTTCCCGTCCGACCACTTCAGGCCCTTCCGGAAGTGCAGTGTCCACTCGCTCTGCTCCTCGTTGGACTCCCAGCTCTCGACGAGTCCGGGAACGATGTCCAAGCTGTCGTTGACGAAACGCAGCAACGAGTGGCCGTACATGTACTGCTTCATCTGCCGGACGTCGCCGTCGCTGGTGCTCGGGATCATCAGCCGGATACTGCCGCCGTACTTGCCCTTCTCGATCCACTTGTGCGGAACGACGTACGGCTTCTCCGGCAGCCGTTCCTCGACCGCGGGGAGTTTGCCGGCCTTGACCTGCTCGGCGAGAAGCGGAGACTCGGAGAACGACGAGGGGGGTGCAATCGGCTCGGTCTCCGAGCCCTTGGCCTTCGAGGCGGGCGTACCGCTGGACTGGCCACCGTTACCGGAGCCTTGAGGAGCATTGGAACTTCCGGAACAGGCGGCAAGGACGACGGATCCGGCGGCAACCGCGGAACCGTAGAGGAAACCTCGCCTGCTCGTCTTCGCGCAGGTCGTATCCATTGCTCATGCTAGGCATCGGCCTTGACAGAGTGTCCAGCGTTGCAGACGTGTTGCAGCCGGCCAAAGTCGGAAGGCTAGCTCCGAAACTTTCGGAGCGGAGTGTCCAGCCAGCGCCTGCCCACGGGCACGATGCGCACCCAGCGCTCGTCGCCATCGGCGCCGACCGTTCTGGTCAGTACCACTTCCAGCCGGTCGTCGGCGAGCCCCTCGGCGAGCCCTTCGCCCCATTCGACGACGGTCACCGCCTCGTCCAGCGAGGCGTCGAGGTCGAGATCGTCGAGCTCGAGGACGCCGCCCAGGCGGTACGCGTCCACGTGGACGAGCGCCGGGCCGGAGTCGAGCGACGGATGGACGCGCGCGATGACGAACGTCGGGGACGTCACGTCGCCGCGGATGCCGAGGCCGGCGCCGATTCCCTGTGTCAACGTCGTCTTGCCGGCGCCGAGCTCGCCGGCGAGCAGGACGAGATCACCGGCGCGCAGAACGCCGGCCAGCCGTACGCCGAGCTCCCGCATGTCATCGGCGGTCGGCGCGGCGAGCTCCACCGGCAGCCGCTTCGCGAAGTGCACGTCGGGCTCGTTGCGTTCGGCTTCGAGGTAGCCGCGGCGACGCCAGAACGCCAACGTGGTCGGGAGTTCGACTCGCCCGATGAGGCGTACGCCGTCCAGGCCGCGCACCTCCGCGACCTCCTCGGCGCAGCCGACCATCGCGGTCGCGACGCCGCGATGCTGGTGCCGCGGATGGACCGAGACCCGGCGCAAGTGCAGCCAGCCGTCCTGCTCCACGAACAGCATCGTCCCGGCGGCATGACCGTCCACGGTCGCGAGCAGACCGCCGCCGGACTCGACCGCCTGCTCCACCGAGGCGACCGTCTCCTGCAGCGCGGTGCTCGGTGGGTTCATCGGCGGACGGGCTCCGAACGCCGCGTGGATCACGTCGACGACGTCGGCCGCGTCCTTGGCCGTCGCCTCGACGACGTGCAGATCGATCATCGACGACTCTTCCGTTTGCTCGTGCCAGCAACGGCTTTCGACCGCACGAGGAGCTCCCGCAAGTGGGCGTTGACCTCGTCGGGGTACTCGATGAGGATCATGTGCCCGCAGTCCTCGAGCTCGACGTACTCCGCGTTCGGCAGCCGCCAGGCCAGCTCGCGGCTGTGCTCGACCGGCGTGATCAGGTCGCCCTGGCCGCACATGATCAGCGCCTCGATGCCGTCCAACGTCGCGAGCGCGTGGTACTTGTCGTGCTCGGCGAAGCCGGGGAAGAAGTCGGCGACCACGTCGATCGGCGTCCCCGCGAGCATCTCGGCCACGAACTCCACCCGCGCGGGTGGGACCTTCGAGCCGAACGAGTAGTGCTTGGTGAGCAGGTAGCCGACGTCGCTGCCGGCCTTGCGTCCGTGCTCGACCAGGTCGGGGGCGCGCGAAAGTGCGGCGACGAACGCGGGCGCGACGCGGTGGACCAGCCGACCGACCGGTCCGGGAACGCCGAGCGTCACCTTGTCGAGGCCGCCCGCGCTGGTGGCGAGCAGGCAGACGCCGACGACGCGTTCGGCGAACAGCTCGGGCTGCTGGTCGGCGAGCGCGAGGATCGTCATGCCGCCCATCGAGTGGCCGACGAGCACGATCGGGCCCTCCGGCGCGACCTCCTGCAGCACCGCGGCGAGGTCCCGGCCGAGCTGGGGGATGTTCGTCTGCTCCGACGGCGACCGCCCGGACCGACCGTGCGAGCGCTGGTCGTAGAACGCCATCCGGTACTCGCCGGCCAGCTCCTTGCGCTGGAAGTGCCAGCAGTCCAGGTTCAGCGCGTACCCATGGCTGAACACCACGGTGACCGGCGGCTTCTTGCGGCGCTGCTTGGGGATGACGTCGGAATCGAGCTCGTCGACCTCGGCGTACAGCTCCAGGCCGTCGTCGGTCTTGACGACGAGTGGCGTGCCGCGGCGGGAGCCGAACGGCTCGCCGTCCAGCTCGGGGTCCGGCATCCGCCGCCGGCCGACGGCGAACCGTTCGACCGCGAGGCCGATCGCCGCACCGGCGGTCAGCACGCCGGCGGCCGCTCCCACCAGGCCGGTCCGTCGGCCGAGTACGCCGACGCCGGTCTTGTCGCCTTCACTCACGCGATTCCCTCCAGCCCACCGTAGGTACGCGGCACGCGGGTGCCGAGGCGGGTCACGATCTCGTACGAAATCGTGCCAGTCGCCTCGGCCCAGTCCTGCGCGGTGGGTTCGCCGCTGGTGCCGGGGCCGAACAGCACGACGTCGTCGCCTTCCTTCGCGGTGGCGTCACCCAGATCGACCACGAACTGGTCCATGCAGACGGTGCCGGCGATCCTGCGGACCGCGCCGGCCGCCCAGACCGGACCGACGTTGCTCGCGGCGCGCGGGACGCCGTCGCCGTAGCCGAGCGGCACGAGCCCGAGCGTGGTGGCGTCCGGCGTGACGTAGCGGTGGCCGTACGAGACGCCGTGGCCCTTGGGGACGCGCTTGACCAGCGCGAACCTCGCGCGAAGCGTCATCGCGGGTGTGAGCCCGAGCTGCTCGGAGGTCTGATGGTCGGGGATCGGTGAGAGGCCGTACGTCGCGATGCCGGCGCGGACGAGGTCGTAGTGCGTCCGCGGAGCGGAGACGGTGGCCGCTGAGTTCGCGAGGTGCCGGATCTCTGGCCGGACAGCTTTCCGTTCAGCTTCCGACAAAGCTTGCTCGAAAGCTTTCCGCTGCAGCTCTATCGAGGGGTGGCCAGGCTCGTCGGCGCAGGCGAGGTGAGACCAGACGCCCACGATGTGGACGGTGCCGTCGGCCTGAGCCCGCGCGGCGGCGTCGAGGAGGGCGGCCCAGTCGTGCGGCTGGGCGCCGCCGCGGCCGAGACCGCTGTCGACCTTGAGGTGGACGCGGGCGGTCGTGCCGCGCGCGGCGGCCGCGGCGGCGATGTCGGCGAGCTGCCAGGGTGCATAGGCAGCGAGGTCGATGTCGGCGGCGAGCGCGTCCTCGTACGGTTCGCCGGGAGTGGCGAGCCAGCTGAGGATCGGCGCGGTGACGCCGGCCGCGCGGACGGCGAGCGCTTCCTCGAGCACTGCGGTCCCGAGCCAGGTCGCGCCGCCTGCGACAGCGGCCCGAGCGGTGGCCGCGATGCCGTGCCCGTACCCGTCGGCCTTGACCACGACCATCACGTCCGCATCGCGGGCATAGCCCCGCAACGCGGCGACGTTGGCTCGAATCGCCGCGAGGTCGACATACGCCTCAGCGCGAAGTGGTGCGTCCATGCGACCTTCAGTGTCCCAGAGTGCCGCGAAGAACCAGTCCTAGACTCGGCCGGGTGGGGAATCCGTACGGGTCGATCACCGACGTTCCAGGGATCCAGGTCGGGCAGGCCCAACGCATCGGGGACGGTTGGCTGAGCGGGGTCACGGTGGTCGTCCCGCCGGACGGGACGGTCGGCGCGGTCGACGTACGTGGCGGTGGGCCGGGTACGCAGGACACCGACATCCTGGCTCCGGGCACGATCTCCGATCTGGTGCACGCCGTCGTGCTGACCGGCGGCAGCGCGTACGGGCTCGCGTCGGTCGGCGGCGTCCAGCGCTGGTGCGAGGAACAGGGGCGTGGCCTGTCGCTCCGCGGGACCGTCGTGGTGCCGATCGTGCCGGGCGCGGTGGTGTTCGATGTGGGTCGCGGCGGCGAGGTCAAGGCCCGGCCGGACGCGGCGATGGGGTACGAGGCGGTCTCCGCGCTCAGCACCACCGTCGACGTCGGCGTGGTCGGAGCGGGCACCGGAACGCAGCTGGCGAACGGCACGCTCAAGGGCGGCATCGGCACCGCGAGCATCCGGCTCGGCGGCGTCACCGTCGGCGCGATCGTCGCGGCGAACGCGGCCGGCTCCCCCGTCAACGAACGGACCGGCGAGCTGCTCGCCGCGCCGTACGTCCCCGACGACGCCCTCCGCCCCGGCATCCCGAGCGAGCATCCACTGCCACAGGAGCCACCGTCTGGCCGGGATCTCAACACCACGCTCGCGGTCGTCGCCACCGACGCGAAGCTGACCAGGCCCGAGGCGCGGCGGATGGCGATGACGGGCCACGACGGCCTCGCGCGTGCCGTCCGTCCCGTTCACACGCTTGCCGACGGCGACGCCGTGTTCGGCCTCGCGACCGGTACCGCGGATCCCGCCGAAGCCGCGCCTGAGTGGTGGCCCGAGGACCGCAGGCTGGGTGGCATCTTCGCGATCCAGGCAGCCTCGGCCGACGTCGTCACGCTGGCGTTCCTGCACGCCGTTCTGGCCGCGACCTCCGTACGTACGCCCGCGGCCGAGATCCCCGCCTATCTGGACCGGTATCCAAGCGCCCAACCCATTTCTTTCCGGCGCACATCATCAAACTAGGTTCAACCCCGTTGACGTCGGGAAAGCACCACGCTCGCGCGGGCGCAGATCATCGAACGCGCGAACACCTGGCTCACCGCGCGCAACGGCGGCCCGGTGCCGTACACATGGAGAAGAGCTCGAAGTACCGGCCGATGCGCGGTCACTCGGTCACGGACTAGTCCCGTTAGCTGAGGACGCGTCTGATCGCGTCGGGCAAAGCGTGGGCGACCGCCTGAGCGGTCACCGGGCCGCCATCCGCGGCCAACTGGCCAGCGGTGCCGTGCAGGTAGGCGCCCACGCTGCCGGCATCGAACGGTGACAGCCCCGATGCCAGCAACGAGCCACACAAGCCCGACAGGACATCGCCGGACCCCGCGGTCGCGAGCCACGACGTGCTCGCCGTGTTCACCCGGATGCGACCGTCGGGTCCGGCGATGACCGTTGCCGAACCCTTGAGCAGAACGGTCGCGTTCCATCGCTTCGCGGCCTCGCGCGCATGGTGCAGCCGGCGCTTCTCGACGTCCTCGCGGTCGACTCCGAGCATCCGCGCCAGCTCCCCCGCGTGCGGTGTGAGGAGGACGGGACTGTCACAACTCTCCGGCAGGTAGCGCAGGCCGTCCGCGTCGACGATCGCGGGAAGCCCACTCCGCAAGGCGTTTCGTACCTCCTCGGCCTGCGACTCGTCGTCGCCGAGACCCGACCCGATCGCCCACGCCTGGACGCGGCCGGCTCCGACCACCTCGGGATAGCGCTGCCGTACGAACGCCGCCGGCTCGTCCGGCCCGACGTAGCGCACCATGCCGACCGGGCCACCCAACGCGCCGCCCACGGCGAGAACGGCGGCGCCGGTGTACTGCTGCGAGCCGGCGAGGACGCCGACGACGCCGCGGCTGTACTTCTGCGCCTCGTGCCCCGGCGTAGGCAAGAGCGCCTTGACATCGCTGGGTTGCAGGACCTCGAGCGCGGGCTCGGGCAGGTACGGATCGAGACCGATGTCGACGAGCTCGACGCTGCCGGCCGATTCCCTTGCTGGGTCGACGAAGTGGGCGATCTTGTGGGTGCCGAACGTGACCGTCAACTCCGCCTTGACGTGCCGTTCCGGCGTCTCGCCGGTATCGACGTCGACACCGCTGGGGACGTCGACGGCCACGAGGGGGATTCCGGCCGCCTCGACAACGTCCAGCGCCCGCTCGGCCTCGGGCCTGAGGCCCGGCCGGCCACCGATGCCGACGACGCCGTCGAGTACGAGGTCCGCGTCCCGGACCCGGTCGACGACCTCGCCGCCGGCGGCGAGCAAATCGGCGAGCCCGCCCTGATGCGCCTTCTCGGGGTTGAGCAGCACGGCCTCGACGCGCGCGCCGCGGCGAGCGAGCCGCGCGCCGGCGTACAGAGCGTCGCCGCCGTTGTCGCCCGAGCCGGCGAGGACGACGACGCGGGCACCGTACGCCCTACCGAGGAAGTCCATGCAGGCAGCGGCGAGACCAGCGGCGGCACGGTGCATCAACGTGCCCGGCGGCAGCGTCGCCATCAACGCGGCCTCGGCCGCACGGACCTGCTCGACGGTGTGTGCTCGTCTCACGCCTTCTCCAGAACGACAACGGCAGAAGCGATTCCGGCATCGTGCGACAGCGAGAGGTGCATGCTCGTCACGCCAAGCTTCTCGGCCTGCTCGGCGACCGTGCCGCGGACCTCCAGCCAGGGTCGGCCGTCGGCGTCGGTCACCACCTCGGCGTCCTGCCATTGCAGGCCGACCGGGGCGCCGAGCGCCTTGGCCAGGGCCTCCTTCGCCGCGAACCGCGCGGCGAGCGACGCGACCGAGCGGCCACGTTCGGCCTCGGTGAACAGGCGCGTACGCAGGCCCGGCGTGCGCTCGAGCGTCACGCCGAACCGTTCGACATCCACGACGTCGATGCCCAGCCCGACGATCATCGGACCATCCTCGCAGAGACAGTAGTCTTGCGGCTGTGCCGGCCGATCATCACTTCCCGCGCTTCCATGTCCGCCCGCCCCGTGGCTACGTCAACGACCCCAACGGCCCTGTGTACGTGGACGGGCGTTGGCACCTCTACTTCCAGTACGTGTCCGACACGCCGCGCCGCGGTGCGGTCGCCTGGGGACACGCGAGCAGCGCCGACCTGGTGACGTGGCAGTACCACCGGCCCGCGATCAGTCCGGATCCGGACGGGATCGACCGCGACGGCTGCTGGTCGGGCAACGCGGTCGTCACCGACGACGGCCTGACGGCGTTCTACTCGGGCTTCCGGCAGGGGCATCCGTACCAGTCGGTGGTAGCAGCGACGTCGGTCGACGGCGGCGCCTCATTCGGGCCGCCGGTGCCGGTGGTGGCGGATCCGTCACCCGAGGAGCAGGTCAAAGAGTTCCGCGACCCGTTCGTCTGGCAGCACGGCGAGGGCTGGCGGATGGTGGTCGGCTCGGGTCGTGCGGGCGGGCCGGGGACGGCCCGGCTGTACGCGTCGACCGACCTGACGTCATGGACGTACGAGGGCCCGTTCGCGGAGCTGCCGCGGACGCGAGGCGCCGACTACGACACGGGTGAGATGTGGGAATGCCCACAGGTGTTGACGTTCGACGGCCAGGACGCGCTGCTGATCAGCCAGTACTCGTGGACCAGCGGTGGGACGAACGACGTGTTCTCCCTTGTGGGTGAGACCGTGCACCGGGTCGACCTCGGGACGAACTTCTACGCCGCGTCGGCGATGCGTTCGAGCCCAGTCGGTCCGCTGGTGTGGGGCTGGGTGACCGAGGGGCGTACGCAGGAGTGGACGGTCGAGGCGGACTGGTCGGGGATGCTCTCGCTGCCGCGTTCGGTGTCGCTCGCCTCGGACGGACGGCTGGCTTCCGTGCCGGTCGAAGCCCTGACGGCACTGCGGAATCAGCGCGTCGAGTCTCTTGACGACCTGCCGGCCCAACTGGAGGTCTCTGCCCGGGTGGCGGGATCCGCGCGGCTCACGCTGCACTGCGGGCCGGACGAGCGGTTGGTCGTGGAGGTGGCGGACGGAACGGTGACCGTCGACCGGGACGCCGCGAGCTCCGACCCCCGCGCGCACGGCGGACGGTTCACGTTCGCCGAGCCGGGCGAGGAGCTCACGCTGCGCTGGTTCCTGGACGGCTCGGTCAGCGAGCTGTTCACCGGCAGCGGCCGCAGCTCGACCGTCCGCTTCTACCCCACGACCCCACCGCCGTGGCGGCTCGAGGTCGAGGGCGACGCCTCCGTCGAGGCGTGGACGCTCGGCGCGGACTGACGACCGATCGCCGCCACAGCAGCGCCGAGAGCGGCCGCGAGCATGGCCGCGAGGAAGGCGATCCGGTAGCCGGTCAGGTTGTCGGCCGGGATCCCGGCGAGCCCGACGAACACGGCGAGTCCGATGGCGGTGCCGATCTGCCCGCCGGAGGTGAGGAATCCTGCCGTCGTTCCCGACTCGTCCGCTGACTCCTTCCCTGCCAGTCCGATGAATCCAGCGTGGGCAACGGCGGCGCCTACGCCAAAGACCAACCAGGCAAGGAGGAACGGGTGCCAGACCGTGCTCCGCGCGTCGACGGTGAGGAGGAGCCCGATCCCGACGACGATGACGACCATGCCGGAGATCATCGCGGCGTGGTGTCCTCGACGCCGGATGATCGCGCCGCCGAGGACGGCGCCGGAGATGAGGCCGACGTTCGCGGGGATGAAGCCGAGACCCACCTGAAGTGGGGTCGCGTCGCGGAACGTCTGCAGGAACAGTCCGTAGAAGAAGATCGGCGTGTTGATCGCCGCGCCGTGCAAGGTCGCGAGAACGATCGGCTGCAGCGCGGGCCAGCGACGCAGTGAGGACGGAACGAGGGGGTGCCGGCCGTGGCGTTCCCGCTTCAGCCACACGACCACGAGAACGACGCTGATGGCGAGCGGGAGGACGCCGATGGGCATGCCCTGTTGCAGTCCCGTGAGGCCGAGGACGAGCAGGGTCGCGGCTGCCGACGGGAGGCTGGCGTTCAGCACGTCGACCCGGCGTTGAGCGGATCGCTGCTCGGGCTGGAACCGGCCGAACGCGGCCTTCGCCAGCAGAACCGTCACCAATGGAGCGAGTGCCAGCAGCAGGAACGTCGCTCGCCAGCCGTGGTTGGCGATCATCCCTCCGCCGGTGACGGCGATGAGTCCTCCGGCGCCGCCGGCGACGTTCCACCAGATCAGCGCCCGGTGACGGTCCGCGCCAGCGGCGAACCCCGTGGCCAGCAACGACACCATCGCCGGTGTGTAGAGCGCCATGCCGATTCCCTGAGCGACGCGGGCGAGCAGGAGCACCGCGAAGTGCGGAGCGATCGCCGCGGCGATGCTGCCCGCCGCCATCAGGAGCGATCCGGCGACGAGGATGCGTGGTCCCCCGTACCGATCGGCCAGGCGGCCCGCCACCAGCAGACCACCGGCGTACGTCAGGGCGGTCGCCCCGACGACCCATTGCAGCAACGCCGGGGAGATCCGCAGGTCGGCGCCAATCGAGGGCAGGACGATCGCCACCGCTTGGAACGCCACCACGACCCCGAGCTGGCCGAAGCCGAGCGCCGCGATGCGAAGGTTCGCATGGTCGGCCGCCACGAGTGACCCTTCCCTTCGTCCACCGGCTAAAGTCGGATAGGTGGAATCAGGGCGACCGTACCAGCAAAACGCGGTTAGGCGGTAGACGTGCAGGAACTGGACGCGCGCATCGACGCGCAGGGACCAAGCGTCGGCGGCGCGCTCTGCCTCGACTTCGCCAACACGGTCGAGCCGAGGGGCGGCACTCCGGACACCGACCTGTCGACGGTTCCCGACCTCCGGGACGACCTGAACGACGGCTACGACCTGGTCGCCTGGGGTTTCCGTCAGGGGCTCTACGACCGGCCACGCGCCGCGGAGCTGTGGCACCTGGTCGAGTCCACCGACCTGCTGAGCCGAGCCCTGACCCTCCGTGATGCGGTCTACCGGGTCTTCACCTCGCTCGTCGTCGGCACCGCACCTGCTGCCGGCGATGTCGCCGTGCTTCGAACAAGCAGCGCGGAGGCGTTGGCGGCCGCTACCTGGCAGCCTCGCGTCGGCGGCCTCGACCTCAGCTGGCCCGACCCGGACCCGGGAGTCGTGCTCGGGCAGGTGGGTCTGTCCGCGCTCGACCTGCTCCGCGACCCCGCGTCCGCCAGGATCAAGCTCTGCCCTGGCTTCGGCCGCGGCGGAACGTCGTGCGGCTGGCTGTTCCTGGACACGACGAAGAACAGGTCCCGACGGTGGTGCAGCATGTCCGACTGCGGCAACGTCAGCAAGAGCCAGCGGCAATCCAGGCGTCGACAGGACCAGCGCGCCTCACGCTGACGATCCTCCGCCGCGACGAACGTCGGCCAGCTGGCCGATTCTTTCTTGCCCGCTTAGCCTCGATCTTTCGTCCGGCCGTTGGTTCGCCCGGTCCGGCCGACCTGGGGCCAACGATCATGTTTACATGATCATTAGCCGCTTTACGTGGGGTGGACGCCAGGTAGAGCGGCCACTGGCCGGGTAAGGCGACCACAACGCTTCACCTACGGAGTGCTTCCCGCTCAGATCACTCGAGACGTCGCACTCCCAAGGCTCCCCAGCAGGACAGGCACTTCCGTCATTCGCAGGCCAGCGTCGCCCACCAACACCTGAAATCACGCCCTATGGCGTGGGTCGGTCGACGTCGCCGCGCCAGGCGCCGGTCTCGGCGCCGCGTGCTTCGATGAACGTCTTGAACTTGCCAAGGTCCGCCTTGATCTGGGCGTCGATGATGCCCACCTTGTCGCCGATCTTCTCGGCGAGGTTCTCGGGCTCGAGGTCGAGTTGCACCATCACCTTGGTCTGCGTGGGCGAGATGCGGTGGAACGTGACCACGCCGGACTGGCGGGGCGAGCCGCTCTCGGTGGTCCACGCGACGCGTTCGTCCGGGACCTGTTCGGTGATGCGGGTGTCGAACTCGCGGCGTACACCGGCGATGTTGGTGACCCAGTGGTTGCGCTGGTCGTCGAGCTGGCTGATCGACTCCACCCCCGACATGAAGTGCGGGAAGTCCTCGAACTGAGTCCACTGGTTGTAGGCGGTCGTGACCGGAACCTCGACCTCGATCGACTGTTCGGTACCCATACTGCTCCTTCGATTGTCGTGTAGCCCGGGCCTACCCTGGGTTTTAGTGCTAAAACAAAGCGGTAGATGGTTTCGGGTAGACGGTCGAAGGAGGGCCGATGGCGACGGTCCACGCAGGTTCTCTCCACGGCTCGCCGGCCGAGGGCGGAGTCACCGCCTTCGTCGGCGCGGTACGGGCGCACCTGCACGACCTGATCGACACCGAAGCGGCCCGCTGTCAGCTCGGTGAGGTCGGTGGCCTGTTCGCAGAGCTCCGCACCGCCCTGGACGGCGGGAAGGGACTCCGGCCGGCGTTCTGTCACGCCGGCTACGTCGCGGCTGCTGGCCGGTCGGCCGGCGCGCTCGATGGGGACTTGGTACGGGCCGGGGCCGCGTTGGAGCTCCTCCACACGTTCGCGTTGATCCACGACGACGTGATGGACGGGTCACCGCTCCGACGCGGGCGTCCCTCTGTCCATGCGGCCCTCGCGGCGACCCATCGCGAGCACGGTTGGCGCGGCGAGGTGCGGCGGGTGTCGGAGGGGATGGCAGTGCTCGTCGGGGACGTCGCGTTCACGCTGGCGCACCGGCTGGCCGCCGAGTTCCGGCCGGCAGCGAGCCGGATCTGGCACCGGCTCTGCGGCGACCTGATGATCGGTCAGTACCTCGACCTGCACGGCAGCGCCACCGGCAACCCGACCGTCGACCATGCCGCGGCGGTCGCCGTTCTCAAGTCCGCCCACTACACCGTTCTCGGTCCGCTGCGGCTCGGGTACGCGCTGTCCGGGAGTCCGACGTTCCCGGACGGCCTGAGTCAGTACGGGCTGCTGCTCGGGGAGGCGTTCCAGCTCCGGGACGACCTGCTCGGCGTGTTCGGCGATTCCGCCGAGACGGGCAAGCCCGTCGGCGAGGACCTGCGGAACGGCAAGCCCACCAGGTTGTTGGCAATCGCCACGGAACGCGCCACAGGAGCGCTGGAGCAGCGGATCCTCAAGCGGGTGGGCGATCCGGAGCTCAGCGACGACGACGTCGATGAGCTCGTCGAGGTCGTGGAGTCCACCGGCGCTCAAGCCGAGGTGGAATACCTCATCTCCCAGGCGGTGCGGCGATCGGTAACAGCGCTTGAGGATTCGGCCCTTCATCCCGACGCGGTGCCGGCGTTGACCAAGCTGGCCTACCAGACCGCCTGGCGGTCCCGGTGACTGACAGTGCTCCGTCGATCGACCTGACCGAGGCAGCTCGGCGGCTCGGCGTGCATTACATGACCGCCTATCGGTACGTGCGGCTCGGGCGGCTGGCCGCGACCCGTAGCCGCGGGCGGTGGTGGATCAGCCCCGACGACCTCGCCAACGTCACACCGGGTCCGGTGCGGACACGCTCGCGGCGCCGTACCAACGACGTACCGCGTCGTGGGCATCCGTCGCGGGTCTACGCGAGTCGGTTGGAGGATCGGCTGGTCGCTGGCGACGAGCCGGGCGCGTGGGCGGTCGTCCAAGCAGCGTTGGCCAGTGGTGCCGATCCGACCCAGGTCGTCCTGCACACGATCGGCCCGGCCATGCGGGCGATCGGGGACGGCTGGGAGAGCGGCCGGTTGTCGGTGTTCGACGAACATCGCGCCACCGCGGTCGCCGTACGGGTGTTGGGACGCCTCGGCCCGTTGTTCCGCCGGCCAGGGCGTCCCGGCGGAACGGTGCTGCTCGCGGGGGTGGCCGGGGATCCGCACGCGCTGCCGGTGGCGTTGACGGCAGATGTCCTGCGTGGGGCGGGTTTCGCGGTGATCGATCTCGGCTCGAACACGCCGGTCGAAGCGGTGGTCGACGCGGTCGTCGCCACCCCCGCGCTGGTGGCTGTCGGGGTGTCCGTGAGTGCCGACGGGCACGCCACCGCGGCCCGCCGTACCGCTGCCGCCGTCCGCCGGGCACGGCCCGGCACTCCGGTGGCGATGGGCGGACCCGCGGTCCCCGATCTGGCCACCGCCCGATCCCTGGGTGCCGACCTGTGGGCGGCGGACGCCGGACAGTTCGCCACCGTGCTGAGGGAGCTCACGTGATGAGGCATGTGCCCGTTTTGTGTACCCGCAGGAACCAGTCGCCCTGCGTGCTCCTATCGTTGCGAGATCGAGTCGGTGATGTTCTCGTGAGTGGGTACGAGTGGTCCGGCACGACAACCACCAAGGGGGTCACCTGATGGACCAGCGACCGCGTCAGCCGTCCAGCGAAGAGCCGCCGGCCACCAAGGACGTCCCGGAGACGTCTGCTCCCGTCGCGGTTCCCGTCGAACCGGCGAGCGCTGAGGTCGAGGCCCCGAAGCACGCAGCGCCGAGTCCCGAAGCGCCGAGGCCGGGAGCCAAGGAGACGCTCCGGTCCCGTACGGGTGGGTTGTGGGTCGTGTTGATCGCCGCGACTGTCGTGCTGATTCTGCTGCTGGTGTTCGTGTTGCAGAACCAGCAGAAGGTCCAGATCTCGTTCCTCGCCGCGGAGGGGTCGCTCCCGCTGGGGGTCGCCTTGCTGTTCGCCGCGATCGCCGGCGTGCTCATCGTCGCCATTCCTGGCACCGGCCGCATCCTGCAGCTCCGCCGTAGGGCTCGCCGGAAGCTTTAGGCCGCGTCTGTCAAAGATCGCCTGACGCGCGCCACCTCGCATCCCGCCTGGCCGCGACCTAACCTCGGGATGTCAGGTGTTGGTGGGCGACATTGGCCTGGGAAGATGGAAGTGCCTGTCATGCTGGGGATCTTGGGACGGCGACGTCTCGAGTGATCCGAGCGGGAAGCACTCCGTAGGTGAAGCGTCGTGGTCGCCTTACCCGGCCAGTGGCCCCTCTACCTGGCGTCCACCCCACGTAAAGCGGCCAATGACCATGTAAACATGAATCATTGGCCCCCCGGGGCGGGCCTGGACCGGGCGAACCCACCGTTGGACGAAAGATCGAGCCTAACGCCGAGGCCAGCACGACGTGGGCTCTCTGACCCATCCGTCGTGCTGGCCTTGTTTGTTGCCTACTTCTTGTCGTCCCGACTGAGCGCGTCCTTGACCGCGTCGCCAGCCTTGTCGGCGGCATCGCTCAGCTTGTCGCCGGCCTGCTGCAGCTTGGACTTCGCCTGCTCGCCGCGACCTTCGGCCTCGAGCTCTTCGTTGTCGGTGACCTTGCCGAGAGTTTCCTTGGCCTGGCCTACGACTTCGTCCTTCTTGTGATCCAGCTTGTCGCTCTCGCTCATGGAAGCACTCCCCTTCAGCCGACGCGCCTGACACCGAGACAGCACGCCAGGTAGCGCGTCCGAACATCGACAGTCGTCGACGGGCCACCTCTACCCCGCTTCGCTCACCTCACGCCGGAATCGCTCGTCAAGCTTGCGTGCCAGACCCATCCACGACTGCGACAGCTCCGAAGTGAGGGTGACCTCTGACTTACCGATGAGTGGAGTTGCTTTCGATGATCACGCTGGCCTTGATCGGCTTGGTGGGCGGTTTGATCACGGGGGTTTCTCCGTGTGTGTTGCCGATGTTGCCGATCATCTTCTTTGCGGGTACGGCCGGCAAAGAAGAGAACCAACCCGACAAGCAGGCCGGCAAGGCGGATGGCTCGCCGGGCAAGGCGGGACGGCATAGCCGCACCGACGCTGCCGGTGGGGTGTTGGTGGATGAGGTTGTCGAGGCAGCGCCGAAGAAGGCGAAGCGGGATTTTCGGCCGTTGCGGATCATCGCGGGGATCGTGGTGAGTTTCAGTGTGTTCACGTTGTTGGGTTCGGTGATCTTGTCGTTCCTGGGCCTGCCGGACAGCTTCCTACGCTGGGCCGGGCTGACCGTGCTGGTGCTGGTCGGTCTGGGCCTGATCTTCCCGGCGTTGGGGCATCTGATCGAGAAGCCGTTCTACCGGCTCCCGAAAGTCACCCGCAACGCCAACGGCGCGTTCGTCCTCGGCCTCGGCCTCGGCACGTTGTATGTGCCGTGTGCCGGCCCGGTGTTGGCCGCGATCACCGTCGCCGGTGCGACGGGGCAGATCGGCTGGCGCACCGTCGTGTTGACGGTGTCGTTCGCGGTCGGTGCGGCGCTGCCGCTGCTGGTGTTCGCCGCCGCCGGCTCGAGGATCGCACGCAGGGTGAAGGCGTACCGCGACCACGCCCGCGGGTTCCGGATCGGCGGCGGGATCGTGATGATCCTCCTCGCCATCGCGCTGGGGTTCGGTGTGACCGATCTGCTGCAGAAAGCGTTGCCGAACTACACCGGCGGGTTGGAGAAGAAGGTCGCCGAGTCCGACACCGTCCAAGGCGTCCTCGCCCCCGCCATCGGTGAGGGCGGGGAAGAGTTGGCGAAGTGCACGCCGGGGGCGGCGGAGTTGGCGTCGTGTGGGGCGGCGCCGGAGTTCCGCGGCACCCAGCGATGGTTCAACACCCCCGACAACCAGCCCGCGACGGTGGCGGGGTTGAAGGGGAAAGTGGTGTTGGTCGACTTCTGGGCCTACTCCTGCATCAACTGTCAACGCGCCACCCCCCACCTGTTGGCGTGGGACCAGACGTACGGGCCGTTGGGGTTGCAGATCGTGGGGATCCACTCCCCGGAGTTCGCGTTCGAAAAGGACCCCGGGAATGTGGCGGCGGCGATCCGGAAGGAGAAGATCGGCTACCCCGTCGGGCAGGACAACAACCTGTCCACGTGGACCGACTACCGCAACCGGTACTGGCCCGCGAAATATCTCATCGACGCCCAAGGGATTGTGCGGGCGATCAAGTTCGGCGAAGGCGACTACGGACAAGTCGAAAACCAGTTCCGCCAACTCCTGAAAGACGCCAACCCCGAGGTGAAGCTCCCCGACCCGGTCGACGGGACCGTCAAAGCCGACAACCCCGGCGCCAAAGGCACCACCCCCGAAACGTTCCTGTCCTACGCCCGCGCCACCAACTACCAAGGCACCGGGACACTCACCCCCGACGACGGACGGGTGTTCGGGCTCAACCCCAACCAGCCCAACGACACCTTCAGCCTCGGCGGGACCTGGGCCGTCGACTCCCAACACCTCACCGCCACCACCAACGCCCAAGTACGACTCAACTTCAACGCCGCGAAGGTCTACCACGTCCTGTCCGGCCAAGGCACCGTCACCATCAAGATCCCCGGTAAGCCGGACAAGACCATCAACGTCAAAGGCACCCCCAACGCCTACCAACTCCTCGACCAACCCAACGCCGAGCGCAACACCATGACCCTCACCTACAGCCCAGGCATCTCCGCCTACACCTTCAGCTTCGGCTGAGCACAGCTTTCTCGAGATTCCACCCATCCAGCGGGCCGTTGGCACCGAACACCAAGCGGGCCTCCGAACGGCGGGGCGCTTTCAAGACAGAGGAGCACCACCTCATGAAGACCATCCGATCTCGATTCCGCTTCGGCGTGATGTTCGCCGGTGTGGGGCTGCTGGCCATGGTGGGTGCGGCCTGTGGCAACACCGCCGAGCCCACGACGCAGAACGAGCCCGCCCCCACGACGAGTGCGTCTTCTGAGGCGCCGGACGCGATGGGCGCCGGCATGGTCGGTGCCGGGTGCGCCGGCTACGCCGACCAGGTCCCCACCGGACCTGGTTCGGTCGAAGGCATGGCCAAGGACCCGGTCGCGGTCGCCGCCAGCAACAACCCGCTGCTGAAGACCCTGGTGTCGGCGGTGTCGGGGAAGCTGAACCCGAAGGTCAACCTCGTCGACACCCTCAACGGGGCCGAGTTCACCGTCTTCGCCCCGGTCGACGACGCGTTCGCCAAGATCGACGCCAAGACCATCGAGACGTTGAAGACCGACGACAAGATGTTGTCGAAGATCCTCACCTACCACGTCGTGGCCGGGCAGCTCGCCCCCGACGCCGTGGTCGGCGACCAGAAGACCGTCGAAGGTGGCACCGTCAAGGTCACCGGTACCGGTGACGACCTCAAGGTCAACGACGCTTCGGTCATCTGCGGCGGAGTGAAGACCGCCAACGCCACCGTCTACCTCATCGACACCGTCCTCACACCCCCCGCCGACAGCGGCGCGATGGGCGCGGGCATGGTCGGCTCCGGGTGCGCCGGCTACGCCGACCAGGTCCCCACCGGCCCCGGCTCGGTCGAAGGCATGGCCAAGGACCCCGTCGCCGTCGCCGCCAGCAACAACCCGCTCCTGAAGACCCTCGTCTCCGCCGTCTCCGGCAAGCTGAACCCGAAGGTCAACCTCGTCGACACCCTCAACGGCGCCGAGTTCACCGTCTTCGCCCCCGTCGACGACGCCTTCGCCAAGATCGACGCCAAGACCATCGAGACGCTGAAGACCGACGACAAGATGTTGTCGAAGATCCTCACCTACCACGTCATCGCCGGGCAGCTCGCCCCCGACGCCGTGGTCGGCGACCAGAAGACCGTCCAAGGCGGCACCGTCACCGTCACCGGCTCCGGCGACGCCCTCAAGGTCAACGACGCTTCGGTCATCTGCGGCGGCGTCAAAACCGCCAACGCCACCGTCTACCTCATCGACACCGTCCTGATGCCGATGTAGTGCACGGTTCGCAACCGTCACCCCGACTCTGCCGGCGCCGCGAGGCGCCGGCAGAGTCATGCTCAGGTGGTGGGCGACTGCGCGGCGAGCCAGTCGGCGAGGTCGGAACGCTTCGTCAATCCTGTCTTGACATAGATGCGCTGCAGGTGGTTTTCCACCGTACGTACGGAAAGAACGAGCCGCGCGGCAATCTGCCGGTTGGTCAGGCCGGTCGCCGCAAGAGTCGCGACCTGTTGCTCACGTTCGCTCAACGGGCTCGACGACGCCGCCGAGGCCCACCAGCGGAACGGGCCGGTGTCGCACAGCGCGAGCAGCCGGTCCCGTTCGCTCGTCGCGCGACCCGCCGCTCGCCGGTCTCCCGCGGCGAGGAAGCGCGCAGCCGCTGTGTCGACCACCTCGGCCGCCTGGTGGATCATGCCGAGCTCCGCGTACCGGGCCGAAACGTCCAACAGGGATTGAGCATCCCCCGACGCCAACGCGCGGATGTGCCCCTCGTGTGCGTGCGGAACGGGCGAGTCGCACAGCGACGCGAGGTCGCCCACCTGCGACGCGGCCCGCGAGACGTACCCGAACCGAGCCATCAGATGCAACGCCTCGACCGCGCGGCGCGGCTGCGACTCCGCGACGCAGGACGCGACGAGCCGGTCCAGCCGGTCGTACGCGGACCGCATCGATCCCTCGCACCCCTCGACGAACGCGTACGCGAGCTGGTCCTGCTCGATCAGCGCCCGCACCGCGGGGGACGCGGCGGCAAGCGACTCCGACTCCGCCATCGCGGCGCGGGCTTCGGCGATCCGCCCACACGCGGCCTCGGCGGTGGACAGACCGGACAGCGCGAGGCGAACGAAGTACCCGAGGCTGAGATCCCTTGCCAGGCTGACGCATTCCCGAAGTCCCTGGGCGGAAGCTTGGAACAGCCCGCGGGCGAAGTCCACCTGAGCCCTCACCCGTAGGCCGTAACAGATGAACTCGGCCCAGTCCCACGCCGTCCCGGCCGCGATGTGCTGCTCGGCGACCTGTTCGGCCTCGTCCAGCCGGCCCGCGGTCACCAGGATCCGCCCGTAGCCGGCGAAACGGGTCGGCAGCGCGGCGGCCTTCTCGTACGCCTGCGCGAGCTGCAGCGCCTCGTCGCTCCGGCCGACCTGCTCCAGCGCCATCACGAGCGTGGGTACGGGTCCGACCTCGGGCTGGTCGAGGAACCCGGGCTCGGCCTCAGCGACGTCGATGGCCGCGCGGTAGTCGCCGCCGTAGACGAGTGCCTCGATCCGTACGCACGCCGCGGCGTGCCGGACCGTAGGCGGCAGCGGGGTCGGGAGCGCGTCGAGGTAGGCGAGCGCGAGGTCGGGGCGTTGCAGCCCCTCGCAGAAGTTCTCGCCGCGGATCCGCAGGAACGCGGCGAACTGGGCGTCGTCGAGCTCGCGCGGATCGAGCCTGGCGAGCAGGTCCTCGGCCTCGGCGAAGCGACCCTGGTAGCCGACCGCACGGGCGAGCCTCAGGGTGCGCGCGGGAAGGGTCGGGTCGGCGGCGGCCGCGAGGCGCTCGGCAAGGGCGGGGTCGAACAGCAGCAGCGCCCGGCTGGCGGCGGCGAGCAGGTCGGGGTTGTCGGGGCGTTCGCCGGCGTCGAGGCTGAGCGTGACCCAGCGCAGGAGCTGGTCGGGGTCCGTGGGTTCCTTCATCGCGCGGACGAGCGCCCGCCGGAGCCGCCGTGCGGTGACGGGCGACATGCCGGCACGGAGGACCTCGCCGTACAGCGGATGCGGCAGCTGAACGGTGGCGCCGGAGCTGTCCGGGTGCAGCAGGCCGCGGTCGACGAGGGCCTCGACCCGTTCGTCGGGGACGACGGCGGCGAGCAGGTCCACGTCGATCGGCTCGCCGAGGGCGACCAGCCTCAGCGTCTCGAGCTCCGGGTCGGAGCAGCCGTCGAACCGTTCCTGCAGCAGGTCGGTGACGCGGCTGCTCAACGTACGCGCGCCCGTCCACTGCCAGACGCCGTCGATCTGGCGCAGGCTGGCGTCGGCAAGGCCAGCCTCGACGAGCTCACGGAGGAACAGCGGGTTGCCGCCGGTCGCGCGGCCGAGGCGGGACGTGGTGAGTGTGTCGACCGGCCCGGCGAGCGCACCCTCGAGCAGCTGGCGGACCTGCGTGGTCTGGAACGGCGTCACGTCGATCCGGGCCGCGCCGCCGTCGCGCCAGAGTCGCTGGATCGCGTCGGGGCAGCGCTGGCCGGACCGTACGGTGGCGAGCACCCGGAACGCGCCGCTCGATGCGAGCTGGTACACGAGCGCCGCCGACCCGTCGTCGAGCAGGTGCGCGTCGTCGACGACCAGCACGGGCCGGTCGGGGCTCGGCGTGGCGGCGAGCAGGCGGGTGCTGATCTGGTGCAGGAGCAGGGTCTCGCTGGTCTGCGGAACGTCGTCGCCGAGGAACCTGACGAACGGGCCGAACGGCACGCCCGCGCTGGCCTGGGTCGCGGCGACCCACTCGATCGCGCGGCCTGCCTGGCCGAGGTCATGGGCGAGCTCCCGCGCGAGGCGGGTCTTGCCGACACCGGCGTCGCCCACGAGAACAGCGGCCCCGGGCTCGGCCACGAGGGCACGCCTCGTCGCCTCGTACTCCCCCGTGCGGCCGCGGAGCGGCCATGCGCCCACCATGTACCCCTCCCTCCCAGAACCCATCCTCGCGCCCGGAGTGCAACGATGAACAGGCTTTGAGCGGATCAGCGGCCCCAGGAGGCGCTGAACGGGGGTCAGACCTTGCGGAGCCGGACCCGGGTCACGGTGTGGTCGACCGCCTTGTGCAGGACGAGCCGTGCCCGCCCCCGCGTGGGCAGGATGTTCTGCTCGAGGTTGGGGCCGTTGATCGAGTCCCAGATCTGTCCCGCCAGCGTGACCGCCTCGGCTTGGCTGAGGTCGGCGAAGCGGCGGAAGAACGAGGCCGGGTCGCGGAACGCCGTCTCGCGCAGCTTGAGAAATCGGTTCACGTACCACTGCCGCACGTCACCCGGCGCCGCGTCCAGGTAGATCGAGAAGTCGAAGAAGTCGCTCACCGCGAGCCCGCGCCGCCCGTCGGTGCGGATCCGCGCCGGCTGCAGCACGTTCAGTCCCTCGACCAGCAGGATGTCCGGCGAGTGCACCTCGAGCCGCTTGTCGGGAACGATGTCGTACACCAGGTGCGAGTAGATCGGCGCCGTCACCACCGGCACGCCGGACTTCACCGCGACCACGAAGCGCAGCAGCGCGCGCTGGTCGTACGACTCGGGAAAGCCCTTTCTCTCCATCAGGCCACGACGTTCAAGCTCCGCGTTCGGCAGCAGGAAGCCGTCGGTGGTGACCAACTCCACACGCGGATGGTCCGGCCAGCGCGCCAGCAGCTCGCGCAGCAGCCGCGCGACCGTCGACTTGCCGACCGCCACCGAGCCCGCGACGCCGATGACGTACGGCGTCCGCGTGGTCATCGCGTCGTCCGGCCGGCCGCGTTCGCCGCCGAGGAACGTATTCGTCGCCCGATGCAGCTGCCCGGTGGCCCGTACGTACAGGTTGAGCAGCCGGGTGAGCGGCAGATAGACCTGACGTACCTCGTCCAGGTCGATCTCGTCGCCGAGTCCCCGCAGCCGCTCGACCTCCGTCGCCGTGAGCGGCATGGGGGTCTGCTCGGCGAGCTTCGCCCACGCCTCCCGATCGAGCTCGACGTACGGCGTCGCAGCGGCCTCCCGAAGTCGTTGCATACCCCAAACCTACGGCTCGCCTACCACAGTCCCGGAAGCCGGCGCCAATTATCCCCAACCGCCACGACGAAACTCGGCAGGCCTTACGCTGGCTCGCATGTGTGGAATCGTCGGATACGTCGGCCCCGCGGAAGCGGTCGGCGTCGTGATCGAGGGCCTTCGCCGCCTGGAGTACCGCGGGTACGACAGCGCGGGCGTGGCCGTTCCCGACCAGGACGGCATCCAGCTGCGCAAACGCGCCGGCAAGCTGGCGAACCTGGTGCAGGCCCTCGACGAGGAGCCGCTGCCGGCGTCCAGTACGGCAATGGGCCACACCAGATGGGCCACGCACGGAGCGCCGACGGACCCGAACGCGCACCCGCACCTCGACTGCGAGGGCCGGATCGCGGTGGTCCACAACGGGATCATCGAGAACTTCGCCACCCTGCGCGCCCAGCTCGAGGCCGACGGGCACAAGCTCGCCTCCGAGACCGACACCGAGGTCGTCGCGCACCTGCTCGAGGACGCGACCGAGCGCGCGAACGGCGACCTCGCCGCCGCCATGCGCGACGTCTGCCGCCAGCTGCACGGCGCGTTCACGCTCGTCGCGGTCGACGCCACCCAGCCTGACCTCATCGTCGCCGCCCGCCGCAACTCCCCGCTCGTCGTGGGCCGCGGCCAGGGACAGAACTTCCTCGCCTCCGACGTCGCGGCGTTCATCGCCCACACGCGCGAGGCGATCGAGCTCGGCCAGGACCAGGTCGTCTCGATCACCGCCGACGAGATCGTCGTCACTGACTTCCACGGCGAACTCGCCGAGACCAAGGACTACACGGTCGACTGGGACGTGTCTGCCGCAGAGAAGGGCGGCCACGACTACTTCATGCTGAAGGAGATCGCCGAGCAGCCGCAGGCGGTCGCCGACACGTTGCTCGGCCGGCTCACCGAGGCGGGCGACATCGTTCTGGACGAGGTGCGCCTCACCGACCAGGACCTGCGCGACGTCGACAAGGTGTTCATCGTCGCGTGTGGCACGTCGTACCACGCCGGCATGGTCGCGAAGTACGCGATCGAGCACTGGACGCGGCTCCCCTGCGAGGTCGAGCTGGCGAGTGAGTTCCGCTATCGCGACCCGGTGCTCGACCGTTCCACGCTGATCATCGCGATCTCGCAGTCCGGCGAGACGATGGACACGTTGATGGCGATCCGGCACGCGAAGGAGCAGAAGGCGCGCGTGCTCGCGATCTGCAACGCGAACGGATCGACGATCCCGCGCGAGTCCGACGCCGTGCTCTACACCCACGCTGGTCCGGAGATCGCGGTCGCGTCGACGAAGGCGTTCCTGACCCAGCTCGCCGCCTGCTACCTGGTCGGTCTGCACCTCGCGCACGTTCGCGGCATCAAGTACGCCGACGAGGTCGCGGCCGTCGTCGCGCAGCTGCAGGCGATGCCGGGCAAGGTCGAGCAGGTGCTGGAGACGATGGAGCCGGTACGCGAGCTCGCGCGACAGATCGCGGACTCCCGTTCGGTGCTGTTCATCGGCCGGCACGTGGGCTTCCCGGTGGCTTTGGAAGGTGCGCTGAAGCTCAAGGAGCTCGCGTACATGCACGCCGAGGGCTTCGCCGCCGGCGAGCTGAAGCACGGGCCGATCGCGCTGATCGACAAGGGCACGCCGGTCGTGTGCGTCGTTCCGTCGCCCGCGGGGCGCGGCGTGATGCACGACAAGGTCGTCTCGAACATCCAGGAAGTGCGTGCGCGCGGTGCCCGGACGATCGTGATCGCGGAGGAGGGTGACGTCGCGGTCGAGCCGTACGCGGACCACCTGATCCGCGTGCCGCGGACGCCCACCGTGCTGGCGCCGCTCGTCACGGTGGTGCCGCTGCAGGTGCTCGCCTGCGAGATCGCTGCCGCCCGCGGCAACGACGTCGACCAGCCGCGCAACCTGGCGAAGAGCGTCACCGTCGAGTAGGTCCGGCGGCCGCCGGTCAGCCCTTCTGGCAGGTGGGGCACCAGTAGAGGTTGCGGCCGGCGAGGATCGTCTTCGAGACGACCGTGCCGCAGACGTGGCACGGCTCCTCCGCGCGGCGGTAGACGTACACCTCGCCGCCGTGGCGGTCCTTGCGGGCGGCCCGGCCCATCGCCCGCGGCAGGTGCTCCGGGCGGACGGTGTCGATGCGGCCGACGCGTACGCCCCGGCGCATCAGCGTCACCAGGTCGGCCCACAGCTCGTCCCAGAGCGCGCGGTCGACCTGGCGACCCGGGAGCATCGGGTCCACCTGGTGGCGGAACAGGATCTCGGCGCGATAGACGTTCCCCACGCCCGCCAGCACCTTCTGCTCCATCAGCAGCGCGGCGATCGACAGCTTCGACTTCTTGATGCGCGCGTACGCCAGGTCCGGGTCGGCGTTCTTGCGCAACGGGTCGGGTCCGAGCCTGGCGAGCAGCTCTCTGCGCTGCGGCGCGGTGATCAGCTCGCAGATGATCGCCCCGCGCAGGTCGACGACGTGCGTCTCGCCGACCATCCGCATCCGTACCTGCCCGACCGGCGGCAGCTCCGGGAGCGGCAGCGAGCTGAACTCGCCGATCAGCCCCAGATGGACGTGCACGATCGCGTCCGGTCCGTAGTGGTGGAACAGGTGCTTGCCGTACGCCTCCGCCCGCTGCAGCACGCGGCCGTCGACCAGCGCGGCGGAGGCGGTGAAGCGGCCCTGCGGGCTCGAGACGCGCACGGGCCGCCTGACGAACAGCTTCTTGTGCTCGCGCGCGAGCCGATGCAGGGTGTGGCCCTCAGGCATGGGCGCTCCGGGCGAACGCGAGGCTCTCCTCGATCAGGCCCAGGACGATCGCGAGCTCGGCGTCGTCGCGCGGCCCGTAGACCATGATCTCGGTGTCGTGCTCGACGTACCCGTGCGGCTCGCCCCAGCCGAGCGCGCACACCTCGGCGGCGCGCTCGCGCGGCAGGCACAGGTGCAGGCTGGTGTCGGTGACGCCGTGCAGGTGAACGGGTTCCAGCGGCGGTTCGGGGTTGAGCGAGGTCGCGGGGTCGGTGACGTTGCGCAGGTCGTCGAGGAGCAGGGCGCGCGAGGAAGGGACGGAGACGCCGCTCAGGCCTTCGACGACGCCTTGCAGCGTCGTGGCGGCGTGCACGAGCCGGCCCCACAGCTCGGGCGAGGAATGCTGGTCGAGCTGGCGATGCGGTCCCTCGTCGGAGGTGGCGGGGCGTGCTCCCGAGCGCGGCGTTAGCGTCACACCCGCGAGGCTAGCGCGGCCTGACGCTTTCGAATGAAGGGCACCTTCATTCAAACCTATTGAATGAAGGTGCCCTTCATAAGAACCTCCTCGAGCGAGGGGACCCTCCGCCCTTCGCGAAAGTGTGGGGTTCTGGTCGCGACACGCTGGCGTGTCGCGACCAGAACCCCACAGTTTGATGGGACATGGTGGATGGGCCGGCCTATTGAATGAGGGTGCCCTTCATTCGAAACGCGGCGGGGGCCTGAACTCGCCGATGGCGGCCAGGGCGTCGGCGGTGACGAGGGCGGCGAACGTCTCCCGTGTCATCGGCCGCGCGGGCAGGCCGTGCCGCAGCCTCAGCTTGCGCAGCGCGACCGGACCGTACGCGAAGAAACCCCGCGCCGCGTCGCGGTCACGTCTCAAGCCTGGTTGGAGATACGGCTCGCGGTGACCGATCGGGAGGTTCGCGAGCAGCCGGTCGCTGGTGCCACTGAGGAAGCTGTGCAGCTGCCGGCGCAAGTCCGGGTTGACAGGCACCTCGAAGCTCACGGGCGCCGAGCGGGTCAGCTTCGCCGGCACGCGTTGCGCCGGGTCTTCGGACGCCGCCCACAGCAGCCGGAGGAACGCCGTGTAGCCGTCACTGCACGCGAGGCCAGGCGGACTCCCGACTCCCTTGCCCAGATGGGGAAAGCACCCGTACACCGTGCCGCCGACCGGCTCGAGCCGGAGCGTGAAGCTCAGCCGGTCGGCGACACCGGGCGCCAGCACGATGTGGTTCCAGACCCCGAGCGGGCCGGCGTTGTGCGGTGGCGCGAGGGCCGTGATCAAGTCGGTCTCCCACGCGACCGCGGCGGCCTCGTCGGGCAGCTCGCGCCAGCGCACCTCGGCGACGCGTTCGTACAGCTCTGCCAGCCGTTCCGGCGAAGGCTTCGCGACGGCGTGCTGCTTGAGCCGACGCCGGAGGTGGCCGGCCTTCCCGACGTACAGCAGCTCGGTCCGCACGCCGAGCATGAAGTACACGCCCGGCGTATCGGGCGCTCGCGCGGCCGCGTCGAGGAGAGCGCTCACGCGGTACGGAGCTGCGCGTGGTGCGAGGCGACGTGCTTGTCGGGCAGCACGAGCTGACCGGCCGGCATCGCCTCGAACGCTGCCGGGATGTCGCGGAGTCGGCGGATCATCAAGCCCTCCACGTGGTTCGGATGGTTGGCGTACTCAGGCTCCCAGAAGTGCACCCAGCCGACCAACTCGGTCACCTCGTCCTCGGTCAGGCCGTCGACGAACTCCAGCGTGGTCGAACCGAGCCAGGCGCACTCGTCCAGCAGTTGCTGCCAGCTCAGCTCCAGGCCGCGGACGCGGATGGACTCGTTCCGCGAGTCCACGTCCATCCCGCCTCCGTCGTCGTCCGACCAGTCCTTCCGGTCCCCGTTGATCTCCTCGCGCGTCGGCGCCACGCCGCTGAAGGCGCCGCGGACGTTCACGAGGTGGAAGCGCACGTAGGCCTGCACGTGGTTGACGACGTCGTGCGCGGTCCAGGTGCCGCACACGTCAGGTGTACGCGTCGCCACCGGGTCGAACGACCCGACCGTCGCCGTCCACTCGCCCCAGTCCTGCTCGAACCTCTTGGTCACTTCGGCTCTGTCCATGTCCCTTACGGTTTCAGCCGATGTAGACATCTGGTGTCTTATTCATCCGCTACTTTCAAGACCATGCGCGCCGAGCGACTCCTCCGGATCGTGATGCTGCTGCAGACCCGCGGCCGGGTCACGGCGGCGGAGCTCGCGCGCGAGCTGGAGATCTCCACGCGTACGGTCAAGCGGGACATGGAGGCGCTGAGCAGCGCCGGGATCCCCGTGTACGCCACGCGGGGCGGGGCGGGCGGTTGGCGGCTCGTCGAGTCGTACCGCACCAGCCTGACCGGCCTCACCACCAGCGAGGCCCTGTCGATCGTGGTCGGCCACACCCACGGCGTCCTCGCCGACCTCGGGCTCGACGACCCGGGCGACGGGCCGATCCTCAAGGTGCTCGAGACGATCGCACCCAGCGCCCGTGCTCGCATCGACCACGCTCGCGAACGCATCCACGTCAACGACGGGTCGTGGGGAGACCAGGCCAAGCCACCGGATCCCGCACTTGTCCAACTACAGAAGGCGATCTGGGACGATCGCGTCGTGCGGATCAGGTACGGCACCTCGCCGACGAGCGTCCGACTGCAGCCGTACGGGCTGGTCCGCCAGGGCACCTGGTACCTCGTCGCTCGCCGAGGGTCCGAGCTGCGGACCTACCGCGTGTCCCGCATCCACCAGCTCGAGAGCACCGAGGAGACGTTCGCGCGCGAGGCCGGCTTCGACCTCGCGAGCCACTGGCAGGAGGCGGGCAGGAGCTTCGCCGCGAGCCATCCCCGCTATCTCGTCGAGCTGAGACTCCGCGGCGACGCGTTGATCCGCGCCCGCTGGGTGTGGGCCCGCGAACGCGCGATCGGCGAGCCCGACGCCGACGGCTGGGTACGGGCGACGTTCGACCTGCAGGACGCGGAGAACGCGCAGACCGTGATCCGCCAGCTCGGCGCCCAGACCGTCGTCGAGGCCCCCGACGAGCTACGTCAGGCGACGATCGCCTACGCCCGTGGAGTCCTGGACGTCAACGGCTAGGGCGTGAGCGTGCGCTGCCAGCCCTGGTTGTACTCGAAGATCCGGTAGCCGAGCTCCTCGTTCACCGCGACCATCGGGCCGTTCTCCTCGGCGTTCCAGGTGTCGATCCGGGTGACCTCCGGGTGCGCGGTCTGCAGCGCTCGGAGGTTCGCGACCTTCACCGCGAGGCCCAGCCGGTGACCGCGATGCTCGGTGAGTACGAGCGTGTCCCACTGGGATCCTCGGCTGGGGTCGTGCTTGGTCACGACGGCCTGGGTGTGCGCCACGACGGTCCCGTCGGGGGCGATCGCGACCGTGGCGTACAGCGTGCGCCCCTGGCGTTCGAGGTTGGCCTCGTCCTCCCGGAGCCGTTCGACGTCCCACTCGGCGACGTCGTACGAGATCTCGCCCGTGGGCGCTTCAGTGTCCAGCAACGCCTTCAGGTTCGCGTACTGCTCGGCGTACTCGTCGGGGCACGGACCCTCCCAGGACACGATCTGGTAGTCCGACGCGCGCTCTTTCGCCTTGGCAGCAAGGGCATCCAGCCGATCATCGGGTACGGGGAGCAGCTGCCGCCGGCGTACCTCGGTGATCCCGTGCGTGAAGCCGTGCTTGGTGAAGAACCCCACCCCGGGCCAGTCGGTGACGCCGACCGGGATGTGCAGTCCGCCGATGAGGTTGGTCCGGCCGTTCTGCCGGGCGAACTCGATGAGCGCGTCGAGCAGCGCGGTGCCGATGCCCTGGCGCCGATGCTCGGGCGGAACGCAGATGTTGAGCTCGAGGCGCTGCAGATTCTCCCGCTGCGGAAGGCCGGCCCAGGCCCCACCCACGCAGCGATCGGCATCGTCGTACGCCCCGAACGGAGCCATCGGGAACGCCGCCGACGGGTGCCGATACACCGCGGCGGCCTCAGGCGAGGTCCAACCGCCCGGGTCGGTGCGGCCGGCCTCGAACCCGACCGTGTACGTGTCGTACCAGGTCCGGAAGGCCGCGTCGTCGTGCGGATCGACACGTCGAACGGTCGTCATCGCCAGGCCGCCTACGCGAGGTTCCGCTGATACTCGTGGCTGTACTCCACGATGCGGTAGCCGAGCTCCTCGTTCACCGCGACCATCGGGCCGTTCACCTCGGCGTTCCAGGTGTCCATCCGGGTGACGTCGGGGTGGGCGGTCTGGAGCGCCCGGACGTTCGCGATCTTCACCGCGAGCCCGAGCCGGTGGCCGCGGTGCTCGGCCAGAACGAGCGTGTCCCACTGGTAGGCGCGGGTCGGGTCGTGCTTCGTCACCGCTGCCTGCGTGTGCGCGGCGACCGTTCCGTCCGGTGCGATCGCGATCGTGCTGAACAGCGTTCTGCCTTGCAAGGTTGCGACTTCTTCCTCGTCGCGGAGCCGCTGGACGTCCCAGTCGGGGACGTCCCAGTGGACGTCTCCGGTCGGCGCCTCGGTGTCGAGCAGCGCCTTCAGGTGCGCGTACTGCTCGGCGTACTCGTCCGGACAGGCTCCGTTCCACGACACGATCTTGTAGTCGCCGGAGCGCTCGTCCGCCTTCGCCGCAAGGGCATCGAGCCGTTCGGCCGGTGCGGGCAAAGGCTGTTGTCGCCGGACCTCCATGAGGGCAAGGCTGAAGCCGTGCTTCGTGGCGAACGCGACGCCCGGCCAGTCCTCGACGTCGACGGGGACGTCGACACCGGCGAGCATGGTCGTCCGGCCGTCGGCCAAGCCGTGCTCGATGAGCGCGGCGAGCAGCGCGGACCCGATTCCCTTCCGGCGATGCTCGGGCGGGACGCCGACGTTGAGGTTGGCCCGCTGGAGATTCTCCTTCTGCGGAAGGGAGGCGAACGCCGCGCCCACACACCTTCCGTCATCGTCGTACGCGGCGAACGGGGTCCGCCGGATGGACGGGTCCGGATGCCGGTAGGCGACCGTGATCTCCGGATAGGTCCAGCCGGTCGGATCGGTGCGATCCGCCTCGATACCGGCGGCGAGGGCGTCGTACCAGGCCCGGAATGCCGCGTCGTCATGCGGATCGACGCTACGTACGGTGGTCATGGGCAGGCAGCCTAGCCGCATGACGGGTGGGGAAACCCGATTTAACCCGGCGGGATCTCGGTCAGAGGGCGAGCGACTGCTTGACCGTGCGGGCGAGGTCCTCCGCCACCCGGTGGGCCTGCTCGAACGTCGGCGCCTCGACCATCACGCGAACCAGGAGCTCGGTGCCGGAGGGGCGCAGCAGCACGCGGCCGGTGTCGCCGAGGTCGGCGGTGGCCGCTTCGACGGCCTTGCGGACCGAGGAGTCGGTGTCCGCGCGGGACTTGTCGACGCCGCTGACGTTGACCAGGACCTGCGGCAGGCGGGACATGACGCTCGCGAGGTCGGCGAGCGAGCGGCCCGTCTCGGCCATCCGGGACATCACGTGGGCCGCGGTGAGTACGCCGTCGCCGGTGGTGGCGTGGTCGAGCAGGATCACGTGGCCGGACTGTTCGCCGCCCAGCGCGTACCCGCCGGCCTTCATGGCCTCGAGCACGTACCGGTCGCCGACCTTCGTCTGCTCGACGTCGATGCCCTGCTCACGCATGCCGAGGACGAAGCCGAGGTTGCTCATCACGGTCGCGACGACCAGGTTGTTGCGCAGCCTGCCGGCGTCGCGCAGCCCGACCGCGAGGACGGCCAGCAGCTGGTCGCCGTCGACGACGTTGCCCTCGGCGTCGACCGCGAGGCACCGGTCGGCGTCGCCGTCGTGGGCGATGCCGAGGTCGGCGCCGTGCTCGAGGACTGCCGCAGCGACGGCGTCGAGGTGCGTCGAGCCGCAGTTGTCGTTGATGTTGAGGCCGTCCGGCTCGGCGTACAGCGCGATGACCGTCGCGCCGAGCCGCCGGTAGGTCTCCGGAGCGGTGCGGTAGGCGGCTCCGTTCGCACAGTCGACGACGACCTTGAGGCCGTCGAAGCGATGCGGGACGGTGCCGACCAGGTGGGAGACGTACGTCTCGAACCCGCTGCCGTCGTCGGTCACCCGGCCGACGCCGGCGCCGGTGGGGCGCTGCCAGGGCTCGCGCAGGCGGGCCTCGATCGCGTCCTCGATGGCGTCGTCGAGCTTGTGACCGCCCTTGGAGACGAACTTGATCCCGTTGTCCGGCATCGGGTTGTGCGACGCGGACAGCATCACGCCGATGTCGGCGTTCAGGTACGCGGTGAGGTGCGCGAGCGCGGGCGTGGGCAGGATGCCGAGCCGTACGACGTCCACCCCGGCGCTGGCGAGGCCAGCGATGACCGCGGCCTCGAGGAACTCACCCGACGCGCGGGGATCGCGCCCGACCACAGCGGTCGGGCGGTGACCCTCGAACGCGCCGGCCTCACCGAGGACGTGCGCGGCAGCAACGGACAGGTCGAGCGCGAGCTCGGCCGTGAGCAAGCCGTTGGCGAGCCCACGTACACCGTCCGTACCAAACAGTCGCCCCATCGTGGAGCGGCCGCTCAACGCTTCGAGTACTGAGGAGCCTTACGAGCCTTCTTCAGACCGGCCTTGCGCCGTTCCTTGGCCCGC
Source organism: Tenggerimyces flavus (assembly GCF_016907715.1). Lineage (NCBI taxonomy): Bacteria > Bacillati > Actinomycetota > Actinomycetes > Propionibacteriales > Nocardioidaceae > Tenggerimyces > Tenggerimyces flavus. The sequence continues at coordinate 2,712,858 of NZ_JAFBCM010000001.1, read as the reverse complement.
GCGTCCCGCGTCAGCATGCCGGCGCGCTTGAGCGGGGGCCGGTTGGTGTCGTGGTCGACCTCGTTCAGCGACCGCGCGATGCCGAGCCGCAGCGCGCCGGCCTGGCCGGTCACGCCGCCGCCGTGGATGCGCGCGATGACGTCGTAGCGGCCCTCGAGGTCGAGGATCACGAACGGCTCGTTGACGTGCTGCTGGTGAACCTTGTTCGGGAAGTACTTGTCGAGCGGCTGACCGTTGATCGTCCACTGGCCGGTGCCGGGCACCAGACGGACCCGCGCGACGGCCTCCTTGCGGCGGCCCGTCGCGGAAGCGGGGCCGATCGCGGCCGGTCGCGGCGCGGCGGCCTCACCCGGAGCGCTCTCCGAGCTGTAGGCGACGCCGGTGCCGGAGTCGTCGGAGGACGTCGTGTAGTTGCCACTGAAGTCCTCGTCGATCGTGTCGACGTCGGGCGCGGCGGCCGGAGTGTCCGTTGTGGTGTCGCTCACAGGTTTCCTCGCATATGCGCAGCGGTCACTGCGCGATCTGGGTGATCTCGAACGTCTGGGGCTGCTGGGCCTTGTGCGGGTGTTCGGGGCCCGCGTAGACCTTCAGCTTCTTCAGCATCTTCCGGCCGAGTCGGTTCTTGGGGAGCATGCCCCAGACCGCGCGCTCAATGGCGCGGCGCGGGTTCTTGTCCAGCAGCTCGCCGAACGGGACCGAGGTCAGTCCACCCGGGAAGCCGGAGTGCCGGTGGGAGAGCTTGTCCTCGCGCTTGTTGCCAGACAGCGCAACCTTGCCGGCGTTGACGACGACAACGAAGTCGCCGGTGTCGACGTGAGGTGCGAACGTCGGCTTGTGCTTACCCCGCAGCAGAGTCGCCACGTGGCTCGCGAGCCGCCCGAGGACGACATCGGTCGCGTCGATGACGTGCCACTCGCGGGTCACCTCGCCGGGCTTGGGGCTATACGTGCGCACAGTCGTGGGCCTTCACTGGTCGTCGTGGTCGTTCTGGGAGTTGCTTTGCGGCTTACACCACGTTACGCGTGACGTAAACCATGCTCGAGAGGTGGGTACAGAGTCGCGCCGGTACCTCGCGCACACGCGTCAGCAGGCGCAACGACCGCCCAGGATACCCGGTAGAACATGGACGGGTCAAAGTGGGGGCTTGGCGGGCTCTCCGTGGTTCCGCTGCCGTCCTCTCTGGAGATGCTGTCTTGGAGCGAGCTAGCTCTCCGGGTCGCGGGGTTCGTCCCTCATTGTCCGGTCGGCCTCGCTCCTCTGTAGTTCAGCTGCCGTCCCCTCCCGACCGCTGTCTTGGAGCGATCGAGCTGTCCGGGTCGTGGGGTTCTGGCGTGCGCTCTCCGGGAGTGGGTGCTCCGCCTCGTCATCTCGTCCGCCAGTGTCCGGTCGGCGTCGCTTCCCGTGGATCAGCTGCCGTCCTCTTCCCGCGCGCTGTCTCGGAGCGATCGAGCTGTCCAGGTCGTGGGGTTCTGGCGTGCGCTCCCCGGGAGTGGGTGCTCCGCCTCGTCATCTCGTCCGCCAGTGTCCGGTCGGCGTCGCTCCCCTGTGGATCAGCTGCCGTCCTCTTCCCGCGCGCTGTCTCGGAGCGATCGAGCTGTCCAGGTCGTGGGGTTCTGGCGTGCGCTCCCCGGGAGTGGGTGCTCCGCCTCGTCATCTCGTCCGCCAGTGTCCGGTCGGCGTCGCTCCCCTGTGGTTCAGCTGCCGTCCTCTTCCCGCGCGCTGTCTCGGAGCGATCGAGCTGTCCAGGTCGTGGGGTTCTGGCGTGCGCTCCCCGGGAGTGGGTGCTCCGCCTCGTCATCTCGTCCGCCAGTGTCCGGTCGCGGCGGAGCGAGTAAAGGGCGCCGCGGCGGCTTCGCAGACGGGGCGGCGTCGCTTCGCGATCTTCGACCCTTGACTAGCTCCGCCGCGACCGGAAAGGCGCATGGACGAGATCGACGTGGCGCCTGATCGACTCCAGATCAGCTCGCCCGCGCCATCACTCCCCGTCGACCAGCTCGCGCCAACTCTCGCCGCGCCCCATCCCCTTCGCCACCACTCCCGCTGCTTGGATGAAGGGCACCTTCATCCAATAGGTTTGGATGAAGGTGCCCTTCATCCAAACGCACTCCCCTCCGCTGGCGGCCGAGCTGCCCCGCCACGTTTGTATGAAGGGCACCTTCATTCAATAGGTTCGTATGAAGGTGCCCTTCATTCAAACCGGCGCGGGGTGCTCAGCGTTCGACGAAGACGGCGACCGTCCGGGCCGGAACGGACAGCGTCCCGGTCTGGCGGTTGAACGAGGCCTTCTTCACCACTTGGTCGTTGCTGCGCAGCTGCGCCCGGTGCAGTTCGACCTTCGCGTTCTTCAACGACGGTAGCGTCTGCTGCACGGCCGACGCGCTCGCATTGAATACCACGATCACCGACTCCGCCCGCGGGTCGAGGTCCGGCCCGACCTTGTCGGACAGCGTCATCGTCACCACGCCCGGCGCCTCGGACGCGCCCGACAGTGGGAACGACATCCGTTGCTGCACGGCGGACAGCGAGCCGAGCTGGAAGAGCGGCGTCGACGTACGGATGTCGAGGAACTCCTCGTACCGCTCCCAGGTGTCCTCGATCGCCTTGCAGTCCGGCCGCAGCGCCGGGTTCGCGAGCAGCGGGCGCGCGTAGTCCCACTTGCTCGAGTTGTCCGCCGCCGGCGGCAGTCCAGCGCCGAACCCGTTGCCCGCCTTGCAGTCGACCAGGTAGCGGTTGAACCAGTCGCCGGAGTTGTACGAGTTGCGATCCAGCGACTTCGACCGCAGTTTCTCGCTACCCGCATGGACGAACGCCACACCCTGCGAGAGCGACGTCGTCGCCAGCGACAGGGTCTGCATCCGTACGCGATCGGCCATCGTCATCGACGTCGGCAGCTTGTACGTCAGCGCGTCGAACAACGTCTCGTTGTCGTGCGCGTCCACGTACGTGATCGACTCCTGCGGGTCGGCCGTGTAGCCAGCCGGCGCGCCGTTGTAGTCGACGTCGCTGCCCTTCACGACGGCACCCGACGAGGAGGTGAACGAGTAGTCCTTCAGGTTGCCTGTCAAGCCCACCTTGACGAGGTCCTGCAGATGCAGCAGCCGAGCCCGCTGCTGCTCCGGCGTCCCGTTGACCGCGTCGCCGTTCGGGTCGGTGAACAGGCCGCTGCCGAAGCCCTGCACCCGCGGGTTCTCGTCGAACGGGCCGCCACCGCGCACCGCGTCGCGGAGCCGGTCGTTGAACGTTCCGATGCCCGTCCCCGCCAGGTTCCCCTGTGTGGCTTGGACAAAGCGCGCGTCGTTGGCGACCTCGCCGAAGTTCCAGCCCTCGCCGTACACCAGGATCTTCTTCCCGTCCACGCCGTCCTTCGCGACCGTCAGCGCATCGAGAGCCGAACGTACGGCCAGCATGTTCGACTTCGGGTGGTGACCCATCAGGTCGAAGCGGAAGCCGTCGACCTTGTAGTCCTTCGCCCACGTGACGATCGAGTCGACGACGAGCTTGCCCATCATCGCGTTCTCCGGCGCGGTGTTCGCGCAGCACGTCGACGTCGCGACCGTGCCGTCGTCCATCAGGCGTTGGTAGTAACCGGGCACGATCTTGTCGAGCACCGACGTCGGCGCCTGCCCGGACGACGGCGTGTGGTTGTAGACCACGTCCATCACCACGCGCAGGCCGGCGCCGTTCAAACCCTCCACCATCTGGCGGAACTCCTTGACCCGCGTGGATCCGTCCGGGTTCGACGCATAGGAGCCCTCGGGCGTCGTGTAGTGGTACGGGTCGTAGCCCCAGTTGAACCCGTCCGAGTTCGCGACCGCGCCGACACAAGCCTGCTGCTGGTCGGAATCGGCAGGCAGGGAGGGCAGATCGCAGGCCGGCTGCTGCTGGTCGGACTTGAGCTCCGGGATCGACGCGATGTCGAACACGGGCAGCAGATGCACGTACGTCATGCCGGCGGTCGCCAGGTCGCGCAGGTGCCGCATGTTCTTGGAGTTCTTGTCGGTGAACGCGAGGTACCCACCACGATGTGCTGCCGGCACGGTCGGGTCGCTGGCGGAGAAGTCCCGCACGTGCAGCTCGTAGATCGACGACTCCTCGACCTTCTGGACCGCCTTCGGCTTGCTCAGCTTGTTCCACTTCGCCGGCGCGAGCGCCGCGTCGGTGAGGTCGACCAGCTGGCTGAGCGTGCTGTTCGCGGCGAGCGACACCGAGTACGGGTCGGTCACCGAGTTCGTCACGACCTGCTGGACGGACGGCTGCCAGACCTTGACGCGGAACTTGTAGTACGAGCCGCGCCAGCCCCCTTCGCCGCGCACAGTCCACACGCCGGTGGCGTTGTCGCGTGCCATCGGGACGAGCGAAGGCTCCGTGTCCGTTGAGGATTCGTACCGCTCGAGCGCGACCTCCTGCGCGGACGGCGCCCACACCGACAGCGTCGGCACTCCCCCGGCCCACTGCGGGCCGAGCTTCGCCGCCGCCGCCGCGTTGCCGTAGACGTCGTCCAGCACACCCGCGAGCTGGACGCCGGTCGCGGCGCGGAGCCCCAGGCCGCCGCGTTCGATCGCGACGACCTGACCGCGCAGGGCGGTGTCGACGCGTTCCTTGTCGCGCGGGTCGACGTGGAAGGCCGCCAGCCCGGCGAGGTGCGGCCACTTCGCCTTCTGGGCATCGGTGAGGCCACCAGGGACGAGCCGGAGCCACGTACCCACGGAGATCTCGCCGTCCTCGACCTTCAGATCGCCGTCAGCCGAGGTCACCAGCGCGTACGTCAGTCCCGGGGAGGGCTCGACGTCCCAGACGACCGTGTCCCGGTCGAGCCACTGCGCCTTGGACTTGGTGAGATCGGCGTCGACCCCCGATCCCGCGGGCATCGGCAGGAGATAGCCCTCGCGCCCGTTCAGCATCCACACCTCGTGCCCGACGCTGACGAGGTCGAGCGACTGGTCGGCGGGCAGGTCCTTCTCGTCGCCCTTGTGCACGATGTACGACAGGCTGGTCGCGCCCTCCGCCAGCGGCACCCGGAAGTACACGCCGTACGCGTCGGTGCCCGCCGGCTGCAGCGGCGTCGCCCACTCGGTCGGGTTGGCGGCGCCGGTCCAGACGTGCAGACCCCAACCGGCGTACGCGTTGTCGTCGCGGCGGTAGTGCAGGATCGCGACGTTCTCCGCAGCCGCCCTCGTCTCGTGAATGGCGTTCTGTCCCGACGCGATCCACGCGTTCGGCGTGCTCGCCGGGGTAAGGAACTGGTCGGGTCCGGGATCCTTCTCGTCGCCCTTGTGGATGATGAAGCCCATCTGTGCATCCGCGGCGACGACCGGCACGTTCCAGTACGGGCCGAACTGGTCGGTGCCGTCCGGCTGGCGCGGCGCCTCCCAGGTCGTGCGCGTCTCCGGTGCGAGCGCGTCGCCCCACAGGTGCAGGCCCCAGCCGGTGTAGTCGCCGTCCGGCCGGTTGTAGCGCACGGTCGTGTAGCCCTGGGCAGCGGCTTGGGAGGTGAAGACCTCGCACGTGCCGCTCTTGATCCAGATCTCGCCATTCCTTGCGGGGTTGGCGAAACGGTCGGTATCGCAGTCCTTCTCGTCACCCTTGTGCGCGATGAACCCGACGTTGCTCGCGCCGGGGTTGAGCTTCACCCAGGCGAACCGGCCGTACGTGTCCTCGCCGGCGAACGGCAGCGGCTCGCCCCACTGCACCTCGCCCTCGATGTCACCCCAGGCGTGCAGACCCCAGCCGTCGTAGTTGCCGTCAGCGCGGTCGTAATGCACGACGAGGTAGTCGCGCTGGACCTCGCCACCGCCGTCGGGCGGCTCGGGCGCCTTGGTGGCGTTGCCGGTCGCGGCCGCCAGCCGGTTGGCCGAGTCCTTGACGACGGCCTTGTACTGAATGGCCGTGCCGGCGGGGATTCCCGTGGTGTCGTGGAAGATGCGGTACGGCGCGTTGTCGTCCGTGCCGAGCACTGCCCAGTCCTGGTCGCCGACCTTGGCGGCGAAGGTGACCTGCGCGAAGCCGGTCGGGGTGACGTTCGCGGCGATCTCCGCGCGGCCGGCGACCTGGTCGGGAACGGTGAGCGCGATGCTCGGACCGGTCGCCTCGGGTGTACTTGTCGTTCGCGCCTGGAGGACGACGCCGCCGAGGGGCGGGACGAGGACCTCGATCGTCTTGTCCGCCGCGGAGTCCGCGCGCCTCGTGGCGGTGCCGCTGGCCCAGAGCTGACGGAACACCATGCCGGCGGAGTAGGTCGGGATGCGTACGGTCTGCGCGGTCTCGCTGTTGTTCAGCGCGACGACGTACTCCTGCGGGAAGGCCTTGTTGATGCGGCTGAACGCGTACACGCCCGGCCCGTCGCTCGCCAGCCGGTGGATCTGCGCGCCGTCGCGGAGGGCCGGGTGCTCGGTTGTGAGGGTCGATAGCTCGGCGATCGCCTTGTACAGCGGGTGATTCTTGTCGAAGTTGTCCTGCGCGTGGGTCGCCGTCGTACCGATCAGGTCGTCGTCGAGGTAGTCGGCGGTCTGGCTCGCGAACATCGTCTGCCGCGCGTCCTTGTCGCCGCCAGGGCCGGTGAAGCCCTGCTCGTCGCCGTAGTAGATGACAGGCTGACCTCGTGCCAGGAACAGCAGCGCGTGCGCGAGCTTGTCGCGGGCGAGCAGCTCTTCGTCTGTCGCTCCGGGGTTGTCCTGCTTGATGAACGCGCCGATGCGGCCCATGTCGTGGTTGCCGAGGAACGTCGGCGAGGAGTAGACGTTGGAGTCGGCGTCGGTGTAATAGTCGTCGTTCGCGAACAGATCTCTCAGGCTTGTTGCTGTTCCGCCTTGCGAGGCGAACGTGCGCGCGGCGCCCTGGAATGGGAAGTCCAACGCCGCTTGGAGCTTTCCCTCTGTGGTGTAGCGCGAGACGAACTCGGGGTTGCCGTCGAAGATCTCGCCGAACATGAAGAAGTCCTCGTTGCCCTTCTGGGCCGCGAACCCCTTGACCTCGGGAGCGAACTTCTGCCAGAACTCCATGTTGACGTGCTTCACGGTGTCGATGCGGAACCCGTCGATGCCGGCGTCCTCGACCCAGGTCTTGTAGACGTCGGTCAGTCCCTTGACGACCTCGGAGCGTTCGGTCCAGAGGTCGTCGAGCCCGAAGAAGTCGCCGTACTCCGCGGACTCGCCGGCGAACGTCGAGTCGCCGCGGTTGTGGTACATCGTGCGATCGTTCAACCAGGCGGGCGTTTTGACCGTTTCGTCTTGCGTGGTGGGGAAGGTTGGCGTGTAGGGGAACGAGTCGTTGTCGACCGCCGGAAAGTCTTGCTGGCCGGCGTGCTGGCTGTCGTCGAACGGCCTTCCCTGGGCGTCGAGGTACGGGTAGGCGGCCTTGTTGCGGTAGCCGTACAGCTTCTCCGCGTAGTCGATGACGTCGGCGGTGTGGTTGGTGATGATGTCGAAGAAGACCTTCATGCCCTTGGCGTGGGCCTTGTCGATGAGGTCCTTGAGGTCGTCGTTGGTGCCGAGGTGCGGGTCGATCTGGGTGAAGTCGGTGATCCAGTAGCCGTGGTAGCCGGCACTCGCATTGGCGCCTGTGCCCTGGACGGGGCGGTTCTTGAAGCTCGGGGTCATCCAGATGGCGGTGCTGCCGAGACCTTTGATGTAGTCGAGGTTGTCGATCAGCCCGGCGAGGTCGCCACCGTGGTAGAAGCCCTTGTCGGTGGGATCGAACCCGGTCTCGAGCCTGCTCCCCGTGAGACCGCCGTTGTCGTTCGCCGCGCTGCCGTTGGCGAACCGGTCGGCCATGACGAAGTAGAAGCGCTCTCTGGTGAGATCGACGCGAAGCGAATCCTGCGCGAGCTCCTCGTTGCTGGGCTCGGCCGCTTGCGCGACGGGCACTATCGCGACAAGAGAGGCAAGCAGGGCAAAGACGACAACCAAGGCCAACCGCAGGCGACGCACGGGCACCTCCGCGAGCAAGTGACGGTGCCGCCGATCCTGTCAGAGGGAACGCGAGTGTCGGACCCGATTGCGCCAAGCGGCCACACGTACCACCCACCACCGCACCCACCCGCGAGTTGTTGGACAGATGTCGGGTTCTTGGCCGACATCTCTCCAACAACTCCCAGGTTGCGGGACGCGGCGAGAGGGGCACCCCCTGGTGGGAGCGCCCCTCTCGGTACGAGCCGGTGTCAGCCGACTGGCTCGAGGACCTTCTCCTCGCAGTCGTCGCAGTCCTCCACCGCGGTACGCGCGGCGGGGGCTGGGACCGGCTCCGGCTCCTCCACCTCACCACCACCGTGGGCGGCGTCGTGGGCGGCGTCGTGGGCGGCGTCGTGGGCGGCGTCGTGGGCGTTCACGTGGCGGAGGGTCAGGACCGCCGCGACGGCCAGGAGGGCGAAGACGATGGCCGAGATCGTGAAGCCCGTGGTCAGGCCCGTCGTCAGCGCCTCACGTCCGGTCGTCAGCAGGCTCGAAGCCACGTCGGTCGGCAGCGACTGGGCCGCCTGCGCCGCGGTGGCCAGGCCCTCGCGGGCCACCTCCACCACGCCCGAGGGGATGGCCGGATCGACGTTCGCGGTCAGCTCGCTCCGGTACACCAGCGTCCCGAGGCTGCCGATCGTCGCCACTCCCAGTGCGATGCCGAGCTCCGCGCTCGTCTCCGACACCGAGGCGGCCGAGCCGGCCCGCTCCGGCGGCGCGGCGGACATCACCAGCGCGTTGCCGAGCGCGACCATCGGGCCGACTCCGATGTTGCCGATCGTCAGGCCGACCACCAGCAGCACCAGCCCGTGCGAAGCATCCACCTGCGTCACGACCAGGTGCCCGACGGCGGTGACGGCGAGGCCGGCGCCGATGAGGTACGCGGGGCGGATCCGGTGCGCCAGCTTCGGCGCGAGCAGGTTGCTGCCGACCATGGCCAGCGTCCCCGGCACCTGCCAGAGCCCCGCCTCGAGCGGCGAGAGGCCGGCGACGAGCTGCAGGTACAGGTTGACCAGGAAGAACGTCCCCGCCGCCACTACGCCGGTGACCATGTTGATGCCGAGCGCGGAGGCGAACGTACGGTTCGTGAACAGCTTCAGGTCGATCATCGGGTTCTCGATCCGCTGCTGCCGGCGTACGAACGCCACACCCACCAGCAGACCGGCGACCAGCGCGACGACCGGGAAGAGCACCAGACCCTGCTTCGCGATCTCCTTCAGCCCGTACACCACCGGCAGGATCGTGCCGAGGGACAGCGCCACACTCGCGAGATCCAGACGACCAGCCGAGGGACTCTTGTACTCCGGCAGCAGGAACCGGCCCACCGCGAGCAGCACGACCATCACCGGGACGCCGAGCAGGAACGCCGAGCCCCACCAGAAGTTCTCGAGCAGGATGCCGCCGACCAGCGGGCCGACCGTCATGCCGCCCATGAAGCAGCTGATCCAGACCGAGATGGCGAAGCCCATCTGCTTCGGGTCGCGGAACATGTTGCTGATCAACGCCAACGTCGACGGCATCAGCGTCGCGCCGGCGACCCCGAGCAGCGCGCGGGTCGCGATCAGCATCTCCGGGCTGGTCGAGTACGCGGCGAGTACGGAGGCCGCGCCGAACGCCGCGCCGCCGATGAGGAGCAGCTTCCGCCGGCCGATCCGGTCGCCGAGCGTGCCCATCGTGACCAGGAACCCGGCGATCATGAAGCCGTAGATGTCCATGATCCACAGCTGTTCGGTGCTGCTCGCGCCGAGATCGACGGTGAGGTGCGGAAGCGCGAGGTAGAGGACGCTCATGTCTATGGAAAGCAGCAGGGTCGGGAGGGCCAGCACTGCGAGCCCGATCCACTCCCGACGTCCCGCCTTGGGTGCTGCGCTGACAACGTTCACCTGCTTGCCTTTCTCATCGTTCTAGCTGAGTTCGATGCCATGGAGACCGCGGGCGTGGGCGAAACTCATCGGTCTTGCCGGAAGTCAGTAGGTTCTTCGCATGAACAAGCTGATCGAGCAGGCAGTCGACCTCGCGATAGCGAACGCCGACGAGGGGCAGCTCCCGTTCGGCGCGGTCGTCGTTCTGGACGGAGCCGTCGTGGCGACGGGCGTCAACACGGCCTTGCGGGACTCCGATCCGACGGCGCACGGCGAGGTGGCGGCCGTACGGAACGCCTGCGCTGCGCTCGGCGTACTCCACCTCACCGGCTCGCTCGTCGTGTCGAGCTGCGAGCCGTGCGCGATCTGTCACGCCGTCTGCGCTTCGGCGGGCGTGACGAAGATCGTCTACGCGGCGCCGAAGGAGTACGTGCCCGATCTGGGATACCCGGCGCCCGATCTGGGCACGCTGCCGGGAGAGATGCAGTCGGCCCTGCGCGCGTTGGCACCGGAACAGCTGGAGTACGTGCCGAGCGACCGGGCCGCGGAACCGTTCGAGCGATACCTGGCATATGTGGCACGGAAGGGTGATTCGTGACGAAGCTCGGACTGAACATCCGGAACTTCGGGCCGGCCGCGTCGCCGGAGGCCTTCCGGTCCTGGGCCACGTTCGCGGAGGACCACGGCTTCGCGGTGGCGACCATCTCCGACCACGTGGCGCTGACGCCCGAGGTGGCTGCTCTCTACCCGGAGCCGTTCTACGACCCGTTCACGGTCAGTACGTGGCTCGCGGGGCTCACTTCGTCGCTGCGGTTCGTCACGTCGGTGGCTATTCTGCCTCTGCGCGACCCGTTGCTCACGCTGCGGTCTCTGGCGAACCTCGACTCTCTGAGTGGCGGGCGGTTCGTGCTCGGCGCCGGCGTGGGGTGGTCGGAGGAGGAGTACGCGGCGGTCGGTGTGCCGTTCCGGTCGCGGGGTCGGCTGCTCGACGAGCGGCTCGAGACTGTCGTCGCGGAGCGCCCTGTCGGGGTGCCTGTGTGGGTGGGCGGGACGAGTCCGGCGGGGATCCGGCGGGCGGTGGGGTACGGGGACGCGTGGCACCCGATCAACCAGCAGATCGGTTGGATCCGGGAGGTCGGCCTGCCTGCCGTACGCGCTGAGGCGTTGCGGCAGGGGCGGCCCATGCCGGCGTTCGTGCCGCGGATCCGGGCTCGGCTGCTGCCCGTGGACCTGATCGAGTCGGATCGGCTGGTCGGCATGGGGAGCCTGCGACAGATCCTCGCCGATGTCGCGGAGCTGTCGGCGCTAGGTGCGGAATACGTCGTACTCGACACGAACGCGGACAGCCCGGCGGAACAGCTGCCGCTGGAGCACGACTTCGCGACGCTGCGCGAGATCGTGGGAGCGCTAGAGCCGGCGTAGGTGGAAGCCGCCGTCGATGTCGATGACCTGGCCGGTGCTGAACGGGAGCAGGTCCTGCGCGATGGCGACGACGGCCTTGCCCACGTCCTCGGGCTCGCCCCAGCGCTTGATCGGGGTGAGGTCCTGCTCGAAGATCAGCTTGTCGTACTTGGCCTTGACACCGCCGGTCATGTCGGTGGCGATGATGCCGGGCCTGAGCTCGTAGACGTTGATGCCGTGCTCGGCGAGCCTGGTTGCCCAGAGTTGGGTGAGCATCGTCAACCCCGCCTTGGCGATGCAGTAGTCGCCTCGGTCGACGCTCGCGGCGTACGCACTGATAGATGACACGACAACTATCTTGGGCTTGCTTTCGTCGTGGTTCCCCTGGCTGATCATGCGTGCGGCGACCAACTGCGTAAGGAAATAAGGGCCTTTGAGGTTGGTCGAGATCAGCCGGTCGAAGGACTCCTCGGTCGCTTCGAGGATGTCGGCGCGTTGCGTCGGTGCTACGCCGGCGTTGTTGACGAGCAGGTCGATGCGGCCGAACGCGTTCATCGCTTCGTCAACCAGGCGTTGACGGTCGTCCGTACTGGCGATGTCCGCTTGGACGAGGTGCGCCTTCTGACCGCGTTTGGTCACCTCCGCTTGGACTTCTTCGGCCGCTTCGCGGTTGCGGGCGTAGTTGACGACGACGTCGTGGCCGGCTTCGGCGAGGGCGATGGTGATGCCTCTGCCGATACCGCGGGAGGCTCCGGTGACGAGGGCGGTCTTGCTCACTTCGTACCGCCGAAGAAGGCGTAGTACGGCTCGTTCCTGGCGATGCGCTGGAGGTAGAGCGCGAGCTCGCGGGCGTGGTAGTCGCCCCACATGCTGGACTCGCCGTTCGGCACCTGCTGGCCTGGCGCGACGTGATCCCAGCCGTTCGGGCGGTGGTAGACGGAGTGCAGCAGGAGGCCCTGGTGTGCGGCGTCGGTGGAGAGGTAGGGCTCGCCGAAGATGGTGTCGGCGACGGTGAGGCCGGCCTGCCAGTACTTGTTTCCTTCGTCGCCGAGGTAGCGGCCGAGCCTGAGCAGGCCCTGCGCGGCGATGGCCGCGGCGGAGGAGTCGACGGGCTCGTGGGCGTTGTACGGGTCTGCCTTGTGGTTGGTCGGGTCGTCGAGGTGGGCGAGGCCGGGGGCGCCGGTGTCCCAGTACGGAACGCCGTCGGTGGGGGTGTGCTCGAGGTAGAAGTCGCAGGTGGCCTGGGCGGCCTGGCGCATCATCGCCTCGATGGCCGCGCGGCCGCCGTACGGTTCGAGCGCCTCGTCGGTGACGTACGGGAGGAACTCGAGCTGCTCGGGGTAGCCGAGCATCGCCCAGGCGAGGCCGCGGCTCCAAGTGGTGAACGGGGAGTAGCCCTGCTGGGTGCTCGGGGTGCGGAACTGGCCGTCGTTGACGTTGAAGACCGACTCGTGTGCGGTGCGGCCTCTGAGGTCGTAGGCGTCGCGGCCCTCGCCGTAGAAGACGTTGTACTTGGCGGTGTTGGCGGCGTGCTCGATGAGCCTCTTCAGGAGGGGGACGCGCTCGTCGTGCTCGGCCATGAGGACGTGACCGAGGTGGTGGGAGAGCGCGAGGGCTCTGAGGGAGCGGATGGTGTCGACGAAGAGGCTCTGCGGGCCGTTGAAGGAGTAGATGTAGCCGGTGCCGTCGTCCGTCGTGCGCCATCTCGCGGCCTGGACTGCGCCGGTGAGCTTGAGGGCGAGCTCGTAGAAGTCGCGTTCGTGTTGGTTTTCCTCGATCTTGCCCTCGTTCATGAGGCGCCAGAGGTTGCCGTACGTGCTGACGTTGTTGAACCCGTGGTCGTGGACGCCGACGTGGCTGACGTGCGGGGCCATGGCCTCTCGGGTGCGTTGCTTGCCGAGGTCGAGGAAGCCTTGGTCGCCGGTGGCGTCGAACTGCAGGATGGCGGACCCGTACTGGAAGCCTTGGGTCCACTCCGTCCACCCGCGGGCCGTGTACCGTCCCTCGATCGTGAACACCGGCGAAGCCTCCCCCGGCGGGCACGTCTTCTCGATCGACTCGATCTTCGCGGCGGACGCCTCCCACAGCTTCCCGATCTTGGGGAGAAGTGCCTCAGGCGTGAGCTCGTCGTCAACACGGATCATGCGGAGCAGCATATCGGGAAAGCGCATTCCACTAGGCGATGGTGCCGGACGAGTGCCCAGCCGAAACCGGACCGGACTGAGACTGCGGCCCGCCTTTACATTGCCACCACTCCCTACCAGCGAGGTAGCAGCGATGTTTGAGTGTCACGGGTGGGCGACCGTTCAGGCCACGGCTGGCGACGAGGAGCCGGGTGACGCTCAGGCTTCCTACGATCGCGTCACTGAGCCGGTCGCGTCCCTGGCGACCTCGCCCGGGGTGTCGAGCTTGCGGTGGGTCGGACGGACTGTCGCACTAGCCTCGGGATTTCGGGTGTTGGTGGGCGACAGTGGCCCGGGAAGGCCGGACGTGCCCGTCCTGCTGGGGAGACTTGGTGTGGCGACGTCTCGAGTGATCCGAGCGGGAAGGCACTCCGTAGGTGAAGCGTGTCATGGTCGCCTTACCCGGCCAGTGGCCGCCCTACCTGGCGTCCACCCCACGTAAAGGGGCTAATGATCATGTCAACATGATCATTGGCCCCAGGGCTGGGCGGACCCACCGCCGGACGAAAGATCAAGCGCTAGGGCTTGCGGTGGAAGCGGGAGGCGACGACGAGGGCTGCGGCGATGAGGACCACATTCTTCACCACGAACTCGCCCTCGGTGGTCAGCAGCAGGGGGTTGCCGTCCTGGAAGGCGATCTGCGGCTGGGTCACCAGCACCAGGAAGGTGCCGCAGAGGTGGGCGGCCATCACGGCGGAGAGGGCAACGAGGTGGCGGCCTACCAACAGGGCCGCGCCCAGGCCCACCTCGAAGAGCCCCAGGGCCGGCACGAACCAGGCTCGGTCGAGGAACGGAATGGTGTTCGCGACCAGGTCTCCCACCGGCGTCACGTCGAGGACCTTCAGCGCGCCGAACCAGATGAACACCAGGGCCAGCGCTCCTCGGAGCAGGTGCGGCGAGAAGCGTTGCAGGATCGCGCTGATCTTGTCCTCGGCGAGTTTGACCTTGCCGTACAGGGACTTGGGCGCCTCGGGACGGGCCGGGGTGGACTGGCGGGGCGGCAGCAGAGTGGTGGTCATCGGTAGCTCCTCTTCATATGTAGTCCGTCTACACAGAAGAGCTTCGAGCAGAACGGCCGGAGGCGAATCCGGGCCGATCCCCCGGCCGACCCTGACCGCACCCCGAGCCCGGCCACGGGTCTCCCCGACCCGCGTCCAGGCCGAGCTCGACCCGCCTGGCCCGAACCGCGGCACGCAGCGCGCCGCGAAGCCGGCGTCCTCGTACGAGAGCCGCCGCACCGTCTCGGCGACATCGGGCGGAACGAGAGCCATGCCGAACAGTCCAAGCACTCAGCGTTCCCGCTGGACCCGCCCTTCGTCCCAGACTGCCCGATCGGACTCGTAAACCTCCCCATCGGCCCCGAACACGAAGAACCGGTCGAAGCCGCGCGCGAACCAGCGGTCGTGCGTCACCGCGATCACCGTGCCCTCGAAGGCCGCCATGCCGTCCTCCAGCGCGTCCGCCGAGGTCACGTCGAGGTTGTCGGTCGGCTCGTCCAGCAGCAGGCAGGTCGCGCCGGACAGCTCCAGCAGCAGGATCTGGAAGCGCGCCTGTTGCCCGCCCGACAGCGTCTCGAACGTCTGCTCCGACGCGTCCGCGAGCTCGTACCGGTCCAACGCCCGCGACGCCTGTTCGCGCGGCATGCCCTCGCGGTGGTCGTCGCCGCGGTGCAGGATCTCCAGCAGCGTACGGCCGATCAACTCGGGGTGCTCGTGCGTCTGCGCGAACCAGCCTGGACGTACGCGAGACCCGAGTTTCGCCCGCCCGGTATGGGCAACGGGCGCGATCGGCACCTCGCCGACCGGTCGGTGCTCGGCGTCCGGCAGCGAGCCGCCGACGGCGAGCAGTCGCAGGAAGTGCGACTTGCCCGACCCGTTCGACCCGAGGACCGCGACGCGCTCGCCGTACCAGACCTCCAGCGAGAACGGCTTCATCAGGCCGGTCAGCTCGACATCTTCGCAAACCACAGCCCGCTTGGCCGTTCGCCCACCACGCAAGCGCATCTTGACGTTCTGCTGCAGCGGGACGGCCTCCGGCGGGCCTTTCTCCTCGAACTTCCGCAGCTTGGTCTGCGCCGCCTTGTACGCCGCCGCGGCGCCGTCGTTGACCATCGCGCGGCGCTTCATCAGCGCGACGAAGATCTTGATCTTCGCGTGCTCCTCGTCCCAGCGCCGGCGCATCTCTTCGAGCTTCTCGAACCTGGCCTTCCGGGCGTCGTGGTACGACTCGAACCCGGCGGGGTGCGTCCACGCCGTGTTGCCGACCTCACCGAGCTCGACCGTGACGACGCGCGTCGCGGTGTTGGCGAGCAGCTCGCGGTCGTGGCTGACGTACAGAACGGTCTTCTGCGACTCGTTCAGCCGCTCCTCCAGCCAGCGCTTCGTGGGAACGTCGAGGTAGTTGTCCGGCTCGTCCAGCAGCAGGACCTCGTCCTGACTTCTCAACAGGGCTTCGAGAACGAGCCGCTTCTGCTCACCGCCGGAGAGCGTGCGGACCTCGCGATATCGGGCCCGGTCGTACGGGATGCCGATCGCCTCGGTGCAACACATGTCCCAGACGACCTCGATGTCGTACCCGCCCGCGTCGCCCCACTCGTGCAGCGCGTTGGCGTAGCGGAGCTGGGTGCGTTCGTCGTCGCGGTCCATCATCGCGAGCTCGGCGGCCTCGACCGCTTCGGCGGCATTCTGGACGCGAGGCGGGGCGACGGTGAGCAGCAGGCCGCCGACGGTGGTCTCGTCGCGTACGGACCCGACGAACTGGCGCATCACGCCCAGCCCGCCCGAGCGCGTGACCGAGCCCTGGTGCGGATCGAGATCGCCGGCGACGATGCGGAGCAGGGTCGTCTTGCCGGAACCGTTGGCTCCGACCAGCGCGACCTTGGCGCCTTCGCCGACGCGGAAGCTGATGTCGTCGAGCAACACCCGCCCGTCGGGGAGCTCGAACCTGACACCAGCGACATCCACATGACCCATGCCGCCCAGTCTGCGGTCTGTACGGCAGGTCAGCCACTCATTTGGGCCACAGCGGCGCCAGGCTGGTGTCGTAGCCCCTGCCGTCGTGCGGAGGCACGATGATCAGGCGGAGAAGGTCCTCGGTGAGCTGGCGGCTGGTCTTGCCGTCGAACGTCCAGCGTGCCGCGCAGACACTGAAGCTGACGACCACGTCGGTGTCGCCAGCGCTGGAGTGGACGCGGAGAACCATGGGCTCGTCGCCCATCGGCCTGTCGTAGTCCTGACACTCCCCGGTGTTGGGATGGTTGGGTCCGGCCCCCCGGGGCGCGGCGAGGACCGCGTCGACGAGAGCGCGAGCCTGGGAGCCCTGCAGTCGGGTGGAGGCGATGACCTTGCCTGGAGCGAGGCCGACCCATCCGTCCCGGATGGAGTACGAGCAGATCGACACCGAGTCCACGGTGGCCGAGGGATCGAGGCCAGGACCGATCGGCCCCTTGGTCGGGGTGGGGATCGGGTGCTCGGCCGGGCAGCCGAGTGCGTCCACACGTCCGGACGGTCGGGCAGTCGCGAGAATGCGGCGCCGCAGTGCCGAGTCCTTGGTCCCGACGGTGAGCTTGACGCCGGCAACGATCTTCGTCTGTCGGACCCAGCCGTGGTCGAGACGCTCCGTGCCCACGTCGACCATGCTGTTGAACTCCAGGAAGTCCGAGCGGTACTTGACGTTGGGGACCGACGGCCAGCACCCGAAGGCGACGACCGTCACCCGGACGACCGAGGGCTTCATGCGCCGACCAAGGCACGAGCTCCAGGAGCCGGTGCTGTAGCCCCAGGACGCGGGGACCTGGACCTCCACGCCTCCGTAGGACTCCCAGCGCCAGCCGGGGAGGAGGAGGTTGTTGGCGAACGGGACCGCGCTGGGTACCTGGATGACCGCGAACACCAAGGCGGCGACGGCCACGGCGGCGGACCCGGAGGTGAGGAGACCGCGGCGGCGACGGTGGCGGAGTCGGGCCTGGACGCGGTCCGCTAGGCCGTCGGCTGAGGGGGCGTTGGCGGCTTGGCGTTCGAGGGTGCGCTCCAGCAGCTCGTCGACGTTCATGTCCGCTCCGCCTCCTCCTGGGAGTTCAACCTCGAGCGCAGGGCTGCTAGCGCTCGGTGGATCTGGGATCGCACCGTTCCCTCCGAACACGACAGGATCGAGGCGATCTCCGCGTCCGTCCGCCCCTCGTAGTACCTCAGCACCACCGCGGCGCGTTGGCGCACGGGCAGCGACGACACCAGGGCCCAGGCGAAGTCCTCCGCCACCACCGCTTCCGACACGTCCGCGGCAGCCCCGGCAAGCGGCGACAGGTCCGACACCAGCACCTCGCGCCGGCGGAAGCGCCGCCAGAACGTCGTGTCCGTGTTCACGACCATCCGGCGTACGTACGCCTCCGGCGCGCCGCCCCGGACGATCCGCGCCCACCGGGGGCACGCCGCGGCCAGGGCCGACTGCACGGCTTCCTCCGCGCGACCGCGGTCCCGCGTCACGAGGTACGCGAAGCGCAACAAGGCGGGACCCCGGGCGGCGACCCACGCGGAGAAGTCGACCTCCCCGGTCTCCCCCATCGGGCACCTCCCACCCCTACCCACGCTCCACCAGCGCCGGACGTTGCATAGGCCAACCAAGGCCAATCAAGGCCACGATGCGGGAAACTGTCCCATTATTCGCAACGCAGGTCGCAATCCGTGGGCAATCCGCCCTATTCTGGTAATCGGTGGCAGCGTTGCGCGACCGGGGGCGCGCCTGGACCCACGAGGAACGGCTTCGAATGGCTGAGCACACCGCAGTTCGCAAGCTAGTGCCCTGGCGATACGGCCTGTGGTCGATCGCCGCTCCCGCGATGGTCTACGTCCTGGCAGTCGACATCGTCGCTGTCGCCGTGCTCGCCGTCATCCTCTCCAGCGGCCTCACCAGCGACTTCCAGACCCAGGACCTCGGCGTCCTGCTGATCCTCATCGCCTGCGCGATCCTCAGCACCGAAGGCGCCCGCCTGGTCGAGCGTCGCCGCCGTACGTCGAGCCCGCTGCACAAGGACTTCCAACCGGTCTGGCTGCTGGCCGCCGCGTTCCTGCTCCCGCTCGCCGGCGCCGTCCTGTTCACGATCGCGCAGCGCTCCTGGTGGCGGATCCGCGCCGGCCACTGCATCCCCTACCGCTGGTTCTTCTCCACCGGCGTCGCCGTCCTGTCCGCCGCGGCCGCGCACTCGCTGTTCCAGGGGATCTCCGGGATCCTCGTCCAGGCCGGCTGGCCCGCCGGCAATGCGATGGTCATCGGCATGCTGCTCGGCGGCCTCAGCTACTTCCTGCTCGACACGATCCTCTGCGCGGTCGCCATCAAGTTGCTCAAGCCGACCAGCACGCTCCGGGACGCGTTCGGCGGCGCCGAGGACTGGGCGGTCGACGGCATCGCGCTGACCCTCGGCTGTGTGGTCGCCGCCGCGGCCGCGTTCACGCCGTGGTTCGCCCTGCTCGCCGTGCCCGCGAGCCTGATCGCCCAACGGGCGTTGCTACTGCGCCAGCTCGAGGTCGACATCAACACCGACCGCAAGACCGAGATGGCGAACTTCTCCTGGTGGCGCGAGCAGGCCGAGAGCCTGTTCAGCCAGCTGGTCGCACGCCAGGGCCGGCTGACGATCCTGTTCATCGACCTCGACCTGTTCCGTTCGGTCAACGCGCAGTACGGCCACCTCGTCGGCGACCGCGCCCTGCTCGCCGTCGCGCAGACGCTGCGCGGGCTGGTACGTCGCGAGGACCTCGTCGGCAGGTTCGGCGGCGAGGAGTTCGTGGTCGCGCTCCCGCACGCCAGCGTGGACGAGGCGTACGACGCGGCCGAACGCATACGTACTGAGATCTCGCGGACGCCGCTCAGCGTGCCGTCCGACGACGACATCGCCGACGTCGAGGTGCTCGTCACCGTGTCGATCGGCATGGCCGCGTACCCCGAGGACGGCGTCACGCTCGACCGCCTGCTCGAGCAGGCCGACCGCGCGCTCTACGCCGCCAAGGCCGCCGGCCGCAACCGCGTCATGCGCGCCGACCCCGGCTCGGCGCCGGTCACCGGCACCCCGCTCCAGGCGTACCTGGACACGCCGCTCCCCCGCTAGCCACCTGGCAAATGATCATGTTTACATGATCATTTGCCGCTCTACGTGGGATCCACCCCGCGTAAAGCACCGACATGCCAGGTAGAGCGGCATCGGTGCGCCCATCCGCCAGCACCACCGACCTACCCCACAGGTCCTAGTCGCGAGCGACCGCCAGCAGGACGGCCGCCACCACCGCCGGAGTGATCAGCGCGAGGTGGTTCGCGCCTTGCCAGAACTCGCCGCGGACCGCGTACGTGCACAGCGACGTCGTCCAGACGGCCGCCGCCCACGCGAACGCGAAGATCAACAGGGGCGGCCGCGGCACGACGACCGCCACGACGAGGAGCACGGTGAGCAGCGCGTCCGGGACGAGGAACGG
Source organism: Tenggerimyces flavus (assembly GCF_016907715.1). Classification (NCBI taxonomy): domain Bacteria; kingdom Bacillati; phylum Actinomycetota; class Actinomycetes; order Propionibacteriales; family Nocardioidaceae; genus Tenggerimyces; species Tenggerimyces flavus. Next base: position 2,693,008 of record NZ_JAFBCM010000001.1, on the reverse strand, counting down.
GTTGTCCGAACGGATCGCGTTGGACGTCACGAAGTACCAGATCATCACGAGCGCCAGCAGGATCGCGACCACGCGAGCGATCCCGAGCGTGAAGTCGAGCTGAAGGATACGAGCGAGCATGTCTACAACGTAGACTTTGCGTGACCCATTGTCTACGGTGTAGACAGATCGGCATGGCCAGGAACCTCTCCCCCGCGGCGATCGCCCGGACGGCCCTCGAGCTCGGCGACCAGGACGGCCCGGCGGCGATGTCCATGCGCGCGATCGCGGGCAGGCTCGGCTGCGACCCGATGGCCCTGTACCGGCACTTCGCCAACCGCGAGGCCCTCCTCGACGCGGTCGCCGACCTCGGGCTCGCCGAGGTCGCCGACCCGGATCCCCAGCAGGCCTGGGACGTACGGATCGTCGCCACGGCCACGGCGATGCGCCAGACAGCGCTGCTACACCCGGGAATCGCCGCCCACCTGGCGTCCCGCCCGTCGCTCGGCGAGCACGGCCGCCGCCTCGGCGCAGGACTGTTGACCGCATTGCGGGAAGGCGGCCTGCCAGCCGGAACAGCCGTCCGCGTCCTGCAGACGCTCGTCGCCTACCTGGCCGCAGGCCTGGCGATGGCGGTCCAGGCGGGAGTACGCGACGAACGGTGGTGGCAGGCCAGCGAGGTCGTCGACGCGCTGGCGACGCCAGGGCTGGGCGAGGAGCTGTTCGCCGTCGGATCGGCCGAGCAGTTCGCGTTCGGCCTCGACCTGCTCATGGTGGGGATCAGGGCGCAGGCACGGCCAGGAGTGGCCGACAACGGGCACGGAAGCGACGTGCCCGCCAGGGGTTCGGAATACTCGGGGTGATTTGTTTCCCTCGTAAAGGAGTAAGGCATGGGGATCAGCATCGGCGTGGTCGGTGCCGGCCAGTTCTCCCGGAGCTTCATCCCACTGTTCCAGGCGCACCCCGACGTGAGCGAGGTCAGGCTCACCGAGATCATGCCGGACCGACTCAAGGCCGCGGCCGAGCGGCACGGGATCGAGAAGACGTACGCGAGCGTCGACGAGCTCTACGCCAGCGATGTCGACGCGATCGCGATCTTTACCCAGCGCTGGACGCACGGCGAGCTCGCTCTCAAGGCGATCCAGGCGGGCAAGCACACGTACTCGAGCGTCCCGATGGCGATCACGGTCGACGAGATCGCCGCGATCGTCGAGGCGGTCAAGCAGACCGGCCTCACGTACATGATGGGCGAGACCTCGCACTACTACCCGTCGTCGGTGTTCTGCCGTAGCAAGATCGCCGAGGGCGCGTTCGGCCGCATCTTCTACGCCGAGGGCGACTACGTCCACGACATGGATCTGGGCTTCTACGACGCGTACAAGTACTCCGGCGGCGACAACTGGCAGGAGACCGCCAGCTTCCCGCCCATGCTCTACCCGACGCACGCGGTCGGGAACGTGCTGTCGGTGACCGGCCTGTACGCGACGCACGTCTCGTGCATCGGCGTGCAGGACCAGCGCGGCGACGGCGTCTTCGACAAGGACGTCAGCCTCTGGCAGAACGACATCAGCAACGCCACGGCGTTGTTCAAGATGTCCGACGGCGGGGCGATGCGGACGAACGAGCTGCGCCGCGTCGGCTACCCGTCGCACATCCGCGAGTCCCGGCTGCGGGTGTTCGGCACCGAGGCCTCGTTCGAACAGATGGCGACGGTCTCGCTCTGGCAGAACAAGTCCGGCGTCGAGGACGTGTCGGACCTGCTGCAGCCGCGGCGGTCGGCGAGCCTGGACGACCCGGAGCTCGAGGGCATCTCGCCGGCGCTGCGGGACGCGTTCGTGTCCGGCAGCGCGCCGGTGCACGACCGTTCGGCGCTGCCGAAGGAGTACACCGGCATGCACAACGGGCACGAGGGATCGCACCACTTCCTCGCGAACGACTTCGTCCGCTCGGTCGTGGACAAGACGCTCCCGCCGGTGAACGCGTGGATCGCGGCCCGCTACTGCCTGCCGGGCATCGTCGCGCACGAGTCGGCCAAGCAGGGCGGCGTCCAGCTCCCCATCCCCGACCACGGGGACGCGCCGGCCTAGACCCGGTGATCATGTACGTGATCATGAAGGCGCAGTGTTCCTATGCGCCGGTACGGCTACATGATCACGTACATGATCACGGCAGGTCGGCGACTGAGGGGATGCCGTGGAGGCCGATCGCGGCGCGTACGCCGCTGCGGACGGCCTCCGCGACCACGGTCGCGGCCACGGCTTCGAGGCTGAGCACGCTCTTCGGCTCGACCGTTCCGGCGGCGATGGCGAACGCCGTGTCGCCGTCCAACCCCGTACCGGACGGCGACACCGTGCTCGCCATGCCTCCGCTGGCGGCGTGCGCGAGCCGCGCCACCTGCGCCTTCGTCAGCTTCGCGTCGGTCGCGACGACGACCAGCGTCGTCGCGCGGCCCCAGTAGACCAGCGGGTCCGGGTCCGTACGCAGCGCCTCCGACGCTCGGGCGAACGCGCCGTCGCGGCGCATGCCGGCGAGCACCTGACCGTTCTCGTCGAGCACGTCGCCGAACGCGTTCACCACTGCCCAGGCGGCGACCTGCGGCCCCTGCGCCGTCACAGTCCACGAACGACCGAAGCCGCCCTTCGTGGCGCTCGACGGACCGTCCACGTCGCCGACCGTCGCGCCCGTACCGGCGCCGACCGTGCCGAGCGCCTCCTCGCCGGCGGGTACGGCGGCGTCCAGCGCCGCGGCCACCGACGCCGCCGTCGGCCACTCGGGCGGACCGACCAGCAGGTCGAAGATCACGGCAGCCGCGACGCCCGGCAGCGGGCGACCGGCGACGGGATAGCCGACGCCGCGGTCGGACAGCACGTGCACCGCCTGTGCGGCGGCCGCGAGACCATACGAGCTCCCGCCCGTCAGCACGATCGCGTCGACGCCGTCGGCGACGCCGTGCGGACCGAGGCCCTCGACGTTCAGCGTCCCGGCGTTCTGCCCGTGCACCTCGGCGGCCATCACCGAGCCCTCGGGTGGCAGGAAGATCGTCAGCCCGGTCCCGGCCTCGAGGTCGGTCCAGTGCCCGATGCGCAGGTTCTTCACGGAGGTCATGCTCCCAACACCTCAGCTGCCAACCGCGCCGCACGCGCCCCGTTCAGCGGAACGAACTTGAATCCCCGCCCGCTGCAGCACGACGCGACCACGACCCGATCGTGCCGCGCGAGGTGGAAGCGCGACTCGGGCAGCCAGGTGTAGATGCAGCCGTAGCTGTCGAACGGATCGGGCTCGAGGTCGGCGTAGCGTTCGCGCGCCCAGTCCGCGAACGCGGCGACGTCCGCGGCGACGGACGGCCGCGCCGAGCCCGGGTCACTCGACAGGTCGAGCGCCGGACCGGGGTCATGCAAGCCGCCCTTGACAACGGCTCCGGACGACTCCGGCAACGCGTAGAACTCCGTGCCTCCCGCGCGGATGTCGATGACCGTCGGCGTCGGCCGGCCGGAACGGAAGTACGTCGGCGACTGCAGCGTCGGCCGCGCGTCGAGCGAAACGCCAACCTGGGCGGCAAGTCCGGCGATCCAGCCGCCGGCGGCGAGGACGACCGAACGGGCGCGCACCACCCTGCCGGCCACCTGCACGTCGACGTGTGAGGCGGAGACGTCGAGCGCCTCGACCGTGACGCCGGACTGAACGTCCGCGCCGTGGGCTTGCGCATCCGCGAGCAGCGCGGCAACGGCAGCGTCCGCGCGCACCACGCTGGAGTCCGCCTGGAAGACCGCGTCCTCGCCCAGTGCACGTACGCCGGGGAAACGCTTCTCGACCTCGACAGCATCGAGCACCTCGACCGCGACGTCACACGCCCGCAGGGCGGCTTCGGTGGCCGCCATCCGCACGCCGAACTCGAGCCCGCCCACCCGGTCCAACAGCCGGTGGCCGGTGTCGTACTCGAGCCGCCGCCACAGTTCCATCGCCTGCTGGGCATCGCGAACGTCGTCGACGCGGCCGTGCGCGAGCCGTACGATCCGGCTCTCCCCGTGGCTCGACCCCGCCTGATGGGACAGCGCGAACTGCTCGAGCACCAACGGGGCGTACCCGGCCCGGGCGAGCTCGCGTGCCGTCGCCAGGCCCACCGCGCCGGCCCCGACGACAACGACGTCCACGGTCTCGGTGGCAACCATGGCCTGGACGCTACGACCGCCGACCGCCGACCTCATCCGCCGCCGGTTGGAACGCGGCAGGCAGATCTCCTGCCCACAGCGGAAGGAGAGGACTGCCATACGGCGGTACGTTCTGGCCCTCAACCGGACAGGTTGGAGCAACGATGAACGCACTCACCCGCCGCGACCTCGGCCGCCTCGCCGCGCTCAGCCTGCTCGGCAGCGCCGGACTCGCCGCCTGCGCGGGAAGTCGCACCGCCGAGGGCGAGGGCGACCAACCACCCAAGGCCGTCGACAAGCTCACGTTCGCGCTCGGCGCCGCGCCCCGCAGCCTCGATCCCGCGCACGGCTTCGACGCCGACTCCGCGACCGTCCTGACCGCGATGTACGACCAGCTGCTGGTCATGTCCGCGGACGGCAAGCTCACCAACCACCTCGCCGAGGAGTGGAGCCAACCCACTCCGACCACGTACGTCTACCAACTCCGCGACGGTGTCACGTTCTGGGACGGCACCAAACTCACCGCGCAGGACGTGGTGTTCTCCCTGGAACGGCACCGCGACGCCGAGGTGGCGTCGGAGTACTCGATCTACTACACGAAGGTGAAGTCGATCGAGGCCACTGGCGAGCGCGAGGTCACGATCACGCTGACCAAGCCCGACCCGTTCTTCGCGTACGTCCCCGCGCTCGTCGGACCGATCGTCAACGAGGCGTTCGTTCGCAAGCAGGGCAAGGAGTTCGGCACGCCGACGGGGCTCACGCTTGGCACCGGGCCGTACAAGATCGTGTCGTACTCGACCTCGGACGGCGCGAAGATCGTCCGCAACGACAGCTACTGGGGACCGAAGCCGGCGATCCGCGAGATCTCCTTCGACGTCATCACCGACCCGGAGTCGTTGCGGCTCGCGATGCGCTCGAACCAGGTCGGCGCCACGCGTTCGATCCCGTTGGACACCGCGCCGCAGTGGGACCAGCTGGAGAGCGTCGAGGTGACGTACGCCCGTGCGCCCAACCTGGTCTACCTGTCCTTCGACGTGCTGACCAAGCCGTGGGACGACGTGCACGTGCGGCGCGCGGTCTCGCACGCCGTCGACCGGGCAGGCCTCGTCAACGCGCTGTACCACGGCCATGCGCGGGCACCGAAGAGTCCGGTGGCCGAGGACTACTGGAACCAGCTGCTCTCCCCCGACGAGGTCACGGCGCTGTACGACGGCCTGCCTGCGTACGACTTCGATCTGGAGAAGGCGAAGTCGGAGCTCGCGCAGTCCGCGCATCCGGACGGCTTCACCGCGACCGTGCGCTACACCGCGGCCGACACCGTCGTCGCGAAGACCCTGCAGAACCTCGCCGAGAACCTCAAGCAGCTCAACGTCACGCTCAAGCTGCAAGGGCTCGGCGGAACGACCGCGACGTCGGAGCTCTACGGACACAAGAGCCTTGGCCTGCGCGTCGCGTACTTCGCGCCGGACTACCCGGACCCCGCGACGTTCCTCTCGCTCGGCCTGGGCAAGGCACAGATGATCGAGAACGGCTGGAACTTCGCCAACTTCACCACGCCGGAGATCGAGACCCTGCTGCAGACGCAGGAGTCGAGCACCGACCCGGAGATACGGCGACCCGCGCTGGAGCAGCTGACGAAGATCATGGCCGAGGAGCAGCCGTACGCCGCGTTGTTCATGTACGACGTGAGCCTCGCGCTGTCCAAGGACCTCACGTACGACGGCGACTACAGCATCTGGTCGCTCTATCCGAGCCAGCTGGTCGCGAAGCTGGGACCCGCCAAGTCGTGACAGGCCTGGCGAAATACGTCGGCCGCCGCCTGGTGGCGGCCGTCCTCGTGCTGCTCACGGTCAGCTTCGCCGTGTTCGCCCTGCTGGCGTTGAGTCCTGGCAGTCCGGAGCAGATCCTGCTCGGCGACCGGCGCGCCTCGCCCGAGGCGCTCGCGGCGATCCGCGAGCAGTACCACCTCGACGACCCGTTCCTCGTGCAGTACGGCCGCTGGCTGGTCGACGCGGTCCAGTTCGACTTCGGCACGTCGGTGCGGTCGTCGGTGCCTGTACTGAACGAGATCGGCGAGCGGTTCCCGATCACCGCGCAGCTCGCGCTCTACGCCACGCTGATCCTCGTCGTGATCGCCGTGCCCGCCGGGATGATCGCCGGCGCGCACCGGAACAGCGGCATCGACCGCGTCGTCACACTCGGCGGCGTCGTCGGCGTGAGCGCTCCGGTGTTCGTGACCGGGATCGTGCTGCTGTACGTCTTCGGCGTCGCGCTCGGCTGGTTCCCGTTGTACGGCGCGGGCGACGGGCTGGCCGAACGGGTGAGCCACCTGACGCTGCCCGCCGTCGCACTCGCCTCGACGCAGGTGGCGTTCGTCGCGCGGCAGACGAGGGCGGCAGCGCTGACGGTGTTCGAGCAGGACTACACGACGTTCGCGCGGGCGCGCGGCCTGCCCCGGCACGCGATCTGGCTCGGGTACGCACTGCGCAACAGCGCCTTGCCCGTCGTCACGTCGGTCGGGCTCGTGGTCGCGTCGTCGTTGACCGGCGCGATCCTCGTGGAGACGACGTTCTCGCTACCGGGTCTCGGCGCGCTGATGATCGAGGCAGTGAACGGCAAGGACATCCCTGTCGTACAAGCACTTTCGCTGCTCGCCGCGGTCGTCTTCGTCGGCGTCAACCTGATCGCGGACGGCGTGTGCCTCGCGCTCGACCCGCGGCTGCGGCGAAGGGTGCTCCGATGAGCGTCGTGGCCGCGATCCGTCCCGGCGAACGCCGCCGCCTTCGCCTGCCGAGCGCGGCCGTCGCGGTCTCGGCCGCGTTCGTCGCGCTGGTCGCGATCGCCGCCGTCGCGGGGCGCTGGCTGGCGCCGATGGATCCGTCGCTGCAGGACCTGACCCAGCCGACGGCAGGTCCGTCCGCGGCGCACTGGCTCGGTACCGACGACCTCGGCCGCGACATCTGGTCGCGGCTGCTCGCCGGCACCGGCACGGCCGTCCTCGGTCCGCTCGCGATTGCCGTGGGTGCGTTGGTGATCGGGACCGCGCTCGGGTTGCTCGCCGGGTACGTCGGCGGCCTCGTCGACGCGGTGATCTCACGGCTCGCCGACCTGGTGTTCGCGCTCCCGGGCGTGATGATCGCGATCGTCGTCGTGGGGGTGCTGGGTGGCAGCTACCTCACCGCGGTGGCCGTGTTGACGTTCCTGTTCGTGCCCGCCGACGTGCGGCTGGTGCGCTCGGCTGTGCTCGCCGTTCGGGAGCTGCCGTACCTGGAAGCCGCACGGACGTTGGGCGTTCGGCCCGTGCGCCTCGTGCTCGTGCACCTGTTGCCGAACGTCGCGCCGACTGTCGTGGCGAATGTGCTGCTCGACTTCGGGTACGGGCTCGTCGCGCTGTCCTCGTTCTCGTTCCTCGGCCTCGGCATCCCTCCGGGCACCGCCGACTGGGGGCTGATGATCGCGGAGAACCGTTCGGCGCTCGACCTCAATCCCCTTGCCTGCTTGGCGCCTGCCGTCCTGCTGACGCTCACTGCGGCGGCGGTGACGATCCTCGGCGACTGGACGTACGAACGGTTCGCCAGCAGGACGGTGCGCGATGAGTGAGCTGCTCGAGGTCACCGACCTGCGGATCGCGGCCGGCGAACGGACGATCGTCGACACCGTGAGCTTCGCGCTCGACGCCGGCGAAAGCGTCGCGCTGGTAGGGGAATCCGGCAGCGGCAAGTCGATGACGGCACGAGCACTGACCGGTCTGCTGCCGGCGGGCGTTGCCGCCACGGGGAGCGTGCGCTTCGAGGGCACGGACCTGCTGAGCGCCGCGAACAGGCGGCTCCAGCGATCCGTCCGCGGCGGCGGGATCTCTTTGCTGCTTCAGGATCCGTTCACCATGCTCAACCCGCTGACGACGGTCGGGCAGCAGCTCGCCGAGACGTTGGGTTCCCGGGAGCGTAGCGAGATCGCGCGCCGGCTCGCGGAGGTCGGCATCGACGCGGACGTGGCGAGGCGGTACCCGTTCGAGCTGTCCGGCGGCATGCGGCAACGCGTCGCGATCGCCGCGGCGATCGCGAAGGACCCGCGGCTGCTGCTCGCCGACGAGCCGACGACCGCGCTCGACACGACGACGCAACGCGAGGTGCTGCGGCTGATCTGGAGCATCCAGCGCGACCGCGGCATGGGCCTGCTGCTGATCACGCACGACATGCGGGTCGCGTTCGCGCTGTGCGACCGGGTGCTGGTGATGTACGCGGGCACGCTGCTCGAGGCGGCGTCCCCTCGCGAGCTGGCGACGCAGCCGCTACACCCGTACACGGCCGGGCTGCTCGCGGCCGAGCCGCCACTGGACCGGCGCAGCGACCGTCTCGGCGGCATCCCGGGGCGCGTGCCGCGACCCGATGATCTCGCGGACGAGTGCGTCTTCGGGCCGCGCTGCGACTGGCGTACGGAGGTGTGCGCCAAGGCCCGGCCGGTGCTGGAGCTCGTCGGTGCCGCACACTCGACGGCCTGCGTACGCCACGACACGCTCGCGCCGGACCTCGCCGCCGTGCCGCAGCGCGCCGCCGCTGCACCGGTGGCGGAGCTCGAGCGGGCGCCGACGCTGCTGTCGGTGCGCGGGCTGACGAAGACGTTCGGCTCGACGCGGGCGGTCGACGACGTCAACTTCGAGCTGCGGGAGGGCCGGCACCTCGCGATCGTGGGCGAGTCCGGCTCGGGCAAGACGACCATCGCCCGCTGCCTGCTCGGGCTGGAGACGCCGACGGCCGGCACGATCTCGCTGCCGGAAGGCCCGGTGCAGTGCGTGTTCCAGGACCCGTACTCCTCGCTCAACCCCTCGCACTCCGTCGGCTTCGCGCTCGCCGAGGCCGTACGGCTCGGGCCGGGCGACACCTCCGTCGCCGAGTTGCTCCGGCAGGTCGGGCTGCCCTCGGCGTACGCGCGGCGACGGCCGGCCGCGCTGTCCGGCGGCGAACGGCAGCGGGTCGCGATCGCGCGGGCCCTCGCGCTGCGGCCGCGGGTGCTGGTCTGCGACGAACCCGTCGCCGCGCTGGACGTGTCCGTGCAGGCGCAGGTGCTGGACCTGCTGCGTACGGTCGGCGCGAACGGCACCACGTTGGTGTTCATCACCCACGACCTCGCGGTCGCACGGCAGCTCACCGACGAGATGATCGTGCTGCGGCGTGGGAAGGTCGTCGAGACCGGGACGACGGAACGGCTGCTGACCGCGCCCGAGCACGAGTACACGAGAGCGCTGCTCGAAGCCGTCCCGACCGGCACGACCGACTGGCTGCAGTAGGAGGAGAGCATGCGGGTCGAGGAGTGGTTCGCCGCTTACCTGGAGCCGTCGCTGCACCAGGTGAGCGGCGCGGCGGAGGTGGTGCCGAGCCCGGATGGCGAGGTGGTCGCGTTCGTCGGGTCGATCCTCACCGACCTGAACGGCACACCGATCCACCGCCTCCACCTGCTCGACGTCGCGCGCAACGTCGTCACCCCGGTCGGCGGCGGTGAGGACGACAAGTCGCCCGAGTGGTCGCCGGACGGGCGGCTGCTCGCGTACGTCACCACCGACGGCGCGGCCGTCGTCACGCGCGACGGGACACCGGCCGACGTCGCGGTCCCGACGCTGCCGGGCGTCGCGGAGTACGTCCGCTGGTCGCCGTCCGGCACCCGACTGCTCGTGGGCGTGGCCGATCCGGGCTCGGACGTGGCCGGCGCCGCCGGGTCGGGGACGCTGCCCGACGCGACGACGCCCAGCGCGGACTGGGCTCCCGCCGTGGTCTCGTGCGACGCCGAGCACGGGCGGCGCTGGTGCGCGATCGTCGACCTGCGATCCGGCCAATGGGAGCGAGCAACGTCGGCGGCGACGAACGTCTGGGAGGCCGCCTGGTGCGGCGAGGACGAGCTGCTCGCCGTCGTCTCGACGAGAGCCGACGAGGGTGCCTGGTACGCGGCGACCGCCGCGATCATCGAGCTGCGCCGCGGCGAGGTACGTACGGTCCACCGCTCCGACGACCAGCTCGGCTCCCCCACCTGCTCGCCATCGGGCTGGCATCGTTCGCTGGTCCAGGCGGTGGCGAGCGACCGCGGCTTCGTCCAGGGCGAGCTGCTGATGCTCGACCGGGACGGGTTCGCGCGCCCGATCGACACCCGCGGTGTCGACGTGACCGACACCTGCTGGCGCACCGAGGACCGGCTGACGTTCGCCGGCCTCCGTGGCCTGGAGTCCGTTGCGGGCGAGGTCGACGTGGTCACCGGCGAGGTCACTGAGCTGTGGGCGACGACCGAGTCGTTCGGCGGCAAGCTGCCACGCGTACGGCCGTCGCGCGACGGCACGGTGTTCACGGCCTCGGAGAGTCATCGAAGGTTCGTCGAGCTCGTCGCGGTGACGAACGGGAAGCCGACCACGCTGCTGTCGTTCGCGCACGACGGGGTCGACGCGGTCGGGCTGCCGACCTGGCGGGTGGAGCCGACCGCCTGGACCGCGCCGGACGGGCTGGAGATCCAGGGCCTGCTTTCGCTGCCGCCAGGGAGCGGGCCGTTCCCGCTGGTGCTGTCCATCCACGGCGGGCCGGTCGGCGCGTTCCGGGACCGCTGGCTGATGAGCTACTCGTACCTCGCCGTCCTGCTCTCCCGCGGCTACGCCGTCCTGCAAGCGAATCCGCGCGGCTCGACCGGACGCGGGCAGGACTTCGCCCGACTGGTCAAGGGCGACCTGAACGGCGCCGACACGCTCGACCTGCTGAGCGGCGTCGACGCGGTGGTCGCCGACGGCCTGGCCGACCCGAGCCGACTCGCGGTCACCGGTGGCAGCTACGGCGGCAACATGACCGCCTGGCTGATCACCCAGGACCAGCGGTTCGCGGCCGCGGCGCCGCAGCACCCGCACACCGACTACGTGAGCTTCCACTTCAGCTCGAACATCCCGGAGTTCGACGCGCTGTTCCTCGACAGCGACCCGCTCGACCCGGCCGGGCGGCACGTGACGCGGAGCCCGTTCCGCTACGCGGCGAACGTGCGGACGCCGATGCTGCAGCTCGCCGGCGGGCTGGACCGGTGCTGCCCGCCGGAGCAGGCGGTGCTGTTCCACAACGCTGTCGCCGCGCACGGCGTCCCTTGCGAGCTGGCCGTCTACCCGCAGGAGGGCCACGGCGTACGGGCGATCCCGGCAGTCGTCGACAGCACGGCTCGGCTGGTCAGCTGGTTCGACCGCTTCCTGCGCCCTTGAGGTGGGTGTCGAACCAGCCCCGGACTCGGTCGAAGTAGTCGAGAAAGTGCTCGTGCTCGGCGAACCCATGGCCCTCGCGCGGGTAGACGACGAGCTCGGCCTCGCAGCCCTCCGAGGTCAGCGCCTGGTAGAGCTCCTGCGCCTGGCCGAGCGGCGTACACAGGTCCAGTTCGCCGTGCAGGATCAGCGTCGGCGTGGTCGCACCGCGGGCGTGCATGATCGGCGACAGCTTCACGTGGTTTCCGGTGGCGTCGTACGCGTCGGAGCCGAACTCGATCTCGGTCAGCCGCGGGATGTTCGACGTGTTGTGGAAGCTCACCCAGTTCGACACGGACGAGATCGGCACGGCCGCGGCGAAGTGCTCGCTGCCGGCCGTCGCGGCCCAGGCGGCGAGGAACCCGCCTGCCGAGCCGCCGACGATGCCGACCCGTTCGCGGTCGATGCGGCCGGCGTCGGCGAGGTGGTCGATGCCCGCGACGACGTCGCGCAGGTCCATCGGGCCGTAGTCGCCGAGGTGCGCGCGGGTGAACGCCTGGCCGCGGCCGGTGCTGCCGCGCTGGTTGGGGAACAGCACCGCGTACCCGGCGAGGGCGAGCGCGTTGCCGAGGCCCTTGTAGCCGGCGAGGTACGTCAGCGTCCAGGCGTTGTTGGGGCCGCCGTGCGCGTACACGACGAGCGGCAACGGCTCGTCGGTCGGCGTCGGCGGAAGCATCAGGATGCCCTCGATCACCGTGCCGTCGTCGGTCGGCCAGGTGGCGGTCTCGACCCTCGGCTTCGGGAGGTCGAGTCCTTCGTTGATCGTGGTGAACGGCTGCCAGCTGCCGTCCTCGAGCAGGCACAGTTCGGGTGGTCTGCCGGGCGCCTGTACGGACGCGAGCACGCGGCTGCCGCCGGCGGAGATCGCGGCGTGGTGGACGTGGGTGAAGCCGAGCGTGGCCGGTCCGTTGAACAGCTCCTCGACCGTGCCGTCGCTGGCGATCAGCCCGCAGGTGGTGTGCAGGTGGGACTGCCCGACGTAGAACAGCCTGCCGTCCGGCTGGAAGCTCAGCCGCTGGATGTCCTTGTCCTTGGCGATCGCGGTTGTCTCGCCGGTCGCGAGGTCGAGCAGCATGGGCTCGCCGAGGCCCTGGCCGCGGTCGCTCATGTAGCCCTCGACGAACGCGGCGGTCGTGCCGTCGGGCGACAGCGTCGGTGCCTGCAGCTGCCAGTCCGACTCGTGCACGGTCCGCGCGGTGCCCTGGCCGAGGTCGAGCAGGGCGAGGGTCGCGCTGTACCAGGCGTTCTCGCTCGGGTCGGGCGAGACGACGGCGAGCACCTCGGTGCCCGTACCGCCGAACTCCCAGACGTTCACGCCCTCGGGGCTGACCGCCTCGGCGGCGCCGGACGCGAGGTCGACGCGGTAGATCCGCCGCCACGCTTGGCGCGGGCGGTAGACACGCGGGTCGGTGGTCTCGTCGCCGATCCTCGTCGCGCCCTGCCCGCCGGCTCGGTCGGTGCCGGGCTGGGCGACCAGGACAAGCAACTGGCGTTCGTCGTCCGACCAGGCGATCGCCTCCACGTCGCCGGGCAGCGCCCCGACCGGTCGTACGTCGCCGTCCCACAGGTACAGGGTGGTTCCGGCGCCGGCACGGTCGGAGCCGAACGCGAGCAACCGCCCGGTCGGCGACCAGGTCGGCAGCAGGTCGCGACCCTCGCCGGGGATCGGCTCGGCGGGTGGTCCGTCCAGGTGGCCGACGTAGAGTGCCGACCGCAGCCGACCGCCCTTCGGCTTGGTCGGGTCGGCGACGACGAACGCGTACCGTTCGCCGTCCGGGCTCAGCGTCGGTTCGCTCGGCTGCCGGCAGGCGAGCAGCCGTTCCGCGATCTCCTGAGGCATCGCCCCAACGTAAACGTCTGGTTTCCGCTACGCCTGCGCCACGCGTTGGAATCGGCGCGCGGCCGTTCAGATCGTGGGCGCAGTCGTACGATCACGACAACCGGCCAGGTCGGGAGGCCCGAGGTGATCCCAGGACTGCAGCAGGTCGTGGACTCCCTGAGCGCGCGCCTGGAACGCTCGGTCACGATCGACGACACCCGGCTGAACGTGCTCGCGTACAGCATCGTGAACGGGCAGGTCGACCCCATGCGGACCGACGCGATCCTGCATCGCGCCACGCCGACAGCTTCGGCGGAGTGGCTGTTCTCGTTGGGCATCACGCGCGCGACCGGTCCGGTGCGGCTGCCGGGGCGGCCGGAGTTCGGGCAGCTGCCGCGGGTGTGCGTGCCCGTACGCACCGGACGGTCCTGCTCGGCTACCTCTGGGTGATCGACGAGGACGAGAAGCTGTCCGACTCGGACCTCTCGCTCATCGACGGGGAGGCTGGGCTGGTCGGGCAGCTGCTCTACCAGGAACAGTTGTTGGAGAAAGTCCAACGGGGCAAGGAGAACGAGCTCGCCCGGGATCTCTTGTCGGAGTCTGCCGCGCTGTCCGAGGCTGCCGCTGCCGAGCTGGCGGATCTCGGGTCGTTCGTGTCGTCGGGTTCCTGCGTGGTGACGGTCGTGCAGCCTTCGCCGGGGGTGGAGGTGCCGCCGGACCTGCGGGTCGTGCTCGCGGACGCGCTGCACGGTGCTTCGCGGCAGTTCTCGCCGCGGCACAGCCTGTATCTCACGCGTGGGCGGGAGGGGTTGCTGCTCACGACGCACGCCGTCGCCGAGGGTGTGTACGCGCAGCTGTCGGCCGTCGTCGCTGGGCTGGTGCGTTCGGTTTCCGGGCAGCTCGGTGCCGCGGTCGACGTACGGGCCGGGATCGGCGAGGCGGTGTCGTCGTCGACGGCGCTGCACGTCTCGTATCGCCAAGCCTGCTTGGCGTTGCGGGTGGCGCGGGCGGTGCCCACGTTCGGCGCGGTGACCGCGTTCCCGGACCTCGGCGTCTACCGGATCCTGGCCACGTTGCCGGCGGAGTCCCTCACGCCCGACCTGCTCGACGCCGGCCTGCGGCGGCTGCTGCGGGAGGGGCCGCCGATCATGACCGAGACGTTGGAGACCTACCTCGACTGCGCGTGCGACTCGACCCGTACGGCCGCGGCGCTGCACATCCACCGGACGACGCTGCACTACCGGCTGGGACGGATCCAGGAGATCACGGGCGCCGACCTGAACGACGGCACCCAGCGCCTGACGCTGCACCTCGGGCTCAAGGCCGCGCGCTTGGCCCCGGATCCTCCCGCCTGAGCGTCAGGTGCCGTTTCTGAACGCGCGGCGGTAGCTGGTGGGGGTGGCGCCGACGTGGGTGCCGAAGTGGTGGCGGAGGTTGGTGGCCGAGCCGAGTCCGCAGCTTTGGCTTACCTGGTCGACGGACATCGCGGTGGTCTCGAGCAGGTCGCGAGCCCGGTTCAACCGCTGGGCCAGCAGCCACTGGCGGACGGTCGTGCCGGTCGAGGCGTGGAAGCGGCGCATGAACGTACGCTCGCTCAGCTGCGCCTGCCGGGCGAGCGCGGCGACGGTGAGGGGCTGGTCCAGGCGCTCTTCGGCCCACTGCAGCAGCGGCGCGAGGCTCTCGTCGTCGGTGGCGGGGATCGGCTCGTCGACGTACTGGTTCTGGCCGCCGGTCCGGTGCGCCTGGACGACCATCGCGCGGGCGATGCGGTTGGCCGTCTGGGCGCCCTTGTCCTTGCGGACGACGTGCAGGCACAGGTCCATGCCCGCGCTGCGGCCGGCGCTGGTGAGCACGTTCTCCTCGTCGACGTAGAGCGCCTTCTGGTCGACGTCGACGCGCGGGTACCGGGCGGCGAGCTTGTGGGTCTGCTGCCAGTGCGTGGTCGCGCGCCTGTCGTCGAGGACGCCGGCCGCCGCGAGGACGAACGCGCCGCTGCAGAGGGAGATCATCCTCGCGCCGTTGGCGGCCGCTTGGCGTACCGCCGCGACGAGCTCCGGCGGGATGCCGCCGGTGCCGAGCCAGGCGAACGGGAGCGCCGGGACGAGCACGGTGTCGGCCTCGCCCAGGGCGCTCAGCGGGGCGTCGGGCGTGACGACGACTCCGGGCTCAAGGCGGGTGGCGTGGTCGGCGCAGAGGGTGAGCTCGTACCAGTCGTCGTACCACCGGGCGCCGAAGATCTCCCAGGCGATGCCGAGCTCGTACATCGGCATGTCCTCGACGACGGGGATGGCGATCCGGTGCATGGCGTTCAGTCTGGCAGGAAACTTGCGGAGATAGGCAAGCCTGCCACTCGTCGGGCCTGCCGGCGGCGCCCCAGGATGAGCGGCATGAGCAGCGAGAACGAGTGGCAGGTGGTCGAGCTCCGCCAGTACACGTTGAAGGCCGGGCAGCGCGACGTGCTGGTCGACATCTTCGACACGCACTTCGTGGAGAGCCAGGAGGAGCTCGGGATGCGGGTGCTCGGCCAGTTCTACGACCTGGACGACCCCGACCGCTTCGTCTGGATCCGGGGCTGCCGCTCCATGGCGGCGCGCCGGGAGGGGCTGGAGGCGTTCTACCGGCACAGCGTGGCGTGGAAGACGTACGGCCCGGCGGCGAACGAGACGATGATCGACTCCGACGACGTCTACCTGCTGCGCCCGACGCGCCCGATCGACGGCCTGCAGCCGCGCCCGCCGGTGGGGTCGACTGAGCGGACCGACTCGACGTTCGTCTGCGCCTTCGGCGACGCGCCCGGCGACCTGCTGGCGGCGTTCGAGACCGAGCCGGCGGAGAACGACTTCCCCGACCTGCCGGTCCACGAGGGCGTGGACGTGCGGGTCGAGCTCGCCCGCGGCGACTTTCCCGGGCTGCTGCGGCTCGCGCCTACGGCGAGGTCGGCGATCCGCTGACGCGGAGGACGCGGAAGCCCTTCGCGCTGCCTTCGCGGGTGGTCTGGTGACCCTGCTCGATCAGCCACTTCTGCAACGAGTCGGCGCCCAGGTTCCTCGCCACGACGAGCCAGGCCGCGCCGTCCGGCTTCAGCCGCGGCAGCCAGCGCAGCAGGAGCTCGTGCAGCGCGGCCTTACCGATCCGGATCGGCGGGTTGGACCAGAGCTGGTCGAAGCGCAGCTCGTCCGGCACGTCGTCCGGCCCCACCGCGTGGACCGTCACGCCGAGCCGCTGGGCGTTCGCGCGGGTGAGCTCGAGGGCTCGGGTGTTCACGTCCACGGCCCAGACGTCGGCGTCGGGGACCTGGGTCGCCAGCACCGACGCGATCGGTCCGTAGCCGCAGCCGAGGTCGAGGAACGTTCCCGGCTTCGTCGGCAGCGGCGCCTCGCGGAGCAGCACCGACGTGCCGAGGTCGAGCCGGTCGCCGGAGAAGACGCCGGTGGAGGAGGTGAGGTCGTACCTCCGCCCGTACGCGGTGAACCACACCTCGCGCGGCTGGTCGGCGACCGACGGGTCGGCGGAGAAGTAGTGGTCGGTCATCGACGGCGTCTCGTCTCGTTCGCGCGGGCCGCGAGGGCCTCGTCGGGCGGGTAGCCGACCTCCTCGAGCGTGAGGCCGTGCGGGCGGACGACGTTGACCGCGGAGTCGCGGACGCCGGCGGCGAGCACGGCGGCCGGCCACTCGACCGGTCGGCGGCCCTCTCCGACGGGCAGCAGCGCGCCGACCAGCGCGCGCACCATCGAGTGGCAGAACGCGTCCGCCACGACCCGGCCGACCGCGAGGCCGGCGTCGTCGCGGGCCCAGGAGTACTCGAGCAGCCGGCGTACGGTCGAGGCGCCCTCGCGGCGGCGGCAGAACGCGGCGAAGTCGTGCTCGCCGAGCAGGTGCTTGGTGGCCGCGTTCATCGCGTCCAGGTCGAGCCTTCGCGGATGGTCGAGGACCTCGTGCCGGTGCAGCGGGTCGGCGGTCGCCGGGTCGTCGCAAACGCGGTAGGCGTAGCGGCGCCAGAGCGCGCCGAAGCGGGCGTCGAACGCCTCGGGCACCACCCGGGCTCTCCGGACCCGGACGTCGCGCGGCAGCGTGCCGTTGAGCCGCTCGACGAGCGCGTCGGCAGGCGGCCGGTCGCTTCGGCCGACGACGCCGGCGTAGGCATCGGGCGGGAGGTCGACGTGGCAGACCTGGCCACGCGCATGGACGCCGGCGTCGGTGCGGCCGGCGCAGGTGAGGGCCGGCGGCGGCTCCACTCGTACAACCACGCCGAGCGCCTCCTCCAGCGTCTGCTGGACGGTCCGCAGGCCCGTCTGGGTCGCCCAGCCGGAGAACTCGGTGCCGTCGTACGCCACGTCCAGGCGCAGACGAACGAGCCCGCCGCCCTCAGTGGGGGCGGCGGGCTCGTTCGGGTGCTGAGACTCGGTCAGGACTCGTCGTCCGACGTCTCGCCGGCCTTGTCGAAGCCGGCAGCCTTCGCGTCGTCCTCGGTCTTGAAGTAGACCTCGGCGTGGGTCTGCTCGTACCACTGGCCGTCGGGCGTGTGGTACTTGCGCGAGTCGGCGTTGCCCTTGATCGCGTACTCCGGGTCGGGCGAGGTGCCGTCCTCGTTCGCGTCGATCGACCCCGCGCCGTACGGGCCGTCCGGCTCGGCGTCGGCGGTGTCGTCGGCCTTGGCCTCCGGCGCCTTCTCCGCGGGCTTCGACTCCGCCGTCTTGGCCGCCGGTGCCGGAGCGGTGGTCGCCGCGGCCTCGAGCGCCTCGACCAGCTCGATCACCGCGAGCGGGGCGTTGTCGCCCTTGCGCGGGCCGAGCTTGGTGATGCGGGTGTAGCCGCCGGGACGGTTCGCGAACTGCGGGCCGAGCTCGGCGAACAGCTTGTGCACGATGTCCTTGTTGCGGATCACCGCGTGCACCTGGCGACGCGAGTGCAGGTCGCCGCGCTTGGCCTTGGTGATCAGCCGCTCGGCGAACGGGCGCAGCCGCCGGGCCTTCGTCTCGGTCGTGGTGATCCGGTTGTGCTCGAACAGCGAGGTGGCGAGGTTCGCCAGCATCAACCGCTCGTGCGCCGGGCTACCGCCGAGGCGGGGACCCTTGGTGGGCCTGGGCATGTGGTGCTCCTTCCTGCGCCGGCCGTGTCAGGTACCGGCGTCAGCGCCGCTCCCGTTCGCGAACGAAGCGGGAGCGGCTGACGGGCGATTCGGCAGTAGCGCCGGATCGATGTGACTAGTACTGCTCGGTCTCGGCGTACGACTCTTCGTCGTCGTCGAAGTTGTCGACCGCGGTGCTCGGGTCGAACCCGGGCGCGCTGTCCTTGAGCGACAGGCCCATGCCGGCGAGCTTCTGCTTGACCTCGTCGATCGACTTGGCCCCGAAGTTCCTTATATCCAGCAGGTCCTGCTCGCTGCGGGAGATCAGCTCACCCACGGTGTGGATGCCCTCGCGCTTGAGGCAGTTGTACGAACGCACGGTGAGGTTGAGGTCCTCGACCGGCAGCGCCAGATCGGCGGCCAGCTGCGCGTCGACCGGCGACGGGCCGATGTCGATGCCCTCGGCGTCGACGTTCAGCTCGCGGGCCAGGCCGAACAGCTCGACCAGCGTCTTGCCGGCGGACGCCACCGCGTCGCGCGGGCGCATCGACGGCTTGGTCTCGACGTCGACGATCAGCCGGTCGAAGTCCGTACGCTGCTCGACACGCGTCGCCTCGACCTTGTACGTGACCTTGAGCACCGGCGAGTAGATCGAGTCGACCGGGATCCGGCCGATCTCGGCGTCGGAGCGCTTGTTCTGTACGGCGGAGACGTAGCCACGGCCACGCTCGACGACGAGCTCCATCTCGAGCTTGCCCTTGCCGTTCAGCGTCGCGATGTTCAGCTCGGGGTTGTGCACCTCGACACCGGCCGGCGGCGCGATGTCGGCGGCGGTCACGTCACCGGGGCCTTGCTTGCGCAGGTACATCGTGACGGGCTCGTCGTGCTCGCTGGAGACCACGAGCTCCTTGAGGTTCAGCACGACCTCGGTGACGTCTTCCTTGACGCCCGGGATCGTGGAGAACTCGTGCAGCACGCCGTCGATCTTGACGCTGGTGACAGCCGCGCCGGGGATCGAGGAGAGCAGCGTCCGGCGCATCGAGTTGCCGAGCGTGTAGCCGAAGCCCGGCTCCAGCGGCTCGAGCACGAAGCGCGACCGGAAGTCGGAGACGACTTCCTCGGACAGGGTGGGACGTTGTGCGATGAGCATCTTCTGTTTCCTTTCCTCGCGACGTCCGCCATATGACGTCGGCGATGAGGACTACTTCTTCGAGTGTCTCAGACCTTCGAGTAGTACTCGACGATCAGCTGTTCTTGGATCGGAACGTCGATCTGCTGACGGACCGGCATGGAGTGCACCAGGACTCGCAGGCTGCCCGAGAGCACCTCGAGCCAGCCGGGAACGGGGCGCTCGCCGTGCGAGGCCAGTGCGACCTGGAACGGGAGCATCTCGCGCGACTTCGGGCGGATGTCGATGACGTCGTGCGGGCTCACGTGGAAGCTCGGCACGTTGACCTTCTTCCCGTTCACCAGGAAGTGGGCGTGCACGACGAGCTGGCGGGCCTGCCGACGCGTACGGGCGATGCCCGCGCGGTAGATCACGTTGTCGAGGCGGGTCTCCAGCAGCTGCAGGAGGTTGTCACCCGACTTGCCGGGGCGACGGATCGCCTCTTCGTAGTAGCGCTTGAACTGCTTCTCCAGCACGCCGTACGAGAAGCGAGCCTTCTGCTTCTCGATCAGCTGGACGCGGTACTCCGACTCCTTGGCCCGGCCGCGGCCGTGCTGGCCGGGCGGGTAGGGACGGCGCTCGAAAGCCTTGTCGCCGCCGACGAGGTCGATGCCGAGCCGGCGGGACTTCTTGGTCATGGGACCGGTGTAACGGGCCATTGTCGATACTCCTTCGGGCTCAGACCCGGCGCCGCTTGGGCGGGCGGCAGCCGTTGTGGGGCACGGGGGTGACGTCCTGGATCGTTCCGACCTCGAGGCCCGTGGCCGTGAGGGAACGGATCGCGGTCTCGCGGCCGGAGCCCGGTCCGCGAACGTAGACGTCGACCTTCTTCATGCCGTGCTCCATCGCCCGGCGAGCGGCCGCCTCCGCGCACATCTGCGCGGCGAACGGCGTGGACTTGCGCGAGCCCTTGAACCCGACCGTGCCCGAGCTGGCCCAGGCGATCACCGCACCCGAGGGGTCGGTGATCGTCACGATCGTGTTGTTGAACGTGCTCTTGACGTGCGCGTGGCCGAACGAGATGTTCTTCTTCTCCTTGCGGCGCACCTTCTTGGCGGCCGAGGCCCTCTTCTGGGGAGGCATGTGGTGTCTTTACTCCAGTCGACTTGAGATCGAGGACTACTTCTTGCCGGGCTTCTTCTTGCCGGCAACGGTCTTGCGCGGGCCCTTGCGGGAGCGCGCGTTCGTCCGGGTGCGCTGACCACGGACAGGAAGGCCACGGCGATGCCGAATGCCCTCGTAGCAGCCGATCTCGATCTTGCGGCGGATGTCGGCCTGGACCTCGCGGCGGAGGTCACCCTCGATCTGGTAGTTGGCGTCGATCCAGTCGCGGAGCTTGACGAGCTCTTCGTCACCCAGCTCGTGCACGCGGAGGTCGGGGTTGACACCCGTGGCCTCGAGCGTGGCGTGGGCGCGGGTGCGTCCGATGCCGAAGATGTAGGTGAGCGCGATCTCGATGCGCTTGTCGCGCGGGAGATCGACGCCTACAAGTCTTGCCATGTGGGGGCGCTTTCCTTTCGCTGGCGGAGGTGTCGTACGCGCCGCATCTCGGCCTGCCCTGAGTCGCTTTCGTTCCGACTCGGCCGAGCCCCAGCCTCCGGTCCGGGGGTAACACTCCGCTGTGGTGCTGGTGCGGAATGAGCGGTCGCGTTGCTCGTGTGGATCTGCTCTAGCCCTGGCGCTGCTTGTGGCGAGGGTTCTCGCAGATCACCATGACCCGGCCGTGACGGCGGATCACCTTGCACTTGTCACAGATCTTCTTGACGCTCGGCTGAACCTTCATCAGTCTTCTTTCGGGCGCGAGGCTTGCACTTAGCGGTAGCGGTAGACGATCCGGCCGCGGCTCAAGTCGTAGGGCGACAGCTCCACCACCACCCGGTCCTCGGGAAGGATCCGGATGTAGTGCTGGCGCATCTTGCCACTGATGTGGGCGAGAACTTTGTGCCCGTTCGCGAGCTCCACGCGGAACATCGCATTGGGCAGGGCTTCGACGACGGAGCCCTCGATCTCGATGACGCCTTCCTTCTTCGCCATATCCTCCGCACTTCGCCTGGTTCGGAACCTTGTGCCACGGGACTACCTGTTGCCCGTCCCGCGGAATTTCGATGATTCCCGCCCCCGCGTCGAACGCGGTCAGCCGCTGGGCAGGATCCAAGGTGGCTCAAACCTGAGCCAGCGAGTTAGTGTACGTCACTTAGGCACAAGATGCCCAATCGGCCCCCCTGCTCTCACGCCTGGGGGCCTTGTGGCGGGGTGCCGCTACCGGGCGGCCTTGCGGATCAGCGTGACGGTCAGCAGGACCGCGCCCCAGGGGCCGGCCACCCAGATCGGCCAGAAGTACTCGGCGTTGCCGTTCCCGAGCGAGACCAGCAGCCAGATCATCACGTTCAGGGAGACCGCGCAGGCCCAGATCGTCCACAGCACCCGCATCGCCTTGCCGTCCTTCTTCGACGGCGCCGGGGCGGGAGCGGTGGCCTTGACGATCTCGGGCGTCTGGTGCGTACGCATCACCGGAATGTCGCGGACCAGCGGCTCGATCTCGCCGTACGTCTGCGCCTGATAGAGCGCATCGAGGCGGTCGTTGAACTCCTCGATCGAGAGCCGCCCCTCGCCATGGGCGTCTCGCAACCGGGCGGCGATCTTCTCCCGGTCGCCGTCTGACGCTCGCATCTGTGGTCCGTAGGGCACGAAGTAAGTGTGCCTCGTGGGCCGGCCAGTGACCATCGGGGTAACCCCCCGTCGACCCGGGGGTTACCCGGACAGCGGCCGCGCGCCCGCCCGCTCGCTCGCGAGGTTTGAATGAAGGGCACCTTTGTCCTGGTTCAGGACATCGGAATGGGGTGTCTCAGGTCATCGGTATAGCGTGTCGCGGGTCTTCGGAATGGCCGGCGGCGCACAGGCTGCGCCATGTCGACGCGTCGCCTTGTCATCACCGCTGTTCTGGCTGGTCAGTCCCAGTCGGAGGTCGCCCGCCTTTACAGGGTCTCCCAGGGCTGGATCAGCCGGCTCATGGGTCGCTACCGAGTCGAGGGCGAGGCCGCGTTCGAGCCGCGCTCGCGGGCTCCGAAGACGAGCCCTGGGGCGACCCCACCCCAGACCGTTGAGTTGGTCCTCGAGCTCCGCAAGAAGCTCACCGAGGCCGGTCTGGATGCTGGCGCCGACACCATCGGCCGACACCATCGGCTGGCACCTGCGGCACCATCACCAGGTCATGGTGTCGCGGGCGACGATCAACCGGGTCCTGGGCCGGGCGGGCGCGGTCACACCAGAACCGTCCAAGCGCCCGAAGAGTTCCTACATCCGCTTCGAAGCCGAGCAGCCGAACGAGTGCTGGCAGTCCGACTTCACCCACTACCGGCTCACTCGCCCAGACGGCACCTCAGGCGCCGACACCGAGATCATCACCTGGCTCGACGACTGCTCCCGCTACGCCTTGTCGGTCACCGTGCACTGGCGGGTCACCGGCCCGATCGTGCTCGCCCGGTTCCGCGAAACCGTTGCAGCGCACGGGATTCCGGCATCCACGTTGACCGACAACGGGATGGTGTTCACCACCCGGTTCTCCGGCGGCAAGGGCGGCCGCAACCACCTCGAACACGCGCTCCGAGAGCTGAACATCACCCAGAAGAACGGCAAACCGAACCACCCGCAGACCCAGGGCAAGGTCGAACGCTTCCAGCAGACGATGAAGAAGTGGCTACACGCCCAACCAGCCCAGCCCACCACCATCACCGAGCTGCAGACCCTCCTCGACGCCTTCGTGGCCGAATACAACCAGCGCCGGCCGCACCGCTCCCTGCCCCACCAGGCCACCCCCGCCACGATCTACACCACTCGACCCAAAGCCACCCCCAGCACCGACCGCAGCACCGACCGCAGCACCGACCGCCACAACCGCGTCCGCCGCGACAAGATCGACAAAGCAGGCAGCGTCACCCTGCGCGTCGCCGGCCAGCTCCGTCACATCGGTATCGGCCGAACCTACGCCCGAACAGGCGTCATCCTGCTCGTCCAAGACCTCCACGTCACCGTCATCAACGCCGCCACTGGAGAAATCCTCCGCGACCTCACCATCGACCCACGCCGCGACTACCAACCCACCAGACGACCACACAGACCAGCACCGACAAAGAACTAGCCCAGACCTACACCCTGCAGGTCCGAGCCATTCCGATGTCCCGAGACATCACAGAATGAAGGGCACCTTCATTCGAACCTATTGAATGAAGGTGCCCTTCATTCAAACGGCGGGGAGCGGGCAGCAGCTGATCGACGGGGAGTGGGGTCAGCGTTCGGGAACAGTGATGCCGAGCTCGGCGAACTTCGCGACCCCGCCGTCGGGTTCGGTCAGGACCCAGGGGCCATCGGGCGTCACTGCCACGGTGTGTTCGCAATGCGCCGCGTACGCGCCGTCGGAAGTCACCACAGTCCAGTCGTCGTCCAGCACGTCCGTCTCCGCCGAACCGAGGCAGATCATCGGCTCGACCGCGACCACCAACCCGGGCACCAGCTTCGCACCACGGCGGCCCTTCCCCGTGTTCGGAACGTCCGGCGCCTGGTGCATCTCGGTGCCGATCCCGTGCCCCACATAGTCCTCGACCACGCTGTACGCCCCGGAAGCCGCGACCGTCGACGAGACGGCCTGGGTGATGTCACCAATCCGGTGACCCTCCACCACGGCCGCGAGCCCAGCCCACAAGGCCGACTCACACGCAGCGGCCAGGGCAACCAAAGAGGCGTCGACAGCACCCACGGGCACCGTGATGGCCGCGTCGCCGTGCCAGCCGTCGACGATCGCGCCGCAGTCGATCGAGATCAGGTCCCCGGCGCGCAGCACCCGCGGGCCAGGGATCCCGTGCACCACCTCGTCGTTCACCGACGTACAGATCGACGCGGGAAACCCCTGATAGCCAAGGAACGAAGGCAAAGCCCCCGACGAACGGATGTGCGCCTCCGCCAGAGCGTCCAGCTCCAACGTCGTCACCCCAGGCGCAACGGACGAACGCAGCAACGAAAGCGTCGAGGCCACGACCAGCCCAGCAGCACGCATGGAGCGCACCTGGGCAGGCGTCTTGTACTGGATCTTGCGATCGAAGAACACCAACGAACCCAGCTCAGCCGGTCTGGTGCAGAGCGGCGAGCACCCGCTGGGTGACGTCCTCGACCTCGCCCATGCCGTTCACGAGCACCAACAGCCCGCGCTGGGCGTAGATGTCGAGCAACGGCTCAGTCTGCTCGGAGTACACCTCGAGCCGGCGCCGGATCACGTGCTCGGCGTCGTCGGACCGGCCGTCGGACTCCGCCCGGCCGGTGAGCCGCTTGACCAGCTCGTCCTGGTCGACGTGCAGGACGAGTACCCGGTCCAGCGTGGTGCCCTCGTCGGCGAGGATCTTGTCCAGAGCCTCGACCTGGGCGACCGTCCGCGGGTATCCGTCCAGCAGGAAGCCCTCGGTCAGCTCGTCCAGCCGAGCCCGGACCATGCCGTTGGTGATCTCGTCCGGCACGTACTCGCCGGCGTCGAGGTAGCGCTTGGCCTCGCGGCCGAGCATCGTGCCCGCCTCGACGTTCTTGCGGAAGATGTCCCCGGTGGAGATCGAGGGCACACTCAGTCCGTCGGCGACAGCCTTGGCCTGAGTGCCCTTCCCTGCACCCGGCGGCCCCATGATGAGGAGCCGCATCAACGCAGGAACCCTTCGTAGTGCCGTTGCTGCAGCTGGCTCTCGATCTGCTTCACGGTGTCCAGACCGACACCCACCATGATCAGGATCGACGTGCCACCGAACGGGAAGTTCTGGTTGGCGTCGATCAGCACCAGCGCGATCAGCGGGATCAGCGACACCAGGCCCAGGTAGGTCGCGCCCGGGGCGGTGATGCGGGAGAGCACGTACTGCAGGTAGTCCTCGGTCGGCTTGCCGGCCCGGATGCCCGGGATGAAGCCGCCGTACTTCTTCATGTTGTCGGCGACGTCCTTCGGGTTGAACGTGATGCCCACGTAGAAGTACGTGAACGCCACGATCAGCAGGAAGTACCCGACCATGTAGAGCGGGTGGTCGCCGCGGGTGATGTTGTCGCTGATCCAGGTCGCCCAGCCCGCGGTGGGGTTGAACTGCGCCGCCAGCACCGGCAGATAGAGCAACGAGGAGGCGAAGATCACCGGGATGACGCCGGCCTGGTTGACCTTCAGCGGGATGTACGTGGAGCTGCCGCCCATCGCGCGCCGGCCGACCATGCGCTTGGCGTACTGCACCGGGACCCGGCGCTGCGCCTGCTCGACGAAGATGACCGCCGCCATGATCACGAGGCCGATGGCGAGGGTGATGATGAACGTCCCCCAGCCCTTCTGCACCCGGATCTGCCAGAGCGCGGACGGGAACGACGCCACGATCGAGGTGAAGATCAGGATCGACATGCCGTTGCCGACACCGCGGTCGGTGATGAGCTCGCCGAACCACATGATCACTGCCGTACCAGCCGTGATCGTGATCACCATCGTGATGATGGTGAACAGGCCCTCGTCGGGGATCAGGTCCTCGTTGCAGCCCTGGAACAGCTGGCCGGGCGTACGGGCCAGCGCCACGATCGTGGTGGCCTGCAGGATCGCGAGGCCGATCGTGAGGTACCGGGTGTACTGGGTGATCTTCTGGGTGCCGGAGTGGCCCTCCTTCTTGAGGGCCTCCAAGCGCGGGATCACCACGGTCAGCAGCTGGATGATGATGCTCGCCGTGATGTACGGCATGATTGTCAGCGCGAAGACCGACAGCTGGAGCAACGCTCCGCCGGAGAACAGGTTGAGCATCCCGTAGACCGAGTTGCCCTGTTGCAGTGCCGGCTGCAGACACCGCTGGACAGCCTCGGAGTCAACGCCAGGCGTAGGAAGTACCGAGCCGACCCGGAACAGCGCGATGATGAACAGCGTGAAGAGCAGCTTCTTCCGCAGGTCCGGCGTCTTGAACGCGTTGACGAACGCGGTGAGCACCAAAGCCTCCTGCGTGCCGCCGTTGCTGGCGGGTCGTCGGTGAACAGAGAATGTCGTAGTCCGGCGAATCCCGACTCAGCTGCTGCGGCGTCCCCGGCGTACCCAGGGACTTTAACGCACCAGCTTGCGGTCTGACGCCGGAAGGGCGGCCCGGATGGCCGGGCACGCCCTCCCGTTCAGTTTTACAGCTTGGTGACCGAGCCGCCAGCCGCCTCGATCTTCTCGGTTGCGCTCTTGGAGAACGCGTGCGCGCTGACCTGCAGCGCGACGCCGATCTCGCCGTAGCCGAGAACCTTCACCGGGGCGGTGTCACGTACGGCGCCCTTGGCGATCAGGTCGGCGACAGTGACCTCGCCGCCCTGGGGGAAGAGCGAGTTCAGCTTGTCCAGGTTGACGACCTGGAACTCGACGCGGAACGGGTTCTTGAACCCCTTCAGCTTCGGGATCCGCATGTGCAACGGCATCTGGCCACCCTCGAAAGCGGCGGGGATGTTGTTGCGCGCCTTGGAGCCCTTCGTACCGCGGCCAGCGGTCTTGCCGCCGTGGCCGCCCTCACCGCGTCCGACCCGCCGCTTCGCCTTCTTGGCGCCGGGGGCGGGGCGCAGGTGATGGACCTTGAGCGGCGTGCCGCCCGAGGTCTCTTCACGTGCTTCAACGGTCTTCGTGTCTGCCATCGTCAGTCGACCTCCTCGACCGCGACGAGGTGGGACACCGTCGCGATCATTCCCCTGATCTCGGGGCGGTCCTCCTTGACCACTACGTCGTGCAGGCGCTTGAGCCCGAGCGAACGCAGGGTGTCCCGCTGGTTCTGCTTACAACCGATCTGTGAACGCACCTGGCGCACCTTGAGCCGGGTCGACATCACGTACTCACTCCTGCTCGGGCCCGCAGCAGCGCCGCCGGAGCGACGTGCTCGACGGGCAGTCCACGGCGCAGAGCGACCTGCTCGGGCGACTCCAGAGCCCGCAGAGCCGTCTCGGTGGCGTGCACGATGTTGATCGCGTTCGACGAGCCGAGCGACTTGCTCAGAACGTCGTGGATGCCGGCACACTCCAGGACCGCGCGCACCGGGCCGCCGGCGATGACGCCGGTACCAGGCGAGGCGGGACGCAGCATGACGACGCCCGCGGCCTTCTCGCCCTGCACGGGGTGCGGGATCGTGCCCTGGATGCGCGGCACCTTGAAGAAATGCTTCTTGGCCTCTTCGACACCCTTGGCGATCGCCGCGGGCACCTCCTTGGCCTTGCCGTAGCCGACACCGACGGTGCCGTCGCCGTCACCGACGACGACCAGAGCGGTGAAGCTGAACCGGCGGCCGCCCTTGACGACCTTGGCGACGCGGTTGATGGAGACGACGCGCTCGATGAACGCGGTCTTCTCCGCGACGGACCCGCCCCGACGATCGTCCCGGCGGTCCCGGCGCTCACCAGTGCCGCTGCCGCGGCGTTGTTGCGGTGGCATATGGGGTTACCTCTCCTTTATCGATGCGTCAGAAATCGAGTCCGCCCTCGCGGGCGGCATCGGCGAGCGCCGCGAGGCGCCCGGTGTACTTGTTCCCGGCCCGGTCGAAGACGACCGCGTCGATCCCGGCCGCCTTGGCCCGCTCGGCGACGAGCTGACCGACCCGCGTGGACTGGGCGGTCTTGGCGTCGGACGAAGCGCGGAGCTCCGCCTCCATCGTGGAGGCCGAGACGAGCGTACGACCGGCGACGTCGTCGACCACCTGGGCGAAGACGTGACGGGCGGAACGGGTGACGACGAGGCGCGGGCGCTCGGCCGTACCGAACAGCTTCTTGCGGACCCGAAGCTGACGACGCAGCCGGGACCGAGTCTTGGTGTTCGTCGACCTGTGAGTCGCGAGACTGGTGGCCATCTCTACTTACCAGCCTTTCCGACCTTGCGGCGGATGTGCTCGCCCGCGTAGCGGATGCCCTTGCCCTTGTACGGCTCGGGCTTGCGAAGCTTGCGGATGTTGGCAGCGGTCTCGCCGACCAGCTGCTTGTCGATCCCCGACACGGAGAACTTGGTCGCCGTCTCGACCGCGAACGTGATGCCCTCGGGGGCGTCGACCGTGATCGAGTGGCTGTAGCCGAGTGAGAACTCGAGCTGCGTCGGTCCCTTGGGGACGACGCGGTAACCGACGCCGACGATCTCGAGCTTGCGCTCGTAGCCCTCGGTCACGCCCGTCACCATGTTGGAGACCAGCGTGCGGCTGAGCCCGTGCAGTTCCTTGCTCTTGCGCTCCTCGTCGGGCCGCTTGACCTCGAGGGTGCCGTTGTCGGCGACCACCTTGATCGGCTCGGCCACGACGTGCGACAGCGTGCCCTTCGGTCCCTTGACCGTGACAGCCTGGCCGTCGATCTTGACGTCGACACCGGACGGCACGGGAATGGGGAGCTTGCCAATACGCGACATGTGAGTACGTCCTCCTCCCGTTCCGTCACCAGACGTAAGCGACGACTTCGCCGCCTACGCCACGCTTGCCAGCTTGCTTGTCGGTCAGCAGACCCTGCGACGTCGAGATGATCGCCACCCCGAGTCCGCCCAGAACCTTCGGCAGCCCCGTCGACTTCGCGTACACCCGCAGCCCCGGCTTCGAGATC
Organism: Tenggerimyces flavus; assembly: GCF_016907715.1. NCBI lineage: Bacteria > Bacillati > Actinomycetota > Actinomycetes > Propionibacteriales > Nocardioidaceae > Tenggerimyces > Tenggerimyces flavus. The sequence continues at coordinate 2,663,995 of NZ_JAFBCM010000001.1, read as the reverse complement.
CGCCGGATACCGGCGATCGACCGCTCCCGGTTCGGGCCGAAGCGCAGCTCGAGAACGAGGCTCTTGCCCGCCGCTCCCGGCGCCGGCTCCTCGACGCGCCAGCCCGCGATGTAGCCCTCCTGCTGGAGGATCTCCGCGACGCCTGCCTTCAGCTTGCTGAACGGCATCACAGTGGCGTCGTGGTACGCCTGGTTGGCGTTACGCAGACGGGTCAACATGTCTGCGATCGGATCGGTCATGCTCATGTGTGAGGCTGCCTTCCCGCCGCGGTTTCCCACCTGGGGTGGGACCTTCGGCGTGTTAAAAGGTGTCGGTTACCAAGAGCTCTTGGTGATGCCGGGGAGCTCGCCGCGGTGTGCCATCTCGCGCAGGCAGATTCGGCACAGGCCGAACTTGCGGTACACCGCACGAGGGCGGCCACACCGCTGGCAGCGCGTATAGCCACGCACGTTGAACTTCGGCTTCGCCTTGGCCTTGATGACAAGGGCGGTCTTCGCCACGTCAGGTCTCTCCTTCGATACCCGGGACTACCGGGGCTCCGCGAAGGGGAACCCGAGCTGCCGAAGCAACTCACGCCCCTCCTCGTCGTTCTTGGCACTCGTCACGACCGTGATGTCCATGCCGCGGGACCGGTCGATCCTGTCCGGGTCGATCTCGTGGAACATGACCTGCTCGGTGAGACCGAACGTGTAGTTGCCACGGCCGTCGAACTGCTTCGGCGACAGGCCGCGGAAGTCGCGGATACGGGGCAGTGCGAGCGACACCAGCCGGTCGAGGAACTCCCACATCCGGTCGCCGCGCAGCGTCACGTGCGCGCCGATCGGCATGCCCTCGCGAAGCTTGAACTGCGCGATGGACTTGCGGGCCTTCGTCACCGACGGCTTCTGACCGGTGATGCCGGTGAGGTCCTTCACCGCGCCGTCGATCAGCTTGGAGTCGCGAGCGGCCTCGCCCACGCCCATGTTGACCACGACCTTGGTGAGACCGGGCACCTGCATCGGGTTCGCGAACCCGAACTTCTCACGCAGGGCGGGAATGATCTCCTCGCGGTACCGGGTCTTGAACCGCGGCGGCGCGGTGCGAGTTTCAGGCTGCGCGTCGGTGGTAGCCGTCATCAGATCTCCTCGCCGGTCTTCGTCGCGATGCGCACATTGCGATAACCGGTGTACGTGGTGCCGTCCGCGCGCGTCTTCTCGACCTCACGGCGCTCGTAGCCGACGCGGGTCGGCACCTTCTTGCCTTCGACCTCGACCAGCAAGGTGACGTTCGAGACCGGAATCGAGGCCTCCTGCGTCACGATGCCGCCGGTCGTACCCTGACGACCGCTGGCCTGGACGACCTTGGTGTGCCGCTTGACGCGGTTGGCGCCTTCGACGAACACGCGAGAGCGTGTCGTGTCGACGCTGATCACCTTGCCTTCGACGCCGCGGTCCCGGCCTGCGAGGACCCGGACGACGTCGCCCTTCTTGATGTGCAGGGACTTCACCCGTGCCATGCTCACAACACCTCCGGGGCGAGCGAGATGATCCGCATGAACCGCTTCTCGCGCAGCTCGCGTCCGACGGGTCCGAAGATGCGGGTGCCACGGGGCTCGTTGTCGTTGCCGCGCAGCAACACCGCGGCGTTCTCATCGAACTTGATGTACGAGCCATCCGGGCGGCGGCGTTCCTTCACCGTGCGGACGATGACCGCCTTGACGACCTCGCCCTTCTTCACGTTGCCGCCGGGGATCGCGTCCTTGACGGTCGCGACGATGACGTCTCCGATTCCCGCGTAGCGCCGGCCAGAGCCACCGAGCACGCGGATGCAGAGAATCTCCTTCGCACCCGTGTTGTCGGCGACCTTGAGTCGCGACTCCTGCTGGATCACCTTAGTTCTCCCATGTCCAACGACCTGCTCAGCAAGTGAGCGGATCGGCAGTCGTTACTTGGCCTTCTCGAGGATCTCGACGATGCGCCAACGCTTGGTGGCGGACAGCGGACGGGTCTCCATCAGGAGCACCCGGTCGCCGACACCGCACTCGTTGGCCTCGTCGTGCGCCTTGAGTCGGTGAGTACGCCGCATGACCTTGCCGTAGAGGGCGTGCTTCACACGGTCCTCGACTACGACGACAACGGTCTTGTCCATCTTGTCGCTCACCACGAGGCCCTCACGGGTCTTGCGGAAGCCACGCTTGTCGGTGTCCGCCACAGCGGTCGCCGTCGTTACTTCTTCGTTAGCGCTCATGCGGCACCCTCCGTCGTCTCAGCGGTCGGCGCGGTCGTGATGCCGAGCTCGCGCTCGCGCATCACCGTGTAGATCCGCGCGATCTCCCGGCGGACGATCTTGAGCCGGCCGTGGCTCTCGAGCTGGCCGGTCGCCGCCTGGAAGCGGAGGTTGAACAGCTCCTCCTTGGCTTCCTTCAGCTTGTCGACGAGCTCGAGCTCCTCGAGGTTGCGGAGCTCGGTGGCCTTCGAAACCGTTGCCATCACAAGTCACCCGCCTCTCTCTTCACGAACCTGCACTTCATAGGAAGTTTGTGGATCGCGCGCCGCAAAGCTTCGCGGGCGATCCCCTCCGGCACGCCGGAGAGCTCGAACATCACGCGGCCAGCCTTCACGTTCGCGATCCACCACTCGGGCGAACCCTTACCGGAACCCATCCGGGTCTCGGCCGGCTTCTTGGTCAGCGGGCGGTCGGGGAAGATGTTGATCCACACCTTTCCGCCACGCTTGATGTGCCGGGTCATCGCGATACGCGCGGACTCGATCTGCCGGTTGGTGACGAAGTGGCCTTCCAGTGCCTGGATGCCGTAGTCACCGAACGCCAGCGTCGTACCGCCCTTGGCCATGCCGCCACGCTTGGGCGTGTGCTGCTTGCGGTGCTTGAACCGCCGCGGGATCAGCACGCGTCAGCCCTCCTGTCCTGCGCTCGGGGCCTCGGTTGCCGCCGGAGCCGGAGCCTGTGCCTGGGGCTGCTGAGCGCCGGCGTTGTCGCCACCGCCGCGCTGACCACCCTGGCCACCACCCTGACCGCCCTGACCGCCGCGACCACCGCGGTCGCCACCACGGCCACCGCCGCCGCCACCACGGCCGCCGCGACCACCGCGGTCGCCACGGTCACGGTCGCCGCCGCTCGGACGGCGCTGCGCGTTGGCGCGGGCCTCGGCCTGCAGCTTCTCGCGCTCGGCCCGGGACACCGGAACCTCGCCCTTGTAGATCCAGACCTTCACGCCGACGCGGCCGAAGGTCGTACGGGCCTCGTAGAAGCCGTAGTCGATGTCGGCACGCAGCGTGTGCAGCGGCACCCGACCCTCGCGGTAGAACTCCGAGCGCGACATCTCCGCGCCACCGAGTCGTCCCGAGCACTGGATCCGGATACCGAGCGCGCCGGCCTTCTGGGCGCTCTGCATGCCCTTACGCATGGCGCGGCGGAACGCGACCCGACTCGCCAGCTGCTCGGCCACGGCCTGAGCGACGAGCTGCGCGTCGACCTCGGGGTTCTTCACCTCGAGGATGTTCAGCTGCACCTGCTTCTCGGTGAGCTTCTCCAGGTCCGCGCGGATACGGTCGGCCTCCGCACCACGGCGGCCGATGACGATGCCCGGACGCGCGGTGTGGATGTCGACGCGGACCCGGTCCCGGGTGCGCTCGATCTCGACCTTGGAGATGCCGGCCCGCTCCATGCCCTTGGTGAGCAGGCGGCGGATCGACACGTCCTCGCCGACGTAGTCCTTGTAGAGCTTGTCGGCGTACCAACGGCTCTTGTGGTCGGTCGTGATACCCAGCCGGAACCCGTGCGGGTTGACCTTCTGTCCCACTACCGGGCCCTCCTGTTCGCTTGCGCCTTCTTGGCCGGTGCCTTCTTGGCGGTCTTCTTGGCCGCCTTGGTGTCGGCCTCAGGCTCCTCGACCGGCTCCACGATCACGGTGATGTGGCAACCACGCTTGTGGATCGGGGTGACCCGACCCTGCGCGCGAGGACGCCAGCGCTTGAGCGTCCCGCCCTCGTCGACGAACGCGATGGCCACGCGGAGCGCGCCCGCGTCGAGCTGGAGGTTGTGCTCGGCGTTGGCCACCGCACTCTCCAGCACCTTGCGTACGGGCTCACTCGCGGCCTGCGGCGCGAACCGCAGGATCGCGACCGCATCCTCGGTCGGCAGACCTCGAATGAGGTCGACGACCCGACGGGCCTTGGTCGGCGACACACGTACGTGCCGCGCGACCGCCCGTGCCTGGACGGGGGCTTCCATGACGTCACTCCCAGTTGTCGCGGTCACCGGCGCCGGCTCCTACGGTCGTCCTTCTCGTGACCGCGGAAGGTCCGAGTCGGGGCGAACTCGCCGAGCTTGTGGCCGACCATCGCCTCGGTCACGAAGACCGGAACGTGCTTGCGACCGTCGTGCACCGCGATCGTGTGGCCCAGCATGGCCGGCACGATCATCGAGCGTCGGGACCAGGTCTTGATGACCTGCTTGGTCCCCTTGTCGTTCTGGACCACCACCTTTTTGATCAGGTGGCCGTCCACGAAGGGGCCCTTCTTGAGGCTACGTGGCATCTTTCAAGGCTCCTTAGCGGTGCTTACCAGAGCGGCGGCGACGAATGATGAGCCGATCACTGGGCTTCGACTTGCGGGTGCGGACCTCGGGCTTGCCCCACGGCGACACCGGGTGCCGACCACCGGACGACTTGCCCTCACCGCCACCGAGCGGGTGGTCGACGGGGTTCATCGCCACACCACGCACGGACGGGCGCTTGCCCTTCCAGCGGTTCCGGCCGGCCTTGCCGATCGAGATGTTGCTCTGCTCGGCGTTGCCGACCTCACCGACGGTCGCGCGGCACCGTACGTCGACCATGCGCTGCTCGCCTGAGGGCATCCGCAGCGTGGCCATCGAGCCCTCGCGCGCCTGCAGCTGCACCGACGCACCGGCGGACCGGGCGATCTTGGCGCCACCGCCGGGCCGCATCTCGATCGCGTGGATCGTGGTGCCGACCGGGATGTTGCGCAGCGGCAGGTTGTTGCCGGGCTTGATGTCCGCGCTCGGGCCGTTCTCGATCTGCTGTCCCTGCTTCAGGCTCGCGGGCGCCAGGATGTAGCGCTTCTCGCCGTCGGCGTAGTGCAGCAGCGCGATGTTCGCCGTGCGGTTGGGGTCGTACTCGATCTCCGCGACCTTGGCCGGCACGCCGTCCTTGTCGTACCGCTTGAAGTCGATCAGCCGGTACGCGCGCTTGTGACCGCCACCTTGGTGACGCGTCGTGATCTTGCCGGAGTTGTTCCGGCCGCCCTTCTTCGCCAACGGGCGCAGCAGCGACTTCTCCGGGGTCGAACGCGTGAGCTCGGCGAAGTCCGAGACGCTCGCGCCACGACGACCCGGGGTCGTCGGCTTGTACTTACGGATAGCCATTCGTCAGTCCCCTAGCTCACTGGTCCGCCGAAGATGTCGATCCGCTGCCCGTCCTGGACGGTCACGATCGCCCGCTTGGTGCTCTTGCGCGTCCCCGTTCCGAACCGCGTGCGGCGCTTCTTGCCCTGCCGGTTGAGGGTGTTCACGTCGGTGACCTTGACGTTGAACACCTTCTCGACCGCGATCTTGATCTCGGTCTTGTTGGCATCGGGGTGCACGAGGAACGTGTACTTGTTCTGGTCGAGGAGGCCGTAGCTCTTCTCGCTGATCACCGGCGCGAGGAGGACGTCGCGGTGGTCCTTGTGAATGGCGCTCACTCGTCACCCTCCTCTTCTTTCTCAGCCGGCTTGTCAGCGGTCTTCTTCGCCGCAGCCTTCTTGGCGGTCTTCTTAGCTGCTGCGGCCTTCTTCGCCGGCGCAGCCTCGACCATCGTCGCGTCGGTCTCGCCACCCTCTTCGGGATCGGAGTCCGCGGTCTTCTTGGCCGCTGCCTTCTTCGCGGCGGCCTTCTTGGCCGGCGCTGCCTTCTCGGCGACGACCTCGATGCCGGAGAACTCCTGGAACGCCGCCGCGGTGAACACCACGTCGTCGGACGTCAACACGTCGTAGGTGTTGAGCTGGTCCGGAACGATCAGGTGCACGTTCGGGACGTTCCGCAGGCTCTTCCAGCCCAACTCGTCGTCGCGGTCCAGCACCACCAGCACGTGGCGGCGGGACGTGATCGCGGCGATCGCGGCAGCGGCGGCCTTGGTCGACGGGAGCTCCGTGCCGACCAGTCCGGTCACCACGTGCACCCGGCCGTTGCGAGCCCGGTCCGACAGGGCGCCGCGGAGCGCGGCGGCCTTCATCTTCTTGGGGGTCCGCTGGTCGTACGAGCGCGGCGACGGGCCGTGCACCACACCACCGCCGGCGAACTGCGGCGCACGCCGCGAGCCCTGCCGGGCGCGGCCGGTGCCCTTCTGCCGGTACGGCTTCGCGCCACCGCCGCGGACCTGGCCGCGGGTCTTGGTGGACGCCGTCCCCTGGCGGGCCGCGGCCTGCTGGCCGACGACCACCTGGTGGATCAGCGGGATGTTCACCTGGACGTCGAAGATCTCGTCCGGGAGGTCCACGGAGCCGGCCTTGGCGCCGGTCTCGTTCAGTACGTCGACGCTGGTCACTTGGCCACCACCTTCGCGGCGTTGCGGATGAGGACGACCGAGCCACGCGCGCCGGGGACGGCGCCGCGGAGCAGGATCAGGCCCTTGTCGACGTCGACCGCGTGCACCTTCACGTTCTGCGTGGTGACGCGCTCGCCGCCCATCCGGCCGGCCATCTTCTGACCGCGGAACACGCGGCCCGGAGTGGCGCAGGCGCCGATGGAGCCCGGCGAACGGTGCTTGCGCTCGACGCCGTGGCTCGCGCGCAGACCGTGGAAGCCGTGCCGCTTCATGACGCCGGCGAAACCCTGGCCCTTGCTCTGCCCGGTGACGTCGACGATCTGGCCGGCCTCGAACACCTCAGCGGTGAGCTCCTGACCGGTCGTGTACTCCGACGCGTCGGGAGTACGCAGCTCGATCACGTGCCGCCGCGGCGTCACGCCCGCCTTCGCGAAGTGCCCCGAGTCGGGCTTGTTGACCTTGCGGGGGTCGATCGCGCCGAACGCGATCTGCACACCCGAGTAGCCGTCGGTGTCCGGCGTACGGACCTGCGTCACGACGCAGGGTCCGGCCTGGACCACGGTGACCGGGATGAGCTTGTTCTGCTCGTCCCAGAGCTGGGTCATGCCGAGCTTCTCGCCCAGCAGGCCGCGCTGCTTGCGGCCCTCTTTCACGGTGCTCATCAGTAACAGTCCCTCAGAGCTTGATCTCGATGTCGACACCGGCAGGCAGGTCGAGACGCATGAGCGAGTCGACTGTCTTCGGCGTCGGGTCGATGATGTCGATGAGCCGCTTGTGGGTCCGCATCTCGAAGTGCTCGCGGCTGTCCTTGTACTTGTGCGGCGACTTGATCACGCAGAAGACGTTCTTCTCGGTGGGCAGCGGAACCGGCCCGGCGATCTTGGCGCCCGTACGCGTCACCGTCTCGACGATCTTCTTCGCCGAGCTGTCGATGACCTCGTGGTCGTAGGCCTTGAGCCTGATGCGGATCTTCTGTCCCGCCATGTCCTTCTCTCCTACGCTCGGGCCTGTTCGCCCGTTGCGGCCAATGCGTCCTGTCCGTGCCATTCCGCCGACCCCCGCGGTCGGGTGTGTCGCGTACTCGAACCGCATGGATCCCTTGGTTTTCTGGATCCGGTGGGGGTCGTCGTCCAGTCGTGGGACCGGACGCAGGTGTTGTTCCCGTCATGCATGCATGGGAAATGCTGACCAGGTCTCCGGGTCGGCCATGTCACGCGCGTGAGAAACGCGGACACGCCTCGGCGGCCTGTCGCAGGCAACCCGGCAAGTATGCCAGACCGCCCTGCCAGCACGCTAATCGGGGTGGGACTCTGTGAGGAGTCCCACCCCGATCGCTTGAACCTACTTGAGAACCTTGGTGACCCGGCCGGAGCCGACCGTACGGCCACCCTCGCGGATCGCGAAGGTCAGCGTCTCCTCCATGGCGATGGGCTGGATCAGCTCAACGCGCATCTCGGTGTTGTCACCCGGCATGACCATCTCGGTGCCCTCGGGGAGGTGCACCACGCCGGTCACGTCCGTCGTACGGAAGTAGAACTGCGGGCGGTAGTTGTTGAAGAACGGCGTGTGCCGTCCGCCCTCTTCCTTCGACAGGATGTAGACCTGCGCCTCGAAGTCGGTGTGCGGCGTGGTGGTACCCGGCTGCACGATGACCTGGCCACGCTCGACCTCTTCGCGCTTGGTGCCACGAAGCAGCAGGCCGACGTTCTCACCCGCGCGAGCCTCGTCGAGGATCTTGCGGAACATCTCGACGCCGGTGACGATCGTCTTGGTCGACGCGTCCTTGATGCCGACGATCTCGACCTCAGCGCCGGCCTTGAGGATGCCGCGCTCGACTCGGCCGGTCACGACCGTGCCGCGACCGGTGATCGTGAAGACGTCCTCGACGGGCATGAGGAACGGCTTCTCGATCTCGCGCGTGGGCTCCGGGACCGACTCGTCCACGGCGGCCATGAGCTCGAGGATCTTCTCGCCCCACTCGGCGTCGCCCTCGAGCGCCTTCAGCGCCGAGACGCGAACGACCGGAGCGTCGTCGCCGGGGAACTCCTGCTCGTTGAGCAGCTCCCGGACCTCGAGCTCGACCAGCTCGAGGATCTCCTCGTCGTCGACCATGTCGGACTTGTTCAGAGCCACGACGATGTACGGCACGCCGACCTGACGGGCGAGCAGCACGTGCTCACGCGTCTGGGGCATCGGACCGTCGGTCGCCGCGACCACGAGGATCGCGCCGTCCATCTGGGCCGCGCCGGTGATCATGTTCTTGATGTAGTCCGCGTGACCCGGGCAGTCCACGTGCGCGTAGTGGCGCTTCTCGGTCTGGTACTCCACGTGCGCGATCGTGATCGTGATGCCGCGCTGCTTCTCTTCCGGCGCCTTGTCGATCTGGTCGAAGGCGTAGAAGGGGTTCACATCCGGGTACTTGTCATGCAGCACCTTGGTGATCGCCGCGGTGAGCGTGGTCTTCCCGTGGTCGATGTGCCCAATGGTGCCGATATTGACGTGCGGCTTGGTGCGCTCGAACTTCGCCTTCGCCACTTCGGGCTCCTCCTGATTTCTTTCTTACTACGCCGTTCAACTAGGCGCGAAACTTTACGGGACTGGTGTACAGGGACTACGCGCGGGTCTCCCCGCTCACTCGCCCCGGACCTTCTTGACGATCTCCTCGGACACCGACTTCGGAACCTCGGCGTACGAGTTGAACTCCATGTGGGGCACTGCGCGCCCCTGGGTCTTGCTGCGCAGGTCGCTGACGTAACCGAACGTCTCCGACAGCGGCACCAGCGCGGTGATGACCCTGTTACCCGCGAACTCGTCCATCTTCTGAACGTGCCCGCGACGACTGTTGATGTCGCCGATCACGTCGCCGAGGTAGTCCTCGGGCGTCGTGACCTCGGCCCTCATGACCGGCTCGAGCAGAGCCGGGCCGGCCCGCCGTGCCGCTTCCTTGAAGGCCATAGATCCGGCGATCTTGAACGCGAGCTCGGACGAGTCGACCTCGTGGTAGGCACCGTCGCGCAAGGTCACCTTGATGTCGACGACGGGGTAGCCGGCGAGTACGCCGAACTCCATCGCCTCCTGGATGCCCTCGTCGACGGCCGGGATGTACTCCCGCGGGATCCGTCCACCGCTCACCGCGTTGACGAACTCGTAGCCACCATCGCCCTCGCCGCCTGTGGGCTCGATGTCGATGATCACGCGCGCGAACTGGCCGGAGCCACCCGTCTGCTTCTTGTGGGTGTACTCGACCTTCTCGACCTTCTTGCGGATGGTCTCGCGGTAGGCGACCTGCGGCTTGCCGACGTTCGCCTCGACCTTGAACTCGCGCTTCATCCGGTCGACCAGGATGTCCAGGTGGAGCTCGCCCATCCCGGAGATGATGGTCTGGCCGGTCTCGACGTCCGTACGGACCTGGAACGTCGGGTCCTCGTCCGCGAGTCGCTGGATGGCTCCGGAGAGCTTCTCCTGGTCGCTCTTGGTCTTCGGCTCGATCGCCACCGAGATGACCGGCGCCGGGAAGTTCATCGACTCGAGGATGATCGGCTGGTTCGGGTCGCAGAGCGTCTCACCCGTGGTGGTCTGCTTGAGGCCCATCACCGCGACGATCGAGCCGGCCGTGGCCTTCTCGATCTCCTCACGCTTGTTCGCGTGCATCCGGTAGATCTTGCCGATCCGCTCCTTGCGGTCCTTGGTGCTGTTGAGCACCTGAGTCCCGGAGGTGAGCGTGCCGGAGTAGATCCGGAGGTACGTGAGCTTGCCGAGGTGCGGGTCGCTCATGATCTTGAACGCCAGCGTCGCGAGCGGAGCCTCCTCGTCGGGGTCGCGCTCGAGGATCTCCTCCTCGCTCTTCAGCGAATGACCAGTGACCGAACCCACGTCGAGCGGGCTGGGCAGGTAGTCGACGACCGCGTCGAGCAGGGGCTGGACGCCCTTGTTCTTGAACGCGGTGCCGCAGAGCACGGGGGTGACCTTGCTCGCGATGGTCGCGCGCCGGATCGCCGTCTGGAGCTGCTCGGTCGTGGGCTCCTGGCCCTCGAGGTAGAGCTCCATGATCTCGTCGTCGGCCTCGGCCAGCGCCTCGAAGAGCCGGTCTCGCCACTCCCGAGCGGCCTCGGTGTGCGTCGCCGGGATGTCCTCGATCGTGTAGTCCTCGCCCTTCTCGGGCTCGCCACGCCAGGTGAGGGCGCGCATGTTGACCAGGTCGATGACGCCGATGAAGTCGGCCTCGGACCCGAGCGGCAGCTGGAGCACCAGCGGGGTCGCGTTCAGCCGGTCGACGATCATCTCCACGCAGCGGTGGAACTCCGCGCCAACACGGTCCATCTTGTTGACGAAGCACATCCGCGGGACGCCGTACCGGTCGGCCTGCCGCCAGACGGTCTCCGACTGCGGCTCGACTCCGGCCACCCCGTCGAACACGGCGACGGCGCCGTCGAGGACGCGCAGGTTGCGCTCGACCTCGACGGTGAAGTCGACGTGCCCGGGGGTGTCGATCAGGTTGATGGTGTGGTCTTTCCAGTGGCAGGTCGTCGCGGCGGACGTGATCGTGATGCCGCGCTCCTGCTCCTGCTCCATCCAGTCCATGACGGCAGCACCGTCGTGGACCTCACCGATCTTGTAGGTGATGCCGGTGTAGAACAGGATGCGTTCGGTGGTCGTGGTCTTGCCCGCGTCGATGTGGGCCATGATGCCGATGTTGCGGATCGTGGCCAGGTCGACAGTGCGAAGGTCGGTCGCCATCAGGCTCGTCAGGTCTTTCGTAGAAGTCTTTTATGGGTTCGCTGCAGGAGTCGCGGCGCCCCTACATCCCGCTGTGAACTACCAGCGGTAGTGGGCGAACGCCTTGTTGGACTCCGCCATCTTGTGCGTGTCCTCGCGTCGCTTCACGCTCGCGCCGAGACCGTTGGAGGCGTCCAGGATCTCGTTCATCAGACGCTCCGCCATGGCCTTCTCGCGGCGGGCCTGGGAGTAGCTCACCAGCCACCGCAGCGCGAGGGTCGTCGAACGTTCGGCACGCACCTCGATCGGCACCTGGTAGGTCGCGCCACCGACACGGCGGCTCTTGACCTCGAGGGCCGGCTTGACGTTGTCGAGCGCCCGCTTGAGCGTGATCACCGGATCGGTGCCGGTCTTCTCGCGGCAGCCCTCGAGCGCTGTGTAGACAACGCGCTGGGCGAGTGCCTTCTTCCCGCTGCGCAGCACCTTGTTGATCAGCTGCGTGACGAGCGGAGACCCGTACACCGGGTCGATGATCGGCTTCCGCTTCGGGGCCGGACCCTTGCGGGGCATTAGCTCTTCTCCTTCTTCGCGCCGTAGCGGCTGCGGGCTTGCTTGCGACCCTTGACGCCCTGCGTGTCGAGCGATCCGCGGATGATCTTGTAGCGGACGCCCGGCAGGTCGGCCACTCGGCCGCCACGGACCAGGACCATCGAGTGTTCCTGCAGGTTGTGACCCACACCGGGGATGTACGCGGTCACCTCGGTGTCACTGGTCAGCCGGACGCGTGCCACCTTGCGCAGCGCGGAGTTCGGCTTACGCGGGGTCGTGGTGTACACACGCACGCAAACCCCCCGTCGCTGAGGCGAACCCTTGAGCGCCGGCGTCTTGTTCTTCGACACCTTGTCCTTGCGGCCCTTGCGGACCAACTGCTGGATGGTGGGCACCGCGTCGTTCCCTATCTTTCGTCGGTGACGTCTTCTTCGTAGTCGTTGCTCCGACCCCCGCGGTCGGGTGTGTCGCCCGGCCAAGGCCGTCACGCCGACTTGATCGACGGAAACGTGGGGGTCCACGCGCGCCCTCACCGGGCACACATGAGTGCCCAGTCAACGCCGGGCACGGTCTTGAACCTTACCTGGTCCGACCAAGTGCGGTCAAAGCAGGGTGGGTGATGGGGACACTGTGGCTGTCCCGCCTGTCCAGTTTAGCTCGCGACCTGGGCTTTTGGCTGCTTGGCGCGCAGGATCGCGACGTTCACGGCGATCAGCCAGATCATCGTGAGGGCGCCCATCGAAGCGGTCGTTCCCCAGCCGTTGGCGGCATAGAAGTTCGCGGGGACGTTGCCGAAGAACATCGAGGGGACGAAGGCCGCGTTGATGGCTGCGATAGCGATCGCGGACCGGCCGACCCATCTCGGTGCTATTGCGGTCTTGATGACGGCGATGCCGAGGCTGAGTGCGAAGAGTCCCTCGAGGAGGCGGGCGATCGTTCCGTACAGGAGGTAGGTGCCGCTCACCGAGATCGTCGGGTCGATCGGGTCTGGTGCCGCGATCACGGCGCCGACCTCGAGGCCGGTGGAGACGAGCAGGACGGTCAGCCAGGCTCCGCCGGCGGTGGCTGTGAGCGTGCCGAGCCACTCGTACGACCTGTCGGCCTCCTTGATCAGCTGGCGGATGCCGGTGATGAACACGAACAGGAGCGTCAGCCCGAGCAGGCCCAGGAGGCTGCGGAACAGCACGTTCGCGTCCGGAGGTGGGCCTGAGTACACGAAGTACAGTGGCACCTCGATGAGCGTGAGGATCGCGGCGATCAGGCCCGTGAGTCCTGTTGCCTTCCGGATGGTCTGGACGTTCATCTCGGTCTCCCGCGTTTGGTGTTGCCCATAAACTATAAGGACTATAGTAATGGACGCTCTGCCCGGTCCGCTGGCCCGGATGTGGCGGGTCACGCCCACCCGGCGGCTGGGTCGGCCGGCCGAGCTCGACGTCGACCAGGTCGTCTCGACGGCCGTCTCGCTCGCTGACGCTTCCGGGCTGGCTGGGGTCTCGCTTCCGAAGATCGCCGAGGTGCTCGGGGTCACACCGATGTCGCTGTACCGGCATATCGGCAGCAAGGACGAGCTGTATGGGCTGATGGAGGACGTCGCTTACGGTCCCCCGCCCTCTGTCTCGGCTGCGTCGTGGCGGGACTCGCTGCGGGGTTGGGCGGTTGCGTTGCGGGGGGTGTTCCGGGACCGGCCTTGGCTCGTTCGGCTGCCCATCGCCGGCCCGCCGAGTGGGCCGCACACGGTGGGCTGGATGGACGCTGGGTTGTCCGCTCTTCGGGCCACTCGCTTGTCGTGGGCTTCGAAGGTCACCGTGATCACTGTGGTGAGCGGGTACGTGCGGCATGCGGAACTGATGGGGCAGCAGCTGGCCTCGAGCCGTGGCGACGTCTCCTTGCTCGAGGCTGAACGCGACTACGGGCGGGTGCTTGCTTCGCTCGCTTCGGCCGACCGGTATCCGGAGGTTGCTGCTTTGTTCGCCTCGGACCTGTTCGAGACGGGCGAGGCCGCGGGGGATGCCGACGCTGACTTCGCGTCGGGGCTGGATCTGATCCTCGACGGGGTTGGGGTTCTGGTCGCCCGTTTTGAATGAAGGGCACCTTCATTCGAACCTATGGAATGAAGGTGCCCTTCATTCGAAACGTGGCGGGGGCGGGGTCGACTGGGTCGGGGGCACCCTCGTCCGGACCTATGGGACCGGGGCGCCCCTCACCCCAAGCCTCGGCCACCCCTGTCCGTGATCATGAACGTGATCATGAAGGCAAACCCGGCGTATACGACCAGTTCGGCTTCATGATCACGTTCATGATCACGAGGGTGGGGGTCATTGGCTCGGCGGATCGCTGTTGTCGGCGCGTTTGAGCTCGATTGACCTTGGCGAGCTGTTTGGCCGTTGGTGCTCGCCGTGGGCTGTTGCGGCGGTCGATTTTGGTGGCCGGTCCGGGGCGCGTCAAGGGCGCCTCTCGGGGGGCGCTTCGCGCGCGGCGAGAGGCGTCGCTTCGCGACCGCGGAGCGGCCCTTGACTCGCCCCGGACCGGCCACCTGTCTTTAACGCGCCGCCCCTCCCCCGGGAACGGGTGCCCGGAGGAGGTTCCTTGCCGTTCAGGTTTGTTGCCGTGCTTGCGTTGCTTGTGGGGTGCCCCCGGTCTCTTGTGGTGTCGATGAAGCCGGGCCTTCCGTCCCCGCTGTTTGAATGAAGGGCACCTTCATTCAATAGGTTCGAATGAAGGTGCCCTTCATTCAATGGATCGGGAGCTGGTGGGGTGGCGTTTCGAATCAGGGCGTCCCTCTAGCGATCTATTCACTAGAGGGACGCCCTCATTCCAAACGAAAGCACGGGCGGTGGCGCCTCGAGGTCGCCACCGCCCGTGCGGGTCTTGCTAGTTCGATACCCCTTGGTTAGTTGGAGTATCCGCCGAAGTCGAAGTCCTCTAGACGAACCGCTTCGCCTGTGCCCGACCCGAACGTGTAGTCCGCGTCGTAGCCCTCGTAGCCGACCATCGTGTACATCGCGGCCTTCGCCTCCTCGGTGGGCTCCACCCGGATGTTGCGGTACCGCTCCATGCCGGTACCAGCCGGGATCAGCTTTCCGAGAATCACGTTCTCCTTCAGACCGCGCAGCGAGTCCGACTTGCCGTTGATCGCCGCTTCGGTGAGGACCTTGGTGGTCTCCTGGAACGACGCCGCGGACAGCCACGACTCGGTGGCCAGCGAGGCCTTGGTGATGCCCATCAGGACCGGACGGCCGGAAGCCGGCTGCCCGCCCTCGGCGACGACGCGACGGTTCTCCTCTTCGAAGCGCATCCGCTCGGCGAGCTCGCCGGGCAGCAGCTCGGCGTCGCCGGACTCGATCACCGTCACCCGGCGGAGCATCTGCCGGACGATGATCTCGATGTGCTTGTCGTGGATGGTCACGCCCTGCGAGCGGTAGACCTCCTGCACCTCGTTGACGAGGTGCTGCTGGACCTGCCGCATGCCGAGGACACGGAGCACGTCCTGCGGGTCCGGCGTGCCCTGCGTGAGCTGCGCGCCAACCTCGACGTGGGTACCTTCCTCGACCAGGAGCCGCGACCGCTTGGAGACGGGGTAGCCCTTCTCCTCCGAGCCGTCGTCCGGTACGACCACGAGCTTGCGTGCCTTGTCGGAGTCCTCGATGCGCACCCGGCCGGCAGACTCCGCGATCGGAGCCTTCACCTTCGGAACGCGCGCCTCGAAGATCTCCTGCACTCGGGGCAGACCGTGCGTGATGTCCTCACCCGCGACACCGCCGGTGTGGAACGTACGCATCGTCAGCTGCGTGCCGGGCTCACCGATCGACTGGGCGGCGATGATGCCGACCGCCTCGCCGATGTCGACGAGCTTGCCGCTGGCCAACGACCGGCCGTAGCAGGCCGCGCAGGTACCGACGCGCGAGTCGCAGGTCAGCACCGAACGGACGCGAACCTCTTCGACGCCCTCGCCGACCAGGCGGTCGATGACGACGTCACCCAGGTCGGTCCCGGCTTCCGCCACGACCTTCCCGCCCGACGTCTGCACGTCCTCGGCGAGGATCCGCGCGTAGACCGACGTCTCGACGTTCTCGAGCTTGCGGACCGAACCGTCGGCCTGCTTGGACGCGATCCGCTTCAGCAGACCGCGCTCACTGCCGCAGTCCTCGTCGCGAACGATGACGTCCTGGCTGACGTCCACCAGACGACGGGTCAGGTAGCCGGACTCAGCGGTACGAAGCGCCGTGTCGGCCAGACCCTTCCGAGCACCGTGGGTGGCGATGAAGAACTCACCAACCGTCAGGCCCTCGGCGTAGTTGGACTTGATCGGCCGCGGGATGATCTCACCCTTGGGGTTGGCCACCAGACCACGCATGGCCGCGATCTGCGCGACCTGCATCATGTTTCCGCGGGCACCCGAGTGGACCATCATGAAGATCGGGTTGATCTTGTCGAACCCGTCTTCCATCTCCCGAACGACCTCGGCCTTGGCCTGGGTCCAGATCTCGATGAGCTCCTGGCGACGCTCGTCGTCGGTGATCAGACCACGGTCGAACTGCTTCTGGACCTTCGCTGCCTTGTCCTCGTAGCCCGACAGGATCTCGGCCTTCCGCGGGGGCGTGACGACGTCACCGATCGAGATCGTGACGCCGGAACGGGTGGCCCACTTGAAGCCGATGTCCTTCAGCGCGTCGAGGCAGTGCGCGACCTCGACCTTGGCGTACCGCTCGGCCAGGTCGTTGACGATCACACCGAGCTGCTTCTTGCCGACCTCGAAGTCGACGAACGGGTAGTCCGCCGGCAGGGTCTCGTTGAACAGTGCGCGACCGAGCGTGGTGTCGACCACGACGGACGAGCCCTGCTCGTACCCCTCCGGAGCGGTCCAGCCGAGCGGCGGCGCGTAGTCCTTGAACCGGATCTTGATCTTGCTCTGAACGTGGATCTCGCCGTGGTCGAACGCCATCAGCGCCTCGGCCACCGACCCGAACGCCCGGCCCTCACCGATCAGACCGTCACGGTCCAGGGTGAGGAAGTAGATCCCGATGATCATGTCCTGCGACGGCATCGTCACCGGACGGCCATCGGCCGGCTTCAGGATGTTGTTCGTCGACAGCATGAGGATGCGGGCCTCGGCCTGCGCCTCCGCCGACAGCGGAACGTGCACCGCCATCTGGTCGCCGTCGAAGTCGGCGTTGAACGCCGCACACACCAGCGGGTGCAGCTGGATCGCCTTACCCTCGATGAGCTGCGGCTCGAACGCCTGGATGCCCAACCGGTGCAGCGTAGGCGCACGGTTCAGCAGCACCGGGTGCTCGGCGATGACCTCTTCCAGCACGTCCCAGACCACCGGACGCTGCCGCTCGACCATCCGCTTCGCGCTCTTGATGTTCTGCGCGTGGTTCAGGTCGACCAGCCGCTTCATGACGAACGGCTTGAACAGCTCGATCGCCATGCCCTTCGGCAGACCGCACTGGTGCAGCTTCAGCTGCGGACCGACGACGATGACCGAACGGCCGGAGTAGTCGACGCGCTTGCCGAGCAGGTTCTGACGGAACCGGCCCTGCTTGCCCTTGAGCATGTCGGACAACGACTTCAACGGACGGTTGCCCGGCCCGGTGACCGGACGGCCGCGGCGGCCGTTGTCGAACAGCGCGTCGACGGCCTCCTGCAGCATCCGCTTCTCGTTGTTGACGATGATCTCCGGCGCGCCCAGGTCGAGCAGTCGCTTGAGCCGGTTGTTCCGGTTGATCACGCGGCGGTACAGGTCGTTCAGGTCGCTCGTCGCGAACCGGCCACCGTCGAGCTGCACCATCGGGCGCAGGTCCGGCGGGATGACCGGGACACAGTCGAGCACCATGCCGAGCGGGTTGTTGTTCGTCGTGAGGAACGCCGACACGACCTTCAGCCGCTTGAGCGCACGGGTCTTCTTCTGACCCTTGCCGCTGCGGATGATCTCGCGCAGGTTGATCGCTTCGGCGTCGAGGTCGAAGTCGGCGAGCCGCTGCTTGATCGCGGACGCGCCCATGTCGCCGTCGAAGTACTTGCCGAAGCGGTTGCGCATCTCGCGGTAGAGGATCTCGTCGCCCTCGAGGTCCTGGACCTTGAGGTTCTTGAACCGGGTCCACACCTCTTCCAGGCGGTCGAGCTCGCGCTGGTTGCGGTCGCGCAGCTGGCGGATCTCGCGCTCGGCGGCTTCCTTCACCTTGCGGCGCGCGTCGCTCTTGGCACCCTCGGCCTCGAGCTGGGCGAGGTCCTCCTCGAGCTTCTTCATGCGCTGCTCGGCGTCGTTGTCACGGCGCTGTTCGATCTGCTTGCGCTCGACGTCGATCCGGGCCTCCATCGACGGGAGGTCGCGGGTCCGGGCGTCGTCGTCGACACGCGTGATCATGTAGGCGGCGAAGTAGATGACCTTCTCGAGGTCCTTCGGCGCCAGGTCGAGCAGGTATCCGAGCCGGCTGGGCACACCCTTGAAGTACCAGATGTGCGTGACCGGCGCGGCCAGCTCGATGTGGCCCATCCGCTCGCGCCGAACCTTGGCGCGGGTCACCTCGACGCCGCAGCGCTCACAGATGATGCCCTTGAAGCGGACGCGCTTGTACTTGCCGCAGTAGCACTCCCAGTCCCGGGTCGGACCGAAGATCTTCTCGCAGAAGAGTCCGTCCTTCTCGGGCTTGAGCGTGCGGTAGTTGATCGTCTCGGGCTTCTTTACCTCACCGTGCGACCACGTACGGATATCGTCGGCCGTGGCGAGGCCGATGCGAAGCTCGTCGAAGAAGTTGACGTCGAGCACGTGTTCTCTTCCCCAGGGGTAGTTACTGATAGGGCTGGCTCAGTCGAGGGCGGGGACGGGAGAGGCCTTCAAGAGCACCGCTCCCGTCCCGCATGCCTCAGACTTCCTCGACGCTGCTCGGCTCCTGCCGGGTCAGGTCGATACCGAGCTCCTCCGCTGCGCGGAAGACGTCCTCCTCGGTGTCGCGCATCTCCACGGCCATCCCGTCACTGGACAGGACCTCCACGTTGAGGCAGAGCGCCTGCATCTCCTTGACGAGCACCTTGAACGACTCAGGGATGCCCGGCTCGGGGATGTTCTCGCCCTTGACGACCGCCTCGTACACCTTCACGCGGCCGGTCACGTCGTCGGACTTGATCGTGAGCAGCTCCTGCAGCGCGTACGCCGCGCCATAGGCCTCGAGCGCCCAGACCTCCATCTCACCGAAGCGCTGACCACCGAACTGCGCCTTACCACCCAACGGCTGCTGGGTGATCATCGAGTACGGACCCGTCGAACGCGCGTGGATCTTGTCGTCGACGAGGTGGTTGAGCTTCAGCATGTAGATGTAGCCCACAGCGACCGGCTCGGGGAACGGCTCGCCGGTCCGGCCGTCGAGCAGCCGGGCCTTGCCGTTCGTGCCGACCATGCGGTTGCCGTCGCGGTTCGGCTCGGTCGAGCCGAGCAGCCCGGCGATCTCTTCCTCGCTGGCACCGTCGAACACCGGCGTCGCGACGTTGGTACGGCCTTCGGCCATGCCCGCCCCGATCGCCTGCAGACGTTCCTTCCAGCTGGTGTCGTCGCCTTCGATCGCCCAACCAGAGTTGGCAACCCACCCGAGGTGGGTCTCCAGCACCTGGCCGACGTTCATCCGGCCCGGGACACCGAGCGGGTTGAGGATGATGTCCGCCGGAGTCCCGTCCTCGAGGAACGGCATGTCCTCGACCGGCAGGATCTTCGCGATGACACCCTTGTTGCCGTGCCGGCCGGCGAGCTTGTCGCCGTCCTGGATCTTCCGCTTCTGAGCGACATACACCCGGACCAGCTGGTTGACGCCCGGCGGCAGCTCGTCGCCTTCCTCGCGGTCGAAGACGCGGACACCGATGACGGTGCCGGTCTCGCCGTGCGGAACCTTCAGCGACGTGTCGCGGACCTCGCGCGCCTTCTCACCGAAGATCGCGCGGAGCAGCCGCTCCTCCGGCGTCAGCTCGGTCTCACCCTTGGGCGTGACCTTGCCGACCAGGATGTCGCCGTCGCGGACCTCGGCGCCGATGCGGATGATGCCGCGTTCGTCGAGGTCGGCCAGCATCTCCTCGGAGACGTTCGGGATGTCCCGGGTGATCTCCTCCGGACCCAGCTTCGTGTCGCGGGCGTCGACCTCGTGCGCCTCGATGTGGATCGAGGTGAGGACGTCCTGCTGCACGAGCCGCTGGCTCAGGATGATCGCGTCTTCGTAGTTGTGCCCTTCCCAGGACATGAACGCGACCAGCAGGTTGCGGCCCAGCGCCATCTCGCCGTTGTCGGTGCACGGACCGTCGGCGATGACCGTGCCGACCTCGATCCGGTCACCCTCGCCCACGAGCGGACGCTGGTTGATGCACGTACCCGCGTTCGACCGGCGGAACTTCGACAGCCGGTACGTCTGGTACGTGCCGTCGTCCTGAGCGACCTCGACGTAGTCGGCGCAGGCCTCGCGGACCACGCCTGGCGCGGTCGCCACGACCACGTCGCCGGCGTCGACCGCGGCGCGGTACTCCATGCCGGTGCCCACGAGCGGGGCCTCGGAACGGATCAGCGGCACGGCCTGGCGCTGCATGTTCGAGCCCATCAGCGCGCGGTTGGCGTCGTCGTGCTCGATGAACGGGATCATCGCGGTCGCGACGGAGACCATCTGCCGCGGCGAGACGTCCATGTAGTCGACCCGGTTCGGCGGCACCAGCTCGGTGTCACCACCCTTGGTCCGCACCAGCACCTGCTCGTCGGCGATCGTCCCGTCGTCGTGCAGCCCGGTGTTGGCCTGGGCCTTGACGAAGCGGTCCTCCTCGTCGGCGGTGAGGTAGTCGATCTGGTCGATGACCTTGCCCTCGACGACCTTGCGGTACGGCGTCTCGATGAAGCCGAACGGGTTGATCCGTCCGAACGACGCGAGCGAGCCGATCAGACCGATGTTCGGGCCTTCCGGCGTCTCGATCGGGCACATCCGGCCGTAGTGGCTCGGGTGGACGTCACGGACCTCCATGCCGGCACGGTCACGGGACAGACCGCCCGGGCCGAGAGCGTTCAGACGCCGCTTGTGCGTCAGGCCCGCGATCGGGTTGGTCTGGTCCATGAACTGGCTCAGCTGGGAGGTGCCGAAGAACTCCTTCAGCGCCGCGACCACGGGCCGGATGTTGATCAGGGTCTGCGGCGTGATCGCCTCGACGTCCTGAGTCGTCATCCGCTCGCGGACCACCCGCTCCATCCGGGCGAGGCCCGTACGGAGCTGGTTCTGGATCAGCTCGCCGACGGTACGCATCCGGCGGTTGCCGAAGTGGTCGATGTCGTCGTCCTCGACCAGGATCGTCCCGCGCGGCGCCTCGAGCTCTGCCCTGCCCTCGTGCACAGCGACGAGGTAGCGAATGGTCGCCACGATGTCGTCGATCGTCAGCACGGACTGATCGTGCGGGAGCTCCAACCCGAGCTTCTTGTTGATCTTGTAACGGCCGACCTTCGCGAGGTCGTACCGCTTCGGGTTGAAGTAGTAGTTCTCAAGCAGCGCCTGGGCGGCCTCCCGCGTCGGGGGCTCACCGGGACGGAGCTTGCGGTAGATGTCGAGCAGCGCGTCGTCCTGGCCGGACGTGTGGTCCTTCTCCAGGGTGAGACGCATCGACTCGTAGTCGCCGAACTCCTCGAGGATCTGCGCGTCGGTCCAGCCGAGCGCCTTCAGGAGGACAGTGACGTTCTGCTTGCGCTTGCGGTCGAGACGTACGCCGACGGTGTCGCGCTTGTCGACCTCGAACTCGAGCCAGGCACCCCGCGACGGGATCATCTTCGCGGTGAAGATGTCCTTGTCGGAGGTCTTGTCCGGGCTCCGCTCGAAGTAGACGCCGGGCGAACGCACGAGCTGGCTGACCACGACACGCTCGGTGCCGTTGATCACGAACGTCCCCTTGTCGGTCATGAGCGGGAAGTCGCCCATGAAGACCGTCTGGGACTTGATCTCGCCGGTCTCGTTGTTCATGAACTCGGCGGTGACGAACAGCGGAGCCGCGTACGTGAAGTCGCGCTCCTTGCACTCGTCGACGGAGTTCTTCGGCGGCTCGAACCGGTGGTCGCGGAACGAAAGGGACATGGTCCCCGAGAAGTCCTCGATGGGAGAGATCTCCTCGAAGATCTCCTCCAAGCCGGACTTGGTGGGTACATCCGTGCGACCCTCTTCGAGGGCACGCTCGACCCGGGCCTGCCAGCGATCGTTGCCGATCAAGGTGTCGAAGCTCTCGACCTGCAAAGCGAGCAGGTTGGGAACCTCAGCAGCTTCCTTGATCTTGGCGAACGACACGCGACGGGGCGGTTCGGCGTGGTCGGATGTGCGGGTGGACGTAGTGGACGCAGTGGTGGGCGCGGCGGCCAAGAGGGGTCCTTCCGAGGCTTGCAGTCGCTACACATGCCAGACCATCCACGAGGGAGTCGCGGACAGTCGGAAGGCAGGGCAAAGCGACAGTGTAGCCTCTCGACACACTGCTGTCCAGTACCCGGATTTCTTCAAATCGGAGGACTCGTCGGATGCCCCCGGCTGAGGCTCCAGACGCCAGTCTCTGTTCTCCGTCCTGCCGACACCCCGCGTGGCCGCCCCGCGTTGTGCCGAGTCACCCTTCGTCACCAAGTGACTCTGCGAGGATGACGCCGATGGGGGTCGAGAGTCAAGCATTTCCGTCCCGCCACCTGGGATTTTAGCGATCTGCTCACGCCGGGCGACACGGTTTGACCCGCTCTGGACACGACCCGTTCACTGCGACGGCCAAGCGGCGCCTGCCCGGTCGGTCTGGGTCAGCCTCGCCGCCACTATGGGCAGGTGGCTGCGCTGTTGGATGAAGGGCACCTTCATCCAAACCTATTGGATGAAGGTGCCCTTCATCCAAAGTCGCGGCCCCAGAGCAGCTCCAGCCAGGGATCCGCGGCGTGATGAGCTCGAGCTGCCCCTGGTCGACGCCCCAATCCCTCGCGCCGCCACCTCTCCGCGCCCGCGGTGATCAT
The DNA here is from genome assembly GCF_016907715.1 of Tenggerimyces flavus. NCBI lineage: Bacteria > Bacillati > Actinomycetota > Actinomycetes > Propionibacteriales > Nocardioidaceae > Tenggerimyces > Tenggerimyces flavus. Next base: position 2,641,208 of record NZ_JAFBCM010000001.1, on the reverse strand, counting down.
GAACGTGATCATGAAGCTGAACCGGTTGTATACGCCGGGTTTGCCTTCATGATCACGTACATGATCACGGGGCACGGCCACCAGCCGAAACCCTGCCGGGGGGTTAGAGGGCGTCGATGTCGCTGATCAGCCAGCGGTCGTCGATGTGGTCCATGGTGATTCGTACGCGGTTGAAGTCCGTCCGCGGCTCCTTCAGCCGGTTGCTGGTCGTCGTCTGGTTGACGAACAGCAACGTCACCACCCGGTCCGGTGTGGCGGAGACGGCGGAGGCGGTGCGGACCTCGGCGACGACGACGGCGTTCGTCTGGGTCGCGGTCGGGCGGACGACGGTGGTCGTGGTCTTGGTGTACTCGCTCGCGAACGTCCCGGTCAGGTGGCCCGAGGCGGTCTTGAAGTCGCGGTCGAGCTGGCGGTAGTCGTACGACAGCACCGCCTTCGCCGCGGTCCGGGCGGCGGCCACGGCCTCGGTGCGGGCGCGGTCGACGGCCGAGGCTTGGACGGCGCGGAACGCGAGAATGCCGAACGCCACCAGGGCGATCGCGGTGACGACGGCGAGCACGATCACCAGGACCGGCGCGCGGAGATCCTCGTCCGAGCGAGACGCAGGCGGCGCCTGCTCGACCACCTCGGCGGCCGGCGAGGGTACGGCCGGCGCCAGGTCCGGCGAGGTCTCGGCGGCGATCGCGGCCTCGATTTCGTCCGACGTCGGCGACGTCGGCGACGTCGGCGACGTCGGCGACGTCGGCGCGGTCGGCGCGGTCGAGCGCGCGTCGTCGGTCGCGAAGCTCCGCGGCGTACGGCGTTCTCCGGCGATCGGCCGGCGACGAGTCGGCATCAGCTCACCCCACGAACTGCAGGTCGACGACACGCCACCCGGCCCGCTCGCGGACCAGGTCCAGCTGCATCCGGTAGTGCTTCACGCTCCCCTTCGGCGCGGCCACGTTCGTCACCGACGCGTCCGCCACCACCAGGGCGCGCGCCGAGTCCGGGTCGAACGACACCAACCCCGCCTCGAGCACCTCCCCGCGCGACACGGTCTTGTTCGCCGCGACCTGCTTCTTCAAGTCGGCAGTGGCATTCCGGAACTGAGAACGGAAGTCCCCCGAGGACAGCGACACCACGTTCGCCGCGTTCTCGTCGAACGTCCGGTAGTCCAGCGTCGTGAAGTTCACCGTCAGCTGCCGCGCGATCCGCAGCGCATCCGTCCGCGCGTCAGCCGACCGCTGGTCCCGCACCACCAGCACCGTGAGGAACGCGACAGCGACCAGCGCGCCCGCCACCAGGATCGCGAGAACGAGAACGAGCACCGACCGCGGACTCATCGCGCGGTCGGACCGACCAACAGCCACTTCCACGAATCCTCTCCGAACGCCTTCTGCTGTCCCCCCAACGAGCCGAGCGACCCGGGGATACTCCGCGCGGGCGAGTCGGCGTCGACACGCGGCGCGTTCTGCGCCCCGCGCATCGTCGTCTTCTCGTCCTTGCACGAGGCCGACGTGTTCGCGGACTGGTCCTGCGTCTCCTCCGGCGTCCGCTTCGTCGTTCCCTCGTACCCCTTCCGGCACGACGCAGGCCCCAGCGACAGCTGCAGCCCGAAATGCGCGGTGTAGTGCCCGGTCACCGGATCCTTGTCGATCACCGTGTAGCCGCCACGGACGACGTACGGGTAGATGATCAGGATCTGCTGCAGGTTCTCCGTGCGCACCCGCACGATCTGCCCGGCCGTCGTGAGGTTCGCAAGCAGAACGGGGACGTCGCTCGCGTTCTCGTCCAGCAGCGCAGACACCTCGCGCGCGGTCAGGATCCCCGAGTCGAGCACCTGCCGGAGCTTCGGATCCGACGCGACCAGCGTGTCCGACAGGTCGGCGAGGTCGCGGGAGAAGCTCTTGATCGCGCCGCCGGACTCGCGCTGCGTACGCAGGACCGTCGACCCGTCCTCGATCAGCGAGATCGTCTGCTCGAGGTTGTCGTCGGCGGTCTCGATCAGCGCGTTGCCGGAGTCGACGATGCGGCTGAGGTCGTCCCCCGTTCCCCAGAACGCGTCGCCGAGCTCGTCGATCACCGTCGTCAGGTCCTCCTTGCCGACGGAGTTGACCAGCCGGTCGAGGTCGAGCAAGAGCTTCGTCGTCGGGATCGGCGTCTTGGTGTCGCGCCGCGCGATCGTCGCGCCGTCGTCGAGGTACGGGGCGCCGTCGCGGCGCGGCTGCAGGTCGACGTACTGCTCGCCGATCGCGGACCGGTTGGCGACGACCGCCACCGTGTCGGCCGGGATCCGCGGCGCGTCGTCCTCCAGCGCCAGCCGCACCTCGACGCCGTCCGGCGTCGGCGTGAGCTTGTCGACGCGGCCGACACCGACGCCGCGGTACGTCACCTCGGCGGTCTCGAAGATCCCGCCGGAGTCGGCGAAGTCGGCGGTCACGTGGTAGCCGCGGCCGAGGATCAGGTCGTCGAGCCCGGCGTACCGGGCGCCGACGTACGAGACGCCGACCAGCGTCAGCGCGACGAACAGCACGAGCTGGATCCGGACGAGCTTGCCGATCATCCGATCCCTCCCACCAGCAGGCCCGCGAGCTCCGGGTCGTACGCGGCGCCCTGCGCGTCGGCCTGCGTGCAGATCGGCGGCAGCGGGAGCGGGGGCAGCGTGATGCAGGCCGACGGCAGGGGGAGCGGCAACGTCGGCAGGGCGGTCGGCAGCGGGATAGGCAGGGTCGGCAACGGGACCGGCAGTGTGGGCAGCGCCGTCGGCAGGCTGGTCGGAAGCGGCGGGAGTGGCGGCAGGCTCGGCAGCGGGATAGGCGGCAGGCTCGGCAACGGCAGCGGTCCCTGGTCGCTGAGCAACGCGGGCAGGTTGAGGTCGAGCGTCAGCTGCATGTTGGTGTAGTCGCCCTGGACGGCGTTGGCGGCGGAGTCGGCGAACGGGTACGTGAACAGCACCTGCAGCGCGTTCGGCAACGCGTCGCCCGCCTTCGCCAGCTCGGTGAGGACGGGATCGAGCGCCTTCAGGTTGGCCAGCAGGTCTTCCTTCGTACCCTCGATCACGCGCGTGCCGGTCACGCCGAGCTTGGACAGCTCGACGAGCAGCTTGGTGAGGTTCTTGCGCTGGTCGGCGAGAATCGTCAACGCTGCTGGGAGTTCGTCGATCGTGGTCGCGAGCGTGGTCTTCTGCTTCGCCAGCGACGCGGCCAGCTTGTCGAGGCTCGCGAGGGCGCGGTTGATCTCGGCCTTGTGCTCGTCCAGCTCGCCGATGAACGTGTCGAGGTTGTTCAGCAGCGAACGCAGGTCGCTCTCTCTGCCCTCGAGCGTCTTGTTCAGCTCGACCGTGATCGTCTTGAGCTGCGCGACGCCGCCTCCGTTCAGCAGCAGAGAGAGCGCGGACAGCACCTCCTCGACCTCGACGTTCCGGCCGGTCCGCGACAGCGGGATCACGTCGCCGTCGGACAGCTCGCCGTACGTCCGTGTGCCGGCCGCCGGCTTCGCGAGCGACACGAACTTCTCACCCAGCAAGCTGGTCTGGCGGATCTGCGCGGTCGCGTTGTCGGGCAGCTTGACGCCTTCGCGAACGCGGATCCGTACGTTCGCGGTCCAGCCGTCGAGCCACACCTTCTCGACCTGGCCGACCGCGACGTCGTCGACGCGGACCGACGAACGCGGCACCAGGTCGAGCACGTCGCGGAACTGCACGGTCACGTGATAGCCCGGCCCGCTGCCACCCTGGCCGCCGGGCAGCGGCAGGTCGTAGACGGAGAACGAGCAGCCGGCGAGCACCGAGAGTCCAAGCAGGGCTAGGAGAAGTCGCTTCATCGCGCGCCCTCCTTCGCCAGGATTCCGCCGAGGGTGAGGTCGCGGCCGGACTGCACGTTGGTCGTCGCCGCCCGCGCCTCGCCACCGGGCAGGGGCGGCAGCGGCAGGTCGTCGAGCAGCGCGCGCAGGTCCTTGCAGGCGTCCTCCGGCTGCCCGAGCTGCTGGAGCAGCGAGCACAGGTACAGGCCCGGGTCGTCGGTCTGCGCGAAGTTGTTGCGGGTGTCGAGCGTGCCCGACTTCGGGTTGTACGTACGGTCCAGGTTGGCCAGCGCGACCGGCGACTCGTCGATCACCTCGCGCAACGCGTCCTGCTGCTTGACCAGCGTCTTGGACAGCTCGGTGAGCCCGTCGATGTTCTGCCGCAGCTCGGCGCGGTTGTCGTGCACGAACGACGACACCTCTGACAGCGCGACCGCGAGGTTGTCGAGCGCCTTCTGCAGGTCCGCGCGCTCGCCGGAGAGCTGGTCGGCGACGAGCTGCAGGTCGCCGTTGAACTGGCGGACGTTCTCGTCGTTGTTCGCCAACGTGGTCGTGAAGTCCTGCAGCTGGCGGACCGTCGCGAACAGGTCCTCGCGACTGCCGGACAGCGTGCCCACCGCGTCGGCGAGGTCGCCGACGGTGCTGTTGACCTTCTTGCCCTGCCCGTCGAGGTTGCGCGCGCCGGTGTCGAGCAGCTCCGACAGCGCGCCGTCCTTGTTCGCGCCGTCGGGACCGAGGGCGACCGACAGCTCGTTCAGGCTGGAGTAGATCCGGTCCAGCTCGACCGGGACCGCGGTGTCGCGCAGCGGGATGTCGGCGCCGTCGGCGAGGACGGGGCCGCTGCTGTAGGCCGGCGTGAGCTGCACGTACCGGTCGCTCACCAGCGAGGGCGCGGCGATGACCGCCTTGGCGCTCGCCGGGATCTTGTGCCTGGTCTCGTACGACAGGTCGACGCGGACGGTCTCGCCCTCGGGCGTCACCTTGTCGACGCGGCCGATCTTCACGCCGAGCACGCGGACGTCGGACCCCTCGTACAGGCCGATCGTGCGCGGGAAATGCGCCGTGACGTGGGTCTGCGGCGGGTCCGGCCAGACCGCGTACACGATGCCGGCGACCACCGCGACCGCGATGATCACGGCGAGAACGTGGGTGGCACGGGCCCAGCGCAGCAGCTTGGGCAACGGCGTCGACAGGCTCACTGCGCGCCTCCCGCCGGCTGTCCGGGCAGCCTCGGCACGGCCGGGAGCGGCGCGAGGTTGGGGATGTAGGTGTCGAACCACGGGCCGGTGCCCAGCGTGTTGGCGAACACGCGGACGAACGGCGCCAGCAGCTCGATGCTCTTGTCGAGGCTGGCCTGGTTCTTGCGCAGCAGCGCGACGACGCCGGCGAGCTTGCGCAACGCGGGCTCGAGCTGCGCGCGGTTGTCGGCGACCAGGCCGGTGAGCTGCGTGGACAGGGTCTGTGTGGTGACGAGCAGCTGGTGGATGAGCTCGCGCCTCGCCTGGATCTCCTTCAGCAGCAGGTCGCCGTCCTTGAGCAGCTTGACCAGCTCGTCGTCGCGGTCGGACAGGACCTTCGTGACCGTCTTGGAGTTCTCGAGCAGGGTGCGGAGCTGCTCGTCGCGGGTGGCGATCGTGCGCGAGAGCCTGGACAGGCCGTTCAGCGTGTCGCGAACCTCGTCCGGGGTGTTCTCGAACGTGTCCGACAGCGTGCCGAGCGCGGTGGCGAGCTGCCCGGTGTCGATGCGTTCGGTGGTCTCGGTGAGGTCGGTGAACGCTTCGACGACGTTGTAGGGCGCCACCGTACGGTCGCGCGGGATCTCCGTCTTCGGGTCGAGGTGTCCGGGGCCGGCGGGCTCGAGCGAGAGGTACATGCGGCCGAGCACGGTCTTGATCCGGATCGCCGCGCCAGTCCTCGTGCCGAGCCGGGTGTCCTCGTCCTCGACCTTGAACCCGACGCGGACGTGGTCGCCGTCCAGCTCGACGGTCTCGACGTGGCCGACCTTGACGCCCGCGACGCGGACCTCGTCGTCGGGGCGGATGCCGCCCGCCTCGGTGAACTGCGCCGCGTACTTGGTGCCGCCGCCGATCACCGGCAGGTCGTCGGCGTTGAACGCGGCGTAGACGAGGACGCCGAGCACCGCGAGCCCGGCGGCGCCGATGCTCAGCATGCTGCGTTCGCGGAACGGCCTCATCGCTGGCACCTCTGCGCGGTGACGTGCAGCGAGGTGCGCGGCAGCTCCTGCCCGTTGGGCAGCACGATGCGGGCCTCGAAGTCGCACATGTAGAAGTTGAACCAGCTGCCGTACGTCGCCGTGCGGGTCAGCGCGGTGAGCTTCGGCGGCATGTTCTTCAACGTACGTTCGACGATTCCGGCGTTCTCGTTGAGCGTGCCGGCGAGCGTGCTGAGCTCGGCGATGTCCTTCTTCAGCGGCCCGCGGGCGTCTTTCAGCAGGCCGGCTGTCTGGGTGTTGAGGTCGACGATCGAAGCGAGCGAGTCGCCGATCGCCTTGCGGTCCTCCGACAGCCCGGAGACGAAGCGCTGCAACTCGCCGATCAGCTCGCCGAGCTTCTCGTCCCGTTCGCCGACGGTGGCGAGCACGGTGTTGAGGTTGTCGATCAGGTCGCCGATCACCTTGTCCTGGTCGGCGAGGGAGCTGGTGAGCGAGGCCGTGTGGGTGAGCAGGCTCTCGACCGTTCCGGCTTCTCCCTGCAGGACTTGGATGATCTCGTATGCGAGCTTGTTGACGTCCTGCGGCGAGAGCGCGGCGAACAGCGGCTTGAAGCCGTTGAACAGCACGTTCAGGTCGAGCGCGGGCTGGGTCTGACTGAGCGGGATCGTGTCGTTCTCGCCGAGCGGCGTCGCCGCGCCCGGGCCTTCGCTCAGCGCGAGGTAGCGCTGGCCGACGAGGTTCCGGTAGCGCAGCGCCGCGCGCACGCTGGTGGACAGCTGCTGGTCGGCGTCGACGGAGAACGTGATCTTCGCGGTGGGCTTGGCGTTCCCTTGCTGCTCGACGCCGATCTCCTGGATCTCGCCGACGCGGACGCCAGCGATGCGGACGTCGTCGCCCTTCTCCACACCGGTCACGTCGGTGAAGATCGCGCCGTACCGCTTGGACTCGCCGAGGCCGATGTTGGCGATCGTCACGGCGAGCACGGCCGTCGCGAGAACCGTCACGACGGCGAAGATGAGGAGCTTGATGCCCGCGGAGGCGGTCTTCATCGCACGCTCACCTCCGTTCCCCTGGCCAGCGGGCCGAACAGCAGCGTGGCGATGTCGGGAACGTCCGTTGGCTGCTCGTCCATCACCGGCGCGACGAGCGCGTCGACCAACGCCTGCTCGTCCGCGGTGCCCGCGTCGCCGCTCGTGACGTCGAAGACGCTCGGCGTGCGGCTGCCGGGGCCGGGCTGCTCGCCGACGCCGTCGTGGATGTTGCCGCCTGGGCCGGGGTTCTTCTGGTTGTACGGCGGCGTCGGCAGGCTCCGGCAACCGGGACCGCGGTCGTCCAGGAACGCCGGCCGGTCCTCGCGGCTGTAGCCGCGCTTCTGCGGCACGACCTCGAGCGTGATGTGCAGGCTGCGCGCGGTGCCCTTGAAGTGCTCGCCGCCGCCGAACGCGTCGGTGAAGCGCGGCACCCAGTTCGCCATGCCCTGCAGCAGGCAGGTGTACTCCGGCGAGTACGTCGCGAGCACCTCGAGCGTCGGGCGGCTCACTTCGCCGAGCTCGATCAGCGCTCGTTCGTTCTTGGCGAGGAAGTCGTCGGCGGTCTGCGCGGTGCCGGACAGGTCGACGAGGAAGTCCTGCAGGGCTTGCTTCTTCAGCACGACGGTGTTGCCGGTCGTGGTGGCGTTCTTCAGCAGGCGTACGAGATCGGGGGTCGCGTCGTCGTAGATGTCGGCGACGTTCGCGAGCTCGGTGACGTCCTGCTTGAGCGCGGGGACGTGCGGGTTGAGCTCGGTGAGGTAGCCGTCGAGCTTGACGAGATTGTCGCCGATCTCCTCGCCGCGGCCCTCGAGCGCGGTGGCTACGGCGTTCAGGGTGGCGTTCAGCTTGGCGGGGTTGATCGTTCGCAGCAACGGATAGACGTCGTTCAGCACGGTCTCGAGCTCGATGCCGACCCTCGTGCGGTCGCGGCTGATCACGTCGCCCTCGGCGATCGTGAGGTGGCTGGTGCGTTCCGGCACGACCAGGTCGACGAACTTCTCGCCGAACAAGGTCTTCGGGAGGATCCGCGCGGTGACGTTCGCGGGGATCAGGTGGTCGTCGTCCGGGTTGAGCGCGAGCTTGATCTTGGCGCCGTCGCCCTCCGCCTCGATCTCGCGTACCTCGCCGACGATCGCGCCGCGCAGCTTCACGTCGGCGTGCTTGTCCAGCTGCAGGCCGATGTGGCTGGTCTCGAGCGTGACGTCGGTGGTGTGCTTGAAGATCTGGTTGAACGAGGCGTACGTCAGCCAGCCGAAGGCCGCGAGCACGGCCAGGAAGGCGAGCCCCAGCGCTCGCCGTCGAATCGTGCCTCCCTGCGGCATTCGCCCTACCCTGCCAGCCGGACGCTCGTCGTGGCACCCCAGATGGCCATCGAGAGCAGCAGGTCGACGACGTTGATCGCGACGATCGACGTTCGCACCGCGCGCCCGACGGCGACGCCCACGCCGGCGGGACCACCCGAGGCGTTGTAGCCGTGGTAGCAGTGGATGAGGATGATCACGACCGCGAAGACGAGCACCTTGCCGAACGACCAGAGCACGTCGTACGGCGGTAAGAACAGGTGGAAGTAGTGGTCGTACGTGCCGGCGCTCTGGCCGTAGTAGCCGGTGACGATCAGCCTGGTGGCGAAGTAGCTGGAGAACAGGCCGATCACGTACAGCGGGATGATCGCGACCAGGCCGGCGATGATGCGGCTGGTGACGAGGAACGGCAGGCTCGGTACGCCCATGACCTCGAGCGCGTCGACCTCTTCGGAGATCCGCATCGCGCCGAGCTGGGCGGTGAAGCCGCAGCCGACCGTCGCGGCGAGCGCGATGCCGGCGATGAGCGGGGCGATCTCTCTGGTGTTGAAGTACGCGCTGACGAAGCCGGTGAAGGCCGACGTGCCGAGCTGCTGGAGGCTCGCGTACCCCTGCAGGCCGACCTCGGTGCCGGTGAAGAACGCGAGGAACGCGATCACGCCGACCGTTCCGCCGATCACCGCGAGCGCGCCGGTACCGAACGTGACCTCGGCGAGCAGGCGCCAGACCTCGCGCCGGTAGCGGCGGATCGTGCGCGGCGTCCAGGCGAGGGCCTTGAGGTAGAAGGAGAGCTGCGCGCCGAGCAGGTCGAGGAGCTTGACCGGCGCCGTTGCCACGTTCCTGATCGCCACGCTCAGCCGCCCTTCGGCGGGACGATCTGGAAGTAGATCGCCTGCATGACGAAGTTGGCGAAGAACAGCAGCATGAACGTGATCACGACGCTCTGGTTGACCGCGTCGCCGACGCCCTTGGGTCCGCCGCCGGCGTTCATGCCCTTGTACGACGCGACCATCGCGGCGATGAAGCCGAACACGAGCGCCTTGATCTCGCCGGCCCACAGGTCGGGGAGCTGGGCTAACGCGGTGAAGCTGGCTATATACGCGCCGGGGGTGCCGCCTTGGAGGACGACGTTGAAGATGTAGCCGCCGATCACGCCGACGACGCTGACGAGGCCGTTCAGGAAGACGGCGACGACCATGGCGGCGAGGACGCGCGGGACGACGAGCCGGTGCAGCGGGTCGATGCCGAGGACCTGCATGGCGTCGAGCTCTTCGCGGATCTTGCGGCTGCCGAGGTCGGCGCAGATCGCTGAGCCGCCCGCTCCCGCAATGAGGAGGGCGGTGGCGATCGGCGAGGCTTCGCGTACGACCGCGAGCACCATCGCGGCGCCGGCGAACGACTGGGCGCCGAACTGCTTGATCAGGCCGCCGACCTGGAGCGCGATGACCGCGCCGAACGGGATCGCGACGAGTGCGGTCGGGACGATCGTGACGCTGGCGATGAACCAGGCCTGTTGGAGGAACTCGCGCCACTGGAACGGCCTGCGGGGGAAGGCGCGGAGGACGTCGAGGGTGAACGCGAACAGCCTCCCGCTCGCCTTGACCGGCGTCGCGGGCGTCCAGGTCACGACATCGCCCCGGCCGTCACCGTCGGCTGGAACGACCCGGGCGGCGGTGCGATGCCGTACGTCGCGCACCACTCCCCGGGCGGGCGTTGGGTGTCTCTGGCGTACCCGTCGGACGGGGTGAGCTGGAGCGGGATCGGCGGCAGCGGCGGCAGCTCCACGCCGGCCGCGGCCTCGGCGGCGAGCTCGTCGGCGTCCTTCTCCTCGGCCATCCCGATCGGCCCGAACCGTTGGGCGTTGAGGAACTGCCTGACGACGGGCTGCTCGCTGCTGAGGAGCATCTCGCGCGGGCCGAACATGGCGAGGTGGCGGTGGTAGAGCAGGCCGATGTTGTCGGGCACCGTGCGGGCGGTGTTGATGTCGTGGGTGACGATCAGGAACGTCGCGCCGGTGTCCTGGCTGAGGTCGACGATGAGCTGATTGAGGAACGCCGTACGGACCGGGTCGAGGCCGGAGTCGGGCTCGTCGAGCAGCATGATCTCGGGGTCGAGCACGAGTGCCCGTGCCAGGCCGGCCCGCTTGCGCATGCCGCCGGAGATCTCGCCGGGGAGCTTGGTCTCGGCGCCTTGAAGACCGACCATGTCGATCTTCTCCATGACGATCCGGCGGACTTCGCTCTCGGACTTCTTGGTGTGCTCGCGGAGCGGGAACGCGACGTTGTCGTAGAGGTTCATCGAGCCGAAGAGGGCGCCGTCCTGGAAGAGGACGCCGAACAACTTCCGGATCTCGTACAGCTTCCGCTCGCTGCACGTCGCGACGTCGTTTCCCTCGATGTAGATGTGGCCTTTGTCCGGTTTGAGCAGGCCGACGAGGCACTTGAGGAAGACCGACTTGCCGGTGCCGCTCGGGCCGAGCATGACGTTGATCTCGCCCTCGGGGAGCGTGAGCGTGACGTCCCGCCAGATCAACTGGCCGCCAAAGGACTTCGTCAATCCCTCGACGCGGACTTCCACCCCCACAACGGACTCCCTTGCGGCCTAGGACGGGTCTACAGGCCGGCCGCCGGACCCTTCGCGCGGGCAACAACCAGCGCTCCCCCGGTGCAGCCCAACGAACCGAAGCAGCAGAGGTTACGCGCCAGTCACTTACCGGTCCAGCCCGGTCTCCCAGGATTTGTGTCCCGCGACGGTCGTTTCCACACATCGCCCGCTTCGTGCGGATGTGGGCTCAGGCCTCGAACGGGTTGAGCAGCCGTACGCCGGTCCGCTCGACGTCCTTCGTGCTGCGGGTGACGAACGTCCAGTCGTGCAGGAGGGCGGTCGCCGCGAGGATGCCGTCCACGACGGGCAGCCGGTCGGGACTGCTCAGCCGACCCCACTCGTCGGCGATGTCGCTGGTCACCGGAACGATGCGATCGGCATAGCTTCTGCGCAGCACCGCCAGCTGCTCGCTGAGCCGCCGCGACCGATGCGGATCTCGCCGCCGAATCGTTTCGACGCCCAGCCGGATCTCGCCGACCGTCAGCGCGCTCAGATAGAGATCATGGGACGACACCTCGTCGTACCAGGCGAGCAGCCGCGGGTCCGGAAGCGACTTCCCGAGCTCGGAGACAACGTTGCTGTCGAGGAGATACGGCACGTCAGTCGTCCGACCGGTCGATCTCCCGCGGATACTCCTCGGGACGCTCCAGGACCTCGTCCGGGAGCTCTGGCATCGTCCTGAGGAAGTCCTTGAAGCTCAGCTCTCCCCCGGTCAGATGTCTGTATGCATTGATGTCGATCAGCACAGCGATCTCCTCCCCATGTTTGGTGACGATCTGCGGCCCGTCCTCCTGCGCTCGACGCAGCACCTCGCTGAAGCGCTGCTTCGCCTCCTGAACCTGCCATCTCATAGACCTGATCGTACTCTGTCCTGTCTAGTCTGGACAGCATAGGCGATTGTCGCCAGACATGCCGAAGGCGGCCACCCACGCTGTGGATGACCGCCCTCTGACGAGCGTTCGTGCTGGTGCTGCCGCGTACTACTTGAGCGAGACGCTGGCACCGGCGGCCTCGAGGGCCTCCTTGGCCTTGTCGGCCTGCTCCCCCTTGATTGGCACCGTCACCTTCTCCAGGACGGGCTTCGGCGCGCCAGACAAGCAGAATGGCGGCCACCCACGCTGTGGATGACCGCCCTCTGACGAGCGTTCGTGCTGGTGCTGCCGCGTACTACTTGAGCGAGACGCTGGCACCGGCGGCCTCGAGGGCCTCCTTGGCCTTGTCGGCCTGCTCCTTGTTCACCTTCTCCAGGACGGGCTTCGGCGCGGCCTCGACGAGGTCCTTCGCCTCCTTCAGGCCCAGGCTGGTGAGGGCACGGACCTCTTTGATGACCTGGATCTTCTTCTCGCCAGCGGCCTCGAGGACGACGTCGAACTCGTCCTTCTCCTCCGGAGCCTCGGCAGCGGCGCCGCCGCCACCCGGACCCGAGGCGGCCGCGACGGCGACCGGGGCGGCCGCGGTCACGCCGAACGTGTCCTCGAACTGCTTCACGAACTCGCTGAGCTCGAGGAGCGTCATCTCCTTGAACGCGTCCAGGAGCTCGTCGGTGCTGAGCTTCGCCATGAGTGGCTTACCTTCCCTTGTTTTCTTGCACTGTCACTTGGTGGCTTGCTGGTACGCGGTTCAGCTCTCGCTGGCTGCGTCGTCAGCGGGGGCGCTCTCCTCGGCCTCGGCCGCAGCCGGGGCGCTCTCCTCCGCCTCGGCCTCGACCGGGGCAGCGCCGCCCTCGGCCTCGACCTTCGCGCGCAGTGCCTCGGCGAGCCGAGCGGCCTGCGACAACGGAGCCTGGAACAGCGATGCCGCGCCCGACAGCGACGCCAGCATGGCGCCCGCGAGCTTGGCGAGCAGGACCTCGCGGGACTCGAGGTCCGCGAGCTTGGTGATCTCGTCGACCTTGAGCGCCTTGCCGTCGAGGACGCCGCCCTTGATCACGAGATTGGGGTTCGCCTTGGCGAAGTCACGCAGTCCCTTGGCGACCTCGACCGGGTCGCCCTTGATGAACGCGATCGCCGAAGGGCCCTGGAGCAGCTCGTCGAGCTCCCCGTAGCCAGTCTCCTTCGCGGCGATCTTGGTCAGCGTGTTCTTCACCACGGCGTAGCTGGCGTTCTCACTGATCGAACGCCGCAGCTCCTTGAGCTGGGCGACGGTGAGCCCGCGATACTCGGTCAAGACCGCGCCGTTCGAGCTCTTGAACTCATCGGTGAGCTCGGCGACCGCGGCTGCCTTGTCCGGCCTCGCCATGGGTCTCCTTCCACTGCACTGGGGTGCCGGCTGCGCGGAAGGACCCGAGAAATGCGAAACGCCCCGCGCGGACGCGCAGGGCGGAGGCGATGCCTACGTACGTTTCCCTGATCACGCCTGCGCTGGCCGCCCACTACTTCTCGCGGGACCTTCGACTGCCCCAGAGGGCAGCAACCGGCGGTCTTTGGCTACGGACCAGAGTACGGGACGGCGGGCGTGGCGACCAAATCGGGGTCGCCACGCCCACCTCCTCAGCCCTTCGGCAGCTTGCCGATCTGGCTGGCCGGCGGAGCACCCAGGTCGAGGGAGGTGCCCCAGTCGTAGTAGACGAAGTCCAGCGGTTCGCCCTCGGTCAGGACCGGGACGACGAGGCGGTGCGGCAGGAAGTCGTCGTCGACATACAGCTCGTACGACAGCGTCTTGACGCCGCGCGAGGCGAGCTGCTGGTACGCGGCCTGGGCGCCGGACTTCAGCTTGGCCAGGTCGGAGAGCTTCACCTCGACCTCGTGCTTGGTGGTCGCGACGCCCTCGACGTCGGCCGCGCTGCTGCTGGTGATCCTGCCGTACTGCAGACCCGCGAGCTGCGCGGTCGGGTCGATGCTCTGCCGCATCCAGGCGAGCATCGCGGCCGTGGCCTGCTCGCTGGAGTTCTTGCTCGCGCTGAGGCCCGCGACGTCGACCCACGGCTTCTTGTCGTCGTCGGTCATGCCGGGGATCTTCATGTAGATCGCGTTCGGCAGCAGGACCATCGCGACCTCGGAGCCCTGCGACACGACCGTCGAGCGGCGCGCGAAGTCCTTCGTACCGAACTCGACCTCGCCCGCGAACTGCTCGAGCTGGGCGTTCTTCTTGGCGAGCTTGATCTTCGCGCTGCCCTTGGCGTTCGCCGCGTCGACCGTCTTCGCCGTCAACGACCGCGCGGTGAGCTTCTCCTTGGGCTTGTCCTTCTTGCGCACCTCGCCGCGCGTGGACCGTTCCGCCGCCTTCGTCGGGGTCGGCTTCGCCACGGCCGCGGGCTTCTCACTGGGCGCAGCCTTGGTCGGCTTCGCGCTGGCCTTGGCGGGCGCCTCGACGGCCACCTGGGCCTTCGGATCGGCTTGTTGGTTGCAGGCCGCCATACCGAACGTCATACACAGGACACTCGCCGTAACGGCAAGTCGTCGCAGTGTCATACGTGAAACCTCCCGGATCTCGGTCTGTTGTCCCCTGCGCCTTCGAACGCGCCTACCCCTACGCGCGCCGCGACCGGGCAACCCCCCACGAATGCCCCGTACGCGTACGGACCCCTAGATGTCGGAGCATCGTAGCGACGCTCCCCCGGACCCTGGGCACCACCCCTTCGCAGGGCGCGACCGCGTGATCACGGAACGAGAAGGCCCGGACCTCCACCAGGAGATCCGGGCCCTTCGAGAACTGAGCGACTACCTATTGCCCAGAACGGGTTCCGACTCGACGATGCTGAACTCCGCCGACTCTCCGTTGATCGGCACTGGCGTCATCGGCTCGTCCACACCGATTCCCTCGACATGGATCTCACCCACCCAGCTTGCGTTCAGGAAGACCCTGTTCCCCGTTATGGCTTCGCGGAACGTATGCGAGATGTAGTGGCCGGGGTTCGTCCGCGGGTCGATGTTCCTGTCGTAGGTGTTGCCCGGGCCTCGACCCGAGATGACCTCCACCGTCTCGCCTCTGCCGTTGACGAACGTCCAGACGTAGTCATCCAGCCATGCTCGGATGGTCCCGATGAACGGTTCCCGGCCACCCTCGACCCTGACCTCGATCTCCACGATGACCGGATCCGTCTGAACGACGTCGTCAGCGATGAGCGGATCGGTCGGGTCGGGGTAGTCGGTCGAGACAATCACCGGCAGGTTGACCAGGCCCTGGGGATCGGGCTTGATCTCCGGGACGGGTCTCGGAAGCTCTTGGAAGACGTTGGCGCTCAGGACCTGCTGATGGATCTCGTCCATCGTGATGACGTCGTCATCGCCAGGCTCATCGCAGTCGGCATCTTTGCCGATCCACGGGCCCATCGTGCCGTCCGGCTCCGGCGTCCGCTCCCATCGGATCCAGGCGAACGTCGGCAGACCCGTTGGCCCGGGAAGATCCGAGCAGTAGATCCCCACGATCTCCGCCGGTGGGCCGGCGCAGGCGTAGTCGGGGTTCCCGTCAGGACAGGTCAGGTCCTTCTGGCTGCTGTACTGGGTCCACGCCAGCAGCGGACCGTCGTTGCCCGGCGCCGGCGTGTCCTCCGGCGCGCGCCAGTAGGCGTTCGCCTCGGAGCTGTACTGCCAGCTGATGCCCGGCCCGGTGGGCGCGGCCTCGGCGGGCTCGGCGAGCCCGGCCTGGCTCAACGCAACGACGGACAGCGCCGCGACGGCGGCGATCAGAATCCTGGCGACGCGCATGTGCTCCCCTAGCTGTAAGACCAGCGAACGACGTGCCACGTGTCACCTGACTTCTTCAGGTGGAAGTTCGAGATATCGGGCTCCGCACCAGCCCGCCCGATGGTCTTGCCCGCCGCGTTGACGACCTTGTACGCGGCAACCGTGCTGTCTACCCGGACGACGACATCGGCGACCGGCGAGTCGACCACGCTGAACCTCGGGTCCTGATACTCACCGCCGACGATCTTCTGGTTCTTGGCGTAGATCCCCTGGATGTAGGCGATCCCGTCCTTACAGGTGGTGCAGCTCTTGTCGAAGACCGCCTGAGCGTCCTTGAAGTCACCCGTGGTCGTGGCCTTGTCCAGGGCGGTCAAAACGTTCTGGACGAACGCTTCGGCAGCCGCCTTGGTCGCGGCGTCGACCTTCCCGCCGCCACCGGTCTCGACCACATCGGTCGGGGTCGGCGCAGCCGTGGGCTTCGCGCTGGCAGTCGCCGAAGGCGTCGGAGTGGGCGTGCTGACCGACTGGGTGGGAGCCGGGGTGTCGAGTGCAGGCGGCTCAGGGCTCCCGCCGCCGCACGCGGTGAGCGTGCAGGCGAGAGCGACCGACGCCGCCAGTCCTAGCGAGAACCGCACGCTCACACCCCTGTTATGCCCCAATGTCCGGTGCCGCACGCTCCGGACCGGGAGCAGCGTAACGGTCCGTAGTTACCAAGTGAAGGCGACCCCGCGATTTTGAGATTTCGGGACCTTCGACGTTGGCATGGCTACAGACGGTTCCCGCCTCGGGGTGCGCCGACTACCTCCTGCCCAGGACCGGCTTGGCCTCCACCACGTTGACCGTGGCGTCGTAGTCGAACTCGATCGGCGGGATCGGCTGGGAGACCATCCCCTCCACGTCCACCTCGCCGGTCCACAGGACGTCCAGATGAACGTTCCAGTCGCCGGTCTGGGTGAAGGTGTTCTTGACGTAGTAGCCGCCGTCGTTGCGAGGGTCGACGTCGGCTGTGTAGTCATGACCTCGGCCGTTGACCGTGTCCGCGCGTCCCTCGAACGTCCAGGTGAACTTGGCCTGAGCCCGGAGCTCGCCGACGAGGTTGCCGCCGGGGCGCGGGATGTCGATCGGGATCGTCAACGTGACCGGGTCGGCGTTGAGGTCCACGCCCGGGATGTTGCCGGGGTAGTCGGTCGAGACCACCACGGGCAGGTTCACCAGGGCTTGGGGGTCTGGGCTGATGACCGCCACCGGGTCGGGGAGGTCCCGGATGATCGAGTAGTCGACCACCCAGGTGCGGATGTCCTCGAGCGAGACCCAGTCCTCGGGGCCAACCTCCACGCAGTCCGTTCCGAGGCCGAGGCCCCCGTCTGTGTCGATCATCCACGGGCCGGGGTTCGCCGGATCCGTCACCTCGCGGGTGAAGCGGGCGTGCGCGAACCAGGGCAGACCGTTCGGCCCAAGCCCGGGCTCGCCGTAGTCAGGCCCGCACCAGGACGTGCCACCCTGCGCCCACGGCGGGCTGCATTGGTGATCGTCGGAGTGCCGGCACACCCATGGCGACCCGACCTCGACGAGAACGGTCGCGGGGCCGCCTCCGCCGCCGCCACCTTCCTCGCCGCCCTCCGGCTCCCGGTAGTAGCCACCGCCTTCTTCGTGGTAGTTCCAGTTGAGGTCACCCGTCTCGGGCACCGCCGACGCGCCAGGGATGGCCGCGACCTGCAGACCCACGACCACCGCGATGGCCGCTCCACCCGCGAGCAGTCTCCAAAGCCGCATAGCGATGCCCCCTCAGGTCCAGGCGATGACGCGCCAGCCCGCCGAGCTCTTGCTGACAAAGAAGTTCGACACATCCGGCTTGGCCGGCTCGTTCTGCACGACTTTGCCCGACGCGTTGTGGACCTTGTAGGCCGCGATCGTGCTCTCCACCGTGATCAGAATCGACTCCCGCCCCGAGTCGCCGACCGTGAAGCGCGGATTGGTGTAGGTGCCGCCCTCGAGACGACCACCATCGCTGTAGATCCGCTCGAGCGACCTGACCGTCGACCGGCAGTCGGCGCACGCGTCGGTGTACAGCTCCTTGACCGCGTCGAACTTCCCCGACAGCGACGCCTGGTCGATGGTCTTGATGAACGTTCGGACGAATGCGGTCGCCTCCGCCGCCACCGCGGGGTCCACCGCGTTCGGCGAGATCGCGTTCTTCGGCTCGCCAGTCGACGTCGCCGCCGGGCTCGGCGGCGCCGAAGTCGGTGGAGCGGTCGGTCCTGGGGCCTGGGTGGACGAGGCGGTCGGCTCAGGGTCGCTCACGGTGGGAGCCTCCGGGCTGGCTCCGCAACCGGCCACGACGAGCGCGGCAGCCGTCGCTGCCGTCAGGAGAACCGAGTACCGCCGCACTTTCACACCCCCATACGTGCCCCACCGGCCGTACACGACGGCCCGAGAGCATCGTAACCGCGGCGACAAAGGGCGTAAACCGGCCAGGACTGGAGCTGTGCACAACGAAAGAGCCGGCCGCCCCCGAGGGGGTAGCCGGCTCTCGGTGTACGAGACCGCGGGTCAGGCGGGGGTCTCTTCGAGCTTCAGCTTGTTCGGGTCGACCAGGATGCCCGGGCCCATGGTCGTGGAGACCGTGATCTTCCGCAGGTACCGGCCCTTGGCCGACGAGGGCTTCAGACGCATGATCTCGTCCACGGCGGCCGCGTAGTTCTCGGCCAGCTGCTGCTCGGAGAACGAGGACTTGCCGATGATGAAGTGCAGGTTGGCGTGGCGGTCGACGCGGAACTCGATCTTGCCGCCCTTGATCTCCGACACGGCCTTCGCCACGTCGGTGGTCACGGTGCCGGTCTTCGGGTTCGGCATCAGGCCTCGCGGGCCGAGGACGCGGCCGAGGCGGCCGACCTTGCCCATCAGGTCGGGGGTCGCGACGACGGCGTCGAAGTCGAGCCAGCCGCCGTTGATGCGCTCGATCAGGTCGTCCGAGCCCACGAAGTCGGCCCCGGCGGCCTCGGCCTCAGACGCGCGGTCGCCGGTCGCGAAGACCAGGACGCGGGCGGTCTTGCCGGTGCCGTGCGGCAGGTTCACGGTGCCGCGGACCATCTGGTCGGCCTTGCGGGGGTCGACCCCGAGCCGCATCGCGACGTCGACCGTCTGGTCGAACTTCGTCGACGTGTTCTGCTTGGCCAGAGCCACGGCCTCGCGGGGACCGTAGAGGACGGACGGATCCACCTTCTCGGCGGCGGCTCGGTAGGACTTGCTGCGCTTCATTGCTGTCTCCTCAAAGACAAAGAGATCGTGGTACGGGCCAGCGCGGCCCTCCCACTGGGGAACGAACTACTTGACCGTGACACCCATCGACCGGGCGGTGCCCTCGACGATCTTCATCGCCGCGTCGATGTCGTTGGCGTTCAGGTCGGGCATCTTGGTCTCGGCGATCTCGCGGACCTGGGCACGCGTCACCGAGGCCACCTTGACGGTGTGCGGCGTCGGCGAGCCCTTGTCCAGGCCGGCGGCCTTCTTGATCAGCTCGACCGCGGGCGGCGTCTTGGTGACGAACGAGAACGAGCGGTCCTCGTAGATCGTGATCTCGACCGGGATCACGTTCCCGCGCAGCGACTCGGTCTGCGAGTTGTACGACTTGGTGAACTCCATGATGTTGATGCCGGTCGGGCCGAGCACCGTACCCACGGGCGGGGCGGGCGTCGCCTGGCCAGCCTGGAGCTGCAGCTTCAGGACTGAAGCGATCTTCTTCTTGGGGGGCATGACGTGTGCGTCCTCTGGTGATGTGAACCGTGTGGTTGCTCAGACCTTCTGGATCTGAGTGAACGAGAGCTCGACCGGGGTCTCCCGGCCGAAGATCTCCACGAGCGCCTTCACGCGCTGCGACTCGGGGTTGAGCTCGGTGATCGTGGCGTGCAACGTCGCGAACGGGCCGTCGACCACCATGACCGAGTCGCCCGTCGCGAAGTCGACGACCTCGGCCTTCTTCTTCTTCGTTTCGCCGCCGGCCTGCTCCTGCGCGGCCTCTTCGATCGCCGGCGCGAGCATCTTCTCGACCTCTTC
Organism: Tenggerimyces flavus; assembly: GCF_016907715.1. NCBI lineage: Bacteria > Bacillati > Actinomycetota > Actinomycetes > Propionibacteriales > Nocardioidaceae > Tenggerimyces > Tenggerimyces flavus. The sequence goes on along the minus strand of NZ_JAFBCM010000001.1, from coordinate 2,621,641 downwards.
GAGGCTCAACGGCACCGGCTGGTGCGCGTGCCCGACGAAGCCGGTCACCGACGGGGTGTGCCGAACGGCTGCCCACGACTCGTCGGTGAGGTCCAGGCGTACGAGGACGTACCCGGGCAGAACGGTCCGCCGCACCATCCGGCGCTGGCCGTTCTTGATCTCCGCGACCTCCTCTTGCGGAACGACTACCTCGTAGATGTAGTCCTCCATGTTGAGGCTCTGGATGCGGTTCTCCAGGTTGGCCTTGACGCGGTTCTCCATGCCGGAGTACGTGTGAATGACGTACCAGTCGCCGGGCTTGGAACGCAGTGCCTCGCGGAACTCCTCGAGCGGGTCCCCGGCGGGCGCGTCGATGTCCGCGGCCTCGTCGGAGTCCGCCGCCTCGTCGGAGTCCTCAGCGTCATCGGAGGCGGCAGCGTCGTCGGAGGCGACGGGGGCATCAGCAGCAGCGGCGTCCAGCTCTTCCGAGGTCGTCTCGGCGTCGGAAGCTTCAGGAACATCCGTGGCGTCGGAGGCGTCGGTCGCACCCTCGGCCAGGTCGGTCGCGACGGCAGACTTCTGCTCGTCCTGACCCTCCGGGTCGCGGATCTGGTCGTCCCAGTCGGACACTTGTGACTCTCCGTTTTCTCTCTCGCGTAGCCTTCGCTGCTCGCTGGGCGGTCAGCAGTTTGTTCGTTGCCCGCCCGCGACGTCGACAAGAACCGTCAGCCGAAGACCTTCAGCATCAGCCAGCCGATCCCCAGGTCGAGGAGCGACACGATCCCGATGATCGCGAGCACGAACACCAGCACGACCGTCCAGTAGGTGATGAGCTGCTGGCGGGTCGGCCAAATGACCTTGCGCAGCTCGGCAACCACCTGGCGGTAGAACAGGCCGACACGAGCGATGGGACCGCCGCCGTCACCCGACTTCTCCGGGCGGGCACGCTCCGGGGTCGCCGTAGACCCGCGCGTCTCCGTCACTGTTCATCCTCACCGTGGTCGTCGATCAGGCTTGGCTCCCACTCGGGCGAGCCGGAGCCGGCAGGGCAGGAGGGACTCGAACCCCCAACCTGCGGTTTTGGAGACCGCTGCTCTACCAATTGAGCCACTGCCCTACGGCAGTCCAGGCACACCAACTAACGGTGCAGGACCACCAGAGTGAAGAGTGTACGGGACCAGACGCGCCCTACGCGAACCGGCCTGTCTGTTCATCGCTTGGCCACGTTTGGAACCATGTCCTCATGACCATTTCACCAGGCACCGACGCCCAGAGCCAAACCGCCGCCGAACGAGCCCGCATCTCCACGCGGATCGGCAACATCGCCGAGTCCGCCACACTCGCGGTCGATGGCAAGGCGAAGGCGCTCAAGGCGGCGGGCCGGCCGGTCATCGGCTTCGGCGCGGGCGAGCCCGACTTCCCCACGCCCGACTACATCGTCCAGGCCGCCGCCGAGGCGTGCGCCGACCCGCGCAACCACCGCTACACCCCCGCCGCGGGCCTCCCCGAGTTGCGCGAGGCGATCGCCGCGAAGACCAAGCGGGACAGCGGGTACGAGGTCGCCGCCAACCAGGTGCTCGTGACGAACGGCGGCAAGCAGGCCACGTACGTCGCGTTCGCCGTCCTGCTCGACCCGGGCGACGAGGTGCTGCTGCCCGCGCCGTACTGGACCACCTACCCCGAGTCGATCACGCTCGCCGGCGGTGTCCCCGTCCCGGTCGAGACCGACGAGAGCCAGGAGTACCTCGCGACCGTCGAGCAGCTCGAGGCCGCCCGCACCGAGCGCACGAAGGCGCTGCTGCTCTGCTCCCCGAGCAACCCGACCGGCGCCGTCTACTCCGCCGACCAGCTGAAGGCGATCGGCGAGTGGGCCGTCGAGCACGGCGTCTGGGTCGTCTCGGACGAGATCTACGAGCACCTGACGTACGACGGCGTCGAGTCCGCCTCGATCGCGGTGGTCGTGCCCGAGCTCGCCGACCACTGCCTGGTCGTCAACGGCCTTGCCAAGACCTACGCGATGACCGGCTGGCGCGTGGGCTGGTTGGTCGGGCCGACCGACGTGATCAAGGCCGCGGCCAACTACCAGTCGCACCTGTGCGGCAACGTCAGCAACGTCGCCCAGCGGGCCGCGATCACCGCGGTCTCCGGTGACCTGTCGGCGGCCGCGGCGATGCGCGAGGCGTTCGACCGCCGCCGCCAGCTGATCGTCCGGCTGCTGTCGGAGGTGCCGGGCTTCGTCTGCCCGCTGCCGAAGGGCGCGTTCTACGCGTACCCGTCGGTCAAGGGCGCGCTCGGCAAGCTGATCCGCGGCAAGCGGCCGCAGACCTCCTCCGAGCTCGCCACGCTGATCCTCGAAGAGGTCGAGGTCGCCGCGGTGCCGGGTGAGGCGTTCGGTACGCCGGGCTACCTGCGCTTCTCGTACGCGCTCGGCGACGACGACATCGTCGAGGGCGTCACGCGGATCCAGAAGCTCCTCGCCGAGGCGCAGGACTAGAGCCCAGAACGTGACAGCCGACCGTCCGCTCGACCCGCTCCCGAAAGCGCACCTGCACCTGCACTTCACCGGGTCGATGCGGCACGGGACGCTCGTCGAGCTCGCCGACCAGCACGGCATCCGGCTGCCCGACTCCTTGCGGGAGTCGTGGCCGCCGCAGCTGCTCGCGACCGACGAGAAGGGCTGGTTCCGCTTCCAGCGCCTGTACGACACCGCCCGCTCGGTCCTCAAGACCGAGGAGGACGTCCGCCGCCTCGTTCTGGAGACCGTCCAGGACGAGGCCGCGGAAGGCTCGGGCTGGTTGGAGATCCAGGTCGATCCGTCCGGGTACGGCACGCGGTTCGGCGGCATCACGGCGTTCACCGACCTCGTCCTCGACGCGGTCCGGGATGCCTCCGACCGCACCGGTGTCGGCGTCGCGGTGATCATCGCCGCGAACCGGATCCGGCACCCGCTCGACGCCCGCACGCTGGCCCGGCTCGCGGCCCAGTACGCCGACCGGGGCGTCGTCGGGTTCGGCCTGTCGAACGACGAGCGCCGGGGCGAGCCGTACACGTTCGCCCGCGCGTTCGCGATCGCCGAGCGCGCCGGCCTCGCGAGCGTCCCGCACGGCGGCGAGCTGATGGGTCCGGAGAGTGTCACCGCGTGCCTGGACTGGCTGCACGCGACCCGCGTCGGGCACGGCGTACGGTCCGTCGAGGACCCGGCGCTGCTCGACCGGATCGCCACCCAGGGCGTGCCGCTCGAGGTCTGCCCGGCGAGCAACGTCTCGCTCGGCGTCTACCCCGACCCGGCGGCCGTCCCGTTGCGGAAGCTGTTCGAGGCCGGCGTGCAGATCGCCCTCGGCGCCGACGACCCGCTGCTGTTCGGCGTACGCCTCACCGGCCAGTACCGCATCGCCCGCTGGCACGGCTTCACCGACGAGGAACTGGCCGAGCTGGCCCGCATGTCGATCCGCGCCTCGTGCGCTCCGTCCGACGTCAAGGAGCGCCTACTCAAGGGCGTCGAGGACTGGCTCAGCAGCAGTTGACGGCAAATGATCATGTTTACATGATCATTTGCCGCTCTACGTGGGACGCACCCCACGTCAAGCACCCACTCGCCAGGTAAAGCGGCATCGGCGCCTATCCGCCAGCACCGCCGACTTACGCAACAGGTCCTAGAGGTCCGCGGAGACCAGGACGGGTTCCGGCACGAGGTCGATCCCGAACGCCGAGTGCACGCCGTCGCGGACCTCGCGGGCGAGGGTGAGCAGCTCCTCGGTGGACGCGCCGCCGCGGTTGGTCAGGGCGAGTGTGTGCTTGCTCGACAGCCGTACGGACCCGCTGCCGTACCCCTTCACGTACCCGGCCTGCTCGATCAGCCACGCCGCGCTGGTCTTCACCAGCCCCTCGCCGGCGGGCCACTGCGGCGCGTCGCCGGGCAGGTTGGCGGCGTGCGCGGCGTCGAGGATCGGGTTGGTGAAGAACGAGCCCGCGCTCCACGTGTCGTGGTCGTCCGGGTCGAGCACCATCCCCTTGCCGCGGCGCAGGCCGAGGACGGCCTCGCGCATGCTGACCAACGGCACCCGGCGATCCAGCTCGGTGCCCAGCGTGCGCGCGAGCTCGGCGTACCGCACGGGCGCGCCCAGATCGCCGACGCGGAACTGGAAGACCACCTCGAGCACGACGTACCGTTCCGGCTCCCGCTTGAACCGGCTGGTCCGGTAGCCGAAGCCGCAGTCCGCGTTGGCGAACGTCCGGACCTGCCCGTCGACGCGGTCCCAGACGCGGACCTGCGCGAGCGTGTTCTCGACCTCCTGGCCGTACGCGCCGACGTTCTGGATCGGCGCGGCACCGACCAGGCCGGGGATGCCGGACAGCGCCTCGACGCCGACCCAGCTCTGTTCGATCGCGTGCCGGACGAACGCGTCCCAGTTCTCCCCCGCCGCGACGCGGACGGTCACGCCGGCGCAGGACGAGTCGTCCTCGACGGCGATCCCGCGCGTCGCGACGCGGACGACCGTGCCGGGGAAGCCGGCGTCGCCGACGACGAGGTTGCTGCCGCCGCCGAGGATCAGGACGGCCTCGCCCGCGGCGTCGAGGCGCTCGACGGTCGAGCAGAGCTCGTCGGTGTCGGAGATCTCCAGGAGCTCCTTGGCCGGCCCGCCGAGCCGCAGGGTGGTGAGCGTCGAGAGCGGCACGTCGTACATCAGGCGACCCGTACGACCGCGCGGGCCATGCCGAGAACCTTGGTCTCGCCGACCGTCGCGATCAGGTCGACGCGGACCCGTCCGTCGTCGAGCACCGCGGCGACCTTGCCGGTGACGACGAGCTCGACCGGCTCGTCGGAGTCGGGAACGGCGATCGGGTTGGTGAAGCGCGTGGAGTACTCCTCGACGCGTTCGGGGTCGCCGGCCCACTCGGTGACGAGGCGGGCGGCGGCGCCCATCGTGAGCATGCCGTGCGCGATCACTCCCTCAAGGCCGACCTCGCGGGCGACGCGGTCGCTCCAGTGGATCGGGTTGAAGTCCCCGGAGGCACCCGCGTAGCGGACCAGCGTCGCGCGGTCGATGCGGACGGTCTGGCTCGGCAGCTCGGTACCGACCTCGACGGCGGTCACGCTGGTTCTCCCTTGTGCACGACGGTGGCGCTGGTGGTGCAGACCTGCTCGCCGTCCTCGGTGGCGACGGTCGTCCTGGTGATGACCAGGTCGGTGCCGCCCATGGAACGGATCGTCTCGATCGCCAGCGTGGCGCTGAGCCGGTCGCCGGGGCGGATAGGACGGGCGTAGGCGAACTTCTGGTCGGCGTGCATGATCTTGTGCAGCGGGACGCCTAGATCGGCGAGCATCGCGCTGAGCAGGTCCATCACGATCACGATCGGGAACGTGGGCGGCGCGACGACCTTCGCGTTGTCCGGATGGGTGTACGCGGGGTTCGGGTCGCCGACCGCCGCGGCGAACTCGGCGATCTTCGCGCGGCTCACCTCGTACGGCGCCGGCGAGGTGTACGTACGACCAACCAGGTCGTCAGCGAGCGGCATGGCGGCGAACGTACCCCTTCAATCTCTCTAACGCAGAAAGGGGCCCAGCCCCGTAGGTGGGGCGGGCCCTCAGCTGTCACCGAAAGCGACTAGTCCCATTAGTCGCGGCCCGACTCGCTCAGTTTCGCCACCGCCACCGTGAGTCACTACTCAGCGAGGTGCCGGAGGGCTTCTTCGGCGAGTCGACCGCGACTAGCGCGTCTCGCGGTGTGGCGTGTGCGTCCGGCAGCGCGGGCAGAACTTCTTCAGCTCGAGCCTGTCGGGGTCGTTACGCCGGTTCTTCTTGGTGATGTAGTTCCGCTCCTTGCACTCGGTGCAAGCCATAGTGATCTTGGGGCGGACGTCAGCGCTCTTGGCGGCCACGGGATGCCTCTTGGTCGGTTGTCGGTCGGGTGGTGCTGCGGGTGCTTGTCTCGATGGTGCCCCATCGAGACAAGCGAGTGGTAGCGGTGGCCGGACTCGAACCGGCGACACAGCGATTATGAGCCGCTTGCTCTACCGCCTGAGCTACACCGCCGCCAAACCGGGAAGACCCGGCGCAGAGCCCCAATACGGAATCGAACCGTAGACCTTCTCCTTACCATGGAGACGCTCTGCCGACTGAGCTATTGGGGCGGGCGATCACCAAGGGTACAGGTGGCCGGACCAGGATCGGAAACGGGTTCCCTCGCCGCTCGCGTGCTACGAAGGACGCATGCGGATCGGAGTGGTTTTCCCCCAGACCCAGATCGGCGCGGACCCGGGTGGGATCCGTGCGTACGCCGAGGCAGCGGCCGACCTGGGCTACCAGCACCTGATGGTCTACGACCACGTTCTGGGCGCCGATCCGGCCGCTCGCGAGGGGTGGAAGGGCGCGTACGACCTGCACGACACGTTCCACGAGCCGTTCGTGCTGTTCGGCTGGCTGGCCGCGTTCTCGCCGCTGGAGCTCGTCACCGGCGTGATCGTGCTGCCGCAGCGCCAGGCGGCGCTCGCGGCCAAGCAGGCGGCCGAGGTCGACATCCTGTCCGGCGGGAAGCTGCGGCTCGGCGTGGGCATCGGCTGGAACAAGGTCGAGTACGAGGCGCTCGGCGAGGACTTCCACCGGCGCGGACGCGTGCTCGACGAGCAGATCGACCTGATGAAGCGGCTCTGGACCGAGCCGGTCGTCACCTCGGAGGGCAGCCGGCACAACGTCCAGGCCGCCGGCCTCGCGCCGATGCCGGTCCAGCGGCCGATTCCGATCTGGCTGGGCGCGGAGCGTGCCGAGGCGGCGTTCGACCGGGTGGGCCGGGTCGGCGACGGCTGGTTCCCGCAGGTCGCGCCCGGCGCGAAGCTGGACGACCTGATCGCCCGAGTCCATGCCGCTGCCTCGCGACATGGGCGCGATCCCGCGCAGATCGGCATGGAGGGCCGAATCTCCGTACGCGCCGGCCAGCTCGACGCGGTCGCGGCGGAGGCGGACGGCTGGCGGAAGGCGTCCGCGACGCACATCTCGGTGAACACGATGCCCGGCGGCCGCAAGACCGTCGACGAGCACATCGCCCTGCTCCGCGAGGCCACTGCAGCTGTGGGTCTCGGTTAGGGAAGCTCGGTCATGGCCTCGAGCTCGTCGTCGCTGAGCCTGTTGAGAATCGCCTTGCCCGCTTGGGCCTGTGCCGTGGTCGGCAGCTTGCCGTCGAGCAGGTCGGGCAGCGCGATCTCGTACCCGGCGCGGACCCGCGGGAGGTAGCGGTGCCGCGTGCGGGCCACCGCTGAGGACACCCGGATCGCGTGCTCGTTGCCGGGCGGAACGTTCGGACGGTCGATCTCGATCGCGCCGTAGCGCAGCCCGTTCGCGAACTCGCACGCCGTGCACTCCACCGGCCCGGCACCGCGGGCGATGCCGCACTCCGCGCAGGTCAGCTGGTCCAGCGCGGCGTCGACGACGCGCCACTCGAACTCGGCCGGGTTCTGCAGGACGATCTCCGCCAGGTCGGGGCCGGAGGCGTCGTGTTCGGCACAGAACGCGGCCCAGCTCGCGGCGATGCTCGACTCCACCGCCTCCAGCGCGGCGCGGAAGCGCGGATGGTCGACGCGGCGCATCGTCCCACCGTAGCGACGGCGCGGTGGGCACAATGTGCCCATGGCAGTCACGGACGAGGCGATCGAGAAGATCAAGGAGATGATCGTCTCCGGTCGCCTGCGGCCCGGTGACCGGTTGCCGAAGGAGGCCGACCTCGCGTCGAACCTCGAGCTCTCCCGCAGCTCCCTGCGCGAGGCCGTCCGCGCCCTGAGCGCGTTGCGCATCCTCGACGTACGGCAGGGCGACGGTACGTACGTCACCAGCCTCGCGCCGAGCCTGCTGCTCGAGGCACTGAGCTTCCTGGTCGACCTGCACCACGACGACACCCTGTTGGAGATCTTCGAGGTCCGCCGCATGCTCGAGCCCGCGGTCACCGCGCAGGCGGCGATCCGGATCGACATCGAGGACCTCGACGCGCTGCAGAAGCACCTCGACAAGATCCACCCGGGCTCGACCGTGGAGGAACTCGTCGCGAACGACCTGGAGTTCCACAGCCGGATCGCCGCCGCGTCCGGCAACTCGGTGCTGAAGTCGCTGCTCGACAGCCTGTGCGCGCCGACCGTACGGGCCCGCATCTGGCGCGGCCTCACCCAGGAGGGCGCGGTCGAACGTACGGTCGCCGAGCACGTCGCGATCCTCGACGCCATGCGCGCCCGCCAGCCCGAGACGGCCCGCGCGCTGGCCACCGTGCACGTCCTCGGCGTCGAGGAGTGGCTCCGCAAAGCTCCCTAGTCCCCATGGCGACCCTCGCGACGCGGGCGGTCGCAGAGCGACCTGGCGGCTTCGGGTCGCGGTGCTCGGCGGCATCGGGTGACCCTGCGGCGACCAGAAGGCGGCCTTCGGCCGGACGGGTCGTCCTCGGCCCCCGGAAGCCGACACCGCCGAGCGTGGTGGCTGAGGCCGGTGGCCACGTCTGGGCGCTCTGACGAGGCGGGCCAGGACCGGACGGCGTCGCCTGGGAGCCGCCGACCGTTCACGCGGCGCCTGGATACTCCAGGCCCATGCGCATCAAGATGCTCGCCACTGTTCTCGCCGCGGCCGTGGCCACGTCGCTCGTCGCCGCGGGTTCGGCCGTGGGGCAAACCACAGCAGGCGACAGCGAGGCCGCGATCGCGATCACCGAGCAGGCCTCCGACCAAATCCTCGTCCTCGCCTCCGACGACGCCGCCTGGAGCAAGGCCCAGGTCGCGTGGCGTTGGCGGCCGACCGCGGCGAACGGGTTCGCCGACCTCGTCGACAACTGGGGCCTCCCCGACGAGGCCAAGCTCCGGCACCGCGGCGACCAGGCCTACCTGCTCACCACCGACTCCTACGGCCTCGCCGCCGTCGTCCCCTACCCGCAGGGCACCGGCTCGTACTGGGCCGCCGACGTCGGCCGCCCGGCGAACCCGCACAGCATCGAGCTGCTGCCGAACGGCAACGTCGCGGTCGTCGCGAGCACCGGCGGCTGGCTGCGCGTCTACACCGCCTCGCAGGATCCGCGGTCGACGACGTACGTCCAGTTCGACCTGCCCGACGCGCACGGCGTGTACTGGGACGAGAAGCGCGACCTGCTCTGGGCCCTCGGCGGGCACGACCTCGTCGCGCTGCGCATGACCGGCCGCCCGGGACAGCCGCGGCTGACCGAGGTCCGCCGCGTCGCGCTGCCGACCCCGTGGGGGCACGACCTGCAACCGGTCTCGAGCGACGACGACCGGCTCTGGATCACGACGGGTTCGCAGGTGTACCAGTACTCCTACGCCAGCAACACGTTCCTGCAGGACTTCCCCGCCGCCGGCGTCATCCAGACCGGCGTGAAGAGCGTCGGCGACGAACGCGCCTCCGGCCAGGTCCTCGCGTCGCTCGTCCAGGTCGGGAACATCTGCACGTGGTGTACGGACACGGTGTCGCTGTTCGAGTCCGACGGCTCGTTGCTGCTGCACGGAGCGCAGATCTACAAGGCCCGCTGGTGGGTCGACCCGAACGCCGACTGACACACTGGGGAGTTGTGAGGCTGCCGAACGACTTCCCCGTTGTCGAACGCACCGCCGTCCGTCTGGTGCTGCTCGACGCCGCCGACCAGCTGCTGGTGTTCCACACCCACGACCCGAACTATCCCGAGCTCGGCCAGTGGTGGGAGCTGCCGGGCGGTGGCCTCGACAAGGGTGAGACGTACCTCGAGGCGGCCGTACGCGAGCTGCGCGAGGAGACCGGCCTGGTCATCACGCCGGACGAGGTCGGGCCGCCGTCGTGGCGGCGGGTGTCGTCGTTCATCTACCGGACCGAGCGCCGACTGCAGAGCGAGGTCATCGTCAAGGTGCGGTTGACGGCGGTCGCGCCAGACATCGACGAGTCGCAGCGCGAGGAGCACGAGGCCGACGACTACACCGGCTTCCGGTGGATGCCACTCGCGGAGGTGCTCGTGAGCAGCGAGCGCTTCTATCCCGGGCGGCTGCCGGAACTGCTGCCGGACTTCCTTGCGGGCAAGGAGATCGACGAGCCTTTCGAGTTGTGGTCATGAGCGAGTACGTCGACCTCGGTGAGGTGCGGTTGTTCGTTCGGCAGCTCGGTCGCGACAACCCCGACCCGCCCGTCGTCGTCATCCACGGCGGGCCGGACTGGGATCACGCGTACCTGCTGCCCGGCCTGGAACCGCTCGCTCGCGATCACCACGTGGTGGCGTTCGACTGGCGCGGTTGCGGTCGCAGCACCCGCGACCTGCCGCTGACGGCGTACCACCCGGACCCGGTCGTGAAGGATGTTCGCGGGCTGATCGCGCACCTCGACGTGCCGCAGGTGGATCTCGTCGGCTTCTCCACCGGGGGCAGGATCGCGCAGCTCTTGGTCGAGCGCCACCCGGAGCTCGTCCGCCGGCTCGTGCTGGCGTCGACGATCGGCTTCCCGACGTACTCCACCGAGACGCGGGACGCGTGGCCGGAGTACCAACGCAGGCTGGCGATGCAGCAGGACGACGACGCGTTCGCCGGCGACGAGACGTACGAACGCGCGGCGCGCGACGCCGCACCGACGTCGATCTGGAACCTCGACCTGATGCCGGCGTACCAACGGCTACTCGACACCGTGCACTGGTCCGGCGAGTGGGGCAAGGCGCTCGCCGCCGGCCTGCTGCCGCCGTTCGGACCGCCCGACGCCGAGCAGGTGCTGCGCGACTTCGGCCGGCCGGTCCTCATCCTGCACGGCGAGCAGGACCTGGGCTTCCCCGTCGAACACGCGCGCAGGCTGCACGCGGCCGTTCCCGGGAGCACGCTCGCGATCGTCGACCAGGCCGGGCACATGGCCCAGTTCGAGCACCCTAAGGAATGGGCGCGGCACCTGCACACGTTCCTCGGCGTCACGGATCCGTAAGGCCCCGAAACCTTCCGGACGTACGGTCCGCGTCCCTAGCGTCGGAGTCGTGACCGACGTCGATGTCGTACTTCCGAGCCTGAACGAAGAAGCCGCACTGCCTTGGGTGCTTGGCCGAATGCCGAACGGCTATCGCGCGATCGTCGTGGACAACGGCTCGACCGACGCCACCGCTCGCGTCGCCGCGGCCCACGGCGCGGTGGTGGTGAGCGAACCGCAGCGCGGCTTCGGCGCGGCGTGCCTGGCCGGACTCGCCGCCGCTGAGGCGCCGGTCGTCGCGTTCTGCGACGCGGACGGATCTCTCGACCCACAAGAGCTTCCGCACGTCTGCGAACCGATCGCGGCCGGCCGGGTCGACCTGCTGCTCGGCCGGCGACGAACGACGACGTGGCATGCCTGGCCGCCGCACGCGCGGCTCGGCAACGCCGTCCTCGCCGCGAGCCTGCGCCGGCGCCTCCACCTACGGCTCACCGACCTCGGGCCGATGCGTGCCGCCCGCCGCGATTCCCTGCTGACGTTGGGCTTGCGCGATCGCCGGTTCGGCTTCCCACTCGAAATGGTGATCCGTGCCGCCCAGCAGGGTTGGCGGATCGAGGAGACCGACGTCAGCTATCTGCCACGTACGGGAAAGTCGAAGGTCACCGGAACGATCCGCGGCACGCTGCGGACGATCCACGACATGCGCCGAGTCCTCGCGGGAGCCGGCGATGCGACCTGACCTCACGCTCGTGGTGATCGCCAAGGAACCCGTACCTGGCCACGTCAAGACGCGTTTGACGCCGCCCTGCTCGCCGGATGAGGCCGCCGAGATTGCCGAAGCCGCGTTGGCCGACACGTTGCAGGTCGTTGCCTCGACGCCCGCTCACCAGCGCGTACTCGCGCTTGCCGGCAGGCCGGGCGCCTGGCTTCCGGACTGCTTCGACGTCGCCCCGCAGGTGTCCGGAACGCTCGACGTACGGATCGCCGGTGTCCTGGCCGAGGTCGCCGGGCCGATGGTGCTGGTCGGCATGGACACCCCGCAGCTCACCTCAGAGCTCCTACTGTCTTGCGACTTCTCCACTCGTCCAGCCTGGCTGGGACTCGCGGAGGACGGCGGGTTCTGGGCACTCGGGCTCGCCCGGCCGGATCCCGAGCTTGTCCGCGGCGTACCGATGTCCGTGCCGCACACCGGCGCCGCCCAGCTCGAGCGCTTGGAGCAGGCCGGTCTCGAGGTCGGCCTGCTGCCGACGCTGCGCGACGTCGACACCTGGCCGGACGCGCTCGCGGTCGCCGCGGCGGCGCCGAAGACGAGACTCGCCCGCGCGGTCTCCGCCCTCACGGCGGCGGCAGCCCGATGAACGAGCTCACGCTCGACCTCGCACGCTGGGCCCGCGCTCCCGACGACACGGATACCCGCGTCCTTGATCGCTGTCTCGGACCCGCTCTGGACGTGGGATGCGGGCCGGGTCGGATGGTGGTCGCATTGGCGCGCCGCGGCGTTCCCGCGCTCGGCATCGACGTCGCGCCCGAGGCCGTCCAGCACGTGCTGAACGCGGGCGGCCTCGCGCTCGTGCGCTCGGTGTTCAAGCACGTTCCGGGTGAAGGGCGCTGGCAGCACGCGATCCTGCTCGACGGCTGCATCGGCATCGGCGGCTCCCCGATCGCCCTGCTCAAACGTGTGCGCGAACTGCTCGCGCCCGGTGGCGTCGCGTACGTCGAGCACGACACCTCGCCCGACCGCGCGGACCTCACCACCGCACGGATCTCCGACGGCCGCGGCCGCGTCAGTGCGCCGTTCGCCTGGGCGGTGATCGGCCACAACGCCCTCGACCGCGCGGCCCAGCAGGCCGGGCTGCGCGTACTCGAGACGTGGCCACCGAGCGACCGAGCGCTGTGCGTCCTGCAACGCCCCGCGGAGGTGTCCTGATGCGTACGCCTCCCCTCCCGCCCAAGGTCGCCGAGCTCCTGCGCCAGCCGCCCGGACCGTTCCAGCCGTCGTTCTGGCGCAGTCCGTTGCGCGGCCCGTGGCTGACCTCGATCCTCGGCATGATCCTGCTCGTCGGGCTTGCGATCGTGTTCCTGACCGGGCTGCTCTCGTACGCCGCGTACAACCCACGCCTCGGCGGTCCGTACAACGACCTCACACCAGGCAAGGGGATTCTCGGCTTCTACCTGTTCACCTGGCCCACCCGACCGGCCTGGCTCTACCAGCTCACCCAGGGCTTGCACGTGCTCGTCGGCATCGCGCTCGTGCCGGTGCTGGTCGCGAAGCTCTGGTCGGTGATCCCGAAGCTGTTCGCCTGGCCGCCCGTGGACTCGCCCGCTCAGGCGGTCGAACGCGGCAGCCTGCTGCTCGTGGTGGGCGGCGGGATCTTCGAGTTCGCGACCGGCATCATCAACGTGCAGTACTGGTACGAGTTTCCCGCCGGCTTCTACACGGCCCACTTCTACGGCGCGTGGATCTTCCTTGCCGGCTTGACCGTTCACGTGGTCGTCCGATTCGGCCGGATGATGCGGGCACTCCGCGGCACGCGGCTGCGGGACGTCCTGCGTACGAACGTCGACGACACCCGCGCGGAGCCCGCCGACCAGCAGGGCCTCGCCACGCCGAACCCGGCGCCGGCAACGATGTCGCGACGCGGTGTCCTCGCGCTGATCGCCGGCAGCTCGTTCCTGCTCCTGTTGGTCTCCGCCGGCCAGACGCTGGGTGGCCCGTTCCGCCGGCTCGCGCTGCTCGTCCCCCGTGGTGGCACCGAAGGGCGCACGACGAACGACTTCCAGGTCAACAAGACCGCTGCCTCCCGTGGCGTCACCGCGGCGATGGCCGGCCCTTCGTGGCGGCTGACGCTGAACGGCGTACGCGCGGTCGAGCTGTCGCGGGATGACCTGCTGGCGATGCCGCAGCACACCGAGCGGCTGCCGCTGGCCTGCGTCGAGGGTTGGTCGACGACGCAGAACTGGACGGGCGTACGCCTGCGCGACCTCGCCGAGCTGACCGGGGCACTCGACACGGCGGGCACCGTGCTGGTCGAGTCGCTGCAGGCACGCGGTGCGTTCCGGTCCGTCCGGCTCGCCCGCAACCAGCTCCTCGACGAACGTTCGCTGCTCGTCCTTCGCGTGAACGGTGCCGACATCTCCATGGACCACGGGTTCCCGGCGCGGATCATCGTGCCGAACAACCCCGGTGTGCACAACACGAAGTGGGTGACCCGGATGACGTTCGAGAGGGCACGATGAGGAAGCTGTGGCAGTGGTACGGCGCCAGCCCGGTGCAGCTGCTCGGCCTGCTGGCGGCGTTCGCGGTGGCGGGGTACGCGGCGCTGCAGCTCGTTCCCGCGGATCCGATCGGCGTCGCGTTGTGGTTCGCCGGTGGTGTCGTGCTGCACGACCTGGTGCTGTTGCCGATCTACTCGCTCGCCAACCTCTCGGTGGCCAAGGTCGCGCCGTCGCGGAGCTGGCTCAACCACGTGCGAGTGCCGTTCGTCCTGTCCGCGTTGCTGTTCGTGGTGTTCTTCCCGAGCATCCTCGGGCTGCCGGGCGCCCTGTCGAGCACGCTCGGCCGGGAGCCGCAGCCGATTCTCCTGCACTGGTTGCTGATCACGGGTGCGCTCTTCGGCGGATCCGCGGTGCTGCTGGCGGTCCGCCTACGCTCACCACTGCGTGATCAGCAGGTGCTGAAGGAGAAGGGCGGCACCGGCCTGGACGGCGAGCCACCGGCGGTGCTTGGCGGCGGGGAGCAGCGCGCAGCTGGCGAGCAGCCAGGCCGCGAACGGCAGCCAGATCCGTTCGACCTCGGACTTGCTCATCCCGGACAGGCTCGCCACGACGACGCAGGCCAGCGCGGCGAGAACGGGGACGACGATGCCGCGCCGGACGCGGGTGCGGCGAAGACCGGCGGCGACGGCCGGTCCGGTGGCCAGCGCGAGCGCGCCGAAGTTGGCCCAGATCCAGTAGCCGTCCGGCCGGAGTCCGCCGACGCCCTGGTTGTAGCGGATGACGAGCTGTTCGTACCCCTCCCACCAGGCGAACCCGCCGACGGTCACGGCGAGAACGACAGCGGCCGCACCGGCGCTGGCGAGGAGCGCGGCCCGGAGGCTCCGGCGGGCGACGAGCACGGCCAGGGCCGGGATGGCTAGGAGAACGAAGCCGTAGGACAGGTAGAGGCTCGCACCGAGGAGTAGCCCGCCCGCGATCGCGGCGAAGGTCGAGCGTAGGCAGAGCAGCGCGACGCCCCACGCCGTCACGGCAAGGAACATCGCATCGGCGGAGACGCCCATCCAGATCGCCGTGGGCGCGAGCACGAGGAACGGCATCGCGCGCCGGGCCATCGCCTCGCTGTCCAGCGCTCTGATCGCGATGGCGACGGCAACGCAGCCGGTGGCGCCGAGCAGGACGACGACGATCGCGGCGGCGGCCGGACCGTGCAGGCCGATCCGGTCCAGGAAGACGAAGAACGCGAACGCGCCCGGCGGATGTCCGGCGACGTGGATGGCCCACGAGTCGGGCTGGCCGTCGACGATCCTGCCCGCGAACGTGGGCAGGAAGTCGTTCCACGGTGGCGCGTTCGGGACGTCGCTCAGGTACTCGCTGGGCTTGGCGAACAGGTTCGCGAACCTCGACCACCCGTCGACCATTGCGAGCGCGAGGATCCAGGCGACCGAGGTCGCCCAGCCGGCGAGCAGGAGCCTTCGCCATGGCAACGTGCGCGCCACGGCTGGGCCGTACCAGACCGTCGCGGCGGCGATCGCGAGCGCGACCGGCGTACTCCACGAGACGTGTGGCGAGACGGTGGCGAAGATCGGCGGCGTGGTGATGTGCACCGGCTGGCCGGTGGCGTTGAGGATCGCGCCGACGGTCGCGGAGAGCGCGATCAGTATTGCCGCGGCGATGGCCGCGATGGTGTCCGCGCGAGTGCCGTCGTTGGTCGCCACGGTGCTGAGCCTAGGAAGGAGAACGGGACGAATTCCCTTACGAGGTGGTGACGCCGGCGTTCGACTCGGCCTGCAAGAGCCGAGCGCGGGATAGCGTCCAGGACATGCGATTCCTGGTCACGGGCGGACGTGGGTTCATCGGCCGGCACATCGTCGAAGCCTTGGAGTCCCGCGGCCACGAGGTCGTCGTGCTCGACCGGGTCGACGGTCTGGATATACGCGACGCCGACGCTGTCAAGGCTGCCTTGCGCGGGGTCGACGTGGTGTGCCACCAGGCGGCGAAGGTCGGGCTGGGCGTGAACGTCGCCGACCAGCCTGCGTATGCGTCGCACAACGACGTGGGTACGGCGACGCTGCTCGCAGCGATGGCCTCGGTGGGCGTGCGCCGGTTGGTGTTGGCGAGCTCGATGGTCGTGTACGGAGAGGGCGCGTACGCCTGCGCCCTGCATGGTCCGGTCGCGCCACCGCCGCGGCACGCCGGCGAGCTGGACCGCGGTCTGTTCGAGCCCACGTGTCCCCGCTGCGGTGGCGAGCTGGCGCCCGCGTTGGTGGACGAGGGCGCACGGCTCGACCCGCGGAACGCGTACGCGGCGAGCAAGGTCGCGCAGGAGCACTACGCGTCGGCGTGGGCGCGGGAGACGGGCGGGTCCGTGATCGCGCTGCGGTACCACAACGTGTACGGGCCTGGGCTGCCGCGGAACACGCCGTACGCCGGGGTGGCGGCGCTCTTCGCGTCGGCGGTGGACCGGGGCGAGGCGCCAAGGGTGTTCGAGGACGGCAAGCAGCGCAGGGACTTCGTGCACGTGCGCGACGTGGCGGCGGCGAACGTGTGCGCGTGTCAAGCGTTGGTTGACGGGATGCGCGCGTACAACGTCGGGAGCGGAACTCCGCGTACGATCCACGACCTGGCCGCGGCGATGTCGCCGGTCGAGCCGGTGGTGACGGGCGAGTACAGGCTTGGCGACGTACGGCACATCACGGCGTCGTCGGAGCGGATCGCCCGCGACCTGGGCTGGTCGGCGGAGGTGCCGTTCGCCGACGGGATCGCCGAACTGTCAGCAGACCTGGCCGGCCGGCGCTAGCGGACCCCGATGGTGCGGAACTGGATGCTGATCCGCGGGCCGACGGGCTTGGCCGTCTTGGGGATCGCGTGCTCCCAGGTGCGCTGACACGAGCCACCCATCACGACCAGATCGCCATGCCCCACTGGGAACCGATGCCGCACCGACTCGTTCCCCGCCCCACCGCGCGGCCGCAGCACCAGCGGGCGAGCGGCGCCGAGGGAGAGGATCGCGACCATCGTGTCCTCGTACTGGCTCCGCCCGATCGTGTCCCCATGCCACGCCACGCTGTCGCGACCGTCGCGATAGAAGCACAGCCCGGCCGTACGGAACTCCTCCCCGAGCTCGTCGGCATAGTGCGCGGACAACGCCACCCGCGCCTGCTCGAGCAGCGGATCGGGCAGCACCTGGTCCTCGGCGTAGAAGCACACCAGCCGCGGCACGTCCACCACGCGCTCGTACATCTGCCGCCGCTCCGCACGCCACGGCACGTCGTCGACCAACCGGCGGAACAACCCGTCCGACCCGCGCAGCCACCCCGGCCGCACGTCCACCCACGCACCCCGGCTCAACCGCGTCCGCGCCACCGACGGACCCAGCTCGCCGAGCCCCTCCCCGCCCGCGTCATCGTCGAGCAGCGACTCCTGGAACGGGACCGACATACCGCCCACCGTAGCACGATCTTCGAACATACGTTCTATCGACCGGACGCCTCCGAGCCACGAGACTGTGCGGCATGGCGGGATGGACAGCGGCGGACATCCCCGATCAGCGCGGGCGCACGGTGATCGTCACCGGCGCGACCAGCGGGCTCGGCGCACTCGCCGCTCGGGAACTCGCCCAAGCCGGCGCGAAGGTGTTCCTGGCGAGCCGCGACCTCGGAAAGCTGCGCGCGGTGGCGGGGTCCATCGCCGGCGAGACCGAGGTACGGGAGCTCGACCTGGGCTCGCTGGAGTCGGTGCACGCGTTCGCGGACGCTCTCGAAGACCCCGTCGACGTTCTGATCAACAACGCCGGCGTGATGGCGGTGCCGGAGGGGAGGACCACGGATGGCTTCGAGCTCCACCTCGGGACCAACCATCTCGGGCCGTTCGCGCTCACCGGGCTCCTGCACTCGCGCATCCGGGAGCGGATCGTCACCGTGTCCAGCGGGCTGCACGTGCTCGGCCGGATCAGCGACGACCTGAACTGGGAGCGCCGCCGCTACCAACGGTGGCTGGCGTACGCGCAGTCCAAGCTGGCGAATCTGCTGTTCGCGTACGAGTTGCAGCGTCGGCTGACCGCCGCGGGACAGCCGACCATCTCGGTGGCCGCGCATCCCGGGGTCTCCGCGACCGAGGGACAGCGCCGCGACACCTCGTTCCAGGGCAAGATCCTCGCCGGCGGCCCGGCGCAGAGCCCCGAGATGGGCGTCCTGCCACTGCTCTACGCGGCGACCGCGCCCGGTGTGACTGGCGGCGTCTGCGTCGGACCGGACGGCCTCCTGCAGCGTCGCGGCCATCCGACCCTGGTCGCTTCCAGCCGCAGGTCGCGAGACCTGGCCACCGCCGCCCGGCTGTGGGACCGATCCGAAGTCCTGACCGGCGTCCGCTACCCCTGACGGCGCGCTTAACCGGACAAGCGGCAGGACCCGATCCGTAGTAGGGTCACCCCAATTCCGGTTCAGTGAGGGCCTGGTGAAACGACCGACCATTGCCGACATCGCCCGCCGTGCGGGCGTGTCGAAGGTTGCGGTCTCGTACGCGCTCAACGGCCAGCGCGGGGTGTCGAAGGAGACGCGCGCCCACATCCAGGCGATCGCGGACGAGATCGGCTGGCGGCCGAACAGCGCGGCGCGGATGCTCAACGGCGCGCGATCGCGGACGATCGGCCTCGCCCTCTGCCGTCCGGCGCGCGTGCTCGGCGTCGAGCCGTTCTTCATGGAGCTCGTCAGCGGCATCGAGAGCGCGCTCGCGGCCCAGTCGTACGGCCTGCTGCTCCAGGTCGTCGCCGACCACCAGCAGGAGATGGCCGTCTACAACCGCTGGTGGGGTGAGGGCCGCGTCGACGGCGCGTTCCTCGTCGACCTGCACGTCGACGACCCGCGGGTCAAGGAGCTCGAGGCGATGCGCATGCCGGTCGTCGTGATCGGCCACCCCGACAGTGCCGGGTCGCTCGCGAACGTGTGGTCCAACGACGACAGCGCCGTGTACGAGACCGTCCGCTATCTCGCGCGCCTCGGCCACCGCGCGATCGCCCGCGTCTCCGGGCCGACGCTGTTCCACCACACCGGCATCCGCGACCTCGCGTTCGACCTGGCCTGCCAGCGCCTCGGACTGCCGCCGCTGAGGACGATCCGCACCGACTACACCGGCGAGGCCGGCGCCCAGGCGACCCGCGACCTCCTCGATGGCGTCGAGCCGAGCGCACGGCCCACCGCGATCGTCTACGACAACGACATCATGGCCATTGCCGGCCTCTCCGTCGCGCAGGAGCTGCGGATCGAGATCCCGAGCCAGCTGTCCATCGTCGCCTGGGACGACTCCCCTCTCACCCGCGTCGTCCACCCGCCGCTCACCGCCCTCACCCGCGACATCGCGAAGTACGGCGCCCACGCCGCGACCCGGCTGCTCGCCCTCATCGGTGGCGAGCGCGGCGTCTCGTACGAGGACCAGAGCCCCCGCCTCACCCCGCGCGGCAGCACCGCCCCACCGGCGAAGTAGCCAACGAGGCATAGGCTCGGTAGATGGCTAGTGAGCAGACGTTCGTCCTCGTCGGGGCCGGATTGGCGAGTGCCAAGGCGGCGGAGTCACTTCGCGCCGAAGGGTTCGACGGACGCGTTGTCGTCGTCGGCGAGGAGAGCGACCTTCCGTACGAACGACCGCCACTGTCGAAGGGCTATCTGCTCGGCAAGGAGGAACGCGACAAGGCGTTCGTCCACGACCAGGCCTGGTACGACGAGCACCACATCGAGCTCCAGCTCGGCGTGCACGCCGAGGCCATCCACCGCGACACGAGCGAGCTCGAGCTGTCGGACGGCAGCCGGCTGAGGTACGACAAGCTGCTGCTCGCGACCGGCTCGTTCCCGCGCAAGCTGACCGTTCCCGGCGCCGACCTCGCCGGCGTCCACTACCTGCGCAAACTGCACGAGTCGGACAAGCTGAAGGCGGCGATCGAGACCGGTAACCCGCGGGTCGTCGTGATCGGCGGCGGCTGGATCGGCCTGGAAACCGCTTCCGCGGCCCGCGAGGACGGCTGCGAGGTGACGCTGCTCGAGGCAGCCGACGCGGTCCTGAAGGCTCCGCTGGGTCCGGAGATGGGCGGCTTCTTCGCCGAGGTGCAGCGCGCCCACGGCGTCGACGTACGCCTCGGCGCGAAGGTCGCGGAGATCCGCGGCGACGGTGGCAAGGCCACCGCCGTCGTACTCGAGGACGGCACCGAGCTCCCCGCCGACCACGTCATCGTCGCGGTCGGGATTCAGCCGAACACCGAGCTCGCCGAGCACGCCGGCCTGGACGTCGACAACGGCGTTTTGGTTGACGCGTCACTCAAAACGAGCGACCCCGCGATCTTCGCCTGCGGCGACGTCGCCAACACGCTGCACGCGTTCTACAACGAGCGCATCCGTGTCGAACACTGGGACAACGCCAAGAAGCAGGGCACCGCCGCGGGCAAGGCGATGGCGGGCCAGGACGTCGCGTACGACGTCATCCCGTACTTCTTCACCGACCAGTACGACGTGGGCATGGAGTTCGTCGGCTGGTTCAAGCCCGGCGGCTACGACCGCGTGGTGACGCGCGGAGACGTCGACAGCCAGGCGTTCCACGCGTTCTGGCTCGCTGGCGACCGGGTCGTCGCGGCCATGCACGTCAACCAGTGGGACGACGGCGTCGGGGTGCAGCGGAAGCTGATTCAGCAACACAGCAAGGTGGATCCGGCCAAGCTCGCCGACACCGAGACCAAACTCGAGTCCCTCCTCGACGGCTGACCGCGTCCCTACGCTCCTAGCGCCTCGGCCCGAACCCGCGCCGGCGCGGTCGAGCCGCGCACGACGAGCTCCGGCTCGAACAGCAGCTCCTCCGTCTGTACCGCCACGCCCTCGATCTGGTTGACGAGCACGGTCACCGCCGCGCGACCGATCGCCTCGATCGGCTGCCGGACGGTGGTGAGCGGCGGGTTCGTGCAGTTCATGAACGCCGAGTCGTCGAAGCCCACCACCGACACGTCCTCCGGCACCGACAGCCCGCGCCGCCGGACGGCGCGGATCGCGCCGAGCGCCAGGACGTCCGACGCGCAGACGATGCCGGTCACCCCCGCCGCGATCAGCCGGCTCGTCACCGCGTGCCCGCCCTCGAGCGAGAACGACGTCCGCCCGATCACCTCCGGCGGCACCGGCAGCCCCGCCCGCGAGGCCTCGCGAACGAACGTCGCCAGCTTGCGCCGCGACGGGATGTGATCCTCCGGACCGAGCAGCAGCCCGATCCGGGTGTGCCCGAGCGACCGCAGGTGCCCGTACGCCTGCTCGACCGCCACCGCGTCGTCGGTCGCGAGGATCGGGAACGGCATCGAGTCGACGCCCGCGTTCACCAGCACCGCCGGCAGCCCTCGCTCACGCAGCCTGCCGTAGTGCTCGTGCGGCGCGTCCGCCTCGGCGTAGTGCCCGCCGGCGAAGATCACGCCGGACACCTGCTGCTCGAGCAGCATCTTCACGTAGTCCGCCTCGGACAGGCCGCCGGCCGTACGCGTGCACAGCACCGCGGTGAAGCCGCGCTGCGCGAGCGCGCCGCCGACGACCTCGGCGAGCGCGGGGAAGATCGGGTTGTTGAGCTCGGGGAGCACGAGGCCGACGAGCCGCGCGCGTTCGCCGCGCAGCTGGGTCGGGCGTTCGTACCCAAGCACGTCGAGCGCGGTGAGGACCGCGCCGCGGGTGGCCTCGGAGACGCCCGGTTTGCCGTTGAGCACCCGGCTCACCGTCGCCTCGCTGACACCGACCTTCTTCGCGACCTCGGCCAGTCGCCGGCGCGGATTCGGTTGCGTCACGCTGTCAATCATAGTCAGGTTCGCGCAAGCGACTTGCAGGTCTATCTGGTCCCATTCTGGACATGCCATTCGTCGATTTTCATTGCTTCATCGCGTTCTTGCTGCTTACGCTCGATACGTTTCGGCACCACGGTCGTCATCAAGCTGAACCCCGACCCCATCTGGGGACCGCGGACGCAGAACGTCCAGGTGCTGGGGCGGGAGCAGTCCGCCTCTGGGGTGTCGAATCTGGCGGCGGCGCAGAACTACGCGTTCGACCCGTCGTCGGGGAACACCGTGACGATTCCCGTCTCGGCACGGGTCGCCGACGTGCAGCTGCGGTTCACCAGCAACACCGGCGCCCCGGCCGGGCAGGTTGCGGAGCTCCAGGTCTTCGGGACCGCGGCGCCGAACCCTGACCTCGTCGTGACCTCGATGTCGTGGTCGCCTTCGTCGCCGGTCGAGACGGACGCGATCACGTTGTCCGCGACCGTACGCAACGCCGGCTCCGCTGGATCGGCGGCCAGCGCGGTCGGGCTCTATCTCGCGGGCACGCGCGTCGCGACTCCGGCCGTGGGCGCTTTGGCGGCGGGTGCTTCGACGACCGTTTCGGCCAATGTGGGAACGCGAAACGCCGCCACCTACGCGGTCTCGGCGAAGGCGGACGAGGACGATGCGGTGGTCGAGCAGGACGAGGCGAACAACGCGTTCGCCAACCCTGCCTCGCTCGTCGTGTCGCCGGTGGCGAGCTCCGACCTGGTCGCGGCGCCGACGAGCTGGACGCCGAGCAATCCGTCCAACGGGAACACGGTGACGTTCGGCGTCGCGATCAAGAACCAGGGCTCGGTGGCGTCGGCGAGCGGTGCGCACGGGATCACGGTGACGGTGCTGGACGAGTCCGGCGCCGCGGTGCGTACGTTGACCGGCTCGTTCTCGGGCGTGATCGCCGCTGGGGCGACGTCCGCGCCGGTCAGCCTCGGCACGTGGACCGCCGCGAACGGGCGCTACACCGTCCGGACCGTGCTCGCGAACGACGGCAACGAGCTGCCGGTGAAGCAGGCGAACAACACGTCGACGTTGCCGTTGTTCGTGGGGCGTGGCGCGAACCTGCCGTTCGACCTGTACGAGGCCGAGGACGGTCTGCTCGGCGGCGGTGCGGCCGTGGTCGGGCCGAATCGGCGCGTCGGCAACCTCGCCGGCGAGGCGTCGGGACGGCGTGCGGTGACGTTGAACTCGAACGGCTCGTTCGTGGAGTTCGTCACGCGGGCAAGCACGAACACGTTGGTGACGCGCTTCTCGATCCCCGACGCTGCGGGCGGTGGCGGGATCGACTCGTCGCTGAACATCTACGTGAACGGCACGTTCCACAAGGCGATCTCCCTGACCTCGCGCTACGCATGGCTGTACGGGGCGGAGGCGTCACCGGGGAACTCGCCGAGTGCCGGTCCGGCGCGGCACATCTACGACGAGGCGAACGTGATGTTGGACTCGACGGTGCCCGCTGGCGCGCGGATCCGGCTGCAGAAGGACCCCGCGAACTCGACGACGTACGCGATCGACTTCGTGAGCCTCGAGCAGGTCACTCCGCGCGCGAACCCGGATCCGTCGCGGTACGTCGTTCCGGCCGGTTTCTCCCACCAGGACGTACAGAACGCGCTGGACACGGCGCGGCAGTCCTCGACGGCCGTGGGCGTCTACCTGCCGGCGGGTGAGTACCAGACGTCGTCGAAGTTCAACGTGTACGGGAAGGCCGTGTCGGTAGTCGGCGCGGGGCCTTGGTACACGCGGTTCGTTTCGCCTGCTGGGCAGGAGAACACCGACGTCGGCTTCCGCGCCGAGGCGACGGCGAACGGGTCGACGTTCGCGCACTTCTCATCGTTCGGCAACTGGGTCTCGCGGGTGGACGGGCCTGGGAAGGTGTTCGACTGGACGAACGTGTCGAACATGACGATCGACGACGTGTGGGCCGAGCACCAGATGGTCCTGCTGTGGGGGACGCATCTGACTGGCGTGACCGTCACGAACTCGCGGGCGCGGAACCTGTTCGCGGACGCGATCAACATCACGAACGGCTCGACGAACAACCGCGTGTCGAACGTCGAGTCGCGTGCATCGGGTGACGACTCGTTCGCGATGTTCGCGGCGATCGACGTCAACTCGGGTGACCAGACGGGCAACGTGTACGAGAACCTGACGTCCCTGCTGACCTGGCGGGCGGCCGGAGTGGCGGTCTATGGCGGGTATGGGAACACGTTCCGGAACATCTACGTGGCGGACACGCTGGTGTACTCGGGTGTGACGATCTCGTCGCTGGACTTCGGGATTCCTATGTCTGGCTTCGGCTCTAGTCCGCCTACGCGGTTGGAGAACATCTCGTTGGTACGTACTGGCGGGCACTTCTGGGGCTCGTAGACGTTCCCCGCCCTCTGGTGCTTCTCAGCGTCGAAGGTCTTCCAGGGGATCCGGGTGAGTGACGTGCACATCGTGGATCCGACGTACCACGGGATCATGTTCCAGACGAACTACGTGGGCTCGACACCACAGAACCCCGTCACCGACACGGTGTTCACGAACGTGTCGATCACGGGAGCGCAGAAGAGCGGCGACGAGTTCGACGCGAAGTCCGGCTTCGGCATCTGGGCCAACGAACTCCCCGAGCCCGGCCAAGGCCCCGCACGCGGCTCGGCGACGTTCAACGGGCTGACGATGAGCAACAACCACACGAACGTCCGCAACACAACCTCAACCTTCACCATCACCGTCAACTAGCCGCCCGTTTGAATGAAGGGCACCTTCATTCAATAGGTTCGAATGAAGGTGCCCTTCATGAGAAACGGCGGGAGGCGGTTCTCCACAGAGCTGCCCTCGGCGGCAGCGGGAAGCCGGTCCAGCGTGCGATCGTTGGTCGATGCCGCGCCGCCGCAAGGTCGATCACGACGCCCTGGACGAGCTCATTCGTCGCCGTCAGGGCGTCCTTCGCGTGAGCGAGCTGGAGCGTCTCGGCGTTCCCGGTCCCACCGTGAGCTACCGAACGCGCGCCGGCGGTCCCTGGCAACGGATCCTGCCAGGCGTCGTCCTCGCCTTCAGCGGAGCGGTCGCGCCTCACCATCGGCGTCTGGCCGCGATCGTGTACGCCCGCGGCGGAGCACTCCTGACCGGACTGACCGCGCTCGAGCTCTATGGCCTTCGAGATCCGCAGCCGGACCAAGCGGTCCAGGTCTTGGTTCCTCATCGGCGACGACGTGCGTCGAGCGGATATGTGGTCGTCGAACGCACGATCCGCATGCCCAGCCACCGTTGGCGATCCTCACTACCTTGCGCCCCACCTGCCCGAGCGGTCATCGACGCCTGCCGCCGGCTCGGACGCATCGATACGGTCCGTTCGATCATCGCTGACGCCGTGCAGCGCGGCCTGTGCACGATCCCCAGCCTCCTGACGGAGCTCGCCGAATCCCAGATACGCGGCACGAAGCTGCCCCGACTCGTCCTCCGGGAGGTGATCGCCGGCACGCGTTCGGTTGCCGAGGGCAGGACCCGCGAGCTGATGCGCCGACGAGGAATCCCGGAGCCACTCTGGAACCACGACGTGTACGACAGCGACGGAAGCCTCCTCTGCCGACCGGATGCCATCTGGCCCGAGCTCGGCGTGGTCCTCGAAGTCGACTCCATGGCCTGGCATCTCTCGCCGGCCTCGTACCGGCGCACCCAGGCTCGTCAGCGCCGCATGGCTAAGTACGGGCTCATCGTGATCCCCGTAGCACCCAGCGATCTCGGGCAGAGGCCGCTGGAGATCCTCGCCGAGGTCGAGCAAGCCCTCTCCGCCGCGAAGCTCCGTACCGCGCCCGCGATCGTGGTCCGCCCGAGCGCCGCCACCGCCGCCTGAGCCCTCCCCGCCGTTTCTCATGAAGGGCACCTTCATTCGAACCTATTGAATGAAGGTGCCCTTCATTCAAACCGGCGCGGGAGGGGTGGGGCGGCGGCCGGATGGGGTCTTGCGCGTTGACATGGAACGGTGTTTTGGATCTGCTGGGTGGCCTACGTTCGTCGGGAGGCCGCCGTGCGCAAGTCGCGTTACCTGCCCATCGTCGCCATCGCGCTCGTCGCCTCCGCGACGCTCGGGCCGTCTGGCGCGTACGGAGAGCAGCAGCCGCCCGCGAACGGGGGTGACCCGGACGGGTACGTGATCGGCCAGCAGCCCTACAGCACCGTCTACGAGGGCGCCCCTGGTGAGATCGCCGGCAACGCGCTCGTCGAGGCGTTCGACTCCGTCCAAGCCGGCAAGCCACAACGCACCGTGCAGATGACCTGGCAGTCGAACGAGGACGTCGCCGCCGCTGACAGCGAGGCGTCGATGATCCACTCCTACAACGGTGGCTACACGTTCCCGAGCGGCATCAACGCGGACACCGGCGCCGGCTGGTTCGCCAAGCTCCGCGACGGCAGCCTGCTCGGCATCGAGTTCATCCCCGAGCGCGTCGTCGACACCCACACCGTCGAGCTGATCGCCCGCCGTTCCACCAACCTCGGCAAGACCTGGACCAAAGTCCCCTCCACGTTCACCACCGACTTGACGTTCGACCCGAAGAAGTTCGACCGCGGCATCCGCGCCCACCGCGACATCTTCTACGCCAACGACGGCTCGCTCTTCCTCACCTACTACACGTCCTACCCGAGCGACCCGGGCTACCGCACCGAGCTCGCGCGCAGCACCGACAACGGACGTACGTGGAAGCGCTTCTCCACCGTCGCGACGTTCACCGACGGACGCTGGATGGGCGAGACCGGCATCGGCCGCGCGGCCAACGGCGACCTCGTCGCGGTGCACCGAACGGGCTTCCCCGGCGGCAAGAACTCCGACCTGCTCTACACGAACCGCTCCACCAACGACGGCGTGACCTGGTCGAAGCCCGCGCCGATCACGATCACGACGGCGAACGGAGAGCCCCCGCCCACCAACGGCGTCATGCCCGTCCTGAGGCTGCTGCCGAACGGGATCATGACGCTCAGCTGGGGCCGCCCGGACAACTGGCTCGCGATCTCCCCCGACGGTCTCGGCCGGACGTGGGAGCAGGCGCAGACGACGTACGTCAACCACCCGAAGGTCAACGCGGAGTTCCAGCGCTTCCACGGCTCGTCCGGCAACGGCGCGCACGCCGTGGTCGCGTCCAACCGCGTCCTCGCCGTCGGCGACAACTGCGCGCCGTCGTGGGGCTGCCCGGAGACGGACGCGGGCTTCCAGATCGACGGCGAGTACCGCGTGTGGAAGAAGTTCGTCGACGTCGTGGGACCGGGCGTCGGCAAGATCGACCTGCTCGGCAAGTACCAGGCCGGCAAGGTGAAGATCGCGACGACGATGAACGCGCGGGACAAGCGGCTTCCCGAGCTCGGTCCGTTGGGCCCGATCGACGGCTCGACCGACTGGGCGTCGAGCGCGGTGCGCGTCGGCGGAGCACGGCCGGCGACGTACGAGCTGACGCTGGATCGCACGTACACGTTGACGAAAGCAGGACTCAGCCTGCACCCAGGCAAGCCGGCCGCGGCGACCGTCGAGGTGTCCGTGGACGGCGAGACCTGGCAGCCAGCGGCGTCGACCGGCACGACCACGAGCTACGCGATGAAGTACTACCCGCTCGACAAGGTGCAGGCGAAGTACGTGCGGATCACCGTGTCGGACAGCAACGTCGAGCCGGTGGGGAACGCGTTCCTCAACGAGATCGAGCTGTACTCGACGGTGAACTCGTTCGAGAACGACCCGGTCAACTACGTGCCGCGCGGCTACTCCGACGGGATCGGCGCGCGGGTCACGGACTTCAACGTGGACGACTCGCGGCACATCCTGCGGCTCGTCGACCCGTGGGTCGACCAGATCGCGCAGCTCACCTGGAAGAGCGCGCCGGCGGCGAAGCAGGACCTGTCGTTCCGGGTGAACTCGATCGGGTACGCGCGGAGTTTCGCCTTCACCACCAGGGGAACGACGGCGGACGGCGCGGCCGTACCCGCGTACCAGCTGAACGTCGGCAGCGACGGCAGCATCGGCTGGTACGACACGGTCGCGAAGAAGTGGACGAAGCTCACCGCGGCCGGCGTCGCGCCGCAGAAGGTCTGGCACACGCTGCGAGTGTCGGCGACGCTCACCTCGGCTGAGGTGTTCCTGAACGGGACGCTTGTGGGGACCGTTCAGCCCTCCACGCCTGGGCTTTCGGGCCTGACCGGGCACCAGTTCGCGTCGAGCGGCACCACGTCGCAGTACGACCACTTCCTC
This sequence comes from Tenggerimyces flavus, assembly GCF_016907715.1. Classification (NCBI taxonomy): domain Bacteria; kingdom Bacillati; phylum Actinomycetota; class Actinomycetes; order Propionibacteriales; family Nocardioidaceae; genus Tenggerimyces; species Tenggerimyces flavus. The sequence continues at coordinate 2,593,525 of NZ_JAFBCM010000001.1, read as the reverse complement.
ATCGACGACGTCGAGCAGATCAATCCCGCGTGATCAACTGGAGGCGATGACAGATGGGCCGAAGAGCCGCTGCCGCGGTGCTGGCGTTGGCGACGGGGGTGGGTGTGATGGCGACCGTTCCGGCATCGGCTTCCTCGGTGGGGACGCCGAGTGATCCGGTGATCGTGGCGACCGCGCCGGAGGGCAAGAAGGCGTTCTTCGCCGACATGGTGCGGCTGCGCGACGGGCGGCTGCTCGTGGCGTACCGCGACTCGGTCGCACACATCAACCAGGACGGGCGAATCCTGCTCGTGTCGAGCTCCGACGGCGGTCGTACGTGGTCCGCGCCGCGGGTCGCCGTGGACACCGCGATCGACGACCGCGACCCGAAGCTCACGCAGCTGCGGGACGGCACGGTGCTGATGAACTTCTTCCGTACCGACTGGACCGGGTACCCGCCAGGCCCGGCGACCCTGCACGGAACGTACGTGGTGCGGTCGACCGACGCGGGCGCGACCTGGTCCTCGCCAGTCCAGGTGGGGACGGCGATGTCGGGGCCGTCGTCGGTGATCGTCGGCGCGTACTACGCCGGGCACGCGGCGACGCATGGGCCGATCGTGGAGCTGCGGAACGGCGACCTGCTGGTGCCGCTGTACGGGCGGCTGCCGGAGGGCGGTCCAGGCCCGGCCTCGGTGGTGCGGTCGACGGACGGCGGGCTGACGTGGCCCAAGGAGAACGAGTCGTTCATCGGGCGCGATGCTCCGGTCGACTACCAGGAGCCGAACGTGTCGGTGCTGCGCGGCGGCACGCTGCTGTCGGTGATCCGTACGTCGATCAACAAGGCGTACGTGTCCTGGTCGCGCGATGACGGCCACACCTGGTCAACGCCGCTGGCGACCACGTTGCCGGCGTCGTCGCACCACCAGCTGGTGCTGCGCAACGGCGACGTGCTGCTGACGTACGGGGACCTGTCCGGTGCGTTCGGACCGGGCCGGCCGACCGCCGGTCGGATCCTGCAGCACCCGGAGCGCTCGATCGAGGCGAAGAAGGACATCCTGCTCTACGACGCCGCGGACAATGGTCCGCCGACGTCGGACCAGGCGAACCCCTCGAGCGTCGAGCTCGCATCGGGTCGCTTCTTCACGATCACCAGTGACCCGTACCTCGGCTCCATCGTGGGCGTCTACACCCGCCGGTCGGACTACGTCGGGCACCGGTAGAGGCAACGAGAAAGGCGCCTCCACCCTGGTCAGGGTGAAGGCGCCTTAGCCGGTGTCGGATCCGGACGGCCCGGCCACGTCAGCGGCGGCCTTTGCGGGAGCGGCGGACCTCGCGGGCCACGCGGTGGTTGTGGGCCTCGCGGAGGCGGTCGTTGTAGCGGGTGTTCGCGACTTCCTGGTCGAACTGGAACATGGTGGCGGTCCCTTTGGGATCAGCGGCTCTTGCGGAAGGTGCGGCGGAAGGCGTTACGGACGCGGTGGTCGTGGGCCTCACGCAGCCGGTCGGCGTAGCGGGTGTTGGCGACGTCCTGGTTGAACTGGAACATGGTGGTGGCCCTTTCAGGAAGGTCTCTCTCGCGCTGTCAAAGAGGTAGACGCCAGCCACCACAGAAACTCATCGGTCCGCAGGCAACAATCCCGCCTCAGCCTCCACGCGCTGGTCGTACCGCAACCGAGCGGAGGCGATCTCCTTCTGGTGCTCCTCGGTCCACCGCACCAACGACTGCACAGTCTCGTGCAAGGTCCGCCCCATCGGCGTGAGCGAGTAGTACACCCGCGGCGGTACGGACGGGTGCACCGTACGCAGCACCACGCCGTCGCGCTCGAGCTGGCGCAGCGTCACCGTGAGCATCCGCTGGCTCACCCCGTCGATGCACCGGCGCAGCTCGTTGAAGCGCAGCGTCTCGGCGTCCAGCAGCGCGATCACCAGCAGCGACCACTTGTCCGCGATCCGGTCGAGGATCTGCCGCACCTCGCAGCCCTCGCGCGAATCCCACTGGAACGGGTCCGCGCCACCTACGTCGGTGTCGCAGCGGTGCTCAGGTTCTTCCAAAGTGCCTTCTTCCACAATTCCCCATGGTTCCGCATGATGGGCCTAGTTACAAGAGGTAACCACCACGCGCCCCAGGAGAGACCCCGTGTCCACGACTGAGCAAACGCTCGGCCCACCGAACGACCAGAAGATCCGCGGCCGCGCCTGGGCCGTCCTCATAGTCCTCTGCGGAACGATCTTCCTCGAGGGCATCGACGTCTCCATGATGGGCGTTGCCCTCCCGTCGATCCGCGCCGAGCTCGGCATGTCCACCGTCGGGCTGCAGTGGGTGGTCAGCGCGTACGTCCTCGGGTACGGCGGCTTCGTCCTGCTCGGCGGCCGCGCAGCAGACCTGCTCGGCAGGCGCAGGATGTTCCTCACGTTCATCGCGATCTTCATCGTGTTCTCCGGCCTCGGCGGGCTCGCGACCGAGGGCTGGATGCTGATCGTCGCCCGCTTCGCCACCGGCGTCGCCGCCGCGTTCCTCACGCCGGCGAGCATCTCGATCGTCACCACCACGTTCGCCGAAGGCAGACAGCGCAACCAGGCGATGCTCGTGTTCGCCGGCGCCGGAGCGGGCGGGTTCTCCCTCGGCATGGTCGTCGGCGGGCTGCTCTCGGCGGTCGACTGGCGCTGGGTCTTCTTCGCGCCGGTGATCATGTCGACCGCCATCCTGATCGGCGCCATCGCCCTGCTCCCCAAGATCGGACGCATACAACGGCAAGGCGGCTTCGACCTCGCCGGCGCCCTCACGCTGACCGGCGCGATGCTGCTGCTCGTGTACGGCCTCGTCCAGCTCCCCGAGGTCGACGCAGGCCAGACGATCGCCACGATCGCGGCGAGCCTGCTCCTCCTCGCGGCCTTCGTCGCGATCGAACGCAAGAGCCCCGACCCACTCATCAGGTTCGGCATCCTCCGCTCCGCCTCACTGGTCAGAGCGAACGTCGGCGCCATGCTGCTCGTCGGCTCGTTCACCGGCTTCCAGTTCATCACCGTGCTCTACCTGCAGGAGCTGCGCGGCTGGTCGGAGATCGAGACCGGCCTCGCGCTCGCGGTCGCCGGCATCGACGCGATCCTGGCGCCGACGGTGACGCCGATCCTCGTCCGGCGCTACGGCAACGCGAAGGTGATCGTCGGCGGCTTCCTCGCGGTCGCGGCGGCGTACGCCCTGCTGCTGCCGCTCGGCATGGACTGGTCGTTCCTGATGCTGCTCCCCTCGATGCTGCTGCTCGGCGTCGCGTTCACGTTGACGTACGGACCACTGATGATGACCGCGACCGACGGCGTCGCCGAGTCCGAGCAAGGCCTCGCGAGCGGGATCGTGACGACGTCGTTCCAGTTCGGCTCGGCGCTCGGCCTCGCGATCGTGGCCATGGTGCTCGCGGCCGCGGTGGGAGCTAGTGTCGATCCGGTGGAGACGTTGAACGGGTACCGCACCGCGCTCCTGGTCCCGGTCGCCGGCTCCCTCATCGCCATCGCGGTCGCCTTGACCGGGGCGCGCCGGAAGGGAGCCTGATTGCGGGACCTCTTCGCGAAGGCACGGGCCGACCAGGTGTTCTCCGGAGCCGCCTGGTCCGTCGGCCGTTCGCACGGGATCGTCGACCGCGGCGTCCTCGGCACGCTGGCCTGGGACGGCGAACCCGTCACCGAGGACACGCTGTGGGACCTCGCGTCCGTCACCAAGCCGATCTTCGGCCTCGCCGTTCTCCGGCTGATCGAACGAGGCACGCTCGCGCTGTCGGATCCGGTCGAGAAGTGGCTCCCCGACTACGCGGGCACCGACAAGGCACGGTTGACAGTCGAGCAGCTCCTCTGCCACACCTCCGGCATGCCCGGCCGCGTTCCGCTCTACCGCGACCATCCGACGCGTCAAGGTCTGCTTGACGCCGTCCGCGAGCTCCCCCTCCACAGCCCGCCCGGAACGAACGTCGAGTACAGCTCGCAGGGCTTCATGATTCTCGGCCAGCTCGCCGAAGCCGCCGCGGGCCAACCGCTCGACCAGCTCATCGCCAAGCCCCGCATGGGCGAGCTCGGCTTCAACCCGACCGACGCGGCGCGATGCGCCGCGACCGAGCAGTGCCGGTGGCGCGGGCGGCTCGTCCAGGGCACGGTGCACGACGAGAACGCCGACGTTCTCGGCGGGATCGCCCCGCACGCCGGCCTGTTCAGCACCCTCGACGCGCTCGAGGACCTCGCCCACTCATTGCTCAGCAACGACGGAAGCTTCCTCAAACCAGGCACGCTGAACGAGATGACCAAGCCCCGCACCGACCACCTCGAGTCGCGGCGCACGCTCGCCTGGCAGGGCGCTCCCACTGGAGACCGGCTGAGCAAGGCCGCGTACGGGCACACCGGCTTCACCGGCACGAGCCTGTGGATCGACCCCGAACAGGACATCTTCCTTGTCCTGTTGACGAACAGAGTGCATCCCCGCCGGGAGGGTCCGGCGGGGATCGCACGGGTGCGGCGCGCGTTCCACGCCGAGGCGTTGGCCGGCTAGGCCGCCGGCTTCGAAGTCAGGAACGAGATGTGGATGCCGCTCGGGTCCTCCATCGTCGCGAACCAGCCCTGGTCCTCGCTGATGAACGTCCGCGGGATAACGACCTTGCCGCCGGCCTTGGGCACCCGGTCGAGCAGGGCCTCGAGCTCGTCGGTGTTGAAGTAGATCCGTACGTGCCGGCCGGCAGGCGACGCGTCACCCGACGCGGCGTCCAGGCCACCGACCCAGGTGCCCGACGCGTCCACCGCGGCCTCGAAACCCTCACCGTACGGCTGGAACGTCCAGCCGAAAACCGCGCCGTAGAACTGCTTGCCCTGTTCCAGGTCCGGCACCTGGATCTCGAACCAGGCCACACTGCTCATCGAATCCTCCTTGGCTGAGCCGATCTTCTGTCAGCCATGACGGATGGACTCGAGGAAATCGACAGCACCGCGACCAGATTCTTCCCCGAACCCTCCGCCGACACCGCACATGCCGCGGCGAGGTAGCCTCGGTCAATGACCGCCAGCACCACACCGTCTCAGGACAATCCGGGCGCACGCCGCGGGTTCGAGACGCTCGCCATCCACGCGGGCCAGCCCGCCGACCCGTCCAACGGCGCCGTGATCACGCCGATCTACGCGACCAGCACCTACCTCCAGGACGGCGTCGGCCAGCCCAGGCAGGGCTACGAGTACTCCCGCACGCAGAACCCCACCCGCAAGGCGCTCGAGGACTGTCTCGCCGCGCTCGAGCACGGCAGCCGCGGGTTCGCGTTCGCGAGCGGGATGGCGGCCGAGGACACGCTCCTTCGCGCGGTCCTCTCCCCCGGCGACCACGTGGTGATCCCGGACGACGCGTACGGCGGCACGTACCGCCTGTTCGCCAAGGTCCTCGAGCGGTGGGGCGTCGACTACACGGTCGCGCACGTCGCCGACACCGACGCGGTGCGCGCCGCTGTCGCGGCGCGGCCGACGAAGGTGCTGTGGGTCGAGTCGCCGACCAACCCGCTGCTCGCCGTCGCGGACATCGCCGCGCTGGCGCAGATCTCCCGCGAGCACGGCGCGCTGTTCGTCGTCGACAACACGTTCGCGTCGCCGTATCTCCAACAGCCGTTGACACTTGGTGCCGACGTGGTGGTGCACTCGACGACGAAGTACGCGGGCGGGCACTCCGACGTGGTCGGCGGCGCCCTGGTCGTCAACGACGCCGCGCTGGCCGACCAGCTCGCGTTCCACCAGAACGCGATCGGCGCGGTGGCCGGGCCGTTCGACGCGTGGCTGGTGCTGCGCGGGCTGAAGACCCTTGCCGTTCGCATGGAACGGCACTGCGACAACGCCGAGCGCGTCGCCGCGTTCCTCGCCAACCACGCGAAGGTCGCCGAGGTCATCTACCCCGGACTGCCTTCGCATCCGGGGCACGAGGTCGCGACGAAGCAGATGCGCCGGTACGGCGGCATCGTCTCGTTCCGGGTGGTCGGCGGCCGCGAGGCAGCGGTCGAGGTGTGCGGTCGGACCGAGCTGTTCGCGCTGGCCGAGTCGCTCGGCGGGATCGAGTCGCTGATCGAGCACCCGGGCGAGATGACCCACGCGAGCACGGCCGGGTCGCCGCTGGAGGTGCCGGACGACCTGATCCGGCTGTCGGTCGGGATCGAGACCGCGGACGACCTGCTGGACGACCTCGCCCGCGCGCTCGGCTAGCGCCTGTGACGTGACGAGCAGGCCGCCCCGGGTGCTCCTGGACGGCTCTCCGGTCTCCCCCGAGTGACTCCCCCGTGAGGGCAAATGATCATGTTTACATGATCATTTGCCGCTCTACGTGGGATACACCCCGCGTAGAGCACCCACTCACCAGGTAAAGCGGCGTCGATGCCCGTCCGCCAGCACTACCGGCTTACCCCACAGGTCCTACACCTGCGGGAGCTCGTCGGCGAGGTCGAGCAGGAACTTGGTGAGCGCGATCCGTTCGGCGAAGTGCGCCGCGAGCTCGGGTGAGTAGCCCTCGCCGAAGCGTTCGAACGGGATCGCGGTGAACGCCGAGCGGAGCAGCAGCGAGGCCACGAAGCCGTACCGGACCGCGTCCTCGCCCGGCTCCCAACCCTCTTCGCGGAGGCCGTCGACGTACGCCGGGATGATCGCGTCGTGGACGGCCCGGAGCTCGTCCGTACGCAGCTCGCCGGCGTGGGCGAGGCCGATCAGCAGCTGGCCGAGGTCGAACCCCACCGCGAGCGGGCAGTCGAAGCCCCAGTCGATGACGACGAACGTGTCGGGCGCGTCGGCGGGAACGAGCAGGTTCTGCGGGCTGGCGTCGCCGTGCGCGTACGTGTGCGGCCGCTGCTCGAGGCCGTCGAAGAACTCCTCGATCCGCGTGGCGAGCGCCTGGAGCCGGCCGCGTACGTCGGCGTCGGGGCCGCCCGGCCAGGCCGACTCGAGCAGCGGGTGCGCCCAGGCCGCGTCGTCGTCGAGCAAGGGCAGGGCGCCGATCGTGACGCGGCCGTCGACGTAGTAGCGCAGGGCGTCGTTCAGCACGGCGTTCGGGCGCGGGTAGAACGGCTCCACCTGGCCCGGGCGCCGGCGGGCGGCGAGCCGGCCGAGCGCTCGGGCGGCGCGTTCGAACCTGCGCAGGTCCCAGGGAGCGGCGCTCTGGCGAACGTCCTCGACCCAGAGCGCGACGCGTTCGTCCTCGAGCTCCTCGGCGCGGTAGAGCTTGGCGAGGCGGAGACCTTCGGGCAGGAGCGCGCCGAGGTCGGAGACGTACGCGCGTTGCTCCAACCGCCACGGGAACTCGGTGACGAACAGCGTCCGCGCCTCGGGTGGGACGAGGTCGATCAGCGCCCAGTGCTTGGGCGACTGGAGCAGCTTGAGGAAGATCGACTGCGGCACGTCGGCGCCGGCCAGCTTGACCTTCAGCCGCTTGAGCGCGCCGGTCGACGGCGTGCCGACTACGTAGTCGACGGGCTCGATCCACCAGCCCTCGACCGTCGCCGCCTCGTCGCCGGAGGCCGCGCGGGCGAACGCCTCGACGGTGGCGTCGTCGAGGACGACGGGAGCGGGCAGCTCCTGGCTCTGCACATCGATCATGGTGACGACCATGCTCGCCCCTGGCCGCCCGCGGTATCCGGCGTTTTACGTATCTGTGGGCTTCGGGGCGGGCACAACGGCGAACTTGGGCAGGAAAATGTGTACGAGCGGGCCGATTCCGAACGCGTACACGACGGTCCCGATGCCGACCGTGCCGCCGAGCAGCCAGCCGATGACGAGCACGGTGACCTCGATGGCGGTGCGGACGAGCCTTACCGACTTGCCTGTCCTGCGGACGAGTCCGGTCATCAGGCCGTCGCGCGGGCCGGGGCCGAACCTCGCGCCGATGTATGCGGCCGTGGCGATGGCGTTGAGGACGACGCCGCTGAGCATGAACGTGATGCGGAGCGGCCAGCTGGTCTGGACGGGGATGACCGCGAGGGCGCCGTCGACGACGAGGCCGATGACGATCGCGTTCGAGATCGTACCGATGCCGGGCCACTGCTTGAGCGGGATCCAGAGCAGCAGGACCACGACGCTGACGAGGATGACGACGATGCCGAACGAGAACGGGGTGCGGTTCGCGAGGCCCTGGTGGAAGACGTCCCAGGGGTCCAGGCCCAGATTGGACTGGATCATCAGGGCCATCGAGATGCCGTACAGCGCGAGGCCGGCGTAGAGCTGGGTCAGCCTTCGTGCGAGCCGGCCTTCTTTGAGAGCTTCGATGGGCGAGGACGCGAACGAGACGTCTTGGGAGATCACTCGTTCGATGATGCCTTCCAAGTGGCCTCTTCGGGTAGGTCCACTTGGAGCCAACTGGACCTTTCTGGGCTGCGCTCTGTTGGGCTTGACCTCCAGTCCGCCCACCCGAGTAGGCGTCGAATCTAGGTCTTGACTTATATAAGCAACAGCTGAATACTGCGCGGCATGAGTGATGTGACGAAGCCGCGGGCGCGCGTGGGCACGACCGCGGGGATGTTGGCTTGTGGGGTTGCCGCGGGGCCGATCTACGTGGTGGTGGGGCTCGTCCAGCTCCTGATCCGCGACGGGTTCGACATCTCGCGGCATCCCCTCAGCGTGATGAGTAACGGCGACCTCGGCTGGATCCAGATCGCCAACTTCCTCCTCGCCGGCGGCCTCACGGTGGTCGGCGCGGTCGGGCTGCGGCGCGCGCTCCGGCCGGGCAAGGCCGCCACCTGGGGGCCGCTCCTCGTCGGGATCTACGGCGCCGCGGTGTTCCTGAACGGCCTGTTCCGCGCCGACCCCGTCGACGGCTTCCCACCGGGCACGCCGCTCGGGCCGCCGACGACGATCAGCTGGCACGGCAGCGTGCACTTCTTGGTCGGCGCCCTCGGGTTCTTCGCGCTCATCGCCGGCACGTTCGTCATCGCCAGGCGATTCAAGGCAGAACAGCAGAACGGCTGGGCGATCTACTCCCGAACGACCGGCGCGGTCTTCGCGGCGGGGTTCCTCGCCTTGCCCATCAGCGGAAACAACCCCGCTGCCGCCGTCTTCTTCGCCCTGACCGTGGTCGTCGCCTGGGCCTGGGTCTCAGCTGTCACCGGCAAGCTGCGCAGCCAGCAGACCTAGCCTCGGGCGGCGTCGTCGCCTTACCCGGCCAGTGGCCGCTCTACCTGGCGCCCACCCCACGTAAAGGGGCCAATGATCATGTAAACATGATCATTGGCCAAGGGCGGGGCACCGGTCGAACCCACCGCCGGACGAAAGAACGAGGCCAGGCCGTGTCTGCCAAAGATCGCCTGGCGCTCGACACGACCTAGCCGCAAGCCACGCCCGTGGCGTGGATCGGGCAGTAGCCGAACGGGTTCTTGTCCAAGTACTGCTGGTGATAGTCCTCGGCGTAGAAGTACGTGTCCAACGGCTCGATCTCCGTCGTCACGTCCCCGAAGCCCGCCTCCTTCAACCGCGGCGCGTACGAGGAGCGCGTCTCTTCGGCCTCGGCACGCTGTGCGCCGGACGTCACGTAGATCACCGAGCGATACTGCGTCCCGACGTCGTTCCCCTGCCGGTACCCCTGGGTCGGGTCGTGCGCCTCCCAGAACACCCGGAGCAGGTCCCGGTACGACACAAGAGCGGGATCGAAGACGACCCGCACGACCTCGGTGTGGCCGGTCCGCCCGGAGCAGACCTCTTCGTACGAGGGGTGCGGTGTGTAGCCGCCCGCGTAACCGACCGACGTCGACCAGACCCCCGGCATCTGCCAGAACAGCTTCTCCGCACCCTAGAAGCACCCGAGGCCAAACACCGCGACCTCGTACCCCTCCGGCACCGCCCCCTCGAGCGGCGTGCCGAGCGTGGTGTGGCGGGCGGGGACGTCGAACGGCCGGACGCTGCGGCCCGGCAGCGCGGCCTCCCGGGTGGGGAGCTCGACCTTCCTGCGGAACAAAGACATGTGATGCCCTCCAATGGTTCGGCATCCAGCACAACCGCGCCGGTGAGGCCGGTGTTCCAGGGCAGATCTTACGGAACGGTGATGTGGCGAAACCTCCCAGTCACACCGTCCTGCCAGGCTTTCCAGCAGTGGACGCAAGGCAGGAAGGAGCCCGGCGATGGGGCGAGACAGCGTGGTGCTCCGCAAGGGTGGGGCCGGTTGGCTGACCACGAGTGACGGGCGGTTCGTCGTACGGCGACAGGGTACGAAGTGGACCGTCTCCGAACGATCCGGCGCCCGGGTGTTCGCCAATCCCGGTGGCCCGAAGCAGGAGACGGCGGAGCGTACGGACCTCAAAGGCGTACGCCTGTTGATCTTTCTCGTCCGCGCCGAGGAGGCGTACCGGACCCGGAAGAAGGCGGCCTAGCCGAAGCGCGCGTGGTCGGCGAGCACCGCGTCCACGACCGAGTGGTTGATCGAGGCGGCCTGCTGGTTATGGTCGAACGCCGCGAGGCCGATCAACGCCTTCCACAGCGCCCAACCCCGAGCCCGCGCCCACATGCCGGCGTCGTGGGCCACGGTCTCCCGGAACGCGTCCTGCGCGGGGCCACGGAACGTGGTCAGCCCGATCACCAGCTCACACGAGGGATCCCCGACGCCGGACGTGCCGAAGTCGATCACCGCCGAGAGCAGGCCGTCTCGAACGAGCAGGTTGCCGTGCGAGATGTCGCCGTGGAACCACGTCGGCGGCCCGTCCCACTTCGCCTCCAGCGCGGCGTCCCACACAGCCGCCGCGGTCGCTGTGTCGATCCGGCCCTCGAGCGCCGCCAACGCCCGCCGCGTCTCGTCGTCGTAGTACGACGGTGAGGTCCCGCGATAGAAGCTGTGCGCGCCCGCGACCGGCCCGTCGGTCGTGTCGCATCCCTGCAACGCCAGGATGAACGACGCGATCGCCACCGCGAAGTCGGCGTCGGAGGCGATGCGCGCCATCTTCGAGCTCTCGCCGTCCAGCCAGCCGCGGATCGACCAGTGGAACGGGTAGCCCTCCCCCGGCTGCCCCAGTCCGAGCGGCACGGGCACCGGAACGGGCAGCGACGGAGCGAGGATCGGCAGCCACCGGTCCTCCTTCTCCACGGCCGGCGCGTACGAAGCGGCCGTGGGCAGGCGCGCGGTCATCGCGTCGCCGAGCCGGTACGTCCGGTTGTCCCAGCCGTCGATCTTCACCGGCGTGACCGGGAGGTCCGCCCACTGTGGGAACTGGGCCCTGACCAGGCGCTTCACCAGGTCCGCGTCGATCCCTGCCCGGCCGTCGAAGTGCTCGTTGTCTGCCATCCCGCGCCAGTGTTCCGGCCCACCTCGTCCCGTGCAAGCCAGTTTGACCGACGTAAGATTATGATCTTAATCTTACGAGCATGCCTCGCCACGCCGATCCCGAACAGCGCCGCAAGCAGGTCGCCGAGGCGCTGCTGAGCGTCGTCGAGCAGGAAGGCCTCGACGCCGCGAGCATCCCGCGGATCGCCCGCGAGCTCGGGGCGACGACGGGGCTGGTGCAGACGTACTTCCGCAGCAAGGACGAGCTGCTGCTGTTCGCGATCGACCACCTCGGCGAGCTCGTTCAGGCCAGGGTCACGGCTGCGGTCCAGGCCGCCAACGACGATGTCGCGGACCGGCTGCACGCGGGCATGGCCGTGCTCGCCAGCGGCGACGAGTCCGAACGAGAGGGCGAGGGCCGGATCTGGCTGGCGTTCCTCGCCCGCGCCGCCCACCACCCAGGTCTGCGCGAACGCCACGTGGCCGGCGCCAAGGAGATCAGGCTCCGCTGCCAGTACGCGTTCGAGCTCGCGAAGGACCTTCGCCGAGTCCCGCCGGACCTCGACACGAAACGCGCCGCGCTCGCCCTACAAGCGTTCGCGGACGGGCTCGCGGTGCAGCGCGCGCTCGAGCCGGAGCTCGTCACCCAAGCCGACGCGCGCGACCTGCTCCGCGAGTATCTCGACCGAATCTTCTTACCTGACGGGGGAAAACCTTGACCACCGGATTGATCCTGACACTCGCCGGTTTGGCGCTGATCGACAGTACGAGCATCGGCACGCTGTTCATCCCGGTCTGGTTGCTGCTCGCGCCCGGCCGCGTACGGGTCGCGCGCATCGTGCTCTACCTCGCCACGATCGCCGCGTTCTACTTCGCCGCCGGCCTGGTGATCGCGTTCGGCGTCGGCGCGCTGGCCGACCGGGTCGGCGACAGCATCGACCCGCGCATCGGACTCTGGATCCAACTCGTGCTCGGCGTCGGCCTGTTCGTGCTGAGCTTCCGGTTCGATCCCAAGCGGGCCAAGAAGTCCGGGCGCATCACGGCCTGGCGCGACCGGGCGACCTCGGAAGGAACGTCGGTGGGCTGGCTGATGGGCCTCGCCCTCCTCGCCGCGCTGGCCGAGGTCGCGACGATGCTGCCGTACCTCGGCGCGATCGGCCTGATGACCACGAACGGCCTCGCGACCGGCACGATCGCGGTCGTCCTGGCCGGCTACTGCCTCGTGATGGTCGTTCCCGCCCTCGTCCTGCTCACCCTGCGCCTCACCGCCCGCACCAAGATCGAGCCCCTGCTGGAACGGATGAACCGCTGGGTCGTCGAGAAGGGCGCCAGCGCGACCGGCTGGATCCTCGCCATCGCCGGCTTCCTCGTCGCGCGGGACGCCGTCGCGAGGCTGTGGTTCCCGCACCTACTCGGCCAGTAGCTGTCCGATCCGGCTCCTCGCCGATCGTCTCCCCTTCAAACGATGGGAGACGAACATGGAGCTGTTGGAGGAGTACCGCCGCGCGCAGGCTGGCTTCGATGCCGTCCTGGCCGCCGTGCCCGGTGACTGCTGGGACGAGCCGTCGCGGTGCGAGGCGTGGTCGGTGCGAGACGTCGCCGGTCACGTCACCTGGGGCCAGCGTCAGCTCCAGGCCTGGGCAACGGGACAGGTGAACGAGGACCAAGCCGGCGCTCCCGGCGCGCCGCACCCCGGCGCGTTGGCCGGCGCCGACCCGCTGGCCACTTGGCGGGAGGCCAGGGCCGCGGCGTGGGAGACGCTGAACGCGGACTCGCTACGGCGGGAGTTGACGCTGTCCAACCTCGGCGAGACGACGGTCGAGGCGATGGTCACCGTGCTGGTGACCGACCACCTCGCCCACACCTGGGACATCGAGCACGCGCTCGGTCTGGGCATCAAGCTCGACGAGGAGCTGATCCCCGGCTCGCTCGCTTGGGCGCGCGAGAACATCGTGCGCGCGCCCGCCTTCTTCGGCCCGGAACGCACGCCCAGCCACCACGACGAGCAGTCCCGCTGGCTCGCGTTCCTCGGCCGAGCCGCGTAGGACGTCATGCCGCCTCCAAGCCGAGCAGGACCTTCTTGGCAGCGACACCGCCCGCGTACAGGCCCATGCTGCCGTCGCTCTTCACCACGCGGTGGCACGGGATCACGATCGGCACCGGGTTCAGCGCGCACGCCGTTCCCACGGCCCGGAACGCCTTCGGGGACCCGGCCAGCTCGGCGACGCGCGCGTAGCTCGCCGTCGTTCCGTACGCGATCTCCGGCAGGTGGTCCAGGACAGCACGCCGGAACCCGCGAGCCAGCGCGAGGTCCACCGGCGTCGAGAAGCTGTGCCGGGTGCCGGCGAAGTACTCGTCCAGCTCGATCGCGACCCAGTCGAGGCGACGAGGCGCGCGCAGGATCCGCGGGCTCAGCTGGTCCGAAAGCCCTTGCAGGACGGCATCTTCGTCATCGTGGAGGAACGCGACCCGCACCACACCGCGGTCGGTCGCCGCGAGCAGCAGGTCACCGACCGGGCTGGCGACAGTCCGGTACGCGACATCGAGCGCACCCACGTCCTCAGCCTTGACAGCAAGGAGATCCTGCAGCTGCGTGACCTTGTCAAGCTCATCTTGACAGGCTGATCCCGCCAACATCTCTTCGATACTCATGACATTGCTCCCTGATACGTCTTGCGGAGGGCCGCGACGCCGTCCGCGGCGTTGCGCCGCGCGGCTGCTTCGCTGATGCCCAGGAGTCGGCCGACCTCGCGATAGGGCAGGTCGGCCAGGTAGTGGTACGCGACCGAGGCGCGCTGCTTGTCGGGCAGCGAACGTACCGCCGCCCACAGCTCGTCGTCCGGCTCGGAGGGATTCCCCAATGAGGACTGGCGTTCTGGCAACGACTCGACTGGCAGTGGTGCCCGAGCATGAGCTCGGAACCTGTCGATCGCCTTGCGATGGGCGATCGTGACCAGCCAGGCGCGGACGTTCGCTCCGGGATCCAGGTCCGGATAGGCCTGCATCGCGGAGAGGAACGTCTCGGACCACGCGTCGTCAGCATCCGCCGGGCTCAAGAGGGCGCGACACACCCGCAGCACCACCGTGCCGTGGTCGCGTACCACCTGTTCGAACGGCTTCACTCTCACACCCTGCAGACGCTGGCCGGAGAAGTTTCGTGAGGTCTAAGAGGCAGCAACTCGGAACTGTTGCGGACTGAGCCCGCGGACCCGTTTGAACGCCGTGCTCAGCGCGAACCCGCTGCCGTACCCGACCTTCCGCGCCACCGACCCGATCGTCGCGTCCGGCTCCCGCAGCAGGTCGGCCGCGAGCGCCAGCCGCCAGCCGGTGAGGAACGTCATCGGCGGCTCGCCGACCAGCTCGGTGAACCGGCGCGCGAAGGCCGCCCGCGAGATGCCGAGCTCCGTGGCGAGACTCGCGACCGTCCACGGATGGGCGGGGTTGTTGTGCAGCATGCGGAGCGCGCGCCCGACGATCGAGTCGCTCTGCGCCCGGTACCAGGCCGGCGCCTCGGCCTCCGGACGGGACAGCCACGCGCGCAGCACGGAGATCACCAGCAGGTCGAGCAGCCGGTCGAGGATCACGGCCTGGCCGGGCTCGTCCTTGGCAATCTCCAACTCCAGCAGGGAAATCAGCGCGTTGTCCCAAGCGTCGCCCGGCATCGTGAGCATCGGCGGCAGGGCGTTGAGGAGGCGCTGGCTGAGCTCGCCCTCGAGTTGGTACGTGCCGATCAGCATCATCGTGCCGCCGTCGGGACTGTTGCCCCACGTCCGTACGCCGAGGTCCATCGCCTGCTCGAGGTCGAACCCGTCAGGCGTCGAGCAGCGCTGGCCCGGATGAATGACGGCCTGCGGCTCGGTGTCCGGCGCGTCGGCAACGGTGTACGGCTCCGGCCCGCTGGCGATCACGATGTCCCCCGCGCGGACGAGGATCGGCTCACCGCCGTCGGGCACCACGCAGGCGTCGCCGCGCACGAGCACCATCACGCTGAGCGGAGCCTTGTCCTGGATGCGGACCGACCACGGCGGGTCGAGCATCGCGCGGAGCAGAAACGCCCCTTTCGCCCTCGGTCCGTCCAGCAGCCCCGTCAACGCATCCATGCCGAGCAGTGTAGACGCTTGCATATGCGGGCGAGCCTTTGAGCCATGGTTCGTCTCGCTTGGGTGCCCTTGACTAGAGGACATGACGAACGAACTTCCTGTTCTGCTGGTAGGCGGCCGAGGCAAGACCGGGCATCGCGTGGCGACCCGGCTGAAGTCCCTGGGCCGTGCGGTACGGATCGGCTCGCGGACGGGCGAGCCGCCGTTCGACTGGGATGACCAGTCGACCTGGGGTCCGGCCCTGACCGGGGTGTCGGCCGCGTACGTGACGTACTACCCGGACATCGCGATCGAGGGCGCCGCGGACGCGATCCGCCGATTTGTCGACGTGGCGCTGGAGCACGGCGTCCGACGGTTGGTGCTGCTGTCGGGTCGCGGCGAGCCAGAGGCGCGGAAGAGCGAGGAGATCCTCGAGGCGTCGGGCGCGGACTGGACGATGGTGCGGTGCGGCTGGTTCGCGCAGAACTTCAGCGAGGGCATGTTCGTGGACTACGTCCTGGCAGGCGAGGTCGCACTGCCGGCGGGCGAGGTCGGCGAGCCGTTCGTCGACGTCGACGACATCGCGGACGTCGTGGTGGCGGCGCTGACCGAGCCGGGTCACGTGGGGCAGTTGTACGAGCTGACCGGGCCTCGGCTGCTGACGTTCGCCGAAGCGGTGGCGGAGATCGCGAAGGCCGCCGGGCGGCAGGTCGAGTACCGCGAGGTGAGCACGGAGGAGTTCGTCGCCGGGCTGTCGGCGGTGGGGGTGCCCAAGGAGATCGTCGAGTTCCTGGCGTTCCTGTTCGGCGAGGTACTGGACGGCCGGAACGAGCACGTCACCGACGGCGTGCAGCGCGTGCTGGGCCGGCCGCCGAAGGACTTCGCCGACTACGCCCGCGACGCCGCGACCACCGGCGTCTGGAACGTTTAGGTGAGGCGGGTCGTGCCGCCGAGCTGAATGGCGAGGTCGGACACGATCCGCGCGCTCACCTGATAGCTCAACGGGGCTTCGGGATTCCACGATCCCACCTGCCCGGCCTGTACGGCGGGCAGGATCTCCCAGACGGGGTGGGCGGCGAGCTGCGCCATTCTCAACGACACCGAACGCGAGTCGACCAGGACCAGGTCGGCCGGGATCTCCGCGACGTCGTCCCACAGCACGGTCTGCCAGGACGCGTCCTCGGCGACCGGCAACCGCAGCAGGCCCACCCCGAGCTCGGAGAAGTACCGCAGATCCGGCCAGCCCAGCGGGTTCGCGAGATGCACGCGTTCCTGTTCGGCCGACAGCGCGAGGATGCGGAGGCCGGCGCGTTCCTCCAGGGCGAGACGTACCGAATGTGCCGCTTCGTCAAGCGAGGAACGACCTTGCTGCAGATCCGGCGAGTCGGCCCGGGCACCGAGCGCGAGGGCGAGATCGGCGAATCGCGACAGCGGCTCGGTCAACGTCCGGCCGGCGCCGACGCGCAGGCCGACCGTCGGCGCCATCGCCTCGAACTCCGCGGCGATCTCCGGCGGCACTCCGTACAACGCGTCGTCTCGATACAGAACGCTGACGATCAGGTCCGGGGCGAGCGAACGAACGGCGTCCAACGACACCGATCCGCCGGCGCCGACCGAGACCGGCCCGCTGCCAACTCCAGCGCCGGTATCGGCGTCGTGCTGCGAACCGAAGACGCCCGCACTCGAGATGCCGAAGTCCATAAGGGACATAGCCACCCGCGAGTACGCGAGCACCCGCGCAGGCCGCGATGACGAGGACACCGTTCGCCCACGGTCATCGGTAAAAGTCCACGCCACACCGCCAGCGCCACCCACGAAGGGTCCCTCCCAAGATCTCGCGACGTAGTCGGCTCCTCTCTCACCGTATGCCAACGACGCGCCTATCAGAAGGTCGGGTCAGCTTTGGGCCAATACCGGAACGTCGATCAGATCGCCGAGCCGCGGTCCGGTGTCGAGCAGCGTGACCGGCGCTTTGGTGACCTCCTCGACTCGACGGATCAGCTCCCGGACGGGCTCGGAGATCTCGTCGAACGCGCGCACTCCGCGAACGGCGGGGTCGACGTGGTCGCAGAAGGTCAGCGCGATCTGCGTGGGTCCGTTCAGCATCGCCGCGTACTCGAGCAGCTCCCACGCGATGCCCGCGGCCTTGCGGCGCTGCCGGCCGGTGACGACGCCGTACTCGACGACGGCCCGCTCCGCGACCTCGTCCGTCGACAGCTCGAACGGCAACGGTCCCGCGCCGCTGCGCGTCGGCAGCGCCTTGACGACCATCACCACGTCGTCGACGCGTTGCCAGGACAGGCCGACGTCGTCCATCGCGGCGGCCGAGGTGCAGTTGCCGGAGGTGGTGAACGGATAGTCGGAGCTCAACGAGAGCGACAACATCGTGCCCTGCGAGCCCTCGACCAGCACCGTTCCGGTCGAGGCGGTCTCGTTGACCAGCCGCGGCACGTCGGTGAGGTACTCCCCGAGGGCGGGGACGTCCTTCGCCTGCTGGGCCTTGCGGAGAACGAGGTCGGCGCGGGCCGGTCCCGTTCCCGAGCCCGTGGTACGGACCGTCTCCACCAGGTGCGGGTCGGTACGGTCGAGCGTCACGTGCTCGGGCGCGATGATGCCGCTACGCCCGTCGGCGAACACCTTGCCAGCAAGGCCAAAACGTTCGACCTCGTCGGCGAAGACCGTCGGATCGATCAGCACGCCGGGGCCGACCGCGACGTTCGTCGACGGGTTGAGCCAACCGGTCGGCAGCTGCCTCGCGCGAATGTGCGTGCCGTCGTCCAGCGTCACGCTGGCTCCGGCGTTCGTCCCGATGCCCGCGCGGACGGCGAGCTGTACGTTGTCGCGCCGGGCCAGATGCGCGCACACCTTGCCCTTGCCCGAGTCGCCCCACAACGCGTCCACGATGATCACAGCACCCATCCGAATCACTCCTCACCGATAGGCAACAGCGCGTTGACAGCACTGTCGTCAGCGCCGAACCCGACAACGGACAACAAGGCCGACGCCTGGTCGGGCGGCAGCAGCTTCGACCGCAACCGCACCAGGTGCTGGCCGAACGCTTCCTCCAACTCCGGTCGCAGCTCGGCGTAGATCGCGGCGAGGTAGGCCTCGTCGCGGATGAGCTTGTCGACGACGCGCAGCAGCGCCGGATGCTTGGTGTAGACGGCACCGGCGGGCTCGTCGAGCGAGGCGATCAGCGCGGTCTCGTGGTCGACGGACAGCGTCAGCAGGTGGCCGCCGACCGTACGGTCCGGCGGCTCGTGCCGGTAGACCTCGCCGAAGTCGACGGGCGCGTCGCCGAACACGTTCACCACGACCTCGCAGCCGCTTCGGGCGGCGGCGCGGAGGGGTTCGCCCAACCAGGCAAGGTCATCCGACCATAGACACACGGCGACTCGGGTTGTGGCTTCGGCCACGAGGGATGCGGCGCGGGAGATCGTGACGTCTCGACCGCGGAGCGACCAGAACGCGGCCGGCTCGGCGGGTGCTGCCAGCGCGGCGAGCTCGGCGGTCAACGCCTCGCACCTGCTGACGGTGTCGCGCTTGATCCGCCCGAGCACCTCGGCCGGCGGCTGGGCGACGAACCGCGCGGGCGTGTCGTTCACCTGCGAGACAACGCCGCGCTCGGTCAGGCCGGAGAGCACCTGGTACACGTTCGCCCGCTGCAGCCCAGCCAGCTTGGCGATCTCGTACCCCGTCGCCGACGGCTGTCGTAGCAGCGCCACATAGACGCGGGCCTCCTGCGAGGAGAACCCCACCGCAACCAATCCCTCGATCACGTGCGCCTACGCTAACAGCGACGTAGTAGTGCGCGCAACTACTACGGCGGCGGCGAGCTAGGCGGCCGCGGCGGCCCGGGTGCCGAACGGCTCGGTCACGTGGTCGGCGCCAGCGGCGAGCAGCGTGTCGTACGAGGTGCCGCGCTCGACGTACGCGGCGATTGCCACGCGGCGCGCACCGTTCGCCCGCAGGGTCGCGACGGCCGCCGCGACTGCGTCGGGCGACAACGCCACCTGGAACGGAATCGCCAACCGGACAGCGAGATGCGACGCGATCGACGACACCTCCGGCGACGTCGTGTCGGCCGCGAACACCACCCCGTCGGGCAGTCCGCTCCCCAACACGTGCAGTCCGGCATAGAGCCGACCAGCAAGCAGTGCAGACGATTTCATGTGTCCACCTCCGGGTCCGATGTTGCGAGACGGTAGCCGCGCTTGGTCACCGTCCGGATGATCCGAGAGTCGCCGAGTCCGGCGCGCAACCGGGCGATGGCCATCTCGACCGCGTGCCCGTCCGCGCTGCGCGGCAGGGCCCGCAGCAGGTCGGCACGCGAGATGACCCGTCCTGATTGCTGTGCGAGCGTCCGGAGCAACGTCATCGGTGCCGGAGCCAACATGCGCATATCGCCGTCAATAAGAACGGCGTGTCCTCTGATCTCGAGCTGATGCCCCGCGGCCAGAACGGTCAACGTACGGAAGGGAGGCAGCTCATCCACCAACGACCGCACCAGGCCGCCGAGCCGCGCGCGCTCAGGCTCCACTGTCGGCACGCCGAGCCGCCGCAGCGGTCCGGCAGCGACGGGACCGACGCAGGCCGCCATCACATCACTGCGCAGGGCCTCCAGGACCGCCTCCCGTTCGGACCCCGCGACCTCCAGCAGCGCCGCCGAAGCCGGCGCGCTGGTGAACGTCACCGCATCCACGTACCGAAGTTTGATCAACTCCACCAGGCGATTCAGCGGCGTCACATCCTCCGGCAGCACCCACCGGTAGACCGGAATCTCCATCACCGACGCCCCCGCGGCGGTCAGCGCGGCGACGAAGTCGGGCAACGGCTCGCCATGCAGCTGAACGGCGATCCGCAGGCCAGCGACGCCCTTCTTCAGCAGGTATTCCAGCACCTCCGCCGAGCACTCCGACTCCGGCGACCAGGCCGCCTGCAGCCCCGCGGCGCGGATCGCGCCGTGCGCCTTTGGCCCGCGCGCGAGCAGCTCCGCCTCCGACAGGACGCTCAGCAGCCGGTCCGCGATCCCCGCGCTCTCGGCCGCCTCCAGCCAACCACGGAAGCCGATTCCGGTCGTCGCGACGACGACGTCGACACCGCCGAAGAGGCAGGCTCGGGTCGCGTCGAGCAGCTCGGTGTCGTCCTCGAGCGGAACGATCCGGATCGCCGGCGCCTCCACGACTCGGGCGCCTCGGCGTTCCAGCAACGCCACCAGCTCCTCGCGACGCCGCGCGGCGGTCACCCCGATCGTGAAGCCAGACAGCGGGCGCAGCGCGGTCGCCTCAGCGGATCCCGACCGCGTGGTCACGGGACGACCGACCGGCACCGGAGTCGAGGTCACGACGGGTCCCGTGCGGCCACCCGCACGATGCCGTCTGTGCAGGAGACCGCGTACGTACGAATCATCACGTTGGGTTGGCCGAAACACTCGCCGGTGCGCAAATCGTAGACGTCCTTGAACATCGGCGACGCGACCGTCGGCGCGTGGCCGCGGGTGCCGACGATGCCGCGGGAGAGCACGTACGCGCCGGAGCACGGGTCGTAGTTGCTCACCGCGTAGACCGCGCCGTCGTGCGTACGGAACACCGCGACCTGGTCGCCGCCCACGAGTGCCGCGACGCCACGTTCGGGCTCCAGGTCGTCGAAGCGGCACACCTCCGTCCACTGCCGCGTCCAGATCGCTGTCATGGGTCCACCTCTCGAACGGGCAGCCGGGTCCCGGCTACCACGACGGGTTGGCGATGTTGGGCCGGAACGCGTTGTCCGCGTTCGGTGACGAACTCGATCGACGGGTCGGGCGCGTCCGGTGCGTTGACGAACGAGACGAACCTGCGCAGCTTGTCCGGGTCCTCCAACGTCGCGCGCCACTCGTCGACGTAGCTGCCCACATGGCGATCCATCGCCGCGTCGAGGTCCGCGCAGAGGCCGAGGCTGTCGTCGACGATGACCTCGCGCAGGTAGTCGAGCCCGCCGTCGAGCGACTCCAGCCACGCCGCAGTGCGCTGCAGCCGGTCGGCGGTGCGGATGTAGAACATCAGGAAGCGGTCGATGTAGCGAACGAGCGTCGCGGTGTCGAGGTCGGTCGCGAACAGGTCGGCGTGCCGTGGGCGGAAGCCGCCGTTGCCGCCGAGGAAGAGATTCCAGCCGTTCTCGGTCGCGATGACGCCGAAGTCCTTGCTGCGCGCCTCGGCGCATTCGCGGGCGCAGCCGGAGACGGCGCACTTGATCTTGTGCGGCGCGCGCAGGCCGCGGTAGCGCTCCTCCAGCGCGATCGCGAGGCCGACGGAGTCCTGGACGCCGTACCGGCACCAGGTCGTTCCGACGCACGACTTCACCGTGCGCAGCGCCTTGCCGTACGCGTGTCCGGACTCGAAGCCCGCGTCGACGAGCCGCCGCCAGATCGCCGGCAGCTGGTCGACCCGCGCGCCGAGCAGGTCGATCCGCTGCCCGCCGGTGATCTTCGTGTAGAGGCCGTAGTCGCGGGCGACCTCGCCGATCACGATCAGCTTGTCGGGCGTGATCTCGCCGCCGGGGATGCGCGGGACGACCGAGTACGTGCCGTTGCGCTGCAGGTTGGCGAGGAAGTGGTCGTTGGTGTCCTGCAGCGTTGCCTGCTCCCCTTCGAGCACGTGGCCGTTGCCGAGGCTGGCGAGGATCGAGGCGACGGTCGGCTTGCACAGGTCGCAGCCGCGGCCCTGCCCGTGCTCGGCGACGAGCTGGGAGAACGTCGTGATCCCGCGGACGCGGATGAGGTCGAACAGCTCCTGCCGCGAGAACGCGAAGTGCTCGCAGATCGCCTTGTCCTGTTGGACTCCTGCTTCGGCGAGCAGCGACTTGAGCAGCGGGACACACGAGCCGCAGGTCGTCCCGGCCTTGGTGCAGGCCTTGATGCCTGGCACGTCCTTGCAGCCGTCGGAGATGGCCTCGAAGACGTCGTTCTTCGTGACAGCGTTGCACGAACAGACCTGGGCCGTGCCTGGCAGCGTGCCCTCGACCTGCCCGGAGCCGAGGAAGTCGGCGAGCTTGCCGGGGATCGGTCCGCCGATACTCGCGCGGAGGGTCGCGTACGCCGAGGCGTCGCCGACCAGGATGCCGCCGAGCAGCGTCTGCGCGTCGTCTGTCAAGGCGAGCTTGGCGTAGACGCCGTACGCGGGATCGGCGTACACCACGTCGAGCTCGCCCTGTGCGTCGCCGAAGACAGCGACGTCGATGCCGAGTAGCTTGAGCTTGGTGGACAGGTCGGCGCCCTTGAACGTGGCTGGCTGGTCGAGCAGTTGCTGCGCCACGACCTCGGCCATCGCGTAGCCCGGTTGGACGAGCCCGTACACGCGGTCGATCATCAGCGCGCACTCGCCGATCGCGTAGACGTCGGCGTCGGTTGTGCGGCAGGTCTCGTCGACTGCTATGCCGCCGCGTTCGCCTACCGTCAACCCGGCCTTGCGGGCGAGCTCGTCGCGCGGACGTACGCCCGCGGCGAAGACCACGAGATCGACGCCGAGCTCCTGGCCGTCACCGAACACCATGCTCTTGACGGCGCCGTCGGCTCCGGGTTCGAGCCGTTCGGTCTTGGTGGCGGTGTGCACGGTGAGGCCCAGCGCCTCGACCTGCACCTTGAGCATCGCGGCGCCGGACTCGTCGAGCTGCTGCGGCATCAGCCTCGGCGCGAACTCGACAATGTGGGTCTGCAATCCCAACAGGCGCAGGGCATTCGCTGCTTCGAGGCCGAGCAGTCCCCCGCCTACCACCGCGCCGACGCCGCGTCCGGCGGCGTAGTCGCGGAGGGCGACGAGGTCGTCGATCGTGCGGTAGACGAACGTTCCCGGCAGGTCGTGGCCGGGCACCGGCGGGACGAACGAGTAGGAGCCCGTGGCGAGCACGAGCGCGTCGTACGGGTACTCCCCGTCGACGGTCCGTACGACCTTGCGGTCGCGGTCGACCTCGGTCACCTGCGCGCCGAGCTTCAGGCAGACGTCGCCCTCGTGGTCGTAGAACCCTTCTGGTACGAGCGAAAGCTCCTCCGGCGTGGCGCCGGAGAAGAACGCGGACAGCCCGACCCGGTCGTACGCCGGTCGATTCTCCTCGGCCAGCACGGTGATCTGCCAGCGCCCGTCCACGTCGCGCGCTCTGAGCGTCTCGACGAACCGTTGACCCACCATCCCGTTGCCCACAACGACGACGCGGCTCATGCCACCATCCCCCCGGCGACCCTCGCGACGCGTGCGGTCGCAGAGCGACCTGGCGGCTTCGGGTCGCTGTGCTCAGCGGGGTCGGCGTGACCCTGCGGCGACCAGATAGGCGGCCTTCGGCCGGTCGGGTCGTCCTCGGCCCCCGGAAGGCCGACCCCGCGGAGCGTGTTGGCCGAGGTCATGCCACCACCTCCTCGGTTGCAGCCTCGTCGGCCAGTTCGGCGACGAACGACTCGACGACGTCGCGGCAGGTGCCGCAGCCGGTACTTGCTCGCGTTGCCGCGACCACGTCCGCGGTCGTCCGCGCGCCGCCCACCCATGCCCGGACGATCGCCCCTGTCGTGACGCCGTTGCAGTTGCACAGCGTGGCGTTCGGCGAGGACGTTGCCGGGGCCGCATCGCCGGAGCCGCCGAACAGCAAGGAGCGTGGGTCGTTCGGCACCGGCAGGTCGCGGTCGAAGATCTGCGTCACCGTTCCCACCGTGGGGTTGTCGCCGAGCAGGATCGCGCCGACGAGGCGTTGGTCCCGGATCACCACCTTCTGGTACGTGCCGCGCGCGACATCGGTGAACGTGACGACCTCGGCGCGTTCGTCGTCGAGATGCGGATCGCCCAACGTGGCAAGGTCGACGCCGTTCG
The DNA here is from genome assembly GCF_016907715.1 of Tenggerimyces flavus. NCBI lineage: Bacteria > Bacillati > Actinomycetota > Actinomycetes > Propionibacteriales > Nocardioidaceae > Tenggerimyces > Tenggerimyces flavus. The sequence goes on along the minus strand of NZ_JAFBCM010000001.1, from coordinate 2,569,406 downwards.
CCTTGAGCCGGGCGACCTGCCGCGAGCCCAGGTACCGGCTGGTCCCGCCGCAGATCACCTCGGCCGCGACCTTCGCCTGTTCCCAGGCAGGTGCGACGAACCCGTACGAGACGCCGCGATGCTCCGAGCAGTCGCCGATCGCGTAGATGTGCGGGTCGCTCGTACGCATCCGGTCGTCCACCACGATGCCGCGGCCGACCTCGAGTCCGGCGCGTTCGGCGACCGCGGTCTGCGGCCTGACGCCGCAGGCGATCACCAGCAGGTCCGCGGGCAGTTCGGTGCCGTCCTCGAGGAGGATGCCTTCGACGCGTTCGGTCCCTTGGACCTCGGCGGCGACGCCGTTGGGTCGTACACTCACGCCGAGATTCGCCAACGTGACCACGAGAAGCTGGCTCGCCTCGGCATTGAGCTGGCGTTCCATCAACTGCCTGCGCGGGTGCAGGACCTCGACGTTCAAGCCGCGCATTGCCAACCCACGTGCGGCTTCCAACCCGAGCAGCCCGCCGCCGAGCACGATCGCGTTCTTCGCCGTGGCGGCGGTCGCGACGATCTTGCGGCAGTCGTCAAGCGTACGGAACGTCGCGGCGCCGTCGATCAGCGTCGCGTTCGGCCTGGTCAGCCCGGCGACAGGCGGGACCATCGGCAGGCTGCCGGTCGCGAACACGAGCGTGTCGTAGCGGGTCGTTCTGCCGTCGTCGGATCTGATCGTGCGTTCGGCGGGGTCGAGGTCGACGACCTCGACGCCGACGCGCAGGTCGAGCGGTCCTTCGGGCTCGGCCAGCGGCACGTCGTCCTCGGACAGCTTCCCGGCGAGCACGTCGGAGAGCAGGATCCGGTTGTACGAGCGGGTGGGCTCGGCGCCGAAGACGGTGATCGTTCGCCTCGGGTCGCGTTGCCTGAGCTCGGCGGCGAAGCGGGCGCCGGCCATCCCGTACCCCACGATGACCACGCTCATGGCGCCACCTTCTCCAGGCGCACGGCGCAGACCTTGAACTCGGGCATCTTGGACGTCGGGTCCAGCGCGGGGTTGGTGAGCGTGTTGGCGCGGCCGGCGCCGCTCCAGTGGAACGGCATGAACGCGGTGTCGGTGCGGATCGTGTCCGTGATCCGCGCCGGCGCGGTCGCCTCGCCGCGGCGGCTGACGACGCGGACCTCGTCGCCGTCCTCGATGCCATGCCGACCGGCCAGTTGGGGGTGCAGCTCGACGAACGGATCGGGTGCCGCCCTCCGAAGGGAGGGGATGCGCCTGGTCTGTGCGCCACTTTGGTAGTGGGCGAGCACCCTTCCGGTGGTCAGATAGACGGGGTAGGTGGAGTCGACGTCCTCGACCGCCGGCCGGTACTCGACCGGGACGAATCTCGCACGTCCATTGGGAGTTGCGAACCCATCGTGGAACATCCGTGGGGTGCCGGGGTGGTCTTTGGTGGGGCATGGCCAGAAGACGCCGCCGTCCCGGTCGAGACGTTCGTAGCTGATGCCGGCGTAGTCGGCGATACCTCCGGCGCTCGCGCGGCCCAGCTCCTCGAACGTTCGTCGGGGGTCGGCGCTGATCTTGTCGCCCTTGCCAAGACTTTCGGCCAATCCGGCGAGGATCTCGAGGTCGGTCCGTACTTTCGGCGGGGGTGGTCGCAACCTTCGGCGGCGGATGACCCGACCTTCGAGGTTGGTGGTGGTCCCTTCTTCCTCCGCCCACTGGGCCGTGGGTAGCACGACGTCGGCGATCGCCGCGGTCTCGGACTGGACGAGGTCGGCCACGACGAGGAGGTCGAGACTCTTCAGCCGTTCCTCGACGTGCTTGGCGCGAGGCGCGGAGACGACCGGGTTGGTGCCGAAGACGAGCAGGGCGCGCGGACCATTCGGCTGGCCGAGCGCGTCGAGGAGTTCGTAGGCGCTGACGCCGGGCATCGGCAGGTCCGCTGGATCGACTCCCCACACCTTGGCGACGTGCTCGCGAGCTTTGGGGTCGTCGAGCTTGCGGTAGCCCGGGAGTTGGTCGGCCTTCTGGCCGTGTTCGCGGCCGCCCTGACCGTTCCCCTGTCCGGTGAGGCAGCCGTAGCGGTTCCCTTCTGTGCCAGGGAGACCGAGCGCCAAGGCGAGGTTGACGAAGGCGCTGACGGTGTCGACGCCCTTCGCGTGCTGCTCGGCTCCCCGTGCGGTGAGGACCAGCGCGTTGCCCGCGTCGTGCAGGATGCGGATCGCCTTGCGCTGTTGGGAGACGGGCACGCCGGTGATGCGTTCGACGCGTTCTGGCCAGTAGGCCATGGCGATCGGGTGTACCTCTGCGAAGCCCTCGGTGCGTGCTCCGATGTAGTCGCGGTCCACGTACCCCTCGACGATCGCCAGGTGCAGCAGTCCTTGCGCGAGGGCGAGATCGGTTCCGGGCGTGAGCTGTAGGTGGAGCGTCGCGCGCTTGGCGGTGGGGGTGCGGCGCGGGTCGACGACGATGAGCGCGCCACCGTTGCTCTGCATCGTGCTGAGATGATGGACGAACGGCGGCATGGTCTCGGCGACGTTGCTGCCGACGAGCAGGATCGCTTCGGCGCTTGCGATGTCGGCCATGGGGAACGGGAGGCCGCGGTCGAGCCCGAACGCCTTGATGCCGGCGGCCGCCGCGGAGGACATGCAGAAGCGGCCGTTGTAGTCGATGTTCTTGGTGCCGAGGACGACGCGGGCGAACTTGCCGAGCGCGTACGCCTTCTCGTTCGTCAGTCCGCCACCGCCGAGGATCGCGACGGCATCGGGGCCGTGCTGGTGTTGAATCTGTTGGATGCGCTGAGTGATGTGCGCCAGCGCTCGTTCCCAGGTGGTGGGCTCGCCGTCGATGGTCGGGGTGGTGAGGCGTTCGTTCGAGGTCAGCAGCTCCGCGGCGGTCCAGCCCTTCTGGCACAGGCCGGGCGGGTTGTCGCCGGTCGCCCGGGGCGCGACGTGGACCAGGTCGCCGTCGCCGCGCAGGTCCATGCCGCACTGCAATGCGCAGTACGGGCAGTGCGTCGCGGCCCCGGGCATGGGTTCGAGCGTGCCGAGTGGCAGTTTCACCGGCGAGTCTCCTTTGTTTCAGGGCTGCTACGAAGTCCTCACACGGCTGCTTCGGCCAGACTGGGCATTCGAGCGGCGAAGAGCTGCCGGCGCAGGTAGAACCACCAGGTGACGCCGAAACAGACGGCGTAGAAGACGGCGTACGCGATCACCGCGGTGTCGACCACGCCGGTGGCGGCGATGGAGCTGCCGTACGCGCGCGGGATGAGGAACCCGCCGAAAGCCCCGATCGCGCCGGCGATGCCGAGACAGGCGGCGCCCTGCGTACGCGCCTTGGCTCGGGCGTCCTCGATGCCGGCGGCGGCGTCCTTCTCGCCCTGGGCGCGGAAGATCGCGGGGATCATCCGGTAGGTCGAGCCGTTGCCGGTGCCGGCCGAGGCGAACAGGACCGCGAACGAGCCGAGGAACATGGCGAGCGAGTGCGTGCGGACGGCGATCAGGACGCCGACCATGCCGAGGATCATCGCGGCGAAGACGCCCAGCGTGACCCTGGCGCCGCCTACTTTGTCGGACAGCCAGCCGCCGACGGGCCTGATCACAGACCCGATCAGGGCGCCGATGAACGCGATCTTGAGCAGGCCGGCGTCGTTCGGGAACTCGTTCTTGATCAGCAGCGGGAAGGCCGCGGTGTAGCCGACGAAGGAGCCGAACGTGCCGATGTAGAGGAACGACATCACCCACGTCTGCGGGCGTTTGAGTGCTTCGAGCTGGCCTTTGATGGGTGTCTGGGCGACCTTAAGGTTGTCCATGAACACGAACGCGCAGATCGCGGCGGCGAGGACGAACGGGACCCAGATCAGTCCCGCGAGGCTGAGGCTCACGGCGGCGCCTACGGCGACGATCCAGGGGACGGCGAACTGCACGACGCTTGTGCCGAGATTGCCGCCCGCGGCGTTCAGGCCGAGTGCGAAGCCCTTGCGTCGTTCGGGAAAGAAGAACGTGATGTTGGTCATCGAGGAGGCGAAGTTGCCTCCGCCTAGTCCGGCCGTGGCGGCGACGATGAGGAGGACCGTGAACTCGGTGGTGGGGTTGCTCACCGCCACGGCGAGCAGCCCGGTGGGGATGAGGAGCAGGAGCGCGCTGATCACCGTCCAGTTGCGGCCGCCGAACCTGGTGACGGCGAACGTGTAGGGGATTCTGAGCGTGGCGCCTACGAGGTTGGGGACCGCGACGAGCCAGAACAGCTGGTCGACGGTCAGGTTGAACCCGGCGGCGGGGAGGCTGACGACTACGACGCTCCAGAGCAGCCAGACGAGGAACCCGAGGTGCTCGGCGAAGACCGAGAAGATCAGGTTCCGGATGGCTATGCGGCGGCCGGTGCGGGCCCAGAAGGTGGCGTCTTCTGGCTCCCAGACGTTGATCCACCGGCCGCTGCCAGTGGGCGGCGCGGGCTTCGTGTCGAGGGTGGTCAAGACATCCTCCTGGAGCATCCGACGCGGTAGCAGGCGTCGGCGACGCTAGGCAGGCGCTGTTTCGGCGCAGTGAGGACGCGGCCACTCGCACGTAACAGTGCCCGCACAACGCCGGCTTTGGACGGTGAGAACTCACCCCGGCCCGGGTTCCTCTCGGCGCCGATCCTCTGCCCATGGTGCTGTCTGGGTGCGGTGTTCGGTGAGCGCTCTTCGAGGGTTTGGTGCACTTCGGGGATGTCGCGGCGGTCGATTGTGGTGTCCGGTCCGGAGCGCGTCAAGGGCGCCGTTCGGGGGCGCTTCGCGGACGGCGAACGACGTCGCTTCGCGATCTTCGACCCTTGACCCGCCCCGGACCGGCCACCAGTTTCAAGCGCGCCGCCCCACCCCCGGAACAGTGTCCCGGAGGAGCTTGCTTCTTGCTGGGGTCTGCTGCCGTGCTCGCGTCACTTGTAGGTTTCCCCCGGCCTCTTGTCGTGCAGATGAAGCCGGGAGTTGCCGTCAAGGAGGCAGAGCGGCACTCCGCCGGCCCCGGCCGCTGGTTAGACACCCCAGGTCCGTAAGTTGTCAAGCGGCGGTTTGTTGATCTTGGTTTCGGTGGGCCCAGGCGGTGTGTTCGTCGTAGTGGGTGTGGTGGCGTAGGCATCCGTGGAGGATGCCGACGAGGCGGTTGCCGAGGGCGCGGAGGGCTTGGTGGTGGAGGTCGCCGGCGGCGCGGTGTTGGTCGTAGAGGGCGCGTGCTCCGGGGCTTCGGGTGAGGGAGCAGAAGGCCCAGGCGTCGATGGCGTCGTAGAGGCGGCGGTTGCGGACGTGGCGGGCGAGCACGGCGCGTTTCTTGCCCGAGGCGATGGTCAACGGTGACGTGCCGGCGTAGTTCTTGCGAGACTTGGTGGTGGTGTAGCGAGTGGGGTCGTCCCCGAACTCACCGAGCACCCGGGCGCCGAGGATGACACCGAGTCCTGGCAGGGAGCGGTAGATGTCGGCGTCCGGGTGGTGCTCAAAATGGGCTGCGAGTTCGGTTTCGAGCTCGCTGATCTGGCGGTTCATCTCGGCGATGATGCCGACCGCGGCGCGGGTGGTGGCCGCGAACGCGGCCGCCACTGGGACGGGTGCGGCCAGCTGCTCGGTGCGCAACGCGGCCTGGATCTCGCGGGCCCGGGTGTCGAGGTTGCGGCGGCGCCCGGCCTGCTTCAGCGCTGACCGGATCGACGAGACGCTCAGCCGGGCACCCTGGTCGGGGGTCGCCGCGCGCTCGAGCACGGCCAGCGCGTCCCGGTCGGTGAGATCGTCGAAGGCGACCAGCGCGCCCGGGTAGTACTCGCGCAGCGCCGAGCGCAGCGCGTTGGTCTGCCTGGTGCGGGCCCAGATCAGGTTCTGGTGGCCGCGGGCCAACACCTTGACAGCCTCAGCACCCGCACTGTCACCGGCGATCGGCCGGTGGTTGTGGCGGTCGGTGCGGACCAGGTCGGCGAGCAGTTTCGCATCACCGGCGTCGGACTTGGCTCCCGACAGATGGTGGCGGTCGCGGTAGCGGGCCACCGCCAGTGGGTTGATCGCATACACCTGGTACCCGGCCGCGACCAACGCGTTGACCCACAGTCCACGGTCGGTCTCGATCCCGACCACCACCCCGGCCGGGTCCACGCCATGATCCTCGGCATGGACGGCGGCGTGGCTGGCGACCACGTCATGCAACGCCCGGATCCCGGGCAGCCCTTCCGGCAGCCGGCGCGAGGCCAACCGTTCACCGTTGTCGTCCATCACGTGAATGTCGTGATGATCCTCGGCCCAGTCATCGCCAACGAAGATCATCGATCACCTCCCAAGGTGCGCCGAGTCGCTGGAACCTGTCCGAGCCGAAGGCAACCCGGCGGCAACCTAATGGATCAGTGCTCACGCCATCATCGACGGGCACGACACCCCATCAGCGCTACAGGAAGCCTCACCAACCGGCCGGCGCACGATCTAACCCTAGGAGTCGAACATCGATCCAGGCGGCAGAAGTGCTCACCGGCCAGCGGCTCGGCGACCAGCGTTCCTCCAACCAGACATCATCCGTTCGAGGCTCGCCGATCAGGTCCCATTAGGCGGCCGGGGTGAGGCGGTGGTTGCGGAGTGGTCGTTGCTGGGGGTCGATCCAGTCTGGGGGTAAGAACTCGGGTAATCCGTCGAGCGCGATGCGGACCTGCCACGCGCCCTGGTGAATCAGGCGGTGGTGGTAGCCGCAGAGTAGGACCCCGTTGTCGCGGGTGGTGGGTCCGCCCTTGCTCCAGGGGGTGACGTGGTGGGCGTGGCACCAGCCGGGAGGCCGATCGCATCCGGGGAACGCGCAGCCGCCGTCTCGGAGTTCGAGCAACCGACGCAGTTTGCCTTGGAACAGTCGCTGCTGGGTGTCGGTCAGCAGACTGACCCTACCGGGCTGGTCCTCGGGCTTCACCAGGTAGGTGCGGTCGGCCTCACACATCAGCTGGTCGACGAGTTTGCGGGACAGTTCGATCCCGGTGTGCAGGGTCCGCCCACCGGTGCGGGTGACGGTCACCACCAACTGGGTCGGGTTCCCGCCATGAGAGGGAACGAGCCGCTCGGCGAGGAGTCGGCGGCAGGCCTCATCAAGGGCATCGACATTGCGCTGTTCGGGGAGCCGGGTGTCACGTCCGTCGGGTCCGGGCTGCGGCGCGGCGAGCGGGTCGAGAACCAGTTTGAGGCGTTCCCCGACGAGTTTGGGGAGCCGGGCGGTGACCCGCCACGTGCCCGACGACTCGTCGAAGGACATGCGGAGGAACCGGTCCCGTTCGGCGCTGGCTTCTTCTTGTTTGAGCTTCAGTTCCAGGACCTGGTCGGCAAGATCGGGAGCGACGACCGTCAGCAGATGGTTCCCGACCTTGCCCAACACTTTCGGGTCGAAGGTCGCGGCCCGCTCCAGCAGCGTTGCCTCCACCTCGGAGCGCAGCTCGGGGGTGGCGATGTGGGAGGGCAGCAGCTGCACCACCCGCGAGATCACTCGCGCGTGCGGAACAGAAATCTGACCGTCAGCCAACGCTTGCGCGGTCGCAGGAAGCTCGGAGTCGAGATGAGATGCCAGCTTCACCATCGCCCCAGCCTCAGCCGAAGGAACCCGAAGGACGCCGGCAACCCACTGCGCGGTGTTCGCGGCACCCGCGGTGACGGCGAGGTTGCGGGCGTCGGCCTCGCGGATCAGTTCGAGCCGGCGGCCCTCGTGCCGGTGGAGGGCCGTCTCGTTGTCGAGGAGTGCGGTGGCGAGGTCGGCGTCGGACATCGACCACGCCGACACACCATCGGCGGTGCCGGTGGTGTTCGAGCAGATGGTCGATTCCATAGCAGAATTCTACCAGCCGAACCGGTCTAATGCCCAACCCAGCAACGGAAATCTCCCGGCTTCATCGAAACTACAAGAGGCCGGGGCTCCACAAGCAACCGCAACACGGCAGCAGACGGAAAAGGCAAGCAGGCCTGTCCCGGGGAACTGTTCCGGGGGCGGGGGCGGCGCGTGAAAATCTGGTGGCCGGGCCGGGGCGAGTCAAGGGCCGCAAAGCGGTCGCGAAGCGACGCCTCTCTCCAACTGCGCGAAGCGCCGCCTAGAGGCGCCCTTGACGCGCCCCGGACCGGCCACCACAATCGACCGCCGCAACAGCCCGACCAGCTACTTCACCCAAGCACAGCAGGGAAAAGCAACAGCAAGAGCATGCCCAAGAGGAGGCGATGACAAAGGGGGATGGGAGCCGTGCCCAGGGTGGCCTTCGTGAAGGATGAGCAGCGCGGCACGAGCGGCGTGGGGCCGGGGGTGGCCGAACCGGTGGCCGGGCCGGGGTGGCCGAACCGGTGGCCGGGGTGGCCGGGCCGGGCCGGGGTGGCCGGGGCGACCGGGCCGGGCCGGGGTGGCTGGGGCGACCGGGCCGGGCCGGGGTGGCCGGGGCGACCCGGGCCGGGCCGGGGTGGCCGGGGCGACCGGGCCGGGCCGGGGTGGCCGGGGTGGCCGGGGTGGCCGGGGTGGCCGAGCCGGGTGACCGAGCCGGGTGACCGAGCCGGGTGACCGAGCCGGGTGACCGAGCCGGGTGACCGAGCCGGGGTGGCCGAGCCGGGTTGCCGAGCCGGTGGCCGGGGTGGCCGGGGCGACCGGGCCGGGCCGGGGTGGCCGGGGCGACCGGGCCGGGGTGGCCGGGGTGGCCGGGGTGGCCGGGGTGGCCGGGGTGGCCGGGGTGGCCGAGCCGGGTGACCGAGCCGGGTGACCGAGCCGGGTGACCGAGCCGGGTGACCGAGCCGGGTGACCGAGCCGGGTGGCCGAGCCGGGTGACCGAGCCGGGTGACCGAGCCGGGTGACCGAGCCGGGTGGCCGAACCGGTGGCCGGGGTGGCCGGGTCGGGTGGGCTGGGTCGGGTGGGTTGGGTGGTTCCGGCTCCAGGTGGTCAGCTACTCCGGCGCGATGGCGCGAGGTGGTTGGGAGGGTTGCCAGTTCGCCGTCGCCCCGAAGCCACCGGCCATGCGGCTCGATGGGATCAGCCTCAAGGCGACGTCTCGAAGGCCAGCAGAGAACAGCCCGCTCAGCTGAGAGATCTGCCCCATTCGACGCGACTGCGCAGCCACCCCTCCAGCTCGCGGTCGGCGCAAGGCGTCATAAGCCAACAGCGCGGCGGGTACGTCCTCCGACGCAACGTCCCCCACGGCGATGGCGAGCTCCACCGCATCCTCCAAAGCCATGGCCGCCCCCTGGCCGAGGTCCGGCGTCATCGCGTGGGCCGCGTCGCCCAGCAGAGCCACCCGACCATGAACGTACGTACGCGGCTGGGGCCACAGCATGTTCACGTCGTTCCGCAAAACCCGCTCAGCAGGCGTCGCAGCGATCAAGGCACCAACCGGCTCATGCCAGCCCGAGAAGAGCTCCGAAAGCAGCCGCTTCTGATCCCCCAGCTCAGCAGCCCGCGGCCGGGAGGTACCCAGCGTCGCGTACCAGTAGATCCCACCGTCCGACAGAGGGATGTACCCAAACCGCTGCCCCCGGCCCCACGTCTCGCCGCCGTCCGACACCTCCATGCCAACCGACGCGGGAACGATCCCACGCCAGCTCACGTACCGCGCCGACGTGATGGACGCGGAGGTGTCGACAGCGGCCCGGACCACGCTCCCGATCCCGTCCGCCCCGATGACGAGGTCCGCCGAGTAGGCGTCCCCACCGGCACGCACCGAGGCCATGTCCTCCACCTGCGAAACCGCCGTGCAAGTCCGTCCCAGCAGGAACGAAGAAGAAGGGATCTGCCGCCCCAGAAAGGCATGCAGCTCAGGCCGCTCCACCATGATCGGCGCGTCCACCGTCTGCATAGCCCGCAACGCGTCGACGTCCATCCGCGCGAGCCATGCACCCGACGGCGTACGCAAACCGGCCAACCCACCGAGCGAAGGCCGCCCGCGCAACACGGCAGCAGCGGCCGGATCCACAAACTCCACAGCACGCACAGCATTGGCCCACAAAGCCAACGCCGAGCCGACGGCACGCACCTCGTCGGCGCGCTCCAGCACCAAGACTTCCCAGCCCGCACGCACCAGTGCGGACGACACCGCGAGTCCACCGACTCCAGCGCCAACGACGACCGCCGTTCGCGACACGAAAGATCCCCTCCCTCTACAACTGTAGAGGACTCTACAACTGTAGAGCTAAGATCACCATGTGATTCCGGAAAAGCCATCGCGAGCGGACACCCTGGCCGACGCGGCCATCGACGTTCTCGCCGACGAAGGCCTGCGCGGACTGACGCACAGAGCCGTCGAGCAACGCGCCGGCCTGCCCAACGGATCGACCACGTACTACTTCAAGACGAGATCCGCCTTGGTACGTGGAGTCCTGGCCCGCCTCCTCGAGCTCGACCGCCAGGAGTTCCAGACCTTCGGCCTCGCAGGGCTCCCCCCATCACGCGCAACGCTCGTCGACGCCGCCACGAAGCTCCTCAGGCACCTCTCGACCACGGCGAGAAACCGCCAGATCGCCAGATTCCAGCTCTACCTCGACGGCGACCCCGACGACGAACGCAAGGCCATGCTCGACGCAGCAACGCAAGCCATCGAGGCGAGCTCCATAGCGATGCTGAAGCTGCTCGGCTCAAAGAACGCACGCCGCGACGGCAAACTCCTGCAAGCCCTGCTGGACGGCCTCCTCTACGACCAGGTCGCGAGGCAGCAGACCAGCACAGCCGAGCTACGCCGCCGCGTCAAGCTCGTCCTCGACGCCGTGGTCCCCCCACCAAAGACAGCCGACAACCCAGGGTGACCTCAGGCGGAATCCGGATGCGGTTCCGCGCGTTCATCGGATATTCATGTCTGAACGCTGCGATCATGATCCGATGGGAGTTGCCAGGTGAACAAGGCAAGAGCCGCACGCAAGCTCGCCACCGCCGCCCTGTCCGGGGTGGGCGGGGTCGGCGTGCTCGGCGGCGCCCTGTTCGTCCTTCTCGGCGCCGAGGCCATGCTGGCCAGGCGCGCGATCGGCGGCCCCGTCGGTGACGCACCACAGGCGAACGGCATCTACGGGTACGGCGAAGGCGAGGAGATCTCGTTCGTCGTCCTGGGCGACTCGACCGCCTGCGGCTTCGGCGTCCAGGACCCCGACGAGACCCCTGGCGCGATGCTCGCCGGCGGCCTCGCGTCGCTCTCCGGAAGGCCCGTACGACTCACCGGCCTCGGCGTCGTCGGTGCCGAGACCCAACACCTCGACGTCCAGGTCGACCAGGCGCTCGAGCAGCGCCCCGACCTCGCGCTGATCATCGTCGGTGCGAACGACGTCACCCACCGCATCAAGCCGTCGGAGTCGGTACGCCTGCTCGCCGAGGCGATCCAACGCCTCCGCGCCGCCGGCTGCGAGGTCGTCGTCGGCACCTGCCCCGACCTCGGCACGATCGAGCCGGTCGCGCAGCCCCTCCGCCAGATCGCCCGGTACTGGAGCCGCAGCCTCGCCCGCGCCCAGACCGCCGGCGCGGTCGCGGCCGGTGCGCGCACCGTGAGCCTCGGCTCGCTCCTCGGCCCTGCGTTCGCCGCGGCGCCGCGCGAATTGTTCGGGCCCGACCGGTTCCATCCCTCGGCAACGGGGTACGCCAGCGCCTGCGTCGCGCTGCTCCCCTCGCTCGCCGCGGCCCTCGGCTACTGGTCCGACGACGAGGACGGCGACGGGTACGGCGACGCACACCCCGACGGTCAGGTCCTGCCGATCTCGTTCGCCGCGGCACAGGCCGCCAAGGACGAGGGCACCGAGGTCACCCCGCGCGGCCGCTGGGCGATCCTGCGCCAGCGCGAGCCGGAGCCCGAGCTCCCGCTCGACCAGGCCAAGACCCGCTGACGGCGTAGCTCGACACGGACAGCGATTAGGCTGCCGACGTGCGCTACTACGAGTCGTTGCTCGACCTGGTCGGCAACACCCCGCTGGTCCGGTTGTCCCGCGTCGCCGAGGGCGTCGAGGGTCTGCTGCTGGCCAAGGTCGAGTACTTCAACCCCGGCGGCAGCGTCAAGGACCGCATCGCGCTCCGCATGGTCGAGGGCGCGGAGCAGGACGGCCTGCTGCACGAGGGCGGCACGATCGTCGAGCCGACCAGCGGCAACACCGGCGTCGGGCTCGCGATCGTCGCGCAGGCCAAGGGCTACAAGTGCGTGTTCGTCTGCCCGGACAAGGTCAGCGAGGACAAGCGGAACGTGCTCAAGGCGTACGGCGCCGAGGTCGTGGTCTGCCCGACCGCCGTGCCACCCGAGCACCCCGACTCGTACTACTCGGTCTCCGACCGCCTGGTGAAGGAGATCGACGGCGCCTGGAAGCCCGACCAGTACTCCAACCCGCACAACCCCCGCTCCCACTACGAGGACACCGGCCCGGAGCTTTGGGAGCAGACCGAGGGCAGGATCACGCACTTCGTCGCGGGCATCGGCACCGGCGGCACGATCAGCGGCGTCGGGCGCTACCTCAAGGAGGCGTCGAACGGGAAGGTCCAGATCGTCGGCGCCGACCCGGAAGGCTCGGTCTACTCCGGCGGAACGGGTCGCCCGTACCTCGTCGAGGGCGTCGGTGAGGACTTCTGGCCGACGACGTACGACCAGAAGATCTGCGACCGGATCATCGCGGTGTCCGACCAGCAGTCGTTCGCGATGACCCGGCGCCTCGCCCGCGAGGAAGCCCTGCTCGTCGGCGGTTCCGCCGGCATGGCCGCCGTCGCGGCCGCCCAGGTGGCCCGCGAGGCCGGACCCGACGCGGTCGTGGTCGTCCTGCTGCCGGACGGCGGCCGCGGCTACCTGTCCAAGGTCTTCGACGACGGCTGGCTGACCCAGTACGGCTTCCTCTCCTCCGCCAGCGACGACACCGTCGGCGACGTGCTGCGGCGCAAGTCCGGCACGATGCCGCCACTGGTCCACACGCATCCGAACGAGACGATCGCCGAGGCCATCGACATCCTGCGCGAGTACGCGGTGTCGCAGATGCCCGTCGTCCGCGCCGAACCGCCGATCATGGCGGCCGAGGTCGCGGGCGCGGTGCACGAACGCGCCTTGCTGGACGCGCTGTTCTCCGGCGATGCGCGGCTCGCGGACCGGGTCGAGCAGCACATGTCCACGCCGCTCCCGTCGCTCGGTGCCGGCGAGCCGGTGGCGGCCGCTGTGGCCGCGTTGGAGGGTGCGGACGCGCTGCTGGTACTCGACGACGGCAAGCCGACCGGCGTCCTCACCCGGCAGGACCTGCTCGGCTACCTGGCGGCCCGCTGATGGTCGCCCGCGCCGGCCAGGCGGCGCTCGTCACGGGCGCGTCGAGCGGCATCGGCCGCGCGACGGCGGTGCTGCTCGCCGAGCGCGGCTGGTACGTGTTCGCCGGCGTACGGCGGGACTCCGACGCGGAGCTGATGGGCGACCTGCTCGGCGACTACGGGCAGCCGGTGCTGCTGGACGTCACCGACCCGCGGTCGCTGCTCGAGGCGGAGGTCGTGGTCCGCGGCTCGGGCGGGCTCGACGCACTCGTCAACAACGCGGGGATCGCGGTGGCGGCCCCGCTGGAGTACCTCCCGCTCGCGGACTTCCGGCGCCAGCTCGAGGTCAACCTCACCGGACAGCTGGCGGCGACGCAGACGTTCCTGCCGCACCTGCGGTCGTCCGGTGGGCGGATCGTGTTCGTGGGATCGATCTCCGGGCGAGTGGCGAACCCGTTGCTCGGGCCGTACGTCGCGTCGAAGTTCGCGCTCGCGGGGTTGGCGGACACGCTGCGGACGGAGCTGGCGCCTTCTGGGGTTGCGGTTTCGCTGCTCGAGCCGGGGCCGATCGCGACGGACATCTGGCGGCGCAGCCGTGAGGTCGGCCTGGCTCTGGCGCGGCGGTTGCCGGTCGACGCGCGCCGGCGGTACGGGACGATGATCGAGGCGTTCGAGCAGCTGGCGGGATCCGTCGAGGCACGGGCGCTGCCGCCTCGTTCGGTGGCGACGATCGTCCATCGCGCGTTGACCGCGGTTCACCCGAAGCCGCGCTACCTGATCGGCCGGGAGGCGTGGGTAGGCGCCGCGTTCGCGATGCTGCCCGCGCGGTTGCGGGCGCGGATCATGGAGTTCCAGGTACGCGGCCACGGCGTGCGGCCGCGGCTGTCAGCCGTTCGCCCCGAAGACGGCGGCGAGGGCGTTCCACCGAGCGATCTCCGCGCCGTTCGTCCGTGAGTACTCGGCACTGACGCGCCGGCCCTTCCACTCGCCGACGATCTGCGCGCGATCCGGGCCGCCGTAGATCATCGTGCTGATCGTGCCTGGCGGAACGGGCGCGAACGGATCCCCCTTGGCGTTCTCGAGTGCCGCGATGGCCGCCTGAGCGTTCGGATGCGTCCCGCCTGCGGGATCGTCGGTGAGCTCCCACACCCGCGGCTGCTCGTTCGGCTCGGCCCAGACCGTGATCGTCAGCGCAGTCATGTTCACGACGTTAGCGCGTCGCGAGTGATAGGAAGTCGCCATGACGGATCGACTGGTCGGCATCAGCGTGGTCGGACACGGCAAGGTGTCGGCCGTTCCCGATCTCGTGCTCGTGTACGTGACGGCGAACTCCGAGGCCTCGAGCGCCGCCGCGGCTAACGAGCAGGCCTCCGTGGCGATGCGCGCGATGCTCGCCGCCGCCTCGTCCGCCGGGGTGGCGGACGCCGACCGGCGCACGCTCTCGATGAACCTCTCCTCCTGGCGGCCGGACGTCGGTCGGCCGATGGTGTTCCAGGCGAACCAGCGGCTGCTGCTCCGCCTCCGCGACGTCGCGGGATCCGGCGAGGTCGTGCAGGCGGTGCTGGTCGCAGGCGGCAACAACGCGGGGCTGGACTCGTTCCAGCTGACCGTCGAGGACCCCGCGCCGTACCTCGACCGCGCCCGCGACCTCGCGATGGCCGACGCCCGGCACCGCGCGGACGAGCTGGCGCGCCTGGCGGGACGTGAGGTCGGGTATGTGCTCGCGGTGAGCGAAGGCGTTGGTGGCGTTGGTGGGCCGCAGCCGATGTACCGCTCGGCGAAGTCCTGGGTGGAATCCGGCGACGCCTCTGCGCCCGTTGAGGGCGGCGAGCTCGAGATCGACATGTCCGTGACCGTCGAGTACGCCTGGGCCGATTAGGTCGTGTCTGACAAATAGCGCCGGTCATCGCGCGTAGCGCGATGGCGCGCGGCGCCCGGCTGGGCGTGGTGCAGGAGGAACTCATATTGGTTATATGGGTGACGAGGTGCACCGCGGCCAGGCGGCCTCTGCTGACTTCTGGGGGGTGTCGCGCGCCAGGCGATCTTTGGCAGACACGGCCCAGCCTCGATCTTTCATCCGGCGGTGGTTCGACCCGGCCCGCCCTGGGCCAATGATCATGTATACATGATCATTAGCCCCTTTACGTGGGGTGGACGCCAGGTAGAGCGGCCACTGGCCGGGTAAGGCGACCACGACACGCGTCACCTACGGAGTGCCTTCCCGCTCAGATCACTCGAGACGTCGCAACGCCAACTCTCCCCAGCAGGACAGGCACTTCCGTCTCTCCCAGGCCACTGTCGCCCACCAACACACGAAGTCCCGAGGCTAGCGCCTCGAGAAGTCCCTCGAGCTGGGCACCAGCGCCGCCAGCCCGGGCGCCAGGAAGCAGACCACCGCGCAGAAGCCCAGCACCGCACCGATACCGAACGCCGACATCGCCGGCGCGATGAGCGCTAGGCCGACCGGCGCGAGCCCGTACGAGAGCAGGAAGTCCAACGACGACACGCGCGCCAGCTTGGAGGGCTCGACCTCGCGCTGCGTCGCGGTGAACCACGGCACGTTGAACAGCTCGATCCCCAAGCCCGCAAGCACATACGCGCCGACCACCACGGCCGGATGCACGGGTAGCAGCAACGCGAGCGGCGCGAACCCGTAGCAGGCGAGGGACGCCAACGCCGCCCAGCCCTGCGCTCGAGGCCGCCAGCGCGCGATGACCAACGCGCCGACCAGCGCACCCGCGGTGTAGGCGGTGAGGGCCGCCGCGAGCACCACCTGGGTGCCGTACCGGTCCCGGCTGATCAACGGCAGCGCCACCCCGGTCGCTGAGTAGCCGGTCGCGATCACCGCCGTCAGCGCACCCAGCCCGGCGAGGAACCAGGGATGGCGGCGAGCCTCCCGTACGCCCTCGACGAACTCCGCGACCAGCCCGATGCGCTCGGGCCGAGCAACCTCAGCCGATCCGGACGGCGGGACGAGGGCCGCGATCAGCCAGATGACCCCCATGCCCACGAGCAACCAGGGCGTCCCGACCACCGTGGCCACTAGGGCAGTGAGCGCGGGCGCGACGAGCACGATGACCCTGGTCGCCAACGAGAGCGCGGCGTTCGCCTGTTGCCGGCGCTCACCGTCCACCACCTCGGCCGTGAGCGCCTGGAACGCCGGCCGGCACGCCCCCTGCCCCGCGCCGACGACCGCGGCCGCCACCGCCATCAGCAGCGCGGACCGCCCGAGGCCGAGCGCGACCACCGGCGACCCGATCGCCGCCGCCAGACCCGCCCAGAACACCACGCCGCGACGGGAGTACCGGTCGGACAGCAGCCCGCCGACCGGGACCGCGACGAGGAAGCCGACCGTCCTGGTCGCCAGCACGAGGCCCAGCCCGGCCGGCGTCAGCGTCCGATCGAGGACAGCCAGACCGAGGATGAACGGGAACGCCCAGGTCGCCAGCCCGGACGCCGTCGTGCCCACCCACAGGCGCAGGAACGCCGGATCGCGAAGGATCGAAGGCGTTTTCCCCACTGTGGCGGTTGATCCGGTCACCTGTTGAGACTCCTCGTCGTTGTTGCACACTTGTCGCAGATGCTACCTAGGTGCAGCTTGGCAGCGCGTCCGACATACTAATGAAAACCGTTACCGTTTACACTCTAGGCTGTCATCGTCCTGGGAGGGGCTCCATGCCGTATCGCACACTCGCCGGCGCGCTCATGCTCGCCGTCCTGGCTTCAGCGTGCGGTGGTCCCGCCGAGACGTCCTCGTCGCCGTCCGGCGCGCCGACCGTCCAGCTCGACAGCTGCGGCCAGCAGCTCTCGTTCGAGCAACCACCCGAGCGGGTCGTCACGCTGGACCAGTCGTCGACGGAGATCCTGCTGGCGTTGGGACTTCAGGACCGGATGGCCGGCACGTCGAACCTGAAGACCGAGATCGCGCCGGAGTACCAGGCCGCCTACGCGAAGGTGCCAGTGGTCGCGCCGAAGATCCCGACCGCCGAACAGCTGCGCGCGGCGACGCCGGACTTCGTGATCGGCTCGTTCACCGACTACTACACGAAGGACCGCGTCGGTACGCGCGCGGAGTTGAGCGAGCTCGGGCTGCCGTCGTACGTCAGCGCGGTGGACTGCCCGCAGGACAACAAGACGGGGATGACGCCGTTCGACCTGCTGTTCGCCGACTACGAGAGTTTCGGTCGAGTCTTCGGCGTGGAGGATCGCGCGAGCAAGCTCGTGAAGGACCAGCGTGCGGTCGTCGAGCAGGCGAGCGCAACCAAGCCCAAGGTGACGGACACGCCGACGGTCGTGTGGATCTACTCGGTGTTCAACGGACTGCCGTACGTCGCCGGCGCCACCAGCCTGCCTGCGGAGATGAGCCGGCTGGTCGGGGCGAAGAACGCGTTCGACGACATCGACGAGGACTGGCCGGAGGCCTCCTGGGAGCAGATCGCCCAGCGCGACCCTGACTTCATCGTGCTCGGCGACCTGCCGAAGCGCGGCGCGAAGGGCGACAGCGCCGCCGACAAGCTGCAGCTGATGAAGGAACATCCGACCGTCTCGCAGCTCTCCGCCGTGCGCGAGAACAAGGTCCTGCAGATGCCCGGCATCGAGCTCGACCCGTCCGTCCGTACGGTGCACAGCCTCGGTCTTCTCGTCGACGGGATGAGAGACCTCGGCTATGTCCGTTGACTCGAAGCCGAGACAGGACACGTTCACCGACTCGGTACTCCATCCGCGACAACGCGGAATCCCTGTGGGGGTGGAGGATTCTCAGCCGATTGGTGAACGTCGGTCCGGCCTGTCCGTGGCCTTCGTCTTCGCTCTCGGCCTCGTCGTGCTGGTCCTCTCCGTGGCGGCGTCGGTACGGATCGGCACCACTGACGTCGGGTTCGCCGAGCTCGGTCGCGTGCTCGGCACGCGGCTCGGCCTCGCCGTCGAGCCGTTGCCGAGGCTGGTCGACTCGCTGCTGTGGGACCTGCGCATCCCACGCGTGCTGATGGCCGCGCTGGTCGGGGCGTGCCTCGCGATGTGCGGCGCCGCCCTGCAGGCCGTCACCCGGAACGCGCTCGCCGACCCGTACCTGCTGGGCATCTCCTCCGGAGCGTCGACCGGCGCGGTCGTGGTGGTCGTGCTCGGCATCGGAGCCGGCTCGGTCGGTGTCACCGGTGGCGCGTTCGTCGGCGCGGGAGTGTCGTTCGCGTTGCTGATGTTCCTGCTGCGACGGAGCGGGCTGGACTCGGCGCGCATCGTGCTGACCGGCGTGGTGGTCGGGCAGTTGTTCGCGGCGATCACGTCGCTGGTGTTGATGGCCTCGGGCGACGCCGACACGACGCGAGCGATCACGTACTGGCTGCTGGGCTCGATGGCCTCGGCACGCTGGGACGGCGTCCTTGTGTGTGCAGTGGCGTGCGTGGTCGGGCTGGTCGTCCTGTGGTTGTACGCGATCGCGCTGGACGGCTTCTCGTTCGGCGCGGACACCGCCGCGTCGTTGGGAATCAACGTCCGCGCGACGCGGATCGTCCTGCTCGTCGTCACGGCACTGCTGACCGCGGTCGCGGTGGCGACGGTCGGCGCGATCGGCTTTGTGGGCTTGATCGTTCCGCACGCCGTACGGTTCCTCGCCGGCCCGCTGCACCGGGTGCTGATCCCGCTCAGCGCATTGGTCGGCGCGATCTTCCTCGTGTGGACCGACGCGGTCGCGCGGGTGGCGTTCGCCCCGCAGGAGATCCCGGTCGGCGTGGTCACCGCGCTGCTCGGCGTTCCGCTGTTCCTGCTGATCCTGCGTCGGCGAGGTGAGCTGTGAGGATCGACGTCGAACAGCTCGCCTGGATGGCGGGTTCGACCACGATCGTGTCCGGGATCGACCTCGCGGTGCGGTCGGGCGAGACCGTCGGGCTGGTCGGGCCGAACGGATCGGGCAAGTCCTCCCTGCTCAGGTGCGTCGCCGGGCTCCGTACGCCGACCCGGGGCACGGTGCGCTTCGACAGCGAGGACATCCGCGGCTGGAGTCCTCGACGGGTTGCCCAGCACCTCGCGTTCGTCGAGCAGGCGTCCGACGCCGACAGCGACCTGCGGCTCGGCGACGTGGTGGCGTTAGGACGGACACCGTTCCGCGACCGCTGGCGAGGCCTCAGCCGAGCCGACCGGATCGTGGTCGAGGCCGCGGTCGAACGCGTCGAGCTCGCTGGCTTGGAGGGCCGTGCCTGGAAGACGCTGTCGGGCGGCGAACGGCAACGCGCCCACCTCGCCCGTGCGCTCGCCCAGCAGCCATGGGCAGTCCTGCTCGACGAGCCGACCAACCACCTGGACGTCAAACACCAACTGGCGTTGCTCGAACTCCTCGCCGAGACCGACCAGACCGTGATCGTCGCCCTGCACGACCTCTCGATGGCGGCGCGCTACTGCGACCGGCTCGCGATGCTGCACAGCGGCACCCTGGTGGCCTCCGGAACGCCCGAAGAGGTCCTCACCCCGGGCCGACTGCGCGACGTGTTCGGCATCGACGCCGAGGTCGGCACCGACAGCCTCGGCAACCTGGCGATCGCGTACCGCTCACCGGCCTAGCGACTTGGCGATCGCGGTCAGCTCCTCCAGGGAGCGGTCGCCTTCGAGGCGGTAGGTGATGCCGTTGTTCTGCCAGATCAGGGTCTTCGCGGCCATGCGCGCCGTCTCGGTGCGGTTGACGCCGTCGCGGTCGATGTAGACGAGTGAGTGCGGGCCGTCGATCCAGACGGCGGGCTCGTCGGCGTCGATGTCGATCCACTCGAACGCCCGGTCGCCCACGATCTTCTTGTAGTACGCGTACTCCACCCGCCCGTCGAACGCGTCCAGCCGCACGCCCGAGGCCCACATCAGCGTCACCACGCGGGGTGGGGTGCCGTCGACGATCTGCACGCCGTCCGGCGCGCCGAGCTCCGATGGCACCAGGACATCGAAGCGGGCGGCGGCCCGAGCCTCCTCCAGCGACACTGTCCGCGTCTCGGGCAGCGTGCCCTGCCCGGTCGGCAGCGGCGAGGGGGCGGAGTCGATGCGGATCTCGATGCCGGCGTACCGGAGCAACGAGACGATGCCCGCCCGCACCTCCGGCGACGCGGCGATCGTCACCGACCCGGCGAGCAGCACCAGCGCTACGACCACCAACCAGCGCAGCCGAAGCCACAGCCCGCGCTTGGCGGGCGGCGCCGACAGCCGCGTCACGACCGCGGCGCTCACGTCGCGGGGAAGAGGAACGTCGAGCGAACGGCCCAGCGCACGCAGCTCCGACTCCAGCCGCTCAGCCATCGCGATCCTCCTTCCCCAACGCCTGCTGCAGCCGCGCCAACGCCCGCGCGGTCCGCGACTTCACCGACCCGGCCGGCCACCCGAGCACCTGAGCCGTCTCGGCCTCGCTCAGCTCGAGGAAGTACCGGCACGTCACGGCCTGCCGGTACTTCTCCGGCAACGAACGGACGGCGACCAGCAGGGCCGACCGGCGCTCCGAACTCAGCGCCGTCAGCTCCGGATCGTCCGGCGCGACCACGCCGGAAGGCGTCAACGCCGAAGCCCGCAGGACCAGGCCGTCCAGGCGGCGACGGGAGCGGTGCAGGTTACGGGTCTCGTTCACCACGATCTGCAACAACCAGGGCCGGAACACCTCCCCGCGCCGGAACTTCGCCAAGTGGCGATATGCCTTGATGAACGCCTCCTGCACGACGTCGTCGGCGTCGTCGCCGGCCCCGAACATCACCGCGGCCCGATGTGCGGGCGCGGTGTAGCGGGCGACCAGGGCCGCGTAGGCGTCGAGGTCGCCGTCGAGGGAGCGGCGCACCGCCTCGTCGTCGTCCGTGCTCATTCCTTCTTCGAGAGCTCTCGGCTGTTTTACACGGTGGCAGGTCGATCGGTTCCATGGCAGGATGAACGACATGTAGCGTGCTGACCGGCCTCGCGACCGGTCCTGTGTTGTGCCCAGCACTCTCTGGCTGGGCAGGGCGCGCATCCCCTCGCTGGGCCTTCGGCTTTCCCCCGTCACCACGTAGGAAGTTGACCTAGCGATGTGCATCCAGTTGTTCCCCAATCCGCCCCCACGGACGCGCTATGCCGCCATCGCCGAGCTGCTCAGCTCGCTCGGTGAGCCGGCCTACCGCCTGTCCCAGCTCGTACGTGCCGTCCACCGCACCGGAACCACCGAGTACGCGCAGCTCAGCGCACTCCCCCGCAGGGTTCGCAGCAGTCTGATCGAGGCCTTCGGCCCGACGTTCGCCGACCTGCGGCCGATCGCCCGCCAGTCCGGCGACCAGGTCGAGAAGACCCTCTTCGAGAACGACAACGGCGCTCGCATCGAGACCGTCCTCGCCCGTTACCGCACCGGCTGGACCTCCCTCTGCCTGTCCACGCAGGTGGGTTGCGGCCTCGGCTGTACGTTCTGCGCCACCGGCGCGGTCGGCCTCGTCCGCAACCTCAGCGCCGACGAGATCTGCGACCAGGTCCTCTACCACCAGCAGCAAGGCCCGGTTGACAGCATCGCGTTCATGGGTATGGGCGAGGCACTCGCCAACCCGCACACGTTCCCCGCGCTCGACGTCCTCACTCATCCCGACTACTTCGGCCTGTCCCCACGGCGCATCACGGTGTCAACCGTGGGTTTCGCTCCCGGCCTGCAACGGCTGGTTGACAGCCACCCGCAGGTGAACGTGACGCTGTCGGTGCACTCCCCGTTCCCCGCCGAACGTTCCACGCTGATCCCGCTGGAAGGGCGTTTCCCGCTGGCTTCCTGCCTGGCGATCCTGGACCAGCACGTCGCCGAGACGCGGCGGAAGACGTACCTCGCGTACCTCCTCATCGACGGCGTCAACGACTCGCCCGCGCACGCCACCGCGCTCGCCTCGCTGGTGAACTCACGCGACCAGCCGCGGCTGTTCCACGTGAGCGTGATCCCGTACAACGACGCGGTCGGCGTCACGCCCGCCTACCGACGGCCGAGCGCCGCGCGGGTCGCGGAGTTCCTGCGCACGCTGCGGTCGGCGAACGTCCGGGCGACCCAGCGGCAGCAGTTCGGCGGCGCGCTCGACGCGGCGTGTGGCCAGCTGCACGCGCAGTACCTGTCCTCGGCGCCCGCCCCGGCCGCGGACCGGCGTAGACTCCCCATTACTGCTGGGTAACAAGGAGGGGTTCCATGCCCGAGGCCGTGATCGTCGCCACCGCCCGTTCGCCCATCGGGCGCGCGGTGAAGGGCTCGCTGAAGGACGTTCGCCCCGACGACCTGGCGGCATTGGTGGTGCGCGCGGCGCTGGACAAGGTGCCGGCGTTCGACGCCGCGGAGCTCGACGACCTCTACCTCGGCTGCGCCGAGCCGCACGACGAGCACTCCGGCAACCTGGCGCGGCGCGTCGCCGTACAGCTGGGGCTGGACGGCGTCCCGGCCGTGACCGTGAACCGGTTCTGCGCGTCGAGTACGCAGACCGCGCGGATGGCGTTCCACGCGATCAAGGCCGGCGAGGGTTCGGCATTCGTCTCGGCCGGCGTCGAGTGCGTCTCGCGCTACAAGGCGTTCGGCTCGGCCGGTGTGGATCCTTCTTCGACGCAGAACGCCGTCTTCGCCGACGCGGTTGCTCGTACCGCGAAGACCGCCGAGACGAACGAGACCTGGCGCGACCCGCGACTCGATGGGTTGGTGCCGGACATCTACATCTCGATGGGCCAGACCGCCGAGAACGTCGCGACCTCGCGCGGTGCCTCGCGGGCGGTGCAGGACGAGTTCGGCGTACGGTCCCAGAACCTCGCCGAGGCGGCCACCAAGGCGGGCTTCTTCTCGCGCGAGATCACGCCGCTGACGTTGCCGGACGGGACCGTGGTGTCGACCGACGACGGGCCGCGGTTCGGCACGACGCTGGAGGGGGTCGCGGGCCTGAAGCCGGTCTTCCGGCCGGACGGCACGGTAACCGCGGGCAACTGCTGCCCGCTGAACGACGGAGCCGCCGCGGTCGTGATCATGAGCGACTCGAAGGCTCGCTCGTTGGGTCTCACGCCGTTGGCGCGGATCGTCGCGACCGGCGTCTCGGCACTGTCGCCCGAGATCATGGGCCTCGGTCCGGTCGAAGCCTCGCGGCGTGTACTGGCGCTGGCGGGCATGTCGATCGGCGACATCGACCTGGTCGAGATCAACGAGGCGTTCGCGGCCCAGGTCGTCCCGTCGGCGGAAGAGCTCGGCATCCCGTGGGACAAGCTCAACGTCCACGGCGGCGCGATCGCCTTGGGCCACCCGTTCGGCTCGACCGGCGCGCGCATCATGACCACGTTGCTGAACGGGCTGCAGACGCGCGACGAGACGTTCGGCCTGGAAACCATGTGCGTCGGCGGCGGCCAGGGAATGGCGATCATCCTGGAGCGACTGAGCTAGCGATCCCCAGCTCGCGGCCCGCCCGGGTGATCATGTACGTGATCGTGAAGCCGGACTGGCCTATACGACGTGTTTGCCTTCATGATCACGTACATGATCACGGCGCCGGGCATCTTGCAGCTGGTGCTACCAGACGACGTCGTCGAGGGCCGGCCACGGGGGACCCGCCCGCAGGACGTGGAGGAACGCCACTCCTGATTTTCTGCCGCTCGGGTGTTGGTCGCCGCGACTCCAGCGATGCATCGCGACGATCGCGATCACGATCCCCCTGCACTCGCCGACCAGATCTTGGTCGGCGTCGGGATAGTGCTGGCTGACCTCGCTGGGCACCCAAGCCAGGTCGTACTCGACGGGCCCGTGGGCGGTGTTCTCGAAATCGATGAACAGCGGCCCGTTCTTCGTGTCGAGGAGGTTCCCCGGGTGCGGCTCGCCGTGCAGCAGCTGTTCGGGGGCCTGCCGGTCGACGATTGCTTGGCCCAGATCGCGCAGCGTGTCGGCGAGCAGCGCCCGGTCCGGATCCGCAAGGTCGGGAGTGACGGCACGGCTGGCAACGTCTCGTTGGGTAGCAGCCACTCGATCCATGACGTGCGGCGTCGGGACCTCGATCCGCCGCAGGCCGGCGTGAAGACGTGCGAGCGCCTGCGCGTACTCGGCCGGCGGAAGCGTTCGAGACGGCACCGGTTCGAAATACGCCCACATGGCGATCTTGAAGCCGTCCCGCACGAAGACACGTGGTTCGACCCGAGCGTCGAGCCCGGCGACCGGACCGTCCAGCCGCGCCAGCCGTCGCACGAGGTCGACTTCTTGTTCCGCGCTGGCGAAATGCGTTATGGGCGCGACTCGCGCTACGACGTCGCAGGGCGTCAGCCGGATGACGAGTCGGTTGGAGTCGCTGAGAACGATCGCGTCGTCGACGGCCAGGCCGAGTTCTGAGGCGAGCGACATCGCCGCAGCCACCGCACGCCGCACTTCACTTGCTTCCATGTCCGTGTCCCTTCCCGTTGAGGAATTCCTTGATCGCCCGTTTGGACATGAGTACGTGCCGGGACGCGTGTTGCCCATGCTGGGCAATGATCGCGAGCTCGGCTTCGAGGTCCGAGCGCCGAGTACGCCAGATGGCCGGGATCAGGCGCCATTCATCGCGCAACCGTTGCCAGGCCGAGTACTCACATCCTTCTGGCAGTTGGTCTGGCATGCGGAGGCCGCGCAGCAACGCGCGTCCCGCACACCGCCACCACGGCGTGGCGAGGACCACCACGGTGTCGGCGCGTTCGAGCCGGAGATCGAGCGTCTCGGTGTAGTTGCCATCGGCGATCCACGCGTCGCCGGCAAGGAGGCCGCGTTGTTTCTCGCGCCACTCGGCCTCCGACGGTTCGGTCCAGCCGGCCTTCCAGAACTGGAGGTCCAGATGGATGAGCGGTAGGTCGAACTTGACCGCAAGTGCCCGGGAGAACGTGGACTTCCCGGATCCAGCCATCCCGGTGACGACGATGCGGGTCCCGGGCCCAGAAGACCTCACCGTGCACGCACCGACGGTTCGCCCAGCGGATTCTCAGGCAGGCGGGGCTCAGTCAGGGTTGGTCGTGGTCGCTGGCGGAGTCGCCAGCGATGGTGGCGCGATACTCGCGGATATCGACGCTCGGCCTCTGCCTGAGCTTCGATCCGCAGCAAGAGTTGAACTTCGTGGGGGTACATGACACCTTCGCAGGGTCGCAGCGGCAAATGACCTTCTGCGACACGGCAGGCTCAAGGGCGGCTACCGGGCATGGCTCCCCGCGATCAGGAAGCTCCCGGCAGCATCGCAGTGCTGCCTATCGA
Source organism: Tenggerimyces flavus (assembly GCF_016907715.1). Lineage (NCBI taxonomy): Bacteria > Bacillati > Actinomycetota > Actinomycetes > Propionibacteriales > Nocardioidaceae > Tenggerimyces > Tenggerimyces flavus. The sequence continues at coordinate 2,544,057 of NZ_JAFBCM010000001.1, read as the reverse complement.
CGCAGCACGCGACGACACGTCCGTACCTACCGTGTCAGCGCGTGCCCCACCGGCCGGGTAGGTCGCGATGCACCCGACCCCAGATGCCATCCGTCATGAGCAGCCTCTCCTACGACAGTTCAGGGGGGATTCTAACCAGCCTCTGCCGGCGAAGCCCGCATCCGACATATCAGCGCAAGCCCGCCCCAAGCTCGCCGGGACCGGAGGCGACACGCGCGAACTGGCAGGCAGAGCCGTCGATTGTTGCTTACCGTGATGGAAACCGCGGCAGTCGACGAGGGAGGTCGAGATCCGTGAACATCCGGTACGGCTACACCGTGCACGCGTGGACGAACGGGATTCCGCGATGTGACGTGGTGGTCCGGGGCGAAGGCGAGCCGTCCATGGAGGAAGTCACTTGCGCGGCCTGCCTGTTGCTGGCTCCAGACGATTCCGTCTGGCTCAGCACCGCGTAGGCCGTATCTGGCAAATAGCGCTGGTCATCGCGCTCCGCGCGATGGCGCGCGGCGCATCGCGCCCGGCTGGGCGTGGTGCAGGAGGAATTCATAGTTTGTCCTATGGGTGACGACGTGCACCGCGGCCAGGCGGGATGCGAGGTGTCGCGCGTCAGGCGATCTTTGGCAGACACGGCCTATGGTCGGGGACATGAGTCCCCAGATCGCTACCGAGACCAAGCTGAGCCGCGCCGAGGTGCTCGAGTTCCTGCGGCCGAGGCACCGCGGCATCCTCGCGACCACGCGCCGCGATGGGCGGCCGCAGTTGTCTCCCGTCACGCTCGGCATCAGCTCGAACGACCGCATCGTGATCTCGACGTACCCCGAACGCGCGAAGGCCCGCAACGTCCGGCGCAACCCGGCCGTCAGCCTGTGCGTGCTGTCCGACGGCGGCGACCCGTGGATCCAGGTCGACGGCACCGGACGCGTCCTCGACCTGCCCGCCGCGATGGACGGCCTGGTCGACTACTACCGCTGCATCAGCGGCGAGCACCCCGACTGGGACGAGTACCGCGCGGCGATGGAACGGCAGGCCAAATGCCTGCTGGAGATCGACATCGAGAGCTGGGGACCGCAGGCACAAGGAGGCTTTCCCGCACGCTTGGTAACGGCAGATTGAACCCCTTCCGACCATCGCACGCTCTGTAGAAGTCCAGTGACTGTCCGTAGATTGAGCGGAGGGGTTGCGAGTACGCCGTTCGTCAGGCACGCTCGTTCCATGGTTCGACTCTGACCGGTCCTGACCCCGATCTCTGGGAGGCCCCCCATGGCTCTACACCACTCCGAAGAGACACATCAGAACCTCGTCGCGCGGATCCCCCACGCGACCGGACGTGAACTCCCTGAGTGGTTCAAAGCCATGGAAGCAGGACCAACGTTCCTACGCTTCGATGACCGGGTGAACTGGCTGCGCGACGAGTACGGTCTCGCGCACGGACACGCGACGGCGATCGTGCACGAGTCGGATCTCCAGCGCGCACAGCGCTGCTTCGACTAGAGCGTCTGAGCCACTCTTTCGAGTCCTTCGAGATCGCGGTCCCCGAGGCCGCGATCTCTGACCTTCACGCCCGGCTGGCGGCCACCCGCTGGGCTTCGGAGTTGGCGGGCGTCGGCTGGTCGCGCGGCGTCCCGGTCGACTACCTGCGCGGGCTCGCCGACCATTGGGCGACGGCGTACGACTGGCGTGCCTGGGAGCAGCGGCTCAACGCGTACCCGCAGTCCCGCACGACCATCGACGGGCAGCCGATCCACTTCCTGCACGTCCGGTCGCCGAACGAGGACGCGCTGCCGCTGATCCTCACGCACGGCTGGCCGGGCTCGGTCGTGGAGTTCCTCGAGGTGATCGAGCCGCTCAGCGACGAGTTCCACCTGGTGATCCCGTCCCTGCCCGGCTTCGGCTTCTCCACGCCGCTGTCCGGCCCGGGCTGGAACCACGAGCGGATCGCCCGCGCCTGGGCCGAGCTGATGGCGCGGCTCGGGTACGAGCGGTACGGCGCCGCGGGCGGCGACACCGGCTCGCTCGTCTCGCCCGACCTCGGCCGCGTCGCCCCTGAGCACGTCGTCGGCGTCCACATCAACGGCGGCCTCCGCTCTCCCGAAGGCGCGGAGGAGCTGTCTCCAGAGCGGGGGGCGTTCGCGGAGTACGTACGCGCCGAGGGCACCGGGTACGCCGCGGTGCAGTCGACCCGCCCGCAGACCGTCGCGTACGCGCTCACCGACTCCCCCGCAGGCCTGCTCGCCTGGCTGGTGGAGAAGTTCAAGGAGTGGACCGACCCGGCGCACGAGCTGCCCGAGGACGCGATCGACCGCGACCACCTGCTCACCGACGTGTCGCTGTACTGGTTCACCGAGACCGCGGCGTCGTCCGCGCAGCTCTACTACGAGGTCCGGATGGCCGAGGCGGCCGGCGTCGACACCTCGATCTCCGGCGTCCCGACCGGGGTCGCGGTGTTCCCGACCGACCCGGCGATCCGGCGGCTGGTGGAGCGCGAGCACAACGTCGTGCACTGGTCGGAGTTCGACCGCGGCGGACACTTCGCGGCCATGGAAGCAGCGGACCTGTTGGTCGCTGATCTCCGGGAGTTCTTCCGTTCGTTGCGCTGAGGCGGCACGCTGTCTCTCAACGTGAACGGGAGGCACGCACATGAAGATCCTTCTGCGGTTGGCGATCGTGGCCGGCGTTGTCGCTCTGACGGCCGGCACCCAGTCCGCGTACGCGGCCCCGACGAACCCCTGGCTCGACCTGCGCGTCCTCAACATGGCCCACCAGGGCGGAGAGAACGAGGCGCCGTCCAACACGATGTACGCGTTCAAGCGCGCCGTCGCGCTCGGCGCGAACGTGCTCGAGCTCGACGTCCACGCGACGTCCGACGGCGAGCTCGTGGTGACCCACGACGCGACCGTCGACCGGACGACCGAGGGCACCGGCCGGGTGCGCGACAAGACCGTGGCCCAGGTGCAGGCGCTGGACGCGGCGTACGAGTTCGTGCCCGACCGCGGCACCGTCGCGGGGCTGCCGCCCGCGTCGTACCCGTTCCGCGGCGTCCGGACAGGCGCGGTCCCGCCGCCGGCCGGCTACAGCGCGACGGACTTCCGCGTGCCGACACTGCGCGAGGTGCTCGCGGCGTTCCCCACCGTGCCGTTGAACATCGAGATCAAGGGCACCAGCGACACCGACGTCGCGTCGTTCCTGCGCAACGCGGGCATCCTCGCGACCGTCCTGAAAGCCAAGGGCCGGACGGACGTGATCGTGGTGTCGTTCAACGACGCGGCGGTCGCTCAGTTCCACCAGCTCGCGCCGAAGATCCCGACCGCGCCGGGGATCGTGCGGACGCTCGCGTTCGTCACGCTGGGCATCTCGCCGCCGGCGGGCACCGCGGCCCTGCAGCTGCCGGTGGAGTACGGCGGACTCAAGATCGCGACGCCCGCGGTGGTCAAGCGGGCGCACGCGAGGGGGTACGCGGTGCACGTGTGGATGAGCGGGCAGCCGGAGTCCGACGCGCTGTACGGCCAACTGGTGGACATGTGCGTCGACGGGATCATGCCGGCGTTCCCCTCCCGGCTGGAGGCGGTGCTCGACGCACGGAACGTCGTGCGGCCCGGGCAGCCTGGCGAGGATCCCTGCTGAAACACCGACATAGGGCTGTCGCGTAGGCCGTCGAAGCTCTTCTCATCGGTTCGAAACACCTTTGAGAAGGAGCATTCATGAGCAACGACACTGTGACGTGGTTCGAGGTCGCGAGCGACGACGCCAAGGCCACCGAGGAGTTCTACGGCGAGCTGTTCGGCTGGACGTTCGCGTCCGACCCGAACTCGGCGGCCGAGGGGATGGACTACCGGCTGATCTCCTACCGCGGCGCGCAGGCCCCGAGCGGCGGCTTCATGGTGACCGGCGGGCAGCTGCCGAACCACGCGGTGTTCTACGTCCAGGTCGCCGACATCAAGGACGCCTGTGAGCGGGCAGAGAAGCTCGGCGCCACGGTCGTCCACGCCTCGCCGGACTCCTCGACGCCGTTCGCGTACCTGAAGGACCGCTCCGGCAACCAGTTCGCCATCTTCACGCCGGGGTCGAAGTAGCGGGTTGTCGGTGGGCGGTGTGACACTGCGGTCGGTGAACAAGACCGAGCGCATGTACGCCGTGGTGGAGGAGCTGCGTGCCGTGGCGCCGCGCGCTCGCAGCGCCTCCTGGCTGGCGGAGCGCTTCGAGGTGTCCGTACGCACGATCGAGCGCGACCTGTCGGCCCTGCAGCAGGCGGGCGTGCCGATCTGGGCGACGAACGGGCGGCGCGGCGGCTACTCGGTCGACGCGGCGATGACGCTGCCACCGTTGAACTTCACGCCCGCCGAGGCGGTCGCGATGGTCGCGGCGTTGGCCCTGGCCGGCCCGACGCCCTGGTCGGACGCGGCCCGCAGCGGGCTGGCGAAGATCGCGGCGGCGATGTCGGACGCGGACCGGCGTTCGGCGGGCGAGCTCGTGCAGCGCGTCCTGGTTCCCGAGCAGGCCGACGCCGGCGGCGGCATCCCGGGGATCGTCGGGCAGGCGCTGGCCGAGCGGCGGGTGCTCGAGATCGACTACACCGACATCAAGGACGCCGTGACCAGCCGGGTGATCGAGCCGACGGGCTTCGTCTCGGTCAACGACGCCTGGTACGTGATCGGCTGGTGCCGGCTGCGAGAGGCGTACCGGGTGTTCCGGATGGACCGGATCAGCGCGGCGGTGGCCCGGATGGAACGAGCGCCGGAACGCCCGCCGGTGGACCCGCACGGTGACATTCCCACCACCGTGCGGGCCCTTTCCATGTGACTGGTTGCTCTAGCGAGGCATGCCGTTCTCGACCCGGGCGGAGGTCTCCGCCGCCGTCTCGGTCTCCCAGGGCTCGGTCCGCCAGAACTGCGGCGGCCGCTGCTCGCGCACCTCGAAGATCATCTCGTCGCTGAACTTCTGTCCGTACCGGTCCTTGAACCAGATCTGGGCCACGTGCGTCCCGATCTCCAAGCCCACCGGCATCTTGACCCGCCACAGGTGGCTGGACTTCTCTGCGATGTACGACGGCGACCCGCTCTGCGGCACGCCCGGCCCGGCCTTGTCGCCGCGCCCGGTCTCGAAGCCCTGCGCCCGCGGGTTGCCCGACGTGCTCTGGAACCCGTACCGCGCGACCTGCAGCTGCCGCACCGCCGAGAACGGGTCGGCGTAGTCCACGCCGAGCTTGATCGCCTCGCCGTTGCCCTCCTGGGTACGCGTCAGCGCGAACGGCTTGCCGCCGTCGATGCTCACGTTCACCTTGGAGTCCTTCGTGCTGTTCCACACGTTCGCGGTCAGGAACACCCCGGACTCGAGGTCGGCCGGCGTGAACAGCTTCAGGTCGGCCAGGTCGTTGAAGTTGACCGGAGGCACCTTGCCCGAGGTCGGCGGGTTCTCGGCCGTCCACGCGCGCAGCTTGGTGAACCACTCGCGGAACTGCGGGGTGTTGAACGACAACCACATCTGCAGATCCGGGTCGAGCCCGGATCCGTAGAACGTGTCGACGTACTTGGGCCCGTCGAACTTGAACACGTGATACCCACGCGGCTCGCCCAGCCGCGAGATCGTCTCGGGCACGCCGTTGATGTCGAGGTCACCGGACCACCAGGCGCCTGACGGAGCACCGGCGACGATGTGGTGGATCGGCGCCTTCTCGACGCCCACCGCGCCCTTCCAGCCCTTGTACGACTCGCCGGGGATCATGTTCTCCAGCGTGTGCGTGTGGCCGGACAGGTCCAGCGCCGGCCGACCCTCGAGCAGCTTGTAGATCGCGTTGGCGTTCGCGGTCTGGTGCGGCAGCTGCTCGTTGTCGATGAACGACACCAGCGGCACGTGGTGGTTGAGCACGACCAGCTTGTTCTTCGGCACCCGCGCCAGGTCGTTCTTCAGCCACTCCAGCTGCTGGTCAGCGACCCGGCCAGCGTAGTTGCTGTTCGGGTTCTTGCAGTTCGGCGGCAGGTCCTCCGCTGTGCAGGGGTAGATGAGGTTGTCGATCACGACGAAGTGGACCTCGCCGATGTCGAAGGAGAAGTACGGCGGGCCGTACTCACGCCGCCAGGTGTCGGCCGCGTCGGCGTCGCTCTTGGCGTCCCAGTCCATGTCGTGGTTGCCGTACACGTAGTACTGCGGCAGCCCGAGGACGCTCATCATGTCCTTGAACCGGGGCAGCAGCCCGAGGTCGTCGCCGACGACGTCGCCGAGGATCAGCATGCACTCGGTCTTCGACAGGTCACTGCCGACGAGGTCCTTGGTGACGGTGTCGCGGACGTACCCGACCTCGTTGTTCGAGTACGGCTGGGTGTCGCCCATGATCGCGCAGTCGAACTTCTTGGTGACCTTCGTGGGCACCATCGGGAAGTTGATCGCCGCCGGCAGCGGGCCGGTCGGCGCCAGGCCACCGAACCGCAGCTTCGGCGATCCGGCGGGCTTGTGCTGGTACGACATCTGCGGGATGCCGTCCTCGTCCAGCGGTACGGCGTAGTTCGCCGGCTTGGTGACGAACACGCTCATGTCAGCCAGCGCCGGCAGGGCGTACCGGCCGTCGCGGTCGGTCGTCGCGACGTCGCGACCGTTCGCGACGGTGACGCCCTTGATGCCGGGCTCGCGGAGCTGGCGTTTGCCGTCCCGGTTGAGGTCGTGGAAGACGACACCGGACACGGTCTCGGTTTCGGCCTTGGAGTGTTCGGCCGCTGGCACCACCTGCACCTTGCCGACGTAGTCAACCTGGGCGGACGGCTTGAGCCGCGACTCCGGCGGGCGGGCCGGGTCGCTCGGCAGGGCGGCTGCTGCGTTGGGGGCCGGAGCGGCGACGGCGGTCGCCCTCGGCTCGGCGAGCTGTGCCCCCGCGGCGACGACGCTGAGCGCTCCGGCGGCGATCAGCACGACACCTACCTTGCGGAGTACTGCATGTTGGGGTCTCAACACGGCTGTTCCTCCCTCGAGGTTTGACGCCCGAAGCAAAGAGCCGCCAGGTGACAGCCGTCTGACGTACACCCGACATTGGACCGAACGACCCCTTCTCCGCCGGAGTTGGCCATCCGGGGCGTCTTGTCCGTTTTGCCCTAGTCTCGGGAACGAACGACGCGGGGAGTTCGTCGTTCGGAATGACGACAGCCGCTTTACCTGTTCATTACCATTGCCACACTGCTCCACCCACCAAGCACCGCCCGTCCCGCCACCAGGCGGAGGAGGACCTCGAGGATGCACAGCAAGAACCCCGTCTTCGCTCGGAAGGACGGCGCCTTCAAGAGCGCGGGCTACGCCGCCCAGGCGCAGGGCATGTCCGCCGACCAGCTTCGCGACATGTACACGGCGCCGTCGTACCAGGGACCCCAGGGCGCCAAGGGCGCGATGACGATCGACGACGTCGTCGCGCGGACCGCGATGACGCTCGGCACGGTGATCCTCGTCGCCGGCGCGACCTGGTACTTCACCAACCCCAACGGCCTCTACCTGATCGGCGCCGCGCTGGTCGGGCTCGGCATCGGCTTCTTCATCAGCCTCAAGCACGTCACGAACCCGGCGGTGATCCTCGGGTACGCGGCGGTCGAGGGCATCTTCGTCGGCCAGGCGAGCGAGCTGCTCGACGCGTACGCGTCCCGCGGCCTCGGGTCGAGCGGCATCGTGCCGCAGGCCGTCCTCGGCACGCTGTGCGCGGCGGCCGGCATGCTCGCGCTGTACAAGTTCCGCGTGATCCGGGTGACGGGCAAGTTCAAGCGCTTCGTCATCGGCCTCACCGCGGGCTTCTTCCTGCTGGTGATGGCCAACCTGGTGCTGAGCCTGTTCGGCCTGAACCTGGGTCTGTCCGGCCTCGGCGGCATCGGCCTGATCTTCGCGATCATCGGCGTGGCCCTGGCGTGCTTCAACCTGCTGCTCGACTTCGACTACGTCGAGCAGGGCATCAAGTCCGGCGCCCCGGAGAAGGACGCCTGGTTCGCGGCGTTCGGCCTCACGGTCACGATGGTGTGGCTGTACATCGAGCTCCTGCGCATCTTCGCCATCCTGCGCGGCGACGACTAGCCACCTGCTGACGAACGTGCCTGGATGACTCCCCAGTGGCGGCAAATGATCATGTTTACATGATCATTTGCCGCTCTACCTGGGTTACACCCCGCGTAGAGCACCCACTCGCCAGGTAAAGCGGCATCGGCGCCCCGTCCACCAATACCGCCGACTTACGCCACAGGTCCAAGCCACCTGGTTCTCTGCAGCTCGCAAGAGAGCCCGGTCGTCACCACCGGGGCTTTGCTCTGCGTCAGTGCTCGTCAGGCGGGAGGTAGTTCCCCTCGAGGACTTCCTTCCGCGGGCCGGGGCCACCGCGGATGCCGTACGAGTCGAGCACCAGCTCGGCGGTCTCGCGTGGGCCGAGCCGGTCGAGTCGGCACCACATGCTCACCCGGAACCGGTACGTCCAGATCACCGGGAAGTCCTCGCGCCGGTTTACGAGCGCCTGCTCGGTGTCCATATCTCCGGTCCACACCTGCAACAGCTCGTGCCCGTCGTCGTCCCACCGCAGCCGAGCGAACGGATGCCGCCCCACGTACCAGGCCGGCGATCCCTCGTGCGCCTCCCCGAGCAGAGCGCGCGGCAACCGTTCGGCGAGCGCGCAGACGTCTGACCAGGCCGTCATGGGCTGACGATAGCCCGATCCTCGCCTGGGCCGCCTCTGACCACGGTCGGACGGACCGCGGTCCGATGCGCACGGCGCCCGGAATCCTTCCACGCATGAAGCCCCTTCTTCGTCTCGCGACGCTCGCGGTGGCCCTCGCCGGTACGGTGTCCGCGCTCGTCGCCCCGCCCGCGTACGCCTCTCCCCTGGCCTGGGGCCCGTGCCCGGACGGCGGCGGCACGGTGGGCATCGAGTGCGCCACACTGCGCGTGCCTGTCGACTGGAGCCGCCCGACCGGACGCAAGCTGACGTTGACACTGGGCCGGCTCCGTTCCGACGGCGACCGCCCGGCCAAGGGCTCGGTGCTCGTGAACTTCGGCGGCCCGATCGGCATCAGCATCGAGGCGATGCGGAGAGTGCTGAGGCAGTTGACGTACTAGCGCGCCGGCTCGCGTTGGACCATCGCGAGCGCTCCGGACGGGCAGCGTTCGACGGCTTCACGAATGCGCGTATCAGAGTCGGCGTCGGGGTCGGCGACGAGCAACGTCACCACCCCGTCGTCGTCCTGGTCGAAGATGTCCGGCGCCGTCAACACGCAGTTGCCGGACCCGATGCAGACATCGCGATCGACCTCGAGACGCATGACCGACTCCCTCCTACGACGACTCGTTCACCACTCTAGGGGAAGCTCGGCGACGCCGAAAACGAAGGAGAACGCGCGGTACTTCACGTTCTCCACCGGGATCCCCAACCGCAGCGTGGGGAACCGTTCGAACAGTGCCGGGAACGCCAGCCGCATCTCCATCCGCGCCAGTGGCGCGCCGAGGCAGTGGTGCAGGCCGTGGCCGAACGCGAGATGCGCCGCGATCTTGCGCGACACGTCGAACTCGTCCGCGCGCGGGTCGAGCACAGGGTCGCGGTTGGCGGCGGGAACCGAGCAGACGACGACGTCGCCGGCGGAGATCTGCTGGCCGCCGAGCTCGACGTCGGTCCTGGCGAGGCGCGGGATCACCGTACGGACGATCGACAGGTAGCGGAGCATCTCCTCCACGGCCTGGTCGATGTTGCGGGGATCCCTTGCGAAGGCGAGTTGTTCGGGATTCTGCAACAGCAGAAGGGTTCCGAGGCCCAGCATATTCGACGTCGTCTCGTGCCCGGCGAGCAGCAGGAGGTCGGCGAGACCGGACAGCTCGCGGTCGGTGATGGCGTCGCCGTGCTCGCGGATGAGCATGCCGATCATGTCCTCGCCGGGGTCCCGCCGCTGCTCGGCGACGAGGTTGGCCATGTACTCCAGGCCTTCCGCCTCGACCTCCATGCGGTAGTCGAGCGGGAGCGACAGGTCGAGCCGGATGTTGCTCCGGCGTTGGAAGTCGGCGCGGTCCGCGTACGGGACGCCGAGTAGCTCGCAGATGACCAGCGACGGGATGGGCAGCGCGAACGCCTCGACCAGGTCGGCGGGCGGGCCGGTCTGCTCCATCTTGTCCAAGTGCTCGGCGATGATCGCGTTGATGCGCGGCTCGAGGCGTCGCAGTCTGCGGACCGTGAACTCGCCGGTGAGGAGCTTGCGCAGCGAGGTGTGGTCGGGCGGGTCGTAGCCGAGCAGGAAGCCCGAGCCGTCGCCGCCGGTCTCCGAGGGCTCCCAGCGGTTGCTGAAGTTCTCGACGTCGCTCAGCACGTGGCGGACGTCGTCGTACCTCGTGACCAGCCAGCCGGTGCCGCCGTTCAGCATCTCCGCGGGTGAGACGGGTTGCTCCTCGCGGAGCTTGGCGAGCTCGGGGATGGGTTCGTAGCCGTCTCGGCGGAGGTGGACGGGGAGCGTCGGAGTCTCGGTCATCAGCCAGGGGTTCCTTCCTGGGTGGGGCTAACCGAGACCGGACTCTCGTTTAGCCGTCCTGGCACGGTAACACAAGTGAGAGCCAACTACCGTTTGCTACCTTGTGAACGTGAACACCCCCGTCCGCCCTCTTCGCGCCGACGCCGCGCGCAACGCCGAGCGCCTGATGTGCGAAGCGCGGCTGGCCTTCGCCGAACCGGATGGTGCGGACGTACCCCTGGAAGACATCGCCCGCCGGGCAGGCGTCGGGGTGGCGACGTTGTATCGGCGGTTCGCCTCGAAGGACGAGCTGATCCGTTCGATCCTCGAAGCGCGGTATGCCGAGCTGGTGGAGCCCGTCCTGGCGCGCGCGGTCGCCGACGACGACCCCTGGAACGCGATGGTCTCCGCCTTGGAGGCAGCGTTGGTGCTGACGGAGGAGGAGCACGGCACGATCAAGGCAGCCCGCGACCCCGGAACGGTCATCGGCGCGCTGGCGAACCGCTTCTTCGACGAACTGGCTCAACTGATGCGCCAAGCCCAGTCCCGCGGCCTCGTACGGGCCGACCTCCAGCCGGACGACATCCCGGTCCTGGTGGTGATGCTGATGAACACCATGCACGTCACACCCCCCAACGGCTGGCGCCGCTACTTCGCCCTCCTCCTCGACAGCCTCCGCCCCTCGTCAAACCCCCTGCCCTGACGCCTCGCTCGGGAGCAACGGTTCGAGCTCCGGGATGGTGACCCCGGTACGCCTCTTCGCCCGCGCGTACAGGCTCGCCAACTCGCCGGCCAGCTCCCGATCGGACGGCGGCTCCTGCCGGATCACCTCGAAGCCGTAGTCGCGTGGGTCGATCTCGCCTTCGAGTTCTCCAGGCTGAAACCGCTCGATCCGAAGCATCGGTTCGCAGTCCTCACTGTCCGGTCATGATCTTCGACAACCCGGCCACCAGGACGTTCAGCCGTCGCCGGCAGTTCAGGGCTGTGGTGAGGTCGAACAGCTGGGGCGAGGCACTGGAGAAGCTGATCGTCGCGCAACCGATCGCCTCACCGGATCGGACGTCCTGCACGACGTGCGCGATGACCTGCCCGTAGGAGTTGGCCAGCTTCCTGGCGTCCTCCCACCTCAGGTTCCGCGTGATCGACGGATGGCTGGTGGCCCACATCGCATCGTCCCGCAGGGCTGCCTGGTACTCGTTCCGCGAGATGTCCAGCGTGACGAACTCCGAACGGTCGTTCTTCATCACGCACACGCCCACGAGGCCCACGCCCTTCCTGAACCTCACCCCACTCGGAGCGGGCGGCGACGTCAGACTGACGGCGACCAGCCGTTGGAGCTGCGGACGGATGGTGAACTTCGCCAGGCCGGCGAACGGTCGCTTCTTGATCATGTCTTTCAGATAGATCCGCACCTGGGACGGCAGGATCTTGCGGTACCACAGCGGAACCTCCCAGACGTGAATGCAGAGACCGAGGAGGTCGTCGGTGACTCGCCTCTTCATGCAGAGGTCGATCAGCGTCTCCTCGACAATTGTTCGGACCTGCTCGATGCGATCGTTCTTCGGTGCTTGAAGCCAACGCTGAACACCGTTGACGCGCTGAATCGCCACCGCGAGCACCAGAACCGTCGATGCGACGACCCCCGTTGTTCCTGCCGACTGAATAGTCCCGTTGATGGTGATGAACGCCGCCCAGACCACGATCGCCGCTGCCGATAGAACGACCAGCTTCACCTGCCTCACCTCTCGCTGCCCCAAGGAACGCCAGACGGGATGAGTCCAAGTCTCCGTGGCGGCAAGCCGAATCGGCGTGGATCCGACCGCGAGATTGGCTGGTTAGGGGATCAGTTGGGTCTCCCTACGAACGCGGGACAGCCGCGCCGTTCGCACCGAAGCCGACCAAAGGTCGCGCGAGCAGGGGAGGCCGCCTCGTGCCCCCGGTGGGATTCGAACCCACAGCTGGCACCCATTTTAAGTGGGCCGCCTCGACCAGTTGGGCTACGGGGGCGCGGTGCTCAGCGTACTGAAGGGCTAGAGGATCCAGTCGCGACGAGTCAACGGAACCTCGCTGCGGCCGTCGGCGTGGGGGCAGACCGCCAACACCTGGTGGACCGAGATGCGGGCTGCTTCGAACGCCAACGCTGACGCTGCCATGTAGAGGTGCCAGGCACGCACGCGCCCCGGTGAGGTGCGGGAGGCGCAGGCGGACCAGTGCTCCTCGAGGTTCGAGACCCACGCCCGCAAGGTACGGGCGTAGTGCTCGCGCAGCGACTCGACGTCGCGCACCTCGAAGGACGCGTCCTCCAGGGCGGAGATGATCGTTCCCAACGGCACCAGCTCGCCCTCGGGCGCCGCGTAGGCGTCGACGAAGGAACGCACCGGCGCGCTCGACTCGCCCGAGCGCGCGATCTGGTGGTTCAGCAACCGCCCGCCACCGCGCAGCAACGCGAACATCGACGACGCGTACGAACCCAGATGCTCCGCCCCCACGTGCTCGGTCAGACCCAGCGAAGCGATCGCGTCGTACGGACCGTCGTCGACCTCCCGCCAGTCAGCGAGCCGAATCTCCAACCGGTCAGCGAGATCAGCCTCGGCGATCCGCTTCCGCGCCAGCTCGGCCTGCTCCGCCGACACCGTGATCCCCACCCCGCGAACGCCGTACTCAGAAGCCGCGTGCAACAGCAGCGACCCCCACCCACAGCCCACGTCCAGCAGCCGCATTCCCGCCGTCAACCCCAGCTTGCGGCACACCAGATCCAGCTTCGCCCGCTGCGCAGCCTCCAGATCGAGAGCAGGATCAGCAAAGTACGCAGAGGAAAAGACCAGAGAAGGCCCAAGCACGTAAGAGTAAAACTCGTTCCCCACGTCGTAGTGGTGACTGATCACCGCCCGGTCCCGCCCCACCGGCAGCGGCCGCACCGACTCCTCCGGCGGCGGCTTCGGCGCCGGCCCGACCGCACCCAACAACACAGCCGTACGCAAGAGCTCCCGACGATCGGCAGCAGTCAGATCGGGCCGCCGGCCGATGAAGCGCCCAAAAGGCGCCAGCCGCTTCAAAGCAGAGAGCAGGTCGCCCTCGACGTCGACCTCGCCCGCCACGTACGCGCGAGCGAGGCCCAGCTCGTCGGGCCGCCAGAGCATCCGGCGCAACGCGCGCCGCGAGTGCACCAGCACCACGGGCGCGTCGGCGGGCCCGGCCTCCGACCCGTCCCAGGCGCGGATCCGGAACGGCGCCTCACGGCCGAACAGCCGCAGCAGTACGTCGTGCAGCCGTTCGGCCACATCGGAACCGGCCACCGTTCCCCCTTCGCAAAATAAGGATCCCCTCCGGCCGCCGCGCCAGACCAGGAGCGCGGTGAACATCCGAAAACGGCCTGGCGATGCAGACAGAAGACTCGCGGGTCTCCCTAAGAATGCCCGTCAAAGGGCACTCAAGAGGTTATCGCCGCGAGCCGACCTTCCGGGGCGCGGGCACCTCAGCCTTCGCGGAGAACGGCGTCGCCGTACGCCGGAACTCGTCCCGCGGGTGCTGCAGATCACCCAGCGACACGACCTCGCGCCGGAAGAACAAGGCCAGCGTCCAGTCGAGCGCGATCCGAATCTTGCGGTTCAGCGTCGGCATCTGCAGCAGGTGGTACGACCGGTGCAGGAACCAGGCCGGCCAGCCCTTGATCTTGATGCCGACCAGCTGCGCCGCGCCCTTGTGCAGGCCGAGCGAGGCCAGCGACCCGAGGTGCTTCCACCGGTAGTCGCGGAGCTCGCCGCCGCGGAGCGAGGCGGTGATGTTCGTCCCCAGCAGCTTGGCCTGCCGCAACGAGTGCTGCGCCGACGGCGAGGTCAAAGCCCCGGGCGCGCCGGTCACGTCCGGCACCGCCGCGGCGTCGCCGGCGGCCCACGCGTCGTCCAGACCCTCGATGCGCAGGTCGGTCCGCGTACGGACCCGGCCCTTCTCATCGAGCGGCAGGTCGGTCTTCGCGAGCACCGGGTTGGCCTTCACCCCAGCGGTCCACACGATCGTGTCGGAGTCGAACGTCGTGCCGTCCGACAGCACCACGTGCCCGTCGACGCACGACTCCAGCCGCGTCTCGAGCTTCACGTCGATGTGCGCCTCGCGCAGCCGGTCGACGGTGTAGCGGCCGAGATCCTCACCCACCTCCGGCAGGATCCGGTTCGACGCCTCGACGAGAACCCAGCGCATCTCCTCGGGCTTGATGTCCTCGTAGTACCGCGACACCGCGTACCAAGCCATGTCCTGCAGCTCGGCGAGCGCCTCGACGCCCGCGTACCCGCCGCCGACGAACACGAAGTTCAGCGCCCGGCGCCGCACCTCTTCGTCATCGGTGGACGCGGCGAGGTCGAGCCGGTCGAGTACGTGGTTGCGCAACGCGATGGCCTCTTCGACCTGCTTGAAGCCGATGCCCTGCTCGGCGAGACCCGGAATCGGAAGCGTCCGAGCCACCGAGCCGAGAGCGCTCACCAGCACGTCGTACTTCAGGTCGTACGCCTCACCGGCGCGCGGCTCGATCCGCGCGGTTTTGCTTGCGTGGTTGATGGAAAGCACGCGACCGGTGATCACGTCCGTCTTCGGCAGCACCCGGCGCAGCGGCACGACGACGTGTCGCGGCTCGACACTTCCGGCGGCCGCCTCGGGGAGGAATGGTTGGTACGTCATGTAGGACCGCGGGTCGACCACGGTGATCTTGACCTCGCCCCGCTTGAGCTCGCTTCGCAGGGACTTCTGGAGCCGGAGCGCGGTATACATCCCGACGTACCCGCCACCGGCGATGAGGACGTGGCGTGTGTTCACGTCCATTCACCTCCTCGGTCGGCTTCACCCTATCGTGCTCGTGAAACCGTTCACAATGTCATAGCGCTCACACTGGCCCGGGTATTCCGACACGCGTGGACGGTGTCCGGCTTGTCCCATCATGTCGAACCACCCCTATCCTTCGCGTCGTGGAAGGCATCGTTTTCGCGATCATCTTTCTGGTCATCATCGTCGTCGGCATCGGTCTGGTGATAGCGATTCCGCTTGGCCTGATCGCGCGCCGGCGGGAACGAGCCCGTACGTCGGCGATCGCGTCGTGGGCCGGGTCGCTGGGCTTCACCGCGTACCCGCCGGGCACCCCGGTCCGGTGGACCGAGCGATTGCCGGGACACCGCGCGACCGGGGTGAGGATGCTCTTCGCTGGTCAGCGCGGTGGGCGGACGGTCGGGGTGGCGGAGTACGAGTACCACGAGACCACGACGCAGATGATCAACAACCAGCCGCAGACAATCACCTCGACCAAGCGGTACCTGGTCTGCGTGGCCGACGTGGGCGCCGAGTACCCGCCGATCGAGGTCGTGGAACGGTCCGGTGGCTCGAAGCTGTGGCGGTGGCTGACCGGACCCGCGGACACCGAGATCGGAGTGGCGGACTTCGACGCGCGTTACCGGGTCTCGACAGAGTCGCCCGAGGTGGCGCGACAGCTGGTCGGGCCGGCTCTGGTGGCCGCGCACGTCGAGGGATCCGTACCGCCGTGGAGTCTGTACGGGTCCGACCTGCTCGCGTACTGGCCGGGGCGCTTCGACGCCAAGACCGCGCTGCCGTGCCTGGACGCGGTGGTCCGGGTGGCAGAGCTGCTTGGGAAGTAGGGTCACGCCGATGGAAATCGTCCTGGTCGGTGGCGTCGTCCTGATCCTGATCGTGGTGGGCCTCGTTCTGGCGATCATGGTCCCGCTGCTCAACCGCGCGCGGCGGCGGGAGGAGCTCTGGGCCTCGACCGTCGCGTCCTGGGCCTCGGCGCAGGGCTTCACCGCGTACCCGGAGGGGACGCCGGTGCGGTGGACCGAGCGGCTGCCGGGCACTCGTGCGGTGGGGGTGCGCTTCCTCTTCGCCGGCCAGCGTGCTGGGCGGACGGTCGGGTTGGCGGAGTACGAGTACCACGTGACGACGCAGTCGGGGACGAGCACGCACCGCTTCCTGGTCTGCGTGGTGTCCGTCGAGGGCACGTATCCGCCGATCGAGGTGGTCGAACGTTCTGGCGGCTCCCAGCTGTGGCGGTGGCTGACCGGGCCGGCGGACACCGAGATCGGCGTGGCCGAGTTCGACGAGCGCTACCGGATCGCGACGGAGTCGCCCGAGGTCGCGCGGCAGCTGGTCGGGCCGGCTCTGGTGGCGGCGCACGTGGCGGGTTCCGTACCGCCGTGGAGCCTCTACGGGTCGGACCTGCTCGCATACTGGCCCGGCCGGCTCGACCCCGCGACCGCGCTGCCGTCCTTGGACGCGGTGCTGCAGGTGGCGGAGCTGTTGGGGAAGTAGCCCACGGGTGTCGGTGCGGCGGGTCATGATGGCGGCATGCATGGACAGTCGGAGGCGAAGACGCACGACGAGTACATCGCGGCGCTCGACGAGCCGCGGCGGAGTGAGATCAGGGCGCTGCACGAGCTGGTGCTGCGGACGGTGCCCGAGCTGGAACCGACGATGATGGGCGGCGCGCTCGGCTACGGGCCGTTCCACTATAAGTACGCCTCCGGCCGCGAGGGCGACGCGACGCTGGTGGGGATCGCGAACAACAAGCAGTACATCTCGCTGTACGTGATCGCGGCGAACGAGGACGAGGGCTACATCGCCGGCTCGTACCAGTCGAAGTTGCCGAAGGCGTCCATCGGCAAGGGCTGCGTACGCATCAAGCGCCTGTCCGACGTCGACCTCGACGTCGTCGCCGACCTCCTCCGCCACGCGGCCCAGGTCGGCCCAGCCGTCCGCGGCGGCAAGGCCACTTAGCCGACGAGCTCGCGCGCTCGGGTGAAGATGGCGTCGAGCATGTCGGCGGTGAGGCGGCCGGTGAAGGTGTTCTGTTGGCTGGGGTGGTACGAGCCCAGCAGGACTGCCGAGGATGACTCGGACCGCAGCTCGGTCTCGGCGGCGTGGCCGAACTTGGGCTTGGGCCGCGGGATCGCATAGCCGGCGGCTCGGAAGGCGCGCAGTGCGGCGTCCCAGCCGTACGAGCCCAGGGCCACGATGCAGCGGACGGACGGGGCGACCAGCGAGACCTCGCGGGTAAGCCAGGGGAAGCAGGTGTCGCGTTCGGACGGCAGCGGCTTGTTGTCCGGCGGCGCGCACCGGATTGCCGCGACCATGCGGGCGTTGAGCAGCGCCTGGCCGTCGCCCGCGTGGGTGCTCGTCGACTGGGCCGCGAAGCCGGCCCGGTGCAGGGCCGCGAAGAGCCAGTCGCCGGAGCGGTCGCCGGTGAAGATCCGCCCCGTACGGTTCCCGCCGTGGGCCGCCGGCGCGAGGCCGACCAACAGCAGCCCAGGAGTGGGCGAGCCCCAGCCGGCGATCGGGCGGCCCCAGTACGGCTCGTTCTCGAACGAACGGCGCCGGGCCACCGCCACCGCCTCCCGCCAGGTCACCAGCCGCGGGCAGGCGCTGCAGACCGACTGACGCGCCACCAGCTCGGGCAGCGAGGCGGACGCGGCCAACGACTCGACGGCCGCGGCGGAGTCAGCCACCGGCGTCGACAAGGGAGCAGGATCGTCCGGCCAGCCCGTCCCCGGCGGCACCGGAGAGGGGAACAGCACGCCGGTCAGCGGATGTGGCAACACGCCGCCGATTGTGCCCGAAGAGGAACAGGACTAGACCAGTGCGCCCTCCCCGGCGAGAATCGACCCTGGTCACGACACCCCAGGACACCCGACGCACCGCCGAATGGTCTCCTCGAGGTCGCCCGTGACCTGGTCACCACCAGGCCACCGGCCCTAGCGTCGAAGTGTTCCAGCATCAAGGAGGCGTCGTTGTCCCACCCGTCGGTGAACCTCACCGCTGCAGCCGAGCAGGCGCAACGCGTCGTCAGCCAGGTCATCGCGACCCAGACCGGCAACATCAGGCAGGCCGCCGAGCTGATCGCCAACGCCCTGGCGAACGACGGCATCATCCAGGCGTTCGGCACCGGCCACTCCCGCGCCATCGCGCTCGAGCTCGCCGGGCGCGCCGGCGGACTCGTTCCCGCGCACCAGCTCTGGGTCAAGGACCTGGTGATGTACGGCAAATCCGAGCCGGAAGAGATCCTCGACCCGCTCGTCGAACGCGATCCCGACCTCGCTCGCCGCATCCTCGACCTCGCCGACATCCACCCCGCCGACGTCTTCGTGATCGCCAGCCAGTCCGGCGGCAACGGCTCCATCGTCGAGATGGCCATCCTCGCCAAGGAACGCGGCCACCAGGTCGTCGCGATCACCTCGCACGAGCACAGCAGCAACATCACCTCGCGGCACGAGTCCGGCAAGAAGCTGTACGAGCTCGCCGACATCGTCATCGACAACTGCGGCCCGTACGGCGACGCCACCCTCCCACTGCCGACCGGCGGAGCGACCGCGCCCACCTCGACGATCTCCAGCGCGCTGATCGTGCAGATGCTGGTCTCGGAGATCTGCGGCATCCTGCTCCAAGCCGGCGAGACTCCGCCGGTCATGGTCTCCATGAACACCCCGGAAGGCGACCGGCACAACGCCGCCCTGGTCGACCGGTACGGCGACCGCATCCGGCTGGGAGAGCCTTGAGCCGTATCTGCCCGACACCTCAAGAGGTCGTCGAATCGGCAACCAGCACGCCGATTCCGAGCGTCGTCGCCGTCATCAACGGCCCGGACACCGACCCCGCCGCGCGGCGCGTCCTCGAGGCAACGCTGCGCGGCGCCGGCGCCGAGGTCCGGCACGTCCGCGCCCGCGACGTGGTGCCGAACGAGCACCTGCTCGTCTACCTCGGCGGCCCCGCGGAGAACCCCACCACCGCGCGCATTCTCCAACGCCTGAACGTCAAAGGACCCGAGGACCTCCCCGCCGAGGGGTACGTGCTCGCGAGCGGCCGAGCCGGCGACCGGAGCGTCGTGACCCTCGCCGGCGCCGACCCGACGGGTACGTACTACGCCGCCCACACGTTCCGCCAGCTCCTCGACGGCACCGATCGCCTGCCCAGCATCGCCATCAGGGACTGGCCGCGGCTGTCCGTACGCGGAGCGATCGAGGGCTTCTACGGCAGCCCGTGGTCCGACGAGGATCGCGCGGACCAGCTCGCGTTCTACGGCGCGCACAAGCTGAACACCTACCAGTACTCGCCGAAGGACGACCCGTACCTGCGCGAACGGTGGCGCGACCCGTACCCCGACACCGAGCTCGCCCAGCTCGCCTCGCTCGTCGCACAGGCTCGGGACCACCACGTCACGTTTACGTACGCGCTCTCCCCCGGCCTCTCGGTCTGCTACTCCAGCAACGACGACCTCGCTGCTCTGGTGGCGAAGTTCGAACAGCTGTACGCGATCGGCGTGCGCTCGTTCAACGTTCCGCTCGACGACATCAGCTACACCGACTGGAACTGTGCCGCGGACGAGGAACGCTTCGGCACGGGAGGCGGCGCCGCCGGCACGGCCCAGGCGTACCTGCTCAACCGCGTCGTCGAGGCGTTCGTCGCACAGCACGACGACGTCTCGCCGTTACAGCTCTTCGGGCATCGGATCATGCTCTGGGACAACTACCCGGTCAACGACTACCAACGCGGCCGGCTCGCGCTCGCCCCGTACACCGGTCGTCAACCCCGCCTTGCGGACCAGCTCGTCGGCGTCGTCGCCAACCCGATGAACCAGGCCGCCGCCAGCAAGCTGGGCCTCTACTCCGTGGCGGACTACGCCTGGAACCCGGAACGCTTCGACCCGCAGCAGTCCTGGCAGGACTCGCTCGACGAGTACGCGAAGGGCGACGAGAACGTCTCCACGGCGCTGCGGATGTTCTGCGACACCCAGCACTGGCTGGAGACGATCACCGGTGTCGACGCTCCCGAGCTGGCCGCCGCGATCGAGGCGTTCTGGCCAGCCTGGTTGGCGAAAGACGACGCGGCGATCACGACGTTCGAACGCCACGTCGTCGCGTTCGCCGCGGCACCGGACGTGCTGAAGGGTGGGCTGGAGCCGGCGTTCGCCACCGAGACGCGGCCCTGGCTCACGACGATGACGGTCTGGGGCGAGGCGATGGCGACCTGCCTGGACCTGCTCCGCGCGCATCGCGAGAGCGATGCTCAGGCCGTTCGGACCCTGACGACTCGGCTCGACACGTTGGTCTCGCGGGCGAGGTCCGAGGTGGACCCGAACGACCCGAGCGTGCCGGTGAAGGTCGCCGACGGGGTGGCCGACCGCTTCGTGCGGGACGTGCTCACTGCCGTTCGCTAGAGGCGGTTAGCGGCCAACTGGTGCATAGTGCTTCGGTGACTACGCACACGGGGACCGAGCGCAGCGTGGCGCCGGTGTTGCTGACGGGGTTCTTCCTCCTCGCGATCGCCCATCTCGGGCTGATGCTGGCCGACGTCGAGCCGTGGACGTCGATCACCAAACCGCTTCCGGCGTTGACACTTCTGGCGTACGCGCTGGCTACTCGGCGCGGCGGGCTGCTCGCGCTGGCGCTGCTGTTGTGTGCCGCGGCGGACGTCGTGCTCGATCTCGACGGCCTGTTCGTCGTTGGCGTCGTGATGTTCGGGCTGGCGCATCTGTGTTTCATCGTGCTCCTGGTCCTGCGCCGGGCGCGGCTCCGGGTGCCGATCGTGCTGGCCTACCTGGTGGTCTGGGTCCTGGGGCTCTGGTGGCTGTGGTCGGACCTCGGTGAGTTGCGATTCCAGTTGGCGGGGTACAGCCTGCTGGTGGTCGCGATGGCGATCGTGGCCGCGGGGTTGAACCGGCGTACGGGCCTGGGCGGTGCGTTGTTCGTCGTGTCGGACACGCTGATCGCCGTCGGTCTGGCGGGGCGGGAAGTCGTTCCGCAGCAGGGGGTGCTGGTGATGGTGACGTACTTCGCGGCGCTCTACTTCCTCGCGACGGGAGTTCGTCGGCGCACTTGACGGCCGGCCCGGCGAGGTGATGTCATGCGTTCGCCTTGAATGACATCTCCGCTGCGAACGACCGGCTCACGGCGTTCGGCAATCAGCTCATCGCCGTCCATGACTGGCTCCGCGACACGATCACGCACCTGCGCGAGAACGTGGACTCGCCCGCCGTCGACCTACGAACCCACTGCCTGGCGTTCTGCCACGCGATCACCCGCCACCACACCGGCGAGGACTCCGACGCGTTCACCTTGCTGCGCGAGCAGTTCCCGACGCTGAGTCCTGTCCTCGACACGCTGAGCCGCGACCACGGGCAGATCGAACACCTGCTGCAGCGCCTCCAGCACCTCCTCGACACCGGCGACCGCGTGGCCATCGGCCGCGAGCTGGATGGCATCGCGGTACTGCTCGAGTCGCACTTCTTCTACGAGGAGAAGAAGATCATCACGGCGCTGAACTCGCTCCACGTGCCCGAGTGGGAACGGGAACGACCCGCCTTCCTCGAGCGGGGAGACGACTAGCGGAGCCGCTCGGCAGCCTCGATCGCGAGTTCGGCACCGCCCGGTGCCACCGGCGTCATGTTCACCTCGTAGGTCGGCGTCGCGTACGCCGCTCGCGTCGGCAGGTACCCCAGGTACCCGCCGGTGTAGCCGACCAGCACCGACTTCGGCGGCAGCAGGTCGGCGAGGTCGAGGTACGGTTCGCCGCCCAGCCCGACCAGCGTGAAGTCGCCGATCCGCAGCACCGACACGGCGAGCCGGGGGGACGGAGAACGCCGGCCGACACCGAGCTCGGCACCCTGCAACGCGGTCTCCGCCTCCCGGACGGCGAACGGGTCGCCGCTCGCCCGGGCCGCGACGAGCCGGGCTCGATGAGCCTCGATCGTCGAGGTGTCCGGCGCATCGGTACGCGCCGGCATGGGCAGGTCGGGAGAAACGGCTCCGTCGAGCGCTCCGGCGACCTCGAAACCGTTCGTCGCGAGCAGGTTGACCAGCTGGCTCGCCGCCAGCTCACCAAGCCAGGAAAGCTCCTCGGGCGTCTGCGCACGCCGGTGTAAGCGCGTCGACACGTCGCCTGCCGCCCCGGTCGCGACCATCACCCACGTACGCGCACCCAACTGCTCGCCCAGAGAACGACGCACAGCCCCCGCCAGATCAGCGCTCACCACGCAGGAGTCGGCACCCAACACGGTCGGATGAACGGGCAGCACCGCCACCGCCCCGGACAGACCAGCAGGCCCACGCACAGCGAGAACGTCGACCGGCACCCACGACCGAGGAGCGGGCCCACTCCGCTGCGCGCCCACGCCGTCCAACCGACCGCGATGCCAGGTCAGCGACGCCGAGGCCTCCTCCGCCACCGCCCGCCGCACCGCGAGAACGGCCGCCGGCACCAGCAGCGAGACCAGCCACGCAGGCGTCTCTTCACCAAGGGCACCAACACGCGTCTCCGGCCCGGAGTGCGTATGCGTCGCGCTCACCCAGACCAGCTCAGCGGCAGTAGACGGCACAGCAGCCACGACAGCATCGGTGATCGAGGCAACCAGGTCGACGTTCACCGCCACCACGTCCAGCACCAACCACACCAGCCGCCGCGAGCCCGACGACACTGTGAAGGCGTGCACCTCAAGACCGTCAAGCACGCCTTGACTACCACCAAGACGGGCCGCGTACCCGCCCATCAAGGAGCCGTCCGGGATCGAGAACGGGTGCACGCCGTGCCCGCACCTCACCGCATCGCCTCCACCATCCACCGCGTGATCGCCAACGGGTTCGTGATCGCCGTACCCACGACGACCGCGTGCGCACCGGCGTCGAGAGCGGCCCGGACGTCCGCAGCGGTCCGATACCGCCCCTCCGCGACGACCTCGCAGTCCAGCTTCGCCGCCAGGTCTGCGACCAGTCGGATGTCCGGGTCTGTCGGCACCGACCCGTTCGTGTAGCCGGACAACGTCGTCGCCACCGCGTCAGCGCCAGCGTCCCGCGCCACGAGCGCCGACTCGACGCTGTCCACGTCCGCCAGAACGGGAACGCCCAGCTCAGCATGGATCCACTCGATCTGCGTCGCCAACGTGTGCCCGTTCGGACGAGGCCGCAGCGTCCCGTCCAAGGCGACGACGTCGGCGCCCGCTCGTACGACGTCGGCGGCCGACTCCACCGTCGGCGTGATGAAAACGCCAGACGGGTCGCCCACCTTGTAGATGCCGATGATCGGCACGGACACCTCGGCGCGGATCGCCGCGACATCCACCGGTCCATTGGCGCGGATCCCGGACGCCCCGCCGTCAACGGCGGCTTTCGCCATCAGCGACATCGGCTCCGGACCATGCAGCGGATTGCCCGGTCGCGCCTGACACGACACGATCAACGCACCCGCCGCGTACGGCAGTCTTGACACCACAGCTCACCTCATTCCCGCAGTCATGGTCACTCCCTCGACAAACCTTCGCTGTAGCGAGAGAAACAGCAACAAAGTCGGCAGCAGAGCCAGCAGCGCCGCTGCCATCATCATCGGCACTCCCGCACTGCCGAGGTTGTTCGCCTGCATCGCGGCCAGGCCGACGGGCAGGGTGCGGTGGGCGTCGTCGGCGCCCACCAGCAGGGGCCACAGGTGGCTGTCCCAGTTCGTCATGAAGATGAACAGCGCCAACGCGGCGATCGGCGCGCGGACGACCGGCGCGACGATCGACACGAGCGTACGAAGCTCGCCCGCACCGTCCAGCCGAGCCGCCTCGAGCAGCTCGTCCGGCACCGAGTCGATCGACTGCCGCATCAGGAAGATGCCGAACGCGCTCGTGCCGGCTGGGATGATCAGGCCCGCGAACGAGTTCACCCAACCCAGCTGGAAGACCAGGGCGTACAATGGCACGTAGATGATCTCGACCGGCACCATCAACGTGGCCAGGATGATCACGAAGACCGCGTTCCGGCCGCGGTAGCCGAACTTGGAGAAGCTGTACCCAGCCGCCGTGCACGTCACCACGTTCAGCACGGTGACACTGACGCCCACCACGACGCTGTTCAGGTAGTAGCGCGCGAACGGCGTCTCGGTGAACGGCAGCGCGAAGTTGGACCATTCGAACGTACTCGGCAACCACGACAGCGGAACGGCGAGCACCTCGCTCGCTGGCTTGAGCGCCGACAGCGTCGCGTACACCAACACAGACACGAAGATCAGCCCGCCCAGCGTGGTGAGCGAGACGCGCAGGACGCGGCCGAGCGTGGCGCTCACCGGTCTCGCCTCCGGAACGCGCGGAGCTGGATGAGCGTGAGCAGGAGCAACGCCCCGAACATCAGGACGGCGACCGCGGACGCGCGTCCCATGCGCGCGTTCTCGAACGCGGTCTTGTACACGAACAGGTTGATCACCTCGGTCTCGAACGAGCCGCCCGTCAGTACGACTTGCGGGCTGAACGCCTGAAACCCCCGGATCACCGCCATCACAGCACACACCGCGGTCACGGGTCGCAGCAACGGCAGGGTCAGATGCCAGAATCTGCGGAAGCTGCCGGCGCCGTCGAGCGACGCGGCCTCGTGCAGGTCGGGCGAGATGGCCTGCAGCCCGGCGAGGAACAGGATCAGGAAGAAGCCCATCTCCTTCCAGACGCTCATGATCACCAGGCCCCAGCGCGCGGTCGAGGAGCTGGTCAGCCAGTTCACGTCGATCGACAGCGCCTGGTTGAGCAGGCCGTCCGGGTGCAGCACGACGCGCCAGATCACCGAGACGGCGACCCAGCTCATCGCGACCGGGACGAAGTACAGCAGCCGCACCAGGCCCATGCCGCGGGTCTTGGTGTGCAGCGCCTGGGCGAGGACGAGCGCGAGGATCAGGGCGGGACCGTACGTACCGAGCACGTAGAAGCCGGTCTGGCCGAGCGCCTCGTGGAAGCGCGAATCCGTTGCCAGGAAGGCGAAGTTGGCCAGCCCGACGAACTCGGGATCCGAGGTCAGGTTGTAGTCGAAGACGCTCAGGTAGAACACCCGCAGCATCGGGTAGACCGCGAACGCCGCGAACAGGACGACGGCGGGAACGGCGAGCAGCGCGCCGATCACGTCGCGCGAGAGCCCGATCCCGCGCCGCCTCCGCCGCCCACGGCGTCCGGGGTCCGCGGGATCGACCTCCGCGGACCGCTCGGACGTCCTGTTGCTGAGAATCGCCATCGTCGGCTAGCTGTCCAGGCTGCGCTGGATCTGGTCGGCCGCCTTCTTCGCCGCCTCCTCGGGGGCGACTCCGTTGAATACGGCGTCGTTGACCATCTCGGTCACGGCGTCCTGGATCTCGGCGTAGTGCGGAACGACGGTGTCGAACGCGCCGTTCGCGTACGCGCCCGCCCAGACGTCCAACGCGGGCAGCTCTTTCGCGGCCGCGCTGGTCTCCCAGCCCTTGACGGGTTGGATGAAGTCGACGTCGGCGATCCAACGCTCGTGGTTGTCGGCCATGAACGAGATGAACTTCCACGCCTCGGGCTGCTGCTTGCTGGCGACGTTTACGGCCCAGTAGTACGCGTACCAGCGGTTGACCGGCTTGGCCGGATCGACCTGCGGCAGCGGGACGACCTGGAGCTCCTTGTACGTGTCGGGGTTGCTCTGCCGGATCTGTTCCATCGACCAGGGATAGACGACGGCCATCGACTGGCGGCCGGTCGCGAGGTCGGAGAACGGCGACGTCGCGTCTCTCGACGAGGCGTTCGGGTCGTGCACCTTGTCCGGTCCGGTGGCGAGTTTCGCCCAGATCTGCAGGGCTTTCACGGCCTCGGGCGAGGTGACGGCTTCCTTCAGCGTCTTCGGATCGGCGATCTCGCCGCCGGTCTGGTTGAGCAAAGTCTGCAGCTGCTGGGTGTACCAGCCGGAGTGCAGGTAGTTGAAGCTGAACGCCTGCTCGTGTCCGGCGGCGACGAGCTTCTTGCCGTACGTCGTGACGTCGTCCCAAGTGGCCGGCGGCTTCGCGGGATCGAGCCCGGCGTCCTTGAAGTGCTTGGTGTTGATGACGAACGCGGTGGCGTTGAACTCGCTGGGAACGCCGTACAGCTGGCCGTCCGCGGAGGCGCCGTCGAGCGTACCTTCGTTGTATTTGGCGCGAATCTCGTCGACCGACTTGGCGCCGAAGCCCTCGGGGTCGATCGGGGCGAGCAGCTTCTTCGGCAGGTACTCGCCGCGCAGCGCGCTGTCGTCCATGTTGATGATGTCCGGGCCGCTGCCGTTCGACAGCGAGGTCAGCATCTTCGTTCCGAACTGGTCGTTCGGGATCGTCTCGTATTGGACTTTCACGTTGGTGTGTTGCTTCTCGTACTCCGCGACGAGCTTCTTGTTGAGCTCGACCATCGGCGGGTGCGTGTGCGACCAGAACGTCAAGGTGACCTTGCCATCGGCCGTGCCCGCTCCGTTGTTGCCGCAGGCGGCGAGGGCGGAAACCACTGCCAGCAAGGCGATTGAGCCCACGAGGTGGCGACGTGTGAGGGTTGACATGACTGACTCCGTTGCGAGGGAGGGACTTTACCCCGTGGGCCCCATGCCGACGTTGGGGCGGACGACCTGTCGTGGAGGTCGGAGCTCGGCGGTGAGGGTGTAGCGGTCACCGCGATAGACGGCACTGCCGGTTTCGAAGACGCGCCCGCGGCCATCGAGGACTGTCGTTCGAAACACCAAGCAGGGTTGAGTGACCGGGATGCCGAGCCATTCGGCGGTCCGGGTGTCGGGCATCGCTGGCTCGAGCCGTGACGTGCCGGTGGCGACCTCGACGCCGTAGCGGACGGCGAGGAGCTCGTACCAGGAGTTGTTGAGGTCCTCCGGCTGCAGACCGGGGACGTAGGCGTCGGGGAGGCTGGTGCGTTCGACCACCATCGGCACGTCGTCGGCCGTTCGGAGGCGGATGAACGCGAGGACCATGTCCCCGACCGGGATGCGAAGCCGGCGTGCCAGGCCGCGGTCCGCGCGGTGCCGGCGGAACTCCAGCGTCGTGCTGCCCGGCGTGAGTCCACGCCGGCGCATGTCGTCGGAGAACGAGGTCATCACCAGCCGCCGGACGACCTTGGGGCGGCAGGTGAACGTACCGCTGCCTTGTCTGCGGATGAGCAGCTCTTCGGCGACGAGCTCGTCCATGGCTCTGCGGAGGGTCATCCGAGAGACCTGCCATTTGGCGGCGAGCTCGCGTTCGGACGGCAACAGGGCGCCCTCGGGGAGGTTGTCGACGAGGCTGAGCAGCCGTGCTCGGATCTCTCCAACCTTGCCGGGGGGCGAGCTCTGCATAGCCGACACTCCTTCCCTACTCCGCCGCTGCCTCTCTACTTGACGCCAGATCGCGGGCTGGCGCTATCCCCTGACGGATCGAATGTAGACCACCCGTCCGCTGGCTGGCCTGGGCCTTTGCGGCTGACCAGGGCCGTTGGGGGCGCGTTGCGGACCACTGGTCTACTGCTCCTGCGGCACGGCCCGGGTCGCGCGGTACTCCAGGACGGCGAACGCGGCGCAGATGACGGCGGCCGCTCCCAGGGCTGCGACGGCCGGTGCCTGAAGGCTCTGTACGACGAACAGGACGATGACGATCGCGTTCACGGCTAGGCCGTGTCTCTTAAGTAGCGTCGGTCATCGCGCGCGGCGCGATGGCGCGCGGCCCCAAGGAAATTCACAGAGCGCGCCCGGCTGGGCGTGGTGCAGGAGGAATTCATCGTTTGTCCTTGGGTGACGACGTGCACCGCGGCCAGGCGGGATTGCGAGAGGTGTGGCGACGTCTCGAGTGAGCTGAGAGGGAAGGCACTCCGTAGGTGAAGCGTCGTGGTCGCCTTACCCGGCCAGTCGCCGCTCTACCTGGCGTCCACCCCACGTAAAGGGGCAAATGATCATGTAAACATGATCATTTGCCCTGGGGCGGGGCGCGGCGGACCGGTCGAACCCACCGCCGGACGAAAGATCGAGGCTAGCTGCTCCCGAGGACGGAGACGAGCTGGACCAGGCGGTACGCGGTCGGGAAGTCGGCAGCCTGGTAACGGAGGGTGCAGCCGTCCAGGCGCTCCATGCCCGGGATGAGCAGGGCTAGCTCGGTCATGCCGGGGCTGAGGACGTCGATCTCCAGCTGGACCTGGTCGCCGAAGCGGGGTGGGCGGACGGCGGCGCGGTCGCGGAGGGCGTCGGGGACGCCGGCCTCGATACGGGCGCACGCCTCCTCGGGGTGCAGCGACTCGGCTGCACGGGCGCCGAGGGCGCGCTTGACCACGACGGCGTGGATGCCGGGGACGATCCCGCCGGCCTCGGCCGCGACCGTGTCGTCGCCCGCGACGAGGACGGGGACGGCCTGGTGATGTGCGGCCAGCGCGGCGTTCAGGCCGATCTCGCCCAGCGAGGTGCCGTTGCACCGCACGTCGGCGAACACCCCGCCGTTCACCGTGTGGGCGAGAACGGACTGCGCCGAGCCGGCCTTGCCGTGGTAGCCGACGAACACGACCGCGTCCACGCCCGACTCGATGCCGGCGAGCATGCCCCACTGCTTGGGCTTGCCGCGCAGCAGCCGGGCACGCCGGTCGAGCCGCTCAGGGAGGAGGTTGCGGAACCGCGCGTGCGCGTCGCTCACCAACACCTCGGCCGACCCCGCGTGTGCGAAGACGCCCCGCACCGCGGCGTTGGCCTCAGCCGTCATCAGCTCCCGGTTGCGCTCGTACTCACTCTCCCCCGGCCGCACATCCACGCCGTCGACGACACCGGCGATGCCCTCCATGTCCACCGAGACCAGTACGCGCATGGGCCGACTCTGCCAGGAAGCGGACAGACCGTGTGCAACTTCCAGCCCGGTCGCGCATCTATCTAGCGTGGAGCTACTGACGAAGGCGGGTCCCGAGGTGGACACGGCACGCGGGGAGTTCGGGGAGCTGTTCTACGGGCACGCGGCGCGGATGGTGCGGCTGGCCGCGCTGCTCGGAGCCGACGACCCGGAGAACGTGGCGCAGGAGGCGTTCGTTCGGCTCTACCAGGCGTGGGACCGGGCGCGCGACCCGGTGAGCTACGTCCAGCGGACCGTGGTCAACCTGGTCCGTGGCCGACACCGGCATCTGCATGTCGTGCGGCGCAAACAGCCCCCGCCCGAGCCGCCGGCAGCCTCGGCGGAGGAAGCCGTGGTCATCAGGGACGAGCACCGCGAGCTGCTCCGCGCCGTCGACCGGCTGCCGGTACGGCGGCGCGAGGCGCTCGTCCTCCGCTACTGGATGGACCTCTCCGACGCCGAGGCCGGCGCCGTGATGGGCGTCTCGCCCACCACCGTCAAGTCGCACGTCTCACGGGCTCTCCGGGAGCTCGCCGACAGCTTGGAGAAGCAGTCATGAACAGGCTCGAAGACAGGGTGCGCGAAGCACTCGACGACCAGGCGTCGACCCGGCGCGTGGACCTCGACGCGCTGTGGCGGGCGACCGAGCCGCAGCTACGGAGGCGGAGTACGGCACGGCCCGTTCTCCTCGGCCTCGCGGCGGCCAGCGTCGCGGTGGCCGGAGCGTTCGGCGTCCACGCGCTCACCCGGCCCGCGCCGACGATCACGCCGGCTGCCACGCCCTCGCTCCCCGCGCCGGCGCCGACCGATGTCCATCCCTCGCCGAACCCGTCGCTGGAGCTTTGGCCGGACGCCAGAGGCCGCCTCACGACGCGGGAGGCCGAGGAGGTCTTCCGGGCCGCACGGCGAATCGACGACCTCGGCGACGGCCAGTTCGTCCCGATCGACGTCGTCGCGGGAACCGACGGCAGCCGCTGGGCGCTCGGCGCGTACCGGGTCGCGGCGGACGCGCCGCGGAACGTGTCCGGCAAGCCGATGCTCTGCTACCACACGCTGTGGCTGAGCGGCGGGCCGGAGAACCCCGGCGAGGGCGCCGGCTGCTCGGGCACGACGCTCCCGCAACCGGACGACCCCGGCAACGCCACGTTGACGTCGACGCACGCGCTCAACCTCCCCGTCGACGGCGACGGCGACCACGTCGAGACCGGCCAAGAGTTCTACGCCGGCCGCGCCGCCACCACCGTCCACCGCGTCGTCGGGATCGACGCGAAGGGCAAGAGGTACGAGGGCGTCGTCGCGGGCTGGACGCTGGACTGGGAGCTGCGGCAGTACTTCATCGTCACCAAGACCGAGGTGACGTTGACGAAGGTCGAGGCCTACGACGAGGACGGCAGGCTGCTGACGACCGTCCCCTCACCCCACTAGGGCGTGTCTCTCAAAGAGCGTCGGCAAAGCGCGCGAGCGCGCGGCGCCCCGCGCCCGGCTGGGCGTGGTGCAGGAGGAACTCATATTGGTTATATGGGTGACGAGCTGGACCGCGGCCAGGCGGGATGTGGGGTGTCGCGCGCCCGGCGATATTTGAGAGACATGCCCTAAGCAAGTGACCAGGCGATGCCGTCGAGGATGTCGTGCTCACTCACGACGACCTCGGCGGCCTTCGCCCGTTGCACGATGCAGTCCAGGATCAGCGCACCCGCGCCGATCACGTCGACGCGACCGGGATGCATGAACGGCAGCGCGGCACGTTGCTCGTGCGACAGGTGCAGCAACCGCTCGGTGACGGTGTGCACGTCCGCCGCGGAGATGCGCGCGTGGTGGATGCGTTCCGGCTCGTACGCGGGGAGGTCCAGCACCATCGCGGCCACAGTCGTCACCGTTCCGGCGAGGCCGACGAACGTCTTCGCCTGCTCGAGCGGCACCGCCGCGGCGGCGAGGTCGAGCTGCCGCTCCACCTCGGCCAGCGCCGCGAAGACACCCTCCATCGTGGGCGGCGAGGTGTTCAGGTGGCGCTCGGTGAGCCGTACGCACCCCAGGTCCACCGAGATCGAGGCTTCCGGCGAAGCACCGCCGAGCACGAACTCCGTCGACCCACCGCCGATGTCGACGACGAGGTACGGTCCGCCCTCGGTGAGCTCGCGCGTGGAACCGGCGAACGAGAGCGCCGCCTCCTCCGCGCCCGTCACGACTTCCGGCTCGACCCCGAGGAGCGAACGCACGCCGTCCACGAACTCCGCTCGGTTCGACGCGTCCCGGGTCGCCGAGGTGGCGACGAAGCGCACGCGCTCCGCACCGAGCTCGGCGATGCGCGCGGCGTACACCTCACAGGCGGCGAACGTCCGTTCCAATGCCTCCGGCGCCAGCTGCCCGGTCCGGTCCACGTCCTGCCCGAGCCGCACGATCTCCAACCGCCGATCGAGATCCACCAGCGTCCCAGCAGCAGCGGAGACCTCGGCCACCAGCAGCCGGATCGAGTTCGTCCCACAGTCGATCGCCGCGACCCTCATCCGGGCTCCTCACCCACACAGGGCCCCTCGGCCCACCAATCCGGCAGCAACTCCAGCGCCTCGTCGCCGAGCGGGTTGACGCCCTGCCCAGCCGCCAAGGCGTGGCCGACCAGCGCGTGCAGGCATTTCACCCGGTCCGGCATGCCGCCCGCCGAGACGCCGGCGATCTCCGGCACCGACGAGATCGCCTCGCGGTGCGCGAGGTACGCCTCGTGCGCCTTGCGGTACGCGGCGGCCAGCTCGGGGTCGGACTCGAGCCGCGACGTCCACTCGCGCATCAGCCCGCTCGCCTCCAGCCGCCCGATCTCGGCGGCGGCGCGCGGGCAGGTCAGGTAGAACGTGGTCGGGAACGGCGTACCGTCCGGCAATCGCGGCAGCGTCTCGACGACGTCCGGCAGGCCGCAGCCGCAGCGGTGCGCGACCGCTCGTACGCCACGCGCCGGCCGGCCGAGCTGCGCGCTGACCGCGTCGAGGTCGGAGGGGGAAACCGTCACTGGCCGGGCGTGACTTCGGGGTCGATCGTCGCCGCCGGTTTGGGCTTCTTCGGCTCCGCCGACGGGACCGGTGGGTTGCCGGCGTTCTCCACGCTGCCCCACAAGGTCGACCACCAGGGCCGCGCCGCGTTGCCCTTCGCCGACGACTTCTCGGTCGGGGGCTTGGCGGTCTCGCCCGCGGTCTCGTCGACGACCTTGTAGCCGGTCTCGCCGGGCAGCACCCAGCCGAACCGTTCGCGCGCCTGGGCCTCGATGTACGCCGGATCGTTCCAGCGGTTCAGCTCGTCCTCGAGCTCGCCGACGCGTTCGGTACGGTCCGCCTGCTCGGCCTTCAGCTCGGCGATCTGCGAGCGCTGCTCGGCCCACGCGCGCAGCGACGAGGCGTACGAGACGACCAGCGCCGCCAGCACGAGCGCGAGGATCGCGGCCCGGCCGGTGAGGCTGGACCGCCTCGCCGCGGCGGAGGGCCCCGACGGACCGGCCGGCGGCGGGCCGGCCGGGGCGTCGGTGGGGACGGTGCGGCGCGTACGTTCCGGGCCCGACCGCGCGCCACGCCCCGGCGAACCCGGGGACGTGCCTGCCCGCGTCCTGCCACGAGCGGCGGGACGCGGGCTGCGACGGGGACCCGGCATGGGGGCTCAGGCTCCGCCGGTGAAGCGCGGGAACGCCGAACGTCCGGCGTACCGTGCGGCGTCGTCCAGCTCCTCCTCGATGCGGAGCAGCTGGTTGTACTTCGCGACGCGCTCGCTGCGGGCCGGGGCACCGGACTTGATCTGGCCGGCGTTCGTCGCGACGACGAGGTCGGCGATCGTGGTGTCCTCGGTCTCGCCCGAGCGGTGACTGATCATGCAGGTCATCGCGGACTTGTGCGCGAGCTCGACGGCGTCCAGCGTCTCGGTCAGCGTACCGATCTGGTTGACCTTGATCAGGATCGAGTTCGCCGCGGACTCCTTGATGCCACGGGCCAGGCGCTCGGGGTTGGTGACGAACAGGTCGTCGCCGACGATCTGCACCCGGCTGCCGATCGCGCCGGTCATCGCGGTCCAGCCGGCCCAGTCGTCCTCGGCCAGCGGGTCCTCGAAGGAGACGATCGGGTACGCGTCGAGCAGCTCGCCATACAGCGTCGCCATCTCCTCCGACGACTTCGGCGCGCCCTCGAAGATGTACGCGTTCTTGTCGGCGTCGTAGAACTCCGTCGCCGCCGCGTCCAGCGCGACCGCGATGTCCGGTCCCCAGCGGAAGCCGGCGTTCTCGACGGCGGTCTTGATCAGCTCCAGCGCGTCCCGGTTCGACGGCAAGTCCGGCGCGAAGCCGCCCTCGTCGCCGAGTCCGGTCGACAGGCCGCGGCTCTTCAGCAGCGACTTGAGCGCGTGGTACGTCTCGGCGCCCCAACGCAGTGCCTCGGAGAACGTGGCAGCACCGATCGGGGCGATCATGAACTCCTGGAAGTCCACGTTGTTGTCGGCGTGCGCGCCGCCGTTGATGATGTTGAACATCGGCACCGGGAGCCGGTGCGCGTTCGGTCCGCCGATGTAGCGGAAGAGCGGCAGGTTGGCCGACTCGGCGGCGGCGCGGGCGACGGCGAGCGAGACGCCGAGGAGCGCGTTCGCGCCGAGCTGCGCCTTGTTCGGGGTGCCGTCCAGGTCGATCAGCTTCTGGTCGACGAGCCGCTGCTCGCTGGCCTCGTACCCGACGAGCTCGGGCCCGATCGTGTCGAGAACGGCGTCCACGGCGGTCTGCACGCCCTTGCCGCCGTACCGCTTGTCGTCGCCGTCCCGGAGCTCGACGGCCTCGAACTGTCCGGTGCTCGCGCCCGACGGAACGGCCGCGCGCTCGATGGTGCCGTCGTCGAGGGCGACCTCGACCTCGACGGTGGGATTGCCGCGCGAGTCCAGGATCTCCCGCGCGCCGACGGCCTCGATGGTGGCCACGTACCCTCCCTGACTATCTGGCTCTGCTGTCCGCAGTCGAGCCTAGCCGCGCCTGGTGCGAGGCCCGAGGACCGACCCGCATTGTGGCAACCATCGCAGACAGCCATCGCGGCCAGGACAAGGCGAAGCCCGGCCCCGCGATCGTCACCGCGGGGCCGGGCTTCGTCAGGTTACCGCTAGCGGCTGGCCCGCATCCGTCCGGCGCGGGTCGCCGCCACCAGGCCGAGCAGGCCCAGGATCAGCAGCAACGACGCGCCACCGCCGACCAGCAGGAGCTCCCCGCCGGTCTTCGGCAGCCGCGCTCCGACCGGAGGATTCGCGGCCGGGTTGTCCGTACGGGCACACGGCTTGCCGGCCTCGCAGCCCTGCAGCGGCCCGTCACCGGAGACCACGTTCCCGAGCTTGTGGTCGTGCTGGTCGTCGTACGACAGCACGGTCACCGAGTACGTGATCGTCACCGTCTTGCCCGCCGGCACCGTGCCCGACCAAGTCAGCGTCGACCCCGACACCGCCACGGCAGAGCCGTCCGACGCGGCGGCGTCACCGTTGTACGTGGCGTCGTCCAGCACGCCCGACAGGTCGTCGGTCACGACCGGCGACACCGGCGCCGCACCCTTGTTGGCGACCAGAACGCGGTACGTCACCTTCTGCCCGTCGGCGACGGACTCCCCGGACGCCGGGTCGGCCGACTTGCTCAGCGTGTAGCCGCCCGAGGAGTTCTCCGTCGTCGCGCACGGCGCCGTCTTGCAGCCCGAGACCGGGCCGTCGCCGCTCGCCACGTTCTTCAGCAGGTGGTCGCCCTGCTCGGAGAACGCCAGGACCTTCACCGAGTACGTGATCGTCACCGTCGCGCCCACCGGCAGCGGCCCGGACCACGTCAGCGTCGACCCCGACACCGTGGGCGCCGGCCCGGACGAAGCCGAGGCGTCACCGTTGTACGTGGCGTCGTCCAACACCGCGGACAGGTCGTCGGTCACCGTCGGCGTCAGCGGAGCGGCGCCCACGTTCTGCACCTCGACCGTGTACGTCAGCACGTCGCCGCCCGACACGGCCGTCCCGCTCTCCGGGTCGACGGACTTGGCGATCGTGTAGCCACCCGACGGGTTCTCGGTCGACACACAAGGCGTCGCCTCGCACCCGTCGATCGGACCGTCACCGCTCGCCGCGTTCGCGAGCGTGTGGTCGCCCTGCGCGTCGAACGCCAGGACGGTCACCGAGTACGTGATCGTCACGGTCCCGCCGACCGGCACCGCGCCGGTCCAGGTCAGCGTCGTCTCCGACACCGACGGCACCGAGCCGTCCGACGCCGCCGCGTCACCGTTGTACGAGGCGTCGTCCAGCACGTCGGTCAGGTCGTCGGTCACGGTCGGCGTCACCGGAGCACCGCCGGTGTTGGTGACGGTCAGCGTGTAGGTGATCTTCTGGTCCGCCTCGACCGCCGTACCGGCCGCCGGGTCCGCGGTCTTGGCCAGCGTGTACGAGGCGACCGGGTTGGTCGTCGTCGCGCACGGCTTGGCCGGGCAGTCCTGGATCGGACCGTCACCGCTGGCCGCGTTCTTCAGCACGTGGTCGCCCT
This sequence comes from Tenggerimyces flavus, assembly GCF_016907715.1. Taxonomy (NCBI): domain Bacteria; kingdom Bacillati; phylum Actinomycetota; class Actinomycetes; order Propionibacteriales; family Nocardioidaceae; genus Tenggerimyces; species Tenggerimyces flavus. The sequence continues at coordinate 2,508,519 of NZ_JAFBCM010000001.1, read as the reverse complement.
GCTCGGCGGTCGGCTTGACCGTCACCGAGTACGTGATCGTCACCGTGCCACCGACCGGCACCGGGCCCGACCAGGTCAGCGTCGGCTCCGACACCGTCGGCGCCGGCCCGTCCGACGCGGCGGCGTCGCCGTTGTACGAGGCGTCGTCGAGCGTGCCGGACAGGTCGTCGGTCACGGTCGGCGTGACCTCGGCCTTCCCGGTGTTGGTGACGGTCAGCGTGTAGACGACCTTGTCGCCCGCCTTGACGGCACCGTCAGCGGCCGACGAGGTCTTCGTCAGCGTGTACGCCGGCTCGCCGCCGGTGCACGTCTTGACGCTCGCCTTGTCGTTGTCCGGGTTCGGGTCGTTCTCGTTCCCGGTGACCGAAGCGCTGTTGGAGAAGCAGGTCTCGTACGTCGCTGGCGCCTTGCCGACGACCACGATCTCGACCGAGTCGCCGACCTCGAGCCGCCCGCCGTTGTACGTCAGCGTGTGGTCGTCGATCTTCGCGCCAACCGTCGGCGTCGACAGCTCGGTCACCTCGGCCGGCAGCTGGTCGGTGACGGTGAAGCCGGAGGCGATCCCGGCGCCGTTGTTCGTCACCTTCAGCGTCCAGCGGACCTCACCGGACGGGTCGACCGCCGACGGGGCGGACTTCTCGATCGCCAGGTCGGCGGGCTTGCTGATGCAGCCGGTGCCGTCGTTGTTGTTCTGGCCGGGAACGGGCCCCGGAACCGTCGAGACGAGCGTGAACGTCGGGTTCGCCGAACCAGGGTTGGCGACCGCGATCTGGTGGTTGTTGCCGGTCACGTTCGCGCTGAACCCGAGGTTGCCGTTGCCGTACCGCCAGGCCGCGCCGTACTGGCCGTTCTCGGGGGCGTTCTGCACAGGCGAGGTGAACGTCACGACGCTCGCGTCGGCCGGGTTCAGCCGGTAGAGCGTGGTCACGGTGCCCACGCGCGACTGGCCCCAGAAGAAGCCGTCGGCGTACGCGAAGTCGGCCGGCGTCCAGCCTGCCACCGGGCCGACCACCTGAGCGGCCGCCGGGGTCGTGGTCACGTCCACCTTGGTGAGGTGGTTCGCCACGATCGAGTAGTAGGTGCCGTCGTCGTCGAACGCGCCGACGATGCTGCCGTTGGCCGCGAGCTCCGCGTCACCCTGGGGTGCGCCGAGGCTGGTGACCTTGCCGGTCGCGTCGATTCGCAGCAGCCGACCCGGCTGGTGTCCGCCCTCGGGGCCGGTGCTCATCCCGTAGATGTAGCCGTCCTTGGGGTTGACACCGATCGCGTTGTACCGCCAGTCGCTCGCCGGGCCGACCGGCACGAAGTCCGACCCGCCGGCGCTGTACTCCTGCGCCTTCAGGCCCGTGGGGATGCCCTGGGAGAGGAAGACAGTCGAGACCTCGCAGGGGAACGTGGGCGGCGCGACGACCTCGAGCGTGGCGCACTCGGGCGCGTCGAGGCCGGTGAGCGCGAGGTTCTTCGCGCAGTTCTCGTATGTGCCGGGGCTCTTCGAGACGACGTTCACCGACGCCTCGCAGGTCTCCTGACCAGCCGCGAGGGTGCCCGTCATCGTCAGGACACCGCCGGTGTGGTCCAGGCTGAACGAGAAGGGCGCGCAGGTCGACGTGAAGCCGCCGTCACCGGCGATGTCGAGGCCTTCGGGCAGCGTGTCCGTGAACGTCCAGTCGGCCTTCTCGGCGAGCTCGGAGGTGTTCGTCACCGTGAACGTCAGCCGGGAGGTCTCGCCGACGTCGACATTCGCGGGCGCGAACGCCTTCGCCAGCTTCGGCGTCACGTCGAGCACGCGGATGTTGTCGAAAGCCGCGTCGTTGCCGCCACCGCTGCCCTGCCCGTTCACCAGCCGGATGCCGAGCTGGTCACCGTCGAACAGCACGGCCTTGTTGCCGGCGTACGTCCCCGCGCGGGTCGCGGTCGGGCCGGAGTCGACGCTGTTCGCCGGACTCGGCACGATCTTCGCGTTCGGGTCGGTGCACGGGTCGATCGGCGTGGTGAACGTCGGAATCGACTGCGCACCGTCCACGAGGTAGAACTTCAGCGCGGCGTGGAGCGCGTGGCAGCTGTTCTCGGCGGCGTCGACGGAGAACGTGACGAACCGGCCCTTTGTCGGCAGCGCGATCGGTTGCTTGGTCTCGAACTGCACCTTGTCCGCGCCCGGGTTTCCGTAGGTGTAGGCGGACACGCCGTGGTTGGTCTCGGCCTTCTGGTGCAGGGCGCCGAGGGAGTACGAGAGGCCGCGCGACAGGTTCCACCAGTTCGCGGCACCGCAGTCGGCGACGGGAGCGGCGGCGTCGGCCGGGGCCTGCCAGGAGGCGACCCAGCCGTTGCAGCCCTGCAGCCACGCGGGGTCGGCCACGTAGCCGTGGCTCTTGCCCTGGTAGGCGTCGAGGCGGACCGGGTCGGTGCCGGTGTTCTCGAAGTCCTCGGTGAACAGGACCTTCGGGTCAGCAGGTGCGGCGGCCTTCGGCTTGGTCTGCGCGATGGACTGCGCGATGGCCTGCGCGGGCGCGGCGCCGGCGAAGCCGACGGCGGCGATGACAGCCATCGCGGAACCGGCGCGCAGCAGCCGACGAGAGATGGGGTTGGTGAACGACACGATCCCGCTCCAGGGCGTGGGAGTCCGCGCGTGGGGAAGGTCGCGCGATGACGATGGGTAGTGGTTCGTCTACAGAGAGTGCAATTTCTAGCACACCAGAAACCGCTATCTCGCACGACCCTCGCAAAACGGGCGCTCAGTCACTTTCTGCCGCGCGGACCGCCGCGAGATAGCGGCGGATCTCGTCGCGCAGCGCCTGTTCGGGGTCGAGGTCGGTCGCCCGCGCCTTCTGGACCAGTGCGAACAGGTCCTTGCCGAGCTGGTCCTCTTCGTTCGCCGGCTCGCCCGTCCGTACGTCGAGGTCGGTCCGCGCCACCCGGCCGAGCACCTTCTCCGCCAACGTCAGCGCGGGCAGGGCCAACGGGACGCCCTCGACCGCCGACGCCCGCTGCTTCTCCTCGGCCTTCAGCTGGTCCCAGGCGGACTCGATCTCGGCGACGTCCGTCGTCGTCGCGTCGCCGAACACGTGCGGGTTGCGGCGGATCAGCTTCGCCACCAGGTCGCCCGCCACGTCGTCGAGGGAGAACGGCTGGTCGTGCTCCTCGGCGAGCCTGGAGTGGAAGACGACCTGGAACAGGAGGTCACCGAGCTCCTCGCGCAGGTGCGCCTCGTCCCCGGTCTCGAGCGCCTCGACGGTCTCGTACGCCTCCTCGACGAGGTACTTCACCAGCGTGCGATGCGTCTGCGACTGCACCCACGGGCAGCGGTCGCGGAGCTGGTCCATCACGTCGACGAGGTCGAGCATGCGGGCACCGGGCAGGTCGTACGACGCGGGCACGACCTCCAGGCTCGGCAGGTCCTCGACCTCGAGGGCGAGCTGGTTGGCCAGGGACTCGGCCAGCCCGGGGTCGCCGGCTTCGCTCGCCAGCCAGACGACGGTCCTGCTCTTGCGGGCTTCGGCAATCAGCGCGTGCGCCCACTCGGCCGTACTCGCTGGCTTCACCGGCGCGACGTCGACGCCGGCTGCTGCGAGGTACGGGAGCTGGGGGTGCTCGGGATCCGGCGTCCACACGACGTTCGCCGTGCGGAGCGCGTCCCAGGCGGGCCAGCCGAGCAGTCCGGGAGCTACTCGCGGCGAGGTGAGCAGCAGGACGACTCGGCCCGCGGTCACGACCCCGCGGGCGCCTCCGGCGCCGCGCCTTCCGGAGGGGTGATCTTGACGAGGTCGCCGCCCTCGGGCGTGATCGAGGTGCCGTTCCACTTGCCGAAACGCGGGTTGACCTTCACCCCGACGCGCTTGGCGGTCTTGGTGATCTCGACGGCGAGGAGCTGCTGCGCCTTCTCCTGGTCGGCCTGGGACTCCGGGTCGAGCTCCTTGCCGAGCAGCTTGGCCGCGAGCTTGTCCAGCAGCAGGACGTACCGCGCGTACCCCTCCAGCATGTCCGGCGGCGGCGGCGTGCCGTTGTTCTGCAGGATCTGCTGGGTCTGCTTCTTGAGGTCGGCGACGAGCTTGCTGACGTCCGCGTCGGTCACCTCGACCTCGGCGGTCGTCGCGGCGGCGTTGACCAGGTGCTGCCCGACCAGGTTGCCGAGCACCAGCTGCTGGTTGCTCTTCAGGTCGGCGGCGCTCTCGCGCTTGGTCAGCTCGGCCATGTCCTTGGCCTGCTTCTGGACGTACTCGACCGTGATCGTCTGGCCGTCGACCTCCGCGGCCATCCCGGCGGCGCCGAGCCCGCCACAGCCAGCGAGACCGAGTGCGGCGGCGAGGCCGATGGCGGCGAGTGCGGCGCGAGGCTTGCGGATCACGTCGACGTCCTTTCTGGGCAGCTCTTCGCAGCAGATCGTACGGTGTCAGCCTTGGAGCTTGGTCAGTAGCTCCGCCGCCGCACGCAGGGTCTCTGGCCGCTTCGGGAACGCGAAGCGCACCTTGCTCCTCCCGGCCTCGTGGTGTTCGGGGCGCCAGAAGCTCGCGGCGGGGACGCAGGAGACGCCGATCTCGGTGATCAGCCTGCGGGCGAACCGCGTTCCGTCCCGGTCTGGGTCGAGCCTTCTGGTGTCGGCGAGGACGTAGTAGGAGCCGTCTGGGCGCCTGAGCTCGAAGCCGATGTCTTCCAGTGCGTCACAGAGCAGGTCGCGGCGTTCTCTGTACTTGATGGCGAGGTCGTCGTAGTACGTCGCTGGCAGCTCGAGGGCGGTGACGCCGGCGGCCTGGAGTGGTGCTGGGGCGGCGATGGTGAGGAAGTCGTGCACTTTGCGGATCGCCTTTGTCAGCGTTGGCGGCGCGACGGTCCAGCCGACCCGCCAGCCAGTGACCGCGTACGTCTTCGACATCGCGTTGACGGTGATCGTCCGGTCCTCGAGGCCCGCGATGCGCGCGGGTGGGAGGTACCCGCCTTGGCCGAGGTAGTGGATGTGCTCGTAGATGGAGTCGACGACGAGCGTGACGTCCCACTGCTGGCAGAGCTCGGCGATGAGCTCCAGCTCCTCGCGGCTGTAGACCTTGCCGGTGGGGTTGTTGGGGTGGCAGATGACGATCGCCTTGGTCCTGTTGCCGAACGCGCTGCGCAGCTCCTGCTCGTCGAACGTCCAGTCGGGCTCGCGGAGCTGGACGAGTCTTGGGATCGCGCCGGCGAGGATCGCGTTCGGTTGGTAGTTCTCGTACCAGGGTTCGAACATCACGACCTCGTCGCCCGGATCGAGCAGCGCGAACGTGACCGCGACGAGCGCCTCGGTGGCGCCGCAGGTGACGCAGAGCTCGGTGTCGGGGTCGACCTGCCAGCCCTCGTACGTTCTGGCGGTCTTGTCGGCGATGGCCTGGCGGAGCTCGGGCATGCCGTACGTCATCGGGTACTGGTTCAGGTCGGCATGGATGGCGCGCGCCGCCGCCTCCTTGAGCTCGGGCGGACAAGGGAAGTCCGGATAGCCCTGCCCGAGGTTGATCGCGCCGTGCTCGGCAGCCAGTCGGAAGGTCTCCCGAATCACCGACTCGCCGAACTGTCCCGCCTTATTGCTGATCCGCGGCATGCCCCCAGTGTGCCGACCTCTTCCAGCCGGCGCAGGGTCTCTTCCATGCCGGCTCGGAGCTCGGCTCGGCGGTTCTTGCTGCCGAACACGTACGTGATGATCACCCAGCCGAACCAAGGGATCGGCTTGGTCACCTCGTACGACTCGGTCACCTCCGTGCCGCCCTCGACCGGCGAGAAGCGGTAGCGCCACATGACGTGGCCGGCGGTCTTCTCGCGGCGGACGAAGGCGAACTCGCGCCCGGGGTCGGCGACCAGGACCTCGGGCTCGTTCGTCCAGCTCGGCCCGCGGCTGACCTTGTTCGTCGCGCGGAACCTCGCCCCGACGACCGGGCCGGAGGCGGCGTCGACCCACTCCGCCGCGAGGATCTCCGGGCTCAGCTCGGGTGTCCGCGTGACGTCGGACACGATCGCGTACAGCGCTTCGGGCGTCGCGGCGATAAGGCGGGTGACCTGGTCGGTGTCGAGCGTCTGCATGAGATTCTCCCCCTCGCGAGCATCGATAGCTAAAGCTAATATAATTAGCTATTGCTTGTCAATGTAGCCTAGGCCCATGACGGAAGCGGTGGAGCGAACGGACCGGCGCGGGCTGAGGCGGCAGCAGACGATCGAGGAGATCCTCGAGGTCGCGCTCGACCTGATGGCCGAGCGCGGAGTGGGCGGGCTCGCGCTGAGCGAGGTGGCGCGAAGGATCGGCGTCCAGCCACCCTCCCTCTACAAGTACTTCCCGTCGCTGCACGCGATCTACGACGAACTGTTCGCCCGCGGTCAGCGAGCCCATCTCGACGCGATGTCCACAGCCGTCCAGGGCGTCGAGTCCGGGCTCGCGGCCGTCACCAAGGCGCAGGAGGCCGGGATGCGCTGGGCGATGGCGAACCTCCCCCTGGCTCAGCTGCTGTTCTGGCGCCCGGTCCCCGGCTTCGAGCCCAGCGAGGAGGCGTTCGAGCCGAGCAAGCAGATGGTCGAGCTGTTCCGTACGGCCCTCCGGCGAGCAGTCCGCCAGGGCGAGCTCGGGCCGGGCGGCGCGTCCCAGGAGGCGATGGGCATCGTGGCGGTGGCGATGGCCGGCGTCTCCAGCCAGTACCTCGCGAACGAGCCCGGCGTGCCGTGGGAGCGGAGCGTCTACGTACGGCTGTTGGCGCGCACCCCCGAGTTCCTGCGAGCCGCGTTCCCGCCGCGCTGACGACGATCGGCCGTTCGGCCGAGGTCGCTTCCTCGGCCCCGCAGACCCGCGCCAATGATCATGTAAACCTGATCATTGTCCGCTTCACGTGGGGTAGACGCCAGGTGAAGCGCCCATTCGCCAGGTAGAGCAGATATTAATCTACATATATCGGTCTGAGACCGGCGTCCTTGATCTACATAGGTCGACCAAGCCTGCCGGCGAGGCGCACGGCAGGTTTCCGTGATCATTGGCCATCTGCTCAGGCACCATGCGGCGAGGGTTGCGATCGGCCGTTCGGCAGAGGTCGGGAGAGCGGGCCAAGAACTAGGCTGGGCTGCCGTGGGTCAACAGACACGAACGTGGATCGGCGTCGCCGCGGGGGCGGTCGTCGTGCTTGCGGGCGTGTGGATGGCGTTCGCGGTCGGCTCACCGTTCCCCGTCGCCACCGCCGCGGCCAGCGGTGGGTGGCTCGCGCTCGCGATCTCCTGGCCGTACACCCGTTCCCGGGTGCCGATCGTCACGGCGACGGCGGCGACGATGTCGTTCGCGGCGACGGTGTTCACCGCGGTCGAACGTCGTGCGGCGATCGAGAACACCGAGACGTTCCTCGGTTTCCTCATGCTCGTCGAGACCGCTGCCCTGCTGGCGTTGATCGCCTGGTGCGCACGGTCGGCGACGATCCCCGTCGCGGTCATGGCGGGCGGCGCGGCGGCCCTCGCGCAGGCGGCGATCCTGCTCCGCTCGGTGATCCCGGCCAGCCCGTTGGAGTTCGTCGGCCTGATCGGCTTCTGGGGGCTCGGGTCGCTGGGCGCGGCGGGGATCGGGATCTACATCCGCTGGCTGGACGAGAAGCGCGAACGTGCGGTCGACACCGCTCGGCGCGCGCAGCGGATGGATCTCGCGCGCGATCTGCACGACTTCGTGGCCCACGACGTGAGCGGGATCGTCGTTCAGGCCCAGGCGGCGCAGGTGATCCTGCCGTCGAACCCGGCCGAGGCACTCGCGGCGTTGAAGCGAATCGAGGACGCGGGGCTGCAGGCGTTGGACGCGATGGATCGGACCGTGCACATGCTGCACGACGCCACGGACCTCTCGACGCGCTCGCCGGCTCAGGGGTTGGCGGAGCTGCCCGAGGTGGTGTCGCGCTTCGGGGCGAGCGGGTCGGCCGCGGTGTCGCTCTCGCTTCCCGCGGGTTTGGCGGACACCGTTCCACGCGAGGTCAACACGACGGCGTACCGGGTCGTCGTGGAGGCGTTGACGAACGTACGCCGGCACGCGCCGTCCGCTCGGTCCGTCAAGGTCGCCGTGACAGCCGACAAGGCCGCGTTGACAGTCACGGTCACGAACGACGAGTCGGCCGGCCACGCGCCGGCTCTCGGCGGAACCGAGCGGCCGCGGAGCGGGCTCGGCCTGCTGGGCTTGACCGAGCGGGTTGAGGCCGTCGGTGGAACGTTGACCGCCGGACCGCTGGATGCCGACGGGTGGCGTACCGAGGCCGTCCTTCCCCTGCCAGAGATGGATTCTGAATGAGCACACGCATTGTCATCGCGGACGACCAGGAGAACGTGCGCAGCGGGTTCCGGCTGATCCTGGACGCCCAGCCCGACATGCAGGTGGTGGGCGAGGCCGCGGATGGCGCCTCAGCGGTGGAGCTGGCGCGGCTGCTGCGGCCGGACGTCCTGCTCGCGGACATCCGGATGCCCAAGCTGGACGGACTGGAGGTCACACGTCTCTTGGCTGGGCCGGACGTGGCGGATCCGGTGCGCGTGGTGGTGGTGACGACGTTCGACCTCGACGAGTACGTGAACACGGCTTTGCGCAACGGGGCTTGCGGATTCCTGCTGAAGCGCTCCGGGCCGACGCTGCTGGTGGAGGCCGTACGCGCGGCGATGGCGGGGGACACGCTGATCGCGCCGCAGGTGACTGTCCGGCTGCTGCAGCAGCTCCGCGCGAAGGAGGCGGCGTCGTCGCACCGGTCGCCTCAGGAAACGCTGACCGAACGCGAGCTCGAGGTCGTCCGCCTGGTGGCTCAGGGGAAGACGAACGCCGAGATCGGCGCCGAGCTTTTCATCTCACCAGGAACGACGAAGACGCATATCGCCAACGTACAAAGGAAGTTGGCGGTGCGGAACCGGGTGGGGATCGCGGCCTGGGCCTGGGACACCGGGCACGCGATCCCCTAGCGGGTCTGCCTTATGCAGTGAACGTGTCCGGGTCGGGGCCGGTGCGGAAGCCCTTCTCCAGCGGGGCGAACGCCGCGACGTCCTCGGCGGTGAGCTCGAAGTCGAAGACCTCGAAGTTCTCCTTGATGCGGCTCGGCGTGACCGACTTCGGGATCACGACGTTGCCGAGCTGGAGGTGCCAGCGCAGGATGACCTGGGCGGGCGTCTTGCCGTACTTGTCGGCCAGCTTGGCGATCAGCGGGTCCGTCAGCACGTCGCCGCCGGAGGCGAGGGGGCTCCAGGCCTCGGTGAGGATGCCGTGCTCGGCGCAGAAGGTGCGGAGGGCTGCCTGCTGGAGGTACGGGTGCAGCTCGATCTGGTTGAGCACCGGCACGATGTCGGTCTCGTCCAGGAGGCGCTGCAGGTGGGGCTGGTGGAAGTTCGAGACGCCGATCGACTTGACGCGGCCGTCGTTGAGTAGCTGCTCGAACGCCTTCCAGGTCTCGACGTACTTGTCCCGGTGCGGCGACGGCCAGTGGATCAGGTAGAGGTCGACGTAGTCCAGCTCGAGCTTCTTGATGCTCTCGTCGAACGCCGCCAGCGTGCTGTCGTAGCCCTGCTCGGAGTTCCAGAGCTTGGTAGTGACGAACAGTTCGTCGCGCGCAACGCCAGACTCGGCAATCGCCCGCCCCGTACCCTCTTCGTTACCGTAGATCGCGGCCGTGTCGATGCTGCGATAACCAGTCTCGATCGCCACCCGCACGGCGTCGACGACCAGCTCCTCGGGCACCTGCCAGACACCGAATCCCAGCTGCGGGATCTCCACACCGTTGTTGAAAGCGATCGTGGGGACCTTGCTCATAGACGCGTCTTCCTCCAGCTCGATGGTGCACTCGGAACCTGCAGCATACGTCAGACGATTGCCCATCACCGGCCGTGATGAGACCAATCGTCAACCCCGATTGATCAATCCCCCAGCAATTGGTCCCGCCACTCCGCGAACCGCGCCCGGGACTCGTCGACCTGCTCGGCGGACAAGCCATAGCGCTCGAACAGCCTGGTGGGTAGCCGGTCGATGCGTGCGATCGACTGCGCGAACATCGAGCGGACAAAGCCGGCGTCGGCGTTCTCGGCCAGCCTCAGAACGTCCTCGCGACTGAATCTCCCGGAACGAAGAACGGCGTCGATGTCGATGAAGTCCCTCGGTTCGCCTCGGCCGTAGAGAGCGCTCATCTTCGAGGCGACCAGGTCATCGAGATGGAGCACCGGTCCGATAGCCATCTGCACGGGCTGATGCTGGCGCCAGTCGGCCGCGAGGTCGACCGAAGTCTCGCCCGAGCCCGCACCGTCGGAGACGGCGAGTCGCGCGAAGGTCTCGTATCGCTTCTCGATCGCGACCCCGTAGCCAGCGGACCGGTAGGCATCGACGATCACGTCCACCGCTCGGTCGAACTGGTCCTTCCGGTCCCACGCGACGAACAGGTCGATGTCATCGCTCGGTCGATCGACGATCCCGTGTACCTGGATGGCTTGCCCACCTGCCAAGGCGAAACCGAACTCGCCCAAGGCTCGCAGGCCGATCTCGGCGAGCCGCTCCTGCAGTGGGTCCACTAGCCGGCGGCTGCCGTGCGCGGAGCCTCGTGCGCGAGCACAGGAAACGTCCGCTCCCACAAGGCCCTCACCCGAGCAGGGAGGAACAACGTGGGCCACAGTCGGATCAGAGTCGGGCGGTCGAGCCAGCGAGCGAACTCCTCATGGCGGGACCCTTCGCGGAGAACGACCTCGTACAGGTAAGCGAGCTCGATGGGATCGTCGAGGTCGTACACCGGCTCGCCCGACCAGTCCAGACGCGCGTCCAAGTGCACGACTCCGGAGGTCGGGCCGTGGAGGTCGTCGAGGGTGTCCGCGACGAAGTACGGGCGGTTCGCGGCGTAGCCCGCGCCGGGTGGGGCTGGGCGGGGTTCGTCGGCTGCCATCGTTGACCTCCTTTCCCTGATCAGGCTACCTGAATCACGCCTTCTTGGCCGGCGCCGGAGCGTCCACGAGGATGGCGTCGATGAGGTCGCCGCACCACTTGAGCAGCTCCAAGTCACGCAACGGCGTCCCGCCGATGGGCGCCGTGGCGGGGCGGGGAACGAGGATGGTGCGCAACTGGCGCTTGACGATCGTCCGCGGGTACAGCCGGTTGAGCCGCATTTCCTGCGATTCCCGCAGCTCCACCGGCGCGAAGCGGATCGCGTTTCCCTGCACAGTCACGTCGGTCAGCCCCACAGCGGACGCCTTCAAGCGGAAGCGGGCCACCTCGAGGAGGTTCTCCACCGGCTGCGGCAAAGTGCCGTACCGGTCCGACAACTCCTCGGCCACCGCCGCGACCTCATCCAGCGACCGCACGGCGGCCAGCCGCTGGTACATCTCCAGCCGCAACCGCTGCGAGTCCACGTAGTCGTGCGGCAGGTGCGCGTCGATCGGCAGCTCGACCTTGACCTCGTTGTCCTCCTCGGGAACGTCGCCGCGGAACTCCGCCACGGCCTCTCCCACGAGCCGGATGTAGAGGTCGAAGCCGACGTCCGCGATGTGCCCGGACTGCTCACCGCCGAGCAGGTTGCCCGCCCCGCGGATCTCCAGGTCCTTCATCGCGACCGCCATGCCCGCGCCGATCTCGGTGTTCTGCGCCAACGTCGCCAGCCGCTCGTGCGCGGTCTCGGTGAGCGGCTTCTCCGGCGGGTAGAGGAAGTACGCGTACGCCCGCTCGCGGCCACGACCGACCCGCCCGCGCAGCTGGTGCATCTGCGACAGCCCGAACAGGTCCGACCGCTCCACGATCAACGTGTTCGCGTTCGAAATGTCCAAGCCCGCTTCGACAATCGTCGTACAAACAAGCACGTCCGCCCGCTTCTCCCAGAAGTCGACCATGACCTGCTCGAGCTGGTGCTCACTCATCTGCCCATGCCCGACCGCGACCCGCGCCTCCGGCACCAGCTGGCGAATCCGGGCGGCCGCGCGCTCGATCGTTTGCACGCGGTTGTGCACCAGGAACACCTGGCCCTCGCGCAACAGCTCGCGCCGGATCGCCGCGACCACCTGCTTCTCGTCGTACCCACCGACGAACGTCAACACTGGATGGCGTTCCTCCGGCGGCGTCATGATCGTCGACATCTCCCGGATGCCGGTGATCGCCATCTCCAGCGTCCGCGGGATCGGCGTCGCCGACATCGTCAGTACGTCGACCGAAGCGCGCAGAGCCTTGAGTTGCTCCTTGTGCTCCACGCCGAACCGCTGCTCCTCGTCGACCACGATCAGCCCGAGGTCCTTGAAGCCGACCTCCTTCGACAGCAGCCGATGCGTCCCGATCACCACATCGACAGAGCCCGCCGCGAGACCGTTGAGGACCTCCTTGGCCTCCTTGTCGGTCTGGAACCGCGACAACGCCTTCACCGTCACCGGGAACGGCGCGAACCGTTCGGCGAACGTCGAATGATGCTGCTGCACAAGCAAAGTCGTCGGCACCAGGATCGACACCTGCTTCCCGTCCTGCACCGCTTTGAACGCCGCGCGCACCGCGATCTCGGTCTTGCCGTACCCCACGTCACCACAGATCAGCCGGTCCATCGGAACCGTCTTCTCCATGTCTGCCTTGACGTCCTCTATCGTCGCGAGCTGGTCGGAGGTCTCGACGTACGGGAACGCGTCCTCCAACTCGCGCTGCCACGGCGTGTCCGGCCCGAACGCGTGCCCCTCCGTCGCCTGCCGCGCCGCGTACAGCTTGATCAGCTCCGCGGCGATCTGCTTGACCGCCTTGCGTGCCCGGCCCTTGCGCTTCGCCCAGTCCGAGCCGCCCATCTTGTCCAGCGACGGGTCCTCGCCACCGACGTACCGCGTCACCAGGTCGAGCTGGTCGGTCGGTACGAACAGCCGGTCGCCTGGCTGCCCGCGCTTGGACGGCGCGTACTCGATCAGCAGGTACTCGCGCGTCGTCCGCGCCGCGCCCGTACCCACCGTGCGCTCGGCCATCTCGAGGTACTTGCCGACCCCGTGCTGGTCGTGCACGACGTAGTCGCCGGGCTTCAGCTCCAGCGGGTCGATCGTCCGCCGACGCCGCGTTGGCATCCGGCGCATGTCCTTGGTGGACGGTCCGGCGCGGCCGACCAGGTCCTCCTCGGCGAGCACCGCGAGCTTCAACGCCGGCGCGACGAACCCGTGGTCGAGCCGCCCGCACACCACGTGCACGACGGACGGCTGGGGCTCTTCGAAGTCCGATTTGGCAAGCCTGGCTGCGATATCGCCGCCGGTGAGCACCTCGACGATACGTTCCGCCGGGCCGTGGCCCTCGGTGACGTACACGACGCGCCACCCGTCGGCGAGCCAGCCCTTGATGTCGGCGAGCGCGCGCTCGGTGTCGCCGTGGTACGCGACCGCGGCCTCGGCGCCGATCGCGTGCGACTCGATCGCGCCGGCCTCGATGTCGACATCGAGCTGGATGAGCTCGCCCATCTCGGTGCGCTGCGGCGCAGCCGTGGTGGTCTCGGCGTCGAGGGCGAACGGGGAGACGCTCCACCACGCGAGGTCGGCCGACATCGCGTGCCCGCGGACGTCGGCGAGGCTGCGGTATGCGGCCGGGCCGAGGTCGATCGGCGCCTGCCCACCGCCCGCGGCCGCCGCCCAGGACGCCTGCAGGAACTCCTCGCTCGTCGCGACGAGGTCGTGCGCCCTCGTCCGAACCCGCTCGGGATCGCACACCAGAACGTGCGTCGCCGGCGGGAGGATGTCGAGCAGCAGCTCCAGGTCGTCGACGAGAACGGGCGCGAGCGACTCCATGCCCTCGACCGCGTGCCCCTGCGCGAGCTTCTCGAACAACTCCTCGAGCTCGGGGTGCTCGACGGCGAGCTTGGCCGCCCGGTCGCGTACGGCGTCGGTGAGCAGCAGCTCGCGGCACGGCGGCGCGTACAGCCCGTGCTCGGCCGGGCCGAGCGAACGCTGGTCCGCGACCTTGAAGTAGCGGATCTCGTCGACCTCGTCGCCGAAGAACTCCACCCGCACCGGGTGCTCGTCGATCGGCGGGAACACGTCGACGATGCCGCCGCGGACGGCGAACTCGCCGCGCCGCTCGACCAGGTCGACGCGGGTGTACGCGGCGGCCGCGAGCTTGCGGACGAGGACCTCGAGGTCGATCTCGTCCTTGACGTGAAGGCTGACGGGCTCGAGGTCGGCGAGGCCCTTCACCTGCGGCTGGAGGACCGAACGGACGGGCGCGACGACGACCTTGGGGCTGGGGTTCTCGTCGTCGGGGTGGACCAGCCTGCGGAGGATCGCGAGCCGGCGGCCGACGGTGTCGGATCGCGGCGAGAGGCGCTCGTGCGGGAGCGTCTCCCAGGCCGGGTAGTAGGCGGCGGCGTCCTCGTCGCCGAGCAGGCTCTGCAGGGTGGCGGTGAGGTCCTCGGCTTCGCGGCCGGTCGCGGTGACGGCGAGCACCGTACGTCCCGCCCCGCCGGCGTTCGCGTCGGCCGCGAGGGCGGCGACGACGAGCGGCTGCAGCGCCTTGGGCGCGGTGAGGTCGAGCGGCGACAGCCTGGTGCCGGGCACGGCGTCGCGCGCCTGAGCGACGGCCTCGCCCAGCGCGGTGTCGGAGGTGGTGAGCTCAACGAGGTGAGCGAGACTCATGGGCTCCTCTTCAGGGCAGCACAGAATGCCCCCTTCGACGAAATCGACGGGGGTGAGGGCTTGCTTCTCCAGCCTATCCGAGCCCGCCGACAATGCCCGCTCCCTTTACTGCCGGACGCCGCTCCCGCTGCGGACAAATGATCATGTTTACATGATCATTTGCCGCTTTACGCGGAGTAGACGCCAGGTGAAGCGCCCATCCACCGTGTAAACACGATCATTTGCCGGTTGGCGAAGCGGACCAGGGTCCGGTACGTTCGATGGCATGAGCCTCGAGCTGATCCGTGAGCTCGGCAGTCAGGAGCACTGGCTGGCCGTGCTCGTCACGCAGCGCCCCGCGGCCGGGCGGTCGGCGGTGTCGGTGGTGAACGCCGGCATCCTCGACCACCCGACGACCGGCGAGCCGACGGTCGCGTTCGTCGCCCGCGGGCGTACGGCGAAGCTCACGAATCTCCGCGCGAACCCGTACGCCACGCTCGTCTTCCGCGCCGGCTGGGAGTGGGTCGCGGTCGAGGGCCCAACCGAGCTCGCCGGACCCGACGACAAGCTCGACGGACTCGACGCCGAAGGACTACGCCACCTGCTGCGCAACATCTACCACGCCGCCGGCGGGCAGCACGACGATCTCGACGAGTACGACCGCGAGATGGCCGCCGACCGTCGCACGGCAGTACTCCTGAGCCCCAAGCGCTTCAGCGCCAACCCACCCGGCACCGAACACGAGGACTGAACGAATGACCCAGCGCCCCGCCACGCAGCCAGGAACGATCCAGGTCTGGTCGGACCTGCTCTGCCCGTTCGCCCACTACGCGATCCACCGCCTCCTCGACACCCGCGACGAGCTCGGCCTCGACGTCAAAATCGACCACCACACGTTCGCGCTCGAACTGTTCGACGGCCCACACAAGCGGCCCGGCACCGACAGCGAGGCGGTCGGCCTAGGCCAGGTCGTGCCCGAGCTCGGCTGGCGGCTCTGGTCAGCGCCCGACTGGGAGTACCCCTCGACCGTGCTGCTGGCGAACGAGGCGATCCACGCCGCCAAGGAACAGGGCCTGCAACAGTCGGAGGACCTGGATCGCGCACTCCGCAAGGCGTTCTGGCTCGAGTCGCGGTCGATCGCGCACCGCCAGGTGATCCTCGACGTGGCGAACGAGACCGGCACCGTCGACGTCGCGCACCTCACCAACGCGCTCGACCATGGCACCCACCGCGCCAACGTCAGCGAGGACCACGAAGTCGCGCAGTCCGACAGCATCAAGGGCAGCCCGCACCTGTTCCTCGCCGACGGCACCGACGCGCACAACCCCGGCATCGACGTGCGCTGGGACGGCCCGTTCGCGGCCGGCTACCCGATCGCCGCGGAGAAGGACCACGGCTGGGCCGAACGCCTGCTCCGCCTCGCAGCCACATGATCGACAAGGTCGTCGTCGGCGACCTCGACACCAACTGCTGGATCATCCGAGCGCCGGGAACGAACGAGGCCGCGCTCATCGACCCCGGCGCCGAGCCCGACCGTATCCTCCAGGCTGTCGACGGCCTGGACATCAGGGCGATCGTCCTCACCCACGCCCACTACGACCACGTCCTCGCGATCCCCATCCTCACGCACCAGCTCAAAGCGCCCGTCCTCGCGCACCCAGCAGAGAAAGAGGTCTGGCAGCACGAGCTCGCCCACCTCGAAGAGCACGGCCACTTCGACGCCGGCACCGCCACCGAGGACCTCCTCGCCGTGGGAAGACCTCCGCGAGCCACCGGCCAGCTGTGGGACGGAACGGTGGACCGCCCACTCCAGGACGCCGACACCATCGCCATCGGCGAGCTGGAGATCACCGTCAAACACACCCCTGGCCACAGTCCCGGCAGCATCTGCCTCGCGATCGAGGGCCACCTGTTCACCGGCGACACCCTCTTCCCCGGCGGCCCCGGCCTCACCGGCGCGCAGTGGCCGCTCACCAGCTTCGAGGCGATCATGCGCTCCATACGCGGCCTGCTCGCCGACACACCAGACGAGACACAGATCCACCCAGGCCACGGCAGGGACACCACCGTCGGCGCGGAACGTCCGCACCTGCGGGAATGGGCCACCCGAGGCTGGTGAACAGCTACGCTTACATGATCGTCACGAGAGGCACGGGGTTGGACCGCCGCGACATTCTTCGCTCGATGACCGTTGGTATGGGGACCGCGTTCGGCGTCTCCGCCATCGGTGGGTCCGCCGCTGCCGCCAACGACGACCCGCGCGGCCGCGAGACGGTCATCCGCCTCACCCCCAAGGACAGCATCCAGGCCGCGCTCGACGACGGCGTCCAGAGCGTGCAGCTGAGCCCCGGCGACTGGAAGATCAGCAAGCCGATCATCGCCCGGCCCGGCGCCTCGCTCACCGGCTCCGGCCAGTCCTCCAGGCTCCTCGCGAGCGTCGCGGACCTCCCGAGCGTCCTCGCGATCGGCGACGGCAAGCAGTGCGACGGCTTCGTGGTCTCCAACCTCGTGGTCAACGCCAACCGCCTCGCGATCACCGGCATCGACCTCAACCCGGTCGGCCGCGGCAGCTACTACGAGGACGAGCCGGATCCGATGCATCGGCTCGTCAATCTCTGGGTGTACGACGCGATCCAGGACAACATCTGGTACCGCGGCGACGCCCGCGCGACCGTCACCCAGCTCGTCCGGTCAAGACGGGCGGGGCGGCACGCGTTCCACTGCACCAACAGCGACTCCTGGTGGATGGCCTGCGAGGGTACGACCACCAAGCCAGGCATCGACTCGGCCGGCTTCTTCGTCGGCACGACGAACTCGTTCTTCGTCGCGTGCAAGGCCTGGTACTGCCGCGACTACGGCTACTACGTCCGCGGTACGCGCAACAAGTTCAGCGTCTGCGAGTCGCAGGACACCCGTTCGCACGGCTGGTACATCGAGTACGACAAGAACGTCTTCAACGGCTGCGTCGCCGACACCGCCGGCTTCCACGACGTCGGCGGCACCCCGAAGACGGCCGACGGCTTCTACGTCGTAGGCGACAACGAGTCGCAGGCGCTGATCGGCTGCCAGTCGTTCGACCGGCTCGGCAGCCCACACCAGCGGTACGGCTTCAACGTGCCGGCCTCGATGGTCGACGAGGGCCGGCTGGTCGCGCCCACCGGCTTCGGCAACCTCGCCGGCCTGGTCCACCGGCGGTCGTGACGGACGTCTCGGAGGATCTGCGCCGGCTCGTCACCCAGCTCTGGGGCGGAGGACTGGCCGCCGATCGGCTCGCGATCGGCTGGGACGCGAAGGTCTCCCCCGGCTGGACAGTCGCCGAGCGGTACGCGATCGCGCCGAACCGTTCTCGGGCTCGCTTCCTCATCCCGCGCACCTCGCCGCGGGTCACCGCCGCGACACTGCTCCGCTACAACGGGCTGCGGTCGGGACGCGTCCGGCTCAGCCGCGCTGTGCTCGGGACCGCGGCGAAGCTCGGGTTGCCGCCGGCGCCGCACCATCTGAACATCCTCGTCCGCGACTCGGTCCCTGCGGTGGACCGGCCGCGGTGGTTGCTTGCCGACCACCTCGCCCACGTTCTCGGCAAGCCTCGCCTGCATGCCGCGATGGGCGTACTGAGCAAGCACCACAAGCCGACGCTGCAGCTGTTCGACGATGCCGGCGAGAGTGTCGGGTACGCGAAGGTCGGCTGGAACGACGCGACCCGCGACCTGGTCGCGACCGAGGCCGCCGCGCTCGCCGAGGTCCGGTCGGGGCCGAACGCCGCGGCGCCCGCACTCCTGCATACCGGGCGCTGGCAGGACCTCGCGATCGTCGTGACCGCGCCGCTGCCGTACGACGTCCGCGCGCGCCGCGGCGACGAGCCGCCGCTGGCGGAACGGCTCCGCGAGCTCGTCCCGCCGACCTCGCAGGCGCCGGTACGAGACGCGCCGCACGTCGCCCGGCTGCGCGCGGAGATCGACGAGCTCGCGTTCAAGCTGCCCGAGGCGCGGCTCGCTACGGTCGCGACGAGGCTGCTCGACGACCTTCCCGCGGGCGACCCCGTCGCGATCGGCCGCTGGCATGGCGACTGGGTCCCGTGGAACCAGGGCGAGGCCGGCGGGACGCTCTATGCCTGGGACTGGGAACACAGCCGCGACGGGGTGCCGTTCGGGCTGGACGCGTTGCACTGGCTGTTCCAGATTCGGGTAGTTCGGGAGAGTCGGCCGGTTACGGACGCTGTGACCGAACTGCACCACCGCGGGCCGGAGCTCCTGCATCGTTATGGAGTGTCCGACACCCATGCCGCGGCGTTCGTTCGCCTCTATCTCGCCGAGATGCTCGTACGTACCTGGCGCTCGGCCGCGGCTGGCTCCGATTGGACTCCGGCGCTTTATCCCGCACTTGTGGATGCTGCTCGCTAGCGTGCCGTGACTGTCTGTATGGTTGCCCGTGCTTGAGCAGTGACTGTCGGTTGAGCTAACCGTTCGGGTACGTTCACCGTTTCTTCTAAGAAGGGCCCGTTTTCTGGCCCGACGATTACGATACGTAGGCGAGTAAAGGTCGCCTAAGGGGTTCAGGCATGCGAGATGGTGACGATTCGGGCATTGGTAACAATGTGTCATTGTCCGACTTCTTCGCCTTGCTCCGCTATGGGTACAAACTCATCGCGGCGGGGGTGATCGCGGGCGTCGCTTTGGCGGCCATCGCGGTCTTCGTCGTGCCCAAGACCTACACCGCCACCTCGGTCGTCACCGTCAACCCGATCGCCAGCGATCCGCTCGCCGACAGCGGCGGCCGTGGCGCGGTCAACACGACCACCGAGGCCGCGATCCTCCGGTCCACGACCGTCGCCGCGCTCGCCGCGGACGAGCTCGGCAACGACCAGGAGCCGCGCGAGCTGCTCGGTTCTCTCCGGGTCACCGCGCCGCGCGAGTCCGAGGTGCTGGAGATCCAGTTCGACGCCGGCTCCGCGGCCAGCGCGGCGAACGGCGCGAACGCGTTCGCCGAGGCGTACCTTGCGTACCGCAGCAGCGTCGTCCGCGACCAGGCCACCGAACAGCTCCGCAACCTCAACGGCCGGATCGACACGCTCGAGGGCGACCTTCGCCAGATCGAGGAACAGATCGCCGACGCCGGCTCGAGCAAGGCGAAGGAGTCCGAGTCGGCTCTGCAACGCCAGCTGGTGCTGCAGGAGCTCAGCACGCTGCGCAGCCAGGAGAGCCGTCTCACCACGTACTCCATCAACGCCGGCCACATCATCGACCAGGCGCTGCCGCCACGCGAGCCGACCTCGCCGAAGGCACTGATCTTCCTCGGCGTCGGGTTCACGGTCGGCCTGCTGGCTGGACTCAGCCTCGCGCTGTTCCAGCAGCTGCGACGCAAGCGGATCGCGAACGTACGCGACGTCGAGACGCTGGTCGGGCAGCGACCACTGGCGATCCTCGGCGGCCGGGGTACCGACTCCCGCGGGCAGGCGCAGGCGTACCGGGTCGCGCTCACCAAGCTGTTCGCGCTCGAACGTCCCGACTCGATGCTGGTGACCGGCGACGACATCGACTCCTCCGCGGTCGTCGCGACCGGGCTCGCGGTCGCGCTCGCCAGCGCGGGCGCCCACACGACGTTGCTGCTGCCACACTCGCCGGCGGCCGAGGTGATCCTGCGCGCGCTCCGCGTCGGGCCACGTCCGTTGATCACCGCGGCGCCGGAGGCCGGCGACGGCCCCCTTTCGTTGCCGCGGCCGGTACGTTCCGAAGCCATCCATCGCCTCTCCGTCGCGAGCCTCGCGCTCGGCGGCGGGCTGACCGGCGGCATGGTGAAGGCGCTGGGGAGCGAACGCATCGTCGTCGCCGGGCACAGCTGGCAGGACCAGGCCACGGTGCTCGACGTCGCGCAGGCCGTGGGCGGCGTGATCCTCGTGCTCAGCAAGCACAAGACCGACGGGCACGAGGCACGGCTGCTGGTCGACGACCTCGAGCAGGTCGGCGCCCGGTTGCTCGGCTCGCTGTTCGTCGCGGGCCGGCCCGAGCCGGTTCCCGGGCTTCGGCCCACAACGTCCATGCCCACAGGCGAAACCGACGAGGGGTCGGTCGGCAAGCCGCGTGGGTTCGGGTCCAGTTCGAAGTCGAGGTCGTGAACGATGCGCATCCTCTTCGTGTGCTCGACCGGGGGCCACCTCGCCCAGCTGATGGCGCTGCGGCCGTGGTGGGAGGAGCACGAACGTCTGTGGGTGACGTTCGATCTCGAACCGGCCAAGACACAGCTCGCGGACGAGCAGGTGATCTGGGGTCACCACCCGACGACCCGCCATGTGCCGAACCTGTTCCGCAATGCGGTATTGGCCACCAAGGTGCTACGCACTTACCGGCCAGACGTCGTAGTCTCCACTGGAGCGGGCTTGGCTATCCCATACTTCCCACTGGGCAAGCTGTTCGGGGCCCGCACCGTGTATCTCGAGGTCTACGACCGGATCGACTCGCCCACGATCACGGGCCGAGTCTGTTATCCGTTCGCGGACTTGTTCTGCCTGCAATGGGAGGAACAACGACGCAGCTATCCCAAGGGCGTCGTCGTCGGTCGAACGTTATAGAGCCGAATGGAAACGGTGAGGAGTCATAGCGTCACATAGGGGTCGCGCGGGGAAAAAGCGCCTGGGGAGGAAATCGCATGATCGTTCAACCGTTGGTGTTTGTCACCGTCGGTTCAGACCATCACCGGTTCGACCGGTTGATGGAGTGGACCGAGGACTGGCTCGCCAGCGTGGGCGGCAACGTCGAGTGCGTGGTTCAGCACATGACGTCACGGCTGCCGTTGGGGGCTCAGGGACAGCAGATGTACGCACGTGACCAGATGCTGGATCTGATGAGAAACGCGACGGTCGTCGTCGGGCAGGGAGGCCCGGGGACGATCATGGACGCCCGTTCGTCCGGCCGGCTTCCGGTCGTGGTGCCGCGGCTGTCCCGACTGTCCGAGGCCGTCGACGACCACCAGGTGGCGTTCACCCGTCGCTTGGCCAAGGACGGGTACGTGAAGGTGGCCGAGTCGGTCGCCGCACTGCGGGCCGAGCTCGACAGCGCGCTGGCCGAGCCGTCGGCGTACACCGTCGTGGACGGGCGCAACGACATCTCGGGCACGATCGCCCGCTTCGGTTCGATGGTGGAGAACCTGGTCGAGCGAGGTACCGAACGCCGTCCGCACCACCACCAGCCCACGCACCGCCTCGACATCCGCCGCCGCTAGGCCTCCGCCGGCGCACCTGCACCCGGTTGGGTCGGGGTGCCCCCGGTCCGAACCTATGGGACAAGGGTGCCCCTCACCCAGTTCGTTGTCCGGCTGGAGCGGGCTGGCCCTTAGGTGGGCCAGCTGAAGGCGGGGCCGAGCCGTTTGGCGACTTCTTCGTTGTGGGGGGCGTAGAAGTCGCACAGCTCGGCCCAGGTGGCGTCGTTCATCTTCGGCGCCGGGACGTGGTTGCGCCGTTCCTTACGCGGGAGCGCGTACGGAGGCAGGCCGAGGAACGAGCATGTCTGGTCGAAGACCGCCTGCTCGTCGGCGTAGAACGCCTCGCTCGGCAGCACGAGCAGCTGGGACTCGGGCAGCGCGTCGTACCAGCGCTCGAGCTGCGGCAGGTAGACGCCGCGGTCGCGGTAGCTGAAGAAGTCGTGCGCGAAGCTGTAGGCGAACGGGTCCGCGGAGATCCGTTCCAGCTCGCCCTCGACCCGCGCCGGCTCGGCAGCCAGCGCGTCCTCGAAGGACAGCGGCTCCAGACCGTTCTGCACGTTGTCCTGGTACTGCGAGAACGCCCGCTTCACCGGATGCCGCAGCAGCACGATGATCTTGACCGACGGCATCGCGTTCGCGACGCGGGCCGCGATCCGCGGGTCGTAGAGGTAGTACGGCGACGACTCCCCCGACAGCGGCCGGTAGCCGAGCCGCCGCGCGGCGGTCGAGCGGTACGCGGAGGTGTGGAAGTGCGAGCGGTACCAGCTCTCCCCGCGCGCGAAGTGCTCGAAGAAGTACGCCGGGCTCTTCAGTCCGCGTGCCTGCGGGAACATGCCCAGGATCCCCGGGTGCTGCAGCAGGTAGTTGAACAGCGACGTCGTGCCGCCGCGCTTGGTGCCGATCAGCAGGAAGTCCGGCCACGGCCGCCACCGCGAGGTCGCCGCCGCGTACTGCCGCGTCGCCACGTTCGCGACGTCCTTGACCCAGCGCGGCGCGCGATCCTTCAACCCCATTTAGGATTCCTGCCTTCGCAACAAGACGTTCTTGAACGTCGAGAGGTCGAACGTACGGCGTTCACGCCAGCACCACAGGCCGTACAGGGCCGTCGACACCAGCACCGCGCCCACCACCATCGGCACCGACGGTGTGAACAGCCAGCGGGCGACGAGCCCGACCGCGAGGTAGCAGACCGCCACGGGAACGGCGACGCGGAGCAGCCGCCCGAGCTCCGGCCGCACGCCGACCAGGTGGCGGACCTCGGCGACCGTGACGAGCGCGTCGAACGTCATCGTGACCGACCAGGCGATCGCGGCGCCGACGATGCCGTACGCGGGAACGAGCACGAGGTTGGCGGTCACGTTCAGCGCCACCGCGGCGACCTTGTTGCCGAACTGCCACGTGCTGTTGCCGCTCATCAGCAACAGGGACTGGATGTTCCCGGCGGCGAGCGCGATCATCATGCCGACCGCGAGGATCGCCAGCGCCGTCGACGCGGCGGTGAACTGCGGCCCGAAGATGCCGAGCACGACGTCGCCGTACAGCGCGAGCGACACGTAGATCGGCCACGACGCGAGCATGATCCAGCCGGCCGAGACGCCGTACAGGCTCTGCACGCGGTCCTTCAGACCCTGCGTCAGCAGGGAGCTGAAGCGCGGCGCGATCGCGAGGCGGAGGGCTTGCTCGGCGATCGTTCCGGACGTGATGAAGCGGCTCGCGGCGGCGTAGATGCCGGCCTCGGCCGGGCCGAGCATCGCTCCGACGATCAGCACGTCGGCCCAGACGAGCACGATCTCCAGAACGGCGGATGCCCCACGGGGCAAGGTGAAACGCCAGAACTCCGACCAGCCGGCCCAGGCCTGCTTGCCGGTGGTGGGCTGGCGACGCAGTTGCTTCCAGACGATCCAGGCGGCGATCGCGAGGCCCACGCACAGCGGGGCCGACCAGGCGTACACGACCGCGATCACTCCGCCGCCCGCCAGCATCGCGACGCCGGCGGCGAGCGGGCGGAGGGCCGGGAGCGCGAGGTTGTTGACGACGGTGAACGGGACCACGTCGCCGAAGCCGCGGGTCGCCGCGAGCAGCACGACCATCGGCGCGGCGACGAGCAGGAACGGTGCCATCGCGCGGAGCGCGTTCGCGTACGACGACTCGTCGCCGGCGATCAAGCCGCTGGCGGCGTACACCACGACGGCTGCTGCCACACTCGCGATGGCCACGGGGACGAGCGCGGCGAGGACGGCGCGGCGGGACTCGTGCGCGAGGCCGCTCGCCGCGAGCCGCGGCAGCTGCCAGAGCAGGCCGGTGTCGGCGCCCAGCTTCGCGACGTTGAACGCGATCGTGAACACCGCGATCGCCTGGAACACGACACCCGCGCCCTCCGCGCCGATGCCGCGCGTGACGACGATCGTGAGGACGAAGCCGCCGAGGGCAGCGAACGCCGCGCCGACGAAGCTGATCGCACCGCCGCGCGCGACGCCGGCGAGCTCCTGCCGGGTCGAGGTCACTTCGTGGCCTCCGCGAGCTCTGGTTCGGGTTCCCTCTCCGGTGGCCCCTTCTGCTGCCTGATCCGGTGCGCCTCGCGCAGACCGAGGGCGCCGCCGACGAGAAGGAGGACGAGCTGCGGCCCGTCCAGACCGTAGTAGAGGTGCGCGACGAGCCCGGTCACCGGAACGAGATGGAGCGCGAGCGTCGCGCCGCTGCGGAGTCGCCGCGTGCCCCAGACGAGCAGGATCAGGAACACCTCGAACATCACGAGCGCGATGAGGCCGTGGGAGAACATCACGTTCCAGAAGTGGCCCTGTGTCCCGAGCGAGATGTCGACGTGTTCGGACGGTCTTGGCGCGCCGTACCCGAGGACCGGCGACTGCAGCGTCTTCTCGAACGTCTCGGCATAGATGCGACTTCGGCCGTCGGAGGTGTTGCTGTACGTCTGGCGTAACTCGAGCTGCTGGGTGAATCCGGAGGCGAGCAGGATCCCGACGCCGATCACCGACACC
This sequence comes from Tenggerimyces flavus, assembly GCF_016907715.1. NCBI lineage: Bacteria > Bacillati > Actinomycetota > Actinomycetes > Propionibacteriales > Nocardioidaceae > Tenggerimyces > Tenggerimyces flavus. The sequence goes on along the minus strand of NZ_JAFBCM010000001.1, from coordinate 2,483,806 downwards.
ACGACCAGCGCGAGGAACGCCCGGGCGTCGCCCTTGAACAGCAGCCGAACCGCGCCGTACGCGAACGCGGCGCCGACCGCGAGGAGCATGCCGCGGTTGAGCGTCGCCGTCGCCGGCACCAGCGCCGCGAGCAGCGCGACCGCGAGCAGGACCTTGCCGCGGAGCGTGCGGAGCTTCGTCCACGCCAGCAGGACGAACGGGAGGAGCAAGGCGAGGTTGACGCCCCAGCCGTTCGTGTACGGGAACGGCGCGCTCGGCCGGCTGAACGTGACCGGCGAGCCCCAGGGCGTCTGCTGCTGGGCGAACTTCGGGATGACGAGGTCCCGGACGTACTCGTTGTCCATCAGCGCGCCGGGCAGCAGCCGCGACATCGGCGTCTGCAGCTCGCCGGTGGGGAACAGCACGCCGAGGTAGCCGCCGGCGACGACGAACAGGAAGAAGACGAGGATCCCGAACGCGAGCTTGCGTACGGTGAGGCGCTGCCAGGCGTTGTAGACGTACACGAACGCAATCGTCGCGCCGAGGTAGTTACCGACGCGGAAACCGAAGCCCACAAGGCGAAGCGGCTCGTCCAGCATGAGCGCGGAGGCGAGCAGGAACACCCAGAAGAGCGCCCAGGGCAGGAACGCCTTGGGGAACCGGATGTCGCGGTAGACGATGAGCATCGCGAGCATCGGGACGGCGGCGAGCGCGATCCAGAACGGCGCGAGGCCGAGCACCCACGCGACGGGATAGCCGACGAAGAACGCGAGGACCGGCCAGGCCGGCAGCACGTTCTTCTGCTTCGTCGCGGCGGCGGTCATACGCCTCGGCCGGTTCGTTGGGCGAGCTTCTGGACCCAGGTGGGGTTGATCAGTCGGAACGAGGCGGCGAGGGCGACGAGCGCCTGCTTCTGGGTCGGCTGGTGCTTGAGCGCTCTGACGGCCCACCGGCGGGCGTCCTTGTGCTTGCCGAGCGCGGCGTACGCGAACGCGATCTTGCCCTCGTGCCAGGCGCCGAACCGCGGCTGCCTGCGGTACTCGGGGTGCGCCTCGAGCAGGTAGCTGTGCGCGTCGACGATCACCTCCCACTTCGAGGCGAAGAAGGAGGACTGGTGCCAGTAGACGTCGACGAGCGGCTCGCGGACGCACAGCAGCGGGGCGACGCGAGCGGCGCGCAGCATCAGGTCGTAGTCCTCGCCGTACGCGCCGGGGAGGTCCTCGTTGACGAGGCCGATCCTGTGCTTGAGGGCTGTGCGTTCGAACAGGAACGAGCTCGGGTGGATCTCGGCGATCCTGTTCGGGAGGAGCTCGAGGAGGGTGACTTCCTCGTACGGGACCGGGCGTCGCAGCTGGCGGCCCTCATAGTGGACGACCATGCCGGTGGCGACGAAGCAGCAGTCGGGGCGTTGCTGGAGGGCGTCGACCTGGGCGGAGATCTTGCTGGGGTGCCACTCGTCGTCGTCGTCGCAGAACGCGACCAGGTCGGTGTCGGCCGCCTCGATCCCGGTGTTGCGAGCGCCGGCGAGGCCCGGCTTGCGTTGGTTGTCGAGGATCTTGACCGGCCGGTTGTCGTCGGCGGGGAGGTCGAAGCGTTCGGACTGGTCGAAGACGACGACGAGCTCGATGCTTCCCTCGTAGTCCTGCTTGGCGATCGCGTTCAGCGCTCGATGGAGGAGCTCGCGCCGGTCCCTGGTGCAGACCACGACGGCGACAGTGGGCAGCGCAGGCAACGGCCACGTCCGCGTGCCCGTCTGTGGAGCGGTCACCCCCGCCATCTGCTGCCCTCCCAAGCTGCCCTGACCTGCGATTTTAGGTCACCGGCCGCTCAGCTGTCCGCGCAGCTGTGGACGTCTCCCCCGCGGCGGGCGGCGTGGCTGGCTGACGCATCGAGGGCGGAATGAGCCAGCCGCCGGACTCCGACGTCTCCCAGCGCAGGCCCGTGACGGATCCCCGCGTGGGCGGCTGGGTGGGTGGCTGGGTCATAGCCGGATCCAATTCGAGGGGACGAGGTCGGTGGCGTCGGCGTGGTTGTCGGCGAACCACTGCGCCGGGGCGACGGTCGAGAGGGGGCTGGCGTCGGCAAGCCAGGCGGCCCACCAGCTGAACGAGCTGTTCGCGATCACCCGACCCGCGCACGCCGCCATCAGGGCGATCTCGCCGATCGGCTCGGTCGCCACCGTTCGCGGGACCAACACGTCGTCGGGTTGGGCGAGGTTGGCCCGAACCCAGTCGAGGTCGTCGCTGAAGTACAGGAAGCGGTTCGCCCCGGCCTCGCGCAGCTGCTTCGTGGCCAGCGCGTAGTAGTCGTCGCCCAACGTTCCGTGGTGGGCGGCCGCCACCGGGTTGGTCACGTAGTCGCCGCGGCGAACGTGCACCGCCGCGACGTCGCCCGCGGCGAGGACCTCAGCCAGCAGCGCATGGCCCTCCGGCGTCAGCGTCGAGCGGCCGAACGCCGTCACTCGCTCGCGGATGGACGCAGCAGCCGACTCGAAGTAGCGCGGCGACTGCCAGTAGCCCAGGAGGTAGTTCCGCGGCCCCAATAGCGAGCCCAGGTGGGAGACGTAGCCGAACGAGGGCTCCCGCACCACGCGCAACCCGGGCAGGCGAGAGAGCAGACCCGCCTTGTCCAGCGCCACCAGGCCGAGCCCCACTGGCCGCGACAACCGCGGGAACGACGACAGCAGCGGAGCGATCGCCAACGGCCGGTCACCGCGCAGTCGCACGGTGTCGAACACCACGCGGTGCCCGTTCTCGGACAACGCAACGGCCAACGCCCATTGGAAGAGTTGATTGCCCAGCCCACCCCGCAGTGAGACCACCGTGCTCACGGGTCGTACCTCGTCCGCCGCGCCGCCGACCCGTCCAGCTCCTCCGAGAGCCGCCGCACGTCCGCCTCGACCATGATCCGCACCAGCTCGGGCGCGTGCACCTGAGCCTCCCAGCCCAGCTCCTTGCGGGCCAGCGAGGCGTCGCCAATCAGCTCGTCGACCTCGGTCGGCCGCTCATAGCGGGCGTCGTAGCGGATGTACTGCTCCCAGTCCAGCTCCACGCAGGCGAAAGCCGCGGAGACGAAGTCCCGCACCGAGAACCGCGTCCCCGTCGCCACCACGTAGTCGCGCGCCGAGTCCGCCTGCAGCATCCGCCACATCGCGTCCACGTACTCCGGCGCGTAGCCCCAGTCGCGCACCGCGTCGAGATTCCCCAAGTACAGCGAGGACTCGAGCCCAAGCTTGATCCGCGCCACCGCCCGGGTGATCTTCCGCGTCACGAACGTCTCACCGCGCCGCGGCGACTCGTGGTTGAACAGGATCCCGTTCACCGCGAACATTCCGTACGCCTCGCGATAGTTCCGCGCCATCCAGTACGCGTAGAGCTTCGCCGCACCGTACGGCGACCGCGGATAGAACGGCGTCTCCTCCGACTGCGGCGGCGGCGAAGCGCCGAACATCTCCGACGACGAAGCCTGGTAGAACCGCGTCGAGACGCCCGTCGAACGGATCGCCTCCAGCAGCCGCGTCGTCCCCACGCCCGTCACGTCGCCGGTGTACTCGGGCTGGTCGAACGACACCCGCACGTGCGACTGGGCCGCCAGATGGTAGATCTCGTCGGGCTGCAGCCGGGCCACCAGCGACATGATCGCCGAGCCGTCCGTCAGGTCGCCGTGATGGAGAAAGAGCCGCGCCGCCGACTCGTGCGGGTCCTGGTAGAGGTGGTCGATGCGGTGGGTGTTGAACGTCGACGCCCGCCTGATCAGCCCGTGGACCTCGTACCCCTTGGCGAGCAACAGCTCCGCCAGGTACGAACCGTCCTGACCCGTGATCCCCGTGATGAGCGCCCGTTTCACCGCAAATCCCCTCCGACGTGCCCTTTCTTGCAATGACGGTACAGAACAGACCACCCGATCCGCACCGAATAGGTAATGTTCACGGCATGACCACGCTCGACCGGGATGCCACCGTCTACGTCGCCGGCCACCGGGGCCTGGTCGGGTCGGCCGTCTGGCGGCACCTCGAGCGCGAGGGTTTCACCAACCTGGTCGGCCAAAGCTCCCACGAGCTCGACCTGCGCGACCGGGAAGCGACGTTCGAGTACTTCGCGAAGACCCGCCCCGACACCGTGATCCTCGCCGCCGCCAAGGTCGGCGGGATCATGGCGAACTCCACCGCCCCCGCGGAGTTCCTCTCCGACAACGTCCGGATCCAGGTGAACGCGCTCGACGCCGCGCACGAGTTCGGCGTACGCCGGTTGCTGTTCCTCGGCTCCAGCTGCATCTACCCCAAGCTCGCGCCGCAGCCGATCCGCGAGGACAGCCTGCTCACCGGCCCGCTCGAGCCCACCAACGACGCGTACGCGATCGCCAAGATCGCCGGTGTCCTGCAGGTCCAGGGCATGCGCCGCCAGTACGGCGTCCCGTACATCTCCGCGATGCCGACCAACCTGTACGGGCCGAACGACAACTTCGACCTGCGCACGTCGCACGTCCTCCCCGCGATGATCCACCGCTTCCACGAGGCCAAGGTCGCCCAAGCCGAGAGCGTCACGCTCTGGGGCACCGGCACGCCGCGGCGGGAGTTCCTGCACGTCGACGACCTCGCCCGCGCCTGCCTGTTCCTGTTGGAGAACTACGACGACCCCGCGCCGATCAACGTCGGCGTCGGCGAGGATCTCCCCATCAAGGAGCTCGCGGAGCTCGTCGCCGAGATCGTCGGCTACGAGGGCACGCTGGAGTGGGACACCAGCAAGCCCGACGGAACGCCGCGCAAGCTGCTCGACGTCAGCAGGCTGCACGCCCTCGGCTGGACCGCGGAAATCCCTTTGCAGCAAGGGATTCGCGAGACTTACGCGTGGTTCACCGCTTCTGCAATGTGAAGATGCCACAACCCATTCGCAATCCGAACGTCTCGTTCGCGCCGGCCTCGTCGAGAGGCACGTCGATGTGGACCTCGCCGGCGTCGTCCACGTAGGAGAACAGCTTCACGTCGTACCGCTCGTCGATCAGGTCGAGCAGGTACGGCAACGAGAAGACCCGGTGCGCGTCGAACTCGATCCGCTGCACCTGCCCCATCGGCACCGAGAAGTAGAATGTCCCACCAGGCTTGAGCAAACTCCACAGCGAGTCCCACCCGGCGAGGTAGCCGCGGTAGTCGAGCGTGTCACCGTATCGCCCGAGCCCGAAGTGCTCCAGCGTGTGCAGGCAGGACAGCGAGTCGGTGTACTCCACGTACTCCGGGGGCAACGAGCTCAGGTCGAGCTGCCGGAACTCGATCCCCCGCGCCGACGTGTGCAGCGGCCGGATGTCGAAGACCTCGACGTCCCGGAACGCCGCCACGTGCGCGATCAGCCCGTCTACGCGCGAGCCGACATCGACGTGCCGCGCGGGCGACGCCATCCGAATCTGCTGCGCCACCAGGAGATCCTGGTGGAAGTAGTGCCCAGACGCCGAGCCGCTCTCCACGTACCGGTCGCCCGGCGCGGGGAACGGCGCGGCCCACACGAAGTCCTGATGCCCGTGCTGCGCGGCGAGCCGGCGGAACGTCCGCCGGTTGCGCAGGAACGTCGGCGTCCCACGCAACGCGGCGGCAGTCGTCCGCAGGTCGATGCCGTAGGAGTTCAGCGCCCGGTTGACTCCGCGCGCGAACTCCCGCAACCGACCCCGTGCCGGCATCTCATTGCCCCAACAGCTGCAGATCGAAGCTCAGGTCCGAGCCCGACGCCTCGAGGTTGTGCATCTCGACCGCGATCGTGTTCGTCCCCGCCACCAGGGCGGACTTCGGGATCGAGAACGTCACCGGTGTGGTCTCCGCCCCACGGTCGCTGATGCCGCTCGACGCCCTGGTGGTGACGGTCAGCGCGCCCGCCGGGAGGTTCGTCCGGGCGACCTCGGTGCCGTTGACGTACACGGCGGCGCCGTCGTCGCGGATCAGGTTGAGCGTGACGGTGGTGAACAGGCTCGGGTCGGCGACGTCGAACGTCCTCCGGAAGTACGAGGTCAGCGGCCGCGGCGTCCCGGTCGAGATCACCGTCTCCTCGTCGCTGTCGCCGAACCCGAACTCGGCCGGAGCGCGACCCCACGCGGAGTCGTCGAACGACGTGTTCTTCCACGCCGTGCCCCGGTCGACCCCGTCGAATGCCCAAGCCCACGTGGAGTTGTAGCCGATCAACGTGGTCTTCGGACCACCCGTCACACCGGCCGTCGAGGCGCCGAGGTTGCCCGCGGTGTCGATCGCCCGGACGAAGTACCGGCTGGCCTGGGTCGCCGTCGTGTCGTTGAACGAGGTCGTCGACACCGTCGCGATCACCCGGTCGTTGCGCAGCACCTGGTAGCTCAGGCTGCCCTTGTTGTCGGTCGCCGCGCCCCAGGTGAGCGAGACGCCCGAGCCGGCCGCCGTCGCCTTGAGATTCGTCGGCTTGGTCGGGGCGGTGGTGTCACGGCCACAGAACTTCCCGAAGCCGCCGAGCCACTGGTACGACGACGTCTGGTACGACCCCTGGATCAGGTCGCCGCCGAACCACAGGCAGCCCTTCGTGTCCGCGGTCAGCTCCCACGGCCCCAGACCGCCACGGGCCTTGAGCGTCGGGAAGAACTCCGGCAGGTAGTCGCCGGTCACCGCGTCGAACGCGCCGACGAACGTGACGCCGTCGACCTGCGTCCAGGTCGGGCTCGGCGTCGGCCAGGACGACGAGTCCTGCCACATGTTCTCCGCGCAGTGGCAGGAGGCGTAGACGACACCGTTCACGACACCGAGAGCCTGGAAGTCGCCGCCCTGGGTCGTGGTGAACGAGCGCTCGAACGTGAAGTCGTCGCGGTCGTACTTGCCCAGGATGTGCTCCGAGCCGCCGACCCAGACGCTGTCGCCGATCTCCATGATCGTCTGCTGGTACTGCTTGTCGACGGTCGTTCCCGACGGCACCCACTTCTTCATGCCCGGCGTGAGCACGCCGCCGCCAGTGACGTTGATCACCGCGACCTTGTTGGTGCCGGTGACGCCGTTGACCGTGGTGAAGTAGCCGGAGAAGTAGACGCGGTCGTTCCGGTCGCTCGCGTCGAGCTCGATGATGCTGCCGTTGAAGTTGGGCTTCCACGTCCCGTCGGGGCGGCCGTTCGCGACGTTAACGCGCGCCGCGCGTCCCACGGTCACCGGCCCGAACAGCGCGCCCGCGGTCGGGTCGCCGCCGGTGATCCGGTTGAAGTCGCCGCCGACGTACAGCCAGCTGCCCTGCACATCGATCGCCCGCGCCCGGCCGCGAGCAGTGCCGTTCAGCACGTTCGACCGCCACTTCGGGTCGACCGCACCGGTCACCGGGTCGAGCTTGGCGAGGCCGCCGACCGCGACTCCGTTCACGGTCGTGAAGTCACCGGAGATGATCAGCTTGTTGTCCGGCGTCTTGGCCAGGTCCCACACCAGGCCGTTGACCACCGGCCGGAAGCCACTGCGCCACTCGCCGGTGTCGATGTCGAAGCCGGCGAGGTAGCGCTGCTCCACCTTCTCGCCCGCGCCGGGGTTGGCGCCCTTCTGGACGTACTGGAACGCGCCGCCGACGAACATCGTGTTGCCGACCTGCGCGAGACCCTCGGCCTCGAGGTTGAGCTCGGTGCAGCCGCCGATGCAGCCGGTCACGCCCCACGGCGTGGTGTTGACGGTCTTGGAGTCCATCAGCGGACTCAGCGTCTTGGCGGGCGTGCCGGCGGTCGGGATCTCGTCGAACGAGGAGTCGGTGATCCGCGGCCGGATGAACACCTGCGTGAACGGGATCGCGGCGTTCTCCGACGCGTACTCCCAGAGATAGCTCGTCGCGTTGTTGGCACCGCCGATGTTGGGGCCGAACGAGAATCCGGCCGCCCAGCCGTGCTGCTGGATCCGCGCGGTGGCGACGTAGCGGTAGCTGTTGTCGTTCGCCCAGGACCGGCTGCTGCCGCTGCCGCGGTTGACGCCGTCGACGGTGAACTGCGCGATCCGGTGGCCGGCGGAGATCATCCAGGACCAGCGGTCGCGAGAGGCGAACCGCCAGCGCATCTCCTGCCAGTCCGTACCGTCGGAGTTCGTCGCGCGACGAAGGCGCACACCGTCCACGAGCGAGTCGACCCGGCCGCCGTCGAGCAGGCCGTCGATCGTCTTCGCCGGCAACGCGGCCGGGGTGAACGCGCCCGTGCCCGTCGTCGTGGTCCGCACCGCGGAGGGGGTGCCCTGGCCGTTGTACGACCAGTTCCAGCCCTGCCGGCCGCGGGCGACCAGCACCCAGCCGCCGCCGTCGGTCACCATGTCGCAGTAGAACTGCGCCGGCGACACCAGCTTGGAGGTCTGCAACCAGTAGATGCCGTTGGGCGAGTTCGGATGCGACTGCTTGATCGCCCAGCACGACGGTGACGCGGTCACGCTGGTGAGCCCGGTCGGGGGAGGCGGATCCGCCGCCTGAACCGTCGACGGCGGCAGCACGATGAGCACACCGCTAGCCGCCGCGACCGTCGCGGCGAGAATCCTACGAAACTTCATGCATGGCCTCCTCTGGCCGCTTCCCCGTGCCAGTGTGCCGGCGTTCCTGCTTGTGCATCGCGGTTTTCCCCAACCGTTACTCAGGTTGTGGAAGGGGAACGCGCCATACCTCGGACCCGCGCCCCTCCGAGCTGACCAGAAGCGCGTGCCCGTCCTCGCTGAACGTCATGCCTTCCCCTTGCCGTTGCGGGGGCAGGGGGATGTCCGTAGGCGGATGAGTAAACACCTCGGCGAGATCGGGCGACGCACCGGCCTTCCATACGTACGCCGTCGTGGCATCCCGCAGTGCGAGAAGCCTCCCGTCGGGCGACCACGCACCGCCAGACAGCTTTGTTTTGTTGAGGGTTGCGACGCGTCGGAGCTGGTTGACGTTCGTCGTCGATGGCTTCGACGGGAACGTCCACACTTCTGCCGGCTTGCCCGGCTGCTCGATCTTCGTGACCAGGTAGACCTGCTCGGTCTTCGGTTCGACGAGGATCGATTCGACGTTCGGCACGTAGGGACTGGGGAAACGAGCTCGCCAGGTGACGAGCTCGGTGGCCTCCGCGGCGGCGGGTTGGCTGGGGAGCGCGAGCCGGAGGACGGCGATCTCCCGGCGCAGACCGGCGCCGCTCTGCTTGTTCTCGGAGTACGCGTCGCCGGTATCGGCCACGTAAATATGCCCGTTCGCGACGGCGACGTCTTCCCAGTCGGTCTGCTCCGTGCCGGCACGGATGCGGTCGACCGTCTCGCCCTTGTCGTTCACGCCGTAGACGACCGGCTGGTTGCCCGCGTCGTTGACGGTCCAGAGCAGGCCGTTCGGACCGGCCGCGAGCCCGCTCGACTCGGCGACGTCCGGGTCCTGCCAGCCGAAGATCGCCGCAGGTCCGCTCGGCGGCGCGGTCGTGGTCGCCGCCACCGGGGACGGGTTCGGCTGCTTCGTCGCGCCGTTCGCGCAGCCGGCGAGCACGGCGAGCAGAGCCAGGGGGACGAGCCAACGCATCAGTACGCTCCGGTCCCCTTCGCCACGGCACGCACGGTCTTGACCAAGATCACCAGGTCAAGCCAGAACGTCCAGTTCTCCACGTAGGTGAGGTCGAGGCGTACCGACTCGTCCCAGGAGAGGTCGCTTCGGCCGCTGACCTGCCAGAGCCCGGTGATGCCGGGCCGCACCGCGAGTCGGCGTCGCACGTCGACACCGTAGCGGTCCACTTCGACCGGCAGTGGCGGGCGTGGGCCGACGAGCGACATCTCGCCGCGGAGCACGTTGAGTAGTTGCGGGAGCTCGTCGAGCGACGTACGCCGCAGCAGCCTTCCGACACGAGTGACGCGCGGGTCGCGGCGCAGCTTGAACAGCACGCCGTTGCCGTCGTCGCCCTCGAGCTCGTCGAGCTGTGCCTCGGCGTCGGAGACCATCGTGCGGAACTTGTAGACGACGAACTCCTTGCCGCCCTTGCCGACGCGGACCTGGCGGAACAGCGCGGAACCATTGCTGTCCAGGTGAATCGCGAGCGCGATCAGTAACAGGAGCGGGGCGAGGACGAGCGTGGCGACGGCGGCGAGGACGCGGTCCAGCAGGGCCTTGACGATCCGGCGCGGACCGGACAACTCGGCGTGCTCGACGTGCAGCAGCGGCAGGCCGGACATCGGGCGGACCGTCGTACGCGGGCCGGCGACGTCGAGCAGGCCGGGCGAGATCAGCAACCTGGTCTGGGATTGCTCGAGCTCCCAGGCGAGCCGGCGCAGCGCGAGGCCGTCCATCTCCGGGCAGGGCAGGACCGCGACGGTGTCGGCGCGGGCCGCCTCGACCGCGTCGGGGATGTCGAGGAACGTGCCGAGGACCGGGACGTCGACGTCGCTCAGCCGGTGCCTGTTCCGATCGGGCGGCAGGCAGGCCGCGACGACCTGCAGGCCGTGGCGCTGGTCGGCGGCGAGCCGACGGCTGGCCTCGGCGACCGTACGTTCGTACCCGACGAGCACGACTCGGTGCAGGTTGCGGCCGGAACGCCAACGGTGGTGGAGGATTCGGCGCAGTGCGTACCGTCCGGTGAGGTCCAGGCCGGCGGCGAGGACGAGCGCGGTGACCATGTAGATCCGCGAGATCTCGGCCATGGTGGCGTAGGAAACCGTTGCCAGCAAGGCGATCAGCGTCGCACCGACGGCGAGCACGCGCCGGTACTCGTCGCTGCCGACGTAGAGGTAGCGCTGCTCGTACCCGCGCCCGGCCTGCATGGCGACGAGCCAGGCGAACGGGAGCACCACCGCGATCGCGACGTGCTTGAGCTCTGCCTCGAAGCCGAAGCGGAGCACGTAAGCGAGCCACCCGGCCAGCGCGACGAGCGCGAGGTCGAGCGCGACAAGCTGCCGCTGGTAGCGGCGTTCCCAGGCCCGCGAGCCGTGTGCGACCGCGGTCCGCTGTGCCCTGAACCCCTGAATCAGCGGTCGCGGAATCTCGCTGACGGACAAGTGTGCCAATCCTCCCCCAGTAGCAAGGCACAGCTCTCCCCCAGAGTGCCCTGCTGACTCTTGCCGGACTGCCTCAGAACCCCGGCCTGACCCCATTCCGGACGGGTTCCTTATTGGGACAACGGCAAATGAGAGACGAAAGTTAACACTAGCCTCGATTGTCGCAGCCCGGGCTCGCTCAGTTTCGCCGCACCCATTGCCTGCCACCCGCCCTCGCGGTGTCCTTTTTGGGCTTCTTCGACGAGCCGGACTGCGACTAGAGATGGTAGCTGTTCTGTGCTTTTTCCAACCCGTCCTCGATCAGCGCCTCGACGGAGTCCGCGGCGCGGTCGACGAAGAACGCGAGCTCCTTGCGCTCAGCGCTGCCGAACGGTGACAGTACGAAGTCGGCGGGGTCCTGGCGACCGGGCGGACGGCCGATGCCGAAGCGGATCCGGTAGTAGTCGCCGGTGCCGATCGAGCGGCGAACGCTCTTCAGCCCGTTGTGCCCGTTGTCGCCGCCGTCCTTCTTCAGCCGGAGCGTTCCGTACGGGATGTCCAGCTCGTCATGGATGACGATCAGCTGGTCGGGCTCGACCTTGAAGGACTTGAGCACGCTCGCGACCGGGCCGCCGGACTCGTTCATGTACGAGCGCGGCTTGGCGAGGATCGCCTTCGTTCCGGGCGTGCCGCCGATCCGGCCCTCGACGAGGTCGGAACGGGCGCGAAGATGTCGTTTGAACTTCGCGCCCATCCGCTCGGCGAGCAGGTCGACCACCTCGTGGCCGATGTTGTGCCGGTGTCCGGCGTACGTGGGGCCTGGGTTGCCCAGGCCCACGACGAGCCAAACCTCGTTCACTCGCTGGCTGCGGCCTCAGCCGACTCGGACTCCGCCGCACCGTCGGCCGGCGCGTCGGGCTCATCGCGCTCGACGCCAGCCTCGGCCTCGGCTTCGGCCATGTCGGCCTCGATGTCCTCGGCGGTCGGGGCGGCCGTGATGTTGACGACCAGCGCCTCCGGGTCGAGCTGGAGCGTGGTGCCCGCCGGAAGGACGATGTCCTTCGCGTGGATCTGGCTGCCGATCCCCAGGCCCTCGATCGAGACCTCGATCTGGGCGGGGATGTGGGTGGCCTCGGCCTCGACGGACAGGTTGTTGTGCTCCACGCCGACCAGCGCGCCGGGAACGGCCTCGCCGATGATCGAGAGCGGGACGTCGATCGTGACCTTCTCGCCGCGCTTGACGATCAGCAGGTCGACGTGCTCCAGGTAGCCCTTGAGCGGCTCGCGCTGCACCTGCTTGGGGAGGGCGAGCTCGCTGCCTCCGGTGGCCAGCTCGACGTCGAACAGCACGTTCGGCGTCTTGAGCGCGAGCATGAGCTCATGGCCGGGCAGCGTGATGTGCACGGGGTCGCTGCCATGGCCGTACAACACGGCGGGCACGAGTCCCGCCCGCCGGATACGCCGCGCCGCGCCCTTGCCGAACTCGCTGCGGGACTCGGCCTTGATCTTGACCTCGGACACGAACTAACTCTCCTCGGGTGTTACAAGCATCTTTGGGTGTGCGTGGGCGGTTGTGTCTCGCGTGGTGTGTCTCGTCCGGGGGCGGACCATGCCACGACGGGCACCGGAAATCCGACCCACCGCGTCGATCACGGAGCCGGTACTGGCTTCCCTCGCCGAGGCAACCGCATAAGCGTACCCGAGCACGGGGCGCGGCTCCACGCGGGGACCGTTTTCCACACGTTCAGCCCCCGGTCGTACGCGTGCCGCCTAGCTGACCCCGCCGAACAGGCTGGTGACGGAGCCGTCCTCGAAGATCTCGCGGATGGCCATGGAGATCAGCGGCGCGATGGACAGGACCGTGAGATTGTCGAAGCGGCGCTCTTCGGGGATCGGCAGCGTGTTGGTGATCACGACCTCGCGGATCCGGGCGTTCTTCAACCGGTCCACCGCGGGGTCGGACAGCACGCCGTGGGTCGCGGCCACGATCACGTCCGCGGCGCCCGCGTCGAGCAGCGCCTCGGCGGCCTTCACGACCGTTCCGCCGGTGTCGATCATGTCGTCGACCACGACGCAGGTACGGCCCTCGACGTCGCCGACGACCTTGTTCGCCACGACCTGGTTCGGGACGTTGATGTCGCGGGTCTTGTGGATGAACGCCAACGGGCAGCCGCCCATCCGTTCCGTCCACTGCTCCGCCACCCGCACGCGCCCGGAGTCGGGCGCGACCACGGTCACCATCGACGGGTCGACGCGCTGCACGAGGTAGTCGGCGAGCACGGGCAGCGCGAACAGGTGGTCCACCGGCCCGTCGAAGAAGCCCTGGATCTGGGCCGTGTGCAGGTCGACCGCCATCAGCCGGTCGGCGCCGGCCGTACGGAACAGGTCCGCCACCAGTCGCGCCGAGATCGGCTCCCGCCCGCGGTGCTTCTTGTCCTGCCGCGCGTACCCATAGAACGGGATCACCACCGTGATGCGCTTCGCCGACGCCCGCTTCAGCGCGTCGACCATGATCAGGTGCTCCATGATCCACTCGTTGATAGGAGCCGTGTGGCTCTGCATCACGAACGCGTCGCTGCCTCGGACCGACTCCTCGAAGCGGACGTAGATCTCCCCGTTGGCGAAGTTGTAGGCCTTCGTCGGCACCAGCTCGACGCCGAGCAGCTGCGCGACCTCGGTGGCCAACTCCTCGTGTGCACGACCCGAGAACAGCATCAAGTTCTTCTGAGTCGTGCGCTTCAGACCGGTCACTGGGCGCTCCTCCCTCGACCAACCGCGAGCGACGCTCGCCCCTGCCTATGGGCAGCATATGCAAGCAAGGTTGATCGACAGAAGGCGCCTCAGTCACCAGGCGGTCCATGCTTTGGCCAACTCTGAGCCACCTGACCTTCACCGGCCACCTCGCCAGCAGCGCCCAGCGCGGAGGCGGTTTTGATGAAGGGCACCTTCATTCGAACCTATTGAATGAAGGTGCCCTTCATTCAAAACGGGGGCGGCGACGGAAGGCCCCGGCGTCATCGCCACCACAAGAGACCAAGGGTCCACAAGAGACCGCGACACGGCAGCAGACCGGAACCGAAAACAGGCCTAGCCCGGGCACCCGTTCCCGGGGCAGGGGCGGCGCGTAAAAAACGGGTGGCCGGGCCGGGGCGAGTCAAGGGCCGCTCCGCGGTCGCGAAGCGACGTCGTTTGCCAAACTGCGCGAAGCGCCGCCCTTGACGCGCCCCGGACCGGCCACCACCATCGACCGCCGCAACAGCCCACGGACAGCACCAACCCCGGACAGCCTGCAAAGAACACCGCACCAAGACAGCGCCAAAAGCCAGAGAGCTCCGCCAAGAGGCCGAACCAGTCCCCTCCACCAAGCGCGCCCTCAACGCCCGTGATCATGATGATGATCGTGAAGCCGAACCGGTCATATACGACGGGTTTACCTTCATGATCACGCTCATGATCACGGACAGGCGTCGGCGGGCCCCGCTGCGCATTGGATGAAGGGCACCTTCATCCCATAGCCCGGCCCATCCACCATGTCCCATCAAACTGTGGGGTTCTGGTCGCGACACGCCGGCGTGTCGCGACCAGAACCCCACACTTTCGCGAAGGGCGGAGGGTCCCCTCACTCGAGGAGCTTTGGATGAAGGTGCCCTTCATCCAACGAGCGGGGACCTAAGCGTCGCCGGCCGAGTCGGCCTCGGCAGCGCGCTCGGCTGCCGCAGCGGTCTTCGTCCCAGCTCGCTTGCGCGCCACCCAGCCGGCGATGTTCCGCTGCTGGCCACGGGCCACGGCGAGTTCGCCAGGCGACACGCTCTTCGCGACGGTCGAGCCGGCGGCGACGTACGAGCCGTCCGCGATCGACACGGGCGCGACCAGCACCGAGTTGGACCCGACGAACGAGTGCTCGCCGACGTCGGTGTGGTTCTTGTGGACGCCGTCGTAGTTGGCGAAGATCGTGCCCGCGCCGATGTTCGCGCCGGCGCCGATGGTGGTGTCGCCGGCGTAGGTGAGGTGCGGCACCTTCGCGCCCGGGCCGATCTCGGCGTTCTTCGTCTCGACGAACGTGCCGATCTTGCCGCCGTCGCCGAGCCGGGTCCCGGGCCGCAGGTACGCGAACGGCCCGACCGAGGCACCGACGCCGACAAACGCGCCCTCGCCGTGCGTACGGACCACAGAAGCCTCCGCGCCGACGACGACGGAGGTCAGCGTGGTGTCCGGGCCGACCGAAGCGCCCTCGCCGACCGACGTGGCGCCGCGCAGGATCGTCCCCGGCTGCAGGACCACGTCGCGGGCGAGCGTGACGGTGTCGTCGACCCACGTCGTCGCCGGGTCGACGACCGTGACGCCCTCCATCATCCAGCCGGTGAGCACACGGTCGTTCATGATCCGCCCCAGCTCGGCGAGCTGCACGCGGTTGTTGACGCCGAGCACCTCGCGCGGGTCGCCGACCATCGCGGCGCTGACCCGGTGCCCCTCCTCGCGGAGCAGGCCGAGCACGTCGGTGACGTACTCCTCGCCCTGCGCGTTGTCGGACTTCAGCCGGCCGAGCGCGTCGACGAGCAGCTGAGCGTCGAACGCCCAGATGCCGGAGTTGATCTCGGCGATCGCGCGCTGCTCCTCGGTGGCGTCGCGATGCTCGACGATCGCCAGGACAGCGCCGTCGGAGTCGCGGAGCACGCGCCCGTACCCGGTCGGGTCGTCGACCACCGCGGTGAGTACGGTCGCCGCGGCCTCGGTGCCGGCGTGCGTCTCGGCCAGCTGCCGCAGCGTCTCGGCGGTGAGCAACGGGGTGTCGCCGGTCGCGACGATCACCGTCCCCGAGAGCTGAGGCAGCTCGTCGAGCGCGATCCGCGTCGCGTGGCCCGTCCCGTTCTGCTCCTCCTGTACGACCGGCCGGATCGCGGGGTCGAGGTCGGCCAGGTACGCGATCACCCGGTCGCGACCGTTGCCGACGACCACCACGAGATGCTCCGGCGAAAGGGCCAGGCCGGCGCGGGCGACGTGCCCGACGAGCGGGCGGCCGCCGATCTCGTGCAGCACCTTCGGCGTGCGCGACTTCATCCGCTTGCCTTCACCTGCGGCGAGGACGATCACGGCTGCGGGTTTGGCTGTCATGAACCCTCTCGGTTCCTTACGGGACGGGCGGACGGGGCCACGAGCATACGTGCCGTACCGGACCATCGTGACGGCAACCAGTCGCTCGCGGCGGGGTTTCGCCCGGGTGACTACCGTTGGTCCGCATGGCGGACGACGACGGCGACGACCTGCGGCAGGTGCTGCTGCGGGAGATGCCGTGGTACATCTCCGCCGCCGTCCGGTTCCAGATCGCGATCGCGGACCAGCTGCGCATGCCGCTCACCGACGTGCACGCGATCGGCGCGCTGGTGGAGTTCGCCCCGATCGGCGTACGCCGGCTCGCCGACCTGATGGGGATGACGACCGGGGCGACGACGCGCCTGGTGGACCGGCTCGAGCAGCGCGGATTCGTCGTCCGCGAGCCCGATCCCGACGACCGGCGGCGCGTCGTGCTGCGAGTGGTCCCGGAGCGGGTCGCCGACGTGGCGCGATACTTCGAGGCGATGGGCGAACGGTGGGGCGAGCAGCTCGACGGCTACGACTCCGAACAGCTGCGCTTCCTGGTCGAGTTCCTGCGACTCGGCCGCAAGCACGCGGTGGAGGAGACCGAGGCGCTGCGCGCGACGGGTCGCGCGCATGGCAGCAGACGCGACGCGTAGGGGTATCCCCCGACTTCTCCCTGGTCGCTGCACAGAACACTAGCTGCTCAAAGCAGCGATCTGCTCAACTAGATACATGACCCCGATCCTGTTGACCGTCGTCTTCTCGACCGTCGTCACCGGACTGTTCAATCTCTCCGAGTTCATGCCCATGCCCGCCGCGCTCGCCGCGGGCGCCGCGTGGGGAGTGGTCCTCGGGCTGCTCGCCAGCTGGCTCCGGTCGAAGCCCGTCGGGGTCTGGCTGGAGGACGGCTTCGTCGGGCTCGGCGCGATCGGCTTCGCGTTCGCCGGGTGCGGCGGGCTGATGGCGATCCTGCTGCTCGACGGCACGTTGGCGAGCTCGTCCGTGACGGGCGAGACGCTGGAGAGCACGTTCCTGCCCTCGATTCCCTACTACATCGCGGTCAACAGCGCGCTGGAGCTGCTGATCGTCCCCGTCGTACTCGTGATGGGCTGGCGCCCGGGCGTACGGCGGGTGCTCATCGTCGGCACGGTGACCGCGTACTTCGCGATGCGGCTGTGGACGTACGTCGCCTTCGTCCCGGCGCGACTGGGCTGGGCCGACGCCGACCACTCTTCCCAGGTGCTCACGGCGACCGACCGCGCCCAGGCCGGGCGCGACCTGATGCTGAGCGACCCGCGCTGGATCCTGCTGCTCGCACTGTTCGCGGTCTTCGTCGTGGCCACCGCCCTGCCTGCAAGGCGTCGCTAGTCTGCCCACATGACACGGGTGGCGAGGGCGGCGGAACGGTTGGCGATCGCGCACCAGATCCTCGACGACCTCGCGTTGCTCGACCGCTGGCGCCCGCACGGCGAGGTGGTCGTGTGCGGATCGGTGGGGATGGAGCTCGTCGTACGTCCGGACATCGACCTGGAGATCCACTCCGAGACCGCCGGCGTCGCCGAGGGCTTCGCGATCGTGAGCGCGCTCGCCGAACTTCCAAGCCTGCAAGGGATGCGCTACCGAGACTTCCGCGACGGGCGCGAGGACGGCCTCTACTGGAAGCTCGAGTACGTGCACGCGGACGAGGTCTGGACGGTCGACATGTGGCTGTTCCGGGGCCGCGCGGCCGCCGAGACTCGGGGCCGGCAGGAACGGATCAAGCGCGCGCTGACCGAGGAGCATCGCGACACGATCCTCGCCATCAAGGAAGCGGGCCTGGCCGTGGGCATCCGTGCCCACGGCCACTGGCTCTACCGCGCGGTGCTGAACGAGGGCGTCCGCACCCTCGACGAGTACCAGACCTGGATCGGCGACCAGGACGTCTGGGAACGGATCACCTGGGAGCCCGCGACACCACCACCGCCGTCAGTGCCATGAGCGCCGCACTGATCACGGCGACCAGGTGGAAGCCCGCGACGAACGACTCGCGCGCCGTCGCCAGTGCGTCGTTGGAGAGCCCGGAGGCCACGGCGCTGGCGAGGCTGTCCCTTGCCGCGGCGGACACGTCGACCGACGACATCCCGTTCCGGTAGACCGCGACGACCACGCTGCCCAACGCCGCGATGCCGAGCGCCCCGCCGAGCTGCGGTGCCGTGGACGAGATCGCAGCCGCCATGCCCGCTCGAGAAGGAGGCGCCGCGCCGATCACGAGGTCCGTCGCGAGCGCCATCATCGGCCCCAGCCCCGCCGACACCGTAATGGTCCCGACGAGCAGCAGGCCCACACCGTTCACCTGCGTCAGGACGCCGAACCCCAACGCGGACAGCAACAACCCCACGCCGATGACCCGGCTCGGGCCGAACGTACGAGCCAGCCGCGGTGCCACCACCGACCCCACGATCACGCCCACCGCTGACGGCGCCGTCAACAGCCCAGCGCCCAAGGGCGACAGCCCCTGCACGAGCTGCAGGTACTGCGCGACCAGCAGGTTCAGCCCCCACAGCACGAAGATCCCGACGACCAGCGTGCCGACCGCCAGGTTGAACGTACGGTTCCGGAACAACCGCAGGTCCACGAGCGGACTGTCAAGCTTCGATTGACGGCGCACGAACAGCCAGCCGAACACCACGCCGACCACGACAGCAACGCCTGCGACCAGCCCGAGACCCTCGGCCGCGACTCGCTTCAGCCCGTACACCAACGGCAACACCGCGGCCATCGACAGCACGGCGCTCACCAGGTCGAGCCGCTCCGCCGCGCCCCGATGCTCCGGCAGCAGCACCCGCCCCAACGCCAACAGCAGCACCATCACCGGCACGCCGATCAGGAACGCCGATCCCCACCAGAACCGCTCCAGCAGCCACCCGCCGACCAGCGGCCCGATCGCCGTCCCGCCCGACACCGAGGCGACGATCACGCTCACCGCGACCGCCCGCTGCCGCGCCAACCGGAACATCACCATGATCAGCGACAGCGTCGACGGCATCAGCGTCGCGCCGGCCAGCCCCATGAACGCCCGCGCCGCGATCAGCAGCTCCGGCGTCGGCGCGTACGCCGCGAGAGCGGACGCGACACCGTACGCCGCCGCCCCGACGAGCAACAGCCGCCGCCGGCCGATCCAGTCTCCCAGCTTGCCGATCGTGATCAGCGAGCCGGCGAGGACGAACGCGTAGATGTCGACGATCCACAGCAGCTGCGTACTGCTCGCGGACAGGCCCACGCCGATGGCGGGCAGGGCGAGATGGGTGACGGTGAGCTCGAGTGAGGCGAGCAGCGCGGGAACGGACAGCACGGCGAGGCCGATCCACTCCCGCCTGGTCGCGCGGGCGGCATCGGTCGCCGTCGTGGAGTCGGTCATGCCTCGATCCTGGAACCTCAGGTTAGGTCGAGGTCAAGTACCGCCCGGGCGTCAGCCGCCGTTCAGAACGTTGCGGAAGACGTTCTCGAAGCGGGCGCCGTCAGCGGTCGTGCCGACCAGCTGGGGTGTGCCGTTCGGTACGTCGATCGTCCGTCCGGACGACGCGCCCTCCAGCACGACGTCGACGGGTCGCAGCCGGTAGGTCACGGTGTCGTCGACGATCGAGGAGGCGGCGAGCGCGTCCCACCAGAACATGATGTCCAGCTCGATCAGCGGCGGCATGTCCGGCTGCGTGACGATCGAGTGGACGAGCTTGGCCTCCACGGTCTTGGCGTTGGCGCCGAGTCGGTCGATGTACTCCTGGGTGATCAGGACATGGTTCGTCGCGTCCAGCGGAACGATCCGTACCCGGCCGTCCGGCATCGTCTCGTAGACCGTGTCAGCGGCGATCGGGTCGATCCACTGGTTGACCTCCTGGGTGTTGTCGAAGCCGCCGGTCGTCGAGCCGAACAGGTTGCCGCCGACGTCGAACGCGCCGCCCATGACGTAGAGGCGGGCGATCTTCTGCGGAACGCGCGGGTTGGAGCTCAGCGCGGTGGCGACGTTGGTGAGCGGGCCGGTCGCCAGGACCGTGACGTTCCTGGGCGAGGCGAGGACGGTCCGGGCGATCAGCTGCGCGGCGGTGTACGGCGCCGGCCGGTAGGGGATGCCGGCGTCGTCGAGGGCGCCGGTGAGGACGCGTTCGAACGTCTCGCGCGCCTCGGGCGGGGCGGGGTGGACACCGTTCGGCGAACCGTCGGCGACCGGGACGTTCGGCAGCCCGCAGCGCTTGAGGATCTGGCGTGCGTGGGTGAGCGAACGGCCGGCCGTACCGATGCCGTTGTCCACCACGGTGACGGCGCGCAGCTCGATGCGGCGCTGCTTGTGGGCCTGGCAGAGGAACGCGAGCGTGGACGCGTCGTCGAAGTCGAGGTCGCTGTCGTACACGACGGGGATCGGTCTCGGGGTGGAGCTGACCGGCTCGGCCGACGCGGTGCCCAAGGTGCCCGCGGCGCCGAGCGCGAGCACCACGACGATCGTACGAAGGAAGCTCAGCATGGGCCGAGAACTTACGGATCGGCGATGGCATATCGATGGCGCGAGCTTGTCTCCTCAGCCGGCGTCGAACGCCTTGACCAGGGCCTTCGGGGCCTGGCACCGCCACGCGTCGGTGAGCAGCTCCTCAAGCTCGTGGACGTCGATGGCAGCCAGCCTCACGAGCACCGCGGGGTAGCCGTTGTAGTGCGGCTCGGTGAAGTAGATGTCCGGCTCGGCGGCGATCAGCTCGTCGCGGTCACCCACGCTGGCCGTGCGTACGGCGAGTACGGCGGGCTGCGGGACGCGCGCCTTCTTCGGCTCGAGCCGCTCCAGCCACACCCACGCGATGCCCTTCGCCTTGCCCTTGGTGAGCACGGAGAACCCGAACCGGTCGTCGCCCTCCGACACCTCGGGCAGCGAGAGCGCGATGCGGCGCACATCGTCCTGCGTTGCCATGCGGGCAAGCATGCCAGCCGTACGCCGCCCCCCGATTGGAGAAAATCGCCCGCCCTCAACCGCTCCCCCGCCGCTCTCCCCCGGCCCCGGTGATCATGTACGTGATCATGAAGCCGGACCGGTCGTATACGCACAGTTTCCCTTCATGATCACGTACATGATCACGGCGTGAGCTCGGCCAGGGCGGCGAGGACGCGGGCCGGGGTCATCGGGAGGGTACGGATCCGCGCACCCGTCGCCGCGTACACGGCGTTCGCGATCGCCGCTGGCATCGGGTTGATCGCCGGCTCGCCCGCTCCCCACGCCGGCTCCTCCGGGCGGTCGATGAGGATCGTCTCGATCGTCGGCACCTCGCTGAACCGCAGCACCGGGTACGACGACCACACCACGCTCGTCACCCCGCGCGCGTCCAGCTGGACCTCCTCCTTCAACGTCCGGCTGATGCCCTGGATCACGCACCCCTCGATCTGGTTCCGCAGCCCGTCCGGGTTGATCACCAGCCCGCAGTCGTGCGCGACCACCACCCGTCGCACCCGCACCACGCCGGTCGCGGCGGCCACCGAGACCTCGGCGTACACGGCGACGTAGGTGAACTCCGTCTCGTACCGCGCGAAGGCCAACCCCGCCCCGACACCCTCCACCGTTGGCCGCGTCGTCCACACGTCCCTCAACGCCTCCATGACTGCGAGGGCGCGCGGGTCGTCGAGCGAACGCAACCGCAGCTCCAGCGGATCCACCCCGCCGGCCACCGCCAGCTCGTCGACGAACGACTCGTTGGCGAACGTGTTCGAGAACCCGCCCAACGACCGCAACGCCGTCGTGCGCGGGAACCGGTAGCGCAACGGCGCTTCGGGCTGGTTGGTGGTGCCGACCGTCTCGAACGACCGGACCAGCCGCGCGACCAGCCGGTTGTTCGGGAACGCGTACGTCACCGGCGCGTTCCGCCCGCCCGAGTTGCCCGCGGACGTCGGCAACGACGCCGGCAACGCGCCGGTCAGCAGCCCCGCGAGCACGGTGCCCGGCGATCCGTTCGGCCGCGACCCGTGCGTCGGCGTGTAGAGGTTGTGCTCCCAGGCGACGATGCCGCCGTCGGTCACGCCGCCGCGCAGGTCGTGCGCCATCGCCGGGCCGAGCGGTTCCCAGCCGTGCTCGTTCTGCCGGCTCCATTGCACGCGTACGGGCTTGCCGGCAGCTCGCGACAGCAGCGCGGCGTCGGCCGCCACGTCGTCGGCGCCGTTGTGCCCGTAGCAGCCGGCGGCCTCCTCGTAGATCACGTGCACGGCGGCGGGCGTGAGCCCCAGCAGCGCAGCGAGCGTGTTGCGCAACGCGTACACGCCCTGCGAGCCCGACCACACCGTCACCTGCACGCCCGTCTTCCGGTCGGGCGTCGCGCGCACGTCGGCGATCGAGCAGGACGGACCCATCGCGGCGTGCATGTGGAACGGCGTCTGATAGCTCGCCTGCGTCGTCACCGCCGCCGAACTCAGCGCCGCGTCGACATCGCCGACCGACACCTCGGTCACGGTCCGGTAGTGGTGGGCCGGGTCGCGCAACGCCTGGTCGAACGTGTCCTGCGCGACGAGCGGCTGCCCGTCCTCCCACACCACGACGATGCCGGTCGCCGGGGCCGCGGCCTGGATCGCCGCCCACTCCGTCATCGCAACGACGCCGACGAAGTTGCCCTGCTGGACGACGTCCACGAAGCCCGGGATCGCCTGTGCCTTGGTCAGCGACTCCGGGGTGATCGAGACGAACCGCGCGTTGCGTCCGTTCGGCCGGATCACCCGACCGTGCAGCATGCCGGCGAGCCTGACGTCCTGGAGGTAGGTGAACCGCGCCGTCACCTTCTCCGGCAGGTCCACCCGGTCGACGGACTGTCCGACCAGTCGGTAGTCGCCGGCCGCGGCGAGGGGCGCGTCCGGGTCGGCGGCGAGCACGATGTCGGAACGGGCCAGCAGCTGCGTGTACGTGATGGGCCTGCCGTTCCCAGGCGCGGAGAACGAGCCGTCGCGCGCGACGAGCTGCGTCGCCGGGACGCCGAAGTGCTGCGCGGCCAGGCCCAGCAGAGCGTGGAACGCGGTCGCGGCTGCCCGGCGGAGCTGCGGTCCACCGTTCTGGATCGTCTTGCTGCCGGCCGTCGTTCCCTGGTCCGGCGTGAGGCGCGTATCGCCTTGTGCGTAACGGACTTCGGCGTTCGTGAGGCGAAGCTCCTCGAGCACGATCTGCGTCAACGCGGTCTGAACGCCGGTGCCGAGCTCGACCTTGCCGCTGTGAATGCTGATCCCGTGCCGGTCCAGCAGCAGCCAGGCAAGCGTGGTGTCGTCGATCTGGATGCCGCGTCCCGGCGCTGCGTTGGCCGTGGGTGCGAACGCGAACGAGACGGCCAGCGTGCCGGCACCGGCGAGGAACCCGCGCCGGGTCAGCTCAGCGGTCCTCACAGCGCCACCTCCGCGGCCTTGCGGATGGCCCGCATGATCCGAACGTGCGCGCCACACCGGCAGATGTAGTTGAGCGTCGAGCCCTCTGCCTCGCCGGACAGGAACGCCGCGATCTCCTCCTGTGTGGGCACGGTGGTGTTGCCGGCGGCTCGGCGTTGTCGCAGCCAGCCGAGCGCGCCCATGACGATGCCGTTGATGCAGTACGCGCACTGGGCGGCCTGCTCGTCGATGAACGCCTGCTGGATCGGATGGGGATGCTCCGGCGTTCCCAGCCCGTCGAGCGTCTCGACGTTCGCGCCCTCGGCGACGGTACGGAGCGGGGTCACGCAGGAGCGGCGGATCTGGCCGTCCAACAAGACGGTGCAGGCGCCGCACTGCGAGACTCCGCAGCCGAACTTCGGGCCGTGTTGGCCGAGCGCGTTGCGGAGGACGTACAGCAGCTGCTCGCCCTCGTCCGGGACGGTCACGGTGCGGTTCTCGCCGTTGAGGTTGAGGTTTCGGGTCAGCGGTGTCGACACGAGCGGCTCCCTTGGGCAGGCCACGCCATCACTTCGGGCCACGTCGGCGGCGGTGCGCGAGTTCACGAGTCAGCCTCGGGTGACCGCAACCGGTCGGATCTCCGTTGCTCGACGTAGCTTTCGCCCGCGCGCCTTCGGCAATTCATCGGTGCGGTGGCCGTCGTTTCGACGGCGGTTCGACGCTGGCTTGTCGCGGGGGCCCGTTGTTTCTGTGTCTGCTCGAGAGGAACGAGATGGTGTCCCGCAGGAAGCTCACCACGAGCGCGCTCGTCGCCGCACTGTCGCTGGTCGCGCTCGGCGCGTTGGGCCCGGCCTCGGCCGCGGTGCCGGCGGCGGATCCGGTGCCGGAGTTCACCGCGACGCTGAAGGCGACGTACCCAGCGTTCGACGCCAACCAGGGCGTGGCGGTCGACGACAAGTACTTCTACGCCGTCAACAACCAGACGATCACCAAGCACTCGCGCTCTACTGGCCAGCCGCTGCTGCAGTTCGCCGGCGCCTTGGACGGGCCGATCGAGCATCTGGACAGCGGCGTGGTCTACCGCGGGAAGCTCTACGCGGCGCACTCGAACTACCCGGAGTGGCCGATGGAGAGCTCGATCGAGGTGTTCGACACTCGGACGATGCGGCACGTGCGGACGTTCGCATTCGGCATCTACCGCGGCTCGCTGACCTGGCTGGATCACCACGACGGGTTCTGGTGGGCGACGTTCGCGAACTACAACCGCGTGCAGGACGGGCAGACCGAGCCGTACGGGAAGACGTACAACACCCAGGTCGTGAAGCTGGACGACGAGTTCAACGCACTGCAGTCGTGGACGATCCCGAAGGTGATCCTCGACAAGTTCGAGCTGATGTCGAACTCGGGCGGCTCGTGGGGACCGGACGGCCGGCTGTGGCTGACGGGGCACGACCTGCCGGAGGCGTACGTGATGCGGCTGCCGGTGGCTGGCGGCGAGCTCGAATGGGTGGCGACGGTGCACGTGCCGGGGATCGAGGGCCAGGGCATCGCCTGGTCGGACGCCGGGCGCCGCTCGACGCTGTTCGGGATCTCGCGCGACAACGCGGTGGTGCGCGAGTACACGGTGCCGTTCGGTTCGATCGAGGACCCGGCGAAGAAGTACTGGGAGGTGCTCGGGCCGGGCTCGTTCCGGCAGTAGTGCCAGCGCGGCGCCAGCGCCGTGCCACCGATTGCTGACAGGGTTGCCGCGACGTAGCTCAGCAAGTCATGGAGGCACAGCGATGGACACGTCCGCGTACCTGAACGCGGTGGTCGAGCAGACGAGCATCCTGGCCGACTGGGTCGAGGGCAGGGATGCCTCGGCCCCGGTGCCGACGGCTCCGAAGTGGACGCTGGCCGACCTCGTCGACCACGTCGGCGCGACCCAGCGGATGGTCGCCCTGCTCGTGGGTCAGCGGATGAGCGAGCCCGCCGATGCGTTCGCCGGTTATGTCCCGGCCCCGACCGACTCAGCCGAGTGGGGCGCCTGGCTGAACGGCACCGCGGCCGAGGCGATGCGGGCGTTCGAGTCGGTCGACGATGCCACGCCGGTCTGGGATCCGTCCGGCGCCGCCGCGGGCGTGCCGTTCTGGTCACGTCGGTTGTTCGGCGAGGCTTGCGTCCATCGCGCGGACGCGGCTGCGGCGCTCGGCACGCGGTACGAGCTGGCGCCGGAGCTTGCGGTGGGGGCGATCGAGGACTGGCTGGACACGATGACTTCCGACGGCTACTGGGAGAACCGGCCGGACTTCGCGAACGCGTTGCGCGGCGACGGCCAGACCCTGCACTTCCACGCGACCGACGCGCCCGGGGAGTGGCTGGCGCGCCGCGAACCAGACCGGGTCGCCCTGGAACGTACGCACGCCGAGGCGGACGTCACGCTCAGCGGCCCAGCCTCCGACCTCCTCCTCGTGATCAGCAGGCGCCGCCCGTTGGGCGAGGCTCCTCGCTTGGAAACGCGGGGCGATCGGGCACTGCTCGACCTCTGGATCGAACACATGGACTGGGTCACCGACTGACCCCGCGCTTGTCCTCCACTGGTGGAAGGACGGTGAGGTCGACGGGGCCGAGAGAGGTGGTCTCGGCTCCGTCGACCTTCGCCATCGCGTCGTCGGGGATGCCGAGGATGTCGCAGGTGGGATAGGCCTGGCGCCAGGGCTCGATGTCGTACTGGCCGAAGTGCGGGGCGACGACTGTGTTCGGGAGCCAGCCCCACAGGGCGAGCGGCTCGGCGCCGGCGAGCATGCCGGCGCCGAACACCGCGGCGCCCGCGCTGCAGCCGGCGAGGACGGCGCCGTTGTCGTACGCGGACCGCAGTGCCGCCAGGGCGGGCGTCCCGCGCGTGACCTCGACCAGCCGGAGTGGCGAGCCGCCGCCGATCAGCACGAGGTCGGCCGAGGCGAGCCGCGAGACGACGGCCTTGTCGTACGCGTCGTCCCGCGAAGCCAGCCCGGAGTCGTCCAACGGCACCGGGAAGTGCCCGCGCAACCCGTCGAGCAGCGCCGCATCCGGTGCCTCGAGGGCGGCCAACAGGGCTACGGCGCGGGTGGGGCGGGTGGGGCGGCGGCAGGCGCCGAGGATCGTCTGTTCGTGCGGTGCCGGCGAGGTGCTGTAGAGGAACAGGGGCATGCGACCGATTCCTTTCCGTGCCGCTCGGGGTCCCTACGGTAGGACCCACCACGAGCAGGAGCCGAGCCATGCCGACCGCAACCGAGCGCGACGACTTCGTCCGGAGCACCGAGCCGTACCGGCGGGAGCTGCTCGCGCACTGCTACCGCATGCTCGGCTCGATCGACGACGCGGAGGACGTGCTGCAGGAGACCTACCTGCGGGCATGGCGCGGGTACGGCGAGTTCGAGGGCCGCGCGTCGCTGCGTACCTGGCTGTACAAGATCGCGACAAACGCCTGCCTCACCGCGCTCGAGCAGCGCGGCCGGCGCGCGTTGCCGTCCGGGCTGGGCGCGCCGAGCGACGACCCGGACGCCGAGCCCGTACTCCTCGACGCCGACTGGATCCAGCCGCTGCCGACCGCCCTCGTCGCGAACGACGCGCAGGACCCGGCGAGCATCGTGGCGTTCCGCGACAGCCTCCGGCTCGCGCTGATCGCGAGCCTGCAGTACCTGCCCGGCCGGCAGCGTGCCGCCTTGCTGCTGCGGGAGGTCCTCGCCTGGTCGGCGAAGGAGGTCGCCGAGACGCTGGGTACGTCGACCACGGCCGTCAAGAGCATGCTGCAACGAGCCCGCGCCAAGCTCGACGAGGTCGCGCCGACAGCCGAGCTGGTGGAGGAGCCCGAAGAGCCAGAGCAAAGGGCGCTGCTCGAGCAGTACATCGCCGCGTTCGAGAACTCCGACCCGAAGACCATCGAACGCCTGCTGCGCGAGGACGCGACCCTGGAGCTGATCGGCTCGAAGGCCTGGTACCAGGGTCGCGCCTCCTGCCTGCCGTACCTGACCAGGCACGCGCTCTTCACCAAGGGCGACTGGAAGATGCTGCCGACGAGCGCGAACGGCCAACCCGCCGCAGCAGCGTACGTCCGCGCCGAGGACGGCACCCACCAACCCCTCGGCATCGCCGTCCTCGCCGTCGCGAAGGGCGGCCTCCAAGGCATCACCGTCTTCCCCGACCCCACCCTGGTCGAGCGCTTCGGCTTCCCGAAAGAGCTCTAGCGAACGGGCTCGTAGATCGCGATGTAGGTCATCCCGGTCTTCGGCTCGCCCTGGACGAACCGAAGACTCGCTTCTCCCGCGGGATGTGGCCACTGCCCCTGCAAGAGGAAGCCGTCCACGTCTGTATCGGACGTGGCCTGGTGCTTCAGCCCCACCAGCTGGAGCTCTCCGAACTCCCCGATCCCGGCCGATCCGTAGCCGACCACGAACGGAGTGTCCGCCGGGGTCGGGATCGTCAACCGCTTCTGGGCATCAGCTACCGCGGTCCGGACATCGACCAGCCGATAGTCATAGCCGCGATAGTCGACCAGCGTTTCGATCTCGACCGACGAGTCACCTGCGACGAGCCTTCGCTTCTCGCCGTCCTGGTAGACCCCCACACCGATCCGCGCGCGCCCAGCGACAGTCTTTCCACGCCCGTCGACAAGGCGGACCGTGACCGTGTTCGGCTGCCCCACCTTCACGCCTGGCCAGCCCTCGCCAGCCATGCCTGCGGAGACCGCGAGTCCGCCGACCTCACGCCGCTCCAGGTGACATCCATGGAAGTACTCACTCTCGACACCGTTGATGCTCACCTTGACCGACTGAGTTCCGTCACCATGGCAGAACGGCGCGACCCGCACTTGCTTCGACGACGGCGTGAACTCGAAAGCCAGCGTGTTCTGCGCAGGCGCACCGATCCTTGCCCCCACCAGGCTTCTGCCGCCCACCTGGCTCCGGTATCGGAACCCGTCGTTGACGTAGTCGTCCGGACTCGCCGGCGGAGTCCGCCTCGGCATCGGATCCTGTTCGGCCGGCGCAGGTGTGTAGAGGCCGACCCCCATCACCGCGGCGCGATCGCCGACGAGCTTGCCGTCGAGAGTCTCGACTCGGAGCGTCACGGTCGAAGCGCGACCGGGGCGAGCGATGGTCCACAGTCCGCTGTCGGCGGAGTAGGTGGAGGAACCGTGCAGTTCCCTACCAGAGCAGGCCGTGCTCGAGACAGCCAAGCCGTCGATCGTGATCTCCAACACGCTGTCGTCCGGGTTGTCGGCCGAGCAGACGCCCGCCACCGTCAGGGCGTCCGCGCCCGGCGTCCACTCGAACGTCGTCTGGGTCTGGCCCGGGTTACCGACGAAGGCCTTCTGGAGGGTCGCCCCTTCCAGATGCAGGGGGAACCGCACGCCTTCCGCGACGTAGTCCTCGGTCGGCCCTGGAGACGGGGACTTGGCGGGCTCCGGCGAACTGTCGCGGGTCAGGTCGGGCAGGACGCCTACCGCGACCGCTACCAGCGCGACCACCACGACGGCGGAGCCGGCGACGCGACGGTTGCGGCGAGTTGTGCGGATCTTGCGCTGGACGCCGGGAAGCAGGTCGACGCCGGCTTCGGGATCCTCGGCGCGATGGGCAAGTTCGGCCCGCAGGTCGGCGAGGTTCATCGCGTGCCCTCCTTGCGGGTGTCGGTCTCGATCAACGCGGGGTCGATGCGCAGCTTGGCTAACGCCTTGTGGGTCTGGCTCTTCACGGTTCCGACCGAGCACTCCAGCAGCCGCGCGGTCTCGGCCTCGGTCAGGTCCTCGTAGAACCGCAGCACGATCACCGCCCGTTGCCGCCGCGGCAGTCGTTGCAGCGCGGCCCAGAGGTCGGTCCGTTCCTCGAACGAGGCCCCAGCAACGACAGTGGTCTCGGGCACGGAATCGGTCGCCCGTTCCCCGTTCCACCGGCGCCGCCACCACGAGGCGTACGTGTTCACCAGCACCTTGCGGACGTACGGTTCCGGGTCACTCCCCGAGATCCGCGACCACGCGAACCACACCTTCGACAGCGCCGTCTGCACCAGGTCCTCGGCGAGACCGTGGTCCTGGGTCAGCAGGTACGCCGTCCGCAGCAGGCGCGACGTGCGGGCGGCGACGTACGCCTCGAAGCCCTCGGCTCCGGACCCTGCCTCCGGCACAGGCGCCCCCGTTCGGCCGACGCCCGCCAGCGTCAGGCTGCTGTCATCGATCGTCACACCGTGGCAGACCGGCTGGCCTCCCGCGATGGTTGCCCGCCCGCGCCAACTAGAAGTTCAGCACCAGCCCGCTCTCGGCCAGGGCCAACGGGCCGGTGTATGACGCCGACGCCTCGGCGAGGAACGGCTCGCGCGGGTCCTCCGGCCACAGGTGCGTGAGCAGCAGCCGCCCCACCCCCGCCGAAGCGGCGTACGAACCCGCCTGCCGGGCGCTCGACAGCCACCGCGCCGAGTCGTCCGGCACCACGTCGGCGTGCGTCGCCTCGGCCAGGAACACGTCCGCGTCCTGGGCCAGCGCCACCACCAAGTCGCTCGGCCCGGTGTCGCCCGTGTACGCGAGCACCCGCCCGCCGGCGGTCAGGCGGAGGCCGGCGTTCGGCGTGAAGTGCGGCAGGTCGAACGTCGAGACCGCGAACGGCCCCACCGACAGCGCCTCCCCCGGCGCGAACGGGCGCAGCGCCACAGCCGACGCAAGCATCCCCGGCCGGTCCAGCGCGAGCACCGCGTCCAACGCATGCGGCGGCGCGTACACAGGCAACGAAGGCGCCGGGTCGTCACACAAGGCACGCGCCCGCAGCAGCGGGTTCAGGTCGGCGCAGTGGTCCGGGTGCCCGTGGCTGACGATCACCGCGTCGACCGCCGACGCCGGCAGGTACGACAACAGCCGCGGCATCGTCGCGTACCCCACGTCCACCAGCAGCCGGAACCCGTCGGCCTCGACCAGAAACCCACTACACGCGGAACCAGCGGCGGGATAGGCACCGCACGCACCCAGAACGGTCAGCCGCATCTAGGTCGTGTCTCTTGAGTAGCGTCGGTCATCGCGCTCCGCGCGATGGCGCGCGGCGCATCGCGCCCGGCTGGGCGTGGTGCAGGAGGAATTCATAGTTTGTCCTCTGGGTGACGATCTGGACCGCGGCCAGGCGGGATGCGAGGTGTCGCGCGTCAGGCGATAGTCAAGAGGCACGGCCTAGAACGACACCGCGATCGCGTCCACCTCGAGCAGCCAGGCCTCGGAGTAGATGTCGGTGATGATCGACGTGAACGCCGGCCGATGCCCTTGCAGGACCTCCTCCAGCACCTCGCCGTGCGGCGCCCGGTACGCGCGGTCGGACAGATACACGGTCAGCTTGGCGAGGTTGTGCACGGTCATCCCCGCCTCGGCGAGCACGGCGAGCAGGTTCGCGTACGTCACCCGCGCCTGCGTGGGAAAGTCCGCCGGAACGTTGCCCTCAGTGTCCGACCACGGCACCTGCCCGCTCACGTACAACGTCCGCCGAGCCCCGGTGACGAGCGCGCCGTGGGTGAACGTGGACGTGGGCGGCGGAAGGACGGACGGGTTGACGGCGGTGATGCCGGCCTCGGTCATGCGCGAATTCTCCCCTTCGTCGGCGTAAGTCGAAGTAAGCAGCGCTAGCCTGTCGCGCGATGCCCACTTTCGACTACTCCGAATTCCCCACGCTGCGGACCGAACGCCTGGTCCTGCGCGAGCTCCGGGGATCCGACGCCGAGGACCTGTTCGCTGTCCGCAGCGATCCGTACGTCCAGCGCTACAACTCCGTTCCGCACACCGATGTCTCCGAGTCCGCCGAGATGATCGAACGGCTCACGGAGCTCTTCGCCAAGCACGAGTGGATCCACTGGGGCGTGGCACTGCGGGAGAACGACAAGCTGATCGGCCTCTACAGCCTCGGCTGGAACGAAGGACACCGGCGTGCCGAGATCGGGTACGACCTGAACCGTGCGTACTGGGGCAAACGACTCGCCAGCGAAGCCCTCGGGGCGATGCTCGCGTTCGCCTTCGACGTCCTCGAGGTCAACCGCCTCGAGGCACAGACGATCGCGGACAACCACGAGTCGACCAGGCTGCTCCGCAAGTTCGGCTTCCAGCTCGAGGGCGTACGCCGCGGGTACTCCCTGGAAGAGGACGGCGAGTTCCACGGCGGCGCGATCTACGGCCTGCTGCGCAGCGAGTACGAAGGCGGCCAGGCATGAGTGACGTCACCGTCCGGCGCGCAACGACCGCGGACGTGCCGGGTTGGCTGGACTCGAGTGCGGCGCTGTTTGCCGAGGACGCCGGCACGCGGGACGAGACGATGAATGTGCGATTCCCGCACGAGCTGGGCGTCGACGGGTACGCCGACCTGCTCACGAAGCCCGAACGGCTCGTCCTGGTCGCGGACGCCGGCGGGAAGATCGTCGGACACCTCACCGGCGTCCTGACCGAGCCGTCCGCGATCCGCCCCGTCCGCATCGCGACCCTCAGCAGCCTGTACGTCCGCCCCGCCCACCGCGGCCAGCACGTCGGCGCCGAGTTCGTCCAAGCGTTCCGCGCATGGGCGAAGGAGCAGCAAGCGGACCGCATCGCCGTCACCGCGTTCGCGACCAACGAAGCGGCGATCAGGTTCTACGAACGACAGGGATTCGCCCAGTACACACTGACGTTGGAGACGACGCCGTAGCAGGCGTGCGAACATCGCAGGTATGGCCGTCCTGGAACGCGAGCACGAGCTCGCGGTGCTCGCCGAGGCTGCCCGCGGGGCAGCCGAAGGGCAGGGACGCGTCGTCCTGATCTCCGGCGAGGCGGGCATCGGCAAGTCGCGCCTCGTCCACGCCGCCCGCAGCCGGGTCCCCGCCGAGGGCAGGGTGCTCGTCGGCCACTGCGACGACCTCGCCACCCCGCAGATCCTCGGCCCCTTCCGCGACCTCGCCAACGCGGTCGGTACGGAGCTCGCCACCGCGCTGCGCGGCGCCGACCGCGACCGCATCCTCACCGCGCTCCACACCGAGCTGCAGTGGGCAGGCCACCCCACGCTGCTCGCGATCGAGGACATCCACTGGGCCGACGACGCCACGCTCGACGTGCTCGGCTACCTGATCCGCCGCGTCCACCAGCTCCCCGTCGTGCTGCTCCTCACCTACCGCGACGAGGACCTGACCACGAACCACCCCGTCCGCAGGGTGCTCGGCCAGGCCGCCGCGAGCGGCGCCTCGCACCAGCTCCCCCTCCGCAGGCTGTCCAGGGACGCCGTCAAAGACCTGGCGACAGGAACCGAGCTGGACGCCGACGAGGTGTTCGCGATCACCGCGGGCAACCCGTTCTTCGTAGGCGAGGTCATCGCCGCCGGCGACGCCGAGGGCGTGCCCCGTTCGGTCGTCGCCGCGGTGATGGCGCGCGTCCACACGCTCGACCCGGACGTACGCCAAGCCGTCGAACAGCTCGCCGTCCTGCCGACCGCGATCGGCCGCTGGCTGGTCGACGAGCTCGTTCCGGGCGGCCTACCGACCCTCGCGAACGCCGAGGAACGCGGACTGCTCACCGTCACACCGCAACGCGTCGCGTTCCGGCACGAGCTCGGTCGGCGCGCGATCCTGGACGGGCTGCCCGCGATCCGCCGCATGCGCTACAACGCCAACGTCCTGGCAGCGCTGGAGAAACGGCCGGAGAGCGATACCGGACAACTCGTCCACTACGCCGCGAGAGCCGGCGACCACCAGGCGATCGCCCGCTACGGCCCGGCCGCGGCGAGGGACGCGGCCCGCACGGGCGCCCACCGCGAGGCGGTCGCGCACTACCAGCTCGTCCTCGACCAGGCCGACGACTTCGAGCCGGCAGAACGAGCGCAGCTGCTGGAGGACTACGCGGTCGAGTGCTACACGGTCGGCCGGAACGTCCAGGCCGCCGACCTGCAGGAACGCGCGATCGCGGTACGCCGCGAGCTCGGCGACGACCTCGCAGTCGGTACCGGCCTGTGGTGGCGGTCGAGGATGCTCAAGCTGGCGGGCGACCAGCACGGCGCCGAGGTCGTCGCGGAGGAGTCGGTCGCGGTCCTGGAGAAGCTCGGCGAGGGCCACGAGCTCGCGCTCGCGTACACAAACCTCGCCGCCCTCCACCTGTTCGCCCACCGGTACGACCAGGCGCGTCCGCTCGCCGAGCGCGCGATCGACCTCGCCCGTGCGACCAGCGACCAGGTCACGTTGGCGCACGCCCTGAACGCGCTCGCGGTGTGCCGCTGGGACCTGCACCTCGGCGACGGGCACGAGCTGATGGAGGAGAGCCTGCGGGTCGCGCTCGAGGCCGGCGCGCCCGATCCCGCCTGCCGCGCGTACGCCAACCTCGCCTGCGGCATGGTCGACCGCTACCGGCTCGACGAGGCCGAGCAGTACGTCCGGTCCGGCCGCGAGTTCGCCCAACGCGTCGAGCACCTCGGCGCGCTGACCGCGATGACCGTCCTGACCTCGCGGATCCACCTGGGCCGCGGCGAATGGGACGACGCCGAGCGCACGCTCAGCCGGATCTCGCGGACCGAGCCCATGCACGGGTCGATCGCGCTGATGGTCCTCGGCCGGGTCGCCGCGCGGCGCGGGGCCACGGCAGCGGAAGGCATGCTGGCCACGTCCGTCGCGCTCAGCCGGAAGACCGGCGACCTGCAGCGCATCGCCTGGTCCGCCGCCGCGGCCGCCGAGGGCGCCTGGCTGCGGGGCGCGTACGACGAGGTCCAGGATCTCGCGCGCGAGCCGTTCGACGAGGCGTTCGGCGTCCGCGCGACCGTGCTGTGGCCGGAGCTCGCGTACTGGCTGCGCCGCGCCGGCCACCAAGTGGAGCTGACGACCTCGGACTCCCCGTTCGCACTGCTGCTCGACGGCGACTGGCGCGGTGCCGCCGAACGGTGGCGGAGCGCCGGCTGCCGGTACGAGC
Organism: Tenggerimyces flavus; assembly: GCF_016907715.1. NCBI lineage: Bacteria > Bacillati > Actinomycetota > Actinomycetes > Propionibacteriales > Nocardioidaceae > Tenggerimyces > Tenggerimyces flavus. Next base: position 2,449,592 of record NZ_JAFBCM010000001.1, on the reverse strand, counting down.
ACGCGCTCGCGCTGTACGAGAGCGGCGACCCCGGCGTCCTGCTCGAAGGGCTCAAGATCCTCGAGGACCTCGACGCGAGACCGCTCGCCCAGCTGACCAGGCTGCGGCTGCGTGACCTGGGCGTCTCCCACGTTCCGCGCGGCCGGTCGACGACCACGCGGGAGAACCCGGCCGGCCTCACCACCCGCCAGCTCGAGGTGCTGCGGCTGCTCGCGGAGGGCCTCAGCGACGCCGAGATCGCGGGCCGGCTGACGGTGTCGGTACGGACGGCGAGCAACCACGTCGCGGCCGTCCTGCACCGGCTCGAGGTCCGCAGCCGCAGGGACGCCGCGGAGCTGTGGACAAAACTGAGTAGCAGCTCATCGTGATCTGAGTAGCGACAGCTCACGCGGACGCACGCGACCCGGACGTAGAAAGGATCCAGGTCAGTGCGAGTTCAGGGGGATGAGCCATGACCAGTGTGATCAGTCGTGAAGACACGAGAACTACGACCACCGACGAGTGGGACGTTGCCGACGACGGCTGGGGGCGCCGCGCGGTCGACTTCGCCACCCTGAGCGAGCCGGGGAGCTGCCGGGAGTTCGTCACGCTCCACCACCGGCTGGACATCTCGCTGGGCGAACGGCTCCTCGACGTGTCCTGCGGGTCAGGGCTCGCGCTCGAGCTCGCCCGCGTGCGTGGCGCCGAGTGCGCGGGCATCGAGGCCTCGCACCGCCTCGTCGCGATCGCGCGGGACCGCAACCCCGACTCCGACCTCCGCGTCGGCGACGGGCACGCGCTGCCGTGGGACGACGAGAGCTTCGACGTCGCGACCAGCTTCCGGGGGATCTGGGCGTCGACGCCGTCGGCGATCCGCGAGGTGCACCGCGTGCTCGTACGAGGCGGGCGCGTCGGCCTCACGACGTGGGGCCAGCTGCGCCGTTCGCCCGGCACGTGGGCGTACACCCCGTTCCGGATCGCCGACGTGGGGCCGTTCGAGCACGAGGCCTCGCTGGAACTCGGCACACCGGGCGCCGGCGAGGAGTTCCTGACCCGGCACGGTTTCGTCGACGTGGAACGATTCGACGTCCCGATGGTGTGGGAGTTCGCCGACCCGTACACCTACGCGCGCACGCTCGCGTCGACCGGACCGGCGTACGAGGCGATCGAGAGCATCGGCGAGACCGCGTTCATCGAAGCGGCGATCCACCAGGCCCAGAAGCTCGTCCGCGACGGTCTGCCGCTCCGGGCGCCGATCGACGTCGTCGGGTACGTGGCGCGCAAGCCGTTCTAGGTCCGGTAGGTCAGGACGAGTGCGCCGCTCGCGAGGCGACGCACGTCGGTCAGCGTCTGCTCCTGGCGCGCGTACGTCCCGCTGAACAAGGGCGTTCCGCCGCCCTGCAAGAGCGGGTTGACGATGAGGCGCAGCTCGTCGACCAGTCCCTGGCCCGTCAGCTCCGTCGCGGCGTTCGCGCCGGCGAAGAGGGCGAGATCCTTGCCTGGTTGGGACTTCAGCTTCACCACGTCGTCGACGGTGACGAAGTGGCTGTTGTTCCAGTCGCTCTGCCGAGCCGTCCGCGAGAGGGCGTACTTGGGCAGCTCGTTCATCAGCCGCGCCGTCTCGCGCTGGGTCTCGGACTGAGCGGTCTCGCCGGCCGTCGGCCAGTACGGGGCGAGTCGTTCGAACGCCACGCGCCCGAACACCATGCCGTCGATCGAACGCAGCGTGTCCAGGATGAAGCTGTCGAACTCGTCGTCGGCGAAGTGCCAGTCGATGTCGCCGTTCGCGTCCTCGACGTAGCCGTCGAGCGTGACGTTGATCTGCAGGAACAGTGTGCGCATGGTGGTTACCCTTTCGGTTGGTCTTGTAGGTACGGACAAACGAGCGCGTCGAAAGTCACCGGAGGAGGTCAGGTTCTTTGTCGACTGCCACCGAGCACGAGTTCGAGCCGTACCGAGGCGAGTTGTTCGCGCACTGCTACCGGATGGTCGGCTCCGTGCACGAGGCGGAGGATCTCGTGCAGGACACGTTCCTGCGCGCGTGGCAGGCGCGGGACGCGTTCGAGGGTCGAGCATCGGTGCGTACGTGGCTGTACAAGATCGCGACGAACGCCTGCCTGAACGTGCTGGGCTCCGCGCGCCGCCGGGTGCTGCCGATGAGCTTCGAGCCGGAGTCCGACCCGGCCGATCCCGTGGCGATGCGGTCGGACGTTCCGTGGCTGGAGCCACTCCCGGGCGGGGAGCTGGACGAACGCGACAGCGTGCGGCTCGCGTTCGTCGCGATGGCGCAGACGCTGCCGCCCCAGCAGCGCGCCGTGCTGTTGCTGCGGGACGTGCTCGGCTTCCGCGCCGCGGAGGTCGCGGCGATGCTGGACACGACGACGATCGCCGTCAACTCGAGTTTGCGCCGAGCCCGTTCCGCGCTCGACGACAGCTCGATCTCGTCCGTTCCCGAGCCCTCCACTGCCGCGGACCGCCGGCTGCTCGACGCGTACGTCGCGGCGTGGGAGGACAAGGACGTGCCCGCGATCATCGCCCTGCTGACGTCGGACGCCGTCTGGGAGATGCCGCCGCTCACCGCCTGGTACCGCGGCCGGGCAGCCATCGGCCACCACCTCACCCACCGCTGTCCGGTCAAGCCCGGCGAGGCCACGCTCGTCCCGGTGGTAGCGAACGGCCAGCCCGCCTTCGCCACCTACGTCCGCCGCCCGGACGGCACCCGGCACGCGCAGTTCCTGCAGGTCCTGGAGGTGGGTCCGACCGGCATCGAACACCTCTACGCGTTCAGCGATCCGGCCGTCTTCGCACTCTTCTCTTTGCCCGCTGCTGACGAAATCTGACAGATAGCCCCGGTATCGTGGCCGAACGCCGGGGGCTGGGCGAGGCGGGTGCGGGGGCGAAAAGTGGACGTGTCGTTGCGGGTCCTGGGGCCGTTGCAGGCCTTCCGGGACGGACGAGACGTCACCCCCGCGGCCGGCAAGCAACGTACGGTCCTCGCCCTGTTGGCTCTCAACCCCGGCGTCGCGGTCCCGGCCGAACGGCTGATCGACGACCTCTGGGGCGAGTCCCCCGTCGGCAACGCCCGCGGCACGCTGCACGCCTACGTCTCCCGGCTGCGCAAGGTGCTCGGCGACGACGTGATCGTGACGAGCAGCGGCGGCTACCGGCTGGATCTGGCCCACGCCGACGTCGACCTGGTCGCGTACGACGCCGCCGTCCACGCGGCGGACGAGGCGGAGGAGGCGGGCCAGCCGGAAGCGGCGCTCGAGCTGCTCCGGTCCGTCGCCGAGCGATGGCAGAGCGAGCCGCTGACGAACGTTCCGTCCGACCCGCTGCGGCAGCGGGTGGTCCCCGGCCTGCTCGAACGCCAGCTCACGGTGATCGAACGCAGCGCCGAGCTGGAGCTCCGCCTCGGCCGGGCGGCCGAGGTCGTCACCGCGCTCCGCGGCCTGGTCGACGAGCACCCGCTCCGCGAGCGGGCGTGGGACGTACTGATGCGCGCCCTGTACGCCGCCGGCCGCCCGTCGGAGGCCCTCGCCGCGTACCAGCAGGCGGCCGAGACGTTGGCGAGCGAGCTCGGCGTCGACCCGGGCGAGACGCTCCGGCGTACCCACCAGGCGATCCTCACCGAGAGCCTGGACTGCGCGCCCGATACCGACCCTGCCGCCGTACGGCCGGAGACTCCGCACGAGCTGCCCGTCCGCCCGGCGGGTCTGGTCGGCCGGCAGGGACAGCTGGAGCAGGTGACGTCCTGGCTCGCCGACCCCGACACGTCGCCCCTGGTGCTGATCGCCGGGGCGCCCGGCGTGGGCAAGTCGGCGTTGGCCGTCGCGGCCGCGCACCAGGCGAGCGCGCGCTACCCGGACGGGCAGCTGTTCGTCGACCTCCGCGGCTTCTCCGCCGAACGAGCCCTCACCCCCGCCGACGTCCTGCCGCGCTTCCTGCGGGCGTTGGGCGTGCACAGCCGCCGGATCCCGGTCGACGTGGACGAGCAGACCGCGCTGTACCGGTCCCGCCTGGCCGGCCGCCGCGTGCTGGTGGTGCTGGACAACGTCGCGACCGTGGACGTCGTACGTCCGTTGGTCCCCGGCTCCCCGGGCAGCGCGGTCGTGGTGACGAGCCGCAACACCCTCGAGCCGCTGGTCGCGCTGGACCGCGCCCGGGTCGTGCTGCTCGACGTCCTCTCGGCCGACGAGGCCCGTCAGGCGCTGGCCGACCAGGTCGGCGAGGAACGCGTGGCCGCCGAGCCTTCCGCGGTCAGCCAGCTGGCGGAGATGTGCGGCCACCTGCCGCTCGCCCTCCGCGTCGCCGGCGCGAGCCTCGCCACCCGGCCGCCGTACGCGATCGCCTCGCTGGTCGAGGAGCTCACGCTGCTGGAGGGCCCGGACTCCCTCGTCCGTACGTCCTTCGCCACGTCGTACGCCGCTCTCGACGACGACACCAGGCGGGTCTTCCGGCTGCTGGGCCTGATCCCCGGCCAGGACCTCACCGCGGAGTCGCTGGAAGCGATGACTGGAGCCAGCCCGCGCCGAGCCCTGGCCACGCTGACCGCCGCCAGCCTCGTCGACGAGCAGCGGGACGGCAGGTACCGCGTGCACGACTTGCTCCGCCTCTACGCCCGCGACCGCGCGGACGCCGAGAACGCCGAGGCCGACCGCGAGGCCGCGCGGCGCCGCCTGTTCGACTGGTACATCGCCAAGCTCGACGCGACCGCCAACCAGCTGTCCGGTCAGCACAGCCGCGACCGGCCCGCGAACGCCGGGCCGTGGAGCCTGGAGCAGATCGACCGCGAGCTGCCCAACCTGATGGCCGCCGTGCACGACACCGCGACGGAAGGCCCGTACGAGCTCGCCTGGGAGCTGGCCGACGCGCTGCGGCCGTACCTCTCCACCCGAGCCCGCTACGCGGAGTGGAAGATCACGATCGACCTGGTGACGCCCGTCGCCGGGCAGTACGGAGACGACCGAGCCCGGGCGATGATGGCCGCGCACGCCGGCCGGCTCCACTTCAACCTCGGCGAGTTGACCGACGCCGTTTCGATGCTGGAGCGAGCGCGAGATCTCGCCGCGGGGATCGGCGACACCACGTTCGAGGCGAGCGTCCTGCAGGTGCTCGCGATCGCCCTGCACCGGCTGGTCCGCCTGCCCGAGGCGTACGCCACCTGCCAGCGCGCCTTCGACCTCCTCAGCGCTGCCGGCCACGAGAGGCAGGCCGCGGCGTTGGCCGTCGACCTGGCGCACCACGCGATGGAGCTGGGGCACCTCGTCAGCGCGCTCGAGGGGTTCGAGAGCGTCCGCGCCGAGATCGAGAGCGCGGGCGTCACCAGAACGCTCGCGGTCCTCCACGACAACCTGGCCTGGACCCAGCTGCGCCTCGGCAACCTGGACGAGGCGCTCGACCACGTCGAGCGGAATCTGCGGATCAACCACGAGATCGGCCTGGTCATCGATCTGATCAACGGCTACCTCGGGCTCGCCCGCGTCCGGCTGGACCGGGGCGAGTACGAGCTGGCCCGGGCCGCGGTCGCCCTGGCCCACGACGCCGCCGAGGTTCCCGGGAGGCGGGACCATCAGCTCGAAGTCCAGCTGACGTTGCTGGAGGTCGACCTCCGGGCCGGTCGCCCGGCCGCCCCGATCCTCGCCGAGCTCGAACGGAACGCGGACGAGGTCGCGCGTACGGAGCTCATCGGCAACGCCTGGATGCTCGAGTTGCGCACCTTGGCGAACCTCCGTACGGGCCGTCCCGCCGAGGCTCTCGCGCTCGCCGAGGAGGGGCTCGAGCACTGGTCCGGCCGGCATCCGTTGGCCCACGACGGCCTGCTCACCGCGGCGTCGGCGGCGCTCGTCGAGCTGGGTCGGTGGGACGAGGCGATCGGGTACGGCGACCGCGCCCTGGCCCGGCACCGCGAGACGGGCTACCGGCTGGGTGAGGCACGCACGCTCTGCGCGCTCGGTGACGCCCACTCTGGTCGCGGCGAACCGGCCCTCGCGCGGGAGTGGTGGACGCTGGCCCGGGACGTCTACGCCGCGATGGGCACTCAGGAGATCGCCCAGGCGGCGCGGCGGCTCCGCTAAGCGGCGCGGCGTCGATAGCGGCCGGGCGCCATGCCGTGTTGACGTTTGAACGCGTTCGCGAACGCGAACTCCGACGAGTAGCCGACCGCTGCGGCGATCGTTCCCAACGGTGCTTCGGAGTCCATCAGCAGCCGTGCCGCCGTCGTCAGCCGCCACCAGGTCAGGTACGACAGCGGTGGTTGCCCGACCAGCGTGGCGAACTTGCGGGCGAACGGCGCACGCGACAGCCCGGCCTCGCTGGCCAGCGAGGCGACCGTCCAAGGCCGCGCCGGCTCGCGGTGGATCGCCTGCAACGCCGCGGCGACGGCGGGATCGCGCAGCGCCGCGGCCCAACCGCCCGAGCCGGTCGAGCCGGTCGCCGGCTGGTCGTCGAACCAGGCCCGCAGGATGTAGAGCAGCAGCGTGTCGAGCAACGCCGGGATGATCGCGTACGTGCCGATGCGAGGGCGCTCCAGCTCGGCGCTCAGTAGGTCGATCGCGGCGCGGAGTTGTGGCTGATGTCCAAGCCTGGCTGGGAGATGGATCAGCGGCGGAAGGTCTCTGAGTAGCGGATGGGTCCGTTCCGGCTCGAGCCAGTACGCGCCGCCGAGCACCACGGTCACCGCGCCGTCGCTCGCCGGCGCGGCCGCCGTCACAAAGCGGTCGTCGAATCGCGGGTCCTCCGGACTGCACGGCTCCGGCGCGGCGGGCGTCGACGGGCTGTCGGCGAGGACGTGCTCGCCAGCCTGCGGGAAGAACAGCACGTCCCCGGCGTTCACCAGCACCGGTTCGGCTCCTTTGACGAGCAACCAGCAGCTGCCCTGCAGGATCACGTGGAATCCGGCCGCGCCCGACTCGGTCGTGAACCGCTGTCCCCACGGCGCGCGCCAGGTCACCAGCGCGGACAGCGGACGGCCGCTGCGCACCACCGAGATCACGTCGCTCAGGACGTCGAGGTCCATGCCATCCACCGTACCCGCCCGGAGACGATCGCGTATGAACTCGGGATCGGTACGCATGGGCTGTCTCTCCGCATCGCCATACGTTCGTAGCCATGACGAAACTCCTGACGATCTTCGGGGCTGGTCCCGGCCTCGGACTGTCGGTCGCCCACCGCTTCGGCCGCGAGGGGTACGAGGTCGCCCTCGTCGCCCGCAACGAGCAACGCCTGCTCGAGCACGTCCGCACGCTGGGCTCGGCCGGCGTCAAGGCGCACGCGTTCACCGCCGACCTCACGGACCCGGCCAGTGCTCTGGGGGCGCTCACGACGATCCAGCGGACGCTCGGCAAGGTGGACGTGCTGTTCTACAGCGCGACGGGCGCGCTCGAGCACGTCGCGCGCCCGGCCGACGTCTCCCTCGACAACCTGCGTCCGTTGCTCGACCAGATCGTGCTCACGCCGGTCGCCCTCACCCATCAGGCCCTGCCCGACCTGGTCGAACGCGGCGGCGGTGCGCTGTTCAGCTATGGCGGCTCCGCGCTCGTTCCGACCCCGGAGATGGCGAACGTCGGCATCTCGATGTCCGCACTCCGCTACCACGCGCTGGCGCTGCACCGTGAGCTCGCGCCGCGTGGCGTGTACGTCGGCGGGCTGGCGATCACCGCGTTCATCGAGAACACCCCGGCGGCTCTTGCCCTCGCGTCGGCGATGCCGAACGTACCCGTGGTGTCGCCCGACTCGCTCGCGGAGTCGCTGTGGACCCAGTTCGCCGAACGGCTCGACCCGGACGGCATCGCGCCGCGGCCGATCGCGGGTTGACCCTGTAGTTGGGTACGGGGTTGATGATGGAGGCATGCGGACGAAGGAGCTCGCCGACCAGGTCGGCGTGAACACGCAGACGCTGCGCTACTACGAGCGCCGCGGCCTGCTGACGGTGCCGCCGCGCTCGCCCGGCGGGTATCGCGACTACCCGTCGGACGCGATCGCGCTGCTGCGGTTCGTCAAACGGAGCCAGCAGCTGGGGTTCACCCTCGACGAGGTCGAGGAGCTGCTTTCGCTCGACGCCGGGGGCCCGGACAGCTGCGACGCTGTCCGGGACCTGGCACATGGGCGAATGACCGACCTCGAACGCCGGATCGCCGACCTGCAGCGCATGCACTCGGCTTTGGGTGACCTGCTCGCGACCTGCACGTTGCCCCGCGCCGAGCGCGCCTGCCCGTTGTTGCTGCCATGAGGATCGAGGTGTTGCACGTACCGGACTGTCCGCTCGTCGCTTCGCTGCTCGCGCGGTTGGGCGAGGTTTCGGACGAGCCAGTGGTGCTGCGCTCGATCACGACGGAGGCGGAGGCGGAGGCTTACGGGATGGCCGGATCGCCCACGCTGCTGGTGGATGGAGTGGATCCGTTCGGCCTTGCGCCGCCGTCGTTGACGTGCCGCTTCGGGCCTCTGCCGACTGTCGAGCAACTCCGCTCCGCGCTCACACTCGGCCTCGGCCTCGGCAAGGCCAGCGCCGCCGCTGTACTCAGCCCGCCGGCACGGCAGGCGCACCAGGCGATCCTCCGGTGGTTCGTCGACCACGGTTCGGCGCCCTCCCTTGCCGAACTGGCGTCCCCAACGGTGGTTGACGAACTGACCGCGCGCGACCTGATCGCCCTCTCCGCCTCCGGCGAGCTGCGCGCGGCGTACCCGTTCTCGCCGACGCCGACACGCCACCGCGTCGCGCTGGACGACGGGCCCGAGTTGTACTCGATGTGCGCGATCGACGCGCTCGGCACATCCGCGATGCTCTCTCGCCCGCTCACGATCCGTTCCACTGAGCCTTCCACCGAGGTGCCGATCGAGATCCGCGTCGACGGCTCCTCTGCCGAGTGGAACCCCTCGTCCGCCGTCGTCTTCGCCGGCACGAGCGGCGACTCCTGCTGTCAAGCGTCTGTTGACAAGACCTGCGGCTCGATCAACTTCTTCACCTCACCCGCCGCAGCCCGCTCCTGGTCCGAACAGCAACCCGGCACGATCCTCTCCCAGCACGAAGCCCTCCTCTGCGGCATCGCCGAGTTCGGCCCCCTCCTGCTCCACACCAACCTCGACCCGCAGACCTAGCCCCACCGTTTCGAATGAGGGCGCACCCCCAACGCCCCGTGATCATGTACGTGATCATGAAGCCGAACTGGTCGTATACGCAGGGTTTACGTTCATGATCACGTTCATGATCACGGGCAGGTCGCGCCGAGGGTTGGGGTGAGGGGCACCCTGGTCCCATAGCCCGGCCCATCCACCATGTCCCATCAAACTGTGGGGTTCTGGTCACGACACGCCAGCGTGTCGCGACCAGAACCCCACACTTTCGCGAAGGGCGGAGGGTGCCCTCGCTCGAGGAGATCGCTACAGGGACGCCCTCATTCCAAAACCTGACGCGCCCCCAACGCCCGCGGCGCGGTTGGGTGAGGGGCACCCTGGTCCCATAGGTTCGGACAGGGGTGCCCCCGACCCAAACCACCCCCGGAGCGCGCGGTTCACGATCCCAAGGACACGCCACCTCGGTCGCACCCTCCACCGTCGCAGAGGCCACCCATCCCGCATCGTGACTTCACCCACCCAAGGGGCGTTCCCGACCCCTTCGAGCACCGCCCGAACGCCCCCTCCATGGGCAAAGCGGCGCGCCGCCGCACACACGAGGGCCAGGGCACCCCACGTGACCAAGCCGGCCGGGTTGGATGAAGGTGCCCTTCATCCAAACCCACCGGCGGCTGGCGCCGGTGATCATGTTCGTGATCATGAACGTGCACAGGGCTGGACAGAGTAACTCTAGCTATATAGAGTTAATGACGTGATCCGCTCTCGACGACCCTCGCCGCAAACCGTGGCGATCGTGCTCGCGCTGGCTGAGACGCCGGCCAGCTGGCAGCACGGGTATGAGCTGTGCAAGCGCCTCGACATCAAGGCCGGGTCGATGTACCCGATCCTCATGCGCCTCGCCGACCGCGGGCTGCTCGAGACGAAGTGGGAGGACGAGGCGCCGGTCGGGCGGCCGCATCGGCACCTCTACCGGCTCAGCGGACCCGGCCGCGCGCTCGCGACCGAGCTCGCGGCGACACCCGCCGAGGACGCCCGCACTCGGCTGGTCCCGCAACCAGGAGGCGGGTCGGCATGAGAGTCCGCGCCAGCGAGCCCGCCCTGTACGTGCTCGTCGCGCTCCTCGCGGTCGGCTGGATCACCGGCTTCACGATCTCGGTCGGCGGCGTCCCCGCGACGCCCGACGCCGGCCTCTACCCACAGCTGCTGATCGCCGCCGTCGTCATCGCAGCCCCGTGGTTCGTCGCCATACGGCTGGTCTGGCGCCGCTGGTGGACGCGGACCGGCGCCGACCTCGCCACGCTGGATCCGCCGGCCCAGCTGCTGGCGGCCGCGGTCGCCGCGACGCCGCGGCACCGGCGCGACTGGGGTGCGGCGATGCTCGCCGAGCTGGACCAGGTACGCGACCCGGCCGAGCGCTGGGCGTTCGCGGTGAGCAGCGCCCGGGCGGCGGCGTTCCCGCCTCGGATCAAGCAGGTGCCGACGTACGTCGTCGCCGCGCTCGGCGTCGCGGCCGTCGCGGCGGCGGGGCTGACGATCAGCCGGACGATGCCGGCACTGCAGGTGTTCGGCGTGACGTTCGTCGCGCTCCTCGGCGTGCTCGCCCTGGTGACGACGGCACGGTCGCGCCGGATTCTCCGCCCACCGGCGGCCGGCTTCGTCGTCACCGCGGTCGGGCTGGCCGCCGTCGCGGCGTGCGTCGCGGCGGTCGGGTACTTCCTGACCGAGTTCCCGATCGGCGCCCTGCATCTCCCGCCGGCGGCCGCGGTGTTCCTCGCGGCCGCGTTGGCGGGAGCCGTCTGGCTCGTCCTCAACCCGCCGCGCGGCCTGGTCACCAGCCCCCAAGCCCGGTACGTCGGCGCGGGCATCGCGCTCAGCCTGGCCGCGGTCCTGTTCGTGCTTTCCCAACGTGGGTTGAACGATGCGGGCCCGCTGTCCGTCGGCATCCTGGGCTTCCTGTTCCTCGCGCCCGTCCCGGTGCTGCTCGTCGGCTCGCTGACGACAGCCTTCGCCAACCGGTCGTTCCGCACTGGCGCGCAGACCGCGGTGTGGGCCGCCGTCCTTACCTCGTTGGCGTTCTTCGCCGTCGCGCTCCTCGAGGCCATCAACTGGTATCACGTCGGCTCCAGCCTCATCCTCGCCGCCGACGGCATCCCACTCGTCGCGGTCGGCGAGAACCTCCGCAACTTCAGCTGGGGCCTGATCCTCTTCCCCTCCTGGTGGCTCCCCTTCGGCCTCCTCGGCGCCGCCCTCGGTCACCGCATCGGAACCCTCGTGCGCCGGCATGCCCGAGGTGGTGACGTTCAAGGCCTAGGCTCGCTCGGGTGACAGAGCTCGCCGGGGCGCGCCGCGCCATCCTCGCGGTGGTTGGCGTGCTGTGGTTGAGCGCCGTCGCCGTCCCGGTCGTCGCGGTCGCGAACGAGCCAAGCCCGCTCTGGCAAGCGCTCGGCGCGGCTGGCCTCGTCCTGCTGACCGCGACGTTCGGCGCCACGTTGTACGCGGTCGCCACCCCCACGATCCCCAGCAGGCAGCGCCGCCTCTTCACCATCGGCTTCGCGGTGGCGGCGGCGCTCTCGATCGTCCTCGTCGCACCCGTCGGCGCCGACGACCGGTACACCTGGGCCTGGATCGGCGGCGCCACCGCGGGCTTCGTTCCCCTGCTGCTGGACGGCGTCGGCCGGTGGATTGTCGCCGGCGCCGTCGTTGCGACCGCCGTCCTGGTCGGCGCGCTGACCGGCGGCGAGCCGCTCGTACACGGGGTGATCGCGCTGTCCATCGCCGGCACGATCACGGTCGCCGTCGTGCTGCCGTTCTGGCTGTGGGACCTGCTCGTCTCCGCGCGCGCCGGCCGCGAAGCCCAGGCGCTGCTCGCGGTGAGCGAGGAACGGCTCCGGTTCGCGCGCGACGTCCACGATCTGCTCGGCCACCGGCTCGCGGTGATCGCGCTCAAGGCCGAGCTGGCCTCCCGACTCGCAAGCACCGATCCGGAACGGGCGGCGCGCGAGGCCGCCGAGGCCCAGCACCTCGCGGCGACCGCGCTCGGCGAGGTCCGCGAGGCAGTCCATGGCTACAGCGAAGTCGACCTCGACGACCAGCTGACAGCGGTCGAGGGTGTCCTGCGAGACGCCGGAGTCCGTTGCACGGTTGAACGTTCCGACGTCTCGCTCTCGACCGAGGCGGCGACCCAGCTGGCGCTCGCGTTGCGAGAGGGCTGCACGAACGTGCTGCGGCACAGCACCGCTGGATGGTGCACGATCTCCCTGAGCACCGACGACGCGGAGGTACGGATGACGGTCGCGAACGACGGCGCGGCTTCGGCGGCCGCGGACCGGCTGAGCTTCGGCCTGCGCGGCATCGCCGAACGCCTGGCCACCGTCGGCGGAACGCTGCGCACGGACCGTACGGGCGACGTGTTCACGCTCGCGATCACCGTACCCACAGCCTCATGATCCGCGTCCTGCTCGCCGACGACGAGGAGTTGATCCGTACCGCCCTCGCCGCGCTGCTCGGGCTCGAGCCCGACCTCGAAGTCGTGGCACAGGCGTCCGACGGACGAGCGGCGGTCGAGGAAGCGCGGGCGCACCGGCCGGACGTAGCGGTCGTCGACCTGCAGATGCCCGTCCTCGACGGGCTCGAGGTCACCGCCGAGCTCGCCTCGGTCCTGCCGGACTGCAAGGTCGTGATCCTGACCGGGCGCGGCCGGCCGCCGCATCTGCAACGAGCGTTGGAAGCTGGGGCCAAAGGGTTCGTTCCGAAGGGCTCGCCCGGCGGCACGCTGGCCGACGTGATCCGGCGCGTGCAGGCGGGGAGCCGGTACGTCGACCCCGCGCTCGCCGCCGACGCGCTGACCGCGCCGCCGTGCCCGCTGACGCAACGGGAGCTGGAGGTGTTGCGGCTCGCCGAGTTCGACACCCCGGTGTCGGCGATCGCTCGGCGCACGTCGTTGTCACAAGGCACCGTCCGCAACCATCTCTCCGCCATCGTCTCGAAGCTCGGCGTGGCCAGCCGCGCCGAGGCGTTCCGGATGGCGAACGAGAACGGCTGGCTCTAGCCTCGGGATTTCAGGTGTTGGTGGGCGCCATTGGCCTGGGAAGACGGAAGTGCCTGTCGTGCTGGGGAAACTTGGGACGGCGACATCTCGAGTGATCCGAGCGGGAACGCTCTCCGTAGGTGAAGCGCCGTGGTCGCCTTACCCGGCCAGTGACCGCTCTACCTGGCGTCCACCCCAGGTAAAGCGGCAAATGATCATGTAAACATGATCATTGGCCCCAGGGTGGGCCCGGACCGGTCGAACCAAACCGCCGGACGAAGGATCGAGGCTAGCGCGCCTTCCTGCGGGCTCGGTGGACCTTGGACCGCAGCGCGCGCCGCGCCACCGGTCCGAGGTCGTCGACCACCTCGACCAGTACCGCGAGCTGCTCCAGCGCGTCCAGCGCGTGCCGCGCGCCGGCCTCGTCCACCGCTTCGAACAGCTCCAGCCCGATGAACGCCGCCGACACCGCGCGGGCCAGGCCGGGGACGTCGGCGACCTCGGCGAACGGGGTGCCGCGCAGCAGCCGCGCCAGCACCGGCTCGATCTGGTCGATCCACAGCTGCAGCGCCCCGGCGACGGCCGGCCCGAGCTTCGGATCGATCTGCGCGCCCGCGAGGAGCTGGCCGAGCACCGCGACGTTGCCGCGTTCGCGTTCCTCGGCGTGGATGTGGCGGCCGAGCTCGAGCAGTTCGCGCAGCGATCCGACAGCCTCGAAGCGCTCGGCGTACCTTTCGACCCGCTCGGCGGCGTTCACCGTGCACGCCGCCGCGAGCAGCTGGTCGACGCTGCCGTAGTGGTAGAACACCAGCGCCTGGTTGGCCCCGGCGGCAGCGGCGATCGTCCGCGCGGACACGCCCGCGATGCCGTGGGTGCGGATCGCCTCGATCGCCCCGTCTAGCAACCGCTGCTTGGTGTCGGTGGACATCCGCCTCCCTGTGCTGGGCCCACGGCCGCGGCGTGGGGTGCGGCAATCATCGCATCGGCCACGAGCTGGGCCAGCCACCTGACGCCGGGCAGTCGGAGGAACCAGCCGACGAACGCCCAGCCGAGGTGGAGATGCTCGAGGCCCCTTGCGATCGCGGCCACTCCGTTCTCTTGGTGACCGTCCCCGCTGACGTAGCGCGCTCGCCAGAGCGTCGGCCGGTGCAGGTGCGCCGGCGCGAGGACGAGTCGCTGCGGGTCGCGTTCGGCGAGGAAGTCGCGGATGGCCCGGCAGGCCGTGCAGTTGTCGTCGAGCCACAGCGTGGCGGGCGGCCCGGTCGCATACGGGCGCCAGCGCGGCCACCAGTTGGGGACCATGCCGTCGTAGGTGCGCCAGACCTTGCCGTACGTCGTCGCGAGGTAGTAGCGCTCGTGCGGGTCCGCGACGCCGATGCCGAACGCGATCGCGGCCCCCACGCCGGCAGCGAGAGCGAGGCTCTGCGTCGTCGCGGCGAGCAGGGCCAGCAGCGCGACAGCGCTGAGCTGCATGGGGTTGCCGACGTACGCGTACGGGCCGGTGGTGACGAGCCTGTCGGGCGGGTCCCAGGGGTACGGCGTGCCGTTGCCGCGGACCGCGAACTCATACACGGCGAGGAGTGCGGGCAGCGAGAGCAGGAACGCCAGCTGCGCGATGGCGAGCATGGCCCAGCGTGGGAGCTCGGTCAGGTTCGTCCAGGCGCCGTCGCCGTACTCGAACGCGATCGTCGGCAGCAACCAGAGCGTGGCACCGGCGAAAACCGCCATCTGTAAGGCGATCCTCGCCCCGAGTCTGCGTCGGTCGGCGGTCCAGCGACCAACCAGCGCCGCGGGCAGCGCGATGGCGAGGATCGAGACGAGCTCGGCGGGGAGCCAGTTCCGTTCCAGCTGGACGAGGGGGTGCAGGAGCTGGAGTGCGGTGAGGTCGAGCCAGAGCAGGATTCCCATCGCGACGGGCAGCGGGAGCACGCGGCGGTAGAGCACGGGGAGTGCACCCCAGAGCGCGGCCCAGGCCAGCCAGAGGTCGACGGGCATGCCACGGAATGCCCCGTCCACGCTGGCGAATCCGTACCCGTCGACGTCGTCCGCGACCTCGCGCGAGGCAGCGATCCCGACCGCCGCGGCGATGAACCCGAGCAGCGCGCCGGCGCGGCCGCGCTTGGTGCGGTCGAAGCAGAGGCCGGGCACGACGAGCGCGATCGTGACCAGGAGGGTGAGGAACCGCTGGGCGATCATCGCAGCGCCAGTGAGTCGAGCAGGTACGTCGCCCCTTCGTGCATGAAGGCTTGTTGCAGCGGGCCGAAGTACCAGGACGGGTCAAGCTTGCGCTCGTACCAGATCGTCAACCGTACTTGGGTCTTCCCGCCCACTGCCTGCCAACTGACGACAGCGCGTTCGAGGCCGACCCAGCGGGCGGTGATCGTGGTGTTCTCCTCGACGCCGAACTCGACGCTGGTGGCGGTCGTCTTGGTGACTCTCGTTCTGGTCGCGCCGCCGGGGCCATGCGAGCCGCCGTGGTAGTCGAACGTCCAGCGGTCGCCCGCGTCAAGGCCTTCGCCCGTGACGTGGTGGGGCATCGGGACGTGCAGGAGCTTGAGCGCCGGCGATCGGACGTCCGTCGGCTTGGGTCCCTGCTCCATCCGCGCGCGGACCTGTTCGGAGCTGAGCGCGACGGTCCTCGTGACGGTGATCGCCTGGTGCGGGTCGACGCGCAGGTCGGGGCTGGCGCCTTCGAGTGAGGCGACCAGAAGAACGGGGATCAGCAGTAGTCCGTGCCTGCGCGCGTGCGGTCCGCGTACGGCGGCCACGACGCCGTGCACGATCGCGTACACGATGGGCGCGGCGAGGATGACGCAGATCGCGCCCTCGTGGAAGAGCGCGGCGGTGACGAGCAGCAGGATCGTGGTGAGCTGGAACGCCCGGCCGTGCCCGGTCGCGGCGGGCGCGAGGATCAGCACGACGGCGAGCAGCATCGGCAGGCCGACGAACAGCATCGCGCTGTCGGCCCGGCCGGTCTGCCACATCCACCCGAACGCGGCGACGCCGACCGCTGCGAGCAGGCCGGCGAGCGCCCACTGGTACCTGTTCGGCCGCCTGGACTGTTCTTGCTCGGCTTCGACCTGATGCTCGGACATGCAACCCCTCCCACCTGCGTTTGAGCACTCGCTCAAACGGGAGGTTACAACGGTTTGAGCAGTTGCTCAACTTGGGGTCGTGGAAGGATCGCGGACATGAAGAACTACCCACTCCTCGAGGTGCGGGTCAGCACCCCGAAGCTCGAGCTGCGCGCCTCCACCGACGAGCTGCTGGATCAGCTCGCGGAGGTCGTTCGCGCGGGCAAGACCCATGCCGAGCCGGCCCCGTACGACGACCCGATGTCGTTCTACGAGACCGATCCGGACCTGCGGGTCGCCAAG
Source organism: Tenggerimyces flavus (assembly GCF_016907715.1). NCBI lineage: Bacteria > Bacillati > Actinomycetota > Actinomycetes > Propionibacteriales > Nocardioidaceae > Tenggerimyces > Tenggerimyces flavus. Next base: position 2,433,140 of record NZ_JAFBCM010000001.1, on the reverse strand, counting down.
TGGCTTCGGGCGGTCTGGCGGCGCCGCGGCACGGTCGAGCCTGGTGCCTGGCGGCTCAACTTCGCGGTCATGGTCGACGGCCAGCCGGTCGGCGAGCAGTCGATCACGGGAGTGGACTTCGCCACGCTCGGAACGGTCACGACCTTCTCCTGGTTGTCCGTCGATCTGCGTGGCCGTGGCCTCGGGCGCGAGATGCGGGCAGCGATCCTGCACCTGGCGTTCGACGGCCTCGGGGCGAAGGAGGCAGGCAGCGACGCCTTCGTGGACAACCGCGGCTCCAACGCGATCTCACAAGGTCTCGGCTACGAACCCAACGGGTACGAATGGGCAACCAGACAAGGCGAACCCGCCCTGCTCAACCGGTGGCGACTCACCCGAGACGCCTGGGAGAAGCACCGCAGGGACGACATCGAGCTCCACAACCTCGAGGCCTGCCACGCCCTCCTGCCGTTGACCTAGACCGGCGGCTCCGGGTCGTACTGGATGCCGCGGCGCACCTCACGAGCACGTTCGGGACTGACCAGCCGGGCGACGAGGTGCAGCGCCATGTCGATCCCCGCGGACACCCCGGCCGCGGTGATCACGTCGCCGGAGTCGACGAACCGGTCGTCGGGGCGGAGCTCGATCGTGTCGTCGAGCCGCTTGAGGTAGTCGAGCGACGCCCAGTACGTCGTCGCCGGCCGGTCGCGGAGCAGGCCGGCGGCCGCGTACACGAGCGAGCCGGTGCAGACGCTCGTCATCAGCGAGGTCGCCTTGGCCTGCGCGCGGATCCAGTCGAGGTACGCCTCGTCCTCGAGCAGCGGCCCTGTTCCGAACCCGCCGGGGTGCACCAGGATGTCCAGCTCAGGCGCGTCCGCGATCCCGTACTCGGCCTCGATCCGCAGCTTCTTGGCGGCCGTCACCATGCCCGCCCGCGGAGCCAGCGACGTGACCACGTACCCGTCCTCGGGATGGTTCTGGGTCCAGTACCCCAGCACCTCCCACGGCCCGACGGCGTCGAGCTCCTCGACGCCGTCGAACAACACGATGCCGATCCGCTTCACGCTCGTCTCCGTCATGCCTCCCACTGTGCCCGTTCGGCGACGCGAGGGGCGACGCCACGTACCCCACAGATCGCGCCATCCGCGCGATACTGCTGACCATGACCACGGGGCAGGACGAGTTCGACGCGCTGCTGCGCGAGCACCGCCGCTGGGCGGCCGGGCACGGCGGACGGCGGCTCGACCTGACCGGCCGCGACCTCACCGGTATCGATCTGCGGCACGCCGAGCTGATCGAGGCGATCCTGCGCCAGGCAGTCCTCGTCCGCGCCGACCTGACCAAGGCGAACCTCGCCGGCGCGGACCTCACCGAAGCCGACCTGACCGGCGCTCGGCTGCTTCGTACGGACCTGACCGAGGCGGTGCTCACCGACGCCACGCTCGATGAGGCGGAGCTGACCAAGACGTTCTTCCTCGGCACCGATCTGCGCGGCGTACGGCTGCGCAACGCGAAGCTCGACCGGGTCGGCTTCGACGGCGACCAGGTCGAGGGGTGGGACGCCACCGGCGCGACCGGCACCGTGCTCACCGACAGCACCGTCGTCGACGGCACCGGCCAGGCTGACGCGATCATGGCGCTACGCCAAGCCGGCGCGAACGTCTCGGCCTTCACCGCCGGCCGCTCCACGCGCTGACCGGAATCCTTTCGTCGGACCGATGAGTTTCGCGGTCTCATGGGGTTCCACCACCATGAGCACAGTGAGCATCGCTGAGGAGGAGCAGGTCGTCCTGGCCGCTCGTGACGGGGACGAACGAGCGTTCGGCGAGCTGGCCGAACGGTACCGGCCGGAGCTGCGCGTGCTTTGCTATCGCATGCTCGGTTCGCTGGACGAGGCCGAGGATCTGGTCCAGGACACGTACCTGCGGGCCTGGCGCGCGCGGGACACGTTCCGGCTGGAGGGGCGCTGGTCTTTCCGCGCCTGGCTGTACCGCATCGCGACGAACGCCTGCCTGAACGCGCTCAGCCGATCCCCGCTCCGCAAGGTCCTGCCCGCCCAGCTCGGCGCGGCTGGGGACCCGAGCGAGCCCGTCGCCCCGCCCGTGGAGCTGCCTTGGCTGCAGCCGTTCCCCGACGACCTGCTCGCCGCGAGCGACCCCGAGGAGATCGTCGTCGCGAAGGAGTCGATCGAGCTCGCCTATCTCGCCGCGATCCAGCATCTTCCGCCGAGGCAGCGGGCGGCGCTCATCCTGCGCGAGGTCGTCGGCTGGTCGGCCAAGGACGTCGCAGCGCTGCTCGAGACCACCGACGCCGCCGTCGCCAGCGCGCTCCAGCGGGCTCGCGCGACGATGCCCTCGCGGTCGGCGAGCCGACCGTCCACGGCGGAGGAACGGGAGGTCCTGCGCCGCTACATGGACGCGCATGAACGCGCCGACATCAGCGCGCTCGCGGCGCTGCTGCGGGAGGACGCGATCGCGGAGATGCCGCCGATCCCCACCTGGTTCGACGGACGCGAGGCGATCCTCACCGCGACCGCGCGCGGCTTCCAGACCATCGGGCCGGTGCGGTTCATCGCGACGCACGCCAACGGCCGCCCGGCGGCCGCGTGCTTCGCGAACGGCAGGCCGTTCTCGCTGGACCTGCTGCGCATCGAGCGAGGCCAGATCGCCGAGATCACCAGCTTCGGCCCCGACACGTTCCGCTTCTTCGAGGAGCTGACATGAGACGACTCGTCTTCCACATCCAGGCGACGCTGGACCTGCGCATCTCGACCACGACGGGCGACCTGTGGGAGCCGTTCCCGTGGGGCGAGGTCGAGACCGCGTACCTCTCGGAGATCTTCCGCGGCGCCGACACGTGGGTGCTCAGCCGCAAGCTGTACGAGGTGATCGTTCCGTACTGGGACCAGGTCGCCCACGGCACCCAGCCGGCCGAGACCGGGGCCGACCGCGAGTTCGCGGCTGTGCTGCATTCGCTCGGGAAGGTGGCGATCTCCCGGACGCTCGAGCCGACGCCCGAGCGATCGGTGATCGCGGACGACGTACCCGCGGCGCTCGAGGCCCTGAAACGGCAGAACGGCAAGGACATTCTTCTGTCCTGCGGCCCCGCGACCCTCGCTCCGCTCGCCGCGACGCCGGGGCTGATCGACGAGTTCCTCCTGTCGCTGAGCCCGATCGTCCTCAGCGACGGCCCGCGCATCTTCGACAGGCTCGCGAACGATCTCGCGCTCGAGCTCGTGGACTCGAAGGTCTTCGACGCCGGGGTCGTCCTCCTCCGCTATCGATCCTCGTGACGTGTCGGTGCCCGCTTGTACGGTGCGGCGATGGCAACCATCTGGATCGCAGCGATCGCGGCGCGGTATCGGGGGATCCTCGACGACCTGGCGATCGGTCTCCGAACCTGTCCGGACGAGCTGTGGGAGGAGAGCCTGTACCCCGTCGATCCGGCCGAGCCAGCGACGTGGACCCCGCTCGGCCCGGACGGGCGGCCGTTCGAGGACGAGGCGGTCGCCGAGCGCAAGCGGCATGCCCAGGGCGCTGTGTGGCGGACCGCGTCGCACGCGCTGTACTTCACCGACGCCGACCTGTCGGCGATGGAGCAGGACTGGGTGCCGTTTCCGCCGCTGTCGCTGCACGATGAGGACGAGAACGTCGTGCCGTCGACGTACTCCCGCGAGCAGCTGGTGGCGTACGTCGCCTACTGCCGGCGCAAGGTCGACGAGGTCTTCGCCGACCTCACCGACGAGCAAGCGGCTGAGCCGGTCGCCGAGTCGCACCGCCACCGGGGAACGCCGGTCGGGGAGATGCTCGTGACCGGCCTGGTCCACCTGCAGATGCACACGGCCCAGCTCCGCACGTACCTGGTGACCCGCGGCGTCCCCTGGGCAGGTGAGTAACTGGCGCCTAGCCTCGATCTTCCGTCCGACGGTTGGTTTCGACCGCCCCTGCCCGACCCCGCCCTGGGGCCAATGATCATGTTTACATGATCATTGGCCCCCCTTTACGTGGGGTGGACGCCAGGTAGAGCGGCCACTGGCCGGGTAAGGCGACCACGACACCTACGGAGTGCCTTCCGCTCGGATCACTCGAGACTTCGCAATCCCAAGCCTCCCCAGCAGGACAGGCACTTCCCGAGGCTTAGTCGGACGCGGGTGCGTAGCGCTGCAGCACGACACCGGAGTCGAACCGCTCCTCCGAGAGCGGACGTAGCGAGATTCGCCTTGTGAAGAAGGGCCTTCCGGCTCCGAGGAAGACCGGGTGCACGAGCAGGTGGTACTCGTCCATCGCGCCGATCGAGGTCAGCGCGTCGACCACGCTGAGGCTGCCGTAGATGACGATGTCACCGTCGTGTGTGCTCTTGAGGGTGGCAACGGTCTGTTCGTCGATCGTCTCGAGGCGCGTCGTGCCCTCCCATTCGGCGGTCTTGCCGCTTCGCGAGACGACGTACCGGGCGAGCTCACCGAGCCGTCGCGCGTACCGGCGAGTGCCCTCGTCCTCGTTCGGATCCGTGGCGGCGTTGGGCCAGTAGCCCGCGAAGTCGGCGTGCGTACTCCGGCCGAACAACAGCGCGCTGGCGTTGTCGACGAGGTCCTGCTCGTACGTCATCATCGACTCGCCGAGGAGCAGCCAGTCCATCTCGTTGTCGACGTTGGCGACGAACCCGTCGAGCGTGATCCATGCGGTCGCGACGATTCTTCCCATCCCGGCAGCCTACGGCCGCTGGCCCGCTAGAAGCGGTCGAGGCGGCAGTCCGCCAGCGCCGGCTCGTCGGTGCCGTCGACCAACTCCTTCGCGATCAGCCGGCCGACGCCCGGGGCGAGCGTGATGGCGGCGTGCATCACCGCCAGGTACAGGCCAGGCGTGTCGGCGACCGGGCCGACGATCGGCTCGCCGTCCGCCGGCATGGGGCGTGGGCCGACCCGGGCGCTGAGCAGCTCGACACTCTCGGAGCCGCGGAAGGTGGACCGGATGGCGGACAGCGTCCGTTCCGGCTCATCCGCGGCAGCGATGAGCCGGTCCGGCGCGACCTGCCGGAGATCGAAGTTCTCCGTGTTGACCACCGTGCGGACCAGGCCGGCCGGGGCGCGGAACCGGAAGAGCGTCGCTGGCGACGGGTCGACCGGGACACGTACGCCCAACGGCGCGGCCAGCGTCGCCGTTGCCGCTCCGGCCGCGAGCACCACGGTCGCGCCGTCGAGAGGTCCCGCGGCCATCTCGACCCCGACGATCCGACCCGCGGCGTCTCGGCGGATAGCGGTGACCGGGACGTCGGGATGCACCTGGGTGCCGTGCTCACGGGCGCCCGCGATCAGCCGTTCGGTCACGCCCACCGGATCGACGGCACCCTCGTCGGGTGCCCAGATGGCCCACTCCGGGGGCTGCCGCAGGTTGGGCTCGAACGTCGCCGCGGCGGCCCCGTCGACGATCTTCTGCCCGGGCTTGGCCTCCGGCGCGTCTTCGCCCGTGCGCCACGACAGCGAGCCGGACCAGGTCACGGGAAGACCCGGCAGCTCAGCCTCGAGCCGCCGGTACTCATCGGTCGCAGTCGCCCGCAGCTCAGCAGCGCTACCGCTGTGTACCGACGAGGCGATCCAGGCGAACGAGTTCACCGTCACCCCTTCACCCGGCCGCCCGGCATCGAGAAGAGTCACGGCAGCACCGGCCCGGGCAGCGTGATACGCCACCGAAGCCCCCACAACCCCGGCACCGACAACCACAACGTCCCTGCTCACTGACTGGCTCACCACCCTGGCGATGCTACTGGTGGCGAGGCTCGCTGCTTATCGCAGTGCGCGAACGGTCTCGGCTACCTCACTCAGTCTCGACCTGGACTCGAGCTCGGTGACCATCCCGCCGCTGCCAGGTGCGGCGATGGGGTTGACGACGTGGTCTTTTCCTTGCAGGTAGAGCCCTTGAGATGAGCTCAGGACGTAGTAGGACGCATCGGCCTTGGAGATCAGGAACCACACGGCCAGCCCCTTGGGCAGGTCCTCCTTCATACGCGCGACGCTGTCTGCTGGATCGACGCTGCCGGCGAGGAACTCGACGGTGAGCTTGTCGCGGTCCTGCTCGGGCAACTTCCCGCTGAGGATCTCGACGGGCTGGATCGTCATGCCCCACATGTGGACATCGTGGATCATGCGGGTCTTCTTCACGTCGACCACCTTGGCCACGACCACCGCCGTGGAGGCTTTGACTCCGTCGTCGACCGTCTCGAAGTTGTGGACCTCCTCTATCGCTCCACCCGCGAGCCTCATCGGTGCGAAGAACTCGAGATCGCTCTTCACGTGCACGTCGATCGCACCGACGCCCGCAGGGCCGATCGACAGTTGATCCAAAAACCTCGGCGCGATCAGGAGCGCCGCGGTGGCGAGTGCCGCAACAGCAACGATCGCAACACCGATCCGCCGGCGTGACGTTCGCCGCGGATCGAGGTCGTCACCCGGCTGGTCCAGTTGGCTACCTACTGCGGGATCGAGGACGCGGGTGAGGATGGTGCGCCCACGTGAGGAGCTGGCCCAGCGGGCCAGTTGCGGTCGGGCGTCGCGAAGCAGCTCGCTGGTGCCCTTTCGCTTCATGGCTGGACCTCCTGGTCGTTCTTGGTGCGTAGAGCCAAGCTTGAGCCGGCGCGGCTGAGTTGGGTGCGCAGACGTCGCCGAGCACGGAAGAGCCGCACGGCGTACGTGGCGGGTGAGCATCCGACGACACGTGCGGCCTCGCGGGCGCTCAGGTCGTACCAAGCCGACACGGTGAGAATCTCTTGGTCCAGGGTCGAAAGCTGACTGACGGCGGCCAACACGTCGTGCTTACCCTCGATTGCCGCGGGGAGACTCTGGGCAGAGTCAGCATCGAGCGCCGCGATGCGCTCGACCAGTGCGGACCGGCGGGCCTCGCCACGCAGCTCGTTGGCGAGCACCTTGCGTGCGGTGACGAGCAGCCATGGGAGGGCGTGACTCGGAACCCTGTCGATCCTGCGCCAAGCGATGGCAAACGTTTCCGCGACCACGTCCTCCGCGGTGTGCACGTCGGTGCGGTGACTCACGTACGCATAGACCTGATCGGCATGTGCCTCGAAGATGTCGCGGAGGCGGTGTTCGGCAACGTGAGGAGCGGCGAGTCGATCACCCCGGCGGCCCATCAGCTCCTCCCCTGCCGTTCTAGCGGATCGTCCCCCGTCGGCCCGTCCGCATCTACCTAGGCATTGTCCGGCCGGAGCCGGTTTCTTACAGGTCGCGACCATGACGCCGAACCAGGAGCCGTATGACGGTGCGACTCGGTAGGGTGGCGCTTGTCCGAGTCGTCACTCGTTCTGCCGGTGATGAATCGAGGCGTGGGTGCGCGTCCCCGCACTCACGCCGTCCTCGACGGTTCTGGCGGTGAGTTCGGGCCGGTTCGAGGTGGACGCCCCCGGCCCTAGTCCGCCCCGCTTGGCAGCGGAAGGGTTCGTCATGCCAAGCGCACCTCGTTCTCCATCGCCCTCTCACGACCGGCCGACACCAGGGTCGGGTTATCGGGCCGCGTTCGCCGCGCCGGGTACGGCGGCGTTCTTCGTCGCGGCGGTCCCAGGCCGGCTGGGGGTGGCGATGACCGGCCTGGGCATCGTCTGGCTGATCCACTGGAGCACCGGCTCGTTCGCGGTCGCGGGGATCGTCGCCGGCAGCTTCGCTCTCGCCCAAGGCGTCGTCGGGCCACAGGCCGCCCGGCTGGTCGACAGGTTCGGTCAGCTGCGCGTGCTCCCGTGGTGGATCGCCGCCCATGCGTTCTCGGCCCTGTTGATCGTGCTGGTCGCGAGCGCCGGGATGCCGCGGTGGGCGATGATCGGGTCCGGTGCGTTGCTGGGGGCGACGCTGCCCCAGCTCGGCGCGCTGACCGCGGCGCGCTGGTCCCACGTGTTGGGTGACACGCCGGCACTCAGCGCCGGGTACGCGGCGGACTCCCTCGGTAACGGAATCGCCTTCCTGGTAGGCCCTGCCCTGGTCGGCGTCTTCGCCGCTCTGGTGCATCCAGCGCTCGGGTCGGCGGTGGCCGCCTTGCTGGTCGTGGGCAGCGGCGCCGCCTTGGCCAGGCTTCGACACACCGCGCCTCCGCCGGCCGCACGGACTGTCGAGCCCGCGGGGTTGTCGAGCAGAAGGCGATCCGGGTTACTGACCGGAGAATTCGTCGCGCTCGTGGGCGTGAACGTCGGTATCGGGCTCTACTTCGGCGCGATGCAGGTATCGGTGACCGGTGCGGTCGTCGCACAGAACGCGGCACAGTTCGCGGGACCGATCTACAGCGTGATGAGCGCGGCCAGTCTGGTGGCCGGCCTGATCTACGGCTCGCGGACCTGGCGACCTCGTCCGTCCACCCAGCTCGCTCTCGTCTCGATAGGTCTCCTGATCGGGTCCACCCCACTGCTCTGGGCGACCTCGCCGACCGCGATCGCCGCAGCGCTCGTCGTTCCCGGGCTCGCGATCGCACCCGCACTGGTGTTGTCCAGCGTCCTTGCCCAGGCCAGCGTCCGCCGTGACGTGCTGACCCAGGCGCTCACCTGGCTCGGCTCGACCAGCGCGGCCGGAGCAGCGGTCGCGAACGCCGTCGCAGGCATCGCCCTGGAACGGCTCGGCGTCCCGTGGGGATTCGCGGTCGCCATCCTCGGATCGGCTGTTGCCGCGATGGCGACAATCGCCTTGCGGCTCGGCGAACGCGGCACGTCCTAGCCACGCGGGTTGGCGAATGTTCGGACCGCCTAGGCTCGGGGCATGGCCAAGCCTCGCGTGCTTCTGACCGGTGCGACCGGCTCCATCGCCCAGCAGCTCCTTCCTGCGCTAGCCGAGCGGTACGACCTCCGCAAGATCGATGTCCGCCCCGGTGACGGCGTCGAGGTGGTGGATCTGCTCGCCGAGTCCGACCTGTCCGGGCTGTTCGACGGCCTCGACGCGGTCGTGCACCTCGCGTACCACCGGCCGACCGGCGACAGCCTGCAGGAGCGGTACGACGGCGAACGAGTGAACGTCGACCTGATGCAGCGCGTCTACCAGGCCGCGTTCGACGCCGGCGTTCCGCGCGTCGTCGCGGCGAGTACGAACCAGGCCGCGAAGTGGTACGAGCAGCCTTACTACGCCGGCCGTCGCGATCGCGTCTCGCCGGAGGACTATCCGCGGCCGGACAACTTCTACGGGTGGGCGAAGGTCGCGTACGAGTCGCTCGGTTTCCTCTACGCCTGTGGGAGTTTGGGCCGCCAGCTCGAGGTGGTCCAGATCCGCATCGTCGCACCACGAGCGATCGACGGGGCGCTGTTCGTCGACGAGCCGCAGCGCTACATCCGCGACCTCGCCGGCTACGTCTCCGAGCGCGATCTCCAACAGCTGTTCGTGAAATCGCTCGACACGCCGGACATCGCGGACGAGCACGGCGTGCCGTTCCACATCTTCTACGGGGTGTCGAACAACGCCCGAACGTTCTGGAGCATCACCAACGCACGCGAGGTCATCGGGTACGCGCCGGAGGACGACTCGGAGGCGCTGTTCGCCGACGAGATCGCGCGCATCCTGTACGGTAAGCCCTCGTGACCGATCGTGCGGCCGCATACGTACGCCAGCTCCTCGCCGCCCACGACTACTTCCGCACCGGGCTCGCCGACCTGCGCCGCGTGATCGCCGCGCCGCCGGAGAAGACGGAGGAGGCGGAGCTTCGTTCCTGGGCGTCGGATCTGCGCATCCAGTGCCTGTACTTCTGCAACGGCCTGCACATGCACCACACGCTCGAAGACCAGCGGATGTTTCCTGCCGTTCTCGTCGAGGATCCCGAGCTCGGACCGATCGTCGAGCGGCTCGAAGCCGATCACCGGAAGGTCGCGGAGATCATCGACGCGATCGAGTCCCGCCTCGGTGAGCTCTCCTCGGACCCGTCCGGAGTACGCGAGGAGCTGAACCGGATGGCCGACGCGCTGCTCGAGCACCTGGCGTACGAGGAGGAGCAGCTCACCCCCGTGCTTGCCCGAATGACCGGTCCCATCTAGGCCGCGGCACGCCCGTAAGTGCGTGGCCGCTCTCATCGCCGTCTGTTAGACAGGAGGCGTGATGAATCTGGCCGCGCTGGAGAACAAGCCGACCTTGCAGGGTGCTCGGATCCGCCTCGAGCCGCTCGGGATCGAGCATCTGGATGGGTTCGTCAAGCAGATGCAGGACCCCGACCTGGACCGGCTGACCGGTTCGCACGGCGGCAACCCGTCGCTGGAAGTCGGCCGGCAGTGGCTCTCGACGCGCAAGGGGACGAAGGACCGGCTGGACCTCGCGATCATCGAGACAGAGACGGGCGACTTCGCCGGCGAGATCGTGCTGAACGACCTGAGCACGGCGAACGAGTCGTGCAACCTGCGGCTCTGGCTCGGCGCGAGCTTTCGCGACCACGGGTACGGCTCGGAGGCGATCCGGCTGGTGCTGGCGTACGCGTTCGACGTCGTCGGGCTGCACCGCGTCGAGCTCGAGGTCTACGCGTTCAACCAACGGGCGATCCGGACGTACGAGCGGTGCGGGTTCGAGGTCGAGGGCCGGCTGCGGCACGCGCTGCTCTGGGAGGGCGAGCGCTACGACGCGCTGATCATGGGGATTCTGAACGAGGCGGCGTGAAGGCCCGTCGGTAGGCGACCGGCGTCGTCCCCAGCGTGCGGCGGAAGTGCTGACGGAGGGCGATCGCCGTTCCGAAACCGGCACGTGGCGCGATCTCCTCGACCGACAGCTCCGTCGTCTCCAGCAGCTCGCGCGCCCGCAGTAGACGTCGGCGGATCAGCCACTGCAGCGGCGTCGTGCCGGTCTGTTCGCGGAACCGACGGTTGAGCGAACGTACGCTCGTCGCCGCCTCGTCGGCGATGTCGGTCAACGTGAGCTCCTGGTCGAGGCGTTCCTCCATCCAGTGCATCACCGGCTCGAGGCTGCCGCCGGACTCCGGCTCGGCGTACGCGATGAACTGGGCCTGCCCGCCGTCGCGCGCCAAGGGCATCACCGCATGTCGTGCGGCCTCGGCGGCGACCACCGAGCCGTAGTCGCGCAGGACCAGGTGGAGGCAGAGGTCCAACGCCGCCGCGCCGCCCGCGGAGGTCACGATGTCGCCTTCGTCGACGAAGAGCACGGAGTCGTCCACCCGCACCTGCGGATAGAGCGCGGCGAGTTCGGCGGCGTTGCCCCAGTGCGCCGCGGCCCGCCGCCCGTCCAGGAGTCCCGCGGCGGCGAGAACGAAGACCCCGTCGCAGATCGAGCCGATGCGCTTCCCGCGCTGGTGCGCCACGCGAAGCAGGTCGACCACCTCGGGCGGTGGCGGATCGGTGTAGTCGCACAGACCGGGAACCAGGATCGTGTCGGCATCGGCCGCGTCCGCCCACGAGCGATGCGGAATGACCTCGAACGCGGGCACGGCGCCAGGGAAGGTCGCGGTCACCGGAGGCCCGCAGACCCACACCTCGTACAGGGGGTCGCGGCAGGACGTCTGCGGCTCGAGATGGACGTGGCCGAACACGAGGGACGGCATGGACAGGTCCATGGCGCCGCACTTCTCGAGCGTGATGATCGCCACGATGTGCATGGCCAGAATCTATCGGATCTCGGCATTCTTGCCACTGTTTCGTGCCTGCCGTCGCGCGGAGCATGGAGGCATGACTCTCGTGGATGGCCTGCTGGCCTTGGTGTTTGGCGCTGCTGGACTCGGGTCGTTCGTGCTCGTCGGATGGCTCCTCGATCGACGCCTGGGGCCGCATGCCCGGGCTTGGGCAGATAGCTTTCGCTCTCGTGAGCGTTCTCGCCTGGTTGAACCCCGCGCGGCCCGACTTCCCCGCCGCGGTACCGCGGGACGAGCGGCGCGCGTTGACGATCGAGCTCCTGATCGTGTTCGCGATCACGTTCGGCCTGTCGGGGATCCGGTCGCTGCTGTCGTTGATCGACGCCGCGCTGGACACGACGCCGCTGAGCCAGCAACAGGTGACGTTGAACCCGCCGCTCGCCGCGGAACAGCTGATCGACCTCCTGATGCAGCTGACGAGTGTGCTCCGGCTGCTCGCCTGGGGCGCGTTGGGGCTGTACCTGCTCTGGCGTGCGGGTCTCAAGCTGGCGTCGATCGGGCTTGACCGGACGCGCGTCTGGCGAGACCTGGCGGCAGGGAGCGGGATCGCGGCGTTCATCGGCATCGCCGGGCTGGGCGTGTTCCTGGTCGGGCGGGCGCTCGGGCAGAGCCTGGCGGTGCAACCGTCGACGCTGGACGACACCTGGTGGCGTACGGGCGTGCTGGTGCTGTCGGCGTTCGGCAACGCGTGGGCCGAGGAGGTGCTCGTCGTCGGGTACCTGCTCACGCGGTTCCGGCAGCTCGCCTGGTCGGAGAACCTCGCGTTGCTTGCGGCGGCGGTGCTGCGGGGCTCGTACCACCTGTATCAGGGGCTGCCGGGATTCGTCGGGAACGTGGCGATGGGGCTGGTTTTCGGCCGGTTGTGGCAGCGCACGAACAGACTGTGGCCGTTGATCGTCGCGCACACGTTGATCGACGTGGTGGCGTTCGTGGGGTACGCGTTGCTGCGCGGGAAGGTGAGCTGGCTGCCTTGAGCCCTAGAGCAGGCCGATGTGCTCGTTCAGGCAGGTCTGGTACCTGGCCTCCTGGTGCTGGAACGGCAGGCACGGCTCGGCGCGGGCGGACCAGATGAAGCTGAGCACGATCGTGGCGACCGCGAGCCCGAACGCGGTGTAGGCGATCGGCCCGTTGCTGGCCCGCTGCCGGTAGACGCGCACGATGCCGGTGATGCTGAACGCCAGCGCGAACGCGGCCGCGAACATCGTCCATCCCCAGCCGAACAGCAGGTTGCCCAGGAACGCGGCGCCCCCGAACGCCAGCGCCAACCAGGCCGACCCGTTCCACATCTGCCGCTCGGGCACCTTGGCCCCATCGGGCTGCTCAGGCTGCGCCGGCACCGACTCCGCAGTACTCATCCCCCCATTCTCGCGTGCGCCCGCCAAACCGCCTCGCGTAGAGTCTCCCCTCGGCCCCAGCGCTACGCTGGTGCCACCTCCCATGGGGCGTCGTCTAAGGGCAAGACCGCAGATTTTGGTTCTGCTGATGGGGGTTCGAGTCCTCCCGCCCCAGCACTCAGCTCTCGCTTGGCAGGACAAAGCAGCGCCCCGAGTTCGTTCCACTCGGGGCGCTGCTCTGGTTGCTGTCCGGGCGTGTCTCTCAAAGAGCGTCGGCAAGAGCGCGTAGCGCGCGTGCGCGCGGCGCCCCGCGCCCGGCTGGGCGTGGTGCAGGAGGAACTCATATTGGTTATATGGGTGACGAGCTGGACCGCGGCCAGGCGGGATGTGGGGTGTCGCGCGCCCGGCGATATTTGAGAGACACGCCCTTAGGCGACGCGCTGTTCCGTCGGCGCCTCGTGGCGCTGTCGGGGCAGTCGTGGTCCCGCCCGTACCGGGGAGCGTGACCCGGTATCGGTCTGCGTGCGAGCCCGGCGACGAGCGGCCGACTGCCGGTGGTACTTCTGCGCCTCAGCGATGAGGTCGGCCTGCTTGGTCTTGGCGACCTCGAGGATGGCGAGTTCGGTCAACATCTTGTGCTCCTTGAAGGTTTCTGGCTGATGGCTCAATTCTGGTGCGAACCAGCCGGCCAGCCATGGGGAGCGACGTGCGTATGTTTGACCGCCGCGACCTACCTAGTCCGGTAGTCGTACGACTAGGTACCTAGGTCCGTTCAGCCGTTCTCCAGACACCAGAGCCGCCAACCGCCACACGGCCCCACCCGTGAGCATTGTTCGCTCGCTCATGCCTCCACTATGGCAGCGACTCAGGCGGGCGTATCCGGAAAACTACGTAGAGGCCCCGCCCCTCGGCGCTGCTAGGCTCGGAGACATCCCATGTCCCATGTCAACCGTCGATCGGGGCCACCTTGACCACCTCTCCAGAGCCACCCCTGTCTCGACGGACTTTCGTGGGCGGGATCGCGGCGATCTCGGGCATGGCAATGGTGGATCCCATGGCGCCCAAGCAGCTCGCTCCGTCCCCGCCGACCGAGTCGCTGGTGTTCACCAACGCGGACCGGTCGTACCCGTACAACGTCTACCACCAGGTCGGCATCGCCCGGGCCGCGAACGGGCATCTCCTCGCGTACGCCGAAGGACGGATCGACACCGGCGACTCGACCATGCGGATTGACCTGGTCTGCCGCCGCAGCACCGACGGCGGTCGCACCTGGAACACGGCGATCTCGCGGCTGTACGGCTACGGAACGATCCACTACGACGGCGCGGACCGGCCGCTCCGCTACTTCAACGGCAACTTGCTCGTCGACAACCGGACGGGGCACATCTTCGCGTTCGCGGAACGCAAGATCGGCGACCAGGCGTACTCGGAGGCCAACCAGTTCCGCGCGAACCGCCTTGTCTACAAGAAGAGCACGGACCACGGTGTGACCTGGGGAGCCGAGAACGAGATCCCCGAGGCCGTCTTCGCCGGACTTCCCGGCGACCGGCACGTCACCTCGCCCGGTCATGGCATCCAGACGTCCACTGGGCGCCTGATCATGCCGGTCTCGAACCAGTTCCTGCACTACAGCCCGGACTACACGGTGTCGTTCCTATACAGCGATGACAGCGGGACGACCTGGCAGATGTCGGAGTACGTACGGACGCCGCTGCCGTACTCGGGACTCGGTGAGGTCCGGGTCGCCGAGACGGGAATCCCCAACCAGCTCAGGGCTCTCGGCCGGGGCAGGAACGGCAACAGCGACCCGTCGCATCCGGGCGACTACTTCAAGGTCACCTCGCTCAGCGAGGACAACGGCCGCACGTGGTCGCCAGCGGCGCTGGTGACCGAGCTGCCGGAGTGGATCGACGGCGTCGATGGCGGCATGGCGCGGTTCACCAACCAGGCCGGTGGGCTCCTCGTCGCGTCGACATCCGACGTGCCGCCAGGATGGACTGGCAACCGGGGCAACCTGAACGCGTACTACAGCCGCGACGGCGGAGCATCATGGGCCAAGGGACCACGGTTCATCACCGGACCGTCATCGAACTCCGACCTCGTCCAGGTTGACGGCACGACCATCGGCTGCGTCTACGAGAAGGGCAAGTACGCCGACAGGAGCGTGTACCAGTCGCCCGACGTCGTCTTCGCGCGATTCGACGAGGCGTGGCTGACGACGCCGGAACCGCTGCGGTCCCTCCGCCCGGCCAGCGTGTGGAAGCTCGACGAGCTGAGCGGAACCGTCGCCCGCGACAGCGGCTCGAGCGCTCGCCATGGCACGGTGGTCGGTGGGACCTGGGTCTCGGCGGGGCGGAACGGCGGAGCGCTGAGGCTGAACGGGACGAGCGCGTACGTCGATCTCCACGACGTGCTCGACCCGGGTTCCGGCGGCTACACCGTGTGCCTGTGGTTCCGGCGCAGCTCGGTGGCTACGCTCACCAGCCCGCAAGTCCTTGCCAGCAAGGGAAATCGCGCCTCCCAACGCGAGGGCTGGTCGATCATGCTGACCCCGCCCGGCAATCAGCTCCTGGTCCGGGTCAACGCCGGGACGAACGAGCAACGCGCCTCACGCCAGATGACGACGCCGCTGTCGGACACGAACTGGCACCACGTCGCACTGGTTGTCGATCGGCAAGCCGGCGTGCTCCGGGGCTACCTCGACGGCACCGATGCCTATTGGAACAACGGCGGCAGCGGGCCGACCGACAACCTGATCGACGGCTTCGGCGGCATCGACAACACCGACCCCCTCTACATCGGCGCGGTCGTCGACCAATCGGCATCGCACGACTTCTTCGCCGGGACGATCGACGACGTCCAGATCTTCACCGCCGCGTTGAACACGCGCGAGATCGCCGCGATCGCCAGTTCCTAGTGAGGGCCCTTCTTCGCCAACCCCAGTGCGGCGGTGTCGGCGGAGCAGGTGAGCTCGCCGGGCTGGATGGTGACGCGTGGAGGGACCCAGACCTCGGTGGCCTTGCCGTCGACCCGGGCCAGCAGGCAGTCGCTGCCGGCCCGGACGGCGATGCCGGTCCAGCCGTCGTGCGCCAGGACGTCGAACGTCGCGCCAGGTTCCGTGATGGTCGCCCCCACCGCCGCCCGTACGGATGCCTCGTCGGCGTTCGGCAGCCCCTTCAACGCTGCCGTCACCCGCTTCAGAGCGTCCGCGGGCAGGCTCGGCGGTGGGGGTGGGATGGAGATGACGAGCGGCGGGCCGGAAGGACAGCCGACCACCTTCGGGTCGTCGCCCGCTCCGGTCCAGCCGCCGTACTGGTACTCGAAGCACATCGTCGCTTCGGGGTCGTCGGTGCTGAACTTCTGGCTGGGATACCTCGCGGTGATCCGGGCGACGATCACGACGTTCTGGGCACGCGAGGTGCCGTCGGCGCGCAGGAACGACACCTCCGGATCGTCCGGCGCGCGCCGCACGAGGTCGAGAGCGGTGAAGTCCGGGGACACGCCGATCGTCATCTGCCGGCCGAGCAGGGTGGCTCGATCCTTGGCCAGCCTCTCCGCGGCCGAATCGCCCCAGGAGCAGCCGGCGAGCGCGAGCACGACGAGGAGCCCCGCGAGACGTCTCATGCGCGCCATGGTGCACGGTCCGACGACTTAGCGCAGAACGTTCCGCCGAAATATCATCCCGTTGTAGATCGTCTCTGATAGCCTCGAAACCATGAAGCCGGAAACGCCCGCCGAGCTGGCCGCTGACCTGATGTTCCTGCTGAACCAGGCGACGTACGCGCTCGCCACCGACATGTCCGCGGGGCTCACGCATCTCGGGGTCAGCACGCGCGACTACTGCGTGCTGCTCACCGCGCAGACCGGCGAGCTCACCCAGAAGGAGCTCGGCGACCTCTGCTCGCTCGACAAGACCACGATGGTCGTCACCATCGACGGCCTCGAGCGCGCCGGGCTTGCCGTACGGCAGCCGTCCAGCACCGACCGGCGGGCGCGGATCGTTCAGGTCACCGACAAGGGCCGCGACCTGGTGAAGGAGGCCCGCGAGATCGTCGACGGGATCTACGCGGGCATCCTCGACGAGCTCCCGGCCCGCGAACGTTCGGTCTTCGTCGACTCCCTCGTCCGCCTCGTCGGCGCCGGAGGAAGGCTCGCCGAGCCTTCGCACGTCGGCCCGGCGATAAGACGGCGGGGCACGCGTTCGGTCAACTAGGCAAGGACGAACGCCTCGCGCAAGTGTGACGTCGCGAGCAGCGCACCGCGGGAACGAGCGTCCGCGAGCAGCTCCAGACGGGTGAAGCGCGCGAGCTCCGGATCGCTCTCGTACGCGTACGCCACCTCCGGATCCGCCAGCTGTACCTCGTGCACGAGCACGTCGCCCGTCACCACCAACCCCTCCCCCACCAGCACCGACTGATGCCCCGGCGTGTGCCCCGGCGTCGGCACGACCTCCACCCCCGGCGCCACCAAAGACCGTCCGTCGACGAGATCCAACAACCCCGACGAGAACAGCGGCGACACCACCCGCGAGCCGACCGTCTCGAACTCCGAGCGCTGCAAAACGTAACGGGCATTGGGAAAATACGGCGCAGAGTCGACCACCGCCCACCCCACGTGATCGCTGTGCAGATGCGTCAACACCACCGCGGACACGTCGCCCGGCGCCAACGAGATCTCAGAAAGCAAGGCGGGCAACCGCCCCGGCACCGGCGTCCACGTCTCCGCCCCAGCAACAGAAGGCCCGATCCCCGCATCGACCAGGACCGACCGCCCGTCGGCCAACCGAAGCGCGAAGCAGCGGAAGTCGAGCTCCCACACCCCGGCCAGACCCGCCGAGGGGAACGCCGAGGACAGGTCCTCGAAGAACGGCCCCGTCCCGTCCACCAACGCCGACACCACCACGTCGCCGAACGCCCGCCGCTCCACAGCCATCCCAACAACTCCCGAAAATTATAGTTCTGAACGGAACCATCTGATACGGTCTCTTCTGCGCGCAGACGACTTTGCTACCCAAGCCCAGGAGACCCCCAACGATGTCCACCGACCTCGCGACGAGAACCACCTCCCGCTGGCTCGCGCTCGTCGCCTTGTGCGCCGGGCAGCTGATGATCATCCTCGACGGCACAATCGTGACCGTCGCGGGACCATCCATCCAGGCCGATCTCGGCTTCACCCAGGCCAACCTCGCCTGGATCGTCAACGCCTACCTGATCGCGTTCGGCGGCCTGCTCCTCCTCTCCGGACGCCTCGGCGACCTCGCCGGCCGCAAGCGCATCTTCACCGCGGGCCTGGTGATCTTCACCATCGCCAGCCTGGCCGCCGGCCTCGCCGACCACCAAGGAGTACTGATCGCCGCGCGCTTCGTCCAGGGTGTCGGCGGCGCGATGACGACGGCCGTGGCGCTCGGCATGATCATCACGATGTTCCCCGAGCCTCTCGCGCGGGCGAAGGCGCTCGGCGTGTACGCGTTCGTCGGCTCGGCCGGCGCCTCGATCGGCGTCTTCGCCGGCGGCGTCCTCACCCAGACGCTCGGCTGGAACTGGGTCTTCTACGTCAACCTGCCGATCGGCATCGCGATCATCGCCCTCGCCAGCCGCGTGCTGCGGAACGAGAACGGCCTCGGCTTCCAAGCTGGCGCGGACGTCGTCGGCAGCATCCTCGTCACCGCCGGCCTCATGCTCGGCGTCTACACGATCGTCCAACCCACGTTCTGGTTCGGCGCCGTGTCCGTCGCACTGCTCGGCGCTTTCGTCGTCCGCCAGGCGCGAGCGAGGAATCCCCTGCTCCCGTTGAGAATCTTCCGCAACCGCACCTTGACAGCGGCGAACATCTCACAGATGTTGATGATCGCGGCGATGATGGGCTTCCAGTTCGTCGTCGCGCTCTACCTGCAACGGGTCCTCGGGTACGACGCGCTCGCCACCGGACTCGCGTTCCTGCCCATCACGTTCGCGATCGGCATCGTCTCGCTCGGCCTGTCCGCCCGCCTCGTCACGAGGTTCGGCCCACGGCGCGTCCTGATCGCAGGACAGCTCTTCCTCGCCGTCGGGTTCGTGATTCTCATGCAGGCAACGGAGAACAGCGGCTACGTCTTCCCCGTCCTGCCCGCGCTGATCGTGCTGGGCGTGGGCGGCGGGCTCTCGCTGCCGTCGATCAACAGCCTCACGATGTCCGACGTCGCGCCGGACGACGCCGGTCTCGCGTCAGGCCTCGCGAACACCACGATGCAGGTCGGTGGAGCGCTCGGCGTCGCGGTCCTCGCCGCGCTCGCGACGTCCCGCGCCGACCACCTCACGAGCGTGGGCGAACGAGCAACCGCCGCGCTCGCCAGCGGCTACCAGCTCGCGTTCACGGTCAGCGGCACCCTGATCCTCGCCGCCGCTCTGGTCGCGTTCACCCTGACGAAGAAGCAGGCTGCATGATCTCGATCCGATTGCCCGCACCATCCGCGGTGTAGAGGCGCAGGTAGCCAGGAAACAGCGCGTCCCGCTCGACCGCGTAGCCGCCACGTTCCAACCGGGCGGCCACGCGGTCGAGATCGTCGACGAGGAACGCCGGATGTGCCTTGCGGGCTGGGCGAAACTCCTGTTCGACGCCCACGTGCACCTCGACCGCACCGTCCGCGGAACGGAACCAGGCACCACCCCGAGCCGCCAAAGCGGGAGGCTTCGCGACCTCGACCAGTTCGAGCGTCGACGCGTAGAACGCGCGAGCGGCGTCCTCTCCGCCAGCAGGACAGGACACCTGAACGTGATGCAGCCTCATCAGCCCTCCCGCAGATACAGCTTCATGCCGACGTGACTCGCCTTGAACCCGAGGCGCTCGTAGAACCGATGCGCATCGACCCTCGCCACGTTCGTCGTCAGCTGCAGCCGCGCACACCCGCGGCGCCGCGACTCGTCGATCACCCAGTCCATCAAGGTCTTTCCGATCCCCTGCCCGCGAAGGTGCGAGACCGTACGAACGGACTCGACCTGCGCGATCAGCCCACCGAAGTAGCTGAGCTGACGGATGAAGTTCAGCTGCGCGGTCGCGACCAGCTCACCGGAGAGCTCGGCGACGAGCAGGAGCGAGTTCGGATCGGCGGCGATCTGGGCGAACGCGCACACGTACCGACCGTCCACCTCCGACGAGCTGGGAACGTTCTCGGCAACCTCGCGAATCGAGTCCTCGGCGAGCATCCTCAACAGCGGTGGGAGATCCGCGGCAACGGCCTCCCGAATGACCAGGCTCATGCCTCGTCCTTCCGCCCCACCGCGAACACCCGCCGGTAGGAGAGCACGGTCCCGTACGAGTGCGCCGGATAGGCCGAACGCAGCCGCGACCGGTACTCCGCCTCGAACGCGGGCCGGACGTCGTCGGGCAAAGCCTGCAGGATCGGCCGCGCGCCCGTTCCCTTGATCCATTCGAACGCCGCGTCCTCACCCTCCAACACGTGCAGGTACGTGGTCTCCCAGGCGTCGACGGTGCAGCCGGCCCAGTCGAGCACCTCGAGATAGCGCTCCGGCGCCTCGACCGCAGGCCGGAACGTCGACAGCGGCACGAAGCCCGCGAACTCCGGCGACTCAGCAAGCGCACGCAGGATCGTGTGCGTCGGCGCGTCGAAGTTGCCCGGCATCTGGATCGCGATCCACCCACCCGGCGCGAGCTTCTCCACCAGGTCGGGAAGCACCGAGATGTGGTCGGGCACCCACTGCAACGTCGCGTTGCTCACCAGCACGTCGACCGGCCGGCTCGGCGCCCACGCGCGCAGGTCGCCGACGGTGAACTCCAACCGCCCCGGCTGGCTCAGTGCCAGCGCGCTCGAGATCATCTCCGCGCTCGAGTCCAGGCCCTCGACGTACGCGCCAGGCCACCGATCGAGCAGCGTCGCGGTCAGGTTGCCCGGCCCGCAGCCCAGATCGACGACGTACGAAGGATCGGTCGCGCCCACGCGCGCCAGCAGGTCGCCGAACGGGCGGCCGCGCTCGTTCGCGAACTGCAGGTACTTGCCCGGATCCCAGACGACGGTCATGACCCTCCTCAGACGCGGTATCTCGACATCGAGAGAGTTTGCCTGTCCACATATCTCGATGTCAAGACTCTTGATCGCCCGTCGCACGGACTAGGCTTGCGTTGTGAACAGTACGGACGAGGTCGATCGGCTCGTTGCCGCGTGGCAGCGCGAGCTGCCCGAGCTCGACGTGTCGCCGTTCGAGGTCCTGTCCCGCGTCTCGCGGCTCGCCAGGCACCTGGACCGCGCGCGCCGGTTGGTGTTCGCGGCGCACGACCTGGAGACGTGGGAGTTCGACGTGCTCACCGCGCTCCGCCGCGCTGGCCCGCCGTACGAGCTCTCGCCTGGCCGGCTGCTCACGCAGACGCTGGTGACGAGCGGCACGATGACGAACCGGATCGACCGGCTGGCGGCGAAGGGCCTGGTCGAGCGCGGGCCGGACCCGTCCGACCGGCGCGGCGTACGGGTGCGGCTGACGACCGCCGGCCAGGAACGGGTCGACGCCGCGCTGGCGGAGCTGCTGGGCTACGAACGCGAGCTGCTCGCCGGGCTTCCGCCCACCGATCAGACCCAGTTGGCAGGCCTGCTGCGGCGACTTGTCGCACCGTTCGACGAACAGGCTTAGTACAAATCCCGTGGCCGCCCGGCGTTCGCGCTGGCGAGACGGCATGATGAGGGTGTGCAGATCTCGGCGCGAGCGGACTATGCGGTACGAGCGATGCTGGAGCTCGCCGCCGCGCAAGCTCCGACCCTGAACGCGGCCACGCTCGCCGAGTCGCAAGGCCTGCCGCACAAGTTCCTTGAGGCGATCCTCGCCGACCTGCGCCGTGCCGGCCTCGTCCGCTCCCACCGCGGCGCCGAAGGCGGCTACCGCCTGGCTCAGCCCGCCTCGGAGATCTTCGTCGGCGAGGTCATCCGCGCCGTCGACGGCCCGCTGGCCGGCGTGCGCGGGATGCGCCCCGAGCAGGCCCAGTACGAAGGCGTCGCCGAGCACCTGCAAACCGTCTGGATCGCCACCCGCGCGGCCGTCCGCAGCGTGCTCGACCAGACGAGCCTCTCCGACGTCGTCACCGGCGACCTCCCGCCGCACGTACGAGACCTGATCGCCCGCCCCGACGCCTGGAAATCTCGCTAGCGCCTGTGAAAGTGGCTGGAGCGACGTAGTGGCGTCTCGGCATGGCTGACGCGCAGGCTGCCCCAGGGTGCTCCCGGATGGGCTCTGCGGTGGCTCCCGAGTGACGGCAAATGATCATGTTTACATGATCATTTGCCGCTCTACGTGGGATACACCCCGCGTCAAGCACCCACTCGCCAGGTAAAGCGGTATTGGCTAGCCGGTCACTCCGCGGCCTCGGCGAGCTCGAGCCAGCGGGTCTCGACGTCCTCCCGTTCGGCCTTCACCGTACGCAGCTCCTCGTCGAGCTTCATCAACCGCTCGTAGTCCGCGGCGTGCGCGGCAAGGTCGCCGTGCAGCTGCTCCTCGCGCGCGGTCAGCCGAGACAGCTGGCGTTCCAGCTTCGCCAACTCCTTCTTCGCCGCCCGCTGCTCGGCCGCGTCGGACGTACGTGCCGTGGACTCGGCAGTCGCGACCGGAACGGCGGAGGCGTCGGCGCGGCGGCGGGCGAGGTACTCCTCGACGCCGCCGGGCAGGTTCGCCAGCGAGCCGTCGCCGACCAATGCCCACACGGTGTCGCAGACCCGCTCGAGGAAGTACCGGTCGTGCGACACCACGATCATCGACCCCGGCCACGCGTCGAGGTAGTCCTCGATCACCTGCAGCGTGTCGATGTCCAGGTCGTTCGTCGGCTCGTCCAGCAGCAGCACGTTCGGCTCCGCGATCAGCAACCGCAGGAGCTGCAGGCGCCGCCGTTCGCCACCCGACAGGTCACCGATCCGCGCCGACAGCGCGTCGCCGCGGAAGCCGAAGCGCTCCAGCAGCGACACCGCCGACACCTCGGGACCGGAGGTGGGAACGGGTCGCCGCCCCACCGCGCCGGGCCGGATGTTCGTCGGCGCCAGCTTGATCACCCGCCGGATGTCCTCCACCGACGACTGCACGCGATCGGTGAGATCGAGCCCCTCCAACGACTGCGTGAGATGCGCCAACGACACCGTCCGCCCCGTCACCAGCCGACCGGCTGTCGGCGCATCGGCGCCGGACAGTACGCGCAGCAACGACGTCTTGCCCGACCCGTTCACCCCCACGAGCCCGATCCGGTCGCCCGGCCCGAGCTGCCACGTCACCCGCGACAGCAGCGAACGTGCGCCGCGGACGACGTCCACGTCCTCGAGCTCCAGCACGGTCTTGCCCAACCGTGTCGTCGCGAACTTCGCCAGCCCGACCGAGTCCCGCGGCGGCGGCTCGTCCTCGATCAGCGCGGACGCCGCGTCCAGGCGGAACTTCGGCTTCGACGTACGCGCCGGCGCACCGCGCCGCAGCCAGGCGAGCTCCTTGCGCATCAGGTTCTGCCGCCGCGTCTCGACGGTGTCCGCGAGCCGCATCCGTTCGGCCTTCGCCAAGACGTACGCCGCGTACCCGCCCTCGTACGACGAGACCTCGCCGTCCGCGACCTCCCACGTCTGCGTGCACACCGCGTCCAGGAACCAGCGGTCGTGCGTCACCACGACCAGCGCCTCCGACCGCTCCACCAACGTCCGCGCGAGCCAGTCCGTGACCTCGATGTCCAGGTGGTTCGTCGGCTCGTCCAGCAGCAGCAGGTCGTGGTCGGCGACCAGCACCCGCGCCAGCGACACCCGCCGCAGCTCGCCACCCGACAGGCCGTCGAGAGTACGGTCCAGCGGCACGTCGGCGAGCAGCCCGGCGAGCACGTCGCGTACGCGCCGGTCGCGCACCGCCTCGTCCACCGACCGCCCCGGCAGCACCGCCTCGGCAACGGACGGCCCGGGTAGCGCGTCCTGCTGCGCGAGCATGCCGACCCGCAGCCCGCCGGCGTGCGTGATCCGCCCGGCGTCGGGCTGTTCGGTCCGCGCGAGCAACCGCAGCAGCGTGGTCTTGCCGTCGCCGTTGCGGCCGACGACGCCGATCCGTTCGCCCTCGGCGATGCCCAGGCTCACACTTGAAAGCAGCGGTCGGACGCCGTACGCCTTGTCGACGCGTTCGATGTTGACGAGGTTGGTAGCCATCTCGTCCGCGAGGCTATCCGAGTCCGGCCACGAACCCCACGTGCGTAAGCCAAGATCGCTATCGTCGAAGCCATGGCAGCCCTGAAGATCACCGAGGTCGAACGGATCGTTGTCAACGTCCCGTTTACACCGCGCGCCCACGAGTGGAACGCCCTGCTGGTGTGGAACTGGAGTGTGGTCGAGGTCATCCGTGTCCACACCGACGCCGGCATCACCGGCTGGGGCGAGACACTTCCCCACTATGGCTGGGGAAACGTCACCGACGAGGCCGTCGCTCGGGTGAAGGGCGGCAACCCCGCCGACTTCCTCGCCGACGACTCACTCGGCCCGGGGTTGCAGATGGCGATCTACGACCTCGTCGGCAAGGCGAACGGTGTTCCCGCGTCGGCGCTGATCGGTCGGCGCGTTCGCGAGTGGTGCCCGATCGCCTGGTGGAACACCAAGATGCCTCCGGAGGTGCTCGCCGAGGAGGCCCGCGACGCGGTCGCGGCCGGCTACACGTTCCACAAGTTCAAGGTGCGGCCGTGGATCGACGTGTACGAGCAGGTCGCGCAGGTGAGTGCCGCGACGCCACCGGAGTACCGGCTCGACGTCGACTGGAACTCCATGCTGCTGTCCGTCGGCGAGGCGACACCGGTGCTCCGCGAGCTGGACACGATGGAGAAGATCGCGATCTACGAGACGCCGATCCCGCACCCGGACATCGAGGGCTACCGGCAGCTGCGGGAGAAGGTCGCGCGCCCGTTGGCCGTTCACGTCAAGGGGCATCCGCTCGTTCCGGTGTTGAAGAACGAGACCACCGACGGGTTCGTGATGGACGTCGGCGTCCAGGCGATGATCAGGTACAACGCGATCAGCGCCGAGTTCGGCAAGAACTACTGGATCCAGCTCGTCGGCACCGGCATCACCACGGCGATGGTCGCGCAGCTCGGCTCGGTGATGAGCCACGCGCGCTGGCCCGCGGTGACCGTGATGAACAACTACTCCGATGATCTTCTTGTTGACCCGTTGACGATTCGCGACGGGTACGTGAAGGCGCCGGACGCTCCGGGGCTCGGTGTCGAGGTCGACGAGGAGGCGCTGGAGCGCTTGCGGATGGAGCCGCCGTACGAGCTCCCCGGCCGCCGGCACCTCCTCACCGTCTCGTGGCCGCACGGGCGGGCGGTGCACTACGCGCACATGTCGCAGACCTGGGCGGACTTCCTCGCCGGGAACCACCCCGTGCAGGAACGCGGCGCGAAGATGGACGTCCGCGTCGACGACGGCTCGGCGGAGTGGGCCGACCTGTACGCGCGCGCCAAGCTCGGCCCCGTGCACGACCGTCTCTAGCGCAACGGACGAACGCCCCGCGTACAACCGGACACAAAGGAGCCCCCCGGACGTGTGCCGGGAGGCTCCTTTATATGACGATATTTCGACCTAACGGTGGCTTACGCCACCGAATCGGTCAGACCTGGTCGAACTCGCCCTTGCGAGCGCCGTCCAGGAAGCAGTCCCACTCATGGGGGGTGAAGACCAGCGCGGGACCGGTGGGGTTCTTCGAGTCGCGCACCGCGACATGAGCACCGAGGTCCGCAACCTCAACGCAGCCGCCGGTGGCGGTCGACTTGGCCGACTTGTGCCACTCGGCCTGGGACAGGTCGATGTTCATCCTTGCCTCTCTTCATGGGCCGCCATCTCTCTGATGATGGCGGAGATCAATCCGGTTGTTTCCGCAGGACTTAGTGCACTCGCGGTCAAATAGCTATAAGCGAGGTTACATCGGTCCAAATCGGAACTGCGCTCCAGGTAAAGGTTTCCCGCTTGACCTTCGACGTACACCACGGGCGAGTGCTGTTCCTCGTCGAAGTCGAAGATCGTGAACGCACCAAGAGCGCCAGGGTGCGCGCCTGCTTGGAACGGGACGACCTGCAGCGTGCAGAGCTCTTTCATTTTGAGGAGGTGGTACAGCTGGGCACGCATGACATCAGGCCCACCCACCATCCGCCGGAGACTCGCCTCGTCGAGGATCACCCAGATGCGGGGCGGGTCGTTGCTTTCCCATACGTGCTTCTTCCGGTCGGTCCGGATCCGCAGGAAGCGCTCCATCTCGGCCGGCGTGCCGCCGGTGATCGCCTCGTCCAGTGCTGACGCGTACTCGTCCGTCTGCAGCAGGCCGTGCACGATCATCGGTTCGAATATGCGCAACGACGTCGCCTCGGATTCCAGGGCGAGGTAGTTGGCCCAGTGCGACGGCACGCTGCCGTACTGCGCCCACCAACCGCGTTACTTACCAAGCTTCTGCAGGTCCGCGAGAGCGTGCCGGAGATCGTCGTCGGGCTCGACCTTGTAGAGCTCGAGCAGGCGCTCGAACTCGGCCTTGCCGACGCCGACGTCGCCGGACTCGATCTTCCGAATCTTCGACTCGGAACATCCGAGGTCCTCAGCGACCACGGCGAACGTGAGTCCGGCCTCCTGGCGCAGGTTCCTGAGCTCTTCACCCAGTCGCCATCGCGAGATGGTCGGCCCACTCACTCTGGGCATGCGGTCCTCCTCGAAGCGTAACCGGCCCCAGTCTGACTCGTTGTGGCAGACATAGCAAGTACAACCGAGAGATCAGTTCTTCAGGACCAGCTGGACTTCTCAAAATTCCATGGAAGATTTACTTGACTTAGCGTAGCACCGCTGTCACTGTTGGAACTCCTGGAGGCCGCCGTAGACCCCGGCCCATTCCCTGCGCGGCGGCCTCCAGGACACCAACGGGTGGTCATTGGAAGATGACCGAGCATGGAGGGTCGAGCGATGCCAGTCGTCGCGACTGCGATGCCTTGCCGATTTCAGCTTTATCGCCATCACGATGCGACCGGGGTTTCGGGCACGGGAGTCGTCGCGTGGGGCACGGTTTATCCCAATGGCAAGGTGAGCCTCGCGTGGAATGGTTCTCGACCGTCGATCAACATCTACGAGTCACTCGCCGACGTGACCGCGATCCACGGGCACGACGGCTTTACCCAGATCATCATGTGTGACGAGCTGCCACTGTCGGTTCGGGCCGGCGCAGGTGCTTCGTCCAGCTTTGATTGGTAAACCGGCTCCACCCCATAAACGTGGCGCCGGCCGGGATGCCCAGCAATGCCCCGGCCGGCGCCCGCCCCAAAACTCCATGAAGTGACCGCACCGGTTAGAGGTGCATGATCGGCGAGAGGTCGGAGGGCTCACGCTCTTCCGGTTCGATCATGTGCCTCTAACCGGTGCGGTGTTTTGTTGGCGCATTTATCGCGCTATTCCACGTCGACGACCGCGCCGAGCGATTCCGCCAATGCGACGGCGCCGGCAAGGTCGAGTTTCGTTTCTCCCAGAATCGCGCTGCGAAGATCGACCGCGCTGAGAGTGCAGCCGCGAAGGTCGGCTTTGCGGAGGTCCGTTCCCCGCAGCGTCGCGAACGACAGGTCGCAGCCGCGCAGCGTGGCCTCGGACAGGTTCGCCTCCGACAGGTCCGCGTCGCTGAGCTTCACGTCCGCGAACGTCTGCTTCGCCAGGTCGGCCCCGCGCATGACCGCGCCGACCCACTGCCCGCCGCGCACGGTGATCGGGCGGAGCACGCACTCGACGAACGTGCTCCCCGACACCTTGCAGCCGTCCAGCGTCACGCCGAAGAACGACGTGCGCCGGAACGTACAGCCCACGAACGCCGTCGCCGAGAACTCCGCCGCGTTGAACTTGCAGCGGGAGAACTCGCACTCCTCGAACGTCGCGCCCTTGCTCCGCGCCTCGGTCAGGTCGACCTCGGTGAACGAGCAGCGGACGAACAACGCGTCGCCGAGCTCCCGGGCGTACCAGTCCTCGTCGTCGAACGTCTCGTCCGCGTACTCCTCGCGCTCAGCCACGCCTCGATCCTGCCGCATCGGACCGACAAAGCTCCTGGGACTTGGTGGAGAACCGACCTGTTCGATTATTTGAGGAGCAAACCCGCGACTCGACTGCCGGCATCGCCAGGCCGTTTGGGGATGTTCACCGCGCTCCTGGTCTGGCGTGGCGTCCGGAGGGGATCCTTATTGAGTCCCTAGATGCCGGCCTCCGTACGCACCAGGTCGATCAGCATCATCGGATCGGCCAGGTCGTGCGCCATCCCGCGGGCCTGGAACCAGTGCGAGATGTTCGACGCGTCCCGTTCCAGGAACGTATGTCCCTGCGGGTTGGCGATGACGTCGACCACCTGGGGCAGGTCGATCAGCATCAACGTGCCGTTGTGCACGAGCAGGTTGAACGCCGAAAGGTCGCCGTGGGTGTAGCCGAGCCGGCCCATCAGCGCCATCGCCTCGACGAGCTGACGCCAGAGTTCGGCCAGTTCGTCCGGTTCTGGCCGGAGCTGAGCAAGCCGTGGAGCCGCGCCGCCCTCGCGGTCGCCGAGGAACTCCATCAGCAGCTCGGTGCCGATCCGTTGCACCGGGTACGGCACGGGAGCGCCCGCGTTCCACAGCTCGCCGAGCACGTCGAACTCGGCGATCGCCCACTGCTGGGCGATCAGGTTGCGGCCGAACGCGCTGCGGTTGGCGACCGCCCGACGTTCGCGCGACTTCCGCGACCGGCGGCCCTCGAGGTACCCGGCGTCGCGGTGGAACATCCGGTGGTCACCGCTGCGGTAGCGCTTCGACGCGAGCAGGATTCCGTCGTCGGTGTCCGGCACGGAGCGTTCGATCAGGAAGACGTCGGCTTCCTTGCCGGTCTTGAGGATGCCGTGCTGTTCGTCGACGGCACCGAGGTGGGTGATCAGCCAGTCCGGATACGGCTCGGGGCCGCGCTGTGCGTCCGGATCGTCCCAGGTCGTCCAGCGGTAGCCGTACGGCGGACCGTCGTCGATCTCTTCGGTCTCGCGTTCGCGGAACAGCTGGGCGACGCCTTCTTCGGTGAGGCGGCCCCGGGAGTTCGGACTCTTCTCGTCCTCGTCGCGGAACGCACGCGTCCGCGCCTCGGTCCGCAGGTCAGCGTCGTCGAAGCGCTCGTACAGCGCTTCGAGGTCGGTCTGGTGGTTCTCGTTCTCGATCAGATGATTGAGGTCGCGCTTGCGCACGGGTGGACTCCTTGGGAGTTCTCGTCTCCCGAGGAAGTCAGCTCAGACGGCGACTCGGGAGATGGCGATCAATGGAAAGTGGGCAGCCACAATCCGGGCGACAGTCCTATCCACAACGCACCTCCCTCTCAGTGAGCCGACGCGCGGGCACGCGCAGTCGGACGGCGTCAACAATGGACGATGCCGCCTACCGGCGGCGAACGCAAGTGGTTTTCGCACCCCACCGGGAGGACGACCCGTGCCCACCCCCACCGTGACCTCCGTCGTCGCAGGTCAGCCCGTGTCCGGCGGCCGTACGACAACGTCGACCAACCCTTCCCGGCTGGCTGAGGTCGTCGCGACCGTCGAGCTCGGCTCGTCCGACACGTTCGTCGACGCCTGCCGGGCCGCCCGTGCCGCGCAACGCGCCTGGGCGGACGTGCCCGCTCCCGTCCGCGGCCAGGTCGTCGCGGCGATCGGACGCCTGGTCGAGGAGAACGCGGAGGCGCTGGCGCAGCTGGTCACCCGCGAGATCGGCAAGCCGCTGGCCGAGGCGCGCGGTGAGGTGCAGGAGATCGCGGACACGTGCGCGTTCTTCCTCGGCGAGGGCCGGCGGTTGTACGGGCAGACGGTGCCGTCGGAGATGCCGGACAAGCAGCTGTTCACGTTCCGCAACCCGGTCGGCGTCGCGGCGATCATCACCGCCGGCAACTTCCCGGTCGCGGTCCCGTCCTGGTACCTCGTGCCCGCGCTGCTCTGCGGCAACGCGGTGGTGTGGAAGCCGGCCGAGTACGCGGCGGCTTCGGCGAACGCCTTGTACGAGCTCTTCGCCCACGCCGGCCTGCCGGCGGGTGTGCTCAACCTCGTGCAGGCCGACGGCGCGAACACGTTCGCCGGGCTCGAGACAGCGCTCACGCAAGGCCTGGTGGACAAGGTCGGCTTCACCGGCTCGACCGAGGTCGGGGCGAAGATCGGCGAGCTGTGCGGACGCTTCCTGCAGGCGCCATGCCTCGAGCTCGGCGGCAAGAACCCGATGGTGGTCACCGAGAACGCTTCACTGGACCTGGCGGTCGAAGGCGCGTTGTTCTCCGGGTTCGGGACGGCGGGCCAGCGCTGCACGTCGCTCGGCACCGTGATCGTGCACGAGTCCGTGCACGCCGAGTTCGTCCGACGCTACGCCGACGCCGTTTCGCACGCTGTCATTGGAGATCCGACGCAGGACGTGCTGTACGGTCCGATGCTGGACGAGCGTTTCGCCCACCGGTACGAGAAGTTCCTCGACTGGGTTCGCCCGCATCACACCGTGCTCGGGTCGAGCGCGGTGGGTCGGATCGGTACCGATGCGCCGCGCGAGGGGTTCGTGGGCGACCCGGGCGAGGGGCTGTTCTACCACCCGGTGGTGCTGGACGGCGTGCGCCCGGACGACGAGGTGTTCGGCGAGGAGACGTTCGGTCCGCTCGTCGGCATCACGACGTACACCCAACTGGACGAGGCGATCGAGCTGGCGAACGCTCCCGGCTACGGGTTGTCGGCGGCGATCTACACGACGGATCCGCAAGAGGTGTTCACGTTCCGGCGCGGCATCGGCGCGGGGATGGTCAGCGTGAACAACTCCACCAGCGGCGCCGAGGCGCATCTGCCGTTCGGTGGGAACGGCCGATCCGGCAACGGCAGCAGGCAGTCCGGGCAGTGGGTGCTGGACCAGTTCACCCGTTGGCAGGCGGTGAACTGGGACTACTCAGGCCGGCTGCAGAAGGCGCAAATGGACACGGCGACGCTGACCGGCGACCCCTCATTCCGCCTCTGACTCCGGCCGCGGCGCGGTGGCGAGTTCGGCGAGCGCGGACCAGGCACCGGGCACGTCGAGGCTGCGGGCGGCGTACGACGCGATCAGCAGCTCCTCGGTGAGGAACCGGTCGTGCTTCTCCGACGCCTTGTTCGCCACGGTCTCGGCGAGCACGAGCGGGGCGGGCTGCCGGTCGACGGCGAGGTCGCGGATCAGCTCCCACAGTCCGAACGCGTTGGTGCGGCGGACGGTCAGCGCCACACCGTCCTGACCGACCTCGAGGTGGTGCTGGCGGAGCACGACCGCGAGGGTGTTCATGATCTTGTCGCCGCGCCAGGGCATCAGCACGGTGTCACGTCCCCAGGACACGATCGGCTGCTGGGCCAACAGCAGCCGCTTGTACGACGACCGACCTTCGTCCAACAGTCGTTGGGCGATCTTGTCGAGGTAGGGCGGGACGTCGTCGCTCTCGTACCACTGGCGCATCCGCCGCCTGACCTCGTCGGCGACCTCGGCGCCCACGCCGGGGAACGACGGCGGCTTGCCACCGCGCGCGGGCTCGAGGTCGATGATCTTCTGCTCGGTCTCGACCGAGAGCACCCGCCAGCGCCGACCGCTGAAGATCAGCAGGCTGCCGACCGAGACCGGGTAGTCGACCGGCAGTGAGCCGAGCGTGCGGCCGCGCGAGACCAGCCTGTACTCCTCGTCGGTCGTGAACGCGGTGTAGAAGCTGTAGTGGTTGACCAGCCGCTCCCCTGCCTGGCCGTGCAGCAGCAGTCCGTCGCCGGCCTGGGCGACCAGCTCGGCCTGGCCCATCACCCGGAGCAGCGCGACGAACATCGGCTGGTCGACGTTCCGGAACGGTCCCCGCGCGCACAGCGCGTCGAACATCGACGCGGCGTCGGCGCCGCCGCGCTGGGCGATGACGGAGAGGACCTGCTGGAGCAGCGTCGACAGCTGCAGCTTCTTCAGGTCGGGTGGCTCGTACCAGCGTTCGAGCAGCAGATCGACCATCGCGATCGTCTGCATCAGCTCGGCGCGCACGGCGTCGGCGGGCGGGGTGCGTTCGTCGAGCTGGTTCTCGCTGACGTACAAGCGGAGCACGGCCGGCTGCCCGCGCCGACCGGACCTTCCGAGTCGTTGGCGGAGGACGGAGACGCCGAGCGGGGCGCCGATCTGGGCGACGGAGTCGGCCGAGCCGATGTCGATGCCCATCTCCAACGTGGACGTGCAGATCGCGGTCGTCGGAGTGTCGGACGCCTTCAGCCTCTCCTCGACGTGCTCGCGGACCTCCTTGGAGAGGTTGCCGTGGTGCGGGAGGAACTCGTTCGGCAGGTTCGCGTCGGCGCACCGCCGCGCGAGCAGGTCGGTGTAGGTCTCGACCAGGCCGCGGGCGTTGGTGAAGACGAGGTTGTCGGTGCCGCGCAACGTCGCGAACAGGTGGTCGACGATCGCGCCCTTCGCCCAGTCGACGAGCTCGCCGGTCGGGTCGGCAGCGGCCTTGATCGGATCGGCGGCGATGTAGCCGCGCAGCTGGAGCCGCAGCTCGGCTCGTTCCTCCGCGGCGTCGATGACGACGACGTCCTCCCCGGCGCCCGGTCGGAGGTACTCGGCCGCGGCGGCGAAGTCGCCGAGCGTCGCGGACAGCGCGATCCGCGGGACCTGGTGGCGGGTGGCGAGCTCGAGCCGGTGCAGCAGCGAACGGAGCTGGGCGCCTCGTTCGGTGCCGATGAACGAGTGCAGCTCGTCGATCACCACGTACCGCAGCCCGCCGAAGAGCTTGCCCATCTTCTCGCCCTGGTTGACGAAAAGCGACTCGAGCGACTCCGGCGTGATCAGCAGCAAGCCATCGGGCTTGCGGAGGACGAGCTTCTTCTGCGAGCCCGCGACGTCGCCGTGCCAGCGGTGCACGGGCAGCTCGAGGTACTCGCAGAGTTGGTCGAGGCGGGAGTGCTGGTCGTTGATCAGGGCCTTGAGCGGGCTGAGGTAGAGGGCCTTGACGCCGGTCTCGGGTGGGGCGGTCGCGAGCACCGAACAGATCGGCAGCCAAGCGGCTTCGGTCTTGCCGCTCGCGGTGGCGGCGGCGACGATCACGTCCCGATCCCCCGCCATGATCGGCTCCGCTGCGTGCTCCTGCGCGCTCCGCAGCGACTGCCAGCCCTGGTCCCAGATCCACTTCTGGACGCGCGGGTCGAACCGGTCGAACGCCGACGAGACCGCCGCGGTCTCAGAGCCGGAAGCTGGCGAGTCCATCGTCGTCATCATCGGCTGCGGTTGCGTCGGCGCCCGGCAGCGGCGCCAGCTCGGTGTCGACCTCGGGGGCGAGCTCGACCGTGCCGACGAGCTGCTTCCAGTCGCTGCCCGGATTCTGCTCGAGCACGGCGAGCAGGTCGAGGAATCCCTTGATCGTGTTGCGGGGCGTGCGGAAGTACGCGTCGCCGATGCGCTCGGCACAGTGCCGCATGTACGACTCCAGCCCGTCGTCCGGCACCAGGTAGGCCGCGGGGTCGCCGCTCGCGAAGACGTGCCGGAGCTTGCCCAGCAGCACGTACATGTCCTCGGGCGTGAGGTTGGCCAGCCGCACGACCGGGCCGGTGAGGTCGACGAGCCCGCCGGTGGCGAACGTGTTCTCGGCCAGCCGCGACTGCAGCGCCGGGTAGCTGAACAGGCCGCGGCGGGTGTCCTGCAGGAAGTCCGGGGTGCCGCCGAACACGAACCCGATCCCGCCTCCCGTGCCCTGCAGGCTGTCGTTGACGATGCGCAGCAGCTGCTCGTAGTTCGCGTTGCGGGCTTGGGTGTTCGCCAGCTTGTAGAGGTTGACCATCTCGTCGAGGCAGACCAGCAGGCCGCCGTACCCGGCCAGTCGGATGAACCTCGCGAGCAGCTTGAGTTGGTCGTAGAAGTTGCTGTCGTCGACGATCGTCCGGACGCCGAGGGCCTTGCGCGCGTCCGTTCGGGTCGAGTACTCGCCACGCAGCCAGCGCACAGCGTCGTCGCGGAGCTGCTCGTCGCCGGTGTCGTGGCCGCGCCAGTACGAGGCGACGACCTCGGCGAAGTCGTAGCCGCCGGTCAGTTCGGTGAGCTCGGCGAGCCGTTCGCGGATGACGGTCTCGGGCTGCTCGTCGCGTTCGCGTGCTTCGGTCAGCGCGGAGGTGACGAACCGTTCGACGACGGCGGCCATCGCGCCGCCGTCCGGCTTGGCCCTGGTCGCCATGGCGCGCATCAGCTCGGTGTAGAGGCTGCGCGCCTGGCCGCCCGTCGCGTGCAGCCGTCGGTCCGGCGACAGGTCGGCGTGCACGGTGACGAGCTTCTGCTGCAGGGCGATCGAGCGCACGAGGTGCAGGAAGAACGTCTTGCCCGAGCCGAACTCGCCGATCACGAACCGGGCGGTCGAGCCGCCATCGTCGATGCGGGCGATGTCGGCGACGAGCGCCTTGACCTCGGCGGCGCGCCCGACCTGGATGTGTTGCTGGCCGGTCCGGGGCACAACGCCGGTGCGGAGCGCCTGCACGAGCGTGTCGCGGTCGCGCGGCCGGATGCGGGCGGTCTCTTGGGTCGCGGTCACGAGAGCAGCTCCTGCAAAACGTCGGGGTCGAGCTCGAGGTCGTCGTCGCCGAGCAGGACGAGGTCGTCGGCGGTCTCGAGGGCGGCTTCGTTGAGGACGTCGAGCGCTCCGGCCGGCAGCAGCCCGTGCTGACCGGCGAGGCCGTCGAACTCGTCCCTGGACCAGGTGGGGCGGGCGGCGAGCGCGCGGAGCAGGGCCGAGTGCGCGGCGTCGAGCCCTGCCACTGAGGCGACCGGCTCAGTCGGCGGCGCGGCTGCCTGCGGGGCAGGCTGCTCCGGCTCTGGTTCCTCGGTGAAGATGTCGTGCAGCAACGCGGAGACGGTCGCGGTCTCGGCAAGCTTGGCCTGGATCAGCGCGGTGTCCAGCGGCTTGTATGCGGGCTTCTTCTTCGGCGGTCGCGGGACGACGACGTGCTCCGGCTTCGGCAGCAGGTAGTCGTCCTTGGCCCAGTCCCGCTTCCGTACGACGACAGGGTCGCGCGCGGGCTTCTGTACCTTCCACGCGGTCGGGTGCTGTCGCCCGGTGAGCGAGCCCTGCAGCAGGCGGGGAACGGTCGCCGGGTCGAGCCCGAGCCGGGTGTAGCTCGCGAGCAGCTCCGAGATCTGCCTCGGCAGCACCAGCCGGCCGGTCGCCGCGGCCTGGATGAGCAGCTCGCCCACCGTGGCGCGCAGCGTCGCGGACAGCTCCGCGAGCCCGCCGGCCACGCCCACCTTGCCGAGATCGCCAGCCAGGGAACGGATGTGCGCGTCGAGCTTGGCTCGTTCGGCTTCGTCCAGCCGCAACGCGGCCGCGGCCAGGTCGGCCAGCCCGTCCTTGCCTGACAGTGCCATGGCTAGCTCCACGAACGCGACGGCCGCCGCATAGGTCGTGCTCTGACTCGAGGGTTGGAAGTCGTCGATGGTGCTCCGCACGAACTCGGTGAGCTCGCGGCGTGACTCGCGGCCGAACGCCTCGGGCAGCTCCCGGCGGTGGAACGCGGTCGACTCGAGGACCTCGCTCGCCGGCTCGTACTTCACGCGCAGCTGTCGCTTGGTCGGCCGCAGCACGCGGCCTTCGCCGTACTGCTCCTGGTAGTGCGAGGCGAAGTGCTCCTCGAACTCGCCCCAGCGGGCGGTGGGCGCGGCCCAGTCGACGTCGGCGCCATGCCAGGCCCAGGCCAGCGCCCAGGCCGCGGGGATCGGGCGGCCGTGCACCACGTGCGCGCTCAGCGCGCGCCGGATCGTCATCGGCGGCGGCCAGCGTTGCTCGCCGCGTTCGGGAACGACGAACTCGTCCGGGCTCGGGCGGTTCGGCGCGGCGATGAGCTCCAGCAGGTCGAGGAACGCGGTGGCGTACCGGCGGAAGGGCGGCTGCTCGCCGTACACCTCCAGCAGCGCGCGCACCTCGCTCTCGATCAGCGGGACCTCGGCCCAGACGTCCTGGTCGGTGTAGCGGTCCTGGACGACGCGGCGTTCGAGCCCGTAGAAGAACAGGAAGACGTACCCGATCGAGACGTCAGGCGTGCGGCGGCCAGCGCTGAGCCAGCGCAGGTAGGCGGCGCGCTCGGCCGGTGTGATCGTCTCGTACGACGGCCAGAAGCCCAGGTCCCTGCGGTCGTCGACCGGCCCGCCGACGGCGAGGTCCGGGTCGATGCACGAGGGCTCCTTGGTGTCGGCGCGGCCGACGAAGATCATCCCGTCGGGCAGGTCGTGACCGTGCACGCGGACGCTCTCACCGGGCGGGACCCACCGCGCGGTGAGCAGGGGTGGTGGAGCCGTCGACTGTCGGCGACCCGCGTACTGTCGCCAGTCGTGTCGACGGACCGTACCGACGCGCCGGGCGGCGCGGACAGACGTGTCCATCTCGACCCCTTTGAGCTTCCTTGACAGGTTCGAACATAATGGCGGATGCGATGAACCGCCAGTCGTGGCTTCGTGTCGCGGACCATGATGGCAGCTGGCACCGACATCGGCGGGCGGCCATCCACAGCGCATCCACAGCTCGAGCCCGCGGTTGGCGCGCCGCCGCGCACCCTGGACACTGGATGCCATGAGGATCGGTGTGATCGGAGCGACCGGGCAGGTCGGCGCGGTGATGCGGCAGCTGTTGGTGGAGCGTGCGTTCCCGGCTTCGGAGGTGCGGTTCTTCGCCTCCGCGCGGTCGGCGGGGCGGACGCTGCCGTTCGCTGGACGCGAAATCACCGTCGAGGACGCGGAGACGGCTGACTACTCCGGCCTCGACGTCGCGTTGTTCTCCGCCGGCGCCTCGACGTCGCGTGAGCTCGCGCCGCGGGTCGCCGCCGCCGGCGCGGTGGTGGTGGACAACTCGTCCGCGTGGCGGATGGACCCGGACGTTCCGCTGGTCGTGTCCGAGGTCAACCCGCACGCGCTGTCGTCGATCCCCAAGGGCATCGTCGCGAACCCTAACTGCACCACGATGGCCGCGATGCCGGTGCTGGCGCCGCTGCACCGCGAAGCCGGGCTGAAGCGGCTGGTGGCGAGCACGTACCAAGCCGTGTCCGGCACTGGGCTCGCCGGCGTGGCCGAGCTCGAGGAGCAGGTACAGAAGGGTGCGTCGTCCGCCGCGGCTTTGACGTTCGACGGCTCCGCGGTGTCGTTCCCGCCGCCTTCGTCGTTCTCCGCCCCAGTCGCGTTCAACGTGCTGCCGCTGGCCGGGTCGCTGGTGGACGACGGGTCGTTCGAGACGAACGAGGAGCAGAAGCTGCGGAACGAGAGCCGCAAGATCCTGGAGCTCCCCGACCTCCCCGTCGCCGGCACCTGCGTCCGCGTGCCGGTCTTCACCGGCCACTCGCTGTCGATCAACGCCGAGTTCTCCCGGCCGATCACGCCGGAGCGCGCGGCCGAGCTGCTCGCGTCCGCGCCGGGCGTGGAGCTGGTCGACGTCCCCACCCCGCTGATGGCCGCCGGCAAGGACCCGTCGTACGTCGGACGTATCCGCCGCGACACCACCGTCGAGCACGGCCTGATCCTCTTCGTCAGCAACGACAACCTCCGCAAGGGCGCTGCGCTGAACACCATCCAGATCGCCGAGCTCCTCGCCGCCCACTGAGCGGCGATCCACGGACGCCTGATTCACGTCGAACGCATTGATTCATATACGGTGATCGTACGCACGTTCGACGACGAAGGCGGTACCGTGAATGCTATGGCAGCGATGGTCGAGGTCCCCGGGCATTTCCCTATGCCCTGGGAGGAGTACGAGGCCCTTGGCCCCGAGGTCCGCGGCGAGTACATCGACGGCGAACTGGTGATGGCCGCACTTCCCAGCAGAGCTCATCAGGCAATGTGCTTCAGACTGGCCCGCCTGCTTGACGATGCCATGCCCGAGGGCGCACATGTCACGATGAGCTGGGGCTGGAAGCCCGCCGATGACGAGTTCGGTCCGGACGTGATGGTCTTCCCCGAAACCGAGGATCAGAAGCGCTTCAAGGGCATTCCGCACCTCGCCGTCGAGGTACTCTCGACGGACCGAGCCGCCGATCTCATGCGCAAGTTCGCGAAGTACGCGGCAGTCGGTCTGCCGCGCTACTGGGTGATCGATCCCGAGGTCCCCGAGATACTCATCTTCGAACTCGTCGGTGGCGGATACGTGGAGCGCCATTGCCTCGGTCCGGAGGATGAGGCGGAGCTGGACTTCGGACCCGGCAAGGTCAAGGTGCGGCCGAGGGATTTGCTCGCTTAGATCACGCGGGCTCCTGGGACGGGGCCGCTGACTGGCTTGACCGACGACACGAGGCCGGAGCTCGAGAGGGTCACGGCCAGGTCGACGGCGTGGTCGTTGTCGCGGGCGAGGAATACGCAGGTCGGGCCCGAGCCCGACACCAGGGAGCCGAGGGCGCCGTGCTCGGTGCCGAAGTCCAGGACGCGCCGCAGCCTCGGGCGGAGCCGCAGGGCCGCGGGCTGGAGGTCGTTCGTCAACGCCTGCCCCAGCGCCACTGGGTTGCCGGCGAGCAGGGCCGCCATCAGGTCGGACGGCACCGTTGGTGAGGCGGTCAGCTCCGGATCGTCGAGCATGCGGTCGAACTCGCTGAACACCGCCGGCGTCGACAGCCCCTCGGGATCGAACGCGAGCACCCAGGCGTACGTCCCGCGTGCCAACGCCGGCGTCACCAGCTCGCCGTGCCCCGAGCCGACCGCCGTACCGCCGACGACGCAGAACGGGACATCGCTGCCCAGCCGTGCCGCCACCGCGAGCATCTCCTCACGGTCCAACTCCGTTCCCCACAAGGCATCGCAGGCCACGAGCGCGGCCGCCGCGTCCGAGCTGCCGCCCGCCATCCCGCCCGCGACCGGGATGCTCTTGCGGATCGTCAACGCGACGCCCTCGTCGATCGCACACTCCTCGGCCAGCAGCGAGGCGGCCCGGACGGCGAGGTTGTCCTCCGTCACCGGAACGTGCTCGGCCCCGAGTCCGCTCACTGAGATCGAGATTTCCCCAGCAGGCAAGGAAGTCGCGGTCACCTCGTCGTACAACGACACGGCCTGGTAAACGCTCGCCAGCTCGTGGTAGCCGTCCGAGCGACGCGGCCCGACCAGCAACGCCAGGTTGATCTTCGCTGGCGTACGTACGACCACGCTGCTCAAGCCAGCTCCTCAGCGATGCGGGCGAACTCCTCGACGTTCAACTGTTCGCCGCGCGCGGACGGGTCCACGCCCGCGGCGCGCAGCACTTCCTCGGCGCGCACTCCGGACCCGGCGAGCGTGGAGAGCGCGGCCCGCAACGTCTTACGCCGTTGGGCAAACGCCGCGTCGATGACCGTAAAGACGGCCTTGCGCTCGACCTTCGCCAAGGGTGCCGGACGCCGCGTGAACGCCACCAACCCGCTGTCAACCCGAGGTTGCGGCCAGAACACGGTCCGCCCCACCAGGCCCGCGCGGTGCGACGTCGCGTACCAGGCCAGCTTCGCGCTCGGCACGCCGTACACCTTCGAACCCGGCGCGGCGACCAGCCGGTCGGCGACCTCGAGCTGCACCATGACCAGCCCACGCACGACAGTGGGGAACCGCTCCAGAATGTGCAGCAACACCGGAACGGAAACGTTGTAGGGGAGATTGGCCACCAGACTCGTCGGCTGCGGATCCGGCAGCTCCTCGACGCGCATCGCGTCCGCCTCGACCACGGTCAGCCGGTCGGCGCGATCGGGCGCGTACGTGGCAACGGTCTCTGGCAGCGCTTGGGCGAACGCCGACTCGATCTCCACCGCCGTGACAGCCGCGACGTCGAGCAGACCAAGCGTGAGCGAGCCGAGCCCAGGACCGATCTCGAGCACGACGTCGTCCGGCTCGATCGCCGCCGCCCGTACGATCCGCCGGATCGTGTTGGCGTCGATGACGAAGTTCTGCCCACGCTGCTTGGTGGGATGGACGTCGAGAGCCGCGGCCAGCTGACGCACGTCCGCCGGACCAAGCAGGCGGGTGCCTGCCGATCCGGCGGACGCGTCGTCGATCACATGCCGAACGCTACCGGCAACCTCTAGTCGAACAGGTGATGCCCGCAGGACCACTGCCCCGCGCCGGCCTTCTTGTACAGCAGCTTCGCGCGGTACGTCTGCTCCCCGGCCGAGTTGTCGATCGGGTTGCCAGACCCGCCCACCGACCGCCAGGTCGACAGCGAGAACTGGTACAGCCCGTAGTGCCCGTTCGGGTTCACCGCGCGCGGGTTGCCGCCGGACTCGCAGTCGGCGAGCGCGGCCCAGTTGAGGCTGTCGACTTCGCCGCCGACGTTCCCGCCGCCGCCGTTCTCCTCCGGGCGCTCCTTGGTGCCGACGCGGACGATCTTGTCGATCGCCTTACGGACAACCGATTCCGACACCAGGACGGTCTTGACCTTCTTGCCATCGATGTAGGTGATCCGGACGACCTGCTTCTTCAGCCCGGTCTCGCCAGCGCGCTCGGTCTTCGTCTGGTCCTCGAACAGAGAGTCGTCGTCCTTCTTGACCTTCTTGAACGGGAGATCGACGTCGAGCGTGCGGGTGACGGTGGAGACCCGCTTGATCGTGACCTTCGTGCCGTTGGCCAGCAGCGTCGTGAGCTTCGGCGAGACGAGGTCGTCACTGTCGAGCTTGATGTTCGCCTGCTTCAACGCCTCGCCGACCGTGAGCGCGGTCGCGTCGACCGACGTGGTCTTGCCGTCGTGAACGACGTCGAGCCGCTTGAGCGTCTTCACGTCGAGGCTGAGGCCGGCCCGTTCGATGCCGGCGGAACGGCTCGCGCTGAGGGCGGCGCCGCTGTAACGCAGGCCCAGCTCCTCGAACGCACCGTTCACGCTGAGCGCGGTCACCCAGTGCTTGGACTGCTTGCCGTCGATGGTGAGCGTCAGCGGGCGGGCGTACTTCACCGCGATCCGAGCGCCGTCGACCAGCTTGGCGTCCGTTCCAGGCGCGACCACGTCGCGCGAGGCCACCTGGACTTTTTCACCGGCCAGAACGTCACCGACGGTGCTGCCGAAGGTGTGGATCGTTCTGGTCTGGCCATCGACCGACAGGGTCACCGTCTTGTCGAGGGCCGTGTAGGCGACGCTGCCGACGCCGAGGGCTCCAACCACCCCGGTCGCGACCGCGCCGATGAGAATCGACTTGCGCACGGTTCTCCGATGCTTGAACGTCCCGGACACGGGGAACAGCTCTACCCAGACCCCCGGAAAGCGGCACCTAAGTGACCGGGTGCCGCTCGTCTGATGCAGTGCTGCCGAAGACTTCCCCGACTCCGGCCAACGTCACGGGACCATAACGGGGTTGTCGAACGCGATCAACTCTGCGTGCCGAAGTCTGCCATTCTGGGCACTCACTGTGATCATCGACACACGCAGCGGTGGTCACCATTCGCCCAGAACGGACACCGAGGACGCCTCGATCGCGGCGCACAGTGCCTCTTCGGGCAGCTCTTTGACGGCTGCCATCGCGCGGACCGTCAACGGGATCAGGTAGCTCGCGTTCGTCTGCCCACGATGCGGGACAG
Source organism: Tenggerimyces flavus (assembly GCF_016907715.1). Taxonomy (NCBI): domain Bacteria; kingdom Bacillati; phylum Actinomycetota; class Actinomycetes; order Propionibacteriales; family Nocardioidaceae; genus Tenggerimyces; species Tenggerimyces flavus. Next base: position 2,391,763 of record NZ_JAFBCM010000001.1, on the reverse strand, counting down.
GCGGCAGGTACGGGGCGTCGGTCTCGACCAACAGGCGGTCCAGTGGGGTCTCCCGGAGGGCCGCACGGAGGTCGTCGGCGTTCTTGAACGTCACCGTGCCGGCGAACGACAGGAAGAAGCCGCGGGCGAGGCATTCGCGGGCGAACGCCGCGTCACCGGAGAAGCAGTGCATGACGACCCGATCGGGCGCGCCCTCGTCGTCGAGCACGCGCAGGATGTCGGCATGCGCGTCCCGGTCGTGGATGACCAGCGCCTTGTCGTGCCGCTTGGCGAGCTCGATGTGAGCCCGGAACGCGTCCTCCTGGCCCTTCCAGCCGTCCTCGGGCGTACGGAAGTGGTCCAGGCCGGTCTCGCCGATCACCCGGACCCGTACGCTCGTCTGGGCCAGCCGGCCGATCTCCGCCAGCGCCTCGTCGAGGGTGCCGGCGGCGAGCAGGCCGGGGATCTCGTTCGGGTGCAGGGCGACGCCGGCGACGACCTGGTCGTACGTCTCGGCCGCCTCGACCGCCCAGCGCGCGCCGGGTAGGTCGCAGCCGATCTGGACAATGCGGGTGACGTTCGCCTCGGACGCCTTGCGCAGCGCGTCCTCGACCGGCAGGACGTCGGCGTCGGCCGCGCCGTAGCGAACGACGTCGAGGTGGCAGTGCGAGTCGATCACCGGCGCCGCGAGGGGCGCCGGCGCCTCGGGCATCATTCCTTGGGTTCCTCGATCCGCGGGAACAGCACGTCGCCCTTGGTGACCGTCGCGCCGGCGGGGAGCTGGCCCCAGCGGCTCACGTCTTCGATCAGCTGCTCCTCGAGCTTGCCGAGCGACTCCTCCGCGCCGAGCGACGCCCACAACGCGGCCGCCGTCTTCGGCATCACCGGGTTGTGCAGAACGGCGACCGCACGGAGCGACTCGGCGGCGGTGTAGAGGATCGTGGCGAGCCGTGCGCGAGCTTCGGGCGACTCGTCCTTCGCGACCTTCCACGGCTCCTGCTCGGTCACGTACACGTTGACCCTGCCGACGAACCGTTCGATCGCCGCGAGCGCCTCGTGGAACTTCAGCCCGACGGCCGCGACGTCGGCCTGGACCGCGGTGGTGCGGAGCTCCTCGGCCAGCGCTTCCTCCGCCGGGGAATGGTCGGTGGCTTCGGGGAGCTTCCCGTCGAAGTAGCGACCGACCATGGCGGCCACGCGCGAGGCGAGGTTGCCGAGCCCGTTCGCGAGCTCGGCGGTGTAGACGGCGGTCAGGTGCTCCCAGGAGAAGGAGCCGTCGGAGCCGAACTGGATGGCGCGCAGGAAGTAGTAGCGGAACGCGTCCGAGCCGAACGTGTCGATGATCTGGCTCGGGGCGATGCCGGTGAGCTTGGTCTTGCTCATCTTCTCGCCGCCGACCAGCAGCCAGCCGTGGGCGAACACCTTCTTCGGCAGCGGCAGGCCGGCCGCCATCAGCATCGCGGGCCAGATGACCGCGTGGAAGCGCAGGATGTCCTTGCCAACGAGTTGCACGTCGGCTGGCCATGTCCGCTCGAACATCAACGGCTCCGCGCGATAGCCCGCCGCGGTGACGTAGTTGAGCAGTGCGTCGATCCAGACGTAGAGGACGTGGTCCTCGTCCCACGGGACCGGGATGCCCCAGTCGAACGTCGAGCGCGTGATCGACAGATCCTGCAAACCCTGCTTGACGAACGCGATGACCTCGTTGCGCGCGCTCTCCGGCGCGACGAAGTCGGGGTTGTCCTCGTAGTAGGCGAGCAGCCGGTCCGCGAACGTCGAGAGCTTGAAGAAGTAGTTGTGCTCCGACAGCATCTCGACGGGCCGATGGTGGATCGGGCAGAGCTTCTCGCCGTTCTCGCCGTCGAGCAGCTCGCCCGGGAGCTTGAACTCCTCGCAGCTGACGCAGTACGGACCCTCGTACGAGCCCTGGTACACCTGATCGGTGTCGTACAGGTGCTGCCAGAACTCCCGCACGCGCTCGGTGTGCCGCGGCTCGGTCGTGCGGATGAAGTCGTCGTTGCTCGCGTCGATGACGTTCAGAACGGGCTTCCACGCGGTCTCGACGAGGCGGTCACACCACTCGCGCGGGCTCATGCCGTTGGCCTCTGCGCTGCGCATGACCTTCTGGCCGTGCTCGTCGGTGCCCGTGAGGAACCACACGGTCTCGCCCCGCTGCCGGTGCCATCGCGCGAGCACGTCCGCGGCGACGGTCGTGTACGCGTGCCCGATGTGCGGGGCGTCGTTGACGTAGTAAATGGGTGTGGTGACGTAGAACGCCTTGCTCTGCTTGGCGTCCATGGAGCGCGAGGTGTCGACCATGATGGAAAATCCTACGGTGGGCGATCCCGAGCACCTGTCGCCGGCCGACCTCGTGGCCGCCGCCGTACGCGAGTTCGGCGAGCGCGAGCTCGTCCTGCGCTGCGTGGCGTTGCTGCGTTCCGGTTCCTGGGTTGACGATCCGGACCTGTTGCCGGCGATCGCGAACGGGCAGGGCTCGGAGGTGATGGCCGGCCGTTGGGGTCCGCCGTACTGGGCTCGGGTGTGGGCGATGCGGACGTTCCTCTACGCCTGGGACCCGGCCGCCGTCCCGGTCGTGGTCGCCGGCCTGTCCGACGAGGCGTGGCGGGTGCGCGAACTGGCCGGCAAGGTCGCCGTGAAGTGCGAGGTCGGCGAGGCAGCCGCCGCGCTGCTCCCCGTTCTCGCCGACGAGATCCCGCGCGTCCGCGCCGCGGCCGCCCGCGCGGTCGGCACGGTTGGCGAGTCCGAGCACGCGGGCCCGTTGCGCGCCCTGCTCGAGGACGACGAGTCCTCGGTCCGCGTTCAGGCCGCCCGGGCCTTGGAACGGCTCGCGAAGCGCCTGGACCGCGACATCGACCACCTCGGACTGCCCTGACGCGATGAGTCCGCGCCCTTCTCCGGGTCTCAACAGGGGTAAGGAGCTCCAGAGAAGCGACGAAAGGTACGCATGATGACGTCCGACACCAGCTTTGGCACGCCCGCGATCGTCGACCGCGCGACCTGGGAGGCGGAGCTCGACAAACTGCTCGTCCGGGAGAAGGCGCACACGCGGGAGGGCGACGCGATCGCGGCCGCCCGGCGGCGCCTGCCGATGGTCGAGGTGGACGCGACGGTCCCGGTGGTCGGTCCGGACGGTCCGGTGCCGCTGATCGACGCTTTCGAGGGCCGCCGCCAGCTGCTCGTCTACTACCACATGTGGCACGACGGCAACGCCGCCGCGGAACAGTGCGAGGGCTGCACGTTCTTCACCGGACAGGCGCTCGAGCTGTCCTACCTGCACAGCCGGGACGTCACGTACGCGACGTTCTGCCAGGGCACGTACGAGGAGAGCTCGCGGTACCAGAAGTTCATGGGCTGGGAGATGCCCTGGTACTCCGCCCGCGACGCGGCCGGCGAGCTGCTCGGTGAGCGCCACTTCGGCGGTTACGCCAGCTACCTGCGTACGGACGGCCGGGTCTTCGAGACGTACTGGTCGACCGGCCGCGGCACCGAGGCAGGCGCGAACAGCTACCACCTGCTCGACCTCACGGTGTACGGCCGGCAGGAGCCCTGGGAGGACTCGCCGGAGGGCTGGCCGGGTCAGTTCGCCACGGCTGGGGAGCAGTTCCGGCTGAACGGCCGACCCACCGCGCAGTGGTCCCGGCTCGCCGCGGGCCGGTCGGACGACCTGTCGCCCGGCGCGTAGTAGCCCGGCGTTGAGCCCATGTGAAGGGCCCTCGGGCAAGCTTGGCTCGCATGAGCCGTGAAACCGGGGGCCCGGCCGACATCCGGGACATGGGGATCGTCCACTCCGCGCTGCGCCGCGACCTGCGCCGCGTCCGGATGGTGCTGACCGCAGACGGGGAGATCGCCCAGGAACGGCGACGCGCCATCGGCGAGCACCTGGTGTGGCTGATGCACTCGCTGCACGTCCATCACACCGGCGAGGACACGCATCTGTGGCCGGAGATCAGGCGGCGCGAGCCGTCGGCCGGAGCGCTGCTCGACGTCATGGACGCCGACCACAAGCGCATCGCGGGCCCGATCGGCGGGATCGAGAAGGTCGGGACCGCGTACGCCGCCGGGTCGGCCGACGCGGCCGAGGTGCTGGCGGCCGTGGACCAGCTGGAGGCGGCGCTGCTGCCGCACCTCGCCCGCGAGGAGCAGCAGATGATGCCGGTCGTGGCGCAGGTGCTGACGGACACGGAGTACGAAGAGCTCGGCGAACGCGCGTTCATCAAGCCCAAGTCCTTCTCGGACCTGGCGATGGAAGGGCACTGGGTGCTCGACAACGCGACGCCGGAGGTCCGGGAGCTGATGGTCAGCAAGATCCCCGCCGTGCCGAGGTGGATCCTGCTCAACCTGCTGGGCGGCCCGTACCAGCGGCGCCGGAAGGCAGCGTGGGAGGGAACGCCAGCCGCCGACCTCGCCCCCGTTCCGGCCGAGAGCCTGTCCTAGCCTCGGGATGTCAGGTGTTGGTGGACGACGGTGGCCTGGGTAGGACGGACGTGTCTGTCCTGCTGGGGAGAGTTGGCGTTGCGACGTCTCGAGTGAGCTGAGCGGGAAGGTGCTCCGTAGGTGAAGCGTGTCGTCGCCTTACCCGGCCAGTGGCCGCTCTACCTGGCGTCCACCCCACGTAAAGAGGCCAATGATCATGTAAACATGATCAATGGCCCCAGGGCGGGGATCAGCAGAGTCCGCCTTGACGCGGTGCGGCTCGTCACCCACATAGCCAATCGAGTTCCTCCTGCGCCACGCCCATACGGGCGCCTAGCGCCGCGCGCTTGACCACCGTTATTCGAGCGACGCGCGCCCTAGCGCTTCGCCGCGATCACCGCGTCGTACACGGTGCGCTTCCGCGCGCCCGTCGACGCGGCCACCTCGGCTATCGCGTCCTTGGTCGTCGCCCCGGCGTCGACCCGGGCGGCGACCAGGGCCGCGAAGTCGGCGTCGGCGGCCACGACCGCCGGTGCCCCGCCGACGACCACGGTGATCTCCCCGCGCACCTCCGACGACTCGGCCCAGGAGGCGAGTTCGGCCAGCGGGCCGCGGAGCACCTCCTCGTACGTCTTCGTCAGCTCCCGGCACACGGCTGCCGACCGTTCGGCTCCGAACGCCTCGACCAGCGCGGCCAGCATCGCGCCCAACCGATGCGGCGCCTCGAAGAACACCATCGTCCGCTGTTCGGCGGCGAGGCCCGCCAGCCGCGACGAACGCTCCCCCGCCTTGCGCGGCAGGAAGCCCTCGAAGCAGAACCGGTCCACGGGCAGCCCCGACACCGCCAGCGCGGTGAGCACCGCCGACGGCCCGGGCACCGCCGTCACCCGCACCCCGGCCGCCACGGCGGCCGCGACCAGCCGGTAGCCCGGATCGGAGACGGACGGCATCCCGGCGTCCGTCACGAGCACGACCCGCGAGCCGTCGGTGAGCGCATCGACGAGCTCGGCCGTACGCCGTGCTTCGTTGCCCTCGAAGTACGACACGACGCGTCCGCCGACGACCACACCCAGCGCGTCGGTCAGCCGGCGCAGCCGCCGGGTGTCCTCGGCCGCGACGACGTCCGCCGCCTCGAGCTCGGTCCGCAGCCGGGGCGGCGCGTCCTCGTACGAGCCGATCGGGGTCGCCGCCAGGACGAGTACGCCAGCTGTCACGGCCGCCATCCTCGCACCCACACCACGACGGCGGTTCGAATCCGACGTCCGTACCATGGCCCGGGTGACGACGACGACCGGCCGCGATCTCGAGGACGGCCTCGACCCGCGCCCGGCCCCCGACGCCCCCACGAACGGCCCGACCACGACCGTCGGGCGCGACGCGGAAGGCCTCCGGATCCCGCCGCTGCGCGAGCGACTCTCGCCACCGATGCCCGTCGACCGCGTGATCGGCTGGCTCGCACCGCTGCTGATCACCGCGGTGGCCGGCTTCTTCCGGTTCTGGAACCTGGGCAACCCCGCGAAGTTCGTCTTCGACGAGACGTACTACCCCAAGGACGCCTGGTCGCTGCTGAACTACGGCGTCGAGCACCAGTTCGTCGAGAAGGCCAACGACCTGATCGTCGGCGGCAACCTCAACGTCTTCGTCAACCCGCTGCAGCCGTCGTTCGTCGTCCATCCGCCGGCCGGCAAGTGGCTGATCGCGCTCGGCGAGTGGGCGGTCGGCATGAACCCGTTCGGCTGGCGTGTCGCGATCGCCGTCCTCGGAACGCTGTCGATCCTGGTGATGGCGCGCCTCGTACGCCGCCTCACCCGCTCCACGCTGCTCGGCTGCGTCGCCGCGCTGCTGCTCGCGCTCGACGGCCTGCACCTGGTCGAGAGCCGGATCGCCCTGCTCGACCTGCCGGTGATGTTCTGGCTGCTGCTGGGCCTGAGCACGCTGCTAATCGACCGGGACTGGATGCGCCGCCGGATCGCGGATGCCGCCGAGCCACTCGGCCGGATCGCGCCCGGCCAATGGGGGCCACGCCTGCTCTGGCGCCCCTGGCGCCTCGTCGCCGGTCTGTGCTTCGGGCTCGCGATCGCGACCAAGTGGAGCGCGATCATCCCGCTCGCGGTCTTCGGGCTGCTGACCGTCTGGTGGGACTGGGGCGCTCGGCGGGCCGTACGTTCGACGCTCTTCCGCGTGAGCACCTTCTTCCGCGCGATCCTCGACGCGTTCGTCGCGTTCGTCACGATGGTCTTCACCGCAGCGCTGGTGTACGTGGCGTCCTGGACCGGCTGGCTGGTCACGACGACGGGGTACGACCGCAAGTGGGCGACGGACAAGGACCCGGTCTTCCTCGGCGTCTCGCTGCCGAACCCGCTGCCTGGCTTGTTCGACCCGCTGCGGTCGCTCTGGCACTACCACCAGGAGATCTGGACGTTCCACACCAACCTGACCGACACCCACCAGTACCAGTCGAGCCCCTGGAGCTGGCTCGTCGTCGGGCGGCCAGTGTCGTTCGACTGGGTGGACAAGATCGGCCCGGACAAGGGGTGCTCGACCGATCGCTGTGTCCAGGAGATCCTCGGCATCGGCACCCCGATCCTCTGGTGGGGCGCGACGATCGCGGTCATCGCCTGCCTGGTGTTCTGGCTCGCCGGTCGCGACTGGCGCTTCGGCATCCCCGTGCTCGGCGTCGCGGCGACCTGGATCCCGTGGTTCCAGTACGACGACCGCCCCATCTTCTACTTCTACGCGATCGTGATCCTGCCGTTCCTCGTCATCGGCGCCACGTTGGTGCTGGGCAAGGTCCTCGGCCCACCCGAAGCCCCACCCAACCGCCGCATGTGGGGTGCGGCGTTGGTGGGCGGCTTCGTGTTACTGGTGGCGCTGAACTTCGCGTACCTGTTCCCGATCCTCACCGACCAGACCATCACGTACGCGGAGTGGCTGAGCCGGATGTGGCTCAAGACCTGGGTCTGACCCAGCGCCACACCAGGGCTCCCGCGACCACGAGCCCACCGACAGCGGCGGCGGTGCGGACGATCGACTTCTGGAGTCGTTCCTTCTGCCGCCGCTGCATCGACTCGGCGTCGTTCACCCGCGGGAAGGGCGCGTCCGGAACGGGGACGCCGAGGAACGCGCACAGCGGCTCCCAGCCCTGCGACACCTCGTAGACCAGCAGCTTGTCGGCCGGCACGTATACCTGCACGGCCGCGTTGTGCGCCTCGAACACGCGCACCACGTTGTCCCGTGTCACCAGGTCCCCGCCGAACTGCCGGTCGGTGATCAACCGCCGCATCGCGATCCCGAACGGGCGGAACCGCGGGAAGTTCAGCTGCACCACCAGCCGCGCGAGGCTCTCCCACACCGACGTCGAGTGCCGCAGGTTCCGGAAGATCGTCGAGCTCCCGCTGGCGAACCACTTGTCCGGGTCCCGCACCGTCAACAGCACCTTGGCATCCGGGAAGGCGTCGATCAGCTCCCGCCAGACCGCGGCGCCGGGCCAGTCGACCGTCGCCTCGTAGTCGCCGAACACCTCGCTCCAGTCGACCGGATCGCCGTTCGCGAAGTGGATCCACGGCGCCATGTGCTCGGGGTCCCTGGTGGCCTCGCTCATGTGATGGCACGGCGCGAACCCGAGCTGCTCCAGCGCGAGCTTGATCGACGACGTGCCCGTACGGCCGAATCCGACCCCGATCACCCTCACGGTACGAAGGTTACGGCAGGTCGCGCTCCTCGCGGAGCGTGCTGTACATCACCATGTCGTGGTACGTGCCGGCTCGGAACACCGCATTCCGGAGCACGCCCTCGCGGACGAAGCCGGCCCGCTCGAGCGCCTTCTGCTCGGCGACGTTGCCCGCCTCGGTGCTCGCCTCGATCCGGACGGCCGGTGTGTGCGCGAACAGGTACGAGACGAGCTCGCGCTGCGCCTCGGTCCCGTACCCGCAGCCCCGGAACGCCGGCAGGATCATGATGCCGATCGCCCAACACGCACCGTTCGGCGGCGGCGCGTTCATCGACAACCGCCACGACACGTCGCCGACGAAGTGGCCCGCCTCGGAGACCACGGCGAGATGACCGCCGTCCTCGCGCAGTGCCTTCACCGGCTCGTTCGCCGTCCACGAACGAAAGCCGAACCAGGAGAACTCACCCGCCGCGTCGGGGTCGTTCTCGACCTCGATGACCAGGGCGATGTCGTCGCGCGTAAGCGGACGAAGCGTGACTACCGACATGCGACCATTCTCGGATGGAGGTCACCTGGCGACCGCTCGACCCCACGGACCACGACGCGTTGGTGGCGCTCGTCGAGCGCTGCGCTGCCATCGATGGTGGCGCGTTGGAGCTGTCGGCCGAGCGTTTCCTCGGCGAGTCGGTCACGTCGATCGGCGCGAAGGACGCGACTGGCAGGCTGCTCGCGGTGGGTTCTGTCAACGTCCGTGGGGAGTTCACCGACTCCTCGGGCATGGTCGACCCGACGCTCCGCGGGAACGGGCTCGGCCGGCGGCTGCTCGAGTGGGCCACCAAGCAGCTCGCTCCGGGGACGAAGCTGCGGATCCGTACCGAGGCGTTGAGCGAGTCCGCCGAGCGGCTCTACGCGCGGAACGGGCTGGCGTGCACGTTCGCCGAGGACGTCATGCGGCACGACCTCGGAGCTGCCGTTCCGGCGGTCGCGTACCCGGACGGCGTGACCGTGGAGGCATGGTCCGAAGACACCAGCGGGCAGTTCTTCGCGGCCTATCAGGCCTCGTTCCGGGACCGTCCGGGCTTCCCCGACTGGACGTACGAGCAGTGGACCGGCTGGATGGTCGACGACGACTTCCGACCCGATCTGTCCCTGTTCGCCGCGCTCCAAGGCAACCCGGCGGCGTTCATCACAACCACGTCGGACTGGATCATCCAGGTGGGCGTCGACCCGGCGTACCGAGGCCGGCGACTCGGCGCCGCACTCGTCGCGGACGTCCTCGCACGGATGCGTGCCGAGGGCGGAAAGACGTGCATGCTCGACGTGAACGTCAACAACCCGAACGCGGCGAACCTCTATCACTCGTTGGGCTTCGCGACGATCGGCCGACGCGCGACGTACGAGCCGCACGAATAATCCGTTGCACGCGACCCCTCGTTCGGGGTCCACTTGTCTCGGTCGTCAGGGTGGCGACCCGATCGAGACTGGGACCAGGGGAGGAGGCGTTGTATGACCGTCAGGACGGTCTCGCTGCGCCTGCTTGCAGGTCCCGGCCGCGAGTCCTAAATAGCCGCCGCTCCGTGCCTCTCGCCGGAGTGATGATCGGCTGCTCGTGACCGCCCTTCCAGCAGTGCGCGCCCGTCCTTTCCTTGGTCATCAGCGCATGAAGGGCTCCTCCCTTGTCCCAGTTTCACCAGTCTCGTAAGTACAAACCACGCCGACGCGACCGCCTTCGACCGGCGACGACGTTCCGCTGCACCAGGTGCCGGCTGGACGTTTCGATGGACGCACCTGGCACGGCGCATCGCAACCACTGCCCGAACTGCTTGTGGAGCAGGCATCTCGACGACGACGTCCCGGGCGACCGCGACGCGACGTGTGGCTTCTCGATGGAACCGATCGCGATCTCCGTACGCGGCGACGGCGAATGGGTGCTGCTCCATCGCTGCACCGGCTGCGACGAGATCCACCTCAACCGCACCGCGGGCGACGACAACCCGTTGTTGCTGCTAAGGATGGCGATTCGCCCGCTGGCGCAACCGCCCTTCCCGCTCGAGCTGCTCAGCGGGCTGTAGTGCCGCCACCAGCGCGGCCACGACGAACGCGACAGCCAGGAACGTGCCGAGGCAGCTCACCGCGAGCTGCCACGGCTCGTACCTCAGCTCGATCTGGCTCCCTCGCGGGAGCGCCCACGTGAACGGAGCCAACGCGGTCCACACGACGAACACCGCGCCGTTCCAACGCATCACTCGGGTCAGCTCGCTGCTGAACAGCGTGGCCGCGAGCGGCACGACCCAGACCCAGTGATGGCTCCACGAGATCGGGCTGGCGAGCAGGCTGCCGAGTCCACACAAGGTCACTGCCAGGACGAGCTGGCCGCGGCGATGCCAGCGCGCGGCGGCGTACGCGGCGGTGAGGCCGACCACGACCGCGAGCACGATGCCCACGACCGGCGCCGCGCCGCCTTCGCCCAGGAGGCGGGTCGTGGAGCCGAGGACGGACTGGTTCGTGACGTAGTAGGTCGCGCCCGGCCAGATCTCGCCGGCCAGCAGCATGCGTACGTACCCGAACGTCTCGCGCTGCAAGACCAAAGCGGTGACGGCGGTGACCGCGACGGCCGAGACGACGGCCGTCAGCGCGGCGCGCCACTGCCGCGCGAACAACAGGTAGATCACGAACAGCCCAGGCGTCAGCTTGATCGCCGCGGCGATGCCCGTCGCCACACCCTGCAGGCGGTGGGCGTGGCGTCGGGTGAGGTCGAGGAAGACCAGCGCGAGCAGGACGAGGTTGACCTGGCCGAACGTGAACGTGGCTCGCACCGGCTCGACGAACACGATGCACACGGCCGTGACCAGGCTGAGTTTCCAGCCGTGCAGCCCGAGCCGTCGGATCACGAGCACCAGGGCGACGACGTTCAGCAGGATCCAGCCCGCTTGGGCGAGCGTCTGCGGGAGCGGCGCGAGCGGGACGAACAGCAGCGCCGCGAACGGTGGATAGGTGAACGGGAGACCCAACCGCGGCTCGCGCGCGGTGAGGATGTCACCGCCGCGCAGCAGCTCCCTCGCGAAGAACTGGTACACGTCGAGGTCGACGGTGATCGGATGCCACGGGATCAGCGTGCCCTTGGTGAGGATCGGCAGCGCGATCAGCGCGACGACGAACGGCAGCGTCACCACCGCGGCGGCCGCGAACACCCTCCGGGCGCGCCCACCGCGAGCCGTGGTCTCCGTACTGCCCTGCTCGCCTGGTGTGCTGTGCCGGGTCGCGGTCCGCTCGTCGATGCGTCCGAGGCTATCGCCCCGGCGCCCTGACCGCTTTCCGCCGTTCTGCTAGCTCTGGTAGCAAGGGAGGATGCGATCGATCCACACCCTCGACGAGCTGCGAGCGCTGACCGACGACCCGTACCTGCTCTGGTCCGCCCAGGGCTTCCGCCCGGGCGTGCGCGCCTGGACGGACGACAGCGTTGGCGCGGTGGCGATCGCCGTCGACTTCGCCGGGAAGGACCTGCTCGTGGTCGACGGTGCGCTCGAGGACGTAGTGCGGCTCGTCGCGGCGACCACGGGCGACAGCGCGCTGTGGCCGATCGGAGACGCGGATCTCCTGTCCAGGCTGCACGAACGGCTGCCCGGGTACGACCTGCGCCGCGTGTTCGGCTGGATGCAGACCACGCTCGCACCCGCGCCAGACCCGCGCGCCGAGCTCGCCACCGTGACCGAAGAGCCGGCGATCGACGCCCTGCTCGAGGCCGCGTTCCCCACCTCGCTCGCGCGCCCCGGCAAGCCCGGCGTGGCCCGCTGGTGGATCGTCCGCGGTTCTGACGGGTTGGACGGCCTGGACGCGTGCGGTGCCGACGCGTGGTCGACCGAGGGCGTCGGCTTCCTCGCCGGCGTCGCCACCTCGACCGCTGCTCGCGGCAAGGGCTACGGAAGGGCGATCGCCGCGACGGCCATAGCGACGCTGGTCAGCGACTTCGGCGCCGCCGCGCTCATGGTGGACGCCGACAACGTGCCCGCACGCAAGCTGTACGAGTCGCTCGGCATGTCGTACCGCCCCTTGCGGGCCATGGTTCCCCGTTGACGCAACGGGTAAGCTGCGACTGACAACAGAACAGCACGTGCACAGGGTCGATGGGTGGGAACACACCTGGAGGTTTGGTCGTGTTCCGCCCATACGTACGTCTACTGCGCGTCCCCGGTGCCGCGCTCCCCGCGCTGGCCAGCTTCGTCGGCGCTCTCCCGATCGGCATGCTCACGCTGAGCGTGCTCCTGTTCGTCCGGTCCAGCACCGGCTCCTTCGCCCTCGCCGGCGCCGTCAGCGGTGCGCTCACCGCCGGCAACGCCATCGGACTGCTGCTCCAAGGGAGGCTGATCGACCGGTACGGACAGCCACGCGTGCTCGTACCCACCGGGCTCGCATGCCTGGGATCCCTTGTCCTGTTGGTGATCAGCGCCAGAGCGCCGCTGAGCTGGCTGATGCTGCTCGCCTTCGTCGCAGGCGCCTGCATCCCGGCCGTACTCAGCTGCATGCGGGTGCTCTGGCCCGAGCTCGTCGCCGAACGGGACCGTCGAGACACCGCGTACGCGATGCTCTCGATGCAGTTCCAGGTCGCGCTGATCCTCGGCCCGCTCGTCGTCTCCGCGCTGCTCCTCGTCGCCCGGCCGGCAGTCGCCGTCCTGGTCGCCGGCGTGATGGCCGGAGGCGCCGGGATCCTGTTCGCGGCCACGCCGGCGTCCCGACGCTGGCAGCCGCCAAAGCGGTCCAGGACCCGGCGCGGGTCGAACGCCGGCGCACGGACCCTGCTCGTCGGCGGCGTCCTCGCAGGACTGTCCGCCGGCCTGCTCGCGGTCGGCATCCCCGCGGCCGCCGTGGCCACCGGCACCGCCTCGTTCGCGGGCGTGCTCTTCGCCGCCCTGTCGGCGGGCGAGCTCGTCGGCGGTGCCGCGTACGGCGCCAAGGCCTGGCGCACCCCGCACGTCCGCCGCCTGCTCGGCGCCCAACTGCTCGGCACCGGCGCCCTGCTCCTCGCCGCCGCGGCAGCAGGGTGGCCGCTCGCCCTGCTGGCCGCGCTCGCCGTACTCGGCCTCGTCCTCACGCCCGCTGCCATCTCCTCGTCCGCATTGCTCGACGACGTCGCGCAGGCGGGCTCACTGACCCAGGCCTACACGTCGATCGTCGCCGCCTCCCTCGTGGGCGCCGCGGCCGGCAACGCGCTCGGGGGTTGGATCGTCGCCCAGTTCGCCCCCTGGACCCCGTTCGCGGTTGCCGCCGTCACCCTGGCGGTCGCCGCACTATGGACCGCCAGTCGCCGTTTCTCTCTGCAGTTGTCAAGGACCGCCGGGTCGAGCACGGATGCCTGAAAGCCTCGCTCGCTACCGAACCAACGGCAACCGACGATGCAAGGGCTGTGGATAACCACGCGCTTGTCAGGACTCCTTGACAAACATGCGTGCGTCAGGACATCCTGACAGGCATGGAGAAGACGACAGAACACTTCGACGACCTCGACAAGCCGGTGCAGGTCGACGTCACCGTCGGAATCAGCGGTGACTGGCGAGCCGAGCCCATGAAGGTGATCACCGGCATCACCCAGGGCATCAAGTCCATGGAGACCACGCTGGCGGAGTCGGTCCGCCTCGCCCGCAAGCAGGGCGCCACGTGGGAGGAGATCGGCAAGGCACTGGGAGTCAGCCGGCAGTCCGCGTGGGAGCGGTTCTCGGTCGACTGACCCTCCCGTGTCAAGATGTCGTTGACAAGGACGGTGATGTCGCCATGGCGCTCCTCGCGCAGATCTTCGCGTTGCTAGCTGGACTCTTCCACGTCGTGGTGTTCGTGATGGAGTCCGTTCTGTTCGAACGTCCCCGCGTCTACCACGGGGTCTTCGGCGCGACCGCCGAGGACGTCAAGCCGATGCGCGTGTGGGCGTTCAACATCGGCTTCTACAACCTGTTCCTCGCCATCGGCGCGATCGTCGGCGTCATCCTCTGGTGGGCCGGGAACGACGTCGCCGGCAGGACGTTGCTCGTCTTCACGATGGCGGCCATGTTCCTGGCCGGCTGCGTTCTCTTCCTCTCCGATCGGCTCGGCCTTCGTACCGGCGGGAGCATCACCGGCCCGCTCGGGCAGGCCATCCCACCACTCATCGCCCTGATCGCGCTCGCGTTCAGCTGAGCAACGGAAGCAGCTGGTCGCCCACGCGCGCGATCTCCTGCTTGTACGGGGTATCGGACAGGATGAAGTGCGTGATGCCGAGCTTGGCGTACGCACGCAGCGCGTCCGCGACGTCGTCGGGTGAGCCGACCAGCCAGGTCGTGCCGGCGCCACCACCGCCGAACTTCCCCGGCGTCGTGTACAGGCAGGAGTCCAGCACCTCACCGCGTTCGGCGAGTTCGAGCAACCGCTGCTGACCAACAGCCTTGAAGAACTGCGGACGCGGCGCCCGCTGCGCATCCGCCAGCTTCGCGACCTTCGCCTCGGCGTCGCGCCACGCCTCCTCGGCGGTGTCGCGTACGAGGGTCGTGATGCGCAGCCCGTACTCCAGCGGCGCGTGTGCCCGTCCGAGCGAACGGCTCAGCCCCTCCAGCCGCGCGATCCGGTCGGCGATGCCGGCGAGCGGCTCGCCCCAGAACAACTGCACGTCGGCCTCGGTCGCCGACACCTGCTCGGCGGCCGGCGAGGCGCCGCCGAAGTAGAGGCGCGGCCCGGTGCCTGACGGGCGCGGGGCCACCGTCGAGTTCTCCACCTGGAAGTACTCGCCGGCGAACGTGACGTTCTCCTCTGTCCACAGGCGCCGAACGAGTTGCAGAAACTCCTTCGTTCGCGCGTATCGTTGAGCCTGGTCGCCCTCGCTGTCGCCGTACGCAGCGAGGTTGTCCTGCCCGCTGACGATGTTCACCAGCAGCCGGCCGCCGCTGAGCCGGTCGAGCGTCGCCGCGGCGCTGGCGAAGTGCGCCGGCCGCCAGTAGCCGGGGCGGATCGCCACGAGCGGGCGGAACGTCGACGTACGCGCGGCCAGCGCCGTCGCGACGGTGAACGTGTCCGGGCGTCCCCACCCCGTTCCGATCAGCGCACCGCTCCAGCCGTGCTTCTCGGCCGCGACGGCGAGGTCGGTGGAGAAGTCGAGCGTGCCCCACCCGTCCGCAGTGTCGTCGCCGCGATGGCCGGGCTCGACGGTGTTCGGGATGTACCAGAGGAACTCGAGGGTCATGCGTCAAAGCCTACTAGATAAGTAGGAATTGGCCAGAGTCTCGATTCCTTGACTCCGCCCCTGGGGCAGGCCTGACCATGATCGGCATGGAGCTCCTCGAGCCGCCCCGCGTCGTCGACCGCGCACGGGTCGACTGCCTCGGCATCCGGGTGGTCACGCCGTTCCGCGGCATGCTGCGGGTACGCGACGAGCTGCTCGCCGAGCTCGCCGCGTGCCTGAAGACCCACGACCTCGAGCCCGACGGGCCGTTCTTCCACAGGCTGCACCTCATCGACATGGACGGCCCGATGGACATCGAGGTGGGCGTGGTCACGTCCGCGCCGGTCGGGGGCGACGACCGCGTACGTCGCACGGAGCTCCCGGCGGGCCGGTACGCCACACTCACGTACAGGCTGCACGCGCGCCGGGCGAACAAGGCGCTGCTCGACTGGGCCGCGGAGCAGGGGCTGGCGCTCGATCGCTGGGACGTGGCCGAGGGAGATCGGTTCGCCTGCCGGTACGAGGCCTACCGCACCGACCCGCGAACCGAGCCCCGCAAGACCCAGTGGATCGCCGAGCTCAACTTCCGGCTAGCGGACGGCTAGCTCACCGAGCTCGGACCAGTCCGTTCCGGGCACCTGGAAGTTCACGATCCGCGGCGTCTCCGCGAGGTGCCGCGGCAACTCCTGCTGCGCCGTACGGAAGTGCTCCGAGCCCACGTGCGCGGCAGCGGCGTCGTCCTCGAACGCCTCGACGAGCACGTACTCGTTCGGGTCGTCGAGGCTCCGCGACCAGTCGAACCACAGGCAGCCCGGCTCGGCCCGCGTCGCCTCGGTGAACGAGCGCGAGATCTCCGGCCAGTTCTCGGCGTGCTCCGGCAGGATGCGGAACTTCGCGGTGATGAAGATCAACGGATTCCTCCACGTACGCTAGGGAACGAGGATCGCGCGCCCTCGGACGCGGCCCGCGTCGAGGTCGTCGATCGCCTTCTGGAAGTCGTCGAGAGCGTACTTCGCGGTGTGCAGGTTCACCGCCCCCCGCGCCGCGAGGACCATCAACTCGCACAGGTCGTTGTACGAGCCGACCAAGGTTCTGGCGGTCTCTCGGTGTTGTCTTCGTCTTGGGAGGAGGCTCTTGCGCTGGCCCGTTCTTCGCTTGCGTCTGGACGGGGCGGTCGCAGGGCATGTCACGGTCGACGATCAGGGCGACTTGCTCCACAGATGTCGGTGTAGAAGAGACCGAGATTCGTCGAACAAGTCGCTAGGGCTAGCTGTTCAACCTGTGCCGCACCGTCCCTCAGGGGGCAGGCTGCTCACACGTCCGTCGGCTCATCGATCGCGGCCTCGTAAAAGGCGTCTGCGAGCGCCACGGTGACGGCGCTGACGCCAGGCCCGTCGCTGAAGAAGTAGTCGGCCATGGTGGTGTGGGCCGACTTGTTCTCAACCACTGCCTCCATGACGGCCGCCTGGAAGTCCTGCGACTCCATGAACTGCTTCTTCGAATTGACCCTGGTCTGGTTGATCAGGTCCGGATAGGCCAGCAGCCGCTGGACGAGTCCCAGCACGAACTCTCGTACCTGCGATTCGGTGAATGACTCAGCACCGAAGAGGTCGTTCATCTTGTCGATGACGATCTGGAGTGCGACGTACTTCGGATCCTTCCTGGTGCCCGTACCAGCGGCGCCGATCCCCTTCAGATCGCCGTCGCCCGTCAGCGAGATGTCGACCGCGGTCCCCTTGATGTGTTTGACACCGATCAGGACCACGTCGGACAGGTCGACTTCCGCGGCCCACGATGAGTCTGCGATGACCTTCTCAAGGAGCCGAAGGAAGATCGACAACATCTCCATGCCAGGGTCGCCGTAGTCGACGATCTGACTCATGAAGTCGTAGAGCCGGACGAAGGTGGAGACGTCCTTACGGAACAGGTCGAGGGTGTTGAGTGTGACCTTGTCGTCGGCGTCGATCGCGGCCGCGTAGCGGCGGGCGAACTCGTTCTTGGCTGGGCTGATCGCCGCCGAGAGCGCGTTGTTGCCCTTCCGCGTGATCCATAGTTCGGCGACCTTCCGGACTTGATCTGACGTGTAGATCCCAGCCTGTTCGAGCTTGGTGGCGAGGTGGAACACGACATATGGGTCGGTCTCGGTCTCCAGGGTGGCGTTGGTGAAGTACGGCTCGAACGCCTCCCGGATGTCGTCGGGTTTGTTCACGAAGTCGATGACGAACGTCTTTCGCTTCTGGTCCCCACCCGCAGTGCGATGAGTGCGGTTCAGCCGCGAGAGTGTCTGCACCGCCGTGACACCGGAGAGCTTCTTGTCGACGTACATAGCGGAGAGCAGTGGCTGGTCGAACCCTGTCTGGAACTTGTTGGCAACCAGCATGATCTGGTACGTCGCGCCCTTGAAGGCGGCAGCGAGGTCCGATCCGGCGCCGGGGTTCAGATTGGCCTCGGTGAACTCGTCATCCTTGCTCGGCTGCAGGCCCCAGTCCGACTCCCACGTCTCGTCATCGGCCATTCTGACTGAGCTGGAGAAAGCGACCAGGGTGCGGTAGCTGTACGAGGAGTCCTGATCAGCCCGCTTGGCGATGTAAGCGTCGATCGCCTTCTTGTACTTCACCGCGGCCTTGCGCGAGTCGGTCACGACCATGGCCTTCGCTTTGCCCTCCAGCAGGCGGGCAACGTTGACGTGGAAATGCTCGACGATGATCTGAACCTTCTGGCTGATGTTGGTCGGGTGCAGCTTCACCCACCGCATCAGGCCCTTACGTGCCGCAGCCTCCTCCACCACCGTCGCACCATCGCCGCTCTCAAGCTGACGGGCGATCTTCAGCGCGGTGTCGTAGGACTGGTAGCCCCTGAGCACGTCGAGGATGTAACCCTCCTCGATCGCTTGCCGCATCGAGTAGAGGTGGAACTCGACCGGCTTCCCGTCAGCACCCTTGCGGCCGAAGAGCTCTAAAGTCTTGTTCTTCGGCGTCGCGGTGAATGCGAAGTAGGAGATGTTCTTCGACTCCGCCCGTTCAGTCATCTCCGCGGCCAGGATCGCCTCCACGTCGACCGAGCCGCCCTCCTCGATTTCCTTGATCTCCTCCGCGGTCAGCACTGCCTTGAGCTTCGAGGAGATCTGGCCGGACTGCGAGGAGTGCGCCTCGTCCGCGATCAGCGCGAACCGTTTGCCCTTCAGACCCTTGTCGGCCCGTATCTCGTCGAGGGCGAACGGGAAGGTCTGCACGGTCACCGCGATGATCAGCTCACCGTTCTTCAGCGCGGTCGCCAGTAACCCGGACTTCGACTTCGCTCCCGCCTTTCGGACGTCCTCCGGGCTGATCGTGGCCACGATGTTGCTCGATCCGTCCAGCTGCCGGATCGCATCCTGGAGCTGCCCGTCGAGCACGGTGCGGTCCACGACCACGATGACCGAGTCGAAGACCTTGTCGTCGTTCACGTGCAGCCGCGCCAGCCGATGGGCGGTCCAGGCGATGGTATTCGTCTTCCCCGAGCCTGCCGAGTGCTCGATTAGGTAGCGTTGCCCCACACCCTCTTCGCTCACCGCGGCCACGATGTTCGTCACGGCCTCCCACTGGTGGAACCGTGGGAAGAGCATGCTCGTACGCCGCACCGACGTGCCGGTGGCGACGTCCCACTCCTCCTTGGTCTCCACGATCATCAGCCGGCCGATGATGTTGAGCCAGGCGTCCTTCTCCCAGATCCGCTCCCACAAGTACGCAGTCGCCGACCACCCATCCTCACCTGGCGGATTCCCCGCACCACTGTCGTGACCCACGTTGAACGGCAGGAAATGCGTCGTCTCGCCCTCGAGCCGGGTGGTCATCGCAGCCAGATCGTTGGAGACCGCGAAGTGCACCAGGGCCCGATGCCCGAACGACAGCAGCGACTCGGGACGCCCATTGGTCAACGGGTGCCGGTTCCTGCGGTACTGATTGACCGCCTCATCCAGCGACTGGGTGAAGTCGGTCTTCAGCTCCACTGTCGCGACCGGGAGCCCGTTGACGAAGAAGACCAGGTCGAGGCTGCGCTGGTCAGCGGTAGAGAAGTGAACCTGCCGCATCACCCGCACGCGCATCGCGGCGTACAGTTCGTTGGTAGTCGCATTCAGGCTGGTCTCGGGGCGAAACTGCGCCACCTTCAGCAAGCCACCGCCGATGTACTGCACCCCCTTACGCAGGATGTTCAGCGTCCCGCCACCATGTTCAAGTGGCTTGTCGAGCACTGTCGTCAAGACGTCGAGGAACTTCGCCTTCGAACCTGCGGCCTTCAAAGCCTTCTCGTACGCCGGATTCTGCGTCTCCTCCAGCCACGCGAACAGGTCCTCGGGAAACAGCACCCGCTCCCGGTCGTAACCGGCGTCGTTCGGCGAGTACAGCCACCCGTGGTCGGCCAGGTACTCGCAGATCTCGGCCTCGAAGACGACCTCGTTGTGATCCGCCATCACACCATCTCCCGTACGTCGATCTGCCCCGTCACCGCCGCCGTGACCAGCGCCGCCCGACGCTCGCGGGCAATCGCGATGAATCGCTCGGTCTCTTCGAGCAACACGTCGATCTTCGCGGTCTGCCCGTCCAGGTAGGCGGCGATGCTTTTTTGCTCATCAAGCGGAGGGAATGGCATCTTGAACTTCCGGACCTGCCACTCGCTGACGTGGGGCACGCTCACGCCCGTGAACTGTGGCTCCAAGTAGGTGAGAAACGCATCGGTCGACATGACGTAACGCATGTATCCACGTCCAGCCTCGCTGATGGGCCGGATACGCATGACCCGCTGAAGCAACAGCGTCGGAAGATCGTTTCCGGAGACCGCTGCGACACGCACGCCGCCTCCCACAAACGGGCGGTCCATGCCGAATACAAGATCGCCGACTTCGAGTACGAACTCACTCGGAACAGCCGTCGCTTCGACATCCCAGTAGACGGTGTCGGCCCAGTTGATCCTCCCGGGCTTTACGTTCACTCCACGTAGCAGACGAACATGATCCTCATCGGCACTGAAGCCATTGCTGGGGAACGGATAGCCCGCGACGGTGTCACTCACGAAACCGAGTTGGACGACCCGCCAGTGGGACGGGGTCGGAGGAAGCCACGACTCAGCGTTGATCGTCATGGGACCACCGTCAAGCCCGGAGAAGACGGCCTGCTCAACGACAGCCCTACGGCGTCCCCGCAGCATCTCGATCAGGCGCTGCTGCTCCTCGATGAGCGTGTCGATGCTGGCAGTCTCGCGGTCGAGGTAGTCGGCGATGACGCGCTGCCCGTCTGCCGACACGAGGGGCACGGTCATCGCCTGCAGGTCGCTGATGTTTAACCGGGGAGTTCGAACGTTCCCGGTCTCGGTTCCGCCGATCCCCCGAACCAAGCTTGCCATCGTCGCCACTGTGGGTCCGCTGGTAAGGAGGTAGTTCAGCCATCGCTTGTCGACCTTCGGGTCGACACGCAGCACCGCGTAGTCCGGACTGACGATCCCGTCCTCCGGGGCGATGCCGAGTGCGCCCTGAAACGCCCGCATCCGGTTGATGACAAGGTCGCCCGCGCGGCAGAGCTTATAGTTCGACAGGTCCTCGGAAGCCGCCCGCGTGGTCGTTTCCGACTCCTGGCGACGTCGGACACCCCAACTGATCGATACCGACAGCAGCGGCAGTGTCTCGGCTCTCGCCCCCGCTCGCGCGTCGGATTGGCTAAGCAGCCATTTGAGACGGACCGAGCCGTTCACCCCTCAACCTCCCGCAGCAGCTCGAGGATCTTGGCTACCTGTTTCTCCAGGTCAGCGTCAATCTCAGCAAGGGGGCGGGGTGGGACGTACGTGTAGAAGTGGCGGGTGAAGGGAATCTCGTAGCCGGTCTTAACCTTGGTCCAGTCGATCCAGGCGTCGGGGACGTGCGGCTGTACCTCGGCGTCAAAGTACGCCTGAATGACTTCTACCTTGCCAGCTGCCCCAGCGTCCGAGCCACTGTATGTGAACAGGACGTTCTCGGTGTCCCGCTTCTTCGGGTCTGACTTGAGTTTGCCCTTGCGGTCGACTGCGGGGCTGCTGGACTCGTCCACGAGGGGGCGCTCGACCAGGATTGTCCAGTAGCCGAACTCGTCGTTGCGCAGCACCTTGGAGTAGTCCGGATCGGCGTCGGTGAAGTCGACGTACAACTTCACCACCTGGGCGCGGTCTGCGTCGCTGATCTCGCGGCCCTTTGAACCGAGGTTCTTCCGCATCTTGGTCCAGAACGACGTGCCGTCGATGAGCTGGACACGGCCCTTGCGATCGGAGTGCTTGTCGTTGTCGAGGACCCAGATGTAGGTGGCGATCCCCGTGTTGAAGAACATGTTCGTCGGCAGTGCGACGATCGCATCTACCAGGTCGTTCTCCAACAGCCATTGACGGATGTCGGACGGGCCGGACTCAGCAGCGCCATTGAAGAGCGGCGAGCCGTTCATCACGATCCCGGCCCGACCGCCGCCGTCCTCCGGCGCCCGCATCTTGTGTACCAGGTGGAGCAGGAAGAGCATCTGCCCGTCAGAGGTCGACGGCAGTCCGGGAGCAAACCGGCCGTAGGGGCCTGCTTCCTCGCGTTCTTTCGTGATCGCCTTTGCGTACTGCTTCCAGTCGACGCCGTACGGCGGGTTGGACATGCAGAAGTCGAACTTGCGGCCCTTGAACGCATCATCGGTGAGCGTGTTGCCGAAGGCGATGTTGGATGCGTCATGGCCCTTGGCCAGCAGGTCGGACTTGCAGATCGCATACGACTGCGGGTTGTACTCCTGGCCGAACAGGCCCAGCTTCGCATCGGGGTTCTGCCCGAGCAGGTGTTCTTCGGCCAGGGACAGCATGCCGCCGGTGCCCGCGGTTGGGTCGTATAGCGTGCGGATGATGCCGGCCTCGGTCAGGTCAACATCCTTCTCAGCGAAGAGCAGGTCGACCAGCAGCCGGATCGCGTCTCGCGGGGTGTAGTGGTCCCCGGACGTCTCGTTCGCGGCCTCGTTGAACTTGCGGATGATGTACTCGAACGCATCGCCCATGTCGGCGTTGGACACGACGTTCGGATGAAGGTCAACGGCCTTGAAGGACGTGATGACCTCGCGCAGGAGCCCTGCCTTCTCCAGAGCGAGGATCTCTTTCTTGAAGTCGAAGTACTCGAACACGTCGACATCCGGGGAGAACCGGTCGATGTAGTCAGCCAGGTTGTCCGCCAGCCCGTCGGCGTCAGCTAGCAGGTTGGCGAACGAGTAGTTCGAGGTGTTGTAGAACGGACGGCCAGTGGCCTTATTGACCTCAATCCTGAGCCGGTTCGGGTTGTCGTGCTTAGCCGCCAGCGTGCGCACGGTCCCCCGGTCGGGCTCGAGGATGCAGTCGAGGCGGCGCAGGATCGTGAGCGGGAGGATCACGTTGCCGTACTGGTTGGGGCGGTAGGGACCTCGAAGCTGATCGGCGATCGACCAGATGAAGCTACCGAGGCTGCTCACGGGGCTCCTTACGAGGCTCACTCGACGATAGATGTCGGACGCCCAGCGCGAGCCCGTGCGCGCCGTACGAACAGGCGGCATACCGTAGCCGGTGCGTCACAAGGAGATCATCGCGCATGACGACACCCCGCGTGCCACGAAGTCCGCAGTGCGACTGGCTCATCAAGCGACGGAAGCCGCACGAGCGACCTTCCTGACCCTGCTTCCTACCCCTCTGAAGCCGTAGCCGGCGTGTGCAGGAAGGGCGAAGTTGCACAGGCTCGACACGGCGCGAAAGGACCCGCCATCCCCAGGCCTAAGGGAACGGCGGGTCCGTTTCGTCGCTCCACCCGGGGTGGCCAAGCTCCGGTGGAGCGAGCTTTGGCGCCGGCAGGTCTTGATCTCAGATTCTGGTGTCGGCGAGCAGGGTGCGTGTCCATGCCCGGTCGGTTTCGAGCGCGTTCGCGCGGCGCCGCAGCCAGCCGCGGTACGCCCACTGCGCGCCTGGCCCGTAGTGCTCAGGTAGTTCGTCGGCGAGCTTGGCCAGCACGTGTGCGACCAGCTCACGCGTGGCCGGCGCCTCGGATGAGTTGGCGAGCAACTTGTCGAGACTCTCGACTATCGAGTCCGGGATCATCTGCTTCTCGGCCGCCTTCCCCGTTGCTGCGTTCTGGTGCGGCGCGACGGCCAGGGAACGTTCTTGGGGGCATCCAACCGTCGCGCCGTGATCAGATCCTGGGTCTTGGGATGCGAGAAACGGAAGGAAGTTGCTTGAGATTTCTCGGGATGTCTTGACGGATTCCCGATTTGGCGCGCACCATGGCCGGGCGTGGGCCATCAGATCACCACGGAGGAGACCCGGACATGGAGCAGCCGAAGCACCTCGTTCACCTTGGTACTGACAACGACACCGGCAAGGACGGCAGTCCCTCGTTCTACGCCACCAACGACGGCCGCTACGTCGTGCAGGGCTACAAGCTGACCGACGAGACGACCCGCTCGCAGCTGGTGCACTTCCCGCCCGAGCGCGAGGACGCGGTCATCGTGACGCAGGAACTGATCGACATCATCGTTGCTCAGCACGGTGGGCGGCAGTGACGAGGCCGACCGGCACGTTCGTTGATCTCAAGGGCTTCGTCCAGTTCGCCCGCAGCTACCAGTTCACGGCCTTCCGCCTCGAGGTGCGCGACAACTACGCCGATCCCGGCGAGGCCGAGCATGTTCAGCGGTTCCTCGCCGGCAAGCCGGACGACGACTCCTGGATGGATGACTGGACCGGCCTGATCATGCGCCGCACGCTCGCCGGTCAGCACATCGAGCGGGTGCGGGTGGTGTCGGAACCGTGGTCGGACTACACCCGGTTCGGACTCAACCTGGCCAGACTCAACGTGCACGCCGGGGAGGACATCCGCTACCTGGAACGCTCCAAGGCCGACGCTGTCGGCCTGCCCGACTACGACTACTGGCTGATCGACGCGCACAAGATGTGCGTCCTGCGCCACGACGAGCAGGATGTGCTGCTCGGCGCGGATATCGTCGAGGATCCCGCGGTGGTGATCGAGCACACCCACTACCGGGAAGTCGCCCGCTTCCACGCCACGCCGCGGGCGGAGTACATCGCCGGCTACGAGAACCGCAAGTAACGAGCAACACGAGAGGTCCTGCAGGGTGTCCAGCTTCCAACGTACCCGCGAAGCCCTAGGCAACCGGCTTCGCGAGATGAGGCTGGACGCCCACCTCACCGGCCGCCAACTGGCGGCCGGTGCCGGTTGGACGCCCTCGAAGATCTCCAAGATTGAAGCCGGCAACCAAACGCCGTCCGATCTCGATCTGGAGACTTGGGCCCGCCTCTGCGAACGCACCAACCTGATACCCGAGCTGGTCGCCAGCCTGCGTTCGCTGGAACAGCAGTACGTGGAACACCGCCGCATGTACCGGCCAGGCCTTCACGTACGCCAGCGCCGCATCGCCGACATCGAGAGCCAGACCGCCCTCACCCAGAACTTCGAGCCCTGCTTCGTGCCCGGCCTGCTGCAGACTGCCGAGTACGCCCGCTACCGCTTCCTCGAGGGCGATGAAGGCGACGTCGACCGCGGCGTACCCAGGTCCACCGAAGAGCTCGACGCCGCCATCGCGGCCCGCATGGAACGCCAGCAACTGCTCTACCGGCCCGGCAAGAAGTATCACTTCGTCATGACCGAAGCCGTGCTGCGCTACCTGGTCTGCCCACCCGATGCCATGGCCGGGCAACTGGGGCAGCTCGTGTCGATGACCACACTGCAGACCATCCGGCTCGGCGTCATTCCGTTTGGCAAGCCGCTCAGTGTTGGTCCTCTGCACGGCTTCTACCTCTATGACGACACCATGGTGGTGGTCGAGCTGTTCACCGCCGTGCTCAACATCACCCAGCCCGAGGAGATCGCCGCCTACCAGCGGACGTTCAAACATCTGGCCGACGCCGCGGTGTACGGCAGCGATGCGCGGAAGGTGCTGACGGGAGCACTCAACGAGCTGGCGTCGTAAGCCCGGGCGACAGCATTGCTTGCCGACGAAGCAGTCACGACCTGGTGCCTCGCGCTCGACCTGATGGAGGGCATGAGCTCCCACCGCACCAAGCAGGCCGTCGCATCGATCCGGTCTAGCGTGGCCCTCTACCCGTAGACGCAAGTTGCCCGGTTCCGCCGACCCAGCGCAACGTGCCCACGATGTACTCACCAGCCGGTAGGCAGCGAACATCCGACGAACCGACGAGAGGACCAGCGTGGCCCGGCCGATCAGCCAGCAACCGCCCAACACCGACGGCGACCTCGAGCCCGCTACGGAGTCCATGACCTTGCTGGTCGCCGCCATCATCCATGACCTCGACACAACGCGTCGTCCTCCTGCAACGGGGCCTTAAAGCCAAATTCGCCCAAGGCATGTGGGACCTCCCCGTCGGCAAGAACGACCCTGGTGAACCCATAACCGCAACGGCCATCCGAGAACTCAGAGAAGAAGCTGGCCTCCACGTCGACAGAGGCGACCTTCGGCTCGCCCACGTCATCCACGGGGCCAGGGGGTCGAAGCACCCGATGGATTCCTCACGGTCGTCTTCGCCTGTCACCATTGGACTGGAACGCTCACCAACGGTGAACCCCACAAGCACGCCCAAGTCGCCTGGATCTCCACCGATGAAATCCCAAGCGAGTTCGTCTCCACCACAGCCACCGCCCTCCGCAGCTACCTGACAGGTGGTCCAGACGTTTCCGTCGACTCATGGGCGGACCGGTAGCCCGACCCACCGGGAACGAGAAAGGACCAGCGGAAGCGGCTTTGCCGCGACCAAACTGGTCCTAGATCGTTGGTGGAGCTGAGGGGATTTGAACCCCTGACCCCCTCGATGCGAACGAGGTGCGCTACCGGACTGCGCTACAGCCCCCAGATGGGTGAACCGACGAAGAGAATAGCATCCGGGCTCCGCTTGGGCCGAAGGGGTTAGTCGCCTACCGCCCTGCGGTGCTCGAGCTCCTCTTCTGGTGGCGGTGGGGGTTGGACGGTCGTCTCGATCAGCTCGGCCGCGTCCATCGAGGCTCGGAGCAGCAGCTCGGCCTCGGGGAGGCGGCCCGACGTCCACGTTCCCGGTGAGCCCAGCTCGACCGTACGCACGGTGAAGGGGGCTCGGGCCTTGGTCACGTACGTCGGCAGCGGCACCTCTACGGGGTCCCAGAGTCCGTCGTCCCTCTTCTTCGCGACCGCGGGCGCCGGCTCGGCGGTGGCTGGTTCGTCGGAGGCTCGGCGGACGATCACCGTCGGTTCGTCGTCAACGCCGGGTTGCGCCACGGACGAGCCGTGGGCGTACGACGCTGTTACGCGGGCGCTGCGGCGTACGGGGCCGTGGTCGCGACGTGGGGTGCGGGCTGCGGCGGCGCGTTCGGCGCGTGCGGACGAGGCGGAGACGAACAGGAACGCCAGCACGACGCCCGAGGGGATCGCTACCGCCCACCAGGGGACCAGGGCCACGACGGCGAGCACGGTGACGACTGTCAGGGCCGCGACCAGGGACACCAGCACCCGTCGGCGCCGCGTAGCCGCCGACACCGCGGGCCGGGCAGCGGCAGAGGTACGGGGCGGCGGGCCGAGCACCGGACGCCGAGGCAACTGGTCCGCGGCCTCGTCGGCCGGCGTCGCGTAGGCAGGCGTCTTCCGCCGCGCCAGCACGCGCATGGCGTCGGAGAACTTGTCGACGGAACGCGAGGCAGCCGCCTCGTCGTGCCGGCGGAGCCAGAGGGGGACGAGGTAGGCCGCCCACGCCGCGACGATCGCTGCGTAGATCAGACCGGTACCCACAGATACGAAGGTACGCAAGCAACGGATCATCGTGGCGCAAATGATCCGGTGTGTCGCGTGGGCGGCATGTTACTCATGGGGCTGAAGTGACAGCCAAGCGACACCCTACGACGACGCT
The DNA here is from genome assembly GCF_016907715.1 of Tenggerimyces flavus. Lineage (NCBI taxonomy): Bacteria > Bacillati > Actinomycetota > Actinomycetes > Propionibacteriales > Nocardioidaceae > Tenggerimyces > Tenggerimyces flavus. The sequence goes on along the minus strand of NZ_JAFBCM010000001.1, from coordinate 2,364,611 downwards.
GGCGATCCCTGACGAGGCTCCCCCGCCGCTCGAGAACGCAACCAGCGGGCGACCAATCCGTCCGGCACTTCCTCGGCTGTCAAGGCGAAAGACAGGTGATCACGCCACGCCCCGTCGATGTGCAGGTATCGCGGTCGCAGCCCCTCCGGGCGGAAGCCGAGCTTCTCCACCACGCGCAGCGACGCGACGTTCTCCGGCCGGATGTTGATCTCGATCCGGTGCAGCTCAGCCCCGAAGAAGCAGTGGTCGGTCGCCAGCGCCACCGCGGTCGGCGTGATGCCGCGCCCCGCGTACGCCTGGTCGATCCAGTACCCGACGTGCGCCCACCGCGCCGAGCCCGTCGTGATCCCGTTCACCGTCAGCTGCCCGACCAGGCGGTCGTCGTAGGTGATCACGAACGGCATGCACATCCCCGCGGTCGCCTGCCGCCGCAGCATCCGCACCATCGAGGCGAACGTTCGCGGCCTCGGGTCGCTGCCCAACGGCGGCGTCGCCTCCCATGGCCGTAGCCAGGCCAGGTTCCGCGACCGCACCTCGCGCCAGGCACGCCCGTCCCGGACCCGGATCGGACGCAGGCCGACGGGTCCTTCCGCCAACTTCACCGGCCACCCCTTGCTCAGGGCCGCCTCCTTCACGCCATTACGAGTGGTCGCCGCCACGCACCTGCTCGACCGCGTGCACCAACACCGGGGCCAGAACGGCAATGCCGTCCTTCGCGCCGCCTGGCGAGCCGGGCAGGTTCACCACCAGTGTCCTACCCGCCAGCCCCGCGAGGCCACGCGACAGTGCCGCGGTCCCGACACCGTGGGCGATACCGTACGCCCGAATTGCCTCCGCGAGACCAGGAACCTCCCGATCAATGACCCGCCGAGTGAGCTCCGGCGTCTCGTCGGTCGGGCTGAGCCCCGTTCCGCCGGTGGTGAGCACCACGTCGTACGCGCTCGCCACCGCGTCCCGCAGCGCCCCTTCGACCGGAGTGCCGTCCGGGATCACCTTCGGACCGTCGACCTCGAACCCCAACCCGACCAGCCCGTCGACCAGCACCGGGCCGGCGCGGTCGGCGTAGACGCCGGCGGAGGCACGGTTGGACACGGTGATCACCAGCGCCCGCATCACCGTCGCCATGTCCCTGTCTTGCCTCCGGTCTTCTCCTCCACCCGGACCTGCGTGATCGTCGCCGCCGGGTCGACCGCCTTGACCATGTCGATCACGGCGAGCCCAGCGACCGACACGGCGGTCAGCGCCTCCATCTCGACGCCGGTCCGGTCGGTCGTCCGTACGGTCGCCACGATCTCCACCGCGTCGTCCGCCACCGCGAGGTCCACCTCTACCCCACTCAACGCGATCGGGTGGCAAAGAGGTACGAGGTCGGGCGTACGTTTCGCGCCCATGATCCCGGCGATCCGGGCCACCGCGAGCGCGTCGCCCTTCGGTACGCCCGCGCCGCGGAGCAACGCGACCACCTCGGCCGAGACCAGCACCCGTCCGGACGCCCGGGCCGTGCGAGCGGTCACTGGCTTGGATGACACGTCAACCATTCGAGCCGCACCCGACTCGTCGACGTGCGTCAACCGTGGGTTGTCAGTCATCGCGCGTCGAGCAGCATCACGTCGACCGTGTCACCGGGCGAGACCTCGGTCGTGTCCTCGGGTACGACCGCCAACGCGTTCGCGCGCGACAGCCCGCCGACGAGGTGCGAGCCCGGCCCGCTGACCGGCGTCACGCGGCCGGCGCCGTCCGAGCCGATCGAGTACTCCACGCGGGTGAACTGCCGCTTGTCCGGCGACGACCGCCAGCCCTGAACGGCTGTTGCCGAAACCATCGGCGTCACGTACGGCGTGAGCCCGAGCATCTTGCGCAAGGCTGGCTTGACGAAGAGCTGGAACGACACGTACGCGCCCACCGGGTTGCCCGGCAGCGTGAAGATCGGCGTACGGTCCTCGCCCACCACGCCGAAGCCCTGCGGCATGCCGGGCTGCATCGCGACCGTCGTGAACTCGACCGTGCCGAGCTGGCCGAGCACCTGCTTGACGATGTCGTACGCACCCATGCTCACCCCGCCGCTGGTCACGACAAGGTCGGCGCGGACGAGCTGGTCCTCGAGCACGTCCATGAACTTGCGACTGTCGTCGGGTACGACGCCGACGCGGTAGACGATCGCGCCGGTCTCCTTGACCGCGGCGGCGAGCGTGTAGCTGTTGGAGTCGTAGATCTGCCCCTGGCCGAGCGACTGCCCGGGCTCGCGGAGCTCCGAGCCGGTCGACAGGACGACGACGCGCGGCTTCGGACGTACGCGCACCCGATCGCGACCGGAGGCGGTGAGCACCGCGATCTGCTTCGCGTCGATCACCGTGCCCGGGCCGGCGAGATGCTGCCCGACCACGACGTCCTCGCCGCGGCGGCGGATGAACCGGCCGGCCTCGGCGCCGTGGTAGACCGCGACCTTCGCGACGCCGCCGTCGGTCCACTCGACGGGTACGACGGTGTCGGCGCCGTGCGGGATCGGCGCGCCGGTCATGATGCGCAGCGCGAGCCCGGGGGCGACCGCGAGCACCTTCTCGATGCCCGCGGCGACGTCGCCGACGACGGGCAGCACGATCGGGTCGTCCTCGGTGGCGCCGACGACGTCCTCGGCGCGGACCGCGTACCCGTCCATCGCCGAGTTGTCGAACTGCGGCAGGTCGAACGTGGCGACGACGTCCTCGCAGAGCGCGCAGCCGTGGGCGTCCAGGATCTGCTGCGCGAACGGCGGCAGCTCCTCGATCGTGTCGAGGATGACTGCCAGGTGTTCGTCGACGCTCTTCATGCGCCCAGCGTATGCCGGGGCGCGGTCGTGATCATGGAGCCGAGCCGCTGCATTGCCGTGAGTCGCACCGGTCGGCGGCACCAGTCGGTGCCATCTCGACGGAGGGCACCGCCGCCGCCGACTCTCTTGCGACTAGGGGCGTTCCTTGACGAACTCCCGAAGCCAGGCGACGAACTCCGGGCCGAGGTCCTCGCGGTCGGCGGCGAGGCGGACGATCGCGCGCAGGTAGTCGGCCTTGTCGCCGGTGTCGTACCGGCGGCCGCGGAACAGCACGCCGTGAACGGGGCCGCCGGCGTCCTCGCGGGTGGCGAGCACGCGCAGCGCGTCAGTCAGCTGGATCTCGCCGCCGCGGCCGGGCTCGGTCTTCTGCAGGACCTCGAAGACCTCGGGCGCGAGGACGTACCGGCCAATGATCGCGAGGTTGCTCGGCGCGTCCTCGGCGTCGGGCTTCTCGACCAGGTCGGTGATGCGTACGACGCCGTCCTCGTCGGTGGGCTCGACGGCGGCGCAGCCGTACAGATGGACCTGCGTCGGGTCGACCTCGATCAGCGCGATCACGCTGCCCCCGCGGCGGCGCTGTACGTCGATCATCAACGGCAGAAGGGGATCGCGCTCGTCGATCAAGTCGTCGCCGAGCAGGACGGCGAACGGCTCGCTGCCGACGTGCGGCGCGGCGACGAGGACGGCGTGGCCGAGGCCCTTCGGTGCGCCCTGGCGGACGTAGTGGACGTCGGCGAGCTCGCTGGAGTGCTGGACCTCGGCGAGCTTCTCGGTGTCGCCCTTCTCGCGGAGGGCCTCTTCGAGCTCGTACGCGCGGTCGAAGTGGTCCTCGAGCGGGCGCTTGCCGCGGCCGGTGACCATGAGCACGTCGGTGAGGCCGGCGGCGACCGCCTCCTCGACGACGTACTGGATAGCCGGCTTGTCGACGACGGGAAGCATCTCCTTCGGCGTCGCCTTGGTCGCCGGGAGGAACCGGGTGCCGAGGCCGGCCGCGGGGATGACGGCTTTGCGAACCGCTCGTACGTCAGTCACGGGTGCTATGTCCGTTTCGGGTTCTATGTCCGTTACAGTCGCGATTGCGGGGTCGGGCGATGTACCGACTGCGCTGGAGGAGCCGAGGTCAGCCATGGGCCGAACCCTAGTCGCAGCCCGGCTCGTCGAAGAAGCCACGTCCGAGCGCCGTCAAGCCGCGCGGCAGACGGTGGCGTACCGCGAAACTGAGCGAGCCGGGGCTGCGACCATCGAGGCTAGCGCTGCGTGTTACCTGCTCCTGAGCGCCGTCTGTGAACCTGCTGGTGGGGCGGCGACGAGGCGGCCAAAACCGGCATCCGGAAAATTTGCCTACAGAGAGTCGCCGAACATTTCGGGCGTTTGTCACCGTGGGTCAGATCTCACGCTACCTTCTGGCCACGCTGTGTCAGCTCGGGGAATCGGGTTGAGCCGAAAGCCTCCCGTTAACCCGCAAGTCGCGGAAAGATAACGAAGCATGCGGGGCTTGCCGGACGTGCGCGTGGACAAGGATCGTCTCCGCCGTCGTGCTGCGGCGAAACGGAGCAAGCTGCGACCGCTCGATCTGCGGGACGCGGCGGTTGCGCTGCGTGCTGTGCTGCTCAGCGTGGCGGAGGTGCACCGTTCTGCCGTGGTCGCGGTGTACGTGGGCGTGGGAACCGAGCCGGGCACTGGACCGTTGCTGGAGTCCCTCGCCTGCCGCGGCGTACGCGTACTGCTGCCGGTGCTGCGGCGTGACGCGGACGTGGACTGGGGCGTGTACGAAGGTCCGGACTCACTGGCCTCGGCGCCGCTAGGTCTGCTCGAGCCGGTGGGGCGCCGGCTGGGCGTCGACGCGGTGGCGACGGCCGACGCGGTGCTGGTGCCGGGCCTGGCCGCCGACCGAACGGGCATGCGCCTGGGGCGGGGCGGTGGCTCGTACGACCGGGTGCTGTCCCGGATCGCGCGGGACGCCTTCAGCTGCATCGTGCTGCACGACGGCGAACTGCTGGACGACGTGTTGCCCAACGAACCCCACGACCGCCGCGTCGACGCCGCGGCAACGCCCTCCGGGCTGGTCCGCTTCCCGCTCTGATCGGTCGGCGCTTCCGTACCCTGCGGTGGGTGAGTCCTGCTGAGCTGGTGCGCTCGTTCCACGAACGATTCGGCCTGACCATCGCCTCGCGCCCCACACTGCCGTCGGCGGAGTTGGCGGAGCTGCGACAGCGGTTGCTGACGGAGGAGGTGGCCGAGGTCGGGGAGGCGGCCGCGCGCGGCTCGGCGGTGGAGGTGGCGCACGAGCTGGCCGATGTCGTCTACGTCGCGTACGGCACCGCGCTGACGTACGGGATAGACCTGGATGCGGTGATCGCCGAGGTGCACCGGGCGAATCTCAGCAAGCTCGCGCCGGACGGCGAGGCGGATCGGCGCGCGGATGGGAAGGTGCGGAAGGGCGAGCACTACCAGCCGCCGGACGTCGAGGGCGTCCTGCGCGCGCAGGGATGGGGTGGCTGAGTGTTCCTCCTGCAGATGGCCGGCCGGAGCGGCGCGGGGAAGAGCTCGGTCGCGGCCGGCGTGGCGAAAGCGACTGGCGCGGTCGTGCTCGATCTCGACGTACTGAAGTCCACCGCGCTCGACGTCGGCGTGGAGTGGAACGTCGCCGGCCGGCTCGCGTACGAAGGCGTCTGGGCGGTGGCCGAGTCGCTGCTGGGCCAGGGCTTCCACGTGATCTGCGACAGCCCGTGCCGATTCGAGAACATCGTGACGCAGACCATGGCGCTGGCCGAACGCAAGGGCGCGGCGTACGGCTTCGTCGAGTGCGTCACGTCCGACCGCAACGAGCTGGACCGCCGACTGCGATCCCGACCCCGCAGGCGAAGCCAGGTCGTCGACCTCACCGCGACCTCGGCAGACGCGCCGCGGGACAGCGAGCTGGTCCGACGCATCCAGGGCGGGGACGACACGATCTGGGCGACGATCTACCCGCCCACGCCCTGGCTCCAGCTCGACACCACCGAGCCGCTGGAGACCACGGTCGAGAAGGCCCTCGCCTACCTCGCCGAGCGCCAGGCCTAGGGCGCCAGGACCAGGGTGGAGTGGGCGGTTTCTCGGACGGCCTTCTCCGTGAACGGCCACTGGATCGTCCGGCCCGCAACCCACAACGGGGCTTGGTCGTTGTAGTTCGGCGACATCGGATGCCCCGACGCTCCGGTGAGGTTGATCCAGCGCGACTGGTCCAGGTTGGCCAGGTCGACCACCATCCGCATCGACGGCACCGAGGCCACCTCGTAGCCAAGCAGGCCCGGCTTGTTCGCCGCCCAGCCGGAGGCCAGGACCGCGTCGGAGCCGCCGCCGAGCTCGTACGGGCCACGGTTGAACAGGGCCTCCAACGGGGAGATCCCACTCGAGCCGAACGACTGGTTCGTCAACGACAGCTGGTGCAGCTTCCCCCACCGCCACCGCTCGGGCGACTTCGCCATCAGGCGGGTCAGCTCGTCGCGCGCGTCCGACAAGGCCCGCACCAGGATCGCGTCGCGGTCCTCGCGCACGCCGCGGGTCGACACGTCGTCCCACCAGGGGTTCGTCGGGTCGTCCAGCATCCCCCGCACGACCTCCCACCACCGGTCGCGCCCGCCCGGCCAGGTCGACTCGGGGAGCTCGTCGTGGAACGTCGCCGCGAGCAGGTTCTTCCATACCGCATTGAAGTACGCCGCCGCCGCCGAGTCCGGGGGCTGCGAGAAGTCCCAACCACGCAACAGAGTCTGACCCTCGGCAGCGAAAGCCGACACGCGAACGCGAAGCAGGTAAGGCACCAGCACGGGCGCCAAACCGTTCGAGGTGTCAAGTTGAAGTTGCGCCATCGCGTCCGGCGACACCTTGCCGCCGGATTTCGTCAACGAGTCAATGACATCGCCGATCCGGTCACTCCGATAGCCGTACGACCAGGTGTCCGCCAGCTTGTACGGGAACGACGACTCGATCACCGCCTGGTTCGCCGTGACGATGTACCCCTTCGGCGGATCCAGCACGTATGGCATCCGGTCGTACGGGATCCACCCGATCCACCCGTACGCCGACGTCCAGCCCGGCATCGGCCAGCCGCCGTCGCCGCCGCGGCGGATCGGCACGCGCCCCGGGGCCTGGTACCCGATGTGCCCGTCGACGTCCGCGTACACCAGGTTCTGCGACGGCACCTCGAAAGCTTCGGCCGCCTTCCGGAACTCGGCGAAGTTCCGCGCCTGGTTCAGCAGGAAGATCGCGTCCGCCGTACGGCCGGGGATCAATGCCGTCCACCGCAAAGCCAAGGCCGGCGTCACGTCGGACATCGGATCCTGCCCCGACGCGGGCGCGACCTGCGACACCCGGCGCAGCTCCGCGTCGGCGTCCGACACCAGCGGCCCGTGCCGCGTCGCCCGGACGGTGATGCGCACCGGCTCGGAGCGCCCCTTGACCCGGACCTCCTCGGTCCGGCTCGCGAGCGGGAACCACTGGTCGTCATACAAGTACGAGTCGCCGTTGAGCCGCTCGACAAACAGATCCGTCACGTCCGGGTCGAGGTTCGTGAACCCCCAGGAGACCCGGTCGTTGTGCCCGATCATCACCCCCGGCACCCCGGAGAACGTGAAGCCGGCCACGTCGAACGGGCAGACCGCCACCTTCTTCCGGCAGTGCAGCCCCATCTGGTACCAGATCGACGGCATCGCCGGCGCGAGGTGCGGATCGTTCGCGAGCAACGGCTTGCCCGTCGTGGTCAACCGGCCCGAAACGACCCATGCGTTCGAGCCGAAGCCCGCACGGTCGCCGGCCCCCAGCTGCGCGGGCAGCCCGCTGACGACCGAACGCAACGACTCCAACGCCTCCGCCGTACCTGGCGGCAGGGCCGCACGCCCCGGCGCCTGCAGCGTGGGCGGCGCCATCGACACCGGCGTGGTCATGATCGGCGCGTGGTCCTTGAATGGGTAGCCCGGATAGAGCGTGGCTACGCGATCCGTCGAGACCTTCGTCGCGGCGATCACCCGGTCGATCTCGTTCTCCATGTTGCCGCGCAGATCCCAGGCCATCGCCTTCAGCCACGCGAGCGAGTCGACCGGCGTCCAGGGCTCGGGCTTCGCCGCAGGCCCGAGCAGCCCACCGGTGTACTCGACCGACAGCTGCCCGCCGCTGCGTTCACCGAGGTAGGTGTTGACGCCCTCGGCGTACGCGGTCAGGTACGCCCGCGTCGTCGGCAGCAGCTTCGGGAACTCGAGCTCCGCCACCCGCCGCCAGCCGAGCGTACGCAGGAAGATGTCGGTCTTCAGCTGGCTCTCGCCGAACCACTCCGAAAGCCGCCCGCTCGTCACGTGCCGGCGGAAGTCCATCTCGTAGAAGCGGTCCTGCGCGTGCACGTACCCCTGCGCGCGAAACAGGTCCTCCGCGGTGTCGGCGTAGATCTGCGGGATGCCGTACGCGTCCCGCCGCACCTCGACGGGCGTCGCGAGGCCTGACATCGACACCCGGCCCTCGACGTCCGGGAACGACCGGCGCACGCCAAGAACCCCGGCGGCCGTCACGACGCCGAGCAGCAGCACGAGCACACCACCGACGATCGCGGTGACCCGGAGGAGTCGGCGCACGACTCAGAGCCTAGGGGAGGCTGTCCGAGACGGCCTCCCGGTCGCGTCCGCGATGGGCCATCTCGCCCGACTCGTCCACATCAGGCCGTCAAGCCGGGCCGCCGGCACCCCGTCAAGCGAGCATTGACGAGACACCGAACGGCCACGCGGACGGACCTTTCGTCCACGAACCCAAGAGCACCGCCCCGACGCGGCCTCGACCACCCCGAACGACGGGCCCCAAGCAGGCCGAGGGATCGGCCCACGCAAATCCCGGCGACGCGCTTGCGGTAAATACTGCAAATCGCTTCCAAGAAATACCTCGACATCGAATTACCAATTGGCAAAAGGGCCGGATCCGGACTGATTTCGAATGTAGGCTTGGCAATTCTCGAACGCGTCCGATAGTTACGGCCGGGGCCAGATCTAGGACGCGGAACGCTACGGAGTGTCAGGTCCGTCATGCACCGGTGGTCCCGGAGTGGGACCGATGCCAGACTCACGACATGACGGACGTTCAGGCACGAGATCCACCAAACCAGACAGCGATCCAGACCCGATCCAGCGACCGTCCGCAGCCGAGCTCTGACAGGGGGTAGCCGATCACACCGTGTGAGAACTGTGATCATCCAGGGCCTTTGCCCGGGCGGCCTCTCGGCATTAACATGCCCGAAATTGCACGGGAACCGGTCAAGGCCGGCCCCGACGAAGAGCTGTGGCAAAAGCGCAACGATATGGTCTCGAAATTGATGATGGTTCGCGAGTCTGCTGCCCGTACCGAAGGCACCAGCGTCCTCGCCCGGCCCGACCTCGGCCGGCAGCGAGCCATGAGCCATTGCAGGGCGTTCGATCCCCGGGGGAGCTTCCCGCGGCGCACCGCGTCGCCCGGCTGTCAGAGACTCACGTGACCACCCGGCCGTCCGTGGCCAGGTCATGTGCGGACACCTGGCAACGGCCGGATCCTCGCTGTTTCCATCGCACCCACACCGACCGGGCGCCGTCCGGTAGGTCCCTCCCCACGGTGCCCGCAGGCACGACGGCGCGTCGAAGAAGTTGCGAAGTGATAAAAGCGCCTAAGGTCTGCGCACCACGTACAACACTCGTACTGTCTAGGTACCCCGCAAGCAGCTGGTCGGGACGCCTTCGTCCCACGGAGGGACCGCGTGCTGCAAGATCCCTCAGCCCGCTGAAGGGAAGGGAGTAAGAACCCCATGAGCGACAACCCCCAGGTGAGCCGTCGCACCATCCTTTACGGCACGGCCATCGCGGCCGGTTCGGTCATGCTGGCCGCCTGCTCCGGTGGGGGCGGCTCGACCCCCGGCAGCGGTGGCAACACGAGCGGCACCGGCGGAACAGGTGGCGCGGTCGGTGGCAAGGGCTCCGCCAAGGAGCCGCTGCCGGTGCCCGCCACCTTCAAAGAGTCCCCACTCCTCAAGGCGCAGGCCGACTCCGGTGCGATCCCGCCGATCAAGGATCGACTGCCCGAGAAGCCGTTGGTCGTCCCGCACAACTGGGTGCAGGAGGGCAAGTACGGCGGCAAGATGCAGATGCTGGCTGAGACGACGTCCGGAGACCGGGCGAGCTCGATCGGCGAGTTCTTCTGCGGCCACAAGATCATCCGCTTCATCAACGACGGTCTCGACATCATCCCCGGCCTCGCCGAGAGCTGGGAGATGAACGCGGACGCCAGCGAGTGGACGTTCCACTTCCGCAAGGGCCTCAAGTGGTCCGACGGCGAGCCGTGGACGACCGCCGACATCATGTTCTGGTGGGACGACATCGTCATCAACGAGGAGCACACCGAGGTTGCTCCGGACGAGGCCCGTTCCGGCAAGAACACGCTGGCCAAGTTCGAGGCCGTCGACGAGGTCACGCTGAAGATGACCTTCGACGCACCCGCTCCTCTCACCGCGCAGCGGATCGCGATGTGGGTCAACGGGCCCATGCAGAACGGCCCGTGGTGGATGGTCCCGGCGCACTACGCCAAGCAGTTCCACCCGAAGTACAACAAGTCCGCGCCGAAGAACTGGGCAGCTGCCGGTGGCGCGTTCGAGACCAAGGTCGACTTCACCCGCAACGCGGACTGCCCGACGATGGCCGGCTGGCGGGTCAAGAACTACCGCGAGGCGCAGAGCATCACGTTCGAGCGCAACCCCTACTACTACGTGGTGACGAAGGAAGGCTCGCAGCTTCCGTTCATCGACGAGGTCGTCTTCACCGCGGTCCAGGACCCCGAGGTCGGCAAGCTGCGAATGCAGCAGGGCGGCGTCGACTACGTCCAGGGCCAGTTCATGAAGGTCGGGCTGTCGGACATCTCGACGTTCCGGCAGACCGAGAAGCAGAGCGGTCTCGACCTGCTGCTCTGGGACGGCGGCTCGGGCACGAGCTCGATGTGGTTCGTCAACTACGACGTCAAGGACCCGGAGCTCCGCAAGGTGTTCCGCGACCCGAAGTTCCGGCAGGCGCTGTCGTTGGCGTTCAACCGTGAGGAAGCTCAGAAGGCCATCTACTTCGAGCAGGGCGAGCTCACCAGTGGCACGCTCAGCCCGAAGGCCAAGGAGTACCTCGTCAACGACCAGGGTAAGCAGGCCTACCAGGAGTGGCGGGACGCGTGGGTCAAGTACGACCCCGAGGCCGCGAAGAAGCTGCTGGACGAGATCGGCGTTGTCGACAAGGACGGCGACGGGCTCCGCGAGCTCCCCAGCGGGAAGAAGCTGAAGCTGTCGATCGACTACTCGGCGAACGCCGACCCCGAGCACATCGCCAAGGACAACCTGCTGCTGCAGAACTGGAAGGCGATCGGGGTCGACGGCACCACCAACCCGATCTCGCCCGAGGGCTTCAACGAGCTCTGGGACAACGGCTCGCTGATGGTGCACAGCAACTGGGAGGTCGGCGACGGCCCCAACCACCTGCTGTACCCGCAGTGGCTGGTCCCGCTGGAGCAGAGCCGGTGGGCTCCGCTCGAGGGTCGGATGTACAGCCTCCGCGGCACGGCGGCGGAGACCCAGCAGCTCGACCGCGACCCGTTCGCTCGGACACCTCCGCGGATGGAGGCCGAAAAGGGCGGTCCGATCGAACAGTTGTGGAATCTGTACGACAAGACCAAGCTCGAACCAGACGAGTTGAAGCGCACCCAGTCCGTCTGGGACATGATCAAGATCCATGTCGAGCACGGTCCGTTCTTCAGTGGCACGGTGGCCAACACGCCTCGGGTCATCCTGAAGAAGAAGGATCTGAAGAACGTTCCCGCGAAGGAAAACCTCCAGCTGGGTGGGTTCGCGAACCCGTGGATTCACCCGACTCCATCGGTCTACGACGTGGAGACCTACTACTGGGACAACCCCGACCAGCACGCGTAGGAAGCAGTAGTTCCGGCTGAGCCACCGGGAGGGCCCTCGATGCTCGCGTTCATCATCAGGCGACTGCTCTACATGGTCGTCACCATGTTCATCATTTCGATCGTGAGCTTCATCTTGATCGAGGCCCCTCCCGGGTCGGCGCTCACCGCCGAGATCGACCGACTCCGGGCGCTCGGCAACAACGTCTCCCAGGACCAGATCACAGCCCTGGAGAACCGGTACGGCGTCCACGACCCGGTGCTCGAGAAGTACGGGAAGTGGGCGGGCAACTTCATCAAGGGCGACTTCGGCGAGTCGTTCACGCGGCGGTCACCGGTCAACGACCTGGTGTACTCGCGGCTCCCGTACACCCTGCTCTTCACCGGCGGGTCGCTGATCCTCGCCTGGCTGATAGCGATACCCGTCGGGGTCTATTCGGCGACCCACCGATATTCGTTACCCGACTACATCGTCACCGTGATCCAGTTCGTCGGAGTCGCGGTGCCCGAGTTCCTGCTGGCGCTGGTGGTGATGGTCATCGCGTCGCGATATCTGAACGCGGATGTCGGTGGCCTGTTCTCCACCCAGTTCCAGAACGCACCCTGGAGTTGGGCCAGACTCGTGGACTTCTTAGGCCACCTCTGGGTGCCGTTGATCGTCATCTCGGCCGGTAGCACGGCCTGGCTCACCCGCGTGATGCGCGCCAACCTGCTGGACGTGCTCAACCAGCAGTACGTCCAGACTGCGCGCTCCAAGGGTCTGCTCGAGCGACGCGTGATCTGGAAGCACGCCGTACGGAACGCCGTTCACCCGTTGATCATGGCGCTCGGTACGACGCTCCCCCTGCTGATCTCCGGCGAGGCGATCGTCGGCATCGTGCTCAACCTGCCGACGATGGGTCCGCTGCTCCTGGAGGCGCTCGTCGACCAGGACATGTATCTCGCGGTCAGCCTGCTGATGTTCCTGTCCTTCTTGATGATCATGGGCAACCTGTTGGCCGACTTGTTGTTGGCCTGGGTCGACCCGCGCATCCGGACTTCGAGATGAGGTGCTGAAGCGATGGCAGGCGTAATCGGCGAACCGGTGCAGGAAGCCACCGCGGCGGCTCCCACCGAAAAGGGTTCCGACGTTGGCGAGATCCCCCAGTGGCGGTTGATGGTCCGCCGCTTCAAGCAGAGCAAGCTCGCGGTCGGCGGCGGCATCGTGCTGCTGCTCATGTACATCGTGGCGGCGCTGGCTCCGTTCCTCGCCTCGAACGACTACGACGTTCTCAACTCCGGCGCGAAGAACGCCGCGCCCTCGGCGTTGACCTGGGACGGCGGCCTCGCGATGTGCGGGGTCACCCAGACGCTCAACGAGGACACGTTCGAGTTCGTGTACCAGAAGGACTGCACGAAGACGATCCCGATCCACTGGTTCGGCAAGGGCCACGAGTACACGCTGTTCGGCTTCATCAAGACCGACCGGCACCTGATGACCGTGGACGGCGACACCAAGCTCTACCTCTGGGGTGCCGACACACAGGGCCGCGACATCTTCGCCCGGACCGTGCAGGGAGCCCAGGTCTCGCTCACCATCGGTCTGTTGGGTGTCGCGATCTCCACCGTTCTGGCGACGTTGATCGGCACGATCTCCGGCTACTTCGGCGGCATCGTGGACAACGCGATCCAGCGCGTGATGGAGATCATCCTGTCCGTACCGACCCTCCCGCTCTGGGCGACGCTGGCCGCCGTCCTTCCCCGGGACATGCCGGTCGAACGAAGATACTTCTTCATCACCTTGATCCTGTCGCTCGTCGTGTGGGCCAACACCGCCCGCCAGGTACGTGGCAAGGTCCTCGGCTACGCGCACGCTGACTACGTCAACGCCGCGCGGGCGGCCGGCAGCTCGCACAGCCGGATCATCGTCACGCACATGGTCCCGAACGCGATCAGCCACATCGTCGTCGTCGCGGCGCTGGCGATCCCGGCGACGATCATCGCCGAGACCTCGCTGTCGTTCCTCGGCATCGGCATGCTGCCTCCCGCTGTGAGCTGGGGGGTCCTGCTCAAGGACGCGCAGGAGATCGCCGTGGTCACGCAGTATCCGTGGATGCTGATTCCGGCGATCGCCGTGGTCATCGCGGTGACCTGCTTCCAGCTACTCGGCGACGGCGTCCGCGACGCCGTGGACCCGTACGGCTGAGCGGCCAGTGCACCGCAGGGCAGGACATTGGGGCGACCAGGCAGGGGTTTTCAATGGCTGAAGCAGCAACGACCAGCACGAAGCTGGAGCTGGCCGAGGACACGGTGGTCAGCATCCGGGACTTGCATGTGGAGTTCCCGACCGTCATCGGCCGCGTCCGGGCGCTCAACGGCGTGAGCTACGACGTTCCGCGCGGCAAGGTGCTCGGCATCGTCGGCGAGAGCGGTTGCGGCAAGAGCGTCACGGCCCGGGCGATCATGCAGATCATCGAGAAGCCGGGCAAGATCACGGGCGGGGAGATCCTGTTCCGGCCCGGTCGGGTGGAACGTACGGCTGGCAAGCGGGCCCGGGGCACGGGCACCGAGGCTCCGGCGAACGGGAACGGCGACGCCAAGCTGGTCGACCAGCACGACATCCGCGAGGACATCCCGGAGCTCGCGCGGAGCGGCATCATCGACCTGACGACGCTCGACCCGCACGGACCGCAGATGCGAGCGATCCGCGGCCAGGAGATCGCGATGATCTTCCAGGAGCCGATGACCTCGCTCAACCCGGTCTACACCGTGGGCGACCAGATCCGTGAAGCGATCCTGCTGCACCAGACGAAGGACAAGGACGAGGCGGACCGGCGCGCGGTCGACATGCTGCGCCGCGTCGGCATGCCGAACCCGCCGCGGGTCGCGAAGAGCTACCCGCACCAGCTGTCCGGCGGCATGCGGCAGCGCGCGATGATCGCGATGGCGCTGTCCTGCATTCCCACGTTGCTGATCGCGGACGAGCCGACGACCGCCCTCGACGTCACGACCGAGGCGCAGATCCTCGAGCTGATGCGCGAGCTGCAGGCCGAGTTCGGCATGTCGATCATGTTCATCACCCACTCGATGGGCGTCGTCGCGCAGCTGTGCGACGAGGTCGTCGTGATGTACCTCGGCCGCGTAGTCGAACGGGCTTCGGTGGACGACCTGTTCTACAACCCGAAGCACCCGTACACGATCTCGCTGCTGCGCTCGATCCCTCGGATCGGCGTGAGCCGGCACCAGCCGCTCGAGGTCATCAAGGGCTCGGTGCCCGACCCGTACTCGACCGTCACCGGCTGCCCGTTCCACCCGCGCTGCCCGAGCGTCATGCCGGGGCTGTGCGACACGGTGATGCCGCTGGAGACGGCGGTCGAGGGTACGGGGCACACCGCGCGTTGCCATCTCTATCCAGGCAGTACGCCAGCGGACGTGTCGTCAGCGGCGACGGCAGAGGCCGCACCCGTGGCGGTTGACGGCTCGAAGGACGGTTCGGCTGACGGCTCGGCTGACGTCGAGAGGGGCGACTCGTGAACGACGTACTGCTCGAGGTCAAGGACCTGAAGAAGCACTTCCCCATCCATGCCGGGCTGCTGCGGCGCACCGTGGGCCACGTCAAGGCGGTCGACGGCGTCAGCCTGTCGATCAACCGCGGCGAGACGTTCGCCGTGGTGGGCGAGAGCGGCTGCGGGAAGAGCACGACGGGCCGGACGATCCTGCGCCTGGAGGAGCCGACCGACGGCGAGGTCATCTTCCACGACAAGTCGCTCGGCGCGGTCAACATCGAGAAGGCCGACGCCAAGCAGCTGAAGAAGATCCGCCCGCAGATGCAGATCATCTTCCAGGACCCGTTCTCGTCGCTCGACTCGCGCATGACCGTCGGCCGGATCATCGCCGAGCCGATGGTGATCAACCGGACGCACGAGGGTCGTGCGCTCAAGGACCGCATCGCCGAACTGCTCACGGTGGTGGGCATGCGGCCCGAGCACGCGAGCCGTTACCCGCACGCGTTCTCCGGTGGTCAGCGGCAGCGGATCGGCATCGCGCGGGCGTTGGCCCTGAACCCCGAGCTGATCATCTGCGACGAGCCGGTGTCGGCGCTGGACGTGTCGGTGCAGGCGCAGGTGCTCAACCTGCTCGAGGATCTGCAGAACAAGTTCGACCTGACGTACATGTTCATCTCCCACGACCTGTCCGTCGTCGAGCACATCGCCGACCGGGTCGCCGTGATGTACGTCGGCAAGGTCGTCGAGGTCGCATCCACCGAGCAGCTGTTCTACAACCCGAAGATGCCGTACACCGAGGCACTGCTGTCGGCGCTGCCGAAGCCAGACCCGCGGAACCGTACGCGTCCGACGGCCTTGACGGGCGACGTTCCCTCGCCGGCGAACCCGCCCTCGGGCTGCTACTTCCACCCGCGCTGCCCGTACGCACAGGACATCTGCGCGGTCGAGGCGCCGCCGCTGCGTGACACAGGCGACGGACACTTCGCCGCGTGCCACTTCTCCGACACCTTGACGCTCAAGGGTGCGACTAAGCTGCAGGACGTGCCGGTCGCGACTGCCGAGGAGGCAGCCGCGGACGTCATCGACGCACACGCATCCACCTCGGACTCGGGGTCTGGCACGGCAACGGAAGCGAGATAGTTCTATGGCGCAGTACGTCCGGGAAGGGCGGCCCCGGTTCACCGGTGTGACCTCCTACCAGGATCCGCTCGGGCGGTTCTCGTTCCGCTACCCGTCCGACTGGCGTCAATACGAGCTTGACGACGAGCTCGAGGGCTCGATGCTCTCGCCGGTGAACGCCGACATCACCACCTACATTGGCGCTTGGGTCGCGCAGCTGGACACGAACGTGGTGGCCGAGGACCTCGACATTCTGCGCGAGGGCATCGAGGACGGGCTGGCGTCGTTGCCGGACCTGGTGGTGGAGAAGTCCGACGACACGGTGCTGAGCAACCTGGTCAAGTTCGAGCGGATCTACACGTTCACCGAGGACGGCGAGACCCGCAGGCGCCGGGCGTGGATGCTGTACGTCGACAAGTGGCGGATCGTGCTGATCTTCCAGGGCAGCTCGATCGACGAGTACGAGTACTGGCTGCCGATGGGCAACTACGCCTTCGCCACGTTCGATCTCCCGCAGGCGTTGTGGTTCGCGACCGACCGCGACCTGAAGGCGAACGACTAGCTCCTGGTCCCGACCCACTCGGTGCGGATGGGGTCGAGCTCGCTGTTCGGGCAGTTGGTCACCTCGGCCGTGAGGTCCTGCGTCCCGGTGATACTGGTGACCTTGCCGGACTTGTCCCGGATGACGACGAGCTTGGTGTCGTACGGGTACGGGACCTTGATCGAGGGGTTGCTCGGGCACGCGCCCGGCACCGTCCCCTGGTAGCGCAGCTTTCCGCCGACCAGGCTGGAGGTTCCGAGGCCGGGGAACGTCACCGTGCAGTTCGCCCCGTCGCACTCGACGGTCAGCGTGGCGGTGAAGTTCGAGCTCGTGCCGACAGGGTTGTCCTCGTTGCCGTCGACGACGGTTCTGGTGAAGGCGAACGTGCCCGAGAGGTCGGCTGCCGTGATCGGTCTCGCCGTTGCCGCGTCGGTCGGCGCGAGTGTTGGGGCTGAGGTTGGTGCTGCTGGAGGCGGTGCCGCAGCGAGCTGGTTACCGTCGCCGCGTGGCCAGAGCGCGTACGTCGTGACGAGGACCGCGGCCACGACTCCGGCGGCCGTGGCGGGTACGGCCCAGCGCATCCAGGAACGGGTCGGCTTCGGTTTCGGCCGCGGGTTCCTGGGCTCCTCGGTGCGGTGCTTGTCCTCCCGTCCGCCGGCGCCGTTGCCGCCGATCAGCCCGGTGCCGGGCATCCGCTCCAGCGGCTGCAACGTGGTGTCGTTCCCGAGCGAGCCGAACACACCGCCGCGACCGACCTGTTCGGCCGCCAGCAGGGGCGAGAACGCGGTGTCTGGAGTGGCGACGATCCGTCGGAGCAACTCGTCCAGCTGGCCGCCGGCGAACAAGCTCACCAGCTTGCTGGCCCGCTCGGCGGGCACGGCGAGCAGCCAGGTCCGTTCCCTATGGGTGAGCTCGAACACGACCTGCTCCCACGTCGCGAGGACCGCGACCAGGCTGAACGCGAGCCGGCGGCGATCGGCCGTCAGATCCGCGCCCCACGACGTGAACGTGCCGTGGTTGGCGTCGTCGATGTCGGGCCGCTCACAGGGCAGCGGGTGGTCGCCGCGGACGACGGTATCGGTGGTCGCCAGCTCCGTGTCCGTGGCGAACGTGGCCGCGTCTCGGCGCACGATCTCCCACGAGCGTTGAAGATTCCACTGAGCCGTACGGCGGCCGATGATCGTCGCGCGGCCGGTCGCGTACAGGTCGCCGCCGAACGCGCGCCGGTCGACGTAGTAGCCGAACCGCTCGCGGGCAGGTTCGACGACGAACCGGCCGTACGTCGAGCGTCGTCCCACCCGCTGGCAGTCCATGACCGCCGCGGCGGCGAAGACGGTCGCGGCGACGAGCTGCGGGCCTGTGACGTACTCGCCGCCGAGCTCGAGCCGCCCGCGACGAGGCCGAACGAGCAAGCCTGGCGAGTGTTTCCGATCCAGTAGCAGCATCATCGCCAGCGAGTGCCTCGCGACGAAGCGCTTGGCGATGGAGGTGGCGCGGCGGTCGGCGACTTCCACGTTCACGTGGGTAGAGCCGCCGTCGACCAGGAAGTCGGCACCGAGGGTCGCGTCGAGCTCGTTCCGGCCGCGCGCCAGCCAATCGCTTAGCCTGTTGGTGAAACCGGGTGCCAGGGTGGCCGGCGGCGTGGCGATCTCGGCCTCCCGCCCGTCGGCAGTGATCACGCCGCCCCACGGCAGGCGATGTGCGTGCGGGTCGCCGCGGTCCAACCGCTTGCCCGGTAGCCAACCGCGCGGGCAACCGACGCGAAGTCGACGGTCGTTCCGCCGCGCGTGACGACGAACTCCTGCTCGATCCCGATCCGCCGGCTCGGTGGGCGCGGTTCGTCGAGCAGGCGGGCCAGCTCGGCCCGCAGCCAGCGGTCCATGAGACGGTGGCCGCTAGTCGCTGTCGGGTCGCCGAGGCCCGAATTCGTCCTTGCCGGCTTGGCGATCCAGCCGTTCGCGAGCCTCGTCGATCGCGGCGTCCGCGACCTTGTCGACGAGCTTGCTGCGCAGTGATTCCGCCGTATCCGTGGTGACATCGACGACGGCGGACGTCGCGAACGTCGTCACCCGGTCACCGACACTCTCGATCGCCTGCACAGGCACGGCGTCGACCGCATTGCCTTTCTCCATTGCCAGTCCCCTCCCGCCCCGCACCATCAGCGTAGAAGGCAGAACGACCGTCGCGGGCAGGATCTGCGAAAGACGAGGTTGGTTAGGCAGCACTCACCAGTTGTTGTGCGCGTTGGTAGGAGATGTCGAGCACCTTGGCAATGTCCCGTACCGACAGGCCCTTGGCGCGCAGCTCAGTGGCCGCTTCGGCCGTGAGCTCGGTAGCCGTTGCGGTGGACTGTCTAGCCTCCTCGCGAGCAGAACGCGCACGCTGCACCAGCTCGTCGAGATCTGGACGAGTAGTCGAAACGTTCAGCTCGATCTCCATCGCCGCCTCGGCGCTGCGCGACAAGTCCAGGCTGACAGCGATCGACTCCCGGATGTTTCGCTCGACCTCCGTGAGGCTCCGCCCGGCCGTGAACGCCCCGTCGACCCCCTCCGCCTGCGCCGACCAGTCGCCGTTCGGTTCGCGCCACACGTCGACCTGATAGGTGGTCATCGCAGCCACCCCTTCCCGAAGACCGGCTCCATCTGCCGCTCGATCGCCCGCACCAGACCGGGTCCGAGATCTCGCCGCGCGATTTCTCGAGCATTCACTACCGATGTCTACTCGATAGTCGATGCAACTGTCCAATCGCTAGACATCTCGTCAGCGGGCGAGGAGCTGGTCGACCGGGGCGTACGCGTCGGTGAGGATGCGCGCACCGTCGCTGAACTCCGTGACCCGGTCCTGGCCGGAGAGCAGGGTGAGCGACTTGTCCCGTTCGGCCAGTCTGGCTTGGAGGTTCGCGACCGGCAGCGGCTTGTCGGAGGCGACGATGACGAGGTTGCCGCCGTCGGCCTTCGCGAGGATGCCTGGCTCGGCGATGATCGCGACGTTGTCGAAGACGCTGGCGATCGTGGCGATCTCGGCGCGCGCGAAGCCGAGCGGCGGGTAGTCGATCACGTTCACCGCGTAGACGCCACCGGGTCGGAGGATGCGGTGAATGCTCTGCACGACCTCCTTCGTGGTGAGGTGCCACGGTACGGAGACGCCACCGAACGCGTCCCCGACGACGACGTCCCGGCTTGCCGCGGCCTGCTCGGCAAGGCCGATCCGCGCGTCGCGGACGCGGACGTCGATGCCGTCGCCGGTGCGCAGGCCGAGCTGCTCGACGTCGAGGTCGACGACACCCTTGTCGATCTCGTACACGACCGAGTCCGTGCCCGGCCGCGTCGCGTCCAGGTAGCGCGGCACGGTGACGCCGCCACCGCCGAGGTGCAGCGCGTCGATGCGTTGGCCGGCGGGCCAGTAGACGTCAAGCAGGGAAGCGATCCCGCGGATGTACGCGAACTCGAGGAACGTGGGGTCCTTCAGGTCGACGTACGAGTGGGACAGCGTGTCGAGCCGCAGCGTACGGCCGGTCGGCCGGTCCGGATCGGCCTCGACCTTCGCGCAGTGGTAGGCGGTTTCGACGTCGCACGGCTGCGGCGCGAGCGTCGTGGCGAGCGAGCCGACGAGAGCGGCGGCAACGAACGGTACGGCTTTCTTCAACCCACGCAGGCGAATCGTGACGATCGCGCCGACGACCACGAGCAGGCTGCCGAGCCCAAGCAGGATGTAGTGGGTCGGGACCGCGGCGACGAGGACGAAGCCCGTACCGAACGTCGCGACGATCGCGCCGAACGTACCGATGCTGGAGAGCCGGCCGACGACCGAGCCGGTCTGGGCGAGCGTTGCCAACCTGAGCTTGACGATCATCGGCGGGATCGCCGACATCAGGGCTGCCGGGACGAACACGGCGATCGCGGCCATCAGCAGTACGACACTGAGGTCGGCGCCGCGGACGATGCTGCCCGTCCAGCGCACGGCCGGGCCGACGAACATCACCAGCGCGCCGGAACCGAGGATCAGCGGCCCGACCAACCGTTGCGGCGGGGCGAGGTCGGCCGACCTCCCACCGAGCCACGCCCCGAGGGCGATCGCGGTGAGGGCGATCCCGATCACCGCGGTGTTCGTCTCGAGCGTCAGGCCGATGTACGGGGCGACAAGCCGGAGGCTGACCAGCTCGAGCACGAGCACGCCGCCCGAAGTGAGGAACACCAGGGCCGCGGCGGCGCGGCCGCTGAGGGGTACGTTCTCTGCCACGAGAGGACACGCTTCCGTACGCGCGCCGTTCGGCTGCAAGGAGGGCCTACGGTGGCCAGCATCCGTCGCCCCGGCAAATGATCAGGTTTACACGGCGGCTGGGTGCTTTACCCGGCGTCCACGCCACGTAGAGCGGCAAATGATCATGTCAACATGATCATTGGCCGGCGACGGATGCGCGCGAGTTATGCGGCGGACTCAGACTTGGTCGTGGAGGACGAGCTACTGCTGGAGTCCTTCGAACCGGAGGCTGAGCTGCTGGAGTCCTTCGAGCTCGACGAGTCGGACGAGCTCGACGAGTCGGACGAGCTCGAGGAGCTGTCGGAGTCCTTCTTCGCGGTCGAGCTCGAGCCGTTGCTGGACGCCGGAGTCTTGCTCCCGGAGCCCGTACGGCTGTCGTTGCGGTAGAAGCCGGATCCCTTGAACACGACGCCGACCGGGCTGAACACCTTGCGCAGGCGACCCTGGCAGTTGGGGCACTCGGTCAACGCGTCGTCGGTGAACTTCTGGACGACCTCGAGGCCCTCACCACACTCGCTGCACGTGTACTGGTACGTCGGCACGGCTTCCCTCCACGGACTGTCAGCACCGGAAAGGTTAGCACTCCGGTGCAACGACTGCTAAAGAACGGTTCCGACTCCGCGCCCGATCGGGCAGGGATCGGTGCATTCCGGGCGATCGGGTGCATCCATGGCCGATGCTGGGGGCGTGGAGACGTTCGAGACTATCGGCGACCGGTACGACGCCTGGCACGCGTCCGGGTAACATGCGAGCCATGACGACGCGAAAGGCGGAGCTCCGCCTCGACTGGTGAGCCCGAACGTGCGGGTGCGTACCCCGCGCGACCTTCGTCGACAGCGCCGACCTCGCGCGCACTCCTGTTGGAACCATCTGATCGCGGCGCCGCTCTGGCCGCTCCACGGCCTGAACCTCGGGACGCTGCTGCGTACCTGCGACGCGGTCGGAGCCTGCCTCGCGGTGCCTCGGTTGCCGTGGGTTCCGGAGGCGCTCGCGCGGGGCAACACGCTTCGACACCGATCCTGCGTGCACTGGGTCCGCGGCCCGCGGACGGCCTGGCTGGCCGAGCAACGTGCCCGCGACTCCACCATCCTCGGCGTCGAGCTCGCCGAGGAGGCTGTCCGGCTCGCCGATCTGCCCGCCGCGAGGCGGCGGACGGTGGTCGTGCTGGGCCACGAGCAGACCGGCATTCCGGCCGAGGCGCTGGGGCTGTTGGACACGGTCGTCGAGATCCCGATGGTGGGGACGGGCGTCAGCCTGAACGTGGCCGTCGCGGGCTCCTTGGTGCTCTACCGGGCGGTTGGGCTGCTGTGATCCTGGCCGCGTTTCCGTCCACAGGGACGGCCTGTGGACGGCCGTTCGGCAGCTTGGCCGAACCCGGCATAACGTTCGGCGCATGACTGCAGAAGCGCCTTCCAGCACACGGGCCGAGATCGGGGTGATCGGCGGCACGGGGCTGTACTCGTTCCTCGTCGACCCGACCGAGGTCGCCGTCGAGACGCCGTACGGCGAGCCCTCGGATCGGCTCGTCGTGGGCGAGATCGGCGGCCGTCGCGTCGCGTTCGTGCCGCGGCACGGGCACGACCACCGGCACCCACCTCACCAGGTCAACTACCGGGCGAACCTCTGGGCGCTCCGCTCCCTCGGCGTCCGTCAGGTCCTCGGCCCGTGCGCGGTCGGGTCGCTGCAGCCACGCTTCGGGCCGGGCAGCCTGGTCGTGCCGGACCAGCTCGTCGACCGGACGATCGGCCGGGCGCAGACGTTCTACGACGCGGGCGGGCCGGTGCACGTGTCGTTCGCCGACCCGTACTGCCACGTCGGCCGTTCCGCCGCGGTCCGCGCCGCCAGCGACGGCGGCTGGGAGCCGGTCGACGGCGGCACGATGGTGGTGATCGAGGGGCCGCGCTTCTCCACCCGCGCCGAGTCGCAGTGGTACGCCGCGCAGGGCTGGTCACTGGTCAACATGACCGGCCATCCGGAGGCCGTCCTGGCCCGCGAGCTCGCGCTTTGCTACACCTCGATCGCGCTGGTCACCGACGTCGACGCCGGGCTCGTCGAGGGCGACGGCGTGAGCCAGGACGAGGTGTTCGCGACGTTCGCCTCGCATGTGGACCGGCTGCGGGACCTGCTGTACGCGATCGTCCCCAGCCTCCCGACCGAGCGCACCTGCCCCTGCGGCCACGCGCTCGACGGGGTCGAGCTGCCGATCGAGCTCCCGGAGTAGGCCATGGCGATCCCGACCACGTTGCTGCGCGACCTGCGGCGCGCGCTGCCCTCGCACCGCCGGCTGCTCGCGGCCGGGCTCGCTGCGGCAGCGGTCGCGGTCGGGATCCAGGCGCTCGAGCCCGCCCCCGCGCCTACGGTCGAGGTGCTCGCCGCGGCCCGCGACCTGGACGGCGGGACGAAGCTGGCCGCCGCGGACGTACGAACGGTCGCGCTTCCCGAGACCGCTGTGCCAGCCGGCGTTCTCCGGCCGGGCGAGGCCGACGGGCGGCTGCTGGCCAGCCCTGTCCGAGCGGGTGAGCCGCTCACCGACGCCCGGTTGCTGGGTCCGGCGTTGCTGGACGGGTATGGGCAGGGCTTGGTCGCGGCGCCGGTCCGGGTCGCCGATCCAGGCGCGCTGGCACTGGTACGTGTCGGCGACCGGATCGACCTGCTCGCGACCGCGGCAGCCGGCGACCAGCCGGCGCGTACGGTCGCCGCGGCGACGCCGGTCGTGGCGCTCCCCCGCCCGGACGAGGCCGTCGAGGGTGGGTTGCTGGTGGTCGCGGTCTCGCCGGCGACGGCTGCTGAGCTCGCGAGGAGCGCGGTGGCGTCGCAGCTGTCGCTCGTCCTCCGGCCACCGTGACGGCGCGGCTCACCCAGGCGTAGGCGCTTTGGGGTTACCGTGCGTCGGGGAATCCTCACCCCGAGGCAGACCTGATCCAGGAGGGGCAATGATCCAGGGCTTCAAGGCGTTCCTATTGCGCGGAAACGTGCTCGACCTGGCCGTCGCGTTCGTCATCGGTGTCGCGTTCACCGCTGTCGTCACCGCCATCGTCAAGGGCATCATCACGCCGCTGATCGCCGCGATCTTCGGCGACCCCGACCTCACCAAGGTGATGACGTTCCAGATCAACGGCGCCGACTTCAGCATCGGCCTCGTCCTCGACGCGCTCATCAACTTCATCCTCGTCGCAGCCGCCGTCTACTTCGTGATCGTGCTGCCGGTGCAGAAGATCCAGGAGCGCCGCAAGCGCGGAGAAGAGCCCGTCGAGGAGGCGCCGGCGGAGGACGTCGCGCTTCTCCGCGAGATCCGCGACCTGCTCTCCACCCAGAACCGCCAGTCGTAACCAGTCGGTAAGAAGTCAGCCGTGGTGGGGCGGCACCTCGTCGAGGATGCGTCGATCGTCCTCGTCAGAGCGGTCGCCCCAGCTCTCCGGGTCGTCCTCGGCGGCCCGGTCGGGCAGCACCGGTTTGTCGGGCGTCATCCCTCTACGGTGCCACATCGGTCCTAAGATCAGGTACGTGCGCAAACTCCTGGTCGGGATTCTGGCCGTCCTCGCCCTCGCCGCCTGCGGTACCGCGAACGAACCCGGCAGCTCTCCGTCCGGGTCGCCGGCCGCCGAGATCAAGGGCACGATCACCGTTCTCGCCGCCGCCTCGCTGACCGAGACGTTCACCAAGCTCGGCAAGGAGTTCGAGGCGCAGTACCCCGGCACCACCGTCAAGCTCAGCTTCGGCGCCAGTTCGACGCTCGCCCAGCAGATCACGAACGGCGCGCCCGCCGAGGTGTTCGCGGCCGCGAGCCCGTCGACGATGAAGCAGGTCACCGACGCGAAGTCCGCCAGCGGCGAGCCCGCGATCTTCGTCCGCAACCGGCTCCAGATCGCCGTCCCCCAGGGCAACCCGGCCAAGATCACCGGCCTGAAGGACTTCGCGAACGCGGACCTCAAGATCACCCTCTGCGCGAAGGACGTTCCCTGCGGAACGGCGGCCACCAAGGCGTTCGACGCGGCCGGCATCACGCCGAAGCCCGACACGTACGGCGCCGACGTCAAGGCCGTCTTGACGACCGTCCGGCTCGGTGAGGCGGACGCCGGCATGGTCTACAAGACCGACGTCATCGCCGCTGGCGACGACGTCGACGGCCTCGACTTTCCCGAAGCCGACAAGGCGATCAACGACTATCCGATCGCCACGCTGACCGAGGGGCCGAACCAGGAAGGCGCGAAGGCGTTCGTCGAGTTCGTCCTGTCGGCCAAGGGCCAGGAGACCTTCACCGCGGCGGGCTTCGACCTGCCGTGACCGGCTTCAGGAGGCCACCCCTCCTGCTCCTCGTCCCGGCGGTCCTCGGGCTCGCGTTCCTCGTCGTGCCGCTCGCCGGCATGCTCGTCCGGGCACCGTGGACCCGCATCGTCAGCGACCTCGCCGCCCCGGGCGTCTGGGACGCGCTGCGCCTCTCGCTCATCTGCGCGACGCTCGCGACCGTGCTCGCGACCGTGCTCGGCGTCCCGCTCGCCTGGCTGCTCGCGCGCAGCGACGTCCCCGGCCGGGGCCTGATCCGCGCCCTCGTCACCGTCCCGCTCGTCCTGCCGCCCGTCGTCGGCGGCGTCGCGCTCCTGCTCGTCCTCGGTCGCCGCGGCCTGATCGGCGAGCATCTGAACACGTGGTTCGGCATCTCGCTCCCGTTCACGACCCCCGCGGTGGTCCTCGCCGAGGCCTTCGTCGCGATGCCGTTCCTCGTCCTCGCCGTCGAGGGGGCGCTGCGGGCGGCGGACAGCAGGTACGAGGACGCGGCGGCCACGCTCGGAGCGGGCGGCTGGTACACGTTCCGCCGCGTCACACTCCCGCTCGTCGCCCCCGGCATCGCCGCCGGCGCGGTCCTCGCCTGGGCCCGCGCGCTCGGGGAGTTCGGCGCGACGATCACGTTCGCCGGCAACTTCCCCGGTACGACGCAGACGATGCCGATCGCCGTGTACGAGGCCCTCGAGACCGATCCCGACACCGCCGTCGTGCTCAGCCTGCTGCTGCTGATCGTCTCGATCGCCGTACTGGTCGCCCTCCGCGACCGATGGGTGCCGACCGGATGAGCCTCGACGCGCACCTCGAGGTCGACCGGCCCGGGTTCAGCCTGCGCCTGGACCTGCGGATCGAGGCAGGCGAGGTCGTCGCGCTGCTCGGGCCGAACGGCGCCGGCAAGACGACCACGCTGCGAACGCTCGCCGGCCTCCAGCGCGTGGACAACGGGCACATCACGCTGAACGGGGAGCGGCTGCACGACGTACCGCCCGACCGCCGCCCGGTCGGGCTGGTGTTCCAGGACTACCTGCTGTTTCCGCACCTCAGCGCGCTGGAGAACGTCGCGTTCGGGCCTCGCGCGCACGGCGTACCTCGCGATCAGGCGCGTACCGTCGCCCGCGACTGGCTCGAACGGGTCGGCCTCGCCTCCCACGCGCTCGCCAAGCCGCGGGCGCTGTCCGGCGGCCAGGCCCAGCGCGTCGCCCTCGCCCGGGCGCTCGCGGTCGAGCCGCGGCTGCTCCTGCTCGACGAACCGCTCGCGGCGCTCGACGCCAGCACCCGCCCGGAGGTCCGCGCCGACCTGCGCCGCCACCTCAGCGCGTACGACGGCGTCTGCGTTCTGGTGACCCACGACGCCCTCGACGCGATGGTGCTCGCGGACCGGATCGTGGTGCTCGAGTCCGGCCGGGTCACCCAGGAGGGCACGCCGAGCGGGGTCGCCCGGGCGCCGCGGACGGAGTACGTCGCCCGGCTCGTCGGCCTCAACCTGCACCGAGGCAAGGCCGCCGGCGACCGGGTAACCCTCGACGGCGGCGGCGAGCTCACCACCGCCTCACCGGCGCACGGTCCCGTCTTCACCGCGTTCCCGCCGTCAGCGGTCGCCCTCTACCCGCACCGCCCCGAGGGCAGCCCGCGGAACGCCTGGCCGGTGACCGTGGCCGCGATCGAGCAGCACGGGAGCGTGGTGAGGGTACGCCTGACCGGACGCCCGTCGGTATTGGCCGACGTGACGCCCGGCGCGGTCGCGGACCTCGGCCTCATCCCGGGCGCCGCGGTCTGGGCAGTCGTCAAGGCCACCGAGGTACACGCCTACCCGGGCTGAGCCGTCAGCCCTGGCGGAACATCCGCCGAATCGCTCGAACTGTCCGCCGAACTGGTTCCGAACGGTCGCATCGACGGCAAGATGCCCGCCGCGAGTTGTCGCGTAACCCCTTGCTGGGCGAGCAGAGCGGTACATGCGAACCGCGCCGCGTCGTACGCGAGTGTCCACGCGCTCTCCGGATCGCTGTCCGCAACGACGGTCGCGGTGGAGAGCGTCCGTCGCGCCTTGGTCAGCCACGGATCCCCATCCGCTGCTGATCCAGACACCGTTTGCAGCTCACCGTTTGCAAGAAGCTGTTCGATCGCGGCCTCGCCACGCTGCCATCGCGCCATCGCTACATCTGCTCCAGACGAGACGTGGCGTGGTCGACAACAGTCAGATAGGGCCGCGCCTGAATCTCACGTACCAGAGCTCCTGACGGATGCTCCCACTCGGTCGCTGTGCACACGGTCGGGTTGACTGCGCGCCTGAGTCGCTCCTCCGCGCGCCTCGCGGATTCGTACATCTCGAGTCGATCTGGAGTCCCCACGACCAGCACGTCCAGGTCCTGAGGCACTTGGCCATGTTCGCCGCTATAGCGTGCCGCCCAGGAACCGAAGATGATCACCTGGAGGATCCCGGCCATGGCGCCGAACTCGTCAGCGATGACCGTGTGGGGTCCGTAGGTCAACGTGACGAGCTCCGTAAGTGGCGGCACCAAAGGGGACCGGGTGTCGGTACGCACGAGCCGGGACCGACCTACGGCGCGGACAGTCAGGATGCCTGCGTCAGACAGTCGCCGTACTTCCCCGCTGACAGTCGACTGAGGGATGTTCAGCTGGCGGGCCAGGTCCGTGACTGCGTACTCCTCGCCCGGATGGAGGAGGAGCATGGTCAGGAGGTCGGCCTGATGACGCGACCTCAGGATCGGTAGCAGGACCGGCGCATCGCTACGCATAAACCGATCATATCATCGTTCTATGCGATGTGTTCGCGCTGGCACGAGGACAAGCCAGACCAGACGTCCGTCGGTGTTGGCCGACGGGACGCCCGGTAGGGACGCGGTTCCTGAGCGGCTGACTCAGCCGCTCTTCCGGCGGAACTGACGCTTCTTGTGGGCGGCCGCGGCGTGTCCCACCACCTTGCCGTCCTCCGCGTCGACGGGTCCGGACTGCTTGCCGCGTCCGGTCTTCTGCTGGAGGGCTTCGCGGAACTTGCGGTGCAGCTCGTCCTCGCCCGTGGTCTCCGAGGTCTCCTCGGACGTGGTTTCGTCGGACATGCGGCAAGTCTTTCACGTTCCGGAGAGTGAGCGCACAGCAGATTTCGGTAGGCGTGGCGACCACGGGCAGCTGAGCGGCCCGGCCGACCGCCGGCCCGACCCTCGATATACGTCATTCGACGGATACCGACCAGCCAGTCGCGAGCGCAGCCTGCAGAGGCCACCAGCACTTCATCTTTGGGGGGACACCATGCGACGAAGCATGGCCGCGGCACTCGTGCTTGGCCTCATCACGTTGTTCTTAGGAGCGGTAGGCGCCGGTACGGCGAACGCGGCGGAGACGAAGACCGCCACCATGACCCTGTCGGGAAGCGGCGAGGACCCACTTCTCCGGACGTTGATCCACTGCGATGGTTGCGCCCCGGACGCGATCTTCGACTGCGGTGACGACTGCGAGATCACCGCGGGGATCAAGTTCGGCGTCACCACGCAGCTCGAGTGGTCCGCGCCGTTCACCGTTCGGACGACGCACGATCCCGCCGACATCCACCAGGGCGATACGACGAACGTCTCGAACACCGTGAGCGCTGGCGCGGGCACGATGCGGGTCAGGTTCGCGGTCCCGTGGGAGGCAGGGCTGTTCGCCTGCGGCGGAAGCTTCAAACCCTGTGGACCCAAGGGCACCGACGACTGGCAGTCGACGAACTACCGGGTGTCCGGCACGTTGACCATGACGTCGGCGCCGGTGACCTGCACGCCGCCCATCACCGGCCTGGGTCCGGTCGCCTGCAACTACTCCGCGTCCGCCACCGTGCTGCCCGAGACCTGCATCGACCCTGCTTGCCTCGTCGACATCCAGGCGCGCCTGGGCGTCACAGGAACGGTCAGCGTCGACGCCGCCGGCGTGATCGTCAGCAGGACGGCGACGTTCCACGGCGCCAAGGACCTGACCGTTGCTTCCTCGCCCGCAGCGGACGACCTCGCCATCCCGTGCTCCGCGGCCGCCGGCACCGACCTCGTCTACGGCGTCGGCCCGGCGACGTACCGGTCGCCCTCGGTCAGGGCCACCGGCAACCTGGGCCTCAACATCTACGTCGACGGCCCCGGCCCGGCGAACCTCGAGGAGAACATCGGCCTCGCGTCAGGGACGATCTTCGACCAGCCGTTGTCGCTGACCGGCGGAAGCCGGACCAACCACAACCTCGGCGACGTGCAGCGCGACGCCATCGCGCCGCGGATCACCGGAGTCCAGCAGGCCGGGACGTTCGTCGAGGGTGCGAACGTCGGGTTCAGCGCCACCGTCACCGACAACTGCCTCGGCAACGGCGCCAGCTACGCGTGGGCGTTTTCCGACGGCGGTTCGGCAAACGGGAACCCGGCCCAGCACGCGTTCGCTGACAACGGGAGCTACACCGGAAAGCTGACTGTGTCGGACGCGGGCGGGAACCCGGTCAGCCACGACTTCGCGGTCCAACCGATCTCCAACGCCCCGCCCTCTGCGACCGCAACGCCCGTGGGGACGGCGTTCTGGGGTGTTCCGGTGAGCTTCCACGCGTCCGCTGTGGATCCGGGCCCTGCCGACCAGGCGACCTTGACGTACGCCTGGACGTTCGGCGACGGGGGTACGGCAGCAGGTGCGGACGTGACCCACACGTACGCGAACCCAGGCGCGTACACCGCGAAGGTCACCGTCACCGACAAGGACGGCGGGGTCGGGACGGCGACGGTCACCGCGACCATCGCCAAGCGCGCCACTGCCACCACCTACACCGGGCCTCGCAAGAGCCTGCCGCTGCTGCGGGTCACGCTCACCGGGCGGTTGGTCGATGGACTCGGCAACCCGGTGACCGGCCGTACGCTGCGGTTCGCGCTCGGCAGCCACACCGACACGGGACGCACGAACCAGTCGGGCAACGCCTCCGGCTCGGTCGTGCCGCCAATCCTGCTCGGAACCACGAACGTGAAGGCGTCCTTCGCTGGCGATGCGTTCTACGAGCCTTCGCAGGACGGGCCCTACCCGTTCCGAGTCGGCATCCTCTAGCCCGCCTCGATCGCCCGCGGTTGACCCGGTCAACGGCGGGCGATCACCAACTGGCGGTGAAGGCGTACCAGGGCCCGCCGAGGTGGCGGTAGTTCGGCGACTCGAAGCCGCCGTTCTCCAACTCCGGCGTCGGGCCGCCGGGCAGGTAGGCGAACCCCGCATCGTCGAACAAGTTGCCGTTGGCCTCGTAGAACAAGACGCCGCCGGGCACTGTCTCCACACGGATGACCTCGTACGAGCCCATCCGTGCGCTGGTGTCCGGACCAGCGTCGTGGGCGGCCGAGTCGACGCCGGGCGACTCAGCTCCCAGCGTGCCTGCAGCGGAGCGTCTGTCGCGAGCAGGGCGACGACGGCGAGGTGAAATCCCGAGGCTAGGTCGCCTTACCCGGCCAGTGACCGCTCTACCTGGCGTCCACCCCACGTAAAGCGGCCAATGACCACGTAAACATGATCATTGGCCCCAGGGCGGGGCAGGGCGGTCCGGTCGAACCCACCGCCGAACAAAGAGATCGAGGCTAGCCGGCGTACCTCGCGCCGAGGCCGCCGTCGGCGGACCATTCGGCGCCGGTCACGAAGGAGGCGGCGTCGGAGGCGAGGAAGCAGATCACCTCGGCGATCTCCGGCGGCGTGCCGATCCGGCCCATCGGATGCGCGTCCAGCACCTGCTGGGTGTACGACGGCTCGTGCCGGTCCAGCACCTCCTGCACCAGGCGGGTACGGGTCCAGCCGGGGCTCACCGCGTTCACCCGGACGCCGTGCGGGCCGAGGTCGAGCGCAAGGCTGCGGGTCAGGCCGACCAGGCCGGACTTGCACGCCGCGTACGGGAACATCCCCTGCGTCGTCAGCCGGGCATGGATCGACGCGATGTTCACGATCGAACCCCGACCCCGCGACTTCATCGCAGGCAGCACCGCCCGCGCCATCATCCAGGCGCCCTTGAGATCCACGGCGAACACGTCGTCCCACTCCGCGACCGTCATCGCGACCGGGTCGGCGTAGGAGTTCCGGCCGGCATTGTTGACCAGTACGGTCGCGTCGCCCAGCTCGTCGGCCACAGCGCCCACAGCCGTAGCCACCTGCGACTCCGAGGTGATGTCGGCGGTGACGAAGCACGCCTGCGCGCCGCCGGCCGTGACCTCGGCCAACGCGTCCGCGCCGCCTGCCTCGTCGACGTCGAGCAACCCGACCTTCGCGCCCTCGCGCGCCGCGACCACGGCGGTCGCGCGGCCAATGCCCTGTGCCGCGCCGGTGATCAGCACCACTTCGCCGTCGAGCCGTCCTGCCATCTGCGGTCCTTCCCACTCGCCACGGAGGTCAGGACGAGCTTGTCAGGTCAGGCCCCAGGCTTTCGCCAACAGGGCAAAGCTGGTCAGCCGTTCCGGGACCCCGTGGGTCATCGTGGTCACCATGAGCTCGTCGGCCTGGGTACGCGCGACCAGCTGCTCGAGCTCGTCGCGTACCTGCTCCGGCGTCCCGATCGACGGCTGGCTGGGCAGGTGGTCGAGCAGCTGCCGTTCGGCGTCGGACCACGCGTATGTAGCGGCTTCCTCCAACGTGGGAAGCGAACGAGGGCGACCGGTCCGCAGCGAGACCATGGAAATCCTTGCGGGCAAGGCGATTCGCTCCGCCTCGTCGCGCGTCTCGGCGACGAAGACCGACTGCGTGACGGCGGCATGCGGCTTGTCGAGGATCGCCGACGGGCGGAACGTCTTGCGGTACATGTCCATCGCCGGCTCGGTGTTCTGCGCGCTGAAGTGGTGCGCGAAGTTGAACGGCAGCCCCAGCAGCCCCGCGACCTGGGCGCTGTAGCCGCTCGAGCCGAGCAGCCAGACGCCCGGCGCGGAGGTCGCCTGCGGCGTGGCCTTGAGCTTGACCTCCTCGTTCGCGTACGGGCCACCGAGGAGGTTGAGCAGCAGATCGAGCTCGCGCGGGAAGTCCTCGGCGCCAAGCCCCTCCGGCGTACGTCGCAGCGCGGCAGCCGTCGCCGGGTCGGTGCCGGGCGCGCGCCCGATGCCGAGGTCGATCCGGCCGGGATGCAGCGCCTCGAGCATCGCGAACTGCTCGGCGACGACGAGCGCGGCGTGGTTGGGCAGCATGACGCCGCCGGAGCCGACCTGGATCCGTTCGGTCTTCGCGGCGACGTGGGCGATCAGAACCGCCGGACTCGTACTGGCGACTCCCGGCATGTTGTGGTGCTCGGCGACCCAGAACCGCCGGTAGCCCAGGTCTTCGACGTGCCGAGCGAGCTCGGCCGCGCCGGCGAGGGCTTGGGCGCTGGTCTGACCCGCGCCGACGGGGGCGAGCTCGAGAACGGAGAGGGGTACGTTCACGCTCACTGAGCCTGCTCGTTCTGGGCGATCTCGGCCCGAACCTGGTCCATGTCGACGTCCTGGACCTTCCCGATCAGCTCCTCGAGCATCGGCGCCGGAAGCGCCCCGGCCTCGGCGTACAGCATCACGCCGTCCCGGATCACCATCAGCGTGGGGATGGAGGAGATGTCGAACGCCTGCGCCAGCTCGAGCTGTGCCTGGGTGTCGACCTTGCCGAACGTAATGTCCTGGTGCTGTTCCGACGCCTTCTCGAACACCGGCGCGAACATCCGGCACGGTCCGCACCACTCCGCCCAGAAGTCGATCATGATCGTGCCGCTGCCGGTCACGATGTCGTTGAAGTTCTCGCTGGTCAGCTCGATGGTCGCCATGTCTCACTCTCTCGAACGGTCCTGTCCATGGTGACAACGCGTGGAGCTCACGGAGTCTTCCGCAGGGCGCCGGGCGAGCTGCCGGTGGCGGCCTTGACGTGCCTGCTGAGGTGGCTGACCGAGTCGTACCCGCACAGCTCGGCGATGGCCTGCAGCGTCAAGGTCGAATTGCGCAGGTAGCCGAGGGCGTGGCGAAGCCTGACGGCCTGTAGGTACGCGCGCGGGCTGGTGCCTCGGAGCTTGGCGAAGTGCGCCCTGAGGGCGGACGGCGAGCAGGACAGGTCGGCGCAGATCTCGGCGATGCGGAGACGTTCGGCGAAGCGCTCTTCGATGATGCGTTCGACGGCGGCGACCGTACGTTCGGCCGGGCTGATCGGCCGATCGTCGCCGGCGCGTCGGAGCTGGATGTCGAGCTCGTCGACGAGGATGGCGGTCATCCGGTCTCCGTGTCGGGCGGGGCGCATGTACTCGCGGGTGAGGGCGTCGAACAGCCTGCCGAGCGACCGCTCGCCGTCGTCGAACGCCACGCGCGGCCACGGCCAGTCGGGTGGCGCGACGATCTGCACGAACCTGTTGCTGTAGCCGGTGGCGGTGAGCTCGGCGTGCGGCGTGTTCGGCGGCGTGGCGAGGATCGTGCCGGGCGTTCCGTCGTACGTCTCGTTGCCGATCGGGCAGCGGGCGAGGCCGGTCGCGTAGTAGACGACCTCCCACGAACCGTGCGCGTGGGACGGGAAGTGCTGCCCGGGCGCGGCGACGTGGATGCCGGCGCCGATCATGCGGAGGGTCATGCGCGGAGCCTGTTCTCGATCCAGGCAGCGACACTGAGGGCCTTGCTGTCGTCCGCCGCGAGGATGGCGAGACCAATCGGAAGTCCCTTGCTGGGAAGGGGAATCGTGACGCATGGATGGTCGGTGAGGTTGGCGAGTCGGTTGTTGCGGATCAGCAGATCGCGGACGAGGTACGTACCGCTCGGGACCGTTCCGTGGGTCTCGCTCGCTGGCGGCGTGGTGATCGGGAGGGTGGGGAAGATCACGGCGTCGACGGATCGGAGAACGTCGTCGGCCGCCCTGGCGATCTCCGCCGCGTGGGCCTTTGCCCTGACGTAGCGCCAACCTGGGACCGCGAACGCGTCCGTCAATCGGATCTTGACGTCGGGCTGGTACTCGTCTGCCCTTGCGGGGAAGGTGTCTGCGTGGACGGCGGCGGCTTCGGGGCCTTGGAGGTCGAAGCCGGTCGCGAGGAGGTCCGGCCAGTCGGGCAACTCGAGGTTGACGGTCTTCGGGAATCTTGTGCGGGCGTGGTCGAACGCGGCGGCGACCTCGTCGGTGCTGTCCTGGAGCTGGGGATTGGTCGGAATGCCCAACAGGGGTTGGTCGATCGCGCCGCCTCCGAAGTCGTCATGCGTGAGGCTGGCGAGGGCATAACGGGCGTCCTCGACCGAGTGCGCGAAGAGGCCGAGGTGGTCGAGCGTCGACGAGAGCGGGAAGACGCCGTCGCGCGGAAGTCGTTGCCGGGTGGGCATCGCGCCGACGATCCCGCACAGCGCGGCGGGGATGCGTACGGAGCCGGCGGTGTCCGTACCGATCGCGAGCGGGGTGATGCCGGCCGCGACACCGGCCGCCGACCCCGCGCTGGAACCGCCCGTGATGCGGGTGGGGTCGTGCGGATTGTGGCTGGGGCCGGTCACGTTGGACTGGCCGGTGGGACCGTAGGCGAACTCGTGGCTGTGGCTGAGGCCGAGCACCACGGCGCCGGCGTTCCGCAGGCGGCGCACGATGTCGGCGTCGCGGTCGGCTCGCCGGCCCGCGAAGACCGCGGAGCCGCAGGTGAACGGCATGCCCTCGACCTCGATGATCTCCTTGACCAGGACCGGGATCCCGGCCAGCGGGCCGTCTGTGGCCCTGGCGGCGTCGGCGCGGACTCGTTCCGCATCGAGGTACACGACGGCGTTGAGCTCTTGGACCGCGTTCGCGCGCTCGATGGCGCGGTCGGCGAGCGCGACCGGGTCGATCGTGCCTGCCCGTACGCCCGCGGCGATGGCTTCGAGCGAGCCGAGGTCCTGCCAGCTGCCGAGCAGCGGTGGCTGTGGCTGTGGCGCTTCGTGCATAGGGCTCGTCGCCTCCTGCATTCTCAGTGCCGTTCGAGCGCGGCAGAGTCGAAGCAAAGCACAGCAGGCGCGCATCGTTCTATGCAACAGGAGGATCGGGCAATGGACATGCAGACGGCACTTCGGGACCTCGACGTTGCGGCGGACCTGCTCACCGACAAGGAGCGCGACCAACTCGACACGGATGGGTACCTGCCGCTCGAGGGTGTGTTGAGCCGCGAGGAGGTGGCCGCGTTCAACGAACGGCTGGCCGCCCTCACGTTGGCGGAGGGCGATCGGGCGGGGCTCGAGGTGCACCAGGAGAAGGGGACGGAGCGGCTCGCGGACCTGGTGAACAAGGACCCGCTCTTCGAGATGTGCTTCTCGCAGCCGCGGGTGTTGGCGGGGATCGCGCAGGTGTTGGGTTCGTTCAGGCTGTCGTCGTTGAACGCCCGCTCCGCCCTGCCGGGGCAGGGGCATCAGGGGCTGCACGCGGACTACGGCGAGCCGGTGGCGGCGGGCGCGTACCAGGTGTGCAACTCGATCTGGCTGCTCGACGACTTCACGGCGGAGAACGGCGCGACGCGGGTGGTGCCGGGGTCGCACCGGAGCGTGTCGATGCCGAAGGACATGATGTCGGACCCGGCTGACGCGCATCCGGACGAGGTGCTGCTGCTCGCGCCGGCCGGGACGGTGGTGATCTTCAACAGCCACCTGTGGCACGGCGGGACGCTGAACCGGTCCGCGGCGCCGCGGCGGGCGATGCACTCGTACTTCTGCCGGCGGGATCTGCCGCAGCAGCTGGATCAACAGGCTTACGTACGGGTGAACACGTACTCGCGGCTGTCGCCGGCGCAGCGGTTCATCCTCGACGTGACCATGGGGTGACGTCGTCGGGGAGCTCGTCGAGCAGCTTCTGGGGCGCGGACAGGCGCCAGGCTTCGAAGACGAGCTCGTGCAGCTCGTCTGCGTCGATGCCTTCGAGGTAGACGACGACCCATCCGTACCCGCCGGCCGTGAACTGGATCTCGAAGACGTCCGGGCGCTCGGCGACGAGGGCTCGCTGCTCGGACATGGTCTGCTTGAGGCCGACGGTCTGGGTGCGGGGCCAGTAGTAGCCGAAGCGCTTGCCCTGGACGGAGAACGACCAGTAGTGGTCGCCTTCGCTGCGCTCGACGTCTGGCAGCGCGTCCAGGATGCGGAAGAAGTCGTCGTTGGTCGCGGCCACAGCGCAGTATAGGTCGCTGTGACGACAACGAAGATCTACATCACGCCCGAGGCGCCGGCCGAAGTCTTCTCCGCTGCGAAGTCCGTGGGGGCGGACCTCGTCTCCTCGCCCGCCGAGGCGTCGGGGCTCGTGTGGTTCGGGCACTCGCCTGCTTCGCTTGCGGAGGTCCTGCATCCTGGCGTGCGGTGGGTGCAGCTGCCTTCCGCGGGTGTCGAGGGGTGGCTGTCCTCGGGGGTGCTTGTGGCTCACCCCTCGGTGGTTTTCACGTCGGCGACGGGGTCGTACGCGGACCAGGTGGCCGAGCACGCGTTGGCGCTGATGCTTTCTTTGGCGCGGCAGGTGCCTGCTCTTGCGCGGACGTCGACCTGGGAGTGGGTGTCGTCCGCGTCGCTGTACGGGGCGGTGGTGGGCGTGGTCGGTGCTGGCGGGATCGGGCAGGAGCTGATCCGGCTGCTTGCACCGTTCCGTTGCCGGGTGCTGGCTGTTCGTCGTTCGGGCGTTCCTGTCTCGGGGGCCTCGGAGACTTTGACGCCGGACGCGTTGGACCGCGTACTCGCGGAATCGGACTTCGTGGTGATCGGCGCGCCGGCGACGTCAGAGACCCAGCACCTGATCGGTGCGCGCGAGCTGGCGTTGATGCAGCCGCACGCGTACCTGGTGAACATCGCGCGGGGGTCGCTGATCGACACCACCGCCCTCGTCGCGGCATTGGCCGCCGGCTCGATCGCGGGCGCGGGCCTGGACGTGACGGACCCCGAGCCCCTGCCGGACGGTCATCCGCTGTGGTCCGAGCCGCGAGCGTTGATCACGCCACACTCGGCCAACCCCACCCACATGCTGTACCCGGCGCTGGCCCGCCGCGTCGCGGACAACATCACCCACTTCACCGCCGGCAAGCCCCTGTTGGGAGTCGTCGACCCCAGCCGCGGCTACTAGCCCCAGCCCAGCGCCCGGTACGCTGGGCGCTGGCCAGCCCTCGTAGCTCAGGGGATAGAGCAATGGTTTCCTAAACCATGTGCCGCAGGTTCGAATCCTGCCGGGGGCGCCCTCTTCCAAACCTTTCGCACCGCCCCTGACCAGCGCGTTCGCGGAGCCCTCGCGGAATCAAGCCATAGGTCACGGTGCACCGCTCGAAGCAGCCGTTTGTCGCTGTCCACGGGATATACGCGGGATGAGGAGGTTCAGTGTCTGCGGGCAACGACGACGTGGATCCTGACAGGGCGCGGATGCTCGCCAGTGGCGGAGGTGCGAAGGACCCGGCCGAGCTGGTGGCGGAGGTCAACGATCGAGCGGGTTGCGACCTGTCGCTGGTCGGCGTTGCCGAGCACGGGGAATCCGGTGGAGCTGTGTACGTGCGGTGGCCGGACGGCAGGGAAGGCGTCGTCACTCGTTCGCCGGCCTCGTTGGCGCGGATGAGGCAGACGGCCGAGGTGCTGGCCGAGGCACGCGCGGCAGGGCTTCCGGTTCCGCGGCACGATGTGGTCGTCGAGCTCGACGACGGTGTCGTTGCGCTGGCCCAGGAACGCTTGCCAGGTGCACCCGCGAGACGCGTGGACGCCGACGTGATCGATGCGATGGTGTCGATGAACGATCGGTTCGCCGGGCTGCTCGCCGGTCGTCCGGACGTGCCGATCCTGCCGATGCTCCTGCAGCGTGGCGGATCCGGCGAACCCAAGCACCACGTGTTGGAGAACCACAGCGCCCGAACCCGGCGCCTACTGCACGCGATCCACGAGATCGGCGACGAAGAACCGCACGAGATGAGCGGCGACGATCTGGTCCATCCCGACTACACGTTCGGCAACGTTCTCTACGACGATCGACAGCACGTCAGCGGCGTTGTCGACTGGAACTGGGGCGTCAGTCGCGGAGACCGCCACCTCGCTCTGGTTCGGATCTACATCGACCTCTTCTGGAGCACGCTCTACCCCGGAAGCGTCGACCAGTCCGCCTCCGCCCGGCTGGATGAGGTGGTCGAAGAACTCATCGACCCGCACGTCCTCCGGATGTACTGGGCTCACGTCACCCTCGGGCAACTCAGCTACTGGATCAGGGACGAGAACTCCGAAGCGATCGCCCTCTTCCAGCGCTTCGGGGAGCACCGCCTCAGCGGGTAGCTAAGTTGCCCTCCAAGGGATCAAGGCGCTCACCGCTTCGTCTCGTACCTGGTCATGACCACGCCGCCGGGGAACGTCCGTGTCTCCACCAGGTTCAGGTTCACCCAGCCGTCCAGCGCGGTGAAGAACGGTAAGCCACCGCCCACCAGCACCGGATAAGTGACGACGCAACCGACCTCAGTTTCTGGGGAGGTCCGCAATCATCAGTGGGTCAGCGGCGTGAGGATGGCCTCGACCTGGGCGTGGTTGCCGCCGTGACCGACGCCGGAGCGGTGTCTGCACCAGGCGAGCGGGGTGGCGTTCTGGAGCGAACCGCTGCCTTCGACCGTTCGGTTGGGGTCGGCGCCGCGCGCAAGGAGGTGTGCCACGCTGGCGTCCTTGCCGTCCCACGCCGCGCAATGCAGGGCGGTGCCACCTCCGTGCTCGGTGAGTGTCCGGAACTCAGAGTTCACGTCCAGGCCGGTGTCCAGGAGCTGGTCCAGAACGTTCAGCCGCTCGCACACCGCTGCCGCCCGCGACGCGCTGAGAAGAGTCTCGTGCGGGATGTCGGCGAGGTTGTAGCTGCTGATGTCTCCGACGCCTGCGGCCTCGACGAGATCGTGTACGACCGCACCGGCCGCGACGAGGATGTCGACTGCGGGCACGATGCCGTAGTGCACGGCATGCGCGAGCGCGGTGGCACTGCCGGGCGCGGCCGTTCCGGTCGCCTCGAGATCCGCGCCGGCGTCGATGAGAACGCGCACCATCTCGGGTTCGCCGTGACTTGCCGCCGTGATCAGCGAAGGGCCTCCCTCGCCTGTTGTCGTGGCACCGTGTGCGAGCAGGACCCGTGTCAGATCGCCTGCCCGATGGTGGGTCCACCAGCCGTGGAGCAGTCCAATACCGATGTAGTCCATCGGCGAGAGTGCCGCGTCACTGTCGGGAAAGCGGGTGCTGTCCGTTGCGAGAGCCGGGTCAGTGGCGACCAAGGCGGCGAATCCGTCGACGTCACCGTCGGCGATGAGTCGGAGCCGCTTGACCTCGTTGTGGAGACGTGGCCAGCTGGCGAATCCGTACTCTCGCGCCAACGCGAGCTGGGCCGTGTGGAGCGAAGTCTCAGGTGATACCCCGTCGATCGACGCCCGCGCGTCCGGGTCTCCAGTCGCCGCGGCTCGGTAGAGCTCCTTCGCCTGGCGCCGAAGCTGGTCGATGTCGGGGCGCACGGGAAGCGTACGAGAAGTCATGCCATCTCCTCCGTATGCCTGTGGTCCGCGCTCAGGCCGAGGGAGAGGCCGACGAAACAAGAGACACCGGAGGTGGACTCAGTCCTGCCCGCGGACCCGGCAGCGCCCTCCAGCGCAAGAGAAGGTTACGCCGACAGCTGCTGAAATGTCACGGTCACCGTCGCACGTCCGTACTCGCGCGGAGTCAGACCTCGCCTCGCCGACCGCGCCACGGGAATGGGTCGTCGGGTACGGGAAGGTCGAGAGCCCGGCAGAGTGGCGACCAGCCGTCTTCGGCACGCCATTCCAGTAGGCGACCTGGTGGAACGGTCTCCCGCACCGCGGCGAGGTGCCCGTCGTACGCCTTCGTCAACAGAGCGCGGTCGTCCCAGTGCTGGGAGCCGGTGAAACGCTCGAGCAGTTGGAGGAGCGCGCGACCTTCTGACCACTCGGGAGCCAGGGCCTTGCGTGCTGCCGGCAGTATGGTCGCGTCCATGCTCTCCCACCAGGTCTGGGCGTTCTCGCGTACGGAGAGCAAGACGAGCGCATCAGGATGGGCGGCACTGATCTCGCGCCAGAAGGCCGACGCCGGCCAGTCGACTGCTGCCACGTACCTCTGGAGCGCGGCCGGCCAGTCCACCGTGCCGCCGGTGAGTGCGCGATCCCAGTCGGCTCCCAGATCGAACGGGTGCCCTGGGATCGCGCTCATGTGACAGCACTCGCCTCCGAGCAGCCGTTCCAATGCCTGTCTAAGGGAGGTCGTTCCGGTTCGTGGAAGACCTACACCTACAACGCGAAGTGTCATGCGTGACCTCTCTCTCGGCGCCCGACGGTATGCCGAACGCGGTGAGGCAGGCTTGGAGAAAAGTGCCCATCGTGAACGGGTATGTCGGTGCGGTCCGCCAGACTCGGCCTCTAGCCAACGCCATCGCCGTGGGAGGCTTCGATGAACCCACCTGGATTCTTGGCAGATGGATCAGGTCAAGGCGGAGATCTCAAGGCTGGAACGGCTCGGCGCTCGACGGGTCGAGCGAATCACCCAACCCGACGAGGACTCCGTCCACTGGGTCTGGGCCGACCCGGAGGGAAACGTGTTCTGCGGCCCCGGACTCTAGGACTCCGCCCTCAGGCGTCCGGGTCGTACATGAACTTGCGGACGTCCTGCGCACAGCGGCAGGCGACTGCGTTCTTGGCGGCCCACCTCAGGGCCTCGTCGCGAGTGGGGACGTCGACGACCATGAAGCCGCCGATGAGCTCCTTGCCCTCGGGGTACGGACCGTCGGTGATCAGCCCGTCGACGGCCACCACGGCGTGCTCCACGTCGCCGCTGTCGTAGTCCAGCCCGCCGGAGAAGACGTACACGCCGGCGTCCTTGGCTTCCTGAACCACCGCATGCGAAGCCTTGCCCACCTCCGGCCAGTCCTCCTCGGTGAAGTGGTCCATTGAACCCTTCTCGAACGAGATCACGTACCGAGGCATCTCATCGCTCCTTGCCCGGCGACCAGCCGCTGGCCGCCTCTCACCGCTCATACGAACGCCCCACGCCGGAATCGACACGCTACCGACAGAAGTTCTAGGACCGCCGCTGGAGCTATGGATGGGTGGCCTTGCGGAGCAGCGTGACCGTCGTCTCGTACAGGTACACGGTGCCGTCCTCGGTTTGCTGGTTCCAGGACGCGGCCTCGGAGCCGTAGACCACGTACCCCAGCCGCTCGTAGAGCGCCTGCGCACGCGGGTTGTTCGGCTCGGCGGCGAGCTCGGCCCAGGGCAGTCCTCGTGCCCGGATTCGCTCCTCGGCCGCACGGATCAGGACCGATCCGATGCCGAGCGACCGCAGTTCGGCGCGAACGGAGAGCCACCAGATCTCCCCGTACCCCGGCTTCTTCTCGTAGCTCACCGCGCCCTTCGCCACCGGCATCCCCGACTGCGTGCACACCACCAGATGGTCGACGGCACCGCCGCGCGCCTGCTCGAGGTGCTCGGGCATGTTGTCCAGGTAGATCGGCGGATAAAAGCAGGCGAGGTCCGGCAGGTCGGCTTCCACCATGTCTCGGACCGTCAGGTGCAGATCCACCACGTCCGTGTAGACAGGCCCCACGATCGCTCCCTCGCTCGCCGTCGTGCCCAGGACGACATCGTCC
Source organism: Tenggerimyces flavus (assembly GCF_016907715.1). NCBI lineage: Bacteria > Bacillati > Actinomycetota > Actinomycetes > Propionibacteriales > Nocardioidaceae > Tenggerimyces > Tenggerimyces flavus. The sequence continues at coordinate 2,322,667 of NZ_JAFBCM010000001.1, read as the reverse complement.
GGCAGCGACAGCGAATCTGGAACCGAATTTCACCCGCGGCTACGATCGGGAAGATGCTTGCCGACTATCTGCCGACCTATCGGTTGCGGCTTCGCACGGAACGGTTGGAGCTGCGGCTGCCCGACTTCGACGACTTCGCGGCCCTCGCCGACGTGGCCGCGGCGGGCATTCACGGGCCTGGGGTCAGGCCGTACCTGACGTCCTGGGCACAGGACCCGCCGGTCGAACGTGGGCGCACCGCGATCTTGTGGAACCTGCGGCTCCTCGCCCAGTGCTCTCCTGAGAAGTGGAACCTGCCGTTCGTCACCGTCCTCGACGGCGCCGTGATCGGCAAGCAGGAGATCGTCGCGACGGACTTCAAGGTGACGCGGGAGGCGGCGACCGGCTCGTGGCTCGGGATCGCGCATCACGGCAAGGGCCTGGGTACGGAGATGCGAGCTGCCGCGCTGGAGCTCATGTTCACCGGGCTCGGCGCGGAGTACGCGCTCAGCGACTCCCTCGATGGCAACCCTCCGTCGGAGGGGGTCTCGCGCAAGCTCGGCTACCGGCCCGACGGGATCGAACACCAGGTCGCGAACGGCGAGCGCCTCCTCAGCCGACGCTGGCGGCTCAGCCGGGAGGACTGGCTGGCGCACCGACGGTACGAGGTCGCGATCGAAGGGCTCGACGACGACGTTCGGGCGATGCTCGGCGCAGAGGAGCATGGGCGCGCGGGCTGAGGTCGAGTCGTTGGCCGAACTCCTCGCCGGTACGCGTGGGGTGCTGCTCGACTTCGACGGACCGGTATGCCCACTTCTGGAGGATGGGCGGGACGCGGCTCTCGCCGACCGGTTGAGGCAGACCATCCAGCTCCCGTCGCGGCAGGCATCGACCGACGACCCGCTCGCGATCTTGACGTTCGCCTACGAGCAAGGGTCGGCGACGGAGGTCGAGGACGCGCTGATCGCGGGCGAGCTCGTGGCCGCGGGCGTCGCGAGGGCGACGCCGGGTGGGCACGAGACGATCGTCGCGTGCGCCGAGGCCACAACACCTGTGGTGATCGTCAGCAACAACTCCCAGGCCAGCGTCGAGGCTTACCTCGCCCGCCATGGGCTCGGCGAGCTCGTGCACGGCGTCGTCGGCCGTGCGTACGCCCGCCCCGATCTGATGAAGCCGAACCCCACGCCGATCCGGCAAGCGCTAGCGATGCTCGGGATCGCGCCGGAAGCGTGCGTTCTGGTGGGCGATTCGGTCACCGACATGACGGTGTCACTCCTCACGAACGTGCATCCGATCGGCTACTCCAGGCGAGCGTCGCGTCGAGCCGAGCTGATCGAGGCCGGGGCGGCGATGGTGCTCGACGACATGCGGACCTTCGCTGATTCCGTGCGCCGAAAGGCGACGGGTAACCAATAGGCGACGGAGAGCGTTTCAACAGATAGACCGGCACAGGTCTTCGTTGAACTCTGTGAAATCAATGCATCGCTTTCTGCTACGATTCCGAGAGGCGGTAAGACCAGCCGATACCTCGGAATGTCATTTCATTTCCGACATCCACGGCCGAATAAGGCCGGACTTTCGTGCGAAACCCCAGCGAGCAAAGGGCAGCCGCCCTAGCCTGGCGAACGAAACGAACGAGCTGACGTAGCAGGGAACCAGCTTCGTCTCGGTCCAGCCGTGGGGTACGTCTAATGTCGTCTCGCTATGTGCGTGGCTTTGCCGCGCTTGCATTACTCGTTGTGCTTGGCGCTTGCTCGCAGTACGTGGTGAACCACAACCCAGCCGGGGCGAAGAACGTGGTCACCGGGCATGACAAGCACGCCCAACTTCAACCGGCCGCAGCGCCGAAACCGCTGCACAAGACTGGCACCCAACAGGTGCCGACAAAGGCAGCGCCGCCGCAGCAGGTGCGGTTCCAGCTGGAGCAACTCCTTGGCCAGCACGCCATTCTCGCCGTACGGCTGATGCGCGGCCAGCTGAACAAGAGCCCCGACTTCCTCGAGGCCGCCACCGCCGCGCTCGGGCTCAACACCACCGAGCTCTCGGCTGCGGTCGCCTCCGAGTACGGAGCGGCAGGCGGCGAGAAGTTCAAGCAGCTCTGGACACAGCACATCTCGAGCCTCTTCGCGTACAGCAAGGCCCTCGCCGACAAGGACGCGGCCGCGAAGCAGAAGGCGCTTGCCGATCTCGACGCCTACACCAAGGAGTACGGCGAGTTCATCTCCGCCGCGACCAAGGGCGAGCTCCCGGCCGCGGCGGTCGCGACCAGCGTCGACGGGCACATTCACCATCTGATCAGCCAGATCGACGCCTACGCCGCGGGCGACTACAAGAAGGCGTACCAGCTCGAGCGCGAGGCGTACGCCGGCATGTTCTCCACCGGCAAGGGACTCGCCGGCGCCACGGTGTCGGTCAAGCCGGGCGAGCTGCCCGCCGGCTTCGACGACCCGCCCCAGCAGCTCAGGTCAGCCCTCGGCCAGCTGCTCGGCGAGCACTCCGAGCTCGTCGTCGACGTGACCAGGGCAGCCCTCGCGAAGAGCCCCGAGTTCAGCGAGGCCGCGGCCGCCCTCGACGCCAACACGCGCGAGCTGGGGCAAGCCATCAACGCGGTGTTCGGCGCGAACGCGGCGGACCAGTTCGGCGACCTGTGGGCCGACCATGTCAACGCGGTCGTGGCCTTCACCACCGCGGTCGTGGAAGACAACAAGGCCGACCAGGCGAAGGCCCGCGCCGACCTCGACGCCTGGAGCGACAGGTTCGGCAGCTTCCTCGCGACAGCGGTCAAGAACAGGGCCGCGGCCACCGCGTTCGTGGAGGTCGCGCACCACCACGACGAGCAGCTGCTGACCTCGATCACGTCGTTCAAGGACGGCGACTACGCGAAGGCCCACCAGATCACTTACGAGGGCTACCAGTTCATGTTCGCCATCGCCGACAACCTCGCGAAGGCGATCGAAAGCGGCACCACCAGGCAGATGCCCAAGGGCGGTGCGGCGACAGGCGGCGGAGGAGCCGCTGCCGGCGGCAGATAGGCATGGCACGGATCCCCTTCCGAAGAGGTGCACTCTTGGTTGCCAGCGTCCTGATGCTCAGCGGCGCGGCGGCGTGCCAGGAACCCAGTACGAGGACGTCGTCGCCCCACACCACGCCGTCCGCGCACGCCCCGACAGCGACGTCGGGAGGCGTGCCGGCGGCGGTCAAGCGGTACCGGGCACCGCGCGAGGTCGAGGCCGCCGCGGCGCCGGTACGGATAGACATTCCCGTGTTGGAGGTCGAGAGCGACCTCGAGCGCGTGGGCAAGCAAAAGGACGGAACGATCGGCGTGCCGAAGAAGCCGAGCCACGCCGCCTGGTACGTCGACAGCGCGCCACCCGGCCAGGTCGGTGCCGCCGTCATGCTCGGCCACGTCGACTCGAAGTCGGGCCCGGCGGTCTTCTATCGCCTGCACACGTTGCGAAAGGGCGACTCCGTGGTGGTCCATCGTGCCGACAAGTCCGACATCCGGTTCGTCGTCGACCGCGTCGAGAAGTTCGACAAAGACGACTTTCCCTCCGTGGACGTGTACTTTCCGACCGTCAACCCCACCCTTCGGCTGATCACCTGCGGCGGCGACTTCATCCGTTCGGCGGGTGGCTACCAGGAGAACGTCGTGGTGTTCGCGTCGCTCGCCAAGGGCGGTGCGTCGTGACGCGGCTCCGCAGCAGGGTGGCCGCGGCGGCGATCGCGATCCTGGCGGTCGCGTTCAGCGCGGGCGTACCCGCCTTCGCGCAGACGCCGCAGGCCAGCAAGCTGCGGGTGGTGAGCGTCCTCGCCGACGGCCAGCGCAACGTCAGCCTCGTCCTGCGGCTCGACGCCGACTCGCCGACGCCGGTGCCGACGACGGTGTTCACGGTGTCCCCGCGCGCGAAGAACGATCCGGTCAAGGTGTCCCGCCGCGGCGCGCAGGGCCTCGACCTGATGCTGGTGTACTCCACGTCCACGCCCGACGCCGTGGTGCGCGGGGTACGGACGGCGTCGGCCGAGCTGCTGCTGCGCGTACCCTCGGGCTCCCGCGTCGGCGTCGCCGGGAGCACCGACGACGTGCTGTCGACAGACACGGCCGCCACGGTGCTCGCCTTGGACCGGGTGCGCACCGATCGGACCATCGAGGAGCTGCTCACCGAAGGGCTGACGCTGTTCGAGCACTCGCCCAAGGTCGCGGGGCGGAACCCCTCGCTCATCCTGTTCGACGTCGGCCCGTACCCGTACACCGCGGAGACCATCCGGCCGATCCAGGCCCGCGCGGTGGCGAACGACGTCGCGATCTACGTGGTGCGCCTGAAGGACGGCCGTACGCCGAACAAGGTGCTCGACGAACTCGCCGCCAAGACCGGCGGCACCGTCTCCGTCGCGGACGACCCGTCGCAGCTCGGCGCCGCGGCCGGCCACGCGCTGGCGGACGCGCAGAGCAGGTACGACCTCCGGTTCAAGCTGCCCGAACCCGCGCCCGAGCAGGTGCAGGTCACCGCAAAACGCGGCGACGTGACGACCTCGACGACCGTCGCCCTGCCGGCCTCGGTCTCCCGGGCCGTCGAGGTCGACGTGCCACCCGACACGGTCACGCTGGTCGTCATGGCCGGAGCCATCGGCACCGTCATGTTGTTCGGCGTTTTCGCCCGAATCTGGGTGGGCCTCCAACACCCAGACGAGTGACGAGGGACGCCGGGAACACCCTTGCCAGCAGGCGCCTCCCGGGTGGTCGGCAGACCCGCAGCTGGCCGACCACGCTCGTTAGCGCCGCGGGCAGGTCGTCGACCGCGCCGGGCGTCCGCGCGTAGCGGGCGCGTTCGACCGAACGTACGAGCACATCGAGCTCGGCGGCCCGCGCGGCCGGGAACAGCGCGGCCAGCCGGCGCCCGGTCGCCCGAGGGGTGGTCGCGTCGTCCCAGCCCAGGCCCAGGTCGCGCATGGTGTCGGCGAGCTCGGCCCACACGCCGTCGACGAGCCGACCGGGCTCCGACCGGTGGAGTCGCGAGCGGCGCACGAGCCCGCGCAGCACGGCGGGGAACGCCAGCAGCAGAACGACAAGGCCTCCGGCCAGCAGGGGAACACTCGGTCCTCCGCCACCATTCGAACCGCTCGGTCCCACGGGCGTGACCTCCCGACCACGCTGGTCCTCGGCCTCGGGAAGCACCGGGCCGCCGGTCGGCGCAGTGCTCGTCGGATCGGGCGACGGCTGGTCGGTCGTCCCGGTCCCGGCGCCACGCGGCGTCGGCTCGAACCGGACCCAGCCGTGCCCCTCGAAGTAGAGCTCCGGCCACGCGTGCGCGTCGTGCGCCGAGACGACGTACGTGTCGCCCTCCCTGTCCCCGGGCAGGAAGCCGACCGCGACGCGAGCCGGAATGCCCAACTGGCGCGCCATGATCGCCATCGTCGCCGCGAACTGCTCGCAGTAGCCGCGCCGGTCCCGCAGGAACGCGAGCAGCGCGTCGCCGTCGTCGGGAACAACGGACGTGTCGTAGGTGAACTCGCGGAGGAACCAGTTCTGCAACGCCACGGCCTGCTCGTAGGCGCTCGTCGCTCCGGCCCGGTCGACGATCTCCCGCGCCTGTTGGGCGACGGCCGCGGGGACCTCACCGTCGAGGGCGGTGTACCGCCTCCGAACGTCCTCGCGTGGCGCCCCCGCGGTCCCGAGCTGTGCGGCCGAGTGGTCCAGCCTCAGACTCTCAGCCTGGTAAACGATTCCGCCGGTCTCGCCGCTGTCCACGGCGATGTCGAGCGTGCCGTGGTCGTACGTCCAGGGGATCGGCGCCTCGATGGTGCTCGCCGGATAGGGAACGGGCAGCCAGCTCGACGCGAAGTCGCGGCTGGTGTTGATGCGGTACGTGGCGGCACGCCGTTCGACGCCGGGGTCGAGGCCGGGCGGCGGAGGCAGCTTGCCGCGCCGGACGGACCGGTCCGAGACCGACCAGGTGCCGCCCGAGAACTCGTCCAACACCACCAGGCGGAGATAGTCGGCCGGGCCGGTCGTGGTGTACCGCAGCAGGTCGACGTCCTCTCCTCGCTGCAGGTTGCGGCGGAGGTCGGCGATCGGATCGCTCGCCACCGCGACGCCGCCGCGGCCAAACTGCGGCTCGGCGGGCAGCGTGATCCCGCCCCACGTCGGAACCAGAACGGGTACGGCGATCGCGACACCGATCACGAGCGCGCCGATCCGCCGTCCGGTGCGGGCGTCCGCTCGTACCTCGCCCCAGCCCGTCAGCCGATGCCGGCTCTCGGTCGCCAGCAGCAGGATGTAGCCGATCGCGGCGGGGACGAACGCGATCGCCGACCAGGCGCTGCGCGTCGTGGTCGTCGGCACGCTGTACAGCACGAGGAGCGGGAGCCCGGACCAGGCGGTCTGCTCGTACGTCGCGGTGAGGCAGTCGACCGCGATCGCGACGAGGCCGACGCCCATCGCGGTGAGCATGATCAGGTCGGGATCGAGCTCGAGCGGCGTGCGCGACGTCGCCATCAGGTGCAGTCCGGCGCCGATGCGATCGGCGAGGCTCTGACCAGCCTGCACCGTGGGGAGGACTCCGTACCTGATGCCCTCGTCGGCGCAGGTCAGGACGTACGCCCAACCAACCGCGACGAGCTGCACGAGCGGAACGAGCGGCCGGGGCAGGCGGAGCTGCCGCAGCCCGATGCCAGTCGCGGTGACGAACGCGACCGTGAGCAGCACCGGGCCGAACCAGCTCAGCCCGCCGTGCACGGGAATCAGCGCGACCGACCCCAGAAGCGTTGCGACGGCCGCCACCGAGGCGGACCGGAGGTGTCTGCTCATCCTCACGTCTCCCCTCGGGTCGAGGCGTTCAAGGTAACCCGTCGGCGCCCTTACGGCAGCGGCCCGAAGTCGCCCTGTGGATAGCGCTTGTCACAACCGACGAGGCTGCTTGGTCGAGTCTGCGGATCGGGCAGGAGCGCGCCCGGCGAAGCGGAAGGAATCGCATGAAGATCGTGGTCATCGGCGGGACCGGGCTGATCGGGTCGAAGGTCGTCGCGAACCTCAACGCGCAAGGGGTTGAGGCGGTCGCGGCGTCGCTCAACACTGGCGTGAACATCCTCACCGGCGAAGGTCTCGCGGACGTGCTGAAAGGGGCCGAGGTCCTGGTCGACCTGTCGAACTCGCCGTCGTTCGAGGACGCCGCGGTGCTGGAGTTCTTCGAGACCTCCACGCGGAACCTGCTCGCCGCGGAGGCGGCGGCGAACGTCCAGCACCACGTCGCGCTGTCCGTGGTCGGCTGCGACCGGCTGCCCGACAGCGGCTACCTGCGGGCGAAGGTGGCGCAGGAGCGGCTGATCGAGAAGTCGGGGATGCCGTACTCGATCGTCCGCGCGACGCAGTTCTTCGAGTTCGTCGCGCGGATCGCCGACGAGGCGACCGTGGATGGCGTGGTGCGGCTGCCGTCGGGTTCGTTCCAGCCGATCGCGTCGGACGACGTCGCCCAGGCGGTCACCCGCGCGGCACTCGATGCCCCGTTGAACGGACGGGTCGAGGTGGCGGGACCGGACCGCGCCGGCATGGACGAGTTCCTCCGCACCGCGCTGGCCGCGCGCAACGACCCGCGCGAGGTCGTGACCGACGACCACGCAAAGTACTTCGGCACCGAGCTGACCGAGGACTCCCTCGTCCCGATCGGCCCCGCCAGGTTGGGCGAGATCCACTACGCCGACTGGGCGAAGGCCACGGCCTGACGGTCCGCTTGGCGTAGCGTGAGCTGCCATGCCGGTGATCAACGACCTCGCGTTCGTTCGGCGAGTCGTCCGGGAGCTCGAGGCGGCCGGCATGGTCACCTGGATCTTCGGCGGATGGGCCGAGGAGCTGCTCGGCCTCGCGGCTCCTCGTTCCCATCACGACATCGATCTGTTGTATCCCGCTCCCGACTTCGACCAGGTCGACGCGTTCCTCCTGGGCGGTAAGTGGGACGAGATCGTGGCGAAGCGGTTCGCGCACAAGCGGGCGTTCGAGGTGGACGGGGTCATGGTCGAGCTGTTCCTCGTGCAGGACTCCGGCGACGGGTACTACACCGACTTCTGGGGCCGCACCCGTCACGTCTGGCCGGACGGCGTGCTCGGGACGCGGGCCAGCGGTCTGCGGGTGGCCAGTACGTTGGCACTGACGGGCTATCGCGAGGCGTGGGCGCGCTACCAGCAGCCGGACAGCTAGTCGTTCCCCACCAGGTGTTCGCGGTGGGCCATGCCGGCGGCGGCCGAGCGGGAGGTGACGCCGAGCTTGGCCAGGATATGGGAGACGTGCACGGATGCCGTCTTGGCGGAGATGAACAGTTCCTCAGCGATCTCCGGGTTGCTTCGCCCCGCGGCGACCAGGCGCAGGACCACGAGCTCGCGGTCGGTGAGCCCGTACGGCGTCGCAGCCTCCGCCGGCGCGGGCCGGTCGTCCAGCGACAACCGGAGCCGTCGAGCGAGCGCGGAAGCCTGAGCCAGCAACGGTTCCGCGCCCAGTCCCGTCGCCAGCACGACCGCCTCTCGCAAGGACACCGCCGCGGCGTCGCGGGAGCCGGTAGCGCCCTGCGCGGCGGCGAGCCGCAGCAGCGCGTACGTCTGCGCGTTCGGCCGTTCCAACTCGGCCCAAGAAGCGGCCGCAGCGGTCCACGCGGGCACCGACGACGTCGTGACCCGCGACAGCTCGGCCGCGAACGTCAACGCCTGCGCGTGTTCGACCGGCCCCGGCCGATCGGTCGCCTCGGCCAGCGAGGTCAACGAAGCCTGCAACGAAGGCGAAGGTGACTCAGCACAGGCACGCATCGAGGCGACCAACAACCGCCACGCATAACGAGGGTCCGTTCCGACCACCAGCGTGGGTGCCAAGGCGGCGAGCTCCTGCGCGCCTGCGAGGTCGCCAAGAGCCAACCGGCCCTCGATTCGAAGGGCCGTCAACGGCAACGTGTGCTGGGCTTCCGGCCGGAAGTCGACCGTCCCGATCTCCGTCAAGATCTCCTTGACGGACTCGATATCGCCACGAGCGAAGACGATCTGGCTCCGAATCAGCAACAGGCCGGCACGAGCGTACGGCGCGGGGTCGCGTTCGAGCGCGGCCGTGACGACGTCGAGCGCCTCATTCCACTCCCCTGCCGAGAAGAGCGACTCGGCGAGGTTCTGCGCGATGATCTCGGCCACGTAGCGCGCCGAGCCGAGCTGGATAGCGCGGGCCAGCCCGGCGCGCGCGGCCACGACGGCCTCCCGCGAGCGGCCGCGGGTCTCGTTGGAGTGCGAGAGCGCGACGTACGCCAACAGCTCCAGCCTCGGCGACCCGGCGCGTACGGCCGCCTCGAGCGCTGCCGTGAGCATCGTGATCTTCTTGTCGTCGGCCTCAATCGCCATGTGTACTTGGGTAATCAGCGACTCCGACGTCGTCTCGTCGTCGCCGAGCGACTCGGCCAGCGCGGCCAGCTCCGCTGCGTACGGCAGCGCCTCGTCGCGCGCGTTGTGCCTGTTCAGCATCCGTGCCAGCTCGCCGAGCGCCTGCGCGCGAAGTCGGCTCGGGCTCGTCGCCAGTCGTACGGCCTCGCGCAGGTCCTCGAGCTGCCCCGGCTGCAGCAGCTGCTCGCGCAGCTCCGCGCGGCGCCACAGCAACGACGCGAGCCGTTCCCCGTCGACGTCGACGATCGCGGCCGCCACGTGGACCAACCCGCGGTCGGGCTGGCCGGCCCACATCGCCGCATCGACAGCGAGCTCGAGCACCCCGATCCGGTCGACGCCGGTCAGCGTCGACGCGTCGGGAACGCTGGACCACAGGTACAACACCTGGTCCAGCATCTCCAACTGCTCGGCATACCCAAGCCCGCTTGCGATCTCGCCCGCCGCGTGCCACGCGGCGAGCAGCGCCTTCGCGTCCGCGCCCGCACCCTTCCAGTGCATGGCCAGGCGCGCCGACGGCCGCGTGCCGTCCGCCTCCAGGGCCTCCGCGAACGCCCGATGCAGTCCGACCCGTTCGGCCGACAGCAGGTCCGAACGGACGGCCTCCCGGATCATCGCGTGCCGGAACGCGTAGCCACCGGGCGCGTCGAGCAGCACATTCGCCGCGATAGCCGGACGTACGGCCGAGAGCACGTTGGCGTCATCGGCGCCGATGACGCGGCGCAGCAGTTCGTGACTCACCTGGACGCCGTCGAGGGCCGCGGCGCGCAGCGCGTACTGGGTCGGTTCGGGAAGCTCGGTGACCTTGCCCAGCAGCAGATCCCTCAGAGACGAAGGGAGTTCGGTACGTACCGTGCCGTCCGGATCGACCAGCGCCTCGGTGAAGAGCGGTACGCCGTCGCCGAGTACGTACACCGCGTTCACGACCGCAACCTCGGGTTGACGCTGCAGGATCCCCGCGAGCTGGGAAGCGACCTCGGCCCGCGACAACCGCGGCAGCTGCACCGACGTCACCATCGACCGCCTTCGCACCTCGGCGAGGAACGAGCGCAGCGGGTGCGCGCGATGCAGCTCGTCGGACCGGTACGACGCCACCAGCAGCACACGCCCCTGCAGGTTGCCGATCAGGAAGCTCAGTAGGTCGCGCGTCGACTGGTCCGCCCAGTGCGCGTCCTCGACCAGCAGTACCAGCGGCTGCGCGGACGAGAGCCGCTCGAACAACCGCAGCAGGACCTCGAAGAGCCGCGCCCGAGCCAGCAGTGGATCCGTACCCACCGGAGGCGCGCCGAACTCCGGCAGCAACCACGCCAGCTCACCCGCGCCGTCCGACAGGAGGACCTGAACGTCGGCGACGCTCGTCTCGCGCAGCAGTTCCCGCAGAGCGGCGGTGATCGGCGAGTACGGCAGTCCCGCCTCACCGAGCTCGACGCAGTAGCCGGTGAGCACCCGTGCGCGGTCGGTGACGCCCTGCGTGAACTCCTGCAGCAGCCGGCTCTTCCCGCCGCCCGCCTCCGCCCCGACCAGCACGACGCGCGGCGCACCGCCGACGGCGCTGGCGAACGCCTCCTCCAGAACCGTCAGCTCCGCAACGCGGCCGGCGAACGTCTGGCTCACCAACTCGGTCATCGCGACCCACCGTAGTGGACCGGGGCTCAGCGAGCCCGAGGACTTCGGCGGGAATATCGTTCCGAACGGAACGAGTTGCCACCTACATGCGCTACGGCATCTACGTACCCTCGTTCGGCCCCTACGGCAGCCCAGCCGTCCACCGCGACCTCGCCGTCGCCGCCGAGGAGGCGGGGTGGCACGGCTACTTCCTCTGGGACATCCTTCCCTGGTCCGGCTACGAGCTCCCCGTCGCCGAACCCTGGATCACGCTCGCGGCGATCGCCCAGGTCACCGAGCGGATCCAGGTCGGCCCGATGATCGTTCCCCTCCCTCGCCGACGGCCGGTCAAGGTCGCGCTCGAAGCGAGCACCCTGCAGGACCTGTCGAACGGCCGCATGATCCTCGGCCTCGGCACGGGCGTCGGCTGGGACTACTCACGCTTCGGCGAGTCGGCCAAGCGCGGGGACCTCGCGCACCGCCTCGATGACGGCGCCGACCTGCTGCACAAGCTGTTCAGCGGCGAGAACGTTCAGCACGACGGCCCGTACTACAAGGCGAACGACGTCCAGTTCGCGAAGGTCGAAATCCCCATCTGGACAAGCGGATTCTGGCCGCGCAAGGGCCCAGTCCGCGGCGCTCGCGACGCCGACGGGCTGTTCCCACAGATCCGGGACGAGGCCGACGACTTCCGCCTTCCCACCATCGACGAGCTGCGGACCATCCGCACGGACTTCCTGGCGGCCGGCGGCAAGGACGACGCCGACATCGTGATCTGGTCGCCGAGCGAGGCCGGTGCCCCGAACTCGGAACGAGCCAAGTTGTACGAGGAAGCCGGCGTCACCTGGTGGCTCCAGGACGGCTCGGAGCTCGCCCCGGACGAACTGCGCAGGCGGATCGAGGCCGGCCCGCCAGCCTGAGCTCGGTCAAGCCGGGCTGGCCTTCAGCAGCGCGAGGCTGGCGCCGGCGAAGCCCACAGCGGCGACGAGGAGGCCGGCGCCCTGGGCGACGTGGCCCGGGAGGAACGGGTGCGTCACCGTACCGAGGGCGAGGGCGATCCCCACCCAGGCCGGTGCGACGCGGCTACGCCAGAGGGCAATCCCCAACAGGGTAAGGCCAACGACGATGCCGACGATGAACAGCAGTCCGCCGAGCTGGTACGCCAACGACTCTTCCGTGGCGTTGTAAAGGGGTGCGATCGACGCGACGTCGAGGCCCTTCTGGGCGACCAGGAAGCTGTCGACTCCACCCAACGTGGCGAAGCCGACGAAGAAGCCCACCAACGAGATGAGGGCACCGATGCGGGTCAGGGTTGGCGCCGCCCGATGCGTGGCCCACGCCACCGCGACCGTCGCGGGAATGAGGAGCGTCGCGAAGATCGCGTTGAGCGGGACGATCGCCGTCAGCAGCGGCAGGTTGGCGGTGTAGGCGGCAACGGTCTCCTCGAAGCCCGCGCTGCCGTTCACGGGGAGCAGGATGTAGTAAATGCCCTGGGCGAGCATGGGGATCGGCGCGAGAACGGCCAGCAGTACTCGCCAGAAGGCCAGTTGGTCGCGTACGGGAGCGGCTACGGAGGTGGCCACGGTGAACTCCAGGTGATCGAAGAGAAACTCAGACGTCCTCTACGATCACTGCGCGACGCACCCAGCGGCATGAGGTCGCACACCCCGTTGCTTCGGGGCGATTTCCCGGAACAGCTGGGGCTGGACGCCCATCCGTTCGGGAAAGTCAGGAGGCCTTGCGCGTCGACTTCTTCTTCGCCGACTTCTTGGCCGCGGTCTTCTTCTCGGCGGGCGCCTTCTTGGCGGTCTTCTTGGCGCCGGTCTTGCGGCCTTTCGCCCGCGCGAGGCTCTGCTCCAGCGCCTCCATCAGGTCGACGACCTCGGCGTCGGAGGTTTCCTCCTCGACCTCGATCTCCTCACCCTTCGACTTGCGCTTGACGATCGCCAGCACGCTCTCGCGATACGTGTCGTGGTACTGCTCCGGCTTCCACGGCGTCGTCAGCTGCTGGATCAGGCTGCCCGCTGTCTTCAGCTCCTTCGAACTCACCTTGCCGATCCGCGGCAGGTCGTCCATCACGTCGGACGGATCCCGTACCTCGTCGGCGAAGAACAGCGTCTCCAGGATCAGCACCCGGTCCGCCGGCCGGATCACGGCGAGGTACTGCTTGCCACGCATGATGAAGACCGCGACGGCCGCGAGCTCGGAATCCTCCATCGCCTTGAACAGCAGGGCGTACGACTTGTCACCGTCCGGTCCGGGGCCGAGGTAGTAGGACTTCTCGTAGTAGATGGGATCGATCTCAGCCAGCTCGACGAAGTCGGTGATCTCGATCGACCGCGAGCGGCCTGGGTCGGCGGCTTCGAGGTCGTCCTGGGTGAGCATGACGTGCTTGCCGTTCGACAGCTCGTACCCCTTGACGATGTCCTCGTACTCGACCTCGCGGTCGGAGCCCTCGGCGACGCGCTTGTAGCGAATGCGCTCGTTCGTTCCCTCTTCGAACTGGTGGAACGAGACATCCTGCTGTTTGGTCGCGCTGTAGAGACGAACGGGAACGTTCACCAGCCCGAACGTCAGCGTCCCCGACCAGATCGAACGTGCCGCCACGGTCAACTCCTCACGCCGACAGCCGGACGCGGGCGGGCGGCCACGGCACTCGTTGGAGCGCGCGTGACCGCCGCCTGTCCGATTTCATACGACTACGCTCCCCCGTTCAGCACCGCGAAAACCTCAACCCGGTCGGTCAGAACCAGTACTTGCGTCCGCCGACGGGACGACCGACGGCACCGAGAATGAGCAGAACGGCGCCGACGACCAGCAGGATGATGCCGATGGTCGTGACGATCGAGATCTTCACGAGGACACCCACCAACAGCAGGACGATTCCAAGAATGATCACCGTCAGGCCTCCGCGACAGTTGACTGAATCCGATTGGGACGCGGTGTCAGTACCCGGCGGACGCACGCTCATGCGTGGCTGCCCACGTTGCGCGCAATAGTGAGTTTCCTGCCCTAGTGTACCTGTTTCGTCGGGTGAGTCACCTTGCCTGGAACGCGTTTTGCGGTGTTTCGGCGGCGATGATCAGGCGACCGGACCGCTGGTTCGCGCTGCCTTCAACGCAGGTCGGAGGACGGTCTGCCAGTCGGATGGCCTGCAGGACCCTGCTGCAGACCAACGCGTCGAACGGCGAGCCGAACTCTTGAGGCTTGGTGAGATCGGTTTGAACTTAGGCGATGCCTGTCGACATTCACGTTCCTGGTCTTCGGCACCGTGGTCGGCCAGGATGCGGCTCAGGTAGCCCTGCCCGCGCCTGGGCCGGGGAGGACGTCGATCGACGTGGCGGGCATGTCCTTGCCGCAGGCGGAGCAGTGCAACTCGACGTGGCTGAGCTGGCCGCACGCGTGGTGGCGGTACAGCACCGGCGGGCCGGCCTCGCCGGCGAGCCAGCGGTCGCCCCAGCGGACCATGACCAGCAGGAGGTCGCACAGCTCGCGGCCCTTGTCGGTCAGCGCGTACTCGTGGCGGACTGGGCGGCTGGCATACTCCTGCCGCTCCACCACGCCGTTCTCGGTCAGCCAGCGGAGCCGTTCGGTCAGCACCTTGCGGGAGATGCCGAGGTCCTGCTGGAGGCGTTCGAACCGGTTGATGCCGACGTAGATGTCGCGCAGGATCAACGGCGACCACGGCTCCCCGATCACGTCCAGCGTGCGTGCGATCGAGCAGGCCATGTCACCGAATGCCGTCCGCTGCATGGTTCTCAGCGTAGCAGCGGAGGGTTCCTTCAAGGAACGGAGCGTGGCTCTGCTGGCAGCAGATTGGCTTGGCGATTCCCCGTTCTCCTTCGCATGCTCGAAGACAGAACAACTGGCCAAGCAAGGAGAAACCGCATGCACGTCGCATCGGCAGAGCGACCGTTGGGGGCGTCGGTGGACGAGCAGCTCGTCAACCGGCTTCTCCACCAGCGCATCATCGTGCTCGGCACCGAGGTCGACGACCAGGTGGCGAACAGACTCTGTGCCCAGCTCTTGTTGCTGTCCGCGGAGGACTCGCGGCGCGACATCAGCCTGTACATCAACTCACCCGGCGGATCGGTCAGCGCGGGACTCGCGATCTACGACACGATGCGCCTGATTCCCAACGAGGTCAGCACGTTGGCGATGGGGCTCGCCGGGAGCATGGGGCAGTTCCTGCTCACGGCCGGGACGCCGGGCAAGCGCTTCAGCCTGCCGCACGCGCAGGTGCTGATGCACCAGGGCTCGGCGGGCTTCGGCGGGACTGCTGCCGACGTCGAGATCTACGCCGGGCAGCTGGAGCGGATCGGGAGTCTGATGACCCGGCTGACCGCGGAGCACAGCGGGCAGCCGTACGAGGTCGTCGAACGGGACTCGCTGCGGGACCGGTGGTTCACTGCGGAGGAGGCCCGCGAGTACGGGCTCATCGACCAGATCGTCGAACGGGTCGACGACGTACGTCCAGCTGCTTACGCGACCGTGGGGATGTGAGCTTTCGATGAGCCAGTACACGATTCCGACCGTGATCGAACGTACGCCGTCCGGCGAGCGCGCCTTCGACATCTACTCGCGGCTGCTGTCCGACCGCATCGTCTTCCTCGGCACTGAGATCGACGACGGCGTGGCGAACGTCGTGATGGCACAGCTGATCCACCTCGAGTCGGCCTCGATGGACCAGGAGATCGCGCTGTACATCAACTCGCCCGGTGGCTCGTTCAGCGCGTTGACAGCGATCTACGACACGATGCGGTTCATCGGGTCGCCGATCGCGACGTTCTGCATGGGCCAAGCCTCCTCGGCCGCGGCCGTCCTGCTCGCGGCCGGAACGCCAGGGCGTCGGTCGGTCCTGCAGCACGCGAAGGTGATGCTGCATCAGCCCTCGACGCAGGCCCGCGGCACGCTGCCCGACCTCGCCGTGCAGGCGAAGGAGGTGGCGAAGGTGCGGGCTGAGATGGAGGCCATCTTGAGCGTGCACACGGGGCATCCGGTGGAGAAGCTGCGTGAGGACATCGATCGGAACAAGACGTTCACGGCCGAGGAAGCGGTGGCGTATGGGCTCGCCGACCAGGTGATCACCAGCCGACAAGAGGTCAGACAGATGGCCTACGCGTAGAGCACCCGGCCACGCGCTGACCCGGGTTTGAATGAAGGGCACCTTCATTCGAACCTATTGAATGAAGGTGCCCTTCATTCAAACGGCGCGGTGGCCGGCGGGACTTGCTAGGCCGCGAGGGCCAGGACGTCCCCGGTGGGGCGGGACTGGCGCTGGGGAGCCACGCTGGTGCGGACGCGCACGCTGTGGAGCTGGACGACCTTGGAGCGCTCGGCGGCCTGCTCGGCGAGGAGGATCCTGCCGACCTCGGCCAGTACCTCGGCCAGCTCGATCCGCAGCGCCTCACAGATGGCCGCGAGGACCTCGGACGAGGCCTCCTTGCGGCCGCGCTCCAGCTCGGACAGGTACGGCATCGAGATCTTCGCGCTGTCCGCGACCTCGGACAGCGTCCGGCGCTGCGCCAGTCGGACCCGGCGCAGCACCTCCCCTAGCGTCTTCCGCAGCAATGGCCTCGGCATCGCCCCAAGATATCGGCGATCACTCCCCCACCGCCCTCCTGTTCGCCGCGGGCGTAAGCACCCCCCGACCCAGCCAGAGCCCCGCCACGTTTCGCATGAGGGCGTCCCTGTAGCGATCTCCTCGAGCGAGGGGCCCCTCCGCCCTTCGCGAAAGTGTGGGGTTCTGGTCGCGACACGCCAGCGTCTCGCGACCAGAACCCCACAGTTTGATGGGACATGGTGGATGGGCCGGGCTCTTCGACAGAGGGACGCCCTCATTCGAAACGTCGGGCGGGCGGTAGCTGCAGTAGCGGCCGGTCCGGATCGTCTCGAGCAGCTCCTCCCCCAGCCGGGCGTCGAGCGCGATCACCCGGAGGATCGCGCGCCGGATCGCCTTCCCCACGGCGATGCGGGCACGTTCCGCCTCGTCGGCGAACAGCCGAGAACGACCACCGGCCCGGAGCTCGTCCAGCACCCGCAGCCGAGGCGTGCCGCGGGCGATCAGGGACGCGGCCTCGGTGAGGTCGGAGGCGAGCAGTTCGACATGCGGGTTCGCCAGCAGCGTGACCAGGTAGCGGACGCCGACCAGGTCATCGACCACGACAGCCCGGTCACCGGCGTCGATGCGCCAGCGCCTCCCGTAGGGCGTGAGCGTGTGAGGGCGGGTCATGGCATCGATCCTCGGCCACGCCACTGGACAAATCATGGGCAATCACTAGGGACCTACCGGTTCGGCCGATACCAGACGTGCGTGGCCGCGGCCGTCGGCACGACCTCGGTGGGGACGAACGTCAGCCCGCCGAGACCATCGAGCAAGCGCTCACCAGCGCCCAGCGTGAGCGGTACGTAGTGCAGCACGAGCTCGTCGATCGCCCCCAGAGCGAGGTACTGGCGCACCACGTTCGCCCCGCCCGCGATCGCCACGTCCTTCGAGCCGGCTGCGGCCTTCGCGTGCGCCAGCGCGGACTCGGGACCGTCGGTGACGAAGTGGAACGTCGTCCCCTCCAGCTCCAGCGGCTCGCGCGCGTGATGGGTGAGCACGTACACCGGCGCGTGGTACGGCGGCTCCTCGCCCCACCAGCCACGCCACGACAGGTCCCACTCACCGCGGCCCGGGCCGAACATGTGGCGTCCCATGATGTGCGCGCCGACCTCCTCCATGGGCTGCGCGCGGTGGGCGATCGGCTGGCCTTCGTCGGTGAACATCCAGTCGTTCAACGCCATCCCGCCGGTGCCGAACGGGTTGTCCAGGCTCTGGTCGGGCGCGGCGGTGAAGCCGTCGAGGGAGATGCACTGCCGAGCTCGCACGATGGTCATGTCCTTCACTCCTTCTGGTCGGTCTCTTACTGCTGAGTCGGACCGGCCGACACGACTTCGACATCGAACTTTCGGAAACTTTCGGCGGACGAGGTCCGCGATGATCGCCGCACGGTGGACCTGCTTGCCGGATAGGCTCGCAACGTGGATTGGGACGCCTGGCACGACGAGTACGACACCCCCGGTACGAGGCTCGCCAGGCGACTGGTGGTGGTCCGGGAGCAGCTCACGATCGCGCTGGACAGCGCGCCGCCGGGTCCGATCGAGATCCTCTCGATGTGCGCTGGCCAGGGGCGCGACGTGATCGGCGTCCTCCCCGAGCATCCGCGCCGCGCCGACGTCACCGCGCTGCTCGTCGAGCTCGATCCGCGCAACGTCACCAAGGCCAAGGAGGCGGCAGCAGACGCCGGGCTCGACAACGTGGAGATCAGAGAGGGCGACGCCGGCAGTACGGACAACTACGTCGACCTCGCGCCGGCGCAGATCGTCCTTGCCTGCGGCATCTTCGGGAACGTGCTGCCCGAGACGGCCGACAAGGCGATCGGCTTCTTCCCCGGCCTGTGCAAACCCGGCGCCGACCTGATCTGGACAGGCGGACGCGTGGGACTGTTCGAGCTCGTCAGGAGCAGCTTGGCGAAGAACGAGTTCGAGCAGCAGTTCGTGTCGGACCCGCGCGAGACCCAGTTCGGAGTCGGCCGGCACACGTACCGCGGCGAGGCTCAACCGCTAGGACGTGGCACCACCATGTTCACGTTCGACAAGCCGCACTGACCCGCTTGGCGCCGACGAGCACCTGGTAGTTCGGCCGCGCGGCGAAGTCCGCCTCGGTCCATACCACCGGCAGGCCAATCTCCTTGCAGAGATGGAGAATCTCACCCGGCGCCAAGTAGACAGCGATGTGGGCGCCGAACGGATCGTCGGTGCGGTTGTAGAACAGCAGATCCAGCGGTTCGAGGTCGGTCACGACCTTCGTCGCCGTCGTGTCCTCCCAGAGATTGCTGGACCGCAGCGGCGGAACGTGCAGCCCGAAGTGCGCGAGCACGGTGTACGCGAACAGCTGGCAGTTCGCGCCAGCACTCAGGTCCGCAGCGTCAGGACCGCACTCGTAGACGTACGGCACATCCCAGTACCACTGGGGCAAACGATCGATCACAGTGCCGCTCGGTTGCGCAGGTCCCAGGGCTGCAGGACCGCGTACAGAGCCTCGCTCATCGGCGTCGACACCCTCGTCTGCTCGCCGCGCCGCACGACCTCGCCGAGGAGCGCCTCGAGCTCCATCGGCTTGCCGTGGATCAGGTCGTGGTGCAGCGACGAGTAGTCGCCCGAGCCGAGCCCGTCCGCGAACGCGACGTGCTTGTCCGACAGGTCGTTCGGCAGGTCCACGCCCTCCGCGCGCGCCACCGCGCACACCTCGTCGACCACGCGGCGGAACAGCTCGCGCGCGGCCGGACTCGTCCGCACCTCACCGATCGGCAGCCGGACCGCCGCGGTCGTCCCCGCCTGCGCGCAGATGAACGCGAACTTGCTCCACAACGTCGCCTTGATGTCCTCGGTCTGGTCGATCGCGAAGCCCGCCGACACTCCGGCCTCGACGAACCGTTCGACCCGCTCGCTGCGACCACCGGCGAGCTCGCCGACCTTGAGCGCAGCTGGGCCGCCGGTATGGGCGATCACGCCGGGTTGCTCGATCGTCGCAAAGATGTACGCGGCGCCGCCGACGACCCGTTCCGGTCCGACGATCGCCGCCAGCTTGCTCTCGTTGTCGACACCGTTCTGGAGTGAGAGAACGACGGTTTCGTCATGCAGCAAAGGCTTCGCGGCCATCGCCGCGGTCTCGGTCTGGTCGGACTTCACCGCGATGAGAACGTAGTCCACCGGCCCGATCTCGTCCGGGTCCTCGGTCGCCTGCACGGATTCCAACGCGAAGTCGCCGTGCACGCTGCGGACCAGCAGCCCGTTGTCCCGCATCGCGGTCAGGTGCGGACCGCGCGCGAGGAACGACACGTCGACGCCGGACTTCGCCAGCTTTCCGCCGAAGTACCCGCCGACGCCGCCCGCGCCGAAGACCGCGATCCTCATGCCCCACACCGTAGCCGCCCCGGCAGTGCCCTCGGCGTGGAATGCGCAACCCTACGCAGCGGCGATAAATGCTTCGCGTCCGAACCGACATCGCAGCTACCGTTGAGGAACAGCGCCTTCCGGTGCGAAGCCCGCGGCTACTTCCTTTCCAAGAAACTGGTCCGCTGGCGCCCTGATCTCGGGAGGCGTTGTCTCGTCTCCCCCTGAACAAGAAGAGGTGGAGGCAGGTGAGCAAGTTCAATGTCAAGAACGTCCGCGCGAACATCCTGTCCGCGCCGCGGAGCGAGCCGACGCCCAGCGGTCGCACGTACGAGGGCGCACCTGGGTATCTCCGGGACGGCAGGTCGGAGCTGTTCTTGCTCGCCGTCTCGAACTTCGTCGGCGAGAACACGTTCTACGAGAGCGCGAGCAGCCGTGACCTGCGCTATCGCGATCTCGTTCGCAGTATGGCCGTCGACGACATCGACTGGCTCGCCCGCTTCCTGCGCTGGCTGCGGACGACCGCGAACCTGCGGTCCGCGTCGCTCGTCGGCGCGCTGGAGGCTGCCCGCGCCCGGATCGAGGCGAACGCGCACGGCCGGACCCGCGACCTCGTCGCGAGCGTGCTGCAGCGACCCGACGAGCCAGGTGAGGCGCTCGCGTACTGGATTTCCACGTACGGCAAGGAGATTCCCAAGCCGGTGAAGCGCGGCATCGCCGACGCCGTACGGCGCCTGTACACCGAGCAGAGCCTGCTCAAGTACGACACCGCGACGAAGGGCTTCCGGTTCGGTGACGTGCTCGAGCTGGTCCACCCGAGCCCGGACCCGGGCAAGCCCTGGCAGGGCGCGCTGTTCCAGCACGCGCTCGACCGGCGACACGGCCGCGACCGGGACATTCCGGACGCGCTGCCGATGGTGCGTGCACGTTCGCTGCTGCTGGCGGCGCCGGTCGAGGACCGCCGCGCGCTGCTCGGCGGCGCGCTGTTCCGGGAGGCGGGCATGACCTGGGAGTCCGTGGCCGGCTGGCTGCAGGGACCGATGGACGCGCAGGCGTGGGAGGCCGTGCTACCTGGGATGGGCTACATGGCGCGGCTGCGCAACCTGCGCAACTTCGACGAGGCCGGCGTCTCCGACGCGGTCGCGGCTTCGGTCGCTTCGGAGCTGGCGGACCCTGCGCTGGTGGCGAAGTCCCGGCAGCTGCCGATGCGGTTCCTGTCGGCGTACCGGGCGGCCCCGTCGCTGCGGTGGGCGTACGCGCTGGAGCAGGCGCTCGGGCACGCGCTGTCGCACGTACCGGCGCTCCCTGGCCGAACGCTGATCCTGGTGGACCAGTCCGGCTCGATGGGCAAGCGGCTGTCCGAGCGTTCGCAGCTGACCTGCTCCGACGCGGCGATCGTGTTCGGCGCCGCGCTGGCGCTGCGGGCGGCGTCGGCCGACCTGGTGCAGTTCGACAACCGAAGCGCGCCGGTGGAGGTACGGCGAGGCGAGTCGGTGCTCCGCGTGGTCGAGCGGTTCTGGGGTCCGCGCGGCGGAACGAACACCGCGGCTGCCGTGCAGGCCTGGTACCGCGATCCCGTCCACGACCGGGTGGTCATCGTGTCCGACGAGCAGGCCTGGGGTGGCCGGCGCGGGCAGGACCCGACGGACGCCGTGTCGCCGCGGGTGCCGGTGTACACGTGGAACCTCGCCGGCTACCGGTATGGGCACGGGCCGAGCGGCACCGGCAACCGGCACGTGTTCGGCGGGCTGAGCGACGCGGCGTTCGGCATGATCGCGCTGATCGAGGCCGGCAAGAACGCCGACTGGCCCTTCTAGCCGCTCGCCTTGCGGGGGTCAGGGCGACTGGGTCGGGGGCACCCTTGTCCGAACGTCCTCGAGCGAGGAGACCTCCGCCCTCGCGAAACTGTGGGGTTCTGGTCGCGACACGCCAGCGTGTCGCGACCAGAACCCCACAGTTTGATGGGACATGGTGGATGGGCCGGGCTTTGGGACGAGGGGTCCCCTGACCCAAAACGCGGGGCCACGCTGGCTTGTCGAGCCGACCCCGTGGTGCTGGCGTTGCGCAGGCTGACTGGGTCGGGGGCACCCTTGTCCGAACCTATGGGACCAGGGTGCCCCCGACCCAACCGAACGCCGGGGTGCGAGGCCGGGGTCAGCCCATGCTCTTCTGGCCGTCGATCGACTCGCGGATGATGTCGGCGTGCCCGGCGTGCTGGGCGATCTCCGCGATCAGGTGGACGGCCACCCGGCGTACGGACCAGCTCTTGCCCTCTTCGAACCAGGGCGCCACTGGCAGTGGGTGCGACATCGACAGGTCCGGAACGGTCGCGATCAACGTGTCGGTCTCCAGCGCCGCGTCCGCGTAGTCGGCGAGCACGCTCTCCAGCGTCTCGTCGGGCCGCAGGCTGAAGCTGTCGAAGAAGTCCGCCTGGTAGCTGTCCATCTCGCCCGCGCCGCCGCGGATGAACCGGGCCCAACCGCGCTCGGCCGCGGCCACGTGCTTGATCAGCCCGCCGATGGTCAGCTCGCTCACCGTCGTTCGCTGCCGGGCCTGCTCCTCGGTCAGCCCCTCCGCGGTGAACCGGAAGAGGTACCGGTGCTTCGCCAGCGTCTCCAGCAGCTCGGCTCGCTCGTCGGTCAGCACGGTCTCGGCAGTGATCGTGGTCATCGTTCGCTCCCTTTGGGTTCGTCCGTTGACCCCTACTCTCGCGGCTATTCCGGCCAGTTTCCGTCCTCAATCAAACCCAGTGCGCGGGATGTTTCAGAGCGGCCGGCAGCTTGGTCCGAACGGCGCTGGAGGCGGCGTCGACCTGCGGCTGGGTGACGAAGATGCTGGACGAGAGATCCGCCCCGGACAGGTCCGCTCCGCGCAGGTCGGCGCCGATCAGGTCGGCGTGGCGGAGGTCGGCGTTGCGCAGGTTGGCGCCGAGCAGGTACGTGCCCCGCAGGCTCGCGCCGCGCAGATCCGCGCCCTGGAAGTCGGCACCGATCAGGTCCTTGCCGCGCAGGTTCTTCTTCTTGCCGGGGACGGTCGCCCGTACGACGTCGCTCACCTGCAGCAGCAGCACGTTCACCTTCGCGCGGTGTCCCGCGACGTCGAGCTCGCGCAGTGCGTCGGCATCGCCTCGGGCGAGTCGTTCGGTCTCGTTCAGCATCCGCGCCAGCTCGGCGTGAATCGCCTTGGCTGGTGGGAGGGTGAGCGACTCGGTCAGGTACCAGAGCAGCTCGTGCAGCTGGCGTACGACGGGAAAGACCGCGAACATCCGCCCGGCGACCGCGGGGTCGTCGCGCCAGGACGTTCCCCCGAACGTCGCCTGCGAGACCCGCTGGCCGGCGCCGAAGCAGTCGTACACCGTGCAGCCGGCAAGGCCCTTCTCCCGCAGGTCGGCGTGGATCGAGCAGCGATTGTCGCCGCGCAGATTGCGGCAGGGTTCGCCGGCCTGCTTGTCGAACGTGAAGTCCGCCGACCGCGTGAACGGGAGCGCGACGCAGCACAGGCCAAAGCAGTTGGCGCAGTCGGCACGCAGCTGCGAACGGTCGGACGAGGGCACCCGACCGACGGTACTCTCCGGCCTCATGACCGATCCGCTGCGCCCGTTCTGGGACTTCGACGACCTCGACGCGACCGAAGCGCGGTTCCACGTGCTGCGCGCGGAGATCCTCACCCAGCTCGCCCGCGTGCACGGACTCCGCGACGACTTCGCCGCCGGCGACCGGCTGCTGGACGAGGCCGCAGCGACCGAGAGTCCTGTCCTGGCAGCGCGCGTGGCTCTCGAACGCGGTCGGCTGCGCCGTTCGTCCGGCGACGCGGAGTCCGCTTTGCCCTTGTTCGAAAGGGCATTCGCCGTCGCGAACGAGACAGGCGAGACGTTCCTCGCGATCGACGCCGCGCACATGGCCGCGATCGTCGCGCCGGCAACGGAGGACCGGGAGGAGTGGGCTCGGCGCGGCATCGCGCTCGCGGAGGAGTCGGACGTTCCGGACGTACGCCGCTGGCTCGGCTCGTTGTGGAACAACGTCGGGTGGGACCGGTTCGAGCGCGGCGATCACGCCGACGCGCTGACGGCCTTCGAGCAGGCGCTCCAGGCGTACGACCAGGGCGAGCAGCTCCAGCTCGCGCGGTACGCGGTCGCGAAGGCGCTCAGGGCACTGGGCCGGGCGAACGAGGCGATCGCGCTGTTGGAGCTCGCGGTCGCCGAGACACCGGAGCCGGACGGCTGGTTCCACCACGAGCTCGCGGAGTCGTACACCGCGATCGGCGACGAGACGCAGGCCACCGAACACGCCCGCATCGCCGCGAACCTGCGGCCCGATGGGGGCTACTGAACGGGGATCGAGCCTTCTCCGTCGCCAGCGCTGGCACCGCCGGCCAACGCCTCGGCGCGGGTGTCGAACACCGGCCAGGCACGGTCGAGCCCGGTGATCGAGAGCACCTTGCCCGCGATGCGGGTCGGTGCCGCGAGCGCGAACGCCGTCCCGACCTCGGTCGCGCGCCGGTAGACCGCGACCAACGCGGCGAGGCCGGTCGAGTCGAGGAACGTCACCTGCGACAGATCCACGACCAGCAACGGCGGCCGGTCGTTCAGAGCGGTGAGAAGCTCGTCGCGGAGTCGGGGAGCCGACGCCACGTCCACCTCACCATCGGGAATGGCGACGAACGCTGCACCATCACGTTCGATCGAGATACCTAGATCCACCGCAGTCTCCGTCTTTGCCACGCGATGGCCTCGCTGTCGGACCACTCTGCTCACAGTCCGGAGGATCCTCTCACAGACCATCGCCCGGACACACGGGGTGTCCGGGCGATGGTCGGTGTCGTTCAGCGGGCGAGGTCGCTGAACCAGCGAACGGTGGCGGCCGTACCCACGCGGTTCGTGCCAAGGTGGTCGATGTCGTCACCCAGGTTGACCGCCTTGACGTTGGCGCGGCTGGCGCGGAGCTCGGTCGCGCAGTATTCGGTGTTGGCGTTCAGGACCTGGTCGTCGGCGCCACCGTAGAAGAGCTTGACCGGGTACCGCGGCGCCCAGTCCGAGCAGGTCGTGTCGTGCTCGCGCATGGCCTTGGCGAGCTTGCCGGTCGGGTGGCGCAGCATGGCGAACGCGTGCTTGGTGTAGAGCTGGTTCACGTTGTCGGGGATCGTCGCCAGGATCTCCTGGCCGGTGTGCAGACCGTCGAGGACGCGCTCGATGCGGCCGTCGTCGTACGGGTACTGGAAGACCTCGGAGGGGTCGTCGTAGAGGTTCAGCCGCCGGTCCCACGCGGTGAGGAAGTAGGCCGTGTAGCCGACACTCAGCTTGGGGTTGGGGACGTCCTTGCCGCTGAGCAGGGCGGGCAGCTCGACGCGGCGCCAGTCGTACGCGCCGCTGATCGGGGCAAGTGCGACAACCCGGAAGGAACGGTCTGCGCCTCGGTGCAGTGCCTTCGCGAGCCCGGTGGCGGCCGAGGCGCCCTGGGAGAAGCCGGTGACGTAGAGGTTTCGGCTGAGGATCCTGCCCTGCTGCCTGGCGAACGTCCGTGCGGCTTGGAGCAGGTCGATGGTCGCGGTCGTCTCGGACTTGATGTGCAGGAACGGGTGCTGTCCGGGGCCTTCGCCGAGCCCGAGGTAGTCGGGAGCGACGGCGGCGAATCCGGCAGCGGCGTACGCGTGCGCGGGTCCGGGTCCCCAAAGGTCCTCGGCGACGGACGGGGCGTCGGCCTTGGCGAGCTCGGTGCCGTGGCTGTACGAGACGGTGTCGAGTTTGCGGCCGGCTCGTCGTTCGGGCAGCGCCACGAGGCCGCTCGCGGTGGTGGGTCGTCCGAACTCGTCGACCGTCTTGTAGATGAGGCGGTAGGTCTTGATGTCGTACTTGATCGATGCTTCGTCGCTGAAGCCCTCGTCGCCGAGCTCGGTGCGGAGGGTCTCTTGGCTGATCGTCCTCAGCGCGGTGTGGTCGACGAGCGCGCCACGCTTCGGTGCGTTGGTCTCCGCGCTTGCGGCCGGTTGCAGGGGCGTTTTGGCCGCGCTCGCGACGTTCGTGCCGATCGCGGCGCCGGTCACGGCGAGGCTGGCTATGAGGGCGGTCGTGGTGACGGTGCGGACGACCGATCCGACTCGCGAGGGTGGCTTCGTCATGCCCTCCACGCTAGGAAGCCGGCGGGCTTCCGGAAATCCCGCCAGCCGGCCGGTCTGGGGTGGGGTTAACCAGAGGGGCGCGTCGGCCAGCCGGTCTCGCTGAGGATCTGGTCGGCGACCTGCGCGACGTCGCGTCCGTTCGTGTCGACGGTGAGCTCCGCGCCGTCGTCGCGTTCGAGCAGGGCGGACAGCTCGATCGCGCGGTGGGTCAGCTTCGCGATGCCGTCGCCGCGCTCACGGCCGCGTCGAACGATGCGACTGCCGAGCTGTTCGTTGCCGGCCTCGAGCCGGCAGAGGACGGCGATGGCCTGCGGGATGGCCGCTTCGTACGCCTCGCGGTGCTTCCGCGACTCGATCACGCCGTCGACGATGAGGCAGCGGGAGCCGGCGGCTTGGTAGTTGGCCCAGACCGCGGCGAGGTTGGCGGCGCGCATCCGTTCGTTGTGCGGGTCGTCTGCTGGCACGGGCCAGGAGGCGCCGAGCAGGTCGAGGTCCGCGAGCGCCGGGCTGTCGCCGTTGTCGACGAGCCGGTCGAAGATCTCCCAGGCCACGGTCGACTTGCCGACGCCGGGCGGACCGGAGATCAGCAGCATGGGTACGGCGTTCTTGGGCACGACTCCGGAGACTATTAGGGTCGTGGGCATGGGTGCACGCGAGTTGATCGCGCTGGAGATGGAGACGCTGTGGGGCTCCGATGCGCGCGGCCGGGTGCTGCCCGCGCATCATCTGGTGGCGGGCGTCACTGCCGATGCCGTCGTGGTCCGGTACGGCTCGTCAGTGCCGGACGAACTCGTTGCGCGGCTGGGTGCTCTGACGCCGGATCCGACCAACATCGCCCCGTTCCTGGCTCAGTGTCAACAGCTGCTTGACAGCAGGTACGGCAGCACGGTGCTCAACTCCGGGCCGGGCTATCTGATCCCCGAGGGCCTCACGTACGAGAGCGACGCCGACTTCGTCGACAGCCGCGCGCCACGGTCCCTTCCTTGTCCGGACACCTGGCCGTCGGACGAGTGGCAGGAACTGCTCGCCGGGAACCTCGGCCCGTGGGCGGTCGCGGTCACCGACGACGACCGCGTCGCAGCGGTGGCCCACATGCCGGCGTCGAACGAACGGGCCGCCGAGATCGGCATCGAGACGCACCCCGACTTCCGCGGTCGCGGCCTCGCCGCCGCCACCACAGCCCGCTGGGCCGAGGTCGCCAAGGGCCGCACGCTCTTCTACAGCACGTCGGCCGACAACCGCTCGTCCCAACGCGTCGCCGAACGACTCGGCCTCGAGCAGCTCGGCTGGCTCTGGAAGCTCTCCCACCCCGACCAGTCCGGCACCCACGCCGGCCGCCGCTAGCCCCGCTTCCCGGTCCGGCGCCGGGGCCAATGATCATGTTTACATGATCATTGGCCCCTTTACGTGGGGTGGACGCCAGGTAGAGCGGCCACTGGCCGGGTAAGGCGACTGGAGGGGATCTCTCCGTGGTCGGGGAGACCTCTCAGTCGTCGATGGCCGCGTAGACCGAGGCCCAGAAGTCGAGGTAGATCGGGGACCCCATCGGGAAGCCGCCGCGTTGGGTGAAGAGGATGGCGGTCAGCTCTTCGGCGGGATCGGTGAACCAGGTCGTGCCCGAGCCGCCGTCCCAGCCGTAGCGGCCGACGCGGTCGTGGCCGTTGTTCGTCGTTCCCACCGCGAGGCCGAATCCCCAGCCACGACTGTCGAAATACCCCGGCCAGAAGCCCGACACGGCCTTCTGCGCGGGCGTCAGCTGGTCGGACAGCATCGCCTCCACGCTCGGCCGCGACAGCAGGCGGTCGGCGCCGCGGCGGCCGAAGTGGCGGAGGAGCTCGGTGAACGTGGAGAAGTCGTCGATCGTCGACAGCAGGCCCGCTCCGGCGGACGGGTGGGTCGGCGCCACCAGGTGCTTCGACGTCGCGGCCGGGTCGTCCACCACCAGCTCACCCGACGGCGCGACGCCGTACGCGGACGTCAGCCGCCCCACCGACGTCGCAGGCAGGGTGAACCCGGTGTCGATCATCCCGAGCGGCCCGAAGACCCGCTCCGCCAACAGCTCCGGCAGCGGCGTCCCCGCGGCCCGGGAAAGGAGCACCCCCAGGATCTCGAGCCCGGTGTTGTAGAGCCATCGCGATCCCGGCTGGTACATCAACGGCAGCGCGGCGAGCCGGGCGAGCCACTCGTCGCCGGTCTCCGTCTGCGCGTGTTGCGGCGGACCGAAGCCGCTGAGCGCCGCGGTCGCCTCACCCAGCGGCGACGACGGCGGCAGCGAGAACAGCATCCCCAGCCCGTTCCGGAACGTCAGCAGGTCCCGAACGGTGATCGGCAGCTCCACCGGAACGGTCTCCTCCAACGGCCCGTCCACAGCGGCGATCACCCGCGGAGAGGCGAGCTCCGGAAGCAGCCGAGCCACCGGCTCGTCGAGGCTGAACAGGCACTCCTCGGCCAGCATCAGCGTGAGAACGGCGACTACCGGCTTGGTCAACGACGCGATCCGGAAGATCGAGTCCCGCCGCATCGGCTCGGCCCCACCAGGCGCCAGCGAGCCGACCGCGTCGACATGCACCTCGCCGCGCCGGCTGATCAACGTCACCGCGCCGGCGAGCCGGCCGGCCTCCACGTGCCCGGAGAGAGTCGAATGCAGACGCGCGAGCCGCGTCTCGGAGAGTCCACCAGCAGCCATAGAGACGAATGCTGCCAGGTCCCGCCCCGAAGGCGAGACCTGGCAGCAGCCAGTCCAACAGCGAGAGCTACGGCAGAACGCTCGGAGTGAACGTCACCGGAGTCCCAGCAGCCAGCGTGATCAGCGACGCCTTCTCCGCGCCGTACGTGGTGAACCCGGTCGTCGTCCCACCGGTCACCGTCACCGAGCCAGCCGCCGGCGACGTCACCGTCACCGTGTTGGCCGTCCGGTCGTACACCCCACGCGCGCCGGCGGCGAGCGTCTCGAAGTGCACGTTGCGCTTGCCCACGTAGTCGGCGAGCTTGGTCCAGCCCGGCGACAGCAGCGGAACGCTGTAGTACGACGTGTACTTCGCCATCACCTGGTCGGCCCAGTCCGTCAACAGGGTCTTGCCCTGGGTCCGGCAGGTGGGGTTGCAGACGTAGGTGTAGTCACGCAGGTTGCCGATGTGGAACGTGTGGGTGTAGACCGAGCCCGAAGCGACGTGCTGCATGGCGACATCGGTCTCGTAGTTCATCAGCTGCGCGTACGTCTGGTTCACCGGGAAGAACGGGAACTTGCCGTTCGGCCCGTAGTACATGTTGTAGAAGTACGTCTCCTCGTCCGGCGTCGTGCTGAAGTACGCGATGTTGGTCGGCCAGTCCGGCACGATCAACAGGCTCGGCTCCATGGGGTGCCGCACGCCACAGTTGAAGCAGGACGGCTTGTGGCTGTTGAACGACATGTTGCCGTGCAGGTACTTCACACCCGAGTCCTTCGCTGCCTGCAGCAGGTTCGGGTTCGACGCCATCAGCCCGTAGTCGGTCGGCGGGTCGATGTCGTTGTTCGGGTCCGGGTGGAACACTCCGAGTCCGGAGTACTCACCGGTCTTGAGGATCTGACGGTCCGTCGGCAGACCGAGCGTGGCGCCTCGCGTCAGGTTCTCGTTGATCTCGGTGAACGTCGACGCGTAGTCGCTGACGTTCAGCTTCGGGTGCGTCAACGTGTGGTTGACCCAGCGGAACTTCTTTGCCACACAACGGGTCGTGGCCGTCAGCTGATCGACCCCGCCGTTGGAGTAGCACTGCTTCGGCGCGGTCATGTCGGCGTCGCCCGCGTTGTAGGCGATGTCCATCGTGAAGGCAGAGCCGAGCGGGAACTTCTTCTGCAGCTTGATCTGCGCTTCGCTCGCGTTCGACGCGTCGTGTCCGGTCATCTGGAAACCGGGCTCCGGCTTGTACGTGCCGTCGGGCAGCAGCTCGTCGGAGCTGTTGAACCAGTCGTCGACGTCGGTCATCAGGTAGTGCTTCTGCTCACCGAAGAACAGGCCGCGCGAGGCCCAGCGGAACAGGCCGTACGCGAGCAGGTTCGACTGCAACAGGTATTGGTTGTTGGAGAACGTCAGCGCGGCACGCTCGCGGCCGTCGGTCGAGGTCGAAGTGACGCCGAGGACGTTCGCGCCGGTCTGGATGATTGGCGTCGCCGCACAACCGGCCTGCATCGTGTCGCGGTAGACCCACGACTGAACGATCGGGACCTTGACGCCTACCTTCAGGTCGCTGAACACGGACTGACCAGCAGCCGTCAGGGTCGCCAACAGCGGCGTGTCTCCCACGCCACCCTCGGTGCCCTGCCGCAGGCAGTAGTCCTCCGGCCAGGAGCCGTAGCTCGCGTACAGCACGGCCTGACGGACCTTGTAGTCGCGCTCGTACGCCCACAGCGCGTTCCACTCGTTGCCGTCGAGCGCGCTGGCCCACGTGGTGGTGTCGAGCAGCATCGCGTCGGTCAACAGGATCGAGTTGTACTTGCCCACGCCGTCAGCGCCGACCAGCGTCTCCGCTGTCAGCGGCGTGTTCTTCGCGAGCAGGACGTCGTAGCTGGCACCGACTCGGTCCAGCGTCGACTTCCAGGTCGGAAGGTGGAGGTCGTTCGCATCGAAGGCGATGATGAGGGCGCGCAAGGCGACCTTGTCAGTGGCCGCCGTGACGCCGACCGCGGACTTGGTGGTCTTGGCCTTCAGCTTCAGGTTCTTCTGTACGGCAACGGTGCCGCGCAGCTTCGGCAACGCCTTGGCGGGCTTGCCCTTTTGTGTCTTGACCGGAAGCTTGGCGGGAAGCTGGTGGTCGGAGTCGCCGAACCGTTCCCGCGCGAGCGGATTGCCAGTGACCTGGCTCTTGGGCCCAGGGCCGGCTGTCTGGCCGGCCACCGCCGTCGCCCCGAGACCGGTCGCGACGATCGCGGCGGTCAGGACGAGGCGCATGAGCATACGACGAGGTTGGGCAGGGTGGATCATCAGGTTGGCCCCCCACAGGCTCACTCAGAAAGAAATCAGGCCCCGTAAAACCGACTCGACCAGCAGACGTTAACAGCCGAACCTGGGAGCCGCGCACCGAATGGGCCAACCGATGACGCCTCGTTTCAGGCGGTGATCACCTTGTCTGAATATGGGTGGATCACTCGAGGGCGGCGAGGATGTTGTCTGGTGTCAAAGGCAACTTTCGCACCGACACTCCCAATGCGTTCCGTACGGCGTTGCCGATCGCCGCGGCCGTCGGCCCCTGGGCACACTCGCCCGCTCCCAGACTCGGCTGGTCCGGGTGGTCCAGAACGTCAACGGCCACGTCCGGAACTTCGCTGAAGCGCAGGATCGGGTACGTCTCCCAGTCGGTGCTCGTGACCTGCTCCGGCGAGAACCGCACCTGTTCCAGCACGGTCCAGCTCGTCGCCTGGATCGCCCCGCCCTCGAGCTGGTTCACGACTCCGTCAAGGCTCACCACGCGCCCGACGTCCACGACGATCACCAGGCGCCGTACGCGAACGGAGTCCACCGCGGACACCTCGGCCACCACGGCGCAATACGCGCCCAGCCCTTTGTACCGCGCCATCGCGATCCCGTGACCGGTCGAGTCGCCGCCCGTCCAGCTGCCCCACGAGGCGAGTTCGGCCGCCCGTTCGAGGACCGCGCGGGCACGCGGATCGCTCAACTGGGCAAGGCGGAACACCAACGGGTCGGTGCCGGCGCGCAGCGCCAGCTCGTCCATGAACGACTCGATCGCGAACACGTTCAGGTGCGCACCGAGCGAACGCATGGCCGATGCACGTGGCGCGACGGCGAACGAGCGATGGCTCACGACCTGCTGCACGGGGAAGTCGTAGATCGGCACCGAGTTCCGCAACGACCCACCGGACGGCAGGCCGGGGTCCGAAGCCGGCACCAACGGCGCGCCGCCTTCGATCGAGGCGCCTGCCAACAGACCCGGCGTTCCCGCGTAGCCCGGTCGGGCCGTGTGTCCCTGGCTGAACGTGTCGTGCCGCCAGCTCACCACACGGCCCGACTCGTCCAGGCTGGCGGTGAGATCGGCGACCATCGCCGGACCAAACGGCCCCGCCCCCAACTCGTCCGCGCGGCTCCACACCACCTGCACCGGCCGGCCCGGCATCGCCCGCGCGAGCAGCACGGCGTCGAACGCCGCGTCGTCGGCCGGGTTGTGCCCGTAGCAACCGGCGCCCTCCACGTGCTGGACGGACACGTCGGCCAGCGGCATCGACAACGCCTGCGCGATGGCGCCCCGCAACGCGTGGACTCCTTGCGAATGCGACCACACCTGGACTGATTCGCCTGTCCACTGCGCCACTCCGCAGCTGGGCGCGATCGAGGCGTGTGCGATGTATGGCCGGCTGTACGTCGCGCGATGCTCCGCGATGACGCCGTCCGACTCGCCAGAAACCTCATGCACAGTGGACGATTCGGCAGCTTCGGTACGTACCCAATCGGGCAACGCAGCTTCGTCGGGCAGCGGCACCGGCCGTTCCCACTCCGCGGCGGCGGCCAGCCGCAAGGCCGCCTTGACGGCGACCTCCTCCCGCGCGGCCACGACGCCGAGGAAGCTGCCGTCCCGTACGACGCGAACATCCGGCAGCGACTCCACCACCGACTCGTCGACGGCCGTCAACACCGCACCGACAGTCGGCAGCCGGACGACCCGTCCGTACAGCTGGTCCGGCAGCCGAAGGTCATGCACGTAGCGAGGTCGGCCGAACACCTTGTCCGGGAGGTCGATCCGCGCCGGGCTCGCGACCCGTTCCGGCGCCTTCGGCTGCGCGAGGCCGTCGGCGTCGCGGTCCAGCAGCGTCGTGGTGTCGAGGTCCCAGTAGGTGACGGACTCACCGCCGGGCGTCGTCAACGTGCCGTTGACGACCGAGACGTCGGCGTCGAGCTTCGTCGCAGCGGCGGCGACGAGGACCGCGCGAGCCTCCGCGCACACCTGTCGCAGCGAGGCGCCCGACTCCTGGACGGACATCGAGCCCGCCGTCGTTCCCTCGTTCGGCCCGGCCGAGGTGGACGCCGGCACCATCCGCACCCGCTCGATCGCGACGTCGAGCTCGAATGCGGCGATCGACGCCATGGCTGTCGCGATCCCCTGGCCCAGCTCCACCTTGCCGACCCGTACCGACACGATGCCGGATGTGTCGAACGACAGCCAGGTCGTCAACCGGGGGTTGGCGGCGAGCGAACGCGGAAGGCTCATGCCGACTCCGCCGCCCGCAGGACCGCCCGCACTACGCGGTTGTGCACTCCGCAGCGGCACAGGTTGCGATCGAGCTGGGACCGTACGGCATCCTCGGTCGGATGCGGGTCGCGCGCCAGCAGGGCGGCCGCGTTCACCAGGATCCCCGAGACGCAGTACCCGCACTGCGCGGCCTGCTCGGCCAGGAACGCCGCCTGCAACGGGTGCGGATCGCCGAGCCCCTCGACGGTGGCCACGGCCTTGCCGTCGACAGCGGAGAGCGGCAGGTCGCACGACGGCATCGGATGCCCGTCGACCAGCACCATGCAGGCGCCGCACGACCCGCTGCCGCAGCCGAACCGCGTGCCCATCAGCCCCAGGTCGTTCCGGAGCACGTAGAGAAGAGGGGTCTCCGGGTCCAGATCGAGCTGTACGGGCCGACCGTTCACGACGAGGTCCACACCACGCACGATAACCGCGTCAGAAAATCTGCTGTACTAGCTGTCGATTTCTGGCCGCGTGCGCGACGTACCAGTGAACGGACCGAAATCACCCGGCAGGAAGGCAGCTGATCATGGCTCAGTACGCAGTGCTCATCTACGCGAACGACTCCGCGCACAGCCCCGACCGCGCACCCGGCGCCACGGCCTCAGCCGACCGGCACGCCGAGGAACTGGAGCGCACCGGCGCCATGGTGGCGGCGTGGGCGCTGACCCCACGGGAAATGGCGACGTCGGTCAAGGGCGACGTCATCACCGACGGACCGTTCGTGGACGCCAAGGAGATCGTCGCCGGCTTCTACATCCTCGAGGCGCCCGACCTGGACGCCGCACTGGCGATCGCCAAGCTCAACCCCGCCTGCCAGCAGGGCGGCGGCGTGGAGGTCAGGCCGATCGACAGCGGCGGCGTCATCGACCGGAAGGCCGGATGACCGACGTCCGCGCGGCCGTCGCGGACGCGCACCGTCGCGAGTGGGCTCTCGTGCTCGCCGCGACGGCGCGCGTCGCGCAGGACCTCGACCTCGCCGAGGAGTGCGTGCAGGAGGCGTACGCGGCGGCGCTGACGTCCTGGGAACGAGATGGGATCCCGCGCAACCCGGGCGCCTGGCTCACCACGACGGCCAAGCGCCGCGCGCTGGACGCCCTGCGGCACCAGCAGGTGGTCCGCTCGAAGCTCCCGCTGCTGGTCGAGCCCGAGGAGGTGGACGAGATGGACGAGCCGACCCTGGACGACCCGGAGGACGTCGTCCCCGACGAACGGCTGCGGCTGGTCTTCCTGTGCTGCCACCCGGCGCTGGCCCGGGACGCACAGATGGCGCTGACGTTGCGGCTGGTCTGCGGGGTCTCGACGCCCGACATCGCCAGCGCGTTCGTGGTCTCCGAGCCGACGATGGCGGCGCGGCTGACCCGCGCGAAGCGGAAGATCTCGACCGCGCGCATCCCGTTCCGGATGCCGGCCGCGGCCGACCTGCCGGACCGGCTGGCCGCGGTCCTGGGCGTTCTCCATTTGCTGTTCACGACGGGCCACACCGCGCCGTCGGGGCCGTCGCTGCTGCGTACGGACCTGATGGACGAGGCGCTGCGGCTGGCCCGCATGCTGCGCGGCCTGATGCCGGACGAGCGCGAGGTCTGGGGGCTGCTCGCGCTGCTCCTGGTCACGAACGCCCGCCGCGCCACCCGAGTCGACGCCTCTGGGCGGTTGCTGCGGTTGGAGGAGCAGGACCGGTCGCTCTGGGACCGCGGGGCGATGGCCGAGGCCGACCGCCTGATCGTCGACGCCCTGCGCGCCGGGCGGGCGGGCCGGTACGTCCTGCAGGCGGCGATCGCGTCGCTGTACGCCGAGGCCGCGACGTACGAGCAGACCGACTGGGCGCAGGCGCTCCAGCTGTACGACGAGCTGTTGCGCGTCTGGCCGTCACCGGTCGTGGCGCTGAACCGCACGATCCCGCTCGCGCGCGTCGCCGGGCCTGCCGTCGCGCTCACGGAGGTCGAACGGCTGGAGAGCGACGGCCTGCTCGCCCGCTACCAGTACCTCCCCGCGATCAAGGCCGACCTGCTGGAACGCCTCGGCCGTACTGACGAGGCGGCCGTCGCCTACCAGCAGGCGCTGGAGCTGAGTGCGAACGAGGCCGAGCGCGACTTCCTCGCCACCCGCACCCGCCAGCCGTGATCATGTACGTGATCATGAAGCCGAACTGGTCGTATACGCCGGGTTTGCCTTCATGATCACGTACATGATCACCGCGTTGGGGAGCGCCTCGGCTTGCGGACGTAGGCCGGGTGCCCGGGGCCAATGATCATGTTTACATGATCATTGGCCCCTTTACGTGGGGTAGGCGCCAGGTAACGGGGGCACTAGCCGTGTGAGGCGACCACCATCGTTGCCGAGTGCTTCGACAGCTCCCTACCTAGTGGCCGCCAACGTGACGTCGAGCGGTTGGGCGAGGTACGGCGTGTCCTCGCGAATCCACACCCCTGCCTCATACGTGCCCGGCGCTGGCGCCGTGGCGGTGACAGTGACGCGGGCCTTCTCCCCCGCGGCGAGCGTGATCGTCGTACGGTCGAGCGCCAGCCACGGCACGTCGACCGGCTCGCAGTCGCCGTACGTCGGCAGCAGCTGCACGTCGGACACCGGCTGGAAACCGCTGACGGGCGAGCCGCCGACGCGGTAGAAGCCGCAGGTGCTGCCGCCCCGGTACAGCGGTCGGTTCGCCGCCGGGAGGACGGACCACTTGTCGGTCCGCGGGTCGTACGCGTAGCTGGCGTTGGTCAAACCACCCGTCGAGATGCCACCGGACACGACCAGCTGGTCGTACGCCGCCGTATAACCCATGCCCCACAGGGGAATCGGCAGGTCCGCGCGCGGTGTCCAGGTGTCGGTGGCGGGTGAGTACGCGTACGTGTTGCGCCACACCGTCCCACCGCGCCGCACGCCGCCGGCACAGTAGAGCGAGCCGTCGAGTGCCGCGCAGGCCGGATGACCTGTGGACATGGGATAGCTCGCGACGAGCCGCCACGAGTCCGTTGCCGGGTCGTAGACCTGCACGTCCTGGCCGTCGCACGCGTTCGTGCAGCCGCCGATCACGTACAGCTTCCCGTCGAGCACGGCGCGACCCGCGCCGGCCGTGGCGATCGGTGCGTCCGCCACCCGGCGCCAGGTGTTCGTCGGCGGCGTGTAGGCGAACGTCGTCCTCGTCGCGCGCAGGTCAGGACCCCAACCACCGTTGACGAAGAACGTGTCGCCGACGAAAGCGCCGGCCGCGTTCTCCCGTCCACTCGGCAGGGGTGCGATTGCCGACCACGCCTTCGCGTCCGAGTCGTAGACGAACCCGCGGTCCGACACCTCCACGCCGTCGACGCCACCGACCGAGTAGATCTTGCCGTCCAGCTCGCCGACCGCGTTGTCCATGATCCGGATCGGGTAGTCGGCGACGTCGGTCCACGGCGCGACCGCGGGCTTGGGCGTCGTCCCGTTCGCCAACGGGGACTGGGCGAACGGCAGCGGCGAGTACGTGCCGGGGATCTGGACGACCTTCGCGCCCGCGCCGTTGGCGATCGGGCCGACGGCCTTCCGTTCGCTCAGCTCGACGCTGACCGGAGCCGTTCCTGTGTTGGCGATCGTGAACGACCGCCGCACCTCTCGCGCACCGCGTGCGGCCAGCGAGAGCTCGCCCGGCTCGACGGACAGCCGTCCGGCAGCGAGGGAGAAGTCGACCGTCCGTACGCCGCTACTCACGACCGCCGTCGTGCGCGACTGCGTCGTGTAGGAGGGCGCGGACGCCGCCAGCGCCGCCGAGGAGCCCGGGGCGAACAGCCAGTACGTACCGTCGTCGCCGGTACGGACGGCCTGCTCGCCGAGCTTCACCTCCGCGTCGCCGACAGCCGAGCCGGTGTTGCGATCGCGTACGTGACCGAGCACCAGTCCGCCCGCGGTCGGTACGCAGAGTCGCTTGCCGAGCACGACGTCGTCGACCTGCCACCAGTCGTCCCAGGTCCCGACGTAGTGGAATCGTACGCGTACGTTGGGCTTGTTGGCCGCCTGCGGGATCGGGATCGTCTCCTGCCGCGGGCCGAGCGCTTCCGCGGTCTGGTCGAGCACAGTCGACCACGACGCACCGTCGTCCACGCTGAGATCGACCTGCGCGGTGTCGGTGAAGTGCTTGTCGAAGTCCTGCCGGAAGCTCAGCACCGGCGCGGACTGCCCGCTGAGATCGGCGACCGGCGAGACCAGCGTGGAGTCCTGGTGCCCACCCGACCAGTAGTAGAAGCTGTCGAGGATCGCGAACCCGCCGTTTCCTCCCGTCCGGTTGGACCTTCGGCCGGGATCGTCGAAGCGCCACACCTGACCCGTGCCGGCGGCGTCGGTCACCGTCCAGCCGGAGGGCAGCGCGCCGCCGTCGAACTCGGCGCCGACACCGTCGTACTCCACGTGGTAGCCGGGCGCGTCGCAGGCCGTTTCGTCAACAGGCACACGGAGATCGCGCGTCACGTTCCTGGAGCCGACCACGACCTCTTCCGCCAGGCTCCGGTAGCCGGGGTACTGCGACTCCACCCGCAGCGTGTAGGTCGCGCCGGCGGGCAGCGTCAGGCTGTAGCGGCCGTCGGTGGCGGCCGTCAGGATCGGAGCGACGGGCGTGCCGGACACCGTCACGCGCGCGCTCAACGGCCACCCGTGCCCGCTCCCGTCGAGCACGCGACCGCTCACCTTCACCGCGGGCGTGGGCTCGAGCGCGAACGTCCGGCTGGTGGTCTGCCCGACCGCGACCTGGACCTGCGCGGTCTGGGTCGCGTGTCCGAACGCCGAGACGGTCATCGTGTAGGCGCCGGCCGGCAGCGGCAGCGCGTACCGGCCGTCCGGTCCCGTGGCACGCTCCCGCGTCACCGGCCCGACGACGCGCACCCGCGCACCCGCGAGCGGTTCGCCGAGGCTCGTGACCGTC
Source organism: Tenggerimyces flavus (assembly GCF_016907715.1). NCBI lineage: Bacteria > Bacillati > Actinomycetota > Actinomycetes > Propionibacteriales > Nocardioidaceae > Tenggerimyces > Tenggerimyces flavus. Next base: position 2,284,521 of record NZ_JAFBCM010000001.1, on the reverse strand, counting down.
GCCGACAGCGTCCCGGTCTCCGCCACGTTCGCCGCGTCCAGCAAGGCCAACGCGTCCAACCGGCCCTCGCCGAACACGTTGTTGTCCGCCGGCGTCCCGTCGCACTCGTCGGACGGAGTGTCGACCGCCGTCCCGTCCAGCAGCGCCCGGGTCGCGGCCACGTCGCCGACGAGGTCGGGCGCCGCCGACCACAGCAGCGCGATCGCGCCGGCGACGTGCGGCGCCGCCATCGACGTCCCGTCCATGCTCACGTACCCGCTGCCAGGGTAGGAGGAACGGACGTTCACGCCGGGCGCGGACAGGTTCGGCTTGGTCTCGCCGTCCTGGCCGAAGCCGCGGCTGGAGAACGAGGCGATCGCGTTGCTCTCGTCGTACGCACCCGCCGAGTAGTTGATGATCCGGCTGCCCGGCGAAGCGGTCGTACGGCAGCCGGGTGCGTTGTTTCCGTTCGCCCACACGGCGAAGATCCCGGACGCGGCCCAGGCCGCGGAGACGTCCTCCATGAACGGGTCGTCCGACGGGACGGTCGTTCCCCAAGAGTTGTTGACGATGTTCGGCCGCTTGCTGGCGTCCGGTCGCTGGCCGGCGAGATCGGTCGGCTCGAGCATCCACTGCCCCGATGCGATGAGCGCGTCGTCGCTCGGGCAGCAGCCGTTCGCGGCGATCCACCGGACGCCCGGCGCGACGCCGATCTGGTTGCCCGCGCCGTCGTCGCCGACCATCGTTCCCATCGTGTGGGTGCCGTGTCCATGCTCGTCGCAGGGCGCGTCGGCGCAAAGGCCGGCGGCGTCGAACCAGTTGTAGTTGTGGTCGAACGTCCCGTTGCCGAGGTTGCCTCGGTACTGGCGGACGAGCGCGGGGTGGTCGTACTGCGCGCCGCTGTCGATGCTCGCGACCGTGATGCCGTCACCTGTCACGCCGTACTGCTGCCAGACGTCGTTCGCGCGGATGTTCGCGATGCCCCACTCGACCGACTCGACCTCGCGGACCTGCTTGCCGGGGAGCTTCTTCGGAAGGGCGTACGCGACGGGCGCGTAGAGCGCGTCGACCTCGGGCCGCGCGGCGAGCTCGGCGGCGAGGCGTTCGCTGCCTTCGCGGACGAAGATCGCGTTCGTCGCCCAGTACGGCTCGTAGCGGACGCCCGCGCCATCGAGGCGCTTGCGTACGGAGGCCTGGCTCTGCGCGGCGGTCTCGCGGAGCGCCCGGGCGACGAGCGTGCCGCGCACGTTCCAGTCGCTCGTCCGCGCCGCGGCTGACAGGTCGGCGCGGTCGGCGAACCGCACCCAGAAGTCACCGCGTTCGTCCGCCGCGAGCTGCTGCCGCAGCTTCGGGCGGATCTTGTCCTCGCCTGCCCCCTGAGCGATGCCCACCATCGTGCTGGCGGCGATGGCGAAAGCGACGCTCGCGACGACCGCGCGACGTACCCAACTCCGGCTCATGTGTGCCCTCCCGGGGCCGAACCTAGGAGACGACCCGGGCAGCAACCGGTGCGCTTCGTGGGCAGATTCGAGGCAGCGCTGGCCATATCCGGCAAGGTCGTGTCTGGCAAATAGCGCCGGTCATCGCGCGTAGCGCGATGGCGCGCGGCGCCTCGCGCCCGGCTGGGCGTGGTGCAGGAGGAACTCATATTGGTTATATGGGTGACGACGTGCACCGCGGCCAGGCGGGATGCGAGGTGTCGCGCGTCAGGCGATCTTTGGCAGACACGGCCTCGAGGTATGGGCTGGTCGATGCGCTTCGACGGAACATGTCGTCCAACGACTGGAGAACTTGTGGTGGACCCCGAAGCGATGCTCGAACAGTTGGGCCTGTCGAAGACCGAGGCCCGCGTCTACCACTGCCTGCTGACCCAGTCGCCGCTCGCCGCGGCGGCCATCGCCGACCGCACCGGCACCGCGCGGTCGAACGTGTACCTGATCCTGCGGTCGCTCGTCGACAAGGGCCTGATCGAGGCCGGCGCGGGCTACAACAGCCGGTACCACGCGCTGCGACCGGACGACGCGCTGCAGCGGCTGCTGGACACGTCGCGCTCGGAGCTCGCTGCCCGGGAGCGACACGTCGAGGCGGCGCTGCCGGACCTGGTCGAGCTGTACGCGAAGCACGCCGGCGCCGACTCGGGCGAGGTCGTGGAGATCCTGCGGACGCCGAGTCTGATCGGTGAACGGTTCGAGCGGTTGCAGGCGGAGGCGCGCGAGTCGATCGACATCGTCGTTCGCGGCCCGATCCAGGTCGGCGGCTCGAACACCGGCGAGGTGGCGGCGCTGCGCCGCGGCGTACGGGCGCGGGCCATCTACGACCAGACCGTGCTCGACGACCCCGCGATCGGCGGCAGGTTGTCGTCCTGGATCGCGTCCGGTGAGCAGGCGAAGGTGTATCCCGGCGAGCTGCCGATGAAGTTCGCGCTGTTCGACGGTTGCAACGTGGTGATGCCGATGGTCACGCCCGGAGTGGCCGGGGTGGTCGCGATCATCGTGCGCAACCGCGAGCTGGCAGCCGCTCTGGGGATGCTGTTCGAGACCTTGTGGGCCTCGTCCGAGGCCCTGCCGGCGCCTGCTGGGCGCCGTTCGGGCGACGGGTTGGTCGTGGACCCGTCGTTGCACGAGGCTTCCTGGCTCGGCGTACCGCTGCCGTTGACCACGCGCGAGCTGCTCGTCCTGGACTGCCTGGCGAGCCGGCTGGGGAAGGTGTGGACGTACGAGCAGCTGCACGCCCGCGCGTGGGACGGGTTGTACGTCGGCCCGGCCGCGGTGCAGTCGGTCGTCAAGCGGCTGCGGGCCAAGCTGCGGGAGGCCGACGTGACCTTGCGCGTCGGGCCAGTCCGCGGGGTGGGCTTCCGACTGCTCCCACCCGACCGCGTCCCCCTCGGCCTCGCGGGCTAGCTGTGATCATGTACGTGATCATGAAGCCAGACAGGCGAATACGCCGGCTATCCCTTCATGATCACGTACATGATCACCGCGCGGGGTGGGCGGGTCAGTCGTCGACCGGGACCCGGGTGCTGGCCTCGTCGGTCGTGCTCTCGACCGTGACCTTGACCCGGAACGGGATCCCGTCCAGCAGCCGCTTGGTCTCGATCGCGACGACCGCCCGGCCGTCACTGTCGGCCTTGCCCTCGCAGACGTAGCCGTTCGGGATCAGCAGCCCGAACGCCGAGCAGCTCCACTTGCCGTCGTTGTCCACCGGAGGCTCGGCCGGGATCGACCCGCTCGGCGGCGACATGTACGTGAGCAGCGTCGGGCCGGCGACCGTCAGCGTCAGCTTCGCGCCGGGCTTGGCCCCACGCGCCCGTGCGACCACGAAGTCGTGGCCGTACTGGTCCACCCACGGCGAGTCCGTCAGCTGCTGCCCACCGACCACCAGGTCCTCCGGAGGAGGCGGTGGCGGCGGAGGGGGCGGCGGGGGCGGGGGTGGTGGCTTCGGACTCGTCGGCGACGGGCTGGGCACGGGATCGCTCGGGGACGGCGAAGGCTCCGGCGTCGGCGAAGGGTCCGGCCTGGGCGGCGTCGGCTGTGGCGCCGGGTCGGTGGGTGACGGCGCCGGGTCGGTCGGGGACGGTGCCGGAGGTGGCGGTTGCGAGGGGTCCGGCGGGTCGTCCGGCGACGGCTGCCCCTGGTCGGGCGGAGGCTGCGAGTCGTCGGGCGGCTGCTCCGAGGGCTCCTCCGAGTCCGACGGAGCGGGCACCGGCGGCTTGGGCGGGTTCGGCACCGGGTTGTTCGGCTCCGGCGCGGGCTCGTTCGGCTGCCCCGGATCCACGGGCGCGATGGCGACCGGGCCCGGGTTCGGCACCTTCTTCCCGTCGCCCGACGTGAGTACGGCGGCCGCGGCGATCCCCGCCACGACCACGGCGACGCCCGCGGCGATCGCGATGGCCTGCGCGGGCGGCGGGCCGGACCCACCGCCACCACCGCCACCACCGCCGGGTGAGCCGGCACCGCCGGCCGCGGCACCCGCGGCGGCGCCACCATCCGGCGGTACGAGAGCCAACGCACCGAGCTTGGTGCCTTCGGAGGCGAGCGCGAGGTACGTCACCGCCACCGGACCCAGCACCAACGGACCGAGCACCGCGCGCAGCGTCGCGCCGACGTCGCGCAGCTCGGCCAAGGCGAGCGAGCACGAGGCGCACTTGCGCAGGTGCCGGTCGACCGAACGGCGCTGCAGCCGCGAGAGCGAGTCACGTACGTACCGGCCCAGCCGGTCCAGAGTCTGCTGGCAGTCCGCGTTCTCACCGAGCTGCTGGATGTGCGTCTGCAGGTACTCGCGCCGCAGCGCCTCGCGCGCGCGGCCGGCCATCGCGGCCGCCGCGTTCGCGGTCATGCCCATCAGCACCGCGGCGTCCTTGGTCGGCGTGCGCTCGACCTCGACGTACCAGAGGATCTCCCGCTGCGGTTGGGTCAGCCGTTCGTACGCGCGCGCGATGTAGTGCTGATCCAACGCCTCGACGGCCGGATCGTCCGGAACGACCTGTTCGTCCAGTAAGAGCTCGTCATCGGAGACCACCGTGCGACGGCGAGTTCTCGCGGAGTTCTGCGCGATCCGTGAGACGGCACGCAGCAAGTACGCGCGAAACGCTTCGGTCGGTCCGTTCCCGTGCCGGACAGCGTCCAGCACGCGAGCGAATGCTTCCGCCGCGATGTCCTCGGCCTCAGTGCTGTGATCGAACTGCCGGGCAGCACGCAGCGCAGCCGGATGATGGCGTTCCCACAACTCTCCGTAGGCGTTTTCGTCACCGGCGCGCAGAAGGTCGAGCAACTCACGATCGGATCGATCGCTCGTCATCCACTCCCCCCAGACACACAACTCGGCCGGCCCACTGCTTTTCCCCTCAGCGACGTCACGTTAGACGCCTCCGACCACAGACGGCAACGGTTTCCTGACACCGAGCGCATACAACTTCGTGGGGTGATGGTGGCGGCTGGCCCGTGGGACGTCGCGAACCATGGCCGGGAAGCATGGATCGCGATTCGGGCCAGCCGCTAGGAGCTCCCCGGGAACGGGAGTTCCGGACACCCCCGCCGGCACAGACACGGCGGTAGTCGAATGGTGACGCGAGTCCGCGAAGATTCTTCGAGGATCTTTTCGAGCGCGTACGCCGCGTTACTGGGCAAGCCGGAACGCGAGCTCGGTCTCCCACTTGTTCATGTCCGGCTGCTCGGCCGGATCGTCGAGGTAGATCTCCAGGCGAGAGCCCCAGCGGTCGCCGTCGGCGTCCCACTCCAAGCCCTGCTCAGCGGCCCAGTCGAGCAGCGAACGGGTCGCGTCGACCAGCGTGCTCGGGTGCCCGACGTGCAGGAGCCGCGCGTACTTGCCGCCGGGCAGCGTGCCGGCCTGGACACGTTCGTCGCCGTCGGCCGGCGTGGCGACCGGGAGGCCGATCTCGATCTCGAGCCGGCGGTCCATGTCGATCAGGTCGTACTTCACGAACGGCGCGCCGGCCGGCTGGACGCCGTGGGCTCCGAACCAGCCGAACAGCCCGCCGTGCAGCTCGGGAATCGTCTGGCCGATCGTCTGCATGGAGACTGCGGCGGGGATGAACAGATACGGCTGCTCGGGCCGTTCGATGATCTCGGGCACGGTGTGGCGTCCTTCCTTGTCGAGCGGAACGCGCCTCATCGTGGGGTCTGCCCCAGGGGCGGGGTCAAGGTCTTCGGAGATCGCAAGAGGGGCACCCCGGTCGCCCGGGATGCCCCTCTTACAGGTGTTTCAGGTGCTACGTGATGAGCTACCTCTTAGAAGATGTAGCCGCACTCGTACCCGATGAACTCCTGCTCCTCGGGCGAGAGCTCGTCCCACGTCTTCCACTCCGCACCTTCCGGCGCGGTAGCGTCGAGCGACGCCTTGAAGAAGTCCAGCGCGATGAACGGCGCGCCGACGTAGGCCGAGCTGATCAGCTGAGCAGCACCCTGGCCGAGCTTGCCGCCACCCTCGTTCCAGGTGAGCCAAGCCAGCTCCGAGGGCTCGGAGAGGTGGTTCTTGCCCTCCAGGAAGTCACGCGCGATGAACGGCGCGCCCACATATGCGGCCGAGATCAGCTGGGCAGCGCCCTCGCCAACCAGGCAGCCGCCTTCGTTCCACAGGTCCCATGCCTTCTCCGAGGTGTCGGAGAGGCCCGTCGCGCCGACAGGACCGTCGACCGGACGGGCCAGCGCCGGAGCAGCGCTCAAAGCCACGACTGCACTCGCGGCAGCGAGCACGGAGATGAGCCTGCGTGCGCCCTTGTGCATGTGCACACTCGTCCTTTCGTTGTGCCCCCGACAGTCGTCGGAGGCTTGTACACCGGTGTTTTTTCGAGGACCGAGCGGCGTCGGAGGTCCCGCCGGGCCTCAATTCAGCGACAACGTGCGATCGCTGAGTGCCAGACGGTAGTCGGGCAGCTACGGCATGTCAAAAATATCGGGACTTCGGGCGATTTGGCCGGCATGAACAGTTTGTGACGTAACGGGATACGGCGCGGAACGAGGGGTCCGATACCCGCCAGCTTGCTGTCGTGAGCGCGGCAACGATCGGAGGTGAATCTACTTTCGATGGAAGGACGGGTCATGGATCTTCGGCTGTCGTCGCAGGTCGCAGTCGTCACAGGCGCCTCGAAGGGCATCGGTCTGGCGATCACGCGCACGCTGCTCGAGGAGGGCGCTCAGGTCGCCGCGGTGTCGCGGAAGGTGTCGCCGGAGCTCGCCGCTCTCGACGGACCGTCGTTACTGCACGTAGCGGTGGACCTGACGGACCCGCTCGCGCCGGCGGCTGCCGTCGCGCGTGCGGTGGAGGCGTTCGGCGGGCTGGACATCCTGGTGAACAACGCGGGCGGGCCGCCGCCCGGCGTGTCGCTGCCGCGCTTCTCGTTCCTCTCGCCGTCGGACGACGACTGGCGGTCGATGTTCGAGTTCAACCTGTTCTCCGCCGTACGGGCGATCCGCGCCGCCGTACCGCACCTGCTCGCCCGTGGCGGCGGGTCGATCGTGAACGTCACGTCGACGATGGGCCGGCAGCCGGCGGCGGTGAACGTGGACTACGGCGCGGCGAAGGCCGGGCTCGCGCACGTGACGAAGTCGGTGGCGGCGGAGTACGGCGCGCAGGGCATCCGGGTCAACACGGTCGCGCCGGGCGCGACGCTGACGCCGTGGTGGACCGACGAGGGCGGCGCGGCGGACATCTTCGCCTCGGCTTCGGGGAGCACGCGCGCGGAGGTCTTGGCGTCCGGGGCGGCTTCGTCGATGGGGCTGCTGACGGGCCGGCTGGTCTCGCCGCAGGAGGTGGCGGACGTGGTGGCCCTGCTGGTGTCGCCGCGGTCAGGGTCGACGACCGGCGCCGAGTACGTCGTGGACGGTGGGCAGCTGAAGGAGCTCTGAGCGCTCTTGTATTTGGGTTGCCGGCGGCTTGGTCGGTTGGCCAGCATGCGCTTCTGTGGACGACTCGCGGGCCTCGCCCTCTGCCGCACTGCTCTCGCTGGTCCGTTCCGAGTACGGCCTCGCCGTCTCGGGGGACGAGCGCGACCTGGGCGGGAGCTACAACCTCAACCTGCTGGTCGCCGGGTCGTTCGTGGTCCGGGTGTACGGGTCGTGGGTCTCCGCTGAACGAGTCGCGGCTGTTCAGGGGGTGCGCGAGGGGCTTCGGTTGGCCGGGTGGCCGATCGCTCCGCTGCGGCGCGCTCTGTCTGGGGCCGACTTCGTCGCGTTCGGTCAGCGCGTCGTCGAGGTGGAGACGTACGTCGACGCCGGGTCGCCGATGGCGAGCTGGGACGAGCTGTCGGCGGGGCTGCCTTGGCTGGCTCGCCTGCACGACGCGCTGCGGTGCGGGCCGTGCCCGCCGGCCGTGACCGAGGCGCCGGTGGCCAACCACCTCTTCGCCGCCCGCGTCCACGAGGACACCGAGGAGGCGTTCGCCGCTCTTCGTTCCTGGGTCTCGACGGCCACGGAACGCCGCTACCTCGCCGCCGCCGAACAGCTGGTCGCCGTCGTCGCCGAGGTCGACCGCTTCGAGGTACCGGCGCAGCTCGTGCACGGCGACTTCTGGCACAACAACGTCATCCTCGACGGCTCCCGCCTTGTCCGGCTGGGCGACTTCGACTTCCTCGGCGTACGGCCACGGGTCGACGATCTCGCCCTCACGCTGTTCTTCGCCAACGAGCATCACGGCCGCGACGACCTGTCCCAGGCGCGGATCGACCAGCTGCGCCGGCTCGTCGACCGCTACGACGAAGCTTCGGAGCACCCGCTGACCGAGGTCGAGCGAGCCGCGCTGCCGTACGCGATAGCCCGCACCCCGCTGACGTTCGTCCGCGACCTCGCCGACGGCACGCCCTTCCACCGCCAGGAGCTCGTCGACCTTCGCGGCCCCGAGTACGAGTGGGCCCTCCGCGCCCTCGACGACCCCCGCTGGCTCAGCCTCGGCGGGACAGCTCCGTGATCATGTACGTGATCGTGAAGGCGAACCCGCCGTATATGACCATTACGGCTTCATGATCACGTACATGATCACAGGTTCGAGCGGGTCCGCCGGCAGCCGCGGGCAGGGCCGCTCACCATGGAGGGGCGAGCGGTCCTGGCGGGTCTTATGGACGGACCGAGCTCGTCGAGCTCCGCTGCCCCCGTCCGACCTGGGCACTCCCGGCGCTCGACGACCCCCGATGGGCCATGGCGGGCGGGTTCCGGCACGTGATGTCTCAGGGGGCGTGCCGGAACCCGTTCCGCCGACCGAGGTCGCGCGTCGTCGTCCTGGGGGAACTAGACCGCGGGCAACCTCGACCCCGGCTAGCCGGCTACGGCGAGCCGGCTCGCTCGGTCCCGGTCGTCCGGTTCGGCTCGGTGCAGGGGTGGCGCGTTGCGCTTCGCCCTGGCTGCCTTGTTGCGCCCGAACAGCAAGGTGAAGACCCACCGCACGTTCGCCAGCAGACGGCTGGCGAGACTGGGGTTCACTCGCTTGCCCTGGCTTGGACGAGGGTTGCTCGCGTCATCTGCGGCCACCACCGCACCTCCCCAAGTAGTCAGCACCGGACATCCGACCTGACACCTGGGTGATGGAATGGTGACGAAGAGTTCTCTGTGACGTACGTCACATCTCGGCGACGACCTCGCCGTCGGCGAGGAACTGGTCGAACGAGCCCCACGGTTCCTTGCCGTCCTTGGACATGATCACCTCGCCGGAGTACTGCGCGAGGTAGACGCGGCGCAGCTTGTCGGTGAGGTTCGGGCCGGAACGGTGCAGCACCACGCTGGAGAACACCGCGATCGACCCGGCCGGCACGATCACGGGCATGCCGGGGTCGGAGCCAAAGTACGCGACCCGGTCGTTCACGACGGGGTCCGGAATGTGCTTCACGTACGACTTGATCCCCGACCGCGAGTACGGCAGCAGGTAGACCGAGCCGTTCTCCTCCGTGACATCGTCGAGCGCGATCCAGCAGGTGAGGTACGGCTCGTGGTCCTCGTGCACGTAGCCAGAGTCCTGATGCCAGGCGAACGACGTGTCGGGGTCGGCGGCCTTGATCACGTACTGCTCCCAGAACAGGTATGCGTTCTTTCCCAACGTGGCAAGGCAAATCTGCTTCATCAGCTCGCTGAACAGGAACTGGCGCAGTTCCGGCCGGTCGCGGTAGATGAAGTTGCTGAAGTACCGCTTGCCCCTCGCGTTGATGCCGATCCGGTCGACGCCGGCCTCGTCCATCGCAGCGTCGAGCTTGTCGATGGAGAACTGCGCACCGCCGCGCAACAGCTCCAGGTGCTCGTCGGACAGCGCGCGCTCGAGCAGGAAGTAGCCCTCGGTCCGGTACTGCTCGCGCATCTCGTCAGTGATCAACCCAGCAACGGAATCCGTGGTAGTCATGGCTTCGACGTTAGGCGCGAGCGTGAGCGCGTGGAATGGCTCTGCTGGCTCGGGCATGTACGTTTTGGCGCATGGAGCCGGACACCCGCATCCTCGTCTCCGACGGCCCAGCGACCAGGATCGGCCAGCTCGTCCTGGCCGGCGAGGTGGTCGACGACGAGCCGTGGATGCCGTCGCCTTTGCGCACGATGGACGCGTACATCCTCTCGTTCGTCTTCGGCGGTAGTGGCAGCTATCGGCACGCCGACGGGCACCTCTCGCCGATCGAGGCGGGGTCGGTCACGGTGGTGCTGCCGAACGAGCCGCACTGGTACGGAACGGCGCCGGGCGAGACGTGGACCGAGCTGTTCGCGGTGTTCACCGGGCCGTTGTTCGACCTGCTGGCGAACGTGGGAATCGTGGGTACGGGCGGGCCGCACCATCCGCGCGCGACACCGTCCGCGACCACGTTGCGCACGCTGCTCAGCGCGGCACCGCGTTCGCAGACCGCGGCGGAGCATCAGCTGCTGGGCTTGGCGGACTGGCTGATCGACACGGCGCGGCCGTCGGACGAGTCGGGGTTGAGCGCGGCGGTCGCCGGGGCGATCGACCTGCTGGCGGACGACCTGACGGCGTCGCTGTCGATGCGTACCGTCGCCGAGCGCATCGCCTTGCCGTACGACACGTTCCGCCGCCGCTTCACCGCGGAGGTCGGCTCGTCACCCCTGGCCTTCCGCAACGGCCGCCGCCTCCAAGCCGCCGCCAACCTGCTGCGCCTGACCGACCTCACGACGCGCGAGATCGCCCGCACCCTTGGGTATACGGACGAGTTCCACCTCTCCAAACGCTTCCGCGCCCACTTCGGCACCCCACCCCGCACGTACCGCCTCGCCAACCGCCGCTCGTGACGCTGATCGGCGGGTTGTCGGTGCTGGGCCGTACGGTCGGTCGATGTGACCGAGGAAGCCGTGGTTCGCCACTCCGTGCAGGTGCTGCTCTTCGACGAGGGGGATCGGGTGCTGCTCCTCCAGTCAGCGGACCCGGACTCGAGCTCGACGCTGTGGCGGCCGGTCGGCGGCGGGATCGAGGCGGGCGAGACCGTTCAGGACGCGGCGCGGCGGGAGGTCGCGGAGGAGACCGGACTGCCCGACCTCGAGCTCGGGCCTGAGCTCTGGCACCGGCGCCACCTGTACACCTGGCTGGGGAAGCGGTGGGACTCCCGCGAACGCTGGTTCCTGGCGCGGGTCGACCACTTCGCCCCGACCGAAGCGGGCATGACCGAGCAAGAGGCACGCCACCACCTCGAGCACCGGTGGTGGACGTACGACGCCCTGGCCACAACCACCGAACGGTTCACGCCGCACGACCTTCCCGAACGCGTGGCGAACCTGCTCACCGACGGCCCACCCGCCATCCCCCTCGACCTGCACCACTGAGTTTCCGGGCGCGGATCGTCCGGAATGGGGTCTACGGTCCCCGCTATGACCGACACACCGTGGGAACCGCCGCTCGCCGGCACGGAGGAAGAGCAGCTCATCGGGGCGCTCGAGCGACTCCGCGCAACCTTCCGCTACAAGGCCGACGGCCTCGACGCCGAAGGGCTCCAGGTCAGCATCGGCAAGTCGGACCTCACGCTCGGCGGCCTGCTCAAACACCTCGCCCGCGCGGAGGAGGACATGTTCACGTTCAAGCTCACCGGCACCCCGCAGGGCGAGCCGTGGAGCAACGCCGACTGGGACAGCGACGAAGACTGGGACTTCCACTCCGCCGCCCACGACACCCCCGAGCAGCTCTACAAGATCTGGGACGACACGATCGCCAAGTCCCGCGACCGCCTCGCCCAGTTCCTCGAGAACGGCGGCCTCGACCAGGAAGCGCACCTCGGCTGGGACGGCCAGCACGCCACCGTGCGCAGGTTGGTCTGCGACCTCATCGAGGAGTACGGACGGCACACCGGGCATGCCGACCTGATCCGCGAGGCCGTCGACGGACGGGTCGGCGAGGACCCGCCGGCCGGCTGGCGACCGAGTTCATAGCCTCCGTGCATCAAAACCGTCGAGAACTTGCATTGGACGCACGAACGCAGCCCTGCCTAGATTCGCGATCATGAGAACGCGTGCCCTGGGACAGACCGGCATCGAAGCCAGCGAGATCGGCTTCGGCGCGATGCAGCTCGGCAACCACGAGTGGAACGGCCCCGACACCGAGGAGTCGATCCGGCTCGTCCACGAGGCGATCGGCGTGGGGTGCACGTTCATCGACACCTCGCCGGTCTACGCGTACGGGCGCAGCGAGCAGATCCTCGGCCAGGCCCTCGCCGGGCGCCGGAACGAGGTCGTGATCTGCACCAAGTTCGGCGTCTGGCCGGACGCGACGCTCGACTACTCCGCCGACCGCATCGAGGAGTCCGTGACGGGCAGCCTGGAACGGCTCGGCACCGACTACCTCGACGTCGTGCTGTTCCACGGCCTCCCGCCGGACCGCACCGCCGCCGGGCTAGCGCAGCACTACAAGGCGCTGCAACGCCTCGTCGACAGCAAGCTCGTCAAGGCGTACGGCATGTCCTTCGAGCCGCCGAACGTCGACGAGCTGCGCAGGTACGTCGAGGAGGGCGGCGTCAGCTGCTTCGAGTTCCGCTTCAATCCCCTTGCCCAGCACACGATCGCGCTCTTCCCCGAGCTGCAAAAGCAAGGCGTCGGGCTGATCGGCAACGTCCCGCTGGAGTCCGGCTGGCTCTCCGGCAAGTACGACGCGAGCTCGACGTTCGACATCGCCCGCGACCGCTGGACGCCGGCCGACATCGCGCACCGCGCCGCCCTCGTCGACGAGCTACGCGCGATGCTGCCGGAGGGCATGAGCCTGCCCCAAGCCTCGCTCGCGTTCATCCTCGCCCAGCCCGAGGTGTCGACGATCATCCCCGGCATCAAGTCGAGCGAGCAGCTGCAGGCCAACACGAAGGCCGTCGAGCTCGCCCTCCCAGACGAGCTCGTGGCGGCCATCCGCGCCCTGGGCGCCAACCAGGCCGAACTCCCTTGGTGACCTAGTCCCGGGACGGGTCGTGCCGCAGGTGCGCTGCCTCCTCCGACTCCGGGGCAGCGAACGAGGGCGGCGTGAACGTGCTCGTGATCGTCCGCGTCTGCCCGTCCCGTGCGGCGTCGATCGCGGCGAGCATCACCTCGAGAACGTGGAACGCGTGCTCCGCGGTCACCAGCGGCGAACGACCCGTCTCCACGCACTCCACCAGGTGCTGCAGCCCGTCGGTCCACGGCCAGCGCGGGTCGCGGTCGGCGTGAATCTGCCACGCTCCAACAGAGTTCTGCCACAGCTCGTACCCCGCCGGGGCCCAGTCGTCGCCCATCATCTGGATCGTGCCGTCGCTCCCGTACAGCTCGATCGCGGGCCCGCGGTACTGCTGCATCGTGAAGCCGGTCGTCACCGATCCGAAGAACGCGTTGCCGAAGTCCAACAGGATCTGGAAGTTGTCCTCGGCCTCGACCTTCATCTCCTCGCCGTCGACCACCCTTGTGGCATTGGCGATTCCGGCCATCGCCGTCACCCGGCGCACCGGGCCGAACCAGCCGGTCAGCGACGTCACGTTGTACACGCCGAGGTCGAACAGCGGCCCGCCACCGGACTTGTAGAACCACTGGCCCCACCACGGACCGGACCAGCCGTACCGAGCCCGCGCGAGATGCGGCCGTCCCACGTCGCCGCGCTTGAGGTGCGCGTCGATCGCCTGGAACGTCGGGCTCAGCACCACGTGCGGGGCGCAGATCAAGTGCCCCGGCGCCGACTTCGAGAACTCCAGCAGCTCCGCGGCCTCCGCCAATGTGGTCGCCATCGGCTTCTCCACGAGAACGTGCTTGCCGTTCTCCAACGCCGCCCGCGCGATCTTCCCGTGCTCCGGCATCGACGTCAGCACGAGCACCGCGTCGACGTCCGGCGAGGTAACGACGTCCTCGTACGACGTACTGAACTTCGGGATGCCCAACTCGTCACGGACGAAGGACTCCTTCGACCCCACGACGTCGCACGCCGCCACGGTCTCGATCCGCCCACGCTCGCGGAGCTGCCGCGCCAGCGACATGTACGGACCCGACATCACGCTTCCGCAGCCGACGAAACCGACTCTCAATGGATTGCTCAAAGCGAAGGCCCTCCTAGCCCTTGATACCGGTCAACGCGATTCCCCGCAGGAAGTACCGCTGGGTAAAGGCGAACAGCACGATCAGCGGCAACGTGACGAGCGCCGAGGCGCCCATCATCAGCGCCCACTCGGTCGTTCGTTGAGCCTGGAACGCGAACAGCCCAAGGCTCAACGGGTAGCTGTCCGGCTCCGTCAGATAGATCAACGGACCGAAGAAGTCGTGCCAGGTGCCCAACCAGGTGAACACCGCGACCACTGCCAACGCCGGCTTGACGAGGGGCAGCATGATCTGCCAGAAGATGCGGAACTCGCCTGCCCCGTCGACCCGTGCCGCGTCGGACAGCTCGTTGGGAATCGTCATGAAGAACTGCCGCAACAAGAAGATGAAGAACGCGCTGCCGAGGAACTGCGGGATGATCAGCGGCGCGTACGAGCCGATCAGTCCCATCACCTTGAACAGGACGTACGTCGGGATGAAGATGATCAGCGGTGGAATCATCAACGTGGCAACGGTGGCGATGAACAGCACGTTCCGGCCGGGGAAGCGCAGCTTGGCGAAGCCGTACGCGACCAACGACGACGAGATCACCGTCCCGATCGTCACCATGCCGGAGTAGAACACGCTGTTCCACAGCATCCGCAGGAACGGGAAGCCGGGATAGTTCAACACCTGCGGGATGTTCTCCCACCGGATCGGGTCCGGCCACCAGGTGATCGGCGACGAGAGAATCTGGGTGTCGTCCTTCAGCGCCGACGTCAGCATCCAGTAGAACGGCAGCACGAACAACAGCGACACCGCGATCAGGATGACGTGCCGGCCCACGGCTACGGCGCGGCTGGGCGGACCGTTCATTGGTCCCTCCCCGCGTAGAAGACCCAGACCTTCGACGACCAGAAGATCAGCAACGTGACCACCAGAACGGCGAGGAACAAGATCACCGACAGCGCGGACGCATAGCCCATCGCGAAGTACCGGAACGCGCTGCGATAGATCAGCACGACGTACATCAACGTCGAGTCGAGCGGCTCCCCCGCGGTGCCACCCGCGATGAACGCGGACGTGAACACCTGGAACGAGTTGATCACGCCCATCACCAGGTTGAACAGGATCACCGGGCTCAGCAGCGGGATCGTCACGTGCCAGAACCGCCGTACCGGACCGGCACCATCGATCGCCGCCGCCTCCAGTAACGACATCGGCACTTCCTTCAATCCAGCAAGGAAGACCAGCGTCGACGCGCCCAGCGCCCACAGGCTCAGGATGATCAGCGTCGGCTTCGACCACGACGGATCGTCAAGCCAGCCGGGCGTCGGTAACCCCACCCCGCGCAAGATGGTATTGACGAGGCCACTGTCCGGACTGAACATCAGCATGAACACGATCGTCGCCACGACCGGCGGAGCCAACACGGGCAGGTAGAACAGCGTGCGGTAGAAGCCGATCCCCTTCGCGCCGAAGTTCAGGATCAGCGCGAGCACGAGCGACATCACGAGCCCGAGCGGCACCGAGATCAGCGCGTAGTAGGCACTGTTCTGCACCGCGATCCAGAACTGCGGATCGTTGGTGAACATTCGCTCGTAGTTCGCCAGCCCGACCCACTCCGGTGGCTGGACCACGCTGTACTCGGTAAAGGAGTAGAACACCGACGCCAGCACCGGGTACGCCGTGAACGCGATCAGACTGAGGATCCACGGGAGCGTGAACAGCACCCCGGCAAGCGACTCGCGCCGGCGGAGCGTCAGCCCGCGCCCGCGACGGGAGGGTGGCGACCCACCCGCCGGTGACCGGTGCGAGGACTGCGAATCGGCCCGAACGGCAGACGTCACAACACCTTCTCCAGCTCGCCCTGACAAGCCTTCTGCGCCTCGGCGAGCGCGTCCTTCGGCTTGGCGGCCTTGTTCGAGACCCGTTCGAGCACGCGCGTCAGCTGGTCGACGGCGAACGTCTGCACGGGCGAGTCCCACATCGGCGAGGAGTTCTGCAGCTGGTCGCGGAAGAACTTGATCGTCTTGTCGGCGAACTCCTGGCCACGCTTCTCGACGAGCCGCTTCGGCACGATGTCCTGCGGCACCTTCGCGTTCGTCGGCAGGTCGGGGAACTCCTCGAACTGCGCGACCGCCCCGTCGACCGCGATGTAGTCGAGATACTTGAACGCCGCTTCGGGATCGTTCGACGCGGTGGGGATCGCCATCCAGTTCGGCCAGTAGCCCGACGTGGTCTTGGTCCCGCTCGGTCCGATCGGGTTGGCCGCGACCTCCCAGCGTTCGAACTTCGCCTCGACCTGGTAGAACGACCCGATCATCCAGGTGCCGTCCATCTGCATGGCGATGCGCTTCTGCTGGAAGAGCGGCGGTGCCTCACCGAGCGAGGTCCAGGAGTTGTTGACCTTGGTGATCGAGCCCTTGTACTCCTCGTCCAGCCAGGACATCAGGAACTCGAGGAGCTCGACGTTCTGCTCGGCGTCCAGCGTGTACTTCTGGTTCTCCGCGTCGTAGATCCCGCCGCCGTTCAGCGCGCACCAGAGCGGGAACACGTACTGGTCGAACGACGGGATGAAGCCCGCGGTCTCGAGCCGATCGCCCTTCCAGACCGTGAACTCCTTCGAGATCGCACGCATCTCGGCGAGCGTCTTGGGGAAGTCCGCGCTCTCCGCCGGGATGCCCTTCTCCTCGAACCACTCCTGGTTGTAGAACATCCCGTACGAGCCCGCGGTGAACGGCAGTCCGTACGTCTTGCCGTTGGCCTGACAGCTCTTCAGCACGGCCTCGGGCCAGTTCGAGACCTGGCAGTTCTCCGACTTCTCCATGAACTCGTCGAGTGCCATCAGCGAACCGCGAATCCCCAACGCCACAGGGGTATCCCAGATCACCGTCGCGCTCGGCGGGTTGCCGCCGGCGATCCGGGAGAGCAGGACCTCGAGGAAGTTCTGCTCGCCGGTGAGCCTGGTGACCTTGACGGTGACGTTCGGGTTGTCGGTCTTGTAGTCCGCGGCGAGCTTCTCGTGCACCTTGAGGTACGCGTCCTCGCCGCCGGGCAGCCAGAACGTCAAGTCCACCTTGCCGCCGGGCGACTGACCACCGGAGCTGCCGGTGGAGCCTCCCGTCGAGAAGCAGCCAGGCAACAACGTCGCCGCGCCACCGAGGCCCGCGAGGCTGAGAAGATTGCGCCGTGTCAGTCCCCCGTGTCCGGTGCTCCTGGTAGCAGCCATGCTCGTTCCCTTCGTTACCCCGTGACCGGTAGGTAGGACGGGGCGACGGCGAAGAGGAAGACCGCCGATCGCGCCGACACGTTCTGGTACTGATGCCGCGCACCCTGTGGCACGTAGCAGCCGTCGCCCGGGCCGAGCTCGCACCAGCTCTCGCCGCCGTCGGCGTCGGGGAAGAACACGTTCAGCCGCCCCTCGAGGACGTACAGGCTCTCGTCCCCGCCGTGCTGCTCGACCGGCCCGCGCCGGCCGGGCAGCAGTTCGCCGCGGCCGACCGTGAGGTGCTCGGTGCTCGCGAGCAGGCCGACGAGCAGGTCGCCGTCGGGCGTCTCCAGGCGATAGAGCACGTCCTCGCGGCGGATCACGCGCAGGGACTGCTTGCCGCGGATCTTCTCCTCGTCGAGCGGCCACTGCGTCAACTGCGTGTTGTCGTGGTACGCCCAGGAGGTGAGGTTGTCCTTCGTCTTCGCGTACGCCGACGACGTTCCCTGTGACGGCGGGGGCGCGAACAGCTCGAGCACCCGCAGCTGGCTCGTCGCGTCGTAGTTGTAGCCGTGGTGCCAGGTGTCGCGGCGGAAGAAGATCGCGTCACCGGTGTTGGCGCGCTGCACCTCTCCCGTCGCGGGGTTGGCGATGACGAGCGTGCCCTCGAGCACGTAGTAGATCTCGTCGGCGGCGAACACCGTACGGTTGGCGTCGGAATGCTGGAACCGTCCGCTCGGCGGAAGACTCAACTCCAGTTGGTGAATCTTGTCCGAAGACACGTAGATCCGGTCCTCGACGAAGCCAGCTTCCTCGTCCCCCCAGAGGTGCAGCACGGCGTCGTCTCGCTTGATCGCGGTCGGCTTGTCGTACGAAGGTCGCGGCGATGGCCTACGCCCCATGTCTGGGCCCCTCTCGAAGAACAGTGCGGAACCGGTAACGGTCACCGCGGTAGGTGATCCGGCCGACCTCGAACGCACGGTCGGCCTCGTCGAAGCAGGTGTAGCTCCCGACCAGGACGGCCTCGCCCTCGGATAGGCCGAGGTGCTTGGCCTCGCTGCCCGCGGCTCCCTGGGCCTGCAGGACGTAGTCGGCGCGGCTTGGGTGGAGCTGGCAACGTTCCCTCAGTGCCGCGTAGAGCGAGGTGTCGGTGAAGTCGAGGTCGACGATCTCGCGGACGAGCGCCACCGGCATCCAGGTGCTGGCGACGGCAACGGGAACGCCGTCCAGCTTGCGCAGCCGGTCGAGGCAGAACACCTCCGAGCCAGGCGCGATGCCAAGCTCGTCGGCCTCCTCGAGCGTGGCCGGCCGTACCTTCTTGTAGAGCACGTCCGCGGTCGCGACCAGACCGCGCGCGGCGGCCATCTCGGTGAAGCTGAGCGGCGGGTCCTGACCCTCCTCCACCACGCCCGGCTCGACCACGTGCCAGCCGCGGCCGTGCGCCGGCTCGACCAGCCCGTCGTCGTGCAGCGCGCGCAGGGCCACCCGCAGGGTCGCGCGACTCACGCCGAGCTGCGCGGACAACTCGCGCTCGGCCGGCAGCCGGCCACCAGGACCGAGCGAACCGCGCGCGATCGCGCCCGCGATCATGCGGTAGACCTGCAGCGAAGGCGGCTCCGCGCCGTCCTTTCGCACGCTTTCGAGAACCATGTCGTTCCTTGCGGCACCGGGGCTAGTGGTTCGCTATTCTAGACCACTATGAACCAGGAGGGCGATGTGGTCTGGGAAAATCCCGACTGGATTCGCCAGGACCACGTGGATTTGGACGGGCTGTGGGAGAGCGCGACGTTCACGCTGAACGAGGCCTACGACGTCGTGGTCGGGCCGCGCTGGCAGCTCGGCCTGCCCGCCCAGCCGTACGGCGAGATCTGGCTGATCCGTTCCGGCGTTTGTGCCGTTGAGCTTGACGAACGGCGGGCGCTGGCGTCCGCCGGGCAGGTCGTGATCCTCCGTCCGGGACTGCGCCGGATGTCGGCGAATGGCGGCTCGGGCACGTTGGCCTTGGTGGGTTTCGGCTGCTCGCTGCGTTCCGGGCCGGTGGACCTGCTGGGCCGCTTCGACCTTCCGCTTGTGGTCACTTCGCCTACTTCGCGGGTGTGCTCGCTGATCTCCCAGACCGTGGCGGCCGCGCAGGGGTCCGGTCCGGATCGGGTGTTTCGGGCGCGGGCTCTCGCGGCGCTGGCTGTCGCTGAGCTCGTGCGCGACGAGCCTTCCGCCGCTATCACCGAGATCCGGCCGGAGCTGCGTGCTGTGCTGGCGTACATCGCTTCGCACTATGGGGATCCATTGGACCTGCGGGCGCTCGCCCGGGTTGCCCATCTGTCGCCGAAGCAGCTGGGGCGGTCGTTCGGCGCCGAGCTCGGGCTGACGCCGATGACGTACCTGCGCCGGTTCCGGTTGGATCGGGCGCGCGAGCGGGTGGCGGGGACGGACGAGCCGATCTCGCGGATCGCCCACGCGTGTGGGTTCTCGGAACTTGCGGCGTTCTCCCGAGCGTTTCGGCGGCAGCATGGGGTGAGCCCGCGAACGTTGCGCGACCATTCGCGCGCGCTGCGGACAACTGTGTGGCCCGTACGGTCAAGTAGTGGGCGGACGTTGTCCGTAGCGTCGAGTCAGGAAGGGAGATCCGATGACTGAGACGACGACATTCCGGCTGAGCGACGCGCAGGTCGCGGCGTTCCATCGCGACGGTTTCCTGGCGATCGAGCAGCTGACGACTGCTGACGAGGTCGCCTCGATGCGGGAGGTGTACGACCGGCTGTTCTCGCGGCGCGACTTCGACCAGGGCGACCATCTGGAACTTTCGGAGGTGGATGCCGAGGGGCGGGAGACGTTGCCGCAGATCCTCAGCCCGGAGAAGTACGCGCCGGAGCTGGCCTCGACGCTCGCCCGGCGGAACGCGTTGGCTCTCGCGCGGCAGCTGCTCGGGCCGGAGGCGGAGCACAGCGGCGACCACGCGATCATGAAGCCGCCGGGGCTGGGTGCGCCGACGCCGTGGCATCAGGACGAGGCGTACTGGAACCCGGCCGTTCTGCACACCGCGCTGAGCATCTGGATGCCGTTGCAGGAAGCGACGGTCGAGAATGGGTGCATGTGCTTCGTTCCGGGCAGCCACGTGCGCGACGTCGTACCGCACCACCTGGCTTCGGCCGATGCGCATGCTCTGGAGGTGGACTCTTCGGATCTGGTGGCTGACGAGGTGGCGTGTCCGATTCCCGCTGGCGGGGCGACGATCCACCACTGCCGGACAGTGCACTATGCGGGGCCGAACGTGTCGACGACGCCGCGGCGGGCTTACATCATGGGCTTCCACGGGCAGCACCGTCCGCTGCCGGTGGCGCGGGACTTCTCCTGGCAGCGGCCGGAGTGGACCGCGTAGTCGTCGCCCTGGACGTGGGCGGCACGAAGCTCGCCGGGGCGCTGGTCGCCCCGGACGGGTCGGTCGTCCATTCGTCGACGGTGCCTACGCCGCCGCGGGATCCGGGGCTTCATGGTGTGGTTTCCTTGGCTGCTTCCTTGGTGTCTGTCGCTGGCTCGCGCGGGTTGTCCGTTGTGGGGTTGGGCGTGGGGATGCCGGAGTACGTCGACCGCGCTGGCTGTTTGACGTCTTCGGAGGTGCTGGACTGGACTGTGCAGCCTGCTTCCTTATTGGCTGAGGTGTGTCCGGGTGTGCCGGTGGTGGTGGAGTCGGACGTGCGGTGTGGGGCGCTGGCCGAGTGGCGGCTTGGGGCGGGGCGTACGTACGACGGGCTCTTCTACGTGTCGTTGGGGACGGGGGTGTCGTCGACGCTGGTCGCCGACGGGCGCATGGTGTCCGGCCACCGCGGCGAGGCCATCGCCTTGGGCGAGCTGTCGGTGCCGGCGTCCGTTCACCCTTCCTGGGAAGGGAATCTGGAGTCCTTCGCGTCGGGTGCGGGGCTCGCTGCCCGCGCTGGCGATCTGACGTCCGCGGGCCGGGCGTTGGGCCTCGTTCTGGCCGACGCGGTGGCTCTGCTGGACCCACCCGTCGTGGTGATCGGCGGCGGCCTCGGCACGGCGGCGACGCCCTTGTGGGAAGCGCTGCGCGACATGTACCTCGGCCGAGCCTCGCGCCGCCCCCACCCCCCGCCCATCGTCCAAGCCACCCTCGGCCCCCAAGCCAGCCTCCTCGGCGCCGCCCTCTTCGCCCTTCGCACCTGACCTGGACCCGGAGGACGGCCTCGAGGTGTCGTTGCGGCGCTGCTCGGCCGGGCTGGCGCCGCTTTGTATGAAGGGTCCCTTCCTTCGAAGCTCCTCGAGCGAGGGGACCCTCCGCCCTTCGTGAAAGTGTGGGGTTCTGGTTGCGACACGCTGGCGTGTCGCGACCAGAACCCCACAGTTTGATGGGACATGGTGGATGGGCTGGGCTATTGAATGAAGGTGCCCTTCATTCAAAGGAACGGCGGTGGCGAGGCCTAGCTGGGTCGGGGGCACCCTGGTCCGAACCTATGGGACCGGGGTGCCCCCGACCCCAACCAGCGCCCGTCGTCCGAAGCACGTTCATGCGCCGGCGTGGGCTGTGGGCGTCCCGCATCCCCCTCCGAGCGCCCTCCCATGGGCAAGTGGGTGCTCGCTGTCCCGGTTCGTGGCACCTATGCGAGATGCCGGTCTGTCGGAGCAGGGGGTCCTTCGCTCGCCTTCCCGTGATCATGAACGTGATCATGAAGGCTAACCCGGCGTATTCGACTGGTTTGGCTTCATGATCACGGGCCGGGTTGGATGAAGGTGCCCTTCATCCAATGCCGGTTGTGATGGGCGCTCTCCGGGGTTTGGTGCTCTCGGGGTCTGTGGCGGCGGTCGATGGTGGTGGCCGGTCCGGCCACCTGTTTTCACGCGCCGCCCCTGCCCCGGAACAGGTGTCCCGGGGGAGGTTCCTTCTTGTTCCGGTTTGCTGCCGTGCTTGGGTCGCTTGTGGACCCCCGGCTTCTTGTTGTGCAGATGAAGCCGGGGCCTTCTGTTGCCGTCCCGCTGTTTTGAATGAAGGGCACCTTCATTCAATAGGTTCGAATGAAGGTGCCCTTCATTCAATCCCGTTGCTGGCGGACGTCGGCTACTGACTCGGCTGCGGCTCGGGCTCGGGGGTCGCAGCCTAGGGCTGCGAGGAAGGCTGCTCGGTCCAAGGTTCGGGCTTCGATCGCTGTTGACGCTACGGCTGTTGCTGTGCGGGGCGTGTTGCGTACTAGGGCTATTTCGCCGAATGCTTCGCCTGCTCCCAGGGACGCGATGTGCTTGCTGTCCTTGGAGATTGCCACCGTTCCTTCCACGATCAGCACGTACCGATCTCCCTCCTCCCCCTGCGTCATGATCACCTCCCCCGCGGTGAAGCGCGTAGGGGCGAGGCGGCTGGCCAGGTTGTCCAGGACGGGCATCGGCAACGGCGCGAACAGCGGTTGCCCCCGCAGGAGGTCGACTTCCGCGTCGCGCGTCCCCAACGCCTTGTCGAAGCGGATGAACCAACGCGCACAGGCAAGCGCCGCAAGGGGCAGCACGAGCCCCACGAGAACGAGTGACAGGCGGATGTCGAACGCCGCCAGGAGCACTCCCGCCAAGGCCGCGCCGAGGGCCATGCCGATCTGGTACGCCGACTCCAGCACTCCGAAGATCCGCGCCAGCAGGTGATCCGGCACCGCGCGTGGGATCGCGCTGTAGCAGGACACGTCGAGGAAGTCGTTCCCGATCCCCACCACGGCGAACATCAACAGGGCAACGGCGAACACAGGTACAGCACCGGTCAACGCCAACGGCGCGCCGAAGAGGATCAGGCCCACTCCGAACGAGCGGTAGAGCGACTGGCGGCGCACCAGACCGAGCGTCAGCGGCAGCCCGATCAGCCCACCCACGCCCAAAGCGGCGAACAACACCCCAAGCCCCGGCTCCCCCACCAGCAGCAGGTCGAGAGCCAGCGCGACGATGATCACGTTCATCGCGCCGCGTACGCCGGTCTGCAGCATGCCGACCACACCAAGCAGCCGGGTCTGCGGTGTGCGGACGAACGTCCGTACGCCGTCCAGCAGCGACGTGTCCTCGCCGAGCGGCGGCATCGCCGCCGGCACCGGCAGCCGCCCGGACAGCAACCCCGTGGCGACGAGCAGCAGAGCGGTCACAGAAACCGCCCACGAGGGACCGAGCAGCCCGAGCAACCCGCCGGCGAGCAACGGCCCGACCAGCGTGCTCGCCCCGTCCAGCAGCCCGGTCGCGGCGTTGCACGCGACGAGCTCCTCCGGCGTCGTCACCAGCGACGGCATCAGCGCGGAGCAGATCGGCCGGAACGCCCCGATCGCCAGCCCGCCCACTCCGGCGAGGACCAGTACGACCGAAACCGGACCGGCGGCGAACATCGCCAGAGCCATCCCCGCGGTCGCCACAGCGGCCACGAAGCCCAGGATCCGAAGCATGCCGCCATGCCCGAACCGTCCCGTCCCGGTCGTCAGAACGGGCACCCCCACGGCCGCCGCGACGGCCCGGATCACACCGTACGCCGCCACCGGCGCGGCACCGCCTTGCCCATACAGGTAAGCAGAAACCGCTACCAGCTGAGCCAGGTCGACGATCCTGGCGAGTGCGAGCGCGAGCTGACAGTCGCGCAAGCCCGGATTGGCGAAAACGACGCCAACCGCGGCGAGCTGACGGCGGAACTCGATGCGCGCCATCGGTCCCCCCTCCCGATCCCGACCCTCACCATGATCGTGACAGCTTCGGGCCGGGGCCGGCAAGAATGGGGCCATGGCGCAGATCGCGGATCAACGGATCGATCGCATCGAAACCGGGCAGCTCACGTACTCGTACCCGCGAACGGTCGGGCGCAACTCGCACCTCGGCAGCCACGGGTCGGGCGGCACGCTCCCGATCCTGGTGGTGCGTACGTCCGACGGCGCGCACGGCTGGGGCATCGCGGCAGGCTCGCTGTCGGCGCTGCCCGGGTTGGTCGGGAGCCGGCTCGGGGAGCTGTTCGACCCCGAGGTCGGGGTGATCAACGAGGCCGCGTTCCCGCTGGACTTCGCGCTGCACGATCTCGCCGGCCGACTGCTGGGTGAACCGGTCTACTCTCTGCTGGGCAAGCTCGGCGAGCCATCCGTGACGTGCTACAGCGGCGCGATCTACCTCGACGACCTGGATCCCGAGGGCTCACCGCGCGGCATCGACGCGGTGCTGGAGAACGCCGCCGCGGACTTCGCGGCCGGCTACCGCGCGTTCAAGCTGAAGATCGGGCGCGGCTACCGCTGGCAGGAGCCGCGCGCCGGCCTGCGGCGCGACATCGAGGTCACCCGCGCGGTGCGAACGGCGTTCCCGACCGAACGGATCCTGGTCGACGCGAACGACGGGTACACCGGGCCGGGGTTCGTCGAGTACTTCGAGCAGGTCAAGGACTGCGACCTGTTCTGGATCGAGGAGCCGTTCGCCGAGACCCGCGAGGACCTCGCGCTGCTGCGCCCGCTCACGGGGCCGACGCTGATCGCGGACGGCGAGGCCCACCCGAACGTCCCGGAGCTGCTGGAGCTGAGCAGGGAAGGGCTGCTCGACGTCCTGCTGATGGACGTCGTGTCGTACGGCTTCACCGCCTGGCGCCAGGTCATGCCATCCCTGCGCGAGGCCAGCGTCCAGGCCTCGCCGCACGCGTGGGGCCAGCCGCTGAAGTCGTTGTACGCCGCCCAGCTCGCCGCCGGCCTCGGCAACGTGGTGACCGTGGAGGGCGTGCCGGGTACGACAGCCGGTATCGACACGTCGGGCTACCCGCTGGTCGAGGGCGTGTTGAGCGTCCCCGCCCAACCAGGCTTCGGGATCCCGCTTCCTACGATCCCGCTCGCACCCGTGACCTGACCAACGGAACCACCCCCGCGAGGCTCAGCGAAGCCGCGATCACAAGGGCGTGCGGGCTGCTGCCGGCCAGGGCTGGCGCGAGCGCGCCGGCGAGGGTGAGGGCGGTGTTGGTGAGGCCGGCAGCCTCGCCGGCTCGGTCCAGCGGGACGGTGGTCATGGCGGTCGCGATCGTCAGCCCGTTGACGACGCCGAGGCAGAACGCGGCGGCCGCCACGCCACCGATCAGGCTCAGCGGGGTGGCGAGGAGCGCGAGGCCGGCGACGACCAGGAACGGCACGATGCCCACCTTGGCCAGCCGGTCGGACACGGCGATGCCGAGCGCCAGGGCGGCGGAGCAGACCGACATCCACGCTCCGGCGGTCGACGTGGCCAGCCGCCACGGCACGGCGAAGAGGACGAGCACGACGGCCGCGTTGGCGAGCGACCCGGCCGCGATCACCCGAAGCAAGGCGGCGTTCCGAACGACCGACTCGCTCCGCACTCGACCAGGACGCACTGTCTCCCTTGCCAGCAAGGCGAAAACTGCCCCGAGCAGCGCAACCGGAACCTCGAGCCAGAAGACGTACGGCCAGCCCAAAGCGTCGGCGACCAGCCCGCCGAGCACCGGCCCGGCGACCGTCGCGATCCCGCCGAGCCCGAACGCCAGCGCGATCGCGCGGCCTCGACGTTCCGCCGGATAGCTGCTCGCCAGCAGCGCCAGTCCGCCCGTCATCACCAGCGCGCCGAACAGACCCTGGCCGATCCTGGCACCGATCAGCCAACCAGCGTGCGGAGCCAGAGCGCACAGGGCCGAAGCCGCCGCGTACCCCACGTACCCGACCACCACCAGCTTCCGCAGCCCGACCCGGTCCCCGACCCGACCAGCGAGCACCTTTACGGCCACGCTGGCGAACATCGCCGCGCTGACCACCCAGGCAAGGACGTTCGCACGAGCGCCGAGGTCGGAGCCGATCCGCGGCAAGACCAGGTTGACGGCGAACGCGTCCCACTGGACGACGAGGACGAACAGAAGCATCGACAAGAAGGCGAAGCGAGATCTGGGCATGCGGGAGCGCTCCCTGGAGACAGAGGTCTGGTGGGAAAGGTGGGGGGAGCGCTCGGCGAGCTGCCGAAGATGAGGACCAGTTTACGCACCGGGCAATTGGGACGACACGCCGATGGGTGAACCAGGTGCCGCTACGGCCCGTTCAGAACAGGTGGTAACAGAGCTGTAACCGATCGGGAGGGACCCACATGCATCGCAACGCGCGGCTCGCATTGATGGCGGCCGGAGTCCTCGTCGCTGCATCCGCGGTCGGGACGACCGCTCTGGCGGGCGGCGACCACAGCAACGACCAGAAGGTGTTCGTCGAGAAGCTGACCGGCTACGAGGAGGACCCGCAGGCGCTGTCGACGGCGGGTTCGGGCCGGTTCTCGATTCGCATCAACGACAAGAAGCAAGAGATCACGTACCAGCTCAGCTACGGCAGCCTCGAGGGTACGGTCACCCAGGCGCACATCCACTTCGGCGGCAAGGCTCAGAGCGGCGGGATCAGTACGTTCCTCTGCTCGAACCTCGGCAACGGACCGGCCGGCACCCAGGCCTGCCCGGCCGCGCCGGCGACCGTCACCGGCACCATCCGCGCGGCTGACGTGATCGGCCCCGTGGGGCAGGGCATCGCGGCCGGCCAGTTCAGCGAGCTGGTCAAGGCGATTCGCGCCGGCGCCACGTACGCCAACGTGCACAGCACCCTCTACCCCGGAGGCGAGATCAGGGGGCAGCTCGACCACCACTGACTCTGACGGCGGTGAGTCGAGCCCACGAGGGCGGCCGGGGTCTGGATCAGGCCACCAGACCCCGGCCGTCCGCCTGGGCGTTCAGGGCCGCGCGGCTCGCGCGGTGAGTTGGTCCGCCAGTTCGACGCCGTTCGCCGGCTCGTAGTACTGCGCCGGCTGCACGTCCGGGTCCGCCTGCCATTGCACGAGCCGGAGCCGCGCGTCGCCGGACGCCGCCCAGATCTCGTCGATGCGCTTGTCGTCGACGTCGCACGAGCCGCTCACGGTCGCGCCGGGCGCGGCGAGCGGGAGGCGTACGAGGCACTCGCCGGCCGACTTCAGGTTGCCGCTGAGCACCGCGCGGACGACGGGCCGCAGGTGGTAGCGGTCGCTGACGTTGTGGCCGGTCACCTCGATCGGACAGTTGCCACGCCGGCAGCGGCTCGGCGGGGTGACCGCGTCGACCTCGAACGCCTTGCCGGTGAACTCCACCGGGATCAGTCCGGGGACGCCGCGCAGGTCCGCCGCCATCGCGCGGTAGGTCTCGGTCGCCTCCGCCACCGTCCCGCGCGTCGCGGTGAGCGCGATCGGGATGGGGTCGGTGACGATCGGTCCGGACGCCGGGAGGTGGTCGCCCGAGTAGCCCACGACCGGGTGCGGGGAGCCGGCCGACAGCCAGAGCGTGCCGACGTTCGGCAGGTCTAGGTGCAGCGCGTCCGTTGCCACGCCCGGCGGCCGTGCGTACGCCGCGTCGCCGGTCGTGGGCGCGATCCCCACCTCGCGGACGAGCTTGGCCAGCGCGTCGGGCGCGAGGTTCTGCCACGGTCGCCGGAACACCACTGACCAGCCGCTGGTCCGCCCCAGCTGCCTATTGCCGGTCACGACCAGCCGCTCGGACTCCCCGCCGACGTCGAGCACCCCGGTCAGGTCACCGGCACCCATCGTGCGTACGTCGACGCTCACCCGGTCGCCCTGGTACGTCCACGACCCCTTCCAGCGCAGGGTCGGCTCAGCCGCCAGCGTCGTCGCGACCGCCTCAGCTGTCGACAGCGGCGGAGGTGAGGCGCCGCAACCGGCGAGCAGAAGGGTCACGAGCACGGACGAGAACAGCCATCGCACCCCGCCAGTCTCGCGACGGTCAGGGTGCGACGGGAGAGCCCTAAAGCCGTGCCTTAACAGCGCGCGTTTCGAAAGAGGGCGGCCCTGTAGCGATCTATTCGATAGAGGGAGTCCCTCATTTGAAACGGAGAGGGCTGGGGTCGGCTGCGGCGCAGAGGGAGCAGGATGTCTGGTCTCAGGTCACTCCCGCAGGAGGTGGCTCATGGCACCCACCGGACATGCTGCCTCTTCGAGTGCGAGTCCATCACTCGAAGGTGGGCGGATGTCGCCGAGCCAACCCGCGTTGCTGGCGTTGCGCGGACCGGTTTGGGTCGGGGGCACCCCGGTCCCAGAGGTTCGGACCAGGGTGCCCCCGACCCAGCCAGACTTCATCACACCAGCACCACCGGCCACGACTACAACAGCCACCCCGCCGGCGTTTTGTATGAAGGGCACCTTCATTCGAACCTCTCGAGCGAGGGGACCCTCCGCCCTTCGCGAAACTGTGGGGTTCTGGTCGCGACACGCCAGCGTGTCGCGACCAGAACCCCACAGTTTGATGGGACATGGTGGATGGGCCGGGCTATTGGATGAAGGTGCCCTTCATACAAACGGC
This sequence comes from Tenggerimyces flavus, assembly GCF_016907715.1. Classification (NCBI taxonomy): domain Bacteria; kingdom Bacillati; phylum Actinomycetota; class Actinomycetes; order Propionibacteriales; family Nocardioidaceae; genus Tenggerimyces; species Tenggerimyces flavus. The sequence goes on along the minus strand of NZ_JAFBCM010000001.1, from coordinate 2,256,086 downwards.
GCCCGTCGGGGTTGGGCCGAGACTCCGGTGATCATGAACGTGATCATGAAGCCAAACTGGCGCAGGTGACTGCTACGGCTTCATGATCACGTTCATGATCACGTCGGTGGGACGGACGACTAGGGCTGCGCGGGTTTGAGGCTGTGGATCCAGAGCGGCGACGTGCGGTGCCAGTACGCCGAGTTGATGTACGGGTTCTCCTCCGAGGGCCAGTTCGTCCAGTACGTCGTGTTCGTCGGGATCCGGTGGAACCACTGCACCAGCCCCACGTCCGGCAGCGCCGGGATCCACAGATCCATCGCCTGGCGGAACAGGTCGTGCAGCTTCGGGTCGTCCGGGCTCGTCGTCCCCATCGTGTCGACGATCTCGTCGTACTCCGGGTTCGACCACCGGTACGGGTAGGTCGAACGCTCCCCCGTCGGCTTCACGTACCGGCTCTGGTACAGCCGCAACGTGAAGTACGGGTCCGACACCGACCCGCCGTGCCCGAGGATGAACGCGTCCATGTTGCCCGTCGACACGTGCTCGTCGAAGTCAGGACCCGTTGCCTGCTTGAACGAAGCGTCGAATCCCGCCTTCCGCAACTGCTGCACCAGCACCGGCGTGATGTCCTGGAACAGGATCAGCGTGTAGATGATGAACGGGAACCGCTTCCCGTCCTTCGCCCAGAAGCCCTCCGAGTCCTTCGCCCAACCCTTCCCCTGCATGATCGACGCGGTCTTGGCGACGTCGAAGTCGTCGATCTTCGACGACTGCGCCTCGATCGGGTCCAGATACTCCAACAGCGCTGGATAGTTCGGGAACGGCAGCAACGTCGGCGCACCGGCGCCCTGGTAGCCGAGTGACACCAGCTGCGCACGGTCGATCGCGTGGTTGATCGCCCACCGGATCTCGGGATCGTCGAACGGCGCCTTCGAGCAGTTGAAGCCGAGCCCGATCGGCCACCAGTCCAGATAGCCGTACGGCGGCTTGTCCCCGGTCCACGTCGTCACGGCCTTGTTCTGCTGGATGACCGACTTGATCGTGTTCGGCCGCAGGTCGATGGTCAGGTCGGCCTCGTTCGCCAACGACAGCTGCACCATCTTCGTCTCGTCGGTGCCCGGCAGCACCATGATCCGCTCGACGGCCGGCAGCTCGCGGAAGCCCGCCTTCTTGCCCCACCAGGTGTCGACCCGGTCGTACATCCGCTGCTGCTGCGAGCTCACGACCAGCTTCCAGGGCGATGTGGTGACCGGCCACCCCTTCTTCAGATCGACGAAGGTGAACTTGTTCGGGTCCTGGTCCTTCCAGATATGTTCCGGAACTATCGGGATTCCGATGTCCATATGGAACGTGAAGTACGAGAACACGAACCGCGGGTTCGGCCGCTTCAGCTCGAACTCCACCGTCCGCTCGTCCGGCGCCGTCACCGCCTTCACCCACGTGTCCACGTCGACTGACCAGGTCAGCTTCGGCGAGTTCTTCGCCAGCAGCTCCATCGTGAACTTCACATCGTTCGCGGTGAACGGCTTGCCGTCGTTCCACTCCGTTCCCTCACGCAGCTTGACGGTTGCCGCGGTGAAGTCGGCGTTGTACTCGTAGCTCTCCGCGAGCCACGGGATGATCCCGTCCTCGCAGTCCATGCCCTCCGGCCCGCACACCGCGTCGGTATGGAACGCGTTGTAGTAGAACAGCGGCTCGTAGCAGTACGGATAGCCCGACGCCGTCGAGACACCTGGCAGGTACGGGTTGAACGTCTGGAAGTCGGTCAGGCTGGTACCGGTAATTCCGAGCACCAGCGAGCGGTTGCGGGCGATCTGCTTGATCGCGCCGCCTTGGCCCCCGGGAGCGGGCTGGCCCGGCGTGGGAGCGCCGGCCGTACAGCCCAACGCCACCGCGGGAGCGATCATCGCTGCTCCGCGCAGAAGGTCGCGTCGGTTCAGCCCTCGACCTGTCCGTTCGGCCATCATTCCTCCTTGGCGCTGGGCTGTTCTTTACCCTGGAACGGCTGGAACGTCTGACTCACGTCGCCGGTGACGACGCGCGGCGTTTCCTGGTAGAGGAAACAGGCCGCGGCCTGCTCGTCGTGAGTCCGGTAGAGCGGCGGCCGCTCCTTCACGCAGATCGGCATCACGTGTGGGCATCGGTCGGCGAACGCGCAGCCCGTTCCGGTCGCCGCCGCCGTCGACACCTTCTTGTTGCCCTCGGGCATTTCACCGGACCACGGTCGCGTCGGGTCCGGCTCCGGGACCGAGCTCACCAGGAGCTGCGTGTACGGGTGCTCCGGCTGCTTGATCACCCGGCCGACCTCACCCGCCTCGACCACGAGTCCCTTGTACAGAACGATGATGTTCTCGCTGACCTGGTACGCCGTCGCCAGGTCGTGGGTGATGTAGACGAACGAGATGCCGAACTCGTCGTTCAGCTGCTCGAGCGTGCCGAGAATCGTCTTACGCAGTGAGGCATCGACCATCGACACCGGTTCGTCGGCGATGATCAGCCGCGGCCGGATCAGCAGCCCGCGCGCCACCGTGAGCCGCTGCCGCTGCCCACCGCTCAGCTGGTGCGGATACCGCCCCAGCGTGTCCTTCGGCTCCAGTCCGACATCGCGCAACGCGCTCTCGATCAGGTTGCCGGCATCGGCCCGAGAGCGAGCAAGCCGAAACTTCCGGATCGGAACGGTGAGCAGGTGATCCACCTTGTAGAACGGGTTGTAGACCTCGAAAGGATCCTGGAAGATCGCCTGCACCTCGCGCCGGAACTCCAGCTGGTCGGCGCCCTTGAGCTTGTACACGTTCTTGCCGTTGAACCGGATCTCGCCGGAGGTCGGCTCCTGCATGCCGAGCAGTGCCCGCGCCATCGTGGTCTTCCCGCTGCCGCTCTCGCCGACGACCGCGGTGAACGACGGGTGGTCGCCGCTGATCGAGAACGACAGCTCCGACAACGCAACGTTGCGTCGCTGCCCGCGGCTGTCGTAGACCTGCGTCGCGAGGTCCGCTTCGAGTAGCGGGCGACCTGCGCCGATTCGGGGACGTCGCGGGGACGCCTGCGGGGGCGCTGGACGCGGCATCTGCCCTCCTTTCCCTTCTCTCATGGAGAAAACGGCAACACCCAGTGGTCCGGTCCGATCTCCTCCAGCTCGACGACCTCGCCGTTCGGTGTCGTGAACCGCCTGGCCTCGGCCGCGTTCCGGCTGGCCTTGGAGATCCGTTCGTCGAACCGCGGCAGGCTCGAGATCAGCATCTGTGTGTACGGATGCGTCGGCCTCGCGAACACGTCCCGCACCGGCCCCACCTCGACCAGCCGCCCCGCATACATCACGCCCAGCCGGTTGACGAACTGCGCGAGCAGCCCCATGTCGTGGCCCACCAGCAGAACGGCCGCGCCGAGCTCCTCCTGGACCGCACGCAGCGTCTGCACGACCTGCCGCTGAACGACCACGTCCAACGCACTGGTCGGCTCGTCGGCGATGATCACCCGCGGCCGCAGCATGATCGCGAGCGCGATGCAGACCCGCTGCTTCATGCCGCCGGAGAGCTCGTGCGGGTACCGGTCCGCGACGTCCGCGCCGAGCCCGACCATCTCGAGCAGCTCGACCATGCGGGTACGAAGGTGGCTGATTGGCAGCTCGTTCTCGTGTGCGCTCGCGTTGTCGCGGAAGTGGTCGCGGACACGGCGGACGGGGTTGAGCGAGTTCATCGCGCCCTGCGGGATGATCGAGATGTCGGCCAACCGCAGCTTGCGAATCGCCTCCTCGTCGAGCGCCGCGATGTCCTGCCCGCCCAGCTCGATCCGGCCCGACTCGATCCGGCCCGGTGGCTTGATCATGCCCATCAGAGCCATCGCCAACGTGGACTTGCCGCTGCCGGACTCCCCAGCCAGGCCGAAACGTTCGCCCGCCCGGATGTCGAACGACACCCCGTCGACCGCGCGCACCACCTCGTCGCGCCCGGTCTGGTACCAGACGCGCAGGTCCGACACCTGCAGTACCTGAGTTCCGGAAGTCGGCATCGCCCTCACCGATACTTCCGCCGTCGCCGCGGGTTGGAGAGCTCGTCCAGACCGGAGCTGACCAGGAACAGGCTCATGAACAGCAGCACGATCAGGACGATCGGCATCAGCCACCACCACCAGAGCCCGCGCACGAGCGCGTTGAACGAGATCGCCCAGTAGATCGTCATGCCGAGCGTCGGCTCGTTCTGCGGACCGAGGCCGAGCGCCTCCAGCCCGACCGAGGCGAGCACGGCCGCGCCGGTCGAGGTGACGAAGGAGGCGGCGAGGTACGGCAGCAGGTTCGGCAGCAGCTCGAAGAAGATCACCTCGTGCGTGCGCATCCCGGACATCTTCGCGACCTGCACGTACGACCGCTGCCGCAGCGTCAGCACCTGCGCCCGGATCGTCCTGGTCGGCCACATCCAGGCCAGCGAGGCGACGACGAGCGCCATCACGGTCACGCTGATCACGCCGCGGATCGACGCCGCGATCGTCACCAGTACGACCAGACCGGGAACGGTGAGCAGGATGTCCGCGAGCCCGCGGATGACCGCGTCGACGACACCGCCGACGTACCCCGCGACCACGCCGAGAATCGTGCCGAGCCCGAGCGCGACAGCACCGGCGATGAAGCCGACCTGCAACGTCAGCGGCAGACCGACGATCGCGACGGCGAGCAGGTTGCGGCCCTGGTCGTCTGTGCCGAGCGGGTACTCCGCCGACGGCGCCAGGTCCGGCGGCGCCGACGCCGGCTGGGCCAGCTCGGGCGAGACGAACAGCGGACCGAGCCATCCGATCGCCAACAGGAGCAGCAGAATCAGCAGTCCGGCCGCGAGCATCGGGTTGCGCAACCCGTACGCGAGCGCACCGCGGAGCCGTTGGAAGAGGAACGCCGCGGGCGAGGCCTCGACGGCCTGGCGCCCAGCCTGGGCGGTCACTTCGACCCCGTCCGGATGCGCGGATCGAGCAGCGGGTACGCGAGGTCGACGAGCAACGTCGCCAGCGCGATCGCGACGACGACCATGAACACGATGCCGTAGATGAGGAAGTAGTCCGCGCCCTGAATCGCCTGGAACAGCAGGGATCCGACGCCCGGATAGGTGAAGATCACCTCGACGATCAGGGCGCCGGAGACGATGTGGCCGAGCGCGAGCGCGAGGCTGGTGAACTGCGGCAGGATCGCGTTGCGCAACCCGTACCAGAGGAAGACGGTCCGGTCTCGCAGCCCGCGCATCTCCGCGAACGTCATGTAGTCTTCGCCCTCGGTCGTCACCATCATGCCGCGCATGCCGAGTGCCCAACTGCCCATGCTGGTAAGGACAATGCTCGCCGCGGGCAGGACAGAGTGGTGCAGAACGTCGAGGAAGAACGCGGGCGTCATGGTCGGCAGCTGCCCGGCCGTGTAGCCGCCCGACAGCGGGAACAGGTGCAGCACGAACGCGAACACGTACACGAGGATCAGGCCTAGCATGTAGTACGGGATCGCGGACAGCGCCAGCAGCGGACCGACCGTGATGTGCAACGAGCGTGGGGACTTCCGCCACGCGAGCCCCGCGCCGAGCAGCGTACCCAGCACGAACGACAGGATCGTGGAGACGAGCAGCAGCATGATCGTCCACGGCAGCGCGGACATGATCAGATCGATCGCCTTCGCGGGATACAGCGTGAGGGAGTAGCCGAAGTCGAGCTGGACGATGTCCCGCAGGTACCGCAGATACTGCAGCCAGAGCGGTTGGTCCAGGCCGAACTCCGCTTGGTAGGCCTTGACCATCTCCTCGATGCCCTGCTGGGTGTAGCCACCCTGCGTCGACATGCGGAACAGCCGCTCGCGGATCGGGTCGCCGGGGGCGAGGCGCGGGAGGAAGAAGTTCAACGTCGCCGCGCCCCACACGACGAGGAAGAACAGTCCGATTCTGCGGAGGACGTGGCTTCTGGACAGCCGCAACACACGCCGGGGCGGCTCAGTGGTCGCCATGTCAGGCAGCGTCATGGCTTCTTCGCCTCCTTGCGTCCCTCCGCGGTGAACAACGCAAGATCGAAATCAGGCTAGGGCATGAACGCGTACAACCGCTTCGACCGCGTGACGGCCAAGTTCAGCCACGTCCAGTCTTGGCCACACGCGCCGACCCCCTGACACGGAATCGCGATTCGCGTCTGACAGTCTTCCTTCGTGTCGGATACGGGGTCGCGCGGTACGTCGTACCGAGGTCTGTTCGCGGTCCGGGAGTTCCGTTTTCTCTACCCCGCGATCGCGCTGTCCCACCTGGGCAACCAGCTCGCCGCGGTCGCCGTTTCCGTCCTCGTTTTCGACCGCACCGGCTCCAAGCTGCTGACCGCGGTGGCGTACGCCTCCGCCTGGTTGCCGGCGCTGCTGGGCGGCCCGCTGCTCGGGCCGCTCGCGGACCGGTTCCGGCGCCGTACGGTGATGGTCACCTGCGACCTGTTCCGGGCCGCGCTGATCGGCAGCCTCGTCATCCCGGGCATGCCGCTCTGGTTGGCGATCGCGCTGCTGTACCTCGCGCATCTCGCCACTCCGCCGGCGACCGCGTCGCGGTCGGCGATGCTGCCGGAGATCCTGTCCGGCGACATCTACATCCTCGGCAGCGGGCTCAACATCGTCACGTTCCAGGTCAGCCAGATCCTCGGCTTCGCCGCCGGCGGCATCGCGGTGACGCTGGTCGGCGCGAAAACCACGCTGCTCATCAACGCCTGCACGTACCTGCTGTCGGCGATCCTGGTCCGGTACGGGATCAAGCAGCGCCCGGCGCCGCAGCTCGCGTCGGTCGATCGCCCCAGCTACCTCAAGGACCTGTCGGCGGGGGTCCGGTACGTTTTCGGGGACGGCTGGCTCCGCGGCTGCCTGCTGCTCGTGTGGCTGTCGTCGGCGTTCGCGTACGCACCGGAGGCGATCGCGTACCCGTACGCACGCGAGCTTGGCCACGCCACAGCCGCGGCGGGGCTCATGCTCGCGGCGCCCGCGGTGGGACACGTCGTCGGAACTGTCCTGCTCACCCGGATCATCAAGCCTGGACTACGCGACCGGCTGCTGGTGCCGCTCGCCGTGCTGGCATGCGCGGTGCTGATGGTCGCGTTCTTCTCACCGCCGTACCCGGTGGTGTTGGTGATGCTGTGCGTCGGCGGGTTCGGCGCGTCGTTCGCGAGTCCGCTCAACGCGATGTTCGTCCGCCGGGTGTCCGACGACTACCGGGGCCGCGCGAACGGGGTCGCGATCGCCGGCCTCACCGCCGGGCAGGGGCTGGGCTTCCTGCTCGCCGGCGCGTTGGGCAGTGTGCTCGGGAACCTCGCGCTCACCATCGGCATCTGTGGGCTCGCCGGCACCGTGGCCAGCCTGGTGGCCGGCACGGTGTGGCGACGATCCATGGCACGGTCGACTCAGGCCTAGACCTCGACCTTTCGTCCGACGGTTGGTTCGCCCGGTCCGGGCCCCGCCCGGGGGCCAATGATCATGTTTACATGATCATTGGCCCCTCTACGTGGGGTCGACGCCAGGTAGAGCGGCCACTGGCCGGGTAAGGCGACCACGACACGCTTCACCTACGGAGCGCCTTCCCGCTCAGATCACTCCAGACGTCGCAACCCCAAGCCTCCCCAGCAGGACAGACAGGTCCGTCCTTCACACGTCGAAGTCGCCCACCAACACCTGAAATCCCGAGCCTAGACCTCGACGCGGACGAGGTGTCCCGGCTCGACCTCGCGCAAGTCCGTCTTGACGGTGTCGAGCGAGCTCGCCTTCCACGCCAGGGCTTCGGGCGGGGCCTCGATCCGCGGCGTGTCCGAGTGGACCGGCAACGTCGCGGCCAACAGGACCTGCGTGTACGGGTGTTGCGGCGAGTCGAACATCACGGCCGTCGGCCCGTACTCCACGACCCGCCCGCGGCACATCACGGCCACCGTCGACGCCAGCCGCTGCACGACCGCGAGGTTGTGCGAGATGAACAACGCCGTCAGGTTCATCTCCGTCTGCAAGGACTCCAGCAGCTCGAGGATCTGCGCCTGGACGGACACGTCCAGCGACGACGTCGGCTCGTCGCACACCAGCAGGTCCGGCCGCAGCGCCAGAGCTCGCGCGATCGCGATGCGCTGCTGCTGCCCACCGCTGAACTGACGTGGATAGAGGTCTGCCGCATCGGCGTCAAGGCCGACTTGCTCCAGCAGCTCGGCCGCGCGGGCACGCCGTTTGTTCTTGTCGGTCTCGCCATGCAGGCGCAGCGGCTCGGCGATGTTCGCCGCCACGGTGTAGTGCGGTAGCAGCGAGCCGAACGGGTTCTGGAACACCATCTGCATGCGCCGCCGCAGCGTCCGCAACTCGGCCTTGCCCATCCGCGTGATGTCCGAACCGTCGAACAGCACCTGCCCGGCCGTCAGCTCCTGCAGCCCCATGATGAGCCGCGCGACCGTCGACTTCCCGCTGCCGCTCTCGCCGACCAGCCCGAGCGTCTCGCCGCGTCGGATCGTCAGCGAGACACCGTCGACGGCGTTGACCGGACCGGCGCGCGTCGAGAACACCTTGGCGAGCTCGATCGCCTCGACGAGGTTCTGCGCGTTCTGTTCAGCCACGGCGGATCTCCGGGGTCGATTCGAGCAACCGGCGCGTGTACGGATGGGTCGGATGATCGATCACGTCGGCGATCGCGCCGGACTCGACCTGCTGCCCGTACCGCATCACCGTGACGTCGTCGCAGAACGACCGCGCCACCCCGAGATCGTGCGTGATCATCACGATCGCCATGCCGTCGGCCTTCAAACGCCCAAGCAGGTCGAGGATCTGGCGCTGCACCGTGACGTCGACGGCCGTCGTCGGCTCGTCGGCGATCAGCAGGCTCGGCCGGGTCACGGTCGCCATCGCGATCATCGCGCGCTGCCGCATGCCGCCGGAGAGCTGGAACGGGTACATCCGCATGGTGCCGGCGGGATCGGGCAGTCCGACGTCGCCCAGGGCCTCGATCGCCCGGTCGCGGGCCTCCTTGCGGCCGCAGATGCCGTGCCAGATCAGGTGCTCGGTGAGCTGCCGTTCGATCGTGAGCGTCGGGTTCATCGCCTCGGTGGCGTTCTGGAACACCATGCAGATGTCCCGCCCGCGGATCCGGCGCAGCGCCGGAGCGGGCAGCGTGACCAGGTCGCGTCCGGAGAACACCGCGGTGCCGCTCACGACCTGCGCCGCCTTGGGCAGCAGACCCATCAGCGCGCGTACGCCGATCGTCTTGCCGCTCCCGCTCTCGCCCACGATGCCCAGCGCCCGGCCGCGCTCCAGCGTGTAGCTGAGTCCGTCGACCGCGAAGAACTCCGGCCGGTGACTCAGCCGGAACCGGACCCGCAGATCCCGCACCTCCAGCAGCGGTGTGGTCTCCGCCATGCGACTCCCCACATCGAACGCGTCAGTCCTTGCCATCCGCAATCATCGCACCCCCGGACCGGGTTGGTGGGCCTTGCGACCAGAATCGGCCCCAACCGGAACCTCCATGGTGTCCGAAAGCGGCTCGAAGTGGAAGACGGGGTGGTTGGCGGCCTCCCGCTCCCAGTCCTCGAGGGGTGCGTCGTACGGGGTGTCGAAGTACGGCTTGAAGATGCGGCGCAGCAGCCAGGGGGCGTGGGAGAGGTTGCCGCGGAGGACCTTGGCGGCCTCGTTCGCCGGCAGCTCCTCGGCGGAGACGTCGAACGCACGGCCGCGGCTGATGAGCTGCGCGCGCCCGGCGGCACGGACGTTCTTGACCCAGTCGACGTGGCCGTACGGCGACATCACGCGGTAGCCGGTGCCGGCGCGGACGAAGGCGACGGGGGTCGTGCGCGGGATGCCGGACTTGCGGCCGGGGACGGTGAGGAGCGCCCAGGGGCCGACGGGGAGGCCGAGCCGGATGACGCGGGCGAAGAGGTTGTTGGCGGACTTGACGAGGCGGCTGGGGCGGAACGTACGCATGATCGGGCTCCTTGCGGAGTATCTTGTGCTCGCGGGTTCGTATCTTATGACGAGGATATTATATGAGTTCCAAATCAACAAGGCGACATCGGCAGCTGACGGTCGAGATCCAGGCCGCGCTGCGCGAGGCGAAGTCGCAGCTGACGGTGCTCAACCAGCGGGTCGGAACCCACCTGGAGCTGCGCGACATCGAGCTGACCTGCTTGGACATCCTGAGCCGGCACAAGCAGCTGAGCCCCGGTGCGCTGGCCCGCGAGGCGGGGCTGCATCCGGCGACGATGACGGGGATCTTGGACCGGCTGGAGCGGGGCGGCTGGATCGAACGTTCGCGCGACGCCTCCGACCGGCGGGCGGTGATCGTACAGAACCGTCGCGAACGCGGCGCCGAGCTGCTGGGGCTGTACTCGGGGATGAACGAAGCGGTGCAGGGGATCTGCCAGGACTACGACGAGGACCAGCTGGACCTGATCGTCGGCTTCCTCCGCCGCATGTCAGCCGCCGGCCACGCGGCCGCCGAAGACTTGGCCTAGCGTCGGGACTTCGTGAGGGATTGGGAGGCTGGTGGTCGCCTCACGCGGCCAGTGGCCCCTCTACCTGGCGTCTACCCCACGTAAAGTGGCAAATGATCATGTAAACATGATCATTTGCCCTCGGCCGGACCGGGCGAACCACCGCCGGGCGAAGGGTCGAGGCTAGTTGTCTCGTTTGCCGCGTTTGGCGGCGATGACGAACGCGAGCAGGACGATGCCGGCGACGGCGAGGCCGCCCAGGGCGAAGAGCGCGATGACGATGGCCACGACCGTGCCCGACATCAGCGGCTCTCGGCGGCCATGCGGACGCCAAGGCCGACGAGGACGGTGCCGCTGACCGCGTCGAGGCGGCGGCGGATCTTGGTCTTGCGGAACCAGGCGCCCGCGCGGCCGACGGCGGCGGCGAGCGTGAGGTAGAGGGCGATCTCCAACGCCACCTGGCAGAGCGCGAGGACTGCTGTGGTGGCGAACATCGGCCGGTCGGCCGGGATGAACTGCGGGTAGAAGGCGATCATGAACGCCGCGGCCTTCGGGTTGGCGAGCATGACCAGCGCGCCCTCGCCGAACGCCGCCCACCAGCGCGCGGGGCGTACGTCTTCTTCCAGGTGCTCCGCTTCCGCGGGCTGCTTCTTGAGCGCCGACCGCCAGGCCTTGACGCCGAGGTAGACGAGGAACGCGGCGCCCACGATTCGGAGCACGACGTAGGCCACCTCCGACGCCGCGACCAGCGCGGCGAGCCCGGCCGCGGCGGCCAGCGCCCACACGTACAGGCCGGCCTCGAGCCCGAGCACCGTCGGCACCGCGCCGCGGAACCCACGCAGCGCCGAACGCCGCACGATCAGCGCCATCGCCGGACCGGGCGACGCCGAGATCAGGACGACGGCGAGGAGGAACGCGGGCAGCGAGGAGAGCAGGTCCACGCGCCCGATGATGGCACGTCCGCGGTCATAGCGAGGCGGGCAGGCGGACGGTGATCTCGCCGCCGAGCGCGGCCCCGTTCAGCAGCTTGAGGTCGTCGCCGCTCCAGAAGCTGCCTGCGTCGTAGGAGTTCGGGCGCTTGCCAGAGGGCAGCAGGCCCATCGCCTCGTACGTCAGCGCGACCACCTCGGCGCAGTACACGGTCTCCAGATCGGCGGGCTTCAGCTCCCGCTGCCGCAGCGCCGGGAAGCGGCCGCGGATCCAGCGGGTGGCGAGGCGCATCGAGGTGGGGAACGCCGTACCGTCCAGCAGCGCGATCGTCTTGAGCACCGCGTCCTCCATCTCGCGCGTCGCCGGGCGGTTGAGCTGGCGGAGGTAGGCGCGTTGGCCGTACTTGGCGCCCCAGATCATCACGGCGTCGCGGAGGTCGTGCAGCTGGACGCCGCGCTGGTGCTTGCCGGTCCACAGGTCGGGCAGTGACCGGCCGAGCTCGGCGTGCCACATCAGCGCCGGCAGGTCCTCGATCACGAGGGACATGCCGACGTGGTTGACCGGGGCGTTGGTCAGGGTCTGGATCATCCGATCCGCGCGCGAGCTGCCTCGGAACACCCACACGTCACCCGTCCGCGTCAGCTCGACGGCCTCGTCCAAGCTGATCTCCGCTGCCGACATGTCGCTAGCCTAGGGACATGCGCTGGTGGAAGTGGGTGGGCCTCGCCGGTCTCGTGGGTGTCGCGGCGACCGGGGTGTTGATCGCGCGCGAGGAACGCAAGCGCCGCGCGTACTCCCCCGACGAGATTCGCAGCCGCCTGCACGAGCGGTACGCCGAGGCGACGCGCAACGGGTGATTGACAGCTGGTTGGTCGCCGTCGCCCGCGAGTTCTCGCTCGGCACGGTGGTTGACGCCTCGCCTCTTGCTTCGGTCTTTGTGCTGCGGACAACGCGTGGCGCGTTCGTGGTGAAGCGGCCTTGGCACGTGACTGACGTTGAGCTCTACGCGGTCGTGGAACGTTCGCTGAACGGTCGGGGAATCCGCCAGGCCCGGCAGCTGGCGACTCCTGACGGCGTCTATATCTCTTCTTCCGGGCATGCGGTGCAGGAGCTGTTGCCTGGGCGGATCGCCATGCCTGCTCAGACGCATCACCTTCTCCGCCACCTCCGCACGTTCGACGCGGCGCTGGCTGCTGTGGCCGTTCCTTCCTGGCTGACTGAACGGGACACGATCTTCACGCGGGTGACGCGGACCGACTACCTGCTCCGGACGCTGCCGCCACTCCTCGACTTGGCCCCTCTGTACACCGTGCTCGAGAACGCGGCCGGTGCGCTCGAGGGGCAACCGAAGCAGCTCGTGCACGGCGATCTCGGCCCGGACAACGTGCTGGTGGAGGGGGACGAGGTCGTGGCGATCATCGACTTCACCCCGTTCCACGACTCCGTCCTGCTCGGCCTGGCGTCGGCCGTCTACTTCTTCCAGCTGCTCGACCAGACGCCGGACCGGGCAGCGATCGAGGCGAGCTGGGCCACGTACGGCGTCGACCCAGACCTCGCCTGGCCCTCCTTGTGCCGCGAAGCCCTCCGCCGTCTGGCCACCACCCTCACCACCGGCGGCACCCCGACTCGTTGGCCCGCCGCCACGAAGCCGCCCTCCACCTGGCTGCTCTCACCAGGGAACGGGCCCCTCGGCGTTGACATAGTTCCCGCTCGGCATGTCCTCGCCGGTGGCCAGCCGCACGGCGATCTCGGCACCCTCGGCCGCCGTCCTGGTGACCTTGAACTTGCCGCGCGTGAAGTCGGTGTCGCACGGTCCCGGGTCCGCCGCGTACACACCGATGCCCTCCGGCGCCAACTGCTTCGCGTACTGCACAGTGACCTGGTTCAACGCGGTCTTGGACGGCGCGTACGCGAGCGAGCCCGGGATGTGGGTGAAGTACCAGCTCGGGTCGCTCATGCGGGTGAGCGAGCCGACGCTGCTGGTGAGGTTGACGATCCGGGCACCGCCGTTCGCCTTGCGCAGCAGCGGCAGGAACGCCTCCGTCACGGCGACGACGCCGAACACGTTCGTCTCGAACACCTCGCGGATGGCGTCCAGCTCCACGGCGCCCGGCGTCTGCGACCGCATGCCGCCGCTGATGCCGGCGTTGTTGACGAGGACGTCGAGCCGGCCGTACGTCGCCCCCACCTCGTTGGCGGCCGCCGCGATGCTGGCCGGGTCGGTGACGTCGAGCGCGACGTCGCGGCTCTTGTCCCGCGCCGCGGCGACGACCGTCCACCCCAGGTCGGTCAGCTGACGCGCGATCTCGTACCCGATGCCCTTGTTCGCCCCAGTGACGAGGGCGATCTTGTCGTTGGTCATACCGTCGACTTCACCAGCCGGACCCCTCGGCGGGCCAACACCGGTTGGGTGCGGACCCATACCCTGAGGGTATGGAACGGCTGTCGACGCGCGAGTTGGAGTACTTCGTCGCGCTCTCCGAGGAACTGCACTTCGGCCGCGCGGCCGAGCGGCTCGGGATCGCGCAACCGCCACTGTCGCGGGCGATCCGGCAGCTGGAACGCCGGGTTGGCGTGCCGTTGCTCGAACGGACCAGCCGCAAGGTCGCCTTGACACCGGCCGGAGAGGTGCTGCTGCACGAGTCGCGCAAGGCTCTCGACGCGGTGTCGGCGGCGATGCTTCGTACGCAACGCGCCGGTGCCGTGTCGAGCCGGCTGGTGGTGGTGCTGAAGCCCGGCGGTGAAGGCGGATTGCTGCCGGACATCCTTGCCAGGTACGAGAAAGACCCCGACGCGATCGAGGTCGACCTGCTGTTCTGCGGTGTCGGCGAGCAGGCCATGATGCTGCGAGATGGACGGGCGGATGTGGCGTTTCTGCATGCGCCGCACGACGATCTGAGTGGGTTCGACGCCGAGGAGCTGGTGGTCGAGAAGATGATCGTCGTGGTGCCTGCGGGCCACCGGTTGGCCGGGCGTTCGCACGTACGGCTCGCGGACCTGGAGGGCGAGAATCTTCCTTCCTGGCAAGGCGGAACGGTCGACGAGGGCTTCGGCCCGGACCCGCACGCGGGCGGCCGGCTCATGCAGCTGATCGCGCTGGGGCGGCTGGTCGCCGTCGTTCCCGCGTCGCTCGCCGGTCAGCTCCGCCGCGACCTGGCCTGTGTGCCGGTCGAGGACGCGGCGCCGTCGACGTTGCTGGTGGCATGGCCGGAGCGCAGCCGATCGCGTGCGGTGGCGGCGTTCGTACGCGCCGCCGTGGCCGTCAGTCCTTTCGCCCGCTGAGAGCTACGCCCACGCCGAGGCCGATCATCGTGACGCCAGCGGCGCCGCCGACGAGCTCCAGGCGGCGGTCCGAACGGGTGAACCACGCGCGCGCCACCCCTGCCGTGACCCCGTACACGCTGTCGCTGAGCAGCGCGATCACCGCGAAGATCGCGCCGAACACGATCATCTGCAGGCTCGCATGCCCGACCTTGGGATCGACGAACTGCGGCAGGATCGCACCGAAGAACACCACGGTCTTGGGGTTCGTCACCGCCACCACGAACCCCTGCCACCAGGTCCGCCCGCTGGTGCCGCCGCTGGGCTGGGTCTCCCAGATCTCGCGCAGCTTCTTGCGCTGCCGGAACGCGCGGACGCCGAGGAAGATCAGGTACGCGGCGCCGGCGTACTTCAGCACGGCGTACGCGATCGCCGAGGTCTGCACGATCGCGCCGAGCCCGAGGGCCACGGCCGCGGCGAGCACGAAGCTGCCGACGGCCCCGCCGACGACGGTGATCAGCGCGGCGCGGCGACCGTACGCCAGCGCGCGGCTGATCACGAACAGGACGGACGGGCCGGGCGCCAGGATGATCAGGAACGCCGCGAGGGCGAAGGCGAGGAGATGGTCGGTCGGCGGCATGGCTGGTACATAACCACGCGGCAGGACCGGTCGGGTAGTGCTTTCGGAGCTATCGTCGGCTGCATGCATGACCTGGTGCCGGAGCTCGCGGCGTGGTTCGCGGCGGGTGAGCGGTTCGCGCTCGCCACCGTCGTCGACACGTTCCGCAGCGCCCCGCGCCCACCCGGCGCCGCGATGGCCGTGTCCGCGGGCGGCGAGGCGGTGGGCAGCGTGTCCGGCGGGTGTGTCGAGGGGGCGGTGTACGAGCTCGGCCAGGCGGTGCTGCTGTCTGGTGTGCCGGTGCTGCAGCGGTACGGGGTGAGCGACGAGGACGCGTTCGCGGTCGGTCTGACGTGCGGCGGGATCATCGACGTCTTCGTGCAGCCGGTCGATCCCTCGACTCATCCCTCCTTTGCTGAGGTCGCGGCGGACATCGTGGCGGGGCGTCCGGTCGCGCTGGCGACGGTGGTGGACGGGCCTCGGGAGGCGGGGAGTCACGTGGTGGTCCGGCCGTCGTCGGTGGCGGGATCGTTCGGCTCCGAGGGCCTGGACGTCGCGGTGATCGACGACGCGCGGGGGCTGCTCGAGCAGGGGATGACGGGGACGCGCCGGTACGGGCCGTCCGGCGAACGGCGGCGGGACGAGGTCGCTGTGTTCGTCCAGTCGTTCGTACCGCCGCCGCGGATGCTGGTGTTCGGGGCGATCGACTTCGCCGCCGCGGTGGCGCGGATCGGGCGGTTCCTCGGGTTCCGCGTGACGGTGTGCGATGCGCGGCCGGTGTTCGCGACGTCGAAGCGGTTCCCGGATGCGGACGAGGTCGTGACGAAGTGGCCGCACACGTACCTGACGGGTGAGGTCGAGGCGGGGCGGATCGACGACCGTACGGTGATCTGCGTGCTGACGCACGACCCGAAGTTCGACGTGCCGCTGCTCGAGGTGGCGCTGCGTTCGCCTGGGTCTTACGTGGGGGCGATGGGCAGTCGGCGTACGCACGAGAAGCGGCTGGCGCACCTGCGCGAGTGCGGGCTGACCGATGTCGAACTGTCGCGGCTGGCTTCGCCGATCGGGCTGGACCTGGGGGCGCGGACGCCGGAGGAGACGGCGGTGTCGATCGCGGCGGAGATCATCGGCCTGCGGTGGGGCGGATCCGGTGCGCGGTTGTCGTCCGCGCGGGGGCGGATCCACGGGGAGCCGTTGGAGTGACCGACGTGACTGGCCTGGTGTTGGCGGCCGGGGCTGGGCGGCGTTTCGGCCGGCCGAAGGCTGCGGTGGAGATCGACGGCGAGCGCTTCGTCGACCGCGCGGTGCGTGTGCTGCGGGAGGGCGGCTGCTCCCCGGTGGTGATCGTGTCCGGTGCGCTGCGTTTGTCGGTGCCAGGTGCTTCGGAGGTGCACAACGCGGACTGGGAGTCGGGCCTGGCCAGTACGTTCCGGGCCGGCCTCGCCGCGGTGACAACGGACGCCGTGGTCATCGTCCCGGTGGACACCCCCTGGCTCGGCGCGGACTCGGTGCGCCGCGTGATCGCCGCATGGGTGGCGGGCGCCGAGGTGGCGACGGGAACGTACGGCGGCAAGCGCCGCCACCCGGTGCTGCTGACCCGGCCCCATTTCGCCACCGCGGCAAGCCTCGCCGAGGGCGAGCAAGGAGCCCGCCCGTTCCTCAGCGCGCACCCCGACCTCGTCGTCGAAGTACCGTGCGACGACACCGGCTCCCCCTTCGACGTCGACCAGCCCGAGGACCTCGCCGGACCAGGCGCCACCTAACCTCCCGCGCCCTGGTCCACCGTCCACCGCCGGGATGCGAGGTCGATGCCCTTGCCGGCGAGGACGAGGTGGAAGGGGATCGGTGGGCGGTCCCACCACTCGCCGAGGGCGATGGGCCGGGCCCACTCTTCGGCCGCGTGCTTCAGTGCTCGGACCAGCCAGCTGATCGCCTCGGGCGGCTCGTCGACCAGGACCTGGTCGGGCTCGGTGACCACCACGACATACCCCTCACCGGGTGGCAGGCCCTCCTCCAGGTCGGTGATGCAGTCGTGGAACGCGTCGCGGTTCTCGCCGAAGTACAGCGGAAACTGCAAGGCCGCGGCGAATTCGTCGTAGACGCCGGCCTCCGTGCGCATCCTGCGGCCGCGCACGATGCGGACGGTGAGACCGGACGAGCTCCAGCCGAGCACGGTGGTGCCGATCGTCTGCTGATCGCCTTCGAGGAGGAGCGGCCGGAAGTCCTGCTCCACCCTCAACAGAGTGCGGACGTCGATCATGACACCCGATTCTGCCGGAGCGGATCGCGACCGAGAAAGTTCGCTGGCACTCACAACCAATCCCCCATCCCGGGCGTCTTCCTAAGCACGTGGGGGCGCGGTCGGCCATGCACGACTCGCGATGACGATCGGGGGAATGCCGGCTTCGAGCCGTGGTGCCACGTCGTGTCGGCGCCACGTAGGGAGCCGGCATTTCGCCATCGCAATGGGGGTTCCATGTCTCGTGCCAAAAGCAGGATCGCTCTACCCATCGTCGCCATCGCGGTCGCTACCTCCGCGGTGGCTGCCAGCATGCCCGGCGCGTTCGCGCAGGCCGCGGCAAAGCCGGAGCTGTCGGGGCGCCTCGTGGCGGCCGCGACGTCGACCACGATGGAGCGCTACGCCGACGAGGACGGCAACGTCTGGTTCGACAATCCGTCCATCGGCAGCTACCTGATCGCCAACCGCAACGTGCCGTTCGAGCTCCGCACGACGCGCAAGTCCTACAAGGACCCGATCGTCACCAAGCAACTCGTGCGCGTGAACGGCAAGAACGTCTGGCGGACGCTCCCCAACAGCCTGATCAAGAACTGGAACGGTCTCGACGCGTTCGCCCGCGTCACGATGACCAACGCCGCGGGCAAGAAGATCAGCGACCAGACGCAGACGTACTGCCCGAACAGCTCCGCCTACGAGGGCGGCTCGGTCCGCTACCTGCCCGGTGCGCCGGACACCTCGCCGTACCCGAACTTCGGCTGCTACGGAAACCCGTTCACGCTCGGCATGGTGTACGGCGTCCAGAAGGGCTGGGGCTCCGCGGTCGGCCAGCTCGGCGAGGAGCTGAGCGACACCAAGAAGGTCCCGGACGGCGTCTACACCGTCAAGGTCAGCGTGGAGAAGAAGTACCGCGACGCGCTGGGCATCTCCAACGACATCGCGACGATCAAGGTCACCGTCAAGACCACGAAGGAAGACCCGCACGGCGGCCACCTCGCCAAGGGCAAGCAGGGTGTGGCTCCGAAGCCGGCGGCCAAGGAGCCGACCGGTCAGGGGGCAGTGCCGCGGACCGGACCGAAGCCCGACCTGCGCGCGCTGCCCTCGTTCGGGATCTTCGCCGAGGGCGACGACCCGGACACGCCGGAGAAGGAGCGCGACACGCTCGGGTTCGGTGCCAACGTGTGGAACGCGGGTCCGTCGCCGCTCGTCGTGGACGGGTTCCGCCGTCCGAGCGAGGACATCATGGACGCGTACCAGTACTTCTACGACGCGAACGGCAAGCCCACCGGCTACAAGAAGACCGGCACGATGGAATGGGATCCGCGGGAGAGCCACCACCACTGGCACTTCAAGGACTTCGCCCAGTACACGTTGCTGAAGGAGAACAAGACCGAGGCCGTACGCAGCCACAAGGAAGCGTTCTGCCTCGCTCCGACCGACGCGATCGACCTGCTGGTCAAGGGCGCCAACTGGCAGCCGGGCGACCGCGACCTGCACACCGCGTGCGGTGGCAAGACGGCGCTGTCGATCCGCGAGGTGCTCGACGTCGGTCACGGCGACACGTACACGCAGGCGCGCGCCGGCCAGGCGTTCGACATCCAGGACCTGCCGAACGGCGTGTACTTCATCAAGATCGAAGCCAACCCGATGAAGAACCTGTACGAGTCCAACCTGAAGAACAACGTCTCGCTCCGCAAGGTGATTCTCGGCGGCAAGCCTGGTGCGCGCACGGTGCAGGTGCCGCCGTACGAAGGCATCGACTCCGAAGGACCGCTCGCGCGACGGTAGGCCTCACGCGACAACCGTGGAGGCGGCAGACTGCACCCTATGAACGACGTGCAGGCCTTGCCGTCTCCGTGCGTGGTCGTGCTCGTCGGCCCGGGCGCATCGGGAAAGACGTCCTGGGCCGACGCACACTTCCCGCCGGGCACGGTGGTGAGCAGCGACCGGCTGCGTGCGCTGGTGGGTGTTGCCGAGGACGACATCGAGGCGAGTACGGACGCGTTCGCGCTGCTCGACCAGCTCGTGGCGCGGCGGCTCGCGCGCAAGCTCACCACGGTGATCGACACGCTCGGCCTCGACACCGAGCGCCGTCAAGGCTGGCTTGCGCTGGCGCGGGCGAACGGGATGCCCTGCTATGCCGTCGCGTTCGACACTCCGGCGAAGGAGTGTCGCGAACGGAATCGCCAACGGGACAAGCGGATTCCAGTCGACGTCCTGAACGCGCAACTGCGGACGTGGGCGGCCGTACGCGATCGGCTCGACGACGAGGGCTTCGACGGCGTGCTGCGACCGGCGTACGTCCGCGTCGTGCCGGAGGCGTTCACCCAAGCCCAGGCCGCGGTCGAACGGCAGCAGCGCGATCCGAGCCGGCTGCGGTTCGGGCTGCAGCTCGCGACGTTCGACTGGCCGGGTGGCAATCCCGCTGTCAGGCAGCGGTTGACGGAGCTGGCGCAGGCCGCCGAGGAGGCCGGCTTCGACGCGCTCTACGTCATGGACCACTTCCGGCAGATCCCGCAGATCGGGCGCGCGTGGGACGCCATGCTGGAGAGCTACACGACGCTGGCGTTCCTCGCCGGGCGGACCGAGCGGGTCCGGCTCGGCACGCTCGTCACCGGCGTGACGTACCGCAACGTCGCGCACCTCGGCAAGATCATCGCCACCCTCGACGTGCTGAGCGGCGGCCGCGCGGTGTGCGGTCTCGGCCTCGGGTGGTTCGAGTCGGAGCATCGCGCGTACGGCTGGGAGTTTCCGCCCGTACGCGAGCGCTACGAGCTGCTCGAGGACGCACTGCGGGTGCTGCCGCTCGTGTGGGGCAAGGGCGCGCCGGCGTACGAGGGCAAGCAGCTGCACGTCAAGGAGGCCTTGTCGTACCCGCGGCCGCTGCAGGACCGCGTGCCGATCATCCTCGGTGGGAGCGGGGAACGACGGACTCTGAGGCTGGCGGCGCGATATGCCGACGCGTGCAACGTGTTCGGGAACGCGGAAACCGTACGCCACAAGACCGAAGTGCTCCGCGCCCACTGCATCGACGTCGACCGCGACCCCAGCGAGGTCGAGGTCACCCAGCTGTCCACGGTGTTGATCGGGACCGACGACCAGCAGGTGCGGGAGCTCGTCGAACAGCACCGCCCGCGCCGCCAAGACCCCGCGCGTTATGCCGCATCGGTCAACGCGGGAACGGTCGCCGACCAGGTGGGCAGGTTCCGCGAGCTCGCCGAAGCGGGAGCGAGCGAGGTGATGGTGCGCCTGCCCCACCTGGTCGACGCCTCGTCCCTGGAGCCGATAGCCAACGTGATCCGGGCCTTCCGCTAGAGCCGGTGATCATGTACGTGATCATGAAGGGAAACTGGCGTATACGACCACTCCGCCTTCATGATCACGTACATGATCACGGCGAGTCGAGCTCCTGGAAGAGGGTGAGCTGGAGGTCGCCCGGGGCCTCGAGGCGCGCGTTCAAGGAGCGCCACGGCGTCTCTGTCGGCTCCTTGACCAGGCGGGCTCCGCCGTCAACCAGCGCTTGCGTCGTGGCCGCCGAGTCGTCCACCTCCAGCGCGACGCGGATCGGCCCGGCGACGCGCTGCCCCACCTCGACGCGGTCGATGAAGTCGGCCTGCCGCGGGTCGATCAGCTCCAGCGTCGCCCGCCCCGCCTCCAGGAGAACGACCCGACCGTCGTCGCTGGAGAAGTCGGCGAGCTGCGGCATCCCAAGCACGTCGCGGTAGAACGCGACCGCGGCCTCCCAGTCGTCGACGGTGACGGCGAGGCGAAGCTCGCGTACGCCTTTGCTCATGATTCCCTCGGGTCGAACGGAAGCGGCGCGCCGCGGACGGACAGGACGACGGAGTACAGACTGGTGGAGCCGCAGATGAACATGCGGTTGCGCTTCGGGCCGCCGAAGACGACGTTCGCGACGGCCTCGGGCACCTTGATCTTGCCGATCAGCCTGCCGTCCGGGCTGTAGCAGTGGACGCCGTCGCCGGCGCTCGTCCACAGGCGCCCGGTGGAGTCGAAGCGGAAGCCGTCGAACGCGCCGTTCGTGCAGACGGCGAACACCTCACCGCCCTCGAGCTTGCCCTCGCTCGTGACGTCGAAGACGCGCATGTTCTTCGGCTTGCCGGTGTCGGAGACGAACAGCTTCGACTCGTCGGGCGTGAACGCGATCCCGTTCGGCCGGTCGAAGTCGTCTCCGACGATCGTGAGGTCACCGCTGTCGGCGTCGATGCGGTAGACGTGGCAGGCGCCGATCTCACTCTCGGCGTAGAAGCCCTCGTAGTCGCTCTGGATGCCGTACGACGGGTCGGTGAACCAGATCGAGTCGTCGGACTTCACCACGACGTCGTTCGGGCTGTTCAGCCGCATGCCGTCGTAGGCGTCGGCGAGAACGGTGATGCTGCCGTCGTGCTCGGTCCTCGTCACGCGGCGGTTGCCGTGCTCGCAGCTGATCAGCCGGCCCTCGCGGTCGAGCGTGTGACCGTTCGTGTAGCCGGCGGGATGGCGCCACACGCCGACGGCTCCGGAGGCCTCGTCGTAGCGCAGGATGCGGTCGTTGGGGATGTCGCTCCAGAGCAGGTACTTGCCGCTCGGGACGTACACGCCGCCCTCCGCCCAGCGGCAGCCCTCGTACACCTTTTCGAGCGTCAGATCACCCCACGTGCAGGGGCCGAAGTCGTCCTCGAGGGTTTCGTACACGTCGTCCTTCGCCACGAACTCTCCTTGCTCGTAGGGGTTCTGGCTTGACGCTACTGGAGTTCGCGCGGTCGTAAAGCACGGACCAGACCTCGGCGACCACACCCCGTCAGTGGGGTGTAACTTTGGGCATTCCTTGGTAGCGCCCAGGCGAGGTCACCCTCGCCGACCGCCGGCCACACCCGCGGGGAGGTGGGGCGGGACGTCGGAAGGCCACCTGGGCGCTACCTGGGCCGACCTCAGGCTCGGTGTGTCCGCGGAAAGCGCGGACCTCGTCGGTCGGCGTCACACCCGGGGGGCGACCCCCCCGGACCCCCCACGGTGCTTGCTCGTCACCGACCCCACGTGGTCGCGGCGGTCGACACCAGCATGAGCACCTACGGTTCCGTGAGCCCCGTACTCTGATTCCAATGCGCGCTTTCCTGGATTGGCCAGACTGCCGGAACGTCCGCGACCTCGGCACCATCAAGGGCATTCGCCCGGGTGCACTCATCCGCTCCGACAACCTCGACAAGCTGACCGATGTCGGCATCGCCGCCGTGCACGCCGCGAACGTCAGCCGCATCATCGACCTCCGCACGATCGGCGAGCTGGAGAACTACCCCAACCCGTTCGCCGACCATCCGTCGTACCTCCACCGCACGCTGATTCCCGCGCTGCGGCCCAACGACGACCCGCCCGTCCCGCTGCTGCGCGACTACATCGACCTGCTGCGCCTGGAGAACGGCCGGTTCGTCGTCGCCGCGCTGCAGGCGATCGTCGACGCTCCGCCCGGCGCGGTCCTCGTGCACTGCCACGCCGGCAAGGACCGCACCGGCCTGATCGTTGGGCTCGCGCTCGCCGTCGCCGGCATCGACGGCGAGGCGATCGCCGCCGACTACGCGCTCACCGCCGAACGGCTGGACCTGACCCCGGAGCACTCCGCGCCGGAGGTCATCGCTGCCGCGCTCGCCGACCTCGGCCAGGTCGAGGCGTACCTCACCGCCGGCGGCATGACCGCCGGTCAGCTCGAAGCACTGAAGGACCGGCTCACGTGATCGACTGGCCCGGCTGCCGGAACGTCCGCGACCTCGGCACCATCCCCGGCGTCCACAGCGGCGCGCTGATCCGCTCCGACTCCCTCACCGAGCTCACCGCCGCTGGAGTCGAAGCCGTCCGCGCGGCCAAACCCAGCCGCATCGTCGACCTGCGTACGCACCGGGAGCTGCGCGCGCTGCCCAACCCGTTCGCCGACGACGCCGCCTACGTGCATCGCTCGCTGTACCCCGACCCGCCTCCGCCCAGGGAGGACCTGACGCCGGTGCAGCAGTACAGCTGGCTGCTCGACTACAGCATCGAACGGTTCGCGCAGGCCGTCGCCGCGATCGCCGACGCGCCCGCAGGCGGACTGGTGGTCGTGCACTGCGCCGGTGGCGTGGACCGTACCGGCCTGGTCATCGCCGTCACGCTCAGCAGCATCGGCATCAACCGGGACGAAGTGGTTGCCGACTACCTCCGCAGCGACGACGTCGAGGCGAGCACGCTGACCGGCGCGCTCGAGCACGTCGATGCGCGTTATGGCGACGTCCAGAAGTACCTCGCACACGGCGGAATGTCGTCAGGACAGGCAGCCAAGCTGCGGGAACGGCTGGTACTCGGCCCGCCGGCAGGGTAGGAAGTTGTCCATGACCAACACCGATCCGGCACAGAACTTCGTCGCTCAGCTCCCGGGCGACGTCAGCATCCCTCTCCTCGGCTTCGGAACGTGGCAGCTTCGGGGCGACTCGGCGCGGGACGCGGTCGGCTGGGCGCTGGAGACCGGTTACCGGCACCTCGACACGGCGACGGCGTACGGCAACGAGACCCAGGTGGGCGCCGCCGTTCGTGAGAGTGGCCTCGACCGCGACGACATCTTCATCACGACCAAGCTCCCGCCCGACCACGCGGGGCAGGAGGAGTCGACGCTCAAGGCGAGCCTCGACGGCCTCGGCGTCGACCACCTCGACCTCTGGCTGATCCACTGGCCGCCGAACAAGACCGCCGGCATCCCCACCTGGGAGGCGTTCATCCAGGCGAAGGAAGACGGCAAGACGCGCTCGATCGGCGTCAGCAACTACTCCCTCTCCCAGCTGGACGAGCTGATCGACGCCACCGGCGTCGCGCCGGCCGTCAACCAGATCAAGTGGGGACCGGCCCTGTTCGACGCCAAGACCGTCGACGGCCACCTCGAGCGAGGCGTCGCGCTGGAGGGCTACAGCCCGTTCCGCGTCGGCCCGCTCGACCACCCCACGCTGAACGCGATCGCGGAGAAGTACGGCAAGAACACCGCCCAGGTGATCCTGCGCTGGCACCTCCAGCACGGCTTCATCGCGATCCCGAAGTCCGCCCACCAGGACCGGATTCGGGCCAACTTCGAGGTGTTCGACTTCGAGCTCACCCAGGACGAGCTCGAGTCGATCAACGGCCTCACCGCCTAGCCTCGATCTTTCGTCCGGCGGTGGGTTCGACCGGTCCGGCCCCGCCCCTGGGGCCAATGATCATGTTTACATGATCATTGGCCCCTTTACGTGGGGTGGACGCCAGGTAGAGTGGCCACTGGCCGCGTAAGGCGACCACGACGCCTCCCCATCAGGACTCCTTCCGGAACACCACGAGCGCGAGAACGGCCAACGCCACCGTGATCCCCGCGGCCACCCAGCCCACCACGTGCATGCCGGCACTGAACGCCTCGCCGCCGAGCGCGTCCCCCGAGCCGCCCTGCTGCCGGTAGACCAACGTCGTCAGGCTGCCGAGCACCGCGATCCCCAAAGCGCCGCCGAACTCGTTGCTGGTCTCGGAGATCGACGCCACCGCACCCGCCTTCGACTCCGGCGCGGCCGTGACCATCAGGTCCGTCACGGCGATGAACACCGGCGCCAACCCGGCCGAGTACACGACCGACGCCGCGACGACCACAGCGAGTGCACCCGACGACAACGTGAACAGCCAGAACCCGACCGACGCGACCAGCAGCCCGCCGACCAGCACCGCCACGACCGGCAGCTTCCGCAGCAGCACCGGCGCCACCACCGAGGTCGCGGTGAGCCCCACCATCGCCGGCACCGACCAGATCCCGGCCTGCAACGGCGAGAGTCCGACGACGAGCTGGAGGTACTGCGCGTACAGGAAGAACGCGCCGAGGATCGCGAAGTACCCGAACGTGTTGGTCACCAGCGCCGCCGAGAAGACCCGCGAACGGAACAGCCGCAGGTCGATCAACGGATCCGCAAGCCGGCCTTGACGCCGAACGAACGCGTACCCCAGCGCCAGCCCGAGCACGATCGCGAGCACCGACACGACTCCGAAGCCGTCCTTCGCGAGCTCCTTCAGGCCGTAGATCACCGGCAGGATCGTCGCGAGCGACAGCCCGACGCTCACCAGGTCGATTCGCCCGGCGGACGGGCTGCGGTACTCCGGCAGCAGCACGGGTCCGACCACGAGCAGCAGCACCATCACCGGCACCGCGACCAGAAACACCGAACCCCACCAGAAGTGCTCCAGCAGCACGCCGCCGACCACCGGCCCGAGCGCGCCGCCGACCGAGAGGCTGACCGCCCAGGCGGAGATCGCGACCGTACGTTGCCGCGCGTCGGCGAACATCGTGCGGATCAGCGACAGCGTCGACGGTGCCAGCGTCGCGCCCGCGACGCCGAGCAGCACCCGCGCGACGATCAGCAGCTCGGCGGTCGGTGCGTACGCCGCGACGATCGAGGCGATACCGAACGCGCCGGCGCCGAACAGCAGCAGCTTGCGCCGGCCGATGCGGTCGCCGAGCGTGCCCATCGTGATGAGGAAGCCCGCGAGCATGAACCCGTAGCTGTCGACGATCCACAGCAGCTGCGTGCTGCTCGGCTCGAGGGCGGCGCTGAGCGCGGGCACGGCGAGGTTCAGCACGCTGAAGTCGAGCGTGATGAGCATCGCCGGCAGGGAGAGAACGACGAGCCCGAGCCACTCGCGGCGGCCCGCCGTTGTCGCGGTGTCTGTCATGGGTTGAGCGTGCGCGGCGCCACGCACGATTCGCTGGGGGTCATACGCTCAGGACCATGCGTTTCGGCGTGCTCGGCCCGCTGGCCGCCTGGACGGCGGACGGCACGCCAGTGCGTGTCCCCGAGCTGAAGGTACGGGCGCTGTTGGGCGACCTGCTCGCGCACGAAGGGCGACCGGCGCCCGCGGACCGGCTCGCGTTCGACCTGTGGGGCGACGAGCCGCCGGGCAACCCGACGAACACCCTGCAGACCAAGGTGTCTCAGCTGCGGCGCGCGCTCGAGGACGCCGAGCCCGGTGGTAGGAAGCTGGTCGCGTACGAGTCCCCCGGCTACCGGCTGCTGGTCGAGCCGGACGCCGTGGACGCGTTCCGGTTCCGCGCGCTGGTGAAGGCGGGCCAGCTCGACGAGGCGTTGGCGTTGTGGCGCGGCAACGCGCTGGAGGACTTCCGCGACGAGCCGTGGGCGCAGCTGTTCGTCGCGCGGCTGAACGAGGAGCGGCTGCTGGCGTACGAAGCGCTCGCGGGCACGCTCACGGCCGCGGAGCTTGGCGAGCTCGTCGCCAAGCATCCGTTGCGCGAACGGCTGCGTGCCGCGTACGTCCGCGCGCTCTACACCGCCGGCCGCCAGACCGAGGCGCTCGACAGCCTGCGGGACCTGCGCGAACGGCTGGCCGACGAGCTCGGCATCGACCCCGGCCCGGAGCTGGTCGAGCTGCAGCAGGCGATCCTCCGGCACGAGCTCGCGCCGCAGCGGACCAATCTGCCCGTCCCCGCGACCGACCTGATCGGTCGCGCCGAGGCCGTGACCGAGGTGCGGCACCTGCTCGACACGTCCCGCCTCGTCACGCTCACCGGCACGGGCGGCGTCGGCAAGACCCGGCTCGCGCTGGAGGTCGCGCGCGGCGTCGACAACGCCTGGCTGGTCGCGCTCACCACGCTCGACCGCGACGCGACTCCTGCCGAGGTCGCCGCGCTGGTCCTCACCGCGCTGGACATCCGGGACGAGTCGGACGAACCCGTGCGGGCTCTGGTCGCCGCCGTACGGACGAGGCAGACCCTGCTCGTCCTCGACAACTGCGAGCACATCGTCGACGCCGTCGCCGAGGTGGTCGACGCTCTGTTGGCGGCCGCGCAAGACGTCCGGCTGCTCGCGACCAGCCAGGAACCGCTCGGCGTCGCCGGCGAGTACGTGTGGACCGTTCCGCCGCTCGCGGACGACAGCGCGGCCGAGCTGTTCGCCGCCCGCGCGCGGGCCGCCGGGCACGACGCACCGCTCGACCCAGCGGAGATCGCGGCGATCTGCCAGCGCCTCGACGGCATCCCGCTCGCGTTGGAGCTCGCCGCGACTCGGGTTCGGGCGCTGGGGACGAACGAGCTGGCCCGCCGTCTCGACGACCGGTTCCGCGTGCTCGCGACCGGTCGCCGCGGCGCGCCGGAGCGACACCAGACGCTCCGCGCGACCATCGACTGGAGCTGGCAGCTGCTCTCCGAGCCGGAGCGCACGGTGTTGCGCAGGCTCGCCGTTCCCGCCGACGGCTGCACACTGGAGGCAGCGGAGGCGATCTGCGGTGACTTCGATGCGCTGACCAGGCTGGTGGACCGTTCGCTGGTCGTCGCGTCCGGCGGGCGCTACCGGCTGCTCGAGTCGATCGCGGCGTACGCGCAGGAGCGGCTGGCCGAGGCGGGCGAGGTCGACGCGACCCGCGAGCGGCAGCACGCGTACTACCTCGACCTCGCGGTCCGCGCCGAGTCACACCTGCGCGGCCCCGACCAGCAGGACTGGCTCGGTCGGCTCGATGCCGAGGCGGCGAACTTCCGTTCAGCGCTCGACCACAGGCCGGCGCCACGGCTGGTGAACGCACTCGCCTGGTACTGGATCCTGCGCGGGCGGCTGCGCGAGGCGGTCCGCGCGTTCGACCTGGCGCTCACCAGCGCTCCGGATCCCGAGGCGCTGACCTGGCGCGCGGGCATCCTGCTGCTGATGGGCGCACCGGTCGACCTCGCGACGCTCGAGCCGGGGGCACCGGCCCGCGCGCGGCTGTTCCTCGGCTTCGCCTGCTCGGACGTTCTCGATCTCGCGACCGGCGAGCAGATCGTCACCGACGCGATCGCCGACCTCCGGGCCTCCGGCGACGAGTGGGGCGTCGCGGCCGGGCTGGGCACGCGGGCGAAACAGGCGTACGCACGCGGCGATCTCGACCTGCTCGCAAGCAGCGCGCAGGAGAGCCACCGGCTGTTCGTCGAGCTCGGCGACCGCTGGGGCCAGCTGCAGGCGATCGAGTGGCTCGGCGCGCTCGCCGACCTCGCGGGCGACTACGCGGAGGCGACGCGGCTGCACGAGAACGGCGTACGGATGGCCGAACAGCTCGGATCCTGGCCGCAGGTCGCCGACCATCTCACCTGGCGCGGCCGGATCGCCATGCTGCAGGGCGATTTCGGCGCTGCCCGTTCGTTGCTGGACCGTGCGCACCGGCTGGCGACCGAGCAGAGCTATGGGCCGGGCCTCAACTTCGTCGTTCTGGAGCAGGGACTGCTCGCGCGTCGGGTCGGCGATCTGGACGAGGCGGAACGCTTGCTGGGTTCGATGTTGGCGGACGGGCAACTGCATCCGACGCCGTTGGCGACGATCTACGACGAGCTCGGCATCGTCGCCGTACAACGCGAAGCGTACGAACGCGCTGCCACTCTGCACGGCTGCGCGGCGGCGACCCGCGAGTCCGTCGGCGCACTGCTGGCGGCCGGCGAACGGGTCGACGTCGAACGTGCGATGGCCGCGACGAAGTCGATCCTCGGTGCACATCGATTTGCTTCCGCGTACGACCGTGGGCGCAATCTCCACGCAGGTGAGGCTTTCGCGCTCGTCGGCGAGTCGCCTCAACGAACGTCGATGTGATGCGCATAATCCAACGAGTACGTGCACAAATGTGCAGACAGCCGATTCCGGGCACCTGGCTGCACATTCTCCTGACTGACTGGCATTGTCGAAGTATCCCCGGCGACAGCGATATCAGCGAGGGTCGTCGTGGGTGATGCACGAGACCGACCACGAGTGGTTCAGCGGAAGCAAACCCTTCTGAGAATCGCTCGGGAATCGCAGGTTCCATGGACTGGGGAGTGGTCCTGACCGTGGTGGCGGTTGTCGCCGTCGCCTTCGTTCTTGTCATGATCATCGCGATGCTCATCGGAACGATTCGCAGCACGCGCCGGAACGCGAAGCCTGGACGCAAGGAGAACTGGAGCCACACCAAGGACAAGGAGTTCTTGCCCTGGGAGGACGACGATCGCTGACGCTCCTGTGCTCGTTCTCGGCGGGCTCGGTGTCGACCTCGTCGTTCGCGTCCCCTCGCTCCCCCTGCCTTCCGTCGACTCGGCCGTCGTGCCGCCGATCGAGACACGCGTGGCGCATCCCGCGACGGGACTCGCATTGGCGTTCCGCGCTCTCTCGGTGCCGGTCGTCGTTTTCGACGCCGTCGGGGCGGATCCTGAAGGCGCGTTGGTCACTTCGTTCTTCGCGTCGTTGGGCGTTCCGTTGCACACCGTCGTCGCGCCAGGTGGAACGCGTCGTGCGGTGAACCTCGTCGAGCCGGGTGGGCGGCGGTTGTCGTTCTACGACGGTCGCCCCTCGCCGCCGCCTGTCGTGCCGGAGTCGGCGTACCTGCCGCTCGTTCGCGAGGCGCGGCATGTGCACGTGTCGATCATGGACTTCGCCCGGCACGCGCTGGCGCCGATCCGTGCGGCCGGCGTCACGCTGTCGACGGACCTGCACGACTGGGACGGAGTTGCGGAGTATCACCGCGACTTCGCGCGGGCGGCGGACGTGGTGTTCCTGAGTACGTCGGCGCTCGGCGACCGCTTCGAGTCGACGATGCGCGCGATCCTCGCCGACGGCGTCGTGACGGTGGTGGTCGCGACCGCGGGAGCGGACGGCGCGTACCTGCTCACCCGTGCCGGTACCTTCCTGCACCAGCCGGCGATCCCGCCGCAGAGTCCGGTCGTCGACACGAACGGCGCGGGCGACGCGTTCGCGGGCGGCTTCCTGTCCCGCTGGCTGACAGGCGACCCACCCGAACGCTGCCTGCTCGCCGGCGCCCTCACCGGCGCCCAGGCCTGCACCGGCCCGCTCAGCCCCAACCTCATGCTCGACCGCGAGACCCTGTTTGTCTCAATGTCCTAATGTCCTGACTTAAGGACAAAGTGGATGAGCCGTACGTCGACACAACCATGTCCGAATCCGGCTAGCTCCTGTCGGTGCCGGGTGGCACGCTCGACGGTGTGATGCCGACGTTCGAGCAGTGCTACCGCGCCGCGGAGTCGAAGGACCCGCGGTTCGACGGGTGGATCTACTCGGCCGTCACCTCGACCGGCATCTACTGCCGTCCGAGCTGTCCCGCGGTGATGCCGAAGCGCGAGAACACCCGCTTCTACCCGACCGCCGCCGCGGCGCAGGAGGCCGGCTTCCGCGCCTGCCGGCGCTGCCTCCCCGACGCCGCGCCGGGCTCGCCGGAGTGGGACATCCGCGCCGATGTCGCGGCCCGCGCGATGCGCCTCATCGACGACGGTCTGGTCGAGCGGGAGGGCGTGAACGGGCTCGCCTCGCAGCTCGGCTACACGACCCGTCACCTCGGCCGGTTGCTCACCGCCGAGCTCGGCGCCGGACCGCTCGCGCTCGCCCGGGCCCGTCGTGCGCACACCGCGCGGCTGCTGCTCGAGACGACGCCGTTGCCGATCACCGACGTGGCCTTCGCCGCCGGGTTCGGCAGCGTGCGGCAGTTCAATGACACCGTCCGTACGGTGTTCGCCGCGACGCCCGGGCAGGTGCGCGAGAAGGCGCGGCGGCGCGGCCCGACGGGCACGAACGGAGCCGTCGAGCTGCGGCTGCCGTACCGCGCGCCGCTCGAGGCCGACGCGCTCTGGCAGTACCTCGCCGACCGCGTCATCCCCGGCCTGGAGGAGCTGGACGGCCAGACCTACCGGCGTGTGCTGTCGCTGCCGCACGCGCAGGGAGTCGTCGAGCTGACGCCTGCCGAGGGACATGTCAAGGCGAGGTTGCAGCTGGAGGATCTGCGCGACCTCGGACCGGCGGCGGCGCGCTGCCGGCGGCTGCTGCACCTCGACGCCGACCCAGCGGGGATCGCCGACGTGCTCGACAGCGACGACCTGCTCGGCCCGCTGGTACGCAAGCGGCCCGGCCTGCGCGTCCCCGGATCGGTCGACCCGTTCGAGACCGCGATCCGCGCGATCGTCGGCCAGCAGGTGTCGATCGCGGCGGCCCGTACCGTCGCCGGCCGGCTCGTCGAGACGCACGGCACACCGTTGTCCAAGCCCATCGGCACATTGACGCACCTGTTTCCCACGCCGACGGCGCTCGCGGGGGCCGGCGTGCTGCCGATGCCGCAGTCGCGCACGCGGACGATCACCGGCCTGGCCGCGGCGGTCGCGAACGGCGACGTCCGGCTCGACCGCGGCGCCGACCGCGCGGAGGTCCGCGAGTCGCTGCTCAGCCTCCCCGGCATCGGACCGTGGACCGTCGAGTACATCGCGCTGCGCGGACTCGGCGACCCGGACGCGTTCCCCGGCACCGACCTCGGCATCCGGCAGGCACTGGTGTCCCTCGGCGTCGACGACAACCCGCGAACCATCGCCGCGCTCGCCGAGCGCTGGCGCCCGCTGCGGAGCTACGCGGCCCAGCATCTGTGGACACACCTTTCCGACAAAGGGGACTCGGGATGAGCAACGCGACCATGGCCGTGATCGCCTCACCGGTCGGCGCGCTCGAGCTCCGCGTGGTCGACGGCCACCTCACCCGGATCCACTTCGCCGGCAACGCCCCGCTGCAGGAGGGCACGCTCGACGACGACCCGGTGTTGCGGGCAACGGCCGATCAGCTGCGGGAGTACTTCGCGGGTGAGCGGACGACGTTCGACGTGCCGATGCGCCTGGAGGGGACGGCGTTCCAGCGGATGGTGTGGCAGCTGCTGCTGGAGATCCCGTACGGCGAGACGTGGTCGTACGGCCAACTGGCCAAGCGCATCGGCCCTTCCGCGTCGCCGCGGGCCGTCGGTGCGGCGAACGGGTCGAACCCGATCCCGGTGATCGTCCCCTGCCATCGGGTGATCGGCGCGAACGGGAAGCTGGTCGGCTACGGCGGCGGGCTGGACAAGAAGGTCGGGTTGCTGGAGCTCGAGGCACGCGTTCGGGTGGAGGCGGACTTCGGCTGAGCAGTACGGTCGTGGGGAGACTCTCGCCCACACCCCGGAGGACGTCAGATGTCGTCGAGCGACACCCGCCTGGTTTACATCGGCTCGTTCACTTCGCCCGGAGGTACGGGCACCGGGATCACCCTCGCGAAGCAGGCGATCTCGACCGGCGAGCTGTCGGTCGTCGACGTCGTGGCGGAGTCCGCGTCGCCGGCGTTCCTGGCCTGGCATCCGTCCGGACAGTTCCTCTATGCCGTGAACGAGGTCGGCGAGGGCGCGGTGTCGGCGTACGCGGTCGGCGACGACGGCTCGCTCACCTTCCTCGGCACGCAGCCCACCGGCGCGAACGGTCCGTGCCACCTGACCGTGCACCCGACCGGCCGGTTCCTGCTGACCGCGAACTACGGCAGCGGGGCTGTCACCGTGCACCCAATCGCTGCGACCGGCGAGCTCGGTGACCGGACGGATCTCGTTCAGCACAAGGGATCTGGGCCCAACCCGTCGCGGCAGGAGGGTCCGCACGCGCACCACGTACGCGTCGACCCGTCGGGCACGCACGTGCTGGCGGTGGACCTCGGCATCGACGCCGTGCTGACGTACGTCCTCGACCTCGACAAGGGCACGTTGACGAACGGCTCGATCGCGCACACCGAGCCCGGCGCGGGACCGCGGCACCTGGCGTTCGCGCCGGACGGCCACGTCCATGTGGCGAACGAGCTCGACTCGACCGTGACCACGTTCCTCCTCGACCCCGCCTCCGGCGCGCTGGCTCCGACGGGCGTGACGTCGTCGCTGAAGCAGCAGCCCGCGCCGGACGACAACTACCCGTCGGAGATCGGGATCTCCGAGGACGGGCGGTTCCTGTACGTCGCGAACCGCGGCCTCGACGTGATCGGCGTGCTGGCCGTCGAGGGCGCCGTCGTACGGCCAGTTGCGGACGTCCCGACCGGCGGCGCGTGGCCGCGGCACCTCGCGGTGTCCGGCAGCCACCTGTACGTCGCGAACGAGCGCTCGCACCAGGTGACGCACTTCAGCCTGTCCACGGAGACGGGTCTCCCGGAGCTGGTCGGCGAGATCGCGGTCCCCAGCCCCGGCTGCATCCTCCCAGCCCTCGCCTGACGACTTCCCTTGCCGAAACGGGGTGTTGCCACGTGGCAGCCCTCCGAAAACCCCAGTCTGGCAAGGGAAGTGGGCTGGGCTGTGGACGGTGAGGTCCGGCAGGTCGTGTCTGGCAACGAGCGCCGAGCCCGTATGGGCGTGGTGCAGGAGGAACTCGATTGGCTCTATGGGTGACGAGCCGCGCACCGCGTACAGGCGGACTCTGCTTATCTTGGGGAGGTGTCGCGCGCCAGGCGATCTTTGCCAGACACGGCCCGGGCAGACGTGGGATTGCGACGTCTCGAGTGATCCGAGCGGGAAGGCACTCCGTAGGTGAAGCGTCGTGGCCGCCTTACCCGGCCAGTGGCCGCTCTACCTGGCGTCCACCCCACGTAAGGGGGCCAATGATCATGTAAACATGGTCGATGGCCCCCGAGCGGGGCCGGACCGGTCGACCCACCGCCGGACGAAGGAACGAGGCTAGAAGAGGTGGGCGTTGACCTCGCGGACGTTCGGTGCGAGGGCGGGCAGCTCGACCACGTCGATGCCGGCGGCGGTGAGGCGTTCGGCGCCCTCGCCGGTGACGAAGAGGGACGGCTCGCGCCAGGCGAACACCACGCGGCGGAGGCCGGCGGCCTCGATGTGGTCGGCGCAGCTTCGTTCGCGCGACTTGCGGGTCGAGCATGGCTCGAGTGACGAGTAGATCGTCGCGCCGGAAAGGTCACCGGACAGCTTCGCGAGTGCCGCTTCCTCGGCATGGTTGAGCGGATCGCCTTCGCGCGAGTAGCCGCGGGCGAGCTCCTCCCCCGAGGCGGAGACGACGATCGCGCCGACCGAGAACGCGGTCCGCGACGGCGGGCACAGCCGGGAGTGCTCGATCGCCTCGCGCAGCCACCGTTCGTCGTCCATCGCGCCGAGAAGATACCGGAGCACGACGACGTCGCCGACCTGTTCGACCCCGGCGAGCCGCATCCGGCGCCGAGCCGAGTGCGGGAACGCCCCAGGCCCCACGAACCGGGGAGCCAGAGCATCGCCGACGAAGAACGGGGCCACCGCGAGCTGCAGCTCGTCGACCAGGTCCGCAGCGAACAGCGACGTGAGCACCGCGCTCCCGCCCTCGACCAGCAGCCGCCGCACGCCCCGCTCGACCAACGCCGGCAGCGCCTCGGAGAGCGACGAGAACACGACCGACTCCGCCTCCCCGGCGAAGAACCGAGCCCCGGGAGAGAGCTCACCCGACCGCGTGACCGTCACCCGCAACGGACTCGGGGGCAGCCCCTCCGCGACCCGCGCCAGCCGCCGTACGTCCGAGCGGACGAGCAGCCGCGGATCGTCGCGCCGGATCGTGTTCGCGCCGACGAGGATCGCGTCACACCGCGCCCGCAGCTCGTCGACCCGGTCCAGATCGTCCGAGTTCGACAGGATGAGCCGCTCGGCACTCGCGTCGTCGAGGAACCCGTCGACCGACATCGCGCAGCTGACCAGCACGTACGGGCGATCACTCACGCGCGTACCCCAGCCGAGCGGCCAGCGCCAACGCCGCCGCCTTGACGTGCCGGCCGTACGTCGGCACCAGCTCCTCCGGCATCCGGGTCCGCGGCGTCGAGATCGACAGGCTCGCGACCGGCACGCCGTCGGAGTCGAGCACCGCCGCCGCGACCGCGGCCACATCGGAGCGCCACTCGCCGCTGTTCGTCGCGTACCCGCGCCGCCGGATCGCGGCCAGCTCTCCCTGCAACCGCTCGTTCGATGTGATCGTCGTGTGCGTGTAGCCGGGGAGGGGCGTCCGCATCAGCCGGTCGATGTACGCGGGCTGCATGTGCGCCAGCACCGCCTTGCCGTTCGCCGAGGCGTGCAACGGGAGGTTGATCCCGAGCGGCAGCACGATGCGTACGGCCTTGGGCGTCTGCAGCCGCTCGATCAGCACGACCTTGTCGCCCTCGGGGACCATCAGGTGGATCGTCTCCTCGGTCCGCGCGCGCAGCTCCTCCAGCACCGGCATGCCGGCGTCGCGCAGCGAGAGCTCCTCGGTCGCGTGCCGGCCGACGTCGAGCGCGCGGGTGGTCAGCACCCACCGCGTCACCTCGCCGCGGGCCTGCCGGATCCAGCCCGCGGTGTTCAGCGTGTGTAGCGCGCGCTGGGTGCTGCTCTTGGGCATCCCGAGCACGCGGGCCAGCTCACCGACGCCCACGGGCTGCCGGGTCGCGACCTCTTCGAGGACGCGGAGAGTGTTCAGAACGTTCTGCATGCCTTGACTCCTCGCACGACCGACTCCTACGATCCGCCGTACCGCCCCACGGAACATTGTGCCGTAAAACGGAACGAACGGCCAGCCGACCGGGAGGATGGTCTGGTGACGACGCGCAGTGGACGACACTTCCTGCAGATCCCTGGGCCCACGAACGTGCCGGAACGCGTGCTGCGCGCGCTGTCCCGGCCGACGATCGACCACCGCGGTCCGGAGTTCGCTTCACTCGCGCTCGACGTCCTCGACCGGCTGAAGTCGATCTTCCAGACGGCCGGGCCGGTGGTCGTCTACCCGTCGTCGGGTACGGGGGCGTGGGAGGCCGCGCTCGTGAACACCCTGTCGCCCGGGGACCGCGTGCTCGCGTTCGAGACCGGCCACTTCGCCACCCTATGGCGCGATCTGGCCGTCAACCTCGGCTTGCAGGTCGACTTCGTTCCGGGTGACTGGCGGCACGGCGCCGACCCGTCGTTGGTCGCCGACCATCTTCGGGACGACACGAAGGCCGTCATGGTCGTCCACAACGAGACGTCGACCGGCGTGCGCAGCCGCATCCCGGAGGTTCGTGCGGCGATGGCGGATCATCCGGCGCTGTTGATGGTCGACACGATCTCGTCGCTCGGCTCGATGGACTACCGGCACGACGAGTGGGGCGTGGACGTCACGGTCGGGTGCTCGCAGAAGGGGCTCATGCTGCCGCCCGGCCTCGGCCTGAACGCGGTGAGCGCGAAGGCTCTCGCCGCGCGCGAGCAGGGGCGTTTGCCCCGTGCCTATTGGGATTGGGGCCCGATCCTGCAGGCGAACGAGCGGGGCTTCTTCCCGTACACGCCGCCGACGAATCTCCTGTACGGGTTGCAGGTCGCGCTCGATCTGCTGCTCGACGAGGGTCTGCCGAACGTGTTCGCCCGCCACGACCGGCACGCGGAGGCGACGCGCCGGGCCGTGCGGGGTTGGGGGCTGGAGGTGCTCTGCGCGGACGAGCGGGAGTACTCGAGCTCGCTCACCGCGATCGTCGTGCCTGAGCCGCACGACGCCGATGCCGTGCGAGAGCTGATCCTCGACCGGTACGACCTGTCGCTCGGCACGGGACTCGGCAGGCTGGCCGGGCGAGTGTTCCGGATCGGGCATCTCGGCGACCTCAACGACCTCACGCTCGCGGGCACGTTGGCTGGTGTCCAGCTGGGCTTGACGGCGGCCGGCGTACCCATCGAGAAGGGCGGACTCGACGCGGCGCTGGACTCCCTCGCATGAGCTCGGAGCGCATCCAGACCGCGCTTGCGGCCGCGCTCGAGGGAGAGGTGCGCGTCGACCCGTTCACGCTGCATCTGTACTCGTCCGACGCCAGCATGTACGCGATCGAACCACTGGCTGTCGCTTTCCCCAAGCACACAAGGGATGTCCAGCGCATTGTGCAGGTCGCCGGCGAGCGGGGCGTGCCAGTCCTGCCGCGCGGCGCCGGGACGAGCCTCGCCGGGCAGACGGTCGGGCGGGCGATCGTCGTCGACTTCTCCCGACATCTGAACCAGGTGCTGTCGGTCGACGCCGACGCCGGGACCGCGCTCGTCCAGCCCGGCGTCGTCCAGGATCAGCTGAACCGGCATGCCCGCAAGGTCGGCCTGACGTTCGG
Organism: Tenggerimyces flavus; assembly: GCF_016907715.1. Lineage (NCBI taxonomy): Bacteria > Bacillati > Actinomycetota > Actinomycetes > Propionibacteriales > Nocardioidaceae > Tenggerimyces > Tenggerimyces flavus. The sequence continues at coordinate 2,218,765 of NZ_JAFBCM010000001.1, read as the reverse complement.
CCCAGACACGTCGACGAGCAACCGGGCAACGATCGGCGGCATGATCGGCAACAACTCCGCCGGCAGTCACTCGGTGCGGTACGGCTCGACGATCGACCACGTACGGGCGCTCGACGTGGTGCTCGCCGACGGCCGTCAAGCTCACCTTGCCCCCGGCGGGGACGACCCGCTCAGCGCCGGTGTCGCCGACATCCTGCGCCGGCACGAGGCTGCCCTGGCGGGGTTTCCGCCGTTCTGGCGACACTCCGGTGGCTACCGGCTCGACCGCGCTGCCGGCGATCTGACCAAGCTGGTCGTCGGATCCGAGGGCACGCTCGCGATCGTCACCGAAGCTGAAGTGGGGCTGGTGCCGCGGCCCACCGCGCGGGCGATCGCGGTCGGGCACTTCTCCTCCACACCGGCGGCGATCGCTGCCACGACCGACGCGCTGGCGTTCGACGCCGCGTCGGTCGAGCTGATCGACTCGACGATCCTCGAGCTGTCGTACCAGCGGCTGGAGTACGCGTCGCTCGGCACGATCCTGCAGGGCACTCCCGCGGCGTTGCTGTTCGTCGAGTTCTTCGGCGACTCGCAGGCCGAAGTCGCCGGCCGGGTTGAGGAGCTGGCCACGACCTGGGCGGCGAACAAGCATGGCTACCACACGCTGCGGGCGGTCACGGCCGAGCAGCAGGCGTCCGTACTGAAGGTGCGGCGGGCCAGCCTCGGGCTGCTGATGGCGGCGAGCGTCGGTACCCGGCGGCCGCTCGCGTTCGTCGAAGACACGGCCGTTCCGCCGGACGTGCTGGTGCCGTACGTCGAGGACTTCGCCGCGATCCTCAACAGGTACGGGATGGAAGCCGGATTCTACGGGCACTGCTCGGTCGGCTGCCTGCACATCCGCCCGTTCGTCGACCTCCGGCAGGCGGGCGAGGTGACGAAGCTTCGTGCCGTCGCCGAGGAGATCGCCGAGCTGGCGATGCGGTACGGCGGCGTGAACTCCAGCGAGCACGGCGACGGGCTGGTGCGGTCGGCGTTCAACCGCAAGCAGTTCGGGCCCGAGCTGTACGAGGCCATGCGCGAGGTCAAGCGGCTGTTCGATCCCGACAACCGGCTGAACCCGGGGAAGATCGTCGACGCACCCGAGCTGACCGAGCATCTGCGTGATCCGGCGTTGCCACCAGCACCGAAGATCCCGACCCAGTTGAGCTTCGCGTCCACGAGCGGACTGCACGGGGCCGCCGATCGGTGCATGAACATCGGCGTCTGCCGCAAGGACGACTCCGGCGTGATGTGCCCTTCGTACATGGCGACGCGCGAGGAGGAGCACTCAACGCGCGGCCGGGCGAACGCGTTGGTCAAGGCGCTCTCCTCACCCGACCCACGTGCGGCCCTCGGCGACGACCGACTGCACGAGATTCTCGATCTCTGCTTGGAATGCAAGGCCTGCAAGTCGGAGTGCCCGCTCGGTGTCGACATGGCGTCGATGAAGAGCGAGGCCCTGTCGCAGCGACACGAGCTGCACGGGACGCCGTTGCGGTCCCGGGTGTTCGGCGCGATCCGTACGCTCAACCGGCTCGGCTCGACGTTCGCGCCGTTGGCCAACGCATCGCTTCGCTGGCGCCCGATTCGGGCGGCGCTGGATCGCTGGTTGGGGATCTCGCGGAACCGTCCGCTGCCGCGGTTCGAGCGACGCAACCTGCAGCGCTGGTTCCGTCGCCGCGCGGCTCCGGCCAGCGCCGAGCGGGGCGAGGTCGTGCTGCTCGCGGACTCGTTCACGACGTACTCCGAGCCCGGCATCGGCCGCGCCGCGGTGGAGCTGCTCGAGCGGGCCGGCTTCGCCGTTCGCCTGGTGGGAAACGGCTGTTGCGGCCGGTCGAGCATCTCCAAGGGCCTGCTCCGGCAGGCGAAGGCCCATGCGCAAGGCATGGTTGACACCTTGTGGCCGTACGTCGAACGAAACCTACCGATCGTCGGCGTCGAACCCTCGTGCCTGTTGACACTGCGGGACGAGTACGCGAGTTTGCTGCCCGACGACTCACGCGTGCCTCGGTTGGCCGAGGCGGCGAAGCTCGTTCCCGAGGTGTTGCTCTCCGCGATGGAGGACGGCGCGCTCCCGTTGGCCGCGGACTCACCCGTCAGCGGCCGGCGGATCGTTCTGCACGGCCACTGCCACGAGAAGGCGGTCGTCGGAACGGCGGCGACGCGTTCGCTGCTCGAACGCATTCCCGGCGCCGAGGTGGTCGAGCTGGACGCCGGGTGTTGTGGCATGGCCGGCTCGTTCGGATTCGAGTCGGAGCACTACGAGCTGTCCATGAAGATCGGTGGCCTGCGCCTGTTCCCCGCGCTGACCGCCGAACCTCCCGACACGCTGGTCGCCGCCACCGGGGTCTCGTGTCGTCAACAGATAGCGCACGGCGCTGGTCGTACGGCCAGTCATCCGGTCCAACTCGTTCGTTCGGCCTTATTGGACTAGTCACAGACCTTCGGGGAGGTTGGCGCCATGTCCGCTGAGCATATCTCCATCCTCGTCCTGGTGGCGATGTTCGTCATCGCGACCGTTCTCCCGGTGAACCTCGGCGCGCTCGCGCTCGTGGGTGCGTTCCTCGTGGGCACCTTGGCCGCGAACATGGACACCGGGACGATCCTGGACGCGTTCCCCGGCAAACTGTTCGTGACGCTGGTCGGCATCACGTACCTGTTCGCGATCGCGACGAACAACGGGACCGTCGACTGGGTGGTGCGCGTGTCGATCCGCCTGGTACGCGGGCGACTGGTCGCGATCCCGTTCGTGATGTTCATCCTGGCGACGTTGCTGACCGCGGTCGGTGCGCCGGCGCCGGCCGTGGCGGCGATCCTGGCACCGATCGCCTTCGGTTTCGCCAAGCAGTACGACATCAACGCCCTGCTGATCGGGCTGATGGTCGCGCACGGGACGCAGGCGGGGGCGTTCTCGCCGATCTCGGTGCTGGGCGGGATCGTGAACGAGGTCGTGTCGGACGCGAAGCTGCCGTCGAACGACGTCGTGCTGTTCCTGTCCTCGTTCGCGTTCAACACGGCGGCGGCCGTGGTGGTCTTCTGCCTGTTCGGTGGGCTGCCCTTGTTCCGGCGGGTGGCGACGGCGGAGGACGAGGAGACCGAGAAGGAGAAGTCGAGCCTGCGGCTGACCTGGCATCAGGCGCTCACGGTCACGGGGATTCTCGTGCTGTGCGTGCTGGCGTTGTTCTTCGACCTCGACGTGGGTCTGGTCGCGGTGACGGTCGCCGTGGTGCTGTCGCTGGCGTCGCCGAAGGCCAACCGCGGCGCGGTCGACCGGATCGCCTGGTCGACGGTGTTGTTGATCGGCGGTGTGGTGACGTACGTCGGGGTGCTGCAGGAGATCGGGACCATCGACTACATCGGCACGTCCGTCGCGGCGATCGGTGCGCCCCTGTTGGCCGCGTTGCTGATCTGCTACGTCGGCGGCGTGGTGTCGGCGTTCGCCTCGTCGGTGGGGATCCTGGGTGCGTTGATCCCGTTGGCGGTGCCGTTCCTGCTGCAGGGCGAGCTCGGCGCGGTCGGCCTGATCGCGGCGCTGTCGGTGTCGTCGACGATCGTCGACGTCAGCCCGTTCTCGACGACGGGTGCGCTGCTGGTGGCGAACGTGCAGGGCATGGATCGGCAGGTGTTCTACAAGCGCCTGCTCGCGTACGGCGCGGTGATCGTGGCCGTCGGACCGTTGCTGACCTGGCTCGTTCTGGTCGCGCCGGGCTGGCTCTAGCTCTAGCCCCAGCTCCCGCCTCACGAACTGTGGGGTTCTGGTAGCGACACGCCGGCGTGTCGCTACCAGAACCCCACAGTTTGTGAGTGGTCGGAGATCCGAGGGCTGGGTTTCGTCCACATGCCATGGGATCGGAGAGTTCTCCACAGATGTGGCTGAGGGTCGTCGACTCGTCGGACCGCTCTACAGACTCGCCATATGTCCGTTCAGCCCTTGCCTGACGACGCAGTCCAATGTCCGATGACCAGATCGCGTGCCGCGAAGTACGGAGGAAGTCGGCACGATCTGGAGAGCGCCCAATGGGAGCGCCGATATCAAGGCGTTCACTCGTGGTTCGGCCGTCCGCGAGACGATCCCCTGGTTCGCATTCAGGACGCATCCACCTTGCTCCTCGAAGGCACGGTACTTGCGGGCTGGGCGGCCGCGTACCTCCTTGGCGCTTCCGATCTCGATGGGATCGCACCAGACGGGACCACGCTTCCCATCACGATCTGCCTGCAACCACAGGTGCAGATGTGTCCACGTGCCGGCATCGTCTTCGTCCGTAGCGCCTTCGCCGACGATGAGGTTGACGTAGTGAGCGGCATCCCCGTCCTCGGTGCGATCCGGACGACCTTCGACCTCATACGGAGAGCTCCTGACCTGTCAGAAGCAGTCGCCGCCGTTGACGCGATGCTGCGGCAGACCTTGGTGGGTCGCGACGACGTTGTTGACTACATCGCCGAGCACACTGGATGGCGCGGCGTACGTCGAGCCCGCCGTGCGGTTGCTCTTGCCGACTCGCGTTCCCGATCATGCGCGGAAAGCCGGTTCCGTGTTGCGTGGGCAGTCGACGCCGGCATACCGTTGCCGGAGGTCAACGTGCCGGTCTACGGCTCGAGCGACGGCGTCCTGCTCGGTATACCCGACCTCCTCGACATCGAGTCCGGACTCGTCGGCGAGTACGACGGAGCACAGCACCGAACGCTTGAGCATCACACTGCGGACAACGCTCGCGAGGAGGTCCTCGAGCAGCACGGCCTCACAGTCGTACGAGTCACCGCACCCGACCTCGCACAGTTCCGGCGCCGTACCGTCTATCGCCTCAAGCAGGCTCGCGAACGCGGGTTGGCACGAGATCGTCGACTCGACCGCTGGACTCTCGAGCGTGACCATGTCATCTAGCCACCTTGCCCACCACGCTCGCACCCACGCCCCTACCCGCCCGGGGCCTCACAAACTGTGGGGTTCTGGTAGCGACACGCTGGCGTGTCGCTACCAGAACCCCACAGTTTGTGAGGGAGTAGGGGCTGGGGGCGACCACGGTCTAGGTGGTCTAGGTGTTGGGGAGGATCAGGACCTTGCTGGCGGTGAGGTCGCCCTTGGCGAGCGCGTCGAGGGCGGCGGGCGCTTCGTCAAGGGAGACGCGGCCCTCGATGAGGCGGTCCAGCATGGCCGCGGGCGCGGTGCCGACCCACTCGGCGGTGGCGCGGAACTCGGCGTCGGTGTAGCAGAAACTGCCGACGACCGTACGTTCCTCCACGCTCACCGCATAGGCGGGCACGGTGAGCTGCGGCGTGTGCATGCCGACCAGCACGACACGGCCGCCGAGGTCGGTGGCGGTCAGGGCGTCGGCCAGCGAACGGGAGGAGCCGACGGCGTCGATGACCAGCGTGGGGAGATCCCCGAGGACGGCCTGGAGTACGTCCGGCCACGCGCCGTCGGTGGGGTCGAACGAAGCGATGCCCACCGCGTCGAGCAGCGCGCGGCGGGCGGCAACGGGCTCGGACACGGCCAGCCGCCCCACGCCGGCGCGCGACGCGGCGAGCGCGCAGGCCTGCCCGATCGGCCCGCCGCCCACGACGAGCACGACGTCGTCAGGCGTCGCCTCACCGCGCGCGACCGCGTGGGAGCCGACGGCGAGGGGCTCGACGAGCGCTCCGAGCTCGAGGGGCAGGTCGGGTCGCAACGGGACCAGGTTGGCGGCGGGAGCCACCAGAAGCTCCGCAAAGGCAGCGGAGATGGCCGGATCCACACCAATGACGCGTTTCGTACGGCACCTGGGCTGCTGACCTTCCTTGCAGGCAGCGCATTCGCCGCATGCCAACACCGGGTTGACAGTGACCAGCGCCCCGGCCGCGTAGTCGCCGCTCACGACCCGGCAGACGGTCTCGTGGCCCATCACCTGCTCGGGAAAGCGCCTGCCGTTCTCGCCGGTGAAACCGTGCAGATCCGAGCCACAGATGCCGGTGGCCAGTACCTCGAGCAGGACCTCGCCCGCGCCCGGCACCGGATCCGGGCGCGTCTCCACGCCGATGTCCCACGGCCCCCGATAGACCAGTGCGCGCAACGTCCCGCTCCTCTCACCGACCGCGCGCACCATAGCCCGGCGTTTCTCGGATAGCGAAGAAGCCGTCAGCCGGCCGAACAACCCTTGCCCACGGCAACTGCGTCCGTCCGCGCCCGGCGTTCACATACGAGAACGCGCCAGCACGCCGCCACCGGCCCACGGTTACGTTCCTCTCACTGAAATCGGGGATGCGCTGACGACTCTTATCAACGTTGTACAAGCGCGCCCTCACATCCAACGGGAGGGAACTCATGAGAAAACTGGCATGGGCACCCGTCATTGCTCTGGTCGCAGGACTTCTGACTTTCCTGACACCGACCGCGGCTTCGGCGGACGCCATCGAAGTTCGCAACACCGGCTCCTACGACATTGGCGCGATCCGCTGGTACGACGGCGTTTACAACGTTCCCGGAAAGTACGACGCACTGATTCCAGCCGGGCGTTTCTCGGGCTGGCCGACGACGGCGGGCATCTATGTGGGACCGGGATACTGCGTGAGATTCCGTATCTGGCTCAGGGGAACCGAGCAGAACCCTCCGGGCGCGGGAGACCTCGGGGAGGTCAACTTCTTCCGGGCCGACGCGTTCAACTTCCCCAACGGAAGGCACCTTCTTTTCGGCAACAGCAGCTGGGACGTGAAGGCATTGCCACTCAGCAACAGCGGTTGCTGGAATCCCTGATCGACAACCACTAAGCGCCTTTCCTGTGCGGAGATCCCCGCACAGGAAAGGCGCTTCACCTCAGGTGCGGGTCGCGAGCCAGCCGGCCATCGCGCGGACGCCGTGGCCGATCGCGCGCTCGTCCGGGTCGAACGTCGCGAGATGCGGATAGCTGGTCTCGACTCCAGCGCCGGGTGCCCGGACGCCGAGGTAGGAGTAGGTACCCGGGAGCCGGTCGAAGAACAGCGCGAAGTCCTCGCCGCGGAACGGGATCGAGGCGTACATCGTGCTCACCCGCCCGCGGCCGAGCCGGCCGCGCAGGTAGCGCCGCACGGCCCGACCGTCGCGCTCCGGGACCTTCAAGGCGGGGAACGGGTCATCGGTGAAGGGCGCGGAGGCGCCCGCCGACGCCGCGAGCCGGCGGATGGTGCCGCGGATCCGGACGTACCGTTCCTCCGGCCAGCAGCGGTACGAAACCCGTACCTCGGCCCGGTCGGCGGTGGCGGTGTCGGACACGCCGGCCTGCAGGAAGATGAACTCCGACAGCGGCCCGTTCGGCGTCCCCGCGTCCACCAGGAACTGTTCGAGATCCTCCGGCGTGATGGGCGGCGACACCGTGCCGAGCGCGCTGAGGTCGGCGGCGAGCTGCCGCGCCCGCGGGATCGCGTCGGCGCCGGTGACGGTGATGACGCCGTGGTCCTGGCCCGGATAGCCGTATCCGGGCATGACGGCGAAGTGCCCGACCGGCAACGGCCCGCAGTGCAACGCGTGGATCTCGGCTGGCCGGGCGCCTCGGAACACGCCGTCTCCGAGCATCGCGGCGGCGCCGGTCAGGTTCTCCTCGGCGGGTTGGAAGACGAACACGACCTTGCCACTGAGCCGGCGGCGCAGGCTCGCCAGCACCTCGGCGATGCCCACGCCGATCGTGGTGTGCAGGTCGTGTCCGCACAGGTGGGCAGGTGCGGCGCCGTCGCCTCCGAGCTGGTCGGCCGGCGGGACCGCGTCCATGTCCGCGCGGTACGCGACGGTCCGGCCGGGGCGTACGCCGGTGAGAACGCCAACGACGCCGTGCCCTCCGACGCCCGTGCGTACGTCGAGCCCCGCGGCCCGGAGTCGGCTAGCCACCAGCGCAGCCGTTCGCCGTTCCTGTCCGGCGGTCTCGGGGTGCTCGTGGATATCACGGCGCAGCGCGATCAGGCCACGCTCCCGCTTGCCCACCAGGGCATCGATCGACTCCTCGATCGGATCCATTGGACGGCCAGCGTACGCCGCCCCACCGTGCACGATTCCGGCTCCCGCGACCACGGCCGCGGCGCCACCAAGCAGTACGCGCCGACCGACGGCGCGAGGTTTCGAGTTCGACATGTGTCCTCCCAGGCTCGTTCGGCAAGCCTGTCCCGGGCGGAGGTGAGGGCGCATCGGGGAAAGGCCCCTGCGGGCCTGGGGAATCGCCGTTAGCTGTCTCTGGGTGTATACCGCCGCAGCTCCTGCGTCCTCCGCACGAACTCCCGTCCCTGTTGACGGCTCTCGACGACTCCCGCCGCACGGGCCTGGACCAGGAGGTTGCCCAGCGCCGTCGCCTCCACCGGGCCGGCCAGGACGGGGAGACCGCTCGCGTCGGCCGTGAGCTGGCAGAGCAACGCGTTCTGCGACCCGCCACCCACGATGTGCACCGCGTCGACCGGCTGCCCCGACAGCCGCGACGCCGCTCGCACGTTCCGCGCATGGGCGACAGCCAGGCTGTCCAGGATGCAGCGGGTGATCTCGGCCGCCGTCCGCGGGACCGGCTGGCCCGTCCGCGCGCAGTACGCCTGGATCCGCTCCGGCATGTTCCCCGGCGCGAGGAACTCCTCCGACTCCGCGTCCACCACGAACCGCCCGCCCGGCTCGCGCGCCGCCTGCTCAAGCAGCCACTCCAACGGCGGCGCCCACCAGCGCATGCACTCCTGCAGCAGCCACAGCCCCATCACGTTGCGCAGAAAGCGAATCGTCCCGTCGACGCCCACCTCGTTGGTGAAGTTCGCCGCCAGGCTCTCGGCCGTGAGTACGGGCGACGCCAGCTCCACGCCGACCAACGACCAGGTCCCACAGGAGATGTAGGCGAACCGCTCGCCCTCCGCCGGCACCGCCACCACGGCCGACGCCGTGTCGTGCGACGCCACGGCCGTCACCCTTGCGCCCTGCCACGTTCCGAGTACGTCGCCCGGCTCCCGCAGCGGCGGCAGGATCCCCGTCGGAATCCCCAAGCTGGACGCGAGATCTGTCGCCCAGCTGCGCGTCCCCTGGTCGTAGAGCTGCGTGGTGGACACGTTCGTACGTTCCGCGCCGATCGACCCTGTCAGCTTGTGCCCGATCAGGTCGGGGATCAGGAGCATCGTCCGCGCCCGCTCGAGCAGCTCTGGGTCCTCGGCGAGCAGCTGGTAGATCGTGTTGAACTGCATGAACTGCAGGCCGGTCTGCTCGTACAGCGCCGCGTCCCCGAGCGACGCACGTACACGTTCCATCACGCCGTCGGTCCGGTTGTCCCGGTAGTGCACGGGCGGCGCGATCAAGGCGCCACGCTCGTCGAGCAGGCCGTAGTCCACGCCCCACGAGTCCACGCCGATCGACTGGACCGCGCCGGCCGCCTGGAGACCTTCCTGGATGCCGCCCCAGAGACCGTCCAGATCCCAGGTCAGCCGCGGACCCTCGACCGGCTCGTTCGGGAATCGATGAACGACCTTGGCCGCAAGGACATCCGGCCCGATCTCACCGCGCAGCACCCGCCCGCTCGACGCTCCGAGGTCGACGGCCGCAGCGACGAACGGGCTCACCGGAGGAACGCCGCCGCGACGCCGGAGTCGACCGGAACGTGCAGCCCGGTCGTCTGCGCGAGATCACCCGCCACCAGCGCGAACACCGCTGCCGCCACGTGCGAAGGCAGCACTTCCTTCTTCAGCAACGTGCGTTGCGCGTAGTACTCGCCGAGCTTCTCCTCCGGAACGCCATACACAGCTGCACGTTGCGCGCCCCATCCGCTCGCGAAGATGCCCGAGCCCTTCACCACGCCGTCCGGGTTGATGCCGTTCACCCGTACGCCGAACTGCCCGAGCTCCGCGGCGAGCAGCCGCACCTGGTGCGCCTGGTCCGCCTTCGCCGCGCTGTAGGCGACGTTGTTCGGCCCGGCGAAGACGCTGTTCTTCGACGAGATGTAGACGATGTCGCCGCCGAGCTCCTGCTCGATCAGCACCCGCGCGGCCGCACGCGAGACGAGGAACGAGCCCCGCGCCATCACGTCGTGCTGCAGGTCCCAGTCGGCGAGAGTCGTTTCCAGCAAGGGCTTCGAGATTGACAGCCCGGCGTTGTTGACGATCAGGTCGACGCCGCCGAACGCAACCACGGCTTGACGCAGCGCCTCGTCGATCTGCTCCTCGTTCGTCACGTCGACCGTCACCGGTACGGCGACGTCGGCGTTGCCGATCTCCGCGGCGACCGTCGCCGCCGCCTCCGCGTTCAGGTCCGCGACAACCACACACGCGCCCTCGGCGGCCAGTCGTTCGGCGATCGCGCGGCCGATGCCCGACCCGGCGCCGGTGACGAACGCGATCCGCGTCGCCAGCGGCTTGGGCTTGGGCATCCGCTGCAGCTTGGCCTCTTCGAGCTGCCAGTACTCGATGCGGAACTTCTCGCGTTCCTCGATCGGCTGGTACGTCGAGATCGCCTCGGCGCCGCGCATCACATTGATCGCGTTGGTGTAGAACTCGGCGGCCACGCGGGCGGTCTGCTTGTCCTTGCCGAAGCTGAACATGCCGACGCCGGGCACGAGCACGATCGCCGGATCCGCGCCCCGCATGGCCGGTGAGCTCTCGTCTGCGTAACGCTCGTAGTAGGCGCGGTAGTCGTCGCGGTACGCGGCGTGCAGCTCGCGGAGACGTTCGTACGTCTGGTCCAGCGGCACATCCGGCGGAAGGTCGAGGACGAGCGGGCGAACCTTCGTCCGCAGGAAGTGGTCCGGGCAGGAGGTACCGAGCGCGGCGAGCTCCGGATGCCGTTCCCTGGCGAGGAAATCGAGCACCGGATGGGAGTCGGTGAAGTGCCCGACCTGCGGCTTGTCCGTCGACGCGAGCCCGCGCAGCAACGGGAACAGCGCTGCCGCGCGGCGCCGGCGTTCGACTTCTTCCAACGGCTCATGGACAACCGCGCCGAACGGATCGGGCCGGCCACGTTCGTCAATGTAGGTTTGACACCACCGGATGATCTCCAGCGAGTGCGCCTCGCACTCCTCCGACGTCGCACCCCACGCGGTGATGCCGTGCCCGCCGAGGATCACCCCGATCGCCTCGGGGTGCTCGCGCCGGATCCGCGCGATGTCCAAGCCCAATTGGAATCCTGGCCGCCGCCACGGCACCCAGGCGACCCGTTCCCCGAAGCACTCCTTGGTCAATGCCTCGCCGTCGGCTGCCGTAGCGAACGCGATGCCGGCGTCCGGGTGCAGATGGTCGACATGCGCGGCGTCGACGAGCCCGTGCATCGCGGTGTCGATCGACGGAGCCGCTCCGCCCTTGCCATGCAGGCAGAAGTCGAACGCAGCGACCATGTCGTCCTCGGTGTCGACGCCTTGGTAGACGTCGACGAGGGCCCGCATGCGGTCGAGCCGGAGCGCGGCGAGGCCGCTCTCCTTCAGTGTCCCGAGGTCGCCGCCGGAGCCCTTGACCCAGAGCAGCTCGACGTCGCCGTTCGTCACCGGGTCGGTCGCGGTCGCCTTGCAGGAGGTGTTTCCGCCGGCATAGTTGGTGTTCCGCGGATCGGCGCCGAGCCGATTGCTGCGGTCGAGCAGGTGCTGGACTTCGGGGTGGGTCATGCTCCCCATCCTGCCGCCTGACCGTCCTTGCGTTCCTCGCGGACCCGTTCGGCATGGCCGGAACGCTTGTACGCGGCGAGCGGGTCGGGGTCGAGGCCCAGCTCTTCGCGGACTTCTCGCAGGAGCGGGCGGACGTCGGTGTTGAACGCGTCCATCACCGCGGCGTTCCCGCCCAGGACATCGCCGTCGCGCTGCGCCTCCTCGAGCGCGTCGGCGTCGACGAGCAGCGCCTTCGCGGTGGCCTCCTGCACGTTCATCACCGAACGGATCATCGCGGGGACCTTGGGCTCGAGGTTGTGGCACTGGTCGAGCATGAACGCGACGTTCGCGGCCTTGTCCAGCGCGCCGGCCCGCACGATCTCGTGCATGATCCGGAACAGCTGGAACGGGTCCGCCGCGCCGACCATGAGGTCGTCGTCGGCGTAGAAGCGGCTGTTGAAGTGGAAGCCGCCGAGCTTTCCCTGCCGGAGCAGGAACGCGACGATGAACTCGATGTTGGTGCCGGGCGCGTGATGTCCCGTATCGACGAGTACCTGCGCCTTGTCCCCGAGCGTCGCGCAATGGGCGTACGACGTTCCCCAGTCCGGAATGTCGGTGGCGTAGAACGCGGGCTCGAAGAACTTGTACTCGACCAGCATGCGCTGCTCGTCGCTCAGCCGGTCGTACGCGGCCTGCAGTGCTTCGGCGAGCCGATCTTGCCTTGCCCTGAGGGAATCCTGCCCCGGGTAGTTGATGCCGTCGGCGAACCAGAGGCTGAGGATCTCCGACCCGGTGGCGTCCATGATGTCGACGCACTCTTTGAGGTGGTCGATGGCTTTCGCGCGGATCGCGGGGTCGGGGTTGCAGACGCTGCCGAGCTTGTAGTCGTCCTCCTGGAAGACGTTCGGGTTGATCGCGCCGAGCGTGATGCCCTTGTCGTTCGCGTGCTTGGACAGGTCGGCGTAGTCGTCGACCTTGTCCCAGGGGATGTGCAGCGCGATGCTCGGCGCGACGCCGGTGACCTCGTTGACCAGCGCGGCGTCGTCGACCTTCTCGTATGCGTTGCGCGGGATGCCCTCCTGCGCGAACACCTTGAACCGCGTGCCGGAGTTGCCGTAGGCCCACGACGGCGTCTCGATGTGCTGCGCCTTGAGCGCTGCTTTCACCGCGTCGGTCGATGCCATGGGCCTTCAGCTCCTCTTTGTGCTCGTGGGCCTAGTCGAGGTGGAAGACCTCGTCGAGGGGGCGGATGTCACCGTCGGCGGCGCCGGAATCGAGCTCGACGAAGAACTCCGCCATCTCCGCCTGCCACCTGGCGTTGACGTCCCTGGCCGCCATGCCGGCGAGGGCCTGGTCGAAGTCGTCGGTCTCGAGGTAGCCGACCAGCAGGCCGTCGTCCTTGAGGAACAGCGTGTAGTTGCCCCAGCCCGTCTCGCGGAGCGCCTGACGCATCTCCGGCCAGACGTGGCGGTGCCGTTCGCGGTACTCCTCGAGCCGGTCCGGCTTGACGCGGAGCAGGAAGCAGACCCGTCGCATCGGCTCGTACCCCTCCGCCCCACACCCGGTCGCCCGTCCATGCCCCCTGACAAGGTCATGAATCGTTTCACGAGCATGCGGCACGTCCGCCCACCGGTCAACCGGCTCGTCCAGCCCTGGCAGACCGGTTCCGGAAGCGTCGTTCCACCCGTCGAAACAGCGCGAGACGCCTCCGGCCCGTCGTCCGTGATCGTCAGCGCTTGACCGACCCGTGTCGGTGCGCGGCCCTACGCTCTCGCCATGTCGCACGACGCCTGGGCAGACGAGTCCTTCGCGGAATCAGACCGCGAAGGCGTGTATGTCGTGTCCGCGGCCGTGTTCGACGGTGAGGTCGACGACGCTCGCACCGCGATGCTCGCCCTGCGAGGTCCGCGCATCGGCAAGCTCCATTGGAGCCAGATGGAGTCCGGCGAGCGCCGGAAAGCCGCCGATGTCGTAGCCGGGCTGGGTGGTCTTCACATCGTGACCATCGCGGCACCCGTTCCCCACCGTCGGCAGGAACGAGCCAGAGTGGCCTGTCTGACGCGCCTGGTGCATGAGCTGTCCAACCTTCAGGTCACCTGTCTGCGCGCAGAGTCCCGAGGCCCGCAATTGGACAAGCGCGACGTGCGGACAGTTCAGGGAGCCCGGTACAACCTGCCGAAAGGCGTGGGGTTCCGGATCGAGCACCTGAGGGGCGAGACCGAACCGCTGCTCTGGGTGGCGGACATCGTCGCCGGCGCCTGCCGCGCGCACCGGCTCGGCGTCGAAAGATACGGGCGTGAAGCCCTGGGCGAGGTTGTCTACGACATCGAGATCGATTCGGGTTGCTGACCTCAAGAAACGCGCCGGGCCCGCCTCCCGGTCATGCCCCAGGTCGGTCGGGCCCTACGTCTTGTGAACGCCCACGACGTCCACCTGCGTTCAGAATAGCGCAGAACCCGTGTCCCTGTGTGTCGCCGGGCCTCGCTTGACGCGAGCTGCCCGGCGACATACAGGGACGGGACTGCTACTTCTCGATGGCTGCCGTCTGCGTCTGGGCGGCCCGGATCCGGGCCAGGTCGAACTTGTCCGAACGGTCGAAGCGGTAGACCCCGTTCTGCTCCTGATAGACGTCCGTCAGCTGCGTGTAGCAGTACCCGAACATCTGCGGGTCCTCCAGCAGCACCGCGACCAGGCCTTCGAAGCGGGCGTAGAACTCCTCCAGCGTCCGCGGCCGCTCTCCATAGCCCCACGAGTCCTCGTCCGGGCGCGCGTCCGGGTTCCACCAGATGCCGCCGAACTCCGAGCAGAAGTACGGCTGGCCCGCGTACGGCTGGGAGAACGGCACGTTCGGCCCCGCGTTCGCGTACGGTGCGCCCGCGGCAAGGCCCGACATCGCCTCGGCGAACTTCTCGACGTTCTGCTCGTAGTTGTGCGAGTCGTACACGTCCGTCTCGAGCACCCGGTGCGAGTAGCCCGAGGTGTCCAGCACCGGCCGCGACTGGTCGGCGGCCTTCGTGGCGAGGAACATCGCCCGCGTCACGTCGTCCAGCTGGGTGATCCGGTCGTGCAGGTGCTGGTGCGTCTCGTTCAACGGGCACCAGCCGACGATCGACGGGTGCGAGTAGTCGCGCTCGACCGCCTCCAGCCACTGGGTGACGTACGACGCGGTCGGCTGCTGGTTGTCGCCGGTCTTGCCGACGTTCGAACCCCAGTCGCCGAACTCGCCCCACACCAGGTAGCCGAGCCGGTCGGCGTGGTACAGGAACCGCTCCTCGAACACCTTCTGGTGCAGCCGCGCGCCGTTGAACCCGGCCGCCACCGACAGCTCGATGTCGCGCACCAGAGCCTCGTCCGACGGCGCGGTCAGGATGCCGTCGGGGTAGTAGCCCTGGTCGAGCACCAGCCGCTGGAACACCGGCTGGCCGTTGAGCAGGATCGCCTTGCCCTCGATCGTCACCGACCGCAGGCCGGCGTACGAGGTCACCGAGTCGACCACCGAGCCGTCCGCCGCCACCAGGGAGAGCGTGAGGTCGTACAGGAACGGGTCGTCGATCGACCACTGCCGGCGCCGGTCCTCGGGGATCGCGAGCCGCAGCCGCGGCGCGAGGTCGAGGTCCGCGCGCACCTGCGCTGTCGTGATCTCGCCAGCCTGGTCGGAGAGCGTCGCGCGGACGGAGAGCCCGGCCCGCGGCCCGGACAGCGGCAGGTCGAGCAGGAACTCGCCGTTCGCCAGGTCGGGCGTGACGCGCGGCCGCTTGAGCCGGCTCTTCGGTACGGGCTCCAGCCACACGGTCTGCCAGATGCCGGTCGTCCGCGTGTAGAGGCAGGCGTAGTTGCCGTACTGGTCGGACTGCTTGCCGCGCGCCTGCGATCCCGACTTCGGGTCGCGCGCCCGGACGACAATCGTGACGTCCTCACCGGCCGAGGCGACCCCGGTCAGGTCGGCGGTGAACGGCGTCCAGCCGCCGCGGTGCCGGACGATCTCCTTGCCGTTCGCCCAGATCGTCGCGTCGTGGTCGACCGCCTGGAAGTGCAGCAGGACGTCGCGGCCCGCCCAGTCCGCGGGGATCGTCACCGTACGGCGGTACCAAACGGCTTCCATCCAGTCGACGTCGCCGATTCCGGACAGCTCGGACTCGGGGCAGAACGGGACGAGGATCTCGCCCTTCAGCTCCGCCTCGACGAGTCCGCGCTCGAACCCGGAGTCGGCTCGGTCGATCTCGAACTGCCACTGGCCGTTGAGATTCAGCCAGTCCGGCCGGACGAACTGAGGACGCGGGTATTCGGGCCGTGGCGCGTCGGCGTGGGTCACGTGCAGCTCCTCGAGAGCGTGATGTACATCGATGTAAACCTATCCTGCACACAATCTGGCCAGGATCGAAAGAGGGAGATCTAGCCCACGTCAGCGCCGTCGGTGACACGGACCAGAGTACGGAATGCGCTTTCAGCCCACCCGTTCGACCGTACGCCCGTGCCGGGCTCGCTCCGAAGCGAACACCGCGAGGTGCGTCTCCAGCGACTCGGCCGGTCCGGACAGGATGTGCCGGCGGTCGCCGGTGGCGAGTGCCCTGGTGAAAGCGTCCATCAGCCCGGCGTCGCCGCCGCCGTGCCCGGACGCCGCGTCCATGCCGGACGACTCGACGGTCAGCGTGTCGAGCTCCTCGGTCCGGAAGTCGTGGACGGTCACAGTCTCGCCGTCGCAGTCGACCCGGCCGTGGGTGCCGAAGATCTGCGTCTGCCGGTGTCCGGCCTGCGTGAACGCGGTCATCGTGAACGTCGCGGCGACGTCGCCGCCGAACCGCAGCGCGACGACCTGGTGGTCGACGACGTCGTTGTCGCAGCGGTAGACGCAGCGTCCGTACGGCCCCTCGCGGAGCGCCTTGGTGACGCCCGCCTCGGTGAGGTCGTCGGTGACCACGTGCAGCGGCCAGCCGGTGTAGCCGCTCTGGACGGCGCGCAGGTAGAGGCGTTTGGCCGAGTACGGGCAGTCCGGCTCGACGGCGCAGTCGAGGCAGCGGTCGGCGGAGTTCGCCGGCGCGTTCTCCGCCTTGAAGTGCTTGAGAGAGCCGAAGCTGCTGACCTCCTCGATCGGTGCGCCGACGACGTAGCGCAGCCAGTCGATGTCGTGGCAGGACTTGGCGAGCAGGGCCGGGGAGGACTGGTCCTCGCGCCGCCAGTTGCCGCGGACGTAGGAGTGCGCCTGGTGCCAGTAGCCGACGGGCTCGAGGTGCTGCACGTTGACGATCTCGCCGATGCGGCCCTCGTCGAGCACGCGCTTGAGGAGCTGGGTGTACGGCGTGGAGCGGAGTACGTGGCAGACGGCGAGCATGACACCGGCTCGTTCGACCGCTTCGATGATCGTTCGACAGTCCTGCTCGCTCGGGGCGAGCGGCTTCTCGATCATCAGGTGGTAGCCCAGGTCGGCCAGCGCGAGGGCGGGCGCGACGTGTTCCTTGTCCTGGGTCGCGACGATGACGGCGTCGGCGACCTTGGGTCCGGCGACGAGGTCCTTCCAGTGGCTGAACGTCCGCTCCGGCGGGATGCCGTGCGCCTCGGCGAGCCGCGTGCGCTGGTACTCGCGCGGCTCCGCGACGGCGACGACCTTGGCCCGGTCCGGGTGGGCCTTCGCCCAGCTGGCGTAGACACTGCCTCGGTTGCCGGCTCCAACGACCGCGAGCGTGACCGGCTGCGTGCTCTGCATGCTGCTCCCTGCGTGGGTGGTTCGGCTCGCCGACCAGACTAATCCGGACGGAGCTGGTCGCCGGATGCCACGTGAACGTGCAGGTGCTTGGAGTCCTGGTAGGTGCCGAGGTTGGTCAGGACGCGGCAGGCGCCGTGTTCGGCCTCCACCTGAGCGGCGACCTGGCGTACGACGGCGAGCAGCGCGTGCAGGAGCACCTCGTCCGCGTCGCCGAGGTTCGTCAAGGAGGGCACGTGCCGCTTCGGCACGACCACGATGTGCACCGGCCAGAACGGGCGGGTGTGGTGGAACGCGAGCACCTCGTCGGTCTCGGCCACCACCTCGACCGGTGTCCGCCCGTTCAACGCCTCGTCACAGTAGAAGTCACTCACGGTCCCTGAGGCTAGACGGTGACCAGGTGCGGACGACCGGCTGCCAGGCCCAGCGAGCTGGGTACGTTGAACGGGTGATCGAGTTCCTCGCCCGTGCCGTCGACTCGTACGCCCCGTACCTGCAGGAGGACGGCGAGCTGCACGATCCCGTCTTCGGGGAGCCGACGCAGTACGGGACGGCGTATCACGCGTACTGCAACGCGGTTCTCGCCCGCCTCGGGATCGATCGCGACGCCCACACCGACCGGGCGGCCCGCGGGTTGGCGGCGGCGCTCGCGCACACCGGGGACCCGACGCGCACACCCGCGGCCTCGGGATTCGACCGCGCGACGGGCAAGGTCACGCGCGGGAACCACCGGGACTTCACCTGGCCGCCGATCCTCAAGACCTTCCTCCTGCTCCGCGCTATGCGGCACCCAAGGACGGACGAGTTCGCCAAGCAGATCGCGGAAGTCGACGTCCCCGACACCTTCCGCGCACGCCCGCCGAGCAACTGGGCGGCCGTCTGGCTCAGCGGCGAATGGCTGCGCATCCGCGAAGGACTCTCCCCGCACACCGTCGACGACCTCGACGCCTGGCTCGGCGTCTTCTTCGAGGAGCTCGTCGATGTCGAACGCGGCTTCTACCTCGAGCCCGGCAAGCCGAACTCCTACGACCTGTTCACCAGGTTTCACCTTGCGGACCTGGTGATCGAGGGCTACGACGGCCGCTTCCGCACCCACCTCCACCGGCTCTTCGAAACCGGCCTCGACAGGTCGCGAGCCGTCCAGCTGTCCGACGGCTCCCTCGCCTCGGCGCACCGCAGCGCCGGGCAGACGTGGACGCTCGGCGCGCAGGTCGTGTACTTCACGCTTGCGGCCACGCACTTCGCCGGCGCCGACGACACACCGCGGTACGAGCAGGCGCGCGAGGGCGCGAGCCGCGCCTGGGCGGCGTTCCAGCAGAACGAGCGGCCGGAAGGCCCGTTCTCGCCGGTCGAGAACGTGCTCCCGCCGGCGTACCGGGTCGGGTACGAGCGCTACACCGCCGACGCGCATTACGCCAACCTGGCTTTGGCATTCGTCGCCGGCGCCATCGTCAACGGCTTCGAGGAAACCCCGCTCGAGCAGCGCGCGAGCACCGTACAGACCGAGGACGCACCGATCTTCCGCGGCGTCGCGCACCACGGCAGCTACAGCATCGCGCTGAACGGAGACCCAGCCGAGACGTACGACGCGTTCGGCATCACCGACGTGACATTCGGACCCGGCCGCGTCCTTCAGTTCGCCTCGAGCGCACGCCACCAGGAGACCGGCGCGTTCGTCAACCTCGGCTTGGCACTGCGCACCGACCCAGGCCGAGCCGAGCTCGACATCCTCTGCCAGCGCAAGACGACCCCCATCACACCGACGGCCACCGAGAGCGGAATCCGCCTCGACACCATCCAGGCAACCCTCGAGAACGACGGCATCGAGATCGAAGAATCGGTACCGGGCCACCAGGGCTACCGGACGCTCCTCGTCCCGTACCTCCGCGACCGCGGCACCAGCACCCACACCAGGGTCGAGCGCACAGACCAAGGCATCGACCTCATCCACGGCGACGAGCGGATCGGCATCGAGGTCGAAGGAGAGCTCGAGTACGTCCTCGACCTCCCGCACGGCTGGGAGAATCGCCGCGGCCTCTGCGGCCTGGTCCGCATCGACCTCAAAGGCAGGGGCGACTCAGTCCGCTACCGGCTTACCGCGCGAACGTAGCGGCCCCAGCCGCCCGGTGAAGGCGAAGAACGCGAGCGACAGACAAGGATCCCCTCCAGAAGCCCCGCCAGACCAGGAGCGCGGTGAACGCCCTGCACCGGCCTGGCGACGACAACAGACGACTCGCCCCAACAAGGATCCCCTCCATCAGCCCATGGTGCCAGGTCACTTCAGGGGAATCCCCGAGGCGGTAAGCCCCCGGATCGGGCATGGTAGAACTCGACAGGGAGGTTCCATGAGTTTGATCAAGCAGATCATGATCGCCATCTCCGCGATAGCCGCGTCACTCGCGGTGATCGCGGGCACGCTCAAGCTGCTGGCCTGGCTCGGCGTCGGCGTGATCGCGCTGCTCGTCGCGGTGATCATCTTGATCTGGGTCCTGCGCAAGCGCAAGAAGGACAAGAAGAGCTACTACCAGCACTCGACCAAGCTCTAGCAACGCCAGCGGCGACGCGTAGCTAGCCACGCGCCGCCGCCTTCGTACGCCCAAAACCTCCCCGACCTCAGTCACGCAGGTCGAGCCAGCGAACCTCCTCCGGCGACAGCGTGAGTGTCAGGGCATCCATCGAGCTGCGCGTCTCCGAGATCTGCCGCGGCCCGATCAGGGGATAAGTCGGGAACGACTGGTGCAGAACGTACGCCAGCGCCACCGCCGTCGGGGCCACGTTGCGCTTCGCCGCCAGCGACTGAGCCCGCGCCAGCCGCTCGAAGTTCTCGTCGGAGTACCAACAGCGCACCAGCTCCTCGTCCGACCGGTCCTCCGGCTTCGCCCGCCCGGTGAAGAAGCCGCGCGCCTGGCTCGACCACGGCATCAGCACCATGCCCGTCGACTCCAGCCACTCCCGCGACGCGTCGTCAGACGACGAGACACAGCCCGCCCACGGCACGTCCAAGGCCCGCGCGAGGCTGAAGTTGTTCGACACCGCCACGAACGGCTGCTTGCCCGCCTTCGCCGCGTACTCGTTCGCCGCCGCGACCCGCTCCGGCGACCAGTTCGAGCCGCCGTACGCCCGGATCTGCCCGGCCTTCAGGTGGGAGTCGAGTACGTCGACGAACTCGCCCACCGGGATCTCCGGATTGTCCCGGTGCATGAAGTAGACGTCGATATAGTCGGTCTGCAGCCGGTCCAGGCTCTCCGCGAACTGCCGCGACAGCGACTCCGGGTCGCAGTGCGGCGTGTGCGCGCCCTTGTCGATGACGACGACGTCCTCACGGTTGCCGCGGTTGCGAATCCACTGGCCGAGCATCCGCTCGCAGATCCCGCGCCCATAGATGTAGGCCGTGTCGAACGTATTGCCGCCGCGCTCGAAGAAGTCGTCGAACATCGCGCTCGCGAACGGCAATGTCGTCTGGTTGTCGACGCCCAGCACGAGCCGCGAGACCGACTTCGTCACGCCTGGGATCGAGCCGTAGATCATCTTCGAGTCCGACCGCCGCGCCAGCGGACGGCCATGCACGGTGGGGATCTGGGCGTCCGCGCGTTCCGACGGGTAGACCAGCCCGAGCCCGTCGCGCCACGCGTCCAGCGCGGCCATGTTGCCCAACGTGTCCGCCCAGCTCATCTGCGGCGCCTCGCGGTCCGCCAGGTGCGCTGCCACCGCGTCGGCCTCGGCCGCGTACAGCGGCGTCGTGTCGACCGTGATCTCCTCCACCGGCTCGCCGACCCGGAACACCTGGATGCCGGACGAGCTCTCGTCCCGCCCGGGCAACCACGGGTTGCGTACGACGATGTAGCCGCCGCTGCCGAAGATGCGGACGTCGTTCTCGCCCGAAACCCGAACGCCCGTGGCGACCTGAGCGTGCAGGCCGGACGCGAACTCCAGGTCGGCGACAGCCCACTCGTCCACCTCGGTCGTGCCGAGCGTGCCCGTGGCGGTCAGCGACACCGGGTTCGCGAACAGCTCGCCGGTCGCCGCGCCGGCGATCAGCCGGGCCAGCGAGATCGGGTAGCAGCCGACGTCGAGGATCCCGCCGCCGCCGAGCTCGGGCTCGAACGCCCGCGAGCCGGGACGAATCTGGGCATGGAACGCGAACGCCGCCTGCACCTGGCGTACCTCGCCGATCGCCCCGGACCGCACGAGCTCGGCGAGCTTCAGCGTCTGCGGCACACACTTGTACATGAACGCTTCCATCAGGAAGACGTCGTGCTCGCGCGCCGCCTCGATCACGGCCATCGCCTGGGCGTGGTTCATCGCGATCGGCTTCTCGCACAGGATGTGCTTGCCTGCCTCGGCCGCCTTGATCGACCACTCCGCGTGCTGCGGGTGCGGCGTCGCGATGTAGACGGCGTCCACGTCGGGGTCGGCGAGCAACTCCTCGTACGACCCATAACTGCGCTCGGCGCCGAACTCGTCGGCGAACGCACGCGCCCTGCCGGCATCACGGCTGCCCACGGCCACCAGCTGCCCGGTCTTCGACGCGGGCAGATCGCCGGCGAACCGCCGCGCGATGCCGCCTGGGCCGAGGACTCCCCAACGCAGCTTGCCCACTACTTCGGAGTGCTCATCTACCATGTGTTCTAGCCTTCCAGCCCGTACGCCCGTTGGGTGACCCGACCCGGGCCAGTCGCGGCCATGACCGAAGGCGGACAGTGTTTCCGGCCAAAACAGGCGTGCTGTTCTTCATGGTGATCGGGTCTTGCCAAATCGTTTCAACGCTGGGATGTTCAGGCCTTCCCAGAACGGGCGTGCCCTTGTGCGCGCCGATCAGGAGGAGGTTCGATGGCCTCTCCCCAGCCACGACGAGGTTCGGCCCTGAGCCGGCGATCCGCGCTGAAGCTGCTCGGCGGCATCAGCGCGGCGGGCCTCCTCGGGTCAGGTTGCACGATTACCAGGGGCTCACCGCCTATCGACGAGCATGGGTTGGACAAGAAGCCAGCGCCCGGGCGCAAGGTCAACATCGAGCTGTACAGCGTCTGGGGAGGCACTGGCGGCGTCGGAATGGTCAACCTGGCCAAGCGGTTCGAGGAAGCCCAGGACGACATCGGTGTCCGCGTCGTCTACGCCCCAGCGGGCGTGGGAGGCGGCAGCGTTCAGCAGAAGCTGTTCGTCGCCATCGCCGGTGAGAACCCGCCCGACATCGCCCAACTGGTCCCCTCGCAGACTCCACAGTGGGCGGACCTCGGGATCATGACCGACCTCACCGATCGGTTCAAGGCCGCGGGACTGACCCAGGACGACTTCTTCCCGCCGATCTGGGAGAGCATCAGCTACGAGGACAAGATCTTCCAGCTGCACTGGGACGCGGACCCGAACTTCCCGTTCTTCTGGAACAAGAAGGTGTTCGAGGAAGCCGGTCTGGACCCGGAGAAGCCGCCGCAGACCATCGAAGAGGTCGACGAGTACTCCGCGAAGATCCTCAAGAAGAACGGCCCGAACATCGCCCGCATCGGCATGGTGCCGTGGGACTCGTACGGTGCGTCCAACTCGATGTTCACGTGGGGTTGGGCGTTCGGCGGCTCGTTCTTCGACAAGGACACCGGTCAGATCACGCCGGACAACGAGTACGTCGTCAAGGCGTTGGAGTGGATCGTCGACTACGCCAAGCGTGCCGGCGGACCGGACCGGCTGGCGATCACGCCGCCCGGTCTGCAGATTCACGTGTTCGGCACCGGCAACGTCGGTATGGCGCCGCTCGTCGCGCCGAACTACCGGGACATCCTCGCGAACGTCAAGGACATGGAGATCGGCACCGGGCAGCTCCCGTACGCCGCCCCGGGTGCGGATCGGATCGGCGCCGGCGCGTGGATCGGTGGTTGGGGAATGTTCATCCCCACCAGCGCGAAGTACAAGGACGAGGCGTTCGAGTTCATGCGCTGGGTGACCGCGTCGGACGAGGGCACGATGGCGCAGTGGGAGACGACCGGCTACCCGCCCGCGTACAACAAGTCGCCGGTGCTTGATCTGCTGAAGAACGACGAGGTCTTCAAGCCGTACTACGACGTTCTCACCACGGCGACGAACATCCGTCCGCCCTTCCCTGTCTCGGACTTCTTCTTCCAGAAGCTCGACATGGAGGTCAACGCGGCGCTGTTCGGACAGAAGACGCCGCTGCAGGCCATGCGTACGGTGCGGTCCGAGACGGAAACCGAGCTGGAGAGGTTCCGGAAGGAGGTCAAGGCGGTATGACCACCACCGCATCGAACCCGTCGCAGACAGCACCCGCTACCGGCGTTCCGCGCAAGCGTTCCCGTGCGACACCAGCACAACGCCGCAATCTCTTCTGGGGATTGGTGTTCACGTCGCCCGGCATCATCGGGCTGCTGTGGTTCACCGCGTACCCGGTGCTCGCCTCGATCTACTACAGCTTCACCTCGGCGACGATGGTCCGCTCGCCGAAGTGGATCGGCTTCACCAACTACGCCGCGCTGATGAAGGATCCGACCTGGTGGCAGTCGCTCTACAACACGTTCTACTACGTGGTGCTGAGCGTCCCGATCGGGATCGTCGTCGCGCTCATCCTTGCCCTGTTGCTGAATCTCAACATCCGTGGCAAGTCCATCTATCGGGTGATCTTCTATCTGCCTGCGATCGTGCCGCTGGTGGCGTCAGCAGTCGTCTGGCTGTACGTGTTCAACCCGCAGTTCGGCGTGTTCAACACGATCCTCGGCTGGTTCGGCATCACCGGGCCTGGTTGGCTCGCCGACCCGTTGTGGGCGATGCCGGCGATCATCATCTTCAGCACGTGGGGCGCGGGGAACCTGATGATCATCCTGCTTGCCGGTCTGCAGGACGTACCGCAGGATCTGCACGACCAGGCGAAGGTCGACGGCGCCGGTGCTCTCCGCCGGTTCCGCCATGTGAGCCTGCCGTTCCTCAGTCCGCACCTGTTGTTCGCGTTGGTGACCGGTCTGATCGCGGGGTTCCAGTTCTTCACGCCGATCTTCGTGCTCAGCAACGGAACGGGCGGCCCGGCCGGGTCGACGACGGTCTCCGGCCTCTACCTGTTCCAGAACGCCTTCCAGTTCTTCAAGGTGGGCTACGCGAGCGCGATCGCGTGGGTGCTGTTCATCATCGTCGCCCTGGCCACCCTGCTGGTGTTCCGGCTGGTGGGCCGACGGGTCTACTACGCCGGGTCCTAGGGAGGCGTCCACATGGCTGTCGCTACGAGCACCGGAACGGCGGGAGTGCGGGCACCGAACTGGTGGCTGAAGCTCGTCGAGAAGATCGTCACGCACGCCGCGTTGATCGTGCTGAGCGTGATGTTCCTCATCCCGTTCTTCTGGATGGTGTCGGGTTCGCTGAAGACCGGTGAGGATCTGAACGCGTTCCCGGTCGTGTGGTTCCCCGACACGTTGACGTTGGAGAACTACGTCGCGGGGCTGCAGGTCTTCCCGTTCGGGCGGTACCTGTTCAACACGTTGATCATCTGCGTGTTCTCGATGATCGGCGCGGTGCTGTCGTCGTCGTTCGTCGCGTACGGGCTGTCGCGGATCGAGTGGCGGTGGCGGACGCCTCTGTTCGTCATCCTGCTGTCGACGCTGATGGTGCCGTTCTACGTGACGATGGTGCCGCTGTTCACGATGTTCCGCGGGCTGGGCTGGACGAACACGTACCTGCCGCTGATCGTGCCGCACTTCTTCGGCGTGCCGTTCTTCATCTTCCTGCTGCGGCAGTTCTTCCTGTCGATTCCCAGGGAGATGTCGGAATCGGCGCGGCTGGATGGCGCGAACGAGCTGGTGATCTACTGGCGGATCATCCTGCCGCTGGCCAAGCCGGCGCTGGCCGCCGTGGCGCTGTTCCAGTTCCTGGCGTCGTGGAACGACCTGCTGGGGCCGCTGATCTACCTGTCGGACGCGGACTCGTACACGCTGTCGCTGGGTCTGACGTTCTTCCGCGGCGAGTACGCGACCCAGTTCGGCCCGCTGATGGCGGCGTCGACCGTGGTGGTGATCCCGGTGATCGTGGTGTTCTTCTTCGCACAGCGGACGTTCATCCAGGGCATCACGCTGACAGGTGTGAAGGGCTAGCTGTCCGGCTTGTCATCGAAAGGGTCCCGCTCGTCGTCTACTAGGAGAGATGACTGACGAGCGGGACTTCACCATCGCGTTCCAGGACCTGTATCCCCGGGCGGTGCGGCTGGCGGCGCGGATCGTGGGGTCCGCTGCCGCGGAGGACGTGGCTTCGGAAGCACTGGCGCGGGCTTACGCGCAATGGGACCGGATCGGCTCGTCCTCGTACCGGACGGGGTGGGTCCTGCGCGTGGCGACGAACCTCGCCATCGATGCCGTGCGGTCTCGCGACCGTGCCGTGGAGCTCGACTCCGACTTCTCGGCGCTGTCCGACGAACAGGACGCGGCCACGCTCCGGGTCGCCCTGATCGCTGCACTGCGAGCACTGCCGCTCCGGCAGCGGGAGGCCATCGCGCTGCGCTACCTGGGCGGCCTGAGCCAGGCCGCCGTCGCCGGAGCGCTCGGCATCTCGCCCGGATCTGTCGCTCAGCACATCCACCGCGGGCTGCGCGTCTTGCGCGGCCAGTTCACTGAACCCCTCTTGGAGGAACCGTTGCGTCTTCACTCATGGAGCGAGGCCGTTGCCCTCGCTGGCACTGACCGGTTGGTCTCGGCTCGGGTGCTGGAGGTGTGGAAGATCGGCTGGAACGTCGACATCGGCATCCCCGCGTTGCTCGTCGTTCGCGGCCAGTCGCGGGGGCATTCCCCGGATCCGGAGCTTCTCGTCGGGCAGACGCTCGAGGTGTTGGTGTCAGAGGTCGACGAGGCCCGTTCCCGGGTGGTGGTGACCCTGCCCGTCGCCGCGGACGAAGCCGCCGCCTTCGCGCGCCGTCGTGCTCTCATCGCGGCCCTGCAGGTCGGCGAGGTCCGTACGGGTCGGGTGCACTCGATCCTCCCGTTCGGCGCCTTCGTCGACATCGGCGACGTCCACGGCCTGGTCCACACGTCAGACCAGCACGGCGCGGCATTGAAGGTGGGGCAGGAGCTCGAGGTGGAGATCGCCGAGACCAAGCCCGACTTCCTCCGCGTCGCCCTCACCCTCCACTAACCCCAGCGAAGGATGCCCTCGACGAACGTGGTGAGTGCGTCAAGTCGATCGGCCAGGGTCCCGTTCCACATCTGGCGCTCGGCGTCGACCAGCGCGGGGTCGAGCGAGAGTCGGATGGCCCACGACCGCAGGTGTTTGGGGAACGGGCAGTAGCGATGCTGCGCCGCGAGCCAGGCGACGTACGCGACCCGCACGAGTGGGCCGGACAGCTGGTGGAAGAGCCAGCCGTCCGAACGTTCGACGCAGCGAGCCAGCTCGGGCCGCAGAGCTTCCCAGTCCTGCGCGAGCCGTTCGGCGCTCTTGGTGACGAGGAGTGGAGGAAACGACGCGAGCGCGGACTGAGCACGCGCCCCGACGTTGCTGGGATCGGCCAGGATCTGCCCGTACGCGAAGCCTGCCACGCTGTGCAGCGGTTGGGGCCACTCTTCCACCTGCCAGCCGTCGCCCTCGTGCACCTCGCTGAGCCACCGTTCGAACGAAGCGAGCGCGCAGTGGCTGACGTCGACCTCCCAGCCGTCCACCTGCAGCTTGTCCAGCCCGCCGAACGACCCGTCGAACTGCTTGGGCTCCGACCCCGCGGCGGCGAGCGCGTGGATCGGCCGCCCCGCGGCGGCCGGAACGCCGTCCACCCACACCATCACCAGATCCAGGTCCGACGACTCACTGAACCCCATGACAGCCGAGCCCTGCCCGAAGCACAGCACCAGACCCTGGAGCTCCCCGTACCTGTCGACGACGCGGTCGGTCACCGCTCCCATGCTGTGAACCATCCCGCGATCATGCCAACCGCCCGCTTCCCTCACGCCACCTCCTCCACGCGGAGAGCGCCGTGATCATGTACGTGATCATGAAGCCCAACCATGCGCATATGACGTTCTGGCTTCATGATCACGTACATGATCACGGCGCGGATCGGACCTCATCACACACCGTGCCTTAATCTACATAGGTCGGTTACGTGCGCCGCTCACAATAGATCAGATGAATCGGCCGTCCACGAGTTCGATGGCAACTCTTGGCAAGCGCTTGCCCAGCTGCAGGTTCAACGCTGAGAATGCGAAGATCCGCCCCCGTCGCCGGAGGTCTTCGTATGCGCAGACATCGGATCATTGCCACGCTCGCCACCGCGGTCGCCGTCCTCGGCGCCACGCTCGCCGCCAACCCAGCGAGTGCGGCTGACAGCGGGTTCGTGCATCCGGGCGTCCTCGTCAGCCGCCCGCAGCTCGACCACGTCCGGGCCAAGCTCGCCCAGGGCGCCGAGCCGTGGACGACCGCGTACCAGGCCATGACGGCCAGCACGCTCGCCAGCCTCGACTACCAGCCCAAGCCGCGCGAGCTCGTCGAGTGCGGCCCGTACTCCACGCCCAACCTCGGCTGCAGCGAGGAACGCAACGACGCGCTCGCCGCCTACACGCACGCGCTGAACTGGTACCTCACCAAGGATCCCCGCTACGCCGACAAGGCGATCGCGATCATGGACGCCTGGGCACGAACGATCAAGGGCCACACCAACCACAACGCTCCGCTGCAGACCGGCTGGTCCGGCGCCTCCTGGTCACGTGCCGGCGAGCTGATCAAACACACCTACAACGGCTGGGCGCCGCAGAGCCTGGACCGGTTCGCCACCATGCTCCGCACCGTCTACCTCCCGGGCATCACCGGCGCCAACGCCAGGCCGAGCTACAACGGCAACTGGGAACTGATCATGACCGACGCCGCGATCGGCATCGCCGTCTTCCTCGACGATCGCCAGGCGTTCAACGACGCCGTCGCCACCTGGCGCGGCCGCGTTCCCGCCTACATCTACCTGCGAAGCGACGGCCGCCTCCCCAAGCCCCCACCCAACGGCGGCAAGGAGGAAGAGGCGGCGCTGATCAAGTACTGGCAGAACCAGACCACGTTCGTCGACGGCCTCGCCCAGGAGACCTGCCGCGACTTCGGCCACACCGCTTGGGGATTCAACGCCGCCGCCCACGTCGCCGAGACCGCCAGAATCCAGGGCCTCGACCTCTACGCCGAGGCGCGCGAGCGGCTGGTCAAGGCGTACGAGTTCCACGCCAAGTACGACCTCGGCGTTCCCGCGGAGAGCTGGCTCTGCAACGGCACGATCAAGAAGGGCCTCGGCCCGAACGTCGAGATCGCCTACAACCACTACCACAACCGCCTGCACATCCCGATGCCCCGCACGGGCCGCCTCGCCCAGCAGCTCCGCCCGTACGGCACCAGCCACTTCTTCGGCTGGGAGACGCTCACCCACGCCTCCAACCCGTAGGCCCGTAGGCCGGCAACCGCTTGCCGGGCAACCGCTTGCCCAAAGGAGACCAGATGCACAGAAGGTGGATCCTCGCGCTCACGACCACGATCGCCCTCAGCGCCAGCGCCCTAGTGGGCACCGCGACAGCGGAAGTCACGTTCACCCATCCCGGCGTCCTCGTCAGCCGGCCGCAGCTCGATCTCGTCAGGACCAAGCTCGCCCAGGGCGCCGAGCCGTGGAAGTCCGCGTACGAGCAGCTGACGGCGAGTACGTACGCCAGCCTCGACTGGCAGCCCAAGCCACGCGAGATCGTCGAGTGCGGCTCGAGCTCCAACCCGAACTTCGGCTGCACCGACGAACGCAACGACGCCCTCGCGGCGTACACGCACGCGCTGAACTGGTACCTCACGAAGGATCGCCGCTACGCCGACAAGGCGATCGCGATCATGGACGCCTGGTCCGGGACGATCAAGGACCACACCAACAGCAACGCGCCACTGCAAACGGGCTGGTCAGGCGCCTCCTGGTCACGCGCTGCGGAGCTGATCAAACACACCTACGACGGCTGGGCGCCGGAAGGCCAGGACCGGTTCGCCACCATGCTCCGCACCGTCTACCTGCCCGTCGTCCTCGAGGGCGCGCCGGACAAGAACGGCAACTGGGAGCTGATCATGACCGACGCGGCGATCGGCATCGCCGTCTTCCTCGACGACCACGAGGCGTTCGCCGCCGCGGTCGCGCGATGGCGCGCCCGCGTTCCCGCCTACATCTATCTGGAGGAGGATGGCCCGCTCCCGTACCCGCCTCCGCGCGGCACGAAGAACACACCCGAGCTGTTGATCAAGTACTGGCAGAACCAGACGACCTTCGTCGACGGCCTTGCCCAGGAGACCTGCAGGGACTTTGGCCATACAGGTTGGGGATTCGAGGCCGCGGTCCACGTCGCGGAGACCGCGAGGCTCCAAGGTTGGGACCTCTACGCTGAGGCCGAGGAACGCATCACCAAGGCCTTGGAATTCCACGCCAAGTACGAACTCGGCGTTCCGGCCCCGCAATGGCTGTGCGGCGGAACGGTCAAGCCCGGCCTCGGGCCGACCTTGGAGATCGCCTACAACCACTACCACAACCGCAAGCACCGGCCCCTTCCGAAGACCGGTCGCCTGCTGGAGAAGAAGCTGCGCCCGACTGGGGCGAACTACTTCCTCGCGTGGGAGACCCTGACCCACGCGAACAATCCGTGAAACGACTCTAGGCTGCGCGGGCCGGGCCACGTTGTCCGGCCCCCGTCATACCGTTAGTGACGGGACCAATACGCCCCGAAGTCACCCTTAAGCCAAATGTCCGAATTTCCTGGAATTGCGGGAACTTCGGGTGGAGATTAAATCAGACCATTCCGTGCGGCCCACGCAACTACCTGGATCGGCGCACGAGCTCCCAAACGGTCACACAATGCGCGCGAACGGCGACGCACAGTGCGGTCGGAAAGCGCTAGCCGGCGGGCAATTGCTTCGACCGGAAGACCGTCCGCAAGCAGAGCCAGGAGCCTGATTTCGTCGTCGGACACCCGACGCCTCAAGTCACTCGTCGTCGCGACGTGATTGACAGGGCTGTGGTTTGGCTCATGTACTACGGCCGGTCTCAGTGCTCGTACGACGCCGTGGCTGAGTTCTGACATTCGACATCCGCCTTCGCGTTGACCCCGTGACCTTCGGGAAAACCCCGTGAACAAAAGCGTGGCCTGAGTCGTTTCAACGCGCACTAAGTTACGGGGCTCGTCAGTCTCGCGTCAATGGTCAGACCAAGCCCACAGCGCGAGAAATTCAGTTTCTGTTCAACGCTGTGGGCATCGGCCGCCGATCGACTGAAAGCCCTTGCAGTAGATGCAAGCTTCCAGCTTGTTCCACGTCACCCCTGGTCGGGCGTCGCCCCCAGTGGTACGGCATCTGGACGTTCCACAGTGCTTTCCACATTGACGGCCTTTTCCTGCATTGCGGAATCGAGCAGCGACTCCATCACGTCGAGGACGTGGAATGCGAGCGCACCACTCGCGCGGTGCTTGCCGTCGGTACGGATCGCGCGCGCCATGTCGGCGAGGCCGAAGCCGCGGCCCGACTCGGCGTAGCCGCCGGCCGTCTCCGCGACGGACCACTCGTGCGACGACGGCGAGTAGACCTCGACGTCGCCGGCGAACGTGTTCGGGTCGGGCACCGAGAGCGTGCCGTCACTGCCGTAGATCTCGATCCGCGGCAGCCGCGCGCCCCACACGTCGAAGCTCGTGATCACGGTCGTGAGCACCCCGGACTCGTGCTCGAGCACGCCGGTGATGTGCGTCTCGACGTCGACGGTGAACGACGTGCCCTGCTTCGGGCCGCTGCCGACCGTACGTTCGAGCTTCGCCCGGGTGGACCGTCCGGTCACCGTCTTCACCGGGCCGAGCAGCGTGACGAGCGCCGACAGGTAGTACGGCCCCATGTCGAGCAGCGGGCCGCCGCCGGGCTTGTAGTAGAACTCCGGGTCCGGGTGCCACGGCTCCGGGCCGGGGCTGGTGAAGAACGCCGTCGCGGCCGTCGGCTGGCCGATGTCACCGCGGTCGAGCAGCACCCGCGCGGTCTGCGTTCCCGTACCGAGCACGGTGTCCGGCGCACAGCCGACCCGCAGGCCGGTCGCGTCGGCCGCCTCGAGAATCGGGCGCGCCTCCTGCCGCGTGACGGCGAGCGGCTTCTCCCCGTACACGTGCTTGCCGGCGCCGAGCGCGGCGAGCGACACCGACGCGTGCGCGGCCGGGATCGTGAGGTTCAGGACCGCGTCGACGTCGGGGTCGGCGTAGAGCTCGTCCGGCGTCAGCGCGCGGATGCCGCGTTCCTCCGCGACCTTCTTGACGCGCGCCGCGTCGAGGTCGGCCGCCGCGACGACCTCCACGCCGTTCAGCTTCGCGAGGTGATCGAAGTACGTGGCGCTGATCGTTCCGGTGCCGACGAATCCGATCCTCAGCGAGTCGCCCATAGCAAGCCTCTTTCGATGATCGTGCGAACTTCGGGGGTGTCGAGGTCGTCCAACTTGTGGCCGACGGTGGTGACGAAGACGCGGCCATCGCCCCAGGTGCGGGTCCAGACGGCCGGCATCACGACCCCTTCGATCCAGGGGTAGTTCTCGTGTGCGGGAAACGTCGTCGTCGCCAGCACGTCGTTGCTCGGGTCGGCGTGGATGTAGTACTGCTCCGTGTGCACGTGGAACTTCTCGATGCCCTTGACGATCGGGTGATCTGCCTTGTCGGGCAGAACGTTCACGTCGTAGTCGACGAAGCCGTGCGGGTGGGAGATGAACTGTCCACCGACGATGAAGTTGTACTCGAGGTCGGCGCGGAACGCGTCAGCGACTCCGCCATGCCAACCGGCGAACCCGGTGCCGGCCCGGATCGCCTTGTCCAGCCCCTCGCGCTGCTCCTTGGTGATCTCGCCCATGGTCCAGATCTGCAGGATGAGATCGGTTCCAGACAGGCTCTCGGCATCGAGGTAGGAGTCGAGGGTGTCGGAGACTTCGACGCTGAAGCCGTTCTCCTCGATGAACGGGATGAACCGATCGGTGCATTCGACGGGAACGTGTCCGTCCCAGCCTCCGCGCACGACGAGCGCTCGACGCGCTTGGGTGTCCACTGTGTCGCAACCTCCGGACGACTCGTTCTCGGACGACTCGTCTGACGACCGTAGGCGCCCATTCTGGAGCAGGCAACGCCGGGGTATGGCCAGATTGCGCCGCGCGGTATGGTCTTAACGGTTAATTCAGCAGGTGGAGAGTTAGGGGCACACCGCGATGGTCCTGCCGATGCGGTTGGCGAGGTTCAACCGGCACGTGACGAATCGCCTTACCGGGCTGATCGCGCCGTGGATGCCCTGGTTCGGCGTGCTGTGGCACACCGGCCGGCGGTCCGGCCGCGCCCTGCGGACGCCGCTGAACGTGTTTCCCGCGCCCGGCGGCTTCGTCATCGCGCTCACGTACGGGCCGGACACCGACTGGGTGAAGAACGTCATCGCCGCCGGCGGGTGCTCGCTCACGTACCGCCGGAAGCTCTACCAGCTGACCGCGCCGGAGCTCTACCGCGACCCGTCGCGGCGGGCGATGCCCGGGATCGTCCGGCTGGCGCTGGGCCGGATCGGCGTGACGGACTTCCTGCGGCTGCGGAACGTCTGACCGTTGCCCGTATCGTGGACAGCATGTCCACGAACGCGTTCGAGCTCGTCTGTGAGATCGAGCCTCCCACCCGTCCGGACCTCGCGCGGATTCGGCGGCAGATCGAGGTGATGACGCCGTTCGCCGACACGTTCCTCGCGCCGGACAACCACATCGGCCGCGCCACGATCTCCTCGGTGGCGGTCGCGCACGAGATCCAGGCGGCCGGCGCGAAGGGCATCGCGTGCCTGAACGCCCGGGACCGCAACCTGCTCGGGTTTCGACGCGACCTGCTCACCGCGGCGGCGTACGACGTCGAGCGGTTCCTGTTCGTGTACGGCGACAAGCCGACCGTCGGCGATCGCGGCGGCGACCTCACCGTGCGGTCGATGCTCTCGCACGTCCGCGAGTGGGACGGGCCGGCGTTCACCGTGGGAGTGGCCGCTTCGACGCGTTCGCCCTTGCCGGCCTGGAAGCGCTCGGCCGACTTCGTGTTCGCCCAGGTGGACTTCTCGGTCTCCTCGGCGGTCGCATGGCGTGAACGGCAAGCGCTCTCCTGCCCGGTGTACGCGGGTGTGATGGTGCTCGCGAGTGAGCGCATGGCTCGGTCGCTCGCGGCCACGATCCCGGACATCTCGATCCCGCCGGAGCTGATCTCGCGCGTCTCGGTGGACCCGATGGCAGGCGTGGAGGCGGCCTGCGCGCAGATCGAGGCCTTGCGCTCGAGCGGCGCGTTCGACGGCGTCCACCTGATCACCGCGAGCCGCTACCGCGACGTCGCGGCGCGCCTCGTTCGTTAGAACACGACCGGCAGTGCGCGCAGGCCGCGCAGCGTGGGGACGTCCTGGTAGCGGTGGTCGTTGTCGGCGAGCTCGAGGTACGGGAGCCG
The DNA here is from genome assembly GCF_016907715.1 of Tenggerimyces flavus. Taxonomy (NCBI): domain Bacteria; kingdom Bacillati; phylum Actinomycetota; class Actinomycetes; order Propionibacteriales; family Nocardioidaceae; genus Tenggerimyces; species Tenggerimyces flavus. Next base: position 2,185,106 of record NZ_JAFBCM010000001.1, on the reverse strand, counting down.
CCGCAGCAAAGTTTGCAACGCGATCTCGGCCTGCAGCCTGACGAGCGGCGCGCCGAGGCGGTCGAGCCCGCCGAGGCCGAAGGTGAGATGGCGGTTGTCCGTACGCATGAGGTCGAGCTCGTCCGGCGCGCTGAACACCGCGGGGTCGCGGTTTGCGGCGGCGAGTCCGAGCATGACGAGCTGCCCCTCGGCGACCTGCGCGCCGGCGACCACCATCGTGGAGGGAGCGCGGCGCGGGGTCAGCCGCACCGGGCCGCAGTAGCGCAGCAGCTCCTCGACCGCGGCGGGCGCGAGGTCCGGGCTGCCGCGGAGCAGGTGGAACTGCTCGGGACTCTCCAGCAGGGCCAGCACACCGAGGCCGAGCAGGTCCGTGGTCGTCTCGGTGCCCGCGATCGCGAGCGACACGACGCAGTCGACGATGTCGTCAGTCCCCGAGTCCCCCGCCGCGGCGACGAGCGCGCCGAGGAGGTCGTCGCGGGGCTCGGTACGGCGGTCGGCGATCAGCCGGAGCAGGTAGTCGGCGAGCTCGCGGGCCGCCTCGGCGCCGACCCGTTCGATGCTCCTCGTGCCGTCGATCTGCTGTCGGGTGCGGTGAATCGCCTTGCACCATTGGAGAAACCGCTCGCGGTCGGGGAGGGAGATGCCGAAGAGCTCCGGCACCACCGTCGAGGTCACGGCCGCGGCGTAGTCGCGTACGACGTCCAGCCGGTGCTCGTTGCGTACGCGCTCGAGGGCGTGCTCGCAGGCGTGCCGGACCCGGTTGCGCAAGGCCGCGGTGTCGAACCGGACGAACGCCTGCGCGGCAAGGTCGCTGGAGAGGTGTTGCGTCCGGAAGGCGCGGAGACCGGCGACCACGTCGGCGTACCGACTGAAGAACCAGGCGTCGTGCGACGGGACGTACGTCGGCCCGTCATGGCTCGACAGCTGAGTGATCGCGAAAGCGACATCGGCGGGCATCAGGGGCCGGTTCCCTCCCGGTGAAGCGCAGCCTGAACTGCGCGCTGGCCAGACGGCAAGCCCTGATCCCGCACACACTGTAGCCGGTCCGGGCCGCTACGGCCGCCAGTCCGCGGAACTGCCATTAGCGAGGGATTCGACGGATGTAGGCGTGCTGGGCGCGGACCTAGCGTCGGGGACCATGAACGAGATCAACGTCAGAGCGGCCCTGTCGAAGCGACGCACGCCGATCGCCCTGGCGGTCGGCGGAGTGGTCACCGCGCTGGCCTTCACCGTGGGCCCGACCCTCGTACCGGACCCACCGATCAGCCCGATGGCCTCGACGGGCGGCAGCGCCGGCAAGAGCACCGCGTCGTACCCGCTGCCGGACACCCGCCCGGGCGACATCTTCCGCCGCACCGAGCTCTACTTCGGCTCCGCCCGCGCCGACGGCAAGCCGCCGGTGACGCCGGCGCAGTTCGACAAGTTCGTCGACAAGTACGTCACGCCGCGGTTTCCGGACGGGCTGACCCAGCTCACTGGCGAGGGTCAGTGGAACGGGTCGACGGGGCCGGTGGAGGAGCAGTCGTTCGTGGTGATCTTGTTGTATCCGTTGGACGATCGCGGTGCGAACAAGGAGATCGAGGCGATTCGCAAGGACTACAAGAAGGCGTTCGGACAGGAGTCCGTGCTGCGTGCCGACAGCCTGGATCGAGTGTCCTTCTAGGCCTGGCCATACCCGGCGGGGGTACGGTTGGCGCCATCAGCGCGTCTTGGTCCACAGCAGCCACTCCAGCTGACGAGCAGCCTCTGAGGGGACTTGTTGGACAGATCTCGGCCTAGAAGCCGACATCTGTCCAACAACTCGACAGCTGCTGGGGGGTGGGCGGGGTTGTTAGAGGCTAGCCGGCGTCCACGGGCAGCAGGACGCGGAAGGTCGCGCCCATTCCGGGGCGGGTGGTCAGCTCGATCCGCCCGCCATGCGCTTCAACCAGCGCCGACGTGATGGCCAGACCCAAGCCAGCGCCGCCGCGGTCGCGGGAGCGCCCTGAGTCCACGCGATAGAACCGATCGAACACCCGTTGAGCCTGGTCGAGCGGCACACCAGGCCCAGAGTCCTCCACCTCCAGCACAGCCACCCGCGTACCAGGAGCGAGCTCAGCCCCGGCAGCGGCAGCAAGCGTCGAGGGCTCGCCAGCCCGAGCCCAGCCCACCCCGACGACGATCGGCGTCAGCGCAGGCGTGTGGCGCACAGCGTTCGCCAGCAGGTTCGCGAGCACCTGCCGTAGCCGGTCCGAGTCGGCGATGATCCGCACCGGCTCCAACGACGCACGAAGCCGCACCGATCGGTCAGGCGAAGAAGCCCCGGCGTCGTGCACAGCGTCGGCGGCCAGCGCCACCAGGTCCACCTCGGCCAGGTCGAGCGGGCGCTCATGGTCCAACCGCGCCAGTAGCAGAAGGTCCTCGACCAAAGAACTCATCCGGATCGCCTCGCTCTCGATCCGCTCCATCATCCGGTCGACATCCTGACGAGACGACGCCCCACCCGACCTATACAGCTCAGCAAACCCGCGAATAGACGTCAAAGGCGTCCGCAGCTCATGCGAAGCGTCGCCGACGAACCGGCGCAACCGATCCTCCGACACCTGCCGCTGCCGCAGCGCCGACGTGATCCGGCCGAGCATCGTGTTCAACGCCGCCCCAAGCCGACCGGTCTCGGTGTGCCGGTCGGTGCTCTCGATGCGCCGCTCCAGGTTGCCGGCCGCGATCGCCTCGGCGGTCTCCTCGATCCGGCTGAGCGGCCGCATCCCCACCCGGACGACGCCGGTCGACACCACCCCGACCAGCAGCAGGACGCCCAGCCCGACGGCCGTCTCGATGCCGAGCAGCCGCGAGACCGTCGCGTCGGTGGTCGCGAGCGAGATCGAGACCACGACGACGTTCCTGTCGACTCCGATCCCGGACAGCGAGCGCCACCCGCTGCCGTCGCCGACATCCGCGACGTCGAACGGTTCGCCCGCGTGCTGGAGCACGGTCGATGCAGAGAACGTCGGCAGGTCGGGGCCACCGGAATCGCCCTCCGGCCCGTTGAAACCGCCAGGCAGGCGAGCGCCGGAGGCCGCGTACCGCGCTATCCGGAAGTCGCCAGGCGCACCGCGCGGCGGGCCTGGTCGCCCCTCGCCTCGGGACGGGTTGTCGAGCATGGGCTGGAGGCTGGACGCGAGCTGAGTGTCGATGCGGTCGATCAGCGACTGCCGGAGCAGCACCAGGCTCACGCCGCCGACGGCCGTCATGCCCACCGCCGCGACCGCGAGCAGCGCGACGACCAGCCGCATCCGCAGCGTCCACGGCCGGCGTACGACGCTGGTCTTGGGCTGGTTAGCCCGCCTGAGCACGGCTCCGCACCGCCCCGCGCGGGCGGCGCAGGCTGTAGCCGACCCCGCGGATCGTGTGGATCAACGGCGGGTCCTCGGTGTCGATCTTGCGGCGCAGGTAGCTGATGTACGACTCGACGATGCGACTGTCGCCACCGAACTGGTAGTTCCACACGCGGTCGAGGATCTGCGACTTGCTGACGACCTTCTCGGAGTTGATCAGCAGGTAGCGCAGCAGGTTGAACTCGGTCGGCGAGAGTTGGATCGAACGGCCGTTTCGCCATACCTCGTGGGCATCCTCGTCCAGTTCGAGGTCGGCGTACCGCAGTCGCCCATCGTCGTCAAGGTCAGGTTGACGATGCGTACGGCGCAGAATCGCTCGCAGCCGAAGGACGAGCTCCTCCAGCGAGAACGGCTTCGTCACGTAGTCGTCGCCGCCGACGGTGAGCCCGGCGATGCGATCCTCCAGCGCGTCGCGCGCGGTGAGGAAGAGGACCGGCAGGCGCTGGTGGTCCTTGCGCAGCCGTTGGGCCAGCTGGAACCCGTCGTAGTCGGGCAGCATCACGTCGATGACGACGATGTCGAGCTTGTGGTCGGCGGCGAGCTTCAACGCCGCGGCACCGTTGTCGGCGGCATGGACCTCGAAGCCGGACAGGCGGAGGGCGGCCGACAGGAGCTCGAGGATGTTCGGCTCGTCGTCCACGACGAGCACCGTTCCCGAGCTGGGCTGGGTGGGAGCAGTCACCTTCGCAGCGTCGCCGTCCAAGCTGAGAGAATCCTGGGAGCATCCTGAAGCTTCGTCAAATATGGAGCGGTTCGGCTCGCAAAGCAGCCCCGACCGCACATCCGCCAGACTTTCGCCAGACGCAGTGAAACTGCAGCGAGCCGGATCCGTGACCATCAAGACTCCGCGCTTTTGAACACCCAGGTACGCAGCGCGACGAAGCGGCCGACCGTACCGATCGCCGATGCGGCGGTGAGCACTCCGAGCTCGAGCCAGCGGGTGGGCGCCGCGACGGCGGCGTGCAGGGCGAGCAGCGCGCCGGACGTGAACGCGTAGTACAGCCCGAAGACCACGAAGCCCTGCAGGTGGATCCTGGCCGGGTTCGCGCGGGTGCGGCCCGTGCGCCCGAGGAACGTGAGCCGCCTGTTCGCCTCGGTGTTGAACAGCGTGCTGACGATCAACGCGATGAGGTTCGCCGCGAGAACGGGGAACCAGCTGCGCAGAATCGCGTACAGGACAAGGGTCATCGCGGTCGAGATCGCGCCGATCGTCGCGAACGAGACCAGCTGCCACGACAGTCCGCCCTCGCGGCGTTCGGCCGTCGACCCGTTCGGATGGGCGATGACGGGATCCGGGCGCTGTTTGAGATTCGGCAAGCGGGCTGAGCCGTTCGCCTTCGCGCGGGCGACGCGTACGAGGCCGCGGATGTCCTCCCACGCGGTGCTCATCAGCGCGACCCGGCTGTCGGTGTCCTCGACCCAGTCGACCGGGACCTCGTGGATGCGCAGGCCATTGTGCTCGGCGATCAGCAGCAGCTCGGTGTCGAAGAACCAGCCGTCGTCCTCGATCCGGTCGAGCAGCGGGCGGATCGCCTCCGTACGCGCGGCCTTGAACCCGCACTGGGCATCGGTGAACTTGCTGCCATGCACCCAGCGGATCAGCTGGTTGTAGCCGCGGGAGATCAGCTCGCGCCTTGGGCCACGGATGGTCCGTGCGCCTGGAGCGAGGCGGGTGCCGATCGCGAGGTCGGAGTGGCCGTTGACGAGCGGCGCGACCAACGGGAGCAAACCGTCAAGCCCAGTTGAGAGATCGACGTCCATGTACGCGACGACGTCGGCGTCGCTCCAGCCCCAGGCCGTCTTGAGCGCGTGGCCGCGGCCCTTGCGGTCGAGGTGGATGACGCGAACGTTCGGGAACCGGTCGGCCAGGCCCTCGGCGACGCCGAGCGTCTCGTCGGTGCTGGCGTTGTCGACGACGGTGATCGTCCAGGAGAACGGCAGCTTCGTCCGCAGGTACTGCTCGAGCACCTCGACGCAGCCCGGGAGCGAGCGTTCCTCGTTGTAGACCGGGACGATCACCTCGATCGTCGCGGTCACCACATCCGGCGTCGGCGCCTCGCCCGGCCGGGTCACTGTCTCTGTCATGGCTCAGGTATCGCGCACTGGTGTGCGAGCAGGTTCAAAGCCTGCTGGGAGTTGCCTGCTTGTAGGCGTCCACGAGCTGGAACATGCCACCGACGCGTTGGCGTACGTCGGTGATCCCGCGGGCCTTCAGGGCGGCCGGCAGCTCGCGCGGGTCGAACATCGCGACGCCGCCGACCGAGGCGAGGACCGAGCTCACGATCCGGAACGGCCCGCGACCGCGGCAGGGCGTGAAGAGCACGAGCTGTCCGCCGGGCCGCAGCACGCGGAGGAGCTCGTCGAGGGCGGCGAACGGGTCCTCGAACAGCTGCAGCGCCGCCGAGGAGAACACCGCGTCGAACGTCTCGTCCTCGAACGGCGGCAGCGAGGCGTCGACGCGGACGTACGCGACGTTCTCGCTGCCGGTCGCGTGCACCGCGCGGGTGAGCATCGGCTCGGAGACGTCGAGGCCGACGACCAGGCCGGACGGCTGGACGAGCTCGCCAATGCGCGCGGTGAGCGTGCCGGGGCCGCAGCCGACGTCGAGCACCGTACTGCCGTCGACGGCTTCGAGCAGCTCGAGGCTGGCGCGGTACTCGTCGGTGAGTCTCGACCAGAACGGGAGCGCGTTGGCGTAGAAGGCCGAGCCGATCGGGCCGAGCCACAGCGACTGGATCGCGCCGGTGCTCGCGACCGGTTGGCCGCCGATCAGGTCGAGGTAGCCGCGACTCCAGTCCGGCTCGGCCGGCGGGTCGGACAGCAGCTCCAGAACGCGATCACGCACGGTTCTGAGCCTAGCCACGCCCGTGTCCGGTTCGGTACTGTCCGTGATTGGGAGCGCTCCCAATCGTCCACCTGGGTTTGAATGAAGGGCACCTTCATTCAATAGGTTCGTATGAAGGTGCCCTTCATTCAATAGCTCGGCCCATCCACCATGTCCCATCAAACTGTGGGGTTCTGGTCGCGACACGGCAGCGTGTCGCAACCAGAACCCCACACTTTCGCGAAGGGCGGAGGGTCCCCTCGCTCGAGGAGGTTCGAATGAAGGTGCCCTTCATTCAAAACCTCCGACTCGAGCCGGACGCCGGTGGCGCAGCTCGACTGGCTGGTCGAAGACCGCTAGGCAGAGTCGCGAATCACCAAGCTGGTCGGGAGAATCAGCGACTGGACCTCTTCGCCGCGCATCAGGCCGAGCAACGTCCGGGCGAGTTCAGCCCCCAGCCCGCGCACCTCCTGACGCACCGTCGTCATCGGCGGCGAGGTCAGCGCGGCGCGGGGCAGGTCGTCGAAGCCGACCACCGCGACGTCGCCAGGCACCGAATGCCCCCGGGCGCGCAGAACGCCCAGCGCGCCCACGGCCATCGAGTCGCCCGCGACGAACACCGCGTCCAGGTCCGGGTGCGCGTCCAGCAACGAGGCCATCGCCGCAGCACCGCTCGCCTCGGAGAAGTTCCCTTCCGCCACCAGGGAAGGCGAAAGTCCAGCCGCGAGTAGCCCGTCGGCAAACCCCGCATGCCTGTCAACCCCGACTTGCTTGTCCAGACTCCCCGTAATGGTGGCGATCCGCCGCCGCCCCAGACCGACCAGATGTTCGGCAGCCAGCCGCGCACCGCCCCGGTTGTCCGAGTCCACGTAGTGCGCCGGCGTCGCACCCAACGGCCGGCCGCAGAACACCGCCGGCACACCACTGGCCAGCACCAACGAGTGCAGCAGCTCAACCCCGTGCAGGGACAGCAACATCAGCCCGTCATACGCCCGCGCACGCAGCCGCGAAGCGAAGCGTTCGCGCTGCCGTTCGGTCGTCCCCACCACCAACACCAGGTCGAGATCCGACTCTGCCAAGGCGGAGTTGACACCGAGCACGACCTCGGCGAAGAACGGGTCGTAGAACAGCCGTTCGTCCCACTCCGACGCCACCAGAGCCACCGCGTCGTGCCGCCGCGTGACGAGCGAACGGGCGGCCTGGTTCGGCACGTAGCCGAGCTCCTTGACCGCCCGCTGCACAGCCGCCCGCGCCGCGGCCGAGACGTACGGCGCGTCGTTGATCACCCGCGAAGCCGTCCCCCGGGACACGCCAGCCAACGCCGCGACCTCCTCGATCGTCGGCTGCTTGGCCATCGACGTGTCCCTTCCCGAGAGTGGGAGCGCTCCCTTACACAGATTCTGGCACGGGCGGCTCGTCCGCGACGGTACGACGCTGCCGCCGCAGCGCGATGCCGTACAGCGCGATCGCCGGCACGACGAACAGCCCGGCCGCACCGAGCGCCCACCGGATCGAGAACCGCGTCCCGATCCAACCCACCGGCGGCCCACCGAGGACCTGCCCCGCCGCGTTCGCCTGCCCCACCAGCGAGAACACCGTCGCCCGAGTCCGGGACTCCGACTGCGACACCACCCAGGTCGTGAACAGCGGACCGGCCACCCCACCGAGCAGCCCGGCGACCAGCGAGCACGCCACCGCGAGCCAGAACTGCCCAGCCAGAGCGAACGCGAGCACCGCCGCGCACGACCCGGCTTGCAGCACGATCAGCAGCTGCCCGACGCGCCGCGGCTGCAGGACGTCGACCCGCCGCCGCACGACCTCGGTCAGCACGACCGAGCCGAGCATCGCCACGATCCCCATCGCCCCGAACCAGATCTCGGGCGTTCCGAGAGACGGGAACGTGAAGGACTCCAACAGGTGCGCCTGCGACAACCGGTCGATGCCCTCACTGCTGAGCCCGAGGAACAGCATCGCTCCGATCAGGCTGAGCAGGACCGGGCGCATACGAACGGCGCGGCCGCCCTCGACGAGCTGGTCGCGCATCGCGTGGAACGTCGTGCGGTCCTCCGCCGGAGCCCGGTGGAAGTGCCGCTCCGGCATCACCGCGATCAGCACCAGCCCGAGCAGAACGGGGATGGCACCGCCCACGATCAGCGGCAGGTTCAGCTGGATACTCGCCAACCCCACGGACGCGCCGATGCCGAGCACGGTCGCCAGCTGGCCGATCTGAGCACCGCGGGTGAAGACGTGGCCGGCACGTTCTGCACCGATCTCGTCGGTGGCCCACGCCTCCTCGGCGCCCTCGATGCAGGTAATGCCGATGCCCCACACGACGTTCCCGAGCAGGATCACGGCGAACTCGGGGATCGCCTGGATCATGACGCCGACGCCGACGAGCACGTACCCGACGATGATCGACAGCCGCCGGCTGTAGAGGTCGGCGATGATGCCGGTCGGCACCTGCGCGAGGAAACAGGTGATCTCCATGACCGTGCCGACGAGCACGAGCTGGAACGGGTTCAGACCGGCCGATTGAATCTGATAGAGGATCACGAGCGTCCACGCCGTCGAACCGGCGAACGCGGCCGCGCCCCGAATGGTCAGATAGAGCGGATACGGAGGCAAGAGGTCTCCACGAGAAGTAGGGACGGGATCCCTACGGCGCCGGAGACGGCGGGATCAGCGGATGCGACAGGTCGCCACGGCACCGTAGAGCGGAGTGCGGTGACTGGCTGGCATCGATACCTCCTGAAAGAAAACGCCCGGGTGCCGTCGCATCGTAGCGACAACACCCGGGCGCGTGCTTCGGAATTACCTACGGGCTAGGGCAGATCGATCCGGTCCGTCGGCCCCGGCGTGTACGGGTTGTGCGCGGCTAGGTACGTCGCCAGCGAGTCGATGTCGAGCCCGCCGAAGAACTTGTTCGTCCCCTCCGCGAGTACCGCGAAGCCGTCGCCGCCGTCGGAGAGGAAGCTGTTCACAACCACCCGGTACGTCCGCGCCGGGTCGAGCGCCGCACCGTTCACCTGGACCGAGCCCGCCACGACCTTCGAGCCCTCGGGCGCGTCCTTGTTCCAGGTGTAGGTGATGCCGGAGACCTGCAGCACCTTCCAGTTGCCCGGCGCGCCGCCGTTCCGCCCCGACCACTGCTGTTCCAGCAAAGTCGCAAGCTGGGCGCCGGTGAGGTCCATCGAGACCACGTAGTTGTTGAACGGCTGCACGGTGAACGCCGCGCCGTACGTGATCGAGCCGTCCGCGGCGGCGAGCAGATCGGCGCGGATGCCGCCCGGGTTCATGAACGCGATCTCCGGCACCTTGCCGTCGGTCACCGCCGACGGGTCGGCCTTCTGCGAGTCCGCGATCAGGTTGCCCAGTGGCGACTCGAGCGAGTCGTCGTTCGTCCGGGAGATCGTCCCGCTGGTCGCGCCGATCACCTTGTTCTGGATCGGCGCGACGTACGTCGTGTACTTGTCGACCAGCGCCGTCAGGTCGGCCGCCTTCGGCACGTCGCGGGTCACGATCCGGTTCGTCGCGGAGGACTTGGTCCGTACGACGTCGCGCGACCGCTTGTCGATCGTCAGCGTCACCTCGGTGGTGAGCCGGCCGAACGACGACGCGCTCGTGACGAGCCGCGGCTTGCCGGCCGGGTCGTTCAGCGTGCAGTTGTAGCCCTGGTGCGTGTGCCCGGTGACGATCGCGTCGATCTCCGGGTCCAGGTGCGAGGCGATGTCGACGATCGGACCGGAGATGCCCGGGCAGGCGTTGAACTGGGAGGCGTCGACGGGGAAGCCGCCCTCGTGCAGCAGCACGACGATCGACTCGACGCCCTTGCGCTTGAGGCCGCGGACGAGCGCGTTCGCGGTCTCCACCTCGTCGGTGAAGTCGAGGCCCTCGACGCCGGCCTTCGTGACGATGTTCGGCGTGTCCTCGAGCGTCATGCCGATGAACGCGACGCGCGTACTGCCGAACTTCTCGATCTCGTACGACGGGAAGATCGTCCGGCCGGACTTCTCGTTGAACACGTTCGCCGACAGGTACTGGAACTTCGCGCCCCTGAACTTGGCCTTCGGGTCGGGGCAGGAGTTCTGGTTGTTCGCGCCGTCGCCGTCGGGCAGGCAGCCGCCCTTCTGCATGCGGAGCAGCTCGCGCCAGCCCTCGTCGAACTCGTGGTTGCCGACCGACGCGACCTCGAGGCCCATCTTGTTCATCGCCTCGATGGTCGGCTCGTCGTGGAACGCGGCCGACAGCAGCGGTGAGGCGCCGATGAGGTCACCGGCGGCGACCGTCGTCGTGTACTGCTTCTTCGCCGCGGCCTGCGCCCGGAGGTTGCGCAGGTGCGTCGCGAGGTACTCCGCGCCGCCTGCGGGCGTGCCGTTCACCACGCCGGACGAGCCGGACGGCGGCGCGAGGTTGCCGTGGAAGTCGTTGATCGCGAGGACCTGGACCTCGATGGCTCGCGGGTCGCGCTTGGGCGAGCTGGCGGCAGATGTGCCCGCCGCCGTGGCGATCGCCAACAGAGCCGCGCCCACGAGCGCGACAATCCGGACAGTCCTCATGTGGCCTCCCAGCAGGTCCCTGACTCGGGGCAACCTACCTGGGAAGGCCCAACCTGTCAGCCGAAGGTGTATTCACCCGAGCCGATTCGCACCGGTTCCTGTCCTGGTAGCCAGACTTCTCCAGTCGTGTTGGCCGGCAGCGAGACCTGCAGGGCGAACTCGCCGCCCGCGGTGCTCCAGTTGACCGAGACCGGACCGTACGGCGTCTCCAGCGAGGTCTTGGACCAGCTGATGCTCGCCGTGAGCCGTGGCCGGATCACCACGTGCCGGTATCCGGGCGAGCCGGGGGCGAGACCACCGAGCTCGCGGTAGATCCACTCCCCCACGGCGCCGTACGCGTAGTGGTTGAACGAGGTCATGCCCGGATCCTGGAAGCCGTGCGAGTCGCTCCAGGAGTCCCAGCGCTCCCACATCGTCGTCGCCTCGCCGTGCACGACCGGATAGAGCCAGGACGGCATCGTGTCCTGCAGCAGCAGGCGGTACGCGATGTCCTCGCGGCCGAATCTCGTCAACACCTGCAGCAGATACGGCGTGCCGAGGAAGCCGGTCGACAGGTGCCAGTTCCGCGCCGCGATGTTGTCGACGAGGGCCTGGACGGCGCGCGGCTGCTCGTGCTCGTCGAGCAGGTCGAAGTGCAGCGCGAGAACGTACGCCGTCTGCGTGCCCGACACGACCTTGCCGCCACCTCGGACGAAGCGCGCCCGGAATGCCGCACGTACGTTGGCGTACTGCGTCTCGAACCGCTGGGCATCCTCGGTTCGCCCGATTTCGCGGGCGAGCTCAGCGGCGCACCGGGCGGCGAAGGCGGAGAACGCCGTCGCCACGAGGTTCTTCGGGGTCTGGGTGAACGCGAGCCAGTCGGCGAATCCCGCGTCTGGGCGGATGAATCCCTCGCTGTTCTCCACCAGGAAGCCGAGCCACTTGTCGACCGCGTCGAGCGACTCCTCGACGACTCGGCGGTCGCCGTACGCGCGGTACAGCTCCAGCGGAACGATCGCGATCGCGTCGGCCCAGCCGGCCGCACCCGCTTCGTTCGCGCGGCCATCCCTGGTGAGCACGTCGGGCGCGACGTGCGGGACCGAGCCGTCCTCGTACTGCGAGTCGCGCAGGTCGTACATCCACTTGCCCAGGAAGCCGCGCACGTCGTAGTTGAACGCGGCGGTCGACGCGAACACCTGCGCATCCCCAGTCCAGCCGAGGCGTTCGTCGCGCTGCGGGCAGTCGGTCGGTACGGCGAGGAAGTTGCCGCGCTGACCCCAGACGATGTTCTGCTGCAGCTTGGTGAGGTGCTCGTGGGAGTTGCTGTGCTCGCCGATCGGCTCCATCGCCGCGTGCGCGACGCGGGCGGTGATGTCCTGCAGGCGAAGCTCTCCGGGATGGTTGACGATCTCGCAGAACCTGAAGCCATGCACGGTGAAACGGGGTTCGAACGTCTCGCCGCCGGCTTCGCCGCGCAGGACGTACTCGTCGGTGGCGCGGGCACCACGCAGCGCCTCGATGTAGAGCTCGCCGTTGTGGTCGAGGGCCTCGGCGTGCCGCAGCATGACGCGATGGCCGGCCTCGCCGCGCAGGTCGAGCTTGACCCAACCGACGAGGTTCTGGCCGAAGTCGACGAGGATGCGGCCGTCCTCGCGTACGTGCATCGCCTCCGCGGGGAGCTCGTGCTCGACCCGGATGGGCGGTGCCTTCTGTGCTTCGAGGGGGCCGTGGCTCGGGGTGTCAACTCGAGCTTGCGCCCACGCGCCGGCGTCGAAGCCGGGCTCGTCCCAGCCCAGTGGTTCGGCTCGGGCGTCGACGACCTCGCCGTTCTGCAGGTCCGCGTACCGCGTCGCGCCCTCGCCGACGTGCCACGAGCCGTCGGAGTTGACGACGGTACGGCCGCCGTCCTCGTCCTCGATCTCCAGCCGGGCGAGCAAGGCGCGCTTGTCGCCGTACTGGAACGTGCCGAACCAGCAGACATTGCCCGCGTACCAGCCGTCGGCGAGCACCGCGCCGACGACGTTGCCGCCCTCGTGCAGGAGGTCGGTGACGTCGTAGGTCTGGTACGGCAACCGCGAGGCGTAGTCGGTCCAGCTCGGCGTGAGGTGGTCGTCGCCGACCCGATGGCCGTTGACGCGGGCCTCGTACACGCCGAGCGCTGTCACGTACAGCCTCGCACTCCGCACGCCCGCGTCGAGCGCGAATTCCCTGCGGAGATAGGGACTTGGCCGGTACGTCAGCGGAGAGCGACCATGCGGCGCCGTGCCGTGGTGGCCGAACGACTCGGCGAGCTTCCAGTCCGCCTCGTTGTCGCTGTCGGCGGACGACGCGAGCCAGGTGCCGTCGGTGACGAGGCCGGCCTTCGTGCCGTCGGCCAACGTGATGTCGAGCGACGCGGCGAGCGCGGCAGGCGTGTCGCCGGGCGTGACCGCGAACGAGACGACGTTGTCGCCCTCGGTGAGCGCGGCGGTGACGCGGTCGTCGGCAGTGCCGTCGGCGGGAAGCTCGGTACCGTTGACGAACGCGCGCAGCTCAGCGTCAGCGTCGGCCAGCAGCCGTGCCCTGGTGGGCTGCTGCTCGACCTTCACGTGGCCGCGGAAGAAGACCTGTTCGACGGTGGAATCGACGGCCTCGAGGAAGTCTCCCGCGGGCAGCCAGATGCGTTCGACATGGCGGCCGCCGACCCAGTCGAGGTTGTGCTCGCCCTCGGTACCCGGCTCGTTCGGCGCCACGATCCACTCGGCGCCCTGCCAGTCGGAGGCGTCGTACAACGCGGTCTCGAAACACGCGGGCTCGGCCCAGTCGGAGTCCGTGCCGGACTCGTCGGTGACGCGGACCGACCAGCTGTAGCGCGTGCGCGACGACAGCGCGTCGCCCGCGTACGCGATGTCGACGGACTCGTTGCTCTCGACGACGCCGGAATCCCAGACCGCGTTCGACGAATCGACGCGCGGATCGCCTTCGGCCACGACGCGAACGCGGTAAGTGCGCTGGCTTCGGTCGCGGCCAGTACCGGCCAGCTTCCAGCCAAACAGTGGAATTCGTACGTCCAATCCCAGTGGATTGCGCTCACGTTCGGTACGCAGATCGTACGGTCGGAGAGGTTCCCATGACTGAGGAAGATCGGCGGGGATCGACACCTCGGCTCCCGTTCTCCTGTTTGGTCGAAAGACGCTTGCGACCGCATCCGGACAAGGCAAAACGGACAGCCTCGATCCGGGGTGACAATGGCGGCGGTGAAACCTTTCAAGGGTGGCGCCGTTCGAAGCTATGGTCCGGGAAATATGGTGTCAAGAGATCTATCCTGATGCGAACTCGGTGGGGCGGGTAGGGGAGGTACCGCGTGTCGGCGACAGTCGAAAGGAACGCCACTCCTATGGAGGCAGCCCAGCGCCGCCGCAGTATTCGCGACGTCGCTGAGTTGGCCGGCGTTTCCGTGGGAACGGTGTCGAACGTTCTCAACAAGCCCTCGCTCGTGGCGGAGGGCACCAGAACGCGCGTCGAGGACGCGATCCGCTCGCTCGGATTCGTCCGGAACGGGTCAGCGCGACAGCTGCGAGCGGGCACGAGTCAGGCGATCGGCGCGATTGTGCTCGACATCTCGAACCCGTTCTTCACCGACGTGGCTCGCGGCGTGGAGGACCGCCTCGCCGAGGACGATCGGATCCTGATCCTGGCGAGCTCGGATGAGCAACGCTCCAAGGAAGAACGTTATCTGCGGCTGCTGGAGGAGCAGGGCGTTCAAGGCGTGCTCGTGAGCCCTGCTGAGGCCGACCTGTCGTGGTTGGACGCGACGCGTGCGCGTGGGACCGCCGTGGTGTTGATCGATCGGACGAGTCCGAGTACGGACATGTGCTCGGTGTCGGTCGACGACGTCAAGGGCGGCGAGCTGGCGGCGACACACCTGGTGGAGATGGGTCATCAGCGGATCGCGTTCGTCAACGGACCCAGCAAGATCAGGCAGTGCTCGGATCGGCGCAAGGGCGTTCGGAAAGCGCTGCGTACCGCGGGATTGCCCGCCACATCGTCGTTGGTCGAGATCGTCGTCGAGACGCAGAACGCCGACGGTGGCGAACGTGCGTTGGAAGAACTGCTCGAACTGCCGGATCCGGTCACCGCGATCGCGTGCGTGAACGACCTCACCGCACTGGGTGTGCTGCGTGGCCTGATGCGGCACGGCATCCGGGTGCCGGAGGACGTGGCGGTGGTGGGGTACGACGACGTGGAGTTCGCCGCCGTGTTGGCGACGCCGCTGACGTCCGTACGGCAGCCGCGCTACCAGATCGGTCGCGCCGCCGCCGAGCTGTTGCTGGACGAGACGCGGCGGGACGGGACGCATCGGCACCGGCAGATCCAGTTCCAGCCGGAACTGATTGTGCGGTCGTCGAGCCAGCCTCGCGTCGCTCGACCCCGGCGTACCCGACGGGCCGCTGTCTCGTCCTAGCCTCGGTCGCCTTACCCGGCCAGCAACCCCTCTACCTGGCGTCTACCCGGCGTAGAGCGGCCAATGATCAGGTTTACATGATCATTGGCCCTCAGGCCCCCGGGTGCCGAACGAACGGTCGGGGGCTTAGGCGCGGCGCATCGCGGTGATGCGGCGGATCGGGATCGCCACGTCGACGCCGTTCCTGCTCTGGCCCTGCTCGGCCAGCCATCGGGCCGCGGCGTCGCGGCGATCCTCGGTGGTGTCGGGGAGGTAGAGGCTGCCCAGCAGGAGGTCGGCGTCCTCGGCCGTCCTGACAGTGAACGCGAACCGTTCGCGGCCGTCCTCGAGCACGTCGAAGCCAGCCTCGGTGAGCGCGGTGCCGATCCCGCCCAGCTCGCCGCCGGCGGGGAACCGCGGGGTCGTGCGCAGCTTCGCGGTGAGCCTCCCCAGCAGCATGAGGTCGGCCCGCCGGAGCGGGAGCGGGCTGGCGACGGTCGCGACGAGGAGACCGTTCTCGCGAGTGACGCGGGCGACCTCGGCGAGGATCTCTGGCAGCGGCTGCACGACCATCAGGCCCATCGAGCAGACGACGGCGTCGAACGCCTGGTCGGCGAACGGGAGGCGCTGGACGTCGGCCTGGAGGAGCGGGACCGGGTGGCGTTCGCTGCCCACCGCGAGTTCGGCCGCGGAATTATCGACGCCGATGACGAAAGTTCCGGTCTTCGCGGACTCGCTGGCCAGTAGCCCGGCGGCCGCGGCGCTGCCGCAGGCGAGGTCGAGGACGCGGCGGGCTCGGCCGATGACCGGGCGGATCAACCAGCTGTACGGCGTGAGGTCGCCGGCATGGCAACGGCTGAGCACGTCCTCGGTCTGGCCGGCGGTGCGGGCGTGGAAGCTCTCGAGATACTCGGCCCAGGTCATCGACCGAGCTCTTGGGCGATCGCGTCGCGGATGCCGGCGAGGGTCGTACCTGCTTCGACCGGCCGCCCGGCGACGGCGGTGACCAGGGCTTTCATGCCGGGGAGAGCCTCTTGGTACGTGGCGTGGGTGGCCGCGATGAGGGGGTTGCGGTCGCCGGACCAGGGGCGGATCAGCCGTTCCCAGCTGCGCTTCCAGGTGTCGGCGATCTCGTTCGGCGCCGGGACGCCGAAGAAGTGGCCGACGGGCGCGTGGTGGCGGAGCGCGACGGCGGGGCTCTCCGCGTACATCCGGGCGAGGTGCACCCGCGCGGACAGGTCGTGGCGCACGGGCTCGTCGAGCTGGGTCCACAGCGTGCACGGCCGGCGGCAGACGCCCTCGAGCGTGGGCCGGCCGCCGTCGGGATGGGAGGCGCACCTGCCGAGGGCTTCGGAGACGCGGCTGTGGAAGCGGTCGAGGTAGACGGTCCAGCTCTCGACGTCGCCTCTGGACGCGTGGACGACCCTCGCCGCGGCGCTGCGCTGGTTAGAGGTGTGGTCGCACGTCCGGTCGTCGGCGCCCCACTTGCTGCCGGTCACCTTGGCGAACGCGGCCAGCTTCGGCGGGTCACCGGCGTTGCCGAGCTGCTTTTCCCAAGCCAGCAAGGGCAGATACTCGGCAATGAGATGGAGGAGTACGACCACGTGGATCGGCTCGCGGCGGCGCCAGCGGACGTCGAGGGCTTCGAGCATGAGCTGGTAGAGCGGGGTGAGGGACCGCAGGGAGCCGCGCTGCTTGGCGTTCGGCGTGCGGGGGAACTGGGCGTTCCGTACGTTCTCGACGATGCCGTGCGGGAGGACGCCGCTCGCGGCGATGACGTCGAAGTCCTCGGCGTCCAGGTCGAGCAGCCGTTCGCCGGCCTCGGCGAGCGCGTGGATCCTGCGTTCGCTCTGGGGGTCGAGGCCGAGCACGCGGACGACGGCCGCCACGCCGGAGAAGCGAAAGTCCGCGAGCAGGGCGTCAACGACCTCGCCCGTCCGGCCGCCGTCGATCACGCAGGGACCCTAGCGGGTCTCCTCTCACCCGCTGCGTGATGCTCCGCACTTTGTGACTTCGGCCATGGCGGCATGGTGGCTGACTGCCTACCGTGCGCGCATGTCTGACACCGTGCAGGTCGCCGTCACCGGAGCGGCCGGGAACGTGGCTGGTGCCCTCCTCTTCCGCCTCGCGTCCGGTGAGGTCTTCGGGCCTTCCACGCGGGTGGTGCTCCGGCTGCTCGAGGTGCCCGCCGCTCTGCCCGCGCTGTCGGGGGTGGCGATGGAGCTGCTCGACTCGGCGTTCCCGTTGCTGGCCGATGTGGTCGTGACGTCCTCGCCTTCGGTGGCGTTCGACGGCGCTTCGTGGGCTCTGATGCTGGGGTCGTCGCCGCGTCGTGCCGGGCAGTCGCGCGCTGATCTGCTGGAGGCGAACGCGTCGGTCTTCGTGCCGCAGGGCCGTGCGTTGGCGGCGCACGCCGCTTCTGACGTTCGCGTTCTGGTCGTCGGGAACCCATGCAACACGAACTGCCTGATCGCTCGGGCGCAGGCGCCGGAGATCCCGTCCGCTCGGTGGTTCGCGATGACGCGGCTGGACGAGAACCGGGCGAAGGCCCAGCTCGCGCTCCGAGTGGGGCTGCCGGTGCGGGAGGTGACGCGGCTGGCGATCTGGGGGAACCACTCGTCGACGCAGTACCCGGACGCGTGGAACGCCCTGATCAGCGGCCGCCCGGCGCCGGTCGTGGTGGGGGACGACGAGTGGCTGCGGTCCTCGTTCATCCCGCTGGTGCAGGAGCGCGGCGCGGCGATCATCGCGGCCCGCGGGCACTCGTCGGTGGGCTCGGCCGCCTCGGCCGTGGTGGACTCCGTGCGAGCGCTGTCGTACGGCACCTCGGCTGGCGACTGGACCTCGCTGGGCGTGGTGAGCCAGGGCGAGTACGGGGTGCCGGAGGGGCTGGTGTTCAGCTACCCGGTCGCTGTGTCGGCTTCCGGAACCTGGTCGGTCGTTTCGGACGTGCCGCACTCGGCCGACGCGCTGGAGCGCCTGCGCGTGACCACCGACGAACTGGTCGCCGAACGAGACCAGGTGGCGAAGCTCCTGGGGTGACTGACGGCAACCGGATGGCAACGGGTGGAAAGCGGTTGCCGGGAAGGCTAGCCTCGGGGCCATGGTTGATGCTCCGCGCCCGTCCGTGCTGCTCTCGATGGAACGCCGCCACCTGCCGCGGCTGTTCGACGACGCCGCGAGGGCGCGGCTCCGGCAGGTCGCGAAGGTCGACCTCGCCGACGAGGCGATCGTCGCCGACTTCCAAGCGCCGGGCGTCGCCGAACGGCTGAAGGACACCGAGATCCTCCTCACCGGTTGGGGAAGCCAGCCCGTCGACGAGGCCGTCCTCGCGCATGCTCCGAACCTCGAGGCGATCGTGCACTCCGCGGGTTCGGTCAAGGCCATCGTCACCGACGCGTGCTGGCAACGTGGCCTCGCGGTCTCGAACGCCGTCGCCGCCAACGCCGTACCGGTCGCGGAGTACACGGTCGCGATGATTGTCCTTGCGAACAAGCACGTTCTCCCGATCCGCGACGCCTACCGGACCCAGAACGCCAAGCAGGACTGGGCGATTACCTACCCGACCATCGGCAACTACGGTCAGGTCATCGGCATCGTCGGCGCGAGCCACGTCGGCCGCGAGGTGCTCCGGCTGCTCGCGAGCTACGACTTCGAGCTGCTGCTCTCCGACCCGACGCTCACCGCGGCCGAGGCGGAACGGCTGGGCGCCGAGCTCGTCGACCTCGACGAGCTGGTCACCCGTTCCGACGTCGTCAGCATCCACGCACCCGACCTCCCCGCGACATACCACCTGTTCGACCAGCGACGCCTCGCCAGGCTCAAGGACCAAGCCACGCTGATCAACACCGCGCGCGGCAGGCTGATCGACACCGCCGCGCTCACCGAGGAAGCGGCCACCGGGCGGCTGGACGTGATCCTCGACGTCACCGACCCCGAGCCGCTGCCGCCGGACTCGAAGCTGTTCCAGCTCCCGAACGTGTTCCTCACCCCCCACCTTGCCGGCTCCACCGGCGTGGAGGTACGCCGGATGGGCGAGCTCGCCGTCGCCGAGATCGAGCGATACGCCCGCGGCGAGCCGTTCGCCCACCCCGTCGACGGAAGCCGAATCGGCCAGCTCGCCTAGGAGGTACGGATGATCCGTGCAGTGCTCGTAGCTCTCGCGCTCGTTCTGTTCATCCCCACTCCCGCCCAGGCCGGCGGCCCGGTGCGGGTCGACTCGCTCGCCGAGCTCCAGCAGGCGATCGACGCCGCCCAGCCGGGCACCCGGATCGAGCTGGCCGACGGTACGTACGTTGCCGAAAGTCCGATCGCGATTTCCGGAAAGTCCGGCCTCACGATCACCGCCGCGAAGGTCGGGAAGGCGGAGATCACCGGGCCGCGCGGGTTCACGTTCAGCGGCTCGCACCACATCGTCCTGCGCGGCTTCAAGCTCACGACCACGCAGACGTTGCGCGTCCCGAGCACCTCCACGCACATCCGGATCACCCGCAACCACTTCGAGCTGACGACCGCGGCCGACGGCGACCACTGGCTCGGCGTGGACGGCGACGACGCGGAGATCGACCACAACACGTTCGCGAACAAGACCAACCTCGGCGTCTACCTGCCGATCTCGGGGCCGGACGGCAAGATCGCGCAGCGTACGTGGATCCACCACAACTACTTCTTCAACCACCAGTTCACCGGCGACAACGGCGGCGAGCCGATCCGGCTCGGGCTCAGCTCCAAGCAGCTGCTGACGGCGAACGCGGTCGTCGAGTACAACCTGTTCGACAAGGTCGACGGCGATCCCGAGGCGATCTCGGTGAAGTCGTCGGACAACGTGATCCGCTACAACACGATCATCCGGAGCGAGGGCTCGATCGTGCTGCGGCACGGCAACCGGAACCGCGTCGAGGGCAACCTGATGTTCGGCGGCCGGTCTGGCATCCGCTTCTACGGCAACGACCACGTGATCGTGAACAACCAGGTCTCGGGCAGCGCCGGCAGCGGGATCGTGATCGGCAGCGGCAGCGTGATCGACGACACGACGAGTACGGGCAACGACCGCCCGGACCGGGTGCTGATCGCGTTCAACACGCTGGTCGGCAACGCCGTTTCCATCACCGGCGAGGGCAACCGGCCGTTCGAGCCGCACGACTGCGTGGTCGCGAACAACGCGGTGGTGGGGTCCGGGGCTCAGCTCGTGACGATGCCTCGGGGTGAGGTCGGCTTCCGTTGGGAGGGCAACCTGCTGTCCGGCGCACCGGGCGGAGACCTGCCCGCGTCGGGCTTCCGGGCGTTGGATCCGAAACTTTCGGCTGATTCGTCCGGTATTTACCGGCCGAGCGGTCGCAGCCCGGCCGTGGACGCGGCGGTGGGCTCGTACCCGACGGTGACGCTGGACGTGGACCGGCTGGCGCGTACCGGCGCCAAGGACGTCAGCGCGGACGAGCGCCGGCCGGGTGGACCGCGGCGACACCCCCTGACGACGGCCGACGTCGGACCGCTCGCCCCTTAACCAGCGATTCCTGCGTAGTCTCGGGAGATGGGTAGAGGAGATCGACGCCGCGTGCGGTGGGTAAAGGAGCGGACCAAGGCCAAGCGACTTCGGGACCGTCGCAAGGCCGACGAGCGCGGCGCGACGCGTAAGGGTGACAGCAAGGCCTGACCTCTTACGCCGAGCGCGTAGAGCAGCGTGCCTGCGTTGTCGGTGGGTACGCGTATCCTGGTGCCCCAGAGCGGGCTTCGACACCAGGGGAGCGCAGCGGCGTGAGCGTAAGCGATCTCATCGACACCACCGAGATGTACCTCAAGACCGTCTTCGAGCTTGAGGAAGAGGGCATCGTCCCTCTGCGCGCACGCATCGCCGAGCGCCTGCACCAGTCGGGACCGACGGTGTCGCAGACGGTTGCGCGCATGGAGCGCGACGGACTGCTGACCGTCGAGGGCGACCGGCACCTCGAGCTGTCGCCCGAGGGGCGGACGCTGGCGATGCGCGTGATGCGGAAGCACCGGTTGGCCGAGCGGTTGCTGGTCGACGTGATCGGGTTGGACTGGGAGTTGGTGCACGCCGAGGCCTGTCGGTGGGAGCACGTGATCTCCGAGGACGTCGAGCGTCGGCTGGTCCAGGTGCTGGGGCATCCGACCGAGTCGCCGTACGGGGATCCGATCCCCGGGCTGGACGAGCTCGGCGAGGCTCAGGCCGAGAGTTTCATGGACGGCGTCGAACGGCTGGACAAGGTGCTGATCGACGTGGGGCGCGACGAGGCGAAGGTCGTGATCCGGCGGATCTCCGAGCCGTTGCAGACCGAGCCTGAGCTGCTCGAGGTGTTCCGGCTGGCTGGGGTTCTGCCTGGTCGTACGGTCACCGTGTCGTCGTCCGCCGGGCGGGTGACGCTGGCCGGGGGCGAGGGCAGCAACGCGGAGATCTCCGAGACCGACGCGGCACACGTGTTCGTCAAGCTGCCCTAGGGCAGCAGGCGGTACTCGTTGCTGATCCGGGCCAGTTCGCGGCGGCCCTCGTTCCCGAAGCTCGCCAGGGTCTCGAGCTCGGCGAACAGTTCCTCGTACGCCGACACGTCCACCTGCTCGGTGAACGGGACCGGCGTCGGCTTGGTCTCGACGACGACCGCGGACGTGTCGTACAGGCGGAACGCGTGCGAGCAGAACACCTCTGCCGCGCGCGTCCACGGGATCACGCCGACGCGGACGTTGGGGCGGCGCGAGGTCTCGATGATCCAGTCCAGCTGCTCGAACATCACCGTCGGGCTGCTCACCTGCCAGCGCAGCGCGCCCTCGGTCATGATCAGCACGAAGCTCTTGGCGGGCGACAATGAGCTCGACCCGGCCGCCTCCGACGAAGAGACGTCGGCCGGGTCGAGCCCGCCTGTGGTGAGGGCCTGCGCGTACGCGGCCGTCTGCAGTACATCCACCACCATGCCCGGCTGGAAGTCCCGCAGCAAGGTCGCGGCCGACTCCCATCTCCCGAGCCGCTGGCGCAGCTTGCCCGCGGCGCGCGGCAGAACGACCCGCGCCCGCTGGCTGTCCTCCCGTACCTCCGTGGCGGCCGCGACCAGCGCGACGCGCTCCGGCTCCGGCGCCGCGTAGACCTCGCACAGCTTGCGGACGTCGTCGACGGTCGGGAGGAGTTGGCAGGTCTCGATCTTGGACAACTTCGACTGGGACATGCCGGCCCGGCGGCCGGCCTCCGTCCCACCGAGGCCCGACCGGGTGCGTAGTCCGCGCAGCGTCTGGCTGAGGCGAACGTGCTCCTGGGCGGTGCGCGTGATCACCGGAACGCTTGACACCGCCCCTCAGCCTGCATCCGCACCGGCCGCTGCCGCGGGTGCAGGCGCGCGGCCCAGCGAGCCCCTTGGCGCTCGCCTTCGGAGCGCAGTCCGTTGTCGCCGTCGTCGTCGCGGAACGTCCAGCGCTCCGTCTCGTCCCTGAGCCCTGGGCAGAACCGGTCCTCCGGATACCCGCCACCGACCGCAGTGAGCATGTGCCACTTCCCCGTTGTTTCTCTGCTTACTGACCGCGATGATCATGACACGATTCGTAGTCGAATGGAATTCACGACACGCTTGTCATGATCAATTCCACTCAACCTGGAATCCGCTGAGGCGCGCGACTTCACCCACCAGAACGGGGTTCGGAGCGCGGTTTCCACGTCGCACAACCCCGCCCCAGTCGGTGAAGTCCGGCCAACTGGCGATGGGCGATGGGCGGCGGGCCGAGTGGTAGCGGGTGACCTGCGGGTGCCAGGTGGCGTGCGGGGCCCGGTGGCGCGCGGGGCCCGGTGGCGCGCGGGGCCCGGTGGCGCGCGGGTGCCCGGTGGCGCGCGGTGCCCGGTGGCGCGCGGTGCCCGGTGGCGCGCGGTGCCCGGTGGCGTGCGGGGCCAGGCGGCGACGGGCCTGTCCACAGGAGGCGCGACTTCACCCACCGGAACGGGGTTGGGAGCGCCATTGCCACGTTGCACAACCCCGGCCCAGTGGGTGAAGTGCGGCCAGCTGGGGATGGGCGGCGCGCGGCAGGGCGGCCAGAACGCCCGCGCCGCCTGTCCACAGGGGATGCGACTTCACCCACCGGAACGGGGCTCGGGGCACGGTTGCCACGCCGCACAACCCCGGCCCAGTAGGTGAAGTGCGGACAGCTGGGGATGGTGGTCGCGGAGGCGGGCGGAGGCGGGTGGCGGGTGGTCGCGACGGTGGCAGGTGGCGGGCCGCGGGGCGGCCGGAACGCCTGTGCTGCCTGCCCACAGGAGGTGCGACTTCACCCACCGGAACAGGGCTCGGGGCACGGTTGCCACGTTGCACAACCCCGGCTCGGTGGGTGAAGTGCGGACAGCTGGGGATGGGTGAGAGTGAGCATCGACCACACAGTTCCCTTAAGGAACGCACCGTGCTAGCGTCGAGGTCGACCAGTTCCCCTCAACGAAGTGGAGTGGAGCGATGAACCGCCCGCCTGTGGTGTCGCAAGAGGAATGGCAGACGGCCCGTGACTCCCTGCTGGTGAAGGAGAAGGAGCTCACTCACGCCCTGGATGCGCTGGCGGCAGAGCGGCGCCGGCTGCCGATGGTGCGGGTGCGAAGCGACTACCGGTTCACCGCGCCCGACGGGACGGACGTCGGCTGGGACGGGCTGTTCGCGGGCCGGCGGCAGCTGGTCGTCTACCACTTCATGCAGCACCCCGGCCAGGACTGGCTGTGCGGCGGCTGCACCTCGTTCACCGACAACCTCAGCACCTACACCCAGCCGCACCTCGAGGCCCGCGACACGCGCCTGATCCTACTGTCGCCCGCCCCGCGGAACGAGCTCGAGGCGGTCCGGCAGCGGATGGGCTGGACGGTGCCGTGGTACTCCGCGTACGGCAACGACCTCTACGCCGACCTCGGCCTGGGCGAGGGCTTCGGCCTGAGCGTCCTGCTGCGCGACGACTCGAGCGGGACCGAGGAGATCTTCCGGACCTACTACACGACCGGCCGCGGCGTCGACCGCCTCCGCCTCGACTTCAACCTCCTGGACCTGACCCCGTACGGCCGCCAGGAGGAGTGGGAGGACTCCCCCGCCGGCTGGCCGCAGGACCCGACCATGAGCAAGGTGGTCTCGCGGGAGGAGCTCGCGAACGCTTGAGGCCGTCAGCGCTGGCGGTCGGCCAGCACGGTCTCGGCGAGTACGGCGGCGTCGTACTGGACGAAGCCCAGCAGGCTCGACCCGATGTTCCGCTGCCACGGCCGGCCGATCGTGTAGAGGCCGGGTACGCCGTCGACCACGCCGTGTCGCTGGCGGAGCACGCCGCGGGCGTCCAGGGCCTCGGGTACGGCGACGAACGAGTCGTCGTGCCGGAACCCGGTCGCCCACACCACCGCGTCGACCTCGGCCGACGCGCCGTCCTCGAACTGGACCGCCGCCCCCTCCGCCGACACCAGGCGCGGGCGGAAGACGACGCCGCGGCTGACGAGGTCCTTCCGGCGGGTGCCGATCACCGTTCCATCGCCCGCCTTCATCCGCTGCCCCAGCCGCCCCTCGACCGGCGCGCGCATCACGCCGACCCGGGTCAGCCACCAGAAGATGTCGCGGCCGAGCAGCCGTTGCGGGATCGCGCGGTTCTGATGCCCTTCCGCGAGCGTGACCCGCCGGCCGGCGAGCGCCAGCTCGTCGGCGATCTGCATGCCGGAGTTCCCGCCGCCGACGATCAGCACCCGGTCGCCGGGCAGCTGCGACGGCTCGCGATAGGCGGAGGTGTGGACGGACGGGACGCCAACGGCCAGATCAGCGGGGACGTACGGGATCGCGTACGCACCGGTCGCGACCACCACCTGCGTCGCCGGCAGCCGTTCGCCGTCCGAAAGTTCCGCCGAGAAGCCGCCGTCCAGTCGGTTCAGCGACGTCACTCGGGCGTCGAAGCGGATCGGCAGCTCGGCGTGCTTGGCGTACTGCCCGAGATAGTCCGCCACCTCGGCCCGCCCGACATGCGTGTCGTCCGGCGCGGGGAACGGGAGCCCGGGCAGGCCGGAGTACTGGGCGGGCGTGAACAGCCGCAGCGAGTTCCACCGCGACCGCCACACGTGCCCGACCTCGGAGCCGGCGTCGACCAGCTGCGCGTCGAGCCCAAGCCGACGCAGGTGATATCCGACGGCCAACCCGGCCTGACCAGCACCAACAACGAGAACGTCCACCCCAACTCCTAGCTCCCCCGTGACGAAACAGCCATCACCGCGCACCAAGCATGCTGTCAGCCGGTGGCGCCGCGATGGCGCCGGATCACTCGAAATCCAGGGCGATCGCCGCGACCGTCCGATTGCCCTTGACGACCGCCGCGCCGCCCGCGAACTTCACCTTCGGGTCGACCAGCATCCGGCGGTGGGGCGGGCTGTCGAACCAGGTGTCGAGCATCGTCTTCACACTCCACCGCTTGCTGCCCGTGCCGGCGAACAGCGCCTCGTAGCCGCAGTGCTCGAACGTGCCCTCCCGGAGGTTCTTCGTCGCGCAGGCTTCGGCCTTGTCCGCCGTGGAGGCCCGGAACGTCACCGGCTTGAGGTCCAGGGCGGCACGGCGCTCGTTCAACTCGACGATCAGCTCCGACCGCCCGTAGACGGCAATGTCGGAACTAGGCTCGGGCTCCGGTTCGGGATCGGGCTCCGGCGGCTCCGGTGGAGGTGGCGGCTTCCGCGTCGGCGTCGGCGAAGGCTTGCGGGGCTTCTCCGGCGGCTTGGTGGTCGGAGCACTCCTGGTCTTCGTGGGAGTGGGGGTCACCGTACGAACGGGCGTCGCCGACGGAACGACCGACGGTATCGCTGACGCCGTCGGCGACAGGGAAGGACTCGCCTCCGGACTCTCGACCGACATCACCGGGCCGAGCGCACCCGAGTCGTCGGCGCCCCCGCAACCAGCCAGGAGAACGAGCGCGGCAACCGCCACAACAGCAAGCGGGCGTACGCACATGCGCCGCAACCTAGGCCCTGCGCGGGGGCCGGGCAACAGCCCGTTCTAGCCGCGAGAACGGATCTTTCGGGTGCTCTCCCGCAAAACGACCTCACCGCGGATCCGGATCAACCGGTCGCGGTCCGGCGGCTCGAGGTCCAGCGCCAGCTCCGCCGCCCGCATGCCCATCTCCTCCAACGGCAACCGCACCGTCGTCAACGGAGGAACGAGGTCGCGCAACGTCTCGATGTCGTCGAACCCCGCCATCGACAGATCCCCGGGAACGGACACACCCAACTCGCGACAAGCCGCCATCGCACCGACTGCCATCACGTCGTTCACCGCGAACACGCACGTCACGCCCAGCTTGCGCTCCAGCAGCTCGCGCGCCGCCTGATAGCCGCCGTCGCGCGTGAACGGACCCTCGATCACCGCTTCCGGATCCAGCGGCAGCCCCGCGTCGGAGAGCCCCGCCCGGAACCCCGACAGCCGGTCGCGCGCGGTAAGTATGGTGCGCGGTCCGGCCAGCACCCCGAAGCGACGATGCCCGAGCTCCGCCAACCGGGTCGCCAGTTCCCGCGCCCCGGCCCGGTTCTCCGGCAACACCGTGTCGGTCGGCAGCTTCTGCTGCGACACCGCCGCGACCCGTCCGCCACCGCGCCGGAACGCGGTGACCTCGGCCGACAGCCGTTCGGTCTGCTCTCGATCGGCGACCCGCGACCCGGCGAGGATCACCGCGCGAGCCCGCTGTGCGCGCATCATCGCGACGTACTGCACCTCGCGATTCGGATTGCGCGAGGTCGTCCCCAACGTGACGATCAGCCCTCGATCGTCCGCTACGCGCATGACGCCCGAGGCGATCGCGGAGAAGTACGGGTCGCCGATGTCGTGCACGATCAGCCCGACCGTGGAAGAGGTGCCTCGGGCCACGGCCTGCGCATGCAGGTTCGGCGTATAGCCGAGTGCCGAGGCGGCGTCGTGAACGAGCGTCCGCAACTCCTCGTTCACGCGTCGCGTACTGCCGTTCAGGACCCGGGACGCGGTTGCCAGCGAGACTCCCGCCCGGCGCGCGACATCGCCCAGCGTCACTACCTCGGGAGCGCTCATCGCGACCTCCCCTTCTCGTCGCGCGGTAAATTCTGGACCAACAGCGGACAGGGCGGTAAGTTTCCAACGGCTTGGTTGGCCGACCTCTATCGTGTCAAGCATGCCGTATAGGCAGCCGCAGCAGGGCCTAACGACGTCAGGAGGCGAGGCGTGTCACGCCTCGGTTAAGACTGCGCGATCCTGCGTGAACGGGCCTTGTTACGACCAACATCTCGCATTACGCTACGCCCACTCCGCACGCTGCGGACCACTCGAAGGCTCTCGGCACGGCGTCACGGGGTCAGCACGACGGATCTCGGGAGGACGTACCGACGGCCCAGTCCATCTTCACGACCCGTGACTGGGAATCGCGTATGGAGGCACGCCAATGAGCAGTATCGAACGCCGAGACTTCCTTCGCAGAGCGGCAATCCTCGGAGCCGCTGCGGGAGCACCGGCGACGCTGGCCGCATGTGCGACCGGTGGAGGCACCCCGCCGGCCTCGAACAACAACCCCACGCCGGCGGTCTCGGCGGATGAGAAGAACCCGTTCGGCGTCGACCCCAAGGCAGCACTCGACGTCGTCATCTTCAAGGGTGGCTTCTCCGACGAGTACGCGAAGTTCCACGAGTCCATGTACAAGAAGGCGTACCCGGACTCCGACGTCAAGCACACGGGCACCCAGGACATCACGCCGCAGCTGCAGCCGCGGTTCGTCCAGGGCAGCCCGCCGGACGTCATCGACAACTCCGGCGCGCAGGCGATGGACTACACGACGCTCGCCACACAGGGGCAGCTGACGGAGATCGGCGAGAGCTTCACCAGCGCTCCCTCGTTCGACTTCGAGGGCAAGACCATCGGCGACACGCTGATCGACGGCGCGCTCGTCCCGGCCGAGATCGAGGGCAAGGCGTACGGACTGCCGTACGCGCTGAACATCAACGGCCTCTGGCACGACGCCGCGCTGTTCGAGAAGAACGGCTGGGAACCGGCGAAGACCTGGGACGACCTGATGGCGCTCGGCGAGAAGACCAAGGCCGCGAAGATCCCGCTGTGGACGTACCAGGGGCAGTATCCGGGCTACATGGTCTCGGTGTTCTGGCCGATGGTGCAGAAGCTCGGCGGCAACGAGGTCCTGAAGAACGTCGACAACCTCGAGGACGGCGCCTGGTCGCAGGACGCGGTGAAGGTCGTCGCGGAGAAGTTCTTCGAGCTGAAGACCAAGGGCTACATCCTGCCGGGCACCGCCGGTCTCACCCACATCCAGTCGCAGGCGGCGTGGGCGCAGCACAAGGCCGCGATGATCCCCTGTGGCTCGTGGTTGAAGAGCGAGCTCGGGTCGCAGCTTCCGGCGGACTTCAAGATGGCGATCCAGCCGACGCCGTCGGTCGACGCGAGCGACAAGCTGCCGTACGACGCGGTGCCGTGGAGCCCGGGTGAGACGTTCATCGTTCCCTCCAAGGCGAAGAACGGTCCCGGTGGTCTGGAGTACCTGCGGATCATGCTCTCCAAGGAGGGCGCGCAGAAGTTCGCCGAGCTGACGTACACGCTCACCGTGGTGAACGGCGCGCACGACGACCAGGAGCTCGACAGCGTGCTCAAGTCGTCGCTCGAGGTGCACCAGGCGGCGCTGAAGGTCGAGCGGATCGACCCGGTGAAGTACTCCGGTTGGTACGTCTCGCTCAAGGACGAGGTCGAGGGCGCGATGGGCCAGCTGCTCACGGGCAACCTCGACGCGGCCGGCTTCATCGCGCGGGCGCAGAAGAAGGCCGACGCGGTCAAGAAGGACCCGAAGATCAAGAAGTTCCAACGCTGAAACACAATGAGGCCGTGGGCGACGTAAGGCTGCACCGGGCGGGACCGCAGGGACATCCCTGCGGTCCGCTCTGGCGCTTGGAGCAGACTTCGCCCACGGGCTGTCCATCGAACGGGAGTTGGGGGACATGAGCGAGGACCAGGTGTCGAGCCGGCTCGGTCGCAGGGGATTTCTCGGGTCGGCGGCGACACTAGGCGCGGTGGCAGGCAGCCCAGCGCTGCTGGCCGCGTGCGCGACCGGAGGTGGCGGTACGCCAACGGGCACGGAGAACAAGCCGACGCCAGCGGTGTCGGAGAGCGCGGACAACCCGTTCGGTGTCGACCCGAAGGCGCCCCTCGACGTGGTCATCTTCAAGGGTGGCTTCAGCGACGAGTACGCCAAGTACCACCAGACGATGTACAAGAAGCGCTTCCCCGACGCCGCGGTCAAGCACACCGGGACGCAGGACATCACCCCGCAGCTGCAGCCGCGCTTCGTGCAGGGCAGCCCACCGGACGTCGTCGACAACTCCGGTGCCCAGGCGCTCGACACCACGACGCTCGCCACGACGGGCCAGCTCACCGTCATCGACGACCGCTTCCTCGACGCGCCGTCCCTGGACTTCGAGGGCAAGAAGATCCGCGACACCCTGGTCGACGGGGCTCTGGACCAGCTCACCATCGAGGGCAAGGTGTACGGCCTTCCGTACGCCCTGAACATCAACGGCATCTGGCACAACGCCGCGCTGTTCGAGAAGAACGGCTGGGAACCGGCGAAGACCTGGGACGACCTGATGGCGCTCGGCGTCAAGACCAAGGCGGCCGACCTGCCGCTGTGGACGTACCAGGGTCAGTACCCCAACTACATGGTCACCGTGTTCGCCGCGATGGTCACCAAGCACGGCGGCAACGACGTGATGAAGAACATCGACAACCTCGAGGACGGGGCCTGGTCGCAGGACGCGGTGAAGGCGGTCGCGGAGGCGTTCTTCGAGCTGAAGTCCAAGGGCTACATCATGCGTGGCACCGCCAGCCTGACGCATGTCCAGGCACAGGCGCAGTGGGCGAGCGGCAAGGCCGCGATCATCCCCTGCGGCTCGTGGCTGAAGAGCGAGCTCGGGTCGCAGCTCCCGGCGGACTTCAAGATGGCGATCACGCCGACGCCGTCGCTCGATGCGGGCGACAAGCTCGGCTACGAGGCGATCCCGTACGGCACGACCGAGTCGTTCGTCGTTCCCAGCAAGGGAAAGAACGTCAATGGCGGCCTGGAGTACCTCCGCACCATGCTCTCCAAAGAGGCCGCGCAGAAGTTCGCCGAGCTCACCTACACGCTGACCGTGGTCAAGGGTGCGCACGACGACCAGGACGTCGACACCGTGCTGAAATCCTCGCTGGACGCGTACGACGCCGCGCAGGCAGCCGAACGCATCCAGCCCTGGAGATACACGGGCTGGTACGTGCCGATGAAGGACGACATCGAGGGCGCGATGGGCCAGCTGCTCACCGGCAATCTCGACGCCAACGGGTTCGTCGCGCGGGCGCAGAAGGTCGCGGACCGCGTCAAGAAAGACCCGAAGATCAAGAAGCTCTCGAGGTAAGGACGGTCGACGATGCGTAAGGGACGATGGCCGTTCATCATCACGTTCCTGACTCCGCCACTCGCCCTGTATCTGGTGTTCGTGCTTTCGCCGTTCATCCAGGGCGTGCAGATTTCTTTGACGGACTGGACGGGGTTGACTCCGACGTTCAACTACGTCGGCCTGCAGAACTACATCAGCCTTTTCCAGGACGCCGAGTGGTGGCACGCGGTCTCCAACAACGTGAAGTTGTTGATTGTCATTCCGATCGTGACACTCACGTTCTCGTTGGTCCTTGCCGCCTTGCTCACACGAGGCGGAACGGGCGGCGCCCGGTCCGGCCTGGCGGGTTCGAAGTTCTACCGAGTGGTCTATTTCTTCCCACAGGTGCTGCCGGTCGTGATCATCGCGATCATGTTCCAGTTCATCTACGCACCGCAGGGCGGACTGCTGGAGAAGTTCCTGAGCTGGATCGGGATCGACATGCTGTCGATCATCCCGAACGGACCACTCGGCAACCAGGGCATCATCTTGTGGGCGATCGCCTTCGTGGCGATCTGGGCCGGCGTCGGTTTCTTCATGGTGCTGTTCATCGCCGGCATGCAGCAGATCCCTCGGGAGCTGTTCGAGGCCGCGGCGATCGACGGCGCGAGCCGGACTCGGATGTTCTTCCATCTGACGTTGCCGTTGCTCTGGGGGCACGTACAGACGGCGATCGTCTTCATCGGCATCGGCACGCTGGACATGTTCGGTCTGCTGTCGGTCATGGCGCGGAACGGCCTGTCCGCCGACAGCGGCGCGGACGTGATGGCGACGCAGCTCTATCGCACCGCGTTCCAGGGCAACTCGCTGTTCGGCTACGCGTCGGCGATGGCGACGATGCTGTTGATCTTCTCCTTGATTCTCGCGGTCGTGACGTTCCGGATCACGCGACGCGAGAAGATCGAGTACTGAGTGACGGACGGAGATAGCCAATGACCACCATGCCGACCGCCGCTCCTCCGACGGAGCCGTCCGGCGAGCCACCGTCCGAGCCCGGTCTCGAGGCCGTGGGTACGCGCCGCTTCGGCGGCGCCCGCATCCTGTCCGACGGCGTTCCGCAGATCTTCCTGGTGGCTTGGGCGTTGCTCGTCCTGCTGCCGATGCTGTGGGTGCTGCTGTCGTCGTTCAAGAACAACACCGAGATCTTCTCGTCCCCGTTCGCGTTGCCGGCGAAGTGGCAGTTCGGCACGTACGCGCGGGCCTGGGAGACGGCGAACATCGACCAGTTCTTCCTCAACACCGTGATCGTCGTGGTGTTCGGTGTGCTGTTCACGTTGCTATTCTCGTCGATGGCGGCGTACGTTCTGGCGCGGTACGAGTTCCCGGGCAGCCGGATCGTCTACTACGTCTTCCTTGCTGGCATGACGTTCCCGCTGTTCCTGGCGATCGTTCCGCTGTTCAAGGTGACGCAGTCGCTAGGGCTGTTCCAGAACCTGCAGGGTCTGATCGTCGTGTACGTGGCGTTCTCGCTGCCGTTCTCGGTGTTCTTCCTGACGGCGTTCTTCCAGTCGTTGCCGAAGGAGCTGGCGGAGTCGGCGTTCATCGACGGGGCGGGACACTTCCGGACGTTCTTCCAGATCATGCTGCCTTTGGCCAAGCCTGGTTTGATTTCCATTGGTGTGTTCAACTTCCTCGGGCAGTGGAACCAGTACCTGCTCCCGGTGGTGTTGAACCCGCAGAAGGACGATCAGGGCTCCAACCTGCTGCTGACACAGGGGTTGGCGGACCTGGCGTTGAAGATGCGGTACGAGTCCAGCCCAACGTCGGTGGCGGAGATGTTCGCGGGCCTGATCATCGCGATGATCCCGGTACTCGCGGTCTACATCGTCTTCCAGCGCCGCGTGGAGGAAGGCCTCACCGCGGGCGCGCTGAAGTAGCTAGAGCTTCTTGACGTAGCGGTTGCAGGGCACCGGGAAGGTGCCCTGCTCCGTGACGGCGGGGTAGTCGAACGGGCCTTCGTCCTTCCAGCCTTGACGTTCGTAGAACCGCCGCGCTCTCGCGTTGCCGCCGGCGACGGCGAGCCAGGCCCGGTCGTGGCCGTTCGCTTTGACCTGGCGTTCGGCCTCTTCGAGCAGAGCGCTTGCGACGCCGGAGCCGCGGTGGGTGGTGTCGACGTACACCTGCTCGACCTCGTCTTGGACCACCATCACGAAGCCCGCTACGTTGCCGTCGACGGTCGCGACGGTGGTGTCGCCGACGCGGTCGGCGGCGCGGGTGTGGAACGTCTCCTCGGTACGGATCGCGACCAGCTCGTCGGGAACGTTGCCGAGGTGGCCGTCCTGCCAGCCGCGGTACCAGATGTCGGCCACTTCCTCGGCGTCGCCGTTGGTGGCTGGGCGCAGGTCCATGGCAGGGGAGCCTATTCGAAGGCGGACGGGTCGACGGTGATCCAGACGTGCTTGGCCCTTCCGAGCACGCGGCCGGTCTCGTCGTACAACGTCGACGCGGTGAAGAGCTTCCTGCCGTCCTCGTTCAGCATGCGGCCCATCACCACGCAGCGCTCGCCGGTGACGGGGAGCGCGTCGATCTGGGCGGTCATCCGGCCGAGGACGCACGGGCGGCCGGTGACGTCCGCGGTCCAGCCGCCGGAGCAGTCGAGCGCGGCCCAGACGACGGGCACCGACGGGCTGTCGCCTCGCGCGAACGCCTGGTGCGGCACCCACGTACACGCCGCGCGGCCGTCGCCAATCGGACCGGGCCGCAGGCACAGGCCGTCGCCGTCGGTGCGGCTCGTTCCGCAGCCGAAGCAGTAGGGGAACGGGTGCCCGGCGAGGCCGCCGTACCTCGCCTCCGCCTGCTTGGCCTCGACGAACGACACCGGGTCGATCGGGTCGTCCTCGAACGTCACCTGCCTCGACGTCGCGATCGTCGCCCCTGCCTCGGCTTCTGCCGATCTGAGCTCGCCGTCGACGACGTTCAGCGGGGTCTCCAGCGGCGGCGGCTGCCGCAGCGTCACCTCGACGGCCGCGCCCTCGGGGTGGGCGGTGGACGCGAGCAGGCCTGCCGAGTAGCCACCGTTCCCGCTCCGGCTGGGCCCGCGGAAGGTCGACTCGATCACCACGACGTTCATCTGCTCGATGCTGTCATTTCTCCCTCGCGCCTGGCCACCTCTGCGCGCCGTGGAGTTGTGGGATCTCCACAACTGGCCGGGTTTTCGTCCCCAGGCAGCTCTTTCGGGAAGTTCTCCACAGGTTGGCGCCGGCCCTCGCGGTGGCGTCGCTGACCAGCGAAGATCGAGGCATCGCGTTTTGCGATACCGGTTGGATAGGCGGGGGCGGGACCTCCAACCCGGGGTAGGGGGGCGGGTACCCACCTCGGTGGGCCGGCCGTTCGCGGAAGGGTCGCAGAGGTCGGCGTGGGGGGTGGGAGCGACGAGTTCGAGGGTGCGCTCTCACTTCACTGGAGGTGGGAGCGTCGACCGTTGCCGCCTATGCGAGCAGTTCCTGCAGGCAGGCTTGGGCCGCGGCCCGTCGGGTGGCTTGCCACTCTGCGCTCTTCTGCCAGTAGTAGTGGCTCTGCGTCTCGGGTGCCAGCGCAACGATGTCGAACGCGGTCAGTGCCAGGTGGACCTGGTTCCAGCTCGGCAGCGGCGCCGACCTGCGTTCGGCGTACGCCGTCCAGAGGTGCCGACGGAGGTCACCGTAGGAACGTTCGGCGGCCCAACTCGCGCTGTCCCACTGGCAGCACGTGAAGTCGACCAGGGGAGACAGCACACCTCCGAACCCCCAGTCGAGAATCCCGGCCAACGTCCCGGAGGCGTCGAGCAGCAGGTGGCGCTCGTAGAGGTCGCTGTGGGCAAGGACCGGGTCCATCGCGTCGACAGTTTCGAGGGCGTCGAGCAACGTCGTTCGCGCCGCCGGGCCGACGAGAGGTGCGACCTGCTCCGCAACGCCCAGGTCGCGGAGAGGGGTGTAGCACTCGGCTGCGGTCGGCGGCGCCGCCGGCGGTTCCGACCAGGGGTTGGCCCACAGGCGCGGTGGAACGCGCTCGAGACTGATGTCATGGCACGCCGCAAGGGCCGCGCCGAGCTGTCCCGCCACTGCTTCTAGACGTTCGGGCGACAGGTCGCCCGGCACGGAACCCCGGAGCCGAGTCACGGCAAAGAACGGGTACGGCGAGATCGCCGGGTCGTCCCAGCGGCCGAGCAGCCTCGAGACGAGCGGGTGGTCGACAGTCGCGTAGACGTCGCATTCGCGCTCGAGCTGCCCGACGATCGTGTGGTTGCGAGGAAACAGAAAGGCACGATCGTCGGCGAGCAGAACGTGCTTGGTGGCACCGTCGAACCGCGGCTCGATCGGCCCGGCTACCTCGCAGACCTCCCTGAATCGCTTGAGTTGCGTCGCAACGAGGACAGCGCCGACGGCTGTTTCGTCATCCATGTGCTGTCGTCTCCTGTCGACTGCCTGCGATGCGCGTCGATCGACAGCGTAGGCCCCTCGAATCGCGGGTCAGGCGAGGTAGGGAGCGACGAGCGCGAGGTAGCGCTCGCACATCGTGGACACCACCCGAGACGGATCGGCCGCCCAGACGTCGGCGTTGAAGATCTCCACCTCGACGTCCCCCGCGTACCCCGTCGCGGCCACGGCGGCGGTCATCGGGGCGAAGTCGATCACGCCGTCGCCCATCATGCCGCGGGCGAGCAGGTTGTCGGCCGGCATCGGGACGAGGAAGTCGCACACCTGGTACGTCAGGATCCGCTCCCCCGCTCGCGCGATCTCGGCCGCGACGTTCGGGTCCCACCACAGGTGGAACGTGTCGACGGCGACACCGACGTCGGGGAACGTCAGGGCCAGGTCGAGTGCCTGGGTGAGCGTCGAGAGGACGGCGCGGTCGGCGCAGTACATCGGGTGCAGCGGCTCGAGCGCGAGCCGCACCCCGCGCGACGCCGCGTACGGGACGAGCTCCGCCACCGCGTCGGCGACCCGCTGGCGCGCGCCGGCGAGGTCCTTCGACCCGGCGGGCAAACCTCCGACCACCAGCACCAGACAGGGTGCTCCCAGCTCCGCCGCTTCGTCGATCGCGAGCCGGTTGTCCGCGACCGCCGCCGTCCGTTCGTCGGGGTCGGAGGCGGTCAGGAAGCCGCCCCGGCAGAGCGACGAGACCCGCAGGCCGGCGTCCCGTACGAGCTTCGCCGCGGCTGCCACGCCGACGGCCTGGACGGGCTCGCGCCAGAGCCCGATCGCGGGGATGCCGGCACGGACGCAGCCGTCTACGGCCTCGGCGACCGACCAGCTGTTCGTGGTCTTCTGGTTGAGCGACAGCCGTTCCAACCCCTGCGTCACAGGGAAACCTCGGGAACGACCACGCGCCGCCCTTCGGCGTTCGACTGGATGCCGAGCTCGGCGAGCTGCACGCCGCGCGACGCGGCCAGGAAGTCGTGCTGGTACGGCGTGTCCTCGGCCACGTGCAGCAGGAACTCCTCCCACTGCGTCTTGAAGCCGTTGTCGAAGACCTGGTTGTCCGGAACGTCGAGCCACTGGTCGCGGAACCGCTCGGTCGCCGGCAGGTCCGGGTTCCAGACGGGCTTCGGCGTCGCTCCGCGATGCTGGATCCTGCAGTTGCGCAGGCCGGCGACCGCCGAGCCCTCGGTCCCGTCGACCTGGAACTCGACGAGCTCGTCGCGGTAGACGCGGACGGTCCACGACGAGTTGAATTGCGCGACCGCGCCGCCGGCGAGCTCGAAGATCGCGTACGCGGCGTCCTCGGCGGTGGCCTCGTACGGCTGACCGTTCTCGTCCCAGCGCCGCGGGTGGTGGACGAACGACCGGTTCGTCACGGCTTCGACGCGTCCGGCCAGGTGCTCGAGCACGTAGTTCCAGTGGCTGAACATGTCCAGAACGATGCCGCCGCCGTCTTCCGCGCGGTAGTTCCAGCTCGGCCGCTGCGCGGGCTGCCAGTCGCCCTCGTACACCCAGTAGCCGAACTCGCAGCGCACAGTGAGAATGCGGCCGAAGAAGCCGCCGTCCACCAGCCGCTTCAGCTTCCGCAAGCCAGGCAGGTAGATCTTGTCCATCACGGCGCCGTTCTTCACACCGGCCTCGCGCGCGGCGCGGGCGAGCTCGAGCGCGCCGGCGAACGAGTCCGACGTCGGCTTCTCGCAGTAGACGTGCTTGCCGGCGGCGATCGCCTTGAGCACGGCCTTCTCGCGGGCCTGCGTGGTCTGGGCGTCGAAGTAGATCTCCGCGGACGAGTCGGACAGAGCGTTGTCCAGGTCGGTCGTCCACGCGGTGAGCCCATGCCGGGCGGCGATGTCGGCGAGCTTCTGCTCCGAGCGGCCGACCAGGACGGGCTCGGGAACGAGCCGCGAACCGTCCTTCAGCTCCAAGCCGCCCTGCTCGCGGATGGCCAGAATGGAACGGACCAGATGCTGGTTGTAGCCCATCCGCCCGGTCACGCCGTTCATGACGACCCCGATGTGCCGCGTGGTCATGAATTCCCCTCTAGCCGCCGTCACCCCTGACGTGGGATGGAAAACGCTTTCCAGCCTAGCGGCGGGGTTTGCGACTAGCAAGCCGGCCTCCGGCGGCGGCCAAGGTGGTCAGATGTTTCCGCCGCGTTGCCT
Source organism: Tenggerimyces flavus (assembly GCF_016907715.1). NCBI lineage: Bacteria > Bacillati > Actinomycetota > Actinomycetes > Propionibacteriales > Nocardioidaceae > Tenggerimyces > Tenggerimyces flavus. The sequence goes on along the minus strand of NZ_JAFBCM010000001.1, from coordinate 2,147,982 downwards.
CAGCGGTCCTCCGCAAAGCGACAGCTGGCCGACGCCGAGTTCCGGTAATGATCCGATAACCGTGCCGGATCTGGCCGATCCTCTCGGCCGACGTCCTGAAAGTTTCGGAGCCTGAGCCTCTCTAGCCTCGATCTTTCGTCCGCGGCTGGTTCGCCCTGTCCGGCCCCGCCCTGGGGCCAATGATCATGTAAACATGATCAGCGGCCGCTTTACGTGGGGTGGGCGCCAGGTAAAGAGGCCATTGGCCGTGTAAGGCGCGCACCAACACCTGAAACCCCGAGGCTAGGCGCCCAGTACTCCGAGTAGGCGGGTGACCTCGGTGGCCACGGCGTCGCGGCCGGGCGCCAGGTACTTCCTGGTGTCGACGACCTTGGGGTTCGCGTCGAGATACGCGCGGACCGCTCCGGTGAACGCCTGGTTCAACGCCGTCGCGATGTTGACCTTCGTCATGCCCGCTTTCACAGCTCGCGTCAGATCCTCGTCGGGCACTCCCGACGAGCCGTGCAGCACGAGCGGTACGGAGACGGTCTCGCGATGACGGGTGATGAGGTCGAGATCCAGCGCCGCGGTCTTCTCCAGCATCGCGTGCGACGTCCCGACCGCGATCGCCAACGCGTCGATGCCCGTGGCCTGGACGAACGCCTCGGCCTCGTCCGGGTCCGTACGTGCTCCGGGCGCGTGAACGCCGTCCTTGCCGCCGACCTCGCCGAGCTCGGCCTCGACGAAAACTCCACGCTCGTGGCAGAAACTCACCACTTCGCGCGTCAAGGCCACATTGTCGTCGTACGGCAACGCCGAGCCGTCGAACATGACCGAACCGAAGCCGAGCTCCGCGGCTTCGTGTACGAGCTCGACCTTCGTCGCATGGTCGAGGTGCACGGCGACAGGAACGGAGCCGCGACGCGCGACGGCCAAGGTGGCAAGGGCGATCGGCTCCAACGTGCCGTGATACTTCACCGCGTTCTCGCTGACCTGCAGGATGACGGGCGCACCGGCAGCCTCGGCGCCGGCGACGAGCGCGGTGGCGTGCTCGAGCTGGATCACGTTGAACGCACCGACGCCGCGGCCGGCCGCCGCGGCCGAGCGCACGATGTCCCCGGTGGGCGTGAGCGGCATCTCAGCGCAGCCCTTCCTCGTAGACGAACTCCCCACGCTGCATGACCGCGACCCGGTTCAGCGCCGGGTCGAGGATCACCAGGTCCGCGCGCAGCCCGTCGCGCAACGCACCCACGTCGGAGAACCCGAAGACCCGCGCGGGCGTCGTCGCCGCGCACTTCGCGGCGTCGACCAGGGACAGACCGACCTTCTGCACCGCGAACCGGAACGCCGCGTCCATCGTCAGCGTGCTGCCCGCGATCGTGTTCTGCTCCGGCAGCATCACCAGCCCGCCCTCGACGACCACCGTGCGACCGCCGAGGTCGTACGTGCCGTCACTCATCCCCGCCGCGGTCATCGCGTCGGTCACCAGCGCGACGCGATCCGGGCCGGCAGCGTTGACCGCGACCGCGATCACGCCGTGGTGCAGGTGGTGCCCGTCGGCGATCAGCTCGACCGTCGCGCGCGGGTCCTCCAGCAGCGCGACGACCGGACCGGGCTTGCGGTGGTGGACGGGCGGCATCCCGTTGAACAGGTGCGTCGCCACCGTCGCGCCCGCGTCGATCGCCTCGCGGACGACCTCGTACGAGGCGTCGCTGTGCCCGACCGCCACGACCGCGTCGGCATCGATCACCTGGCGCACGGCGTCCATCCCGCCGGGCAGCTCGGGCGCGAGTGTGACCATGCGTACGTGGCCGCCGCCGAGCTTCAACATCCGGCCGACCTCGTCGCGGGTCGGCGGGCGCACGATGTTGGGGTCATGCGCGCCGCGGCGTTCGACCGAGATCCACGGGCCCTCGAGGTGGATGCCGGCGACGAGCCCGTCCTTCGCGACGTCGACCAGCGCGCCGAGCTGCCGTTCGAGCACATCGCCGGGTGCGGTGACGAGGCTCGCGATCGTGGTCGTGGTGCCGTGCGAACGATGGAACAGAGCGGCCCGCGCGGCCTTCTCCGGGTCGCCGTCCGGGTACGACGTACCGCCGCCGCCGTGGGTGTGGATGTCGACGAAGCCGGGCACGACGACCTTGCCCGCGAGGTCGACGTCAACGGCGCCTTGCGGCTGCCCTTCGCCGAGCCCGGTGATGCGGTCTCCGGACACCTCGATCCAGCCCGGCTCGAGCACGCCGTCCGGCGTGACGATCTTGCCGTTCGCGAACACAGTCATGCTCCCCCCGATCGTGATACTGCCACCGTTCGCCACGCCAGCAGCGCGGCTCCGAGGCAGCCCGCCTGGTCGCCGAGCGATGCCCGGACGACGCGCGGACGCCGTTGAAACGAGAGGGACTTGTCCAAGGCGGTGCGGACCGGATCCATCAGCAGGTCCTGCGCTTCGGCGAGCCCGCCGCCGAGTACGACGATCTCCGGACCGAGCATCGTCACGCACATGGTGAGGACGCGAACGAGAGCGTCGACGCCCTCGTCCCAGACCTGGATGGCGATCTCGTCGCCCGCGCGTACGCGGTCGGCCACCTCCGCGGCGCCGGCGACCTGCGTGCCGGAGCGCTGCGAGTACCTGCGCGCGATCGCGGCGGCCGAGGCGACCCGTTCGAGGCAGCCTCGCTGGCCACACGGGCACTGTTCGCCGCCGGGCTCAACGACGACATGCCCGGCCTCGCCCGCGTACCCACCGGCCGACAGCGTGTTGCCGTCGACGATGCAGCAGGCGGCGATGCCGGTGCCGAGCGCGAGGAACAGCGAGTTCCGCGCACCCGCCGCCGCGCCCATCGTGCTCTCGGCGAGCCCGCCGCCGCGGACGTCGTGGCTGAGCGCGACCGGCACGCCGAGCCGCTCCGACACGATCTGGACGAGCGGCGCGTCGTGCCACCCGATGTTCGCCGCGTTGACGGCGACACCGCGTACCTCGTCGACCACGCCGGGCACGACGAGACCGGCCGCCACCGGCGTGTTCAGGCCGAGTCCGGTGGCCTGCGCCGAGACCTCTTCGAGCGCGTCTCCGATGGCCCGGACGACCGCGTCGGGCCCGTCGGGCACCGGCGTGGGGTACGTGCGCTGGAACCGTACGGTGCGCGAGGCATCGACCAGCGCACCCTTCATCGACGTACCGCCGACGTCGAGGGCGACGACGCAGTCAGCCACTGGCGATCCTTGTCAGCTTGGCAGGATGACGGAGCGGGAGAGGTTGCGCGGCTGGTCGGGGTCGAGCCCCTTCGCCGCGCCGATCTCGATCGCGAGCCGCTGGATGCGGACGAGCTCGGCCATCGGGTCGCGGTCCGGAACGTGAACGACGAGCGCGCCGATGCGCTCGACGTCCTCGGCGAGACCGGTCGGCGGCTCCCCCAGGAACCAGACGACGGAACTCTCGTCGGTGATGCTCATAGGGCCATGACGGTACTCCATCGCGGGGTACGCCTCGGTCCACGACAGCGAGGCCTCGCGCATCTTCAGCGCGGCCTCGTTGGCGAGCCCGATCGTCCAGCCGGAGCCGAGATAGGTGAACTGCTGCTTGCCCGTCGCGCCGTCCGGCAAGGGCTCCTTGACAGTCTGCTCGACGTCGGCGAGCGCGTTGGTGAGGTCCTCGCCGAGGTGCGTACGCAGCAGCGCGAGCGCGGACGTGGCGAACCTCGTCTGCACGACCGAACGCTCGTCGGCGAAGTCGAGCACGACGTTCTGGTCGGCGAGCTCCATCACCGGAGTCGTCGGGTCGGCGGTGATGCCGAGCGTCTTGACGGTGCCCTTGAGATCGCGCAGGACACCGAGCACCTCGGTCGTCGTGCCGGATCTGGTCAGCGCGACGACCCGGTCGTACGCGCGACCGCGCGGGAACTCGGAAGCGGCGAACGCGTCGGTCTCACCCAGGCCGGCGCGCTCGCGGAGCGTGGCGTACGCCTGGGCCATGAACCACGAGGTGCCGCAGCCGACGACGGCGACGCGTTCCCCCTTCCGCGGGAGGGCCTCGGCGCTGGCGGCGGCCAGGTCGATGGCCTGGCGCCAACTGGTCGGCTGGCTGGCGATCTCCTCGGTGGCGAACTCCACGGGATCCCTCCCCCTCGGTGGGCTGGCGCTTGATGGGGCCGAGCATAGTGCACCCGAGAGTTCGTTAGTGATTGGTCTAGTCGAAGTTTGAGCATAGATGTGCACTTACGGGCAGATCTCCCGCAGGCGTGGCCGGTTCGGTCCAGTGCGCGGCGAGTTCGGATGGTGCAGAATGCGCACACTCTATGATCGGTTCTCCAGCTGCATGCGCAGCTTCGAGCAGTACGTGGGCCGGGACGGTGACGGATGAATCGGTACGAACGGCTGAACGCCATCCTGGAGCTCGTCGCCGAACGCGGTCGGATCGACGTCGACACACTCGCCTCGGAGCTCGAGGTCTCGACCGCGACGATCCGGCGCGACCTCGACCACCTCGCCCAGCAGCAGTTCCTCACCCGTACCCGAGGCGGCGCGGTCGCCCACAGTGTGGCGTACGACCTCCCGCTTCGCTACAAGACCGCGCGGCAGGCGACCGAGAAGCAGCGGATCGGCAAGGCGGCGGCGGATCTGGTCGGCACCGGCATGGTGGTCGGCCTCAACGGCGGCACGACCGCGACCGAGGTGGCGCGCGCGATCGCGACCCGGACCGACCTGCGCACCGGCCCCGGCGGGCGGCGCGCGGTGACGCTGGTGACGAACGCGGTGAACATCGCGAACGAGCTGACGGTGCGCCCGCACGTGAAGATCGTCGTGACCGGCGGAGTGGCGCGGCCGCAGTCGTACGAGCTCGCCGGCCCGCTCGCGACGCACATCCTCGAGGGCGTCTCGCTGGACCTCGCGATCCTCGGCGTGGACGCGATCGACCCGGTCATGGGCGCATCGGCCCACCACGAGGGCGAGGCGAACATCAACCAGCTGATGGCCTCGCGCGCCCGTTCGGTCGTGGTGGTGGCGGACTCCTCGAAGATCGGCGGCCAGGCGTTCGCCCGCATCCGGCGGACGGAGGAGATCGACGTGCTGATCACCGACGCCGGCATCCCCGACGACGCTGCGCGCAAGTTCGAGGAAGCCGGCGTGAAGGTGATGATCGTCTAGCTCACGTGCGAGGGCTAGGACTGGTCGATCGTGCTGCGCACGTCCACGGGCTGGAGGCGGATGAGGACGCGCTGGCGGCTGCGGTCCCGGTAGTCGGTGCCGAGGTAGCGGTTGGACAGCCGGTCGATGCTCGCCTCGCCGCCCGGGTCGTCGGTCTCGATCAGCGTCGCCCGTACGACCACCCGGCGCCACATGTTGGTCGGGTCGACGAAGAGCAGCTCGGCCTTGCCGTCGCGCTCGATGTGGCCGAGCCAGTCCGAGCCGCGCCAGCTGTTCAGCCAGAACTCGCCGTCTCGATACTCGTACCAGGCCGTCGTGAGCTTCGCGGTCCCGTCCTTGCGGGTCGTGCCCACGGTGACCGGGATCTTCTCCGCGAGGAACGCGACCGTGGCCGCGGAGATCTCTGAAGTAGCTGACATGCATAAAGAATGCATGCATAATAAATGCATGTCCAACAACACGTCTCAGTCCTCGGACACTGTCCCGAGCGCACTGGTGACGGTGGAGTACGTGATGTTCGCGGCGCACTACCTGCGGACCACGTTGAATGCTCAGCTGGCGGAGGCGCGTACGTCCGTGCCCCGGACCCGGCTGCTCACGGCCCTCCGCGGCGACGAGCCCCGCCGGATGGGCGACGTCGCGGCCATGCTCGGCGTCACGGGCCGGACGCTGACCGTTCTGACCGACGCGCTCGAGCAGGAGGGCCTGCTGACCAGGCTGGCCGATCCCAACGATCGCCGCGCCACCCTGCTCGCGCTCACCGGCGCCGGCCGCGAGCAGCTGACGTGCTCGCACCAGGTGCGGATGGACCAGAGCGAACGGGCAGTCGAGAACCTCACCGAGAAGGAACGCCAGACCCTCGTACGTCTCGTGGGCAAGCTCACCGGAGGCCGCACCCCCGACTGCTGCTGACCTCGTGCTCGGCGCGTTCGGCCAAGAGCAGGCCAAGACCAGAAATTCTCGTTGCCGCGTTTGCCACCTCCCAGTAAGTTTCAAGTACACGTGAAAGGAGGTGGTCCAGCAGATGCATAGCTCTGGGACTCGTGAGGTGGCTACCCGTTAGCTGCCGTCCTTGCAAAGGGACCGACTGCCGGACCACCGGCTCCGCCCTCCACGCGTCGCGAGGCGTGTGACAGGACAGCGGCCGGCGAATACCTGGTAGCCACCGGACCCGCGGGCGCTGGAAACTTGTCCCTCCAGCACACAAAAGCCCGCGGGTTTTCCCATGCCCGGATTCCGGACGCGTCGCCGTCAGAGCCACGTCAGACGGATCTGCTCGAATCGGACTGCCAGCTACCTCGGGCTGGCCACGTGCTCCTACGAGCCGCGCTTCTCCTGGACCGTCCGCTACTGGTGAGCTACGGCGCCAGGCGTTCGATCATCCACTCGCCCGACTCGAGGCGGTAGCGCAGGCGGTCGTGCAGGCGGCCGTGGCGGCCCTGCCAGAACTCCACGGCCGCTGGTCGCACCCGGTAGCCGCCCCAGAACGGGGGCAACGGGACGTCGGAGCCCTCGGGGAAGCGCGACTCGATCGACGCGTACGAGGCGTCCAGCTCCCGCCGCCCCGACACCACGGTCGACTGCGGGCTCGCCCAGGCCGAGAGCTGGCTGTCCCGCGGCCGGGTGCGGAAGTACGCGAGCGACTCCTCCTCCGACAGCTGCAGAACCGAACCCGTCACCCGGACCTGGCGTTCCATCGCGTGCCACGGAAACACCAACGCCGCTTGCGGGTTCGACGACAGGTCGGACGCCTTGCCGGACTCGTAGTTCGTGAAGAACGCGAACCCGTCCGCCGTGACACCCTTCAGCAGCACAGTTCGCGCCGACGGGACGGCGGAGGCGGACGCGGTGGCCAGGACCATCGCGTTCGGCTCCGGTACGCCGAAGATCAGCGCGTCGTGCAGCCAGCGGCGGAACTGGTCCAGCGGGTCCGGCGCGACGGCCTCTTCGGACAGCGCGCCGCGCTCGTAGCTGCGGCGCAGGCCGGCGAGGTCGGGATCGGGCCAGCGGTGCGGTTCTTCCACGCCACCTGACCCTACGGGTCAACCCACCAACTCTGCGACGGAGTCGATCTCCCAGCTCCACGAGTCGTGCCGCTCGACCGCCGAGCAGGTCAGCGCCCGGGGCTCGTTGCCGTCGTCGCGGCACCGTACGCGGACCCGCGTCACCGCGCCGCGCACCGACAGGTCCACGTCGAACACGTCCTCCGACACCTCGACCGACCCGACGAAGCCCACGGCATCGACGTCCAGCAGCCCGAGACGCGACCGCAGCAGGAAGTCCGCCGCCTGTCCCTCCTCCGGCGTCCCGGATCGCCCACGCAGGAACGGCATCGCCAGCTCGCACCGCTCGTACGCCTCGACGACGCCCAGCGCGTCAGCGGGGCCGACGTGCCCATAGAAGAGGCTGTGCGGCAGGCAGACGAGGTTCGGCGCGAACCTGTCGCCGCCGACATGCGAGCACTCCCACGTCTCCTCCGGGCGAAGGGCGGCGAGCGCCGAGGCCAGCGGACGGCCACGCACCGCGCAGCAGGTGTCCTTGCTGCCGTGCGTGCAGACGAGATACAGCGGCCAACGATGCCGAACGCCCAACCCTGGTGGGGAATCCGCCAACGCCACCGAGGGATCGAGCGACTCCAACGCGGAGAACGGAACCCGCTCCACCCATCCCGCGGACGACGACACGACGAACGCGGCACGCTCGTCCCCGGGCGCAGCGCGACCGTGCCGACGGATCGCCGTGACCTTCACCGGCCACTCGCGGGCACGTTCGAGCAGGTCGAGGCCGACGGGGAACTTCGCGAAGGCGTTCGGACCCCACGGCCCGGGCTGCTCGACCAGGATCCAGCCGCGCGTCATCCCGGCCTTGCCGAACCGCTGCTCCCCAGCCGACTGGGAGACCGCAGCGCATCCGAAGTACGTCACGCCAGCGTGCCCAACATCCGATCGAAGGCGTCGAGCAGCGTGAACGCCGTGCCGGGCGAGGACGTGCCGTACGGGATCGGGAACACGCGCCCGGCCCGCACCGCCGGCAGCCGCTTCCACATCGCGGTCTTGGTCAGCTCGGCGTTCTCCGGCGCGATCTTTCCGTCCGGCCCCGACGTCACGAGCAGCACGTCGGCGTCCGCGAGCAGGTCGAGCCGCTCGAACGAGTACTCCTGCGTCTGCTTCATCAGCGCGGCCGCGGCCGGCATCAGCTGCGCACCCGCCGCCCGCAGCGCGGTCAGGTCCGTCCACTCCGGCCCGTACAGCCACCACCCGCCGGAACCCGTCGGCGACGCGAACGCGAACCGTAGCTTCGCCAGCGCGGCGGCGTGCCGCTCCCGGATCCCCGCGGCCTTCGTGTCGTAGGTCCGCAGCAGGTCTCGAGCCTGCGGCGACCGGCCGAGCACGGTGCCGATCTTCGTCGTCACGTCCTTCAGCGACAGCCCCTCGAACGAGATCACCACGGTCGGCGCGATCGCGGTGAGCTTGTCGTACATCGGCCGCTCGGTGTCGATCGTGCGCAGGATCAGGTCCGGGTTGGCGGCGGCGACCTGCTCCGGGTTCGGGTCGATGTAGTCGCCGATGCTCGGCACCTTGGCGAGCTTGTCGGCGTACGGGGCGCCCGCTCCGGCGTACGACGTTCCGGAGATGCCGACCGGGCGCAGGCCCAGATCGACGACGAGGAACGCGCCGTAGAAGTCCCCGCAGACGATGCGCGAGGGGGCGGCCGGCACCTTGACCGGCCCGAGGTCGGTCGCCGCCGTACGTTCCGCCGGCGGCGCGGGTGCGGCCGGCGCGGCGGCGCATCCGGCGGTGAGAACGAGGCCGCCCGCGAGCAGCTGTCGCCTGGACAGCGCCGCGACGATATCGACTGTGGCCTGCACCGGCCCCTCCCTGGGTTGCGTTAGTCAATGATGGTGAGGCTAGCCTAACCTGGGAACGTTTGCGCAAGTGTTGTCATGGGCGGGGAGATGAGCTCGAAAGAGAACAAGGCGCTGCTGCGCTGGAGCGTTCGCCAGGAGGGCCGGCGGATCGCGGTCGGCCTGGCCGCCTCGGTGGCACTGCAGACGGCGTACATCGCGATCCCGTGGTGCGTGGCGAAGGCGCTCGACGAGGGCATCACCCAGGGCGACTGGCAGACGACGCTGCGTTGGGCGCTGGTCGTGGTCGCGTTCGGCGTGCTGCTGATGGTCGGCGAGATCATCCGCGGCATCACGATGCGCATCGCCGCGGACAGTGTCGGCAACAAGCTGCGGATGCGCATCCTCGGGCACGCGCTCCGGCTCGACGCGCAGGCGCTGGACAAGTTCGGCCACGGCGACCTGTCCATGCGGGCGACGCGCGACGCCGACCTGCTGCACTTCTGGATCTACGGGCTGTCGCTTTGGGCGCAGGTGATCACGACGTTCGTGCTGGTCGGTGCCGCGATCGGGACGCTCGAGCCCATGCTGCTGCTTGTCGCCGGGGCCGCCGTCCCGTTCCTCGTGGTGCTCAACCTCGTGTACCCGAAGCAGTTCGGCATCGCGACCGGTGAGCTCGCGAACGCGCACAGCGCAAGGGCGAACGCGGTCGAGGAGCTGCTCTCCGCGACGGTCGCCGTCCGCGGCATCGGCGGCGAGACGGCGCTCGTACGCCGGCACGACGAGCACAGCGCGGTCGTGACCGACAAGACCCACAACACCGCGCGGATCGCGGCGAACTGGGCGTCGCAGGTCCCGATGATCCCCCGCCTCGCGATCGCGGCCGGCGTCGGTGTCGGCGGCATGGCGGTGCTCAACGGGTCGATGACGATCGGCGGGCTGGTCGCGTTCATCTCCTGGATGACGACGGTGACGATCGCGGTCGCGGTGCTCGTCCAGCGGCTCGACCAGCGCGCGCAGGCGCTCGTGTCGGCGGGTCGGATCGTCGAAATCCTCAACCTACGAACGGAACTCGCGCCGGACGCCGTCGACGACATCCCGCCCGGCGGCCGCATCGAGGCGCACGGCGTCTCGGTCACCGCGGACGGCCGGCGCATCCTCGACCCGGTCAGCCTCTCTGCCGGGCCGGGCGAGCTCGTCGCTGTCACGGGGCCGACTGGCTCGGGCAAGTCGACGTTGCTCCGCGTTCTCTCCTGGGCGCTGCGGCCTTCTGTCGGGCGCGCGACGTACGCCGGGATCGATCTGGCGTCGGTGACGCCGGATGCCGCGAGGCGACGGATCACGCTCGTTCCTCAACGCCCGTTGCTGTTGTCCGGCACGATCGCGGAGAACCTCCGCCTCGGCCGCACGCTCGGCGACGAGGAACTCCAATGGGCGTGCGAGATCACCACGATCGCCGAGGACATCGCCGAGTTCCCCGACGGGTACGAGACCGAGGTGGGCGAACGTGGCACGACGCTGTCCGGCGGCCAGGTGCAGCGGCTCGCGCTCGCGCGCAGCCTGCTGCAGAAATGCGACGTGCTGCTGCTCGACGACGCGACCTCCGCGGTCGACGTGACGACCGAACGCAAGATCCTCGAACGACTCCGCGCCCACGCTCAAGACACGGCGATCGTGTTCGCGACCCACCGTCAAGCTGTGCTTGACGTGGCGGATCGCGTTGTCACGTTGACGCTTCCCGACGAGGTCGGACCTGCACGCGAGGAGGCGGCTCAGCATGCCTGACAACTCGACGGTACAGACGCTCGAGCCGAAGCCGTCGACCGCGGGCACGTTCCGCGCGGCTTGGCCTTACCTGCGGGCACATCGCGGCATCGTCACCGCGGCTGTCCTGCTCAGCCTGGTGTCCACGTTCGCGGTCGTGATGATGGCGCCCGCGGTCGGGTTCGCGACCGACGCGCTCGTCGACAGGGACGGGCAGCGGCTGTGGGTCGGCGTCGGGTTGTTCGCCGGGCTGGTGGTCGTGCGGATGTTGCTGCTCCGCAACGCGGAGATCGCGTTGACCCGCGCGGGCGAACGGTTCGTCCGCGACCTGCGCGAGCGCGCGATCCGGCATCTCGCGGCGGCGCCGCTACGGTTCATCGAGGCTCACCGTTCCGGCGACCTGCTGCGTCGTACGACGGGCGAGATCACCGACATGGCGGGCTTCATCCGCCAGGACCTGCCCGACCTCGTGGGCGCGGTCGCGACGAGCGTGCTGACGGCGATCGTGCTGTGCACGTACTCGCCGCTGCTTGCTTTGGTGGTGATCGGGGTCTTCACGGTACCGATGGTGGTGATCTCGCGGTGGTTCAGTAAAGACGCGGGCGACGCGTACGGTGGCGAGGCCGCGGCGGAGGCGACCGTGGTGGCGACGTTCACCGAAGGCCTTGCCGCACGGGAGATGCTGCTGCAGACGGGCTCGACGGACAGCTGGATCAAGCGCGCGCAGCGGGACTCGGACTCGTTCCTCGACTCGGTCCGCAACCTCGTGCGCGTCGAGAACCGGCTCCACCTCGTCGCGCTGATCGAGGGCCTGACCATGGCAGCGCTGCTGCTGTTCGCGGGCTGGCTCGCGGTGCGCGGCGAGATCACCGTCGGGACCGTGGTGGTCTTCGTGCTCGCGAGCCGGAATTTGTTCGAGTCGCTGACGCAGGTGGTCGAGCTGGTGAGCCGGATGCAGAGCACGCGGGTCAACCTGGCCCGGCTGCTGAACCTGCTGAACGTCACCCGTACAGGCCTGCCGTCGGCCCGCGCGGAGGGCTCGGCCGTCCCGTTGCGCGGTGAGCTCGTCGCTCACGGGGTGAGCTACTCGTACGTGCCGAACGTCGAGGTGCTGCACGACATCTCGGTCCGCTTCACGCCGGGGACGCGGACCGGGCTCGCCGGGCGTACGGGGTCGGGGAAGAGCACGCTCGCGAAGATCCTCACCGGGTTGTATGTGCCGGATCGCGGGACCGTTCGCTTTGCCGGGCTCGACGTGACGGACATCCCGGTGTCGGTGCTGCGGCGTCGGATCGTGCTCGTCCCGCAGCAGGTGCACGTGGTCGCGGGCACGCTGGCCGACAACCTCGCGCTGGTGCCGGACGACCCCGGCCGCTCCGACGTCGCGCGGGCAGTGTCCGCGCTCTCGCTGGACGGTTGGGTCGCGCGGCTGCCGAACGGCCTCGACACCGAGCTCGGCTCCCGCGGCGAATCGCTGTCCGCCGGGGAGCGCCAGCTGATCGGCCTGATCCGCGCCGCCCTCGTCGACCCCGCGGTGCTGATCCTGGACGAGGCGACGGCCGACATCGACCCCGAGACCGCGGCGCGGATCGAGATCGCGCTCGACCGGCTGCGGTCGGACCGGGTGCTGATCGTGATCGCGCACCGCGAGGCGACGATCGAACGGCTCCCGACGTTGGTTCGGTTGAACGAGGGGCGCGTGGTTTAGGGCCGGCGCTCGCGCACTTTGCCTATGGAGGGGGCGTTCGGAGGGTGGTCGCGGGGGGTTGGGAACGGCCCTTTGGTGGGCAGCCGCACCCCTCGCGACCACGCCCCGGGCGGCGGATTGTGGAGGTGCTTTGGATGAAGGGCACCTTCATCCAAACCTATTGGATGAAGGTGCCCTTCATCCAAGGTCCCCGGGGGGTGTCGAGTGGCTCGACCTCTTGGCGAAGCCCTTCTGGTTCTGGTGCTGTTTTGGTGCGGTGTTCGCTGGGATCTCTCCGGGGGTTGGTGCTCTCGGGGACTGTGGCGGCGGTCGAGTGTGGTGGCCGGTCCGGGGCGCGTCAAGGGCGCCGTTCGGGGGCGCTTCGCGGACGGCGAACGACGTCGCTTCGCGACCGCGGAGCGGCCCTTGACTCGCACCGGACCGGCCACCTGTTTTCACGCGCCGCCCCCGCCCCCGGAACAGGTGTCCCGGGGCAGGCCTGCTTGCCGTTCTGGTCTGCTGCCGTGCTTGGGTCGCTTGTGGAGCCCCCGGTCTCTTGTGGCTCGGATGAAGCCGGGTGGTCCCGTCCCCGCTGTTTTGAATGAAGGGCACCTTCATTCAATAGGTTCGAATGAAGGGACCCTTCATGCGAACCTGCCCGGGCTGCAACGGGCGCCTAGGGTGCTGACCGCAGGTCGCGAAGCAGCAACTGTTCCGGGAGGTCGAGGCCCTCGCACAACGCCTGGGCCTCCCGCCAGCGCTCCGCCGCGGCGATCCGGTCGCCGGCCCCGCGCAGCGCCTGCCCGAGGACGATCAGCGCACGGACCTGGCCGATCCGGTAGCCCGTTGCCGTGTGCAGCTGCGACGCCAGCTCGCCGTGCGCGATCGCGTGCTCGTGTTCGCCGGCCTCCAGCCGGATCCCGCCGAGGACGACATGCGCGTCGCCCTCGAGGATCGCAAATCCGAAGTGATGCGCGCTTGTCGTTGCCTGCAAGCCGAAAGCGAGCCCCTCCTTCAGATCACCAAGTCGCTGGTACGCGAGAGCGAGACCCAACTGGCTCGAGGTCTCCGGATAGCGGGCCGACGTCTCGGCAGCAAGATGCCGTGCCGCGAGGTGCTGGCTGAGCGCCTCCCGCGCCGCGTCCATACGCAGCCGTACGGTGCCGAGAACGTTCAGCAGACCCGCCTCTGTATAGCGATCGCTCGTCCCCTTGACGAGCGCGACCGCTCGTTCGGCATGCTCGAGCGCGCTGTCATGCACGCCGAGATCGGACAACAGCAGAGCCAGCAGCCCGAGCGCGCCACCTTCCCCGTTGACGTTACCCACCTGACGATGGAGGTCGATCGCCTCCTCGAACGCCGACCGAGCCGAACCGAGCGAGCCCAGCCGGTGATGCAGCTCACCGAGGTGCGTGTGGTCGGCCGCCCGCCCGTGCAGATCGTCGATCTTCTCGTGGTGTCGCAACGCCTGCTCGAGATGCTCCCGCGCCTGCGACAGCTCGCCGCGGACGAGCGCGATGTGGCCGAGGTTCTTGAGGTTGAAGCCCTCACCGCGGACAGACCCCAGCCGTCGGTTGATCGACAGTGCCTGGACGTGGTGCGCCGCGGCGACGTCGAGGTCGCCGCGCTCGAAGTGCACGAGACCGAGGTTGGTGAGCGCGTTCACCTGTCCTGCTTGCCAGTTCGCCTTGCGGCTGAGACCGAACGCGCGTTGCTGGTGCTCGATCGCCTCGGCGTACTGGTTCAACGACAGGTACGCCATGCCGAGGCTGAAGTGCGCTGCGGCCTGGGCGTGGAAGTCGCCTGCCTCCTCGGCGAGCGCCTGCGCGGCCTGCGCGACCGCGAGCCAGTCGACGCTGTGCCGGCGCAGCCAGAAGTAGCCGCGGATCGCATCGGCGAGCAGCCACGCGGACGCCGGCCGTACGCCGCGGGCGGAGGCGTGCACGACCGCCGCGACGAGGTTCGTACGTTCGGCGTCCAGCCAACTCAACGCCGCGGTCGCATCGGCGTGCGTGGAACGGGGCGACTCCCGCACCTGAAGACGAAGGACCAACGGATACAGCAGATTCGCGGCGGCGCCCACCGCGTCGAGGTACCAGCCGTAGAGGCGCTCGACCGCCGCGGCACGTTCCTCCGCCGAATCCTCAACCACAGCGCGAGACTCGGCGTACAACCGAAGCAGGTCGTGGAACGAGTAGCGCCCAAGATCCACCTGGCCGACCAGATGCGCGGTGGCGAGCTGCGCCATCAACGCCCGCGCCTCAGAAGGCTTGCGGTCGAGGAGCGCGGCGGCTGCCTCGACCGTGACGTCCGGGCCGGGGACCAGGCCCAGCAGCCGAAACAGCTTGCGGGCTTGCGGATCCAGGCCCTCGTACGACAGGTCGAACGCACCACGGACCGCCACGTCCTCGTCGTCGCCGAGTCGCAGCGCGTCCAACCGACCGCTCGACTGCAGATGGTCGACGTACGACGCGATGGTCTGTTCCGGATGGACGGCGAGGCCGGCGGCGGAGATGCGCAACGCCAGTGGCAGCTTCGCGCAGAGCTGGACGAGCTCGGCCGCGGACGCAGGCTCGACGGCCAACCGTTCCGGTCCTAGCAACTCGGCCAGCAGCTCCTGGGCCTCGTCCGAGCTCAACACGTCCAGGGACACCAAATGCCCACCCTCACGGGCGATCAGGCCGCCGAGCCGCTGCCGGCTGGTCACGACCACCGCACACCCTGGGTTGCCGGGGAGCAGCGGCCGCACCTGCTCCGCGCTACGGGCGTTGTCGAGCACGACCAACACGCGCTTACCCGCGAGCAGGGAGCGGTAGAGCGCGGCCGCCTGGTCGACGTCGACCGGCACCTGGTTGGGACGCACTCCGAGCGCGCGGAGGAAGCCCGCGAGCGCGTCGATCGGGCGGAGCGGCGGCGCGGTCTCGAACCCGCGCAGGTTGACGTAGAGCTGCCCGTCCTGGAAGCGGTCGCGCACGCGATGCGCCCAGTGCACGGCCAGCGTGGTCTTGCCGACGCCAGGCGTCCCGGAGATCACGCCGATCGCGACCGCGTCGTCGGTGTCGGAGAGCAGTTCATCCAACGTACGCAGGGCATCCGAGCGGCCAGTGAACGCGCTCGTCGGCGCCGGCAGCTGGGCGGGAACGGTGCCGCGCGGCTGCTCGTCGCGGCGCGGCCGCGCGGCCGCGGTCGCCGGCGGCCCGGCGAGGAGCTGCCGGTGCAGCTCCTGCACCGTGGCGGACGGCTCCATGCCGAGCTCGTCGACGAGGTTCTCACGCAGCTCTGCGTACGCGGCCAGCGCGTCGGCCTGCCGACCGGCGGCCGCGAGCGCCCGGATCAGCAGCGCCCAGAACCGTTCGCGCAACGGGTGCGTGCGTACGTGCCCGCGCAGCTCTCCGATCAACGCCGCATGGCGGTCGAGGCGCAGGTCGACCTCGATGCGTTCCTCCAACGCGGCGAGCCTGCGCTCCTCGAGGTGGGCACCCTCGACACGTACCGGGTCGAGGTTGATGCCGTCGACGACCGGCCCACGCCAGAGCTCCAATGCCCGCGTCAGCAGTGCCGAACGTTCTTCCAAGCCCGCAACGGAATCGTCGGCGACGGCGGCCGCCTTCGCGACGAGCTCCTCGAAGCTGACCAGGTCGAGCTCACCGGCGCGGACCTCGATCAGGTAGCCAGGTGCTCGGCTGACCAACGGCTGCCGAGCGCCGAACGCGTCGGTCGTCTTGAGGACGCGGCGTAGCCCAGCGACGCAGCCCTGCAGGAGACCACGGGCGGTTTGTGGTGGTTGTTCGCCCCAGAGGTACTCGACGAGACGTTCCGCGGACACGACTCGGTTGGCGTTGAGCAGAAGGACCGCGAGCAATCCTCGTTGCTGCGGTCCCCCGATCGACACCTGCCGCTCGTTCTCGTCCACTTCGAGCGGTCCAAGAATGCGAAACCGCATGAGCCCCCCAGATCAGAGCCAACCTCAAGCATAGGGCGGCTCCGACCTCATCAGCGCGAGCGCCTCGGCCTGCTCCGGGACGCCCAGCGCGCCGGACGCCTCGTGGGCCAGCTGCCAGGCATCGGCCGCCTCGCCGTGCCGGCCGAGCCGGCGCAGCGCGTAGCCCCGCAGGAGCAGCGCCCGTGCCGCTCCGAGCCGGTGGCCGGTCGCGGTGTGCAGGGCGCTCGCCCGGTCGGCGGCCACGAGCGCGTCCTCGCCACGATCGGCGCGAAGGCAGGCCGCGGCGAGCGAGAGCGAGGCGTTGCCCTCGAGGATCCGGTAGCCGATCCGTCCCGCGAGAGTGCTCGCCTCGCTCGCCCGTTCGGCCGCCGCGGCCGGGTCGCCGTGCTCGCGGAGGGCGTCCGCAAGGCAGATCAGGCTGTCGGCCTCGTGGAAGCGCGCGGAGATGTCGCGAGCTAGTCGTACCGCCCGCCTGTGCAGCCGCAGCGCCTCGTCCACCTTGCCAAGCCGCCGCTTGACCTCGCCGAGCCTGTTCCGCGCGAACGCCTCGGTGCCGCGGTCGCCGGCGCCGCCGAGGAACGTCAAGGCACGCTTGGCATGGTCGTACGCGGCGTCGAGATCTCCCGTGTCGCAGTACACCGCCGCGGTCGAACCGTGCGCGATGCCCTGACCGTAGTCGTTGCCGAGCTCACCCCAGAGAGCGAGCGAGTCGTCGAGCGCGTCCAGCGCCGCATCGAACCGGCCGAGGTAGCGGTACGCGTCGCCGAGCCTGTTCGCTCCCAACGCCCGGTTGCGAAAGCTGTTGACGTCGGACGGCCGGCGACTCGCGGTCTCGAGCCACTCGACGGCCTCGTGCAGCCGCCCTCGCAGGGTGTTGAGCTGGCCGAGGTTGTAGAGGTTCATGGTCGCGGCGTGCCCGGCACCGTTCTCGGTGTTGATCGCGAGGGCCTGTTCGTGACGTTCGACGGCGTGCTCGAGCTCGCCGAGCTCCTGCTGGACGACGGCGAGGTTGGTGAGCGCGTGTGCCTTGCCCGCGGGCCAGCCCGCCTGCTCACACAGGTCGAGCGCGATGCGTTGATGGGACAGGGCCTGCCAGTAGTTGTTGGCGCAGAGCTGGGCGAGACCGATGCTCCCGTGACCGGCGGCGCGGCCGATCAGGCTGCCGGCGGCGTCCGCGGCGGCCAGGCCCAGCTCGGCGACCTTCAGCCACTCGACGACGATGCGGCGGGTGTAGAAGTAGCCCCGCAGGGAGTCGGCGAGCAGCCAGGCTGGCTCGTAGAGCTCCAGCTCGTAGGCACGTTCGACCGCCGCGATGAGCGCGGCGCGTTCGGAGTCCAACCAGCCCCACGCCTCGGCCCGGTCGGCGTGCTCGTACGCGGCCTCGGGCGGGTGGTGCAGCCGGAGGATCTGCGGGTACAGGGCTCTCGCGGCACCGTCGACCGCGTCGAGGTACCACCGCAGCAGACGCTCGATCGCCTGTCTGCGTTGGCCAACCGTCTCCTCGTCGTGGGCGCGGTCCTTCGCGTACGCCCGGAGCAGGTCGTGCGCCGCGTACCGTCCGGGCGCCGTCTCCTCGACCAGGCTGGCGTTGGCGAGCCGGTCCAGCAATGCGCTCGCGTGGCCCTCGGAGATCCCAGCGAGCGCGGCCGCCGAACCAGCCGTGACCTCCGCGCCGGGCGCGAGGCCGAGGTGGCGAAACAGCATGCGGGCCTGAGAGTCCAGCGTGTCGTAGGAGAGGTCGAACGCTCCGCGTACCGCTGCGGACTCGTCGTCGCCGGTCTGCAGAACGTCCAGCCGGTTGTCGGCGGCAAGGTTGGCGACCTGGTGGGTGATGGACGCGACGCTGGCCGAGCAGAGGTTGGCGGCGGCGATGCGCAACGCCAGCGGCAACATCGCGCACTGCCGCGCCAGCTCGGCGGCCGCCTTCGGCTCGGCGGCGATCCGATCGGGGCCGAGCAGCTTGGCGAGCAGTTCGTTCGCCTCGGCCGGCTGGAACACGTCGAGCTTGAGCTGGTGGGCGCCTTCGCGGGTGACGAGGCCGGTGAGCCGGTCGCGGCTCGTGACGAGGACGAGGCAGCCTTGGCTGTCGGGACCTTCGGGTAGCAGCGGGCGGACCTGCTCGGCCGTCCGCGCGTTGTCGAGCACGATCAGCAGGCGCCGGCCAGCGAGCGCGGCGTGGTAGCGGGCGGTCGCCGCCTCAACACCGGTAGGGATCTGTTCGCCCGGAACGCCCAACGCCTGCAGGAAACCGGACAGTGCGTCGATGACGCGAACGGGAGGCTCGACCGCGTATCCACGCAGGTTGAGGTAGAGCTGGCCGTCGGGAAACCTGGCCCGGACGCGGTGCGCCCAGCGGATCGAGAGCGTGGTCTTGCCGACGCCGGCGGTGCCGGAGAGCACGCCGATCGTCGGTCCCTCGTTGGCGCTCGAGCTCAGCAGACCTTCGAGCCAGGCGAACGCCTCGGCGCGGCCGGTGAACGCGCCGGTCGCGGCGGGCAGCTGGGCCGGCGTCGTGTGGCTCCTCGCGGCCGATGCCCTTCCCGTTGCCCTGGTGGCCTTCAGCGTCTGCGACGCGACGCCGGCGGAGGCCAGGTCGCCGGTGAGGATGCGTTGGTGGATCTGCTGGACGGCGTGGGACGGCTCGGTGCCGAGCTGGTCCACGAACGTCCTGCGCAGCTCGCGGTACGCGGCGAGGGCGTCGGCCGTACGCCCGGCGCCGGCGAGCGCGACGAGCAGCTGGCCCCACAGCCGTTCCCGGAGCGGGTGCTGGTGCGTGTGCGCCTGCAGCTCGCCGACGAGGATCGCGTGCCTGCCCAGCGCGAGATCGAGCTCGACGCGTTGCTCGAGAACGTCGACGCGGCGTTCCTCCAGGTGGGCGAGCTCGGCCCGCCAGGTGTCCATCGCGACGCCGTCGAGCACCGGACCGCGCCACAGGGCGAGGGCCTCGTTGAGCCGTTCGGACCTGGTGGCTGCGTGGTCGGCGGCGTTGGTCGCCGCCTGGACGAGCTCGTCGAACGTGTCGAGATCGCGTTCACCCGGGCGTACGTCGAGCTGGTAGCCGGTCCCGCGGGTGGTGAGCGGCTGCCTGTCGTGCTGCTGGATCGCCCTTCTCAGGTGGGCGATCCGGCCTTGCAGGAGGCCTCGAGCCGTGGTGGGCGAGTCGCCTCCCCAGACGTGCTCGACGAGGCGGTCGGTGGAGACCACCCTGTTCGGACGCAGCAGAAAGACGCCGAGCAAACCGCGTAGTTGTGGACCCCCGATGGTGATGAGTCGACCGTCGTCGTCCTCGACCTCGAGCGGTCCGAGAATTCGAAACCGCATGTTCCCCCCTGGCTGAACCTTGGCGCCTTGTCAGGTTAGCAAGGGAAAACGACATCTTGCGTGGACGTCTCGTTCGTACCCAGAGCTTTCCCAGAATCCGTCCATCACCGGGCTCGACAGTGGTGAGACAACTTTCTCTAGGGGGGAATGCAATGAGAACGAGAAGGGCGATTCCTGCTGCCCTGGCCGCTGTCGCGGCACTCACGGTCACCGGGCTCGGACTACCTGCCGCCGCTGCTCCCACGCAGGTGGGGACGGTCGCGAACGCGGACCTCGTCCCGTTCACGCTCGTCGTGACGGCCGCGCCAGGAAAGGCCAACAACATTCGCGTGGAACAGGTCCGCGTGGGGCAAACCGACCGGTTCATCGTCAGCGACACCGCGGATGTCGTCGTTCCGCGGGGATCGTGCAAATCGATTCCGAACAACAGTCACGCGGTGGACTGCCCGGCGTTCTTCCCGCAGCTCCACGGCGGGGATGGTAACGACATCGTGACCTTCGACAACGACATCGTTCCGGTGGGCGGCACGCAGATTCCCGCTCTGTTGTTCGGTGAGGCGGGGAACGATCTGGTCCAGGCCACTCCGAACTCGTGGACCGTGAGCCTGCACGGCGGACCGGGCAACGACTCGCATCGCGGCGGCCGGGGCAACGACGACCTCGACGGCGGCCCGGGGCCGGACGGGTTCTACGGAGGAGGCGGCCGGGACGTGGTCGACTACTCGTCCCGTACGACGAAGGTGTCGGCGGATCTCGACGGCGTCCAGGACGACGGCGAGCTCAACGAGCGCGACGTCATCAAGACCGATGTCGAGGGCTTCCGCGGCGGTAGCGCGGGCGACACGCTGATCGGCAACGAGTCCGCGAACTCGATCTTCGGAGGGCCTGGCAACGACACGATCTTCGGCTTCGGCGGCGCGGACTTCCTGATCGGCAACGCGTTCGGCAACGACGGAGACGACACGATCTTCGGTGGCAACGGCCCGGACGAGATCCAGGGCGGCGCGGGTAACGACGGCCTGGACGGTGGCGCCGGCAACGACCACGTCAGCGACCAGTCCGGTATCGACCGCCTGCTGGGTGGTGCCGGGGCGGACCGACTGGAGGCCGAGGACGGTTCCGTGGGCGACTTCCTCGAGGGCGGCGCCGACACGACAGACACGTGTGACATCGACATCATCGGCACGCTTCGCGACGGTGTCGGGGCTGGCTGCGAAATCGTCTTCTGAGCAAGGCTTCCCAGCCTTTGCCCACCGGTTGTCAAGGTGGGGTTGGCAGGGTGGTCGACGTAGTGATCAACAGGCTGCCGTCGAGGTGGGGACGATCTGGCCGGCCGCGACAATTCCCTGGGGGGAATGCATGAACAAAGCAGTCAGGAGCACCGTCGGGTTGGCGGTCGCCGTCCCCGCCTTCTTCGCCTTCGCCGGCGTAGCGGGCACCGCCTCGGCGGCGGACTACGCGGACTACAAGGGCACCGTCGTCGAGACGTACGACGACCAGCTCTACGTCACCGCGGCGGACTATCGCAAGAACGACATCACCGTCAAGCAGGTGCGGAAGGGCTACTACGACTACTTCCGCGTGACGGACAAGGGCGACAAGCTCATCGACAAGTCCGACGAGTGCTACTGGGAGGACAAGAACTACAAGGCGCTGCTCTGCCCGGTGTACAAGCCGATCGTCAAGGCAGGCGACAAGGACGACCAGGTCGTCTATGACAACAGCGCCGACAAGTCGTACTACCCGACGCCGGTGTGGATCTACGGGGGCGACGGGAACGACAAGCTCGAGGTGACCGAGTACTCCGCCGGCCAGGGATGGATCTTCGGCGCGGACGGTGACGACAAGTACCACTCCGCGTACGACAACGACATCATCCGTGGCGGCAAGGGCGACGACTACCTCTACGGCGAGGAAGGCAACGACAAGATCTGGGGTCGCGGTGGCGACGACCTGATCGACGGAGGCAAGGGCAACGACGGCCTCTGGGGCGAGGCGCCCCCGCAGTCGTACGACGACAAGAAGCCGTGGGGTGGCGACTACATCGTCGGCGGCTACGGCAACGACACCGCGTTCGGCGGCAAGGGCGACGACAAGCTGGTCGACAGGTATGGCTACGACAAGCTCTACGGCGAGGCGGGCAACGACAAGCTCGACGTCTACGACTACTACGGCGGCGACAGCGCCGACGGTGGCAAGGGGTACGACGGGTGTGCGACCGACAAGGGTGACTTCCGGTTCACCTGCGAGTACGTCTGGAAGTACGTCGCGTCGTAAGGACTGACCCGGTCCACGTTTGGCACGAGGTGCCGCGGCCTGCCGGCCGCGGCGCCTCGTCACGTTCGGCGCACGATGGCCGATTTCTTCAAGAGCGCCCGCTCCCGCGCTCGGTAGCGTCGCCTTCCACCAGGAAGGAGACACGCATGGCCAAGGTCTTGTCGGGCATCTCGATGTCGCTCGACGGTTTCGTCACCGGCCCGAACCCCACCCACGAGGAGCAGCTGGGAGAGGGCGGCGGCGTGCTGTTCGGCTGGCTCGACGGCAACCCCGACTCCGCGCGCCTGCTCGACGAGATGGTCGCCGAGGTCGGCGCGGTCATCATGGGACGCGTCGGGTACGACCTCGCGCGCTGGACCGACGGCGGGCCGGTGGGCAAGGCGCCGTGCTTCGTCCTCACCCACGAGCCGCCGGCAGACCAGTCATCGCATCCGCCCGGGCTGTTCACGTTCGTCACCGACGGGATCGAGAGCGCGGTCGCCCAGGCGGAGAAGGCCGCCGACGGCAAGACGGTCGGCCTGCACGGCGCGAGCGCCGTCCAACAGTGCATCGCCGCCGGGCTGCTCGACGAGATCTGGATCCACCTCGCGCCCGTCCTGCTGAACGGCGGAACGAGGCTGTTCGAGCACCTCGGCGGCCAGGTCCAGCTCGAGCGCAAGCGCGTGATCGAGGCCCCGACCACCACCCACCTGCTGTTCGCCGTCGTGAAGTGAGGCCTCGCCCATGACCCACCTGTCCGAAGACGTCGTTCGTCTCCTGAAGGCCCCGAGCCGCGCCCACCTCGCCACCGTGCTGCCCGACGGCGCACCGCACAGCGTGCCGGTGTGGGTCGACCTGGTCGACGGGTACGTCGCGTTCCAGAGCTCGGCGAGCTCGGTCAAGGGCAAGAACGTCGCCCGCGACCCCCGGGTGGCGATCTCGCTCACCGACGCCGACGCGCCGAACGACAGCGCGTACCTGCGCGGCCGCGTCGTCAAGGTCGTCGACGGCGACGAGGGCTGGGCGATCGTCGACCAGCTGTCGACGAAGTACCTCGGCATTCCGTACCCGGTCCGCGAGGATCGCGTCGCCTTCCTCGTCGAGGTCGAGTCGGCGGGGGTGTTCTTCCCGCGATGATCCTCGTGACTGGCGGCCTCGGCTCGATCGGGTCGCACACGGCGCGGGCACTGTTGGACCTGGGCGAGTCGGTCGTGCTGACCGCGTACCGGTCCACCGACCTGCCCTCGTATCTTGCCGGCGAGGCCGACGGCCGCGTGGTCGTCGAAGCGCTGGACGTCACCGACGAGGCTGCGTTCCTCGACCTCGGGAAGCGGCACGAGATCACCGGCATCGTGCATCTGGCGGCGGCCCGCTTCGACGAGCCCGACCCGGTCACCTACCTCCGCGCCGACGCGCTCGGCCTGTTGAACGCGCTCGAGGCGGCGGCTTCCTGGGGCGTGCGGCGGTTCTCGTACGCCAGCACGATCGGGGCGTACGCCGGGGTTTCCGAGGTTCCGTTGCGCGAGGAGTTCCCGCTGCCGGTGCTGGCTGTGCACCAGATCCCGGTGTTCAAGCGGACCGCGGAGCTGTGGGCCGCGTTGGCTGGTGACGCCGCTGGGTTCGAGACGGTGGGCCTGCGGATCGGGACGATCTTCGGTCCGCTCAACGAGCCGGACAACCCGTTCACGCCGCTGCCCCGGCTGATCGCGGCGGCGGCCTGGGGCGAGGATCCCGACCTGGCGGCGCCGCACCGCCCGCCGGCTTACGCCGACGACGCGGCCGACGTGCTGTATGTGAAGGACTGTGGCCGGGCGATCGCGCTGCTGATGGTCGCGGAGCGGCTGAACCACCGCATCTACAACGTCTCCGGTGGCGCCCTGGTGCGTTTCGGTGACGTCGTCGACGCGATCAACGCCGCCGTTCCTTCGGCTCAGCTCACGCTGCCGTCCGGCCGCAATCCTGGCGCGCCGCCGGCGAACTACCAGGACATCGCCCGGCTGCGGACCGACACCGGGTTCGTGCCGGAGTACGACGTCGAGCGCGCCGTGCCGGACTACGTCGAGTGGCTGCGGACGCACGACCGCTAGCGTCGTCGGCATGATCCTCGTGACGGGTGGCCTCGGGTTCATCGGTGCGCACACAGCCCGGGCGCTGCTCGACCTCGGCGAGTCGTGCTTGCTGATCAGCCGGCGGCCGTCTTCGCTGCCCTCGTTCCTGGCCTCCTCGGGCGTGGTCGTCGATGCTGTGGACGCCGGTGACCGGTCCGCGCTGCTTGCCCTGGGCGCGCGGCACGAGATCACCGGCATCGTGCATCTCGCATCGTCGCAGCCGCCCGAGGCTCTGGACTTCCTCGAGGCGAATACTCAACTGTTGTTCAACGTTCTCGCCGCCGGGCTTGCGTGGGGTGTGCGGCGGGTGAGTCTGGCGAGCTCGATCGGCGTGTACGTCGGAGTGCCGTCGCTGCCGTTCGGCGAGGACGTTCCGCTGCCGCCTGGGACGCGGGGCGGGCCGCTCGGGACGTTCAAGCGGGTTTCGGAGCTGGTCTCGTCGGTGGTCGCGGACGCCTCCTCCCTGGACGTGGTGCAGCTGCGGATCTCCACCGCTTGGGGGCCGCTCGTCGACCCGGCGTCGCCGTACTTCGCCCTGCCGCGTCTCGTGCACGCCGCGGTGCGCGGGACCCCGGCCGGCGAGCCGCCGTACGCCGAGGACGGCACCGACCTGTGCTACGTGAAGGACCTGGCCCGCGGCATCGCGCTGCTGCAGGTCGCGGACGGCTTGAAGCACCGTACGTACAACGTCGGCTCCGGTCGCGTGACGACGAACGCCGAGGTCGCGGCAGCCCTCTCCGGCGCGGTCCCCGGTGCCGACGTCCCGCTGACTCCGGGCCGCAAGGTGCGGCGCAACACCTACCTCGACGTCACCCGCATCGCCGAGGACGTCGGCTACGCCCCGGCGTACGACACCGACCGCGGCATCGCCGACTACGTGGCTTGGCTCCGCGCGGGCAACGACCGCTAACCGACGCGCTCTGCCCGGGAGCGCAGGATCGGCACGTACGACGCCGAGTGGTCGTGCCCGCAGGCGCAGGCCGACTCCACCGCGCCGAGGTAGGCGCGCGCGGGCAGGCCGGCCAGGCGGACGCACTCGCGGTGCAGGTGCGACTGGTCGGCGTACCCCAGGTCGTCCGCGACCCGGGCCAGCCAGTCCTCGCCCGGCACGCCGCCCTCGGCGACGGCCTGCTGCGCGACCGCGAGGAACCCCTGGAAGCGCAACATCATGTGCAGAGTCTTCGGCGCGAACCCGGTGGCCGCGAGGCAGCGGCGGCGCAGCTGCCGCTCGGAGACGTACAGCACCTCGCGCAGCGCACCCACGGTCCCGTCCTGCCAGGGCTGCAGGTGGTGGAGGAGCGGGCCGATCAACGGGTCCCGCGCCGGGGTGTCCGCGAGCCTTCCGACCAGCTCGTGCTGGAGGTTGTCGAGGGCTGCCTCGGGCGAGGGGGCGAGGGCGAGGCGTTCGCCAAGGTGGTCGGGGTTCCACTCGACCTGGCGGTCGACGAGCTCGGGTGCGCTGAGGCCGAGCAGGGCGGCCGTGCCGGGGCGCAGACGTACGCCGACGAGGGTGGCTCCCGGCGCCAGGATCTCGAGGGAGAGCATGCTCAGCGGTCCGGTCAGCCGCGGGCGCTCGCCGAGCACGCAGGTGAGCTCCATGCCGCCGTGCGGGAGGTTGCGCTGCACGTACGGTGCCGCCGCCGGCCCGATCTGCTGGGTCCAGACGACGGACACCCACCCCGTGAGCAACGGAACCGGAGGCCGCTCCACGTAGCTCTGGCCGCCGTTCACAGAGCGCATTGTGCCAACCGATGGACGCTAGGGCGAGGTGTTGCCGTGGCCCGGCAGACTGCAAGGGTGACCAGCGAACTCGAGACCCCGCTCGTCGCCCGGCCGGCTCTGACCGAGCGGCATCGGCGGCGCGGGACCGTGCTGATCCTGGTCGCGTCGGTCTGCTTCGGGACGTCGGGCCCGTTCGCGAAGGCGATCATGGGCGCGGGCGTCTCGGCTCAACACGTGGCGAGCGCGCGGATCACCACGGCAGCGGTACTGCTGCTGGTGGGCGTCGCGATCTTTCGTCCTTCGGTGTTGCGGATTCCGCGCAAGAGCTGGCCTCTGGTCGGCGCGTACGGGCTGTTCGGGGTGGGGATCGTGCAGCTGCTGTACTTCGCGGCCGTCGCGCGGATCCCGATCGGGATCGCGATGCTGCTGGAGTTCACGGCGCCGATCCTGGTGGCGCTGTGGGTGCGGTTCGTTCGCCGTACGGTGTTGCCCTGGCGTGCGTGGCTGGGAACGGCGCTGGCGCTGACCGGGCTCGTGCTGGTGGCGCAGGTGTGGCAGGGGTTGGCGTTCGATGCGCTGGGGTTGCTGTTCGGCGTGGGCACGGCGTTCACCGCGGCGGCGTACTTCCTGCTGGGCGAACGCGGCGTGAGCTCGACGTCACCGCTCGGCCTCGTGACGTGGGGCATGATCGTCGGCGCTGCCGCGATCTGGCTGCTGGCGCCGCCGTGGACGTTTCCCCTTGAGGCGTTGGGATCTACGACGGCCTTCGGTGGATGGATGCTGCCCGTCTGGCTGCTGCTGGTGCTGATGGCCGTGGTCAGCACGGTGTTGGCGTACCTGCTGAGCATCGCCGCGATGCAGTACCTGCCGTCGAACGTGGTGAGCGTGCTCGCCCTCTGCGAACCAGTGGTGGCGACGGTCGCGGCCTGGGTGCTGCTCGGCCAAGCCCTGACGTCGATCCAGATCCTCGGCGCGGTCGTGCTGTTGACGGGTGCGACGGTGGTGCAGCTGAGTACGGCCAAGCCCAAGCCGCGATCGGACTAGGCTAGGTGTGTTGCGAACGTGGCTGGAGCGACACAGTGGCGTCTCGGCACCGCTGACGAGCAGGCCGCCCCGGGTACTCCTGGACGACCCTCCGCGACCCCCGAGCGACTCCCCGGTGACGGCAAATGATCATGTTTACATGATCATTCGCCGCTCTACGTGGGATACACCCCGCGTCAAGCACCCACTCGCCAGGTAAAGCAGCATCCGTGCCCATCCGCTGCCAGGTGAACGTCTCCAGCGCCGGCATCCACCCGCAGCGTGATCATCGCGAGGTCAGCCGGTGTAGTCGGGGTCGGTGAAGCCCATGCCCGCAAGGGGATGCGGCGTCGCGTCGGGCCAGCGGGAGGCGAACTGCTCGGCGTCGTCAAGCGGGGCGTAGCCGATCTCCGACCAGCCGTCCTCGGTGTAGAAGCGGCGCTGGTTACGCGAGACGCCGTACAACGTGACGAAGCGAATGTCCGGCGCGGTCAGGGCCGCCGTGGCGAGGCGGACGGTGTCGCCGGGACTGAGCCAGCCCCAGAGGAACGCGGGGTCGTCCGGTTCGACCGCGAAGCCGATGATGCGCAGGTTCACCACCGAGATGCCATAGCGGTCCGCGTACATGCTGCCGAGGTTCTCGCCGTACACCTTGCTGAGCGCGTAGAACGTGTCCGGCCGGGGCCGATCCGCCGGCGAGGTCATCCGACCCCAGGGGTAGAAGCCCGTCACGTGCACGCTCGAGGCGAACACCACCCGCCGCACGCCTTCGAGCCGCGCCGCCTCGTAGACCGAGTACGTGGTGACGACGTTGCTCTGGTGGATCTCCTCGAAGCTCTTCTCGTCGGCGTACGCGGCGAGGTGCAGCACGGCGTCGACGCCCCGCAACGCGCGTCGGGTCGCCGGGAGCGAGCGCAGGTCGAACACCCGGACCTCGTCCCGCGGGTCGGGATCGGCGGGCGCGACCTGGTCGAGCAGCCGAAGCGAGAACCGCGACCGATCCAAGCCGGACCGTACGGTGGTGCCGATCCCACCGGCCGCACCGGTGATCGCGACAGTCCAGGACACCCGACAGACCCTACGCGGATTGACTTCAAGCCGCCTCCAAGTGGGAACGTGGTCCCCATGAGCGAGAACGCACCGAAGTCGTGGCTGTTGGACCGCCCGCTCACCGGGTTCGCCCTGCCGACCGGGCGGTGGGCGAAGCTGATGGGCTGGTTCATGGGCCGCGGCAACCTGGCCGAGCAGCGCGAGGTGTTCGACACCGTGGCCATCCGCACGGACGAGCGCGTGCTCGAGGTCGGGTACGGACCCGGCATTCTCGTCGAGTACTTCCTCCGCGCGGGCGCGACGGTGTCCGGCGTCGACCCGTCGCCGGACATGCGCGAGATGGCGACGGCGAGAGCGCGCAAGGTCGTCCACAGCGCCGACGTCGACCTGCGCGTCGGAACGGCGGAGGCCACGACGTTCCCCGACGAGACGTTCGACGCCGTCGTCTCGGTGAACAACGTGCCGATGTGGTCGTCGCTCGAGGCCGGGTTCGCCGAGCTGCACCGCGTCCTGCGCCCGGGCGGCCGCCTCGTCGTCGCCTGGCACGGCGGCACCCAGCCGACCCGCCTCGCGAAGGGACTCGCGCTCCCCGAGGACGTCCTCGACCGCATCGTCGACGCGATGCGGGACGTCTTCGGTGACGGCGAACGGCAAAGACTCGGCCAGGTCGAAGTGTTCCGGGCGACCCGGACCGCCGGAGGGTGATCGCGGGTTGCGACAATGGCGAGGCTGACATCGTCGTCGGAATCCGCCTGCCGCCACCTCCAGTCGAAGGCCGTGTCGTGACCGAAAAGCTCACCATCCCCGCTGACCTGCTGCCTGCCGACGGCCGGTTCGGGTCGGGGCCGTCCAAGGTCCGTCCCGAAGCCGTGGCCGCGCTCACCGCCGCGGGCCGTACGTTGCTCGGTACGTCGCACCGCCAGGCACCCGTCAAGAACCTGGTCGGGCGGATCCGTTCCGGGCTCTCCGACTTCTTCTCGCTGCCAGACGGCTACGAGGTCGTGCTCGGCAACGGCGGCTCGACGGCGTTCTGGGACATCGCGGCGCACAACATCGTCCGGTCGAAGTCGCTGCACCTGTCGTTCGGCGAGTTCTCCGCGAAGTTCGCCGCGGCGACGAAGTCGGCGCCGTTCCTGGACGAGCCGACGGTGATCAACGCCGAGCCCGGCGCGCTCCCGTCGGCGTTCGCCGAGGCCGGCGTGGACGCGTACGCCTGGCCGCACAACGAGACCTCGACCGGCGTGATGGCACCTATCCGCCGGGTGTCGGGCGCGGACGACGACGCGCTCGTGCTGATCGACGCCACGTCCGGCGCGGGCGGGCTGCCGGTCGACCTCACCGAGACCGACGTCTACTACTTCGCGCCGCAGAAGAACTTCGGCTCCGACGGCGGCCTGTGGATCGCGCTGATGTCGCCGGCGGCGATCGCGCGGGTCGACGAGGTCGCGGCGACGGACCGGTACGTGCCCGCGTTCCTCGACCTGCCGACCGCGATCGACAACTCGCGGAAGAACCAGACGTACAACACCCCCGCGCTCGCGACGCTCGTACTGATGGCCGAGCAGCTCGACTGGCTGCAGTCGATCGGCGGGCTGCGCGGCGCGGTCGAGCGGACCACCGACTCCTCGTCGCGGCTGTACACGTGGGCGGAGAAGTCGTCGTACGCGACGCCGTACGTCGTCGAGCCGTCCGCGCGCTCGCTGGTCGTCGGCACGGTCGACTTCGACGACGCGATCGACGCCGCGGCGCTGGCGAAGGTGCTGCGGGCGAACGGGATCGTCGACGTCGAGCCGTACCGCAAGCTCGGCCGCAACCAGCTCCGCGTCGCGATGTTCCCCGCCGTGGACCCCGACGACGTCGAGGCCCTGACGGCCTGCGTGGACTACGTGGTGGAGAAGCTCTAACTAATAGTCGTCGCGCCGGTAAGGGTCGCGCTCGTAGGTGTCGTCGCGCCGGCGATGCTCACGGGGCTCGCGGATCGGCGGCTCGACGCGCCAGGGGTCGGACTCCGGCTCGGGGTCGCGGCGGTACGGATCCGGCGGGAAGGGGTCCTGCTCCCGGTCGTACGGGTCCTGCTGCCGGCGCTGGTACGGGTCGGGCTGCCGGTACGGGTCGGTGAGCGGCGGCGGATCGTCGTCGACGTCCTCGTCCCGGAACAGCGGCCGCCGAACCCGCGGGGGCGGAGGCGGCGCCTCCTGCGCCGGCTCGTACCGGCGCACCACGTCGTCCGCGTCGTCGCGGTAGAGGGGCCGCGCGACCGGAGCGGGAGCGGCGTCCGGCATTGCCGAATGGTCCCGATACAACGGCCGGGCCAGCGGCGGCGGCTCGTCGTCCCAGTCCGGATCGCGGCGCTCCACAGGGACCGCCACCGGGCCGGCCGGCAGCCGCGCCGGCGCCCGCTTGGCCGGGAACGCGGCAACGGCCGCCGCCAGAGCCACGACGAGCACCAGGACCGGCACCCACCACGGAACTCCGGCGAGCAGCGACTTGTCCGCCCCCTTGTCCGCGGCCGCACCCGGCTTGGCGGTCGCGGATGCGCTCGGCTTCGGCGTGGGCTTCGGTGTGGGCTTGGCGACGGCGGCGAGCGAGACCGCGAAGACCTGGCTCCCCTCCCCCTCCGACCCGACCAGGATCTGCTTGCCGTCCGAGCTGACCGCGAGCGACTCGCCCTGCTTCTGCGTCGGGAGCGCGATCTTGCGGTCGAGCTTCGGATTGTCGTTGCCCCAGGAGTACAGCCAGGCGGCGCCGTACGTACGCAGGACCACCTTCGAGCCGTCCGGTACGAACGCGCCGTCGGTGACCGCGGCAGGTGCGTCGGCGTACCGCTCGAGCTCGTTGTTGCCGTCCTCGGTCAGTTCCTCGGGCGCCGCGTAGATCGCGGTGCCGGCGAGGCCCTTGGTGACGACGTACAGACGCCCGGTCTTGGGGTGAACGAGCAGCGCCTCGGCGTCGTGCGGACCGTCGGGGTACTCCAGGCTGTAGCTCACGTACCGCATCCGCTGGTCCTCGAGCTGCGCCGGCTCGCGGAACCGATAGACGGTGATCGACTCCTGGTTGCGCTCGTTGTCGCCGATGTCGCCGATCCAGATCCGGCCCTCGGGACCGGGCGCGATGGCCTCCCAGTCACGGTTCTCGATCTGCCGGAATCGCAACGCGGCCTGGACCTCGCCGGTCTTGCCGTCGATGGCGAAGACGTACGCCTGGTTGTCGGAGTCGTTGATCGTGTAGTACGTGCCCTTGTGCACGCTGCTCGCGGCGAGCCCGCTGGACTCGGTGATGCGCTCGTCGTCCAGCGTGAACGCGTTGCTGGTCGGCGACGGATCGGGCGCGGGGTCGGCGAGCGCGACGCCAGGGCCGGCGACCAGCGCGGCCAGGCCGGCGGCCACGAGAGCCGCGGCGAACGTTCGAACGTTCACGGCCGTAGGACCTTCCCGAGCTCAGGCTCCAGGAGTCGGGCGAGGGCGGGACGCACCCCCCACGCCGCGGTGAGCTCACCGTAGTCGCGAACGGTCTCCGGCGCCGGGTCGGCGTTGGTCCGGACGGCGCGAAGCAGCAGGTTGCGCGGAGTGTGGGCGGAGTCGACGAACTCCACGACGTCGACGCGGTAGCCGAGCAGCCGCAGGACCGCGGCGCGCAGAGCGTCCGTGAGCATGTCGGCCAGCCTCTCACGAAGGATGGGATTACGCGCGACGAGGGCGTATGGGGCGGGCGGCTCGCCCTGCTTGAGCTGGCGCTGCAGGTCGTGGTGGCAGCAGGGCGCGGCGAGCACGAGCGCCGCCTGCCAGCGGACGGCCCGCGCGAGCGCGTCGTCCGTCGCGGTGTCGCAGGCGTGCAGCGCGAGCACGATGTCCGGCCGCTCGTCGAGCTCAGCGGTGGCGATCTCGCCCTGCTCGAACCGCATCGCGCCCGACCAGCCCAGGTCGGCGGCGAGCTTGGTGTTGCGTTCGCGGGCTTGTTCCTTGACGTCGATGCCGATCAGCTCGATCGGATACCGCTTGCTGAGGTGGCTGTAGGCGGCGAACGTGAGGTACGCGTTGCCGCAGCCGAGGTCGACGACCCGCCACGGCTCGTCGTCGGACGGGGTGCGGAGCTGGCCGGTCGCTCGGGCGTCCTCCAGTGCCTGGTCGAGGTTGCGGACGAACTCCTCGACCTGCCGGTACTTGTCCTGCCGGGTGGGCTTGACCCGGCCCTGCGCGTCGGTGATGCCGATCGCGTGCAGGAACGGCTCGGTCGGCTGGATGACCCGGTCCTTCTGCCGGTCGTGCTCCCGCGTCGCGGTCGACTGAGCGGCCGCGGTGTGCACCTGGGCCTCGCCCTTCTTCGTGACGCGGAGCTGGACGGTCTGCTCGGTGGTCTCGACGTGCCAGTTGCCGAACGGCTCGCTCAGCAGCGCGTCGACCGCCTGCTCCTGGTCGCCGGTGGCGACGTTGGTCGCGAACGCCTGGGTCTGGTCGTACGTCGTCAGCTGCAGGTGCCGGCCGGACTTCAGCTCGACGTACCTCAGCTCGGCCCGGCGCCAGCTCGGCTGCTCGCCCTTCCGCCGGCCGGCGGCGACGGCACGAACGAGCCGCTCGTCGTCGAGGACGAGCGACTTGATCCGGTCCAGCGCCGGCGCGAGGGCTTCAGGCATGCCCTCCATTGTCCGTCATCGGACTGCGGCCGCCATCGTCAGCTCGGTGGCACGCACTCGAACCGGCCCGTCGCGTCGAGCTCGTCGAGCTGGCGCTCGATGGTCTCGTAGTGGGCGATCTTGTAGTCCAGGTTCTCCAGGTTCTCGGTCAGCGCCTCGAGCTGGGAGCGGATCACCGAGCGGTGCTCGAGCAGGATCTCCTTGCGGGCGCGGGCGGTCGCCGTACCGCCGGCGCGTAGGGCGGCGTACTCCTGGATGCGCCGGACCGGCATGCCCGTCGACCGCAGCCTGGTCACGAAGATCAGCCACTCGACATCGTTGGCCGAGTACACCCGCCGGCCACCCGCGTCCCGCGGCGGCGGCTCGACGAGGCCGGCCTTCTCGTAGTAGCGAAGCGTGTCGATCGACAGCCCCGTCCGAGCCGAGGCTTCCGCGATCGCGAGTCCAGCCGTCATGCTCCCGACCGTACGACCTGGAGTCCACTCCAGGTCAATTGGCTGCGCTCATGGCGACCGCTCGCAGCGGTCGGCCGTGGCCGGCCTCCCGCGCATCGGGATCGCGGTGCTCGGCGGCGTCGGGTGGCCCTGCGGCGACGAGGCGGCCTTCGGCCGGAGGGGTCGTCCTCGGCCCCCGGAAGCCGACGCCGCCGAGCCTGTGGGCTGAGGGAGTCCTCTCCCTTTCAATTGGCTGCGCTCATGGCGACCGCTCGCAGCGGTCGGCCGTGGCCGGCCTCCCGCGCATCGGGATCGCGGTGCTCGGCGGCGTCGAGTGGCCCTGCGGCGACGAGGCGGCCTTCGGCCGGAGGGGTCGTCCTCGGCCCCCGGAAGCCGACGCCGCCGAGCCTGTGGGCTGAGGGAGTCCTCTCCCTTTCAATTGGCTATAGCCAACGGCCTCGCAACGCGGGAAGGATCGCCGAGAACGAAGGGAGCCCGCATGCCCACCGTCGCACTCGTCGGCACGCTCGACACGAAGGGCACCGAGTACGAGTTCGTCCGCGACCGGCTGCATCAGGCCGGCGTCGACACGATCGTCGTCGACACCGGAGTGCTCGGCGAGCCGGGGTTCGCGGCCGACATCACCCGGCGGGAGGTCGCCAAGCAGGCCGGCGAGGACGTCTGGCAGCTCGCCGACGCGAACGACCGGGGCAGGGCCGTCACCGCGATGGCGAACGGAGCCGCCAAGGTCCTCCAGCAACTCGACCGAGACGGCAAGATCGACGGCGCCCTCGCACTCGGCGGCACGGGCGGTACGTCGATCGCCGCCCAGGCGTTCCGGCAACTGCCACTCGGCATGCCCAAGCTGATCGTCTCCACCGCCGCGTCCGGCGATACCCGCGCGTACGTCGGCGAGACCGACCTCGTGCTCATGCCCAGCATCACCGACGTCGCCGGCGTCAACCGGCTCTCGGCGCGGATCCTCGCGAACGCCGCGGCCGCCATCGCCGGCATGGTGTCGACGCCCGCGCCGCAGACGAACGACGACCGCCAGCTCCTCGCCGCCAGCATGTTCGGCGTCACCACCCCCGCCGTCACCACCGCCAAGGCGCACCTGGAAACGCTCGACTACGAGGTCCTCGTCTTCCATATGACCGGCGTCGGCGGCCGCACGCTCGAGTCGCTCGCCAACGACGGCTGGCTGGCCGGCGTTCTCGACCTCACCACCACCGAGCTGGCCGACGAGCTCGTCGGCGGCGTCTTCTCCGCCGGACCCGAACGGCTCACCGCCGCTGCCAGCAGGGGAATCCCGCAGGTCGTCTCGGTCGGCGCGCTCGACATGGTCAACTTCGGGCCGCGCGAGACCGTCCCGGCGGAGTTCGAGGGTCGCAACCTCTACGTCCACAACCCGAGCGTCACGCTCATGCGCACCACCCCCGAGGAGTGCGCTGAGCTGGGCAAGCGCCTCGCGACCCGCGTGTCCACGACCACTGGCAAGGCCACCGTCTTCCTGCCGTTGGCCGGTGTCTCCGCGATCGCCACCGAGGGCGGCCCGTTCTACGACAAGGCGGCCGACGACGCGCTGTTCGACGCGATCCGCGCGAACCTCGACCGTGACAAGGTGGAGCTGATAGAGCTCGACCTCGCCATCAACGACCCGCAGTTCGCCATCGCGATGGCCGACAGACTGCACGAGTACGTCACCGCAGGAGTCACCGCATGAGCCGCATCGAACGAGCCGAGATTCTCCAACGCCTGAAGGAGAAAGTCGCCACTGGAAGACCCATCGTCGGGGGAGGTGCCGGCACCGGGCTGTCCGCCAAGTGCGAGGAGGCCGGCGGCATCGACCTCATCGTGCTCTACAACTCCGGCCGCTACCGGATGGCCGGCCGCGGGTCGCTCGCCGGCCTGCTCGCGTACGGGAACGCGAACGAGATCGTCGTCGAGATGGCGAGCGAGGTGCTCCCGGTCGTCAAGCACACGCCGGTTCTCGCCGGAGTGAACGGCACGGACCCGTTCTACGACCCGGACGTGTTCCTGCCGGAGCTGAAGCGGCTCGGCTTCTCCGGCGTGCAGAACTTCCCGACCGTCGGCCTCATCGACGGCACGTTCCGCGCGAACCTCGAAGAGACCGGCATGGGCTACGCGCACGAGGTCGACCTGATCAGGAGGTCCCGCGCGCACGACCTGCTGACCACGCCGTACGTGTTCTCCGAGGACGAAGCGGTCGCGATGACCGAGGCCGGCGCCGACATCATCGTCTGCCACTTCGGCCTCACCACCGGCGGCGCGATCGGCGCCGAGACCGCCCGTACCCTCGACGACTGCGTCGAGCTCGCCACCGCCTGGTCGGCGGCGGCGCGCGGGGTACGCGACGACGTGCTCGTGATCTGTCACGGCGGTCCCGTCGCCGAGCCGGCGGACGCGAAGTACGTGCTCGAACGGGCCAAGGGCGTGCACGGCTTCTACGGCGCATCGTCGATGGAACGCCTCCCCGTCGAGCGCGCGATCACCGAGCAGGTGCGTGCGTTCGTCGAGCTGTAGCGCCGGGCTCAGTGGCCGCGGAAGGCTTCTTCGAGCCACCAGGACGGGGCTTGGACGATCTTCGCGTCCACGAGCAGCGGGGCTGAGCGATTGCCGTCCAGCCAGGTCTTGACCGCGCCGAGGTCGTCGACCGTGCGTACGGTCACGGACTCGAACCCGTAGCCGCGCCCGACGGCAGCGAGGTCGGTGGGCGGGAAGGTCACGGTGTCGAGCGGGTGCCCGCCCGGCCCGAAATGGTGCACCTCCGCGCCGTACGCCTCGTCGTTGTAGGCGACCACCACCATCGGCCGGCCGAGCCTTCGTACGGTGTCGAGCTCCGCGGCGCTCATCAACAGCCCGCCGTCGCCCACCGCCGCGACGGGGAGGCGGTCCGGCTGCGCCAACGCGGCGCCGATCGCGGTCGCGAGACCCAGGCCGATCGACTGGAACGCCTGGGTGAAGCAGAAGCCGTTCTCGTCGGGCACCGACAGGTACGCGCTCGGAAAACCCATGAAATTTCCGGAGTCGACGGCCACCACGCGCTCGGCTGGGAGCAGGTCGTCGAGCGCGATGCTCAATGTCCGTGGGTCGATCCGCTCCGTCGTACTCGTGTCGGCGAACGGCACGTCCCGCCACCGCACGCTCCCGACCTCGACCATCCGATAGCCCGGCGTCGCGTCGCCGAAGGTTTCGTAGGCCTTCTCGGCAGTGAGCGCGACGTCGCCGGTGACGCCCAGCGCCACCTCGCGATGCGCCCCGAGCGCGGAAGTTTCGTCGTCGACCTGCACCACGTTCGCGTCGGGGCCGATCAGCTGACCGTGCCGCATCGTCCACATGTTCAGTGCGCAGCCCCAGCCGACGATGAGGTCGGCGCCGCGGATGAGCTCGGCCGTACGAGGCGACGCGAAGCCGCCCGAGATGCCCAGCGACCACGGGTTGTCGTGGAACAATCCGTGCGCGACGGCCGACGTCGCGAGCAGAGCGCCGCAACTTTCGGCCAACCGCTCGAGGGCGTGCCGAGCCCGGCGCGCTCCCCTGCCGGCGACGAACACCGGGCGCTCGGCGTCTTGCAGCAGCCGTACGAGCGCGGCCAGCTCGGCGTCGTCCGGAACTTGCGGGACCCGTTCCGGAACACCTGGAACAACCGGCTCAGCGGCCGGAACTTCCAACGCCTGTTCGCGAAGCGGCAGGTTCAGCAGCACCGTTCGCCGCTCCCGGACGGCCAGCGCCACCGCTTCGACGGCCGACTCCGCCGACGTGACCCGCACCGGCACCGCACCCACCGCGACGGCGAGCGCCGACTGGTCGACGTAGAAGTTCGACTTCGGCTCCGAAACTTCCGCCGCCACGACGACCAGCGGCGTACGGCTCTTCGCCGCCTCCGCGATCCCGGTCATCGCGTTCGTCAACCCGCAACCCTGGTGGACCGACAGCGCCGCAACCGTGCCACTCATCCGCGCATACGCGTCGGCCATCGTCGCCGCGCCACCCTCGTGCCGTGCCGCCACGAAGCGCGCGCCAGCGGCCACCATCGCGTTCGTCACGTGGAAGTTGCCCGACCCGATCACGCCGAACACCTGCCGGACGCCCGCCGCGACCAGGGCACGACCCACGGCCGACGCGACGTCCATCAGCGCTCGACCAGCGCCAGCACCCGCGCCGGCGACCCGGACCCGTTGACGATCGGCAGCGGTCCCGCGATGACCACGGCACCCGTCGGCGGCAGCTTCGAGAGGTTCTGCAGCTGCGTCAACCCGTACTTGTCACTGCCCATCAGGTACGAGTGGCACGGGAACGGCGGATCGAACGAGTGCGCCCGCCCCGCGTCCGTACCCACCGTCTCGACGCCGAGCCCGAGCACCGGCGACTCCTGTGCGACCCACCGGGCGCACTCCGGCGACATCCCCGGCGTGTGCGGCCCGGTCTCGTCGGCGTTGAGGAACTCCTCCTGCGAACTGGAACGCGCGTCCCAGCCCGTACGCACCAGCAACCAACCGCCGGCAGGAAGCGGGACGTTCGCCGCCTCCCACGTCCGGATGTGGTCGACATCGACGAGGAAGTCGGGGTCCTTCGCGACCTCGGCGGTGAAGTCGAGCACGACGGCCGGCGCGATCAGCCGGCTGGCTGGAACCGATGCCACGTCGGCGAGATCCTTGCCGGTGACCCAGTGGTTCGGCGCGTCGAAGTGCGTGCCGGTGTGCTCACCGCTGGTGAAGTTGTTCCAGTACCAGGCGGGTCCGCGGTCGTCGTACCGGCTGATCTCCGCCAGCGCGAACGGCGCCGTCTGCCCGAACTCCGGCGGCAGCTGGATCACCGGCGTCGACGCGGACAGCGGCGAGGTCAGGTCCACCACCTCGACGGATCCGTCGGCCAGCGCCGCGACGAGAACGGACAAGGGCGACGGACCGGTCATGCGGACCTCCAGCGGACGTTGCGGCGGAAGTTGCGGCGAGAGTTACGGCGAGATCCCGAAACTAGGCGTCAACCAGCCACCCCGCAATGGCCCGGTTGACGCCAAGGAGAGGATGGTGCGCAAGGACGTGCACGTGGGAAGGGACCGGATGAACCGCTTGACGCGACCGTTCGAGGCGATCCTCGCCATCGGCGTGGCGGGGCTGCTGTGGGCGCTCGCCTGCATCCCGATCATCACGATCGTCCCAGCGACGACCGCGATGTACGCCGTGATGACGAGCTGGACCCTCGACGGCCCGCCGCCGGTGTGGTCGACGTTCTGGGGCGCCTTCAAGAAGCACTTCTGGCAGGCGCTCGGGATCGGCGTGATCCTCGAGGTGGTCGCGGTCATCCTCGCGGTCG
This sequence comes from Tenggerimyces flavus, assembly GCF_016907715.1. Classification (NCBI taxonomy): domain Bacteria; kingdom Bacillati; phylum Actinomycetota; class Actinomycetes; order Propionibacteriales; family Nocardioidaceae; genus Tenggerimyces; species Tenggerimyces flavus. The sequence goes on along the minus strand of NZ_JAFBCM010000001.1, from coordinate 2,109,739 downwards.
ACGTCACGTTCGGCTTCCGTGCGGAGAACGCGCCGCTGCGGACCGTCGTGCTCGTGGTCGCCGTCGTGCTCACCATCGGGCTCGCCGGCATGATGGTGTTCCTGTTCCCGGTGATGACGACGTACCCCTCCCCGTGGCGGCGGACCCTGCGCAACTCCGCCCTGTTCGCCGCGGGATACGTCGGCACCACGCTGCTCGGCCTCGGCGTCTTCGCCCTCGCGGTCGTCGCGATCTACTTCGCGCCCGCCTCGCTGCCGGTCACCGCCGGGCTGGCCGCGTATGTCATCACGATCCTGACCAAGCGCGCGTTCGCCAAGTACGCCGCGCGCCAAGAGGCCGCAGAGCCGGCGACGGCCTAGCCCGCCCGTCACGCTCCCCAGCGACGGCAAATGATCATGTTTACATGATCATTTGCCGCTCTACGTGGGATACACCCCACGTAGAGCACCCACTCGCCAGGTAAAGCGGCATCGGCGCCCATCCGCCAGCAACCCCCGACACACCAAACCCCGGCCTAGAGACCTTCGAGGATCGACGGGCGGGTCGGGCGCCAGCCCAGGTCGCGCGCGGCCCGTTCGCCCGAGGCCACCTGGTCGAGCAGGAGCGCCTCGACCATCGGACCCCACACCTGCTCAGCCTCGGCCGGATCCCAGCTCTCGACGCGCGCTCCCGCCCTCGTGGCGACAGCAGCGGCGATGTCTCGCACCTGCTCCGACCGGTCCGCCGCCCCGCCCAGGTATACCGAGCCGGCGGGCGCAGCCTCCAGCGCGCGGACGTACAGGTCGCCGAGGTCGTCGGCATGAACGGTCGCCCACCGGTTCGTCCCCTCGCCGAGGTAGCGCACCACCGCGTCGTTGGGCGTGAGGAGCGCGGCCGGATAGCCCCGCCCGTACCCGTACACGAGCGCCGGCCGGATCCGCACCGTCCGTACGCCGCGGTCGACGGCCGCGCCGACCAGCTTGTCCAGCTCGGGTCGCCACGACACCACCAGCGGCGGCGCGAGCGGCGAGTCCTCGGTCGCGGGCTCGGCACCGGTGTCGCCGTGCAGCCACAGCCCGCTCGTGTAGACGACCGGCCGGTCGCTCCCCGCGAACGCGTCGAAGACAGTCGACAGCACGGTCCGGTCCAGCTCGCCCGCCCGCGCGTCGTTGCTCGACGCCGCGTGCACCGCGCCGTCCACGCCCTCGAGCAGCGGGGCGAGCGCGGCCGGATCGAACAGGTCGGCCCGCATCCGGTCCACGCCGACGACGGTGTGGCCGTGCCGTTCCAACGCCCCCGCGACCGCGCTGCCGACCGTTCCGGCCACGCCTGTGACAAGTACGCGCATGACTCCGCTCCCTGATTTCTACCAACGTTAGATTTCGACCGTAGCACGGTTGTCTACTCTTGGTAGAAATCGACGGGACGGAACGAGATGCCACGGATCAAGGGCGATGACCACCAACGCGCCGCCGCCCGCTCCCAGCTGCGGGCCGACATCCTGACCGCCGCGCGCGAGCTGGCCGAGCAGGCCGGCGGCTACGAGCCGGTGACGATGCGCCAGGTGGCGGAGCGCGTGGGCTACACCGCGCCGGTCGTGTACGAGTACTTCGCCAGCAAGCGCGAGCTCCTGGTCGGCGTCCTCACCGAGGGGTTCGAGCGGCTCGCCAGCCAGCTCGCCGAGGCCGGCCCGACCAAGCGCGCGGCCGCCGGCGCGCTGTGGGACTTCGCGAACGCCCACCCGCGGCTCTACCTGCTCATGCACAACCTCGTCGACATCCCGTTCGGCACCCCCGAGACCCCCGAACCCGCCCGCCGCTGCTTCGACCTCCTCCGCGAGGCTGTCGCCGCGGCCTCACCAGCTCACGCCGACCTCGACGACGCCACCGACCTCTTCTGGGCCCAAACCCACGGCCTCATCGTCCTGTCCCTGGCCGGCCGCATCAAAGGCGGCCGAGACCGCGCGCGAGCCCTCCTCGATGAGGTTGGGCGCTAGGTTCCGGCACGCGGCCCGTTTGGATGAAGGACACCTTCATCCAATAGCCCGGCCCATCCACCAGGTCCCATCAAACTGTGGGGTTCTGGTCGCGACACGCCAGCGTGTCGCAACCAGAACCCCACAGTTTCGCGAAGGGCGGAGGGTCCCCTCGCTCGAGGAGGTTTGGATGAAGGTGCCCTTCATCCAAACGACCGGAGCGCTCAGGGGCGAGCGGGTCCCGCACCGGCGCCGGTCGCGCCGATGGCCGCCGCGATCTCGTCCACGTCCGCCGCGGTCAGCTCCAACGCGGCAGCCGAGATCCAGCCGTCCACCTGCTCGGCGTTCCGTGCCCCGACGATCGCGCCCGTGACGCCCGGCCAGGCGAGCACCCAGCCGACCGCGGCCGCGGGCACGGACACGCCGTGCCGCTCAGCCACCGGGCCGAACGCGGCCGCCAGCGTCAGGTTGGCCTGGAGCTTGTCGCCGGTGAACTCGGCGTGCCGCGATCGCCAGTCGTTCGCCGGGAGCGACGCCACGCGCTCCGCCGAGAAGCGCCCGGTCAGCAGCCCTGCCTGCATGGGGCTGTAGACGATCACCCCCGTCTCGTGCGACGCGCACCACGGCAGTTCCTTCTCGCCGACCTCGCGCCGGATCGCGGAGAACGGCGGCTGCAGCGTGTCCACGTGCCCGACCTTCTCCGCGAGCTCCAGCTGGTCCGCGTTGTGGTTCGACAGGCCAACGGCCCGGAACTTCCCCTCCGCCTTCAGGTCCAGCAGCGTCTGCCAGTACTCCTCCAGCGGCGTCCCGTCCTGCGAAGGCCAGTGCAGCTGCATCAGGTCGATCTGCTCCACGCCGAGCCGCCGCAACGACGCCTCGGTGTCGCGCCGCAGGCTGTCCGCCGCACCGATCCGCGCGGCCGTCTTCTGCCGGTCCGACTCGTCCCACACCAGGCCACACTTGGTGAAGACGTACGGGCGGTCAGCGTCGGAGAACGGCTCCAGGGCACGGCGGACGACCTCCTCGGAGTGCCCGAGCCCGTACACCGCGGCGGTGTCGACCCAGTTCACGCCGGCCTCGACCGCGTGCCGGATCGCGGCGATCGACTCGTTGTCGTCCTGGTCGCCCCAGGCGAACGACCAGTCCCCTCCGCCGATCGCCCAGGCGCCGAACCCGACGCGGGTGATGTCCATGCCGGTACGGCCGAACCGAACAGTGGGCAGACTCGTCAATGGCATGCGCATCCCTTCGCGAAAGACTCAGGCGGTAACACCGCGAAGAGTACCGGAAAGCGGTTACCTACTGGGTTCCAGCTGCAGGCCACGTGCGGTGGGAGACCAGTCGGAGAACTGCGGCTCGGACGAACGCAGCAGCCGATCCATCGCCGCCTCCGACTCCTCGTCGAGCGGCGCGTACGAGATCAGCCGGGTCCCCGTCATCGGCGCGAGCCAGAACGGCGTCGTCATCAGCCGCACCAACCCGACCTCGGGATGCAGGAACGACTTCACCCGGCTGGTCGGCACCGCCACGTTGTGCGCCGCCCACTGCTTTCGGAAGTCCTCCGAAACTTCCGACAACTCGTCGACGATCTCCTCCCACTGTGGCTCGCCGGCGTGCTCCGCCATCGCGCCGCGGAACAGCGCGATCGACAACGAGGCCTCGCGTTCCCAGTCGATCATGAGCTTCTGCCAGTACGGCTCGGTGAAGAACAGCCAGAGCGTGTTGCGCCGCTCCGGCGGCAGCACCGTGATGTCGCCAAGCAGCTTGAGCGAGGACTCGTTCGACGCCACCACCGTCGCGCAGGGCGAGATCACGCAGGCCGGCATCGGCGCGAGCGCATCGACGACGCGTCGCACGGCGGGGTCGAGCGGCGCCTGGCGCCGGGTCCCCCGCGAACGGGTAGCCAACCCGGCCAGGTTGAGCAGGTGCGCCTCCTCGTTCGGATCGAGTTGCAGCGCGCGCGAGATCGCCCCGAGCACCGACAGCGACGCGTTCACCTGCCGGCCCTGCTCGAGCCACGTGTACCAGGTCACCCCGACGCCGGCGAGCTGCGCGACCTCCTCGCGGCGCAGGCCAGGCGTACGTCGCCGGCCGCCGCCGGGCAGGCCGACGACCTCCGGACGCAGCCGTTCCCGTCGCGACCGCAGGAACGCCGCGATCTCCTCGTGACGGGACTCCCACATCGTCATGCTTCCAGCATGACGCGCATGCGGTCCGGGTGCCAGGTAGCAGAAATACCAGGATAAGTACGCTCTGGTACCAGGCTATGACGCGACAGATCGTGGCGAGGTGACCTCGACTCCAAGTCTGGCAACGGCCCAGACCTCAGCGACGAGCCTGGATCGCGCGGCGCCCTGGCTGGCGCTGCCGGTGATCCTGCTCGGCACCTTCATGGCAGTCTCCAACTTCTTCGTTGTCAACATAGCCTTGCCCGCGATCGGGCACTCGCTGCAGACGAACAACGCGATGCTGCAGCTCATCACCGCCGCCTACAGCGTCACGTACGCGGCGACGCTCGTCGCCGGCGGCCGGCTCGGCGACCGGTTCGGACGGCGGCGGCTCTTCGCGATCGGCGCGATCGCGTTCGCGCTCGCCTCGGCCGCCTGCGGGTTCGCGTTCGACGGCTGGACGCTCGCGATTGGGCGGCTGGTCCAGGGCATCGCGGCGGGTCTGATGGCACCGCAGGTGCTCGGGTCCGTGCAGGCGATCTTCACCGGCGAGCACCGGCAACGCGCGCTGGGCTACTACGGCGCTGCTATCGGACTTGCTTGTGTGCTTGGCCAAATGCTCGGCGGCGGCGCGGTGGCGCTGGACGAGGCGTTCGGCTGGCGCGCTGTTTTCGAGCTGTACGCGGTGCTCGGTCTGCTCGTCGCGCTCATGGCCGTGCGGTTCGTACCGGAGACTCGCGGCGTCGCGCGTCCGGTCGACGGTCGAGGCGCGTTGTTGTTGACGCTGACGCTCGCGCTCTTGCTCGTTCCGCTGTCGGTGGGTCCGGGCGCCGGCTGGCCCTTGTGGTGCGTCGTCGCGCTCGTCGCGATGCCGTTCGTCGGTGTGTGGTTCGTGCTGGATCAGCGCGGGCGGGAGCGGCGTGGCGGACATCCGTTGCTGCCGCCGTCACTGTTCGAACTGGTCGCGTTCCGGCGCGGGCTGGCGACGTTGCTGATGTTCTGCGTCGGCGTCGGCGGCTTCTTCCTGACCATCGGTTTGTCCTTGCAGGACGGGCTGGGTTTCACCGCGTTGTCCGCGGCGGGCGCGTTGGGTCCGTACGCCGTGGGCTTCCTCATCGCGTCGCTCGCCGCTCCCCGTCTGGTCGCGCGATACGGCGGTCGCGCGATCGTCGCCGGCGCGCTGCTCACGGCGGTCACATTCGCGGCCGTGACGGTGCAGGCGTTGCTCGGGTACGGGGAGCTCAGCTGGCTGACGCTCGCGCCGACGTTGGTGCCGCTCGGCCTCGGCCAGGGTCTGGCGATGGTGCCGATCATCGGTGCCGTGCTGGCGCAGATCCCGGTCGACCGGGCCGGCTTCGCGAGCGGCGTGCTGGCAACGACCCAGCAGGCCGGCTTCGCGGTCGGAGTCGGCCTGCTGGGCTTGCTGTTCTTCCAGTTCGCTTCGGGTCCGGTCGGCGCGCCGGGCTGGAAGACGGCGACCGTCGCGGTGCTCGCGGCCGAAGCAGTGCTGGGGTTGGCGACCGCGGCGTTCGCCTACTTCGCGACCGTACGCCGATCGCGATAGGCCAACCTGCGCAGGAGAATCTCCGCAGGGCCTCGGTAGTTCGCCTTGCGCATCAGCTCGGCGAGGAGGATCGAGGCGACCCACGTCGCGAGCGCGACGCCAGTGGCTCCGGCCATGCCGAGGTCGTCCTGAAGTCCCAACCCGTACGGGAAGAACACCGCGACGTACACGACGGACTGGAACAGGTACAGGCTCATCGAGCGCTGACCGAGCGCCTGGATCGCGGTCGTCAGGCGGCCTTGCCGCCGGGCGGCCGCGATCGCGACCAGGGCGATGGCACCGGCCAGGGCCATCCCGCCGAAGTAGCCGGTGAGCGGCTGGACGAATGCCACGACCCACAAGGCGATTCCGGTCGGGCTCCAGATCCCGAGGTCCACCAGGACGAGCGGCAGCGAGCCCGCGAGCGAGACGGCACCGGTGACGATGGTCGCCCGGACGAGGAACGAACGGTGCCGCTCCGGCTCGTCGAGCACGCGGCGTCGCGCCGCCCACATGCCGAGCAGGACGCCGGGGATGACCAGGATGACACCGGCGATCAGGGAAGGAGGGAACACCATGACCCGTGAGACGAACAGCTCCACGAATCCTGCCGAGCCCGCGGCGACGCTGCCCTTGGCGTACGTCGAGGCGCCCTCGTTCAGGGCGAACCAGGTGATCCAGCCCACCGAGAACGTCGCGGGCACGAGCGCGACGCCGGCCACCCACAACAACGTGGAGTCCTTGGCGCGCAGGAATCCGACGAGCAGAACGGCGGACAGTCCGTACGCGGCGAGGATGTCGATCGGGACGAGGATCGCGAGGTGCACGAAGCCGATCGCGATCAACCAGAAGCCTCGGCGGCGCAGCAGCTTTCGCGTCGGGACCCAGTCGTTACCCTTGGCCAGTTGACGATTCATCAGCTGGACCAGCGCGTACCCGAACAGGAACGCGAACATCGGGCGCGCGTGGTTGTTGACGAACAGCATGTGGAACGAGGTGATGAAGTCGTTCAGCCAGGCCGGTCCGCGGTCGACGTTCGTCACGAACAGCGGCGCGTGGGCGAACGCGATCGCGAGGAGCATGCCGCCGCGGGCGAGGTCGGGAGCCAGGGCCCGCCCGGTGGTGGCGGTGCCGGCTGAGGGCACAGGTGTCTGAAGCGATGTCGCCATGGTGGGTTCTCCCTCGTGAGTACGGGTGCGTCAGCCGCCGCCGGAGTTGGCGGCCTGGTGGCTCTCGATCGCCTTGCGCAGTGCGGGAACGGCGGGACCAGCGCGGTCGGCGAACTCGACGAGGCGCTGCTTGTACTGCCGCCGTTCCGCGCTGGACAAGATGGTGGGAAGCGAGGCTGTGGCGGCGAGCGCGAGGAGCGCGGCCTGGCGCTTGTCGGTACGGGCGACCAGCTGGCCGTTGCGGAGGGGGTGCAGGGCCTCCGTCAGCAGCTTCGCGACCAGGTGCTCCTGGCGGAGGCCGATCTCGTCGGCGGGGAAGATGCCGAGGATGCGGCGTGGCTCGATCTTCAGCCAGCCCGCGCGTTCGAGCTGGTCACGTACGGCGCGCGGCGCCTTCCCGACGGACTTGGTGACCCAGTGCTGCCAGGTGCGCGGTTTGGACTCGCTGACCTCCTCGAGGACGGTCTTCAGGAGTGGTTCGGTGGGCGTCGGTCCGATCGCCGTGTGGACCTTGCCGTTCTCGTCGACCAGGCGGCCGGCGATGTAGAGGTCGGCGAGGGCGGCCGCGCGGAGGGCGTAGCCGAAGAACCCGCCGCCACGGACCCGGCGCTTCTGCCGGTCGTACGCCAGCAGGTAGAGCCTTCCGGGGAGAGTCTTGGGAAGTTCCATGGCCATCAGTCCTCCTTTCGCGGTCGTCCGCGGGGTCGCATCTGCCCGACCTCGCCGGGCAGGCGCCCGGCGTCGGCGAGCGCACGTCGTAACAGGAACTCGATCTGGGCGTTAGCGCTCCGCAGGTCGTCAGCGGCCCAGCGTGCTAGTGCGTCGTACACCGCGGGGTCGAGACGGAGCAGGAGCTTCTTGCGTTCACGTTCGGCCGGCATCGGCTCGCTGGCTCACTGGTAGAGCGTGCCGGTGTTGACGACGGGCTGAGTGTCGCGATCACCGCACAGGACGACGAGCAGATTGCTGACCATGGCTGCCTTGCGTTCCTCGTCGAGGTCGACGACGTTGTGCTCGGCGAGCCGGTTGAGGGCGAGCTCGACCATGCCGACGGCGCCCTCGACGATGCGCGTTCTGGCGGCGACGACCGCGCTGGCCTGCTGGCGACGGAGCATCGCGTGGGCGATCTCCTGCGCGTAGGCGAGGTGGGTGATGCGGGACTCGATCACCTTTACCCCGGCGGACGCGACCCTCGCCGCGATCTCCTCGGAGAGCTTCTCGGTGATCTCGTCGGCGTTGTCCCTCAGGGAGAGCTGGTTCTCGCCGTGCGCGTCGTAGGGGTAGCTGTTGGAGATGTGCCGTACGGCGGTCTCGCTCTGCATCGCGACGAACGCGACGAAGTCGTCGACCTCGAACACAGCCTGCGCGGTGTCTTCGACCTGCCAGACCACGACGGCGGCGATCTCGATCGGGTTGCCGTCGGCGTCGTTGACCTTGGTGACGCCGGTCTCGTGGTTGCGGATCCTGGTGCTGACCTTCCGCCTTCTGGTGAGGGGGTTGACCCATCTCAAACCGTCGGTTCTTACTGTGCCGACGTACCGTCCCAGCAACTGGACGACGCGCGCCTCACCGGGTGCGACGGCGGTCAGCCCGATGCCCAGAAAGGTGCCCACCACCACGGCTACGGGACCGAGGATGATCCAGGCGGCGCTGGACTGGACGAGGCCGACGATGAAGAGGATCAGGCCGCCGATGATCAGGATGAGCATGGCGAGGAACATCGGCCACCCGGTCATCCCGTGCGCGACCCGCTCCCTGACCTGCGGCTTTGGCATATCGACGTTGGTCATTGTGCTGCCTCTCTCTGAGTCGATGTCAGGAGAGTAGCATAGTGATATCACTTTTTGACAAGCCCTCAGACCAGGAGCTGGCGGGCGCTTGTCAACAGCTGGGACGCACTTCACCTCCCGAAACGGGGTTCGCGAGGCGGTTGCCACGTTGCAGAACCCCGACCCGATGGGTGAAGTCGCGAGACCCCCCGGCCACCGCCACGCCGGCCGCGCCCGAGCGTGCTCATCCACCGGGTCGGCTGACCTACAGCACTTCGCGGATGCGGCGGGTCGCGAGCTCGATGGCCTGGTCCAGGTTCTCGAGCTTGCGGCCGCCCGCGATCGCCAGGTGGCCATGGCCGCCCGCCCCGCCACCGATGAGCCGGCCCGCCTCGGTCAGCAGATCACGCGCTGTCAGGTCGGTGTTGACGCCGAGTACGAGCTGCGCCTTGCCGTCACCCACCGCGCCGAGCAGAACCGCGCCGGGCTGCGGAAGCAGCCGCAGGACGTGGTCGACCAGGCCGCGCAGCGCGTCGAGCGGCTGCGCGACGCGCGCCACCACGAGGCCACCGACCGCGGTCGACGCCAGGCCGCGCGCGACCTCGACCAACTGGCGTTCGCGCAGTTCTCGCAGCGAACGCTCCGCCGTCGCCAGCGCCGAGAGGCGTTCGCTCAGCCGGTCGAGCACCTGGTCCGAACGTACGCCACCCAGCAGCGACGCCACCGACGACAGCAACTGGCGCTCGTGGTCCGCGTGCCGCAACGCGTCCAACCCGGTCAGCGCCTCCAGCCGCCGCAGCCCGGAGCCGATCGACGACTCCGACACCAGCCGCACCGGACCCGCCTGGCTGCCGTGGCCGACGTGCGTGCCGCCGCACAGCTCGCGGGAGAAGTCGCCGATGTCGACGATCCGCACGACCTCGCCGTACTTCTCGCCGAACAAGGCCATCGCGCCCGCCGCCTGCGCCTCGGAGCGGGACGCCTCCCAGACCCGGACCTCCGGATCCGCGAGCAACCGCGCGTTGACGACGGACTCCACGTGCGCGAGCTGCTCGGGCGACACCGCGTCGAAGCTGCTGAAGTCGAACCGCAGCCGGCCCGGCGCGACCAGCGAGCCGTGCTGCCGTACGTGTTCGCCCAGCGTCTCCCGCAGGGTCGCGTGCAGTACGTGCGTCGAGCTGTGCGAACGCGCCGTCGCCGCACGCCGATCGCCGTCCACGAACACCTCGACGGAGTCGCCCGGATGCACCTCGCCTTGCACGACCTCCGCCACGTGGACGTACAGACCGTCAACGCCATAACGGGTATCGGTCACCCGCAGCTCGCTGCCGTCCGTCGTCCGCACCAGTCCGGTGTCGCCGACCTGGCCGCCCGACTCCGCGTACATCGGGGTTCGGTCGAGCACCAGTTCCACCCGACCGTCCTCGCCGGGCAGCACCGACACGACGTTGCCGTCGCCGACCAGCGAGTCGTACCCCACGAACGTCGTGCGCCCGTGTTCCATCAGCAGCTCCGCATACGCCTTACGTCGTTGCGAATCCGACGAGGTCGCCCGAGCCGACTGCCCGCGTCGCCGCTGCTCCTCGATGAGCTCCTCGACGCGCTCGGTGTCGACCGACAGCCCCGCCTCGCGCGCGATCTCCATCGTCAGGTCCAGCGGGAACCCAAACGTGTCGTGCAGCTGGAACACCGTGCCGCCGGGCAAAGACGTGCCCGACTCCGACCGGGTCCGGCTCACGGTCGTCTCCAGCAGCCGCGAACCCTGCCGCAACGTACGGTCGAACGCCTCCTCCTCGTGCGCCATCGCCTGCGCGACGAGCTCCGCGTTCGTCCGCAGCTCCGGCCACTGCTCGCCCACGTTGTCCACGACCGTCGACGCGAGCTCCGCGAGGAACGGCGTCGCCCGGCCGAGCAACCGACCGCGGTGTACCGCCCGCCTCAGCAGCCGGCGCAGGACGTACCCGCGACCCTCGTTCGATGGCAGCACCCCGTCGCCGATCAGCAACGTGCCCGCGCGAACGTGGTCCGCGATCACCCGAAGCGACGCCCGCGTACGCTTGTCGCCGGTCGCATAATCGCAGCCAGTCAAAGTTTGGACCCGCTCCAAAGTTGGCGCGAGTAGATCTACCTCGTGAACGTTGTCGACGCCCTGCAGGACGACCGCGAGCCGGTCGACGCCGAGCCCCGACTCCACGCAGCGCACAGGCAGGTCACCGACGATCGGGAAGTCGTCGTCCGTTCCGCCCTCGCCGCGAATGTGCCGCATGAACACGAGGTTCCACACCTCGAGGTAGCGCTCGGGGTTGACCGCCGGCCCACCTTCGGGTCCGTACTTCTCCCCACGGTCGTAGAAGATCTCCGAGTCCGGGCCGCACGGACCGACCCCGCCGGTCGACCAGTAGTTGTCCGCCATCCCCAGCCGCTGGATCCGCGACAACGGGATGCCGATCTCCTGCCACAGCCCGACCGACTCCTCGTCGTCGAGGTAGACCGTCGCCCACAACCGGGTCGGATCGAGCCCGTAGTGCGAGGTCAACAGCTCGTACGCCCACGGCATCACGTCCGGCTTGTCGTAGTCGCCGAACGAGAAGTTGCCGAGCATCTCGAAGAACGTCGTATGTCGGTCGGTCTCGCCGATGTTGTCGATGTCGACCGTCCGGATGCACTTCTGCAGCGTGGTCAGCCGCGAGTGCGGTGGCTTGTCCTCGCCGAGGAAGTACGGCTTGAACTGCACCATGCCGGCTGTCGTAAGCAGCATGGTGGGGTCGTCGGTGACGAGCGACGACGAGGGCAGGAGCCGGTGGCCCTTGCTCTGGAAGTAGGACAGGAACGTACGGCGAATCTCGACGGAACGCACGGGAGCCTCACAGGACGAAACTTCAACAGTGAAGGACGCAGGCACACGCCGAGCCGGACCGAGGGGCTGACTAGCCCAGCTCGGCGCAGATAGCTCGCTGTCCGTGAGACATGGGGCTCAGTATGCACGGCTTTGCCGAAACCTGCCAACCTGGTTGGGGCCACGACCTTGCAGAAACCGCATTCCCGCAGGAGGGTCGGAAGACATGGAGTACACGCATCTGGGCCGCACCGGCCTGCTCGTCAGCAAGCTCTGTCTCGGCACCATGAACTTCGGCCCGGTCACGCCGGAAGAGGAGTCGCACGCGATCCTCGACGCGGCGCTCGACGCGGGCGTCAACTTCGCCGACACCGCGAACGTGTACGGCTGGGAGAACCGAGGCCTCACCGAGGAGATCATCGGCCGCTGGTTCGCCGCCGACAAGTCGCGCCGCGACCGTACGGTGATCGCCACCAAAGTCTACGGCGCCATGAACGACCGCCCCGACGCGAAGGGCGTGTCCGCGTACAACATCGTCCGCCACGCCGAGGACTCGCTCCGCCGGCTGCAGACCGACCGGATCGACCTGTACCAGATGCACCACATCGACCGGGATACTCCCTGGGACGAGGTCTGGCAGGCGATGGAAACGCTCGTGACGCAGGGCAAGGTGCTCTACGTCGGGTCGAGCAACTTCGCCGGCTGGAACCTGGCGCAGGCCTCGGAGACCGCGAAGCGGCGCAACTTCCTCGGCCTGGTGTCGGAGCAGTCGCTCTACAACCTGGTCGAACGGTCCATCGAGCTCGAGGTGCTGCCCGCGGCCCGCGAGTATGGGATCGGTGTCATCCCGTGGTCCCCGCTGCACGGCGGCGTGCTCGGCGGCATCCTCGCGAAGGCGGACAAGAGCCGCTCGACCGGCGGCCGCGCGGCGACGTACGTCGAGGAGCACCGCGACCAGATCCAGTCGTTCGAGGACCTCGCCGCGGAGCTGGGCGAGACCGCCGCGAACCTCGCCCTGGCGTGGCTGCTGCACCAGCCCGGCGTGACCGCGCCGATCATCGGGCCGCGCACGATGGAGCAGCTCACGACCGCGCTCCGCGTTCCGGAGATCAAGCTCGACGACAAGGTGCTCGAGCGGCTGGACGAGCTGTTCCCCGGCCCGGGCGGACAGGCGCCCGAGGCCTACGCCTGGTAGAGGAGAACCGACACATGCGAGTGCGTCCGGACGACGTGGCGACGATGACGTTCGACTGGGGATCGACCAAGTGGTTCGTCACCCCACGGCTGATTCCGGGCGCCTCGCAGTCTCTCGGCGAGGTGATCGTCAACCCCGGCCGCGGGCACGCGCGGCACAACCATCCGACGGCGGAGGAGGTCATCTACGTGATCTCCGGTGAGGGCCTGCAGATGGTCGACGACGGCGAGCCGTTCCCGATCAAGGAGGGCGACGCCGTCCACGTTCCGATGGCGGCGTTCCACTCCACGCTCAACACGACCTGGCGCCCGCTCCGGCTGATCGTCACGTACGTGCCCGGCGGCGAGGAGGCAGCGCTCGAGCAGACGCCCGACTTCCGGCTGATCGAGGCGGCGTCGGTCCAGGAGTGGGAACGCGCTCAGTGATGGATGAGCGTCCGGTGCGCCTGCCGAGTGCCCTCCGGTAGGTCCGACGGGTCGAACCACTTCGCGTCGACGATCTCGAACGGGTCCAGCTTCAGCGTGCCGCCGACGACGTGGGCCTCGTACGCGACCTCGACGCGGAACTTGAAGCCGCTCCGGACCCGGATCAGCGAGCCCGTCCGTACTTCGAGGCCGGTCTCCTCGCGTACCTCGCGTACGACCGTGTCCTCCAGCCGTTCGCGCCTCTTGGCGTAGCCCGTCGGCACGCCCCAGTCACCGCCGCGCGCCGCCCAGAGACGGTGCTTGAGCAGCAGGACCTGGCCCTGCTCGTTGCGGATCACGCCGGAGACGCCGACCATGAAGGTCGCGTTCATGATCCACAGGATGCGCCACTGGAACGGACGGAGTCGTCTCCACATCCAGACCAGCGCGCGCTTCACCCACGCAGGCTACCGGGGGTCGCGACCGGCGATCGCCACGGCCGTCTCGAGCGTCGAGGCGCCTTCTTTCAGCGTGACGGGCTCGCCGAACAGGCCCTGCGTACGTCCCTCGGGAGCCATGCCGGCGTTGAGCTCGAGCACGGCGGCGGCCAGTTCGTCCGAGACTCGCAGCGTCTGGCCGGTCGCGCGGGCGAGGTCCCAGCCGTGGGTGACGAGCTCGCTCAGGAACATCCCGGCCAACGCCTCGGCGGGGTACGGCGGGCCGTGCATCGCGAACTCCCCCTCGGTCGCCCCGGGTAGCGCCCAGGCCGCGGCCGCCTTGTCGACCTGGACCGCGTAGTCCTTGGCCCAGTCGCCGGTCATGAAGTCGGTCTCCATCAACGCGGCGAGATCGACGGGTTGCTTGCGGGCGACGAGCTCCGACATGTGCCCCGACGTGGTGAGCAGGTGGTTGATGAGCGCGCGGACGTCCCAGTCGGCGCACGGCGTGGGCAACGACAGCTGGTCAGGGCGAACGCCTTGTACGACGTCGTTCGCCGCCTCGGCGGCCGTTCGCATCAGCTCGGGCAAACTCATGTCCCCCATTGCAGCAGGCCCGACTCCGCCCGTCTTGAACAAACGCGACACGTAGTATCGGAGGATGGTCAACCTCGGCCGTGGGATTCTCCAACCGCACAAGGCCGAACAAAGCTTCTCGGTCGAGCGCCGCGACCCGAGCGCACCGCTCGTGGGCGTCGTCGAGCGGTACTGGATCACGACCTGGGACCTGCGGGGCGAGCAGCCGCACCGGCAGAACGTGCTGCCTCATCCGCGCATCAACGTCACGTTCCTCCCAGGCCGCGCGCGGATCGCCGGCGTCGTCCGGGGCCTGTTCACCGAGCAGCTCGCCGAGTCCGGCCGGGTGATCGGCGTGATGTTCCGCCCGGGTGCCTTCCGCGGCTACCTCGGAGCGGCGGTGTCGACTCTCACCGACAGGTTCGTCGACATTGACGACCACTTCGGGCCGGCCGGTGTCGAGCTGGCTGATCGAGTGATCGCCGCGGAGACCGGCGCGGCCATCGCCGAGATCGAGACGTTCCTGCTGGAACGTCAACCGCCGGCTGACCCGTCCGTCGAGCTCGCGGCCAAGGCGGTCGACACCGTCGCCAGCGCACCCGACCTGCTCCGCGTCGACGACCTGGCCGCGGCGCTGGCCCTGCCGATGCGCGGGCTGCAGCGGCTGTTCCACGAGTACGTCGGGGTCGGGCCAAAGTGGGTGATCCGACAGTACCGCATGCACGAGGCGACCGACGTCGCCGCGACCGGCGCGGCAGTGGACTGGGCGGCGCTCGCGCACCGGCTGGGCTACAGCGACCAGGCGCACTTCGTCCGCGACTTCACCAGCCGGGTAGGGATGTCGCCGACCGCGTACGCCCGCCTCTGCGCCCGGTGACGCCCGGCCACCCGGTTTGGGTCGGGGGCACCCTCGTCCCATAGGTTCGGACTAGGGTGCCCCCGACCCAGCCAGATCTCGCCAACCGGCACTCCGTCGCGTTTCGACGGCGCCGTTGACGACCGTGATCATGATGGTGATCGTGAAGCCGAACTGGTCGTATACGACGGGTTTGCCTTCATGATCGCGTTCATGATCACGGACAGGGTGGGCCGGGGTTCGGGTGAGGGGTTGGATGAAGGGCACCTTCATCCAAGGTCTGTTCGGATGCGGGCTCGGGCTGTTCTTGGCGAAGCTCATCTGGTTCTGGTGCTGTCTTGGTGCGGTGTTCTTTTGCGGACTGTCCTGGGGTTGGTGCTCTCGGGGACTGTGGCGGCGGTCGATTGTGGTGGCCGGTCCGGGGCGCGTCAAGGGCGCCTCCCTAGGGGCGCTTCGCGCAGTTGGAGAGAGGCGTCGCTTCGCGATCTTCGACCCTTGACTCGCCCCGGCCCGGCCACCTGTTTTCACGCGCCGCCCCCGGCCCCCGGAACAGGTGTCCCGGGGGAGGTTCCTTGTTGCGTGGGTTTGTTGCCGTGCTTGCGTTGCTTGTGGGGGTTCCACCGGTCTCTTGTGGCTCGGATGAAGCCGGGGGTTCCGTCTCCGCTGTTTTGAATGAAGGGCACCTTCATTCAATAGGTTCGTATGAAGGTGCCCTTCATACAAGCGGTGACCGCTAGGCCGTGAGGCGGGGCTCTCCTGCTGACTCGAGGGCGTAGAGCTGGCCCAGGCGGTCGAGCGGAACGTCCAGCACGTTCGCCAGCGCTACCACGGTGAAGAACGCCGGGGTCGGGACGCGGCCGTGCTCGATCTTGCGCAGCGTCTCGACCGAGACACCGGCGCGCGCGGCGACTTCGACCATGCTGCGGTCGCCGCGGGCGAGGCGGAGCGCTTCGCCGAGGCGGGCTCCCCTGGCGTGGTCCTCTGGGCCGAGCGGCTGTCGCACCATGAACGCGATGATACCGGTATAACTATTGGTATGAGGAGTGCGCCATGGTCGACCTGAAGTCTGCCGCCCAGATCGCCAAGATGCGCGAGTCCGGCCGGGTCGTGGCGACCGCGCTCCAGGCGTGCAAGGACGCGGCGAAGGTCGGCGTCTCCCTCCGCGAGCTCGACGAGGTCGCGCGGCGGGTCCTCAAGGACGCCGGGGCGACGTCGAGCTTCCTCGACTACCACCCACGCTGGGCACCGACCCCGTTCCCCGGCGTGATCTGCGCGTCGGTCAACGACGTCGTCGTGCACGGGATTCCCGGCGAGTACGAACTGCGCGACGGCGACCTGCTCGGCATCGACTTCGGTGCCGAGTTGGCCGGGTACCACGGCGACTCGGCGATCAGCTTCGTCGTCGGCGCGGCCGCACAAGCCGACCTCGAGCTGATCGCGAAGGCCGAAGAGGCACTCGCCGCCGGCATCGCAAGAGCAAAGCCAGGCGGACGGCTTGGCGACATCTCGCACGCGATCGGCACGATCGGGCGGGCGGCCGGGTACGGGCTGCCGGCTGGCTTTGGCGGCCACGGCATCGGGCGCGCGATGCACGAGGATCCGTCCGTACCGAACGAAGGCCGCGCCGGCCGCGGCCTCAAGCTCAAGCCAGGCTTGGTGATCGCGATCGAGCCGATGTTCATGGCCGGCGGCCGAGACCACTTCCGGATGGCCGACGACGGCTGGTCGATGGTGACCGGCGACGGCTCTCGCGCCGCCCACGTCGAGCACACCGTGGCGATCACCGCCGACGGCCCACAGATCCTGACGCTGCCATAGCCGCGAGCGCGTACGCGGCGAGCACGGTGAGCCCGGCCCACCACGGGAGCGGGAAGTACCCGGACGACGGCGCGTAGTGCGCGGTCACCTGCGGATACTCCACCGCCGTTTGCAGAACGGCGAAGCCCGCGGCCGGCGTGAGGCGCAGCAGCCAGTCGGCGACAACGTCGGGCAGCAGCGGGAAGGCAGTCAGGACGTACGGCACCGCCACCAGCAGCACCGCGACGACGATCGCCAGCCAACGCCGGCGCAGCCACGCGCTGAGCCCGTTCGCGAAGACGGCACCCAGCCCGAGCACCACCGCGGCACCGACGACCACCCGGACGCCAGTCAGCAACGGCAGGGGCGGTACGGGTACACCGTTCGCCGCCAGAATCGCCATGCCCACAGGGAGAATCACCCCCACGCCGACCAGGCCAGTGACGAACGCCGCCGCCCCGACGAGCACCGGCGCGTACGTCGCGCGAGCACCCACCACGAGCACGATGACCAGCGCCACCACCAGACCGAGCAGCAGGAACTTCACCATGGGCGCAAGCCCGTCACTCACCGGACCGATGTCACCCGAGCCGCTCACGGTGATCACGCCGTCCTTCTGCACCGCCCCGGACGGGTTGTGGTACTTCTCCCAGTCGGTGTGGTTCATCTCGCCGCCCACCGGATCGCTCTGCCAGCCACCCGCCGACCCCTCGACGGTGACGTGGTCGAAGACACCGACGGCCTGGGTGAACCGGACCTCCTCGATCGCGCCACCCAGACCGACCTCGCGGAGCGTGAGATCGCCGGGAGACGTGGCGAACAAGCCGACCTGCACGGTGTCCGGCAGCCCCTCGAACTTCGCGGTCCCGACCCTCTGCCACTGCTGACCGTCCGTCGACGAGAACCCGGTGATCGTGTCGCCCGAACGGGTCAGCCGCAGCCAGTCGCCCGTTCTGCCCGCGACGTCCTGGTCGTAGTCGTACTGGAATCGCACGCCATGGTTGCCGGTTAGCATGACCGCCGCGTACGGCGAACCCTCGCGCAAGCCGTCCTTGACGATGAGCCCGACCTTCGCCCACGGCACCAGGCCGGAGACGATCTCGTCGTGGTTCGGGGGCGGGTACGTGATCGTCCCGGTCATCGACGCCAGCCGGACCGTGATGCTGCCCTCCGGCCCGAGGTCGCGATGCAGGAACCAGAACTTGTCACTCACGGGCGACGCGGGCGGGCAGGGGCCAGGGTCGCACGACGCCCGCATGCCGAAGCTGTACAGCAGGCCGAACGCGATGATGGCGAGGGCGGCGATGATCAGCGCGATCACGCGGCCGGGCCGCAGGAAGGTCGACATGTCGTGAGTTCTAGAGCTCGACGCCTAACACGGCCCGAACCAGCCGTGTCATGCCGTTGTTAGGTCAACGCGGGCATGCTGTACGCATGATCAGCCTGCGCCGCGGGACCGTCGGAGTTCGGTTCACGATCCTGTACGCGGCCGTGTTCCTCATCTCTGGCATCGGGCTCCTGGGCCTGACGTTCCTGATCTTCGACGGCAGCATCAGCCGGACCTCCCCGGCGGGCAACCAGCCGCCGCAGGGCGGCGTCGACGCCACCCAGCAACGCATCCGCGCGCTGGAGGAGCAGCTCGACACCATCCACACGCAGCAGTCCCGCCAGCTGCTGGTCGGGTCGCTCGTCGCGCTGGTCGTCCTCGCCGGAGTCTCCTTGCTGGTCGGCCGAATCCTCGCGCGGCGCGTCCTACGGCCGCTGCGGCTGATCACCGGCGCCACCCAGCGCATCTCCGCCGACAACCTTGACCAGCGGCTGGCCGTCACCGGTCCGGACGACGAGGTCAAGGACCTCGCCGACACCATCGACGAGCTGCTCGCCCGGCTGGAGGCCTCGTTCGCCGCTCAGCGCCGGTTCGTCGCGAACGCCTCGCACGAGTTGCGTACACCGCTGGCGACGATGCGGGCGTCGCTGGACGTGGCCGTCGCCAAACCCGACCCGGCCGCCTCGACGGTCGCGCTCGCGACCCGGATGCGTACCCAGCTCGACCGGGTCGACCACCTGCTCGACGGCCTCCTCGTGCTGGCGCGGGCGCAGCACGGCGCGTTCGCGGACGCCGCCGCGGTCGACCTCGGCGACCTCGTCGGCGCGGCGCTGCGCGAACGGTCGGCCGACGTGGAACGGAAGGCGCTGCGCGTCACGGTGGACCTCCCGCGCCTGCCGGCATCCGGCAGCCCGACACTGCTGGCTCGATTGGTCGGCAACGTCGTGGACAATGCCGTGACCCACAACGAGAACGGCGGCTGGATCGCGATCACGGGCTCGGCCGGGAAAGAGACTGTGCTGATCGTCGAGACAGGTGGGCGGGTGTTCGACCAGCGCGAGGTCGACCGGCTCACGCAACCGTTCGAGCGGCTCGGCGACGAACGTACCGGCTCCTCGGGACTCGGTCTGTCCATCGTCGCCGCTGTTGCTGCCGCGCACGGTGGAAGGGTCGCGCTGCTCGCCCGTCCCGAGGGCGGCCTGCGGGTGGAGGTCGCGGTATGAGGATCCTGCTCGTCGAGGACGACCACGCGCTCGCGGAGGTCATCGCCGAAGGCCTCGGCGACCAGGGCATGGCCGTCGACCTCGCGTACGACGGGCTGGCCGCCGCGGCGAAGCTGGAGCTCGCGACGCACGACGTCGTTGTCCTGGACCGCGACCTGCCCGGGCTGCACGGCGACCTGCTCTGCCAGCTGATCACCGACCGGGCCGAGCGGCCGATGGTGCTGATGCTGACCGCGGCGAGCGCGCCCGGTGACCGGGTCAGCGGACTGACGTTGGGTGCGGACGACTATCTGGGCAAGCCGTTCCACTTCCCGGAGCTGGTGCTGCGCATCCGCGCGCTGGCCCGCCGCAAGCCGGACGCGCGCCCTCGGACGCTGCACGCGGCGGGGATCGAGCTGGATCCGGTACGCCGGACCGCCGTACGCGATGGGCGCCTGCTCGACCTGTCCGTCAAGGAGTTCGCGGTGCTCGAGGCACTCCTGCGAGCCAGCCCCGGCTTCCTGTCCGCCGAGGCGCTGCTGGAGCAGGTGTGGGACGAGTACGCCGACCCGTTCACCAACACCGTCGCCGTGACCGTCGGCCGGTTGCGGCGCAAGCTCGGCGGACCGCCAGTCATAGCGACGACGCCCGGCGTGGGGTACAGAATCGCCTAACGCAGGTGGGACGCGCCGTTCAGGTCGAGGATCGCGCCGGACGCGTACTCCGCCTCAGCCGACGCGAGGTAGACGACCGCCGCCGCGACCTCCTCTGGCGTCGAGACGCGGCCGAGTGGGCTCTGGGCGCGGATGTCCTCGGCCTCCGGGCCGTGGATGACGTCGGCGGCCATGTCGGTGTCGATGTAGCCGGGCGCGACGGTCGCCACCGCGATGCCGCGCGGGCCGAGCGCGCGGGCCATGGACTGTCCGAGCGAGTTGAGACCGGCCTTGCTCGCACCGTACGCCGGTTGGCGGGGCTCGCCGCGGAACGCGCCGCGCGAGGACACGTTGACGATCCGCCCACCTCGCGGGAGATAGCGGGCGGCGCACCAGATGAGGTTCGCCGGGCCGAGCAGGTTGACGGCCAACGTCCGTTGCCAGGCGGCCTGCCACTCGTCGTACGAGACTTCCTCGATCTTGTGCAACTCGTAGATGCCGGCGTTGTTGACGAGAACATCCAAGCCACCAAGGGCTTTCACCGCCTCGTCGACCAGCGTCTGGACGGCGTCCGGCGAGGCGAGGTCGGCCTGCAGCGCGACGTGGCCCGTTCCCGGCAACGATTCCAGCACCGCTTCGGCCGCGGCCTGCGAACCGCCGTAGTGCACGACGACCCGGTCGCCCAGCGCGGCGAAAGTCCGCGCCACGGCCGCGCCGACACCCCTGGACGCGCCTGTCACGAGTACACCGCGATCGCTCACTCCTGCGAGCCTACAAGCGGATCGAGATGCAGCGACACCGCCACCGTCGCCGGCCCGCGAGTCGCCAGGACCCGCACGCGTACGTCCGTCGCCGCCACCGGTTCGCTCAACGGGAGCAGGCGGCGGTAGCCGATCGTCGTTCCCGTGGCGAGCTCGCGCCATTCGTCGTCGATGAGCGCGTCGACGGCGAACGCCTCGACCTGTTGGCCGTTCGCGATGTCCTCGGACAGCCCGACCACGTTGAAGATCGCCGGCCTGAGATCGTTCTCATAGACGGCCCGTACGTTCGCGCCGAACTCCGCCAACCGCGCCACGTCCGGCTCCGCGAACAGCCCGCGACGGTCCGGCGGAATATTCAACAACAGAAGGGCATTCCGCCCGACCGAGCAGCGGTAGATCTCCATCAGCGTGGCGAGCGACTTGACCTCCGCGTCCTCCTCGGCGTGGTAGAACCAGCCCGGCCGGATCGACACGTCGACCTCGGCGGGGTACCAGCGCAGCTCGTCGGCGTCGCGCAGCTGCTCCGCTCCGGCGACCTCGGCGGCCGTCTCCTCGGCCACCATGCGCCCGCCGGCGAACGGGATCACGCTCCACTCGGTCTCCCGCGCGTACCCGTCCTCGTTGCCGACCCAGCGCACGTCCGGTCCGCCGATCGCGATCGTCGCGTCCGGGGCGAGCCGCCGCACGAGGTCGAACCACGCGTCGTACGCGTAAGACTGGCTCGCTTTGGTGGGGTTCGCGCCGTCCAGCCAGACCTCGGCGATCGGGCCGTACTCGGTGAGCAGCTCGTACAGCTGGTTCAGGTAGTAGCGGTTGTAGTCGTCGACGGTGTAGGTGAAGCTGGGCGCGATCTCCGACTCGACCGCCGGGCTGCCGTTGCCATAACAGCCGCGCTCGGCCTGGTAGAGGTCGGCGGGCGACAGGTAGACGCCGAACGCGAGGCCGTGCGCACGCGCGGCGTCGGCCGCCTCCCGTACGACATCGCCGGACGTGAGCTTGTGGTCGACCCACTTGCTCGGCCACAGGCAGAAGCCGTCGTGGTGCTTGGCGGTCAGGATCACGCCCTTGAACCCGCCGTCGCGTAACGCGCGCATCCATTGCGAACAGTCCAGCTCAGAAGGGGCGAAGACGGACGGATCCTCCAGCCCGGTGCCCCATTCGAGCCCGGTGAACGTGTTCGGCCCGAAATGTACGAACGCCAACAGGTCCTGCCGCTGCCACACCAGCTGCCGTTCGGACGGTCGTACCCGCGAGGCCTGCTCCAGATCGCTCATCGACGCCACGTTATCGAGGGGTAATCGTCGCGGCGACGGGCTAGGCGGGGTTGATCACGTCGGCCCAGACCTCGGTCATGTCGATGATGAGGTCGTCGCGAACGGTGAGGAACGTGGCGACCTCGAAGTGCTGGAGCTCCCCGTCGGTCATGCCGGTGACGTGGGCGCGGCCGACGGCCCTGTCCTCGGTGCCGACGCAGTCCTCGAGGACGAAGCGTTGGAAGCCTGGGTACTCGGCGTTGAACCGGACCCAGCTCGGCGCGTCGAACCGTTGGCCGGTGTGGACGTACCTGCAGGTGAAGTCCTCGTGCAGGAGGCTTGGCAGCTCGTGCCAGGCGTGTTCGTCGATCACCGTGGCGAGTTTGTGCATGACGTCGGATGCGTGCATGGGCGTGACCATGCCAGAGGCCTACGACAGGGCGATGAGAGCGATGGCGACGCCCGCGGCCAGCAGGCCGAGCAGCTGGATTCGGGCGACGCGTTCGTGCAGGAAGCCGGCGGCGAGGCCGATCGTGACCGCGGGGTAGAGCGAGGTCAGAACGGCGACGATCGAGAGCATGCCCTGCCTGGTGGCGAGAAGGAAGAGCAGGTCGGCGGCCAGGTTGACGAGTCCGAGCCCGATCAGGGTCGGCAGCATGGCGCGCTCGGGCTTGGGTGGGAGGCGGAGGACTGCGACGATCGCCACGAGGAGGACGACCAGCGCGACGCGGGTGCCGAGCATCGGCCAGAGGCCGGAGTCGGCTGGGGAGCGTTGGAGCAGGACGTAGAACGTACCGAAGCCGAGGCCGGCACCGAGGGCGCAGAGGACGGACTGCTTCGAGCTCTTCGCTGTCGTCTGGTCCGGCGACCTGGTGATGACGACGACGGCGACGAGCCCGAGCGCCATCCCGGCGAGGGCCAGTGGGGCGGGCTGCTCGCCGATCGCGAGCCCGAACGCCACGGGGACGCCGGCGCCGACCACCCCGGTGATGGGCGCGACGACGCTCATCCGCCCGATCGCGAGGCCCTGGTAGAGCAGCGACGTGCCGATCACCCCGGCCACCCCCGCGGCCGCGCCCCACGCGACGCCGGCCACCGAGAACGCGTCCCACAGCACGGCTACGGCGACGAGGAGTACGGCGAGGCCGACGACCTGGGAGATCAGGAAGACGACGAAGACGTGCATCCGCTTGGAGAGCACGCCCCCACCGAAGTCCGACACGCCGTACGCGACAGCCGACGCGATGGCCAGCACGATCTCCACTGTCCGGACCCTAGTGGCGCCGCGCCCTGTGTGCTGCCGCCATGCGGTTTGTCGCGGTGCGGGGCAGTCGGGGCTGCCACAGACTTGTCACAAGGTCTCGGCTTCTAGCCCGAGTTCCCCGTGGCAAGTCCGAGTTGCTCCGGGTCGACGCTGGCCGGGCGGAAGTGGCTCGGTTCGTCTCGGCGAAGCTTCGCTTGGCGATCGAGCTCTCTCGGTGCGGTGTTCGCTGAGAGCTCTCCGGGCGATTGGTGCTGCCGTGGGCTCTTGCGGCGGTCGATGGTGGTGGCCGGTCCGGGGCGCGTCAAGGGCGCCTCCCTAGGGGCGCTTCGCGCAGGGAGAGAGGCGTCGCTTCGCGACCGGTTTGCGGCCCTTGACTCGCCCCGGCCCGGCCACCTGTCTTTAACGCGCCGCCCCCTCCCCCGGGAACGGGTGCCCGGGCCAGGTTCCTTCTTGCTCGGGTTTGTTGCCGTGCTGAGGTCGCCTGTTGGCCCCCGGCCTCTTGTCGTGCAGATGAAGCCGGGCCTTCCGTTCCCCCCCGGTTTGAATGAAGGGCACCTTCATTCAATAGGTTCGTATGAAGGTGCCCTTCATTAAAACCGGGTGGGCAGGGCGGGTATGGTCACGACAGTGAGCTCGGCTGATCTCCTTGCACTGTGGGAAGGACACGCGTTCGATCCGGCACCTGCCCTGGACGAGCTGTACCGCTATCACGTTCCGTTCGACGAGCTCGTCGGCCAGCCCATCTGCGAAAAGCCACTGGGACAGGCGATTCGGCGCGGTGAGCAGGTCGCGCTCGTCGGGGGCAGCGGCAGTGGGAAGTCCAGCGTCATCGGCCACGTGCTCGGTCCGCTCGTCGAAGGCCTTGCCCCGTTGCCGATTCCCGTCGCGGTCGAACGGCCCGAGGTCGCGCGCGATCCGGTCGAGTTCGCCGGCCATGTCGTCCGTACGGTCGCAAGGTACGTCCAGCACGCCCACCCGCGCGACGCGTCCAAGACCAAGGAGTTCGTCGACCACTCCACGCCCATTGCCGGTGCCGAGCATCGGTTCCGGCGCATCGGCGGCGGCATCGGCTGGCTGGAGGCGAAGGTCGAGCTGGCTGTCGAGCTGGGTACGGTCACGCAGCCGCTGCCCCGCCCGAGCAGCGAGGTCCTCGACCAGGCCCGCTCGATCCTGGACCTGATCAGCGCGCACGACCTGATGCCGGTGCTTGTGTTCGACGACACCGACAAGTGGTTCGGCGCCGCGTTCCCGAACGTGGACGACCTGATCGACGGCTTCTTCGGCCGCGTCGTACGCCTGCTCGCCGAGGATCTGGCCGCGCCCACCGTTCTCGCGGTGCACAACAGCTACCTGAACCATCCCGCGTACCAGCCGACCGCCGGGTTCATCGAGACCACGATCCGGATCCCGCGCGTCCCGGACGCCGCCGCGCTCGCCAAGCTGCTCGCACATCGGGCCGGCGAGCACGGCATCGGCCCCGACGTGCCGCTGCTCGACGACGACGCCCTTGCCGCCCTGTTCCGGCACTACACGCGCGGAGGGACGTCGGACATCCGCCGGCGGGTGCTGTTCGTCGTCCACACCGCGCTCGCCCAGGCCTGGGACGAGGGCGCGGAGACCATCGACCTCGGACACCTCGAGCTCGCGATCGCCGAGACCTCGCCCGAGGAACCGAAGGCCTAGCCTGGTGCGGCTGTTCGCGGCGCTCGTCCCTCCCGAGCCCGTTCTCATCTCGTTGGCGAACGCCGTCGCGCCGCTGCGCGATCTCCCCTACCGCTGGACGGCGCCGGAGCACTGGCACGTGACGCTCGCGTTCTTCGGCGAGGTCGACGACGCGACCCGGCTGGAGCTGGAACGCCGCCTCGCCCGCGCCGCCGCGCGCCACGCACCCGTCACGCTCGCGCTCACCGGAGGCGGTGGCTTCGGGTCGGCGAAGAACGCTCGGGTGCTGTGGACCGGCGTACGCGGAGACTTCCAGCCCCTCCGCGACCTGGCCCGATCGGTCACCGCCGCGGCGAGGCGGGCGGGGATCGAGCTCACGGAGAACCGATACAAGCCCCACCTCACCCTTGCGCGGCTGCGGACGCCGACGGACGTACGGCCGGCGGTCGAGGCGCTCACGGAGTACGCCAGCCCGACCTGGACGGCGACCGAGGTGGAACTCGTCCGGTCCCATCTCGCCCAGGGCGCAGGCGGCCGGGCGAGGTACGAGACGATCGCCTCCTGGCCCCTCGCAGGTAAGGTCTAGGCCGTGTCACTCGACTATCGCCTGACGCGCGACACCCCGCATCCCGCCTGGCCGCGGTCCAGTTCGTCACCCAGAGGACGGACTATGAGTTCCTCCTGCACCACGCCCAGCCGGGCGCGGTGCGCCGCGCGCCACCGCGCTGCGCGCGATGACCGACGCTACTCGAGCGACACGGCCTGCCCGTGAACCCGAAGCATCGCCGGCTGATCATCCCCGGCGTGCTCGGCATCCTGCTGCTGATCGTGGTGCTCGCCGCCGTGTTGTGACGGTCCGATGACGTCTGCCGGCGGGAGTGTGCGCTCGCCGGCATTCCGAGCGAGGATTCCAGATGTGACCCCCACGCTTCCCCGGTCCGCGCTGGCTGGCGTCCTCGCCGCCGGCGCCGGCCTCGGCGCCGCCGAGCTCGTCGCCGGGCTGTTCAGCGTCCGGGAGACCCCGGTCGAGGCCGTCGGCGCGGCGTTCATCGACCTCGTCCCGCCGTGGATGAAGGATCTGGCGATCCAGTTGTTCGGGACGAACGACAAGCTGTTCCTGGTCATCCTCATCGTCGTGCTGCTCGGCGCCCTCTCCGTCGCCGCCGGCATCATCGCGGCGTTCCGGCGCGGCCTCGGGCTCGTCCTACTGGTCGTCCTCGCCGCCGTAGCGACCCTCGCCGCGGCGACGAGGCCAGGAGCAGGGGTCACGAACGCGCTGCCGTCGCTCGCGGCCGGCCTGGTCGCGGTGGTGCTGCTGCCGTTCCTGCTCGACCGGTTCGTCCCCAAGCGCGAGTCGGACAACGGCCGCCGCGAGCTGCTGCTGAACGCCGGTGCCGTCGCGCTCGGCTCGCTCCTCGCGGCGGGCGCCGGGCGGCTCTGGCTCGGGCGGCGGCTCGGTCTCGAGGACGCCCGTTCGGCGCTCAACCTGCCCAGCCCGCCGACGCCCCAGCCGCCCGCGATCGCCGAGCTCGGCCTCAAGGGCCTGTCGACCTGGCAGACGCCGAACGACACGTTCTACCGGATCGACACCGCGCTCTCGGTCCCGCTCGTCGACCCGAACGAATGGCGCCTGAAGGTGCACGGCATGGTCGAGAAGCCGATCGAGCTGTCGCTCGCCGACCTGCTGAAGCGGCCAGTCGTGCACAGCTGGGCCACGCTCGCGTGCGTCTCGAACGAGGTCGGCGGCGACCTGATCGGCAACGCACAGTGGTCCGGCGTACGGATCGCCGAGGTGCTCCGCGAAGCCGGTCCGCTCGCCGGCGCGGACGCGGTGAAGTCGACGTCGGTGGACGGCTGGACCTGCGGGACGCCGCTGTCGGTGCTGACGGACGCGCGGGACTCCCTGTTGGCGTTCGCGATGAACGGCGCGCCGCTGCCGTTGGAGCACGGCTTCCCGGTGCGGATGGTGGTGCCGGGGCTGTACGGGTACGTGTCGGCGACGAAGTGGGTCGTGGACATCGAGGTGACGCGGTTCGACCGGTTCGACGCGTACTGGACACCGCGCGGGTGGGACGAGCAGGCGCCGATCAAGACCCAGTCGCGCATCGACGTACCCCGGTCCAACGCCACCGTGCCCGCCGGCGACGTCGTCGTCGCGGGCGTGGCGTGGGCGCAGCACCGCGGCATCGACAAGGTCGAGGTGCGCGTCGACGAGGGCCCGTGGCAGGCCGCGCGGCTGGCCGGCGAACCTACGGTGGACTCGTGGCGCCAGTGGACCTGGCAGTGGACCGGCGCGACGGCCGGCTCGTACAAGCTCCAGGTCCGCGCGACCGACGCCGAGGGCGACACCCAGACCGACCAGCTCGCCCCTCCCGCCCCGAACGGCGCCTCCGGCTGGCACACCGTGTCGGTGAAGGTCAACTAACCCGGGCACGCGAAAGCGCCCCGGCCCAACAGGCCGGGGCGCTTCCGTTGATGCGTTCCCCTAGCTCACGCGCTTGATACCGAAGGCGCGCAGGATGGTGAGGTCAGCCGTCGACGTGGGGTCGCCGCCGGTGGCCTTGATGCGGAGCGAGGCGAAGCCCGAGGCCACGTTCGGCAACGGCGCTGTCGTCTTGAACCCGTCCGGGTCGGGCATGACCGTGAGCGCACGCCAGGTCGCGCCGTCGTCGTACGAGATCGACAGCTCGACCTTGCTCAGCCAAGGCGTCCCCGGGTCGGACTGGATCGTCAACGGCAAGCTCGACCCCGCCGGGGCATCGCCCGACGGCGAGAAGTCACCGCTGACGCGCGGCGCCACCAGGTTGTACTGCTGCGCATCCCCCGCACCCGGCTTCGTCGCCTTGAACGTCCACGACCCCGAGACCTGCCGCCCGTAGTTCAGCCACGACAGCTGGTGCCCCGTCTGCAGCTCGAGCGCGTACGTGGCCGTCCCCGTCGCCGAGCCCAGGGCCTCGACGGAGTACGGGTTGTTGGACGACCCAATCACAGTCCCGTTCCGCTTCAGCTGCAGCTGACCGCCGATCGAGTCCTCGAACGCGAACACCGGACCGTTCGCGCTGTTCACAGGCTCCGTGAACAGCACCATCCCGCCGTCGCCGAAGTGCAGGCCGAACGCCGACGACCCGTACGCCGGCGTCAGGAACTCCCGCTTCCGGAACTCCGCCGTGCCCGAGTACGCCCGCTCCCGAGCCTCCTGCACGAACAGCGCGTTCCCGCTCGTGGAGTCGAAGCCGTACAGATACCCGCTCCACAGCGCCTCGACGCTGCCGTTGACCTCCGTCGTCACCAGGTGCTTGCGCGTGGACGGAAGGTCGACCGGACGCTCGTAGCCGAAGTTGAAGAGCAGCCCGTTCGCGTCGTACGCCAGCCCGTGTCCCAACGCACCGGGCAGCGCCTTGCCACCCGAGCCGATCGAGAACGTGACCTCCGACAGCGACGAGTCCTTCACCGTGTACGTCGGGTCGGCCGGCAGCCGCTGCGACGTCGCCGACACGGTCTCGTACGTCGTGTCACCCGCCTCGGCCTCCTGGTAGTACGTGAACTGGTACTTCCGCCCAGCGACCGGAGCGGTCGCCAGCACGTACGCGTCCGGCGGCGACGGGAAGCCCAGCGAGTAGCTGTGCCACTGGGTGTCCGGGATCGCCTCCATCACCGACAGCTGCCAGAACTCGGTCTGCGCGTTCTGGTCGAGCTTGACCGAGACCTTCTTGGCCTGCCGCGCATCCAGGCTGACCGTCGTGTTGGCGGTCACCGCGAACGACGGCTTGGAGATCACCGTGATCGACGGAGCGACCTCGTCCTTGCCCGGCGTGATGAGGTTCTCCGTCACCGCGAACGTCGTGCCCTTCGGCACCCGCGCGACGAGCTTGCCGCCCTTCGCCCGCACGTCCCAGAAGTTGCCCGTGTACGGGTTCAGCACGACCGGCAGTTGCGCGAACCGGTCCAGGCTGGTGACCTTCTGGCCGTTGCGGTCGGTGTAGTCGAGCGTCACGTCGTACGACTCGGGCTCCACGTGCACCGAGACCGCGTTGCGGATCGTGATCCCCGCGGCGGAGGCGATGATCGTGCCGACGTAGAACTTGTTCGGCTTGCTCTTCGTCGGGTCGATCTTGACCGGCACCGCGACCGTTCCACCGGCCGGGACCGTGACGGTCTTCGGCACCCCGGAGAAGACGCCCGCCGGGATCGGAGCGCCAGCCACATCGGCCGGGTGGAACGCGACGTTCAGCTTGATCGCCTTGGTACTGCGGTTGACGTAGTGCACCGACGTGGAGTCGACCTTCGTGTGCGGCCACTTGTAGAACCGCGAGATGCTGCCCTCGTACGACCACACGTTCGCCTTGACCGCGCGCTCGACGTTGAGGAAGCCGGCGCCCTGCTCCCACGGACGGCCCTTCGGCGCGTTCGCGGTGCTCATCAGAGCCGTCTTGAGCTGGTCGGACTTCCACTTCGGGGAACGCTGAGCCAGGATCGCGGCCGCGCCCGCAACGTGCGGCGTCGCCATCGAGGTGCCGGAAAGCCTTGTGTAGAAGGCATCCAGGTTGTCGCCGATGTTCGTGCCAGCGGCACGGGCGGCGGCGATGTCGACCCCCGGTGCGGAGATGTCAGGCTTCAGCGCGAAGTCGCCGACCCGCGGACCCTTGCTCGAGAAGTCAGCGGTGGTGAGGTCGCGCTCGGTGGCGGCGACGGTGAGCGCCTTGTCGGCCGCACCCGGCGTCCCCACCGAGAAGTTGTCGTACGCGTTTCCCGCCGCGATCACGAACAGCGCGCCGGTGGACGCCGTCAGGGTGTTGACGGCCTGCGACATCGGGTCGGTGCCGTCGGTCGGGTCGCCGCCGAGACTCATGTTGACGACCTTGGCCTTCGCCGTACGCGTGGCCCAGTCCATGCCGGCGATGATCCCCGACTCCGAACCGAAGCCCTCGTTGTCGAGCACCTTGCCGTTGACCAGCGCGACGTCGGGCGCGACACCCTTCAACTTGCCGGCCGACTTCGCGCCGTTGCCGGTGATGATCGAGGCGACGTGCGTGCCGTGGCCGAACAGGTCGGCCGTGTCACCCGTACCGGAGAAGTCCTGCCGCGCGACGACCGCGCCCTTCAGGTCCTGGTGGTTCTCGTCGATGCCGGTGTCGAGAACGGCGACGCGGACGCCCTTGCCGGTGAAGCCGGCCTTCCACGCCTGCGGTGCGCGGACCTGCGGGACGCTCCGCTCCAGCGTGGCCTTGACCTTGCCGTCCAGCCAGACCTTGTCCACGGTGCCGTTCAGACTCGCGGACGTGCCGGGCTTGCGGTTGACCGAGCCGACCAGCCACCCCCAGAACTTCGTGCCGTCCTTCTTCGTCTGCTTCACCGCCGTCGCGCCGATCGACGGCAGCGAACGGTTGGGAATGATGCCCTTCGGCTTGCCCAGCTGCTTGCTGGGGCGCTGCCGGACGATCAGCGGCAGCGTCTTCGATTTGGCGTCGTCGTACCCCGCCGCGACGAGCCCAGCCACGTCGAACAGACGCTTGTCCAGCTTGCCCTGGGCCACCAGGCCCACGGCGTCGGACGGGTAGACCGCGATGACCTTCCCGTGTTCACGGACCCCGAAGGTGATGCCCTCCCGGCCCCTGGCTGCTCGCGGCAGAACGGTGGTGCGGCCGTTCTTCGCCTTGAGCAGGGTCACCTTGTCGCCCGTGATCAGGGTGACGGTGGCGACGGACTTGCCGGCCTTCGGTTCGGCCGACGCGCGCTGCGTCTCGCCCGCTTGCGCGGGGAGCGCTGCCACAGTGCTGACAGCCACCGCGCCCGCGATGATCGCGAGCGCAAGACTGCGTGCGGAATGACGCACAACTTGCACGAGTGATCCCCCACTTCGTAACGGTCTCGTCCCGATGCGAGACCCGTTGACTGCTTGACGCCACAAGTGCGCGGAGAGTTGTGCGATTTCTCAGTTTTCTTTCAGGAACGCGGATCCAGTCAGGGCAGGGCGAGTCGGTAGACCTTGCGCGGGCGCCCGGCCCCGTTCCCACGGACCGACTCGGCGATGAGGATGCCCGCCTCAGCCAGGGCACCGAGCACCTGAACGGCACGGGCCCTGGTCCAGCCCAACGCCGCCAGCAGGTCGGGATCGGACGCGCTCGCGGCGCCGCCGACCGACTCGAGGGCGCGGATCGCCTCCCGTTCGGGACGGCTGAGCTTGCCGACGGCCGTGTCGCGTTGCTTGCGGGCCTCCTTGAGCTCCGGCCAGCTCGCCCCGGTCAGCAACTGCCTGGCCGCGTCGAGAACGCGGCGCGGCTCGTCGTCGGCGGTGAGCTCGTCCAGCACGGAGTCGGGCAGCGCGCCCGCGGGGAGCCGACGGTCGAGCATGGTGCGGAGCTCGCCGGGAGCGAGGGGGTCGATCTCCAGCCGTACCTCGAAGAACGCGTCGATCGGCGCCTTCGCCAGTACCGTGGCCGCCGGCGGCTCGACGGCGACGATCCAGGTGAACGGGAGCTGCCACAGCTCGTCACGGAGGCGCCCGAAGAGGTTGGTCGCGAGGTCGAGCTCGGGCTCGTCGAGCAGCACGACCTGGGTGGCGTCGGCGCGGAGCTGCTCGAGCTGGTCGAGGACGTCCTGCACGCCGGTTAGCCTTCCGGCGGTGAGGTGGTGCACGGCCTGCCCGTTGCCGCGGAGCCGGTACGCGAGCTGGCGGAGCAGCGAGGTCTTGCCCACGCCCGCGGTGCCGACCACGAGCGCATTGAGGCCCAGCTCAACCGCCCGCGTGAGGCGGTTGAGCTCGAGCTCCCGCCCCACGAAGAGATCGGCATCGGTACGCGTATCAAGCAACGGCCGATTACTCACCTGCGGACGTCTCCTGGTGACCACGCCCTAACTTTACTTACAGTAATTAAAGTAAGCAACCCTCCGGCGCCCCGCCTCACCATGATCATGTACGTGATCATGAAGGCAAACCCGTCGTATATGACCGTTCGGCTTCATGATCACGTACATGATCACCGCGAAACAGTGCGACCTGGCACGCGCTTCCACGTCCACACCACCGCCCACCTCAGCAAGCGGTTGCCAGAATTTTCCTTAGCCAAGCTAATGAGGTAGGCTAAAGACATGTCTCCGATGCTCGTGCGGTCCGACCCTGGGCTGGCGAGCACCCTGAGACTCTCGGTGATGCGACTGGCCCGCCGCCTTCGTAACCAGGTGGCCGATGACAACCAGCTCTCCGCCAACCAACTGGCTGTTATGTCGACGCTCAATCGACATAACCTGTTGACGATTGGCGAGCTGGCCGCGTACGAGAAGGTTCAACCGCCCTCGATGACGCGGACGGTGTCGCACCTCGAGACCATCGGCCTGGTTGTGCGCGAGCCGCACCCGACCGATGGCCGGCAGGTCGTCGTGCGGCTCGCAGATGAGGGCCGCCGCCTGCTCGCCGAGGACCGCAAGCGCCGCGATGCTTGGTTGGCGAAGCGCCTGCGCGAGCTCACACCACAAGAGAAAGAGATCCTGCGCGCTGCCGCACCGATCCTGGAGAGGTTGGCTTCATCGTGAGTGCGACGTTCCGTTCACTTCGGAACCGCAACTATCGTCTATACGCAGCAGGGTCGGCAGCAAGCAACGTAGGTACGTGGCTCCAAAGAGTCGCCCAGGACTGGCTCGTCCTTCAGCTCTCCGGTAGTGGCACGGCGGTGGGTATCACTACCGGCCTGCAGTTCCTCCCCTTCCTCATCCTCGCCCCCTGGGCCGGGCTGATCGCGGACCGCTTCTCCAAGCGCAAGGTCCTGCAGATCACCCAGGCCGGCATGGGATCGACCGCGGTCGTGCTGGCCGTGCTGTCGCTGACCGGCGTCGCGGAGGTGTGGCACGTGTACGTGCTCTCCTTCCTGCTCGGCGTTTTCAGCGCGATCGACAACCCGGCAAGGCAGTCGTTCGTCATCGAGATGGTCGGCAAGGACGACGTGACGAACGCCGTCGGCCTCAACTCCGCCAGCTTCAACGCCGCCCGTATCGTCGGCCCGGCGATCGCCGGCTTCATGCTGATCGCGTTCGACCCGGGCGTCGTGATCGCGATCAACGCGGTCACCTACCTCGGACCGATCTGGGCGCTCTCCCGGATGCGCGCCAGCGAGCTCAGCACCCCCGAGCCGGCACCGCGCAAGAAGGGCATGGTGCGCGACGGCCTGCAGTACGTCCGGGGCCGCCCAGACCTGATGCTGATCCTCGCGGTCGTGTTCTTCGTCGGCTGCTTCGGCCTCAACTTCCAGCTCACCAGCCTGCTGATGGCGACCGACGTGTTCGGCAAGGGCTCGGCCGAGTACGGCATCCTCGGCTCGATCATGGCGGTCGGCTCACTCGCCGGCGCCCTGCTCGCGGCTCGCCGCGGCGGGAGGCCACGGCAGCGGATGATCATCGGCGCCGCCGTGCTGTTCGGTCTCCTCGAGATGATGTCCGGCCTGATGCCGACCTACCTGCTGTTCGCGGTCACGCTGCCGCTCGTCGGCATCGCCTCGATGACGATGATCACCGCGGCCAACGCGACCATGCAGCTGTCGGTGACTCCGGAGATGCGCGGCCGGGTGATGGCGCTGTACGCGATGGTCTTCATCGGCAGCACCCCGCTCGGCGCCCCGATCGTGGGCTGGGTCGCCGAGGCGTTCGGCGCACGCTGGACGCTGATCGGCGGCGGCGCGCTCTCCGTGCTCGGCACGCTGCTGGCCGCCTGGCTGCTCAAGCGGCACCAGGGCCTCCGCGTCCGGGCGCACATGCTGCCGCGGCCGCACTTCCACGTCTTCGAGCCCGAGGACGGCGAGCCCACGCCGCCGAACGGTGCCGTGCCCACTCCGCGCGGTCCCGAGGCCGCCCCGGACCCCACGCCCCAAGCCTTGTCGGTGGAGCCTGACAAGGTACGGCCATGGAGTTCAACCGGTACCTCGAGACCCTCGCGGCCGACGCCGACCGCCTCGCGACCGTGGCGCGAGAAGGGCCTGCTGCCGCGGTTCCGTCGTGCCCGGACTGGACGGTCCGCGACGTTGTAGAGCACGTGACGTTCGTCTACCTGCACAAGATCGAGTGCATGCGCCAGCAGGCGCGGCCCGACCCGTGGCCACCGGAGCTGCCTGAGCGCGACCCGCTCGAGGCGTTCACCGAGGCGTACGAGGCGATGCGGACGGAGTTCCTCACCCGAGGCCCGGCCGCACCCTCGTACACCTGGTACGCACCCGATCAGACCGTCGGCTTCTGGTTCCGCCGGATGGCGCAGGAGACCGCGATCCACCGCGTCGACGTCGAGCTGGCCGCCGACCAGGTGACCCCGATCGACGCCGAGCTGGCGGCCGACGGCGTCGACGAGGCGCTGCGGGTGATGCTCGCCGGCGACTGGTCCGACGAGCCGCTGTCCAAGCCACTTGCCGGCAAGACGGTCGAGCTCGCGGCGAACGAGCGATCCTGGCTGGTCGCGTTCGAGGAGACGTCGATCGCCGTTCTCCCAGGCGGACGTACGCCCGACGCCCAGGTCTCGGGCGACCCGTCCGACCTGGTGCGCTGGATCTGGGGCCGCGGCCCGCTCGAGCCTCTCACCGTCCAGGGGGACGAGGAGGTGGTGCCGGCGTTCCGCGACCAG
Source organism: Tenggerimyces flavus (assembly GCF_016907715.1). Taxonomy (NCBI): domain Bacteria; kingdom Bacillati; phylum Actinomycetota; class Actinomycetes; order Propionibacteriales; family Nocardioidaceae; genus Tenggerimyces; species Tenggerimyces flavus. The sequence continues at coordinate 2,075,315 of NZ_JAFBCM010000001.1, read as the reverse complement.
GTCAAGCTCGCGACGGGTTGATGCTAGGCCGTGTCTGTCGAAGATCGCCTGACGCGCGACACCCCACATCCCGCCTGGACGCGGTGCACCTCGTCACCCATATAACCAATATGAATTCCTCCTGCACCACGCCCAGCCGGGCGCGGGGCGCCGCGCGCCATCGCGCTACGCGCGATGACCGGCGCTATTTGCCAGACACGACCTAGTAGACCGAGAAGCCTCCGTCGACGAAGATCGCCTGCCCGGTGACGTACGCGCTCGCGTCGCTGGCCAGGAAGATCGCCGCGCCGACGAAGTCCTCGGCGAGCCCGTTCCTGCCCATCATCGTGCGTGCCGCCAGGCGGGCGACGCGCTCGGGGTCGGCGAACGTCTCCTGCGTCAACGGCGTCTTGACGAAGCCTGGCACGATCGCGTTGCAGCACACCCCAGACGACGACCATGCCTCGGCCTGCGAACGCGTCAGCCCCAGCGTCGCGGCCTTCGAGACGCCGTACGCGCCACTGTTGCCGAACGCGCGGACCGACTGCTGCGAGCCGATGTTGATGATGCGTCCCCAGCCGCGTTCGGCCATGCCCGGACCAAGGGCCTGTCCGAGCAGGTACGCCGCGTCCAGGTTGATCGCCATCGTTTGGTCCCACTGCTCGACCGGCTGCTCGGCGAACGGCGGGCGCAGGTTCAGCCCGGCCGCGTGCACGAGGATGTCCGGCGGCCCGAACGGCTCGACGATCGCCTCGCACGCGGCCGCCAGCGCCGAGCGTGAGGCCAGGTCGGCGACCACGTACGCGCCCTTCGGCAGCTCGTCGACAGTCGACCGCAGCGCGTCCTCCTGCCGTGCGACCACGACCACCGACGCGCCCGCCTGACCCAAGCCCAGAGCGATCGCCCGACCGATGCCCGACGAGCCACCGGTGACGACCGCCACCCGGCCGGACAGCGAGAACAGGTCAGACAGGAAGTCGTTCACGCTCGGAACCCTACGACACCCCGAGCAGCTGCTTGATCGGGTCGATCGCGAAGTAGACGAGGAAGAGCACCGCCACTGCCCACAGCAGCGGGTGCACCTCGCGCGCCTTGCCGCGGACAGCGCGCAGGATCACGTACGACACGAAGCCGGCCCCGATGCCGACCGTGATCGAGTACGTGAACGGCATCAGCACGATCGTGAGGAACGCCGGCAGCGCGACCTCGATGCGATCCCACGGGATGTCCTTGACCTGCGTCATCATCAAGAACCCGACCACGATCAGCGCTGGCGTCGCGGCCTCGTACGGAATGATCTCGACGATCGGCGCGAACACCGTTGCCAGCAAGAAACACAGCCCGGTCACGACCGACGCGAGACCGGTCCGCGCACCCTCGCCGACACCGGACGCGGACTCGATGTAGGAGGTGTTCGACGACACCGAAGCCGCACCGCCAGCAGCAGCGGCGACCGAGTCGACGATGAGAATCCGCTGTGTGTTCGGCGGATTCCCGCCCTTGTCGAGCAGCCCGGCCTCGGCGCCGATCGCGGTCATCGTGCCCATCGTGTCGAAGAAGTCCGCGAGCATCAGCGTGAACACGATCAGCAGAGCGGAGACGACGCCGATCCGTTCGAACGAGCCGAGCAGGCTGAAATGCCCCACCAGCGAGAAATCCGGCAGCTCGATCCAGCGGTCCGGCAGCGCGGGAACGTTCAGTCCCCAGCCCTTCGGGTTGACCTGGTCGCCGGACACCGACGGGCCGATCTTCGCGATCGCCTCGATGATGATCGCGAGCGCGGTGGCACCGAGGATGCCGATCAGCAGCGCGCCCTTGACGCGCAGCACCAGCATGATCGCGATCGCGATCAGCCCGACCACGAACACGAGGACCGGCCAACCACCGAGGAACCCGTCGACCCCGAACTGCACCGGCACCGGCGGCGCCGCGGCGCGACGGACGAAGCCCGCGTCGACGAACCCGATGAACGCGATGAACAACCCGATGCCGACCGAGATCGCGATCTTCAGCTCCCGCGGCACCGCGCGGAAGACCGCCGTTCGGAACCCGGTGAGCACGAGCACGAGGATGATCAAGCCCTCGATCACGACCAGGCCCATCGCGTCGGCCCAGGTCATCTGGGTCGCGATGCTGAACGCAACGAACGCGTTCAGGCCCAGGCCGGTCGCGAGCGCCAGCGGGAAGTTCGCGACGACGCCCATGAGGATCGTCAGCAGGCCCGCGACGAGCGCGGTGACGGCCGCGACCTGCGCGAGGTTCGGCGCCGCACCGCCGCCGAGGAACGCGCCGGTGACGTCCTTGCCGGTGCCGATGATGAGGGGGTTCAGCACGATGATGTACGCCATCGTGAAGAACGTCACGAGACCACCGCGGACCTCGCGGCCGACCGTCGAGCCGCGCTCGGTGATCTTGAAGTACCGGTCGAGCGCGCCGCCCCGCGGGCGGGACTCGGTGGCGGCTTTCCGGGTGCCTGACTCGGCCATCTCGGTCCCTTCATGGGTCCGTGCCCTCGATCCCCAGCGGATCTCGTGCGCAGAATGCCAGACCATGGGGTGACCTGGACAGATATGCTCGATGTGTGTCGGAGAAGTCGCCCCCTCGTTTGCTCGAACAGGCACACGTGGAGCCGCTGGACGTAGACGGCGTCCGGACGCTGGGAGTGGGAGCAGTCGTCTGGCTGGTCGCGTTCCTCGCGCTGCTGCCGTTCTACGGTCGGCTGCAGGAGCAGGGCAACGGCTGGTGGCTGTGGACCTGCCTGTCGGGCTTCGGCCTGGGCGTCATCGGCTTCGAGTACTGCCGCCGCCGCGCCGCGCACCTCCGCCGCGCCCGTGAGCGTACGCAGGCGGCGGACACACCCCCACCGCCGGACACCCCCACCGCTGCCTGATCTACAGAGGTCGGCTAACGAAGCCGGCGATGCGTGCTTACAAGCGCTCGATGTCGTCGAAGCCGAGCGTGTCCAACACGTGGCTGGGCAGGTCGACCGGCTGTCGTGGTTCCTCGTACGGCACCGCCTCGGAGTGCGCGCCGCAGCCGTGGTCGAGGGAGACGACCTTGCCGTCGCTCGGGGCGTACTCGTTCGCGCAGACGCCGAAGACCGTTCCCAGCTCGCCGGCCATCCGCACGATGAAACCGCAGGTCGAGCAGTGTCCGGGCGCCGCCTGGGCGATCGGCGACTCGGGCCCGTTGTCCCCGGCGTACCAGCGGAACACCGCGTCGTCCTTGCCCACCGGCGACAGCACGCGGATACGGCCGAGGCCGAGCTCGTCGGCGACCCGCTTCACCTCGTCCGGGTCGGCCGGAGCCTCGGCGTAGCCGGGTACGAGGCGGGGGTCGTCGCCGGTCGTGGGCAGCAGGTCGCCGGGACCGAGGTCGCCGGGACGTACGCGCTCCGACCACGGCACCCACGCCGGGGCCAGCACCGACTCGTCACCGGGAAGCAGCACGACCTCGTCGACCGTGACGTGCTTCTGCCGCGGCGCACGGGCGACCGTGACCGCCCAGCGCCAGCCCTGGTAGGCGGCGTTCTGGTTGGCGAAGTAGTGCGTGACGACGCGTTCACCGTCGGCGACGCAGCCCAGGTGAGCGCCCAACTCGTCCTTGCCTGCCATCTCGAGGGCGGCGTCACGAGCCAGCTCAACCGCTTCCGCGCAGGCAGCATCGAGCCTCAGGGACTTGGCGGTGCGCCGGACTGCGGTACTCACGGGGAGTGATTCTGTCACGCGTCCGCAAGACACGTGACAGCAACGGGGGACCTCCCTGAAGACAGCGGGCCGCACAGTAGGCAGGATTGAAGGGTGGAACCCAGCAGCGAGCCGCGCAGACACGGCCAGCCTCTGGGTCCGCCCGGCCGCAGAGCCGCCCGGCGGGCGGGCGGAAGTGCGCCACCCACGCCTCCTCCCCAGCCGCCGCGCGAGCTGCCACCGCCGCCCAAGCAGCCGCCTGAGCAGCCCAAGGCGGAGGAGGAGGCAGCCGAGTCGAACGGGACCACCGGCCGCTTCGGCAACGCGACCCGGGCGATGAAGACCGCCGGCAGCAGGATCGCCGGCGCCTCGACCGGAGCGGCCAAGGGCACCGCCCGCATGGTCCGCAAGGTCACCCACGCCCAGGGCATGGGCGAGACCGGCCTCGCGAAGCTGATCGAGATGCACGCGGTCAACATGGCCGGCGACGCGTGCGTGATGGTTGGGCTCGCCGGCACGCTGTTCTTCACCGTTCCGTCGGCCGAGGCCCGCGGCCGGGTCGCGCTCTACCTGCTGATCACGATGGCGCCGTTCGCGATCGTCGCGCCGCTGATCGGCCCGTTCCTCGACCGGTTCCGCCGCGGCCGGCGCTGGGCGATCGGCTCCACGATGGCGGCGCGTGGCTTCTTCTGCTGGGTGCTCGCGGGCGCGGTGATCACCGAAGAGCCGTACATGTACGCGCTCGCGCTGGGCTGCCTGGTCGGGTCGAAGGCGTACGGCGTGACACGCGCGGCCGCGTTACCCCGATTACTCCCCGATCAGGTCGAGCTCGTCACGGCGAACTCGCGGATCTCCCTCGCCGGCACGATCGGCACCGGCATCGGCGCCGGCATCGCCGCCGCACTGTCCGCGGTCGGGCCGGACTGGGCGCTGCGCTTCGGCTTCGTGGTGTTCATCATCGGCACCGTGCTCGCGATCCGGCTGCCCGCCCGGGTCGACTCCTCCGAGGGCGAGGAGGGCGTCGGCGTCGCCGACATCGGCCGGACGTTGCGCGGGGTTCCGACGTCGGTCGTGCTCGCGCTGCGTGCGAACGCGGCGTTCCGCGCGTTCGCCGGTTTCCTGATCATGTTCATGGCGTTCCTGCTGCGCGAGCACCCGCTGTCGACGATCCCGACCGCGCTGCAGGTCGGCGTGGTCGCGGGTGCGGCCGGCATCGGCGCGCTGGCAGGAACGACGGCTGGTGCGTTGACGCGAGCGCGCAGCCCCGAGGTCGTCGTCCGTGCGTTGCTCGCCGCCACTTGCGGGCTCGCCGTACTCGCGGCCGCGTTCTACGGCCTGATCACGATCGCGCTGGTGGCGTTGGCGGCCGGGCTCGCGCAGCAGATGGGCAAGCTGTCGCTGGACGCGTTGATCCAACGGGACGTACCGGAGCACGTACGCACCAGCGTTTTCGCGCGGTCGGAAACCCTGCTCCAGCTGGCCTGGGTCATCGGCGGCGGCATCGGGATCGTGCTCCCGCTGATCCCCCAGCTCGGTCTCGGCCTGTTCGCCGCGGTCCTGCTCGGCGCGCTGGTGTGGGTCGTGAGACCTAGGACTCGAGTTCGTTCGCCAAAGCCCGCAGGACCGTCGACACCTGCTTCCCCGTCCGGCTCTCCGGATGGCGGTTCCGCCGGTACGTCGACTCCAGGTCGTCAAGAAGCTTGATCAGGTCCTCGACGATCACGATCATCTCGTCCGGCGTCTTCCGCATCGCCTTGGCCACGCTCGGGGGCGCGTCCAGCACTCGCACCGACAAGGCCTGGTCGCCCTTGCGGCCCGCGACGATGCCGAACTCCACGCGCTGACCGGCCTTCAGCGCAGTCACTCCCGCCGGCAACGCGGCAGCCCGAACGTAGACGTCGCCTCCCTCATCCTTGGTGAGGAAGCCGAAACCCTTGTCCGTGTCGTACCACTTGACCTTGCCTGCCGGCACAGAAACCTCGCTCGATCGAACCTGACGCAATGCGACCCCCGAGGACGGGGGCCGTTCCCAGCCTAGACGTCCGGGCGCTGGACCTCTACCGATAACGTTCTGGATCGGTCAGCATCTCGTTCATCGAACCCGACCGGAACCCGCGCGGATCGACCTCAACGGTGTCGAACCCTGCCGCGAGGACCGCTTCGAGGACAGTGTCCGATTCGGTCACGCGCTCGACGAGCTCCTTGTCGATCTCGACCCGAGCGGTGTCGCCGACGTCGCGGACGCGCAGGTTGGTGACGTGGACGCCCTCGTCGTGCAGGGCGGCGCGGAGTGCGGCTTCGGCCTGGTCGACGCGGGCGAGGCGCGCGGGCGTGATCTGCAGGCCGTACGCGATGCGGCTGGACAGGCAGGCCGCGGCGGGCTTGTCCCAGGTGGCGAGGCCCCATCGCCTCGAGGCTTCGCGGATCTGCTGCTTGGTGAGGCCGGCGTCCTTGAGTGGCGTGGTCGCCCCGCGCTCGTGCGCCGCGCGGATGCCCGGCCGGAACCCAGCTCTTGCGTCGTCGGCGTTGGTCCCGGTCGCGACGTACGCGAGGCCGAGCTGCGTGGCCAGCGGCCCCAAGGTGTCCAGCAGCTCGGCCTTGCAGAAGTAGCAACGGTCGCCGGCGTTCGCGCGGTAGCCCTCGCTCGACATTTCGTCGGTGTCGGGCGTGAAGTGCTGGACGCCGAGGTCCTCGGCGAACTGCTTGGCGGGGGCCAGCTCGGCCTCGGCCAGGCTGGCGGAGATCGCGGTGGCGGCGGCGACTCTTTCGTTTCCGAGCGCTCGTACGGCCGCGGCGAGCAGGAACGCGGAGTCGGCCCCGCCGGAGAAGGCGACGAGGACCGAGCCGGCGTCCTGCAGGCTCTTCTCGAGGGCTTCCAGCCTGCTGGTGAGGATGTGTTCGTCCAGCCAGAACGGGAAGTCGGCCAGGTCCGCGAGCACGACGTCGGCGCCGGCGGCGCGGAGCTCGTCCATGCCGATGGGGCCGCTGGGGACAGCGACGGAGATCGCGTGGGCCGTCTTCGCTCCGACGATGTCACCGAGGTGGTCGCCGACGAAGATGCTGGCGTTGCGCGCCTTGAGGGCTTCGCCCTTCTGCTCGGCCCAGGCGTCGCCGACGACCTCGTCCGCGTGCAGGCCGAGGTGCTCGAGGTGCCTGCGAGCGTGCGGTTCGTTCTTGGCCGTGACGACGATGACCTTCCCGCCGTGCTTGCGTACGGCCTCGAACGCCTCCTGCGCACCGGGGATCAGCGCGACCTTGTCGATCGCGTGGTCGGGGTAGAGGGCCCGGTACCGCGCGACGACGTCCGGGATCTCGTGCTCCGGAAACCAGTGCGCGGCCTCGACGGCGAGGGGTGGACCGAGGCGGGAGACGACGAGCTGGCTGTCGATGAACACACCGGTCTCCTGCGAGACCGCCTCCCACACCGCGGCTATACCGGGGCGGGAGTCGATCAACGTCATGTCCAGGTCGAACCCGACGACAAGCTCAGCAGCCACACCCCCGAGCCTACGTGGCTCACGCTACGCACCAGTCCGCTCACTCTTGGCCACCAACAGCCTCTTGCCCCATCCGCTGGCGCGCCCTCGGATCCTCCTGCAATGGAGGCGCCACCTCCTCGCCCACCTCCTCGCCAGCGACGCGGTTCATCTCGCGCTCACTCGATTCATCTGATGATCAATCCATCAGACCCATCTCACGCACCCGCACCCCGCCCAGGGGGCGGGCTGTCCCCAACAGTCGCTCCGCCGGGCGAGAGGCCTGTCCCCCACCTGTACCCACCGGGCTCGCATCGGGCGACCAGACTGCCTTCCGGGCAGGGCCGAGCCGGCGGCTGGCTGGAGCGCCCCAAGGCCTGCCGCTGAAAATGCGACTGACTCCAGGATTCGCCTTCCCCACCGCTAACGGAGACGCCAGCGCGGATCTGTGGACAACCTCGCCAATTCGGCTTCTGTGGAAGGAAACCTGGCACCTACGCCTCCGCGGTGACGGCGTCGACGGGGCGGGTCCGTAGGGCGAGGCGAGCGGGGATCGTCATCGACATCAGGCCGAAGACGACAGCCGCGAGGACGATGGCCGCATAGCCGAGCGGCGGGACGTACGGGATCGGCGACCCGGTCGTCGCCAGCGAGATCCCGACCAGCGGCGGCACCGTGATCAACGAGCCGACCACCACTGCGATCAGCACCACCACGGACGCCTCCGTCCGGATCATCCGCGCCACCTGGCGCCGCGACGCGCCGACGAGCCGCAGCAGTGCGAACTCGCGCGCCCGGTCGGCGGTCGCCAGCACCAACGTGTTCGCGATCGCGATCGCCAGGTACCCGAGGACCACCGCGGTGCCGAGCAGGTTGCCCCACGACTGCGCCTTCAGGTTCTGCTGCAGATTCGCCTGCAGGGCTTCCTGATCCGCGACGGCAAGGCCCGGGTACGTCGAGGCCAACTCGCCGAGCGCCGCGCCAACAGTTGTACGAGAAGCCCCCGGCGTCACGCGAACCAGGACGGCCGAGTCACGCCCCGACGTGACATGCGGGAGGACGGCGTCGCGAGCCATCGTGAAGTCGCCGAACCCCAAACCCCGTTGATAGATCGCCACTACTCGCGGCGCGAACGGTGTACCGTCGCCCAGCGTCAGGTCCAGCTTGTCGCCGATACTGGCACCGAGCGTCCCGGCTGCCCACTCGCTCAGCGCCACCGTGCCTTCGCCCAGGGCGGACAGCCGCCCGGACGTCACCGACAGGTCGAGCGTGTCCGACAGCTGCCGGGGGTCGACTCCCTGCGCGCCGAACGGCTGGATCTCCACGCTGTCGGCGAAGTCGTACTTCGCAATCACCTGCGTCGTGACCATAGGCGTCACCGCACGCACGCCCTCAACCTCTCGCACCGACGAGACCACGTCCGGCGAAAGGTCGGCAGCACCGCTGACCACGAAGTCCGCCACCGTTCCCTCTCGTGCCTGAGCGACCGCTGCCGCGGCGGTGGTGGTCTGCATGAAGATCTGCACCGAGACGAACGAGATCGCCAACACCAGTGGGGTGATCGACGCACCCAATCGACGAGAGTTAGTCGAAACTTGTACTGACGCCAAATATCCACTCGCTCCAGAGAACGTCCGGACGATGGGTCCGAGCATGCTCGTCGACGCCGACGCGATCTTCGGCCCGAGCACGATCACCGCGACGACCAGCAGCAGGATCGTGCTGCCCACGCCACCGGCCGCCGCCTCGCCCTTGATCAGCAGCGGCAGCGCGGATGCGGCCACGCCGACGAAGCCGAGTACCAGCCCGATCACGAGCCGCTTGCGACTGAACGTACGAGGCTCGACCGCCGCCTCGCCGAACGCGTCGACCGGCCGCAACCGCGCCGGGCGCCGCCCTGCGATGAGGCCGGAGAGCTGCGCGGTCACGACCATCATCAGCACCGCGGCCAGCATGGGCAGCGGACTCCACGCCACCTGGAAGTCCGGCGGAATGAGCCCACCCGCGGCGAACCCGTTCCGCAGCAGGTAGCCCACCGCGATCCCCGGAACGCTCCCCAGTACCCCGGCGAGCAACGACACCAGCCACAGCTCGGAGGCGATCATCCGCCGCACCTGGAGCGGCGTCGCCCCGATCGCCCGCAGCAGCGCGAACTCCCTACGGCGTTGCTGAATCGCCAACGTCAGGGTGCTCGCGACCACCAACATCGCGATCATCGGCACCGAGCCGGCGAACGAGATGGCCAGCATCGTGAGTTCCGAACGGGACTGGCCCGCGTCGAGGAACTCCACGTCACCGCGCCGATGCCCGGTGTACGTCACGACCTGCTCGCCGAGAGCGCGTTCGATCCGTTCCGCCAGCTCCCGGGGCGACGTGCCCGACGCTCCGACAACGCCGATCGCGTCGACCTGCGTCGGTCGACCGGTGAGCTGCCGAGCCGTCGCGTCGGTGAGCCAAACGTTCGACTGCCGGTTCTCCTGCTCGACCTGGTCGGCGATGCCCACGACCTCGTACGACTTCGGCTTCGAGCCGGCGGCGAGCTGGACCACGTCGCCGACGGTCGCGCCCGCCGCCTTCGCCGTCGCGAGGTCGAGGACCACCTCGTTGGAGGCTCGCGCCTTCGTCCCGGCCTGCAGCCCATACCGCCCGAGCGGCAACGAGTCCTGACCGTGAGCCACGATCGGACGGATGGCCGGAACGAGCTTCCCTCCGGCCACCATCGTGATCGGGATGCTGACGTCGCCGATCGCCCGTTCGACGCCGGCGACCTCGTCGACCTTCTCGACCAGGCTCGCCGGCAGGGGCACCCGCTCGGCGAGATAACGGTCAGCGTCCTCCTGCACCGGGACGCTCTGCTTCGCGCCGACCACGACGGTCGCGGCGACGTACCGTTCCGGCGGAACCCCTCCGCGCAGGGCGGACTCGAAGAGCATGCCGCACGCCGTCACCAGCGCGGCACCACAGAACAAGGCGATGAACGTGGCGGCAAAGCCACCCTTGCGAGCGCGGATCGTCTGCTTGGCGAGATCGAACATCGGTTACCACTCCCCGAGATGCGTCAGGCGTTCGGCGATGAGCTCAGCGCTCGGCGCGCGTTCCTCGCCGGCGATACGCCCGTCGGCAAGGAAGACCACGGAGTCGGCGTAGGAGGCTGCGACCGGATCGTGGGTCACCATCAGGACCGTTTGCCCAAGCCTGTCGACAACCTCGCGCAATAGCTGCAGGATCTGCCGGGCGGTTCTGGTGTCGAGCGCGCCGGTCGGTTCGTCGGCGAACACGGCGTTCGGGCGGGTCACGAGCGCCCGCGCGATCGCGACTCGCTGCTGCTGGCCGCCGGACAGCTGGCTCGGCCGCCGGTCGAGATGCTCCGTCAACCCGACGTTGGCAGCGACCTCCGCCAGCCAGACTCGGTCCACGCGTGCGTTTGCTAGTCGGAGCGGGAGCGTGATGTTCTGCTCGACGGTCAGCGCCTGCAACAGGTTGTAAGCCTGGAAGACGAACCCGATCCGTTCGCGGCGGATCTTGGTGAGCGCGCCCTCGCGCAGTCCGGCGAGCTGCTGGTCGCCGAGCCAGACCTCGCCGTTCGTCGGACGGTCGAGCCCGGCGGCGCAGTGCAGGAACGTACTCTTGCCCGATCCGGACGGACCCATCACGGCGGTGAAGCTGCCGACCGGCAGGCCGATGCTGACGTCGCGGAGTGCGGTGACCGCGCTCGCGCCCGTTCCGTACACCTTGGTCACCGCGTCCAGCCGGACCGCGAGGCCGGTCGCCCGCTCGGTCGTGCTCATCAGGTTCGCCATGCCTGAAAGCCTCGTCCGATCCGCCCGCGTGAACGATCCTGCCGGCCGCTCCATCGGAGGTATAGGCAGCTGTACCGCCTCGCGCGCCGCGCTAGCGGAGAATGGGCGTGTGGATCTTCGTCGATGGGTCGTGCCGCGCCGCGAGTGGCTGCGCGCCCTCGGCTACCTGGCGAGCTCGATCGTCAGCGGGTTCGGCTACATGTTCGTGTTCGTGGTCACGCTGTTCGTCCTGCTGACCTCGTTCGTGGGATTCGGCGTGCTGGGGCTTCCGGCGGTGATGGGTCTCGTACGTCGGCTGATGCGGCGCGACCGGGTGAAATGGGGCAGGTACCTCGGGACCCCGATCAACGAGGCGTACCGGCCGGTGGAGGGATCGCTGGTCACGCGGGCGGGGACGATCCTGGCCGATCCGGCGACGCGACGCGACCTCGGCTGGATCGGCGCGCACCTGTCCGTCGGGCTCGCGATGTCGATCGTCGGCATCGGGCTGCTGCTCGGGGCGCTGAACTCGCTGACGCTCCCGTTCTACTGGTGGGCGCTTCCGGCGAACGAGCCGGCGGACTCGTTCTTCCCGATCACCTCGTGGCCGCGCGCGTTGGCGATGGTCCCGATCGGGCTCGCGTACCTGGCTCTCGCTCTGGTGCTCGTTCCCAAGCTGGCGAATTGGCACGCCCGCTTGGCGAAACTCCTCCTGTCGCCGGCGAAGGGAGCCCAGCTGTCGGCGCGGGTCGCGGAGCTGACCGCGACCCGGGCGGCGGCGTTGGAGGCGCACGGGAACGAGCTGCGGCGGATCGAACGCGACCTGCACGACGGTACGCAGAACCGGATCGTCGCGGTCGTCATGCAGCTCGGCATCGCCGAACGCGCGCTGCGCCGCGACCCGGAGAACGCGTTGCCGATGGTGCTGCGCGCGCAGGACGCGGCGACGGACGCGTTGGCGGAACTGCGCGGGGTGGTGCGGAGCATCTACCCGCCGATCCTGACCGAGCGCGGGTTGGACGGAGCCGCCGCGGCGCTGGTGGCACGCTGCCCGATCCCGTGCACGCTCGAGGAGAGCCTGGTCCCGCGGGCACCGGCTGCGGTGGAGTCGGCCGCGTACTTCGTGATCGCGGAGGCGTTGACGAACGTGGCCAAGCACAGCGGCGCTTCGCAGGCTTCGGTGCGGTTGGACAGCTCGGACGTGGGGATGCTGATCACGGTTTTGGACGATGGGCACGGTGGTGCGGTGGAGTCGGCGGGGTCGGGGCTGGCCGGAATTCGCCGTCGTGTGGAGGCGTTCGACGGCTCGTTCTCGCTAGTCTCGCCCTCGGGTGGACCGACGACGTTGACGGTGGAGCTGCCATGCGGGTCGTGATCGCGGAGGATTACGCGCTGCTGCGCGAGGGCCTGAAGCTGCTGTTGGCGAGCGAAGGCATCGAGGTGGTGGCTTCGGTCGACAACCCTTTGGACTTCCTCGCGGCCGTCTCCGCGGATCGGCCGGACGCGGCGATCGTCGACGTACGGATGCCGCCTTCGTTCCGGGACGAGGGGTTGCGCGCCGCGATCGAGGCGCGGTCGCTGCATCCGGGCCTGCCGATCCTGGTGCTGTCGGCTTACGTCGAGGACCGGTACGCGTCGGAGCTCCTGGCCAGTGGTGCGGGGGCGGTGGGGTATCTGCTGAAGGAGCGGGTGGGGAAGGTCGAGAAGTTCCTCGACGCGTTGCGGCGCGTGGTGGACGGCGGGACGGTGATGGATCCTGAGGTGGTGTCGCAGCTGATGGTGCGTCGCCGAGCCTCCGACCCGCTGCGTACGTTGACGCCCCGCGAGCGGGAGGTGCTGTCCCTGATGGCGGAGGGGCAGGGGAACTCGGCCATCGCCGCACAACTGGTGGTGACGGAGACGGCGGTGAGCAAGCACATCCGCAACATCTTCACCAAGCTCGACCTCCACCCCGACGACTCCGGCCACCGCCGCGTCCTCGCCGTGCTGCGCTATCTCAACGCCTGACCACCGAACCGCCTTGCCCATCAAAGGGGCGTTCGGAGGGTGCTCGTGGGGTCCGCGAACGCCCCTTCGGTGGGCAAAGTCACGATGCGGGATGGCCCGAGGATGGCGGCCGGCCCATCCCCTTGGGGCCTCTGAAACGCGCCTGGTCCGCATGGGTCGGGGGCACCCTGGTCCCATAGGTTCGGACCAAGGTGCCCCCGACCCAACCAGACCCCGCCACGTTTCGAATCAGAGCGTCCCTCTATCGAATAGATCGCTACAGGGACGCCCTCATTCGAAACCTCCCAGCGGATCACCTCCAGCAGACCCTCGTGCCGGTTCCTCCACCTGTCGGACCCCTCGCCGAAGCCACTCGCTACCACGCCTCCAGATGCCAACACTCAAGCCCGTTGGCCGATCCGGACCCGCCCCACATCGCCAGCCCACGTTGGCAAGTCGACCTTGACAACTCACCCCGAGCCTCTCGAGATCACGCTGTCAATCTCACCTTGACGCTCGCGCTAACCCTCCGCTCCCCCCTAGACTCAGCCGTACAATCGCCGGCCCGCCGCCCGCCAGGGGCGGGCTGTCCCCAACAGTCGCTCCGCCGGGCGAGAGGCCTGTCCCCCACCTGTACCCACCGGGCTCGCATCGGGCGACCAGACTGCCTTCCGGGCAGGGCCGAGCCGGCGGCTGGCTGGAGCGACCCGAGGCCTGCCGCTGAAAATGCGACTGACCCCAGCATCCGGCTTCCGCGGGGTGAGCGGGCAGCGCCAGCCAGATCTGTGGAGAACTTCCCGAAATCGCCGACTGTGGAAGAAGTCGCGGCCGATCCGATGTTCATGCGAGCATGAAGCTCACGCAACAGCTCGAGCCGGCTGATCGGCGGCGGGTCGAAGATCGGCTCAGGCACAACCTGATGGCTTGGCTCACCACCGTCCGTCCCGATGGGCAGCCGGTCAGCGTCCCGCTCTGGTTCCTGCTTCGCGACGACGAGACCATCCTCATCTACAGCCGCCCGAGCAAGCAGAAGCTGAGCAACCTCGAGGCCAATCCGAGGGTGAGCTTCACGCTCGACGTCACCGACATCGGCCGCAACATCGTGCGCATCGAGGGCACCGCGGCCCAGGTTCACGACGTGCCGCCTGCTCACGAGCAGGACGCCTACCTGGCCAAGTACACCGAGCGCATCGGCGCCCTCTTCGACACGCCCGAGCAGTTCGGCAAGCTCTTCTCCGCGGCGATCGTCCTCACCCCGGACAAGCTGCACATCTAGCCGTCGGCCGCCGTCAGCGCATCCAGCGCGCTGTGCTGACGGGCGCCGTCGGTTTTGTCGAACGGGCCAGCCCAGCGCAGGCCGTACTGGTTCAGCGATGTCCGGTTGTTCGCGAACATCGAGTCGGCTTGCCGGTCCAGGTACGTCCCGTACGGATTCCCCGACACATAACGGTTCAGCTCGCCCAGGTTCCGCGCGAACACGCCCTTGAACGACGGCCCGTCCCCGCCACAGTCACCAGCCTCGCACGGCTCCCGCAGCACCCCGCCAGGAGAGAGCCGCGTGCTCGCCACCGTCGCGTCGGCGATCGTGCGGGCCTGTGTCAACAGCGCGTTGTCACCGGTCGCGCGATGCAGTTCGGCCAACGCACCAAGGATGATCCCCTGGTTGTACGTCCACGTCTCCTGCCCGTTGTTCCGGCAGGTCGAGTTGTCCAAGCCGTCATTCACCAACTGAGACGAGTTGATCATCCCCGAAGCCTTGAACCACGACCAGATCTCGTTCGCCCGTGACAGATACACCGTGTCGCCCGGTAGGCGGTTGTGTAATGACGCTGCCAGCTTGATGAAAAGCTCGTTCGTCACCGCGTTCTTGTAGTTGTGGTCGTCCCGCCACCACACGCCACCGCCGCAGTGCGAGTCCTTGTGCGACCACATGTAGTCGGCGTCGATCTTCGCCATGTCAAGGTAGCGTTGCTCACCCGTCAGGTCGTACGCACGCACCCACGCGAGACCCCACCAACCGGTGTCATCCATGTACTCGTTGGTGAAGTTGTTGCCGCGGTTCTTGTCGAACGTGTTGGCGATCGCGTACCGATAAGTCGTCGACCCGGTCTGCTTGCTGTAATCCAGCAACGCCGTAAGGGCATTCGCCGAGTTCCACCACCCGGTCGTCCGCCACAAGCCGTTCGAGACGTTGTAGTCCATCATCAACGCCGTCGCTCCGGCGTCCAGCCGGTTGCTCGCGTTGATCGTCGAACGATGCCACGTCGTGCAGGCGATGTCGGCCCGGTTCCCCGCCTTGCCGCACGCGCGCAGCGCGCCGACCTGGCGTCCGGACGGGTCGTCGACGTTGTACATCAACGTCCGCCATCCTCGCCGCCCGGTCGGGATCGTCGTGGCGCCGAGCTTGCTCCCGTCGGACCACGTACGCCCGCCGTCCCACGAACGGTCCAGCCACACCTCGTCGCCGGGGTCGCCGTTGTCGATGCTCGCCCACGCCATGTTGTCCGCGTCGGACACGTGCAGCACGAGCTGCCGGCTGAACACCGTCGCCTGTGCGGCGACCCGATCGCCCTGCGCGACCGCGGGATCACGACGGTCACAGTGGAGGTTGCACACATCGGCAAGCGGTTGCGCGGCGGTCGCCTGCTGGTCGGAGGAGGCCATCGCCGAAGCGTACGGCGTGATCACCAACGCCCCGGTCACCACTCCAGCGAAGAGCACGCGTCGCAACATCGTGGGCACCCCGTTCTGCCGAAGACGAGTCGGTGCTCGACGCTAGCCGCTGGCTTGCATCGCTGTAAACGCTAGTCACATGATCGCAGCCCCGGCACGCTCAGTTTCGCCGCACGCCACCGTCTGTCAGGCGGGTTCGGTCGCTCCTTTGGGGCTTCTTCGACGAGCCGGACTGCGACTAGACCACTTGTAGCCCGCGCTTACCCGCCTCGACGACGAACGACGCACCCGTCACCGCGTCGCCAGATGGAGTGGTCACGACGGGGACGACGCGCAGGTCGGTACGCCACTCCTGCTGGGAGATTCGCGCCCGCACGTACCCGCGCTGCTCCCATGCGTACTTGATGTGCGGGTTCTCGGCGAGGATCCGCGTCACCCAGGTGCTCCCGGCGTTGCCGTTCCCGCCCGAGGCGACCGACGTCGCGACGAACTCCGACGCGACCGGCGGCGCCGCTGGGTCGTCCCAGGTCGCCTTGATGTCGGCGGCGAGGTGCCGGTGGATCTCGCCGCCGATCACGATCGCGTTCAGGTCCGGACGCGCGACGAGCTCGTCGACGATGCGCTGGCGGGCGGCCGGGAAGTAGTTCCAGTTGTCCTTCCCGTACTGGAACCCTGGCCCGGCGGCCTCGTCCAGCTGGGTGAACGGAACCTGCTGCACCAGCACGTCCCACCGCGTCGCCGACGAGCGGAGCCCGCTCTTCAACCAGGCCTCCTGCTCCGGTCCGAGCAACGTCCGCGCCGGCGCGAGACGGTCCGGGCAGGCCATCGGGTCGGTGCACGGGAGCTGCGGGTCGCGGAACTGCCGGCCGTCGAGAACGTGGAATGTCGCGAGGTCGCCGTACCGGAACCGCCGGTGGATCGCGATGTCCGGACCGTGCGGCGCGCGGTCGGGGCGGAGCGGGAGATGCTCGTAGTACGCCTGGAAGGCGGCGGCGCGGCGGCGCAGGAACTCCTCCTTGCCGACCGTCGGGTAGTGCTCGGAGATGTCGCCCGCCCAGTTGTTGTCGACCTCGTGGTCGTCGTAGGTGAAGATCCACGGCAGCAGCCGGTGCGCCTCGGCGAGGTCGGCGTCGGTGCGGTACTGGGCGTACCGCAGCCGGTACTCGCGCAGGTCGAACGGCTCGCGGACCACGTGCTTGCGCGGCTGGACGGCGAGGCCGGACGGCGACTCGTAGATGTAGTCGCCGCAGTGCGCGACGAGGTCCGGGTCGTCGGCCAGCAGGTGGCGGTACGCCGAGAAGTAGCCCTCCTCGAAGTGCTGGCAGGAGGTGAACGCGAACGTCATCTCCCGCGTCGCCGCACCCGGCGCCGGCGCGGTCTTCGTCCGGCCGACCGGGCTGAGCTCGCGGCCGGCGCGGAAGCGGTAGAAGTACTCGCGGCCCGGCTGGAGCCCTTGGACGTCGACGTGCACGGAGTGCGCGAGCTCCGGCGTCGCGGCGGCCTGGCCGCGGCGTACGACGTCGCGGAACCGTTCGTCGCGCGCGACCTCGTACCGAACGGCGACAGCGCGCTGCGGCATCCCGCCGAGCCCGTCCTCGGCGAGCGGCTCGGGGGCGAGGCGGGTCCAGAGCACCACGCTGTCGGGGAGCGGGTCGCCTGATGCGACGCCGAGCTGGAACGGGTACGGGCCGACCGCCAGCGCATCGGTGGCGCGGCCGACGCCGTACAGACCGGTGCCGAGCAGGATCGCCGCCCCGCTGACCCCGCCGAGCCCGAGCAGTCGTCGCCGCCCGATGCCGTGCTCGTGTCGCTCCACCACAGTCCCTCCCGAGGATCGCCGCACCCGATCCGACCTGGTCCTAGTGAACGATGGGCGACGTAGACGTGGGACGTGGGAGAACTGACCGAACCTGGCCGGAGCTAGAACCGAGTCGGATCGAGCTGTGGACAACGTCAGCATCGCTCCGCCCTCGCCATATCGTCGAACCACATGACCGTGCATGCCTTCGTCGACGAGTCCGTGCGGACCCGCTACGTGATGGCGGCTGCACTGATCTCGCCGCGCGATCTCGCGGCGGCGCGGAGATCCATCAGCTCCTTGATCCTCCCAGGACAGCGACGCCTGCATTTCTGCAAGGAGCGCGAGGACGACTCGTTGATGACGAGCGACCGGCACACGTTGTACGACCGGCTGAGAGCGGTGCAAGCCGATCAGGTCGAGTACGTCCATCAACGAGCTCGCGAGGAGTGCTTGCTTGCGATTCCGGACACCCTCGCCTGGTGCTGGACGCGCGGCGGGCACTGGCGCAAGGCGCTGCCCGCGGGCACGCGAGTCGATCGGCTGACAGCTCCGTAGACGCGCGAAACCCGGCTCACCCACCGTCCGGAAGGCTGCCGGGCTCACTTCACGGCGCTAGTGCACCGCGCAGAGTCATTCTCGCGCCAATCGTCTGGTTCGGCAACCGAGAATGCACAGGGCCGGGGCACTCAAAGCCAGCCGGCGCGGGAGGCGTGCCAGCCGAGCTGCAGGCGGGTGCGGGCGCCGGCGAGGTCCATCAGCTGGCGGATGCGGCGCTGGATGGTGCGGGCCGAGAGGTCCAGCTGCTTCGCCACGGCTTCGTCGGTCATCCCGGTCAGCAGCAGCGACAGAATCTTCACGTCCATGTCCGTCACCAACGACGCCTCGTCATCGGACGAGCCGGGCGAACCCGAAGAAGAACGGAACCGCAGCGGGATGGCCCGCTCCCAGCAGGCGTCGAACAGAGCCACCAACGCGTCCAGCAGCATGCTCGTGTGCACCACCACCGCACCCTCGGCGGCGTTCGGGCGCAGCGGCACCAAGGCCATCGTGCGGTCGGCCAGCACGAGCTTGATCGGCAGCGACTCCGCGATCCGGATCTCCTCGCCGGCCGCCATCGACCGCTCGGCGTCGTCCATCGCGCCCGGCTCCTCGAGCAGCTCCCGCTCGACGATCAGCCGCATCCGCACCCCACGCCGCGCGGCTTCGCGCTCGGCGGGGTTGTCCGACCAGTGCACCAGCCGAGTCGGCGCGGTCACGAACGCCAGCAGCTCCGACTCCGCCGCCTGCTGCAGCTGGGTGAACCGGTGCCGTACGGCGTCCGGCCCGCTCACCACCTCGACCAGATCGCCGACCGTACGAGCCGCCGAGGCCGCCCGGTACTGCTCGGACAGCGCCGCCGTCCCCTGCTCGGCCCGCCACAGCGAGTCCCGCGCCAGCGTCAGCAAGGCCCCGAGCGCCACCGTCGGTGGTGCCGCGACGTAGCGGCCGCTCGTTCCGGAACGTGCCGCCAACCCGTGCGACTCGATCCGCTTCAGCAGCCGCTCGGCGTCCCCGACCGACAAGCCCAGCTCCACCGAAAGTTCCGAAGCCGTCGCGCCGGGTACCGGAACGAGCGCGAGATAGACCCGCTCCTCGTCGGCGTCGAGGCCGAGCGCCTCGAACAAGCCCCCACCTCCCGGTCAGAACGAGCTGGTCACAGAGTCGAAACCTGTCTGACGAGTATCGGCCATGTCGCATAACCGACCCACACCGGACGTATCCATGCACCGTACGCATCTGTGAGGGTGACTTCCATGCGTGCCGTGACATCGGCGGTCGCCTCGGTCCTGCTGCTCTCCGTGGCGACCGTTGTGCCATCCGCCGCCGCCGGAGCCCCGGCCAAGACCCCCGCCCTCATCGGAGCGAACGCCCCCGTCGCCACCACCGTCACGTTGGTGACCGGCGACCGGGTGGCGGTCAGCACCGATCCCGACGGACGCAAGTCCACCGTGGTCGTCTCCGCCCATCCCGACCCCGGTGGCTACCTCACCCGCCGGTTCAAGGACGACGTCTACGTCGTTCCCGCCTCCGCCGCCCCGCTGCTCGCGAAAGGCCGGCTTGACGAACGTTTGTTCAACGTCACCGGCCTGATCGAGCAGGGGTACGACGACCGCACCACTCCGCGCATCCCGCTGATCGCCACCGACCCCGGCACGACTCCCCGTGCCGCGCGGCGGACCGCGACCTTGACGACGATCGGCGCGGCAGTGCTGACTGTCGACAAGAAGAGCGCGACGGAGTTCTGGCAGGAGTTCAGCAAGCCCCGCAACCGCGACGCGGCGATCGGCAAGCTGTGGCTGGACGGCAAGGTCCGAGGCAGCCTGGACCGCAGCACCAAGCAGATCGGTGCGACGAAGGCCTGGGCCGCCGGCTACACCGGCAAGGGCGCCCGCGTGGCGGTCCTGGACGGCGGCTACGACGAGAAGCACGCGGACCTGGTCGGCCGCGTGACGGCGAGCAAGAACTTCACCGACCAACCGAACACTCACGACGAGGACGGTCATGGCACCCATGTCGCCTCGATCGTTGGCGGGAGCGGCCGTGCCGGGCGCAAGGGGGTAGCGCCCGGCGCGGAGCTCCTGATCGGTCGGGTGCTCTCCTACGGCGGCGGCCAGGAGTCCTGGATCGCAGCAGGCATGGAGTGGGCGATCGCCCAGCAGGCCGACGTCGTCAACATGAGCCTCGGCACGCGCGACCCCAGCGACTGCAGCGACCCGCTCTCAGAGACGACGAAGCTCCTTGCGGCACAGGGCAAAACGCTCTTCGTCGTCGCCGCGGGCAACACCTACGTCGACGAGGGGATCACCTCACCGGGCTGCGTTCCGGGCGTTCTCACCGTCGGCGCGGTCGACCGGGACGGTCGTACGGCGGACTTCTCCGCCAAGGGACCAGCGCCCGGAAGC
The DNA here is from genome assembly GCF_016907715.1 of Tenggerimyces flavus. Lineage (NCBI taxonomy): Bacteria > Bacillati > Actinomycetota > Actinomycetes > Propionibacteriales > Nocardioidaceae > Tenggerimyces > Tenggerimyces flavus. The sequence continues at coordinate 2,054,993 of NZ_JAFBCM010000001.1, read as the reverse complement.
CACGTCCTCAAGCCGGAGATCGCCGCGCCCGGCGTCGGCATCATGGCCGCCAACTACGACAGCTACGGCGACATCCCGTACGCGCCGATGAGCGGCACGTCGATGGCCAGCCCGCACGTCGCGGGCGCCGCCGCGATCCTCGCGGCCCGCCGGCCGGAGCTCAATGCCCAACAGCTCAAGGCGATGCTGATCTCGACGGCCCAGCCCGGACCGGGCGGACTGCCGTTCCAGCAGGGCGCGGGCATCGTGGACGTGTCCCGCGCGATCAAGGCGACGGTGTACGGACCCGGCTCGGTCGACGTCGCTGCGTTCAGCTGGCCGCACACCTCGACCAAGCCGGCAACGAAGAACGTCACGTACCGCAACTTCGGGAGCAAGCCGGTCCAGCTGCGGCTCTCGCTCTCGATGACAGGAAACGACGATCGCCCAGCACGGCAGGGCATGGCGAGCCTCGGCAAGCCGTGGTTGACAGTGCCCGCGAACGGCTCTGCGAGCGTCCCCGTCACGATCAACCCACGGATTCCCGTCAGCGCGAGGGCGTACGGCAAGTTCGGCGGCCGCCTGATCGCTCGCGGTTCGGATGGCTCGACGGTCACGACGCCGGTGGCGTTCTGGCTCGAGCCGAAGACCGTCGACCTCACCGTCAAGCGGATCGACCGGAACGGAGGGCAGCCCGCGGAGGGGATGGGCTTCCTCGACGTCTTCGGACTCGACAACCTCTCGGGGTGGCGGGCGTACTCCTCGGAGGACCAAACCTTCCGCGTCCGTGCGGGTTCGTACGCGATCGCGTCGATGATCCCAACGACCGATCCGGACGGCACCATGATCCACTCGGTCACCTACGCCGGCGCGCCGGAGATCCGGATCGACCGCGATCAGACCGTTGTGCTGGACGCCCGCCAGGGTCGTCAAGTCACCGTTGACGCGGACCGAGCACTCGAGCAACAGGGCGCGAGCCTGGCGTACGGCCGCTGGGACAAGGGCTGGGCGATCAGCGGCAGCTACATCGGCACGGAGTACATCGACGAGTACTTCGCGGTCCCGGACCGGCAGCGGGCCAGGCGTGGGCACTTCGAGCTCGGCAAGTACCTGCGGATGTTGGCGCCCTCGTTGGCGATGCGGGTCGCCGGCGGGCCGGCGATCTCGCCCGAGATCATGCGCGGGGACGACCTGTTCGATGGCAAGAAGACGGCGCCGCTCGTCGACGCCAAGGGCGGCACGCCGGACGACTTCGCCAACGCGGGTGTACGCGGAAAGCTCGCGCTCGTGCACGTTCCCGACCCGTCGGACGCCGATCGCGAACGCATGAACGCCCTGCTCGCCGACGCGGCCGAGGCCGGTGCCGTCGGTGTTCTCGTCAGCCGGGACGCGCCCGGACGGTGGACCTGGAGCGCCGGTAGGCGCTGGAACTCCGGGATCGAGGAGATCAAGCAGGCTCCCGGTCTGACGCTGAACCCGGCCGACGCGGCGATGCTGCGCAAGCAGCTCGCCGCCGGCGCTGTCAACCTGAGCTGGACAGCGGTCGCCGACAGCCCGTACGTCTACAACCTGGCGTTCTTCGACCGCGAACGAGCGGAGTGGTCGCAGCAGCATCGCGTGCGTACGAGCGACCTCGGCCGGATGGACGAGACGTGGTTTGCCCCGCGCCTGAAGGCGAACGGCTATGCCGACTTCGTGGCCGCGTTCCGTCCGTGGGATCCGCTCTCGACGTTCTACCCCGGCGTCGGCAACTTCGTCCGGGTGCCGCAGCAGCGGACGTCGTACTACTCGCCGGGCGACACCGAGTGGAAGCAGTTCGCCGACGCGAATCCCAACTGGGGCGCGATCATGCAGGACCGCGTGCGCTCGTACCGACCCGGGCAGAAGGACGAGACGACCTGGTACAAGCACCCGATGCAGACCGGGATCCGCCAGGACGCGTACGGCCAGAAGCTGCATGTGGCCGAGCGGCAGGCCAACCTGATGGGCTTCGAGTTCCCGAACTGGCAGGACGCCGAGCCCGACCACTTCGGCTGGCCGGCAGGGTTCGGTGACGTCGGCGGCTTCCATCTGTACCGGGACGGCAAGGAGATCGGCTGGTCGCCGGTGGCCTTCGGTCAGGTGCCGGTGCCCGCGACGCCGGGGCGGTACGAGCTCGACCTGCTGACCGAGCGCTACTTCGCCGGCTCCGAGACGTACCCGAACTGGCGGTTGTCGCTCGCGACGCGGACGAAGTTCTCGTTCACGTCCGGCAATCCGGGCGGCGAGAAGCTCGCCGCGCTGCCGTTGCTGCTGCCGGACTACGACGTGGACGTCGACGCGTTCAACCTGACGCCAGCGGTGGCCTCGTACCCGGTGAGGCTGACGTTCGCGGGACAGCCGGACTACGCGCCGGGACCGCTGCGATCCGTGCAGGCGTGGGCGTCGAAGGACGACGGCGAGACGTTCGTCTCCGTGCCCGTAAGCAAGGACGGCAAGGGCTGGATCGCCTCGGTCGACAACCGCATCGCCAAGGGTGGGTACGTGACGCTGAAGGTCGCGGCGACCGACAGCAAGGGCAACGCCGTGGAGCAGATCGTCAAGCGGGCTTACGGAGTCCGCTAGCGATTGAATGAAGGGCACCTTCATTCAATAGGTTCGAATGAAGGTGCCCTTCATGAGAAACCCGGTGGCCTACTGGGCGGTGCCGGTGAGGCCGAGCCCGTTCGCACCCTTCGGGTGGTTGAGCGTCAGCGCGCTCGAGTCGATGCTGAACGGCACCGTGCCCTCCAGCGCGAGAAGCACCGACTTCTCGACCTGCATGAGCGGATCGGCGCAACCCATCTTCGTCGTCGCGATCGGCCCGAACGTGATCTCCGAGCCGGAGATCGTCGCGGTCCCGTTCAGCCGGTTGCAGCCGGTCGAGCCGGTGACCTTGCCGTCGGCGAAGACCAGGAAGGCCTTGTCCATCCCCGCGGTGTTCGACGCCACGTCGCCGGTGTAGATCGTGCTGACAGCCCACTTCGTGCCCTCGATCGGCAGGTCCGGCTGGGCGACCTTCTTGTCCACCAACGTGAGCACGGTCTCGCCGGACGTCAACGTCAACGTGGCCTCGTTCAGCTTCCACGTCGGCCCGGCCTCGAGAACGCCGACGAGCCACTCGTCCTGCTTGTGCCGCGGAGCGTCGCAGCCCATCTCGGTCATCCCGAGCCCGGACGCCGAGAGCTTCCCGTCCGACAGCTGGACCTTCTCCCCGCCGATCGTGTTGCAGCCAGCGTTCGCCACCAGCCGTCCGTCCTCGGGGAACCACAACGAGATCTGAGTGCCGCTGACCAGCGGATACGGCTTGCCGTTCGACATCACCGACGACGACAGGAACGTACGACCCTCCAGTTGGGAGTCGTCCGAACCGGAGCCGCCGGGCGTGGTCTGAGCAGTCTGGTCTCCGCAGGCGGAGGCCGCCAGCGTCACGACACCGAGCGCGAGTGCGAGCAGTCCGATTCTCATATCCCTAGGACGGTAGGGCCGGGCTGGAGGTTGCCCGGCCCCGACCCCCGTTAGCGCGCCGGCCGACCGTACGAGCCGCGCAGCACCAGCCCGTTCTTGCCATCCTCCGTGGTCAGCGTGGCGCGGTCGGCGTCGATCACCACGGTCAGGGTCCCTTGCGTGATGACCTTGCCGAACGCCGTTCCGACCTCCGCACCGTCCGCGCAGGCCTTGAGCGTGCTCGTGATTTGGCCGAGCACGACCTTGCCGTCGGCGACCTTCGCCGGACCGCCGAGCTGGTTGCACCCGTCGAAGCCGCTCACCTTGCCGTCGCGGAACTCCAGGTACGCCTTCGACGCTCCGGCCGACGACGACGCGGTGTCGCCGGTGATGATCGACTCGAGGGTCCACCGCGAGTCCGCGAGGCCGATGTCCGGCATCGCCTGCTTCTTGTCCAGGAACGTGAGAACGGTCTGGTCCGCGGTGATCGTGAGCGTGCCGTCGTCGAACTTCCAAGCCGGCTTGGACGTCAGGAGCTTGGCGAACCATTCGCTCTGCTTCATCAGCTCCGGCGCGCAGGCCATCAGCGTCGACGGTCCGGGCGTCAGGTCGATGACACCGTTCCCGAGCTTGACGTCACCGCCCACCCCGTTGCAGCCGGCGAGAGCCGACAGCTTGGTCTTCTCGAACGACAACGAGATCCGGGTGCCTTCGACGAGCGCGTGATTCTTCCCGCCGACCGTCACCTTCGTGGACAGGAAGGTCTTCCCGTGCAGGTCGGCGGCGGGGTCCGTAGCTGGCGGCGAGGTGACCACGGCGTTCGCGCCGCAGGCACTCGCGATCGCGGCCACGGCTGCGACGAGCAGAATGTGCGTCTTCATGTACCTAGGACGGCGGGACCGGGCAAGAGGTTGCCCGGTCCCCGCCAGACGCGTTCGTGGCCCGGGGCGACCTACGACCACGAACGCGCGTTCGTCGGCTACGCGTCTCCGCGCAGCGCGTGGGTGAACTCTCGTACGTCCGCGAGCTGCTCGAACCGCCACACCAGCGCCGCTACGTCGCGTGCGCGGGACGGTGAGAGCACGCCCGACGCGAGATCGAGGAACTTCTCCGTCAGCTCGTCGTCGCTCATCGGGTTGTCCGGCGTTCCGCGGTTGTAGTCGGCGACCTGGAGCAGCACCCGGCCGTCGCGCAACCTCAGCTTGACAAGGGCGGAGTCCTTGTCCCAACCCGGTTCCACCGTTACCGAAACGCGGTCCCGGACCAACGCCACATCGGCGGCAGCCACGCGCTCGTCGGTGAACTGCGACAGTCTCGCAGCACCGTCGAGCAGGGCGACCGCGACGCAGTGGTTGATGCTGAACCGGCCCTCGAGCCCGTTCTTCGGCCGGGCGTTGCCGGTCGTCGAGATCACGTAGTCGTGCGCCTTGATGTCGACGCGCTCGACGTCGTCCGAGCTGATCTCGTACCGGCGCCGCAGCTGCAGCAGCGCGTCGATCACGGGGTGCGTCAGCGTGCCGCACGCGTACGCCTTGAAGCCGTCCTCGAGCAGCAGCCACCGCGACCCGAGCTCGGTGATCACCCGCGAGGGGTCGGCACCGTGCGCGAGAACGTCGAGGAAGCCTCGATGCGCTTCGAGAATGTCCTCCGACGAGGTGTAGCCGTGCTCGGCGAGGTGCGCCGCCAGCAGCCCGTCCATCGCGGCCTTGCCGGGGTGCAGCGCCTTGCCCATCGTTCCGTAGACGGCCTTCAGGCCGGACGCCTGCGTGCCCGCGCTGCCGAGCGCCGCCACGACGCCGGCGGTGTCGAGCCCGAGCGCCCGCGCGGTGGCAGCCGCGGCACCGAGGTGCCCGACCGTTCCGGTGGCGTGCCAGCCGAGCGCGTCGTGCAGAACGCCGGCCGCGAGCGCGACTCGGATCTCGACCTCGAACCCGGCGACGAACGCGAGCAGTGTCTCGATTCCGGCCAGCGATCGCGCGTGTCCGGTCGCGAGCACTGCCGGCCACACCGGCGCGCTGCCGTGCACCGCGGTCCGGTCGGGGTCGAACGTGTCGTCGTAGTCCAACGCGTGCGACGCCACCCCGTTGGCTAGGGCGGCGAACGGTCGGGTCAGCTCGCCAGCGCGGCCGACCACAGGGCTGTCGCCGGGTCCGGCGAGGGAGAGGCCCACGTCGTACGCGATCCGCGCCGCCTCGGTCCGGCTGCCAGCCAGCGCGACGCCGGCCCAGTCGAGCAGGGTGCGCTTGGCCTGGTGGACGACGGCGTGCGGCGTACTGACGGCGTCGAGGTGGGACACGAAGTCGGCCAGGCGTCGGGTCGCGTTGATACCCGACCTCGCTCCCGCTCCTGGTACGACGACCAGGTGGGGGACGGCCGATCCTGCTGTTGCTCCTGCTGCGTTGCGGGTCATTTCTCTGTCCTCAACTCGCCTTTGATGCTGAGTCCACTACCCATCGTGCGCTTGTTGGCGCACCGACGCGAGCACATTCCCCTGCGCGTGGCGTTCCCGATATGCGGGAAGCCTTGCTGCATTGTGAACAGAGTAAGAATTCTTCGCCTGTGAGCGCAAGTGCGGCGGACGATCACGCCCGAATCAGGACAAAGATCAGCCGGCCCGGTCGCACCGCGACCGGGCCGGCTGGTGAAACGGGGGCTACTTCAGCTGATTCAGGAGTGCGGAGACGAACGCGGGCAGGTCGGCAGGCGTCCGGGACGTGATCAGGTTGCCGTCCTCGACGACCTCCTCGTCGACCCAGGTCGCGCCGGCGTTCTTCAGGTCGGTCTTGATCGACTTGAACGAGGTCACGGTCCGACCGCGCACGATGTCCGCCTCGACGAGCATCCAGCCCGCGTGGCAGATCGCAGCGATCGGCTTGTTCGCCTCGTGCACCGCTCGGGTGAGCGCGACGAGCTTCTCGTCCGTCCGTACCTTGTCCGGGGAATAGCCGCCGGGAACGACGATCGCGTCGAACTCGTCCGCGGAGACCTCGCTCGAGCCCTGGTCGACCGAGGCCTTGGTGCCGTTCTTGCCGGTGAGCTCCTTGCCGGCTTCCATGCCGACGATCACGGCCTCGTGCCCGGCCTCGCGCATCTTGTCGTACGGGACCTGGAACTCGCTGTCCTCGAAGATGTTGTCCATGATGAAGGCGACCTTCGCCATCGTCGTCCTCCTCGGGTCCGGGTTGTCGACACTCGTCGCCCTACCCCCGAACCGGGCAGGTACGCAAGACCCCAGAGGTCTCTCGGACCGTCATCTTTGGGCGCAGCCGACCCTGAAGCCGGTTCAGGGTCGGCGCGCCAAGTCCGTGACTACAGCTGGCCCCGCCGCCGGAGGGTGGTGAGGCAGTACAGGCCCACCGGCAGCTGCAGCCACAGCGTCGCGAGCCGGAACAGACCGACGGCCGGGATCGCGACACCGAGGGAGACACCGGCCGCGCCGAGCGTCGCGACGAGCGCGGCGTCGACCGTTCCCAGTCCGCCCGGGATCGGGATCGCGTTGCCGGCCGTGCTTCCGATCAGCAGCACACACGCGGCACCGAGCAGCGGGAGCTCGCCGCCGAACGCGTGCACTGAGGACCACAGCGCGCCGACCAGGCCGACCGTGATGACGATGGAGCCGGCCACGGACAGTGCCGCCTTGCGCGGGTTCTTCGCCATCGCGCGGATCGAGCGGGTGAGCTCGTTCCAGAACACCTTGACGCGCGCCTGCAGTACCGGCGAACGGCGAAGCACGATCGCACCGGCCAGGGCGAGCACGACGACCGCGCCGCCAACGATCATCGCGATCGGACCGCCCAGCCCGCCGAGCTCGAACAGGTCCTGACCAGCCAGGATCGCGATCGGCGGCAGCAGGATCAGGCCCATCACGAGCTGCACCGACTGCGCCACCGAGACGACGCCGACCGAGGCGACGTTGCCGACGCCGGCCTTGCGGAGGTACTGGACGTTTACCGCGGCCGCACCGACCGCCGCCGGCGAGATCAGCCGGGCGAGTGTCCCCGCGGTCTGGGCGCCGGTCGTGGGCCAGAAGCGCAGCTTGACCGGGCTGGCGCCGATCAGGTTCCAGGCGTTGCCGAACAGCGTGAGCGCCGAGCCGACCAGGGCGAGCAGCGCCCAGCCCCAGTGCAGCTGGCTCTTCCACACGTTCAGGTCGATCAGGTGCCTGTTCAGGTACGCGAGCACGCTCACCGCGCCGACCGCGACCACGAGCAGCAGCAGGTGCTGGAGCTTCCAGCCGAACTTGACCGAACGTTCCTGCTCGGGCGCTGCGACGACGGGCGCTTCGGGCGCTTCCTGGGTGCGCTCGCGCTCGATGGTGGCCGGCTTGGCGTTCGCGGCCTGGGCACGTTCGACCGGCGTGTACTGCGACAGCGTGGTCACCGGTCTCCCCCCATCGGGCTCTGCGCCGCCAGCACCGGCTGCGCTTTCATCTCTATCCCTTCCGAACCCGGCATGGTCGCAGGAAAATCCGTCGGCGCCCACTTGTTTGCCAGCTTCTTACCGAGGACCACCAACGCGATCCCCGCGAGTACGACGTATCCGATCAGCCCGAGGGATCCCTGGACCCGGTGCAACTGCGAACCGGCCAGCGCGCCCACGCCGACATAGACGATCGACCAGCCGACCGCCGCGACGAACGCCCACCTGATGAAGCGGCGGAACGGATAGCGCACGGATCCTGTAACGACTGGGACCAGCGCATGGATACCCGGCATAAATCTGGCGAGCACGATGGCGCGCGGTCCGAAGCGGTTCATGAAGGCTTCGGTGCGCCGCCAGAGCGGCTCCCCGACCTTGCGGCCGAGCCTGCTGCGCCGGATCCGGTGGCCGTACTTGTGGCCGACCCAGTACCCGACGGCCTCGCCGATCAGCGAGCCCACGATGCCCGCCGCGACGAGGCTGACGAGCCTCGCGGGCGTGGTCGCGGTGGTGCCTGCGACCAGCAGCATCAGGTCCCCGGGGATCAGCAGGCCGATGAACAACGAGGTCTCGATCGACACAGCGAGGCAGGCGAGCAGGGCGACCAGCACAGGCGAGAGCCCGAGCAGTGTCGCGTGGATCTCGGTCAGCGTGCCGGAGATCGGCATGCCCCCTCCTTCTCCTCTGGTGCCCTGTTTCGCGCTGGTACCAACCCTGCCGAGGCTGGACGTCCCGGCACATCCGGGAACTGCCCAGAGCGACCCTGGAGCGCCCTCAGGGGCGCGCCGGGGTCCTCCAGTTGCGCTTGGCACACTATTACAGATTGCGGAGTAGTCCGCATTCCCCTTGCCGGCCCGCCCTTCCCCTGTCGCCCTGGCCCGCTGGTGTCAGTTGCTTGGTACCAGAACTGCCCTGTGAGCTTGCTGAGTGGCGAGACGAGCCGGTTCGTCTCAAGGTAGTCGCGGTCCGCCTTCTTGGCAAGACGGATCGGGTCGTCTCGCGACCACGTGCGGTAGCGGTCGACCGGGCGCTCTACCGTTGAGGGGATGCCTCCCTCCCCACCGCGGCCGGCCAGCCTGGCCGACACGTTGCGCGCGCTCTCCGACGAGGAGCTCGTGGCCGTGTTCCAGGCCCGCCCGGACCTGGTGACGCCGTTGCCGCCCGACCTCGACCAGGTCGCGGCGCGTGCTGTCACGCGCAGCTCGGTGGTGCGCGTTCTCGACCGGCTGGACCGGCGTGCGCTGACCGCCGTGCTCGCGCTGGTCCTGCTCACCGGGCGGCGAGAGCCCACCTCGGTCGCGTCGCTCGACGCGCTGATGGGGACGACGGGAGTGCAGGTACGGGCGTTGCTCGCGTCGTTGCGTTCGCTCGCCCTGGCGTACGGGCCGGACTCCGACCTGGCGGTGCCGCCGGTGTTGGCGGAGATCTTCGGGCCGTACCCGGCCGGGCTCGGGCCGCCCGCCGCGGTCGCGCTCGCTTCGGCCGGGCCGGCACGGCTCGCGTTGGCAGAGAAGCTGGCCGATGGCGCCGTGATCGAAGGACTGCTCGACGAGGCTGGGCCGGAGGCGCGGCAGATCGCCGAACGGATGGCCGTCGGCCCTCCGGTCGCCGAGCTCGCGCGGGCCGATCGCGAGCTCACGGTCGAGACCGCACGCAACCCGGTCGAGGCGCTGCTCGCCCGCGGGCTGCTGGCGGCGATCGACGGGCGAACGGTGATCCTGCCGCGCGAGGTCGCGCTGCATCTGCGGGGCGGGCAGATCTCACCGGCCGCGGAGCTGGTGCCGCCGCCGCTCGAGGGAACGACGCGGGATCCAGCTCTGATCTCCCGTACGGCCGCCGGGACGACGCTCGAGGTGGTCCGCCGGGTCGAGGCGCTGTTGGACGACTGGGGTGCCGCGCCGCCCGCGGTGTTGAAGGCCGGCGGGCTGGGCGTTCGCGACCTGCGGCGGGCCGCTTCGCGGATCGGCGCCGAGGAGACCGAGGCGGCGCTGCTGCTCGAGTGCGCGTACGCGGCGGGGCTGGTCGGGCCGACGGAGGACGAGACGTGGCTGCCGACTCCCGCGTACGACGCGTGGTTGGTGCAGGATCCTTCGCGGCGGTGGGCCGTTCTGGCCGCGGCCTGGTTCGGGTCGACGCGGGTGGCGGCGCTGGCGGGAAGCCGGGACGAACGCGATCGGCTGCGCTCGGTGTTATCGCCGGAGCTGGATCGGAAGGTAGCGCCGGAGCTGCGTCAACTCGTACTTGACACGTTGGCTTCTGCCACGCCGGGGACGGGGTTGACGCCGGAGACGGTGCTCGCGGCGGTGCGGTGGCGGCGGCCGCGGCGGACGAACCCGTTCGTGGAGGACCTCGTCCGCTGGACGTTGGCCGAGGCTGCTCTGCTCGGTGTGACGGGATTGTCGTCGTTGAGCGCTCATGGCCGCGCGCTGGCCGCTGCTGGCGATGTGGCTCGCGCCCTGGCTCCGTTGCTGCCCGAGCCGGTCGACCACGTGCTCCTGCAGGCCGACCTGACGGCGGTCGCGCCGGGGCCGTTGCGGCCGGATCTCGCACGCTCGTTGGCAGAACTCGCCGACGCGGAGTCGCATGGCGGGGCGACTGTCTACCGGTTCACGCCCGAGTCGGTGCGGCGGGCGTTGGACACGGGGCGGTCGGCCTCGGACCTGCACGAGCTGTTGGCGCTGCACTCGACGACGCCCGTGCCGCAGCCGTTGACCTACCTCATCGACGACGTGGCGCGGCGGCACGGGCATCTGCGGGTGGGTACGGCTTCTTGCTACCTGCGGTGCGATGACGAGACGTTGCTGTCGACGTTGGTGGCCGACAGGCGAACGGCGCCGCTGCGACTCCGGCGACTGGCGCCGACCGTTCTCATCTCGCAGCAGCCGGTGAAGGTCGTGGTGGACGACCTGCGGGCGTTGGGCTATGCGCCGGTGCCGGAGACGCCGGACGGTGCGTTGTTGCTGTCGGCGCCTCGTTCGGGGCGTGCTCCGGAGCGGCGGCCTCGTACCGGCGTCACCCCGCCGGATCCCGCCGTCTTCGTCGCCGCTGTGCGTGCGTTGCGCGCTGGGGACAGGGCCCGGTCGGCGCGGCCCGAGGGGGCGGTGATCGGGCGGATGCCTCGTACGGCCTCGACGGAGGCTGTGGAGGTGTTGAAGGCCGCGGTGGCTGGCGGATTCTCGGTGTGGATGGGGTACGTGGACCAGCACGGCGGGGCTTCGGACCGGATCGTGGACCCGGTGCGGATCGACGGCGGGCAGCTGACGGCCTTCGACCATGCCGCCGGGTCGCCTCGAACGTTCGCCCTGCACCGGATCACCGGTGCGGCACCGGTGGACTGAGGCCTACTCCTCGCCGGAGAAGCGTTCCCAGGCGCTCTGCCGGCTGATACCGAACGCCTCGCCGATCCGCGTCCACGTGACGCCGCGCCCCCTGAGCGTCTTGACGTGCTGGTCGACGACACGGTCGACCTGCCTCCGCGACGTGTCGAGGCGGACCATGCTGTCGAGCAGCTCCTCGTCGGTCTTGTCGTCGATGGACGGCAACGGCTCACTGCCCAGCTCTTCGGCGATGATCCCCTCGGCGAGCACGATGCACTCGCCACAGATGAACACCCCCGGGCCGGCGACGAGCTTCTGCACCTGGTCCTGGTGTTTGCCGCAGAACGAGCACTGCAGGTAGCTCGGCTTCTTCTCGGTCTTCGTCTCGGTCACTGCCGCCTCCTCGTTCACCGGGTTCCGTCAGGGTTGCCCTGACGTCCCGTCAGGTTAGCCCTGACAGGGCGGCGCGTCAACTCAGCCCGTTGCGGAAACGTGACGCCGGCGCGGGCAACGGATTCGGGCGCGGCCGCATCTCTATGGGTGTGACGCACGAAGCGTCACTTCTCTTCTGGGGGAGGGGTCCCGATGCGCGTAAGCACTCGCATGCGTGCCACCGCCGCGGCCGTCGCCACGGCACTCGCAGTTCCGGTCATCAGCCTCGTCGCCATCGCCACGCCGGCGAACGCCGAGGTGTACAAGGGTGTGACGACCGCGTCGTTGAACGTTCGCTCGTTCCCGACACCCGCGGCCAGGTTGACGGGCACCTGGAAGAAGGACACCAAGGTCACCATCGCCTGCAAGATCCAAGGGCCGGACGTCGACGGCAACCGGTTCTGGTACCGCATCCAGACCGGCAAGAACACCTGGCGCTACGCCGCCGCCCGCTACATCGAGAACGTCGGCAAGGTGCCGCACTACTGCACCCTCGGCCCCGCCGACGGTCAGGTCACGGCCAAGCCTTCGGTCAAGCTCCGCACCGCGCCGAGCCTCGAGGCGAAGGCCGCCGGCAGCCTCAAGTACGGCGCCAAGCTCAACGCCATCTGCAAGGTCAACGGCGACGAGGTCGACGGCAACGAACGGTGGTACCAGCTCTACGACGGCCGTTGGGTCACCGCCCGCTACATCAAGAACCTCAACGGCCTGGTGCCGGAATTCTGCAAGTAGACAAAGCGAAACCCCGAGTCCCTCGACCAGTCCATGGTCGAGGGACTCGTGCTTTCTACCCCTTCGTGCACAGCGGGAAACTCCGTCCAACCTTTCTTCAGGGCGGTGCGTCTCAACAGGCGAAGTGCTCACCGCAGGGAGTGAGCCGGGGGGATCAGGAGCCCACAGAAATGTTCGAGCACCGTCGTTTCAAGGTCGCCGCACTCGCGATCGCGACCGCCATCGCCGTTCCCGCGGTCAGCATGATCGCCACCACCAGCGCGCAAGCAGGTGGCGGCGAGGCCAAGTACCCGGGCGAGGTGATCGCCAAGACGCTGACCGTTCGGAGCCACTCGACGACGCATGGAAAGAACATCGGGACGGTACGCAAGGGGAACGTCCTCAGCATCGCGTGCAAGGTCGACGCCGTTCCCGTGGACGGCAACCGCCGTTGGTACGCGCTGAATGGCGGCGGCAGCGTTCCGGCCCCGCTGGGTGAAGAACCTGGGCAAGACGCCGGAGTGGTGCGGCGGTCGCTGGTGGTACCAGGGCACGACCACGAAGAAGCCGTCGGTCAACCTGCGTCAGGGGCCGGGCAGTAGCACCAAGCTGGTCGGGAAGCTCGCGTACGGCAAGACGGTCGAGATCATCTGCAAGGTGAACGGCCAGGAGGTCGGCGGCAACCCGCGTTGGTACCAGCTCGAGGACGGCCGCTTCGTCGCCGCCCGCTACGTCAAGAACCTCGTGGGTGACATCCCGCCGTACTGCAACAAGTAGCGACACAAGCGATCGAAAGTCCCCTGGCGAGAATCTCGCCAGGGGACTTTCCCCTTTCGAGGCAACGCTTTCGAGCGAACGAGCATCTCTGTAGATGACACCGCTCACCACAGAAGTGAGCCTGGGGGACAGGGAGCTCGACATGTTCCAGAATCGTCGCGTACGCACCATCGCACTCGCCATCGCCACCGCCGTTGCCGTCCCGGCCGTCGGCCTCACCGCCGCGGGCGTCGCCCAGGCAGACAACGAGACCAAGGCCGCGCCGATCTACAAGGGGAAGGTGATCGCGAAGAAGCTCATGCTCCGCACCCACCCCACGACAGCGTCGGCGACCGAGGGCTTCTACACCAAGGGCGAGGTCGTCAACCTCAGCTGCAAGGTGAAGACGATCTCCGTCGACGGCAACCGTCTCTGGTACCGCCTCGCTTACCTGCAAGGCGGTTGGATCTCCGCCCGCTACGTGACGAACGTCGGCAAGGCGCCCCGGTGGTGTGACCCGGACGCGTACTTCGCCAAGGGCAGCACGACCAAGAAGCCCTCGGTCAACCTGCGCAGCGGCCCGACGAACAAGGCCAAGCTGGCCGGAAAGCTCAAGTACAGCACGAAGGTCCACGTCCTCTGCAAGCTGAACGGACCCAAGGTGGGCGGCAACCCACGTTGGTATCAGCTCACCGACGGTAAGTGGGTCTCGGCCCGTTACGTCAAGAACGTCGGCAAGGCACCGAGGTACTGGGACGAGCCCTGGCTCTGAAGTCCAGCATGAACCACCAGCGAAAGTCCCCGGCGAAATACCGCCGGGGACTTTCCCTTTCGGCCAACCTTTCCTGCCCAGGAGGCGTCTCCCTAAGAGAAGCGCTCACCAGAGGGGGTGAGCCGAGGTCCTGGGAGACCAAGAAATGTTGAAGAACCGTCGATTCCGCGTGGCCGCGCTCGCGATCGCCACCGCCATTGCCGTTCCCGCGGTGGGCTTTGTCGCTACGTCGGCGAACGCCGAGACGTCTGCCGTGAACGCCACGTACAAGGGGAAGACCATCGCGCAGGTGAATGTGCGATCGCACCCCACGACGGCGGCCAAGAAGATCGACAGCCTCAAGAAGAACACGACGTTCGAGATCCAGTGCAAGGTCACGGGACCGAACGTCGACGGCAACCGGCGTTGGTACCTGTTCGAGCGAAGTGGCAAGCCCGCTTACGGTTGGGTCGCCGCCCGCTACGTCAAGAACGTCGGCAAGGCGCCGCAGGAATGCAAGCTGGGCCTCCCCGACAGCAAGGTCGTCGCCAAGCCTTCGGTGATCCTGCGCACCGCGCCGAGCACCAAGGCGAAGAGCGCCGGCACTCTCAAGTACGGCGCCGAGTTCCACACGATCTGCAAGGTGAACGGCACCAAGGTCGGCGGAAACCCGCGCTGGTACCAGCTCTACGACGGCCGCTGGGTCCCCGCTCGTTACGCGAAGAACATCAACAGCATCGTGCCGGAGTTCTGCAAGTAGTCAGTCCCGTTCCGGGCAAAGTCCCTTGGCCAAAGAAATGGCCAAGGGACTTTCTCCTTTCCACCAACTTTTCCGGACGGGTCCGCATCTTTATGGGCAGAAGCGCTCACCGCGAGAGGTGAGCCGGGGGGACCAAGGAGTCCGAGAGATGTTCCAGCACCGTCGCGTCCGCGTCGCCGCACTCGCCATCGCCACCGCCGTCGCCGTTCCAGCCGTCAGCCTGATCGCCACCACCAGCGCCCAAGCCGGCGGCGGATACGAGGAGCATCCCTACAAGGGCAAGGTGATCGCCAAGACGCTCACCATCCGGTCGCACCCGACGACCTACGGGAAGCGCCTGGGTACGTACAAGAAGGGCGAGACCGTCAAGATCTCCTGCAAGGTCGAGGCGGTCCCGGTGGACGGCAACCGCATCTGGTACAGCACGCCGAAGGGTGATGTCGCGGCCCGCTACGTCACGAACATCGGCAAGGCGCCGCAGTGGTGCGGAGGACGCTGGTGGGACTGGGCCAAGGCGGTCGGGAAGCCGTCGGTCAACCTGCGCAAGGCACCGACCAGCAAGTCGAAGCTCGTCGGAAAGGTCAAATACGGCAAGCGAGTCTCCATCATCTGCAAGGTGAACGGCCCGAAGGTCGGCGGCAACCCGCGCTGGTACCAGCTCGAAGACGGCCGCTGGGTCGCCGCGCGATACGTCCAGACCGTTGGCGACTGGATTCCCCAGTACTGCAACAAGTAACCGGCACCACCCAGAGTTGCGGGCTCCTCGGTCGCTCCCGGGGAGCCCGCTTCGCCGTTGCAGCGAACGTCGGCGCGATCTAGCGCAGGCCGAGCACCGCGGCGTCGGTGAGGCCGCGCCAGATCACGCCGACTTCGGCGAATCCGCCAGCCCGCAAGAACTCCTGGTGCCGTTCGACCGAGGGCATCGACTCCGACGAGTGGCTGCCGGAGAAGACCTCGTCCCGCTCGGCCACCGCGTCCGCGAGCTCGGGGTGCTGCCGGAGCTCCGACCACCAGGCGTCCCACGACAGCACCCCGGAGTCGGCGTACAAAGCCTCGCGGCGGATCCGGCGCAGCTCGTCGACGCGCTCGCTCACCGTCGGCAGGCCCGGGTCGACCATGTGGTCGGCGTTGACGAACACGCCACCGGAACGGACGACGCCCGCGAGCTCTCCATACAAGGTCCCGATCCGTTCCTCCGGCAGCCAGTGCAATGCGGTCGCGGTCAGCACCGCGTCGACCTCACCACCGGGAACGGCCTCGCGCACGACCTCCTGCCAGCCCGGGATGCCGAGGTCGGCCGCCACGATCCGCACCCGCGAGTCACCGGAGAACGTGCGCTCCGCGATCCGCAGCAACGCCGGGTCGAGGTCGAGCGCCACGCTCGTCGCGTCCGGTAGCCGCTCGAGCAGCCGCCGGGTGATCGACCCGGTCCCGCAGGCGAGGTCCAACACGCGCGGTTTGGTCCCGCAGACCGCCTCCACCACGTCCAACATCGCGGCGAAGCGTTCCTCCCGATCGGGCAGATAGGCCGCTTGCTGCTCGTCCCAACCGCGCTGGATCTCGTCCCAGTCCGCCGACAAGTCGCCCTCCGTAAGAGTCAGGTCCACATTGATGATGGTTACACGCTAGCGTTGGCAATGTAAGGTGCACAAGTGGACTTTCTCCGTTACGCAGAGTGGGCCGCTGAGTTGATCAACGCGCCGCTCGAGGACGAGGATGACCTGCGGTCCCTGCTGACGAGCCGACCCTGGCTCGCCGAGCGGGTCTCGACCCGAGATGTCGTCGCGCTGCGCAAGCTCCAACGCGAGCTGCGCCCGGTGTTCGAGAGCGGGGTCGTCGCGCACGAGCGACCCGAAGAGGAACGCCAGATGGTGCAGCGGATGAACGAGCTGATGGTGCGACATCCCGTGTCGCCGTTCATTTCCGGCCACGACTCGACGACCTGGCATCTGCACGTCGCCGAACGCGAGTCGTCGGTCTCGGAGACGATCGCGGCCGAGGGCCTGATGGGGATGGCGATCGTGCTCTGCGACCTCGGCGCGGACCGGTTCGGGGTGTGTCAGGCGACACCGTGCACGAACGTTTTCGTTGACACGTCACCCAATCGTTCGCGGCGATACTGCTCCGAGCGCTGCTCGTCCCGGGCGAACGTCGCGGCGTTCCGCGCCCGCCGCCGGGCGGCCCGTGTGGAGGTCGGCGTAGGCGCCGGTTTGCGCGAGGCTGGACACTAGAGGTCTGCGTTCCTTCTGCTTGACCCATCCGACCGGAGTCTGTGTGAACGACGGCCCGCTTATCGTCCAGTCCGACAAGACCCTGTTGCTCGAGGTCGGCCACGCCGACGCCGACGACGCTCGCAAGGCCATCGCGCCGTTCGCCGAGCTCGAACGCGCGCCCGAGCACGTCCACACGTACCGCCTCACTCCACTCGGGCTCTGGAACGCGCGCGCCGCCGGCCACGACGCCGAGCAGGTCGTCGACACGCTGCTGAAGTACTCGCGCTACGCCGTTCCGCACGCGCTGCTCGTCGACGTGGCGGACACGATGGCGCGGTACGGACGACTGCGACTGGAGAACCATCCGCAGCATGGACTCGTGCTCGTCACGACCGACCGCCCGGTGCTCGAAGAGGTCGTGAAGAGCGCGAAGCTCAAGCCGCTCATCGGCGCGCGCGTCGACCCGGACACGGTCGCCGTGCATCCGTCGGAGCGCGGTCACGTCAAGCAGGTGCTGCTGAAGCTCGGCTGGCCGGCGGAGGACGCGGCCGGGTACGTCGACGGCGAGGCCCACCCGATCGCGCTGGACGAGGACGGCTGGACGCTGCGCCCGTACCAGAAGATGGCCGCGGAGTCGTTCTGGCACGGCGGCTCGGGCGTCGTCGTTCTGCCTTGTGGGGCAGGGAAAACGATCGTCGGCGCGGCCGCGATGGCGCACGCGCAGGCGACCACGTTGATCCTCGTCACGAACACCGTCGCTGCGCGGCAGTGGAAGGACGAGCTGATCAAGCGGACGTCGCTGACCGAGGACGAGATCGGCGAGTACTCCGGCGCCCGCAAGGAGATCCGGCCGGTCACGATCGCGACGTACCAGGTCATGACGACGAAGCGGAAGGGTGCGTACGCGCACCTCGAGCTGTTCGGCGCGCGCGACTGGGGACTCGTCCTGTACGACGAGGTGCACCTGCTGCCCGCGCCGATCTTCCGGATGACCGCCGACCTGCAGGCCCGGCGCCGGCTCGGGCTGACCGCGACGCTGGTGCGCGAGGACGGCCGCGAGGGTGACGTGTTCTCGCTGATCGGGCCGAAACGTTACGACGCGCCGTGGAAGGACATCGAGGCCCAGGGCTGGATCGCGCCGGCGGACTGCGTCGAGGTGCGGGTGACGCTGACGGACGCGGAGCGGTTCGCGTACGCGACGGCCGAGCCGGAGGAGCGGTACCGGCTCGCGGCGTCGACCGAAACGAAGGCCCGCGTGGTCGAACGGCTCGCTCGGCAGCACCGCGGCGAGCACACGTTGATCATCGGGCAGTACATCGACCAGCTCGACGACCTGGCCGAACGGCTGGACGTGCCGATCATCAAGGGCGAGACGACCGTTCGCGAACGGCAGCGGCTGTTCGAGGGCTTCCGCTCCGGCGAGATCGACCTGCTGGTCGTGTCGAAGGTCGCGAACTTCTCCGTCGACCTGCCCGAGGCGTCGGTGGCGATCCAGGTGTCCGGAACTTTCGGCTCGCGGCAGGAAGAAGCGCAGCGCCTCGGCCGGTTGTTGCGGCCGAAGCACGACGCGCGAGCGGCGCGCTTCTACTCCGTGGTGGCCCGCGACACGGTCGACCAGGACTTCGCGGCGCACCGGCAACGGTTCCTGGCCGAGCAGGGCTACGCGTACCGCATCGTCGACGCCGACGACGTGCTGACCGACGACCTGCCCACCTAGGCTCGAGCTTTCGTCCAGCGGTTGCTTCGACCGCCCGGCTCGCCCCCGCCCCTGGGCTTTATGTGGGGTGGACGCCAGGAAATGGGGGCACTGGCCGGGTAAGGCGACCACGACGCTTCGCCTGTGGGGGCCGACCCGCGGTCAGGCGGATCGGCCCCATGACCCGCCGGGACCTGAGAGGGATCAGGGCACGTGGAGTTCCGGCGGGAGCATTGGTCAGCCGAGCGCGTCCGCGAGGACGTCGGGCTGGCTGAGATACACCTCGTGGTCGTCCGCGGCCTCGACGATGATCGGCTCGGCGCCGACCTCGGCGGTCAGCCGTTCGGCGATCGCGACGTGCATCGGCGCCGCGTTCTTGCCGATCGCCACGGCGACCTTCCCGGCCGGCAGCGAGCCCGGTGCGAACTCGTGCCTGGTGATGATCCGCGCGTCGTCGCGGACCGCGGCCTCGGCGTTCACCATCTGGGCTTGGACTTCCGGGCTGGACAGGTCGGCCGCGCCACCGGACATCAGCTCGATCAACACGGCGAACGCCGCACGCCAGTCGCCGGGCTGCGCGGCCAGCTGCGCGTCGAGCGGCACCAGTATCGACGCGTGCAGGTCGGCCCCGTCGGGCAGCGCCGTGATCGCGGCCGGCTCCCACGCGATCGCGCGCTCGACGAGCTCGGGGTGACGGGCGGCCAGCTCGAGCGCGATCACGCCGCCGGAGCTGAAGCCGAGGACGGTCGCGGGTACGGCGTCCAACGACCGGAGCAGCTCGGCGGCGTCGGCCACGTGCTGGGCAACGCCGCCCTCCGGCCAGTCCGCCCGCGAGCTGGCGCCGGTGCCGCGGCGGTCGTACCAGATCACCCGGCGACCGCGCGCGGCGAACGCTTCCGCCTGCGGGGCGAGCATCGACGCGTCCTCGGCCGCGCCATGGATCAACAGCAGCGGCGTACCCGTGCCCGCCACGCGGTAGGAGAGCGTCATCGTCTCGCCTTTCGTTTAACTCTAACTATATTGAACATAGGCTAAGGTAGCTCAATGCCATCGCGTGCGCAAGAACGTCGCCCGTACGACGCCACCGGCCGCCGAGCCCAGGCCGAGGCGACCCGGGAGCGGATCCTCGCGACCGCGCGGGACCTGTTCGTCGAACGCGGCTACGCCGGCACCTCGGTCGCGGACATCGCCAAGGCCGCCGGCGTCTCCACTCCCACGGTGTTCGCCGGCTTCAAGTCGAAGGTCAACCTGCTCAAGCTCGCCGTCGAGACCAGCCTCGTCGGCGACGTCGAGTCGACACCGCTGCACGAGCGCACGGAGATGCGGGACGTGCACGCGGGCGCGACCGCGGAGGAGGTGCTCACCCGGCTCGCTGCGTTCATGGTCCTGCGCGGGCCGGCCGTCACGCCGATCTTCATGGTCATGTACGCCGCCGCGGACGCCGATCCGGCGATCGCCGAGCTCGCCGACACCCTCGACGGCCACCGGCTCGCGGGCGCCGAACAGCTGGCGGCGACCGTCGCCGACCGGCTCGGTGACGTGTCCGCGGCGCGGCGGAACGAGATCCGCGACACGATCTGGACCCTGAACTCGCCGCACCTCTATTACCTGCTGGTCCGCCAGCGCGGCTGGACGCCGGAGCGCTACGGCGACTGGATCCGGACCGCCTTCTTGGCCCTCATCGCTTAGTGATCGAATTACACCGTTGTTGTTACTAGTGTGTCGGTTGTTGCATCTGGTGCGTATGTGGTTAATGTGTCAAGATTTTGCACACTGGTCCGTAGCGGACAGTGGCGATCGCGCTACGAACGGCTCGGACCACCGCGAGATGTCGGGTTCTGGAGGTTCGTACCGTGGCCGTTCGATCCACCACCCGACCCCACCGACTGGGCTTCCGCCCCCGCCGGCGCCGGCGGGGGTGGATCGGGGTCGTGGCCCTCGGCGTCACGGCCGCGGTCGCGTCGATGATCGTCACCACCCCGTTCGGCTTCGCCGACCTCGAGCCGGGACTGTCCGAGCCGGACACCTCGGCGATCGGACCCAAGACTCGCGTCGTGGAGTACCGCGACCTTCGGCTGGTCGTTCCGGCCGAATGGCCCGTCCACGATCTCGACGCGCATCCGGACACCTGCGTACGGTTCGACAAGAACGCCGTCTACCTCGGGGCGCCCGGGGATGAGCAGGACTGCCCGGCTCGCGCGATCGGCCGCGCGGACACCGTTCTGGTGGCGCCCGTCAAGGACGCGCCCGGGCTCGCGGCCGCCGGCGCGCTGGCGAGGGTTGGCGAGACCCCCTCGGTGGCGAGCAAGGCCGACGAGAGCGACGAGAACGCCGCGAGTTTCATCCTCTCCGGCACCGCGTTGTCGGTGACCGCGACCTACGCCGACGACCCCACCCGCGTCGACGCGATCGTCAACAGCGCAAGGTACGACGGGCCGACTCGTTCCCTTCCTCGCAAGGACCTCCTCGACCGCGCGCAAGGCCTGGTTGACAGGGCGCTCACGGGGCCGGCGAGCACGTCCACGCGCTTCGGCGGGCAGGGCTTCGACACGTGTACGGCGCCGTCGAAGTCCGCGATGACGGCGTGGCTGAAGTCGTCGTACCGCGTGGTCGGCATCTACATCGGCGGGCTCAACCGCGCCTGCGGCGACGGCAACCTCGACGCCGACTGGGTCAGCTCAGTCACCAAGCAGGGTTGGCGATTGCTGCCGATCTACGTCGGCCGCCAAGCCCCGTGCGCGTTCCAGAAGGGCATGGGCGCGATCAACCCGGCGAAGGCCGCCAAGCAGGGCCGCGACGCCGCCAAGGACGCGGTGAAGAAGGCGCAGAAGTTCGGTCTGTACGCCGGCAGCACGCTCTACAACGACATGGAGGGGTACGACGACCGCAAGAAGTCCTGCAAGGGCGCGGTGCTGACGTTCCTCCGCGAATGGACCAAGCAGCTGCACGATCTCGGCTACCTGTCCGGCGTCTACTCCAGCGCGAGCTCCGGCATCAAGAACCTCGCCCAGCACTATGGCTCGCCCACGTTGGCGATTCCCGACGTGATCTGGACCGCGCGCTGGGACAACAAGAACACGATCTGGAACGAGCGGTACGTCTCCGACGACAAGTGGGCGGTGCACCAGCGCGTGAAGCAGTACCGCGGCCCGCACACCGAGAGCTGGGGCGGCAAGCGGATCAACATCGACAGCAACGTGGTCGACGCGACGCTGGGTTCGGTGATCTACCGCTACAACGTGGTCGCGTCGTCGACACTGCGGGCTCGGACCGGGCCGGGGACCTCCTACGACGACGTCCGGACGTTCGCGCCCGGCGCACCGCTGAAGGTGATGTGCCAGGCGTTCGGCGAGAAGGTCAAGAACGATCCGGTGTGGAACAAGCTCGCCGATGGCACGTACGTGAGCGATGCGTACGTCACGACCAAGAGCAAGACCGGCTTGACGCGGCCGATCCCGTTCTGCACCTATCCGTACCCGATCACCGGCGACGGGCTGCGCATGCGCGACGGGCCGTCGACGACGGGGAAGGCGCGCGGCGTGATCCCCTCGGGCGGGTTGGCGTTCGTGGTGTGCCAGCGCGCCGCGGAGAAGGTCCGCTCGACCGCGGTGTGGAACAAGCTCGACAACGGCACCTGGGTGTCCGACGCCTACGTGCTGAGCCCCGGGCGGCCCGGCTTCAACCCGAAGGTGCCACGCTGCCCCGCCTGGCTGTAGGCAGGTAAACCCTTACGACCGTGCCGGCGGTCTGTGTTACGTTGCTCGGCCCTTCCCGGCACTTCGGAGGTCTCGCCATGCCCACCTACGAGACGACGACTCCCCCCGATCCGGACCTCGCCGCCGAACGCACCCACCTCGCCGACTCCCGCGACGCCCTGCGCGCCATGCGGGAGCGCACCGAGGGGATGCGGGCGGACGGCGGCGACCCGGTCTCCACCGAGTTCCTCAGAGCCAACCTCTACTGGCGCGCGAAGGCGTTGGCCGACGACCCGACCATCGCGCTGTTCTTCGGCCGCCTCGACTACCTGGCCGGCCAGGGCCCGTACGGCATCGCCCAGCAGGAGCAGTACTACGTCGGCCGCCGCCACGTCTCCGACGCCGCGGGCGACCCGATGGTCGTCGACTGGCGCGCGAACGTGTCCCGCCCGTTCTACCGCGCGAGCAAGGCCGAGCCGCTGGGTGTGGAACTGCGCCGGCGGTTCGGGTTCCAGCACGGCGAGCTGACGGCGTACGAGGACGAGCGCCTCGGCGATGTCACCGACGACGCCGACCACGCGAGCGCGATCCTCGAGGCGGAGATCGAGCGGCCGCGCGTCGGGCCGATGCGCGACATCGTCGCGACGATCCAGCCCGAGCAGGACGACATCGTGCGCGCCGACCTGTCCGGGACGGTCGCCGTGCAGGGCGCGCCGGGCACCGGGAAGACGGCGGTCGGACTGCACCGCGCGGCGTTCCTGCTGTACGCGCACCGCGACCAGCTCAGCCGGCAGGGCGTGCTCGTGGTCGGGCCGAACGACTCGTTCCTCCGCTACATCGGCGACGTGCTGCCGGCGCTCGGGGAGATCGACGCGAGGCAGACGACGGTCGCTGAGCTCGTCGGCAAGGGTCGGATCCGCGGTGTCGACGCCGCCGATATCGCCACGCTCAAGGGGGATGCGCGGCTCGCCGAGGTCCTGCGCCGGGCGGTGTGGTCGCACGTGGACACCCCGCGCGAGGGCCTGATCGTGCCGCGGGGGGCGCGGCGGTTCCGCGTTCCGACATACGAGGTCGCGGAGAGCGTCGAGGGGATCCGTTCGCGCGGCGTGCGCTACGGCGCGGGGCGGAACATGCTGCCGCAGTCGCTCGCGCACCGGGTGCTGCTGCGGATGGAGGCGGACGGGGACTCGCCGGACGACCGGGTGCAGGACGCGGTGGCGAAGAGCCGCCCGGTGAAGACGTACGTCGACGCGCTCTGGCCGGCGGTGGACCCGGCGCGGCTGCTGTTCCGGCTGTTCTCCGAGCCGGAGTTCCTGGCCTCGCACGCGGAGGGGATTCTGACCGCGGAGGAGCAGGCGCTGCTGGTGTGGGCGAAGGCGCCGAAGACCCCGGGCGCGGCGCGTTGGTCGGTGGCCGACGCGGTGCTGCTCGACGAGATCGGCGACGTGGTCGACCGGACGCCGAGCCTCGGGCACGTCGTCCTGGACGAGGCGCAGGACCTGTCGCCGATGCAGCTGCGCGCGGTGGGGCGGCGCTGCACGACCGGGTCGGCGACCGTCCTCGGCGACCTCGCGCAGGGCACGACGCCGTGGGCCGTGCGGGACTGGCCGACGGCGCTGACGCACCTGGGGAAGCCGGACGCGCACCTGGAGGAGCTGACGCGCGGGTTCCGCGTGCCGGCAGACGTGATCGAGTTCGCCGCCCGGCTGCTGCCCTCGATCGCTCCGACGCTCGCGCCGCCCTCGTCGGTCCGGCGGACGCGGGGTGACCTGGTCATCCGTGAGCTGCCCCGGCTCGGGCCGTCGATCATCGGGGACATCCGCGAGGTGGTCGAGCGGCCGGGCTCGGTGGGGCTGATCGTCGCGGACGCGCGGATCCGTACGGTGCGCAAGCTGCTCGACGACGCGGCTCTGTCGTACGCGGTGCTGGGGGACGAGGACGACGTGGAGGCCCACCTCGACGTGGTGCCGGCGTCGTTGGCGAAGGGTCTGGAGTTCGACCACGTGCTGGTCCTGGAGCCTGCCGAGATCGTGGCCGCCGAGCCGGACGAGACCACGGGCCTCCGCCGCCTGTATGTGTGCCTGACGAGAGCGGTCACGTCACTGACCGTCCTGCACGCCGAGCCCTTGCCCTCCCAGCTCTCCGCCTGATTCGCCCGTCGGCGAGACTGAGCGGCATGGGGTCGTTGCATCAGCGGGTGGCACGCTCGGCGTTGGCGGATGCGTACGGCGGGTTGGAGCAGGTCGTCACGTCGTTGACCGAGGCCGACTTCGCCCGCGCGAGTCGCTGCACCGGGTGGACGGTGGCGGACGTCTTGTTCCACGTTCTCCTCGACGCACAGCGCGCGCTGGTCGCGTTCGGGACGCCGGCGCGGACCGCGCCGGATCTCGATTACGTCAGCTACTGGCGGAACTGGATGCAGCCGGAGAACGCGTCGTTCGCCGCGGCTCATGCGAGGTTCGTCCGGATCAGCTCCGCCGCGTACGTCGACCCGACCATCCTCGCCCGGCACTGGCAGGGCACCGCGAGCGCCGTCCTGCAGCTCGCGAACGGCACGCCCGGCACGGACCGGATCAGCACCCAGGGCCACGTTCTCACCGTCTCCGACCTGCTCGGAACACTCGCGGTCGAGGTGACGATCCACCATCTCGACCTCCTCCTCGAGCTGCCGGGTCGTGCCCTCCCCCGGCCGTCCGCGACCGAGCTGACCGTGCGGACCCTCGACGAGCTCCTCGGCGAGAACGTCACCAAGCCCCCGTGGAACGACGCCACCTGGATCCTCAAGGCCACCGGCCGCGAGCCCCTCACCACCACCGAACGCAAGGTCCTCGGCGCGCACGCCAATCGAATCCCCCTCCTGGGTTGACGTTTCGTGGACGCGGGGGGAGATCGGACCAGCCGGCTGGTCGCTCGCTTCGGCAGGCACTATGCCGCGTACATCCGTGCCGCGGTCATCGTGCCGACCTGCGCGATCGGTCTGCTGCGCTCGCCCGACGCCGAGCTCGCGCTGGTCACGAGCGCGCTCGTCGGGTGGAGCGCGTTCTACGCCTGGTACCTCCTCCGCCGCGAGGGCACTGTGGCCGTCGCGGTCGACGTCGCGGTGCTCGCGCTGTTGTGCGCCTCGGTCCCCTGGATCGACGCGGTCGAGGAGTCCAACGTCGGCTGGATCCGGTTGCTGGTGACGTTCTCCTGCATCGCCTACCAGTGGCACCTCAGCCCGCTGGCCGGGCTCGGCGCGGTCCTCGTCACGGCGGGACCACTGACCACCGCGGTCGTCCTCGCCGACGCCGACGGGTCCGTGGTCGCCTCGGTGCTGTGGATCGTCGCCGCGGCCGCGTTCTCCCGCGTCGTCTGGCAGCTCATCCAGCGCGGCGCCCACACCGCCGACCGGCTCGCCACGCGGACCGAACGGGCCCGCGAGGCACAGCAGGTCGCGGCGACCGTACGGCTCCGTGAGCAGGAACTGGCGAACGCCCTGCACGACACCTCCGCCACCACGCTGCTCATGGTCGGCAGCGGGCAGGTCGCCCGCGATGCACCGTGGCTCGTTCCTCGTGCCAGGCGCGACCTCGAGCTGCTCGTCGACTTCGGCGACCGCGTTCCGCCGGACGCCGAGCTGGTCGCGTTGCTCCGGGTCGAGCTCAGCGCGGTCCCGTTCGACCGGATCGACGTACGGCTCCCGAGCACTGTCGCGCTCCCGTTCCGCGTGGCGCGAACGCTGGCCGACGCGGCGCGTGAGGCGCTCAACAACGTCGTCCTGCATGCCCATGCGGGCAAGGTCGAGGTCGCGCTCACCGACGACGGCGACCTCGTCCGGATCGCCATCTCCGACGACGGCGTGGGTTTCGACGTCGCCACGAGTCGGTCGCACGGACGAGGGCTGCGGCACTGCGTACGCGGCCGGATGGCCGACCTCGGCGGCGTCGCAACGATCTCCTCGAGCCCAGCCGGGACCACCGTCGTCCTGGAGTGGCGCCGTGGTGTCTGACGGGGACGCGGTCGAGCAGTCGACCCGCACCGAGCTGCTCCTCCGGCTCCGGGTCGGCGTGCTCGTCGTGGCGGGCGGCGCGCTGTTCGTCTCCGGCCTGACGAACCTGACCCGGGCCTGGGACAGCTACGACCTTCCTGGCGTGCAGCTCGCGGCGTTCGCCGTCCTCGTGGCCGTGCTCGCCAGGGAGGCGTACCTGCTGGTGCGTCGTCGCGGGTGGCTTCTTGCGCACCAGCTCCTGGCCGTCGCGGCTGTGCTCGCGGCGAGCGTGATCTCGTACGCCACGCTGCCGACCGGCCACGTGGCGACGTCCGGCGACTGGGTGTACGGCGTGGCGAACTGGGTCGGACTCGCGGTGTTGATCGGCGGGCGACTCCGCCTGCAGCTCGCGTTCCTGGCCGTGCACGGGCTGCTGGGCGTGACCCATCTCCTGCTCACGACCGAGGGCACGGACTCGACCTGGCTGCGGTTCGCCACCGGCTCGCTCGGCGTGCTCGGCTACCCGTTGTGCATCGCGCTGCCGGCGGCCGCGTTCCGCCGGATCGCCACGACGGTGGCGACCAACCGGCGCGAGCTCGAACGGCTGCGGATCGACGAGGCAGCCGCGGCCGAGACCCACCTGCACCGGCAGACCAGGTTCGCCCACCTGACCGACAGCGCGATGCCGCTCCTCGAAGGTCTGGCGAGCGGCGCTCTGGATCCCCAGGACGCGCACGTACGGCGGGACTGCGCGATCGAGGCGGCCCGGATGCGGCGGCTGTTCGCGGAGGTAGACGCCGTTCCGCACCCGCTGCTGCACGAGCTCCGGCACTGCGTCGAGGTTGCCGACCGCAAGGGCGTTCTGGTCGACTTCGAGGCGCGCGGCACCTGGCGGGAGCTCGGTCCGGACGTACGACGCGACCTCACCGACGGCCCGCTGATCGCGCTCGCGACCGCTCGATCGTGGGCCCGCCTCACGGTCGTCGGAGAGCCCGCGCTGGTCTCGGTCAGCGTGGTCGCGGACTGCGGCCCGATCGACGTCCCGGCTCCGGCGACGAACGTCCAGCTGTCCGAGGTTCGCCATGACGAGGTCGTCTGGGTGGAGGTGCGATGGCAGCTCGAACCGTCACCGCGGTGATCGTGGACGACCACGCCGCGATCGCGGCGGGCGTTCGCTACTGGTTCGAACGCGCGGATCCGCCGATCGCGCTGATCGACGCCGAGGACCGGCTGGTCGACGTGTGGACGGGTGCGGGCGCGACCGCGGACGTCGTGATCTTCGACCTCGAGCTCCGGCCCGACCATCGCGAGTTCGGCGGGCTGCGCCGGCTCGTCGAGAGCGGCCGCCGGGTCGTCGTGTACTCCCAGCACGCCGACACCGCGACCGCGATCGCCTGCATCGACCTCGGTGCGTTGGCCTATCTCACCAAGCGCGAGGGCAAGGAGCACCTGGTGCCGGCTGTTCGTGCCGCGGCCGAAGGCAAGCCGTACACCGCGCCCTCGCTCGGCGGTGCCCTGGCCACCAACCGGGCACCGGATCGGCCGCGGTTGTCGCCGCGCGAGATCGAGGTGCTGCGGGCCTGGTTCGCGTCGTCGTCGAAGGTGCTCGTGGCGACCAAGCTCGCGATCAGCGTGAAGACCGTGGACACCTACATCGAGCGCGTTCGGGTGAAGTACGCGAACGTCGGACGCTCCGCTCGTACCAAGAGCGAGCTCGTCGCGCGAGCTCTCGCGGACGGCGTGATCACGCTCGCGGAGCTCGACGCGGCCACTCGGCTGTAGGGGATTCGCCTGACACCAGGGCGGTGCGGACGCTCCTAGCTTGGGCGCGCAGGTGTCGAGTCATCCAGCCGAGGGGGTTTGTCCGTCATGCACGCACGATCACGTCCCACCCGATCCTGGTTCCTGCTCCTGGCCTTGGGCCTGGTGCTCACGTTCGCCCTCCAGACCGTCGGTGCGGCGCCGGCCCAGGCCGCCACGCGCGCCGGCATCGTCGCGACCGCCAACGCCGAGGTGGGCGCGTCACAGGCGAACGGGCGATGCGAGAAGTACGGTCCATGCCAGTCCAGTGCCTGGTGCGCCTACTTCACCACCTGGATCTGGAAGACAGCCGGCGTCAGTCCGTACCCGACGACACCCACCGCGCGGGCGACCGGGTTGTGGGCACAGAGCCGCGGCCTGTGGAAGGCCCGGCCGTCCGGCTCTAAGGGCGATCCGCAGCCCGGCGACATCATCCAGTGGGGTACGCCCGCGCAGGTGCAAGGCGGGCACGTCGGCATCGTCACCGCCGTCCACTCCAACGGCACGATCACCACCGTCGAGGGCAACGTGGGCGACGCCGTTGTCCGGCGGACGATCAATCCGATCACCGACACCCAGGGCAACGACAACCTGCACGTGGCGGGCTACATCACCCCGCCCAACGTGGGGCCGGCCAACCTGGCGGCGGAGAGCAGCAACGGCGACCGGTACGACGAACTGTTCGGCATCGACCCGAGCGGCGTGATGTGGAGCTATCCCGGACTCGCGGCCGGTGGCTTCGGAAGCAGGGACCGCGTGGGTCCGGGCTGGGGAGACTACTCCCGCATCGGGGTCGGCGACTCGAACGGTGACGGCTACGCCGATCTGTGGGCGATCGGGCCGAACGGGTCCATCCACTACTGGCACAACAACGCGGCCGGTGGCTTCAACTCGCTGGTCGAGGAGGGCAACGGCTGGGGCGCCATCGACTACTTCTCGCTCGTCGACGTCAACGGCGACAACAAGGTCGACATCCTGGGCCGGGACGGCACCACGATGTGGTACTACCCGGGGCTCGGCCGGGCGAAGTTCGGGAGTCGGGACGAAGTCGGGCCGGGCTGGACGACGTACCCCCGCCACTTCGGTGGTGACGCGGACGGCGACGGAGACGGCGACATCTGGGCGACCGACACCGGTGGCGGTCTGTGGTTCTGGAAGGGGACCGGACAAGGGACGTTCGCCTCGAAGATCGACGCGGGCGGCGGCTGGACCGGCTTCAACCGGATCGGCGTCCTCGACGCCAACGGCGACAGCCGCGCGGACATCCTCGCGGTCCGGCTGTCGGACTACACGCTGTGGCAGTACAACGGGCTCGGCAACGGCAAGTTCGCCAAGGCCGAGCCGGCGGGGGTCGGCTGGAAGGGCTACGGCATCGCCACGTTCTAGCCTCGATCTTTCGTCCGGCGGTGGGTTCGACCGGTCCACCCGCGCCCTGGGGCAAATGATCATGTTTACATGATCATTTGCCCCTTTACGTGGGGTGGACGCCAGGTAGAGCGGCCACTGGCCGGGTAAGGCGACCACGACACGCTTCACCTACGGGGCCTGGTCGGGCCCCAGCTCCCTTACTTGGTTGCGTAGTCCTTCAGCTCGATGTCGGTCGCGAACTTGTCGGTCAGCTTCAGCATCGCCTTCAGCAGGAAGCCCGAGCGGAAGGTGAGGTTGCGCAGCCACATCTTCCAGCGGGTGGGTGGTGCCAGGAAGGCGCCGGCGCTGGCCTGCTTGGCGATCTTGGAGTAGCGCACCATCTGCTCCTCGTACCCGGCGAACGCGCGGACGTGGTCGCCGCCGGCTTCGGCGAGCTCGCCGGCGAGGACGTACGCGCCGACGATCGCGAGGCCGGTGCCGAAGCCGCCGAGGGTGTTGCCGTACGCCGCGTCGCCGAGCAGGACGATGCGCCCCTTCGCGTAGTGCTCCATGTCGACGCGGGCGAGCGCGTCGAGGTAGAAGTCGTCGGACGCGGGGACCTTCGCGAGCAGCTCGGGAATCCGCCAGCCGGTGTTGTCGCGGTACGCGTCGAGCAGGATCTTCTTCATCTGGTCGCTGTCGTACCGGTCGTACTCGAGCTCCTCGGACTTGAAGACGAAGAACGCCTCGGCTTTCGGGCCTCCGACCGCGACCATCCGGCCCGGCTCGTTGTACATGAGCGCCTTGCCACCGGAACCGAGCTGGGCGATCGCGTAGTAGTGGTCGAGGTGCTTGACGTAGTCGTGCTCGGGCCCGAACGCGAGCCGGCGCACGTTGGAGTGGATGCCGTCGGCGCCGACCACGAGGTCGAAGGTGCGGGGCGCGCCGCGCTGGAAGGTGACGTGCACGCCGTTCGCGGTCTCGGTCAGCGAGGTGATCGAGTCGCCGAACACGTACTCGCACTGGTCCTTGGTCTTCTCGTACAACAGCTGGCCGAGGTCGCCGCGCCGGATCTCGATGTCGCCGCCGGTGAACTCGCCCGGGATGACGGTGAGGGGCTTCTCGTTCGCGTCGATCACGGTCTGGTCGTGGCCGCCGGTCTGCAGGCTGAGGACGTCGTCGAGGATGCCCATCCGCTCGAGGACCTTGTGGTGGGTCGCACCCTTGAAGTCGACCGCCTGACCACCGGAGCGCGGGCCGGACGACCGTTCGACGACGGTCACGGTGCAGCCGTAGCGGGCCAGCCAGAGAGCGAGGGCGGGGCCGGCGATGCTCGCGCCGGAGATGAGGACTGTGGTGTTCTTCATGTCCCGTAGCGTCGCGGCCGGCGCTGACGGCTCGGTGACGGTTGGCTGACAGCTACCGGGTCGAACCGTCCACGACCGTCAGCGCGCGCTCCTTGTCGAGCTCGGCGCCGCGCGCGTACGCCACGGCGAAGGCGCCCGCGCCGATGAGCCCGCGGGCCTCTTCGGTGACCCGCGCGACCTGCGGATCTCCCGCCACCGCGGTGCCGCGCAGGGCGACGGCGACGCCGAGCAGCAGCGCGGCCCGATCGCCCTCGCCGGCCGCGACGACCTCCCCGGCCAGGCCCTCGGTCGCGTCGGCCACGTCCGCGGCGAACGGTGACGTCCGCGCCGCCGCGACCGCCTCGGCGTGCCGGCCGAGTGCGGTGAACACCTGCGCTCGCATCGAGGCGAACCGGAAGCTGCCCGCCTCGACCGCGGCCGACGCCTCGGCCAGCCGCTCTCGGACGGCCTCCGGGTCGTCGCGGCAGCGCGCCACGTTCGCGAGCCCGAGCGGCACGGCTGGCGGGATGCCGGACCCGGCCTTCACGGAGAACTCGGCGGCGCGTGCGAAGTCTTCGGTCGCCGCGTCGAGCTCGCCCTGCCGCAGGAACGCGTTGCCGCGATGACAGAGCAGGTCGGCGCACTCCTCCAGCGCTCCGAGCTCCTCGAACGCCCGCAGCGCGGTCGCCCAGTAACCGTGCGCGCGCTGCCACTCGCCCCGCCAGCCGGCCGCCTGGGCGAGGAAGTCCAGTGCCTGGGCGCTGCCCCAGCGTTCGCCGAGGCTCTGGAACGTCGCGGCCACCTCGACCAGCTCGCGTTCGCCCGCGGCGGGTCGGCCGTCGAGCAGCTGGAACAGCGCCGTGCTGAGCCGGCCGAGCGCGGCGTTCCAGGGGTCGGAGCCCAGCAGGGCCGGCGTCTCCGCGTCGTCCTCGTCGGGCGGGCCCGCGGTCATGCCCCAGATCGCCGCGCCGAACGGGTGCTCGAGTGGTCGGTCGAAGCTCCGCATGATCGCCTTGGCTCGCTCCCAGTGCTCGGGCGCGGCGGTGGGAATCGCGTGCACGACGCAGGCGACGTACTCCTCGTCGAGGTCTTCGGGCTCGTGCTCGAGCAGGGTGGCGGCCGCGGCGCCGGCCTGGCTTCGCCGTCCGGACAGCCAGAGGTAGGCGGCCAGCGCGGCGACCATCCGGTAGCCGGTCTCGGTCTCTTGGTCGTGGGTCGCGGCGTACCGGAGTGCGGTCATCAGGTTGTCGTGCTCGGCCGTCAACGTGGCCAGCCAGTCGAGCTGCTCTGCGCGCCGCAGGTACGGATCCGCTTGCTGGGCGAGCGAAAGGTAGTAGCGGGCGTGGGCCCGGCGGACCTCTTCGGTGAGCCGTTCGGCGCAGAAGAGCCGGATCGTCTCGAGCATCTCGTAGCGGGATCCGTCGCTCCGGACGATCGACTTGTCGACGAGGTCGGCGAGCAACACGTCGGCGTCGGGGACGTCGCAGACCGCCTCGACCGCGGCGAGGCTCGCGCCGCCGGCGAAGACGGCGAACCGGCTGGCGAGCTGGCGCTGCTCGTTGGTCAGCAGGTCCCAACTCCACTCGATCACGGCGGTGAGCGTCTGGTGGCGGGCAGCGGCCGTCCGGTCCCCGCGGGACAGCAGCCGGAACCGTCCGTGCTCGTCCAGCCTCGTTGCGAGCTCGTGGACGTCGAACTCGCGGAGCCGCGCGGCCGCGAGCTCGATCGCGAGCGGCAACCCGTCGAGTGCGGCGCAGAGCTGGGCGACCTCGGCATGGTGCTGACCGGGCGCGTACCCGGGACGTACGGCGGCCGCCCGGTCCTCGAACAGCCGCACCGCGTTGTCGGCGGCCAGCGGCTCGAGCGGGAGCAGGGTCTCGCCGGTCAGCCCGAGTGGCTCGCGGCTGGTCGCGATGACATGCAGGTCTGGGCATTCGTCGAGCAGCGTGCGGACGATTCCGGCTGCAGCGGCGATGACCTGCTCGCAGTTGTCGAGCACGAGCAGCAGGTTGTCGTCGAGGGCGGCGGCGAGCCTTCGTACCGGCTCGACGCCGGCCGGTTGGAAGCCCGCCTCGCGGAGGCCGAGCGCGGCGAGAACGGTGGCGGCCAGCTGGTCCTCGTCGTCGTCGTGCAGGGGCGCGAGGTCGGCGAAGCAGACCTCGCGACCATCTCGTCGTGCCACCTCGATCGCGAGCCGGGTCTTCCCGGTGCCGCCCGGCCCGACGAGCGTGACCAGGCGGGGCAGGTCGGCCAGCCGTTCGAGCTCGGCGTCTCGGCCGACAAAGGTGGTGAGCTGTGCGGGCAGGGCGCGCCTTGTGGGCTTGGCGGCCCCTTCGGCGCGGAGGATCGCGAGGTGGATCGCGGCCAGCTCGGGCGAGGGGTCGACGCCGAGCTCGTCGGCGAGGAGGCGGCGGGCGGCTTCGTACTCCTCGAGCGCCTCGGCCTGGCGGCCGGCTTGCTGGAGCGCGCGCATCAGCTGGCCGCGCAGCCGTTCGCGCAACGGGTGCTCGTCGACGAGGCGGCGCAGCTCGGCGACGTTGGTGCCCTCGGGGAGGGCGAGCTCGGCCTCGACGAGGTCCTCTCTGGCGGCGAGCCGAGCTTCTTCGAGCCTGGTCGCCTGGGCCTCCGCGTTCGGCAGGTCGGCGAGCGGCTGCCCGCGCCAGAGGTCGAGCGCCTCGTGCAGCGTGGTGACGGCCTTGGCGTGCGCGCCGGCGGCGAGCAGGCGGTGGCCCTCGCGGACCAGGCGTTCGAACCGGTGCACGTCGACGTCGTCGGGGTCGACCGCGAGCCGGTAGCCGCTGCCGTGGAACTCGACGAGGCCGTCGGGGAGATCGCGCCGGAGCCTCGAGACCTGAGCCTGCAGGGCGTTCGTGGCGCCCGCGGGCGGGTCGTCGCCGTACTGGCCGGCGATGAGCTGGTCGATGCTGACGACACGGCCGGCGTCGAGCAGCAGCAGGACGAGAAGGGCACGCGGACGTGGCCCGCTCACCGCGACCTCGTCGCCGGTGGCGGACCGGAGCTGGAGTGGTCCGAGTACGCCGAACTGCATGGGCTGGATTCTGCCTCGCCTTACCGACAACGGAAAATGGGAGGGTGACGGAGTTGTGGACAACCCTGTTCTCGCGGTGGACGCGCCTGCTTCCCGGCGCCGACGACGTCGGGCGCGACCTGTTGGAACGGTACGGGGAGGCGCATCGGCGCTACCACGACACCGAGCATCTGGCGGAGGTTCTGGTCGCGATCGACGTTCTCCACAGGCACGCGTCGGACCCGGATGCGGTAAGGATCGCGGCATGGTTCCATGACGCCGTCTACGACCCGCAACGCAAGGACAACGAGGAGGAATCGGCACACCTTGCGGAGTCGGTCCTTCCCGGGGCCGGCGTCGCGGAGTCACGGATATCGCGTGTTGCCGCGCTCGTTCGTTTGACAACTACACATGACCCAGCGGCCTCGGATGTGGACGGGGCGGTGCTGAGTGACGCCGACCTCGCGGTGCTGGCGTCCGAGCCGGAGCGGTACGCGCGGTATGCGTCTGACGTACGTGCGGAGTACGCGTTCGTGCCGGAGGACGCGTTCCGGCACGGGCGGCTGAACGTGCTGGAGGACCTGCTGTCCCACGGCGCGCTGTTCCGGACCCCGACCGGGCATGCGCTGTGGGAGGAACGGGCGCGCCGGAACCTGACCACCGAGGTGGCCCTGCTCCGGATGGCGTGACCTGTCTCAGGCTCGGCGGGAGCGCTTGCGCCGGCGGAGGCCGGAGTGGTGCAGGTGGGCGACGAGCTCACGGCTCGACGCCGGCACAGCGCCGGCGGCGACGATGTCGTCGTAGCGTTCCTGCGGCACGTCGTAGTGGTCCCGGTCGAAGCCCCGCTCCGGGATCCCCAGCCCCCGCGCGAACGCGTGCAGCTCCTCGTACGACGTGTCCGACACGAGGTGCGACCACAGCCGGCCGTGGGCCGACCACGCTGGCGGGTCGACGTACACGGTCACCGCGGCACGTCCGCGGCGCGCGCGACTTCCTCGTCGACGAGCTTGCGCCAGGCGCGGACGTACTTCGCGTCGACGTACGCCTTCCACGAGCTGTCCGGGCGGACCGAGCTGCCCACGTGGAAGGACCGGATCCCGGCCTGTGCGAGCCAGGGGACGTGCTCGGCGCGCAAGCCGCCGCCGGCGAGGACCAGGCCGCCGTCGCCAAGCCGGCCGCGGCGGACGAGCTCGTCGAGGCCGGTGTCGACGCCGCGGACCGAGCCCGCGGTGAGGACCGCGTCGAGGCCGGGCAGGTCGCGGACGACGTTCCAGGCGAGGTCGGACTCGAGCGCGTGGTCGATCGCGCGGTGGAACGTCCACGGGAGTTGCACACCGATGGCATGGTGGATTCCGTCCAGCAAGCTGGAGGTGGCGACGATGTCGACCTCGGTCGACAGGCTGAGGAAGCCGAGCACGAACCCGTCCGCACCGGCGTCGGCGTACTGCTTCGCGAGCGCGGCCAGGCGGCCGAGCTCGGGCGGCGAGGTGGTGAAGCCGTCGGCGAGCCGGAGCATGACCCGCATCGGCAGCCCGCAGCGGCGACGGATCGCGGCGACGGTCTTCGGGTCGGGCGCGAGCCCGTCCTGGTCCATCGCGTCGCACACCTCGAGCCGGTCCGCGCCGCCCTCCTCGGCGGCCGCGGCGTCGGCCGGGCCGAGCGCGATGATCTCGAGCAGGGCCCGGCTGTCCGGGATAGGCTCCGGATTCGCTGACGAGCCCGACGCGGTCATGGCTCCAAGAGTGCCAGGATCGACCCCGTGACGTCCGACGACCCGCTCCTCGCGGCCCGCGCGCTGGTGCTGCACGACCTCACCAGCTACAGCTTCGCCGACCCGCGCGCCGTGTCGATCCTCGAAGACGCCGTGGCCGAACGCCGCTGGTGGGTGCAGGAATGGCCCGAGGGCGCGGCCTACGTGGCCGGCCAGGTCGCCCAGGACGTCCAGGACGCGCTCCTCGACACGATCGGCCGGTGGCCACTGTGCAAGGCCTGCGACCTGGTCGAGCCGCACGAGCTGCGGATCAACCCCGAGCTCGGCCCGGACCCACAGTGGGTGTGCGAACGTTCCGGCATGGCCGTCTCGCCGCTGGGCAAGCTGTGATCGAGCAGTACGAGCTCCCTGGCGACCAGGTCTTCCCCGAAGGCATCGCGGTCGGCGAGGACGGGCGGACGTTCTACGTCTCCGGCGCGAGGAACGGCGCGATCTACCGCGGCCACGTCGACCAGCACCGCCTCGAGGTCTGGCAGGAGCCAGGCGTCGACGGCCGCGACCGGGCCGTCGGCATGACCGTCGACGCACACGGGCGGCTGCTGGTCTGCGGCTGGACGAGCGGGTGCCTGTACGCGTTCGACACCCGCACCGGCGACGCCTGCGGAACCCGCCACGTGCCGGCGAGCGAGGCCGGGCTGAACGACGTCACCGTGCACGACGAGTACGCCTACGTCACCGACTCCGGTGAGCCGCTGATCTGGCGGTTCGCGGTCGGCGACGAGCTCGGCGAGCCGGAGCGCTGGCTGGACCTCGGCGAGCACGGCGCGAGCACGAAGCCGTTCACCGACTTCCTCAACGGCATCGTCGCCACCCCCGACGGCCGGGCGCTGATCGTCGCCGCCCAGGGCGCCGGTGTGCTCTGGCGGGTCGACCTCGCCACGAAGCAGGCTGCCCGGATCCCGCTGGACACCGCGGTCAACGGCGACGGCCTCGCCTACGTGAACGGCACGCTCTACGTTTGTGACAACACCGACGAGCCCGACGGTTCGGTCCGCTACTGGCTCACCGCGGTCGATCCCGACGCCGCCCGCCTGCTGGGCCGCTGGGAGCGCCCGCACGACGACTCGCCGACCACGCTCGCGTCGGTGGAGGGCCGGCTGCTACTGGTCCACTCCCAGTTCGGCGCCGACCGGCTCGGCCGCGCCGGGGCACCGTTCACGGTCGGCGTTCTCGAGGCGCCGCTGTAGCTGGTCGCGGTACCGTGATCAGGTGGAACGGCCGCTCGTCGACCGCGGAACGCTCGTCTGGCTGGAGCAGGCGCGCGAGTTCCTGCGTGCCGAGGCGGACTCCGGCCCGGTGCTGCTCGAGCAGGCCGCGGCGATCGCGTGCATGTCGCCGTTCCACTTCCACCGGCTGTTCGCCCGCGCGTACGGGGAGACGCCGCACACGTTCGTCACCCGGCACCGGATCGACCGCGCCAAGGCGCTGCTCGCCGCGACCGACCTGACCGTGCTGGAGATCTGCCTGCAGGTCGGCTACTCCAGCGTCGGAACGTTCTCCCGCCGGTTCG
Organism: Tenggerimyces flavus; assembly: GCF_016907715.1. NCBI lineage: Bacteria > Bacillati > Actinomycetota > Actinomycetes > Propionibacteriales > Nocardioidaceae > Tenggerimyces > Tenggerimyces flavus. The sequence goes on along the minus strand of NZ_JAFBCM010000001.1, from coordinate 2,018,030 downwards.
CCGAGCTCGTCGGCCGCACCCCGTCCGACTTCCGGCGCAGCATCCGCCCGGTCCTGATCGCCGTGCCGCGCAACGCGAAGCTCTGGACGCCGCGGTTCGTCCCGCTCTGCTTCACCAACGGCTGGGCGCGCGAGGCCGCGTAAACGCAAGATCGGAGAGGCACGCGCCGCCCGCGAGGGCATAGCCTGCGACGCATGATTCAACGTCTCACGCACACCAGCGTCTACGTGCTCGACCAGGACTCGGCGTACGACTTCTACGTCAACAAGCTCGGGTTCGAGGTCCGCACCGACGCCAGCTACGGCGAGGGCATGCGCTGGCTCACGGTCGGGCCGAAAGGCCAACCCGACCTGGAGATCTCGCTCATGCACATCGCGCCGGGCGGCCCGTGGAACGAGGAGCAGGCGACGCTCGTCCGCCAGCTCGTCACGTCCGGCGCGTTCGGGGTCGGCGTTCTCGAGACCGACGACGTCGACAAGGAGTACGAGGAGTTGAAGGCGCGCGGTGTGGAGTTCACCCGGGCGCCGCAGGAGCAGTTCTACGGCAAGGAAGCCCTGCTCCGCGACGACTCGGGCAACTGGTTCAGCTTGACGCAGCGGACGACGAGCTGAGCACCTCGCCGTCGGGCGCGCAGCGCGCGAGCGAAGGCGCCAAGCGCTGTTGGAGATCGCGGGCGACGTCCTCGGCGCCGCGCAGCGTGCGCAGCACGTTTCGCCCTGCCAGCTTGGCGATGTCGTCGTCCGACCAGCCGCGGTCGACCAGCGCGGCCAGCAGCCGCGGGTATCCGGACACGTCCTCCATGCCGACGGGGAACGAGTCCGTGCCGTCGTAGTCGCCGCCGAGCCCGACGTGGTCGATGCCCGCGACCTCGCGTACGTGCTCGACGTGCGCCACCACGTCGGCGATCGTCGCGGCAGGCTTGGGATTCTGCGCCTGCCACTTCTCCGTGAACGCGAAGTACGCCGACAGGTCGTGCGGATCCAAACCCTCCTCGCGGGCGGCAGCCTGGGCGGCCAACATCCAGGCGCCGCAAGCGGGTGCCACGAACTCCGGAACGAACGTCACCATGCACACGCCCCCGTTCGCCGGCAGCGAGGCGAGCACGTCGTCCGGCACGTTGCGCGGGATGTCGACCACCGCGCGGGCGGACGAGTGCGAGAAGATCACCGGCGCCTCGGTCGCCCGCAACCCGTCGCGCATCGTGTCGGCCGACACATGCGAGAGGTCCACGAGCATGCCGAGCCGGTTCATCTCCCGCACGACCTCGACACCGAACGGCGACAGCCCGCCGCGCCGCGGCTCGTCGGTCGCCGAGTCCGCCCAGTCGTTGTTGTCGTTGTGCGTCAGCGTCATGTAGCGCGCACCGAGGGAGTACATCGTCCGGAGCGTCGCCATCGAGTTGTTGATCGAGTGGCCGCCCTCCATGCCCATCAGCGAGGCGATGCGGCCCGACGCGAAGACCCGCTCGACCTCCTCCGCGGTCGTCGCCAACCCGAACGTGTCGGCGTACCTGCGCACCATCGCGTGCACGCAGTCGATCTGCTCCAGCGTCGCCGACACCGCGTCGTAACCGGCCAGCCGGCTCGGCACGTATACGGACCAGAACTGCCCGCCGACACCGCCGGCCCGCAGGCGCGCGATGTCGGTGTTCAGCTCCGGTCGCGGCTGCGCGATGTCGACCGCGTCGAAGTCGTAGAAGGCCTGCTTGCGCGCCATCCACGGCAGGTCGTTGTGCCCGTCGATCAGCGGAGTGGTCTGGAGGGTCGCGGCCACGCGGGCCGAGGAGTCAGCGTTCTGCACTCGTCCATCCTGCTGGATGAACGGTCAGCTCGACGACGCCGTCGGAAGTGGCCACGGCGACCCGGCTGCCGGATCGCTCGAGAACGGTGCCGGGCGAGGCGTCGGTCGCGACGCCGCTCACGCGTACGTCGTCGGCCAGAAAATCCCCGTCTGGCAGCCGCACCCGCGCGGTCGGGTCGAGCAGGTTGAGCGCAACGGCCTTGCGCTGAACGACATTCGCGGGTTCGGCGAACGACAGCCAGCGCTCCTCGTCGGTGAACCGGCCCGCGTACGTCGCCCCCGCCTCGTCCTGCGGCGTCCCCTGCTCGCCCGCCAACGCCCGCGCGGCGCCCTCGGCGAGGACCTCCGACACCATCTCGTACCAGGCGCGCAGCACGTCCTCGGTCGTGACGCCGTCCCGCCACGGGCGGGTGCGCTGCGCGAGGATCTCGCCGGCGTCGAACTCCGGGGCGATCCGATGCGCGGTCGCCCCGAGCAGCCGTTCGCCTTCGTAGATGGTGCGTTGCGGATTCGGTCCGCGGCCGAGCGGGAGTGGCGAGGGGTGGACGTTCAGGGCGCCGAGCTTCGGGACGCGCGTGACCTCCACCGGAATTCGCAGCGGGAACGTCACGGAGACGACCAGATCAGGGGCGAGTTCCTCGATCGCCGGCGCGGCGACCGTCCGGAGCTTGCTGGTCGCGAGGATCTCCTGCGTCGCCGGGACCTGGTCGCGGAGCGTCGGCCCGGACCCGTACCGATCGCCGACGCTCTCCGGCGTGACGAGCAGGACGAGCTCGTGCCCGGCGCTTCGCGCCCAGTCGTGGACGAGCCCGTAGGCGGACGCGAAGGCGTTGAACGTCACTACACGCACGGCCCCCACAGTACGGTGCGGGCAGATTCCTTCGACACCGCTGCGAACCTCCCGCCCGGCTCGCGGGTAGTTACAGGCGTCAGTACGGCGAGGGGAGACCGATGCGAAGACGTGAACGAGACGCCGAGTACGCGGAGTTCTTCTCCGCGCGCGGCGCCGCCTTACGCCGAACGGCGTACGGGCTGTGCGGCGACTGGGGAGCGGCCGAGGAGCTGACGCAGGCGGCGTTCGTCAAGCTCTACGCCCATTGGGGCCGCGTTCAGATGGAGTCGGCGGAGGCGTACACGCGCCGCATCCTGCTGAACCTGTTCCTCAACGGGCGCCGCAAGTGGGGCCGCGAGACCAGCACGGCGGAACCGTTCTCCCGCGAGAGCACGCAGATCGCGGCCGACGACCGCCTGGATCTCTCGACAGCGTTGGCGAAACTGCCTACCCGGCAGCGCGCGATCGTGGTGCTGCGGTTCCTGGACGACCTGCCGGTGGCGGAGGTCGCCCGGCTGATGGACATCGCCGAGGGAACGGTGAAGAGCCAAACCGCCCGCGCCCTCGCCTCACTGCGTTCGCTCCTCGAGCCGGTGCCGAACCAAGAAGGACTGAGCCATGGATGAGATGAGAGTGAAGGACGAATTGCGCTCGTACGTCGTGCGCGACGAGCCCCCGATGGGCATCACGGCGCCAGGTCTGGTGGCACGCGGTCGCAGTGCTCGGGGCCGGCGCAACCTGGCGCTTGCCGCTGCCGGGGTCGCCGCGACGGTCGGCCTCGCGACCGTGGGGCTGCCCCTCCTGACCCAGGGGCGCGTGTCGATCGATCCTGCCGGGTTGATCAAGACGCAGAACGTCACCTCGCTGGACGAGCAGATGGACGAGCTGATCCGTTCCAACGTCCCGCACGGCGACGAGTTCGAGCTGCTGCGGATCAAGGCGTACCGATGGGACAAGCGCGAGGCACTGGCGGAGGATCGCCAGGACGAGGCGACCCGTTGGACGGCCACCTACCTGTACAACGCCGACTCGAGGTCCGAGGCCCAGCTCCGGGTGGAGCTGAAGTACGTCCCGTCCAAGCAGTGGCCGGAGAGGTCGGCGAACGCGCGCCCGGACGAACCCGACATCCCGCCGCCGACCATGGCGATCCTCAGCATGCAGGAGAACTACTCGATGGATGCGCGGGCCGTTCCCGAGCCGGGGCCACCGGCCGAGCCCGGCTACATCGTCGAGGTAGGAGTCGCCAACGGCACTCCCAGCTTGGACCCACCGCCCGACCGCTTCACCTGGGCGGACCAGGTGAAGGCGTCGACCGATCCCCAGCTCGTCTTCGATCGACCGGCGACCTGGCCGCCCGACGTCGTGGCGCCGTAGGGCTCGTCCCGAAAGGGCAGAGCTTGTCCGCCGAACGGGCGGCCTCCGTGTGGAGGCCGCCCGTTCGGTGTCTGGTCGGTGCATCCTGCTGCGGTGACCGACCAGACTCCGCCTCCGCCTCCCCCGCCGCAGTACGCCGCCTACCAGCAGCCCGTGCCGCCGCAGCAGCCGCCGCCGTTCCAGAACGGCGTGGGGCTCGGCGCGCTGATCCTCGGCATCATCGCCCTGCTGCTGTGCTGGATCCCGGTCGTCGGCTATGTCTCCGTCGTCCTCGGCGCCATCGGCGTGGTGCTCGCGATCGTGGGATTCGTCAACGTACGCAAGGGATCGGCCAACAACCCCGTCATCGCCATCATCGGCGGCATCCTCAGCGTGATCGCGATCATCGTGCCGTGGGTCGTGCTCGCGGTCGTCATGAACGTGGTCGAAGGCAAGCTCGGCGACGTGACCAAGTACACCGAGTGCGTCGAGAAGGCGGACACTCCCGAGAAGCTCGCGGCCTGCCAGCCCGAGTAGCCACCGACCCGCACCCGCCGGTCCGCGGCGGGGCCAATGATCATGTTGACATGATCATTGGCCCCTTTACGTGGGGTGGACGCCAGGTAGAGGGGCCACTGGCCGTGTGAGGCGACCACGGCCGCAGCGGGTCAGGAACAGGCCGGGCGATCGACGGTGCTTTCTGCAGCCCCGAACGGGTGACCTTCGCGGGCTCGACGATGCCAGCCGCGACGCGCGGGCAACAGGCCACGTCGCCACCGGTCGTCAGGCGGCTCCCAAGGTGACATCAGCGAGGCCGGGGGCGCCAAGGTGGAGAGGGGTCTCGGTCGCGCGGGCCAGGCGCGCCAGCATGTCGAGAGTCGGCAAGCTTCCGCCTCCCTCGATCCGGGCGATCGACGACTGCGTGGTGCCCATCCGGCGAGCCAGCTCGGTCTGGGTCAAACCTGCCCGCGACCGCAGCGCGTACACCAACTCGGCAAGTTCACCAGCCAACGTCGCGTTGGCGTACGCCGCGGAATAGGCGTCCTGATCCTCCGGCGGATACTTGGCCCGAAGCTCGTCGTGCGTCAGACGTGCCATCATCGCCTCCTCTGATCACGGCTCATCGCTCGCCGCGCCCTGTCGACTTCGTTCCGCTCGTTCTGCCGCTGCTTCCGCAAGGTTGTCAACGTCACCACCCGCCGCGTTGGGTCGACGTCGTAGGCGATGCGGCGAGCCACGATGGGATATTGCGTTGCCAGGCAAGGCGAGAGGGGCGGTCCCGAACGAATCGGGACCGCCCCTCCGCGGTAGTGCTAGAGAGAAGAAACAGACAAGGACTAGAAGTCCATGCCGCCGCCGTCGGGGGCGCCCGCGGGGGCCTTCTCCTTCTCGGGCTTGTCCGCGACCACAGCCTCCGTGGTCAGGAACAGGCCGGCGATCGACGCCGCGTTCTGCAGCGCCGAACGGGTGACCTTCGCGGGCTCGACGATGCCAGCCGCGACGAGGTCGACGTACTCGCCGGTCGCGGCGTTGAGGCCGTGACCCGCGGGCAGCTGCCGCACCTTCTCCGCCACGACGCCACCCTCGAGGCCAGCGTTGATCGCGATCTGCTTCAGCGGAGCCTCGATCGCGACCTTCACGATGTTGGCACCAGTCGCCTCGTCACCCTCGAGCTCGAGCTTCTCGAAAGCCGCGAGACCCGCGAGCAGCAGAGCCACGCCGCCACCGGCGACGATGCCCTCCTCGACGGCCGCCTTCGCGTTGCGAACGGCGTCCTCGATGCGGTGCTTGCGCTCCTTCAGCTCGACCTCGGTCGCAGCGCCGACCTTGATCACCGCAACACCGCCGGCGAGCTTCGCCAGACGCTCCTGCAGCTTCTCCCGGTCATAGTCGGAGTCGCTCTTCTCGATCTCGGCACGGATCTGCGCGACCCGACCAGCGATCTGCTCCTGGTCACCGGCGCCCTCGACGATGGTGGTCTCGTCCTTGGTCACCGTGATCTTGCGCGCCCGGCCGAGCAGGTCGAGCGAGGAGTTCTCGAGCTTGAGACCGAGCTCCTCGGAGATGACCTGTCCACCAGTGAGAACGGCGATGTCGGTCAGCATGGCCTTGCGGCGGTCGCCGAAGCCGGGGGCCTTGACGGCCACGGACTTGAACGTGCCACGGACCTTGTTGACGACGAGCGTGGCCAGAGCCTCGCCCTCGACGTCCTCGGCGATGATCAGCAGCGGCTTGCCGCCCTGCATGACCTTCTCCAGGACCGGAAGCAGGTCCTTCACCGCGGTGATCTTGGAGTTGACGATGAGGATGTAAGGCTCGTCGAGGACGGCCTCCATGCGCTCGGCGTCGGTCCAGAAGTAGCCGGACAGGTAGCCCTTGTCGAAGCGCATGCCCTCGGTGAGCTCGAGCTCGAGTCCGAAGGTGTTGCTCTCCTCGACGGTGATGACGCCTTCCTTGCCCACCTTGTCCATCGCGTCGGCGATGATCTCGCCCACGCTGGTGTCGGCCGCGGAGATCGACGCGGTGGACGCGATCTGCTCCTTGGTCTCGACGTCCTTGGACAGGTTCTGCAGCTGCTCGGCGACAGCCTCGACGGCCTTCTCGATGCCGCGCTTCAGCGCGATCGGGTTGGCGCCGGCGGCGACGTTGCGCAGACCCTCGCGAACGAGTGCCTGGGCGAGCACGGTGGCGGTGGTCGTACCGTCACCCGCGACGTCGTCGGTCTTCTTGGCTACCTCTTTGACGAGCTCGGCCCCGATCTTCTCCCACGGGTCTTCGAGCTCGATCTCCTTCGCGATGGAGACGCCGTCGTTCGTGATCGTCGGCGCACCCCACTTCTTCTCGAGGACGACGTTGCGGCCCTTGGGGCCGAGCGTCACCTTGACGGCGTCAGCGAGGGTGTTCATACCCCGCTCGAGGCCGCGCCGGGCTTCCTCGTTGAACGAGATGATCTTGGGCATGTAGCTGGATCCTCCCCCAGTCGGGTGGATGTCGTGTGGCGGCTCGACGCCCGCGACGGACGGCCCGGCTCACCGCCGAAACCTCGCCGAACCAACCCTCTGCTGTTATCACTCGCGACCTTCGAGTGCTAACAGTTGTTTAGCACTCGACTGGGGAGAGTGCAAGCTCGACCAGGCTTGCGCGCTCGTGAACGGTGCGCCAGCGGCCCGCCAGCGAAATGCAGCAGAGTAAGGGGGCGAACGGACAATCCGGACAGAACAGGACGACACCTCACGATGTGGCGAACGATCCACCTGCTCACGGCCGGCGCCCTGGTCGCGGCGCTCGCACCCGCCGCCCTCGCTCCGCAGCCCGCCGAAGCCGTGCCCGGCCTCACCCCGCTGCCCCGGCTGGAGTCGGTCACGCCGGCAGGCAAGCAGTACGGCGCGCTCCAGGAGATCGGAACGGGACGGAAGTTCCTCCCCCGCGGCGCCAACTACGTACGGCTCACCGAGACACCCACGGCGCACCACTCGACGTTCGAACCCGGCCGCTACACCAACGCCGAAGCCGAACAGACGCTCGCGCGGCTGCACCAGGACGGCTACAACGCCGTCCGCGTCTTCATCGACCATGGCAACGTCACCGACGCCGACACGCACAAGAAGCCGCACGGCATCGGCCGCGGCATGACCGACACCACTCCGTACTACGGCCCGTACCTCGACAACGTCGCGAGCTTCGTCAAGCTCGCGACCAAGTACCAGATCAGGGTCATGTTCTCCCTCGACCTGTTCCCGCAGAGCAGGTACTACTACGACCTCGTCGGCAACGTGGACCGCAAGGCGGTCAACATGGACGGTCGCAACCTCAACTACCTGCACCCGACCTACGTGCTCGCGAAGTCCACGTACCTGAAGAACTTCACGGCAGGGTTGAAGGAACGCGTCGGCGCCGACCTGATGTCGACCGTCCTCGCAATCCAGTCCGACAACGAGGCGTACGTCGTCGGCGACAAGGCGCCGTACAACAAGCTGTCCGGGAAGGTGACGCCACTCAATGGCGTCACCTACGACATGGCCGACCCGACGCAGCGCCAGCAGTCGGCGGACGCGGCGTTCGTCGAGTACGCGAACCGGATGGTCGACGCCGTCCACGCGATCGACCCTGCCGCCCTGGTGACGATGGGCGTCTTCACGTTCGGCGCGGTGCACAAGCCCGGGCCGCGCGGGATGCCCTTCTACTGCACGACGGCGCCCTGCCCGGCGGGCGACTACCGCTACCCAGCAAGGCCGCGCTCACTGACGGCGTGGTCGCGACTGTCCTTCCTGGACGTCCACATCTATCCGGCCAACAAGCCCGGCATCAACGATCCATACACGCTGGCACGCAACCTCGAGACGATCGAGTGGAGCACCGTGAAGGGCACCGTGATCATCGGGGAGTTCGGCGCGGACAAGGCGTTCTACCAGAACAACCTCACGGTCGCGGCCGCTCGCATGCGGGAGCTGCAGGTCGGCAGTTGCCTGCGCGGCTTCTCGGGTTGGCTGTTCTGGACGTCGAACGTGGGCGACAGCGAGACACTGCGAACGCTCTACAGCCTGTACGAGGGCAACGAGACGATCAACGCTCAGCTCAAGCCGACCGCGCGCCCCGATCCCTGTAAGCACACCGCGAGCTGAAGCCCACAAGAAGAAACGACAAGGCCCGAGTGGTTCGCACCACTCGGGCCTTGCTCTTGGGTTCGACGCCGTTACGTCGCGACCGCAGTCAGACAGGCTTCACGTCGTGCGCTTCGAGACCCTTCGGTCCCTCCACGACCTCGAACTCGACGGTTTGTCCGTCGGCGAGAGACTTGTAGCCATCCATCTGGATCTTCGAGTAGTGAACGAACACATCGTTGCCGCCATCGACCGCGATGAAGCCGTACCCCTTCTCGGCGTTGAACCACTTGACGGTGCCTTGCGTCATGACCTCTCCCTCAAGGCCCAGCGGGGTTCTAGCCCGCCCGGCGCGGGCCAGAAGGTCGTACTCGCGCCCGTCCCCGAGGGGAAGCGTTGCGAATTTCTCCGCACGACATGACAACCCACCGTGTGGGCGGCTATGCGTACGGTCATGCCGACCAGGGCTGACATTAGCCCACAGATGCCGCCGTGGGGAGACGTCGGAACTGGCCTAATTCGCCCGAGACCTACTTATTCTGCGGGGAAAACGGCCATCGTCGCCGTCCGAAATCGGACAGTTCCAGAGCGTGATGGCGATGATTCAGGAAACGCTTTCCGATCACCGCGGCAATTCACTCGGAAAAGGAAACTCAGCCACCCGCGACCGCGGGGATCACCGAGACCTGCGCACCGTCCGGAGTGGGCGTCGACAAGCCGGACGTGAACCGCACGTCCTCCTCACCCACGTACACATTGACGAACCTGCGCAGCTTTCCCGCGTCGTCGAGCACTCTTGCCCGGATGCCGGGATACGCGCCCTCCAACGACTCGAGCACGTCCGCGAGCGTCGCGCCGTCGGCGGTCACCTCGGACGCGCCGCCGGTGTACGTGCGCAGGATCGTCGGGATGCGTACCTTCACGCTCATGCCAGCCCCGCTTCCGTGAATGCCTCGTACGTCGGCTTGATCGTCGCCTTCGGACCCACCCGGCCCGCGACCGCGTCGAGCGTCTTGAGCCCGTCACCGGAGTTGATCACGACAGTCTCGAGCGATGGGTCGAGCTGCCCGGTCTCGATCAGCTTCTGCAGCGTCGCGATCGTCACGCCGCCCGCCGTCTCACCGAAGATGCCTTCGGTACGAGCGAGCAGCGCGATGCCGTCCACGACCTGCTCGTCGGTCACGTCCTCGACCGTGCCGCCCGTACGACGGCAAACGTCGAGCACGTACGGACCGTCCGCCGGGTTGCCGATCGCGAGCGATTTCGCCAACGTGGCTGGGCGAACGGGCGCCACCACGTCATGCCCTTCCTTGAACGCGGTGGCCACGGGAGCGCAGCCGGTCGCCTGCGCGCCGTAGATCTTGACCGGCTTGTCCTCGACCAGGCCGAGGTCGATCAGCTCGCGGATGCCCTTGTCGATCTTCACGAGTTGGGCGCCGGACGCGACCGGGACGACGATCTGGTCGGGCAGCCGCCAGCCGAGCTGTTCGGCGATCTCGTACGCGAGCGTCTTCGAGCCCTCGGCGTAGTAGGGACGGACGTTCACGTTCACGAACGCCCAACCCTCCTCTTCGCCGGCGATCTCGCTCGCGAGCCGGTTGACGTCGTCGTAGGTGCCCTCGACCGCGACCAGCGTGCCGCCGTACACGGCAGTGGTGATGATCTTCTGCTGCTCGAGGTCCTGCGGAACGAGCACCACGCTGCGGATGCCGGCCCGCGCGGCCGCGGCGGCGACGGCGTTCGCGAGGTTGCCGGTCGACGGGCACGCGAGCACCTGGAACCCGAGCTCGCGCGCGGCGGTCAGCGCGACGGCGACGACGCGGTCCTTGAACGAGTGCGTGGGGTTGCCGGAGTCGTCCTTCACCCAGAGCGTGGAAAGACCCAGCTCGGCCGCGAGGTTGCCCGCGCGGACGAGCCGGGTCAGTCCTGGTTCGGTGTTCGGGAACGACGCCACGTCGGCGGGCACGGGCAGCAGCGCCGCGTACCGCCAGATGTTGCGTGGTCCCGCCTCGATCTGCTCGCGGGTGATGGCGGGGTACTCGTACGCCACCTCCAGCGGGCCGAAGCACTCCAGGCACGCGTAGTGGGCGCCCAGCGGGATCGTGCTGCCACACTCGCGACATCGAAGCTCGGTCGCGTTGCCGAACGCACCCTCGCGCGGCGTGTGCTCGGCGGGCGTCGTGGCGGTGCCGTGGGTGGTCAGTGTCGAGGTCATCTCAGAGGCCTTCCCTCTCATCTTTCCCACGCCGCTGGTGCGGGCGGGCCGGATTTGGCACCGTGTCCGCCGCGGGCCTCGAAGACGAGACATACACGTCGGCGGCTGGCCGGTTGCCGGGGCTTCACTGGGCCGGTCCCTCTGCCCCTCTGGATGAGTTGCTCGGTATTCAGTTGTTATCGAGAGACTAACGGAGCCTGGTCAGCGCGCGAGCAACTTGCTCATCATTCGAGACGACTGTCCGCTATTCGGGCAGAACGACCCAGCGGCGGTCTGGTCGACGATCGGGTGCAGCCCGCCGCCCTCCTCGTTGAGGATCCAGGCGTTCGCGCCGACGGCGATCTGACGCTTGCCGTCCGGCGTGCTGAACACCGCGCTCTGGTAACCGAAGACCTGGCCGTTGTGACCCCAGACCAGCCCGCCGGGCACGCACGGCGCCGGCATCGCATACAGGCCGAGCCCGTACCCGAACTTGCCGTCGTCCATCATCTTCGCGAGCAGCGACTTCGGGAGCAGCTTGCCGGTGAACAGCCCGCGCAGGAACGCGGTCTCGTCGGCGACCGTCGAGACCACCGCGCCGGCGGACCAGGCCCAGCTCATGTTGTAGTCGGTGTAGTCGAGCGTGGCCTTGCCGGTCTCGTCCTGGAGGTAGCCGCGCAGGTGCCGGCCGTGGATGAACGTGCTGGCGCGCGGGAACGATGTGTCCTTCAGGCGAAGCGGGCGGAAGATGCGGCGCTCCAGCTCCCTCTCGACGCGGTTGCCGGTGACCCGTTCGACGACCATGCCGGCCAGAACGTAGTTGGTGTTGGAGTACTCCCACTTCGTGCCGGGCGTGGCGCGCGGGGCGGGGTTCGTCAATGCGATCTTGACGAGCTCGCGCGGCGTGAAGTGGCGGTACCGGTTGGCGTCGATGGATCGCGGCGGCTGGAAGACGTACGTGTCGGTGTGGAACCCGCTCGTCTGCTGCAGCAGGTGCCGCACGGTGATGCGCTCGTCCAGGCCGACGCCCGGGAGCAGCTTCGCGACCCGGGCGTCAAGAGAGACTTGACGCTCCGCCACGAGCTGGAGAACGACGGTCGAGACCATCGGCTTGGTGACGCTGCCGATCCGGAACCGGTCGCCCGCCTTGGCCTTGCGGCCCGTACGTACGTCAGCGACGCCCGCTGCCGAGATCTCGACGTCGCGGCCCACTCGGTCCACGGCGACCGCGCCGGGGAAGCCGGCGGCGACGACTTTCTCCAACGCTGGCGCGGTCTTCGCGGCAGCGGGTGTCGCGTACGTCGCCGCACCGACGACACCGAGAGTGAGGACGAGGAGCAGGATGCGGGCATGCCGCAGCCAGGCATACATAGGGAATCGCCTTTCCTAGTGGGAAGTTGCTGTCAGCTACGCCGGCTGTAGAAGAACAGTGAGCCAGCGAAACACACTCCGCCGATGAGACCGAGCCAGGTCCACGGCTCGCCGTCCTCGCCACGGACGACCTCGATGAAGAAGCCGCCGACGATGACGAGCGCGAGCACGTTCGTCGTGAAGCTGGACGCCCGGAGTTGAAGCAGCCGGCGCCGTTCGTCGCCGCCGTCCTCACCGAGCATCGCGATCGGCTCGGCACGCCGGAACACGACGAGAATGGCGGCGTAACCGACCATGATCACGAGCATCACGATGCCGACCTCGAGGTCGTCGCGGACCAGGCCCACCACCACGAACATGGCGATGCCCAGCACGACGGCGACCACTGGAACGACCCAGCGGCGGGTGGTACTAGTCGTTTTCGTCGACATGGAAGACCTCCTCGACGCTCGTCCCGAAGAAGCGCGCCAGCTTGATCGCCAGCGGCAACGACGGGCTGTAGCGCCCGGTCTCGATCGCGTTCACGGTCTGGCGGGAGACGTCGAGGACAGTGGCCAGGTCGCCTTGGGACAGGTCCTTGGCGAGCCTGAGTGCCTTGACGTCGTTCCGCACGCTGTCAAGCTTGCTTTACAGGCTCTACCCTGTCAAGTCCGCTTTACACCCGCGCTCACGATCTGGTCGCGACGAAACAGGCGTTCGGCCGCGGCGGTGGCTCGACGAGCGTTGCCCTGATCCGGAAACCCGTTGCTTGGAGCAGGTCGGCGAGGTGGTCGGCCGGCAGTCGGTGCGACTCGTAGCTGACCGGGTGGCCGCCGTACGCCTGCGTGAGCTGGCGACGTTCGTTGTCGCCGGTGTGCGTCCAGAGCATGAGGTGGCCGCCGGGCGCGAGAGCGCGGTGCAGCTCGGCGTACACCCGCGGCAGGTGCTCGGGCGGGGTGTGGTGGGTGCTGAAGTGCGCGAGGATGCCGCCGAGCTCGCCGTCGGCGACGTCGAGCGCGGTCATGGTGCCGACCTCGAACCGGAGCTGGGGATACGCGGCGCGCGCGAGCTCGACCATGTTCGGCGAGAGGTCGATGCCGTACGCGTCCAGGCCGAGCTCGCGCAGGTACGCGGTGATCTTGCCCGGGCCGCAGCCGAGGTCCGCGACCTTGCCGTGGGCGAGCTCGGCGAACGCCTGGAACATCGCGCGCATGAGCGGATCCTGCTCACTCGGCCCCTTGACCTGCTCGTCATAGGCAGCGGCAACGGTGTCGTAGGACTCGCGTACGGCGTCGATGTACTCGCTCACCGCGCGAGCCTACGGCCGCCTTCCGACAGCTCTCGTCACGTCCGATCCGTGGTCGAGGCGGATGGTCTGGTCGGCGTTCTCGATCGTGCTCGGCCGGTGGGCGATGATGAGCTTGGTGTGCCCGGCCAGGTGGTGGGTCATCGCGTTGTGGAGCGCCGCTTCGGTCAGAGCGTCCAGGTGGGCAGTGGCTTCGTCCAGGATCACGATGTCCGGGTTGGACAGGAAGATGCGGGCGAGGCTGAGGCGTTGACGTTCTCCGCCGGACAGCCGGAACCCGCGGTCGCCGACCGTGGTGTCGAGTCCCCGCGGCGGGGATTCGATCAAGGTGCCGAGCTGAGCGTGGCGCAGGGCTTCCATGATCTGGTCGTCGGTCGCTTCGGGCTGGGCGATCGTGAGGTTGTCACGGAGGCTGGCGTGGAGAACGAACACGTCCTGAGTCACCATGCCGACTGCTCGGTGCCGCGCAGCCGACGACAGGTCGGCGAGATCGAGCTCGTCGATCATCACCCGACCTCGGGTCGGCTGATGCACACCGACGGCGAGGAGCGCAGTGGTGGTCTTTCCCGCGCCACTGGGTCCTACCAGTGCTGTCGTACTCCCGGGGACGAGAGAGAAGGTCAGGTCGGCAACCGCCCAGTCGGGCTCGCCAGCGCTGGTGGTCTCCGCGGCGAGGTCAGGCAGGGTTGCCGATCCCGGCGCTGGATGCCGGAACCACACGTGCTCGAAGGTGAGTTTTCGCGCCGCCGCGACGAGCTTCCGGGATCCCACCCGTTGGTGGACCGGCAGGTCCAACACCGCGAAGATTCTCTCCAACTCGATGATGCCACCGCTGAGACCAAGCCCCTGGATGCCCATCAGGACGAGGGGGTCGTAGATCAACTTCACCAGGGCGGCCATCGCGACGACGTGTCCGACGGATGCTCCCTGCAACGCCCCGGCGGCGTAGGCACCGGCGACGCCGAGGGCAGCGAGTGCGGAGGTACAGAACTGAGACCCGTAGAAGCTGCCGTTGCGTGCCACCAGGGCCGTCCGGATCCTGGCCGCGTGGGCGGCGAATGCGGTGGTCTCGGCATGGTGTGTATGGAGCAGGTGGCGGGTCACCGCGCCTTCCACGTTGAGTCGTTCGGTGAGGAAGTGCTCTGCCTCGCTGGTGGCAGCGGTCTGCTCACGCCCGGCCGCGAACAGGCGCTTGTTGAACGCTCGGAGCGGGATGACGAACATGGGCAGCACTGCCAGCACGACCGCGACCGCGGCCAGGTTGATTCTGGCCAGGGTGATGACGGCCAACACCAACAACACTCCCTGCCCGATCAAGGTGCCGAAGATCGACTGGATCAGGTTCTGCGCCGCGGTAGGGCTGCGCGTCAGGCGGGAAACCACGGCACCGGCCTTGGACTGTGCATGGAAGGCATAGGGCAGGGCCGTGACCTGCTCGAACATCGCCAGCCGAAGGGCCTCGGTGGTCCTGACGCCGATCTCGGCGCCAATCGCGTTCGCGACAGAACCCGCGCCGGCGGCAAGGAGGCCGAGCGCCAGCGCGACACCAATCCACCTGATCGCCACCGTCGTGGCACCGACAGCCAACCCCTCGTCGACAGCCCGCTGGAACGCCAACGGAACGGCGACGCCCAGCAGGGCCGCAACGAGCAGCAACGCGATGAACAAGGCAAGCCTCGACCGCTGTGGTGCCAGGAACGGGCGCAGGCGAAGCAGGAACGACAGATCCATCAGGGGGCCTCCGTTGCTTGGTCACAACAGCGAGGCCCGACGGGGTCAGGGTGAGGGGAGGCTCTCGGGCGACGCCGTCACTCGATGGGACATGGACGTCACCCCCTTCCTCGCTCACCTGACGCCCAGACGGTAGCAACGCCCCCGAGGCCCGACAAGAGCTTTCTGCGGCACTCGCGGGTCGATCACGTGTTGCCGCCAGGTGTCGCCTTACGCGGCCAGTGGCCCTTTACCTGGCGTCCACCCCACGTCATGGGACCAATGATCATGCAAAACATGATCGTTGGCCCAAGGCGGGCGGGGGCCGGTCCAACCAACCGCCGGACGAAAGATCGAGCCTAGGGGAACTGCGTCCAGTGGCCCTCGGAGACGACGTCCACGGTGCTGCCAGTCACCGCGATGGCGGTCTCGTCGTCGATCGCGTACGCCGGGCCGGGGATGGTGGCGGCCCATCGTTCGGCGTCGGCCAGGGTGTTCTCCGGCATGCCCTCGCAGTCCAGGTGCGGGAAGATCGAGAAGTCGACGACCCCCAGCGCGCTGTCGTCACCACCGGTGGGCGGCTTCCAGCCGACGAAGTCCGCCCCGATGCGCGGGGTCATCACCATGCTCCCCGCGCTCAGCCCCACCCAGATCGTCTCGCTCAGCGACGGCAGGAGATTCGCCAACCCGGACTCCCGTATCCAGTGGCACAGATACAGCGCATCCCCACCCGCCACCAGCAGGACGTCTGCCTCGCGGACCTTCGGGACCCACTTGGACTCGTCGATGCTGGGCAGGGCGGTCAGCTCGAGCACGCCCACGGACTTCCAGCCCAGCTCGACCATGGGACAGCCGGGCTCGCCTCCGCTGAGGAAACGCCACGCGCGCTCGCCCGGCCCGAGACTCGGGTGCCCGTACATCCCGGTGGGGATGCAGAGGGCGTCGCAGTCGGCGATCGGCTTGCCCAGCAGGCCGATCAGCGCGTTCTGGATGGTCGCGTTCCTGACGCCAGCGGACGTGAGAAGAAGCTTCATAGTGCCCTCCAAGTGGTCGGCCACGCCCTGGTTCAGAAGGCGAACGAGTTGTGCGGCTCGGGATCGGTGCGGAACATCCTTGCCAGCTTGCCGACCGCGTCGTCGGTGACGGGGCGGATGCGTCCGGCGTAGGCGAAGTCGTGGGCGGACCCGCCGCCGAGGAACAGCGTGCTGAGCGCCTGGATGTCGAGGGCGAGGTCGGCCTGGCCGTCGGTACGTTCGACGTCCGCGCCGGACTCGTCGGCGACGAGGTGCCAGGTGCCGACGTTCGCCGGACACATCGGGTCGTCCTCGATCGTGAACGTCAGCTCGCCCGGCGTCTCGTACGCCCTGCCCTCCAGCGCCCGCGGGACGTCGAGGATGCGCGCCCACAGGTTGTCGGACTGCCGGGTGACGCGGAGGGCGCGCGGGTTGGCGAGCAGCCAGCGCAGCGGTTCGTCGCGCGGGCGGCTGTGGGCGACGACGAGCTGGGTGAGGTCGAAGTCGAGCAGCAGCGACCACAGGGCTCGGTAGGCGGTCGGGTTGGTGGCCTCGAACGCCTCGACGACGAGCGTGCCGGCGCGTTCGGCCGTCGGCGACCAGGGCAGCCGGTAGTGGGCGATGCCGTCGACGGCGCCTTGCTGGTCGCGGTGGATCAGGTAGCGGAGCGGACCGTCTGTGCCCGACGCCGTGTCGGTGAGTCCGTCCCAGCGGTCCGGGCGCGGGGTGAGCTCGCCGATCCGTTCGGCACGTACGGCCGCGTGCACGGCCGGCCAGGCGACTCTGGCGGCGGCCGCGTCCGCGAGCTCGAGGGAGCCGCGGTCGTCGGCGGCCGGCCGCAGCTGCGCCTCGCCGCGCCGGATCTCCCACCGGGCGCGCATCGTTGCCGGCGAGTAGCCGAACCGGCCGTAGATGCTGCCCTCGCTCGCGCTGAGGGTGGCGAGCGGCTCGCCGCGATCGAGCGCCTCGTCGAACATCGCCTGCATCAGCTTGCGCAGCAGGCCGCGGCGGCGGTACGTCGCGATGACGCCGGTGGCGGTGACGCCTCCCATCGGGAGCTGGCGGTGGCCCGGCACCGTGATGTCGAACGACAACATGGCCGAGCCGCCGACGACCTTCCCGTCGACGATCGCGGCGACCGGATGGAAGCCGTCGTCGGCCAGATCGGTGTCGGCCCACTGCTCGAGCTGCTCGGCCGGCGCCGGCACCCGCGGAGGCGGCCATGGCTCAGGCCCGCCGTGCCACGCCGCGGGAGCGGGCTCCCACATCGGCAACCCGTTGGCGTACGGCAGCGCCCGGTAGTAGTCGGCCATCTCCGCGCGCGTGGGCCTCCGGACTTCGGTCGTCACCGGTCGAGCCTACGGTGGGGACCGCTCCGGTCTCAGGGCCACGCCCTGGTCGGCGATACGATCCCGCACGATGCGCGGAGCGATCATGCTCAGTCTGCCGGGCCGCACGCTGGGGTTGGTCGGGCGCTTCTGGGTGCCCTTGGTGTTCTGGTTCACGGCCGGCTACCTCGCACACGACCTCGTGCTCCGCGGCGCGGCGATGTTGGCGCTCAAGAACAAGTGGCTCGGGTTCGCCGGGCTGTCGATCAGTGTGTTGATCATGCTCGCCAGCACGATCATGATGCTGCACGCCGTACGGCCGGGGCTCACGCCGTTCGGTGGGGTACGGCGACAACCGCAGCCCGTCCAGGACCAGCCGCGGGTCGACAGGTCGCCGCCGATCGTCGACGCGATCGCCGAGACAATCCTGCCGTTCCTCGTCTTCTACGGCGCCTGGGGACTGTTCGTCGACGAGGTCCGCACCTGGGGCACGCACGCGATCAACCAGAGCCTCGGCGAAGGGCTGAACGCGGTCGACATCACCGAGAACGCGACCGGCATCCCACTCGCGATCGCGGTCGGCTCGTGGCTGATCCGCGCCGGGCTGGAGACGCTCTACAACCGCCGCGGTGGGCGCGTGCTCGGGCTCAGCACCGCTGTTCGAGGCGAACTGGATGTTCTTCGCCGTCATCTCCGTCTCCGCGATCGTCGGCAACGCGTCCAACTGGATCGCGCAGCGCCAGGTCTGGGAGACCATCCGCGAATCGCTCGCGTTGCTTCCCGCCCTCGACCTCGGCTGGCTCGCGAACATCTGGGCCGCGCTCCAGCCGTACCTCCCCACCGTCAAGGACGGCTTGCTGCAACCGCTGTTGTGGCTCACGATCGCCGCGGTCGTGTTCGGCGAGAAGATGGACCGCGACGCGGACGTGATCGCCAACAGCAGGTTCCAGTCGGTGGGTCACGCGTTCGAACGACTGCCGCGCCCGGTGCAGCGCGTCACCGAACTGTTCAGCCGCGAGGTCCGCGAGAAGTGGACGCCGCTGGCGAACGGCGTGCGCTTCGTGCTCACCGCCGGACCGATCTTCTACCTCACGTATTGCCTGTGCTACATGGTGATCGACGCCGGCACCTCGTGGCTCGAGGTGCTCGCGATCCGCGTCATTGGGCCGCATCCGTTCGACTGGTGGTGGCCCTGGCTGACGCCGCTGGGCTTCGTTCAGCAAGGACTGCACGAAGTTCTGCGGATCGCCTTGCTGGCCGCGGCGTTCGAGCTCGGGCTGGAACGCGCGTGGCGCCGGAGACGTCGCCTCAGCGGTGGAACTCCACCTGCCGCTTCTCCCCCACGACCGACAGCACCGCTCGCAGCTTCCCCGCCTCCTCGGTAGGGACGAGGTACGTCGTCAGCACGGGCACCGTCCTTCCCGCCAGAATGGGCGTACGCCCCTCGTCCCCCTCGACCATGCAGCCCGTCGCCGCGCCGGTCGCGGCGAGCCCGAACGAGGTCTTCCAGACGTCGTCATCCTCGTTCCACACCTGGAACGTGCAGTACTCGATCTTCTTGCCCGCGGCGGCGTTCGTCGGGGTCACCTCGACGGTGACGAACACCAACGACGTGCCGGCCGGCAGCCTCGCGCCCTTCTCCGCCGGACCGGGCCGGATCGACACGAGCCGCCACCGGCTGCCCGCGAACTCCACCGGAGTGTCGCCGCGAGCGACGATCGGCGGACGCTGGTCGCGGTCGCCGATCTCCTGCGCGGAGAACACGTACTCCAACGCGATCGTCAACGGCACCAGCACGATCACCGCAAGCAGGTACAGCAAACGTTTACCGGACGGCAGCCGGACCATCACTCACCCAGCCCCGTCTTCGGCAGCGTCAAACTAGGTGACGCGTCATCCAAAAGTCGTTGTGCCGCGGCCGCGGAGAGTCGCAGGTCGACGATGGCCTCCGGACCGAGGCGCGAGTCCGTTCCCTTGGCCACTTGGAGAACCGAGCCCTCGAGCGCGTCCGGAGGGATCTCGAACAGGATCACCCCGCGCCGCGGGATCCCCGGCTCGGTGGAGCCGTCCTCCGTCAACAGGTCGAGGCCGAGTCGCCGCGTCGGATGGTAGATCCGGCCGTCCGGTGTGGTCAGACGCGTGTTGCTGTACGACGTCGCCTTCCAGTCACCGATCAGCGTCGCGGCGATGACGACCCAAATTCCCTTGGTGGCAAAGGGTTCTGTCCTCAGCGCCGACGACGACACGACCCGCTTCGCCGTGTGCACACGCTCGACGCGGAGCTTGAAGCCACGGGTGTCGATGAGGTCGCCGATCCGCCCGGACGTCGCGATGTTGCCCAGCTGCTGCTCGTACGTCGGCGCCGTCCGCGTGACGAACAGCACGGCGACGAGCAGCAGCAACCCCAACGCGACCGAGCCGATCCGCCTCATCCGGCACCTCGCGCGACGGGCAGGTGGACCAGCGCGAGCTCGGGATCGTCCAGCGCCGTACGCCAGGTTCGCTGCCGGGAGAAGAAGCCGGGCTCGTACTCCTGCCGGTAGATCACCACGTCGAGCTGGGACGGAAACGGCTGGCTCGCGGGAAGTTCGTACACGGCGAGAACGCGTTCGGGCAACCCGGGCTGCAGGCTCACCGGCGAGCGGTCGCTGGCGAGGACCACGCCGCTCCGTTGGTCATGGGACTTCGAAGAGTCGCCGTCCATCACGTACCCGTTGGAGAGGCGAAGCCGCAGCGACTCCTGGATGTCCGCGCCAAACTGCAAGCTCTCCTTGACAGTGAGCCGAAGGTCCATCTCCAGAACGAGAAACGACCCTTCCTTGGCGTACGACGGGTTGCTTGTCGGATCCTTGGTCTCGGTCCACGCCCGCAGCACGCGGAACTCGAACCGCCCGTTCGCCACCGGCTCGCCCGGCTCGGCTCGCGGCAACGACTGGGCCTGCGCCGCACGGAATCCGCCCGTCAACCCGATCGCGACGACCAGCGCCACCAGCTCGAGCAAGATCACCAGCGCGACCAGGATCCGCACGCGTCGCAGCCCCGGAGCGGCCGGCGCGCGGCCAGCCGGCGGGGGGATCGGGGTGGTTACCTGCGCCACGACGCCGGATCCTACGCGAGCAACTCGGGGAAACGTCGACAGTGACGGTGCGGGTTCGGCATCATCGAGTGATGGATGCGGGCCCCGATGTCGGCCGGATTAACGAACCCAACGTAAGGGCTTAGGCTCGTGCGCATGGCACGTGGCGACCACGCTGACGACGTCTCCCCGGTGACCGGTGAGACCGAGGTCATCCTTGCCTCCAACCGCGGTCCGGTCACGTTCCGCATCGACGACGACGGCGCGCTGCGCGGACGCCTCGGTGGAGGCGGTGGCCTCGTGTCCGCACTGTCCGCCGTGCCCGCGCAGGCGAACGCGCTGTGGGTCTGCGCCGCGCTGTCCGAGGCCGACCGGCTCGCCGCGCGGTCCGCGCCCGACGGCCGCCTGGACCTGGCCGGGCACAGCACCGGCGCCGTCCCGATCCGGATGCTCGACATCGAGCCGGTGACGTTCCTCCGGGCGTACAACGGCATCGCGAACTCGGTCCTGTGGTTCGTGCACCACATGCTGTACGACACCGCGGGGATCCCGATCTTCGACGGCCGGTTCCGCCGCGAGTGGTCGTCGTACGTCGACTACAACGCGTCGTTCGCCGAGGCCGTCGCCGAGGAGGCCGGCCCGAACGCCCGCGTGATCGTGCAGGACTATCACCTGAGCCTCGCGCCGCAGCTGATCCGCGAACGCCGCCCCGACCTCGCGATCGCCCACTTCAGCCACACGCCGTGGGCGCCGCCGGACTACTTCCGGGTGCTGCCCGACGATGTCGCGGTCGCCGTGCTCGAGGGACTGCTCGCGGCCGACCACGTCGGCTTCCTGACCGCGCGCTGGGCGCAGGCTTTCCTCGCGTGCTGCGAGACGGTACTGGGCGCGAAGGTCGATCTCGCGCAGGGCACGGTCGAGTACGCCGGTCGGCGCACCGAGCTCGGCGTGCACCCGTTGGGCATCGACAGCGACGCGTTCCGCGCTCGCGCCGACCAGCCCGACGTGCACGCGCGGATGGCGGCGTTGCGTACGCAGGTCGGCGGGCGACGGCTGATCCTGCGCGTGGACCGTACGGAGCTGTCGAAGAACATCGTGCGGGGTCTGCTGGCGTACCGGGACCTGCTGCGGCGGCACCCGGAGTGGCAGGGGCGCGTGATGCACCTGGCGTTCGCGTACCCGTCGCGGCACGACCTGCCGGAGTACCGCGAGTACACCGCGTCGGTGCAACGGGTGGCGAAGGAGATCGTCGACGAGTTCGGGTCGCCGGACTGGGATCCGCTGATCCTCGCGGTGGACGACGACATCGCGCGGTCGCTGGCGGCGTACCGGATGGCGGACGTCGTCGTGGTGAACCCGGTGCGCGACGGGATGAACCTCGTCGCGAAGGAGGTGCCGGTCGTCTCCGACCACGGCTGCGCGCTGGTGTTGTCGCGCGAGGCCGGTGCGGTCGCTGAGCTGGCGGACGCGGCGCTGGTGATCAACCCGTTCGACATCGAGGGCACCGCGGACGCCCTGCACACGGCGCTGGTGATGACCGACGAGGAACGCCGCAAGCGCTCCAACCGGCTCGCGAGCGCGGCCTCCGCGCATCCGCCGTCGATGTGGCTGGCCGAGCAGCTCGAGGCTCTGGCCGACCTGCCGAACGACTAGCAGTTCGCTGGCGCGGCAACGAGGTCGGCGCGGACCGAGCTGATCTGGACGCCGACGACGGACGCGTTGTCGTTCTCGTTCGACTCCCTGAGCAGCCGGTCGGGGTCGGCCTCGGTCTCCAGGCAGTACGTACCCTCGGCGAGGTCGTCGGGCAGCGGCAGCTCCTGCCCGGCGAGGCTCGGGCGGTAGACGTCGGACCAGCCGACCGAGATGCCCTGCACGGTGTCGCGGGTGCACTGGCGGTAGCGCTGCGGATGGGTCGGGTCGACCGGGGCGCGGCGGCTGTCGCGGAGGCAGAAGCTGACCTTGTCGTTCTCGACGACCGGCCGCTCCTCACCGGGCGCGTGCAGCGTGTAGCGGGCCATCGCGTCGAAGTGCCAGTGCTTGTGGGCCGGGTGGTCGAGCATGCAGCCGGCGCGGAGCTGGTACGTCTCGCCGTCGGTGCGTACGTCGTACACGCCGTTGCCGTTCGCGTCCCCGTACACGACCTGCGACGCGTGCCGCTGGCCCACCTTGCAGGGGCCGCGGTTGTCGGGACGGACGACGAGCGGGCCGGCGCCGACGTTCGCGAGGATCCCGGCGAACCGCAGCTCCAGGCCGCCGTCGTCGGTGCGCTGGAGCGAGAGGCGCTCGGCGGGCAGGCTGCGCAGGTTGGGCAGCAGGTCGGTGGCCGGCTCCGGAGTAGTGGACGGGGACTCCGGAGCCGGGTCCGTGGGACCGGCCTCTGCCGGCACTCCGCCGTCCGTCGCCTTGGCTGCTTCCTCGCTGCAGCCCGCGGCGAGCAGAGCGACCAGGACGACGAGCACGCGGATCACTTTCGGAGCATGAACGAGAACGCCGAAAACCGACCGAAGGTCGTTCGCTGGGGTGCCGGCGGATGGGCACCGATGCCGCTTTACCTGGCAAGTGGGCGCTCTACGCGGCGTCCATCCCACGTAGAGCGGCAAATGATCATGTAAACATGATCATTGGGCCCAGGGCGTGTCTCTCAAAGAGTGTCGGCTGAGCGCGCGTAGCGCGCGAGCGCGCGGCGCCCCGCGCCCGGCTGGGCGTGGTGCAGGAGGAACCCATATTGGTTATATGGGTGACGAGCTGGACCGCGTCCAGGCGGGATGTGGGGTGTCGCGCGCCCGGCGATCTTTGAGAGACACGCCCTAGCCCCAGCGGCTGGCGAGGGTCTCCAGGAACGCGACGACGCGGGCGGGACCGTCGAGGACCAGGTCGGCCCGGTCGGAGAGGGCTCGGACCTCGTCCGAGGCGGAGCAGATCAGCAGGCCTGGCATCCCGCTCTCGCGGAGGGAGTCGACGGCGTCGTACGCGGGGAGGTCGCCCAGGTCGTCGCCGGCGAAGGTGACCACCTCGGCGCCGACCTCGAGCACGAGGGCGCCGAGGGTCGCGCCCTTGTCCATGTCGGGCGGCCGCAGCTCGACGACCATGCGGCCCGGCTGGACTGCGAGGCCGTGCGAACGGGCGAGCGTCGTCAGCGGCTCGGTGAGCAGCTCCTGGGCGTCCGCCGGCGAGGGAGTGTTGCGGAAGTGCACGGCGACCGAGTGGCCCTTGTCCTCCACGGCCGTGCCGGCAGGTGCGACCAGGTCGTTCAGCAGGCCGGGGAGCGCCTGCCTGGCGGCGGCGACGCCGGGGAACGGGGGCGGCGAGGCGATCTCGCCCGAGGAGGCGGACCACCGTTCCAGCCCGTAGTGACCGGCGACCAGGAGCCTGGCGAGGGCTGGCTCGTCGGCGAACCGGCCCAGCTGCAGGACCTGGGCGACCGATCGGCCGGTGACGATCGCGAGTGCGCCGACGTGCGGCGCGAGCCGTGCCAGGGCGGGGATGGCGCCGGGATGGGCCGCGGCGCGGGCGGGGTCGTCGATGATCGGGGAGAGCACGCCGTCGAAGTCGAAGGCGAGCAGGGCGCGCGAAGGGTTCGCCAGCAGGGCCGCGAGGCCGGCCTGACCGGCCGGGGTCCGCGGCTGCGGAAGCTCCAGGGGAGCCGTCACACCTCGATGCCGAGCCGGCGGGCGGCTCGGGTGCGCTGCCGGACCGAGCGCAGCCGGCGCAACCGCTTGACCAGCAGCGGGTCGTGCGCGAGGGCGTCGTGGCGGTCGATGAGGGCGTTCAGGACCTGGTAATAGCGCGTCGCCGACATCCCGAACTTGTCGCGGATGGCCTGTTCCTTGGCGCCGGCGTACTTCCACCAGAGCCGCTCGAAGCTGAGGATGTCCTGGTCACGCTCGGACAGGTCCTCGGCGGGACGAACGGAATGGATCGAGGTCACGACGTTGGCCGCAGTCATCGATTCGCCATCCTCCTTCTCTGACCCACCCTCCGTTGCCGGGAGGTCGCGACCATCGTAGGGGGCGAATCCCATCGATGTCATTCGCCCTCGCCATCTGCTCACAAGCGGTCACTGTCCGGTACTGACCAAGCTTCCGCCATTCCCTGGTCAGCACCCCCACCGTACGGGCACGCTCCGACTGTGACGCACGAACCCACCGGATCGAGCGCGATCGAAGCGGTCGCCACCTCGCTCCAACGGATCGCGGAGCTGGACCGTTCCGGCCCCCTGCTGCGCTCGGTGATCGAGACGAACCCGAGCGCCGAGCGGCTCGCCTCGGACCGCGACGCCGAGCGGGCTCGAGGGTACGTACGGGGACCGCTCCACGGCGTACCGGTCCTGGTCAAGGACAACGTGGACACCGCCGACCTGCCCACCACGGCCGGGTCGTACGCGCTCACCGGCGACCTGCCCGCCGCGGACGCGCCGCTCGTGGCGCGGCTCCGCGAGGCCGGGGCGATCGTGCTCGGCAAGGCGAACCTGTCGGAGTGGGCGAACTTCCGTTCGACGCACTCCTCGTCCGGTTGGAGCGCGCTCGGCGGCCTGTGCGTGAACCCGCACGCGCTCGACCGTTCCGCCGGCGGCTCGTCGTCGGGGTCCGGCGTGGCCGTGGCCGCCGGCATCGCGCCGATGGCGGTCGGGACCGAGACCGACGGGTCGATCGCCTGCCCCGCGGCGCTGAACGGCGTGGTCGGGCTGAAGCCGACTGTCGGGCTCATTCCTCGTACGGGCGTCGTGCCGATCTCGCACAGCCAGGACACTCCGGGGCCGATGACGCGTTCGGTGTTCGACGCCGCGTTGATGCTTGGGGTGTTGGCCGGGACGTCGGCTTCCGATCCCGCGACGCTCGTCCCTGGCCGGGTTGCCTTGTCGGACTACACGGCGTTCTGCTCCGGCTCGGGCGACGTGGCTGGGCTGCGGATCGGGCTGCCGCGCAAGAAGCTGTGGGGCTACAGCCCGCAGGCGGACGCCGCCGCCGAGGCCGCCGTGCGGTTGCTCGCCGCGCAGGGCGTTTCCGTCGTGGACGACGCGGACCTGTCGTCGCTGGAGGAGCTGTACGAGGTCGACCACGAACTCACCGTGCTGCGCTCGGAGTTCAAGGCCGGCATCGCCGCGTACCTCGCGACCCGCGGCCCGGACGGCCCGAAGTCGCTGGCGGACCTGGTCGCGTTCAACCGGGACCACGCGGACAAGGAGCTCGTGCACTTCGGCCAGGAGGCTTTCGAGCAGTCGCTGGACGCGCCCGACCTCTCCGACCCGGCCTACCTGCACGCGCTCGCCGAGTGCCGGCGGCTCGGCCGTACCGACGGCATCGACGCGGCGCTGCGTACATTCGGGGTCGACGCGCTGGTCATGCCGTCGTACCCGCCCGCCTGGAAGATCGACCTGGTGAACGGCGACCACGTCAACGGCAGCTGCACCAAACCCGCCGCGGTCGCCGGCTACCCGATCCTCACCGTTCCGTCGGGCATGGTCGACGGCCTGCCCGTCGGCGTCGCCTTCGTAGGCACAGCCTGGTCGGAGGGCACGCTGCTCCGGCTGGGGTACGCGGTGGAACAGCTCCTGAACCTCGGCGACCAACTCCGCCCCGCCTACCGCCCACCCCAAGCCGGCTAGCCCGACCTCCCTCGCCCGCCCCTGCGCCGTGATCATGAACGTGATCATGAAGGCAAACCCTGCGTATACGACCAGTTCGGCTTCATGATCACGTTCATGATCACCGGTCGCACGCGTTCGTGTTCATTTTTCGCTCGCGTTCAGATATTCTGAACGGAGTCGAAAACTGAACGGAGGTGCGATGGACCCCACGTTGACCGAGCTTCGCGGGCAGCTCGACCAGCTCGGCATCGCCCTCGTCGAGCATCGCGACGCGCCTGAGCAGGCGACAGTGCGCCTCGTTCGCGGGCGGTCCGAGCAGACGTACGCCCTCCTCGCCGGGTCAACGATCCGCCTTACCGAGGCGTCGTCTGCTCACGCAGACCATCCGCTGCTGGTCTTCACCACAACCGTTTCACCCCGAACCGCTGACAGCTTCCGTCGCGCCAAGATCCATTACCTCGATCTGGCCGGCAACGCGTGGCTGCAGTTCGGCGATGTCTTCATCGATGTACGCGGACGGTCGAGCGGCTCTGGAGCGAGTACTCGTGGTTCAGGGAACCTCTTCAGCCGGGGAGGCGCTCAGGTCCTTTTCGCCCTACTGGCCTGGCCGCAGCTCTGGCAGGGACCACAGAGAGAGCTCGCAAGGACGGCTGGAGTGTCGGTCGGGCAAGCCAACCTCACATTGCGCTTGCTCACGGACGCCGGCTACGACAAGGATCGCGCCGCGCGTGGACCAGCGGACCTTCTCGACCTCTGGGCAGCGGCGTTCCCGACCGGGCTGGCGAAGCGCATCGCACTAGCGGAGTACGAGGGTGACCTCTCCCGACTGACAAGGGTCGAGGACGAAGACCCCGTACTCGTGAACACAGCCGGTCTCGACAGCGCTGTCTTCGCGAGCGGTGAGAGCGCTGCCAGAGAGATGATCCGCCCTGCGACGTTGACGCTCTACGTTCCGGAACTCGATCCGCACCTGGCGATCAAGAACCGCTGGCGCGTAGGCGACCACGCGAACGTCTTCATCCGCCGAAAGTTCTGGAACGCTCCCGACGAAGGCGACAGTCCCCTTACTGGCCTGCGCCAAGCGCCCTGGCCACTGGTGTACGCGGACCTGGCGAGCAGCGAGGACGCACGGGTCCGCAACGCGGCCCGAGAGTGGAGGGCCAGGTTTGCTTGAGCTGGTAGAAGCGCCCAGCGGCTTGGTGGACCCCATCGCCCGCGTCGTCGGCGCGGTGCTCGACGCCACCGACGAGATCTCTCCAGTCGACATCATGATCGTCGGAGCGCGATGCCGGGACATCCTCCATGCGCTCGGACACCACTTCGCCACGACAGCGACGCATGACCTCGATCTGGCGCTCGCCCTGGCGTCGTGGGATGCCTACCGTGACCTCGTCGCGTCGATGCAGCGGGTCGGTAACACCGGCATCCGCTACCGCATCGCGGGCATCGAGGTCGACCTGTTGCCCTTTGGTCAGGTCGAGAACCCGAAGGGGTCGTCGAGCCGCCAGCTCGCGAGGAGCCCATGAGCGTCTGGGCTTTCGAGGAGATCTTTGCCCGATCGTTCCCGCTCACGCTCTCACCGTCGATCGAGGTACGCCTCCCGACCGTCGCCGGCTTCGCCGCGGCGAAGCTTGCCGCCTGGCTCGACCGATCCGAATGGAGAGAGGTCAAAGACGCCGCGGACCTGGCTTTGCTCCTGCACTGGTACGCCGAGTCGGGTCACGTTCAGGACCAGCTCTACGAGACCGAGGACGGCAACGCGATCCTTCTTGCCGAAGGGACCGACGTGCCGCTCGCGGCCGCTCGACAGCTGGGCGTCGACATCGCGACCGTCATCGGCGGCAGACGGCAACGGGAACTGCTGGCGCGATGGCCTGGCGACCTCGACCTGCTGGTTCGCGAGCTGACGCTGCGCGAGGTCGCGGGCTGGCCAAGGGCCACGGACCGGCGCCGGGCGCTCGTCGACGCACTCACCCGCGGCCTGCGAACCGAGCCTGCGCCGTGATCATGAACGTGATCATGAAGGCAAACCCTGCGTATATGACCAGTTCGGCTTCATGATCACGTTCATGATCACCGGTCGCGCGCGGGCGGACCAGGTCGGCTAGCGGTATGAGGTGAGGGCGGCGGCAAGGCGGTCGACGAACGGGCGGCCGAACGTCGAGGTGCCGTCGACGGCGATGACGGCCAGGTAGGCGAAGAGGCGCCAGAGTTCGCGGCGCTCCGGGAAGTCCGGGTCGATCCCGCGGCGTTCGCGGTAGCCGTCGAAGACCGCCTCCGGCACCGGTTCGAAGTAGTCGAGCAGCGCCAGGTCGACCTCGGGATGGCCGAAGTACGGGCAAGGGTCGATCACATACGCCGAGCTCGCGGTGGTGAGGAAGTTGTTCTGCTGCGCGTCGCCGTGCAGCAGTGCCGGGCGCGGTTCGGGGCCGCACAGAAGCGGCTGCCGGCCCACCAGCCGTTCGACAGCCCGAGCCAGCGAGGGCGGCAGAGTGCCGGCGTCGACCGCTGCGCGCAGGTTCGGCAACAGTCGGCGCTCGGCGTAGAAGTCAACCCACACCGCGGACGGCACCAGAACGTTGGACTGCGGCAACGGGCCGAAGAAGCCGTCGAACGCCGCCAGCCCGAACGTGACATCCGCCACGTCGTGCAAGCCCGCGAGCGCCAACCCGATCGACCGCCAATGCGCCACAGATCGCGCCGCCCGAGGCACCTCCGGGACCGCCTCGAGCACCAGCAGAGCGCCGTCGTCGAGCGGGATCAAACCCCCACCGACCGGCAAAGGCGTCGCCACCGACGAACGAGACCGGATCAGCGAGAGTCCGCGCAGCTCAGCCGCAACCTGAGCAGCCACCCCCAGCTTGGCGAACAAGGAGAACGGACGCCCCAGAAACACCCCGGCAGGATGCGACGCACGGTCGTCCAGATCCACGAACCCGGTCCGAGTCCACGACCGGCCAGTAGCCCGTTCCACAGCCTGAACAACGCCTGGCAAAAGCAACGGATGCGTCATCGGCGGGTTTGCGTGCATCTGTTCGAAGTTCCCATGGCCACAGCATGAACGGTCACAGGCCGGTACCGGTCGATCACAATTCGGCGCCGGTTCGTCGTCGTGACTGCCGGGTAGCGTGGCAGGGGACACCAGGGCACAGGGAAGCAGAACTCGGGGGCAGAAAGGGGCGCCGATGTCGCGGCGGATCCGCTGGGGAGTCGTCGCTACCGGCAACATCGCCGGCGTCTTCACAAGAGAGCTCGGCCTCCTGCCCGACCACGAGGTCGTGGCGGTCGGGTCGCGCAGCAAGCGCCGCGCCGAGAGGTTCGCGCTGCACTGGAACGTGCCGAACGCGTACGGCAGCTACCAGGAGGTCGTGGACGACCCGGACGTCGACGTCGTGTACGTCGCCACGCCGCACTCCGACCACCTCGAGACCACGCGGTACGCGCTCGAGCGGAGCAAACCCGTCCTCTGCGAGAAGGCCTTCACGGTCAACGCCAAAGAGGCCAAGGAGCTCATCGACCTCGCGCGCAGCAACAACACGTTCCTCATGGAAGCCATGTGGATGCGTTGCAACCCGCTCCATCTCAGGCTCAAGGACCTGGTCAACAGCGGCGACCTCGGCGAGCCCAGGCAGGTGAAGGCCGAGCTCGGGTTCGTCGCCGAGTACGACCCCAAGGGCCGGCTCTTCGCCCCCGACCTCGCCGGTGGCGCACTGCTCGACGTCGGCGTCTACCCGATCGCGTTCGCCCACCACCTGCTGGGCGCACCACAAACCGTCCACGCCACCGCGGCGAAAGCGCCGACCGGCGTCGACGCGAGCGTCGGCGTGCTGCTCGGGTACGAGAGCGGCGCCGTCGCCACCTGCGTCGGCAGCCTCGACGCCACCCTGCCCGGCCAGGCGACGTTCGCCGGCACGGAGGGCTGGGTCGAGCTGGACCGCAGCTTCCACGACACCAACCGGTTCGTCGTGCACCGGCCGGGTAAGGACCCGGAGCCGGTCACGGTCGAGCTGCTGGGGGTCGGCTACACGTACGAGGCACTCGAGGTTGCTCGGTGTCTCGCTGCAGGACTCGTCGAGAGCCCGCTCGTCACCCACGCGGACACGCTCGCGGTGATGGAGGTTCTCGACACCGTCCGGGACCAGATCGGTGTCCGGTACCCGAACGACGAGGACGTGCGATGACGCCTGGAGTCGCGCCCGACAAGCCCAAACGCCGGCCCGCCATGAAGAGCGCCTTCGTCGTCGTGGCCAACCGCCTCCCCGTGGACCAGACGACCGACCCCGACGGGACCGTACGGTGGCGCCGCAGCCCCGGCGGCCTCGTCACCGCGCTCGAGCCGGTCATGCGGGCCAACAAGGGCGCGTGGATCGGCTGGTCCGGCAGCTCCGACGACGGCGACGAGCGGCAGGAGCCGTTCGACGAGGCCGGCATGCACCTGATTCCGATGCAGCTGACCAGCGACGACGTCGAGGAGTACTACGAGGGCTTCTCCAATGGGACGCTCTGGCCGCTCTACCACGACGTGATCGCCCAGCCGGTCTTCCACCGCGAGTGGTGGGACGCCTACACGAAGGTGAACGAACGGTTCGCCCGCGCCGCCGCGGAGGTCGCCGACGAGGGCGCGGTCGTGTGGGTGCACGACTACCAGCTGCAGCTCGTTCCGGAGATGCTGCGCGCGCTGCGGCCGGATCTGCGGATCGGGTTCTTCCTGCACATCCCGTTCCCGCCGAACGAGCTGTTCGCCCGGCTGCCCTGGCGGCGGCAGATCCTGCGCGGGCTGCTCGGCGCCGACCTGGTCGGCTTCCAGCGGCCGGGTGCCGCGGCGAACTTCCTGCGACTGACCCGCCGGATGCTCGGCCACCAGACCCAGGCGGACCGCGCGATCCTCGCCGACGGGCGGATCGTGCGCGCCGGCGCGTTCCCGATCTCGATCGACATGGCCGAGCTCGAGGAGATCGCGCGCCGGCCGGAGACCGAAGCCCGCGCGCAGGAGATCCGCGACGAGATCGGCAACCCGGACAAGGTGTTCCTCGGCATCGACCGGCTCGACTACACCAAGGGCATCGGCGAACGGATCAAGGCGTTCTTCGAGCTGCTGAACGAGGGCGAGCTGAGTCCGGAGGAGGCGACGTTCCTCCAGGTCGCGACGCCGAGCCGGGAGCGCGTCGAGGAGTACAAGGCACTGCGGAACGACGTCGAGCTGCTCGTCGGCCGCGTCAACGGCGCGCACGGCCGCATCGGGCGGCCGGCGATGACGTACCTGCACAACTCCTTCGTCCGCACCGAGCTCGCGGCGCTCTACCGCGCGGCCGACGTGATGGTCGTGACGCCCTTGCGGGACGGGATGAACCTGGTCGCGAAGGAGTTCATCGCCTGCCGGTACGACAACACCGGCACGCTGATCCTGTCCGAGTTCGCCGGCGCGGCGGACGAGTTGCGGCAGGCTTTGCTCGTGAATCCGTATGACGTCGACGGGCTGAAGCAGGCGCTGCTGCAGGCCGTCCGCGTCGAACCACGGGAGGCGAGCCGGAAGATGCGGGCGATGCGTAGGTACCTGGCCGAGCACGATGTCGACCGGTGGGCCAATACGTTCCTCGAGAAGCTGGCCGGAAGGCCCGAGCTGTGACCGGAGGTCGGGTGCTGGCACTCGACCTCGGAACGTCCTCCGTACGCGCGCTGGTGTGCGACGCGTCCGCCGCTCCGCTGCCGGGTCTGCTGGCGCGGCGGGCAGTCGAGCCGCAGCAGGACGAGGACGGTCGCGCCGAGGTCGATCCTGACGTGTACGTGGCGGGGCTGGTGGAGTGCCTCGACGAGCTCTCCGCGGCGGGGTCGCTGGACGGGATCTCGGTGGTCGCGACGTCGTCGCAGTGGCACTCGGTGCTGGCCATCTCCGCCGACGGGCGGCCGGCTTCACCCGTGCTGACCTGGCTCGACACGCGGGCGCCCGCGCCGTCGGAGCCTGCCGATCCGGAGGCGTTCCACCGCCGGACCGGCGCGTGGGTGCACCCGCTCTACTGGACCGCGAAGGCGCCGTTCGTCCGCTCGTCGGTGGCCGGCGCGGTGCGCTTCCGCGGGCTGCCGGACTACGTACGCGGCGTGCTGCTCGGCGACGACAGCACCTCGCTCTCGGTCGCCTCGGGAACGGGGCTGCTCGACGTCGGCGCCGGCCACTGGGACGCCGAGGCACTGGCGATCGCCGGGCTCGCCGAGAACGAGGTGCCGCCGATCTCCGACGCCCCTGGCAGGCTCGCGTCGAAGTGGGCCGCGCGCTGGCCCGCCCTCGCCACCGCCGACTGGCAGCCCGTCCTCGGCGACGGCGCGGCTTCGAACCTCGGCGCCGGCTGCGCGACCTCCGACGCGCTGGCGGTGACGGTGGGGACGTCGGCCGCGCTGCGGGTCGTTCACGGCGGCGACGAGGCGCCGGACCTGCCCTGGGGCGCCTGGCGCTACCGCGTCGATGCCGAACGCCTGGTCACCGGCGTCGCGTTCTCCGGCGGCGGCGTGCTGCACGCGTGGGCCGTGCGGTTGCTCGGCCTGGACAAGGACGCTGAGCCGACGGTCGCGCCCGGGCGGAGCGGGCTGCTGTCCGTACCCCTGCACGCCGGCAGCCGGCCGCCCGGATCGGCCCCGGCCGGGTCCGGGCTGGTGTACGGGCTGTCGCTGGACACCTCCGCGGAGGAGTTCCTGGCGGCGACGCTGGAGGGTGTCGCGATCGAGGTGGCTCGGGCGGCGGAACTGCTGGAGAAGGCGTTCGGCCGGCGGCTGGAGATCGTCCTCGGCGGCGGCGCGACGCACGCGTCGCCGTGGTGGCGGCGTACGTTCGCGGCCACGCTGGACCGCCCGGTCCTGCTCGCGTCCGACCCCGAGGTCGGCGCCCGCGGCGCCGCGGCGCTCGCGTTGAACCTCGCAGTGGACCGCCCCGTGGAGATCGTACGTCCCGATCCGGGCGATGTTAAGGCGATGGCAGCGGCCCGATCTCGCTATGACGCCCTCAGAAACGGTCTCGATCAGCCACACTGAGGACTCACACGCGTAGCGAGGGGTGGGTCGGAGTGACGGTGGGTCCGCA
This sequence comes from Tenggerimyces flavus, assembly GCF_016907715.1. Classification (NCBI taxonomy): domain Bacteria; kingdom Bacillati; phylum Actinomycetota; class Actinomycetes; order Propionibacteriales; family Nocardioidaceae; genus Tenggerimyces; species Tenggerimyces flavus. The sequence continues at coordinate 1,984,811 of NZ_JAFBCM010000001.1, read as the reverse complement.
GACGCCGGACAGCGAGCTGCTGTCGGCGATGCTGCACCTCGTCCCCTGCGCGGTCGTCGTCGTGGACGGAGCCGGCCGGATCCGGATGTGGAACGACGCGGCGGAGAGCCTGCTCGGCTGGTCCGCCGACGAAGTGATCGGGCAGGACGCCTCGACGCTCGGCATCGCGACGGCGGACCCCGACGAGACCGTCCGGGGCTTCGCGCTGATCCGCGACGAGGGCACCTGGGAGGGCCACTACCCGCTGTTCCGCCGCGACGGCGAGTCCATCGTCTGCGCGGTGCGGGCGCGAACGGTCCAGCCCGAGGGCAACGTGATGTTCGCGATCGAAGAGGTCACGACCGCGCGGATGGTCTCGGAGACCGCGAGCCTGCTGGACGCGCTGATGACCGCCTCACCGGTGGGGTTGGCGTTCTTCGACAGCGAGCTGCGGTTCGTCCGCGTGAACGAGGCGCTGGCCCGGATGACCGGCCGGCCGATCGCCGAGCACCTCGGCAAGCGGCCCGAGGAGGCCGTGCCGGAACTCGCCGACACGCTCGTACCGAACCTGTGGCGCGTCACCCGCCTCGGCCGGCCCGTCGTCGGCCAGGAGCTGCGGGCGATGTCGGCCACGCCTGGCGCGCCCGAGGGCACCTGGCTGTGCAACTTCTACCCCTGGCAGCCGGGCACGGCGACGCCGTTCGGGGCCGGGCTCGCCGTGGTCGACGTGACCGCGCGGCGGCGCGTCGAGGACGAACGGGCGCTGCTGCTCGAAGCCGAGCAGGCGGCCCGCAAGGAGCTCGAACGGGTCCGCGACCGGCTCGCGTTCGTGGCGCTCGCCGGAAGCCGGCTCGCCTCGACGCTGGACGTCGGGATGGCGCTGGAGACCGTCGCCGATCTGGTCGTCCCGGAGTTCGGGCGGTTCTGCATCCTCGACATGTGGGACGGGCGCCGGCTCAACCGCGTGCACGTCCGCGAGGACGAGCAGTTCCGCACCAACCTGGTGCAGGAGATGCTCGACCTGTCCGGATCCCAGCGCGAGAACCATCCGGCGATCAAGTCGGTGCGGACCGGTCGGCCGGTCGTGATCCCGGAGACCACGGAGGCCATCCTCGAGGAGATGTACGACGACCCGAAGGCTCGTCGGGTCGTCCTCGAGGCGACGGGTGGAAGCAGCTTCGTGACCCTGCCGCTGATCACCCGCGGCCGTGTGATCGGTGTGCTCACGCTGCAAGGGCCGGGACAGGAAGGGCGTTCGTCGACCGTCGACGAGGACGTCGCGCTACTCCAGCAGGTCTCGACGCGGGCCGCGCAGGCCATCGACAACGCGCAGCTGTATCGCCAAGCCCAGCAGAGCTTGCGGGAGCTGGAGGCGGTCGAGCGCCAGCAACGGCAGGCGGCGGTGACGTTGCAGTCCTCGCTGTTGCCGAAGAGTCCGCTCGAGTCCAAGGATCTCGACATCGCGATCCGGTACAGGCCGGGAACCATGGGCACCCAGGCCGGCGGCGACTGGTACGACGTCATCGAGATCACGCCCGGGCGTACGGCGATGGTGATCGGCGACGTGATGGGCCGCGGCCTGCAGGCAGCCGCTTTCATGGGTCAGCTGCGCATGGCGATCCGCGCGTACGCACGGCTGGATCTGCCACCGAAGCAGATGCTCGAACTTCTCGACGGGGTGGTGTCGGATCTCGGCGAGGCGGAGATCGTCACCTGTGTGTACGGGGTGTTCGACTCCCGGCGCGGGACGTTGACGTACGCGTCCGCGGGACATTTGCCTTTGCTGCTTGTGGATCGGCCCGGTCGGGTACGGCGGTTGGACCACGAGATCGGGCTGCCGCTCGGCGTAGGCTCGTACGCGGCGCCGGAGCACGTGGTGTCGTTCGCCCCTGGAACGTTGGCGGTCCTCTACACCGACGGCTTGGTCGAGCACCGTCAACGTGACATTGACGCGGGGATCGACAAGCTGATCGAGACGTTGGCCGGCGCATCGGGCGACCTGGAGTCGATGGCGGACGCGATCCTGCGCGAGCTGAAGCCCCACGACGACTACGACGACGATGTCGCAGTCCTGTTCGCTCGGGCTCGGACGATCACCGACGACCCGACGACCGGCGAGCTGTCGGTGACGTTGCCGAACGACGTACAGGCCGTACCCTTGGCTCGGGCCAAGGTGGAGGAAACCCTGCAGCAGTGGGGGATTTCCGGCGATCTGCTTGACAACATCGTGTTGACAGCGGACGAGCTGGTGACGAACGCGCTACGCCACGGGCGGCCTCCCGTTCGGCTGCAGCTGCGCCAGAGCGAGCGCGCGGTGATCGTCGACGTTCACGACGGAACGGCCGTACCGCCGCGCGAGGTCAACGCCGACGCCGACGACGAGGGCGGCCGTGGCCTCCAGCTCGTCCGGCTGCTGTCCACCGAATGGGGCTGGCGCCGTACCCAACGCGGCAAGACCGTCTGGTGCGAGCACGCCCTCCCGGTGAGTATCGTCCGCTAGCGAGACTTCCCCGCCGCCTCGCACTCACCTCACACGGCCAGCAGGCCCTCTACCTGGCGCCCACCCCACGTAAAGGGGCCAATGATCATGTTTACATGATCATTGGCCCGGGTGCCGGTGAGCGTGACCCGCTAGCGCTGGACGCGGGCTCCGGCCCCTCCGACGAGGGCCTCGACTTCCTTGAGGTTGGCCATCGAGGTGTCGCCTGGCGTGGTCATCGCGAGCGCGCCGTGGGCGGCACCGTACTCGACCGCGACCGCGAGATCGCCCTTCTCTAGAAGGCCATAGATCAGTCCGGACGCGAAGCTGTCGCCGCCGCCGACGCGGTCGAGGATCTCCAGCTTCGGGCGGTGCGTCGCCTGCACGAAGCCGGCATCCGCCGACCAGGCGATCGCGCCCCAGTCGTTGACGGTCGCGCTGTGTACGCCGCGCAGCGTGGTGGCGGTGACCTTGAAGTTCGGGTACTCCTTCGTCACGGCTTCGATCATCCGCTGGAAGTTGCCGACGTCGAGATCGGTGAGGTTCTCGTCGGTGTCCGAGACCTCGAATCCCAACGAGGCAGTGAAGTCCTCCTCGTTCCCGATCATCACGTCGACGAGCCGCGCGAGCTTGCGGTTGACCTCCTGCGCGCGCTCCTTGCCGCCGATCGACTTCCACAGGCTGGGCCGGTAGTTCAGGTCGTACGAGACAATCGTCCCGTTGTCGTGCGCCGCGGTCAGCGCCGCCTCGATCACATCCGGCGTCGTGTCGGACAGCGCGGCATAGATGCCGCCGGTGTGCAGCCAGCGGACGCCGAGGGTGCCGAACAAGTGGTCCCAGTCGACATCCTCCGGCTTCAGCTGGGACGCCGCCGTGTGGCCGCGGTCAGAGGTGCCGACGGCGCCGCGAGCGCCGAAGCCGCGCTCGGTGAAGTTGATTCCGTTCCTTACGGTGCGGCCTATTCCGTCGTACGGCACCCACTTCACGAACGTGGTGTCAACGCCGCCTTGCAGGATCAGATCCTCGAGCAGCCGGCCGATCTCGTTGTCCGCGAACGCCGTGACGACGCCCGTCCTGAGGCCGAAGCAACGCCGCAGACCGCGGGCGACGTTGTACTCGCCGCCGCCCTCCCACGCGCGGAACTCCCGTGCCGTACGGACGCGCAGCTCGCCGGGGTCGAGGCGCAGCATGATCTCGCCGAGCGACACCAGGTCGTAGCGGCACTCGCTGGCAGGGCGGATCTCCAGGCTCACTGTTGCTCTCCCTTCGCCGCCGCGACCGCGGCGGCCGTGCGCTTGGTGACCTCGGCCCAGTCGCCGGCCTCGAGCAGGTCCGGCGCCACCATCCAGGTGCCGCCGACCGCGAGCACGGCCTTGATCGCGAGGTAGTCGGCAAGGTTGTCGGTCGTGACGCCGCCGGTCGGGACGAACTTGACGTTCCGGAACGGCGCCGCCAGCGCCTTCACCGACGCCGGCCCGCCGAGCTGGCCGGCGGGGAAGAACTTCACGGTGTCGAGGCCCGCGTCGAGCGCCATCTGGATCTCGGTCGCGGTCGCGACGCCGGGGAACACCGGGATGCCGAGTTGCAGGCAGTGCGTGACGACGCGCGAGCTGAAGCCAGGGCTGACGATGTACCGGGCACCGGCCGCGACCGCCTCGTCCGCCTGCTGCGGCGTGACCACCGTCCCGGCGCCGACGAGCATCTCCGGATGCTCCGCCATCCGCTCGATCGCCGCGACGGCGGCATCGGTGCGGAACGTGACCTCGGCCGTCCTCAACCCTCCCGCCACCAGCGCATCCGCGAGCGGTCCCGCCCCGGCAGCGTCGTTCAGCACGACCACCGGAACGAGTCGAGTCCTGGCGAAGTATTCGGTGACGTCGACCACGAACCCCATCCTAGGGAAAGCGGATTCCCCGTCACCGCCCGACGTTGTCCGAGCTGGCCAACGTGGCCAGTTCGTCCCGTCGTGGCAGGCCTTCCCAGTCGCCGGCGACGGAGACGGCGAAGGCGCCGCAGGCGTTGCCGCGGCGGAGACGGTCGAGTGGGGGAAGCTCGTCCAGCAGCGCCGAGAGGTAGCCGGCGACGAAGGCGTCGCCCGCCCCCACCGGGTCGACGCTGGTCACGGACAGGCCGGGCGCGGTGGTGGCCGAGCCGTCGACGTACGACATCGCGCCCTCCGCGGCGAGCTTCAGCACGACCTCGCGCGGCCCGAGCGAGGCGAGCTGCTCCGCCACCTGCTCGTTGAACCCGCCCGAGACGACCAGCGCCGCCTCGTCGACGCCCGCGAAAACGACGTCCGAAAGTTTCACCAACTCGGCCAGCTCGGCCGCGGCGGACGTGCGCGACCACAGGCTCGCGCGGTAGTTGAGGTCGAGCGACACCCGTACGCCCGCCTCCCGCGCCACCGAGACCGCGTGCCGCACCGCCGACCGGCACGACTCCGACAGCGCCGGCGTGATGCCGGTGACGTGCAGGACCCGCGCCTCCCGAACGGCCGAGGCCGGCACGTCCTCCGGCGCCAGTAGCGACCCGGCCAGCCCCTTGCGGTAGTAGCTGACCCGCACCCGGTCCGCCGTCCGGTGCTCCCGCAGGATCAGCCCGGTCGGCGCGGAAGTTTCGAGGCGAACGCCGGAAACTTCCACGCCCTCGCCCCGCAACCCGTCCACCACGACTCGCCCCAACGGGTCGTCGCCGAGCCGCCCGACCCAAGCCGCGGCGTGCCCGAGCCGCGCCAGCCCGATCGCGACGTTCGACTCCGCCCCGGCGAACGAGATCCGCGCCGGCGATCCCACCGCGAACGGCCCCGTCCCGGTCGCCGCGACGAGCGCCATGGTCTCGCCGAGCGTGACGACGTCAGCCACGGCGCACGCTCCCGACGAGGACCTTTGCCCGAGCAGCCAACGCGCCGAGGTCACCGGACGGCGAGCACGCGTCGCCGACCAATGGGCTGCCGACCGCCACAGCGGCAGCTCCCGCGGCGAGCCACTCCCCCGCGTTCGCCGGATCCACCCCGCCGGTCGGGACCAGCGGGATGTCCGGCAGCGGCGCCCGGACCGCCTTGAGGTACGAGACGCCGCCCAGCGACGCCGGGAACAGTTTCACCAGCGCCGCCCCCGCACGCCAGGCCGTCACGATCTCCGTCGGTGTCAGCGCGCCGGGCAGCACCGGCACCCCAAGCCGCGCCCCCTCCTCGAGCACCTCCGGGAACACCGCCGGCGTGATCAGGTAGGTAGCGCCGGCCTCCACCGCACGCCGCGCCTCGTCCGCCGTCGTCACCGTCCCCGCGCCCAGGGCGACGTCGGGTGCGCGCTTCGCGTACGCCGACAGCGCGGCCAGCACACCTGGTGTGGTCAGCGTGTACTCGACCGCGCGCAGGCCCGCGTCCACCAGCACGTCGGTGACCTCGCCGAAGCGGTCCGCCGAGGACGCGCGCAGGATCGCGATCGCCGGGCAGTCCTCCAGTGCCTGAGAGAGCTCCACGACGCAGAGCCTAGATCGTTTGACAGAGCATCACTGGTGTCGGAGCATCCTGGACACCAGATCGGCGAGCTGCGGAGGGGCGGCGCAACGTGACGACAGCGAGCGGCCAGGGCAACCAACCCAGACCCCCGGGGCGGCGCTGGCTCGACGTGCTCGAGATCCTCACCGTCGCGGCCGTCGTTCTCGGCGGCATCGTGATCGCCGTCCTCGACATGTTCGACGTGCTCGACCCGACCAGCGCGGGCGGGCTCCGGGAGAAGATCCCGGCGATCACGCTGCTCCTGCTCGGCCTGGTCGGCGGCCAATTGGCGTTCGAACGGTATCGCCAGCTCCGAAACTTGCAGGAAAACCTCGATACCAATCAGCAGCAGCTCGACACCGTGGCCAAGACCGTTCAGCAGCTCGGTCCGAAGCTCGAGCAGGTCCGCGACTCCGTCGCCATCCAGCCCGGCGACGCGCGGTTCGACTCAGCGCTGCGCGAAGTCAGCCTCGGGCTGCAGAGCGCGCTCAAGATCGACAACGACGTCTTCAGCAAGATGATCTTCCGGCACCTCGCCGGCTTCCGCGACCGCGTCAGCGAGTGGCGCGACGGCACGTTCCGTACCCGCGGCGAGGAGTACCACCGGCTGCTGCTCGACCTCTACCGCAGCGCCCAGACCAACGTCGTCTCCACCAGCGCCAGCGCGTACCAGGCCACCTGGCGCAGCACGCTCGGCGACCGGCTCCTCGCGGCGCACGCCACCGGCAAGGCCAAGGTCGAACGGATCTTCGTCTACAACCGGCGCGAGGAGATCACCCAGGACGCGGTCGAGGAAATGCGGCGCCAAAGTCGCGTCCGGAACGTCTCTATCTACGTGTACATCAAGGACGCCGACCCGTTCTTCCGCTTCCCCGCGGACGTGAGCGACGACTTCACCATGGTCGACGACGGCGAGGTCATCGGCACCACCCTGACGTTCGGGGACGAGAACAAGCTCACCGCGGCCTGGTACTTCCGCAACCCGCAGCAGGCAAGGAAGTTCAAGGAGATCGTCGACGCGCTACGCAGCGGCAGCAAGAGCCTCGCGGCGTTCGAAGCCGAAGCCCAGGCCCAGGCCGGCGAGGGCGAAGAGCCATGAGACTCGCGACCAGGCTGACCGAGGTCGTCCGGACGCCCGCCGAGCCGGTCCTCGACCTCGCTCGCGCGGAGGTCGCCAAGGCCGGGGCCGGCGGGTCGCACGTCCTCCGCTGGGGCATCGTCGCGGCGAACGACCGTACGTTCACCCTCGAGCTCGCCACTGCCGAGGACGCCGGCCCGGCCCGCCAGGTCGCGCGGACGGCCGATCCGGCGAGTGGTACGCCGGGCACGCACGTCGCGATGGTCGTCCCCACCGGGGTCGGCGCGGAGGTCGGCGGCTTCCTCGGCGACGCCGGGCCGTGGTCCCGCGTGCTCGAGTCGGTCGCGGACACCGTGATCGTGCACCCGAACGTCGTGAACGCGGCCGACTTCTACACCGGCGGCGACCGGTCGCTCTACGTCGACGGGCTCACGCTGGACGAGTTCTTCGCCGGCCGGGTCCGGCTCGCCCGCCGGCCACGTCCTCCTCGGGTCGGCGTGGTCTTGGATCAGCTCCCGCCTGCGTTGCACCGCCGGCTGGTCAACGCGGTCAACGCGATGCGTACGGTCGGCGGCGTCGACATCGCCGCGTACGCGACGTGTGCCGAGAAGGTGCGCGTACGCACCGAGCGATCGGCCGTCGGGCACTTCGTCGGGACGGTCGACAACCCCGAGGTGCTGTTCGCCGCGGTGGATTCGGTCGTCGGCGCGGGCGCGGAGGTGATCGCCGGCGTGTCCGCGATCACCGGCGCCGGCTCGGAGGCGGTCTTCGCCCACTACGACGGCCACGGCCCGAACCCGGTCGGCGCGATCGAGGCGCTGATCTCGCGGGCGGTCACCTGGCAGACCGGGCTGCCGTGCGCGCACGCGCCCGCGTTCGTCGAAGGCGTCGGCCAGCGTGACGAGATCATCGACCCGCGGGCCGCGGCGGAGGTTGCCTCGGGCACCGGACTTCCTTGTGTGCTTCAAGGTTTGCGCTTCACGCCGTCGGCCGCCACCGGCATCGGCGTGGCCGATCTGACGGCGGTGATCGTGCCGTTCTCCTGTGCTGGTGGGGCTCCCGCGATCGCAGCCGCGGACTTCGGCGTTCCGCTGATCGCCGTTCGCGGCAACGCCACGACCGTCGGGATCGGCGCCGATGTCCTCGCGCTGCCGTCGACCGTGGTGGTCGACGGCTACGCGGACGCCGTCGCGTACGTCGCCGCCCAGCGCGCCGGCGTGAGCTGGGCAGCGCTTTCCCATCCGACTGATTTGGTCACTGAATTTTGATTACTTGACCGCATGGCGGGAAGTTCCATCTGACGGCACACCGCCAAGGTGGCCTTGACCACTCGACAACCGGACCGCTTCACTTGGGCAACTCACCTGAGCCCCCGACAGTGAATCGGGAGGACCTGCGCATGGCAGTAGATCAGAGTGCGAGCGGTGGAGCGGCTTTCACCCCCACGCTCAACACCAGAAATCTTCCTGGCGTCGAAATCCGGGAGCTTCCACCTGCTCCGACGGGGTGGATGCGGATCATCGGCCCGGGACTCGTCGGCGCGGGAGTCGGACTGGCGTCCGGCGAGTTCGTCCTGTGGCCGTACATCGCCTCACAGGTTGGGCTGATCTTCTTGTGGGGCGCCGTGATCGGTGTCGGCGTCCAATGGTTCCTGAACATGGAGATCGAGCGGTACACGCTCGCGACCGGCGAGACAGCGCTGACCGGCTTCAGTCGCTACTGGAAGCACTGGGGTCTCGTCTTCGCGGTGATGACCTATCTCGGCAACATGTGGCCGGGCTGGGCAACGAGCTCGGCGACGATGATCACCTACATCACCGGCGGCAACGTCCAGGTGATCGCGATCGTCATCCTGCTGGTCTGCGCCGCGATCCTCACATTGGCGCCGATCGTCTACACCGCGCTGGAGCGCGTGATCCTGGTCAAGGTTGGCGCGATCGTGCTGTTCATCGTGATCTCGATCATCTACGCGATCAATGGCGACGCGTGGCGCGAGCTGGGCAACTCCGTCATGAACGGGCGGCTGCCGAGCGAGCTGGGCTTCGCGTTGATGCTCGGCGCGATCGCGTACGCCGGTGCTGGTGGCGGGCAGAACCTCTGCCAGAGCAACTGGATCCGCGACAAGAGCTTCGGCATGGGCAAGTACGTGCCGCGGCTGGTCAGTCCGGTGACCGGTAAGGCCGAAGCCGCGCCCTCGGTGGGGTACGTGTTCGAGCCGACGCCGCAGGCGATGTCGCGCTGGCAGGCGTGGTGGCGGTTCGCGAACGTCGAGCAGGCATCGACGTTCGTCCTCGTCACGGTGTTCACGATCGTGTTCATGTCGATGCTGGCGTTCTCGACGGTGTACGACCGGGCCGGCCTGGAGAACAGCATCAGCTTCCTGCAGATCGAGGGACAGGTGCTGCAGGAGACGGTCGGGCCCTGGTTCGGCTATCTGTTCTGGGTGATCGGCGCGTTCTCGCTGTTCGCCGCGACGCTGGGCATCCTCGACTACACCAGCCGGCTGGCGTCCGACGTCATCGCGACCGTGTACCTGCGCGGCTCGGACGTGTCGGAGAGCCGGATCTACTTCTGGCTGGTGTGGGGCATGGCCGCGTTCGGCTGCCTCATCCTGCTGCTGTTCACCCAAGCCCCGTTGGTGATGCTGGTGATCTCCTCGTGCATGGCCGGCATGCAGATGGCGATCTACGGCGGACTGCTCGTCTACATGAACAAGAAGGCGTTACCACCGGAGCTCCGGATCAAGCTGTTCCGAACAGTGGTGGTGATCGTGTCGGCCGCCTTCTTCGGCGTGCTCGGCGTGATCACGATCATCCAACAGATCCAGAAACTCGCCGCCGGCGGCTAACCCACCACGCGCCTGACCGGCTTGGGTCGGGGGCACCCTGGTCCCATAGGTTCGGACCAGGGTGCCCCCGACCCAGCCAGACCTTCCTCACACCAGCCACCTCGCCACGTTGGATGAAGGGCACCTTCATCCAAACCTATTGGATGAAGGTGCCCTTCATCCAAAGGCGAGCCATCCCTAGGCCAGGACGGCGACCGACTCGGCGGAGACCTCGTAGCGCAGAGGCTCTCCGCCGAGGAGGCGTTCGATCTCGCCGACCATCTCCGCGCCCTGGATCCGGTGGCTCTCGATCGTGTGGCCCGCGCTGTGCGGGGAGAGGATCGGCTCCGCCAGCTGCCGCCACTCGCTGTCCTCCGGCAGCGGCTCGGCGGGAAACACGTCGAGGGCCGCGCGGATCCGACCACTGTGCAGCTCCGCGAGCAACGCGTCGCCGTCGACGAGCTTTCCCCTTGCGCTGTTCACGAACAGCACGCCGTCCCTGAGCAAGGCAAGCTCGCGGGCGCCGATCATGCCCTCGGTCTCGGGCAGCAGCGGAACGTGCAACGACACCACGTCAGAGCGAAGCAACAACGTGTCGAGGTCGACCAGCTCCGCACCCAGCCGCGCCGCCTCTGCGGCCGACAGCAGCGGATCCGTCACGAGAACCTCGCAGCCGAACGGCTTGAGCAGCTCGAGCACCGCGCGTCCCGTACGACTCGCGCCGACCAGCCCGACGACCTGCGAGCCGAGCAGCCGCCCGGGGAACGCGGTCCGCAGCTCGGTCCAGGTCTTGCCGTTCTTCAGCCCGTGGTCCAGCCGGTGCAGCTCGCGCAGACTCGACAGCATCTGCAGAATCACCAACTCCGCAACGGACTCCGCGATCACTGCCGCTGCCTGCGCGACCCGTACCTGCCGCCCGACGGCGTCCTGCGGGAGCAGGTTGCGGATGCTGCCCGCCGTATGCGCGATCAGCCGCAACGAGGGCGACACGTCCAGCACGTCCTGCTCGAGCCGCGGCGTCCCCCACCCGGTGACACACGCGACGGCACCGTCCAGCAGCGCGGCGAGATCCCAGCTCGAAGCGGGGCCCTCCGCGTACCGGACCTCGGCGAGACCGGCGAGCCGCGAGGCGGTCTCCGCGGAGAACACCAGCTGTTTGGTCGCTTCCGTCAACAGGACAGTGACAACGGGCATGAAGCGGTCCTCCGGTTCAGAGCTGGCTGGGATGGACGACGATCTCCGAGACGTGCGCGCGCTCGGGCAGGCTCATCGTCGCGACGCAGAGCTCGGCGATGTCCTCGGGCTGCAACGCCTTGGCCAGTTCCTCCTTCGTGGGAGGAACGGGCCGCTGCTCGACGAGCGCGGTGTCGGTCAGGCCGGGATAGATGACAGTGACGCGGACGCCGTTCCCACGCTCCTCTTCCATCGTGCCGAAAGCGAGCGCGGCGACTCCGGCCTTGCTGGCTTGGTAACCGACGCCCGAGCGGTCGGGCCGCTTGGCGGCCACCGACGAGACGTGGATCAGCAGTCCGTTCTGCTGCTGGCGGAACGTCGGCAGGGCGGCCTGGGTGAGAACGTACGCCGCGTCCAAGTTGACCGAGATCAGGTTGCGCCAACCGTCGGACGAAAGGTCGGTGAGCGCACGCTGCTTGACGTTCGTGCCGACACAGTTGACGAGAACGTCGACCCGCCCGCATGCGTCAACAGCTTCTAGCACTGCCCGTCCAGCCTGAGTCGCGTCGGTGGCGTCACCGGCGACGAACGTCGCGTCGAGCTGCTTCGCCAGAGCCGCGAGCTCCTGCTCGCGGCGGGCGAACAACGCGACCTTCGCACCGCCGGCTGCGGCCGCGATGGCCGTCGCCCGACCCATGCCGCTGCTCGCACCAGCGACGAGAACGACCTTGCCAGCAAGGCTCATCGGGCCGCCTCCAGCACGCGCTGGACGAAACGGAGGTCGGTACGAGTCTGGTCGAGCACCTGCCCGTACGGCAGCTCGTAATGGCTGTGGAACGTCAGCAGCCCGTCGAACTCGCCGCCGGCAAGGTGGGCGAGGATATCCGCCCACGGCACCATGCCGTCCGCGAGTCCGAGCCAGTCGGACGCCCAGCGCCGCTGCCCGGTTTCGTCAACGCTGGCAGGGAACCAGCCGCCGTTCTTGACGCCGACGGCCACGAGCCACGGCTTCAGCAGGTCGAGGGTGAGCCGCCAGTCCTCGCGGCCGCTCTGGACCGTCTGGTTGCCAGGATCGGGATAGGCGGCGACCCGTTGCGGATCGCGGCCCTCCAGCAGGACACGGGTCGAAGCACCGGACGCGTGGATCGTGCCGCCGTGCAGCTGGATCGCGAGCGTCACGTTCGCCTTCTCCGCAAGGGAAGTCAGCTGGTCGAGGTGCTTGCGAGCCTCGTCGAGCACCTGCTCGTACGGCCGGCTGCCGTCGTACTTCCAGTAGCCGAGCCTGACCACGCCGATGCCGGCGTTGGCACAGGCTTGCAGCACTTGCTCGGCGGGGAGTGCGGAAGGGTCGGTGAGGTCGGTCGTCGCCATCGGTACGGATTGCCCATGCTGCTTGAGCTTCTCGACCGCCTGCGGGAGCTGCGTGGCGGCCTCGCCAGGCGCAACCGCGAACCCGTCGCGGATCAGGAGGTCGATGCCGTCGAAGCCTAGGTCGTTCGCGACCTGGCCGATCTCGTCGATGGGTCGGTCCCCGAAGAGCTTCGTGAACAGCACGTTCCGCACTAGGTCTCCCGTCGAGTGGTGGAGCCGCGAACAATGAGCGTGGGCGCGAGGATCGTCTGCGGTGGTGGTTCGGTGGCGACGCCGCGGATCACGTCCATCGCGAAGCGCGCCATCTCCTCCAGGGGTTGGCGAACGGTCGTCAGCGGCGGGTTGAACAGCGGCGCGAGTACCAGGTCGTCGAAGCCGACGACGGACACCTCCGGCGCGGGCGTACCAGCGTCTCGGAGCGCGGAGCAGGCGCCCATCGCGTACATGTCGTTGATCGTGACGACGGCCGTCGGTGGCTGCTTCCCGGCGAGCAACGCGGCCATGCCGTCGTGGCCGAGCTGGGCGCTGACGACGTCGCCGAAGCCGGCGGTCTCGTCGGCCCAGACCAGGCGCGGGTCGAACGCGAGCCCGGCGGACTCGAGCGCCTGCCGGTAGCCCGCGAGGCGGCGCTTACGGCTGACGGTGGCGATGGCGCCGGAGAGGAAGCCGATGCGTTCGTGGCCGAGGTCGATGAGGTGCTGCGTGGCGATGCGGCCGCCCTCGAAGTTGTCGACGCTGATGCTGTGCAGGCCTTCGGGATCGCGGGGTTGGCGTTCGCGGTCGAACGCGACGAGGCTGAGGCCCTTGCTCATCACGGCCTGCAGGTGGTCGAGGCTCGGCAGGCTGGTGGCAAGAACGACGGCGCGGACGCCGCTCGCCCAGAGCTCGTCGACGTAGCTGCGCTCGCGGTCGGGGTCGCGTTCGGAGTTGCAGAGCAGCACCTGCAGGCCATGGCTCAGCGCCTCGGCCTCGAGCACGCGGGCGAAGCCGCCCCAGAACGGGTTGGCGACGCTCGGAACGACGAGCCCGACCAGCTGGGCTCGTCCGGTTCTGAGCTGCCTGGCGACCCGGCTCGGCCGGTAGCCGAGCTCGTCGATGGCCCGTTCGACGCGCTGCCTGGTCCGCTTGCGCATCCGGCCGTCGCGCCCGTTGAGCAGGTTCGACACCGTACTCGGCGACACCTTCGCGGCGTCGGCGACGTCGCGGATGGTGACTTCCCTCTGCACGGCTCTCCCTCGGCGCGCTTGTGTAACGTTGCACAAGTGTAACGTTGCACTCGCCTCCTGGACTGGCTTCTGTCCGGTTGCGGCAAGAACGTCAGTCGCGCCGCAGGATCGCCGACGGTGAGACGCGGGCGGCGAACAGGCCGGGAACGACACTGGCGGCGAGGCCGATCGCCAACGCGGCAAGGACGATCGCCAACGTCCACTGCACGGAGACCGCCGGCAGCGGCGGGATGCCGAGGTCGCGAGCGAAGCCCTGCCAGGTGAGGCGTCCGAGCGCGATGCCGAGGGGAACGCCGGCAACCAATCCGGTGCCGATGATCACCAGCGACTGCCACCGCAGCGTGGCGCGCAGCTGCGGGCCGGTGGCGCCGAGCGCGCGGAGCAGCGCGAGCTCGAGACGGCGGGTCCGAACCGCCAGTCCGACGGCGAGTGTCAACGCGACGGCCATGGCGAGGGCGACGAGCGAAGCGAGCAGCACCGGAGCCGACCGCAACGCGGCGACGTCGGCGATCTGCGCCGGACGCACCGGCTCGTGGAGCACGACCGGGCCATAGTCGTACAGGTCCCACGCCCGCAGATCACCAAGCTGGGCAAGGAATCGGGACGCGTCGACCCCGGGACGCAGGTCGACGGCCACGAAGCTGCCGACTCCCGCCAGCAGCTGGTCCGGAGTGACGCCAGCGGCCTGCGCGGCCTCGACGTGCATCTCCTCGATGAACGAGGCCGGAAGCCACATCCCCGTGCCCAGCCCGGCCCGGTCGGAGTAGATCGGTCCCACCGGTGGCAGCACGACGAGCCCGGTCACCGTTCCGGTCCGCCTCAGCTCCCCGACGTTCATCGCCACGGTGTCCCCGATCGAGATGCCGAGGCGCGCGGCGGTCCCGGCGCCGAGGGCGAGCTCGTCCGGCCCGGATGGCCGCCGTCCCTCCACCACCTCGAGCGGAACCCGACCGGAGCCGGACCGTTCGCCGACGAACGGGACCGACTCGCCGTCGACGATCGCCGAGCCGAGACCCACCACGCTCCAGGCCGCGACCTCGGGACGGTCGAGAGTCTCCGCGATGACAGGCTCGTTCGCCCCACCGTAGCCCGAGCCGACGAGCATCGCGGCGTCGTACGACCAACCGAACCGCGCGGGTGTGGTGACGACGTTCGTCAGGTTCGTCCCGAACACCACCGAACCGACCACCACACCCACCGCCGCGACCGCGGCGCCGAGCAACGCGATCGCCGCTGTTCCGCCGAGGGCGGCGCGGACCCCGAGCGCGAACGGGACGTCGCCCGTACGGGCTGCCGCGGCGGCCGCCGCTCCCTCCCGCACGACCCCGGGCGTCGACGTCGCCTCCGCCGCGACGTACGCGGCCGCCGCGACGGCTCCACCCAGCAAGAGCAGAAAGCCCAGGACGAGAGGACCGACGACCATCGGCACCAGCACGAACGCGGGGCGTGGCGCGAGCAGGCGCGCGCTCGCGACCGGCCCCACCGCGGCACCGAGCCACGCCACGAGCACCGCCCCGGCGACGCCGACCGCCACGGCGGCAAGGAGCGGCGCGCCGAGGGCGACCGCTCGCTGGCTCCGCGTGGCACCCAGCTGCTGCCAGACGGAGGGCGCCGGCTGCTTCCGCCGTACCATCCGCAGCAGCGTGAGGACGGCCAACGCCAAGGTGGCGCAGCCGGCCGCGATCCCGAGCAAGCGCAGGGCCGTGACCGACGGTGCCAGCGAACGCGCGACTCGTACCTTCTCCTCGGCCGCGACCGCGGGCACGACATAGAAGTTCGGGTAGAACTCCTCCGCGTCGGTGCCCTTGACGGCCGCGGGCAATCGTGCGTTCTCCTTGCTAGCAAGGGCTTCCAGGAGCTGGCCCACCCGGGCGACGCCGGCGTTCCCGGCCGACAGCCGCAGCGAGTAGTAGCGGTACATCGCCGCACAGTCGGACGGCCAGAACTCCCCGCGCAACTGGTCGAAGGTTCGTTCATCGTCGACTGCCGGCTGCTTCGGCGTGCAGTCGTACGGACCGGCGACCTCCGGCGTCACGAGCACCTGCCCGCGCGGGAACAGCTCGTCGGCGAGCACCTCGTTCGCAAAGACGCCGATCCCGACCACCCGGACCTCGGCCCGGCCGATCGGTGCGATGACCTCGGTCGGCCTGGTGGAGTGGCTGTCGGCGTCGCTGATCGGCCAGAACGCGAGCGGGAGGGTGTCGCCCAGCCGCAGGTCCATGGCCTCGGCGAGCTCGAGGTTGACGAACGCCTCGGCACCGCCCCGGATCATCCGCCCCTCGTGGACGACGGGCCGGTCCATGCTGACGTACCGGCCGTCCGGGGAGTAGCGGACCTGAACGGGATGGCGGAGATCTCGCGGTGTCCGCGGAGCTCCCGTGTCGACCGTCGCGGCCAGCAGCGTGTCGGTGGTCACGTCGACGACGCCGGGCGTTGCCGGGATGGCGCTGGCGATGCGGTCGGTGATCACGCTGGGGTTGACGACCAGCTCACTCACCTCGGCGTCGCGCAGGTACGTCTCGTACGCGTGCTCCGTTCGCCAGGACGCGGTGAGCGCTGCCGTCGCCGTTCCCAGCCCGAGGGCGACCAACAGCGCCAACCCGCCGAGCGCGGCCAACCGCCCCCGGGCACTGATCCGGGCGAGCAGGAGAACAGCCGGCATACCAGGACGCTAGGTCGTGGCCCGGAACTTTGTGAAGGTGAGGAGACCGGACTCGTCCGGGGTGCTACCACCCCGTGAGCGGGCCCGGCCAACCACGCACGCCATAGACTGGGGCCGTTGACCGAATTCGTCTGACGTCTCGCGCACCCGAGGGGGCTCGCCCGTGGAGATCGTCCGCTACGCCGACCGCACGGATCGCCAGGTCAGGGTTGGTCTGCGCACCGATGAGGGGGTGCGCCAGCTCCCGGTGACGGAGCTCGCCGAACTCCTCCGGCTGTCGCTGGGCGAGCTCCGCGACACGCTGGAGAAGCCCGGCGACCTGGTCTCCGACCCGTTCCTGCTGCCGCCGATCGACGGTCGCACCGAGCTGTGGGCGTCCGGCGTGACGTACGAGCGGTCGCGGGACGCCCGCGTCGAGGAGACCACCGAGAAGTCGGTGTACGAACGCGTCTACGACGCCGAGCGGCCCGAGCTGTTCCTCAAGGCCGTCGCCTGGCGGGTCGTCACCGACGGCGAGCCGGTCGCGATCCGGGCCGACTCCGGACTCGATGTCCCCGAGCCCGAGTTCGGCGTGGTCGCCAACAGTGCCGGGGAGATCGTCGGGTACGTCGTCTGCAACGACATGAGCTCGCGCTCCATCGAGGGCGAGAACCCGCTCTACCTTCCGCAGGCCAAGATCTACGCCGGTAGCGCCGCGATCTCCACCGGCATCGTCCCCGCCTGGGAGGTCGCCAACCCGCTCGACCTCGCTATCGCGCTCGAGGTCGAGCGCGGCGGCGCGACCGCGTGGCGCGGGGAGACGAGCACCGCGCGCATGCACCGTACGCCGGACGACCTCGTCGACTACCTGTTCCGCGGCGACGCGTTCCCCGACGGCGCGATCCTCTCGACCGGCACGGGCATCATCCCCGAGCTGTCGTTCACCTTGCGGGACGGCGATGTCGTCTCGATCTCCATCGCCGAGGTCGGCACATTGACGAACCGCGTCACCGTCGGCAAGGACCCGCTCGCCTGGCTCGTCACCGCACTCTCCGATCCGTTCGCCCGGGAGGCCGCCCGATGACCACCGAACCCACGACGCCCGACGCGCTCGCCGCGATCCTGGAGAACGCCGCGGCGGCCGCGAAGCCGCTCGGCGACCTCCGTCCGGCCGAACGTGGCGCGCTGCTGCGCGCCGTCGCCGACGCGCTCGACGCGGCGGCCGACGAGCTGGTGCCGCTCGCGATCGAGGAGTCGCACCTCACCGAGCAGCGGCTGCGGGGCGAGCTGACGCGGACGACGTTCCAGCTGCGGCTGTTCGACGAGACGCTGAACGAGGGCTCGTACCTCGAGGCCACGATCGACCACGCCGACCCCGACTGGGGGATGGGACCGCGGCCGGACCTGCGACGCTACCTCGTACCGCTCGGTCCGATCGTGATGTTCTCGGCGAGCAACTTCCCGTTCGCGTTCTCGGTCTGCGGCGGCGACACGGCTTCGGCTCTGGCGGCCGGCTGCCCGGTGATCGTCAAGGCGCACTCGGGTCACCCGCGGCTGTCGCAGCGCGTCGGCGAGGTCGCCAAGGCCGCGCTGGCCGCCGCCGGTGCGCCGGTGGGAACGCTCGACGTGGTCGTCGGCACGGAGAACGGCAAGACCGCGCTGCTCGACCCGCGGGTGAAGGCGGGCTCGTTCACCGGGTCCATCCCGGGCGGGCGCGCGCTGTTCGACCTCGCGTCGTCGCGGCCCGAGCCGATCCCGTTCTATGGCGAGCTGGGCAGCCTCAACCCGGTCTTCGTCACGCCGGGTGCGGTGAAGGCACGCGGTGAGGAGATCGCGACCGGGTACATCGGCTCGTACACGTTGGGGGTTGGGCAGTTCTGCACGAAGCCTGGCCTGCTGTTCGTTCCCGCCGGGCACGGGCTCGACGAGCTGATCGTGAGCACGGTCGCGGCGTTGGAGCCGGCGCCGCTGCTGAACCCGCGCATCCGGTCCGGGTATGACGAGGTGCTCGACAAGCTGACCGCTGTCGCCGGGGTGTCGGCGGTCGTGGAAGCTTCCGTCCAGGATGGGCTTTCGGTCGGACCGACGCTTGTCAAGACGTCGTTGACGAACCTGCTGGCAAACGCGGACACGTTACTCGAGGAGTGCTTCGGCCCGACGTCGATCCTCGTCGAGTACGCGAGTGTGTCCGAGCTCGAAGAGGCGGCGAAGGCGTTCGGTGGCAACCTCACCGCGACGATCCACGCGGAGCCGGAGGAGGCGGACTCGCTGCACGCGTTGCTCGCGGTGCTGCGCGATCGTGCTGGCCGGCTGTTGTTCAACGGCTGGCCGACGGGCGTGTCGGTGACGTACGCGATGCAGCACGGCGGTCCCTGGCCGGCGACGACGGCGTCGATCCACACGTCGGTCGGGACGTCCGCCATCCGCCGCTTCCTGCGGCCGGTGTCGTACCAGAGCATGCCGCAGGAGCTGCTGCCCGAGGCGTTGCGCGACGAGAACCTTCTCGGCATCGTGCGCCGCGTCAACGGCCAGTTGACGCTGCCGTAGCGGTGTCGGTGCAACGGAAGGTCACGTCGTTCGTCACCCGCGGCGACGGGCTCGGTCGCGAGCTACTGGTGTTCTGGCACGCCGGCTCGGGCGTCCAGGTACCGGCGGGCACGGTCGAGCCCGGCGAACCCTTCGAGGCTGCGGCGATCCGCGAGGCCGCCGAGGAGACGGGCCTCGATGGCCTCGAGCTCGTTCGCTCGCTCGGCGTCCAGTCGATCGACTTCCCCGAAGGCCGGGCCGCCCTGGTCCGCAAGGAGTACCTCCGCACGGCACCAGCCGGCCCGGAAACGTCGTGGCCGCTCACGAACTCGGTCGTCGACGTCGTCGCCCAGGCCGACGGCTTCACGCGGATCGTCTACGCCGAAAGGGATATCGACGTCGAGGACGGCCTGGAGTACGCGCGCTTCGAAGGCTGGGTGCCCTCATCTGCACTTGCCAGCAAGCAGGAACGCGCGTTCTACCACTTCCGGACGACGAAGCCGTCGCCCGAGGAGTGGAAGCAGCTGGAGAACGGCATCTTCGAGTTCCACCTCCGCTGGGAACCCCTCCACCCCAAGCCCACGGTGCTCGTCGCCGGACAGCAGGACTGGCTCGACACGTACCACTCGGCCCTCACCAGCTGACCGGCCTGCCCGCCGATGATCAGGTTTACACGGCGAATGGGAACTTCACACGGCGTCTACCCCACGTAGAGCGGCCAAATGATCATGTTTACATGATCATTGGCCCAGGGGCGGCGGGTCGAGCTTCCATTCGAGGATGCCGCCGGAGACGTTGGGTTGGAGCTGGACCTCGAGGCGCAACCCCGACGTTGTCACCTGGTCGAAGGTCACCTCGTTGTAGCGGTCCCTGTCCACGCCGTACGCCGAAGCGCCCGTCACTGACACCCACGAGTCGTCCGCCAAGGAGAGCACGCGCCAGCTGGCTGGGACTCGGCACGCGCCGAGGCCGGTGTCGTCGAACCAGTAGACGGACACGCCGGACACCGAACGTGGCGTGGCGAAGGAGTACTGCACCCACTCGGCCGTTCCGACGTGGTCCCACCAGGTCAGCCGCGGGATCGTGTGGTCGTTCGACGACGACGGCTCCACCCCGTCGTTCAACGCGTCCACCGAGTCGCCGCGCCAGCAGTGTGACGCCGTCGCGAGGTCGGGCACCCGCCACTCGACCCCATCGGGGCCCAGTCGCGGGAACGTCGTGATCCGCAGCCGCGCCGCGCCCATCGGGATCAGCCTCACCTCGGTCTCCGGCTCGGTCGACAACGCCGGCGACTGCTGCAGCGGTCGAACGACGCCCTCCGGATCCGCCTGCCAGCCAGGGAGAAGCCGCGCCCGCACGGACAGTTCCACAGGCGTTCCCGCCGGTGTGAACGGGTTGACGCCCTCGGTCGACCGCCGACGCTGCCGCACCCGCACACCACGCCCAGCCTCCGGACCAGAAGCCAGCGCGAGCCCGTAGTTCCACGGCGACTCCGGAAACACCTGCAGCCCCGGCGTCGGCTCGGTGCCCGCGTACGACTCCCACCGCTCAGCGATCGCCAGCGAGTACGTCAGCGGCCCGCGATCCACCGACACCGCGTCGCCCTGCGCGGCCCACGTCCGCACCGACGTACTCATCGGCAGCCGCAGGCTCACCCGGTCGCCGGGCGCCCACGTCCGCACAACGCGTGCGTACGACCCCGCGGCAGCATCGACCGACACCTCAGCGCCATTGACGCGCACCGATGCCTCGGAGCACCACCCCGGAATCCTCAACCACAGTGGGAACTCCACCTCCCGCGACGGCGTGATCACGAGGTCGACGGTCTCCAGGAACGGGTAGTCAGTGTCCGCCACGACCCGCACCGACACCCCGTCGGCAACGACAGCCGACACCTCCGACGCCGCGTACATCGACGCGCACAGCCCGCCGTCCGGCGTCGACAGCCACAGCTCCTCGGCGAAGTACGGCCAGCCCATCCCGTAGTTGTGCGGGCAGCACCGGTACGCCACCGGCTCGTTGTGGATGCCCGGAAGGTAAGCCAGCAAGGGGAAATAGTTCTCGAACTGACCGCGCGTCTTCAACGCGTCGTCCAGCTGCACGCAGTTCGCGCAGGTGACGTAGTGGATCAGCTTCCCGTCCGGATCGAGCGACGCCGGCAGCGAGTTGAACGCGAGCTCCTCACACCGATCCGCCCACACCGGATCGCCGGTGAGGCGAGTCAGCAGCTCGAACGAGTGCATGAACTCGACGATCCCGCACGTCTCGAAGCCCTGCCGCGGATCGTCGTACCCCGGCCGCGAGTTCTCGTCACCAGCGAAGCCGCCGCCCGGGAACTGCCCGTACTGCCGCATGATCGTGTCGTAGTTGCGGTACGTCGCCGCACGCAGCGCGGGATCCGACGCGAGAACGCCGTACTGCAAGGGCTCGCGGAATCCCTGCGCCAGGTTGACGTTGTGCCAGTTCGGGATCCCGCTGACGTAGTCGGCCGAGCCCTCGTGGACCTTCCGGGCCAGGTCGAGCAGCCACGCGTCGCCGGTCCGGTTGTAGAGCCAGAAAATGCTGTCGAGGTTGTCGCCGCAGCGGAACGAGCCCCAGCTGCGCCCGAACACCTCGGCGGGCTGGGCGTTCTGGAAGCGGAAGTAGCTCGTGAGGAACGCGACGATGCGGTCGTCGTCGTGGTATTCGGCGAACGAGCGCAGCACGTTCAGCAACGGCATGTGCGGCCAGAAGTCCGGTCCGCCCTCGAGCGACGTCCGCAGCCGCGAGGGGCCGAAGAAGCCATCGGGCGCCAGCGTCGCGAGGATTCCCTCGACCCACTTGCGGGTCAGCGCCAACACGCGTTCGTCGCCGGTCGCATACCCGAGGTTGCCGAAGCCTCGCAGCCAGTACGGCAGTTCCTCCCAAGCCGCCTTGTCCGAGTCGACCCAGCCGTTCGTCTCGTAGACCAGGTAGTCAGAGAGGTCCGGCAGCCGCCCGTTCAGCCCCTCCAGCTGGAGCTCGAGTTGCTGACGGAGCCAGCCGCGCGGCTTGATGCTGCCCGGCGGCAGCTTGGCGAACGCCGCCGGCGCCAGCGGTGCGCGGTGGGGCACGTACGTGGAGCCGGCGCCGAGCGCAACCGGCGCGAGTGGTGCGCGACTGGGCGCGTCCGTGGAGCTGGTGCCGAGCGCCGGCCGAGTCTGCGACAAGACGATTCCTCCTGCTATGGCAGCGATCCCACTGCCCAAGAATGCCCTACGTTCCATGGCTCCCCCGTGTCTGCGCGTCAGTTCTTGATGCCGGTCAGCGTGACTCCTTCGATGAAGTAGCGCTGCAGGAAGAAGAACAGCGCGATGATCGGCGCGATCACCGCCGCCGACGCCGCCATCAAGTAGCCCCATTGCGCGGTGTAGACGCTCTGGAACGACGCCAGTCCGAGCGCGAGCGTGTACTTGCTCTCGTCGTTCAGGTAGAGCAGCGGGCCGAGGAAGTCGTTCCACACGCCGATGAAGGTGAAGATCGTGACGACGATCAGGGCCGGCCTCGACAGCGGCAGCACGATCGTCCAGAACACCTTCCACGGCGACGCGCCGTCGATGTACGCGGCCTCGTCGAGCTCGAACGGGATCGTGAGGAAGAACTGTCGCAGCAGGAACACGTTGAACACCCCGCCGCCAGCCCCGGCGAACCACGCGGGAACGGTGAGCGGGGCGATCGTGTTGAGCGCGCCGAGCTCGCGCCACATGACGAACGTCGGGATCAGCGTCACCGCGTACGGCAGCATCACGCTCGTCAGCAGGATCCCGAACACCAGGTTGCGGCCGCGCCAGCGCAGTCTGGCGAAGCTGAACGCGGCGATCGAGCAGGTGAGGACCGTACCCAGCACGACGACGACCTCGATCACCATCGTGTTGATGAAGTACGCCAGGAACGGCTGGGCGGTGAGGGCCTCGGGAAAGTTCGTCCAGGCGAACGGGCTGGGGATCCACTCCGGTGGCGCGATGAAGATCTGGTTGTCGGTCATCAGCGCGCTGCGGATCAACCACACGAACGGGACGACGGTCGGGATCGCGCCGACAACCAGCGCCGCGTAGAGCAGGATCCGACCGGCTCGCTTGCGCTGCGCGTTCCTCGGGTTGCCGAGACCGGCGGTCGGTGCGACTCTTCCGCCGCGTGGCGTGGTCGCGGTCTGCGCGCTCATCGGGCGCCCGCCATCTCGTAGTAGACCCAACGTCTGGCGTTCTGGAACAGCAGGAACGTGACCACCATGATCACCATGAACAGCACCCACGCCAGCGCGCTCGCGTAGCCCATCTCGCTCTCGGTGAAGGCGGTGCGGTAGAGGTAGAAGATGTAGAACAGGCTGGCGTTGTTCGGGCCGCCCTGCGTCATCACGTAAGCCTGGTTGAAGACCTGGAACGTGCCGATCACGCCGACCACGAGGTTGTAGAAGATCGTCGGCGTCATCATCGGCAGCGTGACGAACCGGAACCGCGCCCAGGTGCCGCCGCCGTCGATCGAGACCGCCTCGTACAGGTGTCTCGGGACGCCCTGCAGGCCGGCGAGGAAGATCACCATCGCGTTACCGAAGCCCCAGGTGCTCATGATGACGAGCGACGGGATGACGGCTGTCTCGCTGTAGATCCACTGCGAGGTGGGGAGGCCGCCCTGGCGGAGGGCCGAGTTGAGCAGGCCGAAGTCCGGGTTGAAGATCCAGAGCCAGAGAATCGCGTTCGCGATTGCGGGGACGAGGGTCGGCACGTAGTAGATCGTGCGCCAGAACGAGAGTCCGCGGACGCGCTGGTTCAGCAACAGGGCAAGGAAGAACCCGACGATGAGGATCAGCGGAACGGAGCCGAGCGTGTAGTACGTCGTGACGCTGAGGGACTTCCAGAACAGCTCGTCGCCAACCAGCCGTTCGTAGTTGTCGGCGCCCACGAACTTCGGGCTGGCACCGATCGTCCACTCGGTCAGACTGAAGAAGAACGACGCCAGCATCGGCCCGATCGTGAAGATGACGAAGCCGAGGATCGCGGGCAGCGCCATGAGAATGCCCCACCTGCGCTCCAGCCTGGTCTGGCCAGACAGCCGTTGGCGGGTCACCATGGGCGCGCTCCTCTCGCCGATCGTCACAGCTCCTGCGTCGGGTTCCAGCCCAGCAGGAGCTTGTCGATCTTCGGTGTCAGCTCCTTCAGCACGTCGGCCGCCGGGCGCTTGCCGGTCTGGATCTGTTGCAGCGCGGGGGTGAGGATCGTGTCGATCTTGTCCATGTTCTTCAACCGCTGGCTGAACACCGCCGCGGAGTTGTCGACCGTGTAGTCGATCACCGCGGTCTTGAACTCCGGTGGATGGACGTCGTTCTCCGCCCACTTCGCGATGAACTCCGGCTCGGTGTAGTACTTGCGCTCCAACGGCATCCAGAGCCCGTTCGAGTACAGGTCGACGTGAGCGGGGTCGTTGTGGAACATGAACAGCTCGACGGCCTCCTCCGGGAACTTGCTGTCGGAGAAGATCACCGACGCCCCGCCCATCGAGGCGGTCATCGGCTCGTCGTACGTCGGCAGCACGCCGATGCCGTAGTCGAGGTCGCTCTGCGACATGTCGAGCAGGATCCACTGTCCGTCGAACACCATCGCGATCCTGCGCGTCTGCAGCTGCACGTTCGACGGCGGCGCGCTGTCGCCGCCAGTCTGGGCGGGCGTGGGCGCGACGTGGTACTTGTAGATCAGGTCCTGCAGGTTCTGGAAGACCTCGATCGCCTCGGGCGTGTCCAGCAGGCACTTCTTCCCGGCCTCGTCGACGACGTCGACCCCGTTGCTGCGCAGCAGCCCGTACCACATGCCGGGGAACTCGATGTTGACGCTGACGCCGAACTGCTTGATCTGCTTGGGATCGAAGCCCGACTCGTCGGGGTGCTTGCCCTTCTGGTCGACGGTCAGCTTGTGCGCGTTCTCGACCAGCTGGTCCCACGTCCACGCCTTGTCCGCCGAAGCCGGCGGATGCTCCACGCCTGCGTCGTCGAGCGACTTCTTGTTGTACCAGAGCAGCATGACCTCGTTGGCGGTCTGCGTGCCGAACGTCTTGTCCTTGCCGTACCAGAAGTACGTGCCGGGCAGGCGCTCCGCGAGCCCCGGGTACTTGTCGAAGTGGTCGAACAGGTTAACGAGTTTCCCCTGATCGGCAAGGCGATACCCGATCGCCGAGCCCATGTACGCCACGTCCGGCGGGCGGTTGCTCGCGACCAGCGTGTTCATCTTCGTGTCGTACTCCTCCGGCGTGTACAGCGGCCGGACCGTGCTGCCCTCGTTCGCCTCCTCGAACTTGTCGAGCATGGCGTTGATGGCCTTCTGCTCGAACGTCGAACCCCAGTACATGAACTGCAGCTCGGTGCCACCACCAGACCCACCACCGCCACCCGAGCAGGCGGACAGCAGCGGCGCGGCGGTGGCGCCGAGGGCGGCGAGGCCGCCCAGCCGGAGCAGGTCACGTCGGTTCACCATGACGACCTCCTCACGCGAGCGGCAGCCACACCCTCATGGCGCGCCCGTCGCGGTTGTCCCACTGGAAGTACGGGATCGCAGTCGCGGTGACGGGCTCAGCTGTCAAGCCGTCGTTGCGCGACGTGGAGTACGGCCAAGCACTGTCCTCGTGCTGGAGCTTGCCTGCGTTCGCTTCGATGAGGACCGTTCGGCCAACACCAGCGAGATCTTCGGCGTCCCTGACGCGCAGCTCGGCGTCCGGCGCGAGAACGAGGTCCTCGACATCGGCGGACTGGTCGACCTGCTCGAAGCAGTAGACGAGCGGACCACGTTCCATCGCCACCGAGCCACGAACGGCGTCGATCCGGCGGTGCGGATGGACGAGACGCGGCGCGAGGTCGAGCTCGACGGTGATCTCGTCGCCGGGCTTCCAGGCGCGGGTGAACGTACGGTACGTCCCGGCGTCGTTCGCGCTGTCCCACTGCGGGATGCGCACGGCGAGCGTCCACTCGTCGTCGGGCGTCTCGTCGATCCGGATGCGGACCGTCCCGTTCCACGGGTAGTCGGTCTCGACGCTGAACTTGGCGGCGCCGGCCTGGACGGTGCCGGGAACGAACTGGTGCAGCTGGACGCCGGCATCGGAGGTCGTCGCGACGTAGTGGCCGAACGTCGCGACCAGCCGCATGATGTTCGGCGGGCAGCACGCACAGGAGAACCAGGGATTGCGGCGGCCAGGGTCGTCGCCCTCCAGGTGATCGGCGCGACGCTGCAGCGGGTTGACGTAGAAGAACCGCTCGCCGTCCGCCGAGGTCGAACCGGCGAACGCGTTGTACAGCGTGCGTTCGATCAGGTCGGCGTACCGAGCCTCGCCGGTCGCGAGCAGCAGCCGCCAACTCCAGTGGATGCTGGCGATCGCGGCACACGTCTCCGCGTACGCACGGTCCGGCGGCAGCTCGTACCGGTCGCCGAACGCCTCGTGCGAGTGCCGCGATCCCAGCGCGCCGGTGAGGTAGGTCTTCCGCGCGACCATGTCCTCCCAGCGCCGAACCGAGCACTCCAGCAGGGACTCGTCGCCGTTCTCGAGGTAGACGTCGACGACACCGGCGTCGAGATAGAGCTGGCGGACGGCGTGCCCGATCGCGGTGTCCGCGTCGCGTACGGGCAGGTGGTCCTGCAGGTAGTGCGCACCCATGCCGCTGCTGACGATCGCGCCCTTGCCGCGGTCGTCGATCAGCTTGCTGGCAAGGGAAAGGTACGGCTGGTGGCCGGTGAGGCGGTACAGCTCGACCAGCGCGGTCTCGATCTCGGGATGGCCGTCGATGCCGGGGTTGTCCCGGGTGAGGAACTCGTCGACGAGGTGGTCGGCGAACCGACGAGCGACCTCGAGCAGCTTGGCGCCGGCACCGACGCGGGCGGCCGCGACCGCGGCCTGGATGAGGTGCCCGGCGCAGTACATCTCGTGGCTGTACTCGAGGTGGTCGTACACCTCGTCCGGCTTGACCACCTGGTAGTAGGAGTTGAGATAGCCATTGTCCCGTTGGGCTTTCTCCAGGAGAGAGCCGACCTCGTCGACGAACGCGGTGAGGTCGTCGTCGGCGTTCACGGCAAGCGCCCAGGCCACGGCCTCGACCTGCTTGTAGACGTCGGAGTCCATGAACCGCGGCCCGCGGAACTCGCCCTGGGCGGTCCCGGCGGCGAGGCGGAGGTTGTGCAGGTTGCCGGCGGCCTCGAGCTGCTTCAGCCCGAGCGGGATGCTGGTCTGCTCGTTCAGCCGCTGCCACTGCGCCAGCGGTCCGGCCGTGAGAAGAACGTCTCGGACCCCGACCGGCCGGAGCGCGGCTTTGGCTTCGCTCGTGGGCACGGCTGGTCCGCTGACCTGGGCTTCCGTCGTCATCGTCGAGCTCCCTCGGCGGGCTCGGAAACTTTCGGAATAGGTTTTCCTTCTGGCACGTTAGGAGCGCTACGGCACCACCGTCAAGGGCCGCGACCGAGATCGGAAACGGGCCGCGCCGTTGGCGGGCGGGGCAGGCCGTGTCGGGCAAATAGCGCCGGCCTTCCGAAGGAAGGGGTCGCGCGGCGCCCCGCGCCCGTATGGGCGTGGTGCAGGAGGAACTCATACTGGTTGTATGGGTGACGAGGTGCACCGCGGCCAGACGGGATGTGGGGTGTCGCGCGTCAGGCGATCTTTGCCCGACACGGCCTAGGCTGGGCCGGATCGGACGGTGGTTTCCGAGGAGGAAAAGCGTTGTCGGATTCGTACGCGGACGGGCGCGTCGCCACGATCCGGGACGTCGCGGCCAAGGCCGGCGTCTCGGTGGGAACGGCGTCCAAGGCGTTGAACGGTCGCGGCCAGCTGAAGGCCGCGACCCGCGCGCGCGTGGCGGCAGCCGCGCAGGAGCTGGGCTTCCGGCCGAACGACCTGGCGCGCGGCCTGCTCGCCGGCCGGACGTTCACCGTCGGCCTGATCACGAGCGATAGTTTCGGCCGGTTCTCGATACCGGTGCTGCTCGGAGCCGAGGACGCGCTGTCCGCCGGCCAGGTGTCTGTGTTCATGGCCGACACGCGCGACGACCCGATCCGCGAACGGCACCACCTGCAACGGCTGCTGGCCCGAAGGGTCGACGGCATCATCGTGACCGGCCGCCGGATCGAGCCGCGGCCGAGCATCGGGCACGACCTGCCGGTGCCCGTCGTGTACGCGATGCTCCAGTCCGCCGACCCGAACGACGTGTCGGTGATCCCCGACGACGCGGGCGGCGGGGAGCTCGCCGTTCAGCATCTGCTGGCGACCGGACGTACGTCCATCGGCCACATCACCGGACCGGACAGCTTCCTAGCCGCGCGCCAACGGGCCGACGGCGCCTCGAAGGTGCTGACCGCCAAGGGGCTGGAGTTCGCGGGCGGCTCGGTCCTGTTCGGCGAGTGGACCGAGCAGTGGGGCCGCCAGGGCGCGGACATCCTGCTCCGTTCCGCGCCGGACGTCGACGCGATCTTCTGCGGCAGCGACCAGATCGCCCGCGGCGTCGCGGAGACGCTGAGAGAACGGGGCAGAAGGATCCCCGACGACGTGGCGCTGATCGGATTCGACAACTGGGCACCGATGGCCGAGGGCTGCCGACCACCACTGACGACGGTCGACATGAACCTGTACGAACTGGGACAGGTCGCCGGCCGCCACCTGCTCGACGCCATAGAGGGACAGCTCACACACGGACTGCACACGTTGCCATGCCGTCTGGTCCTCCGGGAGTCCACCGGACCCGCGTGACCTGGCGAAAGACCAGGCCCCACTGGGATAAACCTCGACCTCGGTACCTGGCCGCATGTGGTCGGATCCTTGAGAAGTTACCGACGGGTCGCCTAGACCGGATCGAGGGGGGAGTCAGGGTCAACGTCAGGGTCAACCCACTCCCTTGGAGGAGCCAGTGAGGGACATCCAAGCCTCATTCCGGCACCGGATCACCAAGACCGCACGCTTCCTGGTCGTCGCTGTCGGCGTGGTCGCCGCGTCCAGCGTGGCCGGGGCAGCCCACGCGGCGCCACCGGCAGAAGACGCCGCATCGACGCTCACCTCGGTGAACGCCGCGGTCGGCAAGTCCGACGTCGAAGGCATCGCCTGGTTCAACGACGCGAAGTCCGGCAAGGTCGTCGTCACCGCCGACAGTACGGTCACTGCGGAGGAGATCGCCGAGGTCAAGCGCAGTGCCGGCGACGATGCGGACAAGCTCACCATCAAGCGTACGAAGGGCGAGTTCAAGCCGTTGCTCGCGGCCGGGGACGCCATCCACGGCAACGGATATCGATGCTCGCTCGGCTTCAACGTCCAGCAGGGCAGCACGTACTACTTCCTCACCGCCGGACACTGCGGCGAGGTCGTGAGCACCTGGTACGCCGACCCGGGCGAGACCACTGTGATCGGCCCCACGGTCGACTACAGCTTCCCCGGCGACGACTACGCGCTCGTGCGCTACGACAACCCCGCGCTCGACCACCCCGGCGGCTACGTCGCGGCGGACGCGTTCGTCGGTGAGAACGTCACCCGTACCGGCTCGACCACCGGCACCCACAGCGGTACGGTCACCGGCCTCAACGCCACGGTCAACTACGGCGGCGGCGACATCGTCGGCGGGCTGATCCAGACCACGGTCTGCGCCGAGCCCGGCGACTCCGGCGGTCCGCTGTACGACGGCAACAAGGCGATCGGACTGACCTCGGGCGGCAGTGGAAACTGCAGCTCCGGCGGGACGACGTTCTTCCAGCCGGTCACCGAGGCCGCGCAGGCGTACGGGGTCACCGTTTACTAGATCTGTCGAAGGTTGTGGCCGGGCGGCCCGGCACCACCGCCCGGCCACAACCTGACAGCGGCGCGCGGGGATTCGTCTGATGTCTATGCTGAGCGGCATGGCTGTGAAGAACCTGACTCCTCGTCGTAGCCACGCGTGGTTCGGCGCCACTGGACGATCGGGGATGGCGCACCGGTCGTGGATGCGTAACCAGGGGTTCGGCCCCGACGTGTTCGACGGGCGGCCGGTGATCGGCATCGCGACCACCTGGTCGGAGCTCGCTCCCTGCAACGCCCACCTGCACCGGGTCGCCGAGGCCGTCAAGCGTGGCGTGTGGCAGATGGGCGCGTTCCCGCTCGAGTTCCCGGCGCTGGCGACCGGCGAGACGCTGATGCGTCCGACCGCGATGTTCTACCGCAACCTGCTGGCGATGGAGTCCGAGGAGCTCATCCGCTCCAACCCGCTCGACGGCGTCGTTCTCCTCAGCGGCTGCGACAAGACCACGCCCGGCCTGCTGATGGGCGCCGCGTCCGTCGACATCCCGGCGATCATGGTCACCGGCGGGCCGATGCTGAACGGCAAGTACAAGGGCCAGGACGTCGGCTCCGGCACGCACGTGTGGAAGTTCGAGGAGGACCTCAAGACCGGCGTGATGACCGAGGCGGACCTCACGTACGCCGAGGGTTGCATGTCCCGGTCGAACGGCCACTGCATGACGATGGGCACCGCGTCAACCATGGCTTGCATGGCCGAGGCGCTCGGCATGCAGCTGCCGGGCAGCGCGACCTGGCCGGCCGTGGACGCGCGTCGGTACGAGACCGCGGAACGAGCCGGCAAGCGCATCGTCGAGCTGGTCAACGAGGATCTCCGTCCGAGCCAGATCATGACGCGCGCGGCGTTCGAGAACGCGATCCGTACGAACGCCGCGATCGGCGGCAGCACGAACGCGATCATCCACCTGCTCGCGATCGCAGGCCGGCTTGGCGTCGAGCTCGAGCTGAACGACTTCGACGAGCTCGCGCGGCCCATCCCGACGCTCGTCGACCTGATGCCGTCCGGCCGGTTCCTGATGGAGGACTTCTGCTACGCCGGTGGGCTTCCCGTCGTGCACAAGGAGCTCGCCGACGCCGGCTTCCTCCACACCGAGCAGATCACCGTGACCGGCCAGAGCATCGGAGCGAACGTCGCCGACGCGGAGTGCTGGAACAGTGAGGTGATCCGTACGTTCACCGAGCCGTACCAGGACGCGGGCACCGGAACGGCAATCCTGCATGGGAATCTGGCGCCGAACGGCGCCGTGATCAAGCAGTCCGCCGCGACGCCGGAGCTGCTGCAGCACACCGGTCGCGCGCTGGTGTTCGACTCGCCGGAGGAGTACCACGCGGTCTGCGACGACCCCGACATGGACGTCGATCCCTCCGATGTGCTGGTGATCCGGTACGCAGGGCCGAAGGGCTACCCCGGCATGCCCGAGGTGTCGAACGTGCCCATCCCCACCAAGCTGTTGAAGGCCGGCGTCACCGACATGGTCCGCATCTGCGACGGCCGGATGAGCGGCACCGGATACGGCACCGTCGTGCTGCACGTCGCCCCCGAAGCGGCGCTCGGCGGTCCGCTGGCCTTGGTCCGTACGGGCGACACGGTGACGCTCGATGTGGCCGCGCGGAGCATCATGATGAACGTGAGCGACGAGGAGATCGAGCGTCGCCGGGCCGCCTGGAAGCCGAAGGACCCGGAGTACACCAGCGGCTATGCCTGGCTGTACGTCGAGCACGTGCTGCAGGCTCCGCAGGGCGCGGACTTCGACTTCCTGCAGGGCAGTCGTGGCCACAAGGTTCCCCGCGAGTCGCACTAAGGATTAGCCTGACTCCCGTCCTGATGCCGGTGACGGGAGGCTCGCGATGGCCAGGTTCGGACGCGTACTCACCACGCTCGGGTTGGCAACGGCGATGGCTTTGACGGCGACGCCCGCGCAGGCGGCGCCGTCGGACCAGGCACGAGCCGAGCTGCGGGCGATCGTGGAGAACGTCAACCAAGCAACGGCAAAGCGCTACAACGCGCGCGACGACGCGGGCCATGTGATGGACACCGCGAAGATCATCCAGGACAGCTCCGGCGGCTACCTCGCCGTCTACCACCACCTGAGCAACGGCGCGTTCAAGGTCAACCTCGCCACCTCCACCGACCTGCTCAACTGGCACTGGGTCCGCGAGCTCGCCGGCAGCGTCACCGGTCCCGCGAGCCAGCCTACGATCGTCCAAGCCAGCAACGGCGGCTTCGTTCTCGCCTGGGAGCAGGAGAATCCCGGCGGCGGCAACAACCACCTCGCGTTCCGCTACTACGCCGACAAGAACGCGCTCCTCGCCGGCAGCGTCGCCCGTAGCTTCGACGCGCCCCGTAGGCTTTCGTCTTGCGCGGAAGGCACCCCGAACATCTACTCCGTCACGCTCTCCCCCGACATCGACCACTCGGTGATCGACATCGGCGCGCACTACTGGTGGAACTGCGACCGCGACCGCCAGCAGCGCGGCCGCCTCACCAACTTCAACTCCTGGTCCACGAGCGCCCAGCCCAACGTCGACAACGCCATGCTGCACTGGGGAGTCGGTGGCAACATCGGGGACCGGGACCAGATCTTCTACCAGGGCTTCAGCTTCGGCCTGTTCGAGGGCCAGTTCGTCAAGGGCGACTTCGGCTCGTGGCGTACGTTCGTCTACGACTACCAGACCGGCAACGCCGACCAGACCACGATCCGCACTGACGGCGGGAGTACCGCGTTCGCCAACCCCACGATCACTTCACTCAGAGCACCGAACGGTCAACCAGCCATCCTCGTCACGCTGTTCGTCCCGAGCGAGGGTTCCGCGCCGGGCGAGTCCGGCGAGCTGATCTACTACAAGACGCTCTAGCCTCGACCTTTCGTCCGGCGGTTGGTTCGACCGGTCCCGCCCGCGCCCTGGGGACATTGATCCTGTTTACATGGTCATTGGCCCCTTTACGTGGGGTGGACGCCAGGTAGAGCGGCCACTGGCCAGGTGAGGCGACCACGACACCTCACCCCAAGTCTCCTCAGCAGGACAGACACGTCCGGCTTTCCCAGGCCACTCTCGCCCACTAGCACCTGAAATCCCGAGGCCAATTCAATGTCAGGATCGGATAGGTTTCTGGCGCGGCCTGGACATGGCTTGATCCGGCATACCTGAGAATGCTGGGCTAGTGTGAGCCAGCCCACACCGCGATTCGACAGGCGTGCCCTCCTGAAGGGCGCGGCCGGCGTGGCCATCGGTGCAGCGGCAGCCGGTTGTACGCAACCCACCGCGGCGTCGTCCGGCGCCGACCTGGAGCTGTGGACGTTCGCCTCCACCCATGCCGGCTGGTTCGAGCAGATGGCCAAGGAGTTCGAGCAGCAGACCGGCCGCAAGGTCAAGGTCAGCCTGATCGCCGGCGGCACGATCTTCGAACAGCTGTTGATCAATCTCAAGGCCGGCGGCCTCAACGCGCCCGATCTGTGCGACATCGAGCAGGGCTCGTTCGGCAGCTTCCTGATCGGCCGTTCGGTGCCGTTCGTCGACCTCACCTCGACGCTGCGCGAGAAGGGGTACGACAAGCAGCTCGTCGAGGCCAGGCAAGCGCTCTACAGCTGGCAGGGCGCCGCGTACGGGATCGAGCACGCACTCACTCCGGTCACGCTGTTCTACCTCCGCGAGCCCTGGGAGAAGGCCGGCGTCGATCCGGGCACGCTGGAGACCTGGGACGAGTTCAGCGCCGCGGCACTCGAGGTGCTGCCGCCCGGCACGCGAGCGCTCCCGATCCCGACGCACGACTGGGTGCTGCGCCAGCGCGGCGGCGACTACTTCGACGCCGACGGCAACGTCGCGATCGACGGCGAGCTCTCCATCGACACGATGAACTGGATGCTCGACCAGGAACGCAAGGGCGTCTTCGCGACGCCGCCCGGCTGGCTCACCGACGGCGCGACGCCCGCGGTGTGGGCGGAGTTCCGCGCCGGGCGCCTCACCTCGCTGTACGTTCCGGACTGGTACGCGGGCACGATCGCCAGCACCGCCGACGACTTCGTGGGCAAGTGGGCCGCGTGCCCGCTGCCCGCGTTCGAGCCTGGTGGCCGCCGGGTCAGTTGCGCGGGCGGCACCGGGCTCACGATCCTGAAGACCAGCAAGAAGCAAGAGCTGGCGTGGCAGTTCATGGAGTTCGCGATGCTCCGCGTTCCTGCCGTGGTCGCGCGCTACAAGGCGATCAACCTGTACCCGCCGTTCATCCCCGCCTGGGACGATCCCGCGATGCACGACCCGATCCCGTTCTTCGCCGGTCAGGACATCGGTGAGCTGTATTCCCAACTGGGCAAGGACGTTCCGCCGGAGTACCAGAGTCCGTACCGCCCGCAGCTCATCGGGCAGGAGCTGTCGCCGTACATCCTCGACGTCTACCAGCGCCGGGCGACACCGCAGGAGGTGTTCGGCCGTGCCGCCGACGTCGTCCGGGCGAAGCAGGAAAGGGGTGGCACCGTTGGCTGAACGACGTACGCGCAGCCGCATCAAGCCGCGCTGGACCCCGTACTTCTTCATCGCGCCGTTCTTCTTGCTGTTCGGCGTGTTCTTCGGCCTGCCGACGCTGCGCTCGCTGCAGATGAGCTTCACGACCGAACGAGGAGTCGACACCTCCGCCACGTTCGCGGGCCTCGACAACTACCGCACGCTGATCTCGGACCCGAACTTCTACACCGGCCTGTTCAACACGACGTACTACGCGCTCGGCAGCATCCTGCTGATCGTGCCGCTCGCGCTGAGCCTCGCGCTGTTGCTGCGCACGAGAGGCCTGCTGCTGCGGGAGTTCTTCCGGCTCTCGTTCTTCCTGCCGAACGCGATCTCCGGCATCGTCGTCGCGATCGTCTTCCGGCTGGTGTTCGACCAGGAGTACGGGCTGCTGAACAACTGGCTGCTCGCGCCGCTCGGTTTACCCAAGCTAGCTTGGCTTTCCGACCCACATCTGATCATGCCGAGCATCATCATCCTCGGGATCTGGCAGTACACCGGCCTGAACGCGCTGTACTTCATGGTCGGTCTGCAGAACCGGGACCCCGGGCTGCACGAGGCCGCGACCGTCGACGGTGCGAACGCGTGGCAGCGGTTCCGCTACATCACGCTGCCGCTGCTCCGGCCCACGATGGTCTTCGTGATCACGTTCGCGATCATCGGCTCGTACCAGCTGTTCGCCCAACCTGTCGCGCTCGTCGGCGACAACGGCGGCCCGGGCCGCGCCGGCTACACGCTGACGATGTTCCTGTACCAGACCGCGTTCACCAACCTCGACCTCGGCTACGGCGCAGCGATCGGCTACGCGATCACGTTGATCATCATCGCGCTCAGCGTGCTGCAGATGTGGGCGCAGGGCTTCTTCCGGAAGGAGGCTTCGTGAGCACCTCCGTGAAGGACCCGGCCCGCGCTTCGTCCGGCGTTCCGCCTGCCCCGCATGGCGAACCGGCGGCAGGTCGTCGGTGGACCCTGGCGCGGATCGCCGCCCACCTCACCCTCCTCGCCGCGGTCGCCGTCACCGCGCTGCCCTACGTCTACCTCGCGACCGGCTCGCTTAAGAAGCCGGGCGAGATCTTCGAGCTGCCGCTGCGCCTGCTCCCGCGGGTGCCGACGTGGGAGCACTTCACCCGGCTGTTCAGCGACGAGCTGATCCCGTTCGGGCGGCAGGTCGGCAACTCGTTCGTGATCTCGTTCCTCACCACGCTGCTGGTGGTCGCGGTGTCGGCGTCGGTGGGGTGGGGGTTCGCGAAGTACGAGTTCCCGTTGCGGAACGTGCTGTTCATCGTGCTGCTGACGACCTTGACGCTGCCGGTGCAGGTGGCGCTGGTGCCGCTGTTCACGATGATGGTGTCGCTGCAGTGGCTGGACACGTTCCAGGGGGTGATCCTGCCGAGCGGCGCTTCGGCGTTCGGGGCGTTCTTCATACGGCAGGCGATGCTCGCGGTACCGGACGAAATGGTCCAGGCGGCGCGCATCGACGGGGCGTCGGAGTTCCGCATCTTCCTCACGATGGGCGTGCCGCTGGCTCGGGGTGCGCTCTCGGTGCTGGCGGTGTTGACGTTCCTCGGTTCGTGGAACGACTTCCTCTGGCCCTCGATCGTGCTGCGGAGTCCCGAACGGCAGACGTACCCGGTGGGCTTGGCGAATCTGGTCGGCTTCTACGCGACGGAGTACGGCATGATCCTCGCCGGCTCCTTCCTCGTCACCGTGCCGATCATCATCCTGTTCATCGCCGGCCGAAAGCACATCCTCGACAACCTCACCATGGGCTCCGTCAAGGGCTGACCTCCGGCCCCTCTTTTGAATGAAGGGCACCTTCATACGAACCTATTGAATGAAGGTGCCCTTCATTCAAACGCCGGGTCCCCGCATGCGGTAGGAATGGCAGCGTGCTGACAGTTGCCGTGCTCGATGACTACCAGACCGTCGCCGAGGGGCTGGCCGAGTGGCCGCCTGACGTGCGGTTCTTCCACGACCACGTCACCGGCGACGAGCTGGTCGAGCGGCTCGCGGACTTCGAGGCCGTGGTCGTGATGCGCGAACGTACGCCGCTCCCGCGCACCGTCCTCGAGCGACTGC
The DNA here is from genome assembly GCF_016907715.1 of Tenggerimyces flavus. NCBI lineage: Bacteria > Bacillati > Actinomycetota > Actinomycetes > Propionibacteriales > Nocardioidaceae > Tenggerimyces > Tenggerimyces flavus. The sequence goes on along the minus strand of NZ_JAFBCM010000001.1, from coordinate 1,948,642 downwards.
CGAAGCTCGAGCTGGTCGTCACCACCGGCATGCGGAACGCGTCGATCGACCTCGCCGCCGCCCAAGAGCTCGGCATCACCGTCTGCGGCACGCCCGGCAGCGGCGCGGCGACGATCGAGATCGCGTGGGGGCTGATCCTCAGCCTGACCCGGAACATCCCGCGCGAGGACCAAGCGCTGCGGGACGGTTGGTGGCAGCAGACCGTCGGCACCGATCTCGCCGGCAGCACGCTCGGGCTGGTCGGCCTCGGCCGCCTGGGCAGGGCGATGGTGCCGGTGGCGCGCGGGTTCGGCATGGGCGTTCTCGCCTGGAGCCAGAACCTCACCGACGAGACCGCCACCGAGGCCGGCGTCACGCGCGTGGAGAAATTGGAGCTGTTCGAACGTTCCGACATCGTGAGCGTCCACTACGTGCTGAGCGACCGATCCCGCGGGCTCGTGGGCACGGCCGAGCTCGACGCGATGAAGCCCGGCGCGTACCTCGTCAACACCTCGCGCGGACCGATCGTCGACACCCCAGCGCTCGTCGAGGCGCTCGCCGAGGGCCGGATCGGCGGCGCCGGGTTGGACGTGTACGACGAGGAGCCGTTGCCCGCCGACCATCCGCTGCGCGAGCGGACGAACACCGTCCTCACGCCACACCTCGGCTATGTCACGGTGGGCACCTACAAGCAGTGGTATCCCGCCGCGGCCGACGCGATCCGCGCGTACGTGGCCGGCCAACCGACGAACGTTCTGGAGCCGCGATGATCGAGCTCACCCTCCACGCCGCGCCGCTCGGCGGACCGCAACCGCTGCGCGGCGACCTCGTCCGTCCGGAGGGCGACGGGCCGTGGCCGGGGGTGGTGATGGTGCACGAGGGGTTCGGGTACGACGATGTGATGCGCCGGCAGGCCGAGCGGCTCGCCAAGGCCGGATTCCTCACGCTGGCGGTGGATCTGTTCAGCGCGGGCGGCGCGCGCAGGTGCATGATCTCGACGTTCCGGGCCATGATGAACGGCTCCGGCCGCCCGTTCGCCGACATCGAGGCCGCGCGCCAGTACCTCCTCGAGAGCCCCGACTGCACCGGCAAGGTCGGCGTGATCGGCTTCTGCATGGGCGGCGGCTTCGCGCTGCTGACGGCGTCGAAGGGGTTCGACGCGGCATCGGCGAACTACGGGATGATGCCGCGCGACCTGGCCGTCTTCGAGGGCGCGTGCCCGATCGTCGCCTCGTACGGCGACCGCGACCCCCTGGCGAAGGTGGCCGGCCGGCTCGAGAAGGAGCTCACGGCCCGCGGCGTCGTGCACGACGTGAAGCTGTACCCGAACGCCGGCCACTCGTTCCTCAACGACGCAGAGACCGGCCCGAAGCTGCTGCGCCCGATCATGCGCATCACCGGCATGGGTCCCGAACCGATCGCTGCCGCCGACGCCTGGCAGCGGATCGACAGCTTCTTCCACGAACACCTGGCGACTACAGGTGAACGTCCTTCAGGTCCCGCCGAGTGAGCAGCGCGTCGACGATGACCTCGGCGACGGCTTCCGGAGTCAGGTAGGCGCTGGGGTCGTACGGGACGCCGGCCTGCTCCCGAAGCTTGCGCAGCAACGGGGTGTCGGTGCCGCTGGGGTAGACCGTCGTCACCTTCAGCTCCGGCTCCTCGGCCCGTAGCGCATCGGCGAGGAAGCGCATCGCCTCCTTACTCGCCGCGTGCGCGCCCCACCCCGGCCGGCCGTGGATCGACCTGCTGGCGCCGACGAAGAGGACATGCCCGTTCGCCCGCCGCAGCGCGGGGAGTAGCAACCGGGTCAGCTCCCCGACCGCGATCACGTTGACCGTCAACGTCCGTTGCCAGACCTCGACCGTCGTCTCGGCCATGGTCGCGAGATCCCCCACAGCGGCGCAGTGCACGAGCCCGTCCAGCCGTTCGAACGCCGGCAGCCCCGCGGCGAACGTCGTCGGCTCGGCGAGATCCAGCACGATCGCGCCGTCGGCCGGCTCCGTACGACGGGATGCACGACGTGCCCACGGTCGCGCAACCCAGCCACGATCGCCGACCCGATCCCGCTCGAAGCCCCCGTCACCACATAAGAACCCACAGCCCCATTCTTCAACGTTGAGCGAACGGCGGCGAAACGGTGCTCGAAAGTATCTGCCGCTTCCGGCCGACTCGTTGACACAAGATCACGCGACCAGGTGTGCTCAGCGCGGAGGAGCTGTTCATCCACAGGGGAGGCACATGTGAAACGCAGCAGGATTCTCGCGGCGCTCGCCGTCGCGACGGTCGCCGTGCTCGCGAACGCGCTGCCGGCGACCGCCGCGGACGACCCGCCCGGAACGTCCGACGAGTGCTCGTTCGTCTGGGCCACCGTCGACCCGATCGGCGACGGGTGGTACTTCGGCGACGCGCGGCTGAACTGCCCGGTCGCCACCGACCTCGGCTGGCGCTGGGAACTCGATGGTCGCGAGATCGAGCGTGCCGCGGACGGGCGACGCGGCCCCGGTGAGGTCCCGATCTTCGACGACATCGAAGTGCACGGAACTCCCGGTCAGGAGCTCTGCTTCTTCCCGACCGCCTGGGGCAACGACAGGGGCAGCGCATGCTTGACCATCTGAAGAAGCTCGCGGTCGGCGCCGCCGCCCTCGCGCTCACCGCGATCCCGATGACCGCCGCCCAAGCGGTCCCAGCAGAGCCGGACGCCACCAACTGCGTCGCCAGCGCAATCGACCTCGACGGCACCAACGCCAGCGTCGCCCCGTTCACCGGAACGGGCACCCTGGAGTGCACCACGCCGACCACGTTCACGCTGACGTTCAAGGTGAACGGGCAGCAGGTCAAGCAGACGACAACGCAAACCGGCGCCGGCACGGTCAACGTGACCAGCACGCTCACCGCGGCCGAAGCGCCTGGCCTCGGCGGCGGAGAGAAGATCTGCTTCGAGGTGCACTCCTCCGGCGCCCGCGAGGCCTCGGGCTGCCTGATCACGCCGTCGCCGCCGGCCGGCTCCGGCGACTGCGTGGGGTTGCGGGCCGACGTCGAGCGGTTCGACGTCACCGACCCGGGCGACACCCGCTACTGGGGCGAGGCCTGGATCCGCTGCTACTACGTGACCGACCTGTCCGGCCGGCTCACGGTGAACGGCGTGACGGTGATGAACGCCTCGTACCCGGACGCGCCCCCAGGCGACCAGCCGGTCTTCGAGGGCATCCCGGCCAGCGAGATCGACGTCCAGCCCGGCCAGGAGGTCTGCTGGTACGGCCGTGCGTACGGCGAGTTCGGCTACGACGCCGTCGCCGCCTGCGACACCTACGACGACGCGCCACCTGCCTGAGCTCGGCGGCCGGCATCAGCTAGACCCCGGCACGGTGGCGGAGACTGAAACCGGAAGTTTCCTCTCTAGACGCCGACAGGTCTGGCAACGACTAACGCGTTCGGGGTTTACTGCGCTGCAGAGCTTTGCTGGCAGCGCGCCCGGGGGAGGCGCCCACCGGGAGGAAAGATCCATGAGAACGACCATCCGCCTCCGCGCGCTCACCGCCGCGTTGGCCGCGGGGGCGATGGTCGCCCTCGGCGTGTCGCTACCCACCACCGCCAAACCGGCGGCAGCCGAGCCGACGACAACGGCGTTCGCACCGCGGCTGGAGACGTACGACCAGTCCCGGCCGATCGCGCCGGGCGTGACGTTCCGCGAGTTCGACCGGTACGGCCCGGACGGCTACAACGGCACGCCGAACTGGCTGCAGGGCGACTCGCTCACCGTCGACCTGACCAAGGGCACCAAGGTCGACTACCTCTTCCCGGGCCGCGTCGCGGCGGGCGAGCCGATCTCGACGCAGGCCAACCGGGTCAAGGCCGTCGCCGCCGTGAACGGCGACTTCTTCGACATCAACAACTCCAACGCCGCGCTCGGCGTCGGCATCCAGAGCGGCAAGCTGATCCAGTCGCCGGACGAGGAGCCGCGCTGGCGCAAGTCGTCCGCGATCTTCACCCCGGACGGCATCGGCGCGATCGGCGAGGTGTTCTTCGAGGGCACGATCAAGCTGCCCACGCAGACCGTTCCGCTGGCCGGCGTCAACAAGCCGAACCTCGCCTCCGGCGGCATCGAGGTCTTCACGCCGTTGTGGGGAACGTACTGCCGCTGCCGCGCGACCCAGGGCGCCGCGCGCGCCACCGAGGTCGAGGTCGTCGACGGCAAGGTGACCGCGATCCGGACGCCTCCGATCGGCGGCGAGGTCCCGGCGAACGGGTTCGTGCTCGTCGGTGAGGACACCGGCGCGGACACCCTTGCCGGGTTGCAGATCGGCGACCCGGTCAGCATCGACTACAAGACCCGCACCGCGAGCGGCGCGCAGATCCACGCCGCGATCAACGGCCGCCAACTGCTCGTCGTGAACGGCGTCGCGCAGAAGGCGAGCGCGGGCGACAACCTCCCGCAGGCTCCGCGGACCGCGATCGGCTTCAACCGCGAGGGAACGAAGATGTTCCTGCTCACCGCGGACGGCCGGCAGCCGGCGTTCTCGCAGGGCCTCGGCCTCGACGAGCTCGCCCAGATGATGATCGAGCTGGGCGCGTACAACGCGCTCAACCTGGACGGAGGCGGCTCGACCACGATGGTCGCGCGCGAGCCGGGCTCGACGACCTCCGTGGTGGAGAACGTGCCGTCGGACGGCGCGGAGCGCAACGACCCCAATGGGCTGGCGCTGTTCGCCCCCCAGGGCAGCGGGAAGCTCAGGGGCATCTGGGTCGAGCCGGAGCTCGAGGCGAAGCGCGCCGCGGGCTCGTCGCGGATCGGCCTGGCGCGGCCGGACCGCACGTTCCCCGGCCTGGTGCGGACGCTGCGGGCAGCGGGGTACGACGAGACGTACGGTCCGGCGTCGAGCTCGCTGCGGTGGCGGGTCGAGGACGGCCGGCACGGAACGGTCAACCGGGACGGCGTCTTCCGCGGGTTGAAGCCCGGCAAGGCGGAGGTCGAGGCGTACGACCGGAACGTCGAGGGCGCGGTCGATCTCACCGTTCTCGGGAAGCTGTCGCGGGTCGAGACGACGACGCCGCAGGTCGCGATCGTCAGCGCCGGCCAGTTGGCAACGTTCGGTGTGGTGGGTCTGGACAAGGACGGATTCTCAGCCCCCATTGAGCATCCGGACATCAAGCTCTCCTACGACGCCACGGTCGCGAAGATCACGCCGACGGGGAACGGGCTGTTCACCGCGACGGCTTTGAAGGACAACGCCTCGACGCTGGTCGAGGTCGACGTGCACGGCGTCAAGGTGAACTTGCCGCTGACCGTCGGGCTCGCCGAGGTCACGGTCGCGGACTTCGAGGACGCCTCGCAGTGGACGTTCTTCGGCGAGCGCGCGCCCGGGGCTGTGGCGTCGGTGCCGGGCAAGGTCGGCAACGGGCTGCGGCTGACGTACGACTTCGCCCAGGCCACGGAGACCCGTACGGGCGGGGCGAAGCCGACGGGCGACCTGGTGTTCCCGGGGCAGCCGCGGGAGATCCGCCTCTGGGTGAACTCGACTGGCAAGGGCGAATGGGCAAGCCTGCAAGTGATCGACAGCCAGGGCACGACGTTGCCGGCGTTCCGGGCCGGGTACCTCACCGGTACGGGCTGGCAGCAGCTGGTGTTCCCCGTGCCGGCGGGCACGTCGTTCCCGGTGAAGCTGGCGCGGTACTACAACGCCGAGACCAAGCCGGAGGCGCAGTACCAGGGCGACGTGGTGATCGACGAGCTGACGGCGATCGTGCCGCCCTCGATCGAGGTGCCCTCGTCGGCCAAGGTGCAGGATCCGGTCATCGTGCAGGACGGCACGGTGGGCGGGGCGCCGTGGAAGTTCGCGGTGATGTCGGACGCGCAGTTCGTGGCGCGCAACCCCGACAGCGATCTGGTGAAGAACGCGCGGCGGACGTTGCGTGAGATCAAGGCCTCGAACCCGGACTTCCTGATCATCAACGGTGACCTCGTCGACGAGGCGTCGGTGGCGGACTTCCAACTGGCCAAGCGGATTCTCGACGAGGAGCTCGGCGGGACGTTGCCGTACTACTACGTGCCCGGCAACCACGAGGTGATGGGCGCGGCGATCGACAACTTCCGTGCCGCGTTCGGCGACACGCAACGAGTGTTCGACCACAAGGGAACGCGGTTCATCACGCTCGACACGTCGCGGATCAACTTCCGGGTGAGCGACTGGACGCAACTGCCGAAGCTGCGGGCGGAGCTGGACCGCGCGGCGGCGGACCGTTCGGTGAAGGACGTCGTGCTGGCGTTCCACGTTCCGCCGGACGACCCGACGCTGGTGAAGGCGAGCGAGCTGTCCGACCGCAAGGAAGCGGCGACGATCAAGCAGTGGTTGGCGGAGTTCCAGCGGACGTCGGGCAAGGGCGCGGCCTTCATCGGCGCGCACGTCGGCACGTTCCACGCGTCGCACGCCGACGGGGTGCCGTTCTTCATCAACGGCAACTCGGGGAAGAACCCGTCCACGCTTCCGGCGGACGGCGGCTTCACCGGCTGGTCGATGTGGGGCGTGTCCCCCGGCGCGGGTGCGTCGTGGCTGCGTACGGAGGTCCGCCCGCACGTCGACACGCTCGCGGTGGCAGCTCCTTCCACGGTGCGAGTGCGTGAGTCGGCCGTCGTCAAGGCGACGTTGACACAGGGCACGCGGACGGTGCCGGTCGCCTACCCGGTGACCGCGGACTGGTCCGCTACGCCGAACGTGTACGTGGGCTCGGATCCAGACGACGTCAAGCCGTACCACGTGGCGACGTTCGATCCCGCGACCGGCGTCCTCAATGCCCGCAAGGCCGCGACGATCACACTGAACGTCAAGGTGAACGGCGTCTCCGCCCAGTCCACGATCCGCCTCGAACAGCGCGCCGCCGGCTAGCTCCTCCGCCCACCCCCTCCGGTGATCATGTACGTGATCGTGAAAGCTAAGCCGTCATATACGACAGTTTGGCTTCATGATCACGTACATGATCACCGGAGGGGGCGCTAGAGAGCAGCTTGGCCGGCGGCGTCGATGCGGTCGACGATCTCCTGCAGGACGTCGGGTACGTCGACCTCGATCACGATCCGCGTCGAGCTGTCCGGGTGATCCGTCGCCCGGCTCACACCCGGCGTCGCGCCGTTCCGGTCCACCTTCACCGTGCCGGGCAGCGCGGCGAACAGGCCGGGCGAGAGCATCGCCAACACCGCAAGGGGATCGTGCGGGTGGTTCCACTGCTTGTCGGTGAACGACCACCAGCCGCGCACCTCGGCCTCGACCGCCTCGCCGAGTGGGCCGGCGCCGGCGATCCAGCCGAGCTGCTCGGCGTCCATCCGTACCTGCGTCGTGATCTCCAACCCCACCACCGTGGTGGAGATGCCGGACTCGAAGACGGTCGCCGCGGCCTCGGGGTCGGACTTGAAGTTGTGCTCGGCCTCCGCGGTCGTGTCGAACCGCCCGCCCATCACGTACAGCCGGCGGACCTCGTCGACGAAGCTCGGGTAGTCGCGGATCGTCGCCGCGATGTTCGTCAACGGGCCGATCGCGATGAGATCAAGCTCACCCGCGTACTTCTCCGCGGTCTTCGCCAGGAACGACTTCGCTGTGGGCGTTGACGAAACGGGCTCCGACTCCAGGTCAGCGAACGACGCACCCTCATGCCCTGCCCACCAGGCGGGAAGCCCGCTCAGCGTCTCGCGCTCCCCCGGCACCACGCGGACATCCGTACGCCCGGCCAGCCGCGCCAGCCGCGACGCGATCCGCGCCCGCGTGACCGTGTCCCCGTACACGGTCGTCACCCCGAGCAGATCGACCTCCGGCGACCCGAGCAGCATCGCGAGCGCGAGCACGTCGTCGACATCCGATCCGATGTCGGTGTCGAGAACGACCAGGCGACGTTCTGGAGGATCGAAGGAGGTCACTCCGCCATTCTGGTGGCGTGCTCAGTGATCAGCACAGCAGGGTGTCGGGTTCGGTACCTCGAACGGCACCACCCCGCCACCTCCCGCGGGCTGGGTCAGCAGCACGAGCCGCCCGTTCACGTACTCCGGCCGGACGAAGTCCCGCGTATGGACGAGCGAGGCAACGCCGCCGCCCATCACGTCGATCTCCTCGATCGCCGACTCCGCCAAGACCTCGGAGGCCGAACGAGTACCGACCAAACCGGACACACCGGGATAGATCACCGCCCGCCCCTCACCGGCCGCGAAGGCAGCGGCCGCCAGCGCGGCACCCGCCGCGAGCTCCGGCGGCCCGGACCGCTCCGACCCCGACGCGACCCCCAGCTCGAGCGAGACCAACGCCGCGCTGTCGACCCCCGTCACCGACAGCGCGACGTGCGGCCGTTCGCCCCGTACGAAGTGTGTGCAGGCCACCATCGCGTCCGTCCGGCCGAGCACCTCCTCAAGGAGGCGACCGAGGAGGTGCTCGGCGTCTTGGACGGTTGCGGAGCCGGCATCGATGCCGACCACTTCCTTCATCAGTCGACGACCACCCAGACCGGGTTGGTGTAGAACCACAGGTCGTTCCACGGGTCGGCGTCGCCCACCACGTCGAGCGCCGGACCGTGCGCGTCGACCGCGGCACCGTTCAGGCCGGTCGCCGTGCGCTTGCCGTCCGTACCGCGCAGCCGCACGTACCCGGACTTTTCGATCTTGCCCAGCGAGAGCTTGAACGAGAACCGCTTGGCAGCACCGGCAGGCACCTCGAACGAGCTCGCCACCCGCGCAGTCGGCGCCGAGAACGTGTCCCGGTCGCTCGCCTTGCCGGTCACGTCGCCACGGACCACGTCCACCCGTGCGAGGCGAGGGACGAACTGCGCCCAGTTCGGCTGCTGCGCGAGATCCACAGTGACGACCAGCTCGACCGCCGCACCGCGCTTCACCCGCAGCACGCCACCGATCGTCGCGCCCGACGGCCCGTGCCCTGCCCGGCGCACCTGCACGTCGATCCCGTCGATCAGGTGACCGTGGTCGACCCAGATCCGCCCGGCGCGCATGCCCGACATCACCGCGGCGTAGCTCTGCCGCGACGCGCCGACGTTCGTCCGGCTGTAGAAGCCCGGCCAGAAGTCGCCGGCCGACGTGAGGATCGTGCCGTTGTGAACGGGGTCGTTGTAGCGCCCGTTCAGGTCGAAGTTGCTGTCCGGCCCGCGCTCGGCGGTGTCCGCCCAGACGACGTGGCAGTCGGAGTTCGCGCTGATCGACCACGACTTGCCCTCGGCCAGCAGGCTGTCCCACAGTCCGCCGACCGTCGAGGTCATCCAGTCGAAGCCGCCCCAGGTGCGGTAGCTCTCCAGCGGGTAGCCGGGGAACGAGTTCGCGCTCGGGCTGCCCTCGTAGAAGCCGCGGCCACCGCCGCCGCCGTTCGGCTCCGGGATGCCCGCGGCCTGGTGACCGGGCGCGCCCTCGAAGCCGATCGCGATGCCCGGCGCCGCGTCGCGCCACGCGCGGATCTCGTGCGGCGAGTCGACGCCCCGGCGAGCGGGGTGGTTGGCGAGGAACAACGCGTCGTCGACGCGTCCCTTGTCGACCTGCTTCTTCAGGAACGTGAGGCCGGCGATCGCGAGGGCCTCGTTCGCCGGCGTGTTGTCGCTGGCGTTCTTGACCGAGCCGTCGTAGTCGTTCTCGAACTGCTTGAGCACGCCGACCTCGTGGCGGCCCGGGTGCACGAACACGGTCGCGTGCTCCGCGCCGGGGATGTTCCACTCCAGGCCCTGGAAGACCAGCGTGTCGCGGACCTCGTCGCGCGCCGCGCGGATGTCCGGGTTGACCTTGTCGACACCGATGCGCGCGTGGGTCGCGCCGCCGTGGTCGGTGATCACCATCCAGTCCAGGCCGTACGCGTTGCCGTGCCGGACCTGGTCGATCACGCGGTACATCGCGTCGCTGGAGTACTGGGTGTGGATGTGGTGGTCACCGGCGAGCCAGAGGTAGCCGGCGCGGCGCTCGCCGCTCGAGGAGGACCTGGTGTCGGCCGACGCGGTGCTCGGCGCGGTGAGTACGGTCGACGCGGCCGCGCCCGTTCCCAGCAGCCCAGCGCTGCGGAGCAGGTTGCGGCGCGAGAGTGCGGACGGCGACAGCTCTTCGTCCGGAACACCGGCGTCGGTGGCGTCGGACGGCTCCACGTTCTCGTGGCTGTGCGGGTGATCGTGGTCGTGCGTGTGGTGATGGCCCATGGGGGCGACCCCTCCCTTGATGCATGGCTGACCTACCCCCCGCACCTGCCAGCCTTGGGGTCGAAGATGAACGAAGGGCGACCTAAGTCATGCGCCCGGCTGAAACCTCAGCCGACCCGGCCGTCCCCGGACACGGGCAGCGTGAGCACCGGGACGGAGCCCGCCGCGGTCTTCACGCTCACGGGGAGCACGGACAGGTTGCCGCCGTACGCGGAGTCGCTCGCCGAGAGGACCACGCGGATCCGGTTCCCCGCCTCGTACCGGTGCACGACGCCGGGCAGCTCGATGCGGACCGGCTCGTTCACGTCCTCGATGCGGGCCGGCGAGACGAGCCGGTCGACGAGCTCGACCTTGCCGTCGGGCGCGACGTCGTAGATCTTGGCGAACACGACGAGCTGCCCACCCGTTCCGCCGAGCTGGGTGAGTGAGGCGACCGGCGAGGTCAGCTTGACGTCGAGCGTGGGGACGCCGACGGTGTGGACGTTCTCTCGCAGCGGCGCCGTGGTCCAGGTCGCGGCCGAGCCGGGGAGGTCGAACGGGGCCGCGTCGAGGTCGAACGGCGGCAGCTCGGAGTACGACGAGGGCACGCCAGCGGGCAGGTTGGCGTACGTCTGCTTGCCGGCGACGATCGCGTTCCCGTTCGGTGTCAACGTGCGGTTGCCGGACAGGTAGAGCTGCTGCGTGCTGCCGACGGGGTACTGATTCGCTGTCCCGTAAGCGGGTTCGGCTCCTTCGGGCTTCGACCCGTCGTACTCGATCCAGTCGCGGAAGTACGCGATCTGCGGGCCGAGCTGTTTGGAGTCGTCGTCGCGCAGCCAGAACGCGAACCAGTCGAGCACGCGGCGGCCGAGGTACGTCGTCTCGGGATCGCGCGTCATCGACGGGTCGAACTCGCCTTCCGCTGGCGCGGCGCCGGAGTGGCCCCAGGACTGCCAGATCATCCGTACTGGCGTGCCGTTCTCCTTGAGGCCGCGGTACGTCGCGATCGCTTCCTGGAGGTTGAACAGCGTGTCGTCCTGGCCCTGGATCAGCAACGTGGGCGTCTTGATCTCGTCGATGAACGACGCGACCGAGGCGTGCCTGAGCAGCGCGCGGCCTTCCGGGGTGAGGTAGCCGAACACGTTCGCCTGGATGATCGTCGGGCAGACCTGGTCGACGAAGTTCGGGCAGCCGACCAGCCTCCGCGGGTCGCCGAGGCCGTACTCGAGCCCGCGCAGCACGCCGAACACCGCGAACAGGTCGGCCCAGACCCGCTTGAAGACGCCGTACGTGTCGGGCGTGACGCCGGCCTCGAAGTCGGCGTTGTTCGGGCCGAGCGCGTACTCGAGGTTGTTCCACGTGATCACGGGGATCAGCGCGTCGATCCGCTTGTCGTCCTTGGCCGCGGCGAACTGCACACCGCCGCCGTACGAGCCGCCGAACATGCCGACCTTCGGGTCGCCTTGCGCGTCGAGTGCCACGACGTCGAGGCTCGCGAGGTAGTCGACGAGCTGACTCGCGGCCTTGCCGTCCCAGTCGGGGTCATCGAGGTGGATCTTGCACTGGCTGCCGCCGAAGCCGAGGCCGGAGTACGCGAGCACGACGTAGTCGCGCTGGGCGAGCATGCGCGCGAACGGCTCCTGGTCGGCCTTGCTGCCGCCGAAGCCGTGCGTGGTGAGGATCGCGGGCTGCTTGCTCTGGCTCGTCGCGGTGTCCGGGACGTACAGGTCGGCCTCGATCTCGCAGGTCGTGGCCTCGTCTGGGCCGACGTGCGTCTGGATCGTGACCGCTGTCTTGGCGTACGTGCCCGCGACGGCGGTCGGGGCCGTGATCAGCCCGGCCGCGACGGCGACGGATGCGGTGGCGGCGACGACGAGTCGGCGCATGGGCCCTCCCCCATGGTCACGCTACGGAGACGCAGCGGTACGCACCGTACTCGCTTCGGCATCTTCGCGGAAGACCGCTGCCGCCGCGAGTACCTGCCGCTCGGCATGGCGGGCGCCGACGATCTGCAGGCCTACGGGGAGGCCGTTCGCGTCCTGGCCGCAGGGGACGGAGATGGCGGGCTGCTGGGTGAGGTTGAACGGGTAGGTGAACGGGGTCCAGGTCATCCACCGTTCGCCGTCGGGGGACTCTCGGCCGGCTTCGAACGCGGTGATCGGGAGCGTCGGGGTGAGCAGCAGGTCGTGCGTCTGGTGGAAGCGGCCCATGCGTTCGCCGAGGTCCGTGCGTTCCTTGGTGGCGGCGAGGTAGTCGAGGGCGGTGAGTGCGCTGCCCTGGTGGGCGATCTCGGCGAGACCTTCGTCGATCAGCTCGCGTTGCTCGTCGGTCATGGTGGCGACGCTGGCTGCCGCGCCGGCGTACCAGAGGACCTCGAACGCTCGGATCGGGTCGTGGAAGCCGGGGTCGGTCTCGTCGACGTCGGCTCCGCGTTCGGCGAAGACGTGGGCGGCTTTGCGTACGTGCGCCTCGACCTGCGGGTCGTTGTGGACGTAGCCGAGCGTGGGGCTGAACGCGATGCGCATGCCTTCGACGCCTTCGGTGAGCGCGTCGAGGTAGCTGCCTTGCGTCGGCGGGAGGCCGGACCAGTCGCGCGGGTCTGGGCGGCTGAGCACGTCGAGCATGCGGGCGGCGTCCTCGACCGTACGGGCGATCGGACCGGCGTGGGAGAGCGTGCCGAACGCGGACGGCGGGTAGATCGGCACCCTTCCGAAAGTCGGCTTGAACCCGACGACGCCGGTGAAGCCCGCGGGGATGCGGATCGAGCCGCCGCCGTCGGTCCCGATCGCGAGCGCGGCCATGCCGGTCTGGACGGCGACCGCGCTGCCGCCGCTGCTGCCGCCGGGCGTCCTGGTGGGGTCGTGCGGGTTCCTCGTGATGCCGGTGAGCGGGCTGTCCGTGACGCCCTTCCAGCCGAGCTCGGGGGTGGTGGTCTTGCCGACGAAGATCGCCCTGTGCTCGCGCAGTCTGGCGACCGTGGGGGCGTCCTCTTCCCATGGCCCTTGGGGATCGATGGTGCGGGAGCCGCGGAGTGTGGGCCAGTCGCGGGTGAGGACGATGTCCTTGATCGCGGTGGGTACGCCGTCGAGCAGGCCGTCCGGTTCGCCTTGCTGCCAACGGCGTTCGGACTCTCTCGCTGCTTCGAGGGCGCCTTCCTCGTCGAGCAGGCAGAACGCGTTGAGCTCCTGGTCGCGTGCCTCGATGCGGGCGAGTGCCGCTCGCGTGGCCTCGACGGGTGACAGCTGCTTGGCGGCGTAGGCGGCGAGGAGCTCGGACGCGGACAGATCAGCGGCATCGGCCATGCCTGCCAGTGTCGCCGCGGTCAGGGCATCAGGACTACCTTGCCGCGAACATGGCCGGTCTCGACCTCGCGATGCGCGGCTGCTGCTTCGCGGAGGCCGTACGTGCTCTGGACGTGGACTCTCAGCTGACCTGCCTCGTACAGGTCGACCAACGCCTGGAGGCGTCGCGTCGACCGGTCGGTGCTCAGTTGGCGGACGCCGAGCTGCGCGGCGAGCGGGTTGAACGCGACTGTCCCGATCCTGCTCGCGAGCTTCGCGGATGCCCGCAGCGACTCGTCGGTGCCGATGGCGTCGAGGACGGCGTCCGGCCGGCTGGGGACCCTGTCGAGCAGGCCGTCGCCGTACTGGACGGGGATCGCGCGGAGACCGCAGAGGTAGTCGTGGTTGCGTGCGCTCGCGGTCCCGATGACGTGCGCGCCCTGGGCCACGGCGATCTGGACCGCCATGCTGCCGACACCACCGGCCGCGGCGTGGATCAGGACGGTCTCGCCCCTGGTCACGCCGAGGATCGCCAACGCGGTGTGCGCTGTCTGCCCGGACGCCGACAGCGCGCCGGCTTCTGCCCACGGCATCGTCGTTGGCTTGGCGACGAGCTGGTCGGCGGGGACGATCGCGTGCTCGGCAAACGCGGCCAGCGCGACCCATCCGAGGACCTCGTCGCCTTCTCGGAACTCGGTCACCTCCGCGCCGATACTTTCGACGACGCCCGCGAGCTCGTTGCCGGTCTGCTGCGGAAATTTCGCCGGGACGTAGCCCTTGGTCGCTCCGCTACGGAACAGGTTGTCGAACGGCTGCACGCCCGCTGCCCTGACTCGCACCCGGACCTCGCGCGGTCCCGGCTCGCGCGGCTCGAGGTCGACGACGTGGAGCACTTCGGGTGGGCCGTACTCGGTGAAGACCACTGCTTCGCTCATGCCGTCGAGTGTCAATCGTTTGAATGACACTTGTCAACTAGTTGATTGACTCGCTATCGTCTCGTGCCATGGCGACTCGTCCCCGACGCGCGCCGTCCGCCGAAGAGCGCGGGCGAGCGGCCGAGCAGACCCGCGAGGCGATCCTGCGAGCAGCGCTTGCGGAGTTCGGCACGAAGGGCTTCGCCGGCGCGCGTACGGCGTCGATCGCCGAACGTGCCGGTGTCAACCAGCAGTTGATCTCGTACTACTTCGGCGGGAAGCAGGGGGTGCTGAACGAGCTCCGTGCGCGCTGGCGTTCGGCGGAAGCCGCCCGCGGTGAGCAGAGCGAGAGCTACGCCTCGTCGGTCTCGACGTACCTCGACGTCGTGCTGGACGACCCGGACTGGTCGCGGCTCGTCGTGTGGAACGCGCTGGGCGACGAAGCGCCGGACTCGCAGCTCGTCGCGGGGCTGCGTTCCGCGGTCGAACGGATGGCCCAACGGCAGCGGGACGGCGAGGTCACCGACGCGATCGACCCGGCATTCCTGTTGTTGCTGTCCTATGCGGTCACGTTCGCACCGATCGCGCTTCCCCAACACGTGCAGGGGATCTCTGGTCTCGATCCGCGGTCGCCGGAGTTCCGGCGGTGGTGTGCCGAGCAGCTCGTGCGGCTGGTCACTCCTTGACCGGGTCGGCCGCGCGGTAGCGCCAGAAGATCGGGAACAACAGCAGGGTCGCGGCCATCGCGACGACGACGAGGACGCCTCCGCCGCTGACCGCGATCGTGGTTCCGGCGGCGGCGCCGATGCCACCGTGCAGCATGTCGGCGAGCCGCGGTCCGCCGACCACGACGACGGTGTGCGTACCCTGCAGGCGGCCGCGCATCTCGTCGGTCGCGGCCTGCTGCATGATCGTTCCGCGGAACACCATGCTGACCAGGTCGGCCGCGCCCCCGATTGCGAGGAAGAACACCGCGAGCCAGAGCGTGTTCGACAGGCCGAAGCCGATCATGGCGACGCCCCAGACGCCGACCGCGACGGCGACCGCCGCGCCGTGTCTTCGGATTCTCGAGAACGTTCCGGAAAGTAGTCCGCCGATCAGCGCGCCTACCGGTATTGCGGCGTACAGGAAGCCGATCGCGAGACCGCCGCTCGCCGGATCGCCGAAAGTTTCGGTCGCGATTTGCGGAAACAGGGCGCGGGGCATGCCGAAGACCATCGCGATGATGTCGGCGAGGAAGCCGACCAGCACGATCTTCTGCTTGACCAGATAGGCGAACCCGTGGAAGATCTCGCGGATGCCAGCGCGTCGCGCCGCCGTGCCGAGCGGCGGGATCGGGGGCAGCTTCCAGACGGCCCAGAGCGTCGCGGTGAGCGCGATCGCGTCGACGAGGTACATCGTGGACAGGCCGACGACCGGGATCAGCGCGCCGGCGAGCAGCGGGCCGACGATCGCTCCGCCCTGGAAGACCGTGGAGCCCATCGCGTTCGCTGCCGGCAGCAGCTCGAGCGGGACGAGCCGCGGGATGGACGCACTTCGCGCCGGCTGGTTGGCGCCGGCACAGGCCTGCTGGAAGGCGAGGAGGATGAACAGCAGCCAGATCGACTCGAGGCCCAGCGCGGCCTGTACGAAGAACAGCAGGCTGGTGACCGCGATGCCGGTGTTGGTGACGAGCATGAGCTTGCGGCGGTCGACCGCGTCGGCGATCGCCCCACCCCACAAGCCGAAGATGACCAGCGGGACGAGCGCGAAGACCGCGGACAGGCCGATGTAGGCCGACGAGTGGGTCATGTCGTAGATCTGGAGCGGCACCGCGACCGCGGTCAGCTGGCTGCCGACCGCCGTGATGATCGAGGACGTCCAGAGCCTGCGGTACGGCGCGTAGCGCAGCGGCCTGGTGTCCATGACCATGCCGCGGAGGCGTGACGGTTTCTTCTTTGTCTCGCTGGGATCTGACATGTGGTCTATAGGGCCGCGATGATCGCGTCCGCGCTCCCTCTGGTCGTGGCGGAACCTCCGAGATCGGGCGTCCTTGCCCCTGGGTCTGCGAGTGCTCGTTCGATGGCCTGCTCGATCGCCACCGCGGCCTGGGTCTCGCCGAGATGGTCGAGCATCATCGCGGCGGTGAGGATTTGTGCTACGGGGTTGGCGATTCCCTTGCCGGCGATGTCGGGTGCGGAGCCGTGAACGGCTTCGAACATCGACGGGGCCGTGCGTTGCGGGTTGAGGTTGGCCGCGGGGGCGATGCCGAGGCCACCCGCCACCGCGGCGGAGAGATCACTGAGCAGGTCGCCGAACAGGTTGGAGGCGACGACGACGCCGAGCGTCTGCGGCGCCATCACCATGCGCGCGGCCAGCGCGTCGGCGAGGCACTGCTCGCTTGGCACGTCCTCGTACTCTTTGGCGACGTCCTGGAAGACCTCGTCCCAGAAGGGCATCGTGTGGACGATGCCGTTGGACTTGGTAGCGGAGCAGACGGGGAGGTTCTGCTGCCTGGCGAGCTCGAAGGCGTACCGGACGACGCGTTCGACGCCGTGGCGGGTGAACACCGCTGTCTGCAAGGCCATCTCGTAGTCGCCGAGACCCTGGCGGCCGCCGACGTTGGAGTACTCGCCTTCGGAGTTCTCGCGGACGACGATCATCTGGAGGTCCTCAGCGGTACGGTCGCGCAGCGGCGACTGGACGCCGGGGAGGAGCTTGACGGGGCGTACGTTGACGTACTGGTCGAACGCTCTGCGGATCGGAATCAGCAGGCCCCACAGGGAGATGTGGTCTGGCACGCCCGGGTATCCGACGGCGCCGAGCAGGATGGCATCGAACGGCCGGAGCTGCTCGAGGCCGTCGTCGGGCATCATCTTGCCGGTGTCAAGGTAGCTTTGACAGCTCCAGTCGAAGCTGGTCCACTCGACGTCGGCCACAGCGTCGACCACGCGGATGGCTTCGGCGGTGACCTCGACGCCGATGCCGTCGCCTGGGATGACCGCGATTCGGTGACGTGTCATCGAACCGGAATCCCCACGTACTTGGTCTCGACGAACTCGTCGATGCCGATCAGGCCGCCTTCGCGGCCGAGCCCGGACTGCTTGACGCCGCCGAATGGCGCTGCCGGGTTGGAGATCAGGCCGGAGTTGAGGCCGACGAGTCCGCTCTCCATCCGTTCGGCGACCCGGAGGGCACGGTCGATGTCCTGGCTGAAGACGTAGGAGATCAGGCCGAAGTCGGTGGAGTTGGCCCGGGCGACGACGTCGTCCTCGTCGGTGAAGGTGGTGATGGGGGCGACGGGGCCGAAGATCTCCTCGGTGCCCATGCGAGCGTCCGGCGGGACGTCGGCGAGGACGGTGGGCTGGTAGAAGTGGCCCTTGCCGTCGATCGGTCCGCCGTCGAGTACCGTACGCGCGCCGCGCTGGCGCGCATCGTCAACCAGGGTTGAAACTTTGGCGACAGCGGCGGCGTCGACGAGCGGACCGATCTCGACGCCGTCCTCGGTGCCGCGGCCGATCTTGAGGGCACCCATCCGTTCGGCCAACCTGGTGGCGAAGGCGTCGGCGACGTCGGCGTGGACGAAGAAGCGGTTGGCCGCCGTACAAGCCTCGCCGACGTTGCGCATCTTGGCCAGCATCGCGCCCTCGACGGCGCGGTCGAGGTCGGCGTCGTCGAAGACTATGAACGGGGCGTTGCCGCCGAGCTCGAGCGAGACTTTCAGTACTTGCTCGGAACTTTGCGTGAGCAGAATCTTGCCGACAGCGGTGGAGCCGGTGAAGGAGAGCTTGCGAGTGCGGCGGTCCTTGATGAGGGGTTCCATGACGGGGCCGGCGTCGGAGGTGGGGATGACGTTCAGGACGCCCTTGGGGAGGCCGGCCTCGTCGAGAATGGCGGCGAGGGCGAGCATGCTGAGAGGGGTCTGCGGGGCGGGCTTGGCGACCATCGTGCACCCAGCGGCGATGGCGGGGCCGATCTTGCGGGTGCCCATGGCCATCGGGAAGTTCCAGGGCGTGATGAGCAGGGTGGTGCCGACGGGCTGCTTCATGACGAGGAAGCGGCTCTTGCCGTCCGGGCTGGGGAGGTAGCTGCCCTGGATGCGGACGGCCTCTTCGGCGAACCACCTCAAGAACTCCGCTGCGTACAGAATCTCGCCCCTCGCCTCGGCGAGGGGCTTGCCCATCTCGAGGGTCATGAGCAGAGCGAGGTCTTCCTGGCGCTGCTTGAGCAGCTCGAACGCGTTGTAGAGAATCTCCGACCGCGCGCGTGGCGGGGTTTGCCCCCACTCAGCCTGCCTCCCAGCCGCCGCGTCCAGCGCCAGCTGGCCGTCCTTGGGACTGGCGTCAGCGACAGCGCAGAGAACCTCACCGGTGGCAGGGTCCTCGACCTTCAGCTCCCGCCCACCCTCAGCGTCTCGCCACTCCCCACCGATGAAGAGGCCCTTGGGAACAGCCCCAACAACAGCCCCCTCCCGCTCACCTGGCGTCATGCCGACAGCCCCTTCCCCAAGACATCTGACGTTTAGCCCACCTCGACTCTACGACCGCCCACCCCAACCCCGCCGGACAACCCCTGACCAACCCCGGCCCACCACCTACGCACGCCTCTGCACTCCTCGTCGTTTCGCATGAGGGCGTCCCTGTAGCGATCTCCTCGAGCGGGGGGACCCTCCGCCCTTCGCGAAAGTGTGGGGTTCTGGTCGCGACACGCCAGCGTGTCGCGACCAGAACCCCACAGTTTGATGGGACATGGTGGATGGACCGGGCTATTCGACAGAGGGACGCCCTCATTCGAAACGTCAGGGACCAGCGCAACAGCACACGCGGAAGCCCAGCTGTCAGGGGAGGACGACAGCCGTTCCGCCGGCGTCCTGGGCGTCGGCGCCGATCCAGGTGGACCACTTGTCCCAGTACCGGCCAGCCCACGCGTACCGCGGAGCATTGAGCCCGCCATCGGCCGCGGGGATCTTGTAGTCGTTCCCGATGAACTTGTTGTCGCCCGTCGCGTCGAACGCGTGGCCCCAGTACGGCGGCTTGTCCGGCTTCTGATCGCTCACCACACCGGTGAGCGCGAGGCCGAACCCGTTCGCGCACTTGGTGCTGTCGATCGTGTTGTTCACGACCCGGAGGTGCTGCAGGTGGAGCTCGCGACCCCGCCGTTCCTGCCCGCCGATCGCGTTGTGGTTGCGGCTCACGGTGTTGTCGGACACTGTCACGCTGATGGACGAGTTCACGTCGATGCCGGCGCCGTCGGGGAGGCCGGCCGGGTTCTGCGGCCCGCGCCGGCCGAGCAGGTCGCAGCCGTTGTCGTTCACGGTGTTGCCGGAGATCTTGCCGTTGTAGCTGATCTCGAAGCGCACGCCGTCGGCGGAGTTGCGGAGGATCTGCGAGTTCGTGAACCGCAACGAGTTCGCCACCGCGGGGTCGCCGGCCTGGCCGTCGGCCCACAGGCCGATGCCGAAGTTGTCGTGAACGAGGGCCTGGTCGACCACGCCGGTCGCGCCGTTCGTGACCTTGATGCCGCCGGACTCCCAGTCGCTCACCCAGTACAGCGCCTGCGCGTTGTTGTGGTCGACCTCGACGTTCGCGATCGTGAAGTTGCGGCCACCGTTCACGCCGCCGCCGAGCTGGCCGTTGTACGAGGTACGTCCCGCGGTGAACGACGCGTTGTTGCCGAGGAACCTGAACCCCAGCGCGTGGTTGTAGCTGGTCTCGACGCTGAACACCCGCCACCCTTGGCCGAGCTCGATGGCGCCGACCTGGCTGGGCGAGGCGAAGTACCGTACGCCGAGGCCGCGGACGACCACGTTGCTCGCCCCCGCGACGGCGATCGCCTGCGCGGTGCGGCCGATCTGCATGGTGACCGCGGCGGGGTTGTCGCGAACGTAGACGCAGTTGGCCGCGTAGTCGGCGAAGAACTTGCCCGGCCCGAGCTCGGCGAGCGTGGCGACCCGGAGCAGCTGGGTGCTGTTGCGGAAGACGTCCTCGCGCTTCTGGCAGAGGTTGGTCGTGAGGACCTCGCACTTGCCGCCGTCTGCGTAGGCCGCGGGGAGGGCGCCGGCGACGTACCAGTTGGCGCCGGACGCGGTCCAGCCGGTCAGCACGCGGGCGCCGGTGAGCATGGTGCCGCTGGTGGGGGAAGGACCCGCGCCCCAGAGGGTGTCACCGGTCTTGAGCCTCAGTGGGGCGGTGAGTCGATAGAGGCCGGCGGCGAGGCAGTACGTGGTGCCAGCGGGACGGGCATCGATGGCGGCCTGGATGTTGCCGCCGACGGGAACGTTGACGCCGACGCAAGTCTCAGCCACAGCTGCCGTCGGCGTGGCGGTGACCGTCGCCGCCGCCAGCATGGCGAGCGGAACCGTCCAGCGCAGCAGTGATCGAGATGCGAACACAGAGGCCTCCTCGCCCGGCCGACCGAGAGCCCACCCATCGTCTCCGGATGGCTACCCGTCGCAACAGGAATGAACGTTCCTTGACATGTCACCTACTTTGCAGCTCGAGCCTCGTCGTCAACCCTCCCTTGACGCCCCATCTCCCGCGTCAACCTGGCCTTGACGCTCGCGCTAACCCTCCGCTCCCCCTAGACTCAGCCGTACACTCGCCGGCCCGCCGCCCGCCCAGGGGGTGGGCTGTCCCCAACAGTCGCTCCGCCGGGCGAGAGGCCTGTCCCCCACCTGTACCCACCGGGCTCGCATCGGGCGACCAGACTGCCTTCCGGGCAGGGCCGAGCCGGCGGCTGGCTGGAGCGACCCGAGGCCTGCCGCTGAAAATGCGACTGACTCCAGCATCGCCCCGAGCCGGGCCGAACGGGGAGCCCGCCGAGGATCTGTGGAGAACTTCCCGAGATCGGCACCTGGGGACGAAAACGTGGCCACCGGGCCTTCCGTCAGGCGTGCGGCCGGAGCGGTACGTCGATGGTGTGCAATACGTTGGGCGCCATGCGCTATGGCTTGACGATCCTGCCCGAGTTCCGGTGGCGAGACGCCGAACCGAGGTGGCGGCGGGCGGAGGAGCTGGGGTTCGACCACGCTTGGACGTTCGACCACCTCGCCTGGCGGACGCTCGCCGACGGGCCTTGGTTCGGCACCGTTCCCACGCTCACCGCGGCCGCAATCGCCACGCAGCGCATCAAGCTGGGCACGTTCGTCGCCTCCCCGAACTTCCGCCACCCCGTCTCGTTCGTCCGAGAGCTCCTCTCCCTCGACGACATCTCCCGCGGCCGCTTCGTCCTCGGCTTCGGCGCCGGCGGCATCGGGGTGGACGCGACCGTGCTCGGGAACGACGTCCTCCCGCCCGGCAAGCGCGTCGCGCGGCTCGGCGAGTTTCTCGAGCTCCTCGACCAGCTCCTCACCGACGACCACGTCAACTATGACGGCGCCTTCTACCAGGCCGTCGACGCTCGCACGCTGCCCGGATGCGTCGAGGAGCCGCGCCTCCCGTTCGTCGTCGCCGCCAGTGGGCCGCGGTCGATGCGGCTGGTCGCCAAGTACGGGCAAGGCTGGGTGACCACCGGCCCGCGCGACGGCGAGACGAACGAGGACTGGTGGAACGGCGTCAAGCACCAGTCCGACCAGCTCACCGACGTCCTCGCCGAGGCCGGCCGCGACCCGGCAACCATCGACCGCTACCTCGCCCTCGACAGCTCCGGCACCCTCGCGCTCTCCAGCGTCGACCACTTCGAGAACGCCGTCGGCCGGGCCGAGGAGCTCGGGTTCACCGACGTCATCGTGCACGAGCCGCGGACCACCGAGCCGTTCAAGGGCGACGAGAAGGTCCTCGAACAGCTCACCCTCAGAAGGTAGGCAGCTCCACCACCCCGCCGTAGCAGTCGTCGGAGCCCGGCAGGCTCCCCACGTACGTCACGAACAGTCGCGCACCATCCGCCGACGTCGCGATCCCGTTCAGCCAAGCGTGCCGGCCCAGCGACCAGCCGTTGATCAGCACGCGACGCACCGCCGCGACCGAGCCGTCCTGCCGCATCCGCACGATCGTGGCATTTCCGCGGTTGCAGACGAAAATATCGCTGCCCTCCGGCAAAGTCGTGCTCGCCGAGTCCGGAAGTACCGGCGCCAGGTCGACGGGTTGGGCGAGCAGCCAGGAACGGACGGTCCGAGCCGATGCCGGGTCGCCCGCGAGCTGGATGACCCGGATCGAGTCGTCGAACGGCTGGCTCACGTACAACCGCGAGGAGGAGTTCACGACGCCGAGTCGCGGCATCGCGTACCTCCAGGAGCGATGTGCGAGCGGCTGCACCGTACGAGCCGGCGCCACGCCGTCGATGCTGCCGTCCGCGCGGACGACCACCCGACCGAGCAGCGCGGTGCCGACGGCCGCGCGCTCGATCAGCCCGTACGGCGCACTCGCCGGCGAGAATCCTCCACCAGAGTTGGTGATGGACAGGCCGAGCGGGTTCGCGACAGTGCTGTGCCGCCGCACCGCACCGTCGTGCGCCGAGCTGGCGAACCGCGGCGGCACGCGGAGCTCGCCGCCCCACGAATCGATGCACAGGAACGAACCAGCGGCCTGGTCCGCCCGCACCTTCGGCGCGCCGAAGTTGGACCGGCTGCCCACGAGGACGCCGGCACCGATCGACGCGACCGCGGACGCTCCGGGGATGCCCGAGGCGAGGATGCGTCCGTTCAGCGTGGCGACGGCGACTCCGCCGAGCGCCGCACCGCCGGCGAGCAGCTGCCGCCGGGTGAAGAAGGTGGTACGAGCTGACATGACCGACGTCCCCCTTGATCCGCACCGCACTCAGCAGTGAACCAAGGGCCGTTCAGCCAGCCTTAGACCAACCTTCAAGAACCCGCTAGCAGTCGATCCAAAACCGGAGCGCGTCGCCCAGAGTCTCGTCCTGCTTGCCGCCGTTGGCGGCGATGACCCGGCGGGACGGCTCGTTCTCGGGTGCGCAGGTGAGCAGGACCCGGCTGAGGCCGAGGTCCCGCGCGTGGGCGATGCCTGCGCCGAGCATGCGCGTCGCGTGGCCTTGCCGCTGCCACGGCGCGACCACGTGGTAGCCGATGTGGCCGCCCTCGACGAACAGCTCGTCGGTGAGCTCGTGCCGGATCACCAGCGTGCCGAGGTAGTGCTCGCCGGCCTGGTACCAGAAGACCGTGGACGGTACGTTCCAGCGTTCCTTGACGCCGACGCGTGCGGCGACGAAGCCGTCGAAGTCCTCGCTGGCGGGGCCGAGCCAGTCGGTCTCGGAGCCGCGCGCGACGCAGTCCACCTGCTCGCCAGTGAGATAGGAGACCTTGACCGCGGTGGAGGGCGGCAGCAGACGTGGCGCTTCAGGGAGGGTGATCATCGCCGTCGATTCAACCACCGTGCCCCGTACGTGACGGACTTGGATCCGGGAAACCCCCACGTTTCAACGCGAAACTCCGCATCGGGCCGACGACCGCCTACGCTCGAAGGCGTGATCGTGGTCCACGCCATCCTCAGATCCAAGCCCGAGCACCGCCAGGAGACGGCCGAGGCGCTCGAGGCGATGCAGCGGGCGACGAACGCTCGGGACGAGGGCTGTCTGCACTACGCGTACCTGCAGAGCCTCACCGATCCGGACGAGTTCACCGCCGTCGAGGAGTGGCGCGACCTCGAGGCTCTCCAAGCTCATATCGCCAGCGACCATATGGCGAAGCTCGACGCGACGCTCGCGCACATGGCGGCCGGCAAGGCGACGATCCGCGTCTTCGAGGCCCAGCCCACAGAGCTGCCTTCCTAGCACCTGCCCAGCGGCTTCCCATCAGGCGTCAAGCCTGCCCACGTACACCTTTCCCAGGTGTACGCCAGCATTCAGGGGGATCTGATGCACGACCTCACGTCCGAAATAGGCCCGTTCCAAGGGGACCTCGTCACGCCCGGCATGCCGGCCTATGACGAGGCGCGCAAGATCTGGAACGAGGCGATCGACCGCCACCCGGCGCTGATCGCCCGATGCGCGACCAGGCGAGACGTCCAGCTCGCCGTGCGTCTCGCCAAGACCTCCGCGCTCCCGCTCGCCGTCCGGGGTGGCGGGCACAGCTATGCCGGGTTCGGCAGCTGTGACGGCGGCATCGTCATCGATCTCCGCGCCATGCGCGACATCGATGTCGACCCACAAGCAAGAACGGTCAAGGCCGGCCCCGGTCTCACCTGGGGCGAGCTCGACGAACGGACCCAAGCCCACGGCCTCGCCACGACCGGCGGCCACATCACCAGCGTCGGCATCGCCGGGTTCACGCTCGGCGGCGGCATCGGCTGGCTGTCCAGGGAGCATGGCCTCGCCGTCGACAACCTGGTCGCCGTCGAGATCGTGCTCGCGAACGGCGATGCGCTCCGAGCCAGCGACGACGAGAACCAGGACCTGTTCTGGGCGATCCGCGGTGGCGGCGGAAATTTCGGCATCGTCACGGAATTTACGTACCGCCTGCACGAGGTCTCCGACCCCCTCGGCGGCATGCTCCTGTACAGCGCCGAAAATGCCGAGGAGACGCTGCGGTACTTCCGCCACTTTTCCGAGAGCGCGCCCGACGACGTCACCGCGCTGGCGGCGTTCATCACCGCACCCGACGCGCCATTCGTCCCCCAGGACCTGCGTGGCAAGCCCGCGCTCGCGATCGCCGCCGCCTGCCTGCACCCGACCGGCGAGGGCAAGGCCGCGCTCGCGAGGCTGCAGGCGTACGGCCCGCCCGCCGTCGACCTGGTCGGCCCGAGCGAGTACCTCGAGCTCCAGCGCCTGTTCGACGGCATGGCACCGTCCCGCCCCGCGTACATTCGTTCGCGCCTGCTGAGCAAACTCACCGACAGCACCATCGCGACGCTGACCGAATACGGGCTCAACCCCACCTCGCCGAACGGCGCGATCGTGATCATCCCGCTCGGTGGCGCCATCGCGAGAGTTTCGACGAACGGCACCGCCTTCTCGCACCGGAAGGCGGCGTACCACGTCGAGCTCTGCGCGTTCTGGGAGAACCCCGACGAGCCGGCCACCCGCCATCGCGTCTGGGCCGATGGAACTTTCGAACGCATCAAGGCCGACTCGGTCGGCGTGTACGTCAACCACCTCGGCAACGAAGGGCCCGACCGCGTCCGCGAGGCGTACGGCGCGGAGACGTACCAACGGCTCGCGACGATCAAGCGCCGCTACGACCCGACCAACCTGTTCCGCGGCAACCAGAACATCCCACCCGCATAGGAGAAAGTGGAAGGGCGCCCCGATGGCGGGGCCATCGACACCGGGACGCCCAGCTTGCAGTCGTCGTCAGCCCGTTACGGCAGGCACTTCTTCGAGTCGGTCGACAGGTCGGTCACGCAGATCGTCGCCTTCGGCACCCGCAGCGTGGTCGAGTGCGCGCTGTAGCTCGCGGTCACGGTCTGGGTGTCGATCTCGAAGAGCGTCTGGCCGGCGATCTCGGCGGTGATGACCTTGTGGAACGACTTCTCCGACTCGCAGACGAAGCTGATCGTGATCGTCGTGAACGCCGCGTCGCCCTGGTCGACGTCGACCGTGGGCGGCTCGGAGCACGGGGTCGGCGCGTCGGGCAGGTCGGTCTTCGGCCCCGGAGCCGGCTTGTCGGAGTCGGAGCCGCCGTCTGGCAACGGCAGGTCCGGAATGTTCGGCAGTCCCGGAAGGTCAGGCAGCTCGCCCGGCAGACCCGGCAGGTCCGGAACTTCCGGCAACGGCAGGCTGTCGGTCGGCAACGTCAGGTCAGGCAGCGGCGGCTCGACGGCCTGGCTTACGCCGCCGCTGAGCACCAACGCGCTCATGACGGTTCCCGCGACCACGACATTGCGGACGAGGTGTCGGATTCGCACGGTGCTGGTTCCTCACTCTCGATCGGCTGTGGCGCAGACTTCGCGCCCTCTCCCTCTCGACAGCGCCGGAAGTCTCGAGAGTGTTACGGCCTGTTCGCCGGAAAAGTCGGAAAAGTTGTCGGAAATCGCGTCGGCAACGGCAGCGAGGTCGGAAGAGGCAGCTCTGTCGGCACCGGCAACGTGCTCGGAACGGGCCACGGCCGGGGCTGCTTCGTCAAGGTCGGCACCGGCTCGGGTTCCGGAACCGGATCCGCCGATCTCGTCGGGAACGGCTTCGGCGCGGGCTGCGGCCGCTTCGTCGGGGAGTCGGACGGTGAGACCGACGGCTTCGGGGCGACGCCCTCCGTCCGCGTCGTCCCCGGCCCCGCCGACGACACCGACGGCGCGGGAACGGGCGGGGGCGAAGCCGGGCCGGGCAGGATCCCGGTCGCCGCGAACGCCACGCCGCCGAGACTCAGGCCCGCGAGCACCAGCCCGGCGACCTTGACCAGCGCGAGCCGTCGTCCGGGTGCAGGCACCGGAGCCGGCGAGAGCCGCGAACGATGGAACGCCGCCACCGCGGTCTCCTCGCCCACCAGCTCGTCCGAACGGGCCGGCGCGGCAGCCGCCGAAAGTATCGAAGCGACGGGATCCGGGGTCGCCGAACCGCGCCCGGACAGCAGCTCGGCTGCCTGGGCGCGGGAGATCCGGCGACGACGCATCCCACTCATCTCATCTCGGTAAGCGTCGGGTCGAGCGAAACTGTCACGCGCGGCGAGGTTCCGGGCGTGGCGCAGGCCATAGTTCCGCCCCGTCCCTCGAGAACGGAGGCCAGCCGGCGCAGCCCGCGGTGAGCTGCGGCACGTACGGCACCTGCCCGCTTGCCCAGCACCTTGCCCGCCGCCGCGGCGTCCAGCCCGACCACGACCCGGAGCAGGATCGCCTCCGCCTGGTCCGGCGGGAGCGTCGCGATCAGCGCGAGCGCCGCGTCCGTCGAGACCGCGTCGAGTGCTTGGGTCGCGGTGTCCTCGCCGCTCGGAAGTTCCGAGAACTGGGCCAGGTCGGCGTCCGCGATTGGCCGCCGACGCACTCGCCGCAGGTGGTCGAGCGCGCGATTCCGGCCGATCGACACCGCCCAACCGCGGAACGCGTCGTCGTCCCCGTGGAACGAGCCGAGGTCGCGAACGATCTGCAGCCAGGCCTCGGACGCGACGTCCTCGACGTCCCGATCGCCAACCAGGACACGCAAGTAGCGGACCATGCCGGGATGCACGTCGCGGTACAGCCGGCGGAACGCGTCCTCGTCACCGGCCTGCGCGAGCTCGACCGCGGGCGCGGCGACATGGCGTGCTTCGCCCCGCTTCCGCCCGCTCGGCATGGCACGCGAATCTAGCCGGGTGCCGCGGCGCTTTCCTCCCCGGCCTCCCACCGGCACCAGACCGGCAACGGAAACGATTGACCGGGGTGGAAGGCGCCGCGTTCAAAGCACCCAGCTCGTCGCGCGGAGCGCGACCATGACACAGCCGCGAGTCGCGGTGATCACACAGCGGGGTTGTCGGAGTGGCACGATGCGCGCATGCCGGAAGATAGGCCTCAGCGCATCACCCAGCACGAGCGCGACCAGACGGTGCGACGGCTCCAGGAGGCGTACGCCTCGGGCGAGCTGTCGCACGACGAGCTGGACGACCGGCTGCAGCAGGCGCTGACCGCGACCACCAGCAGCGAGCTGGCGCCGATCCTCGCCTCGCTCCCGGAGATCGCACCAGACCGCACCGTCCGGATCAGCGCGAAGGCCGGAAGGATCCAGCGCCGCGGGACCTGGCAGGTACCGAAGACGTTCGAGATCGAGTCCGAGTTCGGCAAGGTCGACCTCGACCTGTCCCGCGCGATCATCGAGCACCCGGCGATCCAGCTCGAGCTCAAGCTGCGGTTCGGCAAGGCCCGGATCACCGTTCCCCGCAACGCGGTCGTCGAACTGGACGACCTGCGCTGCGAGTGGAAGCAGCCGGTCGACCGGCCTCCGGTGGACCGGCCCACGAACGGCGTCCGGATCAGGATTTCCGGTGAGATGGAGTTCGGTCGGCTCGTCGTCCGGTACGCGCGCCACTAGTCACCCCCGATTTCCACCGACGCGCCGACTCGGACTACGCTGGGCCTGTAAGGCGAGCCTAACCTGAGTTGACCGGAGGTAGGGAGCTCGATGCCGACCGTGATCACCGACAGCGGCCAGGTGCTCGCACGCCAGAGCCGGCGCGAGTCGTCGGCACGGACGTACGCGCGCTCGTTTCCGATAGTTCCGGTGCAGGCCAGCGGCCTGACGATCACCGGCGCGGACGGGCGGACGTACCTCGACTGCCTCTCCGGCGCCGGAAGTCTCGCGCTCGGCCACAACCATCCGGTCGTCGTGAACGCGATCCGCAAGGTGCTCGACGACGGCGCGCCGCTCGCGACCCTCGACCTCGCGACACCGGTCAAGGACGCGTTCGTCGACACGCTCTTCGACCTCCTGCCGCCGAACCTCAAGCAGAACGGCCGCATCCATTTCTGCGGCCCCACCGGTGCAGACGCGGTCGAGGCGGCGCTCAAGCTGACCCAGACCTCCACCGGCCGGCGCGGCGTGCTCGCGTTCACCGGCGCGTACCACGGCATGACCGCGGGAGCTCTCGCCACGACCGGCAACGTGGCGGCCCGCCAGAACGTCGTCACAACCGGCGAGGTCACACAACTTCCGTACCCCTACGCGTATCGCTGCCCGTTCGGCGTCGGTGGCGACGACACCGCCCGCCTGAGCGCGCACTACGTGCGCCAGCTGCTCCAGGACCCGAACGGCGGCGTCGTCCCGCCCGCGGCGATGATCCTCGAGGCCGTGCAGGGCGAGGGCGGCGTGATCCCCGCGCCGAACGAGTGGATGCGCGCCATGCGCGATATCACAAGCCAGCAAGGGATTCCGCTGATCGTCGACGAGGTGCAGACCGGCGTCGGCCGCACCGGCGCGTTCTGGGCGGTCGACCACAGCGGCGTGGCGTCGGACGTTCTCGTCCTGTCCAAGGCGATCGGCGGCGGCCTGCCGCTGGCGGTGATCGTGTACGACGCGGCGTTGGACGGTTGGGCGGCCGGCGCGCACACCGGAACGTTCCGCGGCAACCAGCTCGCGATGGCTGCCGGCGCGGCGACCCTGCGGTACGTTGCGGAGCATCGACTCGACGAACGCGCGGAGAAACTCGGCGACTGGTTGGTGGCCGAGCTTTCGACGTTGCCGTTCGAAACTATCGGCGATGTCCGTGGACGTGGCCTGATGATCGGCGTCGAAGCGACGGATCCCGCGATTTCCCAACAGGTACGGGCCGAATGCCTCGAGCGCGGGCTGATCGTCGAGCTCGGCGGACGCGACGACGCGGTCGTGCGCCTGCTGCCCCCGTTGGTCATGTCCGACGTCGAAGCTACGTCGGTGCTCGAGCGGCTTGCCGCCGCGTGGACGGCCGCGGAACGAGCCCGGTGAACGACCGGTTGCCCCCTGGCTCGGAGCTCGCCGGCAACGTCGACGAGCTGGCCAGCTACGTCGCGGTCGCCCTTACCGGGTTGACGATCGGCGCCGCCGAGCGGGGCGGACCGTTGCCCGCGGGCGGTCCCGACGCGGTCGCGAAGGCGGTCGTCGCGGCACTCAACGGCGGCACGCCGAGCGAGGCCCTCGCCGACCTCGCGCGGGTGGTCACCGCGGGATCGGCCGACCCGGCGGACCCGCGCTGCGCCGGGCATCTGCACTGTCCGCCGTTGGCGATCGCGGTCGCGGCCGACCTCGTCGCGAGTGCGTTGAACCAGTCGCTCGACTCGTGGGACCAGGCACCGGCATCGACCGCGCTCGAGGGCGAGGTCATCACCCAGCTCGCGCGGATGGTCGGCTACGACCCGGCGCGAGCCGGCGGCGTGATCACCTCGGGCGGTACCGAGTCCAACCTGATGGGCCTGTTGCTCGCGCGCGACCATGCGACGAAGCCGGTCCGCGTGTTCTGCTCGCGGATGGCGCACTTCTCGATCGCCCGGAACGCCGGCTTCCTCGGGCTCGATCCGCAGGCCGTGGTCGACATCGACGTCGACGAGTCGTCCCAGCTGGACCTCGACAAGCTCGCGGCGGCGCTCGACCAGGCCGGCGACGTCTCGCCGGTCGTCGTGGCGACCGCGGGCACGACCGACCTCGGCGCGATCGACCCGGTCGACGCCATCGCCGACCTCGCCCGAGAACGCCAAGCCTGGCTGCACGTCGACGCGGCGTACGGTGGCGGCGCGTTGTTCTCCGAGCGGATGGCACCGTTGCTGACAGGCATCGAACGAGCCGACTCGGTGTCGCTCGATCTGCACAAGCTCGGTTGGCAACCCGTTCCGGCCGGCGTCTTCCTCACCCGCGACAGAGAGTCGTTCGCACCGCTGACCCAGCGCGCCGCGTACCTCAACCCGGCGGACGACGAGGAGGCCGGATACCCAAGCCTGCTTGGACAGTCACTGCGTACGACCCGCCGCGCCGACGCCGTCAAGATCGCCGTGACCCTTCGTGCGCTCGGCCGGTCCGGCCTCGGCACGCTCGTCGAGCGCTGCCACGAGCTCGCCGACTACGCGGCCGTCCGGATCGCCGAGCACGACAGCCTGGAACTCGCGGCAAAGCCCGTCCTGACCACGGTCGTCTTCCGCTACAACGGATCCGATACTGTCAATGCCGCCTTGCGGCGGCGGTTGCTCGAGCAGGGCCGCGTGGTCGTCGGCCGGACAGCCCTCGGCGGCCGTACGTGGCTCAAGCTCACGTTGCTCAACCCGCACGCGCGAACCGACGACATCGACGCTGTTCTCGACGCGGTCGTGGCAGCCGGCGCGGAGGAGGAGCGCTGAGCGACGAAAGTCCCGCCGCCGTGGCCGACCACGCGGCGATGGAGAACCTGCTGCGGTGTTGGCTCCGCGAGACCGACATCGCCCACAGGGATGGCGAGCTGCTCACGCTCGACCTGTCGGGTACACGGATCGAGGCGACGATCGCGCACTGGTCGGCGAGCGGCTGGCACCGGTTCGACGAGGTACGCATCGACGACAGGCCCGGTGACGCCGCGACGCTCGCCGCGCTGATCGCCCGCGAGGGCGCGCTGCTGCGTGGCGTGCCGCCGTACGCCGGCAGCGAGCTCGTCATGCGAGCGCTGGACTCCGTACGCCGTGTCGCCGACCATGTCGCGCACCGGCGGACTCATCCCGACGCGCCGGCGGACACGACGCCGTTCCTCGATGGCGAGCAGGCGCTGATCCTCGGGCATCCGTTGCACCCGACGCCGAAGAGCCGGGAATCCCTCACGGACACGGAGTGTTCGGCGTTCTCGCCGGAGCTGCGTGGCTCATTCCCGCTGCACTGGTTCGCCGTGGAGGCCGACCTGGTCTCGTCGGACTCGGCGCTGGAACGGTCGGCCGAGGCGATCGTCGCCGAGTTCGCCGACCGCGACGCGCCGGACGGGACCGTCCTCGTTCCCGCGCACCCGTGGCAGGCTCGCGACCTCGCCGGGCGACCCGACTTCGCCGAGCTGCTGACCGCCGGACGGATCCGTGACCTCGGGCCGTCTGGCGCGCCGTGGTATCCGACGTCGTCGCTCCGTACGGTCTATCGGCCGGAAGTTTCGGTGATGCTGAAACTCTCGCTCGCGCTGCGCATCACCAACTCCCGCAGGGAGAACCTGCGCAAGGAGCTGCACCGCGGCGTCGAGGTGCATCGGCTGCTGGAGGCCGGGATCGGGGAGTCGTGGCAGGCCGCTCATCCCGGGTTCGACATCGTGCGGGACCCGGCGTGGATCGCGCTCGACGGACCGATCGGCCTCGACGCGATGCTACGCGCCAACCCGTTCGGCCCGAACGACGACATCTGGTGCGTCGCCGGCCTGGTCTCGCCGCAGCCCGGCCCGTCCCGGCTCAGGCGACTTGTCGAGAAGCTGGCCGAAACTACCGGTGGATCGCTCGCCGACGTCGCGGCCGTCTGGTTCGCCCGCTATCTGCAGGCCGTGATCGATCCCGTGCTCTGGCTGTACCGGACGTACGGCATCGCGCTCGAGGCACACCAGCAGAACACCCTGGTGGTGTTGGACTCTGAGGGTTGGCCCGCCGGCGGCCGCTATCGCG
This sequence comes from Tenggerimyces flavus, assembly GCF_016907715.1. Taxonomy (NCBI): domain Bacteria; kingdom Bacillati; phylum Actinomycetota; class Actinomycetes; order Propionibacteriales; family Nocardioidaceae; genus Tenggerimyces; species Tenggerimyces flavus. The sequence goes on along the minus strand of NZ_JAFBCM010000001.1, from coordinate 1,916,437 downwards.
ACAACCAGGGCTACTACTTCGCGGCGAGCCGGATCAGCGAGCTGGAGAAGCTGCTGCCGGACGTTGGCGTGGCTTCCGATACCACCGTTCCCGACGACGTCGCCGAGGAACGGCTCGGCTACTACCTCGGCATCAACAACCTGCTCGGCCTGGTGGGCGCGTTCGGGTCGCAGGGCTTGATCGCCGAGCGTCCGCTGCTCGAGCTCGCCAGGCAGTTCGTCGAGGACCGCGATGCGCCGATCCTGCGGGAACCCGTGCTGCGCAGCAAGGCGAATCTGCTCACTCGCCTGCACGGCATGGACGAACTGGTCGGCCCGGTGTCGACGCAGTCGGTGTACGTCCACCTTGCCAACCCGCTGTGGACAAGAGACCGATGAGCGACGATCGGCGCTGGTCGAGTTGGTACATCATGTCGGAGGGGTTCGGGCTCAGTCGCGCGAGCGCGGAGGACCACGAGCTGCTGACCACGTGGATGAACGACCCGGACGTCGCGGAGTTCTGGCAGCTCGACGGTCCACCCGAGCGCACGATCGCCTATCTGACCGAGCTGAACAAGGCGACGCACACGAGGGGCTACGTCGGGTCGCTCGATGGCACGCCGATGAGCTACTGGGAGCTCTACTGGGCCGATCTCGATCCGCTCGCCAAGCACTACGACGCTCGCCCCTTCGACGCGGGGATCCATCTGCTGCTCGGGCCGAGCGACTTCCGCGGGCGCGGGCTCGGCGCCCAGTTGCTGGAGGCGGTCGCGCGTACGATTCTCGCTCTGCGACCGGAAGTTTCGCGAGTGGTGGCCGAGCCGGATGTGCGGAACGTCCGGTCGATCGCCGCGTTCGAGCGGGCGGGCTTCGTCCGTGCCGCCGACCTCGACCTGCCCGACAAGCGCGCCGTCCTCATGATCAAGACAAGGGAACCGCATGACTGAATCCAGCACCTACGACGTGGTAGGTGTGGGCCTCGGACCGTTCAACCTCTCGCTCGCCGCACTGGCCGATCCGCTCGACGGCCTGTCCGCGCGCTTCCTGGAGAGCAAGCCGGAGTGGTCGTGGCATCCGGGCCTGCTGCTCGACGACGCGATGTTGCAGGTCCCGTTCCTCGCCGACCTGGTGACGCTCGCCGACCCGACCAGCGAGTGGTCGTTCCTCAACTATCTGCGCGCGCACGACCGAATGTACGCGTTCTACTTCGGCGAGCGGATGCACGTGTTGCGGCGCGAATACGACGACTACTGCCGGTGGGTGAGCGAGCGGCTGCCGTCTTGCACGTTCGGCGCCAGCGTCACGTCGGTCCGGTGGGACGGCGCGTTCGAGGTCGAGTTCGTCACGGCCGACGGGACCGAACGGGTCCGGGCGAAGAACGTCGTCCTCGGTGTCGGAACCCAGCCCGTCCTTCCGGAAAGTTTCGCGCCGGTCGTCGGCCGCGGCGTCTTCCACTCCGGCGAGTACCTGCATCGTCAAGCCGAGCTTGCGGGCGCCGGCGACGTGACGGTCGTCGGGTCTGGCCAGTCGGGGGCGGAGATCTTCCTCGACCTGCTTCGCCAGCTGCCGGCCGGACGCCAGCTGCGGTGGTTGACGCAGGCACCGGCGTTCGCGCCGATGGAGTATTCGAAGCTCGGGTTGGAGCACTTCACTCCCGCGTACACGCGGTACTTCCGCGGGCTTGCCGAGCCGGTGCGCGATCGGCTTGTTCCGGAACAATGGCAGCTGTACAAGGCGATCTCGGCCGAAACTATCGCGGCGATTTACGACCTTCTCTACGAACGCAGCGTCGGCGGGGCCTCGTCGCAGGCGACTCTCCTTCCGAATGTTTCGGTGGTCGCCTCGCGACGTTCCGGAAACGGCGTGGAACTGCGCTGCCACCAGCCCGACCAGGACGAGGAGCTCGTCGTCCGTACGGATGCCGTCGTGCTCGCGACTGGCTACTCCGCGCGGCAGCCGGACTTCCTGGACGCCGGGCTGCTCGACCTGGACGATGCGGGCCGCTACCGCGTCGACGCCGACTACCGCGTCGCGACCGCCCCGCACGTCACGGGCGCGCTGTACGTCCAGAACGCCGAGCTGCACACGCACGGCGTCGGCACGCCGGACCTCGGGCTGGGTGCGCACCGCGCCGCGGTGATCCTGAACGCGATCGCCGGCACGACCCGCTACCGGCTGCCCGAGCAGACCGCGTTCACCACGTTTGGTGTCCCGTCATCCACCGACCAGCTTCAGGAGGCCGCTCGTGTCGCTGCCCGTACCCGCTGAGCTCACCGCGGACGCCTGGCGCGCCGCCGGGCGTGCCTTGCTGGCCAAGGCCATCGCGGAGTTCTCCTACGAGGAGCTGCTGACGCCCTCGCCGGAGGGCAACGGCAGGTACCGGCTCGACCTGCCGGATCGGGTCGTCTACCGGTTCGCGGCGTCGCGCGGCTCGTACGACTCGTGGTTCGTGGATCCGTTGTCGATCACGCGCTCGGTGGGCGACGCGGATGCGGAGGAGGCGACGGACGCACTGCGGTTCGTGCTCGATTCTCATCGAGCGTTGGGAATGTCGGGTGACACGACCGGGCACCTGTTGCGCGAGCTGTCGGCGACGCTGACCGCGGACTGCCGGCTCGCGGCGTCGGCGTTGCCGGCAGCGGAGCTGGCGGAACTTACGTACGCGGAGCTGGAAGGTTTTCAGACCGGGCACCCGTGGATCGTGCCGAGCAAGGGACGGATGGGCTTCTCAGCCGCGGACGCGGCGACGTACCCACCGGAGGTACGGACGGCGCTGCGGCTGCCCTGGTTCGCGGTCGACCGCGAGCTGGCCGACTACCGCGGCATCGCCACCTTGCAGGAGGCGGACCTCTACGCCGGCGAGCTCGACGAGACGACGCGAGCGCGCTTCACCGCGAGTCTCCAAAACCGTGGGCTCGACCCGGATCGCTATCTGTCGTTGCCCGTTCATCCCTGGCAGTGGGATGAGATCGTGGTGCCGCTGTTCGCTGCCGAGATCGCCGAGCAGCGCATCGTTCCGCTGGGCAACGGGCCTGACGACTATCTGGTGCAGCAGTCGGTGCGTACGTTCACCAACGTCTCCACGCCGAACCGGCACCATGTCAAGCTGCCCTTGTCAGTGCTGAACACGCTGGTCTGGCGTGGTCTGCCGACGGAGCGGACGCTCGCTGCGCCGGCCGTGACGTCGTGGGTGCTCGGGCTCTTCGAGAAGGACGAGTTCCTGCGGGACGTGGCGCGTCCGATCCTGCTCGGTGAGGTCGCGTCGGTCACCGTGCGGCACGAGGCGCTGGAGTCGGTGAGCGGTGTTCCGTACCAGTACCGGGAACTGCTCGGCGCGATTTGGCGCGAGCCGCTGGTCGCGAAGCTCGACCAGGGCGAGCGGGCGCGGACGCTGGCGTCGTTGCTGTACGTGGATCCGTCGGGTCGTGCGTTCGCGGCCGAGCTCGTCGCACGGTCGGGGCTGTCGGCGGAGGCCTGGTTGGAGCGGCTGTTCCACGCAATGCTGCCGCCGTTGCTGCACTTCCTGTACGAGTACGGGGTGGTGTTCTCGCCGCACGGGGAGAACGCGATCGTCGTCTACGACTCGTCCGACGTTCCTTCGCGGCTCGCGGTGAAGGACTTCGTCGACGACGTGAACATCTCCGACCAGCCGTTGCCCGCGCTGACGTCGCTGCCGCCGGAGATCGCGCCGGTGCTGCTACGGGAGCCGCCGGCGTTCCTGTGCCAGTTCATCCATTCGGGGCTGTTCGTCGGACATTTCCGGTACTTGGCCGAGATCTTCCGCTCGCAGCTCGGCGTCCCGGTCGACCGGTTCTGGCGGTTGGTGCGGTCGGAGATCCTCGCGTACCAGTCGGACTTTCCGGGACTTGTCGAACGTTTCGCCCTGTTCGACCTGCTGACGCCGCGGATCGAGCGGCTCTGTCTGAACCGGAACCGGCTGCTGCTCGATGGCTACCGGGACCGCCCGGCACGGCCGCACGCTGCTGTGTACGGAACGGTGCCGAACCCGCTCTACGGCTTCTCCCAGCCCGCGGGCGCGATGTAGTCGGTGTACCAGCTGGTGAGGGCGTGCAGTGCGCGGAGATCCTTCCGGATCTTCCGGAGATCCGTCGTGTCGATCGGCTTCTCGGCATAGATGCCGCGGCGGCGGAGCAGGTCGGCGCGGGGATGGTCTTTCCGGAACTCGCTCGGTAGGCGCCGCAACTTGCTGCCCTGGAGATCGAAGCCGGCACGTTCCAGCTTGCGGACGATGTCGGCGAGCTCCGTTCCGGTACCCTCGGCGTCGACGAGCTTCCGGTAGAGCTGGACCTGGTCGGGCGCGGGGCTGCCCGAGCCGCCGCCGAGCGCGAAGCCGTCGAGGTCGAACGTGAACGTGATCTTGATGCGGCGGGCGATCCACCAGGTGATGCTCTGGTGCTGCCAGCCCCACGGGCGGTCGGACATGCCGCTGGGCCAGAACGTGCCGAACTCGTCCGTCGCGTTGAGCGCGTCGCAGAGCTGCTGGAAGGGTTCGCGGACGTACCGCTCGACCGCGTCCCGGTGCTCCTCGAGCTCGGCGGGGCCGGGGTCGCCTTGCAGGTCGAGCATGACTTCGTACGCGCGGTCGGACCAGCCGGTGAAGCTCATGCGGGCATCGTGCCAGGGGCCACCGACAGTTTCGGCGAGTGTCAGAGTGCTTGCGGAAAGTCGAAGAAGCGGTCCGGATCGTAGCGCCGCTTGATCGTTTGGAGTCGCTCCTTGTTGGCTCCGTGATAGGCGGTGAGCGGGTCGTCGAGGTCAGGATCGGGCCCTCGTCGGAGTACGGGTGCTGAGCTGCCACGACTCGTCGACCCAGGTGTCCGTACGTTCGGCGCGGTCTGCTGGACGTGTTCGAGCAGGAACCGAGAGTTCCGATACGCGAAAGCCATGTCGGTCTCGTTCGGACGCCTGTAGGCCCCACCCCACGCGTGAAGCTCAACTCGCGTCGCGAGTCTTCGGTCCGTCCCCGGCGAACCGCTCCAGAAGCTCCGCGAGGACGTCCGACCGGCTGCGTTCGGCGCCAGACTCGTAGAAGTCCTCGCGTCCGACGATCCTGGAGGAGGACTTGACGTCCCGGTAGGAACGCTCGATGGCCCAGTGCGGGCTCACACCGGCGTGGCCAGGACCCGTTCGGTCTCGGCAGCGTGCCGAGGTGGATCCCGAACAGGAAGAGGATCGGGGGCTCGTTCAAGTAGGGGTCGCGACCAGGCGGAGGTGGGCGTTCATGCCGTCCAGGCAGTCGCGTGCCCAGCGCATCCAGTTCGCGATGACGTCCTGATGGGGCTCATCGGAGAACGAGTGCTGGAAATGGGCGACGACGCCGAACTGGCCACCTCCGGCGCCTCGTAGCGCCCAGAAGAGATCTTCGTGGTGATTCTCGTCAGCGTGGACGATGCTGCCGTCGGCGAGCACGACGGCGGCCTTGAGGAGCCGGTCGCAGGTGAGGCCGTAGGCTCGGCAGAGGCCGATTCCGCCGCCTAGGGTGAGGCCGGCGACGCCGACGGTCGGTCCGCAACCGAGATTGAGGATCCTGCCCTGGCGCCAGAGTGCGCGTTCAATCGTTCGAATCGTGGCTCCGGCGCCGATCGTGGCCGTGTCACCCTCGACAGCGAACCCCCACATCGGGCTGAGGTCGAGCACGATGCCGTCGGTAGACGATCGTCCCGCGAAGCAGTGACCGCCGCTGCGTGGTCGGAGCTCGATCCCACGCTGCTTGGCGAACGTGATGGTCTCGGCGACGTCCTCGGCCGTGAAGGCGCGGACAACCGCCTTTGGCTTGTAGTGGTGGAAGGCCTTGAGCTGCGCATTGCGCACTTCGGGGTACTTCGGGTCGTCCGGGTGGATGTACTCCCCCGCGAGTCTCCGGTGCAGTTCGAGCTCGTCCGGCACCATGCGGACAAGCCTAGGTCAGGTGGTCGCGGATCCAGGCGGCTTCGCGGGTGAAGGCTTCGAGGCTGCCGTCGGCGGCGAACTTCCTCCAGGGGTGGAGGTTGCGGCGGGCGAGCTCTCGGGTGTGGTCGAGTTCGGTCTCGATGACCGCGATCGCTCCCTCGATGACCTCGTCCGGCGTGAAGTCGCCATAGCCATCGCAGAGCGCTTCGAGGCGGGCTCGGCGATCCAATGGGGTGCGCATCCCGTACTCCCGCACCCGGTCGTCCGGCGACAGCGGGACGAGGTACCACGCGAGGTACGCGACGTCGTCGATCGCCTTGCCTGGTTGGGCGAAGTCCCAGTCGATGACGCCCACCGGCTCCGCGCCGATCCAGGTCACGTTGAACGGGGAGAAGTCGCCGTGCCGGATCAGGTCGCCGCCCTCGGCGACGACGTTCCGCCACGGGGCGTCCGGCGGTGGGGTGAAGTTTCGGACCGCGTCGTGATACTTCCGGAGCAACCGGCCGAGCTTGGTCGGACCCTCGTTCGTCTTGAGGTGCGACGGCCAGTTCGTCCAGCCGACCGTCTCGCCGGGCAGGAACGTCAGGATCTCGCGGCCTTGCTCGTCGATCCCGCGCACCCGCGGCGACGCGGCGAACCCGACCTGCTCGAGGTGGTCGAGCAGCGCGTGCACCGCCGGCGTCCAGTACCCGGCACTCCGGCGCACGGTGTTGCCGACGCGCACGACGTCGTTGACAAACCCACCCTCGAGTCGCTGCTCCGCTTCCACCGTTCCAGCCTAGAGCGCTCAGCGATACGCGGCGGCTTGGAGCGAGTACAGCTCGGCGTAGAGGCCGGCAGCGGCCATCAGCTCGGCGTGCGTGCCCACCTCGCGCAGCCGGCCGTGGGACAGCACGACGATCAGGTCGGCCATCCGTACGGTCGAGAACCGGTGCGACACCAGCAAGGTGATCCGGCCGTCGACCCGGGCCGTCGCCGAGACCTCCTCGAACAGGGCGTGCTCGGTCTGCGGGTCCAGCGCCGCGGTCGGTTCGTCGAACACCGTGAGGAACGGGTCCGTCCGCACCATCGACCGGGCCAGCGCCAGCTTCTGCCACTCTCCGCCCGAGAGATCCACTCCGCCCGACCACGAAATCCCCAGCTGGGTGGACAGTCCCGACGGCAGCGAGTCCACGAACGACGCCCGCGTACGGCCCAGCGCCGAACGGACCGCGGACTCGTCGGCACCGAGCGCCCCGACCTCGACCGCCTCCCGGACGAGCAGCTCGAACCGCATGAAGTCCTGGAATCCCGCCGACACTCGCGACCGGTACGCGTCGAGGTCGAGCGACGCCAGGTCGACCCCGTCGACGAACACCCGGCCGGCGGTGGGTGCGTACATGCCGGTCAGCAGCTTCACCAGCGTCGTCTTCCCCGCTCCGTTCTCGCCGACCAACGCCACGACCGCGCCCGCCGGCAGGGTGAGTGACACGTCATCCAATGCCGGTGCGCCCGCCGTGTAGGAGAAGGACACCGAGTCCAGCGCGATGCCGCGCGAAAGCTCAATGGGAACAGGCGATCCGCCCTGTGCATCGGCGGCCTGGTCCTCCAGCCAGTGGTAGTGCTCAGACACAGTACGCACCGCCAGCAACGAGCCGGCGTATTCGGTCAGTCGGGCCGACGCGTGCACCAAGGTCACCGCCAACATCAACACCAGGGTGACGTCGCCGACCGACGAGCGGCCGGAGGCAGCCTGCTGGAGAACGAGCACGATGCCCGCCGCGTATGCACCCCAGAACAGCAACCGGCCGCAGAATCCCAACCCCACCGAGCGAAACTGCGCCGACTCGTGCTTGTGGTTGGCGACCGCCGAGGCAGAACGGTGCCGTGTCAGCAGCTCGGACGACAGCCCGTAGAGCCGAATCTCCATGCCCGCTGGCGCGGTGGACGCCAGCCCGAACAGGTGCTCCGCCGTCCGCTGGTAAGGCGCCGCTCGCAGCGCCGCCGAGCGTTGGATCCGCTCCGCGTAGCGTGCCGCCCACACCGCCGGCACCGCCACCACGGGGATGAGCGCGAGCCACGGCGAGATCTGTCCCAGCAGCACGGCCGCGACGACGAGCTCGGCTACCAGGATCGGTCCGAGAACGGCGAGGGACAGGCCCATCCAGAGGCCGTCCATGCTCCGACGCAACGATTGCAGACGGTCCCAGAACTCCGGCCGTTCGAAGTGCTCCAACCGCGGTGCCTTCGTAGACAGGTCGAGCAGGCGACGCTGCATCACCATGATGGTGCGCTCGCGCACCCGGACCGTCGTCCAGCGGTAGGCCGCAGGCATCAGCACCAGGAGCAGCAATGCCGTAGCGATGAGAGCGACTCCGAGGGCCAGGTGGGACGTCGAGCCGGTCGCGATGCCGTCGACCAGTGGCCGCGCGCCGATCGCGGCGACGATCGGGGCGGTGAAGTCGAAGGCGCTCGTCAGCAGGGTGGCCAGGGTGAGGAGTGGCCCGATGTCGCGGCCGATGCCCAGCAGGAGGCGGGCTGTGCGCAGCCACTCTTTCACGATGCCTCCGAGAATCGCGAAGCCTGCAAGCGAAACATCTCCGCGTACGCCCCATCGAGCGCGAGCAGCTCCTCGTGGGTCCCCTGCTCCACCACGCGGCCCTGGTCGAGCACGACGATCGAGGACGCCTGGCGTACGGTCGAGAAGCGGTGTGAGATCACGATCGTCGTCACGCCCGACGTCAGCTCGAGGAACCGCTCGTACAAGCGGGCCTCCGCTCGCGCATCGAGATGGGCGGCGGGCTCGTCGAGGATCAGGACCGAGGCACCGTTCGACACGGCGTACAGCGCTCGGGCCAGGCCGATCTTCTGCCACTCGCCGCCGGACAGGTCCACTCCACCGTCGTACTCGGCCGACAGCGGCGTGTTCCAACCGTCGGGTAGAGCTGCGATCACGTCGTCGATGCCGGCCGCCTTGGCTGCCGCGTCGAGGTTGGCCGTCGACACTCGGCCGAACGACACGTTCGCCTGTGCGGTAAGGGCGAACCGGGTCGAGTTCTGGAACACTGCCGCCAGTTGCGACCGCCACGCCTCGACGTCGGCCGACGCCAGGTCCACGTCATCGACGCTGATCCGGCCCGACGACGGCTCGTACATCCGGCTGAGCAGCTTGACCAACGTCGACTTGCCGGCACCGTTAGCGCCGACGATCGCGAGCGAACGCCCCGCCGGTACGACGAGATCGAGCTCGTGCACCGCGTCTCCGGTACCGCCGGGATAGCCGAACGACACCCGTTCGAAGCGGATCTCCCGTTGCGGGGCACCCACCACCGCGCCACCCGACGACGGCGTCGATGCGAGACTCGCGACCGCGTCGTCGTAGCGCCGCAGGGTCGCCAGTGCCAGTTCGGTCTGCAGGCTCGACCACGAGGTGATCCGCGCGCCGGCGAGCGAGACCATCAACGCCTGCACGACCGCCATCGCCGCACCCGCGGCGAGCGAGCCGCCCGCGGACCCGGCGACCGACCCCAGTGCGCCGAGTACGACGGCGCCGAGCGCGATAGCGGCGACGAACGGCCGCCGGCTCGTCGGGGCGAGCACCTCGTCCATCGACCGGTTCCAGCTCGCGAGATAGCGGTCCAGCAGGTACGGCCCCAGCCCGAAGATCCGGATCTCCTTCGCCGCCGGAGGAGTCACGCCGAGGTCGTAGTAGTACTCGGTGCGCCGCGAGATCTCCGTTCCGCTGTGGTGGTGGTTCGCTTCGATCCGGGAGGCGACCTTGTCCTCGTACGCCGCCCACAGCCCGGCCAGCAGGAGCGCGATCCCCCACACGGGTTGGGATTTCGCCACGATCACGCAGGCGCCGATCAGCATCAACCGCCCGTTGAGCACTCCGCTGAGCGTCCGGGCGAGCCGTCCCGGCCGGCTCCAACCGGAGCGGAACGTCTCCTGGCCGACGTTGATGAGGTTCAGGCTGGCCGGATCCTCCAGATGCCCGATGCCGACCGGCCGCATGACCGCGGCCATCAGGTCGCGCTGGAGCAGAGCGTTGACTCGTTCGGCGAGCGCTGCCGCCGCGGCCTGATACAGGCCGATCGCCAACCATTGCAGCAGGAAGAACGCGCCGACGGCGATCGCCCAGGGCATCGCCGACGCACTGGGCACGCGCGAGACGACCGCACCGATCGCGACGGCGGCTCCGAGGGGAGCCGCCGCGTTCAGCACGAGCATCAGGACCGTCAGAACGGTGAGCGCCGGACTCGCCCGCCATGCCAGTCGAGTGAATCTTCCGTAGCCACGCCAGGTTTGCCGCACGTCGTTGAGCATGAGAGTGCCGAAAGTCCTTTGGATTGGAGAATACGCACCCGCGACCATCGGCAAGTTTTCAGTGAATTACCGGAAAGATAAAGTCTTGTCCTGCCTCACCCCACTGCGGCAGACTTGAGCCGTGGCCGAAAGGCGCCCGCGACCACGAGTGCGCCGACCAGGCACAGCCCCGCATTGACGATGATCGCCGTCGTCACGCCACCGAGTACGGACTGCTGGGCCACGACGACCGCGCTCATGATCGGGATGCCCATCGTGATCCCCACTTGTTGACTCATGGTCGCGATCCCGGTGGCGAGCCCCTGCTCCGCGTTCGGCAGTCCCGACGTCGCCGTCACCATGAAGCCGACGATCACCACGAGGTTCGCGACGCCTCCGACGAACGTCGCGACGAGGACGAGCCACATCCACGAGCCCGGAAGTCCCACCAGGACGAGCGAAACTGTCGCCACTGCCTGCACGAGGAGACCAACGACGATCGCTCGTACGCTCCCGAACCGGCCGATGACCCTTGGTCCGACGATGCCGCCGAGCACCGTGCCCACGCCGAGGACGCCGAACGACAGCCCCGCCGCGAGGGCCGAGAAGCCCAGTACCTCCTGCAGGTACAGGGTCAGGACGAAGACCAACGACGTCTCGGTCGCGAACGCCAGCAGCCCGGCGAAGTTGCCCCACCCGACCGAGCGTCGGCGCAGTACCGGTAATGGCACGAGCGGCGCCGATACTTTCCGTTCCACGAGAACGAACGCGACGAGCAACACCACGCCAACGAGCAGCGCCGGCGGAGCGACTGTCAATCCGTAAACAACGGCGAGCAGGCCGAGAGTGACGAGCACCGCGCCCGGAACATCCAGCCGCGGCCGTATCGCCGGCCGAGCCTCGGCCAGCACGAACGGCGCCACAACGAGCACGAGGGCAGCCACGGGCACGTTGAGGAAGAACGCCCACCGCCAGCTCAGCACGTCGGTCAGGACGCCACCGAGGATCGCGCCAGTGGTGAAGCCAGCCGCCATCAACGCACCGTTCAGCCCGAGAGCGCGGGATCGCAACGCTCCTTCGGGAAACGACGTCGTCAGCAACGACAACGCCGCCGGCGTCACCGCCGCGGTCGCCAGCCCCTGCGCCACCCGTGCCGCGAGCAGCACGCCCGGCGATGTCGCCAGGCCACCGATCAGCGACGCTATGCCGAGCACCGCCATCCCCGCCAAGAACAGCCGGCGCCGCCCGAACAGGTCGGCCACCCGCCCGAACAGCAACGTGAAACCGGCCGCACACAGGGCGAACGCCGTCGCCACCCACTGCAGGTGCTCCAGCGCGAAGCCGACGGAGGCGCCGATGTCCGGAAGTGCCACGTTCAGGATCGAGAAGTCCACCGCGAGCGTGAAGCTCGCGCTCAGCAACAGGACGAGGACGACGCGTTGACGACGCGTCATCCGTTCCTGGGTCACATCCACCACAGCAGTCATGCCGCCAACGGTCGGCGCGATCGCCGATGCCAACCAGAGCCTGTGTCGCCTAGCACTCGCAGGGTTAGGCAGAACGGCCGCCGGCGAGCAACCATGGACTCATGGAGACGACGGCGCCACTCCGATTGGTCGAGTCGGGGTCGCTCAGTTTCGCCGGTTCTAGCTGGCCATCACGTCGGTCAGCGGCATGACCGACGCGCGAAGGGCTTCTTCGACGACCCCGACTCGACTGGGCGAGTACCTCCGGACGCGGCGCGCCCAGCTCAGCCCGGAGGACGCGGGCGTGGTGTCGTACGGCGCCCGCCGGGTGCCGGGACTCCGGCGTGAGGAGCTCGCCCAGCTCGCCGGCGTGAGCGCCACCTACTACACGCGCCTCGAGCAGGGCCAGAGCGCGAACGCGTCCGAGGCCGTGATCGACGCCCTCGCGACCGCGCTCGACCTCGACGACGACGAGCGCGCCCACCTGCACACGCTCGCCAAGCCGGCGAAGCGGAAGCGCACCCGGGCGCCGAAGCCCGCCCGGGCCAGTAGGAACGTCCGGCAGCTGCTCGGTGCGCTCATCGAGGTTCCGGCCGTGGTGATCGACCGGCGCAGCGACGTTCTCGCCTGGAACGCACTCGGTCGCTCCCTCCTCGCCGGTCACCTGCTGCCCGACGCGCCGGACGACCTGGCCGACCGGCCGAACCTGACCCGCATGCTGTTCCTCGACCCGCACCACCGCGACCTCTACCCGCGCTGGCAGGAGGAGGCGGCGCGGGCGGTCGCGTCGCTGCGGGTCTTCGCCGGACGGTCGCCGGACGACCGCGTTCTCGCCGAGCTGGTGGGCGAGCTTTCGGTGAAGAGCGCGGAATTTGCAGCCCTGTGGTCGAAACATCCGGTCGCGAACTGCGTTTCCGGAACAAAGCAGTTCCGGCACCCGGAAGTCGGCGAGCTGGAGCTCACGTTCGAGGCGCTCTACCTCGCCGAGGACGAGGGCCAGCGCATCCTCCTGTACAGCGCCGAGTCCGGCTCGCCCTCGGAGGCCGCGCTGCGGCTGCTAGGCCGTTAGCTCGCTGGCCCGCGCGAGGAAGATCGCGCGCTCGCGGGCGTTGCGGGTGAGCTCGGCGGCACGTTCGAACTCCACCCGTGCCTCGTCGGCCCGGCCCAGCTTCGCCAGCAGGTCGCCGCGAACGGCGGGCAGCAGGTGATAGCCCTGCAGGACGCGCTCGTCCATCAGCTTGTCGAGACGTTCCAGTCCCGCGGCCGGACCGGACGCCATTCCGACCGCGACGGCCCGGTTCAGCTCGACGATCGGCGACGGCGAGATCTGGGCGAGGATCTGGTACAGCGTGGCGATCCGTTCCCAGTCGGTGTCCTCCGGCGTCGCGGCCCGCGCGTGGCAGGCGGCGATCGCGGCCTGCAGCGTGTACGGGCCGAGCAGCCCGCCGAGCTCCTCCGCCTTGGTCAACGCCTCGAGCCCGCGCCGGATCAGCAGCCGGTCCCAGGTCGAGCGGTCCTGGTCGAGCAGCAGGACCGGGTTGCCGTCGGCGTCGGTGCGCGCGGCCGTACGGGACGCCTGGATCTCCATCAACGCGACCAGCCCGTGCACCTCCGGCTCGGTCGGCGCGAGGCCGGCGAGGATCCGTCCGAGTCGCAGCGCCTCCGTACACAGCGTGGGCCGCATCCAGTCGTCGCCCGCGGTCGCCGCGTACCCCTCGTTGTAGACCAGGTAGATCACCTCGAGCACCGACGCGAGGCGCTCGGACAGGTCGGCCGGCGGGGGAAGCTCGAACGGCACCTGCTTCTCGGCGAGCGTGCGCTTGGCCCGGACGATGCGCTGGGCGACCGTCGGCTCGGGGACAAGGAAGGCGCGCGCGATCTCGTCGGTCGCGAGGCCGCCGAGCAGCCTGAGCGTGAGCGCGACGCGTGCCTCGGTCGAAAGTATCGGGTGGCAGGCCATGAAGATCAGCCGAAGCAGGTCGTCGCCGATCTGGTCGTCGAGGTCGTCGTCCCAGTCGGGGTCGAGCCGGTCCGAATGGTCTCGGCCGATCTCCTGCAACTTTCGTTCGTGGTTCGTCCGGCGGCGCAACTGGTCGATCGCGCGGTGCTTCGCGGTGGCCATCAGCCAGGCGCCGGGGTTGTCGGGTACGCCGTCCCTCGGCCACTGCTCGAGCGCGATCACCAGCGCGTCCTGGGCGAGCTCCTCGGCCTGGCCGACGTCGCGGACCAGCCGGGTGAGCCCCGCGATCAGGCGCGCGGACTCCATCCGCCACACCGTCTCGATCGCGCGATGCGTCTCGACCCCAGCCGTCATGGGCCTGATCCAAGCACCGACAGCCGAAAGCCCTCAACTTCCTTCCGGAAGTCGAGGGCTTCGTGGCCGGTAGTTTCGTTAGGCGGGCGGTCCGGCGAAGTCCTCCGGCCCGAAGATCTTGAGCACGTCGGCCTCGCCCTCCCAGCCTTCCCAGAGGTCGCGGTGCAGCTTGACGAAGCGGTTCGCCCACTCGACCGCTTCCTCCTTGGAGCGGACCTCGTAGATCGCGTAGCTGATCAGTTCCTTCGCCTCGGTGAACGGGCCGTCGGTGACGCTGAGCTGGCCGCCGGTGAGGGCGACGCGGGCACCGTTCACGCTCGGCTGCAGGCCGGCCGTGTCGAGGAGCGCTCCGGCCTTGGTGGCCTCTTCACCGAGCTTCATGATTCCCTCCATCAGTTCGGCGGGGGGCGGGGTCGGAGGGTTGGTGCCGCGGAGCAGGACGAGGTAGCGCATGATCTTCTCTCCTTGGGTGTGTGGCGGGTGAGGTTACTTGCTGGCTCGCTGGTAGAGGTGCACCGCGACGGCGGCGACCCAGGTCCAGGCGAGCGCGACGGCGATGCCGAAGCCGACGTTGGCCACGACGGCGCCTCCGGTGGAGGCGATGCCGATGAACGAGAAGAGGAAGAGCACGCCGGTCGCGACGGAGTACGCGGCCCAGGCCTTGCGACCCTCGCCGGCGAAGCGGCGGGCCAGGACGATGCAGCCGATGACGAGCGCGAGGAACCCGATTGCACCAGCCGTGAAGTGGCCCAAGGCGTGCCAGCTCATGGTCACCGGGCCGCCGGTCGGCGTGCCGGCCGGGAAGCCGAGCGCGGGGTCGGCGCGGAAGATTCCGGCGGCGATGAGACTTGCGCCGTACGTTCCGATAAGTCTCGGAGCCCACTTGGCGCCGCGGCCGTCCTTGAGGGCGCGGCCGAGGCCGACGGCGAACGCGATCGTCATCAGGCCGGTGAGGACGAAGTTCGTGATCTGGATCCAGCCGAGGTCGCCGTTGCTGAGCAGGCTCACCTGGTGGCGGCTGAGGTCGAACCCCTCGCGGGTGAACGCCTGGGTCAGCGCGACGATCGTGTAGAGCGGGCCGGCGACGACACCGTAGCCGAGCAGGCTCCGGGTGACGCTGGTGGCGGGGTCGCAGACGGCGTTCTTGCTGGTCAGGGTGGCGGCGGTGGCGGTGTGCTGCGTCATGGTCGGCTCCTGTGAAGTCTGGTTCCGACCCGTTCGTGGGCCGGCCTTTACCTAGGCCTCGAACGACCAGACCGGGAATCGACACGACTTCCGAACTTTCTCAAGAAACTTTCGCTGGGGTCTCGCCGGGTCGGTATGTGACGCTGAGTGGCATGGGGACGACGCGGCGTTTCTGGTGGAACTTCCTGCGGATGCTCGTCGCGATGAGCGGAGGGATGCTGCTGCTCGGACCACTCTGGTCGCTGGTCTGGCCCGGGCACGCGTCCGGGGTGGAGGGGATGACGCTGCTGATGGCGACGAACATGACCGTCGGCGTCGGAGTGTGGATGGTGCTGCGCGGCCACGGCGTCGTGGCGGTCGGGGAGATGGCGCTGGCGATGTACGTACCGTTCCTGCTGCTGCTCGTGCCGTACCGGCTCGGCGTGCTCCCCGCCGACGGCGTGCTGCTCGGCGGCCACGTGCTGATGCTGCCGTGCATGCTGCTCGCGATGGTGCGGCGGCGGGACGAGCACAGCCGGCCTGTGGTTCGGCGTCAGCTGGGCGGGTAGGGGCTCGGCCGTGAGCGACGAACAGGAGAGCAGACGTCCGACGGTCGACGACGTCGATCCGGAGGCCTTGGCGATCCACTCGATGGACGACATCACCCGTATGCACGGGGACGGTGACGAGACCGAGCGGATCGCGAGCGCAACGGGTGACGTGGAGCTGGTCGAGGAGCCGGCCGACGACGTCGAGGACGACGGAACGGGTAGCAGCAACAGCTAGGGCCGCCTTGTCGGTGGTGGGTGCGAGCATCTCGCGACATGACCTCGATCCGGATCGCGGTGGCGCAGGGCGTGGGGACGCGGGCGCAGATCCCGGACGGGGTGTCGATTCGTGAGCATGGCCGGCGCATTCGGGAGCTGATGACCGTCGCGGCTGACGGTGGAGCGCGGCTGATCTCGTTCACCGAAGGGGCGTTGTCGGCCTACCCGGACAAGCGGTGGCTGTCGCGCGATCCCGATCGGTTGGCGGAGTCGGACTGGTCGCGAGTCGACTGGGCGGTGCTGTCGGAGGAACTCGCGGCGACCGTCGAGCACGCCGGCGACGTGGGTGTGTGGGCGGTGGTCGGCTCGGCCCATCGTGACGTGGGAAGCGCACGACCGTTCAACAGCTTGTACGTGATCAGTGGGACCGGGCAGCTCGTCAGCCGGTACGACAAGCGATACCTCTCCCCCAGCGAGTCGACGTATATGTATGCCGCGGGCGATCATCCGACCGTCTTCGAGGTCGACGGGTTCCGCTTCGCCTGCGCGCTGTGCTGTGAGGCATGCATGCCCGAGGTGTTCATCGAGTACGAGACACTGGCGACCGACTGTGTGCTGATTGGCGGTGGTGACCCGCGACTGGCCAAGGCGAACGCGTTGCTCACCGGGATGTGGATCGCCTTCGCCGCTCCCGGGAGCGACGGGTCCGGTGTGGCGTCACCCGACGATCGATGGCTGGCCACCCGTACATCGGACGGAACGCCCAGCGTCGTGTTCGCCGACCTCGATCCGCACGCGATGCGCGCCGGCTATGACCGCGGCTACCGGCCCTGGCGCGCGTACTTCCGCCAGAACAGCCACTGCCCCACGCCCGCTGAGGTCACGGCGATGCTCGAGCCTCCGAGGCAGACCTAGACCCCGTTGCGGAAGTCGGCGGTGCTGGCGGATGGGCACCGATGCCGCCTTACCTGGTGAGCGGGTGCTCTACGCGGGGTGTATCCCACGTAGAGCGGCGAATGATCATGTAAACATGATCATTGGCCGTCGCTAGGCCGGGTTGGGCTCCAGCGTGCGGCTCACGATCCAGCGGTGTTTGCCGATCTGGCGCACGCGCTCGAAGCCGTACTCCTCGTACAGCTCGACCGTCATCTCGAACAGGAAGCGCCCGTGGGCGATGCGGTCGGCGGTCACCTCGGGGAGGGCTTCGACACGTCCTCCGCCCGCGTGGGCGATCAGGTCCAGTGCCCCCTCGAGCGCGGCGCGCGCGATGCCCTGGCGCCGGTGGCGGGTGTCGACGTAGAAGCAGGTGATCCGCCAGTCGGGCGGCGGCGGGGGATCGGCTTCGTACGCACGCCGGTTTTGCTCGATGATCGGCTGTTCCTCGAGCCTGCCGTACTTCGCCCACCCCTGCGCCAGGCCGTCGGCGTCGAAGACCAGCGCGGCGTGGGCACGGCCGGCGCGCACCAGCTCCTCCTTCTTGGCGCGCTTGTCGTACTTCTGCCAGCGGTACGTCTCGCCGTTGTCCATCGCGTGGTGACCCATGCACCAACAGCCGCCGAAGACTCCGCCGTTGCGCTCGACCAGCTCCGCGAACGCGTCCCAGGTCGTCCCGTCGAGCGCGCGAACGGTGTACGGCGTCAGCCCACCCATCCGGCCCACTGCTCTCCGCCGTCGATCTCCAGCGCCTTGAGGTAGACGCTGAGCTTGCCGTAGAAGATGTAGACCGCCTCGCGGTAGACCTGATGCTGGACGAACGGCGAAGCGACGAAGCCGCCGCGGTCGATCCGGTCGATGCGCAGCTCCTCGTCGGTGAAGCGGTCCAACGCGGCCTTCATCGCGGCGTCCTGCGCGTCGAACCACGAGCGCAGGCCGGCGACAGTGACCGTCGCCGGCGGCGGGAGCTGGCGGTGCTTCCAGTCGAGGGTGAACGTCGCGAACGAGTGCGTGTAGACGCCCTGCAGGTCGCCCAGCTCGATCAGCAGTCCGCCCAGCGTGGGGTTCTGGCCGGGCAACTCGTAGCCGAGATCGGCATCGGACACCAGCGTCAGCAGGTGGTCCCGCATGCTGTGGTGGCTGCGGATCTCCTCGTCGAACAGCGTGTTCATCAGGCTCCTTCGTCAGCGGTCACGGTGGGTCGTTGCCGGTCAGCCCGTCGACCGCCTCGCGGACGATCGAGGTTTGGCCAGTGTGCAGCAGGTTCTCTTCGAGGATGTCGACGAGAACGCGGCGGCGGTTCACGTGGTAGTCGTCGCCGTACCAGGGAACGACGGTGTCGAGGTCGGTGGCCATGACCGTCCAGGCCTGCCTCGTCCGGGCGATCGTCTGGAACCACAGGGCGCGCAGCTCGTCGGGCTCGTGGGCGAGGGCGTCCCAGTCGACGTCCGCGAGCGTCTCGTCGCCGTCGCGGCCTTGGGCGCGCGCCGTCCAGTCCGCCTCGACCCTGGTGAGATGTTGGACCAGCCAGGCCAGCGTCAGCTCCGACGGCGGATGCTTCTGGAGCATCTGCTCGACAGGGAGCCCACCGGTCTTCCAGGCGAACTGGCGATGGACCCGGTCGAGGGCGAAGAGCAGCATCTCGCCCTCGGTGCCGGTCGCGCACTCCGCGAACGGGATGTCGGTGTGGTCCATCGGTCCTCCCCAGGCGTACGGATAGGCTGTCCAGCAACCAATCGAGAAGTTTCGATCAGTGAGCATACGGAAGTAATCCAAAAATGTCGATCAGTCAGCAGCAGTTTCCCGACTACGAGCTGGACGACGTCCGCCGCGTGTCGACCCCGCAAGGGGTCAAGGCGATGTTCCACCCGCTCCGCGGGACCGTGCTCGAGCTGCTGCTGGAGCGCGCCGCGACCGTGCAAGAGCTGGCTGCCGCGGTGGAACGGCCGAAGAGCAGCGTCGCCTACCACGTCGGGCTGCTCGCGTCGGCCGGGCTGCTGAAGGTCATCCGCACCCGCACGGTCCGCGGGCGGGAGGAGCGCTTCTACGGACGCACCGCCAGGTCGTTCTACGTCGAAGGCCCAGGCCCGGAGCGCACCGAGTCGACGCCGAACTGGTTCGTGGCCATCGCCGCCGAGTCCGAACAAGCCCAGCGCGACGACAACCTGCGTGCGGGCAAGAGATACGCCTGGATCTCCGACGACGACGCCGACGAGTTCTGGTTCCGCGTCATCGCGCTGGTCAACGAGTACGCGCAGCTACCTCGCACCGAGAACGGCGTGGCGTACGCGTTCCAGACGGCGCTCTATCCGACCAAGCACCCAAGACTGCCGCAGCCCCACGACACGGAGAGCGAGGACTGAGCGGCACGCGACTACTGAGTGCCGCCGTTCTTCAGGGCGCCCTTGGGGTCGTAGCGGTAGGTGATGTCGATCGGGCCGGCGGCGGTACGCCAGGTGCCGTTGACGATCTGGCGGGTGAAGCCGGACGAGGTGAAGTCACCGTTCGTCGCCTCGACCAGCATGGAGATCGTCGCGATCCCGTCGTTCTTCGCCGCACCCTTGACCAAGGCCTGCGGCGCCGTCCCGCGAACGGTGTAACGGCCCTTGCCGTCGGTGGTCGCCTTCGCCACGATGGCGGGCTCGAGGGTGGCGCCGGACTTGGCGGCCGCACGGTCGGTGGACCAGGTGAGCGTGATCGTCGCGCCGGCTACGGGCTCGGCGGGCTTGCCGTCGACAGCCTTACGCACCGTGCCGGTCACGATCACCGGGGCGTTGCTGTCCGCAGCGCGCTTGTTGACGTCGGCGGAGGGACCGGGGCCTGAGCACGCGGTGACGACGAGCACGCCGAGCAGCGTGAGAGCCCCACCAAACTTGATCATTCCCCACCCCCGGAAGACATCAGGCCCGCACCAGAGTACCCGGCAAATAGGGCGAGAAGAACGCGGTCCACAGGCGGTTGCTAAGCGTGCTGAGGCGGGCGCGTACAGTAGGGCAAGTTCGACATTGGTGACGAGAACGTCACATCCAGTGACCACATCCGGAGGGTCGCCCCCGTGACAACGACCAACGTGGACCGCATGCCGCCCAGTGTGCCCGCGCCCACCGAGGAAACGCTGAGCCGCAAGCGCATTCTCGTGGTGTTCTCGGCACTCATGCTGACGGTTCTGCTCGCCGCGCTCGACCAGACGATCGTCGCGACCGCGCTCCCCACCATCGTCGGCGAGCTGAACGGGCTCGACCACATCTCCTGGGTCGTCACCGCGTACCTGCTGTCGTCCACGGTCGTGATGCCGATCTACGGCAAGCTCGGCGATCTGTTCGGCCGCAAGGGCATCTTCCAGTTCGCGATCATCGTGTTCCTCGTCGGCTCGGTGTTGTCCGGCTGGGCGCACAACATGCCCGAGCTGATCGCGTTCCGCGCCCTGCAGGGCGTCGGCGCGGGCGGCCTGATGATCGGCGCGCAGGCGATCATCGCCGACGTCGTTCCGCCGCGCGAGCGCGGCCGTTACATGGGTCTGATCGGCGCGGTCTTCGGCCTTTCGTCGGTGATCGGCCCGCTCCTCGGCGGCCTGTTCACCGAGCACGCCAGCTGGCGTTGGTGCTTCTACGTGAACATCCCGCTCGGCATCATCGCGCTGTTCGTTACGGCGGCGGTGCTGAAACTTCCGAAGCACCACGTCCGGCCGCGGCTCGACTACTGGGGCGCGCTGCTGCTCGCGGTGGCGTCGACGTGCATCGTGTTGTTCAGCAGCTGGGGTGGTTCGCAGTACGAGTGGGACTCGTGGCAGATCCTCGCTCTCGCCGGCGGAGCGATAGTTTCGATCATTCTGTTCGTCGTTCGCGAACATTTCGCCAGCGAGCCGATCATTCCGCTCCGGCTGTTCCGGGACGGCATCTTCAGCGTCGCCAGCGTGATCGGGCTCATCATCGGGTTCGCGATGTTCGGCGCGATCGCCTACCTGCCGGTGTTCCTGCAGATGGTCGACGGCGCGACGCCGACCGAGTCCGGGCTGCTGATGCTGCCGATGGTCAGCGGGCTGTTCGTCGCGTCGATCACGGCCGGCCGGATCATGTCGGCGACCGGTCACTACAAGGTGTTCCCGATCCTCGGCACGATGATCGCCGGTGGCGGCATGGCGTTGCTCGCGCAGATGGACGTCGACTCGACTCGCGTGGAGAACGGCATCTACATGGCGGTGCTGGGTGTCGGCGTCGGTCTGGTGATGCCGACGCTGGTGCTCGCCGTCCAGAACTCGGCGCCCCGCGAGGACCTCGGCGTCGCGACGTCGGCGTCGAACTACTTCCGGCAGATCGGCGCGTGCCTGGGTACGGCGGCGTTCGGCGCGCTGTTCACGAACAGGCTCGCCGACGCGCTCACCGAGCGGCTGCCGTCGACCGGTGGCGCCCCGGTGCCCTCGGTGGACTCGATCACGCCGGAGTCGTTGCAGGGCCTTCCGGCCAACGTACGTGAGGGATTCGTGCTCGCGTTCGCCGACGCGCTGCCGCCGATCTTCCTGTACGCCGTTCCCGCGTTGGCCTTGGCGTTCCTGTTCGCCTGGTTCCTCAAGCAGAAGCCGCTGCAGGGTCACCCCGCCGCGACCACAGCCAGTGGCGACCCGGCGGCGACGCCGCTCGAGGCTTTCGAAGAGGACGAGAACGACCTGCGCGGTTACGCGGTGAGCCTGCCGGCGCAGCAGCGGACCGAGGAGGACGTCGTTCCCGACCTCGAGCCGGACGAAGACCCTGATGACGTTGAGGAAACCGTTCCACAGCTCGACGCAGTCGTACGTGAGGAAGACGAGGAAGCCGACCCGATGCCGATCCGAGTCAATGTGCGTCGCGGGGATGGTGAGCTCGTCCGCGGCACCGTACTCACCCTGATCGACCTTGCGGGCAAGCAGGTGGGGCGCAGCGTCGCGACGGGCGAGGGTGGCTACTCGATCGACAAGCCGGAGCGTGGGACGTACGTGCTGATCGCTAGCGCGCACGGTTACCACCCGGAGGCGACGCCGATCGAGATCGGTGACGGGCCGTTGGATCTCGCGGTGACGTTGACCGGGGAGAGCGGGCTCTACGGGACGATCCGTTCGGTCGGCAACGGCCCGGTGTCGGGCGCCACGGTGACGCTGACGGACCCGGCCGGGCAGGTGGTCGCCTCGCGTTCGACGACGTCGGACGGGTCGTACGCGTTCCGCGGGCTGGTGCCGGGGTCGTACACGATGGCCGTGTCGGCGCGGGTGTATCGCCCCGCCGCGTTGGTGGTGCAGGTCTCGGAGACGGGCAAGGTGCGCCAGGACGTCGAGCTGGTGGGCGGCGCGCAGCTGCACGGACGGATCCGCGGGAAGTACGGGCGGCGCCCGCTGCCCGGCGCGCGGGTGACGCTGCTCGATCCCGCCGGCCGCGTGGTCGGCGCCACGTCGACGGGTGAGGACGGGTCGTACCGCTTCGCCGAGGTGCCCGAGGGCCAGTACACCGTGGTCGCGACGACGTACCCGCCGTCGGCGAGCACGATCAAGGTGAGCGGCGGGCAGTCCCACGAGCACGACATGGAGCTCGCCTTCCCCGAGCCCGACGCCGGCGCTGGCGTTGGCGTTGGCGTGGCCGCTGTCTCCAACGGCCGGCCGGCATCGGTGGGGTCGTAGATGTCAGCCCTGTGGCGGGCGGTCCGAACGGTGTGGGCCGCCCTCAAGCACCAAGGCCACTACCCCACCCGCGGCGATCAGCTCGCCTGGTCCGGTTGGTCGACGAGCCGGCCATCGGGCCGCTCGATGACCCCGGCGAGGCCGTCCAAGTAGGCCCGTAGGCCGAACTCGAACGCGTTCTCCAGCAAGAAGTCGAAGCCTTCCGGGCCGAAACCGTTGATCACGCGCGCGAACGCGGGGAACTCGCCGGAGTTGACGAGCTCGTCGAAACCTCGTTCCTGTGTGGTCATCCACTCGTCCTGGGTCAGCCCGGTCTCCGCCGCCGCCAGGGCTTCGGACTCGAGGTTGACCGCCACGCCGCGCACGAACGTGTACAGCCCGGCCTGGAGATACATCGCCGTCTCCGAGCCGAGGTCGTAGCGCTCGACGGCGGACAGCATGTACTCCGACATCTTCGTCAGGTTCCGCGACGGCAACGGGCGGCCGAGCGTGCCCACGTGCGGCAGCCACGGATGGCGAACGTACAGCTGCCACTGATGCCGCGCCGCCACCTCGAAGCGCTCCCGCCAGCCGTCCGGCCAAGGGGTCGGGTAGCTGATCTCCCCGTAGACGGCGTCAACCATCAACGCCACAAGGGCATCCTTGCTCTCGACGTACCGATAGAGCGTCATCGTCGCCACGTCGAGCTTCGCCGCCACGGCGCGCATCGACACCGCCGCGAGGCCCTCGGCGTCGGCGAGGGCGATCGCCGTACGGAGGATCCGAGCACGCGACGGCTCGCCCGCGTGCTCGACGGCTCGGCGTTCCCGCCCGGGCTTCGCGGCGACCACGGTGCCGACCCTCGGCACGGCCTCGACGAGCCCCAGCTGCTGCAGCGTGGTCATCGCCTTGGTCGCCGTCGCGAGCGCCACGTCCCACTGCCGCGCGAGCTGGCGGGTCGACGGCACCCGGTCGCCGGGCGCGAGCGCGCCGGACTCGATGCGCTCCCGCAGCGCCGCGACGATCCGGGCGTACGGCGGCTCTGCCATCCCACCCACCTCCTCCTGTACTAGTACAGCTTGTCATCAAACAGTCTTGTACAAGCTGTATTTACGCCGTACGTTCAGATCACGTACAACGTATCAGGGAGGGATCCTCACCATGCACAACCGACGCGTGCTCATCTCCGGCGCGAGCGTCGCCGGACCGACACTGGCGTACTGGCTGCACCACCACGGCTTCGAGCCGACCGTCGTCGAGAAGGCGCCCACGATCCGGCCCGGCGGTCAGGCGATCGACATCCGCGGCACCGCGCTCGACGTGACCCGGCGGATGGGCCTGCTGGAGCAGGCACGGGCCGCTTGCACCGCGATGCGCGGCATGTCGTACGTCGACGAGAACGGCACCGAGCTGTTCAGCACGACCGAGGCCACGCTCACCGGCGGCGACGTCGACAGCCCGGACATCGAGATCCTCCGCGACGATCTGGCCGGAATCCTCTACGAGGCAACGCGATCCAACGTCGAGTACGTCTTCGACGACTCGATCGCGAGCCTGACCCAGCACGAGGACCACGTACAGGTGACGTTCGAACGATCGGCGCCCCGCACGTTCGACCTCGTCGTCGGCGCGGACGGCCTGCACTCCGCGACGCGCGCGCTCGCGTTCGGCCCGGAAGCGGACTTCATCCACCACCTCGGCACGAACCTCGCCGTCTTCACCTCCGAGAACTTCCTCGACCTCGACCACTGGCAGGTCTACCACCAGACCTCGGACGGGCTCGCCGGTCTCTACAGCGCGCGGAACAACACCGAGGCCCGCGGCATGCTCGGCTTCCTGGGCCAGCCCCTCGGCACTCGAGACGTCCACGCGCAGAAGCGGGCCGTCGCCGAGCACTTTGCCCAAGCAGGATGGGAAGTTCCGCAACTGATCAAGCAGCTGTGGGAAGCGCCGGACTTCCACTTCGACTCGATGAGCCAGATCGTCCTGCCGTCGTGGTCGGCCGGGCGCGTCACGCTCGTCGGCGACGCCGGCTACTGCGCCTCGCCGCTGTCCGGCCAGGGCACGAGCCTCGCGCTGACGGGCGCGTACGTTCTCGCCGGTGAGCTCGCGGCGGCCGGCGGCGACCACGTGCGGGCGTTCGCGAGGTACGAGGCCACGCTGCGTCCGTACGTCGAGGCGAACCAGGCGTTCGCGCTGGCGATGAGCGCTTGGCAGCAGGACCAGTCCACGCCGCAGCCGAGCATCCACGACGTCTCGAGCCTGCTGGAGCTGCCGACCTACCCCTGACCGCGCCCGATGTGAGAGGCTGGCCCGCTGCCCAGAGCCTTGGAGGTAGCGCGTGTCCACGCGTGCACGGTGGGTGCCGTACGTCGCGGTCGTCGGGATGTTCGGCGGCCAGCAGATCCTCGCACCGGTCATCCCGCCGCTCGGGCGCAGCCTGGGACTGAGCGAGATCCAGGTCGGGCTGTTCATCACGGTGTCGTCGACCGTGATCCTGCTCGCGAGCCCGTTGTGGGGCCGCGCGGTGAGTCGGTTCGGGCCCAAGCCGGTGATCGTCGCCTCGCTGCTCGGCGTCGCTGCCGCGCTGCTGGGGTTCGCGATCGTCACGCAGGTCGCGGTGGCGACGGGCATGTCGCCCGCCGTCACGTTCTGGCTGTTGCTGCTGTGTCGAGGCGTCGGCTTCGGGTTGACCGCCGCGGCGGTTCCGGTCGCGGTGCAGTCGCACCTCGCCGCGAGCACGGGGACTGAGGCCGAACGGGTGCGCTCGCTCGGCATGTACGGCGCCGCGTACGGGCTCGGTGCCGTGGTCGGTCCGATGCTCGGCGGACTGCTGGCCACGTGGGGGTTGATGGCGCCGCTGTTCGTCCCGCCGGTGCTGATCCTGCTGATCGCGGTGGTCGTGTGGGTACGGTTCCAGTCGGCCGGCCCCTCGGCACCTCCGGAGGCCGCAGCCGAACGGAAGGCGCTCAGCCCGTTCGACCCGCGCATCTCGCCGTACCTGCTCACCGGCATGGTGCTGTTCGTCGCGCTGACCTCGCTGCCGGTGACGGTGGGCTTCCTCGTGCAGGACCGGCTCGGGCTGACGCCGGAGCAGGCGGCACAGCAGACCGGCGTGGCGCTGCTCGGGTACGGGGTCGCGTCGCTGATCGCGCAGGGCGTGCTCGTCCGGCGGTTGGGCTGGTCGCCGGCGACGTTGCTGCGGGTGGGGATCCCGGCCTCGATGGTGGCGCTCGCCGGCCTGGCGTTCGCGCCGAACCTCGCGACGATCGTGCTGGCCACCACGCTGTTCGGGCTGGGACACGGGCTCGCGCTGCCGGGCTACATGGCGGGCGCGACACTGCGGGTCGAGCAGCACGAGCAGGGTGGGCTGGCCGGCCTCATCGGGGCGACGAACGGCGCCGGCTCGATCGGCGGCCCGTTGTTCGGAACCCCGCTCTACGCCTTCGCTCCGGGCGCCCCGTTCCTCGCCAGCGCCGCCCTGCTCGGTGCGCTGGCGCTCTTCGTTCGGTGGAAGCTGCCGGCCAAGAAGGCCAATCAGGTATGGCAGCGGTAGCCATTGATCGATCCGACCGTTCCCGCCGATCAGTCAGGGCTATTGGACGTTAGCCGCCAACGCTGTGAGGGTGGGCGGTATGAACGCGAGCGATGGGTGGACAGGCCGTAGGCAGCTGGGGAGCAACGGGCCGGAGGTGAGTGCGATCGGGTTCGGGGCCTGGGCGATCGGCGGCCCGCTCAGCCGGGACGGGAGTCCGATCGGGTGGGGCGTCGTGGACGACGACGAGTCGGTCGCCGCGATCCATGCCGCGCTGGACGAGGGCGTCACGTTCTTCGACACCGCCGACGTGTACGGCGCCGGGCACAGTGAGCGGGTCGTCGCGCGGGCGCTGAGCGGTCGGCGGGACGAGGTGGTCATCGCCACGAAGTTCGGCGTCCTCTTCGACGAGGAGACCCGCGAGTCCACTGGCCGCGATGCCGACCCCGCGTACGTACGCCAGGCCTGCGAGGCCAGCCTGCGCCGGCTCGAGACCGACCGGATCGACCTGCTCCAGTTCCACATCGGCGACTACGACCTGGCCAAGGCCGAGGACGTACGCGCGACGCTCGAGGACCTGGTCGCGGAGGGCAAGATCCGCTCGTACGGCTGGAGCACCGACGACACCGACCGCGCCGAAGCCTGGGCCCCACACGAGCACTGCTCGGCGATCCAGCAGGCGTTCAACGTCCTCAACGGCAACGCCGACACGCTCGCGGTCTGCGAGAAGTACGGCGTCGCGAGCGTCGTCCGCGGCCCGTTGGCGATGGGTCTGCTGTCCGGAAAGATGAACCAGGACACGACGTTCGCGGCCGACGACATCCGCAGCGGCTGGAACCTCAGCGGCAGCGACGACGAGCGGCTCGCGAAGGTCGAACGCCTCCGCGACGTCCTCACGGTGGACGGCCGCACGCTCGCCCAAGGTGCGCTCGCCTGGCTGCTCGCCCGCAGCCCCGCGTTCGTCCCGATCCCCGGCATCCGCACGGTCGCCCAGGCGAAGGAGAACGCCGGCGCCCTCCAGCACGGACCGCTGTCCGAGCAGCAGCTCGCCGACGTCGAGGCAGCCCTCGGCCGCTGAGCATCAGCGGTAGGAGCGAGCCTGGAGCTCGAACAGCTCCGCGTACAGCCCGCCCCGTGCCATCAGCTCCGCGTGCGTGCCGACCTCCACGACCCGGGAGGAGTCGACGACCACGATGAGGTCGGCCATACGAACGGTCGAGAAGCGGTGCGAGACGAGCAACGTGATCGCTCCCGTCGACTGCTGGAGCTGACGCGCGGCGGCGGTCCAGTGGTCGAACAGCTGGTGCTCGGTGTCCGCGTCGAGCGCGGCCGTCGGCTCGTCGAGCAGCAGCAGGAGCGGGGACGTGCGCATCATCGCCCGGGCGAGGGCGAGCTTCTGCCATTGACCACCGGACAGGTCGACCCCGCCGTCCCAGGCCGTTCCGAGCTGGGTGTTCAGGCCGTCCGGCAGTGACTGGAGAAGGTCGACGGCGCCAGCCCGTCCCAGCGCCCCGGCGACAGTGTCCGCGTCGTCTACAGAGGGCAGGTCACCGATGCCGACGGTCTCGCGGACGACGAACTCGAACCGGGCATGGTCCTGGAAGCCCGCCGACAGACGCAGCCGCCAATGGTCGGGGTCGACCTCGGCGAGGTCGACGCCGTCGACGGTGAGCCGGCCCGAGGTGGGCAGGTACATGCCCGCGAGCAGCTTGACCAGGGTCGACTTTCCAGCACCGTTGTCCCCGACGACGGCCACGGTCGCTCCGGCGGGCAGCAGCAGGTCCACCTCGTGCAGCGCGTCCGAGCCCGCGAGCGGATAGCGGTACGACACGCCTTCGAACCGGATGCCCTCGGTGAGCCGCGACGGCACGACGGCTCGCGGATCGATCCGTTCGCGGGCACGGGTGAAGACGTCGTGCAGGTAGACCCATCTGCTCGCCGCGACCAGAGCCTTGAGCCCGGTCTGGAGCACCTCGGCCGAGCCGGTGACGAGTCCGAGCACCTGCCCGGCCAGGACGGCGGTGAGCGCGGCGTCGCCGACGGTGGCCTCACCGCGGACGGCCCGGTCGACGACGAACGCGATCGCCGCGACGTACCCGACCAGGAACAGCACGCGGGCGGCGAGCCCGATCAGACCGGCGCGCACCTGCATCGAGTGGTGGATGTGCCGGATCTCCCGGTGGGTGGCGTGGAAGCGAGCGAGCAACTCCGCGCGCAGCCGGAATAGCCGTACCTCCTTGGCCCCACCGGGAGTCGCGGTGAGCTCGAGCAGGTGCTCCGAGCGGCGTTGCGGTACAGACGCACGCAGCACGCCGACGTAGAACAGCCCGCTGGTCATCGGGCTGAGCAGCAGCATCGGCGCGCCGAACAGCGGCAGCGCCAGCAACAGCGGATGCACGCTGACCAGGAGCAGGCTGGTGGTCACGATGCGGACGACCGTGGCGAAGGCCTGGATCAGCGACGGGAAGACGTTGGCGAACGCGTGGCCCTCCAGCCGGAACGCCTCGAGCTGGGCGAGATGCCGCGGATCCTCGTGGATCTCCAGCGTCGGCGTCCGGCCCATCAGGTCGAGCATGCGGAGCTGGACGAGGTGCTTGGCCCGGTCCTGGAGCGTCGCCTGAACGCGGCTTCCGGTGTACGACAGCGCGGCGACGCCGCCGATCGACGCGGCCATGCCCACAGCGCCAAGGCCGAGCTGACCGTCGAGGAGCAGCTTCAGCCACAGGGCGAACACCGACCCGGCGAGGGCCTCCAGACCGAGCAGGCCGAACGAGAGGATCGTTCGCCGCCGATCGGCTGCCCAGGCGAAGCTCAGCATGGTGCGGGCGGCGCGGTACCGGCTCACCGGTGGGCGGGTCTCAGGCATCGTCTCCTCCATCGGCTGCGTCGTGATAGCGCTGCGCCTGCTTGGCGAACAACCGTGCGTACGTCCCGCCCGCGGCGACGAGCTCGTCGTGGCTGCCGTCCTCGCTGATCCGGCCGGCGTCCAGGACGACGATCCGGTCGGCGCGTCGTACGGTCGAGAAGCGGTGGCTGATCACGATCGTGGTCAGGCCGTGGGTGAGGTCGAGGAACCGGTCGTAGATGTCGGCCTCGGCTCGGACGTCGAGCTGGGCGGTGGGTTCGTCGAGGACGAGGACGCGCGCGCCAGCCTGGACGGCGACCATCGCGCGGGCGAGCGCGATCCGCTGCCACTGACCGCCGGACAGATCCACGCCGCCGGGGAACCGACGGGACAGCAGGGTGTCCAGCCCGTTCGGGAGCCCGGCCAGCACGTCGTTCGCGCCCGCGCGGTGGGCCGCCTCGGCGATCCGCTCGTCATCGCGAACGTCTATGGAGCCGAACCCGATGTTGTCGCGGGCGGGCAGCTCGTACCGGACGAAGTCCTGGAAGATCGCCGCCACTCGCCGCCGCCAGGAGTCGGGGTCGAGGTCGGCGAGATCGGTGCCGTCGACGGTGATCCGGCCGGCCTGCGGCGCCTCCAGTCCGGCGAGGAGTTTGATCAACGTCGTCTTGCCGGCGCCGTTGATCCCGACGATGCCGAGCGAGGTACCCGCCTCGATGCGGAGGTCGAGCCCGTCGAAGACAGGTTCTTCCCTGCCTGGGTAGGCGAACCGTACGCCGTCGAAGCGGACCTCGTGCGCCGGCCCGGACGCGACCAGCGTGCCGGCCGGACGGGTGGACTGCGCGGCGACGGCCTGTTCGAGCTCCCGCACGGTAGGGATGTGCGGCGAGCCATACACGATCAGGTTGTCGGCATCCTGGTCCGCGAGAGCGGCCAGGCCCAGCAGGCCTTGCACGAGCACGGTCAGCCCGGCGATCCCGAGCGAGCCGTCCGCCGCCGACCGGGCCGCGAGGACCAGCACCCCGCCGTTGGCCGCAGCCAAGGCGACGAACAGCAGCGTCGTCGAACGCTGGTCGACGCGACGCGCCTTCCACATCTCGTCGAGGATCACGGCCCACTGGCGGCCGAACCGGCCGGCGACCCAGTCGACCAGGCCGAAGACGCGGACCTCCTTGGCCCACTCGATCCGCTGCCCGATGCGGCTGTAGTAGTCCGCGTGGCGGAGCGCCTCGCCGTAGGCGTAGAGGTCGGAGCGATGCAGGTCCGCCTGGAGTCGCCGACTGATCAGCACCCACACGGCGGTGACAACGACGGCAGCGATCGGCCATACGGTCGCCACCAGTACGGCCGACGCCAGACCCGGCGCCTGGACCCGCCACTTGGTGGTCCATCCGTCGACCAGATCACCCGGCTCCCAGCCGGCGATGTGCACGGCCTTGTCGGCGACGGCTGCCTGCTCGCGGTCCTCGAACAGCTCCAGCCGTGGCGCGGCGAGTGTCGCCCGCATCACACGGGCCATCAGGTACTCCTCGTACCGCCGGTAGAAGTCCCACTTCGCAACCTGGTAGACGCCGTCCACGACCTCGCGGGCGACCAGAACAGCGGTCACCCAGACGAGTGTCGTGACGACTCGACCGCCTGCGGCCGAGCCCATCCCACCTTCAACTGCCGCGGGCAATGTCTCGACCAGGCGGCCTACCAACAGGGCGAAGATCGCCGGCAAAGCTCCGAGGAGCAGGGCGAGCATGAAGAGAAACGTCACGCTGGCGGGGAACGCCCGCACCAGCGTCATCAGAGCCACGCGACGAAGCGGACTCCGGTCAACAACCCGTAGGGAACACTGTCGATCTTTCCGGCGGCCCCCGGGGCCGTCAAGCCTTTATCCCTGTCACCTCGTGCCAGCCGCTCTCAGCTCCTGACAGCGCCGTCTCAGCGAGCTGTGCGAGCGCTGTCAGCGCCGAGAGGGACGGTGTGGGAGTCAACCTCACCGAAAGGCACTGAACATGTCCTATGCGATCCAGGCAGAAGGCCTGGTGAAACGGTTCGGCAAGACCACGGCCCTGGCCGGGGTCGACCTCGCGGTCCGGACGGGTCGGGTGCTCGGCATCCTGGGTCCGAACGGAGCCGGCAAGACCACGGCCGTCCGCATCCTCTCCACCCTCATCCGGCCCGACGAGGGCCACGCCACCGTGGGCGGGTACGACGTCGTCAAGGACGCCCAGCAGGTCCGCCAGCTGATCGGGCTCACCGGCCAGTACGCCTCGGTCGACGAGGAGCTCACCGGCTTCGAGAACCTCCTGCTCATCGCCAGGCTGCAGGAGCTTCCGCGCAAGCAGGCCAAGGAGCGCGCCGCCGAGCTGCTGGAACGGTTCGAGCTCACCGACGCCGGCGGGCGTCCCGCGAGCACGTACTCCGGCGGCATGCGCCGGCGGCTCGACCTCGCCGCCAGCCTCGTCGGTCACCCCCGGATGCTCTACCTCGACGAGCCCACCACGGGCCTCGACCCGCATGCCCGCAACGAGGTCTGGGACGTCATCCGCAAGCTCGTCGGGGACGGCACCACCGTGCTGCTCACCACCCAGTACCTCGACGAGGCCGACCAGCTCGCGAACGAGATCGCGGTCATCGATCAGGGCAAGGTCGTCGCGCTCGGCACCTCCGGCGAGCTCAAGGCCAAGGCCGGTGCACAGACGCTCGACATCCGCCCGGCCGACCTGCGCGACCTCTCCAAGGTCAAGGCGATCATGCACGACCTCACCGGCGAGCACCCCACCGAGAGCTCCGACCTCGGCCTGCTCACCGTTCCCGTGAACGACCCCGACATCCTCACCGCCGCCGTACGACGCCTCGACCAGGAACAGGTCACCGTACGCGAGCTCGCGCTGCGACTGCCCAGCCTGGACGAGGTCTTCCTCGCCCTCACCGGCCATCGCGCCGAAGAAAACTCCAAGCAGGAAGGCAAAGCGGCATGACCGCCCTCACTGTCAACGACACCTTGCCCACCCGGGGCATGAACCCTCTCAGGGCGCTCCAGCACGGCCTCACGCTCACCTGGCGGAGCATCGTCAAGATCCGCCGCAACCCCGAGACGCTGATGGACGTCACGCTGCAGCCGATCATCTTCACCGTGCTGTTCGTGTTCGTCTTCGGTGGCGCGATCGCGGGCGACTGGCACAAGTACCTGCAGTTCGCCCTTCCTGGCTTGATGGTTCAGACCATCGTGTTCTCGACGATCGGCACCGGCCTCGCGCTCAACACCGACATCGACAAGGGCGTATTCGACCGGTTCCGCAGCCTCCCGATCGCCAGAACGGGACCGCTCGTCGGCGCCGTGCTCGGCGATCTCGTCCGGTACGCGATCTCGCTCGCCGTGCTGATCGGCTTCGCCGCGATCCTCGGTTACCAGTTCAACGCGGGCTTCCTCAACACCCTCGCCGCCTGCCTGCTCGTGCTCGGCTTCGCGCTCACGCTCTGCTGGGCCTGGGTGTGGCTCGGCCTGAAGATGAAGAAGCCGCAGGGCTTCCAGGGCGTCGGCTTCATGATCATGATGCCGCTGACCTTCGGCAGCAATGTGTTCGTCCAGACCACCACGCTGCCGGGTTGGATGCAGGCGTTCGTGAACGTCAACCCCGTGGCGCATCTGGTCGACGCGACCCGCGGACTGATGCTCGGCGGAGCGGTCGCCAGGCCGCTGCTGTTCAGCCTGCTCTGGATGGCCGGCTTCCTCGTCCTGTTCGTCCCGCTCGCCCTGCGCGCATACCGGAGGCGCACATGACCACCCCGAAGACCGAGACGCTGAAGGTTCCCGGCGCGACGCTCTACTACGAGGTCTACGGCAGCGGACCCACCCTGTTCCTCATCCCCGGCGGCATGGGCGACGCGGGCTTCTACGGAGCCATCGCCCCGTTGCTCGCCGACGAGTTCCAGGTCGTCACCTACGACCGCCGCGGCAACTCGCGCAGTCCGCTCGACGGGCCGCCGACCGACCTGGTCGTCGCCGAGCAGTCCGACGACGTACGCCGGATCCTCGACCAGGTCGGTGCCGGCGAGACGTACGTCTTCGGCAACAGTGGTGGCGCGATCATCGCGCTGGACATCGCGGCGCGGTACCCCGAGCTGGCGGAGCGGGTGATCGCGCACGAGCCGCCGGTGGTCGAGCTGCTTCCCGACGTCGACCGGCACCGCGCGTTCTTCGCCGACGTCCTCGCCACGTACGAACGGGAGGGCAGCTGGGCCGCGATGACCACGTTCCTCGAGGGCTCGGGACTGGTGGAGGAGGAACAGGGCGAGGACCTGTTCGAGGGCGAGCTGGAGCAGAGGTTCGCGGGCAACGTCGACTTCTTCCTCGCTCACGAGGTGCGCAACTTCGTCAGGTTCGTGCCCGACATCGCCTCGCTGCGGACGAACGGCGCGAACGTCGTCCTCTGCGGAGGTGCGGACAGCAGGGACACCTACCCGTACAAGGCGGGCGTCGCGGTCGCCGAGCTGCTCGGCACCAGGTACGTCGAGTTCCCCGGCGACCACACCGGCTACCTCGGCCACCCGGTGGAGTTCGCCGCGAAACTGCGAGACGTCCTCACTCCGTAGGGAGAATGCTGGCGAGCGCGTCGTCTCGCGACTGGCTCCGGCCGGTCGCGAACGCGCGCTCGTACGCTTCGTCGCCCAACGCCTCGCGGGCCCGGGCGGCGGTCTGGAGCACGTTGTCGTCGACCAGCGGCCCACCGCGTACGGCCTCCGCGAGCCCGAGCAAGGTGGCCGCTCGTTCCGGCGATCCCTCCAGCAGTGCGACGGCGGCATCGATCCGCGCGGCGATCGACACTACCGGCATGTCGAACGCGACCATGCCGTGCTGGAGGGCCTCCCGCGCCCGCTGCGCGGCCATCGGCGCATCGCGTTCGAGCACGTCCGCCGTCGCCAGCCCGACGAGCACCAGCGCCTTCGCCTGCGGCGGACCCGCGGACTGCCGCTCGCTCTGGTGCAGCTCGCTGAATGCCCTGTGCAGCAAGGCGCGAGCGCGCGGGATGTCGTTCGACTTCATCTCGACTTCCGCGAGCCCGCACAGTGCCACGTGCCGCGCCTCGGACTGGCCGAACTCCTCGGCGAACCGCAGCGCCTCCTCCAGCTCGGCGCGACCCCTGGCCAGGTCGCCCATGCGCGCGCGTTCCAGCCCCATCTCCGACATCATGTGCGCGACGTCGTCGACCGAGTTGAGGTCGTGCACCAGTTGCAGGGCCTCGTCGTACGCGGCGATCGCGCCCTCGTGGTCGCCGACCGCCGACAGGTCACCGGCCTCGGCGCGCCGCACGGCGGCCATGCCCCAGCGGTCGCCGACCTCGGCGAACGCCTCGAACCCGCGGCGAAGATACGCGGCCGACAGGTCGGGGTTGCCCTCGTTGCCCTCCACGAATCCCAGAAACGTCAACGCCAGCGCGCGTTCCCAGCCGCCGTACCGGTCGACGAGGCCGGTCAGCGTGTCCCGCGCCTTGTTGCGGTCGCGGTCGAAGACCGAGACGATGCCCTCGAGGAACAGCATCAACGGATACTGGGTCATGTCGAGCGCACGGCTGTCCGCGATCGCCTTGCCGATGATCGCGCGGCCTTCCTCGAAGCGGTCGGCGCTGAGCATCATCATGCCGTGGAACGCCAGCACCGACGCCCTGGCCTCGGGATGCGACGTCACCGGCAGCGTCACGATCTCGTCGATGAGCGCCATGCTCTCGGCCCGGTTTCCCTCGATGAACCAGAACCACATCATCGACGCGCCGAACCTGACGGCCAGGTCCCCGTCCTCGGTGTCCAATGCCCAGCGCAGTGCGGCGACGACGTTGCCGTAGTCGCGTCTCACCCGGGCCAGCCAGGTCAGCTGCTCGCGCGTGCGCAGGTGGGCGTCGGCGGTCTCGATGAGGTCGCCGAAGTACACCGCGTGGCGGCCCCTTACGTCGGCGAGCTCACCCGCCTCGGCGAGCTGTTCGGCGCCGTACGCACGGATCGTCTCGAGCATCCGGTAGCGCATCTCCTCGCTGCCGGTGTCGGTCGTGCCGACCAGAATCGCCTTGTCCACAAGGGCGGCGAGGATCGGCAGCACGTCCTGGTCGGGCGCTGCGCAGACCAGCTCGGCCGACTCCAGCGTCGCGCCGGCCGGGAACACCGAGAGCCGGCGGGCGAGGACGCGCTCAGGCTCGTCCAGCAGGTCCCAGCTCCACTCGACGACAGCGCGCAGCGTCTGGTGTCGCGGCAGGGCGGTACGACTTCCGCCGGTCAACAGTCGGAACCGATCGTCAAGCCTGGCAGCGATCTGAGCCGGAGCGAGCGAACGCAGCCGGGCTGCCGCCAGCTCGATCGCGAGCGGCATCCCGTCCAGCCTTGCGCAGATCTCCAGTACAGCTTTGAGATTCGCCTCGTCGAGTGCGAAGTCTGGCCGTACGGCGACCGCGCGATCGACGAACAGCCGTACCGCGGAGTGCCCGAGCGCCTCCGTGGGATCGGATGACGTGGTGGGCCAGGACAACGGCGGGAGTGGGTAGACGTTCTCGCCGAGGATCGTCAGCGGCTCGCGGCTCGTCGCCAGGATGCGCAGCTGGGGACAGGACGCGAGCAACGTCTCGGCCAGCCTCGCGGCCGCGGTGACCAGGTGTTCGCAGTTGTCGAGGATCAGCAGCGCCCGCTTGGTCGCGAACGCGTCGACCAGCCGCGCGACCTCGGCCCGCGCCTTGAGCGGGCGGGGTTCGAGCGTCGACGACTCCAACAGCACGGCCTCGCGGATGCCCATCGCCGAGAGCACAGCTTGCAGCAGGTCGTCCTCGTTGGTGACCGGGGCGAGCTCGACCAGCCAGCTGCCGTCGGGTGAGTCCGCCTGCCGCCTTCCCGCGAGCTCGGTCGCGAAGCGAGTCTTGCCCGCGCCGCCGGGGCCGAACACGGTCACCAGCCTGGTCTCGTCGAGCAGCGCGCCGACGCGTTCGAGCTCGGTCTCGCGTCCGACGAAGCTGGTGAGCGAGGCTCTGAGGTTGGTGCGGGTCAGTGCTGGTGTTGGCGGCGCGACGGACGGGTCGTGCCGCAGGACGGCGAGGTGAACGGCGGCGAGCGCCGGCGACGGGTCGACGCCGAGCTCGTCGGCGAGCGCTCTGCGGATCCGTTCGTACGCGGCCAACGCGTCCGCCTGCCGCCCGGCCGCGGAGAGCGCTTTGACGAGCTTGGCGTGCAGCGTCTCCCGCAGCGGGTGCTTGGCGGCCAGGCGTTCCAGCTCGCCGAGGTCGAGCGCGCGGTGCTCGGCGACGTCGAGCCTGCGGTCCTCGAGCCTCGTCGCGACAGCGGTCGCGAACGGGGCGTCCAGCACGTCGGCGAGCGCTTCGCCGCGCCACTCGCGCTCGGCGTCGTCGTACCTGCCGGCGGCGACCAGCGCCTCGAACCGGCAGGCGTCGACGTCGTCGGGCATGATCGGCAGCAGGTAGCCGGCCGGCTTGGACTCGACCGGGATCCCGGCGCGCCGCAGCCGGGAGACCAGCGACTGCAGCGCGTTCGTCGCCCCACCGGGCGGGTCGTCGCCCCACAGCCCGTCGATCAGCGCCTCGGTCGTGACCAGCCGACCGGGCTGTAGCGCGAGCAGTACGAGCAGCGCGCGCAACCTCGTCCCGCCGACCTCGACCGGCCGGCCCTCCTCGTCCCGGACCGCCAGAGGGCCGAGTACGTCGATGCGCACGCCTCCAGCCTGCCAGGTCACCCCAGAAACGCCGGCGAGCGCCGGATGAAACGATGAAGCCATGTGGTCGAGACTTCGGTTCGGGGAGGAGCTGCGGTCCGAACTGGGGCGGCCGCGCCGGGCGAAGAGGGTGAGCAGCAGCCCGCGGTCACGGGTGTGGCGGGCGGAGCTGGCCGGTGTGTCGGTCGTGGTCAAGCAGCTCGTCGACGGCGCGGAGGCGGACGACCGGTATGCGCGCGAGGTGGCCGCGCTGAGACTTTCAGCGAGGGTGTATCCACCGGTCGCACCCAGGTTGCTCGGAGCGGATCCGCGCGAACGGATGCTCGTCCTCGAATACGTGGATCAGCAGGAACCGCCCGCAGACTGGGCCGTCGCGTACGCGACGGCCCTGGCGAG
This sequence comes from Tenggerimyces flavus, assembly GCF_016907715.1. NCBI lineage: Bacteria > Bacillati > Actinomycetota > Actinomycetes > Propionibacteriales > Nocardioidaceae > Tenggerimyces > Tenggerimyces flavus. Next base: position 1,879,526 of record NZ_JAFBCM010000001.1, on the reverse strand, counting down.
GCTGCATGCCGCTACCACCGCCGACGACACATCCTCATCCGTCCTACCTGCCTGGTCCGGCCCCACCGACGACGACGTCCAAAGCTTCCTCGGGCTCGCTCAGCAGCTCGATGTCGCCGTGACCTCCAGGGTGCGGGCCGAGCTGGACGACGTGCTCGACCGACTCAGCCGCACACCTGGCCATGCCCTCCTGCATGGCGATCCCTGCCCCGACAACGCCCTGCACACCAGCAGTGGTGTCAGGTTCATCGACTTCGAACAGGCCGCGCTCGGTAACGGACTGGCCGAAGTCGCGTACCTGCGCATCGGCTTTCCGACATGCTGGTGCTCCACCAGCCCGACCCAGGCCCTGCTCGACGCGGCGGAGACCGCCTACCGAACAGCCTGGCACCAGGCCACGGGCACCGACGTTCTCGGCGACCTCACCGACGCCTGCGCCGGCTGGCTGCTGCGAGGTGACGCGCTCGTCCAGCGAGCCCACCGTGGCACTGTGGATCACCTGGCCAGGCTGCCGAAGCAGGACTGGGAGTGGGGTACCGCGACGGCCAGGGAGAGGCTGGTGCACCGCCTCGGAATCCTCGGTGAGATGAGTGCGGACCGCGAGGAACTGACAACGCTCGGACGACTCGCCGCGAGCATGCGCGCCAACATGCTCGCCCGGTGGCCCGCGCTCAGGCCCCTGCCCCAGGAGCTACCCGAGCTGACCTGACTAGAGGACGCGACTCGCACGGGAACTCCCCGGAATGCATGGCCAAGTTGCTCGGCCTCGCCCGAGCTCTGCGTGGTGGTGCGAGAACGTGACTGACAGTCCACGCACAGCGACCGGGACACCTGCTTCGCTGTTCCCGCCGCTAGCGCGAGCCTTGCGCAGCCCTCCACCAGTCACCGGGGTGTGTGACCAGCGCCTCTTCGGCCAAGCGACGCCCTGTCTGTGTCCTCACTGCTCGCTTGGATGACTCGATCCAGGCGTCGATGTCCGTTGCTCCGGCAATCTGGTACTCGCGTGCTTGGAGCAGGCACTCCAGCTTGTCGGCATCGCGCGCGCAGACCGCTTCGATCGTCTCCCCCGCCTCGAACTCGGCTATCGCCGCCCGAATCGGCGCCGAGATCGTCTCGGGCATGCTGCTGGTCTGATCCTTGACGATCGTTTCCGGTTCAGCGGCGGTCAAGTACCGCCGGCCCACATATGGGATGTCCCCGATCCGTGTCTCAGGTACGTCGTGATACAGCCCCAGAGTCGCGGCTCGGTCGGGATTCCCACCCTCGGCCGTAGCGATCAGGTGGGCCAGAATCGCCGTCCGGAAGGAGTGCTCCGCGACGGACTCGATCCGGCCAGCCACGCCACCGACTTCCCAGCCGACACGCGGAGACCGCTTCAGGTACCCCACCTCGTACAGGAACCGACAAACAGGTGCTGCGTCGTTCACACCGACTCCCTCGCAAACTTGGCGGTGTAGTGGATCCTGTCCAGCGCTCTCCGGGTGGGTGCGTAGCCAGTTCCACCGTCCAAGAGACTAGCTGCCGTGTTGGCCAGGCCGGCCGCGGCTTCTCGATCGCTCAGCAGAAGGCGAGGGTAGCGACGAATCAATGCATCGGTTGAATGCACACTCAGGTCAACGAACGGCTGGGATTCGGACAGCTGGGCGGCGAGATGTCTCAGCAGCTTCCCGAGTGGAACCTGATCAGGATGAGTGGTCGACATGAAAGTGTCCGACTCCGCACCCCCCTCCGGTGGTTCGAGCCAGTACGCCCAGTACACGATGCTTGCTGTCTCGGCCAAGTCGTCGTCGGCCAGGTGACGCGAGATGAATGACTGGAGAAGTCCCGGGTCGCCTTGACACGCTCTCGCAACGGCCAAGCTACGCAACGTTGCCCAGCCGCCTGGCCATTCCTTCCCGGCTCCGGAGACAAGCCCGTCGCGTTCCACGCTCGCGAGCCAGCTCTTGCTGTCGGATCTCCGATCGACGCCCGACAAGAAGTACGCCTGCCTGCGCAGAAGCGGTCCGGTCAGCGGTCTATCGGCACCTCTCTGCAGGTGGTCGAAGAAGATCGACAGCTCGCCCGGACGCAGGGGCTGCAGAGACGTCACGTCCGCGAGGTTTCGAATCGCTGCCGGCGCTCGTCCCGTGATCGGCCAGAAGATCAACTCGAACAACTCGCGCCACCCGACCACATTCGCAAGAACCCAACACCTGGGATCCTCGCCCGCCACAACTTGCTCGTAGAACAGATCCGCCTCCATCGCAGGTTCGAGGAGTCCTATGAGCCGGGGCGCAACACCACTTCGACGAAGGTGAAGTCGCACATGCCGAATGACTTTGCCAGAAGCGTTCACTAGCGGGCGACGCCCGGTTTCCCATGCCTTGACGGTTTCGATGTCCACACCGAGCTGCTCAGCGAACTGTTCACGGGTGGCACGCACAGTCTCTCGTGCGATCCGCAACACGTGACCGGCGATGACCCCGTCGCCGATCGATGGCGGTCGCCTCCGTGTGGGGGTACCGGGAGTACCCGCACGGTCCGCTGAGGCTTGCGACAGGGTCTTCGCTGCCCGCAAGCGTGGACTGCTGGTCACTCCCGACTCACGAGCCGCGCCTTTATCGTCCTGTGTCATGGAACTCCCCGTAGAACTGCGGAAGTTGCGCGGCACGCCTGCTGGTGCCGCTGACCGGCATTGGTCTTTGGTCGACAACCACCGTGAAGGGCGAATTCTAGCCGCGCACTCGACGGCGCAACAGCATCTCACTGGCGGTAGCGATGCAACGTCCGTCGCCGAAGTAGGTGCCGTAGACGCGATCGGTCCCGGACACGGCCAAGGCACAGTCGGAGGGAGACCATTGATGGAACCGGGCATGGCATGCGCCTACGAGCGTTGCTCATCCATCTTGACGCGGTCGACGACAGAACCGCCTACCTCGTCCACAACTTTGGCATGTGGACCATGAGCGAGATCGAGGTCTCGTGGGGATCGGCACGAATGGCCCGGGTCGGAACGGCGATCGTTCCCCGGCCACTGACTCTCGTCGAACTTGGGGCGGACCTACGCCAGATGCCTAGCGGCTCAGCTACGACCGTAGTCACACCTCGACAAGCCTAGAGATCAATCGAGCAGAGGAGAAACGCCATGACCGACCAGCAGACCGTACCGTTCGGAGCCCGCGCGGAGCGTTCACCGCACATCATCGACATCGAGGCGGGATCGGTGACCTACGACCCGAACCAGCAGGTGAACGTCGTCGCTGGGGGCCAACTGTGGTGCCTGTCCAGCGAGATGCCGGCAACCTGTACGAATACCAACTACGACAGCAAGAACGACGACACCAGCGACCCGTACCGAGTCGTATGACAACGAAGCTCGACCGCGGCACAATCCTGGTTCTCGCCGAAGAACTCGATCCGACTGCCGATCTGGTCGTCCACGAGCTGAACTCTCGGCAGGCGCCGGTCATGCGATTCGACCTCTCCACCTTCCCGCAGCATCTCACGTTACGGGCGCGGCTCGAGGAGCGCTGGTGCGGTGTCATAGAGGGAGCGTGCCGAGCTGCTGACCTGGAACAGGTCCGGGCCGTCTACTACCGGCGGCCCGAACCGCCAGCGATCGCCGATCACGTGGACGAGCCCTACCGCAGCTGGGCTCGGGGCGAGGCCGTGGCCGGATTGCTTGGCGTTCTCTACGCTCTGCCTGCAGTGTGGGTGAACCGACCAGACGTCGATATGAAGGCCGCGGAGAAGCCCTGCCAGTTGCCCATCGCTGCCGCCTACGGGCTGCGAATCCCGCGCACGCTCATAACGAACGACCCTCGACATGCTCGCGAGTTCGCCAGGGATATCGGTGGCCAGGTGGTGTGCAAGTCGTTGCACGGTGGGCAGCTCCAGCACGACAACGGCGCACGTAACGGGGTACCGACACAGCTGATCGACCCCGTGGAGATCGACGACTCGGTACGCCTTACCGCCCACCTGTTTCAGGAGTGGATACAGAAGGATCACGAAGTTCGACTCACAGTCGTCGGCGAGCGCATGTTCGCCGGCACGATCCACGCTCGGAGCCGGCAGGCGCACGTGGACTGGCGGACTGACTACGACGCTCTCGAGTACGGCACAACCGGGGTGCCCGACGAGGTACGACTTGGCGTTCTGGCCTGGATGAAACACTTCGGACTGAACTTTGGCGCCTTCGACTTCGCGGTAACCAGGAAGGGTGAGTGGGTGATGTTCGAATGCAACCCGTCCGGCCAGTGGATCTGGATGCAACAACGAACTGGCCTGCCGATCGCCGCCGCGATCGCCGACCTACTCGTCGGAGCTCAGTTGTGAACGAGGACCACAACAGCGTGAACGTCGGCCGAGATCCAGCCCGGCAGCGCCTTCGCACAGAATTGGCCGACCTTCTCATCGAGTCCGGAGATCTACGGTCGCAGGCGTGGCGGCAGGCCCTACTCGCCACGCCACGTGACGCATTCTTGCCACGTTTCTTCATGCCTCACTCTGAAACGGGCGAGCTCGTGCTAGTGACGACCAGCGATCCGGAATGGATCGGTGTCGTGTACTCGAACGAGCCCCTCGTGACTCAATTCGATGGAGATCCCGGCGCGACGCACGGTGTTCCCACCTCTTCCTCGACCGCGCCAGGTCTCATGCTCCGCATGCTCGAAGCCCTTGAATTGGACGATGGCATGCGCACATTGGAGATCGGCACAGGCACGGGCTACAACGCCGCGCTCCTATGCCATCGCGTCGGCGACAAGAACGTCACGACCATCGACGTCGACCCCGCAATCGTCGAGACGGCCCGCGGAAGACTCAACGTTCTCGGGCTCCAGCCAACTGTGATCGCTGGCGACGGCGCCAACGGCTGGTCGGCCAACGCCCCTTTCGACCGCATCATCGCTACCTGCGCTGTCCGTCATATCCCGTCGGAGTGGATCGCACAGACCGCGATCGGCGGCAGGATTCTGACCACCATCGAGACCAGTCTGCATGGCTATGCGCTCGTTCTTCTCGTTCCTGACGGTCGAGGTAGCGCATCGGGCTCGTTTCTGCGCGACGCCGCTTCGTTCATGCCGATGCGGTCGCACGCGAGCCCGGCGTTCGCACAGCTACGTGGACGCGCCGCCCAGACAACGACTCGGAGACGCAGCGGCCTTCGGCCACTCGACCTGGACAGCGACGCGGCGAGGTTCGCCATAGGCCTGGCACTACCCGACGTGTCGGCCTTCAGCATCACGACCGAAGGGGGCGCGGGGATCTACTTGGGCCACCACCTGGATGGTTCGTGGACGCAGGTCACCGACACCGGTTCCCGAATCAACGTCGAGTACGGCGGGCCGCAAGACCTGTGGGCGGTCGCTGAAGACACCCACGCCCGCTGGGTTCGACATCGCGAACCAGAGCCCAGCCAGTTCTCGCTCTCTGTCGACGCCGAAGGCACACAGACCGTCCACCTCCACACCGCTCAAGGCCCCAACACCTGGACCTCGTTCGACGCCAAGAGATAGGCGGGCCCCGGCCTCCCAGGTCAGAGGTAGTCCTGAACGCGGGCGAGGGCCTGCTCGCGGGTGAGGGCGGTGCCGCGGGCGTACGCGGCCTCGTACGCCTCGGGGCCGAGTGCTGCACGGGCGCGGTCGGTGATCGTGGCGAGCGGCGGGACGCCGGCGACCTCGATCGGCTCGCCGGCGTCGTCTCGGACGTCGAGCGGCCCGAGCAGGTTGACCCGCACGTGTTCAAGCCTGCCTCACCGCGGCAATCCAGATATAGGCAGTCGTCACCCATGCATGCGCCTGGGCACGCGCCTACACAGGAGGCATGTCGCTTCGCCGCCTCGTCGTCCCCGTCATCGTCGCCCTGACGTTCTCCCTGACCACCGCCGCTGCCGCCTCATCGGCCTCCGCTCCGCCGGTGCCGAAGCTCGGCTGGACGGCGTGCGAGGGCGGCTTCGAGTGCGCCACCGCCAAGGTCCCGCTCGACTACCGCAAGCCACACGGAACGAAGATCGAGCTGGCGCTGATCCGTCGCCAGGCGGTCGACCAGGAGCACCGGATCGGGACCCTGTTCCTCAACCCTGGTGGGCCGGGCGGCTCGGGCGTGGACTTCGTACGAACGGCACCGCCGCCCGCGTTCCAGCTGCTGAGCAGGTTCGACTGGGTCGGCTTCGACCCGCGCGGCGTCGGCGCGAGCCGGCCGGCGATCGACTGCCACGACGAGGACACCGGTCCGATCGTGTTCACCCGTCCCGAGACCGCGAACGTGCCGACGCTCGTCGCAGAGGCACGGCAGCGTGGGGAGAAGTGCCTGCGGAACAACAAGCTGCTGCTCCCCCACGTGAGCACGGCGAACGTCGCGCGCGACCTCGACCTGCTGCGCGTGGCGGTCGGCGACCAGAATCTCACCTACGTGGGGCAGTCGTACGGGACCGTGCTCGGCGCGACGTACGCGTCGATGTTCCCCGGCCGAGCGCGGGCGATGTTCCTCGACAGCGCGATCGACGTGCAGGCGTACTACGACCGGCCGGCCGATTACCAACAGCAGCAGGGCGCCTCGTTCGAGGAACTCCTCGACCGCTTCTTCACGGCGTGCGCCGCGGCCGGCCCGAAGTGTGGCTTCGGCGGTGCCGATCCCGAGGCGGCGTTCGACGCGCTGACGGCGAAGCTCGACAAGAATCCCCTTCCCACCAACGATCCTGAGCACCCGGCTCCGGTGACGGGTGACGAAGTACGGCTCGCCGCCTCGGGCGCCCTGTACAGCCAGCGGGACTGGCCCGGCCTCGCCAAGGCACTGGTCGCGGCGGACGCCGGCGATCCTGCTCCGATGATCGCGTTCCGGAGCGACGCGTTCCAGTCACTGACCGGCGACTCCGGCAGCGCCGTGCTGAACGTCGACCAGCAGACCTCCCGCCGGATCTCCGACCACGTCGAACGCGGGAAGCAGAACTACGCGATGTTCCGCAACTTCTGGTGGGCGATGGGCTACGACGACATCGGTCCGGCACTGTGGCCCGTCGAGGACAAGAACGCGTTCCGCGGCAAGATCCGCAACCCCAAGAGCGCCGCGCCGATCCTCGTCACCGGCGTCACGTACGACCCCGCGACGCCGTACCGGATGGCCGAACAACTCACCGCCGACCTCGGCAACGCCCGGCTGCTCACGTTCCGCTCGACCGGGCACACCACCCTGGGCGCGTTCAACCCGTGCATGCTCGGCGCGATGGCCGCCTACCTCAACGACGGCACGTTGCCCGCGAAGGGCACCGTCTGCGTGGACTCCCGCAAGCCCTTCTAGTGGCCTGCGTCTGAGACATCGGGTCACTTCCTCTGGCGGGTGAGAAATCCCTTATCGCCGCGGGCCCTCTGACGAATAGCCTCGCGCTCATGACCGATGGTGACTGGAGGGATGGCGGGTTCAGGCAGCGTCGGCCTTCCGTGGAGACTCTCGCCTGGGTTGCGGCTTCGATGGGTCGGGGCAGTCGCGTCGTTGGCCATCGCCGATTGACCGGTGGTGTCTCCTCCGCGATGCATCGGGTGACTGTCGAGCGACGTGGAAGGCGAACGTTCGTCGTCCTGCGTCAGTACCCGGGCGGGCTTGGCCTGCAGGGAGCTTTGGAGAGGGAGATCGCCAACCTTGGTCTGGTGGCGGGAAGCGGACTCCCGGTTCCGGGCATCCTGGCTACTGACGCCGCCGGTGCTTCGACGGGCGGCGCGCCATCGTTGCTGATGACACGTTTGCCCGGGCATGTTCACCTCGATCCGGCGGAGCCTCGATCATGGCTGACGAGGATCGCGGAGCTTGCTGTCTTGCTACATTCCCTCGATCTCCCCGCGAAGCTGTTCAGACCTTGGACGGATTCCTGGATCGCTCCGCTCGACGGCCGTCAGGTGCCGGTCGGCGCACAGAAGCCGGCCGTGTGGAAGGCGGCGTTCGGTGCCATGGCCGCGCCGCCGCCCAAGGACAGTGCCGTCTTTCTGCACGGCGATTTCCTGCCGGTCAACCTGCTGTGGTCGCGCGGGAGGATCACTGGCCTGACCGACTGGCTCGGCGTCCATCGGGGGTCGCGCGCGATCGACGTCGGGCAATGTCGGCGATACTTGGCGGCGCTCTACTCGCCCGAATGGGCGGAGCAGCTTCGGTCGCTCTATGAGTCGATCGCCGGGGTGACTCTCGATCCGTGGTGGGATCTGTATGCCCTGCTGCACTATGACGACAACGCGCCGAAGTGGATCGGTGAACAGGTCGCTGGGCGCCGGCCCGTCGATGGGCCCGGCATGACTTCCCGGGTCGAGGTCGCTGTCGAGACAGCGCTACGGCGCCTCGGATAACCGCGGGTTCCCTGCTGGTCGTCCCTTCCGCCTCTAGCCCCGATCTCTCGTCCGGCGTGGGGTTCGCCCGGCCCCCGCCCGCCTTGGGGCCAACGATCATGTTTACATGATCATTAGCCACTTTACGTGGGGTGGACACCAGGTAGAGGGGGCACTGGCCGGGTAAGGCGACCATGGGGTGTCGCGCGCCCGGCGATATTTGAGAGACACGCCCTACAGGTCGGCGAGGTCGATCGCGTTGGCCATCAGGACGTAGCCGGCGTCGTTCGGGTGCAGCTTGTCCCCTTGGACGTAGGCCGGGTTGACCTGCTCCGGGTCGGCGGGGTCGCGCATGACAGCGTCGAAGTCGACCAGGTCGTCGCAGGCACCCGCGCGGACGGCCGCATTGACGGCCTGGCGGGCGGTCTCGGCCTGCGGCGTCCAGGCCCCGAATCCCTTGTAGGGAAGGACAGTCGCGCAGATCAGCTTGACGCCCTTGGCGTGGGCGCGGCTCTTGAGCTCTCCGTACGCGGCGATCAGCGCGGCGGGGTCGGTGGCGGGTGCGTTGATGAGGTCGTTGACGCCCTCGAGCAGGATGACCGTGTGTACGCCGGCGCGGCCGAGCGCGTCGCGGTCGAACCTGGTCAGCGCGCCCGGTCCCTGCCACTCCTGGCCGGGCAGCGGGTCCTTCAGCACCTTGTTGCCGCCGATGCCCTCGTTCGCGACGCCCATCCGCTTGCCCGCCGCGAGCAAACGCCGGGCGAGGACGTCGGGGTAACGACGGTTGACGTCCCAGGAAGAGCCGACGCCGTCGGTGATCGAGTCGCCGAACGCGACGACAGCGCCGCGGACCCGGGGACCGAGCACGTCGACCGCGGTCACGTACCACCAGAAGTCGGTCGTCGCGCCGAACGCGCCGCCGGTCGCATCGCCCGCGTGGTCACCCGTGGCGACGAACGAGCGCTGCGCGGCGAACGGGTGGATCGTGCCCTCACCGGGCGCGTCCGCGACGTACGTGGACACGAGCAGGGTGGCCTCGTCGCCCACGCGCAACGGCACCGGGTCGCTGACGACCTCCTTGCCCGCGGGGATCGTCAACCGCGCCTTGCCGTGGACGCGCAGCGTGCGCAGAGTGCCGGCGACGATATCGGCGGTGCCGTTCGCCGAGACCGCGACGGTGGCGCGGTCGACGACGAGCGGTGCCTTGCCGAACAGGTTCGAGAGCCGTACGCGGACGACATTGCCGCCCACGCTGAGATGCACGACGTTGCGGACGGTCGTCTGGGGCTGCGCGTCCCACTGCTGGGTCGGCGCGGTCCCCCAGCTCGCCGTCCAGGCGCTGGTGGACGCATTGGCGGGCGTACCGACCAACCCACACCCGAGAACGAGCAGGACGACGAGCATCTTCTTCATAAGCGCTCCGCTGCCAGCAATTGCCCGATGGCTACCGCGGCGGCGCCGCGGGCCCATTCCTCGAACGGCATCTCGCGGGTGATTACATCACAGCGGGCGGCCCCGTACGCCTGCCGTCCGAACTCCTCGCGGATCTGCTCCTCGACGAGCTCGTAGGTCGGCAGGCCCTCGCCGGACACGACGATGCGCTCCGGGCCGACCAGGTTGGCGACGGTGGCGAGGGCGACACCGATCGCGCGGCCGGCCTCGCGGAACACCCGTTGGGTCGCGGCGTCGCCGGTGCGGGCTCGGGCGAGGGCGGCGGTGAGGGTGAGTTCGGGCTCGCCGGTGGCGGACCTGAGGTGCTCGACGATCGCCCGTTCGGACGCGACGGTCTCGACGCAGCCGCGGCCGCCGCACATGCACTCCGCGCCGTTCAGGTCGACGGTGACGTGGCCGAGCTCGCCCGCGACGTCGTGCGCGCCCTCGACCAGCTGGCCGTCGGCGACGAGGCCGCAGCCGATGCCGGCGCCGATCGTGACGAGCGCGAACGAGTGCGAGCCGACGCCGTGGCCGAACCACTGCTCGGCCCGGGTGAGCGCCTTGACGTCGTTCTCGACGAACGTCTCCAGGCCGGTCGCCTTGCGGACGAGCCTCGCGATCGGGACGTTCTGCCAGTCCAGGAACGGCGAGTAGCGCGCGACGCCCGCGTGGTGGTCGACGTCGCCGGCGATCGCGAGGCCGAGGCCGGTGGTGCGTCGCTGGAAGGCGCGGTCGGTGCTCAGCAGGTCCTTGGTGAGCTTGGCGATCGCGTCCACGACATGGTCGACATCGTGGTCGCGGAGCCGTACGTGCTTGGCCCGGCGAACGACGGCCCGCAGGTCGGTGACGACGCCGACGAGCTCGTCGGCGGTGGCCTTGATCCCGACGAAGAACTCGCGGTCGGCGTCGACCTCGAGTGGGTTGGCCGGCCGTCCGACACTGGCGGGCCGGTCCTCCAGCTCACCCTCGACGAGGTAGCCGGCGTCGAGCAGCGGACGGACCGCTTTGGTGACGGCGGCAGGCGACAGACCGGTCAGTCGGGCGACGTCGACGCGGGAGACGGGACCGTCGGTGAGGACGGTCGTGAACACCCGGACGGCAGCGGGACCACTCCCCGGCACCCGTCGCGGCGCTTCGGTCGACACGCCGTGACCTTAGAAGGGTTAGTTCACGCCGTCAAGGAACTTCGCGGCGGGGGGTCGCTCAGCCCGTGGCAGGATGCCCGGGTGCGGGACCTGGCGGCAGCCTACGCGATGACGGCCGCGCCCTACCCGCTTCGCGTTCACCAGGCCCGAGCCCTCTCCGAAATCGACCGGTTGATGGTCGACGGTGACCGCCGCCGCGCGTGGGTCGTGCTGCCTCCGGGGACCGGCAAGACGCTGGTCGGGCTGGAGACCATCCGGCGGCTCGGCGCTCAGGCCGTCGTGTTCGGGCCGAACACCGCGATCCAGTCGCAATGGGTACGGCAGTGGTCGGCGTTCACTCCCGCGACCGTGCCGGCCGGGATCTCCCGCACGTTGGACGCTCCGGTGACGGCGCTGATGTACCAGGCGCTGGCCACGTTCGACGCCGACGAGGAGGTCGACGAGGAGGGGCACTCGGGCTCGCCTCTGATGGGGCGATTGCACCCGAACGGCCGCGCGCTCGTCGAGGTGCTGCGCGCCACGTCGCCGCTGACGATCGTGCTCGACGAGTGCCATCACCTGCTGGAGGTGTGGGGACGGCTGGTCGCGGAGCTGTTGGAGCTCGTTCCGCATGCGCACGTCCTCGGCCTCACCGCGACGCCGCCGCGGTCGTTGACGCGGGACCAGGCGCTGCTCGTGGACGAGCTGTTCGGGTCGGCGGTGTACGGGACGTCGATCCCGTCGGTCGTACGGGAGGGGCACCTCGCACCGTTCGCGGAGCTGGCCTGGCTGACCACGCCGACGCCGACGGAGGCCGACTGGCTGACGGCTCAGGCGGAACGGTTCGCCGAACTCGTCACCGATCTGCTGGATCCGTCGTTCGGCTCGACGAGCTTCCTGAGCTGGCTCGATGTGCGGTTCGTCCATCGCTCGCCACCGATTCCGTGGCACCGGCTGGAACGTGACGAGCCCTTGCTGACTGCCGCCGCGCTGCGGCTGCACTACGCGGGGCTGTTGGCGCTGCCGCCGGACGCGCGGTTGCGCGAGGAGCACCGGCACCCGCCGACCGCGGACGACTGGGTCTGTCTGCTGGACGACTGGGTGCGTCGGTGCGTGGGCTCCGACGATGCCGTGCTGGACGAGCTGCGGCGGGCGCTGCCGAGCGTCGGGTACTCGCTGACCCGGCGGGGCGTTCGGTCCGGCCGTTCGCCGGTGGATCGGGTGCTGGCGCGGAGTGCTTCGAAGTCGGCGGCGTGTGTCGAGATCACGGCAGCGGAGGCTCGTTCGCTCGGCGACCGGCTGCGGATGCTGATCCTGTGCGACCACGAGCGTGCGGCCGCGACGTTGCCCGCCACGTTGCGCGGGGTCCTCGCCGCGGAGGCGGGGTCGGCGCGGCTCGTTCTCGCGGGACTGCTCGCCGACCCGCGGACCCGTTCGCTCGCACCCATGCTGGTCACCGGCCGGACCGTCGCGGCCGGCGCGGAGACGGCGACGGCGTTCGCGCGGTACGCCGACGTCGAGCTCGAGGTCGGCACGCCGGATGCCGACGGGATCGTCGAGCTGACCGGGCGCTGGACGTCGCGGACCTGGGTGCCCTTGGTGACCGCGTTCTTCGAGGCGGGCTTCTGCCGGGTGCTGGTCGGCACTCGTGGGCTGCTCGGCGAGGGCTGGGACGCGCGCGGCGTCAGCGGCCTGGTCGACCTCACGACCGCGACCACACCGACAGCGGTCGTGCAGACCCGCGGTCGGGCGCTGCGCACCGATCCCGGGTGGCTGGACAAGGTGGCGATCACGTGGACCGTCGTCTGCGTGACCGAGGACCATCCGAAGGGTGCGGCGGACTGGGATCGGTTTGTCCGCAAGCACAACGGCTACTTCGGGATCGACGAGACCGGGGAGATCGTCGACGGGGTGGCGCATGTCGACGACGCGTTCTCGCCGTTCGCTCCGCCGAAGGTCGCTTCGTTCGACGCGGTGAACGCTTCGATGCTGGCGAGGGCGGAGGCTCGTTCGGTGGTGCGGGCGTTGTGGCGGGTCGGCGAGCCGTACGACGACCGGCCGGTGCACACGTTGCGGATCCGTACGCCTACTGCGCGGCCGGCGGTCGTGCCGGCCCAGCCACCGGCGTCGGTGCCGACCGTTGCCGGGGTCGCGGCCCGGACTCCCCGCTGGGTCGTGCCCGTCGCGGCGGTGCTCGCTTTGGCGTTGCTGGTAACGGTGTTCGGGCTTCCGGCGGTCGCGGCCGTTGCTGCCTTGGGTCTGTTGGGCGTCGGTGCGTACGCCGTCGAACGCCGGGGCCGAGTAGTGGCGGACGCCGCACGTCCCGTCGACCCGATGCGACTGGCGTACGCGGTCGCCGACGGACTGCACGCTGCCGGACTGACGCCAGCCGGGGCCAGTGCGGTCGCTGTGAAGGTGGACGAGACCGGCGAGTACCGCATCGCGATGCACGACGTCCCGGCCGAGGCTTCGAGGGAGTTCGCGGTCGCGCTGGACGAGGTGCTCTCGCCGATGACGTCACCGCGGTACGTCGTCCCGCGCTACGTCCTCGATACCGTGGACGGGCTCGCCGACCGCCTGCGTGCGGGGGCGTCGTCGATGGTCGGACGGCTCCGCCCGACCGCCGTGGTCTGGCACGCCGTACCCACCGCCCTCGGCCAGAACGCCAAGCGGGTAAGGGCGTTCGCCGCAGCCTGGACGCACTGGGTCAGCGCCGGCACACCGCTCTACACTGGCAGCCCCGAAGGCGAAGGCGTCCTCGCCGCCCACCGCGGCAGCGACCCGATGCAGGCCACCACCGCGATGCGCCTCAGCTGGGAGTAGCGCTACATCCCGTACGTCTCGAGCAACCGCAACCAGACCTCACTGACCGTCGGGAACGACGGCACGGCGTGCCAGAGGCGGTCCAACGGGACCTCGCCCACCACGGCGATCGTCGCGGCATGGAGGTGGTCACCAGCGTCGGGCGCGACAATGGTGAAGCCCACGATCACCAGGCGTTCCTGGTCCACGACCATCTTCGCCAGGCCTTTGTAGCCGTCGGCGTGCAGGCTGCCGCCGGCGGTGTTGCCCACTTCGTACTCGACCGCACGGACGCTCATGCCCTTGTCCTCGGCCTCCGCCTCGGTCAGCCCGACCGACGCCACCTGCGGGTCGGTGAAGACGACCGCGGGGACGTAGCCGTTGTTGGCGGTCGCGGCGTACGGCGACCACTTCACCGGCATCGCGTGGTCACCCTTGGAGCGCGCGGTGATCGCGTCGCCGCAGATCCGGGCCTGGTACTTGCCCATATGCGTGAGCAGTGCGCGGTGGTTGACGTCGCCGACCGCGTACAGCCAGCCGCCCTCGACGCCCTTCACGCGGCAGCTGTCGTCGATGTCGACCCAGTCGCCGTCCTTCAACCCGGCGGTCGCCAGGCCGAGGTCGTTCGTCCGCGGCGAACGACCGGTCGCCACCAGCACCGCGTCGGCCTCGAGCTCCGAGCCGTCCTCGAACGTCAACGTGGTCGGACCGTCGCCGTCGCGGCGCGCGGACTTCACGTTGGCCGACGTCCGAACGTCGATGCCGTACGACGTCAACGCCTCCTTGACGTACTCACCGGCGAACGGCTCGAGCCGCGGCAGCAGCCGCTCCCCGTTGACGATCAACGTCACCTCGGAGCCGAGGTCGTTCCACGCCTGCGCGAGCTCGCAGCCGACCGGCCCGCCACCGAGGACGGCAAGGCGCTCCGGCGCCGCCTTCGCGCTCGTCGCCTCACGGTTCGTCCACGGGCGGGCCTCGCGCAGCCCGTCGATCGGCGGGAACGCCGAGTCCGAACCGACCGCCAGCACCACCGCGTGCGTGGCGAGCAGCACCTGGTCCTCGGCGCCTTCCTTGCTGACTACGACGCGGAGCGAGCCGTCGAGCCGCGCGCGACCGCGGACGACCGTGATCTTCGCGCCCTCGGCCCACTCGACCTGGCCGGTGTCGTCCCAGTTCGCGGCGAACGAGTCGCGCCGCTTCAGCACCGCGGCGACGTCGAGGTCGCCGGTGACCGCGGCGGCCGAGCCGGCCACGGCCTTGGCGGCCCGCAACGCCTCGCCGGAACGCAGCAGCGCCTTGCTCGGCATGCAGGCCCAGAACGAGCACTCACCGCCCAGCAGCTCCGACTCGACCAGCGCCGCTGAGAGTCCGTGCGAGGCGACGCGGCCCGCGGCGTTCTCTCCGGGAGGGCCGCCACCGATGACGACGACGTCGTACGTCTGCTCAGTCATAGGTGCAAGGCTAGTCTGGTTCGCCCCGGTGCGGCGGCCAGCAGGTCGTCGCCTTGTCGACGTGGAGCACCAACGGCGCTCCGTCGCTGGCCACCATCCCGATGAGCCATGGCGCCGTTGGCGCGATGGGGGTCGACAAAGCAACGACGGCCGCCGACCTCTGGCGAACGGGCTAGCTCGTGACGTCCTTGCGCAGGAAGCGGACCCACGCGACTGCTGCGAAGAGTGAGGCGTAGATCGCGGCCGAAACGCACCCTTTCACCAGGTCGTCCAGCTGCACAGGATCGCTGAACAACCCCTGCCAGGCATCGGTGAAGTGCGTCGGGAGCAGGTTGCGCAGAACGCCGAGCGCGCTGATCTGGTCGAGGATGCTGGAGACGATCACGATCATCACCGCGCCGCCGACCGCGCCGAGCGGGGCGTCGGTGCTGACGCTCAGCAGGAACGCCAGGCTGGATACGACGAGCAGGCTGACCGCGAGGTAGCCGAGCATCGCGGCGAGCCGGACCAGCGCCTCGTTCGCCGAGATGTCGTCGCCGATCGGCGTCTGCAGCGGATGCCAGCCGTACGCGAACACCCCGATGAGCAGGCTCGTTCCGGTCAGCAGCGCGATCGCGACACCGGTCGACAGCAGGCTGACCACGTACTTCACCGCGAGCAGCCGCCCTCGCCCGACCGGGATCGCCAGCAGGTAACGGAGGCTGCCCCAGCTCGCCTCGCTCGCGACCGCGTCACCGGAGAACAGCGCGGCGACGACGATGAGCAGGAACGCCTGCGACACAAGCACGGTGAAGATCGTGAAGTTCGCGGCCCCGCTGGTCGCCATCGAGATGAAGCCAGGCCCGTCGCCGCTGTCGTCGTCCGGGCCGAGCTGGAACGCGACCAGCACGATGATCGGCAGCAGGACCATGAAGCCGAGCGCCCAGCGCGTACGTTGCCGGCTCCATTGCCGACGGATCTCCGTGCCGAGCGTGTACGTGCTCATCGGGCGTCTCCCCCGATCAGGCTGAGGAAGACGTCCTCGAGCCGCTGTCCGTTGCTCGTCCCGACGATCTCCCCGACCGAGCCCGCGGCCACCCGCCGGCCGCGGTCCAGGACCACGACGTGCGTGCAGGCCTGCTCGACCTCGGCGAGCAGGTGGCTGGAGACGAGGACCGCGCGCCCGTTCGCCGCGTACCCCTTGAGCACCCGCCGCATCTCCGCGATCTGCGGCGGATCGAGCCCGTCGGTCGGCTCGTCGAGGACGAGCAGCTCGGGCAGGCCGAGCATGGCCTGCGCGACGGCGAGGCGTTGCTTCATGCCGTGGCTGTACGTCTTCACCTTCCGTTCCAGCGCGCTGCCGAGCGCGGCGATCTCGAGCACCTCGTCCATCCGGGCCTCTGCCTTGGGGCGGCCGGTGGCGCGCCAGTACAGCTCGAGGTTCTTGCGGCCGGTCAGGTGCGGGAGGAAGCCGGGACCTTCGACGAGCGCGCCGAGCCGGTTGAGGACGTCGGAGCTCGGCGTGAGGGGAGTGCCGAAGATCAGCACATCGCCCGCGGTCGGGCGGATGAGGCCGAGCAGGATCCGCAGGCAGGTGGTCTTGCCCGCACCGTTCGGGCCGAGCAGGCCGACGACCTGGCCGCGGCCGACCTCGAAGTCGATGCCCTTCAACGCCTGGAACCCGTCGGTGTACGTCTTGGCCAGCCCGCGGATGACGAGCGGCTTGTCGGTGGCGTCTGCTTCGGTTGTCGTCGTACGGCGGCGGGTGCGGGTCCGCGCGACCAGCCAGGCGAGGGCGACGCCGAGCGCGATCGCGAGGAGCACCGCGGCGAGGATCCACGGCCAAATCGCGCTGGCCGTCGCGATCGGGCTCGCGGTCACCTGGGGCAGCGTGAGCCTGGCCTCGGCCAGGCCGACGACGTACGTCGTGGGTGCGGGCGGGCTGGCGTACGCCTGGTCGGCGGTCGCGATCGTCACCCGGATCCGGTGGCCGGCCGACCAGCGGTGCACGACGCCGGGCAGCTCGACGGTGACGGGCTTCGCCTGGTCGAGGCTTGTCGGCAGGTTCGTGAGCCGGATCGGCGCGACCTGGCCGCCGAGCAACGTCTGGTTGCCGTTGGAGCCGACGTCGTAGAGCTTGACGAAGAGGACGGCCTCCGTCGTCGGGCTGGCGGCGAGCAGCTGGACGGTCGCCGCCCCGGCTATGTCGGTGGCCTCGTCTAGCGTTCGGGACTCGTACCGGACGAACTGGCCGGGGATGTCGGAGAGGGCTCCCGCCGCTTCGGTCGCTTGAGCGAACGCGCCGAGGCTGGGGAGGTTGGTGAGGGGCGCGGGCACGCCGTTGGGCGGGTTCGCGATGGGGCTGGGGCGGCCCTTGAGCTGGAGGGACCGAGGCTCGGTGTTGCCTTCGAGCCCGGGGTAGCGAGCAGAGCTGAGCGCGGTGGTCCGGACCGAGTTCGTCCTGTAGTCATAGCCGTTCACGCGGCTGAACGTGAAGTCAGTGGAGGCGTTGCCTATGCCCTTGAGGTAGTGGTCGAACCAGGTGATCGTGAGGTACTTCAGCCGGTCCTGGTCGGCGGTCGAGCCCTGGCCGCCGTCGTGGCCGCCGGAGAACCACGCGACCTGGACAGGCGTGCCCGTCGCGGCGATGCCGCGGGCGTTCGCGTCGGCTTCGTCGAGCGGGAACAGCGAGTCGGCGAGGCCCTGGACGAGCAGCGTCGGCGCCTTGATCCGGTCGAGCACGGTCTGCGGGCTGGACCTGGTCAGCAGCGCCTTGGTCCGCGCGTCCGAGCGACCGGTGGCGGCGGACTGGAGGTACGTACGGCAGACGTCCGGCGCGAACCGTCCACACTGCGGCGTCGCGCCCGGTCCCGGGGCGAGGCCGGCCGTGAACAGGCTGCCGGCCCAGGCGCGCTTGAACACGCCGCCGGGGAAGAGCGCACGGTCGAGGTCGTTCCAGGTGATCTGCGGGACGATCGCGTCGACGCGCTGGTCGTACCCGGCCAGCAGCAGCGCGAGGCCGCCACCGTACGAGCCGCCGGCGACGCCGACGCGTGGATCGTCCGCCTGGTCGAGCTGGACCTCGGGCCGGGTCGCGAGCCAGTCCAGCAGCCGGCGCGCGTCGGTGACCTCGTAGTCCGGGCTGTTCAGGTGGATGGTGCCGGTGGAGCGGCCGAAGCCCTGGGCGGTCCAGGTCAGAACGACGTACCCACGGCCGGCGAGGTCCTCGGCGTCGTCGCGGACGCTGTCCTTGGTGCCGCCGAAGCCGTGCGCGAGCAGGACCGCGGGAGCCTTGGCGCTGCTGGTCGCCGCGTCGGGGACGAACAGCCGCGTGTCGAGCCGTACCTGCTCGTCGCCGGCAGGACCGGTCTGGACCGTGAACATCCGGTCCTCGGTACGGAAGCCGGCGGGACGGGTCGCGACCCAGAACGCGACGCCAGCGATGAGCAGCACCGCCAGTCCGGCGGCGATCAACCCGTGCCGGCGGCGGAGTCGTACGGCCATGTGATCACCGTACGTGCCGGTTGCCACCGCAACGACTCGGGCGCGTTGGCGCCTCATCGAACGCCCAGATGATCTACGCTCTCTCGCGGGACGGGCGCTCTGGAAGGACCTCTCGCGCCAGAACGCCCCTCCCGAAAGACTCGGCTGCTACTCCGGGAGCGTGAGGTAGCGGCCCCGCTGGTGGAGCAACGGGGCGGGATCGTCACCGACCTCGACGTGCTCCAGCGTCGCGCGGATCTCGATCGCCCAGCCTGAGCTGCGCGAGTCCAGCAGCCGGCAGCCGGCCCAGCTGGTGACTCCCGACGGCACCAGGCCCCACTCCGTCGCGTTCCACTCCGTCAGCCGGAACGGCCCACCGGGCGCGGGCATGGTCTCCGCGAACGCCTCCGCCAGGCCGCGATGCGACCACGACAGCAGAGAGATCGCGAACGTGGACGTCCGCTGGATCGCCGCCCACAGCAGCGAGTCCTCGTCCACCAGGCCGATCGCCAACGCCGGCTGGCCGTCCGCCACCAGCATCGAGGTCACCGGCAGGCCCGCCGACTCCGACGTCCACAGCGCCACCGGCGACGCCAGCCGGCCGCGGAACCGCCGTACCGCCGATCGTTCCGACTCCGGCGGCAAAAAGGGGTGGTCGCCGTGGATCGTCATGCCGATCATCCTTCCACCACTGACTTTCGGTGGTACCCCAAGACCGAAGGACCCGACGTTCGTTGGGTGGCACCACTCCGTCTGGCCGATGTCCGCCAGCCCTCGCCGTCAGTAGCGTCCCTCATCAGCAAGCAAGGACGCGATGAAACGGGGGAGACCATGTTCCACACCCAGGACCAGCCCGCCAGTCAGGGCTCCAGCCGCCGCACGTTCCTGCGTGCGACAGCTGCCGGAACGGTCGGCCTCGCGCTCGCCGGGCAGAGCCAGGCACATGCCGCCACGAAGAGCGCGAACGCGCCGCCGGCGTGGTTCGACCAGGACAAGTTCGGCATCTTCGTGCACTGGAACGCGGCGGCCATCCCCGCGTACGCGCCGGTCCACACTGCCGACCTCGACGCCGCGCTCAGCCCCGACGCGCCGAAGTGGCGCCAGGAACAGCAGTGGCGGCTGTTGCCGTACGCGGAGATGTACCAGAACACGATGAACGTTCCCGGCAGCGAGACCGCGCGCTTCCACCGCGAGCGCTACCCCGGCACGAGCTACGACGACTTCGTGGCGCAGTTCCGCGACCGTTCGCTCGCCGGTTGGAATCCGCGCCCGTGGGCGGACCTGTTCGCCAAGTCGGGCGCGAAGTACGTCGTGGTCACCACGAAGACCGAGGACGGGTTCCTGCTCTGGCCGAGCAAGAACCCCAACCCACACAAGCGAAACTGGCAGGCCAAGCGCGACGTCCTCGGCGAGTTCGCCACGGCGGTCCGGCGCAAGGGCATGCGGTTCGGCACGTACTACAGCACAGGGATGGACTGGACGTTCGGCGGTCTTCCGATCGTCGACAACGAGTCGTTCGCCGCGGCGCTGGTCAGCGTCGACCTCGACTACACAGGCAAGCATTGGCAGGAGCTGATCGACCGCTATCAGCCAAGCGTCCTCTAAATAAGGATCACCGGCGGAAGCCACGCCAGACGGAGAGCGCGGTGAGCGTCCGGCACCGGCCTGGCGACGCCGACAGGTGGCTCGAGGGTTTCAGTCAAAGTCTGTGGAGCGACTACGGCTTCCAACCCTGGAAGGAAGCCGGCGCATCGGCACGTCGTTCGGCTACAACCGGCTGGAGACCGACGCGAGCTCCTCACCAGCGAGCAGCTCGTCCACCTGCTCGTGGACGTCGTCTCGCAGGGCGGCAACCTGCTGCTGAACGTGGGTCCCACGGGCTCCGGCCACCTCCCGCGCGAGCAAGAACGCCGGCTCCGCGACCTTGGCACGTGGCTGGAGGACAACGGCCGGGCGATCTACGGCACCACGTACTGGAAGCGCGCCAAGGGCCTTACCACCGACGGACACGACGTCCGCTACACCAGAAGCAAGGACGCCGTGAACGCGATCGTGCTCGGTGCGCCGCAGGGCAACACGGTCGATCTCGACGTCAAGCTCGCCGACCACGCCAAGGTCGAGCTGCTCGGCGGCGACGGCACGCTGCGCTGGGAGAGCTCGCCACAGGGTACGCGGATCTCCTTGCCTGGAAGGAGGAACGACCAGTACGCGCTTAGCCTGAGGCTCTCTCCGGCGTCGGCCGTGACGGATCCGACCGCGTAGCTCGCGGCGGGACCCGGCGTTCGGGGAATCCCCATCCACAGGCCTGTGTACGACCGCCCTGGAGCCGCCGAAGGTCTCACTAGGCTGGTGCGTACACGGGAGGAGACACGGCCATGGGCGAACAGCGGGGGCACCCAGTCCTCGCCCTGTTGCGCGCCCGACTCGAGGCGCAGGACCGGCCCGGCGCCCGGCACGACCAGCACCGGCTCGGCCTCGCGATCCAGGGCGGCGGCATGCGCGGCGTGATCTCCGGCGGCATGCTCGCCGCGCTCGAGGACCTCGGGCTGGGGCACGCGTTCGACGGCTTGTACGGCTCGTCCTCCGGCGCGCTCAACGGCGCGTACTCCTACGCCGGCGACAACTGGAAGCAGCTCGCGATCTACTGGGAGCACCTCACCGACCGCCGGTTCATCGACCCGTTCCGCGCGCTCACCGGTTCTCTCATTGGGCTGGACTACGCGTTCTCGTACGTCATCTCCCAAGCTGTGCCCCTGAACGCTGACGCGGTGCTGGACTCGAAGGTGCCGCTCACCGTGGCGGTCACGCTCGTCGACGAGCTCCGGACCGAAGCAGTGTCGACGTTCCAGGACCGGGCCGACCTGGTCGCGGCGCTGCGGGCGTCGTCGTGGCTGCCGCTCGCCGTGCGTGGGACGGCGACGTTCCGCGGCCGGCGCGCGATCGACGGCGCGCTGCTCACCGTGCATCCGTACCGGCTCGCGCTGCTCGACGGGTGCACGCACGTGCTCTCGCTCAGCACCCGCCCGCACGGCCCGTACCAGCTGCCCGGCCGGCTGCTGCGCTCCGTCCAGCACCGCGGGCTCGAGCGGCTGCGTCCCAGCCTCGGCGCCCGGCACCTCGACGCACTGGAGGAGTACGTGGCGGACCGCACCGTGCTGAGTCGTCGGACGACCACGCCGGACGGACCGCCGTACGTGTACGACCTGGCACCGCCACGACCTCTTCACGCGCTCGAGCAGAGTCGCCCCAAGCTGATCGCCGCCGCCACCGCCGCTCGCGAGCTCACCCTTCAGGCCATCGGGGGTGCCGCATGACGGCCGACCTGCGCACGCTCGTCGGCGTCGTACCCGCCGTCCTCGACGAACGCGACCACGAGCTCGACCAGCTGGCCCGCAAGTGGAACGTCGAGGGGTGGCGTGACGTCCTGCTCGGCATCCCGCCGGACAGCGGCACGTTCACCGCCCAGCTCGAGCTGCCCTGGGACCGCGTGATCACCGCGCTGACTGGCTGGCGCGCCCGGCTCGCCGACCGGGAGCGGGGCGAGCTCGGGTCGCTGAACGGGTTCGCCGGCCTGCTCCTGTTGACGTTGCTCGCGCTCCGGCATTCCGAACGACAGCGCTCGCCCTGGGCCGACGAGGGACCCGATCACGACTGCACTCTCCTGTGCGAGCGGCTCGTCAAGGATCCCGACGTCCAGGACGCGCTGCGGGAGCTGTACGCGCCGGCGGAACCCAACGCCGAGTGGGACGCGATCAAGGTCCGCAGTCTCACGTTCCACCGGCATGGCACGACGTCGTTCCTGCTCCGCGGCATGCCCACCGAGCGCAGGGCGGGCGAGCTGAAGCCGCTCGCGCTGAAGTGCATCGTCTACCCGTTCCTGCGGATCCCGACGATCGCCCGCGCGACCAAGGGCTATGCGACGACGTACGAGCTGCCGCTCGACGTCGAGGCCGACCACCTGGTCGGCGTGTGGGCGAGCTCGGACAGCTGGCTGCTGATGGACTTCATCGACGGTCAGACCCTGGCCGAGCTGCTGGCCGCGCAGGCGAACGGACCGGCGAACGTCGGCAAGGCGCGGCTCGACCTCGCACGGCTGCGCACGATCGGCGACGAGCTGTTCAGCGCGCTCGCCGACCTGGAGGCCTGCGAGCTCGAGCATGGCGACCTCTCGCCGAGCAACATCCTGGTCGTCGAGGTGGAGGGGACGCGGCGGCTCCGGCTGGTCGACCTCGGCGTCAACTTCCTCTACCTGCACAACCTGCCCGGGCGGGACGGCGCCGACGCGGCGTACGTCGCGCCGGAGATCCGGGCGCTCAGCCGGCAAGTCGATCCCGGGGCCGCGGTGGAGGAACGTTCACGTACGCACGGGAAACCGTCCGGCGACCTGTACTCGCTCGGCCAGCTGCTGATCCTGCTCGGCTGCGGCCGGTTGTCGAGCGACGGCACCGTGCCCGACGTGTTCTACGCCGAGGCGCCACTATTGGCCCGGTTCATCGAGGACCTGATCGACCGCGATCCGGCTCGGCGACTGCTGATCTTCCGGCCGTCGGATTCCACGTACGAGAGCCTGCGCCAGGACTTTCTCGAGGAGCTCGACGCTGTCGCTGCGGCGAAGTCCGAGGGCGCGAACCCGCACGGCGTGAGCTGGTGGCGCGGCATGGCCGACCTGTTCACGCCGCTGTCCGGTGCGCTCGGCCGGCAGCTGCGACTGTGGCGCAAGCGCCGTTCGCAGGGACTCTGGCGCGACCCGACGCGCAGCTTCGGCGTACGTCGGCTGCTCGTCTGGTCCACGCTCGCCACGCTGACCTGGGGACTGTGCTCGGTGCTGGTGCTGATGTGGACGTACCGCAGCGCCGGGCTGTCCTGGGACAACCTGATCGTGGTCGCGCTGCAGCGGCTGTCCGGCGCTGCTCCGGACGTGTTCCCGATCATCGACCAGCTGCGGGCGCCCGGCTACGCCATTCCGGAGGGGATCGCGCCGGTCGCGCTCGGCATCCTGGCGCTGAGCATGACGCTGGTGGGCGTGAAGTACTACCAGAGCTTGTTCGCGAGCGTGACGCCGTGGCCGCTGCGATGGGGTTCGAGCGCGCTGTCCTGGTACGGCATGGTGGCCGAGGTCGCCATGCGCGTGCCGGCGTTCGCGCTGTCGCTGTTGACGCTCGCGGGGCTGCTCGTCCAGCCGCGGCTGTGGCTGTTGCTGACCGCGATCGGGATGACCGTGGTGACGGCGATCAACTGGCTGACGTCGTCGTTCGCCCTTACGGTGTTGGCGAAGGCGCGTGCGGACGGCCTCTCGACGGTGCCCGCGCAGGTGCCTGGCTTGGCCTTGTTCGCGTCCTGGATCCCGGGCAACCTGCTGTACGCGGTGATCCTGTGGGCGGTCGGCATCCTGCTGTATCTGGGAGTGCTGCGGGACGCGATGTTCTACGTCGTCGTGATCACGTTCCTGAACGTCGTGCAGCTGTACCTGGTCAAGTGCGGCCGCCAGGGACCGCCGATCCGGGCCGGCCTTGCGCGAGCCAGCGTGACGGCGGAGCGGCTGCGGCTTGTCCGTTCCGCCTTGCCTAGCTGAGGATCGCGGCGTTGATGCCGAGCACAGTGGCGGTGAGGACGAGGCCGGTGACGATCGCGACGAAGCCGGAGACGACCTTGGTGCCGTTCGTCGTGGGCTTGGTCGCGTAGCTGGCGACCCACGAGACGGCGACGAACGTGAAGCAGAGCAACAGCGGCACCCACTCGCCGGCGCCGGTGCCGAAGAGGCGCTGGATGAGCTTCCAGAGCAGGGTGATCACGGTGGTGGAGAAGGTGAGGTTGACCAGCGACTGCACGGTGAGGAGGCTGCTCACCGTCTCGGTCGCGTTGCTGGTGCCGTTCTCCTCGGTGGTCGTGAAGAGCGGGTTCTCCTTAGCGCCACGCGGCGCCTTCGTCGCTGCGGGCGGGACGCCGGCTATCAGGCTGGGGAGCTCGACGCGTACCCCGACCAGATCTGACCACTTCATCGCCGATACCTCCGTGGGCCTTCGGATGTCTCGCGTGTCGTGCGTGTCGTGAACGCACACGGTAGCCCCGTTATGACACCCTGCGACCAGAGGGTCCAGCGAATTCCGCTATGCCCGAAATGTGCCACTCCCGGCTCTTGCTACCAACCCGACCCCGCACTTCACCCACCCAACCGGGGTTCTCCAACGTGGCAACACGGTCCCCAACCCCGATTCGGTCGGCAAAGTCGCGGAAAACTGTGGACAGCCACGATGCTCGACCATCGCCGCCGACCGCAGATGTCCGTCGCGCTGGGCAGGCCACCGGCCCACCCCTCACTCCGCCCACACGAGAGCAGGCCACCCGCCGCCTGCACGCCTGCCACCGAGAACGGCCTCGTGCTGCGCTACCGGGTCGAGGAGACCGAGGACGGGCTCAGCGGCGAGGAAGGCACGTTCACGATCTGCTCGTTCTGGCTGGTGTCCTGCACACCTGCCACCTGCCACCTGCCCGCCCGCCACCTGCGCGCCGCACGGGTGAGCACCGCCAGCCGCCCTCACCCGCACTGGTGTGCGCCACCTGGAGGGACCTGAACGTTGCGGCGAAAGCTCGCGTGGGCGGCGAGCGGACCCTGATGTCGCCGTCGATGCGCACTTCACCCACCGAACCGGGGTTCTCCAACGTGGCAACACGGTCCCCAACCCCGATTCGGTGGGCAAAGTCGCGGAAAGCTGTGGACAAACGGTGCTCAGCCACCATCGCCGCCGAGGTCCGTCGCGCCGAGGAAGGGCACCGACCCAACCCCTAGCCCCGCCCGCACGAGCACAAGCCACCCGCCCACCCATACCAGCGAGAGCCACCCGCCACCTGCCCGCCTATACGGTTCAGTTCGCTGCATCCACAGCCGCCGACACTTCCCTTACCAGACTGGGGTTTGACGGGGCCTTGCCACGGTGCAGAACCCCAGTTCGGTAAGGGAAGTCGCGCTACCAGCGGTCGTGGACGTCAGGCCGGATCAGCTCGTCGTAGATCGCCCGCACCTCGGCCAGCACAGCCTCAGGCAGCGGCGCGAGGGCGGCGGCCGCGGCGTTGGCGTTCGCCTGCTCCGCGTTCCGCGCGCCCGGGATCACCGTCGACACCCCGGGCTGGTCGAGGATCCAGCGCAGCGCGAACTGGGCCATCGACGCGCCCTCCGGCACCAGTGGCCGCAACCGCTGCACGGCCTCGAGACCCGTCGCGAACGACACCCCCGAGAACGTCTCCCCCACGTCGAACGCCTCGCCCTGCCGGTTGTACGTCCGGTGGTCGTCCGCCCCGAACGACGTCGACGTGTCGTACCGCCCCGACAACAGGCCGCTGGCCAGCGGCACCCGTGCGATGATCCCGACGCCCGCGGCCAGAGCCGCCGGCAGGACCTGGGCGAGCGGCTTCAGCCGGAACGCGTTCAGGATGATCTGCACCGAAGCGACCCCCGGCCGCGCCACCGCGGCCAGGGCCTCCGCGCACGTCTCGACGCTCACCCCGTACGAAGCGATCACCTTCTCCGCCACCAAAAGATCCAGCGCTTCATACACCGCGCCAGACGAGTAGACGGCAGAAGGCGGGCAGTGCAACTGAACCAGGTCGAGAGTGTCCACACCGAGGTTCGACCGCGACCGATCGAGCCACCCGCGGAAGTTGTCCAGCGTGTAGATCGACGGCGACTGCGGCAGTCGCCGCCCCATCTTCGTCGCCACCGTCAGGCCGGCGGACGGACGCGACCGCAGCAGCTCCCCCACCAGCCGCTCGCTCCGGCCGTCGCCGTACACGTCCGCGGTGTCGATGAACGTCACGCCCGCATCCACCGCGGCGTTCAACGTCGAGAGCGCGTCGGACTCGCTGACCGAGCCCCAGTCCGCCCCGAGCTGCCACGCCCCGAGCCCGACCGCGCTCACCGACCTACCCGTACGACCCAGCGTCCGCTTCTCCATGCGGACCAACCTAGAGCTACCTAGAAGTCCGAAACCGCCTCGACACCGATGTCCGGGAAGTCGGTGAAGATCGCGTCCAGCCCGGTCCGCAGGTACGTCTGGATCTCCCCGACGAGGTCGCCGTGCGCGGCCGGGTCGGTGCCGTCGCGGAAGTCCGCCGGCAGGAACGTGTTCTCCGCTCGGAACGTCCACGTCACCACGCGCAGCCCGGCGCGGTGGGCGTTCCGGACCAGCGCGGTCGGCTGCATCATCCCGCCCGACGCGTCGCGCGGGATGATGCGGCCCTTCTCCGGCGCGACCCAGTCGGCGTACCGGCTCAGCTCACGAAGCCCGGCCGGCGTGAGGAGGTCGTCGTACGTGCGCGGATCGCCCTTCGCGATGAAGTCGTACGGCGCGCCGGAAGCGTTGACGAGCTGCGCGAGCTCCACGTCGGTCTGCTTGGCGAGCGCCTTGAGGTTCGAGACCTCGAACGACTGGATCACGACCTTCGACCGGCGGTGGTCGAGGTCGTTCTTGCGCAGCGTGCGGATCAGCGGCTTCTCCAGCGGCAGCCCGATCGAGGCGAAGTACGTCGGGTGCTTGGTCTCCGGCGCGATGCCGATCCTGCGGTGCTGCCGCTTCGACTCGCGCTTCACGAGGTCGATGACCTCCTGCAACGTCGGGATCTCGTAGCGGCCGTCGTACGCAGTGTTCGAGGGCCGCAGATCGGGCAGCCGCTCCTTCGCGCGAAGCGTCTTGAGCTCGCGCAGCGTGAAGTCCTCGGTGAACCAGCCGGTGACCGCGACGCCGTCGATCGTCTTGGTGGTCTTGCGCCCAGCGAACTCACCGTGCGCCGCGACGTCGGTCGTTCCCGAGATCTCGTTCTCGTGCCGCGCGACCAGCACGCCGTCCCTGGTCGAGACGACGTCGGGCTCGATGTAGGCCGCGCCCAGCTGGATCGCCAGCTTGTACGCGCCGAGCGTGTGCTCGGGCCGGTAGCCGCTCGCGCCGCGGTGAGCGATCACGATCGCGTCGTCGCCATGCCCGTGCCCGTGGCCGTGTCCGCCAGCCTGAGCCGTCCCCACACCCGGCACCGCGACCGCCAAGGCGATCAGGGCGACGAGGCCGATCCTGCGGAACCTCATGAGCTCTCCCTTGCGTTGGTTCTCTCAACCGACCCCGTTGGGCGCTACCGAATCGAAGCAGACGGTACGTCCGGCGAACGCAAGGAAGCCGGCAGGTAACTGCTGGCCGAGCAGCACTGTGTCACCGCAAGCTCACGCTCGGCGTCCGAAAGTTGATACACCCCTTCCGTAGGGGCCATTGCGTGAGAGGATAAGCACCTTCGTCGGCGTCGACGACCGGATCCCTCCGAAGCTGTAGGGAACTGTGCTCAGAGGCGTCTTGGGGGCAACCGAGGGAAGTGAGGCCGCCGTGAGTGTCCTCGATCATCAGGTCCACGTACTCTCCGAATCTGCGCGTGAGCGTCTGCATCGCGAGGAAGAACAGCTTTTGGTGCGTCGCGCCGAGCTGCTCGCCGAGCAGGGCTCCGAGACAGGCGGCGATCTCGTCGACCAAGCAGGGGTCGCAGCACAGCAGATCGAGATCGAGTCGATCGACCGCAGGCTCTCCCGCATCCGGGACCTGCTGTCCGCCACGACGATCGCTACGGCGATCGACAAGGACACGGTCGGGCTCGGTACGAAGGTCACGCTGCGCTTCGACGACGGAAGCACAGAGACCTACCAAGTGGGCTTGATCGAGGAGCAGGACGACGAAGTCGTCGCGCTCACTCCGACCAGCCCGCTCGGGCAGGCGTTGATCGGCCAGCGGAAGGGCGGACAGATCACGTACGCCGCTCCCGCCGGTCAGCTCACGGTCGAGATCGTCGGAGTCGCCGCGGCCTGAAGGCTCACCGAGGGCCTCCCCGCCCTCGAGGAGTAGGTCAGCGGAGTCTCCGCAGCCGTCCAGGACGGCGGGCCACCCCAGGCAAAGCGCGGTGCCCGCCGTCTGGCGTCTTCACTGTGACTTCAGCGCGGTGCGTAGCTCGGCGAGCCGTCGTCGTGCGTACACAGGTTCGGCGCGCCAACAGGTCGCGGCCTCCCACGCGAGGCCGGCGACCATCGCGTCGCGCCAGGCTTCGTCGCGTACGCCGAGGTCGGTGAGCTCGAGGTACGGACCGGCCAGGTCGAACGCCGGCACGTCCACGCGCGCCTCGTCCCAGTCGATGAGCCCGACGCTGCCGTCCTCGGCCACCAGCACGTTGCCGCCGCCGGGGTCGCCGTGCACGACGGTCTCGAGCGCGCCGTCGAGGACCGGGAGCCACGCCGCCTGCACGAGCGCCGCCGCGTCGGAGGGCATCGCGCCGAGATCGACGTCGCCGCCCACCGACTCGATCAGCAGCGACCGCGCCGAGGCGAACCCCGGCCGCTGCGTCCAGCCGACCCCGAGCGCGTGAACGTCGCGGAGCACCGCGAGCACGTTCCGCCAGTCGGCCTCCGTACGCGGCGGGCCGCCCGGCAGGAACTCCTGCACCAAGACCGGCCCGACGAACCGGCGCCCATCGGCCGCCGGAACGATCCGCGGCACCCGAACGCCGTTCGAGTCGAGGTGCTCCAAGAGGTCCAATTCCCATTCCAACGTGGGAATCGGTCGTCCCGACTGCCGCACGACAACGGAGCGGCCTCGGTACCGCGCGAGGAAGACCGGGTTGCGATGCCCGCCGGTCAAGGGGTCCAGCAGCTCCAGACCCGGCCATTCGGCCATGTCCACAAGGGGATTCTGCATCGCCTCAGTGTCCACCAGGCCACCGACGATGTCGGATACGTCCCGTTACCGTGGCCACATCAGACACTGTTGTCACAAATTCGTCGTCAACAATTGCCGAACGGGGTCAGTTTCTGGGCACAATTCACCAGGGGTAATGGGGGTCCAGACCCGAAGGAGCCTGAGCATGTGGGAAGTGCTCGGACTTGACCGGCAGATGCGCGAGACGTACCGGATGCTGCTCCGCGAACAAGAGTGCACGGCCGCAGACGTCTCCGACCGGTTGGGTCTCAGTTGGAACCAAGCAGAAGACGCACTGGACCGACTCGCCGCGGCAGGACTCGCGGTGGCCGTGCCAGACGCGCCCCACCGGATCGTCCCGGTAGACCCGCAACGCAGTTTCGGCCCGTTGCTCGCCCGGCGGCAGGCGGAGGTAGCCGCCCGACAGCAGGAACTGGCCCGGACCCAGGAGGCCGTGCTCACCCTGGTGGCCGCGTTCTCCACTCGTGAACCGCACAGCCCGCCGGCGCCGCCCCGGTTCTGTACGGGCGTCGCGGAGGTGTGCGAACAGATCGAAGCGCTGGTGCTCGCCGCACAGGCCACCGTGGTCACCGTGCTGCCGAGCCCCGCGTGGGACCTGGCGCTGACCGTACGATCCGATCCGGTCGAGCAGGCGATCGACCGGGGTGTGGCGGTCCGCGTGCTGTATCCGGACGCCGTACGTTCGGACCCGGCCGCACTCGGGCAGGCCAAGTGGCTGCTCGCGGCGGGCGGCGTCGTACGGGTGGGCGGCGCGCTCCCGCCGACGATGATCATCATCGACGGCAGGGTCGTGATCGTGCCGGCTGACGGCGAGGTGCCGACCGCGCTCGTCGTCTACAACCGGCCGCTCGCCCGGGCGTTGGCCACGCTGTTCGACGTGGCGTGGCAGGACGCGTACCCCGTGCAGGCGGCTCCGGCACCGGACCCGTCGACCGGGCTCAGCAACGCCGAGCGCTGCCTGCTCCGGTTGCTGGGCAAGGGCATGACCGACGCCTCGGCGGCCCGGCAGCTCGGGGTGTCGTTGCGTACGGTGCGCCGGATGATGGCCGAGATCATGGCCAGACTCGGCGCGCGCAGTCGCTTCGAGGCGGGGATCCGGGCAGCCGAACGTGGCTGGATCGGCTCCGCGCCGCGGCCGTTGCCGCACCAACCCGCTGCCCATGCGGTGTCGAGCCGCCCTCGCCAAGCGGTCACTCCGGTGATCATGAGCAGCTAGCTGAGGTCGTGTCGGGCAAATAGCGCCGGTCATCGCGCGCCGCGCGCCAGGCGATCTTTGACCGACACGGCCTGGCCTCCCGTACGCTGCGGCCGTGCGGGAGGCTTGGGTACTCGATCGACAGAGGCTCAATGCGGGGCGGCACGACCTGACGAAGGTCGCCGCCTCGCTCTCTTCGTCGCTGCCTTGCGTGGCGGGTACGGCGCTGCTGTGCCGGCCGGACTGGGTGCCCGACGAGCCGATCGCGCTGGGCGCGCTCACGTTGCGGTTCGACAGCGCTCATCCGGCGCCCTCGTTCGACGGGACGGAGCCGGCTTCCGCGCACCTGCGGGC
This sequence comes from Tenggerimyces flavus, assembly GCF_016907715.1. Taxonomy (NCBI): domain Bacteria; kingdom Bacillati; phylum Actinomycetota; class Actinomycetes; order Propionibacteriales; family Nocardioidaceae; genus Tenggerimyces; species Tenggerimyces flavus. Next base: position 1,848,677 of record NZ_JAFBCM010000001.1, on the reverse strand, counting down.
AGGCTTCGGGTCGTACGCGGAGGCACTTGGGGCGCTGGCTCGGCCGGCGGTGTTCGAGAACCGGCCGGCGTACCGGCTGCTCGACGCCTCCCTCGCCGAGCGTGCGCTGACGTTCGGGCCGGGGTCGTACTTCGACGGCGTGAACGTTGGCGAGGCCGTGGCGCACGAGCTCGCCGCCGGCGGTCGGGAGTTCCGTTCGCTGGTCGGCGACCCACGCGACTTCGCGCGCCGCCCGGCGCTGCCGGCGATCAGCACGTTGACGCTGCGCGCGGGCCCGGTGACCTCGTTCGTCCTGCACTTCCGCGACGCCGCGAAGGTCGCGCACGGGGGCGGCCTGCACCAGGTCATGCCGGTCGGCGTCTTCCAGCCGGTGAACGCGGCGCCGGGGAGCTTCGCGAACGACTTCGACCTGTGGCGCGGGATGGTGCGCGAGTACAGCGAGGAGTTCCTCGGCCGTTCGGAGTCCTACGGCGACGACGAGCCGCTCGACTACGACGCGTGGCCGTTCTATCGGGCGATGACCGAGGCGAGGGACGCCGGGCTGATTCGCGTGTACTGCCTGGGCCTTGGCGTCGACCCGCTCACCTGGGCCACCGACCTGCTGACGGTCGCGGTGTTCGACCCGGACTGCTTCGACGACCTGTTCGGCGGACTCGTCCAGACCAACACCGAGGGCACGAGCTCACTGGTTCCGTTCGAACGGAAGATCCTCGAGCCCCTGCTCGACGGCACCAAGCCGATCCAGGCCGCCGGCGCGGCAGCCCTCTCGCTCGCCGCGATCCACTGGGCCCAGCTCGCCTAGCAGTCGCAGCCGTCCACACACCCGCAGGTGCTCGTCCCTTGGACGAGGATCTCGGTGGAGACGGTGACGGGGAGATCGCAGCAGGTGTCGCCTCGCCACGCCTCGATGCCCTCCTTGACCGCGACGCCGGCGATCACCAGGGCGGCCAGCGGGTCGGCCCAGCTCCAGCCGAACAGGCTGTTCAGCCCGAGCCCGACCAGCAGCACCACGGACAGGTACGTGCACAGCAGCGTCTGTTTGGAGTCGGCCACCGCGCTGGCGGATCCGAGCTGCCGCCCGGCGCGACGTTGGGCGTAGGAGAGTCCGGGCATGACCGCCAGCGACAGCGCCGCCAGCACCAGGCCCACCGTGGAGTGCTCGGCCTCGCCGCCGGTCAGCAGCGACCGGATCGACTCGAAGGTCACGTACGCGGCGAGCGCGAAGAACGAGACCGCGATGATCCTCAACGCCCGTTGCTCGCGGGCCTCCCGTACGGCGTGGTCACGGGCGGAGAACTGCCACGCCACCGCGGCCGCCGACGACACCTCGACCACCGAGTCGAGCCCGAACCCGATCAGCGCGGTCGACGACGCGATCGTGCCCGCGCTGATGGCCACCACGGCCTCGACCACGTTGTAGGAGATCGTCGCGGCGACCAACCACCGCACCCGCCGCGCCAGCACCGTTCGCCGCTCCAGCGTGGTGGCGACGGGCAGCTGCTTCGTCCAGAGCGCCATCAGGCGCGGCCGTACGTGGGACACAGCGCGACGGCGTGACCGGTGGCGTCCAGCACCCGCTCGGCCGCGACCAGCAGGTCCATCAGCTCCGGCTGGGTCAGCGCGTAGAACGACTGGCGTCCCTCGGTCCGGTAGTCGACCAGCCCGCAGTCCCGCAGGCACGCCAGGTGCTTCGACACCGTCGACTGCGCCAACCCCAGCTCCGCGGTCAGGTCGACGACCCGTACCTCCCCGCCGGCGAGCCGCTGCAGGATCCGCAACCTGGTCTCGTCGGCCAACGACCGGAACAACGCGGCCGCGGGAGTCACGGTGGACACGGTCCGATCCATCGCCATTCGGCGATGCTATCGACCATCGGCTATATAGGGAAGGTCAGAGGGCGTCGACTTCGGCGTGCAGAACGGCGATCGCCTCGTCGGCGTCGAGCCCGCCTGCCAACACGCGCAGGGTCAGGCCGTCGGAGAGCGCGAGCAGGCGTCGCGACACGGCGAGCGCCTCGGCGGCGCCGACCTCGCGCATGGCTCGTACGTGGGCTGCGCATTCGGTCTCGCCGACGCGCAGCGCCTCGGCGAGGATCTGGCGGATGCGGGTGTCGGTGATCGCGGTGGCGAGGTAGGCGTACCAGACCGCCACGCCCATGCGCCCGGGCTCGGTGCGCGGCACCTGCTGGGACAGGACGTGGAAGAGCCGGTCGCGCGGCGGAGCGTCCGACGTTCCCTGGTAGGCGCCGACGGCCTGGTCGATCAGCCGGGTGAGCCCGGCGAGGACGAGGGCCTCCCGGCTCGCGAAGTAGTGCTGGATCCGGCCGATCGACACGCCCGCGGCCTGCGCCACCACGCGCAGGCTGACCCCTTCGATGCCGTGCTCGGCGATCACCTGCCAGAGCGCACGGACGATCTCCTCGTGGCGCTGCTCGTGGTCGACGATCTTGGGCATGGGTTTGAGCTTATCCGGTACGGTCATACTGTAACCTGATGCAGTACGAACGTATTGCAAAGATTCCGACGGGGAGACTTCCATGACCACGGACACTTCGCCGGCCGAGACCCAGGAAGCGCCGGCCGACCCGAAGAAGCGGACGAAGCGGCGCCGCTGGCCGGTCGTGTTGCTGGCCATCGTGGCGGTGCTCTCCACGACCGGATTGGTGGCGATGCTGGCGATGGGCGGACCGAGCCTCGGCTACTTCCGTACGCCCGAGGGCCGCGCGACGTACGTCTCCGCGTACGAGACGGCGATGAAGACCATGCCCGCGCCCACCGCCACGCGCGATCTCACCACGACGTTCGGGACCGTGCGCGCCTATGCGTGGGTCAACGACAAGCCCGTCGACGACACCCCGGTCGTCCTGCTGCCCGGTCGGGCCAGCGGCGTGCCGATGTGGGGCACCAACCTGCCGGACTTCGCCGCCCACCGCACCGTGTACGCGTTCGACGCCGTCGGCGACAGTGGACTGTCGGAGCAGACGCTCCCGCTCCGCGACATGGACGACAACGCTCGCTGGGTCGACGAAGCTCTGGCCGCGTTGAAACTCGACCAGGTGCACCTGGTGGGGCACTCGCAGGGTGGCGGCCTGGCCGCGGCGGTGGCCGTACGCCACCCCGAGCGGATCGCCAGCCTCACCATGCTGGACCCGATCATGACGCTGGGGACGATCCCGCTGTGGGCCTTCGGTTGGACCGCGCTCGCGTCCCTGCCGGGCATCCCGAAGTCGTGGCGCGACCACGCACTGAACAAGATCGGCGGCGTCGAGGACGAAGAGGTCGACCCGAACGACCCGATGGCCCGGATGATCGCCGCCGGGACCGAGCACTTCTCGTCCGGGAGCCTCCCGACGCCGAGCCCGCTGACCGACGCCCAGCTGAAGGGCCTGCCGATGCCGGTGTACGTGGCGCTGGCGAGCGACAAGTCGCTGGCCGGCGGCGGCGCGGCCGAGAAGGCTGAGCTGATCCCGGACGCGCAGGTCAAGGTGTGGCCGAACACGACGCACTCCCTGCCCATGCAGGCCGGCAAGCCGCTCGACGCCGAGCTCGAGTCGTTCTGGGCCGCACATCGCCCGTAGTCGCGTTTGCCCTTGCCGCGTTGGGAGTTCTCGACGTAGTGGCACGCACCAGTATGCGTGTCGGTGATCGGTCGGGTGGGGGAACGATCGTTCCTATCGCGCCGTGAGTCCGCTTGGAAAGCTCGACGTGGCATAGCTTTCCAGGTTCATGAGCGGAAGGTTTCCCCATGAGACAACGCATTGCGGCTCTCCTCGGCACGTTCGTCGCGGTGATCGCCGGGCTGATCGCGTTCTCCGTTCCCGCGCACGCCGCGAACGAGAACGGCCACTGCGAGACGGGCGAGATGTGCATGTGGCAGAACACCTGGCACTCGGCCGGTGTCTACGACTCCTTCTACAGCATTGCGAACCTCACCACGAAGGTGTTCATCCGGAACTGCGGGACCGACTGCAGTGTGGACGACAACGTGAGCTCGCTCCGGAACTACGACGCCGGCAAGTACGTCCGGACCTGGCAGCACGCGAACTTCAGCGGCGGCCTGTTCACCCGCAAGTGGGCGAACGGACCCGACGAGCTCGATGCGGCGATGGACCTCACGATCGACAAGTTCAACAACGGGTTGGTGGTCAACGACAAGATCACCTCGTTCTGCTTCGTCTATGAGACCAGCCCACACCGACAGTGCCGAGGCATCTCGCGGTGAACGTCGCCGGCGCGCGAGCGTCGTGGGCGGGCTTCCTTGCGGGTGTGGTGCTGGTTGCGGGTGCGTCGGCGTGCGCACCCCAAACAGCCCACCCCGCAAGGGGATCCTCCACCGCCGCCTTGTTGAGGGTCAGCGGAGTGTCGGAGATCAAGCTGCCACTCGACGCGCTCTACCCGACCGCGCAGCAGGACCTGCGGATCCAGCGCGCCGAGGGCTTGCTGACTTCGCGCTGCATGCGCGGGCGGGGATTCTCGTACGCGCCGCCCGCGCCGTTCCATTTCGACATGGCGTCGGCTCGGGAGCGGTTGTTCGGGCTCATCGACGAGAAGGAGGCGCGGGCGCACGGCTATGCCGGGAGGGTGGAGGCGGAGTCGCGCCCGCCTGCTTCGCCGCCGCTTTCGGCAACCGTGGAGAAGGCGCTGACCGGTTGCGTTTCTGAGAGTGCCAAGGCCGTCTCGGGTGGCGTCGAGAACGTGGACCCAAGTGTGCTCGACGAATTGTCCATGCGTACCGGTGGCATGGCCGAGGCGGACGAGCGCGTCAAGGCGAAGTTTCGCGAGTGGTCCGCGTGCATGAAGGCGGAGGGCTTCGCGTTCGCCGATCCCTGGCAGCCGAACGACGACCCGCGCTGGCAGCCGGGCAAGCCGACAGCGGTGGAGAAGCGTACTGCGGTCGCCGACGTGCGGTGCAAGCACAGCACGGGGCTGGTCGACACCTGGTACACGGTGCTGGTGGGCTACCAGCGCGAGGCGATGTCGACGTTCGCCGGCCAGCTGGGTCGGCTGGCCGACGCGACCGCGACGCGGGACCGCAATGCCAAGCGGGTGTTGGCAGATGCCCGTTAGTTGACGTCGAACTCGTTGCCCTCCGGATCTCTCATAGCCACGGCGTAGTGGTCGAGGCCTTCCTGCTGCAGCACCCGAACGGCGGTGGCGCCGAGCTCGGTCAGCCGCCGCACCTCGGCGTCGACCCGTTCCCGCCGCGTGGCGAGCGGAACCTCGCGCCCACCGCCGGCGTGGATGTCGAGGTGGAGCCGGTTCTTGATCGTCTTGCGTTCCGGAACGACCTGGAACCAGATCCGCGGCCCACCACCGCTGGGGTCGACGATGCGGTCCTCACCGGCCCCGAGCTCCTCCTCGGGCACCCCCACCTCGCGCCAGTAGTCATCCCACGACGCAAACCCCTCCGGCGCCGGCGCGAACTCATACCCCAGCGCGGCAGCCCAGAAGCGCGCGAGCAGATCGGCATTCGCGCAGTCGATCACGAGCTGATACCTGACAGTCACAGGCCCTCCTTCGTTGGATACCTGAGCGCCAGCTTGCCCGAGCCCACCGACACTCCTCACCGATCACGGGCGGGCGAAGCCCCAGATCGGTGAGACCACCGGTGGATCCGCGTCCAGGCCGGTCGCCGCGAGGGCGGCGGCAAGGACGTCGTCGTGGAACGACCGCAGCTCTGCCTCGGTGCGCCAGACGTCGACGATGACGAAGCCGTCGCCGTGGGGCTTGGTGAAATGGACCATGAGCCCGGCGGGTGGGCAGCCCATGGCCCCGATGGCCTCGCCGATGCGTTCATCCAAGGCGTCGTGCTCCACCTGCGTGGCGTGGTGGATGCGCGTTTCCACAGCAACAGCCATGATCCCTCGTCCCTCCGGCAGTCAGAGCGCCCATCCTTCGGCACGCACCCCGTCGATCGGTATCGGGCGAACGACGTATGTCGTCCGTCACGGTGCAGCCTTCAGTCCGGTGAGACGCAGGAGGACGGCGAGTCCATCGGACGTGCCAGGCCAGTGTCGCTCGATCGCGGCGAGGCCGGCACGGCGGACGACGGAGCGCAGGACCAGGGTGACGATGACCGCGTCGTCGGCGTACCCGAGGATCGGGACGAAGTCCGGGATCAGGTCGATGGGGCTGGCCAGGTAGACCATCAGCAGGACGAGCCGGATGCGGACACCGCGGGGCAGGGTCTTGTCGCCGGCGAGCCGCTTCAGCAGCCGGAGCAGGTCGGGGAGAAGCCGGAGCGCTTCCGTCAGCATCGGACCGGACGGCTTCGCGACCCACATCACCGCCACCAGCACCAGCCAGCACAGCAGCACCCCGGCGACGATCCCGACGATGATTCCCAGCCAGGTCGGCATAGAACGTCCTCCAAGTGTGGTCAGCTCACCGTAAGCAACGTCGGCCATGATGAGGCTCATGGCGCGCGACCACGAGGGCCCCTCGACACCTCATCGACTGTCGATCGAGAACGACAATCGCCCGTCGAGCTCGCCCTACATTGAGCGCGTCTACCGCAGCGAGGGCATCATCGCGCCGACTCGGATGCACTCGATCGCAAGCCCACACTGGGAGCTGGCTTTCGCCGAGGTCCGCGGACACGTTCACGTCGCCGTCCGGGGGCCGGAGACGAAGCCGACCTCGGTACGGGTCGACCCCGACGGGTCCTGGTTCGGGATCGTCTTCGCCCATGGCACGGCGATGCCACATCTGCCGGTCGATCGCCTGGTCGACTCTGCCGTACCGGCGCCGTACGCGACCTCGACCACGTTCGTACTCCGCGGGGAGGAGTGGGAGAGGCCGACGTACGACAACGCCGAGGATCTGGTGACGCGGCTCGTGCGTACGGGCGTCCTGGTCATCGATCCGCTCGTCGCCGACGTCCTCGCCGGCGACGATGCCCCGCGGCTGGGCGCACGTTCGGTGCAGCGCCGGGTGGTGGCCGCGACCGGGCTGACCCAGGGGGCGATCCGCCAGATCAGCCGTGCACGACAGGCAGCCGTCCTGCTCGGTGAAGGCGTCGCGCCGCTGAACGTCGCACACCGGCTGGGGTACTTCGACCAGCCGCACCTGGCGCGATCGCTCACCCGCTTCATCGGCCGGACGGCGACAAGTCTGCGGCAGCCGACCCCGGCGGAGCCGCTGTCGCTTCTGTACAAGACCGCCCACCGACCCACTCCGTAGCCTCGGCCGCGCGGCGCCTGACCGCATCGATGACCGGAGGTCGGTGTGTCCACAGCAGTGCTCGACATGTCCATGTCCCTCGACGGGTACATCTCCACACCCGACGACTTCCTCGGCGGGGACGACGGCGAACGGCTGCACAAGTGGGCCGCACCGGAGTCGGATGAGGTGACCCAGCAGTTCGTGACCGAGTGGAACTCCGCCGGCGCGGTCCTCACGGGACGGCGCACCGCGGAGCTGATGGACCACTGGGGCGGCAGTCACGGTGGCATGCCGATCTTCGTGGTCAGCCACCGCCCGCCCGGCCCCGCCGCTCGGTGGGGCTATCCGTTGGTCACCTACGTCACCGACGGGATCGTCAGCGCCATGGCGCAGGCGAAGGCCGCGGCCGAGGGCAGGGACGTGCAGGTACGGGGCGCGAACGTGGCCCAACGTGCGCTCGAGGCTGGCGTGCTGGACGAGATCCAGATCCACCAGATCCCGGTCCTGCTCGGCCGTGGCCACCGCCTGTTCGAGCTCCTGCCGGCGGAGATCGAGCTGGAGCTCCTCCGCGTGATCGACACACCGGCCGCCACCCATCTCCGCTACCGCGTCCACCGCTGAGCGCCAATGTCCGGGTAGCGGCCGGCGAAGCTTGCCGAACAGAGGCGTGCCGCGTCCGATGCTCGTCGGATGCACGATGAGCAGGTAGTCGTCGATGACGCCCGGGTGCTCGGCGAGCTGGGCGAGCAGGTCCGGGCCGCAGGAGAGCATGACGTTCTCGTCGCTCGCGTCCTTGAGAATCCGCAGCTCTCGTTCGAGATCCGAGCCGATCACCCGGATCGAGTCGTCACAAGCGAGCGTCCTCGACGGCACCACCTTCGCCATCGACTGGGCCGCGGACCACCATGGGACCATCGCGTCGTGCGACCTCCGCCCGAACACCCACGTGCCGGCGCTCCGGAACAGCTCGACGTTGTACGCCATCGCCTCCTCGCCCCAGGCGAACCGTTCCCACAGGCCGCCTTCCGCGGTCTCGATGAAGCCGTCCACTGTGATGTGGATGAAGTACCTGAGTCGTCCCATGGACCGAATCCGGTGAAGCCGTGAACGCCGCAGGCCCGCGGTTCGTACACATGGCCATCGACAGCGCTCACAACCGAAGGAGAATCCTCATGCGGACAGCGATGTCCATCACCGCGGTGGCGGTCCTGGCACTCACGTTCGGCACCGCCGGCACTGGTGTGGCGGTCGCGGACACGGCGTCTGGTGGAACGCCGCGCAGCTACGAGCACGTGCTCCCCGGTGCCGGCAGTGCGAGTGCGAACGCGACCGCCCATGCCGACGGGCGGGTCACGGGGACGGCGACCGCGCGCGGTGGGCGGTCCCTGCTCCCGTTGCCCCTTCCCCTGCCCGGCTTCGGCACCTCCAGCGCCGGCGCGGGTGGCAGTGCGGAACGCTATTTCGACGCCGCCGCGGGCACCTACGAGGTCAAGATCAGGTACGTGTCTGCGGTAGGCGAGGAGAACGAAGGCAAGGGCGGACGGGCGTCCAACGTTCGGACCTCGGTCGCCCAGTTCGTCGGCTCCGAAGGGCATCAGGCCGCCCCGGTGATCGAGTTCGAAGGCCTGCCCTCGTCGCCGGCAACGGTGACCACCACGCTGCTCGTCAGCGTCCCCAGTGGCGAAGCGGGGCGGATCTGGGTCAAGGGCGACGTCGGCGCCAGCGCCGCGGCGGATGCGGGTCAGACCGCCACGGCCCGGGTCAAGGTGTCCGGGATGAGCTTCACGATCAACCGCATCCGCTGACCAGGCGAGGGGTGCGTCGGGAAGCTCGGTGCACCCCTAGTCAGCATGGTCCGCTTCGAGCTCCTCGCGGGTTTTCGCCAACAGGGCAGGGAAATCGCCACCCAGCTTGGCGATCGTGTCGACGACGTGAGTGCGGTACGCCTCGACCTCGAAGATTCCCCGCGGACCCAGCTGGCCGTCGCGGAGCTGAGTACCGATCTCCTTCCACAGCGGGTCGTCGGACTCGGCGAGGAGTTCGTACAGCGTGCGGCGGCGGCTGGTGTCGTCGGCGATCAGCTCGCCGTACGGGCTGTCGGGCGCGAGCCGCATGATCGCGGCCAGGTCGGCCGGCGCGCCCTCAGCAGCGGGTTGGTCGTTCATGTCGCCTCCTCAGGAGGGCAGTACGGAGATGGCGCTGGCGTCGCCGGTGACGGTGGGCAGGTTCGGCAGCTGCCCGCCGGCTTGCAGGTCGCCGAAGTCGTTCTGGGCCGCCGCGACAAGGGCTTTGACCGCTTCGTACTTGCTCATCAGCTCGAACAGGTTGGTGATGGCCTGGACCAGCAGGACGATCTCCCCTCCGGCGATCACCGCGGCGACGCCAGCGCTGACGCCGCCGGTCGCGGCGGCTCCGCCGGCTCCGACCGCCACCGTGCCCGCGATGAAGAACGCGTAGTCGATGAGCGAGTTGGCAGCTTCCTCGATCAAGCCGCGGTAGGCCGCGGCGCCTTCGGCAGCACGCTCGTACTCGTCTGCCATCGCGTCCAACGCGCCGGGCGCCTCACGCAGCGGCGTCGCGACCGCGCCGAGCCACACCACGCAGGCGTCGGCGGAACGTCCCCGCCACACCGGCCCGAGCAGGTGGCGGGCGCGATCGATGCCGATGCCGGTACGTTCGGCCGCGTCGCCGGCTTGGCGCAGTACGTCCGCGTACCTCCGCAGGCCGGCCCAGTCACCGACGAGCGGCTTGGTGAACACCTCGTAGGGGTCGTACGACTTGTCGAGAATGGAAAGCCCTGCAAGGAAGTTGGTGACCTCGATGACGGTGGCACGGGCGGCGCTGGCCGCGCTCGGGCCGAGAACGTCCCAGATCCTCGGGTGATAGGCCAGCCCCGGATCGTCTGAGTAGTCGCGCGGCTCGTGCAGTGCACCTGCCGGATCCTCGACGAACTCGAACGGCCCGAAGACCTTGGCGTCCCCGAGGGAGGTGTTCTCCGCTGGGGTTTGCGTCGTGTCCCATGGCGGCAGCGACACGTCGACAGTGTCGAGCCGACTCGGCACGGTGGCGTCGATCGTGGCCGTGTTGGCTGTCTCGGTGTCCTTGAAGAGCCGGATCGTCGCGTCGATCTTGCTCGCGGTCGTCGCCAGCACCGGGTCCGCCGCCTTGTCGAACCAGGACGCGGCATGCTCGACAACGGCGTCGTGGTTGCTGCGGACCACGCCGAACGCGTCGTCGCCGTCGCTCTCGAGCTCCGCGTACTCCCGGTCCCGGACGAATCGCCCGGTCTGCCTGCAGTAGCCGGTCGCCTGTTCCATCATCGTGCCCAGTCCCGGCACCGCGGCGAAGTCCATGAAGAAGTCGGCCCCGCCTTCGTACCCGGACTCAGGCGTCCTGCCAGGTACGGGAAGCGGTGGAGCGTGCCCGTCGGTCACCAGTTCCTCCGTGCGTCTCGGAAGTCGACACAGCTGCCGAGTATGGACCGACGACGCTTCACATCGGCCTCAGCGCGCGGTGGCGGGCGGGGGTACGGCGAAGCCGATCCGTAGCAGAAATGAAGCGCTCGTCTGGTGCCGTCCACCAAGGAGAATCGACAGGAGGGAAGACGACATGATCGCTTTCGACCGCGAGTGGTTCACCGGCTGGGAAGGGTTCTTCGGTACGCGTCCGGCCGAGTGGTAGGCGAACCGGCCCGGTGCCCGGGCAAATGATCATGTTTACATGATCATTTGCCCCTTTACGCCGGGTAGACGCCAGGTAGAGGGGCCACTGGCCGGGTGAGGCAACCCTAGGCGAACTACGCTAGTCCTCGTACGTCGCCAGGTGGCCGCGGATCGCGGTCACGCTGGCCATCCAGTCCTCCGAGGTGCTCTCGATCCCGAGCTCGGCGAAGGTCCGCAGAGCCAGCTGCCAATGCCGCCGAGCTTGGTCGTGCTCCTGGCGAGCGCGGTGCGCGTGAGCGATGCCGTCGTGCGCACGGGCGGCGTCGACCTGTTGGCCGATCTGGTTCGCGATGTCGAGCGCTTCCTGGTGGCAGGCGAGGGCGTCGTCCGGCCGGTCCTGACTCAGCCGTGCCCGGCCGAGTCCCTGCAACGCCTCGAACGTCCAGTTGGGCTTGCCGAGTTGGCGAGCGCTGGACAGGACGTCCTCGTAGCAGCCGGCGGCCTCCTCGAACCTGCCGTGCTTCAGATGTACGCCGCCGAGACCGGTCAACGACGCCAGCTCGGCGATCCGGTACCCGTCGGCGCGCGCGATCTTCAACGCGCCGGCGAAGTCGTCGGCTGCCCGCGCGTCGTCTTGGGCGAGGTGCGTCCAGCCCAGGCCGAACAAGGCGTCCAGCTCGCCGAACCGGTGGCCGGTGTCCCGGGCCAATGCCAGGCTCCGCGTGAGGTGCTTCGCTGCCAGCTCGTGCTGGCCGCGCCCGTTGTACAGGTGGCCGAGTCCGAGTTGCGCCTCCAACGCTCCGGTGGGGTACTCGGCCAGCTCCGCGAGATCCAGAGCACGGCCGAACGAGTCGGAAGCCTCGGCGAACTGGCCCTGCAGCCGTTGCATCTGCCCGAGCCCGTGCAGCGCGTCCGCCTCGCCCCGCCGGTAGGCGCTCTCCCGTGCCGACGTCAGCGCCCGCTGGTAGAGCGGTTCTGCCTGGGGGTACTGGCCGGCGAGTCGATGCAGGTGGGCGAGGCGTACCACCGCGTCGACCTCGGCTACGGCGTCACCGGCGGCGCGAGCCGTGTCCAGAGCCAGCTGGTCGAGCCGCTCGGCGTCGGTCGTACGGCCGCGGCTCATCAGGTGCCGTTCGAGGAGAGCGGCCAGTCGCGGCGGATGGTCCAGCCAGCCGTTCTCGGCCGTGTACCGCGCGACGGCCAGCAGGTTGGGGAGTTCGAGGTCCAGCCAGGTCGTCGCCTGTTCGGCGGTCTGGAACGACGGCACCGGGTGGTCGCCCGGAGCGGGGTGCGGGCGGCGTTCGTACTCGAACGGATAGCCGACGTCCATCGCCACGGCCGCCGTGTGCAGGTAGGACGCGAACAACCCCTCGAGCGCCGACCGGCGGGTGGCCGCGGGCTCGTCCGCGCCGGCGATGGCCGCGGCGTGTTGGCGGGTGAGGTCGTGGAACCGGTAGCGATCGGGGGTCGGCTCCTGCATCAGGTGCGCGCTGAGCAGTTCCTCGAGCAGCCGCCGCGTGCTCTGCGTGTCGCCTTCGTCGAGGAGCGCCGTGGCAGCGTGCAGGTCGAGGTCTGGTCCGGGATGGAGACCGATGAGCCGGTACGCATGCTGGTGGCGAGGGGTGAGTTGGTGGTACGACAGGTCGAGGGCACCGATGACGCTTCGCCGGCCGAGGTCGAGTTCGTCCAGCCGGCGTTGACGATCGGCGAGCAGATCCAGGAGATGTCGCGCCGTCCACGTACGGTGCATGCGCAGCCTGGCCGCGGCGATGCGCAGCGCGAGCGGTAGCCGTCCGCACAGCTCGACGAGCTCCCTCAGCAGCTCGGGTGGCTCGCCGGCGAGGCGTTCGGGGCCGGCGGTGGTCGTGAAGAGCCCGAGCGCGTCGGCCGGGGGCAGCACGTCGAGCGACACCGTACGGGTCTGGTCGAGGGCGGCCAGGCGGCGGCGGCTCGTGATCAGCACCAGGCAGTGCGCACTTCCCGGAATCAGCGGCGCGACCTGTGCCTCGGTCGCCGCGTTGTCGAGCAGGAGGAGGACCCGCTGGTCGGCGAGGTGGCTGCGGAAGAGCGCGGCGCGAGCGTCGAGCTGCGGCGGGATCTGCTCGCCGGGTACGCCGAGGGAGCGCAGCAGTCGGTCCAACGCGTCGCTCGGGTCGACCGGCTCGATGCCCTCGGTGAAACCGTGCAGGTCGAGGAAGAGCTGGCCGTCCGGATAGCGCTCGGCCAGCTGATGCGCGAGGTGGACGGCGAGGGTCGTCTTGCCCACCCCCGCCATGCCGTCGATGGCGGTGATGACCACCGTCGGGCTGTCGTCGTCGGCATCGAGCTGGGTCAGTTCGGCGGTGCGGCCGACGAACACCGGTGGCGGCGCGGGCAGTTGCTGCGGGACCCCGAGGGACGCCGGCACCGGTTCGGCGACGGCGGGTTGGTCGGCGAGGAGGTCGGCGTAGACCTGCTGGAGCTCTTGGCTGGGGTCGACGCCGAGCTCGTCGGCGATGCGGAGCCGGATGTGGTGGTAGCGCTCCAAGGCGTCGGCGCGCCGCCCGCAGCGGTCGAGGACGACGAGCAGCCGGGCCCAGAGCGACTCCCGCAGCGGGCACCGTACGGTCCACTCGTTCAGCTCGCCGACGAGCTCGCCATGGCGTCCAGCCGCGAGATCGAGGTCGATCCGGCGTTCCAACGCCGAGAGCCGCAGCTCGGACAGCCGTGGCGCCAGCGTCTCGTCGAGCCAGCGGGACTCGACTCCTTCGAACGGTTCGCCGCGCCAGAGCCCGAGGGCCTCGTCGAGTCGCTGGCGTTCCTCGGCGGGGGTGGCCCGGGGTGACGCGTCGTCGAGGAGCTGCTCGAACCGCAGCGCGTCCACCTGGTCGGCAGCGGCGTCCAGGACGAGCCCGCCGGAGTGGCCGCTGATCAGCTGCGCGCCGAGCTCGGCGCGCAGCCGCGTCGCGTACGTCTGCAGGCTGCGCTTGGGATTGTGCGGTGGGTCGTCACCCCACACGGCGGCGGTCAGGCGTTGCATCGACACGGTCTGGCCGGCCGACATCGCGAGGACGGCCAGCAGCGCGCGCAACCGGCCAGTGGTGAGCCGCACCGGGCGGCCGTCCACGGAGACCTCGAGCTGGCCGAGTACGCCGACCGTCAATCTGGGCAAGGTTCCCTCGCTGCGCTGACGACTCCCATCACCCTAGGGTGTCAGCGCCAGGCCGGCTCACCCGTCCGCGTTCTGGCCAGTCGCATCGCCGTCTTGATGTTGTCCACCAAGCGGTCGCCGACGTTCACCTTCGGGAACGGCTCGTCCGGAACGTCGACGCCGAGGAACCGGCACAACGGCTCCCAGCCCTCCTGGACGCGGTAGACCAGCAGCCGCTCGGCGGGCACCGTGCTTCGGACCCGTTCGTAGTGCTCTGCGAACACCTGCAGGCAGTGCTCCTTGTCGAACACCCGCCCGTCGAACGTCCCCGCCGCGCCCCTCCCCAGCGCCGCCTGCATGCGCGCGAAGCCGGACCGTTCCGCCCACTGCTGTTGCTCGTCGGTGAGCGACTCGCCGAACGCGAGGCCACGCCGGAACATCTCCGCGTGGCTCTCCCACCAGCTCTCGGGATCGCGGTCGGTAAGCAGGAGCTTCGCGTCCGGGTAGGCGGCGGCCAACTGCTCCCAGAAGTAGACCGTCGGCCAGTCCATGGTCGCTCGGTAGCCGTCGAAGATCCGCGCCCAGTCGTACTCGCCGCCAGCCTCGTACGCCTCGTACGCGGCGTGCCAGTGGTCGCCGTCGCGGCTCCGACGCAGGGCCTCCATACCGTGGTAGCACGGCCCGAACCCCAACCGTTCCAGCGCCGCCTTCACCGACATCGATCCGGTCCGGTGCAGGCCGACACCGATGACCTGTAGTCCTGGGCTCATGCGTTCGCCGTCGACACCCAGGCCAGGAGCGTGGCTGGCTCGTCAACCAGCTCGACGCTCACCCCGCCGTCGGGCCACCTGCGGTAGCGGACCAACCCCTGCGAGGTGCGGTGGACCGACAGCGTGGTTGCGCCGTTGCCCTTGTCGCGCATGGCACTCCTCCGTCCGTACGTGGAACTCGTACGGACTCATGCCACCGGGCACCGGCTTCACATCCGCTTCACCTGAGTTTCATCCGACTCAGGTCAAGGTCAGAGCGTGTCCAGCTTGTAGAAGGGGGCTGCGACGCGCATCAGTCTCCCGCCGCCGAAATCGACGACGACGGCAACTTCGCCGTCAACGGAGCTGATCCGTCCCAGTCCTTCCTTGTCGTGAGACACGCGGTCGCCGACCTCGAACACCTTGATCGGATCGGGCTCGCGGGGCTTGAAGGGACTCGTGGGCAGGTGACGACGCGTCGTCGCGCGAGAGGACTCCATCAGAGTTCCAGTATGCCCACTCCACCCTCGGTACCGACAGCCGTCGGCCACCCAAACCGCCATACGATGCCCCAACCGCGCCCAACGGTTACTCCCCGCAGCCACATAGAAGCACACCGTGCCACGCCGAAGCTGACCGAAGACCGCTCAGACAAGAAGAGCAAAGACCGTGCACCACGGCCGGACGGAACCGTCCCGCCCAGGCCCGCCACGAATCGCGGGGGTCTGGGGGGCTCTGCCCCCCAGTGAGGAATGCGGGCACGCCGAAGCTGACCGAAGGTCAGCGAGCAGGGTCGGCGACCCCGTGCCCCCAACGGGATTCGAACCCGTGCTACCGCCTTGAAAGGGCGGCGTCCTAGGCCTCTAGACGATGAGGGCGCGCGGAATGTCCGCCGCGTGGCGCGGGGCTGAGTCTAGGGGTTGGACCTGTCGGGGGCCAAACTGGTTGCGCCTGGCGTCACCGACGGTGTCACCGACGGCAGCGGCGTGAGGGTGATCGTCGGTGCGGGCAAGGGGGTCTCCGGCACCGGGCCGGACGGCGTCGGGATCGGCGTGGGCGTCACGGGCTTCTCGAGATCGTCCGGAAAGACCTGGTGCCGCTCGATCTGGACCGATCGCAGGCCCAGGCCGCCGATCGTGATCTCGTCCCACGCCTCCAGCGCCCGCGTCGAACGGTCCAGGTACAGCACCGACATCTCGATCGGCAGCGGCTTGTCCGGCCCCGCCTCGATCGCGCGCAGCCCGGAGCCGCCCGTCGAGCCCTCCTGCATCAGGCGCGAACCGCCGGGCAGCAACTGCACGAGCCGCTTGTGCCCGTGCCCCGTCAGCAGCAGCGGCGCGGACCCGTCGAAGAACTGCGCGCCGGCGCTGTCGTGGTAGACGATCATGTCCGGAGGCGTACGTTCCCGCGAAGCCACCTTCGCGATCGACAGCGCCTGCCGCGCCACCGCCTCGGTCTCCTCCGCGGTGTCGCGGTGCGAGCGGTCCGGCGTGAACCGCGGATCCCCGGCGCCCAGGAAGCGGATCCCGGAGACCTCGCGTACGTGACCGTCCAGCACCACCGCGTTCTTGATCTTCCGCATCGCCTGCTCGGTGATCAGCGAGTCGTGGTTGCCGCGCACCCAGACGTACGGCACGCCCAGCTTCTTGATCGGGTCGAGGTAGGCGTTCTCCGCCGCGAGCCCGTGGTCGGAGATGTCGCCGGAGTCGACGACCAGGTCGACTTGGTACTGCTTCACGACCGAGGCGATCAGCTGCCACGAGTACGGCATGATGTGCAGGTCCGACACGTGCAGCAGCCGGATCACGTCCGAGCGCGGCCGGTACGCCGGCAGCGTCGAGGTCACGTCGTACAGCCGGGTCACGTTCGTGACGAGCCGGGTCAGCTCCTCCTGGTACTCGTCCAGGTTCTCGGCGATGTCGGACGCGTTGCCGATCAGCGACGGGGCCGAGGTGAGCAGACCGGTGTACTTCGGCTCGGTGATCGCACGCGGGTCGTACGTCGTCCCCGCCGCGATGCCTGAGCCCGCGACCAGCACCAGCGCCACACCGCCCGCGACCAGGGACAGGCGCCAGCGCCGGACGACGATGAGCACCATCACCGCCGCACCCAGCACCGCCGCCACGCCACCGCGTACGGCGGTCTGAACGACGCCCGTACGCAGGTCGGCGCCGATCGTGTCCGGCAGGTTCGAGATCACCGCCGGATCCTTGAACAGCGCCTCCGCGTCGGCCTGGTTGATCCGGTCGACGCGCGCCTCGAGCCGCAGCGGCCCGTCGTGGCTGTCGATGCTGATGGTGCCCAGCGGCGGCAGCTCGACGACCGACTCACCGTTCCAGCTCGGAGCGATCCGCATCGTGGTCTCGACCGGCCCGATGGACGGATGCGTGACCCCGCCGAACACCATCCCGAGCGTCGCGCCCACGCCTGCGAGCACGATCAGTGCCAGGATTTTCACCGGTTTGTCCAGGAACCGGCCGGCGATCCGGAAGCGGGCGCGCCACCTTCGTACGGCGTCGCGACCGCGATGGGTTCGCTCGGTTACGTCGGCCATTGGTTCCCTTCTACCCCCGTCACCCACAATATGTGCGTGCTGGAGATGAGTCGGGAACGGTTCGAGGAGCTTGTGACCGAAGCGTTGGACACGATCCCGGCGGAGCTGGCGTCGCTGATGGACAACGTCGCGCTGTTCGTGGAGGACGATCCGCCGCCGGGCGAGCCGGACCTGCTCGGCCTGTACGACGGCGTGGCGCTCACCGAACGCGGTGACTGGTACGCCGGGGTGCTACCGGACCGCATCACGATCTACATGAACCCGACGTTGCGGATCTGCGAGTCCGTCGAGGACGTGGTGGACGAGGTGCACATCACGGTCGTGCACGAGATCGCCCACCACTTCGGCATCGACGACGCCCGCCTGCACGAGCTCGGCTACGACTGAGCCGAACCGTTCGGGCTGGCCTTCTTCGCAGCGGTCTTCTTGGCGGCGGTCTTCTTCGCAGCCGCCTTCTTCACGGTCGACTTCTTCGCCACGGCCTTCTTCGCGGCCGGCTCGGAGCCGTCGACCGCCTTCGTCGCGGTCTTCTTCGCCGCCGTCTTCTTGGCGGCGGTCTTCTTGGCAGCGGGCGCCTTCTTGGCCGCGGCCTTCTTGGCCGAAGACTTCTTCGCGGCGGCCTTCTTCGCCACAGGCGCAGCAGCGGGCTCCGGCGCGGCCGACACCGCGGCCGGGGGCGGCGGGAACGGCGCGAGCTCGTCCTCGTCCTGCAATCCGCGCCCGGGCAGCCGATCGGAGATGTTCCGCTCCACCTGCGCGATGAGCTCCGCCATCGCCTGCTGCTGAGCGCTCAGCACGCCCTGCACGGCGTGTGCGAAGTCGACCAGCGAACGCTGTTGCTGCTGGAACGCCTCCTCCACGCGCTCACGGAGATCGGAGCTCTGGATGCGCTCGAGCAGCTCGCCCAGCGCCTTCTGCCGAGCTTCCTCGACCTTGCGTACAGGCTCGGAGTCAGCCAACGCCTTCAGCCGCGCGGTCAGTTCACGGTAGTAACCCTGCAGGTCGTTCACGCGCTCTTCCTCCAGCATTCGGTGGAATCAGAAACAGTACGCGTTAATTCCCTTGCGAGGCGCAGAGGTCGGCTGCGAGTGTGACGCGTGTCCCTCCTCGTGCGCGCCGCAGGGCTGGTCAAAGAGTTCCGCCGCGCCAAGCGCGTCCCCGGCCGGATGAGCGTGCTGCGCACGTTCCTCAGCCGCGAGTACGACGTCATCCGCGCCGTCGACGACGTCTCGTTCGACATCCACGAAGGCGAGCTCGTCGGCTACCTCGGACCGAACGGTGCCGGCAAGTCCACGACGATCAAGATGCTCACCGGCATCCTCACTCCCACCGAGGGCACGGTCGACGTCGCCGGCAACGACCCGTCCCGGCGCCGCAAGGCGAACGCGCTCAACATCGGCGTGGTCTTCGGCCAACGCAGCCAACTGTGGTGGGACCTGCCGCTCCGCGAGTCGTTCCGCGCGATCCGCGACCTGTACGGCGTCCCGGCAGCAGAAGGCGACAAGAGGCAGCACGAGCTGGTCGAGCTCCTCGACATGCAAGAGTTCCTTGACGCACCCGTTCGTCAACTGTCGTTGGGACAACGCATGCGCGGCGACCTCGCCGCAGCCATGATCTACCAACCCAGGTTGCTCTTTCTCGACGAGCCGACCGTCGGCCTCGACGTCGTCGCCAAGCATCGGATCCGCGAGTTCGTGGCGCACGCGAACCAAGCACGCGGCACCACCGTCGTCCTCACTACGCACGATCTGGAGGACGTCGAACGCCTCTGCCGCCGCATCGTGCTCATCGACCACGGGCGCGTGCTGTACGACGGCGCGCTGTCGGAGCTGATGTCCCGCTACGCGCCGTACCGCGATCTCGTTGTCACGTTGGCGAGTCCGCACGACGTCACCGTCGAGGGCGCCGAACAGGTCGCCCGCGACGGACCGGTCGTGACGCTGCGGTTCCGCTCCGACCAGGTGAAGGCGCCGGCGATCATCGCCGCGACCACCGCGGCCGCCGAGGTCGTCGACCTCGCGGTCGTCGAGCCGCGGCTCGAGGACGTCGTCTCCCGCATCTACACCCAGCGCGGCCTGCCGGCATGAGGCGCGTCTGGAGCCAGATCCGCATCGGCTACCTCACGCCCTGGTCGTACCGGACCTCCACCCTGCTCACGTTCGGCATCCTCGCGATCCAGGTCGCGCTCTACAGCGTCGTCTGGCGCGCGATCTACGCCGACCAGGGCGGCACGGTCGCCGGCGCGGACGTCCGGACCGCGGTCGGGTACGCCGTGCTCGGCCTCACGATCGCCAGCATCCTCGACACCTCGCCGTACTGGTCGATCGCCGCGCGCGTCGGCGACGGCCTGATCGGCGTCGACCTGACCCGACCGATCGGCCTGCTCACGCAGAACTTCGCCGTGCAGACCGGGTACGTCCTCGCCGCGCTCCCCGCGGTCGCGGTCGGGCTCGCCACCGGGCTCGCCGTCCAGGGCCTCGCGCCACCGGAGAACGCCGAAGCGGCCGTCGGCTTCGCGCTGAGCCTCGTGCTCGCGTTCGCGGTCTCTCAGTTGATCACGCTGCTGATGGCGCTGACGTCGTTCTGGACGGTCGAGGTCGGCGGGTTCGAGATGGCCTTCGCCGTGGTCCGGACGTTCCTGTCCGGCGCCGTCCTTCCGCTGTGGTTCATGCCCGACTGGCTGCAGGCCATCGCTCGCGCGCTGCCGTTCCAGGCGGCGACGTACACCCCGCTCTCGGTCTACTTCGGCCGCCCCACCGGCGGCCTCGTCGCGGCGCTCGGCGTGCAACTGCTGTGGGTCGTCGTGCTCACCGGCCTCTGCGCGCTGGTGTGGTCGCGCGCGAAGCACCGGGTGGTGGTGCAGGGTGGTTGAGGCGCCGTCGACCCTGCGCCAGTACGGCGTGCTGCTGCGCATCGGCCTGCAGTCCGCCCTGCAGTACCGCGCGGACTTCGTGATGACCGCCATCGGCGCGATCGCGTACGAGGCGGTGTCGCTGGCTTTCGTCGGTGTGATCGTCTTCGCGTTCGGCAGCATCGGCGGCTGGAGCTTCGTCGAGGTCGCGTTCGTGTACGGGATCCGCGCGATGGGCCACGCCCTGCACGGCGTCCTGTCCGGCCAGCTCTGGGGGACCGACGAGGTCGTCCGGCGTGGCGAGTTCGACCGCTTCCTGCTCCGGCCGGTGAACCCGCTCGTCCAGCTGCTGGCCCGGCGCTTCCAGGTCACCGCGGTCGGCGACATCGTGTTCGGACTCGTCGTGCTCACGATCACGGCGGTCGCCGCGCCGATCGTGTGGACGGTCGGTTCGGTCGCGTTCCTGATCGTGGCGGTCGTCGGCAGCGCGCTCGTGGAGTCCGCGGTGATGCTGGCGTTCGCGTCACTGTCGTTCCGGCTGCTCGTCAGCATCCCGGCGCTCCGGGTGGCGGACCTGGTGTTCGTGACGTTCGGCCCGTACCCGTTGAGCGTTCTGCCACGGACTGTCGCGCAGCTGCTCACGTTCGTGCTGCCGTTGGCGTACGCCGGGTTCTTCCCCGCTGCCGTGCTGCTCGGACGGGAGGCCGACCTGTTCGTCCCGGTCTGGCTGGCGTACGCGTCACCCGCGGTCGGAGTGCTGCTGTACGCGGCCGCCGTCGCGTTCTTCCACCGCCAGCTCAGGCACTACGCCAGCCCGGGGCACTGAGGCGGCCAGGAAGACGGCGAACGGGCCGGGCAGGACGAGCGCGATGGCGGGCAGCCAGCTCACCGCGAGCCCGGCCAGGATCGCCAGCGCCAACGTTCCGGCCGTGAGGACGGGGCGACGGGCCGCGAGCCGCAGCGCGGACAGCCAGAGGTTCCAGCCGCGCAGGCCGCTCTCGGCGAGGGTGAAGGCGGAGAGGCTCGCGACGGCCAGCAGGGCGAGCACGGTCCCGTCGACGAACAGCGGCACCAGCAGCCAAGTCCGCTCCGGGTTGGCGTTCCACAACGTCAACGTGCCCACGGCGGCCGCGCCGACGGCGCCGAGAACGAGGCCGATCTTCAATCCCGCAAGGCCGTTCCGCACCGACCATGGCTCGTCGCGCACCAGGGCACCCGCGACGGACAGTGCGCCGGCCCAGACCGGGCCGAGGACAGCGCCGAAGACGAGAGGCGCCAGCATCGGCCAGACCAGAGCCACCAGCACACCGGGAACGCACGCCACCACCACGACCAGATCGACCACCAACAGCAGCGGCAGCTGCGTCCACACGGTCCGACCGACGATGACCGGCAACTCCCCGGCCACCGCACGCAGCGCGTTCACGATCGTCATCCGCGCAGGCCCGTCATCGCCAGGCTCTGCGTGATCGGCCGTTGCGCGAGCACGAACAGGACGAGGATCGGCACCACGACCAGCGAGATCGCGGCGAAGATCACGACGGGCGAGCCGGTGCTGTACTCGCCCTGCAGGTAGACCAGTCCGACCGGGATCGTGAGCTTCTCGGGTGTCGACAGCATGATGTTCGGCCAGAAGAAGTCGTTCCAGGCCGCGAGCGAGATGAAGATCGCCAGCGCGGCGAGCGGCGGCCCGGACAGCGGCACGATCACGTGCCGGAGGATCCGGAAGTGCCCGGCGCCGTCGATGCGGGCGGCATCCTCGAGATCGCGCGGGATCGTGAGGAACCACTGCCGGAGCAGGAAGATCGCGAGCACGTTGATGAGCTGCGGCAGGTAGACGGCCTCGTGCGTGTCGACCAGGCCGAGCGAACGCAGCACCATGAACGTCGGCACGACCGTCACCTGACTCGGAACCATCAACGAGGCGAGCAGGATCACGAACAGCACGTCGCGGCCGCGGAAGCGCAGCCGGGCGAACGCGTACGCCGCCAACACGCTGACGACCAACGAGCCGGTCGTCACGATCAGCGTGATCTTCAAGCTGTTCAGGGCGAACAGGCCGAACGGGATCAGCTCGAACACCGACGCGAAGTGCTCGATCGTCAACGTCGCGGAGAACCACACCGGCGGCAGCCGGAACGCCAGCTCCGGCGGCAGGAACGAGGTGAGCAGCATCCAGTAGAACGGCGCCATCATCACCAAGCCGAGCACGATCAGCGCGACGTTCAGCACCCAGCGCCTAGTCATAGTGGACCCAGCGTCTGCCGAGGCGGAGCTGCAACAGCGTCACGGCCATGATCACCACGAAGACCACGAGCGCGAGCGCCGAGGCGTAGCCCATGTCGAACGAGCGGAACCCGGTCTCGTAGATGTGCATGACCATGCTCACGGTCCGGTTGCCCGGGCCGCCGTCGGTCATGATGAACATCGGTTCGAAGATCTGGAACGCGCCGATGAACGTGATGATCGTCGCGAAGAACAGTGTCGGCGAGAGCAGCGGCAGCGTCACGTTCCAGAACCGCTGCAACGGACCGGCACCGTCGACGAGCGCCGCCTCGCGCAGATGGGCCGGGATCCCCTGCAGCCCGGCGAGCATGATGATGAACGTGAAGCCGATCGTCTTCCACAGGTCGACCGCGATGATCGCCGGCATCGCCCACGCGTTGTCGATGAGGAAGTTCGGCGCGGGCAGCGACAGCCGCTGCAGGTAGTGCGTGATGAAGCCGTAGTTGGGGTCGAGGATGTACTTCCAGATCAGCGCGACCGCGGCCCAGGACACCAGCATGGGAAAGAAGATCGTCGTCCGCAGGAAGTAGGTCAGCACCGTGGGCATCGCGCGGTTGACCGCGAGCGCCAGCGGCAGCGCGAGCCCGATGTGCAGCACCACCGACCAGAACGTGAACAGGAACGTGTTCCCGATCGCCGCGCCGACGACCGGATCCGTTGCCATCCGGGCGAAGTTGGCGAGCCCGGCGAACTCCGCCGAGCCCAGCAGCTCCCAGTGGAACAGGCTGAGCACGATCGCGGCGAGCAGCGGCCCGGCGAGGAAGACCAGGAACAACACGTACGCCGGGCTGAGGAAGTAGTAGGCGTACGCGGCCTCGCTGCGCCAGCGGGCGAACCGTCCAGGCATGACGCGCTACAGCTTCGCCTGGATCTGCTGGTTCAGCTGCTTCAGCGCGGCGTCGGGTTTCACGTTGCCGGTAAGGACCTGGGTGAACGAGTCGATGATCGAGTGCTCGATCGCGCTCCCCTCGTCCGGCGACGGGATCGGCGTCGCGTACGTCAAGGCCTCATAGAGTTTCTCGCTGCCCGCTGGGGCGTTCTTCAGGAACGCTTCGCTCTGTGCGATCGACTTCAACGGCGGCACGATCGTGCCGGTCTGCTCGGCGTAGAGCTTGGTCGCCTCGGCCGAGCACATGAACTTCACGAACTCCCACGCGGCGTCCTTGTTCTTGGACCCCTTCAGGATCGGGTACGCGTCCCACCCGACCGGCGAGCCCTGCTTGGTCTTCTGCGGCCAGGGAACGATCTTGACCTTGTCGACGTAGTTGAGGCTGCGCAGCGTGACGGTCGGCCAGCGCCCGCCGCCGAACATCGCCAGCTTGCCCTGCGTCATCGCGGTGAACGCGTCGAACTCTCCACCAGGCTTGGGACTCAAGCCCTCGGCGACGAGCTGGCGCATGAACTCCGCGGCCTCCATGGCCTCCGGGGTGTCGGCCGTGGCCTGGGTCCAGTCGTCGTTCAGCAGGTTGGCACCGTTCGTGAACAGCCACGGCGCGGCGCCGGCGAAGTGGGTCGCGCCGACGGCCATCGCGAACGTCTGCGGGAGCTTGGTTTTGATCTGCCGGGAGATCGTGAGGAAGTCGTCCCAGGTCCAGTCGTCGCCGGGCTCGTCGACGCCGGCCTTCTGGAAGATCTCGGTGCTGTAGTGGATGCACATCGTGTTGAAGCCGTGCGGCAGGTAGAACGTCTCCTCGCCCGGGGAGGTGAGCTCGTTCGTCCACTTGATCAGGTTGGGGTGGACGTCCTTGAAGTACGGCTCGAGCTCGGCCTTGTCGCGTTCGATGTAGGTGTCGATCGGCTCGACCAGGTTGCGGCTGATGAACAGCCGTTGCCCTTCGGTCGCGACGTGGACCACGTCCGGCACCTGGCCGCCGGCGATCTGCACCGAGACCGAGTCGAAGAAGGCCGCCCAGCTGTCCGCGGCGATGTTGCGCACGGTGACCTTGATGTCGGGATGGTCCTTGTTGAAGAGCTCGACCATCTTGGCCCAGATCTTCGCGGCACCGGCGTCGCCGTACCTGATGAACGTGATCCCGTCCGACGAGCCCGAGTCGCCGTTGCCACACGCGCTCGCGAGCCCGCCGACTCCGGTGAGCCCGGCGAGCCCGACGCCGAGCGCCGCGGTGTCGCGCAGGAACTGCCGCCGGCTCCGCACGTACCGGGCGCCGGATGTGTTGCCGCCACTCGTCATGGCACTCTCCTCGCGTTTCGCCAGCAGCGCCTTGACCCCGGTGAAGCTTGATCAGCAATCGTTTTCTCACGCTAGCCAGCACAGCGCGGGGACGTCAAGCTTCCACCGGTCTTGGCCAAAGGCGGCTTGCCGCGGACGCCTCGCGCCTGTGACGAAAGTGGCTGGAGCGGTGGAGCGGCGTCTCGGCATGGGCCGACGAGCACGCTGCCCGTGTGGCTCCCCAGTGACGGCAAATGATCATGTCTACATGATCATTCGCCGCTTTACGTGGGATGTACGCCACGTAGAGCGCCCACTCACCAGGTAGAGCGGCATCGGCGCCCAACCGCCAGCACCCCGTGCGCCTCCAGCTTGGCGGGCAGCGGACCTCGCGCGACTTCCCCGTTCTCGCTCACCGTGGTGACGCTATCGACAGCCGCGCGGCAGGATGTCACGGGTGGAGCTGACATCTGGCTGGCTGTTCGAGGGTGCGCCGGTGACCCTGCCGCACACGGTGGCGCCGCTGTCGTGGCGCGACTGGGAGCCGTCCTCGTGGGAGGGCGTGTTCACGTACGAGCGGTCGTTCGACCTGCCCGCCGACTTCGCCGGGCGGCGGGTGTTCCTCGACGTGGCCGGCGCCATGACGTCGACGCGGACGTTCCTGAACGGGACCGAGGTGGGCACGCATCGCGGCGGCTATCTGCCGTTCAGCCACGAGCTGACGCCGTACCTGCGCCCGCGGGGCAACGCGCTGACGATCGAGGTCGACGCGACCTGGCAGCCGGTTCCGCCGAACGGGCACGAGCTCGGGGCCGCCGGAGTGGACTACTTCCAACCGGGCGGGCTCTATCGTTCCGTCGCGCTGCGCGCGGTGCCGCCCACGTTCGTCAGCGACGTCTGGGCACGACCGCTCGACGTCCTGGACGCCGAACGGCGGCGCGTCGAGGTCGAGGCGACGCTCGACGCCACGTCCGCCGGTCCGGCGCGGCTCGTCGTCGAGCTGCACGGACCCTCCGGAGTCGTGTCCCGCGCCGAGGTCGACCTCTCGCTCACCGCCGGGTCGAACGTCGCGCGGGTGACGCTCGACGGGCTCACGGACGTCGAGCTGTGGGACCTCGACCGGCCTCGGCTGTACGAGGTCCGCACCCTGCTCGGCGAGCACGAGGTACGTACGCGGATCGGGTTTCGCCAAGCCAGCTTCGAGAACGACGGCTTTTACCTCAACGGTCGACGGGTCCAACTGTTCGGCCTGAACCGCCACCAGCTCTATCCGTACGCCGGCATGGCGATGCCCGACCGAGTGCAGCGCGAGGACGCCCGCATCCTCCGCGAGGAACTGAACTGCACGATGGTGCGGTGCGCGCACTACCCGCAGTCGCCCGCGTTCCTCGACGCCTGCGACGAGCTCGGCCTGCTCGTGTTCGAGGAGATCCCCGGGTGGCAGCATGTCGGCGACGCCGCGTGGCAGGACCTGGCGCTGGGCGACGTCGAGGACATGATCCGGCGGGACCGCAACCGGCCGTCCGTTGTCGTGTGGGGCGTCCGCGTGAACGAGTCCGAGCTCTGGCCCGAGCTCTACGATCGCACGCAGGCGTTGGCGAAACGGCTCGATCCCGATCGGCAGACGAGCGGCGCGATGCTCGCCAAGTTCCACTCGGCGGAGGGGTTCGCGCAGGACGTGTTCGCGTACAACTGTTACGCCCACGACGAGTCCGGCGCGACGCTGAAGCCGCCGCTCGACGGAATCCCGTTCCTCGTCACCGAGGCGATCGGGTCGCTCGCCGGTCCGCACTTCTACCGGCGGACGGACCCGCCGTCGGTGCAGGCGCGGCAGGCGTTCCTGCACGCGCAGGTGCACGACCAGGCCGCCCGCGATCCGCGCTACGCCGGCGTGCTCGCGTGGCAGGCGTTCGACTACGACTCGATGAACGGCTGGGTCGACCATCGACTGAAGTGCAACGGCGTCGGCGACACGTTCCGGATCCCCAAGCTGGGTGCGGCAATCTATGCCGCGCAGGTCTCGCCAGCCGTCCGTCCGGTGATCGCGCCGGCGTTCCACTGGGACCCCGCGTTGCCGCTCGGCCGCGGCGAGCTGGTCTGCTCGAACTGCGACCGCCTCGAGCTGTACGTCGGCTCCGCGCACGTCACGTCGGCGCTTCCTGACCGGGAGCGCTTCCCTTCGATCGCGTACGCGCCGTCGTTCGTGGATCTCTCGCCCTCGTTGGAGGTGCTGCGCATCGACGGGTACGTCGGCGACCGTCTCGTGCTCACGCGGCACTTCTCGGCCGACGTTGGGGCCGACGTCTTGTCGGTGGCGGCCTCGTCCGCCGAGCTCGTCGCCGACGGCGCCGACGCCACCCGCGTCGTGATCCGGGCGGTCGACCGTTACGGCAACGTACGCACGACCACGACCGGCGAGGTGTCGGTGGAGCTTCGCGGTCCTGCCGTGCTGGTCGGCGACCCCACGTTCGCTCTGGAAGCCAACGGCGGCGCGTTCGCGGTGTGGGTCCGCTCGCTCCCTGGCGCGACCGGTCCGGTGGCCGTGACCGCCCGGCACCCGAGGCTTGGTGTCGGCTCCTTGACGCTCGCGGTTACGACGTCGTAGCGTTTCTCTCGAATACGCCAGATGTCTCTCGTATTTCGTATGAAGGAACCCACGTGACGCTGCGCGAGCTGTACGAGCTGTCCATCCGTCTCGGCATGAAGCACGACCTCCGCGGCGAGGCCGCGCTGCTCGCGCAGTTGGAGCGCCGGCGGGAGGAGTACGAGCTTCTGCCGGAGTGGCAGCAGCCCTTCTACGACCAGGAGCGGTTCCGCAACCCGTACGGCGACGTCCGCATCGCGCGCGGACCGGACGACACCGAGCTCACCACTGTGCTGCTCGGCGTCGACATCCACATCCCCGAGCTCCTCCTCGCCGACCGCCTGCGTGAGAAGGGGCGGCGCATCGACGCGGTCATCGCGCACCACGTGCACGGGGTCGGGCGGTCGGCGTTCCTGCCGCACGACTTCATGACGTACGACATCGACTCGCTCGTCGCCGAGGGCGTGAACCGGTCGGCGGCCGAGGCGCTGATCCTGCCGTACATCGAGGCCAAGCTCGCCGGCATGGAGGACAACCACAGCCGCGGGCCGGCGGTGGCGGAGCTGTTGGATCTCCCGTTCGCGTGCATCCATACGCCAGCCGACTTCTACATCAGCGTGGGCGTGCAGGCCGCGCTCGACGAGGCGAAGCCGGCGACGCTCGCCGACACGATCCCCGCGCTGCTGACGATCCCCGAGATCGCGTCCGCCGCCACCCAGCTCGGCGCGCTGCCGCGGATCTTCGGCGCGTCGCCGGAGCGCGAGGTCGGCCGGGTGTTCCACAAGTTCGGCGGCGGCTACATCTTCCCGCCGTCGGCGTACGCGTTGCTGGGCGCGGCGGGCGTACGTACGGTCTTCCAGATCCACTGCGAGCCGGTCTACGCCGAAGCGGCCGCGGCCGCGGGGGTGGCGATCGTGCGGGTGCCACATGCGGCGGGGGACAACATCGGGCTGAACCTGTTGCTGGACGACGTCGAGGCTGAGCTCGGAGCGCTGGAGGTTATTGGGTGTGGCGGCTTCGAACGCCACTCCCGCCGGGCTTAGCCACGGCTCGCTGCTGCTCCCGCATGGGCGCGCGATGCTGTGCCGTTTCGCGGCCATTGCTTGCTCCGGCTCCCGGCTGCTCCCGCGACCTCTCCCGTACCCCCCAACCACTACAGCCATGACGCTGTCGCTTCACCCACCAGCCCGTCGCCACCTCACCTCCGGCTGCAGGTTGCCACGTCGCGCGCCGCCACTCCTGCGTTCCATCCCGGTCGCCGTCACCCTTCCGTCCCTTCCACCTCTCGACCATCGCCCTTTGGGGGCGTACTGTCCTCTGTTGCTTTGCTCAACTGTGCTTGGGCAATCAGCTGGTCGGGCTGTGGCGGCGGTCGAGTGTGGTGGCCGGTCCGGGGCGCGTCAAGGGCGCCTCTCTGGGGCGCTTCGCGGAGGAGAGAGGCGTCGCTTCGCGACCGCTTTGCGGCCCTTGACTCGCCCCGGCCCGGCCACCTGTTTCATACGCGCCGCCCCCGCCCCCGGAACAGTTCCCCGGGACAGGCCTGCCTGCGCCTTGGGTTTGTTGCCGTGTTGCGGCTTCTTGTGGGGCCCGCCGTCGCTTGCGGTGGCGATGATGTCGGGGATTGCCCTTGCCGGGTTGGGCATTAGCCAGATTCGGCTGGTAGAATTCTGCTATGGAATCGACCACCTGCTCGAACACCACCGGCACCGCCGATGGTGTATCGGCGTGGTCGATGACCGATGACCAACTCACCACCGCACTCCTCGACAACGCCACCCAGCTGAACCAGCTTCAAGGCCGCCAGCTCGAGCTCATCCGCGAGGCCGACTCCCGGAACCTCGCCGTGTCGGCGGGTGCGGCGAACACCGCGCAGTGGGTTGCCGGCGTCCTTCGGGTCCCGACTGCTGAGGCCGGTGCGATGGTGAAGCTGGCCAGCCACCTCGACACCGAGCTGCCCGCCACCGCGCAAGCGTTAGCTGACGGCCACCTATCGGTGGGCCATGCCCGGGTGATCTCCCGCGTGGTGCAGATGCTGCCCTCCCACATTTCGACACCCGAGCTGCGGTCCCAAGTTGAAGCCACTCTGCTGAAGAATGCCGCCACCTTCGACCCCAAGGTCTTGGGCAAGGTCGGGAACCATCTGTTGACGGTCGTCGCCCCGGATCTTGCCGACCAGGTCCTGGAACTGAAGCTCAAACAAGAAGAAGCCAGCGCCGAACGGGACCGGTTCCTCCGCATGACCTTCGACACCACGTCAGGGACATGGCGGGTCACCGCCCGACTCCCCAAACTCGTCGGAGAACGCCTCAAACTCGTCCTCGACCCGCTCGCCGCACCCCAGCCCGGATCCGACGGCCGCGATACCCGCCTCCCCGAACAGCGCAACGTCGACGCCCTCGACGAGGCCTGCCGCCGGTTGTTGGCCGAGAAACTGGTTCCGTCCCACGGTGGGAACCCCACCCAACTCGTCGTCACCCTCACCCAGACTGGCGGGCGGACCCTGCACACCGGGATCGAACTGTCCCGCAAACTCGTCGACCAGCTCATGTGCGAAGCGGACCGCACCTACTTGGTGAAGCCCGAGGACCAGCCCGGTCGGGTCAGTCTTCTGACCGATGCCCAGCAGCGGCTGTTCCAAGGCAAGCTGCGCCGCTTGCTCGAGCTTCGCGACGGTGGGTGTGCGTTCCCTGGCTGTGATCGGCCCCCCGGTTGGTGTCACGCCCACCACGTCACTCCGTGGAGCAAGGGTGGATCCACCACCCGGGACAACGGGGTCCTGCTCTGCGGGTATCACCACCGCCTCATCCACCAAGGCGCCTGGCAAGTCCGCATCGCACTCGACGGATTACCCGAGTTCTTACCCCCGGACTGGATCGACCCCCAGCGTCGACCACTCCGCAACCACCGCCTCACCCCGGCCGCCTAAGCGGCGGCCGGGGCGGCGAGTGCTGCGCGTGGCCAAATCGCCAACTGTCACGGTGGAATCCCCGGACGGCCAGACTTGGACAGGCGGCCTCTGGTGGCGGCGGCGAGATGCCCCTGATTGCCCCGTTCATCGGGTGGGCCGACCCCTCGTCCTATGAGATGCCGTTGACACCGGTTCGGCCGCGTCGCTAGCTTCGCGATCACGGGGATGGCTCGAACCGTCACGATTCTGGAGGGGTACATCGTGAGGCGTCGACTCTTCGTAGCCGCAGCGGCCGTCCTCGTTCTCGGGACCGGAGCCACCTACGCTCCGGAGTACGGGTCGGGCGGCGACCACAACGAGACCCGGCACACCTACGTCGGGACGGACGAGATCATCGCCAATCCCGACCGCGGTTTCTACCACCACACCGAGACGCACGCGCGCGTCGACGGGACGGGGTACGCGCCGCTGGATCCGGTGAAGCTCCAAGAGTGGCGGCAGAACGAGCAGATCACCCAGATTCTGCGCGTGTTCTACCTGGAGCGCTTCGTCGGCGCCGATCTCGACAAGGCCTACCTCGACCAGGTCCGCGCGGACTTCCGGACCGCACGCGACAACGGGGTGAAGGTGGTCGTGCGGTTCGCGTACGCGCAGCCGAAGGACGCCTGGCCCTACCAGCCGCCGTACGGCGACGCGCCCAAGGAGCGGGTCCTCCGCCACATCGACCAGCTCGCGCCCGTCCTCCGGCAGAACGCGGACGTGATCGCTGCGGTGCAGGCGGGGTTCATTGGGCTGTGGGGCGAGTGGTACTACACCGACCACTTCGTCGCCGACCCGGCCAACCCCGGCGAGGTCACCGACGCCGACTGGGCCGCGCGCCGCGAGGTCGTGTTGGCGCTGCTCGACGCGCTGCCGGACTCGCGCATGGTGCAGGTGCGCACGATGATGATGAAGCAGCGCATCTTCAACCGTCCCACGGGTGTCGAGGGAGCGCTGACGTCGCGGGAGGCGTTCTCCGAACGGAACGTGGCGCGCGTCGGTCACCACAACGATTGCTTCCTCGCCAGCCCGGACGACTTCGGCACGTTCCTGTCCGACCCGATCACGCTCGACCAGGAGTACCTCGCCCAGGACTCCCGCTACGTGCCGATCGGCGGCGAGACCTGCACCGTCAACCCGCCGCGCTCGGAGTGGGCGTCGGCGTCCGCCGAGATGGCGCGTTACCACTACAGCTACCTGAACTCCGACTACAACAGGGACGTGTTGGGGAGCTGGGGTGCGAACATCGACGAGGCGAAACGCCGCCTGGGTTACCGAATCTCCTTGCGTGATGGGGAGTTCACCGATGGCGTACGGCCCGATCGCGCCTTGGACGTCGAGCTGTCGTTGCGGAACGACGGATGGGCCTCGCCCTACAACGAGCGCGACGTCGAGCTGATCCTGCGGAGCGCGTCGCGTACGTACGCGGTCAACCTGCGCGAAGACCCGCGCCGCTGGTCCGCCGGCAGGACGGTCGAAGTGGAAGCCGAGATCTGCGCCACCATCCCGCCCGGTCGCTACGACCTGCTGCTGAACCTCCCCGCGGCCGAGCACTCCCTCGCCACACCGGAGCGCAACAGCGACTACGCCGTACGGCTGGCGAACGCCGACGTGTGGGAGGCGGCGACCGGCTACAACGACCTCCACCACACGCTGACCGTGAGCCGCAACCAACCCCGGACGGGCGACTGCGACGACGCCCGCCGCCCGCACCGCGTGGACTAGACCCGTCACCCCTTGCCGGCGAAAAGCAGTCCGCCGGGAAGGGAGGGTGGGCCTATGCTCGCGCGATGACTCCCGCGCTGCTTGCCGAACTGATCCGCACGGTGACCACCGACGTGCTGGTCCGACGCGGGCTGGCCATCGAAGCGCTCCCGCATGAGCTGGCCGTCGAGCGGCCGAAGAACCCCGAGCACGGCGACTACTCCACGAACGTCGCCATGCGGATCGCCAAGCAGGTAGGGGTTTCGCCGCGCGAGCTGGCGCAGTGGATCGCCGACGAGCTCGGCACTCAGGACGGCATCCAAGGCGCAGAGATCGCCGGGCCGGGGTTCGTGAACGTACGGCTCGCCACCCAGGCGCTCGGCGGCATCGTCGCCGACGTCCTTCACCAGCAGGAGAACTACGGCACCGGCACAGAGCTCGAAGGCAAGGCCGTCAACCTCGAGTTCGTCTCCGCCAACCCCACCGGCCCACTGCACCTCGGCGCCACCAGGTGGGCCGCGGTCGGCGACGCGCTCGGCCGTGTCCTGCAAGCCCGCGGCGCCAACGTCACCAGGGAGTACTACTTCAACGACGCCGGCGCGCAGATCGACCGGTTCGTCGCCTCCCTCAAGGCCGCCGCCCATCACGAGCCGGCACCCGAGGACGGCTACGTCGGCGCCTACATCGACGAGATCGCCCAACAGGTCCTGGCCCAAGACCCCACCGCACGCGACAACGACGAAGTCCTCCACCATCGCGGCGTCGGCCTCATGTTCGACGAGATCAAGCGCTCACTGCACGAGTTCGGCACCGACTTCGACGTCTGGTTCCACGAACGTACGCTGCACGACAACGGCGCCGTCGCCAAGGCCGTCGAACGTCTCCGGCAGACCAACGCTCTCTACGAGCACGACGGCGCGTGGTGGCTGAGATCGACCGACTACGGCGACGACAAGGACCGCCCGGTCATCAAGTCCGACGGCCAGCCCGCCTACATCGCCGGCGACATCGCGTACTACCTCGACAAGCGCGAGCGCGGGTTCGACCTCTGCATCTACCTGCTCGGTGCCGATCACCACGGCTACATCGCCCGGCTCCGCGCGGCAGCGGCCGCGACTGGCAACGATCCCACCACAGTCGAGGTGCTGATCGGCCAAATGGTCAACCTTGTCAAGAACGGCTTGCCGGTCCGAATGAGCAAGCGGGCTGGCAACATCGTCACGATGGACGACCTCGTCGAAGCGGTCGGCGTCGATGCGGCACGGTACGCGCTGATCCGTTCCTCGGTCGACGCGACGCTGAACATCGACCTCGACCTGCTCGGGAAGAGGGCCAACGACAATCCCGTCTTCTACGTCCAGTACGCCCACGCCAGACTCGCCGCGATCGCGCGCGCCGCCGACGACCTCGGCATCGCGCCGGGCGACCGGTACGACCTCCTCGAGCACCCGCGCGAGAGCGAGCTGATCCGTACGATCGGCGCCTTCCCCGAGACCGTCGCGGCCGCCGCCGAGCTCCGGGAACCGCACCGGGTGGCGCGCTTCCTCGAGCAGCTCGCCGGCGCGTACCACCGGTTCTACGACACCTGCCGCGTCCTCCCGATGGGCGACGAGGAGACCACCGACCTGCACCGCGCCCGCCTCGCCCTCTGCCACGCGGCACGGCAGGTCCTCGCGAACGGTCTCGGTCTGCTCGGCGTCACGGCTCCCGAACGCATGTAGCGGGAGCTCAGAGCTCGTCGAGGCGAGCCGTCAGGTAGGCGCGTTCCGCATCGGTGGCAGCGAGCGCGATCGCCTCGCGGTAGGCCTCCGCCGCGGCGGCCGAAGCGCCCTGCCGGCGCAGCAGGTCGGCGCGCGTCGCCGGCAGCAGGTGGTAGCCGTCGAGCTCACCCGACGCGACGAGTTCGTCGACCAGCTTCAACCCCGCTGCGGGACCGTCCGCCATCGCGACGGCCACCGCCCGGTTGAGCCGCACGACCGGCGACGGCGTGTAGTGCAGCAGGTCGTCGTACAGCGCCACGATCTGCGCCCAGTCCGTCGCCTCGACGGTCGGTGCGATCGCGTGCACCGCGGCGATCGCGGCCTGCAGCTGGTACGGGCCGGGCGTCGCGCGCAGGTGCGACAGCCCCTCCGCGATCCGCGCCCGGTCCCAGCGCGAGCGGTCCTGCCGTTCCAACGTCACCAACGCGCCGTCGTCGTCGACCCGCGTCGAACGGCGGGCGTCGTGCAGCAGCATCAACGCCAGCAGCCCCAACGACTCCGGCTCGGGAAGCAGCTGAACGAGCAAGCGGGCAAGGCGAATCGCTTCACCACTGAGGTTCTGCCGGATCAGGTCCGCACCCGTCGTCGCCGAGTATCCCTCGTTGAACAGCAGATACACCACGGCGAGCACCGACGACAGCCGCTCCTGCAACAGGTGCGGAGGCGGCACGCGGTACGGGATGTTCGCCTCGCGGATCTTCCGCTTCGCGCGGGTGAGCCGCTGGTACATCGTCGGCTCGGGGACGAGGAACGCGCGTGCGATCTCCGCGGTCGTCAGACCGGTCAACGTCCGCAGCGTCAACGCGATCCGCGCGTCGAACGGCAACGCCGGGTGGCAGCACGTGAAGATCAGCCGGAGCCGGTCGTCGTGCACCTCGTCCGGCTCGGCGACCTCGCCGGACGCGTCGCGCTCGAGCAGAGCGAGGTCGCGCAGCTTCTCCGTACCCCTGGCCGCGTGCCGGATCCGGTCCGTCGCGCGATTGCGCGCGGTCGTCGTCAGCCAGGCACCGGGGTTGCGCGGGATGCCGTCGCGCTTCCAGCGTTCCAAAGCGGTCGTGAACGCGTCGGCCGCGCTGTCCTCGGCCAGGTCCCAGTCGCCGGTGACGCGGATGAGCGTCGCGACGACCTGACCCCACTCGCTCTGGAACGCCGCCGCGACCGCCGCCTCGACGTCGGAGGCATCGGACGTGTCGGAGGTGTCGAGGCTCATTCCCAGACCGGTCGGACCTCGACCGTGCCCCACTTCGCGAACGGGTGTCCCGCCGCGACCTCGATCGCCTCGTCCAGGTGCTCGACCTCGATCACCATGAACCCGCCGACGAAATCCTTGGTCTCGGCGTACGGCCCGTCAGAGACCAGCGTCTCGCCGTTGCGGACCTGCACCTTCGTCGTCGCCTCGGGGCGCAGCCGCGCGCCGCCTCGGGTGATGCCACGCGCCACCAGGTCGTCGTACCAGACCTTGTGCTCCGGCCACTCGCCGATCTCCTGCGGCGACTCCCAGTGGTCGTCGCCGTGCCAAATCGTCAGTTGATACTTCACGAGGCCCGACTGTAGAGCCTCGCACCGACAAACGGCGAGGTCACGACAGGTGGAGCTCCTTGGCGAGCTCGTCGAGCCGGTCCCACGCCGGGGACGGCAGCGCGGTCGACGCGACGAGCCGGGCGACGGTGAGGTCGTCGATCGGAGTACTCGTCCCCTGCTCCCCCAGCACCCGCACCGTCCGTTCGGCCAGCGGCCGAAGCCGCGGGTCGTCCGGCGACCAGGAGAACGCGGCGTCGTACTCGAGGTAGACCTCCCGGAACTCCGGGTTGCCGAAGATGTCCCGCTTGTCCGCGATCCACACTGCCGCGTCCTTCGGCGAGACCGACTGCATCAGGATCCAGCCGTCGCGCTCCATCCGGATCATCCGCTCGCTGACCCCGAGGGCACGCAGGTCGTCGAGGAAGGCGTTGACCTCGGCCGACACGAACAGCTGGTCGCCGGCGCTGAGCTGGGCGATCCGTTGCCGCGTACGACGGATCTCGGCGGCCCGTTCCCGCAGCGACTGGTCGATCTCGGTGATGGCCGCGGCGAACCGTTCAGGGCCTGCGGCGAGCAGTTCCTTGATCCGCGCGAGCGGCACGCCGGCCTGCGCGAGCGTCCTGATCTTGACCAGCTGGATCGCGTCCTCGGCGGTGTACCGCCGGTAGCCGGAGGAGTCCCGCGGCGGCTCGGCGAGCAGCCCGCGCCGGTGGTAGTGCCGGACGGCCTTGATCGTGACGCCCGCGTAGTCGGCGACCTGACCGATGGTGATCATCACCACCTCCGGTGTGAATGAAGGGCACCTTCATTCAATAGGTTCGAATGAAGGTGCCCTTCATTCAAACGGCGGCGGGTCATCCTGTCATCCGACGCGGCGGAAGATCCGGCCGGCGAGGTCGCCACCGACGATCGCGCCGCTGTCGTCGCGGGTGAAGTAGCCGCGCTGTCCCTGCATAGCGCCGCCGAGGATCAGGAACTCGTCGTCGGGCAGCAGGCCGACGGGCTCCGCGTCGTACCCCGGCGGCAGCTCCTGGTCGGCGGCCGCGCGGATCTCCGGGAGGATGTCGACGGCCAGCGTGAGCTGCGCGCCGTCGGTGGCGAGGACGACCTGCATGGCGTCGTTCGCGTACGTGCCCGCGATCTCCCGCGCTCGCGCGTCGTCGTACGCCAGCGGCTCGGGGTCGCGCTCGATCACGCCAACGTACGTCTCGAGTGCCCAGCGCACGACCGCCTGGTTGAACGGGATGCCGTTCGGCGCGGCGTTCGACACCGTGACGATCGCGATGTTCCGCTCGGGAACGAGCAGCAGCTCGGCGAACTGCCCGTTCGACGACCCGCCGTGGCCGGCCAAGCCGACCCCGTCGACGGTACGCAGGAACCAGCAGAGCCCGAGCGCGTCGCCGAGCGCACTCGCGCGCAGCTCCACGGTCGGCTGCCGCATCCGGCGCAGCTGCTCGTCGCCGTCGAGGTGCGACCGCGCCCAGGTCAGCAGGTCGGCGACCGACGACGCGAGCCCGCCGCCCGGGTTGTCGCCGCGCCCGAACCGCCATGGCCGCGCGACCGCCGGCGAGCCGTCGTCGGCGGGGTTGTGGCCGACCGAGAACCGCCGCGTCATCACGTCATCGCGCAGGAAGTGCGTGTTGCGCAGCCCGAGCGGTTCGGTC
Organism: Tenggerimyces flavus; assembly: GCF_016907715.1. Classification (NCBI taxonomy): domain Bacteria; kingdom Bacillati; phylum Actinomycetota; class Actinomycetes; order Propionibacteriales; family Nocardioidaceae; genus Tenggerimyces; species Tenggerimyces flavus. Next base: position 1,811,932 of record NZ_JAFBCM010000001.1, on the reverse strand, counting down.
GCGATCGTGGCGACGGCCTTCTCGTACGTCAGGCCGGTGACGTTCTCGATCACGCGGCCGAGCAGGTTGTAGCCGCCCTGGCTGTACGAGGCGCGCGTGCCGGGCGGCGCGATCTGGCCGAGGTCGCCCATGGCTTCGACGTAGCGGGCCAGCGCGTCGTCGCCCTCGCCGGTGTCGACGAGGACGCCCCAGTCGAGGCCGGAGGTGTGGTTGAGCAGCTGGGCGATCGTGATGCTGTCGTCGGGCAGCTTCGCGTCGGGCACGTACTGGCGGACCGGCGCCTCCAGGTCGACCTTGCCCTCGGCGGCGAGGCGCATGATCACGGTCGAGGTGAACGTCTTGGAGACGGAGCCGATCAGGAACAGTGTGTCCTGGTCGACCGGCAGCGGGTTCTCGAGGCTGGTGACGCCGTGGGATGCGTACGACGCCTGGCCGTCGGCCCAGATGCCGACGGCCACGCCGGGGATCTCGAACCGCTTCGCGGTGGCGGAGACGAACTCGGTGAGGGTCTGTGTAGGGGTCATGCCGACGATGCTCCAAGGTTGCCCCAGGGTCAAGGTCAAGCCCTTACGCGGCGACCTCCGTCACGCACCGGTGCCTACCAGCGGTGCCGGTGGGGCCGGAAGTCCGCCCAGCTGTCGTCGAGGTAGTACGGAACGGTCGCCCGGCCGGGCGGTGCGATCCGGTCGAGCAGCGTCAGCTCGTCGTCGGACAGCTTGACCTCGAGGGCGCCGAGCTGCTCGGTCAGCTGCTCCGGCGTCCGCGCGCCGAGGACCACGCTCGACACCGCCTCCTGCTCCAACACCCAAGCCAGGCTGAGCTGTGCGGGGGTGCAACCCTTGTCGGCGGCCAGCGCGACGACCGCGTCGACCACCGCGTCCGCGCTGGGGTTGAAGTGCTTGACGTCCCATTCGTTCTCGCTGCCGCGCGCGAGTCTCGCGCCGGTCGGCGAGGCGCCGGCGCGGTACTTGCCGGTGAGCACGCCGCCGGCGAGTGGCGACCAGACGGTGAAGCCGATGCCGTACGTCGCGGCCATCGGGAGCAGCTCGCGTTCGACCCTGCGGTCGAGCAGCGAGTACGGCGACTGCTCGACGACCGGCCGGTTGAGATGGTGCTCCTTCGCCGCCCACAGCGACTCGAGCAGCTGCCAGGCCGCGAAGCTGCTCGTGCCGACGTAGCGGATCTTGCCGGCGCGGACGAGGTCATCGAGCGCGCGCAGGGTCTCGTCGATCGGCACCTGCGTGGTCGGGCGGTGCACGTAGAAGAGGTCGAGATGGTCGACGTTCAGGCGCCGCAGCGAGTCCTCGCAAGCCTGGATGAGATGGCGCCGCGAGCTGCCGCCCGAGTTCGGATCGCTATCGTCCATCGGGACGAACGCCTTGCTGGCAAGGACAATGCGATCGCGGCGGCCGGACTTGCCGAGCAGCTCGCCGAGCAGCTCCTCGCTCGCGCCGCGTCCGTAGACGTCCGCGGTGTCGATCGAGTTGATGCCCGCGTCGAGCGCGAGGTCCAGCTGTCGTGCGGCATTGTCGGCGTCGACGTCGTTGCCGAACAGCATGGTGCCAAGTGTGAACGGGGTCAGCGAGATCCCCGTTCGGCCCAGGGGTCGGTAGGTGGTCATCGTGGTTCCTCCGTGCTGTCGCGTACGACGAGCTCGGTCTCGAGCACGCGGCTCGGACCAGTGACTCCCGTACGCAGCTGGTCGATCAGTAGCGTCGCGGCGTGTGCGCCTTTGGCACGCGCGGGCTGCCGGATGGTTGTCAAGGCGGGCTTGCTCACCGCGACGGCCGAGGAGTCGTCGAAGCCAACGACCGACAGGTCGCGGGGTACGTCGCGGCCTTGGGCCTCGAGCGCGGCGATCGCGCCGAGCGCCAACTCGTCGGTCAGGCAGACGATTCCGGTCGTCTCTGGCGCCGCTTCGAGGAGCAACCGGACGGCCTGGCCGGCGTGGACGCGCTCGTTCGCTGGACAGGAGATCGTTGTGGGCATGGGGATTGCGGCTCGTTCGGCGCCCGCACGCCAGCCGGCCATGCGTTCCCGTACGACGTAGCTCGCACTCTCCGCGTACGGCGACACCAGCGCGCACTCGGTCGGGCCGGCGGCGACCGTGATCGCGCCGATCCGCTGGTGACCGAGCTCGGCGAGATGGCTGATCGCGGCGACCGCGCCGGCACGGTCGTCGATGTTGACGCTGGGCACGCCTTCTTGCGGCTCCTGGTCCACGAGGACCGCCGGGATGCCGCGCTTGCGGGCGGCCGACAGGCCAGGCGAGTCCTCGTCGACGGAGTAGATGACGAGCCCGTCGACCATCGCCTTCGCCATCGGGTTGGAGTCGCTGCCGCGCGGGACCGAGACCACGGTGATCGCGTAGCCGGCATCCTGGGCATGCTCGGCCAGGCCGGCGAGGAACTGCGACGACACCGGATCGGTGAACGCGTACCCGAGGTCGTCGGTGAACAGCACCCCGAGCGTGTCCGTCCGCCCGGTACGCAGCGACGCCGCCAACGGGCTCGGCCCCTCGTACCCGAGCTCTCGCGCGGTCGCGAAGATCCGCTCCCGCAGGTCGGCCGAGAGCTTCTCCGGGCGGGAGTACGCGTTGGAGATGGTCGTTCTGGACACACCCAGCCGCTGTGCCAGCCGCAGCATCGTGGGGCGGTCCATGTGAATCGATCAACCTTCCGTTGGTGAATCGAGAAACTACGCGTTCACCTGGGCTTGCGTCAAGCCCCTGTGTCGCTTGACAGGGATTGTTGTCAATGATTCGGTGAGGGCATGCGAGACATCGAGGTGATCGAGTCACCCGCGGCAGCGGCGGTGGCGCTGGACCCGGTCCGGTCGCGGTTGCTGGCCGAGCTGCGGGAGCCCGCGTCGGCGGCGACGCTGGCGCAGCGGGTGGGCGTGCCGCGGCAGAAGGTCAACTACCACCTGCGGCAGCTCGAGGCACACGGGCTCGTCGAGGTCGCGAGCACGAAGGCGTGGGGCGGGCTCACCGAACGGCTGCTGGTCGCGACCGCGGCCGGGTACGTGGTCTCGCCGTCGGCGCTCGGCTCGGCCCGGTCGGAGCCGTCGCGTTCGCGGGACCGGCTGGCCGCGGAGTACGTCGTCGCGCTCGCCGCGCGCGTGGTCACCGAGCTCGGCTCGATGCTGCGGCTCGCTTCCAAGCAGTCGAAACGCCTTCCCGCATTGGGGATCGACACCGCGATCCGGTTCGCCTCCCCGGCGGACCGGGCCGCGTTCGCGGACGAGCTCACGTCGGCGGTGACGTCGCTTGCCGCCAAGTACCACGACGAGACCGCGCCGGATGGGCGTTGGCAGCGCGTCGTCGCGGCCGTCCATCCCGTGCCGCAGGGCGTCGATCCCTCAGCACAGAAGGAGGAATCCGCGTGAAGCGGCGGCTCGAGCTCACCGTTCCGGGTACGCCGGAGGAGGTCTGGGACGCGATCGCCACCACCGAGGGACAGTCGGCTTGGGCCTTCCCGGCGGAGATCGGCGAGCACGAGGTGTCGATTCACCGGTCGCCGTTCGGTCCTGACGTGACGGGTCCGGTGACCGCTTCGGAGCGGCCGCGGCGCTTCGCGTACGAGGAGCCTGGCTCTTCGGACGTGCCCGTGCTGGCGGTCGAGTTCCTCGTCGAGGCGCGCGACCACGGCACCTGCGTCGTACGCGTGGTGACCGCGTTCGCCGACGCCGGCGAGGAGTGGGAGGAGCTGCTGGACGGCGTCACCGAGGGCTGGCGGATGTCGTTGCTGATCCTGCGGGCGTACCTGACGCACTTCGCCGGGCGTTCCTCGACGACGGTCGAAGCAACGGTCGACACCGGCCGGAGCGACCGCACCGCCGTCGCTGCCGCGCTGTTCGGCGAGCTCGGCCTCGCCGGACTCGCGGCAGGTGACGCGTTCCGTACGTCTCCGTCCGCGCCACCACTCGCGGGAACGGTGGAGTACGCCAGCCCGGGCTACGTCCTGCTGCGCGTCGACGACCCGCACCCCGCCCTGTACGCGATCTCCGCCTTCCCGATGGCGACGCCAACCGTCTCACTGAACGTCGTCGGTCACCTCTACGACGGTGCCGAGGCCGGCGTCGCCGAGCGCTGGCAGCAGTGGCTCAGCCTTGCAGGAGGGCCCGTTCAGCCTTCGGGAGCCGGCTGACGACGAGCGCGTGCGAGTGGGTGACCATGTCCTCGACCTCGTCGTCGGGGATCGTGCCGTCGAGGTCGACGGTGTTCCAGTGCCGCTTGTTGGTGTGGTAACCGGGACGTACGGCCGCGTGGCGGGCACGCAGCTCGAGGGCAAGGTCGGGATCGCACTTCAGCGTCACGCTCGGCGCCGAGTCGTCCACAGGGACCAGGGCGAACATCTTGCCGCACACCTTGAACACCGCGACCCCGTCGCCGAACGGATAGTCCTCGACGGCGCCGACCAGGCTCGCGCACAGGGCGAACAGCTCGTCGCGAGTCACGAGCCCATCATGCCGGCGATTCAAGGCTGGCAGTTGACTCGGACGCCCTGACGCTCAGGCCGGCGCCCGGCACATGACGATGTCGAGCAGCCGGTCGACCAGGTGCTCGGCGTCCTGCGCGGGCATCGGCGCGGTGAACAGCGCGCGGAAGTAGATCGGCGCCACCACCACCTCCAGCAGCTCGTCCAGCGTCGGCGCCGCCTCGCCTCGGGCGGACGCGCGCGACAGCATGGCCTGCAGCTCGCGGGTCCGTTCGACGAACGCCGGTGAGGGCTGCCGCGGCGAGCCAGCGCGCACCTCCAGCAACGCCGCGCGCAGCACCAGCGGGACCAGCACCTTCTCCAGGTCCGACGCCACCATCGACGCGTACGACAACAGGTCGGACCGCAGTGTGCCCGTGTCCGGCACCGGCGCGGACGAGGCGAAGCGGGCGCTGATCGCGTCGTTCAGGATCTCCGACGTCGTCCCCCAGCGCCGGTACAGCGTCGCCTGATGGACGCCGGACCGCTCCGCGATCAGCGGCACCGTGATCGCCTCGAACGGCAGCTCGTCGAGCAGCGACACGACCGCGTCGTGGACCGCCGTCCGTACCCGCGCGGTCCGTCCGCCGGGCCGTTGCATGGTTCGTCCGTTCCCCATGCGAGGAATCATAACGCGAAATCTCTTGCATTAAGCAACCCCTCGACCTACAGTCACTGATGCGAGGATCCTCGCTTTAAGACACCAGGGAGACGCAGATGAAGCGGTGGCTGGTCCGGGCAGCGACCGGACTTTCGATAGGAGTCGCGGCACTCGCCGCGATCACGGGCGCGGGCTGGACGACAGCCGCCGACGCGATCGGCGCGGTCTACCCGGCCCCCGTGGCACTGACGGACCAGGTCGAGACGGCCGTCGAGCAGGCCCCGATCCCGACGCACGACCCGACGCGACCCACCGCGGTGATCCTGCTGGGCAACCAGGGCGCGAACGTCGTCGACGCGATGGCGCCGTACGCGACGCTCAAGGAGTCCAAGGCGTTCAACGTCTACACGGTCGCCCCGACGCGGCGCCCGGTCCCGCTGAACGGCGGCCTCGACCTCGTCCCCGACCTCAGCTTCGAGGACCTGAAGCAGAAGGTCCCGCTCGGCGCCGACGTCATCGTCGTCCCCGCCGTGCCGGACCCGAAGAAGCCGGTCTCGGAGCCGCTGAAGAACTGGCTGCACGAGCAGGCCACCGCCGGCGCGACGCTCGTCGGAGTCTGTGTCGGCACCGAGCTCATCGCCGACATCGGCCTGCTCGACGGCCGCCCCGCGACCTCGCACTGGTTCGGCCTGACGCCGTTGACGCACGACTACAAGCAGATCGAGTGGATCCGCGGCCCGCGGTACGTCGACGACGGCGACATCATCACCACCGCCGGAGTCCTGTCCGGAATCGACGGCGCCCTGCGCGTGATCGAGCGGTACGCCGGCGAGGCGACCGCGCGGCAGGCAGCCGACGCCGTGCGCTGGCCGAACTACTCGCCCGGCAAGCCGGGCCCCGCGCCGGAGTCCACGCTGGCGCTGACGGACCTCGCGACGCCGATCAACCTGGCGTTCCGTACGCCGACGCAGCTCGGAGTCCTGCTCACCGAGGGCGTGGGCGAGATCGAGCTGTCCTCGATCCTGCGGCCGTACACCGAGCGGTCGTTCATCGCCCGTCCGCTCCCCCTCACGCTGGACGGGCAGCCGATCCGGTCGCGACACGGGCTGACGTTCGTCCCGCGCTCGACCCTCGCGGCCGCCGGCCAGCTGGACCGGCTGATCGTGCCCGGCGAAGCGGCGGCAGCGGCTGCCGACCCGGCGATCGCCCAGGCGGCCAGCGCCGCCGGGCTGACGGCGGAGTACGTCCACACCCGTGGCGGCTTCCCGTTCGACGACGGCCTGCGCGACCTGGCGGCGCACTCCGACCTGGCGAGTGCGAGGTGGACGGCGAAGGTGCTGGAGTACGCGGCACCGGCCGACCTGAGCGGACCTGCTTGGCCGTGGATGCCGACGCTGCGGCTGCTGCTCGTCGCGCTGGCCGGCGCGCTGATCGCGGCGGGGATCGTCTGGGTGCTGCGCCGCTGGCCCGGGTTCCGGCGCTTCACCGGGCACTACCTGGAGATGGTCGTCTCGATGCTGGCCGGAATGATGCTGCTCGACCCGGTCTGGACGGCGGTCTTCCGTGGGCTGTCGGAGAACGTGGTCGCGTCCACGCTGGTGATGGCGGCGAACATGACGATCGGCATGGGCCTGTGGATGTGGCTCCGCGGGCACGGGTGGCGGATGATCGGCGAGATGAGCGTGGCGATGGTGGCCCCGTTCGTCCTGCTGCTGGTCCCCACGCTGCTCGGACTGCTCACCGGGAACGAGCTGATGATGATCGGTCATGTGGCGATGTTCGTCACGATGCTGATCCCGATGCTGGCGCGGCGGCACCACTACAGCGCCAAGCGCGGCGGCGGACCGTTCCGCTGGTCGCGCAGGCGCCAGCCAGCGGAACAGCCCGTCCGGCAGGAGGTGCTAGAGAGCGTCGGCTCACGCTGACGCTAGTTCCTCCTCGGCTGCCCGCGTTCGCACGGCGAGCGCGGGCAGCCGCCGTTCCAGCGCGATCATCGCCAGCCCGGCGAGCAGCGACGCCGCCGCGATCACGAGCCAGGGCGCGGCGGGGTGCCAGCCGAACAGCTGCGTGAACAGGGCCGGGCCGATCGCGCCGGCGAGCGCGAACGAGAACTGGAACGTCGCCAGGTAGCTGCCGCGCTGCTCGGCCGGCGCCGCCGCGGCGGCGAGCGCGTTCGACGTCGGCGCGTGCAGGAGCTCGGCCAGCGTGTACGGGGCGGTCACCAGCAGCAGGAACGGCAGCACCGCCACCGTCGGCAGCCCGAGCGTCGAGGCCATCAGCACGCCCCACCCGGTCCACAGCACCGCCGCGACGAACAGCACCCGCGTACGCCGCCGCCCCTCCGTCCGCTTGACCACCCACACCTGGCACAGCGCGAGCGCCGCGGTGTTCGCGCCGAGGAGGACCGCGACCAGCCAGCCCGGCCCCGCCAGCGCGTCGGCCATGAACACCGGCAGCCCGAGCGCCAACATCCCACTGCACAAGGCGAAAACCGTGTTGGCGCCGACGAGCGCGACGAACGGCTTGTCCCGCAGCGGCCCGACGCCCAGCCCCTGCGCCTTCGGCGCCGGCGCTGCCTTCGTCTTCGGCAGACCGCGCCACAGCACCAGCGCGGACAGCAGGAACGTCGCCGCGTTCACGACCACCGCGACCTGGTAGGCGGACTCGTCGCCGACCGCGAGCAACAGCGCCGCGAGCACCGCGCCGAGCCCGACGCCGGTGTTCTGCGCGGCGCCGGCAATACCGTACGCACGGTCGCGCTCCGGCCCGCTCGCCAGCTCCGCGATCAGCGTGAAGATCGACGACCAGTACGCGCGCTGCCCGAGCGCCGCGAGCAGCGCGAACACCACCAGCGACCCCGGCGATCCGACCCACAGGTAGCCGAGGAACCCGACGCCCTGCAGGACCAGGCCGCCGAGCACGACGGTCCGCGCGCCGACCCGGTCGACCAGCCGGCCGATCAGCAGCGGCAACGGGAGCGTCGCGAGCTGCGCGAACGACAGGCACCAGCCCACCGTCGACAGCGGCAGGTCCGCGACTTTCGTGAAGTAGAGCAGGGAGACCGGCAGGTACAGGCCCGCGCCGAGCATGTCCACGAGCAGGACCGCGATCAGGACGCGCAGCCAGCCAGGTGTCGGTGTGGACGACATGGAGAACCCCTTCGGGAGCAGCAGAAGTCGTTCGCCATCGTGGATTCACCGGCAGGGGGTGCGCCAATCATTCTGTTCAGCCAGAATCGTGGACTGTGATCCAGTACCACTTCACGGCCGTCTCGATGGCCAATTCGCGGTTCGGCTACTCGCCGCTGCTCGAGGTGCGCAACGCGCTGCGCGTGCTGCATCCGTTGAGCCGCGCGTTCTTCCCTGCGTACGACACCTGGCGGCGTACCGCACAGGGGCTCGTCGACGGCGCGGGGCTCGACCTGCGGTTCCTCTACGCGCTCGTGCCCCCGGCGAACTACGTTCCCGACTTCCTCGCCCCGCCCGCCGCGCCGGAGCCGCTCGCGATCGAGGACGAGCTGGCGTCGGTTCGCGCGACGCCGTTGACGCGGGTCCGCACCGAGCTCGGCCTGATCGAGCACTGGCTCGCGCCCGGCACCGACCGGCGCCGTGTCGCCGAGGTACGGGCCCTGCGCCAGCGGCCGGGGCTCGTGCGGGACCGGGCCGCGGCCGAGCTGCTCGCGTTCTGGGAGCTCGTGCTGCTGCCCGACTGGCCGCGGATTCGTGCTTGCCTGCAAGCGGATCTGGACCGCCGCGCGCTGGACCTCGCCCTGCGCGGTGTCGCGCACGCGTTCGGCGCGTTGAACGACGGCATCCGCTGGCGGCGCGACACGCTCGAGGTCCGGCGGCCGTTCCCCGTCGAGGTGGAGCTCAACGACGAGGGCCTGGTGCTGATGCCGTCGGTGTTCGCGGGCAACCGGCTCGGCGGCGCGACGGATCCGCCGAACCCGCCGACGGTCTGGTACCGCGCGTACGACGTCCACCAGGTCTGGCGTACGTCCGCGCCCGTGCCCGACGGCCTGGTCCGCGCCCTCGGCCGAACTCGCGCGCGCATCCTCGCGCGGCTGCACCAGCCGACCCCGACGACCCAGGTCGCCGCGGACCTGGACGTCGCGGCCGGCCACGTCGCCGAACAGCTCGCCGTCCTCCGCGCCGCGGGGCTGGTCCAGTCCCAGCGCAGCGGCCGCCTCGTGCTCAACCAGCGGACACCTTTGGGCGACGACCTCGTCTCCGCCACACCTGGCCCGCGATGATCACCAGGATGATCCCGAGCGAGAGCCACAGGCCGTACTCGGAGATCCGTTCGGCAACGTCAACCGCGGGTTGCCCGATCGCGAAGCCCAAGCCCGCATAGACACCGACCCGGAGTGCGGTGCCGATGCCGTCGAGGACGAGGAACGTCCGCAGCCGCATGCCGGTCCACCCGGCGGCGGCGTAGACCAGCGACGACGGCACCGGCGTCCACGGCGCCAGCGCGACCGCCGGCCACAGCAGCCACCGGCTCGGCCGCTCGAGCTTGCGGGCGAACCAAGCCGCCGCCCTGCCTTTGCCGGCGAACTTGCGCACCAGCCCCGGACCCCACAGCTTGCCGGCCCACCAGACGAGCGCGTCGAACTTCATCATGCCCGCGATGCCCACCACCACGACGACCGCGAGCGGCACCTGCCCGACGTTCGCGAACGCCCCGGCGGCGATGATCGCCTCCTTGGAGCCGGTGAGCAGCTCCAGCAGCACCGGGTTGGTGCCGAGCAGGATCGGCCGCAGCGGCCACATCGCCGTGTAGAAGAGCGCCATCAGCCCGAGCGCCGTCCACGCGACCAGGTCCTTGCGCCCCGGCGTTCCCTCCCACGGCACCCACCGCGAGGACTTGGCCGGCAGTACGTCGGTTGTCATCTCAGCCACCTCCCTCTCTCCCGTTCATGCTCGGCGGGCCGGACGTTCGGCTGAGAGAGCGAAGTGTCACGACGTTTCCAGGCGGATCGCACGGGTGAGCCATGACCCCGTGGCGCGCAATCGGCTTGACGGGCGGAACGGTGGCGGGCACGCTGTGAGCGTCTGAGACCGATCTATGCACGCAGGGGAAGGGGGTGCCGCGTTGAAGCTGCTGAGGAAGCTCGTGTCCGCCCAGCTCCGCGGAGGTCCGCTTGCCCCGCTCGGTTCGTAGCGCGTTTCTCGACGCGCTCGACGTTCAGCCCGACCCGTTCCAACTCCAGGCCATGGCCGCCCTCGACGAGGGGCGTTCGGTCCTCGTCATGGCGCCCACCGGCTCCGGAAAGACGTTCGTCGCCGACTATGCGGTCGCGCGGGCCGTCGACGCCGGTACGCGAGCCATCTACACCACGCCGCTGAAGGCGCTCAGCAACCAGAAGCACCGCGACCTGTCGGCACGCCTCGGCGCCTCGACGGTCGGCCTGATCACCGGCGACCGGGTCGTCAACCCGGGCGCGCCGGTGCTGGTGGTGACGACCGAGGTGCTCCGCGCGATGTTGTACGACGGTGCCGCCGCGCTCTCGACGCTGGGCGCGGTGATCCTCGACGAGTTCCACTACCTGCAGGACGTCGAGCGGGGCGCGGCGTGGGAAGAGGTCGTGATCCACACGCCCGCCCACGTACCGCTCGTGTGTCTGTCGGCGACGATCCCCGATGTCGAGGCCGTGCACTCCTGGCTCGTGCAGGTGCACGGGCCGACCGAGCTGGTGGTCGCCGCGGAACGGCCGGTGAAGCTCAATCATCTTTACGCCATTGGAAATCTGCACCACGCGACACCGCTGCTGCTTCCGGTCTTTCTGGACGAACAGATGAACTCCGCGGCCGAGCTGCTCGACGGCGCTCGCCGGGACACCCGTGGCGACGGGCTCCGGGCCCGAGACCGGGACCGTCCGGTGCCGCCGGAGCGCGGCGACCTGATCGCCCACCTGCGGGCGAACGACCTGGCGCCGATCATCTGGTTCGTCCTGTCTCGCGCCGGCTGCGACTCGGCGGTGGTCGAGTGCGTCGAGAGTGGTCTGCAGCTCACCGACGAGGCGGAGCGGGTACGGATCCGTGCGCTCGTCAGCCAGGCGCTGGCGCCGCTGTCCGCGGGGGAGCTGCGGGCGATCGACGCGGGGCGGTGGCAGCAGGCGCTCGAGGCGGGCGTCGCCGCTCACCACGGAGGCCTGGCGCCGGTGCAGCGGGAGGTCGTGGAGGCGGCGTTCGCCGAGGGGCTGGTGAAGGTCGCGTTCGCCACCGAGACGTTGGCGCTGGGGGTCAACCTGCCGGCGCGGACCGTCGTGATCGACCGGGTGGTGCGGGCTTCGGGGGAGCTGCTGACGGCTGGGGAGTTCGCCCAGCTGGCCGGTCGGGCGGGGCGGCGGGGCATCGACGAGGTGGGCCACGTGGTCGTGCCGTGGTCCTCGCACGTTCCGTTCCATCGCGTTGCCGCCTTGGCCGGTGGGCATCTGGCGGCGATCCGGTCGGCGTTCCGGGTGACGCCGGCGATGGCGGCGAACCTGGTGCGGATCTGTACTCCTGCTTCGGCGGTTGCTGCTGTCGAGTCGTCGTTGCGGCAGCACCGGGCGCTGGATCACACCGCGGTGCTGCGGACGGATCTGGCTCTGCGGCGCGCCGAGCTCGAGGCACTGGGGCCGGAGGTCGCTGTCGCTTCGGCGCCGGTCGCGCCGGCCGCGCCGAAGCGGGACGACGTTCTCGCCGCGGTCTCGGCCGGGGACGTGGTGGTCGACTCCGGCGCTCCCGCGCGCGGGCCGGTCGTCGTGCTGGCGGTGGGTCGCAAGCGCGGCGCGGCGTACGTCGAGGCGATCGGCAGCAACGGCCGGCGGGTCCAGCTCACCACGTCGTCGCTGCGCGGCCGGCCCACCGTCGTCGGGCGGCTCGACCTCCCGGAGTGGGAGCCGACGCGCCGTGGGCATGCCCAGAGGGCGGCGGATGCCCTGGCCCAGTTCGAGGTTCCGGACGTGCCGGTCGAGGCCCCGCCGGCGAACGGCCGCCCGCCGAAGGCGAACGGGCAACGGCGGCGGCTGGTCGAGTCGATCGCCAGCCTGTCGGCGTTGCTGACGGAGAACACGACGGGCGTACGCGACGAGCTGGACCGGATGATCCGGCTGCTCGAGCGTCGCGGCCACGTTGTCAACTGGACGTTGACAGAGTCGGGCCAGGCCGTGCGACGGCTCTTCCATCCGTCCGGGCTGCTGCTCGCCGAGTGCATCGCCGCCGGCGTGATGGACGACCTCGACGCGCCGTCGTTGGCGTCCGCGGCCTCGTGGTTCACCGTACGAAGCCGCCTCGGCGCCCCGCCCTCGACCGGCATCGCCACACCGGAGCTCGCGAGCCGTTGGACGCTCGTACGCGACGTGACCCGGTCGGTCCAGGCGGACGAGCTGGCCTGCGGCCTGCCGCCCACCCAACACCCCGAACCCGCCCTCGGCGTCCCCCTCCACCGCTGGGCCAGCGGCGCCGCGCTCGACGTCGCGCTGGCCGGCAGCGGCGTCCTCGTCGGCGACGTCGTCCGCGAGGTCCGCCAGGTCGCCGAGCTGCTCGAACAGGTGCTGACAGTGCCGGGCAAGCACCAAGCCACCGCCGAGCAAGCCGTCCTCGCCCTCCGCCGCGGCGCGATCGTCGCCGACGACCGTTAGGACGTGGCGAGGGGGCGTTCGTCGACGACGCTCTTCATGACGATGGTCGAGGTGAGGCGGCGGACGCCGGGGAGGGTGGCGAGCTGCTCGTCGCGGAGGCGTTGGTACGCGGCGATGTCGGCGGTGGCGATGCGGACGAGGTAGTCGGGGTCGCCGAAGAGGCGTTCGGCGTGGCGGACCTCGGGGATCGCGGCGAGGCTGCGTTCGAAATCGGCGATCGTGCCCGCGTCCTCGCGGTCCATCGTCACCATCGCCAGCACCTCGAAGCCGAGCCCGACAGCCGCCTGGTCGATCACCGCGCGGTAGCCGCGGATCACGCCGGACCGCTCCAGCTCGCGCAGCCGCCGGTGGCAGGGCGCCACGCTCAGCCCCACTCGCTGGGCCAGCTCGGTGACCGTCAGCCGGCCTTCGTCCTGCAGCAGCGCAAGGATCTTGCGGTCGATCGCGTCCACGCCCAGAATCCTATCGCTGACGCACTCAGGTGAGCACACAATCGCAACTATCTCTCGCGCGGATTGAAATATCATTGCCGAACGTGGCTCATCCGCTCGACTATCTTCCCCTCGCCGCGGCAGCGTTCGGCATCCCGCAGTACCTCCCGCAGATCGTCAAGCTGCGCGTCACCGGCGACACCGCCGGGGTCTCGTGGGCGTGGGCGACGCTGACCAGCCTGAACAACGCCGCCTGGCTCGGCTACTTCGTCCTCTTCGAGTACTGGACCGCGACGGTCCCGTCGTCGGCCGCGATGCTGCTCGCCGGAACGGTCTCGGTCATGCTCGCGATCCGCGGCTGCCTCTCCGCGCGCGCCGCCCTCGTGGTCGCCGCGTGGGCAGCGGCACTCGCCACGGCGTACGGCATCGGCGGCCGGATCGGCCTCGGCACGCTGCTCACCATCGCGTCCTTCGTCCAGGTCGCACCCTCGATCTGGACCGCCTACCGGACGCCCAACCCCAGCGGCATCGCCCGCGGCACCTGGCTCCTCATCGGCGGCGAGCTCAGCTGCTGGACGATCTTCGGCCTGCACGAGTCCGACCCGCGGCTCCTCGTCCTCGGCGTCACGGGCATTGCCGCCAGCGTGGCCATGCTCGTGCGCACTCAGGCGTGGGCGGTACGGAACCGGTCCCGGTAGTCCGACGGCGCGATCCCGACCAGCCGATGGAACGCGCGCCGCAAGGTCTCGGCCGTTCCGAAGCCGTAGTGCCGCGCGATGCTCTCCACCGGATCGTCGCGTTCGGCCAACGCCCGTTGGGCAGCCTCGATGCGTACGCGTTCGACGTACGACGCCGGCGGCACGCCGACCTCGCGGGTGAACCGGCGCTGTAGATGCCGCGAGCTCATGCCGGCCAGGTCCGCGAGGTCGGAGATGCCATGCCGCCCACCGGGGTTGGCGTGGATCGCGTCGACCACCGCACGCAGCGGTTCGCTCGAAGGCTGCGCCGACCAGAGCGGAACGCTGAACTGCGACTGGTTTCCCGGCCTGCGCAAGAACATCACCAGCTCGCGCGCGACCTCCAGCGCTGCCTCGCGGCCGAGGTCCAGCTCGACGAGCGCGAGCGCGAGATCCATCCCCGCCGTCACGCCGGCCGAGGTCCAGACTCGCCCGTCCTGGATGAAGATCGGCTCGCAGTCGACGCGCACGGCGGGATAGTCGCGCGCGAGCCGCTCGCCTTGCCGCCAGTGCGTCGTCACCCGCAGCCCGTCCAGCAGCCCGGCCTCGGCGAGCAGGAACGCACCCGTACACACCGACGTGACGCGGTCGGCCGATGCCGCAGCCGCGACGATCCACGCGACCAGGTCGCGGTCCCGCATGGCGTCGCGGACGCCGCCTCCGCCCACGACCAGCAACGTGTCTGTGTCCCGCGGATCCGCCTCGGCGATGCCGTAATCCGCGTACACGGCCAGCCCCATGTTCGAGTGCACCGGGCCGGCCACGGGCGCCACGATCCGGCAGGGGTAGCCGGCCCGCCGCAACACCTCGAACGGGCCGGTCAGGTCGAGCGTCTGGTACTGCTCGAAGATCACGAAGGTGACCGCTCTCGGGTCCATGCCTCCAGCATGAACGCCGAAGCCAGCTGTCGTCTACGCCACGCACCCCACAGATCGCGCCACCTGCTCCGCCACCGCGCGTCCATGCTCGAGCCGGACGACCTGGTCGGCCCGCGCGATCGTGGCCGGCCGGTTGGAGACGACGAGCAGCGTCCGGTCACGGTTCGCCAGCAGCCGGTCCCAGAGCCGCCGCTCGGTCTCCACGTCGAGCGCGCTGGACACGTCGTCGAGAACGAGCAGGTCGGGCTTCCGTACGAGTGCCCGCGCGAGTGCCGTCCGCTGCACCTGCCCGCCGGACAGCCGTACGCCGCGTGCGCCGACCTCGGTGGCGAGCCCGGCCGGCATCGTCTCCACGTCCTGGTCGAGGACCGCCGTGCGCACCGAGGCCTCGAGGTCGTCGGCGTGGTGGCCGAGAAGCACGTTGTCCCGCAATGTTTCGCTGAACAGTCTCGGAACTTGCGGAACATAGGCCGCACGCGGCGGTACGAGGAACGCGGCAAGGTCGTCGATCGGCCGGTCGTTCCAGCTGATAGTTCCGCTCTGTACCGGTAACAGCCCGAGAATTGCGCGCAGCAGGCTGGACTTGCCCGCTCCGGCGGGGCCGGTGACGACGGTGAAGGTGCCACGCTCCAAGGCGAAACTTACGGCGTCGAAACCTCGGCCGGAAGTTTCGTGGACCGCGCCGAGAGCGTCCACCGTCAGCGACTCGAACGCGGGGTGCAGGACCGACGCCTGCCGCTCGGTCTCGTCGAGCGGCCGGTGCACGACCAGCGAGGACTTGTCGGGAGCGAGCTTCGCCATCCGTTCGATGGCCACCCCGGCTTGACGATGCCGAGAGATGAGCTGCCCGGCGTAGTACGGCACCCACACGAGACTGCCGATATAGCTGACGAACAAGGCCAGATCGCCCACGGTGAAGTCGCCGCGGTGCATCGCAGGAGCGGCCAGCAGCAGGACGACACCGATGCTGAGGTCGACCGTCGCGCGGTTGAAGCTGCTGAGCAGCTGGCTGAGGAGCTGGTCCTTCAGCCCCGTGCGGCGGCGGTGCTCGTTCAGGCGGGCGAGGTGGCGCTGGAGCTCGTTCCCGGCATGGCCGGACTTCACCGCGAGCACCGCGCCGAACAGCTCGCCGAGCAACCCGGTGACAGCCGCCGTCGCCTGCCGGTAGGCGACGCGGAGCGTACGGATCCGGCTGCTCACCAGCCTGGTGACGAGCACGACCGTGACCAACGGCAGCACCACGACGAGCGCGAGGACCGGCTGGATGGAGAGCATGATCACCATCGAGCCCACCGCGGTGACGACCTTCGACCCGGTGGTGAGCGCGGTCTGCACGAAGTTGAGGAAGTCGTCGGTGTCGTCGCGGAACCGGCTGACGGCCTCGCCCGGCGACGAGGCCGGCGTGCCGGCCTGCGGACCACCGCTGTGCAGCTGCGCCCGCAGCAGGTTGAGCCGCAAGAGGCCGCGCATGCGTTCCCACGCGTGCGTACGAACGACGCCGCCCCACATCACCGCGATCCGCGCGAGCTCCGCGGCAGCGAGCACCGCGACGAGCTCGAAGATCCCGAACCCCGCCGGCCGCGCGCCGGAGAGTGCATCGAACACCTGCTGCAGCAGCCAGCCGATGAGCAGCATCGAGGCACTCCAGGCCGTGAGCTGCAGGAAGCTGAGCGCGAACAGGCCCGGGCGGAAGCGGGCGATCCGGACCGCGATCTGCCAGGTGGACAGCTGTTCGCTCATCATCTGAGCACACCCTCCGAATCTTGTTGGCCAGATGCGGTGGCGAGGAGTCCGGCGAAGCGCGAGGCTCGAGTGTCAACGAGCGCTTGACGTGGCCCGTGCTCGACGATCCGGCCATGGTCGAGGACGACGATCTCGTCGGCGCGGTGGAGCGTGCCGAGCCGGTGGGCGATGACGATCGCGGTACGTCCGTCGAGCAAATTGTCGATCGCCCGCTCGATCCTCTCCTCGCTGAGGGGATCGAGGCGGGAGGTGGCCTCGTCGAGGACGACCAGGCCAGGATCGCGGAGGAACACGCGTGCGAACGCGACGAGCTGCGCCTCTCCGGCGGACACACCGGCGCCGTCGGGTCCGAGCATGGTGTCGAGCCCGTCCGGGAGCGCGCGGAACCACTGGCCGAGACCGAGGTCGTCGAGGAGCTCGACGAGGCGGTCGTCGTCGGCCCGGTGCGCGCCGAACAGCGTGAGGTTGTCGCGTACGTTCGCGCCGAACAGCTGGACGTCCTGGGTGACCAGGGCGACGCGTTGGCGGAGGCTCTCGAGCTGCACGTTCCGGAGATCCAGGTCGCCCACGCGTACGGCACCTTCGGTCGGGTCGAGCAGGCGGAGGAGGAGCCGTGTCAACGTGGTCTTGCCGCTGCCCGTACGGCCGACGAGCCCGAGGACCTTTCCCGGCTGGAGGTCCAGGTTGATCGAGTGGAGGACGTTTGTCCCACTGTGGTAGGCGAAACTCACCTGGTCGAGGGTGACGGAGAGCGGTCCGGCGGGGAGCGTCTTGGTCCCGTTGTCGCGGACCGTGGGTCGTTCGTCCAGCAGCTGTTGGACTCTGGCGAATCCGGCGATGGCCTCCTGTGCGATCTGTTGCTGCTCGGAGATCTGCTCGAGTGGGTCGCGGACCAGGCTGGTGTAGCGGAACAACAGGTAGACCGTTCCGAGGCTGATCGCGCCGGCCTGGAAGAGGAGCGTGCCAGCAGCGAGGCTGAGGACGCCGCCGACCGCGAACACGGCGGCGGTGATGACCCACATCGTCCGCGTCGCCATCGACGCTCTGATCGACGCGCGGATGAAGAACGCCAACGCCTGCTGGAACTTCCGCACCGCGTACGCCCCGCCACCGTTCGCGCGAAGGTCGTCGGCGCCGGTCAGCCGCTCCTCGATCTCGCCGAAGAGCCGGGCCGACGCCTCGCGGCGTACGGTCGCGCGCGGCACGGCGAAGTCGCGGAACTTCCCGAGCGTGAGCGCGGCGATCAGGACGAAGCCGAACATGCCGAGCCCGATCCGCCAGTCCTCGAGAAGAACGACCACGAGGACGCCGAGCAGCGTGAGCGCACTGCCGGCGACCTGGACGACGAACGAGGACATGAACGTCGACAGCGCGGTGACGTCGCCGTCGGTCCGTTCGATCAGCTCACCGGGCGAATGCCCATCGTGGAAGGACAAATCGAGGTCGAGCGCGTGCCGCGCGACCTCCTCGCGCAAGGCGTTGGTGGCAACCCAGGCGAGGTGGGTGCTGACGTACCCGACGACGACGCTGAGAGCCTGGTGCGCGAGCGAGACGCCTAGGAACGCGGCGGCGATGCCGGCGAGAAACGACACCGACCGACCCTGGGCCGCGTGGTCGATGAACGCGCGCAGCAGCTGCGGCCCGGCGAGCGGCAGTGCCGAACTGGCGATGAGGAGCACGCCGAGGCCCGCGAGCTGCGGCTCACGTCCCCGAGCGAGAACGCCGATCAGCCGCTGCCGCGAGGGAAACGCCACCTCTGCCGTCGCCATACTTCCACCGTGCCGCCTTCACGGCACGGCGGCCACGACGCGCTCCCCACACTTCGCGCCATCGGGGCGGCGGGGTCAGCCCCGCCACCCGTGCGGCGAGCACCTAACGAGCGCGGCAGACCTTGCCGTGGATGTCGGTCACGAAGTGGTCGACCTCCCAGTGCTGGCTGAGGTAGGTGTAGCCAGTCGCGCCCTCGTACCGGCCGGTGCCACCGGTGAACTCCTGGGTGCCGCCGGCGTGGCCGATGCCCGAGGTGCCCTCGGTGGTGTCGACGTTCCCGATCGCCGTCTCGAGCGCCGAGAGCGTCGAGCCGTCCTTGAACGTGTACGTGATGTTGCCGCTCACCGGGCGGTACGTGGGCGCCGTCGGCGGGGCGGTGCCGCGGGAGCCGAGGACGAAGACCGTGTCGGCGTTGAAGTTGTTCTTACCGCGAACGGTGCCGACCACGCAGGCCGCGCTCGGGGGCGGGCAGCCGACCGTGACGACCTTGTCCGAGATCGTCGCGTCGACCTCTTGGCAACGCGAGTGCGCGCTGGCCAGGGTGGAGCCGGCGACGACGACGGCCGCGGCACCGGCACAAGCCACGGCGAACGCGGAGAAACGCAGGGATCTCATCAAGCCTCCTGGTAAGGGGTACCGCGGCAGCCTAGGAACGCCGAGACCCCAGCGGACCCGCCGATTCGCCGCGATCCGCACCAGTCCAATCTCGATCAGATAACGCGCCGCAACGCCGCGAGCCCCGCGGGGATCCGATCGGCCGAGACGCCGCCGTACCCGAACACGAAACCGCTCGGGCCCGGCCGGTCGATCCCCCAGCCCGACACGGTACGGATATGCACGCCCTCCGCGTGGGCGCGCGCGACGAGCTCGGTGTCCGGCGGCTGCCCGGGCGTGAGCAGCGCGGCCAGGTGCGTTCCGCCGCTGGACTCGATCGGCGCGAGCACGTCGGCGAAGTCCGCGCGCAGGATACCGATCAGCAGGTCGTGCCGGCGTTCGTACGAGCGCCGCATCCGCCGCAGATACCGCGCCAGATCGCCGTCCTCGATGAACGCGGCCAGCGCTCCCTGCATGGGCAACGCCGTACCGAAGTCGGCGGCGAACTTCGCGCCGCGCGCCGCGTCGACCAGCGTCGCGGGGACGCCGAGGAAGCCGACCCGCAGCGCCGGCAGCAGCGTCTTGGAGAACGAGCCGACGTACAGCACGCGACCAGCCCGGTCGGTCGCCTGCAGCGGCGTGAGCGGACGCCCCGTGAAGCGGAACTCCGAGTCGTAGTCGTCCTCGACGATCGCCGCGTCGTGCCGGTCCGCCCACGCGAGCAGGGCGGCCCGACGCGACTCCGACATCGGCATGCCGAGCGGGAACTGGTGCGACGGCGTCACGTACACCAGCCGCGTCTCGGCCGGCAGTTTGTCGACCATCAGCCCCTCGCCGTCGACCGGCACCCCGACCACCTTGGCGCCGTGGGCGAGGAACGCGCGGAAGGCCAGCCGGTAGCCGGGATCCTCGATCGCGACCGTGTCGCCCGGCTCGAGCAGTACCCGCGCGGCGAGGTCGAACGCCTGCTGCGCGCCGGTCGTGATCACCAGCTGGTCGGGTGCCATCCGTACGCCGCGGCTCACCACGAGATGCCGCGCGAGCGCCTGCCGCAGCCGAGCGAGGCCGGCCGGGTCGGTGTAGTTGGCCTCGGTACGGGTCCGCAGCTGGTCGTTGAGCAGCGCCCGCCACCGCGGGAACGGGAATCGGTTGTGCGCGGGGACGCCGGGGGCGAAGTTGAACTCGACCGCCGGCGCGGTGAGATCCGGAACGACGAGCTGCTCGTCCCGCCACATCGCGCGCGGCCGCAACGGGGACGCGGCGCGCGCCGGCGCGGCGGAACCTCGTTCCCCGGTGACGATCGTCCCGATCCCGGCGCGCGAGCGGATCAGCCCGTGCGCGGCCAGCCGCTCGTACGCCGCGACCACCGTCGCCCGCGAGACCGACAGCCGCTCGGCGAGCTGACGCGACGACGGCAGCACCGTCCCCGCCGGCAGCGCGTCGGTGCTGATCCGCTCGTGCAGCTGGGCGTAGATCTGGTCGGCCAGACCGCCCGCGTCATCCAGATGGAGATGCAGATCCATGCCGGCTTCTCGGGGCGTCGCTGCGCGGGTGCGGATCGGCCCAGAACTGGTCCGGGCGACGGTGCCTGTCGTTCTGGCTCATCGATCCTCCCCCTTGTCGTCGATCCATCGTTGCAGCCGTCTGGCCTGGCGGGTCATCAGCTCGGCGAGTCCGAGGGTGGCGGTGAGGACGGCGCTGCCCTGATACGCGGCGAGCAGCTCGTACGCGAGGTCGCGGGCGTCGCGGCGGCCCATCGCGCGGAACTGCTCCTCCGCCCAGTCGAGCTGGATCCGCATCAGCGACGCGGCGAGCTCGTCCGGCACGTCGGGCTTCTTGGCGAGCTCCGTGGACAGCGTTCCGTACGGGCAGCCGTACTGCGGGCCGTACTGCTCGGCCGCTTCGACGGCTCGTTCGGCCAGGGCGTTCACGAACCCCTTGAGCCGCGCTCGAGGGCTGCGGTGACGGCGTTCGAGCTCGGCGATCAGCGCGCGAAGCTGCTCCTCGTACAGGTGGACGACCGCGCCGACGATGTCGTCCTTGGTCTTGAAGTAGTAGTACACGTTGCCCACGGGCACGTCGGCAGCGTCGGCGATGAGCGCGAGGCTGGTCCCGGAGATCCCCTTGAGATACACGAGCTCCCGCGCCGCGTTCACCAACCGCTCGCGTTTGCCTGGTCGCGGAACGGTCGCTGAGTCAGTCGTCACACTCACACTCTAGACATCATCGCGTCCTTGTACCTAGAGTGAGTTAACCAACTAACTCAGCTCTAAGGAGAAGACGATGCCCATCGGCTACCTCGAGGTCCCCGCCGGCGCCGACCGCGACACGAAGGCGGTGCTGGTGAAGGAGATGTACGACGCGATGCACGAGGTCTAACCGTTCCCGGACGACACCCGGATCTTCCTGCGCGAATGGCCGCTCGACAGCGTGAGCCAGAACGGCCAGCTCGGCTCGGAGCCGGCGCGGCCGGTGTTCGTCATGCACGTCTCGGTCGGCGGCGACCTCGACGCCAAGCGCACGATGCTGCGGAAGCTCAACGACGCGGTCACGAAGGCGTACCACCTGCCGGACTTCGCGCTCTTCCTGCAGGAGCACACGCTCGAGACAGTCGTGATCAACGGCCGCCTGCTCGCCGACGACCTGAAGCGGGTCGCGGAACAGGAGGCGGTCTACGGCCAGGCACTCCGTTCCTGACCTCCGTAATGGGCGGCGATCGCGGCGGCGTTGTCGCGGAGAGTGGTGCGAATCCACTGTGGGGCAAGGGCTTCCGCGTTCGTCGACAGTTTCCACAACGCCCATTGGGCATGCTGGGAGTCCTGGAAGGTCGCCTCCAGCCGCAACCAGCCGTCCGCGTCGGGCTCTTCGGCGCGGACGGCCAGCGCTGTACGGACCAGCTCCTCTCGCCGCGCCGGGTCGAGCCGAAGCAGCACGGTGAACTGGTCGCCGCTGTGCCGGAACCGCGTGCTGCGTTCCTGCCAGATCCGGTCCAGGTCGACCTGGCTCGGTCGTTGCGCCGGCTCGGAGAGTTCCTCGGCGGCCAGGATCCGGGACAGCCGATACGTGCGATCCTCGCCGGATCTCGTGGCCAGCAAGTAACCCTGGTCTCGTACGGTCACGAGGCCGATCGGGTCCACCGTGCGCCACGTCGGCGGATGGCCCACCGGCTCGTAGTGGATGCGCAGCTTGTGTCCCTCGAGGACCGCGCGGCGGATCTCGTCCATCGTCGTGTCGGGCACGTCCTCGGCGACCAGCTGGCGCGCGAGCAGGTCGGCTGCCGGGTCGAGGAGCAGCCGCTGGGCCGCGTCGGTCGCGGTGTCCCGGGCCCCTTCGGGGAGTGCGTCGACCACCTTGCGCATGGCCGAGGCGAGCGCCGCGCTGAGGCCGAACGCCTGCTCGCCGCGCCGCGATCCGGCCATCAGCAAGGCGAGGGCCTCGTCGTGGCTCAGCCCGGTGAGCTCGGTGCGGAAGCCGGGCAGCAACGCGAACCCGCCGTTCCGCCCCCGTTCGGCGTAGACCGGCACGCCGGCCGCGGACAGCGCCTCGATGTCGCGCAGAACGGTGCGCGTCGAGACCTCCAGCTCACGGGCCAGCACGGTCGCCGGGAGGCGGCCGCGTTGGCGCAGCAGGAGGATCAGCGAGACGAGCCGGTCGGCGCGCATCTCCTCAGCCTACGGAAATACACGACAGGAGGTGTCACGTATTCGCTGCGAAGGTGTCGGACATGACGAACGAAGCGGCTTCGGAGCCGAACGACCTGGGCAGATACTTCATCGAGCGCGGCAACGCGGGTGACGTGGAGGGGTTGGTGGCGTTGTACGAACCGGACGCGGTTCTCGCGTTCCCGCCGGGCAGCGTCGCGACCGGACACGCGGAGATCCGCAAGGTGTACGAGGGATTCGTCGCGGCCGCGCCGACGCTCTTGCCGGGTCGGCAGCACCCGGCGCTGGTGAGCGGCGACCTCGCGCTGACCGTGTCCACGCTCGCCAGCGGCGAGCTGGCCGTCGAGATCGCCCGCCGCCAGCCGGACGGATCGTGGCTGTGGGCTGTCGACCAGCCGTTCCTCATGTCGGAGCAACAGACGTGACCGAGCCCGCCGCCGCGACGGTCGGCGTCTACGGCTTCACGGTCGACGCGTTCCTCGAGACGCTCGCCAACGCGAGCGTGGGTCTGCTGCTCGACCTCCGCCAGCGCCGCGGCGTCCGGGGGCCGGAGTACGCCTGGGCGAACTCCGCGCGGCTGCAGGACGCGCTCGCGGCGACGGGCATCTCGTACCGGCACGTTCTGGAACTGGCGCCGACGACGGAGCTGCGCCAGCTCCAGTACCGCGAGGACGACCGCCAAGGCGTCGGCAAGCGTTCGCGCGTTGCGCTGGCGTCTTCGTACGCCGAGGGCTATGCCCGCGAGATCCTCGCACCGTATGACCTCGGCGCACTGGTGGCTGAGCTCCCGCGAGACTCGACGACCGCCCTCTTCTGCGTCGAGCGCGATCCCGAGGCGTGCCACCGTTCTCTCGTGGCCTCGCTGCTGCGCGCCGAGCACGGCATCTCGGTCACCGACCTCCGCCCGGACTGACTCGCCCGCGTGTCAGGTGGGCGTCAGGGCTGTGTCAGCTCAGGCGATGATGGTGAGGACATGACAACTTCCTCCACCAGCTCGGCATGGACCGGCATGGTCTCGATCGACGACACGGCGCTGGCCGTCACCGACACCGGCGGTGCGGGCGTCCCGGTGATCTACCTCAACGGCCAGTTCGCCACCCAGGGGTACTGGCGGCGGACCATCGCCGACCTGGGTACGGGGTGGCGGCACCTCACGTTCGACGAACGGGCTCGCGGCCGGAAGTCGAAGACGTCGTCGGACTACTCGTTCGAGGCGGCCATCCGCGACGTCGACGCGGTGCTCGCCGCCCGAGGCGTGGACCGGGCGCTGGTGGTCGGCTGGTCGTACGGCGCGTTCGTCGGAGCGCACTGGGCCAGCCGCAACCCCGACCGCTGCATCGGCGCGGTCCTGGTCGACGGCGCGCAGCCGTCGGACTGGCTGACCGACGAACTGGAGCAGGGGATGCGGAAGCTGTTCAAGCGGCTGTATCCGTTGATGGTGCTGGGGCGCCCGACCGGTCTGACGCCGCGGATGACCGCAGAGCAGATGGCCGTGAGCAACATCGAGATCGGCGAGATCGCCCGCGAACGTGAGCTCGGCCCGGTGCTGGACGCCATCACCGTTCCGGTGCGGTACGTGCTCGCGTCGGGGGCGTCGTTCGGCAGCAAGGGCGACGAGCAGGAAGTCATCCGCGCCGCCCTCGACCCGGTCTTCGCGCGCAAGCCGAACATCCAGCTCAGCGCCAAGGTGCCCAGCAACCACGGCGCGATCCTCCGCAAGGACTTCCACGCCGTCGCCAACGCCATCCGCGAAGTCGCCGCCCTCGACCCCACGTCCTAGCCCTCGACGTTGTCGCCCGGCGGTGGGATCGACCGGTCCACCCCCGGCCCCGCCCCACGGGCCAATGATCATGTTTACATGATCATTTGCCCCTTTACGCCGGGTAGACGCCAGGCAGAGGGGGCACTGGCCGGGTAAGGCGAGGCTAGACCTCGATGTGCGATCCCATCACCACCGTGTTGTCGCGGGGCAGGGCGAAGCTGTCGGCCGCGTCGGCGGTGATGTGGGAGGTGGCGATGAACAGCCGCTTGCGCCACATCGGCATGGTCTTCGCGTCGCCGGCCTGCAGCTCGATCTTGGACAGGAAGTACGACGCCGACTCCAGTTCGAGCCGTCCCTCCGTGGCCGCGGGGTCGAGTTTGGCTAGCGCGGCAGGGACGTCCGGAGTCTCCATGTAGCCGTACCTGGCGGTCACGTGCGTGATGCCGTCGTCGGCGTAGCCGAGGTCGTCGACCACGACGCGTTCGCTCTCCGGCACCCGCGGCACGGGCTCGGTCTCGATCGACATGATCGCGACGTGTTCGTGGCGTACGTGGTTGTGGTCGACGTTCGCGCGCATCGCCAGAGGCACGGTTTCGCTGCCCCGGTTGAGGAAAATCGCCGTTCCAGGGACCACCTGGGTCGGCTTCTTGCCACTGCGCAGGTCGTCGACGAACTCCCGCAGCGAGCCCTCGAGCTGCTCGCGCTTGGCGGTGACGATCTCGCGCCCCTTCTGCCAGGTCGTCATCACGGTGAACAGGGTGAGCCCGATCAGCAGCGGCAGCCAGGCGCCATGGGCGAGCTTGGTCAGGTTGGCCGCGAGGAACAGCCCGTCGACCACCAGCAGCACCGTCGCGCCGATGACGAGGACCCACCTCGGCGTTCCCCACTTCACGCGCGCGACGTAGAAGAACAGCAACGTGGTAAGGGTAATCGTGCCAGTGACGGCCATGCCGAACGCGAACGCCAACGCTGCCGACGTACGGAACGCGAACACCAGCGTGAGCACCGAGACCATCAGCAACCAGTTCACCCAGGGCACGTAGATCTGCCCCCGTTCGACCGCCGACGTGTGCGTGATCCCGAGCCGCGGCAGGTAGCCGAGCTGGGCGGCCTGAGCGGCCACCGAGAACGCGCCGGTGATCACCGCTTGCGAGGCGATCACGGTCGCAGCGGTGGCGAGCACCACCAGCAGGAGCCGCGCCCATTGCGGCACCAGCAGGAAGAACGGGCTGCTGATGTTGGCCGGATCGTCGAGGATCAGCGCGCCCTGCCCGAAGTAGCTGAGCACGCACGCGGGGAACACCAGGAACAGCCAACCCCGGCTGATCGCCCGGCGGCCGAAGTGGCCCATGTCGGCGTACAGGGCCTCGGCTCCGGTGACGGCCAGCACGACCGCGGCCAGGGCGAAGAAGGCGATGTGGAAGTGGCCGACGAGGAAGCCCAGCGCGTACGTCGGCAGCAACGCCCTGAGGATCTCCGGGTGGTGGCTGATGCCGAACGCACCGACGACGCCGATCACGGCGAACCAGGTGATCATCACCGGCCCGAACACGCGTCCGACCGCGGCGGTCCCTCGGCGCTGCACCAGGAACAGGCCGACGATGATCACCGCCGTGATGGGGATGATCCAGGCCTCGAAGCCCTCGTCGACGACCTTGAGTCCTTCGACCGCGGACAGCACCGAGATCGCCGGGGTGATCATGCTGTCACCGAAGAACAGGGCGGCGCCGAAGATGCCCACGCCGGCCAGGACGAGTGCCGCCCGCCGGCCGGTTCGCGCACCGAAGCGCCGCAGCAGCGTGATCAGCGCCATGATGCCGCCCTCGCCGTTGTTGTCGGCGCGCATGGCGAGCAGGACGTAGGTGACGGTGACGACGATCGTCACCGACCAGAAGATGAGCGAGACGATGCCGTACACGTTGTCGACGCTCACCGGGACGGGATGCGGGTCGGCCGGGTTGAACACCGTCTGGATCGTGTAGATCGGGCTGGTCCCGATGTCGCCGAACACCACGCCGAGCGCGCCGACGATGACCGCGAGCCGGACGGTGTCCTTGACCGCCTTGGCGCGAGCGGTCGGGTCCTGGCGATCGGTCACGATGGTCCTCCTCAGCGCGGGTGCAGGGCACACCCGCGCCGGAACGTACCGGCCGATCTCGCTGTCTTCCGTGCCACGCGGCGTCGAGACCGCGAATCTTGACGCGATCTTGACGCCGGTCAGGCCCCCGGGGTCAGACGTCCGGGTCGTACATGAACTTGCGCACGTCCTGCGGACACCGGCAGGCGACGGCGATCTTCGCGGCCCACGCCAACGCCTCGTCGCGGGTGGGCACCTCGACGATCGTCACGCCGCCGATGAACTCCTTGCCCTCCGTGAACGGCCCGTCGGTCAGCATCCCGTCGATGGCCACCACACCGTGCTCGACGTCGTCCTTCTCGTAGTCCAGCCCGCCGGCGAAGACGTAGACGCCAGCATCCTTGGCCGCCTGGACCACCGCGTGGGCGTCCTTGCCCACCTGCTCCAGGTCCCGATCGGGGATGTGGTCCATCGCGCCCTTGTCGAACGAGATCAGGTACTTCGACATCGCATCGCTCCTTGTCCGGCGGCCAGTCTCCGGCCTCTCACCGCTCATACGAACGGCCCGCTGCGGAATCGACACGCTACCGACGGAAACTCAGCCGGACAGGCTCACGCTCCAGCGCACGCCGAACCGGTCGCGGCACTCGCCGTACTCGTCGCCCCACATCTGCTGCTCCAGCGCGATGTCGACCGTGCCGCCGTCGATCAGCAGCTTCCACTGGTCCCGCAGGCCCTGGTCGCCGGCGCTTCCGGCCAGGCCCAGGATGACGTCGTTCTTGAACGGGTCGGCGGTCTCCCCCGGACGGTTGTCGGACGCGCTGATCGTGAACCCGCCGGTGGCGGTGAGCCTGCCGTGCATGACCTTGTCGGCATGGCCCGCGTCGCCCATCTGGGTGGCGAAGTCGACACCGTAGAGGTTCACCTCCAGGTCGCCACCGAGGACGCTCCGGTAGAACTCGAGCGCCTCCGCGGCGTTGCCTGGGAAGAACAGGTGCGGCGTCAAGGTGGTGGTCATCGTATGCTCCCCCGGTTGAGGTAAACTGAGTGGTTTCCAGCTAAGGTAAACTAGGTAGTTTCCGCACGTCAAGGGGCAACTCACAGGTGAATGCCATCGATCCCGCAGGCGGCTCAGGCCGGTCGCCAGCCAAGCGCGCGGCCATCGTCGCGGCGGCCCGAGTCGTGTTCGGTCGCCACGGCTACATCGGGGCGAGCATGGACGAGGTCTCCGCCGAGGCCGGGGTGTCGAAGCGAACGGTGTACCAGCACTTCGCCGACAAGCAGGACCTGTTCCGTACGGCCGTGCTGGACGCCGTGGATCGCGGCTACGAGCTGTTCCGCCCGCACAACGAGGCGCTGGCCGACGTACCCGACGACCAGCTCCCGGACGCCCTGCTCGCCCTCGCCGACCTGGCGTACCGCGGTCTGCTCGCTCCCGAACTGCTGCGGATGCGGCGCCTGGTCATGGCCGAGGCCGAACGCTTCCCGCACCTGGGACGGGAGTACTACGACCGCAGCTGGGGACGCAGCGTCGGCGGCCTGGCCCACTCGATCGGTCGACTACACGCCCGTGGGGTGTTGCACGCCCCCGATCACGACGCGGCGGCCCATACGTTCGTGATGCTGGTGGCAGGCCGCGAGCTCAACCGCGCCGCGTTCCTCGGGGCGGAGTCGAACGGCGACGCGGACCACCGCCACCGCGTCACCCGGGAAGCTGTCCGCATCTTCCTCACCGCGCACTCTTACGGGCGAGCGGGCTGATCGCCGCTCGGCGGCGGGGCGAGGAGGGTGCGGGTCCAGACGTCGGCGAGGAGGCGGGCGTATTCGTCGGGGGTGTAGCCGGCGTCCGCGAGCAGCTGGAAGTACTCCGGTGAGTTCATCGACCACACCAGGTCTGCCGCCTGCTCGTCGGTGAGGTCAGGGCGAAGCTGCCCGGTGCCGCGGAGATCGGCCGCGAACAGCAGCATGTTGGCCCGTCGGCGCCGACTGATCGACGCGCGGAGCTCCCGGCACTCCGGCTCGCGGGCGCCGGCGTCGCGGAGGGCGAGGTCGAGCGGGACGGTGTCCGGGAGCAGCTCGGCGAGCGTCTCGGCGTAGAGCAGGATCTTGTCCTCCGCCGTGGCGGCCTCGCGGAGCCGGCGTACGTAGTCGCGCTGCTCGGCGGGGATCGGTTCGTCGGAGGATCCGAGGATCATGTCGTGCACCGCCAGCAGGAGCTGTGGCTTGCGCCCCACACTCGCGTAGATCGTGTCGACCGAGACGTTCGCCTGGCGGGCGACGTCGGCGACCGAGGTCTCGGCGTACCCGCGTGCGATGAACAGCGCTCTGGCCGCTCGCAGCACGGCTCGGCGCGTCTCCTCGGCCTGTTGGCGACGGGCGGGCGAGTGATAACGGCGGGTGTTGACGGGATCTGCCACGTGACCTAGCCTACCCGTATTCGCCCGAAGTCGATTCGGGTCAATTGAGGGGGCGGGGCCATGACCGGCACCGACACACAGCACGACCAGGTGGTGGCGTGCGAGCCCGGCGCGGGCCGCGGCACCTGGGCGATGGGATCGCTGTTCGAACACCTCGTGGGGCCTGACCAAACCGGCGGCTCACTCGGCGTCGCGCTGGTGACCCAGCCGCCGGGCATCGCCACGCCCCTGCACCGTCACCATCACGAGGCCGAGGCGTTCTACCTGCTCGACGGCGAGCTGACCTACGTGGCCGGTGAGGAGACGTACGAGCTGACGGCCGGGTGGTTCATGTACCTCCCGAAAGGTCTGCCGCACGCGTTCCGCATCCGCGGCGACCGACCGGCCCGCTTCGTCGCTCTCACTGTCCCCGGCGGTCTCCTCCGCCTGTACGACGAGGTCGGCCTGCCCGCCGCCGCGATGCGCCTTCCCGCAGAGGGCGAGGGTCGCACGATGGCCGAGGAGATCGGCCGGTGGAACGACGTCGGCCCGCGGTACGGCCTCGAAGTCGTCGGACCGCCCATTCCGGAGTAGGTACGCGCATGTCGACGCCCTATCTGCTGGACAACAGTGCTGCCGATGCCGGCGGCCGGTTCGCGGCGCTGTCGAAGCTGTTCGACGCGGTGACCGATCGACACCTCGACGCCCTCGGGACCTCGCCGGGCGGGCGGTGCTGGGAGGTCGGCGCTGGGAGGTCGGCGCCGGCGGGCCGTCGCTGCCCTGCTTGCTGGCCCGCCGGGTCGGCGACTCCTGGTGCACGCGCGGCTGGTGCTGGTGCACGTTCCAGGGCGGAGCGACGCCCTGCGGCAGATGGTGAGCGCGCTGCGGCCAGGAACTGGCGAACGTCAACCAGGTCCGAGACGCCCTGATCGCCCAGGGCCACGCGACAGCAGCCGAGGTCGACGCGCACCTCGAAGCAGTCCGCACCGGCACGATCGACGTCGTCACTCCCCCACTGATCTCCGCCTGGGGCCGGCGCGCCCAGCCGTAATTCCGGTGCCGATCGATCCCGCCGGAATGTACGGTCCCGGGATGCCTGACGACGAGGTTCTCCAGGACAGGTCGGACCGGCAGGTCGTTCGGCGCGGCTCCACTGTGCGCCATCCCGTGCAGCCCTGGACCCCGGCGGTGCACGCACTGCTCGACTACCTCGGAGACGCTGGCTTTCCGTACTCGCCCCGCGTGGTCGGGATCGAGGGCGACGTCGAGATCCTCACCTACATCGAAGGGGAGTCCGGGCCAGACGGCTGGGCCAAGGTCGTCGACGAGGACGGGTTGGTGGCCGCGGCTCGCATGCTCCGGCTCTACCACGACGCCGTGGCCGCGTGGAAGCCCGACGAGGAGCCGGTCTGGTTCACCGGACAGACGGGAACCGGAGGACCTGGCGAGGTCGTCTGCCACGGCGACTTCGGGCCCTGGAACATCGTCTGGCAGGGGACCCAGCCGGTTGGACTGCTCGACTGGGAGTACGCGAACCTCGCCCCGCCCCGGCAGGACGTCGCGTACGCGCTGGAGTACCTGGCGCCGTTCCGAGACGACGAGACCTGCGTGCGGTGGCTTCGCTATCCCGAGCCTCCGAACCGTCGCCGCCGGCTCGAGTTGTTCGCCGAGGCGTACGGGCTGTCATCGACCGATGGGCTGGTCGACGAGGTCGTTGCCGTTCAGCGCGCCGGCTTGGACACGGTTCGCCGGCTCGCCGAGGAGGGTCACGAGCGCCAGGTCGCCATGGTCGCCGACGGTGAGCTGGAACGGCTGCGGGGAGACGTCGACTGGACCGAACGGCACCGGCACCTGTTCGACTGAGCGCCCGGGCAGGTCGTGTCTGGCAAATAGCGCCGGCCTGGCCTCGATCTTTCGTCCGGCGGTGGGTTCGACCGGTCCGGCCCCGCCCTGCGTCCAATGATCATGTTTACAGGATCATTGGCCGCTTTACGTGGGGTGGACGCCAGGTAGAGCGGTCACTGGCCGGGTAAGGCGACCACGACGCTTCACCTACGGAGTGCCTTCCCGCTCGGATTACTTGAGACGTCGCCATCCCAAGTCTCCCCAGCAGGACAGGCACTTCCGTCCTTCACAGGCCAATGTCGCCCACCAACACCTGAATCCCCGCCGCTAGGGCTTGCGGGCGACTCCGGCGAGCATCCAGCGGGAGCCGTCGCTGTCGGCGACTTCGGGGTCCACGGCACCCCAGAGACCGGCGAAGGTGACGGCCGGCTCGGCGCCTTCGTACGGGGAGACGAGCTCGAGGCCGTCGAAGAGGGTGCGGATGTACTCGGTGGGCCGGAGGTTGAAGTGGCCGCCGCGTCCCAGTACGCCGCTCATCCGTTCGGCGGCTTCGGGGGCCTGCTTGTCGCCCGTCGGGTGCGTCAGGGCGAGGTAGCTGCCCGACGCGAGCCTGCTGACGTAGCGCTGCACCAGTCCGCGCGGGTCGGACTCGTCGTCGACGAGCATGAGGAGGCCGGTCATGAACAGCCCGACGGGCTGGTCGAGGTCGATCAACGACTGAACCTCGGGGCTGTCGAAGATGGGGTCGGGCTCGCGTACGTCCCCGGTGAGCACCGCCGTGTTGGCGGCGCCGCGAAGCAGGTCGTCGGCGTGGGCCTTGACCATGGGGTCGATGTCGACGTACACCACGTGGGCGTCCGGGATGACCCGCTGGACGACCTCGTGGGTGTTGTTCTGAGTCGGGAGACCCGAGCCGACGTCGAGGAACTGGCGGATTCCCTTCTCCGCCATCCAGCGCGCCGCCCGCTGGTGGAAGCCGCGGTTGGACCAGGCGATGTCGGGGAGCTCCGGAACGCCCTTCTTGGTGTGCTCGACCGCCTGGCGGTCGACCTCGGTGTTCTGGGTGCCGCCGAGGATGTAGTCGTACACCCTCGCGGCCGCCGGCCGGGTGGGATCGACCCCGGGGGGAAGAGCGGCATCTTGCCCAGTCATCCGTAGCCTCCAAGCGACCGTGAACGTTGGATCGAGCCCGAATCTATCGAGCCCCAACTCACGCGAGGCCCGCAGTGTATCGACTGCCCTACCGTCCGCTGCCACCTGTCTTGCCAGGAGCCGGTCAGCGACGCACATTCTTTCGTGCCCACACCAGGCAGCCCCGCTTCGTGAGCGTGAGCGGCGTGGCCACCTGTTGGCCAAGCTCCGCGGGCAGCTGATGGTGGCGTACGTACGTCGCCACTGCCGCGCGATCGGGAAGGACCATGAACGGCCCGTCCCAAGCCTCGACCTGTACCGCCTCGGAACCGAACACCGAGGCCACGACCGCCGGAGCCTCCTCAGCGTCAAAGGTGCTCGGCGCATATCCGTCCGGAACCAACTCAGGATCCTGAGCCCGCGCCTTGGTCTGCGCGAGGAACAGTCCACCAGGGCGAAGCACCCGACGAGCCTCGGCGATCACGTCCGCGGGACGTTCGAAGTGATACAGCATGTTGCGGCACACCACCCCGCCGACGCTCTGGTCGCGAAACGGCAACCGCAGGGCATCGGCCTGGACGACCGGCCGCGCCGTCACCCTGGCGAGCATCGAGGACGAAGTATCGACACCGATCCACCTCGCAGCCGGCGACAACTTGGCAGCAAAGCCCCCGAAGCCGCAGCCGACATCGAGCACGGGTGCGAGCCCCTCCGCCACAAACCGTCCCGCGCCCTCGTCCCAACCCTCGCTGGCAACGACCCAGGACGGGTCCCACGCGGCCGACCTCCCCGTATCCGTGTCGTAGTCAGGCTCGATCGCGCTCACACGTTCATCGTCACCAACGCCCCCGACTCCCTGCAACCACAATGTTGGAGCTCAAGCCTCAACTCGCAGAGCCTGCCTGCGCGCCAGTGCGTCGAAGCGCGGCACGTTCGGCGCAGAAGCTAGCTACGTAGAGCGGCGACGGTTCCGACGAGCTCGTCTCGTTCGAGGCTGTGGAGTACGTCATCGGTCGTCGTTCCGTCAGACCAGGCGTCGGCCATCTGCTGGACAGCGGAGTGGACGACACCCTTGTCGAGGCCGATTTGATCAAGAACGAAGTCGTCCGGATGCTTCGCCTCGACGTTCCACGGGTCGAGCGCAGCCTTGGGAAAGTCGCGAAGGTTGTAGGTGACGATGAGTTGCGCTCGAGCCTTGATCGCCGCGGCCAGAACGTGGCGATCCCCAGGGTCCGGCAACTTCACGGCGTCGATCCGCGGCTCATACCCCATGACCATGCAGTCCCGGATGCTGCGCATCATGAGGGACCGCGTTCTCTCGAGAAGCGTCGGGTTGAGGTCGGGACGGTTCTTGCGGATGTTGTCGAAGGCTTCGTCCAGGATGTCGTCAGTCCACTTGG
The DNA here is from genome assembly GCF_016907715.1 of Tenggerimyces flavus. Taxonomy (NCBI): domain Bacteria; kingdom Bacillati; phylum Actinomycetota; class Actinomycetes; order Propionibacteriales; family Nocardioidaceae; genus Tenggerimyces; species Tenggerimyces flavus. The sequence goes on along the minus strand of NZ_JAFBCM010000001.1, from coordinate 1,778,800 downwards.
CTTGTACGAGGCCGGACTGTCCGATCCGGATGAGGAGGTCTCGGACGGTGCTTCGGTAGAGCACGTCCGCGTCGTAGACAACGACGAAGGCCACGACAGTTAGGCTCCGACGTCGCGCAGGGCGGAGAGTTCGTCGGCAGCCTTCCGCCGGCTCTCGTCGTCGCGCCGACGATAGTCGAGCAGCGACTCCGCACGGACTCGACGGTGGCTTCCCACCTTCTTGAACTCGATCTCACCGGCCTCCAGAAGACCGATCAGGAAGGGCCGCGACACGTTCAGCATGTCGGCCGCCTGTTGAGTGGTCAGTTCCGCATGCACCGGGAGGACGGACACACCTCTGCCAGCCGCCATGTGGGCAAGAATCCGGGCGAGCAGGGCAACCGCCGCCCGTGGCACTTCCAGCGTCTCTCTGCCGGACTCATCCACCACTTCGAGTGGGATCGTGTCGTCGCCCCTGTGGCGTTGGAGGTAGTTCCTAATGCGCGGAAGTACCTCGTCCGCCGCTTCGATGTCAGTCTGCTCCGGCAATACACCGTCGATCTGCGCTACACCCATCACATACCTCCTCAACCTCATCGCATTATCCGCAATAATCGCAATAAACGCAACGGCCAGCGCACGTGCCTGAGCGCAGGACGAGGGGACCATGCGACCGCCTGATCAGCCGCTTAGACGAGCTGCCAGGCGCAGCCGCGGTCGAGGGAGCCGGTGAAGGCGCGGACGGTGCGGGGGCGCAGCCGGAAGATGCCCTGCGTCGCGGGCTCGGGTTCCAAACGGCCGTACTTCGCGCTCCAGGCCAGCGTTATGCGCTCGCCGAGCTCAGCGGAGGTCTGTTCGAGGTCCTCCACCTCACCAGTCAGGATCACGACATCGTCCGCGCTCTCCAGATGCGCCGTCGCGCGTGGGTTCGCCGCGAGGTTGCGTCCCCAGCGGGTCGTGGGCAGGCCGTCGAAGTACAACGCCCGCTCGACCCACACGCCCCACAAGGGGGTCACGTGCGGCTGGCCGTCCGGACGTACGGTCGCGAGCCAGTAGTTCGTCGCCTCGAAGAGCCGCTTCTCGACATGTGACCAGGGCACGAACCCGTCCGTACCGCTTGGGAACTTGTACACCGACGGTGCTCGCAACGGGCGTGCTCGCGGTTCGTCGGTGGTCATGGCGGCGAGCGTACGAGCGACCACCGACAACTCCGCTTGCCGATCAGGGTCCTGTCGGTGGTCGGTGACAGAGTGGGGACATCGGGCTCTCGACAGGAGGCAGGCGATGCGCGGAAAACCCTCGTGGTGGGACATCCTGGTCGACGATCTCGACGTGGCCCAACGGTTCTACGGCGCCGTGTTCGGGTGGACCTTTCCGATCTCCGGACCCGACTTCGTGGTCGTGTTCGACGGCACCGAGCAGGTCGGCCAGCTCTACGCGTCAAGCGAGCCGGTCGCTGGCCGCGGCATCCGCATGTACTTCGACACCCACGACCTCGACGGCATCCTCGCCAAGGTCGCCAGCGCTGGTGGCATTGTCACGACCGAACGGACCGCGATCGCCCCCGAGATGGGCTGGTACGGCGAGTTCACCGATCCGAGCGGCGTCACGATCGGCCTCCACACCCGCGTACCCGCCAAGTAGCCCACGACTTGCCGAGTTGCCTTCTATGAGATCAACTGCCTCGGCTCTCGGCCTGCTACGACCCAAAGAACGGTCCAAGGCCGGTCGCCTCGCCGATACGTTCGTCCAGCCTTGACGAGTCGGTCCATCCGCGCTTCTCGATGCTCACGGTTTCGAGATCGACTTCCCTTGGTCGGACCACTAGGGACCGAGTGCTCCGTCTCGTAGTAGTCGGTGTCGAGTGCCTCCTGTATCAGGTGCAGCCCAATGGCTCTCGTCAAGGCGGCGACGCTCCGAGAGATGGCCGGGGATCCACTTGTGGGTCCCCGTACCGGCTAGCTTGCACCCCCGTAGTTTTCTAGGCTCGTGGCCATGTCCGATCCAAACGAGCAGGTTCTGCGGTGGGCCGAACGAACGCTTGGCGGCGGTGCCCGGGTCGTCGCCTGGGAAGCACTGAAGCTACAGGACACGCAAAAGACCTGGCTGCTGCGCGTCGAACAAGGGCATGCGTCCACGAGTTTGGTCCTGAAGACCAGTCCGTTGGGGTGGGACGCTGGCGTAGCCGTGGAGAAGGCGGTGCTGCCCCTGCTCGAGGAGTTGGGCGTTCCGGCGCCGCGGTTGCTCGGCGTCGACCTCACCGGGCATGCTGGCGTGCTGGCTGTCTTGTCGACAGTCGTTCCGGGTAGCAGTGGTCGTCCAGCGAACGCGCCGCTGCAGCGGCTGCGCGGTTTGGGAGCGGCCGCCGCTCGACTCCACGCGATCCCGTTACATCCACGCTCAGACCTACCGCACCGCGACCGCCCAGTTGCCTACGACCCCTATGTTGCCGAGCGGCGCGAGGGCAAGGCACCAACCTCGTCGCTCCTCGACGAAGCAGACCACGTCGTCAGCAACGTGGTCGTCCCGCCGGCGGACACGGTGCTCGTACACGGCGACTACCACCTGGCAAACACGATGTGGTCCGACGACACCTTCGTCGGATACATCGACTGGGACACAGCCGGCGTTGGCCAGCCCGGCATCGACCTGGGCTGGGCCCGGTTCGACGCCGCGTTGTTCTACTCACAGCAGGCTGCTGATGAGATTCTGCGCGGCTGGATGGAAGAGACGGGCTACGAACCCGCCGGGGTGGCCTACTGGGACGCGATCGCCGCGTTGCAGAGTCCCGCCGACCTGGGCGAACTCAGCCCGCAACGTGACGCTTTCCTCCTGTCGGCACTCCAAAGACTTGAACGCTGCTGAGACCAGGTTCGGTTGCGGAGTTAACCCGTCGCAGCTGAGTCCCGGCGTCCGGGGGCTGCCCACCGGCTCTCGTCAGGTGGTCCGACTGCTGCTCGGTAGGTCGCGGAGGTGTTGCAGCGGCGAGGCCGCGATGAGGATCGCGAGGGGTAGGAGGGCGACCATGGTGATCCACATGGTGGATCTGACTCCGAGCCAGCTGGCGAGCGTCCCGCCGAGAATCCCGCCGAGAACGCTGCCGGCGTATTGCAGTGTCCGCGCGACCGATGCGACGCGTCCAAGGAGTTCGGCCGGGCAGATCGAAAGGAGATAGCTGAACGGGATGATGTTGGTCACGGTGAGGCCGGCCCCGAGCACGGCCGCTCCGACGATGTAAGCGGTCAGGCCCCAGCCCGGCTGGGTCAACGGGATGAGCAGCCCAAGGGGGAAGCTGATCGTCACCGCCAGACGCAGTGTGCGGGCGGGGCCCAGGCGCTGGCTGAGCCGTGGTGCGAGCAGCGCACCGAGGAACCCGCCCGCACCTCCGACGGCGAGGAGTCCACCGACAGCTCCGGGTGGGAGGCCCACTGTGCGGACGAGGAAGAGCACGAGCAGGGTCTGGTGTGCGGCCATGACCAGTGCGCCGAAGGCGAAGAAGGCGACGAATGCGGCGGCGAGGGGGTGCTGGGTGAGGAACCTGGCCCCCTCGCCGAGCTCCCGGAACAGATGGATCCTTCGCTGGCGCGGTGGGTTGGGCTCCTTGGCTCGGATCGCTGCGAGGCACGCCGCGGAGAGAAGGTAGCTGGCGGCATCTGCCACTAACGCGAGCGCTGCGCTCATCAGCTGAACGAGGAGCCCGCCTAGCCCTGGTCCTGCGATGCCGATCACGGTGTTGGTGGCCTCGAGTTTGCTGTTGCCGTCGACCAGCCGGTCCCGGTCGATCAGGAACGGCAGGTAGGCAGTCCAGCCGAGACCGAACAGCATCGTCAGAACGCCAGTCGCCGCCGCCACGACGTACAGCGTCCACAAGTGCAGAACGCCGAGAGCCGCAACGAGCGGAACGGCCGCCAAGATCAGTGCCCGACCCACGTCCGCGGCCACCAGCAAGGGCCGGCGTCGTATCCGGTCGACCAGCACACCGGCCGGCAGGCCCAGCGCCAGTTGCGGAAGCCACGTCATCGTCGTCAGCAACCCGATCTCCAACGGCGAAGCGTGCAGGTCATAGATCGCGATCATCGGCAGCGCGATACCGGTCACGGCAGTTCCCGCGAGACTCACGGCGTTGGCCGCCCAGAGCATCCGGAAATCGCGACCCAGCCCGTCACTGCGATCACGGCGGCCAGAAGGCATCTGGTGAGCCTCATGCACCACGCTCACCGCGGTCGATACCTCTCTGCCAACGGCAGAGCGAACCCGTCGACTCCCGCCTGGGCAATACTGCTCGCCATGTGGGCAGTCATTGGAGTGTGGGACATCGATCCGGAGCTCATCGAGGGCTTGCGTGAGCAGTTGTCCCTGATGGCGTCGAGCAAAATCGCGTTGCCCGGCTTCGTGCATGGCACCTGGACCCGCGAGGGCCACATGATTCAGGTGTACGCCGACGAGGCGAGCGCACGTGGTTACCACCGGGACATGATCGACCAGGGTGCGGTCGACCGACCCGGCGTACGCAACATCGTCTGGGACGTTGCCGAGGTCGGCGCCGAGTCCGACACCACCGGCTGGACTGACCGCGACGGACACCGCCACACCCCGGCTTAGGCACCCGCGCGAACAGCGGGCGGTCGATTGCGCTCTTTCACGGGGTCCGGCGGTCACTCGCGTTCGGTGATATCGCCAGGTCAACGAGGTGGGCAGGGGCGGGGTCGAACCGCCGACCTTCCGCTTTCAGGTCTGGTTCATGATCATCCGTTTCGTTATCTGCACTCTCGGGGCGACTCTCGCCGGCTCGTCAGGCCTGCCCCGGCTCCGGTCGGTTGCTGTACGCGCTGCTGTACGGCCGCGGGAGCACGGAGGCGGCGAGGGTTTGGCCGGTGTCCTGGCTTGGGCCGGGAGGTCGGGGACCCGTAGCCTGCCCGGGCTCGGCGGGCGGCTCGCCGCCTGCCCGCAACCACCCGCCGTGGGTCCCTGGCCTTCAGGCCCCGCTCCAAGCGAGGTGGCTAAACCCTCGGCGCCGCCCTAGCGGCGCCACCCTGCGGCACCGTGAGGGTCGTCCATCCATGTCGATGGCGGCCCTCATCATCGCGCCCAGCCGCGCCAGGCCGACCGGCGCACCCTCAGGCGCAGAGGGAGGCCTGGCGCTACCCAGGCGGGCGCGGCGGCCCGGGTCGGGCCGCCCTTGAAGACGTAGGGAAACTCATCACCGCAAGGTGACTGGCGTCGGATCACACCGATGGTACGGAAGTGACGGCAATCTCGGAAACCGTAGAACTAGCGCGAGCCGTCCATTATTTCCCAGACCGCTTGGTAAGCATTCCCGGCATCGCCAAGAAACCTGACCCAATCGCTCTGGCTCAAGCGCGACAATCTCTCGCGAATCTCACCTATTTGTAGTTCGCTGTCATCGCGTACACCGGTCATCATCTGTTCGGAGTGCATGGCGGCTGCCAACTGCGACGCCGCTGATCGCGGAACCCCAAGAAGACGCATCGCAATCGATGCCTCGTCGTTTACCCCATAGAATACAAAAGAAGGGACGTTTCTCAGGGAGCGTTGTTCCTCAGGTGGCAGGTCATCGAATACGCCTGCGAGGGTCATTGCTTGCATTGCTGAGAGCCCCCACGCGATTGTAGGAGCAATGTCTCCGAACAGCCTTTGACAGCATCTCGTTACGGCCACAAGCTGGTTGTCACCAGGTCGCCGGAAGTAGTCATCGGCGATATCCGTCACCGCTCTGCCGTTTACCCAGTCACTTACTACGTTGGCAATGTACGTTCCGCCCGCGTCTCCGTGCTCTATTGCAAGTTCCAGGAGGTTCTCACGGAGTTCCGGAACCTGAAGCATCACGCCGACAAGATCCGATAGAGGTCGATGCTCGCCTGCGAAGATGTCCTCGGACCATATGTCTCGATCAAGTCTTCGCTCCGAAAGCCGCCCAAGTGTGGCTGACACGCTCTCCCACGAGAAACCGGTACTGTCGACTAGCGATAGGGGGCGACCCGTGAGTCGTTCAGTGTATGAACGGACCGCCTCAATCAGCGTGTTGGCTGCTATTGGATCTACTCTTCGCAGCTCCTGATATCCAAAGGAGCCTCTAAGGATCTGGTCGATCTCGCTGGCAAATTCGCGGTGACTGGGAAACTGTCGATACGTGTGCGCCAGAAACTGAGCAAACGCTGACCAGCCTTCTTGATACGTCAGCGTGTGGAGGGCCAATTGCCCAGATGTTTCGATCGCCTCCTGTACTAACGAAACGAGGGTCGAGTTTAGATCTAGAACGCTTCGTTCAACGAAGGTCCGAAGCTTGTCCGCTCGTTCGGCATCGGGAGCCGCAAGCGCTACGAGGCCCACCTCTCCCTGATCGACGCGCCCCGCCCTACCTGCAAGATTCCAGAAGTCTGCGGTAGGTATATCTACACCGTAAGGAAACTGATGAGATGCGAGAACGACATTTGCTACAGGAAAGTTGACGCCCTGAGCGATTGTTGTCGTTGCGACAAGATGATTAATGTCGCCACGCTCAACGAGATATTCAATTACGGTTCGAACCTCGTCGGGCAGCCCGCCGTGGTGGAGGCCGATCCCACGATCGAGGAGGTCTAGGAGGGGAAAGTTTGCTCCGAACTCTGCTGCTACAACTGTCTTTATAGCATCCAGCTCGGCTGAGCGCGCGGAAAGGGGAGGAGTCGTATCCCCTAATTTCTGCGCCAACGCCCACGCATATGACGGTCTCTGTGCAAGCGTAATCGTCGTTCCGCGACCAGCTAGAATAGCGGAGGTGGCCGCAGCAAGGGAGCCTGGAGAACCGGCATCAGAGTACGTCTGGTGAAGAGGCCTATTTCCGCCCACGGGTAGCGCGTCAGCAACGCCAAGAGTGCTACGGCTGGTGACAAGGGTTTCTAGCTCAACATGATAGTCGCCGCGCTTTCCCCCACGTTGTCGGTGCGCCAGCGCAATGATTCGGTCGTTTGGCGTCCAGTCAATTGTCATACCGATTGCTTGGTTACTTGCTGGGTCCAGCCAGGCCGCGATCTGCTGCGCGTTCCGAATGAAAGGCGTCAGTAGAATGAACGCTGCATCTTGCGCTTCTCGGTTAATCGTCGCCAGAAGTAGTTCCAGACGTATTCCGCGGGTCGGTGTCGACAAGTTGTGCGCTTCATCTACGACGACAAGGCAGAGGGGTCGGCCTATTCTCTCTTCCCATCCGGTTCTCAGTAGAAGGTCGAGTTTCTCTGGAGTCGAGACTACAATCTGAAATTGGCGATCCGGATCGTCTTCACTAAAAATTCCTGCTTCTAGGCCGTCGACTTCCAGGGCTGGGCTCACGCGTTCAACCCTTATTCCGAGACTGCCGAGGTCCTGACGCAGCCGTCGCGTTACTTGATTGACAAGGGCGCGGGTTGGAGCAAGATACGCGACCCAACCTCCCTGTTCCCGGTAGGCGCTTAGCGCCTGTAAGATGCGGAATTCGGCTATTAGAGTCTTGCCGGCGCTGGTGGGAAGGCTAACGACTACGCTGCGAAATGACGACCGGATTAGCCCTTGCTCCGCTAGTGCGTGTCGCTGTGGCGGTAAGGCTTCGAAAATTGGCCGCCCCCGCCCACGCCCTATTAGGGCTGCAACGAATTCGGACGTGCGAGGGCTAACTGCACGTGCGACGGTCCACAAACTGTTGTCGACGATTTGCTCTGACGTTGGGCGCAGAAGCCGGATGAGTTCTTCTAGCTCGATATCTTGCGAGCTAGAAGCGGCATCAATTGCGCGATCGAAGTGCCCCTGTAGGCGCTCTCGAATATCGAAGCGAGTATTACCACCTTCGGTGGTGATCTTACCCTCCGCCAGGTACTCCGCCATCAATTCGCCCGCCTTTAGCAGGTGATATGAAGCAACAAGCTCGAACGCCCCAGTGCGCGCCATGTCACCGAGGTTGTTGAGATAAGCGCGCTCTAGCTCATCCTGGCTGGATCGCAGCCCTGCTAAACGCTGAGCCAACAGATCGATGTCGCTCCAGCCATTCTTTCTCAAAATGATCAGCCAGACGTCGATAACGCCTTCTCGTACTATGTCGCCCCAAGAGTTAGAAGTCGTTGCTAATGGCGAAATAGCCTCATCGACGAGTAGTCGAGTGGCCAGAGTGGGTTCGTCTGCAAGCCAGCCCAAGCATGCGGTGCGGAGAAGTGCGATTCGTCGCGTATCCGCGGGTACCTCATCTAGTTGTGTTCGAGCTAGAGCGAACGCTTGGGCACAGAGCTGTCGAGTTTGAGGGTTTGCGCGGTCGGAAGAAACGATTGCATCCCAGGCAACGAGATCGAGACTGCGGCTGACAAATGTCAGACTTGATGAGTCCTCCGCTGCTGTGCGTTGCGAGGGCACGTCGCTCACAGCGCCGTCGGGAGCCTCAACCGAGCGTAGCGCTTCACGCACGATTCGGCGTTTTGCCTCGTGGTCCGCCCGCTGGATCGAACCGGCATCGAGTGATCCTTCGAGCCATGAGAGGTCAGTCATCTGCTGATGTCACCGGCCCTCCCACCTGTTCGTGCCACGTGCTCATTGGCAGCGGAACATACCAGGCCACGAGCATAGCTCGTGTCGGCGCACTGGTGACTGTGGATAACGCGGTAGCTCGGGCCTTGAGATCATTCTCATGAGGGGTTGTGTCACGCACCAAGCATCCGACGAGCGCTAGGTCGCGCCCCTCTGACTCGACGTAGCGCCTGGCCGCGCGCTTGTAAAGGTCGAGATGTGCGTCTGAGGTGCACCGAACCCTGAGCCAGCGAAGGAGCGTGAAGTGATTTAGGGATCTATCGCAAAGGCCTTCTAGCTGGTGGATCATGCCTGTTCTGCTGTACATCACCTGCGGAGGATTCCTGGCGTCTGATGAGGTCTTCACTTCACCGAAGAGAATAGCCACCCCCCGCTCGTCGACAATCATGCCAACGATATCAGCGCCCGGGAGGCTCGCGTGACGTGTTCGGCGGTCGCGACCGCTATTCCAAACCCATATCGCTCCATGCCATTCTTGGAGTAACGTTTCCGCTAGAGCTTCGCCGAGTTCCCAAGGTAGGGGAATCGATTCATTCTCGATTGCCTCCCGTAGCGCGACCACTTGCATGTCAGTAGTCGCTAGCGAATGGAGCTCCCTTACGACTCGGAGAGTCTGCTCTGCGTCATATGCACGTTCCCTCCAGGCGTAGAGAACGCCCTTTACCAGGTCTTCAGTGAGTTCGACGCCGGACCAAGTGACCGAGTCGACTTGTCCTCCGTACCGCTCCACGCCTTTTTGGAGTGGTCCCGATGAGGCGCCTTGGGAGGTGTCCCCGGCGTTCCCCATCGCGGCTTGGCCCCTTGTAGAGTCGGTAGGCAGATACTCGTTGTTTCAGTATCTTGCTTCGGGCCTCCGTCTGTCTGGGGATTGCCTGAACTCGTCGTGAAGGGGCGGCGCGTGCCCGATCAGGCGGCGGTTAGGTCAGGCACTCGCGGGGATTCCAAGGGTCGGGTCATCCGAAGAGGCCGCACCACGATCACCGCGAACCGGCTCCTCAAGGCCCACGCCGTGAAGCACGGCGATACCGGCCGGGTGCGACTCTCTCGTTCGGCAAGGTCGCCGAGTTCCAACGACGCGGCATCGCCCACTTCCACGTCCTGGTCCGCTTTGACGGCATCGACCCCGACGATCCCGATGCCGTGATCGCTGAACCGGAAGGGCGAACATCTTCGAACTCACCGCCCTGCTCCGCGGCGCCGCAGAGACGATTACTTTCCACACGCCGCCGCTGCGCATCGAGAACCACCTCCGAGAGGTCCTCATCGACCAACCCGACGGCTGGCCGATGAGCTTGGGGCACCCAACTCGACATCCGCCCGGTCCGAGTCCGCGGCAGCGACCCACTTAGCGACGAACGAGTTACCGCCGAGCTGGACCAGAAGACGAGACGACGTCGCATCCTCTCCGGGCAAGCCGTCGCCGGCTACCTCGCCAAGTACGCGACCAAGGCAACGGAGACGACCGGTCATCTCTCCCGCCGGCTCGACCAGACCACCGTCGGCTTCTACGCCACCGACACCCACACCGGCCGCCTCGTCGACGCCTGCTGGCGCCTGGGTCACCGCGGCTTGCTCACCACTACCGAGTACGCCAAGCACCCTTACGCACGGCTTCGCCGTTGGGCACACATGCCCGGCTACGGCGGCCACTTCTTCACCAAGAGCCGCCGCTACTCCACGACCTTCGGCCAGCTCCGCCGCGCTCGCATCGACTGGCGACGCTCCCACCACCGCACGATCGAGCACCAGGTCGACGACGAAGACCAAGCGCTCGAACCGCAGCCGAGCTGACCTACGCCGGAAGCGGCTGGCTCACCTCCGGCGACGCCATGCTCGCCAACACCACCGCCGCCCTCGCCCGTGAGCACAGCCGCGTCGCCCGAGAGGAGATCAGCAGCCCCGCTTGACGCATTGGTGTCAAGAGGATCGGCAGGACCTCAATGTAGAAAGGAGAAACGCTCATGGACAAGCTCTTGTTGACGACGACGGAAGCCGCCCAGCGCCTAGGTATCGGTCGGTCTGCGCTCTACGACTTGATCCGAACGCGGCGGCTACGAACCGTCAAGATCGGGGCTCGACGGCTCGTACCTGTCGACGCCCTGCCCGAAGTGATAGCCGTTCTCGTCGAGGAGACCGCCGCATGACTCGACGACGCAAGATCGGACGTAAGCGCCCGAACGGGAATGGCACGGTCTACCAGCGCAAGGACGGACGCTGGGTCGGGCGGGCGTACCTCCTCATGGGCGACGGGACGACGCAGCGAAGGGACTTCTACGCCGACACCGAGGCCAAAGTCCGCGGCAAGCTCGTGGATGCACTGAGCCGCTCCCAGCAAGACGTACCCGCTGAGGCAACCGGTTGGACGTTGGCGCTGTTCCTGGCGTACTGGCTGGAGCACATCGTTCGACCGGCACGGAAGCCGAAGACGCATCATGGCTACGAGGTGATCGTTCGCGTCTACCTGGTGCCGCAGCTGGGCAGGAAGAAGCTGCACAAACTCTCCGCGCCAGACGTCCGGCACTTCCTCACTCGAATGCGGAACACCTGTCCGTGCTGCCTGCATGGACTCGACGAGCGCCGTCCCGAAGGTCAGCGACGGTGCTGTGCTTTACGACCGAAGAACTGTTGCCAGTTCCCATCTGATCGACTCGTACAGCAAGCCCACGCGGTATTGCGCAACGCGTTGCAGGCCGCCGTCCGCGAGGAACTGCTCGCCAGGAATGTGGCCAAGCTCGTGCAGGTCTCCGGCCCGAGCTACGAGATCAACCGCTGGTTGAACGTTGAGCAGGCGCGGAAGTTTCGGGCCACTGCCAGCGAGGACCGGCTAGAGGCGCTCTACGTGCTCGCGCTCTACCTCGGCCTGCGCCGAGGCAAGCTGCTCGGACTCAGATGGGACGACATCGGTCTAGACGCTGGGGCCTTGGAGGTCCGAAGGACCCTGCAACGCGTCGGCTCACGCCTCCAACCGGTGACGCCGAAGACTCGGTCCTCCCGTAGAACTGTCCCGCTGATCGGCCTCTGCCACGACGCGTTGGTCTCGCACAAGGAACGACAGGCTCAGGAACGCGCTGAGGCCGGGTCGAGCTGGGAGTCGACCGGCTACGTCTTCACCTCGCGTCGAGGTACTCCCATCGAGCCGGACAACCTGCGTCGGAGCTGGTACCCGCTCCGCGATGCCGCTGGGCTCGGTCCGATCCGGTTTCATGATCTACGGCACAGCTGCGTGACCCTGCTACTTGATCTTGGCGTGCCGCCGCACGTGGTCCGAGACATCGTCGGACACGCCGACATCGAGGTCACGATGACGATCTACGCCCACGCCTCAATGACGGAGAAGCGGGAAGCCCCTGAGGAAGCTCGATGAGCGTCTTCGCTATGCCGGTTGGCGTCACGGTTGGCGTCAAACGATCTTGGAAGCAGCAACGCCGATGGCGTTTGCGCTGGTCAGATGAGGTGGGCAGGGGCGGGGTCGAACCGCCGACCTTCCGCTTTTCAGGCGGACGCTCGTACCAACTGAGCTACCTGCCCTCGGCAGGCCGGCGAACCGGCCACCCAGCGACCCCGACCGGACTCGAACCGGCGACCTTCGCCGTGACAGGGCGACGCGCTAACCAACTGCGCTACGGGGCCATTGTGAAGCAACTGCGACGATGCATCGTATCGCACCGCACACACATCGCCCCACACCAGGTCAGTCAGACCAACCCAGGAGGGGCGAACGCCACTATAGCCGCCCCGCGGGCCGAAGCACTACGCGGTTCCGACAGCTACCGTGGCCCGCGATGAACCGAGCCCGAGCCCAGGCGTTCGACCACCGGTGGCTGGGACCGGTCTACGCAGTCACGGCGTCGCCCCAAAGCGCAGGTCCCGGGCCGAAGCACTACGCGGTTCCGACAGCTACCGTGGCCCGCGATGAACCGAGCCCGAGCCCAGGCGTTCGACCACCGGTGGCTGGGACCGGTCTACGCAGTCACGGCGTCGCCCCAAAGCGCAGGTCCCGGGCCGGACGTACTGCGTCGGAGCCGCCCGCCGGATCCCCTAGGGCATCACCAGGTACGGCGCGGAGTTCGAAGGCGCCACGTTCGGCTGGGCACTCGGACCGCGGACGATGTTCTGGCAAGACCCAACACGAGTTCACGGGTCGAACGGCTGAGATTCACCCGCAGAACGCCAGAAATCCACGCGCCCATGCACGGTCACGCCAGACGTAGAACTGCCCACGCCCTCTGACCTGCGGACCAGCAAATCGCCCAGGGCGAGTACGAACGTTCCGCCTCCTGGCCACGCAAAAAGCTGGCAAAGTGAAACGTGCGTGCCCAGTGAGCCCGGGAAGCCTGCTGGGCGCGCTCCATTACCTATGAGGGGGAAGAATGCGGTTTCGCGCCATTCGAGCGTTGACGATCGGCGCCCTCACGATCACCGCCGGGCTGGTGTGGACCATCCCGACTACTGCACAATCTGAGATCGACAAAGAATCCGAAATACTCCCAGGACGGCCACAGGTGTCGATTGCCCAGCAACTCGCCGTTCCGACGTACTTTCCGCCAAGAGACGAAACCGTCGCGTACTGGGACAAGCTCACGAAGTCCGGCAAGAACGTCAGCATCGCGATCGCGAACCCGTTCAACGGCCCGCACGACCTCGTGGATCCCAACTACACAAGGGTGATCAAGGCCGCCGTCGACTCGGGCATCACCATGCTCGGGTACGTCGACATCGGCTACTTCGGCACGACCGGCCACACCACGCGGCTCGGCGCGACCGACCCCGACGCGTGGCTTGCCCAGGCTCAGCAGGACGTCAACGCCTGGTACGAGCTGTACGGCGACGCGGGCATTGGCGGCATCTTCTTCGACCAGGTCACCAACCAGTGCGGCACGGACAACGAATACGTCCACCGCATCTCGATGCTGAACGCGTATCTCAAAGAGCTCCACATCGACGCGATCTCGGTGACGAACCAGGGCACCGGCATGGACGAGTGTTACCGCGACTCGGCCGACATTCTGCTCGCGTTCGAAGGCACCCTCACCACGTACCGCGAATGGGAACCGCCCGCGTGGACGCTCGAAGAGGACCCGCACAAGTTCTGGCACCTGATCTACGACACGCAGACCGAGGCCGAACTGACCGAGGCGATCATCCTGTCCAAGGTCCGGAACGCCGGGTACGTCTACGTCACCCCGGGCGTCATGCCCAACCCGTGGAACCTGCTGCCGAGCGACGGGTACTGGGGGAAGCACATCGAGCTGCTCGAGCCGTGGCGGCGCGACCGCACCCCGCCGTCGGAGCCGAACGGGCTCCGCTGGGTCGGCCGCACGTCGACGACGATCACACTCGCCTGGGACAAGGTGCCGAGCCGGCACGGCGTTGTGGCTTACGACGTGTACGACGACGGCCTGCGCGTCGCGACGGCGAGCAAGGGCGCGACGTCCGCGGTGGTGCGGGACCTCGAGGCGGACAGCCGGCACGAGTTCACCGTGCGGGCGCGCGACGCGGCGGGCAACCGTTCCGGCGCGACCGACGAGCTCCGCGTGTCGACGCTCGACTCCGACCGCCGCCGCCCGCAGGCGCCGACGGGACTCTCGGGCATCGCCTCGACACCGACGAGCGTCTGGCTCACCTGGGTGCCAGCGGTCGATCCGGACGGCGAGGTCGCGAAGTACGACGTCTACCGCGACGGCAAGCGCATCCTCAGCCTCCCGCCGGCAACCGTGTCGATCGCGATCGGCGCCCTGAAGTCGGCGACGACGTACGAGTTCCACCTCGTCGCCCGCGACCAGAGCGGCAACGCCTCGCCTGCCTCTGCCAAGGTCAGCTTGACGACGCCACCCGACCCGCAGACACCGCCAACGCCATAAGCAGGTTCGGTCACGGGATCCCGACGCCGGGTATCTTGCTCCACGCCTGGGCCTGCCTGGCCGTCATGGCAGGCCAACGGCGTTCGCCCGGGCGGGCGAACGTGCGGCTCTCGTAGCGGGCGGGTGTGTAGCTGGGGTTGAAGAAACAGCCCGTTCCGTACGTCGCGTCGGCCGAAGGACAGCGCTTTGCGATCGACTGCGCCGACGGCTTGCGCCCGTTCCGCACCCAGGTGACGAGCGCGTCGAGCGCGGTCGCGTACTCGGCGTCGCTCAACGCGCTGTGCTCGTGCTCGTTCGTGAACACCTGCTGGAGCCAGCGCGCGTTGCCGGCGACCGCGACGCTGCTGCGGTACGCGGACTCGTGCTCGACGACCGCCGTCGGATCGTCGATCGCGTGCATCGTCAACACAGGAACGGAAATCTCGCCAGTCAGGTCGCTGTCGTAGGACAGGTCGCGCTTCGCGGTGGGGTCGGCGCCGAACCGTTTCGCGCCGAGGTTGAGCGCAACATCGTCGTGCGATCCGCGGTACCAGACGCCCTGGTTGGAGAAAGGGTTCCGCCCGCCGAGCCGCTGATGGACGATGTCGCGGAACGTGAACGTCGCGAAGCTCAGGTGGGAGGCCAACGTACGTTCGGGCAAGCGGGTCACGGCGAGGAGGTCCGCGAGGTTGCGCTGTTGCAGGGGCGTACGTTCGGCTGCCGGCGACTCGATCCCCGTACACTCCTGCAGCCGTGCCCGGAGCCCGCCGCTCGTCATCGTCGAGCCGGCGCGAAGCCCCATCCACAACGGGTATTGAGGTTCGTCGGGGCGTGGGTGGTTGCGGCAGTAGTACTGGTAGATCACCCGGAGGTCGACGCGCGCGTTGTAGCCGCGGGAACCTCCGCCCAGGACGCCGTTGGTGAGCAGCACGCCGTCGTACCGGAAGGACTCGGCTGCCTTCGCCGCGACGTTCCCGCCCCACGACTGTCCGTGCAGGATCGTCAATCGGGGTTGGCCGAACATGCTGACGAACCATCGCCGGAGCGCCTCGGTGTCGCGCACCGCCATCTGTGTGCCGTACCCGCCGCGGGGGTACGAGGAGCCCGCCCACGCGTATCCCTCGCGCACCATCGCCGCCCAGCGGTTGAGGTCGTCGACCGTCCGCGCCTGTCCGGGCGGGCCGAGGTCCGGGCCGCCGTGCGCATGGAGGACGAGCGACCCGTTCCAGTTGGCGGGGATCGCGACCGAGTAGAACGCGCCGTTCGCGTCCTGCCCGTTGAAGCATCGCGTCCCCGCGGGCACACGGTCCGGGCACGGAGCCGTCGGCGGCGACGAACCGGTCGCCGCGACGACAGGGCTGACGAGCAGGGCACCGACCACGATCATCGAGGCGAGCATCCGCGACCTCCCACACCATTGGGTGGCCGTGACGCTAGTCACGCGGAGGGCGGCGACCGAGGTTCCGGTCATTGTGTTCAAGGCGGGCTCGTCGCTTCGGTATGTTCGTGCCAGCCGGGCAGGTGGTGTTGGGAGGACTCGATGGACAGGCAGCTCGTGTTCGAGGACGACTTCGACGGGTCGGAGCTCGACAGAGGCGTGTGGCTTCCGCACTACTTCCCGGCCTGGAGCTCGCGCGCGGCGACGAAGGCCACCTACGAGCTCAAGGACTCCCAACTCTGGCTGACCATTCCCATCGACCAGGGCCTGTGGTGCGAGCAAGAGCACCCCACGCCGTTGCGTGTCTCCGGCATCCAGTCCGGCAACTACTCCGGCCCCGTCGGCAGCACGCAAGGGCAGCAGCCGTTCCGGGACGGGCTCGTCGTCAGGGAGGCGCAGGACACCTTCTGGGGATGGACGCCGGAGTACGGGCGACTCGAGATCCGGCTCAGGGGCGAGGTCACCCAGCGCTCCATGGTCGGCGTCTGGATGATCGGGCTCGAGGACCGGCCCGAGCGCTGCGGGGAGATTCTGCTGAACGAGGTGTTCGGCGAGTCGGTGAAGGCCGGCGAGTCGTGCGAGGTCGGCGTGGGTCTCCGCCCGTTCCGCGACCCCGACGTCGCCGACGCGTTCACCGCGCCGCGGCTCGCCGTCGACGTGGCCGACTTCCACACCTATGCCGTCGAGTGGACCGCGGAACGGGCCGACTTCTTCGTTGACGACGAGCAGGTCCACACCAGCGCCAAGCCGCCGCGGTACCCCATGCAGATGGAGATCGCCGTCTTCGACTTCCCCGACAAGTCCACCGGCGACGACCACGACGCGGTCCCCGCGCTGGTCGTCGACTGGGTCCGCCAGTACGCCTGACCAGGCCATATACCCCAGACGCATCGAGACATAATGCATGCGTCTTGGACATAAGCCGTCCCGTCCGATGGGCTGAGGCACGCAAGCCGAAACCCCACCGGGAGGGACCCCCACATGCAACGCAGGACGAGAACGGTCAGCCGCCGGAGCCTCCTCGGCGCCGGCTTCGCGCTCCCCGTCGCCGGCCTGATCCCCGCCAGCCAGGCCGCCGCGGCCAGGACCACCGTTCGCGACATCGAGCGCCAGTACGGCGTCCGCCTCGGCGTCTACGCCCGCAACCTCGCCACCAAGCGGACCCTCGCGCACCGCGCGTACGAACGGTTCGCGATGTGCTCCACGTTCAAGACCCTCGCCGCCTCCGCACTCCTGCGCGACCACGACCAACACGGCGAGGTCCTCGCCAAGAGAATCACCTACACAGCAGCCGATCTGGTCGCGAACTCCCCCATCACCGAGCAGCACGTCGCCGACGGCATGACCAACCGCGAGCTCTGCGACGCCATGCTCCGCTTCAGCGACAACACCGCCGCCAACCTGGTCCTGCGCCAGCTCGGCGGCCCGCGCGCGATCACCCGATTCGCCCGCAGCGTAGGCGACTGCACGAGCCGGCTCGACCGGTACGAGACCGAGCTCAACACCGCCCACCCGGGCGACCCGCGCGACACCACCACCCCGAACGCGCTCGCCGCCACCTACACGAAACTCCTTGTAGGCAAGGCACTTCCGGCACACGACAGAGCCACTCTCAAGGCCTGGATGCTCGACAACCAGACCAGCGGCACCAGGTTTCGCGCCGCCCTCCCCGAGGGCTGGACGCTCGCCGACAAGACCGGCGGCGGTGGGTACGGCAGCAACAACGACGCCGGCATCGCTTACCAGCCTGACGGAACGCCGATCGTGATCGTCGTGATGGGGCGTACGTTCGACCCCGACGCCACCGCCGACAACCGCCCGATCGTCGACGTCGCGCGGCTGGTGTTCGATCGGCTCGGCTGAAACCGCAACGATTCTGCAATCGCCGGCGCCATACTGCACGGCATGAGCGAGGAGTTCAGCCAAGTCAGCGACCAGGCGGCCGTGTTCTACGAAGAGTTCCTGCTGCCCGCCCTGTTCGCGCAGTGGACGAGCGTCATGCTGGACGCGGCGAACGTCGGGCCAGCAGACCGCGTACTCGACATCGCCTGCGGCACAGGCGTTCTCGCCCGCGCCGCGACCGAACGCGTAGGCAAGCAAGGCGAAGTCGTCGGAATCGACCGCAATCCGGGCATGCTCTCCGTCGCTCGGACCAAGGCGCCGGAGATCACCTGGCAGGAGGGCCTCGCCGAAGAACTCCCTTACCAGCAAGAAGAGTTCGACGCGGTCGTGTGCCAGTTCGGGCTGATGTACTTCGACGACCAGCGCGGAGCACTCGCGGAGATGTGGCGAGTGCTCCGCCCTGGCGGCAGCATCGCGGTCGCCGTCTGGGCCGGGCTGGACCAGGTCCCCGCCTACCAGGGGTTCAACGCCATCGTCGGGCGCCTCTTCGGTGCCGAGGCAGAGCGTGCGATGAACGCGCCGTTCTCCCTCGGCGACCCAGCGACGCTGAGCAGTCTGGCGACCGAGGCGGGCATCCCCGACGCGAGAGTCGTCACGCACCGGGGGACCACACGCTTCCCGTCGATGGACTGGTGGGTCACCGCGGACGGGAAGGGCTGGCTGCTGGAACGGTACGTGGACGACGCCGGCCTCGCCCGACTGCTCGAACGGGCGACGGACGTACTGGCGGAGTACGTCACCGCCGATGGCCGCGTCGAGTTCGCGATGCCCGCGAACCTCCTCAGCGCGACCCGAACGAGCTAGCTGCCAACAAGAGCAGCGGCCGTCTCGGCCGACGCAGGATAGAACGTCTCGATCGCGAGCTCCGACACCGTCACGTCCAGCGGCGTACCGAACACCGTCGTCATGCTGAACATCGACAGCTCGAGCCCGGAAGCGAGCCGATAGCGCAGCGGTACGACGAGGGAGTCTCGCGGCAGCGGCTCGTCCGGCGACCCACCCGGCAGCGAACGAAGCTCGTCCAGCAACGCGAACAACACCGGGTCGCCGGTCACGTCGGCCTGCCGGGCGAGCCGGCCGAGCAGATGTGCCTTCCACTGCGCCAGGTTGACGATCCGCGGCGCCATGCCCTCGGGATGCAGGCTCAACCGCAGCACATTGATCGGCGGTTCCACCAGCCACGACGCGGCACCGGCCAGCAACAGCGCGGTCGGCTCGTTCGACGCCACCAGCTCCCAGTGCCGGTCGACGACGACCGCGGGGTACGGATGCGCGTCCAGGAGCTGGTTGACCGCCGCCGAAACTACCGACATCGGCGCCTCGCTCAGCTCGTGCTCGGGATACACCGGCGCGAAGCCGCCCGCGAGCAGCACCTCGTTTCGCTGCCGGAGCGGAACTTCCAGATGTTCCGAAAGGTGCAGGATCATCTCTCGCGTCGGCCGCGCCCGGCCGGTCTCGACGAAGCTGAGATGGCGCGCCGAAACTTCCGACGAGTTCGCCAGCTCGAGCTGGGTCAGCCGCCGGCGCTGCCGCCACGTACGCAACAGGTCGCCGACGGTCGGAGCGCGATCGGTCTGAACGGTCATGCCCCTATTCCAGCCCAACCACCGCCGCCCTGCCATGACCTCCGAGGTAATCGACCGGCCGCACCGAGCGAGCCGAGCATGGCGGCATGACAAACCTCCACCAGCTCGTCACCGACTACCTCCAGACCTGGAACCTCACCGACGACGCCCGCCGCGACGCGATCGTGCGGCTCTGGGCGGACAAGGGCCGGTACGTCGACCCGCTCGTCGACGTCCAGGGCCACGACCAGCTCGACGCCACGATCGCCGCCGTGCAAGGACAGTTCGCCGGCCTCACGTTCAGCCTGCACGGAGACATCGACGCGCACCACGACGTCGCGCGCTTCCAGTGGGGCCTCGGCCCCGCCGGACAGGAGCCGCTCGCGATCGGCTTCGACGTCCTGACCGCGAACGAGGAGGGCCGGATCGAGAGCGTCGTCGGCTTCCTCGACAAGGTCCCGGGCTAGGCCCCCGGCGAGGTCGCCAGCTGGAAGCGCTCGAAGCGACTCAGCTCGGCATCGATCAGAGCCTGGTGGGACCGCTTCGAGCCCCGTCCCACCCACGTCCACTGCTGCACGAGCAGCGCGCCCTTGTCCCGGTCGGTCTTGAGGTCGATTACCGCGACGACCTCGTCGCCGACCAGGACGGGCAGCGAGAAGTAGCCGAAGACACGCTTCGCCTTCGGCACGTACGCCTCGAACAGGTGGTCGTAGTCGAAGAACAACGAGAGGCGCTTGCGCAGGATGATCAACGGGTCGAACGGCGACAGGATGTGCACCAGCTGCTCATCCGCAGCCGGCGGGACGGCGTCGAGCGTCGCAGGCGCGGCCCAGTGCTTCGTCTTCCCCGCGCCCTCGAGGTCCACCGGCACGAGCTCGCCTCGCTTCACCCGCGCCTCGATCAGGGCGAGGACGGCGGCCTTCACCGGCGGGCGCTTGAGGTGGCACGTGGAGTCGATACTCACCACCCCCTGCGCGAGCAGCGCGCGATCGAGCATGTACGTGTGCAGCTGCCGCGCGGTGGCGGCCCTCGGCAGCTTGTCCCAGCCGAAGTGGCGCTCGGTCAGCTCGTACGTCTTCACCATCCCGGACCGTTCGCTGACCGTGAGCTCGCCGCGGCCGAACGCGACCTGCAACGCTCCCTTCGACGGCTTGCGGCTCGCCCAGGGATGGTCCTTCTCGACCAGCACCTCGTCCTTGAAGTCGCGGATCGTCTGCGCGCCCTCGGCCCGGATGAGCCGCACGACCCGGCGCACGTCGGCGAGCGTCACCGCCCCGTGCCAGGGCGCGATCTCCGCACGACGTTCGGCCATCATCGCCGCCACATAGAAGTGGAAGTCGCGGACCGGGACGTACGCCAGCGCATGCGTCCAGAACTCGAAGATCGACTTGTCGACGGTCTGCGCCTGGCGCAGGTCGGCGCGCGAGTACGACGGGATCCGGCTGTAGAGGATGTGGTGGTGGCAGCGTTCGATCACGTTGATCGTGTCGATCTGCACGTAGCCGAGGTGCTCCACCGCAGCCCGCGTCGCAGCGGCACCGGCGCCGAACGGCTCCCGGGTGTCCAGCCGTTGGGCATGCAGCCAGATCCGACGGGCGTCGGCCTTGCTGAGCGTACGAGGCGTGGGTGCGGGCGGCATGGGGGAGACGCTAGCGGCCCCCACCGACACCTTCCTCCCACCGCGCGCCGGTGAGCTGCTCGTACATCGCGATATAGCGGCGCCGCACCTCGGCGACGACGTCGGCGGGGATCTCGGGCGCGGGCTCCTGCTTGTTCCACCCGGTCGACGAGGCCCAGTCGCGCAGGTACTGCTTGTCCATCGAGTGCTGCGGCCGCCCCGGCTCCCAGTCCTCGACCGCCCAGAACCGCGACGAGTCCGGCGTGAAGACCTCGTCGGCGAGGACGAGCCGCCCGTCGGTGTCGCGCCCGAACTCGAACTTGGTGTCGGCGACGATCACGCCGCGTTCCCGCGCACGCTCGACGCCCCGCGCGTACAGGCCGAGGGTCAGCGCGCGAAGCTGGGCAGCGGTTTCGGCGCCGACGAGGGCGACGACCTCGTCGTACGTCATCGCCTCGTCATGCCCCTGACCGACCGGCACCTTCGTGGACGGCGTGAAGATCGGCTCGGCGAGCTGGTCGCCCTCCCGGAGCCCGGGCGGCAGTTCGACGCCGGAGATGGTGCCGCTCTCGCCGTACGAGAGGAGGCCGGTGCCCGCGAGGTAGCCGCGCGCGATGCACTCGACGGGCACGATCTCGACCTGCCGGCAACGGATGGCCTGACCCTTGAGCTCGGCGGGGACGTCGTCCGCGCTCAGCACGTGGTTGGGGATCAGGTCGGCGACCTGGTCGAACCACCAGAGCGACAGCGCGGTCAGCACCTTGCCCTTGTCGGGGATCGGCGTCGGATGCACGATGTCGAACGTCGAGACCCGGTCCGACGCGACGAGCAGGATCTCGCCGGGACGGTCGGAGTAGATGTCGCGGACCTTGCCTTTGTGCAGCAGCTCCATGCGCCTCAGTCTCGCAGCTCAGGCGCGTCACTCCCCATCAGGTCCCACACGCGGCTTTCGCCCTGAGAATCCGCCTTGTTTCCAAGCACCTTCCCAGCAAACGACTACTCCCGGGTGCGACTGTGAAGTGAGGGCCGAGCGCTCGGTCGAGCATCCCCACTGCCGGAGATCGAGCGTTCGGCCCTCTTGCCTGGGCAGGACAAGATGGGAGACATGTACATCCCGTCGCACTTCGCCGCGGACGACGCCGTCGTGCAGGATCTGCTCGCCCACCATGGTGCGGGCAACCTGATCACGGCGACGCCCGACGGCCTGCTGGCCACGTTGCTGCCGTTCATCTACGACCCGTCGGTCGGTGCGCACGGCGCGCTGCTCGGGCATCTCGCGCGGAACAACGTGCAGTGGAAGACGCCGGTGAACGGTGCGGCGCTGGCGATCGTGGCGGGACCGGACGCGTACGTGACGCCCGCGGGGTACGCCTCGAAGGCCGAGCACGGCCGCGTCGTGCCGACGTGGAACTACGTGACGGCGCACGTGTACGGCGAGCTCGTGGTGCATGACGACGTGGTCTGGCTGGACGAGCTCGTCCGCCGGCTGACCACGAAGCACGAGGCCGCGGCCGCCTCGTCGTGGACGGTCGACGACGCGCCGGAGGCCTTCGTCCGCGGCCAGCTGCGCGCGATCGTCGGCGTCGAGCTGGTGATCAGCCGGATCGAGGCCAAGGCGAAGCTCTCGCAGAACCGTTCGGAGGCCGACGTCGAGGGCACGATCGCCAACCTCGCCGCCCGAGGCGAGACGGCGACAGCCGAGGCCATGCGTACGGTCGCGGGCTGAGCTATCCTCCCATTCAGATGTTCACAACATCTGAATGAGGAGGCCATCCATGGTCGGCCTGACCCTGCTGCTCAACCCGCTCCGGACGCGGCGGACGTGGGTGGCGCCAGGCACGGTCCGGCCGCGGGTCGAGGCGGCGGCTCATCGGCTGCTCGACCGGCTGCCGGACAAGGAGGTCGTCGACCTGGTCGAGCACTTCGCCGAGGGCGGGTGGCGCGAGGCGGGGACGTCGGGGCTGATCGCTTACGGCATCGAGACGTTGCTCGCGAACGAGGACCAGCTGACCGCCCTGCTCGACGACCTGAGCCTGATGCCCACCGTGGTCGAGCAGCTCCCACGGCGCGACAACGTCGCGGAGCTCGCGCGGCTCGAGACCGAGGTCGCGCTGACCACGTTGCTGCGCCGCTTCCCGCACCTCACGTTCGGCGGCAGGCCGCGGCGCGCTCCGGACGGCACCCTCGCCGAGCTACCGATCCGCCTCTGACGCCGCGAACCACAGAACGAATCGCCGCTGCCCCGGCGTCTCCACCGCGTGCCGCCGGTAGTTCTGTCGCACCCACCCGACCGCGTCGGCCGCGGGTTGCCCGGCGAGCACGGCCATGCAGGCGAGCACCGTTCCGGTCCGGCCGTTCCCGCCGCCGCACGCCACCTCGACGCGTGCGCCGGCACGCGCCAGCGCGTACGCCGAACGGATCGACGCGGAGGCCGCCGCCCGGTCGCGTGGGGAACGGAAGTCCGGCCAGTCGATCCACTCCGCCGGCCACGCGGGCTCGAACCCTCGAGGCTTGCCGAGATACAGCCCGAACTCCGGCAGCGGCCCCGGCGGCAGCGGCTTGCGCCGGCCCCGACCGCGGACCAGCGTCCCGTCGGGCAGCGCGATGGCACCGGTCAACACGTTCCCATTATTCGGTTGACGCGCGACCGCCGCTGCTGATGGGGTTGGCGCGGACGCCGGAGCAGCCGGCCAGAGCGAGAGGGGGCGGTCACGATGGACATCACGCCCCGTCACTTCGCTCTGAGAGGTTCATTGGCTTGGCATTCGCTCGTACGTTCCAGTGCGGACACTGCGGCGTAGAGGTCTCCCTCGACGCCCCTGGCACCACGCATCGCAATCACTGCCCGAGTTGTCTGTGGTCGCGCCATCTCGACCGCAACGTTCCGGGCGACCGGAAGGCCGACTGTTCGGGCGGCATGGAGCCCATCGCCGTCACCGTTCGCGGTGAGGGTCGCTGGGTCCTGGTCCACCGATGTACGAACTGCGGCCGGCTCCGGCTGAACAAGACCGCCGGCGACGACAACGTGCTGCTGTTGATGCGGCTCGCCGCGTTGCCGCTGACGATGCCGTTCGTCCCCTTCGCCGCGGACCCCGTGCCCGCGACGGCACCGAACGGATCCCGAAAGCGGTAAGAGACGCAGAAAGCCGCCCTTCCCAAATAAGGACTCGCGCGGATGCCGCGCCAGAGGGAGAGCGCGGTGAACGCCCGGCACCGGCTTGGGATGCAGAAAGCCGCCCTCGGGGGTAGGGCGGCTTTCTGTGGACGACACATGATCGCCCAACGAGGCAATGGCGACGGCCGGGGGTGCCGACACCTACCCCGTTGTCTGACCAACGTCCCCAGGGTCGACTTGGTTAGCCCTTCTACGACACCGACGGCTAGCGGATCCAGTACGAGTAGAGGTCCGCGTTCACCACGCTGAACTTCAACCGCACCTCCTTGCCGGCGAGCTGCGCCAACGTGCGGCCGCCGGACCAGCGGACGGTGGAGTCGAGGCGGTCGCCGCGAAGCGGGAGGGCCTGCCGTACGCCGTAGCCGGGGAGCTCGTTGCCCGCCGCGTCCAGCACCGAGACACGGATCTCGCCCTTCGGGAACACCACGTGGTTCACGTGCAGGTCTCGACCGGTGAACACCAGCGGCTTGGTCACCAGCTCGCCCGCGTCGCCCGTTCCCGGGAGCGAGCGGTTCGTCAGCGACACGAAGCCGTCCCGCCGCCAGGTCGCGAGTCCGGTCTGCCCGCGGTGGTTGTCGCGGTTCGGGTCGGTCGGGTCCGCGCCTCCGTGCCCGTTGTTGAAGCCGGCGTAGTAGAGCCGAATCTCCTTGTCCGTCACGAGAATGTTCGACGCCGTGTAGAGCGCGCCATCGTCCCATGCGCCGCCGAGGCTCGGCTCGAGCAGCGAACCGCGCACGGGCCGGACCCAGCGCAGCAGGTCGCGCGACACCGCCACCTGCGGCAGCACCGGCCCGTCCGCCGCAGACGCGTACTGACCGGCGGTGTAGTTGAGCGTGAGGAACACCCACGGCAGGCCGATGTACAGACCCTCGTACGGCAGGATCGGCATCCCGTAGATCTGCCCCTCGAGCCCGCCGATCGACTCGGCCAGACCGTCGTCGGCGTAGTCGCCGCTGGTCGCGAGCTGCGGCTCGGTCCAGGTCAGGAAGTCCTTGCTGGTCGAGACGAACGCCGACCGCTCGTAGATCCCCGGCGTGCGCGAGGTGAACATCCGCTTCTTGACCGACGCGATGTAGAGGTCGCGCGTCTCGTCGTACGCGACCTGCGACACGTCGCCGTCGAGCAGCAGCGGGTCGGGCGACAGCGGCGTCCAGTCGAGCCCGTTCGGCGACTTCCAGCCGTAGTAGCCGTTCGGCCCGCCCTGGAACTTCATCAGCAGGAACGTGCGATCGGCCGGCGCCTTCGGGTTGTACGCGATCGTGCCCGATCCCTGCAGCACGATGTTGGTCTGCGAGGCCGGAATGTCCTTGTACGCAACGCGTCCGACGTGCGGCTTCACCCAGTCGACGCCGTTCGCGCTCTCGGCGTAACACATGTGGTAGTTCGGCGCGACGTCGGAAAAGCAGGTGTACCAGAGCTTGTACGTCCCGCCGATCTTGAACGTCGAGCCGTACGTGTACGCGCTGATCTCCCACGGCTTGTCCGCGCGCACGACCGGGAGCTGCCGCTTCTGACCCGGATGAACGACGCGTTCCAGATCGTGCGTCGACTCGATCCGGTAGTCGTCGAGGAAGAGCTCGCGGTCGCGGCCCAGCGCCTTGTCGTACGGCAGCGGGACCTGCCGCAACGTGACCTGGTCCCAGTACGAGTCGCCGACCGCCGCGACGTCCGCGAAGATCCGCAGCGTCACGTGCGCGGTCTTCGCCGGCGCCGTCCCGGTGAGCGTGACCGTCTGGAACTCCGTGCCCGGGCCGGGCGTGACGGACTTCGTGGTCAACAGGTTCTGGTCGAAGTCCCAGAACTCCAGCTCGAAGCTGGCCGGCGCGCCCGTCCGGAGGCGCACCTTCGCGCTCGCCTCGTACGACGCACCGGTGGTCGCGACCATGCGTTCGGTCCGTACGGCGACCGAGGAGCCCGCGACGTCCTTGACCTCGAGCGAACCGAGCCCGGCGGTGCGCCAGGCGCCGAGGTTGACGATGTTGGCGCCGGCCTCGTTGCCCTCGACGCCCCACGCGAGCGGCTTGGCGGTCCGGTCGCCAACGTCGAAGCCGCCGTTCGCGACGAGCTCGCCCGGCTTCCCCACGACCGGTTCCGGTAAGGGCTGGGCCGCAACCGGCACTCCGCCGGCAAGAGCGAACGTGGCGGCAAGACTGACGGCGAGAAGCTGCACGATCGTCCGCATGCGCGTCACGCTGGACGGAACACCGTTCCATGTCAAGGAGACCGCAATGATCAAGATCGCCGAGATGTTGCCGCCGGTCGAGTCCGCGAGCCGGCTGTGGCGGCTGATGCGGCAGGCCGGCGTCGACTTCGCGGTCGGCGGCCTGCCCTCGCCGGAGAGCCTGACAGCCGGCGAGGCACCGTGGGACTACCTGCCGTTGTTGCGGATGAAGCAGAAGTACGAGAACGCGGGCTTCACCCTCGCCGTCATCGAGGCGCGGCCGCCGCTGAACCTTGTCAAGCGCGGCTTGCCCGGGCGCGACGCGGAGATCGACACCGTGTGCACGTTGCTCGAGAACATGGGTCGGCTCGGGATTCCGGTGTGGTGCTACGAGTGGATGACGGACTTCAACTGGCTGCGGACGAGCACCGACGTACCGTCCCGCGGCGGCTCGGTGGTGAGCGGCTTCGACGCGTCGCTGCTGCGGGACGCGCCGCCGACCGAGCTCGGGCCGATCGGCGAGGACGAGCTGTGGGTGAACCTCGAGTACTTCCTGGAACGTGTGCTGCCCGTGGCCGAAAGTTCCGGTGTGCGGCTCGCGATGCATCCGGACGATCCGCCGCTCTCGCCGATCCGTGGCGTCGGAAGGATCATGCGAAGTCTCGATAATTATCAGAGACTTCTCGACCTCGTTCCGAGTCCGATGAACGGCATCACGTTGTGTCAGGGCAACTTCCGGCTCATGACCGACGACATTCCGGCGGCGATCCGAAAGTTCCGGGACAAGGTCTTCTTCGTTCACCTACGGGACGTCCGCGGAACGGTGGAGGACTTCGTCGAGACCTGGCACGACGACGGGCCGACCGACCTGCTCGAGTGCCTGCGTACGTACCGGGAGGTCGGCTTCGAAGGCGTCCTGCGGCCTGACCACGTCCCCACGGTCGAGGGCGACAGCAACGACCGCCCGGGCTACTCCATGTACGGCCGCCTCTTCGCGATCGGCTATATCCGCGGCCTCCAGGAAGCGGTCTACCGGCTGTAACATCCGCGCGGGCTCGCGACGTCTAGAAGGGGAGGAACTCTCTCCGACCTCGACAGGAGTGCGATGTCCGCCGGAACGTTGTTGCTCACCCTGAGCCTCGCCGTCTCACCACTGCAGTGGAGTCCGGAGCCCACGGGGGTGACGGACGGCGTTCTCTACCGGATCGAGGGGACGACGCCGCACTCGTTGTGGACGGTGGGCATCGACATCACGCGCGACGGTGAGGCGCTCGCGTTCAGCCCGCTCGCGCTCCACCGCGAACGAGGACGGTGGGTGGAGACGAAGCAGCCCGTGACGTCCGGGCGGCTCGACGACGTGGCGGTCCGTCGCCCGTCCGACGTCTGGGCGGTCGGGACCGCGCCGGACGACGTCGACGGGTTGCCGTACGTACAGCACTGGAACGGCCGGAAGTGGGCCGTCGTCAAGTCCCCCGCGTTGCAGCCGGGCTGGGGCGGGTCGTTCACCTCGGTCAGTACGGCGCCGAACGGCGACCTCTGGATCACCGGCAACTCCTTCGCTCTGGACGGATCGGCGTTCGAGCAACTCCTCTACCGCTATGCGAACGGCACCTGGCACCGCATCCCCACCGAGGGCGTGCCTTCTTACCTGTGGAACACGATTCCGCTGTCCCCGCGCGACGTCTGGGCGGTCGGCATCGGCGGGATCGCGCACTTCGACGGGCAGACGTGGACGCCGGCCAAGCTGCCGGGCGACACCGGCCCGCGAGAGCTGAACCTCCAGGACCTCGTGGTGCGCGGGCCGAAGGACGTCTGGGCGGTCGGCCACCGGCCCGACGACACGCTCTGGCGCCGCCCGTTGATCGTCCACTACGACGGGACGACGTGGACCGAGCTCGCGACGCCTGCCGAGACCGGGCAACTGCACAGCCTCCAGTTCGTGGACGGCAAGCCGATCGCGCTCGGCGAGAACCCGGAGAGCGGGCGCGAGCCGTACCTCCTTGTACGGAAGGGCGATGCGTTCGTTCGCGCCGACAGTCCGGAGGGTGCCGGTGCCCTCTACGACTCCGTCCTCGTGCGCGGCCGGATCTGGGCGGTGGGGACCAACGGGCCGGACGGCGACGACGTTGCCGACCCCTATGTCGCTACGAGTAAGTGGTAGTTCACTAGTCTTCCCGGGTGACTGTGCCTCTGAGTGAGCTCACGCGCCGGCTGCTGGATGGTCCGAACTTCGCCGTTCTCGCGACGACGAACACCGACAACAGCCCGCAGACGTCGATGATGTGGATCGGCCGGGACGGGGAGGACCTGATCTTCTCCGCCCGGGCGAGCCGCCTCAAGAACCGCAACATCCGGCACCAACCGTCGGTCAGCGTGATCCTCATGAACGCCAACGATGCCTACGAGTACGTGGAGATCCGCGGCACCGCGACGATCGAGGACGCCGGCGGCTGGGAGCTGCACGACGCGTTGTCGGTCAAGTACGACGGGAAGCCGGCCGACCCCGAGCCGCCGGACTGGGTGCGCGTGGTGATCCGAGTCAAACCGCAGCGGCTGCGCGACTACACGGAGACGGCGTAGCCTTCGGGCCATGTCGTACCCCGAACCCCGCTACTTCGCCGACGAGGGCGTGGTGAGCGCGACGTACCGGCCCGTCGATTCCGCGCCGGAGCTCGTGTACGCGACGGGCACCCATATCCATTACCTGGCGACCGGCGCCAGCACCGACGGCGACTTCGGCATGTATCGCTACGAGATGCCGGCGGCACCATCTGGCCCGTCGGCGCACTTCCACCGGACGATGTCGGAGTCCTTCTACATCCTGTCGGGGTCGATCCGGCTCTACGACGGCTCGCAATGGGTCGACACGTCACCGGGTGACTATCTGTACGTGCCGCCGGGCGGGATCCACGCGTTCCGGAACGAGTCCGGCTCGCCGGCGACCATGCTCATCCTCTTCGCGCCGGGCGCGCCTCGGGAGGGGTACTTCGAGGAGCTCGCGTCGATCGGCGCGAGCGGCCGGAAGCTGACCCCTGAGGAATGGACCGACCTGTACCAGCGGCACGACCAGTACATGGTGTGAACGTCCTCCTCATCCACGGCGGCCTGTGGGACGACATGGACGCCCCGCGGTTCTGGCACTCGCCGGGTGTGGTGGCTGGGCTGGCTGCGCGCGGCTTCGTCGTCGACGCTCCGGATCGGCTGGCTCGGGCTTCTTCCTGGGAGGCCGAGGTGGCGCATGCGTCCTCCTGGCTCTCCCGTGGCCCTGTCGCCGTCGTCGCTGGGTCGAACGGGTGCACGCTCGGCGTCAAGCTGGCATTGACGTACCCCCTGCTGGTGTCTCGGCTGTTGCTGGCGTGGCCGGCTACGCCCTTGCCCGCGCCGTCTGTTCCGTCTGGTTTGTTGGACGGGGAGACGCTGCGCGGCGTCCGCGATGCCGAGCTGGCTTCGTTGCGGCTGCCGGTGGGTGTGTTGCGTGCCGTACCGGAGAATCCGGTGCACGCCTGGCGGACGGCGGACGCGCTGCTCGACCTCGTGCCTGTGGCTGTGGAGCTGCCGGGTTGTACGGAGCCGCCGCGACCCACGTTCGCCGCGGACCTGCCGGGTTTCGTCCTTACCGTCGCGGAGTTCGTCGAAAATCGTTAGCCATCGCGCGACCGGCGGGCGATGCTTGGACGATGCTCACTGATGCGCAACGGTCGGAGTTCGATCGCACTGGAATCGTCAAACTGCAGGGCGTTTTCAGTGCGGACGACGCTGCCCGGATGCGCGAGGTGGTGTGGTCGGAGCTTGGTGATCTGTACGGCATGCGCGCCGACGATCCGTCGACCTGGAACGGTGATCAGTATCTTTCGGGCTTGAAGCGGACCAAGAAGCACAGCGCGTTCGACGCGATTCTTGGACCGGCGCTGGAGGAGGCACTGGACGACGTGCTCGGCCCTGGCTGGGAACGGCCCAAACATCAGGGGCAGGTGCTGGTCACGATGCCGGATTCCGCCGAGTGGCGGGTTCCGCATCAGCAATGGCACACGGACGTAGCGTTCGAAGGGCACCCACGTGGCGTCAAGCACTGGGCGTTCTTCGACAAGGTCGAGCCGGGCGGCGGCGGGACCGTTCAGCTGGCTGGTTCGCACCGGCTGCTTTCCCGTTATCTGGAAGGGAAATCCCTCGCCGAGCGAGAGCTCAAGACCATCCGCGACGGCTTCCTCCGTTCCCATCCCTGGCTGCGCATGCTGACCCGCGACGACGGCGCACCGGACCGCAACGAACGGCTGATGACCGAGACCGACCTCGACGGCCTCCCCGCTCGCGTGGTCGAGCTGACCGGCGAACCCGGCGACGTCTATCTCACCGACCTCTGGATCATGCACGCCAGGCCGCGCAACGCCAGCTCCCGACCGCGGCTGATGCGGAGCCGGGTCTACTCAGCTGGCGGCGAGTGACTTCTTCACGTCGTCGAGGATGCGGTACGCGCCGTAGTAGTTGCTCGCGCCCCAGTACGCGTAGTCGACCGTGAACGCCTTGTTCGCCTTCACTGCTTGCAGGTTCTTCCACAGCGGGTTGTTGAGCGCGGCGTTCTTCTGCGCGGTCTGGCCGTTGTCGGCGTTCGGCAGCACGAACACGACCGGCGCGTCGGCGTCGAGAAGGCGCTCGGGGCTGACCGAGAGGAAGTCCTTGTCGCCGGCGGGCTGCTGCTGGTTCGCCGGGCGCTTGAAGCCGACATCGCCGAGGATCTGGCCGGGGAACGAGGCGACGGTCTCGAACCGGAGCTCGTCGTCGCGCTGGACGCGGATCACTGAGACCTCGATCGCGCCGGGATCGCCGACGGCCGTCTTGACGTCGTTCACGCGCTTGTCGTAGTCCGCGACGATCTCCTGCGCCGTGTCCTCCGCGCCGACGACTTCGGCCACGTCGGTCAGGTGGTTGCGCCAGGAGCCGGTGCCGGTCCACTCGACGAGGACGGTCGGGGCGATCTGGCTGAGCTTGGGCAGGAGTGCCTGCTGCTCCTCGTTGCTGGTCGCCGTGCCGATGATGAGGTCGGGGTCGAGCTTCTGCAGCTGCTCGAGGTTGACGTCCTCGGGCGAGGAGGACGCCGAGATCAGCTGGATCGTGCTGGGGTCGTCGCCGTCGGGGAGGTACGGCGCCCAGCCGTGGTCGGCCGTACCGGGGTCGCCGATCGCGCCGACCGGGCGGTGCCCGAGCTGGACGAGCGCCGACATCGTCGGCCGCCAGAGCGCGACGATCTTCTTCGGGTCGGTGGGCACCTCGACGTCGCCGTTCGTGCCCTTGACCGTGCGCGTCTCGGAACCTGTCGTGGTGGCGCCGGGCTCTGCCTCGGCCCCGCCCCCGCTCGAACATCCGGCCGCGGCGAGTACGAACGCGGTCGCAAAAGCCACAAGCACAACCGATCGGCGCATCTTTCTTCGTCCTCCCTTCGAGTAAGGCTTGCCTAATCTAACAGCTTCCGGACACGGTCCGGAATTGGTAACGCACAGGTGCTGCGCGGGGACGGCCCGTCGACAATCATGGAGAGATGGGCCGGTCTGGGTCGCCGTCGCGTCGCCAGGCGGCTCCCCGTGCCTCCGCGTTCGAGTCGATCGCGTTCGACCTGTATGGGTTGGCGCCGGGTGAGTTCACGGCGGCGCGGGACCGGCAGGTGTCGGTGGCCAAGGCCGCTTCGGACGTGGAGCTGGCGCGGTCGCTCGGGGAGTTGCGGAGGCCGACGCAGGCCGCCTGGTTGGTGAACTTGCTGTGGCGCGACCAGGGCGACGTGGTCGAGCAGCTGCTGACGCTTGGGGAGTCGTTCCGCACGGCGCAGAAGACGTTGGCGGGCGACCAGCTGAGGGCCCTGTCGACGCAGCGGCAACGCTTGATCACCGGCCTCGGCCGACACGCACGCCGGCTGGCATTGGCGGCGGGATTACGGGTTTCGTCGGACGTCGCGCGGGACGCGGAGATCACGCTGGAGACCGCGATGGCCGACGAGGCGTTGGCTTCGCTGATTCGTTCGGGGCGGTTGACGCAGGCGGCCACGTACTCCGGCTTCGGCCCCGTAGCGGCGGGGTTGGTGAACAGCAGTCCGCCGTCGCCGCCGCCGAAGGTGCCGGCCGCGCGCAAGGCACCCGCCGTCGACCCACGCCGCGAGGCGAGGCGCGATGCCGAAGCCACGTTGGGCATCGCGTCCCGCGACGCGGCGGAGTCGTCGTCGAAGCTGACGCAAGCCGAGGTTGACGTCACGGACGCGTCGCGAACCCGCGACGAGCTCCGGGGCCGGATCGAGGAGAGCCGCTACGAGCTGCGCCTCCTGGAGGACCAGCTCCCGGAGGCCGAGCGCGAGCTCCGCACCCTGACCCGCAAGCGCGACCAAGCCAAGCTGACAGACACCCGCGCCCAGCGCCGGTTGGAGAATTCCCAACGGGAGTTGGACAAACTCAGCTAGAGCAGCTGGTTCGGCCTGACGGTCTGGTCGAGCTACGCAGCTGAGTTGCTCTCCGGTGCGGGTTGTGGGACGTTCGCGGCCTTGGCTCTACGACGGATTGCGACGATCACCGCGACCAAGGCGAGGACGCCGCCGGTGGAGCCGAAGATCAGTGGGGCTGATTCGGCCGCGTCCTTGATCTCCGCGTACGTCCGCTCGTCGCCCTGGTCGCTCACGCAGACGTCGCCGGGCTTCATCTGATCGCCACCGCAGGAGACGCCCTGGGCGTTGATGCCGAACCCGATGCCCGCCACGATGACGGCGAGGATCAGCAACGCGATGCTGGGATGCAGTTTCTTCTGAGCACGTGCATGTGCCACGGTATGAACTCCGGTTTTCCCCGCCCACCCAACAGGTTAGCGGCGAAACCCAACCCGCACAGGCGAAATCAACCAGCCACTCCCACCTGCGTGGCCCGGAACCGCGACGGCGGGATGCCGAAGCGGTCGACGAACGCCTGCCGCATCGTCTCCGCCGACCCGAACCCGCACCGCGTCGCCACCCGCGCCACCGGCAGGTCGGACGACGCGAGCAGCTGGGCGGCGGCCTCGATCCGCGCCTGCCGCACGTACTTGCCCAGCGTCAGCCCGAGGTGCGCGACGAACAGCCGCACCAGATGCCGTTCGCTCACCCCCGCCTGCGCCGCGAGCGTCGACGCGGACAGATCCGACGACAGGTTGCCGGCGATGTACGAGACGACCTTGCGTACGACATCGTGCTCCGGCGGCGGCGCCGCGGTGAACATGCTCATCTGCGCCTGGTTGCCCGGCCGCTGCAGGTACGTGACGAGCGCCCGGGCGACCCAGCGCGCCAGCTCCGCGCCCAGGTCCTCCTCGATGAACGCGAGCGTCAGATCGAGCGCGCTCGTCACCCCGGCCGACGTCGCGACGTTGCCCTCCCGGATGAAGATCGGCTTGGGATCGATCGTGACCTTCTCGTACGTCTGGGCGAGCTGGTCCGCGTACCGCCAGTGCGTCGCCGCCCGCTTCCCGTCCAGCAACCCCGCGGCGGCGAGAACGGAGACGCCGACGCACACCGAGGCCACGCGCCGCGACTCCCGCGCCAGCCGCCGGACGTGCCCGACCAACCGGGTGTCGGCGGCCGCCGCCTCGTAGCCCGTGCCGCCCGTGATCAGCAGCGTGTCCAGCGGCCCGCGAACGCTCTCCAACGACTGGTGCGCGAGGAGCTGGAGCCCGGAGTCGCAACTGATCGTCTCCGCGCCCGGGCTGACCACCCGCAGCTCGTACAGCTCGCGCTCGCTGATCAGGTTCGCCATCGCGAACGCGGAGGTCACACAGGCGACGTCGAGCAGCTCGGTGTTCGCGTACGCGACCACCACGACGCGGCGCTTGTCCATACGGCAGACCGTAGCCGAAATGGACAGGGATCCCAGGTTTTCAGACCTTTGAGAGAGTCCCTCGAGTCGTTGGCGTGGCTGCCACCAGTGACCCTTACTGCGAGAAACCCCCGGGTCGTCCGTCAGCGTCGCCAGGCCGGTACCGGATGTTCACCGCGCTCTCCGTCTGGCGTGGCTTTCCGCCGGTGATCCTTATTTCAGACCTTTGAGAGAGTCCCTCGAGTCGTTGGCGTGGGTTCCACCGGTGATCCTTACTGCTCGACAACCCTCGAGTCGTCCGTCAGCGTCGCCAGGCCGGTACCGGATGTTCACCGCGCTCTCCGTCTGGCGTGGCTTTCCGCCGGTGATCCTTATTTCAGACCTTTGAGAGAGACCCTCGAGTCGCTGGCGTGGCTGCCACCAGTGACCCTTACTGCTCGACAACCCTCGAGTCGTCCGTCAGCGTCGCCAGGCCGGTACCGGATGTTCACCGCGCTCTCCGTCTGGCGTGGCTTTCCGCCGGTGATCCTTATTTCAGACCTTTGAGAGAGACCCTCGAGTCGCTGGCGTGGCTGCCACCAGTGACCCTTACTGCTCGACAACCCTCGAGTCGTCCGTCAGCGTCGCCAGGCCGGTACCGGATGTTCACCGCGCTCTCCGTCTGGCGTGGCTTTCCGCCGGTGATCCTTATTTCAGACCTTTGAGAGAGACCCTCGAGTCGCTGGCGTGGCTGCCACCGGTGATCCTTACTGCTCGACAACCCTCGAGTCGTCCGTCGGCGTCGCCAGGCCGGTACCGGATGTTCACCGCGCTCTCCGTCTGGCGCGGCTTCCGCCAGTGATCCTTATTTGGCAGCCGGCTCCTCTGCAGGCGTGTCCAGCGGATGCGCCAGCTCGTCAGCCGGCATCCGGGCCCACAGGACGGCCACGACGGCGAAGACCAGCGGCAGCACGCCGGCGATGATGAACGTCGGCGCCAGCCCGATCCCCGCGCTGACCGGGCCGGCCAGCGCCATCGAGATCGGCATGAACACCAGCGAGACGAAGAAGTCCAGGCTCGAGACGCGGCCGAGCAGCGCCGGCGGGACGCGGCGTTGGAGCAACGTTCCCCAGATCACCATCGGCCCGCTGAACAACGCGCCGATCACGAACGCCGCGCCCGCGATCACCCACACGTTCGTCGCGAACCCGATCAGCACGAACGGCAGGCAGGCCACGCCCCACAGCACGTTCATCCAGGTGAGGTACCGCCGCGGCAGCTTGCGCGACGCCATGAACAGCGACGCCGCCGCGCCAGACAGCCCGAACGCGGCCATCACGATCGCGTGCTCCTGCGGCCCACCACCCGCGCGGTCCTTGATCGCGAACGGGATCAGGACCTCCATCGGGCCCATCATCACCAGGATCATCAGCGACGCGAACAGCAGCGTCGCGAGGAGCCACGGCGTGCGGACCATGTAGACGAAGCCCTCCTTGAGGTCGACCAGCATCGAACGGATCGGATGCTGGTCCTTCGTCTCGGAGGTGTCGCGTCGGAGCGCGACGGGCTTCATGAAGAACAGGAACAGCATCGCGATCGCCTGCGTGACGGCACCGACCGCGAGCGCCGCGCCGGGCGAGTACGCGGCGACGATGAGGCTCGCGATCGCCGGGCCGGCGGCCTGCATGATCACCGGCCGGAGCGTGCCCTCGACACCGTTCGCGGCGAGCAGGTGCTCCGACGGGATGATCGACGGAAGCATCGCGGAGTACGCGGGGTAGTAGAAGCCGCCACCGATACCGCGGATCGTGGCGACCACGACGAGGTGCCAGAGCTGCAGCTGGCCGGTGAGCGCGAGAGCCGCGAGGGCTGCGCCGAACGCGGTCAGGCCGAGCTCGACGATCATCAGGATGCGGCGCTGGGAGATCCGGTCGGCCACGACGCCGCCGATCAGGGCGGTCGCGACCAGGCCGACGGACGTCCCGGTGGCGACCAGCGACAGCTCGCCCGCCTTGCCGCCGAGCGCGATGACCTGCCAAACCATGGCCATCAGCCAGAGGCCGTCGCTGAACACGTTCGCGGTCAGCGACCCCGCGAGCAGCCTGTACTGGCCGTGCTGGAACGGCCTCAGCGGCCCGCGCAACCAGCGCGGCGCACCGTTCGGCGGCGGGGTGACAGTGGTCTGGTCGGACATGAAGGGACTCCCGAGGCGTTGCTGTGAGAGTCCTTCCTACCTGATCGCGCCGACATCCCGCTTGAACGTTTCCGACCGCGACGATGGCGGAGGGCCGTTTGGATGAAGGGCACCTTCATCCAAACCTATTGGATGAAGGTGCCCTTCATCCAAACGAGGAGCTCGGTTACGGGGTGGTGTAGGCGAGGTCGTCGATGAGCCAGTCGTCGCCCACGGGGACGGTGCCGGAGGAAGCGAGCTGGTTGCCGTTGAAGCTGGCGGCGGGTTGGGACGGTCCGAACGTCGCCACGACCGACCCGTTCGCCGACAGCGTCGCCGAGGTCGTCGTCGCCACCAACTTCAAGGAGTTCCAGTTGTTCGCCACCAGCGGAGTCGCGTTCAACGGCGAGCCCCAGGACGCGGCCGCCCAGTCGTAGCGGAACAGCTGGCCGGAAGCGTTCAGCAGCAGGTGGTACGGCGTCGCCGCCGCGCCCGCGGCCGTGGTCCCGAACAAGGAGAACAGCAACCCCTGGTTCGCCGTCCCGACAGCACGCGACTTGAACTCGTACGTCACCGCGCCCGAGGTCGCGTGCCGCCAGGTCGCCCGCGAGATCGCCGTACTGCTCGTGTCCCGCACCCGCAGGAACCGCGACGACAGCCGCTCCGCCACAGCAACGTCCGAAGCGTTCACCACCGTCACGCCCTGCGCGGACTGCACTCCATTCCCCACCGGCGCCGAGCCCGGGTAGTCGTTCTCGAACCCGTCCGTCGTCGTGTACACCTCGAGCTCGTGCAGGAACCCGGCGTCCGTCACCGACGACACGTTCGGGTCCGTCAGCCGCAGGTACCGCGCGACGACCGGCGTCGCGAACGGCCGCAGGATCCCCACCCGCGTCGCCCGAGCGGGCGTCGTCCACGAAGACCCGTCCAGCGACGTCTCGATCCGTACGTCCGTCGCACCCAGCAGGTACGCGGAAACGCCCAGCCCCGTCAGCTCGTACGGCCGATCGAGCCGCACCACGACGGACCGCGACGAAGACACCACCGACGAGTCCGCCCGTGCGTCACCGTCAAACCCGTACGCCGCAAGAGACGCCCGCCCCTGCCCGTACGACGTCAACGGAGTCAGCACCGCGACCTCACCACGCTGGAACTTCGTCTGCAGATCCACCTTGCCCCATTGGGGAGTGTCGGCCTCGACCATCGACTTCCACAGCGCGTGCTGCTTGCCCACCTGATGCCCGGTGTCGCCCGCGGGACAGCCCCAACCCGGCGCGCAGTTGTCGCCGACAACGAGGAACCGGTTCGAGGCCAGAGCAGCGATCCCCAAGTACCCGGACGACCCACGAGTCCGCGACTGGGTCGGATAGTTCACGTACGGGATCTGCTTGTGCAGCCACGTCGCGCCGGTCCCGTCCATCGAGAACCGCAGCACGTTGTCGTTCCGCCCCGACCCCATCACGATCGCGCCGTTCGCCGCCTTCACCAGCAGCGGCGCCGCGCCAGACGCGGACGAGACGATCGAGGGCGTCGACCACGGCCCGTTCCCGGTCGCGTTCGTCGAACGGGAGACGTACAAGTCGATCGAGCCCGAAGCCTGCTTGCGCAAACCCACGACGAGCTGCCCGTGCGACGTCTCCACGATCGATGCCTCGTTGAAGCCGCCGCCGGTGACCACGCGGGACGCCTCGGTCCAGTTCGCGCCGCCGTCCGTCGAGCGCGCGACGACCACAAACGTCGTGCCCGACGCGTACGCGCCGTACAAGGTCACCAGGATCGTCTTGCCGTCGCCGAGCAGGATCGGCGCCTGCTCCACCCGAGCCCACGAGAGCGGCTCGGAGAACGAGAACGTCGCGAGGCCGCCGTTCGCCCAGCCGGTCGGCGTGAGGATCCAGCGCCGGAACTGGTTCGCCGCACCCGGCGGCGCCGTGACCGCGGTGGGCTCGTAGTCGATCGCGACGACCGTCCCAGCGGCGTCGGCGAGACGGATCACGTTCACCATGCCGGTCGTGCCGTCCGGCGACGTGAAGTCCGTCCACGTCGTGCCCTCGTTCGCGGACTGCTTCACCCGCGTACCGCCGGTGCCGACCGCGTCGGTGGCGGTCTTGTACGACATCAGCAGCCGGTTGCTCCGCGTGCCGTCGGCGTTCGTGCGGCTGGCGTCGAACAGCGCCGCGAAGCCGGCGTACGGGAAGTCACCGCCTGCCGTGTTCGTGTAGAAGATCGCGCCGGCGGGAGCGTGGACGTGCTCCACACCGGGGTCGGGTTGGGTCGCGGCGGTGCCCGTTCCCACGAGAGCGAGCACCAGAGCCGGGACGACTGCAAGGACGACGGCGGGTCTCCTCATGAACAGGACCGTGGATGGTACGCCGTTCCATGTCAACGTTCGGGCGGGGATTCGGCACCAAGCTGCACCTCCGCGATCGACCGGACCTTCGGAATCGCCGAGAACGCGATCCAGACCGTCCCCAACGGGATGCCGAGCGCCCCGACCAGCATCGCGGTGTGCGGGCTGAACTGGGTCGCGATGAGCCCGCCGAGGCTCGCGCCGATCGGAACCGCGCCCCAGGACACCATCCGGTAGGCAGCGTTCACCCGTCCGTGCAGGGCGCTCGGGATCACCGTCTGACGGAGGCTTGTCGCGTGCACGTTGGCGATTCCGGTCCCCAAGCCCATCAGGAAGAACACCGAGGCCAGGATCAGAATCGCGGTGCCCTTGTCGTTCATCAGCAGGAGCAGGACCGACGCGGAGTTGCCGACCAGGAACGTGACGAGCAGCACGCGGCCGTACCCGAAGCGCCCCGCGACGCGCGCGCCGAACCACGCGCCGAGGAACGTGCCGACAGCGCCGATCGTGAACGCGAGGCCGATCAGCGCCGCACTCATTCCGAGGTCGCGCACGGCGAAGACCATCAGGCCCACGAGGAAGAGCTCGAAGAAGAGGTTGTAGGTCGTGGACTCCGAGACCAGCGGTCGCAGGTACTTGTTGCGTAGGACGATGCGAAGCCCCTCGGCGACCTCGCGCCAGACGGAACGACCGGCCTTGCGCTCGATGCGCTCGTCGATGTCGATCCGGCTGATCGCGAACGCGGAGACGAGGTAGCCGACCGCGTTGAACAGCACGGCGAACGGCGCGGTGAGCGCCTGCACGAGGAGCCCGCCGAGACCCTTGCCGCCGATCTCGGCGGCGGACTGCGTCGCCGTCAACTTGCTGTTGGCATCGAGCAGGCGCTCGGAGGTGACGACGCGCGGGAGGAACGCGAAGTCCGAGAGCTGGTAGAGAACGGTGAGCATCGCGGCGGCGAAGACGAAGACGTACACGAGCTCGAGGTGCCCGGCGCCGACCCAGATCAGCACCGGGATGCCGCCGATCAGCACGAACCTGCCAAGATCGGCGCCGATCATCAGTGGGCGCTTCCGGCAGCGGTCGACGAGAACGCCCAACGGCAACGTGGCAAGGAGAAACGGTAGGAACTGCATCGTTCGCAGCAGTCCCAACTCGGCGGGCGTCGCGGCCAGCGTGATCAGGGCGAGCAGCGGGATCGCGAGCTCGCCGATCTCCGCGCCGAACCATGACGCGCTCGAGCCGACCCAGAGCCGCCGGAAGTTCCGGTCGGTCCAAGCCCTAACCGTTGTCATGGTTTCGTAGGTTAGGCATAACCAATGTCTAGCACAAGAGGGTTAGCATGTCGGTGTGAGCCCGACTGCGCCCGCCCCCGGACAGTTGGAGCTCGTGCGCGCGTTCGTCAACACGCACAACGTCGAACGCCGGACGGACACGCTCACCTCCCCCTGGGAGCGGGAGGTCCGTGAGGCGATCCGGCTGGCGTTGGTCGCCAACCACGACCGCACCCCGGTGCCGCCGGCCGTCGTCCGGGTGCTCGACGAGGCGGCCGAGCGAGTCGGCCTGTCCGTACGGTTCACCGCCGACGGGTCGTTCGCCCTCCGGCCTGCGCGGCGGAGCCGGGTCGGGGACGTGCTGGTGGCGATGACCGAGGCGATGACCGACGGCACCTGGAGCCGGCTGAAGGTGTGCTGGGACGACGAGTGCCTGTGGGCGTTCTATGACAATTCGCGCGCCCGTACGGCCAAGTGGTGCTCGATGGAGGTCTGCGGCAACCGGATGAAGCAGAAGGCCTGGCGCGACCGCGGCCGGAGCTGACCGGAATTAAGTGGACGGACCTGGCATCCTGGACCGGTGCCTGCAGGGGGTGGGGCGGCGGAGATCACCGTCCACGTACTGGGGCCGGTAGAGGTACGGATCGAGGGCACGTCGGTTCGCCTGGACCGACCGCTCGAACGCGCGCTCGCGGCGAGGTTGGCGCTGGCGGCGGGCGCGAGCGTGCCCGACGACCGGCTGGCCCGCGACCTGTGGGGCGACACCGACCTGAACCGCCCGACGGCTCGCTTGCAGGTCCTCGCCTCTCGGCTGCGGGGCTCGCTCGGGTCGGTAGGCCCGGCGGCGCTGACCAGGTCCGGAGGCGGGTACGCGCTCGCCGCGACGACGCCCGACCTCGCGGCCGCCGAGGCGGCGAGTGAACGGCTGCAGGCCGCGGTCCGTTCCGGCGATCACGCGGCCGTCCGTTCGGCGGCTTCCGAGGCCGTCGCGCACTGGCGCGGTCCGGCTCTCGCCGACCTGCGCGCGATCCCGTACGCCCTCGGCGAGGGCGAGCGGCTCGACGCCTGGCTGTTGGAGCTGCGGATCGAAGGCTTGGCGGCCGACCTCGAGCTGGGCGGCGGCACTGGGCCGGAGGCCGTCGCGGAGCTGCAGGGGCTCGCCACCGAACACCCGTTGCACGAACGGCTCCGCGGCCTGCTCGCCGTCTCCTACTACCGGAGCGGACGCCAGGCCGACGCGCTCGAGACGTTGAGCACGCTGCGTACCGCCCTGGCCGACGAGCTCGGCGTGGACCCGAGTCCCGCGACGGCCGAGCTGGAGCTGCGGCTGCTCCGGCAGGAGCCGTCCCTGCTTGCCGCGCCACCGCCACCGGTCGCGCACACCCCCGACCAACGCCTCCCCGTACCCGCGACCAGCTTCGTCGGTCGCGACGACGACGTCGCCGACCTGCTGGAACGGGTGGTGAACGACGAGCTCGTGACGCTGCTCGGTCCTCCCGGGGCGGGCAAGTCGCGGCTCGCGATCGAGGTCGCCCGCCGCGTCGAACGACCGGTCACGCTGATCGAGCTGGCCCCGTTGACCGCGACCGACGACCTGTCCGGGACGTTCCTGCGGGCCGCCGGCCTGGACCGCGGCCCCGGCGATCCGTTGCAGCGCACCGCGGCCGCGTTGTCCGGCCGGCTCGTCGTGGTCGACAACGCCGAGCACGTCGTCGAGGCGACGGCCACGGCAGTCGAGGCACTGCGCCGGTACGGCACGCAGCTTGCGGTGATCGTCACTTCGCAACGCCCGTTGCTGATTAGCGAGGAGCGCGTGTACGAGGTGCCGACGCTGTCGACGGAGGCGGCCGCCAAGCTGTTCGACGATCGCCGGCTCGCCGGCTCCGGGCCGCTCGACCCGCAGCTGGTCGACGACGTGGTCGCGGCCGTCGACCGGCTGCCGCTCGGCGTCGAGCTCGCGGCCGGCCTGACCCGTACGTTGTCGGTGAGCCAGCTCGCCCAGCGCATCCACGACCGGATGCGGCTGCTGGTCGGCGGCTCACGGATCGACGGGTACCGGCATACGAGCCTGCGCGCCGCACTCGACTGGTCGCACGATCTGCTCGACCCCGTTGAGCAGATCGTGTTGCGGCGGGCGGCGATCTTCGCGGGCGGGTTCACCTTGGAGGCGGCCGAGGCGGTCCTGCCGGACGACCTGCTGGACGCGGGCGGGGTGGCGCCTGCGCTGATCGGGTTGGCGGACCGTTCGCTGGTGGCCGTACGTTCGGCCGGCGACGGGAAGCGGTTCGTGCTGCTGGAGACCGTTCGCGACTATGCCGCCGATCGGCTGCGGGAGGCCGGCGAGCAGTCCGACGTTCTGGCGCGGGCGTTGCGATGGGCGCGGGAGTACATCGAGGCGAAGGACTACCTCATGACGCACTCGGCGGAGGCGTTGGAGGAGGTGATGTACGAGTGGACGAACGTGATCGCGCTGCTGGAGGCGGCGGTGCCGAGCGCGCACGGCGGGCTCGCGCTGGAGCTGGCGACCTGGACCGACGAGATCCTGATCAGCCGCGGGCGCTACCAGGACTGCATCCGCTTCTATGAGGCGTTCGTCGACGCTCCCGACGCCGAGGACGCGATCCGTGCGGAGGCGTTGAGCAACCTGAG
Organism: Tenggerimyces flavus; assembly: GCF_016907715.1. Taxonomy (NCBI): domain Bacteria; kingdom Bacillati; phylum Actinomycetota; class Actinomycetes; order Propionibacteriales; family Nocardioidaceae; genus Tenggerimyces; species Tenggerimyces flavus. The sequence goes on along the minus strand of NZ_JAFBCM010000001.1, from coordinate 1,736,345 downwards.
CTACGCGTACGTGATGGTCGGCGAGGTCGAACGCGCTGCCGGCGTCCTCGTCCGGGCTGGGGAGATCTCGGCTCGGATCGGCAACGACGTCCAGCTGATGCGGGTGCTCTACCACCGCGGGATCGTGGCGATCCAGCGCGGCCTGCCGATGGAGGCGCTGTCGCCGTTGCGCAGTGGGCGGGCGCTGGCCGGGCAGCTGGGGAAGATGATGGCGCACTCGGCGTTCCAGGACGCGGAGGCGATCGCGCTGGAGTACGCGGGCGACCTGCCGGGTGCGTTGGCGCTGTACGAGGCGTCGCTCGAGGCGGACCGGGCGGCGAACAACGAGCACGGGCTGGCGCGGGTGGCGGGCATGGCGACGGCGTTGATCGCGACCGGCCAGATCGCGTCGGCGATCGAGTGCCTCGACCTGGCGGAGACCCATGCTGACCGGTTGGGCGACCCGGTGGCGTTGTCCGACATCCACGTCGGGCGCGGGCGGGTGCTGCTCGCGTCGGGTTCGTTGCCGGCGGCGATCGAGTGCTTCCGTTCGGCGTTGTCGCATCCTGATGTGGCGGAGTCGGATCTGCCGGGGCGGATGGCGCAGCTCGATCTGGCAGATGCGTTGTTGTTGGCCGGGGCGGTGGACGAGGCCCGTTCGCTGGTGTCGTCGGTCGTGGCGTCGTCGCCCGAGCACAACCTCAACTGGCTGGTGGCGCAGCCGCTGCTGGCGTTGCTCGCGTTGTCCGCGGGAGACGCCCCGGCGGCGGCTTCGCTGGTTGCTTCGGCCGCCGCCGAGTACGACTCGCGTTCCTTCCACTGGTGGCCGGCGGTGACCCGGCTCGACCGGGCTCGTGCTGGCCTTTGATCTCCCCCTGTCCCCCTGTCCCCCTGTCCCCCTGTCCTAACCGACGCGGGAACCGAGCGGCATGGCTCGCTTCACGTCGTACTCCTTCCGCGCAATGCCCGGCGCGTTTCCCAGCTTGGCGGCCGGACCATTCACCGACCTTTCACGGGACTCTCAACGGATGGCCCTATTCTTCGCGTTATGTCCGCTCCCGCCGCCGATGCCGTGTGGTCCCGCCGTTCGGACGGACGGCACGTGGTCGTGCCACTGCTCGGGGCGCTGCTTCTCGGGTGCTTCGTGGCTTTGGGAGTGCATGCGTTCCTGACGTACTGGGACGGTGTGGAGCGGGTGATCGGCGGTCTCTTCACCGGGCTGTTCTTGGGCTTGCTGCTGCTCTTCGTGGTCGTTCTGGTGCGCCGTCTGATCGGCGGTGGCGCTGGCCTCCCCGCGGTGGCACTGGACGCGTCGGGCGTCTGGTACGTCCGGGGGCCGCAGCAGACGCTGGTCCCATGGTCGGAGATCGCTGGTGTGGGAATCGGCTACCTGCACCCACCCACCGCGGTCGCCGTGGCGGGCTCGTCGCTGGCGATCCGCAAGAACTTCGCCCTCGAGGTCTTCCTCCGCGGCACCCGCCCCGAGTCCCTGGCTCCGTGGTCGGCCACCGAGCCCGCACCCAGGCCAGACCTCCCCACCGACCGCGTGCGCTACGTCCTCCTCGCCAGCGGCGACCGCCACGACCTCCAAGCCGCAGTGGAACGCCACGCCCCAACCCTCTGGCTCGGCGAGTACGAACGACGCTGGACCGCTCTGCACTTCCTCAACCAGTAACAACGTCCGGGAGGAGGCCCGTCGCGCGCAAATCGTCGCCGCGGGATCGGCCGAGCAGCCACGCCAGCAGGGAACGTTGCGTGCCACCGACCTCAACCGGCGCGACGAGATCGCCCGTCCACTTGTCCACCGGCCGACCACGTCCCACGCATCCCCCGGCATGCGAACGAACTCCTCAGCGAACGCCGCAGGATCATGGGACGAAGGCACGGCGGGCTTGTTGGCGGAACGTGCGGGGCGACAGGCCGTGGGCGTCGCGGAAGCACCGGGTGAAGTAGCTCTGGCTGGAGAAGCCGCACCGGTAGGCGATCTCCGTCACCGTCGCCGACCCTGCCGCGAGCAGTGTCGCGGCGTGCTCCAACCGCAGCGACGCCACGAACTGGGTCGGCGTCACGCCGTTGTGCAGGCGCATCGACCGGGACAGGTGCGCCGGGCTCACCGAGGCCAGCTCGAGCAGCCTGGGGACGCCGCCACGGAGGTTGGACTCGCGGCGCATCGCGAGGCACGCCCTGGTCAGCCACTCGGGCCGGCCCGCGGTCTCGTACGGCTCCGGCGCGTCCGCCATCAGCTCGATCGCGCCCGACCAGAACCGCACCAGGTCCAGCATCGTCGGCCGCCGGCCGAAGGCGTCCAAGGCCCCGTCGAACACCGACGTGAGCGCCGCCAACGGCACCGACGTGCACGGTGGTGAGGCCTCCCGCTCCCGCCCGTCCACCCCGGTCAGGTCCACGAACGACCGCCACGCATCCGCCGCGAAGGCCACGTTCACGAACGTCATCCCCGCTGGCGGCGAACCGTAGATCAGATGCTCGTCCCGCGGCCGTACCAGCACCAGATCGCCCGCCGACAACGGCCGCGCACCGCCGTCGGCCAGCCGGTGCCCGCCCGTTCCCGACACCACCGCCATGAACTCGAAGAAGTCCGCATGCCCGTGCGGCGAGGCCGCCGCCCGCGGGCCGAAGCTGACCGAAGCCGCGTGGAACGGCCGTCCCAGCGCGTGCGCTTCGAAGTTCAACAGGGTCGCGGCCACATCAAGAAAGTACATGTTCCTGCATCTCTAGTGATAGCCCAGCGGTCTGCGGCGAACGCACCATAGCCGTAACCGACGAAAGGGCAGCCATGACCACCATCACGGCCGATCGACGAGAGGTCCTCGAGAAGTACGACCGCGACGGGTACGTCATCTTCAAGAACGTCGTCGACTCCGACCTGATCAAGGAAGTGAACGCGCACGTCGAGTGGCTCCAGGCCAAGCACCCCGAGCTCCGCGGCGAGCAGCTCGGCAACACCCTGATGCCCAACGACCCGTTCTGGGTCCGCCTGGTCAGCGACGATCGGCTGCTCGACCTCGCAGAGATCTTCATCGGCCCGAACATCGCGCTGTTCGCGTCCCACTACATCTCCAAGCCGGCGTTCTCCGGCCAGCCCGTGCTCTGGCACCAGGACGCCGCCTTCTGGCCGCTCGAGCCGATGTCGGTCGTGACGCTCTGGCTGGCCGTCGACCACTCGACGCCGGAGAACGGCTGCGTCCGCGTCGTGCCCGGCAGCCACAAGCACGGCGTCGACGAGATGCGCGACAACAACGACGTGGAAAGCGTTCTGGGTAAGGAGATCGCGGTCGACGTCAAGGAAGAGGACGCCGCCGACATGGTGCTCGCGCCCGGCGACGTCGAGGTCCACCACCCGAACATCGTGCACGGCAGCAACGCCAACACCTCGCCCAACCGCCGGTGCGGACTGACGATCCGCTACATCCCCACGTCCACGCGGATCGTGACCGACGAGCCCCCGTGGCCGAGCGCCTTCCACCTGCGCGGCGAGCCCGGCGTGAACCCGTATCAGTCCCGGCCGAAGTACGTCGAGGGATCCCATCTGCCCTTCACCGGCAGCGAAAACTGGGGCTAGCCTCGATCCTGCGTCTGGTGGTGGGTTCGACCGGTCCGGCCCGGGCCAATGATCATGTTCACATGATCATTGGCCCCTTTACGTGGGGTGGACGGCAGGTAGAGGGGTGGTTGGCCGTGTGAGGTGACCGCTGGCGGGCGGCGCGCTCCGCCGGCCCCGGCCATGGTTAGGCGGCCGGGGTGAGGCGGTGGTTGCGGAGTGGTCGGCGCTGGGAGTCGATCCAGTCCGGGGGTAAGAACTCCGGTAACCCGTCGAGCGCGATGCGGACTTGCCACGCGCCTTGGTGGATCAGGCGGTGGTGATACCCACACAGCAGTACCCCGTTGTCGCGGGTGGTGGGTCCGCCCTTACTCCACGGGACAACGTGGTGGGCGTGGCACCAGCCTGGTGGCCGGTCACAGCCGGGGAACGCACAGCCACCGTCGCGGAGTTCGAGGATGCGGCGGAGTTTGCCTTGGAAGAGTCGCTGCTGGGTGTCGGTGAGGATGCTGACTCTGCCAGGCTGATCCTCAGGCTTCACCAAGTAGGTGCGGTCCGCCTCACACATCAGCTGCTCGACAAGTTTGCGGGACAGCTCGATCCCGGTGTGCAGAGTCCGCCCACCAGTCTGGGTGACGGTCACCACCAGCTGGGTCGGGTTCCCACCATGGGAAGGCACCAACCGCTCAGTCAACAACCGCCGGCAGGCCTCGTCCAAAGCATCCACATTGCGCTGCTCGGGGAACCGGGTGTCACGTCCGTCGGGTCCAGGCTGCGGCGCCGCCAACGGATCGAGAACCAGCTTGAGTCGCTCCCCGACCACCTTCGGCAGCCGGGCGGTGACCCGCCACGTCCCCGACGTGGCGTCGAAGGACATGCGCAGGAACCGATCCCGTTCGGCGCTGGCCTCTTCCTGTTTGAGCTTCAACTCCAGGACCTGGTCGGCAAGATCGGGAGCGACGGTCTCCAACAACCGGTTCCCGACCTGCCGCAGCGTGGCGGGGTCGAAGGTGACGGCCCCCTTCAGCAGCGTCGCCTCCACCTCCGAGCGCAGCTCGGGTGTCGAAATGTGGGAAGGCAGCAGCTGCACCACCCGCGAGATCACCCGCGCATGCGGAACAGAAATCTCACCCTCAGCCAACGCTCGCGCGGTCGCAGGAAGCTCGGCGTCGAGATGAGAGGCCAGCTTCACCATCGCCCCGGCCTCAGCCGAAGGAACACGAAGGACGCCGGCCACCCACTGCGCCGTGTTCGCCGCACCCGCCGACACGGCGAGGTTGCGGGCGTCGGCCTCGCGGATGAGCTCGAGCCGGCGGGCTTCGTGTTGGTTGAGGGCCGCCTGGTTGTCGAGGAGTGCGGTGGCGAGGTCGGCGTCGGACATCGACCATGCCGCAGCACCGGCGGCGGTGCCGGTGGTGTTCGAGCAGGTGGTCGATTCCATAGCGCAATTCTACCAGCCGGATCGGCTTAATGCCCAACCCGGCAAGGGAAACCTCCCGACATCATCCGCCACCACAAGAAGCCGAAGGCTCCACAAGCAACCGCAACACGGCCACAGACCCAAGGCGCAGGCAGGCCTTGCCCGGGACCCTGTTCCGGGGGCAGGGGCGGCGCGTGAAAAACAGGTGGCCGGGCCGGGGCGAGTCAAGGGCCGCAAAGCGGTCGCGAAGCGACGCCTCTCTCCTCCGCGAAGCGCCCCAGAGAGGCGCCCTTGACGCGCCCCGGACCGGCCACCACAATCGACCGCCGCCACAGCCCGACCAGCCAGCCCGCCCAAACACAGCAGGGCAAGGCAACTGCGAGGAGGAGAAGACCAGCACGCCCACATGTGAGGCGCTGCGCAGACGATTCGGAGAGTACGAGCCGTACCAGGGCAAGTTCGCTCATGCCGGTGAAGACGGTTTCGCCTCGGCTTGGGCGGATGCGACCTCGTCGCTCTACTCCGTTTCAGGCCCATGCGTCCTCGGTAGGTGGGCGCCGGCGATCGTTCGCCGAGAACTCCCCGCCTTCTACGCTTCGGCCCAGCTGAGTCGCTGGCTACCGGTCGAGTTGTTCGCCACCATCGGCCCGAATCTCGAGCAGGTCCGGCCGGTCCCACTCGTTTCGCGCGGGGAGGATCCTCGCGGCACTCGAGTTCGTGGTCGATCCTGCGTAATGGAGGTGTGCGGAGGGCGCGGGAAAGCGGTTCAGGGTGACATGATGTCTTGGTGGTTGGTCGCGTCGTCAGTCCCGTCTTCGTAGGTCGAACGGTCGAGTTGTCGCAACTCACCGAGGCCTTCCATCGTGCGGCGGCGGACGGTCCCGGTTTGGTGCTGGTTGCGGGAGAAGCCGGAATCGGGAAGACGCGGTTGGTCGCGGAGTTCGCCGGCCGGCTGGACAGTTCGGTCCGCGTGCTCCGTGGCAGCTGCCGCGACGGCGTTCCGTACGCGCCCTTCCACAGCACGATCCGCCAGCTCGTTCGCGAGATCGGCACGAGTGTCGTACGACAGATCCTCCCCGGACCCCAACGCAGCTTGGCAAACTGGCTGCCCGAGCTCGGCGCCGGCGACGACACGCAGGGAAAGGCCAAGCTGTTCGAGGAGATCGGCACCATCCTCGACCACGTCAGCACCGACCGTCCGCTCGTACTCATCGTCGAGGACCTCCAGTGGGCCGACACCTCGAGCCGCGAGCTCCTGACCCATCTGTCCGAACATCTCACCCAGCCAGGGATTCTGCTCGTCGGCATCACCCGCACCACTGCCGACAACGCCGTCGAGATCGGCCCACTCTCCAGTCACGAGGTGGGCAGGCAGGTCGCGTCCATCCTCGGCCGCGAGCCGGATCCGGCCAACGTGAAGCGGACCTTCGAACGCAGCCGCGGCAACCCGTTGCGCGTCGAGGCGCTGCTGGCCGCGGGCGACGACTCGGTCACCGAGTTGTGCGAGTTGTTCCGTGCCAGCTTGAGGAATCTCCCGGACGGTCCGCGCGCCGTTCTGCACGCTGCAGCCGTGATCGGCCGGCAGGTCGGACCCGGTCTACTCGCCGCGGCGGCGGGCAAACGCGAGACCGAGTTGGAGAATCCGATTCACCTGTTGGTCGATCGCGGACTGTTGATCACGACCGACACGGGATATTCGTTCCGCCATCATCTGATCTACGAGGCCGCGTACGCCGACATTCCCGCCGAGGAGCGCGTGCGGCTGCACGCCAACTGCGCGAGGGCACTGACCAACCGGCCATCCCTGCTCGCCGACGGTCGCGCGCACGAGCTCGCGACCCACTGGCACGCCGCCGACGAACCCGGTCGCGCACTCGCTGCCGCGTGGCGCGCGGCCGCCGCGGCGGCGCGGTCGTACGGCTTCAGCGAGCAGCTGCGCCTGCTCGAACGCGTTCTGGAACTCTGGGATCGCGTCCCGGACGCGGCCGAACGGATCGGGCACGAACGCGTCGACGTGCTCGAACTGGCCGCCGAGACCAGCCGCTCCGACGGCGACCCCACCCGCGGGCAGGCGTTCGCAACCGAGGCGTTGGCCGAGATCGACGAACGCAAGGAGCCCGAACGCGCCGCTCGGATGCTGCTGGCCAGGGCCGGCCTGAAAACGCGGGCGAACGAGAACGGACACGAGGATCTCCTTGTGGCATTGCGGATTCTCCCATCGGACGCCGCCGACCTCACCCGCGCCACCGTGCTCGTCGAGCTGGCGGCGAGCGAGCTCGAGGACGAGAGCGACGTCGACCAGGCGAGCACCTACGCTGAGCAGGCTTTGGCGATGGCCCACGGCGACGCGCGAATCCGGGGCCGCGCACTCGCGGTGGTGTCCGGCGTGGCCGTTCGCCGCGGCGACCTCGCCGCCGCGGCCCGGATGCGGGACCAGTCCCGTGAGCTGTCCCGCGCCTCCGGCGACCGCGACCTGGAAGGAAGACTCGACCGGCTCAGCCCGCGGCCCGCTGCCCCGGCAGGTCGACGTGAGGACGACGGCGACCCCGACGGCTGAGCACGAACAGCAGGCCACCGAGCACCGTCGCGAGAATCGGCAACCAGGCAAGGCGAAGCAGGACCCAGCTCACTGACTCCGGCGACCCGATCAGCCCAGGAATCACCGACGCCAAAGCCGATCCGACCAGGACCGTGATGAGCAGCGCGCTCTGGTGCCACAGGTAGATCGGCATCGCGAACGCGTTCATCATCTCGACCGATCGCGACGCTCGGTCCAACTTGTCGCGCACGAGGAGGAACAAGCCGAGCTGGATCGCGGCGAGCGCGAGTGCCATCAGCGAAGGTGGGTTGAGGTTCGAACGTTCCGCACCGGTGACACCGACCATGCTGAGCGGGTAGCCGGCGTACGACACGAGCACGAACGCGGCGGCAGCACCGGCGGCGACGAGGACGAGCGCGACCCCACGGTGGCGCAGCCCGCGACCCGCGTACGCGATGCCCAACACGTACGGAACAGCCCATGCGCAGGGAATCGCGACCCAACCGAACGCCGAGGCATGAATCGGCCCGTACTGCAGGAAGTCGGCGATCCCCACCACGGCGACGAGCGGCATCGCGGCTGGCGCGCCGAACCGTGCGACCGCGGCGCGCAGCAGCGGCGTCGCGGCCATCAGGACCGCGAGCACGCCGAGGAACCACAGCGGCGACACCACGAACATCGCCGCCTTCTTCAACGTGTCGAACGGCAGCCCGCCCACGAGCAGCGCGACGAGGATCGGCAGCCAGAACGCGACCAGGATCCCCACGCCAGCGAGGATCTTCGCGAACCGGCTCGCGATCCACTGACGCCAGCCGGGCCGCCGGCGGAGACTCACCGCCGCGGCGAACCCGGCCGCGAAGAAGAACGGCGCGAGCGTCTGGAGCACCCAACTGATCGGCGTCAGCGCGGGCACGTGCTGGAGCGGGCTGGCGACCGACCAGCCGGAGCCCGTGATCACCACCGCGGTGACCAGCCAGTGGCCGAGCACGACGCCGACGATCGAGAACGCGCGCAGGGCGTCGATCGCCCGGTCGCGCTCGGCGGGGACGTGCGTCGGGTGGCGGGTGGTGGGAGCGGGCAGTGTCGTTGTCACGGGCCGGAACGTACGGACGACCTGACCGGCGGCACGTCACCCCGAAGCGCTCACTCCCGCGTCATACCGGGGCACTACGGGACGCCCCCGCCCGCCTCCCGTCCGTGATCATGTACGTGATCATGAAGGGAAACCCGGCCTATATGACCAGTCCGGCTTCATGATCACGTACATGATCACCGGTCAGGGTCAGCGGCGGCGGACGCGGAGGAGGCGGGCGCTGGGGGCGGGGGGCAGGGTGAGGCGGAGGACTCCGGTCGAGCGGTCCCAGCTCGCGGTCGTCGGCAGGTCGGTCGGGTACAACACCTGCACGGTGCTCGGCAGCCCTGCCAGCCAGGGCAGCTTCAGGTGGCAACGGTCCAAGCCGCCCCGGCGCCAGACCGCGAGCAAGGTGTCCTCGCCGTCGTCCAGGGCGAGCGCCACCCACGGGTCGTACCAGCCCGGCAGCCCGAGCGGCCAGCGCGGGACCGAGGTACGGATCTGCGAACGGATCGACTTGTACGCGTTCAACGCCGCGCGCACGCGACCGAGCTGGCGGCTGCTCATCAGGTCGATGCGGCCGGACAAATGCACCCGCCCGAGCATCGCGTTGACCATGCAGAACGCGTTGAGCTCGTTGTCGTAGTCCGGCTGCGGATACGCCCACACCGCGGCCTGTTCCGGCGTCACCCCGGTCGGCGAAGCCGCCGCGATCGACGCGTACCGCACCGGGTCGGTCTGGTCGCTGGTCGAGTGGATCGACAGCCGCGCGAGCTGCGCGTAGTCCGTGCGCATGCCGCCCGACGAGCAGTTCTCGATCACGAGGGAGGGATGCCGTACGAACAATCCGTCCAACCAGGCAAGGAAAGCGCGGTTGTGTCCGAGCAGTCCGTCACCTGGCGCGTCGGCGTCGACCTCGGTGCCGACCCCGATGTTCACGTTGTAGTCGAACTTGAAGTAGCCGACGCCGAGTTCACCGACCAGCCGGTCGATCACGCCGTCCATGTGCGCGATGACGGCCGGATGCCGGTAGTCCAGGTGGTAGCGGCCCTTCTCCTCGGCACGCCGCCCACCACGCATGAAGAACGCCTCGTCCGGCAGCTGGTCGGCGACCGCGCTCCGGATCCCGACGACCTCGGGTTCGACCCACAAACCAGGGACCATCCCAGCCGCGCGAACCTGGTCCAGCAGCGACGCCAGGCCGTCGGGGAACCGCGTCGTCGACGGCTCCCAAGCGCCGACCGTGTCCCACCAGCCCTCGTCGTCGGCGTACCAGCCGGCGTCGATGACGAAGTACTCAGCACCGGCCTTCTGCGCCGCCGCGATCAGCGGGAGTTCCTTCTCCGTCGACGGATCGCCGAACAGACAGTTCATGTAGTCGTTGAAGATGACCGGGAGTCGCTCGTTGTCCGGGTTGACGCGCCGGATCGCGCGGCGGTACGCGGTGAGCTCCGCCACCGCTCCTTCGAAGCCGCCGCCCGACACCGCGAGCGAAGTGGCAACAGTGGTGAACGTCTCACCCGGCACCAGGATCTTGCGCCACTGGTGCTCCTGGTCGGTGGGACCGCTCGCGACGAGCACGAGGTCCGGCCCGAGGTCGACCAACTCCCAGTGCCACGGGCCGTTGTGCTCGACCTGCCACAACCAGGTCTGCCCCTCGACACCGTCGATCAACGCACCCATCGGCAGGTAGTCGCCGGTCGACCAGCTGCCCACGCCAGACAGCGCGAACCTGCCTTGCGTACTCCCGCGTCCCGGCGTCTCGGCGTAGCTGACGAGACCGGCCTGGTTGAGGTCGAGCCGTTGCCAGCGCAGCTCCGCACTCCACGCGTTGCGCGCGAGCAGCACCTGCAGCCGGTCGGCGAACGAGCCCTCGTTGACGAAGCCGGTGAGAACGAGAGTGGAACTGTAGACGACGGTCTGTGCCACCTCGCCTTCGTTGCACACGTCGTTCCACATCCGCAGCGCGGAGATGTCGTCGAACTGTTCGACGAACGTGGTGACACGAATCCCGCTGGTGGGGTCACGTTGCACGATCTCGAGGTGCCGGCCGCTCTCGGTCGTCTCGTGCGAGACGTACCGAAGTCTTCCGGTCGCGGCCTGATTGCGATGCCCGGCGGAACCACCGCTGCCGACCCGGCCTTCGCCCAACAGACCGAGTTCCACAAGTGGAACGCCCGTTGTGGAACGGCCCGGCTTCCCTTCCCTGGCGCCGATCCCAGCGACATGGACCGGCCCGTCCGGCACGATCTCGAGGGTCAGCTCGGCGCCGTTGGCGCCCCAGCGGATCACCGTGGGTTCACCGCTCAACGTCGACCCCTTTCGGGCGCAAGAGTCACTGTACGGGCGCTGTTTCCCAGGTAGCGGGACGTCAGTTGAGTGGCCACCCGAGGTTGGTCGAACCGACCCTAACCACCTGTGTGGAAGGCCTCCAACCCCGGTCCACCCTTCTGACTGGAAACGTTCACACCCCCGGTTTGGGGTACCGACCGGATCCGGTCAATGGCCCAGAAGTGACACCTGTCAAGGCGAACTTGTCAAGAGAGATGGGAGGTCTCGCATGTCGGTGAACACGACCGTGTTCGGCCCCTCGAGACGTTCGCCGGGTGTGACACCGCCGCCAAACGCGAACGCGCGCATGCCCGCGGCGCGTGCCGCTTGTACGCCGTGCTGGCTGTCTTCGACGACCGCGCAGCGGTGCGGTTCGACGTCGAAGTGCGCGGCCGCGTGCAGGAACAGATCGGGTGCGGGCTTGCCGTTCAGCACGTCGGTGGCGCTGAAGATTCGCCCTTCGAAGCGGTCGAACAGACCCGTCAGTCCGAGCTTCTTGCGCAGCGAGCTGTGCGTGCTGCTGGACGCGACACAGGTCAACGCGTCGCGCTTCGCGAGCGCGTCGAGAGCCTCGACGATGCCTTCCACCGCGACGAGATCGGTGATGAACCGTTCGCGATAGGCGGTACGCCACCGTTCGACCGCTTCCGGAGTGAGCGGACCGACGTTCGCCTCGACCTCGGCGATCACGTCGGCGTCCGAACGCCCGACGAACCTGTCGATGATCTCGCTCTCGGTCAGCGGCCAGCCGACCTCGGCGAGGAACGCATGGTCGATCTTGATGCCGAGCGTCTCACTGTCGACCAGCACGCCGTCGCAGTCGAAGATCACCAGGTCGTACGGTTCCGCCACGCCCTCGACTCTATTCACCACAGGCGAAGGTCCCCCACCGAGTACTGGTCGGTGGGGGACCGGAGTCCATTGTCGCGCTGGTCAGGCGGAAACGCCCTGCTCTTCGCCGAGCTTCGACCGACGGCGGAGCAGGTAGTGGTCGAGGCCGAGTCGCCCGGAGCCCGCCGCGGCGATCGCCACCGCGCCGACGCCGATGGCGAGAACGAGCTCGAAGCCGCCCTGGCTCGCGAACAGGCCGTTCGGCAGGTGCACCAGCACCAGCGCGCCCGCCATGTCGAGGGCGACCAGCAGGCCGACCAGCGGAAGCGCGAGACCGAGGATGAGCGCGACGCCACCGACGAGCTCGACGAACGTCGCGTAGTAAGCACTGACCGTCGGCAGCGGGACACCCATCTGACCGAAGCCGGCGGCGGTCCCGGCGAGGCCCTGGTCGGAGAGCTTCTGCCAACCGTGGGCTATGAGAATCACGCCGAGCCCGAGGCGGGCGACGAGCAGGGCGAGGTCGCGGGCGATCTGAACAGGAGAAGACATGCAGGTCCTTCCGTGGAGGGAGGCGCGGATGGATCGGCTCGTCTCCACAGAACGACCAAAGGGGCTTATCGGTTCAGAATGCGTCCAAACTATGAGATACGGGACGCGGTGCCGCCCGGCGTGAGCACGCCGTAGCGCTCCTCCTCGGCGACCAGGTCGAGCGGCCGGATGGTCTTGCGGCCCTCGAGGATCTCGTCGGTGAGCTGGTCGGCGGGGACCAGCCAGACGACCTCGAACTCGATCCCGTCGGGGTCCTTGCCGTAGAGGCTCTTCGTGCTGGAGTGGTCGCTCGTACCGACCAACGCGCCGGCGGCCAGCAGCTTGGACTGGATCGTGGCCAGCTCGGCGAGGGTGTCGACCTCCCAAGCCAGGTGGTAGAGCCCGACCGTCTGGCGTCCGGCCTGGGAGCTGCCGGCGTTCTCGCCGACCTCGAACAGGCCGAGGTCGTGGTCGTTGTCACTGCCGGCGGCCTGCAGGAAGGCAGCACCGGAAAAGCCATCGGGCGTCATGTCCAGCCGTCGGAACCCGAGCACGTCGCGGTAGAAGGCAACGCTACGGTTCAGGTCGCGTACGTAGAGAACGGCGTGGTTCAAGCGGGTGATCGGCAACGTCCGCTCCGATGTGTGCGTTGAGAGTTGAGGCCTCAACCTTGGACGGTAGCAGACACTGGTTGAGCGCTCAACAAATCTCGTATGATCCAGCCATGGCTGTGCGTTGGCTCGACGACTCCGAGCAGCAGACGTGGCGCGCGTTCATCTTCGCGCAGCGGATGCTGTTCGAGCAGCTGGACCGCGAGCTGCAGCGCGACGCCGGAATGCCGCACGCCTACTACATCCTGCTCGCCGTGCTGTCGGAGCAGCCGGGGCGGCGGTTGCGGATGAGCGAGCTCGCGGAGATCCTCGGGTCGTCGCGGAGCCGGACCTCGCACGCGGTGGCGCGGCTGGAGGAGTGGGGCTGGATCGAGCGAGTGGCGGATCCGTCCGACGGGCGGGGACAGGTCGCGCAGCTGACCCCGAAGGGCTATGCGGCGGTCGACGCGGCGGCGCCCGGGCACGTGGAGGGCGTACGGAAGCACCTGTTCGACCAGCTGACGCCGACGCAGGTACGACAGTTGCGTCGGATCAGCGAGTCGATCGTGGCGCACCTGAACTCGATGGACTGACGCGTTCGCCCTCTGCCAGGCTTGTCGATCATGACAGTCGCAACAGAGCCTCGGGTGTCGCTGCTCGTCTGGCAGCTGGACTTGTGTTGGTCGTTGTTCTCTCATCACTCCGCTGGTCTCACCGATGCGGAGTGCCTGTGGTCGCCGGCTTCTGCCGCGTGGACCGTTCGGCCGGATGCCGCGGGTCGGTGGGTGGCCGACTGGGAGGTGCCGGAGCCGTCGCCCGTTCCCGCGACGACGATCGGCTGGCTGACGTGGCATGTCGGCTTCTGGTGGACGTCGACGTACGACGTCTGCTTCGGCTCCGGTGCCGCACCGGAGCGCGAGTCCGTGGTCTGGCCGGGCTCCGCTTCATCGGCGGTGTCCTGGCTGGAGGAGCTGAAGGACTCCTGGCGTACGGCGTTGCTCTCGGTGTCAGCCGAGGAACTCGACTCGACCGCGCGCACCGCCGCCCTCCCGTTCGGCGACTCCCCCTTACCGTTGGGGGAAGTCGCCGCCTGGGTGAACTTCGAGCTGACGAAGAACGTTGCAGAGATCGGCCAGACCCGCCATCTCTATGCGCTCACGGTCGGGTCGGCCCCGACACCCGGATGAAGTTGCCGTCGAGCACCATCGTGAACTCCCGTCGGTACCAGGGCATGTCCTCCGGCGGGGATTCGGTCTCGATCCCCTGGTCCTGCGCGCGCTGGTAGCACTCGTCGACAGAGGAGCCGATCCCGACGATCACCGTCGCGAACGCCTTGTCCTCCTCGACGAGGTCGAGACCGACGCTGGCCGTCCATGGCCTCGCGGCCAGTCGGATGTACGTGTCGTGCTCGAACTCCACCCGCAGCCCGAGCACCCCGCAGAGCGCGCTCGCTGTCGCCTTGCTGTTGCGAACGGAGAGCATCGGCCGGACCGCCAGCACCTCGGGATCTCGCGGTTCGGCGGCTCGCGCCATCACGACCTGCTGGGCGAGATGATCGGCGTACACGCGCGGCATCCGTGACACCTCGTCGAGTCCCGCGCGTCGCGCGACGCCGATCGACGCGAGGTTCCTCGTGTCGATCCAGGCCTCGACCCCGTCGATGTTCGGTTGGGCGAGAAGGTGGTCGACGACGGCCCTCGCCGCTTCGCTGGTGATGCCGCGACCCCAGTGGTCGCGGCGCAGGTACCAGCTCAGGCCGCGGATCGTCGTGCCCTGGTCGTAGAAGACGCCGGCCCAGCCGAGGGCCTGCTCCGTTCCTCGGAGGCGGATCACCCATGTCAACCCGCCGTTGCCCGCCACGTCCTTCTCCAAGCGGGCTTCGGTTTCGTGGACATCCTTGGTGGCGTTCTCCTCGCCGTACGCGTGCACCTCGGGATCGCTCAGCAACGCGTGCAGGGCGACCGCGTCCCGCGCCGGATCGAGGGGAACGAGCTCCAGGCGGTCAGTGGTCAGTGTCTGCATCGTTTCCCCCGCTCAGCAACGCGATCGTCTCCGTACGTTCGAAGTGCTCGGCCCAACCCAACGGCGTGGCGTCGAAGTTGTTGTCGCGGAGAGACTGGTCGGCGCCTCTCTCCAGCAGCAGCTTGGTCAGCTCGACGTTGCCGTCGCCAGCGGCGCAGTGCAGCGCCGTGGTGAAGTCGCACTCCTCCGGCACGTCGCTGCGGCCGCGGGCATTGACGTCCCAGCCGTGGTCCAGCATCGTTGCGACGGCGTCGATTCGCCCTTGCGCGGCTGCCCAAACGAGCAGTCCTGGACGGGCGCTGCGCGCCTCCGCGACCGCGTCGGGATGGGCTTCCAGCGTCGTACGGTCTCCCGCCATGGCCGCGGCGATCACCGCGGCGACGGGGTCGAGCGTCGGACGCTCTGCACCCGCCGCGGCGAGGACGTCCGCGATCGCCGCATGGCCGTTCACCGTGGCCAGCTCGATCGGCGTTCCCCCATCGTCGTAAGGGGAAAGTACGTCCACACCGTTCGCTGCCAGCAGCCGGACGCGGTCGAGGAGCCCGTGCTGGATCGCCCACTTCAGCTGGGTGCGCAGCATTTCCGCGGGCGTCTCGCCCATCCGCTCTTCCCACGTGCCGCCGTCGCCGCCGAGCCCGTACTCGAAGAGCAGCTCGAGATGTTCGTTGCCTGGTTGGAACATCCGGTCATACAGCGTCTGGCTGTCGTTGGCGTTCGTGCCTGACTCGAGGAGCAGCCGCGCGAGGTCCTGCGCATGCGCTTGCCGCGGTTGGTTGTCGGGACCCTGCTCCCCTTCGCCGAACACACCAGTGATCACGGTGAACGGGTAAGGGCCGCCGTTCCACAGGTAGCCCTCGTTCGGATCGGCGCCGGCCTCGAGCAGCCGGTGCGCGATTCCGAGCAGCGTGTCCCTGGGTACGTCGCGAGCGATGCGCGAGTAGGAGAGATAGAACAGCGGGGAGCACCCGTACGGGCCGCCGCCCTTGCGGGCCAGCGACGGGTCGTCGACGAGGAGCCGTTCGACGGTCGCGGCGTCGAACGCGGCCGCTGCCGCCCAGATGTCGTTCTCGACGAGATTCGGCTGCTGGGTAAGGAGATCGCGTGCCTGGGCCCAACGATCTGGGCCGTCTCCGCGGGTGTAGATCAGGCACGCGAGCCGGCAGAACCGCGCGGCAACGGACTCGCCGTCCGGTGCGTCGGTGCGCACCTCCCAGCGGTAGCTGCCGGAGATCTCCACGAACTTCTTCAGCCGCGGCCAGCTGGGGAACCCGTACTCCCGCGCGATCACCAGCTGCGCGGTGGCGAGCGGGAAGGCCTCGCGGTCGGTGGCACCGGACGGGTAGCGGCTCTCGACGCGTTCGATGGCCTCGGCCGTACCGGCGCGAACGTCCTGCTGGAGGGCGCGCGCCTGCTGCTTGAGGTAGCCCAGGCTGGGATGGTCAGGGAGCGAAATGGTCGACATCGCCGACCTCCTTTCGTCTGCCTCGATGTCCGCGTCGTCGAGGTGAAAGGAGGGCGATGAGCCACACCACAATGAAGTCCTGCTCAGGTGGGCTGTGCCCTTTCCGCGGACCGGCGGCTCCCTGGAAGCCACACAGGATGCTAGCAGATCTCTCAGGTTCCCTTTATTCGTTGAGCCTCAGGAAGACCTCAGGTCGTTCTTGGGAGCGGCGACGAAGCTCTGAACCATGACTGAGACGCAGACCCCAGGAACTGTTCCCCCGCCAGCGCCCTGGAGGGCAGGGCCGATGTATGGCCCACCGTTCGGTCCGCCCTTCGGCCCGCCCGCGGCGCCTCCCCCTCCCCCGCCGGTCCCGCCCGCGGGCGGCCCGAAGGGACCACGCAAGACCATGCGGTTGGCGGCGGCGTTCGCGGCCGTGGCGATCGGTGCCGGTGCGATCGGCGGACTGGCCGGTGGCCTCGCTTCGGCGAACTCCGGCTCGCCCGTCGCGAGCTCGTCCGCGACGGGCTCGCAGATCTCCAGCCAGACCGCGGCGACGATCGCGGCCATCGCGAAGAACGTGTCGCCGAGCGTCGTGCAGGTCGAGGTGCAGACGTACAACGGCACCGGGATCGGCTCGGGGATCGTCTTGTCGTCCGACGGCAAGATCCTGACCAACAACCACGTGGTCGCCGACGCCGCCGACGGCAACGGAGAGATCAAGGTGACGTTCAACGACGGGTCGACCGCCTCGGCGACGATCGTCGGCCGTGACGCGTCGAGCGACCTCGCGGTGATCAAGGTGTCCGGCGTCTCCGGCCTGAAGGCCGCGACGTTGGGTGACTCGTCCAAGGTCCAGGTCGGCGACGAGGTCGTCGCGATCGGCTCGCCCGAGGGCCTGCAGGGAACGGTGACCTCCGGCATCGTCAGCGCGCTGAACCGCGACGTGACCGTCGGCGACTCCGCCCCCTCGCCGCAGAGCCCGTACGACCGGACCAGCTCCGGCTCGGAGCCGGAGACCGTGACGTACAAGGCGATTCAGACCGACGCGTCGCTCAACCCGGGCAACTCCGGCGGCCCGCTGCTGAACCTGAAGGGCGAGGTGATCGGGATCAACTCCGCGATCTACTCCCCGGCCAGCGGGAACGGGCAGCAGGGTGGCTCGGTGGGACTGGGCTTCTCGATCCCGATCAACCAGGCCAAGCAGATCATCGCCGAGCTCGAGGCCGGCAACTGAGCGAACAACGGAACGGCTCCAGCCCCCGGCCCCACCGGGGGCTTCGCCGTCTCCCCTGGAAGATACATAAGCACGTGATATAAACAATTACGTGGATTTTCCCGAAGACACGTGGGCGCCGCCGACGGAGCTGGTCGCGGCGCTGGAACGGGTGGTGCGACTCGTTCGGCGGCTCAGCCCCTCGACCGGCATGTCTCTCACCGCCGTCGGCACGTTGTCGACGCTGGATCGCGTCGGCCCGCACCGGCTGACCGAGCTCGCACTCACCGAGGCCGTCAGCCAGCCGGCGATGACCCAGCTGATCGCCCGGCTGGCGGACGCGGGCCTGGTCGAGCGGGTCGCCGACCCCGGCGACCGTCGCGTCGTCGTCGTACGGATCACCCAAGCGGGCAAGGACGAGCTCGCCTACCGGCGGAGCATCCGCACCGAGCGGCTCACCGAGCTGCTGGAGGACCTCGACCCGCGGCACCAGCAGGCGCTGCACGCCGCGGCGCCGGCGATCGTCGCGCTGAGCGAGCTCGCGGGGGTGCCGTCGTGACCACGGGGACAGCGACCGTCAGCCCGTTCCGCCAGCCGAAGGCCGTGTTCGCGGTCGCGTTCGCCTGCGTCGTCTCGTTCATGGGCATCGGCCTGGTCGACCCGATCCTGCCGGCGATCTCGCACGATCTGGACGCCACGCCGAGCCAGGTCACGCTGCTGTTCACGAGCTACCTGGTGATCACCGCGCTCGCGATGCTGATCACCGGGTGGGTGTCGAGCCGGATCGGCGCGAAGAAGACGCTGATCGCCGGGCTCGCGCTGATCGTGGTGTTCAGTGCGCTCGCTGGCACGTCGGGCAGCATCGGCGGGATCGTCGGCTTCCGCGCCGGCTGGGGCGTGGGCAACGCGCTGTTCATCGCGACGTCCCTCGCGGTGATCGTGGCGTCGGCGACCGGCGGGTTCGTGGGCGCGATCATCCTGTACGAGACCGCGCTGGGCCTGGGCATCGCCGTTGGCCCGCTGCTCGGCGGGCTGCTTGGCGAGGTCAGCTGGCGTGGCCCGTTCTTCGGCGTCGCCGTGCTGATGGCGATCGCGCTGATCGCGACCGTGGTGCTGGTCGAGCCCGTACCCAAGCCCGCGCGGAAGACCTCGCTCACCGAGCCGCTGAAGGCGCTCCGGCACCGCGGGCTGTTGATCATGTCGCTGACCGCGCTCTGCTACAACTGGGCGTTCTTCACCGTGCTCGGGTACGCGCCGTTCCCGATGGGCCTCGGCGCGATCCAGCTGGGGCTGGTGTTCACCGGGTGGGGGCTGCTCGTCGCGGTGTTCTCCGTCTTCGGCGCTCCGTGGCTGCAGCGCCGGCTCGGCATCGCGCGGACGCTGTACCTGAACCTCGCGCTGTTCGCCGTTGTGGTGTTGGTGATCGCGATCTTCACCGACTCGCCTCCGGTGCTGATCGTGTCGGTCATCGTCGCGGGCGTCTTCATCGGCGTGAACAACACCGTCACCACCCAGGCGGTCATGTCGATCGCGCCGGTCGAGCGGCCGATCGCCTCGGCGGCGTACGGCTTCGTCCGGTTCATCGGCGGCGGCCTGGCCCCGTTCGCCGCGGGCAAGCTGGTGGAGGCGACGAACGTGCACGTGCCGTTCTTCCTCGGTGCCTTCGCGCTGGTCGTGGGCATCGGTGTGCTGTCGCTGGCGCGCACTGAGCTGGGCGAGGCCGAACGCGTCCAGGCGGCGTCCGTTCCCGTCGCACCCGCGGTCGCCGCATCACCATGATCATCAACCAGGCTTGGGATTTGGTGCCCTTCAGCACAGGGTAGGCAACCCTTCGTTACGGTCCCGCCGAAACTCGGGTGCGGTTGTCGGTGGGCACCGTTACGGTCGATCGAGTGCTGACCCTCATGCGGTACGCCCTGCGGGTGGCGCCTGGAAGTACGGCCCTGACGATCGGTCTCGCGGCACTCGGCTCGGTGTTCGGCATCGCCGTGACCTTGCTGACCGGACAGGTCGTCGGCGCTGTTCCAGGTGTGCTCAGCGACTCACCGGACGCGATGCCGCTCGCTCAGTTCGCCTGGCTGCTGGCCGGGCTGCTCGGCGTGTTCGTCATCCAGAGCCTTACTCCCGCGATCCACCAGGTCGCCTCGATGATCATGGACGCCGCGCTCGTACGCGATGTCGGCAACGCGATCACCGAGCCGCTGCTGCGCCCGCACCGCGTCGCACACCTGGAGGACACCGAGGTGCAGGACAGTCAGGAGCGGGCGAAGGGCAAGGCCGGCTTCCAGACCGTCACCGGTATGCAGACGCTGCCGTGGCTGATCGCGAGCCGGATCTCGTTGATCGGCTCCGCGGTGATCGTCGGCTTCATGTTCTCCTGGTGGGTGGCCGCGATGCTCGTCGCGGTGACGCTCGTGCTCGAGTGGTACGGCGGCCGCCTCGTCGAACGCGAGATCGACGTCTGGTGGGGCAACACCGAGGAACAGCGGCGCGCCAACTATCTGTTCGACCTCGGCATGCGCGACGCCCCGAAGGAGCTGCGCGTCTTCGGGCTCTCCGGCTGGCTCGTCGACAGGTACGTCCGCGACTGGACCGCCGGCTTCCTCCCCGTGTGGGAGCGGCGTCGCACGAACGCGAAGTGGTCGGTGCTCGCCGGTGGGCTCCACCTGGCCGGGACCGCCGTCGCGATCCTGCTCGTCGGCCGCGCGGCGATCGCCGGGGAGCTCCCGCTGACCGAGATCGCCACGACCGTGCCCGCGATCCTCGGCGTCGCGATGTCCGGCAACGGCTACAGCGTCGTGCAGGTACGCCGCGGGCTGTCCGCCTACCGCGCGATGAAGCAGCTGCCGGAGACGATCGCCGAACGGCATCCCGAGCCCGCCTCGTCCAGCAACCATCGGGTCGAGACCATGCCGGCACGCGAGGTGCGGTTCGAGAACGTGAGCTTCCGCTACCCGAACTCCGAGGTCGACGTCCTCAAGAATCTCGACCTCACCATCCGCGCGCACGAGGCGCTCGCGCTGGTCGGCGTCAACGGTGCGGGCAAGTCGACGTTGGTGAAGCTGCTCGGCGGCGCGTACAAGCCGACCACCGGGCGGATCCTCGTTGACGGCGTGGACCTTGCCGAGCTCGACCTCGCGGCCTGGCAGCGCCGGATCGCCGCCATCGTGCAGGACTTCCTGCGTTTCCCGTTGTCTGTCACGGACAACGTCGTGTTCGGTGCGGTCGAACGAGCCGGCGACGACACCACGCTCGCGAAGGTAGCGCGCGAGGCCGGCATCGACGACGTGGTCGCCGGACTGCCGGCGAAGTGGGACACCGTGCTGGACAAGACGTTCGACGGCGGCGTCGACCTGTCCGGTGGTGAGTGGCAGCGGATCGCGTTGGCCCGTGCGTTGTTCGCTGTCCACGCCGGCGCGGGTGTGTTGGTGCTGGACGAACCCGCTGCCGCGTTGGACGTACGCGCCGAGGCGGCACTGATCGAGCGGTATCTCGAGCTGACCTCAGGGGTGGCTTCGTTGATCATCTCGCACCGGTTCTCCGTTGTGCGTAACGCGGATCGGATCTGCGTGCTCGCCGATGGCGGGATCATCGAGGACGGTACGCACGACGAGCTGCTGGACCGCGGCGGCACGTACGCGACGATGTTCCGGCTGCAGGCCGAGCGCTACGTGACCGTGGAGGCCGAGAATGCGTAGCGTCCGGATCGTCTGGCTGTGGTTCTCGACGTCGTTCCGGGCCGCGCCGGTCCTGATGACGGTATCGGCGGTGCTCGTCGCCGCCCGGGCCGCTGCTGCGCCGGCGCAGACGTACGGCGTCGCGCTGCTCGTCGATGGGCTGACCGCGCAGCGTTCCGCGACGATCGGGCTGGGCATCGGCATCATCGTCGGCGGGCTGGGGGTCTCCTACATCGCGGACGTGCTTGGTGGGCCGCTGCAGGACACGGCGCAGGAACGCATGGCCGGTCGCGTGCACGCCGACCTGCTGCGGGTCACGTCGGGGATCCCCGGGCTGACGCACCACGAGCGGCCGGACGTGGCGGACAAGATCGAGCTGGTGCGCGAGCGTGCGTGGCGGATGGGCGTCGGCGCCGAGGTGCTGTTGTGGGCGTTCGCGACGATCGCCAACACGGTGACCGTGCTCGGCCTGCTGGCCTCGGTGCATCCGCTGCTGTTGCTGCTGCCGTTGCTCGGGGCGACGCGGATCTGGTCGGCGTACGTGAGCGGCTCGAAGCAGCACAAGGCGTGGGAGTCGACGTTGCCGCAAGAGCGGCTGATCGACCGGTTGATCGAGATGGCCAAGGACGCCCGGACTGCTCTGGAGCTTCGAGTCTTCGGGCTCGGCCAGGTGCTGCTCGATCGGATCTTCTCCTTGCAGACGGCGCGATTCGAGCGTCGGGTGGCCGCGGCACGCTGGGGCGGCAAGGTCGACGGCGCGGTGCGGTTGGCGTTCGGGCTCATCTACGCGGCGGCGATCGTGTGGGTGATCATGCGGGCGCGGGCCGGTCAGCAGACGGCGGGCGATGTCGTTCTCGTGTTGCTGCTGGCGCCGCAGGTCGACCAGATGACGGGCGGGATCGCGAGGAACGTCTACTGGGTGGGCGAGGTGGTGCGGAGCTTCTCGCGGTACGACTGGCTGCGGGAGTACGCGAAGTCGCACTCGTGGCAGTCCAGCGTCGCCGCGGCACCCGCTCGGCTGACGTCGGGGATCGAGCTGCGGAACGTGGGATTCTCCTATCCTGGAACGGACTTCTCCGTCCTCTCCGACGTGTCGTTGACGTTACCGGCGGGGTCGGCGGTGGCGTTGGTGGGCGAGAACGGCGCGGGCAAGACGACGTTGGTGAAGTTGCTCGCACGGCTGTACGACCCGACGTCTGGGCAGGTGCTCGTCGACGGCGTGGACCTCGCCTCGATCTCGCCGGACTCGTGGCGTGGGCAGTTGTCGGCGGGGTTCCAGGACTTCGTCAAGTTCGAATTGACAGCACGTGAGGTCGTGGGGATCGGCGATGTCGCGCGTTCGTCGGACGAGGCGGCGGTGCGTGCCGCCATCGCGCGAGGCGACGCGGCGTCCGTGGTCGCGGGGTTGCCGAAGGGGCTGGACTCGCAGCTGGGCAAGAAGTTCACCGACGGCGTGGAGCTGTCCGGTGGCCAGTGGCAGCGCCTCGCGTTGGCCCGCGCGTTCATGCGCGAACGCCCGCTGCTGTTGCTGCTGGACGAGCCGACCGCGGCGCTGGACCCGGAGGCGGAGCACCGGCTGTACGAGCAGTACGCCTCGGCGGCGAAGATCGCGGCCACCGAGACCGGCGGCATCACCGTGCTGGTGTCGCACCGGTTCTCGACCGTACGGATGGCCGACCTGATCGTGGTGATGCACGAGGGCCGGGTGGAGGAGTTCGGCAGCCACGAGGAGCTGCTGGCTGCAGGACGCCGCTACGCCGAGCTCTTCGAGCTCCAAGCCCGCGCCTACCGCTGACGCCCATCCAGCGCCCGGGGGCCAATGATCATGTTGACATGATCATTTGCCCCTTTACGCGGGGTAGACGCCAGGTAGAGGGGCCACTGGCCAGGTGAGGCGAACCCTGCGATGCGCATCTTGCGCATGATGCGCATCGCACGTACGCTGGCACCACCTCGCGAGGGACAGGAGAGTCGATGGCCCGACTCAACATCAGCATCCCGGACGCTCTGTACGAGCGCCTGGATCGGCTCAGGGACCGCGTCAACGCCTCGAAGGTGTGCGCGGCTGCCCTGGAAAAGGAGCTGACGATGATCGAAAGTCCCACCGTGGCGATGGACAGCACGGAGGCTAAGGCCGCCCTGCTGGTTGGACGACTGCGAGGTCACCGCGAGGAGTGGTATCAGCGCGGACGAGAGGCCGGCGAGGGCTGGGCTCTCGAGGTGGCGTCGCTCGAAGAGCTCAAGGAGGTCGAGCGAGGCTGGTCGGGGATCGAGGACTTCGACCTGATCACGAGCGGCGCTGAGCGGCTCGGAAGCTTTGCGGACAAGCTCCCCTACACGTTCACCGAGCGCGACGACGCCATCTGGAACGAGCCACTCGCCATGGATGCGGCGATCCGTGGCGCCTACCTTCTCGGCTGGCACAAGGCGGTCACCGAGCTGTGGGCCGCCGCCCGCCCCCAGCTCATGGAGAGCGACGACTAGCCCGCCGACCAACTGCGAGGAACGCGGCGCCGAACAACGCCACGGGGGCGAGCAGAACGAGCCAAGCCCGGGCGTCGATCGGGAGCAGCAGCGTCACCACGATCACGACGGTCGCGCAGCCGCTCGCCACCAGCAAAGGCACCTGCGCCCGTACCCAGGCGGCCAACCCCACAGCCCGCAACGCGGCAGCACCGGCCAACGTGCCAGCGAGATCCGTCGCCAGCAGATAGCCGAACACCAGCAGCGCGATCAACGTCGCCGACGGGATCGACAGCCGCGAGTACATCGCCGCCACGCCGGCGCCCGAGACGACCAGCACCACCACGATCGGCTCCAGGAACGACAGCCACGACCGCCAGCCGGCGATCAACGCCGCCGCCCCGCCGAGAACGAGCAGCCAACCGTTATACGGCGGTGGCAGATGCACCACCGTCACCACCACACACGCCAAGCCCCAAGCCGCCGTGCCCAACTGCACCAGCAAGGAAGTCATCGGCCCACCCGGATCAGCGGCTCGAGCCGAACACGGTCCAGCGCGACGCCAGACTCCTCGTCCCACTTGAGCAAAGTCACGCCGAGCGCACGCAGGCCATGCAGCAGCACCTCGCGTTCGAGCCGCCAGATCCGCAACCCCAGCTCGTCCGCCGCTCCCTTCCCAACTGGCTCGACGGTGAGCACGTCCACGACAACGACGGCATGACCACGTTCGCGCAGGTCCCGAATCGCCTCCATCGCGCGCGGATCGAGCAACGGGCTGAAGAAGAACACCAACGCACCCGGAGGCAACGCCTGCCGCGGCAGGTGCGCGATGTCCGGATCGATGACGCTCTCGTCGAGGCGCGCGGCGAGCAGCGTCTCGACGATGCGGAAGTACTGCCGCGTCCCGGCGTCGGGCGCGAGCCAGCGAAGCCGCCCGCCGAGCGAGACGAGCCCGACGCGGTCGGCATAACGCAGGTACGCCTGCACGACGGCGGCCGCGCCACGGACGCCGAGGTCGAGGCTCGACGTCGGGAACGGCCCGACGTCCACGGTCGTGTCGACGACCGCGATCACGTCGGCGGCGCGTTCGGCGGCGAACTCGTTGACGTACAAGGCACGTCGCCGCGTACTCACCGGCCAGTTGATCCGCCGCGCCAGGTCGCCCGGCGCGTACGGACGAGTGCCCGCGAACTCCACGCCCGCCCCGACCCGGCGCGCGACGTGACTGCCGACGCGCGCAAGCAGCGCTGGTGGAACGGCGACATCGCGAGCCCGCGACGGCGGCGGGAACACCGTGAGCTGACCGACCGAGATCTTCGCCATGCCCTGATGCCCGAACGTCGCGGTCCGCACCTCGATGCGCACCGGCCCCACCGGCCACCGCCCCCAGCGCCGCGGCCGCAGCACCCACACCGCCTCGTGCGACATCGTGCGGAACGACGTCCGCCGGATCGGCGGCTCGACGTCGAACGTCTCCGGCACCTCCAGCTCGAGCGCGATTTCCCCAAGCACAGCGGACGAACTGACCCGAACGCGTACCTCGATCGGGTCACCCTCGAAGCACCGCGGCTCGTCGATGTGCGCCTCGACGTCGAGCCGCTCCACCCGAGGCGTGCGGAACGTGAGGACGAGCGCCACCAGACAGGGAGCGGCGAGAACGATGAGCTCCGCGCGGCCGGACATGCCGGCGATCGCGGCGGCGAGCAGCCCGACGGTCGCGAGCCGGCGTGCGAACCGGCTCACCCGCCAGCGCGGCTCAACGAACCCGAGCGGCTTCATCCGCATGCACGGGTCGGGTCGGCGGCGTGGGGACCTGGGCGAGCACCTCGGCGACGACGTCGTCGCCGGAGACGCGGCGCACCCACAGCTCGGGCCGGAGGACGAGGCGGTGCCCGAGCGCTGGTACGGCGACGCGCTTGATGTCCTCGGGCGTGACGTACTCGCGGCCAGCCAGGACAGCGGCGCCGCGGGCGAGCTGCGTGACCGCGAGCGTTCCGCGCGGCGACGCGCCGACCATCGCCTTCGGGTGATGCCTGGTGGCGTTGACGATCGAGACCACGTACGCGACGAGGTCGTCGTGCACCTCGATCTGTTCCAGCGACTCCGACATCGCGACGACGTCGTTCGCGGTGGTGATCTGCCGGAGCACGGGCGGCGCCGAGCCGCGGGCGATGCGGCGCCGGACCATGTCCGCTTCGGCATCGGCGGGGAGGTAACCGAGCCTTGTCCGCAAGAGGAATCGGTCCAGTTGCGCTTCGGGGAGCGGGTAGGTGCCCTCGTACTCGATCGGGTTCTCGGTGGCGAGAACGGCGAACGGCTGCGGCAGCTTCCGCGTCACGCCGTCGGCGGTGACCTGACGTTCCTCCATCGCTTCGAGCAACGCCGCTTGGGTCTTCGGCGGCGTGCGGTTGATCTCGTCGGCGAGCAGGATCTGCGTGAAGACAGGACCCTCGCGGAACGAGAACTCACCGGTCTTCTGGTCGTAGATCGAAGCGCCGGTGAGGTCCTGCGGGAGCAGGTCGGGGGTGAACTGGATCCGGGAGAACGACAGCCCGAGGATCTGCGCGAACGACCGGGCGAGCAGCGTTTTACCCAACCCGGGAAGGTCTTCGAGCAGGACGTGGCCGCCGGCGAGAATGCCGAGCAGGACCTGCTCGACGGTGTCGCGCTTGCCGACGACGACGCGTTCGACCTCGTCGATGACCGCCTCGGCTCGGGCCTTGGTCTGCGCCGGGGTGAATGTCACGGGTGCTCCTTCTCGGCGCTCGTGGTGCTGGGTAGTGACTCGATCGCACGGACGACGTCGTCCAACGCGCGGAGCTCGTAGCCGGGTTCGCCGCGGTCGTCGCGCGCGGGCTCTCCGGGGCGGAGGACCGACCAGGCGTGCTCGCCGAGCAGCGCTCTCGCCCGGTCGGGCTGCTTGGCGAGGTCGATGCCGCTCCCGTCGCTGAGGCGGACCTCGAGCGCCCGGAGCAGTCGTCGGCGCAGGCCGTGGTCGAAGTCGCGGACCGAGTAGTGCGCCCAGGACAGGTCGCCGGCGATGCGTTCGTACGACGGGAACGGCACCCGGATCTTCTTGCGACGCCACGGCCAGCGCAGATTCGTGTTGCCTGGTTGGCCATCGGTCAGTTGCAACCGCAGGATGAGCAGCTCGGTGGCGAGCACGACGGTGAGGCCGAGCAGCAGCCCGGCGACCCCCTTGAGGACCGCCGCGGCGATGAGCAGCCCGAAGGCCAGGACACGTAGCCGGCTCACCGTTGCGGGACCCGTTCGCCGAGGTCGTCCTCGAGACTGCGCAGCGCGGTCGCGGCGTCGTCGGGTGCGCTGTCGGCGAGCGGGCGTTCGGAGAAGCGCGCTTCGCGGAACAGTTCGGCCAGCCGTTCGGCGGCGTGGCTCGCCCGCGGCCCGAACAGGTCGCCCACGGACGCTCGCGCGAGCAGCTCCGCCGGGGTGTCGGCGATGCGTTTGGCGACGCCGGCGTTAGCGAGCGCGTTCTCCATCGCCGCGTACGCCCGCAGCACGCGGTCGCGGGCGTCGCCGCTTCCGGCGAGCATCGCGCGGCCTTCGGCGAGGACGGCCCTGATCTGCTCGGCCGCCTCGTTCCGCTGCTGCTGGACGCCGGTGGGCGTGGGGGCGCGGCGGGCCGCGAGGACGACGAAGACCGTGATCGCGGCGATGAACAGCAGCGTGACGATCGCGACCGGCCAGGACCAGAACGGGAGATCGGGGCCCTGCCCAGGACCACCCGTGGGCGCCGACCCGGCCGGTTCGTACTTCGTCGGTTGCTGGCCGAGGCGGTCCCAATTGATGATGATCACGTAGATCAGGCCGAAGATGATGGCCATCCGGAGCATCGAGGTGAAGAAGCTCTCCCGCTTGCGTTCGCGGCTGGCGCCCTTGTCGCCCTTGCTCATCAGCAACAGGATCACGAAGCCGGCGGCCGCGGCACAGAGGATGACGATGAGCGCGGCGGCGAGCTGGCTGCGGTCGAGCCGGTCGTCCGGCAGCGCGATCTGTTCGCGCGACGCGATCCCGATCGCGGCGACCGCCAGCAACGCGACGATGCCAGCCGGCAACAACCACCGACGGCCCGTGCCGCGGACCCAACGCGTCACATCCATCGGTCGCCGCCTTCCTCCCCGGGCGCGCCTGGCCGTCACCTTATGCCGCGCCAGCCCGGCCAGACGATCGAACGAGATACCGATTCGGCAACGGATGTACCGGAGAGTGACCGAATCCGGCGCCCCGCTGTGACGTTCAGTGAGGAGCTGCTCCTAGGGCCATGAACGCGCCTCATCGGGTTGGGTCGGGGGCACCCTCGTCCCATAGGTCCGGACCAGGGTGCCCCCGACCCAGCCAGAGCTCGCCCCACCAGCACCACGGGCCACCTCGACACCAGCCGGACCGCCGCACCTATTGAATGAAGGGCACCTTCATTCAATAGCCCGGCCCATCCACCATGTCCCATCAAACTGTGGGGTTCTGGTCGCGAAGAGCAGAGGGTCCCCTCGCTCGAGGAGGCTGGTCATGTCAATATATACCCTCAAATCGGATCGTTGGATTTTGGCCTTGCAGATCGCGACCGACGTTGTTGCAGGTGAGGGCACGGAGGTGGCATCAACGTCGTGAGATTGCCGTCGACCACTCCTTGCCGTCGTCCTCGCAACTAGCCATCGATAGGCCGGAGTGGAGCGAGTCATTAGGGTCGAAGATCACGAAGTGACGCCATCGGCGCCCTTGAAGCGCGCCACAGCGGCCGGACAGTGGCATGCGAGGAGGACGGCACCCCGCGCTCGCCCCCATCGACGACGGTACTCTTCGTTGAATCGCTGATCATGAGGTGGGCGCCGTGGGACCTGGGCGGGGCGTGTCCGTCGAGTTCAGGCATCGCGAACCGTTGGATGAGGACGAGCTGCAGCGGTTGTTCGAGGCGTCGTGGCCTGACGGGCGCAAGGATGGCTATCGGTCGGTCTTAGAACAGAGCTTCACCTGGGTGACTGCCCACGCACCCGCGGCGCTCGTCGGCTTCGTGAACGTTGCCTGGGATGGTGGGATCCACTTCTTCCTGCTCGACACAACGGTTCACCCGGAGTGGCGTCATCGCGGGATCGGGTGGCGGCTCGTGCGGGAGCCCGCCGCGGATTGCCGGGGCTATCTCCACGTGGATGCCGACGAGGTGCTGATGACATCGTTCTACTCGCCGTGTGGCTTCAAGCCGACGCCGGCCGGCGTGCTCGACACGCGGGCTGCCAGGTCCGAATGACAGTACCGTCGCCGACTGGTCCGCCCCGGCCCGGCCGAGGGCAGAACCCGGCCTTCTCGGACCGACTGACATCCATGTTGTGACGCGGGCATCATCTGGCACACGGCAAGAGACGAGGATGCCTCGCCCTACACTCGGCGGATGCCCACGGCACATCTCATCTATGGCTACATCGGCTCTGGCAAGACGACGTACGCCCAGGAGTTGGAACGAACGCTTCCGGCCATGCGATTCACCACGGACGAGTGGATCGCCAAGCTGTACGACGAAGATGAGTCCCATCTCCAAGACTTCCGCGCACTCGTGAGTCGAGTCGAGGCCGTGATGGAGCCACTGTGGTGCCGCTGTCTAGAACTCGGGATCGATGTCGTTGTCTATATGGGATTCTGGGCCCGCACGAAGCGTGACGCGGCGCGCTCCCTGGCCGAACATCTAGGTGCCACGGCGCAGCTTCACTACGTGCATTGCCCCGACGAGATCGCCTGGGCACGAGTCGAACACCGCAACCAGGACCTGCCCGGCAACAGCATCCGGATGGTCCGTAACACCTTCGACGTGCTAAAGGTCAGGTTCGAGCCGCTCGGCGACGACGAGGAGCATGTACGAACCGAGACATCGTAGGGTAGGCCCGCCGCGTCGCCCAAGTCGTGCCATTGGCGTGCTAGTCGGCCGTACCGTTCGCGGGCTCCCCTGCGGTACCGGCCCGGCCATCCGCCCCATGGTCGAACCCAGACTACCTCCAGGCCATTCGCCAGCCGGGTACACCGCTGATCGAGCCGTCATATCTCTCCGATTCCCAAGCTGACAGTCCACGGGTTATACGCGGGACGATCATGAACTCCGTCGGTTGTGACGACCAGCCCCCGCTGAGGACCGCCTATCGGCGAAGGTGATGGTCAAAGAACTCGATGGTCTGCTCGCCGATGTTGTCCCAGACGTCGCTGTCGTATGGGAGGTCGGGGTTGTCGCGGAGGTTGTGATAGCCGCCTTCGATGGGGATGAATGTCGTGGTGGCACCGGCTTGTTCCAGCGCGCGGTGTAGGTGTTCGCCTTGTTCGAAGGGGACGGTCTCGTCACGGGTGCCGTGAACGATGAGGTACGGCGGTGCGTCGCGGTGGACGTGGTTGATCGGGCTGGCGAGTCGCATGAGGTCCTGTCGTTGGGCGAGTGGGCCGCCGAAGAGCTGGGAGAGGGTGTCGACGGGTCCGCCGAGGTCCCTACAGAATCGAATCGGCGGTTGTGGCGGTGGCTGGGTGGATTGGCAGCTGTCGAGGCTGAGGAAGTCAGAGTTGGCGCTGATGGCAACGACGGCTTGCACAGTGCTGGAGTAGCCGGGTGAGCCGCTGTCGCCTTCGATGTCGGGGTTGTCGCTGGTGAGTCCGGCCAAGGCGGCGAGGTGGCCGCCGGCTGAGTCGCCGAGGATGCCGATCCGATCGGGATCGATGGGGTAGTCGTCGGTATGCGCCCGTAGCCAGCGGATCGCAGCCTTGACGTCGTGGATCGGCGCGGGAAAGGGAGCTTGCCAGCTGAGCCGCACAGAGATGGCCCCGGCGAGGAATCCCGCCGCCGCGAGGAACCGGATGCCGAGGCGGCTGACGGAGTATCCTGCGCGGTTCTCTTCAGTCCAGCCGGGGCCGGTCACGCGGATCACGGTCGGCAACGGCCTGTCTGGCAGCGGATAGGGTCCGAGCAGGTCGAGCACGAGCGTGGGTAGATCCGTCCTGCCGTACCGAATCCCGGTGATGCTGGTCAACGGTTCTGAGTTGATGGGCATCGCATAATCACCTTCCTTCGGTGTGCGGCCCATGCTCATCCATCAGGGCTTGCCGCACCGAGAGCGGATGACCGCAACCGGCCTAGCCCTACCGCAATTGCGGCGGCACAGCAGTGAGGTACAGCAGTGCAGGCAACCGTAACCAGCTCACGTAGACCAAACTGCTCGCCGGAAGCTCACACCGCGGCCCGTTAACGGGCCATTGGCCCAGGGCAAGCGAGGTACTCCGGGCCGTTTAAGCCCCCTCGCTCACACCGCGGACCGGGCTCGGAGCGCCGCAGATGTACCGTTCCCAAGCTGACAGTGCCGAGCCCCCGACGTCCGATCGAGCGGGTTGGCTATCCCGGGCCGATCCTCGCGTCACAGGGATAACAGGACGCGACGAAGAGAAACGAAGGCTGAAACCTTCGCCTCGTCCTCAACGGGGTCGGCGGCCTTGACCCGCCGCCAAAACGCGATATCGCGGCGCAGACGCTCTCGCATGAGCGGGATCAAGGAATTCGACGGTTGGACGGGGCCACCCGCTTGCCGGTATGCGGTCAGAAACTCCAGGGCGCGATCCAGCAGGAGGGTGTCGCCAGGTGGCGACTTCCCGAACTGCCAAACCGCTATTGCCAGTTCGGCGATCAGCGGCCCCCACTCAACTTCGTCCCAATCAACCAAGCCGACGATCTCCCCCTGCCGGCAGAGGATGTTGCCCGGAAAGAAGTCTCTGTGCATCCAGCCGATCTGCTCTTCGGCGGCTTGGTTGTCATGCCAGGATCGCAGCCACTCATCCAACTCAGCATCCGGGAGAAGTCGCGCAGCCTCGGAGTCGTCGCGATCCGGGGCTTGTCCATCACCGAGGCCGGAGCACTCCAGCGCCGCTTTGTGCAGCCGCCCCAAGAGGCGAGCCGCCTGCCGAAGCTGAGTGAGGTCTTGCCTGTCCAAGGGCAGGCCATCCACGAACGGCCAGACCGTGACCGGCTGTCCATCCCAGAGGAAGGCCGGCTCGCCGTCGGTCCCGACGAGCGGCCGGATCGCCTCCGGGATCGTGCGGGAGAACTCGTCGGCGACCCTGCACGAGCGCTGCAAGTCCTTCAGTTGGTAGTACTGCGACACTCGCACCACGACTGGCGGAACAGAGTCCAGCCGCCAGACCTTGGATGCAGACCCGCCGCCCAGCGCCTCGGCACTCCCGGCCACGACGCCGTACCGGTCAGCAACCGCCGACAGCAGTCCCTCAGGAATGGCTTGCATGCCGCGACCGTAGCGGGACTCAACTGCGTGTGCACAGGCTGCTGGCGTCGTCGGCCACAGTTTGCGCAGTCATGCGGGACTGCTGGACAGCCGTGGGCAGATCGCCAGCAAGAGCAGGCCCACCAACTGACGACTTTCGCATGGGTTCACCGCCGGCCGTGGGTCGGTCGGGTGACTGCGGAGGGAACTTTTGGTGTTCGACCCCTTGGTTTGCCCATGCCACGCAACTGAGCGGTCGTCCCTCGCGTCCGGATGAAGGACTCCGAGGTTGAGCCAGTGGGGTGGCGGTCTCGCGCGGAGCTGGGTACGGGCGAGACGCCTACACGAGTCCAGCTTTGACGAGCAGCGCACGCAGCACGCCCCGCCTGATACCGGCCGCCTCGTACCGGTCGCTGTGTTGTCTGTGAACGTTGCGGATCGGCTCGTCCTGCTCGTTCACGCACCAGCCGCTTCGCTGTCCGCAGTGTAGGCAGTAGGTAGCCAGCAGTCGTCGCCGTTCGGCATCGGCCTGCTCGTACTCGTCCATCCCACGCTTCCCCGTCAGTTGGCGAGCTCAGTTGTCCCCGGCATCCGCGGGTGCGTCGACCGGGGGTGTGGACTTTGGTGCGGGCGGCGGCCAGGAAGAGCCGGGGCATCCGACCGCCGCACCGTAGTCTCAGACTACGCAAGTCTAGTCGCGACTAACAAGGCTGTGTCGGGAATCTGTGTTCTGAGGCGTTGCGAGTCCGACTAGCCCGGGCTACCGTCTGTGCCACAGACACCACTCGCGGGAGGACCCATGAAGCTCACTCACATCGCAGGCATCTCCTGCCCCGACGACGACTGCCCCGCGGCGTACCTGACCGACCGCGGCACCGCGATCATCCAGGGCGGGATCGTCACCGACCCCGATGCTCTGGCCCGGCTCGGCCTGCCCGCCCACGAGACCGCCGTCGAGGTTCCGATCAGCCTGCTCCACGACGCCGCACTGGGACTTCCTGCCCAGTGAAGCTCAGCGACCTCTTCGACTCCTTCGAGCGCTCCGCGTTCCGGCTCGAAGCCCTGGACGCCTACGACGTCCCGCAGGACACGGAGCGGCTCGCGCAGTTCCTCGCAGGTGAGCCAATGAGCCCGCGCACCGTGGAGACCAGCCCGTGGCTCCAACGCGTCCAAAAGACAGTCGCCGAGGGCCGCTCCATGTCGAGGGTCCACGCGGTCAGCCGCCCGCTCACCGACTACATCCGATACGAGCTGGCCAGCTACGCGGGCAACGTCGCGGCCGGCGAACACGTCCTCATCGCCGATCGGGGCCAACACGACGACGGGCTGGCGGACCTGTCGGACGATTTCTGGCTGTTCGACGACGCGACCGTCGCGCTGATGCGCTACGACGCCGACGGAACGTTCCTCGGCGCCGAAGACGACACCGACCGCCTCGTCCACTACCGGGCGATCCGTGACCGCGCGGTCGCGGCAGCAGTTCCCTACAAGCACTTCATGGAGAGCGAAGGACTCCTTGCTCGATAACGACTCGACCACCTCGAAGCGTCGACGGCTCTCGTCGGCGCTTCGGGCCATGCGCGCCGACGCAGGCATCTCCACCGTTGCGCTCGCGGAGCGCCTTGGCTGGTCGCAAAGCAAGGTCAGCAAGATCGAGAACGGACGCACCCGGCCATCCACCGAGGACGTGACCGCCTGGTGCCACGCCTTCAAAGTGAAACCGGCAGCGGCACGTCAACTCGTCGACCTCGCAGCGCAGGCATACGTCGAGGCGCGCGGCTGGCGCACCAGTCGACAAGCCAGATACCGCAAGCTGAACGAGCGCGCCTCGCGCGTTGCCATGTACATGTCGCAGGTCGTCCCCGGCCTGTTCCAGACCGCCGAATACACCCGACGCGTGTTCGCCCTCTACGGCATCCCCGAACGCGACCAGGCAGCCGCCGTGGCCGCGCGAGTGGACCGCCAGTCCGTCCTCTACGACGACTCCAAACAGTTCGACGCCATCATCACCGAGGCCGCGCTGCGCTGGCAGCCAGGGCCGCGCCGTGTCTTACTCGCGCAGCTCGACCGCATCCTGTCGGTCATGACCCTCGACAACGTCCGCGTCGGCGTCGTCCCCCACGGAACCGAAGCACTGACGCTGCCCACCAACGCCTTCACCCTCCGCGAATTCCCCGACGCCGAACCCCTCGTCACCATCGAAACCCACACCGGCGAGATCGCCATCACCGACCCGGACGGCATCGTCACCTACACCGAGGTCTGGGCCCGCCACGAACGCGAAGCCGTCCACGGAAACCAAGCAGTAGCGTTCATCCGAACCCTCATGACCGAGCTCACCAACGGCGGCCCAGTCGACCACGCACGCGAACATCGCGCCAGCTGAAGCCCTGCGGTTGCGTCGGGTCAGCCTTAGACAGCTTGCCCGACAGCGCTGGACGCGAGTCCGAGCGCAACGACGAAGAGGCCGACCGCTTCGAGGCGAAGACCGTCGAGTGCGACTTGCCGGGTTGCTTGTCTGAGAAGGTCTACTTGTTCTGCCGTCTCGGCGCGAGACTCTGCGAGGACCTGCGCACGGTTGTTGATCTCTTGCGTCAGGCGATGTTCGACGTCCTGCGCCAGCCTGTGGACGCGGTTGAGACGGTCTTCAAGGGTCGCAAGCGCAGCTTCAGTCTCGATGTCGGCAGGTAATCCTGGAAACTTCATCACCGCCCGAAGTGAGAGTGCAGACTCGAGGGAGGGCAACGTAGCCGACATGTGTCCCGTGATGGTCCTGCGTCGTTGGAAGATCCGACGCCAGAGGGCTGCTACGTGGCGTCCGGCCGACTCGATTGGCCTTGCAAGCAGCGCGAAAATCGGGCGTACGAACTTGTCGTCATCCGTCCGCCAGCCCCGGAACGTCTGGCTTACGCCGACTCCCGTGAGTACGAGACCGCCGACTTGAAATATGTAGCTCGCGATCTGGAATCCATCCGACGCGGCCATTGCCGAAGTCCCTTCGTAAGTCCATTCGTAAGTCCGCCACCTTGGGGTGTTGACTGGATCGACGAGCGGCAGTATGAGCGTTGGCGGTTCTCCACCAAGCAGCAAGGTGGCGGTCACCCGGGAGCTTGACCGGTAGCTTCCGCCTCGCGTGACATCTGCGCGAGTGAGTCCAGCCATGCCGTTACGAGTCGGCTGACAAAGTCCCGACCTTCGCCTTCGGTCATGCTGTGTTTCGGTGGGGATCCGCCCATTCGGGCGTGTCGGGCTCGGCTGCCACTGACGTCGGGCCGGTTCGCAGACGCCGTGAAGGCGCTGTGCATGGTTGGCGTTGTTCCCGCGAGGTGTTGAAGCTGAGCCTTCCCAATGCTGTCGCGGATGATCTCGTGGACCTTGTACAGCTCAACCCAGCCGAGCATCTGTGGCTGACCCAGAATGGCCAAGACCTCTCTAGCGTGCGGGTTGGTGGCCGCAAGGGAAGCACGTGCCGGCCCTGGTGGCGGAGGGTCTGGCCGTGGGACTCCGGCACTGTCCGTGACGACGCCTGCTGCATGCATCCGTGCGCGGGCCTCGATAGTTGCGGCACCGACGACGGTGTGAGACTGGTCGCCGTCGTCGTATCGGCCGCTCAGGCTGACCGGGCGGAATCCGGCATGGTTTGCCCTGCCGAGTCCATTGATGGTGGGTAGCAGTTGCTGTGCGATCTCGTAGAACTGGACGTCGGCCGACCGGTTGTCGATCTGGGTCGATGTCAGATAGAAGGCAGTGCCTTCCTTGACCACTCTTGTGTCGCCGGACGGCAGCAAGTCGGCGAGGTCTTGAAGATCGAACTCGTGGCCATCGAGCCATACCTTCACTGTCACGGCGATTGAGCCTACGTTCTGGACGGACAACCCGTCCGCCGGTTTGCCATTCTGCGGATCGTCGCCGTTCGTGCGCACCACCTGTCGCTCGTGTATGCGGATGCCTGTTGAGACGGTGTGCTCTTCTTCAGAACGGGTCTGCTCCGTCCGATGGCCTTGCGCGGAACTGCGCCACGGGGGCGCCAGGGGACGCGTCCCCTGGCGGGGCCGGTGCAGCGCCCGGGCGGGGTTCCAACGGGGCGCCCTCGGCCTGTGTCCAGGGGCCGGACGAGGCATGGGACTTCTTGACGCGTACTGTCTCGAGAACTATGTTTCGAGACATGTCTCTCGAGGATGCGCGTCGGTTGGAGGACCCCAAGGTGATGCGGGCGTTGGCGCATCCGGTGCGGTTGCAGGTGTTGGAGGTGGTGCGGGCGGAGGGGCCGATCACGGCGACCGAGGTAGCGGAGCGGATCGGTGACATTCCGGCGAACTGTTCGTTTCATCTGCGGACGCTGGCGAAGTACGGGTTTGTCGAGGAGGCGGGGCGGGGGAAGGGGCGGATCCGGTACTGGCGTGAGGTCGCTGGTTTGGCGTATGTCGACCCGAAGGAGCTGAGCGGGGACCAGCGGCGTGCTGCCGATGCGATGCTCGCGGCGTTCCGGGTGTCAATGTTCCGGCGGATCGAGCAGTGGGCGCGGGAGATGTCGAGCTACCCGCGGCGCTGGCAGTCGGGCATCCAAATGGAGTACGCCCTACCCGCCCTCAGTCCGGAGGAGTTGGAGGAGCTGCAACGAGAGTTCGCGGCGGTGCTGGAACGGTATGCGACGCGATCCGACCATCCCCGTGGGGCTCGTCCGGTGACGGTCGCGGTCTTCGGGTTCCCGACGCGTGCCCCGGACGGCACTGCACCCAGCGACGAACCGGCCGCGGAGCGGTAGGCCGTCATGCGGTCGCGGTCGGAGCGGGCACGGCTCTCCACGTTGGTGGCGGCGGTGCGCATGGCGGCGGCGGCTGGCCGTGGGCTGTTCGTGGCTGTGCTTGCTTTGTTCGCTGTTGCGGCTGTCGGGATCGTGGGCGCGTTGGTGCTCGGGCAGGAGGTTCTCGCCCACCTGATCGCCTCCGACACCGACAGCGGCGCTGGTGGCGGTGGGACGGTCTGGCCGCTCTGGTCGCTGCTTGTCGCGGTGGTCGTCGTGGTCGCCGCGGGCGCGTTCGCGGCGGCGGCGGGTGTGGGGCTGCATCGGATGCTGGCTGAGCGGATCATGTGGTATGCGGGGCGGGTCGTGTTGGAGGCTGCGACGAGGGCCAGCCTGCGCGAGTTCGATACCCCGGAGTTCCATGATCGGATCCAGCGGATTCGGCGTCGAGGGGTCGATAGTCCGCTGATGATTGCGATGGCTGTGCCGCAGCTGATCGCCGCCGTGATCACCAGCGGCGGCCTCGTGATCGGTCTGGCGGTGATCGATCCATGGCTGGCGCCGCTGACGGTGCTGTCCGGCATTCCGCTGTGGCTGTCCGGACGGGCCAACAGCGAGGAGATGTACACGTTCACCCTGGGGAGCACGCCGAACGACCGCACCCGCCAACACTTGGCCGACATCCTGGACAGCCGACGCACCGCGGCTGAGGTGCGAGCGTTCGGGCTCGGCGATCACCTGCTTCGGCGATGGTCGAAGCTGTGGGCCGAGCGGCTGGCCGAGATTCGGGTGATGGTTCGCCGGTTTGTCCGACGCTCCGCGGTCGGCAGCCTCGTCAGCGCCGTGGTGCTGTGCACTGTGTTCGCCGTCTTGTTGTTGCTCATCCAGCTCGGCCGGCTGGACGTGGAAGCGGCCGCGGCGGCATGCGTCGCTGTGGTGCTGCTCGCCAACCGTGCGCAGCAGGCGGCGTCCCACCTGGCGGCGACCATGGAACATGCCCACTACCTCGAGGAGTTCATGCAGCTTGGGGGCCACCAGCCCGACGCTGCTCCCGCGTCCGTCGCGCCTGTCGCCGAGTCGACGGGCGCAGGGCGTGCCGGGGTGCGGTCGGTCGAGCCGTTCAGCGCGCTGGAAGTTGATGACGTCTGCTTCGCCTATCCCGGCATCCAACGCAACGTCCTGGAGTCGGTGAGCTTCACGATCACGGCAGGCGAGGTGGTCGCGATCGTCGGACAGAACGGGTCCGGAAAGACCACCCTGGCCAAGCTCTTGTGCGGCCTGTATCCGCCGTGCTCGGGACAGGTTCGATGGGACAACCAGCCCATGTATGAGCTGATGGGTGGGCGTGGGCTCGATCAGATCGGGGTCGCTTTCCAGGACTTCGGCCGCTACTGGTTCACCGCGGCTGACAACATCGGCATCGGCGACGTCGACCGGATCGGAGACCGACTCGCCATCGCCCGCGCGGCGAAGGAAGCCGGCATCCACGACGTCGTCCGCAGCTTGCCGACGAGCTACGACACTCCTCTCGGCGCCGAGCTGACCGGCGGGGTCGACCTGTCCGGTGGACAGTGGCAGCGCATCGCGCTCGCTCGGCTGCTGTTTCGTCGCGCCAGTTTCCTCGTCCTCGACGAACCGACCGCATCCCTCGACGCCGAGGCCGAGGCACAACTGTTCGACACGATCGCCAACCTTCGCCACGGCCGCACCGTCGTGCTCATCTCCCACCGCTTCTCCACCATCCGCGCCGCCGACCGGATCCTGGTCATGCACGACGGTCGACTGATCGAGCAGGGAAGCCACGACCAGCTGCTCGACAAGGCTGGGCGGTACGCGGCCATGTACCGACTCCAAGCCCAGGCCTATGCCCCGACCTGAACACCACCTACGTCGACGCAGGCGATGACGCTTCAACATTCTGGAGGCACAGACCGATGCCTACCCATCCGATGACCGCCGACCCGGGCTACATGGACGCGGCACGAGCCGAGCCCTTCTTCATCAACCTCAAGCAACACATCCTCGACCAGCTCGACCTCGCTCCCGGAATGCATGTGCTTGACCTCGGCTGCGGAACCGGCGAAGACGTCGCCGCGATGGCCGAACAAGTGCAACCGACCGGCGTCGCCATGGGACTCGACCGATCGACAGACATGATCGGACTAGCGACACGACGCTTCGCTAGCCGATACCCGAACGTCGTCCTGCACATGGGCGATGCCCATCGACTTCCCTACGCAGACGGCAGCATTTCTGCCTGTCGAACCGAGCGCACTCTTCAGCATGTGACCGACCCCGCACAGGTCGTCGCGGAAGTGCGCCGTGTCCTACGGCCGGGCGGGCTGTTCGTTGCCGCGGAACCCGACTGGGGAAC
Source organism: Tenggerimyces flavus (assembly GCF_016907715.1). Taxonomy (NCBI): domain Bacteria; kingdom Bacillati; phylum Actinomycetota; class Actinomycetes; order Propionibacteriales; family Nocardioidaceae; genus Tenggerimyces; species Tenggerimyces flavus. Next base: position 1,697,301 of record NZ_JAFBCM010000001.1, on the reverse strand, counting down.
CTCGCTTGTCACACCCGACTGGAATTACCTCGCCCGGCGAGTCCTGGACCATTGGACAACGTTCAACCAGAACCCCACGGTCGGGCGAACCCTCCCGGCACTCCTTCGACAGTCCGGTTTCGACGTGAGAGATGTCGAAGGTCGCACGGTGGTCTACCGCACCTTCAACGACGCCAACCGCAGATTCCCGCTGCAGCGAGCCGTAACCAACGCCGCAGCGCACGGCTCCATCACCCATCGAGAGGCCGACGCCTGGCTCGGCAAGCTACGTCACGCCGATCAGATCGGAACTTTCATGTTCGCCGTCACGATCTTCATCGTGACAGCGCGGCACGCCAGATAGTCGCCCCCAATCGCTCGCTCGCCAGCCGCGGAGGGGCACAGTGGGGTCCAGGGGACGCGTCCCCTGGCGGGGTTCCGGGGACGGAGTCCCCGGCCTGGGTCCCAAGGGGCGGAGCGCCCTTGGCGCGGGCCAGGGGCAGAGCCCCGGCTGGGGGTGCGTGAGGGGGACGGCGTCCCCCTCACCGGCGAGATCGTTCCATCTTGGCAATCTCTGTTTCCTGGTCTACCTGCATGAACATCCTCTGTTTGTTGTTGTTGAGCTTGACCACACACTTCCGGTCTTTTGCTCGTGGGGAGTGTGTGGTCAAGCTCGGCGGCAACACACGCCTTGAGGATGTTCATGCAGGTAGACCAGGAAACCCGCGCCCGGTTCGGGCTAATATCGCCCTTACGCGGCGTCAGGGCGATTGTAGGGCGATAATCGGGCGCTGTGACGGGGATGTGAGGGGTTTGTGAGGCCGCCGAAGTGACCGATCCGACGGGGACGACAGGGCGCACGGGTACGGACGGCACCGCCCATCCACGAACCGATCATGCCCCGAGCGCGGACGGTGCCGCCCTGTGGGCGTTCGAACACGAGGCTCCCATCCGTGACAGCGAACTGCCGTTCGACGTACTGACCCACTCGGCAACGGCGGTGCCGTCGACCGGCGTGCCGCAGGATTCGCCGTTCGATCGAGGGGGCGGCTGGCAGCGTGGGGCCGTAGGTTCCGAACCCGCCGGGGGCGGCGGCGAGGGCAGGGAGGGCTCGGGCGAGGACGAGTACGGGCGGGCTCGTGCGCCCCGTTCGGACGCTGGGCAGGTGCGGTTGTCCGTTCGGGATGTTGCGGCGCTGTTGTTGATCGGGGAGATGTACGGGTTGCAGTCGGACCATCTCGAGCAGGTGCTGCGGACGTCGTCGTCGGCGGTGCGGCAGGTGACGATGCGGTGGCGCAAGGCCGGGCTGGTCGAGACCGGGCGTCTCGGCGTCGGGCCGGGGTGGTGCTGGTTGACGAAACGTGGGATCGACTGGTGCGGCCTCGGCTATACCGCTCGCCGTCCGACGCTGTCGCGGCTGGGGCACATTCGGGCCGGTGTCGCGGTCAGGCTCGCGTTGGAGGCCTGGCCGGTATACCGACGGGCTGGGGGCGCGTGGCGGTCGGAACGACGGCTCCGGGCGCTGCACGGTGCCGGGCCCGGCGGTGGCGCCGGCACTGGCGGAGTGGGCCGGTACGGCCACGTTCCTGACGCCGAGATCCTGTGGCAAGGCAACACCGACCGACCCGAGGCGGACGGCCCTGAGGTTGCGGATGGTCATCTCGCGGGGCAGATCTGGGCGGTTGAGGTGGAGCTGACACCGAAGGCCGGTACCCGAACGTCCGGGGTGATGGCGCAGCTTCTGGGCCGCACCGGCGACTACGGCGAACCACCAAACCGACTCGGCGGTACACCCCGGTATGCGCGGGTGCTGTACGTGGTGTCGGCGGCGGCACGGGCCACGGTGGAGGCGGCGCGGGCCAGCCTGCCGGCGCAAGCTGCGGATCGGATCGAGATCCAGCCACTGCCGGCAGGCGCCGTACTACTGGGCGCTGCGCCGAACGATGCGACGAACGACGGGGAGAGCGGACTCTGATGCGACTGTTCCATGTGGTACGGCGGGTGCTCGGGTTCGGCTTCGGACTCGGCTGGGCCCTCACCGGCAACCTGTTGTTCGCGGTGGTGGTGGGTGGGGTGTGGATCCTGCTGGCCGGGTTCATCGTCGTGTCGGCGCTGCTGCTGGCCTGGCCGCTGCTGCTCGCCGCCGTCGCCGCCTATTGGCTGGCGTCACTGCGAGGGTGGCCACCCCGCCGGCTCCTCGGGGTTGCCGCGTGGTCGTTACCGATGCTGGTCGTGTTCGTCGGCGCGTTCGGGATCATGTGGTACTTCGAGCCCGGCGCCGACCGGAGCGAGACGGTCGCGGCGATGGCGCTGGCCCCGTTTGTGGCGGTGGTGCAGTCGCGGGCCGCCGTAGAGCAGGGCGCGTTCTTCGACGCGGCGGTCTACTTGGCGCCGGTCGGGATCCCGGTTGGGCTGTTCGTCGGGTGGTTGGCGTGGCGGTCGAGGATCGGGTTGATGGAAGCCGGCCTCGCCGGATGGTCGCCGGCGTCGCCGATGGTGTTCGACTACAAGCAATGGGTCCGGGCGTCACGGACCGCCAGGCAGCGGGTCCGGGCTCCGGGTGGGGTGCCGATGCTGACCCGGCGCGGCAACCCGGTCATCGGTGCGGTGATCCGCTCGGTGTACGTGTTGCCGCGTCAGGTGTTGGAGCTCGGCTACAAGTCGCTGCGCAACCACATCCTGATCGTCGGCACAACCGGCGCCGGGAAATCGACGCTGATGCTGAGGCTGTGGGCCGGGTTCTGGGAATCCGCGTCACGCTGGCACGCCAAGGGCCGCGAACACCGGCCACTCTTGGTGGTGATCGACGCCAAGGGCGGCTTCGACGGCCGCGACACCGCCGAACGCGCCCTCGACGTCATGACAGACCTCGGTGCGGGCAAGGTCGGGATGTGGCCGGACGAGGTTTCGCTGAACCTGTGGGCGCTCCCACCGGCCCGGCTGACGGAAGTGCTGGTGGATCTGGTTCCGGTGGCGAAGGAGGGCGCGGCGGCCTATTACGCCGACATCCTCGCCGCCACCGTCCACCTAGCGGTGCACGCGCCAGCGGGGCCACCGACCAGCTCGGCGGACTTTCTGTCCCGGCTCGACCCGGGCTGGTTGGACATGGCCTACGTCGGGATCCCGGAACGACTCACCGAAGTACAAGGCGCGGCGAAGTCGATCCCCGATGTGCGGCTGCGCTACAAAACCCTTCTGGATCGGCTCGGACCCGGCTTCGATGGCAACCCCACCAACCCCGGCACCGATGATTCGATCACCGACTATGACGTGCTCTACTGCGTCGTCGAGGGCACGGCCGGCACCACCGTCGCGGAGGCGCAGGCCCGCGCGTTGGTGGCGCTGATCACCGACGCCGCCACCCGCTGGGGCCGCGAAGACATCGAAAGCGGCACGGGGAACGGCCTTGAGAAGCGGGCCGCGTTGTTGGCGTTGGACGAGTTCTCCGCCGTGTCGGGGAAGGTCCGCATCTACGAGCTGACCGAACGGCTCCGGTCGTTGGGGGCGGCGGTGCAGATCGGCGCCCAATCCTGGGAATCGTTGGCGCCGACCGAGGACGAACGGCAACGCATCGCCGCCACCGCCGCCGGTGGGGTGTTCGTGATGCGCTCACCCAGCCCCCAGAAACTGTGCGAGCTGGCCGGCACCCAAATGGTCGTCGAGACCGGCAAAAAGATCATCGGCGGTGGGTTCGGTGACGAAGGCACCGCCCGACTCCAACACGCCTGGGTCCTCGACCCCGACCGGGTCCGCAACTTCGCCGTCGGACAAGCCGCCTACATCTACGGCAACAGCGCCACCTACCTCCACGTCGCGCCGGTACGACGAGCCCCAGCAACAGCGGCGGCGGATCCGGTTCCCAACGACCTGCCGAGCCTTCCGACCCACGATCCCGAACCCGTCGCCGTGCCAACGACGCACGTAGACCCACCGTCGCCGCCGGAACCACAGCGCCCACAACCACAACGCCCGGACGGCCTCGACGACGTGTTCGGACCGGGAGGCCCACGATGACTACACCCCAGACCACACCCGAGAGTCCGACCCCCGCCGTGACACAGCTCGACCCGTTCACCGTGCTCGGTCTCCCTCCGACCCCAGATCTGACCGACGAACAAGTTCACGACGCCTGGCAGCGTCAACTGGCCGCCGGTAGTGACGGGCCCGTTGATGCCGATGACGAAGGGACGATCACTGGCGCCTATGAGGCGCTGCGGTCGGGCGTGCGCCGTGCCGAGGCATTGAGCGATCTGACCGACGTCTGGGACCGCGCCCCGGCCGGAGGCGAGCCGTCCTCATCCTCGTCGGATGAGCGGGCGATGGCGCGGATGCCGAAACCGAGGCAGCCCGAAGAGCGCATCGACTCGATCGTTCCCAGCCCGGAGGAACGGGAAGAACTCCGGCGGATCGTCGCCCAACAACGCAAGGAACAAGGCCTCCCCGAGTTCATCGAGGACGAGGCCACCCTCGACAAGATCATCGACATCCTCCTGCACTCTCACGACCGACCGGAAGACCGCTACCAGCGCGCACAAGCCGGCCACGGTCCAGGCGACGAGCCGCGCGGCTTGCCATCGTGGGACGCCGAACGCGCCCACGCCCAGCCGGGCGAAGGGCCGGAACGACGAGGAGTGCTGGCGAGGCTGGCTGGGTGGGCGGCCGATATGGCCGCACGGGTGCGGCACGGGCGGCCGCTCTGGCTCGCCGTACGGGTTGTGATCGCCGTAGCGGTGCCGGTCAGCGCCTACATCGCCGAACCAGGATTCCCCTCCTGGATCGCCCTCACGGTGGGTGCCGCCACCTTCCTCGCGTTCACCGCCCGATACGACCTGGCGGGACGTGTTCGACGTTAGGACGCGCACACCTCCGGCGGAGGTCGGCGACGACCTCAAGGAGTTCCGGGAGGGCCGACTGGCTTGTAGGTGAGGCAGCGAGTCTCCCAAGACTTCGGGGCGGCGCCAGGTATCAGGGTTTGGACGGTGACGCGTCCTTTGTCGTGGGCGTAGGCGACATGGAATTGCTGGAGGAGTGGAGCGGCGAGTGCTGTGCGGCTGGTGGTGCCGGTGTAGATGGTCACGACGTCGCCGGTGATGAGCCAGATCTTTGGTGCATGGGCGATCGTTGTTGGCAGTGGGCAGTTGTGGCGGGGAGTCTTGTCGGTGGTGGGGATGGCTCGCCATGTTCGGTGTGCGGGTAGGCCGAGGCGGGGTCCGTAGACGCGTACTGCGGCTCGGTCGCCGTTGCCGACGAGGAGTAGATCGGAGTCGTTCCATTTGCTGGCGACGAAGGTGAGGGCGCTGCGGTAGTCGTCGCCGCCGTACAGGTAGGTCAGGTCGTGGTGGAGTCTGGTCGGGGTTGTCCATACGGTGGTGAGGATCAAGGCGGCGGTGAGCACTCCTGCCGCCGCGCGTGCGAAAGCGTTTCGTCCGACACGGGCGGCCGTTTCGTCGACGAGCACGCCGACGCAGATCACCAGTCCTGGAACGCAGAAGGAAATGAGTCGGTGGCCGAACGGATACACGCCGAGCAGGCCGGCGACGTAGGCGGTGATCGTTGGGAGGACGAGCAGGGGGGCGGTCGCCTTGCTCCGCTGGAAGGCAGCTACCGCGCCGGCGACGGCGAGAGCCAGGCCCGCCCACCACAGTCGTGCGCCGAGCTCATGATGGGCGAGGTGTTGGAATGCGAAGGTGGTCCAGTGCCACCAGTCCGATGGAGTTTCCGGGCCAAGGAACCGATCCCAGTAGGTCGCGAAGTCGGGCACCTGGTTGGTGAGGTGCCGCGACCACAGCGCTGCCGCGAGGACGGAGGCCGCGGGAAACGCGAGGCGGACCGATAGTTGTGCAAGGCTGCGTTGACGTCGCCTCCAGTGGACTACGGCGACCCAGCAGGCGAGCAGTGGGATGCTCAGCATGGCGCCGTGGGAGAACCAGGGAAAGACGGCTAGGCATGCGTACCAGACGAGATCTCCCTTGCCCGTATGTCTCTTGCCGGTTTCTGCTTTGCCGGTTTGGATGTGCACGACGGCGACCAGGAGCAGCGCCGTGACGAGCAGGGTGTCTGTCGTGTAGGGCTTGGTCTGCGCGCTGTAGAAGACCAGTTCCGAGACGGTCGCGAACATGACGACGGGGACGGTCGCGGCCCAGTGGCTGCGGGTGAGCCGCACGGCGAGGAGGGCGAGGAGGACGAGTGTGAGACAGCCGGCTAGAAGAGGCAGCATGCGGTAGGCGCGTTCGCTGTCGCCGAAGACCTTGGTGGCGGCGCGGATCGCGAGGAGCCAGCCAGGTGGGGCGGCCTGAGCGTCGGACAGCGGTCCGAGCAACCTCCGCGCCGAGTAGTCGTCCAGGCTCTGCACGAGGGCAAGTTCGTCACGCCAGAACGAGCGATTCTGCCACCACAGGGCGACGCGTACAGCTATTCCAGCCGAGGTGGCCAAGATGAGCGCAATCGTGCCCACGCGGACGTTTCGCCAACGTGAATGCCAGGTCGGAGGTGTTGACGCTGGGGCATCTGTGCCGGCTGTCCGCATGGGACGGGTTGGCGCTGCGGTGCCGGATGCCCCACGCGGGATGAACATCGCTAGGCGCCGGTCGGGGGTTTGAGCCACTGGTTGCGCGTCGTGCTTGGCCAGTCGGTTTGGATGCCCTGTGCCCTCAGGTGGCTCTGGAAGGCTGTCAGCGTGGCGGAGGTGCTGCGCAGGGTCTTGGGGTTGGTGTTGCCGCTGAGGCAGTAGGCCGCGAGCACTCCCGCGGACTCGCCGATATTCCATTCGGTGGGGTGAACCCGGTAGGCGCCGTTGGTGATGTGGCTGGTGTTGATCGTCTTGCCGCCGGCGAGCAGGTTGTCGAGGTTTCTGGAGATCATGGCGAACAGGGGGATCTGGTAGGTGTAGCTGCGGATCCACAGCCCGTTCGGGTTCTTCGGTCCGGGGTGCACATCGATCCAGTAGTGCCCGGTGCCGACGCTGTCGGCGAACGTGGCTGCGGTGAGCTGGTCGGCCGGCTTGCCCAGCAGCTGGACACGGTTGTCGACCCCGATGTGCCACTCGGCGATCCGACCCAGACCGACGAGACGGCGGGCCTCGCGGACGTAGGGCGCCTTGGCAATCCCGTCCATCGTGCCCGTGACATCGGTACGCAGACGGAGCGCCGGGTAACCCGTGCCGCCGCCGTCGGGGCGGGGAGACTCGTATTGCAGGTAGTACAGCAGGGAGAGCGAAAGCTCCTTGGCAGCTTCGATGTTCGCCTGCTTGACCGCATCGTCGACCCCGACGAGGTTGCCGGTCTTGAAGTCGTTGCACGGGTAGTTGATCAGGGAGACTTCCTCGATGAACGCACCGGGCGTGAACGAGGACAGCGCGGCGACCCTGCGGTACTGCCAGAAGTTCGGGCCGTCGGCGTAGGCGTAGTCCCTGCTCGGGTCGAACAGGTTGGCGGCGAAGAAGCTCGCGAACGTGGGGCGATGGGTCTCGTAGGACGCCGGTTTGCTGATCCGGTGGTCCAGGACGTCGGCGCGGGTCCGGTCGTAGCCCAGAGCCATGACCATGGTGAAGCCCTGCTGGTCGTCGGAGTCCTCAGTCGGGTTGGTGTTGTGGAGCTCGTTCGTGCCGCTGGGTCCGCCCTTCTCCCGCCCAACCCAGCTGGTGGCACCAACGACCGGGAGCAGGTCGCCGAGCTCGGTGGCCTCGATGAAGTAGCTGCCGGACACCTCCCGGATCGCACCATCCGGTCCCTCGAGCCCGACCGCGGTGATGGCCGCGCCGTTCTTGGTCGCCGACACCGGGCGGTGCCCAAGCAGGATGCTCAGCTTGCCCGCAGCCAGGTAGGGCATCAGCAGCTGCCACATGCACATCCGCCACACCGCCGGGTCGGCGGCGATCCGCGACACCCAGGCGTTTCCCGGGTTGGGTTGGGTGTTGGTCTTGAATGCTTCGGTGACCGGATAGTGGGTCTTGTAGAACTGGCGGACGGCGGCGCGCAGGCTCTTGTAGGCGAGGGTCTGTCCGTACGCGCCGGTGCTCGGCTCGATCCAGCGGTGTTCGTCGGCTGGGACCAGCTGGGAGGTGAACTGGCCGCCGATCCAGTCGGTCTCCTCGGTCAGCACGACCGTTGCCCCATTGCGCAACGCGCCCAGCGCTGCGGCGACTCCTCCGACGCCGCCACCGACCACGACGACTTGTGCCCGGTAGGAGTTCACGGTTGCGATGTCGCCTGCGGCGTAGGCGGCCTCGTGGTCACCGAACGCCAACGCGCCCGCTGCGGTAAGGCCGACACCACTGACGGCGCCGACAAGTAGCGATCTACGAGAAAACGACATGTCGCCTACCCCCCATTTACACCCCTCCTGAGCCCTTTCTCGGCGCCGCCGAGCGAGCCGGCACAACATAGCCACGGCACGACGTCGGTGTACGTGAATTCACAAAAACGGTGAGGTCATCGCGACCGAATTGTTTGTCACCGCCAGTAGAAAAATCTCGTCTCTTTGTCTGTTATGCGGCTATAACTGCGAGTCTGCCCGCGGTGTCGTCGATCCAGGAATTGTCGACGGTTCCGGCCGCTCCGACCGATTTCCATAGTCGGAGTTCGCAATTGCCAGAGATGGTGCTGCGGCAGTGCACGCCGGTGCCGATTCGGTTGTCGGTTGCGCCCTGCAGGACCATGCCTCGGATCGAGTGTCCGCCGCCGGCTACCAGGTCAATGAGCGTGGCCGCGGACTGGCCGAACGGGGCGTCGATGATCCATCCCCAGCCGCGAACGACCATGCCGACGGCGAAGTCTTCGAAGAAGGGTGCCGACACCTGCACGTTGAACGTGTTGTTGTTGCCGCTGCGGATGCCGATCGAGTTGGGCATGGAGCCGCTGGTTGCTGAGTTCTTAAACCGCGGGTTCCTGATGTCAACGCTGTAGATAGTCGTGGTGGTACCGGTCTCGGCCGGGTCGTGCAGGTCGATCCCGGTCTGTACACGTTCGAAGGCACAACCATCGATGACGAGGTTGTTGATCGGGCCCAAGGCGCCGACGCCGGTGCCGATACGCTGGGGCTTGACGATGATCGCCGCGCGGTTGCTAGCGGTACCTTCGGTGCCGAACTTCCAGAAGTTGCAGTCCCGGATCGTGCCGACCCACGATGTCGAGACGCGGAGGCCGGGACGGTCACCGAATCCATTGTCGAAGTGGACACGTTCGACGACCCATTTGCGCCCGTACTGCTGGATGTCGATCATCGGGTTCGCGGTCGTACCGGTTCCACGGACGGTGAAGTCCCGCAGCACCAGTCCGTGTGGCTGACTCTGTCCCGGGGTTGTGCTTCCGAGGGAGATTCCGGTCGCAACGGCGGGTGGCACGAGCACGGTGCGTTCCGGACCTTCGCCGCAGATCTCGACCGACCCGGCGGCGGTGAGAGTCGCTGTTGTGCGGTAGGTGCCGGCGGGGAAGATCACCCGCCGCGGACGCGGCTGGGCGGCGCTGATCGCGGAATCTATGGCGGATTGGATCGCCGCCGTATCGTCGGCCACCCCGTCACCGACGGCGCCATGGTCCATGACGTCAATTCCAGACACTATGTCCCCCTTGCGAACGTGCGCTCGCTGAGCGTTAACGGCAAGACTGACCGCGTTCGCTATCCAACAGGGCCGAAATGCCCGATTGAAGATGGCCTTTGGGCAGCGCTAGGAGCCGCGGACGAATCGTCTCGCGATGCGGCGGAACTTACGTCGATTGCGCCACTTTGCGAGTCGGTCGATGCCGGCTCGTACCAGAGTGGCGCGATTTCGATGATGTCGCCGCTCCACCCCAATCCTCTCTATCCAGTCCACCGCGTGGGCGTTCGACGGTCATCGTGCGCTACCCATGGGAACGGCGACGCCTGCGTACACAGCGAGCATGTAGGTAGTGCGCTGGCGGGTGCGCTCGACACAGGGTAAACGTTGCAACCACCTCCCTGGTTAGCCATTCGCCAATGACCGCTGGACGGCGACAGTCCGGATCGAGCCCTTTCGAAGGCATTTGGCTATGTGGTGATGACCGATTCTGTCCACGTCAATTCCCTTGCCGTAGACGTGCGGAGCTGCGAATGGCAGCCTTTGGCCTCTCTGCTGACGCGGTGCTGGATCCTTGGGGGGGTTCGGATGTCCGTTTCCACGTATATTCCGATGCGTTCGCGCCGTTCTGCCTGGATTACGGGTCGTTCGCGGCGTGGTCGTGCGGTCCGGCGGTGGCTGATTCTTGGGCTGTCGTTGGCTGTCACGGTGGCGTTGGTGATTCCGCCGGAAGGAGTCGCCACAGCCGAGGCTGCCGAACCCGCAGGAGTGAATCCGTCGGAACAGGTGGCATTGGAGTCGACTCCGCCGGCTGCGGGGGAGTATGTCCCGCTGCAACCGGCGCGGATCGTGGACTCGAGGACCGGCCTGGGCGGGGCGACAGGCCAGTTGGGCGAAGCAGAATCCCGCACCTACACCGTGACCGGTGTGGGTGGAGTGCCGTCGTCGGGTGTGTCGGCGGTGGCGCTCGCAGTGACCTCAGTCAACTCCACGGCAGATTCGGGCCTGACGCTCTGGCCAACCGGTGAGACGAGGCCGTCGACGGCATCGTTGACCATCACTGCGGGCAAGCCAGTGACGAACACCGTGATCACCAAAATCGGGCCCGGTGGCCAGGTCGAGGTGTTCAACCGCTGGGGCGACACCCACGTGGTGTTCGACGTGGAAGGTTTCTTCACCGACAACACCGTGACCACCGCAGGCGGCACATTCGTCCCGCTGACACACACCCGAATCTTCGACACCCGCATCGGCCTGGGCGGACCGCAGACCCCGCTGCAGGCCGGAGTGGCCCGCGACGTGACGGTACTCGGCGTGGGTGGGGTGCCGGCGGCGAACGTGTCCGCGGTGGCGGTGAACTTCACCATGGTGGACGCGACCGTCGACACCAACTTGATTTCGTGGCCGGCCGGTCAGACCAGGCCGAGCGTGTCCACGTTGCAGGTCGGCGCCAGCCGCGCGATGTCTGCTCTGGCGCAGGTGAAGGTTGGCACCGGCGGCAAGATCTCCGTCTACACCGGGTCGGGCCAGGTGGACCTGATCGTCGACGTCGAGGGCTACTACCTGGACAACACCCAGACCGGCCGCGACCTGTATGTGCCGATCACGCCGGACCGGATCAACAACCAAGGCCCGATGAGCTCCGGCGGCGTACGCGGGATCAAGATCCTCGGCGCCACCCGCTACCTGCAGCCCGGGGTGCAGGTCATCCCACCAGCCGGCGTAACCGCGGTGGTGTTGTCGGTGACCGCGATCGACCCGCAGGGCTCAGGCTTCTTCACGGTCTGGCCGTCGGGTGCGGTGCGTCCGGCGATGTCGACCCTGTCCTACACGGCGGCTGATGCGAACGTGACGAATACGGTGATCGTCAAACCCGGCTCGAACGGCTACATCAGCATCCTCTCCTCCGGCGGACGACCCGGGACCACCGTCGATGTGCAGGGCTACTTCCAGAAGCTCGCGCCACCGCCCCCGCCGGCGACCACGGTGACGAGCTCGACCCACCCGCGGAACGCGTGGACGGCGACGGCGGCCGCGTCGTTCACGTTCGCCTCCTCGAGCACGGCCGTGACGCGGTACGTGTATGCGGTTGACGACGAGACGATGGCCGCACCGGAATCGGTTGCCACGACGAGCGGGGCATCGAAGACAGTGTCGATCACGCCGGGAGATGGCTGGCACACCCTGTATGTGCGTTCTGTCGATTTCGCCAACAACGTATCGCCGGTGGCGACCTATGTGTTCGGCACGACACCGGGCATAACGAGCCCGGAGTCGAATGGCCGCACACCGAGGTTCGCGAAACTGTCCGCGACGGCGGCGAACTCGTTCACCGGTGTGACCTGGAAGTACCGGCGTGGCGAGTCCCAGTCCTGGCAGACCATCCGGCCCGAGCATGTGACGGTGGACTCGCAGCCGGTATCGGCGTGGCCGGTGCCAGTGACCGCCGGATCCGGGCCGACGGCGAACGTGCCCGCCGTCGAGTGGAACATGCCCGCCACTATCTTCGGCGTCGAAGCCACGGTGTCGCTGCAGGCCTGCTTCACCCCCGGTAGCGGCGGCGCAACAGAGAACTGTACCACCGACGCGGTGTCGGTGACGCTGGACAAGACCGATGTGGTCGGCTCATCGGAGGACGCTGGCCCGGGCTCGGTGTCGCCGTTGTCGGGGAACATGTCGGTGTCGGAGACCGACGCGTCGATCGACTCGTTCGGTTCGGACCTGACCTTGTCCCGCACCTTTAACACCCTTACCCCGAACGCGACGCCGGAGGGTGCGCCGCAGTTGCTGTCGGAGAACCAGACCGAGGTCGAGACCGACACCAGCGGGTTCGTCACCCGACTGGCGCCAGGCGTCACGCTGACCTCGTCGACGCCGGCCGCCAGCGGGGGCAAGGCGTTGCGGATCACCCCGTCCGGCGCGTCAGCCACCGATATCGACACCTATGCCGCGATCGGCGCCAACGGCGGCTCGATGGCACTCGGGATGAAGGCCGGGCACAGCTACAGCTTCTCGACCATGATCTACGTGCCATCGGCGACCGGGATCGACACAGGTGGGCAGCCGCGGGTGCTGCGCGCCGTTCTGTACTACAAGGTCGGCGCGGATCCCTATGTTGAGGTGCCGACGAACCTGCCGACGGTGGTGGACACCTGGGTTCCGCTTCGGCTGCGGGCCTCGCTGCCGGCGGGGACGACGGAGGCGTTCATCCGCCTCTACAACGGACGCCCCACCAACGCCACCACCAAACCGGTGCTCTATGACTCGATGAGCCTGGTCGAGGAAGGCATCTTCGGCCCGGGCTGGGTGTCCAGCATGTCCGTCGACGCCGCCGCGGCGGACTGGACCGGCCTGACCGACCGCGGCTTCAACGTTTCCGTCACCGACTCCGAGGGCGCGGTGACCACGTTCGCCAAGAAGAGCGACGGCACCTACGCAGCGACCGGCGAGGATGCCACCACCGACGACAGGCTCACGACCGTGGGTGGTGGTGCGAACGGGCCGGCCGAGTTCCGGATCGGCGACCTGGACGGCAACACCACCGTGTTCACCCCGGCGATCGCGTTCAACGCGCCACCGAAGGAGAACGCACCCCACACCTACCGGATCGCTCGGGTGATCCAGCCCGGGTCGAACCAGAACACCACCTACACCTACGACGCCGAAGGCCGCGCCACCCAGATGCTCGCCCCCCTCCCACCGGGAGTGGCGTCCTGCACGACGTGGGTGGCTGGCTGTAAGGCACTGCAGTTCGGCTACGACCCCGCCGGCCATCTCACCGCGGTCACGTTCCGTACCACCACCGCGACCGGTGCGGAGCTGAAGGTCGACGTCGCCTGCTACGCCTACGACACCACCAGCGGCAGACTGCTGCAGACGTGGGACCCACGCACCGTGTCCGGCGCCGGAACCGGAACCCAACCCATCGCCTGCAACCCAGCAACCCCCGTGCTGCCCACCACCTACACCTACGACGCCACCGGCCGATTCGCCAGCGAAAGGCCGGCGGGGCTCCAAGCCTGGAGCCTCGGCTACGACACCGCCGGCCGCGTCCACACCGTGAGCCGGACGCACAACCCGGCCAACGGCAGCGGCACCGAACGAACCACCTTCGAATACGCCGTGCCCCGCACCCCCGACACCAGCAACCCGGCCTTCCGGCCCGACCTTTCCACCACGGCCAAGGTCGGTGCCTGGGGCCAGAAGACCGTACCAGTCACCGCGACCGCGGTCTTCGGACCAGGTGACACCGCGTCGCGGACCGACTTGCGCGAGGCGACCGTCACCTACATCGACGCCGATGGCCGCACCACGAATACTGCCGAGTACACCGGCCCCAGCAACGGCGCCGGCGAAGCCGGCTGGGCCATCACCACCACCGAGTACGACAAGCACGGCAACACAGTCCGTGAACTGTCCGCGGCCAATCGGGCCATGGCGATGGACACGACCCGGGAGCTGTCGTCGGACTACACCTCCACCGACGTCGCCGTCCGCGCCCTGGCGCTGTCGCAGGTCAGCATCTACAGCCCGGACGGCAAAGACGTCACCGACACCTACGGCCCGTTCCGCGACGTCGTCCTCCCCGACGGCACCACCGCCGGAGCCCGCGAACACACCCACACCGACTACGACACCGGCGCCGAGCTCGCCCACCCCGCCGGCGATCTCCTCCACCTGGTCACGTCGACATACACCGCGGCCAGCCTCTCGCCGACCACGGCGCCGACGAACGAGCAGGACAAACGCACGACCCGCAACGATTACGCCCTCTCTACCACTGACGCCACCGGCTGGACCTTCCGCACACCCATGCGCGTCGTCCAAGACCCCGACGGCATCGCCTCCACCACTATCACCCGCTACGACCCCGACTCCGGGCTCGCGATCGAATCCCGGATGCCATCCGAAACCAGTGGTGGCGGACCCGGCACTACCGAAACCATCTACTACACCAGCGGCACCAACCCACGCGACGCCACGTGCGGAAACAAACCCGCCTGGGCCAACCTCGCCTGCGTCACCAAACCCGCCAACCCCAACCCCGGCGTCGCCGGCTTGCCGCAGCTGGTCATCACCCGCGTCACGGCCTACGACTACCTGAACCGACCCACCACCACGACCGACTCCGTGATCGACGCCGGCGGCACGACCCGCACCCGCACCGACACCACCACGTTCGACAATGCCGGCTACTCCACGCGCACCGCCTCGAGCCAAACCACAGGCGGCATCGGCACCGCCATCCCGACCCAGACCACCAGCTACGACACGACAACCGGGGCCGTATCCTCGGTCACCGACGGCACCAGCACCTCAACAACGACCTACGACGACTTCGGCCGCGTCAAGACCTACACCGACTCAGCCGAAGCCACCGGCGACGCCCGCAACATCGTCACCACCACCTACGACGGCGCCGGCCGGGTCGCCACCGTCGCCGACGCCAAGACCACCGTCACCAACACCTACAACCAAAACGGCGACCCCCGCGACCACCCCACCTCGATGACCGTCTCCGGCATCACCGGCGCCTTCACCGGCCGCTACGACATCGAAGGCCGACTCATCGAACAAACCTGGCCCAACGGACTCATCCACACAGCCTCCTTCGACGCCGAAGGCGAACAACTCACCAAACGCCAGGCGCAAGACCAAACCTGGCTCGAAGAAACCGTCGCACCCAACATCCACGGCCAATGGCGAACCCAAAACTCCACCGGCGCCAACGTCTACCGCGACCAGACCAACACCTACGACGCACTCGGCCGACTGGCATTGACCGGCGACAACGGCTCAGGCTCATGCCTGTCCCGCCGGTACCAGTTCAACGCCAACTCCAACCGCACCGCCCGCATCACCTACGGCGTCGGCTCCGACGGCAAATGCCAATCCACCACCCCGCAGGCCACCCAAACCTCGACCTACGACTCTGCGGACCGCCTGCAGCCGGCTGGTACCCATGCGGGTCTGGCCTACGACGCCTACGGCCGCATCACCATTCTCCCCGCGGCCGACACCACCGCCGGCACCGGCAACCTCACCGCCACCTACTACACCAACGACCTCGTCCGCAGCCTCACACAAGACGGAACCACCCTCACCT
This sequence comes from Tenggerimyces flavus, assembly GCF_016907715.1. Lineage (NCBI taxonomy): Bacteria > Bacillati > Actinomycetota > Actinomycetes > Propionibacteriales > Nocardioidaceae > Tenggerimyces > Tenggerimyces flavus. The sequence goes on along the minus strand of NZ_JAFBCM010000001.1, from coordinate 1,681,681 downwards.
ACGGCCTCGACAACGCTGCCCGACTCAAGACCTGGACCAACTCAGGCTCAGGCGTCGTCAAGACCAACCACTTCAACGACACCTCCTCCGACTCACCCGACTGGATATCCGAGACCACGGACCACACCCAATGGACACGCAACATCACCGACCTTGGTGGCAATCTGGCCGCCACGGCTAACCAGACCGGCACCGTCACGTGGCAGACCGTCAACCTCCACGGGGACGTCACCGCCACCACCAACGGAACCGCCACCGAACCCGACGCCAACTATTCGACCGACGAATACGGCGTCCCCATCGGGGCCACTACACCCAGCCGCTACGGCTGGCTCGGCGGCAAACAACGCTCGAGCGAGACCCTCGCAGGCCTCACTCTCATGGGTGTCCGGCTTTACGCAGCTGCGCTCGGCCGCTTCCTCCAGACCGACCCCGTACCCGGCGGCAACCTCAACGCGTACACGTATCCCCTCGACCCTGTCAACGAGTTCGACCTCGACGGCAAACGAAAGAAGCGCAAGTGTCGCGGATGGTGCAAGTTCCTTAGGAGGGCCTCAACGGTGGCCGGCTTCGCCGCAATGGGTGCGTGCATCTTCGCGACGGCCGGCCTCTGCCTCGGTGCGGCAGTGGCCGCTGCCGCAGCGAGTGCCGCCTGGAACTACTACCAGTACCGCAAGGGCTGGCAGAGTGGAAAGTCGGCGCTTATCAATACGGGCATCGATGTTGTCGGTACGCGATTCAGAGCACTGAGAAACTACAAGCACATCGCGCGGCACGCTGGGAAAGCAAGACGCTTCTGGAAGTTCAAGTACAAGAGCAAGAGACGCTTCGTCAGCCACAACAGGTCACTTCGCTACGCTTGGTCCAAGCATCGCTATCGGTCCACATGGCGAACAGGGGTCCAGCTCTACTACGGATACCGTTCATACAGGAACGGCTGGTGAACTCAGCGAATGAACTTTGACGCCGTGCCGGTGTGGCTGCTCTGGCTGGCCGCGGCCGCATACGAGGTCTGGCTCGTGTGGCAGGCAACTAGGTGGAAGCTCCAGCCGTTGCTGAGCGGATGGCTCAGGCCAGCTGCGTTGCCCGTCGCGATTGCTGGACTAGCCATGAACAGCACCCTGATCTTCACTTGCGGTTTCGTCGCGTTCGTTGGGGGTGCGATTCTCGACGCGATCTGGCGAACACGTCACGACCGACTCGACCCGCCCACACCCAGGAGCGGCGATCCCACGAAGTTGTAACGAGGGGTGGATGGTACCGCGCGGCTGTAGGTCTCGGACACAGCAGGACGGCGCGCGCACCTTCCGCAATCGATCCAACTGGGTCTCGGGCTCCTGATCCCAGTCGCACTCTTGATTGTTTGGTGTCTCGCCGACCCATGGGATCTGGCGGGCGGATGGGAGCCGTCGGCACGCTTGACCTCCCTTGAGGCCATTCTGGCAACCTTGCCGTTCGATCGTCGACATCCTGATGCACTCCTACGACCGCCCGGAGGACCGCTACCAGCGCGCACAAGCCGGACACGAGCCGGGAGTCGAGCCGCGAGGCGTGCCGTCGTGGGACGCCGAACGCGCCCACGCCCAACCCGGCGAAAGGCCGCAACGACAAGGCATGCTGGCCCTGGCTGGGGTTGTGGGTCGCCGACCTTCCCGTTCGGGTGCGGCATGGACGGCCGCTCTGGCTCGCTGGAAGGGTCCTTCTCGGCGTAGCGGTTCCGGTCAGCGCCTACATCGCCGAACCGGGTTTCCGTCCTGGATCGCCCTCACAGTTGGTGCCGCTACGTTCCTCGCGTTCACCGCCCGATACGACATTGCAGGACGCGTTCGACGATAGGACCCTGGCTGCTACCAGAGCCCCCTTCGGTCGCGCAACGCGGACTTCGACGTGGTCATTGGTGATGTCGCGGCCGTCGCTGTGGCTAGGCGGGTCACCGTCGGCGTGGGTGGATCCGCGCGGTCTGCTCGCATCGGATCCAGCGGTCTCGGTTCTGCATCGCGTCCTCGGTCACGCCGAGGACATACAGACCGGTGGGGAGCTGGATATAGCCCATGTCAATCAGCATCCGCGCCGCGGAGTCGTCATCGAGGCTTACGATCTTGCCGACCTTTGACGGCGTCCAGTCGTCCCATTTCGCAAGGAAGCTGCGGATGTACTCCACGTCGTAGATTCCTTGATGCTGCCACTGCCTGACCTGCCGCCGGTCCGGCGGTACCTCAGCATCGGAACGAGTCTGTAGAGCATGGCGAGTCCGGGTCCCGCGAAGAACTCCCAGTGCTCGTGGAGGAAGGCCAGGACGTACTCGCCGCCCCCGCCGGCACCCTCGTAGTGCTTCTCATAGACGAGGACCCGGTTCGGATCGTAGGGCGCGTACCCAGACTCGGCGGCCCGCCGCAGATCACCGACCCGAAGGAACGCGACATCCTCGTCATCAAGGATCAGTTCACCGCTCGTACCGATCCCGTACAGAACGTCGCGCTCGATCGCGTCGAACACGTTGGTGTCCATCTCCTCGACGTGTGGACAGAAGTGGATGTCCTGGTGGTCCCCGCCGTAGTAGGACAGTTCGTGGACCTCTGCGAACCGGGTCAGCGCCTCCTCGAACACCTCACGCAGAGGCCGATCCGCGCCTGCCGTCACCGAGACTGTCGGTAGCTCGCTCCACGGGACCGGCGGATCCCATGGCAGATGGTCACCCACGAACAACCGGACTTCCAGCTCGTCCACCACGAACTCCTAACGCCATCGCCCACTCGCAGCGTCACGGTGCCACAGACTGCATGCGAGTCAGACTTTCGGGGCCGACTCCTACCGGCGTGTCGGGTCGAGCCCCGGCGCCATTCGAATCTGTCCAGCCGGCTGCCGAGTAGGGGACCGCGCTTGCCACCCTTCGATTTCACTCGCCTAATATTCGAACGTGAGTTCGGACATGGGGTTGGTGCGGTTCAGGGATGACAGGTGCGGGAGCGGCTGGATCGTGGGCCGTGTCACCAAGCGCGTAGAGCGTGATGACGGTGGTTGGGTGCTGATCGCGCCCGAGCGGGCGTCGGGCTTGGTCGAGCGGGTGTGGGTTCGTCTGGATGCCACTGAGCCGCACATGCCTGCGGACTTCGGAACGAGGATGCGCGATCGGTTGCCGAATGGGTAGCCGGCGATCTCGGCAGGGGCTGGGCGAGCCCTCGGACGATTCTTCGGCGTCTGCGGAGGGCTTGCGACTTCATCGGTCCAGCCGGCCGAACGCTGAACGTCTGGAGGAGGTCCGCCGTCGTGTTGTCGCTGAACGGGCACAGCAGGGACTTCCCGAGCTCATCGAGGATCAGGCGATCCTGGACAAGGTCGTCGACATTCTCACCCTTGGGATCGACCACGGCGAAGAAGACAGCTAGGAGCGATGCTCGACCCGGAGGCCGGCTGACCACCTGATGCTCAGCACACGGGAGCCGGCGTAGTTGGAGGGCTGTCGGCCGTAGGCCGTCCGCTAAGGGTGGGTGTGGTGGGGTACGGGTGGTGGGCAGACAGACAGGGTAGGCAGCCCGCCCGGCCCTGACAGTAGGCCCCAACCGAAGAGGCGAGAGGGACCTCTCAGAGATCACACGAGCGGGGAGGTCCAGTTCGAGAGTGGCCCGTTGCCGGCAACTGTCCATAGCTCGATCCCGGCGCGGAGCATGGCGCCGTGCAGCTCCGCGAAGTCGTCCCCACGGCGGGACACTCGGGAAACGTCGTAGACCACGACCGCGTCTAACCGTAGCCCTGCGGTGGCCTCGTGGACCGCGGGCGTTTGGATCGATTGGAGCAAGCTGTATGCGTCCGGCCTGTCTGCCCACTCGCCGACGCCTGACACTCCGGCGTCGTAGTACTCGGCAATGATGCGGCCGTGGGGTTCGACCAGCGCGCGGGCAGCCGCCAACTGCGTCGCCCGGACCTTCTCGAAGTTCTCGCCCGAGGCGTCCCGGCCGTAGAAGGCGAACCGGAGAGAACCCGCTGGCGCGGATCCGTGGTAGCCCGGCTCTTTCGGGCGTCGCTGTCGGCGGAGCCCTTGTCACGTGCAGTGGGGTGTTCGGTGTCGTTCATCAGACTCGCCATTCGGGGACGATGCGGCTGGGGTCGAAGACTTTACGCGGCTTGGTCGGGTCGGTGGGGTTGACCTTGATGTGGTCAACGCAGGCCTGGACGAGGGCACGCTTCCCACCGAAAGACAGGGCCTCGAACCTGTGCCAGACGTCGCCTTCCATCTTGGCGAACTCCAACAGCGCAACGGCGTGCTCGTTCGTGGCCAGTTGCCGGGTGAGCTTGTCGGCGCGGGCGTCGAGCCGGTTCCGGGCGGCGAGCCATTCCTTGCGGGTCATCTCGTCGTTGGCCCACGCTTCGGCCAACTCCTCGCGCTTGGCGTCGATCGCGCGCAGCTCCTTGGCCACCTTGTCCGGGTCGGCGGCGCCCTTGGTGGCGGCGCGGAGCAGCCGCTGATAGAACGCGGGCCTGTCCAGCGCGGTACAGATCAACTTCCGCACCTGCGCCTCGACCAGGTGCGCGCGGATGGCCACCTTGTTGCAGCCGCCCCGGCCGGGCTCCTTCAAGCACTGGTACCGCTTGTGGCCGTTGTGGATCCGACCCCGTAGCCCGGTGTTGCAGTCCTCGCCGACGTGCCGAAGGATCCCCGAATACAAGTAGGTGCGGCCCTGCCCACGAGTGCTCCGAGGCTCCCGCCCTTCGTCTCTCGAGATTGCGGCGGCACCCTTCTTCGCCTTCCCACCCTTCGCCTTCCCACCAGAAGTTCCGGTGGTCGTCGTCGCGGTCGTTGTGGTGGTGCGGGTGAGCAGGGCGCGGAGCTGGTCGGACTGGGCCGGTGTGATGATCGCGGGGAAGGCGTTGTCGGCGACGATCTCTCCCAGCGGCGCTTTGGTCTTGCCGCGTTCGACGGGGTTGTACTCGCGTCGGCCGGACAGCCGCGCCTGGAGGAGGAGGTTCTTCACGGCGAGTACTGTCCATTGCCGTCCGGTTGTAGTGGTGATGCCTTGGGCGTTGAGGCTGCGGGCCACGCTCGCGCGGGATTCTCCGGCCAGGATACGGGTGGCCATGTCTCGGACGACCTCGGCCTCGTCCTCGACGATCGTGGGGTCTCCGGAGGCTGCCCAGCCGAATGGGCGCAGGTGCCCGGTCGGGTGCACCTTGCCGGCTTCGGCGGCTTGGCGTTGCTGCTCCTTCTGCCGCTCGCCCTTGTGCTCCACCTCCTGCCGTGCGGCCGCCCCGAGCATCCGGGCCACCATCCGCCCGGTCGGGGTGGCCAGGTCGATCTCGCCGGTGCAGGTGGCGAGTCGGACGCCGCGCTGGTCGTGCAGGTCGATCACCTGCTCCAGCTCACGTGGGGAACGGGTCAGCCGGTCCACATGCCAGCAGACGATCGCGTCGACCTTGCCGGCCTCGATATCGGCCAACATACGCAGCCACTGCTTGCGCGGCTTCCGCGACGTGGCGGACACGTCGTTGTCGATGTAGACGTCGAAGATCGGCATGCCTTGCCGCTGGCACAGCTCCACCGCGGCCTTCAACTGCCGCGCCACACCCAACCCGGCCCCGGTGCGGTCCAACGAGATCCGCACATACACACCCGACCCCGGCATGGCCCCGCGCGATATCGTGCCCAACAACGCGTCCAGGACGGACTCCGTGTCCGCCGCGTCCTCGGCAAGTTGAGGCTCCTGAAGCTCGTCTACCATAACATCGTTCATGGTACATAATGGTAGTACCGGTAGGTTGGTATGAAGGTGCCCTTCATACAAACACCCGGCGCGGTCCCAGACGAGGCGGTCAGTGCAGGTCGAGCCGGTACAGGTTGGCGCCGCGCGTGAGGTAGATCGTCTTGTCGTCCGCCAGCAGGAACGCGGCCGCCGGGCCGACCTTCGTCGCGCCGGTCGCGCCCGGTCGTACGCGGAACAGCTTCCCCCGCACGCACGCATACACGGTCCCGTCCGACGCGACCGCGAGCTGCTGCGCCTCCGACCAGATGTGGTCGACGTTCGCCCAGCTCCGGTCCGGCACCCGCACCTCACGGACGACCTTCAACGAGCGCGGGTCGAACTGGAACAGCCGTCCCCGCGTCAGCCCCCAGAGCGTCCCGTCCGGCGCGGCGGCCAGCTCGGTGATCGCGGGCAGGCGCGGGTACGGCGCCACCTCCCACAGCTTCGTCCGCGTCACCGGGTCGTACGCGAAGATCGTGCCCGCCGACGCCGGCGGCGTGATCCCGAGCCCACCCCACTTCGACGTCGAGCCGTAGACCCACTGCCCGTCGGAGACGAGCGACACCACGCTCCGCGTTCCGGACACGCCGCGGTCCACGTACGTCGCCCCGGTGATCGGGTCGTGCACGGTGATCGCACCGCTGAGCTGGCCGTAGTGCGGCACCGTTCCGACGACGATCCGCCCGCTCGCGCGGGTCATCGCCACCGGCCGGTCCTGCCGCCACGCACCGAGGGCGAACGCGGTTCCCGGGTTCCGGGTCCAGACGAACGGCTTCGCCGGGTCGTACCGCAGCACGTTCCCGCCCGGGTACGTGCCGAGCCAGAGCTCGCCGTCGGAGGTGAGGATCTCGTCGGCCTGCCCGACCGTGCCGCGCTGCACCTGCCGAAGCCGGACGGTCGCCGGGTCGTACGAAGCCAACCCACCCGAGCCGAAGCCGCCCATCCAGATCGTCCCCGACGGCCCGAACCCGAGCGACCGGATCTCGACCGGCGCACCCGGGATCAGCGCGAAGCGCATCGACGTCGCACCGGTCGTCCGGTTGTAGATCCACAGCCGCCCGAGATAGTCGGCCATCACCAGCGACAGGCCCGGGAACTCCTTCCCCGGCATCCGCAGCCACGCGAAGCCCTTCGACGAGAACATCCCGTCCATGCCGTGGATGGGCCGAGTCTTCAACGTCACCGGGCTGAACGCCTTCAGCGAGCCGCCGGCCACGTGGTAGACCTCCGCGGTCTTCGAACCGGGAGCGATCGGCGACACCTCCGCGCCCATCGACGACCCGGCCGCGTCGATCCAGTCCTCCTTCGCCAGGTCGTAGACCAGCAGCGTCTTGGACTGCGCCATCCGTACGTACGCGCGGTCGCCGCGCACCGTCACCCCGGCGACCTCGTTCTCGCCGGCGTACAACGGCGGCAGCGGGATCTCCCGTTTGAAGCCCGTTCGCACGTTGACCGCGAACAGGTGCGCGCGCTGCGTGCCGGTGCCGACGAGCGCGATCGAGCGCCAGAGCTGGATCGACCGCGTGTAGACCGAGTCCGCCGAGAGCTGCCCGTAGTCCCGGTAGCCGCGGCCGGCGCGCCAGCTGTAGAGCCGGCCGGTCGGGTACGAGCCGACGTACGCGGTGCCGTCCTCGCCGATCGCGAGCCCAAGCAGGGTTGAGGAAGCGCGGCTCGGCTTGCCGAGATCGTGCATGCGCCCGTTCGATGGCGTGTAGCGGTAGAGCCGGCCGTTCGGGAACGTCGCGACGTACACGCTGCGGTCCGGCGCGACCGCGATGTCGCGCGCGCCGGCGGCGTTCCGCAGCGGCAGGCTGCGGATCGTCTTGCCGGTCCGTACGTCGACCACGTGGAACCACGCGGAGCTGGAGGTCTGCGGGACGACGTAGATCACCGGGCTGCCGTTCGGCCCGTTGCCGAACGCGACGTCGTCGAGCGCGACGTTGTGGATCGGCGTGCCGATCCGCGTCTCGGTCGCCCTCGGTTGTGCCTCAGCTACAACGGGTGTCTGGATCAGAGCCACGCAGGTCAACAGAATGAGTACCGCGACGTGGCGGCGCACGAAGCTCAGTATGAGCCGACCCAGCGGACGGGGTAGGGCAGTTCGCTCGCCGGCCCTTCGTAGGAGACCGAGCGCGCCCCGTCCGCGCCGATCTCGATCCTGAACGTCTCCCGCACGGGCTCGGCGACGCCGTCACCCTCGTCCGCGACCAACGTCCCGCCCGGGACGTCGGCGTCCGCCGCCCCCGGCAAGTACGCCTCCAGCGTCAGGACGCCGTCGAGCGTCACCGGCAGCACCGAGCCGCCGCGCACGAACACCGGGATCCGGTCCACCTCTGCCGCGACGGTCACCGGACCCGGACCGTCGTACGCCTGCTGGGTCGAACGGTCGTACCAACGTCCCGTGGGCAACCACACGGTCCGCTCGCGCGCGCCGTTCTCGAGCACCGGCGCGACCAGCACCGACGACCCGAGCATGAACTGGTCGTCCACCCAGCGCATCGCCGCGTCGTCCGGGTGCTCCCACAGCATCGGCCGGACGTACGGCGCCCCGCTCGCGCCCGCCTCGAACGCGAGCGTGTACCAGTACGGCAGCAGCTCGTACCGCTCCAGCAGCGCCGGCTTGATCTGCGACAGCACGGTCGGACCGAACGCCCACGGCTCGCGGAACGGCAACGCGGCGGCGCAGTGCACGCGGAAGAACGGCAGGTAGGCGGCCAGCTGGAACCAGCGCACGTACAGCTCGTCCTCGGGATGCTGGTCGAAGCCGCCGATGTCCGGGCCGGAGTACGGCATGCCGGACAGCCCGAGGCCGAGCGTGAACGACAGCGAGATCGCGAGGCCCTCCCACGAGGTGCCGATGTCGCCGGTCCAGGTGCCGGCGTAGCGCTGCAGTCCCGCGTACCCGGACCGGGAGATCATGTACGGCCGCCGCCCGGGCCGCAGCCGCGAGACGCCCTCGAAGCCCGCGCGGTTCATCGTGAGGCCGTAGACGTTGTGCGCCTCGCGGTGGTCACCGCCGCGACCCTCGAGGTCGTGCTTGGTGGACAGCGGCAGCGTCCCGTCGCCGGTGACGACGAACGTCGACGGCTCGTTCATGTCGTGCCAGAAGCCGGCGATGCCCTGCTCGAGGTAGCCCTCGTACAGGTCGCTCCACCACTTGCGCGCACGCGGCGCGGTGAAGTCGGGGAAAACCGTCCAGCCGGGCCAGACCACGCCCCACGCGATCTGCCCGCGGACGTCGCGGCAGAACACGTCGGCGCGGCGGCCGCTGTCGTACGTCGGGTTGCCGCGCTTGCGGATCAGCCCGGGGTCGGCGATGACGACCGTGTGGATCTCGCGTTCCAGCATGTCCTTGGCGAACCCGCCGAGGTCGGGGTAGCGGGTCTCGTCGACCGCGAACGGAGCGCGGTCGACCAGGTGGTCGATGTCCAGCCAGATGCCGGACAGCGGGAGCTCGTGCTCGGCGAACTGGTCGACCACGCCGCGGACCGCGGCCTCGCTGCCGTACCCCCAGCGGCACTGGTGGTAGCCGAGTGCCCAGCGCGGCGGGACGGCCGGCCGCCCGGTGAGCTGGGTGTAGCGGTCGAGCACCTCCGCCGGAGTACCGGGGAAGACGTAGTAGCGGAGCGGCCCGCCGGTGAGCGCGAACGTCACCTCGTCCGCGCCGACCGAGACCGTGCCGTCGTGGGTGTTGTCGTAGAACGCGCCGTGGCAGCCGCCGTCGGAGACGACGAGATACAGCGGGATCGACAGCGAGAGCGGGTCGTCGCCGATCGTGTACGTGCCGCCGGGGTCGGAGTTCCACAGCCGGTACGTACGGCCCTTGCGGTCCAGCGGCGCGCTGCGGCCGCCGAGACCGAGGACGGCCGCGTCGCTCTCGAGCACGCTGCGGTGCTCCCAGTCGTTGCCGTCCCAGCGCGGTGGCGGGTCGTACCGCAGCGGCTTGCCGTCCGCGGTGCGGATCGCGACCGCGCCCGATCGGTCGACGGTCACCACGACGCCGCCGGCGGTCACCGACCAGCAGTCGCCGTCCTCGTGCGGACCGGCGAGCACGCTGGTCTCGTCCGGTGCGGGCTCGGCGCCATCGTGGTCAGAACTGGCCAACGCGTAGGAGGGCATCGGCTGCGCGCCGTCCCAGGCGAGGAACACGCCGCCGCCCGCGAGGAAACGCACCTCGAGCGTGGCGTTGGCGTACGTGAACGTGGCCCCGCCGGGACTCGGCTCGGCGGAGACGAACGCGCCGGGCGCTCTGGACGACACCGGCGACGACTTCAGCCGCCGATCCAGCCGGGCCCGGTGGAAGGTGTAGATGATCGCCTTCGCGCTGTTCGCCCAGCCCACGAGCATCGCGGACTTGAGCAGCCCACGCGCCCGGTCGAAGACGCCCTCATGTGCGCGCAGACGAATGTGGCGCCACCAGCCAGTTAAGGATGGTGTCGCCACATCGTCTGTTCCGGTCGATCGGAACCGGATCTGCCTGCTGATGTCGCGGATGTTACTGGATCATTCACTCGTACCCACCCGGCGTCCTCAGGCGACGCCGGGCTTGCTCGCTCAACTTCGGCACGAGCTACCTGCTGTCCTCCCGGCGTTGTTCGGGAAGTACGCCCGCGAGCAGCGCGCGCACTTCGGATTCCCGATAACGCCGATGTCCACCCAGCGTCCTGATGGAGCTGAGCTTGCCCGCCTTGGCCCACCGGGTGACCGTCTTGGGGTCTACCCGGAACATGGCCGCGACCTCTGCTGGCGTCAGCAGAGGTTCGGTCTCCGGCGTGCGTGTCGTCATAAGCGGCCTCCTCACGAGAACCGGACGGCTAAGTCCGTCCCGCACCCTCCATGGTGCATCGAATCGCCGGTGGAAGAAATGGTCATCCCGGACTAACACCACAAGTCGGTCACGCCACGTCATCCATCCCCCACGCAGCGTCACACAGGTGTTCGCCGTGACCAATCTTCGCGTGACTCACCGTAGTGTGAACGAACGGGTTACGACCAGAATTTCCAGAATTTACCTGAGCGGCGGTTTTTCACGAGGCGCGCTCCTTCACCCGCTGTGTCCGCCAACGACCGACTAATCGGACATATAGGGCATTCGCCTTGTCTATGTCACCCTCAGCTACGGCCTGTAAGGCAGTTTTTACTTGGACCGTTGAGCGATCCGAGGCCGAATTTTCGGCTCCGAGGAGCCTGACGAGGCCTCCGAAGTCCAATTCGACCCATGAATGTGGGTGAAAAGCCTCCAGCCAACGGCCCAGTTCCTTGATCGGCTCGACCGTCCAGCTCCGCGGTTGAGCGCGGCGGAGCAACCCGTACGCGCGACCGACTCGGCGGCGTGCCTCGACCATCGGCGTCCGATACCGGACCGCCGAGTCCGATTCCTCGTTCTTCAGCCGGTCGTCCTCGTCGAACGCGACGAACCAGGCGAGCGGGACGTGCCAGCGCGCGGTCTGGATGTGCGGAACGGTGTCGGGGTTGAGCTCGCGCCAGCGGAGGAACTCGGTGTCGATCTGCTCCAGCGTGCTCTGCGAGACGAGGGAGTCCAGGACCCGGTCGGGGAGCTCGTCGACGAGCTCGGTCAGCGCGAGCCAGGACCTCAGATGGAAGTCGACGGGACAGAGCAGCAGGGCGCCGTCGACGGTCAGCGGGTACGCGGCGGGCGCCTCGTCGCCGGGGAGCGGCAGCGGGTGGCCTCGGAGGAGGGCGGCGTACGCGCGTTCCTGCTCCGCTTCGATGACCGCGGGGTCGTCGCGGTCGAGGTAGGCACGCCAGACAGCCCGCTCGCGCGGCTTGAACGACGTCAGCGGCTCGTACACCCGGAGGTAGCAGCAGTACGGGGCGACCACCGACGTCTGCATGCGATCCAGCGTAGGCCGCGGCCCTGCGTAGCGCGCGGGATCGCTCTAGGCTCGATCTCTCGTCCGGCGGTGGGCTCGACAGGCCCGGCCCCGCCCTGGGGCCAATGATCATGTAAACATGATCAGCGGCCGCTTTACGTGGGGTGGACGCCAGGTAAAGGGACCACTGGCCGGGTAAGGCGACCACGACACGCTTCACCTAGCAGGGGCCGCCGATACGGGCGCGATGCGCCGCGCGCCGTCGCGCTACGCGCGATGACCGGCGCTATTTGCCAGACACGACCTAAAGCACCACGACGACCGCGCTGAAGCCCTCGGTGGACCGGCTCGCGTGTCCGGGTCCCTCGAGGTCCTCGGCGAGCAGCACGTCGCCGGGGCCGAGCGTGCGGGTCTCGTCGCGGGTGATGATCTCGGCCGAGCCCTGCAGGCCGATGATCAGCTGCCGGCGACTCTCGGGCTGCTCGGGATGGCTGCCCTCCTTCGGGCCGGCGGCGAACAGGACCGCGCTCGCCTGCAGCGGGGCGGAGACGGCGAGCTCGCCGGGCGCCGGGACGTCGGGGTGCAGCTCGACGTCGACGTCCTCGAAGTGGGACAGGCCGTCGTCGCCGGTGAACAGTCGGGTGTACCGGAGGTTCATGCCCTCGACTGTGCCCGACTGCTCGCCGTGGTGTGCGCTGTTGTGCGCGATCTGGGTGGCTCGGCTGGCCGGGTTAGGCAGTGTCCGTGGTCGCCTCACACGGCCAGTAGCCCCTCTACGTGGCGTCTACCCCACGTAAAGGGGCAAATGATCATGTAAACATGATCATTTGCCGAGGGGCGGGCGGGTCGAAAACCGCCGGGCGAAGGGTTGAGTTAGGCGGACTTCGCGGCGGCGGCTTCGCGTTCGGCGCGGGCGGTGTCGGCCTTCTCGGCCTGCCAGCCGTCCTCGTTCTTGCCGCGCCGCCAGTAGCCGGACAGGCTCAGCCGCTCGCGCGGGACCGCGCGCTCGTTCAGCAGGTGCCGGCGCAGCTCGAGGACGAAGCCGGCCTCGCCATGGACGAAGACGTGCACGTCACCGGCCGCGAAGTCGAGCTCGCGGACGGCCCGCACGATGTCGCCGTCGCTCGCCCGGTGCAGCCAGGTGAGCTCGAGGTCGCCGTCGCAGGTCAGCGCGATCTGCTCGTCGACGTTCTCGACCTCGACGAACGCCTTGACCGGCTTGCCCGCGGGGACCTCCTCGAGCGCGGAGGCGATCGCGGGGAGAGCCGACTCGTCGCCGACGAGCAGGTGCCAGTCGGCCTCGGGGTCGGGTCCGTACGCGCCACCCGGCCCGAGCATCGCGAGTGTGTCCCCCGGCTTCGCCGCGGCCGCCCATGGCGCCGCGATGCCCTCGTCGCCGTGGTAGACGAAGTCGATCGCGAGCTCGTGCGTCGCGGTGTCGCACCAGCGGACTGTGTACGTCCGCGTCACCGGGTGCTGGTCGCGCGGCAGTTCCTCGCGGATCCTGCCGACGTCGAACGGTTCGGGGTAGTCCACGCCGGGCCGGGGGAAGACGAGCTTCACGTACCGGTCGGTGAAGCCGTTGTCGACGAACGCCGCGAGCCCCTCACCGCCGAGCGTGACGCGGATCAGATGGGGCGTGAGCCATTCGGTGCGCAGCACCTCGCCGAGATGAGTGGTCACCGGCCGGCGCGCGGGTCGTTCGGTCATGCCCGTCATCGTACGCGACAGGTTAGGGTTTCCTAACTACCGTCTCAGAGGACGCCGTACCGCGCGAACGCCTCGGTGCTGGACATGCCGTTCTCGATCGCCTTGAGGACCTCGTTCTCCGCCGCGACCTTCGCCAGCGCGCGCTCGAGCACCTCGTCCTCGATCGCCCGCGGCACCACGACCACGCCGTCGCGGTCGCCGACCACGAGGTCGCCCGGTGAGACCCACACCGAGCCGATCTCGACGTCGACGCGGAAGTCGACCACCGACGACCGCGGCCCGGAGTCCTGGGCGTACGGGCCCCTGCTGAACACCGGCCAGTCGTGCGTGAGCACCTGCGGCGTATCGCGGTGGAACCCGTCGAGCACCGCGCCCACCGCGCCTCGCACCTTCGCGGTCACGGTGAGGATCTCGCCCCACAACGCGGCCTGCGCGCGGCCGCCGTGCGCGAGGTAGACCTCGCCCGGCCGGAGCTGGTCGAGCGCCTCGGTGAGCAGTCCGTACGGCTTCGGCTGCGGCCCGAAGACGTCGGTGGCCAGCACCGGCATCGCCCGGCCGACGAGCACGAAGTCGGTACGGATCGGCATGATCGACGGCGGCAGGAACTGGTGCTGCCGCCCCACCTGATCGAGGACGTCCCCGAGCACCGGCGTGTACAGCTGCTCACGCACGAGCTCGAGTCGCGCGGCGTCGTCCTGAGGTAACGGAGGGCTCACAGTGAAAACGTTCCCACAATGTCACAAGTCGGACAACAGCACGATGGTGGCATCGTCGTGCACCTTCGCCCCGTGCCGCCGGCCCCGCGCCGCGTCGTCGCGCTCGACGTCTCGCGTCCGGTCGAGGAACGCCTCGAGTCCGCAGCTGGTCAGGTCGTCGAGCGCTTCCTCCCATTTCAGCAGCTTGAACGTGTCGACCAACCGCGTCGCGCCGTCCGTCGCGAGCACCACCCGCCGGAGCCCGTCGACCGGCGCGCTGCCGACAATCGCCTCGTACGCCGCGTCGGGCTGATGGGCGGCGACCCAGTAGCCGCGCGGGCGGTTGCGGTACGAACGGACGGCGGGCCCGGTCGGCCGCTCGCCCCGCCGCCGCAGCCACCGGCTGACGTCGCCGGCGCGGTGGTCGGTCACGACCTCGAGCTCGGCGCCGTCCAGCACCACCGCGGAGTCGGCGAGCACGAGGAAGTCGAGGACGCCGTCGCGGATCCGCACGGCCGCCACGGTCGCCGCCGGGCTGTCCGGGTGGTCGATGTTGCAGGTGCCCGCGTGGTCGTCGCGGGTGCGGACGATCGCGTCGGCGAGACAGTCGGCCAGCGGGCGCGTGCTCATGTGGGAGGACTGGAGTAGCTGCGTCCCGACCGTACGGGCGAACCAGGCGACGCCGTGCTGGCAGCCGGTGTCGGTCCGGTCCATCGGCGTGACGCCGTCGAGCACCACCACGGTGCCCTCTTTCGCGGCGACGAAGTCCTCGTTCTCGATCGCCTCGTCGCCCGGTCGGCTGGCGAAGCTCACCCGCACCTTGGCCCCCATGGTCATCGGTGATCGGTACGCTCCTGAGACCATACGGGTACAAGGTGAAGTCACGGCAACGTCGTTCGCCGGCGGTCTGGTGGAGGTCCACCGGACACCTGCCGACGGTGCGCGCTCGGATGCCTTGGAGTTGTCGACGGACGAGCGCGAGCGTCTTGCGCGCTTCCGGCAGGCCGCCGACCAGGACCGGTTCCGTACGGCGTGGGTGCTCGCCCGGCAAATTCTCTCCGCTCACCTCGGCGTCGCGCCGGAGTCGCTGGAGTTCGTCCGCCGCTGCCGTACCTGCGGCGAGACCGGCCACGGAAAGCCAGCCTTGGTGGACGGCGCCCCGTGGGAGTTCTCGCTGTCGCACGCTGGCGGGTGGGTGCTGCTCGCGGTGTCGAACGTCGGGCCGGTGGGCGTGGACATCGAGGCCGCCTCGGCGACGTTCGCGGAGATCGCCGCGATGGTCCGCGGACCCGGCGAGGCCGCCGACGACCTGCACCGGCTGTGGGTACGCAAGGAAGCCGTGCTCAAGGCGACCGGCGACGGCCTCGCGGTGCCGATGTCGTCGTTCACGATCTCGCCGCTGACCTGGCCGGCCGATCCGCCCCTGGCGGACCGGCTGGCGCTGGCCGACCTCGTCGTGCCGGCGGGGTACGCGGCCGCGGTGGCGGTGATCCCGGACCACCCCGCCGGCAGATTGATCTTCTAGTCCCAGACGAGGTGGTTCTCGTGGATCGCCGGGGTGTTGGTGAGGCGCTTGAACTTCCGGCCGTCGGCGTTCATCACGCAGAGGTCGTCGCTCACCTCTTCCTGGAGGTAGACGCAGGCGAACATGATGCGTTTGCCGTCCGGTGAGTAGTCGGGCTTGAACCCCTGCACCTGGCTGTCGCGGGCGGACAGCAGCAGCTTCATCGGGCCACCGGTGGCGCGGACCCGCCAGATCCCGACGCTCGGATGGCTCTGGTTCTCGAAGTTCTCGACGTTGAACAGCACGTTCCGGCCGTCCGGGGACCAGCGCGGGTGCTCGGCGAAGTTCAGGTACGGCGTGAGCCTGCGTTCGTGGCTGCCGTCCGCTCGCGCGACGTGGATCGCGGCGGTGAACACACCGTTCGCGTCCACCCGGAGTCGGGAGAACGTGATGCTCCGGCCGTTCGGCGAGTACTCCGGCTCGACGTCGAACGTCTTCGCGCCCTTCTTCAACGGCCTCGCGTCCTTGCCGTCGGAGCGCACCACCCACAACGTCGTGTGGAAGTCGGGGTGCTCGAAGTCGGTGGACGGCGACCGATCGAAGATGATCCAGCGGCCGTTGGGCGAGTAGTCGGCGGACTCGGAGATGCCCGGCATCCGGGTGAGTTGGCGGAAGCCGCTGCCGTCCGGACGGATCGTGGCCAGCTGCTGGTTGCCGTCGTCGTCGGTGAAGCCGAACAGCAGCCGTCGGCGGTCCGGCGACCAAGCAGGGAACGAGGCGTTGCCCGCCCACACTCGCCGCTGCTTCTTCAGGTTCGGATCGGCCGTCCACAGGCCGAGCGGCTCGCCCGTCGCGGCGTCGTTCTTGGTGAACGCGATCCGCTTCTCGTGGTGATGGCCGTACTGACTCGGCGGAGCGGCGCCTGTCGTCATGGCGAACGCGGCGACGAGTCCGGCGACCACGCCGAACTTCGTTGCCTTGGGATGGAGTGGCATGGGTACCCCCTCTGTGTTGCGTCGAGGGTGCTCCCGACGTGGCCCGCTGGATATCCGCAGAACCACCTATCTTTGCTCGCGCTAGCGCGTCGTTCGTTGCCGGGCGAGGTCGGTGAGCAGGCCGGCGGTCGGCAGCGACGAACGGATCATCGCGGCGAAGCCCTCAGCCGCCAGGACGTACGTGGTCAACTCGGTCACGGCTCGTACGGTCGCGTTGCGCGGCTCCCCGTTCAACAGCCCGACCTCGCCGAAGAACTGGCTCGGTCCCAGCGTCGCGACGACGACGCCTTCCTTCACGACCTCGACCTGGCCGCTGAGGATCACGTAGAAGTTCTCCGGCGGATCGCCCTGCGTGATCACATTCGCCCCAGCAGGGAAGCGCAGCTCCGACGAACCGCTCGCCGCGACCGCGAGGTTGCGCGACTCCAGCGTCGGAAGCGCCTTCGCGAGTAGCTGCGCGACCAACGCCAGCTGGTCGTAGTAGATCTCGTGCGAAAGGAATCGGCCCTCTTCGCTGTACGTCTGGATGATCACGATCGGCAGCAGGACCTCCTGCCCGGTCGCCTCGACGCCGGCGTACGTCCCCGTGTGGGTGCCGCGGCTGACCGCCTCGGTCACCACCTTGTTGCCAGCGGAGGTGTACGACAGATCGTCTGCCGTGTTGTGCATGTCGAACGAGTCCGCCCAACTGTGCAAGAAACGACGCAACCCGTCCTTGCCGCGAAAGCCCTGCCCTTTCGCCTGGTCGATCGCGATGAAGTCGTCGTCGACCAGGTCGATGAGACCTTCCAGATCCTGCAGGTCCCAGAGCTCGAACCACCGGCGGCTGGTGGCAAGGTTCTGCTCCGACACGACAGCCCCTCCGAGATTCCCCGCACCCGACTCGAAAGTGAATCACGGAAGCCGTTGCGAAACTGGTGGTTTCCGTTAAGTCCCGCACACAGGCCGCGACCACCTCGCCGACGCGGGGGCAGACGTCCACATTCTGGATCGAACGGCCTATAGTCCGCTCGCAACAAGATCGCCGCTCTCGGGCCAGGGAAGGGGGGATCCGCGTGGACGTCGACCAGACCGACTCCGCTCTGATCGCAGAACTTCGCAAGGACGGCCGAGCCACGTTCGAGGCTCTCGCCGGCCGCGTCGGGCTGTCCCGGACGGCGGCACGAGCACGGATCCAGCGGCTGCTCGATCTCGGCGCGATCAGGATCGTCGGCATGGTGCACCCCTCGGTGTACGGGCTGCACGCACTCGGGCACGTCTCGCTCGAGATCTCCGGGCCGGCGATGCCGATCGCGGAGAAGATCGCGGCGATGGAGGACGCCCCGTTCGTCTCGGTCGTGTCCGGCCGCTTCGGCGTGATCGCCGAGCTGCGGTCGCCGTCGATGGACACGTTCGCCTCGGCGCTCGACTCGCTGCGCGCGCTGGACGGCGTACGGAATGTCGAGACCGGCATCTACACGGCGATCGTCAAGGACACGCACTTCCCGCCGGGGCGGCTGCGCCCGGTCGAGCTCGACGCCGTCGACCGCCACCTGCTGGCGGCGTTGCAGCTGGACGGGCGGGCGGCGTTCTCCGACCTGGCCGAGAAGGTGCGGCTGTCGCCGGGCGCCGTACGGGCGCGGGTGTTGCGGCTGATCGACCACGGCGTCGTGCACGTGATCGGGCTGGTGGACACGACGGTGCTGGGGTTCACCCAGGCGTGTGGATTCGCGGTGTGGGTGGCCCGGCCGGTGGACGAGACCGTGGCGTCGATCGCCCAACTCGCCCAGGTGGAGTACCTCGCGTCGGCCGTCGGCCGCGCCGACATCATCGGCACGTTGGTCGGCGCGACGCGCGCCGACGTCGTCTCGGCGCTCGACCGGCTGCGCCAGATCCCAGGCGTGCGGAAGCTCGAGACGTGGAGCCACCTCACATTGGTGAAGGAGAAGTACGACCGGTCGCCGCTGGAACCGTTCCCGCTGCACTGAGTGCCCCGTTTTGCCGGGTGCGCTTCCGGCCACATTCGGTCGCCGATGGCGCCGCCGGCTCGTCCGTCGCATCTCGTTGACCAGTACAGAAACGTCGGCGGAAGCTCTCTGTAGCCGCCGATTCACCTCCTAGTGGCGGGTCTCTGCTGTTACCGTGACGACGGACAGCCGGCAGACGAATGGCCTTGCTATGGACGAGATTCCCCGGGTCACGGAGGGCCGTTACCTCGGTCAGGTCGACGCGACCTTGGTGCCGCGGTTCGCGGGTCCGGCGACGTTCGCGCGGCTGCCGCGCCCCGACGAGGTGTCCGACGTCGACGTCGCGGTGGTGGGTGCGCCGTTCGACTCGGCGGTGACGTACCGGCCGGGCGCTCGCTTCGGACCCGGTCACATCCGCGAGTCGTCGCGGCTGCTGCGTCCGTACAACCCGGCGCAGGAGGTGGCCCCGTTCGCGCGTCAACAGGTGGTTGACGCGGGCGATCTGGTGGTCAACCCGTTCTCCATCGACGAGGCGCTCGGACAGATCGAGGCGGGTACGCGTGCGCTGCTCGAACGGGCGGGCAAGGTGCTGGTGCTCGGCGGCGACCACACGGTCGCTTTGCCAACCCTGCGGGCGATTTCTTCGGTGCACGGGCCTGTCGCCGTCGTGCATTTCGACGCGCATCTGGATACCTGGGACACGTACTTCGGTGCTGCCTACACGCACGGGACACCGTTCCGGCGCGCGTCGGAGGAGGGGTTGCTCGACCGGTCGGGTTGCCTGCATGTGGGGATCCGCGGGCCTTTGTACGACGCGTCTGACCTGCGTGCGGATGGCGAGCTCGGGTTCCAGGTCGTGCCAAGCGTGGAGCTGGACGCGCTGGGGGTCGCGGGGGTGGTCGAGCGGATCCGTGTGCGGGTCGGCGATCGGCCGGTGTACGTGTCGGTGGATGTCGACGTTCTGGACCCGGCGTTCGCTCCCGGGACGGGGACGCCCGAGGCGGGCGGGTTGACGTCGCGGGAGTTGCTGGCGATCCTGCGTTCGTTCGCGTCGCTGCGGCTGGTCGGCGCGGACCTGGTCGAGGTGGCGCCAGCCTACGACCACGCGCAGATCACCGGAATCGCGGCGGCGCACGTCGCTTATGAGCTGATTTCGGCGATGGCCCCGCGCGGCTGAACTTGGCGCGTGGGAGGATGCGCGCCATGTTCGTGACGGTCCTGTGTGGAGGCGAGAGCACCGAACGCGATGTGTCGTTGGCGTCCGGCTATGCCATCGGGCGAGCGATCGCCGAGCTTGGCAACGAGGTCCGGGTGATCGACCCGGCCGCCCCATCGCCGTTCTTGACGCAGCGGGTCTCGTCGCCTGCCGAGGTACCGACCTTCGCGGTGCCGGAGGTGCCGCCGGACATGTCGCGCCAGGCTTCTTGGCGGCGGCAGCTGTTCGCGTCCTTGACCGGTGGGCCGGGGCTGGCTTCGCTGCGGGAGTCGGATCTGGTCTTCGTGGCTCTGCATGGGGGTTGGGGCGAGGACGGGCACGTTCAGGCGCTGCTCGACATGGCTGGTGTGCGGTACACCGGCGCTGGCGCGGCGGTGTGCGCGGCGGCTTGGCACAAGGACTTCGCTCTTGGGGTCTTGCACTCGGCTGGGGTGCCGGTGGCCGAGCGGGTGCGGCACGTGGCGGGGCGTTCGGAGCTGCCGGTCGAGGCGAAGCGGCTGATCGACGACGGTCCGGTGGTGGTGAAGCCGGCCGCGGGTGGGTCGAGCGTCTCCTTGTCGTTGGCCTCCACTGCTGACGAGCTTGTCGCGGCGGCCGCCGCGGGGTCGGGGGAGCTGCTGATCGAGACGTACCTGCCGGGGCGGGAGTTCACGGTCGGCGTGCTCGGTGACGAGGTGCTGCCGGTGATCGAGATCGAGCTGTCGGGTCCGTTGTTCGACTACCGGGCGAAGTACCAGCCGGGTGCTGTGCGGGAGATCTGCCCGGCTTCGATTCCGCCTGCCTTGGAGTCTCTGCTGCGGGAGCTGGCTTTGCGTTCGCACTCGGCTTTGGGGTTTGGGCCGCGGACGTACTCGCGCGTGGACTTCCGGCTGGACGCCGCGGGGACGCCGCGATGCATGGAGCTGAACGCGCTGCCGGGGATGACGCCGGGGAGCCTGCTCCCGCTGGCGGCGCGGACGGTGGGGTTGTCGTACGCGGAACTGGTGGCCCGCATCATCGCTTTGGCTTCCTGAGCCGCGGGTTTCTGTCCACAGGACCTGTTGTCCACAGGCCTGTCGTGCTCGGCTGCGTTCTGGTTGTGCTGCCTGCAGGATGAACGAACCGATGTTCGAATCCATCCTTGAGAGGCATTGTCATGACCCTTCGTCGCACGTCTGCTGCCGTGTTGGCTTCCGCGTTCCTGCTGGTGCCCGCCTTGCCCGCTTCGGCCGCGTTGGCGGATCGCCCGGTAGGGTGCCGGACCGTGTCCGAGCAACCTCCGATCGGCGAGCCGCTGGACGGCTTCGCGATCACCGATCTGCCGGCCGAGATCGGGCCGATGGTGTCCGACTTCGAGTACGAGTGGGAGGAGGTGGCCTTCCAGTCCAGGGTGTGGGAACGAGGCCCCGACCCCTCCGGCGCGTACAGCGTGGACCTGACCGTGAAGGTGCTGCGCGGTGCGCGGCTGAGCGACCTGGCGGCGACGCGGGCGTTCCTCACCGAGTACCACGAGAAGGACCCCGCCGGGTGGTCGCTGACGTCGTTCGACCACAACGGCCTGCCCGGCTTCGCGGACGAGCGCCAAGCCTTCTGGTTCGTCGAGCCCGGCGTGGCGGTCGAGGTCAGCCTCGACCCCGAGCGCTACAACCCGCCCATCCTCATCCGCACCGCCTGCGGAGTGGTGAAGGCCTAGCCCCAGCTGCCTCAGGGGTGGTGGGTCCCGGGGATCCACCATCCCACGGCCCTGGCCCTGGCGCTCCAGAACCATGATCATGAACGTGATCATGAAGGCAGAACAGCCCTATACGCCACTCCCACTTCATGATCACGTTCATGATCACTGGCGCGTCACACCAGCTACCGGCACCCAAGCCGACCCCCGACCCTCCCCGTTTGGATGAAGGTGCCCTTCATCCAAGACCAGGCGGGCTGGCGGGCGGCAGGGGGATTCGAATGAGGGCGTCCCTGTAGCGATCTCGTCGTCTGAGGGGGCCCACTACTCTCGAGCGACTCGCCGCTGGTCGTCCACAGCTTTGCGCACTTCCCTAGCCGAAACGGGGTTTCTGGCCATCCTTGCCACGATGTAAACCCCGGCCGAGTTAGGGAAGTCGCAACCGCTGTGCAAACCAGGCCAGCCACAGTTCATGGAACCCACGTGACATACCGGCCTATTCGATAGAGGGCGTCCCTCATTCCAAACGTCGGCGAGCTCGGCCGAAGAGGAGCTGCATAGCGGAGCTGGCAGGGAGTCGATCAGGCGCCACGTCGATCTCGTCCATGCGCCCTTCCGGTCGCGGCGGAGCTAGTCAAGGGTCGAAGATCGCGAAGCGACGTCGCCCCTCTGCGAAGCCGCCGCGGCGCCCTTTACTCGCTCCGCCGCGACCGGACGCTGGCGGACGAGATGACGAGGCGGAGCACCATCCTCAACGGACAGCTAGGCGGCGAGCACGAGGATCACGTCGCGGATCGCATAGGCGAGCAGGCCCACGCCCGACACCAAACCGCTCACCGCGCTGGGCATCGTGCCCGTGCGGCGGTGTTGCCAGACCGCAGCACCAGCACCCGCCACCATGATCGCGGCGAGACCGTACAGCCACAGATCGTTGAACAGGTGCGCCAACGGAATGAAGTGCAGCCCGACGACCAGCGCGATCCACGGGTTGATCCACTGTGCCCGCTTGGTCAGACCCAACAGAGCGGCGCCGATGCCGGCCAGGCCGAACTCGATGCCGGCCACGATGCCGAACGTCCGCCGCGCTGACTCGGCCGCGAGCGCCGACTCCGGGCTCCAGTTCTGCCAGGCGAGCAGCCCACCACCGATGGCCAGCAGCGCGCCGAGGACGGCGCCCGCGCCGAGCCAGAAACGCCACGTACGCGGCGGGGCCTCCTGCGCCCAACCCAGCCACATCATCGCCGCGAAGCCGAAGATCGCCGCCATCACGGCGGCGTCGCGGACGACGAGCTCAGTACCCATGGCACCTCACTCTGCCATCACCACCGAGGGCTGCGGCTCGTCCGAAAGCACGAGTTCCAGCACCCAGATCCACCCCACAACTCGGCGCGTCGGGCATTGCGGAGAGTAGTAATGGTGGTAATGGAGGCCCTGACGGGAGTAGCGTCCCCTTCATGATCATCGTGACGGCAGCATTGAAGGGCGGAGTCGGCAAGACGACGTCGTCGGTGTACCTCGCCGCCCTGGCGTCGTCCAACCGTCGCGCCGCGATCCTCGTCGACGCCGATCCGCAGGCCAGCGCCGCGGACTGGGTGGAGAACTCAGGCGACGAGAAGCTCGAGCGCGTCGAGGTTCTCGAGGCGCCCACCGAACGCCTCCTCACCAAGGCGCTCGACCGCGTCGGCGACGACGGCGTCGGGGTCGTCGACATGCCGCCGTCGCACGAACGGCTACTCAACAAGGCCCTCGACCGCGCCTCCGTCGTCGTCATCCCGACCCGCGTCGGCGGCGTCGAGACCCCACGCGTCGAGGCCGTGCTGGACCTGGTGCCACCGAGCACGCCGGTCGGCCTGGTGATCTGCTCGGCGCGCACGTTCACCCGCAGCTACAAGGAAGCGCTCGAATCCTGGGTGCAGGCCGGCGTACCGGTCTGGGGAACGATCCCCGAACGGGTGGCCATCACCGCCGGCCCCACCGGACCGTTGTCACTGGACGGCCTCGAGTCGTACCGCAAGGTCTGGCGCCGCGCCCTCGCGGCGGCGCGGGCCACCTAGGGCTCGTACGCCGGACACAAAAGACTCGGCGGACGGGAAGAGCCACGGGGGAAGCCCTCCACGTCCGCCGAGCGACTGTGGTGTGTTGCATTGTTGCCTGAAGCTAGGGACTCAGCGGGCGGGAAGAGCCACGGGGGAAGCCCTCCACGCCCGCCGAGCGTATTAGTGACCCACTGGATCCTCGGGGTGAGGCGGATCACTTCCTGAAGCATGCACCTCCGCCGGGTTCGTTGTCCGGCAAATCTTCAAAACTTCCGACCGAAATTCGCCACTTCGGCAGCCCGATCAACGCATTGTGCTCGCGGCGAAGCGATCAGCTACGGAGGTTACTCAACACAACCGTCGGATCGCGCCCCGTGCTCCCCTCCCACGCGCCAAGCGGCAGGCGGCTCCCACCCGCGACCGACCCAGCGATCCACCGCCCACCCGAGGTCCCGAGCCGCCGCCTCCACCAGCCCCGGACGCATTCCTGTCGAATGCACAGCACGGCATTCCTCGAGATTCTCATAAGCGCCAGCAATGCAGTCGAAGAAAGCAGCCGAATACGCGCCGGCAACAGAGAATACGACGCCGTACAAGCCAATTCCCAGCGCAAACCGGCAGGTAGAACGTGGCGAGAGCCCGCACTCGAAGTCGAGACGCGAGGTTCAGATCCCGGACAACCGAGCGCCACCGACCGGTAACCATCAGACGTCTAGCCCGCATGCCGAAACCGGCGCGTCGGCCGTCGAACTCATCCACTTGTGGCACGGACAAGGCACAATTAAGGGGTAGTGGACGACTCCGGAAGTCTCGTACGCTCGGGCGAGAAGAAAGCTTCGGCGACCGAAAGGAGGTCATCCCGGTGGAAACCGTACTCGTGCTGAACGCTGACTTCGGCCCGCTCCACCGGGTAAGTCTCCGGCACGCCGTGCGCATGCTGTTCCGCGAGGTAGCCGTCGTCCACGAGGCCATGCCCGACCGGCTGTTCGGGGTCTACCCGCGCCCGCTCGTGGTCCGATTGGTCCAGTACGTCGTCACCCGTTGGAGGTACACGACAGGACCGTCCTGGTCCCGCTCGGGTGTGCTCGCCCGGGACCGCAGCAGGTGCGGTTACTGCCGCGGGCAGGCCAGCACCGTCGACCACATCACGCCGCGTTCGCGCGGCGGTCGCAATTCGTGGCTCAACACGGTGGCGGCCTGTGGCCCGTGCAACCAGCGCAAAGGAGACCGGACGCCCGCAGAAGCACGCATGCCGCTGCGCGTCACGCCGGTCGCCCCGACCTGGGCGTCGCTCGCCCACCTGAAGGTCCGCTAGACCTCAGAACGAAGAGGGCTCCCTGCCACCCGGCAGGGAGCCCCTCTCGTTTCCAAGAAGTCACTTCGACGGCGGACCGTCCGGTCCCCAGTCCCACAGGGGAACGGGATCGTCGCTCGGACCCACCGTCGGATGCTGCGACACCGAGTGCGCGATCCGCGTTCCCCACTCCACGTACTCGTACAGCCGAGAACGGAACAGCGCATCCGCTGGCAGCCCAGCCTCGTCCGCCGCGGCCATGAACGCCTCGACGAAAGCCACCCGCTGCGCCTCGTTGATCCCGAGCCCAGCGTGGTGCGAGAGCAGCGCGTGATGCCCGCCGTACCTGTCGGTGTAGCCCGACGGCCCGCCGAACACCTCGCCCAACCACACGGCCAGATGCTCCACGTGCTCCGGACGCGGCGTCGTCCCGAACACCTGCACCAGCAGGGGATCGCTCACGCAACGGTCGTAGTGAGCCTGGGCGAGCCGACGCATCGCGTCGGTACCACCCGCGTACTCGTACAGCGTCACCGTCATGCGAGCGATCCCCTCCAGCTAAGAGCTCAAGCTGCCTGCACCGTACGCGCGGTCGCGTCCTCCGCGGCCAACGCGATGGCGACGACCTCGGAAACATCCTCGGCGAGGTGCACCCGCAGGTCCTTCAGCACTGCTGCCGGCACGTCGTCCAGGTCCGCCTCGTTGCGCTTCGGCAGCACCACCTCGGTGATGCCGTGCCGGTGCGCGGCGAGCAACTTCTGCTTGACGCCACCGATCGGCAGAACGCGGCCGGTCAGCGACACCTCACCGGTCATCGCGACCTCCGGCCGCACTGGTCGCCCGGACAGCAGCGACGCGAGCGCGGTCGTCATCGTGACACCGGCCGACGGACCGTCCTTCGGCACCGCACCCGCCGGAACGTGCACGTGCACGCGCCGCCCGGACAGTGCCTCGACCGGGATGCCGAGGCGGGCACCGTTCGCCCGCAGGTACGACAGCGCGATCTGCGCGGACTCCTTCATCACATCGCCGAGCTGGCCGGTCAACGAGAGGCCGGCTTCGCCTTCCATCGTGGCCGCCTCGACGTACAGGACGTCGCCGCCCGCACCCGTCACCGCGAGCCCGGTCGCGACGCCAGGCATCGAACCGTCCCGTTGCGACTCCGGCAGGAACCGCGGCCGTCCGAGGTACTCGTTCAGGTCGAGCACGCCGACCTGCACCGGCGCGATCGACGGGTCCTTCGCGAGCTTCGTCGTGACCTTGCGGAGGACCTTCGCGAGCAGCCGTTCGAGCGAACGGACGCCGGCCTCGCGGGTGTAGTCGCCCGCGACCGTACGCAGCGCCTCCTCCTCGATGACCACGTCATCGGAGGACAGCGCGGCCCGCTCGAGTTGACGCGGCAGCAGGTGATCGCGCGCGATCGCGACCTTCTCGTCCTCGGTGTAGCCGTCGAGCGAGACGAACTCCATCCGGTCCAGCAGCGCCGGCGGGATGGTGTCCGCGACGTTCGCGGTCGCGAGGAACAGCACGTCGGACAGGTCCAGATCGACCTCGAGATAGTGGTCGCGGAACGTGTGGTTCTGCGCCGGGTCCAGCACCTCGAGCAGCGCCGCCGCGGGGTCGCCGCGGTAGTCGGAGCCGACCTTGTCGATCTCGTCGAGCAGCACGACCGGGTTCATCGAGCCGGCCTCGGTGATCGCGCGGACGATGCGGCCGGGGAGCGCGCCGACGTACGTACGCCGGTGGCCCCGGATCTCCGCCTCGTCCCGCACGCCGCCGAGCGCGACGCGGACGAACTTGCGGCCGAGCGCGTGCGCCACGGACTCGCCGAGCGACGTCTTGCCGACGCCGGGCGGGCCGACGAGCGCGAGCACGGCGCCGCTGCCGCGACCGCCGACGGCCTGCAGGCCGCGGGTGGCGCGCCGGGTACGGACGGCGAGGTACTCGACGATCCGGTCCTTCACGTCGTCCAGGCCAGCGTGATCGGCGTCGAGCACGTCCCGGGCGGCGTTGACGTCCGTGGTGTCGTCGGTACGGACGTTCCACGGCATCTCGAGCACGGTGTCGAGCCAGGTACGGATCCAGCCAGCCTCGGGGGCCTGGTCAGACGACCGCTCGAGCTTGCTCACCTCTTTGAGCGCGGCCTCCCGCACGTTCTCGGGCAGGTCGGCCTGCTCGACGCGGGTGCGGTAGTCCTCGGGACCGTCCGGACCGTCCTCGCCGAGCTCCTTGCGGATCGCGGCGAGCTGCTGGCGCAGCACGTACTCGCGCTGCGTCTTGTCCATGGTCTCGCGAACGTCGTCTCGGATCTTCTCGGTGACCTCGAGCTCGGCCAGGTGGGCGCGGGCCCACTCGAGCAGCTTGGTCAGCCGTTCCTTGGGATCGGCCGCCTCGAGCAGCTCGACCTTGCGCTCGTCCTCCAGCCAGCTCGCGTAGCCAGCGGTGTCGGCGAGCTCGCTCGGGTCGGTGATGCGCTGGACGGTGTCGATGACCTGCCAGGCGGCTCGTTCCTGCAGGATCGAGACGAGGACGGCCTTGTACTCACGGGCGAGCTCGCGGGTCTCGTCGTCGACCGACGGCTCGTCGAGCGTGGTGGTCTCGACCCAGAGTGCGGCACCGGGTCCGTTGACCCCGATCCCGACCTTGGCGCGACCGGTGGCGCGGATGACAGCGGCGGGTTCACCGCTGGGCAGGCGCCCGATTTGGGTGATTTCGGCTATGGCGCCGACGGCTCCGTAGTGGCCGTCGATGCGGGGAACAACCAGTACTTGCGGATTGTCGTCAGTGTTCTTCGCGGCGAGTCTGGCGGCGTCGACAGCCGCCTGACGCTCACCGTCGAGCTGCACGGGAACGACCATGCCCGGGAGCACGACCGTGTCCGCCAGGAAGAGCAGCGGAAGCGTCAACGTAGTCATGCAGTGGTAAGCGATTACAGGCTTACACTTCATTCCCGGTGCTGCGGGAAAGTTGTCCACAGACTCGCCCGGAACGCCCACGCAACGGTGTTCGCGGCACTAGCGTTTCCGTGACGGCCTCGGATCCGCACTCCGAGCCCGTCCGGACGAGCCGCCGGGTCGCACCCATCGCGGTCTCGTCTGTCCCCGCCGCAGCAGGCTCGGGCACCCCCCTGGTCCGTGCTGTTGCTGCAACCCGCCGCGGGAGGGACCGCGCCCCGGTCCCTCCCGCCAGCGCGGTGCTCGCCGCTCGCAGACCTCCGTGACCAGCGCGGATAACCGTTCGCCGGGGTGGGCGGCCTCGTTCAGACTGGCCGGCGTGGACGACGTGTTCGACTTCGGCATCGACGGCTACCGGCCGAACTGGCTCACCGGCTATGACGCTCTCGATGACGCACACGGCGAGCGGTTGAGGGCGCTCGCCGGGCGCCGGCTGACCCGCACCTGGGTGATGTGGAATCTGGACGACGACGAGTGGCTCTCTGACTGGCCGGTGCTGCTCGACTTCGAGGGCGAGCTGCTCGAGGTCAATCACCAGAAGTTCGACGAGCTGTCGATCACCTGGAGCACGATCGCCCCCACCGAACCACCGCGATGGCCCGGCGGGTTCCGCCACGCCTTCCGCGACGATGTGCCACCCAACTACGTGGCGTTGGTCGGGCAGACCGTCACCTCGGCCGGCTTCACCGTGTGGCACGGCGCGGCGGACGACATGGCCAACGGGACGGTCATGGTCCACGTCGGCCTCACCACGGGCGAGGTCACGATCTACAACGCCCTCGACGAGAACGGTCTCCACATCGGACCGTCCACAGGCAGTTGAGCGCACGAGGCCCCGAACCTGTCACGCTTAGAACGTGACGGAAGCCACGGGGACGACCCAAACACCCAAGCGGTCGAATGTCGGCCGGGCCCTGCTCTGGGCCGCCGTCTTCACGCTCGGCCTCTACGCCGTCGTGTTCCTCATCGCGCTCGCGATCGCGTGGCCCCACGACACCAACCCGAACGGGGGGTGCGAGGGCATCGGCTGGGGCTGCGCGCTGCCGCCACGCGACGGCGTCATCTTCTTCGGCTTGATCGGCGTCCCGTTCATTGCCGCCGGCGCGGGCATCGCGTGGGTGTTCGTCCTCCTCGGCCAGCTCGTCGAACAGATCCGCCAATGGCGGGGCATCGTGCTCGGCGGCGTCGCGGCAGCACTGGTCGTCGCCACCGGCCTCGTCCTCGCCGGCATCCAGCTGCTCCTGTAGGTCGTGTCTGGCATATAGCGCCATCGGTCGCCTTACCCGGCCAGTGGCCCCTCTACCTGGCGTCCACCCCACGTAAAGCGGCAAATGACCATGTAAACATGATCATTGGCCCCAAGGCGGGGCGGGACCGGTCGAACTCACCTCCGGACGAAAGATCGAGGCTAGCGGACCCGGCGCAGTATCCAGCGCGAGTTCGTCGTGTACGCGTACGGCCACACCACCACGGCTGCCCCGTCCTCCGGCGACGCCCACGCCACGTCCAGCCCGCGCCCAGCGAGCACCGACGTGACACGCGAGTACGCGCCGTACGCACCGTCCACGTACCACCGCTGGCACGAAGTCCCCGACGAAGCCGCGACCACCACAGCAGCACCGTCGGCCGAAGCGCATCCCGCCACCGCGAGCACTCGACCCGACGCCACGGACTGCACCGAGTACGACCCGTCAGCAAGACGCCGCACCCGCCACCGCTGCGACCGCGCCCCCGTCGACGTCTCGGTCACCACCGAAGACCCACGCACCGACAGCGCCTTCCCCGAGTGCTGCGCCATCAGCTCGTAGTCGCCCAACGGCACCGACACCGAGCCCGGATCCCCCGACGGCAATGCCAACGTCGTCCCCGTCGAAGCCGGCGTACCGAACGAAGGCGTGCCGTCCGCACGCCACGTGATCCGCCCGATCCGCGTCGCCCGGTCACCGCCACAGCTCCCACCCGGGTTCGCGACCCCGTGGTACGCCATCCACGTCTCCGTGCCGTCCGGCGAGGTGAAGACGCTGTTGTGCCCCGTCGTGTAGACACCAGCAACCCCAAGCGCGTAGTTCGGGCTCGAGCACCCGCTCGCCGAGTAGATCAGGAACAGCCGCCCGTCGCGGAACAGCGGCCACCGCGCCCTCGTTCACCGGTGCGTGGTCCTTCTCCCAGTCGTACGTCGGCGTCGACAGCAGCACCCGCGGCCCGCTCGTCGTCCACGGGTTGCTCATCGGCGCGATGTACATGTTCTGCGGCCCGGTCGTGCCCGGATCCCACCCCGACCAGATCGCGTACAGCGACCCGTCCGGCATCCGCATCACCGTGCCGTCGATCGAGTAGTGGTCCGCGGCCGCCGCCAGCGGTCCCTTGTACGTGTACGGACCGAGCGGGTCGGCGCCGGCGCTCTCCAACACGTACATCCGGTGGTTCGGCACGTGCCCGTCACCCGCGTTCGTCGCCGTGTAGTAGACGTAGAACCGCCCGTTCAGGAAGTGCACCTCCGGAGCCCGTCGTGGAAGAACAGGTACGGGTCCGCGCCGTCCTCCTTGATCGGGTTCCGCACCCCCGCGTCGACGCTCCGATCCGGCGGTCGAGGCGCTGGGCTGGCCCCGAGCAGCGGCAGCAGAGTGAGGACGCCGCGCACGGCGACGAGCAGGCGGCGTACCGGCTGAGCGATCATGGCGACAATGGTTGACGTTGGAAAGAAATCCCGCCAGCCCGCTGGCACCAACCGGTCAGAGACCCAACGACGACCAGAAACCAAGTTGACGACCGGACCACGTCGGCGGACTGTGGTGGACTGTCATCGTCACCGTCCGCTCGCTCGCGATGGGATCTCTCGCTCGCCATGTCCGCGTCACAAGCTTCAGCCACTCAGCGTCGACGCAAAGAAGGTCGCGGTTACGCCTGGGCAGTCGGCCTGAGCGCGCTCGTCTGGGCCGCGGCGTCCGTTCTGGTCGGCTTCGGTTTCTTCACCGTTCCAGGCCGGGATCCGGTACGCCAAGGCGGCTGGTTCTTCGCGATCTGGCTGCTCGGCATCACCCCGGCCGGAATCGTGCTCGCCCTGCTCAGTTCCGGCGTCGTCGCGATCTTCCGCAAGCTCGGCGCCCGCGCCCTTCCCGGAATCGTCCAAGCTCTGCCCGCGGTCGCCATCGTTTGCGGAGTTATCTTCCTGTTCTTCCGCTGGCTGTTCACTCCGGTGGAATAGCCCCGATCCGGCTAGTATCCGCAGCGGGACTCCCGGGTCGAGAATCGTGCACGGGGAGGTGGGCGAATGGACCTCGACGCTGCCCCCGTCGACCCGATCGCTATCGCCGTCGAGGTGGGGACCAACGCCGCACGCGCCGCCATCATCGGACCGGCGGCACAGCTGCTCGACGTCACCGAAGTTCCGCTGGAGTCGCACTCGCCGAGTCCCGGCCGGGTCGAACAGGACCCCGAACGCTGGTGGGCCGCCACCATCGCATGCCTGCAGGAGCTCGTCTCCCGCAACCACACCACCCGCGTCGACGCGCTCGCGGTCGGCGCGCAGCTGCACGCGATCGTCCCCATCGACCAGGACGGCCGCTGCCTCGTTCGCCGGGTCGGACTGTGGAACGACGAACGCAGCGCTCCCCTCGCCGCGGGGCTGGCGGCGGGGCCCGACGCGGAGCGGCTGAGCCAGCTCGCCGGCAACCGGCCGGATCCGATCCGTTCCGGCATCAAGCTCGCGTGGTACCGCGCGGAGAGCCCGACGGTCTACGACGCCGCCTGGCAGTTTCTCGCCACCAAGGACTTCCTCAACTACCGGCTGACCGGCGTCGCCGCGACCGACCCGACCGAGGCGTCCGGCTCGTTCTGCATGGACGCCGAGTCCGGCAAGTGGTCCGACGAACTGTTCGCCGCGCTCGGGATCAGCGGGAGCAAGGTGCCGCCGATCATCGGCTCGACGGAGATCTGCGGCCGGCTGCGGCCCGAGGTGGCCGGCGCGACCGGGCTCCCCGTCGGCCTGCCCGTCGTCGGCGGCGCCGGCGACATCCTCTGCCAGCTCGCCGCCGCCGGGCTCCACCACACCGAGCGCGCAGTCGAGATCGGCCAGCGCGACCTGACCCTGGTCGGCACGTACTCCGACATCCCGCATCCGTCCCCCACGGTCCTGAACTACCGGGCGGCCGGCTCCGGCTGGGTCCACCTGAGGTGGGTGCCGACGCCGGCTGGGCAGGAACGCGAGTGCTTCGAGGTCCGCCGGATGCTCGACGAGTTAGGGCCGACGCGACTCAGGACCCTGCGCGTGGTCGGCGCGAACGCGGCGGATCCTTCCTGGAACCAGCTGCGCGCCGCGGTACACGGGCTTCCGGTGGTGACGCTGCGCGCGACCGAGGGCCGCCTCATCGGTGCGGGCATCCTCGCGCTGGTCGGCGCGGGCGCGTACGTCTCCGTCGGCGCGGCCGCCGACGCGGTGGTCACCGAGGCGAGCCGGGTCTTCCCGGACCCGGACCGGGCCGACGCGTACGACGAGGCGTACGAGCAGTTCCTCCGCACGACGTCAAGCCTCAGTTGACAGCAGCGTCTCGAGCTCGAGCTCGTAGAGGTGGGCCGGCTGGAACCCCATCGCGCCGAACTGCCCGTTCATCTCCAAGCTCAGCACTCCGTGCAGGCGCGTCCAGCACGACAGTGCCCGGATGAGGAGTCCGCCGCCCACCTTGCCCCGGTACTCCTCCGGCACCCAGTACGCCTGCTCGACCTCGTTCTCCAGCTGCGTCTTGCGGCGACGGGCGACGTTGCCCGGGCCATGGAGGTCAAGCAGGAGCCTGAGCAGAACCGCCATCGACCGCCGGGCGGCCTGGGTCGCCTCCTCGGGCGCCTCGTAGCCCGGAACGGGCGTGCCGAACAGCAGCAGGTACCGATGCGGCTCGGCATGCGCCCAGTGCCACTGGGCCATGGCGACGGCGCGCAGCCCGTCGCCGGCAGCGCCTTCCATCGTGTCGGCGAGGTCGTTGTACGCGTCGACGATCAGCTCGGAGAGGAGCTCCTCCCGGCTCGCGAAGTAGCGGTACAGCGCCGGCCCACTCATTCCCATCGCGCGGGCGATCGCGTTGATCGACAACCCTTCGATGCCGTGGTCCGAAAGCTGCCTCAGTGCGTGCTCCTTGACCTCGCGCCGGGTCTCGGCGCGATAGCGATCCCGCCTGGTGTCCGCCACCGGGCCCTCCTCGCTGTGACTTGACATTGCTGACGTTAGAGGGTCATTCTCTTGTTAGAGGCTCTAACTTGAGCGAGACTCTATCACGAAGGTGAGACCATGAAAGCAACGGAAGTAGTCCTTACCAGCCTGGGCGAGCCGGAGTCGCTGGAGTTTCGGCGGCGCGACCTGCCGGAGCCGGGTGCCGACGAGGCCCTGGTCCGGGTCGAGGCGACGGGGGTGTCGTTCGCCGAGCAGCAGATGCGGCGCGGCCGGTACCCCGGTGTCCCGCCGTTCCCGTTCGTGCTCGGGTACGACCTGATCGGCGTGATCGAGTCGTTCGGCAACGGCTCCGACCAGCACGGCGACCTGCGCGTGGGCCAGCGGGTCGGCGCGATCGTGAAGGTGGGCGGCTGGGCCGACCGGGCGATCGTGCACGTCGGCGACCTGGCTCGCGTTCCGGACGGCGTGACCGCCGAGCAGGCCGAGGCGCTCGCGCTCAACGGCGTGACCGCGTACCAGCTCGTTCACCGGGTCACGAAGGTGCGGCCGGGCCAGACCGTTCTCGTCCAAGGAGCCACGGGTGGCGTCGGCACGATCCTCGTCCAGGTCGCGCGCCTCGCCGGTGCTCACGTCGTCGGCACGGCGTCGCCGGCCAAGCACGCCCTGGTGGAGAAGCTCGGCGCCACGCCGGTCGACTACCGCGGCGACCTGCCCGCCAAGCTGCGTGAGGTCGCGCCCGACGGCTTCGACGCGATCTTCGACCACGTCGGGCCCAGCTCGATGCGTGCGCTACAGCCGTTGCTCAAGCCCAGTGGGACGATCGTGTCGTACGGAAGTCACGAGACACTGAACGCTTCGGGATCGGCCTATCTGCCGTGGGTGAAGATGATGCTCCGCGGTTTGCTGTCGAACCTGCTGCCGGGCAGGGGCAAGTGGGCGATGTACAACGTGATGGCGGGTAAGGCGGAGGTGCGGCGGCCGCAGGTGAAGGCGGACTTCGAGGCGGTTCTCGCGCTGGCCAAGAGCGGCGAGCTGCACGGCGAGATCGCCGCGACGTACCCGCTGGACCAGGCCGTCGAGGCGCTGAAGCTGGCCGAGTCCGGCCGCGTGACCGGCAAGATCCTGCTGCTCCCTGGCGCCGACGAGTCGGCTCGATAGCCTTGCGTACATGGCAGCTGCGGTACGGATGGGCGTCGTTGGAGCGGGCAGCATCTCGGTGCGAGGGATCCTTCCCCACCTGTGTCAACCCGATCTTGCGGACCGGGTGAAGCTCGCCGCGGTCTGCGACCCGGTGCCCGGCCGGGCGGATGCGGCCGCGGCGAAGTTCGGGGTCGAGCAGGGGTTCACCGAGTACGAGGACCTGCTCGCCCGCGGCGACGTCGACGCCGTCACGATCGCGTCGCCGATCGGTTTGCACTACGAGCAGGGCAAGTTGGCCTTGCAGGCGGGCAAGCACGTTCACTTCAACAAGACGATGACGGTGACGGTCGCCGAGGCTTCGGAGCTGATCGACCTCGCGGCGGCGAACTCGCTGCGGATCGTGGCTTCGCCGGGTGAGATGCTGCGGCCGCACCACGTGCGTACGCGCGAGCTGATCGCGTCGGGCGCGATCGGGACGTTGTCCTGGGTGAGCTGCGGCGCGGCGTTCGGCACGTACCACGAGGACGAGTCGGTGCGCGGCGGGTCCGACGTGCTGTCGAACATCGACCCGTCGTGGTACTTCCGCAAGCCAGGTGGCGGCCCGATGTACGACATGACGGTCTACTCGCTGCACACGGTGACCGGCATCCTCGGCCCAGCGCGGCGCGTGACGGCGATGTCAGGCGTCCGCGTGCCGGTGCGCTCGTTCGGCGGCCGGGACGTGGAGACCGACGCGGACGACAACACCGCGGTGCTGATCGACTTCGGCGCCAACCTGTTCTGCGTCGCGACAGGCACCGCCGCCGGCGGCATGACCGGCGGCATGGGCGGCGCCTTCTACGGAACGAAGGGCACCATCAACGGCCTGCTGCTGAACGGCGAACCGTTCGACTTCCCCGGCCGCAACCCCGACGAACGTTCGGCGCGCGGCCACGGCAACCAGGCCCTGCTGCCGCACGTGACGGGGGTGCACCGCGATATCGAGGAGCAGCACGTCTACGAGGACGTCATGCAGCTCGTCGACTGGGTCCGCGACGGCTCGCCGTCCATCGTGACGGCGGAGCACGCGCGGCACGTGATCGACATCATCGAGTCGGCCTACCGAGCGGCTTCGACCGGCCAAACCCAGGACCTGACCACGACCTTCTGAGGCGACTCGCACCACCGGCGCCGGCGGGCCGGGCGACCTTGCCGCATACAGCTGGCGGCGTGGCCGAACAGCAGCTCCGCACGATCACTGGCGCGCCGCGAGTCATGACGCGATACCAAGCCCACCAAGCGTCCGTGGCTGCGCGGATGGCACTCACCAGGGCAATCGCTCAACCTGGGAAGGCGGGGCTGCCGAGAATCCTCAACCCACGTTGACGAAACGCTCGTTCAATACTCCGTCAACCCACTCCCCGCCACCACTCTCGCGACGGCCCGGCCCACCAACGGGTGGGCCTCCCCCTCCCCCCGGGCCTCGGCCACGAATGCCGAGGCCTGTCGCGGATGGAGCCCGCGATTGCCTCAAGCCTGCCCGATCGGCAAGGGATGGGCGAGCGCCGATGCGGCGAATGTGGACAACTTCGGATACCGGCGGGTTGTGGACGAAATCCGGCCTACTCGAAGAGCGCCGGCAACGTCGCGGTCCAGGCGGAACGGAGCTCGGCGAGCGAGATCGCGAACTGGCCCTCGACCACCAGGTCGTCGCCCTCCCCCGTCACGACGCCGAGGCGCGTCGCCGGGAAGTCCCCACACAGGTTGACGAAATCGGCCTCCGACGCCACCGGCACGGCCACCACCGCACGCGCGACCGACTCGGAGAACAGCGCGACAAACGGGTCGCCAGCCACAGCAACCCGCGCGCCGAAGCCGTAGCGCAGAGCGCCTTCCACCAACGCCTGTGCCAGGCCGCCGTCGGACAGGTCATGCGCCGCCGACACGACGCCGGATTCCGAAGCCTGTCGAAGGATTCCCGCCAATGCACGCTCGGCGTCAAGGTCGACTTGCGGGGGCAGCCCACCGAGATGCGAGTGCACCACGTGCGCCCACTCCGAGCCGCCGAACTCCGGCCGCGTCGTCCCCACCAGGTACAGCACCTCGCCCGGCGTCCGCCACCCCGACGGCGTCCGCCGCCGCACGTCCGACACCACGCCGAGCACACCCACCACCGGCGTCGGCAGGATCGCCTGCTCGCCGGTCTGGTTGTAGAACGACACGTTCCCACCCGTCACCGGCAGCCCCAGCGCCCGGCAACCGTCGGCCAGGCCGCGGATCGCCTCGGCGAACTGCCACATCACCGACGGGTCCTCCGGCGACCCGAAGTTCAGGCAGTCCGTCACCGCCAGCGGCAGGGCCCCGGAGACCGCGATGTTCCGGTACGACTCCGAAAGTGCCAGCTGCGCGCCCACGTAAGGATCGAGCTTGGTGTACCGCCCGTTGCAGTCCGTCGCCACCGCGACCCCGAGCCCGGACGCTTCGTCGACCCGGATCATGCCGGCATCTTCCGGCTGCGCGAGCACCGTGTTTCCGAGAATGTACCGGTCGTACTGGTCCGTCACCCACGACCGATCGCACAGGTTCGGCGAGGCGGCCAACCGCAGCAACGTCGAACGCAGCGCATCACCGGAAGCTGGCCGCTCCAGCGCATCCGGCGACGAGGCCTGCAGCTCATCCTGCCAAGCAGGCCGAGCGAAAGGCCGTTCGTAGACAGGCCCCTCATGCGCCACCGTCCGAGGCGGAACGTCGACGACAACGTCACCGTGCCACTCCACGACCAGCCGCCCGGAAGCGTCGACCTCACCGACCACCGTCGCCGGGATGTCCCACTTCTCACACGTGGCGAGGAAGGCCTCGACGTGCGCCGGCTCGACCACCGCCATCATGCGTTCCTGCGACTCGCTCATCAGGATCTCCTCCGGAGCCAGCGAGGAGTCCCGCAGCGGCACGCGATCCAGCCACACCCGCATGCCGCCCTCGCCCGCCGAGGCCAGCTCCGACGTCGCACACGACAGCCCCGCACCACCGAGATCCTGGATCCCGACCACGAGCTCCTGAGCGAAGAGCTCGAGCGTGCACTCGATCAGCAGCTTCTCCATGAACGGGTCGCCGACCTGCACGCTCGGCCGCTTCGCCGGACCGTCGGCGTCGAAAGTTTCGCTCGCGAGGACCGAAACTCCACCGATCCCGTCGCCGCCGGTCTTGGCGCCGTACAGGATCACCTGGTTCCCGACACCGGAAGCCTTCGCGAGGTGCAGCTCCTCGTGCCGCAGCACCCCCACGCAGAGCGCGTTCACCAGGGGATTCCCGAGGTACGAGGAGTCGAAGACGACCTCGCCGCCGATGTTCGGCAGCCCCAGGCAGTTGCCGTACCCGCCGACGCCCGCGACGACGCCCGGCAGCACGCGATGCGTGTCCGGCGCGTCGGCCGGCCCGAAGCGGAGGCTGTCCATGACCGCGACGGGACGCGCACCCATCGCGAGGATGTCGCGCACGATGCCGCCGACGCCGGTCGCCGCGCCCTGGTACGGCTCGACGTAGCTCGGGTGGTTGTGCGACTCGACCTTGAACGTGACCGCGTACCCCTGGCCGATGTCGACCACACCGGCCTGCTCACCGATGCCGGCGAGCAGCTTTCCGACCGGCGTCTCCGTCGGCAGGTCGCCGAACCGGCGCAGGTGGACCTTGCTGCTCTTGTACGAGCAGTGCTCGCTCCACATCACCGAGTACATCGCGAGCTCGCAACTTGTCGGCCGCCGGCCGAGAATCTCGCGAATCCGCGTGTACTCGTCCGGCTTGAGCCCCAGCTCGGCGAAGGGCTGCTCGACCCCGGGACTGGTGGCCGCGTGCTTGACCGTGTCGACGCTCACGGCTACACGCTACGAGATAAGCCGTAAACGTTCGGAGAGTGGGCATGTGTCTAGTGACGGACGCCACCTTGACCCGGGGGCGAGTGGCGCAGATCCTGGACATATTCACCAAATGGTGAGATCTGTGGGAGGGTGCCATGCCTAAGACCACGTGCTGCGTCGTCGGCGGTGGACCGGCGGGCATGATGCTCGGGCTCCTGCTCGCTCGCGCCGGTATCGAGGTCACCGTTCTCGAGAAACACGGCGACTTCCTCCGAGACTTTCGGGGCGACACCGTGCACGCGTCGACGTTGACCTTGTTGGACGAGCTCGGGCTCGGCCCGGCGTTCGAACGGGTCCCGCATCGCAAGGTCGAGCAGGTCTACCTGGCGCTCGACCAGGGCCTCCAACCCATCGGCGACCTGCGCAGGCTGCCGGGACGACACCAGCACATCGCGCTCGTTCCGCAGTGGGATTTCCTCGACCTGCTTGCCGATGCGGCACGGGAAGAGCCCACGTTCGAGCTGCGGATGAACACCGAGGTCACCGGCCTCATCGAACGCGACCGCAAGGTGATCGGCGTCGACTACCGCAACCCCGACGGCTCCGCTGGCCACCTCTACGCCGACCTCGTCGTCGGCTGCGACGGAAGGTCGTCCGTCGTCCGCGACCGAACGCGGCTGCGGGTGCGGTCGTACGGCACGCCGGTGGACGTGTGGTGGTTCCGGCTGCCGCGGCACGAAGACGACCCGTCCGGGGCCGGTGGCCGCGTGTCCGGCGGCAAGATGTTCGTGCTCATCGACCAGGGCGCGTTCTTCCAGGTCGGAACGATCATCCCCAAGGGCGCCGACGCCGAGCTGCGCCAGGCCAGCATCGCGACATTCCGGAACGAGGTCGTCGAGCAGTTCCCCTGGCTCGAGGACCGGGTCGACGCGCTACGCGACTGGAACGACGTCAAGCTGCTGACGGTCGAGATCGACCGGCTCCGGCGGTGGTACGACGACGGCGTGCTCTGCATCGGCGACGCCGCCCACGCGATGTCGCCGGTCGGCGGCGTCGGCATCAACCTCGCGATCCAGGACGCCGTCGCCACGGCCCGATTGCTGGCCGAGCCCCTTCGTGACGGCAAGCTCGGCCGCGAGGACCTGGCGAAGGTGCAGGCGCGCCGGATGTGGCCAGCCGCCGTCGTCCAGAGCGCGCAGGCGTTCATCCACAAGCAGTTCCTCCGCCGCGTGACGACCGGCGCCGCGGACGTTTCCGACGCCACCAAGCTGCCCGCCCCACTCCGGCTGCTCCAGCGTTTCCCAAGCCTGCAAGGCATCCCCGCGTACGCCGTCGCTATCGGCCTCCGCCCCGAACACGCCCCCGACTTCGCCCGCCGCGAACCCGAGGCCGCCGTCGCCTGACCAAAGGCACGCGAAACCGCCGCTAAGATGCTTCAGGTTCGGCTCTTACTAGCAACATAGGGATTCGGTGGCGGTCCAGACGAGCGAGCGCGTGCGGCGGCAGGCCGCGCCGCCGAGGCGGTCGAGGCTCGCGCGCCGGGAGGCGGCAACGGGATACGCGCTGCTCGCGCCCAGCCTGCTCGGCGTTGGCTTGTTCCTCGTCTTCCCCGTCTTCGTCGTCCTGTCCATCAGCCTGCAGAGTTGGGACCTCGTCAGCCCCGCACGATGGGTCGGGCTCGACAACTACCTCCAGATCCTCGGCGACAAGCAGGTCGGCAACTCGCTGCTCGTCACCCTGTTCTTCGTCCTCATCGTCATCCCCGTCCAGACCGTGCTCGGCCTCGTCACCGCCCTGCTGGTCAACCGGCGGCTCCCCGGCTCCAACCTGTTCCGCGTCATCTACGTGATCCCGTGGATCTCCGCACCCCTCGCGCTCGGCGTCGTCTGGCGCTGGGTGTTCGACCCGTCCGACGGCGCCCTCAACGCGCTGATCGGCGAACGCGTCGAGTGGCTCTCGTCCACCACGCTCGCCCTCCCGGCCGTCGCCACGGTGACGATCTGGTCGCAGGTCGGGTACGTGACGCTGTTCTTCCTTGCCGGCCTGAACGCGATCCCGCCGCAGCTGTACGAGGCCGCGCGCATCGACGGCGCGGACGGCTGGCAGACGTTCTGGCGCCTCACCTTGCCGCTGCTGCGACCCACCACGTTCTTCGTGCTCGTCACCGGCATCATCTCGAGCTTCCAGGTCTTCGACACCGTGTACGCGATGACGGGCGGCGGCCCCGCCGGCCGGACCGACGTGATCGCCTCGCGGATCTACTACGAGGCGTTCGAGTCATACCGGCTCGGCCGCGCCGCCGCGATCGCCGTCGTGTTGCTCGTCCTGCTGGTCGCCGTCACGCTCGCGCAGCAGCTCTACTTCCGCCGCCGGATCACCTACGACCTGTCATGAGAAGACTCCTCGCCAACCTCGGGACGTACGCGCTGCTGATCGCCGGCGCGCTGATCACGCTGGGTCCGTACGTGCTCAGCTTCGGCACGTCGCTCAAGAGCCCGCAGCAGTTCGCCCGCGAGCCGACGCTGACGCCGCCAGATCCCGTAACTTTCACCAACTACGCGGCACTTTTCAGTGGCAGGTACGACTTCATCCCGCCACTCGCGATCACCATCCAGGTCGTCGTGGTGATCCTGGTCGGGCAGCTCGTCTGCTCGGTGCTGGCGGCGTACGCGTTCGCCCGCGTCCGCTTCCCCGGCCGCGAGGCGCTGTTCTGGATTTACCTTGCCACGTTGATGGTTCCGCAGGTGGTGACGCTGATCCCGCTGTACACGATGTTCAGCCAGGTCGGCCTGCGGGACACGTTCTGGGGCATCGTGTTGCCGACGCTGCTGGGGTCGCCGTACGCGATCTTCCTGCTCCGCGAGTACTTCCGCGGCATCCCCGAGGACCTGATCAGCGCCGCGCGGCTGGATGGCGCGGGTACATTGCGGATTCTGCGGCACGTCATCGTGCCGATGAGCCGGCCGATCCTGGCCACCCTGACGATCATCACGATCGTCACGCACTGGAACAACTTCCTCTGGCCGCTGATCATCACCTCGTCCGACAAGTGGCGGGTGCTGACGGTGGCGACGGCGAGCCTGCAGTCCCAGTACAACGGGAACTGGACGCTCGTGATGGCGGCGGCGACGGTGGCAATGGCGCCATTGGTCGTACTCTTCTTGGTGTTCCAACGACACGTCGTTCGCTCGATCTCACTTACTGGGTTGAAGTAGTCGAAGGGTAGGACCATGCGGCGCGTAGCAATGTCCGTCGCGGTACTAGCGCTGGCTCTGGCCGGTTGCGCCGTGGGCGGAGACGACGGGGGCTCGCCCGATGCCGGGGGCAAGACCCAGGTGACGTTCCGGCTCTGGGACGACCAGGTCGCGAAGGCGTACGAGCAGTCGTTCGCGGAGTTCGAGAAGCAGAACACCGACATCGACGTGAAGATCGAACTGATCCCGTGGGCTGACTACTGGACCAAGCTCACGGCGGACGTCGGCAGCGGGACCGTCTCGGACATCTTCTGGACCAACACGTCGAACTTCGGCATCTACGCCGACAACAAGAGCCTGCTGAACATCGACGAGAAGCTCGGCGACCAGAAGGCGGACTGGCAGAAGTCGGTCGTCGACCTCTACACCCGCGACAACGTGCTGTGGGGCGTACCGCAGCTGTGGGACTCGATTGCCCTGTTCTACAACAAGGATCTGGTCTCCGCGGCCGGCGTGGATCCGGCCACGCTCAAGTGGTCGCCCGAGGGCGGCGCGGCCGACACGTTCCTCCCGGCGGCGCAGAAGCTCACGAAGGGCTCCCAGTTCGCCTTCAACGCCTCCTACGACGGGCAGTCGATCTACTGGGACTTCGTCGGTTCGAACGGCGGCGTGTGGCAGAACGGCGACGCCTATGCGTTCAACACGCCGGAGAACGTGAAGTCGATCCAGTACATCGTCGACCTGATCAACAAGCATCACGTCTCGCCGTCCGCCGCGGACACCAATGAGAACGGCGACAAGGTCCGCGATCTGTTCATCCAGGGGAAGATGGCCCTGTTCCAGTCGGGCCCGTACAACCTGAAGAACATCCAGGAGGGCGCGCAGTTCGAGTGGGGCATCGCGCCGATGCTGGAGGGTCCGGCCGGTCGGGTGTCGGTCGTGCACGGCGTCGCCGCCGTGGGGTCCGCGAAGACCAAGCACGCCGACGAGACCGTGAAGGTACTCGAGTGGATGGGCTCGGCCGAGGGGCAGAAGGCGATCGCGGAGGGCGGGTACGCGTTCCCCGGCGTCACCGCGGCGCAGCAGGGCTTCGTGGACTACTGGTCGAAGGAGGGCGTCGACGTGAAGCCGTTCATCGACGCGGCGTCCGGCAAGACCATCCCCGCCCCGATCGGCCCGCGCGCGAACGCGGGAGCGACCGCGGTCGAGCCGATCCTCAAGGAGGTCTTCCTCGGCCGCAAGCCCGTGGCCGACGGCCTCGCCGAGGCCGAGAAGGCCGGCAACGAGGCCATCAAGCCGTAGCTGAGCTCAGCGGGTGAAGGAGGCCGCGTTCTCCTTCACCCATTGGGCGTACGTCCGGGCCGGCACACCGGTGACCTGCTCCACGGTGGGCAGCGGGGTGTAGGCGGCCTCGGGCGGGTTCGTCCGCACCATCCGGAAGTACTCGACGTCGGTGTCGGAGAACCCCGCCGCCCGCCAGCTGGCGACGACCTCCTCCTCGGTGAGCTCGACGAACGCGATGTCGCGCCCGAGCCCCTCACTGATCGTCCGTACCTTCTCCGGCGGGGTCAGCGCCTCGGGACCGGTGAGGAAGTAGTCCTGCTTCGCGTGCCCGTCCGACGTCAGGACGGCCGCGGCGACCGAGGCGATGTCGGCCTCGTGCACCATCGCGCTCCTCATGGTCACGAAGCCCTCGCGTACGACGCCCTCGGCCTTGATCGTCTCCGCCCACTCGAGTGTGTTCGCCATGAACTCGACCGGGGAGAGGAACGTCCACTCCAGCGGGCTCGCCTCGACGGCCACCTCCACCGGCCCCTTCTCCACGTCGCCACGCAGGATCGTCGCCTTCTGCACGCCTGCGGACACGGCGAGGTCGACGATGTCGGGCGCGTTCGTCAACGGCTCGTAGTCGGAGCCGAAGCCGATCAGGTGCAGGGCCGTGACGCCCGCGAACGCCTCGGCGAGGGTCGAGACGTCCCCGAGGTCGCCCGCGACGACCTCCGCTTCGGCGGGCAGGTTCGCATGCGGCGGGTTGCGGGTGAGCGCGCGAACGCGGTGGCCGGCGGACAGCAGCTGCTCGACGAGCGGGCGGCCGACGTTCCCCGTGGCGCCCGTGATCAGGATGGTCATGCCGACGACGCTACGAACGATTCCGGCCATCAAGTGGCCGGAATACCGTCAGGACACGGCGACGCGAAGCACGGAAGTGAAGAAGCCGAGCCCATCGGTCGTCGGCCCGACCAGCGTCTCGATCGCGTGCTCGGGGTGCGGCATCAGCCCGACGACGTTGCCGGCCTCGTTGCAGATGCCGGCGATGTCGCGGTACGAGCCGTTCGGGTTGCCGTCGAGATACCGGACGACGACCTGCCCCTCGCCCTCGAGCCGATCCAGCGTCTCGTCGTCGGCGATGAAGCCGCCCTCGCCGTTCTTGAGCGGGATCACGATCTCCTGGCCCGCGTCGTACGCGCTCGTCCAGGCCGTCGACGCGTTCTCGACCCGCAGCCGCTGGTCGCGGCAGACGAACTTGCGCCGATCGTTCCGCACCAACGCGCCGGGCAGCAGGTGTGACTCGCAGAGGATCTGGAAGCCGTTGCAGATGCCGAGTGTCGGCATCCCGCCCTTCGCGGCCGCGATCACCTCGGTCATGATCGGCGCGAACCTGGCGATCGCGCCGCAGCGCAGGTAGTCGCCGTACGAGAACCCGCCCGGCAGCACGACGGCGTCCACACCGCTCAGCGACGTGTCGCCGTGCCAGAGCGCGACCGCCTCAGCGCCGGCCGCCCGGGCCGCGCGCTGGGCGTCCCGGTCGTCGAGCGAGCCGGGGAACGTGACGACCCCGATCCGCATCAGCCAGCCGCCTCGACGCGGACGGTGAAGTCCTCGATCACGGTGTTGGCGAGCAGCGTCTCGGCGGCGCAGCGGACCTCGGCCAGCCGCTCCTCGGTCAGCTCGCCGTCGACCTCGAGCTCGAACCGCTTGCCGAGTCGTACCTCGGAGATCCCGGCGAAGCCGAGCCGGCCGAGGGCTCCGTGGACGGCCTGACCTTGCGGGTCGAGAATCGCCTGCTTCGGCATCACGTCGACGACGACTCTGGACACAGGTGAGCTCCTCTCACGGATTCGCGGACAGCGTATCCATGGCCACGGGATGGACCGCGAGGACGGTAGAGATGTCCGCTTTTACCAGATACATCCAGAGTCTTGAACACAATCTGTGGTGACTTCATTGCACAGAACCACGAAATCTTGGGTTTTGGCCTTCCCAGCGAGCATTCGGGCCGCTAAGTTCCACTTCTCGTACCGTCACTCTTCCCCACCGCATGAACACATTCCGTAGCCATTCCCATAGTACGTCCTGAGGCCATGACTAAGAGTGTTCCTGATCCCACTGAACGCAATGGGAGACCCCGTCACGCGGCGCCTGAACACGCGCCGGACGACGCCGTCTTCCTCGATGCGTCCGGCTTGCCCGAGCCCGCCCCTGTCTCCACCTCGGTGCCCACCGACGCGGAGCTGATCGCCGCTACCCAGGACGGGAACACGGCAGCGTACGCGGACCTGTTCGGCCGCCACCAGGCGGCCGCCATGCGGCTCGCCCGCCTGCTCACGCGGAACCGCGGGAACGCCGAGGACCTCACGTCGCTCGCATACACGCGGACTTTCGACGAGCTCTACACCGGCGTCGGCCCAGAGGTCGGGTTCCGTACGTACCTGCTCGCCGCCGTCCAGTGCCTGCACGAGGACATGGTGCGCGCGGCCGGTGGCGAACCCGACAGCGAACCGCAGGCCCTGGTCCCGGCCGAGGAGGGAGCGGCCGGGGCTTCGGCTGCCGGAGCTTTCGCCGCACTTCCGGAACGTTGGCAGGCGGCACTGTGGCACACCGGTGTCGAGGGCGAGAGCGCCGCGAAGGTCGCTCCGCTGCTCGGGCTGAGCCCGCAGGGCGTCGAGGCGCTGGCGTACCGCGCCCGGGAGGGGCTGCGGCAGTACTACGCGCGGCACCACCTCGACGGTGCGCACCCGAAGCGCTGCCGGGCCACGATCGGC
Source organism: Tenggerimyces flavus (assembly GCF_016907715.1). Taxonomy (NCBI): domain Bacteria; kingdom Bacillati; phylum Actinomycetota; class Actinomycetes; order Propionibacteriales; family Nocardioidaceae; genus Tenggerimyces; species Tenggerimyces flavus. The sequence continues at coordinate 1,636,740 of NZ_JAFBCM010000001.1, read as the reverse complement.
CGGCTCGGCGCGTACACGCGGGAGGGGCTGACCGACCGCGAGCGCACGCAGATCCGCCAGCACCTGGAGAAGTGCGAGCGGTGCACGGTCCTGCACGACCAGCTGTTCGCGATCAACACGCGGCTGCCGGCGCTGCTCGGACCGGTCGTGCTCGGTACGTACAGCACGGGGTACCTGAACGCGACCGAGACCGAGCGCGCGACCTGGTCGGCGGCGTTCGTCCGCGTCCGGCACGCGTTCTCCCGGACGCGCGGGATCGCGCTCGCCGGCGCGGCGACGGCGGCCTCGGTGGCGCTGGTCGCGTGGGCGGCCGCGACGTTCGTGAACGGGTCGACCTTCCCGTCGCTGCAGCAGGAGATCTTCGCTGAGCACGGCGCCGGTTCCTGGCGCTATCCGCCCGGTGGCGTGCAGACGCTGGCGCCGATGGCGAACTCGGGGAGTGGTACTTCGCCGTTGGACATCGGCGGCAAGATCGGCTCGGGACAGGCTTGGTTCGCCGACGCGATCGTGCCGCGCCCGGGCTGGGGTGGGTCGGGGCCGATGCCCGTTCCGCCTCCGCCGAATCCGGGAGAGCCGCGGCTGCCGTACCCGTCCGACCCGCGGCCGGGTCCGACCAGCCCTGGTGGGCCTGGGCCGACGCAGCCGGGTCCGACGGACCCCCACCCTCAGCCGACGGATCCGCAGCCGGAGCCGACTCCGACGACGAACACGCCGGGGCCGGAGCCGACCTCGCCTTCGCCGACTCCTCCGGATCCCTCGCCTACTCCCACGGACCCTTCGCCGACACCGACGGACCCGGAGCCGACGCCGACCGATCCGGAGCCCACTCCGACTGATCCCGAACCAACGCCGACTGATCCCGAACCAACGCCGACCGATCCGGAGCCCACTCCGACTGACCCGGAGCCCACTCCGACTGATCCCGAACCAACGCCCACGGATCCGGAGCCCACTCCGACCGATCCGGAGCCCACTCCGTCGGACCCCGAACCGACTCCGACGGATTCCGACCCGACCTGCAGCCCGAACGGCTTCAACGCTCCGACGGAGCCGAGTGGCGGTACGTCGCTGCCGAAGCCGGCTGGGGATGCTCCGGCGGACTGTCCCGAACCAAGCGAGTCACCTTCACCCACCAGCGGACCCGCGTGGATGGCGACCGGCCCACAGCCGATCTTCGTTCTCGCGCCCGGGTCCCCCTGAACGGATCGGCTGCGGCCTCTTGCGGTTTGCCGGCCCACCTGCCGCCAAGAGGCCGTAGCCGATCTGCTGTCTTCTATGTCCGCCCGTCACGCGGGCCAAACGCGATGATCGCGTCCGCGTCGGAGTTGCGGGCGCGCACGTACTCGTCGGCCCACGCGGCGGCCTGGGGATAGGCCGAGTCCTTCGCGATGCGCTCGCAGGCGGCGTCGTAGTCGTACTCGGTCCTCCTCAGCGTGACGGCCCCGCGGTCGCCGAGGAGGGCCCAGTGCGCGCCGGGTTGGCCGTACGGCATGCCGATGCTGCCGGGATTGACGACCAGCCGGCCGTGGGCCAGGCGCAGGAACGGCATGTGGGTGTGGCCGCAGACGATGGTGCGGATGTCGTCGTCGAGGTCCTGGAAGACCTCGGTCCATCTGTCCAGCCGTGAGTCGACGAGCACGACCTCTTCGTCGTTGCGCGGGGTGGCGTGGCAGAACCGGACCTTGCCGAAGCCTTCGAGGTCGAGGGTGACCTGCTCCGCGCTCTTGTCCAGGCGCTCGACCTGGTCGCTTCTGAGTTGCTGGCCTGCCCAACCGGCGATCGCGTCGGGGATGCTGGTCGCGCCGCCGCGGGCGGCTTGGACGAGCTCGCGGTCGGCGTTGCCTCGTACCCAGACGACTCTGTCGCCGAGCGCCTCCAGGCGGTCGAGCGTCTCGACGGGTTGCGGGCCGGCGGCGATGTCTCCGGTGAGCACGAGCTGGTCGGCTTGCTTTACCGCTGGCTCTTCGAGCACTGCCTCGAGCGCGGGGAGGACGCCGTGGATGTCGGAGAGGATCGCTACGTTCGCCATGCCGGTCAGCCTTGCTGGTGCGGGTGTCGGTCAGGAAGGATCTTCGCTCTCAGCGTATTCGTTTGCGTGTTCGATTCCTTCGTGCCAAGCTTGGCGTCGAGCTAGAAGTCGCTCCACCTCCGCGGGGTGGTCGGCAATGAGGTTGCGTGTTTCGCCTAGGTCTGTGGAGAGATCGGTGAGCCAGAGTCCTGGCCCCGTGTCGGTGTGTTCGGTGCGGCGAAGCGCTTCTGAGTGAGGTCCGTCGTCTGCGTGACGAAGCTTCCAGGTGCCTTCGCGCACGGCCCATTGGAAGCCGCAGTCCCAGAAGAGGGCGTCGTGGCCTTGTGCGGTGACGTCGCCGCGCAGGCCTGAGAGCTGGTTGATGCCGTCGCTGTGTTCGTGGCTGCCGTCCTGCGCACCGGCCGCCGCGAGCAGCGTCGGGTAGAGGTCGAGAGTGCTGACGAGCTGGGTGTACGTACGGCCGCCGTCGACTCCGCCGGCGGGCCACCGTACGAGGTAGGGAATGCGGATGCCGCCTTCCCAGAGCGTGTACTTGGTGCCGCGCAAGGGCTGGTTGACACCGAAGTTGCAGGTGGAGCCGCCGTTGTCGGTGATGTAGACGACGATGGTGTTGTCCGCGAGATCGCGGTCGTCGAGTTGGTCGAGGAGGCGCCCAATCTGGGCGTCCATGAGTTCGAGCTGGGCGAGGTAGTAGGCGCGCCCGTTCGGTAGGTACGGAGAGATGGCGCCGTCGTACCAGTCGACGTAGTCGTTGACGCTCTCGTCCCAGTCGCCGAACTTGGCGAGGCCGCGGCGTTCGAGCTCGTCGTCGGGGAGCTGGAAGCAGAAGTTGTGCACGGCGTTGAACGCGAGCATGAGGAAGAACGGTTCCTGCTCGTGTCGGGCGACGAAGTCGCGAGCGCGGCTGCCGAGCTCGTCGGTCAGAAAGCCTTCGAGCCCGACCTCGTCATCGCCTTCGAGGAGGGGTTGGACGGCCATGCGCCAGGAGGCTTCCTGGCCGTAGCGGTCGACCGACTCCTGGGAATGGTGCAGGTAGTTGAGCCGGCCCATCTGTTGTCCGGCGAGGCCGTAGTAGGTCTCGGCGAACCCATGGTGGGGCGGGCAGGCCCGGTCGCCGCGGCTCTCGGGTCCGTAGTGGACCTTGCCGAGGTAGCCGGTGGCGTAGCCGAGTTCTTGGAATCGTTCCGCGAGCGAAGGGAGGTGATCGGGGAAGCGGCTGGAGTCGAACCAGCGGGCACCCCAGCGCTGTTGGTACTGGCCGGAGATCAGGCCGGCGCGCGACGGGCTGCAGATCGGTGCGGTGACGTACGCGTCCGTGCAGGTCACTCCGCCAGCAGCGAGCCGGTCGAGCGCGGGCGTGCTCACGTCGGGATCGAGCCCGAGCGCACTCCGGTCGGCGTAGCCGTGGTCGTCGGAGACGATGAGGATGACGTTCGGTCGCTCGCTCATGACGTCTCATCCTGTCGGAATCGCCTTGTACGGTGCGGGGATGACCGATGCTGGCCGGCTGCACCACGTCGAGCTGTGGGTCGCCGACCTCGCCGCGACGAAGGCGTCCCTCGGATGGCTGCTGGGTGAGCTGGGCTGGGTACCGTTCCAGTCCTGGGACGCCGGCTGCAGCTGGCGGCTGGACGCGACGTACCTCGTGGTCGAGCAGTCGCCCGCGATGGTGGCCTGTCGGTACGACCGCCTGCGGCCCGGCCTGAACCACCTCGCGTTCCACGTGGCCAGCGCCAGCGAGGTCGACCGCTTCGTGGCCGAAGCCCCATCGCACGGCTGGACCCTGCTGTTCGCCGACCGCCACCCCCACGCCGGCGGGCCGGACACGTACGCGGCCTACCTCGAGGACACCGAGGGCCTCGAGGTAGAGCTCGTCGCCCCCTAACGCTGGGCGGCTCGATCGCCACGGCGATGGGCGACAGAGCCGCCGTCTCGTCGCCTCCTAGCCTGCGGGCTGGGCTCGCCGGATCGGCATCATCGGCGCGGGGTCCTCTGTCAGGAAGCTCGTCAGCAGCCCGGCCAGCAGGTCGGGCTTCTCGAACAGGACGAGGTGCGAGGTGCCCGGCAGGATGGCGAGCTGGCCGGCGGGCAGTGCCTCGTACAGCGCGACGCTGTGGTCCAGTCGCACGAGGTCGTCGTCGGCCGCCACGACGAGCGTCGGACAGCCGATCCTCTCCACCTCGACCCGCGCCGACGTCTGCGCGAGCTTCGCGAACTTCTCCAGCACCACCGGGAAATGGTCCCGCCCGTCCGGCGACACCTCCGCGTACGCGTCCACGACCACAGCGGGCATCTCGCCTGAAGGATCGGGCAGGAAGATCCAGCCGGACGTCTCGAACGCGGTACTGATCAACGCCAACCGGCTGACCAGGTCGGGACGAGCCAGGGCGACGAGCTGCGCCACGACTCCACCTGCGGAGTAGCCGGCCAGCAGGACCGGACCGCCGACCACGGTCGAGATGAACGACACGACGTCGGCGACCAGGTCCTCCGGCGTCACCGGACCCGGCACATCGGGCGTCCGCCCGTGCCCACGGCGGTCCGGCGTCAGCACACGGAACGCGGGCGTCAGCGACCCCAGCAGCATCCCGAAGTCGTGCGAGTGGCTGAACCCGCCATGCAGCAGCACGAGCGGCGGCCCCTCGCCAGACGCGGAGTACCAGGTACGGACGCCGTTGACGGTCACGTAGTCGGACACGATGGTTCCCTTCGAGAGAGACGAAGCCTTCGTGTCCTAGTACGAAGCCGCCTCCCGCAACTCATCGGTCAGCTTCAACGGAAGTCCGAACAGCGGAAACAGGCCGGTCCCGTTCAGGTGCACTGTCTCACCCGTGACCAGCCCACCCGCGGTCGTGAACGTGACCAGCGCGAACGGCCCGTCCGGCCCGTACTGCGCATACACCGGCGCCCCGTTCGCCAACCCCGCCGGCACCAACACGGTCGTCCGGCACGAGACCTCCGCCCCCGCCGCCAGCAGCGTCTGATGGATCGCCGACCGCCCACGCAACCACCACAGGAACGGCGGCATCGTCATCGTCGCGTCCTCGTGCAACAACGAGACCAACGTCTCGATGTCGTACTCACGAAACGCCCGCACATACCGCCGCATCAGGTCCTGGTGCGTCTCGTCCAAAGCCGTCACCGGGCCAGCAGCGGGCCGCGTCGCGAGCGTCGCGCGAGCCCGCTGCAAGGCGCTGTTGACGGACGGAACGGTCGACTCCAACAGCGCAGCGACCTCGTCCGCGTGCCACGCCAGCACGTCCCGCAGGATCAGTACGGCCCGCTGTTTGGGCGGAAGGTGCTGCAAGGCAGCGACGAACGCCAGCTGGACCGACTCCCGCCGCACCAGCACGTTCGCGGGATCGAGGATCCGCTCGTCCGGCATCGGCTGCACCCACGCCTCGTCGGCCAGCGGCACACCCAGCGGCGTCCCTGGAGCGACCGGCGACGCCAGGTCCATCACCACGGCCCGGCGCTGCTTGCCACGCAGGAAGTCCAGGCAGACGTTCGTGGCGATCGCGTACAGCCAGGTACTGAACGGCCCGCGCCGCGCGTCGAACGCGTCGGCCTTCCGCCAGGCGCGGACGAACGTCTCCTGCACCGCGTCCTCGGCCTCGAAAGCCGCGCCGAGCATGCGGTAGCAGTAGCCGGTCAGCGCGACCCGATACTGCTCGAAGTCCTCCACAGCTCCGAACCTAGCTGGGTCGGCGCTCCAACCGCCAAAGCAGCTGCGAACGGTCCGCACACGCGGACACCACGACATCGGCTCCCGGCGCCTCCGAGCCGTCCACGATGTCGAGGCAGCGGCCCGAGACCGAGTTCTGCACCCGGTAGGTGTCCCGTCCCACGTTCAGGAACCGCCACTTCTGCGACGCCCGCCCATCGCACACCGTCTGCCGAACGTCGGAGCCCGTAGGCACGTCCGCGCAGTGCCCAGAGTTGCGCGCGGTCAACGTGAACACCCCACGCCCAGCCGGTTCGACGTGGAAGTCCTGCGGCGGCTGGTCGTTGCAGATCCACACCGCGATGTTCGCGTCCGGCGCCGGGGAGCCGCCCGCGATGTCGAGGCAGTGCGCGCTGCGTACGTTCACCAGCCGGTACCAGGCCGGCGGCAACGTCCGCACCGCCCCCGACCCGGCCAACGACGAGGTAGCGAAGTAGCCCGCGCAAGGCCCGCCCTCCGGCGGCTCCGCGGTCGTCAGCTCGAACACGCGCGTGCCATCGGTGGAGGGCAACAGCGTCGGGGTGTAGTTCGGGCAGACGGCGTCCCGCGCGTTCGGCACCGAGACGGGCGACGGCAGCTCGTACCAGTTGCCCAGGCCGTTCTCGGTGTTGACGAACATCGTCTTCCCATTCCCCGCGGACACCGCACCGGAACGGTCCTGCAGGATCTGCCCGATCAGCAGCAGCTTCCCGCCCGGCGCCGTCGTCAGGGTCGGCGTGTGCGTGAAGTACTTCCCGTCGACCGTCATCGGCCGGGTGCCGAGATCAGCCGGATCGCCCCAGTTCCAACCGTCGGCCGATCGGCGCAGCCGCACGTCACAGTTGTACGGCGCCGCCATGCCGCAGATCTCGTACGTCATCAGGTACGAGCCATCGGGCAGCTCCGCGACCACCGGCATGCCCGGCCGGTAGTACCCGATCGGCGTCTTGACCGTCGACGACCTGGCCGACCACGTCACACCGTCGGTCGACACCACCCGCGCGAGCGTCTGGCTGTGCGCCGGCTGCTCGGTCTCGTCCGCGAAGTGCACGACCAGCCGGCCAGCGGCGTCGATCGACAGCTCCGGTTCCCAGACGCCGAGCCCGTTCGGCGCGGCGAACGGCGTGGAGACGAACGTCCACGTCCGCCCGACGTCATTGCTCTTCCACAGCCGGAGCTGCGCCTGGCCGACGTTCCGCCCCATCGACGACGCCCACAGCAGCGTGCCGGCCGGCATCGTCCCGATGGCGCGGGGCAGCTCGAAGATGCTCGAGCAACACCCGCCGCGCGGCGCCGCGCCCCACGAGTCGGCGACGCGGCCGACCTCGCTGAACGAGCGACCGTCGTCGAGGCTCTCGAAGATCACACCGGTGTGGCTCGGCGTGTCCGTGACGACCGAGACCAGGACCCGGCCGTTCGCGGCGCCGGAGTGCTCGAGCCGGATCGAGCGCGGATAGAACGTGAGCTCGTTCATCAGCCGCGTACCCGTCGGCTTCGCCGCGGCTGGCGCGGCCATGGCATCCGGAGCGGCGGCGGGAACTGGAGCAGCGGCGGCTTGCACGGAAGAAGTGAGCAGGCCGAGGGACACAAGCACCGCACCCACGAGGGGCAGCCGGGACCGCATGGGGGACCTCCCGAGGTTAGGCGTGGCCCACACGCTAGAAATCGTTTACCGAATCGTCAACGTTGGAAACTGACCTAGCCCGGCCAATCGCCTGCGGGTACGTTGCCCCGCAAGCCAAGCTCGAGCCCAGGGAGTGGAAGGGAGCAGCGACGTGACGGGGGTGGAGACCGCCGCGGTGGCGTTGGGCGCCGCTGTGGTGCGCAGCGCGGTGAAGCTGTGGCTCGGCGACCGCACGATCGCCGCCGATGTCACGGCCAAGGCCATCGAGCTGCTGTCCGGCCGCATGACCGGCGCCCTCGAACAACGCCGCACCCGCCGGGTGTTCGAGCAACTCGAAGAGGTCCTGGCCGAACGACTGCAGCCCCTCCTCACGTACGAGTTCGGACAGCTCGACGAAGCCGAACGCACCGCGGCCGTCGATGCCGTCAGGCGGACGTTCGACGAGGCCGCGCTCACCGACGAGGACCTGTTCGCGTTCGACCTCGACGCCGGCTACCTCGACCGCTACCTCCGCCGCGCGGTCCCCGACATCCACAGTCGATTCGCCCTGAACGAGGCCGGCAGAGCCTTCTACGACCGCCTCCTCCGCGAGTGCTGCGCCTGCCTCGTCCAGCTCACCACCACGCTGCCCACGTTCCAACGCGGCGCGCTCACCGAGCTGCTGAGACGCGAGTCCGAGGTCCTCGAACGCACCCGCACCGTCCTCGCCAGGCTCCCCGAGCGCCGCTCGGTCGACGACTTCGAGACCGACTACCGCGGCCAGGTCGTCACCGCGCTCGACCGGATGCGCTTCTACGGTGTCTCGGTCGCCGAGCAGAGCCGCCGCTACTCGCTGTCCGTCGCGTACGTCGACCTCACCGTCTCCACCGACGAGTTCGCCGGGCCGCCGCAGAACGACCCGACGTTCGCCGAGCCCACCGACTCCGGCGCCACCATGTTCCAGGCCGACGAGCTGCTCACCCGCACCTCACGGCTGCTCATCCGCGGCGAGGCCGGCTCCGGCAAGACCACGCTGCTGCAGTGGATCGCCGTCAGGTCCGCCACCGACGGACGGGTCCCATTCTTCCTGCGGCTGCGGCACTACGTCACGGAGCAACTGCCCACGCCCGAACGGTTCCTCGCCGAGATCGGCCGCCACATCGCCGACGAGATGCCGCCCGGCTGGGTGCAGCGCGAGCTCCGCGGCGGGCACGCGATCGTGCTCATCGACGGCGTCGACGAGCTCCCGCACGAACGCCGCCGGGACGTGCACACCTGGCTGCGCGAGCTGGTCGACGCGTTCCCGGCCGCGCACTACGTCCTCACCACCAGGCCCGCCGCGATCGAGCCGGACTGGCTCGGCGACCTCGGGTTCGCGATCGCCGACCTGCAGCCGATGACGCCGACCGACATCCGCGGGTTCGTCGCGCGGTGGCACGAGGCGATGCGCCTGCAGTCGGCCGACGTGGACGAACGCGAGGATCTCGAACGGTACGAACGCGAGCTCGTCGACGCGATCATCGCCCGCCCACCGCTGCGCCGCATCGCGCAGAGTCCCCTGCTGTGCGCGCTGATGTGCGCCCTCTACCGCGACCGCCACGGTCAGCTGCCCGACGACCGGATGGAGCTGTACGAGGTCACGCTGCAGGTGATGCTCGAACGCCGCGACCTCGAGCGCGGCATCGCGCCGCCGACCGGGCTGTCGAGGACCGAGAAGTCCCTTATTTTGCGGGACATCGCATACTGGCTCGTCCGCAACGGAAGGTCGGACGCGGAGCGCGTACGGGTCCGCGAACGCATCGCCGCGATGCTCGTCGCGATGCCGCAGGTTCGCGCGACCGTCGACGAGGTGTTCCGGCATCTGCTCGAACGCAGCGGCCTGCTGCGCGAACCGATCGCGGGACAGGTCGACTTCGTCCACCGTACGTTCCAGGAGTACCTCGCGGCGAGGGCCGCGGTGGACGCCGACGACATCGGCATCCTGGTCGAGCACGCCCACCACGACCAGTGGTGGGAGGTCATCATCATGGCCGCCGGCCACGCGTCCCGCCGGCAGCGCGAGGAACTGCTGACGGCGCTGGTCGAGGAACAGATCGACGACCGGCGACAACGCGACTGGCGCGACCTGCTCGCGCTGGCGTGCCTGGAAACCTCACCCCAGTTGGACGTTGACCTCCGAGCACGGATCGAGAGCCGCGCCGGAAGGCTGCTGCCGCCGCGCTCGATGGAGGTCGCGGACTCGCTCGCGGCGGGTGGGGAGTTCGTCCTCGACCTGCTCGCGCGGTCGCACCCGAGATCGGCGCACGAGGTCGCGGCGACTGTCCGGGCGGCAGCCCGCATCGGCGGCGACAGCGCGCTCAGACTGCTCGTCCGCTTCTCCAGGGACGCGCGGCCGCCCGTGGTCGAGGAACTGGTCGACGCGTGGAGTCACTTCGACCCGGTGGAGTACGCGGAGACCATCCTGCGTCAACTTCCTTGGCCAGAAGGCAATCTGAACATCTCCGACCCCGCACTGGTCGCCGGCCTGCCGGCGTTGAAGAGCCTGCGCGAGCTCGACTGCCGATTCCCCACAGGGCTGGGGGATCTCGGCTTCGTTCGCGAGCTGCCCAACCTACGGACGCTGGCGCTCTCCGATCCTGCCCGCGCCGACCTGAGGGCGCTGACAGGGAGCCCGCTGGAGACGTTGCGGATCGTCCGGCTCGGAACGGCTCCCGTGAACCTCGCCGAGCTCGTGGGAGCCAGGCAGCTGAAGAGGCTGAACGTGCACGTTCCGTCGATCCACTGGGGAAGACTGGCCGAACTGCCGCTGCTTCAGCGACTCCAGCTCGCCGCGCCGCCCGGAGTCGACGAGCTCGCCGACCTCGCTCCGATGAGCCAGCTCACCAGGCTGATCGTCGAGGACCTGACCGACCGCTTCGACCTCACGGATCTGGAGTTCCTCGCCAAGCCGGACACGTTGGGCCTGATCAACTGGGCCGATCTCGTCGACCTCCACGGGGTCCAACGCTGGGCGGACTCGCTTGTCAACCTGTGGTTGCGCGACTGCCCGTTCGTTCACATCGACCAGCTCGCCCACCTGCAGAACCTCACCACCGTTGACCTTTCGGGGACTCAGGTCACCGATCTCACCGTACTGGCGAGCCTGCGGCGGCTGCGGCGGGTCCGGCTGATGCGGATGCCGGAACTCTCGCTGGCGCCGTTGCGCGACCTGCCCGAGCTGACCTCGCTCTATCTGCAGGACAGCGGCGACGTCGACCTCAGCCCGCTGGCGGGCAAGGAGTCGTTGACGATCTACGTCACGCGCCGCCAGACCACCACCGGCGCCGAGTGGCTCGGCGAGGGCAGCAAGCTGGAGAGGGCCTAGCGGTTCGGCTCGTCGAAGAAGCCCAAACCGCACACCCGTTGGCGCACGACAGGCGGTGGCGTGCGGCGAAACTGAGCGAGCCGAATCCGCGACCATGGGTACCTAGAGGATGGGGTCAGGGCGGTAGGCGGCGGCCGAAGGGTGGGCGAGCGCGACCTGTTCGATCCGCCGCAGGACGGCGGCGACCTGGGCCGGTGCCGCGCCGGTGAACGACAGGGGCTCGGCGACCAAGCCCGCGAGCTCGTCGCGGCCCAGGCCCAACCGTTCGTCGCCCGCCAACCGGTCCAGCAGGTCGTTGCGCTCCGCGCCCTTCTCCCGCATCGCCAAAGCCACGGCGACCGCGTGCTCCTTGATCACCTCGTGCGCCACCTCGCGCCCGACCCCGCGGCGAACGGCGGCCATCAGCACCTTCGTCGTCGCGAGGAACGGCAGGTACCGGTCGAGCTCCCGCTGCACCACCGCCGGGAACGCGCCGAACTCAGCCAACACCGTGAGGAACGTCTGGAACAGCCCGTCCGTAGCGAAGAACGCGTCCGGCAGCGCGACCCGGCGGACGACCGAGCAGGAAACGTCGCCCTCGTTCCACTGGTCGCCGGCGAGCTCACCCACCATCGACAGGTAGCCACGCACGACGACCGCCAGCCCGTTGACCCGCTCGCAGGACCGCGTGTTCATCTTGTGCGGCATCGCCGACGACCCCACCTGGCCCGGCTGGAAGCCCTCGGTGACGAGCTCGTTGCCGGCCATCAGCCGGATCGTGGTCGCGAGGTTCGACGGCGCCGCGGTCGACTGGACCAGCGCCGACAGCACGTCGAAGTCCAGCGAGCGCGGATAGACCTGGCCGACGCTCGTCAGCACCCGCTCGAAGCCGAGGTGCGAGGCGATCCGCTGCTCGAGCGAGGCGAGCTTCGCGGCGTCGCCGTCCAGCAGGTCGAGCTGGTCCTGCGACGTCCCGACCGGACCCTTGAGGCCGCGCAGTGGGTAGCGGGCGAGCAGGTCCTCGAGTCGTTCGTACGCGACCAGCAGCTCGTCGGCGATCGTCGCGAACCGCTTGCCGAGCGTCGTCGCCTGCGCGGGAACGTTGTGGCTGCGGCCGGCGACCACCAGGTCGGCGTACTCGGCGGCCCGCTGCCCCAGCGCGACGAGCGTCGCCACGATTCGGTCGCGGATCAGAGCCAGCGAGGAACGGAGCTGCAGCTGCTCGACGTTCTCGGTCAGGTCGCGGCTGGTCATCCCCTTGTGGATGTGTTCGAACCCGGCGAGCGCGCTGAACTCCTCGATCCGCGCCTTGACGTCGTGCCGGTTGACGCGTTCGCGCTCGCGGATCGAGTCCAGGTCGACGGTGTCGACGACGGCCTCGTACGCCTCGATCACACCGTCAGGTACGTCGATGCCGAGGTCGCGCTGGGCCCGGAGCACCGCGAGCCAGAGCTGCCGCTCGAGAACCACCTTGTGCGCCTGTGACCACAGCTCGACCAGCTGCGGCGAGGCATAGCGAGAAGCCAGGACATTGGGGATCGCGGTAGCCACGACCCCCATTGTCCCAGGTCACGCCAGGCGGGCCAGCGGATGCCCGGGGTCGCGCGCCCTGAGCAGGCATGGGATCTGGGCGAGCCCTTGACTCGAACGAGAAGATGTCCGCGTGAAACTGCTCCGTAGACCGCGCATGACGAGGCTCACCGAGGGCGCCTCGGTCTCCCCGCTCGAGCTGTTCTTCGACCTCGTGTTCGTCTTCGCGATCACCCAGGTCGTCCAGCTGATGGCCGCCGCCCACGACGACGCGCAGGCGTTGGGGTTCGTTCGAGGCCTGCTCGTCATCTGCATCATCTGGTGGTGCTGGTGCTGCTACGCGTGGCTCGGCAACACCGTCCGCGCCGACGAGGGGGCCGCGCGGCTGTCGTTGTTCGCCGTGATGGGCGTGATGTTCGTCGTCGCGCTCACCATCCCCGAGGCGTTCGAGGACATGGAGACCGGCATCCCCGGTCCGCTCGTGTTCGCCGCCTGCTACCTGGTCGTACGAACGGTCCATCTGCTGCTCTACTGGTTCGCCGCCGACGGCGACGACGGACTGCGCGCGAGGCTGCTCAAGAACTGCATACCGATGCTCGGCGGCACCGCGATCCTGATCGTCGCCGCGTTCACGCACGGCTGGATCCAGGTCCTGCTCTGGGCGCTCGCGATCGTCTTCGACCTCAGCGCCGTGCTGCTCATGGGCCTGTCCGGCTGGCGCATCAACTCCGCCAAGCACTGGACCGAACGCCACGGCCTGATCATCATCATCGCGCTCGGCGAGTCGATCATGTCGATCGGCGTCGGCGTGGCCGAGAAGCCGATCTCGTGGCCGGTCATCATCGGCGCGCTGCTCGGCGTCGTCGTGGCGGCCGCGATGTGGTGGGCGTACTTCGACACGATGGCGCTCGCCGCGGAGCACAAGCTCGCCCACACGCGCGGCGACCACCGCGTCGTCCTCGCCGCGCACGGCTACACCTACCTCCATCTCCCGTTGGTCGCCGGCGTCGTGCTCGTCGCGCTGGGGCTGAAGAAGGTGCTGACGTACGTCGTCGACCACGAGCACTACGGGGTCATGGAGCCGCTGCACGGGCTGGATCTGTACGCGCTGTTCGGCGGCGTTGTCCTTTACCTGCTTGGCCATGCGGCGTTCGGCTGGCGGATGCTGCGCGTGGTCAAGCTGCAGCGCCTGATCGCCGCGGCGGCGCTCGTCCTGCTGACCCCGGTGGCCGCGAACGTGCCAGCGCTCGCGGCTCTCGGGATCGTCGCGCTGGTGCTGGTGATCACGTTCGCGTACGAGACCATCCGCTACGCCGAGGCCCGGGAGGCCGTACGCCACGGTGACAGTTTCGATCACCATGGCGACGGCCGCCCGGAACACACGGCCAGCGATCAGGACGCCGCTACGCCGTAGGCGCGGACGATCGTCTGCTCGACACCGTTTCCTCCAGTCCCCGAGGCCTTGGCCCGGAGGGACACGAACGTCGTCCCCGCCGGCGGGGATACCGTCAACTCCCACTTGCCCAGACCCGTGCGACGCAGCGAGCCCCGCTCCCACGTCTGGCCGTCGTCGTACGACACGTCGACACTCAGCCGTTTGACGAGCCAGGGCTTGCTGCCCGGCTGCCACTGGACCGAGACGGGGACGACCGCGCGTCCCGGCTTCGCCCGACCCTCGTCGTCTACCACCGGACGGAACCGCACCGCGGCCAACGGCAACGACGCCAGCTTCTTCGCGTGCTCCGAGCGGAACGTCCACGCCGCGCGCACCCGCGACGAGTAGGTGCCGAGCGAGGTCGTGTCGGCATCCGTCTCCAGCCGGTACGACGCGGCACCGGCGGACACGTGAGCCCGCACCTCACCGGCCAGGTCGGACTCCGCGACCAGCACACCGTCGCGGTAGAGCCTGGTCCGGGCCTTGTCGGTGCGGAACAGCCCGGCCCGTCCGTTCGCGTCGGTGTGCAAGGGCAAACCGACCTTGACGTCCTCGCCAGTCCGCGACGCCCACGGCCTGGGCACCGCGTCGAACGGCCGGCTGTCGAGCGCCGGGAAGCCCGGCCCGAACGGCGCGGTGTTCCACCGGTCGCTCGTCGTCGTCCCTGCCCGGAACGTCCGCGGTGACGTCCCCGCGATCGCCGTCTGCTCCTCGTTGGCGTCGAACTGGACGAGCGCCCGGTACCAGCGCACGCCGTCCGGCTGGAAGTACTCCACCAGGCTTCGAGGCGGCTGGAAGTACGTGTTGAAACCGGTGAGCTCGCCTTCGAACTCGGGCGCGGCGTGAACAGGCAGCGCCGCGTAGGACGTGGCCGTCAGGTGGTCCGCGTTCGCCTGGTCGTACCGCGTTTCGACGGCCGCCACGTCCTGGTGCCGCAGGTCCTTGCGCAGGCCGTCGAACACGCCGCCGTTGTCGAACCAGCGCAGGTAGTACTGGTACGGCGACCGCTCGTCGCAGACGTACTGCTGGGCGCTCGCCTGGCAGATCTGGGCGCTCACGTCGCTGCGGAAGTCCGCCGGAGCGACGTCCGGCCCGACCTGCGCCATTGCCAGCCCCTCGAACGACCCGGCCGTGATGTACCCGTAGGTCTGGACGTTCGGACGCATCATGGCGAGGACGATCGAGTACTCCTCCGAGTCCTTCTCGGGCACGGTCACGCTGATCGGCTTCGTCGTCCGAGCGTCGACGGTCACCGTCTGGTCGCGGTCGAGAACGAGCTCGGGCTGCCCGAACAGCGCCATGTCCTGGTCCTGGCTGGTTTCGAACCGCATGAACGTGGCCAGCGTGTAGCGCCCCTTGGGGAGCCGAAGCACGCTGGTCGGCTCATAGGCGAAGTCGTACAGGCGCTCGTCGATGGCGCCGACCTGCGTCTCGACCGGAGCGATCGGCTGCCCGGCCCGGTCGAGGTGCCTGATCGTGAGGTCGTAGCTCTCCCGTTCCTTCTCCACCGCGAGCGTGGTCACGATCGAGGTGCCCGTTGCGGTCGCGACGAGAGCGCCGGCGTACCGGCCGTCCGGCCCGGTGTGGGAGGTGTCCGAGGTGACCGTCACCTCGGCGGTGCCACCGGCGGGAACGACGAGCTCGTCGGCGCTCAGCGTCATCGCGCTCGCGGGCGCAGGCGCGCCGTTCGGGCCGCTCACCTTCAAGTCGAGCGCGAGCGTGACGGGCTGGTCGGTGACGTTCCGGTAGCCGACGGTCCTGGACACGGGGAGGTCGTCGTCGTGCGGCCAGACCTGGGCGGCGAACGAGAGGCTGCCGGTCCGCGCGACGACCGGTTGCCGCGCCGCGGCGGCGACGTCGAGCCGGCCCGTGCCCTGTTGGAACGGTGTCAGCTCGGCGTTCGGCTCGGCCGCGCCCATCAGCGCGGCCTTGAGCTCGGCGGCCGTCCAGTCCGGGTGCTGCTGGACCAGGATCGCCGCCGCGCCGGCGACGTGGGGCGTGGCCATCGACGTTCCCGAGGCGGAGATGTGGCCGCCCGTGCCCGCCTCCGCCGCGACGATGTCGACGCCGGGTGCGGTCAGGTCCGGCTTGAGCGCGCCATCGCCGATGCGTGGGCCGGTGCAGGAGAAGTCGGCGAGGTGGTCGGCCTTGTCGACCGCGCCCACCGCCAGCGCCGCGTCGGCGGTGGCCGGGGACGTGACGCCTGCCCGCGGGCTCGTACAACCGGGCCAGTTGCCGGCCGCGACGACGAACAGCGTCCCGTGCTCCTCCGACAACGTGTCGATCGCCTGCTCGAGCGGATCCGTTCCCGGTCGGTCGGCACCACCGAGGCTGAGGTTGACCACGTCGGCGTTCTGCTCGGCGGCCCAGTTCATCCCGGCGAGGATCGCCGACTCACGGCAGAAGCCGGACTCGCAGACCTTGCCCGCCAGCAGCTTCGCGTCCGGTGCGACGCCGCGGTACCTCTCGCCGCGGCTCGCGATCGTCGAGGCGACGTGCGTGCCGTGGCCGTCCTGGTCGCCGGGCTCGCCGTCGGTGAAGTTCGCCGCGGCCACGACCTGTCCGGCGAGGTCGGGGTGGCTGTCGTCGACGCCCGAGTCCAGCACCGCGACCTTCGTACCCTTGCCGGTCCAGCCGGCCTCCCACGCCTCGGGGGCACCGACCTGCGGAACGCTCTGGTCCAGCGACGTCCGGCGTACGCCGTCCAGCCAGACCTTCCCGACGGCACCGGCGAGCACGCCGCTCCACAGGACCTTCGCCTGCTGGCGGTCGACCATGACGGCGGCCGTGTCGATGGCGTCGAACGTTCTCGCCCCCGCGACCTTGCCCGCTGAGCCGGTGGGTCCGGTGAGGATCAGGCCGAGCTTCGCGTCGCCTCCGTACCCGGCGGCAAGCAGCTCGTTCACCTCGAACAGCCGCCGGTCCAGCCTGTCGTCCCGCAGCAGTCCGGCGGCGTCGGTCGGGATGACGTACGTCTGGTCCGCCGTCCGCTGCAGCAGGAACGAGACCTTCTCCCGCCCCGGCCCTCGACGCACGTCGAGCGGGCCGTCGGGACCGTTCGGCAGCCGGACGGTGTCGCCGGTGATCAGCGTGACGGACGCGACGGCGCCTGGCCGTGGCGGTGGAGCGGCGCTGGCGGGCGGCCCCGCGGTGAGCGCCAGGGCGGTGCTGACGACGACTGCCAGAACGAGTGGGCGCATGCGTTCCTCCGGTTCGTGGACACCTCCTTCCTCAAATGACGCGGGCCCGCTGTCACGTTGACAGCGGGCCCGCGGAACTTCGTGATCAGTACGGCGTTACTGGTTGGCCTTCTTCGCCAGGTCGAAGAACTGGTCGGCGCGAATCACCTTGTACTGCGGGCCAAGGGAGTCGGTGACCGTCTTCAGATCGGTCGGCGTCGTGTTCCAGGCGAGCACGCCGATCGACAGGAACAGCGGCGAGTTGCCGTCCCAGTCGGCCGAGGCCTGGGCGATCGCGTTCTTGATCTCGTCGACCCCGCCGGCACCGCGGACGGTGGACAACGGGACCTTGTCGCTCAGCATGGACAGCTGTGTCGTGCCACCCCAGTTGAGCAGAACGCCGCGCGGCTTGACCTCGTTGACGTACGCGTTCGCCGTGAACGGGTCGAGCTCGATGTCCTGGCCGTCCACGCGGTTGAGCACGTAGACGATGTCCATCCCGGTGGCCTTCATGTACTTGCGGGTCTGCGCGGTGAACGTGCTGAACGTGTTGTCCGGCCACGGCGACGGGTAGATGTAGCCCGCTCCCGACGGTCCGGCGATCAGCAGGTCGTTCTTGGTCGCGGTCTTCTGGAAGTAGTTCAGGAAGTTCGGTGCCGCGTCGATGAGCAGTGGGCTCGTCGTCCAGTTGATCGGGACGCTGCCGCGGCCCGGGTCGTCCCACAGCTGCCGGAGGCGGTGCTCGTTGTACTGCAGGTTGTCGCCCTCGGACACCGTGTACTGGACGTAGACCTTGTTCTCCAGTGGCAACGTCGGCGCCCGGCTCTGCCGGTCGGAAATCGGCGCCTTCGAGCCGGAGTGGACCGACATGTTCTCGAACCAGTCCGCGGCGAGCACGTACACGCCGTACCGGGACGCGAGCTCCGTTCCACCGAACTCACCGGCGACGTCCTGCGCGAACCAGCCGAGGTACGGCGTCGGCGGCTTCGTCTCGGCCATGATCTTCTCGAACAGCGCGCGCTCGGCCGCGATGTTCGGGTCCAGCCAGAACACCATCGCCTTGTTGGCGACGGCGTAGTCGCGCAGGTAGGCGTAGCCCTCCTTGAACGGGACGGCCGGCTCGGTCTTGGCGACGTTGACGGTGAACTCGTTCCACATCGTCACCGAGACGGTCAGCGACGTCGTGCCGGCAGGCGGTGCGAACTTGTAGATGAAGTAGCGGTCGTTGTCGGCGAACCGGTGCTGCGGCGGGCCGGCGCTGACCTGGGTGTTGTTGTTGTAGAACAGGTACGGCTCTTCCTCCGGCGTCCCCGGAACGAAGCTCGCGATCTCCTGCCCGTTGGCCTTGACGGTGACCTGGGAGACCGCGGGACCCCAACCGTCGCTGGGGAACGAGTCGTCGAACCGCAGCCACACGCCCTCGCCACCGAGCTGGCTGGTGAGGTCGTAGTCGAACGTGCCCATGTTCTCCCGGTCGTGCGTGTGCTCGGCGACCTTCGCGAGCTGCGTGTAGATGTCCGGGATGCCGGGCGGGAGGCCCACGTCGCGCTGCGGCGGCAGGCCGACGAGCATGCGGTGCGTGGTGTGCTTCCAGAGGTTGTCGTACTGCCACTGGTACGCGGCGAGCCGGTTCTCGAACTTGCCGCGCAGGTCGTCGAGGACGCGCAGTCCGAAGTCCTTCTTGAGCTTGTCGACCTGTCCGGGTGCCGCGACGACCGCGTTCTTCAAGCCCGCCAGGGTGGTCGCGACGTTGATCGAGTCGGGGAGGGCCGGGTCGTACACGATCACGCCACGGACGTCGCGCTTGTACTTGGCGAGCAGCGACCAGGTGTCGGGGAGGATCTTGTACGGAACCTTCAAGCTCTTCAGCCAGGTGAGCCGGCCCTCGCCGTTGGTGGCGTCGGTGCCGATCAGGTAGATGCGTGGCCGGTCGCGGTTGACGACGCCCTGCAGCGTGCCGAGCAACAGCTTCTCGTCGCCGTTCAACGGGACGAGGTCGACGACGTCCAGGCGTTGCGGCTTGGAGAAGTGCGGCAGCGCCTGGTTCTTCGGCCAGCTGATGCCGTCGCCGTGGCCGTTGCCGCCTGCTGACGCGGTGGGCACGCTCAACGCCGAAGCGAGGAGGGCGATTCCCACAGCCGTCAAGGCGATCCGTCCCAGTTTGACCCTCGCGAGCCACGAGCCCATGGCACAACCTCCTCGGTGTGTTCGCGGACTTGGCAAGCTCAGAGCCTGAGCGGAAAACGAGGTAAGGACAAGCGCGTGGGCCCACCCAGGCCGGCCAGAACCGGACCCGAGTGGGAACGATGCCATATTTGGGGCGACGGCCTGCTCGTTGAGTTCAACTCTCGTACACAAAGCGGTGCCGCACCCCTGTATCGGCTCGGGTGCGGCACCGTTCTCATATTTCTGTGCTTCAGTGCAGGACCTTCACCTCCGCGAGCTGGAACGCGTAGCTCCCGCTGGGCAGCTGGTCGAGCACGGTCTCGCGGGCCGCGGTGGCCGTACGGGCCAGGATGTCGTCGCTCTCGACCTGGAGCTCGGCCAGCTGGAAGTACTTGTCCGGAGCGCCCTGACAGTCGATTTGCAGCTTGCTCGCCACGACGCGTACGCCCTGGTATTGCCCACTGACGTTGAACGTCTGCGCACTCACCGGTTTGGCGAGCGGCTGGCCGTTGTTGTGGTTCACGACCTCGCGCAGGACGCTCCAGCTCGTCCCGTTCGTGCTCCCCTCGATCTTGAAGTCGATCGGGAAACCCGTAGCCCCTCGCAGCTCTTGTCGTCGCGCGGGAACAGCTTCACCCGGCTCAGGTTCACCGGACCGCCGAGATCGACCTAGAGCACTGCCGACGCTGCGTTTCCGGCGCTCGACCAGCCGTTTTGAACGGGAGATTCGTCAAGCGGGGCGTGAGATCGGTGTCGGCGGCTTGGTCGTTCCAGGCCAGCACCGCGACCTTTCCGTTGCTGGCTGGATCTCTGGTGACGAACGCGTCGACGGCACCGGTCCCGGGAGCGGCGAGGACGCGTCCGCCGGCCGCCTGCAGCCTCGCCTTGGCCTCGTCGTCGGCGCCGCCCAGCGCTTGTGGCGTGAAGCCGATGCCCATCAGCGGCTTGATGCCTTCCGCGTCGAGCGGGTCGATGACACGGTCGAGCTTGGAGAAGTCGTAGGTGAGGTTGGGCGCGGTGCCCTTGACGAAGTTGTAGAAGTTCTCGTTCAGCAGCAAGGGTTGTTCACGCTCGTTCAGGGCTGGCGGCAGCAAGGTGCCAGGGATCTCGGCCGTCGCCAGCTCGGCGCCAGCGCGAGACCGCCGGGTGAGATCCGTGACAGGCTGTGTCTCATGGCGAAGAAGGCTTCACCCGAGGAACGGGACGGCGTCAAGCTGACCAACCTCGACCAGCCGTTGTTCGAGGACGCGGGGGCGACCAAGCGCGACCTCGTGGACTATCTCGACGGCGTACGCGACCGGCTGCTGCCGGAGCTGGAGGACCGGCCGCTGTCGGTGATCCGCACGCTGCCGGGCCAGGACCCGTTCATGCAGAAGAACGTGCCGAAGTACACGCCCGACTTCGTCCGAACCGTCAAGCTCTGGGCGGAATCGTCCCGGCGCGAGGTGGCGTACGCGCTGTGCAACGACCGCCCGACGCTGCTGTGGTTCGCGAACCAGCGGGCGATCGAGTACCACCCGATGCTCGCCCGCTACGACAGCCTGGCGCAGACGTCGTACCTGATCATGGACCTCGACCCGCCGGAGGGCGACTCGTTCCAACTGGCCGTCAAGGCCGCCTTGCTGGTCCGCGAGGCGCTTGCCTCGTGTGGGTTGTCGGGCGTGGTGAAGACGAGTGGGTCGAAGGGTGTGCACGTCTTCGTACCGCTGGAGTCGGCGTCCGCGGAGGACGTCGCGGCGGCAGCCAGGGCGGTTTCCGCGCGGGCGGAACGGCTGGATCCCGCGCTCGCGACGACGGCGTTCATCAAGGACGACCGGCACGGGAAGGTCTTCCTCGACTCGACGCGGACCGGCGGTGCGACCGTGGTGTCGGTCTTCAGCCCCCGGATCCGGCCTGGTTTGCCGGTGTCGTTCCCGGTGCGGTGGGAGGACGTGGAGAACGTCACGCCGCGCGACTTCACCGTCCACACGGCGTTGGGCTTGCTGGGGGATGGTGATCTGTGGGCTGAGCTCAAGCCCGCGCCCCAGGCCTTGCCGGCTGACCTCGTCGAGGAGGGCCACACGATCCCGATCGCCCGCGTGGTGGCCATGCACGAGGGCAAGCGCAGGAAGCGGGCGGCCGCGAAGGCAGCCGAGGCGGACGACGAGGCCCGAGCGACTCCCCCGTGACGGCAATTGATCATGTTTACATGATCATTTGCCGCTCTACCTGGGGTAGACGCCACGTAGAGCACCCAAACGCCAGGTAAAGCGGCATCGGTGCCCATCTGCCAACACCGCCGACTTACGCACCAGGTCCTGGACGCGGTGAGTGGCCGAAGCCGAGGCGGATGACGAGGCGGAGTCGAGCTAGCTCCGTCCCTACTGCGCTGTGGGGATCCGTACCTCGCCATGCGCCGCTGCCAATGCGACATCTCGCCGGTAGTGCGAGTCGGCGATGTCGATCCTGGCCACAGCGTCGTACGCGCGGTCGCGGGCCAGGACCAGGTCGTCGCCCGTCGCTGTGACGGCGAGGACGCGGCCGCCTGACACCACCACCGAGCCGTCCTCGGCCAGCGCGGTCCCGGCGTGATAGACCGTCACGCCGTCGAGCTCGGCAACCTCGTCGAGGCCTCCCACGACGTCGCCCTGGCGCGGGTTCTCCGGGTAGCCGGCCGCCGAGACGACGACCGTTACGGACGCTTCGGAACGCCAACGCAGCGGCTCGATGACTCCCAGGTCACCGGTGGCCGAGGCGTGCAGCAACGGCGCGAGCGGCGACTTCAACAGGGCCAGCAGCGACTGGGTCTCCGGGTCGCCGAACCGACAGTTGAACTCGATCACCCGCATCCCGCGCGAGGTCAGCGCGAGCCCGGCGTACAGCAGCCCACTGAACGGCGTACCCCGGTGCCGAAGTTCGTCGATCGTCGGCTGGATCACCCGCGCCACGACGTCCTCGACCAGGTCGGCGGGCGCCCACTCCAGCGGGGTGTACGCACCCATGCCGCCGGTGTTCGGGCCTTCGTCGTTGTCGTTGATCCGCTTGAAGTCCTGCGCCGGGTGCAGCGGTACGACGTTCCGGCCGTCCGCGATCGCGAACAGCGAGACCTCGGGCCCGTCCAGGAACTCCTCGATCACCACCCGCCGGCAGCGGGCGGCGTGGGCAAGGGCCTCGGCGCGGTCGGAGGTCACGACGACGCCCTTGCCGCTGGCGAGACCGTCGTCCTTGACGACGTACGGCGGACCGAACGCGTCCAGCGCCGCGGCCGCCTGCGAAGGGTCGTCGCAGACGCGTGCCATCGCGGTGGGTACGCCGGCCGCGGCCATGATCTCCTTGGCGAACGCCTTCGAACCCTCGATCGCGGCGGCCGCCATGGAGGGGCCGAAGCAGGCGATGTCGCGGGCCCGGACGCGATCGGCGGCACCGGCGACGAGGGGCGCCTCGGGGCCGATCACGACCAGGTCGACGGCGAGCTTCGCGGCCAGCTCGGCGATGGCCTCGGGGTCACCGATGTCGAGCGCGTGGGTCTCGGCCCGGGCGAGCAGCGCCGTCCCCGCATTGCCGGGCGCCACGTGCACCGCACCGACCTCGGGATCCTGCGCCAGCGCATAGGCGAGGGCGTGTTCGCGGCCACCGTTACCGACGACGAGTACGTCCATGGCACGCGACCCTAGCCGCCGTCTGAAATCCGCGTGGCAGCACGCCGGGCGCCGCGGTGCTTTCCGCCCCGGCCTCCAACCGGAACGGTGACCGCGGACGCAAGCCATAGGCCGGGGTGGAAGGCGCCGCGTCTAAAGCGCCCGGCTCGTCGTGCGGAGCACGACCTGGCTGCACGGCATGATCAGCTCTCATGGGACTGCGCAACGACCTGCAAGGCGCGACCCGGCTGGCGGCCGCGGGCTCGATCGTGTGCGGCCTGGTGGCCGTGGCGTCGTTGACCTGGACGGTGATCGCGTTCACCCGCGACGACATGTCGCCGGGGGTGTCGGCCGGGTTCGCGCTCGCCGAGATCGGGTCCGCGTTGGTGTTCGCGCTGATCTGGCTGATGCTGCGACACGTGGCGTCGACGTACGCGACGGCAGAGCCGCCCGACTGACCCTAGCGCCTGAGACGAAGGTGGCTGGCGCGACGCAGTGGCGTCTCGGGAAGGCTGACGAGCAGGCTGCCCGGGGTGCTCCTGGATGGCTCTCCGATGACTCCCGAGCGACTCCCTAGTGTCGGCAAATGATCATGTTTACATGATCATTTGCCGCTCTACGTGGGATATACGCCACGTAGAGCACCCACTCGCCAGGTAATGCGGCATCGGTGTCTGTCCGCCAGCACCACCGACTTACGCAACAGGGTCCTACCCCTGAGCAGCGTCGGCGGGAGCGGACTCCCCGTGCTCGTCGGGGTCGTCATGCTTCGTGCAGTCGTCGTCCGACTGGTCGCCGGAGTCCTGCTCGTCGTCGGTCGGCACCGTCGACTCGTCGCCCGGGCCGGAGTTCTCGCCGCCGTCGTCCTCGGCGTGCTCCTCCGGAGCCGGAGCCGGTGCCGGCGCGGGCTGCTCCTCCGGACCCGGCGCAGGCTGCTCCGGGGGCTCAGGCAGCCCCGGCACCGGCTTCGTCTTGTCCCACTCGGTCTCGGTCTTGCTGTCCCCATTGCCACCCGAATCACCAGGCGGCGTGGTGGGATCGCCGGTCTCGGTCGGCACACCCTCGTCCGTCGTCGGCCCCTTCTCCGAGCCGTCGTCGTTCGGCGAAGGTACGGGGTCCCCACCGTCGTCCTCGGTGCCCGGTCCCGGCGAAGGCGACGGGTCGGGGTCACTCGGCGACGGTTGCGGGCTCGGCTCCGGGTCCGCGGGCGGCGGTGCCGGGTCCGACGGCGGAGGTACGGGGTCCGCGGGCGGCGGAGCCGGGTCCGACGGCGGTGGCGCGGGCTCCGGATCAGGCGCGGGATCCGAGGGTGGCGCGGGGTCGGGTGCGGGATCCGACGGCGGTGCCGGGTCGGGCGCCGGCCCCTTGGGCGCGGGCTTCTGGTCGTTCGGAACGGGCAACGGCTCGTTCGCGATCGTCAGGATGTCCTCGTCGGACGCACCACCGGGCGGACCGCTCTCCGGAGGCGGCGGCACTCCCAGCGCGAGCCGCACCGCGATCGCGACCGGCGGCGACAGGGCCTGCTCGATGCCGAGCCGACCGGCCCGGTCGACCGCCTCGGACGTGACGCCGAGCGTGCCCATGACGATCGCGCCGAGCTGCCTCGGGAGCAACTCGGCGAGGCTGCGTGCGGCCCCGCGTACGTCCAGCTCGGCCGACGTCGCCGAGGCGTTGTGCTCGGGATGGTCCGCGCTCGGGACCACAGCACCGGTCTGCCGGGGCGGCTGCACCTCGGCCAGCAGCTTCTTGTACGCGTCGAGCTTGCCCTTGTCGGTCCCCCACAGCACGAAGCGGCCCTCGACCCGGACGCCTTCGCGGTCCTGGTTCACCTTCGCCCAGGTCGTCGCGTCGTCCGGCTTGGTGAAGATGCCGAGGCTCACCCGATCCTTGCCGTATTGGAACGTGAAGATGATCCGGTCCGCGCCGATGGTGGCCTCGGAGACCATCACCGACCCTTCCCAGTCGGTGCAGCTCGCGCGCATGGCGTTCGCCATCGGGTCGCAGGTGAGCTCGCCGCGCTTGGCGAAGTCGCGGAACGCCTCGTTCTTGTACGGCTCCATGCCGGCCTGCCGCACGTTCGTCGTGGTCGTCCCGGTCTGGCTCGCGGCGACCGGCGGCTCGTCGGTCCCGATGCCGACCAGGCCCCAGCCGCCGAGCGACAGGGCCGTGGCGACGCACAGGATGCCGATCATCACCGCGCGGCTCATGAACCAGCGCGGTTGTACGGGAGTCCGCGCCGGCACCGGCTCGGTCCGCATCAGCGGCGGCACCGAGGGAAGGTCGAAGTCGGGCGCGTCCGGCAGATACGTACGGACGACCGTACGAATGACGTCGGGATGCGCGTTCGGCAGGCAGCGCTGCGCGGCGGCAACGGCGTTGCTGAACGTCTGCCCCGGGCGGAGCACGAGCACGCGGTTGCCGGGCTCGCTGTACAGCGCAGCGTCGGTGCCGATATCGGCAACGACGACGCGGGGCGGCTCGGTGTCCCTCATTGCTGACCCCGGCCCTGCCCCTCCGGCGCGAACGCCCTGGCGATCCGCTCGAGCTTGGCCGCCACCTCACGCGCCCGCGCCTCGTCGATCTCCTCGACGTCGGCAAGGACGATGTGCGCGTCGCTGGTCGTCTCGACCTCGACGCTGTGGATGGACGAGCCGCTGGAACCGTCTCGCGTGCCCGCACCTTCACGCGGGGCGGATCCAGCACGCTTCGCCTCCCGGAGCATGCGGTCCTTGACCGCAGCACGCCAGGACTCGCGCGGCGCCACGCCTGGCGTCAAAGCATCTGCCGCCCGGATCGCTGCCTCGAGCGCGGGGTCGTCGACCGGAACGTTCGGGTCGTCGAGCGCCTGCGCAAGCTGCTCGGGTCCGCCGCGTGGGTGCCGCTTCACTTGTCCTCACCTCCCGCCCCAGGGAGCTGGGACGTTCTCCGTACTGAGGGAACGTCGCGGTCCTTGGTTCGGTTAGCCCCGCCCACACCTGGCGGGAGCACGGTGGCGAGTTTGCGGAGCGAACGGTGCTGCAGCACCTTGACCGAGCCTTCCGTACGGTTCATGGCCTGCGCGGTCTCGGCGATGGAGAGCCCCACGAAGAACCGGAGCACGAGGCATTCGCGCTGCCGAGCCGGCAGCTTCTCCAGCGCGCCGGCGACCGCCGCGGCGGTCTCGGACCGGAGCGCGGCCTCCTCGGGGCTGTCCCCCACGGCGGCGGTGTCGAGCGCGAGCATGTCCGCGGTCGGCATCTCGCGTTTGCGAACGGGTTTCCGGAAGTGGTCGATGATCAGGCGGCTCGCGATCGTGAGCAGCCACGCCGGGAACCCCTTGCCAGCGGTCTGGTACGCGCCGATCGCGCGCGCGACCTTCATCCACAGCTCGCTGGCGATGTCCTCGGCGAGCGCCTGATCCTGCACGCGCACCACGATGAACCGGTAGCTCAGGTCGGCGTACCGCTCGTACAACAGGCCCAGCGCGTCGAGCGACCCGGCGGCAGCAGCCGCGGCGAGCTCCTCGACCTCGTACTCACGAAGTGGTCGGTCGGGATCGTCCGGGCTGCCAGCGGCAGGGCCGGTACGCGGTGCCGTCATCGACATGGGTGCTCCTTGCACGTAGCACGACGCGTCGCCCCGACACGACCCGGCCAACGTGCCGGCCTGGCCGAATCGCTGTCACGCATGCGGTGCTCACCCTCGATCGGTTGGGGGATGGCGAGAGATTCACCGTCCCGCTGAAACGATGTGTGGCTAGTGACCTTCCCCGAGGAACAGGCCGAGCGCGTCGGACCGGGAGGGGACCTCGAGGAAGGGCAACTCATCGCCCGCGGGCGACGGGGTCCATCATCGCTTGGCCAAGCGCCGGACGAAGCCGAATCAACCTAATCCGGTCGAGAATTCCGGCTCGGCTCGCGGCCCGGGGTGCGCCTCGTTCGACCAGTCCGGTGGTATTGCCGCTGGTCGAAGTGGACATTTCTGTATGTATACGGACAGTTTCTTGGAGGTGTTAACCCCGATGCGAGGTGCTCCGTTTTCTGGGTTGAGGCCGGCGACCAGATCAGGGTGAAGCAGGATCCCGCCACGCCACTGGGAGGGGAAGCGGCGTTTCGGGATCCTGCTTCAGGTCGTTGGGGCCTCGTTCTTCTTGCGAGCCCGCCCGCGGCTTGAGCGCTTGAGCGCTCGCCGCGGGCGTGTCATGTCGGTGCCAACCCAGGACTATCGGGCATACTGACAGTGAGCAAGGCCGCACCAAGCATGAGCAACACGAGCACCGGTAACAGACGAGGGCCCTCCATGTATGAGATGGAGGGCCCTCACCGGTTTCCGGCCTCCCTCACCGCACTCCCGATCGCTCGGGTGCGCCGCGAGTTCCGCGATGGAAACCCTGCCGCTGCGTTCCTGATGGCCGCTGCCGATCCTGCCCGGTTGCCCGGAAGTCTCGGTGTGAATCTTCGGCCGAAGCCTCCGATTCGTGGCCTCCAGTTGCTGGCGACGTGAGAGATTTCTAGCCCTCCGCAAGACGACACGCAAGGGTTTGTCGGTGCTTCTTCTCGAATTCTTTCGCGTGTCGCGAGATGTCCACAGAAGTTAGGGATCTGTCCCCACCTCCAGGCGGTTTTCCACCGCTCCATCCACCGATTCGTGCACAGGTGTGGACGGCCAAGATCGTTCCCGGATCGGCCCCTGGAGGGAGCGATTCGCGCACAGGACTCGGCGGACGTGGTGGGATGACCCATGGTCACTCAGCTCTTCGTCGACGCAGCCAATGTCATGGGATCGGTACCCGACGGGTGGTGGCACGACCGGGTCGCCGCGGCGGAACGGGTCCGGAAGGCACTCGTCGCGCTGACCTCCGAGCCCCCGGAGTTCGCTGACGGCGAACCGCTCGAGATCAAGCTCGTCGTCGAGGGCAAGGCGAACCGCGTCGAAAGCGTCCCCGGCGTCGAGGTGGTCAAGTCGATGGAGACCGCCGACGACACGATCGTCGAGCTGATCGGCGCGTACGAAGGCGGCGGCCGCGTCCTGGTCGTCACCGCCGACCGCGAGCTCCAGCGCCGTGTCACCGAGCTCGGCGCGGACGTCCTCGGCCCGAGATCGGTTTATCCACACAAGCACTGATCGGACATCCCCTTTGTCGGCTCCCAGTGGTTGGATCGAACCCGTCCACACCTGGGAGGAAATGACATGAACGTTCGGTCCTCGATCCGCCGCGGCGCGGTCGCACTGGCGGCCAGCGCGCTGCTCGTCGGCGCGATGGCCGGCCCCGCGCAGGCGGCGCCGACGACCATCCATAGCGGCCGGTCCGGTGGCTGGTCCGGCACCTGGGCGGCCTCGCCACACGAGCCGACCGAGGTGTTCGGCCCGAGCTGGTCGACAGCTGGCTTCGACGACCACTCGGTCCGCCAGGTCGTCCGGGTGAGCGCGGGTGGCCCGAGCGTGCGGATCCGGCTGTCCAACGCGTACGGCACCGCGCCGCTGGAGCTCACCTCGGCCACCATCGCCAAGTCCGCCAGCGGGGCGGCGATCAAGCCGGGCACGGTGCGGAAGCTGACGTTCCACGGCCGCCACAAGGCCGTCATCGGCAAGGGTGGTGAGCTCGCGAGCGACCCCGCCTGGCTCCGCGTCGAGGCGCTCGACAAGCTCACGGTCACGCTCTACTTCAAGCGGCCGACCGGGCCCGCGACCCACCACGCGTTCTCCAGTACGACCAGCTACCGCACCACCGGCGACCACACCCGCGACACGGCGGGCTCCGCGTTCACCGAGACCTCGCCGAGCTGGTTCTACCTCGTCGGCATCGACGTTCGCGGCCTGCTGCCCCGACGGCAGGTCGTCGTGGCGTTCGGCGACTCGATCACCGACGGCGCGGTCTCCACCCCGGAGGCGAACAACCGCTACCCCGACGAGCTCGCCGAGCGGCTCGTCGCGGCCGGCAAGCCGCGCGGCGTACTCAACGCGGGCATCGGCGGCAACCGGGTGCTCAACGACTCGACCTGCTTCGGCGAACGAGCCACCCACCGGTTCTTCCGCGACGCCATCGACGAGCCGAACGTGGGCGCGGTCATCGTGCTCGAGGGCATCAACGACATCCATGCGCCGGACGCGGGCGGCTTCCCCTGCTTCGACCCGCCCGTCGCGGTGACGGCCGACCAGCTGATCGCCGGGCATCGCGAGCTGATCCGGCAGGCGCACAAGCGCGGTGTCAAGGCGATCGGCGCGACCGTGATGCCGTACGGCGGCTCCGCGTTCTTCACCGAGCGCGGCGAGGCCGTCCGCGACGCGCTCAACGCCTGGATCCGAACGAGCGGCGCGTACGACGCGGTCGTCGACCTCGACCAGGCCACTCGCGACCCCGCCAACCCGGACCAGATCCTGCCGGCGTACGACGGCGGCGACCACCTCCACCCGAACGACGCCGGGATGGCCGCCATGGCCGCCGCCGTCGATCCGACCGAGCTGTAAGGGACCTTCCGATGCATGCCGCCGACCTCGCCGCCGCCGTGGACGCGTTGCCGTCTCCGCAACGCACGCACCGGATCGCGGTCGAGGCACGGCGGCTGCTCGGAAGTCCCGAGCTGCGTGAGCTTCTCGACGAGCTGGCCGCGGGCGACCTCGCCGCGCGGCAGGTCGGGCTGGTGGTGGCGGAGGCGGCCGGGGACGCCGCCTACCTCGAACGCGCGCTGGACGATCCCGCGCC
The DNA here is from genome assembly GCF_016907715.1 of Tenggerimyces flavus. Taxonomy (NCBI): domain Bacteria; kingdom Bacillati; phylum Actinomycetota; class Actinomycetes; order Propionibacteriales; family Nocardioidaceae; genus Tenggerimyces; species Tenggerimyces flavus. Next base: position 1,607,453 of record NZ_JAFBCM010000001.1, on the reverse strand, counting down.
GGCCGTCCAGCGGCGGGCGATCTCGGTCGCGGCAAACCTGCCGGCGGTGTCGGACGAAGCGCTCGCCCGCGGGTACGCCGACGCGCCCGCCTGGCGGCGTAAGTGGCTCGCCCGGGTGGTCCGCCGATCCCGCCGCGGCACGCTCGCCAGCATGCTGCTCGACGTCGCCCGCGCGCAGTGGGGCGACGACGAGGCGGTCGGCCTGTTCACCGCCTGCGACTCCGCCACGATCGCCCGGCTGCTGCCCGACCTCGACCATCTGCTCGGCGTCGGCGACTGGTCCCGCCTCGGCGCGAGGCACGCCGAGCTCCTGCTCACCTACGCCGAGTCCGTCCTGCCCAAACTCGGCGACGACCAGACCCGCGCGTACTGGTGGTCGACCGCCGGCGCGGGTGTCGTCGCCGCGGCCGAACACCAGCCCGAGCGCGCCTGGCGAGCCATCGAGCAAGGCCTGCCGAGGCATGCGCTGCCGCCGGCGATCGCGGACGGGCTGGGACGGTTCGCCGGCCTGGATCCCGAGGGCACGCTGCTGCTCCGGTTGCTGACCACGCCGGAACGAGCCGACGCCGTCCGAGCGCACGCCCTGCGGCCGAGCCTGCTGCGGCGGCTCCGCGTGCTGACCGACGAGCAGGTCGCCACGATCGGGCGGATCGTCTGGGCCAACCCGCGCTCGGTGCAAGGCGTGCTCGAGGCGTTGCCGCCGTTGCGCCGGGCGGCGGTGTTCGGGCTGGTCACCCGTTCGCTCGACCTCAGCCAGACGGTGATCGACGAGGGCGTGCTCGACGCGTTGCCGCACGACGTCCGTCATCGCCATGCGCAGCGGATGTTGGGCGTACCGGCGGTGCGCGAGTCGACGGCCGCGACCTGGCGAGTGACCGCACAACTGGCGTTCGACGAGGCGTTTACCGTTCTGCAGCAGGAGGTTCGGCGCGCGGACGCGGGCGAGCGGGCCGCCGTCTACCGCGCGATCCTCACCGCGACCGGGAGGTCCCGATCGGTTGCCGTCGTACGCCAGACGGCGGAGTGGCTGGCGCGGCTGCGCAACGACCAGGACCCCGTTCGGCAAGCCGCGTTGCAAGGCGTAGCCGAGCTGCCGCCGTCGCTGCTCGCCGGCGACCAGGTGCCCGCATGGGAGGTGCTGCTCACCGACGCGCTCAACGCCCGCGACTGCTCGTGGGGGACCCGGCACGCGCTGACGTCGCTCGCCGAGAGTGCTGTCCGGCAGGGTGCGCTTCGCGGTGACAATGCCCTGCTGGAGTGGGGCATCCAGGCGCACGAGCGGATCGCCGGGCAGTCCGGCGTCGTCTCGCTCAGCGGGCTCTGCGACGGGCTGCCGCGGGGACGCGAGCGCGAGGTCTACGCGCGGTTGCGCGGGCTGCTCGACGCGTACGCGGCGCGCGACCAATGGGGCTTGGCGTTCCAGGCGGCGTGGGCGTTCGGCAAGCGCGCGTACGCCATCGACCACCTGCAGGACCTGCTCGCTCGCGCGGCGCGGTCGGAGTACGACGGCATCGCACAGAGCGGAATCTCGTTGTGGCTGAGGGATCCGGCCAAGCGTGGCGAGCGCACCGAGCAACTGCTGACCGAGGATCTCCAGCGAGCCCGATGGGGTGCGATCTGGGCGGTCGTGACCGAGCGGCGGACCGACCTGCTCGACCCGATCCTCGCCGACCCGGACCAGACGCTGCGGTTCAGCCAGAACCATCCGGCCTGGTACGTCCGGCCTTCCGCGCTGCGGCGGTGGCTGCCGCGGCAGCACGTGGCGTACCGCGACCTGCTCGACGTGGTCGCGCGCGACTCCGAGCTGCCCGTGTGGACGCGGTCCGCCGCGGTCGGGATGATCGGCCGGCTGCCGATGATCGGACTGGCGGCCGTCCGCCCGTTCCTCGAGTCCGCGGAGGTGCCGATCGCCGAGGCGGCGCTCGGTTCGCTCGCCTGGGTCGACCAGCCGGCGGAGCTGCTGCCCGAGCTGCTCCAGTTCGCCGGCGACGACCTCGCCCGGGTGGCGACGTACGCAGCGACGAGAGCCGCGCGGTACGTGCCGCCGAGCCAACTGGCGGGCATGCTGCGGCCGCTGCTCGTCGGTGACGGCGTGAAGATCACCTCGCGCAAGGAGGCGGCGCGACTGCTCGGCGAGCACCGGCCGCCGGGCGCGATGGCGATCCTCGCCGAGGCGTGGCCGTCCGCGCACCGCGACGTACAAGCCGCGATCACCAGCGTCGTTTCGCGCCGCCTGCTTGACGATTCGGCCGCCTGGCCGCTGCTCGACGAAGCGGCAGCGGGTCCGACCGCGGCGGCGACGACGCTCGCCGGCGTGCGTCCGTACGACGTCGCCGAGCGGCACCGCGTCCGGTTCGCGGGACTGATCGCGGCGGTGTCGCAGCATCCAGAACGAGACGTCGCACAGCTCGGCTTCCACGCGCTCGGGCACTGGGTGCGGCAGCTGCCCTCGGCGCCGGCGCTGTGTCGTGCCGCGCTGGTCGACCTGGATCGTCCGTGGACCGTCTGGCAGGCGGCGTGCAGCAGCCTGGTGTCGTGCCTGCTCGTCGTTCCGGACTCGCCGGAGCTGCCGGCGACGATCCGCGACCTGCTCGCGGCCGACCCGGGGACACCGGACGCGGGCGCCGAGCGCGACCGCCCCGCACTGCGCCGGCTCGGCAAGCTGGTCGACGACCTGGTCCGCTCCGCGATCTGGTCCAACCTGCGCACGGCCTTGCTGGCCGCGGCTTCCGCGTTGGCCGACGCCCCGTTCCTGCTGCAGCGGCGGATCGCGCTGCTCGTGGCCGCCGTGCCCTGGTCCTCCCCCGCGCCCGCGTTGACCGAGCTCGCGGGCCTCGTCGCCGACCGCCCCGCCGCGGCGGTGCGGCTGGCGGGACTCGTTCCGGACGGCTTGCATCGCAACCAGGCACACTGGCACCCCGCCGATCTTGAGCCCGCGATCGACCAGCTGGCGGCCCGCGTCGACCTGGCCGGCGGCCTGCTCGCCCTCCACCTCACCCACGCCGCCGGCCACCGCCTGCACTGGCCCGCCGAGTGGCGCGCCCGCCTCGTCGCCCTCCGCGCCCACCCCCACCCCGACGTCCGCGAAGCCACCCTCGACATCGCCACCGCAAGCTCCTAAGCCCAATGCCGTCCGCCCGCCACGAGGGTCTGATCGACCTGTTTCAGCACAGCCCCGCCCTGGCGCCCGAGCTGCTCGAACACGTCGTCGGCGTGCCCGTTCCCCCGTTCGAACGAGCCACCCTCGGCTCCACCAACCTGAGCGAGTGGCAGCCGAAGGAGTACCGCGCGGACACCGTCGTCGTCCTCGAGCAGTCGGGCGAGCCCGTTCTCGCCGTCGTCGTGGAGATCCAGCTCAGCGGCGACGACACCCGGCACTGGAGCTGGCCGGTCTACATCGCCACCCTCCGCGCTCGGCTGAAATGTCCGGTGACCCTGCTTGTCGTGTGCACCACCCGGGCGATGGCCAACCGCTACGCCAAACCCATCGACCTCGGCCACCCCGGACTGGTGCTCACACCGGTGGTAGTCGGGCCAGACCGACTTCCGGTGATCGACGACGTCGACACCGCGACCAGCCACCCAGCGCTCGCGGTCCTCGCCGCCATCGCCCATGCCCACGCCCGGAGACCGGACATCGAGGAGTCCCTGGCAGCGACGATGGTGAGTATTCAGGGCCTCGATGAGGCCACTAGCACTCTGTACAATGAAGTACTGAGGACGGCGCTTCCGCTTGCCGCCAAGCGCCACCTGGAGGAGCTCATGGCACTACGCGAGTATCGCGACCCCTTCGTCCGCCACCACGTCATGCACGGTCGCGCCTTGGAGGAAGCAGATGCCTTGCTCCGCGTACTTCGCGTTCGCGGTATCCAGGTGCCGACCACGATCCGCGAGCTCATCGACGGCACCACCGACCTCGAGCAGTTGAGGGTCTGGGTCGACCGCGCGGCAGTGGCGCATTCTCTCGACGAGATCTTCACCTAGGCCGCATCTCCATGGCTCTACGCGAGTATCGCGACCCCTTCGTCCGCAAGCACGTCATGCAAGGCCGCGCCGAGGGCGAAGTGATCGGCGAAGCGAAGGGCGAAGCGAAGTCGCTGATCGCCGTGCTGACGGCCCGTGGTATCGCTGTCCCGGCAGAGGTGCGGGCTCGGATCAACCAAACGGACGACTCCGAGCGACTGATGACTTGGATCCGGCGGGCCGTGACAGCTGAGACCCTCGACGAAGTCTTCGCATAGCCCACCGTCATGGCCCTACGCGAGTATCGCGACCCCTTCGTCCGCAGGTACGTGATGCTGGGACGCAGGATGGGGATCATGGGTGTCCTGTTCGAGCGGTTCGACGCTCGAGGATTCGAGGTGCCGTCCGAGATACGCGCCAGGATTTTCGCGACCTGGGACCTCGAGCAATTGACGGACTGGATCGGTCGCGCCGCGGTGGCGAAGACGATCGACGAGGTCTTCGAGACGGCTCAGAAGTAGCTCTTCTCACCGTCCAGCAACTCGCGGATCAGGTCGAGGTGGCCGGCGTGGCGGGCGGTTTCCTCGATCATGTGGATCATCATCCAGCGCAGCGATGCTCGGGCCGCCGCGAAGTCGGGGTGGTTGCCCACGTCGTCCAGGGAATGGGCGGCGATGATCTCGTTCGACGCCTTGCACTGCGCGGCGTACTCGTCCAGCAGCTGGGCCAGCGGCACGTCCGGGGGGACGATCATGTCGGCGTCCTCCGGCTCCTCGGAGAACGCCGGGCTGTCGGCCACGCCGCCGCGGAAGAGGACCTCGAACCAGGTGTGTTCGACCCACCGCAGATGCGACACCAGCCCCGCCACCGTCATCAGCGGCGAGGTCGGCACCACCACGCGGTGCGCGTCCGCGTCCGACAGGCCCTCGCACTTGTGGTGCACGATCGACCGCTGCAGCTCGAACCAGCCCAGCAGCTGGGTCCGCTCATCCGCCACCATCGGCGGGCGTTCACGTAGGGGAGGCACGGCAGCAGAGGCTAGGGGTCAGGCCGCCTTCTTCGCCACTGGGATTGCCTGCACCGGCGTCGCGTACGCCACCACGTTCGACAGGTACGACGAGCCGTCCCACTCGTCGCAGGTCACGACCACCAAGCGGGCCGAACGATCCTGGCCGAAGATCTCCGACGCCTCGCGCGCCACCTGGTCCTTGTGGTACGTCACCACCTCGTCCACCCGGTACCGCATCGTGCCCACCTTCGTCCGCACGTCCACCCGGTCACCCACCCGCAGCGTCGGCAGCGAGTCCAACGCTCCGCCGCCGGTGTGCACGGTGTGGCCGGCGATCACCGTTCCACCGCGGGACGTGCCCGGCCGCGCCGAGCCCGTCCACCAGCCGACCAACGACGGCGAACGAGGCGGCTGCAACGTCAGGTCGCCGCGCAGCTCCACCGAGACCACCCGCGCCTTCACCTTCAGGCGCGGGATCACCAACTCCTGCGGTGACGACGGCTGCAACGTCGGCACCGACACCGTCGGCGCGGGCTTGGGCGCGACCGCCCGCGTCACGATCTCGCCCACGCCGAACGGGCCCCAGGCGACCAGTCCGACGAACAGCAGCACCCCGACCAGCGTGCCGACGTTCTTGACGACGTTGCCAGAATCCTCCGACGCCACGACGACAGACTCAGCTGGTACGGCGACGGCGGTGCAGCAGCACCCCGAGCGCCAGACCGCCGAGGCCGAGCAGCGCGAGCGTCCCGACCCCGAGACCCGAGGACACCGGCGTCGCGCCAGGCATCGAAGCAAGACCCGCCGGAACGGCCGTCGGCACCGAGGTCGGCGCCGGCCGGTTCGTCGGAACGGGCGAGGGCGTCGGCGAGGAGGTGGGCCGCGCGTGCACGAGCTCGCGGTTCGGCCCGCAGGTCACCTTCGCCACCCGGATGTCCGCGAGCGACGTCGGCGCTACAGCGACCCGCAGCGCGGTGACCGTCAGCCGGCCCTTCTCCCGCACCTGCTCGTCGGTCCGCAGCACCAGCACGTCGGACGGCAGCTGATCCGACGGCAGCTGCGCGAGCAGCTCGTCCAGCCCGGGAATCCCCAGCTTCGACAGGATCTCGCCGAGACCCACGGTCGTCCCCGACGGCGGGATCGACAGCAGCGGGATCTCCTTGCCGTCCAGAACGCCCACCAGCTCGAGGTCCGCGACCTTCGACGAGCCGGAGGCACTGTCCTTGTCGGCGTCGCAGCGCGCGGTGATCGCCTGTCCGACCAGCCGCAGTCCCAGGTCCGGCAGGTCAGTAGGCAGCTTCGGCAGCTCCGGGATCTCGGGCAGCTTCGGCAGCTCGGGCAGGATCGTGCCCAGCCCCAGCTCCGGCAGCTCGCCCAGAGACAGCACGATGCGCCCGTCGTTCCCGGTCAGGCAGCTCCCGTGCGGGCCGACCTCGACCGACCCGTCCCGCCCGACCACGCCGGCGCACGCCGCGGAGTCGCCGTCGGAGGAAGCCGTGGCGTCCTGGCCGAGCGAGCCGCCGACGACCGTCTGCTGACCGTCGAGCAGCGGGAGGATCGGCTTGTTGCGGCCGACCGTACGCATCCGCTTGCCGTCGTGGCGGGCCTCGAACTCACCCGTTCCGGTGTTCTGTCCGCCCAGGCTCACGGTGAGCGCGCTGCCCCAGGCCTGGCTGACCGGCGGAGGTACGGCGGCTCCGGGCATCGCGGTCGCGACCACCACAGCGCCGGCGCCGGCGATCGCGCCAACGGTTCGCGCGATTCCGCGCATAACCATCCTCACCCCTCCAAAGCGATCCGGAAGCGGCACACAGTACTCCCCGGTAACAGACCCTGTCTGCCCACCCAGTGCAGAACGAGCCCGCACAGAAGGGGTTACGCGATCAGATCACGCAGAACGATCGTGCTGTCGCGGCCCGGACCCACGCCCACGGCGGCGATCGGAGCGCTGACGAGCTCCTCGATCGCCCGCACGTAGGCCTGCGCCGCCTTCGGCAGGTCCTCGAACGAGCGCGCCTCGGAGATGTCCTCGGTCCAGCCGTCGAGGTACTCGAAGATCGGCGTCGCGTGGTGGAAGTCGGTCTGCGACATCGGGATCTCGTCGTGCCGCGTGCCGTCGACGTCGTACGCCACGCACACCGGCAGCCGCTCGAACCCGGACAGCACGTCCAGCTTCGTCACCATGTAGTCGGTGAAGCCGTTCACCCGCGTCGCGTACCGCCCGATCACCGCGTCGAACCACCCGCAGCGCCGCGCGCGCCCGGTCGTCACGCCGTACTCGCCGCCCACCGAGCGCAGCCGCTCGCCGTCGGCGTCGAAGAGCTCCGTCGGGAACGGTCCCGCACCCACCCGGGTCGTGTACGCCTTCAGCACACCGACGATCCGGTCGATCCGCGTCGGCCCGATCCCGGAGCCGATGCAGGCGCCGCCCGCGGTCGGGTTCGACGAGGTGACGAACGGATACGTGCCGTGGTCGACGTCGAGCAGCGAACCCTGCGCGCCCTCCAGCAGCACGACCTTGCCGTCGTCGAGCGCCTTGTTCAGCACGAGCATCGTGTCCGCGACGTACGGACGCAGCGCCTCGGCGTACCGCAGGAACCCCTCGACGACCTCGCTCACGCCGATCGCGCGGCGGTTGTAGATCTTCACCAGCAGGTGGTTCTTCTGCTCGAGCGCGGCTTCGACCTTCTGGCGCAGGATGTTCGGGTCGAACAGGTCCTGCACGCGCACGCCCACCCGGTTGACCTTGTCGGCGTACGCGGGCCCGATGCCGCGGCCGGTCGTGCCGATCTGGTTCTTGCCGAGGAACCGCTCGGTGACCTTGTCGACGGTCACGTGGTACGGCGCGATCAGGTGCGCGTTGGCCGACAGCAGCAGCCGCTGGCAGGTCTTGCCGCGGGCCTCCAGCGCGCTGATCTCGTCGAGCAGCACGGCCGGGTCGACAACGACACCGTTGCCGATCACGGGGACGCAGTCCGGGTTGAGCACACCGGACGGGAGCAGGTGGAGTGCGTACGTCTCGCCGTCCACCACCACGGTGTGGCCGGCGTTGTTGCCGCCCTGGTAGCGGACGCAGTAGTCGACCGATCCACCGAGCAGGTCGGTCAGCTTGCCCTTGCCTTCGTCGCCCCACTGGGCACCGACGAGCACGATCGCGGGCATTCGAGGAGTCCTCCTGGCGGCGACCGCCGAGCGGTCACCAATGGCCGGATGGGGCCGCGTCGAACTCGGCGGAACCCCAGGCTTGCGAACTAAGCGTAGTCGACGGCCGGCTCGACTACGCGGGCACAACCATCCGCAGGCGTTCCGGGACGACCTTCCAGGTGAGGTGCTGTTCCGGGCCGCGCAGCTCGCCGTCGGCGTTCACGTCGAAGCGCTGCCCGACGATGCTCACCTTGCTGGCCCGCAGGTGCAGCACGTCCGACCGCTCCAGGTGGCGCTGCCGGCTGAGGCTGACCGCGTACTTCGCCCGGGCCAGCGGCCCCACGGCGAACGAGACCATCACCTCCGCGCGCCCGTCGCCCGGGTGCGCGAGCGGGGCGAACGCGAGGCCGCCGCCGATCGTCGGCGCGTTGCTCACCCCGACCATCAGCACCGGCCGGTCGAAGTCCGCAAGCACGCGGTTGTCCGCCTCGACCCGCACGTGCAGCGGTCGAGCCCGTACGCCGGCCGCGACCGCGCCCATCGGGTACGCGAACCGGCCGAACCGGGACTTCAGCGAAGACGCCCGCCGGGCCGCGTCGGCGCCGACCCCGACGTGCGCCGCGTTGACGACCACGCCGCCGCGGCAGTCCTCGAGCAGGTCCAGCCGTCGGACGACGCCGTCGAGCACGACCTGCGCGGCGGCGGTCGGCTCGAGCGGCAGGCCCAGCCCGCGGGCGAAGTCGTTGCCGGTCCCGAACGGGAGCAGCGCCACGACCGCGTCGGCCAGCTCGTTGCGCCGGTGCAGGGCCGAGACCACGTTGTGGAGCGTGCCGTCGCCGCCGGCCACCACGACCGTACGGCCGCCGCGGCGGTGCAGCGCGCTTTCCAGCTCGCTCGGCATCGACGTACGACAAACCTGCACGTCAGCGCCGACGCGCAGCACAGACAGAGCGGACTCGAAGGAGGCTTCGTCAGTACTGCCGGCGTCGGTGTTGGTCACGACGAGCAGGGATTCCACGGCCCGCACCATACCCATCCTCCACGGAGGCTAAGCAGTCCGCGATCGGTCGTTGCTCATGTTGGCCATTCACAGTAACGTCAACCAATCCGGCAATTGTTCACCCCTTACTGTGCGCCGGTAAGCAGGGAGGGAGAAGGCATTGCGACGTACCCTCAGCGCGATACTCGGCATCGTTCTCGCCGGCGCGCTCGTGGCCGCCCCATCGGCCACCACCGCGCTCGCCGAGCCTGGGTCGAAGGGATCGGCGGTGCAGAAACAGTGGCGTAGCTACTGGGTCGACTCGTTCAACGCGGGCATCTACACCCCAGCTCAGGGCGACCAGCTCATCAAGGACGCCCAAGCGATCAACGCGAACGTGCTCATCGTCCAGGTCGGGCGCTGGCAGGACTGCTTCTGCAACCGGTCGACCTACCCGAAGACCCACGTCGCGGTCGACCCGCCGCCGTACGACCCGCTCGACATGATCATCGACAAGGCCCACGCGGCCGGCCTGCAGGTCCACGCCTGGGTGAACGTCGCCCCGATGTGGCACCTCGCGACCGCACCGCCGCAGGCCGACCACGTCTTCAACACCCACGGCCTGAACGCCACGGGTGCGGACCGCTGGGTGAACAAGCGGTACGACGGCACCGAGGTCGTCGACAACAACACGTTCACGTTCATGGACCCGGGCAACCCCGCGGCGGCCGAGTACATGGCCAAGGGTGTCACCAGCATCGCGAAGAACTACGACGTCGACGGCATGAACCTCGACTTCATCCGCTACCCGGACTACAGCCTCACCTCGGCTGCCGGCGAGTGGGGCTACACCGAGACCGCGCTGAAGCGGTTCCACGCCCTGACCGGTCGAACGGACATTCCCGTTCCGTCCGACCCGCAGTGGAGCCAGTGGCGGCGCGACCAGGTGTCGAACATCGTCCGCCGTATCTACCTCGGGATGGCCGAGGTCAACCCGAAGGCGCGGCTGTCGATCGACGGGATCGTGTACGAGCACGGGCCCAGCGCGACGCCTGGTGGCTGGGAAGGCACGCGTACGTACAAGGAAGTCATGCAGGACTGGCGTTCGTGGCTGGACGAGGGAATCCTCGACACGGTCGTCGCTATGAACTACAAGCGCGAGCTGAACCCGGACCACGTGAACATGTACCGGGAGTGGAACGAGTATCTGAAGGATCACCAGTACGGGCGGCAGAACGTCGTCGGTCCGGCGATCTACCTCAACACGATCCCGAACAGCGTGATCCAGGCGCGGGAGGCGTTCAAGCCCTCGGCGGCGGGGAACTCGGTGATCGGGTGGAGCGGCTACTCGTACGCGGCGCCGACCCTGGCCGTGACGGCGGGGCAGGCTCCGGCGGCGACGGAACGGCCCGCGCTCGCGGCCGCGCTGACGACGGCGGATCCGCTGGGTGAGCAGCCCCTCTTCGCCGACAAGGCCAAGGTGCCGAAGATGGACTGGAAGGAGAGCCCGAAGACCGGTGCGGTCGTCGGCTCCCTGAAGCTCCACGACGGAACGCCGCTGGACCAGGTCTCGATCACCGCGCGCAACGTGGTGACAGGCCAGAAGGTGACCGGTCGGGTGACCGACGGCACCGGCTGGTTCGGCTTCGTCGACCTTCGCCCCGGCACCTGGCTGATCGAGGCGAAGCTCCCCAAGGGCGTCGTCGGCAAGCACCTCGACGCGGTCCATATCAAGAAGGGCAAGGTGGCGAAGGCCTCGCTCTCGCCACTGTTCAAGAGGCACTAATCCGCTACGGAAATTCTGGCCTCCGACACAGCGTCGTGTCGGAGGCCAGAGCATTCCTGTCCCAGGGAACGCGTCGATGGCGTACGTGGTCGTTAGGCTCTGAATCATGGGCGATCGACAGGTGACGCTCAAGGACGTCGCGGAGAAGGCGGGCGTCTCGACGGCTGTCGTGTCAGCGGTGATCTCGGGTGGCACGAACAACATCCGGATGAGCGAGGCGACCCGCGAGCGGGTGGCGCATGCCATCGCCGAGACGGGCTACCGCGTGAACCACGCGGCGAAGTCGCTCAGCATGTCGCGTTCCGGCGTGATCGCTGCCGTCGTCCCCAAGATCGCCAACCCGGTGTTCGAGTTCGCGATCCGCGGCATGCACGCGGCGGCGGAGGAGAACGGCGACGTGCTGATGCTGGCCGACGCCCTGTGGATCGAACCGGGGAGCCGGCTGATGAGCAGGATGGCCGGAACCGGCATGGTGGACGGCTTCCTCGTCCGCTCGACGCACTGGGGAACGGAGACGATCACCGAGCTGATCGGTCGCCGGATCCCGTTCGTGATCCTGCAGACGCCGGTTCCGCGCGGCCACACCAGCGTCTGGGTCGACGACGTCGCCGGCATCGCTACCGCGACCGAGCACCTGCTCGAGCTGGGACACCGCCGCGTCGCCATGGTGGGGGGACCCGAGTCCGCCACGCTCGGCGGCCCTCGGGTCGAGGGATACCTCCAGGCGTTGCGCGCGTTCGGCGTCTCGGTGGAGCCGTCCCTGGTCCGGCAGTGCGGGTACGACGCGGACATCGTCGGCCGAGAAGTCCAAGCCCTGTTGGGATCTGAGGCTCCGCCGACCGCGTTGCTCGTCGACAACATCATGGTCGCGCAGAACGCTGTCGCGGCGATCGTCGACGCCGGCGTGCGGGTTCCGGACGACCTTTCGATCGTCGTCTACCAGGACCTCCCGTTCGCCGACGCGATGCGTCCCGCGCCGACGACCGTGCGCATGCCGCTCTACGAGGCGGGGATGCGGGGGTACCGGACGCTCCGGAAGATGATCGACGGCGTGAAGGTCCGCTCCGCGGTCGTGTCCACGCCACGCCCGCGGCTGATCGACCGCGGCTCGACGGCGCCGCCGCGCGTCTGAGTCGCGCCGGCAGCCGCAGTCCCGAACGGCGAGAAGAGCTGCCGAGGGCACTTGATTATGCGATTAATCATGTGCCAGCATGCTGGCGTCGATGACGGTGCGAGTCCGACGGACGGAGAAGCCTGCGGATGGTCCAGATCGCTGTCGTGGCCGGTTGGCAGACCGTGAACATCGGGGACGTCGCGCACAGCCCCGGCACGCTGGAGGCGTTCCGGCGCTTCGCTCCCGAGGCGCGACTCACGCTGTGGGCAAGGAACATCGACACCGGCGTGCGGCGCCTTATCTCCCGCTACTTTCCCGACGTCGAGGTCGTGGACGACAAGCTCGCGCCGGACGGCACGCCGACACCGGCGGTGGAACGGCTGTTCGCGGAGGCCGATCTACTCGTCCACGGCTCCGGTCCCTCGCTCGTCGCGCAGGCCGAGGTCGCCGCGTGGCGGCGCCACGCGGGCAAGCCGTACGGCTTCTTCGGGATCACCGTCGACCCGCTGCGCCCGTACCACGCGACGCTGGACCGGTCGGCGACGATGATCGACGCGCTCCGCGGGGACCTGTTGACACCCGTGGAACGAGAGCTGCTGCACGACGCCGCGTTCGTGTACTGCCGCGACTCGCTGACCGAACGATTCCTCAACGGACAAGGGCTTCCCGTGCCCGAGCTCGCGTTCGGCCCGGACGCGACGGTGATCTTCGACCTCGCCGACGACGAGCACGCTACCAAGATCCTCCAGACCTACGGGCTCGTTCCTGGCAGGTTCCTCTGTGCGGTGCCGCGGCTGCGCTACACGCCCTATTACCGCATCCGCGGCCACGCACCGCGGGCGGAGGACCTGCGCCGCGACGCGTACAACGAGGGCTACGTCGAATCCGACCTCGCCGTGCTCCGTCAGGGCATCGTCGACTGGGTCCGGCAGACCGGCATGCCCGCGCTCGTCGTTCCGGAGATGACGTACGAGGTCGAGCTCGCCGAGCAGCGGCTCGCGGGCACGTTCCCCGAGGACGTCGCGGGCCAGGTGCACGTGCTGCCGCGGTTCTGGGACGTCACCGAGGCCAGCGCCGTCTATCGACATGCCGCCGCGGTGCTGAGCATGGAGTGCCATTCGCCCCTGCTGGCGTTGGCCGAAGGCGTTCCCGCTCTCTACCTGCGACAACCGACCGACACGATCAAGGGGCGGATGTGCGCCGACCTCGACCGGCAGGTCGTCGAGCTCGCGTCGCCGACCGCCACCGGTGACGTCACCGACTGGGTCGCCCGGACCCATGCCGACCTGCCAGCCGCCCGGGCGGCCACCGACCAGGCTCGCGCACGCGCGCACGACCGGCTGCGCGAGATGGTCGCCAAGGCTCTGGAGGCGGTCGCCGAGAAGGTCGGCTGACGCTCCCGCACGTTCCACCCCGCATCCCTCGACGACGAAAGGAGCCGAGCGCGATGGAACTCCACCCCATGACACGGCGCGAACTGCTGCGGGGGCTGTCGGCGCTCGCCGTCGTCGGCGCCGCGGGAACCGCCTGCGGAGGACCCGAACCGAAGCAAGCGTCCGGGACGATCCGGGCCTCGGAGCTGCCGAGCTTCGCCGACCCGGGCATCGTGAAACCCGACCTGAAGAGCGCGTATCCCGGCGGGATGAACGCGTACTTCCGGTACCCGCCGAACCCCGCCGCGGCGTTCAAGGACAAGCCGCTGGGCGGCGGCACCGTCAAGGGGCTGACGTACACGTTCGACCCGGTCGCGCCCGGCCTTGCGGAGAATCCCCTGTGGCAGAAGGTGAACGAGCAGATCGGCGGCGATCTGTCCATCACCTACGCGCCGTCCGCGGACTACGCTCAGCGCTTCGCGACGACGATCGCGAGTGACGACCTGCCCGACCTGGTGACCATCTACGGCCAGGTCCAGCAACTGCCCGGACTGCTGAAGTCGAAGTTCACCGACCTCAGCGAACACCTCGCCGGCGACGCGATCCAGGCCTACCCGAACCTCGCCGGGCTCGCCACCGACTCGTGGCGCGAGACCATGCTCGACGGTTCGATCTGGGGCATCCCCATCGCCCGGCCGCCGGTCTCCGGCACCATGTTCGCGCGTAAGGATCTGCTCGACAAGCAAGGACTTTCGCTGCAGCCTACGACCTTCGCCGAGTTCAAGGACCTGCTCACCGCACTGACCGACAAGCGCGGCTCGCGGTGGGCGTGCGGCGACCCGGGCGGTGTGCTCGGGATGATCACCGCGGCGTTGGGCGTCCCGTCGGCATGGATCGAGAAGGACGGTGCGTTCACCGCCAACCTCGAACTGGAGCAGTACGAGGCCGCGCTCGAGGACACCCGCGCGCTGGTCGCGGCAGAAGTCTTCCATCCCGACGGCATGACGGCGACGAACAACCAGCGCAACGACTGGTTCACCCAGGGCAGAACGCCCCTGGTGATCGGGGGGTTCGTTGGTTGGAGCAAGTACGAGATGTGGGGCGCGGCCGTGCAGGGCTTCCAGTTGGCCACGATCCTGCCGTTCAGCTACGACGGCACCACCAAGCCGGTGCACGGTCGTGGCGCCGTGATCCAGGCGATGACGGCGATCAAGAAGTCCGATCCTTCCCGGGTCAAAGAGCTGCTGCGGCTGCTCGACTGGCTGGCGACCCCGTTCGGCTCGGCCGAGTACGTCCTGCGCAACTACGGCGTCGAGAACGTGACGTACACGCTGAAGGGAACCGACCCGATCGTCAACGCCAGCGGGCAGACGCTCCGGCTGGTTCCGTTCAAGTACCTGTCCGACGGGACGCAGGTCATCTACGACCCTGGCCTGCAGCGGGTCGCCCAGGCGCGGTTCGACTATCAGGAGGCCGCGCTGGAGATCATCGACCGAGACCCGACGCTCGGCCTCTACTCCGAGACCGAGGCGGCGAAGAACGCGCAGCTCTCCGCCAAGCTGACCGACGCGCGGACCGAGATCCTGCGCGGCCAGAAACCCGTGTCCACGTGGAAGGAAGCGGTGGACACGTGGCGCAAGGACGGCGGTGACACGATCCGCGACGAGTACGAGGCCGCGTACGCGAAGGCCTCAGGCTCGCGGTAGACCGGCGCACCCGCTCCCGGGCCTCGATCGCTCCCGAGCCGCGGCGAATGATCATGTTTACATGATCATTCGCCGCTCTACATGGGATGTACGCCGAGTAAGGTATCCACTCGCCAGGTAAAGCGACGGCGTACGCCAGCGCCAACCGGCAGTACAGGTCGACCGTGCCACCCTCCTGCTCACCGAGCTCGCTGCCATGGATTCTCCTTGTGTGGCAGGCGTTCAGGCTCGACCGAGGATGTATTGGACCGCCTCACCGGCGACGAGCGTGAGGTTCAGGTCGACGGTCGGGCTGGCCGTCAGAGTGACCGGCGCCTGGGCGGACCCACACACGTTGCCGCGGCCGAAGCGACGGCCGGTCCACGTTCCGGACGACGGCATGGTGACGCGGACCGCTACGGCCTCCTGGGTGTGCCCGAAGTTGACGACATTGATCAACACCTTGTTCGACTTGGCGTTGTTGCCGGGCAGGCCGGGCAGCGTCGCGGTGTTCACGGCACGCGTGTAGACCTTCCGGTTGGCCGCCGGCGAGCCCAGATAGACGTACGTCAGGGGCGCGCCGTGCGTCGCGTAGGCGGCGGCGAGCCGGCGGAAGATCTCGAGCCGCGTCTGTTGCGTCGCGTCGAACCGGTGGCCGGTGATGTCCTCCGGTTGAGTCCAGTCCGCCGGCACCTCGAACAGCTGATAGATGTTGTTGGTGTCGCGGAAGAACGCGGCGTGCTGCAGGATGTGATCGACGAATCCCACGTGTGCACGCATGATTCGGTCGAACGCCGCCGCCTTCGGCTCGGGGTGCGCGAGGTTGGCGTTGTCGACGTGCGCGTCGGTCGTGCCTGTCTCGGTGACGAGCATCTGCTTCGGTAGCCCGTCGGTGATCGGCGCGTACGTCAGCAGCGTCTCCCCGAACGAGCCCCCTGGGCTGGCCGAAGAGTAGGTCGGGCCGTAGCTGTGCCCGTTGGTCAGGTCGCAGAGGTCCTCGACCTCGCGGCGTTCGGACGCGTTCGCCTCCCAGGTGCCGGCCTTGTACGCCCAGCCCGGAGCGACGATCCGCACATGGCTCGGCGCGGACGCGGCGGCGTACGCGCCGACCGCGAGGTCCTGCTCCTTCGTACTGCCGAAGATGCCGGGTTCGTTGTCGACCTCGTAGAACTGCACGTTGGCGCCATAGGTCGCCCAGAACTGGTCGAGCTTGTCCTTGCCAGCCTGGGTGAGCGTGCCACCCGGGGCGTACTGCCGCGCGTTGAGGTGGTTGGCCACGACCTGCATCGTGTGCGCCTTCAGCTCGTTCAGGTACGCCGCACCGTGTGCTGTCCACTCCGGTTCGACGTCGGACCAGAACCCGGCGCGCACGACGTTGCCGCTGTGGGCGATGCCGAGCCACTCGAGCACGTCGGGGAGAACGCTGATGGCGTTGGCGTTGTAGCCGAAGTGCCCCTCCATGATCGCGGTGCCCAGGTGCGTGTACCGACCGTGCCAGGGCTCGGGCGCCGGAGACCCGAGCGCGATCATCCGAAGGTGGTCCCACTCCCAGGAGCACCGCGCGTCCTCGGTGGCGGAGCTGCGGAACGACCGCACGGCCTCCAGCCGCAGCACGTTCCCACCCGTCTTCAGGAACTCCTTGGGGATGTAGAGCTGGTACGTCTTGACGTACTGGTGGGGGATGGTGACGCCGGGCGCGTCGAGTCCGGCGATCTGGATCATCCCGACCATCGTCCCGTTGGAGTACACCCCCAGTTGAGGGATCGCCCGGTCCGCCTTGATGACCTTCACCTCGAACCTGACCCCGTTGGCCGGAACCGAGCCGAGGCTGTACGTGATGTCCATGGTCCGGTTGAGGCTGGCCTTGAGGCCCTTCGACAGCACGTCGTTCCAGACGGTGCGGGTCGCCCAGTCTGCTGGCACCGGGACCACCTCGGGGTTCGCGGCGGCGTAGTCGCGGAACTCGCTGGACGAACCCGCGCCGGCGCCGATGTTGCCTAGCCGCCAGAGTCCCGTGTCGGCGGCGTACGCACCCGTCGCCGGCAGTGCGCTGACCAGGGCGGCGCCTCCGATGCCGCCCAAGACCGTTCTCCTGTTGAAGATCCGTGCTGCCATGGTCACCCCTCCATCGGCCTGTTAGGGACGCTGCGACTCGGGGAACACCCGCTTGGTGACGCGTGTGATCGTCACACCGTCGAGGTTTCCGCTGATCAGCACTGGCGCCCTGCGCAGCGTGATCTCGAGCTCGTGCGGAATCACGGGCTGAGTCTGCGTCCCGGAGTACCACTCCCGGCGGCCCCAGCGAGATCTGCGGGCCGGGTGGCCGAGCTGCTCGATGCGCAGTTCCCCCGCTCCGTTGCCGCGAGTGTCGCGCAGCACGACCGACCAGTCGTCGTCCATGTACGAGTTCCAGAGCGCGAGCGTGTCGGGCGATCTCGGCGAGCCGAACCGCAGCGCCCAGATCTCCGGATCACCCGTCGCGAGCTGCCCTTCGTAGCGCCCGTTGGCGAACAGCGACGAGATCCCGGCGTACGCGTAGAACGCCGGCTTGGGAGTGTCGTCCGCTCGCACCAGCCCGAAGTTGTGCTCGTTGCTCGCCGAGTTCCAGCCGTCGTCTTGGAGGTCGTACCACCAATAGCCCTTGATATAGGGAAGGGTGGCCGCGATCAGGTAGCTCCGCGCGCAGTACGCCGCCGCCCAGTCCGGCGCGATGCCCCGTGCGTCCAGCTGGGTCGGCCACGACATCTCGGTGATGTAGAGCGGAACGTCGTTCCCGGCGTTGTGTGAGCGGAGCTTGTCCTGTACGCGTTCGATTCGCGACTGGACCCAGATCTCCGGGCGGCGCAGGTCGAGCGGGAGGTCGCCCCAGTTGTACGGGTGGATCGCCACGACGTCGCAGTTGTCGAGCAGCCCGTTTGCGAGCGTCGCATCGAGAAACCCGTTGAACATCGCGGCGTTCGTCATCGCGCCGGCCGCGACGGTGATCTTCGGATCGACGGCCTTGAGCGCCGGATAGACCGAGCGCACGAGCCGCATGTAGTCCTCGGGCGTTCCGCCGGACGAGATGCCGCCACCGCCGATGCGGATGTCCCACTCGTTCCAGATCTCGAACCGCCGAACGACGCCCTTGAAGTGCCTCGCCAGGAACGTCGCGTAGCGCGTGAACGCCGCGATCGCCTCGTCGGAGGTCGGCCGGTCGTAGTTGTCGTAGAACGGGTTGGAGTAGTCGAGGATGAGCAGCACCTCCAGTCCCGCGGCGGCGGCTCGGCGTACCCAGCTGTCCTTCTCCGCCGGGACCGCGAGCACCCCCTTCTCCACCTCGACCTGTGCCCAGTGGACCTCGTCGCGGATCGCTCTCGCTTCGGCGTCGCGCAGCAGCCGGAGCTGGGAGTCGATGAATCCCTTGCGCTGTGCGATGAAGTGGACTCCGGCTCCCACGAGCCGCTTGTCGGGTCCGGAATCCGCATGCCTGTCGGAGCTTTCCGCCTCGGACGGCGCCAGAGCGGCTGCCGGCGGAGCGAACGCACCTGTGGCGAGGACGCCGCCGACACCGCCGAGGAGAGCACGTCTCCCCATGGACGGAGGATCGGGGGGCGGCGGAAGGGAACCACTGCGTCGATGCATCTGTGCACCTCGTCTCGAGGACCTATGCGGGCAGCATCGGGCTCACAGTGCGGAACCCGCCTGTGGACCAAGAAGAAGAGCGATGCGGACGGCCCGGCGATCACAGCCTCGGCGATCAGCCCGGCCGACGTGGGAGAACGTGTTGCACGCTAGTTTCGGCATGTTAACGTGTCAATAGATTCATCACCGAGGCAAGATCTGGCCATCATTTAACGCGTTAATAGACGGAGGGTGCCATGTCGGCCGATGCGGACGAGCCTGGCACGCTGCACGACCGGATCAAGCACGATCTCCGGGCCATGATCGCTCGCGGCGAGTACGCCGCGGACGTCCCGTTCATCACTCAGCGGCAGGTGTGCGAGCGCTATGGCGTCAGCACCACCACCGCGGTCCGGGCCCTCAACGAGCTGGTCGCCGATGGCCTGCTGGTCCGACGCCGTGGGAAGGGCACGTTCGTCGCCGAACAAACGCCCCACCATCCCACCGACCGGTCCGACCGGTCCGGCCGTGCACCCGCGCCGACGATCGCCTGCATCGTCCAGGGCTTGTTCGCCGCACACGTCGCCCAGCTCGCGCGAGGCGTCGAGTCGGTCTGCGCCGAGCTCGGCTACCGCATGGTGCTGTCCGACTCCGACGCCTCTTCGGAACGGGAGGCGAGCGCGCTGCGCCAGGCGCTCGAGACCGGGGCGGCCGGCGTCGTGCTCTACCCGGTCGAGGGACAGGCCAACCTCGAGCTCCTCGACGACCTACGGCGCCAGGGAACGCCGATCGTCTTCGTCGACCGCTATCACGCCGACTTTCCCACCGATGCGGTCCTCGCCGACAACTTCGCGATCGGGTACGAGCTCACCAAGCACCTCATCGAGCGCGGCCACGAACGGATCGGGACCCTGTGGAGCGAGACGCACTGCACGAGCGTCGGCGACCGGCTGTCCGGACACGCCCAGGCCCTCCGCGAGCACGGCTTGCCGGTACGACCGGAACTCACCGTCCTCCGCTCCTACTGGCCGAATCCGAAACAGCTCCGCCGGACGATCCTGTCGCGCCTCATGGGCGGCGACAAGCCGACCGTCGTGCTGTGTGTCAACGGGTACGTGCTCGCCCAGGCCGCGATCGACCTGCTCGAGCTCGGGGTCGCGATCCCCGACGAGGTCGATCTGGCCAGCATGGACGACGCGGGTCCGTACGACATCCTGCCACTCAGCGCGGTCGCCGCCGCCCTTCCGTCGTACGCCATGGGGCAGCGAGCGATGCGGATGCTCGCGGACCGCATCGGCACGGCCGATCCGTACCGCGGCGTCCAGCACGTTGTGCTGCCCGTCGAGATCCGGAGCCGGGAAGCCGCCTCTGCCTACCTCCGCGCCGTGAGCTCGACGCCCGACTAGAGCCGGCCTGGCCGCCAATGATCATGTTTGCATGATCATTCGCCGCTCTACGTGGGATGGACGCCACGTAGAGCGCCCACTCGCGAGGTAAGGCGGCACCGGCGCCCCTCCCGACAAACCGGACGGCTCAGCCGAAGAGCTCCTTGCCAGCCGTCGCGCTGGAGTCGGTGAGGAACGTACGGCAACGCTCCTCTTCCTCCGCCTCGCCGATCAGGCCGGCCGCCTTGCTCAGCGCGGCGAGGGCGCGGAGGAAGCCCCGGTTGGGCTCGTGCTCCCACGGCACCGGGCCGTGCCCCTTCCACCCGTTCCGCCGAAGCGAGTCGAGGCCGCGGTGGTAGCCGACGCGGGCGTACGCATACGGCTCGAGGTCCTTGCCGTCGGCGAGGGCACGTTCGGCGAGCAGGGCCCAGGCCAGGGAGTACGTCGGGTGGGCGCGGGCCACGTCGCCCGGGTCGCTGCCGCCGTCGAGCAGCGCGCGGGCCTCGTCGTTCTCCGGCAGCTTGGTCTCGGGCGGACCACCGAGCAGGTTCTCAGACGTCATGGGTCATATCCTCGCGTGCTCCGCCAAACGTCGGCAGGATGGGCTCGTGACCACGACCAAGTTCCTGCTGCCAGAGTCGGGCATCCCGGAGACGTGGGTCAACCTGATGCCCGACCTGCCGTCGCCGCCACCGCCGCCGTTGCACCCGGGTACGAAGCAGCCGATCGGCCCGGACGACCTGGCGCCGCTGTTCCCGATGGGACTGATCCTGCAGGAGGTCTCGACGGAGCCGGACATCCCGATCCCCGACGAGGTCCGCGACGCCTTGGCGCTGTGGCGGCCGACGCCGCTGATCCGCGCGCGGCGCCTCGAGCGGTTCCTGGACACTCCGGCGCACATCTACTTCAGGTACGAGGGTGTGTCCCCGGCCGGCTCGCACAAGCCGAACACCACGGTGGCACAGGCGTACTACAACAAGCAGGAAGGCATCCGGAAGCTCGTCACCGAGACCGGCGCCGGGCAGTGGGGTTCGTCGTTGGCCATCGCGTGCCAGCTGTTCGGGCTGGAGTGCGAGGTGTTCATGGTCGGTGTCTCGTACGACCAGAAGCCGTACCGCCGGGCGATGATGGAGACCTGGGGCGGGACCGTGCACCGTTCGCCCTCGGCGTTGACGTCGGCGGGGCGCTCGCAGGCCGAGCACGTCTCGGGGTCGTTGGGGATCGCGATCTCGGAGGCGGTGGAGGTCGCGGCGTCCTCGCCCGACACGCACTACGCGCTCGGGTCGGTGCTCAACCACGTGTGCCTGCACCAGACCGTGATCGGGTCGGAGGCCCTGGCCCAGCTGGAGCTGGCGGGTGAGTACCCGGACGTCGTGATCGGCTGCGTGGGCGGTGGGTCGAACTTCGCGGGGATCGCGTACCCGCTGATCCGGAAGTCGTTGCGGGAGGGTCTCGGCACCCGCTTCCTCGCGGCGGAGCCGGCGGCCTGCCCGACGTTGTCGCGCGGGGTGTACGGGTACGACTTCGGCGACACGGTGGGACTGACGCCGCTGCTGCCGATGTACACGCTGGGGCACGACTTCGTCCCGCCGCCCGTGCACGCGGGTGGGCTGCGGTACCACGGGGACGCGCCTTCCCTGTGTGCGTTGGCGAAATCGGGGATCGTGGAGCCGCGGACGGTTGCCCAGACAGCCGCCTTCGCCGCCGCGGTGGCGTTCGCCCGTACCGAGGCGATCGTGCCAGGACCCGAGCCGGCGCACGCGCTGCAGGTGGTCTTCGAGGAGGCCGCGGCGGCTCGCGAGGCTGGTGACTCGCGCGTGATCCTGTTCAACCTGTCGGGGCATGGGCACTTCGACATGGCTGCCTACGCGGCGTACGCCGCTGGGGAGCTGACTGACCTGACCTTCTCGGACGCCGATGTCGAAGCGGCGTTGGCGAAACTCCCGGACGCGCCTTCGCTCACTTGAGGAGGTACGCCTCCGTCAACCATCCCTTGACAACGTCGTCGACATCCTCCGGGCCGCGCAGGTTGACGAAATGCCACCGGGTCCCGCCGGGAACGACCTTGCGCGCGATCCGCTCGTCCGTCACGGTGCGGTCGAGCCCGAACGAGAGCGCGACCCACTTCGTCTTCGGCCTGAGCTCGAGATAGCTGCCGCTGCGCTTGATGAAGATGCCGACGGAGACCGGCTCGACCTGAACAGGCCCGAGCGTCCGCACGTGCGCGTACACAGCCTCGAAGATCGCCCGCTCCCGCTCGTCGCCCGTGGAGAAGTACTCCTCCAACGACATGGCCGGCGAACACTCATGCGACTGATGCCGCCGGGCAAACGTCCGCTCACAATCGGGGCAGGTCCAACCATCCACGCCCCCAGTCTCCCCCGGCCGGTCGCCGGAGGACGAATCGCGCTTTAAGCCCAGCTGAAGGTCCGCGGTGAGGATCGGATCAAATCATCCAGCCTCACAGGGAGCGCGACATGTTCCGGCGATCGTCCTCGCGTACCACGGCTCGAAGGCTGCCTGTCGGCCCGCGGTTGCTCGTCGGCGCCGCCCTCCTCATCCCGGCCACGATGGTGGGGTCGCCGAACGCGGCGGCCCAGGAGGTCGCGGTCTGGACGGGCGCGGTCTCCGGGGACTGGTTCCTCCCCGAGAACTGGCAGGCCGGGCAGGTCCCGGCCCCGTTCACCCCCGTGCTGGTCGAGCGCGTCGAGCCCCATGCCCCGGTGATCTCCGGAGCCGATGCTTTCGCGGCATCGGTGCAGGTCACCGGACTGTTGACGGTCGACCCCGGTGGCGCACTGTCCGTCACTGAGAGCGGGGTGCGGGTGGAGCGGACTGGCGTCCTGACCCTCGACCAGGCGAGCATCGACGGCGCCGTGAGCAACGACGGACAGGTGGTGGTGCGCGGCGGTCCGTCGGACGTGAGCAGCTACGACGCCTCCTCCGGTGGGTTGTTGATCATCGACCTGCCGTCGGGAGCGAGCAGCCTGGCGGTTGCCGGTGAAGCACGGATCGGTGGCGGCCGGCTCATTGCCACCGTTGCCTCGTCCGATCCGCCGGCTGGCACGACCCATCGGATCGTGACCGCGGGCACTCGCGCCGGGACCTTCGCGTTCACCGAGACCGGGCCGTACTCGCTGCGCTACGACGACACCGGGGTCGAGCTCTACGTCCCGGCGGCCACGACCACCAGCCTGACGTCGGCGCCCCACCCCGCGGCGTACGGCCAGGCGGTCGAGCTGACCGCCGTCGTCGGGCCACCCGCGACCGGGACCGTCCGCTTCACCGACGGCACCACAGCGCTGGGCGAGGCGACGCTGGACTCGACCGGAACCGCGCGCTTCGTCACGTCCGCGCTCGCCGTCGGCACTCACATGTTGACCGCTACGTACGGCGGCGACGCTGGGCACGCCCCGAGCACGTCGACCCCGGTCAGCCAGACCATCGATCGGGCGACCACCACGACGTCGATCGTCGCCGACGACCCGGACCCGTCCGCACCGGACGAGCCGTACACGGTCCAGGTCACGGTCACGCCGCTGGCACCAGGCCGCGGCATCCCGACCGGACCCGTCGTCGTGTCCGACGACGAGGCCGCGTCGTGCACGATCGTGTCGCTGGTCGACGGTGGCGGCACTTGCCCGCTGACCTCGACTGCCGGTGTCCGAACCCTCACGGCTCGCTACGCGGGCGACCCCAACTTCGCCGCGAGCGTCTCGGCCGCCGAGCCGCACGCCGTCCAACCGCCGGTGCTGAGCATCGGTGACGTGGCGGTGGCGGAGGGTCGCTCGGGCCGTACGACCGCGACGTTCCCCGTCAGCCTCGATCGGGCGAGCACCCGAGAGGTCTCCGTACGCTTCGCGACGGCGAACGGCACCGCGACGGCGCCGTCCGACTATGCCGCCTTGGGCGGCTCGCTGACGTTCGCCGCGGGCGAGACGGCCAAGCAGGTGACGGTCCAGGTCGAGGGCGACACCGTCGACGAGCTGGACGAGTCGTTCAGTGTCTCGCTCAGTGGCGCCACCGGTGCGACGCTCGGCGACGGCACGGGCGTCGGCACGATCCGCGACGACGACCGCGACGGTGGACTCACATGTACGGCGAGCGCCGTGGCACTGCTCGGGTCGCGGCCGGTGGTCGCCAACCCGGCACGTACGCCGTGCCAGGTCGACGCCAAGTCGGCGGTGGCGCTGAACGTCAACCTCGGCTTGCTCCGCGTCCAGGCCGCCGCTCCACGGGCCACGACCGACCAGACCCCGCCCATGCTCGCCGGCACCCGCCCCGCGCCCGGCGACGCGGCCGCGTCCACCGCGCAGCTGGCAACCACCCGGATCAGCACGATTGGGCTCACGATCGAGGTCGGCGCCACCACATCGACGGCCTCCGCGCGCTGCCAAGCTCGACCGGACGGCAACCTGGCGCCGGCGTACTCCGGCAGCTCGAGCATCGGCGCGCTCAAGGTCAACGGCCTGGCGGTGCCGATCGGCTCGGGTCCGGTCACCATCCCGTTGCTGGTGGGGACGTTGAAGCTGAACGGCACCACGACGACCGCGACCGGCGTCACCCAGCGAGCACTCGAGCTCCGCTCCCTCCTCGGCGACGTCGTCCTAGGCGAAGCCCACGCCGGCGTGACCGGCACCCCAACCCACCCGACCGGCAACCCCTGCCAAGGCTGATGGAGCAGACAGTCCGCGCCTCTGCCCGCGCGCTCAGGCGACCTTCGAGGGCGACGTGCCCACCGAGCGGAGGTGCTCGCAGGCCTCGACGACGCGCTTGGCCATGTTCTCCTCGGCCGCCTTGCCGTAGGCGCGCGGGTCGTACAGCTTCTTGCTGCCCACCTCGTCGTCGACCTTCAGCACGCCGTCGTAGTGGGAGAACATGTGGCCGGCGATCGCGCGGGTGAACGCGTACTGGGTGTCCGTGTCGATGTTCATCTTCACCACGCCATAGTCGAGCGCCGCGCGGATCTCCTCGAGCAGCGAGCCCGACCCGCCGTGGAAGACGAGGTCGAACGGCTTGTCCTTGCCGTACTTGGCGCCTACCGCGTCCTGGATCTCCTTGAGGATCTCCGGCCGCAGCTTCACGTTGCCCGGCTTGTAGACGCCGTGCACGTTGCCGAACGTCAGCGCCGTGATGTACCGGCCGTTCTCGCCCAGCCCCAGTACCTCGGCCGTACGGGTGCCGTCCGCCACCGTCGTGTACAGCTTCTCGTCGATCGCGCCAACGATGCCGTCCTCTTCGCCGCCGACCACGCCGACCTCGATCTCGAGGATGATCTTGGCGGCAGCGGCCTGGGCCAGCAGCTCCTTGGCGATCGAGAGGTTCTCCTCCAGCGGCACCGCGGAGCCGTCCCACATGTGGGACTGGAAGAGCGGGTTCTCACCGTTCTTGACCCGCTCGGCCGAGATCTCCAGCAGCGGGCGGACGAACCCGTCGAGCTTGTCCTTCGGGCAGTGGTCGGTGTGCAGCGCGACCGTGACCGGGTACTTCTTCGCGACCTCGTGGGCGTACGCGGCGAATGCGACGCTCCCGGTGACCATGTCCTTGATCGAGGAGCCGGCGAGGTACTCCGCGCCGCCCGTGGAGATCTGGACGATGCCGTCGCTCTCCGCCTCGGCGAACCCACGCAGCGCGGCGTTCAGCGTCTGCGACGAGGTGACATTGATCGCGGGATAAGCGAACGCGCCGCCCTTGGCGCGGTCGAGCATCTCGGCATAGGCCTCAGGGGTGGCAATCGGCATGGCGGCACTCCTCGAAATGGTCCCTACCTACCTGACCAGTATGGCTGGACCACTCCGCCGACCTTGCGGCTGGTCACCGACTGCGCTGCCAGGGGGTGCCGTCGGGGCCGCTGAGGCGGGCGAGGTCGATGTGGACCTGGTAGCGATCGCCTCGGTACCAGGAGACGATGCGCTCGACCGGCTTGGTGCCTGCGGATGAGGTGCGGTCGAGGACGAGGAGGGGTGCGCCGACGGGGCAGCCGAGGATCCTTGCTGTCTGGGCGTCGGCGATCTCGCTTCGGAGGGACTGTTTGGCGCCGTCGATGACGACGCCGTACGTTCGGGCGAGCATCGTGTAGAGGGAGCCGGACAGGTCGCGGTCGAGGAGGCCGGGGAGGGGTTCGGCGACGTACCAGCCGTCCTCCAGGGCCATCGGGATGCCGTCGGCTATGCGGAGTCGCTCGATGCGGTAGGCAGTGTCGCTTGGGCCGAGCCTGAGCGCGCGGCGTACGACGAGGGGTGGGACGAGCTCGACGCTTCGGAGGACGACCGTGGACGGCTCGTGCCCCCGGCGGCGCATGTCCTCGGTGAAGCTGGTGAGCTCGAGCATCGAGTCGACGCGGGGCGCGGCGACGAACGTCCCCTTGCCCCGTACGCGATAGAGCCTGCCTTCGGCGACCAGCTGGCCGATGGCCTCCCGGACGGTCATCCGCGAGACCCCGTACTCGACCATCAGCTCCCGCTCCGACGGGATGGCGCGGTCCGGCCCCAGCTCACGCGTGACGAGGGCCTCGAGGATCTCCCTCAGCTGCACATGCTTCGGCACCGGCCCATCAAGAATCACGCGCGGCCCCGAACCCGTTCGCGTCATCCCGACACGATACGGCCGCCGCGGCATCTGCGCTGGTCTGTAGTGGTCCACAGCGGATCACGTGATGTTGCCGTCCCGTTCTCGACACGGTCGAAACGATGCAGGTAGCTTCCGCGCCAGGACGTTTGACGAGCAGGAGGCACCGCATGACGACGCAGATGGCGACCGAGATCGCCGAGCAGCCGGAGGCCGTCGCGCGGACTCTCGAGGCACTCAAGCCGCTCCGCGCTGACCTGGCCAGGCTGGCGGAGGGCTGCCGGCACGTCCTGTTCGTCGCCCGCGGCAGCTCCGACAACGCCGCGATCTACGGGCGCTACCTGATGGAGACGCACGCGCACCGGCCGGCCGCGCTGGCCGCGCCGAGCGTGGCGACCCACTACCACGCGAACCTGGACCTCTCCGACGCTCTCGTCGTCTGCGTCTCCCAGTCCGGCGAGACCAAGGAGATCATCGAGACGCTCACCTGGGCAGCCGACTGCGGTGCCCGGACGGTGGCGGTGACGAACGACGGCGCCTCAGCCCTCGCCGAGGCAGCCGACCTCGCGCTGGTCACCCACGCGGGTGTCGAACGAGCCGTGCCGGCCACCAAGACGTACACGACCCAGCTCGCCGCGATGGCCGTCCTCGCGACCGCGCTCGCACCGAAGCCCACCGAGCTCGACGAGGACCTCGACCGCGCTCCGCAGGAGATGGCCCGCCTAGCCGCCGAAGCGGCGGGCGTCGAGGAGGCGGCCGCGAAGATCGCCCTGACCCAGGAGACGCTGGTGTCCGGCCGAGGGCTGCTGTTCGGCACCGCGCTCGAGGTGGCGCTGAAGCTCGAGGAGACCTGCCTGCGTCCTGTCCGCGGCCTGTCGTACGCCGACCTCAGGCACGGCCCGATCGCGGTCGTCGACCACGACATCGTCGCGATCGTCGTCGCCCCGCCCGACGGCCCGGTCCTCGACGGCCTCACCGAAGTGGCCGCTGACCTGCGCGAACGCGGCGCGGCGACGATCGGCATCGGCGGCGACGAGGCGTTCGCGACCGCCTCGACGCTGCACGTACCCGGACCCGACCTGCCCGAGGCCGTCGCCCCGCTGGCCACGGTCGTGCCCGCGCAGCTGATCGTCGAGACGCTCGCCCGCCGGCTCGGCCTCGACCCCGACTCGCCGCGCGGGCTATCGAAGGTCACCCAGACCGACGAGTAGCTGACTCAGTCGTTCGACTGCGGTACAGGGAGCCCGCGACGCAGTCGCTCAGCCGCGGAGGTACGCAGCGTCGCCTTGTAGCCAGGTGTCGTCCCCATCCGCTCAAGGAACTCTGCGACGGCGATGTCAATCACAGCTTGCAGCGTCGTCGCACCTGTGTACGACATTGCCGCGACGAGCTCGAACTTCGTTCTCTCACTGATCCGGTAGCCCGTTGGCGACAGGACCGGTTCACGTGCGACTGGGCCGCGCCTACCAGCCCCGTGAGGCCGATTCGTCGGCATGGCGCCTCCCCTACAGGTCATAACTTTGAAACAATGTTTCTTATGTTCGTGCCAGGTGTCGAGCCCGTCGATGCGGTTCGTGCGGCTGAGCTCCTGGGATGGCCGGGCCTAGTCGTCGGTCCGGTGCACTTCGGGGGGGTGCGGTTCCTTGCATCGATCGAGGTCGACGAGGTGGAGCACGAGCGGCGGCAAGGAGCCGGAATCGGACCTGTTGTCGATCGAAGCCGACTCAATGGCCACGACGGACTCCGACCGCCTGCACGCCTGATCGGATGCCTGGTCCGCGAACGCAACCACGTGACCGCGGTACGGCAAGCGTCGTTGCTAGCCGGCTATGCCTCACGAGCGGTTCTCGTCGACGCCAACTCCGACGTGGTCGCAACCACTGTTGACGCGGCGATGCTCGACCAAGGCGTTGTCCACGTCGAGCAAGGGTTGCTCCTCGGCGCTGGGCCACGCGTCGCCGGCGCGCGTTTCAACGCACGTGAGTGGGAACTGCTCGAAACCGTCTACGCCGCTTGGCTCGAAGGCGCTGTTACTTCCACGCCCTGACCGACGGCGGCACCGTCAGATCGATCCGATACGCGCTGTGAATTCCCAGCGCGACCCGCTCAGCCCTACGACATTCCTCCACCCAGGTCGCCAGCGGATCGCGTGAGTTGAGCACGGTCTTGGCGAGTTCGAACACCGTGTACAGGTCGTGAGCGCGCGCATCCTCTCGAACGCCTGCAGGGAGATTTCCCTTGTATTCCTGGTCGAACCGGAGGAGATCGCGACCGTCACAGGGAAGACATGAGCAGTTCGTGATCCCCGCACCGTCGAACGGCGCGAGGGCACCGAGCTCGGTGCCCTTCTTCCACGCGAGAAGGGCCGGGACGAAGACACGGGGAATGCCCTTCCGCTGCTCGTAGGCCTCCCGAGCCTGACGCAGGAGCGGAAGGCCGTGATGCCGAGAGCTCGTCCCAAGACCGATCGACCCGAGGGCGCCGCCAGCCGCGGCGAACCCGATCCCTGCGAGATCTGTTCTCAGGAGCTCGACCCGCCGGGCCGTAGGCGACGCTTCGTCGAGCAGCTCTCGTAGGCCGTCCACAGCACCGGCCGCCTCGAGCGGGTCAAAGAGACCGGCCAGGACGAAGCCCAGAGCCTCGTCGCAGTGACGAACGAGCACGAGAAGGTCCTGAAGTCCCGCGGAGTGAAGCCACCAGCCGTGCAAGCTGACCACCCGCACGGCACCGGCGTCGACGGTCTTCGTGAACGCCTCGCGGAGCGCGTCGAAGTCTCCCTTGGGGACGAACGTCCCTTCCGCTCGGACGACGTCGAGTCGGTGCAGCCGTTGTTGCTTCTCCCAGTCGAGCCTCAGCTCGTCCCAGTCGAGGGGCAGCAGGCCCTCTGGCGGGTCGCTGCGACCAACATAGGTGCCGGGGTCGAGGTCCACGTTCTCAAGATCTCTTGCCCTCGACAACTGAGTTATGGCT
Source organism: Tenggerimyces flavus (assembly GCF_016907715.1). NCBI lineage: Bacteria > Bacillati > Actinomycetota > Actinomycetes > Propionibacteriales > Nocardioidaceae > Tenggerimyces > Tenggerimyces flavus. The sequence continues at coordinate 1,577,875 of NZ_JAFBCM010000001.1, read as the reverse complement.
TTAAGTCCGGACTTCCCGACCAGCGTGACCCGACCGGCGATCCGCCTAGCCTCGCGCACCAGCTCCAGCGATTCGCCCGACACGTAGGCGCTGACCACGCCTCGCCGCGTCCCGACCTTTGCAACCGTCGCCCCGATCGCCACGCTACCTCCTGTTGATCCCTCTCCACGGTAGGTGAGCGGACCGACAACTCTGGATCACGTGTTTACGGAGTGTCTATGACAAACTGGAGGAAATCAGACTGCGGCGTTGTCCGCGACCCACAACCCGATCAGGCCGCGGAAGTGGGCGACGAAGCGGTCGTGCTCGAAGCTCGGATAGGTCGCCCGCACCGTGTCCACGAGCAGTGTGTCGAAGTCCGGCGACGACACCCAGTCGCGCACGATCGAGTCCAGTGACGCCAACGAGGTCGCGCAGAACTCCTGATACCGAGCCGTCTCGAAGTACTCCTCCGCCAAATCCCCATACAGGGAAAGCTTCTCCGAGTACGACAGATCCTCCCGATCCGCCACGTCGAAGTACCGCGCCGTGTCCAAGTCAAGCCGTGGTTGACGGCGCGAAACAGCGCAGAAAGCGGTCCACTTCAACAAAGCAGAGATGGCCCAAGGGAAGTAGTAGTGCAAGGACGTGATCGCGATGTCCGGACAAGCGTTCGCGTAGTCGATCGGATGCACCGAATCGCCACGTACCAACGACTCGCAGGAGTTGAACTCCCAACGGAAGAACGCGTTGATCAACCGCGAGATCTTCAAAACCTCAGACCCAGCCGAGGGCGACAGGAAGTCGTGCGACACGGCATAACGCTCGTGCATCGGCAGATCGGGCCGGAAGTTCATCACCATCGTCTCGGCGCCAATCGTCAACGAGCGCGCGAAAACGTCGTACCCCTCCACCGAAGCCTGCAGGTGCATCAGCCGCTCACCCGACTCGTCGTACGCGCGATGCAGCTCATCCGGATTCGTGATCCGCGAGACCCCCACCCAGGCACCCCCGTCGTACGGCTTCATGAACAGCGGATACCCGACCTCAGCGGCCACCGAGTCCAGGTCGAACGGGAGGTTGTACTTCGCAGCCGTGTAAGCCCAACGCGCGTTCTCCACCGGGTGCTTGTACGGCACCAACCAGGTCGGAGGCACCTTCAGCCCGAGCCGGATCATCGCGCAGTAAGCCGCGTGCTTCTCCATCGACTGGAAGGTAAAAGGACTGTTGAGCAGATACACGTCGTCCATCAACGCGGCCTTCTTCAACCACTCCCGCGGCACGTAGTACCAGTACGCGAGCCGGTCGATCACCACGTCGTGCCGGGGCACCGCGCGCAGGTCGAACGGCTCGATCGTGATCCGTTCGGTCTCCAACGTGTGCGGCCGCCCCGACGCGTCGGGCACCGGGCCGAGCCGGCGAACGAGTTCCTCGAACGCCCGCGGCCAGTCCTCCTCGGTCCCCAGCAGCAGACCGATCAGATGCTCGGTGCGATCCCGACGCGCCATGTGCCCTCCTCCAGCAAGAAAGTCAGCAGAACCTCGGCAGGTGATAGGCGAGCTGCGCCCGCCACGACGGCCAGTCGTGCGGAACGTCGTGTCCCCACACGTCGAGCTCGCAGCGAATCCCCTTCTCCTTCAGCAGATTCGCCATCCGGTACGTCGACGGCAACGATCCCGTCGTGTCCTCCCACATGCCCTGCCCGACCACCAGCAGGATCGACAGCCGCGACCGCAGCCAGGACAGATGGTCGCCGGACAGGTGCGGCACGAAGTCGGTCGGGTTGGTGAAGTACGCCAGGTCGCCGCGCTCGCCCCAGCCGTTCCACAGCGACGGGTCGTAGCTGCCGGACAGGCACAGCGCCAACGGGAACCGGTCCGCCCGCCGCAGCGCGAACGTGAGTGCGTGGAAGGCGCCGAGCGAGGCGCCGAACGTCATGACCTCCTGCACCGACCCGCCGGAGTCGGCGTCGATGAACGGGAGCACCTGCTCGAGGATCCAGCCCTCGTACGCGACGTGCTGGCGGGCGCGTTCCTCCAGCGGCACCGACTCGTTCGACCAGCTCGAGCTGTCGTGGGAGTCGACGCAGTAGATCTTCACCCGGCCGCCGTCCACGAGTCCGCGGACCGCGTCCAGCATCCCGTTGTTCTCGAAGTCCCAGGCCCGCCCCTGCTCGGAGGGGAACACCAGCAACGGCCGGCCGAAGTGCCCGTACGCGATCACCGTGCCGGCGCCGCTCACCTGCGGGGCCGGGAGGGTCACCACATCGCGCCGAGTCACCCGGCTTACGTTACTGGCGCGTCAAGACCGCGTTGATGAGTTCGGTCAGAGCGGGATCGAGCGCGTCGCGCCAGGCGACGAAGTTGTGGGCGTCGGGGACCTCGACCAGGTTGACCGGATAGCCCTGTGCACGCAGCACGTCCGCCAGCCGGCGGTTGTTCGCGAGGTTCTCCTCGACCGTTCCACACGTGATCGTGACCGGTATCGGTCTGGCGCCCTCGGCGAGGCTGGCGACGAACGCGGCGACGGGCGCGAAGCCGGAGAAGTCGCGTTCCTGGGGATCCAGCTCCGGCGTGAAGAACGAACCGGACTGCAGGAACAGCCCGGCGAACGTGTCGGGATGGGTCCGGTGCAGGTGCATCATCGCGAGCGCGCCGAGGCTGACGCCGAGGCCGATCGGGCGGCCCTCGGTGAGCTCGGCGAGCGCGGGGAGGACGGTCGTGGCCATCGCGGTCGCGTAGGCGGGGTTCGCGGAGTACCAGCGGTTGCGGTCGCCGGGCGCGACGAGGGCGACGCGGAGCGGTGGGAGCTTCGCGGCGGCGAACGTGGTGAACTGCGCGAGCCGGTCGTACTCCGGTCCGTCGTGGGCGACGACCATCGGCAGCTTGCCGCTCGCGTTCGCCGGGGTCCAGACGCGGACGTGGATCTCTCCGCCGAGCTCCTCGGCGGGGAAGGCGAGGTCGTCGTACGTTCCGTCGACCGTCGTCGCGAGCCAGTCGGGCGGGACGTAGCCGGGCAGCTCGAGCACCGACTTCTCGCCGAACGCGCCGGGCGCACGGAGCGGGTTGGCCGGGTCGCAGAGCTCCTGCCGTTCGCCGCTGCCGGCCCGCAGCTCCAGGCGGTACTCCATCCGCAGGACCGCGAGCGCCTCCAGCGTGAGCGCCCAGCCGCCGGGGACGCGCCGGAAGTCGAGCAGGTCGCCCGGAACGCCGAGCTCCTGCACCAGCCGGACGCCGGCGAGCTCGTGCTCGGGGTCGGCAAAACCCCAGGTCACGGCGCCGTCGACGACGCGCGGACCCGGTTCGACCGCCTGAGCGAGGTCGCCGGAGGACTGCATCCGGCCACAATAGGCAGCCGTCCCCGGCGAACGCCCTGGGGTGGGGCTGCAGGTGGTCGCCTCACCCGGCCAGTGGCCACATGACCTGGCGTCTACCCGGCGTAAAGGGGCCAATGATCATGTAAACATGATCATTGGCCCCCAGGCGGGGCCGGACTGGGCGGGCCGGTCGGACGAACCGCCGGACGAAAGATCGCCGCTAGCCTGTGGCGGGTGACGACGCGCCTGATCCTCGACTGTGACACCGGCTCCGACGACGCGATCGCGATCTTCGCCGCCGTGACCCATCCCGACCTCGACCTGGTCGCCGTCACCACGGTGAACGGGAACGTCGCGCTCGAGCACACCACCGAGAACACCCTGCGCGCCCTCGACCATGTGGGCGCCGGTGTCCCCGTCTACCCAGGTGCTGCGCGGCCGTTCGTCCGGCCGGACTTCCCGATCCCCCGCGACATCCTGAACGAGGGCAGCGAGTTCCAGCAGGCGCTCCTCGATCTGCCCGCAGCGAGGTCGACCGTCGAGAAGCAGAACGCCGTCCGCTTCCTGATCGACACGTACCTGGACGACGCCAACGCCGACGTGACGCTCGTCGCGGTCGGCCCGCTCACCAACGTCGCGCTCGCCCTCGCGACCGAGCCGAGCCTCGCCCAGCGCATCCCGCGGCTGGTGCTGATGGGCGGCGCGGCGTTCGTGAACGGGAACGTGTCGGTCGCCGCGGAGTTCAACGTCTGGGTCGACCCGGAGGCGGCGGAGGCGGTGCTCAGCGCGGGCATCCGCGAGGTCGTGATCGTTCCGCTCGACGCCACCCACAGCGCGCCGCTGACCAGCGTCGACTGCGACGCGTTCGACGCCCTCGGAACGCCTGCCGCCACGGCCTCCGCGAGCCTGATCCGGCACCGCCTCACCCACGGCCAGGACGGCCCGGAAGGCTCGCCCGTCCACGACCCGATGTGCGTGGCCTACCTGGCGCGGCCCGACCTGTTCACGGAGTCCGTCGAGGCGTACGTCAGCGTCGAGACCACCGGCAGCAGGACGCTCGGGCAGCTCCTCGTCGACACCCGCCCGTGGCGCACGGAGGGGTCCAACGCCACCGTCGCCCTCCGCGCGGACCACGGCGTCTACCGCGACTTCCTGCACACTGCCTTCGAGTGACGCACGCCTCAACGCGCTCGCCAGCCGAGCGCCTTGCCGTTATGCTGGCCCGCATGTGTATGCAATTCAGCTGCGCCTTCTTCGTGCGCCTGCGGTCAGAACGCCTCACCGAGTCTCGGTGACGGTCTGACCGGCATTCCGCACTTCTGACGAACTCCGCTTGACCGTACCGAGGTAGCTCGGTGGGGCTTTCGCGCGCCCATTTCCGCGAACCCCCTTCGAGGACCTCATGCGTACGCTTGCACCCCACACCCACAACCCTGCCGGCATTCACCTGCTCCGCGACAGCGGCGCCATCGCCAAGCTGATCGCCACAGCCCAACCAGGCAAAGACAGTCTCGTGCTCGATCTCGGCGCTGGCCCGGGCACGCTCACCGCACCACTCGCCGACACCGGCGCGCGGGTGCTCGCGGTCGAACGTAACCCGGAGTTCGTTCGGAGGTTGGAGAAACGCTTCGCCGACCGTACGAACGTTCGCGTCGTCCGCCAGGACCTGCGCAGGATGTCGCTGCCCCACAGGCCGTTCCAGGTCGTGGCATCGATCCCGTACGCGCTGTCGACCTTCCTGCTCCGCCGCCTGCTCGGCCCGCGCAACACCCCGCTACAGAAGGCGGATCTCGTGGTGGAATGGGGCTTCGCACGAAGGATCACCAGCCCGCATCCACGCGACCTCGACACCGCGTGGTGGGCGGCGAGGTTCGATTTGCGAATACAGCAACGGATTCCCGCCAAGTTGTTCACCCCGGCGCCAGGCGTCGACTCCGCCCACCTCACGGTCCGCGCCCGCGAGGGCAGCAGAAACGGCCGTACGCAACAAGCCCTGTGGGGACTGCTCGCCACCACGTACGCGAGCAAGGGCGCGCCACCGCTGCGCAGCGTGCTGGCCAATCTCACCAACGGCAAACGCGTGCACCGGTTGGGCAAAGGCCTTCCTACGAACGCCGACGAGCTCACCCCCGACGACTGGGCAACGCTGGCAAGGAGGCTCGCCGCCGAAGACGTCCAGCTCCCCCGGCTCCCGGCCCAGCTCGAGCGCCGCTAGGGACGCGGGATGACCGACGCGGACAGCGGGCCGTCCGGCCGGTACACGACGCACATCACGTCGTGGTCGCCGTACTCCCACGTCGCCTGCGTCGGGAGCACCGGATAGAACCCCAAGTCGGAACGCTGGTCGCCGGTCCAGAGCTTCTCGAACCTGGACCGGCACCCAGCCAATCCCTCACGCGCTACCCGCGCAGACGACCACGAGCCAGAAGTCAAGGGAAAGAAGGCGAAAGCCTGGTTGTCCGCACCCTCACACTTGGTGAAGACGACCTCGTCGGCCTTGGCCTGCTTGGAGTACGCGGGATCGGTGAAGCACTCGCCGCCCTCGATCGCCAGCACCCCGGCGGTCTCGGCGGTGAGGAACGTCTCGTCCTTCACCACCGGCGCGCCCGGAGCGCCCGACCCCCGCTGCGCGATGAGCAGGATGACCACCGCCGCGGCGACGACCACCCCGGCCAGCAGGAAGAGCAGACGCCGGCGCATGGAACCCAGTTTCTTCCAGAACTCGGCGACGGGAACGTGAACGTGAGGCGAACGCCGAAACGGCGGTCCCCTGTTCAACTCGCCGACACGTTCAGGCCAAGCGCCGTAGTGCTGGAACTGGCGCACTGATCACCAACTCCGTCCAGCCGGCGGAGCATCGCTGCACGGGGTGAAGGTCCGAAAGGATGAGCCAAGGTTGATCAGGGCCAGCTCCAGAAGAGTGAGATTCGCAGTCCTCGGCGTCGCGGTGGTCGCCGCCGGCGCGTTCCTCGGCCCGGCGGCGTTCTCCGGTGAACCGCCCGCGAAGTTCCCGGCCGCCGAGATCCACAAGCCGTCTCCCATTCCCGACCGCGTGGTGCTGACTCCGACGACCACCCCGGCGACGTCGCAGAACGTCACGTGGCGCGCGGTGGCCGACAGCGGGTTCGCCCAGGCCGAGATCCTGGTGGCGCCTCGCGCGTTCGGCGACGTCAAGCCGCCCGCCGGTGCCGTCCAGAACGTGAGCGCGAGCTCGTCCACGCCGGTGAACACCGACCTCGGGTACCCGTCGACCTACCACACCGTGGGGTTCTCGGGCCTCACGCCGGCGACGCGCTACTCGTACCGTGTCGGCGACGGCGTGAACTGGAGTGAGTGGCACGACTTCACCACGGCCGCCGCCTCGTTCCAGCCGTTCTCGTTCATCTACTACGGCGACGCGCAGAACTACATCGACTCCTCCGTCCCGCGGGTCTTCCGGCAGGCGTTCGCCGAGCGGCCGCAGGCCAAGGCGTTCGTGCACGCTGGTGACCTGGTGAATCTCGCCGAGAGCGAGGAGGAGTGGGGCCAGTGGTTCCAGGCCGCCGGCTGGACCGACGCGCAGATCAACAACATCGCGACGCCGGGCAACCACGAGTACGCGGGCGGCTCGCTGTCGGAGTTCTGGCGCCCGCAGTTCCCGTTCCCCGACAACGGTCCGGGTGACGAGCTGCTCAAGCAGACTGTCTACTACCTCGACTACCAAGGCGTCCGGTTCATCTCGCTGAACTCCAACGCGCAGGGCGTTCCCGACCTGATGGCCAAGCAGACCGCGTGGCTCGAGGGTGTGCTGAAGAACAACCCGAACAAGTGGACGGTCGTCACGTTCCACCACCCCGTCTACTCGAACACCGGCACGCGCAACAACCCGCAGGTCCGCGCCCAGTGGGGGTCGCTGATCGAGAAGTACGGCGTCGATCTGGTGCTGCAGGGCCACGACCACAGCTACGGCCGCGGCAACGTCAAGACGGCACGCAAGTCCGCGACCGTCCACAACGGCACCGTGTACGTGGTCTCGGTCTCCGGCGGCAAGATGTACCAGCTGAACGGTGGCGTGAACTGGACCGACAACGGCGCCGAGGTGACCAGCGACAGCGAGAACACCCAGCTGTACCAGCTGATCGACGTCGACAAGGACTTCATCCGGTACGAGTCCCGCTACGCGACCGGCGAGCACCACGACGGCTTCGTGATCCGGAAGAACAAGAAGGGCGAACGGACCGTCAACGACCTGCGCACGCCGGAGAACTCGGTCGGCGAGCAGGTCACCGCGACGCCGACCACGGTGCCGCGCAAGGGTGACCTCGAGATCGCGGGCTACCGGTTCGAGCCGAACGAGAAGGTCACGATCAGCTGGCGTCGCAGCACCCTGCCGGCGGACAAGGACGGCGAGGTCTACGACAAGGTGCGGGCGGACGAACTCGGCCGCGTGCTCGACACGTTCGAGCTCTGGTCGGGGGTACGGGCGGGGACGTACCAGATCGTGCTGCGCAGCGAGACGCAGCGGATCACGACGCCGACCATCACGGTGACCGACCGCTGACCGTGATCATGAACGTGATCATGAAGCCGGAGCCGTCGTATGCGCCGGTTTGGCTTCATGATCACGGACATGATCACCGGTAAGGGAAGGGGATCGGGGGTGGCTCATCGGGTGGGTGCTGTCGCCGTGACCATCTTCGTGGTGCTGCTCGCGGTGACGGCGCCGGCGAGCGCGCACCCGTTCGGGCCGCCGCAGACCGCCCGGGCGACCGTCGACGGCAACCGGGTGGAGCTCGTCTGGCAGGCGGCCGAGGACGACTGGGTCGTGCTCGGCGAGCAGCTGGGCGCGTTCCGGGACGCGACCGGCGCCGTGGCCACGAACGAGACGGGGCAGCAGAAGCTCGCGAAGTCGCCGAAGGTGCGCGCGTACCTGCTCGACAAGATCCGGGTGAAGCAGGCCGGACGTGCGTGCCGGGGTGCCGTGCAGGACCTGTCGGACGTGCTCGCCCGCGGGGCGAAGCTTCGTTTCGAGTGCCCTGACGCCGTGGGCGAGATCGAGCTCACGATCGGGATGTTGGTCGACCTGAACCCGCTCTACCGGACGGTGCTCACGACCGAGTCGCCCAAGGGGCCGCGGCAGGCCTTGTTCAACGACTCGAGCCTGACTCGCGCCGTCACGTTCGCTCCGGGTGGCGGCGGCACGTTCCCGACCACGCTGGTGATCGCGGGCGGGCTGGTGGGGTCGGCGCTGCTCGCGGGTGTCGCGATCCCGTTGGGTCTGCGTCGTCGGCGGCGCGCATGAACGGACTGAACGGGCTGGAACAGCGGCTGCTCGGGCTGTTCGACAACGCCGCCGTCGGGTGGGTCGTACTCGGCGTCGCGTTGCTGGCGGGTGCCTTGCACGCGTTGGCGCCGGGGCATGGCAAGACGATCGCGGCGGCGTACCTGGTCGGAGCGCGGCAGCGGTACCGCGACGCGGCGGTGCTGGGCGGGATCGTGGCGGGGATGCACACGTTCTCGGTGCTGGTGCTGGCGCTCGTGTGGGTCGGGGTGAGCGGGATCGCAAGCCTCGGTACGGAGGCCGTGACGGCCTGGCTGCAGGTGGTCGCGGGCGTGGTAGTGATCGGGGTCGGCGCTTCGCTGACCGTTCGGCAGCTGCGGCGGGTACGCGAGCCGGCCGCGCATGGCCACGGTCATGGCCACGGCCACGGTCACGTTCACGACGATGGGGCGCCCTGGTCCGGCAAGGGGTTGGTCGTACTCGGGCTGTCCGGCGGATTGCTGCCGTCGCCGTCGGCGTTCCTCGTGCTGGTCAGCGGGCTGCTGACCGGGCGGGCCGTCTTCGCCGTCGTGCTGGTCGCCGCGTTCGGCGTCGGCATGGCCGCGACGCTCACCGCCGTCGGCCTGCTCGCCGTCCGTGGCCAGACCGCGCTGAGCGAACGGGCAGCCACCGCCACCCGGTTGACTGCGCTGGTGGCGTGGCTGCCCGTCGCTGGGGGTGCCGTGGTGGCGGTCGGTGGCTTCCTCTACCTGGTCACGGCGGTCGGCGTGCTCGTGTAGGACGGGCCGTCGCCGTCCTGGTTGTGCACCGCGAGCCAGCGCCCGTTCTCGTACGTGAACGTCACGCCGATCACGAAGTAGATCGGGTCGGCTCCCGCTGCCGGGGTGAACACCGAGTCGAACAGCACGAAGCCGGACTTGCACCCCTGGACCTCGCGGGTGAGCTCGTCGAACGTCTGCGTCCAGCCGGTGCTCTCGAAGAACGGCTCGATGAACGCCATCGTCCGCTTCTTGCCGTACATCACCTCGCCGTCGGCGAAGATCGCGGTCACGTCGGGGTGCAGGACGGACGCGAACCGCTTGGCGTCGCGCTTGTGGGTCGAGTCGACGTAGGTGTGGACCGCGCGGTCGAAGCTCGACCGGCAGCCGTGGTGTCCCTGGTTGCCCTGGTTGCCGTGGCTGCCGAGGTTGGCGGTGGCGGCGGTGGCCGTCGGGACGGCGGCCGCGGCGAGCAGGGCCACGGCGGGGAGGAGGGTGCGGGCGCGTCTGATCATGCGGCGCAGTGAAGCTTCGCCCGGCGGGGCGGCGGTAACGATTCGATTCTGATCGAACGCCGGGGGCCCGTTCCCGACTTAGGGTGTGGCCGTGATCGTGGTCGACCTGGACAACGCGAGCCTGGCGCGGCTTCGGTTCGCGCCGTCGCCGGCGTACGAGCTGCTCGGCTGGCTCCTGCTCGCCTCGCAGGAGCGCCGGCATCCCGTGTTCGGCGATCCCGGCGCGGGTGCGCGGACGGCGTTGCGGCACCCCGACGTACGCCTGGTGGCGTCGCTGCTCCCGCCTGGCGGGCGCGGCTACACGCCGGACTTCCTCACGCCGCCGCCGGCGCACAACGGGCCGCGGGCGTTCGAGGATCAGCTCTCGGCGATCGCCTCGACTGACCCGGAGGTCGTGGCTCGGGAGGTGGGCTGGTGCGAGCTGCTGGCCCGGCGCCTCGCCTCGGAGACGCGGTCGGAGGTGCAGAAGGGTTCGCTGGCCTCGCGGGTGGCGGCGGGGATGCGGACGTTCTGGCAGGCGACGCTTGCCGACGGCTGGGCGACGCTGCGGACCTCACTCGACGCCGACATCCGCACTCGCGCGGACCGGCTCGCCGCCGAGGGCGCGGGTGCGGTGCTCGGGTCGATCCACGAGAACGTGCGGTGGACCGGCGAGCGGGTCGAGATCGAGTGGACCGGGGAGTTCGAGCACGAGACCGTACGCGACTCCGACATCGTGCTCGCGCCGTCCGCCCTCTGCTGGCCGCGGCTGAGCGTGCAACTGCACGACCACACGATCTTCTGCTACCCGGCGGACGGGATCGGCGGCTCGGGTCCTGGACACGCCGACCGGATGGCCGCCGTGGCCGACCTGCTGGGCGCCAGCCGCGCCGCACTGCTGGCCGACCTGACCGAACCCCGCTCGACCGGCGACCTCAGCCGCCGCCACCAGCTGGCCCCGGCCACCGTGTCCCACCACCTCGGCGTACTCCTGCGAGCCGGCCTCGTCGACCGCTCCCGCGACGGCCGCACCGTCCACTACCGCCGCAGCACCCGCGGCGACGCCCTCGTCGCCTGAGCTCCCACCCGGGCAGTGCGGGTGTTGCTGGTGCTGGTGCCGGTCTGGTGGGGTCGGGGGCACCCCTGTCCGAACCTATGGGACCAGGGCGCCCCTCACCCAAGCCTCGGCGCGCCCCTGCCCGTGATCATGAACGTGATCATGAAGGCAAACCCTGCGTATACGACCAGTTCGGCTTCATGATCACGTTCATGATCACGGGCCTTGAGGGCACCAGGTCAGGTCTCGAGCCAGGCGTCGAGCTGGGCCTTCAGGCGGGACTTGGGCTGGGCGCCGACCGTTCCGCCGACCGGCTCGCCGGCGCGGAAGAGGAGCATGGTGGGCATGCCGCGCACGCCGTACTGGATGGTGGTCTGCTGGTTGGCGTCCACGTCCAGCGTCGCGAACGTCACCCGCCCGGCGTACTCCGACGCCAACGCCGCGAGGACCGGGGCGAGCTGGTGGCAGGGCGGGCACCAAGTGGCCCAGAAGTCAACGAGTACGGGCAATTCGCTGCGCAGGACGCGGGCCTCGAAGTCCTCGTCGGTGACGGTGATGGTCAGGTCGTTCGTTGTACCGAGCACGTGCTCTCCTCGACAGGTAAGGCGTTCAGCTTGGCCAGCTGCGACTCCAGGTGCGCGCGAACGAGGGCGAGCCGGGCCGAGAGGCCGTCGATCTCGGTGAGCTTTCGCCGATACACCGCCACCGAGTCCGGGCACTCGTCGCCGGCCGCGTGCCCCGAGCGCAGGCATTCGACGAACGGCCGGGTCTCCTCCAGCGCGAAGCCGATCTCGAGCAGCGACCGGATCTCCTCCACGAGCCGCTGGTCGGAGCCGTCGTACGATCGGTACCCGTTCGCCGTCCGGCGCGCGGGCAGCAAGCCCAGCCCCTCGTAGTACCGCAGCGCCCGGGTGGTCGTCCCGGTCCGCTCGGCGAGCTCTCCGATCCGCATCTGGCCTCCTTCACTGTCGACGGTAAACGTTGACCTCGACGTCAACGCCAGTCCGCGATCCGTTGTGCCCGAACGGTCCAGAAAGGGTAAATACACCCCATGAACCTCTTGCAGTGGCTCCGCAAGCGCCTCTTCCGCGGCGGGCAGGACGACCGCCCGGTGCGCGAGCCCGAGCACAACGAGCGCCCGGACAAGAAGACGACGGACAAGCACGAGTAGGGATTCTCCGAACGGGCCTTGGGCGCGCGGCGGGAGCGGGATGATCGAGCATGACCGCTTCCGTAGACCGCCGTGAGGTCCTCGCGGAACGCCTGGTGGGGCAGCTCGTCGGGGCGATGAACCTGTTCTGCGTGTATCTGGGCGTCGAGCTCGGCCTGTACGTTCACCTCCGCACCCCGCTGACCGCGCCGGAGCTCGCCAAGGCCGCCGGCATCGCGCCGAGGTACGCGCGCGAGTGGCTGGAGCAGCAGTACGCGTCAGGGCTGGTGGACTGCGAGGATCCGTCGCTGCCCGAGGATGCGCGGCGCTACTCGCTCTCCGCCGAGCACGCCGAGGTGCTGTCCGACCCCGACAGCCCGTTCTATCTGGGCGCCCATTCGACGCAGTTGGCGGGGATCGCTCGGGTGATTCCCGCTCTGGTACAGGCGTTTCGGGATGGTTCGGGCGTTCCGTACGCCGCGTACGGGCAGGAGATCCGGCGCGGGATCGCGGCCGGCAACCGGCCGATGTTCCTGCACGAGCTGGGCTCATCGTGGCTACCGTCCATCCCCGCGGTCGATGAACGGCTGCGCAAGCAGCCCGCCGCGACGGTGCTCGACCTGGGCTGCGGGCTGGGCGCGTCGTCGCTGGCGATCGCCCGCGCGTACCCGGACGTCCGCGTGATCGGCGTCGACCTGGACGCCGACTCGATCGCCGAGGCCGCGGCGTCCACAGGAGACCTCGCCGACCGAATCACGTTCGTAGCGGGCTCGGCGGTCGGCCTCCCGGAGGGGCCGTTCGAGCTGGTGACGATCTTCGAAGCCCTGCACGACATGGGCGATCCCGTGTCGGTGCTGCGGGCAGCCCGTTCGGTCCTGGCGCCGGGAGGGGCGGTGCTGGTTGCCGACGAACGGGTAGCGGACACGTTCGGGCCGGGAGCGGACCTGGTCGAGCGGTTGAACTACGCCTACTCCGTGCTGCACTGCCTGCCCGCGACGCTCGCGGAGGCGCCGGTCGAAGCGAACGGCACCGTGCTCCGGGCGCCGACCGTACGCCGGTGGGCAGCGTCGGCCGGGCTCGAGTGCGAGGTGCTCCCGATCGAGAACGACTTCTGGCGGTTCTACCTGCTGCGGCCCACCTAGGACTCGAGGTCGAGGTCGCGCGGCACCTGGTCGGGGTCGACGTCCGGACGGAGGCGGATCAGGCGGGAGCCGTGCCGCCAGCGGCCGGCCTGGATGGCGGGGTCGATGCGGATCTCGGCGACGACGGTGGGCTCGACGCGGTGGTACTCGGTCGGGCCCTTGCCGCCCATCCAGAACGCCTCGAGCAGCTCCGGCCAGGGGTGGTCGTCGGTCGGCGTGATGACCTTGGCGATCTCGGCCGCGTGGTGGTCGCTGAGCGGCACCGTACGAGCGACGACGCGGAGCTCGTCGGTGCCGTCGGTGACGTACCGGCCGAGGATCAGCTCGGCGGGCCGATCGGGTGTGCCGGTGACGCCGCCGATGATCGCCTCGGTGGTCGCGTACGCCTTGACCTTGTGCCAGCCGCGCTGGCCGGAGCGGTACTTCTCCCCGCCCTGCTTGACGACCAGGCCCTCGACACCGACCTGGCTGAGCTGGTCGAACCATTGCTCGGCGAGCGCCCGGTCGGCGGTGTGCATGCCGAGGGTGAGCGGGCTGCCCTTCGGAACGTGAGTGGCGAACAGGTCCTCGAGCTCCACCCGCCGCTCGGCGAGCTTCCGGTCGCGGAGATCGGTCCCCTCGCGTTCGAGGACGTCGAACACGATGTAGTGGCAGGGGAACTCCTGGGCGACCTGGCCCGCTCTCCGACCGGCCGAGTTGCGGAGCTGGAGGGTGCCGAAGTCGAGGCGGCCGTCCACCCAGCAGACCAGCTCGCCGTCGAGGACAGTCGACGGCGGGATCGCGTCGGCGACCGCGCGGGCGATGTCGGGGAACGGCTGGTTCATCGACCGCAGCCGCCGCGAGTTCAGCTCGACCTTGCCGCCCTCGTCCACCCTGGCGATACAGCGGAACCCGTCCCACTTCGGCTCGTACCGCAACCCCGCCCGTCCCCCAGTCGCCGCGGCCGGCAGCCGGTCGACGATCGTGGCCAGCATGGGTTCGAGGGCGCTACGGATGTGCACGCCCCTAGCCTGCCCTGGTCGGTCCGGCGATGCCGCGCCCGGACAGGTTTTTGGCCGGCCCCGGGTTCCAGGCCAGGGCCGGCCACGTTGCCACCGGAGCGTGGGGGATCAGGGCACGTGCTCCGGTGTGGTACGTCAGTAGTTCTACGCCCCTCGACTGGGATCCGACTGCGAACGCGACTACGTACCGGGCTACGTAGCCAACTCGGGTACGGGTGCCGGGCCGGTGGACCAGCGCACCAGCCGCTTCGCCTTGCCGACCTCGACGCGGGGCAGCGAGCCCGCCGCGACCACGAGCAGCGAGCAGGTCAGGCCCAGCCGCTCCCGCAGCGCGACGGTCAGATCGCGCGCGAGGTCAGAGCCCGACTCGGCCAACGGCTCGACCACCACCCGCAGCTCCGGCCGCGCGGGCTCCCGGCGGTCCTCCACGATCAGGTAGTACGGCGACACCCGCCGGTCCGCGAGCAGCACCGCCTCGATCTCGGTCGGGTACACGTTCACCCCGCGCACGACCAGCATGTCGTCCGTACGCCCCAGCAGCTTCGACATCCGCCGCAACGTCCGCGGCGACCCCTCCACCGGCCCCGCCAACGACGCCACGTCGCCGGAACGGTAACGCAGCAACGGCATTCCGGTCTTCGTCAACGTCGTGAACACCAACTCTCCCGGCGTCCCATCCGGCACCGGCGAGCCGTCCGCGGCCACGGCCTCGACGTAGAAGTGATCCTCGGCCACGTTCAACATCCCGTCGGAGTCCAGCGACTCGCATGCCACCCCGGGCCCGATGATCTCCGACAGCCCGTAGATGTCCAGCGCCCGCAGCCCGAGCAACGACTCGATCTGCACCCGCATCGCGTCGGTCCAAGGCTCGGCACCGTGCAGTCCGACCCGCAACGAAGGCGCCGACACCCCAGCCGCCCGCATGGCCTCGCCGAGGTAGATCGCGTACGAAGGCGTGCAGGTCAGCACGTCCGCGCCCACATCCACCAGCAGCCGAATCTGCCGCTCGGTCATGCTGCCCGACAACGGCAGCACTGTCGCGCCGAGCCGGATCCCACCGTGGTGCACGCCGAGCCCGCCGGTGAACAGGCCGTACCCGTACGCGTTGTGGATCACGCTCCCCCGCGTCGCCCCGGCCCCACCCAGGGCCCGCGCCATCACCTCGGCCCACACGTCCAGGTCAGCAGGGGTGTAGGGGATCAGCGTCGGCCGGCCGCCCGTCCCCGAAGACCCGTGGATACAGACGATCTCGTCATCCGGCACGGCCCGCATCCCGCGCGGGTAGCTCTCCCACAGGTCGGGCTTGCTCACCGTCGGCAGCGAGGCGAGCTCGTCGAGCCGAACGTCCGCTCCCGCCGTGACGCCGGCCGCACGCAACCGGGAAGCCTGCAGGCCTTCAGCCGCGAGCAGCCGGTCCACGAGCGACCGCAGCCGCGTCTGCTGGAGCGCACGCCGTACGTCCGGCGCGGCGCCCTCCGCCTCGGGATCCACCAACGGCACCCAGGTCATACGCACAAGATCTAGCACCGCTGGCAGCTAGTGGCCAGCGTCCTTGACGGACGACCGTTTCCAACGCGGTACTGGTGCGCACCAGTCGTGACAACGAAGGGGAGCACCATGCGCAGGTTCGTGCCGATCGTCGCCGCAGCCGCCCTCCTCGCCAGCCTGGCCGCCACCCAGGCCGAGGCACAACCTGCCGCGGCGCTCCCGGTCATCGTGCCGGCTCCGCAGTCCATCCAGGCACTCCCCGGCAAGCCGGCCACCAAGCTCCGCACGACCACGCTGGACAAGCTCGGAGTCCAGGGTCCGCAAGGCCTGCCCAAGGGTGGGTACGTCCTCGCGATCCGCGACGGCAAGGTGGCCCTGCAAGGAGCCGACGCGGCCGGAACGTTCTACGGCCGGCAGACCCTGCGTCAGCTCAAGAAGAGCAAGAAGCCCCTTCCCAGCTTGGTGATTCGCGACTTCCCCTCGTTCGCGCTCCGCGGCGGCATGGAGTCGTTCTACGGAAACCCCTGGCCACAAGCCGATCTGCTCCGGCACCTGGACTGGATGGGCGCGCACCGGATGAACGCGTTCCAGTACACCGTCAGCGGCGACCCACGCACCGCCGGCGCGCAGTGGCGCTCGCTCTACCCGGCCGCCGACCTCGCGCGGTTCCGCGAAGCCATCGAACGCGCGAACGCCAACCACATCGAGTTCATCTACCGCATCAACCCCGAGGCGAACACCAGCCCCGCCAACGGAATCTGCCACGCGCTCCCGTCCGATCTGAACGCGCTCGTCGCCCGATACCAACAGCTGTACGACATCGGCGAGCGCACGTTCTCCATCGGCTGGGACGACGTCGGAGGGGACTTCGTGTGTCAGCTCGACCGCGACACGTTCGGCAGCAGGCCGCAACCGCTGAGCGCCGCCCAGGCACACGTCGTCAACCACGTCTACAACACGTTCATCCGCACGCACGCCGGCGCGAAGCTCGTCACCGTGCCCACGGACTACTGGGACTCCGGCGCCAACCTGCCGCGGCGGCTCGCGTACGCGCAGGCCATCCCCGCCGACGTCCCGATCTTCTGGACCGGCCCCGACGTCATCTCGCCGTCGATCACCGCGGCCAACCTCGCCGCCGCCGAGCAGTCGTTCGGCAACCGCAAGCTGCTGATCTTCGACAACTATCCGGTCAACGACTACGCGGGATTCCACCAGCACCTCGGCCCGCTGGTCGGCCGCGACCCGGCACTGGCGAACAACGCGCTCGGCATCCTGGCCAACGAGATGCAGGAGCCCGAGGCGTCGCTCCTCTCGCTCTACACGGTCGCGGAGTACGCCTGGAACCCGACGGCATATAACGCCCAGGAGTCCTGGACGAGATCGCTGCAGGAGTTCGGCGGATCCGCTGCCGGCGCCCTGCGCGACTACGCTGAGGTCTCGCTCTACAGCCCGCTACACCCGAACGGCGCGCCCCGGCTGCAACCTCTGGTTGACGCGTTCCGCCAGGCCTACCGAACGGGCGGAAACCTCACCAGCACAGGGAATGCGCTGCTCGCCGAGCTCGCGAGGATCAAGCCCGCGACGGCGACCTTGAGGGCCATGGCGAACGCCTCGTTCGTTCGCGACAGCGAGCCGTGGTTCGTCGCGTTCGACGGACGGGTCGCGGCCGCGGAGAACGCGGTGCGCGGGCTCCAGGCCCAGCAGGCCGGCGACCTCGTCACGTACCGGAACGAGCGGCGCGCGATGGGGAACGCGCTCTCGGCCGGCAGCCGGCTCGGCAAGGTGCTGGCGCCGGGGATCTTCGACGAGCTGTTCGACCTCGCGTCGGGCGCGCGGCCGGGCTCGGTGCTGCGGTACGACGACGGCCGCGTCGCCACGTTCGCCCGCGGCACGAACGGCCAGCTGCAGTGGTCGCGCCAGACCTCCGAGGGCAGCACCTGGACCGCGTTCGAAGCCGTTCCCGGCATCACGATGACGGGCCAGCCGGACGTGATCCTCGGCCGGAACGGGCTGCCGAACGTGTTCGTCCGCGGCACCGACGGCCAGCTCTGGCACAACTGGCAGACCAGCGCGACGACCTGGAACGGCTGGCGCGCACGCGGCGGGCCGATCTCCGACAGCCCGCGCGCGATCGCGAACGACGACGGCTCGTGGGTCGTCTTCGCCCGCGACACCAGTGGCGCGCTCACCCACTTGTGGGGTACGGGCGACAGCTGGAGTGCGCTGCACCAGATCGGCGGAATCGCCATGCAGGGCAAGCCAGAGGCGTTCGTCGGGCGGAACGGCGCACTCGCGGTATTCGTCCGGGGCTCGAACAACGCGGTCTGGCACAACTGGCAGACCGGACCCGGAACACCCTTCGCCGATTGGAAGAACCTCGGTGGCACGACGGTCGACGTTCCCGTCGGCGCGATGGTGGCGAACGGCGCGCAGAGTGTGTTCATTCGTACGTCGGCGGGCAACGTCGCGACGGCGTGGCAGACCGGTGAAGGGAGCGACTTCAGCGCGTTCCAGCAGCTCGGCACACTCCGGATCTGGGGCGAGCCTACGGTGGCGGTGAACAACGCGAACGCGATGTCGCTCTACGTACGCGGCGACGGCAACGGGCTGTGGACCAGCTGGCAGAACCTGCCCGGCGACAGCCTCGCCGGCTTCGTGCCCGTCGGGCTGTCGGGCACGATCACCAGCACGCCGCGGCTCGCCGAGAGTCGGCGCGGCGGGTTCAGTCTCTACGCTTTGCAGGGCTCGTCGATGGCCACGGCCTGGCAGTGGGGACCAGGGAGTGGCTGGGCCGGCTGGGCCAACCTCGGCGGCAGCCTCACGCCCTAGCCGGAGGGCAGTGAGACATCTGGGCGGTTTACTTCGTCAAAGGGGTGACCGATCCCCAGCGAAGGAACAGAACCCGTGTCCGATCTCACCTGGCTCGCCGACCGTTTCGAGGAGCACCGCACCCAGCTGCGCGCGGTCGCGTACCGGATGCTCGGCTCCACGACCGACGCCGAGGATGTGGTTCAGGAGGCCTGGCTGCGGCTCAGCCGGTCCGACCCGAACGAGGTACGCAACCTCGGCGGCTGGTTGACCACGGTCGTCGCCCGCGTCTGCCTCGACCAGCTGCGCAGCCGCAAGGCACGGCGCGAGGAGCCGGCGGACGACCCGCCCGACGGCATCTCCACCGAGGGCAACCCCGAGCACGAGGCCGAGCTGGCCGACTCCGTCGGCGTCGCGATGCTCGTCGTTCTCGACACGCTCGACCCGGCCGAACGGTTGGCGTTCGTCCTGCACGACATGTTCGCGGTCCCGTTCGACGAGATCGCGCCCATCGTCGGCAGAACCTCGGCCGCCGCGCGGATGCTCGCGAGCCGAGCGAGGCGGCGCGTCCAGGGCGCCGGCACCACGTACGAGAACAGGGACGCCAGCAGGCAGCGCGAGATCGTCGAAGCCTTCCTCACCGCCGCCCGCGGCGGAGATCTGCGGAAGCTCGTCGAGATCCTCGACCCCGACGTCGTCTTCCGCGCCGACGCGGCCGCCAGGGCCAACGGCGCGACGGAAGACCTGCACGGCGCCCAAGCGGTGGCCGCGGCGTTCAACGGACGAGCCCAAGCGGCGCGGGTCAAGCTGCTCGACGGCGTACCCGGCCTGCTCTGGGCCGATCACGGCGTCCGCAGGGCCGCGTTCCTGTTCACGTTCGCCGACGACAGGGTCGCCACGATCGCGCTCGTCGCCGACACGGAGTCGCTGACAGAGCTGGAGGTCACGAACGTTCCGTGACCTCGGAGGCCTCGGGCACCGACGCGCTCCCGAGCAGCGCCAGTGCGCGTTCCGACGGCGATCCCGGCTCGGCGTGGTAGACGGCGAGCACCTGCCCCGGCGAGCCGGTGATCGCGAGCGATTCGAAGCCGACCGTCACCTCACCGACCATCGGATGGAGGAACCGCTTGGTCCCGCGCGTCTTGGTCCGGACGTCGTGCCGCGCCCAGAGCTGGCGGAACTCCGCGCTCTTCAACGACAGCTCGCCGACCAGGTCGGTGAGCCGCGGGTCGTCCAGGTCGGAACCGGCCGCGGCGCGCAGGCTGGCCACACTGTCCGCGGCGACGCTGTCCCACTCCGGGTAGATCTCGTGGGACTCGGGATCGAGGAAGATCGCGCGGAGCTGGTTGTGCCCGGGCGCCGAGCAGCGGTTGAGCGCGAGTGCCAGGGTGTTGGCCGCCAGGACGTCCAGGTACCGCCCGAACACGACCGCGGGCGTCGAGGTCCACGCGTCGAGCAGTCGCTGGACGCCCGGCTCGACCCGTTCGGACCGCGCGGTCGAACGACGCCGCCGCGGCGACGGTCGGGCCAGAGAGTGCAGGTGCGAGGCCGCCTCGTCGTTCAGGCCGAGGACGCGGGCGAGCGCCTCGAGCACCTGCTCGGACGGATGCCGGTCGCGCCCTTGTTCCAGACGTACGTAGTAGTCCGCGCTCACCCCGGCGAGCATCGCGACCTCCTCGCGCCGCAGCCCTGGCACGCGGCGGCGGCCGGGATCGGGCAGCCCGAGGTCACCGGGCTGCGCGACCTCGCGCCGAGCTCGCAGGAACTCGCCAAGCTGGTTCTCGCTGGACATGCTGTCCAACCTAGCTCGGCCGAACGGCGCGAAGGTGGCCCTGCCACTCCCAGGGTTGCCGGTCCTACGGGGAGGCGCAGCCTGGTTGACCTGCGGAAATAGGGTCACGGTGGAGGCATGACACAGAACATCCTCTCCGGCCGCATCGCGGTCGTCACCGGCGCCACCAGTGGGATCGGCGCCGCCACCGCTCGCCGGTTCGCCGCCGAAGGCGCCTCCGTGGCGATCCTCGGCCGCCGTGAGGACCGGCTCAAGGACCTCGCCACCTCCCTCGGCGGCACTGTCCTCCCGATCGCCACGGACATCTCGTCCCAGGACGCGGTCAACGCCGCCGCCGAACGCATCCGCGCCGAGCTCGGCCGTGTCGACCTCGTGGTAGCAAACGCCGGCGTCATGCTCGGCGCCCCGTTCGACACCGCCGACACCCGCGAGTGGGACGAGATGATCGCGACGAACCTCAACGGCCTGCTGTACACCGGCCGCGCGTTCATCCCCGACCTTCTCGAAGCAGCCAGCGAGGGCAAGCCGGCCGACCTCATCCACGTCAGCTCGGTGGGCGCGCACCAGTACTTCCAGAACTTCGGGATCTACGCGGCCTCGAAGGCGTTCGTCTCGCACCTGTCCCGCAACCTCCGCCTGGAGCTCGCCCCGCGCGGCGTCCGGGTGAAGAACGTCGAACCCGGAGTGGTCTCGACCGAGCTGGGAGACGGCATGCTGCACGACGCGGGCAAGGAGATGGTCGCGGCACTGAGAGCCTCGATGAAGCCGCTCGAGCCCGAGGCGTTGGCCGACGCGATCACGTACGCGGCATCGCTCCCGGCAAACGTGAACGTGTCCGAGCTCGTCGTAGTGCCAACCAGCCAGCAGTAGGAGCGGTCAGTGCCACCGTCCATTGAATGAAGGGCACCTTCATTCGAACCTATTGAATGAAGGTGCCCTTCATTCAAAACAGCGGGGACGGAACCACCCGGCTCCATCCGAGCCACAAGAGACCTGGGGAATCCCCACAAGCGACCTCAGCACGGCAGCAAACCCCAGCAAGAAGGAACCTCCCCCGGGACACCTGTTCCGGGGGGAGGGGGCGGCGCGTGAAAAACAGGTGGCCGGGCCGGGGCGAGTCAAGGGTCATCGATCGCGAAGCGACGTCGTTTGCAAACTGCGCGAAGCGCCGCCCAAACGATGCCCTTGACGCGCCCCGGACCGGCCACCACACTCGGACGCCGCCACAGACCCGAGAGCACCAAACGGCCGGACAGCTCTCCAAAGAACAACCGAGCCCACCCGCCAAGCCATCGAGCCATCGACGATGGCAACCGATGGGGAACACCTGGTCCGACAAGGGGACGACCGACCGGGCAGTCGAGCGACGACCGACCGGGGATGGCGCCCTCAACGCCCGTGATCATGAACGTGATCGTGAAGCCGAACCGGTCATATCCGCCGGGTCTGCCTTCATGATCACGATCATGATCACGAACAAGCGGCCGAGGCACCGAGCGATCGGATCCCAGCGGTTCGAATGAAGGGCACCTTCATTCAATAGCCAGGCCCGTCCACCATGTCCCATCAAACTGTGGGGTTCTGGTCGCGACACGCCGGCGTGTCGCGACCAGAACCCCACACTTTCGCGAAGAGCGGAGGGTCCCCTCCCTCGAGGAGGTTCGAATGAAGGTGCCCTTCATTCAAAAAGCGCGGGTCACGTCCCGCTGAGGCGCTCCACCACCGGGGCCAGAGCCTCGGCGTGCGCCTCGCCGACGGCGACGTACGAGATGCCCAGCTCCTCCCGGCGCCGCTGCAAAGTCGCGACCATCTCATCCACCGTCCCCGGCAGCACAGCAGGCGTGTCCGGCGGTACGTCGCCCAACTCGAACCCGAACCGGCGCGCGGCCTCCTGCGGCAGCTCCGACCCGACGGTCAGCAAGTTGATCCCGATCTCCAGCTCATCGAAGCGCGCACCCGCGTACTCCCGAATCTCGGCAACCCGTGACCGGACCGAGTCCTCGGTGGTCTTCGGCGGCACGCCGAGCGCGATGATGTCCGCCTGCGTGGCCGCCAGCCGCAACGCGCGGGTCCCACCCGCGGCCATCAGGATCGGCGGCACGTTCGGCTGCGCACGTATGGCGGCGATCGCCTGCTCGACCTGGGCAAGTCGTTCACCCGGCGTGCCGAACGGCCGGCCGAACTCGTCCGCGTCGGTCGCGGCGTCCGGACGTCCCGCCCCGATGCCGAGCTCGAACCGCCCGCCGGTCAGCTCGGTGGCCGTCGCGGTCTCCCGGACCAGCTGGCCCGGCGTCCAGTTCGGCGCGCTGAGCACGAACGGGCTGAACCGCAGCGAGGTCGTCACCGCCGACGCAGCCGCGATCGCCGCAAACGGCGACAACGTGTGGCGCGTGTCCGGCACGAGCAGCGTCGAGAAGCCGAAGCCCTCGATCCGCCGCGCCATCGCGAGCCAGTCGCCACTCGGAGCTCGCCCGGCCACTACCCCAAACCTGAAAGCCCGCTTGGACATTTTCGCCTTCTCTCGGTGTCGTCGTCGTTGCCCCCTATCCCAACGCGCGAACGAGCCCGAGTCATCCGACGGCGAGCGGCGATCCGCCTACGACACCGGGCGTAGGAGCTCGCGCTGGAGCAGCCCGGCGAGCCAGGTCTCGTACCGCTCCGGCGTCCACCCGCGCTGCTCGACGAGCAGCTGGTAGAGCTGGCCGTTGTTGAGCGTGAACAGCAGATCGGTCGCCTCCGGAACGGTCAGTTCCGCGCGCAGGTGCCCGCCCGCGGCGAGGTGCGAGGCGACTGCCTGCTGGTTGGCGTAGAACTCGCCGGTCATCCGTTCGAGCAGCTCCGCGATCTCCTCGTCCGCGGCCGCAGCGGCATCCATCACGTGCCGCAGCGGCATGATCCGCCGCCGGACCATCGTGACGTTGCGAGCGAGGAGGCGAAGGCTCTCCCGCGGGTCGGCTGCCTCGTAGATCTCCCGCGTCCACGCGCGCTCCGCGACCGGCACCTGGTCGTCGACGCCGCCGGCGAGCGTGCGGTGCCACACCACCAGCAGCAGCTCGGGCTTGGTCTTGAACCCGAGCTTCACCGTCGCGAGCGAGACACCGGCCTCCTCGGCGACGTCGGAGAGCCGCGTACGGACGTACCCGCGCACCGTGAACAGCCTCTGCGCCGCGTCCAGGATCGCCAACCGCGTCGACTCCGCCTGCCGCTCGCGCAGCGGTGACCGGTAGCCGCGCGCCTTGACATCGTCCGCCATCTTGCTAGCCTAGCGTCTATTCACTAGCCATAGAGGCTAGTCAATAGATCCAGGGGGTCGGGGATGAGTGTGACGGCGGAGGAGCGGACCGAACGGTTCCGCCAACTGTGGAGCTCCGGGCAGAGCTACCAGCGGATCGCCACGACAGAGGTGCTGGTCAGCGAACTGCTCGTTCGCGAGGTGGACGTCCACCACGGCGAACGGGTGCTGGACGTCGCGGCCGGTACGGGGAACACGGCGCTCGCTGCCGCGAGGCGGGGCGCCTCCGTCGTCGCCTCGGACTTCGCGCCGGTCCTGTTGGAGGTCGCCCAGCGGAGAGCGGCCGCGGAGGAGCTGGCGATCGAGACCGAGGTCGCGGACGCGCAGCAGCTGCCGTTCGCCGACGACAGCTTCGACGTGGTGCTGTCGACGTTCGGCGCGATGCACGCCGCGGACCACGAACGCACCGCCGCCGAGCTCGTCCGCGTCTGCCGTCCCGGTGGCCGGCTCGGGCTCGTCGCCTGGTCGCCGGACGGGTTGTTGCCCCGGTTCGGCAGGGCGATGGCGCCGTACGTCGCGGCACCGCCTCCCGGTCCGAACCCGCTGCAGTGGGGCGATCCGGCGTACTGCCAGCAGCTGTTCGGCGACCGCGTCACGTCGGTCCGGTCGACGGTGCGTACGCACGAGTTCGTCGCGGCCTCCGCGCGAGCACAGGTCGAGCTGATGCGGGCGGATCTCCCACCCTGGCGAGCGATCTTCGGCACGCTCGAACCCGAGCAGCGGGAGGCGATGACGGCCAGCCTCGCGGCGGTGTTCGACGACGCGAACGAGGCCAAGGACGGCACGTTGCTCGCCCGTTCGCCGTACCTCGAGCTGATCGCCGAGGTCCGCTGATGCAGGCCCTAGGCTCCCGCGTCGGCTAGGACGCGTTCGGCGTTGCCGCGGGAGAGCTTGCGCAGGTCGTCGGCGGGGATGGCCGCGGTCGCGAGCTGCGCCGCGGTCGCCAGCGCGGACTGCACGGGAGTCGCCGAGCCGAACGCGTACTGGTCGGCGTCCAGCCGTGCGATCACCCCCACTGGACCGTTCACGAACCACAGGTCCACCACGACATTCGACAGGTCCGCGGCACCGACGTGCGCGCGGACCTCGTCCCACTCCGTCGCCTTCAGGCCGGACAGCACCATCGGCAACCGCGGCTGCGAACGGACCAGCTCGGCGAGTTCGTGCAGCGGCACGTCGTCAGCACGGAACCGGCGATGCCGCAGCCGCTCGTCGTCGAGCCGGGCGCATACGTGCAACGGCAACCCCATTTCACCCACGGCCGCGACCAGCGCGACAGCACTGGGGTCCGACAGCTGGTAGCCGTGGTAGCCCGGCGTCAGCCGTACGCCGCGGGCACCGTTCGCCACCGCCCACGCGAGCTCCTTCGCAGCCGTCGGCTCGTCCGGGTTGAGAATCGCGAACGGGACAAGCCGATCATCGGTCTCCACCGCGTCGAATAGGGCTTCATTCCCGCTTCGCGTGTCGAAGCCAAAGATTGAAGCGAGGTGACTCACCCACAAGCTCGACACCCCCACGCGCGAAGCCAGCACACCCAGCGAGGCGGCGTCGGCGGAAGCCTGAAGCCGCCAAGGCCACTGCCCGAGGAACGCCGTGGTGTCGATCCCGTTCTCCATCATCGGCGCACCTGCTCCAACATCCGGGCCATGTTCCCGCCGAGCACCAGCTCCTGCTCAGCATCGCTCAATCCCGCTCCCCACACCTTGCCGACGTTCGCCGCCAGGCACGCACCCGGAAGGTCCGACCCGAACACCACCCGCTCAGCGCCGAGCCGCCGCACCGCGAGCGCCACTTCGGAGCCACCCACCGGCGTTCCCGACGTGTCCAGCCGAACGTTCGGAACGTCGAGCACCGCGTTCGTCGCCCACTCCACCTGCCCGCCGAGGTGCGCCATCATGATCGACGCCTCGGGATACCGCAGGCCAAGCGCGGCGACGTGAACAGGCTCGGACTCGTACGGCAGCTGCCCGACGCTCTTGCGCCAACAGTGCGCCAGCACCGGAATCCCATACTGGATTGCCTGTTCGACGAACGGGAACACGAGCGGGTCGTCGCACAACGTCGCGACCCAGAGCTTCAGCCCGACCATGCCATGCTCTTCGACGTTCCGGCGGAAGTCGTCCAGCGCGGCAGCGCCGTGCCGCGGATTCACGTAGCAGAAGCCCAACACCTGCGAAGGAAACCGGGCCATCTCGCCGACCATCGCCCGGTTCGTCTCCACCACCTGGTCGAATGACGGGTAGTGCTGGTAGCCGGCGATCGAGCTGCAGAGGAACGTCGTGACGCCGAGCCGCTCTCCCTCCTCGATCGCCCCCGGATCGAAACCCTGCGGGCCCAAATGGGTATGTGCGTCGATGATCGGCATCAATAGATTCCGTCCGTGTCCAGCGGGCCCACGCGGACCGCACCGTCCCGAACGCCCGTCAGCTCGGGATGAGTAACGCTCAGGCGGGCGTTCGCGTGCGGCGCGTACTGCCGGCTGTTGTACTCCAGATGCGGCGCGCTCGGGTGCAACACGCTCGCAAGCCGTGCCGAGTGGCGGAGCGCGAGGTCGACCGTGGTGAGGTCCTGCACGGTGAGGAAGAGGCCGTGCACCTTGGCGTACGCGTTGGCCACCAGCGCGTACGTCTGCCCCTTGCCCGCCTTGACGACGAGCCCGCTCCACCCCGTCCGCGCCAGCTCCGGCAGCGAGCCGAGATCGCTCGACCCCTCGTCCATCAGGACCGGGAACGGGAACGGCCGCGGCACGAGCGCCATCGAGCGCGGGATCGGCTGCTCCACGTACGCGATCGCCGACGCCGCGTCGGGGTGCCGCTTCCGCAACGCGTCCGCCAGCTCGTCCAGCGCCTCGAGCGAGGAGTAGCTCTCGTTGGGATCGACCGCGAGCGTGGCGTCAGGTGCGCCGGCTCGGACGGTGTCGTAGACGGCGCCGATCCGGTCGGCGTCCTCGTGCGGATCGCGGCCGAGGACCTTGATCTTGAAGTGCCGAAGGCGTTCCGTCCGACACCAGTCGACCAGCGGCCGGTAGCCGTCCGCGCGATCCGCCGGCGTCAGCGGGTCGCCGGGCGAGACGACGTGCTGAACGGGGAGGCGCTCGCGCGGCGCGGTGAGGAACTCGCCCGGGTACCGCCCCGCGAGCGAGGAGTCGACCGCGCCGAGATCGTCGTTCAGGTAGTCCGCCGTGTAGAGGTGGTACGCCGAGCCGCCCGCCACCCGCGACCAGGCGTCGTGCACGGCGTTGTCGACCGCGCCCAGGCAGAGCAGCGCCGCCAGCTGCGGGACCGGCTCCGCGCCGACGGGTCGCGCGAGCTCCGGCAGCGTCGCGGACAGTTCGCCACACAGCCGGATCGGGTCGGCGGCCTCCAACCAGGACAGCGTTCCAGCCAGGCGGACGCACAGGTCGCGTAGGACGATGTCGCGTTCGTCGAAGCTGAGCGTGGACCGCGGCCAGGACCACGGAACGGACAGCACACTGGTGCCCGTTCCGGTAGCGGTCCGGCCCTGCCGGTCCGCCGCGACGACGCGCACGCGCGCCACCGTGAAGCGCTTGACCGCCCCGCTGCCGAGGATGAGCGGCGTACTCAGCTCGACCGCTTCGAAGTCGACCTCGGACTCGAGGATCGTGATGTCGCTGCTCCGCATCAGGTATCCAGCACCGATCGCAACTGGCTGACGTACAGGGCGGCCGCGCCGGCGGCGCCGGTCTCGCCGTCGTCGAACGACTCGGAGATGTCGAGCGTCGCGAAGATCTCCGGCAACGTCCGTCGGGCGATCTCGCTCCGGATCGGACCCAGCAGATGTTCTCCCAACCGTGCGGTCGGGCCGCCGAGCACGACGACGTCGGGGCTGAGGGTGTTCACCAGGTTGGCGACGACGACGCCGATATCGGAGCCGACCTCGGCAAGCACCGCGCGGACGTCGGCGTCGTCGCGGGCAGCCGCGGCGGCGACCGTTGCCAGAGACAGGTCGGACAGCCTGCCGTTGGTGAGCTCGACGAGCAGGCCGCTCGCGTCCGGCTGCCTGGCTGCTGCCCGGGCGAGCCGGAGGATCGCGTCCTCGGCGGCGACGGTGTGCAGGCAGCCCTCGTTTCCGCAAGCACACAAGGCGCCTTCGCGGCGTACGGTCACGTGGCCGATGTCGCCGGCGGCGCCGTCCCGCCCGAAGTAGAGCCGGCCGTCGATGACGATGCCGGCGACGATGCCGCGGCCCAGGAAGACGTAGACGAGGTTGTCGACGCGTTGCCGGTCGTCGCGGCGGAGATGGCCGAGCGCGGCGACCTTCGCGCGGTTCGCGGCCACGACGCTGAGGCCCAGCCGCGCCTCGAGCCGTTCCGCGATCGCGAGATCCTTCCAGCCGTGCGAGACCGCGACGGTGACCGTACGACCGGATCGGTCGACATCGCCGGGTACGCCGATGCCCGCGCCGAGGATCGGAGTCGTGGCCTCCGCCCGCAGCTCGTTCGCGGCGTCGGTGACCGCGTCGAGGATGAGCTCGGGGTCCTGCCCGTGGATCGGCCGGGTCGTACGGTGCCGCACGGTCGAGTCGAGGTCGGTCAGCACGACCGTGCAGCTGTCGTCCTCCACCTGCGCGCCGAGGACCAGCCGCGCACCGGGGTTGAAGCTCAGCAGCACGTGCCGCCGACCGCGGCCGGCGGACAGCTTGCCTGACTCGACGACGAAGTCGTGGTCCAACAGCTCGCCGACGATCCCGGAGACGGTCGCCTTGCTGAGGCCGGAAAGGCGGATCAGTTCCGAACGGGTGACCTCCGGTCGCCGCCGGACGATCTCCATCACCGTGTCCAGATTGATCCCGCGCACCCCGGCGGGTGGCCAGGAATCTGGATCGGCGACTTCGTTCGACATCTAGGCGAATATAGGTGGCCCAAGAACGCAGCGGCAAGCATCGGACAGGTCCATACCTGAACCGTTGACACCCTTTGTTCCGCGCGCCTACCCTCAGGCGCTCGCACTTTGTTTGTGATTTAGGCCTAATGAGCGAGGTGGCACCACGTCCGAGAACAGCTGGCCCGAACGCTTCGGCCGGATCATGCCGTGGGGATCGAGCACGATCTCCAAGGCGCCGGTGTTGCTACCCGAGGAGCCCGAGGTCATCGTCCGTGGCAACGGCTGCCGGATCTGGGACGACCAGGGCCGCGAGTTCATCGACTTCCGGAACTCGCTCGGCCCGGTCACGTTGGGCTATCGCTACCCCGCGGTCGACGAGGCGATCAGGCGCCAGCTCGAGAACGGCATCAGCTTCGGCCACCCGCACCCGCTGGAGCTCGAGGCGGCCGAGCTGATCTGTGACCTCGTACCGGGCGCCGAGCAGGCACGCTTTCTCAAGACCGGTGGCGAGGCGCTGGCCGCAACGATCCGCATGGCGCGAGCGCACACCGGACGCGACCACATCGTCCACATCGGCTACAACGGCTGGCTGAACGCGCTGGCGCCCGGTGGTCCCGTGCTTCCGGGCCGGCAGGCGACAGACCTGCCGGGCGTGCCCGCCGCGATCGCCGGCCTGCATCACCGCGCGAGCTGGAACGACGCCGCCGGCGTCGATGCGCTCCTCGACGAGCACGAGGGTCAGGTCGCGGCGATCATGGTCGCGGCGGACTACGCGACGATGGCGTTGGGTGCCGACTTCTATCCGCAGCTTCGAGCCCTCGCCGACGCGGCCGGCGCGCTGCTGATCTATGACGAGATCGTGACAGGCTTCCGGATCGCGCTCGGCGGAGCGCAGGAGTACTTCGGCGTCCTGCCCGACCTCGCCGTGTTCAGCAAGGGCATCGCGAACGGGATGCCGATCTCCGCGTACGTCGGCCGGCGCGACGTCATGGCGGCGTGCGGGCCGGGCGGAGTCACCGTCTCCTCGACGTTCGGCGGCGAGACGTTGTCGCTCGCGGCGGCGATCGCCTGCATGACGACGTACCGCGACCACGACGTCGTCCAGCACCTGTGGGACACCGGTCAGCGGATGTGGTCCGGTCTCAACTCGATCTTCACCGAGTCGGGGATTCCCTTGCAGATCAAGGGATTCTGGCCGTGCCCCACGTTCACGACCGTGGACGGCACCGATGCCGGGCAGTGGCTGACGCCGTTCGTCCGGATGGCGTTCAAGCACGGCGTGTCGTTGTACACCGTCCCGTACGTCAACTTCTCCCACTCCGCACAGGACATCGACGAGGCACTCGAGCGGCTGGGCAAGGCCTGTGCCGAGCTCTCCACAACAGCCAGGTAGACCGGAACGGGGTGACATGCAGGTAGCGGACCAGCGCACGACGACCCCAGCACCGAACGACACTCACCCACCGGCTCGACCTGCCCGCCGCCCGTGGGTCGCGCGGCTCAAGCGAGACCGTTGGCTGCTGCTGTTCGGCCTGCCGGGCCTGCTGGTCATCCTCACGTTCCACTACATCCCGTTGCTCGGCAACGTCATCGCGTTCAAGGACTACCAACCGTACTTGGGGATTCAGGAGTCTCCCTGGAACGGCCTCGCCAACTTCGCCGTGATCTTCAACGGCGACCCGGCGTTCCTCAACGCGCTCGGCAACACGCTGATCATCACCGCCTTGCAGGTGGTCTTCGTGTTCCCGTTGCCGATCTGCCTCGCGCTGGTGCTCAACAGCCTGCTGTCGGACCGGTTGAAGCGGCTCGTGCAGAGCATCCTCTACCTGCCGCACTTCATGTCCTGGGTGATCGTGGTCGCGATCTTCCAACAGATGCTTGGGAACGCGGGTCTGATCTCGAACTGGCTGCTGCGGAACGGACACGACGCCGTCCACATCATCGGCAACTCCGACGTGTTCAAGGAGCTCATCACCGCACAGGTGATCTGGAAGGACTGCGGTTGGGGAACGATCCTGTTCCTGGCCGCCCTGTCCCACATCGACATCCAGCTCTACGAGGCGTCCGGCGTCGACGGCGCGTCGCGATGGCGGCAGCTCTGGCACGTCACACTGCCCGGCATCCGCCCGGTCATCATCCTGCTGCTGATCCTCCGGCTGGGCGACATCCTCACGGTCGGCTTCGAGCAGATCGTGCTGCAGCAGCAGGCAGTCGGGACGCAGGTCAGCGAGGTCCTGGATACCTACGTCTACAACAACGGCATTCTCGCCGGGAACTGGGGCGCCTCCGCTGCGGTGGGTCTGGTGAAGGGTCTCATCGGCGTCGCGCTCGTCCTCGGGGCGAACAAGCTCGCCCACATCTTCGGCGAGAAGGGGATCTACCAGAAATGAGCGCGTCGTCGTCTGCCGTTCCTCCGTGGGCCGGCCCGCGGCGTCCGAGCCCGCCCCGGCGGCCCGGCGCGTACACCGGTCAACCGCCGCCGAAGCTGCCGATGCGCGCGCTGAAGGGCGTGGCGCTGGCGATCTGCTGTCTGCTGGTGGTCGGCCCGTTCCTCGCCGTCGTGGCAACCAGCCTCGCCGACGCCGAGCAGGTGAACGCGGCGGGCGGGCTCGTCCTGTGGCCGGACAACCCCAACCTGAACGCCTATCGCGCGATCCTCGCCGGCGGCATCGTGACCCGGTCGATCGTCGTGTCGGTGTGCATCACGCTCGTGGGCACCGCGCTGTCGTTGACGTTCACGGCGCTGCTGGCGTACTCGCTGTCGCGGCCCGGCTCGTTCCTGAGCAAGCCGATGCTGCTGACCGTGCTGTTCACGCTGCTGTTCTCGCCGGGGATCATCCCGTCGTACCTGATGGTCAAGCAGCTCGGCCTGCTCGACTCGTACTGGGCGTTGATCCTGCCGACGATGATCAGCGGCTTCAACGTGATCGTGATGCGCGCGTTCTTCATGGAGCTTCCGCAGGAGCTGATCGACTCGGCGCGGATCGACGGCGCCGGCGAGCTCGCGACGTTCGTCCGGATCGTGCTGCCGCTGTCCAAGGCCGTGCTCGCCGTGGTCGGCCTCTTCTACGCGGTGGGCTACTGGAACGCGTTCTTCAACGCGCTGCTCTACCTGAACGACAACGCGAAATGGCCACTGCAGTTGGTCTTGCGTTCGTACGTGGTGAACAGCTCGAGCCTCACGCCGGAGCAGCTCGACGTCTCGAGCCTGCCCCCGCAACAGTCGCTGCAGATGGCGATTCTCGTGCTGTCGCTCGTTCCGATCGCGCTGATCTACCCGTTCATCCAACGGCACTTCACCAAGGGCGTCCTGATCGGAGCGGTGAAGGGATGAGCAGTCCAGGTTTTCCCGAACAGGCAAGGAGACTGCGATGACAGGTCCTCTGGGTAGGCGTCGGTTCCTCGCCGGGGCCGCCGGCCTCGCGGGACTCGCCGCGGGCGGCTCGGTGCTGGCCGCTTGTTCCAGCGGTGGCGGCGGAGGCGCGGCCGCGCCGCGGACGGACGCCGTCAAGGCGCCGACGCTCGTCCCGTTCGACAAGGTGAAGCCGGACCTCGCCCCGAACGCGGACGGCGTGCCGGCGGGGTTCTTCAAGTACCCGGAGAACCCGGTGCCGTTCATCGAGCACGAGCTCGGCACCGGCAAGCCGATCAGCTTCCTGGTGCAGGGGACGTCGTTCGTCCCGAAGGACAAGAACACCTGGCTGCAGGCGGTGTTGAAGGCCACCAAGTCGGACTTCAACCTGCAGGTGATCCCGTCGATCGACTACGAGAAGAAGTTCCAGGTCACGATCGCCGGCGGGGACCTGCCGGACGTCGTCCAGGTCCAGCCGGTGGCGAATCTCCCGCAGGTGTTGGAGAAGGAGTTCGCCGACCTGTCGGACTACCTGTCGGGCGACAAGATCAAGGAGTACCCCGGCCTCGCGTCGATCCAGACCGCGGCGTGGCAGATCCCCACGCTGAACGGCCGGATCTGGGGCGTGCCGCACTCCCGTCCTGCCGCGGGCAACATCATCAGCACGCGGGGCGACGTCCTGAAGAGCTTCGGCCTCGACACCTCGTCGCCTGAGCTCACGAGCGGCGCCGACTTCCTCGAGCTGTGCAAGACGCTGACCGACAAGCGGCGCGGCAAGTACGCGTTCGGCGCCCACCCGACGCGGTTCATCCTGCCCGGGATTCTGGAGATGACGGGCGCGCCGAACAACTGGTCGGTGAAGGACGGCAAGTTCACCTCGGTGAACGAGACCGAGGAGATGAAGGCCGGGCTGGAACAGCTGGTCGCGATGTGGAAGGCGGGCTACATCCACCCCGACTCGTACAACACACCCGGCATGAACATCACCTGGTGGTCGGGCGGCACGACGGCGATGTACGGGCAGAGCTTCGCGGGCTGGACGACGTACACGCGGCTGAACCCGACCTGGGACGTGGGCGTCCTCACGCTGCCCAAGTGGGACGGCGGCGGCCTCGCGAACAAGTTCAAGAGCATGGCGGGGTACTACGCGTACGCCGGACTGAAGAAGGCGGAACCCGAACGCATCAAGGAGATTCTGCGGATCCTCGACTACTTCGCCGCGCCGTTCGGGACGCAGGAGTTCCTCACGATGAACTTCGGCGTCGAGGGCGTCGACCACACGCTGAAGGGCACCGACCCGATCCTCACGAAGAAGGGGTCGGTCGAGCAGATCTCGCCGTTGTTCTACTGCGGGTCGCAGGTCTACCAGAGCATCTACGTTCCTGGGAACGAAGAAGTGGTGAAGACCGAGCACGCGTTCCTGTCCAAGGTGATGCCCGCCGGCGTGGACGACCCCGCGTTGGGGCTGTACTCGCAGGCGTCGTCGACGAAGGGCGCGACAGCGGCGACCAACCTGGAGAACGCGATGGGCGACATCGTCCAGGGTCGCCGTTCGCTGTCCGACTGGGACGCGATCGTGAAGGACTGGCGCACCCAGGCCGGCGACGCGATGCGCGCCGACTACGAGAAGGCGTACGCGGCGAAGCAGTCCGGGAGCTGAGCCACCGTGTCGCCCGTGGTCGACGCCCACGGTCGGCCGGTCCCTGTGACCGATGTCGTCGACGTGCCAGAACGCCTTCCTCCGATGGCGTTCTGGTCACGGATCCCCGAGGCGTCGTCGGATCCGTCGGTGGCGGGTACGTCCCTGTGGTCGTACCCACTGCTGCGTCGGCACTTCTTCGCCGTCGACGTGTCCCTGCCGGCTCGGGTGCACGCGTTCCACAGCGGGTTGCCGGTCGTGTCTGGTGGACTCGGGGCGCGACCGGACCTGTCGGATCCCGCGCAGCTGGTGGTGGTCGCGCGCGACGTTCCGCATCGCCCGATCCTCACGGTGCATCCGAAGGCGACCGGGACGTACAGCCCCTTCTACTATCCGCGCCGGACCGGCGACTGGCTGGAGAGCGACTTCCTGCCGGCGTACGCGATGAGCAGCGACCCGCGGATCGGCGCGCGGATGTCGGAGCTGGTGTCGTTCATGCTGTTCTCGCAGTACGGCGAGGGCGGGTCGAACGACTTCGTCGCCACCTGCTTCCCGTCGGCGCCCGCCGGGCCCGCCGAGTGGGTCGGCGGCTGGGACTACGTGTTCGACTGGGAGTGGCTCGACGGCTACGGCTACCAGTGGCGCTTGCACGAGCCCGACCACCACGTCAACGCGATGATGGCCGCGACGATGGTGCGGGCGTACGAGCTCACCGGTGTGTCGCGGTATCTCGAGTCGGCGCGCGCGTTCGTCTACCACCAGCTCCCGCGCTACGGCTTCCACTCCGGTGTCTGGCGCGGGCGGACGTACTACTGGACCGAGTACAACCCGTCCGGCGAGGAGAATCCGGTCCGCGACGCGACCGACAACGTGCAGGCGCTGGTGGCGCAGGCGGTCGCGATGGTGGGGCTGCGGACGGGTGACCGCCGGATGCTCTCGTACGCCCGAGGCCTGCTGTGGCACTGCGTCCGCGAGTGGGTGACGGACGGCCGGTGGTACTACGACAGCGCCGAGAACCCGATGAACCAGCGCAAGTCGGTCAGCCACGACATGGCGACGCTGCTTCCGTTGCTCGCCTGCGTCCCGTACCTGCTGCGAGGTGGCGTGCGGCTGGACGTCGAGCTGGACGTGCTCGCGGAGGCGTACGAGTTCTACCTCGCCCACTTCGACGGCGAGCCGATGAACCGGCTTCGGCTCGGCCACTTGAGCAAGCTCGCTGCCGACGGAGCCAGCTTCTTCACCGCGAACCAGTCGGGGACGGATCTCGTCTTCGCCGACCGGGTGACCAGGGACGTCGAGCTCCGAGTCTGCTCGGGTGTCGACCCGTCGCTCGAACGAGTGGTGGCGGTCTCGGCCGACGACCTCGCGCGCGGCGTCGCGTTGGGGCTCTCGGCGGAGCCGGGCGACGTGCTGCGGTTCAGCCACGGGGACGCCAGGCTGACGCCCTCGGTGGTCAGTTACCACGACGCCGCCGGTGTACGTCGTTCGCTGACGGCCGCGGTCCCGACCGCGGACTTCCCCACCGACGTCACGGCCGCGACGTACGCGGACACCGCGATGCGCCTGTGCTGCCCAGACTGACCCCGCCTGTCGTTGGGTCAGACGGCGTCGTCGAACTCGCCCTTCTTGGCGCCGTCCAGGAAGCAGTCCCACTCGAAGTGGTCGTACACCAGCACGCGGCCCTCGGGATCGTCCGCGACGCGCATCAACACCCACTCGCCCGAGAAGGCGAGCTCGATCGCGCCCGCGCCTTCGCTCGAACTCCGCCAGGTCAGCGACGAGATGTCGATGCCGAGCGAGTCGACGGTCGGCTTCTTGGGATCACTCACTGTGCATACCTCCGTCAGGGGCTGCCCACAGGATCGCAGGTGGGGCGTACCCCGGTCGAACCCTCGCTGACCCTGGCTGGGCAGGATCGGACGAACAGAAACATTGGATACGAAGAGTGCCCTGGAGGCTTGTGATTCACAAGTTGAGCAGCCATCATAGGAACTCGGCGGCTCATGGGACGACTGTGCCCACGCTCGCTGAGGGAGGTCTGGCATGAACGACCACGCACGTGGCGCGACCATTGCCAAGCTCCGACTCGCCCGTCGGCTGGGTGAGCTCAGGGTCGACCGCGGCTACACCGCCAACCAGGTCTGCGACCGGTTGGGCTGGGGCCGCGGCAAGGTCGGCCGGTTCGAGGCGAACGTCTGGGTACGGCCAGAGCTCTCCGACATCCGCGACCTGCTCCGCTTCTACAAGGCGACGGAGGAGGAGCAGACCGAGCTCGTGGACCTCGCCTCACTGGCCCGCAACCGCGCCTGGTGGCGAGAGCTGAGCGACGTCTTCGACAACGAGTTCGCCGGCTACGAGGCGGACGCGGCGCGGATCGGCTCCTACGTCTCGCTGGTCATCCCCGGCCTGCTGCAGACGCCTTCGTACATGGAGTCCTTGATGCGCCGCGGCGTGAAGACGTCGGCCTGGCGCAGCCGCGCGATCCGGTCTCGCCTGCGCCGGCAGGAGATTCTCGAGCGCACCGACGGCACCGCGCCGGAGTTCGCCGCAGTGCTGACCGAGGGGTCGCTGCTGTACCACTGGGGAACGCCAGCCGAACGCCGTGCACAGGTTGAGCACCTGGTCGAGTTCGCCCGGATGCCGCACATCGATATCAGGGTCCTCCGTTTCGCCGACGGTCCACACGCGGGCATGTCGACGGGCGGGATCAACCTCTTCGAGTTCGCGAGCCCCGATCCCAGCATCGTCTTCCTCGAAGACGATCTGTCCATGCGCCTCGTGCCCGATCAGAAGGAGGTACTCATCCAGATCGAATCGTTCCGCCGGATCCAGGAGGCGGCGACGGATCCCGTGGGGACCATCGCCTTCCTCAAGAAGCTAGCCGAAACATTGGAGTGATCCGAATGACCGACCTGTCTCGAGCAGAATGGCGTAAGTCGACCAAGAGCAGCGGAAGCGGCTCTGGTTGTGTGGAGATCGCGGCCAACCTCGATGGAGTGACCGCGGTACGCGACAGCAAGGACCCGTCCCTCGGCGCGCACGTCGTCGACCGAGCCGCGTTCGGCGCGTTCCTCGCCGACGTGAAGGACGGCCGCTACGACCTCTGAGAGGTCGATGCGACAAGAACAGCGATCCCCCGGGAGTACGGCCCGGGGGATCGCTTTATGTCGCCCCTGTCTCGAGGTGCGCCCTGGCCACCTTACCGTCGGCGGTGACGCAGAGTACAGGCCAGACCACGGGCCTTTCCGTCCCATTGGTGACACAGACAGAACTCACGGCTCCGGCGCGTTGCGCCGGCTGTAGATCACGTTCTATGCTTCCCTATGTGTGATTCACAGATTCCCGTTCGGGGCTTTGCGATCACGGAACTGAGCTCGGCGGCCGGACCCCCGGCCGCCGGGTGTTCGCAATACGTCAAGAGCGAACTATGCGGGGAGGCCGGGCCGGCCGATGACCGTCATTCACGACGTGGATGGTGTGAGCGTGTATGGGTTTGCCCCTACTCAGCGGCGAGGTCGTCGATGAGAGCGCGACGCGAGGAGCCCTTCGAGGGCCAGATTCCGGCGATCACCGCCGGGGAGCTGGTGTGGTGCCGCACGCTGAACGGGCGCTGGGTTCGCAAGGTCGCGCTCGACAGTCCTCGGTACGACCACCGCAGCGCCATTGGTTCGAGCGTCTGGTTGAGCGTGCCGGTCGCAGATCTGGAGCAGTTCCGAGCGGAGCGCTTCGATGCCGCGTCGGTGAACTGGTCCGCCCACGACGTACGGCGCGAACTCCCCACCCCCGCAGACCCGACCCGCGCGCGTCATGAGCGTGCCCATGCCCAAAGGAGAGCGTGAGACATGATTCGGCGCGACGACCTACCTGAGATCGTGCAACGAGTACTGCTGTCCGAGTGCCCGCTCTGCGGTTCGTACCGCGGATCGCGGTGCACCACAGCAGGCGGCAAAGAGATCACCGACCTCACCCGCCAACACACCGTCCGCCTCCGCCAAGCCGGCGTCGTGGCCAACGACGGCACCACCGCACGCCAAACCATCCGCGCCGCCCTCTTCGCCTGACCGGCTTGAGGAATCCGCCCGCGTCGTGGCCTGCTAGCTCGTCAGAGGATCTTGACCAGGCCGAGCAACGCGTCCCGGCGGCGGTCCGGGTACTTGAAGCGGCAGGCTGAGTACGGGGGTTTCTCGTCGCCGTGGAAGGGGATCTGGATGCCCTCGAGGTGGGCGGGGTCGTAGATGGTGATCAGGTCGATCCTCAGCGGCACGCCGCCGCGGTCCACGGGCGGTCCCTGGTAGAAGTCGCTCGCCCACTTGGCGAACACCGACGGCGAGATCGTGCCATGGAACGTCGGGGACTTTGCCCACAGCGTGCGCAGGGAGGTTGCCGAAACCGCGCAGTGGCCGACGTGCAGCTCGACTCCGTACGCCGCATAGCCCGCGTCGGTTGGGCCTACTCGCTCCGGGTCGTATCGGTCCACTCCCGTCGCGAGGATCACCTCAGCCAACGAGTCGTGCGTGTGGCCCGGGTGGTCGATCAGGCTGACGCCGCGGAGGGCAAGGATCCGCTCGTCGGCCTGGCCGAAGTTCGCGCAGACGACCTCGTCGATGACAGGCCCGATGGCTTCGATGTCCGGCGGCTCGGTGATGGTGTAGGTCGGAAGCGAAACCGTGACGACCGGGATCTGTCTCTCTTCCACGGCGTAGATCCTAGTTGAGGGCTGCCCTTCGATCGGTCGGGCAGCTCGCCGGGACGCGAGTCAGTCGTTTCCTGAACCAGGGTTGGAGAATCGCAAGCACGACCGCGAGCGCCGCGCTGGTGAGCCAGAGGCCTTTGGGGCCGGCGAGCTCCAGGAGCTTGGTGACAGTGATGGGCGCGATCATCGTCGCGATGCCCCAGCTGAGGCCGAAGACGGCGAGGTACCGGCCACGGGCGTGGTCGGGCGCCAGGCCTGATGCCTGGGTGAGGTACCGCGTCAGGAGGAACAGGTCACCGAGGCTCCAGAACACCGTAGCCAACAGGAAGATCGCGAGGCTCTGCGCGAACGCGCTGATCAGCAACCCGACGCCGAGGAGTACGTAGCCGATGGCGATCGACGCGAAGTCGTCGAGGCGCTGCGGGCGAACCAGTCGTTGGGCCACGATCAGGACCACCGCCGAGACGGCGAGGATGATGCCGAAGCCAGACGGCGTCAGGCCTTCCTCGAGCAGCGTCAGCGGAAGCCCGATCACCAGCTGCATGTAGAGAGTCGCGAAGATCGTGCCGCTCGCGAGCAGCAGCAGAAGACGGCCATCGCGCCACACCGTGACTCGGGCTTCCTGGGGCGCAGCCTGTTCTCCGGTGGGAAGTGCGAGCGCGACCAGCACCGCGCAGGCGAGGCAGGTGAAAGCGTCGGCGACGAAGAGCCAGCGCAGGTCGACGTGGCTGATCGCCGCGGCGAGCAGGCCGGCCAGAACGCCGGCCGCCGCCAGCGCCGCGCTGTAGAGGCCGTACGCCGCCGGTCGCCGATCAGGCTCGGTGACGTCGGCGATCATCGCCTGGCTGGGCGGTTCGTAGATCTCGAAGACCAAACCGAGCAGCGCGGTCGCGAGGACCGCCGACCAGAGCGACGAGCTCAGCGCGATCCAGGCTTGCGCGACCGCGCAGCCGGTCAGGCCGAGCACGATCGTACGGCGACGGCCCAGCCGATCGGCCAGCCGACCGCCGAGCAGGCGGGACGGAATCGTGGCGGCACCGAACAACGCCAGGACCAAGCCCGCCTGTCCGAGGGACGCGCCGAACTCGACGGTCAGCACGACCCCGAGAAACGGCAACGTGAACGCGCCGACCCGGTTGACCGTGCGCGCCGCGACCAGGATCCACACCGCCGGGGACAGCCCACGCCACGGCGCGACCAGGGTCGCCGCTGCACCCACCGGGCACACCTCCATGACTGTCTAAGTAGCTATGATCGGTCACGGTCGACCTTACGGAGAGATCTAGTGACCGGTCAAGTGTCTTTTGATAGTCATGCGCGGAACGTGCTGGCGGCATCGGTCGAGTACGTGAACAGGCTGACGCCCGGCTACGCGGGAGGCGCCGCGTTCGACGGACCAGCCGACGAGGCGCGGGCCGTCGCGGAGTCGTTGGCCGCCATCGGCTACCCGCGACCGTCCGTACGTACTGAAGACGCGCGGCGCCTCACCGAGCTCGCGGGCCGCATGCGGATCGTCTTCGAGGCGGCCCACAGCGGCGAGCTCGACCGAGCCGCCGACGAGGTGAACGCCCTGCTCGTCGACACCAGGGCGCGACCGCAGCTCGACCGGCGAGCCGACGGCTGGAGCCTGCACTTCCACGGCCCGGACGACGGACTCGTCAACGGCTGGGCCGCAGGCTGCGCGGCCGGTCTCGCTCTCGCCCTGGGCACCGGCCTCGCCGGCCGCCTCGGAGTCTGCGCGGCACCGTACTGCGACCGCGTCTTCGTCGACGTTTCCCGCAACGGCCAGCGCCGGTTCTGCTCACCGCAGTGCCAGAGCAGGGTCAAGGCCGCCGCCCACCGCGCCCGCCAGGGCTAGCCTCGGGTTTCAGCGTCGTGGTCGCCTTACCCGGCCAGTGGCCCCATTACCTGGCGTCCACCCCACGTAAAGCGGCCGCTGATCACGTTTACATGATCATTGGCCCCAGGACGGGGAGGGGCCGGACCGGTCGAACCCACCGCTGGACGAAAGATCAGGGCTAGCTGGCTCGCCGGGGCGGTGGCGGGATCGGGGTGGGCGCGGGAACGAGGACGCCGGGGTTGAGGATGCCGTGCGGGTCGAGGAGGTTCTTCGTCGCCTCGAGGAGCTTCATCCCCACCTCGCCGACCTCCGCCTCCAAGTACGGCGCGTGGTCGCGACCCACGGCATGGTGGTGCGTGATCGTCGCGCCGACGTCGACGATCGCCAGC
Source organism: Tenggerimyces flavus (assembly GCF_016907715.1). Taxonomy (NCBI): domain Bacteria; kingdom Bacillati; phylum Actinomycetota; class Actinomycetes; order Propionibacteriales; family Nocardioidaceae; genus Tenggerimyces; species Tenggerimyces flavus. The sequence continues at coordinate 1,537,581 of NZ_JAFBCM010000001.1, read as the reverse complement.
GAGGCGGCGGCTTTCGCCTTACCCCATTGAGAGATCCCGTCCGCCTCCTGCCGGCCCATCACCGTGAAGTACAACGACGCCCCGGTCGGGTACACGTGCGACACGTGCGCCATCACGATCGGCGCCACGCCTTCCACAGTGAGAGATTCGACCAGCGCCGTCCGCACGCCGTCGTACAGGTCGAGCAGTTTCGTCCACGTGGTCGCGGTCTCCAACGTCTCCACCAGTACGCCGAGATCCAGCAGCACGTCTCGTTGCAACGGCCCGTTGAACCGATGCCGCCGCCACGACTCGCCGGCCTTTCGGCCGAGCGACACGCCCCGTGCCTTCTTCAACAACGGCGCCACCAGCCTGCGGCGGTGGTCCACCGACTCCGAGCCGCCTTCCCAACCACACAACAGGAAAACCGGCTTCCGGATCCCGCGCAGCCGACTCAACAACCGCACCGCCCGTGCCGTCGAGCGACCCTGCAGAACGAGCGCGACCTCCGTCTCGGGCTCGTCGGACAGCCGGAACAGATCCGGCGAGTGCCCGTCCTGCACCAACGTCCGCATCACGTTCAGCGCGCTGGAGAACGAGGGAAGCGCCCACATCTCGTACCAACGCACGGCCGGTACCGGACGTACCCGCACCGAAACTTCCGTGATGACTCCGAAAGCGCCCTCCGAGCCCACGAACAGCGCGCGCAGATCGGGCCCAGCCGCGTTCGGCGTCCCCGTCCCCAGCCGCAGATCGCCCACAGGAGTGGCGATGCGCGTCGTCACCACCAGGTCGTCGAACCGCCCGTACCCCGCCGAAGCCTGCCCGGCCGAACGCGTCGCCGCGTACCCGCCGATCGTCGCGCGCTGGAAGCTCTGCGGCACATGGCCGAGCGTGAAACCGTGCGCGGCAAGCAGCTCCTCGGCGCGCGGACCGGACACGCCAGCCCCGAAGGTCGCCGTACGCGACACCCGGTCGAACGCGATCAACGCGTCCAACCGCGCCAGATCGAGCGTCACCACCGCGTAGCAGCGCGCACGGACAGGCTCGACGCCGCCGACCACGCTCGTGCCGCCGCCGTAGGGCACGACCGCGATCCGATGCTGGTGACAGACAGCGAGAACGGCGACGACCTCCTCGTGCGACGCGGGCCGCACCACCGCGTCGGGCACCACGACGTCCTGCGCCAACCGCCGGCGCATCACATCGCGGTACGACTGCCCGCCCGCATGCGCGAGCCGCGTCTCGTCGCTGGAGTCGACGTGCTCCGCGCCCACGATCGCCGCGAGCGCGTCCCTGGTGGGCTTGGGCAGTTCGCTCGCCGGCACCGCGACGTCATCGACGGCCGAGGGCGAAGTCGGCGTCAGCTCCCCGAGTCGCCCGTTCAGCCACGCCAACGCCTCCGGGGTCGGCGTGATCTCGTGTTCGGCGCCGGCCCAACGTGCGAACGGGCGAGGCCCGAGGCCGGCATGCGCGAGGTCGTTCACGGGAACAAAGACTTCCAGATCTGTCCAAGACACTCCCTCTTCGCCGGACGTGTCTGGTTAGCTTTGCCATCGCGTGAGGTGATCAAGCGAGGCGGGGAGGTGGGTTTGTGACGCAGAGCGACGACAAGGCGCTCACCACCCCTGACGTCGAGCAGATCCTGGCCGAGTACGACGAGGAACGTCCCGCGCGACAGCTCTCCGGCTGGGTCGGCAAGGGCGTAGCGACTGCGTGCGCGCTGACCAGCCTGCTCGTGCTGTTCCTGATCTTCTTCCCGCTGGCCAAGGGCACCCAGTACTACCTGACGATCTTCCTCGCGATCGTGCTGCCGCTCACGTTCCTCTCCTACCGTCCGGGTTTCCGGCTGCGGCGCTCGAAGGACACCGAGCCAGTCGAGGGCCGGCGCGACAACCCAAGGGTCGTCGACTGGATCCTCGCCGCGGTCTCGCTCGCCGCGGCCGCGTACCCGCTGTTCGGCTTCGACGCGTTCCTCGAACGGCACCAGGTCCCGACCGTGCTCGACCTGGTCGCCGGCCTCGTGCTCACGCTGGTCGTGCTCGAGGCGTGCCGGCGGACGACCGGCTGGTGGCTGCCGGCGATCTGCGTCGGCTTCCTGCTGTACGCGTACTACGGCGGCTGGCTGCCGCTCACCTGGTCGCTCGCGCACAGCGGGTTCGACCCGAGCGCGATCATCGCGCAGCTGTTCATCGGTACGAGCGGGTTCTTCGGTACGCCGTTGGGCGTCGCGGCGACGTACATCGTGCTGTTCACGATCTACGGCGCGGTGCTGGAGCTGTCCGGCGCGGGCAAGTTCTTCATCGACCTGTCGTTCGCGGCGTTCAAGCGGTCGCGGACGGCGCCGGGACGTACGGTCACGCTGGCCGGCTTCCTGCTCGGCACCGTGTCGGGATCGGGTACGGCGACCGCGGTCTCACTAGGCTCGGTGGCGTGGCCGATCCTGCGCCGCGCGGGCTACCCGAAGGACCAGGCGGGCGGCGTCCTCGCGGCCGCCGGCATCGGCGCGATCCTGTCGCCGCCGACGTTGGGCGCGGCGGCGTTCATCATCGCCGAGCTGCTGCGAACGAGCTACCTCACCGTTCTCGTGTACGCGATCGTGCCGACGATCCTCTACTACGTCGGCATCATCCTCGCGATCGAGATCGACGCGCGAAAGCACGGCGCGAAGGCCGTCGACATCACCGATCAGTCGGCTGTCAAGCTGCTGTTGCGCTTCGGGTATCACTTCCTTTCGCTGTTCCTCATCGTGGGATTCATGGCGCTCGGGATCCCGCCGTTCCGCGCCGTGGTGTACGCGACGATCCTGCAGTTCCTGCTGTCGTTCCTCGATCCTCAGCACCGGTTGACGCCGCGGCGGCTGTTCGAGGCGATGGCGCAGGGAACGCGCGGCGTGCTGTCGATCGCGGCAGTGTGCGCGGCGGCGGGGATCATCGTGGCGATGGTCACGCTGACCGGGCTCGGGCTGAAGCTGTCGGGGATCATCGTCGACACCGCGTCGTTCTTCGGCGACAATCCCACGCTGGTGTTGGTGTTGACGGCGTTGTTCTCGGCGATCGCCGTGTCGGTGCTGGGACTCGCGGTGCCGGTGACGGCCTCGTTCATCATCGCGTCGGTGATCATCGCGCCGGCGATGGTGGATCTGAACGTGGCGCTGCCCGAGGCGTACATGTTCGTCTTCTACTACGCGGTGTTGTCGGAGGTGTCGCCGCCGACAGCGCTGGCCGCGGTGGCGGCGTCGGCGATCACCGGCGGGCATCCGATGCGCACGATGATGGCGGCGTGGAAGTACTCGCTGCCGGCGTTCCTGGTGCCGTTCGCGTTCGTCCTGACCGACAACGGCGCGTTCCTGCTGGGCCAGGGCCCGTTCCTCGGGGTGCTCTGGACCACCGCGGTGTCGTTGGTCGCCGTTGCGGCGTTGGCGATCGCGACCGGTGGCTGGATCGTCGGCCCGGCTGGCGTCGTCGAACGGGTGTTGGCGTTCTGCGCGGCACTACTGTTGCTGTACCTCGCTCCGCTCACGATGGCGATCGGCGGCGGCCTACTAGTCGTCGCGGTGGCCATTCACCTAGCTCGGAAGGGACTGCGTCGATGAGGAGTGTCGTTCGCGTTGCTGTGGCCTTGGTCGTCTGCGCGCTCGTCCTCGCCGCGTGCGGTGGACAGCGCCGGCCGGAGGGAGCGGGTGGCTCGACGTCCACCGCGGGCGCCGGTGGCGGGCGGATCACGATCGCGACCGGCAACACGACCGGCGTCTACTACCAGCTCGGCGGCGGGCTGGCGCAGCTGATCGACAAGAACATCGAGGGCTACCGCGCGACCGCGAGCGAGACGGGCGCGTCCGTACAGAACGTGCAGGGCATCGTCGCGGGCAACTACCAGGTGGCGTTCTCGTTGATGGACACCGCCTCGGACGCCGTGGAGGGCAAGGGCTCGTTCACCTCGCCCCAGCCGATCGAGGCGCTGACGCGGCTGTACCCGAACTACACCCAGGTGCTGGTCCGTTCGGACTCCGGGATCAACTCGGTGGCCGACATGAAGGGCAAGCGCGTGTCGACCGGGTCGCCGAACTCGGGCACCGAGGTCATCGCCCGCCGGCTGCTGACCGCGGCGGGCCTGGACCCGGCGAAGGACGTCCAGGCGCAGCGGCTGGGGCTGCCGGAGACGCAGGACGGGATCAAGGACGGAACGATCGACGCGATGTTCTGGTCCGGCGGCCTCCCGACAGGCGGGATCACCGACGTGACGACATCGCTGAAGGACAAGGTCAAGTTCCTCGACCTCTCCTCGCTACTGTCGCCTCTGCAGTCGGCGAACGGCCCGATCTACGAAGCCGGCTCGATCCCCGCCGCCACGTACGGCCAGCCGGCGGACGTACCGACCATCGTGGTGCCGAACGTCCTGGTGGTGAAGAAGGGCTTCGACGAGGCGCTCGCGGAGCAGCTGGTGAAGCTGATCTTCGACCAGCGCGCGGAGCTCGAGAAGGTCAACGCGGCAGCCAAGGACATCTCGCTGGACACGGCCCGCAAGACCGACCCCATCCCCCTCAACCCAGGCGCGACGAAGGCCCTCGACGGCCTGGGCGCCAAGTAGGGATCGGAAACCCGATTCGGTTCTCCGCGGCACGGACGCTACACTCGTCTCTGCCTAGCGCTCGTAGCTCAACGGATAGAGCATCTGACTACGGATCAGAAGGTTAGGGGTTCGAATCCCTTCGAGCGCGCACTACGTTTCTGCAGGTCACAGCCTTGTTGGTCACGCTTCGTGAGAGATCGTTACTCGGGCTGTCTTTCACCTCAGCGCCGCTTCCGCTGCAGGATCCACGCCTCGATCGGGATGCCGGCTGTCCGGGACGGGGTCGGAAGGGCCGAAGTCCGCGGCGAGGAGTGGGACCTGGAGCGCTGCCCAGGGTGTGATGGCCCAGGGGGTCTGCTGGACGAGACCCAAGAGGGCGTCTCCCGTGGTCCAGGCCAGTTCACCTACCTCGTCAGGATCCGCCAGCGGAGTGGAGGCGGTCTTGGCCACGTACACCGGACAGTGCTCGTTCTCGACGATCCCCGAAGGGTCGGTGGCGGTGTAGCGGAACGAGGGAAGAACGCATCGCAGCTCGAGAAGGACCAGACCGAGCTCGTCTGCCGCTCGGCGGTGTACCGCGTGCTCGTACGGCTCACCCGGCGCGGGATGTCCGCAGAACGAGTTGGACCAGACCCCTGGCCACGTCCGCTTGGTCAGCGACCGGCGAGTCACGAGAACTCGGTCGGCGGCGTCCATGACATAACAAGAGAAGCCCCGATGGCGTGGTGTCGTCGCGTGATGGACCGTGGCCTTGTCGGCTGTTCCGATCGGCACATCGTCATCGTCTGCCAGCAACACCACACGTTCGTATCCGCTCGGTTGTGCTTGCCGCGACATCCGTCCTCCTCTGCCCCCGGGCTCTTCTCGGACTGTCCGGACAGCCCACCCACCCGGACCTCCTCCATTGATACTTCGCGACAGAGCACCTCTGCGGATGCATCCGCAGAGGTGATTGTTTGGTCCCGATCGGGGCAGGCTCGAGGGCATGCGGTGCGTGGTGTTCGGAGCGACGGGCTACATCGGCGGGCGGCTGGTGCCCGAGCTGCTCGACGCCGGCCATGAGGTGAGAGTGGTGGCTCGCGACGTGGGCAAGTTGGCCGACGTCCCTTGGCGACAACGTGTCGATGTCACCACCGCAGACGTCACCGATTCCGCGGCGGTCGCCACCGCGGTGGACGGCCAGGAGGTCGTCTACTATCTGGTGCATTCCCTGCACCAGAGCGACTTTGTGGAGATCGACCGGAAGGCTGCGATAGTCGTCGCCGCCGCGGCGAAGTCGGCTGGTGTTCGGCGCATCATCTATCTCGGTGGCATCACCCCGGACACGGGCGACTTGTCGCCTCACCTGGCCTCGCGCGCCGAAGTGGGCGAGATCCTGCTGAGTTCTGGCGTGCCCACGATCGTTCTCCGCGCGGCGATCATCATCGGCTCGGGGTCAGCGAGCTTCGAGATGCTGCGTTACCTCACCGAACGACTTCCAGCCATGATCACCCCGCGCTGGGTGCACAACCGGATCCAACCCATCGCGGTCCGCGACGTCCTGCACTACCTGACCGCGGCGGCGACCCTACCGGCCCACCTCAACCGCGGATTCGACATCGGCGGCCCAGACGTACTGACCTACCTCGAGATGATGCGCCGCTACGCCGTCGTTGCCGAGCTCCCACGACGGATCGTCGTACCGGTGCCGGTGCTCACCCCGTGGCTGTCTTCTCACTGGGTCAACCTGGTCACACCAGTCCCGCGCAGCATCGCCATGCCGCTGATCGCCTCGCTCGTGCACGAGGTGGTCTGCCACGACCACGACATCGCCACCCATGTCCCGGACCCCGCTCAGGGACTGCTGCACCTCGAGCGGGCGATCGAACTGGCGCTCACCCGGATCCGGAGCGCCGATGTGCCCACCCGCTGGTCTGACGCGGGCGCGCCGTCAGATCCGTTGCCCACCGACCCCGAGTGGGCGGGCGGCACCGTCTACACCGACATCCGTGAACTGCACACCACCGCCGATCCAGCAACGTTGTGGCAGATCATCGAGTCCATCGGTGGCGAGCACGGCTGGTACTCCTTCCCGCTGGCCTGGTCTGTACGCGGCTGGATCGACCGACTTGCCGGTGGTGCTGGCCTGCGGCGCGGACGACGCGACCCACGCAGCCTTCATGTCGGTGAGGCGTTGGACTGGTGGCGGGTCGAACACCTCGAACGGCCTCAGCTGCTCCGGCTCCGTGCCGAGATGCGACTGCCCGGCAAAGCCTGGCTGGAGCTGTCGGTGCATCGGGCCGACGATGGCGGCGCAACGTACCGGCAGCGCGCCATCTTCGAGCCGCACGGACTCGCCGGTCACCTGTACTGGAAGGCCATCGCCCCGTTCCACCATGCTGTCTTCGGCGGGATGGCACGCAACATCACCGGCACCGCCGAGCACCAACCGACCGAGCACACGCCGGCCTAGCCTCGGGAATTTGGGTGTTGGAGGGCGACGTCTCGTGTGATCTGAGTGGGAAGGTACTTCGTGGGTGAAGTGTCGTGGTCGCCTTACCCGGCCAGTGCCCCCTCTACCTGGCGTCCACCCCACGTAAAGCGGTCAATGAGCCTTTTTCATCCTGGTCGGGTCATGAGTGCGTGGATGGCTTTGGCGATGGTGCCGGTTTTGCGTGGGCAGCTGCGATGGCGGTGCAGGATGCGCCAGTGTTTGAAGGGTGCGAAGCCGTGTTCGCAGCGGGCGCGGATGGAGGCCAGGGCTCGGTTGGCGTCGCGGTAGGCGGGTGCGAGGGTTCGGGTCTTGGGGCGTTTGTAGCCGGTGAGTACGCGGGGGCTGTCGGAGCCGGTGTAGCCGAGGTCGCAGAGCAGGGTGAGTTCTGCGCGTTCGCACATGTCGATGACGCCGTGGGTGCGGGCGGCGTGGAGATCTTGGACCGAGCCGGGTAGTCCGTCGGAGATCCACACCAGCTGGCCGTGGGGGTTGACGAGGGCTTGCAGGTTGACGGTGTGGCGTTTGTGTTTGCCGGAGAAGTACAGCCGGTTCAGGTCCGCACGCCGGGCTGTTTCGCGGGCGGCGTCAGCGGCTGGGTTGAGCACTCTCCCGGCTTGTCGGGCGCGTCGTTGCCGTTCGGCTTTGGCTCTGGCCTGGGCTTTGGCGGCGCTGCCGGTCCAGGCCGAGGCTCGGTGCGGGTCGGGCACTCCACGGACCCGGTCGATCGGCACCGCGGTGCCATCGGCGAACGCGAAGTTCGACCCCGACCAGGCCAGCTGCCAGCACGCCTCGACCAGTGTGGGTGCCTGATCGGCGAGCAGCCGGACCGCTTCCTGGATATAGCGCCACGCCGTTGCCACGCCGATCCCGAACCCGGCCGCCAACGCCTCGTATGTCTCGTTCTTGCGCAGATACGCCAACACCAGCAACGCCTGCCGGCCCGGCGACAGCTTGCGCCACCTCGACCCGATCCGCTGGCGATGAGCCCGCAGCAGCTTCGCCAGATAGCACAGCTGGACGGTGGACAGACCCGGAAGGGTGGCAGGATATCTCAGCATGAGGCCCTCTTCGGCTTGAAGTTGATCTTGGCGATCGCACTTCTACCGAAGAGGGCCTCACCACACCCGCCACCACGCCGCCACGATGAAAAAGGCTCAATGATCATGTAAACATGATCATTGGCCCCAGGTCTGGCCCGGACCGGACGAACCCACCGCCAGATGAAGATCGAAGCTAGTGCTCCTGATAGCCGTCCACTTCGATCCAGTGGTCGGGCGGTTTTCGGGCAGGGGTCGTTCGAACTAGTAGCCTGTGGGTTTGGCGAGATGGGGGTGGGCGGTCGAAGGGGGCACAGGTGACGCGTGGGGCACGGGTGGAGGTCGGGCTGCTCGGGCCGCTCGAGGTCCGGGTGGGCGGAGCGGTGGTGGAGCTTCGTAGCCGGCGCTTGTGGTCGGTGTTGTCGGTGTTGGCGCTGTCGGCGGGCCGGCCGTTGCTGGTGGAGACCCTCTACGAACGGGTGTGGGGCGACGACCCGCCCGAGGATGTGCGTGGGGCTCTCTACACCTGCGTACGTCGGTTGCGTACCGTCCTCGGCGACGATCGCATCACCAACGAGGGTGGCCGATACACCCTTCAGGTCAGCCCGGACGCTGTCGACGCATCGAGGTTCGCTGACCTACTGGACCTGGCGCCCAAGGCGGGGCCGGAGGGGTCGACCACCCTTGTCGAGGAAGCGCTCGCGCTGTGGCGGGGGCGGCCGTTCACCGAGCCCCTGTCGGACTGGCTGTGCGGGGTGGAGGCCAGACGGCTCACCGAGCTCTATCTGTCGGCTGTACAGGATCGAGTCGACGCGGAGTTGACGGCCGGGAGGGGTGCGGGTTCGGTGCCGGAGTTGCAGGACCTGGTCGCCGAGCATCCGTTGCGGGAGCCGCTGTGGACGAGGCTGCTGCTGGCGCTCGACCGAGCAGGCCGGCCAGCTGACGCGCTGGCGGCGTACGAGCAGGTCCGGAGCCGGCTGGCCGAAGAACTCGGGATCGATCCGGGTCGGGAGCTGCAGGCGATCTACGCCGGACTTCTCGTCGGCGCCAAGCTGACCGGCCCGGTGACGGCGCCGGCCGACCGGCCCCAGGTGCCGCGGCAGCTGCCAGCGGACACCGTCGACTTCGTCGGCCGTGTGCGGGAACTGCGCAGACTCGACTCCCTGGTCGAAGCGGGGCAGGCACTCATCGCGGTCCATGGTGCCGGTGGGACCGGAAAGACCGCTCTCGCGGTCCGCTGGGGGCACCGCGCCCGCGAACGGTTCCCTGATGGTCAGCTGTTCGTCGACCTTCGTGGCTATGGGCCCGGTGAGCCGATGGAACCGGCCATGGCGTTGGACACGATGCTGCGCGGGCTCGGGGTGCCCGGCGAGCGGATCCCGGCGGGTGTCGACGGTCAGGCTGCCTTGTTGCGGACGACGCTCGCGGACCGACGCGTTCTGGTCGTCCTGGACAACGCGCGGGACGCGGGCCAAGTCCGTCCGATGCTGCCTGGCGCCGGCGCCGTGGTCCTGATCACGAGTCGCAGTCAGCTGCGGGGCCTGACGGCACGCGAGCGGGCGAGCGGGATTCCCTTGGAAGCCCTGCCGGCGAACGAGGCGGAGGCCTTGCTGGCACAAGGGCTCGATGCCCAGGCCGTGCCCTATGACCGCGACTCGGTCGCTGAGCTCGCGGCACGCTGCGGGAACCTTCCGCTCGGGCTCGTCATCGCGGCCGAGCGTGCGGGCAGGTACCCGGACCTCCCCGTGGGTGAGCTGGTCAGCCAGCTCCGTGGCGAGCAGGAACGACTCGATGTCCTGGAGACGGGCCAGGACCCCACCACCAGTCTGCGGGCAGTGATCTCATGGTCCTACCACGCGCTGGCACGAGACGGCGCGAGGCTCTTCCGGCTCCTCGGTCTGTTCCCGGGCGCGAGCATCGGCATCCCGGCCACCTCGGCGCTCGCCGGTTCCGAACGCGCGGTCGCGGCCAAGCTGCTGGACCGCCTCGCCGAGGTCCACCTGCTGGCTTCGCCCCGGCCGGGCCGCTACGCGATGCATGACCTGGTGCGCGCCTACGCCGCGGAACAGGCGGCGGATCATGATGACATCGCCGAGCGTGAGAGCGCTGTGGGGCGCCTGTACGAGTGGTACGCCCGTACGTCGGAGAACGCCCGATCCGCTGCCGGCCTGAGCCAGTTGCCACCCGGCGACGAGCCGTCCGGAGAGGTCGAACCCGCGACGTTCGACAACGAACGGCACGCGATGAGTTGGCTCGCGGCCGAGCTCGAGACGCTGATCGCCATGACCGCCGATGCGGCTCGGTTCGGTCAACATCGCCACATCTTCGACCTGGTTCGGGGGGTCAGCTCCTACGTTCGCCTGCACCGATTGCCGATTGATGTCATCCCTCTGCTGGAGCTCGCGCTGGCATCGGCTCGGACCATCGGTGACGATCTGTCGGAGGCGCGGATGCTGATGCTGCTCGGCAGCACCCATGACGTCCGGGAGGAGTTCGAACAGGCCTTGCGCTACTACATTTCCGCCGGCCAGCTTTACGAGACGTTGGGCGACCACTTCGGCGCGAGTGCCGCTCTGGGGAACATCGGGTTGCTGTATTCGACCTTGGGAAGCCTCGACAAGGCCGCCAACTCGATTGAGGATGCGATCGAAAACGCACGCCGCCACGGTGTCGGTGATCGCGTAGCAACGGAGTTGAACAACCTGGCCGGGGTGTACACCGAGCTCGGGAGGTACGCGGACGCTGAGGCGGCCGCCGCCGAGTCGATCAGCCTGTGGGGCTCGGAGGGAAAGGCACTCGATCAGACCTACGCTCTCGACACGATGGGTTCGGTTCACCTCGCCAGCGGCGACCACGTCCAGGCGACCTCGTACTTCGAGCGTGTGGTCGAGGTCCGCCGGCGGCTCTGCGGTGGATGGCTGCTGGCGTACGGTCTGCGAAGTCTCGGCAACGCGCAGCGGGCGGCCGGCGACCCGCACGCTGCCAGGGCCAGTTGGGAGGAAGCGCTGCACCTTGTGGAGACGACCGGCGCGACAGACACCGAAGAACTCTCGCGCTCCGATCTCCGCGAGAAGCTCGCCGACCTCGCGTCGGATGCTTAGCCGATCGGGCCTTCGTACCGGTGTGGTGATTCAGGTCTTCGCGTCAGTGCTTGCCGGCGGGCTGCCCGAGCAGGGTGTGGCCGAGCATCGACGCGCGATGGACAACCGCCTTGCCCTGTTGGTCGCTCACCACGAGTCCCGCGTCTCGGAGCACCCTGGCCGCATGGCTGGCGGACGCGATCGACAGGCCGAGGCAGCCGGCCAGCTCGCTGGTCGTACGTTCGTCGGTCGCCAGCAACCGCAGCGCGTGCGACCGGGTGCGACCCATCAGTGTGGCGAGCTGGCGCTCGGGGGCACCCGCCGCCGAGGCCGAGCACCAGTCGAGGCGGTGACGTACGGGATAGGCGAGGACCACGGGCTGGTCTGGCACCCGCAGCACCGAGACGTCGTCGTACGCGAAGAACGACGGCTGCAGGACGAGTCCGCGGCCGTGCAGGTGGATGTCGACCGTTCCCGGCTTGCCGGCGAGGACGAGGGCGTCTCCGTCGGGGCGGATCCACGGCGAGACGGTCGCCAGCAGGTGCTTGACACCGCCGACGGCGAGGTTCCGGCCACACCGCAACAGCTCCTCGTTGACCTGGGCGCGGATCTGGGCCCACTCGGCGGCCAGGCCGGCGCGGAAGTAGCGCCGGAGGAGAGCCCCGAGCTCGCGCACCACACCAGGCCGCGCGGCCGCCAGATCGGCCAGCCAGGGTGGGTACCTCCGAAGACCAGTGATCCTGCCTAGATCGTCTCGCAACTGGCGCCGCGGCGTGCTCAGGACGGCATCGATCCCGGCGTCGAGATCCAGCGAGCCACTCGCGGGGGTGAGGAAGTCGGGCGAATAGCCGAGTGCGGGGGCCATCAGGGTCAACGCACCGAGACCACGGATCGAGCTGCGCAGGCAGCGACGCCGCCACCGCCCGAAAACCTCATCGCCAGTGGTCGATCCCAGGGCGTGCACGCTGTGCAGGATCTCCCACATGGGATCGGCCCCGCGGGCGAGCCGAACTCGCGCCACGTCGTCAGCCGTGAGCTGAACTCGCCACATCGCAGCACCCCCGACGTCGTCGACCATCTGACGGCGGGGATGCTACGGATCGGGCCTGTCAAGGATCTGACCGATGTCTGTCAGGCGACTACGGAGTTCTAGCAACCACTCGTGCTCAGCCTGATGTAGTAGACCGGTCCCCAGTTGACGCTGTTGTCCGAGCGACCAGGGCGCACACACTGGCGCTGCTTCTTGTCGCTCCCGAGGAGTCGCATCGCCGCGCTACCGGTCTGGTTATTGGTGAGGCTCCCGGTACCGCTCCAGCGGTGGAGCTGGTACGTGCCGTAGTCGTAGAACTTGAAGACCCACCACCCAGGAAGAGCCTTGGCACGCACGATGGCACATGCGTACCCGCGCGGGCACGAATGCCCCGATGAGCTCCACGAGAAGTAGCGGGCCGCGGCTCCCGGCGATGTCGCCGGCTCCCCCTCCGCCGCGGCGGACGCGACTCCACGTGGAGCGGTGTCACTCGCGGGTGCGGCATGCGCTGGGCCCAGCGTGGCGGCCAGCGTGAAAAGACTTACCAACAGGGCAATGGCGGCAGCGAACGTGCGCTGCCCGACTCTCGTGGCTCCGCTGTGACTGGTTTCCCGAGGCATTCCCATTCCTTCCTTCCCGTGGACTCGTGTGGGGACCGTACGGAATGTCAGCAGCCGGACCGAAACGGTTCAGCGACAGCTGAAACGTTCGCCGTTGACCGTTGCGTGGACAGGTGACCTGAGCGGGCGCCCCGACAGACCGACCCGCGGCCGCGCTGCGCCATGCAACCTTTCGACCGGTCGCGCACTCCTCCTAGGTAGGTAGGGGCGAACCATGGGAGGGAACGGTTCACATGCAGAAATCTCTTCGTATGCTCGCGATTGGCGTCGTAGCCGCTGTCGCGGTACCAGCAGTGAGCTTGGTGGCCACCGGTGCCCAGGCGTCAGAGCCGATCATGTATGCGGGAAAGACGACGTCGAAGGTCGCTGTCCGGACGTTCCCGTCCACCTACGGCAAGAGGCTTGAAGTTCTTCCGAAGGGACACACCACGTACATCTACTGCAAGGTCAACGGGCCAGACGTTGACGGCAACCGGCTCTGGTATCACACGAACCGATGGTCCTCGGAGATGTCGTGGATGCCCGCTCGCTACGTCGCCAACGTCGGCCCAGCACCAAAGTACTGCGCCCCACGGCCCAAGGACGGCCAGGTGACCGCGAAGCCGTCGCTCACCATTCGGGCCACGCCGAGCCAGACAGCCAAGGCTTTGGGAACGCTGAAGTACGGCGTTCAGATCTCCACCATCTGCAAGAAGAACAGCACCGTGGTGGGTGGCAACCCTCGGTGGTACCAGCTCTATGACGGCGGCTGGGTGCCGGCCAGGTATGTGCAGAACCTCAACGGCATCGTGCCCAAGTTCTGCGCCTGAGTCATGCATTGCGGACTCCCCGTACGCCGCACCTGTCGCGACAGCGGCTGTTCTCGCCGCTAGTTCGGCAGGGTGCCGCGGATGATGCTGTCGCGGGAGTGTTCGGGTTGGCCGTCGAACGGTTCGAGCGAGACATCGACGATGGTGTAGCCCTGGCTGGTCAGGCCGGTGGGCACGGCGAAGGTGGCAGGGCCGCCGGGCTCGAGGACACCGAGTGACACCATGCGCCGGCCGTCCTGGTTGATCATCCACACCTCGTAGAAGCCCGTGGGTGTCGGGAGACCGTCGGCTGTCAGTCGCAGCTGCAGGCCGGTGTCGGTGCGGAGCAGGTCGGCCACGCCGGAGCCGTTCTTGCCTTCCAGCGGAGCCAGGCGTGCTTCGGCGACGCGATCGGCGGGCGAGCCTGTCGGCCAGAGCACTCGCGATCCGAGGACGCCGAGCACGATGCCCGCGGCGACGGCCGCGGTGGCGAGGAGCACCGTTCTGCGCCGTGGCCACCGCCGCTTCCGTTCCTGCGGGGCTACCGAGGGTTGGAGTTCGACGGTGATGCGTTCCCACACCTGGCCCGGTGGGGCTTCCAGCGGCTCGAGGGTCCGGGCGACACGTACGGTTTCCCGCAGCTCGGCGAGCTCGGCGGCGCACCGTTCGCACTCCCTGAGGTGGTCCGTGGCGTGAGTGTCCGGAGGCGTCCCATCCCACGCCCACTGAGCGAGCCACTCGGCATCGAGGTGCGTCACTGGTCCACCTCCTTCAAGCGAGCACGCAGGAAAAGCAGCCCCCGCCGGATGTGGCTCTTGACCGTGCCCAACGGCAGGCCGAGCCGATCCGCGATCTGCGGGTATGTCTGATCTTCGTAGAAGGCGAGCCTAAGGATGGCTCGGCGCGGGTCCTCGAGCTGGTCGAGCTCGTCGGCGAGTACGAGCCGGTCGACCAGGGGATCGGCGACCGGGTCAGGTCTTTCCCCCGCCGGGGGCGGGTTTTCGGAGGTCGCCAGCTTCGCTGCCGTGCGCTGGTCGCGGGCCCGGGCAGCGTGGCGGTCGGCGATCCGGTGCCGGGCGATGCCGGTCAGCCAGGCGCCGAGGGGTCCACTGCCAGGGTCGTACGTCGCTCGCCCGCGCCACGCCGAGACGAACACCTGCTGAGTGACGTCTTCGGCATCGGCGCGCTCGCCGAGGCTGCGCAGGGCGAGGGTGTAGACGAGCGGTGACCAGCGGCGGTAGGCCTCGCCGAGGCTGTCCTCGTCACCGTCGGCAAAGCCCTTCGCGAGTCGGGCTGCCGCATCGGCTGCCGAGGCGTCGCCGGCCGGACTGGACGTCACGTTCGCACGATAGCGGCTGACGCGGTGCGGCTGGTCAGGGTTGGATGAGGTCCGGATTCGTCAGTCCTCCGGGACGGCCATGACGACGAGATTGTCCTGGTAGCCGCCCTTCTCGCGGACATATCGACCCGCGCAGGTGATGACGTACAGCCGCCGGGGTCCGCCCCGATCGAACAGCTGGTCGGTGTCGACGGCCCGCTTCGCGACGCGAGTCACCGACTTGGTGCGGTACGCGACCGACCCGCCGCCGCTGAGGGTGACGACGATGCGGTCACCCGCTTTCAGGCCGCGCAGCTTGACGAGCGGACCGATGCCATCGGCGCGGGTGTCGAGGTGGCCGCCGAGTACGACCGAGCCGGCCAGGCTCGACGGGGACGCGCCGTACCTGTACCAGCCCAGCCGGGCCGGATCATCGGGGAGGTCCAGCTGCCCGGCGAACCTGCCCGACTCCGCGATCCCCACCGGGTCGACCGGGACGGCGAGTCCGATCTCGACGATCCGGACGCCGATCGGAACTCGTTCGCGCCGGACCCGAGGCGGCGCGGCCGAGTGGGCCCGTACCCGCGGCGTGGCAGTCGCCAGCCGGGACGGTGCCACCGCAGACGGTTCTGGGGACGGGGACACCGAAGGCGACGCGGCCGGGGCCGACACCGCGGGCACGGACGTCTGGGCGGCGCAGCCCGCTGCCGCTGCCACAGCTAGGGCAGTGGCCACGGCGATCGCGTACGGACTCACGAACGCGTGCGGACTCTCGACCTGAGTACACCGATCGCGACAGCAGCGATGAGAGCCGCACCGATCAGCCAGACCGTCCACGGCAACGCCCCAGTCTGGCTCGCGGCACCGCCCGTTCCGCCCGGCACGCCTGTCGGGCTGTGGTGCAGACCAGTGATGGTCTGGACGGCGAGCTCGAGGTTCGAGTCCTCAGCGCTACCCCAGGCGTAGACGATCGTGTTCGTGCCTTCCTTCAGGTCGAGGTCGGCAGGTCCGATCGCCACGGTGGACGTTCCCGCGAGAACAACATCGGCGGAGATCGTGCCAGCAGGCAGGTCGGCCTTGGCCTCCTTCGGATTCGTCAGCGCCTCGAACGCGGGTTTGCCGCCGGCGCGAACGTCGACAGCGGGAGCGGCCGCGGTGTGTCGGACTGTCAACCTCGCCTTGCCCGGATCAACCTTCGAGACGTCGTTGACGAATGGCGTGAGCACGGGCTTGCCGGAGGCGTCGAGATGCGCGACGACAGTGACGTTCACGTCCGCCGGGACCGCGACGTCGTCGGCCTGGAGCACCGCCTCGCCGTCGGCGCCCGCACCCTCGGCGACGACCTTCAAGTCGTACGTTCCCGCTGGTAGCTGCAGCGGATCGGTGAGGGTGCCCGGCTCGAACCCGGCCAGCAACTCCTTACCGTTGGCGTACACGTCGACGGTGGCGCCGGGCACGCCGTGCAGCACCGAGACGGTGGCCTCTCCCCCGGTATCGGCGGCCGCGGCCGGCGCCCAGGCGAGCGCGGCCAGCCCGGCAGCCAGCCCAAGAGCCAGCCCCGCCTGACGGGAGCGGACCAGCTGGCGGCGATGAGTAGAGCGAACGGACATACGAGCCTCCACAGGATGGGAATCGGCTGTCGTTCGTTCTTCTGGGTAAGAGACCGGAACGGATGCACCGCGAGGTGCATCCGTCACGGCTCTGTCGGCGGAAGGTCGAGTGAAACCAGCACCGCGACCTGGGATGGCGATGCATGCGGGGATCCGAGTTCGACTCCTCCGAGGGAGAGTCGCGGTGCACGGTGGCAGTTGTCGGGGGTGGTCCGGCCGGCGTGATGCTCTCCTACCTGCTGGCCAGAGCAGGTGTCGCGGTGACGTTGTTGGAGTCGCACAACGACTTCGATCGAAGGTTCCGCGGTGACAGCATCGCTCCTTCGATCCTGGACTATCTGGATCTACTCGGACTGTCCGATCCGCTGTTGGCGGCGATACCGCACACCCGGGCGGACGCCTTCGTGTGGAGCACCGCGGACCGCTCCTACCGAATCGCCGACTACCGCGGCACCAGCCGGAAGTACCCGTTCTATGCGCTGGTCCCGCAAGGCAGGTTCCTTCCGTTCATCGTCGACCAGGCTCACCGCTACTCCGGCTTCCGGCTCGAGCTCGGGGCGCGGGCGTCGAGCTTGATCCGCGAACCCGACGTTGCCGATGGCCGGGTCGTCGGCGTCGGGTACGCCAAGCAGGGACGGCGGCATCGGCTGCGCGCAGATCTGGTGGTGGGCGCGGACGGTCGAAACTCCAAGATCCGCCAGCTGTCCTCGATCACGGCGACCGAGCTCGGCGCCGAGCTCGACATCTGTTGGTACGCGGTGCCACGACGCGTCGGTGACCCGGACTCCTCAGGACTCGGGCTCATCGCCGAGCCCGGCACGATTCTGGCCGTGCTCGGGCAGGCCGACAGCTGGCAAGTCGGCTACACCCTCCCGGCCGGCACCTTCCCTTCGCTGCGCGCACGAGGCATCGAGCCCGTCGTCTCCGCGCTGCGACGCAGACTCCCCTGGCTGGACGACCGCCTGGACGAGCTGGTCGAGGTCGGCCAGCTGTCCTTGCTGCCGGTACGGATCACCAAGGTCGACCGCTGGTCCGAGCCGGGCTTGCTTCTGATCGGGGACGCCGCGCACGTCATCTCCCCGGTCGGAGGCAACGGGATCAACTACGCGATCCTCGACGCCGCCGAAGCCGGCAACCACCTCGTGAGTCCGCTGCTCGCTGCCCAGGGTGCCGAGCAGGTCGATCCGTCCCACCTCGACGCGGCGACCGCGGCTGTGGAGAACGCGCGCCGGCCAGCAGTGGATCGTGAGCAGGATCTCCAACGGCGGATCGAACGCGCTGCTGCCCGTCGGCTGCGTCGAGGCCAAGCCGCACCCGCTCTGGCGCTGCGACTGGCCACATTGGTGCCAGGGTTGGCGCGAGCGCTGGCCCGCCGTTCCGCCCGAGCCCTCGCCGTACCCGCTCCGAGCCCAACCATCCTTGCCGGCCGTGGCGAACGATCCGACTAGCGGGACTCAGTCGGCGTTCGTCCAGGTGGCGTGCGCGACGCGGATGATGGCGTCGGCAGGGTCTGGTTGGCGGAGCCGTTCGAGGAAGGTCACGACGGCCGCGGCGACGGAGCGGTGTTGGAGGTCGTTGAGGACGTCGTGGTGCGCGCCGTTGACGATGACGTGCTGGACGCGGGGCAGGGCGTGGACGAAGGCGGGCAGGTCTGCGGCGCCGA
This sequence comes from Tenggerimyces flavus, assembly GCF_016907715.1. Taxonomy (NCBI): domain Bacteria; kingdom Bacillati; phylum Actinomycetota; class Actinomycetes; order Propionibacteriales; family Nocardioidaceae; genus Tenggerimyces; species Tenggerimyces flavus. Next base: position 1,519,411 of record NZ_JAFBCM010000001.1, on the reverse strand, counting down.
TCGGGTCCGAGGAGCCGGTCAGGATCAGGTGCGGCAGCTCGTTGTCCGGTGCCAGCGCCTCGTCGAGCAGCGCGGCTGGGACGTCCGCTGCCAGGGCGCCGCGTTCGACGGTGGGGTCGTCGGTGAGCACTTGCCGGTACGTCGGACAGAACGAGCGGGTCGCCAGCTCGTCGTCCCATGACAGGGACTCCGCTCCAGCCGCGCGCGGCAGCGCCGCCAGCACGAGCGCATCGGCGGCCAGCACCTGCCGACGGACGAGCACCGAGGCCACGATAGCGCCGAGATCCGAGCCGACGACGACCAGCGGACGGGCGCTGGCAGTAGTGTCCCCGAGGGTGGCGGCGAACGCGTCGAGGTCGCCCTCCGGACGTGCTACGACGCGCACTTCGTACGCGTCGGCGGCCAGCCTCGCGCCGAACCGGCGGTAGCTGGCCGGGCTCTCGCCGCGGCCCGGGATCACCACGACCGTGCCGCGGGTGAGCAGTCCCTCGGGAGCGCGGAACGTCAACGCGTCCGCGCGAGGGACGATGGTCTCGGTCGACATGCTCAAAGCTCCAGACGTCAGGCATCGAGCAACGCGCGCAGGCGTTGCCGTTCGGATCGACCGAGCCCGGCACCGTTCAACGTCGGCGCCGACCCGATCAGCAAGCGGGTGTACGGATGGGTGGGCTCGTTGAGGACCTGTGCGGTCGGCCCGGACTCGACGACCTCGCCGCGGTACAGGACCGCGATGCGGTCGGTGATGCCGGCCACCGAGCCGAGATCGTGCGAGATGAACAGCATCCCGAGCCCGCCGTCGCGCCGCAGCGCGGTGAGCAGCTCGAGGATCTGGATCCGGTTGGTCGCGTCCAGCGCGCTGACCGGCTCGTCGCACAGCAGCAGCCGCGGCTCGAGCACCATCGCCCGCGCGATCGCGACGCGCTGCCGTTGGCCACCGGACAGTTCACCCGGAAGCCGTGCTCCCAACGCAGTCGGCAAGGCGACGAGATCCAGCGCGGCCGAAACGAGGGCCGCGACGTCGGCCCGCGGGTAGCCGCCGCGCGCGACCAGACCCTCGCCGATCGAGTCGGCGACCAGGACGTCGGGATCGAGGCTCTGCAGGGGATCCTGGAACACGTATTGCACGGTTCCGCGCCGCCGGAAGTCCCGGAGCCGCGAGCCGCGCAGGCGCGTGACGTCCGTGCCGAGGACGGAGGCCGAGCCGCGGTCGACGCGGTTGAGTCCGAGCACCGTACGGGCCAGCGTCGTCTTGCCCGAGCCGGTCTCGCCGATCAGCCCGACGATCTCGCCGGCGCCGACCTGGAGCGGGACGCCGTGCAGGATCTCCCGGCGCGCGCGGCCACGGCCCAACGACACCGCGAGGTCGGTCACGTCCAACAGGGGTTCAGACACGGACGGCCTCCCCTGCCCGGAGCTTCTCGATGCCGTACCGGGAATGACTCTCGATGAGCGCCTTGGTGTACTCGTGCCGAGGCTGGCGCAGCACGTCCGCGGTCGTGCCGCGTTCGACGATCTCGCCGGCGCGCATCACCACGACGTTGTCGCAGACCTGGGAGATCACCGCGAGGTCGTGCGAGACGAGAACGAGCGCCAGCCCGATCCGTTCGCGCAGCTCCGCGAGCAGGTCGAGCACCTCGGCCTGCACCGTCACGTCGAGCGCTGTCGTCGCCTCGTCGGCGATCAACAGGTCGGGTTCGCCGGAGATGGCGATCGCGATGAGAACGCGTTGCAGCATGCCGCCGGACAGCTCGAACGGGTACTGCTTGAAGACGCGCGCGGGATCGCGGAGCCCCATCTGCGTGAGCAGGTCGACCGCCCGTTCCCGCGCGTCGCGTCGCGTCAACCTCGACTTGACGCGCAGCACCTCGGTCAGCTGCCGGCCCACGGCGATGGAGGGGTTGAGGTACGAACCGGGATCCTGGAACACCGCGGAGATGCGATTCCCCCGGTACGGCAGCCAGCTCTCGTAGTCGAGCGTGTGCAGCTCGACGCCGTCGAACGTGATCGCGGCCGACGTCCCGAGCTCGCAGCCCGGCGGCAGGATGCCGAGGATCGAACGGCAGGTCAGCGACTTGCCGCTGCCCGACTCCCCCACGATGCCGAGCGTTCCTCCCCGCTCCAGCTCGAAGGACACCTCGCGGACGACCTGGGCGTCGCCCGCCGAAACGGACAGGTCGCGGACGGACAGCAAGGTGTCAGGCATGGCTGCGCTCCCGCTTCGCGAGCATGGCGCGACCGGACTGCCCGGAGACATCCCGCAGGGCGTCGGCGAGCCCGTTGAACGCGCCGACCGTGACCATGATGAGGAACGCGGGGATGAACGGGCCGTACGGTCGCTGGAACAGGTACTGCAGGTCGGTCGCGAGCATCCCGCCCCAGGTGGGTTCCGGCGGCCGGATGCCGATGCCGAGGAACGTCAGCGAAGACACGATCACCAGGCCTCCACCCAACATGTTCGCCGTCGCCACGGCGATCGCCGGCGCGACCTTCGGCCACACGTGCCGGCGCAGCAGGAACGCCGACGACGCGCCGACGAGCCGCGCCGCCTCGACGTACTGCGAGCTCGCGACTGGCAACGCGGCGGCTCGAGTCACCCGGTAGAAGCCTGGCGAGACCAGGATCCCGACGGCGAGCATCGCCTGGTGCAGGCCGTTGCCCAGCAACGCGGTCATCGCGATCGCGAACACCAGGAACGGCAGCGTGATGAAGCTGTCCATCAGCCGAAGCGTGATCCACTCGAACGTCCGCCCGAGATAGACCGAGAGCAGGCCCGGGACCACGCCGAGGACGAGGCCGAGAGCCACCGCCTCGATCGCCGCGACGATCGACAGGGTGGAGCCGGCGAGCAGCCGGCTCAGTAGATCGCGCCCGAGGTTGTCCGTTCCGAGCCAGTGCTGTGCCGACGGACCTTGCAGAATCGCCTTCAGGTCTTGGGCAATGGGGTCGTACGGCGCGATCACCGGCCCGAGGATCGCGAGCAGCGCGACGACCGCGAGCACCCCCAGGCAGACACGTCCGAGCGGGAGCCTGAGCACCGCACGCACCATGGTCAGGTCCCCCTCAGCGCGGCCGGTCGCAGCCGAAGCAAGGCCGTGTTGACAAGCAGGTTGAACCCCAGCACGAGCACGACTGCGACGACCAGAGTCCCCTGTACGACAGGAACATCGCCGCGCAGCGCACCCTCGGCGGCGAACCGGCCGTAGCCCGCCATGCCGAAGATGCTCTCGGTCACGACCGCGCCTCCGAGCAGCGACGGGACGCGCATGCCGAGGATCGTGACCGCCGGTCCCGCGCCGTTGCGGAGCACGTGGACGAACAGCACGCGGCGCCGGCTGAGCCCACGCACGACGGCGCCGACCACGTAGTTCTCCTGGTACGCCGAGACCAGGCCCGTGCGCAGCTGCCGCGCGAGGTCGGAGACCGTGTCCAGGCTGAGCGCGGTCGCCGGCAGCACGATCAGCGAGAGCCACTGGCTGACGGAGACCGACGGCGACACGTACCCCGCCGACGGTACGAGCGGGATCAGGATGCAGAACACCACGATCAGCCCGATCGCCATCACGAACGCGGGCAGCGTCGAGATCACCGTGCAGAACGCCGTCACCGTACGGTCGAACCAGCTGCCCTGGAAGATCGCGGCGAGGACGCCGAGCAGGGTGCCGAACACCACGCCGATCAGCAGCGCGAGGCCGGCCACCGACGCGCTGATCTCGAGCCGCTGGAAGATCTGGTCGGTGACGCTGATGCTGTTGAACCACGACACCCCGAGGTCACCACGCAGGATCCCGCCCAGCCAGTCGAGGTACTGCACCACGACCGGCCGGTCGAGCCCGAACTGCGCGTCGACCTTGGCGACGGCCTCGGGCGTGGCCGCGTCGCCGAGCAGCAGCCCGGCCGGGCTGAGGTCGCTGACCGCGCCAAGCGCGTACGTGATGAACGTGGCGAACACGAACACCGGCACGACGACGGCGACGGTCCGTCCCAGCCAGCGGAGCAGGCCCAGGGCACCGTGGTACGCCCTGGTCCCGCTGCCGGCCGGCGCCAGCGCTACTTCGACGGCGATGAGACCTTCACCCCCTCCCAGCGGAACTGCGAGAGGTAGTGCGGGAGCGGTGAGATCTTCGGGTTGCGCACGACGATCCGCGGCGAGGTGCTCAGCGAGAAGCTCGGAGACTGGAGGACGCCGATCTTCACGGCCTCCTGGAGAATCTTCGGATAGGCGGGATCGTCGAGCGGGGTGTTGCGCACCTTGTCGAGCGCGGCGAGGAACTCCTTCGAGGCCGTACGGCTGACGTTCATCAAGCCCTGCGGGCCGTACACGACGGTCAGGTTCTGCACCGGCGACTCGCGGCCGACCGTTCCGTCCAGCGCGAACTGCGCGTTGCGGCCGAGGTAGACCTCCTTCTGCCAGGTCGACGAGCCTGGCGGCACGAGCTTGATCGTGGACTCGACGCCGACGCGCTTGAGCTGGTCCTGGACGAGCTCGGCGCGGCTCTCTCCGGAGGAGTTCACCGTGACCTGGATCTTCAGCTCGCCGGGCGCGTAGCCGGCGTCGGCGAGGAGCTGCTTCGCCTTCGTCGGGTTGTACGCGAAGATGCCGTCGAGCTCGGGGTTGTACGCGACATAGCCCTTGGGGAACGGCTGGTACGCGACATCGCCGATGCCCTTGTTCAGAACGTCGATGAGCTCCTTGCGGTCGATCGCGTACTTGAGCGCCTCGACCACCTTCGGGTCGGTGAGCGGCTCCTTCCCGTTGTGCACGTCGACCTGGCTGACGCCGAGTGTGTCGATGACGTCGATCTGCAGGCCGGCGGCCTTCGCCTGCTCGATCTGGTCGCCGCTGATGGAGGCCACGTCGAGCGCGCCGGTCTGTACCGCCTGGATCACGGTCGCCGAGTCGGTGCCGGTGCTGAGCTCGAACCGGTCGATGTGAACGTCGTTCGCCTGCCAGTACGTGGGATTCTTCACCAGGATGGCGTGCGACTCGGGCACGAAGCTCTCGAACTTGAACGGCCCGGCACCCACGGGCTTGGTCGGGATCGCGTCCACGTCCGCCTTGACCGCGGTCGGGCTGACGATGGAGCCGGTCTTGCCCGCGAGCAGGTTCGGCACCTGGTAGTCGGGCTGGACGAGGTGCAACGTGACCTCTGTCGGGCTCTCGACCGTGATGTTCTTGATCGTCGCGAGCTGGTCCTTGAGCAGCGAGTTCTCCTGCGTCTTGCCTCGGAGCAAGCTGGCCTTGACAGCCTCCGCGTCCAGCGGTGTGTCGTCGGAGAACTTCAGGTCGGGACGCAAGGTGAACGTCACCGCGGTGCCGTCGGCGTTGTACTTCCACGACTCGGCGAGGCCGGGCTTCGCGTTGCCCTCCTGGTCGAGCTGGGTGAGCGATGCGTAGACGAGGCTGATCGTGTTGATGTCGTTGCCGGTACTCGAGGTGACCGGGTCCCAGGACGTCGGCAGGCTGGAGCCCCACTTGAGCGTCGAGGTCCCGCCGGAGCTCGCGCTCGCCCCGCCACCATTGCCCCCGCAGCCCGCGAGGACGAGGGCCGCGAGGATCACGAACGCAGCGACGAGCTTGGGCCCGGTGCGCGATGTTGCCATGATTTCTCCAACTACTCAGGGGGATTCAGCGCGCGCCGGAACGATCCAGCTCGGGTGCGGGTACGGTCTGTGCCGCGTTGCGGGCGGCGGTGTGCACGTTCTCCGGGATCGGGATGCCGAGGTTGCCGCGCAACGTGTCGGCCTCGTACTCGCTGCGGACGACACCGCGCTCCCGCAGGATCGGCAGCACCTGGTCGGTGAACTTCGCGAGTTCGCTGGGCACGGTCACGTGCACGTTCAGGCCGTCCAGCGCTCGCCCCTCGAACCACTCCTGGATCTTGTTCGCCACCGTGAGCGGCGACCCGACGAACGGTGGGCGCCGGCTCTGGCTGAAGTGCTCGACGGTCTGGCGGAGCGTGTACCCGTTCTCCTTCGCTACCGCCTTGATCTTGTCGGCTTGGGTCTTGAAGCTGTGGTCACCGAGATCACCGAGGTCGGGGAACGGCGCGTCGAGGTCGTACTGGGTGAAGTCGTGCCAGCCAAATGGGCGGCCGAACTGCGCGAGCGTCTTGCCGAAGTCCTTCTTGAGGCGAGCGTTCTCCTCGATCGCCTGGGCCTCTTCGTCGGTCTCGGCGAGGATCGGCGTGATGCCGGGCATGACCACGATGTGGTCGGGGTTGCGGCCCTTCGCCGCCGCGCGGCTCTTGATGTCGCGGTAGAACGCCTGGCCGGCCTCCAGCGTCGGAGCATGGGTGAAGATGCCCTCGCCGATGGTGGCGCCGAGGTCGCGTCCCTCGTCGGAGTCGCCGGCCTGGAAGATCACCGGCTGGCCCTGTGGGGAGCGCGAGATGTTCAGCGGACCGACGACCGAGAAGTACTCGCCCTGGTGGTTCAGCTGGTGCTGCTTGCTCGGGTCGACGAACACGCCGGTCGCGAGATCGCGCGGGAACGCGTCGTCCTCGTAGGAGTCCCACAATCCTTGGCAGACGCGTACGGACTCCAGCGCGCGCCCGTACCTGGTCTCGTAGTCGTAGTGCTCGTCTCGGCTGTAGTTGCCGGCCGTTCCTCCGTCGCCGGTGGCGACGACGTTCCACCCGGCACGGCCCTTGCTGATGAGGTCGAGCGAGGCGAGCCGGCGAGCCAGGTTGAACGGGGTGTTGTACGACGTCGTGAGCGTGCCGACCAGCCCGATGTGGGTAGTGGACACCGCGACCGCGGAGAGCAGGGTGAGCGGCTCGAGTCGGTTGAGGTAGTGCGGCGGCGAGTCCGGGGTGATGAACTGGCTGTCCACGATGAAGATCAGGTCGAACTTCGCCGCCTCTGCCCGGCGGGCGAGTTCGATGTACCACTGGATGTCGATGCTGGCGTCGCCCGGGATCTCGGGGTGCTTCCAGACGTCGTGCTGGCCGGGTCCTCCGACGCCAAAGAGCACGGCGCCGAGCTTGAGCTGTCGTTGTGTCACGAGAGTCTTCCTTGCTTGTGACGTTGAGGGTTTCGCGTGCCTAGTGCCGGCGGACGGTCCCGTACGAGCCGTCGTGGTAGACGAGCGGCGCGTGCGGGTTGACGGCCGTGTGCGTCACGCGGGCGATGACGAGTTGGTGGTCGCCTACGGTGTGGCGGTGTTCGACCTCGCCGCGCAGATGGCCGGGCGTTCCGTCGAGCACGGGCTCGCCGGTGCCCAGCCGGAACCAGCTGACCGGCGCGGCGAACCGGTCAATCCCGCTCGTCGCGAACTGGGTGGCGATCCAGTGCTGGGTGGCGTCCAGGAAGTTGATGACTATGCCGCCGGTCTCCGCGATCGTCGGCCAGCTCGAGGCCGTGGTGGACAACGCGAACGACACCAGCGGTGGGCGGAGCGACACCGAGGCGAGCGAGGTCGCGGTGAATCCCACCGGCCCGGCACCCGCGTCGGCGGTGATGACAACGACGCCGGCGGCGAACTGCCGGAAGGTCGATCGGAAGTCGGCTTCGGTGGTTGTGCTGGGGATGTCCGTGCGTGTGGTCACGCACACCTCCGGGGAGGAAGGGGAGGATGAGCGGCACGCGGAATCGACAGTGGCGCCGCGATGCCTTGGCCGTGTCTGTCAAAGATCGCCTGGCGCGCGACACCCCACATCCCGTCTGGCCGCGGTGCACATCGTCACCCATATAACCAATATGAGTTCCTCCTGCACCACGCCCATACGGGCGCGGGGCGCCGCGCGCCATCGCGCTACGCGCGATGACCGGCGCTATTTGCCAGACACGACCTAGTCGTTGGCGAAACGGCCGTACGACAGCGGCCGCTCGCGACGCGCATGTGGTCGATCACGCGTCGCGAGGTGAGAAGAACCAGGCCGGACATAATCCCTACTATGAGAGTAGGAGATTGGATCTGCCAGCCCTGTCTCGCGATGTGAGCCGAATGTCCACGCTCGGCCAACGGTCTTGTACTAAGTGGTACGTTCTGGCCCGACCCAGCGAAGGTCGGGAAGGTTGACGACGATCGCGTCCTGGGTCGTCCGCGCGATCACGACGACCGCCTCCTCGTCGGGGTCCGGGTTCTCCTCGCGGTGTGGGACGTACGGCGGCACGAAGATGTAGTCGCCCGGCTTGGTGGCGAGCCGGATCTCCTTGGACGGATCGTCGATCTCGGCGAAGACGAACTCCGGGTGTCCACTCACGACATAGATCGCGGTCTCCGAGTCGCCGTGGTGGTGGTTGCCGGAGTTGGTCGCGGCCGCCACGTGGGTCTGCCCCATCCAGAGGTTGCTCGCGCCGACGCTCTTGCCGCTGATCGCCTCGACCCGGCGCATGCCGCTCGTCTGCGCGGTCTGGGCCGACAGCAGGTCAGGCCCAACGTGGTGCAGACGTTGGTGAAACGGGTCTTCGGGGACGTAGAGCCCGGCCTCGTTCGGCTGCATGCCTCCCACTCTCGCACTCTGGACCGGCCGGTACAAGATGCGGTCGAGCGCGGTATCGTCGGTGGATGGCTTCCAAGGTTGTGGCCGACCAGGCCGCCCTGCCGGCGACCGCGCGCGGCCGGCAGAGCCGGGCTGCGATCGTCGAGGCTGCAGCGGATCTGATGTACGCGAACGGGATCGCGAGGACCTCGCTCGACGAGGTTCTCGCCTACTGTGGCGCGGGAAAGTCGCAGCTGTACCACTACTTCGCGAACAAGCAGGAGCTCGTACGTGCCGTCATCGCGCGGCAGCTCGACCGCGTCCTGTCCGCGCAACCTGGCCTTGACAGCCTGGACTCCTGGGACGATCTCGACACCTGGGCTACCGAGCTGCTCGCGCGACACAGCACCTCAGCCGGGCCGCTGGCCTGCCGGCTCGGCACGTTCGCTGGCGAGGTCGACGCCGACGACGCGCTGCGCGAGCTGCTGAACGAGGCGTTCCGGACCTGGCAGGGCTACCTGCGGGACGGACTGAAGCGGCTGCAGAGTCGCGGCGAACTCGCGGTGGGCGCGGACCCCGACGAGCTCGCGGCCGCGGTGTTGGCCGCCGTCCAGGGCGGCATCCTGCTCTCGCGCCTCCGCCGGAACGCCGATCCCTTGGGCGCGTCGCTGACGATGGCGCTGGCGTACCTGAAGCAGTTCAGGACGGGCAAGTCGCGGCGCCGCTGACCCGACCCTGCCTCATCGACTCGCTGCGGGAGCACCTCGGCCTGGCGCCGTTGCCCTAGCCTCAGGACTTCAGGTGTTGGTGGGTCGCCTTACCCGGCCAGTGGCCCCTCTACCTGGCGTCCACCCCACGTAAAGCGGCCAATGATCATGTTTACATGATCATTGGCCCCAGGGCGGGCCGGGCCGGTCGAGCCAACCGTTGGACGAGAGATCGAGGCTAGGGCACTTGGCGGCGATCGCCGCGCACGTCACTCCTTTCAGCCTGTGCCACAACGATCGACCGGTTTCGCCACACCTGGCAACTTCACGGCCCGTTCGGGATTAACCCACCCGCAAGGAGTGAAGACGCCATGACCAAGCTCCAAACCGTCGTCGCCGCGGCGGTGCTCGCGGCCGGCGGACTGATCGTCACGCCGACGTCCGCACTCGCACGGCCTGCCGACCCGGCGGCGGCACCCGCTGCCGACGTGACGGCGATTGCTGCCGAGCCCGAGTCCTACCGAAACCCGAACGCCAACCTGTGTCTCGCCGACGGCAAGGACAGGAAGTTGCACCTCGCGAAGTGCACCGGCAGCGACGTGACGAAGTGGCAGGTCATCAGGGACGGCAGCCACCGCCGGTTCAAGAACGTCCACACCGGTCGATGCCTGCACACGAGCCCGGGCGGCGCGAAGGCCGGCGTCACCTCGAACTGTGGCGGGCACACCGCGCAGCTCTGGAAGTTCGAAAGCCACCCCAGTGGCGGATACCGCTTCCGCAGCGCGCTGGTGAACCAGTGCATCTCTGCGAACTGGCTCGTCGGCGGGACCTTGGAGACGTGTGGCAGTTCCGCCCCCCAGCGGTGGCTCTGAGTCGGCGGAACGGGAAGATGATGAGTACACACAAGCGATTCGCCGTCGCGGGCGCGTCTGCTGCCCTGCTGGGTAGCGCACTGGTCGCCGGCGTAGGCGTACACGCCGACACCCAAGCCGGTACCGCAGTGACCGGCTGTGCGATCCGCTTCACCGCGAACGGCCCCGTCATCCACGCGAACGCGACGCACAAGTGCACTGGCGCGACGTCGTTGGCCGTCGCCACGAACGGCGATCTGGTCATCACCTCGGCTCCGCGCGGCGCGGTCGTCTCCGTCACCGCCGAGGAGGACGAAACCCTGTCCAAGAAGGGGATTCTCGCCGGTGCCTCCGGTGGAGTCGGACGCACCGTCGTTCGCTTCTACTCGGCGAAGACCGGCGTTCAGATTCCCGCCACCGACAAGATCCTTCAAGACCCATTGGCGAATCTCTGGATGACGTGGGTGAACGCCTCATGAGGAAGCTGACAAGAACACTGCTCGCGGGGCTGTCCGCGATCGCCGCGTGCGCGGCTGGTGTCCTCGCGACGCCGGTCGCCGGCGATCCCGTCGCGGAGGCGGCGACGCCGTACGACCAGGTGACGTGTGGCGACGCCGCTGCGCGGTTGTTCCAGCTGCGCGGCAACGGCAAGGAGCTCTGGTACAGCTCGATCTCCGGGCCTGCCGCCGCCAAGCCCGTTGTCTACGGATGGCGCAAGGTCTACACGTTCAGCACCACCAGGCCGGCCCTCGCGGTCGCGGCCCACGCGACGGTGAAGGGTGTCGTCAAGCTCTTCGTCACCGACCGGGACGGCGGCCTGCGCGTCTACAACTTCGACACCGCCAAGGCCACCATCGGCTCGACCAGGAACCTGCACACCGGCAACCCGGCCAAGCCCGGACCGTACGACTTCAGCCGGCTCACGTCCGACGGCCGCCGCCTCTACGGCACCAAGGGTGGCCAACTCCACCTGATGACCGGCGTCACCACGGTCCGGCGCCCGGAGAAGTCCGCCACCGTCAAGACGATCGGCTATCCGCTCGCCCTGTGGTCGAACGCCGGCAACGACCAGGAGCTCCTCTACACCGACAGCGCCGGAGTCCTCCGCGCCGTCGACATCACCACCAAGGGCAGCGGGTTCACGGCCGCGATCACCACCGTCCGTGGCAGCGGCTGGAAGCAGGCCGCGATCACCTCACCGGGCGGCGGACTCCTCGTCCGGGACACGCCCACCAACACCTGGCGCCACCTCATCACCCTTCCCACCAAGGCGACCAGCACGCCCATCACGCCGCACCAGACGATCTCTACCACCCACCACACGCCCAACCCTCCGCTCACGACTCCGCCGGACAGCTGCGCGCCGAGGACGACGTCCAACGTCGTCTCGATCGCCCGCGCCGAGCTCGGCACCGAGGAAGGGCCCGAGGCCGACAAGTACCTCGCGTGGGCCTGGCCGAGTGAGCACACCGTGACGACACCGTGGTGTGCGGGCTTCGTGAGTTGGGTGACCAACCACAAGGCTGGGGTGACGAGCTTCAAGCATCTCGCCGTTCAGCAGTGGGTGATCGCCGCACGAGAGGGCCGCAGCGGCCTGCGACGGGTGACCACGCCGCGGGCCGGTGACCTCATCGCGTTCGACTGGGACGGCAACGGGGACTTCCGCCCCGGCAACTCCCACATCGGCATCGTCGACCGCGTCGGCGCGAACGGCAACATCTACACGCTCGAAGGCAACTGGGGCAGCGGCACCGCGTCGGTGCACCGCGACGTCCACCCCAGGAACACGACGTACAGCCAGTTCTACATCCGGATCGACTGAGCTCGATCCAACGACCGGTCGCCCACCACGCAGGGGGAGTGGGCGACCGGTCCGAGCTCCCACCGCCGACGTACCCATCTCCAGGAGACCTTTCCCGATGAGCAGAAGACTCGGCCAGGCAGTCGCCGGCATCGTGACCATCGCCCTGGCGGCAGGGCTCGGGATCGCCGCCGACGCCGGCACCGCACCCACCCGCGGTCAGGCACACGCGGCGACGCCGTACGACAAAGTGACGTGTGGCGACGCCGCTGCGCGACTGTTCCAGCTGCGCGGCAACGGCAAGGAGCTCTGGTACAGCTCGATCTCCGGACCGGCTTCCACCAAGCCCACCGTCTACGGATGGCGCAAGATCTACACGTTCAACGCCGCCAGGCCGGCCCTCGCCGTCGCCGCCCACGACTCCGCCAAGGGCGTCGTCCAGCTCTTCGTCACCGACCGGGACGGCGGGCTGCGCCTCTACAACTTCAGCACCGGCAAGGCCGCCATCACGTCCACGAAGAACCTCCACACCGGCGACCCGGCCAAGCCCGGGCCGTACGACTACAGCCGCCTCACCTCCGACGGCCGCCGCCTCTACGGCACCAAGGGCGGCAACCTCTACATCGCCACTGGCGTCACGGCCACCCAGCGCCCCAAGAAGACGGCGCTGGTGAAGACCATCGGCTATCCCCTCGCCCTGTGGTCGAACGCCGGCAACGACCAGGAGCTCTTCTACACCGACACCAGCGGCACGTTGCGCGCCGCCGACGTCACCACCCAGGGCGGCGGTTTCACCGCCACGATCACCACCATTCGTACGTCGGGCTGGAGCCAGGCCGCGATCACGTCCCCCGGCGCCGGTCTCCTCGTCCGGGACACCCCCACCAACACCTGGCGCCACCTCGTCACCCTGCCCACCCGCCAGACCGACACCAAGATCACGCCGCACCAGACCATCTCCACCACGCACCACACTCCGAACCTGCCCGTGACGACGCCGCCCGCGGAATGCGGCATCGACTCCTCTCCCGGTGGCAGCGCCGCGGTGACGTACGACCAGCTGCACGCGATGTTCGGCGCGAAGGTCGCGAGCCGGGCCGTCGTCGAGACCGGGCTGCCCGGACTGATCCGCGAGATGCAGGCCGGTCACATCACGACCCCCGCACGCAAGGCGGCGTTCCTCGCCACGGTCGTGAACGAGTCGACCGTCAACTACGCGGCCGCGCAGAACGGATCGTCGACCTACCGCGGGCGCGGGTTCATCCAGCTGACCGGAGACTTCAACTACCGCGGCGCCGGCAACGCCCTCGGAACGGACCTGCTCGGCAACCCGAGCCGCGCGGCGACGCTCGCGTGGAGCGACAAGATCTCCCGCTGGTACTGGACGAAGGCACGGCCGAACACGAACCGCTACGCGGACCGGCACGACATGGGCATGGTCAACGTACAGATCGGGTTCTTCGGCAGCTCCGACCCGAGCCACCCGGAGGTCGCCGAACGGTGCCGTGACTTCAAGAACGCCTACAAGGTGCTGACGGGATCGATGCCGACGTCGGTGGAGTGCACTACCTGACCGACTCCAGTGCCTCGAGGAGCTCCGAACGCGACAGCTCGGCGTTCCCCTCGGCGCCGAGCTCGTCCACGATCCGCAACGCCTCCTGCCAACTCGCCGCGGCGGCCGTCCGGTCGCCCGCGGCGAGTTGCGCGTGTCCGGCGTTCCGCAGCGTGTACGCCAACCACCACACACTGCTGAGCCCGCGGAAGATCTCCGCCGCTTCCGCGTACGAACCGATGGCGAGAACGTGGTCGCCGCCCGCGTGGTGGACCGACCCGAGCGTGTCGATCGCGATCCCCTCGCGCAGTGTCAACCCGGCCTTGCGCCATAGTCGTACCGACTCGGTGATGGCTACCCGAGCGTCGTCAACCCTGTGGTCGTCGAGATACACCGCAGCCAACGTGTTCAACGACGCAGCCGCGCGGTCCGTCAACCCGTGCTTGCCGGCGAGGTCGATCGCCTGCTCCAGAAGGGAGATCGCCTGCTCGTACCGGCCGCCCGCGCGGTGCGTGATCGCGAGGTTCCCCAGCGCGGCGCACTGCCCGGTCACGTCGCCGTGCGTACGGAGAAGGTGCAACGCGGACTCGAAGTGTGGCTGCGCGAGCTCTGGTCTCCCCAGCCGGTCGTGGATTCTCCCCAGCTGGATGAGGATCTGCGCCTCGGCGAGCTCGTCGCCGTCCGCCCGTGCGGCCGCGAGCGCGAGCTCCTGCAGCGGCTCGATCTCCACGGGTGCCCGGCTGAGATCGAGGTAGATCGACATCGACCGGACCAGGCTCACCACGTCGGCATGCGCGCCGACCCGGTCGGCCGCGACGGTCACCGCGACCAGGTTGAGCCGCTCGGTGTCGAACCACGACATGCCCTGCAACTCGTCGCTGAACGAGGCCGCGTCGAGGCCGACCTCGCCGGCCTGCGGCCCCCAGATCGCCACGCTCGCCGACGACGAGGTCCGCGCGTACCACCGGTAGAGCCGCCGCACCGCCTCGTCGCGTTCATCGTCTGGATCGTCGCGAGCCACGCGCTCGGCGGCGTACGCGCGGACGAGGTCGTGCATCGCGTACCGCCCGGGTCGCGGCGAGCCGACCAGATGGGTCTCGGCCAGCCTGTCGAGCAACCGGGCGGCGACACGACGATCGGCGCCGGCGAGCGCTGCCGCGGCGGGTGCGCCGATGTCCGTACCCGGATGCAGGCCGAGGAGGCGGAACAGTCGCGCGGCGTCGGCCTCCAGCGCGCGGTACGACCACGACATCGCGGCCCGCAGGCTGGTGGACAGATCTGTGCCGGTCTCGAGCACGTCGAGGCGGGAACGTTCGTCGCGAAGCTCGTCGATCAGTGCGGCGAGCGGGCTGGTGGGGTACCGGCCGGCGCGTTCGGCCGCCACGGTGAGCGCCAACGGCAGGTAGCCGCACAGGTCCGCCAGCTCCGCGAGCGCGTCGTCGGCGCACTTCACCTGTTGGTGCTTCAACCGTTCGGCGAGGAACGCCCGCGCGTCCTCGGCCGGGAGGACGTCCAGGTCGATCCGGTGGGCCTGCTCCCGTGCCGCGAGGCCGCGCATCTGGCTTCGGCTGGTCACGATCACCACCGCGCCGGTCCCCGGCAGCATCGGACGGACCTGGTCGGCGTCCCGAGCGTTGTCGAGAACGACCAGCACGCGCCTTCCGGACAGGGTCGTACGCAGCAGCGCGCTGCGGGCGTCCGCGTCCTGCGGCAACCGCTCGGCCGCGACGCCGAGCCCGCGCAGCATCAGGTCGAGGGCATCGGCCGGCTCCATCGGCTCGCCGGGACCGTAGCCACGCAGGTCGAGGTAGAGCTGTCCGTCCGGGAACGCGTCGATCGCGCGCCGCGCCCAGTGCACCACGAGCGCGGTCTTCCCGACGCCGCCGGTGCCGTGCACCACAATCAGGGGCGGGTCCGAACGGGCCAGCAGCTCGTCCAGCGTGCCGAGGGCCTGGCCGCGACCCGCGAAGTCGTCGACGTCCGCCGGCAGCTGCGAGGGCACCGGCACCGGCGCCGGGTGGCGTTCCGGCGTGCCGGTGGCCGCCAGGGGCACGCCGTCGAGCAGGTCGGCCTGCATCCGTTGGAGCACGGCGCCCGGTGCGACGCCGAGCTCACGCGCGAGAGCCGTGCGGACCTGCTCGTACTCCGCCAGCGCCTCCGCCGGGCGCCCGGCGCGGTCAAGGCCGGTGAGCAGCCTCGCCCACAGCGACTCGCGGAGGGGTTGCTCGCGCACCAGTGCGCGCAGGTCGGCGACCACGTCCGCCGCTCGGCCGACCGCCAGGTCGAGGTCGGCCAGGCGTTCGGCCGACCGCAGGCGGCGGTCGACCAGCGCGGGCGCCTCGAACCGGGTCAGCCAGTCCGACGCCGTTCCCTCGAACGGCTCGCCGCGCCACAACCCGAGCGCCTCGCCGAGCAGCGCTCGTTCCTCGTTGGCGCCAGCGTCGGCACGGTCGAGCAGCCGCCCGAACCGGGTCGCGTCCACCGCGTCGGCGGCGACGTCGAGCAGGTAGCCACCCGCTGACGTGGCAACGCGGTCGGCTCCGAGGATCCGTCGCAGCCGCATCACCAGCGTGTGCAGGCTGCCGCGGACGTTCTCGGGCAGGTGTTCACCCCAGATCCGCTCGGCCAGCGCGTCGGCGGTCACGGACTCACCGGCGGAGAGGGCCAGGACGGCGAGCAGGACCCGGACGCGGCCGCGCGGAACGTCGACCTGGTCGCCCGCGACGCGGACGTCCAGCGGTCCGAGCAGGCCGATGGACACGGCCGGTGGGCTCATCCGCACCCCCATTCGCAGCGAAGCCGCCCGCGGAGCGGTCCGACCGTACCGAAACGTCCGGATCATGCGCAGTCGGCGTCTCGGCAGGCGAGTGACAGAGGACTGACAGAGGGGTTCCGTACCGTCGCGGTCCCCGATCCCGGCCAGGGAGAGGAGCAACCGATGTGGCGGATCCATCTCACCGCCGACGACCTCGCCCGCGTGCGGCTCGCGACCGGTGCGGATCCGATGTGGGAGCTGATGCACAGCGTCCAGGTCGCCACCGGGACCACGGGCGAGCTGGTCTACGGACGGTGGCGGCATCGCTGCAAACGCATGCCCGGACCTCAGCTCGACGTCCTGTCGACGCTCGCGCCGATGGTCGGGTACGCGGTGGACTTCCTCACGCCGGCAGCCGGGACGACGTCGTTCCGCGACGGCGTCGACACCGTGCTCCGGACGCCACGCAGGGCGTTCTCGCGCGACCTGACCAAGCTCGCCGGCAACGGTCGGCTCCCCTCCTGGACCGGCGACCTGGCCGCGGGGCGGCGACCGTCGCTGCACGCGCTCGGCCGGGCGATGGTCGCGTACTTCGACACGGCCCTCGCCCCGTACTGGGCTGCGATCGCGCGGCAGGTGGACGAGGAGCTCGCCCGCACCACGCGGCTGCTCGTGTCCGGCGGTGTCGAACGGTTGTTGGCCAGCGCCTCGCGGGAACTGCGCTGGCGATCGCCGGTGCTGCTCGCCGGGCAGCTGGGTGAGCCGCAGGACATCTACCTCGAGGGTCAGGGCCTGATGCTGCTGCCGTCGTTCTTCGCGGAGGACGACGTCACGATCCTGCGGCTCCCCGATCATCCGCTGGTCGTGTCGTACCCGCTCGACCTGCTGCCTGGCTGGTGTACGGAGCAGGATCCACGGCTCGAGCCTTCGTCGCTGAGCCAGCTCTTCGGCCCCACCCGCGCGCGGATGTTGGAGGTGCTGTCCGAGCACGGGCTCAGCACGACCGAGCTCGCCGGTCGGCTCGACACGTCCGTACCGACCGCGAGCCAACAGGCCAAGGTGCTCCGCGACGCCGGCCTGGTCACCAGCTCCCGCCAGGGCAAGGCCGTGCTGCACCAAGCCTCCGACCTCGGCCGGCACCTGCTGGATGCCTCGCGGGTGCGTGTCTGACTGGCTTCTCGACGGCGTTTGCTCGCTTGGCCGGCTCGGTCTGGGGCGGCCTTTGCTGACTTCTGGGTGGGCGGCTGGGGCGGGTTCGGTGCGGATCGGGTCGCTCTTGTGGAGGCCGGTCTGGGATCCGGACCAGGGCGTCGCCTCGCGCCGCCGCATCTTGCGGCCATCTCGCCCATCCATGGCTAGTCCCGCACTACGACACTTCAGCCACCGGTTGTCACTTCACCTACCGGGCCGCCGTCGCTTCGCCCACCGGGCCGCCGTCGCTTCGCCCACCGTGCCGCCGTCGCTTCGCCCACCGGGCCGCCGCCGCTTCACTTACCTGCCCGTCACTTCACCTACCGGGCCGCCACTTCACCTACCGGGCCGCCACTTCACCTACCGGGCCGCCACTTCACCTACCGGGCCGCCACTTCACCTACCGGGCCGCCACTTCACCCACCTGGCCGCCGCCACTTCACACACCGGGCCGCCGCCACTTCACACACCGGGCCGCCACTTCACCCACCTGGCCGCCGTCACTTCACCCACCTGCCCGTCACTTCACCTACCGGGCCGCCACTTCACCCACCGGGCCGCCACTTCACCAACTGCCCGCCGCCTTGCGTACCGCTCGACCGTCACTCCGCCCCACGCTCCCGCAAGTCCTAGCCCGCTATTCCCATCCTCTTCACCATCCCCCTTTGGGGGTGTACTGTCCTCTGTTGCTTTGCCCAACTGTGCTTGGTCAATTGACTGGTCGGGCTGTGGCGGCGGTCGATTGTGGTGGCCGGTCCGGGGCGCGTCAAGGGCGCCGCGGCGGCTTCGCAGAGGGGGCGACGTCGCTTCGCGACCGCGGAGCGGCCCTTGACTCGCCCCGGCCCGGCCACCAGTTTCATACGCGCCGCCCCTGCCCCCGGAACAGTTCCCCGGGCAAGGCCTGCCTGCGCTTTCGGTCTGCTGCCGTGCTTGCGTCGCTTGTGGAGCCCGGCTTCTTGTGGTGTCGGATGATGCCGAGGATTTCCCTTGCCGGGTTGGGCATTAGCCTGATTCGGCTGGTAGAATTGTGCTATGGAATCGACCACTTGCTCGAACACCATCGGCACCGCCGATGGTGTGGCTGCGTGGTCGATGTCCGACGCCGACCTCGCCACCGCACTCCTCGACAACCAGGCCGCCCTCCACCGGCACGAAGCCCGCCGGCTCGAGCTGATCCGCGAGGCCGACGCCCGGAACCTCGCCGTGTCGGCGGGTGCGGCGAACACGGCGCAGTGGGTTGCCGGCGTCCTTCGTGTTCCTTCGGCTGAGGCGGGGGCGATGGTGAAGCTGGCCAGCCACCTCGACGCTGAGCTTCCTGCGACCGCGCGAGCGTTGGCTGAGGGCGAGATTTCTGTTCCGCACGCACGAGTGATCTCCCGGGTCGTGACGATGCTGCCCTCCCACATCGCCACCCCGGAACTCCGCTCCGAGGTGGAGGCGACCCTGCTGAAGAATGCCGCCGCCTTCGACCCCAAAGTCTTGTCGAAGGTCGGGAACAGGCTCTTGGAGACCGTCGCTCCCGATCTTGCCGACCAAGTGTTGGAACTGAAGCTCAAACAGGAAGAGGCCAGCGCCGAACGGGATCGGTTCCTGCGTATGTCCTTCGACGAGTCGTCGGGGACGTGGCGGGTCACCGCCCGGCTGCCGAAGGTGGTCGGGGAACGCCTCAAGCTGGTTCTCGATCCGTTGGCGGCGCCGCAGCCTGGACCCGACGGCCGCGATACCCGGTTCCCCGAACAGCGCAATGTGGATGCATTGGATGAGGCCTGCCGGCGGCTGTTGGCCGAGCGGTTGGTGCCCTCTCATGGTGGGAACCCGACCCAGCTGGTCGTCACCGTCACCCAGACTGGTGGACGGACTTTGCACACCGGGATCGAGCTGTCCCGCAAACTTGTCGAGCAGCTGATGTGTGAGGCGGACCGCACCTACCTCGTGAAGCCCGAGGACCAGCCCGGCAGAGTCACCATCTTGACCGACACCCAGCAACGACTCTTCCAAGGCAAGCTGCGCCGCATCCTCGAACTCCGCGACGGCGGCTGCGCCTTCCCCGGCTGCGACCGCCCACCCGGCTGGTGCCACGCCCACCACGTGGTCCCGTGGAGTAAGGGCGGACCCACCACCCGCGACAACGGCGTACTGCTCTGCGGCTACCACCACCGCCTCATCCACCAAGGCGCCTGGCAAGTCCAAATCGCCAGAGACGGCTTACCCGAGTTCTTACCCCCCGACTGGATCGACCCCCACCAACAACCACTCCGCAACCACCGCCTCACCCCAGCCGCCTAGAGCAGCGGCCGGGGCCGGCGGAGTGCTGCTCCGGCCAGCAGGATCGCGCCGGCGGACAGGGTGAACGTGGGGCCCGCGATGAATGCCATGGCGAGCCCCACGACGATGGTGCTTCGGGTGAGCCATCGGACCGTGGCTGGTCGAAGCTTCCCTCGGCTGCCGCGATGCCTCGTCACGCCGGTGGGGTGAGCGCGAGGCGGAACAGCTTGCCCCCTCCCGGTGGGATGGTCACGTCGAACGCCTGGCCGGCTGGCGTCCCGATCAACAGGGTCGGCTGGTACGTCGCCGAGGTGGCGACGAACGTACCCACCGAGTCCACCTCCGGCTTGATCGTCAACCGCGCGTTGGCAGCGGCCGTGTACGAGCGGTTCGCGACGAAGAGCCAACGGGTGTTGTTGACTGGCTCCGAACGGAACTCGCCCAGCACGACCGCGGAGCCCGACGTCGCACTCAGCACGTCCGAGCCCGCCGCGGTGAATCGCTCGGTGCCGAACGGCAGCGTCGCTTCGTTCGCGTGCACAGCGGCGTGGCTCACCAGGTGCTTCAGCTCCCGCCCGACCGGCTGCAGATGGCACCGGTTGAGCTCCCAAGCCCACCCGTACACCGCGGATGGGCAACCGCTCTTGCGGATCAGCGCCTCGTGGAAGAAGTGGTCCGGCCGGTTCTCCGGCGTCCAGTACGTAAAGTACTGAATCCCCTTGCAGCCATAGGCAAGCGCCACATTGACCTGCCACCCGAGCTCGGCCTGGGTCGGCTGCTTCATCACCCCGTGCTGCACCGTGTTCACGTACACCCACGTGGGCCGGCCGGAGCGCAGACCGGCCTCGCGGATCCTTCTGTGGTTGACGAAGAACGTCGGCCGGATCGTGTTGTCGGTCAGCAACGGGTAGTGGTCGTACGACACCACCGACGGGTCGATCTGCTCGACGTACCGCCGCAGGAACTCCTGGTACGCCCCGTCCTGCGGCGTCGTGTAGAACGGCACCAGGTTGATGAAGCCCAGCTTGTCCGGCGCGGTCGCGGCCAGCAGGTCGGTGATCATCCGCAGCCGCGGGTAGTGGATCGGGTTCGGCTCGTCGTGAACGAGGAAGCCCGCGAACGCCGGGTAGGCCTGGTACTCCGCGACGGTCTGTCGCACGGCGTTCTCCCAACCAGGGCAGGGAGTCGCGTGCGTGATCCGGTTGTCGATCGGCAATGCGCGCAGTCCCGCGTGCGCGGCCATCTGCAGCATCTTCGTGTTGGCGGGCATGTTCACCATGTCGTTGCCGCCGGAGACCACGTTGATCCCGCAGTTGGCGATCTGCTCGTACCTGAACTCCGTTGTCTGCTTGCGCGGCGGCGGCCAGAACAGACCGATCGGGTACACGTCGTCGGCGAGGATGTTCGGCGCGATGGCGGGTGCTGCGAGGTCGTCGACGTACGCGGGCCCGGACGCCGACGCGGGTGTTGGGGTGAGCAGGTTCGGCAACGCGGCCACGCCGGCGGCGCCGGCTGTCAGGCGCAACAGGCCGCGGCGGCTGAGGGTGCTGTCGTCGGTCATCGGTTGCTCCAGGAGGCGCTCGCCGGGGCGGAGGTGAACTGCTGGTCGCCGGTCGGTGCCCACGGACTCCAGGATCCGCCGCCGTTGTGGAAACGTTCCCAGATCCGGCCGTCGGTGCCGAGCGCGTAGAGGTTCAGCTTCTCGAACGCATGTGTGCCCGCTGCCGGCGCCTCGGTGAACGTCTGGGCGCCGTCGAACGCGGCCCAGCCGTGCCAGCCGACGCCGAAGACGAACCAGTTGTGCCACATCTTCCGGTCGTTCAGGTCGACCGCGAAGACCTCGAGGTGCCTCGGTCCCCACGACACCGCGGCGGGTCCGGAGTGGAACGTGCGCGTGCCCAACGCAGTCCACGGGCTCCAGCCGCCGGTGGGCAAGGTGTGCTTGTCATAGATGAGGTTGTCGGTGCCCTTGGCGAAGACGTGCAGCCGTTGCGGCTCGTACGACACCGCCGCGGGAGCCCCGGTGAACGTCTGCGTGTCGCCCGGGAACGGCTGCCAGTCGGTCCAGCCGCCGCCACCGAAGCGGAACAGGTTCTGGTGGATGCGGTCGTCGGCGCCGCGCGCGAACATCGCGAAGTGGTCGCTGCCCCACGAGGCGGCGGCGGGGGCGGAGCGGAACGTGCCGGTGCCGAGCGCGGCCCAGTTCGACCAGCCGGCGCCGAGGTAGCCGGAGTTGACGAACGCGCGATCGTAGATCCGGCTGTCCGTACCGAGCACGCCGAGATGCAGGATGCCGGCGCCGTGCGAGGCGACGCCCGCCCCGGACGCGAGCTCGCCGCGCAGGCTCTGCCAGCACGTCCACGGCTTCCCGGCGACCCACCACCGGTGGTAGAGCTGGTTGTCCGCACCGCGGGCGAACACGTCGAGCGTGATCTCCTCCGTCGCCCGCGTCGGCGCGGGCGGGCGGGGTGAGTCGTTCGGGAGCTCAGGAACGTTCGGCGACGGCGGGCAGGACAGGTCCGGCGGCGTGCAGGTGAGCTGGATGTCGACGGGCATGCGATGGACTCCCCCTCCAGTCGTGAGACACGGTGGCGGTGATCGTCAGCGGCCCTTGCGTTGCACGTCAAGGCCTTCTCACGTACGCGAACCGTCTCACGTGCCCACGCCATCACCGCGCCAGCACGGCGCCATTTCGCCAAGCAGACAAGGGAGTTCAGGGGTCACTCAGGACAGGCGGCGGTGAGGGCGCGGGTGCGCCAGTCGGGGAGCTTGTCGTCGATCCAGGACACGTCGACCTCGCTGCCGTTGCCGCGGACGTACGTGACCATCCGCAGTCTCCACTTGGGTGGCGGTGCGTCGCATGCGATGCGGAGGTCCAGCGTCATCGCTCGGGTCTCGCGGCCGCGGAGCGTCCATCCAGCGGGGAGGTGCCGCACGGACTCCGCGTCGGAGAGCGATTCCGGTATCGGGGTGGCGTGGGGCTCGACACCGCGGACCGGCGGGGTGGATTCGGACGTGAACGACGACGGCCTGGCGGCGACCTGTCCGTCGTTGCGCAGCTCGACCCGGATCAGTACCTGGCCAGGGGCGCCGGGCTCGACCGCTACCGGAGTCGCGCTGAGACGCGCGGTGGCGGCGCCGCTCCACCAAGCCGTCACCGCCAGCGCGATCATGACCGCGACGATGACCAGCGCCTGGACAAGGTGGCGGCGAGGGGAGTGGCGAGGCGGGATCGCGGCCCAGACTTCCTGACTGATCACGGTCGCCTCCAATGAACTAAGTGTGTCAACATATTGATACACTTACCGCTCGACTGCAACCTGGGAGGCGCGATGGACCCGGTTTGGCTCCTGTGGTGGTTCCTCGTTCCGACGGCCGCGCTGCTGTACGGATTCGGCCCGGTGTCGAGGCAACGGGTCGCCAGCTTCGCGTCCGCCCACGGCGTCGTCGTCACGGCCGAGAACGGGCCGATCCTGGTGGACTACCTGGCGAGGGTCGCTCGCTGGCGGACCGTCGGTGGGGCGGCGGGATGGCTGGTCGGCGGCTGGTTCGCCCTTCCTGGCGAGTTCGTCGGTTGGGGTCTTGGCGGCTACCTGGCCGGCGCGGTGGCGGTGGAGCTGGCCATCACCTTTCGGACGCAGGTGCCAAACGGTCCGCGTCGAGCGACCCTCTCAGTACGGCGGAGCGGAGACTACGTGACCTGGGGAGCCAGCTGGGGCCCGCTCCTCGTTCTCGCCGTCCTCGCCCTCCAGGGGATCGGCTACCTCCTCTGGCCAAGCGCCGATCTCCAACCTGAGCAGCTGATTCCGCACCTCGTGGCCATGATCGGAGTGGTCACGATCCTGTGGATCTCGCGGCGCGCGATCGTGCAGCGACCACAGCCCGTGGTGGCCGAGGCGCTGCGCGCTGCCGACGACGCGATCCGTGCGAGCTCGCTCCAGTCGATCAGCGGCGCGTCGCTGGCCCTGCTCTGCCTCGTGTCCGCGGACGTCATGTGGCGCATCAAGCTGAGCAGCGATCTCCCGCAACCGTTGTCCTGGACCTTCGCCGTTCTGTCGTTCGCCGTGCTCGCCGCCGTTCCCGTTGCCTGGTTCGTGATCCGCGTACGTTCCCGCCGACTCCGGCGAACGGTGACGCATGCCGGGTGAGGACGTGATCGTCGAGATCGACCCCGACGCGGCCGCGCCGCCGTACGAGCAGCTGCGCAGCCAGATCGCGGCTCTCATCGTCGCCGGTGTCCTCGGCGTCGGCGCCACGCTGCCGAGCATCCGGCAGCTCGCGCGCGACCTCGGCATCGCGTCCGGAACGGTCGCGCGGGCCTATCGGGAGCTCGAGGCCGCCGGCTACATCCGCGGGCGCGTCGGGCAGGGCACCGTCGTACGTGGGGTTCCCGAGCTGTCCGAGCAAGCCCGCCAGGAACGCCTCGCCGACGCGGCCCGCGCGTACGCGGCGGCGGTACGAGAGCTCGGCGTGGACATCGAAGCAGCCGTCACGACCGCCCGCCGGCAGCTGGAAGCGTGAGGGGACCGCGCTCGAGGACCTCGGCGAGGCGCCGTGCGGTGCCGGCGAGGGCTTCGACGTTGCCGGTCCAGATGTTCCAGCCCAGGTGGGTGTAGCCGATGTGCAGCTCGTAGCAATGATGGCGCGCGGCGGCGTCGACGAGGGCGCTGTGCTCGTTCCGCAAGGCCCCCAGCAGACCGGACAGCGGATCGGCGGCGGCGATCCCCGGGTGGAACGAGGACCAGAAGCTGCACCAGGCGGCGTCGAAGAGGAAGTCACCGCGGACCGAACACTTCCACGACAGCACCGCCTCGATCCGGTGGGTGACCGGACTGACCAGCACGTTGCCGTGCAGCAGATCGCCGTGGATCAGGTCCCGACGTTCGGGGCAGGCGTCCACCAGGGCGTGGATGCGCTCGCTCACCGCCGAGGACAGCGTGGACAGCTCCTTGTCGGAAGCCAGAGCGGAGCTCCAGCCGTGCACGACGGCCTTCGGATCGTCGACCAGGCCGGCGCGGAGGTACTCCCGCCACGTGCCGGGTGACTCGCCCGTCTGGTGCCAGGCCACGGGCAGCTCAGGGCTGGACGGCACCCGGTAGAGAGCGACGAGCAACCGCGTCAGGGCGGGGGCGACAGCAGCGGCCAGCTCCACGGGAGTGTCCTCGAGGAACGTCCCGTAGTGGCGAACCGAGATCGCATACGCCCGCCCAGCCGGCGTCGTGCCCACCTCCCGGACCTCCGGCACGGGCAGGTCCGCGCTGGCGAAGGCCATCGCCATCCGGTCGGCCTCGTACCAGGACGCCTCCGGGCCGAACCGGATCACCAGCTCCTCGCCGCCCACCCGGTAGGCCCATGCCGACGACCACGCCCCGCCCGACAGCGGCTCCAACTCCTCAGCCGAACCCGGCCGCCCAGCCAGGAACGGCACGACCTCTTCGCGTCTCAGCGCCTCATCGCCCACGCCGTCAGTATCTGCGCTACGAAGCCGGCCGTTCGTAGTGGGTCACGACGACCTGGCCGTCGAGCAGCTGGGACGCGACCGGTCGAAGCCCGATGCGCTGGTCGGGGCCGGCGAACAGCCTCCGGCCGCCGCCGAGAACGACGGGATGCACGGCGACGTGGTACTCGTCGATCAGCCCCAGCTCGGTGAACGCGGCCGCCAGGCTGGCCCCGCCGGTGAGCAGCAGGTCAGCACCGGGCTCCGCCTTGAGCGCGGTGACCTCGGCCCGCAGGTTGTCGCTGATGACGCGGGAGGTCCAGTCGTCTCTCGGGTAGCTGCGCGAGAACACGATCTTGGGAGTCGCCCGCCAGAACGGTGCGAACGCGGCGACGTGCGGGTCGTCGGACATCGCTTCGGCGTTCGGCCAGAACCCGACCATCATCTCCCACACCGGCCGGCCGAACAGCAACGTGTCGACTCGCCGGTCGAGGCCGTCGGAGTAGGCGGACACCTCCGGCCCCATCACCGGCCAGTCGAACTCGCCGTTCGGCCCGTCGACGAACCCGTCGACCGACGTGTGCACCCAGTAGATGAGCTTGCGCATGGTGGTTCCTCCCTGTGGTTGGTCGTCACCAGGGAGTCGGCGCTGGCGTCAGGTTCTCGACATTCCAGCGAGAGGAAATTCAGCCTTTCTGTGCGATGAGGGCGAGAGCGACGAGATGCCAGTGCTCGTTGGGAGCGCTGGACAGCTCCAGGTCGACCGAGCGCCCGCTCGCGCCGCCGTCCAGGGGGACGTGCAGCCAGGCGAAGTCGTTGCGGAACAGGAACGGGCTCTCGGCGACCACCTTGCCGTCGACCCGGACGTACGTCGCGAACGAGCGGACGTCGGCGTCGCCGACCAGGAGGTACGCGTCGTGCGCACCTGCCGGCACCGCGATGCGCAGGGTGCTGGCCGCGTTGTCGTTCACGAAGTCCCGCAGCAGTGCGTCGGTGTTGCCGGTACGGTCGCGCGACTCCGGCGCCGTGCCGACCCAGCCGTAGCCGACCTCCGCATTCCACGCGTCGGAAGGCGTCAGCCTGCGGTAGCCGTCGTGCAGCGGGCTCGCAGCCGTACCCGCGTCCAACGCCAGCACGCAACGCGAAGCGGCCGGGGTGGTGAGCACCTCGATCGGGTCGACCAGCACGTCCTTCCGAGCACCCATGCGTACGCCGACCAAGAAGTACCCCGGCGGCCCACCCGGCTGCACCGGCACCGACACCGGCACGAGCTCGCGGGACGGAACGTCGACATCGACCGTCGCGCTCGTCCACCCCTCCGGCACGTCGACAGCGACCGCGAGCGACAGCGCACCCGACGTCGCGTTCCCCACCGTCAGCTCCATCGGCGCAGGCGACGACTCGTGGAGCACCGTCCACATCGGCCCGAACTGCGCCTGCACCCACGACCGCCGCCGGTCGAGGATCCGGCTCTTCTCGAACCAGTACGTCACCAACGTGTCCCGCCACTGCCGGGCGTGGTCGACCTGCCGGTCGAACCGCGCCAGCACCTCGCGATGCCGCCGCGGATCCACCTGCCGCCGCAACCCCTGCCACAGCGACCGCAGCCGGGACGCGTTCTCCAGACCCGAGAAGTGCGAGTCATAGATGTGCTGGATCACCGTCTTCCCCGACCGCAGCCGATGCGTGTACGGAACGTGGTGGAAGAACAGCAGCAGCTCGTCCGGGCACGTGTCCAGCGACTCGAACACCGACGTCACCGCCGGGAAGTAGTGCCCCGTCGTCCCCGTGCCGGTCGCGACCGTACGGTCGAAGCCCACGCCCGAGGCGTCCGACTGGTGCCACGGCTCGTTGCACCGCACGCACGGATCGAGGTGGTCGCCGCCGCCCTGCACGAAGCCGGCGCCGAGCGGCGAGTTGTACGACTCGTAGATCTCCCGCGAGTGCAGCAACATCCCGGTCAGAACGGTGACCAGCGACCGGTGCGACCCGAACGTGCTGCGTACCCACTCGTCCGCGATCTGCTCCGCGGAGAGCTGAGGGTTCCACGCCAGCCGGCCGAAACCGTGCGTGTTGGCGGCCGCCAGATGGTGGCCGGTCCAGTTCGTGCTCGAGCCGAAGTTCATCACGCCCGCGACGCCGCTGTGGCCGTAGTCGAAGGCAGTCCCACCGACGACGGAGGCGACCGTCGTGCCCGGCCCCGCCCCGTGGGTGTCGAAGTCATAGACCTCCTTCCACAGCGGAACGGCGTAGCACAGATGGGTCGACTGGCCGGTGTACTCCTGCGTGACCTGCAGCTCCATCATCGAGTTCGTCCGCGGCAGCGCTCCGAAGAGCGGGTGCGCAGGCTCGCGGACCTGGAAGTCGATCGGACCGTTCTTGATCTGCACTAGCGCGTTGGCGGCGAACTCCCCGTCGAGCGGCTGGAACGTCTCGAACGCCTCGTCCGCCCACGTCTCCGGTCCGTGCCAGACGAACGCTCGCCAGATGACGATTCCGCCGTGCGGCTCGAGCGCCTCGGCCAGCAGGTTGGCGCCGTCGGCGTGCGTACGGCCGTAGTCCACCGGTCCGGGCTGGCCCTCGGAGTTCGCCTTGACGAGGAACCCGCCGAAGTCGGGGATATGCGTGTAGATCTCGGTCGCCTTGTCCCGCCACCAGGTACGTACGGCGGGGTCGAACGGGTCCGCGGTCTCCAGCCCGTCGAGCACCATCGGCGAAGCGAAGTTGGCGGACAGCTGAAGCTTGATTCCCCAAGCCCGCAAGGTGTCTGCCAGCGGCGCCAGCTTCTCGATCATCTCGCTGGACAGGAACTCCGCGTTGGCGTTGACGTTGTTGACGACCGTCGCGTTGATGCCGACGGACGCCATCGCGCGGGCGTACTCGACGTAGTGCGGCTTGATCTCCGGCAGGTCGTACCAGTGGAAGATCGACGTGCCCGAGTAGCCGCGTTCGACGCTCCCGTCGAGGTTGTCCCAGTGGTTGGCGAGCCGCAGCGGGTTGGCCGGACGTTCGGCGACATTCAGCTTCTCGACGCCGCGCTGGGTCTGCAGCAGTCGCAGCAGGTGGAACGCGCCGTACAGCACCCCGCGCTCGCCCGCGCTCGCGACCAACACCACGTCGACCTTGCCGACCCGTGCCCGACGGACGACATAGCCCTCGGGACCGAGCTTCTCCAGCTCTGCCGCCGGACAGTGCGAGCGAACGATCGGCGACGACTCGGGTGTGCCGAGAACGACGGCGCCGCTCCTCGTCGGAGCGTCGACGACGCCGATCGACCGACCCAACAGGCCGGACAGGCCGCGGACAAGCTCTGCCTGCGCCGACGCGAGGACGCCGTCGCCCGCCTTGACGACCTGGGTGAACGCGCGCCGGTACGACGCCAGCAACCTGGGTTCGTCCACCTGCCGGTACCGCAGCCAGAGCTCGTGCCCGTCCTCGTCGGCGGACGTCGTCAGCGCCGCCCACGCCGCTTGCTGATCGAGGAGGTACGTCCCTGCCGCGACCGCCGCGCTGGTGCCGAGGAGTCGCCGGCGCGTCCACTTCGCATTCATCGTCGAGCCTCCCGTGCTGCCGACGATGTCCTTCGCCGGTTGGCTTCTATAACGTTGTACTAGCCAACGTAGGAAGCCGACTCGAAGCTCGTCAAGGCGAGGGCGGTGGCCGGATCGGGCACGTCTGCCGAGAACTTCGCCATCACCTGCCCATCCGGGCGGACCAGCACCGCACCGCCGGGCTCGATGCCGAGCGCTACCTCGGCCGCTCCGTTCACGACATGGGTCGTTACGGGCACGGGGAGAGTCACCGCGGCGTCGACCCAGCGCGAACCCGCGGAGCCGGCGAGGACCGTGAGCCCGGGCCCGAGCAGGTCCAGCGTCGAGACGCCGTCGACCCAGGCGTGCGCGAGCCGTCCGCCGAGGTCGTCCGCGAGCGACTCGGCCAGCTCCCGCCGCGAGCCGTCGGGCCGCGCGGAACGCTCGGCGTTGCGCGCGCCGATCGGGCGGCGCTCGGCCTCGTAGCTGTCGAGCAGCGCCGGCGCGGCCCAGCCGGACAGGACCCAGGCCAGCTTCCAGCCGAGGTCGTAGCCGTCGTGGATCGCGGTGTTCATGCCCGTACCGCCGCGCGGGGTGATCCGGTGCGCGGCGTCGCCGATGACGAAGCCACGGCCGACCCGGTAGCGGTCGGCGACCATGGCGGCGAACGTGAACTGGCCGGTCCGCTCGACCCGCACCTCGAGATCGGGCACGCCCGAAGCGATCCGGATCCGCCGGATGGTCTCCTCCGCCGGAGGCGTCGGCGAGCCCGACGGGATCTCCTGCCCGTACACCCACCGATCACCCTGCCCGGACGGAACGACGACGCCGTCCGCCTCCGGGTTGATGATCACGTAGATCCCGTACCGCCGCTCCCCCACGACGTCCCACAGCGGCGCGCGGAACTGCGTCGCCGCGTGCGTCACGAGGTCGTCCACGCCCTCCAGCACGATGCCGAGCTGCGAACGCACCGTGCTCGCGACACCGTCCGCACCGATCACGTAGTCGACGCGCACCGAACGCGGCGCCGCGCCACGCAGCTCCACCGTCACGCCGTCGTCGTCCTGCGCCAGGCCGACCAGCTCGACGCCGTACTCGACACGCGCGGACGGCAGCGAGCGCAGGTGCTCGACCAGCACGCGCTCCAAGTCGTCCTGCGGCGCGAGCGCAGGCCTCGTCGGGCTCACCTCGGCGGCCTCGGCGGCCGTCGGGAAGCCCTCCTGTAACTCCATGCCTTCGTTCGACGTGAGCGCGAACGTGATCCAGCCGCGCTCCTTCAGGTCCATCGCGACCGCGCGCACCGCGGGCTCCAGGCCCCACGAGCGCAGGATCTCCATCGTCCGCGTACTGATCGCGGTCGCCCGCGGCAACGTCAACGTGTCCGGCCTCCGCTCGACCAGCAGCACGTCGACGCCGGCGTGCGCCAGCGTGATCGCGGCGACCAGACCCGCGGGGCCGGCGCCGCAGACGAGCACCTTGCTTCTCATCAGTTCCTCTTCCAGATTTCATCGGACAGCTTGTCTTTCACGAGACAGTGTGTCTTTGACTGGACATGCTGTCAACCGGAATCTAGGATCGCGGTCCATGAGTCCGCGCAAGTACGAGCAGCGAACCCGCGCCGCCACCGCCGAGGAGACCCGGCAGCGCGTGCTCGAGGCGATGTACGAACGCCTCCGCGCCGCGCCCGCCGCGGCCGTCAGCGTCGACCAGGTCGCGCGCGACGCCGGGGTGGCGCGGTCGACGATCTACCTGGTGTTCGAGTCGCGCGCGGGACTGTTCGACGCGCTCGCGGTGTACGTGTTCGAACGTTCGGGCTTCCGCGCGATCAGCGATGCGGTGCACGACCCGGACGCGCGCGAGCATCTGCGCGGCTCGTTCCGCGCGGGCAGCAAGGCGTACGCGGCCGAGCGCGACGTTCTGCGCGCCCTCTACTCCGGCGCCCACCTCGACCCCGAAGCGTTCGCCGGCGCCGTTCAGCGACTCGAGGACGGCCGCCTCGGCGGCATGCGCTACCTCGCGAAACGCCTGCAGGAGCAGGGATGTCTCCGTGCGGAGGTGACGCAGCGCGAGGCCGTCGACCAGCTGTTCGTCCTGACCAGCTTCGACGCGTTCGACCTCCTGCACACCAGCCGCGGCCTGTCGGTGGCCAAGACGGCGAGCACCCTCAGCGACCTCGCCGAGCGAGCGCTCTGCGTCGTTACTGCAGGCCGGACCGTACCGAGGTGATGCGCTGGGTGTTGAAGCCCAGCCAGTGCATGCGGCCGACGAAGCGGGCGTGTTCGACCTTCAGGCAGCGGTCCATGACGACGGTCAGGCCGCCGTCCTCCGCGACCTTCGCGCCCTCGGCGTTGATCACGCCGAACTGGCACCACAGCGCGCTGGCGCCGATCGCGACGGCCTCCGCCGCGATCCCCGGCAGCGCGGCCGGCGCGCGGAAGACGTTGACGACGTCCACGGGCTCGGGGACGTCGGCCAGGGTGGGGTACGACGTCGCGCCGAGGATCGAGGTCGCGCGCGGGTTCACCGGGATCACGTTGTAGTCGTGCCGCTTGAGGTAATACCCGACGAAGTTGCTCGCCCGCAGCTCGTTGTCCGACAGCCCCACGATCGCGATCGTCTTCGCCGTGTGGAGGACGCGCTGGATCACCAACGGGTCCTGGTAGCGCGCGAGATCGAGCTCGGTCACGTCGTCAAACCCTTCTCCACAAAGGCAAACCCCTGCGACAGATCCCAGAGCAGGTCGTCCACCGACTCGGTCCCGACCGACAGCCGCACCGTCCCCGGCCCCACGCCGGCCGCCGCGAGCTCGGCGTCGCTGAGCTGGCGGTGCGTCGTACTCGCCGGATGGATGATCAGGCTCTTCGCGTCGCCCACGTTCGCCAGATGCGACCAGAGCGAGACGCCGCGGATGAGGTCCTGCCCACCCTGGCGGCCACCGGCGCAGTCGAACGAGAAGACCGCGCCGGCGCCGCCGGGCAGGTACTTCTCCACCAGCGGCCGGTACGAGCTGCCGGGCAGGCCGGCGTACGTCACGTTCGACGCCAGCTCGTGCGACTCGAGGAACGCGGCGACCGCGCCGGCGTTCTCCACGTGCCGTTGCATCCGCAGCGACAACGTCTCCAACCCCTGCAGGAACAGGAACGCGTTGAACGGCGACAACGCCCCGCCGAGATCCCGCAACGTTTCGGCTCGCAGCTTCATCAGGTAGCCGTACGTTCCGAAAGTTTCGTGGAACTGCAGCCCGTGGTAGGCCGGCGAGGGATCGGCGACGACCGGAAAGCGCCCGTTCGACCAGTCGAAAGTTCCGGCCTCGACCACCACGCCGCCGATGCTCGTCCCGTGCCCACCGATGAACTTCGTCGCCGAGTGGACCACGATGTCCGCGCCCCACTCGATCGGCCGGCAGAGGTACGGCGTCGCGAACGTGTTGTCGACGATCAACGGCAGCTGGTGCTTGTGCGCGATCGACGCCAGGGTCTCGATGTCCAGCACGTTCCCGCCGGGGTTGCCGATCGTCTCGCCGAAGAACGCCTTGGTGTTCTCCCGCACGGCCCCCCGCCACGCGTCGGGAGAGTCCGGATCGACCCACGACAGCTCGACGTTCATCTTGCGCAGCAGGTGCTTGAACTGGTTGACCGTTCCGCCGTACAACGCCGACGACGAGACCACGTGGTCGCCGGGCTGCAGCAGGGTGAACAGAGCTGCGGCCTGCGCGGCGATCCCACTGGCGAACGCGACCCCGCCGGCGCCACCCTCGAGGTTCGCCACCCGTTCCTCGAAGACCGCGACGGTCGGGTTCATGATCCGCGAGTACGTGTTGCCGTACTCCTGCAGGTTGAAGTACGCGGCCGCCGACTCGGGGTCCTCGAAGACGTAGCTGGTCGTCTGGAAGATCGGCACCGCTCGCGCACCGGTGTTCGGGTCGGGGCGTTGCCCGGCATGCAGCTGCCGAGTCTCGAATCCGAACGCGCGGTCCTGTTCGACGCGGTCGCTCACGAAGGCTCCTCCAGGAAACGACGGATGATCGGGGTCTGCCGGGCTTCCTCGAGCAGGAAGCAGTCATGCCCGTACGGCGCGTCGATCACCTGGAGCTCGACCGGTTTGCCCAACGTACGCAGGGCATCCGCGATCTCCGTCGACGCCGACGGCGGGTAAAGCCAGTCGGAGCTGAACGCGATCAGCAACGCCCGCGCGGCCACGCGGTCCAGCGCACGCTCCAAAGAGCCCGAGCCGTACGAGCGCGCGAGGTCGAAGTAGGTCAGCGCGCGCGACGTGTAGAGATAGGTGTTCGCGTCGAACCGCTTGACGAACGAGGCGGCCTGGTAGCGCAGGTAGCTCTCGACCTCGTACTCCGGCTCGGTCAACGTGTAGCGGATGTCGTCGGCGAACTGCAGCCGCCGGCCGAACTTGTCGTCCAACGCCGGGGCGGACAGGTAGGTGATGTGGCCGACCATCCGCGCGATGCCCATCCCGTCGGACGGCGCGGAGCCGGTGCCGTAGTAGTGGCCGCCCTGCCAGGCCGGGTCGCGCATGATCGCGTCGCGGGCGATCGCGTTCCACGCCACGCCCTGCGGCCCCAGGGCGTGCGTGCTCGCGATGACGACGGCGGCGTCGACCTGGTCGGGGTACGAGACCGCCCACTCCAGCGCCTGCATGCCGCCCAGCGACCCACCGGCGACCGCTGCCAACCGGGCGATGCCGAGCTCGTCCAGGAACGCCCGCTCGACCCGGACCATGTCGGCGACCGTGATCACCGGAAAGTCCGTTCCGTACGGCTTGCCGGTCGCCTGGTCGACCGACGACGGCCCGGTCGTCCCGCGGCAGCCGCCGAGCAGGTTGGTGGAGACGACGAAGAAGCGGTCGGTGTCGAACGCCTTGCCCGGCCCGATCATCCCGTCCCACCAGCCGAGCGCCTTGCCCGCCGAGCCGTCGCGGTCGTCCGCGCCGAACCCGTCCCGCGTGCTCGCCTCGGCGGACGGTGCCGCGGAGTATCCGGCGGCGTGCGCGTCGCCGCTGAGCGCGTGACAGACCAGGATCACGTTGTCGCGCGCGGGCGAGAGCGTTCCGTACGTCTCGTACGCCACCCGGACCGGATGCAGCGAACGTCCACAGTCGAGCGGCACCGGAGCCGGCAGGTCCAGAAACCTCGTCTCGACCGTCCCGGCCGAGCCGGCCGCGATCGTCGAGCCTGACGTTGACACAAACGTGAGCGTAGCCGCTCCCAGCTGTGTAAACTCAAATTCCCACGTTATCAATAGGAATTACGCGAGAGGGGCATTACCGACATGACGACGGTCGTCAACGGGGTCAACGTCCAGGCGCTGCTCGACGCGCGCGAGGTGCTCAAGGGGGCGCCCGAGGCCGCCAAGTTCACCTGGAAGGCCACGTCGAAGTGGCAGCACGGCGTGCACAGCACGACCACGGTCCAGCAGTACTTCGGGCTCGGCGAGGACCAGCAGCACAAGGAGGCGCGCACGTTCGACGCCGACCACCCCGAGACGTTCGCCGCCACCGACAACGGCATCACCCCGATCGAGTACCTGCTCGTGGGCCTGGCCAGCTGCCTCACGGCCGGCGTCGCCTCCGTCGCGCAGAACCGAGGCATCCAGCTGCGTTCGGTCGAGTCGACGGTCGAGGGTCACCACGACGTCCGCGGCATCCTCGGCGCCGACACCGACGTACGCAACGGCTTCAACGACGTCAAGGTCACATTCCACATCGACGCCGACGCGTCGAAGGAGGACATCGAGGCCATCGTCGCCCAGTCGCAGAAGCGCTCCGCGGTGTTCGACGCCCTGACGAACCCCACGGACGTCACGGTCGAGGTCGCCTGATCGAGCACGTCACCACCGTCGTCATCGGGGCCGGCCATGCCGGCCTCGCCGCCAGCCACTTCCTCAGCGAGGCCTCGCTCGACCACGTCGTGCTCGAACGCGGCGAGGTGGCCAACTCGTGGCGACGCGAACGCTGGGACTCGTTGCGCTTGCTCACGCCCAACTGGCAGTGCCGTCTTCTGGGCTTCGGCTATGACGGTCCCGACCCGGACGGCTACCTGACGTCGGGCGACGTGGTCGACTTCGTCGAACGGTTCGCGTCGGCTGTGCGCGCACCGGTCCGGACCGGGACGAACGTGACGTCCCTGGCCAGGGTCGACGACGGGTATCGGGTGGTGACCGACCGTGGGGAGCTCCGCGCCCGGACGGTCGTGATCGCGAGCGGCGCCTGCAACCGGCCATCGGTGCCGGCCCTGCATGAGGCGGTGCCTTCGTCGGTCGAGCAGCTGACGCCGTTCGACTATCGCTCGCCCTCGAAGCTCGCTGAGGGTGGCGTGCTCGTGGTGGGCGCGTCGGCGACCGGCGTCCAGCTGGCCGCCGAGATCGCCCGGTCGGGCCGGCCCGTGACCCTGTCGGTCGGCGAGCACGTCCGGCTGCCCCGGCTCTACCGCGGCCGCGACGTGCTGTGGTGGATGGATGCGTCCGGGGTCTGGGACCAGCGCTACGACGAGGTCGACGACCTGGTGCGGGCTCGCCGGCTGCCCTCGCCGCAGCTGGTCGGTACGCCGGAACGGTCGACGCTCGACCTCAACGCGCTCGCCGACCTGGGCGTCCGGCTCGTCGGCCGGTGGGCGATGCTGCGCGACGGCACCGCGTTGTTCTCGGGCGGCTTGCGGAACGTGTTCTCGCTGGCCGACCTCAAGATGGCGCGCCTGCTCGGCACGTTCGACGAATGGGCACTCACCGCCGGCGTGACCGACGTGGGCGATCCCGAGCGCTTCGCGCCGACTCGGGTGCCCGACAAGACCCAGCTGCAGCTCGACCTGCGCGGCGGCGAGATCCGCACCATCGTGTGGGCGACGGGATTCCGGCCGGACTACAGCTGGCTCGACGTTCCCGTCGTCGACTCCAAGGGCCACCTCCGCCACGCCGGCGGCGTGCTCGAGCTACCCGGCCTCTATGCGCTGGGGCTCCCCGTCCTGCGGCGGCGCAAGTCCACCTTCATCCACGGCATCGAGGACGACGCCCGCCACGTGATCGGCCACCTCGCCCTGCACCTGGCCGGCTGAGGCGCCGACAACTACAACTTGACGCCGTACGTGGTCTCGAGCTCCTCGATCCAGTCGTCCTGGATGGTGAGGCCGTAGCTCGCGGCGAGCTCGTAGTACTGCGCCGGGCCGGCACCGCCTTCGTGGGCGAGGATCGGCGCGAGCTCCTCGAAGTACTTCTCCATGCCACCGGGCGAAAGTATCTCCATCACCTTCGCTGGTTCGGAGCCCGCGTTCCACATCGCGTGCGGGATGCCGCGCGGCTTCACGAGGTACGAGCCGGCGGGCGCCTCCCGTACGTCGTCGCCGACGCGCACGCCGACGGTGCCCGACATGATCAGCGAGTACTCGTCCTCGCGCGTGTGGTTGTGCGGTTTCACCAACGTGTGTGGAGGAATCTCGACCTCCATCAACGCGAGGTTGCCTCCGGCGTCGGCCGTCTCGATCTTGTAGTGGAACCGGACGCCGAACAGCTTGAGCGTCCTGCCGTCTTCCGGACCGATCACCTTGGCGTGCGGTGGAACGGACATGCGCGATTCTCCTTCACCTCGTGGACTTGAGCTGCACTCCGAAACCCTGGACCGCGAGCTGCAGGATCACCTGGCCGGGCCGCGTCAGCTCCGTGACGCGGTGGGCAACCAGACCCTCGAGCTCCTCCAGTCGCGCACGATAGTCCGACGGACCGGCGCGGCGCGCTTGGGCGAGGACTGTCGTGTTGGACCAGACCTTGTGCCGCGACTCCGCCAAGAACCGCTTCGTGCCGAGCTTGTTCCACGGGAGCAGGACACGATCGAGCAGGCTGAGGTGAGCGCCGGCGGCGATCCGTTCGCGCGTCTCGCCCTCGACCCGGTCGGCGAGGACCAGGTCGATGTGCCGGTGGTCTGCCTCCCGACGTTCCAGCAGCGCGGCGTCGTCGAACTCGGCGTCGTCGATCACGGCGAGCAGGGCTTGCGGCAGGTCGTAGTTGATGTGCGCGTTCATGCCCAGGAGCACGTGCCGCAGCGGCGGCAGGTCGGGCGCGGCGTCGAACGCGACCGCCCACGGCCGCGGCGGGCGGGGCGCCTCGAGCGCGTCCAGGTAGAGCTGCGCGAACGCGAGATCCCACCGTTCGACCCAGGGGTTGTCGCGGAACCCACCGACGGCGACCTCGGCCCCGACCGCCTTCGTCGTGCGCAGGTACGTGCCATGGAAGTACTGACGCGGATCGCCGTCGCGCTCGAGCGGCTTCAGCTGCTCCTCCATCCGGGCGACGAGGGCGTCGATCGACTCGAATCCAGGCACGGACGCAAGCTTGGCCGAAATCCGCCGTGCCCGGCGGTGAACGTCGCCTTCCCGCCAGCGCGGCGCCAGCGGTCCTGGCGCATGCTGTTCTCGTCGTATCTCGTAGTCATTTCTCATATTTCGAAATGTGGAGGTTCGATGAGCTCCTTCCTCGGCCGTCGCCTCGGCGTCCTGCTCGCGCTCGTGCTCGTGGCGACGCTCGGCTGGTCCCCCGGAGTGGCGAACGCCAACACCGTCGGAGACGTCCTGTACCAGGTGACTCCTGGGGTGGACAATGTCACGTACGCGCGGGTGATCCGGCTGGCCCACTCCGGTGCGGCGAACGGCCGGCTGCTCGCCACGTTCGAGTACGGCGTCAACGTCAACGCCGAAGCCAAGGTCCCGGTCCGCCAAAGCCTCGACGACGGACAGACCTGGACGACGCTCGCCCAGGTCGCCGACGGCGGAACGGGTTCCGCCCACCCGTCACACAGCATCTACCAACCCGTCATCTACGAGCTCCCGCAGCAGGTCGGCGCCTACCCCGCCGGCACGTTGCTGCTCACCGCGAACGTCATCGGCCGCGACAACTCCACCAACTTCCAGCTCTGGCGCAGCACCGACCACGGCGTCACGTGGTCGTTCGTCAGCACCTACCAGTACGCCCGCAACGCCGACGTCGGCGGTGACGACCCGGGCATCTGGGAGCCGTTCCTCTCGGTGAACGGTGACGGCAAGCTGGTCGCGTTCTTCGCCGACGAACGCCAGCGCGCCACGCACTCGCAGTTCGTCGGGCACATCGTGTCGAACGACGGTGGCGACACGTGGTCGGCGAAACCAGACGGCAGCCTCAACTACGCGCCAGGCTTGGTGAAAGACGTCGCTACCTCGATCACGGCCGAGCGGCCGGGGATGCCGACGGTGGCGAAGCTGCCGAACGGCAGCTACGTGCTGGCATACGAGATCTGCGTCTCCCGTTCGGGTCGGGTGGCGTGCGAGGCGTACCTGAAGAAGTCGACCGACGGTGGTGCGACGTGGGGCACCGGGCCGGCTGACCAGGGCACGTTCGTGCAGACGACGGACGGCCGCTACCTCGGGTCCAGCCCGTTCGTCGCGTGGAGTCCCGGCGGCGGGCCGAACGGGCAGCTGATGATGGCCGGGATGCACGTACGCCACAGCGACGACAACGCGTTCGCGCTGGAGGACCACGAGGCGGTGTTCGTCAACACCAACAACGGGGACGGCGCGTGGTCGTGGTTCCCGGCACCGTTGCAGATCCAGAGCGGCGGCGCGGGCAGCCTGTCCAACTACAGCCCGAGCCTGCTGCCCTCGGTCGACGGTCGTGACGTCCGCTACACCGCGCCGTCGTACGTGTCCGGCCAGCCGAAGTCGGAGCGCACCAAGAGCGCGAACGCCGGTGTGCTCCCGTACACCGCGCCCTGGTCGGCGAACGAGCAGAAGGGATGGAAGCACTACGGCGGCTCGTGGCAGCTCTCCAGCGGGGTGCTGTCGGAGACGTCCGGCGCGAACGGCAGCAAGTCGATCGCGGGATCGACCGGTTGGGGCAACTACGTGATCGAGGCGGACGTACGCCGCGACTCGGCCGGCCCTGCCAGCAACGCCGGTCTGCTGTTCCGGGTGAGCGATCCGGCCATCGGCGCAGATGCCTTGCGTGGCTACTTCTTCGGCATCGGTGACGGGGCGACGCAGCTGGGCCGGATGAACCACAACTGGACCCCGCTGACCTCGGGCACGATCGCGGGCGGCTCTCCGGTGGGAACGTGGGTCCACCTCCGCGTCGAGGTACGCGGCTGCATCATCACCGCGACCGCCAAGCGCGTGGACGATCCCAACCCGTCGCCACCGACCAAGGGCTACATCGACACGAACTGCCCGACAGCGGGCGCGGTCGGCCTGCGTACGTTCGACGGCAAGGCCTCCTGGCGGAACCTCACGGTCACGCCGCTCTAGTAGGGCGCGGGCTCGCGGCGACCACGTCGACGTGGTCGCCGCGGGCATTGCTTGCTAGCTCGTCTTCTCGCCCGTCACCAGGTAGATCACGCTGTGCGCCATGGACACGGCATGGTCGGCGATGCGCTCGTAGTAGCGCCCGAGCAGCGCCAGGTCGACCGCGGCACCGACGCCGTGGGCCCAGTCGGGGCCGAGCATGTTGCGGAACAACAAGCGGCGCAGGTCGTCCATCCGCTCGTCCTCGCCGATCAGCTTCTCGGCAGCATGAATGTCGCGGGTCGACACGATCTCGCTGGTCGTCCGCACCATCTTCTGAGCGATCGAGCCCATCTCGGCGATCGTGCTCTTGAGCCCTTCGGGAATCGCGTGCTCGGGGTACCGCAGCCGGGTGATCTTCGCGACGTGGCCGGCGAGGTCGCCCATCCGTTCGAGGTCCGCGCTCATCCGCAACGTCCCGACCAGCAATCGCAGGTCGCTCGCGACGGGTTGTTGGAGGGCGAGCTGTTCGAAGATCTGCTCCTCGAGCTGGATCTTCATCCGGTCGATCTCGACGTCGGCCGTGATGACCCGCTCGGCGAGGCGTACGTCGCCCTCGAGAATCGCGGTGGTGGCCTGCTCGACCGCGGCCTCGACCAGCTTCGCCATTGCCGCGATGCGCTCGCCCACATGGTCGAGCTGATCGTGGAAGGCGTGCCGTGTCGGCTCAACCATCATCGCACCGTCCTTGTCCTGTGCCCCTTGGTGACGACAACCGGTTGGCCACGCTGTCGGACCAGCCGATCATCAATCTACCCGTTCAGGTGAGTGATCGTTCACCCGGACGAACGACCCGCAGCCAGCGACATCCGTACCGCCCGAGGTCGACCGTCACGTGCTTCTCGGTCCCGACCTCGACGGTCCGGTCGTTGAGCAGATCCACCAGGCGCGACCCGGCGGGAACGTCGTCGAGTCGGAGCGAGACCGCGGCCGGCAGGCTGCCGAAGTTGTGCAGTGCGAACACCGTTCCGCCTTCGTAGTCGCTGCGTTGAACGAGTACCTGCTGGCCGTTCTGGTCGAGGAAGCTGCTGGAACCCCACGCCAGCTCTGGGCATTCGCGGTACCGGCGGATGAGCAGCGTCATCCAGGACAGCAGCGACGCCGGATCGCGCCGTTGCGCTGCCACGTTGACGTTCTCCGGGCCGTACTCGCCCTCCACGAGCGGCGTGGCGGGTTTCTGCCCTGTCGTAAATCCGCCGCTCGGACCGGCCGTCCACTGCATCGGCGTACGGACGGCCATCCGCCCTTCCACGTCGAGGTTCTCGCCCATACCGATCTCCTCGCCGTAGAAGAGCACCGGCGTACCCGGCAGCGAGAACAGCAGGCTGTAGACCATGCGGATCCGATCGCGGTCGCCGTTCAACATCGGCGGCAGCCGGCGGCGCAGTCCGCGGCCGTACAGCTGCATCGACGGATCCGGGCCGAACGCGTCGAACACCTCCTGCCGCTCGGCTTCGCTCAGCTTGTCGAGCGTCAGCTCGTCGTGGTTGCGGACGAACGTCGCCCACTGCGTCTCCTCCGGCTCGCCCGGCCGCTCCCGGAGGGCCTTGACGAGTGGACGAATGTCCTTGCGGACAAGGGAAAGGTAGAGCGCCTGCATGCCGACGAAGTCGAAGCACATGGTGAGCTCGTCGCCGTCCTCGTCGCCGAAGAACTTCCGCGTCTCCTCGCCCGGCAGGTTGACCTCGCCGAGCAACGCGGCGTCGCCGCGCCTTCGGGACACGGAGCTGCGCAGGTCGCGCAGGTAGTCGTGCGGATCCGGAAGGTCCGCGGCGTCCGCCGATCCCATCGTCTCGATCAGGAACGGCACGGCGTCGACGCGGAACCCGGACAGTCCGAGCTCGAGCCAGAAGCCGATGACGCGGCTGATTTCCTCACGTACCTGGGGATTCGCGACGTTGAGGTCGGGCTGATGCTTGTAGAAGCGGTGTAGGTAGTACTGGCCGGCGGCTTCGTCGTACGTCCAGAGCGACTTCTCCTGATCGGGGAAGACCACGCCCTGCTCGGCGTCCGGCGGCGGCTCGTCCTTCCAGACGTACCAGTCGCGGTACGGGCTGTCCTTGCTGGCGCGGGCGCTCTGGAACCAGGGATGCTGGTCGGACGTGTGGTTGCAGACGAGGTCGGAGATGACCCGCAGCCCGCGATCCTGCGCGATCCGCACGAGCTCGACGAAGTCGCCGTGGCTGCCGAGGCGCGAGTCGACGCCGTAGAAGTCGGTGATGTCGTAGCCGTCGTCGCGATCCGGCGTGGGATAGAACGGCATCAACCACAGGCAGGTCACGCCAAGCTCGGCGAGATGGTCGATGCGTTGCGCGAGCCCTCGCAGGTCGCCGCGCCCATCGCCGTCGGTGTCGAAGAACGTCTCGACGTCGACGCAGTAGAGGACGGCGTTCTTCCACCAAAGGTCCGCTGTTTGGGTGAGTCTCATGACTGGGTGATCTCCAACTGGGGAAGGACTTTCTCCCCGAACGCATCGATGAACTCGGGTTGCCGCTGGCCCACGTGGTGCAGGTAGATCTCGTCGAAGCCGAGGCCGGCGAGGTCGTTCAGCCAGGAGGCGTGCCGGCCGAGGTCGGACGAGACGAGCACGGCCTTGCGTACAGTCTCGAGGCTCACGTGTTCGGCGGCCTGGTCGAACAGCTCGGGGAGCTCCAGATCCCAGCAGAGCGGAGGGGCGAAGACGTTCGTTCGCCATTGCTCGTACGCGATCGTCTCCGCCTCGGCCTCGTCTTCGGCGTAGCTCAGATGGACCTGCAGGCACACCTTCCCGGCGCCGCCGGCGTCCTGGTAGGCGTCGACGACGCGACGCAGCTGCTCGCGGTCGTGGCCCACGGTGATGAGGCCGTCGGCCCAGCTCGCGCACCAGGCTGCGGTCGCGGGAGACACCGCGGCACCGATGAGAGCGGGCACGGTGTCCGGTCTGGTCCACAGCCTCGCTCGGTCGACGTTCACCAGCCCCTCGTGGTTGACCTCTTCGCCCGCAAGCAGGGCGCGGATGACGTCGACGCACTCGCGAAGTCGCTGTGTCCGTTGGTCTTTGCGCGGCCAACCGGTGCCGGTGATGTGCTCGTTCGACGCCTCGCCGGTGCCGAGCGCCGCCCAGAACCGGCCCGGATACATCGCGGCAAGCGTGCCGATCGCCTGCGCGATGATCGCCGGGTGGTAGCGCTGGCCGGGTGCGTTCACGACTCCGAACGGGAGGCCGGTCGCCTGCAACGCCGCACCCAACCACGACCAGGCGAACGCCGAGTGCCCCTGCCGCGTACTCCACGGCGCGAAGTGATCGGACGACATCGCGGCGGCGAAACCCGCCTCCTCGGCACGTACGACCGCGTCGAGGAGGTCACTGGGATGGAGCTGTTCGTGGGACGCGTGAAAGCCGTAACGAGTCACGGCCGCGGCTGCTCGGGGGTATGCAGTTGGTTGCTGACGTCGACCACCCCAGCGGTGTCCCAGGCATCGTCACCGGCGGCGCGTTTGGCCAACCAGGACGAGACTTCACCACCGAGGATCACGACACGCTGCTTGACGTCGACCTTGATCGTGTCATCCTTGGTGTGCGGATTCTCCTTCAGGCGTTGGACAACGGTCGACTTGATACTGTGATCGCTCGGCTCGGGGTTGGCGATGTACTCGGCCAGAGCCCAGGGATAGTAGTAGCGCTCGACCGGATAGCTCCACGGCGAGACAGGGTGGAAAGAGGCCGCAGGGTCGGCCTTCTCGGTCATTTCGGTCTCTTCGATCTCCGCACGCCGGCGGTCGTCGGGGCCAAGCATGGGCACTCCTCGTGACTCGACTTGAGGCGGACCAAGAGCCCGTACCCGCCGCACCCTCAACTACACGCAGGCATGGATAGGGACGGAACCCCCGGGCTTCATCCGAGCCACAAGAGACCGGGGGAAGGCCCCACAAGCGACGCGAGCACGGCAGCAGACCTGGACCGCAAGCAGGCCTGCCCCGGACACCTGTTCCGGGGGGCAGGGGCGGCGCGTGAAAACAGGTGGCCGGTCCGGGGCGAGTCAAGGGTCAACGATCGCGAAGCGACGTCGTTTGCCAAATCTGCGCGAAGCGCCCGTCCAAACGGCGCCCTTGACGCGCCCCGGACCGGCCACCACCATCGACCGCCGCCACAGTCCCCGAGAGCACCAAACTCTCGGGGGGTGTCTGTCGCAACAGTGAAGAGCTGACCAAAGTCGAGCTCTCTCGAGCCCACGCCAGCGCGCAGCACCTCCGCGCAGCGAGATGTGCGGCC
Source organism: Tenggerimyces flavus (assembly GCF_016907715.1). Taxonomy (NCBI): domain Bacteria; kingdom Bacillati; phylum Actinomycetota; class Actinomycetes; order Propionibacteriales; family Nocardioidaceae; genus Tenggerimyces; species Tenggerimyces flavus. The sequence continues at coordinate 1,476,338 of NZ_JAFBCM010000001.1, read as the reverse complement.
ACCGGCTCGGCTGGGGTCCGCCCAGTACCTCCGGCGATGAGAGGTGTCGGTCATCGACTCGGCTGGGGCCTGCACAGGACCCCCGCGCGATGAAGTGAGCGGCCTCGGCTCGACTGGGGTCCGCGCGGCACCTCCGCGCGATGCCGGGTGTCGGTCTTCGACTCGGTTGTCAGTCGCGCAGCTCCACCTTGCGCGGGGAGCTGTCGGCGTGCGGAGTCGAGATCGCCTACTGATGGGTCGCCTCGGGAGTTTATGGGCCGCCCTCAATGTCAAGGGCGCTTCGCGTCTCGCCCAAACTCGCGGCAGTGCATGGCTGGCGCGGTCGGTGGGCGAGTTTGTGCGAGATCAGGTCGCTGCGCGACCTGACCCTTGACATTGAGCCTCTCGGCGGCCCGACGCAGGTCGTTAAGGGCAGGCTGCGCCTGCCCACCCGTGCCCCGTGGCGACCCGGTTCGAGCAGAAGCGCTGAGATCCAAAGACGCTCAGCTTCACGCACTCACCTCCCGCGGCCACACCCCGGCCACCGCCAGGGGTGGCCGTCGCCATTCTCGTTAGCCCGAAGAGTATGAGCGCTATAGCGACCAAAAGTCTTCGCGCTCATCCCGTGGCCGCTCGCCGACCGAAGATTGTGGAAACTATGGGCGCTATAGCGACCCAAGGTTTCCACAATCCTCTGACCACCCTTCCCCACACTGCCCGAGTGCGTAGTAGGCTATCCATGTGGATAGTCCGCTATACGATCGGATAGTCGACTCGGAGGACCTCACCGCTCAGGCGAGGATTCGGGATGCGGCTATGCGGCAGTTCGGGGAGCTCGGGTTCGACAAGGCGACCATGCGGGGCATTGCCGAGGAGGCGAGGGTCTCCCAGGGGCTCGTCAGGCACCACTTCGGCTCCAAGGAAGCGCTCCGCGACGCCTGTGACGCCTACCTCGCCCGGGCGATCGAGCGCATCAACGAGCAGGTCAAGGCCGACGACAGCCAGGGGAGCATCAACTACGTCGGCATCGCGGGAGCCGCGTTCGGCCCGTTCAGGCAGTACGTCGTCCGCGCGCTCGTCGAGGGACGGGCCACCCAGTTCTTCGACACGCTCGCCGACCTGAGCGCGCAGTGGATGGATGAGGGCGACCGCCAACGCGAGGACGAGCCGGACACCTCGGCGAACGAACGCGCCACCGTGGCCGCGGCGATGTCGCTCTCCATCGCGCTCCTCCACCCCCACATCGGGCGGCGGCTCGGCGTCGACCCGTTCAGCAAGGAGGGCGAGTATCTCCTCGCGCGCGTCCTGCTCGACCTCTACTCCCATCCCTACCTCACCCCAGACGAGGCCGCCGACTTCAAGGCGCGCCTCCCGAAACCAGGACACGGGAAATGACCGAAGCGATCGACATCAAAGGTCTCACGAAGACGTTCGGCAGAACGACGGCACTGAACGGCCTCGACCTCACCGTCCGCCGCGGGGACGTGCACGCGTTCCTCGGTCCGAACGGCGCCGGCAAGACCACGACGATCCGCATCCTGCTCGGCATGCTGCGCGCGGACGCCGGCGAGGTGAAGCTGCTCGGCGGCGACCCCTGGAGCGAGGCGACCGAGCTGCACAAGCGACTGGCGTACGTCCCCGGCGACGTCACGCTCTGGCCCAGCCTGTCCGGCGGCGAGGTCATCGACCTCCTCATGGACACCAGCGGCAGAAAGGCCAACAATACAAGGCGGAACGAGCTCATTGAACGCTTCGACCTCGACCCGCGCAAGAAGGTCCGCACCTACTCCAAGGGCAACCGGCAGAAGGTCGCGCTGATCGCCGCGCTCGCCACCGACACCGAGCTGCTCCTGCTCGACGAGCCGACCTCCGGCCTCGATCCCCTGATGGAGAACACCTTCCGCGAGGTCATCCAACAAGAGCAGAGCAACGGCGACCGGACCGTCCTGCTCTCCAGTCACATCCTGTCCGAGGTCGAGGCACTCAGCGACCGCGTCACGATCGTCCGCGACGGCAGAACGGTCGACACCGGCACGCTGGCCGACCTCCGCGCCCTCACCCGGACGACCGTCAAGGCCGAGTTGACCAGCCCCGCCACCGGTCTCGAAACCCTCGAAGGCGTGCACAACGTACGCACCGAGAACGGCGTCACCACCTTCGACGTCGACAAGGACGGACTGTCCGCGGCCATGGCCTACCTCGGCGAACGTGGCGTCAGCAGCGTCACCAGCCAGCCCCCGACACTCGAGGAGCTGTTCCTCCGCCACTACGACCGGAGCCCGGTGGGAGCGCACCGATGACCGCCCGCCTAATGCGCCTCGCTCTCAGGCGCGAACGCACGATCGCCCCGTGGTGGTTGCTGCTTCTCGTCACCGGCGCGCTGAGCATGATCGCCTACATCAAGCGCAACATGGGCACGCCCGAGCTCCTGAACACGTATGTCGAGATGATCAACCACAACTCGTTCTTCCGCGCTCTCGGCGGCGCGTACGTGATCGCCGACCCCGACTACATGGCGGCCTGGCGCAGCGGCGGCCTGCTCTACCTCAGCATCGCGCTGGCCGCGATCCTGACCGTCGTACGCCACACCCGCGCTGACGAGGACACCGGCCGCATCGAGCTGCTGCGTGCCGGCGCGGTCGGCAGGTACGCGCCGCTCACCGCCGCGCTGATCGTGGGAGGCGGCATCTCCTTGCTGGGTGGGGCATTGACCACCCTCACCGTGATCGCCTCCGGCTTGGATCCCGCGGGCTCGGTCGCGTACGGCGCCGCGATAGCCGCAGCTGGCTTGGTGTTCGGCGCCATCGCCGCCGTGACCGTACAGCTCGCGCGAAGCGCCCGCGCGGCAAGGGGAATCGCGTTCCTCGTTCTCGCCACCGCCTACGTCCTGAGGTACGCGGGCGACGCCAGCGGCCAGTACTGGATGAAGTACATCTCGCCGATCGGCTGGAGCCACCTCGTCAACCCGTACAACGCCAACCGCTGGTGGGTGCTCGCGGTGCCGATCGTGGTCACCGCGGTGTTGACGTACGTCGCGTACCGGCTGCTCGACAGGCGCGACCTCGGCGAAGGCCTGATCCCCGAGAGCCAAGGCCCGGCCGAAGCACCCAGCCTCCGCGGTCCGGTCAGGCTGTCCTGGCGCCTGCACCGCGGGCTGCTCGCGAAGTGGGCGTTCGGCATCGCCGCGTTCGGTGTCGCCGCCGGCGGCGCGAGCACGCTGGCCTACCAGCTCGCGAACACCCCGAGCCCATCCGTCCAAGCCCTGTTGGAGAGCTTCAGCGTCGAGTCCACCGGGACGACAGCGGACGTCATCAACGCCGGCATGTGGTCACTGGTCCTGATCTTCGGGTACGCGATCGCGCTCTACCCCGTGCTGATGGTGCAGCGGCTCCGCGGCGAGGAGACGAGCGGCCGCGCCGAAGCCGTGCAGGGTACGACAATCACCCGTCTCCGTTGGGCATTCGGCCATCTCGTCGTCACCTGGCTCGGCACCGCCGCGCTCCTCGCCATCGCCGGCATCGTGTTCGGAGCAGCCTTCGCCGCGCTCGTGACGCACAGTCCCGCTGACATTCTCCGAATCCTCGGCGGCATGCTCGGGCTGATCCCCGCCACCTGGGTCGTCGGCGCCGTCTGCATGCTCGCGTACGGGCTCCTGCCGCGACTGTCGATCGGGATCAGCTGGGCCGTGTGGGTGTTCGTCGTGCTGTCCGGCCGGGTCGTCGGGCCGCTCTACAACAACTGGGCCGGCAGCCCGTTCGAACCGTTCCACTACGTCTCCAACACGGTCGCGGGCGGCTCGTTCCAGGTCGCCCCCGAGCTCGGCATGGTCGTCCTCGCCGCGCTCCTCGCCGCCGGTGGGCTCGCAGCCCTCCGCCGCCGCGACTTCGGCTAGCTAGCTAGGCCGTGTCTGGCCGCAACTTTTCGCCCCTTCGCCACGTCCTGCCCGTAGAGACCATCACGGGACATGGGAGGGTGCTCGGGTGCGAGCAGGTATATACGGGGTGCTTCGGGCTGCCCTGACGCTGGCGGTCGCCGCCACCACGTTGACGTTGACCGGACCGGGAGCCACCGCGGCACCGCCCCCGGCGCCGCCGGCGAAGCAGCAGGGTGAGCGGATCACCCTGGTCACCGGCGACCGGGTCGAGGTCGTCCGGGGCGCCGCGCAGCTCGTCCCGGGCAAGGGCCGGCAGGGCATCGGGTTCGCCGAGACCCGGACGAAGGACGGCCGCTACACCGTCGTCCCCTCCGACGCGATGCCCCTGCTGGCCGCGGGCCGCCTCGATCCGCGGCTGTTCGACGTCACGTTCCTGCTCGAGGCCAAGTACGGCGACGCCCACCGCGCGGACCTGCCGCTGATCGCGACCTACACCGCAGCCAAGAAGCCCATCGCCGGCGCCCACGTCGTACGCAACCTCGCCAGCATCGAAGGCGGCGCGATCGCCGCCGAGAAGGCCAAGGCGACGACGTTCTGGAACGAGCTCAAGAGCGGCGCGGGCATCGCCAAGCTCTGGCTGGACGGCCCCGTCCGCGCGAGCCTCGACCAGAGCGTTCCGCAGATCGGCGCGCACACGGCCTGGAAGAGCGGCTACACCGGCAAGGGCGTCAAGGTCGCCGTTCTCGACACCGGCATCGACGCCACCCACCCCGACCTCGACGACGCGATCGTCGAGGCGAAGGACTTCTCCGAGTCCGGCAGCACCATCGACTACTTCGGCCATGGCACCCACGTGTCCTCGATCGTCACCGGCAGAGGCGACGCCTCGAAGGGCAAGTACAAGGGCGTCGCACCGGACGCCAAGCTGCTGGTGGGCAAGGTCCTCGACGACGGCGGCTACGGGTACGACTCGAACATCATCGCCGGCATGGAGTGGGCCGCCGCCAAGGGCGCGCGCGTCGTCAACCTGAGCCTCGGCAGCTGCGCGACCGACGGGAAGGACCCGAAGTCGCAAGCGGTGAACGCGATGACCAAGAAGTACGGCACGCTGTTCGTCGTCGCGGCCGGCAACCACCCGGCCGACCCGAACTGCTTCGCCGACGAGCGCGTCTCCTCACCGGCCGCCGCGGACAGCGCTCTCGCGGTCGCGAGCGTCACCAAGCAAGACGCGCTGAGCACGTTCTCCAACGTCGGCCCGCGCCTCGGCGATCACGCGCTCAAGCCGGAGATTTCCGCACCAGGACAGGCGATCGTCGCCGCCAAGGCCTCCGAGAGCGGCGGCGACCCGGCCGTACGGTACGTCCAGCAGTCGGGGACGTCGATGGCCGCTCCGCACGTCGCCGGTGCCGCCGCGATCCTCGCGCAGCAGCACCCGGACTGGCGCGCGCCGCAGCTGCGCGCGGCACTGATGGCGTCCGCACTGCCGAACGCGAAGCTCGGCGTCTTCCAGCAGGGCGCCGGCCGCGTCGACCTGACGAAGGCGATCAGGCAGACCGTGCTGACCGAGCCCGCCGGACTCGGCTTCGGCCTGGCCAGGTGGCCGCATACCGACGACCAGCCGAGCAGCAAGCGGCTCACGTACCGCAACACCAAGCTGCGGCCAGTGACGCTCGACCTGTCCGTCACCGGGAACGCACCGGCCGGCATGTTCAAGGTCAGCCCCGCGAAGGTCACCGTTCCCGGCGGCAAGACGGTCGGCGTCACGGTCACCGCCGACACGAAGGTGAAGTCGGCCGACGGCCTGTTCGGCGCGTGGATCACCGCTCGTGCGGGCAGCACGCTCGTCGCGCGCACGCCGCTCGGGGTGAACAAGGAGGTCGAGTCGTACGATCTCACGCTCAGGGCGATCGACCGGACCGGCAAGGCGGCCGTCACGCAGGTGTGGCTCACCAGGCCAGGCGCCAGTGAGGTGCGGCCGGCCAGCCTGAACGGCAAGCCGGTCACGGTGCGGATGCCCAAGGGAACGTACGACCTGTCCGCCCCGATCCACACCGAGAACGCCGATCCGGCGCTGTCCAGCTACACGATCGTCGCCCAGCCGGAGTTGAAGCTGACGAAGAACACCGTCGTCGTCCTCGACGCTCGCAAGGGCAAGAAGGCCGGCGCCAAGGTGGACGCCGCTTCCGCCAAGCCCCAGGGACAGTACGCGATCTGGCTCGACAACGGGTCGCTGCTCTCGCGGGTTCGCGGTGGCGACGACGGCAACGTCACGGGCGTGCTCTTCGCGGTGCCGACACCGCCGGTGACGAGCTACCCATATACGTACGGCTTCACCGGAACGCTCGCCTCCGCCACCCGGGGCTACCTGCTGCACGAGACCCTCGCTGGGCGGATTCCCGAGCCCATGTTGGTCGTCCGCGACAGCCAGCTCGCGACGGTGCGCACGCGCCTGCACGCCGAGGGCGTCGACACGGGCGGCGTCGGGCACCTGAAGGTCATGGTCGCTGGCGACTCGTTCCCGGTTCCGCTGGGGTTCGACGTTAACGTGCCGGGCGATCGGACCGACCTGTACTCGGCGCGTCCGGAGCTCGGCTGGCAGAGCGAGCTCAGCACGGACCAGACGTACGAGTACGACTACGACTCAGTCGCCGGCAGCTCGTACCGCCCGGGCACCAAGTACGACAAGTACTGGGGCAAGGGCGCGCTCGGTCCCGCGTTCCGGCCGAGCTACGCGTACGAGCGGCTGTGGGCGGGCGTGGGTGAGTTCTCCTCGTCGGCGACGGGATCCCTTACTGGCTTGCAGGTCAACGACGGCGTCACCGCGCAGAACACGCTGCGCAAGAACGGCGTCGTGATCGGTTCCAACGACGAGCCGGGCGGCGGGACCTTCGACGCGGTCGACCCGGACGAGGCCGCTACGTACCAGCTCACGACGAGCGCCACGCGCGCTGTGGACTGGTCGACGCTCGCGACGCGGGTGGACGCCGCGTGGACGTTCAAGGGCCCGTTCGAGGAGTTCGAGCGGCCATCGGCCCTGTCCGTGCGAACGGCGGGCGCGTTCGACCTGCTCAACCGCGCACCGGCGGATCGTGCGTTCCCGCTCCGCGTCACGGTGGAGAACGCCGACGGGACGAAGCCGAAGGTCCAGCGGGTCGCGCTGCGGGCCTCGTTCGACGACGGCACGACCTGGACGACGCTCCAGCTGGCACCGTCGGGCGACGTGTACTGGACGACCGTGCCGAAGCCGCCGGCCAACGCACACTTTGTCTCGCTGCGCGCCGTGGCCGAGGCGGCCGACGGGACGAAGGTCGAGCAGACGGTGATCCGCTCGTACGAGCTGAGGCGCTGAGCAGTCACCGCACGCCGGACATCAGGCGCTTGATCATCGGTGACGCGACTCCCAGGAGCACGCCGAGGAGGACCGTGATGCCGCCGAGGATGCCGAAGTACTTCACTTCGTCGTCGGGGTTGTAGAAACCAGCCAGCGCACCCGACATCGCCGTGCCCACGGCGACCGAGAGGAAGAACAGCGCGACCATCTGGGTACGGAACGCCGCCGGAGCGAGCTTGGTTGCCAGTGACAGGCCGACCGGCGACAGCAGCAGTTCGGCGATCGTGAAGACCAGCAGGACGCCGGCCAGTCCGAGGAGCGGTGCACTGTTCGACCCACCGCCGGACATCGGCAGGAACAGCAGGAACGCCAGACCCATCGCCACCAGACCCAGTGTGAACTTCACCGGCGTCGACGGCTGCCGGTCGCCCAGCTTCGTCCACAGCGCCGCGAACAACCCGGCCAGGACGATGATGAACACCGGGTTGATCGACTGCACGAACGACACCGGCATCTCCCAGCCGAAGATGGTCCGGTTGAGCCGTGTGTCGGAGTAGATCGTGACGACCGTGAACTGCTGCTGGTACAGCGACCAGAAGACCGCACTCGCCAAGAACAGCGGGATGAACGCGACAACCCGGCGCCGCTCGGTGGAGTCGATGTGCTTGCTGCTCAGGATCACCGCGAAGTACGCGACCGCCGCCGCGACGCTGAGCACGATCACGATCGTCGCTAGGTGGGCGGCGGGTAGCAGTCCCAGGAACGCGAGGACCGCGACGACCACCACGACGGCCGCGCCGAGCGCGATCACCTTCGGTGCTTGGGATCTCGGCAGCGGACGTGGCACTTCGCGCGCCTCCGCAGGCAGCCGCCGGCGACCGAAGCTGTACTGCAGCAGGCCCAACGCCATCCCGACCGCGGCGGCGCCGAAGCCATAATGGAACCCGGCCTCCTTCTGCAGCAGCCCGGTCAGCAGCGGGCCGATCAGCCCACCGAGGTTGATTCCCATGTAGAACAAGGAGAATCCGGCGTCGCGGCGCTGGTCGCCCTGCTCGTACAACGTGCCAACGAGCGATGTCGCGTTCGCCTTGACGCCGCCGCTACCGAACGCGATCAGCACCAGCCCGACGCCGACACCCGCGAAGCCAGGCAGCAGTGCCAGCGCGATGTGCCCGAGCATGACCACGAACGCGCTGTAGAACAACGTACGTTCCGGCCCGAGCACCCGGTCGGCGAGCCACGCGCCGAGGATCGTCGACAGATAGACGAGGCCGCCGTACGCACCGACGATGCTCGCGGCCGTGGCCTCGTTCATGCCCAGGCCGCCCCGCTCGGCGGAGTAGTACAGGTAGATGAGCAGGATGCCCTGCATGCCGTAGAACGAGAACCGCTCCCACAGCTCCACGCCGAACAGGCTCGCCAACGGCCACGGCTGCCCGAAGAACGTGCGCTGCCGTCCACCCGTCGTTGTCGCGGACATCAGCATCGTCCCCTTTCGCTGCTTCGCCCGAGCCTCCCATCTCACCACGAACCGGGCGGGCTTCGCGCTACGAGACGCGCGGCGTCGTCATCCTTTGCGCAATCGAGAACGAGCGTCCTCGGCCCACGCGAGCAGGCGGCCCACGTGCGGGTCCTCTTCATCGGTCAGGACGGCTGCGTGGCCGCGGACGACCTCGCCGCCCGTTCCGTCGATGCTGACCAGCGTGCCGTCCTCGAGCGCGAGGCCGGTGGCGCCGACGACGGCGGGCTTGCCCATCGACCGCGCGACCACCGCGGCGTGGCTGGTCGGTCCGCCCTTCGCGGTCACGACACCGGCCGCGGCGGCGAGTCCGTGCAGATCCAATGGCGAGGTCTCCGGCCGGACCAGGATCACCGGACCGTCCGCGGCCATCCGCACCGCGGCATCCGCGGTCGTCGCGACCTTCCCGATCGCGACGCCCGGGCTGGCGCCGATCCCGCGGGCGAGGACGTCCGCCTTGTCTAGGTCGAGGCGCGGCGTACGGACGTGCGCCAGCTGCTTCGGCGAGACCCGCGCGACTGCCTCGCCCCGGTCGATCACACCCTCGTCGACGAGCTCGACCGCGACACGTACGGCCGCTCGGCCGACCAGGCCGCCGGACCGTACCTGCAGCAGCCACAGCCGGCCCGACTCGAACGTGAACTCCACCGAGCACGCGTCCCGGTAGTGCGCCTCGATCCGTCCGAGGGCGTCAAGCAGGGCTTGCCAGACCGCGGGCTCCCCGTCTTGGAGGTCACTCAGCGGAGCAGTGGTCGAACGGCCAGAGACCACGGCCTCGCCCTGCCGGCCGAACAGCACGTCTCCGTAAGGGATTCGCTCACCTGTGTTGGGATTCCGGCTGAACGCGACGCCGCTGCCGCTGTGCTCGTCGCGGTCGCCGTACACCATCGCCTGCACGACGACCGCCGTTCCGCTGTCGTGCGGGATGCCGTGCAGCGTGCGGTACGTCTGCGCGCGGGGCGTGTTCCAGGACGAGAACACCGTCTCGATCGCCCGCATGATCGGCTCGATATCCGTTGACACGTTGAGGATCGTGCTCATCATGCCGGGCATCGACACCGCCGCCCCGGATCGCACGGACACCGCTCCGGGAAGAGCGGTGATTGCCGACGCGACCTCGTCGACGAGACCGTCGGGCGGCCGGCCGTCCCGGAGGAACGCGCGACAAGCAGCCGTGCCGATGACGAACGCCGGCGGCACGGGCAGCCCGAGGCGCAGCAGGACGACGAGCCCGAACGCCTTACTGCCAAGGGCATTCGCGTCCTCGTCGAGTTCCGGAGACAGCTGGCGGATCCAGCTCATTCGAGTAGCCTGGGCACGTGCCGTACTCGACCAGCACCGACCTCCTGGTGCTCCACACGCTTCGCTGCGTCGGATTCGTCAGCCTGGCAAGGCTTTCCGAAGCGACCGGCCTCCCCGCGGACGACGTCGAGTCGGAGCTGATCGACCTCGCCGTCGCCGGGCAGGTCACGCACCTGCCGGGTGACTTCGGCGGCTGGGGTATCACGGACACCGGCAAGGCGGTCGATCTGGAACGCACTTCCGCCGAGCTCGACGCCGCGGGCGCTCGAACCGCGACGGCGAAGGCACTCGACGACTTCCTCGTGCTCAACCCGGAGCTGCTCGACCTGTGTGCGGCCTGGCAGCTGAGCGACCACGACGACTCGGCGTACGACGGCCGCGTGTTGGGCGCGTTCCTGGATCTGGACCAGCGGGTCGACCCGATCTGCGCGGCGTTGGCGGCAGCGCTGGAGCGCTTCGCGCGTTACCGAGCGCGGTTCGACAGCGCACTCGCGCGGGCGAAGGCGGGCGAGCTGGAGTTCCTCGCCGACAGCACGTCCTCGTACCATGCGATCTGGTTCCAGCTTCACGAGGATCTGCTCTCCACGTTGGGGATTCCGCGTACCTGAGCGACGCCGACAGCGTGCCCTGCACCGGGACCCTGCGCTCGGGCGACGACCCGGCCGCGGGCGACGCGGACGGCGACCTCGCTGTCGTCACCCGTCTCCTCGCTGTCGAGAACGAGGCGGAGCCGCGGCACCGGGTCGGGCCCGAAGACGCGACGCAGACAGACCAGCAGGTCGCCGATCCGCAGAGCGACCAACCGTCCCAGCTCGGCACGGTCGTTCGTCGCGAGGACGACCGTGACCAGTTCGCCGGATCCGGCTGCGCGGATTGCCTCCTCGGCCGCTCCGAGCCGGCTCGTGCCCAGCACGACCATGAGCCCGTCGTCGCCTTCCGAGGGTTCGTCGACAAGCTCGGCCGAGCGGACGAACGCCAGGTGTGGCGGGTCCCAGGTATCGCCGAGGTCGAGATCGGCGAGGTGCTCGCACGCGCGCGCCACGTCGAACGGGTCGCCGAAGCCCGGCGCGGTCTCGGCGAGCTGGCCGACCCCGTTCAGCAACGTGAGCACGAGCTCGGCGAGCCGCACCCGCCGCATCGGCTGCGCGTCGAGGGACTCCAGCGCCCGGCCGAGTAGCAGCGCCTCCAGTCTGGCGACCTGGCCGAGCACCACCCGGCCGCGTTCGTCGTCGACCACGCCGGCGAGCGAACGCAGCCGTAGCCGCCCGTCGGCGGGCGAGTGTCCGGTCAGCGGCAACCGTTCGAACCAGACCCGGGCGAACGCACCGAGCGCCTCCGCCACGCTGCCCAGCGGCTGGGCCGCGGCGGATGCGTCGTCGAGCGAGTCGACGAGCACTGCGAGATAGAGGGCGCGCTTGCTCGGGAAGTTCGAGTAGACCGCGCCCCGGGTCAGCTCGGCCCGCTCGGCGATCTGGTCCACCTTGGCATCGGCGTACCCGCGGGCGGCGAACTCCGCCCGCGCCGCCGCCAACACCGCCGCCCGCGTCCGGTCCTGCTGCTGCGCCCGGGTCAGGCGAGCCACGCCTCGCACCTTCCAGATGTTGTCATCATCTGAATGATAGCGGTTCCAATATGACGCCAGGTGTCGCGAAGGTCTGGGAGGGTCGGGGGATGACGACGAAGGCGCTGACCGGGCGCGACATCGCTGAAGCCGGCCTCACGGGGTGGGCGTTCATCCAGGACTACGGGCTGTTCCGGCTGGAGACGCGGATCCAGACCGGGAGCTACTCCGCGAGCCTCCAGCTCGTGGCGGCTCTCGGGGCAGCGGCGGAGGAGGTGGGTCATCAGGCTGACTTCGACGTGCGCGGGAGCCGGGTCGACGTACGGCTGACCAGCGGCTACGAGGCACACGGCGTGACCGAACGGGACGTCACGCTCGCCCGGCGGATCACCTCGCTCGCCGCGGCTGCGGGGGTCGAGCTCTCCTGCGAGGGGCTCTCGCGGCTCGAGCTGGCGCTGGACGTTCCGGACACCGCGAAGACCGCGCCGTTCTGGGCGGCTGTGCTGGGCCGGGAGATCACGAGCGGCGACGGCTGGGCCGACGTGGGCGACACGGGTCAGGTGCTGCCGATGATCTGGTTCCAGAAGTCGGGGAGCGAGGAGCCCCGGCAGCGCTGGCATCTCGACCTCTGGCTCAACCCCGACCAGGTCCAGCCCCGCATCGACGCGGCGCTGGCCGCCGGCGGGACGTTGGTCAAGGGCACGACGGTGGCCGACCCGGACGGGAACATGATCTGCCTCTGCTCGGCGAAACCGGACGACGGCGTGATCTAGTTGACTCTCGGGCTACCCGAGACTCCAGGCTGGTGGCATGTCCGGCGACGAACTCCTCAGCATCGGGCGCTTCGCCCGCCTCGCGCTGGTGTCGGTGCACACGCTCCGGCACTACGACGAAGTCGGGCTGCTCGCGCCCGCGGAGGTGGATCCCGTCTCCGGCTACCGCCGCTATCGAAGGGCGCAGATCCGCGACGCGCGCCTGATCCAGGCGCTCCGGGGCGTCGACCTGCCGATCGAGGACGTCCGGCGCATTCTCGAAGCCGGTACGGACGACGGCATCCGGCGGACGCTGGCTACGCATCGCGCCAAGCTCGAACGGCAGCGCCGGCACGTCGACGCGCGGATCGCCCAACTCGACCAGTTCCTGGAGGACGGAATCCCCATGCCCACAGTGCAATCCGGCTGCCGACCCGTTCAGATCAGCATCGGTGTCGATGACCTCGACGCCTCGATCGCCTTCTACCAAAGGGCGTTCGACTTCCCGTACAAGGTCATCCGCCGGACCGAGCAGCGGGACCACTTCGGTTTCTCGTTCGGCGAGTACGGCAGCGACGATTTCTTTCTGTTCCTGCTGCTCGGCCCCGACCGCTGCGGCCGGCCACCGGGGCCATGGACGATCGGGCTCGAGGTCGACGACGTCGAGGCGTACCACGCGAAGGCCGTCGCCGAGGGTGCCGCGGAGACCGTTCCGCCGAACGACGGCCGCTCCGCCGTACGGGACCCGAGCGGCAACTGGATCGACCTCGCCGAGGGCAAGTCCGCACCGCGGCCGGCCGCGATCAAGCTCGCCGTTTCCGACGAAGCTGAGGCCAAGGCCTTCTACACCAGGGCCTTCGGCGAGATCAGCAGCGCGGACTTCACCGTCCAGGTGCTCGGGGACGAGGACAGGTTCGACCGCCCCGGCCCGTCCGGCTTCTCCCTCCTCGTCGAGGACGTCGACGCGATCCACGCCCGCGCTCTTGCCGAAGGCGCCACCGAGGTCGTAGCCCCACGCGAGGCCCAGGGCATGCCGCGCCACTCCTCCGTCAAGGACCCGAGCGGCAACACCATCGGCCTCGCCCAGGGCTAGGCGCCCGCCACCCACCTCACTGCGCCCCGCGGGGTGGCGGCTGTCCACAGCAAGGTCCGACTTCACCCACCGAAACGGGGTTCTCCAACGTGGCAACAGCTCGCGGGACCCCGGCCCGGTGGGTGAAGTCGCGTGGGAGCTAGGCGGGCACCCGGTGCTGACGCTGAACACGCGGAACGGCGGCACGTCCCTGCTCGGCGAGCGGGACGCCACCGCCCATCTCGAGCGCGTCACCAAGGTCGGCGTCTATCGCTGGGTCTACGCCACCGTGGCCCGCGACTTCAGCGCCCTCGCCACCCTCTACGGCTCGCACGATCTGGTCGGCAGGCGCGCCTAGAATCCGGCGCGTGGATCGTCATGCACATGCCGGTCGACGGCGTCACCGGGGAGTAGCGGGCGCCCAGTAGAGCCACGGCCCCGTACACGGCGTGAAGCCCCGAGCGCCGTAGAACCGCGATGCGGCCGCGTCGACCGCCGACACGAAGACCACCTCCACGCCAGCCGCAGCGAGCCAGGACAAGCACTGCTCCACCAGCGAGGTCCCGACCCCGGAGCCCCGAGCCGAGGAAGCCACGACCAGCTCCTCCACCATCCCGTAGGAGCTCGACCCGTAGTCGACCAGCGTCGCCACCACGACGCCGACCAGGCGGGAGCCGTCCTCGGCGACGAACGTCCGGGCCTCCTGCCGTACGGTAGGCAACGTCGTCTCGTCCGCACCGCCCGGATGCAGCTCGGACAACACCCGGACCAGCTCAGCTCGGTCCGAGGCGACAGCTTCGCGAATCGTTCCCACACAGCGGATTCTCAGTGAACTCCCAGGAATCCGCACCTGCATTCCGCCGCTGCGGTAAGCACACGAACCACCTAGGGTTGGACCACATGGGCAGAGTACGAAGGCGGGACGAACGCGGCGTTGTGACTCAGCTGTTCATGTTCCTCGTGGTCAGCGGCGTCGCCGGCGTTCTCGTCGCGGGCCTCGTCATCCCGCTCGCCGGGATGACCGGCATGTCCACCCAGGCGGCGATCGACAACTTCGAGAAGCTCCCGAGCACGCTCAAGGAGCCGCCGCTGCCCGAGCGCAGCACGATGTACGACAGCAAGGGCAACGTGCTCGCCACGTTCTACGACGAGAACCGCATCAACGTCAGCCTCGACAAGATCTCCAAGCCGATGCAGCAGGCGATCGTCGCGGTCGAGGACGCCCGGTTCTACGAGCACGGCCCGCTCGACCTGCGCGGCACCATGCGCGCCCTGATCCGCAACCAGCAGGGCAGCGGCATGCAGCAGGGTGGCTCGTCGATCACGCAGCAGTACGTCAAACTCGTGCTCTTCGAGTCCGCCAGCACCCCCGCCGAGCAGAAGGCGGCGATCGACGAGACGTACGAACGCAAGCTGCAGGAGCTCCGCTTCGCGGTCGGCCTGGAGGAGAAATACTCCAAGGACCAGATCCTCGAGAAGTACCTCAACATCGTCTTCTTCGGCGCGAACATCTACGGCGTCGAGGCCGCGGCGAAGCACTTCTTCAACACGACGGCCGACAAGCTCACCGTTCCGCAGGCCGCGATGCTCGCCGGCATGGTCCGCAACCCGAACGGCTTCAGCGTCGAGAAGGACCCGCTGGAGGTCGTCGCCCGCCGCAACTTCGTGCTGTCCCGCATGGTCGACCAGAAGTCGATCACCGTGGCCGACTACGAGCGCCTGAGCAAGCAGGGCCTCGGCCTCGACATCAGCGAGACGAAGACCGGCTGCTTCAGCTCCAAGTACCCGTTCTTCTGCGAGTACGCCGTCGAGACGCTGCTGGACGACCCGGCGCTCGGCGCGACGCGGGAGCTCCGCCGGCGGTACCTCTACGAAGGCCGCCTCGAGATCCGCACCACGCTCGACCCGAAGGCGCAGGACGCGGCGCAGAAGTCGATCCGCAAGAAGATCCGCCCGACCGACCCGGTCTTCTCCGCGGTCTCGATGGTGGAGCCGGGGACCGGGCACATCAAGGCGATGGCCCAGTCGAAGGGGTACGGCAGGGGCGACGGCAACACGTTCGTCAACTACAACGTCGGCCAGAACGACGGCGGCGGCATCGGTGTGCAGCCGGGTTCGACGTTCAAGCCGTTCGTGCTCGCGGCCGCGATCAAGCAGGGCATCCCGCTCAGCCACCAGGTGTCGTCGCCGAACTCGATGGTGCTGCCCGCGCGCGAGCCGATCTCGAGGTGCGATGGCAGCCGTCCATGGCGCGACGACGACCCGTGGCGGATCGGGAACTCGTCCAACCCCGGTGCCAGCAGCATCGACCTGATCCGCGCGACGACGCGTTCGGTCAACACCGCGTTCGTCAACCTCGAGCGCGAGACCGGGCTGTGCGACCCGTGGCGCATCGCGACCGAGGCGGGCATCAAGCGGGGCGACGGCAAGCCGCTGGAGCAGGTCGGCTCGTTCGTCCTCGGCGTGAACGAGGTGACGCCGCTGTCGATGGCCGAGGCGTACGCCACGTTCGCCGCCCGTGGTGTGCACTGCCGCGCGATCGCGGTGACGTCGGTGCTCGACCGCAAGGGCAAGGCCGTTCCGGTCAAGGCCGCGGGCTGCAAGCGGGTGCTCGAGGAGCACGTCGCCGACGCTGTCAACTACACCTTGCGTCAGGTCGTCGACGGCAACGACCCCAGCCGGTCCGGCAAGGACATGGCGATGGAGGGGCGTCAGGTCGCGGGCAAGACGGGTACGAACAACGACCGCAAGGCGGTCTCGTTCGCCGGCTACACAACCGACCTCGCGACGTACGCGGTCGTGCAGGACGCGCACTCGCCGCTGCGCGGCCTGCGTGGCCAGCGGGTCGGCGGGAAGCGGCTGGCCGACGCGGAGGTGTGGGGCGGCAAGCTGTCCGGACCGATCTGGCTCGGCGCGATGGAGGGAGCCCTCGACGGCAAGTCGAGCCCGGACTTCGAGGACCCCGAGGACGTCGTCGTCGAGGGCGAGCAGTCCGATGTGCCGTGGGTGTTGGGATACAGCGAACGTACGGCGACGCGGATGCTGCGCGAGGCCGGCTTCGAGGTGACCGTCGGCGAGCCGGTGTCCTCCTCGCGGGAGGAAGGCACGGTCGCGGCGCAGTCGCCGAGTGGCGGGTCGGAGTACGGGACGGGGAGCACCGTCGAGATCCGGCTGTCCCGCGGCGACGGCAACGGCGATGGCGACGGGGATGGGAACGGCGACGGGGACGGCGACGGGAACGGGGACAGCGGCGGCGATGGCGACGGCGACGGCGACGGGGACGGCAACGGGAACGGTGGCGGCGACTAAGAGGGGATGAGCACCTTCTCACCGGTTGCTCATTCTTGTCTCACCGGACGCGGCTGGACTCTCACTCGAACCAATCGAGAGAGGAGTCCAGCCGAGATGAAGACGCGAACCCTGATAGCCGGCCTGACCGCGGGAGCCGCCGCGCTGGTGGGTGTGGTCCTCGTACCGTCGATGGCGCACGCCGAGGAGCGCGTGTGCCGCAACGCCACGCTGGGTGCGATCACCGTCGACAACCTGCGTGTACCGGCGGGTGCGTGGTGCACGCTCAACAAGACCAAGCTGATCGGCACGGCGAAGATCGAGCGTGCCGCGGCCCTGTCGGCGAACAGCGCGCGCATCAACGGGAACGTCCAGGCGGAGAACGCGCGACAGGTCAACCTGCGTAGCACGTTCGTCGGCGGCAGCGTCCAGATCAAGCAGGGCGGCGGCGCGGCCGTGACGGACAGCCGGATCACTGCCGACATCCAGTACGACTCCAACCGCACAGCCCTGTCCGCGTTGAGGAACAGGGTCGGCGGCAGCATCCAGGTCATGTCCAACCGCGGCGGCGTGACGATCACGTCGAACCGTGTCAACGGCAACTTGCAGTGCAAGTCCAACAACCCCGCGCCGAGAGGCAGCGGCAACATCGTGCAGGGCAACAAGGAAGACCAGTGCAAGCGACTCTGACCTAGAGCACCAACGTCGATCCGGCCGGCGGTCCCCCTTCTCCTGGGGCCGCCGGCCACTTGTCTTTGGGACCCAAGCGAAACCACACCCAGGTGAGAGAACTCTCATCTGGCGTTCATGGTCCTCTCTTCCGGACGTACCAGACTCCTCGCCATGATCAGGACGAAGATCATCGGAGTGGTCGCCGGAGTACTCGGCGTAGTCGGCGTGGGTGGGCTGATCGCGGGATCGGCGCTGGATCGGGCCGTCGGGGAGCCCGACCTCGGTGGACGGGTGGAGCTGGATGCCCCCGTCGTTCCCGCCGACGCCAAGCCGGCTCAGCCGGCCCAGCCGGCAGAGGCCGCCAAGCCGTCCCCCGTAGCGCCGGTGCCGCGAGCCGCGGCCAACGACGATGACGACGGTGGCGATGACGACGCGGACGACGGCGCCAAGGGTACGCAGAACCAGAAGCCCGCCAGGTCCAGCGCGGGCGATGACGACGATGACGACGACCAGCCGGCCAAGAAGAAGCAGCCGCGCCCGCAGAACCAAGACGATGACGACGATGACCAGGACGACGACGGAGCAGGCGACGACGACGGAGACGATGACGGGGACGACGGGGACGACGACTAGCCACCCCTGGATCCGCACCGCGGCCGAGACGCTGCGCTCGGCCAGGCTGCGGATCCTCGGCTGGGTCCTCCTCCTCACCGCGCTCGGCATGACGTTCGCCGGCGCTGCCGTCTACGTGGTCGAACGGGCCCGCATCGAGACCCGCGTCGACCAGTCCCTCGCCCAGGAGGTCGACGAGTTCCGCAAGCTCGCCGCACAGCGCAACTCGGAGACCGGCCAGCCGCTCGGCCCGCGGGAGCTCCTGTCCCTCGCCCTGCAACGCAACATCCCCGACCGCCACGAGGCGATGTTCAGCTTCCTCGACGGCAGCGCCGCCTACTTCGCGCCGAGCGAGCAGGCCGAGGCCATCAGCACCGACGAGGAGTTCCACCGCGCGGTCAGGGCGATCCTCGCCGACGGAAGGCCGGGCTTCGACCACGCCGACACCCAGGCCGGGACCGTACGCATAGCCGTTCTCCCCGTACGCCAAGGCGACCAGACCCACGGCTGGGTCGTCGCCCACCAGATCGACCGGGCGCTCGCGGAGTTCGACGACGTCATCGGCACGTACACGGTCGTCGCCGCCACCGGCCTCGTCCTCGTCGGCGCCGTCGGCTGGATCGTCGCCGGACGGCTGCTCAGACCAGCAAGACTGGTACGCCAAACCGCCCAGCAGATCAGCGAGAACGACCTCACCAAGCGGATCCAGGTCAGCGGCGACGACGACCTCTCCGAGCTGGCGCGAACGTTCAACGCCATGCTCGACCGCCTCGAAGCCGCGTTCCGCACCCAACGGCAGTTCCTCGACGACGCGAGCCACGAGCTCAGAACGCCGATCACGATCGTCCGCGGCCACCTCGAGCTCCTCGACCACGACAACCCGAGGGACATCGACGACACCAAGGCGCTCGTGCTCGACGAGCTGGACCGGATGAGCCGCCTCGTCGAGGACCTCATCACACTCGCCAAGGCCGAACGTCCCGACTTCCTCCGAATCGCCCCGGTCAATCTTGGCGCGCTCCTCGACGACATCCTCGACAAGGCCCGCAGCCTCGGCGACCGGCACTGGCGCGTCGACGCCAGCTCGCACGCGATCGTCCAGGCCGACGCGCACCGGCTCACCCAGGCGCTGCTCCAACTCGCCGACAACGCGGTCAAGCACACGACACCGCACGACGTCGTCGCGTTCGGCACGCACGTCGACGGGTTCGCCGGCACCGTACGGTTCTGGGTCCGCGACACCGGCCCGGGCATCACGCCGGCCAACGCACAGAGGATCTTCGAACGCTTCCAACGAGCCGAAGCGAGCTACGACGGCTCCGGCCTCGGCCTCGCGATCGTCTCCGCGATCGCCGAGGCGTTCGGCGGCCGCGTCGAGCTCAACAGCCGCCCCGGCGCCGGCGCGATCTTCACCCTCGTCATCCCACACGTCCGGGTGTACGAGGCGAACGACGACCGCACCGAAGTCCTGCCGATCTACGGAGCGGTCAACCGATAACCCATTCCGCGGACGGTCGCAATACGCTCCGAGCCGATTTTCCGGCGCAGATAACGTACGTACACATCGACGATGTTCGAGCCCGGATCGAAGTCGTAACCCCAGACCCGCGACAACAATTGCTCCCGCGACAACACCTGGTCCGGATTGCGCAGGAACGTCTCGGCAAGCAGGAACTCCCGCGCCGTCAGCTCCACCGTCTTGCCCTCGATCGACGCGCGCCGCGTCCGCAGGTCCAGCGACAGATCGCCGTGCCGCAGCACGGTGATCTCGGCGGATCGCTCGTCCCGCAAGCGCAACCGGATCCGCGCCAGCAGTTCCTCGAAGCGGAACGGCTTGCTCATGTAGTCGTCCGCGCCGCCCTCGAGCCCCGCGACCGTGTCCGTCACCGTGTCGCGCGCGGTCAGAATGATGACCGGGATCAGATTGCGCGACTCGCGCAGCCGCCGAAGGACAGAAAAGCCGTCCAGATCCGGCAGTCCGAGATCGAGAACGAGCAGGTCGTACTCACCGGTGGTCGCGAAGTCGTACGCGGTCGAGCCGCTTGTCACGGCGGTGCTGGTAAATCCGTTGGCGCGAAGCCCTTTCTCGATAAAGGCGGAGATGCGGGCTTCGTCCTCGGCTATCAGGATCCGGCTCAAGACGGCGACCATTTCGTTGTCAGGTTCATCGGTACCAGCGTCAGCCGTCCAGCCGGAATCCTCAACGACAGCGAGATGAGAATCCTCTCATGAAAGGCCGGGGACGCTAGGCCGTCAGGGAGAGAAGAAGACCTAGCGTCCCCGCTGGGCCGGCGGACGGTTGGGTGGGGGGTCGAACCGGCCGACCTGCCAGCATGTCCACCAGACTGCCCAGCGCAGATGAAAGCGCGATGAGACCACCCTGAGGACTTCCTCATGCGGGTCCGGTGCGCTGGAACACGACGTCGGGCTCGCCGATGGCAGGCGGAACGACCGTCGCGTACGGGATACGCAGCAGGAACGTCGCGCCGCGCCCCACCCGCGACTCCACCCACGCGCTCCCGCCGTGCGCCTCGGCGATCGCGCGGACGATCGCCAGCCCGAGGCCCGACCCGCCCGTACGCTGCGAGCCCTCCGTCCGCTGGAACCGTTCGAAGATCCGCTCGGCGTGCTCCGGGGCGACACCCGGACCGAAGTCGCGGACCCAGAGCCGCACCCACGAGCCGTCCGCCGACGAGCCGATCAGCACCTCGTCGTCCGGCCCAGAGAACTTCACCGCGTTCTCCGCCAGCTGAACCAACGCCTGCGTGAGCCGGTGCCGGTCCGCGATCACGGCTGCGGACGTCCGCGCCTCGATCCGCCAACGCCGGTTGCCGAGCGCCCGCGCCTTGTCCACCACGTCGTCGGTGAGTCGCCCGATGTCGACGAGGTCGATCTGCAGGAAGTCAGGACGTTCGGCCTTGGCCAGAACGATCAGGTCCTCGACCAGCCGGCTCATCCGGTCGAGCTCGTCGAGCAGCAACGCGCGCGTCTCGGCCGCGTCGGCCGGGTCGGACACGTCGAGCAGCTCCAGATGGCCACGGACGATGGTGATCGGCGTACGCAGCTCGTGGCCGGCGTCGTCGAGGAACTCCCGCTGCGTCGCGAACGCCGTCTCCAACCGGTCCAGCATCGCGTTGAACGTCCGCGCGAGTTCGGCCACGTCGTCCTTGCCGGTCTCCGCCATCCGCAACGACAGGTCGGTCTCGGAGATCTGTTGAGCGGTACGGCGTACCTCACGGATCGGCCGCAGCAGCCGTCCCGCCGACAGCCAGGTCACCAGCCCCACGACCACCAGCACCCCCACCGCGGCGATCGAGTAGATCCGGATCACCTCGATCAGCTCGGCATGCTCGGACTCGGCGAAGTAGGCGACCACGAACGTGCCTCGCTCCGCGCCCTGCACCACCGGCATCGTCGCGAACCGCACCATCCCGCGCGCCGACTCGTACTGCCCGTACGCCGGCTCGTCGGACCGCGTCACGAGGTCCTGGAACGCCGGGTCGAAGTGCAACGGGAGATCGCCGTCCAGCGGGTGGAACGGTTCCTTCCCCGGCATGAACCCCGCGAGCGTCTGGTGCTCGTCCGGGACGTTGCGCCGCATCGCCACATAGAGGAGCCGCTCGATGCTCGCGAAGCTCTCCCCCGTCCCGGGGTCGATCCCGGACTCCTCGAACTCCGCGAACTCCCGGATCTCCTGCTGCAGCGACGCGTTGATCCGTTGGTCGATCCGCTGATCCTCCAGCACGTACGCCACCCCGGCTGCCCCGGACATCCCCAGCGACATCAGCAGAATGACCCAGGCGAGGATCCGCGCCCGGACCGAGTGCACGAGATCGGACACGGAGCGGCCGAGGCCCCGGAGGGCCCCGGCTCGTTCCGTCGGCTCGACCATCATCTGTCCAGGCTGGCAGATTCTGCCGACTCCCGGGGGTTTTCGGCCCGCGTCAGCCGTAGCTGACGACCAGCCGCGGCGGGTTGTCGGTTCCCTTCTCCCTACTGTGGAAGCCCTGATCCAGGCCACCACCGTTCTCCGCGGCGTCCTTGACGAGGAAGCCGTTGTTGGCGCCGCCGTACATCGCCAGGACGAGCGCGTCCACGTCC
This sequence comes from Tenggerimyces flavus, assembly GCF_016907715.1. NCBI lineage: Bacteria > Bacillati > Actinomycetota > Actinomycetes > Propionibacteriales > Nocardioidaceae > Tenggerimyces > Tenggerimyces flavus. The sequence goes on along the minus strand of NZ_JAFBCM010000001.1, from coordinate 1,454,275 downwards.
CACTCGACATACCGAGCCGAGGTGGCCGACGGAGCCGTCGCCGGCGTGCCGGCCATCGCGGGTTGGTTGTTCCACCGCACCGCGCTCTCCGTCCACGCCGCCCCGAGCCCGTGGGCCTGGAGCGTCCGCCCCGACTTGTACGACGAGGCGTACAGGCGCAGCTTCGCGTCCGTCACCTGGCAGTTCGCCGGGATCGTCGGGAGGTTGAACCGGACCAGAGCCCGTGCGTTCGCTCCCGACTTGGTGTCCACCTTGAGCACCGAGTCGGTGCCGTAGTTCTGGCTGGCGGAGTCCTGCAGGATCCAGCTGTCGGCGGCCGCGCCCACCGTGACCGTCCCCGGCGTGCAGGTCGTCGGCGGCGGCGTGACGGTCCAGGTGTGGACCGTCGGCGAGGCGTCCGGGTTGCCCGCGGCGTCGACCGCGTGCACCGCGAACGTGTGCCCGCCGACCGCGAGCCCGGTGAGGTTGCGCGGAGACCCGCAGGTCGCCGCCGCGGCCCCGTCGAGCGCGCACCGGAACGTCGATCCGGGCTCGTTCGCCGAGAACGTGAACGTCGCCGTCGTACTCGCCGTGCTCGCCGGCGGCGCCGATCCCATCGTGGTGGCAGGTGGCGTCGTGTCCGGCGGCACCTCGACCGTCCAGCTGTGCTCGGCCGGCGACTGGTCGACCAGCCCGACCGCGTTCGTCGCCCGGACCGCGAACTCGTGCGGCCCGACCGCGAGCCCGGTGTACTCCCGCGGCGACGTGCAAGGCGTGAACGCCGCGCCGTCGAGCGAGCACCGGAACGTCGCGCCCGCCTGGTCGGAGGAGAACGTGAACGCCGCGGTCGTGCTGGTCGTCGTCGCCGACGGAGCCGTCAGGATCGTCGACTCCGGCGCCGGCACCACGGTCCAGGTACGGACCGCGGGCGACGACTCGACGTTGCCGGACAGGTCCAGTGCCCGGACCCGGAGCTCGTGCGCCCCCGGCTCCATCCCCTGCACCTGGTGCGGCGACTCGCACTCTTCGTACGCCGCGCCGTCGACCGAGCACTCGAAGGTCGCGAACGGGTCGTCGGCAGTGAACGTGAACGTCACGTCGATCAGACCGGTCGTCGCCGGCGGACCGGTGGCGATGGTGGTCTGCGGCTGCACCGTGTCGCCGGTGTACGTCCAGCCGTACCGGACGTGCGACGCGTCCACGTTGTCCTCCGCGTCCACGGCCCGCACGTCGAACGTGTGCGGTCCGTTGGTGAGCGGCTCGGGGACCTCCGGGTTCGGGTACGTCCACGGGCTGGTGCACTCGGCGAAGTCCGCCTCGTTGTCGCTGTCGAGCCTGCACTCGAACAGCAGCCCGTCCGGCGACGTCACGTTGTCCGTACCGGTGAACGTGAACGTCGCGTCACCGCTCGGGTTCGCCGGCTGCGTCAACAGCACCGTGACCGGCGGGGTCGCGTCGAGCGACGGCTCGATCTCCCATTCCCACAAGCCCATCTCGTCCTCGCCCGACGGGATCTCGTCGAGGTCGGTCGCCTGGATCCGCAGCACGTGCGAACCCACGGCGAGGTCGGAGAACGTCGCCGGCGACGTGCACTCCGCGAACGGCCCGAGGTCGAGCGAGCAGGCGAAGCCTGTCACGGGCTCGTTCGCCTCGAACGTGAACGACGCCGTCGTGCTCGTCGTCGGGTCCTCCGGACCGGCCGTGATCGTCACGACCGGCGGACCCACGCGAGTCCACGGATGCACCGCGGGACTCGGGTCCCGGTTGCCCTCGTCGTCGACCGCCCGCACGCGCAGCTCGTGCGCGCCGAACGTGACCTCCTCGAACTCCAGCGGCGAGACGCAGGTGGTGTACGCCGCGCCGTCGAGCGAGCACTCGAACGTCGCGTCCGGCTCGTTGCTGGTGAAGAGGAACACGGCCTCCTCGAGCGGGGACTGGGCCGGCGGCCCAGACGTGATGGTGGTGTCCGGCGGCACACCCGGCGCGGGCAGCTCGATCACCCAGGTGTACGGATCGGGTGTCGGGTCCACCTTCTCGGCAAGGTCGACGGCGCGCACCTCGAACTTGTGCGGCCCGGGGGACAGGTTCGAGTACAGCTGCGGGTTCTCGCAGTCCTCGAAGTCGGCCTCGTCGTTGCTGTCGAGTCGGCACTGGAACTCCAGCTCGAACAGCGGGGTGTTGTCGTCGGTGCCGGTGAACGTGAAGCTCGCCGAGCGGCTCGCGCTGGGGTTCGCCGGCATCTCCAGGATCTCGGTGTCCGGAGGGTTGACCTCCGGCGGGATCGGCGGGCCGCCGTTGCACTCCACGTTGAAGCACTGCAGCAGCTCGGTGTTGCCGACCGCGCGGTTGCCGCCACCGTCGATGTTGTTGATCTCGGCGTAGATTCCCCAACCGTCGTTGTTGTTCGCGGTGTTCGCCGTGATGCGGTGGCCTGCCTTGTTGACCGCGATGCCGTCGCTGGTGTTGTCGTTGGCGATGTTCCGCTCGATGACGTTGCCGGGATCGGTCGACTCCGGCAGCACCTCGGCCTCGACCGCGATGCCCTCGGACTCGTTGGCGCTGGTGAGGTTGGACAGGATCACGTTGCCCAGCGACAGCGAGCCGATCGCGATGCCGGTGTCGGCGTTCTCACTGGCGTCGTTGGACTCCAGCCGGTTGCGGTTCGACTCGAGGAGCTCGATGCCACCGCCGTTGAAGCGCAGGTCATTGCCTCGTACGACGGTGTCGTGCGCGCGTTCGAGCACGACACCGGGCTTGTCGAACGAGTTGGCGACGTTCGCCACGATCTGCGTCTCGTTCGAGTCGATGACGTCGATGCCGGCCTCGCCCTCGCTGACGGTGTTGCCCTCGACGAGGTTGCCGTGCGAGGCCGCCTGGATCAGCACAGCGCTCTTCGCGCTCGCACCGATCGTGTTGCCCACCAGGGAGTTGTTGCCCGAGGCGAGGTCGAGCATGATGCCGCTCTCGCTCGACGCGGTGATCGAGTTCTCCTCGAACCGGTTGCCGGTCGAGCCGACCACCCGCACGCCCTCGCGAGCGCTGCCCGCGACGGTGTTGCGCTGGACGAGCGCGCCCTGCGTGCCGTTCTCCAGGACGATGCCGGCCGCGTTGCCGGCGAACGAGTTGTCCCTTACCTGGTTGCCGTTCGTCCCGTCGTCGGCGTTGTTGAGGTACGCACCGGCCTCCTGGTGGAGGCGCAGCGTCAGGTCCGCCACGATGCCGAGCGCGGTGTTCGCACCGAGGTGGACGCCGTAGTCGAACTCCTGCACGGTCCCATTCCGGATCGTCACCGCGTCGAACCCGTCGTTGCGGATGCCGACGCCCTGTCCGACCCCGTCGATCACGGAACCGTCCAGGTCGAGCGTGATCCCGTTCGCGCCGATCACCAGACCGTCGTTCTGGCAGTCGGTCAGGTCGTTCGTCACCCGTGTGCTCTGGGTGAGGACCTGTCCGCAGGTGACGGTCGTGGGCACCGGGGCCGCCGCGACGGTCCAGGTGTACTCGGCGGGAGACAGATCGACGTTGCCTGCGCCATCGGTGGCGCGCACCCTGACAGTGTGGGCGCCGACGGACAGCCCGCTCAGCTGGTGCGGGGAGGAACAGCTGGCGTACGCGCCCGTGTCGAGGGCGCAGGCGAACGTCGACCCGGCTTCGGTGGAGGTGAAGGTGAACGTCGCCGTGGTCGCGACCGTACTCGCGTCGGGACCGGAGACGATCGTGGTGTCCGGTGGCGTCGTGTCCGCGGGCGGCGGCACGATCGTCCAGGTGTAGCTCGCCGGCGTCGGGTCGACGTTGTCGGCGAGGTCGATGGCGCGCACCTGGAACGTGTGCTCGCCCACCGTCAGCCCGGGGTACGTCTTCGGGCTCAGGCACGCCGCGAACGGCGCGGCGTCGATACGGCATTCGTACCGGAGGTTCGGCCCCGGCGTCTGGTTGTCGCTGCCGCGGAACCCGAAGACCGCCTCGGTGCTCGACGTCGAGGCGTCGGGCCGCTGGAAGATCGTCGTGTTCGGCGGGGTGTCGTCCGGTCCCGGCGGTGCGGGCACGACTGTCCAGGTGTACGTGGCCGGCGACGGGTCGAAGTTGTCCGACGGGTCGACCGCTCGTACCTCGAACGTGTGCTCACCGGCCGGCAGGAACCGGTACGTCAGCGGGTTGGCACACTCCAGCCAGTTCTCACCCGGGTAGGGCTCGGTCGGGTCTGGATCGGGGTCCGGCGGGTCCGGTGGCGCGTCGAGACGGCACTCGAACCGCAGCGCCCCGGCCGGCGCGACGTTGTCGGTGCCGGTGAAGTCGAACACCGCGGTGCCGAGGCTGCTGCTCGGGTTGGTCGGGTTCTGCGTGATGGTGGTGTTCGGCGCCTCGAGGTCCGGCAGGACCGGAGGAACGGGGATGCCGTCACCGCAGACGACGCCGGCGCACTGGTCCGGCTCGCCGTTGCCGTTGGCGACGTTGCCGCCGCCGTCGACGACCGGCTCGGCGGCGTTGATGCCCCACGCCGCGTTGTTGTGCGCGATGTTGCTGGTCACCGTGTGGCCTGCCGCGGCGGCGATGCCGTCGCTCAGGCTGCTGTTGGCGAGGTTGCCCTGGATGACGTTCCCGTCGAGCGGGTTGCCGTCCTGGTCCAGCGCCTCGTTCAGCACCGCGATGCCGTCGCCATCGGCGGCGATCACGGTGTTGCCCAGAATGCGGTTGCGCAGCGACTCGCCGCTGACCGAGATGCCGGTGCCGGAGCTCCGACTGGCGTCGTTGTCCTCGATCAGGTTGCGCGAACCGCCCTCGAGCTCGATGCCGCTCGGGTTGAAGCGGACGTCGTTCTCGCGGATCACACTGTCGTTCGCGCCGTTCATGCCGATGCCGCTGTCGGACGCGAGGTGCGCGGAGATGCCGATCACCTGGTTGGCGTCGGAGTCCTCGATCACGACGCCCGCGTCGCCCGTACGGGTGTACGTGTCGCCGCGGACCTCGTTGCCGTGCGCGCCGTCGGTGATCATCACGCCGGCGTCGCCGGTGTCGGAGACGGCGTTGTCGGTAAGGACGTTCTCGGACGACGCCTCGATGCGGATGCCGCCGTCGCTGTCGAGCAGCGGGTCGGTCGTGACGCCACTGATCCGGTTGTTGTCCAGGGTGTTTCCGCTGCCGGACCAGACGTGGATGCCGCTGGCGAAGTTGCCCCGCAGCTGGTTGTCGGCGATCACGCTGTTCTCGGTGTCGTTGAGCAGCGAGATGCCGATCTCGTTGTCCTCCAGGACGTTCTCTCTTACCTGGTTGCCGTTCCGGCCGTCGTCGGCGTCGGACAGCTCGATGCCAGCTGTCGCGTTGCCGCGGACGGTCAGGTCCTGGACGGTGCCGTACCGGGAGCCGGCCGTCAGCTGGACGCCGTACCCGAACTCCTGCACGGTGCCGTTGACGATGACCACGCCGGTGTGGCCGACGTTGCGGACGCCGGCGGGCAGGCCCTCCTCGGGCAGCTCGATCGGCGAGCCGGGCTGGCCTTCGAAGTAGCCAGGTCCGTCGATCGTCTTGCCGTTCAGGTCGAGCTTGACGTTCGGCGCGCCGATCACCAGGCCGTCCAACGGGCAGTCCGTGAGGTTGTTGAGCACGAGCGTGCTCTGGGTCAGGATCTGCCCACAGGTGACCGTCGTCGGGACGGGGTCGGCCGGCGGGGGCGGTGGCGGCGTTCCGGGTCCGTCGAAGCGGAGCACGAGCTGCGGGTACGTCGGCGGGGTGCCGGGGTCCTGCTCGGCCTCGCTGCTCGCGAAGACCTGCTCGGCGCCGGGCTCGCCTTCCTCTTGGGTGTCCTTGACGAGGAAGCCGTGGTTCGGTCCGCCGGCGAGCATCGCGGTGAGGTGCGCGGTGAGGTTCCAGCTGCGCGTGCCGGGGCCGGACGTCGCGAGGGCTTCGGTTCCCGTGGCCGCGGGCTGGCTGTTCCAGGTGACCGTGGCCTCGTCCCAGTCCGCGACGATGGGCGCCGCGGACAACGTACGTCCTGCTTCGCCACCGTCGGCGTGCAGTCGGAGGCTGGCGCTCTCGAGCTCGCAGCCTGCCGGGAGGGTGGTGGGCAAGGTGAACTTGACGAGGCTGCGCGCGTCGGAGCCCGTCGCCTCGGAACGTACGGTGAGCTCGGGCTCGGCGCCGACGTTCTCCTCCGGGTTGACCTCGTCGACGTACGCGTCCTGACTGGCGGCGAGGGTGACGTTCGCCTCGTCGCAGTTCGCCGGCGACGCGACGGTCCACTCGAAGCGCGCGGGTGTCGGGTCGATGTTGTCGTTCTCGTCCGTAGCCCGGACCTCGACGGTGTGCTCGCCCGGGGTCAGGTTGGAGAACGTCGTCGGGCTGTAACACTCCAACCAGGCTTCGGGATCCGTGCTGTCGATCCGGCACTCGAACTCGAGCAGGATCAGCGGCGTGAGGTCGTCGGTCGCGGTGAAGCCGAACGTCGCGGTGCGCCCGTTGCTCGGGTTCGGCGGGGTGAGGGTGAAGCTCGTCTGCGGCGGCGTGACGTCGAGTCCGCCGATGAAGTTGTGCACTGCCGGGGACTGGTCCACATTCCCAGCGCGGTCGATCGCGCGCACCTCGAGGCGGTTGTTGCCCTCTTCGATGTCCATGGGCTCGTACGGGTTCGGGCAGCCGAGGAACATCTCGTCGGGGTCCGGAGGCTCGGTCGGGTCGGGCGGGTCAGGTGGGTCGGTCGGGTCGTTGTTGAGGATGCGGCACTCGTACAGCAGGTCCGCGGGCTCGGTCACGTTGTCGGTGCCGTTGAAGCGGAACGTCGCGGTCTCGCCGGTGGTGGCCGGCGGGTCGACGAGGCTCGTGTTCGGCGGCGTGGTGTCCGGTGCGGCGAACGGGCCTTCGTGTTCGTACGCCCCGATGTCGCAGGTTGCGCCCTGGGGCCGCTCGACGCCGCGCTGGTCGGTCATCGGGCAGGGGGCGAGGCCGCCGTCGAGGGCGTAGCTGTCCTCGCGGATCGCCTGCGCCATGGTGCTTCCGCCGTTGTCGGCCACGGCGTCGATGCGCGGATCGCCCGCGTGCTGGCGGTCTCTGGGACCGCGGAAGAAGCAGGTGTCCGCGGAGTCGAGGTTGCCGCCGACCGAGCCGACCGCGAAGTTGCAGTCGGCGCCGAGCCTGTTGCCGGCGACGATCGTGTTGCGGAACAGCACTGACGTGCTGGGCTCGATCGGGAAGTTGATCGAGGTGATCTCGCCGCCGACGCCGCTCGCCGTGGGAGAGGTGTTGTGGGAGATCGTGGAGTTGACGACGTCCACGGTGGAGTCGGAGTCGATGTAGAGCCCGCCGCCCCGTACCTGGGCGAAGTTGGCGGAGATGGTGACGTTCTCGTACGTCGCCTCGGCGTCGCCAAGCCCGTACACGCCGCCGCCGAGACCGCTGTCGTCGCTGACGCCGAGTCTGGCCTGGTTGTTCCAGAACGTGGAGCGGATGACGCGCAGCTCGCCGTCGGCGAGGTTGGCCATGCCGCCGCCGTTCTCGGCGGTGTTACCGTGCACGCTGGTGTCGACGAGGTTGAACGCGCCACTGCCCTCGTTGGCGATGCCGCCGCCGTCGAGGGTCGCTCGGTTGCCTTCGAACGTGAGTCGCTCGAGGGTCGTTCTATCGCCTGTGTTGGCGAAACCGCCGCCTTCGGCGCTGGTCGTGTTGGCGGTGAACTTGCTGTCCTTGACCGTCACGGAGCCGTTGTTGCCGGTGTGGAGACCGCCTCCGCCGGCGATGGACTCGTTGCCGTCGAACGCGGCGTTGGCGATCGTCACCGCGCCGTCGCCTCCCGCGGACATGCCACCGCCGCCTCCGTCGCCGGAGACCGGGTCGCCGGCCTCGTTGGCCTTGAACGTGGTGCCGGTGACTGAGACGGGGCGCTCGGTGCTGGTGTAGAGGCCGCCGCCTTCGCCGCCTGCGTGGTTGCTCTCGAACTTGCCGCGGGTCACGGTGACGGCGGTCTTGGAGATGGCCGCGACGCCGCCGCCGTCCTCGACGGCGGTGTTGTTGACGACGGTGGAGTCGGTGAGCGTGAGCTCGCCCTCGTGGTCGACGTACGCTCCGCCGCCTGCCGCTAGGGAGCTGTTCTCGGCGAGCGTCGTGTGGGTGAGCTTGACGACAGCCGGAATGCCTTCTGGGCTTGGCTCTCCGGAGTTGAAGATGCCGCCACCTGATCCGGCGCTGTTACCTTGGATGGTGCTGGGGGTGGCTGAGGTGCCGGTGACGTTGACTGTGCCGAACGCGACGTACAGGCCGCCGCCCTCGCCGGCCTCGGTCGTGTTGTCGACGAGGTCGACGCCGACCAGGTCGAGGCGCCCGGTGCCCTGGCTGGAGATGCCGGCGCCGAACGTACCTGCCTGGCTGTTCCGGACGGCGACGTTCTCGAACCTGACGGTGCCCTCGGAGGTCGTGTGGACGCCGCCGCCCTGCTCGGCGTCGTTGCCCTCGCGCATGGTGAGGTTGGTGACGGTGACATTGCCGGCGGTCAGGTGGATCTCGAGGACCCTGTCAAGGCCGACTTGCCCCGGGCCGCCGTCGATGATCGTGGCTTCCTTGCCGGCGCCCTGGATCGTCAGGGGCCTGGTGATGTCGAGGTCGCCGCTCGCGATGAGGTTGTCGCCTTGCGGGGCGATGCTGAGCGTGTACGTACCCGCGGGGACGACAACGGTGTCGGCCGCCGTACTCGCGTTGGCTTCCTGGATCGCCGCGCGCAACGTGCAGGTGCCCGCGGCGGTGGCGCAGCTCCCGTTCCCGACGCTCGCGTCCGGGGCGTCGGTGGGGCTGGTGACGGTGTAGACGGCGCTCGCCAGCGCCGGTGCCGGTGGTGTCGCGAGGGCGGCGAGAAGCGCTATGCCTGAGGCGACGGCGATGAATCTGAGACGACGGTGTGCTGCTCTCACGACGGACCCCCCAAGGGTCGTCAAGGGTCCATCGCGGCATGAGTCGACTCGTCGTCGCCGATGCTTTTGCGCGGCGTCGTTCTCTTGGTCGCGCCGCGAGGAATCCCCACCCAGTAAGACGATTGCTTCTTGTCTCCCCCGAGACAATTCGCAGCATAGGAAGATGAGGAGAAGCATTAGCGGCGGATGAGAACCTTCTCACCGCGCTTTCATGCTTCTCATGCTGGTCTCATCTGGGTCTCATGTACGAGGGATCTTCTCGGCGGGTTGCGGGTGGTATGGCCCGGATACGTCGAGGAACGTAGGGAAGTTGTCGCTCTGCGTCGGACGCTCGGGGTTTGGGAGTCGGCCATCGTGTGCGGCATGACTTCGCTCTCACGTCCCCGCCTCGCCACCGTCCTCGGCCTAGTAGTAGCCGCCCTCGGCATCGTCGTGCTGATGCTGTCCGGCGCGAACCTCCCCGTCGTCCCACCCGGCCTCGTGCTCCTGTTGGGCGTAGCCGGGGTGGTCTTCTTCACCCGAGCCCGCTGGACGCCGCTACTGGCCGTGGCCATCGCCCTCGCCGAGCTCGCGGGCGTGATCTTCAGCGGTGCCCTGGCCAACGTGGTGGACCCCACGGCGTTCGCCGCCTTCGGAGCAACGTGGCTCCGAGTGGTGGGTGTCGCCATCACCCTGGTCGCCGCCGTGGTGACCTTCACCACCGCCCGACCCCGCCCCGTCGCCGAGCCCGCAGCCGCCTGACCCACCCGCAGACCCCGATGGCCACCGTCGCCCCCACGGTGGCCATCGGCCCATGTCCAGACGCCGGCCGCCGCGGGTTAGACACCCCAGGTCCGTAAGTTGTCAAGCGGCGGTTTGTTGATCTTGGTTTCGGTGGGCCCAGGCGGTGTGTTCGTCGTAGTGGGTGTGGTGGCGTAGGCATCCGTGGAGGATGCCGACGAGGCGGTTGCCGAGGGCGCGGAGGGCTTGGTGGTGGAGGTCGCCGGCGGCGCGGTGTTGGTCGTAGAGGGCGCGTGCTCCGGGGCTTCGGGTGAGGGAGCAGAAGGCCCAGGCGTCGATGGCGTCGTAGAGGCGGCGGTTGCGGACGTGGCGGGCGAGCACGGCGCGTTTCTTGCCCGAGGCGATGGTCAACGGTGACGTGCCGGCGTAGTTCTTGCGAGACTTGGTGGTGGTGTAGCGAGTGGGGTCGTCCCCGAACTCACCGAGCACCCGGGCGCCGAGGATGACACCGAGTCCTGGCAGGGAGAGGTAGATGTCGGCGTCCGGGTGGTGCTCAAAATGGGCTGCGAGTTCGGTTTCGAGCTCGCTGATCTGGCGGTTCATCTCGGCGATGATGCCGACTGCGGCGCGGGTGGTGGCTGCGAACGCGCCCGCGACGGGGACGGGTGCGGCCAGCTGCTCGGTGCGCAACGCGGCCTGGATCTCGCGGGCCCGGGTGTCGAGGTTGCGTTGCCGGCCGCCGCGTTTGAGAGCGGCTCGGATCGCGGAGATACTCAACTGCGCGCCCTGGTGGGGAGTTGCGGCGCGCTCGAGCACGGCCAGCGCGTCCCGGTCGGCCAGATCGTCGAAGGCGACCAGCGCGGCCGGGTAGTACTCGCGCAGCGCCGAGCGCAGCGCGTTGGTCTGCCTGGTGCGCGCCCAGATCAGGTTCTGGTGGCCGCGGGCCAACACCTTGACAGCCTCAGCACCCGCACTGTCACCGGCGATCGGCCGGTGGTTGTGCCGGTCGGTGCGGACCAGATCGGCGAGCAGTTTCGCATCACCGGCGTCGGACTTGGCTCCCGACAGATGGTGGCGGTCGCGGTAACGGGCCACCGCCAGTGGGTTGATCGCATACACCTGGTACCCGGCCGCGACCAACGCGTTGACCCACAGACCACGGTCGGTCTCGATCCCGACCACCACCCCGGCCGGGTCCACGCCATGATCCTCGGCATGGACGGCGGCGTGGCTGGCGACCACGTCATGCAACGCCCGGATCCCGGGCAGCCCTTCCGGCAGCCGGCGTGAGGCCAACCGTTCACCGTTCTCGTCCATCACGTGAATGTCGTGATGATCCTCGGCCCAGTCATCGCCAACGAAGATCATCGATCACCTCCCAGGGTGCGCCGAGTCGCTGGAACCTGTCCGAGCCGAAGGCAACCCGGCGGCAACCTAATGGATCAGTGCTCACGCCATCATCGACGGGCACGACACCCCATCAGCGCTACAGGAAGCCTCACCAACCGGCCGGCGCACGATCTAACCCTAGGAGTCGAACATCGATCCAGGCGGCAGAAGTGCTCACCGGCCAGCGGCTCGGCGACCAGCGTTCCTCCAACCAGACATCATCCGTTCGAGGCTCGCCGATCAGGTCCCATTAGGCGGCCGGGGTGAGGCGGTGATGGCGAAGTGGTTGTCGCTGGGGGTCGATCCAGTCCGGGGGTAAGAACTCGGGTAACCCATCGAGCGCGATGCGGACCTGCCAGGCGCCTTGGTGGATCAGGCGGTGGTGGTAGCCGCAGAGCAGAACCCCGTTGTCCCGAGTGGTGGGTCCGCCCTTGCTCCACGGGACCACGTGGTGGGCGTGACACCAGCCGGGTGGCCGGTCACACCCGGGGAAGGCGCAGCCGCCGTCGCGGAGCTCGAGGATGCGGCGGAGTTTGCCTTGGAAGAGTCGTTGTTGGGTGTCGGTGAGGATGCTGACGCGGCCGGGCTGATCGTCGGGCTTGACCAAGAACGCGCGGTCGGCCTCACACATCAACTGCTCGACGAGTTTGCGGGACAGTTCGATGCCGGTGTGCAGGGTGCGTCCGCCGGTCCGGGTGACGGTGATGACGAGTTGGGTGGGGTTCCCGCCGTGGGAGGGAACGAGCTGTTCGGCCAACAGCCGGCGGCAGGCTTCGCCGATTGCGTCGGCGTAGCGCTGTTCGGGGGTACGGGTGTCGCGTCCGTCGGGGCCGGACTGCGGCGCGGCCAACGGGTCGAGGACGAGTTTGAGGCGTTCCCCGACCACCTTCGGCAACCGGCCGGCGACCCGCCAGGTGCCGGTGGTCTCGTCCCAGCCCATCCGGAAGAACCTGTCCCGGTGCGCCCGCGCCTCTTCCCGCGTCAGTTTCTTCTCCAACACGTGGTCGGCGAGGTCGGGGTCGATGTTGTCCAGGACATGGTTGCCGACCGTGTGGAGAGTTCTGGCGTCGAAGGTCTTCGCCTCCTCGGCAAGAGTGGCGTCCACGCGGGCCCGCAGCTCGGGGGTGGAGACCTCCGACGGCAGCAGGTGCACGGTCTTGGAGACGACCCGGGCATGGTCGAGAGAGATCTCCCCTGCTTGTAGAGCCGCGGTCGTGGCGGGAAGGTCGGCATCGAGGTGCCGGGCCAGCTTCACCAGGCCACCCGCCTCCGCGGTGGTCACGTGCAGGAGGCCGGCGACCCACTGCTGGGTGTTCGCCGCACCAGCCGCGACGCCGACGTTGCGAGCGTCGGCTTCGCGGATGAGCTCGACCCGGCGGCCCTGAAGCTGGTTCAGCTGGGTGGCGTTGTCGAGGAGCGCGGTGGTGAGTTCGGAGTCGGTCATCGACCACGCCGACACACCACCAGTAGCGGTGCCGGTGGTGTTCGAGCAGGTGGTCGATTCCATAGCAGAATTCTACCAAGAGAATCGGCTTAATGCCCAACATCGTAAGGGGAATCCCCGACATCACCGCCACCACAAACAACGGCGGGCCCCACAAGCAGCCGCAACACGGCCACAAACCCAAGGCGCAGGCAGGCCTGTCCCCGGGAACTGTTCCGGGGGGCAGGGGCGGCGCGTGAAAAACAGGTGGCCGGACCGGGGCGAGTCAAGGGCCGCAAAGCGGTCGCGAAGCGACGCCTCTCTCCTCCGCGAAGCGCCCCAGAGAGGCGCCCTTGACGCGCCCCGGACCGGCCACCACACTCGACCGCCGCCACAGCCCGACCAGCTAGCCCGCCCAAGCACAGCAGGGAAAAAAACAGCAAGAACAGAAGCACAGCACCGCCCCCAAAGGAGCGAAGGTGAAGAGGATGGGAGTGACAGTCGAGAGAGGTGAGAGCGACCGCGCAAGCGACGATGGCGGAGAGGGTCAGAGCAAACGGGGCTCGCGGGGCCAGGGAATGGAGCGATGGTCGCGCGCAGCGCAAGATGACGAGGCGCGCAAGATGACGAAGCGCACTGGATGAAAGAGCGTGCGGGTGGCAATGACGGCTGCCCAGGAGAGGGCGAGGGTGATGCTGCGGCCCAGTGAGTGACGTAACGGTGAGATGGATGGGCGCGGCGCGGAAGAGAAGTGACCCGGACATCGTTCCGCCCGCACCGGCACCGCCCGACGTACAAGCGGTGGTCAACACACGGCCTACCGACGTCCTCCCCGCATTCGCCGAGGTGCGCGTACGGCTGGAACTGGACCCATGGCAAGCCGATGAGACGCCGCGTCACCCGGCCGAAACGACCCCGCCGCGGGGAAATACGCGAACGATCGCGTTCGGCAGGTGCTGCTGACGGCGGGTGATGTCCATGGGTGGTATCGATCGCACTTGGGACGGTTGGGGTCCATGATCGGATGCGCCGTCACTCCCGGCCGAGCAACGCCCAGGCGTTGCTGGCGAGTTCCTTGGTTTCGATCTCCTCGAGGGTGAGGAACTGCATCGCGAGCCCCTCGCCGAGGACGACGTCTTCCTGGCGGGCGTCGGTGCTGCCCTCGAACACATGGAGGCGGATCCCGGTTCCGTCAGCACCGACCTGCTCCAGCACCCGACAGAGCTCAAGGGTGGCGGTCAGCCCGGTCTCCTCCAGCAGCTCACGGTGGGCAGCGGTCAGGGCGTCCTCCCCCGGCTCAACCAGTCCACCTGGCGGCGACCACCGTCCCGGTTCCGCACGCTTGTCATGGCCACGGTGTTGCATCAACACCCGCCCAACCCGGTCGGTGAGGACGACGAACGCAACTTCGTGATCGATCATGCACAGCACCCTAGGCGCCGGGTACGACATCCCACCCAGCCGCAGGACCGTGCCCGAGAGTGCTCGCATGACAGCAACAAACGCCCATGGATGATGCTGTCGGACCCGTGTCTCTTCGCGTCGAGAGGTTCGGCGGTGAACCGACTTAGGTATGGTCTGGTCCGTACCAGGCACGCCGGATTGCGGAAGATTCGCAAGGAAAGCGCCGGGCCAACGCTCGCTTCTTGCAGGATCACAGCAAGAGCACGTCATATCCCCCGAGGTTGTGACCACGACCACCCTTCGATACCTCTCGCCCGGGTAGCCACCACACCTAACTTCGAAGAACGGTCGCACCCAGACCGCCACAGGCTCCCGGGAGGAATCGGACCAGATGACGGCCACCTTGAACCCGCACACGAAGACGAGCGAGGCACCCTCACCAAGCGCGAGCGTGGCAGCCACGACGCATGCGCCGACGACCCATGCCAAGTTGCTCGCCTGGGTCGACGAGGTCGCCGAGCTCTGCCAGCCCGACTCCATCTACTGGTGCGACGGCTCCGACGCCGAGTGGGCCGAGCTCACCAACGAGCTCGTCGCGGCCGGCACCCTGGTGCGTCTCAACCCCGCCAAGAAGCCAAACTCCTTCTGGGCCCGCACCGACCCCTCCGACGTCGCCCGCGTCGAGGAGCGTACGTACATCTGCTCAGCCAAGGAGAAGGACGCCGGCCCCACCAACAACTGGATGGCGCCGGACGACATGAAGCGCACGATGCGCGAGCTCTACCAAGGCTCGATGCGCGGAAGGACCATGTACGTCGTCCCCTTCTGCATGGGCCCGCTCGACAACGAAAACCCCATGTTCGGCGTGGAGATCACCGACTCCGCGTACGTCGTCGCCTCCATGCGCATCATGACGCGCATGGGGCAAGCAGTCCTTGACAAGCTCGGCACGGACAAGAACTTCGTGCCCTGCCTGCACTCCGTCGGCGCCCCGCTCAACGAGGGCCAGAAGGACAAGGCCTGGCCCTGCAACGAGACCAAGTACATCTCCCACTTCCCCGAGACAAGGGAGATCTGGTCGTACGGCTCCGGCTACGGCGGCAACTCCCTGCTCGGCAAGAAGTGCTACTCCCTCCGCATCGCCAGCGCCATCGCAAAAGACGAGGGCTGGCTCGCCGAGCACATGCTGATCCTCAAGCTGACAAGCCCAAAGCAGGAGACCCACTACATCGCCGCCGCCTTCCCCAGTGCCTGCGGCAAGACCAACCTCGCGATGCTCGAGCCGACCATCCCCGGCTGGAAGGTCGAGACGCTCGGCGACGACATCGCGTGGATGCGCTTCGGCGAGGACGGCAGGCTGTACGCGCAGAACCCCGAGTTCGGCATGTTCGGCGTCGCCCCCGGCACCGGCTGGCAGACGAACCCGAACGCGATGCGCGCGATCGAGCAGGGCAACTCGCTCTTCACCAACGTCGCTCTCACCGACGACGGCGACGTCTGGTGGGAGGGCTACTCCCCCAAGCCGCCCGCGCACCTCACCGACTGGAAGGGCCGCGATTGGACCTCCGAGGCCAAAGAGGTCTCGAGCCACCCGAACAGCCGGTTCTGCACGCCGCTCAGCCAGGTTCCCATCCTGGCGAACGAGTTCGACAGCCCGCAGGGCGTGCCGATCTCCGCGATCTTCTTCGGCGGCCGCCGCGCCTCGACGGTCCCGCTGATCACCGAGTCGCGCGACTGGACGCACGGCGTGTTCATGGGCGCCACGCTCTCGTCGGAGACCACGGCCGCCGCGGCCGGCAAGGTCGGCGTCGTGCGCCGCGACCCGATGGCGATGCTGCCGTTCCTCGGGTACGACGGCGGCGACTACTTCGCGCACTGGTTGTCCATGCAGCAAAGGACAGAACCGGCGAAGCTGCCCCGCATCTTCTACGTGAACTGGTTCCGCCGCGACGACGAGGGCTCGTTCCTGTGGCCGGGTTTCGGCGAGAACGGCCGCGTGCTGAAGTGGGCGATCGAACGGATCGAAGGCCGCGCCGAAGCCACCGAGACGCCGATCGGCAACGTTCCCGCGCAGGGCGCGCTCGACGTCACCGGACTCCACCTCACCGCTGACGAGCTCGAGGCCGCGCTCGCGGTCGACGCCGAGGAGTGGAAGGACGAGATCCCGATGATCGCCGAGTGGTTCGGCAAGTTCGGCAGCACGCTGCCCGCCGAGCTGTGGACCGAGCTCGACGCCCTGAAGGAACGCCTCAACAAGAACTAGGTCCCCACCTGGACGAAGGAGCCGCCTCAAAGACGAGGCGGCTCCTTCGATTTCTACAGCGAGTCGAGCACGGCGAACGGGTCCGCGCCAAGCCCCGAGTCGATCGCGACGATCCGCCGAGCGAACGACCACGAGCCACCCGCCGGCAGCACGACGCGGAAGCGGCTCTGGATCCAGTTGCCGTTGCCGTACGCGACGAATCCCCCATCCGCATAGAGGATTCCGTACGTCTGCCGATCCGTCCCGGTCATCCCGATCCACGGCCGCGAAGGCTGGTACTGCGCCGGACTCCCGTACGGCGTGGTGATCACACCGTGGCCAGGCACCCCACTGCGCTGGCCGGCGCCGTCGTGGTCCATCGCGTCGCCGACCCACACCTCGAGCTCCGAAGCCGACGTGTTCGTCAACGTGCTGTTGACAGCAACCCAGGGATCCGACGCAGTCGCCGTGAACGTGGACGAGACCGTGACACCGGCAACTTCCGCGGCGGCACCACTGACCGTCACCGTCGCCTGAGCGGAGTCCACCACCACCGAGGTCGAGCGCACGAGTCCGCGCTGCCACGCCTCCGTCCCGGTAGGCACCGACGACGCCACGTACGGCAGGTTGGCCCAGTCCAGCTGGTCCAGATGCCCCACAGACCCTAGGTCGATCGGCTTTCCCCTGGTGGCGTCGGGAAGTTGAGGATCGTTGAACGCGTTCGCCACCGTCAGAGCGACCAACCCGTTGCCGAGAACGATGTCCTGCGGACCGCCCTCGCTCGTCGGCCCCGGAACCCGCAAACCCGTCGAAGCGAACGCACCCGAGACGGCCTCCAGCGAGAAGCCCCCAGGGATGGGCGAGCCCTCGACCACGGTGATCGGCCGGCTCTGCGACACGAAGCCCACCGCCGACGCCTCGAGCGTGTACGAACCCGGCGGCACGAAGAGCAGGTACTCGCCCTTCGCATCCGTCCAGCTCCGCACCACGACCGAGCCGGAGGGCTGGCGGACGACCACCTCGGCGTTCGGCAACAGGCGCTGGTCGCCAGCGGCCCGGATGGTCCCGCCCAGCCCGTCGCCCTCGTCGATCCGGCGGACACCGGGAACTCCCGACCGAAGCTCGTACGCGGCGATCGTGTACGCCGGCGACGTGGCAACGCCCGCGTTCAGCACGATCCGCAACGTCGTCTCCCACCGCTCCGGCGTGACGTCGAACAGCTGGTAGCCGCGGTAACTGCCGTTGTAGAAGCGCACGTGCGGGTTCGCCGCCAACCCCTGCCGGACGTCGGCGTCCCAGCCGATCCCCGACGAGATCGACGTCCCCACGAACTCTGACGCCACGATCTCCGAGTCGCGGTAGACGTCGTTCACCCAGTGCGAGTGCCAGTCGCCGGACAGGATCACCGGGTTGCTCGGCCGATGCGTCGCCACGGCGTCAAGCAGTCGTTGACGCGCCGCCGGATAGCCGTCCCACTGGTCCAGGTTGTACGTCAGGCCAGGCCCCAGGTCGTAGTCGAAAGGTGCCAGAATCGTCTGCTGGGCAATGACATTCCACCGAGCGGACGACGCGGCCAGCCCGTCAGTCAGCCACCGCTCCTGCTCCGGCCCCATCAACGTCCGCTCCGGGTCGAAGACCTCGTCGCAAGGCGGCCGAGTCCCGTCGCCGCAGGCCTGCGCGTCCCGGTACTGCCGCGTGTCGAGCACGGAGAACTCGGCCAGGTTGCCCCACCGGAACCGACGGTACATCGGATAGTCGGGCCCGACCGGCGCGGTGCGCATCGGCAGGTGCTCGTAGTAGGCCTGGAACGCGTCCCGCCGCCGCTCCGGGAACGGCCGCCCGTCCGGGTTGGACTTGTGGTCGTCCGCCCAGTTGTTGAGGACCTCGTGGTCGTCCCAGATCGTGAAGAACGGGAACCGCGCGTGCGCCTCGCGCAGGTCCGGCGAGGTCTTGTAGAGCGTGTGCAGCCGGCGGAACTCCTGCAGGCTGCCGTTCGACGTCTCGTAGATGTAGTCGCCGAGGTGGATCACAAGGTCCAGGTCGTGCTCGGCGAGGTCACGCCAGGAGGAGTACGGACCGCCCGCCCAGCTCTGGCACGACGCGGTCGCGAACCGGAGCCGCGCGGCGGCGTACCCCGGCGTCGGCAACGTCCGAGTCCGCCCCGTGCGGCTGTACGTACCGTCCACCTCGAAGCGGTAGTAGTACCACCGGTTCGGCCCAATCCGGTCCGCGATGACGTGCACGGAGTGCGCCGACTCCGGCCGCGCGACGACCTCGCCACGGCGCAGGACGTTGCGGAACCGTTCGTCCCGCGCGACCTCCCACCGCACCGTCACGGGCTGGGCCGGCATGCCGCCGTCCGGCCGGGACGGGTCGGGCGCGAGCCGGGTCCAGAGCACGACGCTGTCGTGGGCTGGGTCGCCGGAGGCGACACCGAGCGTGAACGGCGCCGGGTCGACGTCCGCGGCAGCCGTGGACGCTCCCAGGACGAGGGCGGTCGACGCGCCGCCCGTGAGAACGAGAAACCGTCGGCGGTCGAGCAGGTTCGTAGTCGTAGGCACAGGTAGGACTCCCCGGTCGTCAGTAGGCCCCCCGTGCCGGATTGTCAGGGAACCGGGCGCGGATGACCACGAGGCGACAACCCGCTGAACGGAACGTGGGGTGTCAGCTTCCGGTCGTCGGCGCCTTGCCAGGCCGCCGTGTTGCCTGGCCAGTGCACTGGCCTCAACGGGAGGGAACCAGGATGCTGCCAGAATCATCCATGAGTTGACCGCCACCTCCCGGGGGACCCGATGCGCGCAATCTTGATCTTCGTCAGCTTCGGTGCGGTCGTGGCCTTGCTCGCGTTCACGATCTACCTCACGGTCCAGGTCTCCGGCCTGCGCAAGGAACGGGCTCGCCTGAGGGAGCTGGTCGCCAGGGTGAAGGACATCGCCTGGGACCAGCGCGAGCTCGACCCCAACCTCAGCACCGTGATCATCGACGAGATCCGCATTTACGAAAAGAAGGAGCTGGGACCATGAGGAAACGCACGGGGGTCGTCGCGATCGTTGCAGCGGTCGGACTCCTCTCCCTCACCGCCTGCACGAGCATCAGCACGCAGCCCGACGAGGCCGGCCTGACGTACAACGCGGGACCGATTTCGGACACCGCGTTCGACACCTGCGTAGGTCCGGGCAACCGCGACTGGGACGGCCCGGGCGACCAGCACTATACGTACCCGTTCGGCCAACGGACGTTCGCGTTCGGCGGCGACGAGGGGCTCGACGGCGCGGCGATCAGCGTCGTCACCAGCGACAACGTCACGATGTCGGTCTCCGGGGTCACGACGTTCGCGCTCAACACCGACTGCAAGACGCTGCAGCAGTTCCACGAGCGGATCGGCATCAAGTTCCAGGCGTGGATGGAGGACGGTCAGACGACCGACGGCTGGCGCGACATGCTGAACATCTACCTCAAGCAGCCGCTGGAGAAGGCGATGGACGCCGTCTCGAAGAAGTACGGTTACAAGGCGCTCTACTCCGACCCGGCCGTCAAGGAGAAGTGGGAGGACGAGATCGTCACGCTCGCCTCGACCTTCATCAAGGACCAGTCCGGCTCCGACTACTTCTGCCAGCCTGGCTACGCCGGCGCGGGCCCGTGCGGCAACGCCGTGCTGACGCTGCAGTCGCCCGTTCCGCCGGAGAACATCCGCGCCGCGCTCACCGCGGAGCAGGAGGCCGTCGCGCAGAACAACGCGCAGAAGCAGAAGAACGAGACCGTCCGGACCGAGCTCGAGTCGATCCGCGAACTGGTGAAGGTCCTCGGGCCGGAGGCGTACGTTCTGTACAAGGCGATCCAGGACGGCAAGGTCAGCGTTGTCCCCGTCCCCGCCGGCAGTGGCATCAACGTGAACCCACCTGCACCGAAGTAGGGAGTGCTCGCTCTTGAAGATCACCGACGTCAAGGCAATCTGTACCGCTCCGGACGGGATCCGGCTCGTCATCGTCAAGGTCGAGACGGACGAGCCGGGCCTGTATGGGCTGGGTTGCGCGACGTTCACCCAACGCCCGTTGGCCGTGGTGACCGCGATCGAGGAATACCTCAAGCCGTTCCTGGTCGGCCGTGACCCGGCGGCGATCGAGGACATCTGGCAGGCCTCGTTCGTCTCGTCGTACTGGCGCAGCGGACCCGTCCTCAACAACGCGATGGGCGGCGTCGACTCGGCGTTGTGGGACATCAAGGGCAAGCAGTTCGGCGTGCCCGTCTACCAGTTGTTCGGCGGGAAGTCGCGGGTCGCCGCCGATGTCTACGTGCACGCGAACGGGTCGGACGTTCGCGAGGTCGAGGACAACGCGCGCGCGTACCTGGAGCAGGGTTTCCGCCACGTACGCGCGCAGATCGAGGTCACCGGCTACTCGACGTACGGTGTCGGCTCGTCCCAGAGCGTGCCGAGCACCAACCCGAAGCCGTCGGAGTCGGCGCGGCTGAAGGTCGAGGAGAAGGCGTGGGAGCCGCGGCCGTACTGCCTGCTGGTGCCGCGGCTGTTCGAGCACCTGCGCAACACCCTCGGCGACGAGGTCGAGCTGCTGCACGACGTGCACGAGCGGGTGCCGCCGATCATGGCGATCCAGCTCGCGAAGGAGCTCGAGCCGTACCGGCTGTTCTTCCTGGAGGACATGTTCGCGCCGGAGGACAACGAGTACCTGCGGATGGTGCGGGCGCAGACGGCGGTGCCGATCGCGATCGGCGAGCTCTACGTCAATGTGCACGAGTACGTGCCGCTGATCCGGGACCGGCTTCTGGACTTCATCCGCGTGCACATCTCCGACATCGGCGGCCTCACGCCGGCGCGGAAGCTGTCGGCGCTGTGCGAGTACTTCGGCGTGCGGACGGCGTTCCACGGACCGGGCGACACCTCGCCGGTCGGGCACGCGGCGCAGCTGCAGCTCGACCTGTCGGTGCCGAACTTCGGCATCCAGGAGGCGCACCTCTTTGGGGAACGGACGCGGGAGGTCTTCCCGGGCTGCCCGGAGATCCGCGACGGCGCGATGTGGTCGAACGAGCAACCGGGCTTCGGCATCGACATCGACGAGTCACTGGCGGCGAAGTACCCGTTCCCGGAGCACCCGTACAACGGCGCCTGGCCGGAGATCCGCCGCCGCGACGGCACGGTCGTCAAGCCCTAGCCTCGACCTTGCCTCCGGCGTTGGTTCGACCGGCCGGCCCCGCCCGCCCTGGGGCCAACGATCATGTTTACATGATCATTGGCCCCTTGACGTGGGATGGACGCCAGGTCATGGGGTCACTGGCCCGGTAAGGCGACCACCAACACAGGAAATCCCGAGGCTAGTTCTATGCGCGATCTCTCGGCCTGGCGCGGGATCAACTTCGGCGGCGCGCTCGACGGCGGGCGGGACTGGATCCTCGACCACCACCTCGACGTGGTGGTCGAGGCCGGCTTCAACCTCGTCCGCCTGCCGGTGCGGTGGTCGCCGCGCCGGCCGGAGTTCGCGCGGGTGGACGAGGTCGTGCGGGGCGCGCTCAGCCGCGGGCTGGACGTCGTCGTGACCGTGCACCACTACGACGAGCTGTCCGCCGACGTCGCACTTCACCGGGCGGACTTCCTTGCGCTGTGGGGATCGCTGGCGGAGCACTTCGCTCCGTTCTCGCCGAAGCTGCATCTCGCGCTGTTGAACGAGCCGCACGAGCCGATGACCTCGTCGCAGTGGAACGAGCTGCTGGCCGAGGCACTGGCGGTGGTCCGTTCGAGTAACCCGGACCGGCTCGTGCTGGTCGGTCCGATGCTCTGGAACACGTTCGAAGCACTGCCCACGTTGTCCGTGCCGGACGACGAGAACGTGGCGGTGACCGTGCACTACTACTCGCCGTTCCAGTTCACCCACCAGGGCGCTCCGTGGCTGCCCGCCGAGCTGGTCACGCCCGCGCGATCGTGGGGCTCCGAGGACGACTACGCGACCGTCCGCGCGGACTTCGCCCGAGCCGCCTCCTGGGGACGCCCCTTGTTCCTGGGCGAGTTCGGCGTCCTGAACACCGTCGACCTCCCCACCCGCGCGCGCTGGCTCACGCACGTTCGTTCCCTCGCGGAGGAGTACGGGATGGGCTGGGCCTCCTGGGACTTCGGCACCGACTTCGGCGCCTACGACCTGACCGCGGACCGGTGGCGACCGGAGCTGCTCACCGCTCTGCTGCCTCAGTAGCCGCGAGGAGCGCACGGGCTCGGGCGATCGTGTCGGCGAGCTCGGCGGGCGTCGTTCCCACGGAACCGAGGAGGCCGTGAGCCTGCTCGCCGAAACCCTCCGGCGCGCTCGGCAAGCTGGCCGCGGACGCGATCATGCCCTTCTCGTTGATCAGCCAGCGACCGTCCCGGCCGTGCACGGCGTGACAGATCGCCCCGATCGCGCGGAAGAGACAGCCGGCGACGTACGTGGGGTCATTGCCCTTCTTAGCGTTGTCGAGCAGGAAGCCCGCCTCCCAGAACCCGTGGCCGAGCGCCGACGCGAGCGCGGGCGGGTACGTCCGCGTCTCGTCCCGCAGCAGAGTGAGCTCGCGCGAGGGGTCCGCGAGCACCCGGGAGAGCGCGACCTCGCCGACGTACGCATGCGAGTAGAAGCCGAGCGGATGCCCCGTCTGGTGGCCGATCTCGAACCGGCCCTCCTGACAGTCAGCCCAGATCCGGCGGACCCGATCGAGGTCACGATAGATCCAGTCCACGCGAACGCCGTCGATGGTGAGCCAGCCGCCGCCGTCGACCCACGGACCCCAACCGCCCAGCTCCGTCAGCTCCGTTTCGCCAGCCAGGGCGCGCAAAGCGGCCAGGTCAGGCGCGCCTCGGTAGTACAAGCCAATGTCGTAGTCGGAGTCCGGCCGATGCGTCCCGCGCGCCCGACTCCCGCCGAGCGCCACGGCGACCACACCGTCGACCGCGACAAGCCGTTCCGCCAACGCATGCAGGGCGAGATCATCCACGCAACGCAGCTTAGGTCGTGTCGGGCAAATAGGGCCGGTCATCGCGCGCCGCGCGATGGCGCGCGGCGCCCCGCGCCCGTATGGGCGTGGTGCAGGAGGAACTCATATTGGTTATATGGGTGACGAGGTGCACCGCGGCCAGACGGGATGCGAGGTGTCGCGCGCCAGGCGATCTTTGACCGACACGGCCTATGGCCAGGTGGACGCGGGCTCCGGTCGGTGCACGCCGCGCGGGCGGTAGCCGAGGGCTTCGGACTCGCCGAGGTAGTCCGCGAGCAGCCAGATGATCGCCAGCCACATCTCCGTCCCCTGCAGGCCGGGCGTCAGCTGCGCGTCCGTGCCACGGGCAGGCGCGAACGCGAAGCCGGCGCCGTCCTGCCAACGGGTCAGCGCGGCGTCGAGCTGGGAACGCGCCCACTCCTCGCCCTCGCGCCGCCGGTGCGAGGTCTGCTTCGCGCACAGCCACAGCGGATGGATCACGTCGAGCACGTTGCACGCGTTCACCACGTACCCGGGCGACGCGGCATGCGCGAGCGACGTGTCGACGGCACGTTCCGGGTACGGCACCGGCAGCCCGAACTGCGCGAACGTGCCGCGCGTCAGCCGGTAGAACCCGTTCACGACCTGCAGCCACTCGGCCTTCGGATCCGGCGAGCCCCACATCCCGTGCCACGGCGAGGCCCGCGTCAACAGCCAACCGAACAGTGTCTCGGCCGCACCGCCGACCGCGAAGTCGTCGCGGTTGCGGTGCAAACCCGTGCCGAACGCGTCGATCCACGCACCGGCGCCCCACGCTCGCGTCGTCCACGGCAGCGCGTTCAGGCGGGCGATCAGCTCCTCCGGTTCGAGCCCCGCAACGGCATGGATCGGCTCGGGGAACCGGGAGTCGAGGATCTGCAATGCGTAACCCACACAGAGGATGTGGTACAGCGCGGTGCCGTTGTCAAGGCTGGGTTGCGCGTCGTCGCCGTACTCCGGAACGAGCCCGCTCTTCGAGTCCTGGAGCGACCGCAGCTGCGCCGCGATCTCCGCGCCGGACCGATGCGGCGGCGCGCCGCTGAGCAGCAGGTCGGCGATCTCCACCGCGTCGCACCACGCCCGTACGGTCTGCGTCGCACCCGGGCGGTCGACGTAGTGACCCTCGTCGTCGTGCCAGCAGCGGTCGAGAACGTCCGTGGCCTGCGAGCGGGCGAGGTCGGCGAACGCGGTCAGCCGCTCACGGAGCCCGGGCGCGGAGCCCGAACGCGAGGCGCGCCGGTCCCGGATCAGACGAGCCGGGTTGCCACCCATCACGGCCCACTCCGGCACGTCCTTCGTCACGACGGCGCCGGCGCCGATCACCGCATGCGAGCCAATCGTGACGCCGTCGACGACGACGGCGTTCGAACCGATCCACACGTCGTCGCCGATCGTGATGCCCTTGGTGACCGTCGGCTGCTGGTCGACCCGGCGGTCCGGTGCGATGCCGTGGTTGAAGCCGAGCAGCGACGCGTGCGCGCCGATCCGTACGTCGTCGCCCGTCTGGACGAGCCCGCGCGCGACGGCGTACGGGTTCAACGTGCAGCGCTCGCCGAGCGTCACGTCCTCCATCACGTACGCGTGCGCGGCGATGTAACTGCCCGCGCCGATACGCAGCCGCTTCGGGTAGACGTCGGCGTGCGGCGAGACGAACACGTCCTCGGCAAGCTCGACATCCCCGCGGGTGGCGAGCTCGGCCTGGAACGCAAGCTGCGCGGCGCGTTCCTCATCGGTGGCCTCGCGGAAGAACCCCCATGGCGCGACGTCGTGATGTTGTGGACCTGAGCCGACCGCCATGATGCCCTCTCGCCGGGAAACGCTTTCCATTCCACCCTAAGCGCTCCCGGCAAGAGGGCATGTGGCCGAGACAGGTCAGTTCGTCGAAGTCACCCGCTGGTGCAGGTCCATCACGACCTTGCGCGCCGAGAGGAACGCGCCGTTCTGCCAGGCGGTGTAGTAGGACAGGTGGTCGCCGGCGAAGTAGATGTTGCCGTCCGGCTGCAGCAGGTGCAGGTATGCCGCGCCACGCCCGCCGGGCCACTGGACCCAGCCGCCGAGGCTGTACGGCACCTTCGGCCAGGCGACCGAGAACGAGTTCTGGTACTCCTCCCGGTAGACCTCACCGTGGATCTTCACCCCCTGCTCGACCGCCCGCGTGACCCGGTCGGCGACGGACAGGTTCGTGTACGCGCCGGAGTAGTAGCCCACGACCACGCCCTTGCGGCTCATGTAGCCAAAGGACGGGTAGTAGATGCCGGACACGTCCAGGTTGGTGTGGGTGACACCGCCGAAGATCTTGAAGTCCTGCTCCCAGAAGCGCCGCTTGAACTGGATGCCCATGCGGCCGGTGTTCGAGCCGACGGGCACGGTGAGCGCGTCCTTCGTCGCGGTGGACAGGTTCGACGGGATGGTCTTCAGCACCATCGGCGGGATCGTCACGACCGCGTAGTCGGCGTCGAGCCGCTGCAGCTTTCCGTTGCGTCGATACGCGATCCGTACGCCCTGCGCGGTGTTGTCGAACTGCGTGACCTCGGCGTTGTACGTGATCCGGTGCTTGCCGACGGCGTCGGCCAGCGCGGCGCTGATCCGGTCCATGCCGCCGACCGGCTGCCACATCATCATCGCCTGGTCGAAGCCGAACTCGAACGCGAACCTGTCGCCGAGCTGGTTCTGCAGCACGGCGGACATCGACGGCGGCGGTCCGGCGACGGTGCCCGGCTGGTCGCCGGCGCCGGGTGGCGTGTTGTAGCCGCGGCGGTTGTTGCCGAGGTACTTGCCGCCGCTCAGCCCGCCGAAGCTGTTCGCGAACGCGACGACCCGCTCGACGTCGGCCGCGCTCATCAGGCTGTTCAGCGCGCCCTGATTCGCAACGGTGGCGAGGATCTCGGCGATGTAGCCGTACGCGTCCGCCTTGGCCTGGCGGTGCGTGATCCTGGTGCTGGCGAGCGGGCCGAAGTCGGTGGTCGGGGTGTTCTCGTTGTAGTAGAAGCCCTGCGCGTTCGCGTTGATCATCGGCTCGACCGCGACGTCGAGCTCGCGGCAGTAGTCGAGGGTCACGTGGTGGCTCGGGATGCGCGACGGTCCGGCGTTGAAGTACTGACCCTTGTCGTACTTCGCGACCTGCGTAACGCCGTCGGTATCGGTGTGTTTGTCGCCGCCTCGTACGGTCCACGCGCGACCGCCCGGGCGGCCACGAGCTTCGATGAGGTGGCAGTCGTAGCCGGCCTTGCCGAGCTCGTACGCGATCGTGAGCCCGGCGGTGCCGGCTCCGAGGATGGCGACCTTCTTCCGCCGCGACGTTGCGGCGAGATCGGTCGAGGTGGGCGGCACGAACCGTACGGTCTCGGCGTTCGCCGGTGTGGCGACGAGGCCCAGCGCCCCGAGCGAGCCGTACAGGGCGGCGGCGCCGCCCGTCATGCCGACCTTGGTGAGAAATCGACGCCGGCTCACGTTCTCCGGCGTACCTGCGGACTCGGTCATGGTCCTCCCCAAAGGCACACGAGTAGTGGCACCCCCGCGCTCCACCCCTGACCCACGGGGGTGGACGGCTCGCGGTTCGAGGACGCGATGGGGAGGTCCGGAAGCGGTCGCCCGCGCTCAGAGCTTGGCGACCTCGGGTGCGGCCTTGGCGAGGGTGTCGATGCCGGCGGGCGACCAAGCTCCCATGGTGATCACCACCATGTGGGTCATGCCGAGCTCGGCGGCCACGGCGCAGCGGTCGACGAAACTCTGGACGGACTCGCCCAGGTCAAGGCGGGTCGACAGGGTCTTGTCGATCGCGTCGAACGGGCGGCCCAACCGCTCGCAGTGACCTTCGAGCACCTCGAGCTTCCGGCGTACGGTCTCGCCGCCGTCGGGGATGTCCGGCAGGTTGCACGCCTGCGCGTACTCCGCCACCATCCGCAGCGTCTTCTTCTCGCCCATCCCGGCGATCAGCAACGGCGGGTGGGGCTGGGAGGCCGGCGCGGGGCTGCTCTCCTTCCACATCGACAGGGCCGTACGTACGGTCGACTCCAGGTACTCGAAGCGCTCCGAGGTCGGCGGGAACGGCAGGCCCATCTCCGTGGCCTCGCCTTCCGCGTGGCCCGTACCCACGCCGAGCCAGGCCCGACCGTTCGAGAGGACGTCCAGCGTCGTCACGGCCTTGACCAGCAAGGAGGACGGGCGGAACGTCACGCCGGTCACCATCGTCCCCAACCGAATCCGGCTGGTCCTCGCCGCGAGGAAGCCGAGCGTCGTGTACGCCTCCAACATCTCCGTGTCCCCGGGCGGGGCGAACGGATCCACCTGCAGCAGGTGATCCGCCACCCACAGCGTGTCCAGGCCGCCCTCGTCCGCCTGCGTGGCGGCGTCGACAAGTGAGGGGGTCAACGAGCCGGGCCAGGAGTAGTTCGTGACCGACAAGCTGAGCTTCATGGTGTGTCTCCAAAGTTAGGGTGACTCTAAAATTAGTGCTACGATACGAATATGGCAACTCCATCAAGTCTTCGCGAACGCAAGAAGCGCCAGACCCGCGAGCTGATCGCGTCGACGGCGTTCAGGCTGTTCGCCGAGCGTGGGTTCGACCAGGTCACCGTCGCCGAGATCGCGCGGCAGTCGGACGTGTCCGCGGCGACCGTGTTCAACTACTTCCCGACCAAGGAAGACTTGATCTACTCCGGCTTCGAGGAGTTCCAGCGCGAGTTGGTGCTCGCCATCAGGGATCGGCCGGACGGTACGACGCTGCTCGAGGCGTTCCGCGAGTACGTGCTGAGGCCGACCGGTCTGCTCGGAAAGCGCACGAAGGAGGAGAACGAAGCCGTCGAAGCCTCCTCACGCATCATCCACGGCAGCGGAGCACTGCTCGCCAGGGAGCGCGAGGTCTACGACGACGTCACCCGCGTGCTGGCCGAGGTGATCCGCAAGGAGCGCGGAGCCAAGCTCGACGACATCGCACCCTGGACCCTCGCCAACGCCATGCTCGGCATCCACCGCGCCCTCGTGGAGTACGTACGCCGCCAAGCACTCGAACGCGGCATCACCAGACAACTCCCAGCACGACTCCGCGCCCAAGCCGAAGAAGCCGTCGAAGCCCTCCGCACCCTCGAAGGCACCTGACCCAGATGGAGTCGAGGCTCTACGTCCGCTGACGTAAGCCCGATGTCGCCCGCGAGCGGATTCGCCGAGGGTCGCCGGGTTGCAGGGTGGGCGGCATGGGTGTTCTAGGGGAGCTGCAAGTCGCCGACGGGCTCGGCGAGCGGTTGGCCGCCGGGCTCGAGGCCGTCGAGGTCCGGCTGCACGACGTCGCCACCGCGTTCCCGGGACGCGCGCTCGTCGACGTCAGGCCGCTCGTCAGCAGCGGAGGCAAGCGGATCAGGCCGCTGTTGACCTTGCTGGCTTCGGAGTTCGGCACGCCAACGGGCCACGATCACATCGTCGCCGCCACGATGGTGGAGCTCGCGCACGTCGCCACGCTCGTCCAGGACGACGTGATCGACGCCGCCGCGGAGCGAAGGTTCGAACCCTCGGTCAACGCCACCGTGGGCAACCGGCGGGCCGTCCTCGTCAGCGACTGGTTCCTCGCCTGCGCCTCCGAGCTCTGCGCCTCCCTCGGCGACCTCGCCCTCGTCCAACACCAGGCGCACACGCTCCACCGCCTCATCCGCGGCCAGACCGCCGAGCTCGTCGGTCCCGCCCCGGGCACCAACGCCAAGGACCACTACCTGGAGGTCATCGCCGACAAGACAGCGTCCCTGCTCGAGTTCTCCAGCTGGCTCGGCGCCACCGTCGCCCAAGCCGACCGGACCTCGACCAGAGCGCTCGCGAGGTACGGGCACGCGCTGGGCATGGCGTTCCAGATCCGCGACGACATCCACGACATCGCACCCCCACCAGGCGGAACGGGCAAGCCGCGAGGCACCGACCTCAGCCAAGGCGTCAGCACACTGCCGATCCTGTACGCCGCCGAGTACGACCCCTGGCTCGCCGATGGACCCGTCAAGCCCGACCAGCTCGACGCAGCCCTCGAACGCGTCGCCGAAGGCGGCCTCATCCAGGCCAGGCTCGACCTCACCAAGTACGGCGAGTACGCCAAGGACCAGCTCACCGACGCCCTGCCGATCCCCGCGAGAGAGGCCCTCGAAGCGCTCGCCGACTACGTCGTTCTCAGCTGACCCGAGCGACCGCACGCCCGGTGTGCAGGAACGTCGCCCGCCCCGCGTCGTCGTCACCGGAGAACGCGATCGACTGGTGCTGCCCCTCCACCGGCTCCACTGTCACGAACCGAACGCCGTCCGCCGTCGCCAACCGGTACTGCTCCGGCTCGCCCGTGAACAGGGCAGCGAACTCGCCGCACGGACGTTGGCTGAACCACAGCGTGCCATCGTCGGTCGCGCCGACCTCGTACGACGCGACCCGCGCCTCGTACCGCCCCACGTACCGCCGCGGCTCCACAGCCACCGGAGCGGAAGGCGGCGCGTCGAGCGCAGGAAGCGACACCCCAGCGACCTCCTCCAGCAGCCGTCCAGCCACCTCGTGGAAGATCAGCGCGGCCACATCGGTATTGGTCAGCACACAGACAGCCGCGTTCGCCGACGGCACGAGCCGGAGGAACGCGCTCTGCCCGATCGTGTTGCCGTCGTGATGCACCACCCGCCCGCCGGGCAGCTCTGTGATCCGCCACCCCAACCCCTGCCCCTGCGAAGGCGCGGTGTTGGGAATCTGCAACTGCACCTCCTGCATCGCCAGCACACTCGCCTCCGACAGCACCCGCGCACCGGACGCCGCGACACCGCCGCGCAGATGCAGCTGGGCGAACGTCAGCAGGCTCCGCGGCGACATCGCGAGCATCGAGCCGGCGGGCGCCGTCGTGTACGGCAGGTTCCACACCGGCGCCGCGGTGAGCTTCGCTGTCGGCTCGGGCTTGAAATGCCCCACAGCGGCACGGAACAGCAGCGCCTCCTCGGGCAGCGTCGCGATGTGCTCCAACCCGAGCGGCACGATCAGGTGGTCGCGCAGCGCCTGCGTGTACGGCTTGTCCCGCAGCACCTCGACGATCCGCCCGAGCACCGAGTAGCCCGCGTTGTTGTACGAGAACATCGACCCCGCGGGGAACAGCTGCGGCACGTCGGGCAGCACCTTGTCGACGAACAGCTCGACCGCGTCGGTCCCCTTGTTCGTCTCGGTGAAGATGTCGCCCTCGAAGCCCGACGTGTGATCGAGCAGCTGCCGCGGCGTCACCGACGCCGAAGCGGACTCCGAGACGACGGCGAACGAGGGCAGCGCCGAACGGACCGGCTCGTCGAGCGAGAGCAATCCCTCGTCGACCAGCTGCATCACCAACGTCGACGTCCAGATCTTCGTGATCGACCCGACCTGGAACACCGACTCCGGCGTCGCCTCCACCCCCGTGTTCAGGCTCAGCACCCCGGCCGCGGACTCGACGACCGAGTCCCCGACGAGCACCCCCACAGCCATGCCCGGCACGTCGTACCGAGCGGCAACCGTCGCCAGTGACGAGTCCAACCACTGCTTCGCCTCAGCGAGCGCCATCCGCTACCCCTCCAACTCCTGCGCGCGAACCCGCCCGCGAGCGAACACGAACTGCACCACGAACCCGAGGACGAACGCCGCCAGCACGCCGAGGTTGGCGTACGTCCACGGCCCGTTGTCCTTCGGCCCCAACCCGAACGGTTCCAGCAGGTACCCCTGCCAGGTCAAGGTCGAGTTCACCACCATCCCCCAGCCGACGACCGTCGCCAGCACCATCGCGACCACCGCGGACACACCGACGGCACCGTACCGGCCGCGCGACACGTAGAGGTCGGCCTCCGCGTACGGCTCCCGCCGCAACGCCAGGTCGGCCAGGAACACCCCACACCAGGCCGTGATCGGCACGCCCAGCGTGATCAGGAAACCCTGGAACGGCCCCAACACGTCGGTGGCGAAGAAGACCAGCCAGATCGTCCCGATCACCATGATCACGCCGTCGATCAGCGCCGCCTTCCAGCGCGCGATCCGCACACCCAACGTCAGCAGCGTCAGGCCGGACGAGTAGATGTCCAGCACCGCGCCGGCGACGAGGCCGAACACCGCGACCAGCATGAACGGCACGAGGTACCAGGTCGGCAGCACGTTCGTCAGCGCGCCGATCGGGTCCAAGCCGATCTCCGCGTTCAACCCCTCGTTGCTCGCCACGAGCAGCAGCCCATAGGCGATCAGGATCACCGGCGCGAGCGAGCCGCCGAACGTCGTCCACGCGACCACTCCGCCCGCGCTCGCTCGGCGCGGCAGGTAGCGCGAGTAGTCGGCGCCCGCGTTCACCCAACCGAGCCCGAGCGCGGTGGCCGCGAGCACGAGCGCCCCGATCACCGCGGTGGGCGAGCCGGAGGGCGCCGACATGACCGCGTTCCAGTCGATGCTGCCGACGGACAGCACGATGTACCCGAGCGTGAAGAACGCGAGCGCGATCGTCAGCCAGGTCTGCAGCCGCATGATCGCGTCGAAGCCGAGGCAGCCGGCCACCACGACGATCGCGGCGACGACGAGGAACGCGACGATCTTCGTCGTCGCACCCGCGGACCAGCCGAGCCGGTCGAACACGGTCGAGGTGGCCAGCGTGGCGAGCGAGACGAGGACGGTCTCCCAACCGACGAGCAGCAGGTACGAGACGACGGCGGGCAGCGCGTTCCCGCGGACGCCGAACGCCGCCCGACTGAGCACCATCGTCGGCGCCGAGCCACGCTTGCCGGCGAGCGAGACAAGGCCGACGAGCAGGAAGGACAGGATCGTGCCGAGCACGCCGGCGATCAGCGCCTGCCAGACACTGATCCCGAAGCCGAACAGGAACGAGCCGTACGAGATCGCGAACACCGAGATGTTCGCGGCGCACCACGGCCAGAACAGATCGCGCGGGGAGCCCTTGCGTTCGGACTCGGCGATGACGTTGATGCCGTTCTGCTCGACGCGCGTGGTCGTCGAGCTGGGCGGGAGTTCGGTCGCTGCCATGGCAACCTCCGGTAGCGCCTGCGGGCCGTCAGACCTGGATATACACCAGCGAGCGGCTCGATTGGTCTGATTTACGACCGGCGGCGGCCATGGCGCGCACCGTGGGGGTCCGGGGGCTCGGCCCCCGGGGATGATGCGGAACGCCCCGGTCCGCGCTTTCCGCGGACAGGGGGCCCCAAAGTGGAGCGGAGGCGGCGGGATTTGAACCCGCGAGAGGGGATAAACCCTCAACCCGCTTAGCAGGCGGGCGCCATAGACCGGACTAGGCGACGCCTCCTCCAATTCATGCGGGATCAGGGTAGCGGTCGGTCGTACGGCGCGGCAAAGCGCATTCGGAGTAGCGTGCCGCCCAGGGGCGAATTGTCTGCCTACCTGGGGATCGGTATGACGGCACGTGGCTATGCGGATCGGTTCGAGGCGGGCAGGACGCTCGCCGGGTCGCTGCGGGCGTACGCGGGTCGCGGGGACGTCACCGTGCTGGGCCTCCCGCGCGGCGGAGTGCCGGTGGCGTACGCCGTCGCCGACGAGCTCGACGTGGCGCTGGACGTGTTCTGCGTACGGAAGCTGGGCGTGCCCTGGCACCGCGAGCTCGCGATGGGCGCGGTCGCCGCGGGCGGCATCCGGGTGCTGAACGAGGACGTCCTCAAGCGTGTGCGTGTCGACCCCGACGAGGTCGACGCGGTCGTGGTCGAGGAGTCCGCCGAGCTGGTCCGGCGCGAGCACGCGTACCGCGGCGACCGACCCCCGCTCGACGTCAGAGGCAGGGTCGTGATCCTCGTCGACGACGGCCTCGCGACCGGTGCGACGGCCCGTGCCGGCCTGGCCGCGGTGCGCCAGCTCCGCCCGTCCCGCCTCGTTCTCGCCGTGCCCGTCGCGCCGCGCGAGGCGCTCGCCGCCTGCGCGAAGCTCGCCGACGAGGTCATCTGCCCGTTGATGCCGGACCCGTTCGACGCGGTGGGCCGCTGGTACGAGGACTTCAGCCCGACGACCGACGACGAGGTCCGCACCCTGCTCGCGCGGAGGGCCCCGAAACAATAGGCGCATGACGAAGGTCGCGCTGGTCACCGGCGGCAACAGGGGAATCGGGCTCGAGGTCGCGCGCCAGCTCGCCCAGTCCGGCCACACCGTGGTGGTCGGCGCCCGCGACGCCGGCCGCGGCGAACACGCGGAGGCGACGCTGCTCGGCGAGGGACTGGACGCCTCGTCGGTACGTTGCGACGTCACCGATCCGGCCGTCATCAAGGCGGCAGCCGAGGCGATCGCGGCCCGCTACGGCCGGCTCGACGTCCTGGTCAACAACGCGGCGATCGCGCCGGAGGAGGGGCCGCCGAGCGAGGCCACGCTCGAGGTGCTGCGGGCGACGTACGAGACGAACGTGTTCGGCGTGGTCACCGTGATCCAGGCGTTCCTGCCCTTGCTCCGCGCATCGGCGGCTGGCCGGATCGTCAACGTCTCGTCCGGCTCGGGCTCGCTGGCGGAGGTCAGCGGACCGGGCTGGCGCGCGGAGTGGAACGGGCTGTCGTACAACACCTCGAAGTCCGCCCTGAACGCGCTCACCGTCGCGTTCGCGGTCGAGCTCCGCGACACTCCGGTCAAGATCAACGCCGTCAATCCCGGGTACACGGCCACCGACATGTCGCCGGACGCGACCCGCTCGCCGGCACTCGCCGCCGCAGTCGTGCACCGGTACGCGACGCTTCCCGACGACGGCCCGAGCGGCGGCTTCTTCGACGAGAACGGCCCGATCCCCTGGTAGTCACTCGCAGCCCGGCTCGTCGAAGAAGCCCAAAATGAACGTCAGACGCCGCGAGACAGACGGTGGCGTGCGGCGAAACTGAGCGAGCCGGGCTGCGACATCAGGATTCAGTCTTGGGCGGCGAGTCGAGCGTCTTCACGTCGTACACACCCTCGGCGTACTGCTGACGGATCACCTTCTTGTCGAACTTGCCCACGCTCGTCTTCGGCACCGCCTCGATGAACGACCAGCGCTCGGGCAGCTGCCAACGGGCGATCTTGCTGGACTGGGACAGGAACTCGCGCAGCTCCTCCGGCGTCGCCGACTGACCCTCGTGCACGACCACGGTCGCGAACGGCCGCTCGCCCCACTTGTCGTCCGGTACGCCGACGACCGACGCCTCCGCCACGGCCGGGTGACCCATCAGCTGGTTCTCCAGGTCCACCGACGATATCCACTCGCCGCCGGACTTGATCACGTCCTTCGCCCGGTCGGTCAGCGTGAGGAAGCCGTCCGGGTCGAGGTGCCCGACGTCGCCCGTACGGAACCAGCCGTCGTGGAAGCGGTCCGGGTCCTCGACGCCGAAGTACGAACTGGTGACCCACGGCCCGCGGACCTCGAGCTCACCCACGGTCTCGCCGTCCCATGGCGCGACCTCGCCCTCCGGCGTCACGATCCGGCCGTCGACGAACGAGACCAGCCGGCCCTGCGACAGCCGGTAGCGCCACGCGTCGTCGCCGGTCACGCCCTCGGGCGGGCGCGCGACCGTACCGATGGGCGACATCTCGGTCATGCCCCAGGCGTGCAGGATGCGCACGTCGTGCCGGTCGAAGCCCTCCATCAACGACCGCGGGCACGCCGAGCCGCCGACGATCACGTCGCGCATGCTGGACCAGTCGGCCTCCTCGTGCGCGTCGAGGTACTGCAGCACCCCGCCCCACACCGACGGGACGGCGCCGGCGAGCGTGACCCGTTCGGCCTGGACGAGCTTCACCAACGGCTCCGGCTGCAGGAACCGGTCCGGCATCACCATCGAGGCGCCGAGGAAGAACGCCGCGTGCGGCAGTCCCCAGGCCAGCACGTGGAACATCGGCACCACCGGCAGGAACGTGTCCGACGACCCCATCGCGATCGCGTCGCCGAGCGAGATGCCCAGACAGTGCAGCAACACCGAGCGGTGCGAGTACACCACGCCCTTGGGATCACCGGTCGTCCCGGACGTGTAACACATCGCGGCGGCGGAGTTCTCGTCCAGCTCGGGCCAGTCGAACGTCTCGGGCTGGCCCTCGAGCAGGTCGGCGTAGGAGTGCAGCTCCTTGCCCTGCGCGTCGACGCTGGACAGGTCGAAGTCGCCGACGACGATGATGTGGCGCACTTTCGGGAGGTACGGGAGCATCGCGGAGAACGGCTGGAACAGCGTCGCGTCGACCAGCAGGACCTCGTCGCCGGCGTGGTTCGCGGTGAAGCAGATCTGCTGGCCCGGGAGGCGGATGTTCAGCGGGTGCAGGACGGCGCCCATCGCGGGAACGGCGAGGTAGGCCTCGAGGTGCTCCTGGTTGTTCCACATGAACGTGCCGACCCGCTGGTCCCCGTCGATGCCGAGGCCGCGCAGCGCGTGGGCCAGCTGAGCGGCGCGGCGGCCGACCTCGGCGAACGAGGCGCGGCGGACGGTGACGCCGTCGCCGGTCAGTGTCGCGACCTGGCCCGTACGGCCGTGGACGGTCATCCCGTGCTTGACCACCCAGCTGAGAGTGAGCGGGAAGTCCTGCATCGTGCTCAACATGTCGCCTCCTCGGCAGCGGCGCTGCTCCCTGGGCCCCTCGGTACGGCCGATCTTGGCAGTTGGAACCGGTCCGGGGACAGTCCATGCAACTTCTCGGCCGGTTGAGTCGTCCCTACCTAAGAGACCGCCCCTCGCCGGTGGCGCGCGCCCGCGTGCCGGCCGGGTCCGTACGACGAGAACAGTGGGATTGAATAGCGCGCATGTCTGACCCGACCTGGGACCCGACCACGGAGCATCGCGGCCACCCCGCCCAGAGACCGACGGGGAGGCGTCGCCGTTCCGGCATGCCGTTCAACCGCGTTCTGGGCCTGACCCTGCTCAGCGCGCTGGTCCCCGGGACCGGGTATCTCGCGACCGGGCGACGCAAGCTCGGCATCGCGGTGCTGGCGATCCTCGTCCTGATCCTCGCGTTCGGCGCTTACGTCGCGCTGTTCGGGCGGGACTGGGCGATCGGGCTCGCAGTCGAGCCGACGTCGCTCGCGATCGCGGCGACGATCCTGGCGGTGATCGGCATCGCCTGGGTCGTGGTAATCGTGACTTCGCACCGGGCGCTCCGCCCGCGGGCGGTCAGCCCCCTGCAGCGCATTCTCGGATCCGCCCTGGTCGGCGTGCTGGCGCTGATGGTGATGTCACCGATGGCGCTGGGTTCTCGGTACGCGTTCGTCCAGCGCGACGTCGTCCGTACGATCTTCGCCAGCGACGACACCAAGAGCGCGACGCGCCCGCAGAACGTCACCGCGGAGGACCCGTGGGGTGGCCGTTCGCGGGTCAACCTGCTGCTGCTCGGCGGCGACGCGGGTGAGGGCCGGGACGGGACGCGGACGGACAGCGTGATCGTCGCGAGCATCGACACCCGTACGGGCAACACCGTGCTGTTCAGCCTGCCGCGCAACCTGACCAAGCTGCCGTTCCCCAAGGACTCGCCGCTGTACGACCTCTACCCGGACGGCTTCCAAGGCGACGGGCCGGACGCGGAGTACCTGCTGAACGCGGTCTACCGGAACGTTCCGGGCGCGCACCCGGACGTGCTGGACTCCGACCACAAGGGCGCGGACGCGCTCAAACTCGGCGTCGGCGAGGCGCTCGGGCTCCAGCTCGACTACTTCATCCTGATCAACCTGGACGGCTTCGAGCAGCTGGTCGACGCACTCGGCGGGATCACGGTCAACATCAACACCAGGGTCGCGATCGGCGGCAACACCGACACCGGCCGGCGGCCGGACGACTGGCTGGAGCCAGGCCCGAACAAGCACCTCGACGGCGACAACGCGCTCTGGTTCGCGCGTGGCCGGTACGGGTCCAGCGACTACGCCCGGATGGGCCGCCAGCGTTGCGTGATCAACGCGATCATCCAGCAGGCGGACCCGGCGACGATGCTGACCCGGTACGAGGCGATCGCGAAGTCGTCGAAGGACATCGTCGAGACCGACCTGCCGCAGTCTTTGCTGAAGCCGTTCGTCGGCCTCGCGCTGGACGTCAAGGACGCGACCGTCACCAGCATCGTGTTCGACAACAAGGTGATCCGGCCGGCGCACCCGGACTACGACCTGATCCGTTCGAAGGTCGAGAGCGCGCTGGCGGCGAGCGAGGCTTCGCCTTCGCCGGGCGCCAGCTCAACCGCCAAGGCTCCGGCCACGCCCAACGCGCCGGATCCCACCAAGGCGGCCGAGCCACCTCCGGACAACGGGGATGACGAGGAGTCGCCCGGCGACGATCCGTCCAACGCGCCCTCGCCAGGGACCGGTGGGGACGAGGCCGCGGACTCGCTGACGGACAGCTGCGCGTACCAGCCGCAGAGCTGAGAAGCCGGTGGGCAATTCGCCCATAACCATGACGTAGCGGACCGGCTACTTAGGGCTAAATCCGCAGCTAGTGGCCTTCTTTGTCACGGAGAGAATTTCCCTTGTACGGTGCGTAACCCAACCCCCGTACCGTCGTTAGTCCAAGTGAGCGCACCATCCCTCCCTGGTGCATCAGAAGCGGCGCCTCAGGTCTTGTGCCCCCCAAGACCTGAGGCGCCGCACCCGTTTGTGCGGACTTGTTGTTCCAAGGCGTGAAAAGCCTCCGGGCGCCAGACCGTTGGTCTGACGCCCGGAGGCTTTGCTCGTTCCGTGAGCCGTACTGGGGTGTTACTTGGCCGGCAGCGGGACCGGCAGGCCGGCACCACCCAGGTCGGGAACCGGCAGGCCGCCGTCACCCGGCAGCGGGACGGGCAGGCCGTTCTCGCCGAGGTCCGGGATCGGCAGGCCGCCGTCACCCGGCAGCGGCACCGGCAGGCCGTCGCCACCACCCAGGTCAGGCAGCGGCAGCGGGAGGCTGCCGAGGCCCGGGATCGGGACGAGGCTGTGCGGGCCCTTCGGGATGTCCTTGCGCGGCATCGGCAGCGGCACGCTGTCGCCACCCGGCAGGCCGGGGGCCGCCGGCAGCGGGAGCGGCAGCAGCGCCGGAAGAGCCTGCAGCAGCGATGTCAGGTCGGAGAGGCCCGACAGGCCAGGCACGCCCGGGACAACGTTGGGGGAGTCCGGCGTCTCAGCCGAGGCGCTTACGGCGGTGCAGAGCGGGAGAGCAAGGGCCGCGACCGCGACACCTGCCGTGGTCAAAAGCTTCCGCATGTGCGAACAACCTCCGAAATTATCGATTTAAGACCATGTCTCGCCATACCGGCGAAAAGAGCAACGCGGGACATACGACTCCAGTTGCTCACCGATTGTCAAGTCGACACAACGCTCTGTGGTTGTTGTGACGCATGTGAACGCAGTGCTGGGGTGTCCGCGGAGGCGAGTATGCTGCCGGGCTATCGGTCACCCTGGCGGCGACCGACGGGCCGTTCCAGGCCTTGGGGGGCACAAGGCCTGGGGCGGTCTTTGCTGCCTGGCCTACTGGAGCGGGCGATACCCGTGCGCGTCGTTGAGGTGCGTACGGATTTCCTGCTCGATGTCGTCGAGCCTGGCCGCGAGCATCTTCGCGAAGATCGGACTGCGGCGGCCGTCGTTCAGCTGGATCAGGAGCGTGGGACCGCCAGCACCGTCGCTCCGTACGACGTCGTCGACCTCTTTCCAGGCTCCTTGCCGCGGGCTGTTGCGTCGGAGGACGTTGGTGCGGTTGGTGAACCCGTCGGCATCGAGCCGGAGCCCGGGCCGCGGGTCGAGGATCATCACCGCACCAGCCCCGGCGATGACGACGAAGACGATGGCGAACACGATGCGCAGTACCCCGAAGATGCCGCCATCGAGCCAGTCCGTCGTGGCTCGTAGTACCTCGAGCAGCACGAACGCGGCGAGCCACACGAACCCGACGCCCACCATGCGCAACCCCACCGCCGGGCGCAGCCGATACGAGACAACAGAGGCGTCGGACATGTCGCCGAGTCTTTCATGCCTCCTGAGCGCCGAAACGAGGGGCGTTGGCCTCTACCCATGCGCGGAACGGGATGGCTGGGCGGCCCAGGATGTCCGCCACGGTGGTGGTCGTGCGCTCGGGGGTGTGCACCCATTGGGCGAGGCCGGCGATGGCGCCGTCGACGTAGGGGCTGTCGCCCCAAGCGGCGCGGAACATCGCCCGGCCCTCTTCCGGGGTGAGCTCGACGAAGCGCACCTCGCGTCCCAGCACCGACGCGATCGTCGACACCTGCTCGACCTGGGTCAGCGCCACCGGACCGGACAGTTCGTGCACCTTCCCCGCGTGCCCCGGCTCGAGCAGTGCCCGGACGCCGACGGCGGCGGTGTCGCGCTCGTCGATCAGCGGCCGCGCCGCCGCGCCGTACGGGAGCCGTACCTCGCCCGCCTGGATCCCGGCCGCCCAGCCCAGCGTGTTCACCGCGAACCCACTCGGCCGCAGGAACGTCCACGACAGCCCGCTCTGGGCGATCAGCGCCTCCACCTCGTCGTGGAACGGCACCGACCCCGCCGACGACAGGTACACCAGGCGCCGCACATCGGAACCGAGCGCGTCCAGCACCGCCCCGAAACCCTCGGACGTCGTGAACGGCCACACCAGGAACACCCGATCGACCCCCGCAGCGGCCGCGGAAACCGACGCGAGGTCAGCAAGGTCGCCGGCTACCAGCTCCACACCCGCGGGCAGCCCAGCCGCATCCGGCCGCCGGACGAGGGCACGCACGGCAACCTGGCGCGACGAAAGCTCCGCGACCAACGGCCGCCCGACGTGCCCTGTCGCTCCGATCACCAACGTCGTAGACATAGCCCAAGACGCTAGGACCTCAACCGCCGTTGAGGTCAATCGAGCGGCGTGACGTACGCGCTCGAGATCCCGCCATCGACGAGGAACGTGCTCGCGGTGATGAACGACGAGTCGTCGCTCGCCAGGAACGCCACCGCCCCGGCGATCTCCGTGGCCTCGGCGAACCGCCCCATCGGGATGTGCACCAGCCGCCGCGCCGCCCGCTCCGGATCCTTCGCGAACAACTCCTGCAGCAAGGGCGTGTTGACAGGCCCCGGGCACAGCGCGTTCACGCGGATCCCCTCCCGCGCGAACTGCACGCCCAGCTCGCGCGACATCGCCAGCACCGCGCCCTTCGACGCCGTGTACGAGATCTGCGACGTCGCCGCCCCCAGCACCGCCACGAACGACGCCGTGTTGATGATCGACCCGCGCCCCTGCTTCTGCATGTACGGGATCACGGACTTGCAGCACAGATAGACCGAGGTGAGGTTGACCTCCTGCACCCGCCGCCACGCGTCGAGGTCGGTCGTCAGGATCGAGTCGTCGTCCGGCGGCGAGATGCCGGCGTTGTTGAACGCGATGTCGATCCGCCCGTACTCACGCGACGCCGTCTCGTACATCCCCTGAACGTCGTCGGCGCTCGTCACGTCCGCACGCACGAACAGCCCGCCGACCTCGTCGGCCGCGGCCTTGCCGGCGACCTCGTCGATGTCGACGCAGACGACCCGCGCGCCCTCCAACGCGAACCGGCGTACGGTCGCGAGCCCGATCCCGCTGCCCGCTCCCGTCACGATCGCGACCCGATCCCGCAGGCGTTCCACTGGCTCATTCCTCCGTTGCGATGAAGACGTTCTTGACCTCGGTGAACGCGTCCAGCGCGTCCGGACCGAGCTCGCGGCCGAGGCCGGAGCGCTTGAACCCGCCGAACGGTGTCCAGTACCGCACCGACGAGTGCGAGTTCACCGACAGGTTGCCGGACTCGATTCCCCTTGCCACCCGGAGCGCC
Organism: Tenggerimyces flavus; assembly: GCF_016907715.1. Taxonomy (NCBI): domain Bacteria; kingdom Bacillati; phylum Actinomycetota; class Actinomycetes; order Propionibacteriales; family Nocardioidaceae; genus Tenggerimyces; species Tenggerimyces flavus. The sequence continues at coordinate 1,413,549 of NZ_JAFBCM010000001.1, read as the reverse complement.
CGGCCGACGTCGCGGGTCCAGATCGAGCCGGACAGCCCGAACTCGGTGTCGTTCGCCTTCGCGATCGCGTCGGCCTCGTCGGTGAACGGGAGGACGGAGACGACCGGGCCGAAGATCTCCTCGCGCCAACTCGGTTCCTGCCCGGTCTCGGCGAGCAGCACGGTCGGCGGATACCAGAACCCCTTACCTGTAGGGCAATTCCCGCGGAACGCGACGCGGTCCCCGTCGACGTAGCTCGCCACCCGGTCGCGCTGCTCGGCGGAGATCAACGGACCCATCTCGGCGCTCTCCAGCGCCGGGTCCTCGACCCGGACCGCCGCGACCGCATCCTGAAAGCTTTCGAGAAAGCTGTCCAGAATGCCTTCCTGTACGAGAATCCGCGACCGCGCGCAGCAGTCCTGACCGGCGTTGTCGAACACGCCGTACGGCGCCTGCGCGGCGGCGCGTTCCACGTCGGCGTCGGCGAAGATCACGTTCGCGCTCTTGCCGCCCAGCTCGAGCGTGATGCGTTTGACCTGGTCGGCCGCGCCCTTCATGATCCGCGTGCCCACCTCGGTCGAGCCGGTGAAGCAGATCTTGCGCACCTGCTCGTGGGCGACGAACCGTTCGCCGACCACACTGCCCTTGCCCGCAACCACCGTGAAGACACCCTCGGGTAGGCCGGCCTCGAGAGCGAGCTCGGCCAGCCGAAGAGCAGTCAGCGGCGTGAGCTCGGCCGGCTTGAGCACGACGGTGTTGCCGGCGGCGAGCGCCGGCGCGAATCCCCAACCAGCAATGGGCATTGGGAAGTTCCAGGGCACGATGACGGCGACGACGCCGAGCGGTTCCTTGAACGTGAGGTCCACGCCTCCGGCGACGGGAATCTGCTTGCCGTGCAACCGCTCCGGCGCCCCCGCGTAGAAGCGGAGGACGTCGCGCACGTTCCCGGCTTCCCAACGAGCGTTGGAGATCGTGTGCCCCGAGTTCGCGACCTCGAGCAGTGCGAGCTCCTCGAGGTGAGACTCGACCACGTTCGCGAACCGGTGCAGCAGCCGAGCCCGATCACCCGGCGCCACCGCGCGCCAGGAAGGGTACGCCGCAGCCGCACGAGAGATCGCCTCGTCGGCCTGCTCGGCCGTAGTCAGCTCGACGGTAGCAACGACTTCCTCGGTCGCGGGGTTGACGACGTCGTGCTTCATCGCGTCCGCGCCGCCTCGGCGACCAGGGCCTCGAACAACGTGCGGTCGTCCTGGTCCTGCTCGGGATGCCACTGCACACCGACGACGAACCGGCGATCGGTCAGCTCCGCGGCCTCCACAACGCCGTCGTCCGCCCACCCCACCGCACGCAGGCCAGGCCCGAGCTCGTCGATCGCCTGATGGTGGTGACAGGGCACGGTCACGCGGTCGCCCAGCAGTCGCTCGAGCCGGCAGCCCCTCTCCAGCTTCACCGTCATCGGCCCGAACGTGCCGGCCTGCCGCAGGTGGTCGGTGTGCCCGATCGCGTCCGGCAGGTGCTGGTGCAACGTGCCACCGGCCAACACGTTCAGCACCTGGATGCCGCGGCAGATCGCGAGAACGGGCAGGTCCCGTTCGATCGCGGCCGAAAGAACGGCGAACTCCCACGCGTCGCGGTCCGCCACGATCACCGTCTTCTCGTGCGGCTCCTGCCCGAACCGCGCCGGGTCGATGTCCGCGCCACCGGAAAGGATCAGCCCGTCGAGCCGTTCCACCACCTCGGCAGCGCCGAACTCGTTCGGCGGCAACAGCACCGGCACCCCGCCCGAGCGCGAGATCGCGTTGATGTAGGTCATCGTGAGCAGCGCGACCCTGCGGTCCCACACCCCCCACTTGACCTGGTCGACGAGCGTCGTCACCCCGATGATGGGCGCCATCATTCCCCTTTGTACGTTCACGAAAGTGTCTCAGAGCCGCTCGAACCCGCGGCGCCTCTCCCAGTCCGTCACCGCGGCGTCGTACGCCTCGACCTCGACCCGCGCGGCGTTGAGGTAGTGCGCCACGACCTCGTCGCCGAACGCCGCCTTCGCGACGCTGCTCTCCGCGAACAGCTCCGCGGCGGCACGCAACGTCGTCGGCACCGTGTCGCGGCCGGACGCGTAGGCGTTGCCGACGAACGCGTCCTCCAGCGGCAGCTCGTTCTCGATGCCGTACAGGCCGGCGGCGACCATCCCGGCCACTGCCAAGTACGGGTTGACATCGCCTCCAGGCACCCGGTTCTCCACCCGCAAAGACGATCCGTGCCCGACGACGCGCATCGCGCAGGTGCGGTTGTCCACGCCCCACGCGACGGCGGTCGGCGCGAACGAGCCTTTGACGAAGCGTTTGTAGGAGTTGATGTTCGGCGCGAAGAGAAGCGTCAGCTCGCGCAGGCAGGCGAGCTGGCCCGCGAGGTAGTGCTCCATCAACGGCGAGAAGCCGTGATTTCCCTTGCCCGCAAGGACGGGTTCACCGGACGGAGAGCGCAGGCTGAGGTGGATGTGGCAGGAGTTGCCCTCGCGTTCGTCGTACTTCGCCATGAACGTGAGGCTCGTGCCCTCCTGCGCGGCGATCTCCTTCGCACCGGTCTTGTAGATCGAGTGGTTGTCGCACGTCGTCAGCGCATGGTCGTACAGGAAGGCGATCTCGTGCTGGCCGAGGTTGCACTCGCCCTTGGCCGACTCGACGTACAGGCCCGCGCCGACCATCTCGTTGCGGATCCGCCGCAGCAGTGGCTCGATCCGCCCGGTGCCGACGAGGGAGTAGTCGACGTTGTACTGGTTCGCGGGCTCGAGGGTGGCATAGCCGTTCCGGAACGCCGCCTCATAGGAGTCGCGGAAGACCATGAACTCGAGCTCGGTGCCGGCGTACGCCTCGTACCCGTGCTCGGCGAGGCGGGCGAGCTGCTGGCGCAGGATCTGCCGCGGCGACGCGACGACCGGCTCGCCGCCCTCCCAGGACAGGTCGGCGAGAACGAGCGCGGTGCCCGGATGCCACGGCAGCCAGCGCAGCGTGCGCAGGTCCGGCGTGAGAACGAAGTCGCCGTACCCCGACTCCCAGGACGACATCGCGTACCCGTCGACGGTGTTCATGTCGACGTCGACCGCGAGCAGGTAGTTGCAGGCCTCGGCACCGTGCGCCAGGACCTGTTCGACGAAGTAGCGCCCCGAGCACCGCTTGCCCTGCAGGCGTCCCTGCATGTCGGTGAGCGCGATGACGACGGTGTCGACCTCGCCGCGCTCGACCGCGGCCCGCAGTTCGTCTTCTCCGATCACACCGATCCCAGCTCCCGTTCGATCGCCGCCAGCTCCTCGGCCGAGCCCTGCACCTTCGGGCCCTTGAACCAGTGCCGCGCGGACACCAGCCACCAGATGCCAGCAAAGCCGAGCACGACGAGGACCGCAACCGGTGTGTAGTTGAACGTCGCCGCGGAGATCGGGCTGACCTGCGGGAGCATGAACAGCACGGTGATGAACCCGACCCAGACGACCGCGATGATGCCGATCGGACGGCTCCAGCGGCCGAGGTGCCACGGGCCGCGGACGAACGCTTCGCCCTGCAGGAGCCTCAGCAGGGTGGGCAGCACGTACGCGATGTACAGGCCGATGACCGCGATCGAGGTGACGGCCGCGTACGCCGTCGCGTTCCACAGGTACGGCAGACCGAGCACGAACGCGCCACCCGCCGCCAGCCAGACGGCTCGCGTGGGGGTGCGGGTACGCGGGTTGATCCGGTGCCAGAAGGCCGACGCCGGGAGCGCGCCGTCGCGGGAGAAGGCGTAGATCATGCGCGAGTTCGCGGTGACGGAGGACATGCCGCAGAAGAACTGCGCGCCGATGACGATGAGCAGCAGCATCTTGCCGCCGGTCATGCCGACCGCGTCGATGAAGATCTGTGCTGGCGGGACGCCGGTCTCGCTCGTTCTCGCGCCTTCGTAGCTCTGGATCGCGAACGTGACGCCGATCAGCAGGATCCAGCCGGCGGCCAGCGAGACGACGATCGACATCACGATGCCGCGCGGTCCGGTGCGCGCGGCGTCGTTGGTCTCCTCAGTCATGTGGGCTGAGGCGTCGTACCCGGTGAACGTGTACTGCGCGAGCAGAAGTCCCAACAGGGCAACGTAGAACGCCGACGACCAGCCGGTGTTGTTGACGAACTCGCCGAACACGAAGCTGGCGGACTGGTGGTTGTCGGGGACGATCGCGAGCACTCCGACGATGATCAGCACGCCGGCGACGTGCCACCAGACGCTGACCCGGCAGAGCAGCGAGACCAGGTTGACGCCGTAGGTGTTGAGCAGGCCGTGAAGGATCAGCACGATGCCGAACAGCAGGATCGTGTTGCGCGGTGTGGTGTCGAAGCCGAACTGCAGGTTGAGGAACGCGTTCAGGAAGAATGCGAGCCCGAAGTCGATACCCGCGGTGACGGCGACCTGGCCGAGGAAGTTGAACCAGCCGGTGAACCACGACCACGCGGCTTGGTTGCGCTTGGCCAGCTTGGCGGACCAGTAGTAGAGCCCGCCGGCGGTCGGGAAGCTCGAGCAGACCTCGGCCATCGCGAGGCCGACGAACAGCGTCATGATGCCGACGATCGGCCAGCCCCAGATGATCATGACCGGCCCGCCGGTGTTCATGCCGAACAGGTAGAGCGTCAGGCAGCCCGACAGGATCGAGATGATCGTGAACGAGACGGCGAAGTTGGAGAAACCGGACATGACGCGGGCCAGCTCCTGGGCATAGCCCAGCTCGTGCAGCCTTCGCTCGTCATCGGTGAGATTGCGCTTCGTCGTGTCCCCGGCCACCGGCTCTTCGACAGTCACGGATGCCTCCGTCCGCGGGTCATGGGGCCCTCAGCCATTGGTACAGAACCAGGCCATTTGCAGCGTGGCGGCTGGCTGGGGGTCTGTCAAGGCACGCAACAGGACCGACATGCACCCCGCCGCCCGCGCCGCGGGGTGGCGATCGCGCGCAGCTCACCGCGCACTTGTTGGACAGATCTCGGCATCTAGGCCGAGATCTGTCCAACAACTCCCCCGGTTGGGGGCGTGGTGCTGGGTGGGCATGCCGCTCTTCCGTTGGTCATCTACCTGCGGGTAACGTGCCGGGCACGTCGACCGTGTCGCAGAGGAGTGACGCGCATGCGCGCTGTGATCGGCCTGCTTGCCATCGCCGCTGTCACCGCTACGGGGCTGGTCGGGCTTCAGCCGGCCGAGAAGGCCGCGGCGGCCGAGCCCGACGACTACTGCGTCGGCCAGTGCCACGACATCCTTCCGCCGGGCAACAACGGCAACGCGACGCTGACCGACATCCTCGCCCACCAGCTTCTCGGCACCCGCCCGCGGCACGCGGCCGATCAGCTGAAGCCGTACGACCAGCTCGCCACCGGCTACCAAGGCCTCACCAACGCCCAGCTCGGCACGTTCTTCAACAACGCCGACTTCGGCGTCCCCGCGAACCAGATCGAGAGCACCATCAAGCCCCGTGCGGACGTCACCATCGTGCGCGACAAGAAGATCGGCATGCCGCACATCACCGGCACCACCCGTTCGGGCACCGAGTTCGGCGCGGGGTACGCCGCGGCGCAGGATCGGCTCTGGTTGATGGACCTGTTCCGGCATCTCGGCCGCGGCCAGCTCAGCGGGTTCGCCGGCGGTGCGCCAGGCAACCGGCAGCTCGAGCAGGGCTTCTACACCCAGATCCCTTACACAGAAGAAGATCTGCAACGCCAGATCGACAACATCGCGCAGAGTGGACCGCGCGGCGTCCAAGCTCTCCAGGACGTACGCGACTACGTGGACGGCATCAACGCGTACCTCACCAGGTCGGTCAACACCCGCACGTTCCCCGGCGAGTACGTCCTCACCGGCCACGCCGACGCGATCACGAACTGGAACGACATCAAGCCGTTCCAGCCCACCGACATGGTCGCGATCGCCTCGGTCGTCGGCGGCCTGTTCGGCGCCGGTGGTGGCGGAGAAGTCCAATCAGCGTTGGTGAAACTCGCCGCCCAGAACCGCTACGGTCCCGCCGTCGGCGACCAGGTGTGGCAGTCGTTCCGCATGCAGAACGACCCCGAAGCCGTCACCACCGCGCACCAGCCGTTCCCTTACGGAGCCAGCCCCGCGCAGCCGCAGGGCGTCGCGATGCCCGACGAGGGCAGCGTGACGCCGGAGCGACTGGTGTACGACGAGGTGGGCGGCAAGGGCCTCGCGGCGACGCGGAACGTTCCCAAGAATCTCCAACCCCTCAAGGGAATCTTCGATGACGGCGTCCTGCCGAGGAACCTGCTGAGCAAGACGCACGGCATGTCCAACGCCCTCGCCGTCTCCGGCGAGCACACCGACACCGGCAACCCGGTCGCCGTCTGGGGACCGCAGACCGGCTACTTCGCCCCGCAGCTGTTGATGTTGCAGGAGCTCAACGGCCCCGGCCTGCGAGCACGCGGGGTCGCGTTCGCCGGCGTGAGCATGTACGTCCAGCTCGGCCGCGGCGTCGACTACTCGTGGAGCGCCACGTCCGCCGGGCAGGACATCACCGACACGTACGCCGTCGAGCTGTGCGAGCCCGGCGGGCAGCCCGCGACGAAGCAGTCGACCTCGTACCTGTTCCACGGCGAGTGCGTGCCGATGGAACGGCTCGAGCGCAAGAACGCCTGGAAGCCAACCGTCGCCGACGGCACCGCGACGGGCTCGTACACGCTGGTGATGTGGCGGACGAAGTACGGCCTCGTACAGAGTCGCGCGACGGTCGGCGGCAAGTTCGTCGCGTACACGGTGCTGCGGTCGACGTACCTGCACGAGGTGGACTCGATCCTCGGTTTCCAGGAGTTCAACGATCCTTCGGCGATCCGGTCCGGGGCGGACTTCCAGCGGGCGGCGGACAAGATCGGGTACGCGTTCAACTGGTTCTATGCCGACGCCGACGACATCGCGTACTTCAACTCTGGCGCCAACCCGCTCCGGCCGGCTGCCGTGGATCCGAACCTGCCGACGTGGGGCCGGGCAGCGTACGAATGGCAGGGCTGGAACGCGGACGGCAACACCGCGCCGTACCTGCCGTTCGCCCAACACCCGCAGGCGATCAACCAGGACTACCTGATCTCGTGGAACAACAAGCAGGCGCCCGGGTTCACGGCTGGCAGCTTCGGCTTCGGGGCGGTGCACCGCGGCGACCTGCTCGACGACCGCGTGCGGGCGCTCGTCCAGGCCGGCAACGTGTCGCGCGCCGCGCTCACCCGCGCGATGTCCGAGGCGGCGGTCGCCGATCTGCGCGCGTCACATGTCGTTCCGCAGCTGCTGCGGGTGATCGACACCGCGCCCGTCACCGAACCCGCGTTGGCCGCGACCGTGCAGGCCTTGCGGGCGTGGGTGCAGTCGGGGTCGCTGCGGAAGGAGACTTCGGCGGGGAGCAAGACGTACGCGCACGCCGCGGCGATCCGGATTCTCGATGCCTGGTGGCCGATTCTGGTGCGGGCTGAGTTCGAGGGCGCGCTCGGGACCGAGCTCTACACCGAGTTGACGCGGGCGATCCAGGTCGACGAGTCGCCGTCCGACCGGCATGGGGCCGCGCCGCACAAGGGGTCGTCGTTCCAGTACGGCTGGTGGAGCTACGTCGACAAGGACGTTCGCAAACTCCTCGGCGACCCCGTCCCCGGCGCCGCCCCCGTGTCCTTCTGCGGCGGAGGCGACCTCGCGCAGTGCCGTCAAGCCCTCCTTGACACCCTCCGGACCGCCGCGGCCACGCCGGCCACCCAGGTCTACCCCGGCGACGCCGATTGCGCCGCCGGCAACCAATGGTGCGCCGACACCATCGTCCACCGCGCGATGGGCGGCATCACGCAGGACAAGATGTCCTGGCAGAACCGCCCGACCTACCAACAGGTCGTCCAGTTCCCCACCCGCCGCCGCTAGAACCTGTTGCGTAGTCGGCGGTGCTGGCGGACGGGCACCGACGCCGCTTTACCTGGCGAGTGGGTGCTTCACGCGGGGCGCATCCCACGTAAAGCGGCAAATGATCATGTAAACATGAGCATTTGCCCCGCCGGATCGGTCCACGTCAACCTCCGAGGCGGCCGGCGGCGTGGAGGATGCGGAGGGCGTTGAGAGTGATCATCTCGCTGGGTTGCTTCGGCATGCCCCAGTCGACGACCTCGTGTTGGTGGGCGAACCGGCTCGTCGGCGGCTTCCACCACTGCTGGTCGGCGGCCCAGCGGCCGTCTGGCCGGCGCTTGCTCTCCAACAGGTCGAGGGCGGGGCGAGCTCGCGGGTCGGAGAGCTTGCCCATCCGGTACAGCAACCTGAGCGCCGCCAGGACGTCGTAGTGCCAGTACGACGGGTAGCCGAGCTTCGTCCAACGCTGGTTGATGATCTGACCGGCCGCGGGCTTCGTCGGCCGGTGCCGCGTCGGCTGCCCTGAACCCAGGCTGTAGAGCAGCCGGTGCGAGAGGAACAGCTCCGCGCACCGCGCAGCAGCCGCTGAGGCGGCCCGAGAGCCGGTCACCAGCGCGTACTCCCACAATCCCCACGCCGCCACCACGGATTCGTGGAAGTTCGACCTCCGACCGGTCGCGTTGCGATGGCAGTTCCAGCCACCATCAGGCCACTGCCACGCGAGCAACCCCTCGACCATCCGTTCCACCCGCGGATCGTCCGCCAGGTCCAGGTGCGTCGCGAACACCAGGACGGCGCCCTCGGCGGAGCTGCACATCCGAGGCAGCCCGTCGATCACGGGAGGGCCACGCCGGTAGTTCCGGTGGCTCAGGATGTGGTCGATCACGGCATTGGCAGCGAGCAGTGCGCGTGGCTCGGTGTCGGGGATGGCGAGGTCGGCCAGTGCGACCAACCGCCACTGCGCGGGGCCCAACCCCGTGTCGACGTACTTGACGCCGATGATCTCGTCCGGCGACCGGCTGTTGCCGCGATACCTGTGGATCGCGACCGTCTTGCCGAACCCACCGTCAGCGCGCTGGCCGGACAGCAGCGCCTCGACGTGAGGACTGTCGAGCAGGTCGTACGAGCCAGCAGAGACCGACTCACCCAGCACATCGCGACGCGTCATCATCCGCACCGCCGGCTCGCGAGAAGCCAGCAGCCACTCCACCGCGGCCTGGTCGCTCATGAGAGCACCCATTGTGCCATCCATCCAGCGGAATATTGATATTTCAACTACAGTTACCCCAGGACACGGCACCAACCGCCGCGTCGAGAGGTGACAAGCCATGCCAGCTGTGACCGCGCCGGACATTCTGGTCCTGCCCCGCGTCCCCAGGCCCGACCCGAGTGCCGCCGAGCGCAAGGTCCTGTCGGTGACCACCGCGCCCCAGGGGTACGAGGGCGAGGGCTTCCCGGTCAGGCGCGCCTTCCATGGCGTCGACCTCGCGCAGCTGGACCCGTTCATCCACATGGACCAGATGGGCGAGGTCGAGTACGCGCCGGGTGAGCCGAAGGGCACGCCGTGGCATCCGCACCGCGGGTTCGAGACCGTGACGTACATGCTCGACGGCGTCCTGCGGCACCAGGACTCCCAGGGTGGCGGCGGGCTGATCACCGACGGCGACACGCAGTGGATGACCGCGGGCGGCGGGATCCTGCACATCGAGGCGCCGCCGGAGGAGATCGTGATGAAGGGCGGGCTCTTCCACGGCTTCCAGCTCTGGGTCAACCTGCCCGCACGCCTGAAGATGACTCAACCGCGCTACCAGGACATCCGCCGCGGCGAGGTCTCCTTGCTGGCCTCCGACGACGGCGGTACGTTGCTCCGCCTCATCGCCGGCGCGGTCGCCGGACACGAAGGCCCCGGCTCGACGCACACCCCGATCGCCCTCCTGCACGCCACGCTCACCCCCGGCGCGCAGCTGAGACTGCCGTGGCGCAAGGACTTCAACGCGCTGGTGTACGCGCTCGCCGGCGCCGGCTCGGTCGGTGCCAGCAAACGGCCGCTCAAGATGGGCCAGCTCGCCGTCTTCGGCGAAGGCGACGTGATCACGGTCGCCGCCGACGCAACCCAGGAGTCGAGAGCGCCAGAGCTCGACGTGCTCATCCTCGGCGGCCAACCGATCCGCGAGCCCGTCGCGGCGTACGGGCCGTTCGTGATGAACACGCGCGAGGAGCTGATGCAGGCGTTCGAGGACTTCCAGGCCGGCCGCCTCGGCCAGATCCCCGACGAGTCGCACCCCGGTCACGACGTGTTCTAGAAAAGCGTTCGACGTCGCGGCACCGCGGATGAAAGCATGCCCCCGACCGAGGCATGCGATGTAAAGGTGACCTAGATGCGCGGAATCTTCGAAACGACTCAGTTCACTCACCGAACCAGAGCATTCGAGGATCTACCTGCCTATGGCCACCATGAACATCGGGATTCTCGCCCACATCGACGCCGGTAAGACCAGCCTGACCGAACGCCTGCTGTTCGACACAGGCGCGATCAACCAGCTCGGCAGCGTCGACGCGGGTACGTCCCAGACCGACACCAACGAGATCGAACGTCGCCGCGGCATCACGATCCGTACTGCCGTCGCGCCGTTCAATCTCGGCGCGCTGCAGGTCAACATCATCGACACACCCGGCCACCCGGACTTCATCGCGGAGGTCGAACGAGCGCTCAGCGTCCTCGACGGCGCGGTACTCGTCGTCTCCGCCGTCGAAGGTGTGCAGGCCCAGACGCGCGTGCTCGCGCGAACGTTGCGGCGACTGCGGCTGCCGACGCTGCTGTTCGTCAACAAGATCGACCGCATGGGCGCGCGGTCGGACGAGCTGCTCGACGACCTCGAGCGCAAGCTCGGCCTCCCGGTGGCCGCGATGAGCTCCGTACCCGGCCTCGGCACACCGGCCGCGAAGGTCGAGCGCCTCGACACCGAGGTGACGAAACCCGACGTCGCCACGGGCGCGATCGTGCCCGCGTTCTTCGGCTCGGCAATGACCGGCGCCGGGATCCCGGACCTGCTGTCGGCGATCGAGCACCTCCTCCCCACGGCGAGCGCCATGACAGGCGAGCTCCGCGGCACCGTGTTCTCGGTCGAGCGGGCGCCTACGGGCGGGAAGATCGCGTACGTACGCCTGCACGCTGGCGAGATCCGCCAACGTCAACGCGTCTCGCATCAACGCCACGACGCCGAGGGCGGAATCTCCCACCACAGTGGAAGAATCACCGCGCTACGCGTCATCGGCGACCCCGCCGCGAGAGCGTTGCGCAGCGGCTCGATCGGCACCGTACGAGGACTCACCTCAGTCCGCGTCGGCGATCAGCTCGGGACCGGGCCGATGCCGGATCGTCAAGCGGGGTTCGACGAACCGCGGCTGCAGACCATCGTCCACGCGGTCGATCCGGCGCAGGAGGTGCGCATGCACCAGGCGCTGACGGCGTTGGCGGACGCGGACCCGTTGATCCAGGCCCGCCCCGCCGACGGCGGCGGCACGTCCGTGCTGCTGTACGGCGAGGTGCAGAAGGAGGTCGTCGCGGCGACGCTCGCGGACGAGTTCGGCGTCGAGGTGACGTTCTCCGAGAGCGAGCCGCTGTACGTCGAGCGCGTCGTCGGCGCGGGCGAGGCGTTCGAGGAGATGGGCGGAGGTCCCGATCGGTTCGTGGCGACCATTGGGCTTCGGGTCGCGCCCGGCGAGAAGGGCACGGGGATCCGGTACGGGCTCGAGGTCGAGCTCGGGTCGCTGCCGGCGGCGTTCCATCGCGCGGTCGAGGAGACCGTACGGCAGACGTTGCGGCAGGGCTTGTACGGCTGGGCTGTCCCGGACTGCGTGGTGATGATGACGCGGTCGGGATACAGCTCCGCGGGGAGTACGGCGGGCGACTTCCGTTCGCTCACGCCGCTGGTCCTGATGGCCGCGTTGGAGCAGGCGGGCACGCGCGTGTGCGAGCCGTTGGACGCGTTCGAGTGCGAGGTCCCGGAGGACGTTCTCGGCGTGGTCCTGTCGACGTTCGCCGGGTACGGCGCCGTCGTGCGGGACACGGTCGGCGACCGGGCGACGTGGACGCTCACGGGCAGCGTGCCCGCGCGGAACGTCCACGAGCTTCGGCAGCGCCTCCCCGGCCTCACCCACGGCGAGGGCGTCTGGATCTCCGAGCCGTCAGGCGACCGGCCGGTGTCCGGGCTCCCACCCTCGCGGGTGCGAACCGACGGCAACCCGCTGAACCGGCAGGAGTACCTGCGTCACCTGGCGGCTATGTAGCCCTGCCGCCGAGGAACCCGCGCAGCAGCGCGGCCGTACCCTCCGCGTGCTCGCGGGCGGCCGCCCGCGCCACTTCGGGGTCGCGGGCGAGGATCGCCCCGACCAGCGCGCGGTGCTGCTGCGCGGAGTGGTCGAGGTTGGGGTCGAGCAGCGGGATCGCGTCGAGCAGTCGGTTGAGCCGCGTACGGACGTCGGCCACGCCCGACGCGAGCGAGGTCGAGCCGGACAGCTCGGCGATCGCGAGGTGCAGCCGCGAGTCGGCCAGGCGGAAGTCGGCCAGGCTCGCGGCCTCGGCGTCGGCGAGTCTCGAGCGCAGCAACTCGCGCTCGTCCGGCGCCAACGTACGGCGGGCGACCACCTCGGCCGCACCCACCTCGAGGACCTCGCGCATCGCGAGGACGTCGGCGAGCTCCTGCTCGTCCACGTCGATCCGCTTCCCCGGGGCCGAGCGGGTCGGACGGTAGGTCACGAACGTGCCGCCCGACCGACCGCGCCGCGACTCGACGTACCCCGCCTCAACGAGCGCGCGGATCGCCTCGCGGAGCGTCTCGCGGGACACGTTCAGCCGCCCGGCCAGGTCGCGCTCGGCCGGCAGCCGGTCGCCGAACTGAACGACGCCGAGCCGGATCGCCTGCAGGATGCGCTCGACGGCCTCCTCGAACGCGTTCCCCGCGCGCACCGGCCGGAAGACCGCGTCCTGCGCGATCGAGCTCGGCTGCGGTACGGCATGCACTCCTGCACGATAAGCCGGTGCGGCGCCGACGATCGGTAGCACCGACGTACTACCAGTGGTAGCATCGACGGTGTGAAGATCAGTGTGAGCATGCCGGACGAGGACATCGTGTTCCTGGACGAGTACGCCCAGGAGCACGGGATCGACTCACGTTCGGCCGTGCTCCAGATCGCCATCGAACGACTGAGGAGCATCAGTTTGGAGACCGCCTATAGCCAGGCCTTCGCCGAATGGGCGGAGAGCGAGGACGCCGAGCTCTGGGACCGGGTCAGTGCCGACGGGATCGCCGATGCGTCGGGGTGACATCTACTGGGTCGACCTCGAGCCCGTTCGCGGGTCGGAAGCGAACAAGGTCCGACCCGCGGTGCTCGTCAGCAACGACGCCGCCAACCGGAACGCGCGCCCGCCGCGCGGCCTCGTCACCGTCGTTCCGATCACCTCGAACGTGGCCCGCGTGTTCCCGTTCCAGGTCCTGCTCAGCGCAGGCGAGAGCGGCCTCGACCGAGACTCCAAGGCACAGGCGGAGCAGGTCCGGACGATCGCGGTCGGCCGACTGACCCGCCAGGTCGGACGTCTCACCGCCGCCCAGTCGCGTCAGCTGGACAACGCGCTCCGCCTGCACCTCGGACTCGAGAAGTACGCGATCCCGGTCAGCCCTTGATGCCGGTCTGGGCCACGCCCTGGATCAGGTAGCGCTGTAGGAACGCGAAGATCAGGATCAGCGGAAGCATCGCGATCGCCGCGGCCATGAAGAGCTCGTGGATGTTGATGGTCTGGGCCGTGATGAACGTCGACAGCGCGATCTGGACGGTCCAGCCCGACTGCTCCGAGCCGTTGATCACCAGCGGCCACAGGAACGCGTTCCAGTTGCCGATGAACGTGATCGCCGCCAGGGCCGCGATGAACGGGGCCGAGTTCGGGATCACGATGCGCCAGAACGTTCCGAAGTAGCCCAGCCCGTCGATCCGCGCCGCTTCCTCCAGCTCCTTCGGGAAGTTCAGGAAGTACTGCCGGAACAAGAACGCCGCGAACGCACTGAACAACCCAGGAATGATCAAGCCACGCAGAGTTCCGACCCAACCCAGCGACGACACCACGATGAACGAGGGCACGAAGCTCACGCCCGCCGGGATGATCATCAGCGCCATGATCGTGTAGAGCACCTTGTTCGAATGCTTGTACGGGATCCGAGCGAGCCCGTACCCCGTCATCGCCGCGAACAGCAGCTGCCCCGCCGTCCCCAGGACGCCGACGACCGCCGAGTTGTACATGCTGCGTAGGAACGGCACCTCGGTGTCGTTGAACAACTCCATGATGTTCTCGAAGTGCAGCGCCGACGGGAACAACGTCCACGTCTCCGCGGTGATCTCGGCCTCGGTGGAGAACGCGTTCCGCAGGATCAGATAGAACGGGACGATGAACAGGATCGTCGTTATCCACAAGGCGATCCAGCGCGCCACCCGCCCGACAGCGCCAAGCGGCGTGCGCTTGTAGCCGATCGGCTGCGGCGTTCCGGTGGTCCGTTCGTCAGACATCGTCTCGACCTCCCTCTCAGTCCGACGACCGGCCGAAGCCGAAGATCTTGGCCTGGGTCAGCGTGAGCACCATGATGATCACGCCGACGATGACCGAGCCCGCGCTACCGATGCCGAGGTCCTGTCCGGCGCCTAATGCCACGCCGTACAAGTAAAGTAACGGCGGTCTCGCGTCGTTGACCGAGCCGACCAGGTTGTAGAACTCGTCGAACGCCTGGTACGCCGCGATCAGGTTGAGGATCAGCACCGCGATCGAGATCGTGCGCAGCTGCGGCAGCGTGATGTAGCGGAACACCTGCCAGCCGGGCTTCGCGCCGTCGACGTACGCCGCCTCGTACAGCTCGGTCGGGATGCGTTGCAGGCCGGCGATGAACAGGATCATGTAGAAGCCGAGCTGCAGCCAGAGCCGCACGGTGACGAGCGGGATCCAGTACCAGGGCGGGTCGAGCGTCGACAGCCAGGCGATCGGCTCGATGTCCAGCGCGCTGAGGATCGTGTTCGCGAGCCCGAAGCGGACGCCGTTGAAGATCGACAGCTTCCAGATCAGCGACGCCAGAACGTACGAGCACGCCGTCGGCAGGAAGAACACCGAACGGAAGAACGCGCGCGCGATCTTGACCTGATTCACCAACAGGGCAAGGGCAAGCGAGGCCGCGAACGTCAACGGCACGATGAACACCGCGAAGATCGTGAACGTGCCGAGGCTGGAGATGAACGCCGCGTCCTTGAGGATCGTGACGTAGTTGTCGATGCCGACGAAGACCTCGGGCGTCACCGTTCCGGTCGCGTCGAAGAAGCTGAGCAGGATGCTCCAGATGATCGGCACGTACCCGAAGATCATCAGGCCGAGCAGGAACGGTCCCACGAACAACCAGAACGCCCAGGTGGTGCCGCGGATCGCGCGCGGCCGCTTGTTGCCGTTCGCCGCGGAGGGCGAGGACCCCTTGGTCCCCGCCCCCTTCGCGACCTGGTTGGAGGCCGTCGAACTCATCAGCCCTGCCGCTTCAGCTCTTCTTCGACCTTCTTCTTCGCCGTCTCCACTTCCTTGGCGGCGTCGTTGCCCTTCTTCACGATGTTGACCATCATGTCGCCGAACGCGGCACCCATCTTCGGCGTCCAGAACGGGTTGTCGACCATACCGTTCTCCTGCCAGTACTTCACGGCATCGGCGGCCGGACCCGACTGCAGCTTCTCCGCCTTCGCGGCGACGCTCTTGCGCGGCGGGATGTGGAAGCCGTAGCTGAGCGACCAGTCGGTCTGGTACTCCTCCTGATCGATCCAGAGCCACTTCACGTACGCCTTGGCGGCGTCGATGTTCTTGCTCTTGGCGTTGACGAACTGCGTCCAGCCGCCGTTGTAGACCACCTGGCGACCGTTCTCGTCCGCCTTGGGGAACGGGATCACGCCGAAGTCGTCCTGCCACTTCGCCTGGATCGCGGGCATCGCCCACAGGCCGATCCACTGCATGGCGGCGAGCTCCTGGTTGAACGCGCCCGGGTCCCACCAGTCGGTCGGCGCGCCGAGCAGCAGGCTCTTGCTGTTGTAGAGCTCACGCAGCTTCGAGAACGCCGCGGTGGTCTGCTCGGTGGCGAACGCGGGGGCCTTGTTGTCCTCGGTGAGGAAGTTGCCGCCGGCGGAGTACATGCCGACGCCGCCGAACGCCATGCCGCCGTCGTTCCCGGCGAACAGGCCCTTGGTCTTCTTCGTGGTGAGCGCCTTGGAGACCTCGATGAGCTCGTCGATCGTCGTCGGCGGTTGCATGCCGGCCTTGTCGAGCAGGCTCTTGCGGTAGTAGATCATCTGCGGGTCGTCGATCATGCGGACGCCGTAGACCTTGCCGTCGATGGTGTTGGTCTTCAGGTCGTTCTCGGTGTAGTCGTCCTTGACATCGGCCAGGATGTCGTCGAGCGGCTCGACCTGCTTGGCCTTGACCATGGCGATGTTGAGCTGGCTCTCGAACACGTCCGGGCCCTTGCCGGAGAGCAGGCCGGTCGACAGGCGGCCGCCGTAGTCACCGGGGAACCAGCCGACGTTGACCTTGGCCTCTTTGTAGGCCGCGGCGTACTTGAGCGCCGCTTCCTTGGTGCCCTTCTCCCCGTACTGGTGGTACCACTGCTCGAGCGTGACATTGCTGCCGCTCCCGCCTCCGCCCCCGCCGGAGGGCGTACGTCCCGTGTTGCCTCCGCAGGCGGCGGCGAACGCCGCGAGCGCGGCGAACCCTCCGGTCTTGCGGAGGAGTTCACGCCGGTTGAAGCCGGCGGATGGCTGCGACGAAGCCATGAGAAGTCTCACCTCCGAGTGCGTTGGTGCACACCCGGCGAATCGGGCGCCACCACATGTACGTCTGCCCTGTGGTCGGCTGGGTTCCCAGGCCCAATTTCCCACGTTGCAGACGGTTACAGGTAACAGGAATCAAGTCAAGGCGGCTTCACGTGAAGGCACCCCAACCGTGATGTGCGGGCATGCCTCTCCTCCGCGCCCTGGGGGCTCGTGGCCACGGGTCGCGAACGAGATTTGTAGCACGACCATAGGTGCCGACGGGGAAATCCGCTACCCCGGAAAGAAATTAGTTCGAGGCCACGGATGCGCTTGCCGCAGGTCAGACGCGGAACAGCGCAGACCACTCGCGGAGGTCGGCGGCGAACGCGGGCAGGCCGTCGAGCCGATCGCGGACACGCTGCTCGGCGTCGGCGAGGTCCATCGAGCCGGCGTGCGCCAGGCCGGTGAGGACGTCGACGCGCTCGGCCATTCGGGCGATCATCAGGCCGAGCCGCCGGGCCAGGACGTGGTCGCCTTCGAACGTTCGCCCGTACGCCTCGCGGGCCGCGGCGACGTACGCCGGGTCGGGGTCGCCGCCGTCATTGCGGGCGAAGTCGAGGATCGCGTGCGCCGCCTCGAGCCGCGCGCTGTCCGGTCCCGCGGTGTCCCAGTCGATGAGCTGCGTGCCGTCGCGGGTGTGCAGGACGTTCCACGGCTCGACGTCGCGATGGGTGAAGACGTAGTCGCCGGCTTGATCGAACGCGTCGGCGATCCGAGCGGTCTCGGCGATGATGAACGGGAGGCGCTCGCTCAGGAGGTCGGCCCTGAACGCCTTGCGTGCTTGGGCGAGCTCCAGCCGTTCCTCCCATCGCGCGGCTGGCTCGATGCCGTACCACTGCGGCTCCGGCGGAACGCTGGCGTCGAGCGGCTGGACCTCGTGCAGCGTCGCGAGCGTCCGGCCGAGCCAGCGCGGATCCGTCGTCGGTGGATGCTCGACCTCGTCGTGCCAGGTAGAGACGCGGACCAGCCGCCCACCCACGTCGACGAGCCCGCCGACGGGCCGCGGCATCGGGAGACCCGCCGCGGCGGCACGGTGTTCGAACGCGTTCGCGGCTTCCAGCTGGCGCCGCCAGTCGGCCGGCACCTCCTTGACGAGGTACGTCGCGCCGTCGGCGGTCTCGAACCGCCAGGTCTGCGAGCTGCGGTACGTGTGCTCCTCCGCCCGCACGACGTCCGCGAGACCGAACGCTTCGGCGACCTCGTCGGCCCAGGTCATTCGGCTTGGCAATCGACGAGGACCTTGACCACGCCACCGCCGGACTGCAGGAGGTCGAACGCCTCGCCGGCGTTCGTGATCGGGACGATGCGCGAGATCAGCTCGCCCGCCGGCACCGTGCCGGCAGCGACCAGGTCGACGGCGTGCTCGAAGTCCTGGCGTTCGTAAACGCGGGCACCGAACAGGCGCAGCTCCCGCAGAAAGATCCGGTTGAGGTCGACCGGCTTCGGCTCGGTATGGATCGCCACGACCACGCAGCGGCCGCGGACGGCGAGTACGTCGGTCGCCGTCCGCATGCCCGCCTCAGCGCCGGAGACCTCGAACGACACCGGCGCGCCTCCCCCGCCGGTCCAGTCCTCGACGTACGCGGCGACGTCGACCTCGGCCGGGTCGATCGTCGGCAGGCCGATCCGTTCGGCGACGGCCCGGCGGTGCGCGTCGAGCTCGACGACGACGGGCTCGCCACCCTCGGCGCGGACGACGCACCCGATGAGCAGCCCGATCGGGCCGCCGCCGACGATGACGGCCTTCTCGCCCGGCTGCACGGCGGCCGTCCGTACGTCATGCACGGCGACCGCGGTGGGCTCGACGAGCGCGGCGTGGTCGAGCGGGAGCTCGCGCGGCAGCGCGACAAGCGTGTCGGCGGGTACGTTCCACCGACCCTGCATCGCGCCGGGCAGATCGACCCCGATCACCTTGAGCCGCTGGCAGACGTGCGTGTGGCCAGCGAGGCACGCGGCGCACTCACCGCACCACCGCAGCGGCAGGACCGCGACCAGATCGCCCTCCCGCCATCCCTCGACGCCTTCGCCGAGAGCGGCGATCCGCCCGGACGACTCGTGCCCGAGAACGGCCGGCAGCCGCACCCGATCCGCCATGGCGCCATGCAGGATGTGCAGATCGGTCCCACAGATTCCCGCGTACGCGACCTCGACCTGCACCTCCCCTGCCGCCGGCGGCACGGCCTCGCGTTCCTCGACGACTAGCGACTGCTGACCAGTGAACAGAGCGGCTCGCACGCCCCGCAGGCTACCGGCCAACCCGCCGCCCAGCCCGCTCGGCAAAGTCGTCGAGCGCCTGCAGTACCCAAGGCACCTGCCAGAGCCGGTTCCGCTTCTTGTCGGTGAACTCGGTGATCACCCCGGCCGCTTCGAGCTGCCGGATCGCCCGGTGCGCGTTCGCCGACGTCGCGCCGAGCTCGCGTTGCACGAGCGCCGCGTCGATGACGGGTTGGCGCAGGAGCACGTCGGCGAGTTGCCATACGACCGCGTCGCGTCGAGCGTGGATCCGCTCGTTCCAGCTCGTGCGGATCTCGCGCAGTTCCTGAACGAGCTGGCGGCCGTTGGAGATCGCGCGGAACGAAGCCTCGGCGACCTGGCGCACGATCACTTCCGGATCGCCCGAACGGTAGGCGGTCAGGGCGTCGAAGTACGCATCGGTATCGGTGAGCAGTCCAGCCGACACCGGAACCGTCACCGCGCGGGTCAGCCGCTTTCCGTACAGGATCGCGTGCACCAACGCGCGTCCGGTGCGCCCGTTCCCATCGGTGAACGGATGGATGGTCTCGAACTGCGCGTGCGCGATGGCAGCCTGCACGAGCACGGGCAGATCATCGCGGTGGACGAAACGAACCAGGTCTGCCATCGCCACCGGGACGTGCTGATGGTGCGGCGGAACGAACGCCGCTTCGTGCGGCCCATAGCCGTAGCCGCCGATCCAGACTTGCTGCGTTCGCCACCGACCGGCCTCCTGGGGATCGTGTGCGGCGAGCAGCGCGCGATGCATGGCCAGGATCGCGCCCTCGTCGAGCCGGTGGGCGAGGTCGAGCGCAGCCTGCATGGCGTGGACGTTGCCCACGATCTCCGCCGCGTTCGCCCGCAGATCGCTCCCCAACTCGGCCAGCGCGATGGACCGTGCGCTCGACGTGAGGTGCTCGATGCGGGATGACGCCGTCGACTCCGAGCGCAGGAGGATCGAGCTGAACGGGGCGATGTCGACGCCCACCTCAGCGTCGAACCGCGCGATCTCGACGGCCGCCTCCTCGGCCAGCACCAGCGCAGCCTCGGGCAAGGTGACGGGCAGCGCGGCGATGACGGGTGGCACGGCTGCGTGGTACGGCCCGGCATGGCGAGTACGCATCCGCCGCGAGACGAGATCGTCCGGAGAGGAGGAGACCCACTCGTGGGTCTCCCAGGAGAGGGCGGGCCAGGCAAGATCGGATCCCACTCCCACAGGATAGCATCCGATACCGATGATCGGATGCTATAAGGCATCGATAGCATCCGATCTGGCCGATCGAATGCCCGCTAGAACACTCAGCATCCGCTCGCCTCGGCCCGTGGTGCGGTCACCGTGCTCGTCTCGCACCGGTTCTCGACGGTCCGTTCGGCCGACCTCGTCCTCGTGATCGACGACGGCCGCGTGACCGAGCGCGGGAACCACGCCGAGCTGGTCGCGAGCGGCGGCCTCTACGCCGAGCTCTACACCTTGCAGGCGCGCTCGTACCGCTAGGCGTTGTCGAGGAACTCGAGGTGCTCCGGGGTGAGCTCGAGGTCGAGGGCGGGGATCGCCGCTTCGTAGTGGGACAACAGTCGCGGACCGATCAGGGGGATCAGGCACGGGGCGGTCTGAGCCAGCAGCCACGCGAGCACGACCTGGCCGGGTGTCGCGCCGAGCTCGGCGGCGAGCTTGTCCACGGCGGCCAGGCGCGCGTCGTTCTCCGGGCCGCCGTACGATCCGCGCCCGTACTCGGCTGCCCGCTTCGCCGGAACGTCGTACAGCCCCTTCAGCATTGGCGAGTACGCCACCAGCGACAGGTCGTCGTGCCGCCGCACGTAGTCCAGCTGCTCGGCGCTCACGATCGAGAAGTCCCTGTCCGAGTACGGATCCGCACGCAGGTACGAGTGCTGCTGCTGCACCGCGACCGGCACGGGCCAGCCGTTCGCCAACGCCAGTTGGCGAATCCGCTCCAGCCGCCAGGTCCGTACGTTCGACCACCCG
Organism: Tenggerimyces flavus; assembly: GCF_016907715.1. Lineage (NCBI taxonomy): Bacteria > Bacillati > Actinomycetota > Actinomycetes > Propionibacteriales > Nocardioidaceae > Tenggerimyces > Tenggerimyces flavus. The sequence goes on along the minus strand of NZ_JAFBCM010000001.1, from coordinate 1,392,593 downwards.
ATGTAGCGCGCCTTGCCCGCCGCCACGATCGACGCCAGAGCCGACAGCGTTTCCTCCAGTGGGGTGGAGAGATCGTCGACGTGCACGTAGTAGAGGTCGACGTGGTCGGTCCCCAGCCGACGCAGGCTGTCGTCGAGAGCGCGCCGCAGCGTGTCGCCGCCCGCGCCCTCGAAGGACGACCACAGGTCGGCCTTCCCGGCACGTACCTCCTCGGCGTTGCCGACCCAGCCGGATCCCTTGGTGGCAAGGAAGATCTCGTCCCGCTTGCCCGTACGAGCGAACCACCGGCCGAGCAACGACTCGCTCTCGCCACCGGTGTCCCCCGGCCGCGGCCACCACGCGTAGCAGTTCGCCGTGTCCACGAAGTTGCCACCGGCCGTTGTGTACCGGTCCAGGATCTCGAACGACTCCGCCTCGCCCGTCGACGTCCCCATCAACATCGCACCGAGCGCCAGGTGGCTGACCTGTTCGCCGGTACGGCCCAGCTCCACTGTCCGCATGCCAAGGACGTTAGCCAGGCAACGGAACATTCGTCCAATGCTTGTTTCGCAGGAAGTCCATGCACAATGTGCATCATGGAACTCCGCCAGCTGAGATCGTTCGCCGTCGTCGCCGAGGAGCTGAACGTCGGGCGCGCGGCGACCAGGCTGCACCTCACCCAGCCGTCGCTCTCCCGGCAGATCGCCGCACTCGAGCGCAGCGTCGGCGTCCCGCTGTTCACCCGCGTACGCCGACGCTTCGCACTCACCCCTGCCGGCGCGGTGCTGCTCGCCGCGGCGCACGAGATCCTCCGGCGGGCGGACGAGGCCGTCAACGATGCCCAACGCGCACACAGCGGTGAGCTCGGCCGGCTCCGCATCGGGTTCGTGCAGTCCGCGACGTTCGAGGCACTCCCGCGCGTGCTCCGGACCGTTCAGGCGGACCTGCCCGGCGTCTGCGTCCACGTCGACGCGATGCCGACCGACAGCCAGCTCGAAGCGCTGACGAACGGCGACCTCGACGTCGGGCTGCTTCGCCTTCCGATCGCGGAGCCGACCATCGAGACGCGCGTCGTCTCGCGCGACCCGCTCGTCGCCGCGCTCCCCGCCGCACACCGCCTCGCCGGACGCAAACAGCTGCCGCTGTCCGCGCTCGCAAACGAGCCGTTCGTCATGTACACAAGGGCATACGGCCCCTCTGTACCCGACGCGATCATCGGCTACTGCCTCGCCGCGGGCTTCAGCCCACGCATCGTCCAGCAGGCTGCCGACGTACAGACGATCGTGTCGCTGGTCGCGGCGAACCTCGGCGTCTCGCTGCTCGTCACCCCGACCCCGCCGACCGACGAGCACACCGTCGTCTACCGGCCGCTCACCGACAAGCTCCCTCCCTGGGAGCTCGCCCTCGCCTGGTCGAAACGCAACGAGTCGGCCGCGCTCAAACGCTTCCTCGCGCTCGCCACCGCGAGCTAACTGACGGTCTCTAGTAACTTACTGACTCTCACCCAAAGAGCTAAGGGGTCGCACGTTGGGCGCCGCGCCGCCAGTGCTGTCGGTGGTGGTACCGATCTTCAACGAGGAGTCGGTGCTGCCCCTGTTCGTCGCGCGCCTGCGCACCGTCCTCGACAGCCTGGGCGAGACGTACGAGGTCGTCGCGGTCGACGACGGCAGCGTGGACGCCACCCCGGCCGCGCTCAGCGGCGCGCGCAGGCAGTGGCCCCAGCTCCGCGTCGTACGGCTGCGACGCAACAGCGGCCACCAGGCAGCGCTCATCGCCGGCCTGATGCGCGCGCACGGCACGTACGTCGCGAGCATCGACGCCGACCTGCAGGACCCGCCGGAGACGATCCTCGAGATGCTCCGGCTCGCGCGCGACGAGCACCTCGACATCGTGTACGGCGTCCGCAACGACCGGCACTCGGACACGCTGTTCAAGCGCTGGACCGCCGGCCTCTACTACAAGATCATGCGCAGGCTCGTCGGCAAGCAGGTGCCCGCGCACGCCGGCGACTTCCGCCTCCTCTCCCGCGCCGCCGTCGAGGCGCTGCGCGAACTTCCCGAACGTTCCCCTGTGCTCCGGCTCGTCGTCCCCTGGCTCGGCTTCCCCAGCGGCGAGGTCCTCTACCAACGTGCCGGCCGAGCCGCGGGCCGGACCAAGTACCCGCTGTCGAAGATGTTCGCACTGGCCACCGACAGCATCACGAGCTTCTCGTCGGCACCGCTGCGCGTCGCCACCTGGCTCGGGCTGATCGGCGTGATCGTGAGCGGCGTGCTCGCGGTGATCGCCGTGGTCGCGTTCTTCCTCGACGAGACCGTGCGCGGCTGGCCCTCGCTGTTCATCGCGATCGTGTTCCTCGGGGCGGTGCAGCTGTTGTTCCTCGGGTTGCTCGGTGAGTACGTCGCGCGCATCTACACCTCGGTCCAGGCGCGCCCGGCGTACTACATCGCGTCCGACTCCGAGAACGCGCCGGCAGAGAACGTGGAAGAGCGCCAGCCCGACGCGGAAACCGCCGGATGACCGTGGTCACGACGAGATCCGCCGGCTCCCGCAGAGCACCCACGGCGACCTCGCCAGACCTGCTGCGCTGGGCGCCGCTCGCGTCGGCGATCGTCGTCTGCTTCGGCATCCTGCTCGCCGCCGACACCTCGCCGCTCGACCTGCTCAGGTACGTCGGGTACGCGGTCCTCGCGGTCATCCTCCCCGGCACACTTCTCTACCGCGCGCTGCGCCGCACGCCGCACGCCCTCGTCGAGGACCTCGCGCTGGGTACGGCCACCGGCCTCGTCCTGGAGCTCGCGGCCTGGGCGGTCATGGCCCCGCTGCACCTGCAGAGCTGGCTGTGGGTGTGGCCGTTGGCCGTCATCGTCCCGTTCGCCGCCATACCGCGCCTGAGAAGGCACTGGTGGGTGCGCGACTACGCGGCTCGCCCGCCGATCGGCTGGTCCTGGGCGATCGCGGGCGTCGTCGCGTTCTTCACGTACTACCTCGGCCAGGTCTTCCTCAACCGCAACCCGATCCTGCCGACGTCCGATGGCACCAACCAGTACCTCGACCTCGCCTACCAGCTCTCCCTGGCCGGCGAGGCCAAGCACCAGTTCCCGATCCACCTGCCGCAGGTCGCAGACGAGCCGCTGCACTACCACTGGTTCGGGTACGTCCACATGGCCGCGACCAGCCTCGTCGGCCACATCGACCTGCCCGTCGTCGCGCTGCGCCTGGCGATCCCCGCGCTGTGCGCGGCCGCGATCGTGCTCACCGGCGTCGTCGGCTGGCGGCTGAGCGGCCGCCCGTACGTCGGTGCCGGCGCCGCGGTGCTGTTCTTCGTGATCGGCGAGGTCAACTTCACCCACTTCGTCACCCAGCCGTTCGGTACGCAGGCCGCGTTCGTCATCTGGCACGGCATGTCGATGACGTACAGCTGGGTGTTACTGATCGCGCTGATCGCGCCGCTCGCCTCGTTGGCCGGCGCGAAACGTACGCCGCCGATGGGCACCGCTGGCGCGTTCGTCCTTGCCACATTGCTGTTGTTCGCCTCCAGCGGGGCGAAGGCGAGCTCGGTGCCGGTCGTCGCGGTGGCGCTCGCGATCACCGCGGCCGCGTTGCTCGTGACGCAACGGAAGATCCCCTGGAAGGTCGTCGGGATCGGGCTCTTGGCCGGCGCGGCGCAGTTCTTCGCGCTCGCCGTGCTGTTCGACTTCAACAGCTACGGCGTGCGCTTCGGACCACTCGGCGGCCTCGAGGTGTACGTGCCCGAGGGCTCCGGCTGGGCGCTGCTGCTGCTCGTCGCCATCGTGTTCCTGGTCAACATGCAGTCCCGCGTCGCGGGTGTGATTCCCCTTGTCTGGTTGAAGAAAGGCCGACTCGATCCGGCGCAGTGGCTGCTGCTCGGCGGAGCGCTCGCGGGCCCGGGCCTGTACCTGCTGTTCGACCAGCCGTCCGGCGGCAACCAGTACTTCACCCGCGCCGGCTTCACGTTCGGCGTGCTGCTGTCGGCGTGGGGCTTCGCGCTCGTGCTGGAACGCGCGAAGCTCACCGATCACGGCAAGGGCGCGCTCGCCGCGTTCGCGGCGGCGTTCGCCGGCCTGCTGATCGCGGTCCAGCTGCGGTACGCCACGTCACCGCCGTCGGGCAACGCGTTCGCCGAGCTGCGTCCGATCCTGATCTGGATCATCGGCCTCACCGCGTTCGGCATCCTGCTGATGATCGGCTGGTTCCTCGTCCGGCTCGCCGTGCCGGCACTGCGCGGTCGCGGCGCGGTCGTGCTGCTCACCGGCGTCCTCGTCGCGGGCGCGCCGGGGCTGATCATGGACATCCACAAGGGCATCGAGGTGCCGAACGGCGGCGCGTACGCCCTGGTCAACATGCCCAAGTCGCGGATCGACGCGGCTCGCTACGTACGCGACCACAGCTCACCGCGCGACGTGATCGCGACCAACGTGCACTGCAAGATCGTGTACGAGGGCGACGTCTGCGACTCGCGGACGTTCTGGCTGTCGGCGTACTCCGAGCGCCGCGTGCTGGTCGAGGGCTGGGGGTTCGCGCCGCGGATGGCGAACCTGAGCTACCCGGCGTTCTGGGACCAGCCGCTGCTGGCGAAGAACGACGCGGCGATCACGGCGCCGACGCGGGCCGGCTTGGACGACCTGCGCGCGACCAACCACGTACGGTTCCTCGTCGTCGACCGCCAGGTCGGTGAGGAGTCACCTGCCCTTGCCACGTTGGCGAAACGGGTCTTCGACAACGGGCGGATGGCGGTCTACGAGCTCAACTGAGGTGCCTGCATGCGCATCATCCAGTGACTGGACGGGATGCGCGTCGCGTCGTTGACGACCTCGCCCTCGACCTTGCCGAAGAACTCCTCAGCCAGGTTGGTGAAACGAGACGGCTCGCCGACGTACTCGCCGCGGTCGTTCTCCGACATCCAGCGCGAGATCCGGCCCTGCGTGGGCTCGAAGCAGGTGTCGACGGAGATCACCGTGCCGCCGGGCGCGAGCACCCTGCCGGCGAGCTCGAGCAGCTGGCGGCACTGCTCGTCGGACAGGTGGTGCAGCAGGCCGAGCATCATGACGGCGTCGATCGGTGGCAGCGTCTTGGCCTGCTCGTCGTCGAACAGCTCGCAGCGGAAGCTCGCCTTGTCGCCCCACTTGGCGTTCGCGTACGCGATGTAGCGCTGCTCGGTGTCGTACCCGAAGTAGGTGACCTTCGGCAGCCGCTCGAAGTAGTACGCCGGCCCGCAGCCGAGGTCGAGGACGGCGTCGCCGTCATGCAGGTCGAGCGCCTCGATGCACCGATAGCGCAGCCGGTCCGCGCCGATGCCCTTCTGCAGCGCGACGTAGAGCGGTACGTGATGCAGCAGCCTCTTGAGACCTGCGAGCACGGGACGTTCCTCCACCGAAGCCAAGCTGGGAAGTGCCTGGGAATTTCGGCGGACTTTACCACCCGCGCCTGGCTACGGCCGGGCTCGGTTGCGGTCAGACCGGGACATTCAGGGTGGCCGTGTAGCCGCTGGTCACGTCACCGTTCACGGCCGCCAGCTGCAACGAGTAGCCGTCGCTGAAGACCATGTCGCTGTCCAGGGAGGTCTGCTCCAGATTCCGCACGCTCTGCTCGTATCCCTCGGTCGCGTACACCTGCGCGCTCACGTCCTCGGGCAGCGCGAGCTGGGAGGTGCGCAGCTTGCTGCTCGCGGTGGTCGCGGCCTGCAGGCTCTCGTAAACCTCGAAGTGGATGTGCGGCCAGCGGCCGGAGTACGCGGCGGGGTAGATGCTGGTGAACGTGACATTGCCGTCGGCGTCGCTCTCCTGGACGCCGCGCAGGTAGTTCTCCTCGGTGACGCCGTCGGAGTACAGCGAGTACCTGCCCTCGCGGTCGCAGTGCCAGAGGTAGACCGCGGCGCCGGCGAGGGCGGCGGAGGTGCCGTTGTTCACGTTCAGCACCTTGAGCTTGATCGTCAGCGGCACGCCTTCCGCGACGCCGGAGGCCGAGCCGAAGCTCTTGGTCAGGTCGCTGCGCACGATGCCGGACTCGGTGAGCACGTTGACCCCATTGGAGCCGTCGCCGGGGTACGGGCCGGCCGTCTCCTCCGGGATCTCGTCGGTGCTCGTGCTCGCGTTGTTACCGGAGCCGCTGTCGGTGCTGCCCGTGGTCGGCGCGTCGCTCGGGTCGCTCGTGGTGTCCGCCGTGTTGGTGGCGTCCGGGGCGCAGGCGGCGAGCGCGGCGACCAGTCCGGCGCCGCCGAACACCGACAGCGCGCGGCGGCGGCTCAGCAGCGTGGGCAGGTCGTGGGAGAGTCCTCGGTCGTGCTCGTGACTGTGATCGGCGGTCATCGTCGTGCCCTTCTGCGGTCGGCTTGCTGCCAGGATCGCCAGCGCGCCTATGCCGGTGCTGAGAGCAGCATGTCAAGAAGCTGAGCGTTCACTGGGTGGTTCCTGGACACCCGATTGACCGGTCCGGAGTGGTCACTTACCGTGGCCACATGTGTGATCTGAGTCGTGATGAGCAGGGTGAACTGGCCGCACTGCTGGGCGAGCTCCAGGTCGCCCAGGCCAAGCTCGCCGGGACGTATCCCGAGGTGTTCACGCGGGCGTGGGCCGATCACGAGGCGATGCTGTCTGGCCTCGACGACCTGACCCAGACGGCGGAGAAGGTCCGCGCCTGGGTCGAGGCGAAACACCACTCCATGGCGCACTGAGCGCCGGTTATCCACAGCTACGCTCGCGACGCTGTCGCGGATCGCGAGCGTCGCGCTACGCTGCGGCGTAATGAGCGGGGTGGCCGGATCGTCGATGCCGAACGGCCTGGTCCGCGTGGTCGAGCTGCCGCGACCACTGGACGACGCCGCTCAGGTGACCGATCCCGACGGCGTACGACGACTCGCCTCCGTCATCGCCGCGTACCACTCCGCCGCGGCCGGGCCCGCGACGGTGCTGTTCGGCTGGCTCCGCACGCGTACGGGCGGGCCGGTCGAGATCCTCACGGCCGGGCCGTCGCTGCTGCCGCCGGCGAGCCGGGCCGTGCCTGCCAGCGACAAGCAGTTCGCGGAGCTGCCGGCCTGGTCTCGGCTCGTCCCTCGGCACGACGGGCTGCTCGTCGGCGAGTCCGAGCCCGCCGATCCGAACAGGCGCGCGCCGTCGCTCGAGGGTTCGCTGCTGAGCGTGTGGAACGAGCCGTTCGCCCTTGTCACGTTGGCCGAACAGGTCCGGCCAGCCGACGTTCACCGTCTCTTGGAGGAGGTCGGTGACGGGGCCCGGCAGGCGATGACGCGGGCCGAGCAGTCGCCGGTGCGCGCCGTCGAGCACGACCGGCTGAACGCGCGACTCCGGGAGCTGCGCGAGGCCGAGTCGCTCGGGCTGTGGCGCGTCCGGGTGCTGCTCGCGGGCGCCTCCGACGGGGCCGTCCGAGCGCTCGCCGGCCTGGTCGCCGCCTCGATCGACCTCACTGGTCTGCCGTACTCGCTCGCGCCCGACCGGCTGGCGGGCACGTTCGACGAGGTCGCGGCGGCGGACGAGGGCACGTTGGCCGGCTCTCGGCTGGTGGCCGCGCTGACCCGTACGCCGACGGCCGAGGTGCCGGGGATCCGGCTGGCGCTGTCGTCCGACTTCGACATCACCCCGGAGTCGTCGGAGGGTCCCGGGCTGGTCCTCGGCGAGGTGCTCGACCGCGAGCGGCGGCCGGCGGGTGAGCTCGTCCTCCCGTTCGCCAGCCTGAACCGGCACACGTTCGTCTGTGGCGCGACCGGCGCGGGCAAGTCGCAAACCGTGCGTGCGCTGCTGACGGAGGCGACGCGGGCCGGAATCCCTTGGCTGGTTGTCGAACCGGCGAAGGCGGAATACCGCAAGATGGCCGCGCGGCTGCGTGCGGCCTCGCTCGACGAGCCCGTCGTGGTGATCCGGCCGGGCGACCCGTCGGGCGTGCCAGCGGGGATCGATCCGCTGCGTCCACAGCCTGGCTTCGCGTTGCAGACGCACCTGGACCTGGTGCGGGCTCTGTTCCTCGCGGCGTTCGACGCGGACGAGCCGTTCCCGCAGGTGCTGTCGGCGGCGCTGACACGGTCCTACGAGGAGCAGGGCTGGGACGTCGCGCTCGGCGAGCCCGTTCATCCCGACCATGTCCCGCGCTACCCGACGCTCGCCGACCTCGAACGCGCCGCTATGCAGGTGGTCGAGGAGATCGGCTACAGCCGGGAGATCACCGACAACGTGCGGGGGTTCGTCCGCGTACGGCTCGGGTCGCTGCGGATGGGCACGACGGGGCGGTTCCTCGAGGGCGGGCACCAGGTCGACCTGGGCAAGCTGCTGTCGCGGAACGTCGTCCTGGAGATCGAGGACGTCGGCGACGACCGGGACAAGGCGTTCCTGATCGGCGTGGTGTTGATCGCGTTGACCGAGCATCATCGGGCTGCGCAAGGTCGCCTTGACAGTGCGGTCTCGTTGCGCCACCTGACGGTGGTGGAGGAGGCGCACCGGCTGCTGCGTCGTACGGATCGGCCTGGTCCCGCGGCGCAGGCGGTGGAGATGTTCGCGGCGCTGCTGGCGGAGATCCGTGCGTACGGCGAGGGCCTGGTCGTCGCGGAGCAGATCCCGTCGAAGCTGATCCCGGACGTGATCAAGAACACGGCGGTGAAGATCGTGCATCGCCTTCCAGCGTTGGACGATCGCGAGTCGGTCGGCGCGACGATGAACCTGTCGGACAACCAGTCGCGGTACGTCGTGACGTTGGATCCCGGGGTCGCGGCGGCGTTCACCGACGGGATGGACAACCCGCTGCTGGTGCGCGTGCCGGACGGGTCGTCGTCCGAGCTCGGTGCTGTTTCGGTGGGATCGGCTGCCGAGGTCGCCGTTCCACAGTCGGGGCGCTGTGGCGCGGACTACCGGCTGCTCGGGCTGAGCGCGAGCGACCTCGCGTTGGCGCAGCGCTACCTGGACGGGGATCCGCTGCTGCGGCTGTGGGTCGAGCTGAACGTCGTTTCGCATCTCGTCGGGAGGCCTGGGATCCCGGGGTCGCTGCGGTTGCTGAAGGAGCTCGTGGCCTCGTCGGTGTCGTTGGAGGCGGTGGTGGCGGCCGCGGTGGACGACGCGGTGGCGCGGCGGAGCGCGTTCATCCACGACGCGGTGACGCCCGAGCTGCTGGCGGGGCACGTTGCCGAGGTGCTGGTCTCGATGGCGCGAGGTGGTCCGCCGTGCGCGGGCGGGGAGCGTTGGCTGATGGCTCCGGGACGGCCGGACGTCGAGGCGTTCGTCGAGTCGTTGTGGGGCGTCGACCGTTCGATGCCCGGTTGGGACGAGCGGTTGCACGACGCTCTTGCCGAGCTGGCCGCTCCGGCGTGGGTGCTCGACTACTTCGCGGGTGCGGGGCCGTCCGAGCCGACGGGATAGGCTTCTAGATCGTGGATGGACCTATCGCCTTCCAGGGCGAGCCGGGCGCGAACTCGGCGATGGCGTGCTCGGAGATGTATCCGGATCGCGAGCAACTGCCCTGTCGTACGTTCGAGGACGCGCTCGACGCGGTCACGTCCGGCCGTGCGGCACTGGCGATGATCCCGGTGGACAACTCCGTCGCCGGGCGCGTGGCGGACATCCACCACCTGCTGCCGGAGTCCGGGCTGCACATCATCGGCGAGATCTTCCTGCCGATCCACTTCCAGCTCATGGCGGTGGCCGGGGCGTCGCTGGAGTCGATCCGAACCGTACGCAGCCACGTGCACGCGCTCGGGCAGTGCCGCAAGCTCATCCGCGAGCACGGCTGGGTGACGGTGGTGACGGACGACACCGCGGGTGCGGCTCGGGAGGTGTCCGAGCTCGGCGATCCCTCGGTCGCTTCGTTGTCGCCGATCGCGGCCGCTTCGCGTTACGGGCTGGAGATTCTGGCGCGGGACGTGGAGGACGAGCACCACAACACGACGCGGTTCCTCGTCCTGGCGCGGGAGCCCGTCGTGCCGCCGGTAGGGGACGGGAACGCGATCACGTCGTTTGTCTTCCGCGTACGCAACGTGTCGGCAGCCTTGTACAAGGCGCTGGGCGGATTCGCGACGAACAGCGTGAACATGACGAAGCTGGAGAGCTACCAGCTGGGCGGAACGTTCTTCGCGACCCAGTTCTACGCGGACATCGAGGGCCACCCCGAAGAGCCGAAAACCGCGCTGGCGTTGGAAGAACTCGCCTTCTTCTCGGCCGAGTTCCGCATCCTCGGCGTGTACCCGATGCACCCGTTCCGCGCCCAGATCGCCGAGCCCGCCGCCAACCGCGCGAACCCTCCGCACCCCAAGTCCTGACCGTTTACCCGACCTTCGCGCGCCGCTGGTCGAGGTAAGCCCGTTCGGCGGCGTTGTCGCAGGCGGCGATGGCTGTGTCGTACGCCTCGCGCGCCTCGTCGCCTCGGCCTTGTCTTGCCAGCAGCTCCGCGCGGACCGCGGGGAGTCGGTGGCCGGGCATCGCCAGTCCTTCGAGTAGGCGCAGTCCTTCCGCCGGTCCTTCGGCTTCGGCGACAGCTACGGCGCGGTTGAGTCGTACGACCGGCGACTGCGTGAGGGCCTCGAGCTCCTCGTAGTACTCGGCGATGCGTGCCCAGTCGGTGTCGGCGGCCTTCTCGGTGATCGAGTGCTCGGCGGCGATCAGCGCCTGCAGGAGGTACGGCTTCGACGGCGCGCGGCTGGCCAAGGGGGTCAGCAGCGCGAGGGCCTCGGCGATCTCGTTCGGGTGCCAGCGGCCGCGGTCCTGATCGGGCAGGAGGACCAGCTCGCCGTTCTCGACACGGGCGTCGCGGCGGGCGTGCTGCAGGAGCATCAACGCCAGCAGGGCATCGAGGTCCGGCTCCGCTGGCCCGACCTCGCGCAGGACGCGTACGAGCCGGATCACCTCGCCGGCCTCGGCGCCGCGCACGATGTCGGCGCCCGAGCCGGGTGCGTACGCCGCGGTGAACGCGAGGTAGGCGATGTCGGCGACGGCCGCGACCCGTTGCCGGAGTGCCGCGCCGGTGGGGACCTCGAACGCTGCACTGGCGAGGCCCTTTCTCGCCCGGGTGAGGCGGGCGGCCATGGTCGCGGTGGGGACGAGGAACAGCCGCGCGATGTCACTGGTCGGCACGCCAAGCACGAGCCGCAGCGCGAGCGCGGCCGCCGACTCGTGGGCCAGCGAGGGGTGCGCGCACAGGAGGATCAGGCGGAGTCGTTCGTCCCCAGCGCCGACTTCGCCGGGCGCCGAGGCGTCGGCCAGCACGCGCTGGGCCTGCTCGGTGATGCCGGCGTCGACGGCCAGCATGGGCAGGTTCTTCGCGGCGACCACCTCAGCCCTCAGCCGGTCGAGGACGCGGCGGCGGGCGGCGGTGAGCAACCAGGCTTGCGGGTTCTCCGGCGTGCCGTCTTTCGGCCATGTACGGGCGGCGGCCTCGAACGCGTCAGCCAGGCAGTCCTCGGCCAGGTCGAGCCGCCGGAACCGCGCGACGAGCAGCGCGAGCAGGCGGCCCCACTCGTCGCGCAGGACGGTCTCGAGTGGGGTCACTCGTCCGGAACCCCGACGTCGAGGCACTCGCGGACCTCGAGGTCGTACTCGCGGGGCAACAGCGCGGCGACCTCCAGCGCGGTGGCGAGGTCGGGGAGCTCGACGAGGTACATGCCGCCGAGCTGCTCGACGGTCTCCGCGTACGGACCCTCGGTGATCTGCCGGCCCGCACCTTGGTCGGCCCGCAGCGTCCTCGCCTCCTTGGGGTGCGCCAGCGCCTCCCCACCCCGGAACCGACCCCGCTCCCGTACGGCCTTGGTGAACGCGCGGAAGTCCGCGAACACCCGCTCCCGCAACGCCTCGTCCGCCGCATCCCACCTGGCGAAGTGCTCTTCTTCCACCATCAAGATCAAGAACCGGGGCATCGTCCCACCACTTCTTCCGAGGTCGAGCTCAACTCTGTCAGCTCGATGACTCGGACGGACCACCGAAATCGACAGGCGGCCGGAGCTATTTCGGCGGCCGGATGCAAGGCCTACCGAGATCGAACGGCGCACAGACGGCCAACCCATTGTTGGCCGATCGGTTGCGCCCGGAGGAGGATGCAGAGCTCCGCCTCAGGAGGCCGCGACTTCCCGATGTTGATCGCCGCATCGGGCCGAACGCCATCAAGGAGGCGTCGCCCGATGGCGGTCATCGTCGCGCCGTCACCCATCGAGATCGATCTACGGCGTGGCAGGAAGTTGTCTCCACGATCCACCCGCAGGTGACGACAGGCCGAGGCACGACCGACCGCCCGGGCAGTCCGAGGCGTCCCCCGTTCGACAGCCCTCCTCAACCAGGACGGCCTCTGTGTCTGTAGGTCTTGACGACGGGCTCGTTCGCGCTCATACTCCTAACGACGTTAGGGAGACCGATGAGAGATAGGCGAGCCGAACGGCGAGAGGCGACGCGGGCGGAGATCGTCGCGGCGGCCTGGGAGGTCGTGGGCGAGAACGGCATCGGCGCGCTGTCACTGCGCGACGTCGCCGAACGCGTCGGCATGCGCCCGCCCTCGCTGTACGAGTACTTCGACTCCAAGAACGCCATCTACGACGCCCTCTTCGCCGACGGGCAACGGATGCTGTACGACGCTCTCACCGAGGACAAGGACCTCGACCCGCTCGAACAAATGCGCGCAAGAACGCACGACTTCATCGACTTCTGCGTCCAGAACCCGGCCAGGACCCAGCTGCTCTTCGTACGCACGATCCCGGGCTTCGAGCCGTCGCCGGAGTCCTACGCGCTGGCCGTCCGAACCCTCACCGCCGTGAACGAGGCCTTCGCCGACCTCGGCGTCGACGACCCCTCGGCCGTCGACCTCTACACCGCGATGATCAGCGGCCTCGTCAACCAGCAGCTCGCCAACGAGCCCGGGGGAAAGCGCTGGGTCGTGCTCGCCGACGAGATGCTCGACATGTTGCTCGACCACCTACGCAAGACCGGAAGGCTGACCGAGGGGGAACCATGACCACCACCACCCAGGCAAGCGCCATTCCCAAGCTCACCAAGAACGAGGCGATGGCGCTCGCCTCGACTGAGTACGACCTGTTCACCACCCTGCTGCACAGCCTCAGCGGCGCCGACTGGCAGAGCCCGACGGTGTGCACCAAGTGGAACGTGCGCCAGGTCGCGTTGCACGTACTCGGCGCGGCCGAGGGCAACGCGTCGGTCCGCGAGATGGTCCACCAGCAACTCGCCGGCACCAAGCTGTTCAAGCAGCGCGGGTACGACCACCTCGTCCACGGCGTGAACGACATCCAGGTGACCGAACGGCAGGACCTGACGGCAGCCGAGCTGATCACACGCTGGGACCGCATCGTCCCGAAAGCCTTGGCAGGAAGGCGAAACTTCCCACCATTCCTGCGCGGCCTCAAGGTCGACTTCGTCCCGCCTCTCGGAAAGCGTTCGATGGCGTACGTGATGGACCTGGTCTACACGCGCGACGTCTGGATGCACCGCATCGACGTCAGCCGCGCGCTCGGACGCGAGCCCGTTCTCACCGCCGAGCACGACGGCCGGCTGATCGCGGACATGGTGTTGGACTGGGCGACGACGCACGGACACGCGTTCGACCTCGAGCTGACCGGTCCCGCGGGCGGGCATTTCGCGCAAGGCGACAACGGACAAACGTTGCGCATCGACGCGATCGAGTGGATCTGGATCAACTCCGGCCGCGGTCAGGGCAGTGGACTGCTGACGTACGCGCTTCCGTTGTAATCGGCACCAAGTGTCCACCCCAGGTCGGTTGACGCGGGTATGCGCCCGCACAAGGCTCGAAGGCGACTTGTCCGCTTGAGGATGGAGGTCCTCAATGCTCGGTCGCACCCTTCGAATCCTGTCCGCCGCCGCGCTGATCCTCGCGACATCACTGGCCGCGGTCGTCACCGTCGCGGGACCAGCCGCGGCGGACGGTTGCTACACGTGGAACCGCAACCTCAGCCAGGGCGCCAACGGCGACGACGTACGCCAGCTCCAGATCCGCATCTCCGGCTACCCCGGGAACGGCGCCGTTCTCGGACTGGACGGCGACTTCGGGCCGGCGACCAAGGCCGCGTTGGTCCGTTTCCAGCAGGCGTACGGGCTCGGCGCCGACGGCGTGGCCGGCCCCGCTACGTACACCAAGCTCTACCAACTCCAGGACGACGACTGCACGCCAGTCAACTTCAGCTATGCCGAACTCAACCGCTGCAACTCCACCTGGGCGGGCGGCAACGTGTCCGCCGCGCAGGCCAAGGCGAACGCCCTGGTCAGCATGTGGAAACTGCAAGCGATGCGGCACGCGCTCGGCGACCAGCCGATCCGCGTGACGAGCGGTTTCCGCAGCGTGGCCTGCAACAACGCGGCGGGCGGATCGGCGACCAGCCGGCACCTGTACGGCGACGCGGTGGACCTCGGCGCCGGACCGCACACGCTCTGCCGGATGGCGCAGCAGGCGCGCAACCACGGCTTCCGCGAGATCCTCGGTCCGGGGTACCCGGGCCACTCCGACCACACCCACGTCGCGCACAAGTCCAGCCGGTTCTGGTCCGCCAGCCAGTGCGGGATCTGAACGTACCCTCATCACCTCCCTAAGGGAGTGCTAAGAAACCCCGCTGCCCATTGAACGTCTCCTCGGTGTCCCGAAAGCTCATAACAGCAAGGGAAAACCGATCAAGGAGGCGAACCACATGGCTCTCTTCACCGACCTGACCGCCGCGATCAGCGGCGGGAAGGGCTCGTCCACCCGGACGCGTACCCGCACCGGCAAGAGCGGGAAGTCCGGCGGGTCGAAGTCGCAGACCCGCACCCGGACGGGAAAGAGCTCCTGACCGATGTCGGACCAGCTTCGGAGCCGGCGGGCACTGTCCCGCCGGCTCCGGCGGTTTCTCACCGTCTCCGAGACCACCGACGGGGTGGTGGCCGCCGCGCCGGTCGTGCCGATCCGAGCGATGTTCCGGCGGTTCTGGCCGTACGTGCGACCCGATCTGCCCGTCCTCCTGCTCAGCCTCGTCTTCGTCGTTCTGACGCCGCTCGCCGCCGCGGCTTCGATCTGGATCTTCAAGCACATCATCGACTCGGCCATCGTTCCGGGGCGGCCGTCGGCTCTGTGGCCGCTGGCTGCCGCGCTCGTCGCGATCACTCTGGCCGGTGGCGTCGTGTCGTACGCGTCGAGCTCGATCTCGGCCTGGATGGCCGAACGGTTCCTGCTCCGCTTGCGTGGCGGCGTTTTCGACCACCTCCTCGGGCTGTCGCCGTCGTTCTTCGAGCGTCATCGCGCCGGTGACGTGGTCTCGCGGCTGACCGGGGACATCGGGGCGATCGAGTCGCTCGTGCTCAGCGGGGTGACGCGGACGATCTCGTACGCGGCGCGCATCGCCATCTTCGCCACGCTCGCGTTCATGCTGCGGTGGGAGCTCGCGTTGTTGGCGTTCGTCGTCGCTCCCCTGTTCTGGCTGGTGGCGCGGCACTTCTCGCGGCAGATCAAGAAGGCGTCGCGGGAGAAGCGCCGCCGTTCGGGAGGGGTGAGCGCCGTCGCGGAGGAGACGCTCGCTCACATGCCGTTGGTCCAGGCGTACGGGCAGGAACGTGCGGAGTCCTCGCGGCTGCACGCCGAGGGGTTGGCGCGGCTGTCTGCGGGGCTGGCCTCGAACCGGATGTCCTCTCTCTACACGCCTGCTGTCGAGCTGGTCGAGATGGTGGGTGGGTTGCTCGTGCTGGGGCTCGGGGTGTGGGAGCTTTCCCAAGGCCGGTTGACGGTCGGCGGGTTGCTCGCTTTCGTCGCGTACCTCACTCAGCTGTATGGGCCTATCCGTGGAGCCTCGCGGCTCGCGACGACGGTGTACAGCGCTTCGGCTTCCGCGGAGCGGTTGCTCGAGGTGCTCGACAGCCGTCCCGCGGTGGTGTCTTCGCCTGGTGCGCTCGCTGCGCCGCGGTCGCGTGGGGCGGTGGGTTTCGACTCCGTGTCGTTCTCCTACGAGGGTTCTTCGCGGCCGGCGCTCGATCGGCTGTCGTTGCAGATCGCGCCGGGCGAGGTGGTGGCGGTGATGGGACAGAACGGTGCGGGCAAGTCCACGTTGACGAAGCTGCTGATGCGGTGGAACGACCCGTCTGCTGGGGCCGTTCGCCTTGATGGCGTGGACATTCGGTCGTATGAGCTGGCATCGCTGCGGTCGCAGTTCGCGGTGGTGTTGCAGGAGACGATGCTGTTCGATCGTTCTGTCGCGGACAACATCTTGTACGGCGTGCCTGGCGCGTCGCGCGGTGCCGTGCTCGCTGCCGCGCAGGCGGCGGCGGTGACGGACTTCGCGTTCGACCTGCCCTCGGGATTCGACTCCAGTGTCGGGCAGCGCGGGCGGCGGTTGTCCGGTGGGCAGCGGCAGCGAGTCGCGATCGCGCGGGCGTTGATCCGGCAGGCGCCGGTGCTGATCCTCGACGAGCCGACGGCGAGCCTCGACGCTTCGACGACGCGGAAGGTCGTGGAACCCCTGCGGCGGTTGATGAATGGTCGTACGACGCTGCTCATCACGCACGATCGCGAGCTGATGGGGTACGCGGATCGGGTGGTGACGTTGGACGGTGGGCGGGTCGTGTCCGACTCGCGGGTGCGGGGGTTGGCGTCATGAGCGGTCGGGTGCTGCCGCGTGGGTACGAGGCCGTGCGGCTGCTGAGCCGGAACTACGACTACGACGTGCGGCTGGTGCGTTCGGTCGCACGGGACTGCTTGTGTGTCGCGAAGTCGGTCCGCGCGTTTCGCCTTGTGGATAACGCCGTTGTCGGTCGCCTTGTGTCTGAGGGCGCGCTACTGTCGGGTCTATCGCACCCGCATCTGGTGCGTGCGTACGAGACGGTCTCGAGCCCGCGGCCCACGGTGATCCTGGAGGTGCTGCCGGGCGAGGTGCTGAGCCGGCTCGTGCAGCGGCGTTCGCATGGGTTGTCGGTGGTCGATCTGGCCCGGCTGGGCAGCCAGCTGTGCTCTGCCCTGACGTACCTGCATGGACGCAACGTGCTCCACCTCGACCTCAAGCCGTCCAACCTGATCGTGTCGGGCGGTCTGCTCAAGGTGCTCGACCTCGGCCTCGCCCAGCCGCCCGGCCCGTACGCGGCCGGCGCGGGAACGCCCGAGTACCTGGCACCCGAGCAGGCCCTGGGGTCGCCGGTCAGCGCAGCAACCGACGTCTGGTCCCTGGGCGGTGTCCTCTACCGAGCAGCGACCCGCCGTCGTCCATTCCCGGAAGCGAAGGAGGATGACTTTCCCCAACTACGCAGAAGAGTCGCGCCCCTCGGCCGGCGCTTGCCAGCTCCGCTACGAGACCTGATCCTGGCCTGCCTGACGCCGCTTACGTCGTCCCGGCCGACGGTGTCCGAGGCGGCTAACGTCCTCCGGTCGTACCTGCCCTAGCCTCGTGGTCGCCTTACCCGGCCAGCTGCCCCCTTACCTGGCGTCCACCCCACGTAAAGCGGCCAATGATCATGTAAACATGATCCTTGGCCCCAGGGCCGGGGCCGGACCGGACGAACCTACCGCCGGACGAAAGATCGAGGCTAGCCAGAGCGTCCAGCTCGACAGCGATCCTGGCGCGTCCCCGACTAGGCCTCGGGCCGGAGCGGAGCGCCCAGCTCGACGGTGATCCTGGCGCCGCCGCTCTGGTCGCCGTTGCCGATCACCAGGCCGCCGCCGGAGGACTCCGCGGTCCGGCGGGCGATGTCGAGGCCGAGCCCGGTCGAACCGACGTCGCTCGCGCCCCGGCTGAGCGCCGCGGCCTCGTCGCGGAAGCCCGGGCCCTCGTCGCTCACCAGGAGCAGCGCGCCGCCGGACGGGCGGGGCCGGAGCTCGACGGCGAGCGCGGTTCCCTCGGGCGTGTGGGCGAACACGTTGCCCAGCAGCGCATCGAGGCAGGCCGCGAGGTCGTCGGCGCCGACGGCAACCGGCGTGGGCGTGTCGGGGAGCTGACTGGTGACCGTACGGCGTTCCTCGTCGGCGAGCGCCCGCCAGAACTCGACGCGCTCGCGGACCACCTCGGTGGCGTCGCTCGCGTCGCCGCCCTTGGTACCGCGGCGCGCGTCGATGATCACCTGGTCGACGGCGCGTTCGAGGGCGATCACGTCGCGGGTGAGACGTTCGGCCTCGGCGTGGTCGTTGAGCGCTTCGGCGTCGATGCGAAGGACAGTGAGCGGCGTACGGACGCGGTGGGACAGGTCGGCGACGGACTCGCGTTCGCGCGCGAGCAGGTCGCGGATGCGGCCGGCGAGCGCGTTGAGGGTCGTGCCGACCTCGTTCAGCTCCCGGATGGGCGCGGGCTTGGCCTGTGCGTCGAGGTCACCCTCACCGAGCCGGCGGGCGACGTCGTCGAGGTGTTGGATCGACCGTACGGCCGACGCGCCGAGCCGGTCGGCGACGACCAGGCTCAGCGCGAGCAGGCACGCGCCGAGGCCGCCGAGGATCAGCCACGCGCGAGCGACGCCGGCGCGGAGGTCCTGGTCGGAGACGAACGTACGGATGACCGCCGTACCGCCGGGCAGGCCGACCGCGGCGATCAGCACCTCGCGTCCGCCCGGCGCCTCGACCGTGATGCTGCTGCCGCGGCTGGCGAGCTCGACGGCGTCGTTGCGTTCGGCGGGTACGCCGAGGACGGTGCCGTCGGCGAGGAAGACCGTCAACGGCACCTTGCGGTTGTCGTCCTCGCGCATGAGGTCGAGTGTGCTGGTGAGCGTGGCGCGGTCGAGGGTCGCGACCAGCGGGACGACGGTCTCGGCCTCGCGGGTCGCGGCGCCGATGGCCCGGTCGGCGGCGACGTTGCCGAGCAGCAGGCCGAGCGGGATGAGGAACGCGAGGAGGACGAGCGTGGTCGTCGCGGCGACCAGGAGCGCGAGCCGGGACCTCACGACGCGTCCGGCGCGGTGAGTTTGACGCCGAATCCCCTTACCGTGTGGAGGAAACGCGGCTCGTTCGCGGTCTCGCCGAGCTTGCGGCGGAGCCAGGAGAGGTGGACGTCGACGGTCTTGTCGGCGCCGCCGTACGGCTGGCGCCAGACCTCGATGAGCAGGTCCTGCTTGGAGACGACGGTTCCGGCGTTCTCGGCGAGGTAGAGGAGGAGCTCGAACTCCTTCGGGGTGAGGTCGAGTTTCTTGTCGTTGAGCTTGGCCTCGCGGCCGCGGGGGTCGACCTGGAGGTCGCCGATGACGATCGGGCCAGCGGGCGCGTCCTCGGCCGTACGCCTCAGGACGGCGCGGATCCGGGCATCGAGCTGGCCGGCGCCGAACGGCTTGACGAGGTAGTCGTCCGCGCCGGCGTCGAGGAGGCGGACGATCTCCCGTTCGTCGTCCCTTGCGGTGGCGATGATCACGGGGATGTCGGTGACGCCGCGGAGCATGTCGAGCACCTTCGCGCCGTCGATGTCGGGCAGGCCGAGGTCGAGAACGACGAGATCGGGCTGGTCCCGTACGACGCTGCTGAGCGCGGCGGCCCCGTGCGGAACGGAGGCGACGACGTGGCCCTTGGCGGTGAGGGCGCGGGTCAGGGAGATCCGGATGGCCGGATCGTCCTCGACGAGGAGCACAGTGACCACGACGTTCACGCTACCGAGCCGCGCCCTAAGGGGACGTTAAGCCGGCGGGTCGGCGGTTTAGCGCGGCGTTAACCGGTGGGTTGGCATGCTGGTGAACGTGTGGAAGCGCGGAATCCTGCTGGGCGTGCTGGGCTGGCTCGCGGTCGCCGCCGGAGCGGTGACGGTGGGCGTGCTGGCCGTGACGTTGGTGGGCTCGGGCCTGACGTCCGGCTCCAGCCAACCGCTGTCGAGCGACGGAGTGTCCCGGGCCCTGGGCGCCACGTCGCCCTCCCCGTCCCCGACCGCCACGTTCTCGCCGACTCCCACACCTACGCCCGCCAAGACCCCGTCATCCCCCACGAAGCCCTTCACCTCACCCGGCGGCACAGCCTACGCCCAGTGCACGTCGGGCCAGGCGTACCTGACGTCCTGGTCGCCCCATCCCGGCTTTGAGACCGACGAGGTGGAGAGAGGCCCCGACTCCCGCGTGTCCGTCCGCTTCGAAGCCGACGACACCAAGATCCGCCTCATCATTCGCTGCTCCGGCAACACCCCACAGGCGTCCACCGAGACCGACATAGACGACTAACCGTTTGCCCGCATCTGGAACACTGAGCCGTGCAAGGAGGGCTCGCATAGTGGCCTAGTGCGGTGGTCTTGAAAACCACTACCGAGGGACCTCTCTCGGTCAAGGGTTCGAATCCCTTGCCCTCCGCTAGCAGAGGCTCCCACTCAACTGGGGCTTGCGACGAGTTCGCTCTGCCGTGAGCAGACAGGTATCGACTGCCGTAAGCGTGGTGCGTGAGGCTCACTAGATGCCTATTGGCCGCCGTGATCGCAGTGACGGGCTGGGTCGCGATTTCCGGATGCTCTGGGCGGCCAACGCCGCGAGTCTCGCGGGAACTGCCGTGACCGGTATCGCGCTGCCGATGATCGCGATCTATGACCTGCACGCTTCGCCGTTGGAGATCGGGTTGCTGACGACGATGACGTGGCTTCCGCAACTGGCGCTGGGCCTGCCGGCCGGTGTGCTGGTCGACCGGATACGACGCCGGCCCTTGCTGGTGGCCGCGGACGTGGGTCGGGCACTGATCTTGGCGGCCGTTCCGCTCGTTGCGGCTCTCGGCGTTCTGCACTTGTGGACGCTGTACGTCGTGGCGGCGGCGACTGGCGTTCTGACGATGCTGTTCGGTCTCGGCTGGACTGCCTACCTGCCGTTCCTGATCGACCGGGACCGGCTGGTCGACGGCAACAGCAAACTCGAGGCCACCAACACCGTGATCGGCATCGCAGGACCAGGGCTAGGCGGGCTCCTCGTTCAGCTGATGAGCGCAGCGCTCGCGTTAGTGGCAGATGCCGCCAGCTACCTTCTCTCCGCGGCGTGCCTCGCAGCGATCCGAGCCAAGGAGCCCAACCCACCGCGCCAGCGAAGGATCCATCTGTTCCGGGAACTCGGCGAGGGGGCCAGGTTCCTCACCCAGCACCCCCTCGCCGCCGCATTCGTCGCCTTCTTCGCCTTCGGCGCACTGGTCATGGCCGCACACCAGACCCTGCTCGTGCTCTTCCTCGTCCGCACAGTGGGCCTCCCACCCGGAGCTGTCGGTGGACTCCTCGCCGTCGGAGGTGCGGGCGGGTTCCTCGGTGCGCTGCTCGCACCACGGCTCAGCCAGCGCCTGGGCCCCGCCCGCACGCTGCGTCTGGCGGTGACGATCAGCTTCCCCCTTGGGCTGCTCATCCCGTTGACCCAGCCGGGCTGGGGCCTGACCGCTTACATCGTCGGAGCGGCCGTGCTCGGGGCCGGCCTCACCGTGACCAACATCATCCCGTTCAGTTTTCTCCTTTCGATCTGCCCGGCCGAACTCCTTGGACGCGTCGCATCGGTCGCGCGGACATTGCAGTACGCCGGCAGTGTTCTCGGCGGGATTCTCGGCGGGACGCTCGCCAGCTGGCTCGGAGTCAGATCCACCATGTGGATCACCATGGTCGCCCTCCTACCCCTCGCGATCCTCATCGCGGCCTCGCCGCTGCACCACCTCCGCGACCTACCGAGCAGCCGTCGGACCGCTGCATGACCTCGCGCACGATCTTGGGCGCCGCTGACGTGCTTGCAAGACTTCGAGCAACCGATGGTTGCGCATTCTCGAAAGTCGCCCTACAGTTATCCGCAACCAAAGGTTGCGAGAGCGGTCGGGAGCGAACGATGGAGTACGGCAGCGTCGAACGGGAGCTTCACGTCGAGGCCAGTCCCGAGGTGGTGTACGAGGTCATCAGCACGCCTGAGCATCTGCGGGAGTGGTGGCCGGACGAGGCGGACCTCGAGCCCGTTCCCGGCGCCACGGGGACGGTCTCGTTCGGCGACACGAAGGTCGTGGCGGTCACCGTGATCGAGGCCGATCCGCCGCGGCGGTTCGCGTTCCGCTGGACGCACGACGAGAACGAGGTCGCGACGGCGCACAACTCGCTGTTGGTGACGTTCGACCTCGTCCCCTCCGGCACGGGCACGACGCTGCGCTTCAGCGAGACCGGGTACCGCGAGAAGGGCTGGCAGGGGGCCGAGCTCAAGGAGAGGTACACCGACCACGCAAGCGCCTGGGACCGCTTCCTCCCCCGCCTCGGGGCGTACCTCACCCAGCTGGCCGCCACGCCATGAGCGACGCCATCGACGACGACCTCTGGTCCGCGGTCGGCGATCCGACCCGGCGCCGGATGCTCGACCTGCTGCTCGCCGATGGCGGCGGTACGGCGACCACGCTGAGCGACAAGCTGCCCGTCACGAGACAGGCGGTCGCCAAGCACCTCGGCGTACTCGACCGGGTCGGGCTCGTGCACGGCACGCCGTCCGGACGCGAACGCCGCTACGACGTCGACGAAACGCAGCTCGCCCGCGCTGTCGCGCAGCTGTCGGCGGTCGGCTCCACCTGGAACAACCGCCTGCACCGCATCAAGCGGATGGCCGAAGCGATCCAGCGCCACCGGCAGTCCTAGACCCCACAAGACAACCGAACGCCGCCACTTTCGTTGCGGCGTTGACGAAACGCGTCCGAAAGGAAGATCGACATGTCCGCAACGATGAGCGCCGAGAAGATCGCCGAGATCATGGCGAGGCCGTACGCCCAGCAACTGCTGGAGTCCCAGATCCCCGCGCGGATCGCGTACACCGGACTCGACGGGGCGCCGCGGGTCGTACCGGTCGGGTACGAGTGGGACGGCACCCACCTCACATTCGCCTCCGTCATGGGCTCGGCCAAGAACGAGGCGCTGCGCGCGAACCCGCAGGTCGCGATCACCATCGACACCGAGGACTACCCGCCGAAGACGCTGCTGCTCCGCGGCACCGCCGAGGTGGAGATCGTCGACGGGGTGCCCGACGTCTACGTCCGGGCCTCGACCCGGCGACTGCCCGAGGATCAGCACCAGCCCTGGGAGGAGAACGTGCGCGCGCTGTTCGACCAGATGGCGGTGGTCACGATCACGCTGACCTGGGCTCGGCTGATCGACTTCGAGACCACCCTCCCCAAGGCCGTCGAGGACCTCGCCCGCGCCCGCCGTGAAGGGGTCAGCGGTTGATCCACCGTTGCATGTGCTCGGGGTAGCGGTCGCCCTGGTAGTCGACCTGGTCGGAGGCTTGGGTGAGCTCGGCGAGCTCCCCAGCGGCGAGGCGGACCTCAGCGGCCGCGAGGTTCTCCTCGAGTCGGGGGAGCTTCGTGGTGCCGGGGATGGGCACGATCGACGGGTGCTGGGCGAGCAGCCAGGCGAGGGCGAGCTGGGCGTTGGTCGCGTTCGTCCGGGCGGCGATGGCTGACAGTCGATCGACGATGGCCTGGTTGTCGGTGCGGGCCTGCTCGGTGAAGCGCGGCAGGTTGTTGCGTACGTCGTTGTCGCTGAACGTCGTGGTGCTGCTGATCGCGCCGGTGAGGAATCCCTTGCCCAGTGGGCTGAACGGCACGAAGCCGATGCCCAGCTCGATCAGCGTGGGCAGGATCTGGGCTTCGGGCTCACGCCACCACAGGGAGTACTCGCTCTGCAGTGCGGCGACCGGCTGGACGGCGTGGGCGCGGCGGATGACGTCGACGCCGGCCTCGGACAGCCCGAAGTGTCCGACCTTCCCGTCGGCGATCAGTTCCTTCACCGCACCAGCGACCTCTTCGATCGGCACGTCGGGGTCGACGCGGTGTTGGTAGAGCAGGTCGATGCGCTCCACGCCGAGCCTGCGAAGGGAGTCCTCGACGGTGGCCCTGAGGTGCTCCGGCTTGCTGTTCAAGCCAGTGGAGCGGGCACCGTCGTACCCGAAGCCGAACTTGGTCGCGATGACGACCTGGTCGCGGACCGGCGCCAGCGCTCGTCCGACGAGCTGCTCGTTGGTGAACGGCCCGTAGACCTGCGCGGTGTCGAAGAACGTGACGCCGCGGTCGACGGCAGCGCGAATGAGCGCGACACCGTCCCGGTCATCCACCGCGGCGCCGTACCCGTGGCTGAGTCCCATGCAGCCGAAGCCGAGCGCGGAAACGTTCAGTCCGCCGAGAGTGCGAGTGTCCACTGCGTTTCTCCTTGCGAGGTTGAGTCAGTCCACGCGACGGCCGCCGAGCCAGGTGACCATGGCGGGGTCGCGGTGGTCGAAGAACAGGCTCGAGCCGGTGTCGAGGGCGGCGATCCGGGCAAGCTCGTCGGCGGTGAGGTCGAAGTCGAAGACGTCGAGGTTCTCGGCCATCCGGTCGGGTCGGACGGACTTCGGGATGACCGCGACGTCGCGCTGGATCAGCCAGCGCAGGACGACCTGGGCGACGGACTTGCCGTGGGCCTTCCCGATCTCCGTCAGCGTGGGGTTGGTGAACAGGTCGTTCCGACCCTCGGCGAACGGTCCCCACGATTCGATCTGCACGCCGTGCTCGCGCATGAGCTGCTGGTCAGCGGCACGCTGGAAGAACGGGTGCGTCTCGACCTGGTTGACCGCCGGCACGACGTCGTTGTGCGTGATGAGGTCGACGAGCCGGTCGGGATGGAAGTTGGACACTCCGATCGCCCTGATCAAGCCCTCGCCGTACAGCTCCTGCATCGCGTGCCAGGAGCTGTAATAGTCGCCGAGCGGCTGGTGGATGAGGTACAGATCGAGGTAGTCCAAGCCGAGGTTCCGCAGTGACTTGTCGAACTCGCGCTTGGCGGTGTCCACGCCGGTGTGCTGGATCCACAGCTTGGTGGTGACGAACAGCTCGTCGCGCGGGATGCCGCTGCTGGCGATCGCGCGGCCGACGGCTTCCTCGTTGCCGTACGAGGCGGCGGTGTCGATCGACCGGTAGCCGGCGGCGAGCGCGTCGGTGACGACCTGCTCGGTCTGCTCGTCGGGCACCTGGAAGACGCCGAAGCCGAGGATCGGCATCCGCACACCGTTGTTGAGCGTCAGGTTCATGCGACCAGTGCACCGCGGATCCGGCCGCCCGGGGAGTCACGCTCGTTCCAGGTACTGCCAGGGCCCCTCACGTCCGCGCCCGTCCGCCTACCGTGGGGGCATGGCCACCATCGACCTGCGCGCGGAGATTCGCGAGTTCCTCAGCTCGCGGCGTGCCCGCATCACCCCTGATCAGGCGGGCCTCCCCGCGTACGGCGGGAACCGCCGCGTCCAGGGGCTGCGGCGCGAGGAGGTCGCCCTGCTCGCCGGGGTGTCGGTCGACTACTACGTACGGATGGAACGCGGCAGCCTCGCCGGCGCCTCCGACAGCGTGCTCGATGCGCTGGCGTCCGCGCTGCAGCTGGACGAGGCCGAGCGCGACCACCTGTTCGCCCTGGCGCGACAGTCCGGCGGCCCAAGCCGGCGCCGTACGGCCACGGCGACTGTCCGCCCGGCGCTCCAGCAGGTGGTCGACGCGATCGGCGACGCACCCGCCTGGATCCGCAACGGCCGGCACGACATCCTCGCGATGAACCCGCTCGCCCGGGCGCTCTACGCACCTGTCCTCGCCGACCCGCGGCGCCCTGCCAACACCACGCGCTTCATCTACCTCGATCCGGCCGCGCCGGAGTTCTTCGTGGACTACGACAAGGTCGCGAAGGACGCCGCCGCGATGCTGCGTCTCGAGGCCGGGCGCAACCCGCACGACAAGGCGCTCATCGAGCTGGTCGGCGAGCTGTCGACACAGAGCACCTTGTTCCGCGAACGGTGGGCATCGCAGGACGTACGTTTCCACCGCAGCGGGCACAAGCGGCTGCGCCATCCGGTGGTCGGGGAGCTGTCCCTCGACTTCGAGGCGATGGAGCTCCCGTCGGCGCCCGGCCTCCAGCTGAACGTCTACACAGCGCCGGCCGGCAGCCCCGCCGCCGACGCCCTGAAGCTGCTCGCCTCCTGGGCTGCGTCCCAGGACCAGCTCGCTACCGAGGACGTCTCGTCATGACTCCGGAACAGACCCCTGCGCAGCGGCTGGTCGGCGACTTCGCCCCGAAGCTGGCCGAGCTGACCGACGACGTGCTGTTCGGTGACGTCTGGGCCCGCTCCGAGCTCAGCCCCCGCGACCGCAGCCTCGTCACATGCGCGGCCCTCGTCACCAACGGGAGTACCGAACAGCTGCGCAGCCACCTCGTCCTCGGCAAGCGGAACGGACTCACCGAGACCGAGCTCAAAGAGGCGATCATCCACCTCGCCTTCTACGCCGGCTGGCCCCGCGCCATGTCCGCGATGCTCGTCGCCAAGGAAGTCTTCGCCGCCGATTCCCGCTGACTGTCGGTCGGTCGCGGTGCCCTCCGCCTAGCTGAAACGGGGGGAACGATGACAGCTGCGAGTACCGGTCTTGTCAGGGTGGCCGCCGCGTGTGTGGCCTTGGCCCTCGCTGCGATCGGCTGCGGCGGCCCTTCGGTGGAACTCGTCGTACCCAACCCCGACAACAGGGCCGACTCCGCCATCCCCAGCACCAAGGGCCTGCCGTACTCGTTCGGCGACTACATGCAGTGCATCTCGGCCGACGGGTCGATCGAGATCACCGAAGTTCTCGCCGAAGGCTCCGTCGGGCGGCTCGAGATCTCCGAGTTCGCCACCCGGCCCAACCACGCCCTCAAGGGCGGGGGAGCGGCTGACCGAGTTCGCCTTCCAGGTCGAACGGCAATCCGACGAGACCGCGTCCTTCCAGAGCCTGATCCTGCGCTACACCTCCGGCGATGACCGGGGCGAGGTGAAGCTCGACTACGGCCTGACCCTGTGCGCCGCCGACGACACAGAGACGCAGGCCTGCGCCGGCTTGTGAGGCCGACTAACGTCTGCGGCGTGCGGCGCTAGGCGTTGGCTACGCTTCCAGGCGTGGTCGGCGACTTGGGGTTTCCTCTGCTCCTGCTGCGGCGAGCGGCACGATGGCCTGCCGTTCAGCTATGGCGCGCCGGCGCCGGACTACTGGGAGGAGCGCCTCGAAGGCAGTACGGACAGCGTTCTCGGGGCGGAGCAGTGTGTGATCGGTGGCGAGCACTTCTTCGTTCGCGGTCGCCTCGTTCTGAACGTTCGCGACGCCGACCAGCCGTTCGACTGGGGTGTCTGGGTTTCGCTCAGCCAGGCCAACTTCCACCGGGCAGCGGACCTGTGGCATGACCCCGAGCGCGTGAACGAGCCGCCCTACTTCGGCTGGCTGTCCACGACCCTCCCGTTCTACGAGCCCACCACGCTCAACCTGGCGACGAACGTGCACACCCAGCCGGTCGGAAGCCGCCCCACGGTTGAGCTCCAACCCACTGACCACCCCCTGTCCGTCGAGCAGCGCGAGGGGATCACGGTCGCGCGGGTCCAGGAATTCGCCGAGCGGCTGCTGCACCCGGACGGCTAGCCGAACCAGACGAGCGACTGGCCGTGCGAGCGGCCCCAGGCGAGTGGGGTGCCGTCGAGGGCGAGCAGGTTGTGGAGCGCCTCGTTCGGCGGGTCGGGGAGGTTGTCGTACGGGAGGACGTCGGCGGCCTCGTTCGCGATCCAGTGGCAGTCGAGGTCGCGTACGACGTCGGCGAACGCGCGGCGGCGGTCCGGCGGGACCTGATACAGCACCGAGGTGTGGAACACCACCAGCGTCGCGTCGGACGGGGCCTCGGCGGCGAGGGCGGGCAGGTCGTCGACCAGGTCGCCGCGGACCAGCCTGGGCGGATCGGCTGCCGCGACCTTGGCGGCGGCAACGAAGCGGGCGCGGCGGTGGGTGTGCTCGGGCCAGATGAGCGCCTCGAGCCAGGCGACGTCGTCGGCCGAGGTCACGTCGAGCGGGTTGAGGTCGAGGCCGCCGCGCCAGACGACCTTGGGCAGTGTGGTCGGCGGAACGAGCCCCGAGGCGTCGCACTCGAGGACCGGCGTCCCCGTGCCGACGACGTGGTCGCCGTAGCGGTAGCCGTACTGGTCCGGGTACAGGCAGAGGCCGGCACTCGCGCCGACCTCGAGCAGCGCGAGCGGCTGCGGCAATTTGGCGAGGACCGGCAGCAGCGCGGTGCAGCGGCCGGCCTCGTTCGTCTGCGTCGCCCGTACGCGCATCTCGCCGGAGACCGTCGGCCAGTGCGTGACCGCGTAGTCGACGAAGGCATCTGGTTCGTCGACCGGGCCACGGAGGAACCGGACGACGCCGTACAGCAGATTCGGCTGCCGCTTGCCCTCGGGGAGCGTCTCGAGCAGGGCGAGCAGCTCGTCGGATTGAGCGACGGCGAGAGACAGCCGTTCGTACGTGGGCGAGACGCCGCGCGCCTCCTGAGCGGCGAACGTGGCGTACAGCTCCGCAGTCGTCACCCCGCCGACCTTAGCCCGGCCATCAGAGGTGGACCGCGATGCCGGGGGAGCCGGGGCGGTCGTGGAGCTCGAGGTCGGTGAGGTCGACTCCCTGGGGGACGTCGAAGACGAGGATGCCGTCGATCTTGGTGCCGGGGTTGAGGTCGGTAAGGTACGCGCCGTCGCCGGCCCGGGCGATGGCGGCTTCGGTGTCGGGCGTGTACGCGGTTCCCGACGCGTCGTAGCCGCGCTGGTTGGTGTCGGCGAACTGGACCGCCTCGCTGCCTCCGTTCGTCACCACGAGGCGCACGAGCACGTAGCGTCCCTTCGCCTTTCGCTTGCCGAACGTGGTGCCGCCCTCCTCCACGCCGGTCACGGTGAATGTCAGCGCGCCGTCGCGCGCTGGTTCCTCCGTCCGTACGGTGCGGGCCGGTACGGGGCGCGGGCTCGGCGGCGGCTCGGCGGCGGGCGTGGTCCTGTTGGGGGTCGGCGTCGGTTCAGCAGGCGAAGGCGCAGCCGAGGTCGGCGGCGGGGTGGGCGCCGGCGAGAGCGACAGCGAGGGCGAGGGCGAAGGGCCCGCGGTCGGCGGCGCGTCACGGCTGTTCAGCACAGCGACCACGACAGCAACGATCAGGCCGACGGCGATGACGGCGAGCACGATCACTCGGCCCCTCTGGGAGGTCATGGGCGCCCATCCTGCCGGAGCGCCTTTCTTCACGGTGTGAAGCAAAGCCAGTATCGGCCATCACGAAAACCTTGACGAAGGAAAGAAAATCAGGTCTGGTGGAGGCTCCGTCGCCCCGCTAGGAGACTCAGCATGCGGAATCTGAGGCATCTCGGAACGTTGTCCGCCGTCGCGGCACTCGTTGTCGGCGGCTTAGGCGTCGCGCAGGGATCGGACGGTCCCCACGGGCCGGCCCCGAAGCAGACGCAGCAGGAGACCAACAGCGAAGCGAACGTCGTCACCGCACAACCAGCGACCGAAGAGCCGCCGCCGTACCGAGGCTGGAGCAGCTGGAGCATGCAGTCCAGCAACTATCCCGGCCTCAACCCCCGCGGCAGCGCGAGCTGGCTGCACGAGGCGAACCTGCTCGCCCAGGCCCGCGTCATGTCCAAGCACCTCAAGAAGTTCGGCTACGAGTACATCAACATCGACTCCGGCTGGTCCGCCACCTGGGACTGGCACGGCCAGTTCGACGCCAACGGCCGCGCCACCCCGGACAAGGAGCGCTTCCCACGCGGCATGAAGTACGTCGCCGACGAGCTCCACAAGCTCGGCCTCAAGGCCGGCATCTACCTCCCCGTCGGCCTCGACAAGGGTGCGTACGAGAAGGGCGACCTCCCCATCGCCAACGCCCCGGACTGCTCCCTCTACGACATCGTCTACGACGACAAGCGCAGCACCAACGGCTGGGACAGCGCCTACAAGATCGACTTCAGTAAGCCCTGCGCCCAGGCCTACATCGACTCCCAGGCACAGATCATCGCCGACTGGGGCTACGACTTCCTCAAGCTCGACGGCGTCGGCCCCGGCTCGTTCAAACAAGGCCCCAACTACGACAACCGCGCCGATGTCGAGGCCTGGCACAAGGCCATCGCCAAGACCGGACGCACGATGCACTTCCAGGTCTCCTGGTCGCTCGAACGTTCCGCCATCGACACCTGGCAACAGTTCTCCGACAGCTGGCGCCTGGACACCGACGTCGAGTGCTACTGCGACACGCTCGTCACCTGGCACGGCAGCGTCAGCAACCGCTTCTACGACGTACCCTCCTGGGTCCAGCACTCCGGCAGGGGCGGCTGGAACAACCTCGACACGATCAACGTCGCCGTCGGCGCGATGGACGGCCTCACCACGGACGAGCGCCGCGCGTACATGACGCTCTGGTCGATCAGCGCCGCACCGCTGTACGCCGGCGACGACCTCACCAGGATCGACAAGCTGGGCTGGGAACTCCTGACCAACAAGGAAGTTCTCGCGATCAACGAAGCCGGCAGAGCCGCGAGCCCGGTCACGCCGAAGGTCCCGCAGCAGGTCTGGCGGGTCCAGAACGCCGACGGCAGCTACACGGTCGCACTGTTCAACCTCGACAAGCACCCCGCGATCGTCGAGGCGAACTGGTCCACGCTCGGCTTCACCGGCAGCGCGCAGGTCCGCGACATCTGGTCGGGCAAGAACCTCGGCACGCACGACGACAGCTGGTTCGCCAAGCTCCCCGCGCACGGCACTCGCCTGCTGAACGTCAAGCCGACGCGCGCCGCGACGTCGTACGAAGCCGAGGCGGCAGGCAACACGCTGACTGGCTCCGCCAAGGTCAACGGCTGCGAAGGCTGCGCCGGCGGGCTGAAGGTCGGTGACCTCGGCGAGGGCGCATCCGTTGTCCTGCAGGGAATCCACGTCGCCAAGGCCGGAACGTACGACGTGACCGTCTCCTACACCGACGGCTCCGACGGCCGCCAGATCGGCATCGGTGTCAACGGCGGAGCCGTCCAGAAGGTGACGCTCGGCGGTGGCGGCGACGACCTCTGGGATCGGGTCCACGCCACGACGTACCGGCTCGCTCTGAAGAAGGGCGCGAACACGATCACGTTCGCGAACCTGGGCGGCTACGGCCCGGACATCGACCGGGTCACGGTCCAGGCCAGGTAGGGCACGGAGGCCTGCAGTCCGGGGGGCCGCAGGCCTCGCTCACACGTCAAGCAGGTAACGCTCTTCGGGGCTCAGCCGGTCCCAGACGAGCTTGCGGATGTGCTCCAACTGGTTGGTCTGCTGCGGCTCGTCGCGCCGGACGTAGGAGAGCGTCAGGCCACGGCGCGGCTGGTCGGTGGTGTTCAGCGTGCCGCCATGCCAGAGGTGACTGTTGAAGATCACCACCGTTCCCGCGGGCGCCTCCACCAGGACCTGGTCCGGGTGCGGCGCCAACAGGTCGTCCAGGTCGTCGCTCGGCATGCGTTCCCAGCGATGCGACCCCGGAACGACCCGCGTCGCCCCGTTCGCCGCGGTGAAGTCGTCGAGCATCCACATCGAGTTGCAGATGTGGAAGTCGCCGTCCTTCACGGCGCTGGCCCAGTCCGGGTGGAGCGCCTGATTTCCCTGTCCAGGAAGGGCGGACCGCATGTTCAACGAGTTCACCCGCAGCTCGCCGACGACGTGGGCCGCGGCGGCCAGCACCTGCGGTTGGGTGAACAGCGGCAGGAACATCGCGCCCTTGTTGAACAGGTCCGCCACCATCGTCGCGCCCACCTGCTGCCCGGCCTCGATGCCGGCGGCCCCACCCTCCAGGTGCTGGAGCTCGTCGGTCCGCGTACGAAGGACGGCCAGCGCCTCGTCGTCGAGCAGGCGGCCCAGGGACAGATAGCCGTCGGCGTCGAGCTTCGCCAGCTGCTCGGGCGTGAGGGCCTTCGCTGGGGTGGCGCCCAGCGCTTCCAGAACGGTCAAGGTCTGTGTCGACATCACGTTGTCATTGCACCGGGACCCGCGCCCGGACGACAAGCGAGCGGCCGCCGGGACCGTTGCACGGATCGCCGAGAGAGGCGGCCAAGCTAGGACTCGCGGACCGCGCCAGGCGTACGACCCAGCGCCTGCTTGAGGTGCCGGGTCAGGTGGCTCGCCGAGTGGTAGCCACAGCGCGTGGCGACGGCCGCGAGCGTCAGGTTGGAGGTCTGCAGCAGCTCGACCGCGTGATGGAGCCGGATCTCGCGCAGCCGTGCCTGCGGCGACCGGCCGAGCTCGGTGCCGTACATCGCCCGCAGCGTCGAGGTCGAGACGCCGACCTCCCGAGCCAGGTCAGCCACCAGGCAGCGCGAGCCGTACCGCTCCTCGAGCAGCTGCTCGACCGCGTTCACGATCGTCCGGGCACGCGACGGCGTACGACCGGCGGCGAGGCGACGGAGCGTGACGTCGACGACGTTCACGAGCGAGTCGACCATGGTTGGGGAGTGCTCGTCGAGGGTCGAGCTCTCGTTCACCAGCGCCGCGAGCGCGCTGCCGAGCCGCTCGTTGCCGGAGTCGGCGGCGATCCGCGGCCAGGGCAGGTCCGGCTGGGCGTCGAGCAGCAGGTAGTAGTTGGAGTAGGCGGTGTGCGCGACCTCGGCGTGGTCGAGGTGCGGCGGGATGGTGAGGATCGTGCCCGGCCCGACCTGGTACGGCGCCCCGTCGATCAGCGCGTCGATGTGACCCGACCGGTAGAGCGTGACCTTCCACGCCGCGTACCGGTGCGGCGCGGCGTGCCGTCCCCGCGGCGCGCTGTAGGCGCCGACCGCGACGAACGTCGGAGTAGTCATGACCGCTGCCTTTCCGGGCAATCGACATTAAAGGATTGGCAAAGGCGACAAGTCGAACTCCCCACGCCCACGGGCAATCCTCCCTGAGGACGAGGTCGACTCATGCGATATGTCATGGGCATCGACCTGTCGAACTCGACATACTGACCCCGTGTTGTTCCGATTGTTGCGCGACTCCCTGCGCCCGTACGGCCGCGCCCTCACGATCATCGTGGTGCTGCAGCTGATCCAGACCCTGGCCACGCTCTACCTGCCCACCCTCAACGCCGACATCATCGACAGGGGCGTCGTCACCGGCGACGTCCCGTACATCATGCGGATCGGCGGCGTCATGCTCGCCATCTCGCTGGTGCAGATCGTCTGCCTCGTCGGCGCGGTCTACTTCGGTGCCCGGACCGCGATGGGTGTGGGCCGCGACCTCCGCGGCGCGGTGTTCGCCCGCGTACAGGAGTTCTCCACCCGCGAGGTCGGCCGCTTCGGCGCGCCGTCGTTGATCACGCGGACCACGAACGACGTGCAGCAGGTCCAGATGCTCACGCTGATGGCGTTCACGCTGATGGTGTCGGCGCCGATCATGGGCGTGGGCGGCATCATCCTGGCACTGCAGCAGGACGTTCCCCTCTCCTCGATCCTGCTCGTCGTCGTGCCCGTCCTGGGCATCGCGGTCGGGCTGCTGATCACGCGCATGCGCCCGCTGTTCCGGAGCATGCAGGACCGCATCGACCAGATCAACCGCGTGCTGCGCGAGCAGATCACCGGCGTTCGCGTGATCCGCGCGTTCGTCCGGGACGAGCGGGAGCAGGAGCGGTTCGGCGAGGTCAGCACCGACCTCCTCGACGTCTCGCTGAAGGTCGGCCGGCTGATGTCGGCGATGTTCCCGATCGTGATGCTGGTGATGAACGTGTCCAGCGTCGCGGTGATGTGGTTCGGTGCCCAGCGGATCGACAGCGGCGCGATGCAGATCGGCGCGCTGACGGCGTTCCTCTCCTACCTGATGCAGATCCTGATGGCCGTGATGATGGCGACGTTCATGTTCGTCATGGTCCCGCGTGCCGAGGTCAGCGCCGAACGCATCGCCGAGGTGCTCGACACCGACTCGAGCGTCGTGCCGCCGACCACGCCGGTCAGCGCGGGCGGCGTGCACGGGCACCTCGAGCTACGGGAAGTCGACTTCGGTTATCCCGGCGCGGAGGAGCCGGTGCTCTGCGGCATCAACCTGGTCGCGAGACCGGGCGAGATCACCGCGGTGATCGGGAGTACGGGCAGCGGCAAGACCACGTTGATCAACCTGATCCCACGGCTGTTCGACGCGACCGGCGGCACCGTTCTCGTCGACGGCGTCGACGTCCGCGAGCTCGACCCGGACATGCTGAACCAGGCCGTGGGTCTGGTTCCGCAGCGCCCGTACCTGTTCTCCGGAACGGTGGCGTCCAACCTGCGTTACGGAAACGAGGACGCGACCGAGGAGGAACTCTGGAACGCGCTCGACATCGCGCAGGCGCGCGACTTCGTCGAGCGCATGGAGGGCCAGCTCGAGGCGCCGATCGCGCAGGGCGGCACGAACGTGTCCGGTGGCCAGCGGCAGCGCCTCGCGATCGCGCGGGCGCTGGTACGGCGACCGGAGATCTACCTGTTCGACGACTCGTTCTCCGCGCTGGACTACGCGACGGACGCGGCGCTTCGGGCAGCTCTCACCCGGGAGATCGCGGACGCGACGGTCGTGATCGTCGCGCAGCGCGTGAGCACGATCCGGCACGCCGACCGGATCGTCGTTCTGGATGAGGGACGGGTCGTGGCGACCGGGACACACCGCGAGTTGATGGAATCGGACGAGACGTACCGCGAGATCGTGCTGTCTCAGCTCACCGAGCAGGAGGCGGCGTGAGTACGCAGGAGGGGCAGACGCCCAACGGACAAAGCAAGAACGGCCACGCTCCCGACGGGAGCGGCGAGGCTCCCGCCACGACCGCGGCCGGCGAGCGGGCGACCCCGCAGCGCGGGCCCGGGCCGGCAGCCGGCGGAGGACCGCGCGGTGGCCCGGCGGCGTTCATGGGTGGCCCGTCGATGGAGAAGTCCCTTGATTTCAAGGGCTCCAGCCTGCGGTTGCTCAAGTCTCTCGCACCGGAGCGCATGCTGATCATCGTGACGCTGCTGCTCACCGCGGGCAGCGTCGCGCTGTCGGTGATCGGGCCGAAGGTGCTCGGGCACGCCACCGACCTGATCTTCAACGGCATTCTCGGCAAGCAGATTCCTCCTGGTGTGACGAAGGAAGAGGCGGTCGCGGGGCTTCGGGCGCGCGGCGAGGACACTCTCGCCGACCTGTTCAACTCGGTCGATCTCACGCCAGGTCAGGGCATCGACTTCGACCAGGTCGCCCGGATCCTGACGTTCGTCCTGGTGATCTACGTCGGCGCGTCGTTGCTGATGCTGTTCCAGGGTTGGCTGACGACGACGATCGTGCAGCGAGCGGTCTTCCGGATGCGCGAGGCGGCGGAGCACAAGCTGTCGCGGCTGCCGTTGAAGTACTTCGACCAGCAGCCGAAGGGCGAGGTGCTGAGCCGGGTCACCAACGACATGGACAACCTGGCGCAGACGTTGCAGCAGACGTTGAGCCAGATGGTGACGTCGCTGCTCACGATCGTCGGCGTACTGACCATGATGTTCCTGATCTCGCCGTTGCTGGCGTTGATTGCTCTGGTCACCGTTCCGCTGTCGGTCGTGATCGTGGCGATCATCGGCAAGCGGGCGCAGCCCCAGTTCGTCAAGCAGTGGGCGACGACCGGGCAGCTGAACGCGCACATCGAGGAGATGTACACCGGACACCAGCTGGTGAAGGTGTTCGGCCAGCAGGAGCACGCGGAGAAGACGTTCGCGGAGCACAACGACACGTTGTTCAACGCTTCGTACCGGGCGCAGTTCATCTCCGGGTGCATCCAACCGGCGATGTTCTTCATCGGCAACATCAACTACGTGCTCGTGGCGGTCGTCGGTGCGCTGCGGGTGGCGTCGGGTGCGCTGACGTTGGGTGACGTACAGGCGTTCATCCAGTACTCGCGGCAGTTCAGCCAGCCGCTGACGCAGGTGGCGTCGATGGCCAACCTGCTGCAGTCGGGTGTCGCTTCGGCGGAGCGGATCTTCGCGCTGCTGGACGCCGAGGAGCAGTCGCCGGAGCCTTCGAAGCCGGAGCGGCCGTCGGTCGTTCGCGGACGGGTGGAGTTCCAGAACGTCTCGTTCCGCTACCTCGAGGACAAGCCACTGATCGAGAACCTCTCGCTGGTGGTCGAGCCCGGGCAAACGGTGGCGATCGTCGGTCCGACCGGGGCGGGCAAGACGACGCTGGTCAACCTGCTGATGCGGTTCTACGAGATCGACTCCGGTCGCATCACGCTGGACGGCGTCGACGTGTCGAAGATGACGCGGGAAGAGCTGCGCGACCAGACCGGCATGGTGTTGCAGGACACCTGGCTGTTCGGTGGGTCGATCGCGGACAACATCGCGTACGGCGCCGAGACCGACGTCTCGATGGAACGGATCACCGAGGCCGCGCAGGCCACGCACGTGGACCACTTCGTGCGGACGCTGCCGGACGGGTACGACACCAAGATCGACGAGGAGGGATCGAACGTCAGCGCGGGCGAGAAGCAGCTGATCACGATCGCACGCGCGTTCCTCGCCGAGCCGGCGATCCTCATCCTGGACGAGGCGACGAGCTCGGTCGACACCCGTACCGAGCTGCTGATCCAGCGGGCGATGAACTCGCTGCGAACCGGGCGGACCTCGTTCGTGATCGCGCACCGCCTGTCGACGATCCGCGACGCCGACCTGATCCTGGTGATGGAGAGCGGCCGGATCGTGGAGCAGGGCACGCACGACGCCCTGTTGGCCTCCGACGGCGCGTACGCACGGCTGTACGCGGCCCAATTCGCCCAGGCGGTCGCCGAGGTCGACTGACGCGGCGCTGCTGACCGGACTTGATGAAGGGTCCCTTCATTCGAACCTATTGAATGAAGGGACCCTTCATTCAAACGGCGGGGACGGAAGGCCCGGCTTCATCGAAACCACAAGAAGCAGAGGGCCCACAAGCAACGCAAGCACGGCAACAAACCCACGCAACAAGGAACCTCCCCCGGGACACCTGTTCCGGGGGCCGGGGGCGGCGCGTGAAAAACAGGTGGCCGGTCCGGGGCGAGTCAAGGGCCGCTCCGCGGTCGCGAAGCGACGTCGTTTGCCAAATCTGCGCGAAGCGCCGCCCAAACGACGCCCTTGACGCGCCCCGGACCGGCCACCACCATCGACCGCCGCCACAGACCCCGAGAGCACCAACCCCCGGACAGATCTCATAGGAACACCAAGACAGCACCAACCCAGAAGAGCTTCGACACAAGAGATCCGAGCCCCCGCCCGTGATCATGAAGGCAAACCCGTCGTATACGACCAGTTCGGCTTCATGATCACGTTCATGATCACTGGCGTTGACGGCGCCTGGCGGATGAGCCCCCTTCGATCACCTTTGGCGAGGTCTGGCTGGGTGGTGAACTTCGCGGTCTCGAAGACGATCAGCGTCTCGTACCTGCGGATGTTGTCGTCGTCCTTGAACAGCTCGTCGCCGATTTCCTTGCAGGCGTTGACGGAAGGGGCCGCGAGCATGACGACGTAGTCCCAGCGGCCGGAGACGGCGTAGCACTGCTGGACCTCGCCACGCTTCGTGACGCGTGCCTTGAACGCGCGGTGGTGCTCGCGCGACTCGGCCACCAGCGTGACGAGCACGATCGAGCGGACGATCTCGCGGGACTGGTCGGGCTCGAGGATGCTCACGGTCCGGAGGAGCCCACGCTGCTTGTACTTGGCGATCCGGCGCTGGACCGCGCTCGGCGTGAGCCCGACCTCGTCGCCGAGGTCGCGCAGGGTCCGGTCCGCCTGCTCCTGGAGCAGGTCGAGGAGGAGTACGTCGATCTCGTCCACGCAAGATTGTTGCGCCGGTGCGCAAAATCGTCAATCGCGATGACTGGCTCCCCGACTAGCGTCGAGCCATGAACCTGGACCTGGACGTCACCCAGATCGCGGCCGCGCGAGAGGTCATCGACCCCGTGTTCCTCGACACGCCGCAGTACGAGGACCCGATGCTCAACGCTGCCATCGGGCGGCGCGTCGTGCTGAAGGTCGAGACGTGCAACCCGATCCGCAGCTTCAAGGGCCGCGGCGTGAGCGTCGCGCTCAGCGAGCACACCGACATCGACACCGTGGTGTGCGCGTCGTCCGGGAACTTCGGCCAGGCCGTCGCGTACGTGGGACAGGCCCGCGGGTTGACCGTGCGGGTCTTCGCGCCGAGCTCGATCAATCCGGTCAAGCGGGCTCGGATGGAGGCGTTCGGGGCGACGATCACGTTGGCTGCGGACTACGGGGAGGCGCGGGAGGAGGTTCGGGCCGCCGCGTCCGCACCCGGAACGCTCCTCCTGGAGGACGGCGTGCCACCGGCGATCGCCGTGGGCGCTGGCACGATGGCGGCCGAGCTCGACTCGGTCGGCCCGTTGGATGCCGTCGTGGTGCCGATCGGGGACGGGAGCCTGATCTCGGGCATCGGCTGCTGGGTCCGAGCGCACCGACCGGGCACGCGGGTCGTCGGCGTCAACC
Source organism: Tenggerimyces flavus (assembly GCF_016907715.1). Lineage (NCBI taxonomy): Bacteria > Bacillati > Actinomycetota > Actinomycetes > Propionibacteriales > Nocardioidaceae > Tenggerimyces > Tenggerimyces flavus. Next base: position 1,354,494 of record NZ_JAFBCM010000001.1, on the reverse strand, counting down.
CCGAGGCAGCGCCGGCGATGTACGAGAGTTTCCGCGCGGGTCAGCCGGTCCGAGTCGACGCATCGGACACGTTCGCCGAGGGCATCAGCGTTCCCGTTCCGCACGCCGCGTCGCTGGAACGGGTACGCGCGCTGGTCGACGACATCGTGCTGGTGAAGACGGAAGAGATCGCCGCCGCCATGGAGCTCGCCGCCCAGCACGTGGGCATCCGGCTCGAACCCGCCGGCGCCGCGAGTCTGGCCGCGATCGCCCACGGCCGCGTCACCGGCGACCGGATCGCGACCATCCTGACCGGAGCGAATCCCCGTTAGCGCAGGCCGGCGCGGCGGAGGGCTTCGGCCATGGCGCCGGTGGGCTCGGGTTCCTTGCGCTGTGGACGTTGCGGACGCTGGCCCTTGTTGCCGCCGCGATCGGGCTTTCCGCCGCCGGAGCGTTCGCGCGGCTTGGGCTCCGTACGGTCGCCACCCACCTCGTCGTCCAGCCGCAAGGTGAGCCCGATCCGCTGGCGCTTCTCGTCCACCTCGAGCACCTTCACGCGCACGATGTCGCCCGGCTTCACCACGTCGCGCGGGTCCTTGACGAACGTCTTCGACATCGCCGAGATGTGCACGAGCCCGTCCTGGTGGACACCGACATCCACAAACGCGCCAAACGCGGCGACGTTCGTCACCACGCCCTCGAGCACCATGCCCTGCCGCAGGTCGGCGACCTTCTCCACGCCCTCGGCGAACGTCGCGGTCTGGAACGCCGGACGCGGGTCCCGGCCTGGTTTCTCCAACTCAGCAAGGATGTCCGTGACGGTCGGCAGACCGAACGTGTCGTCGACGAACTCGCGCGGGTTGATCGCCCGCAGCGTGGCGGTGTTGCCGATCAGCGTCCCCAGCGAGCTGCCGCCCGTTGCCGAGACCATGCGGCGGACGACCGGGTACGCCTCGGGGTGCACTGACGACTGGTCCAACGGGTCGTCGCCGCCGCGGATCCGCAGGAAGCCGGCGCACTGCTCGAACGCCTTCGGGCCCAACCGCGGAACGCTCTTCAGCGCCGTCCGCGACGTGAACGGACCCGACGCGTCCCGGTGCGCGACGATCGAAGCCGCCAGTCCCTCGCCGATGCCCGACACCCGGGTGAGCAGCGGCGCCGACGCCGTGTTGACGTCCACGCCGACCGCGTTCACGGCGTCCTCGACGACCGCGTCGAGCGACCGGGACAGCTCGACCTGGGAGATGTCGTGCTGGTACTGGCCGACGCCGATCGACTTCGGGTCGATTTTCACCAACTCAGCAAGGGGATCCTGCAGTCGCCGCGCGATCGAGACCGCGCCGCGCAGCGAGACGTCCATGCCGGGCAGCTCGGCGGACGCGTACGCCGAGGCGGAGTAGACCGACGCGCCGGCCTCCGACACGACGATCTTCGTCAGCGACGGCACCAGCTTGATCAGGTCGAGGGCGAGCTTGTCCGTCTCGCGCGACGCCGTACCGTTGCCGATCGACACCAGCTCGACGGAGTGCTTCTTCGCCAGTTGTGCCAACGTGGCAAGGGAGTCCTGCCACTTGTTGTGCGGCTGGTGCGGATAGATGGTGGACGTGTCCACGACCTTGCCGGTGCCGTCGACGACCGCGACCTTCACGCCGGTGCGGAAGCCGGGGTCGAGGCCCATCGTCGCCCGCGCGCCGGCCGGTGCGGCGAGCAGCAGGTCGCGCAGGTTGGCGGCGAACACACGTACCGCCTCCTCCTCCGCGGCCTCGCGCAGTCGCATCCGTACGTCGACGGTGAGGTGTACGAACATCCGCGTCCGCCAGGCCCAGCGCACCGTCTCCAGCAGCCACGAGTCGGCCGCGCGGCGGCGGTCGGCGACGCCGAAGTGCTCCGCGATCATCGCCTCGTACTCGGTCGGCCCGACCTGCATGGCCTCGTCGGCCGCGTCAGGGCGGAACGCGAGCTCGAGCACCTCTTCCTTCTCGCCGCGGAACAGCGCGAGGATCCGGTGCGACGGCAGCGTCGTGAAGCCCTCGGACCAGTCGAAGTAGTCGGAGAACTTCGCGCCGTCGGACTCCTTGCCGGTACGTACGCGAGAGACCAGCACGCCGTGCGTCCAGAGCCGCTCACGCAGCGCGCCGATCAGGTCGGCCGATTCGCCGAACTGCTCGACGAGGATCGAGCGCGCACCGTCCAGGGCTGCCGCGGCGTCGGCCACGCCGCGCTCCGCGTCGACGAACGCCGCGGCCTCCACCTGCGGGGCGCGGGTCGGATCTTGGAGCAGCAGGTCGGCGAGCGGCTGCAGCCCGGCCTCGCGGGCGATCTGCGCCTTGGTGCGGCGTTTCGGCTTGTACGGAAGGTAAATGTCCTCCAGCCGCGCCTTCGAGTCGGCCGCGTCGATCGAGGCCTCGAGCTCGTCGGTCAGCTTGCCCTGTTCGCGGATCGAGTCGAGGATCGCGGCGCGGCGTTCCTCGAGCTCGCGCAGGTAGCGCAGCCGTTCCTCCAACGTCCGCAGCTGCGCGTCGTCGAGCGTGCCGGTGACTTCCTTGCGGTAGCGCGCGATGAACGGGACGGTCGCTCCGCCGTCGAGCAGGTCGATGGCCGAGGTCACCTGCCCCTCGCGTACACCGAGCTCGTCCGCAATGCGCTTGTTGATGGTCTCCGCGGTACTCACCGGAGGCATTGTGTCAGTACCCCTGGCGCAAGGCCCAACCCCTCAGCGAGTGTTGCCGCTAGACCTCGTCTGCGGCAGAGCAGCCTCACGGTCGACCTTGCGCGTCCGCGATCGCCTCGGACATCCGGGCAAGAATCTCGTCGACGGTCTGGTCGGGGGTTTGGTCCGATGTGTCCAACCAGAGCCCGATCCTCGGCGTTTCGGCGCGCAGGTAGTCGTCGAGCTCCTTCACGGTCCAGTCGACGTACCCGCTCTTCGGCCGCTCGTCCTCGCGTCGCGCGACGACCTCGGGCCGCGGGGTGAGCACGACGACGGCGACGGGTCGGCTTGTGGTGAGGTCGACGAACTCCTGGACGCTCGCGCCGAGGACGACGTCCTGGACGACCGCGGTGAACCCGGCGCGTACGTACTCGTCGGCCACCTGCGCCGCGATGCGGTAGCGGAGGCTCAGCTCCTCGTCCATCGCGTCGCCGCCCTCCGGCACGATGTCCACGCCACCGTTGACGATCATGCGCCGGAACGCGTCCCCGCGGACGTGGGCGGAACGTGGCAGCCGCTCGGCCAACAGCTGGGCGACGGTCGACTTGCCGGACGCCATGATCCCGGTGACGAGAACGACCTTCGGCTGCTCCATGCCTCGCAGCCTAGTGTCGTTCTTTCGTCCGGCGGTGGGTTCGACCGGTCCGGCCCGCCCTGGGGCTAATGATCATGTATACATGATCATTAGCCCCATTACGTGGGGTGGGCGCCAGGTAGAGCGGCCACTGGCCGCGTAAGGCGACCACGACGCCTCCCCCACGGAGTGCCATCCCGCTCGGATCACTCGCGACATCGCCATCCCGGGGCGAGAGAGCCGGGCTCGCGTCAGCGGCGGTTGGCGTTGACGGTGAGGTCGGCGGTGAGGGGGAGGTGGTCGGAGGCGTCCGTCGAGGGGACTGCCGCGCGGCGGAAGCGGACGTCGGCGGTGCCGAGGATGTAGTCGATGCGGCTGGTGGGGTTCACGACCGGGATCGTGTAGCCGGGGCCCTCGCCGACCTTGTCCCAGCTGTCGACCAGCACGTTCTTGATCGTGGTGATCTCCGGCGTTCCCGAGACCGCGTTCAGGTCGCCGACCAGGATCGTCGGCTCGGGCACCTCGCCGAGCAGCTCGACGATCTTGGTCGCCTGCTCCTGCCGCTCGAGGTTGTTGTTGTGCTGCAGGTGCGTGGTCGCGAACCGGATCGACTGGCCGCGCACGTTGATCACGGTCTCGAGCAGGCCGCGCTGCTCACCGGCGGGGAACTTCGGCAGCAGGGTGTTCCTGGACCAGGTGATCGGGTAGCGCGACAGCACCGCGGTGCCGTACTGGCGGTTCGGCTCGCCCGGATTGACCGGCGGCAGGTCGAGGTTGGGGGCGTACACGACGTGCATGTTCAGCCGCTCCGCCAGCCAGGCCGGCTGGTCGACGTTGCCCGAGCGCGAGCTCCAGTGCTTGTCGACCTCCTGCAGCCCGATGATGTCGGAGTTGAACGAGTCGAGCACGCGGGCGACGTGCTCGAGGTCCAGCACGTCGTCGGGGCCGGCGCCGTGGTGGATGTTGTACGTCGCGATGCGCAGCGGCCGCGGGTTGCCGTCGGCGGCGTTCGCCGGGGCACCGAGCGGAGCCGTCACCATGACGGCGAGCAGGACGAGGAACACGCCGACCCAGCGCGTCGGCCGAAGAGATCGCAGCACGGCATAGCTCCTTCAGGTCGTGGCGAGGTCCCCGTACGGTCGGGCCTCACCCTAACTGGCCCAGCTGCTTGCACACCCGACCGAAATCGGCGACCAGGTGAACACGCTGTGAAGCTACCGCGCACATGCGTTGGGCCGGGCGACAGGCGCGAGCTGGCCGTTGATCGCTCCCTTCTGCTCGGTGAGGCGGAACAGCCGCTGCTGGTCGGCCGACTCCTCGGTGTCGTAGGTCCAGAACAGCCAGCCGTCGAACCCACGCCGGCAGGTGTCCACCTGCAGGTCCCGCATGCCGTACGCCGCCCGCACGACGTCGTTGCCGAACGCCTCGCGGAACGCTCCGTACTCCCCCACGATCACCGGCCCGGTGACCTGTGCCCACTCCGACGACCGCAGGTTGTCGTCGAGGGAGAACTGGGCCGGGACCGGATAGAGGTGCAGGTCGAGGAACGGCAGATTCGCCCACTGGGCAAGGGACGACAGGCGGAACGGGTAGCGGTAGTCGACGTTCTCCCGACACGGCACCCCGCCGCCGGGCTCGCGCGAGCAGAACTGCTGGAACCCGTTCGGCCCCGCCTTGCCCACGGCCTGGTAGGTGAACATGCCGATGGTGACCATCAGCCTTGGCTCCGCGCTCTTCCGCACGGTGGCGGCGATCCGGCGCGCGAACTCCACCGCGCTCGCGTCGGCGGCCTGCTGCCGGTCCGCGTCCACGGCCAGGTCGTACGTGACCCCGTTCGCGGGTGTCACCGTGCCGGACTTGGCGGAGAACGGGCGGGCGTCGCCGGTGTAGAAGGCCTCGTTCTGCGCCTGCAGGGCGAGGAACGCGCTCATCAGCCGCGGCCCGACGCGTCGCCGCAGGTCGGCGACGAAGTTGGTGAAGAACTCCTGCTTGGCGCGGATCTCACCCTCGACCATCCACAGCGCGTTCTCACCGGAGATGTTGAGCTTGATCGCGTCGTAGTGGCCGCGGACGCCCCAGTAGTGCGCATTCTGCGGGTAGTAGTCGAGGATCGGCAGCACGTAGATCCGGTGCGTGGCCGCCTTGCGGACGAAGTCGGCGACGTTGTCGAGGTACGCCGGCGTGCCCCTCGAGGTGTCGTCCGGGCCTAGCCCAAGCCCGTGCGGCTCGCCGAGCAGGCGGTGCTGCTCGTTGCCGGGGTCGAGGAAGACGCGCACCACGTTGTACCCGTCGCGCCGCATCGCGCGGAGGGCCCGGTCAGCGCGGGCGGCGTCGTACCGGCCGGGCTCGAACGTGGAGTGCCACCACGCCTCGTCGTCACGCAGCTTCGCGAGCCGGACGTAGTTGGTGCCGCGCGGAACGAACCTCTGCTGGGTGGAGGTGTCGATCAGCTCGCGATCCGGCCCGGTGCCCGACGTGCCGATCCACGGCAAGGGCGTTGGATCGGCGGCCGCCGCCGGCTGGGCCAGCGCACCGCCCAGTCCAGCGCACACCAGCGCCGCGCTGGCCAGCATCGCCCGAAATCGCATCGTCTCACCCCGTTGGCAGGAATCGTCCGTACTGCCATGAATCCTAGGGGTGCGAAAGGGGCGGAAGGCCGTTATCCACAGAGGCGATCGAACAACCGTTCGGCCCAGGCGAGATGAGCCGGTCGCCAGCCGATGTCCTCGCCCCAGGCGGCTTCGACGACGCAGATGTGGAAGCGGTAGAACGTCAGCATCCGCTCCGCCGACGCGGGCGAGAGGCCGATGCGGGCGAGGTAGCGCGCGTGCAGCCGCGGGTGCACCAGCCCCGGCCGCTCGTCCTCGGCCGGTCCACCGCCGACGAAGCGCACGAGGTCGTACAGCGGGTCGCCGACCAGCGCCGCACCCCAGTCCACGACGGCCGTGACCGCACCGGTCGAAGGGTCGACGAACGTCTCGCCGTCGCCGAGGTCGGCGTGCAGCAGGACGCCCGGCGCGCGGTCGAGATCGGGAGCGAACGCCGTACACATTCCAAGCGCGTCGAACGGCACTTCACCCAACTGGGCAAGGGCTTTCTCGATCGTCTCTCGCTGCCACCGCGACCACGACGGCAGCGTCCCGCCGCTGGCGTCGGCGTGCAGCGGGCCGAAGCCGGGCAGCGCCACGCGGTGCAGCCGCGCGTAGAGGTCGACGAGGTCGTCCAACGTACGGTCGATCGTCGCCGACTCGAGCCCCAGCTCGTTGAGCCGCACTCCGGAAGCGGCGCGGGTGAGCAGCCAGCGGCCGCCGGGGAGGTCGGCGTCGGTGCCGATCCCAAGCACCTCCGGCGCCGGAACACCCGCCGCCCGAGCGCGGGCAATGACTGCCGCCTCGCGGTGCACATCCTGCTCGGCCCCGGCCTTGACATACGCGTCGAGGCCATTCGCGAACTCCAACCGCACCACGACCGTCGGGCCGAACGTCAAGGGTGCATGCACAGCGACCGGATCGGCTCCGATGAACGCTTCCGCAGCCTGGGCGGCACGATGGTGCGATGGCGTCAGCTCCACAAGCTCCACACGGCCCACGCTAGGGACAAGCGCAAACTGTTAACGTGAAGCGTGATCGTCACCGTCACGCCGAACCCGAGTGTCGACCGCACCCTCGTCGTCGACGAGTTCCGCGAGGGCGGCGTGAACCGCGCGCTCGACAGCCACGTCGAGCCGAGCGGCAAGGGCGTGAACGTCACCCGCGCGCTCATCACCAACGGCATCGCCTCCACGGCTGTCCTCCCCCTCGGCGGCAGCGAGGGCGACCAGCTCGCGAGCCTGCTGAAGGCAGAGCGCGTCCCGTTCGTTCCCGTGCCGATCGCGAGCCCCGTGCGCGTCAACATCTCCCTCGTCCGTACGTCCGGTAGCGCCACGAAGATCAACGAGCGTGGGCCGTTGCTCTCCCGCGAGGAGGTCGCCGACCTCATGCTCACGGTCGTCGGACTGGTCGACGACGCGTCCTGGGTCGTCGCGTCGGGAAGCCTCCCGCAGGGCGTCGAGCCTGGCTTCTACGCCGAGCTCGCCGAACGCGTGCACGAGGCCGGCGCGAAGTACGCGCTCGACACCAGCGGCCTCGCGCTGCGGCTCGGCGCGGCGACCGGGCCGGACCTGCTCAAGCCGAACGTGGACGAGCTCGCCGACGTCGTCGACAAGCCGATCCGTACCTTCGGCGACGCGGTCGCGGCAGCAAGCGAGCTCCGCCAGGACAACACCAGCGTGCTCGTCAGCCTCGGCCCAGACGGCGCCCTGCTCGTGACCGCCGAGAGCGCGCTGCACGCCGAGGCTCCGGTGGGCCGGCCGCGCAACACGATCGGCGCCGGCGACAACCTCCTCGCCGGGTACCTCGCCGCGGCGGAACGGTCCAGCACGGCGGCGCTGCGCGAGGCCGTGGCGTACGGCTCGGCGGCGGTCCGCGCGCCCGGCAGCCTCGCGCAGGCCGTCACCGATGCCGACCGCAGAGCAGTCCGCGTCTCGACGGCCGTCGACCACCAGCGCGCCCTGCAGCATCCGTCGGCGTCGTAGGGTCGCTCGATGGCTGAGCTGCTGCTGGGAGTCGATGCTGGGCAGACCGTGACGAAGGCCGTGCTGTTCGATCTTGCCGGGCGTCAAGTCGGGATTGGCACGGCACAGGTCGCCACCCGGAGTCCGCGGTCGCGGTGGGTCGAGCGCGACATGGACGAGGTGTGGGCGGCGCTCGGTGCGGCCGTTCAGGCTTGCCTGGTGGGGTTTTCCGCTGCCGACGTCCTCGCGGTGGGGATCGCGGGGCACGGGGACGGGCTGTACCCGGTGGATGCTTCGTTGCGTGCGTTCCGGCCGGCGATCACGGCGATGGACACGCGGGCGCACGCGCTGCTGGCGGAGTGGCGGGCCGACGGGACGTGGGATCGCGCGTTGACGTTGACGGGAACGGTGCCGTTCGCGGGCTCCCCGGCGCCGTTGTTGGCGTGGCTGCAGCGGGAAGAGCCTGCGGTACTGGAACGGGCGCGGTGGCTGCTGTTCTGCAAGGACTGGTTGCGGTTGCGGCTCACCGGGTCGGTGGCGACGGACGTGACCGACGCGAGCGCCTCGTTCACCGATGTGCGGGCGCAGGCGTACTCCTTCGAGGCGTTGAAGATGTTCGGCCTTACGGGGTTGGAGGATCGCCTTCCGACATTGGCGGCGAGCTCCGACGTCGCGGGGGTTGTGACGGACGAGGCTGCCGCCGCGACCGGGCTTCGCGCGGGGACGCCGGTGGTGGTCGGGGCCCACGACGTGGACGCGGCGGCGGTCGGGTTGGGCGCCGCGGCGCCGGGGCAGCTGTCGGTGATCGCGGGAACGTTCAGCATCAACCAGGTCGTGAGCTCGTCGGTCAGCGTGGACGCGCGGTGGCAGGCGCGGAGCTTCGTGCGGCCCGGCCAGTGGCTGAACATGGGCACGTCGCCGGCGTCGGCGACGAACGTCGAGTGGTTCCTCTCGCTACTCGGTCTCACGGGGCCGTCGGCGTACGCGACCGCGGCAGCCGAGGTCGCGTCGGCGCTGGGCGGGCGGTCGGAGGTCGTGTACCTGCCGTTCCTGTACGGGTCGCCGCACGGCGACGCGGCGTCGGGAACGTTCCTCGGCGCGCGCGGCTGGCACGGCCGGGCTCAGCTGCTGCGCGGGTTGTTCGAGGGCGTGGTGTTCAACCACCGGTACCACGTGGAGGCGCTGCGGGAGGGCTTCGACGTCGGCCCGGCCGTCCGCCTCGGCGGCGGCGTGGCGCGGTCGGACGTGTGGTCGCAGCTCTTCGCGGACGCGTTGCGCGCGCCGGTCGAGGTGACCGACACCGACGAGGCCGGCGCCCGCGGGGCCGCGCTGCTCGCGGGCGTGGGTGTCGGCGCGCTCGACGACTGGAACCTGGCCCGGGTGTCTCGCCGCTACGACCCGTCACCCGAGCGCGGCGAGGTGTTGGACGAGGCGTACGCCACGTACCGGGCCGCGATCGAAGCGCTCGGCCCGGTGTGGGACCGCCTCGGTTAGTTGCCGCCCAGGCCGGCGGTGGTGACGCCGCGGATGATTTGGCGTTGGAAGAACAGGAAGACGATGATCAGCGGCAGGGCGGCGATGACGGCCGCTGCCATGATCTGGGCGTACCGGAGGCCGTACGAGGTCTGCACGTTCGCCAAGCCCACCGGCAACGTCATCAGGTTCGGGTCGGACGTCACGAGGAACGGCCAGAAGAAGTTGTTCCACGCGCCGATGAACACGAAGATCGCCACCGCCGCGAGGATCGGGCGCGACAGGGGCAGCACGATCTGCCAGAAGATGCGCCACCTGTTCGCGCCATCGACCAGCGCCGCGTCCTCGAGCTCGCGCGGCAGCGCTTCGAAGAACTTCTTCAGGATGTACACCATCACCGGCGCCGCCACCTGGGGCAGGATGATGCCCCAGTACGTGTCGACCATCTTCAGCGCCAGCATCTCCTGGAACAGCGGCACGACGAGCACGTTCCCCGGCACCATGATCCCGGCGATCGTCAACGCGTACAGCAAAGAACGCCCGCGGAACGGCAGCCGCGCGAACGCGTACGCCGCCCAGGCCGACGTCAGGATCGTCAGCAACGTGACCGCGACCGACACGATCGTCGAGTTCACGAACCACTTGATGATCTCGCCCGCCGACAGCACCGAGACGTACGCCTCGCCGGTCACGCGGCTCGGCAGCCACTCCGGCGGATAGATCAGCGTCTCCGACTCCGGCTTGAGCGACGTGTCGAGCGCCCACAGCATCGGCAGCAGCCAGGCGACCGCGATGATCGCCGCGGCGAGCCACAGACAGACCCGGCCGATCGCCGGCGTGAACAGCTGGACCTGCCGCCGATCCGCGACGTTGGTAGCCATCAGCGGGCCTCATCCTTCTTCGAGAACAGCCGCACCTGGATGATCGCGAACACCAGGATCAGCAGGAAGAACACGTAGGAGATCGCCGAGGAGTAGCCGAGCCGGAAGTTCGTGAAGCCGACGTCGTACACGTACTCGAGCACCGGCCGCGTGGAGAAGTTCGGCCCGCCGCCGGTGAGCAGGTAGATCTGGTCGAACACTTTCAGGCTCGCGATCAGCTGCAGCACGATGATCAGCGAGGTCGTACGTCCGAGCAGCGGCAACGTGATGCGGGTGAACTGCTGCCACGCGTTCGCCCCGTCGATCGCCGACGCCTCGTACAGCTCCGGCGGAATCCCTTGCAGGGCTGCGAGATAGAGGAGGTAGTTGAACCCGACCGTCCACCAGGTCGTGAGGATGATGACCGAGATCATCGCCGTCCGTGGCTCGCCGAGCCAGTCGACCGGGTCGAGGCCGATGGCCTCGAACATCCCGTTGAGGAAGCCGGACTCGGTCCGGAACATCCAGGTCCACACGGTCGAGACGACTGTGACGGGGATCAGCGTCGGCATGAAGTACGCGAGCCGGAACAGCCAGCGGGCGGGCATCTTTCGGCTCGTCAGCAGCGCCATCACCAGCGCGAGAACGACGAGAGGCGGCGTACTCCACAACGTGAACTTCGCCGTGTTCCACAGGCTCGACCAGACCGCGGCGTCGGAGAAGAGCTCGGCGTAGTTGGCCCAGCCGATGAACTCTGCCGCGCCGCCGGTCAGGCTCTGGTCGAAGAAGCTGATCCCGAGCCCGAGGAAGACCGGGACGACGAGAAACGCTATGTACAGAACGAGAAACGGCAATACGAACCACAAGCCCGTCGGCACGCGGAACGCGCGCTCGCTCGTCGGGCTGCGGTCGGCGCGGCGGGACCCGGGCCGCGAGGCGGTTTGCGTCGACATGTCGTTCACCTCAGACCGGGCTCGGGGTGTTGAGAAGCTTGTTCATCGCCGCCTCGAACTGGTTGATGCCCTGGTCGGGCGAGATCGTCCGGTTGAACACCGCGTCGAGCGCCTGGCCGATCTGGTTCTGGAAGTCCGAGCCAGCGCCGGTGAACCAGGCCACGGGGTCGAGCTGCGCGACTTCGGCGGCCTGCCGGTAGTTGGCCTGCGGCTTGAGGTTCAGGTAGTCCTGCCCGGTCGCGACGGGCTGGTACGCCGGAACGTGCCCGCCGCCGGCCCAGATCAGGCCGTTCTTCAACAGACTGGCGATGAACCCGTACGACAGGCGGTCCTGCTCCTGGTCGCGGCTGTTCTGGTGCGGGAGAACGATCGAGTGCGAGTCCGCCCAACCGAGTGCCTCACCGCCGAACAAGGCCGGCACCTGGACCATGGTGAAGTCGGGCTTGCCGGTCTCCTCCTGGGCGGTGAGCATCGTCGGGAGTTCCCAGTTCCCGTTGAGGATCATGCCCATCTTGCCCTCGACGAACGTGCCGATCGAGGCGCCCATGTCGGCCGACGCCGACCCGCGCTTCTTGTCGAGGATCCCGAGCCAGAACTCGATGGCCTGGGTGAACTTGTCGCGGTCGAAGATCACGCGCTCGCCGACCGGGAGCTCGATTTCGCCGCCCAGCTGGCGATAGAACGTCCAGAAGTAGCGCCACCAGGTGGCGGGGTCGCTGCCCGTACCGAGTCCGACCTCGCCGGTCGCCTTGTTGAGCTCGTCCAGAACGGCGTAGAAATCCTCGGGGCTGGCCACGTCGACGAGCTGGTCCTGGTCGTCGAGGAAGCCGATCTGCTTGCCGAGTGGGCGGTTGACGTACAGGACGAGCGCGTGGGTGTCGAGCGGCAGCGCGTACGTCTGGCCGTCGAGCGTCGCTCGCTCCCACAGACCTTGCGGAAAGTCCTCGGGCCGAACGTCGAACTCGGCCAGCAGGTCGAGGTCGAACGGGTCGAGCAGCCGGCCGGGCGCGAACCCGGCGAGCCGGCTCAGGTGCAGCACGCTGACATTCGGCGCGCGGCCACCGGCACTCGCCATCGCGAGCTTGGTGTAGTACGGAGCGCCCCAGGCGAGCGTAACCGCCTCGAGGTCGACGTCCGGATTCTCCTTGCGGTACGCGTCCTGCATCTCGACCATGCGGACGCCGTCACCGCCACCGAAGAGGTTCCAGTAGCGGACGCGGTTGCTCCCGGCGAACACCGAACCACCGCAGCCCGCAAGCAGCAGCGCCGCCGAAGTAGCGATCCCACCCGCGAGGAGTCGGCGCCGGCTGAGGGCTCCCCCAGCGGAGACGCTCATCCAGACCTCCAACGTTGAAATTTGGTTGGTACCCTGCTGCCCCTGGCCGGGTGCGTCAAGGCAAGTGGACGGGACCGGTCATCGATTTCTCGGCGCTACGACTAGGTAGCGGCTGGGCAGAGATGGGTAGCGGTCGCCCATGCCCGGGGCGGAGCGCCGCGGCTACAAGTGGAAGCATGCCCAAACGCAACCTCTGGCGAGCCGTGCCCACGGTGGCCGCGCTCGCCTTTTCGATAGCCGCGCTAGGCGCCGCCCCCGCGGCGGCGGCCGGAACGCCCGTTCAGACCCTGATCGCCGACCGCACCCTCTACATCGGCGCGACCAACGCCCACGACCTGATGCTGCTTCGTCAGACCACCACCCCCAGTCGGGTCACGCTCGACATGGGCGCGGACGGCGTCCTGGAGGGGAACTTCCCCACCAGCCTGTTCGACGACATCGACATCAGCCTGGAGGGCGGCACCGACCGGCTCCTGCTGACCGACGTGCAGGTGGACGTGCACGCCCGCGGCGGTGCCGGGAACGACGACCTGAACGGCGGCCGTGGAGCCGACGTCCTGGAAGGCGGAACGGGACGCGACAAGCTCGCGGCCGCGGGCGACGGCAAGCGCGACACGCTGCTGGGCGGACCCGGCGAGGACAACCTGTACGTCGTTCCGCTGCGCGGGGAGACGGTCTCCGTCGACGGCGGCACCGAGGTCGACAAGCTGATCGTCGACGGCCACGACCCCGCGGAGGACATCAAGGTCCTCGCCGGCACGAGCCCGGACCGCGCGACCCTCACGCACAACGGCCGTATCGCCGCGACGGACATCGCCGGGGTGGAACGCGTTCGCCTGCACGGTGGAGGCGGCGACGACACGCTGGCCGCCCCGAAGGACGCGACCTCGATCGTCTTCGACTTCGATGGCGGCCCAGGCAACGACCTGATCTCCGGCAGCCCCAACAACGACCTCCTCACCGGCGGACCTGGCCAGGACCGGCTGCGCGGTGGGTCGGGGAACGACGAGTTCTCCGCGTTCACCGGCGACCTCGAGGTGAGTGGCGGCCTCGGCGACGACACGTTCCAGGCGACCTATCTCACCGGTGTCGGGGAGACGGGAACGAGCATCCTCGTCGACGGCGGCCCGGGCACGGACCGGTACTCCTTCGCCGGAGGGTCGCAGCGCGACGGAGTCTCGCTCAAGAACGGCACGTCGCCGGGAACGGTCGCCGTCACCGACCATGACGCGCCGTTCAGCCACCACCTCGCGGGAGTCGAGTCCGGCACGTTCGAGCTGGGCGGCGGCAACGACGACCTGGTGGCCACGCCCGACCTGGCACTGCCGCTCACGGTCGACGGCGGGTCTGGCTCGGACAACCTCGCGACGGGAGCGGGCAACGACACCATCTCCGGCAACCGCGGCACCGACCAGATCTGGGCCCGCGGCGGCGACGACTCCGTCAGCTGGGCAGTGGGCTTCGAGACCGACAACGCGGACGGAGGCGCCGGCAACGACATGTTGACGGTGACCGGCTCCGACGTGGTCGACACCTACACCGTGGCCACGCCGGGCAACCTGCCGGAGTCGGTGCGTCGCGCCGAGGACGGGGCCAGGATCACGATCCCCGACTTCGAACGCGTCCGCCTGTCGCTGCTGGAGGGCAACGACCAGGTGACGACGAGCGTCGACCAGGAGGGCGGCTCCTCGATCCCGCTCGAGGTGGACGGAGGGCCGGGCGACGACCTGCTGGGCGGCGGGCGCGGCGCCGACGTGCTCGACGGCGGCGACGGCGCAGACGAGCTCTACGGTCAGCGTGGCAACGACAACCTGCGTGGCGGGGCCGGCGACGACTTCGTCTACTGGGACGTCGACGACGACGCGGACGTGGTGGACGGCGGCACTGGCGACGACCAGCTGGCGGCGCAGACCTCGTACCTGCCCGACGATGTCACGCTCGGTCTCGTCCGAGGTGGGCAGATCTCCTTGCGGGATGCGGGATCTGGCACGCAGGCGAGCCTCAGCGGGCTCGAGCTGGTCAGCGTCAAGCTCCTCGACGGCAACGACAAGTTCGTTGCCAGCAACGGGATCCGCGGCGCGTTCGACCTCCGGGTGGACGGCGGCCCCGGGCGGGACGACCTGGTCGGCGGCGACGGCGACGACCTGCTGTCTGGTGGACCTGGCTTCGACGAGCTCGACGGTCGGGGCGGCGCGGACACGTACCAGTGCGCCGGCATCGGCGACTGGTTCGTCGAAGGGCCTGGCGACATCGTCTCCGACGACTGCCGCTAGCCCTCGGGGTTGGTCGCCTTACACGGCCAGTGGCCCCTCTACCTGGTGTCTACCCGGCGTAAAGGGGCCGCTGATCATGTTTACATGATCATTGGCCCCAGGGCGGGCCGGACCGGTCGAACCCACCGCGGACGAAACGACGCTAGCTCTTCCGGAGGATGTCGTCGATCGCCTTCCGGAGCGTGGGTTCGACCTCGGGCCGCCAGCGGCCCGAGCGGAGGATCCACAGGTAGGAGTTGTCGGGCTCGTACCCGCCCTGCGCGAGCTCCTCGGCGGTGACGATGTAGCCGATCATCCCGTTCGTGTACGGGAGGGGGATGGCGCCGAGTGCCTTGACCTGGTGGCCGTACGACACCGTCACCTCGGCGTCGAATCCCAACAGGACAAGGCCGTCCGCGAGCGTGAGCAGCGTGAGACGGATCGGCAGCTGGGAAACCACGCGGGTGGGGTCGGCGAGCAACCGCCGGCTCCAGTCGCCCCAGATGCCCTCGTCGTCCTTGTGTGCTTGAAGATCCGCGATCGTGGGAGCGTCGAGCGGCAGGTCGGTGAGCGTCGTCCGTACGGAGACCTCGCCCTCGCCGACGTCCACCAGGTCGCCGAGGGCCTGCCGCGCACCGAACGCGAGCTGCCGGCCGAGGTCGGCGATCTCCTCGTCACCGCCGCGCCGGAACTCGCCGTCGAACGCGGGGTCCTGGTCGCCGCAGCAGCCCTGCAGGAAGCCGATCACGGCGTCCCCGACCTCGGGCTGGAGCAGCGAGCGCATCGCACCGGGAAAGTCGGGGCCGACCTTGTTCTCGTTGGAGACCACGGGATGGCACGTGTAGTGGACGAGCACGGCCTTCGCTTCGCCGTCCTCCTTGACGAAACGCAGGACGTTGACCTCGGTGTCCCTCGGCCCGTCCGGGTTCGGTCCGCCGACGCCGCCGTCCGGGTGCAGCAGCCGTCTGTTCATGCCGAAGTGGCATTCGCCCTTGCCCCGTTGGATCTTCACCGGCTCGCGATTGGCCAGGGCCGTGCCGACGGTGTCGACCACGACGTCGGCGAGGTACGCGAGGTAGTCGGTGTCGAAGTCGCCGACGAGCGGCGAGAACGTCGCACCCGGCTGCGGTCCGCAGTGCGTGTGCGACGCGTGCAGGACGAGGTTCTGTCTCGGCACGTCGTATCGCTGCTCGATCCGCGCGATCACGGTCTCGTACAGGTCGGGTCCCCACCAGAGCAGGTCGGCGCAGACGAGGACCACCGAGTCGAACGCGAGGACCTGCGCCTCGAGCGGCGCGCGGACCGACATGAACGGGCCGCTCCGGCCGGCGAAACCGGACAACTCGACCGGCTTCAGGGGCGTGATGTCGACCGTGGCCGTTCCCAGGCGCGTTGCCATGAACCCTCCCCGTAACTGGTCCGGACGAGTATTCCGGATCAGCCGGCCGTCGCCAACAGCACGACGCCCACGAGACCTGTATAGGTGTGCGCCCAGAACGGCGGGCTGAACGGGCCGGCGGACCGGGTCAGCGCGAAGCCGACGAGGAAGATCACGCCCCAGCCGACGCCGAGCCAGCCCACCCAGGTCGGCGCGAGGTCGCCGGCGAGCACGGCGGCACCGAGCAGGGCGTACGCACCGTACGACGCCGCCATCTGGATGACGAAGAGCGACTCCGCCCAGGCGTCGAACGGCGGGAACGTCTCCGGGATCTGGCCGGTCGTCGCGGTCCGCTCCGCCGCCCACGGCACGATCGTGAGCCGGAACGCGAGCGACACGACCCACGCGGCCGAGCCGATCGCGTAGACCGTGGCAGCCATCGCCGCGAAGGCGCCAGCCCCGGGAAGCGTCGCGATGCCCGCGACTCCAGCGGGCGTGACGAACGCGGCAACGAGCATCCAGATGTGGATCCAGGCCCGACGCCACTTGTCGGTGTGCATGAGCGGCAGCGACGTCTCGTCCGGATGTTCGTACGAGAGCCGCCAGCGCACGGCACCGATCATGAAGATCACCAGACCGGCGATCAGCGTCACGCCGACCACATCGCGGGAGTCCATGTTCACATGGTGATGGTTTCAGCCGTTCTGAGTCAGCAACTCCGACAGGTAGCAGCCGGCTTCCTTCATCGCGGCGTCCACATCGCCCGCCTCGATCGCGGCGACGATCGGCGTGTGGTCGACGTGCCGGCCGGAGTCCGCTGCCACGGTGGCCACGCCCGTACGTACGGCGTCGCCGAGCTCGGCGTAGATGTCGATCAGCACCGCGTTGTGCGACGCCTCGACCGCGACCCGGTGGAAGTCGGCGTCGGCCTGGGCGAAGGCCGCCACGTCGCCCGACTCCCAAGTCGCCTCGCAGCGCGACAGCGCGGCCCGCAGAGCGGCGATGTCGGCCTCCGTACGCCTGGCCGCGGCGAGCCGTGCGGCCTCGGTCTCGAGCGCACGCCGCACCTCGAACACGTCGCGGGTCGTCGCGTCCGCGACCCGGCGCCGGACGACGCCGGACAGCTCGGTCTGCGCCTGGACGTAGGTTCCCGAGCCCTGCCGGCTCTCCAGCACACCGGCGTGCACGAGCGCGCGGATCGCCTCGCGCACGGTGTTGCGGCCGACGCCCAGCGAACTGGCCAGCTCCGGCTCGGTCGGGATCCGTGCGCCGACCGGCCAGGCACCCTCCTCGACCTGCGCGCGCAGCTGATCGATGACCTGGTCGACCAGGCTCGTCCGAGTAGTGGTCTCTAGTGGCACGAATTCATCCTATGACCATACGATTGGCCGACGTGTCAGCCCTTCCACGCGTCGTGTCTCCCGTGAGCTCCGCCCGCGCCACCTGGCCGGGTTGGCTGCTGATGGCAGCTCTGATCGCTTTCGCGTTCAACCTACGCCCCGCCGTCGCGAGCATCGCGCCCATCCTCACCGAGCTCCGCACCGACCTGAACCTGTCCGCCGCGCTCGCCGGGCTGCTCACCACGCTGCCCGTGCTCTGCTTCGCCGGCGTCGGCGCGGTCGCCGCCGGCCTGTCGCGACGCTTCGGGCTGCACGCCGTGCTCGTCGTCGCGGCGTTCGCGGTCTTCGCCGGCCAGGCGATCCGGGTGGTGTTCGACGCGACGCCGGTGTTCTTCGTCGCCACCGTTCTGGCGCTCGCGGGCATCGCCGCGGGGAACGTGCTGCTGCCGGCGTTCGTCAAGGCGCATTACCCGAACCGGGTCGGCGTCGGCACCGCCGCGTACACGACGTCGATGTCCGTCGGCACCGTTCTCCCGGCCGCACTGACCGTCCCGATCGCCGAGGCGGTCAGCGACTGGCACGTCGGCGTCGGCGTCTGGGCTCTGGCGGCACTCGCCGCGGGGCTGCTCACCTTGCCGCTCCTCAAGGGAGCCCAACGCCCAACCACGCAAGGCGAAACGCGGCGTACGAGCGTCGTGAGGTCACCGCTCGCCTGGTCGCTCGCGCTGTTCATGGGCCTGCAGGCGTTGCAGGCGTACGCGATGTTCGGCTGGCTCCCGCAGATCTTCCGCGACGCCGGACTCGACGCCGCGCACGCCGGCCTGCTGTTCTCGGTGATCCCTCTCGTCGGCATCCCGTTGTCGCTCGTACTGCCCGGCATCGCGGTGAAGCTCGGCAACCAGACGCCGATGGTGATCGGTTTCGTCTCGATGTACGTCCTCGGCTATCTCGGTCTCTGGCTCGCGCCCGACCGGATCTCGCTGCTGTGGGTCACGCTGATCGGCATCGGCATGGGCGCGTTCCCACTGGCGCTCACGATGATCGGCCTGCGGTCGCGGTCGAGCGACATCACGGCCAGCCTGTCCAGCTTCGTGCAGAGCATCGGCTATCTCGTCGCAGCCGCCGGTCCGCTCGCGATCGGCGCGCTGTACGGCGCGACCGGCGGCTGGACGGTGCCGATCTGGGTGCTGCTCGTACTGCTGGTACCTCAGCTGATCCTCGGTCTGCTGGCGTCGCGGGAACGCTACGTGGACGACCAGCTCACTTCAGGCTGAGCTTGCCGATCCTGCCTTTCTCGCCGGACGCCCAGCAGGTGGCGTACTTCGTGCACTGGACGGCGTCGAACGAGCCGGTGTCGAACTCGCGCCAGCTGCGGCCGCGGTCGGTCGAGATGTCGCTGCCCGTCGGGCCGACCGCGAGCGCGACCGGCGACCAGGAGACCCAGGTGGAGCCGGAACGGTAGCCGCCGGGGTTGTCCTTCGCGAGCTTCCAGGTCTTGCCGCCGTCCTTGGTGACCGCGGCGATCCGGTCGGTGGCGGTCGCGGCGTTGTAGTCGCCGCCGACCGCGATGCCCTCGCGCGAGTTCTTGAACGCCAGCGAGTAGATCCCCGCCGACGGACCGGCCACGAACGGCGTCGCGGTGACCTTCCACGAACGGCCGCCGTCGGAGCTGCGGAACACCCGGGTCTGCGCGCCGCCGCCGGTCGCGAACCAGGCGTGCCCGCCACGGCCGGCAACGAGGCAGGTGCCGCTCGCGGCGAACGCGAACTCGCCCTCGAGCGCCGCGGGCATGCGCTTGGGGTCGTTCACCTTCCAGCTGCGGCCGCCGTCCTTCGTGCTGGCGATGCGGAACTTGCCGTCGACCGGGTCGCTCAGCGCCAGCCCGTGCTTGGAGTCGGAGAACGCGAGGCAGTCGTAGAAGGCGGCCTGGACGTCGTTCCGGAACGACTCCTTCCAGGTCTTGCCGCCGTCGCTCGTCCGGTAGATGCGCGAGTCCGGGCCGTTGCCGATGGACAGGATCACCGCGCGCTTGGCGTCGAACGCCTCGATGTCGCGGAACTCGAGCTCTTCGGTGCCGTGGCCCTTGGGCGACACGTTCTGCCAGGTCTTGCCGCCGTCGACCGTACGCAGCACTGTCCCGGCGGAGCCGCTCGCCCAGGCGACGCGGTGGTCGACCGGATCCAGGCCGCGGAGCTGGGCGGTGGTGCCGGAGCTCTGGAGCTGCCAGCTGAGCTTGTGCTTGTGCTCGCCAGCCGAGGCGGGTTGCACGGTGAGCAGAACGAGGCTCGCGGCGATGGCTACGAGCGCGAAGGGCCGCATGGTCATGGCGCCGAAACGTACCGTCCCTAGGGACGCTTGAGAAGCTGTCCGACGATCTCCAGGATGGCCTCGGGCGCCTGTTCCGCCATGAAGTGGCCAAAGGGGACGGAGCGATGGTCGAGGTCGTCGCACCAGGCGCTCCAGAGCGCGGCGGCGTCGAAGCCGAGCTGAGCGCCCCAGTCCTGCTGGACCGCGGTGACCGGCATCGTCAGCTTCCGGCCCTTCTCGCGGTCCTCGCGGTCGTGCTCGACGTCGATGCCGGCGGATGCTCGGTAGTCGGCGACGATCGAGTCGGCGGCCGTGGCCGAGGCCTGGAGGTAGTGCGCCCGTACGTCGGCGGGGATCGTGTCGGCGTCGGCGCCCCAGCCGTCGAGGAAGCTCGCGAAGAAGGCGTTCGCCGTCGCCTTGATCATCCGTTCCGGGAGGTCGGCGGGCTGGGCCATCAGGTACAGGTGCCAGGCGACGGCCGCGTTCACGCCGTGTAGGACGTCCCACATGTCGAGGGTCGGGAGGACGTCGAGCGTTCCGATGTGGGTGACCTTGTCGGGGTGGTCGAGGCCGAGGCGAATCGCCACGAGAGCACCGCGGTCGTGGCCGACGACGGCGAACCTGTCGAAGCCCATCGCCTCGACGGCGTTGACGATGTCGGCGGCCATGGTGCGCTTGGAGTACGTTTCTTCGTTGCTGGCTTGGGGTTTGTCGCTCTCTCCGTACCCACGCAGGTCGGGGCACAGCACCGTACGGGTCTCGGCGAGGGCCGGGGCGACCTTGCGCCACATCACGTGCGTCTGCGGGAAGCCGTGCAGGAGGACGATCGGGTCGCCTTCGCCGGCTGTCGCGACGTTCAGGTCGATGCCGGCTCCGGGCAGCGTGCGGTAGTCGAATCCTTCTATACGCAAGGGTTTTCTCCTTCTAGAGCACCGCGCTGGCGAAGCGCGCGGGTCCGGGCGGTCGCTCGTCGGACTCGTGGCGTAGCGCCGGCAGCAGGATCGTGTCGATGAGGTGGGTCAGGTACGTGTCGTCCATCGGAGCGCCGACCAGGGCGCGGACGATGAGGACGGAGCCGGCGACCTCGTCGAACGCGTACGTCGTGGCTGTTGCCGGGAGCTCGCCTCGTTCGACGGCACGCCGCAGCACCGCGTCGGGCAGGCGGGCTCCGGTCTGCCCGGCGCCCTGCTCGATCAGGTCGCCCAGCTGCGGGTCCCGCGCGGAGCCCTGGAGGAGCGCGAGGATCAGGCTGCCGTGCGTGCTCGCGAGCGTGGCGACGAGGCGCTGGCAGAGGACCAGAAGATCGCCGCGGAGCGTGCCGGTGTCCACGGGCGCCAGCTCGCCGCCCTGGTGCGCGGAGACCGCGGCCACGACGAGGTCGCGCTTGCCGTTCCAGCGCCGGTAGATCGTGGCCTTGGACGCGCCGGCCCGGCGGGCCACCGCCTCGATCGTCACCTGCTCGTACCCGACCTCGGCGACCTCGGCGAGAACGGCGTCGAGGATCGCGCTCTCCCGCGCCCCGTCGCGTGGTCGGCCGCGCGGAGACGGATTAGGAAACGACACGTTTCGTTTCTATCACGGAAACTGCGTTGCCTGCCAGCAGCGAGGCGAGGAGGGTGTGCGACGTGGACATCGAGTGGGCCGAGGACCTCGGCACAGGCCCTTCGAGATGGGCGTACGCCTGCGACTTTGAGCCTCGCCCTCATCGGGCACCGCAGCGTCACACCTGAATGCCCGCCCAACCTAGTCTGCGAGTTCTACTCCGTTTGCCTCTGCGACCCAGACATTGGCGAGGGATACGACACCCAGCCACGTACGCCAATCCGCAATTGCCGAATTGACGTCAGATTCCGAGAACCCTAGATTTCCTAGGATCACAGCATGGTAGACGACATCAATCACGTTAGTCGCCCAGTACATGTGACTGGAGGTTAGCGACCTGTCACCGCCGTGCGTCATGACGTTCCTTTGATCGACTACGCGCCGCGAGAACTTCCTAAAGTTGTCTACGGTCGCGCCTACCATGTCCCCTGATAGCTCGATCATCGCATCCAGTCGATTCTTCTGAGTCAAATCGTTCGCATACTGGAGGCGCATCATCGCCAACCGTCTAGCCTCTCCCGATAGGGAGCCCTTAACCTTAAACAAGAGGTCATTGAAGGCATCGTCGCTCAGGATCTGGCCACCATATCGGACACGGTGAAATAGTTCCATTCCGCGAACAGCGCGGGAGAATGCCTCCTCCACATAGATCTGAGGAATCAGCTTGGCCCCGAAGTACTCGAGCATGGCGCTGCTCGCCGAGGAGTGCAGACGGAACCAGCTGGGCACAATCTCCTGAAAACGCCTAACGAACACTTCGAAGGGAACCAGTGGTAGACCAAACGGGGAAGACTCGGGCACTTCGCCAAGTGGTGCGCGCCATCTGCTATTCAGAACCCTGGCAAGAGCTGGGCGATCCGAATCGCATTCAACATCAATCTCGGTAATCTGATCGCCGCGGCCCATGAGCGTCGTCATGAGGAACAGCGCAGGCGTGATGAAGCTCTTCCAGACCGCTTCAAAGGTCGTGTGGTTGTCTGGCGTGTACATCAACGCTGGTTCGAGCGCGACCTCCGCGGCAACCGCGCTGTCGCTTGATGACTGGAACCAGGACAGCATCACGTTGCCGCCGTCGACCGGCGCCGAAAGGCTAGGTGGCTGGGAGATCGTTATCGAGATCGAGCCTGTGTCATCGTAGTAGTCGCGGCGTGGTCTCGTGGCTCTCGCCGCCCACCATGGAAGTCCAGCAGTAGACAGCCTTACCGATCGGATCGGTTCGCGGTCTCCCTTGTCGAGATGTGCGCCGAGAAAGATCGTGTGGCAGTTCCATTCCTCCCTGGCCACGTCATCCTTTCCGCCAAAGCCGGATGACCTCTGCGAGAGCATCGCTGCCGACGCCGTCACCGGACCGAACTCATCCGAGCTACCGTGAATTACCTCGTCGCCGCCAAAGACAGGTCCTTCCCGCAGGCCGCCGGCTAGGCGAAGGCGCCCCTCGCCTTCCGCTGAGAACTCCAGGACACCACCCACGCGCCAGTCAGGTGCGGACGGTAGCCACCAACGTCCGTATATCGACGGGACTGGTTCGCGCTTCCACCGTGACCCCACAGTCGCCTTTGGCATCGTGCGATTGTCTCAGTTCGGGAACAGGCAGGTGTCTCTATCCCGAAGCCTTGGGAAGATCCATGACGGCGACTCCGAAGCGGACTAGAGCGTAAATGCGTTGCCTGCCAGCAGCGAGGCGAGGAGGGTGTGCGACGTGGACATCGAGTGGGCCGAGGATCTCGGCACGTTCAACTCGCGGACGGCTCGGGTGTGGGCAGCAGGAGAACCACGTTCTTCCTTCCTGAAGCAGCCCACCTCCGAGCTCTGGAGCATCGAGGCCGCTCGCGGCGAAGCGGGGTTCTACCGGCTCGTCGCCAGCCTGCCCGACCACCCGCCGGTGGTGCCGCGCGCGATCGAGATCGGCGACGGAGCCGAACCCTTTCTGGTGCTCGAGGACCTGTCGGCGACCCACCGCGCACCGCTGAGCCGCGACGACACCCTCGCGGGCGAAGGCGTGCCGAGCGAGGCGGACCAGCTCGCGGTGGTCGACACCCTCGCCAGGCTGAAGGCGTTCTGGTGGGACCACCCGCTGCAGGGTTCGCTCCTGCCCGCGTACTGGTCGGCGGAGTCGGAGGGTTTCCTTCCGTACGCCAAGCGGCGCCGGGCCTCGTGGATGAAGGTGCGGAACGACCTTCCCAGCAAGGCGAACGAGACGTACGAGCACCTCCTCGACGGCCTGCCGACGTACTGGGAGCGCTGGCTCGGACCGCGCGTGGCGGACGGACGAGGGCTCACGCTGCTGCACGGCGACGCGTACTTCTCGAACTTCCTCGTCCCCCGCACCACCGGCCACGCCTACCTGATCGACTGGCAAAGCTGCTGCGTCGACGTCGGCGCGGGCGACCTGGTCAACCTGATGGCGACGTTCTGGACGCGGGAGCAGCGTCGCGGACGGGAGCGGGAGCTGCTCCGGGAGTTCCATCGCCGGCTCGTCGGCTACGGCGTTGCCGGGTACGCGTTCGACGATCTGCTGCTCGACTACCGGTTCGGGCTCGTCTACTGGGCGCTGATGCCGGTCCAGGACGCGCACGACGGGGCGGCGCGGAGTTACTGGCTGCCCAAGCTGACCTGCCTGCTGGACGCGTTCGACGAGTGGGACTGCGCGGACCTGCTGATCTAGAGGGCAGCGAGGCGGGCGGGCTCGTCCTGGTTGCGCCAGATCTGGCGGCGGCCGCGTTGGCTCGGCGAGCGCATCCGCATGCCGACGACGAGCGCGGTGAGAACGGTGAGCAGGAAGCCAGCCACGCAGCCGCCCAGCGCGCCGAGGAGGACCGGCCCGACCACCACGCTGCCGTCGGTGCCGATCACGGCCGCGACCATCGAGGTGCCGATCGCGGCGGGCGCGCTGACCCACCAGCCGGCCGGAGTCCAGACGCGGACCATCGCGCCGACACCCAGGAGCGCGAACGGGAGCGCGATCAGCAAGACGCCGCCCCACACGCCGTCCAGCGTCCGGCTCAGCATCGACGGGGTCTCGCTGGCGGTGATCACACCGGTCGCCGCGGCGGCGACGACCACGGCCGCGACGAACAGTCCGATGAAGACGAACTCGCCGCCCGTGGTCTCGCGCTCGGTCAGCCTGGTCCGGATGCCGATGGCGAGGACCAGCGCGACCGTGATGGCGGCGACGATCGTGGCCGAGCGCGTCGTACGTCCGACGTCGGCGGTCCCGAGGATGCCGGCGACGGCGCCCGCGCCGGCGAGCGAGCAGAGGATCGCGATGCCGTACTCGAATACCAGGCTGGTGAGCTTGCGTACGGGCCGCGTCAGCAGCATCGCGGCGATGCCACCGACCGTGGCCGCGTAGACGATCAGCACCGACGGCAGCCAGGACGGCCCGAAGTCGCGGCCGGCGACCGCGAGGCCAGCGACCACACCGAGCACGCCGGCGATCCGCCAGTCGCCGCCGATGCCGCGGCGTACGGCGACCGCGGTGAGGATCGCGACCACGACGGCCGCGACCGCCAGACTGGCCAGTCCGAACAGGCCTTCACGTGCGGTGAGGCCGGCGACGCCACCCGCCGCGAGCAGCACGCCGAGGCCGATCCCGATGCCGATCACGACTCCACCGGCCCGGTGGGGCGCGGGCTCGTCATCGGACTCGTCGTTCTCGTCCTCCGCCTCGAACGTCGGCGCCGGCACCTCGTCCTCGTCGGCGTCCTCGAGGTCGTCGGCTTCGGTGTCCTCGTCGGAGACATCGTCAGCGTCGTCGAACTCGGCGGCCTCGTCGTCCTCAGCCGCGGGCGCGTCCGGCTCGTCCTCGTCGTCGGTCTCGACCGGACCGGCGTGCGACCACGGTGACCTGGGCCGCTCCGGCTCGGGCGGCGTGGCGGAGATCGGCCGGGCGTACGGGTTCGGCAGCGGTTCGCGGGGTTCCCTGGTCTCCCAGGGCGGTCGCGGCTCGCTCGCCGAGGACGACGCCTCCCAGCGGTTGTTGGACAGGTCGGCGCCCCGTTCCCAGGGTTGCCCCGGTAACGAGGAAGGCGGCGGCACGCGTCCTGCTCGGTGCCGGCCTTCCTCGTGCTCGGGTGACATCACGACCTGCCGGACTCGCGGCGGCGTTGCAACATGGCGCGCGCGACCAGCACGCAGAAGCGCGTGTTGGTGACCGCATAGCGAACGAACAGCCGGCGCGGCTCCTGCAGCAGCCGGAACAGCCACTCCAGCCCGAGCCGCTGCATCGTCGCCGGCGCGCGGCGCAGGTCGCCCGCGAGAACGTCGAAGCTCCCGCCCACGCCGATGCACGCCGGCACCTCGGCCTTGTTGGCCCAGCGCGCGATGAACTGCTCCTTCATCGGCGTCGGCATGCCCACGAACAGCACGTCGGCGCCGCTGGAGCGCACGTGCTCGATGACCTCGGCCTCGTCCTCGGGCGAGAAGTAGCCGTTGCGGTAGCCGGCGATCTTGACGCCGTCAGCCGTCAGCTTGGTGGCAAGCCGGCCGACAACCTCGTTCTTGCCGCCGAGCAGGTAGACGCCCCAGCCGTTGTCGCGGGCCTTCTCGAGGACGCGTTCCATCAGGTCGATGCCGGCCACCCGGCCGGGCAGCGGCTCGCCGAGCAGCTTTGCCGCCCAGACGAACGGCTGGCCGTCGGAGCCGATCAGGTCGCTCTTCTCGAGCAGCTCGCGATAGGAGGGGTCGTCGGTCGCGCGGATCACGTTCGCCGCGTTGACGCACAGGTGAACGCCCGGGACCCGGGTGCGGACCCGTTGCTCGACCCAGTCGAGGGTGCCCCGCATGTCCACGGCGTCCACAGGTACGCCGAGGACACGCACCCTGCGCTGCTCGCTCACCAGCGCCATGCCGCTTCACTCCCGTGTCCGGTACGCATGTATTGCGACGAGTATGTCACGGAGCGTCCCCACCCTCGATGCCGAACCTGCGATGAGCCAGGGTCGGGTTGATAAGACGGACGGACTGAACGCGCTCGGCACTGACGTCCGCACTCGTCCAACCCGGTTCCGCCGCCAGCGCACTCACTGCTGTCCCCGTTGGGTCGACGACCATACTGCGGCCGCAGTATGCCCGCCCACACTGGGCCGACGCGAGGACGTAGGACGTGTTCTCGATCGCACGGGCGCGCACGAGCGTCGTCCAGTGGTCCTCCTTGAGCGGCCCCGCCAGCCACGCCGCGGCGATCGCGAGCACGTCGGCTCCGTCGCCGGCGAGCTTGCGGGTGAGCTCGGGAAAGCGCAGGTCGTAGCAGGTCAGCAGGCCGACCCGGTGCTCGCCGACGGCGAGCGTCACCAGCTCACCCGAGCCGGGCGCGAGCCGGGCGGACTCCTGGTAGCCGAACGCGTCGTACAGGTGGATCTTGCGGTACGCGCCGGCCAGCTCGCCGTCGGGACCGAGCGCGACGAGGGTGTTGTAGACGAGGTCGGGGTCGTCCGGAACGGCCTCGAACATGCCGCCGACAACCGTGCTGCCGAGCTCCTTCGCCAGGCGGGAGAGTGTGTCGACGAACGGGCCGTCCAGGCGCTCCGCGACCGGCGCGAGCGGCAGGTCTTGGCGGCCGAAGTCGTGCATCGCGGCCTCGGGGAGCACCACCAGGTCGGGGTGCACGGACGCCGAGTCACGGGCCAGGCGCTGGATCGTCTCGAGGTTTTCGGACTTGTCCAGGCCCGCCGCGAACTGGACCACGACGGCACGCACGCAGACAGTGTGCCCGGCCTAGGGGCAGGCTGATCCCGTGGGTATCTCTTATGACCTCGTCGTGCTCGCCGGCGGCGGTTCGCGACGTATGGGTGGTACGGACAAGGTGCTGCTCGAGGTGGCGGGCGAGTCGATGCTCGACCGCGTTCTCGCGGCGGGTGCTGGCGCCCGCGTCCGCGTGGTCGTCGGCCCGCGCCGTCCCGTTTCGCATGAGGGCGTCCCTGTATCGAATAGATCGACAGAGGGCGTCCCTGATTCGAAACGAGTTGGGGCGGTGAGGTGGGCGCGCGAGGAACCGCCCGGCTCCGGCCCGCTGGCCGGGGTGGCGGCGGGCGTCGCCGCGCTGGGCCTGTCGGGCGCCGAGGTGGTGGTCGTTCTCGCCGGTGACATGCCGCTCCTCGACCCCGAGACCGTGAACGCGTTGGTCGCCGCCGCGCCAGCCGTGCTCGCCGACCAGGCGGGCCAGCCGCAGCCGCTCGCGGCCGCGTACCCACGCGCCGCGCTCCTCGCCGCGCTCACCGAGCTGGGTGACCCGACCGGAAGGCCGGTCCGGCTGCTGCTCGACCTGCTCCGGCCCACGCTCGTTCCGGCGCCGATCCAGGCCCAGGATGCCGACACCCCGGAGGACCTCGCGCGGATCCGGCGCGCGGCCGGTCATCATCGAGGCATGCTGCTGGATGACTGGACCGCACAACTCTGCGCCGATCTCGGCATCGAAGGACTCGACGTCGACGTCCACGGCCTCCTCGACCTCGCCCGCGACGCCGCCCACTCGGTGGACCGGCCGGCCGCCCCGCTGACGACGTTCCTGGTCGGGTACGCGGCGGCACTGCGCGGCGGCGGAGCCGACCAGGTCGCCGAGTGTTCGCGCATCGCGTCGGAGGCGGCCAGCCACTGGTCACCCTCGGCTGCTGACTAGATTCAGCCACGCCATGTCGTCACATCATCCGATCGCCGCCGCCCGCCGGACGGTCCGCGAGCTCATCCCGATCCGGCTCCCGCAGGGCGACGCCGCGCCGTTGCGGCAGATCCTCGTACGGATGGCGGTCGCGCTCTCGCTGCTCGGCTTTGCGGTGCTGGTCGTCTACCTCGACCGGGACGGCTACCGGGACGCGGCGAGCGAAGAGCCGCTCAGCCTGCTGGACTGCTTCTACTACGCGACGGTCAGCCTCACGACCACCGGCTACGGCGACATCACGCCGGCCACCCCGCCGGCGCGGTTGGTGAACGTCCTGCTGATCACGCCGCTGCGGATCATGTTCCTGATCGTCCTGGTCGGTACGACCATCGAGGTCCTCGCGACGCGAAGCCGCGAGCAGTGGATGATCGCGCGTTGGAGGAGACGGTTGCAGAACCACACAGTCGTGATCGGCTTCGGCACCAAGGGCCGGAGCGCGGTCGACACGCTGATCAACGGCGGCGTCGACAAGCGGCGCATCGTCGTCGTCGACCCGCATACCGAGGCGATCCAGGAAGCGAACGCGCTCGGCCTCGGCGGCGTCGTCGGGGACGGGACGCGGACGGACGTGCTGCGGCGCGCGGAGATCGAGGGCGCCGAACGGATCATCGTCACCACGTACCGCGACGACACCGCGGTGCTCGTGACGCTGACCGCGCGGCAGCTGAACCAGGACGCCACGATCGTGGTCGCGGTCCGCGAGGGCGAGAACATCCGCCTGCTCCGGCAGAGCGGTGCCGACGTCGTCGTTCCGTCGTCGGACGCGGTCGGCCGGATTCTCGGCCTGTCGACGGTGAGCCCGGCGCTCGGCGTCGTGCTGGAGGACCTGCTGACGTACGGCGAGGGCCTCGAGGTCGCCGAACGGGCCGTGCTGCCGCGCGAGGAGGGCAAGTCGCCGCGCGAGCTGGACGACGTCGCGGTGGCGGTCGTACGCGAGGGCGAGGTGCACTCGTACTTCGATCCGACCGTCGCGCAGCTGATCCGCGGGGACAAGGTCGTCGTCGTTCGGCCGGCGGAGGAGAAGCCGTGGGCGCCCCGACCGGGCGCCGATTCCGACGAGGACGACGACTGATGCGCGCGGTCGTCGCCCGTTCGCCGGGCGGACGCGAGGTGCTCGCGCTGGCTGACGTACCGGACCTGGTCGCCGGCGAGGGCGAGGTGCTGATCGACGTCGTCGCCGCGGGCGTGAACCGGGCGGACATCTCCCAGCGCGAGGGTCGCTATCCGCCGCCGCCGGGGGCTTCGGAGCTGATCGGGCTGGAGTGCTCGGGGCGGATCGCCGCGCTCGGTGCGGGTGTGGACGGCTTCGGGGTCGGCGACGAGGTCTGCGCGCTGCTGCCGAGCGGTGGGTACGCCTCGCAGGTCACCGTCGCGGCTGGGCTGGTGCTGCCCAAGCCCGACGGGGTCTCGCTCGTCGACGCGGCTGGGCTGCCGGAGACCGTGTGCACGGTGTGGTCGAACGTGTTCATGCTCGCGGGTCTGCAGCAGGGCGAGACGCTGCTGGTGCATGGCGGGGCGAGTGGCATCGGGACGACTGCGATCCAGCTGGCCCGGGCGCTCGGAGCACGCGTGGCGGCGACGGTGGGGTCGGACTGGAAGGCCGAGCGGTGTCGCGAGCTGGGCGCGGATCCGGCGATCAACTACCAGGCCTCTGACTTCGTCGCGGAGCTGCTTTCGGCGACTTCGGGGCACGGCGCGGACGTGATCCTCGACGTGGTGGGTGCGGCGTACCTGTCCCGCAACCTCGAGGCGGTCGCGACGAACGGGCGGCTGGTCGTGATCGGGCTGCAGAAGGGCGCGACGGCCGAGCTGAACCTCGGTGCGCTGATGGCGAAGCGGGCTGCCGTCCTCGCGACGGGGCTGCGGATGCGGCCGCTGGCGGAGAAGGCCGCGATCGTGGCGAGCGTGCGCGAGAACGTGTGGCCGCTGGTCGCCGAGGGCCATCTGAAGCCGATCGTGGACCGCGTTCTGCCGCTGGCGGAGGCGGCCGAGGCGCACCGGGTGATCGAGGCGAGCGAGCACGTGGGGAAGGTGCTGCTCTCCGTCTGAGGGGCGCTTCGCGCCTGCCCTGTGGACGGCAGGAGGCGAGCCTCAGGAAAGGCACGTACCATCTCCGAACGTGTTCTTGTGGCGCTGGATCATCAGCTCGAGACTGCATCAGTTCGTGCGAAACCACCCGAAATCCGCGGGGGTCGTCGCGGCAGTTGTCACGCCCCTGATCGTGCTGACCGCGCTGCTCGGCGGGTTCAACACCTCGACCGAGGTGGGGCCGGCGGAGACCAAGGTGGGGGCGAAGGTCGAGCTGGGGCCGCTGGACGTGACCGTGCACAGCGCCAACTACACCAACAAGTCGCCGGCGATCAGCTACAAGGGCCACCCGTACTACCTGATGGTCCGGGCGACCGTGGTGGTGAAGAACGACGAGCCGATGGACGCGTCGGAGCTGAAGAACGCGATCACCGTTCCCGCGCTCAAGGCGTCGGAGGAGTCGGAGAACACCGACGCGGGTGAGCTGCTCGTCGACATGGTCGAGAACGACGTCATCCCGGTCCTCACCGACGACCGGGCCAACAACATGTACGTCGGGACGGATCTGGAGTACCTGTCCGACCTCAATCCGGGGGTTCCGGCCGAGGTGACGTTCGCGTGGGACATCGACCGCAAGATCGAGCCGATGAAGAACGTGAAGATCGAGATCAACGACTACGAGTTCGCGCCGCTGACCACGTTGAAGCGGGAGAACAAGTGGCTGCGCGGTTCTGGCGTGGCGGCGATGGAGCTGCCGGTCACGCTGAAGATGGAGCCCGAGGACGACACGCTGTGAGCCAGCAGCCGCCCCCGCCTCCGTCCCGCCCGCCCGGTCCGCCCGGTCAGGGGCCCGGGTTCCCGCCGAACGGGCCTGCGGGGCCGCCGAACCGGCCGCCGATGGGGCCGACGCCCAACCGTCCGGCCCAGCCGACGCCTCGGTACCAACCGCAACCGCCGCAGCCGTACCGGCCGGCGCCTCCGCAGGGACCACCTCAGGGACCGCGGCCGCAGGGTCAGCCACAGGGTCAGCCACAGCGACCGCCACTGGGACCGCCGCAGGCTCCGCCCGGGCCGCACCAGCAGCGCCCGAACCAGCCGCCGCCTCGGCCTCCCGTGCAACCGGTCCAGCCTGTGCAGCCGATGCGGCCGCCCGTTCGGCAGCAGCCCGTTCAGCAGCAGCCCGTTCAGCAACCGCCGCCGGTGGAGCCGCCCGCGCCCGAACGGCCGCGGCGCAAGCCCGAGCCGAAGACCGGCATCGCCGGCCGCGTGGTCGGTCTCGTCGTCGTTCTCGCGCTCGGTGCGGCGACCGTCGTGCTGTCCCGGCTCGAGGTCATGCCGTCGGACCGGATGCCGGCGTTCGCGACCGAGGGCAAACGCGGCGAGGTCGTCACCACGAACACGTTCAAGGTCCGGGTCGACAAGCCGCTCGTGGCGAAGAAGCTCGAGTTCAAGGAGCTGTCGTTCAGCGATCCCGACGTCCGTACGACCAGCCGCGTCTGGCTGGTGGTGCCGGCGGCGGTGCAGGCGCAGAAGGCCCCGGAGCGGTTCGAGGGCGCGACGCTGGTGTCGAAGGCGGGGAAGAGGTACGGGACCAGCAACCGGATCCCCGGCAGCTTCATGCCGGGCGGGGAGGGTACGTCGCCGGGCATCGCGTTCACCGGGATCTGGGCGTTCGAGGTGCCGCCGGAGGAGATCCCCGGCGCGCAGCTGTGGCTGAGCGTCTCGCCGGCGTCGCCTGAGCTCGCGTCGCAGGCGCGGATCGATCTCGGTCTCGGTGCGGACGTCGTCGAGAAGGCTGTGGCCACGTACGACCTGAGCAAGGAGTCGTCGTGATCCAGTGGCTGCGCCGGAACGTCTGGCGGTTCGCGGCACTGCTGCTCCTGCTGCCCGCGTACGTCGTCATCGAGACCTGGGACGACCTGCCGCTCCGGGCGGCGGCGATCGGCACGGTCAAGCAGGTGCCGGCGAAGGACACCATCCACGCGAACGGGGTGACCTGGCGGCTCAACCGCATCGAGGATCCGCGGGCGGCGGTGGACGCGAACGGCAAGAAGAAGCCGCCGCGCAAGGACGGCATCCACTACGCGGCGGTCTACGTGTCGTTCAAGCTCGACGCCGGCGTCACGATGAACACGCCCAAGTGCGAGGTGCGGCTCCGGGACCCGGCGACCAACCGCTACTGGGATCCGAACGGCCCGTCCTTCGGCGGCAGCGGTGACGACCTCGGCCTGACCGCGCCGCCGGAGTGCCTGTCCGCGTCCGGCAAAGAGAAGCCGCAGGCCGGCAAGTGGTACACGATCGTGCCGACGTTCCTGCTCCCCGCGGACGCGAAGAACCTGCTGGCCGAGGTGTCGCTCGGGAAGAAGAGCGACAAGCCCGGTAAAGCCGAGGTCTGGGCTCGGTTCGTTCCCTAGAGGTACATGCCTCCGCCGGGGCCTTCCGGCTCCTGCTGGTCGACCTGCTGCTGCAGGTGCGGCGGCAGCGCGACGCCGGGCGGCAGCGCGCGGCGCATCTGCTCGAGCTGCGCGCGGGCGGCCATCTGCTGGGCGAACAGGGCGGTCTGGATGCCTTGGAAGAGGCCTTCGAGCCAGCCGACGAGCTGGGCCTGGGCGACGCGGAGCTCTCCCTCGCTCGGGACCGTCGTGTCGTCGAACGGGAGCGTGAGGCGCTTCAGCTCGTCCACCAACTCGGGCGCGAGGCCTTGCTCGAGCTCGGCGATCGAGGACTTGTGGATCTCGCGCAGCCGCTGTCTCGAGGGCTCGTCCAGCGGGCTGGCCTTCACCTCCTCGAGCAGCTGGCGGATCATGCTGCCGATCCGCATGACCTTCGCGGGCTGCTCGACCAGGTCGGTGACCGAAGGCTCGTGCTCGTCCCCGTCGTCCTCGTGCTGGGCCTTGGTCTGCGGCGGCCCTTCGACAGCCATCCCGTCCGGCCCCACAATCACCACCCGCGGCGTCTCAGCGCGCTCTTTGCGCTCGTCACGCTCGTCGGTGTCCTGCCCCGCCTCCGGGCTGTGCTGCGACTCGGTCATGCCCCCATCCTTCCCCCTCGGCAGTTGGAGGGCGAACGAGGGCCGCGAGCCCGCTGCAGGCCGTCACCGTCGGCTGTGCGGTGACCGTCGACAGTGACCACCCCGGCTGGTCTGTGCGGGCCGACTGCGCCGACGGGAGGTTTGGATGAAGGGCACCTTCATCCAAAGGCGACCCCATCCCTAGGCACGCCTTGCCGCGGTGATCATGAACGTGATCATGAAGCTGAACTGGTCGTATACGACGGGTTGGGCTTCATGATCACGTTCATGATCACGGGCGGGGCTCGGTTCTCTCTTGGCGAAGCTCTTCTGGGTACGGTGCTGTCTTGGTGCGGTCCTCGATGAGATCTCTCCGGGGGTTGGTGCTCTCGGGGACTGTGGCGGCGGTCGAGTGTGGTGGCCGGTCCGGGGCGCGTCAAGGGCGTCGCGGCGGCTTCGCAGACGGGGCGACGTCGCTTCGCGACCGCTTTGCGGCCCTTGACTCGCCCCGGCCCGGCCACCTGTTTTTCACGCGCCGCCCCCGCCCCCGGAACAGGTGTCCCGGGGGAGGTTCCTTCTTGCTGGGGTTTGTTGCCGTGCTCGCGTTGGCTTGTGGGGCCCCGGGTCTCTTGTGGCTCAGATGGAGCCGGGGGTTCCGTCGTCATCCCCGTCACCCACGTTTCGCGTCGTGACTTTGGGTGTTGGGCGCAGGGTTTGGTTGGGTCGGGGGCACCCCGGTCCCATAGGTCCGGACAAGGGTGCCCCCGACCCAAGCGCGTGATGGGCGCGAGGCGGCAACCTCGGTCCGGGCATGGGGACACCCCGGCCCAAGCAGGGCGCGGGGTGGGGGAGGTCAGCTGGTGGCGCGTTGGGTTTGGTCGGCGTGGCGGGCGCGGCGGGGGCGGATCAGGGCCGGTTCGGCGGCGGTGTTGGCTGCGCTCGACTTGCCCGTCGTACGGGTGGCTTGCAGGCGCTCCGCGCGGCGGCGGGCTACTTCGGCGCGGATGCGTAGGCGGGCTAGTCGGCGGACTCGCTGGGCGTACTCCACGTTCACTACGACCACCTGCCTCGACCAGACCCCGCGGACCTACCTGAGCGCAAACACCGCAAGCACTCGACCGTTAGACGAACTGGCAAGCCGTTCGGTTGCACAGAAATCAAATCGACGCCATTTCGTTGTCCAACGGGCCCCAGGCAAAGCTCCCTGTAGCTCGCTCTCTGCCCACTGACACCACGATCTACACCTCGCACGCCGTAGTTCGGCACACGCAGTCCGTAGCCGGCCGCCCAGACTGAAGGACGAGCCGCCCCAGCATGCAGACCAGCTTGCGATACTGACCGCCGGCATGGAAACCGTTCGCATCTACCTCGAGCCACTGCGCCGCGCGCTGCACTTCGCGGTGCGGTACTGGCCTGCCCTCCTGGTCTGGGGGCTGATCGGCGGCGCCGGCTCGCGCCTCACGATGATGCTCGCGGCACGGGCCAACCGCTGGGAGGCTATCCCCGACGGCCTCGCGAGCGTCCTGGCGTTCGGCTGCGTCGCGCTCTCCATGCTCGTCCAGATCGCCGCGACCATCGCGATGTTCTTCGCGCTCCGAGAGGCGATGCCCGGCCTCAGGCACCTGCGGATCATGCAGCGCGAGGCCGACCGGGTGGTCGCCGCCGTGGTCTCCGCGCCCGAGCCGGCCCGGGGCCGGCACGCAAGGCGGCGCGGCATCGGTGGGATGTTCGGGTTCCGTACGGACACCGACCAGAGCCTCGCCCCCATGCCGGTCGCCACTCCCGACCAGGCCGTCCCGCCACCGCAGCCGGAGATCAACCTCGACAACGACGAGGAGCCCGACGGTCGGGACGAGCCGACGTTCATCGACTTCGTGATCGTCGCCGCCGTGCCGTTCCTCGCGTTCTACGCGACCTGGGGCGTGATCGACCAGTACCTCAGCGACCTCATCTACGAGGCCATGCAGACCTGGTCCCGCGTCCCCGACCAGGGCCCCGAGGTGATGTACGCGGCCGCGATCGCCGCCGTGACCGCCTATCTGCTCAAGCGCATCCTCTGGTGGCTGGTCGACAAGGAGGTGCCGGGCAAGCGGGTGATCCGGCTGCTCGCGATCTTCTTCGAGGTCTCCTACCTCTTCTACGCCGTCGTCGGCCTGAGCCGGCTCCTCGCGAACGTGCCCGAGTGGCTGCACACCAGGGTCTTCTGGGTCGAGCTCCAGCAGCTGAAGGAGACCATCCGCGGGGTCTTCGCGCCGTTCGACTGGGTCGTCACCGGCA
Source organism: Tenggerimyces flavus (assembly GCF_016907715.1). NCBI lineage: Bacteria > Bacillati > Actinomycetota > Actinomycetes > Propionibacteriales > Nocardioidaceae > Tenggerimyces > Tenggerimyces flavus. Next base: position 1,319,208 of record NZ_JAFBCM010000001.1, on the reverse strand, counting down.
TCGAGCACGCGATGGTCTACCTGCCCGACGCGAAGGACGCGTTCCTCTACCCGCTGATCTGGCTCGCGATCACCTGTGTCATCTACGGCCACGTCCTGGACCGCGAACGCGACATCGTCGCCAACTCCACCGTGCTGAGCCAGTTCCAGCACCGCTTCAACCGGCTGCCCGGCGAGGTGAAGTTCCTCGTCGACCATTACACCAGCGGCCGGCGCGGCAAGTGGGTGCCGTTGGTGAACGCGCTCCGCCTCGTCTGGCAGGCGGGACCGCTGCTCTTCGTCCTGCTCGCGGTCTCGATGCGCGCGATGGAGGCGGGCGTCGAGTGGGGCTTCGTCGGCCTCACGCACCTGATCGGCGACCGCGGCGGCGCGTTCTGGGTGGTGTTCCGGCACCTCATCGAGGACCTGCCGACCCTCGTCATCCTCATCCTCCGTGTGTGCCTGCTGGCCGCGTTCTTCGACACGATCCTGCAGCGGATCCGGCGCCGGAACGAGCCGACCACCGACGAGCCCGAGCAGAACGAGCCGCAGCGCGCTCCCGCTCCGGTCAGCTGACCGCAACCGGACGAGAGCCGCGACAACGGACGCTCTCGGTGATCTTCTGTGTGCCGGGGGTGGTGGGAGACCACCTCTTGGTCGGGGGGCCGGGACAACCATTCCGGCGGATCGGTCCGCCGTACCCAGACGAGCGCCGCCGGAATTCGTCCTGTTCGCGGCAAGGACGCCGCGGACCCGACCGGGGGGAGCCCCGCAGTGCGCAGGAGATCCATGTCTTTCGCCGTGGCGATCGGTGCCGTGGCCCTCATCACTCCAGCGTTCGCGTCGGCAGCGCCTGACGATGGCACCGACGTGGCCGACCGCGGCTATCAGAGAGCCGCGAAAGCCGCTCCAGGCAAGGCACCGAGCGGACCGAACCCGTACCTCGCGCTGGTCAAGGACCGGGACAAGCTGGACTTCGCTGGCTGGGACCGCGCCCTGGCGTACAAGTCGAAGACCCGGGCCCAGCAGAAGGCCAAGGTGCGGGCGAACGCAGGTGCGGCCGCGCAACAGCCGATCCTGCACGACGAGGAGGAGCCCGCCGGCATCTACGGCGGGAACGACAGCCAGGCCGACGCCGAGGTCGTGAACAAGTTCGGCACCGCCAAGGGCAAGAACCCCAAGGCCCGCATCCTCGGCCAGCTCTCGCACCAGGTCGTTCCGATCTCGGCGCTCAGCCCGAACACCGAGGACGACGGCTCGATCCCGCTGGCTCGCGACACCGGCATCGAGGGTTCGCGCGGTGCGATCCGTACGACCGGCACGATCGGCGACGGCCCGCACGGCAGCGCCGGCTCGGGTTCGGGCGACTTCGACTTCTACAAGATCGAGGTCCAGGCAGGTAAGCAGATCGTCGCGGACGTCGACGGCCGCGGCCTGGCCGACTCGATCGTGGAGATCTGGGACGCCGAGGGCAACTTCCTCGCCGGGAACGACGACGAGAACGCCTCGACGTTCGACAGCCTGCTGCGCTTCACGGCTCCGAAGACCGGCGTCTACTACGTCGAGGTCGCGGGCTTCCTCTCGATCCCCGAGGACCCGTTCGACTCCGGCAGCGGCCCCGGTGCCGACGAGGAAGGCGCGTACCAGCTGACGATCACCTCGCGTACCGCGGACGTCGACTACTACTCGGTGCCGCTGCGCCCGGGTGACGTCCTCGGTGTCACGGTGAAGAACGGCGCGAGCCACATCGACCTGTTCGACCCGTCGGGCAAGCAGGTCATGGGCTCCAGCCAGGACGCGTCGTCGATCATGCCGGCGAACACGTCGCTGCCGGGTGGCGGCAACGCGCTCGCCGACCATGTCGCCGCGGTGGCGGGCATGCACTCGATCGCGATCACCGAGGGCGAAGGCCTGTACGACGTGACGGTCGAGGCCTACCGACCGCCGCTGGAGAAGGAGGCGAAGCCGCAGACGCTGTTCCTCGACTTCGACGGCCAGCGGCTGAACACCAACGTCGTGGGCGGTCCGGGCGTCCGTACGCTCAGCCCGTTCCGCGCGTTCCTCGGACGGTGGGGCCTCACCCGCGCCGACGAGCCGGCGGTCGTCAAGCAGATCGTGAAGACCGTCAAGGAGAACCTCGGCAGCGACTCGCTGGCGAAGAACGGCAAGGCGAAGATCGTCGTGCGCAACTCCGCCGACAACCCGGACACGTTCGGCAACGTGAACGTGAGCCGCGTCGTCGTCGGTGGCACGATCGCCGAGTCGGGCATCAACACGATCGGCATCGCGCAGTCCATCGACCCGGGCAACTTCGGGCACGAGGAGACCGCGCTGGTGCTGCTCGACGCGATCAGCGACCCGGCGGGTCCGGAGTACTCGCTGAACACGTACCTGACGCCGGCGAGCAACCGGATCACGTTCGTGGGTACGGCGATCGGCAACATCGTGTCGCACGAGGCCGGGCACTACCTCGGCAGCTGGCACACGGACTCGACGAACGCCGTCAAGAACGTCATGGACGAGGGCGGCGACTTCGCCGGCATGTACGGCGTGGGTCCGGACAACATCGGCGGCACGGCCGACGACCCGGACGCCGATCTGTCGAGTGACGTGTTCTCGCTGTTCGAGGGCTTCACCGGCACCGAGGACAGCCTGAACCGCATCGCGTTCGGCCTGACCAGCAAGTAGATCGGAGTGGAACGGCCCGCCCCTCGGGGCGGGCCGTTTCGTCTGCTCAGGCGACGTCGACGTACGCGCTGGACTGCAGGCGGTACATCCGCGCGTACCGACCGTCCGCGGCCATCAGCTCCTCGTGCGAACCCTGCTCGACCACCCTGCCCTCGTGCATGACGAGGATGCGGTCGGCGGAACGTACGGTCGAGAAGCGGTGCGAGATGATCACGACGGTCCGGCCGTGCCTGAGCTCGCGGAGCGTCTCGAACAGGGCCGCTTCGGCTTCGGCGTCCAACGAGGCGGTCGGCTCGTCGAGAATGAGGAACGTGGCTTGGCGAAACAGCACCCGGGCGATCGCGACGCGCTGCCACTGGCCGCCGGACAGGTCCGCGCCGCCATCGACCTCGACGCCGAGCGGGGTGTCGAAGCCCTGCGGCAGCTTGTCGAGGAACGTTGCGGCTCCGGCCTCCGTCGCGGCCGCCTGGATCGCGCTCGTGTCGGTGATGCGGTCGGGGGCGCCGAGGCCGATGTTCTCCGCGGCGGAGAACCAGTACCGCCCGAAGTCCTGGAACACGACACCGACCTGGTCGAGGCCGCCGTCGCCGGCGAGCTGTGCGACGGGCGTGCCGTCCCAGGTGACCGTGCCCTCGGTCGGTTCGTACAGGCCGGAGAGCAGTTTCACCAACGTGGTCTTGCCAGATCCGTTCTGCCCGACGATCGCGACGACCTCGCCCTCGTCGATGCTGGCGGTCAGCTGCCGTAGCGCCGGCTGCTTGGCGCCCGGATAGGTGAACGTGACATCGTCAACCCGCAGTTGACGGAACGGACGAGTGTCAACTGCCGGTTGCGGACGCAAACCGCCGACCCAGTCGCGGAGCTCGACGAAGTCGTTGAAGTACTTGCCGTGCTCGAGAACGTGGGCGAGCTGCGTGGCGGCAAGCTGCGAACGGTTCGCGAGCAGCAGAACGGCGACGGCAGCCGTCGCCGCGGCGCCGACCGTAAGGTCGCCCCGCTGCACGAACCACAGCACGACCAACAGCACGCCGCCGAGCACCAGCATGCCCACGCCGCTGCCGATCGCCGACCGGCGGATGTGCTTGCCGACGACCTCGCGGACACCGGCGAGGCGCTCGTCGTACAGGTCGGTCCACCGCCGCGTGAGAAAGCCGCCGAGCCCGTACGCGCGGACCTCCGGAGCGAGCCGCCGATTCTTGGCGACGTCGCCGATGTGGTGGCGGGCCCGGTCGCCCGGAGTGTTGCCGAACGAGAACGAGTACATCTCATCACTCGCGATCCGCCCCGCCAGCCAGAGCGGCACGCTCGCGAGCAGCGTGACGGGCACGAGCGCGGGGTGGATGACGAACAGTCCCGCGGCGAGTCCGGCCACGCTGACGAGCGCGCCGATGATCTGGGGTACGGCCATCGCGACGATCATCGGGCTCGCCTGGACCGCGCGCTCGGCACGTTCGAGCCGGTCGTGGAAGCGCGGGTCGTCGAACTCTCGCAGCGGAGCCTGGATGGTGAGCCGCAGCAGGATCTCGTTGCAGTACCGGATCGTGCGTTCGATCAGCAGCTTGTGCATGCCCGCACCGGTCGCGGTGGCGAACGAGACCAGCGCCGCGGTGACGAGCGCAGCGACGACGAGGCCGACGGTCCGCTCGGACGGGTCGCCGCCGACCAGCTCGCCGAGCAGCGCGTTGCCGAAGAAGACGAGCGCGACGATGCCGAGGCCGGAGATCGCGAAGAGGGCGACCACGACGGCGAACGCCGTCCCACCCGCGGCCCAGACGAGCCTCACGGCGAGCGCGAACGACCTCATGACTCCCCCTTCGGCCGGCCGAGCGGGAATCCCCAGGCGTAGATCGCGACCCGTTCGGCATCCGGCGGCGTCTCGCGGCTCTCGTGGATGCCAATGACGAGGTCGAAGATCTTCTGGCCGACCTCCTTGAGCTCGGCCGCGGTCAGCGCCGTGTTGATCTCCGAGGTGAACCCGACCTTGCTCCACTCGCCCGGATAGGAGTGGTGGCGTTCCTCCCATTCCGCGACCTTGCGGAACGTCGCCTCCCGCTTGACGGCATGGAACGCGCTCGCGGCGGTACGGGTCTCCGGGTCCGCGTCGGCGTCGTCGATGAAGATCGAGCCAGAGGGACGCTGCCACGGCCGGTTGCGCCCGGTGCCGCCGCCGGCCTCCTCGACGAAGCCGTACTTCGCGAGCGTGCGGAGGTGGAACGAGCAGTTCGCCGGGCTCTCGCCCACGATCTCGCTGATCTCCGTGGCGGTGAGCGGCGGCCGTTCGTCCAGCAGGTCGAGGATGCGGATCCGGAGCGGGTGCGCGAGGGCACGGATCGCCCGCGCGTCGAGTGCCTTACGCGCCTCGTCATCGAAAGCCATGTTGCGAAAGTAGTCTTTCGAAAGAACCATTGTCAATCAGGCGAAGAGTTGCTCCAGCGTCTGCGCGACGCCGTCCTCGTTGTTGCTCGGACACGTTCGGGAGACGGCCGCGCGAACCTCGGGGTGCGCGTTCGCGACGGCGTACGCGGTGCCGGCCCAGGCCAGCAGCGGCAGGTCGTTCGGCATGTCGCCGAACGCGACGACCTCCTCCTGCGCGATCCCCCGCTCGGAACACCACAGCGCGAGCGTCGACGCCTTGGACACGCCGCGGGCGGAGACCTCGAGCAGGCCGCTGCGGCTGGAGTGGGTGAGCTCGGCCAGCTCGCCGGCAACGTCGCGCGCCTTGGCGAGCAGCGTGTCCGGGTCGTAGTCGACGTGCCGGACGAGCAGCTTGTACGCGGGCTTCTCCCACATCCGGTCGACGGTGGCGACGTAGGTGTCGACGCGCTTGTCGTCGATGGGAAAGTGCAGGACGTACGCGGCCTCGTGCGCGAACTGGTCACCATGCTCGACGCCGAAGCTCACGCCGGGGATCGCGGCCCGGATCGCCTCGATGACGGCGATGCCGGCCTCGCGGGCGAGCGGATGGCGTTCGAGGATCTCCTCGGTGTGCAGGTCGTAGACGATCGCGCCGTTGGAACAGATCGCGATGCCCTTGTGGCAGGACTGTTCGGCGACGGCGTGCATCCAGCGGGTCGGGCGGCCGGTCGCGAAGATCACCGTCGAGCCGGCCTCCTCCACCCTCGCCAGCGCGCGGCGGGTCCGGTCGGAGACCGTCCCGTCCGTGCGGAGCAACGTTCCATCGAGGTCACTGACAACGAGCTTGGGCCGGTCGGTCACCCCTCCATCCTGCCAACCGCCACCTGCCGCACCGAAACAAGGATCCCCTCCCGCGCGACCTGCCTCGAACGTCAGTCCGCCGGCCGCGAATCGCGGCCGGCGGAAGGTCCAAAGGATCCCCTCCGGACGCCACACCAGACCAGGAGCGCGGTGAACACCCGGTACCGGCCCGGCGATGACAACAGTCGACCCGCGGGTTTCCCCTAAATCAGCCGGACTTCTCCAGCCGCTCGGCGGCCTTCTCGGTCAGGTCGCCGGCGATCTCCTTGGCATCGGAGCTGTCGTCCGCCCACACGTACACGGCGCTCAGCAGGTCGCCGCGTACCTGGTAGGTCGCGAGGTAGTTGTAGTCGCCGTCCTTGCGCTCGTCGACGCCCTTCCAGGCGAACGACTCCGCGAGCGCGCCGTCCGGCGCCGCGGTGACCGCGACCTTGTCCATCTCGCCCTGGTCGTGCTTCCAGCCGTCGCAGTCGCCGATGGCCTTCTCGATCTCGGCGAGCGCGGCCTTGGCCTGCCCGGGCTCGTAGGCGACCACCTCGGTGCTCACGACGAGCTCGGCGACCTCGGCGTCCTTCCAGAAGAAGTCCTGATGCCGCGCCACGCGGAAGCCGTTGCTCTTCCACTCCTTGGCGCAGATGTCGTTGGTCGGCACATCGAGGCTGTCGTCCTGGTCCTGCACCTCGACCTTGTGGCCGATGTCCTTGGCACGGAGTACCGACTTGTCCACGGCACTCTTCAGCAGCTCGGGTTCGAGTCGCGGCTTGGCGGCGGGCGCTTCCTTCGTCGGCTTGGCCTTGACCTCCTGCGCGGCGGCCGCCGGCTTCGGGTCGTCGCCGGAGCCGCAGCCGGCGAGCGCGGTCAGCGCGGCGGCAGCGAACGCGAGGGCGAGAATCCTGCGGTCTCTTGGCACGGGGACGCACCTTACCGACCTATTTCTCCAACGCCTCCGCTGCCTCCGCTCCTTCGTGCCGTTCCAGCCGCGGGAAGATCGGCTCGGCCTTCGGCAGCTGACCGCTCGGATCGACCGGCGTGAACTGCCTGGCGAGGCGTTCGGCCAGGTCAGGTACGAACGGCCGCAGCTCGCTCGCCAGCACCCGGCAGACCTCCGCGAGACCGCTCAGAACGGCGTCCAGCTCGGCGCTCGCGCGTCCGCTTTCGGCCACCTCAGCCTTCTCCGTCTTGGCAAGCTGCCAGGGCGCGGTCTCCTCGATGAACCGGTTCGCCGTCGCGATCAGCGTGGTGAGCGCGTTCGCCGCCTGCCGCAGGTCGAACGACTCGAGCGCCGCGTCGATCCGTTCGGGCACCTCGTTCGCCGCCTCGGCGAGAGCCTCGCTCGGGGCCGCTGACGGCACGACGCCGTGACGGAACCGGTGGATCATCGTGACCACGCGTTGCGACAGGTTGCCCACCCCACCTGCCAAGTCGCGGTTGACAGCGCCGACCAGCCGCTCCTCGGTGAAGTCGGTGTCGCCGACCTTCGGTACCTGCGCGACCAGCCACCAACGCAGGGAATCCGTACCGTACGTCGCCGCGATCGCGTCGGGTGCGACGGCGTTGCCGAGCGACTTGCCGATCTTGCGTCCGTTGACCGTGAGGTAGTCATGCACGAAAACCCTTGTGGGCAAGGCCAAACCGGCGGACAGCAGCATCGCCGGCCAGTACACCGCGTGGAATCGCACGATGCCCTTCCCGATCACGTGCCTGCGTTCGCCGTCGCCACGCCACCACGTGCCGAAGCTCGAGGCACCGGTCCCGTACCCGGGCGCGGTGATGTAGTTGCCGAGCGCATCCCACCAGACGTACATCACCTGCGTCGGGTCGCCGGGTACGGGAATTCCCCAGCCGTGCGCGCGTTGGACGGAACGCGAGATGGAGAAGTCCTCCAGGCCGCCGCGGATGAACGCGCGGACCTCGTTCGCCCTGACTGCAGGCTCGATCACGATCCGCCCTTCGTCGTAGAGCGCGGCGAGCTGGTCCTCGTACCTCGAGAGGCGGAAGAACCAGTTCTCCTCCCGGACGACCTGCGGCTCGGTCTCGTGCTCGGGACATCGCCCCTCGACGAGCTCGTCGGGCTGATAGAACTGCTCGCAGCCCACGCAGTAGAGGCCCTCGTACTCCTTGCGGTAGATGTCGCCCGCCTCGACGCAGGCCTGCCAGAGCCGTTCGGCCCCCGGGCGATGTCGGGGGTCTCGGCTGGTGCGGAGGAAGTCGTCGTAGCTGAGGTCGAGCGTGCCTCGCAGGTTCTCGAACGCGTCGGCGTGCTCGTCGACGAAGTCCCGTACGGGCACGCCGGCGGCCTCGGCGGCCTGCACGTTCTTCAGCGAGTTGTCGTCCGTCCCGGTCTGGAAGCGCACGCTGTCGCCGCGCAGCCGGCGATGGCGCGCGAGCACGTCCGCCTGCACGAGCTCGAGCGCGAAGCCGAGGTGTGGGTCGGCGTTGACGTACGGGATCGACGTGGTGACGTAGAAGTGGTTGCTCATCGTTTCTCCTTCGGTGGTTCGCGAAAGGAGTCCCGACAAACAAGAAGGCCCCTCTCGCGAGGGGCCTTGGCACGAACCAGTTGCACCCCTACGCGGGGCGCATCATGACCTCATGCCGGAAGCTGTTCATGCTGTCGAGCATAGCTCAGGCCCGTTCGGACCAGCGACCGACTTCCTGCGCGGACCCGGACGCCGATCGTCCGGAACCCTGTCTATGGTCGCGTTCATGGACATGCTGATGGACGACAAGATCGCCGCGTTCAAGCTGACGGACTGGCGGAAGCTCGGGCAGGGACTCCATGCCCGGTACGTGGTGAGCGACTTCGGCGCGGGCGTCCGGTTCGTCACCGCGGTGGCCGCCGCGGGGGACGAGCTGGGCCACCACCCGCAGGTGCAGCTGGGTGACGGGTACGTCGATCTCAAGCTGATCAGCGCCGACGCGATCTACCGCGACGGCGAGGGCGTCGAGCACGTCGTCGAATGGGTGACGCAGCGAGACATCGACCTCGCGGGCCGGATCACCGACGTGGCGGCCGAGCTCGGGGTCGTGGCGGATCCGGGGTCGATCACCACGATCGAGCTGGCGCTCGACACGGCCAACGCCGCGGCGATCGCGCCGATGTGGGCGGCGCTGCTGACCGGGAGCACCTCGTCGGTGGGGTACGGCACGATCGGCGGCGGCGTACGGGACGTCCTGGGGCGGGTGCCGAACCTGTGGTTCCAGGACACCGACGCGCACGAGACGCCCCGGCAGCGGTTCCACCTCGACGTGTGGGTGGCGCCGGAGGTGCGCGAGCAGCGGATCGCCGCCGCGGTCGCGGCGGGTGGGGTCATCGTGGACGACAGCGAGGCGCCCTCGTTCGTCGTACTCGCCGACTCCGACGGCAACAAGGCCTGCGTCTGCACGGCCGAGGCGCGTTAACCGAGGTCGAACCAGCGGCTGAGCTCGAGGGCGACGCCGTCCTCGTCGATGGTCTCGGTGACGTCGTCCGCGGAGTCCTGGACCTCGGCGGTCGCGTTGCCCATCGCGACGCCGCGGCCCGCCCAGGAGAGCATCTCGACGTCGTTGTTGCCGTCGCCGATCGCGAGCACGTCCTCGTACGAGACGCCCAGCAGGTCGGCGACCTTCGCGAGCCCGTGCGCCTTGGACACGCCCTTCGGCGCGAGGTCGAGCCAGGCCGTGTAGCCGATGTAGTACGCCACGTCCTGCAGGCCGACGCGGTCGATCACGTCGAGGAACTCCTCGGCCTCGCTGGACGGCTGCCGCAGGATCACGCGCGTGACGGGCTTGGCCATCAGTGTCTCGATCGGCTCGACGCGGTAGTCGCCGGACAGCTCGTTCGGCGGGAACGGCGCCGTCACGCGGTAGCCGATGCCGATCTCCTCGACCGCCACGAGCACGCCCGGCAGCCGCTGGAGGAGCAGCTGCAGGACGGGCTCGGGGTCGAACGTCACCACGTCGATGAACTCGACCTGCTGGTCAGGCTCGGCGTCGGAATGCAGGCGTACGGTGACCGCGCCGTTGGAGCAGACGAGGTACGGGTCGGGGAGCGCCAGCCGTTCGGCGAGCGGCCGTGTGCCGACCAGCCCGCGGCCGGTCGACAACACGATGTGCACACCCTCGTCGGCGACCTTGCGTACGGCGGCCTCGACTCGTGGCGAGATGTCGTACGACTCGTCGTACAGCGTCCCGTCGATGTCCAGCGCGAGAAGCCGTGGCCGCCAGTCGTTCACCCGACGGGGTCCAGCCGCTCGCGGCCGCCGAGGAACGGTTGCAACGCCTTGGGCACAGCGACCGATCCGTCCGCCTGTTGGTGGTTCTCCAGCACCATCACGATCGCGCGGGCCATCGCGACCAGCGTGCCGTTCAGCGTCGCGACGTGCCGCGGCCCGTCGTCCGTGCGGTACCGGATACCCAGGCGGCGGGCTTGGAAGTCGGTGCAGTTGGACGTCGAGGTGATCTCGCGGTAGCGCTGCTGACTCGGCTGCCACGCCTCGAGGTCGTACTTGCGCGCGGCACTCACGCCGAGGTCTCCGGCGGCCGTGTCGATCACGCGGTACGGAAGCTCCAGCTTGTCCCAGAACTCCTTCTCCCACGCCAGCAGCTTCTGGTGCTCCTCGGGCGCGTCCTCCGGCTTGCAGAGCACGAACATCTCGACCTTGTCGAACCAGTGCACGCGATAGATGCCGCGGGTGTCCTTGCCATGCGAGCCCGCCTCGCGGCGGAAGGACGGGCTGAACCCGGCGTACCGGCGCGGCAGCTGGTCGGCGTCGAGGATCTCGTCACCGTGGAACGCGGCGAGCGGCACCTCGGAGGTGCCGACGAGGTAGAGGTCGTCGTTGGCGAGCCGGTAGACGTCGTCGGCGGAGCCCTGGCCGAGATAGCCGGTGCCCTCCATCGCGGGCGGTTTCACCAACGAGGGCGGGATGATCGGGGTGAAGCCGTACGACGTCGCGTACTCCATCGCCAGGTTGAGCAGCGCCAGCTCGAGCAGCGCGCCGTTGCCGGTGAGGAAGTAGAAGCGGCTGCCCGAGACCTTCGCGCCGCGCTCGAGGTCGATCGCGCCGAGGATCTTGCCGAGCTCGACGTGGTCGCGCGGCTCGAAGCCCTCGGCCTGGAAGTCGCGCGGGGTGCCGACGTGCTCGAGTACGACGTAGTCGTCCTCGCCGCCCTCGGGGACGCCGGGCTCGACGAGGTTGTCGAGCTGCTTGACGAGTTCGTCGTACGCGCTGTCGGCGGCGGTCTGCGCGGCCTCGGCCTCCTTGACCTGGCTCGCGAGCTCCTTCGTACGGACGAGCAGCGCCTGCTTCTCCTCACCCTGGGCGCGCGAGATCTGCTTGCCGAGCGCCTTCTGCTCCGATCGCGCCTGCTCGAACGTGGAGATCGAAGACCGGCGTGCCTCGTCGGCGGCGAGGACCTGGTCGACGAGCCCGACCGAGGATCCACGGCGCCGCTGGCTTTCCCGTACGCGGTCTGGGTCTTCACGGAGCAGTTTGGGATCGATCACGCCCCGAGGGTATCCGGCCGTGCGCGAAGCTGACACCGAGTATCGACTTCCTCACACAGGCGGGGTGTTGCGGCGCCGCATCGCCGATAACAGGTAAACATGCCTCGTGGACGAGTACAACGGTGCGCGCGACGCGGACCGGACCGGCAGGGCTGCGGTCAGCCTGCTGGTGGCAGGGGTCAGCGGCTTCGGGCTGCTGCTCGTCCTCGTGACCGCCGAATGGGGTCCCCTGCGTTCGCTGGACCTGGCCGTGTCCCGCGGGATGTCCGCGTACCTCAACGCGAATCAGTCCCTGGTCGACGTCCTGATCGTGATCGAGTGGATCACCCATCCGTACGTCCTGCGGGCGATCGCGTTGATCGTTGCCCTGTTGCTGTTCCGGCAGGGACTGCGGCGGTTGGCCTTGTGGCTCGCCGGAACGGTCGTCCTCGGCTTCCTGATCGAGCTGTTCTTCAAGGCGCTGATCGCTCGCGGCCGGCCGGAGATCCCCGATCCGTTCATGCTCCGGGACAGCTTTTCGTTCCCGTCCGGGCACGCTTTGGCGTCGGCGTTGATCGTCGGGGCGTTGCTGCTGGTGGTGTGGCGGCGCGGACTCCGGCAACGCGACCAGGTGCTCGCGTGGGCGGGGACGGTTTTCCTCGTGCTGCTGGTGGGTTTCGACCGGGTGGCGCTGTCGGCGCACTACGTGTCGGACGTGGTGGCGGGCTGGTCGCTGGCTTTCGCCTTGCTGGGCGGGACGATGCTGGCGTACGGCGTGAACCGCACGACCGGGCGGCCGCCGCCGGCTGTGGGCTCCGGTGGACGCCGGCGACGGGTCGCGGTGGTGGTCAATCCTTCGAAGCTGGAGGACTTCGCGTACTTCCGTTCGCTCTTGAACCGGATCGCGGTCGAGCACGGGTGGCGGCAGCCTTTGTGGTTCGAGACGACGGTGTCCGATGCGGGGCACGCGATGGCGCGTGCTGCTCTTGCTGCTCGTTCCGACCTGGTGATCGCCGCGGGTGGGGACGGGACCGTGCGGGTGGTGTGCTCGGAGCTGGCCTCGTCCGGGGTGCCGGTCGCTGTCGTGCCGGTGGGAACGGGCAACCTGCTGGCGCGCAACCTCGGGCTGCCGTTGGACCTGGGGGCGGCGATCGAGGTGGCGTTGAACGGGGCGAACCGGTCGATGGATCTGGTACGGGTATGGGGCGACTCGCTACCGGACGACCGGTTCGCGGTGATGGCGGGGCTCGGGCTGGACGCGCTGATCGTCGGGGAGGCGCCGGACCGGCTGAAGGCGCGCGTGGGCTGGGCGGCGTACGTCGTGTCGGCCGCGCGGCACCTGTCCGGCCCGGCGCTGCGGGTGGCGATCTCGGTGGACTCCGCGCCGGAGGAACGCCTGTGGGCGCGGACCGTTCTGGTGGGGAACGTGGGGACACTGCACGGCGGCCTGTCGATCCTGCCGGACGCGCTGCCGGACGACGGGATGCTGGACGTGCTGGTCGTGGCGCCGCGGCGGCTGACCGACTGGCCCTCGCTGGCCTGGCGGGTGGTGCGCCGGTCGGCCGCGCAGGACGACCGGCTGCGCACGTGGCGGGGTAAGCAGGTGTCGGTCCGAGCGGTGGACTCGTGCCCACGGCAACTCGACGGCGACGTCGTGGCCTCGGGGCAGGAGATCAACGCCGAGATCGAGCCCGGCGTCCTGCTCGTGCGCGTGCCGCGTTCCTAGGTCTCGCTGGCCGGCTTTTCGTCCACAGGCTCGTCGATCGCTTGGTTGTCCACAGACCCCGTTCGGCCGGTCGCTTCTCCCTTGCCCATCACGCAAGCTGGCGTCACAACGGAACCTTGACAACTCAACAGAGAGCTAATCGCGTGGGTCGAAGGCGGCGTCGAGGAGGAGCTCGGCGGCGCGGTCGGGTTCGACCAACGCGGTCGCGATGAGGTGGCGGGCAGGCCAGTCGTCCGCCGCCCAGGCGAGCGCGCGGGCGAGGCCCTCCGGCGTGGCCGCGTGTGGGCGGTCGTCGGGGGTCACCCACCAGTCGACCTCGACGTCGTCGACGAGCAGCTCCTCGTGCTCCCACCAGGTGTCGGGGACGCCTGGGGCGAGCGCGCGCACGAGGTCGGGCACCGGTGTGGGTACGCCGTCGTCGGCGAGCTTGCCCGCGGCGACCTCAGAGGCGAGCGGCACGTCGAGCAGGTCGCCCAACACGTCGGCCGCCCGGCCGAGGGCGACGATGTGGCCGCCGAGGTCCGTGCGTTGCAGCCACATCGGCGCGTCGACGACGACCGCGTCGGCGCTGTCGACGACCACCGTGTTGCCGTCGGCGTCGAGCACGCGCACGGTGGGCGGCGCGCCGTCGGGTACGGCGGTGAGCTCGCCGAGCTGGGCCCACAGCCGGAGGACGGTCGCGGCCTCGACCGGGCGGTCCGGGTCGGCGAGCCGGTCGAGCACGCGCGCGGCGTCGTCTGCGTCGAGGTCGGCGACGGTCCGGACCAGGCCGAGCGCTCGCCGTACCTCGGGGTCGAGGTCGGCGAGCCAGTCCGGGGCGGGCTCGAGCAGCTCGACGAGGACCGAGTCGGCCTCCGGGTCGGCGTGCCCGGCGACCGTGACGTTCTGGCGCAGCCACCAGGCGGTGTACGACAGCACGTCTGTCACCTCGCCGGAGGCGCCGACGACACGGACCGGCTGGACGAGGGCTCGGCGGAGGGTCGGGTTGGCGCCGAACAACGCCAGGGCGCGCGGCCAGGCGTCGTCGGAGACGAAGTCGAGGTCGCGAACGGCACTCACCTCGCCGGCCATCGCGCCTAGCTCGGCGACGGCGGCGACCCAGTCCTCGATGTCCGCGAGATCGGCGAGGTCGTCGGGCAGGACGTCGAGCGGGACGTCGTCCGCGGTCACCAAGCCGAGCGTGCGGGCGACGCCTGCTGCCTCCATGGCGGCCGGGCCGAAGCGCTCGACCAGGTCCGCGGCGACGGTGGCGACCTCGTCGGGGTCGAGGATCGCCTCGGCCTCGGAGCCGGGGACGACCAGCGCGTTCGCCGGGGTGAGGTCGCCGGCGGCGTCGCGCAGGGCGAGGTAGCCGAGCCAGGTCAGGTCGCCGGGCTGCAGGAAGTCCGTACGGACGGCCGCGTCGACGATGCTGAGCACGGCGTGCGCGACCGCCTCGGGGTCGTCGGCGTCGGGCGAGTCCCCCACGGCCGCGCGCAGGGCGCCGTCCTCGAGGAGGGCGCGGGGGCTCGCGACGATCGCGCCCAGGCGTTCGAGCGTCTCGTGCGCGGCGTCGGGGTGGACGACGCGGAGGCCGTACGGGCCGAGCGTGGACAGTGCCTCGGCCGGCAGGTCGGCGCCGGGCAGGAGGAGGCCGCGGGCGCCGCGGACGACTCGGCCGTCGGCGAGCGGAACGGGCAACGCACCAAGGGATTCCCGTGTCAAGGGATCGTTGACACTGTCCGCCATGGCGGCGTAGGTCTCCTGCCACCAGCTCGGCGGCCGCGACTCGGCGATGGCGGCGAGCTGGTCGACGACCTCGTCGAGCGGGAGGCGACGTACGCCGAGGGCGTCGAGGGCCGGCTTGTCCGTCCTGGTTGCGCGAACGAGTCCGCCGATGACGTGGGCGAGCATGCCGACGAGCGCGCGGTCTGCTCCGTCGACGACGACGGCGTCGCGCGGTTGCAGCGGGGCGTCGTCCTCGGCGGCCCTGAGGATCGGCGTCGTCGGGAGCTGGGCGAGGATCGCTTCGCGGAGCCGCCCGTCGAGGGCGCCGGCGGGGAGGCCGGTCGGTACGAGCCGGAGGACGTCGTCGCCCGCCTTGGCCCGGATGCGGAGCAGCTCGGCGTACGCGGTCGCGGCCTCCTCGACGAGGCGGTCGGTGAGCGGCCCGTCCGCGACGTGCCTGCGGGTGGGATCCAGCGGGAACGTGGCGAGCAGCAGCGCGGGGAGCGAGAGCGGCTCGTCCGTGGGGGTCGGCGCGTGGACCGTGCGCGGGACGTTCGTCGTCGCGTCGTGCGGGAGTGCCCAGAGGACGGACCAGTACGGGCGGGACCGTTCCTCGGTGGGGCGGTTGGCGAGGAGGCGTTCGCGTTCGTGGGTGGTGAACTCGTCGGCGGTGCTCTGGACGTGCCAGCGGTCGAGCGCGCCCTCGAGCTCGCGGACCTCGCCGTCGATGTCGATCTCGACGGCCTCGAGCTGGGGCAGCGCGAGCAGGAGCGTGTCGTCGACCTCGGCGAGCAGCCTCCGTACGAGGTCGGCCGCGCCCTCGTCGCGCAGCGGGAGGAGGACGGCGGTCTCGAAGCCGTCCGGTGGTTCGCCGTCGGCCTCGAACGGCAGGCGGAGGATCGGGACATGTCCGTCGCGGCGCCGGAGCTCCTCGGCGAGCTGGGGAACGTCCGCGACCAGGGCGGCGGTGTCCTCGCGGGAGAAGCGGACGCTGCCGTTCCTCGACAGGATGATCGGGTCGTCGGTAACGGCGAGGACGGCGGCGAAGCCGACGCCGAAGCGGCCGACGGCGGTGGTGGCGTCGTCGCGCTTGGCCGAGGCGCGGAGCGTGGCCAGCGACTCGACGCCGGCGGGGGTGAGCGGTGCGCCGGTGTTCGCGGCGACGAGGACCGCGCCCTCCTCGCTCTGGTCGCGCAGCGTGAGCCGCAGCCGGCCGGGCAGCTCGGCCCGGGCGGCCGCGTCGGCGGCGTTCTGGGCGAGCTCGACGATCAGCCGGTCACGGTAGCCACCGAGCGCCAGGTCTTCCTCGGCGTTCGCGTCCTCCCGGAACCGGGCGGGCGAGGCCGTCCAGGAGGTGAGTACGCGATCTCGGATCGCCGCCGTTGCGAACACATCGGTCACGTGGGCTGAGTATGCCGCCCTACCGATCTGCAAGGGGTCGGTCAGCCGCGCGCCGCGCACGGCAAGTGATCACTCCTCGGCCGACAAATGGGTGGCCGGACCGGAGGTGTTCCAGCAAGCTGGCCAGCGATGGGATGGCTACGACGTACGGGCTGGCGGATTGCCCGGGCAGTTCTGGTCCCTGTGGGCCGCGGAGCTGGTGAACCGTGCCGGTGGGTTCGTCGTCGTCTTGCTCGCGTTCTACCTCACCCAGGAACGCGGGCTGTCCGCCACGCTGTCGGGGCTGATCATCGGCCTAGGGTCGTGTCTGGCAAATAGCGCCGGGCTGGGCGTGGTGCAGGAGGAATTCATATTGGTTATATGGGTGACGAGGTGCACCGCGTCCAGGCGGCCTCTGCTGACTTCTGGGGGGTGTCGCGCGCCAGGCGATCTTTGCCAGACACGGCCTGACCGGGCTGGGCGGCGGGATCGGCGTCCTGCTCGGCGGCAGCCGGTCACCTGGTCGCCCGGCGACCGTGCGAACGCCGGATCGCTCAACTCGCTGCCGCGGAAGCGGCCATTCGCCATTAGGGTGCGGAAGTGACCACTGAGGCCGGGTTGGACGTCGCCAAACTGCAGCGCCGAACGATCGTCACCCTGGTCATCGCCCAGGCGTTCGGCGGCGCCGGAGTGTCGGTGGGCATCTCGGTTGCGACACTGCTGGCCGAACGGATCCTCGGCTCCTCCGACCTCGCCGGCGTCCCCCAGACCGCGCAGGTGCTGGGCTCGGCGGTGGTCGCCTTCCTGCTCGCGCGCATCATGACCACCCGCGGCCGGCGGCCGGGGCTCGCGCTCGGGTTCGCGCTCGGCGCGGTGGGCGCGGTCGTGTGCGTGCTGTCCGGGTTCCTGTCGTCGTTCGTCCTGCTGCTGCTCGGCGCGACGCTGTTCGGGTCGGCGACCGCCGCGAACAACCAGTCGCGGTACGCCGCGACCGACCTCGCGGCCCCGAACAAACGGGCCACCGCGCTGTCGCTGGTCGTCTGGGCGTCGACGGTCGGTGCCGTCCTCGGGCCGAACCTGCTCGGGCCGGCGGACCGCCTCACGATGAGCATGGGCGCGCCGGAGTTCGTCGGCCCCTTCGTACTCGGGGCCATCGGGGCGACGCTGGCGGCGATCGTGTTCCTCGTACGGCTGCGTCCGGACCCGCTCCTGGTGGCGCGGCAGGTGGCGTCGGTCGATCCGCGGATCCGCCCGAACTCATCGATCCGGCACGTCTATCGCGTCGTCGCGTCCCGGCCGCGGGCAACCGTGGCGGTGCTGGCGATCGCGCTCGCCCACACCGTGATGGTGTCGGTCATGGTGATGACGCCGCTGCACCTCCACCACGGCGGCGCGGGGCTCGAGGTGATCGGGTTCGTGATCAGCGTGCACATCGTGGGGATGTTCGCGTTCGCGCCGCTGATGGGCATCGCCGCGGACCGGCTGGGACGCCTGCCACTGATCGGCCTCGGCTCGGCAATCCTGCTGGCGTCGGTGGTGCTCTCGGGTCTGGCGCCGGCAGGCCCGTCGGTCGGCCTCACGGTCGGCCTGTTCCTGCTGGGCCTGGGCTGGTCGTGCTGCATGGTCGCCTCCTCCGCGCTGCTGACCGACTCGGTGCCGTTGGAGGATCGGCCAACCGTGCAAGGAGCTTCGGACCTCGCGGTGGGCTGCGCCGCGGCCTTCGGCGCGGCGGGCGCCGGCCTGATCGTCGGAACCTGGGGCTACGCGACCTTGAACGTGGCGGCCGGATTCCTCGCCGCCGCCACCGGCCTGCTGCTGCTCTTCGCGCGGCGCTCTAGCGATCCATCGCGTAGTTGAGCGCTTCCTTCTCCTCCGGAGAGAGCGGAACGTCACTCGCCCCACCCCGCACGTTCTTCGCGTAGGCCCGCCCCGACTCCCGCCCGTTGATCGTCGTCACGACCACGCCATCCCCGGCGTCGTCGAGCAGGGCCATCGACCACGACGTGGTGCCCGCTTGGTCGCCGAACGCGTCGTACCGCACGACAGCGACGTGGCGCAGCGCCTCCGACAGCCCCAGCCGCAGATCGTCCAGCCCCGCATGCAGCCGCTGCAAGGCCCGCGCGTCGTACTGAGCATGCGAGATCTCCGCCTGGCGCAGCCTTCTGACCTGCCCCAGCGCGATGGCGCCGACGACCAGACCGGCCAGCCCTATGGCCAGTCCGCCGAACGCGAGAACCATGACCGGCACTCCGGACATGCCGGAATCGTAGGCCCTCAAGCGCTCTACGTGATCACTCCACCCCGTTCCGTAGTCGCCGGATCGGTGAGCCCCATGCCCAGAGGCAGCTGGCAACCGTGCCGATGGCGGCGACGAACAGCGTGGGTCGAACGCCCACGAGCTCGGCAGCCTGCCCACCGACGAGCGCTCCGAGTGGCACCGCTCCCCCAGCGATGACCGTCATCGTGGCGGTGACACGCCCTTGCAGGCTTGACGGAACGAGCATCTGCCGCAGGCTGGACTGGCTGATGTTGTAGAGCGGTTGCGCTGCCCCATTGACGAAAGTCGCGGCGAGGATGACCGCGATCGGCGCCAGCGGCAGTGCCAGGTTGCCCAGCCCGGCAATCGCGAGGCCGGCGATCATCGTTGGTCCGAGCCCGAGCCGGCCGCTCACCCGGACCGCGAGAGCCGCGCCGAGGAGGCCGCCCGGCCCCGCGGCGGCGAGGACCAGCCCGAGCTGTGCGGGCGTCAGGTGGAGCTGGCGGGTCAGGTAGAGCACCTGCAGGGCGAGGATCGCTGCGTTGAAGAACGAGTACGTTCCCGCGCTCAGCGCGCTGGCCCGCAGCAGTGGTTCCCGCCAGACCAGCGCGAGGCCGGCGCGGATGGAGCGATCGCGCCCCGCGATCGGGGCGTCAGGGAGCCGGCGGAGGAGCAGTGCGGAGCCGACGTACGAGACCGCGTCGACCAGCAACGCGAACGGCGCGGTCACCACTTGGACCACCAGCCCACCAAGGCCTGGGCCAGCGAGCTGCATGACCGCTCGGGTCTGTGTGAGACGTGCGTTGGCGGCGACGAGGCGCTCTGCCGGCACCAGACTCGGGAGGACGGCCGAGATCGCGATGTTGAAGACCACCGACATCGAGGCCACGACGAACGCGACGCCGAGCAGGATCTCGAGGCTGATCGTGCCGGTGGCGAAGGCGATCGGGATCACCGCGAGGGTGGCGGCGCGGGTGAGGTCGGCGGCGATCAGGAGGCGCCGGCGGCGGGTGCGGTCGACCCACGCTCCGGTCGGGAGGCCGAAGAGAAGCAAGGGCACGCCGGCGACGGCGGTGAGGAGACCCACCTCGGCCGGGCTGGCTTGCAAGGTCACGACCGCGACGAGCGGGAGAGCGATCAGCGACACCTGGTCGCCGAACAGCGAGATGCCGTTCGCCAGCCAGAGTCGGTGGAAGCTCGCGAGCCGCACGACACCCTCCCGCGTCAGGTCGATCCTGACAATTCCGTCAGGGTAAGCCTGACACGGGAGGGGGGCAACTAGGTACAGCTCTCCTTCGCCAGCAGGCTTCCGGTCGCGTCGATCCGGATCCGGCACATGAGCGCGTTCGTCTCTGAGCGGTACTCCACGGTCAACTGGGCTGGCGTGACGGTCGTGTCGATGTCGAAGACGCCGAACGCTCGGCGGAGTTGGCTGTCCAGCCATTCCACGCCGGGCCCGGGGGTCGGCGGGGTGCGGGTTCCGGCGGCGATCGGCGTCGCCATGAACTCGTACAGCGGGTAGCTGGCTGCGCCGTCGATGCGGACCGCGGCTGACCAGTGTTGGTCGCCGGCCACCAGGACGACGCCGGGGATCGCTTGGTCGCGGATGTACTGGAAGATTTCCGCACGTTCGGTCCGGAAGCCGCTCCACGAGTCCGATCCCGTGGTGCCGAACTCGTTGAAGGGCACCGCGGTGACGATGAGCTTGAACGCGCCGGTCGACTGGGACAGCCAGGTCTTCAGAGCGGCTTTCTGCGTCGCGCCGAGCATCGTCTTGGAGGCGTTGTCCACAGCCCCGTTGGGACTGCGGTGGCTACGGACGTCGAGCACGAAGAAGTCCGCTTGGCCAGCGCGGAACGTGTAGTACAGCGCCCCCGGCGTGACGGGGGTCGTGCTGTGTCCGCGTTGGTAAGCGTCGAACGCGGCGCGTGCCGCGGGATAGGGCGCGGCGGCGCCTGCCGACCAGTCGTTGGCGATCTCGTGGTCGTCCCACATGACGAAGGTCGGACGGTTGCCGACGAACCGGCGGAAATGCGTCTGGGACCAGTTCTCGCGGTACTTGCCGAGATATCCAGCCAGGGTCGTCGCCGGCGTGCCGAAGTCGGCGTACATCTGGTCGCCGCCGAAGATGGCGAAGTCCGGGTCGTAGGCGGCTACGTGATCCAGCACGCTGAACGACCTGCCGAGGAACACGCTGGGGTGCTGGAAGTCCGCGCCGTAAACGAACCGGGTCCTGCTGGGTGTGCCGGCTGCTGGCAACGTTCGGAACCGGCCCGTCGTGAGCGGGTCGACCGCGCATCCGGTCACGAGTCGGTAGTCGTACGTCGTCTGCACGGTGAGGCCGGTGAGGCTCAGGACCGCGGTGTGGTCAAGGGCCGGATCGAACGTGACGGGCTGCGTCGTCGTCCACGCGGTCGTTCCGGCGACGCGGTACTGCGCGCGGAGCACGCTCGGGTGGGTCCCTCGGGCCCAGACGCGTACGGACGTGTCGGTCACCGCGCCGAGCCCCGCGCCGATCGACAGGTTCGCCCCCAGCCCGCTCACCACGGCGAGCGCTCCTCCCGCAGGGAAACCGTCGAGCGCCTCACCGGTCGCTCCCACCAGGACGTCCGTACGGCCGGTCGCCGCGCTGCGCCCAACTGCCAGCGCCGCACCGAACCGGTCGCCGGACTCACTGGCGGCCTGGAGCTGACCCTGTTCCATCCGCCGGCCAGCGTCGATCGCGCCGGGGCGACCACCGAAGACGAACACGGAGCCCGCGGACGACGGCGCCGCGTCCGGTCCCTCGCCGGGAGCGCCCGCGACGACGTCGGAGAACCCGTCGGAGTCGAGGTCCGCCACGGCGACCGACGTCCCGAGCGCATCGGAGGCCTCGGGGATGTCGCCCCCGGCGTACTCGGTGAGGACGATCCCCGTCTGGTCGAGAACGAAGAGCGCGCCCGCGTCGGCCGCGGTCGTGGTCGAGGTGACGGAGAGGTCCTCGCCCGGCGCGCCGACGACGATCTCGTCGACGCCGTCGCCGTCGAGGTCGCCCGCCGCGACGGCGGCGCCAAACCGGTCGCCACCTTCGGTGAGCCCCTGAGCCTGGCCCTGCTCGCGCCAGTATCCGCCGGTCAACCCCGGTCCCGGTAGAACCGACACCGCCCCACCAGCGGGTGCCGAGCCGGGCGCCTCGTTCGGTGCGCCGACGACGAGGTCGACGACGTCGTCGCCCGTCACGTCGCCCGTCGCCAGCGCGGCACCGAACGCGTCACCGGCCTCGCTCGCGCCAGCCGCATCGGCCTGGGTACGGAACGTGCCCGCGCCGAGCCCCGTCGCGGAGCCCCGCAGCACCGCGACAGCTCCGCCGGCGGCATCGGAGTTGGGCGCCTCCCCAGGCACGCCGACCGCGAGGTCGACGGTCCCGTCGCCAGTGACGTTGGCCGCGGCGAGCGCGGCGCCGAAGCGGTCGCCGCCCTCGTTCAGCCCGCCGGCGGACGACTGGTCGAAGTACCCCCCGACGCCGAGACCAGACGCGCTGCCACGAAACACGAAGACCAGCCCGGTGTCGACGACACCGTTGAAGTCCTCGGCCGGGGCCCCGACCGCGAGGTCGGCGAATCCGTCACCGTCGTAGTCGCCGGCCGCGAGCGCGGCGCCGAACGCGTCGCCGGCCTCGTCCGCGCCCCCGCCAGCCGCCTGCCCGATCCGCACCCCCGTGGTCGTTCCGGCGGCAGACCCGCGGAACACGTACACCGCGCCGGAACGGACACCGCCGATGTCGTCGTTCGGCGCGCCGACAACCGCGTCGACGTATCCGTCGGCGTCGAAGTCGCCAGAGGCGAGTACCTCGCCGAACCGGTCTCCGGCTCCAGCGGTACCGCCCGCGTTACGGGCAGAGACGAAGGCCCGGCGATAGGAGTCGACCGGGTCGCAGGCGTCCAGCGCGGCCCGGGCTCCGATGGCGGACTCGTTGGCAGAGGAGGTGGGCGTCCCGACCGCCACCACCGACCCGGCCACCACCACACTCGCCACCAACCACAGCGTCATCACCCTCGCCATCACAACGCTCTCCCCTCCACGCCGGGTTGGTCGGCAGGATCAAGGAGCTCCCGTCTCCGATATCTCGTACATATCTTCGACATGCCGATGGCACCGAGTGTGCCACCGACTGATGGCGCTGCGCTGGCGCTGATCAGATGTCGTCGACGTGGTCGATGTTGGCCCGGTCGTCGGTCTGGTCCGACGATGACTCCTCCGCGAACCAGGCGTCGAGGATCTCGATCAGCAGCGGCACGGAGGTGGCGCGGACGCTGAGCGCCAACACATTGGCGTCGTTCCACTTCCGCGCGCCCGTTGCCGTGTACGCGTCCGCGCACAGGGCCGCGCGGACGCCAGGCACCTTGTTGGCCGCGATCGACGCTCCGGTCCCGGTCCAGCAGCAGACGATGGCCTGGTCGGCGTGGCCGGTGGCAACGTCGCGCGCGGCGGCCGAGGCGCTCCAGGCCCAGTCGGCGCGGTCCTCGGCCGTCAGCGCCCCATGGAGCAGCACCGAGTGCCCGCGATTCGTGATCTCCGACGCGAGGACCGACGCGATCCCGTCCGGCATGTCGGACGACAGCGAGACGCGCATCAGGAGGCGTCCTGTTCGCTCTTGTCGCCGGACCAGTCGACGTGGAACGTGCCCTCCGCGTCGATCCGCTTGTACGTGTGCGCACCGAACAGGTCCCGCAGCCCCTGCACCAGCGAGGCCGGCAGCCGGTCGCGGCGCAGGCCGTCGTAGTACGCCAGCGCCGACGCGAAGCCCGGCGCCGGAACGCCAGCGGCCGCCGCGGTCGCGACCACGCGCCGCCAGGCCTCCTGCGCCTCGGACACGGCGGAAGCGAAGTACGGGTCGACCAGCAAGCTCGTGAGGTCCGGCGTCTTCTCGTACGCCTCGCGGATCCGGTCCAGGAACCGCGCCCGGATGATGCAGCCTCCACGCCAGATCGTCGCCATCGCGCCGAGGTCGATGTCCCAGCCGTACTCCGCCGCGCCCGCGCGGATCATGTCGAAGCCCTGCGCGTACGCCACGACCTTCGACGCGTACAACGCCCGCCGCACGTCCTCGACGAACTCCTCGCCGACCGTCACCGAGCCCGCCGGCCCAGGGAGAACGCCGGCAGCCGCCCGGCGCTGCTCAGCGTGGCCCGACAGCGACCGCGCGAACACCGCCTCCGCGATGCCCGACACCGGCGTCCCGAGGTCCAGCGCGATCTGCACCGTCCATCGGCCGGTGCCCTTCTGCTCGGCCTGGTCGAGCACCACGTCCACCAGCGCGCCCGACCCGGTCCGCGGGTCCGGGGTCGCCAGCACCTCGGCGGTGATCTCGATGAGGAACGACTCGAGGTCGCCCTCGTTCCACCCCTGGAACACCTCGGCCAGCTCCGCGGGCGTACGACCGAGCAGCGACCGCATCAGGTCGTACGCCTCGGCGATCAGCTGCATGTCGGCGTACTCGATGCCGTTGTGCACCATCTTCACGAAGTGCCCCGCGCCGTCCGCCCCGACGTGGACGCAGCATGGCGTGCCGTCGACGACCGCCGCGATCGACTCGAGGATCGGGCCGAGTGTGGAGTACGCCTCTCGCGTGCCACCGGGCATGATCGACGGCCCGTTCAGCGCGCCTTCCTCGCCGCCGGAGACGCCGGTGCCGACGAAGTGCAGCCCGCGCTCGCGCAGCGCCGCCTCGCGCCGCCGGGTGTCGGCATAGTGCGCGTTGCCGCCGTCGACGACGATGTCGCCCTCTTCGAGCAGGTCGGCGAGCTCGTCGATCACCGCGTCGGTGCCGGCGCCGGCCTTGACCATGATGATCACCTTGCGCGGCCGCTTCAGGCTCGCGACGAGGTCGGCGAGCGAGTCGGCCGCGACGAACGTTCCCTCCGAGCCGAACTGGGCGACCAGTTCGTCGGTACGCGCCTTCGTGCGGTTGTGGAGGCCGACGACGTGGCCATGGCGGGCGAGGTTGCGGGCCAGGTTGCGCCCCATGACGGCGAGGCCCGTGACGGCGATATCTGCGGTGGCGGTCATGCCCCGATCCTCTCCTCCGAACGCGCGGCCCGCCAGACCGGCCCTCAATCCGAGACGACTCGTAGAAGCGAAGGCATCGCCGGGGCCGGAGGCGGGAGACGAAGCGGGCCGACGCCGGGCGTGATGCTGCCCAACAACGACGGCGCCGACGCGCCCGTACAGGACGGCACGGTGGCTGGCAGGCCGTGGAACGTCAGGAAGCCCAGCAGGGCGAACAGGTAGGCCTCCTTCGCGTCCGACGGAATCCCCAGCGAGTCGATCGGCCGGAACGTCACCCCCGGAGCCAACGCCGCCAGCCGCTCCATCAGGAACAGGTTGCGGACACCGCCGCCCGAGGGCACGACCTCGGTGATCGCGTGCTTGGCCAGGTCGGTCGCGATCGTCCGCGCGGTGAGCTCGGTCAGCGTGGCCAGGACGTCGGCCGCGGACAGAGCGGGGAGCGAACCGAGGTAGCCGGTGTGGAACAGCTCCTTGCCGGTCGACTTCGGCGCTGGCTGGTCGAAGTACGGGTGATCGAGCAGCCGCGCGAGCCACGACTCGTCGACCACGCCGGCCCGGGCATGGGCGCCGTCGCGGTCGAAAGGCTCGCCGAGCAGCGACCGGGCGCACAGGTCGATCAGGGCGTTCGCGGGTCCCACGTCGAAGGCGAGCGGGTCGCCGGCCGGTGGGATCACGGTGAGGTTGGCGATGCCGCCGAGGTTCAACGCCGCGCGCGCCGACGGACCAGGGGGCAGCAGGAGAACGTCGAGGATCGAGGCAAGTGGCGCGCCCTGGCCGCCGACCGCGATGTCACGCGCGCGCAGGTCGGACACCACCGGCAACCCGGTCGAAGCGGCGATCCACGCGGGCTGGCCCAACTGCAGCGTGCCGAGGACGGAGCCGGACCACACCCAGTGGTAGACGGTCTGCCCGTGCGACACCACCAGGTCCGCGCCCCCGACCAGCTCGACCCCGGCGGCAGCCGCCGAAGCGAACGACTGCCCGAGCAATGTGTCCAACCGGCACACGTCCGCGAGTGTCGTCGACGCAGGCGGCAGCATCCCGGACAGCAGCGCGACGACCTCCGGAGAGTGCGGACGTTCGAGGGCGCCGAGCGGTCGCAGGACCACGTCGGCGCCCTCGAGAGCGAGGTCGGCGACCGCGACGTCGATCCCGTCGTACGACGTTCCCGACATCAACCCGACGACTCGCATCCCCCTAGTTTGCAGTTCCCACGAGCCGGGTCATCGCGCGGCGGTAGATCCGCTCCCCGATCAGGCCATAGATGACCCGGAGCGGCAGGGGCAGCTTCGCGAGCATGAACCTCCGCTCGGTCGGTGAAGCCTCGTCCAGCAACGCTCCCAGCGCGACGAACGGCTTCGTCCCCTCCTTCGGGATGCCCTCCTGCGCGCGCTTCCCGATCGCTTCCCACTCGTCCGGCGACAGGTGCTCGGCGACGAGCGGGAGGATCTCGCTCTCCTCCTCGCCCAGGTGCTCGTCCAACGCACCCGAAGCCTGCGCGATCACGTCGGCCAGCTCGTCGCGGACGGACGCCTCCGCCCGAGTACGCCACACAGGCAGCAGCTCGTCGATCCGGCCGAGGAGCACGGCCAGCCGTTCGTGCTGCCCCTCCATCCGGTGGATGAGCTCGGCCTGCAGGCTCACCCGCTCGAGCAGCTTCGGCCAGAGCAGCTCGTCCTCGGCGTGGTGGTGATGGTGCAGCCCGGCCGCGATGTCGGCCAGGTACGAGCCGATGAACTCCGCGCGCTCGGTGTCGCCCTCGGCCACGCCGAGGATGAGCCGTGGCGCCCGGCGAAACTCCCGCCGGAACAGTCGGTGCACGATGATCATGTCCGACGTGTCGGTGCGCTCCATGCTCGCCGTCATTGCTGTCCTCCCCTTGTTCCAGATCCCGCGATCCAGTGTCATCCCACGCGGGAGCCCAGGAGTGCGATTTCCACGACCTGCTCCTCTCCCCGTGCCCGGTGTACGTCCCGACGCTCGCGCACGCGACCTGCAACGACCTTGCGGCCGGCTTGCAAGGGCTGACGAAAGTGCCGGCGAAACGTGCCCAAGGTACGTATCGAGCGGCGGTTCGACCGGATTGACTGCGGTCATGGTCAGGAAGATCCTGCTCGCCGGCGCGCTCGCGCTGGCCCTCGTTCCCACCACGATGGCCTCGGCCAGCCCCACCACCAGCCACGAACCTGGCCGCGTCGAACGTCTCCTCAGCAAGCTGACGCTCGACGAGAAGCTCTCGTTCGTCCACGGGCTGGGTGACCCGCACAGCATGGGTCAGTCCGGCTATCTGCCCGGCGTGCCACGCCTCGGCATCCCGGAGGTCCGCATGGCCGACGGCGCGGCCGGCATCCGCGTCAACGAGCCGGCCACCTCGATGCCCGCGCCGGTGATGCTCGCGTCGGCGTTCGACGCCAACCTCGCGAAGAAGTACGGCGCCGCCGTCGGCCGCGATGGCAAGGCGCTCGGCATGGACGTGCTGCTCGGCCCGACCACCGGCGTGATCCGGATGCCGTACGGCGGCCGCAACTTCGAGTCGTTCAGCGAGGACCCGCTCGTCTCGGCCAACACCGTCGTCGGCCACCTCACCGGCGTGCAGTCGCAGGGCGTGATCGCGACGACGAAGCACTACGCCGAGAACAACCAGGAAGCCAACCGGGACGGTCTGAACGTCAAGGTCGGCGAACAGGCGCTGCGCGAGATCGAGCTACCCGCGTTCGAGGCGGCGGCGAAGGCCGGCAGCGGCGCGTTCATGTGCTCGTACAACAAGGTCAACGGCACCCAGTCGTGCCAGAACGACGACGTGCTGAAGACGATCCTCAAGGAGGAATGGGGATTCCGCGGCCGGGTCATGTCGGACTGGGAAGCCACGCACTCCACCGACTCGATCGTGCACGGGCTGGACATGGAGATGCCGGAAGGCAAGTTCATGGCCGACAAGCTCGAGGAAGCCATCGAGAAGGGCGACCTCCCGATCTCGGCACTCAACGCCTCGGTGACGAGAATCCTCAAGCAGTACGAGCGATTCGGCCTGCTCGACCACAAGCCGAGGCCGAAGCGCGATCAGGAGGGCAACGCGAGGGTCGCGAAGCAGGTTGCCGAACAGGGCGCCGTCCTACTCAAGAACGACCGCGGCACACTGCCACTGAAGGACAACGACGACAGCATCGCCGTGATCGGCCCGACCGCGAAGACCCCGAAGTTCAGCGGCGGCGGCAGCGGCAAGGGCAACCCGGTCAGCGTGAACGCGCCGATCGACACGATCGCCGCCCGCGCCGGCAAGGACCGCGTGACGTACGCACCGGGCGGCGACCTGTTCGGCGCACCGATCCCCGAGGCGTCGCTCGAGCCGAAGCTCCCGATGGAGGCCGACGGCACGATCGGCCTGAACCCGATCGAGCCGTACGTCGGCAAGCTCACCGTGCCCGAGGACGGCGACTACCGGGTCTCGATCCGGCCCGGCCCCGACCAGCTGGTCCAGCTGTACGTCGACGACCGCAACACGATCGGCGGCGCGTACGGGCTCGGCGACCTGTCGCTCGCGATGCACCTGGCCAAGGGTCAGCACGACCTCGTCATCCTCCCGATCGTCGGCCCCAAGCCCAGCAAGATGAAGCTCGGCATGGTGACGCCGGACGAGACCGCCGAGCTGATCCAGGACGCGGCCGCCGTCGCGAAGCAGTCGGACCAGGCCGTCGTGTTCGTGTACGACGAGGAGAGCGAGGGCGCCGACCGACCTGGCCTCGGCCTCACCGCGTACCAGGACGACCTCGTTTCCCAAGTAGCCAAGGCGAATCCGCACACCACCGTCGTGCTCAATACCTGCTCGGCGATCTCGATGCCGTGGCTGAAGGGCGTACGTGCCGTGCTCGACCTGTACTACCCCGGCGAGCAGGGTGCGGAGGCGACGGCGGCGCTGCTGTTCGGTGACGTCGCGCCGGGCGGGCGGCTGACGCAGACGTTCCCCGCGTCGGAGCAGCAGACGCCGGTCGCCGGCGACCCGAAGCGCTACCCGGGCGTGAACAAGGAGGTCGACTACGCCGAGGGCATCGAGGTCGGCTATCGCTGGTACGACAACCACGGCGTCAAGCCGCTGTTCCCGTTCGGCCACGGGCTCACCTACACGTCGTTCGACTACCGGCATCTCTCGGTCGCCCGGAACCCGTTCCGCGGCGGGCTCGAGGTCTCGCTGACCGTGCGCAACACTGGCAAGCGCGCGGGCAAGGCCGTGCCGCAGATCTACCTCGGCGCGAGCCCGAACGTGCAAGCCCAGCAGGCCAAGCGCAAGCTGGTCGGCTACCAGGCGATCACGCTGCGCCCCGGCGAGACGCGCCGCGTCCGGATCCACGTCGACCAGCGGCAGCTGGAGTACTGGAACGCCGGGAAGCACGGCTGGCAGCTCGGCACCGGCAAGCGCACGTTCCACGCCGCCTCGTCGTCGGCGGACCTGCCGCTGACAGCGACTGTTCAGGTCAGATAGGGCTTTGTAAGCTCCACCGCATGCTGGCCTGGCGCGTCCTCGGACCGCTGGAAGTGCTCGACGGGGGCACGCGGATCGACCTCGGTGGTCCGCTCCCCCGTCGGCTCGTCGCCACCCAGCTCGCGGCCGAGGGCCACGCCGTCTCCGACGACCGGCTCGCCGAGGCGATGTGGGACGGCGAGCCGCCTCCGCAGCCGGCGGTCGCGCTGCAGGCGTACGTGTCGCGGCTGCGCAGGGCGCTCGGCCGCGACACCATCGTCCGCTCCGGCGCCGGCTACCAGCTGTCGCCCGACCCGACCGACTCCACCGACGCCGCCGAGTTCGTCGCGGCGATCGGCCGCGGGCAGGCACAGCTCGAGAACGGCCAACAGAGCGCAGCGGTGACGACGTTCACGAACGCCCTCGCGCTCTGGCGTGGTGACCCGTACGCCGACCTGCCCGACGCCGGCACGGCCGGGACGCGGCTCCGCGAGCTCAGGGAGGTCGCCGTCGAGGAACGGCTCGCCGCCCGGCTCGGCGCCGGCGACGCCCCGAACGCGGTGGCCGAGCTCGAAGCAGCGGTCAAGGCCGAGCCGTACCGCGAACGTCGCTGGGCACTGCTGATCCTCGGCCTCTACCGCAGCGGTCGCCAAGCCGAGGCGCTCGCCGCCCTCCGCAGAGTCCGCGCGCTGCTCGCCGACGAGCTCGGCGTCGACCCCGGACCGGACCTCCAGCAGCTCGAGCAGCGCGTCCTCGGCCAGGATCCCCAACTGCTGCTGGCCGAGCCGCGACCGAGCCCACCCACCGGCCACAGGTTGAGCAAGCCGATCTCGTCGTTCGTCGGCCGCGAACGGGACGTCGCGACGCTCACGAATCTCCTTACTCAGCAGCGACTTGTCACGCTCGTCGGACCGGCGGGTGTGGGCAAGACGCGGTTGACGGTCGAGTACACAGTCGCGCGCGACGATCACGACGGACCGTGGTTCGTCCGGCTGGCCGACGTCCAGCGACCCGACGTGGTCGTGCCAGCCGTCGCCGAGGCGATCGGTCTCGCGGGAGTCACCGGCGACCCGCTGCCGCTCGTCGTCCGCGCCCTCGCGGAGACAGAAAGCCTGCTCGTCCTCGACAACTGCGAGCACCTCGTCGATCCCGTTGCCACGTTGGCGATCGAGCTGCTGAACGCGTGTCCCGGCCTCACCATCCTCGCCACCAGTCGCGAGCCGCTCGACGTCGACGGCGAGTCCGTGCTGCAGCTCGCGCCGCTCGAGGCAGCAGCGGCCGTCACTCTGCTCGTCGACCGCGTACGAGCCATGCGCCCGGGCTGGCGTCCGACCGACGACGAGTTGGACGAGGCGCACCAGCTCTGCGCGGCACTCGACGGCGTACCGCTCGCGCTGGAGCTCGCCGCAGCGAGGACCAGGACACTGTCCCTCGGCGAGATCACCGAGCGGCTCGGCAACCGGTTCGCGCTGCTGGGCAGCGTGCCGCGCGGTTCGCTCGCGCCGCACGCGACGCTCGAGACCGCGATCGCGTGGAGCGTCGACCTGCTCTCGCCGACGGATCGCGCGTTCCTGCTGCGGTTGTGGCCGTTCGAAGGCGGCTTCTCCCTCGACGCGGCCGAAGCCGTGTGGGACGGAACGGGCTCCGCGCTCGGCTCGCTGTCGTCGCTGGTGTCGCGGTCGGTGGTCGTCGCCGACACCACCTCAGCGCCGGCGCGCTACCGGCTGCTCGAGACGATCCGCGCGTACTGCCAGGCGACCGACCCCGAGCCCGACGCGACCCGTGAGGCGCACGCCGCCTGGGTCCGTACGCTCACCGCCCGCTGCCCCGAGCTGATGCAGGGGAGCCGAGGCGGCTGGTACACCCGCCTGCTGACGCACGAGCTGCCCAACCTCCGCGCGGGCATCCAGCATGACCTCGAGCTGGCGCCGAACGCCGCACTCCGATCGCTCGGCGATCTGCTCTGGTTCTGGGTGCGGCTCGGCCATACGAGCGAATGCGTCCGGCTGATCGACACCGCCGTCGCCGCCGCCGTCGACCCGCCGAAGCTCGAGGTCTTCCGCGCCCTGCTCGCCAAGATGTCCGCGGTGTACCAGGCCGGCGACCTGGTCACGGCGGTGGCGCCGCGCGACGAGATGTACGCGATCATGGACGGCGCGACCGACCCGGAAGACGTACGCCACCTCGGCTATCTCACCTACTACGACGCGTTCGCGCGGCTGGCTCTCGGCGACTTCGAGGCGCTTCGGGATCGAGCCAGGGCCGCGATCGACATCGGCGAGCGCCTTGGCGACCCCACCATCGTCGCCACCGGGCGGATGCTGCTCGGCACCGGGCTCGCGGACGCGGACCTGGTGCGGAGCGCGCGCGAACTCGCCGCCGCCCACGAGGTGAGCTGGGCGGTCACGATGGCTGACCTGCTGCTCGGGAACGTCCTCCTCGAGCGCTACCAGACCGGCGATCGGTCGGCCGCCAGCGACGCTCAGGCCGCCCTGCACCGGGCAGTGGAGTCGTTCCGGCAGCAGGAGTCGCCGGCGTTCGCCCAAGCGGCCTGCTACGCGAGCGTGCGGCTGCTGGCCCTGACCGGCGACCCGCTCCACGCAGCCCGGCTGTTCGCCGCGGTGGAGCGGCACGCGGCCCGGATGGGCATCCAGCCCGACTGGATGGGTGCCCGGCGCGTGACCACCGACGACCCGTTGGCCGGCCTCGATCCGGACGAACGGCGGGCCGCCGAGCAGGCCGGCCGGGAGCTGTCCTGGTCCGCGATGGTCGACGAAATTTCAGTCTTGACTTATATACGACCCGACTGAATGATGGTCGGCATGACCGACCTCGCCGAGTGGCTGCGCGCGACCGACCGTTCCCTGACGCGCTCGGGGCGGGCGCGTTCGATCGCGCTGCGCCGGACGTTCGCCGACGCGACGCCGGACGAGGTGTGGGCGGCCTGCACCGAGCCCGAACGGCTGGGCCGCTGGCTCGGCGTCGTCGCCGGCGACCTGATCGAGGGCGGCACGGTCACGGTCGACCTCGGCGGGCGGGACGACACCGCGACCTGCGAGGTCGTGCGCTGCGACCAGCCCCGCCGGCTGACGCTGACCTGGCAGTGGCCGGGTGAGGTCGACACCGCACTCGACCTGCGACTGCGCTCCGCCGGCGACGCGGTCGAGCTGCTGCTCGAGCACGTCGCGGCGGACTCCGCCCGGCTGGCGGCGGGCTACGGCGAGGGCTGGGAGAGCGGTCTGTGGAAGCTCGACCGGCTGCTCCGCGGCGAGCCGACGACCGAACCGCCGTGGCCCGAGATCGAGGCCGTTCTCGACCCGCACTGGCAGCCACTGCTCGAGGCCGACGCCGCGACGAACCGCTGGCCGCACGTCGAGGGCGGGACGATCACCGCGCGGTGCGCCTACGCGGCGCCGCCGGCCGAGGTGTGGGCGGCGCTGACCGATCCGGACCGCCTGAGTCGATGGTTCGGCACCGCCAAGGGCGACCTCCGCGAGCACGGCGAGTGGACGGTGACGTTCGACAACGGCTCGGCCCGCGGCACGGTGCGCGAGTGCGTGCCGGGCGAACGGTTCGTCACCAGCTGGCACTGGGACCACGAGCCAGCCGAACGACCCGCCGCCGAGGTCTCCGTCACGCTGACGCCGCAGGGTGACGGCACCGTGCTCGAGCTCCGGCACACCGGCGCCGACGAGGCGTCGGCGAAGGGCCAAGGAGCCGGTTGGTACGCGCATCTCGAGGGCCTCGGCCACGACCTGGACGGTCGCGCGGCGGACGACTGGTATGCCGATTTCACGGTCGCGCTCCAGGTCATGAAGGCCACTTCCGACCGATAGGCTCGCAGCGTGGAGTTCGTCCTCGATCCCGCGCTACGCGACGCGTCCGCCGCCGTCGCGGCCGTCCGCGCGAGCTTCACCGTGGTCGACGACGGCCAGCGCAAGCTCCAACGCCGCTGGTACGACACGTTCGACTGGCGACTGCATCGCGCCGGCTTGGTCCTCGAGCAGGTCGGCACCCAGCTCACCTTGACCCGCGACGACGGCGAGCAGCTCGTTCAGCTCGCGCACGCGCTCGGCGGACCGACGTTCGCCGACGCGCTGCCGGCCGGACCATTGCGCGACCAGCTCGCGCCGATCCTCGGCATCCGCGCGCTGCTTCCGGTCGCCGAGACGACCGGCGTCGCGACCGACCTCCGCGTCCTCAACGCCGACGAGAAGACGGTCGTCCGCCTCACCCACGACGAGTCCTTCCTCACCGTTCAGCCCGTCCGCGGCTACCGGGCGCAGGCCGACAAGGTCACCAAG
Organism: Tenggerimyces flavus; assembly: GCF_016907715.1. Taxonomy (NCBI): domain Bacteria; kingdom Bacillati; phylum Actinomycetota; class Actinomycetes; order Propionibacteriales; family Nocardioidaceae; genus Tenggerimyces; species Tenggerimyces flavus. The sequence goes on along the minus strand of NZ_JAFBCM010000001.1, from coordinate 1,285,981 downwards.
GCGCTCGACAACGTCGAAGGCGTCGCGCCCCTGCGGGGATCCCGGCTCGCCGCCGTGCTGAACGGATCCGACCGCCAACCAGGCGGCTACACCGGCAAGGTCTCGATCCAGCTCGACCGCGACGACTCCGCCACCCACGCGGTCACCACTATCCTGCTCGACCTGCTCGACACCGCCGAGGCGAACGTCGAGGGCACGGTCGAGGACTGGGACACCGAGTTCCTGCACGACCTGCGCATCGCCGTACGGAGGACGCGCACCGCGCTGAAGCTCTGCGGCGACGCGCTGCCCGACGGCCTTGCCGCGCGGTACGCCACGCAGTTCAAGTGGCTCGGCGACATCACCACGCCGACCCGCGATCTCGACGTGTACGTGCTCGGCTTCGACGCGTTCGGCGGCTCGCCCGACCTCGAACCGTTCCGCGCCTTCCTCGAACACCAACGGGGCATCGCCCAACGCAAGCTCGCCCGGAGCCTGCGGTCCGTACGGTTCGGCAGGCTCCTGCGGACCTGGCGGGACAAGCTGGCCGCGGTCGAGGACACCGGCGAGCTCACCGCCGGCCAGCTCGCCGCCGCACGCATCAAGCATGCCCACCGGCGCGCGGTGAAGCGCGGCTCCGCGATCACCGCGGACTCCCCGGCCGAGTCGCTGCACGATCTGCGCAAGCGCTGCAAGGAGCTGCGCTATCTGCTGGAGTTCTTCGCCTCGCTGCACGATCCGGCGATCCATCGCGGGTTGATCAAGGACCTCAAGGGCCTGCAGGACTGCCTCGGCGAGTTCCAGGACAACGAGGTGCAGGCGCACGCGATCCGTACGTTCGCGGCCGAGATGATGACGGCCGGCAATGCCGCGCCGGAGACGATCCTGGCGATGGGCGAGTTGACGGGGCGCCTCGACCAGGGCCAGCACCACGCCCGGGAGGAGTTCGCGGGTCGTTTCGCCCGGTTCGCGAGCGCGGAGAACACCGACCGTGTCAAGGCGTTGTTGACGGGGAGCACGAAGTGAAGGTCCTCGCGACCTACAACATCAAGGGCGGGGTCGGAAAGACCTCGGCCGCGGTCAACCTCGGCTACCTCGCCGGCCGGGACGGGCTCCGTACGCTGCTGTGGGATCTCGACCCGCAGGGCGCCGCGACGTACATGTTCCGGGTCCGCCCGCGCGTCAAGGGCGGCGGCAAGGCGCTGATCCGCGGCACCCGTGCGATCGACGACGCGATCAAGGGAACGGACTTCGTCAACCTGGACTTGCTTCCGGCGGACTTCACGTACCGCAACATGGATCTCGTCCTGGACGCCACGAAGAAGCCGACGCGCCGGATCTCGCAACTGCTCGCGCCGCTGGCGCGGGACTACGACCTGGTGGTGCTCGACTGCCCGCCGAGCATCTCGCTGGTGTCGGAGAACGTGCTGCACGCCGCCGACACGCTGCTCGTTCCGGTGATCCCGACGACGCTCTCGACGCGGACGTTCGACCAGCTGACGTCGTTCGTCGCGAAGTTCAACGGCCACCAGCCGAACGTGATCGCGTTCTTCTCGATGGTCGACCGGCGCAAGACCCTGCACCGCAACCTGATCGCCTCGCTGTCGGAGGGCCGGTCGGACGTGGCGGAGGCCTCCGTTCCGGCGCTCTCGCAGATCGAGCAGATGGCCGTGCGGCGGGCGCCGGTGGTCGAGTGGGCGCCGCGCAGTCCGGCGGCCAAGGCGTACGAAGCCCTGTGGGCTGAACTGTTCGCTCGCGGCGCTGTCTAAGCTCAACAGCGTGACTGAGCACGACCCCGGCTACCGCGACCTCGGCTACGCCCGACTGGATACGCACAGGCTGCAACGAACCGGTGACCCTGAGGTCGTCTACGGCGCGGGCAAGACCGCCGAGCAGACGATCGGGCTGCTGCGCGCGCTGACCGAGGCGCACCCCGACCGGCCGGCGCTCGCCACGCGACTGTCCGCCGAGTCGCTGGCGACGGTCCGCGCGGCGTTCCCGGAAGCGACGGTCGACGACGTCGCGGGCGCGATCGCCGTCGGGCCGATGCCGACTCCGGTGGGGTTGGTGTGTGTCGTCGCGGCCGGGACGTCGGACGCCTCGGTGGCGGCGGAGGCGACGTTCACCGCGCAGGCGTTCGGCGCCGGCGTCCGGAAGATCGTCGACGTCGGCGTCGCCGGCCTGCACCGGCTGATGGACGTGAAGGACCAGCTCGACGAGGCCGACTGCCTCATCGTCATCGCCGGCATGGAAGGCGCCCTGCCTTCGGTGGTCGGCGGGCTGACCGGCGTGCCGCTGGTCGCGGTGCCGACGAGCGTGGGGTACGGCGCCTCGTTCGGCGGTGTGGCCGCGCTGCTCGCGATGCTGAACTCGTGCGCGCCGGGCGTCGTGGTGACGAACATCGACAACGGATTCGGCGCGGGCGTGTTCGCGGCTCGGGTCGCGCGGCGGGCGGGGAAGCCGGCGTGAACGAGCGGATCGGCTGGCTGGACTGCGCATCCGGGGCCAGCGGCGACATGATGCTCGGCGCGCTCGTGGACGCGGGCGTCCCGTTGGCCGTCATGCAGGCGGCGGTCGACGCGGTGGCGCCGGAGCCGGTGCGGCTGTCCGCCGAGCCCGTGCGGCGGAACGAGCTCGCCGCGACCCACGTACGGGTCGATGGCACCGAGTCCCATCATCACCGGACCTGGACCGACATCGCGAAGCTGCTCGCCTCGGCGCCGCTCGACGAGGCCGTCCGGGAGCGCGCGCACGCGACGTTCCTCGCGCTGGCCGAGGCCGAGGCCAAGGTGCACGGGACGACGACCGACCGCATCCACTTCCACGAGGTCGGCGCGCTGGACGCGATCGCCGACGTGGTGGGGGCATGCGCGGGCTTCGTCCACCTGGGCTTGGCGGAGCTGCACGCCTCGCCCGTGGCGGTGGGGTCCGGCTTCGTGCGGGCGGCGCACGGGCGGCTGCCGGTGCCGGTGCCCGCGGTGGTGGAGCTGTTCGCGGCGGCGGGCGTGCCTTCGTACGCGGGCGACGTCGCGATGGAGCTGTGCACCCCGACCGGCGCGGCGCTGCTGGTGAGCCACGTGACCGCGTGGGGCGCACAGCCGCCGATGGTGGTGTCCGCGCAGGGGTTCGGCGCGGGGACGAAGGAGCTCGAGGGGCGGGCGAACGCGTTGCGGCTGCTCGTCGGTACCGCCTCCGGCGCGGCCGCGAGCGAGCTGGTGCTGGAGACGAACGTCGACGACCTCGACCCGCGGATCTGGCCGGCCGTGCTCGCGCGGCTGCTCGCCGCGGGCGCGGCGGACGCCTGGCTGACCCCGATCCTGATGAAGAAGGGCCGCCCGGCGCACACGTTGTCGGTGTTGGTCGCCGCTCCGTACGCCGACGCCGTGCGGCGGGTGATCTTCACCGAGACGTCGTCGATCGGGCTGCGCTCGTACTCCGTCACCAAGGAGCCGCTCGCTCGGTCGATGCGGTCCGTGCGGCTCGCGGGCGGCGAGGTGCGGGTGAAGGTGGCCTCGTACGACGGCGCGGTGGTGAACGTGCAGCCCGAGTACGACGATGTGCTCGCGCTCGCGGAGGCGACCGGGCAGCCGGTGAAGTCGGTCCTGGCGGAGGCGTCGCGGCTAGCGGCGCAGGAGATCGACGAGCACTGACAGGTCCGCGTTGTCGTGGCCCTGGTCGACGGCCTCGTTCAGCAGGCTCTGCAGCGGCTTGAACAGGTCGGCCGAGACGCCCTGCTCGCCGGCGGCGTCGATGAGGTTGTGGAACGCGGCGGCCTGCATGCCGAGCGGCGAGACGACGTTCTCGGTGTGGTTGCCGGCGTCGACCTGCTGGGCGAACTCGGTGCTGAACGCGGCCATCGCCTTCATCCACGGGTCGAGGAGGTCGCGCATGAACCCTTCGGCCTCGACGCCCGCCGAGCGGATGAGCGCGAGGGCCTGGACCTGGCCGATCGTCTGGCCGTACATGCCGGTGAGCAGCGCGAGGTCGTAGAGCGCGGCGAGGCCGGCGTCGGCGCCGACGTACTTGGTGCCGCCGAGGGCCCGGAGGGTTTTCTCGAGCCGTTCGAAGACCGGCTGCGGGCCGCTGTAGAGGACATAGCCGGCCTCGGTGCCGATCATCGGCGGCACGGCCATGATGCCGCCGTCGAGGTACTCGGCGTGGTGCTTGGTCGCGCGGACGGCGAGATCCCTTGCCTGGTTGGGGGTTCCGTTGGTGAGGTTGACGATGGTCTTGCCTTGGATGGCGTCTTTCGCCTCGTCGAGGATCGCGTGGACGACGTCGTTCGTCACGACGCAGAGCACGAGGGTGTCGCTGGCCTCGATGGCCTGCTCGATGGTGCTGGCCTTGCTGGCGCCCTGCGCGACAAGGGCGTCGGCCTTGGCTTCGGTGCGGTTCCAGACGGTGGTCGCGTAGCCGTTCTTCAGGAAGGCCTTGGCGAGGGCGGAGCCCATCGCGCCGAGGCCGAGGACGGAGATCGTGGTCACGTTCTCGATCCTTGCTCGGCGCTGGCGGGTGGACAAGTACCGACTATTTGGTTCGGTACTTACGAACTGGTAAGAATTGGAGCATGGCGAAGATCGGTGGACCATACGCGTGCGGGCTGGACGCGGCGGCGGACGTGATCGACGGCAAGTGGAAGCCGCGCATCCTGTGGGCGCTGCACTACGGCCCGGTGCGCTTCGGCGAGCTGCGGCGGAAGGTGGCGGGGGTCAGCGAGAAGATGCTGATCCAGCAGCTGCGAGAGCTCGAGCACGACGGGATCGTGCACCGCGAGATCTACCGCGAGGTGCCGCCGAAGGTGGAGTACTCGCTGACGGACCTCGGCCAGTCGTTGAACGAGGCCCTGCTGCCGTTGGGTGACTGGGGCGAGAAGCACATGGCGCACATCGTGGCGGTCCGTGGCTAGTCCGGCGAGCCTGCCGGAGTCACGCCCTCTCGCGAACCCTCCCGTTCGAGACGCTCGCCACGACGACGAGCGGCAGCGCGGTCATCAACATCGTGGCCGGCACGACCAGCCCGGAGTCGTTGAGCGCGAACCCCACGATCGCGGCGACCACCACGGCCTGCAAGGACGGTTTGAGCGTGGGCCAGCTCTCGTACGCCTTGATGAGGCCGTTCGCGCGGAACCAGTCCGGCCGGAACACGGTCACGAAGACGGCGATGAAGACCGGGATCGCGATCAGGCTCAGCACCCCCGCGGCGACCGCGATGCCGAAGCTGGTCTCGAGCTTGCGGAGGAGGGCGGGCCAGAGCTCGCCGTCGAGGATCTGCTGGACGAAGCCGCCGAGGTGGGTACGGTCCGCGGCGGGGCGGAGCCAGTCGGCGACCGCGATGCCGCCGACGACGACCACGGCGGCGAGGCCCGCGAGGATGACGCGCAGCGGGGTGAGGCGGATGTTGGCGACGTTCGCGGCGAGCAGCAGGACGGCCGGGACGAGCGCGAGGACGCCGCCGAAGTCCGCGCCCCAGTCCGGCCAGCCGTCGACCGCCACCGCGAGCAGGCCGACGCCGAGCACGACGCCGCCCTTCGCCAGTCTGCCGTTCACCTGGGTGGCCAGCGCGCCCAGCAGCAGGAGGACGCTGGCGGCGAAGACGGAGAACGCGACGTTCCCGAAGCCGAAGAACCGGCCGGCGAGGATCGGCGAGACGCCGGAGCCGAGCAGCGTGGTGTGCTGGAGGTTCGAGCCGGTGATGACATCCGCGGCGAGCACGACGACGGTGACCGCGGCGACGGTGGCGGGGCCGACGAAGCGGAGGTGCGGCAGGGCGCGGCGGGCCCCGTACGCGAGCGCGGCGACCAGCAGGGCGCAGACCACCACGGCGATCCAGGCGGTGCGGGTCGGCGAGTCCGAGCGCCACCAGCCGATGAGGCCGGCCGCGTACGCCGAGACGGGGAAGGCCGCGCCGAGCAGACCGAGCGCGGCGGCGAGGTGGGACCTGCGGAGGACCGCGGCGCCGAACGCGAGGAGGACGACCGCCGCGATGACGGCGATGAGCGGGATCGCCTGCTCGCGGAGGACCTGGGCGGCGGTGTCGATGCCGGTGAGCTCGCGGGCGGCTTCGGCGGGCTCGGGACGCGGTTTGCCGTTCTCCCACTGGGTGTTGGGCTCGTCGTCGGTCTTGGGGAGAGCGAGGAGCTCGGTGACGGTGGCGCGGAGGTCGGGGAGCTGGACCAGGCCAGGCCAGCGGGTGGAGTGGCTGGTGAGGTAGTCGGTGTCGAAGCCTCGTCCGGTCGCGAGCGCTACGCGGAGGGCCGGTCCGGTGGCGTTCGGCTCGTCGGAGAGGCCGGCGACGAGAACGGTCGTGGGCCTGGTGGTGGCGCCGAGTGCTTGGCCGAGGCGTACGTCGGCTGCCTTGACCGCGGCCTCGCGACCGCTGCCGGCCGGGATCGCGCCGGCGTCGACGACGGTGAGCGGGCAGTCGTCGAGCGCGTCGATGGAGGGCTCCTCGACGTACCTGTCGACGTTGCCCTGCCGGTCGGCGAGGGCGACCGCGGCGCCCCTGCCGACGGCGGTGGCGCAGGTGACCTGCTCGCCCCAGCCGCCCGGGGTGGCTCGATAGCTGAACTGCTGCTGCGCGGCGACAAGCTCGGGCCAGCCCTCGACCTTGCCGCCGACGACGTCGGGTAGCTCGCCGCAGTCTTGGGGGCCGCCGGCCCGGCGGCCGGCGGAGAGGGTGAGCCAGCCGTCGAGCGGGCAGGCGCGTTCGTGCACGGCTCGTACCGTGACGGTGCCGAGGGCGGCGTTGCCGGCGAGCTTGGAGAGGTTGGGCGTCTGCTCGGGAGTGACGTCGGTCCAGCGCAGCCCGGCGATCCCGACAACGAGCACGGGCGCCGGGTCGGCGGCCGCCGCGGGGAGGGTCCCGGCGACCACACCGAGCACGGTGCACACGAGGGCAACGACGATCCGGCGCATCGCCGCTCACCTTAAAGGGCGACCACCGTTTGGTACGTCGTGTACACCGCCAGCGCGGCGCAGACGAGGCCACCGATCGTCTGGATGAGCGAGAGCTTCACGTGCTTGAGCAGCGTTCGGCCGGCCAGCACGGCGAGGCCGCTGACCGTGACGAGCGCGGCGAAGCTGCCCGTGAACACCTCGACCGGCGCGTCGAACCGCGCGCTCATGCCGGCGGTGAGCAGCTGGGACAGGTCGCCCCACTCGGCGGCGAACAGGATCAGGAAGCTCGTCCCCGCCGCGCGCCACCCGCCATTCGCGCCGTCGGTCATCTTCGCCTCGAAGGCGTGCTCCTGCTCGGCCTCGTTCTGGTCCGCCTTGCGCGCGCCCCTGAGCAGCACGAACGCCCCCACCGCGAACAGCGCCGCCGCCACGCCGTGCACGATCACCATCGGCAGCAGCGAGAGCAGCTGCCCGGCCGTGACGGCGACGACGGACTGGATCGCGAACGCGGCACTCACGCCGATCCACACCGGCAGCGCCCGGAACCGTGTCGCGAGCACGAGGGCGGCGACGAACGTCTTGTCGGGGAGCTCGACCGGGAAGATCAGCGCGAAGCTGGTGAACAGGGCGGTCAGATCCATGGCCATTCCAGGCTCGCCCGCCCGGATTCAATTGTCAATGGCTTGCGCAAGTGATTGTTTGCGCAACCGCGCGATCGTGACGGGTCTCACGTCGTGGTTGTCCGGTGGTAGGGCGCTGGTAGCGGGCGACGGGATGGTTCCGGAGTCAGTTCGCCCAACACGGAGGAACAGCGATGATGAAGCTACGGAAGGCCGCCGCGCTCCTGGCGGCGACGTTGGCGCCGGCGGGGCTGCTCGTCGGGATGACAGCCACCCAGGCATCGGCGGCGGTCGACTGTGTGGTCAGCAACCCGGACGCCTACAACGGCTGGGCCTGGACGGTGCGCGCGAAGAACGGCAAGGGCAACGCGACGTTCTACGAGTACGACGAGAAGCTCACGGTGCGCGACACCGACGGCAACGGAGTCCGTACGCAGGCCCAGATCCTGTGGTGCTACAACGGCGCCTGGCGGCACTACGGCTACTACGACAGCGGCCCCAACGAGGGCTCCGTGGACACCGAGACCTACGACCTCAACTTCCGCGACGGGCGCAAGCTCATCATGATCGTCCGCGAGAAGGACGGCACCGACGCGAGCGGCGCCTACTTGATGATCGCTTAGGCCTGGCTGACGCCCCCACCGCACCGGTAAAGTCCGGACCGGACCGTTTGTCCGGACGAAGCGGTGGGGGCGTTGCCGGTTCACTACCGACTGCTCGGACCCGTCGAGGTCCATGCCGAGGGTCGTCCTGTCCACCTCGGTGGTGCGCGGGACGCCAAACTGCTCGCGGTCCTGCTCGTCGAGAACGACAGGATCGTCACGTTCGACCGGGTCGTCGCCGTTCTCTGGGACGAGGATCCGCCGGCCACGGTCCGCCAGCAGGTCCACAACGTCGTCGCCCGCCTGCGCCGGACCCTCGAGGCCGCGGGCGACCCTGACGTCGTACGTACCGACGGTCCCGGCTACCGGCTCGCCGTCGACGGGAGCCAGGTCGACCTCGCCGAGTTCGATCGCCACCTCGAGCGCGCCGCCGACCCCGACCAGGCGGTCGATGCGCTCACCGAGGCGATCGGTCTCTGGCGCGGCCCGGCCCTCGCCGGCCTGACCGGCACCGTCATCGAGGCGATGGCCGCGAGGCTGAACGACCGCCGCGTCGAGGCCGTCGAACGATGGGCCGACGCCCGGCTCGCGAACGGCGACCTCGACGGACTGGCCGACGAACTGCGTGGCTGGCTCGTCGAGCACCCCCTGCGGGAGCACCTGCGCGACCAGCTGATGCGCGTGCTGTACGCGACGGGTTCGAAGGCCGCCGCCCTGCAGGTGTACGACGACGGCCGGCGCTTCCTCGCGGAGGAGCTCGGGCTCGACCCAGGGCCGGCCCTCGCCGACGTTCACGCGCGCATCCTGCGCGACGATCCGGACCTGGCGGTCGTAGGTTCCGCGCAGAGCCTGCGCGTTCCGGCCGAGCTCCCGCCCGCGCTCGCGACGTTCACCGGACGGAACGCCGAGCTCGGCAAGCTCATCGAGGTCCTCCTGACACCGACCCAGGCCGGGCCTGTCGTCGCCGCGGTCAACGGGCTGGGCGGCGTGGGCAAGTCCGCGCTCGCGGTCCAGGCGGCGCACCAGGTGAAGGAGCGCTTCCCGGACGGACAGCTGTACGTCGACCTGCACGGCGCCACCCCCGGCGCGGTCCCGCTCGGCGCCGGCGACGTGCTCGCACGTTTCCTGCGTTCGCTCGGCGTCGACGACACCCGGATCCCGGCCGAACCGCAGGAGGCGGCCGCGAGGTTCCGTACCCTCACCGCCGGCCGCCGGCTGCTCGTCGTCCTGGACGACGTCGCCGACCCGGCCCCGCTGCGCGTTCTGCTTCCCGCGGACTCCGGCTCGACGGTCCTCGTGACGAGCCGGGTCGCGCCGGCCGCGCTCGACGGCGTCCTCCAGCTGCCCCTCGGCGAGCTCCCGGAGGCCGAGGCCGTCGCCCTCCTGGGAGAGCTCGCCGGTCCCGAACGAGTCGCGGCCGAGCCAGCAGCGGCCACCGAGATCGCCCGGCTCTGCGGTGGGTTGCCGCTCGCGCTCCGGATCGCCGGTGCGCGGCTCGCCGTCCGTCCGGACCGGACGCTGGCCTCGTACGTCGCCCTGCTCGCCGACGAACGCCGGCGCCTCGACGCGTTCACCTACGCCGACCTCGACGTCCGAGCGAGCTGCGCGGTGAGCCACGACGCGCTCGGCCCGGACGGGGCACGGCTGTGGGAGCTGCTGGGTCTGCTCGACCTGAACGACTTCGGTGTACGGGTCGCCGCAGCGCTGACGAACCGGCCGTACGACGAGACCGCCCAAGACCTGGACGACCTCGTCGACGCCCAGCTGCTGACCGGGGCCGGAGACCGCTACCGGCTGCACGACCTGCTCAGGTTGTACGCGCGAGAGCAGGCCGCCCGGCTCCCCGCCGAGCTCCGAAATGCCGCGCTGCGACGGGTCGTCCACCACTACCTGGCCACCGCTCGGGAGGTACTGCGCCAGCTGGTGCGTGATCCGTCGCGCCGCCTCGCGATCGGCCCGGCGAGCGCCGAGCTCCAGGCTCCTGCGGCGCAGCTGCCCGACGAGGCCGCGCTGGTCGACTGGATGCGGGCGGAGGCGGCCAACCTGCCGCTCGTCGCGCGGCACGCGGCCCGGCTGGCCGACGACGGCCCGGGTCTGCTCGCCGGATTGGCGGCGGCGCTGGGCCGTACGTTCTCCAGCCAGGGCTTCTGGGCTGTGCTGGTCGAGGTCAACCTGATCGCCATCGAGGCCGCGGGACCCGAGACGCCTCCGGAGTGGCTGGCCCGCGCGCACAACGATCTCGGCAGCGCGTACTCCGACCTCGAGCGGTACGACCGGGCCGAACCCGAGCTCGAGGCAGCGCTGGCGATCTACCGGCAGCTCGGCGACGTGCTCGGGCAGGCGGTCGCACTGAACAACCTCGGGATCTGCTGCCAGCAGGATGGTCGGCTGGACCAGAGCGTGGTGCGGTATCAGGAGGTCCTCGCCATCTACCGGGGCCTTGGTCGCACGGCCGGTGAGGCGACGATCCTCAACAACCTCGGCAACGTGCACCGCAGTGCGGGCCGGCTGGACGAGGCGATCGAGGACTTCCAACGCAGCTTGGCAGCCACGTCGCCCGACGACGACCGGGACCGCGGCATCTCGCTGGTCAACATCGGCGCGACGCACCTGGCAGCCGGCCGGGCCGCGGTCGCGCTCCGCTGGCTCGAGGACGGCACCGAGCTCCTGCGGCGGTCCGGCCACAGCTGGCTGGAAGCGCTTGGCCGCTGGCACCTCGGCGAGACCCACGACGCCCTCGCCCAACCGGCCGCCGCCCGCACCGCCTGGCGCCGCTCGCTGGACCTGCTGGTCGAGACCGACTCCCTCACCACCGCCGAGGCCGACCGCGTCCTCGCCGCGCCCAAGCCCACCCGACCGGCGGTGCTGCGCGACATGTGAGTGTCCGTGGGCGGCGCGCCGCGCCGCCCACGTCGTGTACCGCTACTCAGCAGGCAGGCGCGCCGACGGCGCCGTGACTCACCCAGTTGGCCCAGGGGCTGCCGGACACCCAGGTCTTGCGGATCAGGTCAGCCAGGTTGTTGCGGCTGAACACGTCGATCCGCTGCCCGTTCCACGACACCGCGGCCGGACTCGTGTGCAGGTAGCCGCCGAAGTCGCTGGGTGGGTTGGACGTCCAGTCCGCGCCGTCGGGTGAGTACCAGTGCATGAGGCTGTGGTCGTCGTCGCGTACGAAGATGTCGACCGCGAAGCCACCCCGCGTCGACGCCGACGGCCGGCCGACGATGCTCTGTCCCCGGTCGACCCAGTTGTACCAACCGTTCGCCTTGGTCCACATCAACGACAGCAGGCTGCCGTCCGCCGCCCGCGCGAACACGTTCATCCGCGTCCCGTCCGGACTCGCCACCGCCGCCGGCGCACTCGACGCGGTGATCGAGCCCGCGTTCTCGCCGATGTTGCTCCACGCGGTGGTCCAGCCGGCCACGGTGTCGAAGTGCCGGTAGACGATCTTGTTCGCGGTGTTCTTGGCGAACACGTCGATCCCGTTCGGCCCACGGCTCGTCGCCGCGGGGGACGAGGTGATCGCGTACGTTCCCAGGTCCGCCCACGGGTACCAGCCGTTGCCGGACGTCCACACGATCTTCTTCAGCCGGTTGTCGATGCCCTGTGCGAGCAGGTCGATTCGCCCGGGCTGCAAGGAGATCGCCGCTGGATCGCCCTTCACCTTCGCGTTGCTCGGCAGCGTCGTCCAGCACCCCCAGACGCCGTTGCGGTACGGGCGCGTCTTCACCAGGTTGTCGGTGGTCGTCGCGAACACGTCGAGGCTGTTGACCGCCTGCGACGTCACCGCCAAGCCGGGAAGGTCGACGGGGTCCTCCGGGCCACGGGCGGTCCACCAGGTCGTCTCCCTGCGCGCACCGGCCCAGCTGAAGCTGAAGTGCACGTGGTCGGTGTGCGGGTTGGTGCCGTTGTACGGCTGCCAGCCGGAGCTGGGCTGGTACGCGCGCCAGATCCGCCTGTTCCAGATCATGTACATGATCCCGAAGCGCCTGATCAGCGCATGCGCGGCGCCATCCCTGGTGGCGAGGAGCCAGTTCAGCAGCTCGTTCGCTATGCCTGCTTGAGAAGACGCGGAGACCCGCCAGTCGAGCGCGCGGCCTTCCTTGTGCTCGCTCACTCCAGCTGCGCTGCAGGAGCGGATGATGCCGAGGTTGCCCGTCGACGGATAGGCGGCGACGAGCAGGTTGAGGAAGTCGCGGACGCCGGGTTTCTCCGTCGGCGAGCAGGTGCTCTGCCCGTCGTACGCGGCGTAGCCCTCCGGTGGCCTGTTGAACGACGGGATCGCCGGTGCGGCGAACGCGGTGCGTACGGATCCCGCGCCGACGGCGACGGACGTGGCTGCGGCCAGACCCAGGCCGATGACCGATCTGCGGGAACGCGGTGTGGTTGACACGAAGAACCCCCTAGGAGATCGACAGGGCCGTGAGTCTGGTCGCGGACTCTCACAAGTCGCTAACAAACAGGGCTAGCCTCGGGATCCATGCGACAGTCACGACTGGGTGAGCTCTCGGTGTCCTGCCTCGGCCTCGGCTGCATGGGTATGTCCGACGCGTACGGCGACGCGGACGAGACGGAGTCGATCGCGACCGTTCATGCGGCGATCGATGCGGGCTGCACGTTCCTCGACACCGCCGACATCTATGGCAACGGCGCCAACGAGGAGTTGGTCGGGCGAGCGCTTGCCGGCCGCCGGGACGGCGTGGTCCTGGCGACGAAGTTCGGCTTCCGGCTCGACGGCGCTGGCGTCGACGGGTCGCCGGCGTACGCTGCCGCCGCTCTCGACGCCTCGCTCACGCGGCTCGGCGTCGACCACATCGACCTGTGGTACCTGCACCGCCTCGACCCCGCCGTGCCCGTGGAGGAGACGGTCGGCGCGATGGCCTCGGCCGTCTCGGCCGGGAAGGTGCGGTACCTCGGGCTGTCGGAGGTGTCCGGGCGGACCGTGCGCGCGGCGCACGCAGTGCACCCGATCGCGGCGGTGCAGAGCGAGTGGTCGCTGTGGACGCGCGACCCGGAGTCCGACGTCCTGCCTGCTCTGCGTTCGCTGGGGGTGGGGTTCGTCCCGTTCAGCCCGCTGGGCCGGGGGTTCCTGACCGGCCAGCTCCGTACGCCCGACGACTTCGCGCCGGACGACATGCGGCGCGAGCTGCCCCGGTTCATGGGCGCGAACTTCCAGCGCAACCTCGACCTCGTCGACGCCGTCCGTGGGCTGGCCGCCGCGAAGGGTGTGACGCCGGGCCAGGTCGCGTTGGCGTGGCTCCTCTCCCACGGCGACGACATCGCCCCAATCCCGGGCACGAAGCGCCGCACCAACCTGGCAGAGAACCTCGTCGCGGAGTCGGTGACCCTCACGCCCGCGGAGCTCACCGACCTGAATGCCGTCTTCGGCGCCGACGCCGTGTCCGGCGAGCGGTACGACGAGGACAAGCTGAAGCTGGTCGACCGCGACACCTGAGGGGCCCTAAGGGACAATCGGTCTCCTGATGAGCGAACCGGTGAGCGAGTATCCGACCGTTGAGCCGACCAGCCCCCAGCTGAAGGCGGCGGCGGAGACGTTCGCGCTGCTCGCCGCCCCGACGCGTCTGCACATCGTCTGGCTGCTGGCCAGGCACGAGTACGACGTCGGCACGCTCGCCGAGCACACCGGCGCGTCGGTCGCCGCGGTCAGCCAGCACCTCGCCAAGCTCCGCCTCGCCAGCCTCGTCGCGGCGCGGCGGGACGGCCGCAGGCAGATCTACGCGGTGGAGGACCCGCACGTTCTCACGCTGGTCGACCAGATCTTCGCCCACATCGCGCCCGACGGAACGCTCGCGCCCGACCCGCCCGAGCCTCGCCACCCCGCGCGGAGCTAGGCGCTTCGGTCCCTGGGCAGGCGAACGACGGCGCGGACCCCCGGGGACGCCGACGACAGCGTCACCGAGCCGCCGTGCAGGCGGACCAGCTCCCGGACGATCGCCAAGCCCAGCCCCGCTCCGCCCTCGTCGCGGGCCCGGGCGTCGTCGAGTCGCGTGAAGCGGTCGAACACCCGCTCCAGGTCCGCTTCGGCGATCCCCGGCCCGTCGTCCGCGACCTCGAGCACCGCCCACGGGCCCTCCGCGCGGGCCGTCAAGGCGACCTTGGCAGTGGCGTGCCTTACCGCGTTGTCGGTCAGGTTCGCGATCACCCGCCGCAGCTGGTCCGCCCGTCCATGCAGGGCGAGCGAACGAGGAGCGTCCACCGTCACCGGCACCCGGGCGTCGGCGTAGCGCGGCCCGGCCTCCCGAACGAGCGCGCCCAGGTCGACCGAGTCCGCAGGCGACGGGAGCTCGCCCTCGTCCGCCCGCGCCAACAACAGCAGGTCGTCGGTCAGCCGGCCCAGCCGTTCCACGTCCGCGAGCAGGTCGGCGCTGGTCTCCGTCCAGTCCGTACGCGACGCCAACCGCGACGCCACCTCGAGCTGCGTCCGCATGCTCGCCAACGGCGAACGGAACTCGTGCGCCGCGTCCGCGACGAACGACTCCTGCCGGCGCCGCGCCGCCTCCAGCCGGCCGAGCATGTCGTTCAACGTCACCGCGAGCTTGTGCACCTCGTCCTGGCCGCGCGGTACGGGCAGCCGGCCCTCGGCGTTCGCCCCCGTGATCTCCTCCGCGCCCCGCCGCAGCGACTCCACCGGGCGCAGCGTCAAGCCCACGATCCGCCAGGCGATCAGCGCCAATCCCAACACCAGCAGGGGAAACGCGATCAGCAAGCTGCGCGTGACGATGCGTACGGCGTCCACCACGTCGCTCGACGACAGCGCGACCACGACCGTCCGCGGCCCGTCGTCCCCCGTGACCGAACGAGCGGCGACGCGCAACGGACCACGCAGCCCGAGCCGCTCGCCCTCCACCACGACCACCTTGCCCTGCAGGGCGTTCCGCAGCTCGCCGGCGCGAAGCAGCGGAACGAGCCGATCGGCCGCGGCCGATCCAGCCACGACGCGCTGATCGGGGTCCAGCACCTGGGCGGTCATCCCGCTCCGCCCGACCGGGATCGGGTTCGGCAGCTCGCCGGTCTGGATCAGCGAGGCGATCTCGTCGCTCGTCTCGTCCAGCCCGATGTCCAAGCTGCGTTGCAGAACGAACGACAGCGTCGCGATCAGCACGACGCCACCGATCGCCAGCCCACCGGCCACACCGGCGGAGCCGATCAGGATCAGCCGCGCCCGCAGGCTGGCCGTCCGCCACCAGCGCATCGAAGGTCAGTCCCCGGTGCTCTCGATCAGCCGGTAGCCCGCGCCGCGTACGGTCTCCAGCGCGGACCGGCCGATCTTCCGCCGCAGGTAGCCGACGTACACCTCGACGACGTTCGGGTCGAGGTCCTCGGCGGCATCCCACACGTGGTCGAGCAGCTCGGTCTTCGGCACGACCTCGCCGACGCGGCGGATGAGGTACTCGAGCAGCGAGTACTCCCGCAGCGTCAGCGTGACCTCGGCGCCGGCCAGCGTGACCCGCCGCGTTGCCGGGTCGAGCGCCAGCTCGCCGGCGACCAGGACCGTCGGCCGTTCTGGAGCGCCCCGGCGGAGCAGCGCGCGCAGCCTGGCGAGCAGGACCACGAACGAGAACGGCTTGGTCAGGTAGTCGTCCGCGCCGGCGTCGAGCCCGTCCGCCTGGTCGTACTCGCCGTCCTTGGCCGACAGCATCAGCACCGGCGTCCAGATCTCCTCGGTGCGCAGCGCCTGGACGACGCGGTAGCCGGACAGCCGCGGCAGCATCACGTCGAGCACGATCGCGTCGTACTGCCCGTGCCGCGCCCGCTCCAGCCCGTCGACCCCGTCGAGGGCGATGTCGACCACGAACCCCTCGGCGCCCAGTCCGCGAGCGAGGGCACGGCCGAGCCGCACCTCGTCCTCGACCAGCAGCAAGCGCATGCGGCTCACTTTGGCAGAGTCGAGCGCTCTCAGCGTGCTCACAGGTCCCGTGACGCAGGATGGTAGTCACGGAGGACTGAGGAGGACCTGTGTTCGCATCTCGACCAGCGTTGCGCTGGGTGGTTCCGGCTGGTGTCTTGGCGGCGACGTTCGCGATCGGCCTCGGCGGGTCGCTGTTGAACGCCGACGCGGCCGGCTCGCTGCCACCGAGGACGGCGGGCCAGCTGCTCGTCGACGTCCAGGAAGCCGCTGTCGACGGGTTCTCCGGCACCGTGGTCCAGCGGGCCGACCTCGGCATCCCCGCCCTGCCCTCCATTCAGGGCGGCGGTCCGATGGGCGGCGGCGACACCGAGCTGCAGTCCCTCGTGTCCGGCAGCCACACGTTGCGGGTCTGGTACGGCGGCCCGACGAAGACCCGGATCGCGCTCCTCGGCACGCTCGGCGAGTCCGACATCATCAACAACGGCCGCGACGTCTGGACCTGGTCCAGCCGGGAGAACGCCGCGACGCACATTCGCCTCCCTGCCTCGCCCGACAAGGCGAAAGACAAGCAGGACCTCCCGACCGACCTGCCGAAGACTCCGCAGGAGGCGGCCGAACGTACCCTCGCCGCGCTCGACCCGA
This sequence comes from Tenggerimyces flavus, assembly GCF_016907715.1. NCBI lineage: Bacteria > Bacillati > Actinomycetota > Actinomycetes > Propionibacteriales > Nocardioidaceae > Tenggerimyces > Tenggerimyces flavus. Next base: position 1,269,372 of record NZ_JAFBCM010000001.1, on the reverse strand, counting down.
CCACCAAGGTCACCACGTCCGGCACCGGGCGGGTCGCCGGCCGCGACGTGTACGAGCTGATCCTCACCCCGCGCGACACGAGCTCGCTGGTCGGGCAGATCCGGCTCGCGCTCGACGGCGAGAACAAGATCCCGCTCCGCGTCCAGGTGTTCCCGAAGAGCTCCGGCGAGCCGGCGTTCGAGGTCGCGTTCACCCAGGTGAGCTTCGTCCAGCCGGGTGAGGAGCAGTTCACGTTCAAGCCGCCGGCGGGCGTCAAGGTCACCGAGGAGACCGCACCGTCCGACACTGGCAAGCGCGAGCACGCGACGCCCGAGAAGCCAGAGAAGCAGGGACCGCCGGACGGCATGCGGGTCATCGGCAAGGGCTGGACGTCGGTGCTGGTCGCGAAGACCGGATCGACTCCGAGCGCGAGCGGCGGCGACGGCCCCGAGGACGCGCTGGGTGGCTACCTGACCTCGCTCCCGCGGGCCAGTGGCTCCTGGGGCAGCGGCTACTTGTTGAAGGGCAAGCTGTTCACCGCCCTGCTCACCGACGACGGCCGCCTGGTCGCGGGCCTGGTGACGCCTGAGCGCCTGTACGCCGTGGCTGCCCAGAAGTGAGCACGACGACTCCAGAAGCGATCCGCAGCGAGGGACTCACCAAGCGGTTCCGGTCCGGACAGGTCGCGGTCAACGCCGTCGACCTGTCCGTTCCGCGTGGCGCGGTGTACGGGTTCCTCGGACCGAACGGATCCGGCAAGACCACCACGATCCGGATGCTGCTCGGGCTGATCCGCCCGACCGCCGGCAAGCACGAACTGCTCGACTGGCCGATGCCGTCGGGCGCCGGCCAGGCGCTGCCCCGGATCGGCTCGCTGGTCGAGGGGCCGGCGTTCCACCCGTACCTGAACGGGCTCGACAACCTCCGAAGGCTGGACGCGGGCGACCGTACGGCGGACCCGAGGACGAGCCGGAAGCGGATCGACGAGGCGCTCGAGCGCGTCGGCCTGTTGGCGGCCGCGAAGAAGCGGTACCGCGCGTACTCGCTCGGCATGCGGCAACGCCTCGCGCTCGCGTCGGTCCTGCTGCAGCCGCGCGAGCTGCTGATCCTGGACGAGCCGACCAACGGCCTCGACCCGCAGGGCACGCGCGAGGTGCGGTCGCTGATCTCCGACCTCGCCCGCGGCGGCGCGACCGTGATGCTGTCGACGCACCTGCTGGCCGAGGTCGAACAGATCTGCACCCACGTCGGCGTGATGCACGTCGGCAAGCTGGTCGCGCAGGCACCGCTCGCCGAGCTGCGAGCCGCCGCGGCGCCGCGCGTACGCGTCGAGTCGGATCGGCCGGACGAGGCGCTGGTGACGTTGCGCCGGTTCGGCCTCACCGGGCTGGAACGGATCGGACCGTCCGTCGTCATCGCGTTGCTGGGCGAGGCGCAGCCGGAGAAGCTGGTGCGCGGGCTGGTCGAGGACGACGTTCCGGTCCGCGGCTTCGCGATCGAGGCGCCGGACCTGGAGGAGCTGTTCGTGCAACTCACGGGGGAGGGCTTCGATGTCAGCGGCTGACGTGGCGACCGCGGAGCCCGTACGCGTACGTACGCGGCCGCCGAGCCCGCGGTTCTTCGTCTCCGAGCTGTGGCTGATCTTCGGCCGCCGGCGCAACTGGGCCGGCATGGCCGTGCTCGCCGCGGTGCCGATCATCATCGCGGTCGCGATGCGCCTCAGCAACGACGAGGGCGGCGGCACGTTCTTCGGCTCGATCACCGACAACGGGATGTTCGTCGCGCTCGCCGCGCTGAGCGTCGAGCTGCCACTGTTCCTGCCACTCGCGGTCGGCGCGATCTCCGGCGACGCGATCGCCGGCGAGGCCAACCTCGGCACGCTGCGCAACCTGCTCACCGTGCCCGTCCACCGCACCCGGCTGATCCTCACGAAGTACGCGGCGATCGTGGTGTTCGCGCTCGCCGCCGTCCTGCTGGTGCTCGTGGTCGGCACGCTGATCGGCCTGGCCTTGTTCGGTGGCGGGCCGGTGACGCTGCTGTCCGGGACGCAGGTCTCGCTCTGGGAGGGCCTGTTCCGCGTCCTGCTGGTCGCCCTCTACATGGCGGTCTGCCTGTCGGCCCTAGGCGCGATCGGCCTGTTCATCTCGACGCTGACCGAGCAACCGATCGGCGCCACGATCGCGGCGATGATCCTCACGATCGTCTCGCAGATCCTCGGCCAGATCCCGCAGCTGGACTGGCTGCACCCGTACCTGTTCACGCGCTACTGGCTCGCGTTCGGCGACCTGCTGACCGACCCGATCGCGACGTCGAGCGTCTGGCCGGGCCTTCAACTCTCGGCCGCGTACATCGCGATCTTCGTCGCCGCGTCCTGGGCCCGCTTCGCGTCGAGAGACGTCAGCAGCTGATGGCGCGCCGGTACGCGGACCTGCTCGCGGACCTCCGCACGGCGTACGACGGCGGCGCTTCTCAGCGCGACCAGCTGAGCAAGTACCCCTGGAAGGTCGAGGAACGCGCCGCCTTCCTCGCCCGACTGCGCGAGGCAGGATCCCAACGCCTGTTGGAGATCGGCGCGGGGACCGGGCAGGACAGCGTGTTCTTCACCGAGCACGGGCTCTCGGTCGTGGCGATCGACCTGTCGCCGGCCATGGTCGCCCGCTGCGTCGAGAAGGGCCTCGACGCGCGGGTGTTGGACTTCACCGGGCTGACGTCGGAGTTCCCGGCCGCCTCGTTCGACGCGGTGTGGTCGATGAACTGCCTGCAACACGTACCCACCGCCGACCTGCCCCCGATCGTCGCGCAGATCCGCGCGATGCTCCGCCCGGGCGGCCTCTTCTACTTCGGCTCCTGGGGCGGCGACGGCACCGAGGGCCTGTTGGAGGACGACTCCCACACCCCACCCCGCTTCTTCGCCTGGCGCACGCTGGCCCAACTCGAGAGCGCGCTCGCGGACTCGTTCACGGTCGTGGACACGCACACAGTGTTCCCGGGCACGCGCAACCCCTTCCACGCCCTGACCGCGCGCGCAAAGTGAAGTCGCGGTCAGGACGCCGTGGCGAAGCGGCGGTTGCGGAGTGGTCGTCGCTGGCGATCGATCCAGTCCGGGGGTAAGAACTCGGGTAATCCGTCTCGTGCGATGCGGACTTGCCACGCGCCTTGGTGGATGAGGCGGTGGTGGTAGCCGCAGAGCAGCACCCCGTTGTCCCGAGTAGTCGGACCGCCCTGGCTCCACGGGGTGAGGTGGTGAGCGTGACACCAACCAGGTGGGCGATCACACCCGGGGAACGCGCACCCGCCGTCACGGAGCTCGAGCAACCGGCGGAGCTTCCCTTGGAACAGCCGCTGTTGGGTGTCGGTCAGCAGTGTGACTCTGCCGGGCTGGTCCTCGGGCTTCACCAAGTAGTTGAGGTCCGCCTCGCACATCAGCTGGTCGACGAGTTTGCGCGAGAGTTCGATCCCGGTGTGCAGGGTCCGCCCGCCGGTGTTGGTGAGGGTGACGACGAGTTGGGTGGGGTTCCCGCCATGGGAAGGCACCAACCGCTCGGCCAGGAGTCGGCGGCAGGCCTCGTCCAAAGCATCCACATTGCGCTGCTCGGGGAACCGGGTGTCACGCCCGTCGGGTCCAGGCTGCGGCGCCGCCAACGGATCGAGAACCAGCTTGAGGCGCTCCCCGACCACCTTTGGCAGCCGGGCGGTGACCCGCCACGTCCCCGACGACTCGTCGAAGGACATACGCAGGAACCGGTCGCGTTCGGCGCTGGCCTCTTCCTGCTTGAGCTTCAGTTCCAGGACCTGGTCGGCAAGATCGGGAGCGACGACCTCCAACAGATGGTTCCCGACCTTCGACAAGACCTTCGGGTCGAAGGTGGCTGCGCTCTCTAACAGGGTGGCTTCGACCTCGGAGCGGAGTTCCGGGGTCGAGATCTGCGGCGGCAGCATCGTCACGACCCGCGAGATCACCCGCGCATGCGGAACAGAGATCTCGCCCTCAGCTAACGCCCGCGCGGTCGCAGGAAGCTCGGCGTCGAGGTGGCTGGCGAGCTTCACCATCGCACCCGCCTCAGCCGAAGGAACACGAAGGACGCCGGCAACCCACTGCGCGGTGTTCGCCGCACCCGCCGACACGGCGAGGTTCCGGGAGTCGGCCTCGCGGATCAGCTCGAGCCGGCGGGCTTCGTGCCGGTGGAGGGCGGCCTGGTTGTCGAGGAGTGCGGTGGCGAGTTGGTCATCGGTCATCGACCACGCCGACACCCCATCGGCGGTGTCGATGGTGTTCGAGCAGGTGGTCGATTCCATAGCACAATTCTACCAGCCGAATCGGCCTAATGCTCAACCCGGCAAGGGAAATCCCCGGCATCATCGCCACCACACGAAGCCGCGGGCTCCACCAGCGACGCGAGCACGGCAGCAGACGGAAAGGCAAGCAGGCCTTGCCCGGGGAACTGTTCCGGGGGGCGGGGGCGGCGCGTATGAAACTGGTGGCCGGACCGGGGCGAGTCAAGGGCCGCAAAGCGGTCGCGAAGCGACGCTGCCCGCCTGCGAAGCCGCCGCGGCGCCCTTGACGCGCCCCGGACCGGCCACCACACTCGACCGCCGCCACAGCCCGACCAGCTACTTCACCCAAGCACAGTTGGGCAAAGCAACAGGACGAGCAGAAGCACAGCATCGCCCCCAAGGGGCGATGGCGGAGAGGGGCGACTGTTGGTCGACAGGTCGAAGGGACGGGAGGGCGATGGCTGCCGGGATGGAACGCAGCAACGGCGGCACGCAACGTGGCGGCCGGGGGCGAGGTGGTGGCCGGGGACGAGGTGGCGACCTGTGGCCGGGATGAGGTGGCGACCTGTGGCCGGGGATGAGGTGGCGACCTGTGGCCGGGGATGAGGTGGCGGCCGGGGATGAGGTGGCGACCTGTGGCCGGGGGTGGGTGGCTACCGGCGGCCGGAGATGGGGCCGGCGACCGCGGTGAGGTGGCGACCGGCGCGGCGGCCGGAGATGGGGCCGGGGTGGCGGCCGTCCGGTGGACGAGCGGCACAGGAGCAGTAGCGGCGAGCACGAAGTGAACGACATTCGGCGGATTTTCGTTCTGCTCAGGTAGAGATGGGGGCCGCCAAAGCTGGGAGGAACTGTCGATGCTCCGTCGTCGCTACCTACTACCACTCGTCGCGTTGGCCGCCCTGGGCCTCGCCGTACCCACGACCGCCGCGAATGCCGCACCACAGCACGAGTCGCACCAAAGCTTCCCCAAAGAGTTTCCGCTGCCGAACGCGTTCCTGCCGGAAGGCATCGCGATCGGCCCCGGTGCCACCGCGTACTTCGGCTCGCGTGCCGACGGTGACGTCTACCGGGTCGACCTGCGGACGGGCCGCGGCAAGGTGTTCAGCCAGGGCCCGGGCACGCCGTCCATCGGGCTGAAGAGCGACGGGAAGCGCTGGCTGTTCATCGCCGGCGGGCCGGCGGGGAACGGTCGCGTCGTGGACCTCAGGTCCGGCAAGATCGTCGCGAGCTACCAGTTCACGACCGAGACCGCGACGTTCGTGAACGACGTCGTGCTCACGAAGGATGCCGCCTGGTTCACCGATTCCCAGCGGGCTGTCCTCTACAAGGTGCCGCTCCGGCACGGCAAGCTGCCGAAGCAGCGCGACGTCAAGACCCTGCCGCTGAGCGGCGACTACGTGCACACGCCCGGGTTCAACGCGAACGGCATCGCGCAGACGCCGGACCGCAAGGCGCTGCTGATCGTGCAGTCCAACACCGGGACGCTGTTCCGGGTCAACCCGAGGACTGGCGTCGCCACCACCGTCGACCTCGGCGGGGAGAGCGTGTCGGCCGGGGACGGGCTGCTCGTGCTCGACCGGACCCTGTACGTGGTGCGCAACCAGCTCAACCTGGTCGCGGTCTTCAAGCTGGACAAGTCCGGGCGCGAGGGCAAGCTGGTGAAGAACATCACCGACCCGCGCTTCGACATCCCGACGACGGTCGCGGCGTTCGGTCACCGGCTGTACCTGCCGAACGCCCGCTTCAACACCCCGCCCACGCCGGACACCACCTACAACGCGGTCGCGGTCCGTCGCTAACAGCAGTAGCCGACCCGGCCGGGGCCGTGGTCCTTTCGCTCCTGCCGTTCGGTCCGCACCCAACTGGCGACGTGGCCCTTCGGCCGGAGTGAAGGGGCCACGTTCAAAGCCCCGGCCACGTTGCGCGGAGCGCAACCATGACCCGGCCGGGGCCGTGGTCCTTTCGCTCCGGCCGTTCGGTCCGCACCCAACTGGCGACGTGGCCCTTCGGCCGGAGTGAAGGGGCCACGTTCAAAGCCCCGGCCACGTTGCGCGGAGCGCAACCATGACCCGGCCGGGGCCGTGGTCCTTTCGCTCCGGCCGTTCGGTCCGCACCCAACTGGCGACGTGGCCCTTCGCCGGAGTGAAGGGGCCACGTTCAAAGCCCCGGCCACGTTGCGCGGAGCGCAACCATGACACAGCCGGTACGTTAGCCCGCGTGCAAGCGGGGATCCAAAGACTGACCGGCCCCGGGCGGTGGTGGCGACTCGGTGTCGTCGTGCTCGCGTTCGCGGGACTGGCGTACGGCAGCACGATCGGCACCGACTACCACTTCCCGTTCGGGCCGCTGTCGCAGTACGCCGGGCGGATCGACTCCACCGGCGGCGAGGTCGTGTCGACGTACGTCACCGCCGAGGTCGAGATCCCCGCCCTCCAGGTCACAGAGCCGGGCGGCCCCGCGCCGGTGGCCGAGGTCGAGGTCCAGCTGAAGCAGACGAAGGTCGGCCTCGGGCGCGCGGACATCGAGGGCCACGTCGGCGACATCGTCAAGGATCCGTCGATGCTGCAGGCCCTCGCCCGAGCGCAACGCAAGCTGGAGCCGAACGCGATCCCGTTCAAGAAGCTGTTCCTCAAGCAGGACACCCAGCTCCTCGAGAACGGCAAGGCGATCGGCCCGATGTCCACGAAGGTCCTTGCCACGTGGGTGGTTCGCTGATGGGCGCGGCCGTACGGTGGTGGACCGCCCCGCTGCCGCTGGCCCGGATCGCCTTGCTGCGCGTGGGTTTGTACGCGTTCGCGCTCGTCGACATGACGCTGTTCGTCAACGACGTGATCCCGTACGGATACGCGCCGGAGTTCTACCGACCCCTGTTCATCGGGCAGCTCCTCCATCTCCCGACGCCCACCGAGACGCTCGTCCACGTCCTCCAGGCAGTGCTGATCGTGTCCGCGGTCGTCGCCGCCTCGGGGCGGCTGCCACGCATCGCGGGCTGGGTGGCCGGGCTCTCGTACACGTGGTGGGTCGTGATCTCGATGAGCTACGGGAAGGTCGACCACGACCATCTCGCGATCCTCATCGCGATGCTGGTGCTGCCGACGGTCGGGCGCGCTCCGTTCCGCTCGACGGCGAGTACGGAGGCCGCCGGCTGGGCGTTGCGGTGCATCCAGGTCGCGACGATCGCCACGTACTTCCTGTCGTCGATCGCGAAGATCCGCGCGCACCAGTGGACGTTCGGCTGGCCGAACAGCGCGATCCTCGCGTGGGCGATCATGCGCCGGCCGAATCCCGTCTCCACGCAGCTGCTGCAGTACCCGGCGCTGCTCGTCGTGCTGCAGTACATCTCGTTCACCGCCGAGCTGCTGTCGCCGGTCACGCTGTTCCTCAAGCGGCGCGCGTTGCTGCTGGCCGCGCTGTTCTGGCTCGGGTTCCACGCGATGACGTTCGCGCTGCTCGGCATCCACTTCCTGCCGACCGTCGTGTGCTGGTTGGCGTTCGCGCCGCTCGAACGGTTACTGCCGTTCGTGCACCGGCTCCTTCGGCGCGGCCGACCGGCGGCGGCACCAGCGGATGAGCAGCACGATGACGGTGAGCTGGACGAGCGGGGAGATCGTGTCGAGCAGGCGGGACTGGATGAACTGCAGCCACGCCGGCAGGACGATGGCGCGGCTGCCGGTGTACGCGGCGGCGAGGACCGAGGTCCGCAGCAGTAACAGCTTGTCGAGCTGCGTCGCGGCGACGGCGGCGAGCGGCGCCCAGGCGACGATGTCGTACCAGGGCAACGTGTAGTGCGTGAGCAGCACCCACGCGAGCCCGAGCACCGCGGCGGCGCGTACGGCGTCCGGCGTGGGATCGTCCGGCCCTGCAGGCGGCTTGATCGCCGCCGGGAGCGCGCGATGCAGCAGGATCGAGACGAGCACGATCGAGGTGATCGCGAGCAGCGCGACGACCGTACGCGCCAGTGGGATCGGCAGAATCGTCAAGTGGAGAAGGGAGAAGATCCATCTCCATGGCGTTCCGGTCGAGACGTACCCGACCGCCGCTGTGATCTGATGGAACGCCTCCGGCCCGGCGGTGACGTACGTTCCCACCAGCGCGAGCGCGGCGCCGGCGCAGAGCTCCGCCATCCTGCGCTTGGACTTGCGTAGACCCCACAACAGGGCAAGGCCGAACAGCCCGACGTTCAGCTTCACCGCGCCGCCGAGACCGAGCAGCAGGCCAGCGGCGAACGGCATCCGGCGCGCCACGACGAGCGCCGCGATCGCGAACACCACGGCCTGCGCGTCGTTGTGCGCGCCGCCGACGACTGCGAGCACGAGGACCGGGTTGGCGAGGATGAACAGCGTGGCGCGGGCGCGGTCCTTCGGGTCCTGTCCGGCGAGCACGATCGTGAGCAGGCCGACGCCGACGTACGCGAGCGCGTTGACGAGCTGCAGCCACATCACTGTCGCGTGCGTGGAGTCGCCGCCGAGGAACGACGAGCCCTGCTGCAGCCACGTCGCGATCGGACCATAGACGGAGGTCTTCTCCTGCCAGGGCGCCTCGGTGGCGTTGGCGATCGGGTCGTTGATCAGCCGGCTGAGGTCGGCGGGCGAGAGGACGTACGGGCTGCTGCCGAGCGCGGCGATCCGCCCGTACGCCGCGTACATGAGGATGTCGCCGGAACCCATCGGCGGCACCAGTGTGACCGCGACGATGCCGGCGATGCCCAGCTTCGCGAGGTGGCGCGGCTGCCAGCCGGCAGCGAGCGCCCGGAGCCCCTGGTAGATGCCGATGCCGCCGCACGCGATGGCGGCGACGATCAGGCTGATGATGATCGCCGGATGCGGGTGCGCGTCGATCCAGAACGGTGGATGCCAGCTCTGCCGCTGCGGCAGCGTGACCACCGCGATCGACGGACCGAGGAACCCGACGAGGAAGACCAGCGCGAAGCTGGTCGCGACCAGCACGATCGCGCGGCGGCCCTGCTCGTTCACTTCTGACCCTTGCCGATCACGGCCCTCGGGTTCAGGAGGATGCCGCGCTGGGCGAGGGCGCCGGCGACGTGCAGCCACTGCTTGCCGCGGTGCAGCTGGCCACGCCAGTCGCCGCCGGTGACGCGGTGGTGGAAGTCGACGGGGACCTCTTCGACGCGGAACCCTTTGCGGAGCAGGTCGATCGTGAGGCCGGTCTCGACGCCGAACCCGTACGCGAGTGGCCGCGCTGCCTCGAGCGCCCGCCTGGTGAGGCAGCGCTGGCCGGAGAGTGGGGCCTGGGCCTGCCAGCCGGTCGCGCGGGCGATGCCGTCGCGGGACAGCCGTACGACGAAGCCGTGCCCGCCGCCCTGGCCCGTCGACGGAAGGACGGCGATCGTCATGTCCACCTTGCCGTCGAGCACCGGGGCGACGAGTTCGCCGGCCGCGCTCGCGCTGTCCTCGAGGTCGGCGTCGAGGAACAGCAGGTGGCGTGGGCTCGTCCGTTCCTCGCGGGCGTCGATGGCCTGCACGGCCTGGCTGCCGGTCTCCATCGCGGCCGCCTTACCTCGGGGCCTCGCGTGGGAGACGACGATCGCGCCCGCGTTCTCGGCGAGCCGGGCCGTGTCGTCGCGCGACCCGTCGTCGACGACCAGCACGAGATCCACGCCGGCCACGTCCTTCGCGGCCCGTACGGTGGCGGCGATCCGCTCGGCCTCGTCCTTCGCGGGGATCACCGCGGCGACACGCGGAACGGGCACGGGAGCGGACACGGGACAGAGGTTATCGAGCGCGGCCGGCTACGGCTTCGGCGCCCGCTACCCTGCCCGAGTGCGCCAAGATCGGTTGACGACGTCCTTCCGGGGCGGCACGATCCTCACCGGCCCGCTGTCGAACCCCACCGCCGTCGAGGCCGTCACCGTCTCCGACAGCCGGGTGGTGGCCCTCGAGGCGGGTGGCGGGGAGGTCGTCGATCTGGGCGGCGGGTACCTGCTGCCGGCGTTCCGGGACGGGCACGCGCATCCGCTGTGGGGCGGGATGGAGCTCAACCGGCTGCCGTTGGGCCACTGCACGAGCGCCGCCGAGCTCGTGGCGGCTGTCGGTGCGTACGCCACTTCGAATCCGCAACTGTCGTGGGTGATTGGTGGTCCGTACGATCCCACGCTGCTGCCCGACGGGCTCGGCGACGCCTCGGTGCTCGACGCCGCCTGCCGCGAGCGGCCCGTCGTTCTGTACGCCGCCGATCACCACACGATGTGGGTCAACACGGCGGCGTTGGAGGCGGCCGGAATTACGCGGGAGACGCCGGATCCTCCACTGGGCAAGATCATTCGCTCTGCCGACGGGTCGCCGCGGGGCACGCTGCTGGAGTGGGACGCGCTCGCGCTGGTCGAACGGGTCATGCCGCAACCCAGCCTTGACGAGCACCTCCTCGCGCTCCAACGAGCCTGTGAGCATCTGGCCCGGCACGGGATCGTGTGGGCACAGGAGGCTGCGGCCAAGCCCGCCGAGGTGTTGGCGTACGCGGAGGCCGCGCGGCGTGGCGTTCTGACGTGTCGGTTCAACACGGCGTTCTGGGTCGACCCGGCTTCGTGGCGGGACCAGCGAGCAGAGTTTCTGCAATGCCGTAAGGAGATTTCCGACGTCGGCGCGTTCGTCACGGCTCGTACGGTGAAGTTCTTCGCCGACGGCGTGATCGAGCAGGGCACCGGGCATCTGCTCGCCGAGTACGACGACGAGCCCGGGTCGGTCGGGCTGCCGAACTTCTCCGCTTCGGAGCTGCGGGAGGCGGTCCGCGCCTTCGACGCCGACGGGTTCCAGATCCACATCCACGCGATCGGCGACGCGGCGATCCGCAGCTCGCTGGACGCTCTCGCGTACGCCGCTTCGCACAACGGGCCGTCTTCGCGGCGGCCGGTGATCGCGCACACGCAGCTGCTCGATCCCGCCGATCTGCCGCGCTTCGGTGAGCTCGGCGTGATCGCGAACTTCGAACCGTACTGGGCGAAACTCGACGAGCTGCAGGTCGAGCTGACGTTGCCGCGGATCGGTGTCGAGCGCGGTGATCGGCAGTATCCGATGGCGACGATCGCGCGGCTGGGTGGGCGGATCTCGTTCGGCAGCGACTGGCCGGTCTCGGAGGTGTCGCCGACGATCGGGTGCGCGGTGGCGGCGAGCCGGCAGCTGCACGACGGTACGCCGTCCGACGGCTGGGTGCCGGGCGAGCGCCTCGGGCTGATGGAGGCGCTCGCGGCGTACACGGCCGGGACGGCGTACCAGGCGTTCGACGACGACGCTGGCGAGATCTCGCTAGGTCAGCGGGCCGACTTCGTGCTACTCGACGTCGACCCGCGTACGGCCACGCCGGTCGAGCTCTGGGACGCCCGCGTCCTCGGGACCTGGCTCGGCGGGCGGCTCGTTCACTCGACGTGACGGCCAGACGAGCACGACGAGGCCGGCGAGCGCGAGGCCGGCGAACACCCAGATCGCGGTGGTGACGTCCGGCGCTTCCGGGCTGCCGAAGAGCAGGCTGCGCAGGCCTTCGCTGGAGAAGCGGAACGGGGTCCAGGACCAGAGCAGGACGCGGTAGGCGCTGTTGAGCAGCTCGGGGATCTGGCCCGCGACGGCGGGGGCCATCAGATACAGCGGGGCGAGGATCGCGAGAGCGCGGATGCCCAGCAGGCGTACGACACCGCCCTGGATCGCGGCGAAGCCGAACGCGACGAGGAGCAGGAAGCCCCACGTTCTCGCGTCCAGGTTGAGCGTGGAGTCCCAGAGCGCGACGAACCCGCCGGCCACGCCGGTCGCGACGACCGCGGCCGAGCTGACCTCGACCAGCCTGGCGCCGACGCCGGGCTTGCGGCCAGTGCGGGCTGCCATGAGGGCGAACGCGGCCGCCGCGACGAGACCGGCGATCCACAGCAGCGCACTCGCGGCGAGCGGCGCCGTCCTGCCCGCGGGGCTGGCCGGCTGCTCGGCGGCCTGAACGATCTCGACGGTCGGCGCCCCCCGCTGAGCGCTGGCGGCGGCGAGGCCCTGCGCGGCGCCGGTGAGGATCTGCTGCGCGAGCTGGGTGCCGGTCGGGTTGATCGCGCCGCTCGTACGGACGGTCGCCTTGCCCGGCTCGAGCTCGAGGACGCCGTAGACCTCCTTGTCGGCGAGCAGTTGGCGGGCCTCGTTGGGCGAGGTGAGCGTCCACTCGACGTCGTCGCCGCCTTGCGCGGTGAGCCGTTGCGCGAGCTGGGCGAGCTGCGGCTGGCTGGTGGCGATCGCGAGCGGGACGTCTTTGGGGGCGAGCGTCGCCTGGACGCCGAACGTGAGGAAGCCGAGCACGATCGCGACGAGCGCCCCGACCAGCGCGGCCAGAACCCCGACCGCCACCGGTCGTGGGGCATGCGAGGTAGCCATGGGTCGATCTCCTTGGAGTATTCATCAGGCGTTGAATTCTTGAGCCGAAAGTACTGCGACGCTCGACGGAAGTCAATGAGTGATGAATTCCCGAGTAGCGATGCCGGGCGACCTGGCCCTCGACGACCCCTCCTGCCCGTGATCATGAACGTGATCATGAAGCGGGACCGGCACATGCGACGGCTCAGCCTTCATGATCACGTTCATGATCACCCGCGCCATCCCGCATCACGACTGTGCCCGCGAAGGAGGCGTTCCGGTGAGGTCCGACGTCTCGGGAACGTGCGCGCGTCGGGGGCGGGGACTAGCGGAGGGTGACCTGGCGGCCGGCGAGGCCGGCGCGGGCGCGACGTTCGTCGGAGGTCAGCGGGCCGGTCACGGCGAGCGCGTCGCCCAGGCGGGCGGCGAACGTGGCGGCGGGTTCCTCGAGTGCGGCGGCCGGCGTCGAGGGCGGGAGCTCCCACACCGGCACCGTCAGTCCGTGCGCCCGGAAGGAGCCGACCATCCGGCTCCCCTCGATCAACGCCGACCCGCCGGCCGCGTGCAGCCGGGCGAAGGCGTCCATCACCGCGTCCTCCTCGTGCGGCAGCACCCAGCGCAGGTTCCACTTGTCGCCCGCGTGCACCCAGTACGCCGCGTCGACCGACGACAGCCGCACGGTCGGGTCGATCGCCGCGTTCACCCGTTCGACCGACGACGCGACGGCCGCGACCAGGTCGTCGTCGCCCTCCGGCACCAGGCCCGAGGACCAGTACGAGACGTCCGGATGCACCTCCACCGAGGGCGCGACTGACACGTCGAGCAAGTCCTGCAACCGCGGGGACGAAGAGTCGATCGGCACCTCGGGCACAGTCCCGGCCTTCGCGGCCAAGCCCGCCGCCAGAGCAGCGCCGAGGTCGCGGCTCGCGTCGCCACTCCCAGGAGTCGGCACCTGCGCCCCGAGGTAGACGGTCCCGTCCGGCGCCACCAACGAGGGCCAGGCGAGCGGCAAGACGGTCGCGACAAGCACCGACTGATCCGAGCCCGCCAACCGCAGCGGCGCCGTCGCGGCAGGGACGAACGTACGCAAGGCGACCCAGTCGCACTCACCGGCAAGACCTTCGAACGACCGCGCAGGCGGCAGGTCCCGGACCTCACGCGAAGCGCGGCCGTGGCACTGCTTGTAGCGCTTGCCCGACCCACAGGGGCACGGCTCGCGGAGCCCCACCACGGGCACCTGGTCGGAGGTCAGTTCGGGCCGCCGTCGCGGAGCACGCGCCTTCTTCGCCATTCGAGCGAGGGTAGGGCAGTCGGTTCAGTGACCGTTCCGCAGCCCGAGCCGTCCCATCGCGAGGACGGCGTACACCGTCGTCCCGCCGTCGTGGTGCTTCACGCCCCAGTCGACCGCGAGATCGCGAACGATGGACAGCCCGCGGCCGCCGAGCGCGGTCACCGGCGGATGCAGCTCGCGCGGGTTCGTCGGACCGCCGCCGTCGGCCACGCTGATCTCCAACCCGTCCGGGCCGGACGACCACGAGACCTGCAGCTGACCCGAGGCCAGGGGTCGGGCGTGCCGGAGGGCGTTCCCGATCAGCTCGCTGAGGACCAGCAGAGCGTCGTCGATCCGGTCCGCCGAGACGTGCGCTCGACGCAGATCCATGGCAAGGCGCCGCCTCGCCCTCGGAACGCTGGCCACCTCGAACGGCAATGCCAGCACCGAGGGGGCGGACGACCCACCAACCACAGCCACAGGCACGCCTACTCCTTCACTGACTCGGTCCGCGCCTTCCCCATCGAGCGTCTCAAGTTCGCGCGTTGACCTGACGCATTGCTTCCCTGAGATGGCAGGACAAAAACCTAGCTCGGGCGACAGCATTCGGCGCCCGGTAGTCTCGCCGCTGTGAAGCGGGGAACGATGAGAGCTGCCGGCCTCCTGGCCGCCCTCTTCGCGACGCTGCTCGGACCCGCTCCGGCCGCGTTCGCGGACACTTCCGCGCCTGTGTGCGACAACCAGTTCGGTTCCGCGCCTGTGACGACCGTTCCGTGGCAGCAGAAGCGGCTCCAGTTCGAGCGCGCCTGGCCGTTCTCGGACGGCCGCCGGTCGACGGTCGCGGTCGTCGACACCGGCGTCGACCTGCGGAATCCGCAGCTGAAGGGCATGCGGCTCGGCGGAGGTCACAACTTCGTTACGACTGACGCCGTGCCCGCTTCGCGGGACTGCGACGGGCACGGCACGTTCGTCGCGGGCATCATCAGCGCGCAGCCGGTGCAGGGCACCCCGTTCCTGGGCGTCGCGCCGCTCGCCCGGATCATGCCGGTGCGGTTCACCGAGGGCGTCGACAAGGCCTCGGTGACGGTGCTCGCCAAGGCGATCCGGTGGGCCGTCGACCACAACGCGAACATCATCAACGTGTCGTCGGTCACCCACGGCGACAACGACACGCTCCGCCAGGCCGTGGAGTACGCGCTCGCCCGCGACGTCGTGATCGTCGCGGCCGCGGGCAACGACGGCGAGCAGGGCAACGCGATCAGCTATCCGGCGGCCTACCCCGGCGTCATCGCGGTCGGCGCGACGGACCAGAAGGGTGAGCTGGCCGGGTTCTCCACGTCCTCGTTCCAGATCTCGGTGGCGGCGCCGGGCGCCTCGGTGGTGAGTACCGCTCCGGACACCGGGCATGCCACGGAGAGCGGTACGAGCTTCGCCGCGCCGTTCGTCTCCGGCGTCGCGGCGCTGGTCCGTTCGGCGTACCCGAACCTCTCCGCCGCCGAGGTCAAGCGGCGGCTCGAGGTCACCGCGGACCATCCCGGCGGCAACCTGCCCGACTCGAAGCTGGGGTGGGGCGTGGTGAACCCGTACGAAGCGGTCACCGCGATCGTGCCCTCGGAGGGCCTCCAGCCGACCAAGCGGGCGACCGCGCCGATCCCGCCCATCGCCGGACCGGCCGAGACCGACCAGCGGCCGATCCGCATCGCGCTGATCGCGTTCGGCGGCGCGGCGGCGTTCACGTTGGTCGCACTGATCGCCGTGACGACGTACAAGCGCGGTCAGAAGCGACGCTGGCAGCCGGGGATGGCGTCGACCCCAGTGGACGATCTCTAGCGGCCAACTTGGCCGTCGGCATTGTTGCGGTGGGTTGGCAGGCCAACAATGCGGCGATGGGGCACAACAGCAGAAGGCTCGGCACCATCGCACTCGTCCTGGCGCTCGCGGTCGTCGGTCTTCCGGCCTTCGCGTCGGGCTCCTCCGGATCGTACGTCGCCGATCGCGACACCAAGATCCACATCATGGGCGAGTGGGCCCACCCCGACGACGACACCAGCATCATCGGGCCGTGCGGTGTCTGGCATGACCGCTATGGCGTGAAATGCGGCGTGATCATGGTGACCCGCGGCGAGGGCGGCGGGAACGCGGTGGGCACCGAGCTCGGCCCCGCTCTCGGCCTGCGCCGGGAGAACGAGGACCGCATCGCGCACTACCGGTCCGGAACGGTCGACATCTTCAACCTCGACCGGATCGACTTCTTCTACAACCAGAGCGCGCCGCTGACGCAGTACTTCTGGGACGAAGAGGAGACGCTCCGCCGGGTGACGCGGGTGATTCGGACGACGCAGCCCGAGATCTACATCGGCTTCACGCCGACGCTCAACGCCGGGCACGGCAACCACCAGCAGGCGGGGCGGCTGATCTGGGAGGGCGTGCTCGCGGCAGCGGATCCCTCGCGCTTCCCCGAGCAGCTGCGCGGGCCTGGCGCGTTGAGTACGTGGCAGGTCAAGAAGGTCTTCTCCGGCGGCAACACGGCGGGAACGGGCGGTACGACCGACGCCGCCCACTGCACGACCGGATTCGTCCCGGCCGCCGACAACCTCGACGCGGTCGTGGGCGTGTGGACGGGGTACCCGTCACCGTACCGCTGGCCGGCGGGCAACCTGCAGGGTGTCGCCGCGGGGACGCCGAAGTCGTGGAGCCAGGTCACGAGCGAGGGTCGGGCGGCCTATCCGACGCAGTCGCGGGTGATGTTCAAGGGCGCGGCGGCTCCGACGTGTTCGCGGTTCGGGATGACGCAGTCGTTCGTGCCGTTCCAGCCGAACGTTTCGCCTTCTGGGGTTGCGAATCCGCTGGCTGGTCAGGATGACGCGGTGCTGTTCGGCGCGGTGCGTGCCGATCCGGGTGGGCTGCCGAAGGGCACCTTGGAGTACCTGACGTTCTCCCGCTTCGACAACGTGGCGGGCGCACCGTTCGAGGCTGTGGTGCATCTGCGTTCGGGCTCGGGTTCGCTGCGGCCGGGCAAGGTGGCCTTGACAGTGCCCGCGGGGTGGTCGGTGGACGGGCCGAAGAAGGTCGGCGAGGTGTCCGCCAAGCGCGAGACGCTGGTGCGCTTCACGGTGACGCCGTCGGCCTCAGCCGCGGCGAACGCGAACGCGCGGATCTCGGCGCGGTACACGACCGGGTCGCGATCGGGCTACACGGACAACGTGGTGCGGATCGTGTCGCCGACCGAAGGACGCTTCCAGCGTTGGGGAAACTGGGCGGAGTACGACGCGTGGCTGTCGTCCGTGGCGCCGCAAGCCGCGCGGCTCGGCCGGTCGTCCGCCGCGCAGTCGGTGGTGGTCGGCGGGACGGTGTCGGTCCCGGTCGTGGTGCACAACTGGTCGACGGTCGCGCAGTCCGGAACGGTGTCGCTGGCGGTGCCGGCCGGCTTCACGGCGGACGCTACGTCCAAGCCGTACGCCTCTTTGGCCGCCGGGGCGGAGACCGTGGTCACGTTCTCGTTGACGAACACCGACACTGCGCTGCCGGCGACACAGACCGTCGCGGTGCCGATCACGACGACGTACTCCGCGCCGGCAGGGTCGGGCTCGGAGACGCTGACCCTGTCGATCGTTCCGTCGACGTCGATCGCGAACGCGTCGACAGCGCCAGTGGTCGACGGGGTCGAGTCGCCGGGTGAGTACACCGGTCCGACGTTGGACATCGGGCGCATCTGGCAGAACCCGGGTGGCTGCACGGGCATCGACGACTGTGGTGTCGGCGGCAACACGGCACGGGTGAGCTGGACCGACGATGCCCTGTACTTCTTCGTCAACGTGCGGGACGACTACCAGTCGTACGCGGTGACGCCGGAGGAGTGCATCGGGCACTGGCAGGCGGACTCGGTGGAGATCCTGCTCGACCCGCGCGGTGACTCGTCGGCGCGGCTGAAGGACACGGCGACGACGTTCAAGCTGGGCGTGTTCCCGTACACGAACGATCCGACGAACCGCAACGGGAACGGGAACGGCGCGAACGGGCCGTGCTGGTCGCGTGACGCCGACAACCACCAGGGGTACTCGACCGGACCGCTGGCGTCGACGGTGTCGGACGCGCCGAACGCGCCGGGCGTCCAGGTGGCGTCGACGGCTCAGTGGGTCGGCTCGAACTCGACGACGGTACCGCACGCGTACGCCGGTGGCGGGTACTCGATCGAGGTGAAGATTCCCCTTGCTGTGTTGCCGTCCGCGGTCGATCCGGCGCGGCTGGGACTGAACATCACGCCGTACGACAACGACAACACCGCGGCCGAGGGCACGACCGAGTTGCGGCACATCGACGCGAGCACGCGGCTCGCCTGGTCGGCGTTCGGGTCGGTGCAGTCGGATCCGTACCGATGGGGCCTGGCGTCGCTGCCGGGCTACACGCCGCCCGCGGACCGGCCGGTCGAGCCGTCGCCGCCGAACGTGTCGTCGCCGAACCTGAACGGCGCGTTGTCGCCGCAGACGATCGCGCAGTCGGCGCGCAATGACGTGCCGATCTCCGGTCGGGTGCCGGTCTCGCCTGGGTCGCGGGTGCGGGTTTCGTCCGTACGGCTTGGGAGTTCGTCGTTGTCGTTCACCCTGCACGGGTCGCGCGCGGGTGGGACGGCGCGAACGTTCCTGTGGGCCGGTTCGTTGGGCTTGGGCGCGATTCCGGTGTATCTGACGTCGTGCTCGCTCGCGGCGGATCTGCCGCCGGACTACGGGTTGACGCCGTGCGCGGTGACGGACGGCGGGATCCCGGTGTGGTCGCCGGACCAGAGCGGCCATGTGGTGTCGTCGTTGTCGCAGCCGGTGCGGTCCGGCGAGAAGCGCGTAACGGTGCCGTTGTCGCCGGCACAGCGGGCGAAACTGAAGGCGGACGGCTGGCTGTTGCTGTCGTACGAGACGGCTTCGGACCAGGTCCAGGCGGTGGCCGTGCGGTTGGCTCGATGAGCCCGACGATCCGACCGACATCGCTGCCGGACGAGGTGGACGTAGGGCGTGGCGTGGCGTGGTCGCCTTACCCGGCCAGTGCCCGCTCTACCTGGCGTCCACCCCACGTAAAGGGGCCAATGAGCCTTTTTCATCCTGGTCGGGTCATGAGTGCGTGGATGGCTTTGGCGATGGTGCCGGTTTTGCGTGGGCAGCTGCGATGGCGGTGCAGGATGCGCCAGTGTTTGAAGGGTGCGAAGCCGTGTTCGCAGCGGGCGCGGATGGAGGCCAGGGCTCGGTTGGCGTCGCGGTAGGCGGGTGCGAGGGTTCGGGTCTTGGGGCGTTTGTAGCCGGTGAGTACGCGGGGGCTGTCGGAGCCGGTGTAGCCGAGGTCGCAGAGCAGGGTGAGTTCTGCGCGTTCGCACATGTCGATGACGCCGTGGGTGCGGGCGGCGTGGAGATCTTGGACCGAGCCGGGTAGTCCGTCGGAGATCCACACCAGCTGGCCGTGGGGGTTGACGAGGGCTTGCAGGTTGACGGTGTGGCGTTTGTGTTTGCCGGAGAAGTACAGCCGGTTCAGGTCCGCACGCCGGGCTGTTTCGCGGGCGGCGTCAGCGGCTGGGTTGAGCACTCTCCCGGCTTGTCGGGCGCGTCGTTGCCGTTCGGCTTTGGCTCTGGCCTGGGCTTTGGCGGCGCTGCCGGTCCAGGCCGAGGCTCGGTGCGGGTCGGGCACTCCACGGACCCGGTCGATCGGCACCGCGGTGCCATCGGCGAACGCGAAGTTCGACCCCGACCAGGCCAGCTGCCAGCACGCCTCGACCAGTGTGGGTGCCTGATCGGCGAGCAGCCGGACCGCTTCCTGGATATAGCGCCACGCCGTTGCCACGCCGATCCCGAACCCGGCCGCCAACGCCTCGTATGTCTCGTTCTTGCGCAGATACGCCAACACCAGCAACGCCTGCCGGCCCGGCGACAGCTTGCGCCACCTCGACCCGATCCGCTGGCGATGAGCCCGCAGCAGCTTCGCCAGATAGCACAGCTGGACGGTGGACAGACCCGGAAGGGTGGCAGGATATCTCAGCATGAGGCCCTCTTCGGCTTGAAGTTGATCTTGGCGATCGCACTTCTACCGAAGAGGGCCTCACCACACCCGCCACCACGCCGCCACGATGAAAAAGGCTCAATGACCATGTTTACATGATCATTGGCCCTCGGCGGGGCCGGACCGGTCGAACCCACCGCCGGACGAAAGATCGAGCCTAAGGCGCAGCGGCCGAAATCTAAGGTGCGGCGACCGTGGTGGGCGGTCGTCGGCCGGCGCACAGTCGTGCTGAGGTATCGCGGACAGAGGCCACAACCGGGGGTGGGACAGCGACGTGCAGCCGGATCCGCGACCAGGGAGACGGGTGCGGAGATGTCGGGCGGCAACGTGCGTTGGGGACGGCAGGGGATCGTGGAGCGGCACACCCGTCCGGTGTGCCGAGGAGCGGCGATCCGACCACGTACGGACCCGCCCGCCGTGGTCGTCCAGGTCATCGGCCCGCTGACCGTCGTGCTCGCCGGTCAGGTCCGGCCGCCCGCGGAGGTGGGCAGCCGGAAGGGCCGGACCCTGCTCGCGCTGCTCGCGGTCGAGCGCGGGTGCGTCGTCGGGGTCGACCGGCTGGTCGACGTCGTGTGGGAGGACCGGCCGCCACGGCGGCCGGAAGCCTCGGCCGCGACGCTGGTGAGCCGGCTGCGCGGGGTGCTCGGGCAGTTCGCCGTGGTCGGTGGTCGCAGCGGGTACCGGCTGGGCGAACGGGTTCAGGTCGACCTCTACGAGGTGGTCCGGCTGGTCACCCGTTCGGAGGCGGCGCTGGCCGTGGGCGATCCCGCACACGCGCTCCAGCCGGCGCGGTCGGCGTTGCGTTCCTTGCAGCGTGGGCTGGTGCTCTCCGACCAGGGCTGCGCGGACTGGGCCGAGCCGGCGCGAGCGTTCCACGGTGAGCTCTGCCGGAGGGCGCGGCACGCGGTGGCGGGCGCGGCCTGTGCGGTCGGCGATGTACGGCTCGCGCAGTCCACGGCGATGTCGGCGCTGGTGGTCGACCCGCTCGACGAGACGGCGTGCCGGTTGCTGATGCGCGCACACGCCCGCGCGGGTGAACCAGCGCGGGCGTTGCGTGCGTACGAGAAGTTCCGGCAGTCCCTCGCCGCGGACCTCGGGGTGGACCCGGCGTCGGTGACGAGGGAGCTGCATCTGGCGATCTTGCGGTCGTAGGACCCTACGAGGCGTGCGTGACCTTGAGCGTCAGCGTGTAGTCGCCGTCGCCGTCGGTGAACCGGCGGGTGACGTTGAACGACTGGCCGACGCTCGGGATCTGCTTCTGCACCACGTCGCGGGTGAACACGAACGTCTGGTCGGCGATGTGGTCGTCGTCCATGAAGCCGAGCAGCCACTGCACGACGCCGCCGACGCCGGCGACGACGGCCGCCACCCAGGCGGCCACACCGGTCGCCGCAAGGATGCCCGCCGCTGCCGCGAACGCCGCCGCGACACCCTTGCGGACCTCCTCCTTGTTGCCCTCGTCGTGCTCCCACAGGGCGACGAGCGAGCCGACCTCGCCCTCGGGCAGCGTCTGGGCGGAGCAGTTCTGGCCCCAGATGCAGCCCTCGCCGGAGGCGAACGTGCGGGACTCGCCGTTGTCGACGTCGCTGAACTCCTGGCTGCGCGTCGTGACCGCGGTGTTGTTGCCCAGCGAGCCGAAGATCCAGTACGGCTCGTTCGACGGCCCGAACACGCTGTCGGTCTGCCGGTCGTTGCAGCGGAACGAGGTCGCCTTGATCGTGTAGCGCCCGTTCGCCGGCGCGACCGCCGACTCGGTGGCGACCATCATCTCGGCGCCGGTCTCGCTCAGGACGGAGCGGCTGATGCTCGGGAAGTCGCGCAGGCTGGCACGGCCCGCGTGGATCCCGTGCACGTCGATGTGGTTGACGTTCCGCTGCGTCAAGACGCGCTTGACGATGCCGTCGGCGTCGCGCTCGAGGTCCTTGAGCGCGTACGCCTTGGTGGCGGTGTCGAGCCGGGCGTAGGCCTGCGGGAAGATCTCGTCCCGCACCTGCTGGCTGAGGCCCTTGGCGAGCTTGCCCTGCTCCTTGAGCTTGGCGTCGGTGTAGCCGTTCTTGCGGTACGCGTCGACGATCGTCTGGTCGAGGTCGGTCAGCTTCTCGTTGTCGGCCAGCTTGGCGAACGCCTTGAGCGTGAGCGCGAGCATCCAGTTGCGCTCCTTGTTCGCCGCCAGCTTCCGCCGTACCGTCGCTCCTCGTCCCTGCTTCTGGACGATGGAGTTGAGGATCTGCTCGGGTGACCGTGCGGTCATGGTGCCCACCCCTTCGAGGGTTTCGAGGTATCTGCTTGGTCAGCAGGGTGGGCGCACAGATTTCAGGCCCGTTGCAGCTCAGCTGCAGCGGGCCTGATGACCTCGGGGGGTCAGTTGTCGTCGGGCTTCGGAATGTAGCCGGTCTGGATGAGCTTGGTGCCGACGCGGCGGGAGATGAACGTGCCGCGGCCGGCGGGGAGCGGGGCGCCGCGGATGCCGCCCCAGAGCGCGCCCTCGTCCTTGGTGCCGCTCATGATCAGGCCGGGGCAGCCGAGGTCGCGGATGCGCTGGATGATCGGGTCGTACATCGCCCGGCCCGCACCGCCGAAGCCGCGCGAGATGATCAGATGCAGGCCGATGTCGCGGGCCTGGCTCACCAGGTCGGCGACCGGTGCGAGCGGGTTGCCGGACGAGGTCGCCACCAGGTCGTAGTCGTCCACGATGATGTAGATGTCCGACCCGGACCACCAGGTGCGGTTCTTCAGCTGGTCGGGCGTGACGTCGGGCCCGGGCATCCGCTTGCGGAGCGACGACGCGAGGTCCTTCATCATCGAGCCCGCCGCGTCGGACGAGGCCGCGTACGAGATCAGGTGCTCGGTGTCGATCGCCTCCAGCAGCGAACGCCGGAAGTCGACCATCACGATGCGGGCGTCCTTCGGCTCGTGCCGAGCCACGATGCCCTTGGCGATCACCTCGAGCAGGTTGGACTTTCCGCACTCGTTCGAGCCGAACACGACGAAGTGCGGCTCCTCGTCGAAGTCGAGGTAGACCGGCGCCAGCTCGTCCTCGTCGATGGCGATCGGCACGCCCGACCGGACATCCGCGCCAGCCTTCGGCAGCGACTCGAACGGCAGCTCCAGCGGCAGCAGCCGTACGGGCGGAGCAGCAGGACGCTGCCAAGCCTGCGCGACCGACTCGACCATCGCCTTCACGCCGTCAGCGAGGTCCTCGGCCTCGTGCACGTCGTCCACTCGCGGCAGCGCGGAAAGGAAGTGCAGCCCGTCCGGCGAGAGGCCGCGACCCGGGCGGTTGGCCGGCACGTTCGTCGCCGCCCGCCGGTTGACCTCGGAGTCGTACGCGTCACCGAGCTTGAGCTCCAGCCGGGTCTGGATCACGTCCTTGATCGTGATCCGGAACTCCGACCACTTGTTCGCGGTCAGCACGACGTGGATGCCGTAACCGAGACCGCGCGCAGCGAGCTGGGTGATCGTGGCCTCGAGCGTCTCGTAGTCCTGGCGCAGCGTCATCCAGCCGTCGACGACGAGGAAGACGTCCGGCGCGAACCGGTCCGGCGCGATCCGCCCGGTCCGCCGCAGTCGCCGATACCCGGCGATCGAGTCCACGCCGTGCTCGGTGAACATCACCTCGCGCGACTCCAGCAACGAGGTCAGCTCGCCGATCGTCCTGCGTACGGCGTCGGTCTCGAGCCGGGCCGCGACCCCGCCGACGTGCGGCAGTCCCTGCAGGGCGGACAGCGTGCCGCCACCGAAGTCGAGGCAGTAGAACTGCACCTCGTCCGGCGTGTGCGTCAACGCGAACGAGGACATCAGGCTCCGCAGCAGCGTGCTCTTGCCGCTCTGCGGACCGCCGACGATGCCGACGTGCCCGGCCGCGCCGGACAGGTCGATCCAGAGCGGGTCGCGGCGCTGGTCGTACGGACGGTCCACGATCGCGACCGGCGCGTGCAGCCGCCCGCGGCCGTCCCACTGCACCGTGTTGAGCCCGAGCTCGGCGGAGACCTCGAGCGGCGGCAGCAGCTCGTTGATCGTCGGCGGCTCGTCCAGCGGCGGCAACCAGACCGCGTGCGCCGGCCGACCCTGGTCGCGAAGCTGGTCGACGACCAGGTCGAGCAGCACCTTCTGCGGCTCGGTCGACTCCGGCTGCTGCTCCGGCTCCTGGAGCGCGACCGGCTCCGGCGGCAGCTCCTCGACGGGCTCGGCCTGCGGCTCGACGTAGTCCGTCGTGTACGCGGTGATCTGCGGCTGCCGCTGCACGGGCTCGCCCGCCACCGTGCGCACCGCCTCGACCGCGGCCTGCGCCGCCGGCCGCTTGTAGATGCCCGACACGTACGCGGCGCGGAACTGCACGAGGTTCTCGGTGGCCACCTTGAGGTAGCCGTGTCCGGGCTCGCGCGGCAGCTCGTACGCGTCCGGCACGCCCAGCACCACGCGGCTCTCGCCGGCGGAGAAGGTCCGCAGACCGATCCGGTACGACAGGTGCGTGTCGAGCCCGCGCAGCCGACCCTCCTCCAGTCGCTGCGAGGCGAGCAGCAGGTGCACGCCGAGCGACCGGCCGAGCCGGCCGATCATCACGAACAGCTCGATGAACTCCGGCTTCGCGGTCAGCAGCTCGGAGAACTCGTCGACAACGACCCACAGCGACGGCATCGGGTCGAGCGGCGCGCCCTTCTCGCGCGCCTCCTCGTAGTCGCGCAGCGAGGCGTAGTTGCCGGCGGAGCGGAGCAGCTCCTGCCGGCGGTTCATCTCACCGGCGAGCGCGTCCTGCATGCGGTCGACGAGGATGAGCTCGTCCTCGAGGTTGGTGATCGTCGCCGACACGTGCGGCAGGTCGTCCAGCCCGAGGAACGTCGCACCACCCTTGAAGTCGACCAGCACGAGGTTGAGCACGTCGGACGAGTGCGTCATGGTCAGGCCGAGCACCATCGTCCGGAGCAGCTCGGACTTACCCGAGCCGGTCGCACCGATGACCAACCCGTGCGGGCCCATGCCGCCCTGCGCCGACTCCTTGATGTCCAGCTCGACCGGCACACCTTGTGGCGTCACGCCGAACGGCGTCCGCAGCCGCTCGCGGGAGGGGCGCGGCCGCCAGACGACGGCCGGGTCGATCGCGAACGCGTCCCGGATGCCCAGCAGGTTGGTGAGCGTGAGGTCGGTGAGGACCGGCTTCTCCTCGACCTCGACCTCTTCGGTCGCCTCGACGCCGGCCGGCGTGGTCGAGCGCAGCGGGGCGAGCTGCCGGGCGAGGGACTCCATCTCCGGGACGCTGAGCCGGTCGGCGGTGCCGAGGGACTGCCGACGAGCCTGGCCATCGGCGTCCGTACGGACCACGGCGACGTCGTCGGCGCTCACGTGCAGCCGGAGCATGCCCTCGCCGCCACCGCGGACCGCGGTGCCGGTGAGGTCGAACAGCGTGATGCCGTGCGGCGGCGCGCTCAGCAGCCGCGCGTCGTAGCTCGCGTGGCCGCCGTCGAGGATCACCACGATGTGCGGTTGGTCGGGGATCGGGGCGCCGTTGGCGGTGAAGTACGGCCGGTTCTCGGTGAGGTTGCCGAGGAGTCGTTCGAGCTCCGACAGCGAGGCCGTGACCAGCCGGGCGTTGCCGGCGCCGTCGTACGTCGTGGGGTGCAGTGCGTGCGGGAGCCACTTGGCCCAGTCCCACTCGCCGCGCCGGTCGGGCCCGACGCAGTACGCGGTCATCAGCTCGTGCGGCGCGTGCAGCGACACGAGGTGGCCGAGCATGGCGCGGGCGAGCTCGCGGATCGCGGTCGGGTCACCCTCGAAACGGATGTGCGCGAACCCGCGGAGGGACAGCGAGATCGGAACGTCGGGGACGACGCGGTACGTCTGGATGAACCTGCGCAGCGCGCCGGCGGAGACCGGCTCGAGATCCTCGACCGGTTTCGTCTCCGGGGCGACGAGGTTGAGCACGAACTGCTGCGGCCCGCGGGCCACGCGTATGTGCCCGAAGTCCCGGTCGGCGGCGCGGCGCTCCCAGAGCCGTTTGCTGAGCGGGATCGCCCAGAGGTTGTCGGGATCGGGGTAGCGCCACTCGAGGCCCTCGCGCTGCTTCTCCGCCGCGGACCGTACGCGCCGGCGCAGCTGGGAGAGGTAGCGCATGTAGTCGCGCCGACTCGCGTCGACCTCCTGCTTGCGCTCGTCGCCGCGCCCGCCCATCTGGCTGAAGTACATGCCGAACATGGACAGCGCCATCATGCCGCCGGCGACCAGCCGCATGGTGTCGCGGCCGGAGGTGAACAGGAACGCCATCGACGCGCCGCCGGCGAGCATCGGAAGGATGCCGATCATCTTCTGCATCGACGAGCCGGTGGTGACCTCGGGCAGCTCAGGAGGCGACTCGAAGAGCACCTCGCCCTTCGGCATCGGCGGTGGCGGCCGGCGAGGTGGTCGCCGGTAGAGCGTCGTGCTCACGTCGGACCCCTTTCCCCGTCGGCGTGAGTCTGAGTCGGTCTGGGGTGAACTTTAGTCGGGTAGCTCGACAGACGGTCGCCGGCCGAGGCGTGGACGTCCAGATCTGGGGATAAGTCGGCGATGGGGTCGGCTTGTGGACGAGAACCGGGCCAGTGCCCGGCACGGGCCACGCCCAAACGGCCGGCGTGCGGTGGTGGGTTTGGCCGGGGGCGAGACGTGGACGGTAGTCTCCGGGGTCGGCGGGGGCTTGGCCAGGGTGACAAGAAGGAGCCGTACGTGGTCGACGCGACTAGTGGAGTCGAGCTCTGCCGCGTCACAGTGGTCGCACCCCGGACGCGGATGGACCTCGCGCTGCCCGCCGAGGCGCCGCTCGCGGACCTGCTGCCGACCCTCCTCCGGCACGCCGGCGAGAACCCCGACGACCCCGCGTTCCTGCGCACCGGCTGGGTCCTCCAGCGGCTGGGCGAGACCGCCTTCGACCCGTCGCAGCGCCTGTCCGTCCTCGGCGTACGAGACGGCGACGTCCTCTACCTCAGGCACCGCGAGTCCGCGCTCCCCGAGTTCTCCTTCGACGACGTCGCCGACGCGATCTCCACCGCCACGAGAAGCCACCGCCCCGCCTGGCAGCCGTCCGACACCCGCCGCGTCGGCCTCGTCGCCTCCGGCCTGTTCTTCGTCGTGGGCGCCCTCGTCGCGCTCGGCAGCGGCCCGTCGTGGACCGTCCCGACCGTCGTGATGCTGGTCGCCGGCGTCGGGCTCGTGCTCGGCGGCGTGGCGATGTCCCGCGCGTTCTCCCAGGCCGGCGTCGGCGCGTACCTCGGCGCCTGCGGCGTGGCGTACGGCGCGCTCGGCGGCCTGCTCGCGCTCGGCGGCGACAAGCCGCTCCTCGCGTTCGGCCCACCCCATCTGCTGATGGGCTGCGCCCTCGCGCTCGTTCTCGCGACGCTCGCGGCGTTCGGCATCGTGGCCGGCTGGGACGGGTTCTTCGGCGCCGGCGCGGCCGCGACGATCGGCGCGATCGCGTGTGTCATCAGGCTCGCGTTCAACACCGACGCTGCGGCGGCCGCGGCGATCGCGGTCGCGATCACGTTGGCGATCGCACCGTTCGTGCCCACGTTCGCCGCCCGCCTGGCCAGGCTGCCGATCCCGCAGCTACCCGCCGGCGCGGACGACCTCCGCCGGCAGACCGACGTCCTGCCCGGACCGACCGTGCTGCAGCAGGCGATCACCGCTGACCGGCTCGTCGCCGCGTTGATGGCGGCGACGACCGGGGTCGCGGTCATCGGCAGCATCTTCCTGATCCGCGACGACAGCTGGTTCGGGCCTGCGCTGACCGGCGTCGTCGCCCTCGGGCTGCTGCTCCGAGCGCGGCACTACCTCGGCAGAACCCAACGCCTGTGGCTGATCTGGGGCGGCGTCGCGTGCGCGTTCCTGCTCGTGTTCCGCCTCGTGACCGACCAGCACAACGCGACCGTGCTGCTCATCGTCGGCCTGCCCTGCCTCGTCGTCGCCGCCGCGCTCGGCGCGTGGGCGGTCACGATGCCGGGCCGCCGGGTGTCGCCGTACTGGGCACGCGCGACCGACCTGTTCGAGGTCGTCGTGCTGCTGGCGGTCGTCCCACTGACGCTCGGCGTGGTCGGCGTCTACCAGATGATCCTGGAGTGGCTCGGCTAACAGCTCAGTCGATCGTGTGCCCACCGTTGACGGTGAGCCGCGTCCCGGTGACGAACGAAGCCGCCTCACTCGCGAGATAGACGACTGCCGCCGCGATGTCGTCCGGCACGCCCTGCCGGCTCATCGGCGTCTCCGCGATGTACCCCGCCGTCGACGCGCCCTCGTGCCGTTCGACCGGGATCCAGCCCGGCGCGACGTAGTTGACCGTGATGCCGTGCGGCCCGAGCTCACGCGCCCACGAGCGGGTCAGCCCGAGCTGCGCGCCCTTCGCCGCGACGTACGCCGACGAACGTGGCAGCGCCCGCTCGAACATGTCCGAGCCGATCTGGATCACCCGCCCGCGCCCGCGTTCCTTCATCGCCGGCAGCACCTCGCGCAACAACAGCGTCGGCGACTTCACGAAGAACCGCAGCTGGTCGAGGTGGTCCTCCCACGTCAAATCCTCAACGGGGACAGCAGGTTGGGGACCGGTCGCATTGCACACCAGCACGTCCACCGGCCCGAGCGACGCGGTGACGCGAGCCACCAAGTCGGTCACCGCGGCCTCGTCGGTCACGTCCGCCCCGAACGCCTCGGCCACTCCGCCAGCGGACCGGATCGACGCGACGACCTCGTCAGCGAGCGCGGCACCCGCGTGATAGTTCACCGCGACGGCATGCCCAGCACGAGCGAGGTGAACGGCCATCACCGCACCCAGCCCGCGCGAGGCGCCGGTGACGAGCGCGCTCACGAGCCCAGCAGCCGCTGCTCGGCGTTGCTCACGGTCATCTGCCCGAAGGCCAGCTGACCAGGCGCCGCCACGGCCAGCACCCCGGCCGGCATCTGCGTCAGCCAGGTCGCGCGGTCAGGGGCCAGGCCGAACGCTCGCCGCGCGATCTCCGCGGCCGTCGGCTGCAGCCGCTGGGTGACCAGCAGGTCGTACGTCCGCAAGACGTGCAGGTCGGACGGCGTGATCTCGCGATCCACCGAGGCGAACGTCTGCCACTGCCCCTGCTCCCACCGAGGCAGCGCGCGGTTGTCGCTCGTCGCGTCGATCACCAGCGACGGCCGCGTGATCGTTCCCGTCGCCGTCACCCGCGAGCCCGCCGGCAGCACGGTGAACCACGCCGGACCGCGCGGAACGGACTGCACCAGCCGGCTCCACGCCGACACGGTGTCGGTCACCACGGTCACGTGCGCGCCGAGCGCCATCGCCCGGTACGCGATCAGCTGCGCGAGCTGACCGGCCGAGTGGATGCACAGGCGGACGGGCTGCGCGCGGAAGAGCCGTACGACGAGCACGCCGTCCTGGCCGGAGCCGAGCACGACCCCGCCGGGCGGGAGGCGAACGGCGGCGCCGGTCAGCTCCTCGGCGTGCGTCGCGTGTCCGGGCACGGCAGGCGCCATCCTCATGCCGGTCCACCTCCGAGCGGGATCGTGGCCAGCAGGCCGGGGACCTGTTCGCCGTCGAGCTTGGTCAGCCCGAAGCCGCTGCGGGACAGGCCGCGGTACAGGTGGTCGATGCCGGTCCGGGCGTTCCTCGGACCGTCGGAGGTGATGCGGACGAACGCCGAGCAGCGCACCTCGTTCTCCGGCGGCCACGACAGCGACAGCGACGCGGTCGCCGACAGCGCTGGGAGCCCGGCCATCGCGTTCAGCAGCTGCGCCATCGACGGCAGCCCACGGGTCGGCCACTTGCGTACCCACGCCGTCGCGTGCGCGGACCCGTCGCAGGTCCAGGACAGCCAGGTCTCCTTGCTGCGGCGGACCCGGGCGGCGGGCGGCACCTGCCGGGGGTCGGACGCCGTGGTGAGCTGGAGAACGTCGCGGAGCTCGGCCTCGTCGAGGGACTTGCAGGGCAGCCCGGACGACGACAGCACGCGGGTCGCCGCGGCGGCGGCACGACGCAGGCCGCGCCGGATGCCGTCCTCGTCGTCGCTCTCCAGCGCGAACGACGTCCCCGACCACGACGGCTCCAGCCGCAGCGCGATCCACCACGACACCTGAGCCGGCGCGGCCGCCGCCTGGTTGACCTCGTGGTACGACTCGGCGAGCTGGGCGCCGTACGGGCCGAGCGTCGGCGCGGGCGCCGGAACGGTGCGGACCACGAGCTGCGCGGACGCCAGCCGTACGCCCTCCGCCTGGCCGATGTCGGCGAGCGCGCGCAACGGCACGTTGACGGGCTCGGCGGACGAGATCAGGTCCTCGCCGTCCGGGCCGAGGACGACGACGTACGCCGATCCGTCGTAACAGACGCCGATCTGCGGCCCGCCGCGCTTGCCCACGATCGAGGTGAGCTCGAGGTCCGGCAGCCACTCGCGCAGCGGCGCCAGCTCCGGATCGTGCGGCGGCGCGATCTGGGCGCGGGACGACCGGGAGTTGAACCTCAGCCACACACCGATCGCGCGCCACAGCGGCCGCGCGTTGACCGGCACGAGCGTGAAGACCGCGACCACGATGACGGCCAGGGCGCCGAGCAGGATCAGCAGGCCGCCGCGGCCGAAGCCGACCGCGAGCAGCCCGAGCGCGAGCTGCCAGCAGATCAGCGGGCCGAGCGGGACCGGGCCGAGGTGGCGGCCGAGGTACGAGCGGGCCAGCCGGTGCCGCGAGTTCGCCGGCCTCCGGGTGCCCTTGCGCTGCGCTCGGCGCTGCGCGGGGCGAGGCCGGGCAGGAGCGGACCTGGGTTGCTGTCGTACGGCAGACACCCTCCGCGCCCTTCCCTTCCGTCACTGGTCGAGACCGGGGCCTATCCTAGGCCCCGACATGCAGACGCGACGCGACCAACTACAGGCCTACCGGTTCCTCATCAAGCGGATCCTGGCATCCCTGCTCGGCAACCACCCCGAGTCGCCCGAGCAGCCGATGCGTCGCGTGATGGTGTCCACGTTCTCCGGGATCATGGTCGGCATCCTCGCCTGCGCGGGCGTCGGGCTGTACGGCTGGCTCACCGGCAACAGCGCCCGCGCGTGGCAGAACGGCGGCGCGCTGATCGTCGAGAAGGAGACCGGGACCAGGTACATCTATCGCGCGGACGAGAAGATCCTGAACCCGATCGTCAACTTCACCTCCGCGCGGCTGCTGCTCGGCGACGAGGTGAAGATCCAGCGGGTGTCGCGGGAGTCGCTCGCGGACACCCCGCGCGGACCTGCTCTCGGCATCCTCGGCGCGCCGGATTCCCTTCCTGACAAGGACAACATCGTCTCCAAGCCGTGGACGATCTGCAGCAAGGAAGTCGCCGCGGACCAGGGGACGAAGCCCGAGGTCGACGTGCTCGTCGGCCGTACGGACCTCGGCACGACCGACGTCGGCGACCAGGCGCTGGTGGTCTCCTCGGGCGGCAACACGCTCTGGTACGTCGGACGGGGAACGCGCCACGAGACCGACAAGCCGTCGATGCGCAGCCTGCTGCTCCCCGACCTCGCGAACACCACGGTCGGCCTCGCCTGGCTGAACGCCGTCGCCCCCGGCGAGGCGCTCAAGCCGCTGGTGATCAGCGCGCGGGGTAATCCAGGGCTCGAGGTGGCCGGCAACCCGACGACGATCGGCCAGGTGTTCACGACGCGGGCGATCAACAACGAGGTCGCCTGGTACGTGATGCAGGCGGACGGGTTGTCCCAGATCACCGAGACCCAGGCAGCGTTGCTGTACGGGGCCGAGGTGAACTTCCAGCCCGCGGGCTCCACCGGCGCGACCGAGGTCTCGATCAGCGCGATCAACCAGGCACCGCAGTCTTCCAAGCAGCTCGACACTCAAGGCCTGCCGCGCGAGATCCCGAAGAGCTTGGGCCTGGTGAGCGGGGCGGGCGCGACCGTCTGCGCGTGGCTCGACGAGCCCGGCAAGCCGCTGCGGATCACGACGGGCGGCGAGCTGCCCGAGGCGGCGGCCGGCACCGAGTCGGACGCGGGCGTGGGGACGGGGCTCACCGCCGACCACGTGACCGTTCCCTCCGGCCAGGCGGCGATCGTGGCGGCTCGGCCGTCGGCCGACTCGCCGCCGAGCGCGTTCTACCTGGTGACGGACGCGGGGGTGAAGTTCCCGGTGCCGAACGAGGACACGCTCGCCAAGCTGGGCTACGGCGGCGTGAAGCCGGTCGAGGTCCCGTCCGCGATCCTGCGCCTCGTACCCCAGGGTCCGGCGCTGAACGTGGAGGACGCCGGCCGCCCCGCGCCTGTCGCTCCGCCTGTCGCCGCACCGGCCAAATAGAAGATTCTCGGCGAGTTATCCACAGCTTGACGTAGCCGACTTGTCGCCGACCGGGCGTTTCGGGCTAGCGTTGTGCTCGCGTTGGAGTGCCAAGCAGGTTCTCGACCTTCGTATCGTCGCCGAAGCAGACGGGGGACGAGGTCAACGGAACCGGCACGCACCCCTACTACGTCAGGTATGGCGCGAGACATGACGCCGGGGAACAACGGCACCGGGAGACGCCCGGACCGACCGAGGAGGTAAGTGTGGGAAACGTCAGCCAAGACCGAGCTGCGATGGGTCAGGCTGCCGACCGGTGCGAGCAGGCGCTCAACACCATCGACAGCATCCGCGACCGCATCATCCAGAGCAAGGACGAGCTGCGGGCGACGTGGCAGGGCAACACCTCGCTCACGTTCGAGAGGGTCATCGGCACCTACGAGGAGAAGCTGAAGAGCATCCTGGACACGCTCAACGGCCTGATCGAGAAGCTCGGCAAGACCAAGATCAACTACGAGGCGATCGAGCAGGGCAGCCAGGAGTCGATCAGCAAGTTCGACGCTCTTCTCAACAACAAGACCTGACCCGCGACGTACTTGCTTGACGGACTAGACGGAGGATCTGATCGACTATGAGCGACGGCAGCTTCACTCAATGGAACGCCGGCGCGATGACGCAGGCGGTCGCCGACCTGCGTAGCGCCTACCGGATGACCAAGGACGAGCTGGACGACCTGGAGACAGTCGTCGAGTCTCGCCTCGCCGAGTGGACCGGTGACGCCCGCGGCGCGTACACCACGGCGAAGAAGCAGTGGGACAAGGACGCGAACGAGCTGAACGACGTGCTCGAGCGGCTCGGTGCGGGCGTCGAGGACGTCCACGGCAACTACAACCAGGCCGAGCGCGACGGCGTCGGCATCTTCGAGGGCTGAGCGGCTCTCGGGCACCAGACGTGAGATCTCGGCCATCGCTTCGGCGGTGGCCGGGATCTTGTCGTCTCGGCCGTCACGAGTGATTCTGGAGAGGGCCGAAGGGAGGGACACCATGGAGCCGTTCATCGCCCGCCAGGGTGACGTTCTCATCGTCCGCGTACCCACGATGCCGACCGGCACCCGCCCGGTCCCGCGCGACGACGCCGGCCGCGTCGTGCTCGCGCTCGGCGAGGTCACCGGGCACGCCCACGCGATCCGGGACCCGGACGCCACGTTGTACGAGCTCGCCGACGTGGACCAGCGGTTCCTCGAGATCACCCGCGAGGTGACGCTCACGCACGAGGAGCACGGCGCGATCACGCTCGCGCCGGGGACGTACGAGGTACGCCGGCAGCGCGAGTACGTCTCGCCCAAGCGCCCGCCGCGACTCATCGCGGACTGATGGCGCAGCCCCCCGAGCGGCTCACCAAGCAGCAGCTCGGGCAGGCGGCCGCGACAACGGCGCGCTGGAGCCGCGTCGCGATCTGCACCGACGAGGCCGACTTCCCGGAGTTCGAACGCGGCGCCCAGGCTCTCTACGCGGCGAACGACCTGCCCTGGCCGGACCGAGTCGTCCGCGTCTCCTCACCGATCGTCGGCGCGCTCGCCGCGCCGATCGCCGACTGGCTGCTCACCCGCCGCCGCGGCGCCCTCCGGCGACGCGGCGCTCCCCTGGTCGACCGGCTGGTCCGCCGTACGCTGCGCCGGTCGCGCGTCGACGACAACGCACGGCAGGCGGTCACCGACGCCGTCATGCGCGCCGTCGGGCTGCCCGTTCCGTCGCGCGAGCCCAAGGCCGCGCCGGTCCGGGTCGACCCGGTCGTCAACGAGTTCCAGGACGCGCTGTCGTTGGCCGCCGGGACCTCGCTCGGGATCGGCGCGCTGGTCGGCTGCGTGGGCGCGTTCGTCCTGGCCCGGTTCCAGTTCGACCTGTCGACAGGCTGGGCGGTCGTCCTCGGGCTGGTCGCCGGCACGGTGATCGGCGGGCTCGCGGCCCTGGTCCTGTCCGGGTTGGTGAACGGCATCATCGCCGCGTACCGGGGCGAGCCCACGTTCGAGACCTCGACCCTGCGCGGGGCGCGTCCGTGGACGGCCGGCGATCAGGTGGACGCGACGATCGTCCGTCCCCTCGAGGCGCTCGGGGAGGCGATCAACGGCGCGGTGTCAGAGGCGGTCGACGCAGCGGTCGCGGGCGCCGTCCGGTTCGGGTGGATCGATCGGGCGTTCCCCGCTCCCCGTCCGATGGTCGGCCAGTGGGACGTCGCCCAGCTGGCGAGGGCGGAGTTCGTCGGCACGCTCGGCGCCGCGGAGGCCTTGACGAGCACGGTCGGCTGGTGGTGGCCGCACCGCTCGTTCGTCCTGGTCACCGACCGCCCGGGGCTGCTCCACCTCGACCCCGACGACAGCCTCCGCCCGCACTGCGAGGACGACCCCGCGATCGTCTGGCGGGACGGCTGGTCGCTGTGGTTCGTACACGGCGTCCGCGTGACCCAGCAGATCGTCGAGGCGCCCGGGACGCTCCGGGTCGACCGGATCACGTACGAGGAGAACGCCGAGGTCAGGCGCGTGATGATCGACCGGTACGGCACCGAGAAGTACCTGCGCGCGGCCGAGGGGAAGCTCGTTCAGCAGGACGACTTCGGCGAGCTCTGGCAGCTGCGGCACGGCGCGGAGCCGCTGCAGTTCGTCAAGGTCGTGAACTCGACTCCGGAGCCGGACGGCACGTTCCGGGACTACTGGCTGCGCGTGCCGCCCGAGGTGACGACCGCGCACGAGGCGGTCGCGTGGACGTTCGGCTTCACGCCGGAGGAGTACCGCCCGCAGCGTCAGACCTGAGGTCCAGCTTCCAGGTCTGCTCGACCAGGTCGGCGCCCCAGCTGTGGTGCTTGCCCTCCTCGACCAGCTGGAAGCCGGCGCGCTGGTAGATGCGGCGGGCGTCGTGGAGAACGTCGTTCGTCCACAGCACCAGCTGCTCGTACCTGGCGCGCCGCGCGAACCGGACGCACTCCTCGACCAGGCGCTTACCGATGCCCATGCCGCGCGCGCCGGGCTCGACGAGCAGTAGCCGGAGCCGCGCGGTCCTGTCGTCGTCGCGTACGCAGAACACGCAGCCCATCGGCTCGCCGTCGACCTCGGCGATCCAGGCGGACTCGCGCCTCGGGTCGTGGTCGTCCACGTAGTCGGCGACGATGCGCGCGACCAACGCCTCGAACGTGGTGTCCCAGCCGTACGTCTGGCCGTAGATCGCGCCGTGCCGGTGCACGACCCAGCCGAAGTCGCCGGCGCCGAGCGGGCGGAGCACGAACGCGGGCGGGCGTGGCGCGTCCTCGAGGATGCCCTGGATCGTCGCCATCGAGCCGACGAGCTTGCGCTGGTCCTCCTCGGGGAGGCGTTCGAGCAGGTCGGCGACCTCCTGGGTCTGCCGCTTGTCGAGCTCGCCGAACGTGCTCCAGCCCTTGTCGGTGAGCACGATGACCTGCTTGCGGGCGTCGACCTCCGAGCGGGCCTTGAGCACGAGGCCGTCGGACTCGAACCGGGTGAGGATCCGGCTGAGGTAGCTCGCGTCCAGGCCGAGCGCGCGGCGCAGCTCGACGGCGTCGGTGGCGCCGCGGTTGGCGAGCTCGTACATGACGCGGACCTCGGTAAGCGAGTACGGCGACTTGAGCAGGCCTTCGCTGAGCGCGCCGATGATCGCGGTGTAGAAGCGGGTGAACGCGCGGAAGACGCGCACTCGTTCGGCGGGAACCTCTGGCACCGTGCGCCTCCGGTTTGTTGGACTCGGTCCAACAAATACTATCTCGGAGTCACAGGTCCTCTCGGATTGAACGGGGGCAGGATCGGCGGACCGATCGGGATCCGTTCCTGTTCCTTGGTCTTGCCGGCGCGTACGGCGAGGGCCATGCCCCAGATCGCGGCGGCGGCGACCGCGAGGGCGCCCGCGCCGAGGATGAGGTAGCCGACCGCGATCGTGGCGGGCGCCGGGCTGGTGTGGACGGCGAGCGCGGCGACGATCACGACGATCCCGCCGCCGGCGACGGCCCACCAGCCGATCGGGAGCGGGCTGCGGCGCAGGATCCTGGTCGCCCGCACCATCCAGATCACGAGCAGCGTGGCGGCGACGACGAGGACCAGGCCGGCGACGAGGAACAGGACGAGGTTGAACTGGTCGCTGCTCTCCGCGTCCTGCGACGTGACCGCGGCGGGGTTGGTGGCGAGCTCGACGAAGATGGCCCGGCGGGCGAACATGGCGAACCCGGCGTACGCGAGCGCCACCACGGCGAGGACGGCGAGGGCGCCGATCAGGCTCTTGGTGAGTCCGCCGCTGATCTTGCCGGGCGGCGGGGGAGGCGCGGGCGGTTCCTGTCCGGGCTGACTGGGTGCGCTCGGCCAGACGCTGGGGCGGGTCACCTGCGGCGGCGTCTGCCAGGGCGCGGCGTCCTGGGCACCAGACCACGGCGGCGACGCGACCGGCTGCTGGTTGGTCCACGCGGGCGGGACCTGGCGGGACTGCTGGGGGAGCGCGAACCCGCAGCGCGAGCAGGTCTGCGCACCATCGGGTGCGTCGAAACCGCAGCGGGGACAGCGCATGGAGGCGAGCTTATCCAGTCAGTCGCAGAGCTCGGCGGCGGCGCGGAGGCAACGTTCGGCCTCGGTGGCGAGCACGTCGACGATCTCCTTTGCGGACTGCTGTCTTGTGACGAAGGCGGCGGCTTGCCCGGCGTAGACGACCGCGCGGTCGTAGTCCTCGTTCTGCTGGGCTTCCCGTACCCGCTGCCTGATCTCGTCGTCGAGGTCGTCCTCGCGGCCGTGCCACTGGTCGGAGGTGTCGTTGGCGAGGGCTCTTCCGGGGTATCGGTGCGGCCAGTCGAGGCCGAGGGCGCGGTCGAAGACGCGGGTGAGAACGGTGTCCTGCCCAGTGGCGTCGAGGACGCGCTTCCTCGCGGCGGGCGTGTTGGCGGCCTCGATCGCGCCGAGGAACCTGGTGCCGATCCACGCGGCCTGCGCCCCCGCGGCGAGCACCGCCGCTACGCCCTTGCCCGTACCGATGCCACCAGCGGCGACGACGGGTTTGGTGGTGTGCTCGAGAACGGCCTGGAGGAGCGGGAGCGTGCCTTGGTACCCAGTGTGCCCACCGGCATCCGTGCCCTGCGCGACGATGATGTCGACGCCCTCGTCCTCGGCCTGCTTGACGTCCTCGATCGTGTTGACCTGCTTGGCGATCGTCGTGCTGTGGAAGATCTCTCGGTACTTGGCGGCGCTGCCGAACGAGAGCGAGACAACGTGCGGCTTTGCCTCCGCGACCGCCTCGACCACGCCGGGCTGGTTGTCGACGGCCCAGAGCTGCAGCCCGATCCCGAACGCGCGGTTGCCGTGATCGGAGGCGATCGCGGCCTCGCGCCGTACGAACGCCTCGTCCGCCTTGTTGCCGACCCCGACCAAACCGAGCCCACCCGCGCGAGAGATGGCCCCCGCCAACTCCCCATGCATAGCCCCCGCCATCGGCGCCCCAAAGATCGGCACCGTCATCCCCAACCTGCGACTCAGCTCCGTGGTCAGCATGCAGCCGACACTAGCCTCGCCCCATGGCCGTCACCCAGCAGCTGGCGCGCTGCTCACCCGAGCTGCTGGCCACCTGCCAGTCGAACGTCGCGACGCCTACCTGACCGAGCACTGGTCCGCCCTCACCACCGTCTACTCCGCCGCCTCGGTCGCAGGTCGATGCGTCGTCCTCTGGTGGGACTGGCTCACGTTCGTTGCGACCGCAAGAAGTCGCCGAAGTGGGGGACGGTGAAGGCGACTGTTCCTCGCTCGGCGGAGAAGACCAGGCCCTTCTTGATCAACCCGTCCCGCGCCGGCGAGAGGCTCTGCGGCTTGCGGCCGAGGCTCAGGGCCACGTCGGCTGTTGGCACCTGGTGGTCGCCCAGGTCGGCGCCGAGGTCGGCCATGGCGCGCATGTACTCGCGCTCGGCGGGCGTTGCTCGTTCGTATCGGGACCCGAAGAAGCCCACGGCCAGCTCGCTCTCCGCCTCCGGGGCCGCAACGCGCACGTCGTCCGCCGAGATGGGCGAGCCCGGTGCCACGTCCCAGGTCGCCTTTCCAAAGGCCTGCACGAAGTACGGGTACCCGTCCGTCACCTCGTGCAGCGCCTCCAGAGCCGACGGCGAGTACGTCACCGCCTCCGTCTCAGCCGGCACCGTCAACGCCCGGTCCGCCGCCTCCCGGGACAGCCGGTCCACAGAGACGTACCGAAACAAACGCTCGGCGTACGACTTGCTCGCCGACAACAACGTCGGCAAATGCGGCAACCCCGCTCCCACGACGACGAACGGCACCGCCTGCTGGCTGATCTCATGGCACGCCCCACACAGCGCCGCCAGCTCGGGCGGCGCGATGTCCTGCATCTCGTCGATGAAGATCGCCACGCCCACGTTCAGGTCCCGCGCCAGCTCCGCAGCGTCCATGAACAGCTCGGCCAGGTCCAGCTCGAGGTCTCCCGAGTCGGCCCGCCCCCGCGCGGCCGGGGTGTCGTACGGCGGCCGCCATCGCAGCCCCTTCCGTTCCTCCACCGTCGTACGCAGCGCGAACGCCTTCAGCACGCCGAGGAACTCCTCGACCCGCTCCTCGTCGCGATGCCGCGAAGCCAGCTCTCGCGTAGCCGCGTGCAGGGCCTGCGCCACCGGCAGCCGGATCGGCCGCTCGGGCCGCGCCTCCACCTTGCCCGTGCCCCACAGCCGCGCCAACGCCAGCGACCGCAGCGCGTTCAGCAACACGGTCTTGCCCACGCCACGCAGCCCGGACAACACCAGCGACCGCTCCGGCCGCCCAGCCGCGACACGTTCGAGAACGACCTCGAACTGCCGCACCTCTCGATCCCGGCCGGCCAACTCGGGCGGCCGCTGCCCAGCGCCAGGCGCATACGGGTTCCGAACGGGGTCCACGATCGGACTGTATGCGGTTGTCTAGCGTCAACCGTAGATTTACGTAGACAGCGCTAGGGCGTGTCGCGGACAGCCACCCGCTCGGGCTCGGCGGATATTCCGGACACCACCGGCTTCTCGCCCAACCAAGGAAGAGCGCCGCCGGCCAGCAGCAGCACCAGCGCGCTCGCGGTCAACGTGACCGTGAACAGGTTGTTCGCCATGCCCTGCAGCAGGAACGCGACCAACGCGACAGCGATCCCCAACGGCTCCGCCCGCTTCTCGCCATCCGCCCGAGCGCGCCACACCACCGCGATCGCGATCGCCGCCATCGCGAGGTTGAGCAGCAGCGCGCCCAACAGCCCGAGCACCCCGTTCTCCGCCGCGGCCAACAGCACCGTGTTGTGCGCGTTGTTGCCGGCCACGCCGTGCGACGTCGCCCGGTACCGCTCCGGATCCGCCGCGGTGAACGTCGCCTGCTCCCCAGGCCCCACGCCGGCGAGCGGATGGTCGCGGAACACCGTCCAAGCCGACGAGTACAGAGCCATCCGGTCGGTCTGGTCGTGCAGGATCCGTTGGAACGCGGGCGTCAGCGCCACCAACCCGATCACGACCACCACGCCCGCGATCAGCCACCGCAGCCGCGCACGCAGAGCCAGCACCACGGCACAGGCGAGCGCAGCCACCGCCAAAGAGCTCCGCGTGTACGTCAGGACCAACGCCAACAGCTGCACCACGACAGCGAGCGCCCAGACCGCACCGAGCCGGCGAGATCGACGAGCCGCGTCCAGCGCGATCCCCAACGTCAGCGGAATCGACAACACCAGCAGGGCGCCGAGGAAGTTCGGCGAGAGCGCCAACGTCCCGTTGACACGACCCGGGATCTCACCCAGCAGCGACGTGTTGCCACGCGTCTCCTCGAGACCGAAGCCGCCCGGGAACCCAATGAAATAAGCCCAAACAGACACGACCGACTCGAAGATGCCCACGCCGGCGAGCGCCCGCGACACCACCCAGCGCGTCTCGACAAGAGGCCGCTGAACGATGACCGCGAGCACGACCAGCACGTACAGCAGCACCCGACCCGGCCCACGGATCAGCAGCGCCAACGTTCCCATGAACGATTCCGCGTTGACGAACGCGGACACGGTCATGCCCGCGACCAGGATCGCGGCGCCGAGCAGCAGCCACTTCCCGATCGGGACCGAGCCCAGCCGCCAACCGTTCCGGAACGCCGACGGCAGCAGCAGCGCGAGCCCGACCACCAACAGCAGGTCGTCCGCGCCGACGCCCAGCGCGATGGTCTCGTGCGGCGGCACCACGGTGAACACGGCGACAAGCAGGCCCAACGAAGGCGGCCACGCCCGCAACCGGGGCACGAACCACCACAGCGCGACGGCAACGGCAATCGCGGCGACAGCGAACGCGATCGAGATCACTCGACGCTCTCCACACCCATGTCCTCGTCCAACACGTTCTGCCGATGGATGTGCCGCACCTGGATGTCGACGGCACCCGGCTCGACCCGGATCGCGTGGACGGCGCCGGCGAACATCAGGTCCTGGATCCGCACGTGCCGCGACTCGCCCGTCAGGCAGAGACCGTCGCCGTCCTTCACGTACACGGGGTGCTTGTTCGGATCGACGTTCTCTATCCGTACGTACAGCTTGTTGCCCGCCCACCACGCGGCGCGGCCCACGGACTCGGGCGGCTCCTTCGCGTAGCCGGTCAGCGAAACCACGCCCAGCTTGACGAAACCGGCGTCAGGGTCGGTCGACAGGCGGATCGGGCTCGGCCAGTTCGCCGCCCACACCTGCTGCGAGCCCTCCGTCGACACGACCGTCCACTTGCGCCATTTCACCAGCCGCGTCGAGGTGATCTTGGCCGGATACAACGTGTTCGTGTAGATGTTCCGGCGGATCGTGATCGGCTTGTCGGCCGTCCCTTTCAGCGTGACGCACTTCGTTCCGGTCCCGTCGTACGACAGGCGCGAGCCGTAGCCGGTCAGCACGATGTCGGCGCCGGGGCGCGCGAGCTTCAGCGCGGCGGCGAACGAGAACAGGGCGTTCTCCGGCGTCAACCCGTCGTTGCGGTCGGCGCCGATGCGGCGGTCGACGTACAACGTCAGCGGCGAGCTCGCGGTCGCGGGCGGCACAAGGACGTCGGCCAGCAGCGCGATGCCGAGCACACCGGCGACGGCTACGGCGCCGATGAGCAGCCGACGCTTCAACGGCGTCACGAGGCCTCCACCAGCCGCCGGAACGCGGTCAAGGTGCGCGCGGTCACCGCGTCCACGTCGTGCGGCCGCGCCTCGGCGTCCGCCGCGACGTGCAACGCCGCCCGCTGCGCCGGATCGCGTACGGCGGCCCGCGCCCGCAACAACGCGACGGCGAGGTCAGCCGGATCCTCCGGCCGGCACGAGAAGCCCTGAACGCCATCCTTCACCGACTCGGCCAGCCCGCCGATCGCCGACACCACCGGGACACAGCCGGCGGCCATCGCCTCGAGCGCCGCGAGGCCGAGTGCCTCCTCGCGGGACGGAACGGCGACCACCTCGGCGGCGGCCATCTCGCGAACAACGCCCTCCTGCGGCAGCGCGCCGAGGAAGTCGACCTCGACGGCAGCCGAACGCGCCTGAGCGACCAGCCGTTCGCGCTCCTCACCGTCGCCGACGACCCGGAGCCGAGGAACGTCCGCACCCTGCCGCTTCAGCTCGGCGAGCGCGTCGATGAGCACATCGAGGCCCTTGCGGCGGATGAGGTTGGCGACGAACAACAGCTCGTTCCGCGGCTGGCCGGAGCCGTCGGCATCCCGGCGCGCCGCGGAGAAGTCGCCGTACCGGATGCCCGGGGGAACGAGCGCGATCCGTTCCTCGTCGACGTTCAGCCGGCTGCGGACCTCGCCGGCGAGGTAGCTCGAGTTCGCGACGACCAGGCCGGCACGGTCGAACACCGCGCGGCACAGCGTCTGGTCGACGGGCGTCCGGTCGGGCAGCCGCAGCACGTCGCTGCCGTGCGCGAACAGCACCAGCGGAGCCCTGAGGACGCGGGCGAGCGGGAGCGCGAAGACGCCGGTCGGGTACGCGATGTGCGCCTCGACGACCGTACGCGGGCGCCGCCCACCGGTCGCGGCCTGCGCGACGCGGCCGAGCAGGCTGGCGTACCTGGCCACACCTGACGGGTGGTCGTGCACGGCGACGACGCGGACGTCCTGCCCGAGCCGGCGGAGCGCGTCGACCCGGTTGGCCACGAACGATCCCCAGGCCGGCCGCCGTGCGCTCGGCCACAGGTTGGTCACGACGACGATGCGAAGCGGCTCGACGCTTTCTTCGGACACGGTCGGCGGTGACCTTCTCTTCCGCTGCGGCATGATGACGGGCGGTGCCGAACGATACCCCGCCAACCCGACAGCCCTCGGAACAGCCACCGAGCATGGCCAGCCGCGTCCTCACTGGCACGCTCTGGTCGATGCTCGGCATCGCCGCGCTCGGGCTGACCCGCCTCGTCTACACGGCGGTGATCGGGCAGACCGGCCCGCCAGCACGGCTGGCGGACGTGAACTCGGCGATCTCGCTGGCGTTCGTGGCGACGTTCGTGAGCGCGGCGGCGACCGGTGCGGCCGCGTCGAAGTTCCTGCCGCTGACGACCGCTCGGCATGGCGCTGGGGCAGCCGCGGCTGTTCAGCGCGTCCTGACCCGATGGACGATCGTGGCGACGGTCTCGGTGGTCGCCGCGCTCGCGATCGCCGGGCGGTGGTTGCTGCCGGACGCCTCAGCCGCGCAGGTCGCGTGGGTGTGCGCGCTGGCGGCGGCGTACTCGGCGTACACGTTCTCCAAGTCCGTGCTGTACGGGCACCAGCTGCCCGGCCGGTACGCGGTGCTCGAGGTGGCCGCGGACGTGGCGATCCTCGTTCTCACCGTCGTGGCGGTGCTCTGGCTGCCCGGGATGCTGCTGGCTCCGCTGGTCGTGGGGTACGCGGCGTTCGCGGTCGGCGCGGCGCTGTCCACACCGCGCGTCCCCGTGGGGGAGCGGCCCGACCTGGGCCGTGAGCTGTCCGGCTTCGTCGCGTTCACCGCGCTGGGGATCGCGGCGAGCCAGGGCTTCTTCCAGATCTCGATGGTGGTCGCGCAGCACCTGACGAACGACACCGAGGCGGGGCGGTACGCGGCCGCGATGAGCCTGGTCAGCCCCGCGTTCTTCGCGCCGCGGGCGATGGCGCTGGCGTTCTTCCCCGCCGCCGCGGAGTCGGTCGGGCGTGGGGACGACGCGGAGCTGGCGCGGCAGACCGAGAGCCTGACCAAGCTGCTCGCGGTCACGATGGTGCCCGCGTTCGCGCTCGCCGCCATGCTCGGCGGGCCGGCCCTCGGCCTGGTGTACGGGCCGGAATACCGCGGCGGCGGTGCGGTGTTCGCCCTGCTCGTGCTCGCCGTGCTGTTCTACGTGGTCGCGGTGCCGTCGGTGAACGTGCTGTCGGCGTACGACCTGCGCCTCGCCCGGATCCCGCCGCTCGCCTCGGCCGCAGGCGTGGTGGTCGGTACGGGGGCGTGGCTGCTGATCGGCGATCGGTTCGGCGCAACGGGCGTCGCGGCCGGCTATATGTGGGGCATGGTCGTCCAGGCGGGGGTCCCGCTGGTGCTCGCGCTGCAACGCCTGGGCATCTCGCCGATCCGGTTGCTGGGGCGCCTCGGGATCACCACGGCCGTCGGGATCGCGCTCGCCGCGGTCGCCGTTTCGATGCCCCGCGTTCTGGTCGTCACTGCTTGCATGGTTGGATTCGCCCTGATGTTTTCCGTCTCGCACCGCCGCGATTTGATGGACATCTGGGGTCGGGTACGCCGAATTCGGGGCGGTAGGCGCGTTCCATGACGAAATGGATATCCACAAACGCGGCACACCTGGTCGACTCGATGGGGGCGGGACTGGCATGCTGGGGCGTCAACTTAGGGGCGGCAGCGGAGGGATTGGGTGAGGACACCGGAGCGCATCCGTGCCGACCTCAGTGACGACGCCGTGAACGGCCCGTCGGTGCGGCGGATGCGGATTTGCGACATTCCCGTCGACATCTTGACGATGGAAGAGTCGATCGAGGTCGCGCACCAGCTGATTCGTACGCGGCGGCCGCACCAACACGTCGCGATCAACGCGGCCAAGGTCGTCGCCGCACGCCGCGATCCAGCACTCCGAGAGATCATCGAGTCCTGCGCGATCGCGAACGCTGATGGCCAGTCGATCGTCTGGGCCAGCCGGCTGCTGGGCACGGCGCTGCCGGAGCGGGTGACCGGCATCGACTTCATGCTCCGCATGTGGGAAGCCGCGGGCAAGCAGGGCTACAAGGTCTACCTGCTCGGCTCGAAGCCGGAGACCGTACGCCGCGCCGCCGAGGTCGCCGAGAAGCAGGGCGTCAAGATCGTCGGCTCGCGCAGCGGGTACTGGTCGGAGGAAGAAGAGCCCGACGTCGTCGCCGAGATCGCGGCGACGAACGCCGATCTGCTGTTCGTCGGCCTGCCCACCCCGCGCAAGGAGGAGTTCCTGCACCGGCACCTGGACAAGCTGCAGGTGCCGCTCGCGGTGGGCGTCGGCGGCTCGTTCGACGTGGTGGCCGGCGAGGTCACGCGGGCGCCGTTGTGGATGCAGAAGTACGGCCTGGAGTGGCTGCACCGCATGCGCCAGGAGCCGTCGCGGATGCTGCGCCGGTACTTCCTCGGCAACGTCGAGTTCGTCGGCCTGGTCATCCGGGAGTACCTCACCTCGCGGAGACGGGCCAAGCCTTCGCCTTCTGAATGACCACTACGGCGTCGGTCACTTCTTCCCAGGCGCGGCCGAGCTCGTCCTCGTTCCAGCCGTGGATCGCCTGGAGCCGGATCCTGGCGATCGTCGCGGTGGTCGCCATCCACGTCTTCTCCCACTTCGCGCTCTCCTGGG
This sequence comes from Tenggerimyces flavus, assembly GCF_016907715.1. Lineage (NCBI taxonomy): Bacteria > Bacillati > Actinomycetota > Actinomycetes > Propionibacteriales > Nocardioidaceae > Tenggerimyces > Tenggerimyces flavus. Next base: position 1,224,412 of record NZ_JAFBCM010000001.1, on the reverse strand, counting down.
GCGAGGTGGCGCCGCGGCTATGGCATGCGGGCAACCTCGTGTACGCGGTCACGCGCTTCTGCGTTCCGCTGTTCGTCCTCGTCTCGGGCGCGGTCCTGTTGGGCCGGACCGAACCCGTGCGCACGTTCTACGCGCGTCGCGCCGCTCGGATCGCGATCCCGCTCGTCGTGTGGACGGTGTTCTTCCTCTGGTTCGACGCGTGGAGCCACGGTCGACCGGTCACGGGCTACACGTTCGTCCAGGGCTTCCTGTGGGGGACGCCGTACTACCACCTCTACTTCCTGTACGTGATCGCTGGCCTCTATCTGGTCACACCGTTCCTGCGTCGCTTCGTGGCCGCCTCGTCCCGCCGGTTGGTCGTGGCGGCCGCCGTGGTGTGCATTGTGCTGGCGACCGCCGACAAGTTGCAGCACCAGCTGATGGGCGGGGGCGGGTTCAACGCGTTCTCGTACTTCGTCCCCTGGCTCGGCTACTACCTGCTCGGGTACGTGGTCGCGACGACGACGTTCCGCCCGTCGCGCCTGCTCCTCGCCGGCGTCTTCGGCGCCTGCGTGCTGCTGACGGCGGGCGGCAGTTGGTGGCTGTTCGGGCTGGTCGGCCCGCAGGACGGGCGGGTGCTGTACGACTACTTCTCGCCGCAGAACGTCGTCGCCACGCTGACTCTGGCGCTGCTGCTCCGATCACTGACGCGGTCGCCGGGGCGGTTCGACCGGCCGCTGGGGTGGCTGGCGGGGCTGACGTTCGGCGTCTACCTGATCCATCCGATCCCGCTCGAGCTGGTCCGCCGGCTGGACCTGACGTTCGCGAACCCGAACGTGGACTTCGCGTTCCACGTCAGCCTGGTCGTGGCGTTGCTGGTGGTTTGTGGGTTGGTGGTGGCTGGCGTGCGGAAGATCCCCCTGCTACGTCGGTTGATTTAGCCAGATAGCGAACATTTCACTTGTCCACAGGTCCTGAACGACGGGTTTCAGTGGCAGCAGATCGTCGCGTACGGTAGTCGCGACAACACCACCTCGGGGGTCGACGATGGACAACCGGAACGTACGACTCACCGCAGTGCTCGCCGCTGTGGTCGCCGTGCTTGCCGTCGTCGCGCTGGTGGTCACCACGTATCTCAACAGCACGAACAGCGCCAACGTCAGCGCCGGCGTCGAGACGCCCACGGCGGAGGCTGTGGACGGCGAGCCCGCGCCCGCCGGACCGGTCGAGCCGTCGGTCTCGCCGACCGAGGAGCTCGAGGGCGACGACGACCACGCGGACTTCAAGCCCGACCCGGGCACGGTCCGGGCGATCAACGATGTGACCGTACGGTTCCTGAAGGCCTGGTCGACGCCGGGCAAGGCCGCCGCGCGGCGCGCGCTGATCGCGCCGTACGCGGCGCCCGGACTCACCGAGCAGCTGACCTTGAGCGACGACCAGGTCGTGATCACCGGGAAGCCCGTGGGTGCGCCCACGATCGTGGCGGCGACCCCGTACTCCGCCGGCAACCACACCAAGTGGAGCGACGGGCAGTTGCTGCGCTGCAACCTCCTGCTCGACACCGACGGCTGGAAGGTGACGGAGATCTTCCCGGTCGAGCCGACGACCGCCTCGCCGACGCCGTTGCCGGGGGCGACCGGCAGCCGGAGCCCGACGCCGATCGCCGGGGCGCCCTGATGGCGGCGCCCGTCGTCGGGGTAGCGATCAAGACCCTCGGGAAGAGGTTCCTCAAAGGATTCGCGAAGCAGCAGGTCAGACGGCGGATTCAGGGCAGCGGCGGAGGGTCGAAGCGGACCTGGCTGATCGTGCTGGTCGCGGCGGTGACCGCGTTCCTGCCGATCGCGCTCGTGGTCGGCATCGGCGCGACCACGATGGCGCTGTTCGCCCCGTTCGGTGGCGGCGAGGACGACCAGGCGCTCGCGTCGGACTGCTTCGGGCAGCCGCAGCAGGTGCTGCAGGCGGCGAACGGTCCGAGCGCGGTCGGCATGAGCAGCCTGGACGAGGACCAGAAGAAGAACGCGCAGACGATCATCGCGACCGGTAAAGAGCTGAAAGTTCCGGCGTACGGCTGGGTGGTCGCGATCGCGACGGCGCTGCAGGAGTCGGTGCTGCGCAACATCGGGTACGGCGACCGCGACTCGGTCGGGCTGTTCCAGCAGCGCGCGCCGTGGGGGACGTTCGACGAGCGGATGGACCCGATCATCAGCTCGACGAAGTTCTACACGGGGAGCGGGCACGGCCACCGCGGGCTGCTGGACGTGCCGGGCTGGCAGTCGATGTCGGTGACCGACGCCGCCCAGGAGGTGCAGGTCTCGGGGTTCCCGTACGCGTACGCCGACGACGAGCCGCTGGCCCGCCGCCTGGTGGAGCTGTACGGCGACGGCGCGCAGCTTCCGGGCGACTGCGGCCTGCCGCCGGCCCTGCAGTGCCCGGAGACCGACCTGGCCGCCGAGAACGGCCTGACGCAGGACGCGTTGATCGTGATCCGCTGCTTCCACAAGTCGTTCCCCGAGGTCGAGACGTACTACGGCGTGGGCGAGCGGCAGCGGCCGGACGGTGACCACATCAACGGCCGGGCGGTCGACGCGATGATCCCCGACTACAAGTCGGCCGCGGGCAACGCGCTGGGCTGGCGGATGGCGAACTTCGCGAAGGCGAACGCGTCCCGGATGGGTGTCGAGTACGTGATCTTCGACGCGCAGATCTGGTCGGTCAATCGCAACGACCAGGGCTGGCGGCCGTACGAGAGCAACATCCCGGGCTGTACGACCGACAACTGCATGCACCTCAACCACGTGCACGTCTCGGTTTTCGGTAACGCCGCGGTACTTCCGGACACCGGCGAGTGGGTGCTGCCCGTTCCGCCCGACTCGTACCGCCTGACGGCGCGGTTCGGCGCCTGCGGCGACCGGTGGAGCAACTGCCACACCGGCCTGGACTTCGCCGCGCCGGGGGGAACGCCGGCGCGGGCAGCGGCGGCGGGCACGGTGATCTACGCGCAGGCGAGCGGCGGGGCGTACGGCAACATGGTCAAGATCCAGCACGCCAACGGTGTGGAGACGCGGTACTGCCACCTGCGGAGCATCTCGCCGGGGGCGCTGGGGGCCAGCGTGATCGCGGGGCAGATGATCGGCGAGGTGGGGACGACGGGCAACTCGACCGGTAACCACCTGCATTTCGAGACGCGGGTGGACGGGGTGGCGCAAGATCCGGAGATCTTCCTCCGGTTCCATGGCGTGCAGCCGTGACGCTGCGGGGCCATGATGGGTACTACGCGGAGTTTGCGACCGCTCACAGCCGGGTGTGACAGACAGGGACGGAGGGCACGTGAGCACGAACGTGGATGGTTCCGAGCCCTCTTCAGCGTCGGTCTCGGGTGGCGCCGAGACGCTGGACGAGCTGCCGTACGTTCCGGCGGTCGCGTTCGGCGTGGAGGGTTACGACCCCGAGGATCCGTGGAATGCGGTCCTGTGTGTGGAAAGTGACGAGGCGGTGACCGTTCTGCCGTTGACGCCCAGGACGCTCGAGGGGCTGCTGGGGGCCTTGGACGAGGTGCGGGCGGGTCAGCGCGTGGCGTTGCGGTTGTCGCCGGACGAAGAGGAGGAAACCTACGATTCGGAGCCACCCTCGGAGGAGCGACAGGGGATCTTCCGGCGAGTCGCGTCGGTGGCCAGGCTCGCGACCGGAAGTACGTCGGTGAGCCGGGCCTGGAACGAGTCCTTGCGTGGGCGGCTGACGATCATCGCAGGCGCGGTGTTGTTCGTGCTTCTCGGTGTGATCTTGTCGATCGTGACCAGGTAGCGTGAGCCTCCGCGTGGAGTCCGTCAGGAGCAGTTTGTGAGCGACCAGCAAAACGGCGAGACCTCGACCGGCGAGCGGGAGCCCGAGCGGTCGGGCACTCCTTACGGTCCAGGTGCCGAGGGCGGCACGACGTCGTCCGCCGAGATCGGGGAGTCGATCGGGGTGGGTCGGCCGTACGACCACGCTTCGGGTAACCACGCGGCCCCTGCCTCGACGCCGACACCGGCTCCGGCCGCCTCAGCCGAGAACGGGCCGGCGGAGCCCGAGCCGGCCGCGCAGGGTTTCACGCAGCCGCCCGCACCCGGCCCGGCCACGCCGACCAGTCCGGCGCCGTGGCAGCCGCACCACCAGGCGAACCAGACGCCACCGCCCGCCCAGCCCCAGCAGCGCTCCCAGCCACAGCCCGGCGGGGGACCCGTACCTCCCGCGGCGCAGGCGCCCGCGTACTGGCAACCGCGCCCGAACGGCCCCGCAGAGCCGCCGCCGTCCCCGATGGCCCGTCGCCGCGGGATCGAGGCCGCTGCCGCCTCCGCCGCGTCGGCTTCGGCCTCCGAACGGCCGGCGCAGGGCCGGCAGCCCGTCGGTCCGCCGGTGAGCACGCCCGGCACCGCCCTCGCCGCCGCCGGGTCCTCCCGGCACGCGCGGACGCCGGAGCGGAGCGGTGCGCCGGACGACGACGACACGCTGTTCGAGAGTCTCGAGCAGCGCAAGCCCATCCCGCGTTCGGGATTCCAGGGGTTCGTCTACAAGGTGTCGAAGATCAACCTCGGGCCGAGCAAGAAGGACATCGAGGAACTCGGCATCCGCGAGCGCCTCAACCGCCAGCTGCGCCGGACCCGCGGCTACTGCGGCTACGTCGGCATCGCGTCCGAGAAGGGCGGCGTGGGCAAGACCACACTGGCCGCCCTGCTGGCGACCGAGATCGCCGAGGGCCGGCGCGAGTCCGTGGGAGTCGCGGACCTGAACCCCGACCTCGGCACGCTGCCCGACCGCTTCGGCGTCCGCCCGCACCACTCCATCCGCGATCTCCTCGCCCACGTCGACGAGATCCCGTGGCGCTATCACGTGCACGATTTCATGGAGAAAGTGCCGGAGATGAACGTCCGCGTCCTCGCGGCGTCGACGGACCGCAAGATCCGTCACCAGCTGTCCGTCGCCGACGTGGAGCTCTTGGCCGAGCTCTTCGCGCCGTTCTTTTCCTTTGCGATCTTGGACAACGGAACGCACATCACCCACGAAGCGATGCTGGGCACGTTGAAGGTCGCGCACGGCATGGTGCTGGTGACCGACAACACCAAGGACGGCGCCAACCTGGCGCGGAAGACGTTGCAGTTCCTCACCGACAACGGCTACCCCGAGATGCGCCGACGGGTCGTTTTGGCCGTGATAGCTAAGGAAACGGCGAGCCCGGTCAAGGTCCGAGCCATCGACCGCGCGTTCCGCGACCACGTCCGCGACCTCATCATCGTCCCGTACGACCCAGCCCTCGACGGCGGCGGCAAGATCCCGTTCCGCGACCCCAACGCCATCAACAAGATGCTCCGCCCCCAAACCCGCGAAGCCGTCCGCAAACTCGCCGCCATCGTCATCGACGACCTCGTCGCCTGATCTAACCGAGGCTGCTGATCAGCCACCGGCCGTCGTCGAACTCGAGCTCCATCGAACTCGACGACGTGCCGACCTCGTCCTCGTCGTGCATGGTGACGTCATTGTCGTCGACTGTCGCCTTCGTGCCTGACTCCGAGATCGTGACACGTTCGACGATGGCCGTCCTCAACGCAAGGACCTCCCGCTCGTCGAGCCGCTTGTGCAGTTTGCGCATCTGAGCTGGGCAGTCGCCCGTTTGACCAGTCAGCCAAGGCGTTTTGTCCTGCATCTCCGGGGTGAGCGCGTCGCAGGTCGCCGTTCCGTCGCCAAAGCTGAGGTTGCGCCAGAACGACTCCGCGACCTTGGCTGCCGCCTTGTCCGGAGGGAGTTCGACTTCCTCCTCGAGGGGCTCGCCTTCCACGGGCATGATGCCTTCCGTACCCGTACCCGTGCCCGCGCTCTGTGGCGAGGGATTGTCACCACAAGCGAAGGCGACGCTGCCAAGAAGCGCTATGGCGGCGGCTACGCGAGCCGCCCTCGCCAGTCCAGGTGTGCTCACTGTTTCTCCCCGTGTGGTTGTACTAATCCATCGTGCGGATCCATTCGGCGAGATGGTCACCTTTGACGAGATAGGTCACCGGAAGGGCCCGTCTCCGTGCGGCTCGCCGCTCGCTTGCGCGCATTTCGACAACGTGCTCGCCGAGTTCCACATCGTCCCACAACGCCACAACCGCGACAATGTCACCGCCGTTCAAACCGAACTGCCGGGCAAGCGCCAAGGCGGCTCGGACGACGGGCTCGGTCCGCGCGGCGAGCTCGTTCACATCGGAGTCCAGGCCGAAAGCCTCGACAGCGGTTTTCCCCTTGCTGGCAAGCCGAACTCGCTCGACCTTGCCGGACCATTGCCTGGTCTCGACCACGAACGTCCGATCGCCAGTGAGCACGACGTGTTCGATCTCGAGGTCGTTGAGCCGCACCGGTCCGACGACGCGGTCGTCGAGTTCGGCGAGGGCTTCTCGCGTCCGTTCGGCGCCGCGGAGGATCGCGTTCCTCGACAACGGGTCGAGCGTCAGTGCGTCGAGACCCTTTCGCGTACGGCGGCGGCTCCACCAGGCGCGCCAGCTGACGATGGCGATGGCGACGATGAAGGCGAGGACGGGGACGACGGCGGTTTGGATGTAGGCGGCGAAGCTGGCGAGGACGAGGACCGCGTGTGCGAGAACGATCGTCAGCGCCGAGGGTCGTCCGGTGCCTTGAGCGAACCAGGTGGCGGCGACGACGACGAACGCGAAGATCCAGAAGACCAGTCCCACTTGGGCTGGGCCGACGGAGCCGAGCTGCGCGCCGATCCAGTGCGTGATCTCGCTGATGGCCACGCACGCGAGGACGAGCGAGACGACGGCGGCGGCGACGTACGGCCGGCGAAGGCCCAGCCAGAGCAGTGCGGCGATCGCGAGCCCGGAGACGGCGAGCACGGTCGACGCGAGGTCTTGCTGGGCGACGATGAGGATGGCGACGACGAGTGCCGCGCCCAACCCGAGCCGCCACAACCTGCCTCGTAACGTACGCACCTGACTACAGTACGGTCTCATGGAGATGCGCCGAGCCGTCCGTGGTGGCGGGCTCGCGGTGGGCATCGACCTCGGGACGACGTTCTCCGCGGTGGCGAGGGTGAACGCGCTTGGCAAGCCGGAGCTCATTCCCAATCGGGAGTGCGAGAAGCTCACTCCGTCGGTGGTCTATTTCGCAGGTGAGACGCCGGTCGTGGGGACGATGGCCAAGCGTTCGGTGCAGGCGTCGCCGCTCGATGTGGTGGAGTTCGTCAAGCGTTCGATGGGCGATCCGTCGTGGCGGTTCGAGACCGAGGCGGGGACGCAGTATCGGCCGGAAGAGATCTCGGCGCTGATCCTGAAGCGGCTGAAGGTCGACGCCGAGCGGGTGCTGGGCGACGAGGTGACGGACGCGGTGATCACCGTTCCGGCGTACTTCGACGATGCGCCCCGGCGGGCGACGATCGACGCGGGAACGATCGCCGGCCTCAACGTGCGGCGGATCCTGAACGAGCCCACCGCCGCCGCGCTGGCGTACGGCCTGGACGGCTCGGTGTCCGGGAACGTGGTGGTCTATGACCTCGGCGGCGGCACGTTCGACGTGACGGTCCTGACCATCGCCGGGGGCGACTTCCGCGTCCTGGCGACGCACGGGGACCGGAACCTCGGCGGCTTCGACTTCGACAACGAGCTCATGCGCCTCCTCAACGCCCGCTTCATGGCTGCCGGCGGTCCGGATCTGCTGGACGACCCGGCCTGGGAGGCTGCGCTGCGCGAGAAGGCCGAGCTCGCCAAGCGAACGCTGTCCTCCTCGCCGTCGACCCAAGTCACCGTCGCGGCGGGAACGTTCACGACCACGCTGCCGGTGACCCGAGCCGAGTTCGAAGATCTCTGCTCCGCGCTGGTCAGCAGGACTCGCGACAGTGTCGAGCAAGTCGTGGAAGAAGCCGGCCTCCCCTGGCGCCAAGTCGACCGCATCCTCCTCGCCGGCGGCTCGACCAGGATGCCCATGGTCCGCCAGATGCTCGAACAGTTGGCCGGCCACCCACCCGACTGGTCCCAGAACCCCGACGACCTCATAGCCCAAGGCGCGGCCATCCAGGCCCACCTGCTCGACCAAGAAGCCAACCCCGCCGCAGGAATCCGCATCTCGAACCCCCGCCCCAAGATCCGCGACGTCACCTCCCACGGCCTCGGCCAACTCGTCCGGGACGGGAGGACGAAAGAGTTGATCAACTCTGTGATCGTTCCACGCAACACCGCGCTCCCCGCGGCCGGGGACGATGTCACGGGCACGCTGCGGGACTTTCAGGAGACCGTGCGCGTGCGAATCACGCAGGGCGACTCGACGGTGCCGGAAGAGGTGAGGATCATCGCCGACCGTCGTTTCCCGATCAGACGGCGGCCAGAGAACTCACCACTCAAGGTGACTCTTCGCTATGACGTCGACCAGGTGATCTACACCACCGTCACCGATCTCACCTCCGAGACGGAGATCGGCACGTTCGAGATTCACAGCGCCGACGCAATGGACCTCAGCCAACGAGAAGAGCTCTCCGCCAAGATGCGCGCGATCGACCCCTAGCCGCACGACAGGACCCGGTCAGGGATCCTGCCGTTTGTTGTTGTCGTTCCGGCCGCCGCCCTGACCATTCTCGTCTTGCTCGCGTTTCTCGCGCTTCTCGCGTTCGCGATCGAGGCGTGCGTATCGGATGTCGCGCTGCGTCCTTGATACCGCCTGGTTCTCCGCTTGCTGCCGTATGCGGCCCAACGAGGTCGCCGAGCGACCGCCCTGGACACGCCCACGTTGCCTGGCCGTCGCCACTTCTTGCCTGTACTCCGCCGATCTGCTGTCGTGAGGGGACTCGGTCCTCGCCGTGGCCGCCGCCTCCCTGCCGCCGGCCCAACTGCCGTACACCCGGCGCCCGGCTGTGCGAGCTGTAGACGCAGCGAGCCCAGCTGCCCCGGCGCGTGCGCGTCGGAAGGTCCGGTCGATTCCCTCGTCGGAGGGGAGTACACCCATCTGGGCGGCTTCTTGGGCGATCCGAGGGCTCAGCTGACCGCTGCGTAGAGCACTCAGGAGCTTCCAGATCGCGAACCCCGCGATGATCATGAGAATGATCTTGAGCGCGGTAGATCCCTGGCTGACCTGGATCGCGTTCATGACCGAGAGAAGCACCACGAGGACGAGCCCGAAGACACACCGGAGGAAGACGGCCTGCACCATGATGCCGACGACCGCACGTAAATATCGTCGCGCCGGCGGGAAGATCGCCACAGCGGCCACGATCGGTAGCAAGATCCAGGCTATGAACAGGACGCCATGCCAGAAGATGGTGAGGATCGCGATAAGACCGACCGCGACGAGGACGATCAGATTCATCACCGCGGCGCCAATTGCTGTCGCCATTCGCCCTGTCGGCTCAACGCCCTTCCATGTCGCATAGTGCTGCGAATAATGTTCGGCGACACCGTACTGTACGGCTTTCCACAACTGGAGACGGTTCGGCTCTGATTCGGGCGGATAGCGCTTCTTCGCGTCGACAGGAAGGCTGAGCGTCTCGTTCCGTGTATACGCCTGGGCGATGACCTGCTGTACACCAAGATTGATCTTGCCGCCGTCCGGGCGCGTTCCCGACTTGCACCGGTAGGGCGACTCGACGCAGTAACCGTTTGGATCCCTTATCTGGTCGCCGTTGTAGTGAAGATCGTTCACCAACAATGCATCATCAGAGCCGTACTGACCATTCGCCCACGAGTTGTACAGCAAGAGTTTGTAGAGCATGCAGGTCGAAACCCGCGTGCCGCGATTGTAAGTCTGCGCATTACCTCCACCGGGGTCGTCGTCCTTGTCCGACGAGGGAGCGGTAAAGCCCGACCCGACAGTCACGACAGAGAGGTAACACGGGCTCTCCGGCTCCTCACTCTCATCCATGTCGACAAGGAGGTTCAGAGCCCCATTATTGAACGTCGAGGTATAGCTGTCGACCACGGTGGTCAGGTCGCGGTAGTTGTTGCCAAACAGGACGACAGACAGCAGAACGACGATGGCGGCTGCCCCGATGACACCTGCATACGTCTCGCGGGAGTCGGCGCGCCGGTGCACACGGGACAGAACCCACAGTCCGGTGATCAAGACCCCTAGAGCGAGCGAAGGAATGAATATTCCGTCTCGCAGCCCGTTGACGAGCCGACTCTGCTCATCATAGAAAGGCTTGAATGGCGCCTCGGCGGTCGCGATCTGTTTGAGGCCAATGGTAAGTCCCGCGAGGAAGCGGCTGAATTCCCAGATCATCTGCGCGATAGCAACGCCGGAGACGTCCACGAGGGAGCACTTGTCCTCGAAGTTGCTTTCCGGATTATCCCGACTGAATTCCTTCTTCGACGATTCCTTGAGCCCCTGAGGCGAGTAGGACCACTTCAAGCCTCTGGGTCCAACGACCTCCCACAAGGTGTGATCGCTCGGCTGGAACTGCGCCCCCTTCTTCGTATACTCGTCAGACTTCTCCACGACTTGAACGTCTTCGGTGGCGATGAGAGGCACCCAGGCCGTCGTGCCAGCGTTGAACTTCTCGGGTCCGAGGTTGGTGGGCTGGTCAGCTGCGCCCACAGAGCATTGGAGGTCTGCGGCGCGGGCTGGCTGCACAGCCAAGGTGACGCCCAGCAGTGTCCCGCTGAGGACAGCGATTGCCGTGACAACGCGAGCCACCATCAGGGCGCCGGCGCGCAGACGTCGACGCTGGCGTGACGTCTTCGGCGACGGGACGAACAGCAGCGGAGAGCCCGCCCTACGTAGTCGCCCCCAGCCCGACCTCACGCTGAGACCCCCTGACTTACGCCTCCCGGCGACTCGACCTCCGACTCAGCGTCCACGTCTTCGTCCGCGCTACCTCGTTCGGCGCCGAGCATTTCTGCGCTCTCCTCGACCGTCCGCCAGTCGTTGACATCAGGGGAGGGATCGAACGCCTTGAACCGGGCCTCGAGGTTGGGGTTGCTCTGGATCGCGGCCGCGAACTCGAAGAACGCGCGGTCCACTTCGACGCTCGCGAGCTCGCCGTCGACATCGCGCATGACGCACTCGCCGTCGCGCATCGCCTTCAGGGTCTCGATCATCGCGCGCTCGTCCGGCATGCGGTTCAGCAGCGGCAGCGTCTGGGCAGCATCGGCGTCGGAGTGGTGGCGGAACGCGAACACTGTGTGGATCTGGTTCGTCCCCGCTGCCTTCGCGTCCACGTCGTCGGACTCGATCCGCGCCAGGTCACCTGCCTGCTGGGTGATCAGCACGACGCCGATGTTGAACGCGCGGCCCTGCTTCAGCACGTAGCTGATGAGGTCACGCCCTTCGCCGGTGCTCGCGACGCTGTACGCCTCGTCGACGAACAGCATCTGCGGGCGCCAGCCCTTGTACGGATCGCGCTCGGTCGTCTCCTCCAGCATCTGGAAGCCGAGCCGCGTCACCAGGTAGATGATGCCGCGAGCGATGTTGGCCGACGAGCTGTTTCCCTGCGCCCTGGGCAGACCGCGCAGGGTGATGATCGTCCGCCGCTTACCCTCGAAGTCGACCGCGGACGCAGCATCACGCGCGAACGCGACGCGGGCGTACGGGTTCTTCCGCAGGTCCTCGAGGATGGCCGCGGCGAACCGCAGGTCTCGGACCTCGGTGTCCGCGACGCCAGCGGTCTTGATCCGCTCGTACTCGTCGACGACCAGCTGCAGAACCTGCCACGACGTCGGCCGCGGCACCTGCTCCTCGATCTGGTTGCGCGTCGCACCCAGGTGGGCGGAACGGTACGCGGCGACCGCATGGTCGTACTCGTTGACGATGCGAGAGAACGCCTCCACGACGTACCCGCTTACGCGGCCCCACGCGACCTCGCCGAGGAAGATCTCGAGCATCGCCTGCGCGTGCATGCGGCCCTCGGTGACCGTCTGCGCCGTGAGCAACGGGTCGAGGTTGCCGGACCGGCCGCGGAGCGGGTCGATGATCTCGGTCTCGCGCCAGTACTCCTCGTTGATCGGCTGGAACGGGCAGTCCGGCTGGGCGAGACAGCCCTCCGCGGCGTGCCGCATGAAGTCGGCGTCGAGGACCTGCGAGCCGAACGCGAGGTAGTACGCCTGCCGCGCGGCATCGATCTTCGGGTCGATGAAGACGCAACGTGCGCCGGCCTCGGACTCGTAGTGGAAGATCTTGAGCGCCAGCGTCGTCTTGCCGCCGCCGGACGCGCCGACGATGACCATGCCCGCACCGTTCTCGCGCGCGATCGAGGAGTGCGCCGAGTAGTGGACGGGCGCGTGGCCGTCACGCGTACGGCCGATGAGGATGCCCTCCCAGCCCTTGGTGATGCCGTCGCGCCCGGCGACCGCGCGGTCGCCGACCTGAGTGGCGGTCGTCAGCAGTGCGATGCCGAGCTGGTCGAGCTCCTGCAGGCGCCGGAACGGAGCGATCCGGCCGACCGGCGAACGGTCGCCGTCGCCAGGAAGAACGTTGTACAGAAGGCGATACTGCAGTCGCTTGGGCCGGAGCACGGTGGCGTCGAGGGACTTCGCGAACAGTCGCTCGATCCGGCGACGCCTGTTCTCCAGTTCCTCGGCGCTCGGCGCCGAGATCGTGATGAGCAGCTGGGACTCCATGCCCGGGAACGGACGGCTGTCCTGCTCGTCGACGAGATGGTTGGCTCGTTCGACCTGCTCGACCAACAGCGAGTCGACGCGCGCGTGGGCACGTTCCATGTCGCGCGCCTCGTCCTCGAGGTTGGCGCGGATCTTCTTGCCACGATCGCGGAACTCCTCCGGCGGGAGGAGCAGGCCACGCCAGGAGACGACGACCGGGAAGTCGAGGCGCTTGAGGATGCGACCCCAGGCGCGTGACTTCGCGAACCGGATCGCGTCCGGCCAGCCAGTCGCGACGAGCGTCGAGAGGTAGGTCGTACGGTCCTCGCCGGTCTCGTCGTCGATGACGGTGACCTCGAGCCGGCTCTTGTGGTTGGGCGCGCGGAAGTCGGCGGCGAGCTCGAACTCGTGCGGTCCCCAGGGCCGCCGGTCGAGAGCATCGTCCTCGGGAACGGGCAGGTGGCCGAAGAGGCAGGTACGGATGATGCGAACGAGATCGCGCCGCAGCATCGGCTGGACACCGACGCCGGAGTCGATCGCCACGGCGTAGACCTCGTCGGCGCTCTCGTGCCACTCGGCGACGAGATTGGGGTCGAGGTACTCGTCGTGGACGCCCGTCGCCTGGTCGGCGATCGCCGCGACCGCGGCGCTGCCACCGGTTCGGCTCTCCGAGAGCTGGCCGACACGCATGAGGAAGAAGACGTCGTACTGGGCGCTCAGCCGGCCGAAGGTGATCGCGCGGTCTGCTTCACGCCTGATCAACTTCCGGAAGTTTTCGGTCGGGTTCCAGACGCGTTCGAGCAGGTCGAACGTCCAGCCGCTGAGGTCGGGGCGCCGAGGAATGAGCATGACCTGGAACTGAGGCCGGTGGAACTCTCGGGCGAGTTGGTGAAGCATCCGCGGGAGCTTGAGGGCCTCCGGCACGAGGTCGTCGCTCGCGATGTGCTCGTCCGTCGTCGTCGTGACGAAGAAGCCAGTCCAGACGGACTTGCCCCAGATGAAGATGACGTCGTCGCCGTACCGGTACGGCAGCCGCTCACGCTCGGTCCGCGGCTCGCTGGCGCGCTTGCGTTCCTCCTTGGCCTTCTCGTCGTTCCCACCGACGTTGAGGACGAAGATCGCGAACGCGCCGATGGCCACCACGACAACGGCGCCGATGGGAAGCAGTACGAAGATGTTCATCGGTTCCTCGATCCCTTCCCTGCCGGTGACTCGGAGAGGAGGAGGTCGTCTGGATGCCAGCGAATCAGTTGTCGCTTCGCGCGCGAGTTAGCGAGCCCTAGCCGCCACCTACGCCCGCCTGGCTGCCAGAGGATGACCTGCCAGTGCACGACGTCCGGCTCCACGTCGGCCGCCAGGCCGTGGATCCGGCGCGGTTGGAGGAAAAGGAAGTCGGCGGCGACGAGTAGGTTCTGTTCGGTGGTGAGGCCATTCCGCCACCGGCGTGGCCAGAGGAGATAGATCCCTACCGCGAGCGCGACGCAGAACAGAATCGTCCATAAACCGAACTCGATGAGCGGCAGAGGACTAAGCAGGATCAGCAAGCCGAGCAGCGCCAACAGCGAAACCGCAGCCACGACCAATGCACGCAGATCGATACCGCCCACGATCGTCAGCGGAACGCCCTCGGCAAGGTTCCACAGCTTCTTCCGACGACGCTCGAGGTCAGTGTGGTCGAAAGCGGTGAACTGTTGGACCGGATCGGCCATGTCTCGCTATGCCTCCCTTACACCCCGGTGTCGGACTCAGCCTCTGGCGATCTGCTGACCGATCGTTTGCAGCAGACTCGCGATGCCCGCCGCCCCACCGATCAGGAGGGCCGCGAAGGCGACCACGCCCATGTTCTGGATCGCGGACCGCACGTTGTCGCCGTTCCTGATCGCGAACATGATCTTGAATCCGATGATGATCACTGCGATGGTGATCGCGACGCCGGCAACACCGTTGAGCAGGTCCTTGATATTCGTAAAGAAGCCCTGGAGATTCAGGCTCAAGTAGATTTGCTCTTTCACTTCATCCCTCCGATACAGACGACGTACGTTGCTGGGGCGATTCGTGGATCAATCCGTGGTGAGATCAGGCACACCCCCTCTGATGTCCCTGACCGCCCACTCTTGAGCTGGGCTTGCCGCCTGGGTCGTCTTGACCAACTGGAGTCGGTACGCCCGTCGCTCGGTCGCGGTCTTGCCGGCGGCCGTGTTGCTCCACACCACCCAGACCCAGGCTTCGGTCACCATTCCCGTTCGCCACTCGAACTCGGTGTCGTTCAGGTCGACGCCTGCCGGGAGGAACACCAGAGCCTTGTCGATCTTGGGGGAGGACAACGTGTTCCCGAGGCCGGATCGCGCCTCAGGAAGGGCATCGGGAGTCACGAAGCGCTGCAAGGCGGCGCTGGTCGACGATCCCCAGGCGTCGAAGAACTGCCGGAAGAACTCGCCTTGGACGAGGGCCTCTCCGAGGGCGCTGTCCGCTGCGGCAGGCGCGGAGGCCTCGGGCGGATTCGCCAGCCGCGGCTGCGGCATCTCTCCGATGTCGCCGACGATTCGCATTCCGTCAGCCCTGGCAAGGTCCGCAACGTAGACGGGCACCGACACGATGCGGCTACCGGCACTGGTCAGAACTCTCACCAGCATCATTCGGGCATGGCCCTCATAGCCGGACAGATCGATCGGCTCCGAGGATCCCGTCCAACTGGCGTCAGCGACGGTTTGAACCCCAGTCCCGTTCCAACCGCAACTTGCATCTGTGCCCGCCGAGACAAACCGCGCGAGCCTGTTCTGCCGCTGCTCGACAGCACCCGGAGTCGACGAGTGCGTCAGGCAAAGTCGCGCGTAGTCCGCGGCGAATCTTCCTGCCTGCTCGAGCGGGAAGTCGGTCAGGTTGTAGCGCGCGACATCGGCATCGGAAAGCCGGTACTGGTTCTCCCGCATCGTGGCGACGCCGAACGAGAAGGCGATGTAGGCGACAACGCCCAGGGCGAGCAGGCACGTCGTGAGGATCAGCGCGATGCGGAGGCCGACGTGCGCGCTGCGCCCCCCAGAGAACCGACCGCCCGGCGGCGGGACTGAGAACTTTTCCTTGCTACCCCTGGCCTTCTGCCGATCCTTGGACTCACTACGGTTCTGGGCTGTCTTCGCTGGTCGCCCTGGTCGCTCCGATCGCCCGGGAGGCGTGCGCGCCTCGACTGAGCGGCGGGCTGCCGGGTCGTACTTCGGACCCGGAGCGGGTGGCTCGTCCAGTGGCGGCGGAGGGGGTGCGCCGTGCGGACCGTCGGGAAGGTCTTGGTCCGGGACGGGATCCGCGGTGACGGTCGAGCGACCGTTGGAGAACTCCGAGGTCGTTTCGGGCAACTCGTCATGGGTCCAGGTATCCGGCTCAGCGAGCTCGTCGTCCTGGTCCTGCCGATCGGACCCCGGTTGCGCAGGAGACGGCGCCCAGGCGTCCTCGTCCCCGAGGTCGCGGTCGTCGACCTCCTCGGGCGCGGTGGGAGAACCAGGACGACCCGACCCCCGTTGCCACGAGAAGCGCATCCGGGAGAGAGGCGTGGTGGCTTCGTTTGGCTCCGTCATGACCTTACTGTTCTCGGTTGCTTGCCGGCTGTAGTCACGATAAGCGTCTCGGCGCCTCTCGCGCTGCCCCCGGGTCCCCCTGTTGTGGGTAACCCGGTCGGCCTCGTCTCAGCTTCGAGCAGTGGTTCGGCGCGAGAAGACATGATCAAAACGGGCGTAACCAGACTATTCGCCTCCGATGGCGGCCTTGGATCGGGGCGACCGCAGTCTACGAGCAGGCGCTGACAGCTCAACTCGACGACCTTGGCGCCTACGACACCAGCGTCGGCACAACAACGGTGTCGGACCCGACTGGTTGTCCACAGGCTCATACGTAGGGCCGCCCACGACCTCTCTGTTTCGACTTACGATGTCTGCCCACGTATGCCGTCTTCGGGGGTTTGATCCGAGATGAACGCTGTCCGACACCGATCCATCGCAGTCGTCCTGCTGGCTGCCGCGCTACTCGCCACGAGTTGCAGCGGTGGGTCGGTGCGAGTCATGGGCGAACAGGTCAAGGATCCTGACCAGTTCCTCGAGAAGGTCGAGGAGTCTTGGCGCGCCGACCTGGCCGAGGAACGGGTGACCGTTCACAAGGAGGCCCGGTGCTACTTCAGCAAGGGTGAGGAGTCGAAGGACATCGACCAGCTGGCGTTCTGCGGGCCGGCTCGGCACTTCACCGAGGAGCCGGAGTCCGACTCCGCCGGGCAGACGGGCACGGACTCGCCGGACGCGGTGGGGAGTGGCGTCTGGGACACGTACAAGTTCGAGAGCGCGGCCATCGAAGGCGGCTACCAACTGATCGACCCGTCCGCCAACGCGAAGGGGTCCAACATCCCGGCAGGAGCCGTCCTCTTCCGCCCCGACGGCAAGACCTCGCCGGACGACGCTGACAAGGTCGCTGCTCCGCCGCCTCCGTCGGCGGGTGCGGGTTTCATCGGGCTGACGACCGCGGGAGAGGGAGACTCTCAGGTCTCTCTCGTCGACACGGTCAAGATCGAGAAGCCCTTCAAGCTCGACAGCTCACCGGTGGAGACGCCGAATCGCAAGTACCAACTCGGAGCCGCAGGGACAACGGGGCGGGTCAAGACTCGCGAAGGAACGCGGGTTGCGGCCCCGAACGAGGTGTTCCTGGTGGGCGAGTTCAGCGTGTCTGACGGTATGTGGTCCGAGGTCTACATCGGAGGCGAGGACTACAACACCAGTGACGATCCCTTTCCCAAGGAGAAGATCGTTCAGGTCTCGGGCGCACTCACTCTGGTGACGTCGACGGGGCGGGTCGCCTTGCCGTTCGACGGTCAGGGCACCCTGGTCGTCTCCGTTCCTAAGGACCGAGTCTCCGCGACGCTGGAAATCGCTGCTGGTGGTCGGGTCCAGACCATCTCGTTTACGACGGGAAAGGTCACCGATGCGGTTCCTGAGGCGTTGTCAGCGGGGCTGAACGTTCAGTACCCAACGGGAAAAGTCCACCTCGATAGCGTCAACCCCGGCTTTCCCACCTTCGTGTTCGACGGCAGTCACACCATCCGATTCGTCAATGCTTTGCTGACTCCGTTCCATCCCATGAAGGGCTGGGCAGCCAAGAACAAGATGTGGCTCGTCCTGGAAACTGCCGACGCCCAAGATGAGTACGACAACTTTAGCTTCAGCATCGAGCGAGACTTCACGAACTCGTCGTCAGCGAAGGCTAAGGGCGTCACGTACCGGAATGTCGGCGAAGCCTCGGGCGATTGGGACGGAGACAACCAGACTCTGTGGCCGATCTTCGAGGTCGATCAGGCAGTGAAGACCTTCCGGGTGAGCTACCACCCGGTCTGGCGGGTCACTGGCCAGCCGAAGGGATATCAGCCTTCTGGGACGGTGAGGTTCAAGCCGATGTCGTTCGACGTCACGTTCGGATAGCTACCCTGCTACGCCTGCTGGCGGAGGTGGGACGCGACGGCTTGGGTGGGGGTTTGGGTGGCGGATTTGAGGGTCTCGAGGGTCTCGACGTAACTCTGGTCGGGGCCCTCGAGGGCTTTGCGGGTGAGGGTGATGAGGGTGTCGGGGGTGGGGGGTTCGGGGAGCGTTGCTGCTAGGGGTTGGGCTGTCAGCTGCGCGAAGGCTGTCACTTTGGGGTCGTAGGCGATGGCTACGAAGGGGCGGGTGGCGGCCGCGGCTGTGATGAGGGCGTGGAGGCGCATGCCCAGGGTGGCTTTGGACGTGGCTACGGCTTCCAGGGTTTTGCCGTAGTCGCCTGGCTCCACCACCTCGGCGCCTAGCGGGGTGGCTAGGGAGTGGGCCAGGTCGACGTCTTGGCCTCCGTGGAACGGCACGAAGACCAGTTCTGTGTCCTTGGCCAGGTCCGTCAACGCTGCTTTCACCGCGGGGAGCCAGGTGCCTGGCCAGGGGCGGAGGGCTATGGCCAGGCGGTCTTGGGGGTGGGTGGCGAACGTCGTTCCCAGGACGGGGTCGGGGACCAGCGTTGCATTGCGAGCGCCTAGGGAGGTGGCGAGGGCTATCGAGGATTCGTCCCTGAGGGAGACGTAGGTCGCTGAGCGGAGCGCCCAGCCGGCTAGGCGGCGGTTCAAGCCGCGAGTGATGGGGCCCAGGCCTTGGGCGTACACGAAGACTGGTTTGCCGAGGGTTCGGGCGATCAGCATGGTCCCCGCGTAGAACGCCACCGGGCGGGCGCTGGTCACGTCTTGGAGGAGGCTGCCCCCTCCGGCTATCAGCGCGTCGGCTCCTCGGAGGGTCGTGATCAATGCGCGGAAGTCCGTGCGCGAGACCGCCTCGATGCCGTGGGTCGCTCGGGTTTCCGCTGGGTCGCCTGATACCGCGATGAAGGTGGTCTCGGCGCCGAGGGCAGTGCGGAGGGCTGTGAGCTCCGCGGCCAGGATGGCTTCGTCCCCTGCGTTTCCGAAGCCGAAGTAGCCGAGCATCACTAGCTTCATGCGCGCACTCTCTTCACGATCGCCTTCACCACAAGGGATATCACGAACCCGAGCACCAGCCCGATCACGATCGTGTAGCCCGTACGAAGCAGCGCCGCCAGGACTGGGGTGTGGAAGTGCGCGAACGAGTCCACCGCGCTCGCCGTCCCTACTGTCGCCACGATTGCCCACAGCCAGCGGGCGTCGCCCTTCCACTGGGCGGCCACGAACAGGGCCGGGAAGCCCAGCAGCGCCTCCTTGAAGCGCGGCCGGATGTACATCAGCTCGTCCAACCGGTCCCGCAACACCAGCTCGAAGTCCGGCACGAGCCCGTAGTTGCCCGACCGCAGCAGGTAGTACGCCGCACCCAACACCAGCACGACGCCCACGAGCGCGTGCCACGGGCGGAGTGGCCACACCAGCGAACGGAGCTTGCGCGGCCCCACGTCGATGGCCGCCAACACCGCCACGATCACCGGCGGCCCGAGCAAGAGCGCCTTGACGCCAAGGAACGAGGTCGTCCCGTTCATGAACGTGCTCTGCGCACCCAGCGCCGCCACCACGAGGCCCGTCGTCACCGCGACCAGGCAGCCCAGCAGGTACCGCCGCGTCAGTACGGCCAGAGCCGCGCCGCCGACCGCGGTGGCGAACGTGAAGAGCTGCCACATGAAGAGCTGGTTGGCCACGGCCGCGACCACACCCACCAGACCGAACGCGCCGACCAACCCCAGCACCAGCCTGGGCGAACGTGGCAACGCCAGCATCGCCAACGTGGCAAGGGCAACGGCCGCGAGGACTGTCGCCAACCGCACCAGCAACGACGGCGCCACCAGGGGCTGCGGCGTCGGCGTGCCCGCGCTCAGGCCCGCGGGGAGCTCGCGCTGGATCGAGTCCGCCAGCGCCACCGTCTGGTCGAGCGCCGGCCCCGCGCCCGGGAAGTCCGGCGGAGTCTGGAGCACGATCAGCCGTACGCCGCGCTCCTTCTCCGCCCGCCGCGCGCGCACCGTCAGCGTCGACAGGGAGTCGCTGCGCTTGAGCTCGATCAGGTGCGCGCGAACGAGCGCCCCACCGAACTGCTGCCCGTACGACGACACCAGCCCGTCACCCGGCACGAAGTCCGACACCACAAGAGAGAAGCCGCGCGACGAGAGGTACGAGGCGAGCGAAGCGGCCGGAGGCGACGACCCCGCGAGCAGCACCGACTGCGCCTTGGTCGCCGTGATCTCGCGCTGCAACCAGTCCAGGTCCGGCTCCCGCGACGGCAACGCGAGCACCAGGTCCAGCCCCGCCGCGCGCAGCTCCGCGACCCGCGCCGGCAGATACCCGAGCGGCTTGTCCAACGCACCAGCAACGCCGGCGACGCTGACGACCTCGTCCTTCACCGTCACCGCCGACCCGAACCGGGACCGCACCGCCGCGACGAAGTCTTCCGACCCCTTCATCAGCAACGGGTCGCCGCTCTCCAGGATCTGCGCCTCGCCGTCCACCAGGTACGAGCGAATCGACGGCATCCCCAACACCGCCGTACGAATCCCCGCCGACTCCAGTGCGCCGTTCACCTCGGAGTCCGGCACCCCGGTCTCCCGCCAGTGGTTCAACACCGACTCGGCGACCGCGACGCCGACCGACCCCGGGCGCACCTCCGCCGACACCCGCAGCACCAACGCGGGCGCGGCGAACGCCAAAGCGACCAAGCAGGCAAGCAGAATCCGCGAAGCCCTCACCGGCGCCCCACGCGAGATCGCACCATCCGTACGACATCCATCACGTCCGACGGACGCGGCAACAACAGCAAGACCCGACCACCGCTCACCCGGCGATACTGTACGACAAGGATCACCGCGGACACTGTGTACGCCAGCACCGACGCGACCGCGGCACCGCGAATCCCCCACAGGGGAATGAGAATCACGTCCGCGACCACCGTGACGACCGCGCCGATCCCCGTCCCGATCGACACCAGCCCCGGACGCCCGCGCCCCTTGAGGTCGGCCGCCAGCACCCGCGACAACGCGAGCGGCAGCATGCCGACGAGCAGGATCAGCAACGTCGAGGTGCCGGCCACATAGATCGGTCCGAAGAACAAGCCGAGGATGAACGACCCCAGCGCCGCCAACACCGCGCCGGACAGCAGCGTCGCGAGCAGTGTCAGCCGGCTCGCGCGCTCCGTCGTCGAGGTGTCCGACCGGTCGGTCTGCGCGGCAACGTGCGGGAACAGCATCGACGAGGCCGCCGTCGACGCCTGCCCGATGACCTCCGCCACCCGCGTGGTCACGAAGTAGATGCCCGCCTGGTCCAGGGCTACGAACGCCGGCACCAGCAGCAGGTCGAAGCGCAGGTTGAGGAACGTCAGCACGTTGCCGACCTGCCCCGCCATCCCCAGCTTCATCGTGCGCTTGAAGTGCGCGGACTCGAACCGCGGCCGCAGCGACCCCGTCGCCCGCCGCAGCATGAAGACGGCGAACGCCGCCGGCACGATCACCCCGAGCCCCGTCGCCAACACGTAACCCGAAGACGACCGGCTCAGCCAGACCAGCACCAGCGCGGTCAGCCCGAGCGTCGCGCCGCTGCGGAGCAGGTCGGCGATGACGTACGACCGGCGCTGCTCCAGCCCGAGCAGCAGCGCCCCGGTCAGCTCGTAGCCGATCGTCGCACCGCCGAGCACCGCCGCCGCGAAGAACAGCCAGGGCGCCTGCCGTTCCAGGACCAGCGCGCCCACCAACGGCGCGACCGCGGCGGTGAGCGCCAAAGCCACCGCCAGCGAGCCGATCAGGTAGCCGATGAACCGCGCGACGATCGTCTCCCGCGGCTCGGCGCGCTCGCCGAGGTGGATGACGGCCGCGATGTTCAGCCCGCCGTTCGCGGCGATCGCGACCGCCCAGCCGACCGTCAGCCCCACGCCGGCGACACCGACCTCGGCAGGCGTCAGCAGCCGCGCGGCGACGACGCCGGCGAGGAACGTGGCCGCGACGGACGCCAACCGGGCAACGGTCAGCGCCACCATGGCAGAACCGAGGGAGGAGGCGGAACGCACCGCCGAAGGCTACTTGAGCAGCTTGGACAGCCTGCGGTCGGCGAGGGGTTTTCCACCGGTTTGACACGTGGCGCAGTACTGCAGGCTCTTGTCCGCGAACGAGACCTCACGCACCGTGTCGCCGCAGACCGGGCAGGCCTGGCCGGTCCGGCCGTGCACCGCCATGTTGGTCTTCTTGTCCGACTTCAGCTCCTTGGCCGCGAGCCCCGCCGAGCGCTTCGCCGCCTCGGTCAGCTCGTCGCGGATCGCGGCGTACAGGCGGCCGACCTCGTCGTCGCTCAGGCCGCTCGCGGGCTTGAACGGCGACAGCTTCGCGGCGTGCAGGATCTCGTCGGAGTACGCGTTGCCGATGCCGGCGATCCGGTCCTGCTCGGTCAGCACGCCCTTGAGCTGGGCGCGCTTGGCCGCGGTGAGGATCTGCCGGAACCGGTCCGGCGTGAAGTCGTCGCCGAGCGGGTCCGGGCCGAGCCGCGCGACGCCGGGCACGTCGGACGGCTGGTGGACGACGTACGCGGCGAGCCGCTTCTGGGTGCCGGCCTCGGTGAGGTTGAAGCCGATGCCGTCGCCGAGGTGGACACGCAGCGCGAGCGGGCCCTTGCCCGGCCGCGGCGGCGTGTCGGCCATGTTCTCCACCCAGCGCAGCCAGCCGGCGCGGGCCAGGTGGAGGACGAAGTGCACGTCAGGCTCGCCCTCGGCGGTGCAGGTGATGTCGAGGAACTTGCCGTGCCGGGCGACGGCGCCGAACGTCCGGCCGTAGAGCGCGGTGATCGGCGGCTGGAACGTCTTGAGCGCGCTGATCGCGACCACGTCGACACGCGTGAACGTACGGCCGACCGCCTTGTCGCGCAGGAACGTGGCCAGCGCCTCGACCTCGGGTAGCTCGGGCATGGCTCCATTGTCCGCCTACCGACCGACAGTTCGCGTCCACCGCCGAGATTGATGCGTAACGGATCCGGCTGCGGCATTATCGGCTCATGTCGGAGTCGACCGCGACGACCCTGCCAGTCCATGGCGAGGTCTTCATCGACGCGCGCGGAGGCGATCGTTCGCTGCGGGTGTCCTGGCATCCCGATGCCGGGGTGGCGGTGCTGTCCATCTGGCGCGACAGCGTCTGCGTGGCGTCGCTACGGATGCGAGCCCGGGACGTCCCGGTGCTGATCGACGTGTTGTCCGCTGGGTTGGGCGCGGACCGGCTGGCGATGCCGGAGGACGAGGACCAGCCGCGCGGCCGGCACGCCGGCTGAGAGCTAGCTCCGCCCCGCGAAGGCGGCCGGCAGAGGCAGCGTGAGCGCCTTGCCGAGCAGATCGAGGTACTCCGTACGTTCGACCGCGGTCGCGCCCAGCGAGGCCAGGTGCGGGGTCTTCCACTGCAGGTCGAGCAGCCGGTTCGTCTCGCCGTCCTCGAGCAGCAGGTCCACGAGTCCGACCAGCGCCACCTTGGACGCGTCCCGCTCGCGGAAGAACATCGACTCGCCCGCGAACAACCCACCGACCGCGAGCCCGTACAGCCCGCCGCCGAGCCGCCCGTCGGGCGTCCACGCCTCGACCGAGTGCGCCCAGCCGAGCTCGTGCAGGCGTTCGTACGCGGCCAGGATCTCGGGGCTGATCCAGCCGCCCTCGCGCCCCGGCGCCGCGCAGGACCGGATCACCTCGCCGAACATCGTGTCCACCCGGATCTCGAACTTCCGGCACGACTGGCGCAGCGATCGCGACACCTTGAGCTCGGTCAGCGGGAGCACGCCGCGTTGCGCCGGCGACCACCAGAGCATCGGCTGGCGGCGGCGTACGGGCATCGGGAAGATGCCGTGCCGGTACGCCGCGAGCAACGTCGCCGGCTCCAGGTCAGCACCCTGTCCGACCAGGTCGTCGGAGCCCGCGCGTTCGACCGGCGGGAACTCCCACCGGGACGGCGGCGGTTCTATGGGCACGGGGTCAAACGTAGCTGCCCGGCAGACCAGCCCCGGACGACGTAAGGTGCAGGGGCACGTCCATTTATGGCGGCGAGGGGCCGGGTGAACACCTCATGGAGGTCGGCAAGATGGTGACGCGGGACATCCTTCCGAGGGCCCGCGCGCTGGCGCCGCAGGCCGCATCCGGGTTCTTTCGTACGGTCGTGTCGACCGCCATGGAGGGCAAGAGTCGGTTCCTCGGGGCACGCGCGTATGCCGAACGCGAGCTGGCGAAGGCCAACGGTGACGCCGCGGTGGCGATCGGCACCGTCATCGAGCAGCACACGGCGATGGCGGGCGGTCAGGGCTTCCTGACCAGCCTCGGCGGCCTGTTGCTGTTGCCGATCTCGATGCCCGCCAACCTCACCGGCCTCGCCGTGCTGCAGGTCCGCATGGTCGGGGCGATCGCGCACCTGCGCGGGTACGACGTGGACGACTCGCGCGTCCGTACGGCCGTGACCGCCGTGCTGCTCGGCGAGGACACCGTCGACGACATGGTGAAGAAGGGCAAGCTCCCCTCCACCCCGTTCGCGATCGCGACCGCACCGGTGCACGACCCGGAGCTGGACAAGAAGCTCGCGACCGAGATCTCGGCCGCGCTCGGCCTGAAGGTCGGCGGCAAGCGGCTCGGACTCGTCGCGGCCCGGCGCATCCCGCTGCTCGGCGGCGGCGTCGGCGCGGTGGTGGACGGCGTCGAGACGTACCGGGTGGGCAAGTACGCCGAGAAGGCACTGCCCCGGCGCCACAAGGCCCTGCCCGCCGACCAGACGTAATCTACCTAGGTAGGTTTGGCGTCGCTCCAGCTCGCGCGGGTAATCGATCTCTCCGCGCATCGCACTGACGTCTCTCTCGGCGCAGCCTCAGGACATGGGATGTCCAGTCCTGGCCGATCACTTCCCCGCGCCGTCACTCGGCCGTACCCTGCGCTAGCGAAGCGCTTCGACAGGACTGATCGGGTGCAGTCCGTCCCTCGAACAGCGAGGTGGGCCGAATGGCATTGACACGACGACAGCTTCTCGCGGGGACGGCATCGGGGCTCCTGGGCTCCGCGTTACTCGGCACGGCCGGGTGCGGACGCGGCGCCTACCTCGCGCCGGAAGACACGATCTCCATGTGGTACTGGAACCGCTCGATCAGCGACACGCTGCTCGCGAAGACGCCCAAGGACACCGGCGTCAAACTGGCGGCGCAGAAGATCGGCGGCGACTTCCGCGCGAAGCTGCTCACCAGCTTGGCCGGCAAGGCGTACGTTCCGGACGTCACCGGTCTGAACGAGGACATCGCGACCTACTTCCCGGACGAGGACCAGTTCTTCGACCTCAACGAGCTCGGCGCCGAGGAGGTGAAGTCGCAGTACCTGGAGTGGAAGTGGCTGCGCGGCCAGGCACCGAGCGGACGGTTCATCGGCTTCCCGATGGACACCGGGCCGACGGCGCTCTACTACCGCGAGGACCTGTTCGAGGCCGCCGGCCTCCCGACCGAGCCCGACGAGGTGGCCCAGCGCGTTGCCACTTGGGACGGCTTCTTCGAGCTCGGCACGCAGCTCGTCGAGGCGAATCCCGACGTCAAGCTGCTGCCGCGAGGCAACGACGTGTTCGACCGCGTCGTCGGCCAGAGCGGCGAGCGCTACATGGACGAGCAGAACCGCTTCATCGGCGACGGCGAGCACCTGCGGCGCGCGTGGGACCTGGCCATCGAGTCGAACGAGCGCAAGCTGACCGCTCGGATCGACGCCAACTTCTCACCGGAGTGGAACGCCGCGGTCTCCACCGGAGCGGTCGCGAGCCTGGTCGGCGCGGTCTGGGTCGCCCAGATCATGGCCGACGGCGCGAAGGACACCTCCGGCAAGTGGCGGCTGTGCCGCGCGCCGGACGGTCCGGGCAACTGGGGCGGCTCGTTCCTCGGCATCACGAAGTACTGCCGCGACCCCGAGGCCGCCTGGGAGGTCGTCAAGTACGTGCAGTCGCCGGAGAACCAGCTCGTCTACGGGCTGAACGAGTACAAGCTCTACCCGGCGGCCGCCTCCGCGCTCGACGACCCGCGAGCGCAGGTCGAGGACCCGTTCTTCGGCGGGCAGGTCACCAACGCCGTGTTCGCCGAGTCGGCGAAGGAAGTCAAGCCCGTCTACCTCAGCCCGTACGACAACGTGATCGGCCCCTGCTTCACCGACCAGCTCACGCTGACGTGGAGCGCCGGCAAGGATCCCGATCGGGCCTGGCAGGACGCGCTGCGCGAGGTTGACCGGCAGCTCTCCCACCTGGGGTTGATCTGATGACGACGACACCCATCGCGGCACCCGAGAAGGCGACACCGCCGCCGGCCACGCCCACGAAGATCAGCCGGCGGCGCGAGCTTCTCTCGCTGTACTTGGCGATCTCGCCGTTCTACATCCTGTTCGCGATCTTCGGCGTGTTCCCGATCGTCTTCTCGATCTACCTGTCGTTCCAGAACTGGGACGGCATCGGCGACATGCAGTTCGTCGGGTTCGCGCAGTATCAGTTCCTGCTGAGCGACCCGCAGTTCTGGAAGGTTCTGCTGAACACGTTCCAGATCTGGATCATCTCCACGATCCCGATGCTGGCGATCGCGCTCGTGGTCGCGTTCCTGCTCAACCAGCAGATCCGCGCCAAGGGCTCGTACCGGATCGCGTACTTCATTCCGAACGTCACCTCGATCGTCGCGATCACGCTGATCTTCGGCTCGATCTTCAGCAACCAGTTCGGCCTCGTCAACGCGTTCCTCGAGTGGATCGGCGTCGAGCCCGTCCAGTGGCTGACCGAGCCGTGGCCGATCAAGATCGCGGTCGCCGCGATCGTGATCTGGCGCTGGATGGGCTACAACGCGCTGATCTATCTCGCCGGCCTGCAAGCGATTCCGAACGATCTCTACGACGCCGCGCGGGTCGACGGCGCGAGCTGGGTGCAGGTGTTCTTCCGCATCACGGTCCCGATGCTCCGGCCGATCATCTTGTTCACGGTGATCACGTCGACGATCGGTGGTCTGCAGCTGTTCACCGAGCCGCAGCTGCTGCTCGGCAACGCCGGCGGCCCTGGCAGTGAGGGTCAGACGATCTCGCTCTACCTGTACCAGCAGGCGTTCACGTTGAACGACTTCGGCTACGGCGCCGCACTCAGCTGGGCGATGTTCATCGTGATCATCCTGTTCTCGATCATCAACTGGCGCCTCGTGCAGGGGACGGGAACCAGAGGGCTTCGGATCCGGAGAGGAGCGCGGTCATGACCACGGGCGAACGCGTCAAGAGCACAGTCACCCACCTGCTCCTCATCTTCGGGGTGCTGCTCTCGATCTTCCCGTTCTACTGGATGTTTCTCATGGCGACCCGCACCACGCCGGAGATCTTCCGCTACCCGCCGGCGCTGGTGCCGGGGTCGCATCTGCTGGAGAACATCCGCAACGTCTTCGCCAGCATCGACTTCTGGGGCTCGACCTGGAACAGCTTCCTGGTCGCTGGTATCACGACGGTGCTGGTGCTGTTCTTCTCCTCGTTGGCTGCGTTTGCCTTTGCGAAGTTCGACTTCCCGGGGAAGAACGTGCTGTTCATCTTCCTGCTGGCGACGTTCATGGTGCCGGGGCAGCTGTCGATCGTGCCTCAGTTCGCGATCATGGCGCAGCTCGGCTGGGTCGGAACCCTGCAGGCGTTGATCATTCCCGGTGCGGTGAGCGCGTTCGGCATCTTCTTGTTGCGGCAGTACGCGGAGGGTGCGATCAGCTCGGAGCTGCTCGATGCTGCGCGGATCGACGGGTGCGGTTTCCTTCGCCAGTACTGGAATGTGGCGGTCCCGTTGCTGCGTCCGGCGCTGGCGTTCCTCGGGATCTTCACGTTCATCGGCCAGTGGAACGACTACCTCTGGCCGTTGATCATCATGATCAACCCGGAGCAGCTGACCCTGCAGGTCGCGCTGTCGCAATTGTTCGGGGTGTACGCGACGGACTTCTCGATGGTGATGGCGGGCACTTTGCTCGCGGTCATCCCACTGCTCATCGTGTTCTTCATCGGTGCGCGGCAGTTCCTGGCCGACCTCGCGGCGGGGGCGCTCAAGCAGTGACCTCCAGGCGAGCGTTTGTCGGAGCCGTGTCCGCGGCGGCGGCCCTCGGGCCGTCCGTCGCGCACGCGGCCGAGCTTCCCGAACCGACGTTGCGGCTGCCGGAGATGCCGCTGCACGATCCGTTCATCGTGGCGGATCGCTCGACGCGGACCTACTTCCTGTACACGTCGAACGTTCGCTCGATGACCGGCGTCCCTGGGGTGGGGACGATGGTCTACCGGAGCCGCAACCTGCGTGACTGGGTGGCGCCCTCGGTCGTGTTCACCCTTCCCGAGGGCGAGATCTGGGCCCGGCAGGGCGGCTGGGCGCCAGAGGTGCACCGGTGGCGTGACCGTTGGCACCTGTTCGTGACGCTGCACAACTCGTCGCGTCCGTTGCCAGTTCCGCCGCCGAACCAGTACGGGATCCCGGCGCAGCTCCCCAACTACATGCGCGGAACGATCGTCGCGTCGTCGTCCTCGCTGCTCGGGCCGTTCGTGCCGTTGGATCCCTCGCGGCCGACGCCACCGGAGTCGTTCATGACACTGGACGGCACGTTGCACGTGGACCGGAGCGGGCAACCGTGGATGGTGTACGCGCACGAGTGGCTACAGAAGATCGACGGGACGATCGAGGCGATCCGGCTGTCTCCGGATCTGACTTCTACCGAGGGCGATCCGGTGCACCTGTTCAAGGGCTCGGACGCATCGTGGATCGGCGAGGAGGTGCCGGCGCCGTCGACGCACCAACTGCTGCCGTACGTGACAGACGGGCCGCAGCTCTATCGCGCGCCCGGCGGCGCGCTGCTCATGCTGTGGTCGACATGGGCGAAGAACGCGTTGAACTCCGACGGCACGGTGGGAGGCGACTACGTGCAGACGTACGCGGTCTCGCGCTCGGGCCGGCTGACCGGGCCGTGGTCGCAGGGCCGTCCGCTGGTTCGGGAGGGGAGCGGGCACGGGATGCTGTTCCGGTCGTTCTCCGGGGAGCTGATGCTGGTGCTGCACCGGCCGTTCGAGAACGCGCGGGGCAAGCTGTACGAGGTGGCGTTCAAGCACGACGGTGGCCTGCGGATCCTCCGCCAGCGGACCGACCTGGACGGCGGCGGGTAGAACCTTCCGCGCCGCCCGTGCGTCTTCGAGGCATGAGAGCCGCGCTGGCAATGGCGGGCCTGCTCGTCATGGCGGCCTGCTCGGGTCCGTCCACGGTGGCGGAGTACGCCGCCGAGGAGAAGCTGGAGTGGACGAAGGGCGGGCGGCCCGTGCCCGGGCCGGGGATGGTGAGCCATCTCGGGCCGGAGCACTGCGAGTGGCAGTCGTCGACGTTCCTCTACGTCGGGACGCACACCTACCTCCGCGACCCGGAGAACGTGGTCGGCAACGGCTTCCGCGCGGGGCTGCGCCAGGGGATCGAGCTGCCGGCGGACGCAAGGGACACGGGGCTGCGAGCCGGCGCTCTCGAGGTGTGGCTGTCGCCCAGCGACCAGGGCGCGTTCCTGCGGGTCGGTGCCGATGTGGAGCGGTGGCCGCGGGTCGATGGGCAGGTCGGCTGTGGTTAGCCGAGCCAGCCGGGGCGGACGAGGCCGGCTTCGTAGGCGAAGACGACGAGCTGGGCGCGGTCTCTCGCTCCCAGCTTGATCATGGCGCGGCTCACGTGAGTCTTGGCCGTGGCGGGGCTGACGAACAGCTGCTCGGCGATCTCGTCGTTGTTCAGACCCGTACCGACGAGGGCGACGATCTCGCGTTCGCGGTCCGTCAGCATGGTGAGGTCCGGCAGGTTGACCGGGTCCTTCGAACGGGACGCGAACTCCGCGATCAGCCGCCTCGTCACGCTGGGCGAGAGGAGGGCGTCGCCGGACGCGACGGCGCGGACGCCGCGGATGAGGTCGACGGGTTCGGTGTCCTTGACGAGGAAGCCGCTCGCGCCCGTACGCAGTGCCGCGAAGACGTAGTCGTCGAGCTCGAACGTCGTCAGGATCACGACGTGGACGTCCTTCAGCGCCGACTCGTTCGCGATCAGCCGCGTCGCCTCGAGCCCGTCCGTCCCCGGCATGCGGATGTCCATCAGCACGACGTCGGGCACCGTCTGGCGAACCACCTCGAAGGCCTCGGCGCCGTCGCTCGCCTCGCCGACCACGGAGATGTCCGGCTCGTTGTCGATCAACGCGCGGAACCCAGCACGCACGAGCGCCTGGTCGTCGGCGAGCACTACTCGGATCATTCCGCGCCTTCCGTGGGCAAGGTTGCCTTGACACTGAAGCCGCCCTGCGGCGACGGGCCGATGCGAAGCTCCCCGCCGAGTGCCTCGGCCCGTTCGCGCATGCCGACGATCCCGCTTCCGCCGGTCACGGTCGACGCCGCACCGCGACCGTTGTCGTCGACGCTGACGACCAGCTTGCCGGGCTGGTGGTCGAGCTTGACCTTCGCGTGGGTGGCGTGGGCGTGGCGTACGACGTTCGTCAACGCCTCTTGAACGATCCGGTACGCGGCGACGTCGACGCCCAGGGGGAGGGCACCGTTCTCTCCGTCGCTGTCGACCGAGACGTCGAGCCCGGCTTGGCGAGTACGGGCGACGAGCTGGTCGAGCCGCTGCAGGCTGGGCGCCGGCTGGGTGGGCTCGGGCTCGTCGACCTGACGGAGTACGCCGAGCACGGAACGGAGCTCGACCAGGGCTTCCTTGCTGGCTTGCTTGATCGCGGTCAGGGCGGTGCGGGCCTGCTGCGGTTGGGTGTCGATGAGGTGCAGCGCGACGCCGGCCTGGACGTTGATCAGCGAGATGTTGTGCGCGACCACGTCGTGGAGCTCGCGCGCGATGCGAAGACGTTCGTCGGAGACCTTCGTGTCGGCCTCGGCCTGGCGGGCGCGCAGGTGTGCGGTGACCCATTTGGTCCGCAGCTGCAGCAGCTCGGCGGCCCCGAGGATGGCCGCCATCCAGCCGGCCGTGAGCATGGCGGTGGGGAACAGCGACGGCCCGCCGGGCGTGTGCAGGAGGCGGCTGCCCGCGAAGTGCAGGATGAGCAGGCCGAACGCCGAGCCCCAGGCGGCGAGCCGCCGACCGTTCGCGATCGCGAAGAAGGCGGCGACGATCGGGCTCAGGATGATCGGGCCGTACGGGTAGCCGATCAGCATGTAGATGAGCGTGACCTTCGCGGCGCCGATGACGACGAGGGCGGGGAACCGGTGGCGCCACCAGAGCATCGCCGGGCCGGCGGCGAGCAGCACGTACGCGAACCAGTCGGGCTCGACCCGTTGCGGCTGGCCGCGATGGGCGAAGGTGGAGACCAGGACTTGGACCAGGGCGATGCCGCCGACGAGCAGCGCGGACGTGAGGGTGGGATGGGCCTCGCGCCATCGCCGCCACGATTCGGTCCGCATGGCATCGAACGCTAAGCCACGGCGCCCGTCTCTGACATCGACCGGCGGTCGATCACGCGGGTACGCCCGGTGGAGTAGCGACCGAGTGGGTGTCCGGATGGTGAGACGTGGTCTTGGGATGTGAGATATCTCGACGGCGATGGGATGGCTGCCCTTATCGTCGTGAGTGGTCATGAGTGCCAGCGCATAGCCCCGGCTTGCTGGCCGGCAACCCTCCTCCGCGGTGGGGTGCCCCGGGTGAAGACCAGGTCGTACCGAACCCGTTACGGCAAGCGCGGGACCTTCCGGGTCCCCGATCCGAAAGGTCCACTCGAGAGATGACTGCCCTGGACACCCGGCCCGAGACCTGTCCGGCCACCGCGACCAGCGCCGCCACCACTGCCCAGCCGCTGTTGCCCGTCGTCGGCGGCGACCTCAGCGTTCCGCTCGTCACCGGCGAGTGGCGCCGGTACGTCAACCTCGACTACGCCGCCAGCGCGCCGAGCCTCAAGTCCGTGGCCGAGCACCTGAACGAGGTCCTCCCCTACTACGCGTCAGTCCACCGCGGCGCCGGCTACGCGAGCCAGGTCAGCACCCGGCTGTACGAGAGCGCGCGCACCACGGTCGCCGAGTTCCTGAACGCCCGCGAGGACGATGTCGTCGTCTTCACCCGCAACACCACCGACGCGCTCAACCTGCTCGCGACCTGCCTGCCGAACGACGACGGCGTGGTCTTCCTCGACATCGAGCACCACGCGAACCTGCTGCCCTGGCAGCGCGTCAACCACCGCTGCGTCCTCGCCGGCACCACCCAGAACGCCACGCTGATCGCGCTGCGAGCCGAGTTGCACGCCCGCAAGGCCAGCCTGGTCGCGGTCACCGGAGCCTCGAACGTCACCGGCGAGCTCCTCCCGCTCCAGCAGATCGTCGAGATCGCCCACGCCGCCGGCGCCCGCGTCGTCCTCGACGCCGCCCAGCTGGCCCCGCACCGCCGCATCGACCTCGAGGAGACCGGCGTCGACTACGTCGCGTTCTCCGGGCACAAGCTGTACGCCCCGCACGGAGCCGGCGTGCTCGTCGGCCGCCGCGACTGGCTGGACGAGGCGCCCGCGTACCTCGCCGGCGGCGGCGCCGTCCGCGAGGTCACCGTCGCAAGCACCCAGTGGGCCGACGCACCGCAGCGGCACGAGGGCGGGACGCCGAACGTGCTCGGCGCCGTCGCGCTCGCCCGCGCCTGCACGGCCATCGCGGACCTGGAAGAGGGGGCGCTCGAAGAACACGAGTCCGCATTGCGGGATCGACTGCTCGACAGGCTTGCGCTGCTGGACCATATAAAGGTGCACCAGATCTGGCGGGACAGCCCGGACTCGATCGGTGTGGTGGCGTTCTCCGTGGACGGCTACCACCCCGGGTTCGTCGCCGCCTATCTGTCGGCCGAGCACGGCATCGGCGTACGCGACGGCAAGTTCTGCGCACACCCGCTGCTGAGCCGCCTCGGCGCGAACGACGGCGCCGTGCGCGCCAGCTTCGGCGCCGGCAGCACGACCGCGGACGTCGACCGGCTCGCGGACGCGCTCGACGCGCTGCTCACCCGTGGCCCGCGCTGGACGTACGACACCGTCGAGGGCCGCTGGGCCCCGAGCCCCGACCCGCGCCCGACGCCGGAGTGGCTCGACGACGACGCGCCCGTGGCCACCGGCACGGCGCCATGCGAGAGCGAGCCCGCATGGTGAGTCGCTTCCTGCTTGACGTGTTCTGGAACGGTCGCCGCGGCGACCACTTCGATGAGCGGTGTCGCCTCGCGCGCACCGCTGGCTGACTCACACCCCTGAGAGCTCCCCAGCGGTACCCCTCGAACGTTCTAATTCCTAGCAGTTCGATCGGATTCGTTGGAGACCAGGATGACCACCACGGAGCTCTCGTTCAGCCACCACAACGGCTACACCCCACCGGTCGGTCCGACCGTCGCCGCCGCGGCCGCGCTCGTGCGCCGGATCGGCGCCGACGCCGACCTCTGGGAGGAACTGGTGCGGTACGGGGAAGGCGACGAACGCTGGTTCGAGCGCCTGTTCCTCGATCCCGAGCACGACATCTGGCTGATCGCCTGGCTGCCCGGCCAGAGCACCGGCCTGCACGACCACGGCGAGGCGCTCGGCGCGTTCACCGTCGTGCGCGGCACGCTCACCGAGACCACCGTGCACCCGCGCAGGCCGCGCGACCTCAACAGCGGCCTGGAGCCGGTCGATGTCGTTCGCCGGCAGATCCACGAGGGCCGGGTGCGCGGGTTCGGGTACGAGCACATCCACGACGTCGGCAACTTCGGCACCGAGCCCGCGGTCAGCATCCACGCGTATGCGCCGGAGCTCACCGCGATGACGCAGTACGTCCTGGAGGACGACCGCTTGCGGGTGGTGGCGTCGGAGCGGGCGGGGGTGAACTGGTGACCATCGACGCGGTGCTCGAGCGGACGCGGCAGCGGCTCGACCGAGTCGACGCCGAGCAGGCCTGGGCGGCCTGGCGTACGGGTGGCGCGCTGCTCGTCGACATCCGGCCGGTCGCGCAACGGGCCGCGGAGGGGTCGATCCCGGGCGCGCTGGTCATCGAGCGGAACGTGCTGGAGTGGCGGCTCGACCCCACCAGCGAGGCCCGGCTGCCGCAGGCGACCGGGTGGGACCTGCGGGTGATCGTGTTCTGCTCGGAGGGGTACGCGTCCAGCCTGGCGGCCGCGACCCTGCAGGACATCGGGCTCCGGCACGCCACCGACCTCGCGGGCGGCTTCGCGGCCTGGCTGGCGGCCGGACTGCCGTGGACAAGGGAGGACCTGGAGCCGGCGACAGCCGAACCCGAGGCGCTCTTCCTGCTCTAGGGTCGCCCTCATGAAGTTCACCGTCTCGATCCAGGTAGCCCTCCCACGTGAGCGGGTGGTCCAGCTGGTCGCCGACCCCGCCCACTTCCCGAAATGGCTGCGTGGCTTGGTCGAGCACGAGCCGATCAGCGGGGCGCATGGGGAGGTCGGCACCAAGTCGCGGGTGGTCATCCAGACGGGCCAACAGAAGGTGGAGGCAGTCGAGACCATCACCCGACGAGAGCCGGCGGACCTCAGCCAGCTCCCGACGGAGACCGTCGTTCAGTACGACCGCGAGCTCACCGTGCAGGGCATGTGTAGCGTCGTGCGCGACCGCTTCACCGAAGCGGGTCCGGACCAGACGCTCTGGGAGAGCGAGAGCGAGTATCGGTTCAGCGGCCTCATGATGCGGTTGGTGGGGCTCGTGATGCCGGGAGCGTTCCGCAAGCAGACCGAACAGTACATGCAGGACTTCAAGGCGTTCGCCGAGCAGGGAACGGACGTACGCGACACCGCGTGACCCAGCGGCGGCTGAACAGCACAAGAAAGATGGCCGGACTCGCGAGAAGCGAGCCCGGCCATCCGGGGTCTTACAGCCGAACCAAACCGAGTTACAGCTTGGCCGGTCCAGCGGCGTCGGCCTCGGCCTTGGCGGCCGCGCGGCGCTCGGCGGCCTTGGCGCCGAGCTCGTCCGCGTGGTCGACGGGGGCCAGGCGGGCGCCGGACGGAGCCGGCGGCAGCAGGTCGACGAACTGGCCCGTCGTGGTGCCACGGACGCGGTTGTTCGCACCGGTCGGCGCCGGGTCGTTCCCGTCACCGGACAGGTTGCCGCGGATGATCACGTTGGACAGCTCGACCGACGCGGTGTTGGTGGAGATGTCGACGTTCTTGTTGAAGAACGACGCGCCGGTGCACTCGACCGTGGGGCCGTCGGCGCCGAGCTGCAGGTGACCGCTGTTGCCGCTCCAGCTGCTGTCGCCGTACACCTCGCTCTCGCAGAGCACACTGCCCTCGGCGTTGCCGGAGACCGTCAGCGTCTTCTCGAGCACCGAGTTGTACACGTCGGTGTAGCGCGTGCCCTGGCCCTTGACGAGCCCGAGGACGTGCGAACCGTCGAGCAGCAGCTCGCCCTTCGCCTGCGCGTCGACCTGCTTGTTGATGGTCGAGCTGACGGCGTAGGTGAAGTTCTCGTTCGCGTTGGCCGCGTCGCCACGGGCGAGGACCGCGCCGGTCACCTCGGACGAGTCGAGGTAGCTGCCGTACGCGTTCTTGCCGCTGACGTTGCCGGTGATCGTGGTCTCGGTGGCGTCGAAGTAGGCGCCCTCAGCCAGCGTCACGGTGCCCTCGAACCGTCCGCCGACGACGATCAGGTCGGCGCCAGCGCGCACCGTCACGTTGCCCTGGACGACCGTACGGTCCAGCGTGCACGCCTTGCCGGCAGCCACGACGAGGTCGTTCGGCACGGTGACCGGACCACCCTCGCCATCGCAGAAGGTGACCAGGCCGGCCTGCGCCGATCCGGCGATTCCCACCACGGTGCCTGACACAGCCAGGGCTGTGGCGGTGAGCGCAATGCGCAATCTCATGTGGAAAGCCCTCCCCAGAGTTTTGGTCGCTGTACCTCCCGGCCGCGACCAAGTTTGACCCCATGGCTGCACGGAACCGGGCGGGTGCGGATCGATTCTTCGTCAGGACGGGTGTCCCTGTGAAGGAGTTTCAGGCTCTTTCTGCCGCTCCCGGCCATGATCCTGCCATCTACGGCGTTCCACGCCAGGCCGAAACCGGACGCGGTGGAAAGCCTTCACCCGTTGGTCATCCCGGAGTTGGCCAGACGAGTCCTTGCGGCTGGGACGACGAGCGGCGTTCCCGTCTCCGGATCGTCGATCACCCGGCAGCGCAGATCGAAGACGCGCTCGACGAGCTCGGCGGTCATCACCTCACTCGGAGCACCGGTCGCCACGACCTCGCCGTCACGCATCACGATCAGGTGCGTCGCGTACCTCGCCGCGTGGTTGAGGTCGTGCAGAACGGCGACCAGGGTGCGGCCCTGCTGCTCGTGCAGGTCCGCGCACAGGTCGAGCACCTCGACCTGGTGGGCGACGTCGAGGAACGTGGTCGGCTCGTCGAGCAGCAGCAGCGAGGTCTGCTGCGCCAACGCCATCGCGAGCCAGACGCGCTGTCGCTGTCCGCCGGACAGCTCGTCCACATACCGCTCGGCGAGGTCCGTCACACCCGTCTGCGCCATCGCCTCGGCGACCACGGCCTCGTCGTCGCGGGACCACTGCCGAAGCAGCCGCTGGTGGGGATACCGTCCGCGCGCGACGAGGTCGGCCACCGTGATCCCGTCCGGCGCGATCGAGGTCTGCGGCAGCAGCCCGAGCCGGCGGGCGACCTCCTTGGACGGGTACGAGGAGATCAGCTGCCCGTCCAGGAACACCGAGCCGTGCAAAGGCTTCAGCATCCGCGCGAGCGCACGCAACAAGGTGGACTTGCCGCACGCGTTCGGACCGATCACCACCGTGAACGACTGGTCCGGGATGGTGACATCCAGCTGCTCGGCGACGACGCGCTTGTCGTACGCCAGCCGCACCTGGTCAGCGTGCAACCGACTCGACGCGTGTCCGTTCGTGGCGTTCATGACCGCCCCGACCTCCATTCCCGGGCCAACAACCAAGCGAGGTAGCAGCCGCCGACCGCTCCGGTCATCACGCCGACCGGCAGCTGCGTCGGCGCGAGCAGGCGTTGCGCGGCGAGGTCGCTCACCGCCAACAAGAACGCGCCCATCAACAACGAGGAGAACAAGCCGACACCGGGCCGCTTGGTGAGCCGGCGCGCGAGCTGCGGCGCCGCGAGCGCGATGAAACCGACCGGACCGGCGGACGCCGTCGCCACCGCGGTCATCGCGACCGCCAGCACGATCAGCCCGAGGCGGGAACGTTCCGCGTTCACGCCGAGCGCGCGGGCCGCGTCGTCGCCCATCTCGAGCATCGACATGATCCGACCGAAGAACAACGCGGCAGGAACGAGGAGCAGCAACGCGATGCTCACCGGCTGGACGTGTTCCCAGCCTCGCCCGTTCAGGCTGCCCGTCAGCCAGACCGCCGCGCTCTGCGCGTCGTGGACCTCGGCGCGGGTGAGCAAGTACGAGTTGACGGATGTCAACACAGCACTGACACCGATGCCGACGAGCACGAGCCGGTAGCCCTGCACGCCGCGCTTCCACGCGAACAGGTAGACGAGCAGCGCGGTGACGATGCCGGCGGCGACGGCGAATCCCGCGACCGCCATCGTGCCGAGGTTCAGGATCAGCAACGCGATCAGCGCACCAGTCGCCGAGCCGGTGGTGAAGCCGATGATGTCCGGACTGCCGAGCGGGTTGCGCGACAGGCTCTGGAACATCGCGCCGGAGATGCCGAGGGCACCGCCGACGAGGAGGGCGGTGAGTACGCGCGGCAGCCGCAGCGTGAGCACGACGAACTCGGTCGCCCGCGTTCCCTCACCCAGCAGCGTGCGGACCACGTCCGGGATCGGGATCGGGAAGTCGCCGGTGCCGATGCTGACGACCGCGACGGCGAGCGAGGCCGCCACGAGGATGACGCAGACGATCGTCGCGCGGAGGTCGATGCGGAACGAGAACCTGCCGGAGCGGGTCCGTACGACCCGGCCGGGAAGCTGGCGTGTGGGCTGCTCGAGAGTGGTGGTCATAGCTGCGCGATCCGGCGTCGGCGGACGAGGTAGATGAAGAACGGTGCTCCGACGGCGGCCGTGACGATGCCGACCTCGAGCTCGCTCGGCGGGACCACGATCCGGCCGATGATGTCGGAGCCGAGCAGGAGGATCGGGGCGAGTACGACGGAGTACGGGAGCACCCAGCGTTGGTCGGGACCGGTGATTGCCCTTGCTACGTGGGGGATTGTCAGCCCGATGAAGCCGATCGGCCCGACGGCGGCGGTGGCGGCGCCGCAGAGCAGCGTGATGGCGACGGCGCCGAGGATCCGCGTCCGGCCGATGTGCGCGCCGAGCGCCTTGCCGGTGTCCTCGCCGAGCGCGAGGGCGTTCAGCGGTCGGGCGAGGGACAGGCCGACGAGGAGTCCGGCGACGAGGAACGGCAGCACCTGCATGACCACGTCCGACTCGCGGCCGGCGAGTGAGCCGACGGCCCAGAAGCGGAAGCGGTCGAAGACCTCTGTATTGGTAAGGGTGATGGCGGAGATGTACGCGGTGAGCGCCGCGCCGATCGCCGTCCCCGCGAGCGCGAGCCGTACCGGCGTGGCGCCACTCCGGCCGGTCGCACCGAGGACGTAGACGGCGAGGGAGATCGCGGCGGCGCCGGCGAACGCGAACCACACGTACCCGGTGAGGCTGGTGACGCCGAAGAAGCCGATCGCGGTGACCACGGCGGCGCTGGCTCCGGCGTTGACGCCGAGCAGGCCGGGGTCGGCGAGCGGGTTCCTGGTGAGCGCCTGCATGAGTGCGCCGGCGAGGCCGAGCGCCGCGCCGACCGCGACGCCGAGCAGCGTGCGCGGGAGGCGGAGGTCGCGGATGACGATGTGGTCGGTCGAGCCGTTGAAGTCGAACAGAGCCTGCAGAACGGTGGGCAGCGGGATCTGCTTCGAACCGACGGCGATGCTCAGCAGGACGACGAGAACGAGGGCACCGATGCCGATGAGCAGGCCCAAGCTCCGGAGCGCGTTGGTCGTCGTCCTGGTCCGCTTGGGTTCGTCGGTGTCCGCCGTACCGCTCGAGACGCGCGGCATCTCCGCGGAACGTGGCATGGAGTCCCTCCGACCGACTGCGCTTCCCAGGTCGTGCCGGCGTCATCGCTGGCCACAACCAAGATAAGGCTAACCTCATCACCCCGGACCGGCCCAGCGTATGCCGCATCCGGACCGTCTGGTCACGGTCAGCGAGCCGCCAGTTACACAGAGACCGACACCTGGGCGCGTTCTCCGTTCGGGGCGACCATCGCCAGCGTCGCCGTCATGGGGGTCAGCACCCGGATCAGCACCTGGTACTCGTGCGGCTGGTCCTCGGTCAGCCGGACCGCCTGGATCGGCCGCACCGGCGGGAACGGGCCGATCTGCCGTGGGATGTCGTCGAGTTCGAAGCTGGCACGGACGAACGCGCCGGGGAACAGCCCCGCGCGTCGCGCGGAGACGGCGAGAACGTACGGCGGCTGCGCGTCGATCGGCGCGTCGGAGCGCACCTGCACGATGACCCCGCGGCCGGCGATCGCGAACGCGTCGAGCAGCACCAGGGTCGGCGGCTGCACGGTCACCGGCGGAACCGTGACCGTGCCCGCGGTCAGCCGGCCGATCGGATCGGCGACCCGGACGGTCACGTCGAGGGGCTGTGCGGCGTCGGCCCGCGTGAGCCAGACGGCCAACGGCGTTCGACCGGCCGCACGTTCGCCGCGCACCAGCACCGCGCCCGGCGCGGCTCCCGTTGGAGCGGGGCCGGCGACGACAGACCCGACGGTCACGTCCTGCAGCGGGACCGGGTCGACGTCGTTCACGCCGGTCGCGCCTGGGCCAGTGACGCCGACCGACACCCGATGCGACCCCTGCGGTACCTCGCGCATGGGTGCGGAGGTCGAGGTGGTGACGAGCACCAGCTCGCCCGACCCGATCGGCACCGCGACCAGTGGCGCGAGGTCGGGGGCCAGCGGCGGCAGGACGCGGACGAGGACGGCGTCGCCCGCGGGAGACGGCAGGCCGCGGACGGCCTCGACCGGCACGGAGTCGACCGCCACCGCGACGGCGCGCACGAACCAGTCGTCCCAGGAGGCGGGGAACGCACCCGACCATTCGGCGCCGTACGTCAGCTCGCCGGTCACCGGATCAGGTGGCGCGGCCGACAGCACCGCGGGCACGGTGGCGAACGCCGGCCCCATCGTCTCGAACGAACGGGCGGCGACCTCCGAGCGCGTCCGGAACACGCGGAACTCCCGCACCGGCACCTTGCTCATCGCACCGAGCGACAACGTCACAGCACCGCTCGCCCCGAGGACCGAGGACACCACCGGCGCCGAAGGACGCCGCAGCCGAGGCGCGGCCACCGCCTGCAGATCCTCGTGCCCCGCCGTCGGCCAGGGCGACTCGATGCCGGACCGGGAGAGCGTGGTCACCACGAACAGATGGATGTCCGTCGACCCCTTGGGCAGCGCGACGTCGGTCTCGCGCGCGGAGCCCGGGAGGACGAGAAGTCGGCGGAACACGGCCCGGCGCTTGTCGGCGGGCATGGCGTCGTACGCGTTCCACAGCTGTTGCAACCGTACGCCCGGGAGCGTGCCCTCCGGCGCGCGGTCCGGTAGGCCGACCGACTGGCGCAGCGCGGTCTCGGCGATCTCCCAGACGATGATTCCCTTGTCTGGTTGAAGATCCGCACCGGCAGGGATCGACCAGTGGACGCGTACGTGCGAACGCCCTTGCGCGTCGGGCGCGCTTCCCATCGGCACGCCGGGCGGCGGAGGAGGGGGGATCGGCAGCACGGGAACGGGACTGGCGGCGCTCGTCAGCGCGGGCGAGGGTCCTGGCGCGAGGCCGGAGGTGGTACCGATGAGCAGGTCGCTCCGCGTCCACAGCGCGACGCCCCAGCGCGAGGTCGCGCCGAAGTCGAGCGTGGGTACGGAGATCCGGACGCGGTACCGCCGGCTCTCCTCGCCCTGCGCGGGGCCAGGTACGACGACGTCCTCGCCAGCGGAGTCCAGGTGCTCGACGGTGACGCCGCCACTGCCCTGCAGCTCCGCGCCTGCGAACGGCAGCGAGACGTCGCGCCGGAAGCAGCCCGCCGGGGCCGGTCCGAACGGCGTCACTCCCGCTGGTGGCGGCGTGGTCGACAGTGCCATCGGGAACAGCACCGCGAACACGTCGACGGCGGTCGGGGTCCGGTCGAACCAGTCGAGCGCGAGCTCGACCTCGAGCGTCGCCGGGCACTGCGTCGAGCCCGCGTACTGGGTGCCGAGCGTCATCGCGATGATCCGCGGCCGCGGCGGGGCCGGCTCGTCGCCGGCGTACAGCGCGTCCTCCCAGCGGGACCAGACGCCGAACACGTCCTGCCACGCCACCGGGTAACCGGGCTGCCGACCGCCGCTGCCGAGCGGGATCTCGGCCGCGGCGTCGACCATGCCCGTACGCCCGAAGCCGGGCGTGCCGAGCGGACCGTCCGGCACCGGGAGCAGGGGGCGGAAGTCGCCCGCCGACCGCAACGGCAGCAGGCATTCGGCCGACGGGTCCGCGGGAGAGTCGAAGCGCGCGAGCGCGGCACCGGTCCCGAGGCCAAGCGCGGCAGACGCCTGGCGACGGTCCCACGAGACGCGGATCGTCTCGCGCCACGGCGCGTCGGGGACCTCGGGCGCGACGAGCCCGTCGCGTACGGCCGTGACGTTCGTCGGTGTCGCCGTGGCGGCGTGCTCGCCGGGCGCCGGAACGTACGCCGCGAGCTGCGCCGAGCCGGACCGGTCCGGCAGGTCCTCGTACTCGCCGGTGACCATCAGGTCGTCGTTGCCGACGAACGGCCCGTCGTGCCCGCCCTCCCACGCGTACGCGGTGCCGAAACCCAACGCCAGCGAGAGGAACGGGTCGGCGCTCGCCGGCAACGCCAACAAGGAAAGAGGAGAGAGCTTCGCCTCGGCAGGATGCGCCGCACTCGGCCCGTCGACCGCGAACGTGTCCTCGAGCAGCTGCTGGTCGTACGGCCGCGGCTTCAGCGCGGACCCGTAGACGCTCTCGATCCGCGGCAGCGTCTCGTCGCGCACCTCCTTCAGCAAGGTGAGGTGGTCCGGTGGCGACCAGGGCGGGGCGGTCCTTCCCGTGCTCGTCGCTGGGAACCAGCCGACCTGCGGGCCACCGCGCGCGAGCCGCTGCAGCGCGGCCTCGAGTGGGCTGACCGGCGCGTCGAGCAGGCCTTGCGCGCTGGTGTCGTACGACGTGCCTGGCCACGGATCGTCGACCGGGAGCCCGACGCGTTCGAACGGCTTCCAGTCCCCGTCGTTCACGACCTGGTCGAGCGTCTCGATCCGGACGGACGGGTTGCCACCGTTGATCAGCAGCGCGCGGGTGCCGCCCGAGCACCGCACGACCAGCCGCACCCGCGCGCCGGGGACGGGGAACGCCGCGGCCGAACCGACGGCGTTGTTCAGGCTGAGGCCGCCGCGCGTGACGAGCAGTCCCACGGCGCGGCTGGGGTCGATCGGGTCACACTCGACCTCGACGTACGCCACCACCTTCGTGAACGTGAGTACAGCGCCACCGTCGACGGGACGCGGCTCGACCTCGATGCGATCCGGGCGGTCCTTCTGCGACCGGCGCCAGACGAGGAACGGCTCGAACGGCACGCCGAGCTCCTTGGCACACGACCAGCGCAGCTGCACGTCGAACGGCCGCAGCCTGCGCGGCCCGGCGAACCTGCGGCCGGCGAACCTGGCCTGCTGCTCGGCGATCTGTCCCCACGGGATCCTGGCTCCTTCGGCGCGGAACCAGTACGGAAAGGCGACTCGGCGGGCCATCAGTCGTCAACCTCCCAGGGCGCGCGGTCCAGGATCACGCGTACGGCCTCTGCGCGCTTCTCCGCGGTCCCGGCGAGCGCGTCACCTGCGACGACGAGGTCGAGCCGCAGCTCGCTGCCGCGCGATCCGGCGGCGAGCAGGACCACGGCTCGCGTTCCGCCTGGTCCCTGCACGACTCGGGTCACGGTGGCTGGTGGCGTGTCGCCCGCGACGGGCGGAGTCGTCCGCGGTCGCAGCGACAGCCAGTCCTGCTCGACGGCTGCCCACCACTTGTGTCCCGGACCAGCCGAGGGATCGGGCGGACCGGCGACCTGCGTCGGCATCGGGCGCGAACGCCACATCGCCTCGCTGCACTCGACCACGACCGCGACCGGCTGCGGGACCGCGTCGCCGGACCACAGCACCTGGACCGCCGGGTAGCGCGGCACGTGCGGAACGGCGAGTCCGGCTGCCTGGTAGGCCGCGTCGAGGATGTCGCCCGCCGGCTCGACCGGCAACGCGCCGAGCGCGGTGGCGTTCGGTACGTGCCGATTCTCCAACACCGCAAGGCGAATCAGCTTGGCCAGATCGTCGACGGTCTTGAAGCGGGAGGTGGTGAAGCCGATCCGGTGCACCAACAGGCCGGCCGCGTTCGGCGCCGCGCCCTTGGCGACGGCCTCGACGTCGACGAGGTAGTCGGTCAGCGGCTGTAGGTCGTACGGCAACGTCAGCGTCGTGCCGTACGTACTGCTCCCGCTTCCGTCGGTGCAGGGCAGCTCGTCGAGCAGCTCGGTGACGGCCTGGTTCCACGGCGGCATCACGCTGCCGAGCGTCGGGCTGAGCGGTCCCGCGACACCGGTCGGATCGATCGCCCCGCCGAGGAGCGGCTCCAGCACGAGGAAGTCGCCGCCGCCGGGCGGCTCGGGGTGGAAGCCGGAGGATGCCTGCACGCGGACGCGCAGCTCCTTGCCGTACGCGTCGTACAGCGCGGCGACGTTCTGCGTGGCCAGCGCGATCCGGATCGGCTCGGCGCAGAGCACGCCGGTCTCGTTCGTCGACGGCGCGCTCGCGAGCAGCCACGGACGCAGATCGGTCGGCAGCTCTTCCGGCCCGTCCGCGGCGAAGCGGAACTCCTGCGTCCGCTCCGGTCCCCACGTCTCGGGAGCGGTCGCCGACGGCTTGGCCTCCTGCTCCAGGAACTGCGCCCGCCAGCTGACTCGCACGGTGTAGGTGAGGGACGGCTTCAGCAGCGCGACGTCGTTCGGATCTTGACTGAGCGTCGACTCGAGCAGGTCGCG
The DNA here is from genome assembly GCF_016907715.1 of Tenggerimyces flavus. NCBI lineage: Bacteria > Bacillati > Actinomycetota > Actinomycetes > Propionibacteriales > Nocardioidaceae > Tenggerimyces > Tenggerimyces flavus. The sequence continues at coordinate 1,180,415 of NZ_JAFBCM010000001.1, read as the reverse complement.
GTCCTTCGTCACGACCTCGGTGTCGTAGTCGAATCGCCAACGCTCGTTGGTGGAAACGCCGGTGGCGGCGATCAGCCAGAACGGCGTTCCGACGAGGTTCGGCTCGTCGCGGACCGCACCGATCACGACGTGGTGCGTGCCGCGCGGTACGTCGACGACCACGCGGACCAACAGCAAGAGGCGCTGCTTGGTCGCCACGCGAGCGGCGAGCCGGCCGGCCCGTTCGATCGGGTCCGCCCAGGGTCCGGCGGGATCCGTCCACTCCGGTGGGAGCGGGTTGCCGGGCACGACCATGTCCTCGGGGCGCACCGGCTGCTGGGCGAGAACGGCGCCGTTCGCGTCGACACAGTTGACGATCAGCCGCTCGTTCAGCATTTGCTCGTTCACCAGCATCAACAGCTCGAACGCCTCGAGGCCACCGTCGAGGTCCAGGCGTACGGCGTTGCCGAGCTCGGCGGGCTTGAAGCCGGTCTTGTCCCAGACCTGCTTGACGATCTCGCGTTCTTCCTCGGGAGCGTCGGGTGCGGGCTCGGGCAGATCGCCCGTCGGGGAACGCAGGATCCGGCCCTGACAGCTCAGCGGCAGGTTGGACAGGTCGGGATCCCACGCCGTGTCGACCCACTCCGACGCGACGTCGGCGAGCGAGGTCCCGGTGGCCAGCAGGTCGACCACATCCTGCAAAGCGCCACCGCTGGTCGGCATCGCGGCGTTGCTGAACGAGGTGGGGTTGCCGTTCGCCCACTCCTGCAACGAGTCGACGTGGGTGATCTCGCCGTCCGGGCAACGCACCGCGTCGCCGACCACGATGGCGGGATCGGTCCCCTGCAAGGCGTCGGCGAGCGCGTTGCCGGTCCGCCAGGGTTCAGTGACGACGAGCTTCGCGTCGACCGGCGTACTCCGGAAGTCTCCGGGGCCGTCTGGCCAGGGCACGCCGGCGAGGGTCCAGCCGATCCGGCTCGGTCCGGTGGGCTTGTCGTCGAACGTCCACAGCACGTACGCGGCAGGCGCGACCGGTCCGCAGATGTGTCCCCACTGCTCGTGCACGGTGGTGGTGAGGCTCTCTCCGTACGGGACCGCGCGCGGCGTCGGTGTCGGGAGCCAGGACAGCAACGCGAGCGCGGGACCGAGCTGGGACTGGCCCGGCGCGTTCCGCGGCCACCAGGTCGCGGGCGTCTTCCCGGTGGGCGGTGGCGGCTGCAGGTCGCCGACGAGCTCGACCTTGGTGACCTGATACCGCCACCACTTGTCGCCCTGCCGTACCCACGGGTCGGCGCCGACGCCGGACGTGCCTCGGGCCTCGCCACCGAGCACGATGTTGCCCGCCTGGACCATCGGCGGCACCTCGAACATGACGACGGGCACCGCGTCCAGCGGAACGGTCGGCGGGGCCTCGCTCGATCCCTGCGCGACGGCGTCGGCGAGCGTGCCGTCCACGGCACGGTCGGTCGCGCTGCCCTCGACCAGCGCGGGCGAACGGCTCACCAGCTTCACCCCGGCGACCAGGTCCGGCGCGACGGGATCGGGCGGCTCGCTCTCCCCGATCGTCAGCTCGATGCAGCCCTCGATCTCGAAGAAGAACAGGTCGACGCTGCCGCACACCTCGCCGTGGATGTACGTCTTGTCCACGACCGTGCCGTCCGGCTCGAGCTGCCGGCCGACCAGGACGGTGAGCTCCGCGCTCGCCGAGACGCTGACCACCCAGAGCCGCAGCTCGCCTCGGGCGTAGATCCGCCCGCCGATCGCGTACGGGTCGAACGACACCAGCGCGTCGAACCCGGCCGCGACCTCGAAGTACAGGCCGATGGACTTGCTGCCCATCAGCACGGCCTGCAGGTGGAAGCCGACGGCGATCGCGAGCCCGTTCGTCGCGATCGGCAGCCCGGGGATCGAGAGCGTCGTGCCGTCGCCGTGGATCATCAGGTAGCCGGTGCCGCGGAAGACGTCCAGCACCGAGACCGTGACGGGCTCGGTGTACGTGCCGAGGTCGATGAACCAGTTCCGCGACTGGTTCAGGTCGAAGAACGCGGTCACCGGCACGCGGATCTTCAGCAAGTCCACGACGTTGTACTCGGCGACGATGCCGATCGTGATCGTGCCGCGGCCGAAGTCGAGGTCGAGCACGGCGAGGAACGTCGCGCTGCTCTGCGACTCGAGCACCGGCGGCAGCTTCAGCACGTCGGCCTTCATCATCAGCATCAGCCGAGGTCCGGGCAGCTCGACGAGCACGATCCCCTTCAGGTGCAGGAGGAACCCGCCCTCGGCGGTGCCGAGCAGCAGGCCGGCGGCGATCGCGAAGCTGCCGGGCTCGAGCTGCCAGCCGGCGGGGTGCATGACGTTGAACCCGCGCTCGGGCGTCATCTGCGACTCGAGCCACTTCAGCGCGGGCGCCTGCACGCCAGTCGGCTCGTTCCTTCTGTAGTTGGTGCCGACGCCGCCGAGGAAGCCGAAGATGCCGAGCCCGGAGTTGCCGAGCGGCAGCGGAACGGGGAACTCGACACCGGCACCGACGAGCAGTCCGGTCGTCCCGTTCTGCTGTTCCAGCGCGAGCGTCGCGTACGCGCGGATGCCGACCGACGGGAGCGTGATGTCGAACGCGCCCTTGAAACCGAGGTCGGTGATCTCCAGGTAGCCGGTGCCGTGGATCGCGCCGGGGATGTCGAGGGTGGCGCTGAGCTTGGTGAGCTCGAGGCTGTTCGGCGGCGGGTCGAGGCGGAACCGTACCCGCGCGGTGTCGACGGTGACGACGCCGAGGTCGACGCCGAGACCGACCTCGACCTCCAGGAACGCGGGGTTGAGCCGGCTCGCCTTGATGCCGAGCACGCGCAGGAACGAGTCGAGCGGCGGCGCGGCGAGCAGCGACCCGGCGGGGATGTCGAGCGTGTACCCGCGGCTGGGGTCGAAGACCGGCAGCGGGATGTACTCCAGCTCACCGCCCGGATCGGGCTCGGCGTCCCAGGTGCTCCGGATGCCTACGGCCTTGTAGCGCGTGAGGATCGGGTGTGCGGGGTCGACCTTGATGATGCCGAGGTCGAACGAGAACGCGGTCTCCAGATCGAGCAGGATGCTGACCCGCGTCGTCGTCGGTCCGCTGCCGGTGACCGGGTCGACGATGCCGTCGCTGACGACCAGCTCGCCGCCGCGCAGGATGACGTGCTTGGTCGTGAACTTGTCACTGGCACCGAGCGCGATCGCGCTGGCGCCGACGAGCGCGAGCGGGACGAGCTCGCCGGCGGTCGGGCTCGGTGGCGCGGAGGCGGCGAGCAGCGGTGCGAGCGCGGTGACCGCGCCGAGGATGTCGAGCGCGGTGCTGCCGGTCGACGACTCGACCTTGGCGAGGCCGTCCAGGTCGCCTTCGATCGCGCGGAACTCCGCCGAGGTCAGCCAGGACGAGCGGTCCTCGGCGATGCGGAAGCGGACGAGGAACGTGCAGATGCCGTCGCTGGGGTTCGTCCGCGCGGGGAGCTCGTCGTTGGTGAGCTTGTCCAGGCGTGCCTCGGCGGCCGTACGTACGTCGAACTCGCCGTACACCTCGGCGCGGACGAACGTGCCGCGGATCAGCTCGACTCTTACGCCGAGCTTGCGGAAGCAGTCCGGGACGAGCGGGCGGGTGGGCTCCGGGTCGACCTCGGTCGAGGTCGCGGGCGGTCTCGTCAGCTCGGCGGTGATCGTCTCGGTGATCGGGTTCGCGAGTCCGGGGGTGGCGGTCGCGCGCCACCACTTCGGCGAGGTGGCTGCTGGCACGCCGGTGCCGCCGGCACGGGCGGGCCCATGTCCGTGCGCGGTGCCGGGGGTGACGTTCGTGAAGCCGAACGTCTCCTTCAACAGGTAGACGAGGACGTCGCGGCGGCGCTCACTGAGGGCGAGGTTGTACGCGATCGTCCCTTCGTCGTTCTTGTTCTCGTACGACGCGAAGCCCTCGACGGTGAGCGGCGTGGCCGCGGGGAGCTGGGCGAGCCGGGCCTTCGACTCGTCGCTGAGGAACCGTTCGGCGCTGCCCCAGCCGGTCTTCGACGACGCCTGCACTGTCGCGTGGTTCGTCAGGTTGTCCGCCCAGGCGGTAGGTCCGCCGGGCTGGAACTCCGAGGCCTTGGGACGTTCGAACAGCGTGTAGAGGCTGAACGGCTCGACCGCCGCGGGCGTGACCGTCCGCGTGGCTGTCACCTGCACGGTCGCGCCGGCGGCGACCGGGATCTGCGCGGTCTTGCCGGTGGCCGAGCCGCCCGGCCAGGACCAGGCGAGGTCGCCGCCGTCGTCCGGGGTGAGCGACACCGTGACGGTGAGGCCGACCGGTGCCGAGACGACGACCCGGTGGCCGGTGGTGCTCGTGGTCCGCGGCTTGACCTCGTTCTCGCCGGGCGGGGTGGGCGTACCTCCGGTGCTGGCGCGCTTCTTGACCTTGATGCCGCGCGGCTGGGTGTGCAGGCCGGCGTCGGTGACCTCGATGCTCAGCGTCAGCTCGCCGGTATCGGGGACGAGGATCGTGCGCCGGTCGAGCGTCGTCGGGTCGGCGTTGTTCACCAGTACGCGGTACGTGTACGGCGCGAGGCCACCGCCTGCCGTGATGTAGAGCGTCGCGCTGTCCGGGAGCTCGACGACGGCGTTCGTGTTGGCGTTGTCCGCGACCGGGTACCACTCGCCGGCGGGTCCCTGGAACGCGAGCCGCACCGTCGGGTTCGTGCCGCGGTTGACGACCTCGGCCTCGAAGAGTCCGGTGACGCCCTCGTGCTGGCCGATGCCGACCCACAGGTCTCTTACCCCGGCGCTGGCGGCGAGTCCTTCGAGGCCTTCGGGTGCGACGAACAGCCGGACCTCGGGCAGGTAGAAGCCCTGCCAGGCGTCGGGTTGGGTCCGTGCGTTCGCCGGAACCCCGGCGGGTCCGGCGTCGCCGGTCAGGTCGAGCGTGGCGCTGCGGAACGCGAAGCCGACGACGTTCCCGGGACCGATGATCGCGTGCGGCGGCTCCATCCGGATGAAGTCGAAGATCTGGTCCTGCGGCGGATGGTTGTCGAGCGTGCTGCTGAGCAGTTTGGGCTCGAACCCGCCTGCCGCCGGTCGCAGCAGCTGGAGCTTGATCGCGGGGAGATGGAACCGGACGTTCACGTTGTTCGGATCTGGTCTGAGCTGCCCCTGCGCGTCGAGCTTCGCGCCGCGCAGGAAGGGGAGCCGGACGATCGCGTTAGGGGTGTCGAGGACCAGCCGTACGGTGCCGTCCGGATCGCCGCCCGGACCGGTGAGCCGCAGACCGAGCTCGATGTCTATGTCCGGTTGGGGAAACACCAACGGCGTGCCGGTGTTGAGGCTGTCCGAGCGGCTGGTCTTGCCGCTGCCGAGGTCGACGCTGAGCGGTTTGTCCCCACCTGCTCGGGTCTTCCAGACACGCCAGGTGAATCCGTCGTCTTCTGTCCGCGTCTCCTCGGTGGGGGTGTCGACGCTGTCGAGCACGGGCTCGAGGTTGTCGAGAGTTCCACCCTGCTTGAGCGACGAAGGCAGATCGTCCCAAAGACTCATGCGATCCCCCTCTGCCGAACAGGAATAGCAGATCGGCGCGCGCGTGGTCGGGGGTTCGCGCGAAGTGGTTGGGGTCAGATTCCGGCGAGGCCCAACAGCGTTTCGGCGGCTGGGGTTCGCTCGTAGAAGATCTGCTTACCCACACGTCGGCGACGTACCAGGCCAGCGCGGTGGAGGAGGCCGAGGTGGTACGAGACGGTGGGTGGCGCGAGGAGCTGTCTCGCGGCGAGATGGCTTGCGGCGCGGGGCACGTCGAGATCCTCGAGGAGCTGGGTGCGCCTGCCGCCGATCAGGCTCGTTTTCGGTTGTTCTGTTGGCGTTTCGGCGTTCCAGACCTTCGCGCTGCCACGGGCGCGGTAGCCGAGCATCACCCGGTCCAGCGACTCGATCAGGCAGAACGGTCGCGCCTCGGTGAACACGCAGGGCGCGAGCACGAGGCCGTTCGCGTTCGCGGTGAGGTCGACCTCGTGCGGCGACTCGAGTGTGAGCACCTCGCCGTCCCAGCGCAGCGCTTGGTGGAGGTCGGCGAAGAGCTTGGCCGCTCCCTCGGTGGCGAGGCTGCGGCCGCGGACGAGCAGGTCCTCTTCGAGCACGGTCTTGATCAGTTGCCAGTCCGGCGCGAGCGCGATCGTCCAGTACTGCTCGAGCACCGCGGCAAGCCGCTCGGCGAACGCGGCCTCGCCGTCGCGCAGTGCCTTCGCGATCGGCTCGGGCATCGGGCGGCGCAGCTTGTCGACGGCTTCGGTGGCGATGGCCCTCGTCCGTACCGGGTCGCCGTCGAACGCGAGGTTGAGCTCGAACGCGATCCGTTCGGGGCAGGCCGTGGCGACGGTGGCGAGTTCCTCGTCGATGGTCGGGGCGGCGGTCGCGGGGATCGGGTACAGGAAGTCCGGGATGTACCAGGACTTCCGGTCGACCAGCTCCCGCAGGAGGGTGAAGTCGTCGCCGAGGTCGACCTTGGCGAGCCGTTGCCGCGCCGTACGGACCCACGGTCCCGCGTCCGGGAGGCGCGAAGGGACGACGACCGCCATCAGGCTCGACATCGCGTGCACCAGCGGGGACACGGCGAACCGCGTCCTCGTCAGCTGTTCGGCGTCGAGCCGGATCCGGAACACGCTTCGAAATCCTTCGCATCGTTTGCCGCCGTACGCGGCGCGAACCAAGGGTGAGGCTCATGATGCGACGAACCCTGGCCGCTGTCGCCTGCGCGGCATTGACCGTGACCATGCTGCAATCCCCGGTCGCGGCCGCCGCGGCCGCCGACCATGGGCCGCGGCTCTCCGACGCCAAGCCCTGCGACGGGCAGCCCGGGTTCACCTGCGCCACGTTGACGGTGCCGCTGGATCACCGTGGCCGGACGCCTGGGCGGTTGGAGCTGCGGGTCGCGTACGCGGACAACGCGAACGCCAAGCGCGGCGTGCTGCTCGCGCTCGCCGGCGGGCCGGGGCAGGCGGGGCTGCGGTTCGACACGTTCAAGCGCGCGCTCGCGCCTGTGCTCGACGACCACCAACTGGTGATGATCGACCAGCGCGGGACCGGCGTCGAGGGGGCGCTGGACTGTCCACAGCTGCAGGCTGAGCGGGGCATCCTCGACTACGACGTTCCCACGCCCGCCGCCGTCCGGGAGTGCGCTCGGTCGGTCGGCTCGAAGCGGCAGTTCTTCGCGACCGCCGACACGGTCGATGACCTCGAGCTGCTTCGCCGCGCTCTGGGCGCGAAGAAGTGGACGATCGACGGCATTTCGTACGGAACGTACGTCGCCTCGCGGTACGCGATCAAGCACCCGTCCCGGGTGAAGAAGCTGGTGCTCGACTCGGTCGTCCCGCACACCAACCTCGACGCGTTCGTGCCGGAGATGCTGCACGCGAACGCCCGCGTGCTGCGCGAAGCCTGCGCGGCGACGGGCTGCACGACCGACCCGGCAGCGGACCTCGCGGCGGTCGTCCGCGCGACCGATCTCGGACCGCAGCTGCTGAACACGATCAGCGTGTACGGGATCGTCGACCCGAACTACTCAGGCTTGCCGCAGATGCTCGCGGCGGCCCGGGCCGGGAACCTGGCGCCGATCCAGGGGTTGATCGACGGCGTCTTCCAGGCGACGCGGGGGCCGGCCGACGACCACAGCCAGGGCCTGATGCTGAGCACTTTGTGCGCCGAGGAGCGCTTCCCGTGGGGCAACTCCGCGACACCGGAGTTCCTGCGGCAGCCGCTGCTGGACGCCGCGTCACGGCGGCTCGCGCCGGAGAAGCTGTGGCCGTTCGACCAAGAGACGGCAAAGAATCACGGGATCATGCACCTCTGCCTGCCGTACCCGCGGACCGCGGTGCGGCCGGTCGCGCAGCCGTACAAGCTGCCGCCGGTCCCGGCGTTGCTGCTGGCGGGGACGCGGGACCTGTCCACCCCGGTGGAATGGGCACGCTGGCAGCTGTCGCGGACGCCGCGTGGAGAGCTGGTCGTGCTCGAGGGATTCGGGCACTCGGTGCAGTCGCGGACGACCGACGACCGCGGGCGGAAGGCAGTGGAGGCGTTCCTGGATCGTGGCTGACGCTTCCTGACCGGCGCGGATGTTCCGTAGGCTGGCCGCGCCAGTCAGCCACGTCAGGAACGAGGGGCCGCGCATGCCGGAGCCGGGGAACGACCCGTTGGCGGACATCGCCCCGGTGGTTGTTCGGAGTGCCGCCGCCCAGGTGGCCGACGGCCTGGTGCTGTTGGTGCGCGAGGAGAAGCTGAAGCCGGACGACAAGCTGCCGTCGGAACGGGACCTCGCGACGCGGTTCAAGGTGAGTCGGCCGACGGTGCGCGAGGCCCTGGCTGCGCTGGAGCTCGCGGGCGTGGTGCGCTCGTACCGGGGCCGCGGGACGATCGTCGTCGGCACGCCGTCGCAGGTGGCGACCTGGGGTGTGGAGATCTTCCCGCCGCAGGTCTTCGAGGCGCGGCTGGCGATCGAGCCCCAGCTGGCGGCGCTGGCGGCGCGGAAGCACTATCCGGTGGACCTGGCGTACTTGCAGCAAGCGCTTGCCGACCACGAGAAGGTGTTCCAGACGACCGGCGAGTACCCGTCCGACCTGCCGATTCACCGCGCGATCGCGCGGGCGGCGCGCAACCCGATCCTGGAACGGGCGCTGGAAGACGCACTGCTGCACACCCAGAGCCCCCTGTGGATGGCGCTGCGAGCCCGCGCGTTCGCGACCCAGGAGGCGCGGGCCTCGCACTCGCAGGACCTGCACGAGGTGGTCAAGTTCATCGGACAGGGCAAGCCCGCCGAAGCCGCCCACGTCTGGCGCCACCACCTGTTCTACTTCCGCGCCGACATGCTCGGCCGGACGCACGGATCCGCGGACTAGCCTCGGGACTTCAGGTGTTGGTGGGCGGTATTGGCCTTTGAAGGACGGACGTGCCTGTCCTGCTGGGGAACCTTGGGATGGCGACGTCTCGAGTGATCCGAGCGGGAAGGCACTCCATAGGTGAAGCGCGTCGTGGTCGCCTTACCCGGCCAGTGACCGCTCTACCTGGCGTCCACCCCACGTAAAGCGGCCAATGATCATGCAAACATGATCATTGGCCCCAGGGCGGGCGGGGACGGGCCGGTCGAACCCACCGCCGGACGAAAGATCGAGGCTAGGCCGAGGGAGGACGACATGACCTACACGGTTCGCCCGCTCGACGCGTCGACGTGGGACGCGTTCGCCGAGTTGGTCGAGCGCAACGGCGGCATCTTCGGTGGCTGCTGGTGCATGAGCGGCCATCCGGAGGCCTGGGTCCCCGGACTGGACAAGCGTGCCGCGAAAGAGGCGCGGGTCCGTTCGGGTCGCGCCCATGCCGCGCTCGTCTTCGATTCCGACGGGGTCGCGCAGGGGTGGGCTCGGTACGGGAACCTGGAGGAACAGGCGTCCGTCGGTCACCGCCGGGCGTACGAAGAGGACCCGCCGCCGGTGCCGGACTGGCGGATCGGGTGCTTCTACGTCGACAAGCGCCACCGTAAGCAGGGCATCGCCCGGGCCGCCCTCGAGGGAGCTCTGGACCAGATCGCGGAAGCGGGCGGAGGCCTGGTCGAGTCCATCCCCGAGGTGACCGCCGGCCGCTCGGCGCAGGGCCGGTTCCTCTTCTCGGCGACGGTCGAGCTGTTCGAGGACTTCGGCTTCGAACGGGTCCGCCAGGTCGGCAAGCACGCCTGGATCGTCAGCCGTGTCGTGGATCCGTACAGCTAGGAGCGCTCTTTCGCGACCTGGTCGCGGACGGCGGGGATGATCTCGTCGACGAAGCGTTGGGGTTGGCCTTCGCCGTCGGCCCAGAGCAGGAACGTGTCGAAGCCGAGGCCGACCGCGAGGTCGGTCAGCTCGTCGACCCACTGGCTCACCGGGCCGTGCAGCAGGCCGTCGGACTTGCCCGAGGTGATCTGGCCGTTCACGTTCAACACCCGGCGGATGTCGCGGGGCGAACGGCCGGCCTCCACCGCCGACTCGTCGAGGATCGTGGCGAGGCCCGCCAGCTTCTCGGCGTTCCGCTGCAGCGAGGGCACCCAGCCGTCGGCAACGCGGCCGGCCAACCGGACCGCTCGTGGCCCGTACACGCCGAGCCAGATGCCGATCGGACGGGTCGGAACGGGGCCGGACATCGCGCCGGCCAGCGAGTAGTGCTTGCCGGCGAAGCGGAGGTTGCGCTCGCCGCTCCAGATCAGCCGGATGACCTTGATCGCTTCCTCGAGCGCCTCGTACGACTCCCGCGGCGACCGGGCCGGACCGCCGTACGCCTGGACGGCCTCGTTGAAACCGCCTGCACCCAGGCCGAGGTCGAACCGGCCGCCGCTGAGCAGGTCGAGGCTGGCCGCGGCCTTGGCGAGCACGGCTGGCGGCCGCAGCGCGAGGTTGCTGACGTCGGGGAACAGCCGGATCCGCGACGTCGCGCCCGCGAGGTAGCTGAGCAGCGTCCAGGTGTCGACGTACCTGCGTTGGTACGGGTGGTCCTGGATGCCGAGGTACTCGAACCCCAACGCCTCCAACGATCGCGCCGTGTCGAGCAGCGGGTCGTCGGCGTTGGGGATCAGGAAGTAGCCGAACGAGAGGTCGCGGCCGTAGTCAGCCACGGTGATCGCCTTCTTACTGTGGACCTACTGGGGGAGGGTCGCCTCGATGGCGGCGACCAGGGTGGGGTCTTCCGGAACGGTCTGCGGCCGGTAGCGCCCGACCACCTTGCCGCTCGGGTCGATCAGGAACTTCTCGAAGTTCCAGGCGACGTCACCGGCCTTGCCCTCGGTGTCCGCGACCTGGGTGAGCTCCTGGTAGACCGCGTTGGCCTCCGGCCCGTTGACGTCGGTCTTCTCGATCATCGGGAACGAGACGCCGTACGTCGTCGAGCAGAACTCCTGGATCTCCTCCGCCGACCCGGGCTCCTGCCCGCCGAACTGGTTGCTCGGGAACCCGATCACGGAGAACCCGCGCGTGGCGTACTGCTCCTGCAGCCGCTCGAGGCCTTCGTACTGAGGCGTCAGGCCACACTTCGAGGCGACGTTGACGACGAGCAGGGTCTTGCCCTGGTAGTCGCCGAGGGAGGTGGGTTCGCCGGTCAGGGTCTTCAACGGGACGTCGTAGATGCTCATGGTGAGTCAACCTCTCCTGACCGCTCGCGAATTCCGGCTGGGGCCGTGAGGTACATCTCGGCCAGGTCGCTCACCGTACGCGCCAGGCGTTCGCGCAGCTCAGCGGGCTCGAGCACCTCGACCTCGGCACCGAGCTTGAGGAACTCCGTCTGCGCGTGGACGAGCGACTCGATCGGTACGGTCGCGCGCACCCAGCCGTCGCCGTCCGCGCGGCCGGCCGCGACCGCGTCGACGACCTGCTGGGACATCAGGTGCGGGATCCGTTCCACCGCGGTCGGGGACAGCCGGACGAGCGCCTCGCCCTTGATGAGCTGGGACCTGAAGTCGGTGAGATGGGTACGCCAGAACGTCGCCAGGTCGAAGGACTCGCGTGCGAAGCGCTCGTCGAGCTGCTCCAGCGACAGGATCTGGTTGACGCGGTACGTACGGAAGTCGCCGTCGGTGCGGCCGATCACGTACCACTTGCCGGCCTTGAGCACGACGCCGTACGGCTCGATCCGGCGCGTGACCTCGGTCGGTTCGCGCCACCGGCGGTAGCGCAGCTGCAGCGCCCGGGTGTTCCAGACCGCGTCCGCGACGGCGGCGAGATGCGGGACGTCGTCGCCGTCGTGGTACCAGCCGGGCGCGTCGAGCAGGAACCGTTCCTGGATCCTCCCGGACCGGTCGCGCAGCTCGGGCGACAGCGCTGCCTGCAGCTTGAGCTGGGCCGCCGCGACGACGGTGCCGAGGCCGAGCTCGGCGGCGGGACCGGGCAGTCCGGTGAGGAACAGCGCCTCGGCCTCGTCGGCGGTGAGCCCGGTGAGCCTGGTCCGGTAGCCGTCGAGCAGCTGGTAGCCGCCCTCGTGCCCGGCGTCGCCGTACAGCGGGACGCCCGCGCCGTGCAGCGACTCCACGTCGCGGTAGATCGTGCGCACGCTGACCTCGAGCTCGTCGGCGAGCTGGCGCGCGGTCATCCGGCCCCTGCTCTGCAGGAGCAGCAGGATCGAGACCAACCGGCTGGCGCGCACGTTCCCAGTCTGCCGCTTTCCGCTGACAGAAGGTGTCAGTGGAACGGTCCTAACGTCCCGGACATGGCGAAAGACTTCGACCTTCTGGTCGGCACCTGGGACTCGGTGCAACGGCGACTCAAGGACTACCTCAACGGCGACGAGTGGGAGGAGTTCGAGGGCGTCTCGAACTTCCGGCTGCTCAAGGACGGGTGGGCGCACTTCGACGAGGTGGAGTTCCCCGCGGTCGGCACGGCCGGCCTGACCATCCGGCTCTTCGACCCGGCCCGCGAGGAGTGGTCGATCTACTGGGCGAGCAGCCGGAACGGGCAGCTCGGCCTGCCGCCGGTGGTCGGCAAGTTCGGCCCGGACGGCGTCGGCAACTTCTACAGCGAGGAACAGTGGGAGGGCCACGACATCATCTGCCGCTACCAGTGGTCGGGCATCACCGAGACGACCGCCCGGTGGGAGCAGGCGTTCTCGTTGGACGGCGGCAAGACGTGGAAGCCGAACTGGGTGGCGGACTTCACCAAGCGTTCCTAGTCGCCAAAGTGTCGGTGGCGGCGTTGCTATCTCGACCCCGCTTTGCATCGACGGCACCGGTTGGCGAGTGGCATCGTCATGCGGATCTCGCGCCGTCGATGCCATCCGTCGAGATGGCGACGCCTAAGGCCACCGACCGAGGCGACCATGGGTGGAGAAGGGGTTGCCCCGATCTGAGCAAGTACTGCCGACGGGCAGCACTTCCTCTTACTCGGGAGCATGCATGCAGCGGGGCATTCTCGGCGTCGGCGCGGTCACGGTGGCCGCGCTGCTCGCCACGACGATCGGCAGTCCGGCGCAGTCGGCGCCACCACCTTCCACTCCCTCGGCCGGGCAGGCGATCACGCTGGTCACCGGCGACGTCGTCCGGGTACGAACCGACCGCGAGGGTCGCCGGACGGCGACCGTCGAGCCGGGCGAGGGTCGCGAACGGGTTCCGTTCATCCACCGCTCCCGCGGCGACCAGCTGTCGATCCTGCCCGCCGACGCGGCGCCGCTCGTGGCGTCCGGCAAGCTGGACGCGCGGCTGTTCGACATCACCGGGCTGCTGCGGGACGGGTACGGCGACGCCACGCGGACGACGTTGCCGCTGATCGTGCGGTACCGCGGCCAACGAGCCACCACGCTCGACGGAACGACGGTCTCCCGGCCGCTGACCTCGATCGGCGGCGCCGCGCTGACCGCGCGCAAGGACCGGGCCGACGACTTCTGGGCGGACCGTGCCGACGCCGACAAGATCTGGCTCGACGGCAAGGTCAAGGCGCACCTCGACCAGAGCGTGCAGCAGATCGGCGCACCCGCGATGTGGGCGAAAGGCCTTACGGGCAGGGGCATCTCAGTCGGCGTACTGGACACCGGCATCGACGAGACCCACCCCGACCTCGCTGGCTCGGTCGTCGCGTCGAAGGACTTCTCCAGCAGTGAGAGCGGCGTGGTCGACAAGGCCGGGCACGGTACGCACGTCGCGTCGATCATCACCGGCGACGGCACCGCGTCCGACGGCAAGTACAAGGGAGTGGCGCCGGACGCGAAGCTCGTCATCGGCAAGGTCCTCGACGACTCCGGCCAGGGTCAGTTCTCCTGGCTGATCGCCGGCATGGAGTGGGTGTCGCAGCACGCCAAGGTCGTCAATATGAGCGTCGGCGGCGGGATCCCGAGCGACGGCACCGACCCGGTCTCGCTGGCGTTGGACGAGATCTCCGAGCGGACCGGCACGCTGTTCGTCGTCGCGGCCGGCAACAACGGCTTCGACGAGTTCGGCGCGCACGACGAGTCGGTGACGATCCCCGGCGTGGCCGAGGCCGCCCTCACCGTCGGCGCGATCGACCGCGAGGGTGCGGTCGCCGACTTCTCCAGCAAGGGTCCGCGGGTCGGCGACGGTGCGATCAAGCCCGACCTCACCGCGCCCGGCGTGGACATCGCGGCGGCGCGCGCGGCGGACACGCAGATCGGCGAGCTCGTGGGCGAGCACTACGTACGCGCCTCGGGTACGTCGATGGCCTCGCCGCACGTCGCCGGCGCGGCCGCGATCCTCGCGCAGCAGCACCCGGCGTGGTCCGGGCCGCGGCTCAAGGCCGCGCTCGTCAATACTGCGGTGCCGAACGCGAACGACCCCGTCTTCCACCAGGGCGCGGGGTTGGTGAACGTTCCCCAGGCAGGCGACACGACGATCTCGGCCTCGCCGGGCAGCGTGTCCGCACTGCTGAGCGACGCGGCGACGACGCGTACGGTGACGTTCCGCAACGACGGATCCGCTGCTGTCAACCTCGCCTTGACGCTGACGACCGCGGCGCCGACTGGCGCGTTCGGTCTCGACAAGTCGTCCGTCGCGGTGCCGGCGAACGGCACGGCGGAGGTGGCCGTACGGCTCGACCCGACCAAGACCGAGCTCGGCCGGTTCGGCGCCAGGCTCGAGGCGCGTACGGCCGACGGCGTCGGTGTCGGCGTACCGATCGGCCTGGTCCGCGAGCCGAAGCTGCACACGATCTCCGTCGCCGGCATCGACCGGGCGGGCAAGCCGACCGGCACGTCGATCGAGAACCTGCACTGGGTCGACGTGATCGACCTGGAGACCGGCGAGTACGTCCCGATCCACGTCAGCCAGGGCAAGATCAAGGCGCGCGTGCCGGCCGGCCGCTACACCGTGCAGGTGTACGTGGACACGCTGCAGGCCGACGGAACCTACGCCGACGCGACGTACCTCTCGTACCCGACCGTCAGCGTGAACGGCGACGTCTCGCTCGTCGCCGACGCCCGGCGTGCCGAGCGGGTGAGCGCGACGACGGTCGACAGCCCGAAGGCGGAGAAGTTCGGCTTCGACCTCATCGGGACGACCGAGAAGATCGGGGAGCACCAGGTCATCTCCGGGACGGGCTCGGACGACCCGAGCGTCGGGCTGTACGCGCTGCCGACCGAGCGCGTGCGTGGTCGCTCGTACGCGTTCTACTACCGGACGATCCGCGCCGAACCACTCGGCGCCCGCGCGGCGCCGAAGGCGTATCACCTTGCTCTGTTGACGAACGGGCGCATCCCCGAGCAACCGACGTACCGCGTGTACGACCGGCGGCTGGCCGCGCTCGAGACCAGCTACCACTACAACTCCGGCGACGTGGAGGGAAGCCGGTTCACCGTCGTCGGCCTGGCCGGCGAAGGCTTCCCCAGCGGCGGTGGCTCGTACCCGATCGCGCTGCCGGGCAAGAGGCTGGAGCTCTACTCGGTGGTCGGTAAGCCGGGCGAGCAGCCGATGATGCGGTGGATGGACGCTCCGGACTTCACCGAGAACGCCATGGATCCGCCGCTGCGCGCGGGACGGCGGTCGAGCTTCGCGTTCAACGCCGGGGCGATCGGGCCCGTCGTGGACGCCTTCGGGCCGAAGTGCGGGGTCGGGTCGGGACACATGTTCCTCGTCACGTACCCGATGGCGCCGGCGAACGCGCTCTGGCAGCTGCCCGGGGACACGACGCGGGTGACGTTGCACCAGAACGGCGAGCTGATCGGCGAGGCCGACGACGTCGCCAGCTGCTTCCCGATGCCGGCGACGGAGGAGCGGTACGCGTTCCACGCCGTCACCACGCGGGAGCCGGGGACGCGGCACGGGCTCCGCGAGGAGGCGACGTGGACGTTCCCGTACGCGCTGGCCGACGACACGGCGCCGCCGCTGGTGACGATGCGGGTGTCCGGCGCGTTCGACCTGCGGAACACGGCGCCTGCGGGCAAGCCGTTCCGACTCGAGCTCGTCGCTGACGACGCGCGGATCATCAAGACGGGCGGGCTGCCGTGGCTGTCGACGGTGACGCTGCAGTTGTCGTACGACGACGGCGCGACCTGGACGTCGGCGAAGGTGCGGAGCGCCGGGAAGAACCGGTGGACCGCGGATGTCAGGCACCCGTCGAGCGGCGGCTTCGTGTCGGTGCGGGTGAAGGCGCACGACCGTTCCGGGACGGGCGTGGACCAGACCGTGATCCGCGCGTACGCCCTGCGTTAGGCCGTGTCTGGCAAAGATCGCCTGGCGCGCGACACGACCTCGAAGAAGATCTCCTCGCCGACCTGCTCGATGCCGGCGATGGCTCCCAGCTTCTCTGGGTTGACCACGAAGTGCAGGGCGGCGATCTGATCGCCGTCGATGTCGAAGGAGACCACGGCGAACGGCGCGCCCGCCGAAGTGACCACCAAGGCGGGCTCGCCGTTCACGTGCGCGAGGTAGGCATGCGCGTCGGCGGGCGCGTTCTTGTGCACACCGACCATGAACCGGCCGACCTTGTCCGCACCCTCGATCGGGCGCAGCGCCGCGCGGACGATGCCGCCGCCGTCGGAGTTGAGCACCACGTCGGGGGCGAGCAGCTTCATGAGCGCGGCGAGGTCGCCGTTCATCGTGGCGGTGAGGAAGCCGTCGGTGACGCGGCGCTGGGTGGCCTTGTCGGTCTCGTACCGCGGGCGGCGTGCCCGGACGTGCTCGCGGGCGCGTTTGGCCAACTGGCGTACGGCATCCTCGTTGCGGTCGAGCGTCTCGGCGATCTCGGCGTAGGAGAACGCGAACGCCTCGCGGAGGACGAACACCGCCCGCTCCAGCGGCGACAGCGTCTCGAGCACGACGAGCATCGCGAACTTCACCGAGTCCGCGAGCGCGATGTCGTCGGCGACGTCGGGCGTGGTGAGGATCGGCTCGGGCAGCCAGGGACCGACGTACGCCTCGCGCCTCGCCTGCGCGCTCTTCAGCCGGTCGAGCGCGAGCCTGGTCGTGACGCGGACCAGGAACGCGCGGGCGTCCTGCACCTCGTCGTGGTCGACCGTGCTCCACCGCAGCCAGGCGTCCTGGACGACGTCCTCGGCGTCGGACCATCGGCCGAGGACGCGATAGGCGACGCCGAGCAGCAGGTCACGCTGCTGCTCGAACGCGGCGGTGGCGGGTTCGGTCATCGCTGCCATCGTCTCCCGGATCGGCCTTCGGCCGTACGACGGGGTAGCGCGGCGTGGCGTGACATCTCCCGGGTGGCCTTCCCTCGCCTCGCGCTGTCCCTACTCGACCCGTGGGGGCAGTGCGTCGGCGAGGGTGGCCTCGCCCGGTCATTCAGACGAGGATGCCGGATCCGCGGCTCGGTCGCCACCGGAACGGGGGGTCGCTGTGGAGAAACCGCTCACGGCTCGTCGCGCCGTTGGCACGGTGCGTACGGTCTGCTGCTCAGCCCGGCGATGGGTTGAGGGCGAGATCGGCGGCGACCGACGGCGCAGAAGTACCGCGGCAAGTAGGCTCCGTGCGCCGAGTGTGACCGTTCAGAAGGGTAACGATGAGCCAGGCCGACGAGTTCGAACGCATGTCCGAGGAGGGCGGCGACCTCCAGGTCGTGACGTACCTGTTCGACAAGGTGGCGCCGAAGGAGATCTCCGCGATCCGGCTCGGCTTCACCGGCGGCGAGTGGCTGATCCGGGTCAACGAGGACGACTCGACGCTCGAGATCGGGCCGGTCTCGGCCGTGGTCGAGACCTACGAGTCGGCGAACGTGTCCACGCACTTCCCGTGGGCCGCGGCACTGGGCAAGCACGCCCGGTGGGTCTGGCTGCTGGAGAACCAGGACGGCTACGAGGACGCGATTCAGTTCGAGTTCGCCGACACCGACCGCGGCGGCTCCGTGCGGATCCAGCTGGTGGCCATGAACGTGGCGATCCAGGTCAACCACGTGACGCCGCTCGAGACGCCCTACCTGTCGAGCTGAGCTCGCACCTCGTGACGAGCAGGGCGCTGATGCGCTCCGGCGCGTGGGAGTGCAAGATGTCTGCCACGGTCGGTCCTTTCACCGGAAGGTCCGGTCGAGGGTCCGTTGGGAGCTTCCACCTCCTGGCGGACCCGCCTTGTCTACCCGCGATGTCCCGGGCTAATTGACGAGGATCGCGCCGTAGTGGCCGGGGACTGTCACGGTCACGTTGCCGGCTGAGACTGGGTAGGTGGTGCCGGTGATGGCGTCCTTCATGGTGGCGCCGTCGGGCACGGACAGCTGATAGGCCGGGACGGTGTACGTCCTGGTCGCCGAGTCGTTGTTCAGCACCACGGCGATGCGGTTCGCCGCGTCGGCTCGGCCGAAGGCGTAGAGCTTGGTCGCGTCGTCGACCGCGAGGGTTTGGAACGAGCCCGTTCGCAACGCCGAGTACTGCTTACGGATCGACGCCAGCTTCTGGACCAGCGCGACCGAGGTGTTCGCGGTGGTTGCCTGGGACCAGTCGAACGTACGCCGGTTGTCCGGGTCCGCTCCACCCTGCATCCCGTACTCGTCGCCGTAGTAGACCGTGGGCATCCCCACGTACGTGAACTGGAAGAAGTGCGCGAGGTACGTCTTCCAGATGTCCCCGCCCGCTCGGGTGCCGAAGCGGGTGATGTCGTGGTTCGACAGGTGGTTGCTCATCGTGCGCAGCGCGGGCGTCGGGTAGTTGGCCCGAGTCCCGCGCAGCCACGCGTCGAACGCCGAGGTGCTCAGTGAGGCAGCATTGTTGGAGTAGTCGCGCCCGGTGATCCACTGCGACACCGGCTGGGTGAAGCCGTCGAAGTTGCTCGCCCCGTCCCACTCGCCGCCCGTCACCCACGGCTGCGCGTTGCCCCAGTACTCGCCGAAGATCAGTGCGTTCGGGTTGGCGCCCTTCACTGCCGTACGGAACTCGCGCCAGATCCCGTGGTTCGTCGCGTTCGACCCGTTGCCACCGCCGGCGTCCGCGTACTGCGGCGCGTCCAACCGCCAGCCGTCAACTCCGGATTGACGCAGCCACTTCTGCGCGACCGAGGTCGTCGACCCATACAGGGCAGAGCGAACGGCGGACGAGGCGAAGTCGTACTTCGGCATGCTGGGAGTGGAGTTGAAGAAGCTCGAGTACTGGTCGGGCCAGCTCTGGAACGTGTAGAAGCCGGAGTACGGACTCGCCTGCGACTCGTACGCTCCGGTCACCGACGGCCAGACGTTGCCGCGGTCGAACCACTTCGCCCAACTGCCGCTGTGGTTGAAGACGCCGTCGAGAACGATCCGCGCCGTGGGGCCGTTCGACGACGAGTGCAGGTCGGACACCAGGCCGGAGAAGGCCGCGTTGCCGCCGAGGTGCGGGTCGACGTTGTCGTAGTCCTGCGTGTCGTACTTGTGGTTCGACGGCGAGGTGAAGATCGGGTTCAGGTAGACGGTGTTGATGCCGAGCGTGTTCTTCAGGTAGCCGACGCGCTGCCGTACGCCCTGCAGGTCGCCGCCGAAGAACACCGAGGAGTTCACCGCCGGAGCCGTCGCGAACACCGACTCGCCCCACGCCTTCTGCTGCGTCGGCGCGCCGAAGAACGTGTACTCGCCCGTCGTCACGTCGTTTGCCGTGTCCCCGTTGGAGAAACGCTCCGGAAAGACCTGGTAGATCATCGCGGCCTTGGCCCACGCCGGCGTGCTGAACCCAGGCAGAACGTAGAAGTCCTGCTGCGAGGGCTCGTTGTCCGAGACACCCGCCGCGTTGTACCAGTCGGTGTCCGAGCCGTCGTTGACCTGCAGCCGGTAGTACTTCGCCGAGCAGCTCGCCGGGATCGTTCCGGCCCACCGGTCGAAGCGCCCGGTCGCGTCGTTCGCCACCCACGCCATCGGCACCCAGTGGAACGAGGAGTCCGCGCTGTCGTAGTACTTCACGTTCGCGCTGGTGACGTCGGTACGGAACGTCCGCACCGTCACCGTCACCGCCGTCGAGCAGGTCGGCTCCGACGTGCTCGCGTACAACGGCCCCTGGTCGTGGAACAACCCGTTCCACTCCACGTTGTTGTCGGCAGCCGCCGCCCAGGCAGGCGCGCTGGGCACGACGAATGAGAACAAGGAGAGCGCGAGCACAACCAAGCCCAGCAGCAGCCGTCTCATCCGAGCACTATGACCGCCGCCGAGCCCCCGAGACAAGACTGCCCGGCGAACCTGGCCCCTGCCACCACGCTCGGCGTCGTCGGCTTCCGGGGTCCGAGGACGATCCCTTCGGCCGAAGGCCCCATCTGGTCGCCGCAGGGCCACCCGACGCCGCCGAGCACCGCGACCCGATGCCGCTAGGCCGCCCGCGGCCGACGCGTGCGAGCGGTCGCCATAAGCACAGCGTGATGTCACAAGCTGCCAGAGGGCGTCGTCCTGGTACGACACCAACAAGGGAGCGGACATGGAATCCATCACCGTCGTCGGCGGCGGACTCGGCGGCCTCACCGCGGCGATCGCCGCGGCCGAGCAGGGCGCGTCCGTCGACCTGTACGAGGGACACCAGACGCTCGGCGGCCGCGCCCGGTCGAGCGAGGGACCGTACACAGCGAACGACGGGCCGCACGTCTTCTACGACAACGGCCCGCACTGGAGCTGGCTGGCGAGTCGCGGCCTCGTCACACCGGCGGCACGCGCACCCCTCGGCGCGCTCGCGAAGCTGCGGTTCCGGCACCAGGGCAGGCTCGTGGCGCTTCCGCCCAGTGACCTGGCGAAACTCCTGGTCAAGCGCAAGGTCGTCGCGCCCGTCGACCGGTCGCTGCGCGACTGGGCGGGCGAGCAGTTCGGGGCCGAGTCGGCACGGCTGATGGCGGGCCTCCTCGGCGCGGTCACGTTCGACCACGACGCCGGAAGGTTGTCCGCCGCGTTCGGCTGGGAGCGCTTCCTGCGGACGACCGCGCTCAAGTACCCGAGCGCGCGGTACGTCCTCGGCGGCTGGCAGGCGACCGTCGGCAAGTTCGCCGCGCACGCGCGCCAGCTCGGCGTCCGGATCCACACCGGGCACCGCGTCGACACCATCCCCGACGGCCCGACAATCGTGGCCACCTCGCTCGACGCGGCCCGGCAGCTGCTCGGCGACGACACGTTGCGCTGGGAGAGCGGCCGGACCGCGCTGCTGGATCTCGCCGTACGCCAGGACAAGCGCGACCTGTTCCTCGTCTTCGACCTCGACCAGGCGGCGTTCTACGAACGGTTCAGCGCCGCGGACCCGTCCGTCGTGCCCGCCGGCGAGTCGCTCGTCCAGGCCCAGCAGCCGTTGCGGCCGGGCGAGTCGAAGGCGGACGGGATCGCCCGGCTGGAGGGGCTGATCGATCTCGCGATGCCGGGCTGGCGGGACCGCGTCACCTGGCGGCGCGAGGCGATCGCGCACTGCCGTACGGGCGCGCTCGACCTGCCCGGGACGACCTGGCGCGACCGCCCCGCGATCGACCGTGGCGACGGCGTCTACCTGGTCGGCGACCAGGTCGCGGCACCCGGGCTGCTGTCCGAGGTGGCGATCGCGAGTGCCCGCGAGGCGGCGAAACTCGCCGTCGATCGGCTGGGTGACAATCTGGAGAAATCGCATACACGCAGGTCAGCCGCCGGCTAGCTTAGGTCGGGCGTCGCCCGGGAGGGGGCGCGCCCACCTGGGGGAGCACATGAACTGCCCGCACTGCGGTCACCCGCTGCCGCCTGCCGTCTGCGAGACCTGCGAGGAGCCGATCCACGCGCCCGCACCCTCCCCGCAGCGCACGGTCGCGACGATGGCACCACCGCCGGCACCGGTTCCCCTTCCCGAGCGGATCGTCGTCCCGATCGGCATCCCGGCGTACCACCTGTACCAGCCGCCGCCGGAGTGGCGGCAGGTCCGCCCGATCGCCGGGCTGCGCAGCGCGGTGATCGCGTTCACGCTGCTGTACCTCGCGACCATCGTGGTGACGTTCCTGATGGCGCGCGAGCGGATGCCCGAGCTCCAGGCCACGATCGAGCCATTGATCGCGGACCCGAAGCTGATGGAGACGTTCGACTCCGAGGCGTTCGTCGCCGCCAACCGCTCGCTGTTCACCGCCGCTCTGGCCACCATGCTGCTCAGCACCGTCCTCACCGTCATCAGCTGGCTGTGGACGTTCCGGGCGCGGTCGAACGCTGAGGCGCTCGCGCCGTACGACCACCGCCGGCACAAGCTGTGGATCATCCTCGGCTGGATCGTGCCGCCGGTGTTTCTGTGGTTCCCGAAGCAGATCGTCGACGACATCTGGCAGACCAGCGACCCGAAGAGCACCAGCCGGGACCCGATGGTGCGCACGCGTTCGAAGGTGATCGTCAACGTCTGGTGGCTGGTCGTGCTGTCGAGCTACACGCTCATCGGTCTGGTGGCCGGGATGGCGTCGAGCCCGGAGCTGACCGTGCCGTTGCAGGACGGGCTCGTCGGGCTGTTCGTTCTCGGCGCGATCGTGTGGGTCGTGATCGTCTGGCGGATCACCGCGCTGCAGGAGCGGCAGCGGCAGGAGGTGCCGGTCGAATGACGTCGTGCTCACGCTGGACGCCCTCGTGGCCGCCGGTCTCGCGATCGCGACTGGGTGGCGGATCGCGTCGATGCAGGAGGAGCTCAGGCGGGGTCGAGCACCCGGCTGAGGATCCAGGAGTGCTTGCCGACCTGGCGTACGCGCTCGAACCCGTTCTGCTCGAACACCTCCACCGTCGCGGAGAACAGGAACGGCGCCCTGCCTCGCCCGGCCGTCGCCTGCGAGATCGCCTCGATCCTGCCGCCACCTGCCGCGGCGATCAGCTCCACCGCCCCTTCGACCGCGGCACGCGCGATGCCCTGCCTGCGGTGCTTCTTGTCCACGAAGACACAGATGATGCGCCAGTCCGCTCGAGGCGGCGGGTCCTGCTCGTACGCGTGCCGGTGGGTCATCCCGGGGAGCTCCTCGGGGCTGCCGTACTGCGCCCAGCCCTGCGCGAGGCCGTCCGCGTCGAAGACCAGCGCGGCGTGGGCGCGGTCGGTGCGGACCCGTTCCTGCTTGGCCGCGCGCTTGGCCTCGGGTGAGTCGAGGCCGGGTTGGCGGTGGTTGTTCTGGCACCAACAGCCACCCATGACGCCGCCGTTGCGCTCGACCAGCTCCGCGAAGGCGTCCCAGGTCGACGCGTCGAGCGCGCGGACGGTGTACGGCTCAGTCATGGCAGCCCTAGTCGATCGCGGCGGCGAGGCGGTCGACGGCGGGCTCGATGGCGCTGTCCGGGAGGTTGCCGTACCCGAGCACGAGGCCGGGCGACTCGGGGTCGGGCTCCAGGCGGTACGCGTCCAGGTCGACGACGTGGACGCCTGCGTGAGCGGCGCGACGGACGACCTTGGCCGCGACGGTGCGGGCGGGGTCGAGGCGCAGAACGAGATGCAGACCCGCGGCGACGCCGGACAGCTCGCAGTCGGGCAGCTTGGCGGCGAGAGCCTCGACCAGCACGTCGCGCCGCTTGCGGTACCGCGTCCGGGACGCGCGGAGGAAGCGGTCGTACCCGCCGGACTCGACGAACGCCGCGAACGCCAGCTGGTCCAGCGCCGAGGGCGACGGCCCGCCGAGTTCCGGTGAGCGCATCGCCTCGGACCAGCGCGCCGGCGTCACCATCCAGCCGAGGCCGAGCGCGGGCGACAGCGTCTTCGACAGCGAGCCGAACAGCGCGACCCGCGACGGCTCGGCACCCTGCAGCGCGCCGACCGGCCGGCGGTCGTACCGGAACTCAGCGTCGTAGTCGTCCTCGAGCACGATCCCGTCGACCCTGCGGGCCCACTCGAGCAGCGCGGCGCGGCGGGCCGGAGCGAGGACGACCCCGGTGGGGAACTGGTGCGCGGGCGTGAGCAGCGCGGCGCGTACGGACGGCTGCGAGGCGAGGTCCTCGACGCGGAAGCCGAGGTCGTCGACCCGGATCCCGACAGTGGTGAGCCCGACCCGTTCGACGGTCTGCCGCAGCCGGGTCCAGCCGGGGTCCTCGACCGCGAGGTGGGTGTGCCCCGCGGCGAGCAGCGCGCGGCACAGCCGGGCGACGCCGTCGGTGACGCTCGTACAGATCGTGATGTCGGACGCGGCGAGGACGGCGCCGCGCACGCGCTGGAGGTACTCGGTGAGCATCTCGCGCAGCCGCTGCGAGCCGCCCGGCTCGGGATAGCCGAGGTCGGCGTACGGGACCGTGGTGAGCTGGGTGCGTACGGCCTCCGCCCAGCGCTGGCGGGGGAACTCGCGCAGATCGGGCAGACCGGGCGCGAGATCGTACTGCGTCGAGGCGGGGACGCGCGGCTGCCGCTGGATCGGCGACCGGTCGTCCGGCGCCGCGCCGACCTCGGCGACGCGGGTGGCGCTGCCGGTGCGGGCGGTGAGGTAGCCCTCGGCGACGAGTTGCTCGTACGCCTGGGTCACGACCCAGCGGGAGCAACCGAGGCTGGTGGCGAGCGTGCGGCTCGGGGGCAGCGCGCTGCCGGGCGCGATCCGACCCGACCGGATGGCCGAGCGGAGTGCCCGGGTCAGCCGGTCGTGCAGTGGCCCGGTACGCGCGTCGCCGAGATCGAGCAGCGTGTCCCAGGCCAGGTTGGTCCGAGCGGTCGCCACAGTTGCTGATCGTACGGTGGTCACGCCCGCCCGAGGCGCTGGCTCTCCTGCAGCTTGCTGAGCCGGGCGATCACCACGACGGCGAGGATCGCGCCCGCCCAGCTGACCGGGGCGAGGACCACCTCGGCACCCGCCGCCACCTGGATGTCCTCGAGCGTCTCCGCGCCGACGATCGACCGCATGACCGCGTTGCCGACCCACGTGCCCAGCAAGAAGACCAGCCACCAGACGAGCACGATCTTCGGCCCACCACCGCCGGCCTTGGGATTGCGCTGGGTCATGGCGGGGTCGCTGGTCTTCCAGATGTCGTCGACGATGTTCTTGGGGAACCACCAGGCGATGATCGGCACGATCCAGCCGAACACCAGCCACGGCTTGGCGAGCCGGTGCTGGAACGGGAGGATCGCCTCCGCGTTGGCGCGGGCACGGAACAGCCACACGATGAACAGCACCCCGGCGACCACGTAACCGGCGAGCTCGAGGACGCCGGTGAGCTGGTACGCCGCGTCGCTCGCCTCGAGGTCGGCGATCGGCACCGCGTTCTGGTCCACGATGAACTGCTCGATCAGGAAGTAGCGCAGCACGCTCACGACGACCGCGGCGAGGTTGGTGAGGAACCACACCACGAGCCCGGCTACGGCCAGGACCGCGAGACCGTTGATCGGGCGGATTGGCTTCGGCGGCACGGGTGGTGCGAGAGGCGCGGCCGGGCTCGCCCACGGGGTGGGCTGCGGCTGCGGATGGACGTACGGCGGTGGCTGGTCGGACATGGCATCCCCCTGCTGAAACGGTGTCCGCCAAGGTAGACCGCTGCCGTTCCGGACGGGGCCGGTTTGACCAAAGTGCCCCGGCCCCTGGGTGACGCCCTGCTACCTTCGAATGATGAGGACGTCGTGAGCGAGACACCCGAGGCTGCGCCGACTGAGCAGTTCCAGACGGTCTTCTGGTCGACCAAGCGCGCCATGTGGGAAGCCTCCGACGCCGCCAATCGCAAGCATGGGGTGCGCGAGGGGCAGCAGTTCATCCTCAAGTTGTTGTGGGAAGAGGACGGCCTCACGCCCGGGGATCTGGCCCGCCGGCTCGGGCTCGCGACCCCGACGGTCACGAAGGCGGCGACCCGCATGGAGGCCGCCGGCATCCTCACCCGCAAGCCCGATGCCCGCGACCGCCGCCTGGTCCGGCTCTTTCTCACCACGCACGGCAAGTCGCTGGAGAAGATCCTCGACGCCGAGATGGCCGTGCTGTCCGAACGAGCGCTCGCGGGACTCTCCGACGAGCAACGCGGCGAGCTGATCAAGACGCTCACCCAGATCCGCGAGAACCTGCTCAAAGACTCCGACTGAGCTCAGCCGCCCACGCGACGAGCTGCTCGTCGTGGTGCGGCCTCGCGACGAACTGCAGCCCGAGTGGCAGGCCGTCCAGCTTCCCCGCCGGCAGCCCGACGACCGGCAGCCGTGCCTGCGTCCAGGGCAGGTTCATCGTGGCGTTCCCGGTCGTGGCCAGGCTGTCCGGCGCGGGGCCGGGTGCCGACGGCGCGACCCAGACGTCGAACGCGTCCATGCCCGCGACCAGTTCCTCGGCGTAGCGCTCGCGATCGCGCAGCGCCGCCTCGTACTCGTCCGTCGCGATCTTCCGCCCCTCGCGGACGCCGGTGGCCGTGCGTGCCTCGTACAGGGACGCGAACGAGTCGAACCAGCGCTCGTGCACGCGGGCCAGCTCGTACAGGTTGATCGTCCGGTTGCGCGCGGCGACCACCTCGATGTCGTCCAGCGCTGGCACCTCGCGGACCTCGAATCCCTTGTCCCGCAGGGCGTTCACCTGCTCGAAGAACGCCACGCGGGCCTCGGGCTCGGTCTGGTCGAGGTACGCACCGATCGGTACGGCGAGCACGGGACGGCCCTCAGCAGCAGCAGGCGTCCAACCAGCACAGGCGATCGCCGCGACCCGCTCCACCCAGCCGACGGAGGCGGCGAGCACGCCGACGGTGTCGAACGAGGGCGCGTTCGCGATCACGCCCTCGGTGCTGATCCGCCCGTACGTCGGCTTGAACCCGACGATGCCGCAGAACGCTGCCGGCCGGATCACCGAGCCGACGGTCTGGGTACCGAGCGCGGCGGGGACGAGACCAGCGGCGACGGCCGCCGCGGACCCGCTGCTCGAGCCGCCCGGCGTGTGGTTTCGGTTGTGGGGGTTGCGGGTTTCGCCCGGCGCCTGGAACGCGAACTCGGCGGTAACGGTCTTCCCGACCACCAGCGCGCCGTGCTCCTTGAGCCGGGTGACGACGGGCGCCTCGTCGCCGGTGAGCACGTCGGGCGGAAGGTTCGAGCCGGCAGCGGTGGGGAGGCCCGCGACGTGGATGACGTCCTTGACCCCGATCGGCAGTGGATGCTCACCCATCTCCCGAAGCAGCCGATCCCGCCGGCCCGGCTCGGCGACGAACGCGTGCAGATCCGCGTCGACCGTATCGATCCGGGAACATAGCTCGTCGATGTCCATCAGCCCACCACCAAGGCGATCGTGAGCAGGGCGGCGGTGGTGCCCAGCTCGATGAGGGCGCCGAACACGTCGCCGGTGATCCCGCCGATCCGGCGTACGGCGTGACGGCGGAACAGGTCGGTGACGAGCAGCCCCGCGACGACGGCGCCGGTGAGCCCGAGCGCGAGCTCGTTGCGCCCGTCGAGCGCGGGAAGGACCCAGATCACCACGGCGGCGAGGAGGTAGCCGGTCTGCAGTCGCGGGCCGAGGCTGCCGGCGACGAGCGCGCCGAAGCCGTCCGGCCTTGCGGGCTTGACGTCTCGGCCCG
This sequence comes from Tenggerimyces flavus, assembly GCF_016907715.1. Taxonomy (NCBI): domain Bacteria; kingdom Bacillati; phylum Actinomycetota; class Actinomycetes; order Propionibacteriales; family Nocardioidaceae; genus Tenggerimyces; species Tenggerimyces flavus. Next base: position 1,153,164 of record NZ_JAFBCM010000001.1, on the reverse strand, counting down.
CGGCGAGGACGACGGCGAGTCGTCCGGTGAACGCGGCGCAGACGAGCGCGACACCACCGAGGAGCGGGCTGGCGTGCAGCAGCGCGGCGAGCGCGGTGGTCTGCAGCAGCAGGGTGAACGCGATCGCGGCGACGCCGAACGCGCCGATGTCGGGTTGGCGCATGATCGTGAGCGCACGTTCGGGTTCGGCGTGGCTGCCGAGGCCGTCCGCGGTGTCGGCGAGCCCGTCCAGGTGCAGGCCGCGGGTCGCGAGCGCGAGAACGGTGACCGCGACCGCCGCGCCGAGGAGGGAGCCGAGCGCGTTGTCGACCGCCGTCGCGATTCCCCAAGCGGGCAAGGCGGCAACCGCTCCGAGCGCGGCGCCAACGAGCGGCAGCCAGAGGACAGCGCGCCGGGCGGTCGTGCGGTCGACGACGTACGACTCCGCGCCGGGCACGGGGAACACCGTGAACATCGCGAGCGCGAGCCTCATCGCAACCTCTGCGGGATGCCGGCGGTGACGAACCACACCTCGTCCGCCGCCGCGGCGAGCCGGGCGTTGAGCGCGCCGAGCTCGTCGCGGAACCGCCGCCCCGACGGGGTGGCCGGGACGATGCCGGAGCCGACCTCGTTGCTGACCGCGACGACGTACCGGGTTGTCCCGGTCCAGGCGGAGATCGCGCTGTCGACGCGGGCTTGCAATGCGTCGTCGTCGGGGTGGTCGGTCCAGCTGCCGGCCGCGTCCAGCTCGCCGGCGAGCCAGGTCGTGAAGCAGTCGATCAGCAGCGGTTCGGCGGCCGGCTGGGTCAGCAGCGCCGCGACGTCGCGGGTCTCGTGCGTCTGCCAGGTCGTTGGTCGGCGGGCGCGGTGAACGGCGACGCGTTCGGCCCACTCCGGGTCGTCCAGGTCGGGGACAGCGCCCGTGGCGACGTAGGTGACGGACGGCTCGTCCTCTAAGAAGCGCTCGGCGGTGACGGACTTGCCCGAGCGCGCGCCGCCCAGGATGAGCACGCGTCTGCCTTGTGGCGTGGGGTTGGCGAGCTCGTCCAGCGTGGCGACCTCGTGCAAGACGCGGGCGGCGGACTGCACGATCGGCAGCGCGAGCGACGCTCCCGTTCCCTCGCCGAGCCGCATCCGCAGGTCGAGCAACGGGCGGAGCGCCAGCTTGTCCAGCGCGAGCTGGGCGGCCGGCTCCTGCGAGAGATGGCCGGCGATGAACGCGCCCGTGGCGTCCGGCGCGAGCGCGGCGGCGACGATCGCTGCGGCCGCGGCGGCAACGCCGTCGAGGATGACGGGCGTACGGAGAGCGGCGGCCCCGAGCAGGTAGCCGACGGTCGCGGCGTGCTCGAGCCCGCCGAGGGCTGCGAGCACGCCAAGAGGATCGGCGAGATCGAGTCGATGAAGGTCGAGGGCCTGGCGTACGACCGCGACCTTCGTGGTCCAGGTCGGGTCGTCGATGCCCGTCCCGCGGCCGGTCGCGTCTTCAGGACTGGCGCCGGTGAAGGCGGCGACGAGCGCGGCGGCCGGCGTGGTGTTGGCGATGCCCATGTCGCCGGTGAGCAGGCAGCTGTGGCCGGCAGCGACGAGCTCGGACGCCGTTCGGATGCCGACCTCGACGGCCTGGACCGCCTCGGCTCGCGTCATCGCGGGCGCCGTGGCCAGGTCGTCCGTGCCCGGCCGGACCCGTTCCTTGCGGAGTCGCGGATGGTCGGGCAGGTCGGTGGCGACACCCACGTCGACGACGCGAACTGTGGCGCCGGTCTGCTTCGCGATCGCGTTGATGACCGCGCGCCCGTTCAGGAACGTGCCGACCATCGCCGCGGTGATCTCCTGCGGCCACGGGCTCACGCCGTGCCGGTGCACGCCGTGGTCGCCGGCGAAGATCACGACGGCCGCTCGTTCCGGGATCGGCGGCGGAGACGTACGCGCGAGGCCGGCAAGCTGCTCGGCGAGGTCCTCGAGCTGCCCCAACGACCCCCGCGGCTTGACCAGCTGGTCGTGCCGTTCCCGCGCCTGCCGCATCGCGTCGCGGTCGAGCGGCTCGATCGCCGCAAGAGTGTCGTCGAGCAGGCCCATGGGGTCCGACGCTACTCGGCGTCGACTACCTCGTACTCGACCGCCATCCGAGCCAGTTCCTCTGCCCACGCCCACCCCAAGCTGGGATTGCGGCGGTAGTAGCGCTTGCCGCCCATTCGCGGAGCGCGGCTTACCAGTCCGGCTGCCTGCAAGTCACGAAGTGGATCCTGAATGCTGCTCTGCGCCCGCAGGCCTAACTCCCACGCGATGTCACCCGGGTTGACCAAGCCGTCGCTCCGAGCGATGACAAGCATGACGGCCAACCGGAGCTCCTGACCGAACACCACCTTGCTCAACGGGCGCAGACGATCTCGGTACTCGGGCGTCACACTTGAGGATAACGCGAAACGCGGTACGCGTAACGCATACAATGGATGAAGCCAAGCGCAGGAGGTGCGAAATGTCTGCTGGTACGACCCTTGCTGAGGCCGTACTCGACGCCCGAGACGTCGTCGAGACGTACCGTGACTCGGCTGTGCTCTTGAGCGACTGGCAATCGCTCCTGCTTCAGGCCGCAGAGGTACTCACCCGGCAATCGTCGGACATCGACACGCCACCCGAGGCGGAAACGGCCACAGAGCTGCGCATGCTTGCCGCTGGAGAGATCGAAACGAGTCCGGAGCTGGTCGAGCGGACCGCCCTTCGACTTCGTCACCTGGTCGTGGTTACCCGACCGTCAGGCGTACCTCACCCTGAGGACGATGACTGGGCGTTCTGACTATCGACAGGACCTAACGTCGGAGAGTCCGCGCAGCCACCAACCCCAGCACCTTTGAGGCGCCCGCCGCGCGGGCAGCTCGCGTCATCTCCGTCAAAGTCGCTCCAGTGTGGATGACGTCATCGACCACGAGGACGGTTCGGTTGCGAAGGTCCACGTCGACGGTGAACTCGTTCCGGAGAGCGGCCATTCGTCGCTCCTGTGGCAGTGCCTTCGCAGCGGTTCGGAACTCCCTCTTGGCCCGGGCCTGAACACCCTGCCTGGCAGCTGCTTGCGCGAGACTGTCCGCCACGCGCTGGCCAAAGCTCACCCGAAGTTGATCGTGACCGGGAACTCCAACTACTACCGTTGCGGCGGTGTAAGCGGGATGTCTCTCGACGACCGTGAGCATTGCTCCGACAAGCATCTGACCTGGGTGACGCATGGCCTCGGGATCGCTCCTTGACGCGTACTTGCCGTCGTAGACGAGTTGGCCAGCACCGGTGTAGGGCCATTGGTCTGCAGGGAGCCCATCGAGCGGCTCCTTGTAGAAGTCGAGAGCGAGGACCGCGGACATTCCCTTGGGCGGAGCCATGACGAGCACGTCTTGGAAGAGTTCGAGCAGGGCCAAGGTGTCAGGTCTGACCTCTCCCGGGCCGGCCAGTCGGAGGTTCCACCTGCCTTGGTCTTCCGAACGGACGGACTTCCCGCGGTACGCGGCGACGCAGGCACACAGCTGACCGGCCACCTCTCGCGGGCCTCGGAGCAGGAGCTCGTGGCCACCCGCGTCGTGGCGAACGTCGTACGCCTCGAGGCGGTTGCCTCGAGGATCATGAGCAAAGGGAATCATGGGCAGCCGAAAGAGGAGGAGTGGGGCCCGCACCATCGTCTCTGCCGACGACCTCACGGGCGTGGCGACACGCCGAAAGGTCAGCTCCTTGACCGTAGGGTGTTGACCGTGCCATTATCCTTCGAACGTATGTTCGATGGTAATGGTCGCTCCATTGTGCGGATCGAGGGCGTAACGCCCCGCACCGCGACCGAGTTAGGGAAGCCATGACTGGCGTGCTTGAGGACCTTCGTTGCGCGATCGTCGCGACGGGGCCGGGACTGAGTCCTCGGCGGATGGCCGCCCTCCTCAGGCGTCACGGGCGTGACGGGCTGACCGCGCATCAAGATCACAGCAATGTTCCACTCCGCGTAATGACCGAGGAAGCCGAGCGCCTACTCACCATGGACGTGAAGGCCGTCCTTCTCGGCGATCCGGGCTACCCAGCACTGCTCGCTGAGTCGCCAACCGCGCCTCCAGCCTTGTTCTACCGCGGCCCACGAACTCTTCTCGGACAACCGGGGATTGGAGTCTGTGGATCACGGCAGGCCAGCTCGCACGGTCTGGCTGCCGCGGGCGCTTGCGCGCAAGTAGCAGTGGCCCGGGGTCTGACCGTGGTATCGGGCTATGCGCGCGGCGTTGACACCGCAGCCCACCTCGGCGCGCTGGAGCGCGGTGGAAACACGGTGATCGTCCTCGCGGAGGGCATTCAGTGTTTCAAGCACAAGGCTGCCCTTTCGCGAAGCTGGGATCACGATCGGGCTGTGGTCGTGTCGCAGTTCGCTCCTTCCCAGGCCTGGCGCGCGGATGCGGCGATGATCCGTAACGACACCATCGTCGGGCTAAGCCGAGCGATGGTCGTGGTTGAGGCGCGCGAGCGCGGGGGCACGTTCAACGCTGGCCTGCGGGGGCTAGCTCTGGGACGCGATGTCTTCGCCCTGGACTTGGGGGTAGGGGGCGACTCTCTCGGCAGCGCGCTGTTGACCCAGCGTGGCGCCAAGGTCATCGGTTCCAGGTCCGAGCTCGCTGCCGTTCTCACCAGCCTGTCCACGCCGGCGACAAGCGCGCAGCTACGACTGATCTGACTCGTACCCTTCATGCAACGGCATGCGAGGCATGATGGGTTCGTGGATGACAAGGAGATCCTCGGCCAGGTTCGGCAACTGGTCGACGAGGAACACGGACTTCGGGCTCGCGTCGTCGCTGGCGAGATCAGCGTCGAGGAGGAGAACGCGCGCCTGCGCGAGCTGGAGACGACGCTGGACCAGTGCTGGGACCTGCTCCGCCAACGCCGCGCTCTGCGCGAGACGAAGGGCGATCCCGACCAGGCCAAGGTCCGCCCCACCGGCGAGGTCGAGGGCTACCTGCAGTAGGTCTCCTGGCGTTTGCCCAGCGGCTTCCCAGCGCGAAGGCCCACCATGTCGGGCGACAGGGGTTCGGTCCGATGAGCTGGGGGGCTCATGTTGTGCCAAGGTCACGCATTGCAGGTCATGGGGAGCTTCGAGCTTCTCATCGGGGGAAAGCCGGTCGCACTGGCGCCGAACGGGCAACGGTTGGTGGGATATCTCGCCGTCCACGGTCCGCAGCGGCGGTACGCGTTGGCCGGCAGGTTGTGGGGATGGACGTCCGACGCGCAGGCGCGGGCGACGTTGCGTACGGCGTTGTGGCGGATCCGTACGGTTGCGCCGGGACTGCTCCGCGTCGACCGCGACGAGGTGTCGATCGGGCCGCTCGTCCGGGTGGACTTCGTCGAGTCGACGTCGTTGGCGCTGTCGGTGCTCGCTCGGGTGCCGGTTGGCGGTGAGACGTACTCGCCGGACCTGTTCACCTCCGACCTGTTGCCGGGGTGGAGCGAGGACTGGCTGCAGCTCGAACGCGAGCGCCATCACCAGCTGCGGATCCATGCGCTGGAGGCGCTGAGCGACCAGCTGCGTTCCACCGGGGCGTACGCGGCGGCCATCGACGTCGCGTACCGCGCGATCGCCGCCGAGCCGCTCCGCGAGTCAGCGCATGCCGCGCTCATCCGCGCGCATCTGGCGGAGGGGAACCGGGTCGAGGCCGTACGCCAGCTCGCCCAGTTCCGTCGCCTGCTCGCCGAGGAGCTCGGTCTCGCGCCATCGGAACGGCTCGAGTCACTGCTCCTCGAGGCCGCCTGACCCGGTGATCATGTACGTGATCATGAAGCCGGAGCAGTCATATACACCGGTTTCGCTTCATGATCACGTACATGATCACGGCGCCTCGTCGGAGCCACCGCACTCGTACTCGTCGAGCTCGGTCTCGAACGGCATCTCGCCGGGATCGACCTCGTGGGCCTGCGCCGCCGTCGGTCGGCTGGCGTTCGGTACGTCGGCCGCGGGATCGGCGAGCATCCGCCAGCCGTACTGCCGCGCAATCTGCCAGTGCCCGAGGCTGCTCGCCTCGACCCGGTACCGGTTGAGCACGGACTCGGGTGCGCCCCGCAGGCCGGCCGCGAGCGCCTTGTGCAGCTGCAGGCTGTAGCCCTTGGTGCTGCGACCGTAGAAGACGCGCATCGCTCCGGTCGGCTCGCCGGCCTCCCGGTCCGCCTGGAGGTGCCGCCGCGCCCAGGTCGCCAGCGCGCTCACGTCCTGGTAGAGCCCGTCGAAGACGTGCACCTCCTGCGGATCGTGGTGGCGGAGGATCTGCATCAGCGGCGCGCCGCCGCCGGAGTGCGCGGTCACGATCAGCCGGCCCATGGTCGGGGCAATGCCGCCGACCCGTTCGGCGAACCGTTGCAGCGCTTCCCGTACGAGCGTCGTCAGCCCGTCCTTGGTGACCAGCGCGGGGAACGTGTAGCGGTAGATCTTCCCGACCTGGACGCCGGTGAAGTGCCCGCGCGGGAGGACCGTCAGCGTGGGCCGCGTCCGTCCCGTACCGCTGGCGCCGTCGACCGGGGCGAGGTCGAGGCCGGCCCAGACCTCCATGTTCTTGGGCAGGGTCATGCGCGCGAACGAGTAGCCGTGCAGGTGCACGACCACATCGAGCTCAGCCGGCATGCTGGACATCGCGTTCCAACCGAGGACCAGGTCGGGCGCCTGCCCGCGATGGCTCCGAAGCAAAGGGATGCTGGCGACCTCGAGCCGGCCCGCTTCGATGGGCGTCGCCGTCTCGGCCTCCCACGCTTCGGACGCGCCAGCGGGCGGACGATACGTCCAGTGCCAGGCCTCCTTCTTATAGGGCTGGAAGTGGAAGCGGCCCGCGTTCTCCGTCAGCCAGGTGTGGAACCAGGCCTTCGTGCCGAGCTTGCCGAGGTGGCCCTTCACCGGGCCGGTGCCGAGGTCGAGCGCGAGCCCGTCCTGGTGGTTGCTGTAGCCGGGCGCGGCGACGTACTGGGCCAGGTAGCTCGCGAGGTACGCGGCCGCCTGCTCACCGTGCTCGCCGCCGCTCATGCCCTGCCGGGCGCGCCTCGTCTGCTGGTAGTAGTGCGGGAACCCGCCCTTGCCCTTGAGGAACTGCCCCTGCCAGATGCCCCATTGCTGGTCGGCCGAGCGGTACGCGCTGGTGATGCCGATCCTGATCTTGCCGGCGTGGGCCGTGGTCGCGAGCGCGGCTCGCGCGGCGGCCAGCAGCTCGATCGCCTTCGCGGCGGCGTCGGCGCGTGCCTTGTGCCCGCCTTCGATCGTGCCCAGGCTCTGCTCCGGCAGGGTGTCGACGAAGCTGTCCCCGCGCGAGATGTGCCAACGGACGTGGCGTTCGTAGACGTTGCGCAGGAACGCCATGAGCTCCGGCGTCTCCTCACTCGCGGGGCCGAACCAGCGCAGGTTGGCCGCGGGCATCGACGTACGCCCGCCGCCCGGTGCTGGGATCGGGGTCGGCGTCTGGCCGGCGAGGGCCGGGCGCACGATCTGGTCGCGGATCCGCAGCCACTCGCTGGTCAGGTCCCGTTGGTCGGCGCGGAGCTTCTGCCCGATCAGCGACGGGTGGCGGAACCAGAAGACCAGGTTCGTCAGCTTGTTGACGTCCCGTACGCCGGCGCCGATCGCCATCGCGATCGCGGTGGTCCAGCCGCCCTTGGCCATGGCGTCGAAGGCGAGGCGGGGGAGGTCGAACACCGCGGCCAGCGGATGCTCGTCCTCCAACGCCACCTCGAGCAGGTGGTCCTCGGGGAGCTCGTCCTCCTCTTCGAACGCACCGTACGTCCCGAACTCCTCAAGGTCCGCGTACTCCTCGTCGTCCAGTTCCAGCTCGTCGGCTTCGGCTTCGGAGAACGGGCTGAGGATCTCAGCTGTGGCCATTGGCGCTCACCGTTTCGAGAGCCGGCGCCGCTGCGCTGGGCGTCGGCAGGCGCAGCGGCTGAGCGCTCAACGCGCCGGCCACGTTGCCGACCGGACGGTCCTTCACCCGGTCGCCGGTGGCCGACTGCCAGAGGTCGATGATGCGGTTCATGTCGCGGATCAGCTGCGCGTTCGTGCCGTTCGCGAGCGGGATGTAGAGCGTTTCGGCTTCCTCACCGGTGTCGAACGTGCCGAGCTCGATCGCCCGCAGCAACGCCGACATCAGCTCGGCGAGCTCGAACAACTCGCGCGCACGGGCCGCAGGCTGCATTCCGACGCGCTGCGCGATCCGGGCCAGCCGGTCGGCGGCGCTCGTCGCCTCGGCCTTGAGGTCGCGCACGATCGGGGTGTCGCTCTCCAGCGTGAGGTGGAACCAAGCCATCGTCGAGACGTGCACGAACTCCTCGCGCGCGAGCTGTCCGCCGCGGCGCCGGTTGTTCAACATGTCCTTGATCGCGGTGGCGAGGAACGCGACGTACTCGCGGTCGGTGGCGTTCGGGCCGGTCTCGTTGCGCGCGTTCTCGATGCCGAGCCAGACCTGGCGGAGCAGCTCGGTCCACTTCGTGCGGAAGTCGGCGTTGACGCCGCTGCCGATGTCGGTCTTCCACGCGCTCTCCGCGGCGCCAGCCGTCCCGGCCCAGCGAGCGGGGATGGGGTGCGGCAGGTCCATGCCGAACATCCGCCAGCTGCAGTTCCGCCGGTTGACGCGGTCGTCCGGACGTACGTCGCTGACCACGCCGCCGATCGAGAACAGCGGCGGGTCGCGGAAGAACAGCTCCTCGGTCGCGCGTACCCACCGCAGCCCGTCCTTGGACAGCGTGTCGAGTGTCTCGCCGATGACGAGCCGGCGGATGACCTCGGCGAAGACCTCGAACGCGCCGGTCGACTCGATCACGTACGCGTAGGAGAGGTGGTCCCAGATCAGGCCGGGCGCGGTGATCGCGAACACCTGGTTGTTGAACACGTCCGGGTTGGTGGCGACGATGCCGGACGGGGCGATCTCCTGGCCGTTCTGCGCTGCCGGCTTGGGCAGGTCGAACGTGGTGATGATGTCGACGTTGCCGAGGAACGGGTCCAACTGGGTGGGCTGACCGAGTGCCGGAACGGTCGCGGCGCTGGTCCAGGCCTCGTCGAGCCAGCGGCTCAGCTGCAGCGGATGGACGAGGAAGACGTCGTTGCGATCCCGACCCGCGTTGGCCAGGAGCTGGGCAAGGTTTCTGAACATCGAGCACTCCTGTGGATGGCCTAGACGGGGACGGCGGAGTCGAAGGTGAGCCGGGGGCCGAGCCGGATCGGGACGCCGAGGACGTTCTGGATCTCGATGCGGCTGAGGGTCTTGCGGGCCGACGCGTTGAGCACGACCGTCTGCTCGGTGACCGGCGTCGAGCCGCCTCCGGGAGCGACGTCGACGACCGGGCCGTCGTCGAACTCGATCACCTCCGGCGCACCGACGCCGTCGACGTGGACGGCGACCTTGTCCGCCTCGGGCGGGAGGTCGAACACCTTGAGCAGAACGTCGTTGCCCCTGAGCTGGAGCTGCGCGCGGACCGTGAAGCCGGTGAAGCCACGCCGGCCCATCAGCTGGCTGAGGACCTGGTAGTCGAGCGTCGTCCTGGCCTGCTCGATCGAGGCGCTCCGGTCGCCGGGTCCGCCGCCAGGGATGCCCGCGTTCGTGCTCGACCGCTGGACGGACTGGAGCTGTTCGGTGTTCCGGGCGAGGGCCGTGGCGATGTCGTTCAGCGCGGAGACGAACTGCTTCATCGTCGCGTCCGTCGGCTGGCTCGACCGGTTGGTTTCGGTGGTGGGCATGGGACTTTCCTCCTCGGGCATGGGTGTCAAGCCACCTTGGGAACTCGCTCAGGCGACAGGCTGGCCAGCCAGCCTTGGAGCGCCTGTCGGTGAGCGGCGGCCTGCGCTGGTTCGAACGTCGGGCGCGAGGTGAGCCACGCGAGGATCGCGAGCGGCTCGCGGCGGGCGAGGTACTGCGAGGTGAGCAACGAGCCGCCCGCACGTCTCGCGAGCGCATCGAGCGCTGTGGGGGAGACGCGGTTCGGGTCGGCCAGTGCTGCGAGCGGTCGGCCGCGGAACGCCGCCATGGGTTGGCGGGTGCAGAGGTCGACGATGTCGCTCATCGCTTGTGCACTTCGGTGCGCGAGGGCGCCGGCGTCGGTGCGTACGTCGACGGGGTGGCGGTGCTGCCACGCTTCCGCGATCGCGTCCCACGGGCCGGGGCCGTACCAGCTGCGGCAGAGCGCGACGTTGAACATCACCCGGATCCAGGGTGGCGGGTGCGGGTCGCCGGGGACGAGTCGGAAGACCGCGGAGGTCGCGCCGTCGACGACGTTCGCCAACGCTGGCAGAGGTGCGAAGCCGGCTTGGGCGAACGCGTGCACGTCGGCCGCGACCTCGCTCGCCCAGTCGCGCCACATCGCGGCGAGCTCGGTCGAGTGCTTCTTCAGTCCCTGTCCCAGTGCGTCCTTGAGCTCCGGGGTCCAGCCGGTGAGGTGGGCGACCTGGTGGCCGGTCTCGTGCAACAGCGCGGTCGGATGGCTGAGGTTGTGCCGGGTGATCTTGACTGCTGCGACGGGTGAGGGGCTCGTTCCGTCCCAGAGACGTACGTCGGCGCGCAGGATCGCGGCGCCGAGTCCCTTGTCGAGGTAGACGACCGCTGGCGGTGTGGCGATGCCGAGGCCGCGCAGGATCAGGTCGAGGCTGTCGCCGGCGATGACGTCGAGGCCTCTGAGGACGGCTGCGAGGGCGGGGTTGGTCCGCGAGGCGACGGCGTCGCCGTAGAAGTCGAGGATGGTCTCGACCTGGAGGTATCTCCTTCTCAGCTTGAGCATTCGTGCGCGGACGTCGTGCTCGTTGGCGCCGGTGGCGAGGGATCGTGCGGCGGCGGCCGCTTCCTGGGTGAGGTCGGCGACGGTGGCGGTGAGGCGTTGCCGTACCCGCAGGCGCAGGTAGTCCTCGAGGCTCGCCCAGGCGGCGGGGGAGGCGATCGCGTCGAGGTCGGCGAGCGCCTCGGCCGCAGCCCGCCAGTGCGCGAGCTCCGCCGCCAGCTGCTCAGTCACTGTGGTGTCCCGGTCGGATCGTCACGGTCGGGGTGCCGGGGGTCGCGGCTTGCAGCGCGGCCTGGTCGGCGAACGGGACGGCGAACGTGATCGTGATGCCGGACGCCGGGTCCTTCGCGGCCTGGGCGAGGGTCGCACCGGCCTGCGGAAGCTCCTTGGCGAGCGCGGCGAGCATCGCCTCGGCCACGGCGTCGGCCATCGCCTTGCGCTGGTCGGGCGTGCTCTGCCTCAGGGCGGTCGGCCGGGCGAGTCGTTCGGCGAGCGACTTGCGGGCGTTCGGGCCGAGGAGCTGCCGTACGGTCGCGACCACCTGGGCGTGCGCGTTCTGCTCGAGCTGGCCGGCGATGGCGTGCGCGGCTCGTTCGCCGATCCGCAGGTGGACGCGCAGGACGGGCTGTGCCGCGTCGAGGACGAGCCTCAGGCCGATCCGGCGGCGGCGCCTGCGCGGGCGGTGCCAGGGGCCGGCGAGCCGGAACAGCCTTCTGCCGACCCCGCCGGGGCCGGGGAGCCGGCCGAGGCGTGGGTTGTTCAGCAGCAGGCCGGCTGTGGTGGGCGTGAGCTCGCCGAACTCGTACGTCGACAGCGTCTCCTCGCTCTCGGCGGCGAGGTGGCCCAGCTGGGTGCCGGGGATGGTCTCGTACACGCGGATCTCGGCCTCGGTGGGCCAGCTCGTCGTGCCCTCGTCGAGCAGCCTGTCCTCGAGCGTCTCGCCGTCGGCGAACACGATCAGCCTCGCTGTGGGGCGGCTGACCCTGACGACGAGCGGGTGGCTGTAGGTGCGGTAGCGGTACCGGGGCCGGGCCTTGCGCGGCATCAGCACCCAGCGGCCGGCTTCCGCTTCCTCGTCGGCTGACTCGAGGTCTGTGCGGAGGAGGTTCGCGGGGAGGTTTCGGGCGGCGGCTTCGGCGAACGCCTCCTGCACCTCGGCGGCGACGCGCAGGTCGTCCGCGAGCGCCTCAGCGGGGAGGGTGAGGACGTCTCGTACGGTCTCCTCGATCGTCGTCACCAGCGCTTCGGCGCCGACGAGCGGGCGGTCGTCGTACTCCAGGCCCAGCAGCTTGAGGCCCTGCGCGGCGATGTGTGGCGCGAGGGCCTTGGCCTTCTCCTGGCCGACGAACCGGGCGACGAACGTGGCGACCGGGCCGGCGACGAGTCGTCTGATGCGGTCTTGCCCGATCAGCTTGGCGGCGGTCTTGATCAGCGGCATCGCGGCCATGACGGCGGGGATGAACTGCTCGATCTGGACCGTGGGCGGCTCGTTCGGTGGGGCGGACAGGAACTCGTCGGCGAGCTTCGCCCGGGCGTCGTCGAGCTCACTCTCGGTTCCCTGCGCGGCCGCGGCGTCGGCGTCGGCGAGGGCCGTGTCGAGGGCGGCGTCGTTCGTCGCGGTCAGGGCGCCGGCGGCGCGCTGGTCGAAGTCGGCGGCGAGGTCCTTGGCGGTGGTGGCGACCTTTCCGGTGAGCTTCCGCGCGAGCTCGGTCGCGGGGCCTTTGAGGCTGGCGGGGAGGCGGTTGACCACGAGGTTGACGACGCGCTTGACGAGGGGTTCGGCCAGCTTGCCGAGGATGCCGGTGAGCTTGGCGATCCCGGTGAACTTGGCGACGACGGCGAGGCCCTTCTTGGCGAGGCTGGTGACGCCGCTCTTGAGCTTCTTGAGGATGCCGCCGAAGAGCTGCTCGACGGCGGGGCTGAACGGGGCGGTGGCGAAGTTCGCGGCGGCTCGGTCGATCTCTTCCTCGGTGATGGACTCGAGCGTTCTGTCCTGGAACGTGTGCTCGAGGTGCTCGAGGAAGTGGTTCGTGTCCGCGGTGACTCTTGCTGCCCAGGCGTTCAGGTGGGTGGGGCCTTGCTCGTTCCAGGGCGAGACGAGATCGAGGGCTGCGGCCTCGTCGACGAGTGCTTCGACGGCTTCGTCGAACGTCTCGTTCTGCAGCTCGTTCAGCAGGCTCTCGTACGCCTGCTCGTTGTCGTCGCGCGTCTCCATGAGGGCTTCGGCGAACGGCGACCGGAGCCCTGGCATCGGGACCTCGCGCTGCAGCGTGGCGGTCGGCGCGCCATCGACATAGCCCATGCCCGCGAACGGCGACTGGCTCATGGGAGACCTCCATTGAACGGTTGTCGCCCGACGGTAGGTCTGCGCCGTGTGCTGTCTCGTGTTCGTGAGCGTCACCGCATCGTCACGAGGTCTCGTAGAGCTCCTGCCACCTCCTGAGCGCCGGTGTCGGCTTCCAGCCTGCTGCGGTTTGGTGTGCTTCCTCTGCGGCTGTGACCGCCTCGTGCCAGGCGGCGTGGCGAGCGGCGGAGTCGCCGCGGTTGACGAACAGGTCCTGGGCCATCGCGGAGATGGCGGCCGTGCCGTGGTTGAAGGCGTTCTGGTGCGGGTTGCTGGACTCGGCGATCCACCTGAGGTTGCGGCCCTGGCAGACGCGGCAGTCGCACTTCCAGGCGTTGTCGTCGGGGTTGTCCTCGATGGCGTTGGCGAGCTTGTCCTGGCGGTAGAAGCCGAGCATGCGGGGGACGAGGATGGACGTGCCGGGGATGTAGCCGCCTCCGCCGCCCTTCTTGGGGAAGAAGTGCCTGAGCGCGGAGCTGTCGCCGACCGCGACCATCGCGGCTCCGTACGCGAGGGCGCCGAGGACGGAGACGTCGCATCTCAGGAGGCCGACTGTTGTTGGGGCTTGGAGGACGTGGGCGAGCCCCTGGACCGCGTTCTTGAGCGCGAGCGGGTCCTTGTCGTGCTCGATCATGAGAGCGACAGGGGTGCCATGGTCCGTGATCGCCTTCTGGAGCTGGTCGGCGTCCAGCGTGAGCCACTCGACCGCGATGGGGAGGGCGGCGACGACGCCCTTGCCGCGTCGGAGCTTGTCGTTGATGTTGGCGGCCTGGTGCAGGATGCGGTGCAGGCTGGCGGTGTCCTGAGCGGGAACGTAACCGGAGTCCGTGAGCGCGTACCGGACCCCGTCGTTGTGCTGGCGCTTGATCCAGCCGTCGTCCACACCGGCGGTGCCGAGCTTCCTCTGTTTGCCCGAGTAGTGACTCGCGTCGAGCATGATCTGTGCCCGCGGCGCCTTGAGGCGTGTCTGGTGCACGACCTCGGTGGCCGTCCTCAGCCGATCCTTGCGGGGGAGAACGTAGACAACCCCGATCCCATCGGCTTTGAGCAGCTCCCTCACGCCCGCCACCCCACCCTGCGGATGCCTGCCATCCGCCCTGTGCACCGTCTGCAAGAACAGCGCCGTCCCAAGCCCCTCCAGCGGCTCAGCCCGCGGCGACGTCAGTTCCGGTGCCATCACTCCAGTGTCGCCCGGACTGCAACGTGCGTACAGGTCAGAGCACGACGGTCAACGCGTTCCTCGCTGGGGACCGAGTTTCTAGGACAAGTGGGTGCTCACTCCGCCTAGAAACTCTCCTGAAACTCTCGATGGAGCGCGGCCACGAGGTCGGCTAGCGGTACGTGGCGACGAGCTCGATGGGGCCGACGAGGTTGTCGTTGAACTCCTCGAGGTCCTCGGCCGGGATCCAGTACTCCAGGATGGTCTGGCCGCCGACCTGGCGGACCTCGTAACGATCCAGGAACGACTTGCGCACCGCGAAGCGGGTCACGTGGCCGACGCCAGAGGCGGGGACGTTCCAGTCGCGGGCGATCTTGGTCGCGTAGTCCTCGTTGAGCACCGGGTAGAAGATCGGCTGATCCGGGAGCCGGGGCGGCCAGCGGCGCCAGGCGGAGGCTTCCACCAGCTGGAGCTCCTCTGGGCCGGTGGGTCGCCACAGCTGGACGGTCTCGATGGCCATCCCCTGATCATCCTCGAAGCCCAACGGGAGAGGTAACCCGGAGGAACCCGGCCCGGCCTGCGTGTTAGCCTCGTATCCGCTCAGGAGCGCGCGCGAGTGGCGGAATGGCAGACGCGCTGGATTCAGGTTCCAGTGCCCGCAAGGGCGTGGGGGTTCAACTCCCCCCTCGCGCACCCGAGAAGGCCCCCGGAGGAAGCAGCCCGGGGGCTTTGGCGTCTGCGAGGTCCCGCGCGACGTGATGAGGGACACCACAACCGGCGTGTCGGAGCTTGCATCTGTATGGGTAAGGAGGCGCGGATGGGATTACGGAACGCATACATGCTGATACCCACCGCGCGAAATCGGCCGTGGGGTGGGTCGGCGGTTACGATCGGTCCCGAACGGCGCGAGAAGAGAAGCTGCGAGCGTGTCCCGGACGAAGACCGCGCCGATGTCCGGCCGCTCGCGGCCGTTGGGGTCGGTGTGCCCTTTCGGCATGGACACGGGGAGGAGGTGCCCGTGGGAGTGTTCCAGCGCTTCGAGAAACGACTCGAAGGCATGGTGACTGGCGCCTTCGCGCGCATCTTCCGCTCGGCCGTGCAGCCGGTGGAGATCGCTGCCGCGCTACAGCGGGAGCTCGACAACTCCGCGCAGATCCTGTCGCGCAACGCGAGCCTGGTGCCGAACGACTTCTCGGTGCAGCTCTCGGCGAGCGACTACGACCGGCTCGCCCCGTACTCGCAGACCCTGAGCAAGGAGCTCTCCGAGGTCGTGAGCCGACACGCCGGCACGCAGAGCTACGCGTTCACCGGCCCGGTCACGGTCTCGTTCGAACGCATCGACAACCTGTCCACCGGCCGGTTCAAGGTCCGCAGCAGCGCCGTCGCGCAGGTCACTCCGGCGCGCCGGATGGGGACGAACGCCGAACGCCGCACCCCGCCGCGGGACCGTCAGCCGATGCCGCAGCCACCCCAGCCACAACAGCAGCCGCAACCCCAGCCGCCACAGCCCCAGCCACAGCAGCCCCCGCAGGGACCGCCGCAAGGACCGCCGCCCCAGGGCCAGCAGCCGTCGCCGTACTCCAGGCCGCCACAGCCGCAGCCGCAGGACGAGGACCGCACCAGGCCCATCCGCCCGCCGGCCCCGCCCGCGGTCCCGCCGTACCTGGACGTGAACGGTCTCCAGCACCAGCTCGAGCCGCCCGGCATCGTGCTCGGCCGCGGCACCGAGGCCGACCTGCGCATCACCGACCCCGGCGTGTCCCGCCGACACGCCGAGATCCGCGTCCAGCTCCGCGAGGGTCAGTACCTGGTGAGCGTCCACGATCTCGGCTCCACCAACGGCATCGTCGTCAACGGCCAGCGCACCGAGCAGGCCATCCTCGAGGACGGCAGTCAGGTCCTGCTCGGCAACACCCTGCTCGTCCTGCGCAAACCAGGCGCGACCGGTGGCCCGGAGGTGCGGCGCTAGGTGTCTGAGCTCACCCTCACCATCATCAAGTTGGGTTTCCTCGCGGTGCTCTGGCTGTTCGTGCTGTCCGCGGTCTCGGTGATCCGTACCGACCTGTTCGGCACGCGCGTCACCCAGGCCAAGGCCGAGCCGAAGTCCAAGGTCAAGCAGCCGAAGGTGCCCAAGCCGCCCAGGCGCCGCCGCGGCGAGCCCGCCTCCGCGATCGTCGTCGAGGGCACCAGCGTCGGCATGTCCGCGCCGCTCGGTGACACACCGATCGTGATCGGTCGCGGAGCCGAGTGTGAGCTCCGCATCGACGACGAGTACGTTTCGACCCGGCATGCCGTCCTGCGACCGCAGGGCGGCCAGTGGTACGTAGAGGACCTCGGTTCGACGAACGGCACGTTCGTCGGGGAGGTACGCGTTCACAAGCCGACCGCGGTGGGGCCGGGGACACCGGTCCGGATAGGTAAGACGATCCTCGAACTGCAGAAGTAGAGCGGATCTACTCAAAGAAGGCAGGATGACGCTCGCGCTCCGTTACGCCGTGCAGACCGACGTCGGACTCGTTCGGACCAAGAACGACGACTCCGCGTACGTCGGTCCACACCTGCTTGCCCTCGCCGACGGCATGGGCGGAGCGGTCGGTGGCGACGTCGCCAGTGCGATCACGATCTCCACGGTCTACTCACTCGACAACGACAAGATCGACGACCTCCTCCCCGCCCTCGGCGAGTCCGTCCTCCAGGCCAACACGAAGATGGCCGAACGGATCGAGGCCACGCCCGAGCTCGAGGGCATGGGCACCACGCTCACCGCGATCCTGTTCGACGGCCAGCGGTTCGGCCTCGCCCACATCGGCGACTCCCGCGCCTACCTGCTCCGCGACGAGACGCTGAGGCAGCTGAGCCACGACCACACGTTCGTCCGCACCCTCGTCGACGAGGGCAGGCTGACCGAGGCCGAGGCCCGCCAGCACCCGCATCGCAACCTGATCATGCGCGTGCTCCAGGGCCACGAGGACGCCGAGCCCGACCTCGCCTACCTCGACCTCCAGCTCGGCGACCGGCTGCTGATCTGCAGCGACGGCCTCACCGACTTCGTCGAGGACAGCGAGATCGCGCACGCGCTGATCAACGCCGGCGAGCCGGACGACGTCGCGAACGAGCTCATCCGGATGACGCTCGAGGTCGGCGCCCCGGACAACGTCACCTGCGTCGTCGCCGACGTCGTCGAGAGCGACGACCCGCAAGCCGCCGGCCAGTCCGGCGCGATCTTCGTCGGCGCAGCCGCGGCCGCCGACCAGCTCGAGGGCCCGGCCGAGATCACCGCCAGCCAGGAACCCACGACGATCCCGCACCCCGACCCCGACGAGGACGAGGAGCTTCGGTACCGCCCTCGTGAGCCTGGCAGGTTTCGCTGGGTCCTCCGAACGATCGTCGCCCTCGTCGTCCTCACCCTGATCGGCTTCGTCGGCTGGAACGCGTACGGCTGGAGCCAGCGGCAGTTCTACGTCGGCGCCTACACCGAGCCCGACTCGACGACCGCGCCGAGCGAGACCCACGTCGCGATCTTCAAGGGCATCGCGCAACACGTTCCCGGCCTGCAGCTGACCAAGGTGTACGAGGTGCAGGAGCTGCAGACCGACGCGCTGCCGCCGTACCACCGGGAGAAAGTCGAGCAGACGATCTCCGTCGACGACCTCGCCGGCGCCCAGGCGATCGTCAAGGAGCTCAACCAGATCGCCCAGCGCTGCGCGCCGACGACCCCGCCCCGCACCACCTCACCCTCCACCACGCCCAGCGCGTCGACCTCCCCGCAAGCCGGCGGGACGACGAGCCCGAGGCCCACGAACACCCTCCGCCCCGCGACGCCGTCCGGCACTGCCCAGCCGAACGCGTCACTCAACGGCGGCCTCCGCAACGGCGCGACCGAGCTTCCTCCGGACTGCGCCGGCGAGGTGACTTCGTCGCCCGACCCGGGGGCGACGCGATGAGCGATCAACGCGCCGCGACCGGCGTGATCGTTCTGCAACGCAAGCGGCGAGGTGCCGAGCTGCTGTTGCTGATCCTCGCGCTCGGCGCGGCGATCGGCGCGTACGCGCTCGTCGGCCTCGCGGTCGAGGGCAAGTTCTCCGACAACCTGTGGACGTACGCCGCCGGCATGACGCTGCTCGTCGGCCTCGCGCACGGCGTCGTCCGCTGGCGTGCGCCGTGGTCCGACCCGATCCTGCTGCCGTGCGTCGTGCTGCTGAACGGGCTCGGGCTCGCGCTGATCCACCGGCTCGACCTCGCGAAGGATCCCGGCAGCGTGGCCGACGCGTCGCGCCAGCTGATGTGGACAGCGGTCGGCGTGGTGCTGTTCGTCCTTACCCTGTTGCTGATTCAGGACCACAGGCGACTGCAGCGCATCACGTACACCGCCGGTCTCGCCGGCATCGCGCTGCTGATCCTGCCGCTCGTCCCCGGCATCGGCCGCGAGGTCCAGGGCGCGCAGATCTGGATCCGCGTCGGCGGGCTGAACTTCCAGCCCGGCGAGGTCGCGAAGTTCTGCATGATCGTGTTCTTCGCCGGCTACCTCGTCGTCAAGCGCGACGCGTTAGCACTCGCCGGACGGCGGTTCCTCGGCATCGACCTGCCGCGCGGACGTGACCTCGGCCCGATCCTGCTGGCCTGGGTGATCAGCCTCGGCATCCTGGTCTTCCAGCGCGACCTCGGCACCGCGCTGCTGTTCTTCGGGACGTTCGTGATCCTGCTGTACGTCTCGACCGAACGACCAGGCTGGGCGGTCATCGGCACCGCCCTGTTCGTCGGTGGCTGCTACTTCGCGTACTTCGCCGCGACCGTGCTCGACATCCGCCAGTTCTCCCACATCGCCAACCGGGTGAACGCCTGGCTCGACCCGTTCGCCCATCCCGACGGGGCGTACCAGATCATCCAGTCGCTCTACGGGCTCGCGTACGGCGGCATCCTCGGCAAGGGCCTCGGCGAGGGCCGGCCGGAGCTCGTCCCGCTGGCGAAGAGCGACTTCATCGCCGCCGCGCTCGGCGAGGAGCTCGGTCTGACCGGCCTGATGGCCGTGATCGTGCTGTACGGCATCCTCGTCGAACGAGGTCTGCGCACCGCGCTGATCTGCCGCGACCACTTCGGCAAGCTGCTCGCCACCGGCTTCGCCGCGATCATCGGCCTGCAGGTGTTCGTCGTCCTCGGCGGCGTCACCAAGCTCATCCCGCTCACCGGTCTGACCACGCCGTTCCTCTCCTACGGTGGCTCTTCCCTCGTGGCGAACTGGGCGCTGGTCGCGTTGCTGATGCGGATCAGCGACTACGCGCGCCGCCCGCCGATGGAGCCGACCGCGATCGTCGAGGACGCGCAGACCCAGGTGGTGGTACGCCGATGAACCGTCCGATCCGGCGCATCGCCATCGCCTTCGTGGTGCTGTTCCTGGTGCTGCTCGTCAACATCAACTACATCCAGGTGATCCAGGCGCCCGACCTCAACGCGCGTTCGGACAACCGCCGCGTGCTGCTCGACGAGTACGCCCGCCAGCGCGGGCCGATCCTCGTCGGCGGCCGCCCGGTCGCGTCGTCCGTCGCGACCGACGACGACCTCGTCTACCTGCGCAAGTACGCGAGCCCCGACCTGTACGGGCACCTCACCGGCTACTACTCGTTCATCTACGGCCGGAGCGGCGTCGAGAAGGTCGAGAACTCCGTGCTCGCGGGCACCGACAACCGGTTCTTCGTCCGCCGGCTCGTCGACATGCTCACCAACCGCCCGGCGCAGTCCGGCGACGTGTCGCTGACGATCAACCCGCGCCTGCAGGAGATCGCGCACCGCGAGCTGGGGGACAAGAAGGGCTCGGTCGTCGCGTACGAGCCGACCACCGGCAAGGTCCTCGCGATGGTGTCCCACCCGACCTGGGACCCGAACAAGCTCTCCTCGCACAGCGCGAAGGAGATCACCGCGAACTGGAAAGAGCTGCTCGCGGACAAGACCAAGCCGATGGAGAACCGCGCGATCCAGCGCCGCTACCCGCCCGGCTCGACGTTCAAGCTCGTCACCGCGGCGGCCGCGCTCACGTCCCGCAAGTACAACCTCGAGACGCAGATCCCCGGCCCGGCCGTGCTGGACCTGCCGCAGACCTCCCGCAACATCACCAACCACGACAACCGCGCCTGCAAGGACGGTCAGGTCACGCTCCAAGAGGCGTTGGAGATCTCCTGCAACACCGCGTTCGCGAACGTCGGCCTCACCCTCGGCGCGGACGCGCTGCGCGAGCAGGCGGAGAAGTTCGGCTTCGGCACCCGGATGTTCCCCGAGCTGGACGGCGCCTCGAGCGCGTTCCCGGCAGCGGGGAAGATCGACAAGCCGCAGACCGCGATGAGCTCGATCGGCCAGTACGACGTCGCCGCGACCCCGCTGCAGATGGCGATGGTGACCGGGGCGATCGCCAACCGCGGCAAGGTGATGAAGCCGTACCTCATCGACCAGGTGCGCGGCCCCGACACGCTGCCGTTGGAGACGACCGAGCCGACCGAGCTCGGACAGGCCGTCACACCAGAGGTCGCCGATCAGCTGAAACAGATGATGGTCAACGTGGTGGACAACGGCACTGGCAAACCCGCGCGGATCGACGGTGTCTCGGTGGGCGGCAAGACGGGTACTGCACAGACGACCCCAGATCGGCCGCCGTTCGCATGGTTCGTATCGTTCGCACCGGCGGACGATCCCAAGGTGGCGGTCGCGGTGGTGATCGAGGAGGCGAACGTGGCACCCGACGACATTTCGGGTGGCAAGCTCGCGGCTCCGATCGCGAAGGCCCTCATGGAAGAAGTGATCGGGCGATGACCCGCTGCACATGGAGAGTGAGCGCATGACTGAGCCGCGATACCTCGGCGGCCGGTACGAGCTGGGCGACGTGATCGGACACGGCGGCATGGCCGAGGTCCGGATCGGCATCGACCGCCGGCTCGGCCGGACGGTCGCGGTCAAGACGCTGCGCGTCGACCTCGCCACCGACCCGACGTTCCAGGCGCGCTTCCGGCGCGAGGCACAGTCCGCAGCGGGCCTCAACCACCCGTCGATCGTCGCCGTGTACGACACCGGCGAGGAGAAGGTCGGCGAGGTCTCCGTCCCGTACATCGTGATGGAGTACGTCCAGGGCCGCACGCTGCGCGACGTGCTGCGCGAGGGCCGGCGAATCCTGCCCGAGCGGGCGATGGAGATCACCGGCGACATCCTCGAGGCGCTGGAGTACAGCCACCGCGCCGGCATCGTGCACCGCGACATCAAGCCGGCGAACGTCATGCTCACGCCGTCCGGCGACGTCAAGGTCATGGACTTCGGCATCGCGCGTGCGGTGGCGGACGCGTCCGCGACGATGACGCAGACCGCCGCCGTGATCGGCACCGCGCAGTACCTCTCCCCGGAGCAGGCGCGCGGCGAGTCGGTGGACGCGCGGTCCGACATCTACTCCACGGGCTGCCTGCTGTACGAGCTGCTGACCTCGCGGCCGCCGTTCGTGGGCGACTCGCCGGTGTCGGTGGCGTACCAGCACGTGCGGGAAGAGCCGCGGCCGCCGTCGATGGTCGACCCGGAGGTGCCGCCGGAGGGCGACGCGATCACGCTGAAGGCGCTGCAGAAGAAGCCGTACGACCGGTACCAGTCGGCGGCGGAGATGCGGGCCGACATCGACCGCGCGCTGGCCGGTCAGCGGGTCGTGGCGCCGGTCGTACCGATCGACGCGACCGCGCGCTTCATGCCGCCGGACGAGGTGCCGTCGCCGTACCCGGCGTCGGACTACACCGGCGAGCAGCCCGGCGCGGACGACATGACCGAGAAGGAGAAGCGCAACCGGCGGTTGGCGTACATCCTGCTCACGATCGCGGTCGTCTTCGTCCTCGGCGTCGCGGCGTTCATCCTGACCGAGATGATGAGTGGGGACGACGAGCCGAAGAACGTGCTCGTTCCGACCATGATCGGGAAGAACGTCGAGCAGGCCACCGCGGACCTGCAGGCGCAGGGACTTCGGGTCGGGGCGATCAAGAACGTCGCAAACGACGAGGTGCCCAAGGGGCAGATCATCAGCACGAACCCGGCCGCCGGTGCGCCCGTCGCGCCGAACACCGAGGTCGAGCTGACGGTGTCGTCCGGGCAGCAGCTGACCGCCGTACCGCCGGTGGTCGGGCTGAAGCTCGACGCGGCGCGGAAGAAGCTCGAGGACGCGGGCTTCCAGGTCTCGGAGAAGGAAGACGAGACGTCGGAAGCGGAGGCGGGCGAGGTCCTCAGCGCCGACCCGGCCGAGGGCACGCAGCAGCCGCCGAACACGGTGATCACGCTGACGTACTCCGCCGGCCTGGTCGAGGTGCCGGACGTCGTCGGCGAGACCGAGCAGCGCGCGACAGCGATGTTGCGGGACGCGGGCTTCAAGGTGACGCCGGAGTACGAGACGTCTACCTCGGAGGAGCCGGGGACGGTCCTCGAGCAGATCCCGGGCGAGGGCGAGCGCCGCAAGGTGAACTCGACCGTGACGATCATCGTCGCGACCGAGCCGGACGTGGAACCGTCGCCGTCGGACTCCCCGGACCCGTCACCGTCGGAGACCGCGTCGGAGAGCCCGAGCCCCGACCCGACGCAGACCGAGGAAGAAGAGGGCGGCGGCTTGGAGCTGCCTGGCCGCTCCGGGTCGAACGAGGGCCAAGGCGTCTTCGCCGGCTGGTCGTCGTTCTGGCGGACAGTCTTCGGCTAGACAGAGAACGGATCGAGGCCGGCCACACCGTGATGGTGTGGCCGGCCTCGTCGTTTCTGGGCGCCGGCTGAGCACGGCATGTGCGGCGGTCGACCACGAAGAGTGAACCCACCCGCCTCAGGCGTGCCCCGCTTCATCCACAGGGCTGCCCACAGGGGGTGGGTTCGGTTGCTCTCAGGGCTGGCAGACGTCCACAGCGATCTTCGGTCCTAGGCGTGGCTCACACCGAGATCCGAGTTATCCACAGGCTTATCCACCAGTGTGGAGAACTACATCGGTGTAATCACACCGCTGACATCACTCAGGGCTACTTCCACTGCGTGGAGACGACGAAGCCCACGGCGATCAGACCCATGCCGATCAGGATGTTCCAGTTGTTCAGGTCGCTCATCACCGGAATCTGCTTCCCGGCGATGTAGAACGTCACGATCCAGATCAGGCCGAGCACGAAACAGGCCACCATGACCGGAGCGACCCAGCGGCCGCCACCGAGGCGGGCCTTCTTCGTGGTCGACTTCTCCGGCGGCGGCGTGAAGACGTCCTTCTTGCGGTTCTTCGACTCAGGCACGTCGCCATCCTCCCGGATTTCGCAGGCTTCCGCCCCGGGCTTGTGGCGGACCGGGGGTACCAACAGCTCTGGACTCGGTTAGCGTAGTCAACGGGGTCTCGGGCGTGCGGACCGGAGGGCGAGTGAAGAGCGAACGGGTGGACTCGCGGACGGCGCTACGCGTCGTGCTCGATGCCGTTCGTTCCCGCTACGGCCACCGCGGCTCCGATGACGGCGGCCCGGACGGCGCCGACAGCGACGGGCCCGAGCTCGATGAGCAGCCTAGCCCGCGCAAGCCGCTGATACCGAAGCTTCTCGCCGGCGCGGCGTTCGCCGTCGCCGGGTTCCTCGCCATCACCAGCGCGGTGAACGCGCAGGGCACGGACCTGCGGGCCGAACGGCAGACCGACCTGATCGACCTCATCCGCGCCGAGTCGCAGCGCAACAAGGCGCTGAACGAGGAACGCCAACTAATCAGAGCCGAGACCGACGCGCTCGGCCGGCAGGTCAACAACACCGAGGTACGGCAGGCGCAGGAGCTCGCCGACGCGTCCGCACCGACCGCCGGGCTCACCTCCGTCACCGGGCCTGGCCTCACGGTCACGCTCGACGACGCGCCCCGCGGGGTGAGCAAGGGCGCGACCGACCTCGACGCGTTCGTCGTCCACCAGCAGGACATCCAGGCGGTGGTCAACGCGCTCTGGGCGGGCGGCGCCGAGGCGATGACGATCCAGGGCCAGCGGGTGATCTCGACCTCGGCGATCCGCTGCGTCGGCAACAACGTGGTGCTGCACGGCGTGCCGTACTCCCCGCCGTACAAGATCTCCGCGATCGGTGACGCCGACGCGATGAGCGACGCGCTGTTCCAGTCGCGGCAGGTCAAGATCTACCTCGAGTACGTCAACAACAAGCGCTTCCAGCTCGGCTGGGACGTCGAGCGCGCGCCGTCGCTGCGGATGCCGGCGTTCGAGGGGTCGATCGACCTCACGTTCGCCCAAGAGGGCAAGCCGGCACAATGAGCGGGTGACCACCCGCATCCTCGTCGTGGACAACTACGACTCGTTCGTGTTCAACCTGGTCCAGTACCTCTACCAGCTCGGCGCCGAGTGCGACGTCCGCCGCAACGACACGCTCGAGCCCAAGGAGGCCGAGGGGTACGCCGGTGTGCTGCTGTCACCGGGCCCGGGGACGCCGGAGAACGCGGGGGTCTGCGTCGAGCTGGTCCAGGAGATGGCCGGAAAGGTCCCTCTGTTCGGCGTGTGTCTCGGCCTGCAGGCGATGGCGGTCGCGTACGGCGGCACGGTCTCGCGCGCGCCGGAGCTGCTGCACGGCAAGACCAGCCTCGTCCACCACGACGGCGCGGGCGTGCTGGCCGGGCTGCCGGACCCGTTCACCGCGACGAGGTACCACTCGCTCGCGGTCGAGCCGGAGACGGTGCCGGACGTGTTCGCCGTGACCGCGCGCACCGAGTCCGACGTGATCATGGCGCTGCGGCACAAGGACGTGGCGGTGGAGGGCGTGCAGTTCCACCCGGAGTCGGTGCTCACCGAGGGCGGGCACCGGATGCTCGCGAACTGGCTGCTGACCTGCGGAATGCCCGACGCGGTCGAACGTTCGGTCGGACTGGCCCCAGTAGTGAAGGCCAGCTAGACCAGCTAGACCAGCGAGGCCGTCCGCCAGACGATCAGCCCGATGGCGAGTAAGCCGACGCCGACGAAGCCGAGGATCTGGTAAAGGTCCCGCCGCTCGCGGGGTGCGTACGCCAACGCGGCGCCGAGCAAGAGCCCGCCGATGAAGCCACCCAGGTGCCCCTGCCAGGACAGGAACCGGGCGAACAGGACGTTGATCACCACGTTGATCGCCAGCGTCCCCAGGAACCAGCTCATGTCGGCCTTCATCTTGCGCGACAGCATCACGGTCGCGCCGAACAGACCGAACAGGGCGCCCGAGGCGCCGACCACGCCGACCCGCGGATCGGTGAACGCGTACGCCACCGCCGAGCCGGTCAGGCCCGCCACCAGGTACAGCGCGGTGAACCGGGCCCGGCCGAGCAGCCGCTCGAGCGGCGGACCGAGGATCCACAGCGTGAACATGTTCACCGCGAGGTGCCAGATCTGTACGTGCACGAACACCGAGGTGATCAGCCGCCAGACCTCGCCTCCTGCAACGCCGCCAGCGGCGCCGATCTGGTCGGCGAAGCCGATCCGGCCCACCAGCTGCATCCACTGGATCAGCGCCGGGCTCAGCATGCCCAGCACGAAGATCACGATGTTGATGCCGAGGATGACCTTCGTCACCACGCCGTCGTTGCCGCGGATGACGCCGCCGAAGCGGGTACGGGCGGCCGGCTGGTCGCGCTGGCCCTCCCGTACGCACTCCACGCACTGGAAGCCGACCGAGGCCTGCCGCTGGCAGTCCGGACAGATGTAACGATCACACCGCTGGCAGCGGATGTAGCTCTCGCGGTCCGGATGCCGGTAGCAGGTGGGTACGGCCTCGTCCGCGGGCACGCCAGCAGGATCGACGTTCGCGCCCTCGTCCGGGCGCCGTGACTCGTCGGTCATCGGTCCCCGTACCCCTCCCGGTGCGGCCTGGTCTTGCTAAGACTCTTTGCGCTCGATGTCGACCGACGTGACGATCACGGGCTCCTTGGGCCGGTCCATCTGGCCGGTCGAAACCTGGCTGATCTCGTCGACGACCTTCTGCCCGGCGGGGTCGACGACCTCGCCGAAGATCGAGTGCTTGTTGTTCAGGTGCGGCTGTGGGCCGACCGTGATGAAGAACTGCGAGCCGTTCGTGTTCGGCCCGGCGTTCGCCATCGCGAACAGGTACGGCCGGTCGAACCGCAGCTCGGGGTGGAACTCGTCCTCGAACCGGTACCCCGGACCGCCCGTGCCCGTACCGAGCGGGCAGCCACCCTGGATCATGAACCCAGAGATCACGCGGTGGAACGTCAAGCCGTCGTAGAACCGGCGGTTGGTCTTCTCCCCGGACTCCGGGTCGATCCACTCGCGCTTGCCCTCGGCCAGCTCGACGAAGTTGCGTACCGTCTTCGGCGCGTGGTTCGAGAACAGCTTCACCACAATGTCGCCGTGCGACGTACGGAACGTCGCGTAGGTTTCCTCGCTCACCAGGCTCCCTTCTCTCCGCCCGTGACTTGTCCACCCGTGAGTAAACACTGAAGACGCGATCCTTTCACGCGAACGAGCGGGGCGCCGCCGGGGTGCCCCGGCGGCGCCCCGGAGCCCGCTTCGGGCACGTCCGATCACGCTCGGTAGATGCGGTGAGATTCCCGTCAGGGCATGATCGGGCGCGAACGGGGAAGGCGAGAGGAAGAACCTGAACGGTTGCGCGTACCGTTTCTTCTCATCGGTGCGCAGCCGGTTCGAAGGACAGTGCACGAGGAGGCGCGTGAGATATGGGACGCCGAAGTAGGCGATCGGGTCTGGCGACGGTGGCGGAGAAGGTCCGGCCCTACGCGGAGTCCGCGCAGGAGAAGGCCACCCCCATCGTCGAAGAGGCATGGGATCGGTTGGAGCCAGCGGTGGAGAAGGCGTGGGAACGGCTCGAGCCAGCCGTCGACAAGGCCAAGGACAGGCTCGGACCCGCGGTCGACAAGGCCAGGGACCGGATCGGGCCCGCGGTCGAGGACGCCATGGACCGGCTCGTTCCGGCCGTGGAAGAGGCACTGGAACGCCTCGAGCCCGCGATCGATCGGGCTCGCGACCGGCTGCACGACGCGGTCGAGACGAGCGAGCCGTACCGCGAGGAAGCGATGCGCCGCGGCACGGCCGCGATCGCCGCGCTGAAGGGCGAGCTGGAGCAGGCACCGGCGAAGCCGCGCGGGCGCTGGCTCAAGCGACTGCTGGTCTTCGGTGCGCTGGCCGCCGGCGCGGTGGCCGCCTACCGGGCGCTGCGCAGCAGCCAGGACTCGCAGTGGCAGCCGATGCCCGCGACGACGCCGCCGCGGCCGGCCTACACGCCGCCGCCCAGCGCGACCGCGGTGACGGAGAGCAAGCCGGCCGACAAGGTCGAGGACAAGCCGGACGACTCCCAGCTCGTGATCGACGACGAGGCCGGCGCCTCGCCGGACGAGGCGGCCGCTGACAGTACGGACAAGCCACACAAGCCCACCACTCCGGACGCTCCGGCGGCCGAGGAGAAGGTGAGCGACGCCGACAAGCCGGCCGCGGCGAAGAAGACGTCGGCCGCCAAGTCGGCGAACAGCCGGCCGCGGACCACGCGTACGCGGACCGCGACCGACGACGGGACCTGAGCGCTCTTTCCCGCCTCAGCTGAAGCCAGCAGGGGCGGGGATCGGCCCTGAGAGCAGCGGGTCGTGCGTGTCCCGCTGCCATTGCTCCAAGCGCTGGCTGAGATCGTTCTCGATCTCAGCCAGTTCTGGCTTTCCGGCCACGTTCGTCCGCTCCACCGGGTCGTCGGCCAGGTCGTACAGCTCGACGTCCGGGCGCGGTGTGAGGTGCTCGTCGCCCATACCCGCGCGGGTCTGGCTCGCCTCGATGTCCAGCGGCAGCACAAGCCGGGGGCCGGGAACGTAGTTCCGGATGTACTTCCAGCGTCCCGTCCGCACGGCGCGCATCGGGTCGTACGCGTCGTGGAACGTCTTCTCCGCGAACACGTTCACCCGCGGGATCGCGAGGTCGGAGCCGCGCAGCCACTCCAGGTGGCTCAGCCCTGACACCTCGGCCGGGATCGAGGCGCCCGCGAGCGAGAGCAGCGTCGGCACGACGTCGACGTGCGCGGCGAGTCGGGAGGTCGCCGTTCCGCGCCGGTACGCCGCGCCGTCGGGCGGGCGCACGATCAGCGAGATCCGGATGCCCGGGTCGTACAGCGTCGACTTGCCGCCGGGGAACGCCATCCCATGGTCGGTCGTGAAGATCACCCAGGTGTTCTCGAGCAGGCGCTGCGTGCGCAACGTCTCCAGCAGCCGCCCGACCGCGGCGTCCGCGATCCGGATCGACCCCTGGAACCCGGCCAGGTCCGCCCGGGTCGACGCGTTGTCCGGCAGGAACGCCGGCACGGTCACGCCCGCCGGATCGTCCGGCGGGTAGATCTCCGGCGGGTACGGCCGGTGCACCTCGAAGAAGCCGACCACGGCGAGGAACGGCTCCTGCCGCCGCTCGGGCGCCGACAGCCACGCGGACGCCTCGTCCACCACGGTGTCCGCGCGCTGCCAGCCGGTCGTGGGGTCGCGCGCGTCGTAGACCTCGTCGTAGCCGAGCCGGGCGGGATCCGCCGACTCGTGCTGCATACCGAAGTTCGCGCTGCGATAGCCGGCCGTACGCAGCAGCATCGGCAGCGTCTGGACGTCGGGCGCGTACTCCCAGCCGTGGTGCTGCAGCCCGTTGATGCCGACGTCGTGCGGATAGCGGCCGGTCATCAGCGCGCTCCGCGCGGGCGTACACAACGGCGTCGCGCAGAACGCGCTGTCGAACCGCACCCCTTCGCCGGCGAGCCGGTCGACCTCCGGGCTGCTGACGCCGTCTGCGCCGTACGTGCCCAGGTGGGTGCCGAGATCGTGCCAGTGGACCATGACAACGTTCGGGCTGCTCATTCGTTCGACCTTAACGCGCGAGCCGGCCGATGAGCGCGGCCGCCGTCGTGATGCCCACCGCCGCGGCGACGGTCAGCACGACGAAGTCGAGCACGAGGTTGGACGGCGTGCCGATCAGCAGCCCGCGCAGCGCGTCGACCTCGTACGACAACGGGTTGATGTGGGCGAGCCAGCGGATCCAGCTCGGCATCAGCTCGGTCGGGTAGAGCGCGTTCGAGGCGAAGAACAACGGCATCGTGATTGCCTGCCCGATGCCCATCACGCGGTCGCGGCTGAGAACGAGGCCGGCGATCGTGAGCGAGAGGCAGGAGAAGAACGCGGCGCCGAGCACGAGCGCGAGCAGGGCGGCGAGGATCTTCAGCGGGTTGTACGTGAGCGCGACGCCGAGGATCACGGCGAGGATCATCACGACGACGGCCTGGACGGCCGCCCGTACGCCGGCCGCGAACGCCTTGCCGGCAACGAGAGCGACGCGCGGCGTCGGGGTGACGAGCAGCTTGGCGAGCACGCCGGCGTCGCGTTCCCAGATCACCTGGATGCCGTAGAAGATCGCGATGAACAGCGCCGACTGGGCGAGGATGCCGGGCGCGAGGAAGTCCATGTACGGGACGCCGCCCGTGGGGATCGCGCGGATCTGGCTGAACGTCGTACCGAAGATGATCAGCCAGAGCGCTGGCTGGACCATGCGGGTGATCATCTCGGTGCGGTCGTGGCGGAGTTTCTGCAACTCCAGCAGGCAGAGCGTGGCGACGCGGCTGGGGAAACGCCAGCCCGCCGAGGCCGTCCGCTCAGCCGAGTCGACGGGCGGTGCGACGGGTGCTGCGGACATCGCGGAGGCCACCTCCTTCGTCGGCGAACGAGTCGCCCGAGTGGTGTCGGAAGACGTCCTCGAGGGTGGCGTCCTCGCCGAGCTCGTCCTTGAGCGCCTGTGGGGCGCCGATCGCGCGGAGCTTGCCGAGGTGCATGAGCGCGATGCGGTCGCACATCTGGTCGGCCTCGTCCATGTAGTGCGTGGTGAGGAGAACGGTCATGCCGGTGTTGTCCTTGAGCTCGCTGACGCGTTCCCACACGTTGGATCTGGCGACGGGGTCGAGGCCGATGGTGGGCTCGTCGAGGACGAGCAGCCTTGGCCGGTTGATGAGCGCCTGGGCCATCTCGAGTCGGCGGATCATGCCGCCGGAGTAGGTGGAGGCGAGCCGGTCGGCGGCGTCTTCGATGCCCATGGCTTCGAGGGCGTTGTCGACTTGCTCCTTGCGGTCCTTGCGGGGAACGTCGAAGAGCCGGGCGAACAGCATCACGTTCTCGCGGCCGGTGAGCGCGGCGTCGGCGGAGAGCTGTTGGGGGACGTACCCGATCGCGCGTCGGACGGCCATCTTCTGCTTCTTGACGTCGAGGCCGAAGACCCGGACGTCGCCTTCCTGGATCGGCAGCAGCGTGGTGAGGCCGCGGATCGTCGTGGTCTTGCCGGCGCCGTTCGGGCCGAGCAGGCCGAAGACCTCGCCGGTGAAGACCTCGAGGTCGAGGTCGATGACGGCCTTGTGTTCCTTGAAGCTGTGCGAAAGGTGGCTGATCTCGACCGCTTTGGCGCGGCCGTTGGGTGGTGTCTCGTTCATGTGGTCTCCTCGTCGAGGAGCTTGGCGGTGAGCTGGTCGAGCGCGGGGATCGCGTTCTTGATGGCTTGCTGTTGGTGGGTGGGGAGCTGGCTGAGGGCTTGCGCGACGGTGTGGGCGCGTTTGTCCCGCCAGCTGCTGATGTGGTCGTGGGCCTCGTCGGTGAGCTGCAGCCTGGCGACGCGGCGGTCGTCCGGGTCGACGTCGCGGACGACGAGGCCGGCCTGGTTGAGCTGCTTGACCAGCGTGCTGACCGTGTTGGCGGCGACGCGGAGATCGGCGGCGGCTTGGGCGACGGAGATGCCGGGCTGCCGTCTGATCAGCCTCACGAGCTCCGCCTGGGCACCGGTGAGCGTGCCGAACGGCGACCCGGGGCCGGTCCCACGTCGGACGCCGCGCCGGAACGCGCCCAGCCCCTGCAGCAGCTGCTCCGCCAGCGCGAGCGTGTCCTCAGCCAGTTCCTCGGTGGTCACGCCTCTGATATTACCTCTGCCGCAGAGGTATCTGTCTAGGCGTCGGTGGCGCTTGGTTCCCAGCCGATGGTTTGCGCCCAGGCGTCTGCGCGCCGGATGAGGTCCCAGCTGAACGGGTTCTTTGCGTCGGTGTACGCGGCCCTGTCCTCGGCGTGCTCGATCGCGAGGCGCCGCTTGAGCTCGGCGTACGCGTCGGCTTCGTGCTGGTGTGCGCGGAGGTAGTCGCGGAACAGCAGAGCGAACTGCTCGGAGAAGCTGCCAGCGCGTCTCACGTGCACGTGCGTACGTGGGGTGCCGGGCGGCTCGCGGAAGTAGCGCTTCGTCCGCTCTCCGTTGTCGGCGCGATAGACGTACCCGAGCCCTTCGAGCGGCACGCGGAACGGGTCGACCGGCTCCAGCGCGGCGACGGAGATCTGGATGTCCACGATGGGCTTCGCCGCCAACCCGGGCACCGACGTCGACCCGATGTGGTCGATCCGCAGCGCCACCCCACCGAGCGCGCCCCGGAACGCCAACCCCAGCTCAGCGAACCGCACCGCCCAAGCTGGCGAGTACGGCGCGATCTCGATCCTCACAGGTCGAGGGGTGGGGGATCGAGGGTCTGCAGGACTCGCTCGCAGAGGTAGATCCGCCCGTAGCTGGCGCCCGTGACTTCCCTGAGAATGCCCAGCGACTCCAGCCGCTTCATGGCCGCCTTCGCCGGCGGATAGGTGACGGAGTACCCATGCTCCGCGGCACGCACCCGGACCTCACTCTGTGGCGATCTTGCTATGAATCTCGTTGTTGAATTCATAGGAAACCCCGAGTTCCTATGAATCTCAGCCGAAGATTCATGGCTTCCGCGAGATCCAGCTCCTCAGTCACAGGTCGATCGGCTCGGCGATCCCGAGGCGCCGGTGGTCGGCGCCGCCGAGGTCGCTGATCCAGCGGTCGGCGCTTTGGAGGCCGATCTCGCTCAGCATCGCGTCGTGGATCGGGTACGTGCGACGCGGGCGGATGGCGCGGACCCAGTCGACGGTTTCGCCGAGCTTGAGCCACGGTGCGCACGCGGGGACGAGGAGGTGGTGGACCTCGGCCTCGGGCACGGTGAAGCTGTCGCCCGGGTGGAAGACCGTCGTGCCGTCCTCCGGCGCTGTCACGAGGTAGCCGATGTTCTGCGGCGGCGGGACGTCGGCGTGGATGACGGCGTGCCGCTCGCCGAATGTACGGACCGCGAACTCGAAGGCCGAGAACGGGGAGCCCGGGCGGACGGCGGTCAGCGCTGGGCCGAGGTCCGACAGCTGGGCGGCCAGCTCGGTCGGCGCCCACACGCGGAGCGAAGGGTCGGCAGCCACGGCGGCGCGCAGGCGGTCGACGTCGACGTGGTCGAAGTGCTCATGTGTGATCAGCACCCCGTTCGCGCCATCCAGCGCGGCCGGCTCCGACCAGGCGCCGGGGTCGATCACCAGCACGCTGCTGGCCGCCTCGAGCCGCACACACGCGTGCGTGTACTTGATCAGCCGCATGAGAAGCCCTCCCTAGGAACGAGCGTCGAGCACGAGCCGCACGGCGAGCCCGCCGAAGATCGCCGCGGAGACCCGCTCCAGCCAGCGCTTGAACGAACGCCGCCGCAGGATCTGCTCCGACAGCGTCCCGGCGAGGAACCCCACTGTCGCGTCGACGCAGATGCCGATCCCGATGAACGTCGCGCCCAGCAGCAGGAACTGCGCCGTCACCGGCAGCATCCCCGCCCCCGGAGACAGGAACTGCGGGAAGAACGCGAGGAAGAAGATAATCACCTTCGGGTTCGCGAGGTTCGTGAGCGTTGCCATCAAGAAGACCTTGCGCAGCCGCATCGTCGGCGCGACCGCCACAGCGTCCGGCAGCGCCGACGCCTTCCGGCTCGCCAGCCAGGTCGACACCGCCAGGTACAGCAGGAATACCGCGCCGAAGATGCGGATGATGTCGAGCGCCATCGGCGCCGCCTGGATCAGCGCGCCGAGGCCGAACGCCGCCGCCACGGTGTGGATCGCGAGTCCGGTCGACATGCCGAACGCCGAGACGAGCCCCGCTCGCCGGCCACCCGCGAGCGCGTTCGCGACGATGTTCAGCATGTCCGGGCCGGGGACGACGCTGATCACGAAACAGGCGACGGCGAACGCCGCCAACAGGGTCAGGTCCATCAGCCAGGCCTCTTCCAGTCCGGGTGGGCCCAGCTGTCCTTGACCGCGAACGGCTTCGCCGTCTTCGAAGGATCGCGCTCAATGAGGTCGTCGCCGAGCACCTCGTCGATCCGTTCCAACACCGCCGGCTCCAGCTTCACTCCCGACGCGCCCGCGTTGTCCTTGATCTGCTCGGGACGAGAGGCGCCGATGATCGCGGCCGAGACGCCCGGGTTCTGCAGCACCCACGCGACGGCGAGCTGCGCCATCGTCAGCCCGGCGTCCGCGGCCACCGAGGCGAGCTGCGCGACACGTCCGGTGATCTCGTCCGAACGGACCCGGCCGATGAAGTTCGTTCCCCGGCCACCGGCGGCCGCCCGCGACCCCTCAGGCGGCGGCGATCCGGGCTGGTACTTCCCGGACAGCACGCCCTGCGCGAGCGGAGAGAACACGACCTGCCCGATGCCCTCGCGTTCACACAGCGGCAGCACCTCGGCCTCGATCACGCGCCACAGCAGGTTGTACTGCGGCTGGTTCGAGACGATCCGGCTGCGCAGCCCAAGGTCGCCCGCGATCCGGAGCGCGTCGGCGATCTGCGAGGCGGTCCATTCCGACACCCCGAGGTACAGCACCTTGCCCTGCCGGACGAGGTCGTCGAACGCGATCAGCGTCTCCTCCAGCGGCGCGTTCCCGTCGAACCGGTGCGCCTGGTAGAGGTCGACGTACTCGGTGTCGAGCCGCTTCAACGAGGCGTGGCACGCCTCCATCACGTGCTTGCGGGACAGGCCGCGGTTGTTCAGGCCGTCGCCCATCGCGCCGTGCACCTTCGTACAGATCTCGACCGATTCCCGCCGGACGCCGCGCAGCGAGCGGCCGAGCACCGTCTCGGCCTGGCCCTGCGCGTACACGTCCGCGGTGTCGAACGTGGTGATGCCGACGTCGAGCGCCGCGTGCACGCACGCCTCCGCCGCGTCCTGGTCGATTTGCTCTCCGTGGGTGAGCCAGTTCCCGTAGGCGATTTCGCTGACGTAGAGACCGCTGCTGCCGAGGTGGCGAAAGTCCATGTGCGTAAGCCTATGCTCGATGGCGATGAGCATCGACGTCCTCGCGTTGGCGCCGGACGCGCAGGTCGCGGCCAGTGCGCGCCCGCTCGCCGTGCCGAGCGCCTGGCGGTCGTACGGCGTCGACGACGACTTCCTCTGGGGACTGTTCGGGCTCGGCCAGAACCCGTACCAGGTACGCGTCGCGCTCGACGATCGCGCGGCGACCTGCTCCTGCCCGTCCCGCAAGGTCCCCTGCAAGCACGCGATCGCGCTGCAGCTCATGCACGCCGCCTCGCTCGTCCCGCCCGATCCCCGGCCCGAGTGGGTCAAGGACTGGCGCGGCGCCGGCAGGCAGCGCGAGCTCGACGACTCCCCGGAGGCGGTCGAACGCCGTGCGCAGCAGCGGGCGCGGACTGCCGAGGCGCGCGAGGACACCGTCCAGTCGGGCATCGCGGCGCTGCGCGAGTGGCTGGACGACCTCGTCCGCGCCGGCATAGCCGGGCTGCCAAGCCAGGGCCGCGAGTGGTGCGCGCCGGCGATCGTGCGGATGATCGACGCGCAGGCGCCCGGGCTGTCCGGCATGGTGATCGACCTCGCGTGGGTGGTCGCGTCCGGGCGGCCGACCTGGACCGAGGAGGCCGCCGAACGGATCGGCGCGCTCCACCTGCTGATCGAGCTCGCGTCGCACGCGTCGCGGACGGGCTCGGCGACCGCGCTGGAGGACGTGGTCCGGTCGCGGGTCGGGTTCCGGACGCGGCAAGGCGACGTCCGCGAGAACCCGCCGTGGGAGGACGACTGGGTCGTGCTTCTGCAGAACGCGATCGACGACGAGGACGGCCAGGTCAACACCGTGCAGCAGTGGGCCTGGGCGCGCGAGCGGCGGGAGTGGGTGATCGCGGTCGCGTACGCGGTGAACGCGCCGGCGACTCCGCTTCTGCCGCTGGGCGTGGAACTGCGCGGCACGATGCACCCCTACCCGGCGGGCTCGCCGCGCCGGGTGCTACCCGGCCTCGTCGACGTCACCGGCCCGCCGGCGCCGATCCCGTTGCCGTCGACGTGGGCCGAGGCGTTGGCCGGGCTCGAGCCGCTGCTGTCCAGCGACCCGTGGCAGCGGCAGTTTCCGCTGGGTTGCGAGGGCGTCCGGCCCGCGGCCGCCGGCGCATCGTGGGTGCTGCTCGACGAAGCGGGACACGGGTTGCCGGTACGCGACGACGACGGTCTCGACCGCGCGCTGGCGGTCAGCGGCGGCAAGCCGTTCGGCGCCATCTGCCTGTGGGACGGGAACGTGCTGCGGCTCGGCGTTGCGACGCCGTTCGACGGAACGCCGGAGCTGGTCGGATGAACGCGTCGCGTCAAGAGTGGGTTGACACCGTGCAGCAGCTCGTACTCGGCTCCGACCGCGCTGGGGTCGAATCGCATGCCCTGCTGGACAAACTGGCCGCCATGGGCGTCGCAAGACGGGGTGCGCAGCTGGCGCCGCGGTCGGATGCCACACCGATCGAGCCCGGACCCGCCCCGGGCGCTGTGGTGTCGGCTGACCTGGCCCGGCTACTGGACGAGATGCTGGCGACCGAGGACGCGGGGCTGCTGTACGAGTGGTGCACGGTCGTCCGCACCGCCGGGCTGGTGGCCGCGCCCCGGCACCTGCCGGACCTGCTGTCGGTGGGGAACGCGCGGCCGGCGTTCCGCGACGTGCTCGGCGCGGTCGTCGGCGAGCGTGGCGTGTGGCTGGCAAAGGTACGGCCGGTGTGGTCGTGGGCGGCGGTGCAGGCGGAGCTCGCGCTGATCCCGGACCGGGACCGGCTCGCCGAACAGTTCGCGGAGGAACGACGTTCGGCGGACCGCAAGGCGCTGTTGACGGCGCTGGAGCCGGTGACCAAGGAGGACGAGTCGTTTCTCGAGGACGCGTTGGACGACCGCGCGGTCGAGGTGCGCGGGGAGGCGTTCCGGCTGTTGCGGCAGCTGTCGGGGACGGCGTTGGAACGGCGGACAAGGCTCCGGCTGCGCGAGGGCCTGACCGTCATGGACGGCGCGCTCGAGGTGCTGCCGGGCGGCCCGTACGCGCGGCGCGAGACACCGAACGACGAGGCGCGCGACCTTGGCGGCCAACGTACGGCGGTCGGCAGCATCGCCACCCGCCTGCGCGGCGCCGCATCCTGCCTCGCGCCCGAGGCCTGGGCCAAGCTGCTGGACCGGTCCGACGACGAGGTGGTCCAGCTGGTGGGAGCCAGCCGCTGGTCGGTGCCGTTGGCGTCGGGCATGCTGCTCGGCCTCCCCAAGTCCGCCGAACCGGCCCGCTGGGCGACAGAGCTGGTCGGCGTCCTGCTCGACAGCGACGTCCTCGCCGCCCTGCGCTCCCTGCCGGCCGCCGCCGGCGCCCACGTTCTCGCTGCGCTCGCCGCCAACCCCGACCGCGGCGCGCTCGAGTCCGCCGCCGAGCTCGTCACCGGCCCGTGGTCCGAGGACACGACACTCGCCGTTCTCCGCCGCCTCTACGAGAGCCCCGACGCCCGCTGGCGGGCCAACCGGCCGCCGGACGTGCTGATCCGGCGCGGCTCGGTGGACCTGCTGACCCAGTACTGGCCGCACCTCGCCGAGCGCTGGCCCGAGCACGGCCGCCACGAGTACGTCCTCAACCTCCGCCGCACCCTCTACGGGTCGGTGGCCGTCACGCAGAATGGGGCCTATGAGTAGCGACACCGCCGGAGTGATGCGGCCGCCGGCCGAGGTGGAGCACGCGAAGGAGCTGGCCGCCCTCGCCGAGAACGACGTGCTGCCGCGGCCGCCGAACTGGCGCCTCTCGCCGCAGGCGGTTGTCCGTTATGTCCTCGGCGACACCCTCGACGACGGCACCGTGATCACGCCGAAGTACATCGGCGACCGGCGCATCGTCGAGGTCGCGGTCGGCACGCTCGCGACCGACCGCGCGCTGCTGCTCGTCGGCGTACCCGGCACCGCGAAGTCCTGGCTGTCCGAGCACATCGCGGCGGCCGTCAGCGGCGACTCGACGCTCGTCGTCCAGGGCACGGCGGGGACGTCGGAGGACTCGATCCGGTACGGCTGGAACTACGCGCGGCTGATCGCCGAGGGGCCAAGCGAGGCGGCGATGGTGGCCTCGCCGATCATGCGCGCGATGCAGACCGGCGCCGTGGCCCGCATCGAGGAGCTGACCCGGATGCCGGCCGAGGTGCAGGACTCGTTGATCACCGTGCTGTCGGAGAAGGCACTTCCCGTACCCGAGCTCAACCTGCAGATCCGCGCGATCCCCGGCTTCACGATCATCGGGACGGCGAACGACCGCGACCGCGGCGTCAACCAGATGTCGTCCGCACTGGCGCGCCGGTTCAACACCGTCGTGCTGCCGCCGCCCGCGACCGAGGACGCCGAGGTGGAGATCGTCGCTTCGCGGTCGGCGCAGATCGGTCAAGCGCTGCAGCTGCCCGCGGAACCGCCGGCGCTGGACGAGGTGCGGCGGGTCGTCCGCGTGTTCCGCGAGCTGCGGAACGGGACGACGTCGGACGGCCGTACGCAGCTGAAGAAGCCGAGCGGCTCGCTGTCCACGGCCGAGGCGATCTCGGTGATCACCTCCGGGATGGCGCTCGCGGCGCACTTCGGCGACGGTCAGCTCGGCGCGGACGAGGTGGCGGCCGGGCTGCTCGGCGCGATCGTCAAGGACCGGGTGTCGGACACGGCGGCGTGGCAGGAGTACCTCGAGACCGTGGTGAAGGAACGTTCGGAGTGGCGGGACCTCTACCGCGCCTGCCAGGAGCTCGACGTGGCTGGGTTCACGGTCGGCGGGGTCTGAGGTTCTCTCGTGGCGCGCAGCACTGCTCTGCCGGAGCGGGTCACGGTGCTGGGGATCCGGCACCACGGGCCGGGTTCGGCGCGGATGGTGCGTGCGGCGCTGGAGGCGGTCCGGCCGGAGCTGGTGCTGATCGAGGGGCCGCCGGACGCGGATCCGTTGGTGCCGCACGTTCCCGACCTCACGCCGCCGGTCGCGCTGTTGCTGCACGACGACGCGGATCCGTCGAAGTCGGCGTTCTGGCCGTTCGCGGGGTTCTCGCCGGAGTGGCAGGCGTTGTCGTGGGCCGCTGCCGCGGGGGTGCCGGCGCGGTTCGCGGACATGGCGGCGTCGGCGTTCATCGACCCGGTCGACCGGATCCTCCGGCCGCGACGGAAGCGGGTGCACCTCGACCCGCTGGGTCTGCTGGCCGAGGCGGCCGGGTTCGACGATCCGGAACGGTGGTGGGAGGACGTCGTCGAGCACTCCGCGGTCGCCGACCCGCTGACGCTCGCCGCGGCAGTCGGCGAGGCGATGGGGGCGCTGCGGGAGGAGTACGCGGACGAGATCGACGAGGAGACGCTGGTCCGTGAGGCCGCGATGCGGCAGCTCCTGCGGAAGGGTCTGAAGGAGTTCTCCGGCCCGATCGTCTTCGTCTGTGGGGCATGGCACGCGCCCGCCTTGGCGACGTTGCCGCCGGCGACGCATGACGCCGCTTTGCTGCGTGGGTTGAAGAAACGCAAGGTCTCC
This sequence comes from Tenggerimyces flavus, assembly GCF_016907715.1. Lineage (NCBI taxonomy): Bacteria > Bacillati > Actinomycetota > Actinomycetes > Propionibacteriales > Nocardioidaceae > Tenggerimyces > Tenggerimyces flavus. The sequence goes on along the minus strand of NZ_JAFBCM010000001.1, from coordinate 1,114,327 downwards.
GGGTCCTGGGTGCCGTGGAGCTACGGGCGGCTGGCGGCGACGTCGGGGTACGGCGCGGGCGTCGACTCGCCGGGTTGGTACTCGCACCTGTTCTCGCGTGCGGGCCACGGTGACGTGGTGCCGCGATGGTTCGCGCGGACCTGCCAGGTGCTGCGGTCCGAAGGCTTGCCGGCCTCGACGGCGAGCGCGGTGGAGGCCGTACGGCTGGCCGACGCGTTGGCCGCGTTGCGCGGGCGGCCGTCGCCGGGTTTGTCGGAGGTGTCGGACGCGACGCTGGCGGTGTTGTGCGGCGGCGACTCCGTACCGCTGCGGCTCGTGCGCGACCGGCTGGTGATCGGCGAGCAGCTGGGCGCGGTGGGCGACGACGTTCCCCGGTCACCGCTGGCGCGGGACCTCGAACGGCTGCAGAAGCGGCTCCGGTTGCCGGTGTCGCCGGAGGAGAAGCTCGTCGCGCTGGATCTGCGGAAGGACGTGGGGCGGGAGCGGTCCCGGTTGTTCCGGCGGCTGTTGGTGCTGGACGTGGCGTGGGGCGAGCTCGAACCCGCGCGTGGGTTGGGGACGTTCGCCGAACGGTGGGTGCTGCGCTGGGACCCGTCGCTGGCAGTTGCCGTCGCGGCGGCGGCTCGGCACGGGACGACGGTCTCGGCGGCTGCCGAACGCGTGTTGCTGTCTCGTACGGTCGACGCCGAACGGGTCTCCGAGGCCGCCTCGCTGCTCGCTTCGGCGGTGGGATGTGAGCTGCCGGACGTGGTGACGTCCGCGCGCGAGGCGCTGGACCGGTGTGCGGCCGCGGCGACGGACGCGTTGGATCTGCTGGGTGCGTTGCCGGAGCTGTCGGACACGGCTCGGTACGGGTCGGTGCGCGGGACGGATCCGGAGCTGTTGCGGACGGCGCTGCATGGGCTGTTGTCGCGGGGTGCGGTGGGGTTGCCGTTGGCGTGCCGGGGGATCGACGACCGCACGGCGGAGCAGGCGGTGCGGGCGATCGACGGCGCACAGCAGGCGGTGCGGCGGATGGCGGACGACTCTCATGCCGAGCTGTGGGAGGCGTCCTTGGTGAAGCTGGTCGAGACCGACGACGCGCACGGGTTGCCGGCCGGGCGTTCAACACGACTGCTGTGGGAGTCTTCTGCCTTGTCTGCCGATGCGGTGGCGGTGCGGCTGCATCGGGCGGTGACTGCCTCGTCGGGGTCGACGGCTTTCGTGGCGGGCTTCTTGCGCGGGTCGGCGACGATGCTGGGAGCGGATCCGCGGCTGCTTGCGTTGGTCGACTCGTGGCTGGCGGGGTTGTCGGACTCGTCGTTCGAGGACGCTTTGCCCTTGCTGCGTAGGGCTGTTTCGGAGTTCAGCACTGCCGAGCGGCGGACGTTGGCGTCGCGGGTGTCGGGCGAGGCGGGGCCGGTGGTGGCTGCTGGGGACGAGTGGGATCCGACGCGGGCTGCGCGGTTGGTGTCGTACGTCGAGGGCTTGCTGGCGGAGGCTGCGCGATGAGCGACGACGAGCGCCGGCGGCGGTGGCGGATGTTGCTGGGGCCTTCGGCTGACGAGTTGAGCCAACTGGAGAAGGACGATCAGCGTCGGGACGAGGCACTGACCGTTCTGTACGGGCCGGGTGCGGACGGCTCGGAGGACGGCGAGTCGAGCGGGCGCCGTGGTGAGCGTCAAGGTGGGCTTGGCAGTAGCTCGCCGGCTCTGCATCGATGGTTGGGTGACATCCGCACGTACTTTCCTTCGTCCGTCGTGCAGGTGATGCAGCGCGACGCCGTTGAGCGGCTGGGGCTGACGAAGCTGTTGTTCGAGCCGGAGCTGTTGGCTCTGGCGCAGCCGGACATCCAGCTGGCGACGACGTTGATCTCGTTGTCGTCGGCGATTCCGGAACGTACGCGGGGGACGGCGCGTGCGGTGGTGCGGAAGGTGGTCGAGGATGTCCAGCGGCGGTTGACGGACCAGCTGTTGGCGTCGGTGAACGGGGCGTTGGACCGTTCCCGCCGTACGTCGCGGCCGTTGCTGGCGGACGTGGACTGGTCGACGACGATCCGCGCGAACCTGCGGCACTACCAGCCGTCGGAGAAGACCGTCGTGGTGGAGAAGCTGCTCGGGCACCATCGGCGCAGCCGTGCGTCGGCGTTGCGGGACGTGATCTTGCTGGTGGACCAGTCGGGCTCGATGGGCGAGTCGATGGTGTACTCGGCGATCTTCGGCGCGACGCTGGCCTCGTTGCGGTCGGTGGACACGCGGCTGGTGGTCTTCGACACCGAGGTGGCGGATCTGACAGAGTTGTTGACGGATCCGGTGGACCTGTTGTTCTCGACGCAGCTGGGTGGCGGGACGGACATCAACCGGGCGGTGTCGTACGCGCAGTCGCTGGTGCGCCGCCCGGCGGACACTGTGCTGGTGCTGATCTCGGATCTCTATGAGGGCGGCTCGGCTTCCGAGCTCGTGCGCCGCGTGCGGGACCTGGTCGCGTCGGGCGTGACGGTCGTCGTGCTGCTGGCGCTGTCGGACTCGGGGACGCCTTCGTACGACCACGAGCTCGCCGCCGCCCTGTCTGGGTTGGGAGCTCCGGCGTTCGCCTGCACGCCGGACCTCTTCCCGGAGCTGCTGGCCGTGGCCATCCGCCGCGAAGACGTGACCGCCTGGGCCGAACAAACCGGCCGCGCCGTCGGCCACTAGCCTTTCCTGATCTACCTATGTAGGTTAGGGCCATGGAGAGGCTCGAACGGATCGGCAAGGCCACCGTCGACGTCCTTGGTGTGCTCCTGGAGGCCAAGGATCCGCAGTGGGGGCTGGCGATCATCAAGGCCACGGGCCGGCCCTCGGGCAGTGTGTATCCGATGCTCGAGCGGCTGGAACGGGCTGGTTGGGTCACGTCCTCGTGGGAGGACGAGGGCACCCGCCGTGGCCCGCGACGGCGGCTTTATGCGCTGACCAAGGACGGCGCGGCCGAGGCGAGGAAGGTCCGCGCCGCCAAGGCCGCCTCTGCGGGCCACGCCGGTCGCCTTACCCGGCCAGTGGCCCCTTTACCTGGCGTCCACCCCACGTAGAGCGGCCGTTGATCATGTTTACATGATCATTGGCCCCCAGGGCCGGGGGCGGACCGGGCGAAACCACCGCTGGACGAAAGATCGAGGCTAGAGGTTGTGCTCGAGCGCGTATCTCGTTGCCTCGGAGCGGTTCCGTACGTTGATCTTCGCGAACGCGTTGTTGATGTGCGTCTTCACCGTCGTCTCACCGATATACAACTCTCCAGCGATCTCCGCGTTGCTCAATCCCCGCGCGAGCAGTGACAGGACCTCGACCTCGCGACCGGTGAGGCCGTCTGGATTCTCCTTGCGTACAACGGATTTCTGGCGCGATGTCAGCGCTGACACCAGGCGTTCGGACACCGTACGGTCGAACGTCGACTGACCCGCCGCGGCGGCGTGGAGGGCGGCGGCGATCTCGACGCGGCCGGCGTCCTTGGTCAGGTAGCCGCGGGCGCCGGCCTGGAGCGCTCCGGCGATGGAGTCGTCGTCGGCGTACGTCGTCAGCACCAACACCGCCACGGACGGGTGGTCCCGCGACAGCCGCCGCGTCGCCTCCACGCCGTCCAGCACCGGCATCCGCAGGTCCATCAGCACCACATCCGGCCGGGCCGAGGCCACCACCGCGAGAGCCTCGGAACCGTCTCCCGCCGAGCCCACGACCGAGATGTCGTCCAGCAACCCGAGCAACGCCACCAGCCCGTCGCGGACGATCTGCTGGTCGTCGACGACCACCACCCGTACGGTCACTCCGGCACCTCCGCCACGACTTCCCAACCCTCGCCCGACCGCCCAGCGGTCAACGTGCCGCCGGCTAAAGCGATGCGTTCGCGCATGCCGGTCAGGCCAAACCCACCCGACGGCTCGGCGACCACGGGACGCGAGGCCGCCTCGTTCCGCACAGCCAGTCGCACAGCCGACGGGGTGTACGTGAGCACCACGGACACCGGAGCGCCCGGCGCATGTCGCGAAGCGTTCGTCAGCGCCTCCCGCGCCGTCCGCAGCAAAGACACCGTCGCCGCGGACGACAACGCCCGGGACGCGCCGTCGGTACGCAGCCGCGCCTCCAGGTCGTGGTCCTCGATCAGCTCGGCGAGAGCCGCCTCCAACGACGGAACGTCCTGCCTCAAAGCGTTCACCGCGTCCCGAGCCTCGACCAAACCGGACGCCGCGAGCCGCCGCGCCCGACGTACGCGCTCCGAGGCCCCGGCAACGTCGCCCTTGTCCAGCTGCGCCTCCGCGACCTCGAGCTGTACCCCGAGCGCACCGAGCGAATGCGCCAGCACGTCGTGGATCTCGCGGGCGATCCGCGTCCGTTCGTCCAACGCCGCCGCGCGGGCGTGCTCCTGCTGCGCGAGCTGGGTCTGCCGGAGCAGTTCCTCGGTCTGCTGCGCCTGGACGCGGCCCTGCCGGCGGATCAGGCCGAGCATCAGCACGAGCGCCGCGGCGCCGAGGTTGCTGGCGAACCAACCGACGGGCTGGTCGTTCGTCCATCCGCTCGCGGTGAACGCGAGCGCGTCCAGCACGCCGATGCTGACGATCGCGACGACCGAGATCGACGAGCTCGAGGCACAGATGACCAGCGTGACCATCGCGACGATGGTGGTCTCGTTGCTCTGCGGCACGGCCGACAGCACGCAGGCGAGCAACGAGCAGCCGGCGAGCAGGGCGATCGCGAGCCGCGGCCGGCGGCGTTCGAGCACGATGAACGAGATCCACAGCGCCATGCAGAGCCCGTACCCGGTCCAGACGAACACCGCGATGTCGGGAGTCGGCCGCGCGGACGCCAGCGTGTAGACGAACAGGCAGGTGCCGAGCAGGTTGACGATCCACCAACCCACCCGTACCCGCTCGCCGCTGGGCGGCGGGACCAGCCGCCGCACCAGCTCGCCGACGTTCACCGTTCTCCTCTGCGTCTCAGGCGCGCGCCCGCTGCAGCGTGCTGGTGCTGACCCGGGAGGCCGTGACCAGCGACTGCGCGAGCAGGTTGGCGCCCAACGAAACCATGATCGACCCACCACCCGACGTGATCGTCGCCCCCATGGTGTGTCCCAGCATCGCGAGCGCGAACCTCGCGGCGACGTACCCGACAAGGACGAGCAGGCCGATCACCGGCATCCGGTACCAGACCTCGGTGCCGCGGGTCTGCAGCTCGACGGTCCGTCCCATCAACAGGCCAACGACCAGGCTCACGGCCAGTCCGGCGACGAGGAACCCGATGTCGGCGACCGTGAGGTGGTAGCCGCCGCCGAGCTTGTCCTTCATCTGCAGCAGACCGATGCCGATGAGGACGAGCGGCATCACCCAGACCTCGCGACCGGACTTGTTGAACTGCTGCCAGCTCATCCGCCGCGCGACCATGTAGATGACGACGGCGACGACGAGGGCTGCGTTGACGAGCGTGCTCAAAGTCATGACCACGACGCTAGGAATCGGCGACGATTTCGAGGACCACCGTCGGGTGGAGATCCGGGTGGAGGCTCAGGTGGAGCTGGCCGCGTCGTCCACCCCGACGACCGCGACCATCGCGTACCGCTCGTCGCGGATCGGGGCTCCCCAGAGGCCCTTGTTGGTGAGCGGCCGCGTCTGGGTGATCGTGGCGATGCCGTTCAGCAGGCGCTTCGTCCGCTGGGCGGTGAGGCCGCCGCCGGTCCACCAGCGGCCCTCGATGAGGACGAGCCGGCCGCCCGGCTTGAGCAGGTCTCGCCATCGTTCCAGCGCCGCGCGCGGGTCGGGCAGCGCCCAGAGCACGTGCCGGGCGAGGACGACGTCGAACGTGCCTGCCTCGAGCGGCGGCTTCGACGCGTCGGCGTGCTGGAACGGGACGTTCAGCCCGGCGGCTTTGGCCTTGCGTACGGCGAAGTCGATCATGTTCGGCGCCTGGTCGACGCCGACGACGTCGTAGCCCTCCTCGGCGAGCAGCACGGAGAGCGTGCCGGTCCCGCAGCCGAGATCGGCGAGCTTCGCGGGTGGCGTGGGAAGGAGCTCGGCGAGAAGGTCGCGCCAGGCCTGCCGGACGTCGGGGTCGCGCAGGCCGTGGTCGGCCTCGTCGTCGTACGTCGCGGCTTGTGCGTTCCAGAAGGCTCGGTGGTCGGAAATCACAGCGCACATCATGCGCCATCACCGGCATAGTGTCGCCGGTGAACGACGATTTGCTCGCGCGGCAGGAAGCTTTGCAGGCCGAAGGCGCCGAGGTCCTGGCCGAGTTGGAGGCGGCGTGGGCGTCGTTCGACCTGGGTTCGTTGCTGCCGACGGGGAGCTACGTGTCGGGGCTGATGTCGTGGCGCGACCTGGACGTGATGGTGTGCGCCGGCGCGTCGTTCACGCCGTCGGACGTCGTGGCGCTGCTGGCGAAGATCGTGCTGATCCCGGGCGTGGTGGGCTTCACGTACGCGGATGAGCGCGGCCCCCGCGCCCCGACGCCGGCGGTGCGGGACGAGCGCTACCACGTGCCGATCTCGCTGCGGCGCGGCGACGCGACGTGGACGATCGACCTGACGATCTGGCTGCACGACGTCCACCGCAACGTGACCGAGTGGCACGAGGCGCTGCGCGACCGCATCACACCCGCGCAGCGGCTGGCCGTGCTGCGCATCAAGGACGAGTGGCACCGGCTGCCGACGTACCCGTACGAGGTCGGCGGCCAGCAGATCTACCAGGCCGTCTTGGACGACGGCGTCGAGACCGGCGACGAGTTCGCCGCCTGGCTGACCGAACGAGGTTTCCCGAGCCGCTAGCGCATCAGCAGTCGGACCAGGTCGGCGATGACGTCGTCCGGCGTAAGCGGCTCGAGCATGTCGGGCAGCGTGAGGTGTTCGACGACGAGGCCGCTGATCGCGAGGTAGAGGAGCAGCACGGTCGTACGGTCGCCCGGCATCCCTGAGGCGGCGTGGCGGGCGACGTCCTGGGCGTGGTTGGCCCGGATCGTCGCGGACAGCAGCTCGCGCAGCTCCGGCTGCCGGGTCGCCTCCAGGCGCAGCTCGAGCAGCGCCTGGTAGCCCGTACGGTCGGCGACGATCCGCCCGAACAGCGCCTGCAGCTGGGCGGTCGCGACCTCCCTCGTCGGCGGCCCGGCCGCACCAGCGAGCTCCTCCTCCGGCGACGGCCCCATCCGGACGTGGATGCGCTGCGCCACCTGGCGGAACAGGTCCGTGCGGTTGGCGAAGTAGTTGGACGCCGTTCCAGCGGGTACGCCCGCCTCGGTGTCGACCGCGCGGAACGTCAGCCCGCGCGCCCCGTCCCTGGCGAGCACCTCGATCGCGCCGTCCACGAGGGCCGCACGCCGTTCGTCGTTCCGCCGAACCATCAGTCACTCCCTGGACATCCGCTGACCACTGTGTTTAGAGTACTACAACCACAGTGATTTGGGAGGGACCCATGCGAAAGCTCGTCTACCTGATCGCCTCGACCATCGACGGCTTCATCGCCGAGGCCGACCGCAGCGACCCGACCGGCAAGGTCTTCCTGCTCGAGGGCGACCACGGCCCGGTGCTCACCGCGGAGTATCCCGAGATGGTGCCGGGACACTGGCGCGAGGCAGCCGGCCTCGAAGGCGTCGAGAACAAGCACTTCGACACCGTGCTCGAGGGTCGCGTCTCGTACACGATGGCGCTCGCGGAAGGCGTCGAGAACGCGTACCCGCATATGCGGCATCTGGTGTTCTCGACCACGCTCGAGGAGGTGCCCGACAAGGCGATCGAGCTGGTCTCCACCGACCCGCTCGCCAAGGTACGGGAGCTCAAGAGCGAATCAGGCAAGGACATCTGGCTCTGCGGCGGCGGCGCTCTGGCAGCGTCGCTGCGCGAGGAGATCGACGAGATCCACCTCAAGCTCAACCCGGTGTCGATCGGTACGGGCGCGCCGATCTTCGACGGGCCGTTCCAGATCAACCGGTGGACCGTCGAGTCGACCCGGGCGTTCGACAGCGGAGTCGTGCTGATTCGCTATGTACGCGCGTAAGCTCGACCATCGTGCCGTTTCCCGATGAGCTCGTCCACGACGTGAAGGTGCACGACTACGACCCGACCTGGCCGGCCGAGTTCGCCAAGCTGGCAGCCGAGCTCCAGGCCACGCTCGGCCCGCTCGCTTTGGCGATCGAGCACATCGGCTCGACGTCGGTTCCCGGCCTCGCGGCGAAGGACTGCATCGACATCACCGTGCTGGTCGCCAGCGTCGACGAGCCGCTGCTCACCGAACGGCTCACCGCCGCCGGTTACCGGCTGCGGCCGGAGTCGTGGAACCGCGCCGAGGAGGCGAACGGCGTCGCGTACCCCAAGCTGGTGTTCGCGCCGCCCGTCGGCGCGCGGAGCCACAACGTGCACGTCCGGGAACGCAGTCCCGCCGCCAGGACAGCGCTGCTCTTCCGCGACTTCCTGCGTGCTGACGATGTAGCGCGCGACGGGTGGGGCGGGTTCAAGCAGCGGTTGGCGCAGAGCGTTCCGGACCTGTACGACTACGGGCAGATCAAGGCGCCGGCGTGGACGGTGTTGATGGGGGCAGCCGAACGATGGGCCGCCGAGACGAACTGGGAGGCATTCCGATGATCACGCGTGGCCGGACCGAGCATCTCGCCTGGGTGCGTACACGGGACGACGTGGACACCGTGTTCCTGCACGGGTTCAGCGACAACGCCGACGTGTGGCTGCCCTGGTTCGACCAGTTCCCGTCGCGCGGGTCGCTCGCGATCGACTCGCGCGGCCACGGCCAGTCCGGTCTGCCCGAGGACGAGGGCGGAGCGTCGGCGAACGCGGCCGATGTCGCGTTGGTCCTGGGTGCACAGGAGATTCCGGCTGCTGGCGTGGTGCTGATCGGTCACTCGATGGGCGCGGTCACGGCCGCCGCGACCGCCGGGCAGTTTCCGGAGCTCGTTCGCGCTGTGGTGCTGGAGGATCCGCCGTTCCCGACCCCGCCGGTGCCCGACGCGACCCAGCGCTCGGTGCCCGAATGGTTCCTCGCCGAACGCGCCCGGTCGTTGGAGGAACGGATCGAGAACGCTCGCGCCAGAAACCCGGCCTGGTCCGACGACGAGATCGAGCCGCAGGCCCGGTCGACCGGCGAGCTCGACCAGCGGATGTTCGAGCTGCCGGTGGAGGCACCGGTCGCGATGAGCGAACGGCTGACCCGCGTCACCTGCCCCGTCCTGGTGATCCACGGGGACGTCGCGCGCGGCTCGACGACCTCGCCTGAGCAGGCGGAGGCGTTGCGGAACGCCGCCGCCGGCGAGCTGACCATCGCCCACGTTCCGGACGCCGGGCACAACATTCGCCGCGACCAGCGCTCGGCGTACCTGGCCGTGGTGAACGCCTTCCTCGACGGTCTCTAGGCGTTGGCGAAGTCGACGACGAACGTCGGGTACTCCGGCTGCGGGCAGGGCTCGCCGCGGTAGCCGAGGCGCTTGTAGAACGGGGCGGACGTCGTGGCGCCTGCCTGCCACTCGAGGTAGCGGCCACGCTCGGCGGTCCACGCCTTCGCCGCGTCGAGCAGCGCCGTTCCGATGCCGCGGCGACGCTCGTCGGGCAGCACGTACAGATCGTGCATGCGGATGATCCGGTGCAGGCTGCCGATCCGCAGGTGCGGCCCGTAGTCCTGCAAGGACACGTAGCCGATCAGCCGCGACCCGTCGGACGCGACCAGCACGCCCCAGCGCGGATCGGCCAACAGCTCGACGTACCGCGGCCGCGCGACCTCCGCCGTGTCGTCCGAGCCCATGTCCTTGAGCATCGGCCAGAACTCCGCCCAGTCCTCCACCGTGGCGGAACGGACGTCGGTCATGACTGGCCGAACACGACGAGAGCCCAAGCCAGCAAGCCGAACGCGACCGTCGAGAGCACGACGCGGACGTTGTTCGAGCTCACCCAGCGCGCCTCGTTGAAGGCCTTGCGGGCGGCGGCGTTGTCGATCTGGTTCGGATCACCGGCGGCCTTCAGCGCGTCGTTCATCGGCACGTTGATGGCGATCGTCATCACGAACACGACCAGGTACAGAACGAACGCCACGACGACCCAGACGAACGCGGGCTGCCCGAGGAGCAGCAGGCCGGCGACCAGCGGGAAGGCGAGGGCGCCGACGAAGTTCGTCAGCAGGAACCAGGGGTTCATGATGCCGCGGTCGAGCGCCTGGAACGCACCGACGAACGTACGGTCGTCGGCCTTCGCGAGACCCGGCATGACCGCGTGCCAGTACAGGCCGAACACGCCCGCCACCAGACCCATCGACAGCGTCGCCGCCAGCAGGAACACGGCCCGCAAGACATCCATCGTGTTCTCCCTCACCCCAACGTCCGTGCCGACGCTGAATCCTAGCTACGGATGGGCGTTCTTCGTGCGAGTCCGCCGGCGGTGAACAAGCCCTGCACGATCTCCAAGGCGAACTCCCGATCGGCATCGTTCGGGTCGAGCGCCTGTTCTGACCAGCTGACCAGGTCGTCCAGCGCACGTACGCCGTGGTGGTAGGCGACTCGTCGCTCGTCGACATCGACCGGGCCGTAGCCCGCGAAGAACCACGCGCGTTCCTCCTCAGTGCTCGGGCCGAAGAACGAGACGCCGCTCAGCGCGAACATCAGGTCGCGCTCGCGGGGCGAGAACATCGCGTCGTCCCAGTCGATCAGCCAGGCCTGGTCGCCCGTCAACAGCACGTTGCCTCGGTGCGGATCGGCATGACACAGCACGAAGGGAACGGTTTCGGCAGCGAGCTCGCGGCCGAGGGCGTTGGTCTGGTCGACGATGACGCGGATGCGTTCGGCCTCGGTGCGCCATACGTCCGCGAGCCGTTGGACAAGGTGGTCGCCGACGAACTGTTCGGGGAGCTCGAGGGCGGCTCGGGTCCAGCGTCCGTGGTCGTACGTCTCCCGCGGCAGGTCCACTTCGACGCTGGCGGCGTGGACGGCGGCGAGCACCGCGCCGTACGAGTGCCACCGAGCCTCGGTCATCTCGGCGCCGAACGAGTGCTCGTCGGAGATCCACGGCACGACGGACAGCCTGCGGCCGTCGCGTTCAGTCGACAGTTCGCCTGACCCAGCCCGTACCGGGGCGGTGATGCCCCGCACGCCGGCGGAGGCCAACAGAGCGGGGACGAGCAGCCCGGCGGCCGAACCGCCGCCGCTCCACTTGACCGCGTACGCCCGCCCGTCCGCTGCCGTGCCTCGCCACACCGCCGCGGCCACGTCGGCGCCGTGCTCGATGCGTTCGAGCTTCTCCAGCTCGATCCCGAAGTCTTCCTGGACCCACGCGACGATGCTCGGCATTCGACGCAGCCTAGGAACTATCGGCCGACAGTGCCGCTGGTTTTCTCCCGCCGCAGCCCGAGAACGCCGATCGCCGCGACGACGATGAGGAGGAGCGCGCTGGTGAGGGCCGCGGTGGTCAGGCCGGTGGTGAGGCTCGATCGCACGACCAGGCTGGCGATCGTGCCGAGGATCGCGATGCCCAGGGAGGAGCCGAGGGACGTGCTGGTCTCGGCGATCCCGGACGCGGCGCCGGCCTGGGCGGGCGGCGCGGTGCTCAACACCAGCGAGGTGGCGATGGTCGTCGCGAGCCCGGAGCCCAGCGTCAACACGTTGTAGCCGGCGAGGAACGTGGCCAGCCCGGTCGTCGGCCGCAGCGAAGCGAGGACGGTCAGTCCGGCGGCCATCGTCACCAGGCCAACGCCAAGGAGCGGGGCGGCATGGACGCGGCCGGCCAGGTGGGATGCGAGGAACGCGCCGGCGAACACACCGACGAACGTCGGCACCGCCCAGAGCGCCGACTCCAGCGGGCTCAGCCCGTGCACGGACTGCAGGAATGGGAACGCGAGCGCACCAAGGCCCGACATCACCAACGAGACCGCGGTACTCGTCCCGATCGCCACCGAGAAGCCACGCGACCGGAACAGCCCCAGGTCGATCAACGGATGCGCGATCTGCCGCTGCCGCCGAAGGAACGCAGTGCCCGCGACGACGCCCACCAAGGCGGTCAGCAGCACGACGCCGCCCACTCCTGCCCGCGCGAGCTCCTTCATCGAGTACACCAGGCTGAGGATCGCCACCATCGACAAGCCAGCCCCGACGAGATCGAACGAGGACCGCTCCGGGCTCTTCGACTCCACGATCAACAGCGGCCCGACCACCAGCAACAGCACCATCACCGGCACGTTGATGAGGAACACCGAGCCCCACCAGAAGTACTCGAGCAACGCCCCGCCGAGGATCGGCCCCGCGATCGCCCCGCCCGCGAACGCGACGTTCCACGCGGCGACCGCCACGCTCCGATCGCGCGCGTCGGCGAACATCCCGCGGATCAACGAGAGGGTCGAAGGCGCCAGCGTCGCACCGCCGACCGCCATCAGCGCCCGAGCCGCGATCAGCAGCTCCGGGCTGGACGCGTACGCGAGCACAACCGACGACAGCCCGAACAACGCGGCCCCGATCAGCAGCACCTTCCGCCGCCCGATCCGGTCGCCGAGACTGCCCATCGCGATCAGCAGCCCCGCCATCACGAACCCGTAGACGTCCAATGCCCACAGCCACTCGGTCGGCGACGGCCGGAGCGCCGACGTGATCGCCGGGCCGGCGACGAACAGCACCGAGATGTCCATCGAGCTCAGCAGGGCGGCGAGCAGGAGAACGGCGAGGCCGGCCCAGGTGCGAGGAGTCGCGCGCATGTCGTCGATCGTACGTACGTACAAATCCACGCGTCAATATGTACGTACGTTCAAAACCCGCTAGCCTGCTGCCCATGAGTCAACGCGAGGACCTGCTAGCGGCGGCGAAGAAGCTGCTGGTCGACAAGGGGTACCACCGCACGACCGCCCGCGACATCGCGACCGCGTCCGGGTCGCATCTGGCGTCGATCGGCTACCACTACGGGTCGAAGGACGCGCTGATGACCGCCGCGGCGCTCGAGGCGCAGAACGAGTGGGGCGACGCGATCGACACCGCGATGGCCGCGGACGGAGCGGATGCCGCCGACCGGCTCAGCATCGCCGTCGACCGCCTGACCGCGTCGATGGCCGCCCAGCGTGAGGTGCTGGTCGCGAGCATTCAGACCTACGCCCAGGCCGCGTACGACGACGACATCCGCTCCACGCTCAGTGCCGCGACCGCCGGGGCACGGCGCAACCTCGCCGCCGGCATCCTCGGCACCGAGCCGGAGAACGTCGACGACGACACCACGAGGAGCCTCGGTTCGGTGGTGCACGCCCTGATCGCGGGCCTGTCGCTGCAGGCGTTCCTCGACCCGGCGACGCTCCCCACCGGCGCTCAGGTCGCGGCGGCGATGCGGGCGATCACGAAGGAGGAATAGGCGACCGCACAAGCATCCCGTCGGCGGACCGCACCGAGGTGGCCTTGCCGGCCTCGAACGTGTAGCGGAACGACTCGCCGTACGCGCCGTAGCCAGAGCCGCCCGTCACACGCAACGTGTCACCGTCGGGTTCGAGCGACGCGGCCTCGGCGGTGGGGTCCTCCTGGTCGGGGCTGAGCCAGTACAGCTGCCCGCCGAGCAACGCGATGTCGCCGATGCCGAAGATGTTCCCGAACCGGCCGGCGAAGCGGCCCAGGTCGGCAGACCCGCGTGACCGCGACGCGGCGAGGTCGAGCAGTTTGAACGGCTGCTGGACGTACCGCACCGGGTTGCCGTCCACCGCGTTGACCAGCACCGAGACGACCAGCTTCCGCTCGGGATCGACGAGCGTCCGGCTGGTGTGCCCGGGGTAGAGGCCGCCGTGCCCGAGCAGCTCGTGCTCGCCGATGCGGAGGACGTGCAGGCCCAGCGCGTACCGCTGGTCGTCGCCCCTGCCGGTCGCCCACAGCGGGTGGCCGAGCTGCCGCTTGGATGCCTCGGTGAGCAGCCGCTCGTCGCCGGGCAGGAGTGCGGCGAAGAACGTGGCGAGGTCGCGGGCGGTGCTGGAGACGCCGGTCGCGGCGGCGAGGGCGTCCGTTCCGACGTTGTCGAGCGGGACGCGGTCGCCGAACGCGAGCGCGGAGTACCCGGTGGCGTACTCGGCGCGGCGGGCTGTGTCGAGCTCGGCGGTCAGGTCGTTCAGGCCGAGCTTGCCGGCGATCTCGGTGCGGACGTGCTCGCCGAACGGGTTGCCGGTCGCCTCGAGGACGAGGCCGAGCAGCCCGTAGCCGATGTTGGAGTACTTGAACCGGACGTTGTCCTCGATCACGTTCGAGCTCGCGTCGGCGAGCCAGCCGAGCAGCAGGTCGCGGGAGGGGAACGGCGTCTCGAGCTGCCAGTAGTCGGCTTCGGGCCCGTTCCTGGTGAGGCCGCTGCCGTGCGAGAGCAGGTCGCGGAGGGTCAGCCGCCCGGCCGCGGTGCCGTCGAGCTCCTTCACGTGCGCGCCGGCCTGGTCGTCGAGGCGGAGGACGCCGCGTTCGACGAGCTGGAGAACGGCGACCGCGGTCACGGACTTGGAGTGCGAGGCGACGCGGAACAGATGCCGCTCGGTGAGCGGAGTGCCGTTCTCCACGTTCGCCTGGCCGAAGGCCGCCTCGTAGGCGATCCCGCCGTCGGCGTACACGGCGACCTGGACGCCGGGCTCGCGGAAGTACCGCTGCCCGAACGAGAGGAGGGTGTCGTAGTACGAGAGAACTTCGGCGAGCGTCTCAGCATCGGGCGCGGTCACCCGCTCGACGTTACTAGGCCGTACCTGGCAAATAGCGCCGGCGCGTGTCGTGGTCGCCTTACCCGGCCAGTGACCGCTCTACCTGGCGTCCACCCCACGTAAAGCGGCCAATGACCATGTAAACAGGCTCTTCTTAGCCAAGGGTGGTGGTGGGGCTGGTAGCAGACCTGTCGGCGTGTCTCCTCGTGAGGGGGGTCCTGTGCCGGTCAGTCTCGGTTGGTTGCGAATCAGCCGGGGCTGGAAGGAGCACAGGACCCGTGGATGACGTTACTGGGTGGACGGCCGCGTTGGGCCTTGAGGGGTTCGAGGTGACTCGGGCGGTGGAACTGCTCGGGGAGTGGAACCTGCTGATTCAGACCACGGCCGGGTCGCAGGCGTGTCGGGAGGCGTGTCGGGGGTGTGGGGCGGTCGCGTCGCCGCATGGTCGGCGGCCGGTGGTGGTGCGGGATCTGCCGATTGCGGGTAAGCCGGTGCTGCTGGTGTGGCATAAGCGGTTGTGGCGATGCCGCGAACCTCGTTGCCTGCAAGGAAGAACGACCACGGCGACGGCCACGGCCACGACGACGACGACGACCACGGCGACGGCGGTGACGTGGTCTGAGACGAGTGAGCTGATTCGGCCGCGGCGGTGTATGACCGAGCGGGCGGTGGCCGAGGCGGTGCGCCGGGTCGGTCAGGACCAGTCCGCGGTGGCGACGGTGGCCGCGGAGTTCGGTGTGTCGTGGGGCACGGTCAACACCGCCGTCGTGGCCGCCGCGAAGGCGCTGCGCCGGCCACCGGAGGCGCGTGCGGTGACCGCGGTCGGCGTCGATGAGCACGTGTTCGGGGCCCGTGGGCCGGTGCAGTGGATGCGGTTCTGCACCACCATCGTCGACGTCGGCCGCGGGAAGCTGCTCGATGTGCTGCCGGGCCGCACCGGCCGGATCGTGTCCGACTGGTTCGCCCACCGGGACCCGGCCTGGCGGGCCGGTATCCAGGCCGCGGTGTGTGATCCGCTGCGCTCCTACCGGTCCGGGCTACGGACCGGGCTGCCGCAGGCCAGCGTGGTGCTCGACGCCTTCCACCTGGTCAAACTCGGCACCGACACGACCGAACTGGTCCGCCGCCGGGTCCAGTTCGACCAACTCGGCCGCCGCGGCCGCAAGGGCGACCCCCTGCACGACACACTGCGGCTGCTGCGCAGCAAACCCGAGGCCTTCACCCCCGACGGACACCGCGCCACCCGACTGCGCACCGTCCTACTCGACCACGACCCCACCGGCCAGGTCGGCGCCACCTGGGAGATCGCCCACCGCCTCCGCCACCTCTACCAACGCGTCGACACCACGGCGAGGCAGCGTTTCCCCAACAAAACAAGGGTCACCGCACGCCTTGACCGGCTCATCGCCGACGCCCGCTACTACGCCCACCACGACGACATCCCCGAACTAGCGACCCTGGCGAACACCCTCACCGAGTGGCGCGACCCCATCCTCGCCCGAGCCGACCACCCCTACGCCAGCAACGGCCCCACCGAAGGCACCAACACCATCATCAAGAAGATCAAACGCATCGGCTTCGGCTTCCGCAGCTTCACCAACTACCGCGCCCGCATCCTCCTCGCCTGCGCCGACATAGACTGGCCACCCAAACCCGCAGCCACCCACATCAGACACCGCACACCACGCTTGGCTGCGTAGAGCCTGTAAACATGATCATTGGCTCCAAGGCGGGGCGGGGCCGGACCGGCGAACCCACCGCCGGACGAAAGACCGAGGCTAGGCCAAGGCTAGGCCGTGCCGACCGCTCAGTAGACGTCGGGGAGGTCGGCGCCGCACTCGGGGCAGGTGTCCGGCCGCGGCTCGGTGTCGGTGAGCCGGCCGCAGGCGGGGCAGACGTTCGGGAGGAAGCAGACCGGGCTGCCGCCCTCGTCGTCCTCGCTCATGGCTTCGACCGTACATCGATCAGGTTTCGAGAAGCGCCCGTGCTGGCGCGCTCCCTAACATCGAGATCGTTGGAAACCGAAGTCCTGCTGAAGGAGCCCGAGATGCCCGAGACCAACTTCACCGCCGAGGAACGAGCCGCCATGAAGGGACGCGCCAAGGAGCTGAGGACGGCCTCGAAGCGTGGCGCGGCCAGCAAGGCCGACGGAGAGTCGGACCTGCTCGCGGCGATCGACGAGATGCCGCCCGCGGACCGCGCGATGGCCGAGCGCATCCACGCACTCGTCCAGCAGAACGCGCCGGACCTCGTGCCGCGGACCTGGTACGGGCAGCCCGCGTGGGCCACCCAGGCGGGCAAGGTCGTCTGCTTCTTCCAGGCCACGGCGAAGTTCAAGACCAGGTACGCGACGTTCGGCTTCAACGAGCCGGCGAACCTCGACGACGGCACGATGTGGGCGACCTCGTTCGCGCTGCTGGACCTCTCGGCCGCCGACGAGAAGAAGCTCGGCGCGCTCATCAAGAAGGCCGCTGGCTAGCTGTCCGCCACATGGCGACGACGGTCAGGACGACGAGAGCCGCGGCCAGCCACAGGACGCCGCTGACGGCGATCGCGCCGACGACGGAGCTGGCGAGCAGCGCGCCGAGGGCGATGGCGAGGTTGAACATCGAGGTGTTCAGCCCGGTCGCCGCCTCGGTCGCGTTCGGTGCGGCCTTGAGGATCCAGGTCTGCACGCTCACGGGCAGGCCGCCGAACGCCATTCCCCACAGGACAAGAAGAATCGTGCCGTTCATCGGGCTCCCACCGACGACCGGGAAGAGCGCGAGAACGGCGGCGAGCAGGACGCTGACCGCGATGATCGTGCCGCGGGTGTTGCGGGCCGCGGCGGCACCGGCGAGGAAGTTGCCCGCGATGCCGGCGAGGCCGTACGCCAACAGCAGCGGGCCGATCGCCTTCGGGCCGACGCCGGAGATGTCCTGCAGGATCGGGCTGACGAACGTGAACGCCCCGTACGCGCCGCTGACCAGCAGGAACGTCGCGAGGACGCCGACCCTTACGGCCGGCACGCGGAGCTGATCGGCGAGCGTCCGCAGCCGGACGGGCTCGGTGGCCGGGAGCTTCGGCAGCAGGATCGCCAGCGCCACGAGGAGGACGAGCGCGAGGCCGGCGAGCGAGGCGAACGCGACGCGCCAGTGGGTGAGGCTGCCGAGCAGGGTGCCGGCGGGGACGCCGAGGACGTTCGCCGCCATCGCGCCGAAGAAGACCATCGAGAGTGCTCTTGGCACGGCGTGGCCGGGAACGAGGCGGACGCCGATACCGGCCGCGAGCGACCAGAAGCCGCCGATGCTGATGCCGACAAGGAAGCGCGCGCCGATCAGGACCGTGTAGTCGGGGGTGATCGCGACGACGACGTTCGCCAACGCCGCAAGGAGAATCAGGCCGAGCAGGACGAGCCTGCGGTCGACGCGCTTGATCGCGACGGGCAGGACCGCGGCGGTGACGGCGGCGACGAGGCCGGAGACCGTGACCATGAAGCCGACCTGTCCGTCGGTCACGTGCAGGCCGGCGCCGATGGCGGTGAGCAGGCCCATCGGCAGGTTCTCGACGGTGACGACGAGGAACGTGCCGAGCGTGACGGCGGTGACGGCGAGCCAGCTCTTGAGCGGGACGCGTTCGGTGTGCTGGGCGGGTGCTGCGGTGGCGGTCATCTCGGGTGCCCCTCGAGGTCTTGGTAGGATTTTGTTTAGCGCTAAGCAAATGTAGCTTAGTGCTAAGCGACTTGCCAAGAGGGGACGTGTCTGCGTTGGCGGATCATTTGGACTTCGTGCTCGATCAGTGGGCGCGGGAACGCCCTGACCTGGACGTTTCGGCGATGGGCGTGATCGGGCGGCTGTCCCGGCTGTCGCGGCTGGTGGGGACGGAGCTGGAGAAGGCGTTCAGCGCGCACGGGCTCGACCGGGGCGCGTTCGACATGCTCGCGACCCTGCGGCGGAGCGGTCCGCCGTTCGCGCTGACGCCGGCCGGCCTGATGCGGGCGTCGATGGTGACGTCGGGCGCGATCACCCAGCGGCTGGACCGCCTGGAGGCTCGGGGTTGGGTGACGCGTACGCCGAGCGACTCCGACGGCCGCGGCGTGGTAGTCGCGCTGACCGACGAGGGCCTTGCCCTGATCAACGCGGCGCTACCCGACCACGTGGCGAACGAGGAGCGGATCCTCGCCTCGTTGTCCACTGAGCAGCGTGCCCAGCTGGCGGAGACTCTGCGCCAGCTACTGGTGGCGCTAGGGGACTCGCCGGCCTGAGAGGAACAAGACAGCGGGTGTCCGGTTCGGCTGTTAGCGTCGCGGCGATGAGGATCGTCCCCGCCAACGAGGCCTCCGCCGACGATGTGCAGCTGGTCTTCGCCGGTGGCGATGCCGCGCGGTGTCAGTGCCAGTGGTTCAGGTCGACGCCGGCCGAGCATCGAGAGAGATCGCCCGCCCAGCGCGCCGACCTACTCCAGGGGCAAAGCCACTTCGGCGATCCCAAGGCAGCGGGAACGACAGGCCTCGTCGCCTACCTCGACGACGAGCCGGTCGGCTGGTGCGCGGTCGCGCCGCGCTCGACGTACGTCCGCCTGCTCAAGAGCCGGCTGGTCTGGGCCGACCGCCAGGAAGATCCCGACGACGAGGACGTCTGGACGGTCAGCTGCTTCGTCACCCGCCGCGGCTACCGGCGGCGTGGAGTGTCGTACGCCCTGGCGCGGGCGGCCGTCGAGTTCGCCAGGGAGCTCTGACTCAGCGCAGGCGGAGGCGGTGGGTGCTGCCTCCGGACGTTCCGGCGAAGAGGTACCTCCCGTCGCGATCCACCGCCAGGCTGGTGACGTTGGGGTTGTCCAAGCCGGCGGCGATCGACTTCCAGCTCGTCCCGCCGTTCGTACTCCGCAACACCCCGCGGCCGGAGTGCAGCAGGCCCATCGAGTCGTAGAACGCGCCCAGGCCGGCGTACACCCGCGACGGCACCTTCGGATCCACCACCAGGTCGGTCACCCACATGTCCAGCCCCGGCTGGATCGCCTCGCGCAGCGTCCGTCCACCATCGCGACTGACGTACAGCCCGCGACCCCCCACGACGAGTTGGTCGCCGTCGCGCGGGTTCACCGAGAGCGCCGTCACCGGTACCGAGGACAGCTGCCGGAACGAGAGCCCGCCGTCGTCCGACCGGTACAGCCCGGTCTCGTCGCCCGCCCAGAGCCGCTTCGGGTTCGTCGGGTGCCCAGCCAGCGCCCTGAAGGCATGCCCGTGGTCGACCTTCCGCCACGTCGCGCCGCCGTCCTTGCTCTCCACCAGCCCGAACCCGACGATGCTCCAGTACCCGACATAGATGTGCCGCGGATCGGCCGGATGCACGAGCAGCGACGTCGGCACCTCGGTCGGTCGCGTCAGCTCCTGCCAGGTCGCACCGCCATCCAGGCTTCGAGAAACGGCGAACGAAGGCCCGCCCGCCAGCACCTTGAAGACCACGTTCGGATCCGTCCGCGACACCCCCAGGAACCTGGCCTGCCGTCCGAGCGTCCCCTCCCCGCCCGACGACTCCCACTCCAGCCCCGACGCGGGAACAGGCGTCCGGAACGTGTCGCGGAACGTCCCCGCCACCAGCTTCGACCCGCTGACAGCCAGGTCGTACACGTTCGCCGCGGGCACACCTCGGCGCGCGTACGTCCCCGGCGCCGTCACCTCGAAGACGCCAGTCCCGGACGACGACACGTAGGCGGTGCCGTCAGCACGCCGGGTGAAGTCGTACTCCACCCCGTTCCGGTTCGGGTCGCCCCACGACGTCCAGCTCTTGCCGCGATCAGCGCCGACCCACAGGTGCGAACCGCCTTGCAGGGCGTAGATCTCGTCACCCACCAGCTCGACGTCCTGGAAGCTGATGCCGGTCTTCTGCAACACCTGTTGGAACGTCGCGCCACCATCGGTCGACGTGTACAGCCAGGGACTCGGGTAGCTCGCGACCACGATCGTCTGAGCATCACCCGCGACCCGCGCGACCCAGCCGAGCGGCGGCGGCTGGAACAGCTGCTTCGGCCCGTCCGGCGCGGTCGCCGCGTTGCGGATCACCTGCAGGCCTCGGTTCGTGCCGAGGTACAGGTCGGCGCCGATCCAGTGCAGGTCGTACAGGAGCGTCCAGTTCTTCGGCAGCTGGTTCCACGTCGTGCCCTGGTCGGTCGTCACGCGCACGCCAGCGGCGTCGGCGACCGCGAGCGCAGCACCGCCAGCGTCGAGCGCGATCGCGTCGATCTGCGCGTCGGGGCCGGGCAACGTCCGCCAGGTCGTACCGCCGTCGGGTGTCAACAGCACCTTGCCCTGGTACGTGAGATCGGCGGGTCGACCGTTCACCGCGACGTACAGCGCGTCGCCGTGTGCGGGGTCCGGCTCGACGCCGACGGTCGTCCCGCCGGCGACGGGCATCGTGCGAATCTCCCGCCAGGTACGCAGATCATCGGTGACGAACGTGCTCGTCGACCCAGTCGGCAGGACGGCCAGCCGGTTGCCGTTCGCGCCGAGCGCGAGGAAGCCCGCCTCCGCGTTGGGTCCGACGGGCTGCCAGCCGGAGTCGCCCGGCAGTGGCGTCTCCGCGACCTCGACCGCGTTCTCGCCGGTGATCGTCACCGACGAGGTCCGGCCGACGGTACGCAGCTCGCACACGCCGTCCGATCCCACCGGCACGTTCACCCGCCACGTGCGCGTGCCCGCGGGCTGGAGCACCGGCCGCTGCACCGGGCGCCCCGGGCACTCCACGGCAAGAGAAGGCGCGGCGGTCAGGTCCACCGGGCTGCGGACGAACACGTTCGTCGAAGCGCCCGCGGGTACGGCGTCGGGCGACGCGCTGACCTGCAGGTGCCGAACGGCAAGCAGGTAAGGGATCCGCAGATCCGTCGAACCGTCCCGGCCGACATCGACCAGAACCCAACCGCTGACCTCCCCGTCAGCGGAAGGCGTCGACAGGGACACCCGCAGCTGGGCTGACAGGCTGTCGCCGCGCGGGATCCTCGACTTGCCCGCCTCGACGGAGACCGAAGCGTCGAGGCCGCCCGATCGTTCGACCGACAGCTTCACAGGAACGTCCGCCCCGCTGACATTCGTCAACGACAGGTCGGAAGTACGCGTGATCCGCGCCTTCGACAGGTCCGCGAGCCCGAACGACACGGTCCGTACGTTGGCGACCACCCGAGCCGTCGCGGCCGCGAGCACATCGAGCCGGCCAGCACCCGCGAGCAGCGGATCCAGCGCGAGCCGATGCGCCGTACCTGCGAGCGCCGAGTCGACCTGCGCGACCGACCAGGTCGGATGCAGCTGGCGTACAAGGGCCGCCGCACCCGCGACGTGCGGCGCGGACATGCTCGTCCCACTTGCGCGACCGTAGGAGCCGTTCGGCAACGTGGACAGGATCTCCACGCCGGGAGCGACCAGCTCGGGCTTCGCGGCGAACCGCGGCGTCGGACCGCGCGAGCTGAAGTCCGCCAGCTCGTCGGTCGCGTCGACCGCCGTCAACTCCACCTTGACACTGCCGCCCGCGAGCTGGTGCGTCAGCGTCGCCGCGCTCGCACCGGGAAGCTGCATCGCGACGATCGAGTCGAGCCGACCGTCGTCGCGACCAGTCGTGAACGCGTGCTCCTGTGCCGCGGTCGCCTGCGGCACGCCCCACGAGTCCGGGATGAAGAAGAACATCGCCACCGCGCCCCGTTCCTGCGCGTACGTCGCCAGCTCGAGCTCCTGCGCGAACGGCACGTACGCATGGCACAGCAGCGCCTTGCCGGCAACCTCCTTGCCCGCGTAGTCCTCCGGCCGGCACTCGCCGATGTCCACGACCTCGGCGCGCACGGGAGCAGCCGAGGGGTTGGCCGAGTACGGACGCCGCACGCCGCGCAGGTCCTGCCGCGACGGCGAGACCATCGCCACCTCAGGCACCGTGATGCCGCTCGCGCTCGCCCCCACTGTGAGCACGCCGTCGGCGGAGGCGGGCGAGCTGACCGTCCCCGCGCCGGGGCCGGCGTTGCCGGACGACGCGACCACGACCACGCCCGCGGCGACCGCGCGGTTGGCGGCGACGGACATCGGGTCGGTGCCGTCGCCGGGACCGGACAGGCTGAGGTTCACCACGTCCGCGCGGTGCGGGTTGTCCGGTGCGACCGCCAGGTCGAGCGCGGCGATGATGTCGACGAGCTCCCCGTTGCCGTACTGGTCCATCGCCTTGTAGGCCACCAGGGTGGCGCCGGGCGCGACGCCGCGGACCTTGCCGTTCGCGGCGACGATCCCGGCCACGTGTGTGCCGTGCCCGTTGTCGTCCATCGGGTCCGGGTCGTCGTTGACGAAGTCGTACCCGCCGACCACGCGACCACCGAAGTCGGGATGCCGGTGGTCGATGCCGCTGTCGATGATCGCCACTGTCATGCCGGTGCCGTCTGCCTGCTTGCCGGCAGGGTCGGGGCGCTTCCACACGTCCGGCGCGCGCACGAGCGGGACGCTGTCGTCGAGGGTCAGCGCGTACGTCGTGTTCTCGTGCACCGCCTTCACACCAGAGACACCGCGTAGCGTGGCGAGCTCGGCACGCGGAACGGAGGCGACGAGACCGTTGTACGCGGCCGTGAGCCTCCGCGTGACATCGAGCTCGACACCAGCGGCGGAGGCGTCGGCGACCACCGCGTTCTGCTCGGCGCGGACGGCGTTCGTCGACGCCCGGGCAAGGGTCGGCGCGCCGTCGAGCTCGACGAGTACGCGGACCGTGTCCAGGTCGCTGGAATGGGCGGACGGCGTGAGGAGCACCGTGGCGGCGACCAGTACGGTCGCGAGAGCGGGGATGCGCACGCACTCAAGGTAGGCTCGCTTCGACCTCGATGGGTGGCGCAGATATGACAGTGACGCAAACTAGCCACACCCTCGCCGTGCTGGGGATCGGCGACCTGGCCGAGCAGGTGTACGGCGGGCTGCTCGACCGACCCGGCCAGTCCGCCGCCGAAGTGACCCGTGGCTCCGGGGCCAGCCAGGCCGCCGTCAAGGAGGCGCTGCGCGAGCTCGAGGACCGCGGCCTGGTGACCCGGTCCGCGAGCCGGCCGGTGCGGTACTTCGCGACGGCGCCGGAGCTCGCGCTCGGCATCCTGCTGCGGCAGCGCGCGGACGAGCTCGACCGCGTCCGGGCGGCGACGGCCGCGTACCAGGCGCGCTTCGCGCACGCGACCGGCTCGACCGACCCGCTCGACCTGGTGGAGGTGGTCGTCGGGCAGGACGCGGTCCTGCAACGGGTCACGCAGCTGCAGCGGGCCGCGCAGGACGAGATCCTGGTGCTCGACACGCCTCCGTACGCGGCCTCCCATCAGGTGACGGCCGCGGAGGTCGAGCACCTGGAACGCGGCGTACGGGCGCGGGTGATCTACGACCGCAGCGCGCTCGAGGTGCCCGGCCAGCTGGCCACGATCGGCCGGCTGCGCGAGCTGGGCGAGGAGGCGCGTGTCCGGGACGGGCTGCCGACGAAGCTGATGATCGCCGACCGCCGGCATGCGATCGTTCCGCTCGGCTTCACCCGGCCCGGCATCGACGGGATCGTGCTCGTGAACGCCTCGCCACTGCTCGACGCGCTGTGCGCGCTGTTCGAGTCGCTGTGGCAGGCGGCCACGCCGATGGCCGGGAGCGTGGACGCTCCGGACGACAGTGACCTGCTCACGCTGCTCGCGGCGGGGCTGAAGGACGACGCGCTGGCAAGGCAGCTGGGCGTCTCGCGGCGCACGGTCCAGCGCCGGATCCAACGGCTGATGCGTACGGTCGGCGCCGACAGCCGCGCGCAGGTCGTCCTCCAGGCCGCGCGCACCGGCCTGCTCCCGCTGTCGACGAGCGGGTAGCGGATGGCCTCGACGTTCCATCGCGACAGGTTCACCTGGGTCGCGTACGTGCTGCTCGCCTACTTCGCCTACCTGCAAGGAGCTCCCGGGCTCGTCCTCGCCTACCTGCGGGACGAGCTGGAGATCAGCTACGCGGTGGCGGGATTGCACCTTTCGGCGTTCTCGGCCTTCGCCATCGTCGCGGGCCTGCTCTCCGCCTGGCTCGAAAGTGTCCTCGGCCGGGTCCGGTTGCTCTGGTTCGCGGCCGTCCTGATGGGCGCGGGAGCCGTCGGGTTGACGGCCGGATCCGTCGCCGCGGTGACGATCGGGTCGGTCGGCGTGATGGGTTTCGGCGGTGGGCTGCTGCTCGCCACGGTCCAGGCCGGCCTCGCCGACCACCATGGCGCGCTGCGGGCGGTCGCCCTGGCCGAGGCGAACGTGGCCGCCAGCAGCTCCTATCTCGTCCTCATCGCGGTGCTGTCGGCGACGGCGGCGCTCACCATGAGCTGGCGCGTGGCCGTGCTGGCGGTGCTCGCGGTCCCCGCGCTGATGTGGTGGCGCAACCGTGGATTGACGGTCGAAGCGACGCACGCGCGGGTGGTACGCGGCCGGCTGCCGGGCGTGTTCTGGATCGCGGCGACGATGCTCTTCTGTGTGGTCGGGGCCGAGTGGTGCATCACAGCCTGGGGAGCGTCGTTCGTCGAGGCGGCCGTCGAGCTACCTGCCGACGTGGCGATCGCGGTGATGGCCGGCTACTTCGGTGGGGTCCTCGTCGGACGGATGGCGGGGAGCAGGTTGGCACACCGGCACGACCCGACCCGGTTGCTGGCGTACGCGCTCGTCGTCGCCGCGGTGGGGTTCGCGATCCTCTGGCCTTCGACGCAGCTCGTCCAGGCGCTGATCGGCCTTGTCCTGGTGGGGATCGGCATCGGAAACCTGTTCCCGATGGGCATGTCGTTGACCGTCGCGCTCGTGCCAGAGCGGGCCGTGCTCGCGAGCGGACGGGCCGTGTCCGCGGGCTCGTTCGCCGTTCTGATCGCGCCGCTCACGGTCGGAACGCTCGCGGACGCGACCTCGCTGAAGGCCGCGCTCGGCGTGATGCCGGCGTTCCTCGTCCTGGCCGCCGGGTGCCTCGTGCTGGTCCATCGAGCCAGGACGCGCACTGCGGCTTAGGATGCCGTCATGTTGCAGGTCACACCGAATGGCCCGTGGGGCAAGGACGTTCACCCCAATATGCCGCTGTCCCGGGACGAGCTGCTGACCGAGCTTCGGGCGTGCTTCGCGGCGGGTGCGGAGGGTGTGCACCTGCACGTACGCGACGCCGCCGGGGTGGAGACGCTGCTCCCCGCTGTGGTCAACGAGACCTGCCGCGACGTGCGGGCGGTCGCTGCCGAGGCCGGCGTCGCGATCGAGATCGGGCTGACAACCGGCGCGTGGATCGTCCCGGACGTCGCCGAACGCATCGCGATGATCCGTGAGTGGGAGGGCGTCGACTGCGCCACCGTCAACCTGTCCGAGGCGGGCTTCGAGCAGGTCATGGCGGCGATGCTCGAGGTCGGTGTCGGCATCGACGTCGGCCTGTGGGCGCCGGTCGAGCTGGACCGGCTGCTGGCGTCCGGGGTGTTGCCGAGCGCGCAACGGGTGAGCATCGAGCTCGACCCGGGGGAGCCGTACTTCCTGCAGGGCTCGCCCCTCGATGTCGCGAGCCAGCTCAACGACGCGCTCGACGCCGCCGGCTCCACCTGTCCTCGGTTGACGCACGGCATGAACGACTGGACCTGGCCGCTGGTCGAGGACGCGTTCCGGCGCGGCCACGACACCCGCGTCGGCTTCGAGGACTCCGTCCTGCTTCCCGATGGCAGCCGGGCCGACAACAACGCCCAGCTCGTGGAGGCAGCGGTCGCCCTGGCGACCCGGCTACGTTGAGGGGCATGTTCGAGCCCGTCACCCAGCACGGCATCAAGATCGCCGGCGAGAACCCGATGATCGTTCTGTATCGCCCCGGCAGCGACGACATGGTCGTGCTGGTGAGCATCTGGACCGCGCAGTGGTCGCCCGTCGGTACGGGGCGCGCGCTGCTGATCTGGGCCGATCCCGACGAGACCGGCCTCGGCTCCGAGGCGCCGATCGGGATCTACACCGACAACCCGGAGCTCGCCCAGTACGTCTGGGAGAACTTCTACCGCGACTACGACACGATCCGTGGCCGCGGCATCGAGACCGACCCGCCCGCCGCGGCCCGGTTCGTCGAGGTGTCCGGCGGCGACGCGTTCCACCGGATCACCTGCGTCGCCGCGGACACCACGATCGAGCTCGAGTGGCGGGACCTCCTCGACACCCGCCTGGTGACGACCCGGCTCACCGGCTTCGAGACCTCGGTCGTCGCGCGCCCGGCCGCCGCGGCCGAGGTCCGGGTGAACGGAGTCGCGGCGCGCGGCGAGGTCCACCAGCCGGAGGGCTGGTTCGGCAGCACCGCGATGCTGGCGTTCGCCGAGACCTGGCGCGAGATCTAGCTTCGAGGGGTCAGGCGCTTCGGCGGAGGTAGAGCACGGCGGGGGCGCCGGTGAACGGGGCGGTGAAGTCCACCGGGCCGGCTGCCGTGACCTCGATCGGGTCGGCAGTGTCAGCAGTGCGCTTGTCGACGTCGAACCACTCGACGGCGTACGTGCCCGGCTCGAGCGTGACCGTGAACGCCGCGCCGTCGCCAGTGGGCTCGAGCGTGAGGACCTCCTGCCCGGCGTTCGCGAGCGCGTACCGCGTCGAGGAGACGTCGAGGCTCGGCTCCAGGTCGATCAGCCCGACGCGCTCGGCGTACTTTCGGGTGTCGCCCATCGCGAACCTGGCCGGCTCGTAGAACCCGAACGGCGGCACGCCCTGCTCCGGACCGGCGTTGGGGTCGGGCTCGAACCCGCCGATCAGCCCGTAGTCCATGAGGATCGGGTGGTTGCCGCGGAGGAACGTCTTCCACGCCCACAGCGCGTCGCCGCCCTGGGTGTAGTGGTCGGTGTCGCTGACAACGATCTTCCGGCCTTTGTTGATGGGCGGGTCGACGAGCCAGTGGGACGGCTCGGAGCCGGGGGACATGGGGTGGCCGCCGTTCGCGAACCGCTCGTCGTCGAAGCCGGGCGCGATCCAGTCGGCCTCGCTGTTCAGGAGCGGTTCGTTCACGCGGGTCTGGTTGGCGACCGGGAACTGCATGGACATCCCGATCGGATGCGTGTCGTACCCCTGCGCCGCTTCGTGCGCCTTGACAGTGTCGATGACCCAGTACTGCCACTGGGTGGAGTCGCCGTAGACCGGCGCCTTGGCCATGCCGAGGAACGCGGCGAACTCCTCGGTGAGCTGGCCGTCGCCCGTCGACTCGTTCGCGACCTCCCACAGCACGTTCGGCAGGTCGTGGAGCGTGTCGACGACCTTCTTGATGAAGGCCTCCTCGAACTCGCGGATCTGGTCGCTCAGCGGCAGGACCTGCAGGTCGTCGATCGAGGCCGCGGCCACGCCGTTGACATTGTTCATGGCATGGAACGGATGGCCCTCGATGTGGTCGGGCGGCGGGCTCAGGTGCAGCGCCCAGCCGTCGAACAGCAGGACGCCGACGTAGATGCCCGCGTTGCCGGCCGCCTCGACACGGGTCCGCAGCCGGGTGAAGAACGCGTCGTCGAACTGGGTCAGGTCGAACTTCGGCTTGCCGTCCTTGGCCGAGCCGTCGCCCGTACGCGCCCAGGGCTGGGGCGACATGTCGAGGTGGTAGTTGCCGCCGGCGGCCTGGGACCGGAACTGCTCCCAGCGCCAGAGCCGGATGAAGTTGTGGCCGCGTTCGGTGAGGAACCTCAGGTATGCGTCGAAGTCGGAGCGCTCGGGCTCGTCGGGCGCCTCGGCGCCGGGGCCCATGCCGTCCTGGAAGTTGTTCCAGATGTGCGAGCCGGTGAGGTAGACGGCGCTTCCCGTGTCGTCGCTCTGGTGGGTGAAGTAGCGCGGGTTCTTGGTGGAGACGGTGAGCGGTCTGGTGGCGTTGGCAGACATTTCGTGGGACTCCTTGGTTGCTCGTCGGGGATGCTCCCAGCGTTCGCGAATCGCGCGAGCGGAACATCGGCCAGGTGGCCAACTCCCGCGGCTGGCACACTGAGCGCTCGATGAACCTGCCGGTCCAGCTCACCTCGTTCATCGGCCGGGCCTCGGATCTGGCCGCGGTCGACAAGCTCCTGGCGACCGCGCGCCTGGTGACGCTGACCGGGCCTGGCGGCGCGGGGAAGACCCGGCTGGCGCTCGAGGCCGCTTCCGCGCACACCGCTCTGTTTGCCGACGATGTGTGGTTTGTCGACCTTTCGCTACTGGCTCCGGACGATTCGGTCGCCGAGGCCGTGGGTGGCGCGGTCGGCGTCCCCGTTCAGCCTCTGGGTTCGCTGGTCGCCGGGCTCACTGGACGGCGCGTACTGCTCTGCCTCGACAACGCCGAGCATCTGATCGATGCCGTCGCTTCGCTCGCCGCTGAGCTGTTGCGCTCTTGTCCGGACCTCACGTTGCTCGTCACCAGCCGGGAGCCACTGCGCGTTCCGGGGGAGGTCGTCTGGCGGGTGCCGCCGCTGGAGGACGACGACGCCGTACAGCTGTTCGTCGATCGCGCGATGCACGTCCAGCCGTCGTTCGTTCTCGATCCGGACTCCGAGGCGGCTGTGCGGAAGATCGTCGTTCACCTCGATGGAATCCCGCTCGCGTTGGAGCTGGCCGCGGCGTGGCTGGGGAGCCTGACGCCGCAGCAGATCCTTTCCGGTCTGGATGATCGGTTCCGGCTGCTCGTGCGAGGTCCGCGCGGGGCCCAGCGGCGGCAGCAGACGCTCGCCGGGTCGATCGGGTGGAGTCACGCGCTGCTGGACGAGGGCGATCGGGTTCTGTTCCGGCGGCTGGCTGTGTTCGCGGGGTCGTTCGGGCTGGACGCGGTGGCCGAGCTGTCGCTGCCCGCGATCGGCCGGCTGGTCGACAAGTCGCTGGTGATGACCGAACGACACGGCGACGCCATCCGGTACCGGCTGCTCGAGACGATCCGTGCGTACGCCGCCGCCCGGCTGCTGGAGTCGGGGGAGGACGCGGCCGTACGCGACGCCCACGTGGCCTGGTGCGTGCGCTTCGCCGAGTCTGCGGAGGCCGTTCTCGAACAGGACCTCGACGCCTGGCAGGCGTTGATCCTGCCTGAGCACGCGAACCTGCGCGCGGCCCTCGAGTGGGGCCTCGCGGCGGCGGATCCCACGGACGGTCGCCGGCTCGCGGCGGCGCTGCCGTGGATGTGGCACCTGGACCGGCTCGGTCGCGAGGGCATCGGGTACCTGCGCCGGGCCGTTTCACGTGCGCCTGCTGACCATTCGCTCACGCAGGCTCGGCTGCTGACGGGGATCGCGTTGGTCGCGGACACGGCGGCGCCGCTGGACCTGGAGTACGACGCCGCCACGCGGGCGCTGGAGCTCGCCACCGAGCTCGGCGACGAGGGCTTGCGTGCTCTGTGCCTGACGCTTGCCGCGGTGGGCCGGTTCTACACCGACTTCGACGCGGCTTGGTCCCTGTGCGAGGTCGCCTCTGAGGCGGCCAAGGCTTCCGGCAACTCGTTCGTCCTCGGTGCTTCGCCTGCTCTGCAAGCGATCGTGCTCCACCTGCGGGACCGGCACGTCGAGGCGGCTTCGGTCACGGAGGCTGCACTGCCGATCCTGCTGCGCCGGCACCGCGGGGTGGCGTCGACCTTGTTGTCTTATCGGGCCCTGGGCAGTTTGTATGCGGGTTCCGTTGGTGATGCCCGCGACCTGGCGTTGTCGGCCCTTCGGCTCGCGGAGCCGCTCGGTGACTACCTGCGGATCGGCGGGGCGCGGTCGACGCTGGCGATGATCCAGGGCTTGACGGGAGATGTGGAGGGCGCGCTGGCGACGGTGGATCCGGACCTTCGGCTGGTCGACGAGTCCGGCGCGTCTCCCTGGGTACCTGGTCTCGCGCGCACGA
The DNA here is from genome assembly GCF_016907715.1 of Tenggerimyces flavus. Classification (NCBI taxonomy): domain Bacteria; kingdom Bacillati; phylum Actinomycetota; class Actinomycetes; order Propionibacteriales; family Nocardioidaceae; genus Tenggerimyces; species Tenggerimyces flavus. The sequence goes on along the minus strand of NZ_JAFBCM010000001.1, from coordinate 1,083,945 downwards.
TGGGCGTACTCAGCCTGCTCGGCGGCGACCCGTTGGCGGCGGTGGGGTGGTTCTCGCGGGAGGCGGGCTCGACCGACGGCGGATCGCCGACCTGGCTGGCCGCCCACGCGCTACCGGGGCTGGCTGCCGCGCTGCTTGCTCTGGACCGGTTGGACGAGGCTGCGGCGACGGTCTCGCGCGCGTTGGAGCTCGCCGACCACTTCGACCTGCCGTTCGTCCGGGCGGCGGCGCTCGACGTCCGAGGCGCGCTAGTTGCTCGCTCTCCGGATCAGCTCGGCGTTGCTCTCGACCTGCATCACGCGGCGCTGGCCGAACGCGTCGACCACGGCCTCCGCGCGTTCCTGCCGGTCAGCCTGGAGGCGATCGCGTCGGTCGCGAGCGTTCTCCGACCGGCGCCTGACGACGTCCGTACGCTCGCGGCGGCCTCCGCCGCCTCGATGCTGCCGCGCCCGGCGTTTGCCCAGACAGCGTTCGACCAGACTTGCGCCCGGTTGCGCGCTGCCCTGGGCGACGAGGCGTACGAGGAGGCCTGGTCGGACGGCTCGACGATGTCGTTGGACGAAGCAGTCGCCCTCTGCCGCCGCACCCGCGGCACCCGGGGCCGCCCCACCAGCGGCTGGGCCAGCCTGACCCCGACCGAGCTCGACGTCGCCCGCCTGGTCGCTGAGGGCCTCAACAACCCAGCGATCGCGGCCCGATTGTTCATGAGCCGCGGCACCGTCAAGGCCCACCTGGCCCACATCTTCGCCAAGCTCGAGATCACCAACCGCACCGAACTCGCCACCCTCGCCACCCGCCGCCCCACCTAGAGGGCATGGTCGACCTGCTCACCCGAACCGGTACCTATTCAGGTCCGAGCAGCTCGACTTGGAGGAGCTCGCACAGCCACGCTTGATGCTGTGGCGGTGTCCAGCCGAGCTCGACGGTGAGAAGGTGATGCAGCTCAGGGCTGGCCAGGGCGCAGGCGCGTGCACTGGCTTGGGCCACGGTGAGCCCGGGACGCAGGGCGTCGCCGACGTACCTCTCGACCGACATGGTGATGTCAGCGAGGCGCTCCCGTAACAGTCGTTCACGCAGTTGCAGCGCGAAGGGTTCGCCGTCCGCGGCGCCTCGGATCAGGGCGTGGATCGGGCTGGTGTGGGCGAGGATCTGACAGACCAGCTCTGCCCAGGCGCGCAACCGTTCGCGTGCACTGCTGAGGCGATCGATCTCTGCCCATCGACTCGATCGATCGTGATCTGGGTCGTGGAGCGGTGCCAGGTAGGCGACGATCGTGGCGTCGATGACACCTTCCAGGAGTCCTCGTTTGCCCCCCAAGGTGGAGTAGATCGTTTCGGCCACGACGCCGGCTTCGGCCGCGACCGCGTTGACCGTCGTGCCGGCATAGCCGTTCGTCACGAACAGCCGGGTCGCGGCGTCCAGGATCCGCCGGCGGGTGAGCTGGGCCTGCTCGGTGCGGACGGTGGAGCGGTACTTGCGGGCGGTGGGGTTGACGGGACGTGCCATGTCGCTACAGTAGCACTCAGGTCAATTAAGTCTTGGTGGTACCAATTGAGGGGGGCGGCGTGATGAACGGCAATGCGGTAGTGCACCGGTTGGACGTCGGCGGGGAGAGGGTGGAGTTCGTCGAACGAGGTAAGGGCGAGCCGCTGCTGCTCGTCCATGCGGGGGTGTTCGATGCGTGGTTCGCTCCGCTGGCTGGCGACGCCACGGTCAGGGACTTCCGCGTGCTGGAGACGCGTCGGGTCGGGTACGACACGACAGCGCCACCGCCGGGTCAGCACCTGACGATCGCCGACCATGCGCGGCACTGCGCAGCCGTCCTCGACAGCCTGCAGATCCGGCGAGCCCACGTTCTCGGGCACTCCTCGGGATCGTTGATCTGCCTCCAGCTCGCGGCCGACCGCCCTGAGCTGGTGCAGAGCCTCGTGCTCGTCGAGCCGGCCATCGCGCCCGCCCTCGCGCCGCCTACTGAGGCTGCCGGCATCGGCGAGTCCTACCGAGCGATGGCGGCTCTGGCCCGGGAGAGTACCGATCTACGGCCTCTGTTCGACTCGTTCATGCGTCAGGTGTGTGCCGAGGATTATCGTGACGTGCTGCTCGCCGCCCTCGGTCCGGAGGGCCTCCAGCGCGCGGAGCGCGACTGCGGCTTCTTCTTCCGCGACGAGGTCCCCGCCGTTCAGCACTGGACGTTCGACCAAGCCGTCGGGTCGAGGGTCACCCAACCCGTGCTCTTCGTGCAGGGCGGCGACAGCCCACCCATGGTCCATGCGATCAGCGCCCACCTCGCCGCGATGCTGGCCGCCGACACCGAGACGACCACAGTCCCCGGCACCGATCACCTACTGCCACTCCGGGATCCCGCGACACTCGGCCGCCTTGCGGCCACCTTCATCAGCCGCCACCAGATCACCACCTCGGTCTGAAGACGGAGCAGGCGTACCAAGCGGCCAGGTGCCCGGGGACGCCGGCGGTGACGTTGATCGACTGATTACGTGACATCTGTTGCACGCAAGTAGGTCGAGGATGGTGGAGACGAGGGGACTCGAACCCCTAACCCCAGCCTTGCAAATGTGTGCCTGGTGCGCCGCGTAGTACGGCGTGCTCACTCGGATGCAGGTCCGTCGCCGTCGTCCTCGCAACTGCCAGCCCGTAGACAGTAGTGGAGGAGGTCAAGGGTCGAAGATCACGAAGTGACGCCGCAAGGCGCCCTTGACGCGTGAAGTGGACACCGAAGACTGGCGTGCGAGGAGGACGGCACCAGCAGGGGTCCGGGACGGCTAGCAGCACGCCTCGAATGCAAGGAGGCGGTCCTCGCCGCTCTGCCAGATCCTGGCGATATAGGTGAGGCCTTCGGCGTCGGGCTCCGGGCCGTGGGACGCCTCGCGTGACTCCAAGTGCTGACGGATCGACGTCCAGCATGCCTCGCAATGTTCTGGCGGAACCCAGATCATTGGCCGGCCGAAGCCCTGCACAACAATGCGTTTGCCTGTGCGCAAGACGTGCTCGATATCCCGCGCTGTCGCCCAGGCGGCCCTGGTGCAGGTCCAGACACGGCCCTGGTCGTCCCACAATCGGTCACCGTGCACACGGTTCCGTGATAAAGGCTTGGCCATTGTGCCAGGATGCCGCGCCTCTAGATTGGTGCGTCCCGACGCGGCCGATGAGGGGCCAAGCGCCCGCAAGACCGAGTCGTCGTCGCCGACTCCCTGAACGCTTCACATCGATCTTGCGGCCCTGGCCGAGCCGCGTGCGACCAAGTGAGATCTGGCACGGACTTGGCATGAGCGCCGATTTCCGCCTCGGAACGAGAGTGGCCCAGGCCGCCGGACAGCCGGTTGACCCGGGGCCTTAGTCGTGTGTGGAGACGAGGGGACTCGAACCCCTAACCCCTGCCTTGCAAAGGCAGTGCTCTGCCAGTTGAGCTACGCCCCCGGGAGGCGGCGCGGGGAGGTGGTGGGCGCCGCGGAGGTGGTGGTGGGGGTTAGTGGGAGGAGGGGGTGATGGGGTCTGTTGCCTCTGCCCACAGGTTTTCTTCGGCGCGGCCGGCCTGGAGTCGCTTGTACACGAACCAGCCCCCGGCGATGACGACCGCTGCGAGGATGACCTTCTTCATCACCTGACTCCTCACGCCAGAGAAATTGTGGGCCTAGGTGGACTTGAACCACCGACTTCTTCCTTATCAGGGAAGCACTCTAACCGAACTGAGCTATAGGCCCCTTGCTGCACCGAGCAGGCAGCGTACCGCAAGCCTACCGGGCGCAGAAAATGGGTTCTGAGCCGGCCTAGTCCTCCTCGGCCAACGTGACCTCGACGCCGCCGAGGAGGCTGGCGGAGAGGTTGTAGAGGAAGGCGCCCAGTGTGGCCAGGGCTGTGATCAAGACCACGTCCACGACGCACACCAGGGACGTGATTCCCAGCACCCGCTCGAGGCCGATGAAGTCCTTGAGGTTGAACGGCTCCGCGTTCGGGCTCGCCAGGACGCCATCGACGGTGCGGCTGATCGAGTCGTACACACCCGCCGCGTCGAGGACGTTCCAGATCACAAAGACCGCGACCATCGTCATGATGCCGAACGCGATTGACAGCAGGAACGCCGTCTTCATCACCGACCACGGGTCGAGCCGGACCGCACGCAGGCGGGCGCGGCGGACACGGCTGCGGGGCAGCTGCGGGCCGGGGGCGGCCGCCGGCGTAGGCGAGGCGGGTGGCTGGAACGTGGGGCGGTCGGTACGGACCTCGCCCAGTCCCGCATCCGGCCCCATCGGGGGCCGGGGGAACTGCCCCGTGTCCCCGGGCCGCAAGCCGCCCGGCTGGGGCGGAGTGGGCGCGGGGCGGACCTGGTCGGGTCGCCCGCGATCCATCCGCGGCTCGGGACGATTGGGATCGGGACGGTGCGAATCGGGGCGAAGCGGGTCGGGGCGCCCTTGACCCGGGCGGACCTGCTGGGCGGAACGCCCGTTCGGACCTGTCGCGGTCGGGATGACCTGCGCAATCGTGTCGTCATCCCTGCCGTTCAGCGTCACGTGCTGTCCTCCTGGCTGTCGGCCCCGGCGCCGTTTTCGGGGGCCTCGGTCTGGTCAACCGGCTGCTCACCGGCCGTCCCATCGGCGGACTCTGACTGCTCGTCCTCCGAGTCCTCTACGGCATCGTCCTCTGTGTTGCGCGCTATCGCAACGACGGCGTCGCCCTCCCGGACTCCCGCGAAGATGACTCCCATGGTGTCACGGCCCTTGGCCGCAACGTCCGCCACGGGCGAACGAGTGACCTGGCCACTCGCCTTCACGCACAGGACCTGATCACTGTCGGTGACCACGATCGCCCCCACCAGTGACCCCCGAGCGGACGTGATGCGCATCGCTCGGATGCCCAATCCGCCGCGTCCCTGGATCCGGTACTCGGTGATCGGCGTCCGCTTCGCGTACCCACCGTCGGTGACCGTGAACACGTACTGTCCAGCCTCCTCACCCGAACGGATGACGGCCATCGCCAGCAGCTCGTCGTCCGCGCGGAACCGCATGCCGGTCACCCCGGACGTCACCCGACCCATCGGCCGGAGCTGGTCGTCGGTCGCCGCGAAGCGCACGGCCTGCGCCTTCTTCGACACCAGCAGCAGCTCGTCGTCCGGACCGACCAGCTCGGCGCCGATCAGCTCGTCGTCCTCGTCCCGGAAGTTCAGCGCGATCACGCCGGCCTGCCGCGGAGAGTCGTAAGCGGTGAGGGCGGTCTTCTTGACCAGGCCCTTCTTGGTCGCGAGGGCCAGGTACTGCGCCTGCTCGTAGTTCTCGATCGCGAGCACCTGGGCGATCTTCTCGTCCGGCTGGAACGAGAGCAGCCCGGCGACGTGTCCGCCCTTGGCGTCGCGCGCGGACTCGGGGAGCTCGTACGCCTTCGCCCGGTAGACCCGGCCCCGGTTGGTGAAGAACAGGAGCCATTGGTGGTTACTTGTCGCGAACAGGTGCGCGACGACGTCGTCACCCTTGAGTGCCGCGCCCCGGACGCCCTTGCCGCCCCGCCGCTGCGAGCGGTAGAGGTCGGATCGGGTCCGCTTGGCATAGCCGTCGAGCGTGATCGTGACGACGACATCGTCGTTGGGGATCAGGTCAGCGGCGGTGAGGTCGCCGTCGGCCGGGATGATCTGGGTACGACGGTCGTCGCCGTACTTCTCGACGATCGCGGTGAGCTCCTCCGACACGATCGAACGCTGCCGTGCCGGGGAAGCGAGGATGTCCTGCAGGTCGGCGATGACGACCTCGAGCTCCTGGAGGTGCTCGACGATCTTCTGACGTTCGAGGGCGGCCAGGCGGCGTAGCTGCATGTCGAGGATCGCCATCGCCTGAACGTCGTCGATGGCGAGGAGCTCCATCAGACCATCCCGCGCGACGTCGGTCGTCTGGCTGCGTCGGATCAGCGCGATGACCTCGTCCAGAGCATCAAGTGCCTTGACCAAGCCACGGTAGATGTGGGCCTGCTCTTCGGCCTTGCGGAGCCGGAACCTCGTCCGCCGCTGGATCACCTCGATCTGGTGGTCGACCCAGTGCGAGACGAACAGGTCGAGCGACAACGTCCGGGGCACCCCGTCGACGAGCGCCAGCATGTTGGCGCCAAAGTTGTCCTGCAGCTGGGTGTGCTTGTAGAGGTTGTTGAGCACGACCTTGGCGATCGCGTCTCGCTTGAGCACAACCACCAGACGTTGACCTGTCCGCGACGACGAGTCGTCCTTGACGTCGGCGATACCGGTGACCTTGCCGGTGTCCGCCAGCTCGGCGATGCGGAAGGCAAGGTTGTCGGGGTTGACCTGGTAGGGCAGCTCGGTGACAACGAGACAGGTACGGCCCTTGCTGTCCTCCTCGACGTTCACGACAGCGCGCATCGTGATCGATCCACGCCCGGTGCGGTACGCGTCCTCGATGCCGCGCCGACCCACGATCAACGCATTGGTCGGAAAGTCCGGACCCTGAATCCGCTCCATCAACGCTTCGAGGAGCTCCTCGCGCGTCGCCTCGGGATTCTCCAACGCCCACAGGGCTCCGGCCGCCACCTCGCGCAAGTTGTGCGGCGGGATGTTCGTCGCCATGCCCACCGCGATGCCGGCAGAACCATTGACGAGGAGGTTCGGGAACCGAGCCGGCAGGACCTTCGGTTCCATCGTCTTGCCGTCGTAGTTGGGACGGAAGTCGACGGTGTCCTCATCGATGTCGCGGACCATCTCCATGGCCAGCGGTGCCATCCGGCACTCGGTGTACCGCATCGCCGCGGCCGGATCGTTGCCCGGTGAACCGAAGTTTCCCTGCCCCTGGACGAGCGGGTAGCGCATCGTCCACGACTGAGCGAGCCTTACCAACGTGTCGTAGATCGCGCTGTCGCCATGGGGGTGGTACTGACCCATGACGTCACCGACGATGCGTGAGCACTTGTTGAAGCCGCGATCCGGCCGGTAGCCGCCGTCGTACATCGCGTACAACACGCGTGTGTGGACCGGCTTCAGGCCGTCCCGAACGTCCGGCAGCGCGCGTCCGACGATCACGCTCATCGCGTAGTCGAGGTAGCTGCGCTGCATCTCGGTCTGCAGGTCGCGGGGCTCGATCCGCTGCGGCGGCATCTCGGTGGTGTCAGTCACTGGCTATTTTCCTTCAGGGCATACGACGGAAACTGGCAAGCCGTGCGGCGGTCTAGATGTCGAGGAACCGGACGTCCTTCGCGTTGCGCTGGATGAACGAACGGCGCTGCTCGACGTCCTCACCCATCAGGACCGTGAAGATCTCGTCGGCCTGTGCGGCGTCGTCGATGGTCACCTGCAGCAGGATCCTGTTGTCCGGATCCATCGTCGTGCTCCACAGGTCCTTGGCGTCCATCTCACCCAGTCCCTTGTAGCGCTGGATGGGATTGTTGTTCTCCTTCGGCAGCTTCTTGCCGTCATCTCGACCGGCCGCCAGGAGGGCGTCGCGTTCGCGGTCGGTGTAGGCCAACTCGTGCGGCGCGTTGGTCCACCGGATCCGGTAGAGCGGCGGTTGAGCCAGGTAGACGTGCCCGGCTTCGATCAGGGGCTTCATGAACCGGAAGAGAAGCGTCAGTAGCAAGGTCGTGATGTGCTGGCCGTCGACGTCGGCGTCGGCCATCAGCACGATCTTGTGGTAGCGCAGCTTCTCCAGATCGAAGTCCTCGGAGATGCCGGTGCCGAGCGCGGCGATGATCGCCTGCACCTCGTTGTTCTGCAGGACGCGGTCGATGCGCGCCTTCTCGACGTTCAGGATCTTGCCGCGAATCGGCAGGATGGCCTGGATCCTCGGATCGCGCCCGCCCTTGGCCGATCCGCCCGCCGAGTCACCCTCGACGACGAAGACCTCACACTCCGAGGGAACTGTCGATTGGCAGTCGGCCAACTTGCCCGGCAGGCCACCACCGCCGAGAATTCCCTTGCGGCGCGTAAGGTCGCGAGCCCTTCGGGCAGCGAGCCTGGCCGTCGCCGCGGCGATGCCCTTGCGGACCACGTCCTTACCCTCGCCGGGATTCTTCTCGAACCATTCCTGCAGCCGCTCGTAGACGACCTTCTGGACGAACCGCTTCGCCTCGGTGTTGCCGAGCTTGGTTTTGGTCTGGCCCTCGAACTGCGGCTCCTCGAGCTTCACCGACACGATCGCGGTCAGCCCCTCGCGGACGTCGTCACCCGACAGCCGGTCCTCGGGCTTCTTGATCATGCCGCTGTCCTCGCCGAACCTGTTGACGACGTTGGTCAAGGCCGATCGGAAGCCCTCTTCGTGGGCGCCGCCCTCACGGGTGTTGATCGTGTTGGCGAACGTGTGCACCGACTCGGTATAGGACAGGTTCCACTGCATCGCGACATCGAGCGCCAGGTGCGCGTTGTTGTCCTCAGCCTCGAACGAGATCACGCTGCGGTGCGCGGCGTCCTTGCTCGTGTTGAGGTGGTTGACGTAATCGATCAGCCCACCGTCGTAGCGGTACGTGACTTCGCGCGGCTGGCCGTCGGGCGTCAGCTCGACGCGCTCGTCGCGGATCGAGATCGTCAGGCCCTTGTTGAGGAACGCCATCTCGCGGAACCGCGTGGTCAGCGTCTCGTACGAGTACGTGGTGGTCTCGAAGATGTCCTCGCTGGCCCAGAACGTGATCGTCGTGCCAGTCCGCTCGGACGCCTCGTGCTGCTCGAGCGGAGCGCGCGGTACGCCGAGGTCGTACACCTGCGTCCAGCGGTAGCCGGCGTTCCACACCTCGACCTCGAGCCGGCTCGAGAGCGCGTTGACGACCGAGCTGCCGACGCCGTGCAGACCGCCGGAGACCTTGTAGCCGCCGCCGCCGAACTTGCCGCCCGCGTGCAGCTGGGTCAGGACGAGCTGGACGGCGGACACGCCCTCGGCGGGGTGGATGCCGGTGGGGATACCGCGGCCGTTGTCGACGACGCGGACGCCGTGGTCGGCGAGCAGCGTGACCTCGATCCGGTCGCAGTGGCCGGCGAGCGCCTCGTCCACCGCGTTGTCCACGATCTCGGTGACCAGCTGGTGGAGGCCGCGCTCACCGGTGGAGCCGATGTACATGCCCGGGCGTTTCCGGACCGCGTCCAGACCCTCGAGAACGGTGATCGCGGAGGCGTCGTACTCGAACTCCGCCACGGACTCCGCCACGGACTCGTCCACCGACTCTTCGGTGGGCACGTCCGCTGGCTCTTCCGTAGGCTGGGGATGTCCGTTCTGCTGCGCGTCCGGCTGGTCCGGCTGCTGGTCATCGGCAGTCGTCACGTGGGATTGACCTCCTGCTTCCACGAGGACACATCTGGACACACGTAGATCGCTCCGTGGGTGGTGTCTGGCGCCCGACGGAACGTGGCGCCCCACACGCGGAGCGACCCTTGTAGCGGTCTCCAGTGTACCTGGTCCGGCGGCTCAATCCCCCTCCGGGAGGGCCCCTGTGGGCAATCTGAGCGTCGCAGCAGCCGCGGATGTACCCCCCTTCATACGCCGGACCCGTTCAGGCGACGAGCGGGCCGTCTAGCCGTTCGCGGTCGCCCGCCCGGCGATGGCGGAGATCCCGGCGATATCCGACAGACGCGGCCGGGGGTTTGAACGGCGCGAAACTCGTGGGTAAGGGCCATCGCAACGAAGACGGTGGAAAGAGGGATGAGATGGGCCCGACCCGGAGAACATCACCCAAGACCGAACGACCGGGCACGCCCGGTCAACGTGTGGCCGAGGCGGTGACCGGCGTGTCGGCGTCGCCTGCGGGACGGCGGGCGCGGGTCGACTGGGTGGTGTTCGGGGTCGCGGCGGGCATCACGCTCGTGTTCGTGGTGTGGGGCATGATCTCCACCAAGTCGCTCGGCTCGATCTCCTCGACCGCGCTGGAGTGGGTCAAGCACAACGTCGGGTGGGCGTTCGTGCTCGCGGCGTCGGGCTTCGTCATCTACACCCTGTGGCTCGCGTTCGGTCGGTTCGGCCGCATCCCCCTGGGCCGCGACGACGAGCAGCCGGAGTTCCGCACGATCTCGTGGGTGGCGATGATGTTCAGCGCCGGCATGGGGATCGGGCTGATGTTCTTCGGCGTCGCCGAGCCGCTCAGTCACTTCACCGAACCACCGCCGGGAACGTCCGCGGCGGGTACGCCGGCGGCGGTGGACACCGCGATGGCAACGACGTTGTTCCACTGGACACTGCATCCATGGGCGATCTACGCGGTCGTCGGGTTGGCGCTCGCGTACGGAACGTTCCGCAAGGGCCGCAAGCAGCTGTTCAGCTCCGCGTTCGCTCCACTGTTGGGCGAGAAGCGGGCGAACGGCCCAGCAGGCAAGGTGATCGACATCCTCGCGATCTTCGCGACGCTGTTCGGCTCGGCCACGTCGCTCGGCCTCGGCGCGTTGCAGATCGGACGTGGCATGCACGAGGTCGGCTGGGTCGGCCAGTTCGGTAGCGGGCTGCTCGTCGCCGTGATCGCGGTGCTCACGTGCGCGTTCGTCGCCTCCGCGGTGTCCGGCATCGCGAAGGGCATCCAGTGGCTGTCGAACATCAACATGGTGCTCGCCGTCACCCTCGCGGTGTTCGTGTTCGTCGTCGGTCCGACGATCTTTCTGCTCAACCTCCTGCCGTCCGCGGTCGGCGACTACTTCCGGGACCTCGCCGCGATGGCCGCGCGCACCGAGGCGACCGGCGGCGACGCGATGGCGGAGTGGATGGCGGGCTGGACGGTCTTCTACTGGGCCTGGTGGATCTCGTGGACGCCGTTCGTCGGCCTGTTCATCGCGCGGATCAGCCGCGGCCGGACGATCCGGCAGTTCGTGGTCGGCGTGCTGCTCGTGCCGAGCCTGGTTTCCCTGCTGTGGTTCGTGATCTTCGGTGGTACGGCGATCGACCTGCAGCGCGGAGGCACGGACCTGGCGGGAGCGAGTACGCAGGAGGGCCAGCTGTTTGGACTGCTGGAGAACTTCCCGCTCGGCGCGGTGATGAGCGTGCTCGTGATGGTGCTCGTCGCGATCTTCTTCGTCTCCGGCGCGGACGCGGCGTCGATCGTGATGGGCACGTTGTCGCAGCGCGGGTCGATGATGCCGAGCAAGTGGGTGATCATCTTCTGGGGTGTGCTGACCGGAGCGGTCGCGGCGATCATGCTGCTGGTCGGTCACGGCGGAAACGAGGCGTTGACCGGGTTACAGAACTTCACGATCCTCGCGGGCTTCCCGTTCATGCTCGTGATGATCGGGTTGTGCGTCTCGCTGGCGCGCGATCTCAGCCAGGACCCGCTGATGCGGCGCGAGGAGAAGTGCACGGAGGTCGTCGAGGAGGCGGTCATGGCCGGCGAACGTGACTATGACGGCGACTTCAAGCTCGAGGTCAAGTCGACCAACGGCAACGGCGGCAAGCCGTCTGAGCCGACTCAACCGTAGCCCGCAAGAGCGTCGGCGGCGTCGTTGCTATCTCGGCTCCGCTTTGCATCGGCGACGCCCCATCCCAGAGCCCAAGCCGGGCCGGATACGTGGGCGTCGCCGGTGCCATCCGCCGAGATGGCGACGACTAGGGCCGCCGACCGGTGCGGGCTCATCCATACGTGTCGCGGGGGCCTCGTCCGTCGCGGACGGAACGGGGCCCCTTGCGCCAGCTCGGGCCGGTGGGTCCGACCACGATCACCCGGCGAACGGTGTCGTCGCCAAGCTCCTGGTTCAGCCGCTGCACGAGCGTCGGCGCGAGCAGCCGGACCTGGGTCGCCCAGGCGGTCGAGTCGGCGCGCACGGTGAGCTCGGCGTCGGCGTACCGCTCGGCCTTGCAGTGCGCCGCGACCTCCGGCCCGACGATGTGGTCCCAGCGCGCGATCGCGCCGGCGACGGCGACGTTCGTGGACCAGCCGTGCTCGGCGACCAGGCGGTCCATCGTCGCGTCGAGTACCTGCGGGTCGCGGTCGTCCGGGCTGGGGCCGGACACGATCGGCTCGTCGCCGTACCTGCGTCGCCCACCTGCCGAGGTCGACGGGCGCGGTCGGTTGCGGCGCGGCCTTCCCTTGCCCAGCGTGCCAAACGTCGCCACGACGGCACGCGCCAGCTCCAGGCCGGACGGGTTCCACTCCGGGTCGGCGGGCTTCTCCACCGGCTGCTCGAGCTCGTCGTCAGACACCGCGCACCTCCCCTTCGCTCACGTCGAACCGCGCACCGGCCAGCTGCTCGGGAACGTCGGCCGGCACGGCCGCGGTCACGAGCACCTGCTCGGCGCCCGAGACCAAGGTTGCCAGTCGGCTCCGACGTTGGGTGTCCAACTCCGCGAACACGTCGTCCAGAACGAGCACCGGCTCGCCGCCGTCCGCGCCGAGCAGGTCATACGCGGCGAGCCTCAACGCGAGCGCGTACGACCACGACTCGCCGTGGCTCGCGTACCCCTTCGCCGGGAACGGGCCGAGGTTCAGTACGAGGTCGTCACGGTGCGGGCCGATGAGGGAGACGCCGCGCTGCAGCTCGTCGGCGCGGCGTTCGACCACGGCGGCGAGGATCGCCTCGGCCAACACCGCGGGCGTCGGATCGTCGATCGGCAGCGCGGACTTGTAGTCGACCCGCGCTTCCTCCTGCCCGGGCGAGACGTTCGCGTACGCCTTCGCGACCAACGGCCGCAGCTCGGCGAGCGTCCGCAGCCGCGCCGAGAGCAGCTCCGACCCGATCCGTGCGAGGTGGGAGTCCCAGGTGTCGAGCGTACGAAGCGCACCCTCGCTCGACGAGCCGCCGCGGCGTGCGGGACCGGCGGTCTTCAGCAACGTGTTGCGCTGCCGCAGTACCCGGTCGTAGTCCGACCGGACGCCGGCGAGCCGCGGCGCGCGCTGGGTGATGAGGTCGTCGATGAACCGCCGCCGCGTGTCGGGATCGCCCTTGACCAGCGCGAGGTCCTCCGGCGCGAACAGCACTGTGCGCAGGATCCCGAGCACCTCGCGCGGCCGCGAGACCGGCGAACGGTTCAGTCGAGCTCGATTCGCCTTACCTGGCGTGATTTCCAGCTCGATCAGTGCGTGCCGGTTGTCACGTACGACATCGCCGCGTATGACCGCGCGCTCCGCGCCGAGGCGGACGAGCGGCGCGTCGGTCGCGACGCGATGCGAGCCGAGTGAGGCGAGGTAGCCGATCGCCTCGACCAGGTTGGTCTTTCCCTGGCCGTTCGGTCCGACGAACGCGGTGACCCCGGCCTCGAGCGGCAGCTCGACGGAGGGGTAGTTGCGGAAGTCGGCCAGCGACAGGTGCGCGACGTACACGCTGTTACGGGGCTTCGGTGTCGGGCCGCGCTTTGCTCGACTCCGGCTGCACGGCATGGCCGCCGAACTGGTTGCGCATCGCGGCGATCGCCTTCATCGCGGGCGAATCGTCTTGCCTGGAAGCGAATCTGGCGAACAGAGCGGCCGCGATCGCCGGCATCGGTACGGCGTTGTCGATCGCCGCCTCGACCGTCCACCGGCCCTCGCCGGAGTCGTCGGCGTAGCCCTTGATCGCCTCGAGGTGCTCGCCGTCCTGCTCCAGCGCGTTGACCAGGAGGTCGAGCAGCCAGGAACGGATGACCGTTCCCTCGCGCCACGAACGGAACACGTCGGTGACGTTGTCGACGATGTCGGTCGCCTCGAGCAGCTCGTAGCCCTCGGCGTAGGACTGCATGATCCCGTACTCGATGCCGTTGTGGACCATCTTCGCGAAGTGGCCGGCGCCGACCTTGCCGGCGTGCACGAAGCCGAACTCGCCCTCGGGCTTGAGCGCGTCGAACGCGGGCTGCACCTTCGCGACGTGCTCGGCGTCGCCGCCGCACATCAGCGCGTAGCCGTTCTCCTTGCCCCAGACGCCACCGGAGACGCCGCAGTCGACGAAGCCGATGCCCTTGTGCTGGAGCCATTCCGCGTGGTTCTGGTCGTCAGTCCAGCGCGAGTTGCCGCCGTCGACGATCACGTCGTCCTCCTGCAGCAGCTCGGCGAGCTCGCCGATCACCATGCGGGTGATGTCGCCGGCCGGCACCATGACCCAGACGACACGCGGCGCGGGGAGCTGGTCGACGAGCTCCTTGAGGCTGGCGACGTCGGTCACCTCGGCGTTGCGGTCGTACCCGACAACGGTGTGGCCCTTCTCGCGCAGCCGTTCGCGCATGTTGCCACCCATCTTGCCGAGGCCGACAAGACCGATCTCCATCCCCGACACCTTCCTGCGCGCGGACTGCTGAACGGCCCCAGCCTAGGGTGTGCCGCTGGAATCCCAAGCGGTCAGGATGCGCAGGGCCGCTTCGGACGGCGAGCCGGGCTCGGCTGTGTACGTCACCAGCAGCTGGTCGGGGTCGTCGCTCAGCCGCAGCGTCTCGTAGTCGACCGTGAGCTCGCCGACGAGAGGGTGGCGCAGGTGGTACGTCCCGTGCGACTTGTCCCGGACCGTACGACTGGCCCACAGCTGCCGGAACGCGTCGCTCTTCATCGACAGCTCGCCGATCAGCTCGGCCAGCTGTGGATCGTCGGGGTGCCGGCCGGCGTCCATGCGGAGGAAGCCGACGACGTCGCGGGACTTGCGCTTGAAGTCCGGGTACAGGCTGGCGACCGACTCGTCGAGGAAGAACAACCGCGCCATGTTCCGTTCCTTCGGCGGCAGCGCACCGAAGTCGGTGACCAGCGCGGCCATCGAGCGGTTCCAGGTGAGCACGTCGCAGCGCCGACCGAGGACGAACGAGGGCGCGTCGATCGCGTTCACCATCCGGCGGAACGAGTCGCGGACCCGCTGCGGACGAGCCGCCGGACGGCGACTGCGAACGGGGCGGGCGAGATCGTGCAGGTGGCGGAGCTCGTTGTCGTCGAGCCGCAGCGCCTGCGCGATCGCGTCGAGGATGGCGTCGGACGCGTTCAGCGCGCGGCCCTGCTCGAGCCGTACGTAGTAGTCCGCGCTGACGCCGGCGAGCTGGGCCAGCTCCTCGCGCCTGAGTCCCGGCACGCGACGGCGTCCCGCGTGCCGGATCCCGAGTTCGTCCGGTCGCAACAGCGCTCGCCGCGAACGGAGGAACTCGCCGAGCTCGGTGTGCTGGTTCACGATTCCCATTCTGCTGCGCACCGCCACCGCGAGCCTGGTCCCAGCAGACCTAGGAAGGCCCGAACGCTGGTTGGCCGCCGTTCGCGCTTCGACGATGACCTCGTGAAACGACAACGAATCCTTCGCCTGTTCGCCACCCTGCTGCTCGCCTGCGCGCTGGTGAGCACCTTCCCCGCGGCGGGTGCCTCAGCGACCCCCGCGCCGCGGGTCATCCACGCCTCGGCTCCCTCGCTGCACCCGGAGGGCGTGGCCTGGGACCCGACCCGGCACGCGTTCCTGGTCAGCTCCGTACGCCACGGCACGGTCTCGATCGTCGGCCTCGACGGGAAGGTGCGCCCGTTCCTCGCGCATCCCGCGATGCCGTCGACGTTCGGGCTCCACGTCGACGTACGCCGGCACCGGGTGCTGGTCACGTACGGCGACATCGGGTTGAGCGCTCGCTCCACGCCCGACACCATCGGCCACGTCTCCGGGCTCGCCGTGTTCGACCTCCACACCGGTCGGCTCGAACGACTCGTCGACCTCGCTACGACGCCCGGACGGCACGCGGCGAACGACCTCACCGTCGACCGGGCCGGAAACGCCTTTGTCAGCGACGTTTTCGCGCCCGAGCTCTACAAGGTCACAGCCGCCGGCCATGCCAGGGTGCTGGTCCGGGACGACCGGTTCGCCTCGACGGGCTTCGGCATGAACGGCATCGTCTGGCACCCGCGCGGCTACCTGCTGTCCGTGCGGTACGACAGCGGCACGCTGTTCCGGATCGACCTGCGCAACGCCCGCGTGAGCGAGGTCCGGCTGAACGAGCCGCTGGTCGGCGGCGACGGGATGCTGCTGCGCACCGACGGAACGCTCGACGTGGTGACGAACACGCTCGGCGGCTCGGGGATCGACGCCGTCCGCCGGGTTCGGGCCGTACCGGGCTGGTCCGCGGCTCGGGTTGCCGCGACGAACCCGATGCCGGAGCCGCAGACGACGATGACCGACAGCCCGTTCGGCTTGTTCAGCCTGGCCGGCCGGCTCGACGTTCTGCAGGCCGGTCAGACGACGGACACGTTCGTGCTGCGTCAGCCCTGGAGGCGGACCGGCATCAGCAGGTAGCGGTAGTCGAGGTTGGCCTCGGCGTCGATCGCGGGCGCACCGGTCAGGACGGCGGGGCGGTTGGCCTGGGTGAACGCCAGCTGCGCGACCGGGGTGTCGATCACGCCGAGGCCGTCGAGCAGGTACTGGGGGTTGAAGCCGATCGTCAGGCCTTCGCCCTCGATCTGCGCCTGCAACGACTCCGAGGCCTGCGCCTCGTCGCTGCTGCCCGCCTCGAGCCGGGCTTCGGAATCGCCGAGCGTGAGCCGGATCGGCGTGTTGCGTTCGGCGACGAGCGCGACGCGCTTGAGCGTCTCGACGAACGGCGCCGTCTCGATGCGCGCGATCGTCTGCTGCTCGGGCGGGAACAGCGTGCGGTATTTGGGGAACTCGCCGTCGAGCAGGCGGGTCGTCGTACGTCGCATGCCGCCGCCGGTCTGGCCGGCGAAGCCCACGAGGCCCTCGCCGCCGCCGGAGCCCGGGGTGGCGAGCGCGATCGTGACCTCCGAACCGGAGGTGAACGACTTCGCGGTGTCGGCGAGCACGCGGGCCGGGACGAGCGCGGTGGCGGAGACGTCCGGGCGCTCGGGCGACCAGCTGAGCTCGCGGACCGCGAGGCGGTAGCGGTCGGTGGCGGCGAGCGTGACCGAGGAGCCTTCGATCTCGATCCGTACGCCGGTGAGCACAGGAAGCATGTCGTCGCGGCCGGCGGCGATCGCGACCTGGGCGACCGCGGCGGCGAGAACGTCGCCCTTGACCGTGCCGGACGCCGTCGGCATCTCGGGCAGGTCGGGGTACTCGTCGACCGGAAGGGTCTGGATCGTGAAGCGCGCACTGCGGCAGGTGACGACGACCTTGCCGCCGTCGGCCTCGATGTCGACCGGCTGGGCCGGGAGGCTGCGGCTGATGTCGGCGAGCAGCCGGCCGGAGACGAGCACGCTGCCCTCGACCGCGATCTCGGCGGGGAGGCTGACGCGGGCCGAGGTCTCGTAGTCGAACCCGGACAGCACGAGCTCGCCGTCCTTCGCGTTCAGCAGCAGCCCGGCGAGCACAGGCACGGACGGTCGGGTGGGGAGGCTTCGCGCCACCCACGCCACGGCGTCGGCGAGGACGTCACGGTCGAGACGGAACTTCACCGCTCATCGCCTCCTCCAGGGTTTCTCCGCACGATCCGTGCGTTGCCACGAGTGAGCTGCCTCATCGAGGCCAGGGGCATGCCGCGTGGACACACGGCTCGACGGAGGCATGACGCTACACCGGCCAGGACGCGAAGGGACTGCTGGGGGTCGAAGCGGATGACAAGTTCTTGTCGTTCGACGCGAAGGTGTGACGACCAGAGCACGGGCGGTAGCCACAGGTTGTCCCCAGGGTCGGGGCGTGTGGACTTTCGTGAGCTTGTCATTCGGATAGATAGGTTGGAAGTCGTCTTCACTGCGGTGGATGGTGTGGACAACTTCGTGTCGTCGCAGGTCAGTGCGGATTTGGGGCCTGAAATGCCTGTGGGCGACGGTGTGAACGAATGACAAGAACTCGGGTCGACCAGGGGACAGTCGTTCGTCGTCCACGGAGGTTCCACAGTTCTTCCCACGCTCGACGGGAGAGATCCACAGGGTTGTCCCCAGCTGTGAGGGAGATGCCCCATCAGCGGAGAAAACAGTTAAATTCGGACATAACCGACGGCTTCGACGCTCGTTGACTACTGCCCACCACGCGCCTGCTGCTTGATCCGGTTGGTCAGCTCGGTCACCTGGTTGTAGACGCTGCGACGCTCGGCCATCAGCTGCCGGATCTTCCGGTCGGCGTGCATGACGGTCGTGTGGTCGCGGCCGCCGAACTGCTGGCCGATCTTTGGCAGCGACAGGTCGGTGAGCTCGCGGCACAGGTACATCGCGATCTGCCGAGCGGTCACCAGGACCCGGCTCCGGCTCGACCCGCACAGGTCGTCGAGTGACAGCCCGAAGTACGCCGAGGTCTGCGCCATGATCTGCGCCGCGGTGATCTCGGGCTCGCCGCCGGTGGGGATCAGGTCCTTGAGCACGATCTCGGCGAGCGCCAGGTCGACGGCCTGCCGGTTGAGACTGGCGAACGCGGTGACGCGGATCAGCGCACCTTCGAGCTCGCGGATGTTCGTCTGGATCTTGCTCGCGATGAAC
The DNA here is from genome assembly GCF_016907715.1 of Tenggerimyces flavus. Lineage (NCBI taxonomy): Bacteria > Bacillati > Actinomycetota > Actinomycetes > Propionibacteriales > Nocardioidaceae > Tenggerimyces > Tenggerimyces flavus. Next base: position 1,065,699 of record NZ_JAFBCM010000001.1, on the reverse strand, counting down.
TCGAGTACCTCGGGCGGCGCGGACAGCCGTTCCTGCACGGCCTTCTTGCGCAGGATCGCGATCCGGGTCTCGAGGTCGGGCGGCTGGATGTCGGTGATCAGGCCCCACTCGAACCGGTTGCGGAGCCGGTCCTCCAGCGTCTCCAGGCGCTTCGGCGGCCGGTCGGAGGAGATCACGATCTGCTTGTTCGCGTTGTGGAGCGCGTTGAACGTGTGGAAGAACTCTTCCTGCGTACGTTCCTTGTTCTCCAAGAACTGGATGTCGTCCACCAGCAGCACGTCGACGTCGCGGTAGCGGCGCTGGAACGTCGCCGCCTTGTCGTCGCGGATCGAGTTGATGAAGTCGTTGGTGAACTCCTCCGACGACACGTACCGGATCCGCGCGTTCGCGTAGAGGTTGCGCACGTAGTGGCCGATCGCGTGCAGCAGGTGGGTCTTGCCGAGGCCGGACTCGCCGTAGATCAGCAGCGGGTTGTACGCCTTGCCGGGTGCCTCGGAGACCGCGACCGCCGCGGCGTGCGCGAACCGGTTGGACGAGCCGATCACGAACGTGTCGAACGTGTACTTGGGGTTGAGCCGCGGCGGCTCGCTCTCGCGGCGGCGCTCGGCGGCGGAGAGCGGCGCGAACGCCTCGTCCGGCGGACCTGGGTGCGCGAGGCCGGACCGGTGCGACTCGTCCAGGTCGAGAACGGGGGCCACCTGGTCGGCGCGGGGCAGGTCGCCGAGCGGCGGCTCGGTGTGCTGGGCCTCACCGTTCGCGGTCATCGGCCCGTTCGACGACGACGCCGGCGGCGCGGCCGGGGGCTCGTCGTTCAGCGTGAGGGAGGCGTCCACCGTCACCGCGAGCCGGATCGACTGACCGAGCACGTTCGACAGCGCGTCCTCCAGCCGGGGCCGGAGCTTGGTCTCGAGCTGGGTACGGGTGAAGTCGTCGCGCACCGCGATGATCGCGGTGTTGCCGTGCAGCGTGACGGGACGGCTCTGGTCGAGCCAGACGCGCTGGGTCTGTGGCAGTTCCTGGTCGAGCGTGTCCAGGACGTTTGCCCAGGTCGCCCCCAGGTCATTGGCGTCCGCGACCACGACTGACTCCCGTCTGCGACCGGGGAGAGGGGTTCGAGCTCCTCGGTCGCGTGTTGCTTGTTGCGTTTGAGTAACCGGTCCGTCCGTCTCCGCGACGGCTTCCACAGATGCTTCCACAGGCTGTGTACAGCGCCTGTGGAAGGCCGGGGGAAGACGCGCCGGCCGGACCGCGAGGCGATCCGGCCGGTCGGCCAAGCACATCGGGCCTGAGGCGGCACGGGTTGGGGTTCGGCCACGCCCAGTGGAAGGTGGACGGTAACAAGCCCGCGAGGGGCGTATCAACCGGTTGTCCACAGGTCATCGTGGAAAGCGGCGTGTCGTCGGCGTGTCTTACTCGACAGCTACACTTTGGATTGGCAAAGATATCGCGTTTGCGCCCCGGTCTCCGGCCCGTGGGCACGGTCAGCTACGGTCGGTTTGACCCAAGCGTCACCGGGCCCGTACCGTGGATCGGTCACGGTGCCGGTCTCTCGGCGATCGCCGTATGCTCACGCCAAGACTTCTGGCCGCCTCGCGGCGTGCCAGAGGACGGGCGCGGGTCGACGGTGGCGTCGAGGAATCCGGCCAACGCGACATTGCTCACCACCGATCGGGAGAGAACTCCTCATGAAGCGCACGTTCCAGCCGAACAACCGCAAGCGGCACAAGACCCACGGCTTCCGGCTGCGGATGCGCACGCGCGCGGGCCGGGCCATTCTCGCCGCGCGTCGGCGCAAGGGGCGCGCCCGTCTCGCCGCCTGACGCGGCGGCCAGGCTCCTTCAGGTCTCTTGATGCCGTGGTCCCGGCTCGCTTCCGGATGCGTCGGTCCGACGACTTCGCGACCGCGGTACGCCGTGGCCGCCGGGCCGGTCGTCCTACCCTCGTCGGCCACCTCGGCCGAACGTCGGAGGACGCTTCGGCGTTGGTCGGGTTCGTCGTGAACCGGGCGGTCGGCAACGCGGTGGTTCGGAACGCGGTCCGCCGCCGGCTACGTCATCTGCTTCGCGATCGGCTGTCGGCTCTCGAGCCTGGCAGCCGATTCGTCGTTCGTGCGTTGCCTGCCGCGGCGACCGCGACAACCGATCAGCTGGCTCGGGATCTTGACGCGGTACTCCACACGTTGGAAGGCCGGGGGCGCGATCGCGCCTCGGATCCGTCGCGTGTGACCTCGAAGGCCCGGTGCCAACCGTGAAGACCGTGCTCGTCCTGCTGCTCAAGGGCTACCGGACGTTCATCAGCCCGCTCTATGGGCAGGTCTGCCGGTACTACCCCTCCTGTTCGGCGTACGCGCTGGAGGCGGTCCAACGACACGGTGCGCTTCGCGGCAGCTGGCTCGCGCTTCGCCGCCTCGGTCGCTGCCATCCTTGGACTCCCGGTGGCTACGACCCCGTCCCTCCCGTCCGCTCTCATTCGCACGGTCCGCATACTGTGACGGCCGGCGTTTCTCACACCGACCGAGGTGCTTGACCCGTGATGGACACGTTCGACACGATCCTGTCCCCGCTCTACTTCGTGGTGTCGTGGATCATCCGGATCTTCCACACGGTGATCGCGCCGTTGTTCGGGACCGATTCGGGGTGGACCTGGGCGCTGTCGATCGTCGGTCTGGTGATCGTGATCCGGATCGTCCTGATCCCGCTGTTCGTGCGGCAGATCCGTGCCAGCCGCAGCATGATGACGATCCAGCCCAAGGTCAAAGAGCTGCAGAAGAAGTACGGCCACGACCGGGAGCGCATGGGCAAAGAGCTCATGAACCTCTACAAGGAGAGCGGCACCAACCCGTTCTCCTCCTGTCTGCCGATCCTGCTGCAGTCGCCGATCTTCATCGCGCTGTTCCGCGTTCTCGACGGTGCCTCGAACGGCATCGTCCGCGGTGACGGCCTGAACCAGCAGCTGGTCGACTCGCTCCGCGAGGCCACGATCTTCGGCGCCAAGATCTCGGACAAGTTCATCGGTGCCGACAACTGGCACGTGCAGGTCGTGACCGTCGTCCTGATCCTGTGCATGACCGCGACCACGTTCACCACCCAGCGCCAGCTGATGCGCAAGAACATGCCGCCGGAGGCGCTCACCGGTCAGTACGCCCAGCAGCAGAAGCTGCTGCTCTACGTGCTCCCGGTCGTCTTCGCCGTGGGTGGCATCAACTTCCCGGTCGGTGTGCTGATCTACTGGTTCACCACCAACCTGTGGACGATGGGCCAGCAGTTCTGGGTGATCCGACGCAACCCGGTCCCCGGCTCGGCGGCGTACACCGAGTGGGAGAAGCGGAAGAAGGACCGGGCAGGCAAGGGCGGCCTGCTGGGCGGACTCATCGGTGGTTCCAAGGCTGAGGCGAACGGTGCCGTCAACGGCAGCGTCGACGGCGCCGCGACCGAGGCCGTTCCGGCGCCCACCACGAAGCGGGTTCAGCCACAGCGCGTGCCGAGGAGCAAGCGCAAAGGACGTTGACCGGGTGCGGAAACCCGGGAGCCGGTGACGCCGGCTCACCGCGGAGCATCCGTGACATTTCAATCTGAAGGGGAGTTATTCGTGACCGAGGACCAGTCGAGCGTGGAAACGGTCGAGGACGAGGTCGAGCAGGTCGAGGCCGTCGACGAAGTCGACGCGGACGAGAGTGACGTCGCCGAGGGCGAGACCGAAGAGGTCGAGGACGACGACGCTGAGGATGAGGACGGCGAGTCCAAGCCGTCGGTCGCCCGTCTCGAGAACGAGGGTGACATCGCCGCGGACTACCTCGAGGAACTGCTCGACATCGCCGACCTGGATGGCGATATCGACCTGGACGTGGAGAGCGACCGCGCACTGGTCGCGGTCGTCGGCGGCGGGCTCGACCACCTGGTCGGCGCCGACGGCGAGGTGCTCGAAGCGCTGCAGGAGCTGACCCGGCTGGCCGTGTACCGGGAGACCGGGGAACGCAGCCGACTCATGCTCGACATCGCCGGCCACCGGGCCCAGCGCCGGAGCGACCTGATCACGCTCACCGAGAAGATCGTCGAAGAAGTGCGTTCGACCGGACAGGCCGTGAAGCTCGAGCCGATGTCTCCGTTCGAACGGAAGGTCGTCCACGACACCGTCGCGGCCAAGGGGCTGACGTCGGAGTCGGAGGGCGAAGAGCCCGAGCGCCGGGTCGTCGTTCAGCCGGCCTGACCCCGGTGTCTACTGGCCCGGGGCCCGATCGCTCAGCGAGTGACTCCGTTGAGTCGGTCGGGCCCGGCAAAGCAGCCTCACGATCGACCCCGCGCGAATTTTCACGTGAAACATCCCCGCCGCCGCCCCCGCCGGTAGCCGCTTCGGTCTTCGCCGAGCGGCTACCGATGGTGGAGCGCTTCGCTGTGCTGCTTGCCGGCCCGGGCGTCGAACGCGGCCTGATCGGACCTCGCGAGGTCGATCGGCTGTGGGACCGGCATCTCCTCAACTGTGGATTGTTGGCCGAGGCGATCGGCCCGGATCGGCTAGTCTGCGATCTCGGTTCGGGTGCTGGACTGCCCGGAATCGTGCTGGCCGCGATGCGGCCCGATCTGCGAGTGACCTTGTTGGAGCCGCTGCTGCGGCGGACCGAGTTCCTCGCCGAAGCCCTGGACGAGCTTGGATTGTCCAATGCTCGGGTAGTCCGTTCCCGAGCGGAGGATCATGAGGGTCGGTACGACACCGTGACCGCACGGGCGGTCGCGCCGTTGGACCGGTTGGCGGCTTGGGCGCTTCCGCTGTGTCGACCAGGGGGCGAAGTCCTGGCGATCAAGGGCGAACGAGCGGCCGCTGAGCTGGAGGCTGTGACGGGCCAGTTGCCGACGCTCGGTGCCTCCGAGGGGGAGATCCGTCAGTACGGCGTCGAGCTGGTGACGCCAGTGTTAACGGTAGTGCGGCTCGTCGCCGCTGAACGAGCGATGCGGCAAGCTGGAGCAGGTGCCTCATCCGTGCGTCGCCGCGGTCGCCGCGGGGAAGCGAGGTAGGGCAGTGAGGGGAGGACACGTGGTTCCCGGACTGGGCTGGCCCGAGGCTGTGGGAGATGTGGAGATGGCGTCGACCGAGAGTGCCGTTCCCACCGTTCAAGGTGGTGCCGCTCATCCCGACGCGCCCGCGCCCGGACGCCACCGTCGCGAGACCGGGCTCGGTTGGCCGGGCTCGAGGACCGCTGGTCCGGCCGATCCGGACGGTCCGCCTCCCGGTGTTTCACGTGAAACATCCGCCGACGTGCATGTCGGCGAAGCCGCTCCGTCGGAGTCGGGGACAGACTGGAGGGATCCGTCCACGACCGCTGGCGTGACCGAGGAACGTCCCACGCCTCGTCATCTCGGCGTACCGGGGGAGCAGAAGCCGTGGTCGGAGCCACCGACCCCGGTAGCCACAACGCCAGTCATTGAGGAGACCCCTGAGGTGACCTCCGCCTCCACGAACTCCAGCGGGACCGACGTGATGCCGCCGCCGGTCGATGCCGACGAGCTCGACCGCTCGCAGCTCGCGTCGGAGATCCGCGTCCCCTCGTTCGGTCCGCCGCTGCCGAAGCCGGACCGGACCCGCGTCCTCGTTGTCGCGAACCAGAAGGGCGGCGTGGGCAAGACCACCACGTCGGTGAACCTGGCCGCCGCCCTCGCCGCGTGCGGTGCGCGGGTGCTCGTGATCGACCTCGACCCGCAGGGCAACGCCTCGACTGCCCTGGGCGTCGAGCACCACCGCGGCATTCCGAGCATCTACGAGTCCGTGGTGGACGGCGAGCCGCTCGCCGAGTTCGTGCACCCCGTACCGGGCTTCCCCACGCTGTTCGCCGTTCCCGCGACCATCGACCTTGCTGGTGCTGAGCTCGAGCTCGCCAGCGTGGTCGCTCGGGAGTCGCGGTTGAAGGGCGTGCTCAACACCTACCTCGCCGAGACGACGGAGGCCGGTCAGCGCTTCGACTACGTGCTGATCGACTGCCCGCCCTCGCTCGGCCTGCTGACGATCAACGCGCTCGTCGCCGGCGAAGAGGTGCTCGTGCCGATCCAGTGCGAGTACTACGCGCTGGAAGGTGTGGGTGCGCTCATCCAGACCGTGGACCTGGTCCGGAGCCAGCTGAACCCTGGCCTCGACACCACCACCGTCCTGCTCACGATGTTCGACGCCCGCACCCGGCTCTCCGCGCAGGTGGCGGAGAACGCACGTGAGTTCCTCGGCGACAAGGTGCTGAAGACCGCGATCCCGCGCTCGGTGCGGATCTCGGAGGCGCCGAGCTTCGGGCAGACGGTGATGACGTGGGACCCGACCTCGTCCGGTGCGCTCTCGTACCTCGAGGCGGCTCGCGAGCTGGCGACACAGCCGCCGCGATCGCGCTCCGCGAGCGCTCTAAGCTCGTCGCAGTAGAACGTGAAGGAGTACAGGTGACCGTTCGTCGTGGGCTTGGCCGTGGTCTCGGCGCCCTCATCCCGCCGGCCGTGGAGAAGGCCGCCAGCGTCGACGCGGGGGTCGACGCTCAGCCCGCCACCATCGACGGGGCGTACTTCGCCGAAGTGCCCGTCGACTCGATCACCCCGAACGCCCGACAGCCACGCCAGACCTTCGACGAAGACGCGATGGGCGAGCTCGTCCACTCGCTGAAGGAAGTCGGGCTGCTGCAGCCGATCGTCGTTCGCAAGCTGGACGACGAACGGTACGAGCTGGTCATGGGCGAGCGCCGCTGGCGTGCCTCCCAGCTGGCCGGCCTCACGGTCATCCCGGCGATCGTGCGGGAGACGACTGACGACGCGATGCTCCGCGACGCGCTGCTGGAGAACCTGCACCGCGCTCAGCTGAACCCGCTCGAAGAGGCGGCCGCGTACGGGCAGTTGCTCGACGACTTCGGCTGCACCCACGACGAGCTCGCGCAGCGGATCGGTCGCTCGCGTCCGCAGATCACGAACACGCTCCGGCTGATGAAGCTGCCGGCGACCGTGCAGCGCCGCGTCGCCGCCGGCGTGCTGTCGGCGGGACATGCCCGCGCGTTGCTCGGGTTGACCGACCCGGACGAGCAGGAGCGGCTGGCACACCGGATCGTCGCCGAGGGCCTGTCGGTGCGGACGGTCGAGGAGATCGTGACGCTCGGCATGGGCGGCGGACCGCAGCGGAAGGCGAAGCCACCCAAGGGACCGAAGCCGGTGGCGCCGAAGCTCGCCGACCTGGAGGGCCGGCTGGCCGACCGGTTCGAGACGCGGGTGAAGGTCGACCTCGGCAAGTCCAAGGGCAAGATCACCGTCGAGTTCGCATCGCTCGACGACCTCGAGCGCATCGTGACGCTGATGGATCCGAAGACCTCTCGGTCGATCGCTTCCTAGTACTCAATCAAGAACGAAGGGCCCGTCCGGTTGGACGGGCCCTTCGTTGTTTCACGTGAAACATTGCTGGTGCGAACGTGCTGGTTTCACGTGAAACAACGGCCACCGAGTGCCCAATGTTTCACGTGAAACGTCAGGTGCGGTTGGCCGCCAACTGGAGCAGGTCGCGGCAGATGACGCCGAGGTCGAGGCCGGCCGACTCCACCGCGAGGGGCACCAGCGAGGTCTCGGTCATGCCGGGCGCGACGTTCACCTCGAGGAACCAGACCGCACCGTTCGCGTCCACGATCAGGTCGGAGCGGGACAGGTCGCGCAGCCCGAGGGCGCGGTGCGCGGCGAGCGCGATCTCCGCACACTGGGTCGCCACCGCGTCGTCCAACCGGGCCGGCGTGACGAACTCCGTCGCACCCGCGTTGTAGCGAGCCGCGTAGTCGTACACGCCGCCGTCCGGCACGATCTCCACCGCCGGGAGTGCGCGCGGCCCGTCCCCGGTGTCGACCACCGTGACCGTCACCTCGGTGCCGGCGACGAACCGTTCGAGCAGAGCGACCTCGCCGTACGCGAAGCAGCCCACCATCGCGGCCGGTAGCTCCTCCGGCTCGCGCACCACCGTGCACCCGAGAGCAGACCCACCGCGGGTCGGCTTCACGACCAACGGCAACCCGAGCCGGTCGAGGATCCGCTCCAACACGGCCTGGGCGCCGAGCTCGCGGAACGTCTCGTGGGGGAGCGCCACCGAGTCCGGCGTACGGATGCCCGCCGCCAACACCGTCGTCTTCGCGACCGGCTTGTCGAACGCGACCCGGCACGCCGCCGGACCAGAACCGACGTACGGCACCCCCAGCAGATCGAGCACCTCGCGTACGGCGCCGTCCTCACCGATCGACCCGTGCAGCAACGGGAACACCGCGGACGGGGGATCGTTCCGCAGCGACGGGATCAGCGCCGCGTCGACGTCGCGCTCGTCGACCTCGAGGCCGACCGAACGCAGCGCGTCGCTCACCCGTCGCCCGGACCGCAGCGACACCTCCCGCTCGTGCGAGAGGCCGCCGGCGAGAACGAGGACACGACCGAGGTCACTCATGGACTTCCCTTTCACTGACTCGCTAGCCCTATGGTCGCAGTCCGGCTTGCCCAGTTTCACTTCGCCGCCGCCTGAATGTTCGCCGGTGAATCGGCTCCGCTGCTTCGACAAGCCGGACTGCTCCGTGAACCGACGCGACTAGGTCAGGCCGGGACCGGGCGACTCGACGCCTCGGCCCGGACCGAGATGCATCGGCCCGAACGTCTCGCGTAGCTCCAGCTCCTGCTCCACCACCGCGGCGAGCCGTCGTACACCTTCCCGGATGCGCTCCGGTGGCGGGAAACAGTACGACAGCCGCAGACACTGGCTTCCGTACCCATCGGCATAGAACGCAGTCCCCGGCACGTACGCCACTCTCTCCGTGATCGCCCGCGGCGACATGGCCTTGGCGTCCAGACCTTCAGGCAGCGTTGCCCAGACGAAGAAGCCGCCCCCGGGCTTCGTCCACGTCATGCTCGCCGGCATGAAGTCGTCGAGCGCGTCCAGCATCGCGTCGCGCCGCTCCCGGTACATCTCGCGGAACGACTTGATCTGCCCGCGCCAGTCATGGCGTTCCAGGTACGACGACACCACGTGCTGGCTGAACGTCGGCGGACACAGCGTCGCCGACTCCTGGGCGAGCACGAGCTTGTCGCGGATCGCGTGCGGGGCGAGCGCCCAGCCGACCCGGAAGCCCGGGGCGAACGTCTTCGAGAACGAGCCGAGGTAGACCACCCGCGCCGGGTCGTCGGCGCGGAGCGCCCTGTTCGGTTCCCCGTCGAACCCGAGCAGACCGTACGGGTCGTCCTCGACCACCAGCACGTCGTGCTTGCGGCAGATCTCGAGGATCGCGTGCCGCCGCTCCTGCGGGAGCGAGACGCCGGTCGGGTTCTGGAAGTTGGGGATCGTGTAGAGGAACTTGACCCGCCGGCCGCTCGCGATGACCGACGCGATCGCCGTGTCGAGGTGGTCGGGGATGAGGCCGTCGTCGTCCATCGCGACGTGCACGACGTCGCACTGGTACGCGGCGAACACACCGAGCGCGCCGACGTAGCTCGGGGCTTCGGCGATCACCACGTCGCCGGGATCGCAGAAGATCCGCGTCACCAGGTCGAGCGCCTGCTGGCTGCCGACGGTGACGACGACGTCGTCCGCGTTCGCCTCGATCCCCACCGGCCGCATCACCTCGAGGATCTGCTCACGCAGCGGGGGATAGCCCTGGGCGACCGCGTAGTTCATCGCGGCCACGCCGCGGTCCAGGACGAGGTCGTTCAGCAGCGAGCCCACGACGTCGAGGGGGAGGCCGGAGATGTTCGGCGATCCGCCGGCGAGCGAGACGACCTCGGGCCGGTTCGCGACGGAGAACAGGGCGCGGATCTCGGAGGCCACCATCCCGCGAGCTCGTGCGGCGTACCGTGCGACGTCGGCGTCGAACCGAGTCTCGCGCGGGACGGGACGCTGCTCCGGGGTGCTCTCCATGATCGGGCACACTGCCTCTCTCGTCACAGGGGTGTGCCTACTACGATGCCCTATGAGACGCCTCGCGCGGGAGTCAGCGGCAGGGTGAGGTGTCGGAAGGGTCGGTCATGCGCTACATCCGGTTGGTCGTGCTGGGAGTTCTCGCCGGCCTGCTTCTCGGTTTCCTGGCTGGCTTGTTGCGGCGTCAGGCCGCCTCGATCCCGCATTCGGTCCGAGCCGATCCGCGCGCGTACGCGGGCGGTTACGTCGCGCCGAGGCCGTCGGAGGACCACACCGTCGCCCACCAACAGCGGGTGACTGGGACGGAATGAGTACGACCCGGCGGCTCGCGAACATCACCCTCGACAATCTCGACGATCTGCCGAAGCGGTGTAGGTCATGTGTGTTCTGGGAGCTCGACCCGGTCGCCGGTGAACGCGCCGAGGACGCCGGCGATCCCGGGCTCGAGAAGGAGGCGTGGGTCTCCGCGGCCCTACTCGAGTGGGGGTCGGTCGGGAAGGTCTGCTACGTCGACCAGTCTCCGGCGGGCTTCGTTCTGTACGCGCCGCCGATGTACGTTCCGCGCTCGGTCGCGTTCCCGACCTCGCCCGTGAGTAGTGACGCGGCGCTGCTGATGACCGCGCACATCGTGCCCGACTTCGCCGGCAGCGGGCTCGGCCGGATGCTCGTGCAGAGCGTCGCGAAGGACCTGGTGAAGCGGAACATCAAGGCGCTGGAGGCGTTCGGCGACGCTCGCTGGGACCGGCCGTCCTGCATGGTGCCGGCGGACTACTTCCTGGCCGTCGGCTTCAAGACCGTACGCCCGCACCACCGCTTCCCGCGGCTCCGCCTCGAGCTTCGCAATGCGATCTCGTGGAAGGAAGATGTCGAAGCGGCGTTGGAGAAACTGCTCGGCTCGATGACGCCTGAGGGTGCGTTCCGTCCGGTCTGACCTGGATCGAACTGGTGTGCGCTTCTAGCGGATGAGCTCGCCGAGCTTCAGCACGCCGGTCGGGGCGTCCATGTCCGGCGGCAGGTAGACGCGTTGGATCGCGACCACGATCGCCTCGGCCACCACGTCGCGGAAGCCGGGGTCGGCGATCCGTAGCGCGTCACCGTGGTTGGACACGTAGCCGAGCTCGACCCGGACGGCGGGCATCCGCGTGTACCGGAGCAGTTCCCACGTCTTCGGGTGCGTGCGGCAGTCGACCAGGTCCGTTCGTGCCACGATCTCGCGCTGCACCAGGCCGGCGAACCGTTCGCCGAGCGACGAGGAGCGCAGCGGGTCGGCCGCGGTGCCGTAGTAGTACGTGGCCACGCCGCTCGCGATCTCGTTCGGGTGCTCGTCCACGTGCAGCGAGACGACCACGTCGGCGTCGGTCTCGTTGGCGAAGCGCGCGCGGCTCACGTCGTCCGGGCAGGAGTCGCGGCCGCGGGTGAGGAACACGCGTACGCCGGTCGCCGCCAGCCGGCCCTCGATCCGCGAGGCGAGGTCGAACGCGACGTCCGCTTCGCACAGCCCGTTCGAGCAGCAGCCGCGGTCGGCGTCGCCGTGACCGGGGTCGATCACCACGATCTTGCCGGGCAGCCGCGGCCCTGCCTCGTGGACGCGCTCGGCGTCGCGCAGCGAGTCCGCGCGCCCACCCGTCACCTTCGGTGAGAGCCGGGTCAGCGACTTGAACGTCGCCGGACCACACGAGCCGTCCGCGGGGACGCCCACACTGCGCTGGAACTCGCGTACGGCCCGCTCCGTGCCCGGACCGTAGACGCCGTCCACGCGCCGGAGGTTGAAGCCCAGCTCGAGCAGCCGCCGCTGCAGCGCCAGCACGTCGTCGCCGGCGAGCAGGTGGCCCGCCTGGTACGACAGCAGCCGGTCGCCGAGCCGCCAGCGCGCCTCGTCGAGCGTGAGGTACGTCATGCGGTCGACGAGGCCGTTCGCGGTGAGCCCACGCTGCTGCTGGAAGTGCCGGACGGCCTGGTCAGTCGCCTCGTCGAACAGCGCGTCGGCGGGATCGTCGGGCAGTTCGGGTGCGAGGAGCACGCCGAGCTGAACGAGCTTCGCGCGGATCTCGGCCACAGCTGGTCCACGGTCGCCGAGACCGTACTGGTGCTCGTTCATGAGCTCCCTCGAAGGGTGGGGGCGGCGGTCTGAGCCATCGTAACCGCGCGCCCTAGGCTGATCGCCATGCGTCTACATCACGAGGTCGCCGGCTCAGGTCCCGATGTCGTTCTGCTGCATTCGTCGGTGGTGGATCTGCGCCAGTGGGATCCTCAGTGGGAGGCGCTCACCGAGCAGTTTCGCGTTGTGCGGTTGGACTTTCGGGGCCATGGGCAGTCGCCGATCGACCTGGAGGCGTACACCAACGCGGATGACGTGGTCGACGTGATGGAACAGGTCGGCATGGAGAACGCCCGGATCGTCGGCAGCTCGTTCGGTGGCCGTGTAGCGCTCGAGCTCGCGACGATGTTCCCTTCCAGAGTTGAACGTCTTGTCCTACTTTGCCCCGGTCCGGCGCAGCTGTTGCCGGTCAGCGAGGCGCTGCAGAAGTTCGACGACGAAGAGACCGCGTTCCTCGACGCCGACCAACTCGACCAGGCCGTGGCCCTGAACGTCGAGACCTGGTTGGGCCCCGACGCTTCCGCGGAGGTCCGGGAACGTGTCGCCGCGATGCAGCGGCACAACTTCGACGTCCAATTCGCGGCACCGGAAGAAGCCGGGCCGCAACCGGTGAAGATCGACCTCGCCGCCATCACCGCGCCGTCGTACGTTCTTGGTGGGGCTCACGACGTCGACCACTTCGTGAACGTGGCCAACCATCTGATCGAGACTTTGCCCAACGCACACGGGGAAATCCTCGACTGGGCCGGTCACCTGCCGAACCTGGAACGCCCACAGGAGGTCACCGAGCTTCTCCTGCGTGAGCTGGCATGACGAAGGGGCCCTGACGCTTGCCAGGGCCCCTATGCATGGCCGGTGTAGGGCGTTCACCGCGCTTCCCGACCGGCGGATGCTGCGGCCGGTGATCCCTATTTAGGCAGTGGCGAGCGAGGCGAGCTCGGCCTTGATCGCTGCCTTCGGGCGTGCGCCGACGAGGGACTTCACGACTTCACCGTTGTGGTACACGTTGAGGGTCGGGATGCCGGTCACGCGGTACTGCAGCGGTGTCTGCGGGTTCTCGTCCACGTTCAGCTTCAGGAACTCGATCTTGCCTTCGTACTCCTTGGCAAGCTCCTCGAGTACCGGCTGCACCTGGCGGCAGGGCCCGCACCACTCTGCCCAGAAGTCGACGACGACCGGGTTCGCGTTCTTCAGAACTGCGGTTTCGAACTCGGCATCGGTCACGGGCTGGATAGTGCCCACGGCGGTTCTCCTTTCTGCGGACCTGCTATTCAGGCATTCACATGTTCAGCTTGATCGAGGGCGGCGAGGTAGCGCTCGGCGTCGAGTGCTGCCGCGCAGCCCGTTCCGGCGGCCGTGACGGCCTGCCGGAACGTCTTGTCCACCAGATCGCCCGCCGCGAAGACGCCGGGCAGGTTCGTTCTGGTGTTGGGGTGATCGACGAGTACGTAGCCCTCGTCGTCGAGGTCGACCTGCCCCCGGACCAGCTCGCTGCGCGGGTCGTGACCGATCGCCTCGAAGAACCCGGTCACCGGCAGCGTCGACTTCTCGGCGGTCTTGACGTTCGCCAGCTTCAGTCCGCTGACCTTGCCGTCGCCGACGACCTCGTCGACCTCGGTGTCCCAGGTGAACCGGATCTTGTCGTTGGCGAACGCACGGTCCTGCATGATCTTCGACGCCCGCAGCTCGTCGCGCCGGTGCACCACGTTCACCGACTTCGCGAACCGGGTCAGGAACGTCGCCTCCTCCAGCGCCGAGTCACCGCCGCCGACGACCGCGATGTCCTGCTCGCGGAAGAAGAACCCGTCACACGTCGCACACCACGAGACTCCGTGGCCGGAGAGTTCTTCCTCGCCCGGGATGCCGAGCTTGCGGTAGCGCGACCCCATCGCCAAGATCACGGCGCGGGCCTTGTGCTCGGTACCGGCCGAGTCGGTGACGACCTTGATGTCGCCGGTCAGGTCGACCGAGACGATGTCGTCTGCGACGAGCTCGGCCTCGAACCGTTCGGCCTGCTTGCGGAACGAGTCCATCAACTCCGGACCCATGATGCCGTCGGCGAAGCCGGGGTAGTTCTCCACTTCGGTGGTGTTCATCAACGCACCACCGGACTCCACCGAACCCTCGAAGACCAGCGGGCGCAGGCGGGCACGCGCCGCGTACAACGCGGCCGTGTAGCCGGCCGGGCCGGACCCGATCACGATCAGTTCGCGGACGTCAGCAGACACCTAGACTCCTCAAGAGACTCCATACCCCGAATTCGGGGCGCACTGGAGTAACCGATCCTAGGTTGTCAACATTCCATCCGCCGGGCACGGCCCCGGCGGGCGTGTCAATGAGGCAGATCAGCCTGCGTCGCGACGGTGCCTTCGCCCGGGCAGCCAGTGATCACGTACGCGCGAACGAGGTCGCCGGACGGGTTGCTGATCGCGAGGTACGCCCCAGCCCCGTTGTACGAGATCGAGCGGAAGTCCCGCAGCTCGCCGTCCACAGCAGCGGCGACGCACTTGCCGGGGTTAGCCATGCCCTGCACGCTGTCGGGAGCGGGCTTGGGCTTGGTCGGAGTGAGCAGCTTGGTCGCCTCGGCGGCGAGGTTGGCCGCGGTGAACTCCGGGGCTTCGCCGCGGGCGAGGTACAGCGTCTTGGCCGGCGCAGCGACCGATGGCGACGACGTGTGGTCCTTGATCGCCGCGATCGGACCCCGGTTGTTGATCGAGTTCGCGACAACGCCGCCAGCGACGGCGAGGACGGCCACGCTGGCGGCGGCGATGAGGATTTGGGCGCCTCGGCGGGAGAGCTTGCGCTCCCTGGCCTGACCGAGGGACACCACCCCCGTGTCGTCCGCTCGGGAGGCCGACTCGACCGCGATGACCGCGGTCAGCCGTTCGGCGATGTCAGCCGGCATCGGAGGCGGCGGCGCCGAGCGAAGAACGTCTCGGACCCGAACGAGCCCGTCCGCGACCTCGGCGCACTCCGCGCAGGAGGCCAGGTGCGTCTCGGCGGCTACCCGGTCCGGCTCGCTGAGCAGACCCTCGAGGAGGTCCGAAACGACGTCGGTGGAAAGGTGCGAACCCACCGTCATCGCGTGTCACCTCCGGTCTGCACATCATCTGACGGGCGGCCGGGACGTCCCCCAGCCGGAGCCACCGACTGGTTGGACGGTGGTCCCTGCCCGGTCGACGACAGGCCTTGGACGCCGTCCTCGCCGGGATGGTTCCCATGACCTTGGGCGGCTTGTTGCTGGGCGTGTCGACCGCTCTGGGCATGCAGATGCCGCAGCAACGGCAGCAGCTTGGCCCGGCCGCGGGCACACCGGCTCTTGATCGTTCCCGGCGCGCAGTCGAGCAGCTGCGCCGCCTCTTCGACCGAGTACCCCTCCATGTCGACGAGTACGATCGCGGCCCGCTGGTCGGCGTTCAGCGCCTCCAGCGCGCGCATGATGTCCAGCCGGAGCTCGCGCGTCTCGGCCGGGTCCTCGAGCTGGATCGAGGCGAGCTCGAGCGCCCGGTCGTCCTCGGGCAGCGGGTCGGCCTGGCGTACGGCACGCCGCCGCACCCGGTCCAGGCAGGCGTTCACCACGACCCGGTGCAACCAGGTCGTGACCGCCGACTCGCCCCGGAACTGGGCCGCGTTGCGGAACGCCGAGATCAGCGCGTCCTGCAGCGCGTCCGCCGCCTCTTCGGGGTCGGACAGCGTACGCAGCGCGACCGCCCAGAGCCGGTCGCGGTGCCGCCGGAAGATCTCGGCGAACGCGTCCGGATCACCGGCGACGTGGCGGGCGATGAGCTCCTTGTCGGTGGGTGCGTCGGCAAGGAGACCGGTCGAAGGAGAGCTCGTCGTCATCGGCGTACGACGACCTCCGAAACCCCTCCGCGGAGGTTGTCCCCGTCGGGTGGCAGGACCGTCATCCAGATCAGCACGAACCGGGACCGAACGGGCTCCGCCGGCTCGATCGTCACCTTGCCGCCGGCGCCGCTCTCGGTGCCGAACGGGGCGCTCCAGCCGGAGAGCTCCGTCGGAGCCGCGGTCGCGTCCTCGGGGGCCGCCCGCAGCTCCAGCGTCGTGCCCTGGCCGAGCAGGCTGAGGTCGACCGAGCCGATGTCCTGCGCGCTGCCGAGGTCGATCCACATCCCCACGCCGGGCTTGGTGATGTCGAGCCGGGAGTCGCGGTACTCCTTGGTGAACCACGCGGTGTCGGTCTTGTTGTCGTACGCGTCCGGGACCTTGTCGGGGTTCTCGTCGCCGCTGCCCTTGGGCTGCGGGTCGAAGCTGCCGCCGCCCGCGATGGCGATCTTCGTACCCGCGCCCGGTGCCGATGCGGTCGCCGACGGGGTCGTGCTCGGGTCGTTGCCGTTGTCCCCGTTGCCGTTGCCTTCGTTCCCGGTCTCGAACGCGTTGCGCGCGAGCTGGTACGCGAACAGCACGACCGCGATGAGGAACACGGCGGCGACGAGGATGATCGCGATCCGCGTCCAACGCGGACCGGGACGGCGGTACGGCTGGGCTGGCGGCCGCTGCGGCGGGGCGTACCCGGGTGGCAGTCCGCCTCGGCCGGCTCCGTTCTGCCGCGGGTCGGCCTGCGTACGGTCCGCGCGAGCGACCTCGTTCGCCGCGCCGGCACTCGCGAGAGCGTTGTCGCGCCGGCCGTTGAACAGCGCCTGGGTCGAGTCGTCCGCGCCCATGGGCAGGCCGGCGACGGTCGCGTCGTCGACGCCGGCGTCGCGGGCTCCAGCCCCCGCGGGCGGGAGCACTCCGTCCGGCGGCGTGACGCCCACGGCGTCGGTCAGCGCGGCGGCAATCTCCTGCGGCGAGGTCAGCGGGGCGCCGTGCCGGGGGCGGTCGGTGAGGATGCGTTCGGTGATCTCGTCCAGCAGCTTGGGTACGCCGGCGCGGCACTGGCGCGGCGACATCAGCGACCCGTCCGCCGCGCGTGGTCCCGCGCCGAGGCCCGAACGGGGGCCACTCGGCCACCGGGCGGTGAGCGCGGCGTAGAGGAGCCGGCCGAGGCCGAGCGCGTCCTTGCGCGCCTTGTCGGTGTCCGGGCCGCCCTGGGACTCGGTCAGCGCGGCCTGCGTCGAGAGCCCGACGATCTTGATCGCGCCGGTGTCGGTGATCACCAGCGAGTCGGGGTCGAGGCGTCCGTGCGAGAGGCCCTGCTCATGCGCGTTCGCCAGCGCTTCGGCGGCCTCGCGGATCAGCAGACCGGCGTGCCGCGGCGGCAGCGGACCCTCGGCGAGCAGCGTCGCGAGGTTGCGTCCGTGCACCCATTCGCGCACGACGTACGCCACCCCGTCGTCCTGCGTCGCGTCGAGAACGCGGATGAACCGGACATCGGTCACCGTGGCAGCTCGCCGCGCGGCCTCGAGCAGCGGCGCGGTACGAGGGTCGTCGATCGCCAGCACATGGACGACCACGGATCGCGACAGCACCTCGTCGACGGCTCGCCACATGCGGGCAACGCCGTTGCTGCCCGGTGTTTCGGCGAGTAGTTCGACGACCCTGTAGCGACCGGCGAGCATGGCGCCCGGATCGACGTCGGTGGGCTGCACGACCCTCCTGCCCTGATGGGATGTACCGCGTGCGTACCCCATGTTAGGGCTTGACACACGGTCGCCGGGTCGTCACTTCCACGTCGTCCCCCGGTGCGTGAGAACAACGGCGTCGAGCACTCGCTGCAGGTCGAGCTCCGTCGGCTCGTGTGGGCTGGTTTCGAGGAGCGCCGCCATCGTGCGGAGCAACCGCCGGCGGAGCTCGGTCGGATCGCTCCCAGCAGCCTCGCCGAGGGACTGAGTCTCGGCGAGAAAGCGGGCCGACCGGCCGAACCGGCGGACCGCGGCAGGCACCTCTTCTACCGGTGCGTCCACCGCGCGCAGCGTGACGTCGAGGCGCAGCCCGAGCGCGCTCGCCCACGCCTGTAGTGCGGCGACGGTCGGATTGCCGCGGCCGTTCTCGAGGTTCGCGACGTACGGGACGGACAGGCCTGCTTCGGCGGCGACCGACGCGACAGTCCGTCCCGCCGCCGTCCGGCGGGCGCGCAGTTGACGGCCGAGCTCAGCGGTGTCCATCATGGAGTACCTATTCTCACAGAACAGCGATCCCTCGGAAGTCTTCCCAGAAGATAACACGTTCGAGGGGTCGCCTGATGTGGGACGTGCTGCGCGTGCGCGGCTTCCGGTTGCTCTGGGGCGCGGGACTGGCCTCCGAGATCGGCAGCTGGATGATGATCGTTGCCGTACCGGCGCTGGTGTACGACCTCACCGGCTCCACGACCGCCACTGCCGTCGCGGTGCTCGCCGAGACGGTGCCTGTGCTCGTTCTCGGACCGTTCGCCGGCGTTCTGGCCGACCGATGGGACCACCGGACCACGATGGTCGTCGTCGACCTGGTCCGCGCCGCCGCTGTGCTCGCGATCCTGTGCGTCCGCGACGCCTCGACGGTCTGGGTGGTCTTCGTCGCCATGACCGCGGAGTCGACGGCGGGGCTCTTGTTCGCACCGGCGCAGGCGGCCCTCGTTCCCAGGCTGGTCGGGCGCGGTCCGCGGCTCGACTCGGCGAACGCGGTCTCGTCGGTCACAGGTGGCGTCATCCGGCTCGTCGGCGGTCCGCTCGGTGGCGCGGCCTATGCGCTGTGGGGGATCGAGGCGGTCGTCCTCGCCGACGCGGCGAGCTACGTGGTGTCCGCGATGCTGCTCGTCTTCCTCCCTCGGTCGCGAGCCGTACGAGGTCGAGCCACCGTCCGCCTCCTGATCGACGAGCTCGTCGACGGCCTGCGCGCGGTGGTCCGGAGTCGGTTGCTGCGCGGGCTTGCGATCACCTCCGTCGTGTTCTTCGCGGCGAACGGAGCGGCCACCACCGTCCTCGCGCCGCTCGTCGCCGAACGCCTGGACGGTGGCGCCGGGACGTTGGGGCTGCTGATGGCGGCGCTCGGTATCGGCTACCTGCTCGGCGGCATGCTGTCCGCGAAGGTGTCTGCGGTCGGGTCGCTGACGATCGCGACCTGCGGGTTTCTCCTTCTGGCATTGGCATCCCACCCGATCATCGGCGCGGTGGCCTGCGCCGTGATCGGAGTAGGCGGATCGATCCTGCTCGTCGTGCTGAGGACGGCGACACAGCGCAGGGCTCCGGAAGGGTTCGTCGGCAGGGCGAGCGCGTCCCTCGCCACCGTCCAGACCGCAGCGACGGTGGCAGGTGCGGCGCTCGCGACGACGGCCAGCCTGACCGGCTTGCTGATCGCCGTCGTGCTCGGCGTCGCCCTCTCCACCGTGGTCGCAGCCGTCGCCGTGCCTCGCTAGCGGCGAAGCTTGCCTCGCACCATCCCGAGGATCTCCTGGACCTCGGCCACGCGCAGGAACTTGGCCACGACGAGATAGACCACGAGCATCACCGTTCCGCCGGTCGCGACGGCGGCGAGCGACGACCAGGCGGACGTGCCCAGCAGCGTGGTCGTGAGGCGGGCGACGCCGTACGCGACCATGCCGGCGAGGGCCGCCGCCGCGAACGTCCGGGCGTACGTCACCGCGAGCTTCCGACCCTCGATTCCGCCGAGGCGCCGCCGGATGACCTGCAGGCTGACCGAGTAGCCAATCCAGTAGCCGATCGCGTTGCCTGCCGCGGCACCAACAGTCACCCACTCCGGCGGCAGCACGATCGCCGCGACGACCGCCAGCGACGAGCTCGTCCCGATGATCACCACCTGCAGGAAGAGTGGCGTCTTGGTGTCCTCGTACGCGTAGAACCCGCGCAGCACCATGTGGTGGCTGGAGAACGCGACCAACCCGACCGCCATCGCGGTCAGCACGGTGCCGACGTACACCGCGCTCGGCCGGTTGATGTCGGCGTGGAAGTACATCGCGATCGTGATGTCGCGACCGAGCACGAACAACGCCACGGCCGCAGGTAGCACGGCGACCGCGACCAGCCGAAGCCCGTGCGACAGGCTCGCGGCTACCTCGCGCGGCTTCTCGTCGGCTGCGGCGTGGCTCATCCGCGGTAAGAGCGCGGCGACGATCGAGACCGTGACGACCGCGTGCGGGAGCTGTTGGAGCAGGAACGCGTTCAGGTACGGCGTGAGCCCGTACCCGACGTTGTCGCCCAGCTTCGCGGCCGCCTCGGCGCCGGCGCCCGTGGCGACGCGGGTGACGACGAGCGCCCAGACCTGGTTGACGAGAACGAGCGCGATCGTCCAGATCGCGAGCTTGCCCGACTTGCCCAGACCGGCGCCGCGGAAGTCGAAGCGCGGCCGCAGCCGGAAGCCGACCTTGTGCAGAACGGGGATCAGACACACCGCCTGGATCGCGATGCCGAGCGTGGAGCTGATGCCGAGCAGTGCGGTCTCCGAGCCGGTGATCATCGACGCCGACGACTGCTCGGTCACGTTCAGGTCGCTGACCCCGATGAACGTGAGCAGGACCCCGATCGACACGATGTTGTTGAGGATCGGCGCCCACATCATCGGGCCGAAGTTCCCACGGGCGTTGAGGATCTGGCCGAAGATCGTGTAGAGCCCGTAGAAGAACAGCTGCGGCAGGCAGTACCTCGCGAACGCGACCGCGAGCTCGAAGAACTCCTTGTTCGGACCGCTGAGCAGCTGATGTCCGGCGAACGCGCGGATCACCCACGGGGCCGCGAGCACCGCCAGAACGGACCCGACCGCGAGGATCATCGCGGCGAGCGTCAGCAGCCGTTGGCCGAACGCCTCGCCGTTGTCGTCGTCGTTCTTCATCGCGCGGACGAGCTGCGGTACGAACACCGCGTTCAACGCGCCGCCGGCGATCAGCACGTACAGCGTCGTCGGCACCATGTTCGCGAGGTTGAACGCGTCCGCGAACAGCACGGTGCCGATCGCCCACGCGAGCACCAGGTTGCGGGCGAAGCCGGTGATCCGCGAGACGATCGTGCCCACGGCCATCACCGCGCTGGCGCGCAGCAGCCCCGGCTCGTTCGGTTCGCTGCCTGGCTGACGGGCGTCCACGTCGGCCTGATCGCTCATAGGTGACTGTGCTCTCGTGGTCGTTCGGGCGTGGGCTCGGCCTCGCGGCGCCTCGTCGCACCCCGGATCCGGCGCACGATCTTGACGGCAGCGGCGATCATCAGCAAGCCCACGCCGAAGCCGATGACCAGCCAGCCGACCCGGCCGTAGTCCGTCACCCGGAGCGTGAGCGTCGCGGAGTCGCCGAACTTGATGCCCTGCTTCGTTCGCAGTCCGACCGTGAGCGACGCGATGCCACCGCGGGTGGCCTCGGCGTTCACCGTCACCGTGGCCTTGCGGCCGGGGTCGATGCGGACCGGCTCGATCGGCGCGACCTCGATCAACCCGCTGACGCTGGGCCGGACGTCGAGGCCGACGAGGACCGGGGAGTTGGACGTGTTCGCGATCGTGACCGGGAAGCGGCCGGTCCGGCTGGACAGCGTGACGAGCCGCGGGGGTACGACCACGACGTCGTCCAGCTGGTTGTCGAGCTGAGCGTCCATCGCTCGGAGGAGGTCGCTGGCGCCTTCGGGGTCGCGGCGCCATGCGGTCGAGGCGCCGCGCAGGAACGCCTGGTAGAGGCCGGCGCGCTGCTCCTCGGGAGCCACCAGCAGGTCGAGGAACGTGAACGAGTCCGTGGAGTACGTCCGCAGGTCGTCGACGACGTTGCTGTCGAGCTCCGCGCGCTGCGCCGTCTTCGGGTAGGTGAGCGTGTCGGTGTCGCCGTACGCCACGGGCGGGCTGTTCAGCAGGCTGCCGGCCGAGACCTGCTGCAGCCAGGGGGTCGTCTGGACCACCTCGAGCAGGTCGTCGGCGAACTTGTCCGGCTCGAAGTCGCGGGGGAGGGCGGCGACCAGGCGGCGCGGCGAGGCGTCGGCCGGGGTGCCCGCACCGCCGCTGTCCAGCGCGAGCATCGCGGTCTCGGCGAGCAACCGCTGGCGACGCAGCAGGCCGGGCTCCTCGCCCTTCGGTCCGCCTGCGAGCAGGCTCTGGTCGGTCACCAACGCGGTAACGGGCCCGTCGGGCGTCTCCAGCGAGACGACCGGCGCGGTGCCGTCGGCGGGCAGCTCGGGCAGCGAGCTCTGGGACAGGACCAGCCGCTTGCCGCCTGCCGCGGAGATCGCGTCGAGCTGTTTGGCGTTCACGTACCCGGTGCCGGGCCAGGCGATCGGCCCGCTCGCGTCGTACCTCTTCTGGATCCGGGTCGAGGCGTTGAACGCCTCGGTGAGCTGCGGGGTGAGCCCGGCGCGGAAGAGCGCGCTCAGATCCGGATCGGCGTACGGGAGCAGCATCGTGTCGTGGCTGGCGAACGTCTGCTTCGCCTCGGCGAGGAACGCCTGCGCGTCGGCCGTACTGCCCGCGTCCGGCTCGGTGCCGTCGACCTTCCGGTACGGGCGGGAGATCAGCTCCGCCTCGGTGAGCAGCTCGGGATCGACGAGGAAGCTCAGGTTGTTGCTGGCGCCGAACTCGAGCAGCTTGCGTAGCCGTCCGTCCGGCGCGAACTGCCGCGCCGCGCTGTCGTCGAGCAGCTGGTTGCCGCCGACCTGACCGGGGACGCCGGTCAGTGGCAGCGTGAACGCGACCTCCACCGGCTTCGCCTTCGCGGCCGCGGGGACGTACGGCAGGTACGTGCGCATGCTCCAGACGTGCTTCTCGCCGGTGTCCTGCGCGTAGCCGCTGATGTCGACGCCGATCGAGTAGACGCCCGCCTTGTCCAGGTGCAGCTGGCGGACCGGCACGTTCAGGCGGAACTCGGTGTTCGTCCCCGGCGCGAGCGACGAGACGATCTTGTGCACGTACGTCCAGGGCACGTCCAGCCGGTTGCCCTTGCGGTCGCCGGGCTTCTCCTGGCTGGCCGCGGCGACCTCGCCCCGGTCCGCGAGCGGCTCGTCGGTGTACCAGAGGTAGGCGTTCACCGAGGACAACGTGACGTCGCCGGTGTTGTAGACCCGGCCGGTGGCCTGGACGACGCCGTCCGGGTTCGTGACCGCCGACGTCATCGAGCTGAGCACGATCCGGAGGTTCGGAGTCGTCAGCGCCTGCGCCTGGGGAGCGGTCGACACCGCGGTGGCGCCCAGCAGCGTGAGCTGGAGGGCAACGACCAGCGCGGCGAAGATCGCACGGCGGGGCACGCACCTAGGTTAGAGCTGTCACCTGAAAGCCGGGCGGAGGTCCTCGGAACGTACGCTGTCCTCCCGTGTCTGATGTGCTTTCCGAGGCCCAACGCCGGGCGGTCCTGGACTTCGTCCGGATCGCCGGTGTGGTCGATGACCTCGCCCAGCGGTTCAAGTCCGCCGGCCATGAGCTCGCCCTGGTGGGTGGGCCCGTTCGCGATGCCCTGCTGGGCCGGCTCGGCAAGGACCTGGACTTCACCACCAGCGCGCGGCCGGAGCAGATCGAGCAGCTGCTCGCCGGCTGGGCGGACGCGGTGTGGGACATCGGACGCGCGTTCGGCACGATCGGCGCGCGCAAGGGCGACTGGGTCGTGGAGATCACCACGTACCGGGCGGACTCGTACGACCCGGACAGCCGCAAGCCCGCCGTCGCGTACGGCGACTCGCTCGAGGGCGATCTGCTGCGCCGCGACTTCGCGGTGAACGCGATGGCGCTGGTGCTGCCGGAGAAGAAGGTCGTGGATCCGTTCAGCGGTCTCGCCGACCTCACCGCGAAGGTGCTGCGGACGCCGGGGCTGCCGGCGGACTCGTTCTCCGACGACCCGCTGCGGATGATGCGCGCGGCGCGCTTCGCGTCCCAGCTCGGCTTCACAGTCGCGCCCGAGGTCGTCGCCGCGATGACCGACATGGCCGACCGGATCAAGATCGTCTCCGCCGAACGGGTCAAGGACGAGATCGTCAAGCTGGTCTGCGGCGCCCACCCGCGCGCCGGCCTGGAGCTGCTCGTCGACACCGGGCTCGCCGACCGGGTGTTGCCCGAGCTCCCCGCGCTGCGGCTGGAGGTCGACGAGCACCACCGGCACAAGGACGTCTACGAGCACAGCCTGATCGTGCTCGAGCAGGCGATCTCGATGGAGTCCCGGATCGGCGACGGGTCGCCGGACTTCGTGACGCGGTTCGCTTCGTTGATGCACGACGTCGGCAAGCCGGCGACGCGGCGGTTCGAGGGCGACGGGCGGGTGACGTTCCACCACCACGAGGTGGTCGGCGCGAAGCTGACCGCCAAGCGGATGAAGGCGCTGCGGTTCTCCGCCGAGGAGATCGACCAGGTGGCGCGGCTTGTCGAGCTGCACCTGCGCTTCCACGGCTACGGCACCGGGGAGTGGACCGACTCGGCCGTACGCCGCTACGTCCGCGACGCCGGGCCGCTGCTGGAGCGGCTGCACGTGCTGACCCGCGCGGACTGCACGACGCGCAACAAGCGCAAGGCAGCGGCGTTGCGGCGTACGTACGACCACCTCGAGGAACGCATCGAGCGGCTGTCCGAGGAGGAGGAGCTCGCCGCGATCCGGCCCGACCTGGACGGCAACCAGATCATGGAGATCCTCGGGATCAAGCCAGGCCGCGTGGTTGGACGGGCCTGGAACCACCTGCTGGAGTTCCGCCTCGACCAGGGCCCACAGGAACTGGAGGCCGCTCGGGCGGAGCTGCTGCGATGGTGGAGGGAACAACCCGAGTCAGCCGCCGGTACATGAGCGCGGTGGCGACGTACCAGACACCGCAGAGGATCAGCACGAGGTAGGACTTGCCGCTCGCCGGCAGCACCAGCGCGGCGAGCGTGGCCGAGCCGACCAGCACGACGTTGAACAGCACGTCGTAGAGGGAGAAGACCCGGCCGCGGTAGACGTCGTCGATGTTCTCCTGCACGAGCGTGTCGACGCAGATCTTGATGCCCTGCGCGCTGATGCCGAGCAGGAACGCGGCGATGCAGATGCCCACGGGCGTGAAGAACGCGGCGGGGCCGAACTGCGCGACCGCAGCGAGGACGAGCAGCGCGATGATCCATTGCTGCTTGCCGACTCTGCGGACGGCGATCGGGGTGAGGAACGCGGCTGTACCGAAGCCCGCGCCCGAGATCAGCACGACCGTCGCCATGCCGGCGAGTCCGGCCTCGATGTCGCCGTGGGAGAACGTGTTCCGGTACAGCAGGATCGTCGCCATCGTGGAGATGCCGTAGCTCAGCCGGTGCGCGCCGATCGCCGCGAGCCCGTACGCGGCGGGCTTGCGGGCCAGCACGTGCTTCGTCCCGTCGACCAGACCGGCGACGATGTGTCTCACTGCCTCCCGTACCTGCTGGCGGGCCTGCTCGAGGTCGGGCCCGAGGAGCCTGCGCGGCATCCGCAGCGCCAGGGCGGCGGCGCCGACGTACGTCACGGAGGCGATCGCGACCACGACCCAGTCGGAGCCGGTGGCCGTGGTGATGCCGGTGCCGGCGGCGAGGCCGAGCAGGTACGCAAGCGTGCCGCAGGTCGGCGAGACGGCGTTCGCCATCACCAGCTTGTCCTTGGGCACGACGTGCGGGAGCGCGGCCGACAGGGCGGCGAGCACGAACCGGTTGATGGAGAACGCGGCGAGCACGAGCCCGAAGAACAGCGGCCCATCGCCGCCCTGGGCGATGGCCAGCGCGACGAGCGCGACCAGGGCGAAGCGGGCCAGGTTGGTGTAGACGAGCAGCTGCCGGCGTGACCAGCGGTCGATGAGGACGCCGCAGAACGGACCGATCACCGAGAACGGCAGCAGCAGGATCGCGAAGCTCAGCGCGATGGCCAGCGCGTTCGGCTGCCGTTCGGGCGAGAACAGGACGTACGACGCGAGCGCGACCTGGAAGATGCCGTCCGCGAACTGGGAGACGAGGCGCACCGAGAACAGCCGCCGGAAGTACCGGAAGCTGAGGAGCGTGCGGACGTCCCTGGCGAACTGCATGTCTCGCAGGCTAGCCACGCGAGGTGAATCCGCCAGTGCCCCGACCACAGCGTGAACACGACGCGGCACGCTCCGTCCGCCATTGGCCTAGAGGACTGTGCCTAGGGCGAAAGTGGCTGGAGCGCCGGAGTGGCGTCCCGGCATGGCTGACGAGCAGGCTGCCGGGGGTACTCCTGGACGGCCCTCCAGTGGCTCCCAATCGACTCCCCGGTGACGGCAAATGATCATGTTTACATGATCATTTGCCGCTCTACGTGGCGTACACCCCGCGTAGAGCACCCACTCGCCAGGTAAAGCGGCATCGGTGCTCATCCGCCAGCACCGCCGACGTACGCAAGACGTCCTAGACGACCGCCGCCAGGTAACGCTTCCCGAGGGTCCGCAGGTGCTCCACCAACTCCGGCGGCTCCGTCACTGTGAAGTCCAACCCGAGCATCCCGATATAGACCGCGATGATCTCCAGGCTGTCCGCTCCCGTCACCAGCACACAGGTCGCCTCGTCCACCGCCTCGACCACGCCCACAGCCGCGTGGATTCTCGACAGGACCTCCTCCGCTGGAGCCGCGACGGTGATCCTCGCGTGTGCCTTCCAGCCGGAGATCGCCACGTCGCGCATCGCGAACTCCAGGTAGTCGCCGCCCGGCACCTCCTTCGGCTCGAAGCGGCGGCCGGTGGCCATGCGCAACGTCATCCAGTCGACCCGGTAGGTGTTCCAGGTGCCCGTCTCCGTGCCGCGCGCCACGAGGTACCAGTACCGCTGCCAGCTCACCAGCCGGTACGGCTCCACGAGTACCGGCCAGTCGCCGACCGGGGCGGACGCGTCGTTGCGCTGCTGCGTGACCGGCTCGCCCTCGGGTACGGCGTAGTCGAAGCGGAGCAGCTCGTGGTCGCGTACGCACGCGGCGATCGCCGTCAGCACGGCCGAGTCCACGATCGGGTCCGGAACGTTGCTCCCGGTGTTCGCAGGACCCTCCGTCATCGCGTCGTGCACCGCGGTCACCTGCCGCCGGAGCCGATGTGGCAGCACCTGTTCGAGCTTGGCCAGCGCCCGCGTACTGCTCTCCTCGATCCCGTGCACGCCCCTCCCGGCGCGCAGGCCGATCGCGACGGCGACCGCCTCCTCGTCGTCGAGCAGCAGCGGCGGCAGCTTTGCGCCGGCGCCGAGCTGGTAGTAACCAGTCGGCCCACGAACCGCCTCGACCGGGTAGCCGAGCTCACGCAGACGTTCGATGTCGTTGCGGATCGTGCGCGCGCTGACGCTCAACCGTTCCGCCAGCTCGGACCCTGTCCACGAGGGCCGAGACTGCAACAGGGCAAGCAAAGCGAGCAGTCGAGAAGAAGTTTCGAGCACGCGGAAAATCGTAGGGGTTAATAGGAACCGAGTCTTCCTATACGGCTTTTAGCGTTCCTGTCATGACGAACACGACGAACGCCAGCGACCTCCGCCCCTTCCGCGTCGAGATCTCCAAGGCCGACCTGGTCGACCTGAACGAGCGCCTCGCGCGGACCCGGCTCCCGCAGCCCGCCCCGACCGACGACTGGGCCTACGGAACGCCGAACAGCTACCTCGCGGAGACCGTCGAGTACTGGCGGAACTCCTTCGACTGGGCGGCGCAGGAAGCACGGATCAACGAGTTCCCGCACTTCCTCACCGAGATCGACGAGCAGACGATCCACTTCATCCACGTGCCGTCGAAGGAGGCGAATGCGACGCCGTTGCTGCTGCTGCACACCTACCCCGGCTCGTTCGTGGACTACCTGGACATGATCGGCCCGCTGACCGACCCGGTCGCGCACGGCGGCAAGGCGGAGGACGCGTTCTCGGTCGTGGTCCCGTCGATGCCCGGCTTCGGCTACAGCATGCCGCTCACCGGACGTGGCTGGACGATGAAGCGCGTGGCGGAGACGTACGACAAGCTGATGCGCAAGCTCGGGTACGAGTCGTACGGCGCGCACGGAAGCGACGGCGGCGCGATGGTCTCCCGCGAACTCGGCCTGCTGGAGCCGGAGGGCTTCCTCGGCCTGCACGTCCTGCACCTGTTCTCCTTCCCCTCCGGTGACCCGGCGGAGTTCGAGAAGCTCGAGCCCAAGGACTACGCGGCGCTGGAGCACATGAAGTGGTTCCAGTCCGTCGGCGGCTACAACCAGATGAACGGAACCCGCCCGCAGACCGTCGCCGCGGGCATCGCGGACTCGCCGGTCGGGCAGCTGGCGTACAGCGAGCTGTTCAACAACTTCGGCGACGGCACCAGCCTGGTGTCGCGGGACCAGATCCTCACCCAGGTCTCGCTCTACTGGTTCACGAACACCCAGGCGACGGCGGGCCGCTACCACTTCGAGGAGGGCAAGGCGGCCGCCGAGCGCGAGCCCGAGGTGAACAAGTCGCGGACCGGCGTCGCGGTCTTCCAGGACGACTTCAAGACCGTCCGGGTGTTCGCGGAGCGGGACAACTCCAACATCGTGCACTGGTCGGAGTTCCCCGACGGCGGCCACTTCGCCGCGATGGAGCGCCCCGACGTCCTGTCCGAGGACCTGCGGACGTTCTTCCGCTCCTGAACGTTTCGAATCAGGGCGTCCCTCTATCGATCTCTTCGATAGAGGGACGCCCTCATTCACATCCCCGCTAGCGCTCGACCTCGCCGCGGATGAACTTCTCCACCAGCTCGCGCGCCTCGTCGTCGGAGTACTGCTCCGGCGGGCTCTTCATGAAGGAGCTCGCCGCCGACGTGATCGGCCCGCCGATGCCGCGGTCCTTCGCGATCTTCGCGGCACGGATCGCGTCGATGATGATGCCGGCCGAGTTGGGCGAGTCCCAGACCTCGAGCTTGTACTCGAGCGAGAGCGGCACGTCGCCGAACGCGCGGCCTTCGAGCCGTACGTACGCCCACTTGCGGTCGTCCAGCCAGGCCACGTAGTCGCTCGGACCGACGTGGACGTTCCGCTTCTCCAGCTCGCGCGGGATCTGCGACGTCACCGACTGGGTCTTGGAGATCTTCTTCGACTCGAGCCGATCGCGCTCGAGCATGTTCATGAAGTCCATGTTGCCGCCGAAGTTCAACTGGTACGTACGTTCGACGACCACGCCGCGGTCCTCGAAGAGCTTCGACAGCACGCGGTGCGTGATCGTCGCACCGACCTGGCTCTTGATGTCGTCGCCGATGATCGGCACGCCGGCAGCCTCGAACTTCGCCGCCCACTGGGGATCCGTGGCGATGAACACCGGCAGCGCGTTGACGAACGCGACCCCGGCGTCGATCGCGGCTTGCGCGTAGAACTTGTCCGCGTCCTCCGACCCCACCGGCAGGTACGAGACCAGCACGTCCGCGCCGGTCTCGCGCAGCACCGACACGATGTCGACCGGCTGGTCGTCGGACTCGGTGATCGTCTCGCGGTAGTACTTGCCCAGCCCGTCCAGCGTCGGCCCACGCTGCACCGTGATGCCCAACGGCGGAACGTCGCAGATCTTGATCGTGTTGTTCTCACTCGCCCGCGTCGCGTCGGCGAGGTCGACGCCGACCTTCTTCGCGTCGACGTCGAACGCGGCGACGATCTCCACGTCGCGGACGTGATAGTCGCCGAACCGCACGTGCATCAGGCCCGGCACCTTCTGTGCCGGATCCGCATCTCGGTAGTAGTGGATTCCCTGGATCAACGACGTCGCACAGTTGCCGACGCCGACGATCGCAACCCGGATCGAACCCATGGGTTCTCCTTCATCTCTCGGCCGGGAACGGGCCGCACCAGTAGTACGCGGCCATGCGTCTTCCCCTGCGTTACTGAGCTGTTTTGTTCTTCTCGGTCCGGATCAGACCGTCTAGCCAGTTGACTTCGCGTTCGACGGACTCCAGGCCGTGGCGCTGGAGTTCGAGGCCGTACGCGTCCAACCGTTCCTGGGTGCGCTGCAGCTGGGCGCGCACCCGTTCGAGGCGATCCTCCAGTCGTCGTTTGCGGCCCTCCAGGACGCGGAGGCGGACCGTCTCGTCCGTCCGTGCGAAGAACGCGAAGTGCACGCCGAACCGTTCGTCGTCCAGCGCGGACGGACCGGCGTCGGCGAGTAGCTCGGCGAAGTGCGCGGTGCCGGCCTCGGTGAGCCGGTAGACGATCTTCGCCCGCCGGCTCAGCGTCGGCGTCGGTGGTTCCTCCTCGTCGAGGAACCCCTGCCGGGAGAGCGTCTTCAGGCACGGATAGAGCGAGCCGTACGAGAGCGAGTGACCCCAGCCGAGCACCTTGTCCAGGCGCTTGCGCAGCTCGTAGCCGTGCATCGGCTGCTCGTTCAGCAGCCCGAGGACGGCAAGCTCAAGCACCCCGGTCCGGCGCGGCATCGGTACCTCCGCTCGATGTATCGAGCCGATACATCGACTCGATAGAGCGACGGTACGCCGGCAAGAGCGTTGGCACAATGGCCGCTCGTGTCCCCTTCTGCCGCAACGATCGAGCGCCTGCTCGGCGTCCCCGTCGTGTCCGTCGAGCGGGTCGCGCCGTGGGAGGTCGCGCGGGCGACGCTGGCGGACGGCCGTACGGTGATCGTGAAGTGGGGCCGCGCCGAGGGCGTCGACCGGGCGGAGCCCGAACGGTTCCTCGCCGAACGGTCCGCGCTGGAGTTCGTTGCCGATCTCGGCCTCACGCCGAAGCTCCTCGCCGCCGGTGACGGCCTGCTCGTGATGGAGGACCTCGGTCCGCGGCCGTCGTTGCGCGAGCTGCTCCTGGACGGCGACGACACCGCGCTCGTCGACTTCGCCCGGACGCTGGGCCGCCTGCACGCGGCGACCGTCGGGCGCGCGGAGGAGTACTACGCCGGCCTCGGTGCCTGGGCGGATCCGAGCGCCGACCGCGGGGCGTTCCTCGCTCTGTGGCAGGACGGTGTCGACCACCTCGCGGACTTCGGAGTGCCGATGTCCACAGCTGCCGCGCACGAGCTGGCCGCCGTCATCGAGGAGATCCTCGAGCCGGGACCGTTCCTCGCGCTGTCCAACGGCGACGTCGGCCTGAACAACTACCTCGTCCTCGGTCCTGGCGACGGGCGGCTGATCGACTTCGAAGCGGCCGGCTTTCGGAGCGTGCTGGCGGAGATGACCGACATCTTCACGCCGGGACCGATGTGGGTCACCCTCGACGATCCGGCGCCGCTCGAGGCGGCCTATCGCGCCGAGTTCGACGTGGTGGACGACCGCACGTTCGGACGCGCGGTCGCCGGTGGCGTGTTCGTCTGGGCGGCTCGCCGGTTCGCGACGCTGCCCAAGATCGACGCCCGGCCCGCGGGGGAGTTGAGCCGGCCGCATCGGATCGCGACGCTCGAGGCGGCCGCGGCGACGGCCGAGCGGTTCGGCTGCCTGCCGGCACTGACCGGCTGGACGCTGGCCGGTGCGGCGATGCTCCGGAAGCGGTGGCCTGATGCCGACATCGACCTCGCCGCTCTGCCGCCCTACACGACCCGCACGTAGTACGGTCCGGGAAATGCGGATCCTGTTCGTCGGCAACAGCTTCACCGCGCGCAACAACTTGCCCGCTCTGCTGGCCCGCCTCGCCAAGGAACGCGGCATCGCGATCGAGCACAAGCTCGTCCAGGCGGGCGGCGCGTCCCTCCGCCAGCACCTCAACTCCGGTGCCGTCGCGGCCGCGCTCGAGGCCGACGCGTACGACGTCGTCGTACTCCAGGAACAGAGCACGCTGCCGGGCAAGAACGCCAAGCGCATGCACGAGAACGTCCGCGAAATGCACGACCTCATCACGGCGGCCGGCGCGAAGACCGCCTTGTACATGACCTGGGCGTGGCTGAACCGGCCCGACGGCCAGGCCGCGATCACCACCGCGTACGCGAGCATCGCCGCCGAGCTCGGCGCGACGCTCGTTCCCGTCGGCATGGTCTGGGAACGGTTCCTCCGCGAGCACGACCAGCCCGTCCTGCACGATGACGACGGCAGCCACCCCGCCCTCGCCGGCACGTACCTCGCCGCCTGCGTGTTCCTCATCGCGCTCCTGCAGGAGGACCCGGTCGGCCTCGAGGCGAAGCCCAAGGCGCTGTCGAACGAGGACGCCGCCCTGATCCGCTGCGAGACCTGGCGCCTCTGCGAAGACCTGGCGGCGGGACGGTAGAACGCATGGAAGGCGCCGAACGGGCTGGCGTTCTCGCTGTCTGGGCCGCGATGCCGGTGACGAGCTACGACACCGCCACGGTGCTCGCCACGGCGCTGGCGCGATCGTGGTCGGCACCGCGATCAGATCGTCAAGGAGCTGGCAACCAGAGCCCAGACAGACGAGGTGTTCGCCACCCACGTTCCCGGACCGGACCCGGACAGCGAGCTGGATGTCCTCCTCCGATCCCTCGTCAGAGCCGCGCAAGATGTCTGATATCCGTCTCGCCGGTGCCGGACGTTCACCGCGCTCTCCGTCTCGCGTGGGCTGAGCATGGAGTCTTTTCTGGAGAGCACGTACGATTTTGAGCCATGTGGTCCCAGCGGTCGGTCGTCGACTACAGCCTCCAACGGCGCGCGACCCTGCGCGCCCTGCGGGGCGGGCAGGCGACGGTCATGGAGGACGTCTGTGACGCCGACCCCTACCTGCTGCGGGCCGCGAAGTTCCACGGCGAGCCCACCGACCTGGACTGTCCGGTGTGCCGCCGTGAGCGGCTGACCCACGTGACGTACGTGTTCGGCGACGAGCTCGGTCAGTACTCCGGCAGGATCCGCACCATGCCGGAGCTGGAAGCGATGGCCAGGCAACACGGTGAGTTCTCGGTCTATGTTGTCGAGGTCTGCCAGGGGTGCTCCTGGAACTACCTCACGACGTCGTATGTTCTGGGCGACGGTGTGCCAAGGCGACCCCCGCGTCGGCAGCGCACCGCCGAGGACGAATACTGAGCAGACCCGGTCGTACGCACGTCACCGGTGCATTTCGGGCACTGGGGCGGGCTGCGGCTGTCACCGCTGTCTCCTAGCCACCGGGGAACCACGTGACGCGGACCGACTACTTCGACACCGACCAGTACGCGCCCGATCCTGACGACGGGCGTGGTGGTCGGCGTGGCGGAAATCGCAAGCGCAAGCGCAAGGGCCTGAGCGTCAAGAAGGTCCTCATCGGGATCGGGTTCACGATCGTGCTCGGCCTGGTCGGCGCCGCCGCTGCGTTCGCGATCGGGTACGCGATCACGCCGGTCCCCGACGCGAACAAGCTGGTCACGTCCAACACGTCGATCCTCTACTGGGGCGACGGCCAGAAGGTGCTCGGCACGTTCTCCGCCCAGAACCGCATCACGGTCCCGCTCGACCAGGTCCCGAAGCACGTGCAGGACGCGGTGCTCGCCGCGGAGAACCGCACGTTCTGGACCGACAAGGGCATCTCGCCCACCGGCATCGTCCGCGCCATGTGGGCCTACGCCCGCGGCCAGGAGATCCAGGGCGGCTCGACGATCACCCAGCAGTACGTGAAGAACTACTACCTCACCCAGGACCGCACCCTGGAACGCAAGGTGCGCGAGCTGTTCATCACGCTCAAGGTGCAGCGCAGCCTGTCCAAGCAGCAGATCCTGCAGGACTACCTCAACACGATCTACTTCGGCCGCGGCGCGTACGGCATCCAGGTCGCGTCCCGCGCGTACTTCGGCAAGGACGTCCAGAAGCTCACCCCGCAGGAGGGCGCGATCATCGCGTCGGTGATCCGGGCGCCCGCGCTGTACGACCCGTCGATCGACAGCGCGAACAAGACCCGGCTCGAGGGCCGGTTCCGGTATGTCCTGCGCGGCATGGCCACGATGGGCGACATCCCCGCCGCGACGGCCGAGAAGGTCGGCATGCCGCCGATCAAGACCTCCGCCCGCGACGAGCAGTACGACGGACCCGAGGGCTACCTGCTGGTCGCGGCTCGCAAGGAGCTGCTCTCGCTGGGCTTCACCGAGCGTGAGATCGAGGCGGGTGGCCTGCGGGTACGTACGACGTTCGACCCCAAGGCCCAGGCGGCCATGGTCAGCGCGTTCAGTAAGGAGTTCCCGGACGACGCCGCGCGCGTGCACGCCGGCGGCGCGTCGGTACGTCCGCACACCGGCGAGGTCGTCGCGATGTTCGGCGGCACGAACTATCTGCGCCGGCAGTTCAACGACGCCACCCAGGCGAAGATCCCGCCGGGCTCGTCGTTCAAGCCGTTCGCCCTCGCGGCCGCCCTGGAGAAGGGCGTCTCGCTGAAGAGCCGGTTCGCGGGCAACAGCCCGTTCGAGGCCGAGGGCGTGAAGGTCAACAACGAGGGCGACGAGGACTACGGCCGCTCGGTCGACCTGCTCAGGGCGACCGAGGACTCGATCAACACCGCGTACGTCGACCTGACCGTCAACGAGCTCGGCGCGGACAAGGTGGTCGACGCGGCGATCCGCGCGGGCGTACCGAAGGAGAGCCCGGGCCTGGAGGACAACCCGCAGGTGGCGCTCGGGTCCGCCTCGGTCAACACCGTCGACATGGCGAACTCGTACGCGACGTTCGCCGCCGGCGGCGAACGAGCCAAGGCCCACCTCATCGCGAAGGTCACGACGCGGACCGGCGAGGTCGCGTACGAGGCGCCGACCGAGGTCAAGCGCGAGTTCAAGGAGGACGTCGTACGCGACGTGACGTACGCGCTCTCCCAGGTCGTCGAGAAGGGGTCGGGCAAGCGGGCGCAGGACCTCGACCGGCCGGCCGCCGGGAAGACGGGAACGCACGAGGGCCTCACCGCCTGGTTCGTCGGCTTCACTCCGCAGCTCTCGACCGCTGTCGGTTTCTACCGGGAGGGCGACGGCGGCCTGGAGTCGCTCGACGGCGTGGGCGGCCTGGAGCAGTTCACGGGCGGCCGGTATCCGGCGCAGATCTGGACCACGTACATGAAGTCGGCGCTGGAGGGCCAGCCGATCCAGGAGTTCGACGAGCCGGCGTGGCTCGGCAAGTCCGTCAACCCCAAGCCGAAGCCCACGCGTACGGGACGGCCGGACGACAGCACGCCGAACCCGACACCGTCCCGCGAGCCGACGAAGGAACCCACCAAGGAGCCGACGCGGGAACCCGACCCGGACCCGTCGCCGTCGGACCCGCCGCCGACCAAGGAACCCGACCCCGATCCCGACCCGTCGGACCCGCCGCCGACCCAGGATCCGGACCCCGGTCCCGGCCCGTCCCGCCCGCCGCCCACGAAGGCGCCGAGCCCGCCGCCGGGCGATGACGGCAACCCGTCACCAGATGACGGCGCGCCGTAACGTTGCCGAGGGCCGTACGGCAGCATTGGTCCCTCGATCCGGGGGAGCAGGCTGATGGCTTGGGGGCGTGTGAGTGGGTAGTGAAGGGCGAACCGTGCTCAGCAAGCTGGGCACGGTCCTGAACACGAGCCAGTCGCGTGAGGACCCGATCGCCCGGATGGCGACGTCCTGGCTGGGCGGTCCGATCGGGGTGCACGCGCGGATCGGTGTCTCCCGCTGGTCGCCGATCGTGGTGATGTTCCTGGTCACCACCGCGATGTTCGTGATCGGCCTGGTGCAGAAGGCGCCCTGCCACGACGAGGGCTGGTCGCGTCAGTCGCAGGTGTCGTTCACCCATCTTTGCTACAGCGACATGGCGCACCTGTACCGCGAGCGCGGCTTCTCGCAGGGCAACATCGCCTACCTCGACCGCGGCAACTATCCGGTCCTCGAGTACCCGGTGCTCACCGGCGCGATCATGCAGCTCGGCGCGACCCTCACGCACTGGCTCGGGAGCGGTGACGCCGTACGCGACGGCGTGCTGTTCTTCGACGTGAACGTGGTCGTCATGTTCCTGCTCGGGCTGCTCACCGTGTGGGCGGTGAGCAAGGTGGTGCCGGACCGGCCGTACGACGGACTGTTCGTCGCCGCGGCGCCCGTCCTCGCGCTGTCCGCCACGATCAACTGGGACCTGGTCGCGATCGGGCTGACCGCGTTGGCGTTGCTCGCCTGGTCGCGCCGACATCCGATGCTCGCCGGCTGTCTGCTCGGGCTCGGCGTGGCGGCGAACTTCTTTCCCCTGCTGCTGTTCGGGCCGTTGTTGGTGCTCGCGGTGCGGTCCGGCCAGGTACGGATCTGGCTCGGTACCTTGCTGGCGGGGCTCGCGACCTGGTTGATCGTCAACCTGCCGATCATGCTGCTCGCCACCCAGAGCTGGCTGCACTACTGGTCGTTCACCCTGTCGCGCGGCGCCGACTACGGCTCGCTCTGGTACGTGTTCGCGCTGTCCGGCAACCGGATCTCGCACCTCAACGTGATCTCGTGGGTCCTGTTCGGCCTTGCCTGCTTGGGCATTGGCATCCTCGCGCTCCGGGCGCAGCGCCGGCCGCGGCTGGCGCAGCTCGCGTTCCTCACCGTCGTCGCGTTCCTGATCTTCGGCAAGGTGCTGGCGCCGCAGTACGCGTTGTGGCTGCTGCCTCTCCTCGCGCTCGCCAGGCCCCGCTGGCGCGACTGGCTGATCTGGCAGTCCGCTGAGGTCTTCTACTGGGCGGCGATCTGGCTGCACATCGGGCAGCAACTCGCGCCGGCCGCGCCGAACGCGCCGGATCGCCTGTACTGGCTCGCGGTTCTCGCCCGGCTCGGCGCCCTGGTGTACTTGGCCGTGATGGTGATCCGCGACATCCTGCACCCGGTCCACGACCCGCTCCGGCGTGACGGCGTCAGCGACGACCCCGGCGGCGGATCGTTCGACCACGCGCCGGACAAGGCCTGGGTGCGCCGGCTGAATCGGGCGCGGCAGGCCCGCGTACGAGAGGGCGCCGTCGCATGACGACCCGCCGGGTGGACGATCCCGCCGAGGACACGGTCGAGGCCGCGCCGCTGCCGCTCCTCGACCGGATCATCGTCGCCACCCGGCTCCGTCCCCTCGACGTCGAGGTGCTCGGCTGGTGGGTGCTGACTCGGCTCGGCGTGTTCGTGATCTCGGTGAGCGCGCCTTGGCTGTTCGCCGGCGACACCGCGCCGGCCGCCTGGCTGGACCGATGGCGGCAGTGGGACGTGCTGCACTTCGAGAGCATCGCGACCAAGGGCTACTTCGGTGGGGCGTCGCAGTTGGAGGCGTTTTTTCCTGGCCTGCCGATGGTCCTCGGCGCCGGGCACGCGATCGGGCTGCCGACGATGCTCGTCGGTCTGTTGGTGTCGTTGGTCGCCGGCGGAGTCGCGGCCGTGGCGCTGGCCCGGTTGGCCGAGTCGGAGTTCGGCGCCGGTGCGGGGCGGATGGCGGCGCTCGCGTGGATGATCGCGCCGCCGGCGATCTTCCTCGCCGCGCCGTACACGGAGGCTCTGTTCCTCGGCTTCGCGATCCCGGCCTGGTTGTGCGCGCGCCAGGGGCGCTGGCTCCCAGCCGCGTTGCTCGCGGCGGGCGCGTCGACCGTCCGGGTGTCGGGGATCTTCCTGATCATCGCGTTGGGCGTGGAGTTCCTCACGTCCGGCCGGCGTCGATCGTGGCTGCAGGGGTTGTGGCTGGCGCTCCCGACGATCCCCGTGCTGGCGTACATGGTCTATCTGAAGTCGGCGACGGGCGACTGGCTGGCCTGGTACCACGCGCAGTCGAAGGGTTGGTACCGCGGCTTCACCAATCCGATCGACTCGTTCGTCAACACCTGGAACGTCGCGATCGGCAAGACCCAGTTCGAGGTGCCGGGGTCGGTGCAGGCGAACTTCGAGTGGATGTACCGGGCCGAGCTCGTCGCGGTGCTGGTCGGCGTCGTGTTGACGATCGCGTTGCTGGCGTGGAAGCGGTGGGGCGAGGCGACCTGGGTCGGCATCCAGGTGGCGGCGTTCGCGACCTCGTACTGGTTCTTCTCCGTGCCGCGCGCGTTGCTGATCTGGTTCCCGTTGTGGATGTTGCTGGCCGCGATCTCGACCCGGCGGAAGTGGGTCTGGCGCGCGTACCTGGTGATCTCGTTGCCGTTATGCGGGTTGTGGGCGGCGGCGTACCTGACCGGAAAGTGGGCCGGGTAACCGCGCGGGTATCGTGACTGCCGCCGAGAGCTGTGAGGGAGCGGGATGTCGGACCAGGTGGCGAACGTGTACGAGGTGACGATCGACGAGACCGTCACCCGGGGCGGCCGCGACTACCAGCGAGTGCTCGCTCGTACGCCTTGGTTCGAGGGACCGACCGATCTCGCCTCGGTCTTCCGGCAGGCTTTGGGGTCGCGGTTGGAGTCAGGAGCCGGGACGGCGTTCGTCACCGAGAAGGTGGCGATCGTGGCGGCGGGTGCGACCGTCGACGCGTCGACGGTGAAGGTCGGCCGGATCGCGAAGGTCGCGGCGAAGTTCGTTCGCCCGCTGGGCGACGACGTCTCCCAGAACGTGCCAACCCGCTGGCAGTTCGTCGCGAACCGGATCGGCATGCCCCGCTTCCTGTTCGCCTGCGTGGCCGCTGGCGTGACGCGTCCGTTCGGCGTGCGCGGAACGTTCTACAAGATCGCCGGCCCCGAGGCACGCGACCTGGACGGGATGCACGGCCGCTACGCCCAGACCCTGCTGCCACGGTTGGCGGAGACGCAGGCCTTGGAGCTCGTGACCGAGCTGGAGTCCCAGCTCGGCACGCCGGTCGCGATCGTGGACGTCAACGACCGCAGCGGCAGCATCCGTGCCGTCTCCCGCGGCGGGTTGCCCGCCGCCGAGCTCCTGTCGGTGCTGTCGGACAACCCGATGGGCCAGCGCTACCAGAGCACCCCCGTGGGCTGGATCCGCCCGCTGTCGTGACGCCGGGCTGGCCGATCCTGCCGCGGCCGGCTCGGCGGTAGAGGTCGAGCCGCTCACGACCGTCGAGGGGTACCGGGCCTGGGCGCCGACGTACGACGCGCCGGGCAACCAGATGATCGACGTGGAACAGCCGGTGGTGCAGGAGATTCTCGGTGCGCTGCCGGCACGCGTCCTTCCTCGCCTCGGCCGGGCATCGGCTATGCATCAGGTGGCTGGGGTCGACTCGTCGCCGGAGATGCTCGAGGCAGTGCGGTCGCGGTCGCCGGCGCGTTTGCTCTTCCCTGACGAGCGATTCGACTCGGTCGTCTGCGCGTTGACCTTGGCGCAGGCGGTATTTCTGGAGTGCACCTGACCTCGTATGACCTGGCGGCACTCCCGCGGGATTCGCAGGTCCGGCGATGCGAGGGTCCTTGCGCGCCCGCTGTGCGAGCCGCTGCCGTGGCCGCGCGGGTTGCCGTATGGCGAGACGGTGAGCAGGGCGATCGCGGGGACGCCGGTTGTGGTGGTGTGGGAGTTCGAGCTGCTCTAGCCTCGATCTTTCATCTGGCGGTGGGTTCGCCCGGTCCGCGCTGGGCCCAACGATCATGTTTACATGATCATTGGCCGCTTTACGTGGGGTGGACGCCAGGTAAGGGGGCAGCTGGCCGGGTAAGGCGACCACGACGCTTCACCTACGGAGTGCCATCCCGCTCGGATCGCTTGAGACGTCGCACGCCCAGTCTCCCCAGCAGGACAGGCACTTCTGTCCTTCACAGGCCAGTTTCGCCCACCAACATCTGAGATCCCGAGGCTAGGCCGTGTCTGTCAAAGATCGCCTGGCGCGCGACACCCCACATCCCGCCTGGCCGCGGTGCACCTCGTCACCCATATAACCAATATGAATTCCTCCTGCACCACGCCCAGCCGGGCGCGGGGCGCCGCGCGCCATCGCGCTACGCGCGATGACCGGCGCTATTTGCCAGACACGACCTAACTGAACACGATCCGGTCGAATGTGGTCAGCGTCATGCCGACGTTCACGTCGAGCTCGTCTCCCACGGCCGGCACGGCGATGTTGCTGGGGACGAAGATCATGCTGACCTGCTGATGAGGCGGCTCGGCGAACCAGCGTCGGCGGCCGGCGATCGTGTATGGCGACAGGGCGCGGCCGGCGGCTTCGAGGCCGCTGGCGGCGAGGACCTTCGCGCGGGTGCGCAGGTCGGCGACGTGGCTGGGGGCTTCGAGCGCGATGCCGTTCGCCGTGCCGCCGGCCACGACGACGATCGATCCGTCGCCGGGCACGCGGCGCTGGCGGTAGCCGAAGCGATCGCCGCGCTTGACCGGGTGCACGTCGAGGACGTGGGCCTGCGCGCGGTACAGCTGGTCCTTCTTCAGCCACAGCGCGGTGCCGATGCGCGGCCGGATCGTCAGCTCGGGGTGCTTGGCAGACAGCGAGGCGAGCTCGGCGCTCGTCACATGCGAGACGAACAGCCGTTCCAACGGCAGTCCGGCGGCGCGCAGAAGCCCGATCCACCGCTCGACCTCCGCGCCGTGCGCACCCGCGGTGGTCAACGGCAGGTGCAACGCCCAACCGAGCGAATCCACACCATCGAGCAGCGGAGCGATCTGGTCGAGCTCCGCGGCGGGAATCCCGTGCCGGCGCATCGACGTGAGCAGCTCGATGATCACCCGCGGCTTCGGCCCAGTGGGCTCGGCGAGCGCCTCGAGGTCCGCCAAACGGCTGGCGGTGTGGATCACCGGATGCTTGTCCGCGATCTCGACGAACGGCCGCCACGGCGAGAGCACGAGGATCTCGCCGTCGAAGACCTCGGCCGCCGCGGGCACCTCCTCGTACGTGCCGACCGCGATCAGGTCCGCACCCAACGCCTGCGCCTCGGCCGCGAGCCGCGCGTTGCCGAACCCGTACCCGTTCCCCTTACACACAGGCACGATCCCCGGGAACGACGCGACGACCGAACGCTGATGCGCGCGCCACCTGTCGCCGTCGACGTACAACGTGAGCGGCACGGTCAGCCTCCCCGGCGGCGCATGTACAGGTCGAACGCGCCGTACAGCAGCTTCGAGATCGGCAGGTCCCACTCGCCGACGTACTCGATCGCCTCGCCGCCGGTGCCGAGCTTGAACTGGATCAGCCCCACGTGCGGGTCGGAATCGTCAAGCGTGTCGGTGATTCCGCGCAGGTCGTAGACGTCCGCGCCGTGCTCGAGCGCGTCGCTGATCATCCGCCACTGGATCGCGTTGGAGCCGCGGACGTCGCGCTTGGCGGTCGAGGAGGCGCCGTAGGAGTACCAGACGTGCCCGTTGACCTTCACCCACGTCGTCGCGGCGACCAGATCGCCTTCGTGGTAAGCGAGATAGAGGTGGATGCGGTCCGGATCCTCGGCGAGCAGCGAACGGAGCATCAGCTGGAAGTACGCGAGCGGGCGCGGCGTGAAGTGGTCGCGGCGCGCGGTCTCGACGTACAGCGCGTGGAACGCCGGCAGATCCTCGGGCGTGCCCTGGCGGACCTCGACACCAGACTTCGCGGCCTTCTTGATGTTGCGCCGCCAGAGCTGGTTCATGCCGGCGAGAATGTCGGCCTCGTCGCGATTCTTCAACGGGAGCTGGAAGACGTACCGCGGCTGGCCCGCCGCGAACCCGCCGGCTCGTTCCGCCGGCGCGCGCCAGCCGAGCGTACGCAGCTGCTCGACGACCTCCTGGCCGGTCTTGCCCTCCTCGGTCGGAGGGACGTCGCCGAGCCGCGTCGTGTCGCCGGTCGCCAGCGCCGCCTTGATCACCGGCGTCGACCAGCGCCGCGTGACGACAGGCGGGCCCATCCGGATGCCGAACGCGCCCTGCTTCGTGGCGTGCTCGGCGAGCGGGGTCAGCCAGCGGCCGAGATCAGGGTCGGACCAGTCGATCGCAGGGCCTTCCGGGAGGTACGCGAGCGAGCGGCGCATCTTGGGCAGCCGCCGGTACAGCACCAGCCCCGCACCGAGCAGTTCGTCAGCGTTCGCCTCGTCGAACCACCCCACCGACTCCGCGCGCCACTCCCGCTTGACCTCACCCCACGCAGGCGTCTGGAGGAAGCTGGCGGGCGAAGTCGCGAGAAACGCGAGATGCTCGTCGGCGGTAATCGTTCTGACCCGGAGTGCCACGCCCGCGAGGCTACCCGCACACGTGGATCAAGGCAGATCGGGTCTAGCCCCGGGAGGGACCATGGAGCCGGCGAAAGCCCGCACGGCGGGCTTCGAGAAGCGTGCCGCGACGTACGACCGGGATGCGTGGCATGTCCGCTATGCCGAGCGACTCGTCGAGGTCGCCGGCCTCGAGCCGGGGATGCGCGTACTCGACGCTGCCACCGGCACCGGGCACGCTGCCTTCGCGGCGGCTCGCGTCGTCGGGGACGCCGGGCGGATCGTCGGCGTCGACCTCTCTCCCGCGATGCTCACCCGAGCTCGAGCGGCGGGCGTGCCGAACGTCGAGTTCGTCGAGTCCGATACCAGCTCGCTCCCGGCGCTCGCCGACGGGTCGTTCGACCGCGTCCTGTGCTCGGCGGGGCTGCTCTATCTCCCCGTCGACACCGCCCTGCGCGAGTGGCACCGACTCCTGGCGCCGGCCGGAGTCGTCGCGTTCTCCACGATGCGGAGGGGTCACCCGTTCGCCGCTCGGCTGTTCCGAGACCTCGGACGTACGTACGGACTCGCGCTCCCTGATCCCGCCGAGCGACTGGGCACGGTCGAGCGCTGCGCCGACGCGCTGAGCGAGGCGGGCTTCGAGCCGCTCGAGCCCGTCGTCGAGACCGTCCGCTTCGATGCCTACGACCTCACCAGGGCCTGGGACGTGCACGTCGACGGCCCCCACCGGGACGCCATGGCGAGCCTCACCGACGCTCAGCGCACCACGTTCCAGCGCGACTACGGCAACGCGCTTGCCGACCACCTGGCCGGCAACGAAGCAGAGGTCCTCGACGCCGGTGTCATCTACGCACGCGGCACGCGTTAGAGCTGCTCCCGCAGCCAGGCCACGTCGGCGGTCTGGCCGGCGTTCTCGGCCGGCGTCTCCACGATCACCGGTGCGCCAGCCGCGCGGATCACCGCGATCAGGTCGGCGGGGTCGATCTCGCCCTTGCCGAGGTTCTGATGCCGGTCGCGCCCGGAGTCGAACGGGTCCATCGAGTCGTTCGCGTGCACCAGATCGATCCGCCCGGTGATCGCCTTCACCCGATCGACGACCGAGGCCAGCTCCTCGCCACCGGCGTGGAAGTGGCAGGTGTCCAGGCAGAACCCGATCGAGTCCCCACCCGAAGCCGCACCGATCGCGTCCCACAACCGCGCGATCCGATCCAGATGCCGCGCCATCGCGTGGTCGCCGCCCGCGGTGTTCTCGATCAGCACCAGCAGCTTCTGGTCGAGCTGGTCCACGGCCTTGCGCCAGTTGTCGAAACCCGTGTCGAGCTCGTCGTCGCCACCCACGTGCCCACCGTGCACGATCAAGGCGCGAGCGCCGATCGAAGCGGCACCGTTGACGTGCTGCTGCAACAGCTTGCGGGACGGGATGCGGATCTTGTTGTTCGTCGTCGCCACGTTGATGAGGTACGGCGCGTGCACGTACAGCCCTACCCCCGCCGCCGACGCGTCGGCCTTGAGCCCGTCCGCCCCACCCGCGTAGGCGAACTTCGGCCCCTTGTACCCCTGCGGATCGCCAAGGAAGAACTGCACGATGTCAGCGGATCGCTCCCGCGCCGCGGCGAGCGGATCTTCCTGGTCGACGTGTGCACCGAGGAGAAGGCTGGTCATGCCGGCGACTCTACGTCCCCGCACCGACAAGCAGTCACACACCCGGAGTAGCAATATGTGGGCCTTCGTGCACGAATTGTGATCTTTCCCCGGCGTTGCACGACAGCGAATCGGGACACACCGGGCAGAATCTGCATGGTGACCGCCAGAGAGCAGCTGCACCATCTCGTCGACCGGCTCGACGACGACCAAGCGGTGCGCGCCCTTGCCTTGCTAGAGCCGTTGGCCGAACTCGAGCTCGTTGTCGCCGGAGCCCGACGTTCCACTACTTCCCTGTACGACAGTCATTCCAGTCACGAGTTACTCAGCCACGAGTCGATGCTGGCTCACGAGGGCACCGACACGCTCCAGGTCACGCGCTGCAGCGGCCGTCATCGCCGCTGGTAACCGCAGCCCCAAACCGCTCCATCCACAAGGCGCCCACGGAGATCCGTGGGCGCCTGGTAATCTTGCGGCTGGCTTGGTCGAGCACTGGTGGTGTGAGCATCGTGTCGCCAAGCCTGAGTAACACAGAGCATCACTGAGCACGAATCCATCCGTACGCCCTCCTGTCACGCCGCAACGGCGTGGCCGCCGAGTCCATAGGAGGTGGACTTAACCCATGCGTCGGTACGAAGTCATGGTGATCCTCGACGCCGAGCTCGAGGAGCGCACCGTCGCCCCATCCCTGGACCAGTACCTCACTGTCGTCCGTCAGGGTGGCGGCGCGGTCGAGAAGGTCGATGTCTGGGGCCGTCGTCGGCTCGCTTACGACATCGCCAAGAAGTCCGAGGGGATCTACGCCATCGTCGACCTGACGTGCGAGCCCTCGGTCGTCCAGGAGCTGGACCGTCAGCTCAACCTGAACGAGTCGGTGCTGCGGACGAAGGTCATCCGCCCCGACGTCCGCTAGTACGACCGGAGCCCGTTCATGGCAGGCGACACAGTCATCACCCTCGTCGGCAACCTCGTCGACGACCCCGAGCTGCGCTTCACCCCTTCGGGGGCGGCCGTCGCGAACTTCCGGCTCGCGTCGACTCCGCGCACGTACGACCGTCAGTCCGGTGAGTGGAAGGACGGCGACACGCTGTTCCTCACTTGCAACGTCTGGCGCCAGGCGGCGGAGAACGTCGCCGAGTCGCTGCAGCGCGGCATGCGGGTGGTCGTTCAGGGCCGCCTCAAGCAGCGCTCGTACGAGACCCGCGAGGGCGAGAAGCGCACCGTGTTCGAAGTCGAGGTCGACGAGGTCGGCCCGAGCCTGCGCAGTGCGACCGCGAAGGTCACCAAGACCCAGCGTTCGCAGGGCGGGTACGGCGGCGGCGGGGACGACCCGTGGCAGACGCCCGCACCCCGGCAGCAGCAGTCCGCTCCGCAAGGCGGCGGGCAGCAGGACCCGTGGGGACAGCAGGCGCCCGCGCAGGACGAGCCCCCGTTCTAGCGTCGCGGTTCGGCTCGGCT
Source organism: Tenggerimyces flavus (assembly GCF_016907715.1). Taxonomy (NCBI): domain Bacteria; kingdom Bacillati; phylum Actinomycetota; class Actinomycetes; order Propionibacteriales; family Nocardioidaceae; genus Tenggerimyces; species Tenggerimyces flavus. The sequence continues at coordinate 1,020,981 of NZ_JAFBCM010000001.1, read as the reverse complement.
AAGCAGCGAAGCCCGATCCACGCGACACGTGCGCGGCGCGGCGTAGCGAAACTTGCGAGCCGAGGCCGCGACCGTTCAATACAGCCACAGTAAGAAGTGACCATTCCCGCGCGAGCGGGGCTCTGAAAGGAGCACCACGATGGCCAAGCCACCGATTCGCAAGCCCAAGAAGAAGGTCTGCGTGTTCTGCAAGGAGAAGATCTCCTATGTGGACTACAAGGACACGACCCTGCTGCGGAAGTTCATCTCCGACCGCGGCAAGATCCGTGCCCGGCGCGTGACCGGTAACTGCACTCAGCACCAGCGGGACGTCGCCGTCGCGATCAAGAACGCGCGCGAGGTGGCCCTGCTGCCCTACACGAGCACCGCTCGCTAAGGGGGAGGACGAACATGAAGCTCATCCTCACCCAGGAAGTCGGCGGTCTCGGCGGACCGGGCGAAGTGGTCGAGGTCAAGGACGGCTACGGCCGTAACTACCTCGTGCCGCGTGGCTTCGCGATCCGTTGGACCAAGGGCGGCGAGAAGCAGGTCGCCTCGATCCGCAAGGCCCGCGACGTTCGGGAGATCCGTGACCTCGGCTACGCCAAGGAGGTCAAGGGTCAGCTCGAGTCGCTGAAGGTCAAGCTGCCGGCGCGTTCCGGCGAGTCCGGCCGGCTGTTCGGCTCGATCACCGTCACCGACATCGTCGACGCGGTGAAGAAGTCCGGCGGCCCGGACATCGACAAGCGGCGCATCGAGGTCGGTAACCCGATCAAGACGCTCGGCTCCCACCAGGTGTCGATCCGGCTCCACCCGGAGCTGTCGGCGACGCTGTCCGTCGAGGTCGTCTCAGCCTAAGTACGGTACGCAGAAGGGCTCGCTGGCTTACGCCGGCGGGCCCTTTCGCTTGTACAGCAGCACGAAACCGGCGAGCAGCGCGCCGATCAGCACGAAGCCGAGCACGGGCACGAGCACGGACGTCGCCGCCGGCGCGCGCGGCGCGAGCCCGACCACGACGAACGCGAGGACCGCGGTCGCCCCGATCATCGCGGCGGCGCGGAGCAGCCACCGCCCGAACACCGGCCACGGCACCACCGCGTCGTACGGCACCTGCGCGGCCAGCGCACAGGCGACGTGGTGCAGGTAGAGCGTTCCGGCGAGCAACGTCAACCCGCCGAACGTCACCGGCCGCGACAGCCCGACCGTGTACACGAACCAGCCGAGCACCGCGGCCAGCTCGAGGATCAGCACGTACCGCGACGCCGGGAACACCACGGCAGCCGCGGCGGCCACCGCCATCGCGGCCCAGCCGAGCCCAGACGACAGCTCGTCGAACACCCCGACCCACAACGCGCCCAGGCCGGCGACCAGCACGACGAGCCGGACGACCAGCGAGCTCGGCGTCACCCGCAACCACTGCGTGACCGAGGTCGTCAGCGCGTCCCAGTACCGCGCCACCTGCCGACCCACCAACGTGCTCATCGGGTAGCCGCCACTCGCGAGACGTCCCGCAGCACGTGGTCGAGACTCCCGGCGCCGGCCCACGTCACGGTCGGTACGCCGTGCTCGAGCAGCTGCCCGATCGTGTTCTGCCGTTCCATCCGCCACAGCCGGTACGCCGCGTCCGACCACCGCCCCGACATCGCCGGCCGCGCGTCCTCCGGCAGCGTGTCCACCGCGACGATCGACCGCCCGCCGCGCACCTGACGCGCCAACATGTCCACGCTCCGCGCATCCAGCAACGGCGTGAGCACGACGAGCAGCGCCGACGGCGGGATCCGGAACCGCCCGAACCCGCCCTCTGCCGGACCGTACGAACGCTCGCCCGACGTCGTCGCGAGCAACCACTCGAGCGTCGCCAGGTAGTGCCGGCGACCACTGCCCGGCCGCATCGCCCGGCCGCGGCCGCCGTACTCGATCACCATCAGCCGGTCGCCGCTGCCGAGATAGTGCTCGGCGATCCCGGCCGCCGCGCGCACCGTCGTGTCGAGCACACTCGCCGAGCCGTCGATGCCACCGGACGTGCCCGCCTCGTGCAGCACGTCCACCACCAACACCAGCTCGGCGTCCCGGTCCGAGAGCGTGTGGACGACGTGCAACTCCCTTGTGCGCAAGGACGTTCGCCAGTCGATGCGGCGCAACCGGTCGCCGGAGGAGAACCGGCGGATGCCGGCGAGCTCGCCGCCGTCGCCGTACCGGCGCGAACGGTGGCCGCCCACCAGCCCGGCCGCCTTCGGCATCGCGTCGTCGGCCTCGAACGGCGTAGTCCGCGGGAACACGTCCAACGACAGCGACTGCGACAGCATCGAGTCGCTCGCGACCAGGCCGTCGATGCCGATCGCGCGCACCTCGAACGGCCCGAACTGATGCCAGCCCCACCGTTCTGCCTTGCCCACCAGGACGAGCGTCGCCTCCTCCTCGGCGCCGACGCCGATGCCGACGGTCCGGTCGTGGTCGGTGAGCCCCAGCCACTCCGAGCCGGCGGGCTTGGCCAGCGCGAGGTCGTACGGCGCCGGGTCCTCGTTCGTCACCGTGACCTCGACCGTCACGTCCGCACCCTCGACCAGCCGCTCGCCGGTCCTCGCCACCCGGACGGTGAACGGACTCGACGGCCGCCGCAGCAGCGCCCAGGCCGTGCCGAGCACGAACGGCGCCGCGAGCACGGCGAAGTCAGCGCGCCCGCCCAGCACCGCGAGCCCGAGCAGCAGCGCGGCCACGACCACCGCGCGCCGAAGCGCGCGCGTCGGATGCCACATCAGGGCGTCTGGTAGCTCGGCAGCGCGCCGCTCGCCGGGACCGGCACGGGAGCGATCGCCTCGCGGACGACGTCGCCCGGCTCGACCCGTTGCAGCCACACCTCCGGCCGCAACGTGATCCGGTGCGCGAGCGCGGGAACGGCGACGTCCTTCACGTCCTCGGGTACGACGAAGTCGCGCCCGGCGAGCGCCGCCTTCGCCCGTGCCAGCAGCATCAGCGCCAATGAGCCGCGCGGCGAGGCGCCGACGAGAACGCGGCCCTCGTTGCGGGTCGCCGCGACGAGCTGAACGATGTAGCGGCCGATCGACTCCTCGACCACGACGTCCTCCAGCGCCTGCTGCATCGCGAGCAGGGTCGGCGCGTCCACGACTGCCGGGATCTCGGCCTCCTCCCGCTTGCGCGCCATCCGCCGGCGGAGAACGTCCAGCTCCTCGTCGGCCTCGGGGTAGCCGAACGAGACGCGGAGCAGGAAGCGGTCGAGCTGCGCCTCGGGAAGCGGGTAGGTCCCCTCGTACTCGATCGGGTTGGCGGTCGCGAGCACGTGGAAGGGCGCGGTGAGCTCGTACGTCGTGCCCTCGACCGAGACCTGTTTCTCCTGCATGGCTTCGAGAAGCGCGGCCTGGGTCTTCGGCGGCGTGCGGTTGATCTCGTCGGCGAGCAGCAGGTTGGTGAAGACGGGGCCGCGGCGGAACGTGAAGTCGTGGCTGCGCTGGTCGTACAGCAGGCTGCCGGTGACGTCGGCGGGCAGCAGGTCGGGCGTGAACTGGATCCGCCGGAACTCCACGCCGAGGGCCTGGGCGAACGTCCGCGCGGTGAGCGTCTTGCCGAGACCGGGCAGGTCCTCCAGCAGGATGTGCCCGCCGGCGAGGATGCCGGCGAGGACGAGCTCGAGCGAGTCGCGCTTTCCGACGATGACCTCGCCGACTGCGTTGAGGACGCGTTCGGCCAGCTGGCCCACCTCGGTTGTTGTCAACGCGGGGTTGCCCACAGCTTCTCCATCTCGTCGAGGACATTGTCGATCTCGGCTCTGGTGAGGGTGCGTTCGCGTTCCCAGAGATCGGCGAGAACGGGACCGATCACGGCGCGCGCTCGCTCGGGGTCCTTCGTACGGTCGATCCGGTGCGCGAGCCGGAGCCGTTCGTCCATCAGGCGGACGAGCTCGGGCCGTACGGTCTTGGCGAACAGCGCGGGCTCCTCGCGGGCGCCGTCGAGGAGGTACTCCCAGCGCCGCGCGCCGGCGAACGGGCGGTCCGGCAGCAGCCCGAGGATCGGCGGGTCGGAGTCCTCGCGGATCAACAGCGCTTGCTTCATGGGCGATCGCAGCCCCAGCAGGACCGCGCGACTGCCGACCACGGCCAAGACCAACGCGAGCAGCAGGACGAACGGGATCTTGACGCGGAACAACGCCGACGTCAGCACCCACAGCCCACCCGCGATGGCGACCGCGACCAACCCGGTCTTGAGCAGCTGCGACCTCACGAGACTCCCGCCAGCTCCGACCGTACCTGCCGCAGCGTGGCCAGCGCTTCGGCGCGCATGTCCTCCGACACCTCGGCCGGCGCGTACCTCGCTCGTCGATACAGCGCGGCGAGCCGTTCGAGGACCGCGCCGCTCACGTCGACGGCCACCAGCATGTGGGCGACCAGCTCGGCCGGGGTGTCGCCGGGCGCCCGCGCGGCGCCGGCCTTGGCGGCGAGCCGTTCCAGCCGTACCCAGCACGCGATCACCGCGCGCCGCGGATCGCCCTCGTCGGAGTCGAGCTCGTCGATGCCCTCCTGGATCGCGGAGTCGACCTCGTCGGGCTGGACCTCCCTCGCGGGTGCCGCCTTCACGGTGACGGGCGTGTGGCGTACGACGATCCGGCCGCGCTGGGCCTGGAGCAGGCGGCGTAGCAGGCGGACCAGGAACCAGATGACGAGTGCGGCGATGACGGCCGCGAGGACGATGACCGCGACGAGCAGGATCGTGCCGAGCGTCGAGCCGCCCTGGCCGCGTCCGCCGAGCCCGGGCCCGCTCGGGCCGAACGTCGGCGCCGGCGGGGGAGAGGGCGGCAGGAACGAGCCCTTCGGCAGGGGCAGACGGGTGACCTGGCCGCTGGTCAGCGCCGCGACCACGATGATGGCCGCCAGCAGTGCAACGACCCCGGCGATCATCCCGGCCCTGCGCACCATCTGGCCATCGTAGGGCCGCCACACAAGTGTCGGCGGCGCCGTTGCTTTCTCGGCCCCCGGTGCAGCGACGGCGCGCCTACCCCGAACCGCTACCTGGCGCGCCGCACGCGCCGTCGGTGCCACCCGCCGAGAAGGCGACGGCTTCTGCCGCCGACCGGTGCGGCCAATGGACACAGCCCTACTATCGGCTTGTGGCATTCCGTGGCTGGCCAGCCGAGGCGCTTGAGTTCTACGAGGGTCTCGAGGCCGACAACACCAAGGCGTACTGGACCGCGAACAAGCCGGTGTACGACGAGCAGGTGCACGCTCCGATGGTGGAGCTGCTCGCCGACCTGGAGAAGGAGTTCGGCGCGGGGAAGATCTTCCGCCCGTACCGCGACGTGCGGTTCAGCAAGGACAAGACGCCGTACAAGACGAACATCGGCGCGACCGTCGAGCACGGCGGCTACATCCAGCTGTCCGCCTCCGGCCTCGGCGCGGGCAGCGGCATGTACCGGATGGCGCCGGACCAGCTGACCCGCTTCCGTGAGGCGGTGGACGAGGAGATCAAGGGCACGGAGCTGGAACGCCTCATCGCCACCGCGGCGCGAGCGAAGATCGACATCACCGGGTACGACAAGCTGAAGTCGGCGCCGAAGGGCTACTCCAGAGACCACCCGCGCATCGAGCTGCTGCGCTGGAAGGGCCTCATCGCCTGGAAGGAGTGGCCGGTCGCCGCCTGGCTCGGCACCGCGGCGGCGAAGAAGCGGCTGGTCGAGTTCTTCCACGCGACCGACCCGCTGAACGCCTGGCTCGCCAACCACGTCGGCGACTCCGAGCTGCCGGACTACTGAGCGGGCTTGCCGAACCAGCGCTCGAGGTGGTCGGTCAGGTCCTGCTGGTCGTCGCCGATCCAGGCGACGTGGCCGTCGGGGCGGAGCAGGACGCACGCAGCGTCCAGTGCCGCGGTGGGATCGGCGAGGTAGTCGACCCGGTCTGCCCAGCCGCCTACAGCCAGGCGTTCGGTGCGATCCAGCAGCAGGCCGCGGCCTCGATGCAACTGGTCGTAGAGGTGGCCCTGTTTCAGGTCGAGGTCGGGTAGGCGGCGGCCGAGCAGGTCGGGGCCCGCGCCGAAGTCGTACCGGATGCCGATCGCGGTGATCTTCTCGATCAGTAGGCGGTTCACCTCGTCGAAGTCCATCAGTTCGGTGAGCAGCCTGCGTACGGCCTGCGGGCCAGGCTCGGGGGACAGCAGCTCCAGCTGGGCGCGGGTGTTGTCGAGCACGTCCGCGGCGACCGGATGACGTTCGGCCTGGTAGGTGTCCAGCAGCGTTTCGGGCGCCCAGCCGCGGATCTCGGCGGCAAGTTTCCAGCCAAGGTTGAAGGCGTCCTGTACGCCCAGGTTGAGGCCCTGCCCGCCGATGGGCGGATGGATGTGTGCCGCATCGCCGGCCAGCAGTACCCGCCCGACCCGATAGCGCTCGGCCAGCCGGGTGGCATCGCCGAAGCGGGACAACCAGCGCGGGGAGTGCACGCCGAAGTCGGTTCCGGCGATGGCGCGCAGCTGTCGTTGGAAGTCCTCGAGGGTTGGCGGCTCCGTGCGATCGCTGACCCCCGCGGCGGGGACGACGACGCGATAGACCCCTTCGCCGAAGTGCATGAAGCTGAAAGTCTTGGCGGTCTCCTGGATTTCGGCCACCTTGGCGGCGACCTCCTCCTGCGGCACACCCACTTGCAGCTCGCCCATCAGCGTGTCGTTCCGCGAGGGTTCGCCGGGGAAGCCGACGCCGAGAAGTTTGCGCACCGTACTGCGCGCGCCGTCACAGCCGACGAGATAACGCGTCCGCAGCCGTTCGCCGTTGGCCAGCTCGACGGTCACACCCTCGTCGTCCTGCTCGAAGCCGGCCACCGCGGCATCGCGCCGGATCTGCGCACCCTGCGCGATCGCATGGTCCTCCAGCAACTGAACGATGACCGGCTGCTGCATGCCCAGCAGATAGGCGTGCGCGGTGTCCAGGCCCTCGGGTGCGGGCTTGCTGATGGCGGCGAAGAATCCGGCGGCCGGACGCTGTCTTCCCTGTGCGCGAAGACGATCCAGCAGTCCGCGCATGGCCATCAGCTCGAGACTGCGAATGTGCAGACCGACGATGCGGACGAACGACGCGGGCTCGGTTTCCTTGTCCAGAACGAGAACCCGCACGTCGTGCAGCCGGAGCTCGGTGGCCAGCATCGCGCCAGTCGGCCCACAGCCGGCAATGATGACGTCGAACCTGAACGGCTCGGCGTTGCGTTGCGAAGAGTCCATGGGTGTTGTGTTGCCTTTCGGGAGTGCCTGGGTGGAGTGGCACTCCCGGCGACACCTACGTCAGTCGCCCAACCATGACGGGAAGAGGGAGCACCCACATCGCTACTGCGTTCATGGGTTTCACCTCCTTGGGCGTCGTCACGGTCGGCTGCAAGCTACAAGCCGGTCGATGATCCCGTCCAATCCTTTCCGGGCTCAGCAGGCCTTGACCCAGGAGCACTCGACGTCGGCCGGACCGGTCGAACGCTTCAGCGCCGGCACGCGCACCGAGGGCGGGGCGGTGCGGGAGAAGTTCGCCAGCCGGATCGCGATCTGGTCCTCGATCCCCTTCGCCGGCAGGCTCGCGTCGAAGTAGTTGAGGATGATCGAGAACGTCAGGCGCTCGCCGTCCTTGCTGGTCACGTACCCGCCGAGCGCCGTCACGCGGGTCAGCGAGCCGGTCTTGGCATGCACGTTCCCCGCGGCCTCCGTGTTGCACATCCGGGACCGCAGCGTGCCGCCCTCGAAGCGCGGGTTCTTGCACGCGATCGGCATCGACGCGTACCAGGTGTCGAACCAGGGCTGGGACTCCGCGCCGCGCAGCAGGTTCGTCACCTGCACCGGCGTGAGGAAGTCCTGCCGCGACAGACCCGAGCCGTCGACGATCCGGATCGTGCCCATGTTCACGCCCAGGCCCTCCAGCGCGGTGGTCATCGCCGCGAGACCGGCGTCCCACGAGCCCTCGCCGGAGACCTTGCGGCCCATCTCCTTCACCAGTACCTCGGCGTGCCCGTTGTTGGAGAGCTTCATGAACGGGACCAACAGCTCCCCAACCGTCATCGACTCGTGCCGCGCCAGCTCGCCGGCACCCGCGGGCGTCGCGGCGTACGTCGTGCCGCCCAGCACCTTCACGCCGTGCCGGGTGAGCGCGCGCCGGAACACGTCCGCCGCGTACCCCGTCGGCTCCCACACCGTCGCCCACTCCTGGTCGACCGATGCTCCGAGCGCGATCGAGCCCGTCACCTCGATGACGTTCGTGCCGTGCTGCCGCTCGACCGACATGCTGGTCGAGCCGCTCGCCTTCGTCGTCGCCTTGTTGACGAGCTTCACGTAGCTCGTCTCCGGAACGACCTTGAGCTGAGCCGGCGCGCCGACCGTGGCGCCGGGCCGCGTCTCGACGATCACGGTGCCCGCGTCGTAGTCGGTGTTCGGCGAGACGGTCAGCGCCGAGATCTGCATGTTGTAGTAGTACGGCTCGTCGTCCCAGCCCCAGGAGTTGCCGAGCCGGACCGCGTCGTACCAGGTGTCGTCGGCGACGAGATTGCCGCGGACCAGCTTGACGCCGGAAGCGGCGACCTTCGCGGCGAGGTCGTCGTAGTCCTTCGCGAGCAGCGTCGGGTCGCCCTGGCCGCGCAGATAGAGGTCGCCACGCAGCACCGAACCGCGGACCGACGCGGTCGAGAGCACGCTCGTCGGGAAGCGGTGGTCCGCGCCGAGCACCTCGAGTGCCGCGGTGGAGCTGAAGAGCTTGGCGTTCGAGGCGGGCAGCAGCCGTTCGGACGCTTCCTTCTCGTAGAGCACGCCGCCGTCCGCGCCGCGTACCAGCACCGACGCGTGCGCCTCGGGGACGCCGGGCTGGGACAGGATCGTGTTGAGGTCCTGCACCAGCGTGTCGACCGGGGTCGCCGCCTTCGGTGCGTCGAGCAGCTGCGGCAACGCGACGGACCCGCTCAGCAGGACGGCTGAGCTTCCGGCGACCAGAAGCTGGCGGAACGTACGACGCATGATGGTGCTCCCCTCGACGAAGGCTGCGGAGAATGCTGCCACCGATGGACGGGAAATGGCAGGTTTCCTTCGTCCTCAGTTGGTGAGCTGTGAGGCTCGGCCGAACGTAACCGGGCCAAGACACTACGCTTCGTGATCATCGCCACATCGGGAACGGAAACCGGTCAAAGGTGCGTCACTATGACGCCTGCGGCCACGACCGGCCGCGCGCCTTAGGAGGGAAAGGGCACCTATGACCATCACGGGGACGCGTAAGCGTGTGTTCGCCGGCCTGGCGGCCGCCGCGACCGCAGGCGCTGTCATGTTCGCTCCGATCGCGAGTGCCGCGACCACCACCGGCACGGCTGTGCCGGCGAACCAGTGGACGAACGGCCCGGCCGCGATCGCCATGGCCGACTCGCCCGCGGCGTACAACACCTGGCTGAAGCCCGGTCAGCTGCTCAAGTCCGGCAACTACGTCCGTTCGGCGAACGGCTACTACCGACTGCTCATGCAGCCCGACGGCAACCTCGTCGAGTACGTGAAGTCGGGCAAGAAGTGGGTCGCCAAGTGGTCGACGCAGACCCACGGCCAGAACGGCGCGTACGCGGCGATGCAGAAGGACGGCAACTTCGTCGTCTACAAGGGCAAGAAGGCCGTCTGGAGCACGCGCATCCAGAACTACAAGATCAAGGGCCTGGCCCTCCAGAACGACAGCAACCTCGTCACGTACTCGACGACGAACAAGCCGCTCTGGCACCGTTGGATCACGATCTCCACGCCGAACACGAGCGCCAAGATCTACAAGGGCTACTCGGTCGTCTCGGCCAACCGCGTGTTCAAGCTGATCATGCAGAGCGACGGCAACCTCGTTCTGTACAAGGGCAAGAAGGCCCTGTGGGGCAGCAAGTCGCGGGTCAAGGACTCGTACGCGGTGATGCAGGCCGACGGGAACTTCGTGGTCTACCGGAAGACGACCGCCACCTGGCACTCCAAGACCGGCGGCAACCGGGGCGCGTTCCTGTCCGTCCAGAACGACGGCAACGTCGTGATCTACAAGGGCAAGACGCCGATCTGGTCGACCGGTACGCGCGGCTGACCTCTTCTTCGACGATGCGGCGCCCCGCTCTGGGGCGCCGCTTCTGTCTTTTGGGTCAAGGCCGGCTGAGGGCTCCGGTCACCAGCCAGGTGCTGCTTCTGGCGCGGAGGCTGAGGGTGGTGAGGCGGGCGAGCTGGTACACGGCGTACGCCCACCAGAGCGCGACCAGGCCGGCGTCGGTGGCCCAGACGAGGGCGGCGAACGGGATGAACGCGATCACGTTCAGCACGCCGGTCCACGCGAGGTAGCGCCCATCGCCGGCGCCGATGAGCACGCCGTCGAGCACGAACACGACGCCGGCGACCGGCTGGAGGGCTGCGACGACGAGGATCGCCGCGCTGATGAGCGTGCGGACGTTCGGGTCCTCGGTGAACAGCGGGACGTAGAGCGGTCTCGCCACCGCGAGGAGGATGCCGGTGAGCACGCCGGCGGCGATGCCCCACTCGATCATGCGCCTGGTGGCCGCCCTCGTTCCCTCGACGTCGCCGGCGCCGAGGTACCGCCCGACGATGGCCTGCCCGGCGATCGCGACGGCATCGAGGGCGAGCGCGAGGGCGTTCCAGATCGTGAAGACGACCTGATGCGCGGCCAGCGGCGCGTCCCCGAACGACGTCGCCACGACGGTGGCGAGGAGGATGCCGACCCTGAGCGCGGCGGTGCGGACGATCAGCGGGACGCCCGCGCCGGCGGCGGACTTGATGCCGGCCCAGTCCGGTCTGACGTGCGCGCCATGCTTCTTGGCGCCCCTCAGCACGACGACGATCAGCGCCGCGGCGCCCGCGTACTGGGCGATGACCGTCCCCCACGCGCTCCCGGCGATGCCCCAGTGCAGGCCGTAGACGAGCGCGAGGTTGAGCACGATGTTCGCGAGGTAGGAGCCGACCGCGACGACGAGCGGAGTCTTCGTGTCCTGCAGGCCGCGGAGCACGCCCGTCCCAGCAAAGACCGCCAGCATCGCCGGCGTCCCCAGCGCAGCGATGCGCAGATAGATCGTCGCCTGCTCAGCTACGGCGTCGGAGGGGTTGAAGAGCTGCACCAGCGGCTCAGCGAAGATCGCCCCGGCTGCCGCGAGCGCTATGCCGACGCCCAGTGCGAGCCAGATCCCGTCGATCCCGTACTGGATCGCCTTCTTCGTGTCACCCGCGCCCAGCTGCCGCGCCACCGCCGCCGTGGTGGCGTACGCGAGGAAGATGCAAAGACTGACCCCCGTCTGCAATACCGTCCCCGCCAACCCGAGCCCCGCGAGCTGCGGCGTGCCCAGGTGGCCGACGACCGCGGAGTCGGTGAGCAGGAACATCGGCTCGGCCACCAACGCGAAGAACGCGGGTACGGCGAGCCGCCAAATCTCCTTGTCATGCGGATCCCGCAACCGCCGTGTCAGGGTCACTAGCCCATTGTGCCCCTTAACCCTCAGCGCGGCCCATCAGTTCCGAACTCGGCCAACCATGCCCGAGCAGCGCTGGCGAGAGGATCGCCGAAGGTCGTGGGGGCCCGCCATTTGCTTGATCCGACTGACAAACGTCAGGCAAAAGTGCGCTCTGCTGCGGCTCGTCCCTCCGCGATGGCGGCAAGCGTCTCGTCAACGCTGGAGGCGATGTGGACTCCTGCGCGGCGGGTGAGGGATTTGGCCCAGGCGGCTGAGCGCAGGACGAGGGTCGTCAGGATCAGCGGGCGGCTTTGGTCCAAGGCGTGGCGGGCCAACGTTCGGGTGCTGCTGGACTCGCCCGCCTCGGCGATCACGCAGGCGTCGGCGTAGCCGCACAGTACGGCGTTGCGGGTTACGAAGTTGTGTTCGCGCGGCGGGGTGTCTGGCCAGAACTGCGAGAGCAACAGTCCGCGGCGGGCGATTTCGGATTGGAGGTCGCGGTTGCTCGGCGGGTAGCAGCGGCCCACGCCGGTGCCCAGCACGGCGACTGTACGGCCGCCCGAGGCCAGGGCTGCGGCGTGCGCTGCGGTGTCGATGCCCGCCGCCAGGCCGGACACCACTGTCACGCCCAGGCCCACCAACGCCGTCGCAAGATCGGCGGCGAAGGACAGGCCCAACGAAGACGCATGTCGCGCACCCACGACGGCCACCGCGTGGTCGTCGGGCCGGACGATCCCGCGCGTGAACAGCACCGGCGGCAGCGACGGGACGTCGCGCAGCCGGTCCGGGTAGCTGTCGTCGAGCACCGTGTGCACCCCGAGACCCGCACACCGCCACGCTGCGAGGTCGCGGGCCGCCGCGGAGAGGTCGCCCGCAGAGTACGGGCGCGCCCGCTGCGACGCGATCAGCGCGACACGCTCCCCGTCGAAGCCGGAGGCGCCGACCCCCAAGCCCACACCCCGGCTCAGAACGGCCCGGGAGTACCGAGACCGACCGTGGCTCGCGTGAACGGGGATTGTGCGCACTTCGTTCCTCCGAGCTACCCCTGCGCCATGTCGACGAACCGCTGGTAGTGACCTTGGAACGCGACGGTGATGTTGGCGGTGGGGCCGTTACGGTGTTTGGCGACGATGAAGTCGGCCTCGCCAGGCCGGGTGGACTCCCGTTCGTACGCGTCTTCACGGTGCAGCAGGATCACCATGTCGGCGTCCTGCTCGATCGATCCGGACTCACGCAGGTCGGACAGCATCGGGCGCTTGTCCGTACGTTGCTCCGGACCACGGTTGAGCTGCGAGAGCGCCACGATCGGCACCTCGAGCTCCTTGGCCAACAGCTTCAGGTTTCGGGAGAACTCGGCGACCTCGACCTGCCTGCTCTCGACCCGTTTTCCGGAGGTCATCAACTGCAGGTAGTCGAGAATGATGAGCCGCAGCTCGTTGCGCTGCCGAAGCCGCCGTGCCTTCGCCCGGATCTCCATCAGCGTCATGTTCGGCGAGTCGTCGATGTACAGCGGCGCGCTCGACACCTCACCCATCCGGCGCGCGAGCCGGGCCCAGTCGTCGTCGCTCATCGTGCCCTGCCGCATGTGCCCGAGCGGCACCCGCGCCTCGGCCGACAGCAGGCGCATCGTGATCTCGGTGCGGTTCATCTCCAGCGAGAAGATCACCGAGGCGAGACCGTTCGCGATCGACGCCGCGCGGGCAAAGTTCAGCGCCAGGATCGACTTGCCGACACCGGGACGGGCGGCGACGATGATCAGCTGCCCGGGGTGCAGGCCGTTGGTCAGCCCGTCGAGGTCGGTGAACCCGGTCGGTACGCCGACCATCTGTCCGCCGCGCGAACCGATCGCCTCGATCTCGTCCAACGTCGGCTCGAGGATCGCCGACAGCGGCGCGTAGTCCTCGGTGCCGCGCTTGTCGGCGACCTGGTACACCTCGGCCTGCGCGCGGTCGACGATGTCCTCGACCTCGCCGTCGCCGGCATAGCCGAGCTGGGTGATCTTGGTGCCGGCGTCGACCAGCCGGCGCAGGATCCCCTTCTCCCGCACGATCGCCGCGTAGTAGCCGGCGTTGGCGGCCGATGGCACCGAGGCGATCAGCGTGTGAACGTACGGCGCACCGCCCACGCGGTTGAGCTCGCCCTTGCGCTGCAACTCGGCCGCGACCGTGACGGCGTCGGCCGGCTCGCCGCGGCCGTAGAGGTCGAGCACGACGTCGTACACGGTCTCGTGCGCCGGCCGGTAGAAGTCCGGTCCGCGCAGCACCTCGACGACGTCGGCGATCGCGTCCTTCGACAGCAACATGCTGCCGAGGACACACTGCTCCGCGGCGAGGTCTTGCGGAGGCAGCCGGTCGGGTGGGCCCTCGACCGGGTGCAACCCCGGAAACTCGGCAACGCTCACCGCTTGCGGACCCCCTGCCCTACCTCTGGCGACTGCTTGACCCGTGACGAACGCATGTTCGATTTTCTACCGTACGGGACCGACAAGTCGATTCCGTACGGCTGCGCGCGGACCTGCCTAGCTCGCCCCCGGGTAGCGCTGACCGTACGCGGCCGGGAGGGCTGGGAGAAGCTCGCCATGCACAGGGCCTGTGGGCGAGTTGTCGATCACTGGGGACAACCGTGCGCAACGGTGTGCACAGCCTGGGGACCGGCCTGTGGATGAACGCCAGATTCTGTGGTGATCACGCCTCTTTCCTGCGGTTTCAGCGTCCACGGCCTGTGGACGAAAAGTCTTGGACGGTGAATCTTGGTAGCTTCCCCGCACCGACGACTGAAGGGGAGGCAGATGGGTACGTACGTTCAGCTCGGCCCGGTGCGAACGTGGTACGACGAGCACGGCTCGGGCGAGCCGCTGGTGCTGCTGCACGGCGGCATGGTGGACGCGCGCTGGTTCGAACCGAACCTCGGCCCGCTGGCCGAGCGCTTCCACGTCTACACCCCGGATCTTCGCGGGCACGGCCACACGCCGGACCCCGAGGGCCCATACACGTTCCAGGCGATGACCGACGACGCGATCGCGTTCCTCGAGACGGTGATCGGCCGGCCAGCGCACCTGCTCGGGCACAGCGTGGGCGCGTTCGTGCTCATGCAGGTCGCGATGCAGCGGCCCGATCTGGTCGATCGGCTGGTCCTGATCAGCGGCGGGTTCAGCAAGGACGGCGACGCGGTGCAGGGCGGGGACGACGACTGGGACATCGACGCGATGCAACAGTTCCTCGGCCCGGCGTACGCCGAGGTCTCACCCGACGGCGCGGACCACTTCCGCGTGCTCGCGGCGAAGATCGGCGACCTGAGCAAGCGCGAGCCGTACCTCGAGGCCTCCGAGCTCGGCGCGATCCAGGCGCGGACGCTGGTGATGTTCGCCGACGACGACCTGTCGACGCTGAAGCACGTGGCCGACATGTACGACGCGATCCCGAACGCCGAGCTGGCGATCGTTCCTGGCACGTCGCACTTCCTGACCCAGGAGAAGCCGGAGCTCGTGAACAGGATCGTGCTCGACTTCCTCACCCAGGACCCCGTCCCCACCGTCGCCCCGATCCGGCGCGCGCCGGCTCAGCAGAGTTAGAGGAGTAACCATGGGTATCGACTTCAAGCTGGAACTGGTCGCTGTGCCGGTCTCGGACGTGGACCGAGCGAAGGCGTTCTACGTCGAGCAGGCGGGGTTCAACCTCGATCACGACCACAAGGTCAGCGACGAGGTGCGGTTCGTGCAGCTGACGCCGCAGGGATCGGGGTGCTCGATCGCGATCGGCCTCGGGGTGACCGAGGCCGCGCCCGGGTCCGTGCAGGGGCTGCAGCTCGTCGTGAACGACATCGAGACGGCGCACAAGGAGCTGACCGAACGAGGCTGCCCGGTCACCGACGTCCAGGACTTCCCGTGGGGACGGTTCGTGTTCTTCGCCGACCCCGATGGCAACAAGTGGGCGGTGCAGCAGATCGTCTACCCGGGTTAGCACAGGCAGAAATCTCCAAGCTGCGCGCGCGGCGCCGGCCGTACGGTCTCGGGCATGAGTAGTCCCGAGGTGACCGTGGTCGGCGCCGGCGTGATGGGCCTGACCACCGCGATCCGGCTCCAGGAGGCCGGCGCTTCCGTGCGCATCCTGACCGCGGAGCTGACCGCTTCGACCACGTCCGCGGCGGCGACCGGCATGTGCGGGCCGGTGTTCGCCGGCCCGAACGCTGAGTGGGAGCTGGCGACCGTCGCCGAGCTGCGGCGGCTCGAGCCGTCCCATGGCTGGGTACGGATGGAGACGGGCCTCGGCGCGGCGACCTCTTCGATCGGCGGGGCGCCACCGTTCGCGGACGAGTCGATGTACGTCCGCGAGGCGACGGCGTCGGAGGTGCCACCCGGCTATGCGAGCGGAACGTGGATGCGCGTGCCGCTGGTCGACCTGCCGCCCTATCTCGACTACCTCGTCGGTCGTTTCGTCAACGGTGGCGGCACGATCGAGCAGCGCGTGGTCGAGTCGCTGGCCGGGTTGGACGCCGAACTCGTCGCGAACTGCACCGGCGTCGGAGCCCGCCGGCTGGCCGGCGACGAGAGCGTGCGGCCGGTCAAGGGTCAGCACGTCGTGGTGGAGAACCCCGGCCTGGAAGGCTTCTTCCTCGGCGTGACGTTCGGTCCGGAGAACGCCAGCTGGCACCCGTACGGCAACCACGTCCTGCTCGGGGGAGTGCGCGTCGAGGACGACTGGGACCCGGCGCCGTCACCGGAGATTGCCCGCGGAATCCTGCAGCGCTGCATCGAGGTCGAGCCCCGGCTCGCGAACGCCAAGGTCCTCGCCCACCGAGCCGGCCTCCGCCCCAGCCGCCCGACAGTACGCCTGGAGGCCGAGATCCAGGGGAGCACCAAGATCGTCCACAACTACGGCCACGACGGCACCGGCGTCCTCCAATCCTGGGGCTGCGCCGCCCAAGCCACCGAGCTACTGCTCAGCTAGCGCACCCAAGGACAGCAGCAACTCTTCGGAGAAGTGCGGGCCGACGAGTTGGAGGGATGCCGGGAGGTGGCTGTCCGATCTCGGGATGGGGAGGGCGAGGGCGGGGTGGCCGGTGAAGTTGAGGGCCACGGTGAGGTACGTGAGGCCGGCTCTCTCCGCGACCTTCGGGGGCTCCACGGCCAGCGTGGGCAGGGCGAGCACGGTGTGGGTGGCGAGAAGGTCGTCCAACACCCGGCGGGCTTGCAGCTGCAGGCGGCGGATCTCGGTGACGCGCGACGCGGGGATGGTGGCGCCGTATTCGATGCTGGCTACGTGGCGGTCTTCGAGCAGGTCTGGTTGCTGAAGGAACGACGACATGGCGAAGTAGCCCTCCCAGGCCATCAGCGTGTCGGCCGCCGAGTTCCAGTCCGACCACGACGGCAGCTCCACGTCGGTGGTCGTGAAGCCAGCCGCCGACAACGCCCGATCCACCGCGGCGTCGATGCCAGGTTCCACGCCGGGGAGGCGGAGGCGGGCGGCTGTCAAGGGGGCGTTGACAGGCGCGACGACGAAGCCCGGCTCCATCAGAGACATGCCCAGCGCCACGTCGGCGACAGTCCTCCCCATCGGACCCACGGTGTCCAGCGTGCGGGAGAACTCGAAGACGCCCTGGGTGGGAACGCGACCCGCCGTCGTCTTCAGGCCCACCACGCCGCAGCACGCGGCCGGGACGCGGACCGAGCCGCCCGTGTCTGTTCCGTACGCCACGTCCGCCTCGCCCAACGCGACAACCACCGCCGAGCCGCTCGACGAGCCGCCCGGCAGCCGCGACGAGTCGAGCGGGTTCGCGGGCGTTCCGGCCCAGTGGTTCACCCCGTCCGCGTGGCGGCAGAGCTCGACCAGCTGGGTCTTGCCCACGATGCGGGCGCCAGCCGCGCGGGCCGTGGCCACCACCGGCGCGTCGGCAAGAGCGGGAGGGGCAGAGGCCAGAGCACGCGAGCCCACCACCGTCGGCACGCCGGCCACGTCGATGCAGTCCTTCACCGCCAGCCGCGGCCCCGTCCCAGCGGAGACAGGCAACCGCACGGCCCACACAGAGTCCATTCCGAAGATCCTGCCAGGCCCGTCCAACCCACCGTTTAGGGTGACCGGCAGGCCAGTGAGCAACGGAGGGGACATGACCGAGGGCTACCTTCGCTACCCGACGATCCACGGCGACACCGTCGTGTTCGTCAGCGAGGACGACCTCTGGACCGTCGACGCGCACGGCGGCCGCGCCTGGCGGCTCACGGCCGGCGTCGCCGAGGCCACGCACCCGCGCCTCTCGACAGACGGGACAAGCGTCGCGTTCGTCGGCCGCGAGGAAGGCCCCAGCGAGGTCTACGTCCTCCCGTGCGACGGCGGCACCGCCAGCAGACTCACCTACGAGGGCACCGGAGTGACCGTACGAGGCTGGCGCGACGACAAGATCGTCTACACGACCGCAGGCGGCCGCCCGTTCCGCAACGAGGACTGGCTGTACGAGGTCTCCAGCCAAGGCGGCGTCCCGCACCGACTCCCGCTCGGTCCAGCCACCGCGATCTCCGAAGGCCCCAACGGAGCCGTCGTCCTCGGCCGCCACACCAGCGACCCCGCCCGCTGGAAGCGCTACCGCGGCGGCACCGCCGGCAGCCTCTGGGTCGACCCGGACGGCGAAGGTACGTTCCAACCGCTCGTCGACCTCGTGGGCAACCTCGCCAACCCGTGCTGGGTCGGCGACCGCATCTACTTCCTCTCCGACCACGAGGGCGTCGGCAACGTCTACTCCTGCACCCCGCAAGGCGAGGACGTCCAACGCCACACCGACCACGACGACTACTACGCCCGCAACCTCAGCACCGACGGCTACCGCCTCGTCTACCACTGCGCCGCCGACCTCTACCTGCTCGAGCCGTCGAGCGACGCCCACAGAATCGACGTCCAGACAGGCTCGTCCAGAACGCAACGCAACCGCCGCTTCGTCGACCCCGCGACCTACCTCGACGGCGTCGCGCTCGGCCCGGACGGCAGCGACCTCGCGCTCACCACGCGCGGCAAGGCGTTCTCCCTCGCCCACTGGGAGGGCCCGGTCCGCCAGCACGGCGAGCCCGAGGGCGTCCGCTACCGCCACCTCAGCTGGCTGAACGACCACGAGCGCCTGATCGCCGCCGGCAGCGACGAGGGCGAGAACGAACGCCTCGTCATCCTCACCGCCGACGGTACGAAGCCGCCACGCTGGCTGGACGAGCTCGACGTCGGCCGCGTCGTCGAGCTCGAGGTCGCGCCACACTCCGACCAGGTCGCGATCGTCACTCACCGCGGCGAGCTGATGCTCACCAACCTCGCCGACGACCAGCCAAGCACCAGGAGCCTCGACCGCAGCGAAGCCGGTGCCATCGCCGGCGTGACGTGGTCGCCGGACGGTCGCTGGCTCGCGTACGCCAAGCCGCTCACCCGCCAAACCACAACCATCACCCTGTGCAAGGTCGAAACCGGCGAGACAAGCCAGGTCAGCAAACCCGTCCTCACCGACTGGGCGCCCGCGTTCGACCCCGACGGCAAGTACCTCTACTTCCTCGGCCAGCGCGACTTCAACCCCGTCCACGACGCGCTGCAGTTCGACCTCGGCTTCCCGCTCGGCACCCGCCCATACCTCGTGACGCTGCGCAAGGACCTCCCGAGCCCGTTCGTCCCCGAGCCGCGCCCGCTGGTGAGCGAAGCCGCTGCCACGCAGAAGAAGGCGGAGGAGGAGAAGAAGGCCGAGCAGGAGGCGGAGAGCGACCAGCCGGACCCGGTCGAGATCGACCTGGACGGCATCGAACGCCGCGTGCTCGCGTTCCCCGTACCCGAGGGCCGCTACCACCAGATCGCCGGCGTCGCGGGCAAGGTGCTGTTCTCCAGCAGTCCCGTGCAGGGCGACCACTCCGACGGGCACAAGCCGCGCGGCATGATCGAGTGCTTCGACTACGAGTCACAGAAGAAGGAGCTCATCGTCGACGGCGTGAGCGGGTTCGCGCTCGACCGGAGCGCCCAGACGCTGCTCTACAGGTCGGGCGAGCGCCTGCGCGTGCTCAAGGCGGGGGAGAAGCCGTCCGACGACGGCGACAGCGGCGACGAGCCCGGCCGCGCCAGCGGGTGGATCGACCTCGACCGCGTGAAGGTGTCCGTACGTCCGGGCGCGGAATGGCGGCAGATGTTCCGCGAGGCTTGGCGACTGCAGCGCGAGAACTTCTGGTCCGAGGACATGTCCGGCATCGCGTGGGACGAGGTCTACAAGCGCTACCTGCCGCTGGTCGACCGGGTCGCGACGCGCTCGGAGCTGTCGGACCTGTTCTGGGAGCTGCAGGGCGAGCTCGGGACGTCGCACGCGTACGAGGGCGGCGGCGAGTACCGGCCCGGCCCGCACTACCAGCAGGGTTTCCTCGGCGTGGACTGGGAGTTCGACGAGGAGAACGGCCAGTTCTGGGTCGGCCGGATCGTCGGTGGCGACGCCTGGGACCGCGAGGCGACCTCGCCGCTCAACCGGCCAGGCGTCGACGTTGCGGTTGGCGACGTGGTGCTCGCGATCAACGGGCAGCCGATCGGCCGGCGCGGCGACGTGCTCGTCCTGCCCGGTGAGCCGCTGGTCAACCAGGCCGACCAGGAGGTGCAGCTGACCGTCGTACGCGAGGACGGCGAGCCGCGTACGGTCAGCGTCCGGGCGATCGACAGCGAACGTGCCGGCCGCTACCGCGACTGGGTCGAGGCCAACCGCGCGTACGTGCACGAGGCGACCGGCGGGCGAATGGGGTACGTCCACATCCCCGACATGAGCGACCACGGGTACGCGGAGTTCCACCGCGCTTTCCTCGCCGAGTACGACCGCGAGGGTCTGGTCATCGACGTCCGCTACAACGGCGGCGGGTACGTTTCTCAACTCCTGTTGGAGAAACTCAGCCGCCGGCGGATCGGCTACGACTACGCGCGCTGGGAGCCACCGACCCCGTACCCCGACGAGTCACCCCGCGGACCCCTGGTGGCGTTGACGAACGAGCTCGCCGGCTCCGACGGCGACATGTTCTGCCACGCGTTCAAGCTGCTGAAGCTCGGCCCCCTCCTCGGCAAGCGCACCTGGGGCGGCGTGATCGGCATCTCCCCGCGGCACGCGCTCGCGGACGGAACGGTGACGACGCAACCGGAGTACTCGTTCGCGTTCGACGACGTCGGCTGGCAGGTCGAGAACCACGGCACCGACCCCGACGTCGAGGTCGACAACGCGCCGCAGGACTACGCGCTGGGCGTGGATACGCAACTGGACAAGGCGATCGAGGTCGCGCGCGAACTCCTGGCGACCCACCCGATCCACACCCCAACCCCCGGCGTCCGCCCCAACCTCACCCGCCAGCCACTTCCACCGCGCTCCTAACCGGGTCGGATCTCGTTGCTGGGTGGCGATTCCGGACCCGATCCGGCCAGGCTCCGAGCGGTGACGGTGAACGTGTACGGCTCGCCTGCGGTGAGGCCGGGCACGACGGCTGAGCGCTCGTCGGCCTCGACAACGACCGGGTCGAGGGCGCTGCCGTCGTGGTACGGCGTCACCACGTAGGCGATGACCGGAGCACCGCCGTTGAACGCCGGCGGCTGCCATGACACGGTCGCAGAGCCCACTCCGGCTTCGGCGGTGACCGAGCGCGGCGCCTGCGGGACAGACGGCACGGCGTACACCTCGAACTCGGACAGGCCGTTGTTCGGCCCCGTCCCGCCCTTCACCTGGAACCGCACCGAGTCGAACGTCTTCATCGGGAACGTCACCGTCTTCGCCTCGCCCGCCGGCGGGATGTCGCTGACCTCGAGCGAGCTGCCGTCGGAGAACGTCAACGTCCCGCCGTTCACGTCGTCGATGCCCGCCCGGTCGTACAGCACGATCCGATCGGTCCGCACGAGTGACGGCCACGACAGCGAGATCCATGGGTTCTGCTCGCCCTTCGACGCCCAGTCGCCCGCGTCGGGCTGGCCCACGATGCCGTCGAAGACCTTCTCCGCGACGTAGCCCGACGTGTACTCCGACGACGCCGAAGCCGTCACGCCCGGCCAGCGCGAGGCGTTCCCCCGCAGCAGCGCGGGATCGAGCGCGATCCGGACGAGCTTCCGCCAGACCACCCGGCCACTGTCGGCAGCCGTCGCGGTCACCAGCACGTCGCCGTCGCGGTGGTTGACGGTCAGCACGCCGCGGACGTCGATCGTCGCCTTGTCGGTGGGCGATCCGTCCGGCGCGCGCACCGACCAGAACACCTCCTTCAGCGTCGTGTCAGCAGGTACGAACGAGGCGTTGAAGTCCACCACGTCGTACGGCGTGGCGATCTGCTCCGGTCCCTCGACGACGACCGACCGAGCGAGCACCGGCGACTTGCCGGCCGACCGAGACTCCGAAGGCGGCAGCCGGTCGACACCCCAACGCTTGTTGGGCTTTGGCCCGAGCCAGAGCTCCAAGGTCCCACCGTCGGCGAGCTGGTCATGACGGAACCAAGCGTCCCGCAGTAGCCGGCCGTCCAGCTTCGCCCGCTGGATGTACGGACGCGAAGCCGAGTTGCCATGCGTGACGATCCGGAACTGCTTCCCCTTGTAGTACGAAGGATTCAGCTTGATCGTGACCTCGTCGAAGATCGGCGACGTGATGTCGTACACCGGCCGCGAAAGCCCACCACCGGTCACCTCGAACAACCCGATCGCCATCAGCGCGGACAGCGCGCCCATCTGCCCCTGGTCCTCGTCGTGGTGCCCGTAGCCGTCGTCGGGAGCGATCGAGCCGAACGTCTTCTCCCGCACCTGCCGCACCCAGTACTGCGACAGCCAGGGATAGCCGACGTAGTTGAACAGATGCGCCACCTCCAGCCCCGGCTGGTTGCCGTAGCTGACGAAACCCTGCCCGTACGGGCCGATGAACCGCACCGGCTCCGCGCTGACGAACGCGTAGTTGAGCTTGTCGGCGTACGCGGTCTCCCCGCCCAGCAGGTTCGCCAAGCCCATCACGTCGTGCGTGGTGAACCAGGTCGCCTGCCACGAGTTCGCCTCGACGAAGTCCCGCGGCGACAGAGGGTCGAACGGTGTCTGCCAGCTGCCGTCGGCGTTCCGCGGCCGGATGAAGCCGGTAGACTCGTCGTACAGCGTGCGCCAGTTGCGCGAACGATCCAGCAAATAGGAGTACGCGTTCGTGTCATCCCAGGCCTCGAGCTCGTTCAGCCCCACGTTGGCTCCCGAGCCGCCGGTCACGGTGAAGCGCACCGACGAGACCTTCCGCGGCGCGAACTTCACGACCTTGTCCGAGCCGTCAGCGGGGATGCCGGAGACCGCGACCGGACTGCCGTCGGAGAACGTCAGCGTTCCGCCGTTGGCGTTGCTGGCAGGGTCCGCGCGATCGCTGAGTACGACCTGCCGCAACGTCCGCGGCTGGGGCCAACGCAGCTCGACCCACGGGTTCCGCTCGCCCTTTGACCGCCACTCGACGTCCGTCGGCGCGCGCAGCGGCCGCCCATCGATGGCGCGCTCGGCGCCGTGCGCCGCATCCTGAGCCGACGACGCCACAACGGTCGCGTACTGCGAAGCGTTGATGCCGACCTTGCCCAGCTGCTTCGCCAGTTGCGAGAGCGCCCAGTCCTGGTGCGCGTACTCCAGTGTCTGGCCCGTCCCCTGCCCGTTGAACCCGGTCGGGACGTACCCCTTGTCGAGGTACTGCCGGATGCCGCCGGTACCGAAGTTCGTGTAGTCGAACCAAGCCTTGTCGAACAACCCGCCGACCGACTGGGCGTCGAGCATCGCCTTGTACGCAAGGTCGATGTCGTAGTCGCGGATGCCCTTGTTCCACGCGCCGGTGATGAACGAGGCAACCGGGTTGCCGGTCATCACGAGGGTGTCGTCGCCCGCTGCCGGCCCGCGGGGCAACAGTCCGCCGTCGCGGAACATCTGCAGCTGGGAACGGACGAAGCCGCTGTAGATCTCCGGATAGGCGAGACCGAGGATCGAGTTCACGTTCCACTGAGTCAGCCAGAGCGCGTCGTAGTTGTACATCGCGAACTCCGGCTTCCCGCGCTTGTCGAGCGGAAGCTGCTTGACCTGGTTGTGGTCCCAGGTGTCGTCGAGGTACTTGCCGTCCGCGTCACTCGCCATCCCGCGCCCGCAGAGCACGTGGAACAGGTCGGTGTAGAACTTCGTGCGCTGCTGCTGCGTGCCGCCCTTCACATCGATCCGCCCGAGCAGGGAGTTCCACCGCGCTCGTGACGCAGCCTCGACGGCGTCGAAGTTCCAACCAGGCAGCTCGAGCTGCCGGTTGCGCAGCGCGCCAGAGGCGCCGGTGAACGAGAGCGCCACCTTCATCTGCAGCTGCTCGCCAGCCTTGACGTTGTCGTACTTCACGTACACGCCGCTGTTCGGCCCGGACACCTTGTCGACGGGCGCGCCACCGTTCACCAGCGCACCGTTCGCCCAGCCGCGCAGCGAGTCGAACGGCCGGTCGAACGTGATGTTGAAGTGCACCTGGGTCTTCCCGCCGCGCTGGACGACGAACCCGGCCAGCTCACGGGAGCTCACCTTGGTCACGGTCGCGTTCTCCATGACGGCCTCGCCCAGCGGACCACCGAGGTTGACCAGGATCTCGCTCGGACCCGCCTTCGCGTACGTGTAGCGGTGCAGGCCGACCCGATCCGTGGCCGCCAGCTCGGCAGTGATGCCGTACCGGTCGAGCACCAGCCGGTGGTAGCCCGGCCGCGCGACCTCGCTCGCGTCATGGCGAACGGGTGACTCCCAGCCCGCGTCGCCTTCGAGCTTGGGCACGCTCGCGCCGGAGGTCGGCATCACCTGCACGCCGGAGATCGTCCACTCGTGCAGGTGGCTGAAGCCCTTCACGACCTTGGCGCTCTTGCCGTAGCCCACCGACCAGGCGCCGTCCGTTCGGGCGTCGGGCCGCAGCTTCACCAGCCCGAACGGGTTCGTGGCCGACTGGAAGAAGAAGAACCTCCCGAGGTCGGCCTCGACCCACGGGTTCACCTGGCTGACGTAGTCGGGCGGAGCGGACGTCGCCGGTGCGGCGACGAGGAGCCCGGCCACGACAGAGCCGGCGATCACGGACCACAGCTTGGACGGTCGCATTGCTGGACCTCCCCCGGTTCCGGCGGTGTCCACAAGGCTAGGGAGGGCCGGCTGGCTGAGCGGTCAGGGCGCCGGTCGCGGTCAGGACCGTCCGGGATCGGACGCCGCCTCGGTGAGCGCGTCCAGCACCGCGCCGATTGTTGGGCGGCGGGTGGTGCTGGCGCGCCAGACGGCGAAGACTCGGCGGGTCAGCGGGGGCGACGTAGGGACGATGCGTACGTCGGCGGGCACCGGCTCGCGGCCGAGGCGGGGGATGATCGCGACGCCCACGCCGGCGGCGACGAGGGCGAGCTGGGTCGAGTGCTCGGACGCGGTGTGGATCACGTCCGGACGTACGCCCTCCGAACGCAGCGAGTCCTCGATCCACGAGTTGCAGATCTGACCGCTCGTCCACATCACCCAGTCCGAACCCGCCAGGTCCGCGAGCCCGATCGACTCCTTGTCGGCCAGCGGATGCGACGACGGCAGCGCGGCGTCCAGCACGTCGGAGAGCAGGTCCCGCGTCGCGAGCCCGTCCGGTAGGTCGAGCGGCGCCTCGGCCCAGTCCTGCACGACCGCGACGTCCACCTCGCCGCGCAGCAGCAGCGGCAGCGCGTCGGTCGGCTCCAGCTCGGTCAGCCGTACGGTCAGCCGCGAGTACGTCGTGCGCAACGACCGCAGCGCCGACGGCAACAGCCCGCGCGCGGCCGTCGCGAAGGCGGCGACCGTCACCCGCCCGACCACCGCGCCTGCCCGTTCGGCGAGGTCGGCCTCGACTCGCTCGACCTCCGCCAGCAGCGAGGCGGCGTGCGCGGCGAGCACCACGCCCGCCTCGGTGAGCCGTACGCCCCGCCCCTGCCGCTCGACCAGCGGCTGCCCGACCTCGCGCTCCAGCCGGTCGATCTGCTGCGACACCGCGGACGTCGTGACGTGCAGCCACTCCGCCGCGCCGCGCACCGAGCCGGTCGAGGAGACAGCGTGCAGTACGCGAAGCCGTTCGAGGTTGAGCACGTAGCAATGCTAAGCAGAACCAGGGAGAAAGTCTCGCTTGTCTAAACGATCGACCGCCGCCAGGCTCGACCGCATGAACCTCGGCGACCTCACCGTCCACCGGCTCGGCTTCGGCGCACTCCGCCTCAAGCTGTCCGACCGCGAGACCTCGAAGCAGATCCTCCGTCGCGCCGTCGAGCTCGGGGTCACCTTCGTCGACACCGCGGACTCGTACCATCTCGGCCAGAACGAGGAACTGATCGCCGAAGCCCTGCACCCGTACGCGAAAGACCTGGTCATCGGCACCAAGGCCGGTCAGGCGCACCCCGGCGACGACTGGATCCCGCTCGGCCGTCCCGAGTACCTCCGGCAACAGGCCGAGCTCAGCCTCCGGCGGCTCAGGCTCGAGCGCATCGACCTGTTCCAGCTGCACCGCGTCGACCCGAAGGTCCCGTTCGAGGAACAGCTCGGCGCGCTCAAGCGGCTGCAGGACGAGGGCAAGGTCCGCCACGTCGGCCTGTCCGAGGTAGGCATCGACGAGATCGAGGCGGCGAACGCGATCACGCCGATCGTCAGCGTGCAGAACCTCTACAACCTCAGCCAGCGCCGGTCGGAGACCGTTCTCGACTACTGCGAGGCGAAGGGCATCGCGTTCCTGCCCTGGCTCCCGGTGCAGCCGAGCGCCCGCACGCCCGACGACGCGCTCGAGCAGGTCGCGAAGAAGCACGGCGTCTCGACCACCCGTGTCGCGCTCGCCTGGCTGCTGGCCCGGTCGCCGGTCATGCTGCCGATCCCGGGTACGTCGAAGCGCGAGCACCTCGAGGACAACCTCGCCGCCGTCGACCTGGAGCTGACCGACGAGGACCGCAAGCTACTCGGCGGAGTGACCGTCCACTCCTAGCGCTCGAGCAGCCAGCTGCGCCAGGTGAACGGGCTCGCGCAGTCCCGCCTGGCGCACCTGCGTACGGCAGCTGAAGCCGTCCGCCAACACCGCGACCGACTCCTCCGCGCCGCGCACGGCCGGCAGCAGCACCCGCTCCGCGCACGCCATCGACACGTCGTAGTGCCCCTGCTCGAAGCCGAAGTTGCCGGCCAGCCCACAGCAACCCGAGTCCAGCACCTCGGCCTCGACGCCGAGCTTCGCCAGCACGTCGCGATCGGCATTGAAGCCGAGCTCCGCGTGCTGGTGGCAGTGCACCTGGACCATCGCCTTCTGCCCGGAACGTTTCACGTGGAACTTTGCGGGATGCGCAGCGAGCACCTCGGCGAGCGTCTTCGTCTGCTCCTTCAGCCGCACGGCATCGGCGTCGCCGGGCAGCAGGTCGGTCAGCTCGCCGCGGAACAACGCCGTACAGCTCGGCTCCAGCCCGACCACCGGCACGCCCGCGGTGAGCCATGGCCGCAGCGTGCGGAGCGTACGACGGAGAACGCGTTTCGCCTTGCCCAGTTGGCCCGTCGACACCCACGTCAGCCCGCAGCAGACCGGACCGCGCGGCACGTCCACCCGGTAACCGAGGGACGTCAGCACCGCGTACGCGTCCTCGCCGAGCGCGGGGTCGAAGTAGTTCGTGAACGTGTCCGGCCACAGCAGCACCCGCGGCGCGTCGGGCGGCAGGTCCGGAGCGGGGCGGCCGCGCAGCCGGCGCACGAGCGAGCCGACGGCGAACCGCGGGATGGCCCGTTCCGCCGCGATCCCGCCGAGCCGTTTCGCCAGCCACGCCACCGGCCGCGCCGAGGTCAGCGCGTTCACCACCCGAGCGAACGGCGACCCGAGCCGCAGCCAGGTCGGCAGCCAGCCCATCGAGTAGTGCGACGCCGGCCGCACCCGACCTTCGTAGTGCTTGCTGAGGAACTCCGCCTTGTACGTCGCCATGTCCACGTTCACCGGGCAGTCGGTCTTGCAGCCCTTGCAGGACAGGCAGAGGTCGAGCGCGTCCCGTACCTCGGTCGAACGCCAGCCGTCCTCCACCAGCTGCCCGCTCGCCATCTCGAACAGCAGCCGAGCCCGGCCGCGCGTCGAGTGCTGCTCCTCGCGGGTCGCCCGGTACGACGGGCACATCACCCCGCCGTCGGACGCGACGCACTTGCCCACGCCGACGCAGCGCCGGGTCGCGCCGAAGAAGCCGTCCCGGTCGTGGGAGAACGCGAACGTCGTGTCCCCGTTGATCTTCGGCGTCCCGAGGAACACCCGCACGTCGTCGTCGAGCTTGGCGGGCTCCACGATCCGATGCGGGTTCATCAGCCCGCGCGGATCCCAGATCGCCTTGAACTCGCCGAAGGCCGCCAGCAGCTCCGGCGGGTACATCCGCGCGAGCAGCTCCGCCCGCGCCTGACCGTCGCCGTGCTCGCCCGAGAGCGACCCGCCGTGCGCGACCACGAGGTCCGCCGCGTCCTCCATGAACCGCCGGAACCCCTTGATCCCAGGCGCCGTGAGCAGGTCGAAGTCGATGCGAACGTGGATGCAGCCGTCGCCGAAGTGGCCGTAGTAGAGGCCCTGCCGTTTGTGCTCGCGCAGCAGGCCGTCGAAGCCGCGCAGGTACGAGCCGAGCCGCTCGGGCGGGACGGCCGCGTCCTCCCAACCCGGCCACGCCTCGCTGCCGTCGGGCAGCCGCGTCGCCGTACCCGCGCCCTCCTCGCGGACGCGCCAGATCGCCCGCATGACCGCGGGATCGGTGACGATCGCGTGCGTCGAGTCGACCGCCCGCGCGATCTCGCGCGCCTGGGCCTCTGCCTCGGCGAGCGTGTCGCCGCCGGTCTCGACGTACAGCCACGCGCCGCCCTGCGGGAGCCCGTCCAGCGCCGGGTTGGCCGGCGAACGACGCCGCGCGATCGCGACGATCGCCGCGTCGACACTCTCGATCGTGAGCGGCTTCAGGTCGAGGATAGGCAGCACGTGGTCGGCAGCGACGAACGCGTCCGGGAAGCCGAGGACGGCGAGCGCTCGCGCCTTCGGAGCATCGACGAGCGTGACCTCGGCCTCGAGGATCGTGACGCAGGTGCCCTCGGTGCCGACGATCGCCTTGGCCAGGTGGAAGCCGTTCTCGGGCAGCAGCTGGTCGAGGTTGTAGCCGGACACGCGGCGCGTGAGCTGGGGGAACGCGTCGCGGACCAGCGCGCCGTAGCGGTCGCCGAGCGCTCGCAGCTTGCGTACGACCTCGTGGTCAGGGGTCGAGGGTCCGAGCGTGAGGCGGGTGCCGTCGGCCAGCAGGACATCGAGCGACTCGACGTTGTCGACCGTCTTGCCCCACGCGACCGAATGCGAGCCGCAGGCGTTGTTGCCGATCATCCCGCCGAGCGTGCAGCGGCTGTGCGTGGACGGGTCAGGTCCGAACGTGAGCCCGTGCGGAGCTGCTGCCTTGCGCAGATCGTCGAGCACCGTACCCGGCTGCACCCGAGCGGTGCGCTTGCCGGGGTCGATGCTCAGGACTCGGTTGAGGTGGCGGGAGAAGTCGAGCACGACGGCCTCGTTGATCGCCTGCCCGCCGATGCTCGTACCAGCGCCGCGTGGCAACAGCGGCACGCCGAGCCGGTCGCACACATCGACCGCCGCGAGGACGTCGTCGACCTCACGCGGCTGCACGACGGCGAGGGGTACGTGGCGGTAGTTGGAGGCGTCGACCGCGAAGACCGCGCGAGTGGTGGTGTCGAAGCGCACCTGACCCTGGACGACTCGTTCGAGCTCCACCTGCAACGACACGCCTGTCACTATGCCAGGGTCGCTGTCATGACTGATGAGGTGCACGACAGCCCGATCCTGGACCCCACCGGATGACGTTGCTGCTGAACCGCACCGATCTGCTCGGCCTCCTCACGGTCGAAGCCGGGCTGGAGGCGATCCGCGCGGGCTTCGCCGCCGAGCCGACCGCGGTCGTGGCGCAGCGGGTGCGGACGGAATTGCCTGGGCCGGGGACCGCGACGGCGCTCATTCCCGGGCTCGTCGACGGCATCCCGGCGTACACGGTCAAGGCGAACGCGAAGTTCCCCGCTGCGCATCCGGCCCTACGCGGGGTCGTCTGCCTGCACGACCTCGGGACCGGCGAGCTGCTCGCCGTCCTCGACTCCGCCACCATCACGGCCTGGCGCACGGGTCTCGCAGCCGCCCTCGGCACGCACCTGCTCGCGCGACCAGACGCGGAGACGGTCGGCGTGATCGGCGCCGGCGCGCAGGCCGACCTGGTCGTACGTGGCCTCCGGCAGCTCCGCGAGTTCGACCTGATCGCGTACGACACCGACGCCGAACGAGCCCGCGCGTTCCACCAAGCGACCGTCGTCGACTCGTCGCGCGACCTCGCGGCACAAGCGGACGTCGTCGTGCTCGCCACCTGGTCCCGCGCGCCAATCCTCACCGCGCAAGACGTACGCGACAGCATGCACCTCACCAGCCTCGGCGCCGACGAGCCCGGCAAGGTCGAGCTCGCCGGCGACGTGTTCGCGACCAGCCGGGTGATCGTCGACGACGTGCAGCTCGCCGCGAACGTCGGCACGACGAACGCCGCTGCCACGCTGGCCGATGTCGTCAACGGACACGCCGAAGGCCGGCGCGACACCACCGAACGCACCGTCTACGCGCCCGTCGGGCTGCCCTGGCAGGACCTCGCGATGTCCTGGATCGCCTACCAGGCAGCCCAAACGACCGACACAGGCACGCGCTACGACTGGCTCGCCTGACCCGAGAGCACCAGCATCTCGTCCGCTCCACGCTGGAACTCGTACGGCACTCGCCGGATCTCCGAAGCCACGCCCTCGGCCTCCAGCGCGGAGAGCAGCGGCGCGAGGAACGGGATCGGTGCCGCGTCCGCCTGGTGCACCAAGGGGAACACCCGCACCTCGCGCGCCACCCGGGCCAGCTCGCGCAACGAGGAGAGGTGCCACGACTCGGGGAACTGGTTCGCCCAGGTGAACAGCAGATGCGAGCACAACGCCAGCTCGAATCGCCCGTCGGCGAACGGCAGCACGGGCAGCGAGCCCGCGACGTACCGCTCCGGATGCGACGCCAGGTCCTCGACGAACACCTCGGCGGCCTCCGCCCGCAGCTCGTCGCGGCGCGACCGGGAGCCGTACCACCCCCACACGAAGGCGTCCGCGTTGTCCGCGACCATCTGCGTGCCACCCGTGTTGCTCTTCCGCACGTGCGAGCCGAGCTCGGCCGGTGCCATCGCGTACGCGGGATCCAGCGCGACGGCGTCGACCCCGTGCGAAGCGGCGACCGCGGTGAAACCCGAGCCGCCGGCCGAACAGTCCAGGATCGAAGCGGGCAAGGGAGTTGGCAGGTCGAAGAACGCGGAGTACTCGGTGAACGACCGGGACGTGACCAGCATCGTGCTCATCGATCCACCGCCGCGAGCGAGCACTGGGTGAGCAGGTTCGCGATCAGCCGGTGTCCCGTTCCGCCGGACGCCGTGAGGATCGACTCGGGATGGAACTGCACGCCCCACTGCCGCCGCACCGGGTCCTCGATCGCCATCGCGACCTGGTCGAGCACCGCGGTGACCTCGTACCCCTTCACTTCGGCCGGCCTCGCGTGCAGCGAGTGGTAGCGCCCGGCCGTGAACTCCTCGCCGAGCCCGTCGAGCAGCGAGCCGCCCAGCACGCGGATGCGGCCCGGCTTCCCGTGCGCTGGCGTCTCCAGCTGCGACAGCGACGTACCGCGCGCCTCCAGCATCGCCTGCATGCCGAGGCAGACGCCGAACGTCGGCAGCCCCCGCTCGTCCAGCAACGCCATCAACCCCGCGCAGTCGAAGTCCGACGGCTGCCCCGGCCCGGGCGACAGCACGACGAGATCCGGCGACGACGACCGCAACGCCTCCAACGCCCGTCCATGTCGAAGCGTACGGACGCGCGCGCCCTGCTGCCGGAAGTAATCCCCAAGGGTGTGGACGAACGAGTCCTCCAGGTCGACGACCAGCACGTCCATGCCGGCGCCCGGCTGCTCCCGCAGCAGAGCGTGCGCCGAGACGGGAGCCGGCGGCGTCAGAGCGCCCAACAGCGCGCTCGCCTTCAGCTCGGTCTCCGCCTCCTCTGCCTCCGGATCGGAGTCGAACAGCAGCGTGGACCCGACGTGGATCGTCGCCACGCCGCCTTCGATGTGCGCGGTACGCAACGTGAGCCCGGTGTTCATCGAGCCGTCGAACCCGACGAACCCCACCGCGCCGCCGTACCAGCGCCGCGGCAGCGCCTCGTGCTCCTCGATGAACTGCATCGCCCACAGCTTCGGCGCGCCGGTCACCGTCACCGCCCACATGTGCGTGAGGAACGCGTCGAACGCGTCCAGCCCGGGCCGCAGCCGACCCTCGAGGTGGTCGACCGTGTGGATCAGCCTGCTGTACAGCTCGATCTGGCGACGGGCGAGGATGCGCACCGACCCCGGGACACAGACCCGCGCCTTGTCGTTGCGGTCGACGTCGGTGCACATGGTGAGCTCCGACTCGTCCTTCGTGGAGTTCAGCAATGTACGGATCTGCTCGGCGTCCTCCAGCGCGTCGGTGCCGCGCTTGATCGTGCCGGAGATCGGACAGGTCTCGATCCGCTGCGGTACGCCGGGCACGGACGGCGCGACGCGGACGTACATCTCCGGCGAGGCGCCGACGAGGAACTCGCCCGCGCCGAGGTTGAACAGGAACTCGTACGGCGCGGGGTTCTGCGTGCGCAGCCGTTCGTAGAACGCGGCCGGCCGGTCACACGTGCCGTACAGCTTGTGCCCGGGCACGACCTCGAACAGGTCACCGCGGCGGAAGTACTCCTTCGCGTCGCGGACCACCTGCGCGTACGTGCCGCGCGGCTGCCGCTCGGGAACAGCGCGTCGAGGCGCTGGCGGGCTGGGCTCGGTGCCGCGCGGCAGCCCGACGGTCGAGCGGTCGCCGACGGTGAAGTCGTACGTGTAGCGCATGCACGTCTCGCGGCGCCGGTCCCACACCAGCAGTTCGTCGGGCAGGTGCAGCACGAGGTCGCGATGCTCCGCGTCCCGCGCGTGCCTGAGCCGGACCGGGTCGAACTGGAACGCGAGGTCGTACCCGAACGCGCCGTACAACCCCAGGTGCTCATCCGACGGGCTCGCGAACGCGTCGACCACGGCCCGCAGCGCGGAGAAGACCGTCGGCTGCCGGCTCCGGTCCTCCTCCTCGAAGGCCTCGGTCCCTGGCGGGATGTAGAGCGTGAACGTCTTCTCGCACTCGGAGACGACCTCGCCGACCGGCCGCAGCACCTCGGCGAGCGCGGGCAGGAGCACCCGCCCGCGCGCGCTGTGGGTTCGCACCTCGACCGACCGGCCGCGCGCGACCAGCTCGAGCGGCGGGTCGACGTACCCGACGTGCCATCTGGTGTAGCGGCCCGGATACTCCACGCCGGAGCTGAGGATGGCGCCGCGGCGTTCGTCGAGCTCGACCGCGAGCTCGGCCAGCGTCGCGCCGTCCGCGGGGGTCGCGTGCCGGTGGACGGTGATGCCGCCGGCGGTCTCGTACTGGTGATCCATCTCGGAAAGGCCTCCTGTGAACAGGCCCTTGCCGGATGGGCACACACGAAAACGACCGCCGGCAAGGGCGGTCGCTGTCGTACGCGAAGGGGTTGGCACCCGCCCTAGAGGCGGCGCCACCACTGCTGCTGCATTCGCGTACCCATAGCGCCGCACTCTACTGGCTGTTGTCGTGAGACACCACGGTGATCTTGCGCGGCATGACGAACAGCAGCACGACAACGCCGAGGAGGGCGGCGACGGTGAGGCCGAGGTAGACGTTGTGGGTCGCCGCCTCGATCGCGGTCCGCAGGTACGTCATCGCCGGGCCGTTCGCGCCGTCGAGCACCTCCGAGATCCCGTTCAGGTCCTTCGGCAGCTCGCCACGCAGCCCGGCCGGCGCGTCGGCCAACGCGCGGACCAGCGTGGCGTTCGCGATCGCCCCGAACACCGCGGCGCCGATGCTCTGGCCGAGGAACCGGTTGAACATGATCGAGCTGGTCGCCACGCCGCGTTCGTTCCACTCCACGTGCGACTGGATGCCGACGAGCGTCGGCACCGACAGCAGGCCGCAGCCCGCGCCGAGCACGAGCGTGGACGCGACGACCGGCCACACCGACGGCGTGGCCGGCTGGAGGAGGAAGATCGCGATCGCCACCAGGCACAGGGCGACGCCGATCAGGCTGGTGTCGCGGAAGCCGATCCGCAGGTAGAGCTTGTTCGCCTGCGACGCCGCGATCGGCCAGGTCATGCTCATCGTCGCGAGCACGAGGCCGGCGACGATCGCGGAGAGTCCGAGGACGCCCTGGCCGTACGTCGGGAGGTACGCGCTCGGCCCGATCACCAGCAACCCGAGGCAGGCCATCGTGAGATTGCCGCCGAGCAACGTACGGCGCGACCACACCCAACCCGGGACGATCGGTTCGGCGGCACGACGTTCGACGATCACCGTCGCCGCGGCGGCGAGCGCGAAGCAGCCGAAGACTATGAAGCTCGGTGCGGACAGCCATGGCCACGCCGTTCCGCCTTGCAGCAAAGCGAAAACGAAGAGCCCGGCGGTCGTCATCACCAGCGCGGCGCCGAGATAGTCGACGCGATGTCGGGTGCGTTCCGGCACCTTCTCGTGCAGGTAGCGAACGATCAGCGCGAGCGCCGCGGCACCGACCGGCAGGTTGACGAGGAACACCCACCGCCAGCTCGCGTAGTCGGCGAACGCGCCGCCCATCGTCGGGCCGACGACCGCCGAGATGCCCCAGACGGACGCCATCCGCCCCTGCACCTTGCCGCGTTCGCTCAGGTTGTAGAGGTCCGCGACGATCGTCGTGACGACCGCCCCGATCGAGCCGGCGCCGATGCCCTGGATGCCGCGGAAGGCGATCAGCGCGACCATGTCCCAGGAGAGCGCGGACAGGCCGGAGCCGAGCAAGAAGATCAGCACGCCGACGATCAGCACCCGCTTGCGGCCGTACGTGTCGGCGAGCTTGCCGTAGATCGGGATCGTGACAGTCTGGGCGAGCAGGTAGACCGAGAACAGCCAGGAGAAGTACGCCAGCCCACCGAGGTCGCCGACCACCTGCGGGAGGGCGGTCGCGACGATCGTCGTGTCCATCGCCGCGAGCGCCATCGTCAGCATCAGCGCCGTGACGACCCGGCCCCTGCGGGTAGGGCTGGGCCCCGTCGTCTGCCGCGCCGAACCGTCCGTCACCTCGCCGACTTTAGTTCGCTGGGGGAACTTCTCCCTCCTGGCGTCAGTACTCGGCCTTGAACGACTCGCCCAGCCGTTCGCCCGTGCCGTAGTAGTGGCGGAAGACGTACAGCAGCGGCTCCCAGCGTGCGGTGTCCACGTGGTTCGTGCCGGGGATCGTCACGTCCTCGTGCGCGTGCACCCGACGTACCAGGGTCTCGACGATGGCGAACCCGCCCTCCTTGCCCGGTGTGATCGACGCGACCTCGGCCTCCAGCTGCAGCGGGCACTCGGCGATGCGCGGCGGGCGGACCACCTCCGAGGCGAGCGGGGTGAGGCCGGCGGCGCCGAACTTGTCCGGCTCGAACGTGTACCGCGCCTGCTTGTCCTCCGGAACGGGGTCGCGGCCGGTGAACGGCGCGATCCGTTCCACCTGCGTCCACAGTGCGGCCGAGGGGAGGTTGAGCACGCACTCGCCGAGGCGGGACAGGTTCGCGACGCACTGGCCGTCGTCGCCGAGCCCGAGGACGACGGTCGAGCCGAGCGCCCAGGCGGACGACATCGGCGAGATGTTGGCGGTGCCGTCCGGGTTCGTCGTCGTCACCAGAACGACCGGCGTACCAAAGTAGAGGATCGAAGGCGTGATCACCCGCGTCGCAGTCATGGTCTCGAAGCTAGGAGCGAGTCGCTTCGGTCCTGGCCGAAGCGTTCCGGACGTACGGTGAGCGGCATGATCGCCGACTCCGACCTCGCGGGTCTCGCGACCCTGCTCGCGGACGAGAGCCGGGCGCGGATGTGCATGCGTCTGATGGACGGGCGGGCCTGGACGTCCGGCGAGCTCGCCCGGGCCGCGGACATCGCGCCGTCGACGGCGAGCGAGCACCTCGGCCGGCTCGTCCAAGGTGGGCTGGCGGTGGTCGTTCCGCAGGGTCGGCACCGCTACTACCGGCTCGCCGGGCCCGAGGTCGCGTTCGCGCTCGAGGCGCTGCTGACGATCGCGCCTCCTCGGCCGGTACGGAACCTCCGCGAGGCCTCGCGCGGCCGAGCGACGGCGGCGGCTCGTACGTGCTACGACCACCTCGCCGGCCAGGCGGGCGTCGCGTTGACGTCCGCGTTCCACGTGCTCGGCTACCTCGACGAGGAGGCGCTGACGCCAGTCGGCGCGCGCGCGTTCACCGAGTTCGGCGTCGATGTCGAGGCGCTCCGGCAGCGGCGGCGGGTGCTGGTCCGGCACTGCGTCGACTGGACCGAACGTCGCCCGCACCTCGCCGGCGCCCTCGGTGCGGCGATCACGGCGGAGCTGTTCGACCGCGGCTGGCTGGTGCGCATCGGGACCGGCAGGGCCGTCCAGGTCACACCGCCGGGGCGGCAGGGCCTGTGGACAACCTTCGGGTGGGAGGCCCAAGTCGCCTAGGATCGGCCAAATGCGACTTATGCGCTTGGGGATCGCCGTTCTCGCACTGACCGCGTTCATCGCACCCGCCGTGCCCGCGCAGGCCGACGTGCCGCGACTGACTCCCGCTCAGACGGAGGCCAAGGTCACCGACCCGGTGCCGCTGGTCGAGCTGCGGACGGCCGACAACGGGTGGTTCTGGACGCTGTCGAGCTCCGAAGCTGCCGCCGCGGACAGCAAGTACGGCATGACGCCAGTGCGGAGCAAGCTCGGCTACCTGCGCCGGCAGCCGTTCACCGGCTCGCAGCCGCTGTTCCGGATGCGCCTGAAGGCGCGCTCGGCGTACCTGCTCACGCCGTCGACCAGCGAACGCGACGCGCTCGTCGCCAGCGGCAAGTACCTCAACGAGGGCGTGATCGGCCATCTCTGGGCGACCCAGGCGACCGGCACGGCAGCGCTGTGGCGGATGTCGAACGGCGTCGAATGGAGGGTCGTCCCCGAGGGCCAGCGCGCCGACTTCGCCGCGCGCGGCTACCGCACCGACGGGCGGCTGGGCTTCGCGCCGACAACGTACAACCGCGCCGGCGCGATCTACTTCGCGAACTGGGACGCCAAGGGCAACCAGTCGCTGCTGGACAACGCCGAGCGCGTGTACGGCCGCCGCGACTGGTGGGCGGGCCTGCGCGACTTCGCCGGCGTCGGCGTGGAGAAGCGCCCCTGGCACTGGGCGAACGAGGACTGGTCGGATCTCGAGCCGTCGATCGGCTACTACGACGACAGCCAGACCGCGACGTTGGAGAAGCAGATCAAGCAGGCCGCCGGCGCGGGCCTCGATCACTTCGCGTTCTACTGGTACTGGAACCCCGCGAACGGCGGCAACGAGAATTACGTTGAGGGCCTGAAGTCCTTCCTGCGCGCGGCGAACCGCGCTTCCATGGACTTCACGATCATGCCCTGCATCCACCCGTGGAAGGACGGCCCGGTCGGGCTGCAGCTGCCCGCGGAGCAGATCGACCGCGCGGCGCAGGTCATCGTCGACAGCTACCTCAGCCAGCCGAACTTCCTGCGTGCGAACGACGGACGCAAGGTGCTGACCGTGTGCGACACGCGTGGCATCGGCGCGGGCACGGCTCAGGGCAGCGACGTGCCGTCCGTTCGCCGGTTCAACGATGCGATCCGGGCGAAGGCGCGGGCGAAGTTCGGCGAGGAG
Source organism: Tenggerimyces flavus (assembly GCF_016907715.1). Taxonomy (NCBI): domain Bacteria; kingdom Bacillati; phylum Actinomycetota; class Actinomycetes; order Propionibacteriales; family Nocardioidaceae; genus Tenggerimyces; species Tenggerimyces flavus. The sequence continues at coordinate 983,815 of NZ_JAFBCM010000001.1, read as the reverse complement.
ATCCTCATCACCCACAACGCCGACCTCGGGATCGAGACGGCGGCGGCGGGGTTCGAGGGCCGGCAGTGTCAGGGGCAGTGGAGCCCGAGCCGTTCGTACCAGACGTACGTCGACAACCAGCGTGCGTTCTTCGCCTCCCGGCCGGGGGTGCTGATGCGGTGCATCACGTCGAACTTCGACGAGCGGCCGCGGATCGGGATCCAGATCCCGGACCCGAACCCGCCGACGCAGGCGAACCTGGAGAAGTCGTTCCGCTGGTACCCGGACCACACCATCGACCGGTTCCGCGCGCTGATCGCGAACGTCCAGGCGGACATGGACGCCTCGACGCGACCCGCGCTGGTGGACAACTTCGTGCTGGTCTACGCCTGGAACGAGTGGCACGAGGGTGGCTACGTCGAGCCGAACAAGCGCGACGGGTGCCTGTACCTGAACGCGGTCCGTTCGGGCTTCCAGCTCACCAACGGCGCGGGCTGCGTGGGCAACCCGAGCTAGCGACTGAGCCAGACCGCCAGCTCGGCAGCCGTGGGGATGGCGGAGCGGCCGTCGACGGCGCGGCAGGACAGGGCCGCGGCGGCGTTGGCGAAGCGCATCCCGTCAGCGAGCGAGTCGCCGCGGGAGATCGCGACGAGCAGGGCGCCGTGGAAGACGTCGCCCGCGCCGAGCGTGCTGCGTACGTCGACCGCGATGCCCGGCGCGACCACGAGCTCGCCGGGCGTCGCGGAGCCGTACGAGCCGTGCTCGCCGTCGGTCGCCACCACGCAGCGGGCGCCGTCGGCCAGCGCCAGCTCGACGAGCTCGCCGGGCGCCGTCGCCGCGGGGTAGCGCAGCCGCAGCGCCGCGAGCGTCGGCACGTACAGGTCCACCTGGTCCAGCACGAGATCCGGGATCGGGTTGCCCGCGTCGACCGAGATCCGCGCCGGCCCACCCAGGAACGGCACCACCGCCGGCCAGCCGTGGTGGTCGACGTGCACCCAGTCCGCGCCCGCGACGAGACCCGGCGGGATCGCGAACGGCACGAGCGGCCGTGTCGCAATCGCCCGCGAACCCGTCGTCTGGTCCACCAGGATCACGCTCGACCCGCCCTGACCAGCGGGAACGCGCAGCACGCCCGACACGTCGACGCCCTCGGCGTATAGCCCGGCGAGGATCCGTTCGCCCTCCTCGTCGTCGGCCACCGGCCCCACGAACGCCGCCGAAGCGCCGAGCCGCGCGGCCGCGACCGAGGCCGTCGCCGCGATCCCACCGCCGGCATGAACGACGGACAACGCCTCCAGCCGCTCGTCCGGCCCCGGCAACCGCGGCACGACCGCGATCGCGTCCATCGTCGCGAGCCCCAGGAAGACGAGCCGCGTCACGGCACAGCCGTCCACGGCCGGGCGTCCGCGGCGACCACGGTCGACAGCGACCGCAGGTACGGAACGGACTCCGCGGCCAGCGTCGCCCGTCGGTCGGCCGACGACAACGCGTTCGTCCACAACGCCCGCCCCGCGAGCATGCCCGACGCCCCACCGCGGCAGCACGCCTCCACAGCGGCGGCGAAGTCGGCGCGCTCCACGTGCGACGACAACACGACCCACGGACACCCGACCGCCGCCGACACAGCCGACGCGGCGTCGGTGATCCGCGCGGCCGGACCACGCCCGAAGTACGGCACCTCCGCCTTGTAGAGCGAAGGACCGAGAGCGCCCAACGCACGTGCGCACGAGACGAGCTCCGCCTCGCGGGTGGGAGAGGTGATCGGCCGGACCACGCCCTCCACGATGCTCACCAGCCCGGCTTCCCGGCACGCCTCGACGAAACGGGCCGCGTCCGCCACGCGCTCCGCCGTCCGGCCGTCGTCCCGCCACACCACGAGGAGCTTCGCCGCCGCGACGCCTGCCCGAGCGAAGCCAGACAGGTCGAGCGTGTCGTCGAACCGCGCGTCGGCGACGACTTCGGACTCGGTGCCCACCAGTGTGTCCGCGGCAACGATCAGCCCAGCCTTTCCATCGCCCGCGAGGATACGGCCTCCGTACGCCGGATCGACGAGGAATCCCGACGCCTCGGGCGCGAGAACGGCCGCGACGTCGGCCTTGAACGCGACCAACTCGTCGTCGCCGGCGCCGCCGAGCATCGCGCGGAGCGACTCGCGCTGATCCATCGCGACCATGAGGAACGTGCCGTCAGGTCGCGCGATCCGGGCGAGGTCACCAGCGGTCGAGATGGAGCACCTCGTCGACGGGTTGGCGCGGCGCGGGCTTGAACGTGGTGCCGAGCGTGTACGCGGTCGGGATCAGCGCCGCCGTACGGATGTCCGCCGGCAGCCCGAGGATCGCGTTGACCTCGTCCTCGTACGTGAGGTGCAGCGTCGTCCACGCCGTTCCGAGATCTCGCGCCCGAGCGGCGAGGCAGTAGCTCCACGCTGCCGGCAGGACCGAACCCCACGTTCCGGCCTGGTTGGACGCTGACAGCCGCTTGACCTGCAGACACGGGACCACGAGCACCGGAACGCGACCCATGACCTCGCCGAGGTACGCGACGCTCGAGCCGACACGGGTCTGGACCGGTGCGCGGGACGGATCGTCGGCGTACAGCCTGCCCGCCGCGCCGGGCGACGCGAGGTAGCCGCGGACCGCGCGCCCGTACACCTCGCCGAGCGCGGCCCGCTGGTCCGCGTCCGTCACGACCACGAAGTGCCAGGTCTGGCGGTTGCTGCCGGACGGCGCCTGCAGCGCGATCTCGATGCACTCGCGGACCAGCTCGAGCGGCACCGGTCGGTCGAGGTCCAGGCGTCGCCGGACCGCGCGGGTGGTGGTCAGAAGCTCGTCGGGAGACAGCACAACCGCACTTTAGGCCCAGCCGACCGCCGGCACACCCCTGCTCGATCGAGGCGCGGCAACCGCCCTGGGGCGAGGCAAGTCCATGTCCGTTTTCCGAACATCAGCGTCCGTCGAGGCTCTCTGGCTGGCAGCATGGGCTGCATACCGTCGAAGCGACGACATTCGCACCGACGTTGGAGGATCACATGGTCGACGAGGCGGCACTCGCGTCGTACCGAGACAACGGCTACCTGCTGGTGAAGGGACTCATCGGCAAGGACGAGGCGGCCACGTACCGGCAGGAGAGCCACGACCTGATCGGCCGGCTCAACCGCGACTGGGACCCGACCTGGGGGAGCGCGAAGGAGCTCACCATGGGTGCGGCGACCGAGCTCAAGCACTGCCACGACGTGCAGTTCTACTCCGCGGCGTTCGCGCGGCTGATCACCGATCCGCGCTTCACCGACGTGGCCGCGGCGATCATGGGAACGCCGAACGTGCAGCTGCACCACACGAAGATGTTCGTGAAACCGCCGGAGAAGGGCTCGCCGTTCCCGATGCACCAGGACCACCCCTTCTTCCCGCACACGAAGGACTCGGTGGGCGCGGCGATCTTCCACTTCGACGACGCGCCGGTCGAGAAGGGCTGCGTACGCGTCGTGCCCGGCTCGCACAAGAACGGCGCCCTGCAGCACGAGACCGAGGGCAGCTACCACCTGCCGTTCTCCGAATGGCCGTTGGAGAACTCGGTGCCGTGTGAGGCCGAGGCCGGCGACGTGCTGTTCTTCAGCTACCACACGGTGCACGGCTCGGGCACGAACACGACGGACGAGGCGCGGACCACGCTGCTGGTCCAGTACCGCGACCCCGAGGACGAGCCGATCGGCGACTCGCACTCGCAGTCGCTCGGCCAGGGCATGATGCTGCGCGGCATCGACCCGAGTTCGAGGGCGCTGGGCGATCGGTGACGCTTTCGTACGACGGCCGGCCGTTCGTCGACCTGTCCGCGGCGCGGATCGGGGTCGACGTGGCCGGCCATCGTGCGGAGTTCCTGAACTGGGGCTTCTTCGAGCCACAGCCGTGGCGGAACTTCTGGCACGCGCACTCGTTCTTCGAGATCTGCTACGCCTACACGGGTCGCGGGGTCTATCGAGTCGGTGACGTGTCGCATCCGGTACGAGCGGGCGACCTGTTCGTCGCGCGGCCGGGCGACGTGCACGAGATCGTCGCGGACGACGCCGATCCGCTCGGCATCCACTTCTGGTCGTACACGTTGGTGTTGCAGCCGCCGCGCCGCCGGGCCGCGCAGCCGTTGTCGGTACGCGACACCGCCGCGGACGAGCTGCTGCACGCGTTCGCCTCGTCCGGGTCGGCGGCGGTGACCGACGCCACCGGCTCGGTGCCGGCGCTGCTCGAGCTGCTCACCCGCGAGGCTGCCTCGCCGCTCCCCGCGTTCGAGGAGGCGGTCCGCTCGCTGTCGTCGACGCTGGTCATCGACACCGCCCGGGCCATCGTCGGCGCGACGCCGCTCCCACCGGCCGTGGATCCCGGCGGGCGCGACGAGCAGGTCGCGCGGACGATGGCGCAGTACCTCGAGGACAACTACGACCGGCCGGTCCACGTCCGGGACGTCGTCGCGCAGGTGCACCTGTCCGAACGGCATGCCAACCGGCTCTTCCGGTCGGTGCTGGGCACGACCATCCACGCCTACCTCGCGAGCTACCGGCTCGAGGTCGCGGCCCAGCTGCTGGTCGAGCCCGGCGAGGTGGCGATCAAGGAGGTCGCGCACAGCTGCGGCTACCCCGACGTTCGCCACTTCACCACCGCCTTCCGCCGGCGCTTCGGCCTCGCCCCGGCGGCCTTCCGGGCCCGCAACGGCACGACGTTCGTCTGAGATCTAGGGCGCCGTCCACTTCTGGTTGGCGCCGCCACCGCAGGTCCAGATCTGCAGTGGCGTGCTGTCGGCGGAGTTGTTGCCGGTGACGTCGAGGCACTTGTTCGAAGCGGGGTTGACGATGTCCCGCGCTCCGGTGATCGTCCACCGTTGCGCGCCCGAGCCGTTGCAGGTGTAGAGCTGCACCCTCGTTCCGTCCGCCGTACCCGCCGCGGCGACGTCGAGACACTTGCCCAGCGCGCGGATCGTGCCGTCGGAGCCGACCGTCCACTGCTGCGCGTTCGTCCCGTTGCAGGTGTAGAGCTGCACGGCCGTCCCGTCGGCCGAGCTCGCGGCGGCAACGTCGACGCACTTGTTCGCGAGGCCGGTGATCTGGCCCGTCCGGCCACCGGGGCTGCTCGTGTACGCGTACGCGCGCACCCAGTCGACCTGCAGCGTCTGCGGGAACACCGTGCTGCCGTCCGGCGAGCCCGGCCAGTTTCCGCCGACCGCGAGGTTCATCATCATGAAGAACGGGTGGTCGAACGGCCACGGGTCGCCGCCGACGTCCGCGCGGACGTGCCGCGAGTACTGGATGCCGTCGACGTACCAGGTGAACACGCCCGGCTCCCAGTCCACCGTGAACGTGTGGAAGTCGTCGGGGAACTGCTGCCCGCCCGGCAACGTGTACGTGCCGGTCAGCGGGTTGCCGCCGGAGTGGTTCGGGCTGTGCGTCGAGCCGTGCACGCGGGTCGGCTCGCGGCCGATGTTCTCCATGATGTCGATCTCGCCGCTGGCCGGCCAGCCGACGTCGCCGATGTTGTTGCCGAGCATCCAGAACGCGGGCCACATTCCCTGTCCACGTGGGAGTTTCATGCGCGCCTCGAAGCGTCCGTACGTCTGGGTGAACGTCGCCGACGTCGTGAGCTTGCCGGACGTGTACTCGCAGGTCCCGTACCAGCAGCCGAAGTTGGCCGGGTTGTTCCGGCGCGCGGTGATCACCAGCTGGCCGGCGCCGTTCTGGGCGACGTTGTCGGTGCGGTTCGTGTAGTACTGCAGCTCGTTGTTGCCCCAGCCGCTGCCGCCGATGTCGTGGCGCCACTTGCTCCCGTCTGGCGCGGCGCCGGCGGGACCGTTGAACTCGTCGGAGAACGTGAGCTGCCCGATGGCGGCCGCCGCGGGCTGGCTGGGCGCCGCGATCAGCGACACGGTCGCCACGGAGACCGTTGCGGCGAGCAGCAAGCGGAAGATCCTCATGGACACACCTCTATCCGTTGAACGATGGGTGCACCTTCGGTGAGGCGAACGCTATGAAGAGTTACGTCTAGCTGTCAATATAAGGCGTAATAGAAGCCGCATCCCCTTTGCAGAAAGGGAGAATCGACGTGCTTGACTTCAAGAAACGAACGATCCCGCTCGTTCTCGTCGCCCTGGTCGCGGTCGCCCTGCCCGGCACCGCGGACGCGGCCGGCGAGCAGGTGAACAGCTGGCTGACCACCACCTCCGACGCCGGAGGGCGCGTCGTCACACGAGGTCTGCAGCAGCAGGCGCCGGTCAACTTCGCGGCCAGCAGCCCGGGTGGCAGCCAGACGATCACGGTGAACGAGAACGTGACGTTCCAACCGTTCGAAGGCGGCGGGGCATCGTTCACCGACTCGACGGCGTGGCTGCTGCGCGGCAGCGGCATCGTCAGCGAGGCGACGCGGGACGACGTCACGCGGAAGCTGTTCGACCCGGTGAACGGCATCGGCCTCGCGTTCACACGCAACCCGATGGGCGCGTCGGACCTCGCGCGGTTCAACTACTCCTTTGACGACACGTGCTGCGACCTGAACGACTTCACGCTCGCCCCGGACAACGACGTGCTCGCGTTGACCAAGCAGGCCAAGCAGCTGAACCCGGCGCTGAAGGTGAAGGGAGCGCCGTGGAGCGCGCCCGGGTGGATGAAGGACAACGGCACGATGATCAACCAGGGTTGGCTGAAGTGGGAGTACGCGCCGATGTACGCGCAGTACTTCGTGAAGTACGTCCAGGGCTACGCGGCGCAGGGCGTCAAGATCGACTACGTGTCGGTGCAGAACGAGCCGACCTGCTGCGGCCCGGGCACGAACTACCCGTCGATGAACTGGAACGGCAGCGGGCTGCTGGAGTTCACGAAGAACAACCTGTTCCCCGCGTTCCGGGCGGCCGGCATCACCACGAAGGTGATGGTGCTCGACTACAACTGGGGCAACTACAACGACCTCGGCTCGGTGCCGTTGGCCGACGCCGCGTTGCGGAACGACCCGCTGTTCGGCGGGATCGCGTGGCACGGGTACGGCGGTGACGTGACGCTGCAGACCACGATCCACAACCAGTACCCGGCGATCAGCCACTACATGACCGAGCACTCCGGCGGGACGTGGATCGCCAACCAGCAGACCGAGGACATGCTCAACCTGGTCGACTACACGCGGAACTGGGACCGCAGCTGGGTCAAGTGGAGCCTCGCGGTCGACCAGAACCACAACCCGCACAACGGCGGCTGCGGCATCTGCACCGGGCTGATCACCGTTCAGAACGGCGGCGCGCGGCACGGACAGGTGGATCTCACCGTCGAGTACTACACGATGGGGCACCTGACGAAGTTCGTGAAGCCGGGCGCGCTCCGCATCGATTCGACGTCGAACAGCTCAGTGCCCAACGTGGCTTGGAAGAACCCAGATGGCTCGAAGGCACTGATCGCGTACAACAACACCGGCGGCACGCAGTCGGTGAAGGTCAACTGGGGCGGGCAGTCGTTCACGTACAGCCTGCCGACGAAGACCTCGGTGACGTGGACCTGGTCGGGTACGCAGAGCGGTGGCGGCGGACGTACGGGGCCGGTGACCGGGCTGGCGGGCAAATGCGTCGACGTGGCGGGCGCGAATCCCGCCGACGGGACCGCGGTGCAGCTGTACACGTGCAACGGCAGCGGCGCGCAGCAGTGGACGGTCGGCACCGACGGCACGATCCGCGCGCTGGGCAAGTGCCTGGACGTCGCGGCCGGGTCGACGGCGAACGGGGCGCGGGTGCAGCTCTACACCTGCAACGGCTCGGGCGCTCAGCAGTGGAACGTCACGGCGGGCCGGGACATCGTCAACCCGGCAGCGAACAAGTGCCTGGACGTGACCGGCAACACCTCCGCCGACGGCACTCCGTTGCAGCTCTGGTCCTGCACGGGTGCCGCCAACCAGAAGTGGACGGCGCCCTGAGGGCTTAGCTCTGGCGGTCAGCGCGGGACGCCGCCGTCGGCGAGGAGTTGGGCGACCGGAAGGGTGGCCGCTCCCAGGGCGACGGCGTCCGCGCCCAGCTCGCAGAGCTCGATGGTGGTGTGCTCGAACGGTCCTCGGAGCGCGTGCGAGCCCGTCGCCGTACGGATCTCCGGCAGGTAGCGCTCCCCGAGCGCGAGGCCGGCCCAGCCGCCGAGCACGATCCGTTCCGGGTTGAGCAGGTTGACGAAGGTGGCGAGGCCGGCGCCGAGGATGTCGAGGGTCTCCTCGAGCACCTTCGCCGCCGTACGCGACGACCCGGCCGAGGCGATCAGCGTGGCGAGCATCGGCTCCTCGCGCCCGCCGCCGACGGGCCGGCCCCTGTTCGCCTGCCGGTAGCGGTCCAAGATCGACTCGGCGCCGACGTACGCCTCCAGGCAACCCAGCGCGCCACACCGGCAGCGCCGGCCGCCGTGCACGATCGTCGTGTGCCCCCACTCGCCGGCGCTGCTGGTGGAGCCGCGGTAGACCGAGCCACTCGTGACGACCGCCGCGCCGACGCCGGAGCCGATCAGCGCGACGACGACGTCGCGGGCGCCTCGCCCGGCGCCGAACCACATCTCCGCCTGGCCGAGTGCCTTCGCGCCGTTGTCCACGCGTACGGGAATGGACGTGCCGGCGCGCAGCATTTCGCCCAGTGGAACGGAGTTCCAGCCCAAGCTCTGCGCGTCGACGACGCCTTCCTGCGGGTGCTGGACGACGCCGGAGACCGCAACTCCCATGCCCAGAACGCGATTCGGGTCGGCGTCGGCCTCCTTGATCACCTCGGAAAGGCCAGACAAGGTGTGGTTGACAACGGTCGCGGGCTTGGGCGACGCGGAGCGAAAAGCGTGATCCGCTTTGGCGATCTCGCGCATCGACAAATCGAATAGCTCAACCTGAACGCGCGTCTCGCCGATGTCCACGCCTACGACGTACGCGTAGGAGGGCGACACGCGCAACAACGTGCGGGGGCGGCCACCATCGGACTCGACCAAACCGGCGTCCTCGACCAGGCCGTCCGCGACGAGCTCGGCGACCATGTTGCTCACGCTGGCCTGGCTCAAAGCTGTTACCTCGGTGAGCTCCTGGCGTGACAACGGGCCTTCGCGGTAAAGCTTCGTCAGCACGACGGCGCGGTTCGCACGGCGCATGTCGCGCACCGTGGTTCGCCTGGCATCCACCGAAATCTCCGTCATATCTCGCGAGCTAGGTGTCGATTATGGGGCAGAGGTGTGTCAACACCGCCTATCCTTTCGTTCGACGTCTGAAGTGTTCCGGCAGGTGGCACATGGAGGAGGTCGAATGCGAAATGTCGGTGGTAACCGGTTGCTGGCTTACGGTGTGATGGCTCGACGGTCCGTTCTTGGCGTGCAAGAATCCGGTTCCGCACTTGGGTGACGGGTGTGGGGGGATCCGGTCAGAGGAGGTGTGGTGGCTCGCGCGATTCGGCGTACGACCAAGCAGACCCCAGGCCGGTCGACCCTGTCCGACGTTGCCGCCCGGGCGGGCGTGTCGCGTTCCACCGCTTCCCGCGCGCTGACCGGAAACGGCTATGCGGCGACCGATGTCAAGGAACGCGTGCTGGCCGCGGCGGAGGAGCTTGGCTACGTTCCGGACGCCAACGCGCGAAGCCTGAAAGCACGGCGTACACCGACGGTCGGGCTGCTCGTTTCGGACCTGCGCAACCCGTTCTACGCCGAAGTCGCCGCCGGGGCTGGCAATGTGCTTCGCGAACAGGGCTACACGATCGTGCTGGTCGACGACGCGGGTAGCGACCTGGAGGAGATGGCGGCGGCCCGTACGTTCCTCGCGATGCGCGTGGCGGGGGTCTTGCTGACGCCGGTGTCGGCGGCGGCGACCCAGTTCGTCATGCGGCAGGGCGTTCCGGTGATCGAGATCGACCGCCAGTTCTGTCGCGGCGAGTGCGACGCGGTGTTGATCGACAACGTCGCCGCGGCCCGCGACGTGACCCGGCGGCTGGCGTCGCTGGGACACCGGCGGATCACGTTGATCGTGGACGAGGCCACCTGGACGACGGGTGCCGGTCGGGTCAAGGGTTATCGACAAGCCTTGGCCGAAGCCGGACGCCCCGTAGGCGACGACGCCGTCGTGCAGTGCGGCTTCGACCGCGACGAGATCGCCGAGACGACGCGCAAGCTCCTTACCGGCAGCCGCCGCCCCACCGCGGTCTTCGCGGCGAACAACATGATCGCCGAAGTCGTCTGGCGCCAGGCGCACGATCTGGGGCTGAAGATCCCCGACGACCTGTCCTTCGCGGCCTTCGACGACGCGCCGTGGATGAGCATGGTCCAGCCGGGGATCACGACCGTGGCGCAGCCGGCGTACGAGCTGGGAGCCCGCTCCGCCCGGCTGCTGCTGTCGCGGATCGAGAAGACCGCCCGGCCCCGTACCGCGCTGCTGGAGACCACGCTCGTCGAACGCGGTTCGACGAGCCGCCGAGGCCGCACCCGCAAGAGCTAGCCGGCTACCGACCGGCGGCTGTGCCGCCAGCCTCGCAGCGTGCCGAGCCGGGTTGGGTCGGGGGCGCCCTGGTCCCATAGGTCTGGACGAGGGTGCCCCCGACCCAAGCTCAGGCAGCGTGGTGGCGGCGGATGTTTGCGCTGGTCAGAGCTCCTCGACCGAGGTCGCCACGTAGGCCGGCTGGGACACCGCCCCCTTGCCGCAGCTCACGGCTCGCGGGGGTTCGAGCACCCGCTGCTCGACCGACACCAGCCACCGCCGCGAGCCCACGGACACCTCGAGCGCCCCGTCCGGACCGGCAGACACCACCACGGCGTCCGCGTCCCGTTCGCCCAGCAGCTCCCGCACCGCCAGCTCCGCCACCTGGCCCGGCCCCGACCAGGTCGACCGCCCGCGGCAGCGGTCCAGCAGCATCGTGCCCTTGGCGGTGGCCGCAAGCACCGACTCCGCGAACGCCACGTCCAGCCGCCCGTACACGTACCCCGTCGGCAACGACACCGCCGTCGGCGCCAACCGATGCCCGCCCGTATGGGTCGACTCCCACACCGCGTCCGGATGCAGCGCGGACAGTTCCAGCGCCAACGGACGCCCGCGCACCGCGCAGCACACGTCGCGCCGGCCGTTCGTGCACACCAGCAGCACCGGCGACGAGTCGAGCACGCCAAACCGCGGCGCCACCCCCGCGGCCAGCTCGGCGAAATCCAGGGCGAGCAGGTCCGCAGGCGACGAGATCACCGCCCGCTCGCACCACGTCAGCCCCGGCCGCGTGTGCGCGATCAGGACCGTCCGCGGCGCGCCAGGAGCGTGGCGATCCGCATGCGGCCCCGGCCGCCGGATCAGCTGGATCCGCACCCCGCCCTTGGACGACCGCGCAGCCAGCGCCGAACCCACGTCAGCGTCGAAGTGGCTCTCCACCAGCGCTTCTCGCCCGTACGGCCCCGACTGCTCGATGCACAGATACGTCACCGCTGCCGCGGCGGTCCCGGCGAGCGGCTCACCCAACGCGGCCGAGAGCTCCGAGCACGCGGTCACCGATGTCATCCCCACCATCCTGCCATCAGCCTGTGTGGGAACGTTGCCAGTTGCCGCTCGAGAGACCGACGAACACGAGCAGCAACGCCATCAGCGCGGCGTTCGCGAGCAGCGGGACGGCCGGCGAGATGCCGTAGAGCGGAGTCGCGAGGAGCGGCCCGAGGATCGAGCCCGCGCCGTTCGCCGAGGTGAGGAAGCCGGCCAGCCTGCCCTGCTGGTCCGAGGCGACCGCGAACGTCGGCGCGGCGGTGTAGCCGGGGATCGCGAGGCCGTGCCCCAGCCCGAACAAACCGGTCGCCAAAACGACGACGGCCAGATTCGGCGCGACGGCGATCCCGACGAACGCGACCAGCGAGATCGGTACGCCAACGCGCACGAGCCGCATCGGCGGCCAAGCAAGCCAGCGGACGACGAACGCCTGCACCACCAGCGAGACCAAGCCGTACGCGACGAGGGCCAGTCCGGCACCGGAGGCACCGGCCTCGGCGGACAGGTGGAAGCGGTCCTGCACCAGGAAGCCCAGCAGCAGCGGCACCGGCGCCAGGACTGTGAACAACACGACGCCGAGCGCGAGGTACGGCCACACCTGCACCGCCCGCAACGCACCCCGCTCGCCCGCGGAAGCGACACCGTGGCCGTCGCCCAGCCACCGCCAGACCACCACAGCGACCACCGCGACCGGAAGAGCCGGAACGTACAACGCCCACAGCAGGCTCTGCGAAGCGAGGAAGCTGCCGAGCGCCGGCCCGAGGACCGTGCCCAGCCCGAGCGCGGCGCCGAACATGCCCAGCGCGCGGACCCGTTCGGCGCCCGCGGCGGTGTTCTGGGAGAGGTACGAGATCACCGCGACCGACGTCGCCGCGGCCGCCACGCCCTGGCCGAGCGCGCGGCAGGCTAGCAACAGCGGGAACGTCGCGGCGGACCGTCCGTCAGCGAGCGCCACCTGCGCGAGACCAGCGAAAGCGAGCTGGCAGACCGCGATGCCGACCATCGACAGCGTTGCCACCCGCCGAGCGCCAAAGCGAGTGACGACCCGTCCCCACAGCGGGCTGACGACCATCAGGGCCGCCGACGAGACCGTGACGAACAAGCCCGCCTGGAACTCGGTCAGCAGGAGCGTACGAGTCAGCGACGGAAGGACAGGAGCGAGAACGAGCTGTGCGCTGAACACAGTGGCCGTGGCGACGTACGCCACGGCCAGGGACCGGCCCCGCACCCCGGAACGGTGTCAGCCCACCGAAAGGGCGTCAATCGATATCGGCGGCGGACCCTCCGGTCGCGAGCCGCATCAGGTCCGAGTCGAGGTCGATCGACAACTCCGTACCGCCCGCGCTGCCGAACTCGTGCTGGTAGCTGCCCCACCCCTCCGCCCGTACCTGCGCGGCGAACCCGCTCACCATCAGCACCACGAGCTCCAGCGCCGCCCGCCGCACCCGGCCGTCCAAGGACGGGTCGCGCCAGTCCTCCGGCGCCGCGAACAACGACGTCGCCACCGGCATCGTCCGCAGGTACGCGAACAGCGTCCGCAGCTGGTCGTCGACGACCAGCGCGTGCCGCGCCGTCCCCGCCGTCGCGGCGAGGATGACCGGCTTCGCGATCAGCAGGTCGTTGTCGAGGATCTGGAAGAACGACGTGAACAATCCGCTCGCCCCCGCCGCGTACACCGGCGTGCTCGCGATCAGCCCATCGGCAGCTCCAAGCGCCGTGATCGCCGCGCGAAGCTTCGGGCCGACCAGCTGGGAGAGCATCGCGGTCGTGATCTCGGTGGCCAGCTCGCGCAGGTCGATCACGGACGTCGCGACCTCACGCCCGCGCGAGCCCGCCAGCTCCGCGACCCGCGAAGCGGCCCGGTCGGCCAGCATCCGCGTCGACGACGGGTCGCTCGTCCCCGCCGTGACGACGACAAGGCGTAGTGCATCGCTCATGGGCGAAGTGTCCCCTCTGATCCAGCAAGCTTCCAGGTGAGTACGGCGAGCTGGGCCAGCTCGTCCTGGCTCAGCGCGGACGTCACCGCGCGCGTCACCGAGCGCGCGTGCTGGCCACCGATCCGACGCTGCGTCTCCAACCCCAGCGAGGTCAGCGACAGGCTCACGCCCCGCTTGTCGGCAGGGGAAGGAACGCGCAGCACCAGCCCCCGCTCCACCAGCCGGTCCACCAGGCGCGACAGAGCCGGCTGGCTGAGTAGAACGTGCCGATGCAGCTCACCGATCCGCACCGGCCCAGAGCACTTCGACAGCGTGTAGAGCACGTCGTACTCCCGCATCGACACGTCGCCCCAAATCTCCTCGGCCGCGAACCCCTTCATCAGCCGGGCGTGCGCCGAGAGCAGCCCCTCCCAGGCGTGGTTCGCGAGCCGGTCACGGCCGGACATCAGGGCCTCGGGTACGTGGCCTGAACGGCGGGGTCGGTGTCCTGGTACGGCGACGCGCCGGTCACGTTGTCGCCGCGGTTGGCGTTCGGGCGCGGCTGCCGGGGAGCGGCGTCGCCGTACTTCGCGCGCACCAGGCTCGCGTGCGTCGGAGCGTCCGGCACGTCCGGGTCGCGCCGAGCCGACAGCTCCTTGCGCAGCGTCGGCAGGACCTCCTCGCCCAGCAGGTCGAGCTGGTCGAGCACGGTCTTCACCGGCAGGCCGGCGTGGTCGACGAGGAACAGCTGCCGCTGGTAGTCGCCGAAGTGCTCACGGAACGTCAGGGTCTTGTCGATGACCTCCTGCGGGCTGCCGACCGTCAGCGGCGTGCCCTCCACGAAGTCCTCGAGCGAGGGCCCGTTCCCGTACACCGGCGCCTCGTTGAAGTACGGCCGGAACTCCTTGATCGCGTCCTGGGAGTTGCGCGCGAGGTAGATGTGCCCGCCGAGGCCGACGATCGCCTGCTTCTCGGTGCCGTGGCCGTAGTGCGCGTAGCGCTGCCGGTAGAAGTTCACCAACCGCATGAAGTGCTCCTTCGGCCAGAAGATGTGGTTGGCGAAGAAGCCATCGCCGTAGTACGCGGCCTGCTCGGCGATCTCGGGCGTCCGGATCGAGCCGTGCCAGACGAACGGCGGGACGTCGTCGAGCGGGCGCGGCACCGAGGTGAAGCCCTGCAGTGCCGTACGGAACGTGCCCTCCCAGTCGATCACGTCCTCACGCCATAGCCGGTGCAGCAGGTTGTAGTTCTCCAGCGCCAGCGGCAGGCCCTGCCGGATGTCCTGGCCGAACCAGGGATAGACCGGCGCGGTGTTGCCGCGGCCCATCATCAGGTCGACGCGGCCCTTGGACAGGTGCTGGAGCATCGCGTACTCCTCCGCGATGCGCACCGGGTCGTTCGTCGTGATCAACGTCGTCGCCGTCGAGACGATCAGGCGCTCGGTGGTCGCCGCGATGTGCGCCAGCAAGGTGGTGGGGGAGGACGAGAAGAACGGCGGGTTGTGGTGCTCGCCGATCGCGAACACGTCCAGCCCGACCTCCTCGGCCTTCTGGGCGATCCGTACGACCGCGTCGATGCGCTCCGCCTCGCTCGGCGTCTGTCCCGACACGGGGTCTCGCGTGATGTCACTGACCGAGAACACCCCGAACTGCATGACCTGTCTCCTTCGTCCCTCATGGTCTATGCGTTTGCATATATTGATCCTAACTCGGCCTCCGAGCCGGCTATTCCCGCCTTGACCCTGCCCCGGCGGGGGATTACCGTCACCGAGTGTCTGGGATCGATTCCACATCCATCGCGTGTGAGGTGACCTGGGTGCACAAACGCGTGCTGGCATTGGACATCGGTGGTACGAAGCTCGCGGCGGGAGTGGTGGCCGAAGACGGTCGTGTGTGCTCGTTCCTGCAACGCCGTTCGCTTGCCGAACGCGGGCCGGACGACATGCTCGACAGACTGTTCGCGCTCGGACACGAAGCGCTCGCGGCGGCCGGTTCCGGCGGACTCCACGCGGTCGGCATCGGCTGCGGCGGACCGCTCGACACCGAACGAGGCCTCGTCCAGGGCCCGCCCAACCTGCCCGGCTGGGACGAGATCGCGGTCGCCGAGCGGGCCGAGCAGGCGTACGGCGTGCCGGCTCGGCTGGAGAACGACGGCGTCGCCGCGGCGATCGGCGAGTACCGGCACGGCGCGGGCCGCGGCGCGCGGTCGATGGTCTACCTGACGGTCTCGACCGGTGTCGGCGGCGGCGCGATCCTCGACGGCCGGCTGATGCGCGGACGCAGCGGCAACGGCGGCGAGATCGGACATATGGTCGTCGTCCACGACGGCAGGCCCTGTCCGTGCGGGTCGCGCGGCTGCATCGAGGCCTACTGCTCGGGGACGTCGATCGCCGCGCGAGCGCGCGAGCTGCTCGACGACGGCGCGGACTCCGCGCTCGCCCGGGTCGCGACCCTCACCGCCGCGGACGTCTCGCGCGCCGCCGCCGACGGAGACCCGATGGCCGCCGCGTTGTGGGACGACACGACCGAGATCCTCGGCACCGGAGTCGCGAGCCTGAGCAACCTGTTCGAGGCGGACGTGCTCGTCCTCGGCGGCGGCGTGACGCGGTCGGACGACCAGCTGCTGCTGCCGGTCCGCGAGCGCGTCGACGAGCTCGCGTTCGAGTTCGCCGGGGAACGGTGCAGGGTGGTGCTGTCCGAGCTCGGCGAGCAGGTGGGCGTGATCGGTGCCGCGGCGGCGGCGTTCGACACCTTCGGAAGATAGCTCCCAACACTTCGCGCGCTCGTCCGTCTTCCTTGATGCGACCCTGGGGTTCGAGGAGGACAAAGGGCATGAACGACCAACCGACAGTGATCGAGAACGTCGCGTTCCTCGATCTCTCCCAAGCGACGCCGGAGAACCTGGCGCGCCTGGAGGAGATCCGGGGCGTCGCCACCCTCGTGGTTCCGGCCGACGGGGGTGAGCTGCTCACCCGCGTCCGGCTGGTCGACGTCGCCCACGTGATCCCGGTGCCACGCGACGCGCATGTCCGCTTCCACACCGGCATGTTCACGCTGTCCGGCGAGGC
Source organism: Tenggerimyces flavus (assembly GCF_016907715.1). Classification (NCBI taxonomy): domain Bacteria; kingdom Bacillati; phylum Actinomycetota; class Actinomycetes; order Propionibacteriales; family Nocardioidaceae; genus Tenggerimyces; species Tenggerimyces flavus. The sequence continues at coordinate 967,385 of NZ_JAFBCM010000001.1, read as the reverse complement.
GTTGGCCGACCCGGGTGGCGACAACGAGGTCCTTGTGGTCATCGGCGGCCTGGTCGTCACGACGCCGGTCGAACGTGTGGGCTATCGCGAGGTCGTCGTCATCGGCGCCGTGCTCGCCCCGCGCGGCAGCGAGACGGCCCTCGGCATCGGTCTGACCAGGGTCACCGGCGCGGTGAACTACTACACCTACGTCCAGGGGCAACGGTTCCAGCCGCTGAGCGGCGAGATCCGGATCAGCGGCGAGACCCTCGCGAACCATGGCGGCAATGCGGGCGACGTGCTCATGCTCGCCGGCGACGTCATCATCACCAGCCTGGCGCCGAGGGTCGGTTTCCAGGAGGTCTTCTGGGGCGGCAGACTCCTCGCCCCACGGTCGAGCGAGGGCGTGCTGGCGCCGCGGCTGGTCGGTGGCGGCGAGCTCATCTGGTACGGCGGCGAGCCACGGTTCTTCAAGGGTCAGGAGACGTTCGGGCGCGGGTTCTTCGACGCGCTGGACGGTCCGGTCGCGCTCGCGCTGGTCGGCGACTTCCGGATCGAGAGCGACGTACCCGCCGAACTGCTGCGCGCGAAGGTCTCCGAGGTCACGTTGGTCGGCAACCTGAGCGCGCGCAAGGAGCTCGTCTCCGCGCTCCAGGTGCTGACGACCGAGAAGTACGGCAACCTCGTCGTGTCCGACGGCCATGGTGATGCCTGATCCCGACGCCGCGGAGCGCGCGTTCACCGAGATCTTCGACGCGCACCGGCCGGGCGTCTACGGGTACCTGCTCGGGCGGGTGAGCGATCCCGACACCGCGCGCGACCTGCTCCAGGAGACGTTCCTGCGGGTGTGGCGGCGGCTCGACGAGGTCCGTGCGATCGCCCCGGAACGCCAACGGGCATGGATCTTCGCGGTCGCTCGCAACCTCGTCACCGACACGTACCGAGCCCGGGCGACGCGCGAGGCGATGGGGGAGGCACTGCAGGACGTCGTCCGTACGACGATCCCGGAGACCGACCAGCCGGACGCACGGGCGGCGACCGCCGAGCTGGTCTCCGAGGTCGGCGCGGCCGTACGCAACCTGCCCGAAGACCTGCGGGTGATCCTCGCCATGCACGCGGTCAGCGAGCTCACCAGCGCCCAGATCGGCGCCGCGCTGGAGCTGCCGGCCGGAACGGTCCGCTACAAGCTCAACCAGGCCCGCCGGGCACTCGCCCGCGACCTGGGACTGTCCGAACCAAGCCTCGAGGAGGCACGACGATGACCGAACCGAGCAGCCTCGACACCGTGCTGGCCGGCTGGGCGACGTCCGTTCGACTCGCCGCCGACGACGTCGAGAGCATGCGCCGTTCGATCGTGGCGCGACACGACCAGCCGTCCGGCCTCCCGCCTCAGTGGTGGCGCACGCAGGGCATGCAGCTGGCGAACGTCTTCGTCCAGGCGCACCGTCAACCTGTCCTTGCGGCGGCGGGATGGGCCGCATGACGAATCTCGCACCGGTGTCCGCCGACAGCGAGGTGGCCGCCGGGAACGCCATCGTCGCCGACGACCTGCGCCGTACGTTCCGCAAGCGCAAGGGCTGGTTCCGCTCGGGCGAGGTCGTGGAGGCCGTCCGCGGCATCAGCTTCGCCGTTCCGCGCGGCACGATCTTCGGCATCCTCGGCCCGAACGGCGCCGGCAAGACCACGACGATCAAGATGCTCTCCACGCTGCTCATCCCCACGGCCGGGACCGCCACGATCGACGGCTTCGACGTCGTCACCGACGAGTCCGCCGTACGCCGCCGGCTCGGGGTTCTGTTCGGCGGCGACAAGGGGCTCTACAACCAGCTGTCTGGTAAGGAGAATCTCCGCTACTTCGGTCGGCTCTACGGCCTGACCAAGGAGAGGATCGAACGCCGGTCCATCGAGCTGCTGGAACGGATGGACCTCACCACCCGCGCCGACGAACGCGTCGAGAGCTACTCGCGCGGCATGAAGCAGCGCCTGCACATCGCGAAGACGTTGCTGCACGAGCCGCAGGTCGCGATCCTCGACGAGCCGACGATCGGCCTGGACCCGAAGGCGGCGATCGAGGTCCGCCAGCTGATCGCGAGCCTCGTCCCCGAGCACACCGTTCTGCTCACCACGCACGACATGAACGAAGCGGACGTGCTCTGCCACGACCTCGCGATCGTCGACCGCGGCCTGATCGTCGCGCGTGGCACGCCGGCGGAGCTCAAGGCCGCCGCGGACGTGGCCTCGCTGGAGGAGGTCTTCCTCGCCGCGACCGGCCGGGAGTACGAAGAGGAGCAGCCGTGACCGGCACGCTCCGCGCGGACTGGCTGCTGATGTTCGCGACCGCGCGGGTGCTGCTGCTCCGGTTCGCGTCGAACCCGGTGATGATGCTCCGGATGCCGCTGTTCGGCGTCTTGCTGCTGCTCGGGTTCGTGCTGGCGTACCAGGTGTCGGGGCAGACCGCCGTTCCGGGCGAGGACGTGATCGGCTTCCTCGTGGTCGGCGTCATCGCGACGATGGCGTGGAACGCGACGGTCTGGGGCGCCGGCAACGCGCTGCAGTCGGAGATCTATGAGGGCACGCTGCCCGCCGTCGTCGCCGCGCCGACGCGGATCGGGCCGGTCATCCTCGGGTACGGGCTCGGCTGCATCTGCTACGACGTCTCCGGTCTGCTGCTGACGGTGCTGTTCGGGACCGTGCTGGGTGGGCGCTTCGACATCGCCGACCCGCTCGCCGCTCTGGTCTGCCTCCTCGCGCTGTACGTCGGCACGTTGTGCATCGGCCTGGGCTTCAGCGGGCTGTTCATCCTGTCCCGGCACTCGAACGCGCTGTCCAACTTCCTGCAGGGCCCGATCTATCTGCTGGCGGGCTTCTTCGTTCCGCGTTCGGTCCTGCCGGACTGGGTGCAGCCGCTGACCGACGTGATCCCGATTTCCCACGCGGTGGAGGCGTTGCGCGCCACGACGCTCTCTGGTGCGTCGTTGGCCGAGGTGAGTGGCGCCCTGCTCGCGACCGTGGCGAGCAGCGCGGTCTTCCTCGCGATCGGCGTCTGGTCGCTGCGCCGGATGGACAGCGCGCTCCGCCGTCGCGCGACCCTCGATCTGCTGTAGGAGTTGACTGATGTCGGCTGTGGTTCGGATCGTGTTCTCGACCGCGTTCGTGGTCGGACGGACGAAGATCCTCTTCGCCGGGCCGTTCTTCTACGCGTTGGTGTGGATGATGTACCCGGTCTTCAACCTGCTGCTGATCGGGCTCATCTACCGGGACAACGAGCAGCTGCGTGACTACGCGATCATCGGCGGCGCATGCATGGCGCTGCTGTTCGCGATGCTCTACAACGCGGGCGAGGTCCTCGACGGCGAGCGCAGGCGCGGCTCGCTCGGCAACCTGTTCCTGGCGCCGTGCTCGCGCTACGCGTGGCTCGGCGGATTCCAGCTGTTCGCGATCGTCGAGGCCCTCGCCACCGCGGCGATCACTATTGCGGTGGGCGCGATGGCGTTTGGCCTTACGGTGAAGGTGAATCTTCCCGCACTGTTGGTGACGTTCGCGCTGTTCGGCGCCTGCATGTGGGGCTTCAGCATGGTCGTCGGCGCGATCGGTGTGGCGATCCGGGATGCCAACCAAATCTCGAACCTGCTGTTCGGGCCGATCATGTTGCTGGCCGGGACGATGTACCCGATCGCGTTGATGCCGGACTGGATCCGCATCCCCGCGCGGTTCTTCCCGTTCGCGTACGGTGTCCAAGCCCTGGTCGATGCGTCCACGAAGGGCGCGAGCATCACCTCATTGTGGCGGGAGCTGATTCCCCTTGCGGGGTTCGCGATTCTCCTTCCCGTCCTCGGGATGCTCGCGTTCAACCGGGTCGAACGGCTTACCCGCCAGACGGGTTCGCTCGAGCTCACCTAGACGCGCTCGTACGCCTTCAGGGTCGCCAGCACACCGAGCGTCTGAATCGGCCGCCACTCCAGGTGCGTGCCCGGAGCCCACTGCTTCATCGTGACCGGCCAGCCGCCGTCCTCGCCCTGCTCGGCCTCCAGGTGGTCGAGCGCCTCGGCCAGCTCCGTGTCGGAGAACCACGCGCGGGCCAGGCTCGTCGGGCGCGGCGCGTAGTCATGGGCGTAGAAGACCTCGCCCGGCGCATACCCTTCGACCTCGTACTTCGAGGGATCGCTGTGGTCGAGCACGACCAGGTTGCCGTCCCGCACGATCCGGCCCAGCCGTTCGGCCGCACGCGCGGCGCGGTCGCGGTCGGGGACCTGGTCGAGGAACAGCATCGCGAAGATCGCCTCGTACGGATGGGTCTTCTCGATCGACTCGATCGCCGTCCAGAGGTAGTCGGTCGACTTCGCCATCCACGGACGCTCGACCCCACTGCGATACAGCGTGGCCATCATCAGCGCGGTCAGCAGCACCGAGCCGCCGCCGTCCGGATCGGGCACGATCCACGGGGCGTTCGGGAATCCCTCGTACCCCGGCACCAGCACCGGAGTGCTCCCGTCGGGCAGCACGACGGAGCCGAAGTAGTCGACCGCGGCCTGCGCCCGATCGGAGTCGATCGCCTTGACCTCTTCGAAGATCGAGACCGCCGAGATCGTCGCGTTCGGCTGGCTGTTCGGGCCGCGGTTGTCGGGCTCGAGCGCGTACGCGTAGCCGCCGTCGGGGTTCTCGTACGCCGACAGGGCGGTGAGCACCGCATCGGCCGAGCCATGGTGGAAGAGGTGTTCGTACCGTCGTTGCTCCAGGACGCGAGCCGTCAGCCAGATGAAGTCGCCGGCTCGGGTGAGCAGGTCGTTTGTCGGTTTCATATCGATGACGTTAAGCCCTTGTGGACAACTGGTTCTTGAACAGAACGGACGCCTATGCTGAAGTTCTCCAGCTGGGGGTGGTCGAGATGTACGGCCTGCTGTTGTTGCTCGCTCTGGTGGTCGTGGTGGTGGGGCTCAACCTGCTCGGCTCCGCGCCCGGGTGGCAGGAGCGCATCGGGACCACCGCGCGCTGGTTGGCGGTCGTGTCGTTCGGCGTGGCGACCGTGACCGCGCTCGCGATGCCACTGGCCATCGGCGGGCTGCCTGGTCCGGGGACGGTCGGCTGGCTCGCGGTGCCGGTGCTCGCTACGGGTGTCGCGCTGTTCGCGCCGTTTCACCAGCAGGCGAAGGTGATCGCGCTCTGGGCGGCGGCGTTCGTCGTGTGCGCGTTCGTGATGGTGGCCGGGCTCAGCATCGGCCTGTTCTTCGGCCCCGCCGCACTGCTCGCGGTCGGCGCGGCCGTCACAGCCAGCCAAGCCCGGTCCCGTACCCGCGTCGCCTAGCCTCGATCTTTCGTCCAGCAGTCGGTTCGCCCGGCCCGGCCCGGCCCCGCCCTGGGGCCAATGATCATGTTTACATGATCATTGGCCGCTTTACGTGGGGTGGGCGCCAGGTAGAGGGGCCATTGGCCGGGTAAGGCGAACCACGACGCCTCACCCAACGGAGTGCCATCCGCTCGGATCACTCGAGAGGTCGCCATCCCAAGTTCCCCAGCAGGACAGGCACTTCCGGCCTTCACAGGCCAAAGTCGCCCACCAACACCCGAAATCCCGAGGCTAGGCCTTCGCGATCCGGTCCAACGCGTCGGCCAGCTCGACGGGCTTGGAGAACATCGGCCAGTGCCCGGTCGGCACGTACTCGAACGTCCACTGCTTGCCCGCCATGCCGGCGAAGAAGCCCTGCTCCATGTACTCCTTGACCTGGTCGACCGTGAAGACGCACGACACCAACGTGTGCGGCAGCTTGTCCACCGCTGCCTGGTTCTCCGCGACCAGCGACGCCGTGATCGCGTCCGCCGGCTCGGGCACCGCGCGCGCCGCCATCCGCGCGCGCTCGGCGTCGCCGAGCCCCGCGATGAACATCTCGCCCGGCCCGCCGAGCCGCTCCCACGACGGCAGCGGGCAGAACCCGCCGTTCGCCTCGATGTCGGCGCGGACGTTCTCCTCCTCGGCCGGGTCGGACATGTCGAGCTGCGCGACGCCGTCCGGGAACGGGCCGCTCTCCACGTAGACCATCCGCGCGATCCGCTCGTACGCACGATCGGCCGCGCCGGTCGCCGGCACGCCTCCGCCGCTGTGCGCGACGAGCACGACGTCGCGCAGGTCCTGGTACTCGAGCACGTTCACGAGGTCCTGCACGTGGGTCTGCAGTGTGACGTCCGGCGAGGCCAGGTGCGCGCGGTCGCCGAGTCCGGTCAGCGTGACGGGATGGACGTCGTGGCCCTGCTCCCGCAGCCGCTTCGCGACGTCTTCCCATGCCCAACCGCCGAGCCAGAAGCCTGGTACGAGGACGAACGTTGCCATGCTCTTGATCCCTTCCCCTGGTGAACCGATGCCTCCAGGCTAGAGTCTTATGCGGACAGTTCCGGCCCGGATTTGTGGAGGAATTTCGATGCCACATCCGACCACCCGCACGCTCGCCCTGCTCGAGCTGCTGCAGGCGCGGCCGGGCCTGACCGGCGCGGAGATCGCGCGCCGGCTGGAGATCGACGAGCGGACCGTGCGCCGGTACGCGAGCCGGCTGGTCGACCTCGGCATCCCGGTCGTCGCCACGCGCGGCCGGTACGGCGGCTATCGGCTGCTGCCCGGATTCCGCTTGCCGCCGCTGATGCTGGACGACGACGAGGCGACCGCGGTCGTGCTCGGGTTGGTCGCCGGCCGGTCGCTGGGGCTCGCGACCACCACGACCGGCGTCGCTGCGGAGAGCGCGCTGGCGAAGCTCCAACGGGTGTTGCCCGCCGCGTTGCGGGAACGGGTCGCCGCGGTCGAGTCCTCGCTCGGCCTCACGCTGCCGCCGCGCGGCGGCCGGGCGCCGGAGACCGCGATCGTGCTGTCGTTGGCGGCGGCCGCGCATCAGCGGCGGCGGGTGCGGATCCGGTACGCGTCGTACCGCGGCGAGGCGTCCGAGCGCGACCTCGACCCGTACGGCCTGGTCGTGCACGGCGGCCGCTGGTACGTGACCGGGCAGGACCAGCTGCGCGGCGAGGTGCGGACGTTCCGGCTCGACCGGATCACCGGCGCCTCGCTGACCGACGAGCGGTTCTCGCCGCCGGACGACTTCGACCCGGTCCGTACGGTGACCGAGTCCCTGGCCCGGGTGCCGTACGCCCACGAGGTCTCGGTGGTGTTCACCGAGGTGACGCTGGCCGAGGTCCGCCGCCGGATCCCGCCGTCCGTCGGCGACCTGTCCGAGGTCGAGGGCGGCGGTGTGCTGTTGCGTACGCGGGCCCAACAGCTCGACGGGATGGCGAACATGCTCGCCGGCCTCGGCTGGCCGTTCGCCATCCAGAGGCCGGACGAGCTCCGCACCGCGGTCCGCGACCTCGCGCGGCGGCTGACCGCCAACGCCGACGCGACCTAGTTCAGCGCGTTCAACGGGACCGCGACGATCCGCAGCTGGTGCCACTGCATCTGGGCGGCGGTGTTGGAACTGGTGGCCTGGTCCTGGCACCCGACGGCGACGAGGCCGCTGCCGGTGGCCCAGCCAATCATCGACATCGTGCCGCCGCCTCGCGGCGAGCCGCCGAGGTAGTCGTTGTCACCCCAGACGCGACTCACGTCGAGGTCGGTCGTGCCGAACCTCAGCACGCACGACGCCGACAGCACCTCGTTGGCCGGGTCGTACTTCGTGGAGTACGCGTTCACCTTGGCGTGGATCAGCCAGGTGTCGGTCGGCAGGCTGAGCGTCCCGCCGACGGTCCCGAGGCCGGAGGAGAGGTCGCCGGGGCCGGCGTCAGCGCGGGCTCGTACCCGCGGGCCGACGTTGAGCGTCGCCTCGTTGATGTCGGCGCCGGTCAGGGAGTTCGTCGCGACCTCGGAGCTGCCGACACCGTTCGCCGCGATGTCCGCCGCACCCAGCGAGTTGTCCAGGACGTCGACGCCGCTGAGGCTGTTGTTCAGGACGTCCGCGCTCTTCAGCGTGTTGTCGGCGACCTCGGCGCTGTCGATCGCGTTCGGATCCAGGTCCGGGTACTTCACCTGCTTGTCGATGATGTCCGCCGACCCGACGGTGTTCGCCTGCAGGAGTCTCCCGCCCAGGCGACGCCGCTGGGAACGTGCTCGACCTGGTTCCCTCACGATCGGCGCGGCACCGCCGCCTGTCGTCCGTACCTGCTACGGAGCTGCGTGGTTGCATTGCGGTGTAACCATGTAATCGTGCTCGACGCGTACTCAGAGATCGTGACCCGCGTCGCTGACGAACTGATCCCTCGGGTCGCCAGCCTCCGGGTGGCTCGCCGTGGTGGCGAGAGTGGCGGATCGGCGGTCGTCTTCACCGAGGACGGCTACCTGCTCACCAACGGCCACGTCGTGGGTTCCGCGGGCGGCGGGGTCGCCGACTTCGCGGACGGTACGGAGGCCCCGTTCGACGTGGTCGGTCGCGACCCGCTGTCCGACCTCGCCGTCCTGCGCGTACGAAGGGACGTACCCGCGCCGGCCAGGCTCGGCGACGCGGACCTGCTGCGCGTCGGCCAGCTCGTCGTCGCGGTCGGCAACCCGCTCGGCCTCGCCGGCTCGGTGACCGCCGGGGTGGTCAGCGCGCTCGGCCGGTCGATGCCGGCCCGCGACGGGCGTACGGTCCGCATGATCGAGGACGTCATCCAGACCGACGCCGCGCTCAACCCGGGCAACTCCGGCGGTGCGCTCGCCACCTCCACCGGCGAAGTCGTCGGCATCAACACCGCGGTCGCCGGCGTCGGTGTCGGGCTCGCGGTCCCGCTGAACGGGACCACGCGGCGGATCATCGGCGAGCTGCTGCACGACGGGCGCGTGCGCCGCGCGTTCCTCGGCCTGGTCAGTACGCCGGCGCCAGTGCCGAGCGGTCTCGCCGAACGCGTCGGTCACCGCCGTGCGCTCCGCGTGGTCGAGGTCGTCAGCGGCAGCCCGGCCGAACAAGCCGGCCTGCACCCCGGCGACCTGCTGCTCGCCGCCGCCGGCCAGCCGATGCGCGGCGCGCAGGACCTGCAGAAGCTCATGTTCGCCGACGCGATCGGCCGTCCCGTCGAGCTGACCGTCCTCCGCAACGGCGCGATGGTCGACGTGATCGCCGTCCCCGCAGAGCTCTCACCGACGTCTGGGTAGACGCTCTACGCTGTCCCTCCGTGACCAATGACCTGGTGCGGGCGGGGATCCTGAACAAGGAGCGCCTCGTCCTCTTCTCCGACGCGGTCGTCGCGATCGCGATCACTCTGCTGGCCCTCGAGCTGCCCGTTCCGGAAGGTGCGACGAACGCGGAAGTGCTGCGTGCGTTCGGCGAGCACTGGCACGAGTACCTCGCGTTCCTGATCAGCTTCGCGGTGATCGCGACGCACTGGAACGTCCACCACCGCCTGTTCGCGCACGTGACCGCGCTCGGCGGGCGGCTCGGGCTGTGGAACCTGCTGTGGCTGTTCTCGATCATCGTCACCCCGTTCGCGACGCGGGTGCTGACGGCGGACGAGGCGTTCACGGTGCCGTTCGTCTTCTACGCCCTGGTGCAGGTCCTCGCCGGCTGCTGCCTGCTGCTGATGCAGCGCGAGATCCGACGCCACGGGTTGCGCCCCAAGGGACCGGACCTCGCGGCCGCGCAGGACGGGTACGCGCGGTCGCTCGCGTTCGTGGGCTGCTTCGTCCTCTCGATCCCCGTCGCGTTCCTGACCAGATGGGCCTATATCTGCTGGGCCCTGATGCCAGTCGTCTCGATCGTGGTCCGCCTAGTGCGTCGCCGGCGAGCCTCCGTCTAGCGCCCCTGTGTGACGGCAAATGATCATGTTTACATGATCATTTGCCGCTCTACGTGGGATACACCCCGCGTAGAGCACCCACTCGCCAGGTAAAGCGGCATCGGTGCCCCTCCGCCAGCACCCCCGACCTACGCAACAGGTCCTAGACCGCGGAGGACGACCGCGACGACGTCCTCGAGGGGCGGCGTTCGCGGTGGTCGGGCTTCGAGCAGGCCGGACAGCACGGTGTCGTGGCAGAGGCCGACGAGCATGGCGACCGCTGCCTCGATCGGCGCCTCGGGCGCGAGCCGGCCGCGTTCGCGTTCGGCCGCCAGGTAGTCGCGGAGGCTTGCCCGCCAGGCCTTCTGGTCGTGCAGCTCGGCGAACCTGGCCAGCACAGCCGGTTGTCCGACGAGTCCGGTGAACGCCGGCAGGATCGCGCGGTGCAGGGTGAGGCCGTACGCGAGGTGGGTGCGCAGGTTGAACTCGACCGTGCGGGAGCCGGGCTCGGGCAGGGTGCCGAGCCGCGCCTGCGTCGTCCGGACGTGCGCGTCGAGCGCCGCGGCGAGGAGCTCCTCCTTGTCCGCGAAGTGGTTGTACAGCACGCCGTCGGCGACGCCGGCCTCGCGCGCGATCGTGCGCACGCTCAGGCCGGCCGTCCCGCGCGTGGCGAGGAGTCGCTCCGCCGTCGCGACCAGATGCTCCCGCAGGCTCCGCCCCTCCGCGACGGCCGCCGCCCGTCGCGGCGACATCACGGCGCCGTCGCGGTGACGAGCCAGGCGGCGCCGCGGAGAACGACGGCGTCCGGTCGTGCGAACGGCTCGAGCGCCTTCGTCAACGCGGCGCTCGCGGCCTCGGCCTGCTCGGGCCTGACCCGGCCGAGGTTGAACTTCACCGGTCCCCAGCCGAGCATGAACTCCGCGGCGTCGGGCACGTCCTGGCCCCAGAGCTGGTCGGTCTCGACGCGTTCGCAGCCGAAGTCGACGAAGCCCGCGTCGGTGAGCACGGCCCTCGTCCGTTCCGGATCCGCGAACGACGTCGGCCCGGTGCCGTCGGCGCCGGTGGGCTGCTGCGGGAGGTACGGGCTGAGCGCGCCGAAGACCGTACCGAGGTCGGTGCCGGCGAACGGTGGCAGGCAGGCGAACGCCAGCTGCCCGCCGCTGCGCAACGCCCTGCGCACGTTGGCGAAAGCCGCGACGGGGTCGGCGAAGAACATCACGCCGAACCGGCTGAGCGCGGCGTCGAACGAGGCGTCCTCGAACGCGTGGACCTGGGCGTCGGCCTGGACGAAGTCCACGTTCGCGACGCCCTCCTCCTCCGCCCGCTCCCGGGCGCGAGTGAGCATCGGCTCGGACAGGTCGATCCCCGTCGCCCGACCAGTGCTGGCCCGCCGCGCGGCGTCCCTGGTCAGCTGGCCGTTCCCACAGCCGAGATCGAGCACGCGATCCGCGGTGCCGATGCCGGCGGCGTCGAGCAGCCGAGCGTTGTACCCGCCGTTGACCAGGTCGTACCGGTCGTAGTGGGCTGCCCAGTGCTCGCCCTCGTATCCGTTCCAGGCCTCTGCCTGCTCGGTGTTGACGATCGACCCCATCTGCGGCCTCCACGTTATGAACACTCGTTCACGAACAGGCGTTCATCATCACCCGAGAGGCCGGAACCGTCAACTACGAGGCCTGCTGGGACTCCGCGAGGACACCTGCGACCTTGGTCGCGATCGAGGGGTCGGCGAGGTCGGCGGCGCTGAGCACGTCGATGCCCAACGAGGCCGCCTCGCGGATCGCCAGCGGCGACACGGTCAGCAGACCGCCGGCGGCGCGAACGTCGTAGCCCCAGGCACGGACCCGTTCCACGCCGGCGTGCGCCCCGAGGGCGTCACCGGACGCGAAGATCACGCCGTCCAGCAGCAACCGGATCACCGGCGAGGCCAGCAGGCCCGCGGTCTCCTGCTGCAGGATCCCGTCCGCGATCTCCACCAGCACCACGTCTGCACCGCGCCGTGCGAGGCCGTCGACCAGGGCGGACGCGACGCGCTCGAGCTCGGGAATCGGGACCTGGTACGTCGTCGCGTACCCCGCGTCGGTGAAGTCGCAGACCCACTCCACGCCCGCGTCGGTGTACGACCACAGGTCCGGACCGGCGCCCGTCCCGGTGACCTTCGCCGCGCCCACCCGCAGTCCGGCGCGGGTGAGGCCGCGACCCAGCGCCGCGAGCGCGGTGGTCTTCCCGGAGTTCATCGACGTGCCGACCACCGCGATCGTGTGCCGCGGCCGGGTCATCGCCTCGATCTCGTCCGTCGGGAACGTCGCGAACCGGCGCAGGTCCAGCCGCTGCCCGTTCGCCGCGAGCAGCCCGAGCGGACGCAGCTTGGTCGGCACGTTCACCTTCGACGACTTCGCCACGCACTTGCCCGCGATGCCGCCGGCCGCGAGCAGGTCGCACGGGCCGAGGTCAGCCGGCACGACGCCCTCGAACTGGTCCGGCGCGTAGCGGGCGCCGTACGCGACCACGACCTCGTCGCCGACGTACAGCGTCGACCGGCGGCCGTCGGTGCGTTCGATCGACTTGTGCTGACCGAGGTCCGTCACCTCGGCCAGCACCAGATCCCCGGCATGGGGGCGCACGCCCTCGATCAACGACCAGGCGACCTGCTCCGGATGGCGCAGCGGATCGACGTTCCTGGTCGTGAAGGCGCCCTTCGCGCGACGCAGCCGAGCTGCGTCCAGCGAGGTGATGTGGCGGTCGACGACGACCACCGGAGGTGTGGCTGTCGCGTCAGACACGATGGCCTCCTGGGCGTGGGGATGGTGCGCAGGGCCCGACCCACACGCGGCACAGGCGTGTGCGTCGGAGGACGTCTGGTGTGGTGGTGCGAGGGGGTGGTCGTGCGAACTTTCGACTTTCTCAAGCAGATGCTGCTCCTCCATTTTGGGTACGGCAACCCCGGGCCCGACACCGGGTTGGCCGTTGGCGACTTGGCGGCCCGAGGGGCGCGGTGAATCTTCAACCAGGATTGGCGATTCGCTCGATCGAGGTCATGGAGAAGTCTTCGGGTCTTGTCACTATCACAAACTGTGTCTATCGTACACAGTGTCCGGTGGACGCAGTTTCCAAACACCGGAACGGTAACGAGGAGGCGAACAAATGGGTATCCGACGTGTCCACCGCTGGCTGGTCCCGCTGATCGGGATCGCCACGCTGTGGGGAGGGGTGGCGGTTCCTGCGGGAGCCGCCGTCGAGAAGGCGGAACGGACGGTGTCTCCGGTACGCGAGTGCGCGGAGCTGGTGCGCGCGTACGACCTGCCCGGCGCGCGTACGAAGGTCGAGCAGGCGGCGGTCGTACCGGCCGGCGCGCAAGGCCCCGAGCACTGCGACGTGCAGGGCGCGATCGAGCCGGCGATCAAGTTCCGGCTGAAGCTGCCGACGCAGACGTACTCCGGCCGTTACCTGCAGGTGGGCTGCGGCGCGTACTGCGGCGTGATCCCCGATCTCACGTTCCCCGACTGCGGCAAGCAGGCGCCGGGCGACGTGGCGGTCGCGGGGACGGACAACGGCCACGTGGGGACCGGCGAGCTGCCGTTCCTCGACACCGAGTGGGCGAAGGACAACCAGCAGGCCCGCGACGACTTCTTCTACCGCGCGCCGCACGTGCTCTCGCGCGCGTCGAAGGCGATCATCAAGACGTTCTACGGCCAGGGGCCGCGGGTGTCGTACTTCGACGGCTGCTCGATGGGCGGCCGCGAGGCGCTGCTGCTCGCGCAGCGCTACCCGTACGACTTCGACGGCATCATCTCCTCGGCGTCGGCGCACTACATGGGTCCGGGGCTCGGCTCGTACCTCGCCTGGCTCGCGCAGGCGAACCTGCGGCCGGACGGGACCGCGGTGCTCAGCGCCGTGAAGCTCCGCGTGGTCAACGCGGCCGCGATCGCGGCGTGCGACACGATCGACGGGCTCGAGGACGGCATCCTCGCCGACCCGCGTGCGTGCACGTGGGATCCGGTCGCGCTGCGCTGCCCGTCCGGCGCCGACCGCCCCGACTGCCTGACGGCGGCGCAGGTGACCGCGATGCGCAAGCTGTACACGCGTCCCGCCGACGCGCACGGCCGAGTGCTCTACCCGGCCTCGCTCCCGCGCGGCGGCGAGCTGGCGCTCATCGGGTACGGGACGCCGGACCCGGACAACGGCATCGACGTCCCGTTCATCATCCCGGACGCCAACGCGTACCTGGAGAACCTCGGCTACCCGATCGGCAAGCCGCACTCGTCGGTCTTCGACTACGAGTTCACCGCGCGCGACTTCCACCGGCTCACACCGGAAGGACGGAAGGGCAACGCGGCGAGCCTCGACCTGTCGAAGTTCAAGCGCGCCGGCGGCAAGCTGCTGCTCTGGAGCGGCTGGTCGGACATGGCGGTGCCCGCGGAGGCGACCGTCGACTACTACAGCCGGCTCGCTTCGCGGAACGGCGGCCTGGCGAAGACCCAGGAGTGGGCGCGGCTGTTCCTGATCCCGAGCGGACACCACTGCCTGATCGGCGGCGACCCGCAGGGGCTGAACGTGTTCCAGCCGTTCGACGAGCTCGTGTCGTGGGTGGAGCGCGGGAAGGCGCCGGAGCGGATCGTCGCGGCGGGCACGGACAATCCCTGGAACCCCGGCGGTCCGGTGGTGCGGACGCGGCCGGTGTTCCCGTACCCGCTGGTCGCGAAGTACGACGGGTCGGGCTCGATCGACGACGAGCGCAACTTCGTTGCGGGTAAGCCGATCGTGAACCCCAAGTACGACCAGATCGACTGGCTCGGGGAGTACTTGTCGTACGTTCCGGGACCCGTGGCACGCTGAGTCTTCGGTCTCGATCGAATCAGTAGGTCCTGCCCGTTCGCCTTCCTAGCCTGGCTGGATGAGCGAACGGACAAGTAGGCGGATGGTGTTGGCGGCGACCCTGGGGGTCGCCGCCGCGCCTTGGGGAGTGGTGGGGATGACGGCTTCGGAAGCCGCGGCCGACGCCGGGCTGGAACTTCCGGCGGCGACGGAGGCGGTGACGCCGTTCACGGTGCGGTATCCGGACAGCGCGCTGACCGACCTGCGCCGCCGGCTGGCGGCCACGCGGTGGCCGGAGCGGGAGACGGTACCCGACCAGACCCAGGGCGCGCCGTTGGAGCGCGTACGCAAGCTGGTGACGCACTGGGCCGGCAAGCACGACTGGCGCAGGGTCGAGAAGCGGCTGAACGGTTTCGGAAACTTCCGGACGAAGCTCGACGGTCTCGGGATCCACTTCCTGCACGTACGGTCCAAGCACAAGGACGCGCTGCCGTTGCTGTTGACGCACGGGTGGCCTGGCTCGGTGCTGGAGTTCGCGGACGTGATCGGCCCGCTGACCGATCCGCCGGCGTACGGCGGGAGTGCGAGCGACGCGTTCCATGTCGTCGTTCCGTCCTTGCCTGGTTACGGATTCTCCGACAAACCGACGGAGAACGGCTGGGCGCCGGGCCGTACGGCACGTGCCTGGACAACGCTGATGGCGCGGCTCGGCTACTCCCGGTGGGTCGCGCAGGGCGGTGACTGGGGCGGCGTGATCACGTCGGAACTGGGCAAGCTCGCGCCGGCCGGTCTGGCGGGCATCCACCTGAACTTCTGGGCCGAGTTCTCACCGCCCGACCTGCCCGACCCGACGCCGGAGGAGCAGGAGGCGCTCCGGAAGTTGCAGGAGTTCTCCGGTGATGGTTTCGGCTACTTCTCGCAACAGTCGACCCGGCCACAGACGCTGGGGTACGGGCTGCACGACTCCCCGGTCGGCCAGGCGGCGTGGATCTACGAGAAGTTCGCGGCCTGGTCCGACAGCGCCGGGGCGCCGGAGAACGTGCTGGGCCTGGACAAGATGCTCGACGACATCACCCTCTACTGGCTCACCGGCACGGCGACCTCGTCGGCCCGGTTCTACTGGCAGGCGACCCACCACGACACGGTCTCGCCGAACCCCTACAGCGTCCCGGTGGGCTTCACCACGTTCCCCGCCGAGATCGTCCCCCTGCCGCGGCGCTGGGCCGAGGCGACGTACGGCAACCAGCTGATCTCGTACACGCGCGCCGCCCGCGGCGGCCACTTCGCGGCCTTCGAGCAACCCGCGATCTTCACCACCGAACTCCGCACCTGGTCCCGCCTGCTCCGCTGACCGCCGTTTGACACGATCGAACATACGTTCGATCATTGGACCGTGGCGAGTTCGGTCGCGCGTCGGTTGACCGTGGTGCCGGCGGAGCGTCGGGACCAGGTCGTCGATGGGCTGCGCGCGGAGCTGGCGCAGAGTCGGCTGGCGCCGACGTTGCCGACGCGGGAGGCGTTCTCGGGGCTGCTCGACGGTGGGCTGCGGAAGGGCTGCAGCTACGTCGTCCAGGGCTCCAACGCGCTCACGTACGCCCTGCTCGCCGAGGCCTCCGCCGCCGGGTCGTGGACCGGGATGGTCGGCGTCCAGGACGCCGGGATCGAGGCGGCCGCACGTCTCGGGGTCGAGCTCGACAGGCTGGTGCTCGTCCCCGAGCCGGGTCCGCGCTGGCTCACCGTCGTCGGCACGCTCGTCGACGTCCTCGACCTCGTCGTCGTTCGCCCACCCACGCCGGCGTACGACGCCGAGACGCGCAGGCTCGCGGCCAGGCTGCGCGAACGCGGCGGAGTCCTGCTCGTGCACGGCGACTGGCCCGGCGCCGAGCAGCGGCTCGCTGTGACCGAGAGCCGCTGGTACGGCCTCGGCGACGGCCACGGTCACCTGTCCGCCCGCGAGGTCACGGTCACCGCCGACGGTCGCGGACCTCAACGGACGGCGAAGCTCTGGCTCCCCGGCGGCGACGGCGGCGTCCACCTCGCCGAAGCCGCGCCGGAGACCACCGACCTCACCCAATGGCGCCAGGTCAAGGCCGGCTGATGGACCCCGTCCGCTGCATCACCGTCTGGTGCCCCGACTGGCCCGTCGTCGCCGCGGCCCAGGAAGCCGGCTGCGCGAAGGACACGCCCGTCGCCGTCATCGTCAAGGGTCGCGTCTACGCCTGCAACGCCCCCGCCCGCGCCGACGGCGTCCGCCGCGACCTTCGGGTCAGAGAAGCCCAAGCCAGGTGCCCCGAGCTCGCCGTGCTCCCGTACGACCCGGCCGTCGACGCCCGCGCGTTCGAGCCCATCGTCGCCGCCGTCGAGGCGATCGCGCCCGGCGTCGAGGTCATCCGGCCCGGCATGTGCGCGGTACGAGCCCGCGGCCCTGCGCGCTACTTCGGCGGCGAGGAGGAGTTCGCCGAACGTCTCCGCGCCCACCTCGTCGAGCAGGCGAACGCGCACACCGTCATCGGTATCGCCGACGGCCCGTTCGCCGCCGAACAAGCCGCCCGCCAAGCCGAACGCCACAAGAACCACGTGCACGTCTTCCCACCAGGAGAGTCCGCCGAGCATCTCGCCGGCCTGAACATCAACCTGCTCGACCGCCCCGACCTCGTCGATCTCCTGCGCAGGCTCGGCATCCGCACCCTCGGCGCGTTCGCCGAGCTCCCCGCCGGCCGCGTACTCGAGCGCTTCGGCATCGACGGCGCCCTCGCCCACCGGCTCGCGGCAGGCCACGACGACCGCCCGTTCGCCTCGCGAAGGCCGCCGCCCGAGCTCGCCACCAGCGTCGAGTTCGAGCCCCCGCTCGACCGCGTCGACCAGGTCGCGTTCGCGATCAAGTCCGCCGCCGAACGCCTCGTCGACGCCCTCGCCGACCGCGACCTCGTCTGCACCTGCCTCCGCGTCGACGTCACCACCGAGCGCGGCGCCGACGCCGCCCAGGTCAAGTCGAGGCAGTGGCGGCATCCGCGCTGGTTCTCCGCGAACGACGTCGTCGACCGGGTCCGCTGGCAGCTGCAGGGGCTCTGGGGTTCGACCCAAGAGGAGGACAGCGAGGAAGCGACGTTCGGCGTGCTCAGGGTCCAGCTGTTCCCGGAGGACGCCGCCCCGACCGGCGCGTACCAGGACGGTCTGTGGGGCGACCAGGCCCCGGACGAACGGGTCCACCGCGCGCTCACCCGGGTGCAGAGCATGCTCGGCCACGAGGCCGTTCTCACCGCGATCCTCTCCGGCGGGCGCTCGCCGGCCGACCGCGTCACGTTCGTCCCATGGGGCGACGAACCCACCCCGGCACGCGTGCCCGACCAGCCCTGGCCCGGCCAGCTGCCCGACCCGCCGCCCAGCACCGTGCTCACCGCACCCACCCCGGTCGAGGTCCTCGGCGCCGACCAGCAACGCGTCGAGCTCACCGACCGCGGCCTGCTCACCGCCGACCCCGCCCGCTTCGACCAGCGCGAGATCTCCCACTGGGCTGGGCCGTGGCTGGTCGAGGAGCGTTGGTGGGACGCGGCGGCCGCTCGCCGGTACGCGCGCTTCCAGGTCGTCTGCGCCGACGGCGCCGGCTACGCGCTGCTGTACGAGCGCGGCCGCTGGTGGCTGGAGGCTTCCTATGACTGAGGTGGCCTGAAGGATGGGCTGGGACAACCCGCCGATCCCATGGTCGGAGCTCGAGCGCAAGCTCTCCGGCCGCCGGCCGACCAAGCGTCCGCTGGACGGCGACGGCGGCGACAGCCCGGCGTGGTCGCTGGTGCGGCCGCCGTACGACCCACCGCCCGACGAGCGACCCCAGCCGCCGGACCAGCCGACCGTCGAGTACGCCGAGCTGCACTGCCACTCGAACTTCAGCTTCCTCGACGGCGCGAGCCACCCCGAGGAGCTGGTCGAGGAGGCGTACCGGCTCGGCCTGTCCGCCCTCGCGCTCACCGACCACGACGGCTTCTACGGCGTCGTGCGGATGGCCGAGGCGGCGGAGAAGTACGACCTCGACACGATCTTCGGTGCCGAGCTGTCGCTGGAGCTGACCAAGCCGCAGAACGGGTTCGCCGACCCCGAGGGCAGCCACCTGCTCGTCCTGGCGCGCGGCGAGAACGGCTACCACGCGCTCGCCGGCGCCCTCACCGAGGCGCAGCTCGTCGGCGCGGAAAAGGGCAAGCCCAGTTACCACCTGGACGACCTGGTCGGCCGCGCGAACGACGACTGGCTCGTTCTTACGGGCTGCCGCAAGGGCACGGTCCGGCAGGCGCTCGAGGCCGAGGGGCGCGCCGGCGCGGCGCGCGAGCTCGACCTGCTGGTCGCCCAGTTCGGCCGCGACAACGTCGCCGTCGAGCTCACCGACCACGGCTATCCGCTCGACAGCGGGCGCAACGACGCCCTCGCGGCACTGGCCGAGGAACGTGTGCTGCCGATCGTGGCGACCGGCAACGTGCACTACGCCGCACCACCGCGCAGGCAGCTCGCCACCGCCCTCGCCGCCGTACGCGCGCGCCGCAGCCTCGACGAGCTGGACGGCTGGCTCCCCGCCGCCGGCACCGCCCACCTACGCTCCGGCGCCGAGATGGCCGCGCTCTTCCACCGCCACCCGGGCGCGGTCAACCGTACGATCGAGTTCGCCAAACAGCTCGCGTTTCCACTCAAACGAGCCAAGCCCAAGCTGCCACTGCAGAAGCTGCCCGACGGCCAGACCCCGATGGGCGAGCTGCGCAGGCTCGTTCTGGAAGGCGCGCACACCCGCTACGGCACCCGCGAGGACAAGCCGAACCACTACGCACGCCTGGACAAAGAGCTCGACGTCATCGAGAAGCTCGACTTCCCCGGCTACTTCCTCATCGTCAAGGACATCGTCGACTACGCCACGGAGCGCGGAATCCTCTGCCAGGGCAGGGGATCGGCCGCCAACTCCGCGGTCTGCTTCGTGCTCGGCATCACCGCGGTCGACGCGATCTACTACAACCTCCCGTTCGAACGCTTCCTCTCCAGCACACGCGAGGAGGAGCCCGACATCGACGTCGACTTCGACTCCGACCGGCGCGAAGAGGTCATCCAGCACGTCTACAACAAGTACGGCCGGCGCAACGCTGCCCAGGTCGCGAACGTGATCAGCTATCGCCCCAAGATGGCGGTCCGCGACATGGCGAAGGCGCTCGGGCACAGTCCTGGTCAGCAGGACGCGTGGTCCAAGCAGGTCGAGTCCTGGGGAAAGGTCGAATCCCAAGCGGACAACGACATTCCGCCGTCCGTCTCCGACCTCGCCGGCGAGCTGTTGACGTTCCCGCGGCATCTCGGCATCCACTCCGGTGGCATGGTGCTCACCGACCGGCCGGTGGGCGAGGTCTGTCCGATCGAGCCCGGTCGGATGAAGGATCGCACCGTTCTCCAATGGGACAAGGACGACTGTGCCTGGATGGGCCTTGTCAAGTTCGACTTGCTCGGGCTCGGGATGCTGGCCGCGTTGCAGTACACGATGGACGGAATCAAGCAGCACCTCGGCGAGGAGTGGAAGCTGCACTCGATCCCGAGGGAGGAGGCCGGCGTCTACGACATGCTCTGCCGCGCCGACTCCGTTGGTGTCTTCCAGGTCGAGAGCCGCGCGCAGATCTCCACCCTTCCGCGCTTGCAGCCAAGGCGATTCTACGATCTGGTCATCGAGATCGCGCTGATCCGCCCCGGGCCGATCCAGGGCGGCGCCGTGCACCCGTTCATCCGCCGCAAGCTCGGCATCGAGCGGCCCGACCCGCCGCATCTGTCGTTGACGTCGGCGCTCGAACGCACGCTAGGCGTGCCGCTGTTCCAAGAGCAACTGATGCAGATCGCGATGACGGTCGGCAACTGCACCGGCGACGACGCCGACCTGCTGCGGCGGGCGATGGGGTCCAAGCGCGGGCTGGAGAAGATCTCGTCGCTGAAGGAGAAACTGTTCGCTGGCATGGCGTCGAACGGGATCGTCGGCGACACCGCGCAGATGATCTACGAGAAGATCGAGGCGTTCGCGGACTTCGGTTTCGCCGAGAGCCACTCGATCAGCTTCGCGTTGCTCGTGTACTCCAGCTCGTGGTTCAAGCTGCACTACCCCGCGATGTTCCTCGCTGCCTTGCTCCGCGCGCAGCCGATGGGGTTCTACTCGCCGCAGAGCCTGGTGTCCGACGCGCGGCGGCACGGGGTGGAGGTGCGGCGGCCGGACCTGCACGTGTCGAACGTGCACGCCGACCTGGAGCTGGTGCGGCCGCTCCACGAGCACGAGTCGGTGACGACGGGGCGGTCGGAGTGCCTGTTCGACGACTCCGAGCACATCTCGGAGCCGAAGCCGTTCGTCCGGGACGCGCCGTTCGACTACGACGCGCATCGGCGGGACACGAGGTTCGCCGTCCGGCTCGGGCTGGCGGAGGTCCGTTCGATCGGCAAGGAGCTGGCCGAGCGGATCGTCGCCTCGCGTCTTGCCGAGGGCCCGTACGCCGACCAGGCCGACCTCGTCCGCCGCATCGGCCTCACCGCGGTGCAGATGGAGGCACTCGCGACAGCCGGCGCGTTCGACTGCTTCGAGCTGTCGCGCCGCGAAGCCCTCTGGATCGCCGGCTCGGCCGCGCAGGAACGCGCCGACCAGCTGGGTGCCTCGCTGCAGCCCGTCCAGCTGCCGCTGCTTCCCGAGCTCAGGCCCGCCGAGGCCGTGATGGCCGACCTGTGGGCGACGGGCATCTCACCCGACGACTACCCCACCCGCCACGTCCGCGCGGCCCTCGACGCCCGTGGCGTGCTCCCGGCCGCCCGACTGGCCACCACCGAGAACAACCGCAAGATCCTCGTCGCCGGCGTCGTCACCCACCGCCAGCGGCCCGCGACCGCCGGCGGGGTGACGTTCATGAACCTCGAGGACGAGACCGGGATGATCAACATCGTGGTCCCGTACGGAACCTGGAACCACTTCCGCCGCATCGCCCGCGACTCCGCCGCCCTCCTCATCCGCGGCCGCCTCGAAAGAGCCGAAGGCGTGACGAACGTGATCGCGGAGAAGTTCGAACAACTCCACCTCAACATCCGCACCATGTCCCGCGACTTCCACTGAGCGCTCAATTCCGAGGGGTTTCACGGATACGCCGGGACGCAAGCGGCGGGCACTCTTGAGGGGCCCTGAAGGAGGGCTGACAACTCCTAGGGAGGCGCTCACCCGCCGACCGACGGAGAGCAGGACGGGATCCGGCGTGCCCCCGGATCCCGTTTTGTTTGCCCTAGGATCCCTCTCATGCGCACGTTCCTCGGGTGGTGGGCCGCCGACTAAGGCGGTCCCTCCCGATACCCATGGCCGCCTCCCCGAGGCGGCCATCGGCATCTCCTCGGCGTGAGTCGTCCCCACGACCAAGAGGAGTCACAAATGCGAACGACCTGGGCCGACCTCCTCAGCACCCTGCTCAGCCGCAATGACCTCACGCCAGACCAGGCGAGCTGGGCGATGAACGAGATCGTCAACGGCGGCGCCACGCAAGCGCACATCGCCGGCTTCCTCGTAGCACTAAGAGCCAAGGGCGAGACCGCGAACGAGCTCCAAGCGATGTCCCAAGCCCTGCTCGACCAAGCCCCGCCCATCCACCTGGAAGGGCCAGTCATAGACCTCGCCGGCACCGGCGGCGACCGGACCGGAACGGTCAACCTCTCCACGCTCGCCGCCATCGTCGTCGCCGCCACCGGGGTCAAGGTCGTCAAGCACGGCGGCCGCGGCGCCACCTCCAAGGTTGGCTCGGCCGATCTGCTCGAAAGCCTCGGCCTCCAGATCGACCAAGGCCCAGCCGAGGTCGCCACGCAAGCGAACGAGATCGGCATCGCGTTCGCGTTCGCCCCGCGCTTTCACCCCGGCCTGAGACACGCCGCCCCGGTCAGGCGCGAGCTCGGCGTCCCGACCGCGATCAACCTGCTCGCTCCGCTCAGCAACCCAGCGAGGCCAACGAACCAGCTCGTCGGCGTCGCCGACCCCAGCAAGGCCCCGTTGATCGCCGAGGTCCTCGCCCACCGCAACGTCGACGCCCTGATCGCCAGCGGCGACGACGGACTCGACGAGCTCACCACCACGACCACAACCAGCATCTGGGAGGTCCGCGGCGGCGACGTACGCCAAACAACGCTCCACCCAGCAGATCTCGGCATCACCCCACCAAGCACCGAAGCACTGCAAGGCGGCACCGCCGAGCAGAACGCCGAAGCCGCCCAACGGCTGCTCGACGGCGAGCAAACTCCCGTCCGCGACGCCGTCCTCCTGAACGCGGCCGCCGCCCTCAGCACGTTCGACCAGACCGACGAACCACTGGCCGACAGGCTCCAACGACACCTCCACAAGGGCGCCGAAGCCATCGACAACGGAGCCGCAAAAGCCCTGATCACGGCGTGGCGTGTAACGAATCGGCGGGTTCAGGCAACTAGTAGGCAGGGGACAGTCGTCTAATCCCGTGATGAGCACCATTCCGGGGGAGGGTTCATGATCGCAACGGTAGCCACGGTGACATCGGTGACCGCGGAGGTTCGCGCCGACATCGACGCCGCCACGCTCGAGTTGAGCCCCTCCGACCAAGCCATCCTCGCCGTGGGCAACGGTGGCGGACTGGACGCCGCGCGGGCGCTGGGTTACTCACCGACCGAGTACGCCCAGCGCCTGCACGCCGCCCGCCGACGGCTGCGCCACGCCGTCGTCCGGCGCCGGCGCAAGCTCGCCTGGCGGGTGCCCGCAGCCGCCTGACCCGTGTAGATCGCATGGGTAAGTCGTGACACCGCGCGGGTACGGCCTGCGCGCGCACCGCCCCAGCCTGGGTGCATGGACACCACGACGCACACCGAAAAGCCGCGCAGCCTGATCAGAGCGATCGGAAGGCGCTGGCCCACCCTCGTCGCGCTGCCGGTCGGCGTGGACTCGTTCTTCGGCGAGATCACGCCCGACACGGTCAGCACCCTCGCCGACGCGATGCTGCTGCTTCCGATGATCTACGTGGTCGTCGAGGCACTGAAGCGCCGTTGGCTCACCTGGCCGATCCTGCTCGCGGCGCTGCCGGCGTTCGCCGGGCTGAAGCTGCAGAACGTCGTCGACCCCTCGATCGTCATCCTCGCGGTCACGCTGGCCGCAGCGATCTGGGGAAGCGCCCACGGCAGGCATCGCGAGGCCGACTTCCGGCTGCAGCTCGGCGGGATGGTGTTGTTCGGCGCGCTCGCGGTCGGCGGCCAGCTGGTCGACCCCGATCTCGCCCGCTACCTGGTCGCGCTCGGCTGGGTCGGCCACGGCGTCTGGGACATCGTCCACCTGATCCGAGACAAGGTGGTCGCGCGCTCGTTCGCCGAATGGTGCGCGGTCGTCGACTTCGCGATCGGCGGCAGCCTGATCCTCGTGCCCCTGTGGACCTAGGCCGTGTCTGCCAAAGATCGCCTGGCGCGCGACACCCCACATCCCGCCTGGCCGCGGTGCACCTCGTCACCCATATAACCAATATGAATTCCTCCTGCACCACGCCCAGCCGGGCGCGGGGCGCCGCGCGGTCATCGCGCTACGCGCGATGACCGGCGCTATTCGCCAGACACGACCTAGACCACGCCGGCGGCCTCGTCGGCTGCGAGCTCGGCGCGCTCCTCCTGGGCGGCCTCGACCTCGTCGAAGTCGTCCTCGGCCCGTCCGCGCCGCCAGTAGCCACAGAAGTAGATGTCGTACCGCGGGTACTGCCGGTCGTTCACGCAGTGCCGCCGCAACGCCTTGACCAGCCCGGCCTCGCCGCCCATCCAGACGTACGGCGAGCCCTCCGGCAACTCGGCGGCGCGGACGACGTCCACCAGCTCGACGCCCGCGCTCCGGTGCACCCAGGTCAGCGACACGTCGCCCGAAGTCGCGAGCGGGAGCTCGTCAGTGGGCGAGTCCACCTCGACGAACACCTTCGCCACCGTCCCAGCCGGCAGCTCCTCGAGGATCGCGCCGATCGCGGGCAGCGCGGTCGCGTCGCCGGCGATCAGCTGCCAGGTCGTGTTGGGCGTCGGCTCGTAGTCGGCGTACGGCCCCCAGATCAGCACCGCGTCGCCCAGCGCGGCCTGGTTGGCCCAGCGCGAGGCCGGGCCGAGGTCGCCGTGCAGCACGAAGTCGACGTCGACCTCGTTCCGCTCCGGGTAGTGCTTGCGGATCGTGTACGTCCGCATCGCGGGGCGCTTGTCCGCCGGCAGCTGGCGATAGACGGTGTACCAGTCGTCGCCGTACGTCGGCAGCTTCGGCTCGACCTCGCCCGGCGGCGGCAGGAAGACCTTGATCCGCTGGTCCGGCCCATCGCCGACGAACTCCGATAGCTCGGACCCGCCAAGCGTCACCCGGACGATGTTCGGGGTGACGCGGGTGACGGCGGTGACGTGGGTACGGAAGAACAGCAGCGCGTTCTCGGGGCGCGTACGGACCGGACGCGTCGGGGTCTTCGCCATGTAAGCAAGGCTAACCTAACTGGAGCCCGCGCTCACGAGAGCTGGTCGAAAGTGGCCGCGCACGTGACCGTTCCCGGCGCCACCTCGGTGAAGCCCGCGTCCCGGACGACGGCCGCCCGTACCTTCCGGTCGCCGAGCCGCTTCCATGCCTCCGCGTTCGACACCAGCCGCAACGCGAACCCGCCCGACGCCCACGCCCACACCAGGTCGCGGTCGAGCTCGATCAGCCCGAGCTGGGCCGCGTGCCCGACCTGCGCGCACGCCTTGCCGGTCGTCATCGCCAACCCCGGCGCGACCGCGATCGTCAGCACCGGACCTTCGGCGTCGACCGGCTCGACCGACAGCGCCAGCTCCGGATCCGCCTCGAGGTCGAGCCCCGCCACCTGCAGCTTCGACACCACGACCGGCGGCGCCGCGACCCGGTGGGGGAGCAGCGCCCGGACCTCCGCGGTGCCGACCGCGCAGGTCACGCCGGCCAGGTCCTGCACCTCCGGCCAGCGCACGCCCCGCGCCCGGCGTGTGACCTTGCGGATGAACCCGTCCGCCCAGCGCTGGATCGCCGGGTACCACGGGCCTTCCGGCTCAGCGCCCGGCGAGGACAGCATCGCGACGACCGAACGTGCCGCCGCGTACATCGCGTGCTGATGATCGGGCGGCGACGCCTTTTCCGCGCGTACGACCAGCGGCAACGACCACGGCTCGCCTACGTCGCGGTCCGCGCGCTCGACCCATTCGGCTGCCCGCCAGTGCGAGCGCCAGTGGTCGATCGCGGCGAGGCTGGCTTCTGTCACACGTTCAATCATTCCGGACTGCGATCATGTCGCGGCCGGCTCGCTCAGTTTCGACTCGGTGTGGCGGTCGTTGACCGCCCGACATTGGCCGCTTCTTCGACGAGCCGGCCGCGAATAAGGTTGCGACCCATGGAACAGATGCCGACCGACTGGGAGCGCGCGCTCGCCGTCGTCGCCCACCCTGACGACCTCGAGTACGGCGCCGCCGGCGCGATCGCCGCCTGGACCGCGGCCGGCAAGCACGTCGTGTACGTGCTCGCCACCCGCGGCGAAGCCGGCATCGACGGCATCCCGCCCGACGAGTGCGCGCCGCTGCGGGAAGCCGAGCAGCGCGCGAGCGCCGCGATCGTCGGCGTGGACGTGGTCGACTTCCTCGACCACCACGACGGCGTGATCGAGGAGGGCCTGCCGCTCCGTCGCGATCTGGTCGACGCGATCCGGCGCCACCGGCCGGAGCTCATCGTGACGCTCAACCACCGCGAGACGTGGGGGAACGGGGCCTGGAACACGCCCGACCACCGCGTGCTCGGCCGTGCGCTGCTGGACGCGACGACCTCCGCGGGCAACCGGTGGCTCTTCCCCGGCGACGACGAGCCGTGGGACGGCGTGCGCTGGACGGCGATCGCCGGCTCGCCCACTCCTACGCACGAGATCGACATCGCCGACACGTTCGAGGCTGCCGTCCACTCGTTGGCCGCCCACGCCGCGTACATCCGCGGGCTGAACGCGAGCGAGGACGTCGACCCGGTGGCCTACGCGCGCGAGTTCCTGACCCGCGTGTGCGTGGCGGAGGAAGGCGCGCGGCCGAAGATCAGCTTCGAGCTCTTGGCGCGCTGACGATCTCGCGCGCGGCGGCGCCTGCGCGGGCGCCGTACCCGCCGCCGAAGATCGTCGCGTGGACGAGCAGCGGGTGCAGCTGGTAGATCGGCAGCCGGTCGCGCCAGCCGTCCGCGAGCGGGAACGCGTCGTCGTACGCACTGACGATCCGGTCCAGCTGCGGTGCGCCGAACAGCGTCAACATCGCCAGGTCCTGTTCGCGGTGCCCGCCGTACGCGGCCGGATCCACCAAGCGGGGTTGGCCATCGGTCGCCCAGACGATGTTGCCCGACCACAGGTCGCCGTGCAGCCGCGCCGGTTTCTCAGGCGGGCCGGCCAGCTCGGCGAGCTGGTCCATCACCTGGACGATCGCCTTCGCGTCGCCGCCCTCGAGCGCGCCGCGGTTGAATGCCGAACGCAGGAACGGCTCGATTCGCCGCGCGGCGAAGAACTCCGGCCAGGTCTCCGCGGGCTCGTTCGGCAGCGCCAACGTTCCGGTGAACCCGTCCGCCGAGGCGCCGAACCCGTCCGCGCCGCTGCGATGCGTGGCTGCCAGCGCCCGGCCGAACCGTTCGGCGGCGTCCCGGCTCGGCTTCGCGGTCTCGATCCACTCCAGCACGAGGCACTCGGCGTCGTGCGCCAGGACCTTGGGCGTACGGACGGCGCCCTCGCCCGCCTCGGCCAGCCACTCCAGGCCGCGCGCCTCGGTGGCGAAGAAGCCCTCGGGTGCGCCGGCCTTGGATTTCACGAAGACGCTGCGGCCGCCGGTCAGCCGAACGCGGGTGGCGAGACAGATGTCTCCGCCGGCCAGCGGACTGGTCGAATGAACCTGCGTGCCGAGCAGCGCGGCCACATGGGCGGCGATGCCGGCGAGGCGTGCCATCGGGCGATCCTGCTCCTGTCGCGCTGGGGCGTCAAACCTTCAGCGCGGCGACCAGCTTGGCCGTGGCCGCTTCGATGAGGTCCAACGCCCGGTCGAACCCGCCGTCGTAGTACGGGTCTGGCACCTCCGGCTCGTCCGTCAGATACGACCCGAACAGCCGGATCCGCTCGTCGCCGGGCGCCTTCCGGCGCAGGGCGGCGAGGTTCGAACGGTCCATCGCGAGGATCAGATCGGCCTGCGCGAGGTGGTCGTCGTCGAACTGCCGGGCGCGGTGCGCTGTGCCGTCGTACCCGCGCTCCTTCAACGCCTGCCGCGCCCGGGGATCCATGAGCTCGCCGATGTGCCACGACCCGATGCCGGTGCTCTCCACCTCGACGTCGTCCCGACCGGCAGTAAGCAGCCGATGGCGGAGGACGACCTCCGCCATCGGCGACCTGCAGATGTTGCCCAAGCAGACGAGCTGGATACGCACCAGCAAGCACCCTCTCGCTCTCGTGAGGTGGCTGCCCCACCAGCCGCGGTTGGGTCGGGGGCACCCTCGTCCGAACCTATGGGACCAGGGTGCCCCTCACCCAAACAGCCGCCGCCGCCGTCGCCGCCGCCGCCGCCGTCGCCGCCGCCGTCGCCGCCGCCGTCGCCGTCGTCGCCGCCGGGAGTTGGGTCGGGGGCACCCCGGTCCGAACCTATGGGACCAGGGTGCCCCCGACCCAAAGCGGTCCGAGCTACGGCCGCAGCGCGCGGTTGGCGAGGCGGTTGACCAGGAAGTCCGACTCCGGGCTGGCGAGCTGGGTGCTCAGCGACAGCACCATCGACCGCCGACCGTCGGCCGTGATCCCGGACCGCGTCTTGAAGCCGAGCGTGTCACCGCCGTGGCCCCAGTAGCCGCCGCCGGACTCGAGCGGGACCCACATCAGGCCCAGCCCGTACCCCGCGCCCGGCCACACGTCCCAGAACTCCTCCGCCGGACGGGTCTTCTTCATCTCCGCCAGCTGAGCGGGCTTCAGCAGGCGGCCGCCGAGCAGGCCGTGCCAGAACTTCTCCACATCAGCCGCCGTCGTGAGGTGCGCGCCGGCCGCGTTCGCCCACGAGTGCGAGTAGACGGTGACGTCGACGAGCTTCCCGTTCTCCTCGTACTGCTGGTAGCCCCGCGCGTGCGTGCCCGGCAGGTACGGGTAGTCGCCCGGCGCGAACGTGTCACGCATGCCGAGCTTGTTGAGGATCCGGTTCTGCACCTCGGCGTCCCACGGGTTGCCGGTGACCTTCTCGATGATCATCCCGGCGAGGACGTAGCCGGTGTTGTTGTACGACCACCTGGTGCCCGGCGCGAAGTCCGGCCGGTGCTTCAGCGCGATCGCGATCAGGTCCTCGGAGTCGTAATGGTCGAACCGGTGCGCGTAGTAGTCCTGCTCGGAGTCGAGCGGCAGCTCGCTCGTGTAGCTGTGGATTCCACTGGTGTGCTGCAGGAGCTGCCGGACGGTGACCTTGCTGCCGTCGTTGCCGTTCCCCTTCACCACGCCCGGCAACCAGCGTTCGACGGTGTCCTCCAGGCCGACCTTGCCCTCGGCGACGAGCTGCAGCATGACGGTCGCGACCATCGGCTTCGTCACGCTGCCCAACCGGAAGTAGCCATCGGTGTCAACGCCACCACTTTCGCCAACGAGCGTGCGCTTTCCGGTGTCAACCCGACCTTGCACGCCGGTCACACCGAGGTCGTGGATCGCGTCGAGGTCGTTCTGGAACGCCGACCGCCCGTACTTCGGCGCCGGCGCCTCGCACAGCGCCCGGTCGATCGCCTTCAGCGTGAGCCGGTCCTGCTCCAGGTCGTCGAACCAGGTCGAGGCATACACGCCCGCGCTGCGCCCGTCGGACGTCGCGCCGACGCGGCTGCTGAAGCCGGGCAGGTCGCCGCCGTGGCCCCAGTACCCGCCGCCGCAGGTGAGCGGGTTCCAGGACAGGCCGAGCCCGTACCGGTAGCCGCCGACCGGCAGGAGGTCCTCGAACGCGTCGGCCTTGACGGTCTTCGTCATCTCCGTCCATTGCTGGGGCTTCAGCAGCTTGCCGCCGGCGAGCGCGGTGTAGAACGTGGTCAGGTCCTTCGTCGTCGAGACGAGGTCGCCCGCGCCCTTGCCGCCCGAGGAGTTGAACGCGGTGGTGTCGACCAGCGGGCCGTTCTCCGCGAACCTCGTGTAGCCGGTCGCGTGCGGCTTGGGTAGGTACGGGTTGTCGCGCGGCGCGAACGTGTCCTTCAGCCTGAGCGGCTCGAGGATCCGCCGGTCGAGCTCGGCGTACCAATCCCGGCCGGTGACCTTCTGCACGATCATCGTCGCGAGCGCGTAGTTCGTGTTGCTGTACTCCCACTTCGTGCCCGGCTCGAAGCTCGGCTCGTGCTTCATCGCCACCTCGACCACGTCGGCGAGGTCCCAGTGCTTGAAGCGGTCCCGTTGCCAGGTCGCGGCGTCGTGCGGGACGACGTCGCCGGCGTAGTCGGGGATGCCGGAGGTGTGCTGCAGGAGCTGGCGCACGGTGACCTTGCGGCCGTCGTTGCCGTTCCCCTTCACTACGCCGGGGAGCCAGCGTTCGACGGTGTCGTCCAGGCTGAGCCTGCCTTCGCCGACGAGCTGCAGGAGGATCGTCGCGGTGAACGTCTTGGTGTGGCTGGCGGCGCGGAAGTTGCCGTTCTCCGGCATCGCCTTGTGGGAGTCGACGTTCGCGACCCCCGCGGTCGCGACGATTGTGGAGTTGGGGCCGGAACGCACCTCGCCCTGCACACCGGTGACGCCCGCGGCGACGACCTTGCGCAAGTCGCCGGCGAGGTCGGTCTTGCCGTACGAGGACGTGGTCGCCGCTGCCGCCTGCGCGGTGGCCTTGGGCGCGTCGCACAGGGCAATGTCGAGCACCCTGAGCAGCTTGCGGTGCTGGTCGAGGGTGTTCAACGTGGTGGACGTGTAGAGCGTGGCGCGGCGGCCGTCCGGCGTGACTGCGGTGCGGCTGGTGAAGCCGGCGCCGTCGCCGCCGTGACCCCAGTACCCGCCGCCGCAGGTGAGCGGGTTCCAGGACAGGCCGAGCCCGTACCGGTAGCCGCCGACCGGCAGCAGTTCCTCGAACGCGTCGGCCTTGACCGTCTTCGTCATCTCCGCCCACTGCGCGGGCTTCAGCAGCTTGCTGCCCGCCAGCGCGGTGAAGAACGTGGTGAGGTCCTCGGTCGTCGTGATCAGGTCGCCGACGCCCTTGATGACCGAGAGGTTGAACGCGGACACGTCGACCAGCGGCTGGCCGTCCGCGAACCGCTCGTACGAGTGCGCCGAGGGCTTCGGAAGGTACGGGTAGTCGCGCGCGGGGAAGGTGTTCGCGAGGCCGAGGGGAGTGAGGATGCGGTCCTGCACCTCGGTGTACCAGTCGTTCCGGGTGACCTTCTCGACGACCATCGTGGCGAGGATGTAGTTCGTGTTGCTGTACTTCCACCGCTTGCCGTCGGGGTAGAAGTTCGGCGGCCGCTTCATCGCGGCAGCGGCGATGTCCGCCAGCTCGAAGTGGTCGAACCGATGCGCGAGGTAGTCCTTCTCCGACCGCAGCGCCAGGACGTCGTCGGAGAAGTCGGCAAGCCCGCTCGTCTGGCGCAGCAGATCGCGAACGGTGACGCGGCTGCCGTCGTTGCCGTTGCCCTGGACGACGCCGGGGAGCCAGCGTTCGACGGTGTCGTCGAGGCTCAACTTCCCCTCGCCGACCAGTTGCAGCACGATCGTCGCGGTGAACGTCTTGGTGTTGCTCGCCGCGCGGAAGTAGCCGTTCGCCGGCATCTTCTTCCTGGTCTCGCGGTCGGCCACGCCGGCGGTGGCGACGATGCGGCGATTGCCGACGCGTACCTCGCCCTGGGCGCCGATGGCACCGTCCCTGACGACGGACTCCAGGCCGCGGGCTAGCTGAGTTTGTCCTTGTGGAGTTGACTGTTCGGCGTGGGCGGTGGCGACCGTCGTACTCGCGATCGCGAGTGTCGCGAGGATCGCCGCGGCCGTACGCAAGCGGTGGCGTTTCATGTCTTCGACGCTAGGAGCGGAGGGGGTAGCGGAGACATCCTGCTGCCGGGCCGGTCTTGGTAGTGCCAGATACACCTTGGTTGGTACAGAGTGTGTTCCTGTGCTGATCAAACTCCCCGTGCTGCAGGGCATCGTGGCCGGCAAGGTCTCGCTCGCGTTCCGGCGCTGGGACCGGCCGCGCGTGGTGGTGGGTACTCGGTTGCGGACCCAGGTCGGTGTGCTCGAGGTGCTCGACGTACGCAAGGTCAAGCTCGAGGCTGTGTCGGACCGGGCGATCAAGCAGGCGGGGTTCGCCAGTCGCGAGGCGTTCCTGAAGCAGCAGGCGATCCACCCGGACCGGCCGCTGTGGAAGGTGAAGCTGCGCTACGCCGGCGACGATCCCCGGGCGGCGCTGCGGGAGAACTCCGAGCTGTCGGAGGACGAGGTGGGCGCGATCCTGGAACGGCTGGCGCGCATCGACAAGGCCAGCAGTAGAGGCCCGTGGACCGCCACGTACTTGCGACTCATTGCGTCGCAACCCGGTGTGCGGGCCCCGGACCTCGCTGCTGGCCTGGGGTTGGAGACCCTGGTCTTCAAGCGCGATGTGCGGAAGTTGAAGGAGCTGGGTCTTACCGAGAGCTTGCCGGTGGGGTACCGGATCTCGCCTCGAGGATCAGTGATCCTTACTCGGCTGTAGTGCCCTCGTTGGTCTCAGGGTCTTCCTCGCCGAGGATCCGGTAGATCTTCGAACGGGCTTCGCTGAGGGTCTGGACGATCCGCTTGAGCTGGTCCTCGTTCGCCGCGTGGGCTGCCTGCCCGGCGGCCGCGAGGAGGCCCATGGTGACGCGGAGCTGGTGGTACGGCGAGTTCGCCAGGTCGGCGAACTCCTCCCACGGCGCCGCGTTCGGCTCGTCGCCACCGATCGTCTCGCGACCGGAGTCGGTGAGCGAGTAGAGCTTCTTGCCGCTCTCCTCGTTCGCGGTGACCAGGCCCTCGTCCTCGAGGAGCTGGAGCGTGGGGTAGATCGACCCGGCACTCGGCTTCCAGACGCCGTTGCTGCGCTCTTGCAGCTCGCGGATCATCTCGTAGCCGTGCATCGGCCGGTCGGCGAGCAGGTGGAGGATCGCCGCCTTGATGTCCCCGCGCCTGGCCCGTGGGCCTCGGCCGGGGAAGTCGAACGGAGGCCCCCAACCACCGCGGCCGCCGCCCCAGGGTCCACGACCCCAACCGGGCCCGAACCCACCGCGATGGCCGTGGCCACCACCCCTGTGACCTCGTGGCCCCGGTGCGCCGGTGCCCGCGAAGGCACCGAACGCGGCGGCCAGATCGTTGAGAGGAGGGAATCTGCGTGTCATGATGTCTCCCGATATATCGAGTAGTGTTGTTGACGTTGAGGTAACGATATATCGGCAACGTGTCGTTAGGCAAGAGTGGCGATTGAAGTTTCGTGGCTCGCCCTGGGTCTGATGGCGCCGAAGAGGGCGTTGACCTGCAGAGACGTGGCTGGCGCGGTGGGGAAGATTCTCTGGACGAGTTAGGGCTCGGCCCGCACGAACCGACTATCGCTCACCACATCGCGACTGCCTCGAGCCACTCGGCTCCCTCACTCGAAGCCCCGGCCACCTGCCCGTGATCATGAACGTGATCATGAAAGCAGACCCGGCGTATATGACTGGTTCGGCTTCATGATCACTGCGGCGTTGAGGAGTGGACGGCGGGTGGGCCGGCCTTTGGGACCGGGGTGCCCCTCACCCAGCCGGACCTCGCCTCACCGGGACCGCGGGCCACCTCGCCACCTGGCCACCCCCGGCACCTGGCCACCCCCGGCACCTGGCCACCCCCGGCACCTGGCACTCCGGCACCTGGCACTCCGGCACCTGGCACTCCGGCACCTGGCACTCCGGCACCCGCCGCCCGCCGCCCGCCGCCCGCCGCCCGCCGCCCGCCGCCCGCCGCCCGCCGCCCGCCGCCCGCCGCCTGACACCCCGCTGCTGGCACCTGGCAACCGCCGCCTGGCACCCATCACTTGGCGCTGGCACTCGCCACTGGCGCCCCCGCCATCCCGCCACTGGCGCCCCGCCACCTGCCACCCGTCACACCAGCACCGTGGGCCACCTCGCCACCCGCCACGCTTTGAATGAAGGCACCTTCATTCGAAGCCGCCTCGGCGCTCTGCTGCCGTGTTGGTCGCGTCCCTGCCCGCCGGCGCTCGGCTGATCGTCCCGCATCGCGACTTTGCACACCAAGGGGGCATTCCCCGCCCCTTCGAGCGCTCCCGGAACGCCCTCTTCATGGGCAAAGTGACCTTCAACCAGGTCAGTCGTGACGGGCGCTCCGCTGGGTTTGGTGCTCTCGGGTCTGTGGCGGCGGTCGATGGTGGTGGCCGGTCCGGGGCGCGTCAAGGGCGTCGCGGCGGCTTCGCAGAGGGGCGACGTCGCTTCGCGACCGCGTAGCGGCCTTTGACTCGTCCCGGCCCGGCCACCAGTTTCAAACGCGCCGCCCCCGGCCCCCGGAACAGGTGTCCCGGGGGAGGTTCCTTCTTGCTGGGGTCTGCAGCCGTGCTGAGGTCGCTTGTGGGGGCTTCCCCGGTCTCTTGTGGTGTCGATGAAGCCGGGCGGGCAGGTGTCCCCACCCCACACTTTCGGCGCCCCTCCCGTCGCCAGAGGTCCGGAATCACCCGTGCGGCCTGATGCGGACACGTGGCACGCGGTGCCGCGTCCCGAGATGTGGTTGCCTCGGGAAATCGGTTGTCCTCACGGAATAAGCTTGTCTGGGCTCACTTGTTGCACCACAGGTGAGCCGTACTACTGGCCTGGAAAGGCCTTTCCAGCTCGATCAGGTGAGGAGTTGCCCGCCCGAAGATGCCTTCAGATAGCAGCGCGCCGCCCACAGACATGCCCGCCCCCGCCAAGTCACCAAGACTCCGCCCACAGTTGAACGGCCTCGACTCACTGTGGCGGCTGAAGTCGTACCTCCGGCCGTACGTCGGCCGCCTGGTCTTCATGTTCTCCGCAGCTCTCATCGGCACCGGCGCCAGCCTGGCGATCCCGCTGGTGACCAAGGAGATCATCGACGGCCCGATCGCCAACCGCGACAGCCAAGGACTTCTCCTCCTCGGCGGAGTCGCCGCGCTCCTCGGCTTCCTCGAGGCGTTCCTGATCTTCGTCCGCAGGTGGATCCAGTCTCGCGCGGTCCTCGGCCTGGAGACCGCGATCCGGGACGACCTGTACGCCCACCTGCAGCGACTCCCGATGGGCTTCCACGGCGGCTGGCAGAGCGGCCAGCTCCTCTCCCGCGCGACCACCGACCTGTCCGTGATCAGAAGGTTCCTCGGGTTCGGGATCCTGTTCCTGGTCACGAACATCATCCAGCTGGTCACCGTCACGATCCTGCTGCTCAACATGTACTGGCCGCTCGGCGTCCTCGTCGCCGCGATGGCCGTGCCGGTCGTGTTCCTCTCCCTCCGGTTCGAGAAGAAGTACATCCGCATCTCCCGCAAGGTCCAGGACGAGCAGGGCGACCTGGCGACGCTGATCGAGGAGGGTGCCACCGGCATTCGCGTGATCAAGGCGTTCGGGCGTCGGCATCACATGTTCGACACGTTCGACGACGGCGCGCGCAACCTGTACGGCACGTCGATGGAGAAGGTACGGCTGAGCTCGAGGTTCTGGACGTTCCTCGGCTTCATCCCGAACGTAGCCCTCGCGCTCGTCCTGCTGACCGGCGCGCTCGCGGTCGGGACGCAGGCCCTCTCGCTCGGCACGCTCGTCGCGTTCACCACCCTGATGCTCCAGCTGGTCTGGCCGATCGCCTCGCTCGGGCACATCCTCGCGATGGGCCAGGAGTCGATGACCGCGGCCGACCGGGTCCAGGAGGTGCTCGACACCGAGCCCTCGATCCAGGGTGGGACCGAGACCATCGACAACCCGCGTGGGAATCTGCGGTTCGAGGGCGTGGGCTTCCACTTCCCCGACAGCGATGTCGACGTTCTGCACGACGTCTGGCTCGAGGTCAAGCCAGGCGAGACCGTCGCGGTCGTAGGCGCGACGGGGATGGGCAAGACCACGTTGACGGCGCTCGTTCCTCGGCTGTACGACGTGACCGCCGGCCGCGTGACGATCGACGGGCACGACGTACGCGACCTCACGCTGCCCGCGCTGAGGTCGGTCGTGGCGACCGCATTCGAGGAGCCGACGCTGTTCTCCATGAGCGTGCGGGAGAACCTCACGCTCGGGCGGCAGGACGCCACCGATGAGGACATCCGGGAAGCACTGCAGGTCGCGCAGGCGATGTTCGTCTACGACCTGCCGTGGAAGCTGGACACGCGGATCGGCGAGCAGGGCATGTCGCTGTCCGGCGGTCAACGGCAGCGGCTCGCACTGGCCCGCGCGGTCCTGACCGAGCCGAAGATCCTGGTCCTCGACGACACGCTCTCGGCGCTCGACGTCGAGACCGAGGCGCTCGTCGAGGAGGCGCTCCGCCGGGTGCTCGAGCAGGCGACCGGCATCGTGGTCGCGCACCGCGCGTCGACCGTTCTGCTCGCCGACAAGGTGGCGCTCCTGCAACGCGGAACGATCACCCACGTCGGCACCCACCAGGAGCTCTTGGCGAAGGTGCCCGCCTACCGCGAGCTCCTCGCCCAGGATGCCGACGATCTCGATGCCGAGGGGGTGCTCTCATGACCGCGCAAGTCGACACCACTCCCCAGGACGGCGAGAAGGAGCCAGAGCCACAGAGCTGGCGCGGAGTCTCCGCCGAGAACCAGGACGACCTGACCGAGCAGACCTCACTGCTGCTGCGGGAACGGTCGCGCAAGCTGCTCGGCGACCTGATCCGCCCCCACAAGAAGGCGATCGCGCTGCTCATCGCGGTCGTCGTTATGGAGAACGCCGCACGGCTGGCGATCCCGTACCTGATCAAGGTCGGCATCGACCGCGGCATCCCGCCGATCGCGGCGGGCGAGGGCATCCGGGTCCTACTCACGGTCGTCGGCGTCGTGCTGTTCGCGACGATCGCGCAGGCGATCACGCGGCAGATCTTCCTGCAGATGTCCGGGCGGATCGGCCAGGACATCCTCCTGGAGCTGCGACGGCGGGTGTTCAACCACTTCCAGAAGCTGTCGCTGTCGTTCCACGAGAAGTACACGTCCGGACGGGTGATCTCGCGGCTGACCTCCGACATCGACGCGATCTACGAGCTACTCCAGTCCGGGTTCGACGGGCTGGTCTCCGCGGTGCTCACCCTGGTGGGTACGGCGGTGCTGCTGCTCGTCCTCGACGTCCACCTCGGCGTCGTGGCGCTGCTGCCGCTACCGATCCTGTGGCTGCTCACGCGCTGGTTCCGGCGGCAGTCGAACGTCGCATACAGGCGTACGCGGGAGACCGTCGCGCTGGTGATCATCCACTTCGTCGAGTCGATGGGCGGCATGCGCGCGGTGCAGGCGTTCCGCCGCGAGCCGCGCAACCAGGAGATCTTCGAGCACGTCAACGCCGACTACCGCGAAGCGAACATGTGGAGCATGCGGCTGGTCGCGCTCTTCATGCCGGGGATCAAGGCCATCGGCAACGTGACGATCGCCATCGTCCTGCTGTACGGCGGCTACCTGATCTTCCAGGACGCGGTGACCGTCGGCGTGCTCGCGGCGTTCCTGCTCTACCTGCGGCAGTTCTACGAGCCGATGCAGGAGATCTCGCAGTTCTACAACACGTTCCAGTCGGCCTCGGCCGCGCTGGAGAAGCTGTCCGGCGTGTTGGAGGAGGAGCCGGTCGTCGCCGAGCCGAAGGAGCCGGTCGCGCTCGCTCACCCGCGCGGCAAGGTGCACTTCGACGGCGTGGAGTTCGGGTACGTCGAGGGGCGGCCGATCCTGCCGCACCTGGACCTGAAGGTGCCAGCCGGCCAGACGGTGGCGCTCGTGGGCGCGACCGGTGCGGGCAAGACCACGTTGGCGAAGCTGCTGTCGCGGTTCTACGACCCGTCCTCGGGCGCGGTGACGCTGGACGGCGTCTCGCTGCGTGACCTGGACGAGCTGACGCTGCGGAAGGCCGTCGTGATGGTGACGCAGGAGAACTTCCTGTTCACCGGAACGGTCGCGGAGAACATCCGCTTCGGGCGTCCCGACGCCTCGATGGGTGAGGTGATCTCGGCGGCCCGAGCGATCGGCGCGCACGAGTTCATCTCCGCGCTGCCGGACGGGTACGAGACCCAGGTCGGCAAGCGAGGCGGGCGGTTGTCGGCCGGTCAGCGGCAGCTGGTCGCGTTCGCCCGGGCGTTCCTCGCCGACCCGGCGGTGCTGATCCTGGACGAGGCGACCTCGTCGCTGGACGTGCCGTCCGAACGGCTGGTCCAGCGGGCGCTGCGCACGATCCTCGCCGACCGTACGGCGTTGATCATCGCCCACCGGCTCTCGACGGTGGAGATCGCCGACCGGGTGCTGGTGATGCAGGACGGCCGGATCATCGAGGACGGTCCGCCGGACGAGCTGATCGGCCAGCACGGCCGGTTCGCCGACCTGCACCAGGCCTGGCTGGACAGTCTCAGCTAGCCCGAGCAACGAAGAACGCCGCCGGCGCCTCCCACCTGGGGCGTCGGCGGCGTTCTCGTCTCAGCCCTTCGCCATCCAGCGGGCGGCGACGTCGAGGAAGAGGTCGTTCGGCTCCGGCTCGGCCACCGTCACCCGGCACCCGTCGCCGGAGAACGCGCGGACGACGATCCCTTCGGCCTCGCAGGTCATCGCGAACTCGTCCGTCCGCTCGCCCAGCGACAGCCAGACGAAGTTCGCCTCGGTCGTCGGTACGTCCCAGCCTTGCCCGCGCAGCGCGTCGAGCACCCGGGACCGCTCCTTCACCAGCAGCTCGACCCGTTCGAACAGCGTCTCCTCCGCCGCCAGCGCCGCGAGCGCGGCGTCCTCGGCGACGGTCGACACGGCGAACGGCGGCGTGCACGCGCGGATCGCGGCCGCGACCGGCTCGTGCGCGATCGCGAAGCCGACACGGAGGTTCGCGAGCGAGTACGCCTTGGAGAACGTCCGCAGCACGCACACGTTCGGATGGTCCCGATACAACGCCAGACCGTCGGCCGCCTCGCGGTCGCGGATGAACTGCACGTACGCCTCGTCGATCACCACGAGCACGTCGGACGGCACCCGCGCGAGGAACGCGGAAAGCTCAGCGTGGCCGATGACCGGACCGGTCGGGTTGTTCGGCGTGCAGACGATGATCGCCCGCGTGTGCTCGGTGATCGCGTCCGCCATCGCGTCCAGGTCGTGCCGCGCGCCGGGCGCGAGCGGGACCTCGATGCGGGTGGCGCCGGCGACCTGAGCTGCTATCGGGTACGCCTCGAACGACCGCCAGGCGTAGATGACCTCGTCGCCGCGTTCGCAGGTGGCCTGCAGCAGATGGTAGAGCAGCGCGACCGAGCCGGTGCCGACCGCGAAGTTGTCGAACGGCACGTTGAACCGCGTGCTCAGCTCGGTGACCAGCCGCCGGCAGGCCAGGTCGGGATAGCGGTTCGTCCCGGCTGCCGCGCCGCGCACCGCCTCGACGAGCTCCTCCGGCGGGGCGTACGGATTCTCGTTGCTGGACAGCTTGTACGTCGGCTTGTCCGCGGCTGGCGTGGGCAGCCGGCCGGGCTTGTACGTGGGCACTCCGACCAACGCGGAGCGAGTACGTGGCGTACGCGGCGTGGCGGTCATGTCCGCACGATAGGACCGCGCGTACGGCCGCCGGAATCGCCGCTTCTGGGGGCCTACAAGTTGCCCAACTCAGCCGATGGACAAGCCGAAGACGCTGAGAAGTGTGTACAGCCCGAGCAGGCCGATCGCGGCGCTGCTCACCACCAGCAAGGTGTTGAAGGCCCGCCCGCCGTACACCCGCGGGTCGACCTCCTTCTGCCGCAGGTACCAGACCGCGACGACGACCGCGAGCAGGAAGATGCCGGTGGCGACACCGCCGATCTGCACCATGACGACCGGCGAGCTGATCAGCAGGTACGCCGTGCCCCAGAGCAGTGGCAGCACGATGATGAACCCGCGGATCCAGCGCTGCCGGGCCGCCGGGTCCTTCCAGTCCAGGACGCCGAGGGTGGCGAGGACGTTCGTGTACATCCGCGCCCAGCTGGGCAGGGCGGCCCAGAGCGTCGAGCCGAGCACAGCGATGGCGCCGAGGAGGAACGCGACGTTCGCCCACTCGCCGAGCGTGTCGGTGTACATCCGCGAGAGCGTCGTCAACATCTCGTTGCCCACCGGCACCAGGTTGCGCGGCTCGAGCACCGCCGCGCCCATGATGAAGAACGCCAGCGTGGCGAACGTGTAGATGACCCAGGACACGAACGCGTCCTTGTACATCACCTTGATCCAGCCGTTCGCCCGCGCCGCCCACTCCGGGCTGTCGTCGCGGGGACCGACCCACCGGGCGTAGCCCTTCTCCACGCACCAGTACGTGTAGAACGTGATCTCGTCCGCTCCGACCCCGGTGATGCCGAACATCGCGACCGCCGCGCCGAGGGCGCCCACCGGGATCTGGAACGCGAGCCCGCCGAGCAGATCGCTGCCGTCGTACGCGAACGGCGTGAACGGCAGCCCGATCGCGATCGCGACCGTCACGATCGAGAACACCACGACGAGGAAGAACGCGCCGCGCTCGATCAGCTTGTAGCGGTTCGAGATCAGCGACACGATCGCGGCGAACACCACGATCGCCGTCCAAATCGTGAGGGACAGCCGGCCGAGCGGGTCTCCGCCGAACGGCACCAGGATGCTGAACGCGACCGCGACGCCGCCCACGATGCCGCCGAGCTGGAGCAGTTTGGACAGCGCGAGCAGGATCCACAGCACGTTCACCAGGCCGATCCGGCCGAACCTCGGCGGCACGCGGTTGTAGCCCGTCAGCGCGGGCTCGCCGGTGGAGATCGTCCAGCGGGCGAGCTCGATCTGCACCGCGACCTTCACGGTCGTACTGACGATCACCATCCAGAGGATCGCGAACCCGGCCTCGGCGCCGAGCGCGGTCGTGGCGATGAGCTCGCCGGAGCCGACGATCGAGGCGCTGACGATCAGGCCCGGCCCGAGATAGCGGAGGCTGGGTCGCCAGCCCTTGGGCGGCTCTTTGATGCCGTCGGCCGTGAGGTGGTACGGATCCGCGGGACGAACTACGTCGGTGGCCATGGCTCACATCCCTCGTCTTGGGTGACCGGGAGAGCTGGAACATCAGACGACTTGTCTCGTTTGTAGCAGGTCGGCGCCCGGATCTGTAGGTCTTGTGGGTCTCGGTTGCCTGGTTAGGGCAGGCTTGGTTCCGTGCAGCTGCGGGAGGGGTCACCCCAGAGCTCCGCCTCGTCGGAGTCGTTGGGTGCGTTGCTCGGAGGTCGCAAGGCCGGCATCGACGCGACGCTGCCGCCGGTCGCGTTCGTGGTGACGTGGCTGCTGACGTCGCGCTCGGTCGGCTGGGGCGCGCTCGTTGCCGTCGTCGTGGGGCTCGGCGTGGCCGGCTATCGGGTCTCTCGAGGAGACAAGCCGCGGGCCGTGCTGGTGGGCCTGCTCGGGGTGGCGGTCGCGTCGATCGTCGTCGTACGTACGGGGCGCGCGGCCGACTTCTTCCTTGTCCAGTTGGCCGCGAACGCCGCGAGCACGCTGGCCTGGGCGGTGAGCATCGTGCTCCGCTGGCCGCTGCTCGGCGTCATCGTCGGCGCGCTGCTCGGGCAGAAGACGCGCTGGCGCAAGGACCGTTCGCTGGTGCGCGCGTACTCGATGGCCTCGTGGGTCTGGGTCGCCCAGTACGCGCTGCGCGTCCTCGTCTTCGGCGCGCTCTACCTCTACGACTACCTGTACGACAGCGAGGCCGCCGTCGTCGCGCTCGGCGTGGCCCGCGTCGCGATGAGCTGGCCGCTCGTCGCCGCCTGCGTCGCCGTCTCGG
Organism: Tenggerimyces flavus; assembly: GCF_016907715.1. Taxonomy (NCBI): domain Bacteria; kingdom Bacillati; phylum Actinomycetota; class Actinomycetes; order Propionibacteriales; family Nocardioidaceae; genus Tenggerimyces; species Tenggerimyces flavus. The sequence continues at coordinate 926,002 of NZ_JAFBCM010000001.1, read as the reverse complement.
GCGTGGTGCTGATCCGTGCGCTGCCGAAGGGCCACCCCGGCTTCCGCCACCCCCATCCACCCGCGGACGCCCCTGCTCCCTAGGTCGCCGTGGCATGGAAGCTTGGCACCCAGCAAGTTCAAAGCCTTGATTCGTACGAATCAAGGCCCCATCGTTGAGTACGTGATCGTGCTGACGGTCGACCAGAGAGCCAGTCGCCGCGTGGGCGACCGGGTGGACGAGGTGCTCGCCAGCCTGGGCGACGAGCGGCTGGTCCGTACGTTCGAACGCACCGCCGGCGACGAGGTCCAGGCCTTGCTCGACGACTACGCCCAGGTCGTCCGGCTCGTGCTCGAGCTCGCGCGGGAGGACCGCTGGAACATCGGCGTCGGCCTCGGTCCCGTCCTGCAGCCGATCCCGGCCAGCGTCCGAGCCGCGAACGGGCCAGCGTTCCACCACGCCCGCGACGCCGTCGACCGCGCGAAGTCGGCGCCGCGCGGGGTCGCCGTCACCGGCCCGATGCGGGCGGAGGCTGGCGATGCGGAGGCACTCCTGGGACTCTTGGCCGCGGTGGTGCAGCGGCGCAGCCCCGAAGGCTGGGAGGTGGTCGACCTGATGGACGGCGAACGGACCCAACGCGACGTCGCGCGGCGGCTGGGGATCACTCCTCAGGCGGTGAGCCAACGGCTCCGCGCCGCGCTCTGGCACGAGGAACGCCGCGCCCGCCCGCTCGCCGAGCGACTGCTCGCCGAGGCGGACGCGTGATCGCGCTCACCGTCATCCTGCTCACGCTCCTCACCGCGGCGTGCGTGGTCAGCTGGCTGCCCCACCTCGGCGCCAGGATCGACGCGCTGCCCTGGTGGCTGGTCGCGATCGTTCCCGCCGTTGTCCTCGCGGTCGCGGCGATCTTCGCCGGAGCGAGCGACGAACCGCTCAACTCCGTCGGTGTCGGTGCCAGCTCCGCGCTGGCGATCGCGATCGCCGTCCTCGGTGGTGGCCCGGTGACGACCGCGGTCCTCCGCGGCGCCGAGCAGTCCGGCGTATCCGGCGTCAGCCGCCCGACCGAGACGCTCGACCCGGCCGAGCCTTCGCCGCCGACGCAGCGCGAGATCCTCGCCGGCGGCCTGTGGATCGGTGCGCTCGAACGCGCCGCGATCGCCGCCTGCATCCTGGTCGGCATGCCCGAGGGCATCGCGCTCGTGCTCGGCCTCAAGGGCGTCGGCCGGTACAACGAGCTGCGCGCACCTGGGGCGGCCGAACGGTTCATCATCGGCACGTTCACCAGCGTGCTCTGGGCCGCATCCTGCGCGGGTGTCGCGATACTGCTCCGATGAACCACCCCACGAAATCGTTCCGTGCGAGCCCACCCGTCGGTGATCAGTACAAGCCACGATTTCGCGGGGACCCCGGAAAAGCTAGTGGCCCTCTCTCCGGCGTGCGGGTGGTCGAGCTCGCGAGCCTCGCGCCCGGCCCGTTCGCCGCGACCATGCTCTCCGACCTCGGCGCGGAGGTGCTGCGGGTGGACCGCGTGGCGCATCTCCCGTCGACGCCGCCCGCTTCGCCGCCTCCCGACCCGCTGGGGCGGGGTCGCCGTTCGATCGCGGTCGACCTCAAGAACCCCGACGGCGTCGACGTCGTCCTCCGGCTGGCGGCGCGGGCCGACGTGCTGATCGAGGGCTTCCGGCCGGGCGTGACCGAACGCCTGGGCATCGGGCCGAACGACTGCTTCGCCGCCAACCCGCGGCTGATTTACGGGCGGATGACGGGATACGGGCAGAACGGGCCGCTCGCGCAGGCGGCAGGGCACGACATCGACTACCTCGCGATCGCCGGCGCGCTGGACCCGATCGGCCCTGCTGACGGTCCGCCCGCACCGCCGATCAACTACGTCGCCGACTTCGGCGGCGGCGGAATGCTGCTGGTGGTGGGGATCCTCGCCGCCCTGCACGAACGCTCGCAGTCGGGCCGCGGCCAGGTCGTCGACGCCTCGATGACCGAGGGCGCCGGCCTGTTGGCGGCGTTCGTCCGCGGCCTGCGGTCGTCGGGTGGCTGGCCCGGCCCGCGCGGCACGAACATCTTCGACGGCGGCGCCCCGTTCTACGGAACGTACGCCTGTTCCGACGGCCGCTTCGTCGCGGTGGGGGCGGTCGAGCCCCAGTTCTACGCCGAGCTCCTCCGCGGCCTCGGCCTCCGGGCGGACGACCTGCCGCCGCAGCACGACCGCGACCACTGGCCCGCGACGAAGGCGCGCTTCGCGGAGATCTTCGCGACCAAGAGCCGCGACGACTGGGCGAAGACGTTCCGCAACACCGACGCCTGCGTGACGCCCGTCCTGAGCCTCGAGGAAGCCCCGAAACACCCGCACCACAAGGTCCGCAAGTCCTTCGTCGACATCGCCGGCACACCCCAACCCGCCCCCGCCCCTCGCCTCTCCCGCACCCCCGGCGCCGTCCAGGGCCCCGCCCCGTACCCCGGCCAACACACCCGCGAAGCACTGGTCGACTGGGGCTTCCCGGAAGAGGAGATCGACGGCCTGATCGACATCAAGGCGATCGGGTAGTCGCAGTCCGGCTCGTCGAAGAAGCCCCAGAAGGCCACCGGACGTCGCGGAACAGACGGTGGCGTGCGGCGAAACTGAGCGAGCCGGGGCTGCGACCATAAGAACTAGTCGGACACCCGAAAGTCGGGCGTGCGACATTGTGTGGAACCAACACCACAAACCGGCTCGGTAACGGTGTGGCTTCGACATGGTGTCGGTTCCGGCACATGCTCGATGCTGGAGGGACGAGTCGGCGGTCCCAGGTGCGCTGACAGGACGCCGTGGGTACGTTATGGCCAGACGCTCCGTCCCTGTCACGCCTACAGGCGGTCGGCAGCACGGCGGCGCGCAACACGCTTCCCGCCAAGGGTGCGCGGTGATCCCGCGACACCGACGGCACGAAGGAGGGCCACACCTTGACGGCACCGTACGCGCGAAGCGACGAGCCCGAGCTCGTTCAGCTCCTCACCCCCGAGGGTGAGCGGCGCGAGCATCCCGATTACGCGTTCGATCTCGACGACGACGCGATCAAGGGCTTCTACCACGACCTCGTGATGACCCGCCGGATCGATACCGAGGCGTTCATGCTGCAACGCCAAGGCGAGCTCGGCATCTGGGCCTCGCTGCTCGGACAGGAAGCCGCCCAGATCGGCTCGGGACGAGCCCTCCGCAAGCAGGACTACGTGTTCCCCACGTACCGTGAGCACGGCGTCGCTTGGTGTCGCGGCGTCGACCCGCTCGCGCTGATCGGCCTGTTCCGCGGCGTCGACCACGGCAACTGGGATCCCGCCGAGTTCGGCTTCCACCTCTACACGATCGTCATCGGCGCCCAGACCCTGCACGCCACCGGCTACGCGATGGGCGTCCAGCGCGACGGCCTGGTCGGGACGAACGACGCCGAGCGCGACACCGCGGTCGTCGCCTATCTCGGCGACGGCGCCACCAGCCAGGGTGACGTGAACGAGGCGTTCATCTTCTCCACGGTCTTCAACGCCCCGGTCGTGTTCTTCATCCAGAACAACCAGTGGGCGATCTCCGAGCCGATCGAGAAGCAGTCGCGGATCCCCCTCTACCGGCGCGCCAGCGGCTTCGGCTTCCCCGGCGTACGCGTCGACGGCAACGACGTCCTCGCGACGTACGCCGTCACCAAGGCCGCGCTCCAGCAGGCCCGCGACGGCGGCGGCCCGGTGCTGGTCGAGGCGTTCACCTACCGCATGGGCGCCCACACCACCAACGACGACCCGACCAGATACCGCCTCACCGACGAGCTCGAGCACTGGAAGCTCAAGGACCCGCTCGCCCGCGTCAAGGCATACCTCGTGCGGAACGGACTCGCCGACGAGGCGTTCTTCGAGCAGGTCGAGGCCGACGCCGACACGCTGGCCGAGCATCTCCGCAGCAGCACCCGCGCGATGCCCGACCCCGATCCGGCGAAGATCTTCGATCTGGTCTACCAGGAGCAGACTCCGGAGCTCGTGGAGCAGAAGGAGTGGTTCGTCAAGTACCACGCGTCGTTCGCTGCGCAGGCGGAGGTGCACTGATGCCACAGTTCGTCTTGTCCAAGGCCATCAACGCCGCACTTCGCCGCGCGATGGAGGACGACCCCAAGGTGCTCGTCATGGGCGAGGACGTCGGCAAGCTCGGCGGCGTCTTCCGCGTCACCGACGGGCTGCAGAAGGACTTCGGCGAGGACCGCGTGATCGACACGCCGCTCGCGGAGTCCGGGATCATCGGTACGGCGGTCGGCCTCGCGCTGCGCGGCTACCGGCCCGTCTGCGAGATCCAGTTCGACGGCTTCGTCTACCCGGCGTACGACCAGATCGTCAGCCAGGTAGCGAAGATGAACTTCCGCTCCCGCGGCCGGCTGAAGATGCCGATCGTCATCCGCATCCCGTTCGGCGGTGGCATCGGCGCGGTCGAGCACCACTCGGAGTCGCCCGAGGGTTACTTCACCCACACCGCGGGGCTGAAGGTCGTCGCCGTCTCCAACCCCGAAGACGCGTACTGGATGCTGCAGCAGGCCATCGCGTCCGACGACCCGGTCATCTACTTCGAGCCGAAGCGGCGCTACTACGAGAAGGCCGAGATCGACACGTCCGCGACGCAGGCGCCGTTCCCGTTGCACGCCTCGCGCGTCGTACGGGAGGGCACCGACGTCACGCTGCTCTGCTACGGCCCGATGGTGAAGACCTGCCTCGAGGCCGCCGCGGCCGCTGAGGAGGAGGGCCGCAGCCTGGAGGTCATCGACCTGCGGACGTTGTCGCCGCTCGACCTCGGGCCGGTGTACGAGTCCGTACGCCGCACCGGCCGCGCGATCACCGTGCACGAGGCGCCGATGACGCTCGGCCTGGGCGCGGAGCTCGCGGCGCGGATCACCGAGCAGTGCTTCTTCTCGTTGGAGGCTCCGGTGCTGCGCGTCGGCGGGTTCGACACCCCGTACCCCGCCGCGAAGCTCGAGGAGGACTACCTGCCCGACCTGGACCGGGTGCTCGACGCCGTCGACCGGACGCTCGCGTTCTAGAAGGGAATCAGCTCAGTGAGTGAGGTACGCGAGTTCAAGCTGCCGGACGTCGGCGAGGGTCTCGTCGAAGCCGAGATCGTCACCTGGAAGGTCAAGCCGGGCGACACGGTGGCCGTCAACGACATCATCGTGGAGGTCGAGACCGCGAAGGCGCTCGTCGAGCTGCCGTCGCCCTGGGCAGGTACGGTCACCGACCTGCTGGTCGAGGAGGGCCAGACCGTTCCGGTCGGTACGCCGATCTTCCGCGTCGGGGACGAGTCCGTTCCACCGCCGCAGTCGCCGGAGGAGTTCGTCCCGACACCGCCCGCACCCAAGACCGAGGCGGACCAGGAGCGGCACGCGGTCCTCGTGGGGTATGGCCCGCGCGCCACCTCGGCGAAGCGCCGGGCCCGGACCACAGACGCGCCGGCGCCAGTCGCCGCCGCGCCCACGGCGCCTGCCGTGCCGGTGGCGACGAGCGGCCCCGTGCTGGCGAAGCCGCCCGTACGCAAGCTCGCCAAGGATCTCGGCGTCGACCTGCGCGTGGTGACGCCGAGCGGGCCGAACGGCACCATCAGCCGCGAGGACGTCCAGTCGCACGTCGCGCCACCCGCGGCGGCCGCCGCCGTCGTGGCAGCGCCGATCCCCATCGCCGCGGGCGAACGTGAGACGCGCGTCCCAATCCGTGGCGTCCGCAAGATGACGGCGCAAGCTGTCACCCAGAGCGCGTTCACCGCCCCGCACGTTACCGAGTGGATCACGACCGACGCCACGGCGACGATGGAGTTGGTCGCGAAACTCAAGCAGCACCGGGATTTCCGCGACCTCAAGGTCTCGCCATTGGTCGTCCTCGCGAAGGCGTGCTTGATCGCGCTGCGCCGCACGCAGGAGCTGAACTCGGTGTGGGACGAGGCCGCACAGGAGATCATCTTCAAGCAGTACGTCAATCTCGGCATCGCCGCGGCGACTCCGCGCGGGCTCGTCGTGCCGAACATCAAGGACGCCGACCGGTTGTCGATGTCCGAGCTCGCCCGTGCCCTCGGCGAGCTCACCGCGACCGCCCGCGAGGGCAAGACGCAGCCCGCGGAGATGGCTGGAACGACGTTCACGATCACCAACGTCGGCGTGTTCGGCATCGACGGCGGAACGCCGATCCTCAACCCTGGTGAGTCAGGCATCATCGCGTTCGGCGCGATCAAGAAGCAGCCGTGGGTCGTGGACGACGAGGTCGTGCCGCGGTGGGTAACCACGCTTTCGCTCTCGTTCGACCATCGTCTGGTCGACGGCGAGCAGGGATCCCGCTTCCTGGCCGACGTCGCGAGCATCATGAGCGACCCGTCGAACGCCCTGCTGCTGGCCTGAACCGGCCGCCAACCAACGGCAGCACGACGCCATAGCTTGAAGACAAGCGTCGTGCTGCCGTTTTGGTTGCGGTGGCATGACCAGGTGGCATTGCCCGTGAGTGATCGTCCCCAGTGAGAGTGGCACGGCAGCACACCGTCCGCCCATTCACAGGGGGTTTGCATGAACGTGCGCAAACGGTTGCTCGTTCTCCTCACTGCCGTCGTGGCCGCAGGGGTTGCGATCACGACGGCGGCTCTCGCGGCACCATCCCAGGGCAGCGGAGACCGTACGGCGTCAGGACGTACGTACTCCGACAGCGTCCGCGGGCTCGTCTACGCAGGACTCGTCAAGGACAGCAAGAACTGCGGTCCTGGCTATCGCATCGCGACGCTCGCGAACAACCGGACCGTCTGCTCGCACGGTCCCGATCCAGCGCCCGCCGGTACCTCGGTGAAGACCAGTGTCCAACCGGTGAAGGCGAAAGACGTCAAGACCGAAGCGGTCTGCGATGGCGACGGAACGAGTGGGTATCGCGTTCAGGTGTTGTACGTTCGCGCGTCCGACCGCGCGAGCCGCTTCGGCCAGTACGTGAACTCGATCCGTACGTGGGCGAACGAGGCCGACGACATCTACTACCAAAGCGCTGTGGAGACAGGCGGAAACCGTCGCATCCGCTTCGTCCACGACGCGAGCTGTGTGATCGACGTACGCGAAGCCGTCATCCAGCCGAACGGTGACGACGAGTTCGGTGCGACCACGAACCAGCTCGCGAACCTCGGCTACAACCGCACCGATCGCAAGTACATGTTGTTCGTCGACTCTAACGTGTACTGCGGAATCGGCGGGATCATGAACGACGATCGAAGCGCGGCCGGGAACGCCAACAACAACGGGCCGAGCTACGGACGTACGGACACGGGCTGCTGGGGCGGCCACACCGCGGCGCACGAGCTCAACCACAACCTGGGCGGCGTCCAACTCTCAGCGCCGAACACCAGCAACGGTTGGCACTGCACCGATGAGTACGACGTGATGTGCTACTCCGACTCGCCGGATTACCCGCCGATGCGTTACATCTGCGCCGACCAGGGGCATGAGTACCGACTGGACTGTCGGCACGACGACTACTACAGCACGAACCCCGCGGCCGGAAGCTACCTGGCGACGCACTGGAACAGCGCGAACAACAGGTTCCTCATTCGGCCGTAACCGCAAATGCGATAAACGGCCAAAACCGGTCGGCGGAAAGGAGGTCAGGGTCTTTCCGCCGACCGGGATCACGCCGTAATGTAAGCACTCGGTCACTCATTGTTCCCGAGTGTCAATTTCCAACGTTTTCAGGGCCTTTCGGCAATTCGCCGGCAAACTTAGGATTCGCTCATGGAGCTGGAGCTGCGGCACCTGCGGATTCTCTGCGCAGTGGCTGATACGGGGAGCGCCACCCGGGCGGCGGCGACCCTCGGCATGACCCAGCCCGCGCTCACCCGACAGGTGCAAAGAATCGAGCGCACGCTCGGCGGGCCGATGTTCGTCCGCGATCGAAGTGGCATGCATCCCACCAACCTCGGCGAGTACGTCCTCGCCCGAGCCCGCGCCGCATTGTCCACGGTGCGCGACCTCCAACCCACCCGGTCCGTCACCACCCGCGATCAGGCGACCACGCCCCGCATTCGGGTGGGCTCGAAGTCGGGCCTCATGCTCGCCGGCATCCTGGACGGGCTCGCCGAGCTCGTCCCGCACGCCGAGGTCACGTCGGAGTACGGCGCCAGCGCGCGCCGTCTCGCCGACCTGGTCGTGGCAGACCGGCTGGACCTCGCGCTGCTGACGGAGTTCTCCGGTCGGCCGGTCCGCTACGAGGCGGGGCTGGTCTGCCATCCGATCCTCAGCGAGCCGGTCTACGTCCTGCTCCCCGCGCTGCACCGGGCCGCGTCGTACGCGGAGGTGCCGCTCAGCGAGCTTGCCAAGGAGGACTGGGTCGTGTCACCCCCAGCCGACGACGGCGAGCTCGAGTGGTTCGTGGGGGCCTGCCTCACCGCGGGCTTCAGCCCCCGAGTGGCACACCGCCTCGATCCGTTGTCCGGCTTGGACGTCGTCCGCTCCGGCCGAGCAGTCCGCCTCTGCGCCCGTTCCCAACCCGTCCCACCCGGAGTCGTCACCCGCCCCCTCCTCGGCACCCCCCTCCGCCTCCACCGCCTCCTGGCCGTGGACCGTCAAGGCTGGCTTGCCCCTTACGCCCTGCCCTTGGTGGAGTACATCCGCGCCGCGTACGACGAAGCGCTCCCCAAGTCCACCCCGACCGCCGTCTCCTTCTAGCCAACCCACGGGACTCGTCACCCGCCCCCTCCTCGGCACCCCACTCCGCTTCCACTGCCTCCACCGCCTCCTGGCAGTGGACCGTCAAGGCTGGCTTGCCCCTTACGCGCTGCCCTTGGTGGAGTACATCCGCGCCGCGTACGACGAAGCGCTCCCCAAGTCCACCCCGACCGCCGTCTCCTTCTAGCCAACCCACGGGACTCGTCACCCGCCCCCTCCTCGGCACCCCACTCCGCTTCCACTGCCTCCACCGCCTCCTGGCGGTGGACCGTCAAGGCTGGCTTGCCCCTTACGCGCTGCCCTTGGTGGAGTACATCCGCGCCGCGTACGACGAAGCGCTCCCCAAGTCCACCCCGACCGCCGTCTCCTTCTAGCCAACCCACGGGACTCGTCACCCGCCCCCTCCTCGGCACCCCACTCCGCTTCCACTGCCTCCACCGCCTCCTGGCGGTGGACCGTCAAGGCTGGCTTGCCCCTTACGCGCTGCCCTTGGTGGAGTACATCCGCGCCGCGTACGACGAAGCGCTCCCCAAGTCCACCCCCACCGCCGTCTCCTTCTAGCGCCTGTGCCGAGAGTGGCTGGAGCGACGCAGTGGCGTCTCGACATGGTTGCCGGGGGTGCTCCTGGATGGCTCTGCGGTAGCCCCCCGTGACGGCAAATGATCATGTTTACATGATCATTTGCCGCTCTACGTGGGATACACCCCGCGTAAAGCACCCACTCGCCAGGTAAGGCGGCATCGGCGCCCATCCGCCAGCACCCCCGACACACCCAACACGGCCTAGCCACCCACCGCACGCCGGCTCGTCAGTGGCCGCGAACGGGATCGTCATCGAGCAGGCGCAGATCGTCACCACCCACAACCTGGCCGCGCTCGTTGCCCTCGGCCTGGGCGGCCGGCGGTTCCTGGGCTGGACCACCGACCGCCACTGGATTACTAGCGCCGCTCGGGTTTGAGCGTCTTGGAGAACAGGGCCGTGCCGTCCTGGTCGCGTAGGTGAACGGTGAGGTCCGCTGTCTCGCCGGAGATCTCTACCTCGCCGAAGTGCTGGAATCCCTCCAGTGGTGAGGCGTTCGGCGCCGGGGGAGCGTGGACGAAAACGGCTTCTGGTCCGAAAGTCGCGTCCAGCGCGTTCGGACCGAAAGCGCCGGCGTTCAGTGGGCCCGACACGAACTCCCAGAAAGGCAGGAAGTCGGTGAAAGTCGCACGCGACGGCGAATAGTGATGCGCAGCCGAGTAATGCACGTCTGCCGTCAGCCAGACGACGTTCCGCACGTTGTGCCGACGCAAGGCCGACAACACCGAGGCCACCTGCAATTCGCGGCCCAAGGGCGCCCCTGGATCGCCTTGCGCCAGCCCCTCCTGGGCCGCGGCGCCATCCGGCACCACCAAGCCCAGCGGCAGGTCGGCGGCCACGATCTTCCAACGAGCGTTGGACTTCAGCAGCGACGAGATCAACCAGCGCTGCTGCTCCAGGCCGAGCACGCCGCCGTCGGGAACGTTCGACGTATTCGCAGAGTTCGCGTTCTTGTACGTCCGCATATCCAGCACGAAAACGTCGAGCAAAGGCCCGTACGAGAGCTTCCGATAAACCCGACCAAGCGAATCATGCCGCTGCCGCCGAAGAGGCATCCACTCGAAGAAGGCCCGACGCGCCCGAGTGGCGAGAACATCCACCCGCTGCTCGGTATAACGCGGATCGTCCAACACCTCGCCCGGATACCAGTTGTTCGTCACCTCATGGTCATCCCACTGAACAATCTGCGGAACGGAGGCATAAAAGCGCCGAACGGCCGGATCGAGCAGGTTGTAAGCCCATTGACCGCGGTATTCCGACAACGTCTCCGCGACCTTCGTCTTCGGCGTGGTCACGACGTTCCGCCACACCCGGCCATCGGGCAGAGTCACCGAAGGCAGCAGCGGACCATCGGCATAGATCGTGTCGCCGGAGTTCAAGAAGAAGTCGGGCCGCCGCGCGAGCATCCGCGCGAAGATCGGGATCTCGTCCAGGTCGGGATTGCGACCCCAGCCCTGCCCGACCATGTCGCCGGACCACAGGAAGCGGATGTCCTGCCGACGCGACGGCGCGGTGACGAAGCTGCCCGACTGAGATGCACCATGCACGCCGTGGCGATCCGGGTCCTCCAGCCGCACCCGGTAGTAGACCCGCGAGCCGGACAGCAGGAACCGCACGTCGACCTGACCCGTGTAGTCGGACGCGCCGGTCACGACCGGCCCGCGCACGGTGACCGATCGGCGGAAGTCGGGCGTACGGCTCAACGACACCATCATCCGGGCCGTTCGGGACGAACGCGCCCACACCACAGCGCCGGACGAAGAGGGGTCGCCGGTCGCGATCCCGTGGGTGAGCTCGGGTCGGCCGGAGCGGACGAGGCCAGGTCCGGCCATCGCCGGCGAGGCAACGGAGGGAAGAAGGGCGGCGGCGCCAGTCACAAGACCGGCCCGTAGGACGGAACGGCGAGCGGGAAACGGCATGTCACCTTGTGTAGGCCTGGTCGGTGACACCCCCTCGAACACCGGGCGGCCGGTCGATGACCGGGAGTCGGCCGGGGGTCTCACCACCCATACCGCCGACGGCACTAACGGCCATGACGTGTCATCATGCCTGCCTGTAGGGGGCTGATTCTCAAGAACGTGGAGGTGTGCCCGTGCGTCGACTTCGGACCGCGCGCGTCTTCGTCGCGGGTGCCAGTCTCGTCCTGATCGGATGGGCGGCGCCGACGGCGGCAGTAGCGACGACTGGCGACCACTGCGTCGCCACGGTGGTGGCGAACACGTCGAAGGTCACCGACTACCGGTGCTTCGACACCTTCCCCGCGGCCATCTCGCACGCGACCAAGGGTCGGGTGAAGCTCCAGCCCGGCGCCAGGACCGTCAGCGACGCGCAGCTCGCGGCGGCCGGGGTCGGCCCCGCCGCGGAGGAAGCACCGGTACCGGCGGACTGGGTGCTCGGCACCGAGTACGACGGCACCAACTACGGCACCCCGTCGCTCACGATGGTCGGCCACGGCGGTTCGGGCTGCGCCGGCAGTACGTACGACTTCGACAACCTCAGCGCGTACGGCTGGAACAACCGGCCGTCCTCGGCGCTGGGCAACGGCGGCTGCTGGATCAACCACTACGACCAGACCAACCAGGGCGACCCGCACTACGTGTGTGACGGCACCTGCACGGGGCTGTCGTCGCTGAACAACCGCGCCTCGTCACTCAGGTTCTGGTAACCCTCAGCGGATCGCGCTCGGCAGGCCGAGCCGTTCGCAGGTCTTGGCGTCTCCGGGAAACACCCCGGCGACGCCCTCTTCGAGGGTGCAGGCGACCAGGTTCGGAACGGCGGCCGGGTCGTCGGCCCGCCGGGTGTCCTGGTTGACCCCGTTCGCCCCGGCGACGATCTTGCCCGTCCGCCACAGCGCGGAGCAGGTGCCGATCGGGTCCTTGCCGGCGATCCGGTCGGTGTGGGCAGGAGCCGCGGCCTTGGCCTTCTCACCGGCGGCCGGCTCCGGCTCGGCCACAGCGACCTGGTTGCCGCCGAAGCCGTCGAGTGCCTGAGGCGTCGCCGCGGAGAAGCAGACCACGCTCGCGAGGTCGGTCGGTGCCTTGAAAGCGACGTACGCCGACGCCGCTCCGCCGGCGAGCACGAGCGCCATTGCTCCGATGCTCACCGTGGCGGTACGCCGGGACCGGCGCCACCAGGGGCGCTGCGACCTGCGTACCTCCTCCTCGAGGAGGTCGCGGACGGCTTGTCGCCGGCCCCACTCCATCCCGCGCGGAGGCGGGAGACTGTCGATGTCACTCATCTTCTTGCTAGTCCCCGTTCTCGATCCGTCCCGGCGGCTGCGCCGACCAGATGACGGCCGGGCTCAGGGTGGGTGCGGGACCCCCCGTCCGTCCCGCACCCACCTCGAGCCCGGCAAGTCGTCGGAGGTGCTCTCGGGCACGCGAGAGCCGGGAGCGCACCGTGCCGACCGGGACCCCGAGGGCCACGGCGGCGTCGGTGTAGCTGAGTCCGGCCCAGACGCACAGCGCGAGCACGTCCTGTTCATCGGGCAGCAGGCGGGAGAAAACCTGAAGGACACGCCGCATGGCGCGTTCGTCGTCGACGCGCGAGACTGCCTCGTCGGCCGGGTCCGGTGCGACCACGGCAGGCGGGAGCTTCGCGAGCAGGCGGCGGTGTCGCCGCAGGCTGCGGTCCCGGTTGCGAACGACGTTGTTCGCCACCGCGAGCAGCCAGGGCAGGATCGATTCGCCACTGAGCGACACATCGCGCCGGCGCCGCCAGGCTTCCAAGAAGACGACGGAGGCGAGATCCTCGGCCGCTGACCACGATCCGGTACGGCGGAAACAGTGGTTGTAGACGGCGTCGGCGTGCCGCTCGAACAGCGACCCGAAGGCAGACGGATCGCCCTTGGCGGCCTTGCGCCAGAGCTCTCCATCGGTGCCTCCCGGCGATCCGAGCTGATCCACAACTCGTCTATGTCCAGTTGGCTCGGGGAGTTCCGAACTATTTTCTGAGGGGCGTCGAGGCATCCAGTCCCGCTCCTCCTGATCCGCCGGATGTGGGCGTATCTCGTCGCTTTCGGCTCGTCCTTCGTCACCCAGGGTCTCTCACCGGGCGCTTTGATCACCACTTGAGCTGCGAGAACGCGACGAACGGGGCTGTTTGTCCCGCTGACCGGGACTGCCAGGTGGCCGATTCCGGCCACCCGTCCGCGTGTCGTTGCCGCCTTACCCGGCCAGTGGCCGCTCTACCTGGCGTCCACCCCACGTAAAGGGGCCAATGATCATGTAAACATGATCATTGGCCCCAGGGCGGGTGGACCGGTCGAACCGACCGCCGGACGAAAGATCGAGGCTAGGTCTACCGGCGCGCGAGGGAGACCAGCGGGCGGCCGGCCCGGGCGGCCCTGATCAGCATCGGGCTCGGGCGGTAGCGGCCGGACGGGTACGCGCGGGCCAGCTCGGTGAGGACGTCGACCACGAGCCCGGCGCCGACCTCGTCGCCCCACGCGAGCGGTCCGCGCGGGTAGCCGGTGCCGAGCCGCATCGCGGTGTCCACGTCCGCCGCGGCTGCCTCGCCGCGGGCCACCAGGTCGACCGCCTCGTTGACGAGCATCGAGACCGTACGTGCCACGACGAGGCCGGGCACGTCGTCGATCACGGTGACCGCCAGGCTCGCGGCCTGGAACAGGCCGATCGCCTCGGCCAACGTGTTCGGCTCGCAGGCATCGCTCGGCGCCAGACACACGCGTGTCGCGTTCGCCGCGTCGCCGACCCAGTCCAGCGACACCGCGTCGCCGTCCATGCTCACCGGTTCGCCGGTGGTCTCGATGACGAGGCCGCCGCTGGGCAGCTCGACGCCGTACGCGATCTCGCTCGGGTCGAAGTCGTCCGATCCGTTCCGTGCCCCGGACGCCCCGGTGAGGTAGCGCTCGACGCTCACGCCGCCCGCCACGATGCGGTCCAACAACCCATAGCAGGTGGCGAATCCGCCGTGATAGACGACGCGTTCGGGCGCCGGCCGCGGCTGTTCGGTCGCGGGCTCGGGGCTTTCGTCGTCGTAGGTGTACCAACCGCGGCCCGACTTGCGGCCCATCCAGCCGGCGTCAACCAGCGCTTGCTGGCGCGTACTCGGTGCGTAGCGCGGGTCTCCGAACGTCTGTTCCCACACCGAACGTCCGACCGCCAGGTTGACGTCGTTGCCGACAAGGTCGGCGAGCTCGAACGAGCCCATCCGGAACCCGCCGGACTCGCGCAGCACCGCGTCGATCGTCGCGCAGTCGGCCGCGCCGTCCTCGAGGACCTGCAACGCCTCGCCGTAGAAGGGCCGCGCGACGCGGTTGACCACGAAGCCCGGAGTCGACGTGCACCGGACGGGCGTCTTGCCCCAGGCGGTCGCGGTGTCGAACACCTGCTCGGCCACGGCCTCCGACGTCGCCGCTCCCGCTGGGACCTCGACCAGTGCCATCAGCGGTGCGGGGTTGAAGAAGTGCATGCCCACAACGCGTTCCGGCCGTTGCAGGCCTGCCGCGATCGCGGTGATCGAGAACGTGGACGTGTTCGACGCCAGCACGGCGTCGTCTCCACACACCTTCTCCAGCTCGGTGAACAGCTCGCGCTTGACGGACAGTTCTTCCAACGCCGCCTCGATCACCAGGCCGCAGCCGGCGAGGTCCGCGAGTGCCTGAACGGGACGCAACCGCGCCTTGGCAGCGTCGCCGTCGGGCGCTGTCAACCTGTCCTTGGCAACCATCCGGTCGACATGTCCGTGGATCCGTTCGATGGCCGAGGCCGCGGCGCCGGGCAGCACGTCGTACAGGCGCACCTCGTGCCCGGCGACCGCGGCGACCTGGGCGATCCCCGAGCCCATGGTGCCGGCGCCGACGACGCCGATGGGAACGCTGGGGGCGAGCGCGTGTCCGGGCATGGTCACATCCTGTCGGATCGCCTGCCGGGAACGCGAGGACCTCCGGGCCAGACGGCTCGGAGGTCCTCGAGGTCAGACGGTGGTGGCGCTGGTCACCACATCTTGTGGCGCAGGTAGCCGAGCAGGCCCTCGCGCTTGGCGCCGGGCGCCTTCTCGCAGGCCGAGCTCGTCGACGCGTAGCGGTCGCCGTTGGTGAGAATGCACCGGTACAGCGGGGAGAACGTGCTGCCGGCCTTGTAGGTGTAGAGGTAGCCCTCGACCTTCACCTTGGTCTTGCCCTCGCAGTTGGACTGGCGAGACAGGAAGTGGTCGTACTTGCCGCCACCGTTGGACTTGCACGAGTACAGCGGAACGGTCCGGGCAAGCTTCACGTGCGGGAGGTACCAGGTGTACTCACGCTTGTAGCCCGCGGAGACCCCGTACGAGGTCTCCCAGTGGTCGGGGCCGTTGTTGAAGCGGGAGAACGTGACGTAGTTCGACGGGTAGAGCGCCCACCCGATCGTCCCCTCATACGTCCGGCCCTCGCAGTTCCGCTGGCCCGAGACGAAGTGACCCTTGCCCGGGACGAGGCAGCGGTAGAGCTGCACGGCGACCTGCGTGGGCTTCGACTTGAAGGTGTAGCCGAGCGTGGAGATCCGGCTCTTGCCCTCACAGTTGGACTTGAGCGAGACGAAGAAGTCGGCGGCGTTGTTGCGGCACTCGTAGAGCGGCTGGGTGTTGGCGACCTGCGTGGCGTACAGGCCCCACAGCCCGCCGCGCTCGGGCCACATGCCGGGGTAGGTGATCTTGGCGGTCGTCACCCGGTGCGTGCCCTTGTAGGAGACGTACCGGACGAGGTAGTTGACAGCGGTCGCGTTCGGGCTGTCCGCGCTCGGCGCCTGGTCGGCTACGGCGGTGGTTGCCGCGTCAGCCGGCAACCCGACGCTCATGAGCCCGGCTACCGCCAGCGCGACGCCGGCCAGCTTCCGTTTGAGCACAGTTCGTCACTCCCTGTGATGGTTTCGATCCATTCGAGGGGAATTTACAACCGAACGCTGGCGCGGCGCTGGCGCGGCATCATGCCCTGTGGACCGTCGAAATGTGACTGCCCGTGGCTACCACATCTTCCAGCGGACCCAGCCGAGCAGACCCTCGCGCTTCACGCCCTTGGCCTTCTCGCAGTCCGACTTCCCTGACTCGAAGCGGTCGCCGGTCGGGAGAATGCACCGATACAGCGGGGCGAACGTGCTGCCGGCCTTGTACGTGTAGAGGTAGCCCTCGTGCTTGATCTTGGTCTTGCCCTCGCAGTTGGAGTGGCGGGACAGGAAGTGGTCGTACTTGCCGCCACCGTGGGACTTGCACGAGTAGATCGGAACGGTCTTCGCCACCTTGTTGAGCGCGATGAACCAGCTGCCCTCGCGCTTGTACGACCCGGTGATCGGGAACGACGTGATCCAGTGGTCCGGACCGTTGTTGAACCTGTTCAGCGCGATGTAGTTCACGGGCCGCAGCGCGTACCCGAGCTGTCCCTCGGTCTTCTGCCCCTCGCAGTTCGCGAGAACGGAGACGAAGTGGTCGGCCTTGTTGCGCACGCTGCAGCGGTAGAGCAGGACCGACGCCTGGGTGGGCTTGCCCTTGAAGATGTAGCCCAACGTGGCCAACCGGCTGTGGCCTTCGCAGGTCTTGGTCAACGAGACGAAGTGGTCCGACGCCCCGGCGCGGCACTCGAACAGCGGCTTGGTGTTGGCGACCTGCTTGGCGTACAGGCCCCACAGGCCGCCGCGCTCGGGAAACACCCCCGGATAGGTGAGCGACGACGTGGTCACCCGGTGCCGGCTGCCGACCGTGGCGTAGCGGACGAGGTAGTTGATCGCAGTGGCGTCCGGGCTGTCAGCGCTCGGCGCCTGCGCCTGGTCAGCCGTCGGGATCGCTGTCGTGGCAGCCTGGGCCGGAAGCCCGACGCTCAGGAGTCCGGCGACCGCCAGGACTACACCTGCGAGCTTGCGTTTGAGCACAGTTCCTCCCCGTGTTGGATCAGATGGAGGGGAATGTACAGGGGTGGGCCGTTCTCGCGCACGGGCGGAATCGTGGCCTGTGGACAAGCGAATTGTCACTCCATGTCGTCGAGCGCCGAATGGCTCCGCGTAGCATTCCCCCGGCCCTGGAACCTGCCCGGAGGACGCCCCGCGCATGAGCAGCACCGACGATTCGCTCGCCCGGCACCAGTACCTGCTGGACCATGCGCTCGAGGCGATCCGCACGCGGGCGTACTACTCCGCGTACCCGGAGTCGCCCAGCCCCCGGTACTACGGCGACAACGCCGCGGCGGAGGGCAAGGCCGCGTACGAGGCGCTGCTCGACACCGACCTTCCCCTGCACGTGCCGGGCTCCGAAGCGCTCGTCCAGGACGAGGTGTCGCCGTTCGGGTTCGCGCTGAACGTCCGCTATCCCCAGGTCACCGAGGACGACCTCGACGAGTTGCTCTCCGCCGCGCAGGCAGGCATCCCGGCCTGGCGCGACGCGGGCGCTGAGGTGCGCGTGGACGTCTGCCTCACCGTTCTGGACCGCCTGCACCGGCGGGTGTTCGAGCTGGCGAACGCCGTCCGCGCGGTGACGGGGCAGGGCTTCGTGATGGCGTTCCAGGGCATGACGCACGCGCTCGACCGCGCGCTCGAGGCGATCGCGTACGCGTACGTCGAGATGACGCGGCACCCGTCGGTCGCCTCCTGGGTGAAGCCCGCGCGGGAGGGCGCGCTGCGGGTCGAGAAGACGTTCACCGTCGTGCCGCGCGGCGTCGCGTTGGTCGTGGGCTGCAGCACGTTCCCGACCTGGAACGGCTACCCCGGTCTCTTCGCCTCGCTGGTCACGGGCAACGCGGTGGTCGTGAAGCCGCACCCGCAGGCCGTCCTGCCGCTGGCGATCACGGTGCAGGTGTGTCAGGAGGTGCTCGCCTCCCTGGGGTACGACCCTGCGTTGGTGACGCTGGCCGCCGAGCACGCGGGCGACGACCTGGCGAAGGACCTCGCGACGCGGCCGGAGGTGCGGATCGTCGACTACACGGGGTCGACGGAGTTCGGCCTGTGGCTGGAGGAGCACGCGCGGCAGGCACGGGTGTACACGGAGAAGTCGGGCGTGAACGGGGTCGTCGTCGACTCGACCTCGTCGTTCGCCGGGATGTGCGCGAACCTCGCGTTCACGATCTCGCTGTACTCGGGGCAGATGTGCACCTCGGCGCAGAACCTCTACGTGCCTAGCGACGGGATCGACACGGACGAAGGGCACAAGTCGTTCGAGGACGTCATCGCCAGCCTGGCGGCGGCGCTGGACACGCTGTTGGGTGACGACGCGCGTGCGGCCGAGGTGCTCGGCGCGCTGGTGAACGAGGCGGTGATCAACCGCGTCGAGCTGGTGCAGGAGTACGGCGAGGTCGCGCTCGAGTCGCGGTCGATCGCGCACCCGGAGTTCCCCGACGCGGTCGTCCGGACGCCGGCATTGGTTGTCCTGGAGGGCGAGGACCTCGACGCGTTCAGCCGGGAGGTCTTCGGGCCGGTCGTGTTCGTGGTCCGGACCTCGTCCTCGCTGGAGTCGGCCGAGCTGGTGCGGAAGGTCGGCATGTCGGTCGGGTCGATGACGGCTGGCGTGTACTCGACCTCGCCCGAGGTGCTGGCGTCCGTCCGTTCGGCGGCGTTGGACGCGGGCGTCGCGCTGTCGGAGAACCCGACCGGCACGCTGTACCTCAACCAGGCTGCCGCGTTCAGCGACTACCACGGCACCGGCGCCAACCCCGCCGCCAACGCGTCCTTCACCGACGGAGCGTTCGTAGCTGGCCGCTTCCACGTGGTCCAATCCCGCCGCCCCGTGTCCTAACCGCCCCGACGGACGAGCTGTCCCGCTCCCGATCCGCGACGGCCCACCGCTCGGCACAGCCATGCACTCACTCGACCCGCCACCTCGCGCGCAGCGCTCGCTGAGCTCCCCTGTGTGCCCCCGATGTTTCGAATCAGGGCGTCCCTCTATCGAATAGTTGGCTACAGGGACGCCCTGATTCGAAACGACCCCTCCACTTTCGGCGCCCAACCCGCCGTCCCCGGACAACAACTCCGGGCGGCCCTGAAGCGGATACCTACGGTCCGTGACGGCCCACCGAGGTGGGTTTCCCGCCTCTCACCGGGTTGGGGTATCCCGCCCCCACCAATCCAACCGGGTACGCAAGTTGCGATGCCAAGATCCTTGCTGGTCAGCGCCCCGATCGCGAGAGACTGCCGCCACGCTGTGGACAAGGATCCGAAATCGCTGGCTGGGGACAGAAACCCGGTCAGTTGTAGATCTCCAACAAGACCTGCTGGAACGGGGTCAGCTCGTTCAGCATCCGCCGTACGCGCGGGCGGCCGCCGGTCGAGGGGGAGACGAGCTCGGTCTCGGTGATGCCCGCCAACGTCGACAGCAGCTCCTGGACGGACAGGTCCAGGCCGGCCTGGTGGGCCCGGTGCCGCATCAGGTGGGCGACGGTCACCGCCAGGACGCCGACAGCGTCGCGGGGCTCGGCGAACGTTCGCAGTGTCGACTCCAGGCGGAACCTGGCCCGGTACGCGGTCAGCACGTCCGCCACCGACCAGTCGGCGTGGTCGGTGATCAGCAGCTGCTTGCCGAAGACCTCGTCCGTCAGCCGCCTGCGGGCTGCCTCGTCGACCGACCAGGTGAGCGAGTCGCTCGTCAAGGCTGTCTTGACGACCCGATCCACCCATCGCACTCGGGTGATCCGGGCGATGTCGGTCGCGGCCTTCTCCCGACCGACGCGGATAGTGCCGGACTCCAGGAGCTCTGCCAGCCGCTCGAGTCGCCGCGCGACGACGGTCAGCTCGGCTTCGAGCGTCGCTGTCTGCGCGGCAGCCGCGTTGGCCGAATGCACCACGATCACGCGCCTGTCGACGCCCGCCACCAGCGCCCGCGTGTCGAACGCGGTCACCCCGGGGAAGCGAGTCGCGTCCACGACCGAGCGCTGACGAGGCCGTACGGCGAGCAGCTCCGGGTAGTCCGTGATCGGCAGCGCACCGACGAACGAGCGGGTCGGATGCCCGAGGGCTCCCGACTCCAGCAGGACGGTCCCGTCGACCCCCGAGACCGGCACCGCGCCGTCGAGGGTGACGCACAGGTCGTGCACGAACAGCGTCCGTCCGTCGCTCGACCCCAGAACGTCCCGCGCCCGCGAGCCCACCGCCGCCTCGACCGCCGCGCGAGGAAGGGCCGCCACCGCCCGAGCGAGCCGCGACGCCGGTGGGACAGCACGCAGCCGCAGGTGCCGCCGTACGGCCGCCTCCTCCCACCACGCCGCCACGGACTCGCCGGTCCGGGCGAGCAGCCGGTGCGCGACGGCGAGCTCCAGGCACTGCCCGACCGAGACCGCCGCGCGCTGCCGCCCGACGAGCGAGTCGACGACCCCGGCGACGTCGAGCGCCCGCAAGGTGCCGAACACCGCGACCAGGTCGCCGTACGGCCGTTGCCGCACCCGCGAGACGTCGCCCGAGGACCGCACTGCCTCGGCCACCGACTCGGCGTCGCCGAGGTACTCCTGCTCTACGATCCGCGGCCGCCCACCGACCCGTCCAGAGCGGGCGAGGTAGTAGTACGTCTGCCCGTTCACGCGCTTCCCGACGATCGACGCCATACTTTAGGTAATACAGGATCGGCGAGGATTTCACCAGGCCAGCAAGGCGATCGGGCGAGTGTGGAGCCAGGGCACGCTCCGTCATTGGCGGTCTCGGCGAGCCGAGTCGTAGCGTCCGACACCGTGGATCAAGTACGCCCCACGCCGTCCGCGATGCGCCGCGCGCTCGCGAGGGCCCGTGACGGCAAGACGTTGAACGCCGACGAGGTTGCCGTCCTGCTGCACGCGCGCGACGACGACCTCGACACCCTCGCCACGTACGCCAGTCGGGTCAGAGACGCCGGCCTCGAGGCGCTCGGCGAGCAGGGCGTGATCACGTACAGCAAGAACGCGTTCATCCCGCTGACGAGGCTGTGCCGCGACCGCTGCCATTACTGCACGTTCGTCACGGTCCCAGGAAGACTCCCAGCCCCGTACCTCAGCCCCGACGAGGTCCTCGACATCGCACGCAAGGCAGCCCAAGCCGGCTGCAAGGAGGCGCTGTTCACCCTCGGCGACCGCCCCGAGGACCGGTGGACCCAGGCGCGCGAGTGGCTCGACGAACGCGGGTACGACGACACGCTCTCCTACGTCCGCGCGATGGCGATCCTCGTCCTCGAGGAGACCGGGCTGCTTCCACACCTCAACCCCGGTGTGCTGTCCTGGCAGGACTTCCAGCGCCTCAAGCCCGTCGCCGCCTCCATGGGCATGATGCTCGAGACCACCGCGAAGCGCCTGTTCACCGAACGAGGCGGCCCCCACTACGGCTCGCCCGACAAGGACCCCGACGTACGGATGCGCGTGCTCGAGGACGCCGGACGGACATCGACCCCGTTCACCACCGGCATCCTCATCGGCATCGGCGAGACCCACGAGGAACGCGCCGACTCGATCTTCGCGATCCGCAAGGTGTCCCGCGAGTACGGCGGCATCCAGGAAGTCATCGTCCAGAACTTCCGTGCCAAGCCCGACACCAAGATGCGTGCGGTCCCCGACGTCGACGTCCAGGAGCTCGCCGCCACCATCGCCGCGTTCCGGCTCGTGCTCGGCCCGAAGGCCCGCATCCAGGCGCCGCCCAACCTGATCGGCGATGGCGACTACGACCTGATGCTGCGCGCCGGCATCGACGACTGGGGCGGCGTGTCACCCGTCACCGTCGACCACGTCAACCCCGAGCGCCCGTGGCCGCGGGTCGAGGAGCTCGAACGCCTCACCAACAAGGCCGGCTTCCAGCTCCGCGAGCGTCTCGCGATCTACCCCGAGTACGTGAGAACAGGTGAGCCCTGGATCGACCCGCGCATCGCCGGCCACATCGCCGCGCTCGCCGACCCCAAGACCGGCCTCGCCAACCCCGACGCCCTGGCCAAGCCCCGCCCGTGGCAGGAGCCCGACGGCGGTTTCCTCAACGCGGCAGGGCGAACGGACCTGCACGTAGAGGTCGACACGGACGGCCGTACCGACGATCGCCGCTCGGACTTCGACGCCGTCTACGGTGACTGGGCCGAGGTCGGCGCCCGCATCGAGAAGGCGCCGCAGCGCCTCGACGCCGACGTCAAGGACGCCTTGCGCCAGGCCGAGAAGGACCCGACCGGGCTCACCGACGACCAGGCCCTCGCGCTCATGCTCGCCGATGGTGAGGAGCTGGATGCCCTTGCCGGCTTGGCGAACGACGTCCGCCGCGAGGTCTCCGGCGACGACGTCACGTTCGTCGTCACGAGGAACATCAACTTCACCAACGTCTGTTATACCGGCTGCCGGTTCTGCGCTTTCGCGCAACGACGCACGGATGCCGACTCGTATACGCTGTCCATGCAGCAGGTCGGCGACCGCGTCGACGAGGCGTGGGAGGCCGGCGCGACCGAGATCTGTATGCAGGGCGGCATCCACCCCGACCTGCCGGGCACCGCGTACTTCGACCTCGCCCGCGAGGTGAAGAAGCGCCAGCCCGACATCCACCTGCACGCGTTCTCGCCGATGGAGGTCGTCAACGGCGCCTCGCGTACGAACCTCCCGATCCGCGCATGGCTCGACCAGGCTCGCGAAGCCGGCGTCGACTCGATGCCCGGCACCGCGGCGGAGATCCTCGACGACGACGTCCGCTGGGTGCTGACCAAGGGCAAGCTGCCCGCCGCGAGCTGGGTCGAGGTCATCTCGACCGCGCACTCGCTGGGCATCCCGACGACGTCGACGATGATGTACGGCCATGTCGACACCCCGAAGCACTGGGTCGGCCATCTCCGCGTCATCGCCGACCTGCAGAAGAAGTCGCTGGAGGAGAACGGGCAGCCCGGTTTCACCGAGTTCGTCCTGCTCCCGTTCGTCCACCAGAGCGCGCCGATCTACCTCGCCGGGCTCGCACGCCCCGGCCCGACGCCGCGCGACAACCGCGCGGTGCACGCGGTCTCGCGGCTGATGCTGCACGGGCTGATCGACAACATCCAGGCCTCGTGGGTGAAACTCGGCCCCGACCTGTGCAGCGCCGTGCTCGAAGGCGGCGTGAACGACATCGGCGGCACGCTGATGGAGGAGACGATCAGCCGGATGGCGGGCTCGGCAAACGGTTCCTACAAGACGATCAGCGACCTGGCCGAGCTCGTGGCACCGACCGGGCGGCCGCTCGTGCAGCGCACGACGACGTACGGTCGACCCGACGACGAGCGCATCGCCGCCGGTGCCGCGAGCGACGGCGTGGCGGCATCGGTCCGGCGCGGTCTGCCGATTCATATCGGGAGCTGATGACTGCGATCACGACTGTGACATAGGCCACTCCCGCAGTAGGTTGGGAGCCATGGAGAAGCGCAGACTCGGTCGGATCGGCCACGAAAGCACCGTGCTCATCTACGGCGCCGCCGCGCTCGGCAGCGTGACGCAGGACGTCGCTGACCAGTCCATCCAAGAGGCGTTGGATGCCGGCATCAACCACTTCGACACCGCGGCGAGCTACGGCGACGCCGAGCTGCGCCTCGGCCCGTGGATGCCGCGCATCCGTGACCAGATCTTCCTCGCCACCAAGACGGGCGAACGCGACAGCGAGCCCGCCTGGGCCCAGATCAACAAGTCGCTCGAACGGTTGCAAACCGACCAGGTCGACCTGATCCAGCTGCACGCGGTCGGCGACCTCTCCGAGCTGGACAAGCTCACCCGCCCCGGCGGCGGGCTCGAGGCCGCGGTGCGCGCGCAGGAGGAGGGGCTCGTCCGCTTCGTCGGCATCACCGGCCACGGCCACGAGGCCCCCGCGACCCACCGCGAGGCGCTCAACCGCTACCCGTTCGCCACCGTCCTCACGCCGTACAACTACGTGCTGTCGACGAACGAGCAGTACAAGGCCGACTTCGAGGAGCTCGTCGCCGAGACCCAGCGCCAGGACGTCGGCCTGAAGATCATCAAGTCGGCCGCACGGCGCAACTGGGTGACCGACGAGCACCAGTACTCGACCTGGTACGAGCCGTTCGACGAGCAAGAGCACGTCACCGCGGCGCTGAGCTTCGTCCTCTCCCACCCGGAGGTGACGGGCATCGCGACGCCGGGCGAGGTACGCCTGCTCCGCCTGCTGATCGAGGCCGAGAAGGCTCGCCTCAGCCGCGAGGACGCCCAGGCCGTCCTCAGCCGCGCGGACAACTACTCGTCCCCGTTCGAGAACGCCCCGATCTGACCGGCACGCCGCTGCCCGTCCTCTGGCTCTGCGGAGCTCCGGGGACGGGCAAGAGCACCATCGGCTTCGCGTTGCACCGACGGCTTCCGGGTAGCGCGTACGTCGACCTCGACCAGCTCGGCATCTGCTACCCCGAGCCGGCCGACGACCCCGGCCGGCACCGGCTCCAGCTCGAGAACTTGCGAGCCGTGGCCGAGAACTTCCGCGGCGCCTCCGCCCTGGTCGTGTCCGGCGTCGTGGATCCCCGCGGGCGGGTCGCACCGGACGTCGGGTTGCTGTGCCGCCTGCACGCCAGCCCGGACGACGTCCGTACCCGCCTGCTCGGCCGAGGCGACGGCGACCTGCCCGGCGCGCTGGCCGAGCTGGAGGCGCTGGAACGTCGGGGGATCGGCCTGCGCGTCGACACGACCGGGCTGACCGTTGCCGAGGTCGCCGACAGGGTGGCCGAGCGCACCGGCTGGCTGACCCACCCGCTCGGCGGGCTGGCGGATCCGCCCGTTCCGAGCGCCGAGGCGAACGACGTCGCCGTTCACCTGATCTGCGGCCCCACCGGCGTCGGCAAGTCGACCGTCGGCTGGCGCGTGTACGAACGACTGCTAGCGACCGGCGCCACCGCCGGGTACGTCGACCTCGAGCAGCTCGGCTTCTGCCCACCGAACGACCACCGCGCGAAGGCCGCCAACCTCGCCGTCCTCGCCACCGCGTACCGGAAGATCGGCGCCACCGCCCTGGTCGTCGTCGGCCCGGTCGACGAGCCAGCCCTCCAGGCGTACGCCCAGGCGCTCGGCACCACCCGCCTCCGCGTCCACGCCCTGTACACCGACCGCGACGAGCTGACCCGCCGCATCCTCAGCCGGCACGACCAGCCGAGCTGGGCGGCGCCTGGCGACAGGCTCAACCGCCAACCGCTGGAAGTCCTCCGCCGCATCGCCGCCGAGACCAGACCGAACGACCTCGGCCACCGCGTCGACACCACCGCGAAGACCGTTGACGAGGTCGCCGACGAGATCGTCGGCTAACGGGCCAGCCACGACTCGTACAGGTCCGCCACCACCTCGTCGATCGAGTCCCGGTGCGTCTCCACATCCAGCACCGGCACCAGCGACGACGCCTCGGCCAGCAGCCCGGCGATCGGCACCTGCGCGGCGTCGAACGCGTACTCGTGCTGCCCGTCCGTGCTCGACACCAGGTCGGCGCCTGGCAGCGTCGGGGCCGCGACGGCAGCGTCCGTCGTCAGCACCAGCCGCCGCCGGTCGCCCAACGTCGCGCGCAGCGCGGGGAACGCGCCGTCGAACGCGATCGCGCCGCGGTGCAGCATCACGACTCGCGACGCCAACTGTTCGAGGTCCGGCATGTCGTGACTCGTCACGATCACCGTCATCGCACGCGACGCGTTCAGATCGAGAATGCTCTGCAACATCCGCCGCTTCGCCAGCACGTCGAGCCCCAACGTCGGCTCGTCCAGCAGCAACAGCTCCGGCTCGTGCATCAACGCCAAGCCCAGGTCAGCCCGCATCCGCTGGCCCAGCGAGAGTTCTCGGGCCAAGGTCTGGAAGAACGCGTCCAGCCCGAGCAGCTCCTTCACGTACGCAAGCATCCGGTCGAACCGCTCGCGCGGGATCTCCCACACGACCCGCTTCCACTCGAACGTCGCCCCGACCGGGTGGTCCCACCACAGGTCGGTCCGCTGCCCGAACACCACGCCGATCCGGCGCACGTACGGCACGCGCTGCCGCACCGGGTCCATGCCGAACACCCGCACCGACCCGGCGTCGGGCGCGAGCAGCCCCGAGAGCAGCTTGATCGTCGTGCTCTTGCCCGCCCCGTTCGCGCCGGCGTACGCGAGGATCTCACCACGGCGCACCGACAGGTCGATGCCGTCCAACGCTGTGATCGTCGAGATCTTCGGCCGCACGAGGTTGGTCAGGGCGTCGCGGAGCTTCTCCGAACGCTGCCGTTGCTGGTAGCGCTTCAGGACTCCGCTGATCTCAACGACGGTGTCCGAAGTTGGAGTAGCGCTGCGAACCGACGCGGGCATAGTGCTGCAGCCCCTTTCTGAAGACGAAGTACGCCGCGGCCGCGAACAGCGGAGCGGCGAGCGGTGCGACAAGCCCGCCAGGGAAGAGCGGCGACACGTCGGCGATCGAACGAGCGGGCAGCCAGGCCGTGAAGCCCACGGGGATGACGGTCAGCAAGCCGCCGAGCAAGAAGCGGTTGACGCCGTCCAACGGCAGCGGCCCGAGCGAGCCGACGACGCGGTTCGTCGCGCTGTTGATCTCCTCCGCCGATCGCGGTGCCCAGAACGCGATCGCGCCCCACGCGACCTGCAACGCGAGCACGATCGCCGCGGACGCGAACAGGTTGAGCAGCAGAATGCCCAACCATACAACGGAGAACGGCCGATCCAGCAGCGACGACGTCCAGGACAGCATCGCGATCGAGATGATCAGCCCGAACGGTTGCCCGAACGGCGTGAAGCCTTCCGTCAGGAACATCCGCCACAACGGCTGCGGCTGCACAAGCATGTGGTCGAGCTGTCCGCGCCCGATCCGGCGGCTGATCATCTTGACGTTGTAGCCGAACAGCGTGTCCAGCAAGGAGTTCACGAACATCGCGTACCCGAGCATGAACAGGATCTGCGCGCGGTCCCAGTGCCCGATGCCGTCGAACCGTACGGCCAGCAGGAACGTCGTCGAGATCGACGCGACGATCAGGACGGCGTCGGAGAGCACGTACATCGCGGCGTCGCGCGGCCCGCGCAGGACCCACAGTAGGTCCATGCCCGCGAACAGCTTCCACATCCGCAGCAGTTGGCGCACCGAGATCAGCCCCCGTACCCGACGAGACGTTCCCGGGTCGCCCGCCACAGATAGCCGGCGAGCAGCCAGAGAACGAGAGCCCAACCCAGCTGCAACGCCATCAGCGGCAGCGGGTCTCCCGTCCCGGTGTAGATGCGCAGCGGCGCCGAGCCCATCGAGGCGAACGGCAACCAGCCGAACACGTTCCCCAACCCCCACGGGAGAATCGCCAACGGCAGCACCGAGCCCGCCAGCAGCGCGAGCAGGGCGCCGCGGAGCGTGTCGACGAGCCAGATCGACAGGTTCAACGCGACCGTCATAGCGCCGAGGATCACGTCCAGCGCGAGGCCGATCGCGATCGACAGCACCAGGCTGGGAACGAACCACAGCCCCGCCTGCCAGCTGTCCGGCGAGATGTCGACGCCGACGAGCGGCGCGACGACGAGAATCGGCAGCGACACCGCGACGAAGCCGAACAACCAGCTGCCCAGGAGCTGCGCGACCAGCTGGCCGACGAGCGTCATCGGGTACAGCAGCCGGCTCGCGATCACGCCTTCCCACAGCCAGCTGTCGAGCTCGGACTTCGTGAGCAGCTGTTGGGCGAAGATCTCGGCGATCAATGTGTACGTCAGCAGCCCGGCGAGCGTGAACCCGCTGACCACCTCGCCCGGCTGGACGAGCGTCTGCCAGATCGCCAGCAGAACGAGCACGCGGACGATCCGCAGGCCGGCGTCGAGCAGCATGAGCCGGCTCTCGCCGATCGCCGCCGCCGCCGACATGCCGACCGTCTTGCCGAAGGCATGCACTCGGGCTTGGGCACTGGACACTTCTGAAGGGTGCCTGACGTCGTGCCGCGGACGCGAGCGACTTATCGCTCAGCAGGAGCCGATGTCACTGAGCGTCGCTCGACCGACGGCCTTGTCGAGCACCTTGACCGTGTTCTCGTTCGCCGGCTCGCCCGCGTGGTCGTAGACGACCACCGCGACCTGCGTACTGCCGGCAGCGCTCTTGGCGAGCCGCCACTCGACCGTCGCGGCCGACCGGCCCTTGCCCGCGACCGTGCCGTCGCCTCTGACCTGCGTGAACCCGTCCTCGCCGAACGGTCCCTTCGCCAGCTCGACCAGGTCGCTGCCCTTGACCGGGCCCTCGACCTTGGCGTACTCGCCGTACACGGCGACCGTGCCGCCCGCCAGGTCGTAGGTCCACACGTCGTCGCGGCCCTGGGAGCCGTTCCAGTCGGCCGGGGGCTTCAACATGAGCATCGCGCAGTCGATCGGCAGCTGCCCGGGCTTGGGGGAGGGGGCCGCCTTCGCGCTCGAGCCCGCCTGCGGCTTGTCCGTCGGTGTGGCAGGGGCGGCCGTGGCCGTCGCGTCGCTGCCCGCGGGCACGTCGTCGAGGGTCGCCGGCTCGTACGACACCTGCTTCGAGCACCCGCCAACGGCAAGGAGCGCGAGCACGCATCCGACGATCATCCTGGCCCTCGACACGCCGGGCACTGTACCTGCCCGACCTGACCGGAGCCCACCTACCGACGGAGGTTTCCCGCCAGGTGGCGAAGCGTGCGAGCCGGCTCGTCGCGCTCCTGACCCGGTTCGGGGAGTTCGTCGACTCGCTAGGGTCGGGCGGATGAACCGCTGGTCCTCGCGCCTCCTGCAGCTCGGGTTCGTCCGCAATGTCCGTGCCTCGACGCACCTCGTGCTGTTCGTCGTCGCCGCGGTCTCGACCGTGCTGATCACGCGGATGTTCCTCGCGCTCACCGGCTATCCGCAGATCGGCGGTGGCGGGCTGCACGTCGCGCACGTGCTGTTCGGCGGGATCCTGATGCTGGTGGGGATGTTCCTGCTGCTCAGCTACATCGGCCCGGTCGTACGCCCGATCGCGGCGTTCGTCGGCGGCATCGGGTTCGGGCTGTTCATCGACGAGCTCGGCAAGTTCATCACGTCCGACAACGACTACTTCTTCCGTCCGTCGCTCGCGATCATCTACGTGATCTTCATCGGGACCGTCTTCGCCATCCAGGCGCTCCACGCCAGGCTCTTCACCGACACGCGCGAGTACCTCGCGAACGCCGTCGACCAGGCTGTCGAGGGCGTCGCCGGCGGCTTCACCCCGCACCGACGGGCCGAGGCGGACGCGCTGGTCAGGACCGCGCAGCAGGACGAATCCCACCTCGTGCACGTCGGCGGCGAGGTCAAGGCCCTCGTCGACGCCTGCCCCGCCGACGACGTCGAGGTGCCGCCGGTCGCGGACCGGGTCCGGAGCATGGCGAGGAGGCTGTTCGACGCGCTCGCCGTACGGAAGTGGACGGGTCGCGTCATCGTGATCGTGCTGCTGCTCAACGCGGTCAGCGCGATCGTCTTCTCCGCCCTGTCGAGCGAGGGCAGCGGCTTCTGGCACGTGCTGGCGTTGGTCGCGCTGATCGGCAGCGCCGCGTTCGGCATCGTGCTGACGATCCTGGGCGCCCGCCGGCTGGTCCGGGATCGCGAACGCGCGTTCCGCCGCCTCCAGCTCGCGATCCTCGCGTACCTGCTGGTCACGCACGTCTTCGAGTTCGCGTACAGCCAGCTCAGCGCCGCGATCGGGCTGCTCGTCGACCTCGTTCTGCTCGGCGTCACCGGCGCCGAGCTGCACCGGCTCCGGCGCCAGCAGACCTAGTCGGCCTCCACCGCCCCCGACAGGACGAGCGTCAGCGTCGAGTCGCCGTTCGCGGACAGCCGCACCGGAACGCCCCAGTCCTGTTGGTGAATGTGGCAGGTCGGGTGCTCCGCGTCGATGTCGCACGACGCCGCGTTCGCCGCGACATGCAGAACGCCGTCGCCGACGTGCGGATCGAGAACGAGGCGGCGCGTCAGCTCGGTGCCCTTCCCGGCGCCCTCACGTAGCAGCGCCGGCGGCGTCGCCGAGACGAACAGCCGCGTCGCCGGGCCCTCGCTGTCGTCCAGCTTCTCGCCCGGCGGCGGCTCGAACACCACGACCAGCTCCACCTCGCCCGCCGCGAGCTCGGTCGTCGGCCGCTTCGTCTGGTGCTCGAACTCCGGCACCTTCACCGACGGCGCGTCCAGCGCGATCCGGGCCAGCGCGTGCGCGGCGGACTCGACCACGACGAGTTGGTCGTCGGCGACGTACGCACCGCTCGGCTCGCTCAGTCCGAGCGCGATCGTGCTCAGCTCGCGCGTCACCGGGTCGTACCGCCGCAGCGCGCCGTTGTACGTGTCGGTCACCGCGACCGTTCCGTCCGGCAGCGCGCAAACGCCCAACGGGTGTTGCAACAACGCCTGCTCGGCCGGACCGTCGCGCAGGCCGAAGTCGAACAGCCCGGTGCCGACCGCGGTCGTCACCTCGTCGCCCTCGACGTACCGCAGCGCCGATGTCTCCGCGTCCGCGATCCACAGCCGCGAGCCGTCCGGCGACACGCTCAGCCCGGACGGCTGCGCGAACCAGGCCTGCGCGAGCGGCCCGTCGACCAGCCCCTCGTTGCGCGTTCCCGCGACCGGCGAGATCTCGCGGCTGATCGGGTCGTACGTCCACAGCTGGTGGATGCCGGCCATCGCGATCCACACCTTGCCCTGGAACCAGGCGACGTCCCACGGGCTCGACAGCGTGGTGTCCTCGTCGCCGGGCATCCACTGCTGACCGGAGCCGGCGAGCGTACGGACGTCGCCCGACGGCAGCCGGACGCCGCGCAAGGCGTGGTTGACAGTGTCGGCGACGACGAGGTCGTAGCCGACCTTCCGCGCGACGTCTTTCGGCAACAGGCACAGGCCGTTCGGCTCGCGGAAGCCCGCCTCCGCGGCCGTGCCGTCGAGGAGCCCGCGCTCACCGCTGCCGATCCGGCGTACGACGGTCGTCAGGTCGGCGCCGAGGATCGCCAACGAGTGGTTGCCCGCGTCCGCGACGACGACCTCGCCGTTCGGGAGCCGGATCGCCTTGGCAGGAAAGCGAAGCGCGGTGTCGGGCGGTGGCGGGGCGACGTACGGGGAGCTCGCGCGGTGCAGCGTCGAGCGCGCGTCGTGCGCCGGAACGAGCTCGCCCAGCAGGGACTCCAACGCGTGCGTGTGGCCCTCGCCGGAGAACTGCGCGACGACGTACCCCTCCGGGTCGATCAACGTCAGCGTCGGCCATGCCCGCGCCGCGTACGCCTGCCAGGTCGTCAACGTCGGGTCGTCGAGCACGGGATGCCGGACGGCGTACCGCTCGATCGCGGCACGGAGCGCGACCGGGTCGGCCTCGTGGGTGAACTTCGGCGAGTGCACGCCGACGACCACGAGCACGTCCTCGTACCTCACCTCGAGCGCGCGGAGCTCCTCCAGGACGTGCAGGCAGTTGATGCAGCAGAACGTCCAGAAGTCCAGCAGGACGAAGCGTCCGCGAAAGTCGGCCAACCGCAACTGCTCGCCGCCGGTGTTCAACCACCCGCCGCGACCGACGAGCTCAGGGGCTCTCACCCGCGCACGAGGCTGCATTCCGCCAGGGTAGAGCGCGGTGCCAAATGGTGGCAGTGGGCAACTCCTGCTCCGCTGGGGCGGGGCTGTTTGTCCAGAATGGACCGATGTCCGAAAGATCCCTTGTGTTGACCAGGTCGGAGGCCGGACGATAGTCCTCCCATGAGCGTCGCACGTTCGTTCACTGTCGCCGATCTGGTCGATCGGGCCCGTGGCCTGATCCAGCCGGGTCGGCGTCGCATGCTGGGCATCACCGGTTCGCCCGGCGCGGGCAAGTCGACGCTGTCCACCGTGCTCGTCGACTCTCTCGGTGCCGACGCGGTGCTCGTTCCGATGGACGGGTTCCACCTGGCGAACGCCGAGCTCGAGCGGCTCGGCCGTCGCGATCGCAAGGGAGCGATCGACACGTTCGACGCCGCCGGCTACGTCGCGCTGCTGCGACGGCTGCGCAACCCGGCCGAGCAGTGCGTGTACGCGCCGGTGTTCTGGCGCAAGATCGAGGAGCCGATCGCGAACTCGATCCCGGTGCAGGCCGACGTTCCGCTCGTCATCACCGAGGGCAACTACCTGCTCCAGGACGCCGCGGGCTGGGCGCCGGTACGCGGGCTGCTCGACGAGGTGTGGTTCCTCGACCTGCCGGAGGACGTCCGCCTCGACCGGCTGATCCGGCGGCACGAGGCGTACGGCAAGACGCCGGAGCAGGCGCGTGCCTGGTCGAAGGGAACCGACCAGCGCAACGCCGAGCTGATCGAGGCCGCCCGACACCGGGCGGACCTCGTCGTTCATCTGATCGGCTGAGCTGATTGTCGCGCTCCGCGCGCCTAGCCGGGTGCTTGAACGTGGCCTCTCCCCACCGGCCGAAAGGCCACGTGGTCGGTCGAGTACAGACCGACCGGCCGGAGGGGAAAGACCACGGCACCCGGCTAGGCGACCCAGACCGTCTTGGCGTTGCAGAACTCGCGGATCCCGACCTTCGCCAGCTCGCGGCCGTAGCCCGACCGCTTGATGCCGCCGAACGGGAGCTCCGGGTACGAGGTCACCATCCCGTTGACGAACACCGCGCCGGCCGCCAGTTCGCGCTCGAACCGCTCCTTCTCGTCGGCGTCCTCGGTCCACGCGTTCGACCCCAGGCCGAACGACGTCGCGTTCGCCACCGCGATCGCCTCGTCGATCGACGGCACACGGAACAGCGACGCGACCGGTCCGAAGACCTCCTCGTAGTACATCCGCGCGTCCTGCGTGATCTCGGAGACGACGGTCGCGGGGTACCACCAGCCGGGCTGGTCCGGGCGCTCGCCGCCGCACAGCACCTTCGCGCCGTGCGCGACCGCGTCGGCGACCAGCTCCTCGACGTCCTCGCGCCCGCCCTCGGTGGCGATCGGGCCGAGCTGGGTGTCGTCGGCCATCGGGTCGCCCATCCTCAGCGCGGACATCGCGTCGACGAACAGCGCCGCGAACTCGTCGTAGCAGTCGGTGTGGACGATGAACCGCTTCGCGGCGATGCAGCTCTGGCCGTTGTTCTGCACGCGCGCGGTCACGGCGACCTTCGCGGCCTTGGCGAGGTCGGCCGAGGGCATCACGACGTACGGGTCGGAGCCGCCCAGTTCGAGCACGGTCTTCTTCAGCTCGCGTCCCGCGATCGCGGCGACCGCTGCTCCCGCTCCTTCGGAGCCGGTGAGCGTGGCGGCTGCGACGCGCTGGTCGGTGAGGACGCGTTCGACCTCCCTGCTCCCGATGAGCAGCGTCGCGAACGCGCCTTCGGGGAAGCCGGCTCGGGTGAACAGCGTGTCGAGGTAGAGCGCGGTCTGCGGGACGTTCGACGCGTGCTTGAGCAGACCGGTGTTGCCGGCCATCAGGGCGGGTGCGGCGAACCGGATGACCTGCCACAGCGGGAAGTTCCACGGCATCACGGCGAGGACGACGCCGAGCGGTTGGTACGCGACGTACGCGCGCGAGGCGTTGACCTTGGCCGGGTCGTCGAGTGGCTCGTCGGCGAGGAACGCCTCCGCGTTGTCCGCGTAGAAGCGCATCCCCTTGGCGCACTTCGCGACCTCCGCCTTCGAGGCGGCGAGCGTCTTGCCCATCTCGGTGGTCATCGTCCGCGCCAGCTCTTCCGCGTCCGCGTCGAGCAGGTCCGCCGCCACCCGCATCCAGCCGGCCCGTTCCGCGAACGTCGTCCGCCGCAGCGCCTCGACAGCCGCCGCGGCCAGCCCGATCCGCCGGTCGATCTCCTCCGCCGAGTGCGCCTCGAACTCCTGGAGCGTCTCACCCGTCGCCGGATTGATCGTTGCGATCGCCATCGTGGCCGTCCTCTCCCGCGGAAAGTCGAACGGGTCCCATCTTGCCCAACATCCCGCCGACGTACCGACCTCGACCAAGGCATCATGGCTCGCCATGACGGGCAGCACGAACTTTCGCGACGGCCACGCCTGCACCGGACCCGGCGCCATCACCCCCGACGGCTGCCCGGTCGACCTGTACCTGCGGCTTCCAGCCGGCCGCGAACCCGACCTCATCCAGTCGGCCGTCCCCGCCGATGGCGGGCTGGTGGTCGACGCGTACCTCACCGACGACGAGTCCTGGGTCTGTGCAAGAACGGCACGCTAAGGCGCTGACCTGGGTATCGTTAGACAGTCTTTCTAACCGATCCGAGGAGGCCCGGCCGTGACCCGATTGGCGGGGTCTTCTCGCTTGCTGCGCAGCATGAACGAGACCGCGGTGCTGGCGCATCTGTTCGACCGCGGCCAGCTCACCCGCGGCGACCTGCGGGAGCTCACCGGGCTGTCCAAGCCGACCGCGTCCGAGGTGCTGCGGCGGCTCGAGGAGGCCGGGCTCGCGATCGTCATCGGCCACGAGAGCGGCGGCGGGCCGGGGCCGAACGCGGCGATCTACTCGGCCAATCCCGAGGTCGCCTACACCGCCGCGGTCTCGATCCGCGACACCGGCGAGGCCGCCGAACGTCCCGCGCTGGCCGCCGCCGTCGCCAACCTCGCCGGTGACGTCCGCGCGCGCATCGAGGTGCCGGTCGCGTTCTCCGACATCGACCCCGCCGAAGCGCTCGCCGACGCGGTCGCCGAGCTGTGCCGCAAGGGCCGCGTACCCCGCCGAAGGCTGCTGCACATCGTGGTCGGCGTCCCGGGCTCGCCGGACGAGGCGACCGAGACCATCCAGTACGTCGACGTGCCCGGCTTGTCCCGGCCCCACCTGCTCGCCCAGATCCGCGAGCGTCTCCGGACCGACGTCGCGTTCGACAACGACGTCAACCTCGCCGCGATCGCCGAGCGCGCGCACGGCGTCGCCACGGACGTCGACGCGTTCGCGATGCTCTGGCTCGGCGCGGAGGGTGTCGGGTTCGCGACCGACCTGGACGGCACCCTGCTCCGCGGCGCCCATGGCGGTGCCGGCGAGATCGGCTACCTGCCCGTGCCCCCGACCGGGACGAACGCGGTCGACTACCAGGACCTCGTCGGCGGCATCGCGATCCTCGACCTCGCGCGCTCGTTCGGGCTGGCGGAGCCGACCCCGCACGAGGCCGTCGCAGCGGCGGTCGCCACCGGCGTCGACGAGTTCCTCAAAGCGCTGGGCGAACGGATCGCCGTCGGCCTGGTGTCCGCGGTGGTCCTGCTCGACCCGCCACTGATCGTGCTCGCCGGCGAGGTCGGCCAAGCCGGCGGCAGCCGCCTCCGCGACGCCGTCGCCGAAGCGCTGCGGACCCGTACGCCACTCGGCACCAAGATCGAGTGCACCGGCCTGACCGACGACGCGGTCCTGCTCGGCGGACTCCGCTCCGGCCTCAGCGCCGTCCGCGAACGCGTCCTGTCCAGCCTCGCCGTCCCCACCGCGGCGACCAGCTAGACAAGCTCATACGCCTTCAGGTTGCGCAGGAGGAGATAGGTGCTCTGCAGCGAGCCGGACGTGTCGCCGAGCGAACGGTAGATACCCCACTTCGGGCGCACCCGGTCGGCGAGGAACGTGTCGACGCCGGTCTTCGTGACATCGAGCACCGTACTGCTACCGTTCCGGATCACCCAGCGCACCGAGCCCGCTGTGCCGGTGCCGACCTTGAGCTCGTACTCGATGTCGATCCACTTGTTCTGCAACGGCTCGAGGTCGGTGCGGCCCACGAGGATGTTCGGCTCGAAGATCTTGTGCTCGATCGTCTGCCGCCCGCTGACCCGGCGCAGTGACGTGACGGTGATCGGGCCGGTGCCCGTTCCGGGCTGCTTCGTCTGCATGATGTGCGTGAACGTGGTCGTCGCCTTGAGGCTGCTCGGGACGTACATCTGGTACGTCACCCGCCACGACTCGCCGTTGTTCCATTGCAGGAACGAGCTGCCGTTGCGGCAACCGGTGACCTCCTGCCGCTGCCGGTCGGTCGACGTGTCGCGATCGACGGTGTGCATGTTGAACCGGAACGTGTTGCCCTCGACGAAGATGTGGGGCTGGCCGGCCGGATGGGAGTCCGCCCGGTCGTCCTCGATCGTCTCGAACGCGCGGGTCCCCGTCTGCGCGGGATCGGGCGACCACCGCAACGCCCAACTCGCGGCCTTCGCCATGGACGGGAATGCTACTGCCGCGGCACCTCCGACGGCCGCGCCTAGGACCGTGCGGCGGCGCGGAAAGCTCGTGCTCATGCAGGTCACCTCCGATGATAAGTCAGTTAGTCTTCCTAATAGACAGATCATGACCTGCCGCAGCAGGGCACGTCAAGCAAGCGCTTTCCCGAACGAGAGGCACTATCCTCGACTGGCATGGGGGAGCTACCTGACCAGATCCGTGCCATGACCGCGGTGGTCAAGCGCCTCGGCTTCCACCTCGCGAGTCCAGAACCCCACACGTACGAGGAACACGGCCGCATGGTCACCGTCCTGCGCTGGGAGCACAAACCACTAGCCTCCAACGCCCGTCCCTCGCTACCGTCGTCGCGTGGCGTGATCTCCGGCAAGCACCTGGCCAACCCGCGAGCGAACACCGGAGATCGGCATGTCCACTATCCAGAACGCCACAAGCGCACTCCGCGAGATCAACGATCAGCAGCACACCGAGTACGAGCTCGGCGACCAGCCCGCCGGCGGCATGACCCGGGGCGCCTGGCGCGTGTACGACCCGAACGGCAACAGCGCGATCCTCAAGCTGGGTTCGGGATTCTCCCTCGACCACCTCCGCCGCGCCGACCAAGCCGTCAAGCACCTGCGCGCCAACGGCTACCCCACCCCCGCGTGGCTCGGCACCGGCAAGCTCGCCGACGGAACCCGCTACCACCTGCAGGAACGCCTCCCAGGAGAGCCCGGCGACCCGCTCACCGCGGACAAGGCACGCCAGCTGGTCACACTCCTCGCCAGTCACCAGGGACTCGACCCCTGGCCCGAGCGCGACTGGAACCAGTACGTCCACGAGACGTACGACCACGCCAAACGCGAGCTCCGCCGCAAAGCCCCCGCGTCCAAGGACCTCGTCGACAGGATCGACCGGCTCCACGCAGCACTCGGGAGCGTGGAGCTCCCAAAAGGCGACCTCGTCCATGGCGACTTCAACAGCTGCAACGTCCTCTTCCACCACGGGCAGCTCACTGGCGTCATCGACATCGAGGCGCTCGGCGGCGGTAGCCGCGTGATCGACCACGCCTACCTGTACCGCGAGGCCCACGCCGAGGGCAGCAAGGACCCGGAGATCTTCCACACGATCCGCACCGCTGGCGAAGCGGTCGCGGGCAAGGAGGCGTTCGCCTACTGCGTCGCGTTCAACGCCTGCGAATGGCTGCTGTGGATGGCCATTCACCTCCCCGACTCGGTGAACGAATGCCTCGGCGGTCTGCACCGGCTCATCGACGACGTGAGTCAACCCACCAAGCCCGTTTGGT
Organism: Tenggerimyces flavus; assembly: GCF_016907715.1. Classification (NCBI taxonomy): domain Bacteria; kingdom Bacillati; phylum Actinomycetota; class Actinomycetes; order Propionibacteriales; family Nocardioidaceae; genus Tenggerimyces; species Tenggerimyces flavus. The sequence continues at coordinate 888,508 of NZ_JAFBCM010000001.1, read as the reverse complement.
AAGCGACCACGATCAGCTGCGCGCGCACGATCACCCCATCCGGCCCGTACGCCAACGCGTCGGGCGGAACGGCGGGCTAGGCGCCGCTGAGATCGGTCTCGATCGCCTGCGCGGCCTTCTGCAGAGGGGGAAGCAGCTCGCGGCGGATCGCCTCGGACGAGCCGCGACTCGTGCGCGCCGACACGTTCATGGCCGCGACCACCGCACCGCTCGCGTCGCGGATCGGCACCGCCATCGAACGCAAGCCCTCTTCGAGTTCCTGGTCGACGACCGCGAAGCCCTGCGAACGGACCCGCGACAACACCGACCGCAGCCGCTCCGGATCCGTGATGGTCCGAGGTGTCAATGCCACAAGGGAAGTCGTCGACAGGTACGAGTCCACCCACTCCGCCGGCTGATGCGCCAACAGCACCCGACCCATCGAGGTGGCATGCGCGGGGAAACGAGTACCCACGGCGATCGCGACGGCCATAATCCGCTTCGTCGGCACCCGCGCGACGTACACGACCTCGGTGCCGTCGAGCACCGACACCGAGCACGACTCGCGCACCTCGGCGACGAGCGCCTCCATGTGGGGTTGGGCGAGCTCCGGCAACGACAGCGACGACAGGTACGCGTAGCCCAGCTCGAGGATGCGCGGACGCAGCCCGAACAGCCGGCCGTCGGTCCGCATGTAGCCGAGTTCCACCAACGTCAGCAGGAAACGCCGCGCCGCGGCGCGCGTCAGGCCGGTCGCTCGGGCGACGTCGGACAGCGTGAGCTCGGGATGGTCCGCGTCGAACGCGCGGATCACGGCGAGCCCGCGTTCCAACGACTGCACGAACTCCGGGCCACGCCCGCTCGTCATCCCAGCTCCTCTGCCAACACTCGTTGTGCGATGGCGAACGCGCGGTTCGCCGCCGGGACCCCAGCGTAGACGGCGACCTGCAGCAGCACTTCGACGATCTCCTCGCGCGACAGCCCGTTCCGCACAGCGCCGCGGAGGTGCAGCGTGAGCTCGTCGTCGTGGCGCAACGCGGCCAGCATCGCCACTGTGATGCAGCTCCTGGTCTGCCTCGACAACCCTGGCCTGGACCAGATGTCGCCCCACGCGTAGCGGGTGACGAGCTCCTGGAAGTCCGTCGTCACGGCGTCCGCACGCGCGATGGACCGGTCCACGTGCTCGTCGCCGAGCACCTCCCGGCGAATGGTCATCCCGTGCTCGTACCGCGCTGCCTCATCCATGACGCCTTCCTTCCTCGTACGCCGCCAACGCGCGCTCGATCAGCTCGTCCGCGCTGCCCAGCCAGCTCGTCGGGTCCAGCGCGTGATCGAGCTCCTCGACCGAAAGCACCCCGCGTACGTCCGGATCGGCGACCAACGACGCGCGGAAGTCGCCGCCCCCACTCGCCCTCACCACGATCCTGTGCGCCTCGGTGCGACCGAGCAGGGCCGCGAGGCGGCTCGCCACGCTCTCGGCCATGACGCGTGGATCGAGGTTGGCCAGCATGCGTTCGGGATGGATCTGAAGGTTTCCTAACAGTCGCTCGGTGCGTTCGAGCGTCACGTGCGTGAGCTCGACGAGCTCGCGCAGCGGCTCCCACTCCGCATGCCAGGCGCCGGTCGCCCGGTGGAGCTCGTGCGGTGCGTAGAACGGGCCGAGCAGCCCGGGGACGCGGCGGGCGGCGGCGCCGATCAGGACGGAGCCGATCGGGTTCTGCTTGTGCGGCATGGCCGAGGAGCTGCCGCCCGTTCCCTCCGAGACCTCGCCGACCTCGGTCTGCGCGAGCAACGTCACGTCCAGCGCGATCTTGCCGCAGGCGACGACCGTGCTGGCCAGCTCGTTCGCCACGGCCCGGATCGGAGCACGGTCGGTGTGCCAGGGGAGCGCCGGCACCTCGAGCTCCAGCAGTCTGCCGAGGTGGTCGGCAACCGCGAGCCCGCGCCGGTCGGAAGCGGCCAGCGTCCCCGCCGCACCGCCGAACTGCAGGACCCCCACGATGTCCAACCGGCCGACCAGGCCGTTCAGCCAGGTGGCCGCCAGCAGCCCGAACGTGGTCGGCACCGCCTGCTGCCCCAGCGTCCGCGCGGCCATCACCGTCGACCGATGCTCCCGAACGAGCCCAGCACAGGCGTCGAGCACGCCGGCCAAGGGCATCGCCGTCACGGCTCGCTTGACGGTCAGCATCATCGCCGTGTCGAGGACGTCCTGACTCGTCGCGCCGAAGTGCACCCACGGTCCGGCTTCCGCGCTGATGGCCTCGACCAGGGGAACGACCGGATTGCCCGAGGACTCGGCCTGCTGCCAGATCGCGTCGACGTCGTACCGTTCGACCTCACAGACCGCGTTGATCCGCGCGGCGGCGGACGTCGGGACGAGTCCCATCACCGCGTTGGCCGTGGTCAGCGCTCGCTCGACGTCGAGCATCGCCTCGAAGAGCGCGCGACTAAACGGCGAAGAAGACGGTCTCATGCTCACCCTGCAACCAGATGTCGAACCGGAGCCCGTCCTCGCCCTCCGCCGCGACGAGCGATGAACGGCGCCCTTCCTCGACGGACGCCAGCACCGGATCGGCCGCGTTGGCAGCAAGCTCGTCCGGGAAGTACAGCCGGGTCACCACGCGGTTCAGCATCCCACGCCCGAACACCGAGATGTCGAGGTGCGGCGCCTCCACAGCTCCCTCGGGCGCCGGAAGCAAGCCTGGCTTGACAGTGAGAATCCACCACCGGCCAAGACGATCCGTCGCCGACCGCCCGAACCCGCGGAAGCCAGATACCGACGACTTCGCCGCCCCACGCGGATCGTCCGGATGGTCGAACCGCCCGTCCGGATCGGCCTGCCACGTCTCCACCATCGCGTCCGGAACGGGTTCGCCACGCCCGTCGAACACGAACCCGCCGATGCGCAAGGCGCCTGCCGTCGAGGGCGGAACGACGTACGGCCCGTCCGCCCACTCCAAGCCCAGATGCAGGAACGGCCCGACGGTCTGGGACGGCGTGACCCCGAGCTCAGTCATCGTCGTCGTCCTCCTCGAACGGCGTCGCGCCACGCAGCACGAGGTCGAAGCGGAACGCGAGCGCCCACTCCGGCGAGGTGCGCGCGTGGTCGTACGACGAGACCATCCGCTGCCGAGCCTTCGGATCCCTGACCGAGTTGAAGATCGGGTCCTGGGAGAACAACGGGTCGTCCGGAAAGTACATCTGCGTGATCAGCCGCTGCGTGAACGCCCGCCCAAACAGGGAGAAGTGGATGTGCGCGGGCCGCCAGGCGTTGTCGTGGTTGCGCCACGGGTAGGCGCCGGGCTTGATCGTGACGAACTCGTACCGGCCTTCCGCGTCGGTCAGCGTGCGGCCGACGCCGGTGAAGTTGGGGTCGACGGGAGCGGGCCAGGTGTCGATCGCGTGGTGATAGCGGCCGCTCGCGTTCGCCTGCCAGATCTCCAGCAGGGTGGACGGAACGGGCCGGCCGGTACTGTCGACGACGCGTCCGTGCACGATGATCCGCTGACCGATCGGCTCGGCCGCGCACTGCCGGGTGAGGTCGTGGTCCGGCTCGCCGATGCGACCGTCGCCGAGCAACGGTCCGGTGATCTCGGTCAACCGTTGCGGCAGCGCGACCAGCGGTTGCTTCGGGTGCCGCAGCGAGGTCGAGCGGTAGCCGGGAGAGTCGAGCGGCGGGTGCGCGTCGGGCGGATCCGCCTTGTAGTGCGGGAGAATGAGCCCTGCCATCAGGCCTCCAGGACCACTGCGAGGCCCTGCCCCACGCCGATACAGAGCGCGGCGAGGCCACGGCCGCCGCCGCGTCGATGCAGCTGCCACGCGAGCGAACCGAGGATGCGCGCGCCGCTGCACCCGAGTGGGTGCCCGATCGCGATCGCGCCACCCTGCGGGTTGACGATCCCCGGGTCGAGGTCGCGCCATTCCGCCAAGCAGGCAAGGGATTGCGCGGCGAACGCCTCGTTCAGCTCCACCACGTCCAGGTCGCCCCACCCGATGCCAGCCCGCCGCAGCGCCTGCTCGGCGGCGGCCACCGGCCCGATCCCGAACAGCTGCGGGTCGACGCCGGCCACACCCCGCGACACGATCCGCGCGAGCGGCTCGCGCCCAGCAGCGGCGGCGCCCGCCTCGTCGCCGATGAGCAACGCCGCGGCGCCGTCGTTCAACGGCGACGCGTTGCCCGCGGTCACCGTTCCGTCTGGTCGGAACGCCGGGCGGAGCCTCGCCAACGCCTCGAGCGACGTGTCGGCACGGATGCTCTCGTCCTGGTAGAGCGGGACATCGGGCAGGGGCGAGACCTCGTCGGCGAACGCGCCGGCCTCCCACGCAGCAGCCGCATGCTGATGGCTGCGCAGCGCGAACTTGTCCTGCTGCTCGCGGGTGATGGCGTACTTGTCCGCCAGGATCTCCGCGCCCTCGCCGAGCGAGACCGTCCACTCCTCGGGCATCTTCGGGTTGACCATCCGCCAGCCGAGCGTGGTGGAGTACATGGTCTCGTTCCCGCGTGGGTACGCGCGATCCGGCTTCGGCAGCACCCACGGCGCGCGTGTCATCGACTCCACGCCGCCCGCGACCATCAGTGAGGCGTCGCCGAGGGCGACCGCCCGCGCCGCTTCGATCGCGGCCTCCATCCCCGAGCCGCAGAGCCGGTTGACCGTCGCGCCGGGGATCGAAGTCGGCAAGCCAGCAAGGAGGATCGCCATTCGCGCGACGTCACGGTTGTCCTCGCCCGCCGCGTTCGCGTCGCCCAGCAGCACGTCCTCGATCCTGGCCGGATCCAGGTCGGGGCTGCGCCGGACGACCTCACCGACGACGTGGGCTGCGAGGTCGTCGGGACGGACGCCCGCCAGCGCGCCGCCGTGCCGCCCTATCGGCGTACGGACGGCGTCGAGGATGTAGACGTCGTTGGTCATGGGGCTCCGTTCAGCGTCGCCTCGAGCGCGCGCAACGTCGCGAGCTCGTGCTCGGTCGGGGGTTCGGTGGTCGTCACGTTCGGCGCGACCGAGAGCTCCCAGCCGGTGGCCGCGCGGACGTCGTCGACCGTCACGCCCGGATGCACCTGGGTCAGGGTGAGCTCGCAGGTCGTGTCTCTGGGCTCGAGGACGCCGAGGTCGGTGATCACGGTCCGCGGTCCGGCGCCGCGCAGACCGAGGCGTTCGCGGTAGCCGGGGCCGTCGCCGAACCCCACCGACGTGACGAAGTCGACGCGGTCGACGAACGAGCGCGGGCTCTGCCGGAGTACGACCACGACCTCGCGGCACGACGCCGCGATCTCCGGTGCGCCGCCGGCGCCGGGGAGTCGGACCTTCGGACTGTCGTACGAGCCGCCGATCACGGTCGTGTTGATGTTCGCGTACCGGTCGAGCTGCGCGGCGCCGAGGAACCCGACGTCGACCCGTCCGGGCTGCAGCCAGTAGTTGAAGACCTCCGGCACGCTGATCACCGCGTCGGCATGCTCGGCGAGCACGCCGTCGCCGATCGAGAGCGGAAGCCGGTCCGGCTTCGCGCCGAGGCAGCCGGACTCGTACACGAGCACGAGCGTGGGCGCGTGGGTCCGGCGGGCGAGGTTGGCGGCGGTGCTGGGCAGGCCGACGCCGACGAAGCAGACGGCGCCGTCGCGCAGCCGTCGAGCGGCGGCGACGGTCATCATCTCGTCGGTGGAGTAGTCGGTCACAGCACGTTCTCCCGCATCCAGCCGGTGAACGTCTCGCGCTCCCGGCTGATGGCGTCCCACCGCTGGTAGTAGTCGTTGTCGCGGGTCGAGTACCCCATCGTGTACGAGGGATGCGCTCCACCCGGCACCAGGGACACGGCCGTGATCGCCCAGCCCGGCAGGATCACCTGGTTGGGGACGGGCTCGAGCTCGTCGATGAGCTCCTCGACGGTGATCAGCGACCGCTTCGCGGCCAGCACGGCTTCCTTCTGCACTCCGGTGATGCCCCACAGCTGCACGTTGCCGTCGTGGTCCGCGCGCTGCGCGTGCACGATCGTCACGTCCGGCTGGAGGGCGGGGACGGCGGTCAGCTGCTCGCCGGTGAATGGACAGGTAATCTGCCTGACCGTCTCGGTGTGCTTCGCCAGGTCCGTGCCGGTGTAGCCGCGCAGCACCGCGAACGGCAGGCCGGACGCGCCCGCGACGTACCTGTTCGCCATGCCGGCGTGGCTGTGCTCCTCGATCTCGAGCGCGGTGGGCCAGCCGTTCTGAACGGCGTCGCGGAACCGGTGCAGCGAACCGACGCCCGGGTTGCCGCCCCAGCTGAAGATCAGCTTGCTGGCGCAGCCCATGCCGATCAGCTGGTCGTAGATGAGGTCCGGTGTCATCCGGGCGAGCGTGAGGTTTCGCCTTCCCTGCCTGATGATCTCGTGCGCGGCGGCGAACGGGATGAGGTGGGTGAAGCCCTCCAGAGCAACGAGATCTCCGTCGCGTACGAGTTCGGCGATGCCGTCAGCCAAAGAGACGACCTTGGCCATGGACCTGCCTCTCGCCGCGCTTCCTGACGTACGTTCGCATCCCGGACGCTCGTTCTCATCACGAACATACGGCCGCACTCCGGCTCCGTCAACGCGTTGACTGCCCTCGAGGTCGCGACTATGTTCTCTGTGAGAACGCTCGTTCGATATGCGAACACATCGCGGTGCACGCCTGGTCGAAGGAGACCCCCATGCGTCGACTCGTTCTCGCAGCGGCCGCCATCTTGCTGACCAGCACGGCCTGCGCCGGGTCTGAGCCCGCGACCACGAGCGACGGTGGCGTGCAGAAGATCAAGGTGGGCGCGATCCCGATCGTCGACGTGGCCCCGCTGCACCTCGGGGTGAAGAAGGGCTTCTTCAAGGAGCAGAACCTCGAGGTCGAAGTCGTCAACACGACCGGCGGCGCGGCCGCGGTGCCGGGTGTGGTCAGCGGTGAGTTCACCTTCGCGTTCGGCAACGTCGTCTCGCTGATCGTCGCGCGCTCGCAGAACATCCCGTTGAAGGCTGTCGCCGAGGGCAACTCCTCGACTGGCATGGAGGGCAAGGACTTCGGCGGCATCGTCGTCCCCAAGGACAGTCCGATCACGAGCGCCGCCCAGCTGCCCGGCAAGAGTGTCGCGGTCAACAACCAGAAGAACATCGGCGACACCACGATCCGTGCGTCCGTCCGCAAGGCCGGCGCGGAGCCGGTCGACATCCGGTTCACTGAGTTGCCGTTCCCGGACATGCCGGCGGCGATCGCCAACAAGCGCGTCGACGCGGCCTGGATCGTCGAGCCGTTCTTCACCGTCGCGAAGAACCAGGGCGCCAAGGTGATCGCGTCCAACTTCGTCGACGCCGCGCCGGACCTGACCGTCGCGGTCTACTTCACCACCGAGAAGGTGCTGCAGGAGAACGCCGACCTCGCGAAGCGGTTCACGACGGCGATCGAGAAGTCATTGCAGTACGCGCAGGACAATCCGGACGAGGCGCGTGCCGTGCTGTCGGACTACACGAAGATCGAGGCGGACGTCGCCGCACAGATGACGCTGCCGGCCTGGCCGCAGGAGGTCAACAAGGAGTCCGTACAGACGATCGCGGATCTCATGCTCGAGGACGGTCTGATCAAGGAGAAGTTCGACGTGTCGAGTGTGTTGCCGTGACCTTGCGGCCTCACACGGTGCTCGGTATCGCGGGCTTCGGCACGTTCTTGTTGCTGCTCGAGCTGGTGCCTCGGATCGGAATCGTGTCGCCGGAGTTCCTGCCACCGTTCAGCGACATGGTCGTCGCGCTCTTCCAGCAGCTGCTGACCGCCGAGTTCTGGCTCGCCCTTCTCGACACGCTGAAGGGGTGGTTCCTCGGGCTGGGCATCGCGGTGGTGCTGGGCGTTGTCATTGGCGTTGGCATCGGCATCGTGCCGGTGCTGCGGGAGCTCACCGCCTCGACGATCGAGTTCCTGCGCCCGATCCCGTCCGTGGCGCTGATTCCCCTTGCTGTGTTGATGTTCGACACGAATCTCGGCTCGGTCCTGATGCTCGTCGTCTACGCGTCGTTCTGGCAGGTACTCGTCCAGACGTTGTACGGCGTGCACGATGTCGATCCGGTCGCGCGGGAGACCGCGCGCTCGTTCCGGCTCGGTCGGTGGTCCGAGGTCCGGTACGTGGTCTGGCCCTCTGCCTTGCCGTACGTCATGACCGGCCTGCGGCTCGCCGCCTCGGTCGCGTTGATCCTCGCAATCACCGCCGAGCTGATCATCGGCGCCCCCGGGCTCGGCAACCAGATCGGCGTGGCCCAGTCCGGCGGCGCGATCGCCAGCATGTACGCGCTCGTGCTCGTCACCGGCGGGCTCGGCGTCGGTGTGGACGTACTCTTCCGCCGTCTCGAGCGATGGGCGCTTCGGTGGCACCAGTCGGTGCGCCGCGAGGTGATGGCATGACGGTCGCGAGGATCGCCTGGCGCGTGGCGATGATCGTCGCGCTGCCGGCCATTCTGCTTGCCCTGTGGTGGTTCCTGTCGGAAGGGAGCACGTCGTACTACGCGCCACCGTTGTCCAAGATCCTCAAGACCTTCGATGACGTGTGGTTCACCGGCCGCTTCGGGACCGACGTCGTACCGAGCCTGCTCCGGTTGTTGGCCGGCTTCACCATCGCCCTCGTTCTCGGTGTCGGTCTCGGCGTCCTCATTGGCTCGATCCGGTCCGTACGCGCGTTTTGCGAACCAGCGTTGGAGTTCCTCCGGGCGATCCCGCCGCCGGTGCTCGTACCGGTGTTGATCCTGCTCGCCGGGATCGGTGACACGATGAAGGTGTTCGTGGTCGTCTCCGGCTGCCTCTGGCCGATCCTGCTGAACACCGTCGAGGGTGTACGTGCTGTCGACGAGGTCCTCACCGAGACATGCCGCTGCTACCGCATCGTCGGGCGAACTCGCCTTTACCAGCTGGTGATTCGCTCGGCGAGCCCGCAGATCATGACCGGTGTGCGGCAGGCCCTGTCGATCGGCATCATCCTGATGGTGATCAGCGAGATGTTCGCCGCGAGCAACGGTCTGGGCTTCACGATCATCCAGTTCCAGCGCACGTTCAACGTCACTGAGATGTGGACCGGCATCCTCCTGCTCGGCGCGCTCGGTCTGGTCCTGGCGTTGCTCGTTCGCCTGGTCGAGTGGCGCGTGCTGCGCTGGTACTACGGCCTGCGCGCATCCCAGCGTGGGAGCGCATGATGGACCTCATGCTCGGGTCCACCCACGCTCTCGATGTCCGCGGACTGCACAAGGTCTACGACGGGCACGGCCGCTCGGTCGAGGCCGTCCGCGACCTGACGTTCGGCGTCGCGCCCGGCGAGCTCGTCTGCATCGTCGGCCCCTCCGGTGCGGGCAAGACCACGCTGCTCAAGTGCATCGCCGGACTCCTACCTGCGACCAGCGGCGAGATCATCGTCGACGGCCGCCGCGTCACCGAACCGCCGGCCGGGATGGCCGTCGTGTTCCAGGAGTACGGGCGCAGCCTGTTCCCCTGGCTCACCGTGCGGGAGAACGTCGAGCTGCCGCTGCGAGAGAAGAAGGTGCCGAAGGGGCGACGGGCCGAGCTCGTCGACGAGGCCTTGCACGCGGTCGATCTGGACGAGGCGCGATCGGCGTATCCGTGGCAGCTGTCCGGCGGCATGCAGCAGCGCGTGGCGATCGCGCGGGCCGTCGCGTACGAGCCGCGGATCATGCTGATGGACGAACCGTTCGCGGCCGTCGACGCGCAGACCCGCGCGGAGCTCGAGGACCTCGTTCGCGAGCTCTGGCGGCGGCTGCGCGTCACGATCGTGTTCGTCACGCACGACATCGACGAGGCCGTCTACCTCGGCGGTCGCGTGCTCGTTCTGTCGGCGTCGCCGACTGTCGTGATGGATGACGTCAAGGTGGACTTGCCTGACCCGCGCGACCAACTGTCGACCCGGTCGTCACCGGAGTTCGCGCGGCTGCGTGGGCACATCTTCGGCCTTGTCCAGCGGGCGAAAGGTGCACGGTGACGACGGTCCGCGAGGCGACGTTCGACGTGCTGCGTGCCTGCGGCATGGTCGACATCTTCAGCAACCCGGGATCGACCGAGGTGCCGTTCCTCGTCGACCTGCCGTCGGACTTTCGGTTCCGGCTCGCGCTGCATGAGGGGTCGGTCGTGGGGATGGCGACAGGTTTCGCGATCGCGACCGAACGGCCTGCGTTCGTTCTGCTGCACACCACCGCGGGCCTGGGCAACGCCGTTGGCGCGCTCGCGACCGCTCGCGTCAACCGGGCGCCGCTCGTCGTGGTCGTCGGCCAGCAGGACCGCCGCCATCTCGCGCTGGAACCCTTCTTGACCGGTCACCTCACGGCTTTGGCAGGACCCTATCCCGTCTGGACGTCGGAACCCGCCCTTCCGCAGGATGTGCCCTCGGCCATCCGTCGTGCTTGCCATGAGGCGGCCTATGGCCGCGGACCCGCGATAGTCATCGTGCCGCGAGACGACTGGGACGATCCGGTCGCCGATGACCTCGGCCTGGCCGCGCCCCTCGAGGTTCGTCGACCTCCCGCGATCGATCACGCGAGCGTCGCGGAGATCGCCAGCCTGCTGGCCGACTCTCGTTCGCCGGCGATCGTCGCCGGGGCCGGTGCGGACACTCCGGCGACCTGGACGGCTCTCACCGAACTTGTCGAACGCCTCGGCTGCCCTGTGTGGCAAGAGGCGTTCGGTGCACGGGCGGGGTTCCCGCAGGACCATCCTCTCTTCGCTGGTCAGCTGCCGGCAGGCAGAGTGCGTCTCCGCGAGACCCTCGCCCCGTACGACGTCGTGTTGGTCATCGGGACTGGGGCATTCCGTCAATATCCGTTCGAGCCTGGACCGCTGGTGCGATCCGGCGCGATCGTGGTCGTTGTCGCCGATGAGGCGGCGGCGGTTCACCGCAGTAGCGCCACTCTCGGGGTGGTCGCGGATCCCTCCTTGGTCTGCGGTCGACTGGTCGAGCTGGTGTCGCGACGCGAGACCAGCAGGCATACCTCTCGGACGATTCCGCCGGTGCCCGAGGGGCCGTTCTCCGCCCGCCACGTGTTCGCCGCGCTCGCCGAACAGCTGCCCGAAGATGCCGTCCTGGTGGAGGAAACGCCCTCCACCCGGCCGCTGCTCCACCAGTACGTCCCCGCTCGCGCACCCCGTGGCTTCGTGAGCGCCGCGATGGGTGGGCTCGGCTTCGCGCTGCCCGCCGCGGCCGGACTGCGCCTCGGCGACCCCACCCGGCCGGTTGTCGCCGTCGTCGGCGACGGCTCGTCGATGTACGGCATCCAGGCGCTCTGGAGTGCGGCCAAGTACGGCTGCGGCGTCCTCTACCTCGTCCTGTCCAACGGCGGCTACGCGGTGATGGACCTGCTCGCGGCGAGACAAGGCGGCAAGCCGGCCTGGCCGGGCTTCGACGTCGACCTCCGCGCGATGGCCGAAGCGCTGGGCTGTCCCGCCCGCCTCATCACCGACGAAACCACCCTGCGCGCGACGTTCGACGAGGTTCTGCCTGGACTCGCGGACCGCCGTGAACCCCTCGTTCTCGATGTCCGTGTGACACCTGAGGAGCACTTCGAACCCTGACGGAGGCCCGCCATGACCCTGCTCGACGCCGCTACCTGGACAGGTCGGATCTATAGCGACGGATGGGTCAAGTCCGCCGGGGGTGAGGTCGCCGACCTCGAGCCCGCGACCGGTGCGGAGCTCGGCCGGGTCGGCCTCGCGAACACCGACGACCTCGACCGCGCGGTCGCACGAGCGGTCGCCGCACAGCCGGCGTGGGCGGCGACCTCCTTCGAGGAACGTGCCTCCGTGCTGCGTCGGGCGGGTGCGCTGTGGTCGGATCACGCCGACGAGGTCCGCGGGTGGCTCGTTCGGGAGGCCGGGTCGATCCCGCCGAAGGCCGACGTGGAGCTGCACGTCGCTTCGCAGGAGTGCTACGAGGCCGCGGCGCTCGCGTCGACTCCGACCGGCGAGGTGTTGGCGACCGCGCGGCCGCGGCTGAGCCTCGCGCGCCGGATCCCCGTCGGCGTGGTGGGCGTGATCGCCCCGTTCAACTACCCGTTGATCCTTTCGATCCGTTCGGTCGCGCCGGCGCTCGCCGTCGGGAACGCGGTCGTCCTGAAGCCCGACCCGCGCACCGCCGTGTCCGGTGGTCTGCTGTTGGCGCGCATCTTCGAGGAGGCCGGGCTCCCGGAGGGTCTGCTACACGTGCTGCCCGGTGGACCCGACCTGGGTGAGGCGCTCGTCGCCCACCCGTCCGTGCCGGTGCTCAGCTTCACCGGCTCGACCGCCGCGGGCCGGCGGGTGGGTGAGACCGCCGGGCGGCACCTCAAGCGCGTCCACCTCGAGCTCGGCGGCAACTCCGCGCTGATCGTGCTCCCCGACGCCGATCTCGGGCTGGCCGCGTCGGCCGGGGCGTTCGGCTCGTTCCTGCATCAGGGACAGATCTGCATGACAACAGGCAGACACCTTGTCCATTGCGACGTCGCGGAGGAGTACGTCGAGCGGCTGGCCGAAAAGGCAGATCACTTGCCTATGGGCGATCCGGCGACGTCGCAGGTGGCGCTGGGTCCGTTGATCGACACGGGGCAGCGCGACAAGGTGCACTCGCTGGTGACGTCGAGCGTCTCGGCGGGCGCGCGGCTCGCGGCGGGTGGAACGTTCGAGGACCTGTTCTATCGGCCGACCGTGCTCGCCTCGGTGACTCCGGCGACGCCGGCGTGGGCCAACGAGGTGTTCGGTCCGGTCGCGCCGGTGACGACGTTCGGCTCGGTGGACGAGGCCGTCGCCTTGGCGCGGGACACCGAGTACGGCCTGTCGCTCGGCGTGCTGAGCGCCGACGTGTCCGCGGCGATGGCGTTGGCGGAACGGATCCCATCCGGCATCGTGCACATCAACGACCAGACCGTCGACGACGAGGCCGTCGCCCCGTTCGGCGGGGTCGGAGCGTCCGGAACCGGCGCTCGCTTCGGCAGTCTCACCCGCAACCTCGACGCGTTCACCCACACGCAGTGGTTCACGATGCAGGGCTCGATCGCGCCCTACCCGTTCTGACCTGGCCCGGTTCGTGATCGAATCGACGGGTGGAGAAGACGGCGCCGGTGCGACTGCCGGTCTGGGTGACGCTGCTCGGGGTCGCGCTGGTCGCGGTCAACCTGCGGGCCGCGATCGCTGCTGTGTCGCCACTGTTGCCGTCGCTCCAGGCGGATCTCGGGCTGTCCCGTGGCGCGGCGGGATTGTTAACCTCCTTGCCTGTTCTCTGCTTCAGCCTGTTGTCGGCCGCCGCCGCGGGCCTCGGCCGGCGGCTGGGGAGCGAACGGGCGCTGGTCATCGGCATGCTCGCGCTGGTGCTCGGCAGCGCGATCCGGTTCGTACCGTCCGTCCCGTGGGTCTTCGCCGGAACGATCGTCATCGGCGCGGCGATCACCGTGGGGAACGTGCTCGTCCCGAGCGTGATCAAGCAGCACTTCGCGGACCGATCCGGCCCGGTGACAGGCATGTACACGGGAGTACTCATCGCCGGTGCCGCTGCGGCCTCCGCGATCAGCGCACCCCTTGCACTGTCGGCGGGTTGGGGCTGGCGTGGGGCACTGGCGGTGTGGGCCGTTCCCGCGTTGCTCGCCGCGCTCGTATGGGTGCCGCTGTCGCGGCAGGCGCATCGCCCACCGGAGCAGACGTTCCGCGCGCGGACGGTGCTCGGCAACCCGGTGATGTGGGCGCTCGCGATCTTCATGGGCTGCCAGTCGCTGTTGTACTTCGCCGTTCTCGCCTGGCTTCCGGCCCTGCTGCACGATGCGGAGATCTCGCTCGGCGCCGCGGGCTTCGCGCTGTCCCTGTTCAACCTGCTCGGCATCGCGTCGGCGTTCGTGATGCCGACGCTCGCCGCGCGGGCCAAGTCGCAGGTCTACCCCGGCCTGCTGATCTGCCTGGGCTGGGCGGTCGGTGTCGTCGGCCTGCTGCTCGCGCCATCGCTCTACCTGGTCTGGACCTTCTTCGCCGGGCTCGCGCAGGGTGCGTCGATCTCGTTCGTATTCGCGCTGATCGTGCTGCGCTCCCGTACCCCGGATGTGGCGCGCGGGCTGTCGGGGACGGTGCAGACGATCGGGTACGTGCTGGGGGCGACGGGACCGTTCGCGATGGGCGCGCTGCGCGACTCGACGTCCGGCTGGACCGCGCCGTTGCTCGTGCTAGTCGGGGTGATCGTCGTGATGTCGGTGTGCGCGCTGGGCGCTGGACGCAACAGCACCGTGGGATGAGGTCGTGATGCGCACCCAGGTGGCGATCATCGGCGCGGGGCCGGCGGGCTTGGTGTTGTCTCAGCTGCTGCACCTGGCGGGGATTTCCTCGGTGGTGTTGGAGGTTCGGGATCGCGCGTACGTGGAGAGCCGCGTGCGGGCAGGCGTACTGGAGCAGGGCTCGGTGGACCTGCTGCGTGCGTGCGGACTCGGGGCGCGGCTCGATCGCGAGGGGATGCCGCACGAGGGGATCAACCTGCAGTTCGCCGGCGCGCGGCATCGGGTGCCGGTGACGGCGCTGACGGGGCGTTCGATCACGGTGTACGGGCAGCAGGAGGTGGTGAAGGACGCGATCGCCGCGCGGCTCGCTGATGGAGGCGACGTGCGCTTCTCGGTGTCGGACGTTCGGCTGTCCGGCCTGGCTGCTTCACCACGGGTCGCCTTCGTGGAGAACGGGCGGGAGGCATTGCTCGAGTGCGACTTCGTGGCGGGGTGCGACGGCTTCCACGGAGTGTCGCGGTCGTTCGTACCGGACGGCGTGCTGACGACGTACGAACGGACGTATCCCTTTGCCTGGTTGGGAATCCTCGCCGAAGCGCCGCCGTCGACCGAAGAGCTGATCTACTGCCACTCGCCGCGCGGCTTCGCCCTGGTGAGCATGCGGTCGCCTTCGATCTCGCGCCTCTACCTCCAAGTGGCGCCGGACGAGCCGCTGTCGGAGTGGTCGGACTCCCGCGTCTGGGACGAGCTCCAACAGCGCCTCGCCATGCCTGGTTGGGAGTTGGCCGAGGGTGTCGTGCTCGACAAGGGCATCACCGCGATGCGCAGCCTCGTCACCGAACCCCTGCAGTGGAAGCGCCTCTTCCTCGCTGGTGATGCGGTCCACATCGTGCCGCCGACCGGAGCGAAAGGCATGAACCTCGCGCTGGCCGACGTCCGCCTCCTCGGAACTGCCCTCGCCTCCTGGTACACCACCGGCTCCCGCGCCCTGCTCGACTCGTACTCGTCGGACTGTCTGTGGCGCGTCTGGCGAGCCCAGCACTTCTCCTGGTGGATGACCTCGATGCTGCACAAGTTCCCGGACCACGATCCGTACGAGGAGAAGCTCCAGCTCTCCCAGCTCCGCTACCTCACCACCTCCGAGTCCTACGCCCGCAGCCTCAGCGAGAACTACGTCGGCCTCCCCTAGCCACCGTCAACTCCCCCTTGACGCCTCACCTCCCTCTCGCCGGCCACCTACGGCGCGTCCGTCAATTCCATCTTGACGCTCTCCCTTGCTCATCGTCACCCTGTCAACCTGACCTTGACGCTCGCGCTAACCCTCCGCTCCCCCTAGACTCAGCCGTACAATCGCCGGCCCGCCGCCCGCCAGGGGCGGGCTGTCCCCAACAGTCGCTCCGCCGGGCGAGAGGCCTGTCCCCCACCTGTACCCACCGGGCTCGCATCGGGCGACCAGACTGCCTTCCGGGCAGGGCCGAGCCGGCGGCTGGCTGGAGCGACCCAAGGCCTGCCGCTGAAAATGCGACTGACCCCAGCATCGCCTCCGAGCCAGGCCGAACGGGGAGCCCGCCGAGGATCTGTGGAGAACGTCCCGAGATCGGCACCTGGGGACGAAAACCCGGTCCGTTGTAGGGATCCGACAAGGGTGGCCGCTGCCCGCGGGCGCGGCCACCCCTCCGGGTTCTAGCTCAGGTTGGAGCGAAGGAAGCGGTCCGAGCCGTCGGGTTGGCCGCCGTTGTTGTCGGCGTTCGTCGTGCCGAACCAGATCGCATTCTCGCCCGGCACCTTCGCCACCGCACGGAGGCGGCCGTACGTGCCGTTCCAGTGCGAGGTCACCGAGCCGACCGAGGTGCCGTTCAGGACGATCCGCCACATCCGTTGGCCACGCAGCGCTGCCATGAAGAGGGCACCGTTCGCGTACGCCAGACCCGAGGGCGAGGCCTCGGCCGTCGTCCAGGTGCGCTTCGGGTTCGTCATCCCGGCCACGCTGCAGTTGCCCTCACACGTGGGCCAGCCGTAGTTCTTCCCCGGCTCGATCAGGTTGAGCTCGTCGACCGACGAGTTCCCCAGCTCCGACGACCACAGCCGCCCGGCGGCGTCCCAGGCCAGGCCTTGCGGGTTGCGGTGGCCGTAGGAGTAGATCGTCGTCCCGAACGGGTTGCCCGGCGCGGCCGCGCCCGACTTGGTGATCCGCAGGATCTTGCCGTTCAGCGAGTTCCGGTCCTGCGCCAGGTTGCTCTGCTGTGCGTCGCCGGTCGACACGTACAGGAACCCGTCCGGACCGAACCGGATCCGCCCGCCGTTGTGGTAGCGGTTCTTGCGAATCCCGTTCAGCACAACGGAGTACGAGGACAGTGTCGTGCCGTTGAACGACATCTTCGCGATCCGGTTGTTGTCGCTCGAGGTGTGCATGAAGAACACCTCCTGGTCGCTCGTCCCGCTCCACGTCGGTGAGAACGCGACGCCCATCAGTCCACCCTCCCCATCGGTCGTCGCCGAGTTCGGGACCGTGCCGACCTGCGTCTTCCCGCTGCCGTTCTTGTTGATTCTGAACACCCGGAAGCTGTCCCGCTCGGTCACTAACCCGAACGTCCCGTCCGGCGACCACGCGATGTCCCACGGGATCGACCAGCCAGTCGACACCTGCGACGGCGTGCCCGGGTTGTTGCCGCCCGCGCAGGCTCCCGTCCGGAAGCTCACCGTCGGACTCTTCGCCGACGTGTTCCCCGCGGCGTCCTTCGCCACCACGTGCAGGACGTACGCGGTGTCGCAGGCCAACGTGGTCAGGGCCTTCGTCGTCGCCGGCGGCGTACCCGCCACCGAGTCGATCACCGCGTTGTTCGCGTCGTTGCGGAGGTCGTACGACGTCACGCCGCGGCTGTCGGTCGACGCGCCCCAGCTCAGCGTCGCCGAGGTCTGGCCGACGTTCGACGCTGACGGCTGCCCGGGTGCGGACGGCGGTGTCGGGTCACCCGGGTCCGCGGTCGTCGTGCACACGGCCTCGGGGCTGGTGTCGGACACGTTCCCGGCCGCGTCGCGCGCGAACACCGACAACTCGTACCGCGCGTTCGGACGCAGCCCCGTCAGCCGGTACGGCGAACCCGGCGGCTCCGGCGCCTCGGCGATCCGTTGGCCCTGGTGGTAGATGTCGTACGCCACCACGCCGACGTTGTCCGTCGACTCCGGCCACGTCAGCGTCAGCGAGTCGAAGCTGAGGTCGCTGCACACCGGCTGTCCCGGCGTCGTGGGCTGCTCGGCGTCGGCCGGCGGTACGACCTGCAGGCGGTCGAGGTTCGGTCCGCCGTTCACCGTGGACGAGACCGTCCGTACGGTGTTGGTGCCAGCTGTCAAGCTGGCGTTGACGACGAGCTCCTGCCACGTCGTCCAGGCGCCGGTGCCCTCGAACGCGCGGTCGTCGGCCACGACGGCGCCGTTAACGATGACGTCCATCGGCCGGTTCACGGTCGTCCCGTTCGCGTACCGGAATCTCAGGCCGGTCGCGCCCGCTGCCGCCGCGGTCACGGTGAACTGGACGGCGCTGCCGACCACGTTGTCGTAGTTGACGAACCCCGTGCCGGTGAAGCCCGCGTGGTTGGACTCGACGACGCCTTGGGTGATCGTCGCGGTCTCCGCCTGGTAGTCCGTCGCCGCGGGTGTGAACTCGACGTCGACGTAGTCGAGGTTCGGCCCGCCGTTCGCGGTCGTGGCCACGGCGCGGATCGTGTTCGTGCCGGCGACCAGGTTCGCGTTGACCACTGTCTGCTGCCAGGTCGTCCACGTACCCGTGCCGTTGAACGCGCGCTCGTCGGCGACGACCGTGCCGTTGACGACGACGTCCATCGGCCGGTTCACGGCCGTCCCGTTCGCGTACCGGATCGTCAACGCCGCACTCCCGGCGCTGGCCGCGTCGACGCTGAACAGCACCGAGCTGCCCACCGCGTTGTCGTAGTTGACGAACCCGGTACCGCTGAAGCCCGCGTGGTTGGACTCGACCACGCCCTGCGCGATCGAGGCGTTCTCCGCCTCGTACCTGGTGGGGGCCGCCACCGCCGGCTCGGCGCCGGTGGCGACCACCACTCCTGCGATCAGTAGGCCGGCAGCGAGCTGGGCAAGCGCTTGCCGGCGCCACGTTCGATGACGACTCATGGCCACTCCCTCGTGAAGTCATTGCGGCGACGAGCACGTGCGAACAACGATTAGACAGACTGACTAACTATTGCCAGCCGCCCTTCACGATAGCCATGAGTCGTCTCGAACGGAAGAGTCAACCGCTGGGGAGCGGCTCCTACCAGCTGTCCGCCGTACGGATCCGGTCGCGCACCCAGCTACCGGCCTCCTTCAGCCGGCTGGTGCCCGCGTACGGACCGTTCGGGCAGGTGCCCTGGGTGAACGCCGCACCCGTGCGCTCGTCGTCGGAGTAGTTCCAGTTCGTCCAGCTGATCTTCTTCTGCGCCAGCAGGTCGAGGTACTGCTGCGAGGAGTTGAAGTCGTCCGGCCCGTCACCGGTGTACTCCTGCGTGCCGAACTCCGTGACGAACATCGGGATCCGGTCCGCCGCCCGCGACAGCGCGGTCCGGTACTCCGAGCCATGCGACGCCGCGTAGAAGTGGAACGTGTACATCACGTTCGACGCGTTCACCGGCGAGTCGATGACCTCCTGCTCGTTCCCGCCGTCGGAGACGCCGAGCGAGGACCATGCGCGCGTGCCCAGCAGAACGACCGCGTCGGGATCCTGAGCGCGGATCACGGGGACGATCTGCTCGTGGTAGCTCTTGATCCGCGACCAGCTCACGCCGCTCGGCTCGTTCGCCACCTCGTACAGGACGTTCGGCTTGTCCTTGTGTCGCTGGGCGATCTCGGTGAAGAACGTCTTCGCCTTCTCCAGGTTCGCGTGCGGGTCGCCCGGGTCGAGCATGTGCCAGTCGACGATCACGTACATGCCGCGCGCCGACACCTGGTCGATCAGCTGGTGCATGAGATCGGTGAACATCCGCGGGTTGGTGTCGTACCCACCCTCCTGGATATACATCGACAGCCGCACGATGTCCGCCTGCCAGTCGTTCGCCAGCGCGTCGAGCGACGAGTCGTTCACGCACTGCCGGTACCACTGCAGGCCGTGCGTGCTCATGCCGCGCAGCTGGATCGGCGTGCCGTTCTGGTTGCACAGCTGGGTGCCGCACACGCGCAGCTGACCGTTCGCGGCGACCGGCGTCGCGCCGGGCTGGCCGGGTGAGCCAAGCTCGAGGTAGTCGACGTTCGGGCCTCCGTTCGCGGTCGTCGCCACGGCGCGGACGGTGTTCGTGCCCGCCGTCAAGTTGGCATTGACGGCGGTCTGCTGCCAATTGGTCCACGCGCCCGTTCCCTGGAACGGCTTGGCGCCGGCGACGGTCGTGCCGTTCACGATGATGTTCATGGGTCGGTTGGTGGGCGTCCCGTTGGCGAACCCGAACGTGAGGATCGCGGCACCCGCCTGCGCGGCGGTCACCTGGAACTGGACGGAGCTACCGGTCACGTTGTCGTAGTTCACGAACCCGGTGCCGCTGAAACCGGCGTGGTTGGACTCGACCAGTCCTTGCGAGATCGTCGCGCTCTCCGCCTCGTACCTGGCGGCGGCCACCTCCGCGTCGGGCGTCGAGGGTGGGCGGGCATCAGCAGCGCCGATCGGAACCAACGCCAGCGCCAGTCCGGCCATCAGCCAGACCGGCGCACGTCGTGATCGAGACAGCATTCGAGACACGGGGGTCCTCCCTTGCTTACACGGTGACAGCATCCGGCCGTTGGCGCCAAGAGGTGCATCCCGGGCCCGGGAGTTGAAACGGACAATAGGTGCTGTTCGACGGCCAAGTCAATGCAATTGTTAGACAGACTGACTATTCATTACCTGAAGGCGGCCGCCTGTCAGTCCGGCACCGGTCAGGCGCGTCGTGTGACGCGGTCTTTACAACGTTGAGCATTGCGGTTAGACACGGGACATCGATGCACCGCTCATCCCGGAGGTCGCACATGCCCGTACGACGGCGTCCGTTGACGCTCGTGGGGATCGCCGCGCTCTGCGGCGGACTCGCCGCGGTGTCCCTCGTCGCTACGCCGACGGCAGCAGCACCGAACCAGAAGGCAGAGGCCGCGGCAACGTACTCCAACCCCGTCGTCCAGGGGTACACCATCGACTTCCCCGACCCGGCCGTCATCCGCGGCAAGGACGGGGTCTGGTACGGCTACGCCACCGGCGGTCCGCACGACGAGCAGGGCACCCGCGGTTCGTCGTACAAGATCGGTAAGTCCACCGACCTGGTGCACTGGACCGAGGCCGGCGACGTTTTCAACGCCTCGAACCTGCCGGCGTACGCGGCACCCGGCACCGGCTTCTGGGCCCCGGACGTCCGCTACCTCAACGGTCAGTACCTGCTGTACTTCACCGTCCCGAACACGACGACGACCACGCAGGGCTTCGACCCCGCGATCGGCGTCGCGACCGCGCCGCACCCGGCCGGTCCATGGACCCCCAAGGCCGAGCCGCTGATCCCCGCCAGGCCTGTGGGCGGTGGCTTCGACACGACCATCGACCCGGCGCTGTTCACCGACACCGACGGCACGCACTACATGTACTGGGGTGGGTACGGCACCGGCCTCTACGTCGTGAAGATGTCGCCCGACGGCCTCGCCACGGTCGGCGAGCCGAAGCACATCGCCTCGTCCCGCTTCGAGGGCCCGAACGTGCTGCACCGCGACGGCTGGTACTACCTGTTCGCCTCGTCCGCGAACTGCTGCGCCGGCCCGACCACCGGCTACACCGTGTTCGTCGGCCGGTCGAAGAACCCGCTCGGTCCGTTCGTCGACCGTCTCGGCAAGACAATGCTGGAGAGCCGCACCGGCGGCACCCCGGTGATCGCGCCGAACGGAAACAAGTGGATCGGCACTGGTCACCACTCGGCCGCGACCGACGTCAGCGGCGAGATGTACATGGCATACCACGCGATCGACCGCAACGACCCGTGGCTCGACGTCTCGCCGGGCTTCACGATGCGGCCGATGAACCTCGACCGGCTCGACTGGATCGACGGCTGGCCGATCGTGCGCGCCGGTCTGGGTGCTTCCGAGTCGGGGGAGAAGGCGCCGATCGCGGTCGGCCAGATCGACGACCGCTTCGACGACGCGGCCGCGACCAAGGGCCGGTTCGTCGAGGTGCTCGGTGACCTCGCGAACGCCGGTCCAGACGCGCAGTCGGGCGGCTTCGGCAAGCTGTCCGGTCAGTACGCGCTCGCGCTCACGAAGAAGAACGTGTCCGACTCCGACGTCCGCGTCGAGGCGGACGTCCGTTCCGGCGCGAACGGCACTGTCGGTGTCGTCGCCCGCGCGGGCGAACCGCTCGGCGGTGTCCGCGCGGTGATCGACGCCAAGCGCAAGCAGTTGCGCGTCGAGACGTTCGTCGGCGGCCATGTGCAGTCGAAGTCGGCGCCGATTCCCGACGGGTTCGACTACGGCGCTTGGCACGTGGTGGCGCTGCAGGCGCGTGGCCGTACGGTCACCGCCGACGTCACCGACGCGCGGCTCGCCGACCCGTGGGCCGAGGTCTCGCTGAAGGTGCCGAGTCGCCTGGACCGCACGGGGCGCGCCGGCGTCACCGCTACTGGTGGCGGCGAGGTCGATAACTTCTCGGCGAACCCGCTGTACGAGCCGGTGCGCAAGGTCGTTCCGGCGCCGAAGCCGGGCAAGGTCGACAAGGCGTTCTCGGACGAGTTCAACGGCGGCGCGCTCGGCGCCGGCTGGAGCTGGGTGCGCGACGCCGACCCGGAGGCGGTCGTCACCGGCGGCGAGTTCAAGTGGCCCACACAGATCGCCGACCTCGTCGGCGACGGCACGCCGAGCCTGCTGGTCCGCGACCAACCGACAGGTAACTTTACGATCGAGACCAAGCTGTCGATCGACCTCGGCGTCGACACGGTCCGCAACTACCAGCAGGGCGGAATCCTCGTCTACGTGAACGACAACGAGTTCCTGCGCTTCGACATCGTCGCGGTGGAGAAGACGCGGATCGCGGAGTTCGGCAAGGAGACGATCTTCCAGGGCCGGCGTTCGTGGGGCGGCGGCGTCGTCGGCCCGCCGGGGGAGACGACCTGGCTGCGGCTCGTGCACACGCTCGACCCGAAGACCGGCGAGCACCGCTACCGCGCCGCGTCGAGCCTGGACGGCAAGACCTGGGTGTGGGGCCTGACCTGGACGCTGCCCGCGAACGTCACGCCGAAGATCGGCCTGACCTCGCAGGCGTCGCTGCAGGGGACGACGGACCAGTTCGGTAAGGCACTCTCCCAGTTCGACTACTTCCGCGTCTCGAGGCCGTAGTCGATGGGAGTCGTTTACGAAGGCAACTTTCCTGATCCGTTCGTCCTCCGCATCGAGGACGAACGGGTCGGGGAGGGCGCCCACTACTACGCGTACGCGACGAACGGCACGCTCGGCAACGTGCAGCTGCTGGCGTCGGAAGATCTGTCGACCTGGCGCGAGGTGGGCGATGCGATGCCTGCCCTTGCGTCGTGGGTGATTCCCGGTCGTACCTGGGCGCCTGAGGTGCTGCCGTGGCCGGACGGCCGGTACGCGATGTACTACACCGCGCACTGCCGTGCGACCGACCGGCAGGCCGTCGGCGTCGCTCTCGCGGACTCGCCGGAGGGGCCGTTCGTCGACGACACCGACGGACCGCTGCTCGACCAGGACAACGGCGGCTCGATCGACGCGAGCCCGTTCGTCGACGGCGACGGTACGACGTACCTGCTGTGGAAGAACGACGGCAACGCGATCGGCGTCGACACCTGGATCTACCTGCAGCAGCTGGCGGGGCCGCGCTCGCTCGTCGGCAAGGTGGTAGAGCTGATCAAGCAGGACGTTCCGTGGGAGGGTAACCTCGTCGAGGGGCCGTTCCTCTGGCCGCGCGACGGTCGCTACTACCTGTTCTACTCGGCGAACGCGTTCGACCGACCCGAGTACGGCGAGGGCTACGCGGTCGCCGACTCACCGCTCGGACCGTTCATCAAGGCGGCCGAGAACCCCATCCTGGCTGGGGGTACCGAAGTTGCTGGGCCCGGGCACGCTTCGATGACGACGCTCGAGGGGCGGACCTGGCTCGCGTACCACGCCTGGCAACCAGGCAAGGTGAAAGAGCCACCCGGCCGCCAGTTCTGGATCGACGAGGTCGTCTGGGAGGACGGCCGCCCTACCGTCGCCCGCGAATAGCCGCAGAGTCACACAAGCCGAGCCACCGCGCTCGGCGGCGTCGGCTTCCGGGGTCCGAGGACGGCCCCTCCGGCCGAAGGCCGCCGTCTGGTCGCCGCAAGGCCACCCGACGCCGCCGAGCACCGCGACCCGATGCCGGGGAGGCCGCCCGCGGCCGACACGTGCGAGCGGTCGCCATGAGCCCAGTGCAGCCGATTCTTCGCGGTCTTGGCCTCGGGTACGCGCAGCCACCCGATCACCGGGCCTACGCCGTCGGGATCGATGAGCGAGGCGCAGTCGTCGTCGTAGGAGCCGGGCTCGGGGACGTAGCCGAGAGCGGCGGCCCAGAACTCCGCCAGCTTGATCGGGTCGAGCGCGTCGCCGCCGAGCGTCCACTTGGTTGCCATGGCCGGCACGGTAGACGGGGTTCCGGACGATGGTCTTCCGGAACCCGCCCCACCACGCGTTGGCGTGGCGGGTTGGGGTGAGGGGCGCCCTGGTCCCATAGGTTCGGACAAGGGTGCCCCCGACCCAAGCGGTCGCCACCACTTGGCAAGCACGCCGCCAGTCGCCACCGGGCACCGGCCACCGTCACGGGCACCAGCTGCAGGTGGCCGCTGGTCGTCGCGCCGAAGGCCGGTGGGTGGAGTGCGGTCCAGGTTGTTGGCAAAGTCGTTAGCCGGCTTGTAATTTGGCGAGAAGGTCTACCGGAAAGGACTCTTGCCGTGGCACTGACCCGTCTCGGGCTCCAGATTCCCAGCTTCACCTATCCAGACACGCCGCCAGACCGGCTGTTCGAGAAGATCGCGGCGATCGCGACGACCGCCGAGGACTCGGGCTTCGACTCGGTCTGGGTCATGGACCACTTCTACCAACTCCCGCACGGCGTCGGCCCTGAGACCGACGAGATGCTGGAGGCGTACACGCTGCTCGGTGGCATCGCCGCGCGGACGCGCAAGGCGTTGCTCGGCACCATGGTCACCGGCGTCACCTACCGCAACCCGGCGTACCTCGCCAAGATCATCTCCACCCTCGACACCGTCTCCGCGGGCCGCGCGATCCTCGGCATCGGCGCCGGCTGGAACATCAGCGAGCACGAGGGGTACGGCTACGACTTCCCCTCCGACGGCGAGCGGTTGGACCGGCTCGAGGAAGCCCTGCAGATCTGCAAGGCGATGTTCACCGAGGACCGGCCGAGCTTCGAGGGCAAGCACTACCGAATCGTCAACGCACTTAACAATCCCCGCCCGCTGCGCGAGAACGGTCCGCCGATCATGATCGGCGGCGGTGGCGAACGACGGACGTTGAAGCTCGTCGCGCAGTACGGCGACGCCTCCAACATCTTCGGCAACCCGGAGCAGGTCCGGCACAAGGTCGGCGTGATCGCCAAGCACTGCGAGGACATCGGCCGCGACCCCGCGGAGATCACCAAGACCCGGCTCGGCTCGGTGATCATCGCACCAACTGCCGAGAAGGCCGCGGAACTCTCGGAGGAGGTCCGCCAGCGGTTCGACGCGCCGAAGGAGCTGTGGGCCGACCGCGTCATCGCCGGCAACCCGGACCAGGTTCTGGAGCAGGCGCAAGCGCTGGTTGACGCCGGCCTCGACGGCCTGCTGTTCAACACGCCGTTCGCGTACGATCTCGACAGCATCCAGCTGCTCGGCGAGACGCTGCGGCAGCTCAAGTTCTCTTCCTAGAAAGAGAGATCGCCTTGGTTGACGGCTACAACCCCGCCGGGATCTGGGCGCCGAACGGGCGCTCGTTCCAGCAAGGCGTGATCCAGGGCGATGGTCAGGTCGTCCACGTCACCGGCCAGGTCGCCTGGGACGCCGACAGCAACGTGGTCGGTGTAGGGGACGCGGAAACCCAACTGGAGAAAGCGTTCGACAACGTTCGCGTGATTCTCGAGGCGGTCGGTGGAAGGCTCGACGACATCGTCTCGCAGACGATCTACTTCGTCGACCGCGACGATCTCCCCGCGATCCAGCACGTCCGTTCGAGGCACTTCCCCGCGGAGACCGCGCCGGTGAGCATCCTCATCCAGGCCGCGGGCCTGGTGATTCCGGAGCTCGTCGTCGAGGTCGTCCCGATCGCGGTCGTCCCGCACGACCGCTTCCAACAACCCGCATAAGAGAACGAGGGGCACCCTCCGACAAGAGGTGCCCCTCGTTCAGCTGGCCCCGGTTTTAGAAGGCGTCCTCGGACAACGTCATCAGGTCGTTCGTGGTTCCCTCGGCGGTCGCGCGCTCCGAAGCCAACCGCGGCAGCACCTGGGAGCAGAACCACTGTGCCGCGGCGACCTTGCCCTCGTAGAACGCCTGGTCCTTCGCCGACACCTCGCCCGCGTCGAGCCGCGCGATCGCGACCTCGGCCTTGCGCAGCAGCAGCCACGCGCACACCACGTCGCCCAGCGCGAGCAGCAGACGGGTCGTGTTCTGGCCGACCTGGTACAGCGCCGTCGGGTCCGGGTTGTCGCCGGCCGGGTTGGCCTTCAGCAAGAACCCGACCATCGCGCCGACGATGCCCTGCGCGTTCTCCAGCGCCGACGCGAGCAGGCCGCGCTCGAGCTTGAGCCGCCCGTTCCCCGCCTCGGACGAGGCGAACGCCGAAACTTCCGCGGAAAGAGCGCCGAGAGCCTGGCCGTTGTCCTTCACGATCTTCCGGAAGAACAGGTCCATGCCCTGGATCGCGGTCGTGCCCTCGTACAGCGTGTCGATCTTCGCGTCCCGCACGTACTGCTCGATCGGGTAGTCCTGCAGGAAGCCCGAGCCGCCGAACGTCTGCAGCGACTCCGTCCCGAGCTGCACCCACGCGCGTTCCGAGCCGTACCCCTTGACGATCGGCAGCAGCAGGTCGTTCAGCCGCTCCGCCGCGTCGTCCGTCGTACCGTTGAACGAAGCGATGTCGATCGCGTCCTGCTGCGTCGCGGTGTAGAGAACGAGCGCGCGCAGGCCCTCCGCGTACGCCTTCTGCGTCATCAGCGAACGGCGTACGTCCGGGTGGTTCGTGATCGGCACGCTCGGCGCGGACCGGTCGCTCTGCCGGGTGAGATCGCGGCCCTGCACGCGTGTCTTCGCGTACTCCAGCGCGTTCAGGTACCCGCTCGACAGCGTCGCGATCGCCTTCGTGCCGACCATCATCCGCGCGTACTCGATCACCTGGAACATCTGCCGGATGCCGTCGTGCACCTCGCCGAGCAGGTAGCCGACCGCCGGCGTCCCGTCGCCGAAAGTCAGCTCACAGGTCGTCGAAACTTTCAGCCCCATCTTGTGCTCGACGTTCGTCGCGAACACGCCGTTGCGCTCGCCGAGCTCGCCGGTCTGCAGGTCGAAGCGCGTCTTTGGAACGATGAACAGCGACAGCCCCTTCGTGCCCGGGCCGCCGGCGCCCTCGACGCCGACCGGACGCGCGAGCACGAGGTGGATGATGTTCTCGGACAGGTCGTGCTCGCCCGCGGTGATGAAGCGCTTGACGCCCTCGATGTGCCACGTGCCGTCGGCCTGCGGGAACGCCTTCGTACGCCCGGCGCCGACATCGGAGCCCGCGTCCGGCTCGGTGAGCACCATCGTCGCGGCCCACTTGCGCTCGATCATGAGCTCCGCGACCCGCTTCTGCGACTCGGTCGCGTTGCGGTAGATCGCGGTCGCGAAGCGCGGGCCGCTCGCGTACATGAACATGGCCGGGTTGGAGCCCAGCGCGAATTCTGCCGCGGCCCAGCGCAGTGACGGCGGAACGGGCTGGCCGCCGATCTCCTGGTCGATCTCCAGCCGCCACCACTCGGAGTCGACCCAGGCGTTGAACGACGCGCGCAGCGACTCGGGCATCGTCACCGAGTGCGTCGCGGGATCGAAGACCGGGGGATTGCGGTCGCCGTCCTCGAACGAGGCCGCGACCTGGTCCTCGGCCAGCCGCGCGATCTCGCTCAGGATGCTCTTCGCGGTGTCGACGTCGACGTCGGCGTACCGCCCGGTGCCGAGCAGCTCGTCGCGTCCCAGTACGTCGAAGAGGGTGAACTCGGTGTCACGGAGGTTGCTCTTGTAATGGCTCATGACAGCATTTCCATCTCGAGTCAGGTCACGCTTGGAACTACCTGTCGGTAACTTCCCCTCCATGGTCCTACCCGGCGGTAACTTGTGCAAGTGGATCACGTCAGATGCCCGCGTCGGATGTGAGCCACGTCACGCCGCGCCAGGGCCGATGAGTTTCACCAGTCGGACCGGTCTTCCCAATGCAACGGCGCCGCCGACTCTTGTGCGACGCGATGTCCGCGAAGGGGGAGGATGGAGGAATGCTGGATCCGGGTGAGCTGTACGAACTCGAGCCCGACGTGCCCGAGCTCGACGGGGCGGTGCTGGTGCACGGCCTGAGCGGGTTCGTGGACGCGGGGAGCTCGACGCGGCTCGCGATCGAGCACCTGCGGACGACGTTGGACAGCCGGGTGATCGCGCGCTTCGACGCCGACCAGCTGATCGACTACCGGTCCCGGCGGCCGCGAATCGCGTTCGACCAGGACCACTACACGGGCTACCAGCAGCCGGTGATCGAGGTCGTGTTGGTGCGGGACCAGGACGGGACGCCGTTCCTCATCCTCGACGGCCGCGAGCCAGACGTGCAGTGGGACCGGTTCGTGTCCGGCGTCACCGAGCTCTTCGAGGCGTGGAACGTCGGCCTCGCGGTCGAGCTGCACGCGATCCCGATGGCCGTCCCGCACACCCGCCCGGTGGCGTTCACGACGCACGGCAACCGGACCGACCTCATCGCCGGCGAGCGCTCGTGGAAGCACTCGGTGCTGATCCCAGCGAGCGTCGGGTCGCTGCTCGAGCTGCGCCTGACCGAACGCGGACATGACACGTTCGGCCTGGCCGTGCACGTGCCGTATTACCTCGCCGAGTCCGAGTACGCGACCGCCGCCGCGGCCATGGTCGACTCACTCGCCAAGGCCACCGGCCTCGCCCTCCCCAGTTCCGACCTGCACGAGGCCGCCGAGCAGGCGCGCGTGCAGATCGACGAGCAGACGTCGTCGTCCACTGAGGTCGCGCAGGTGGTGACCCAGCTGGAGCAGCAGTACGACGCGTACACCGCCGAGGAGTCCAACCGCGCCGACCTCCTCCAAGCCGCCGGCGGCGAGCTCCCGACCGGCGACGAGCTGGCAGAGAGCTTCGAACGCTTCCTCGCCGAGCACGAGCGCAAGGACACCGGCGACAACCCCGACTAGCTTCGATCTTTCGTCCGGCGGTCGGTTCGCCCCGGCCCGGCCCCGCCCCGGCCCCGGGGTCAATGATCATGTTTACATGATCATTTGCCCCTTTACGTGGGGTGGACGCCAGGTAGAGCGGCCACTGGCCGGGTAAGGCGCGACACCCCCAGAAGTAAGCAGAGGCCGTCTGGACGCGGTGCACATCGTCACCCATATAGCCAACATGAATTCCTCCTGCACCACGCCCATACGGGCGCGGGGCGCCGCGCGCCATCGCGCTACGCGCGCGCCATCGCGCTACGCGCGCGCCATCGCGCTACGCGCGCGCCATCGCGCTACGCGCGCGCCATCGCGCTACGCGCGCGCCATCGCGCTACGCGCGCGCCATCGCGCTACGCGCGCGCCATCGCGCTACGCGCGCGCCATCGCGCTACGCGCGCGCCATCGCGCTACGCGCGATGACCGGCGCTCTTTGCCAGACACGACCTCTAGCCGCGCGGAAGCTCGGCCAGGATGACCTTCGCGAGGTCGCTGGGCTCTCCCCACCAGAGCCCTTCGGAAGTGGGCGCGACGCCTGCGTCCGTCACCGTCGTCCAGGCGTCACCGTTCCAACCGACGTGCACCGACGAACGGCCGGCGAGGTGCTGAACGTGCTGCCGGCCGACCGGCCAGTTCGGCTCGCGCAGGACGACCGCCGGGATCCCGCTCCGGGCTACCTTCAGCATCGCCGAGCCGGGTGAGGGGAACACGACGTCGGCCGAGCGCAGGTAGAGATCGGGATCCTGGCTCGACTCGTACCCGATCCACCTGACTCGTGCGTCGTCCGAGCGGATCCCGAGCTCGGCCGCCGCAACCGCCGAGCCGCAGAGGACGTAGAGCGCGCCATCGGACGGCGCGTTCTGCTCCCACAGGGCAAGCGCGGTTCGCAGCAGTTCTCGCTGGTACGTAAGCCGATTCGCGGTCAGTCCGCCCAGGGACACAGCGCCAACGAACGAGTCGCCGATGCCCAGTTCCTGCCGGGCGGCTGCTCGCGACATCGCGATCGGCTGCACGATCGGGCCCAGAAACTCCACCTGGTCGAGGAAAGGCGGAACGCTGTGCAGTTCCGGCCAGTCCGGGATGACGATTCGCCGAGCGCCCATGAGCATGATGTCCTGGCGTGGATCCTGGCCAGGATCCGTACCGAGGAAGCAGCTGACGAACACGCAAGGAACGCCGATCAGATCGCACAGCGCCGGCACCCGGAGCAGCTCGTCGCACACCACCAGGTCCAGCTCGGGCATGGAGGCGAGGTACGCGTGCAGCTTGGCGGTGGCGTCCTGGTCGTGATCGTCCTCATCCGGGAACCCGAGATCGTCATGGCCACGACCGCGCATCCGCAGGTACTCCGCACCAGTACCCGCGGACGCGAGCCGCACTTCGACGGCGGGATCGAGCCGGTTCAGTGCGTCGATGACCGGCAACGCCCGGGCCGCGTGACCGAAGCCGTTTCCCCTTGCGAGATAGGCGATTCGACCCGGCATGTGGCCGAGGCTACAGAATTCCGGCGCGCTTGGACGCGGGTGCCCAGATCGCGTTCCCGGCGTAGCGCGCCGTGTAGCCCAATGCCAGCACAGCGGCCAGCCGGTCAACGAGCGTCCCGCACCCGGCCGTACCTGTCGCGTCGGTTACCGCCGAGCACCGAACGGTGTTGCCCACAACGAACGAGACCGTTCGCCCGACCAACGGCTTGTTCGCACCGGTGTCCCGAAGCGTCGCCGTGAAGACGGGCGGGTTGAGCAGCACCGGAGTCGCGGTCATCACCGTCGGATACGGCGTTCGCGGGCTGGAGAACAGAGTCTGCGTGACCGAGGTCGGACCTCCGGGGTTGTTCACCGACCAGAGGGACACCACGGCGGAGTCGTTCTTGCTGTTGGAGTTCGTGCACGACGATGCGGGCGTGCTCACGTCGTACGTCTCGTCCACCTCGTACTCACCGATCGGCGCGTAGACAGCCTGCGGCCAGCAGACGTACTTCACCGAGTCCGGCGGCGTCGGTGTCGGATCGAGCCAGCTCGGTCCGGCGCTGGAGATGGCGATGCCGAGGTTCGGCGGCACCGGGTTCGCGTCGTTGTCGGCGACGACGACGTGGTTCTCGGAGGCGTTCAGGGTGTGCTCGGTCGTGCCGACAGCGGCGAACGGCCGGAAGACCGTGTCGGCCTGCTGGGTCTGGAGTACGGGCCCGTCGTCAGCGCCCGCCGCGACGTCCCAGATGTGCTGGATCTGGTAACGATCGTTGAGCGCCCACTCATAGGGCTCGATCCTGGTCGTCACCTCGATGCTCGTGTCGGCGAGCGTCGAGCCGTGCACCTCCACCGTCTCGTAGAGGTACCCGAAGTAGGCGGACCACCCCACCTCGTAGCCCGTCGTGCCGAGTTCGACTCCGAGGCGGCTCTCGTCCAGGGAGATCTCGTCCTCGTGCGTGATCAGAGGGCCTTGGACGTAGACGCGCGTCGACTCCTCGTCGCCCGGTTCGTCGGGCACGGTGACGTGCTTCACCATCAGGTAGCTGGTGCCGGGGATCCCGTTGCCGAACAGCACGTTCAGTCCGGGGCCGGCTGGGTGGTTGGGCCCCGTGAGGACGGTGAACGTGCCGTTGCCGGGTGTGCTCTGCTCGACGTACAACTGGAAGATCCCGTTGCCGACGCCGCCGGGTGGCAGAGCGGTCACCGAAGCGCCGCCGGCGACGCGAGCTTTGGCAGCCGCGCCGCGAGCGATGACGGAGGACTTCAGTTCCTCAGGCGTGGTGGGTCGGTCGGACTCGCCGGCTGCCGCCGGGCCTACCGTCATGGCGAACGGCGCGGTCGCGACGAGCGCGGCGACAACGGCGGCGAAGCGGCGAAGACGAGCCGGGCGCATGGCTTCTCCTGGAGAGACGGGGGTCAGATCTGGATGGCGTCGACGTAGACGAGGCGGCTGGTCGTGGTGTTGGTCTGGTTCTTGCCGAGTTGGTCGGACTCCTCGGCCACGAGGCGGAACGGCTTGCTGCCGCGCGGACCGGGAAGCGTCACCGTGCCGGACCAGGTGGCGAGCGGAGCGGTGGCGGTGACCGGGAGGTCGACGGTGCTCGCCGTCTCCCACGCGAGATCGCCCGGAACCCCCGTCCTGGCGGTCTGGACGAGCACCTTGACCGACGCTCGCTCAGTCGTGCCGGTGACGGGTACGTACGTCCGGCCGGTCACGGTGACCTTGACCTTCGTCGGGTCCGCCGAGTCGACGACAGCCGTCATGGTGCGGTCCGGGCTCAGCTGGGCGAACTGGGCCAGCACCACGGTCGAGAGCTCGACACCGGTGAGGGAGATCGGCTGGTAGCGGGCGAGAGCCAGCCGGATGAACGGGGTGTACGCCGTGTCCGTGCGGTTGATCGTGACGTCGCAGTACCAGAGCTGACGTTCCTTGTCGTACCCGACATCGTGAGGCGCGACGGCGACCCGGTCGGTCAGTCCGGCGTCCTTGTCGGACTCGGCGAGCTTGAGGTTGGACTTGGGCCGGATCGCCAACGGGAACTGGGTGCGCAACGGCGACACCTGAAGCTGCGGATCAGCGGCGCCAGAGTTGAACGCCGGGTCCTGACCCCAGGTGGTGATGTACCGCTCGATCCGGGCGAGCTGGATCGGATCTGGCTGCGCCTGCGGAACGATCACGCCGAGCTGCTCACCGTCGCCGGAGGAGTACCAGGGACGCCTGAGGTAGACGCGCAGGCCGTTACCCGACCGGGTGCTCGTGAACTGGTTGCCGCTGCCCGTCCGAGCCCACCCGAACGTCGGCACGATGTAGGCGATGTCCGGCGCGATCGGCCGCGCGGTGCTCGGCACGTCCACCACGGCTCGCGGCTTGGCCTCGGTGCTCACTCGTGTGATCGGCGGGGCGACGAACGCGACCTCGACCGTCGCGCCCTTGAGCGGAGGCTTCGCGGTGACCGTTCCCTTCGCGTAGTTCACGTCGTAGTCCACGCCGCGCGCGTACGTCGTGCGCGTGCCGGTCGTGGACGTCAGCGCCTCCGTCCCGGGGACGAAGCCGGCGGCCGACACCGGAGTCTCCGTACCGGGCGGGAGGAGCGCGACGTTCTTGCGCTCGACGAAGTACTCGGCGAATCGGGTGGTCGCGATGAGCTCGTAGCTGACCTTGCGGTACTTGGTGTCGTGGAACTCCTGCGTCTTGTCGAGCACCTGCAGGTCGCCGGCCTCGTCGTCGAGATCGATCGGCACCTGGTACGCCACGACCTCGCCGTTGCGCGGCTTCGGCTCTGTCTCCCCGAGGACGTCGAGCTGTTCGGTCCACCTCGCGACCAGGTCGAGCCGAACGGTGCTCGCTCGGTCGAGGGTGACCTTGTCGGCGATCTTGGCCGTGGTGTCGCCGATCTTCCGAATCGCGACCGGCTTGGTGAAGCCCGGAGCGAGGAGCGGCTGCCGAACGGCGTGCACGAGCGTCAACGTGCGGTACGGCGTGAGCTGCCACAGCTGCCCCTTGACCGCCCACTCCTCCAGGTCGGCCTGGGCCACGTCTGCTGGCAGGTCGTTGCCGTCGGCGATCCAGTTCATCAGCCAGCCCCACGGCCCGAGCAGCTCCCGGTCCGAGGCGTTGATCCGGCTGCTGTACCGAACGTCGAAGCTGCGCCCCTTGGGGATCTTGACGATCAGGACGCGCTTGAACTGGTCGAACTGTGGCTGGCCGGTTCCCTCGATGAGCTGGATGCGGAACGGTCGCGCGTCCGGCCAGCTCTGCAGCAACCCGTAGTCGAAGTCCTCGGTGTGGACCGCGTCCGCCGAGAGGCCGGGCAGGCCCACGAACGCGACGCCGCGCGCGAGCGGGTCGGGGAAGTACGGCAGCTTCAGCTGGTCGGCGTCGTAGTACCTCTGGTCCTGCCCGAGCGGGTCGGGTTTGCCGAGAGTCGCGAACGTGCCCGGATCCCTGTCGGCGATCTGCCCGTACGCGGCTCGGTTCATGCCGCCGGGATTGAGCAGGCTCTTCGGGACGTCGAACATCCCGTGCTGCTCCGCGGTCAGCTCGGCGACCCGTTGCGGTGTCAGGTGGCGCTGGCTGTCGGCCACCATCGGCTGGTTGTGGTTGCTGCGAATGACCAACCGTTCATGCGATTCGCCCTCGGTACGAGGCTTGCGGAACAGCACGCTCGGCGGATCCACCGGTTCGAACCGGCGGTACTTGATCGTCTCGCTCACCTGGGAGGCGTTGGAGGGAACGTCGGAGAGCCGGAGGCCATTGCCTGCCAGGTCGGCGGTGCGTGCGCGGAACTTGTAGGTGCGTCCGTACCGGAGCTTCGGCAACGTTCCTGGTGCCGCCTTGAAGGTCGCCTTCAGGTCGAACGAGGGATCGGGATCGGTGTCGCCGCCGACGAGCTCTCCGCTGTCGCTGGTGCCCTTGCCGGGACGCGGGGCGACCAGGCTGTAGCCCGCCCAGCGTGCCAGCGACTCGTGCAGGTAGATCGTCGCGTCCTGCTGATCCTCCTGCTCGGTGTGCGCCGGGATGATCGCGCCCTCGTCGTCGACGTTGACGGTCATGCCAGCGAACGTGTACGCGCCCTTGCGTAGGCAGAGGCTGTGCCAGGCCTTCGTGGCGTCGTCCCAGACATCGAGGCGGAACCCGCGGTTGATGTCTTCGGCTCGGACGACCATCTCGGCCAGGGTCTTCGACTGCAGGCTCGCCTCGAGGGACATCGCCTTGTTGAGCAGGGCGTCGAGCTTCTCCGCCCTGTTCGTCTGGGTCAAGGAGAGACCGCGCGACTCGAGGGCCGGCGGCGGCTGCGGGAGGGTCCTCCGCCGTGAGTCGTACGCGATCTTGGCCAACGTCTGCGCACTGGCGGAGATCTTGGCGGCGGCCGCGTCGGGGTCGATGTCGACGACGTCGAACTCCGGCCGCTCGAGTTCGAGCAGGCCGTTCTTCATGAACGAGTCCTCGCTCGCGACCGCGACGAAGGACGAGTTCGTGATCGCGCACTCGGTGGCGGGCGTCTGGTCGACGCTGTTCGCGATGTGGTCCCACACCGGACGCACCTTGACGAGAACGGACGGGCTGGCCGCGGGCAGCGGAATCGAGATGTCGCGGACGAGCCCGAACATGCGCAGCAGCGGTGGGTACTCGACGATCGATCCGACCGCGGTGTGGAAGTCGAGCCGCGGCGCCTCGTCAGCCAGCGCCTTCGGCGGCGGTGGGGGTTGGTTCGGTGGTTGTGGGTTGTTGGCCTTGTCGCGGCGGTGGAACTGCTCGACGAGGAGGAAGCTCACCTTCGCCGGGTGGATGCCGTCGAACTCTGGTTCGGTTCCCTTGACCCATCGCTGCCGTTCCAGAACCAGCTTGATCGCGCCGCTGATCTGCTCTCGCTCGCCGGACGTCAGCTGCACGCGGTGCAGCTGCAGGGTCGGCCGTCGCGGCGGCTCTCCGCCGGTGGGGCTGGGACTCGGGCTGGGACTCGGGCTGGGACTCGGACTCGCACCGTTGGTTTCGACCGTGCCGTCCGACGTTCCGCCACCGCAGCCCGGTGGGTAATAGGTGTAGCCCGTCGGCGGATCGGTCGACCACCATGCGGCGAGCGCGGAGTACTCGCCGCGCACGAGGTCCTTCACGGTCTTCGTCGGAGCCGAGCGGATCACCCGCTTGTCCAGGGCCGCGACGCGTGCCCCGTTGCTGCTGAAGACCCGGGAGTCCTTGGTGAAGAGCTTCGTCCACAGGTCGGACCGCGGGCTCGGCCCGACGAGAGTGGCCTTGACCTCGGGGGCGTCCCCGACGGTCACGTAGAACTCGAGCGGCTTCTTCGGCCAGTCATGCCAGTCGGAGAACGTCTCCAACGTGTCCTCGGGCTGGTCGGCGACGAGTCGCGGCGAGACGAACACGGAGAGCTGGAGCCGCCCGTTCTTCACGCCGTTCGGCAGGACGGTCCACGTAACTGTCTGCGAAACCATGGGGATGCTCCTGGCTTCCTAGGCGGCGAACGAGTCGCAGTAAGCGGTCCAGTCGGAATGCGTCATCAGGTCGGCGAACTCGGGCTGCTCCGCCGCGGGTGCGGCGGCGAGTGCCGCTGCCCCGTTGGCAGAGTCCGGCCCGGCGAACTGCTTACGGACCCGCAGTGTCACCGAGACGCTGAAGAACAAGATGTCGATGGAGACCTTGAGGGACGCTTCGCCCTCGACGATGTTGGCGCCGCCCGCGTTGCTGTAGGTCAGGCCAAGGTAGAACTCGGCGGTGATCGTGATCAGGCCGAGCACGCTGAGCCGACCCGTAGCCCGCAGGTATCCGGTGAGGGTGATCTCGTCGTTGTTCTCGAGCCGGAAGTAGATGCCGGCCATCACGGTGATGCTGCCGCTCGCGACGACGATGTCCAGCGACAGGTTGCCGCCGAACTCGATCGCCGCCTCCATCATCACCAGACCGCTCGGCCCGAGCTCGAGCGCGAAGAACCCACCGCCAGCGAACACGTACACGCTGACGAGGAACTTCTGTTCCCTGCTGCAGAATCCGAACCGCGCGCTCACCGGGCGGCCGTCGAACGGCAGGCTCAGCCCGGCGGAGAAGCTCAGCTGCTGCAGGGAGAAGACCCCGAGTGAGATGGTCGGCAAGGCCAGCGTGTACCCAGCGGTGATGCCGCTCGGCTGAACGTCGATGTTCGGTCCCGAGCCGCCGGTCTGCAGGTAGCGCTGCAGCGTGTTGATGAAGTTCAGCGGCCCCTTGAACATGACGGTCCCGAGATCGGGTGTCAGGTTGGGCTTGCTGTCGTTGTGCTGCTCGAAGCTGAACTTGTTGAAGACGATGGCCAGGAAGTACAGCGAGCTGTCGTTGCGATCCACGAGGTGGATGGTGAAGTTGCGCAGTTCGCCCGTGATCTTCGACGTACGTTCACCGGTCTGGAGGTTGACGCGGAACTCGCCATGCAGCTCCAGCTCGGCGGCAACTCCGTTGCCGTGCGCCTCGAACGGCCCGAACTTGTCGGGATCGGTGGCGTCCTGGTTCTGGTTCTTGAGTGCGGGGTTCCAGTCGAGCTTGGTGACGACGGCCTCGGGCAGCTGGTTCGTGTTCCCGTTCGGGTACACGACCGTCGTCTTGATCGTCGGCCCGCCGCCCTTCGGGTCCGTGACGTTGGCCGCCCCGAGGATCTCGTTGAGCGGGATCGAGCCGAGCAACTTCGTCGCTTCTCCGGTGAAGAAGTCGTTCGGGTCGAACTTCGCCTGATCTCGCAGCTCGCTGATCTTGTCGGCCGTTCCGCTGACCGGGCCGAACCGTCGAGAGAGCGCACCGACGTTGAGGTTGGGTACGGCAATCCCGCCGACGTTCTCCGCCTTGAAGGTGGCTCCGACCGTGGCGTTCGGATCCGTGCTGCCGGGCAGCTGTTGGACGTACTCGAGCAGTTCGCCCATCTTGGCGACGTTCGTCTGCACACGGGCGAAGACGTCCGGCACCTCGGCAGCGGCTGCGGCAGCACCGGCAGCGAGCGTGCTCGGTGCCTTCGCGTACGCGGGGTCGAACCCGATCGTCGAGATGGCGCCCGGCCCCGCGATCGCCTCCACCGCAGGCAGCCGCACGTCCGCGGCGAGCACTGTCGGGTAGAAGTTCGGCAGGTCCCGTTTGATGCGCTCGTCGGGAGGCATCTGCTCGTTGATGTCGGCGCCGAGGTACAAGGTCTGGACGGGATAGGCGGACTCGCCCGGCTGGAGTGGCGTGGCGAAGCCGACCTGCTGGCCCTTCAACGAGATCGCGCGCCGTTTGTCGGTCGCGAGCTGGGCGTAGCTCTCCAGACTGCCGTAGTCCTGGTAGAGCTCGGCCAGGACCGTGCCGGGTCCGCTTCCGCGCGCCTCGTCGAGGGCGGGGTTGTACTTCGCGTTCAGATCGGTCGGGCTGTAGCCGGCGAAGACGAACGCCAGCGGGCAGCTGAACTCGATCTTCCGCCCCTCCAGGTCGGTCGCGACGACGGGGAAGGCGAGGTCTCGTGGCGTGTCGCCGATCTGGACCCAGAAGCTCTGTTTCCCGGTCAGGATCAGCTCGGGACTCTGGGCCAGCGTCGGCGTCACGGTCGTGGTGAGCTGAATTCGCCGGAACGGGAACGCGTTCGGTCGAGGCTCGGCGTTGGCCGCGTCGGGGAAGGACTTGACTGGCTCCTTGACGATGATGAACAGGTTCTGGAACAGGTACGCGACGCCGTTCTCGATCCGGCGCTGGCTCTCACGTACGAGGACGGCCCGGTTGCCGAACGGGAACAAGAAGCCTGCGTTCTCCAGGCGGACGTAGTTGTCGCGGCCGATCGACGACCGATGCCGCCACTTGATCAGGGTGGCGCCCTTGGTCGTGTCCCACGTGCCCTCGAGTTCGAGGGACGAACCCAACGCGCTGAGGAGCACCAGGTCCGTGCCCGCTTCCTTGACGAACGGCGCGGAGAAGTCCGAGGTGTTCTGCACGATCTCGTTCGGGTGATTCGGGCCGAACACCGTGAAGGGGGTGCCGTTCGGTGGCGTCTCGGTGTAGACAGCGCGCAGCGAGGTCGGTCCGGACAGGACGTCTGGCCGGTTCTCGTCGTCGCGGTTGACCAGCCTCGTGTGCCAGAGCTCGGTCCGCGCGCCGTGGGTGACGGGTGCCGCGGCGTGGGTCCAGGTGGTGAGGCTGTCCGGTGACAGGTGCAGCCAGTCGACCAGCCGAAGGTCGGTCTGGAGAGCATCCGGCTCGACGTACGCCGGAGTGGGCTCGCCTGGCTCGAACGGTGGCGTTCCCGCTGGCAGTGCCCGGGGGACGACGTTCATGATCCACTGCCACCAGGCGAACAGGGCGCTCTCGGTGTAGGGGAGCGACGTCACGGTCGCCGGAACCTTGAACCCGAGGTGGCTGCTCTCCACTGCCTCCGTCTTGACCGCGCCGGGAGCTGGCCGGGGATCGGTCTCGAGGACCGGGTCCTCCATCACGTGCTGGGAGGGGAAGGTGACCACGACGTACGCGTCCTGGCCGGCGTTCTGCCGCGTCAGCTGCGGCGGGTTCGTGCTCGTCGAGAGCACGAGGTTGTAGAAGTCGAACTTCAGCCGGAGCATGTCGGCGGCCCGGGTGAGTTCGAGCTGGTGCGACGGCGTCTCGGCCGCCCACGCCTTGCCCAGCAAACCTGGCGCTGTGGCCTGGACGCCGGCGACCAGCAGGCCACCGCCGCCGATGACGAGAAAGCCACGCCGGCTCAGCGTTCCTGCGTTCAAGGCCTCGGTGATCGGTTCAGCATGACTGAGCGCGACATGATCGTCCCGTTCGGACACGAGTGCCCCCCTCGATGGTGTCCTTGTGCAGCCCTCCGATCGTGAGTATGGGCACGCGGTGTCGCCCGTTCTATCGGTGAAAGTACGTACATTTGGGCGATGGCTACCTATATTTTGGACTTGGGCCGATCGCCAGGGGTGTTATGAGCTGATTGTCCAAAACGCGATGGTGGGTGGCAGCACGATGCCGCGATGGCGACGGGTAGCGTTTGACCCGTGCGAGGAGAGATCGGTGTCTTCACCGGGAGTGCCCACCAGGAGTTCGCCGAAGAGGTCTGCACCGCGCTTGGGGTAGACCTCCTGCCGACCGCGATCCAGCGGTTCAGCAACGACTGCCTGCAGGTCCAGTTGCAGGCCAACTGCCGGCAACGTGACATCTACATCGTGCAGCCGCTCGTGCCTCCCGTTCAGGAGCACCTGATGGAGCTGCTGCTCATGCTCGACGCCGCCCGTGGCGCGTCGGCGGCCCAGATCACCGCGGTCATCCCGCACTACGCGTACGCGCGGTCGGACAAGAAGGAGGCGCCGCGGATCTCGATCGGCGGCCGACTCGTCGCCGACCTGCTCGCCACGTCCGGCGCCTCGCGCGTCCTCACCATGGCCCTGCACGCGCCGCAGGTGCACGGCTTCTTCAGCGTCCCCGTCGACCACCTGAACGCGATCGCGGAGCTCGCCGAGCAC
The DNA here is from genome assembly GCF_016907715.1 of Tenggerimyces flavus. Taxonomy (NCBI): domain Bacteria; kingdom Bacillati; phylum Actinomycetota; class Actinomycetes; order Propionibacteriales; family Nocardioidaceae; genus Tenggerimyces; species Tenggerimyces flavus. Next base: position 848,971 of record NZ_JAFBCM010000001.1, on the reverse strand, counting down.
TTCCGCGGCAAGGACCTCGCCAACACCGTCGTCGTCTCACCCGACCTCGGGAACGCCAAGCCCGCTTCGGTGTTCGCGCGGCTGCTCGGGATCCCGGTCGCGGCGGGCAGCAAACGGCGCCTCGCCGACGACCAGGTCGTGATCGACGCGATCGTGGGCGACGTGGACGGCAAGGACGTGATCGTTCTCGACGACGAGATCGCCACTGGCGGCTCGATCATCGAGCTGCTCGACCGGCTCCGCGAACGTCAGGTGGGGCGAATCGCGATCGCGTGCACGCACGGCCTGTTCACCGGCAAGGCGATCGAACGGTTCGCCTCCCAGGACGACATCACCGAGATCGTCACCACCAACACCGTTCCGCTCGCGCCGGAGAAGCGGCTGGCCAACCTCGAGGTCCGCTCGGTCGCGCCGCTGTTCGCCGAGGCGATCCGCCGGATCCACCTCGGCGAGTCGGTCAGCAGCCTGTTCGGTCCACCCTCGACGCTCTAGCCGTGCGGATTAGTAAGGTCGTCGACCTGTCGCAGGTGGTCGACTCGTCGACGCAGATCTATCCCGGCGATCCCGTTCCCTCGCTGCATCCGGCGACGACGATCGAGGCCGACGGCTTCAACGTGCTGCACGTGCACATCGGGTCGCATACGGGGACGCATGTCGATGCGCCGTACCACTTCGTCTCCGACGGAGCGCGGATCGACGAGGTGCCGCTGGCGTCGTTCCTCGGTGTCGGCGTCGTCGCCGACGTGAGCGGGCGGGAGCCGCGGTCGCGGATCGGCTGGGCCGACCTCGCGCCGTACGAGTCCGTGCTCGGCCCCGGTCGGATCCTGCTGCTGCGCACCGGCTGGTCGGAGTACTTCGGGACCGAGCGCTACTACGACCACCCGTTCCTCGACGGTGACGCGGCGCGGCGGCTGATGGACCTGGGGGTACGTACGGTCGGCATCGACGCGCTCAGCCCGGACGAGACCGTGCTCGACGGCCCGCCGTCGGACTTCGCCGTGCACCACACGATCTCGCGGGCCGGCGGCATCATCGCCGAGAACCTCACCCGCCTCGCCGACATCGACTTCGCCGACCCGCTGGTCAGCCTACTGCCGATCAAGCTCGGCGGCGCCGACGGTGCACCGATCCGCGCTATCGCCAGCGAGATCATCAACAGCTAGGGTTCCGCGCATGTCCGATGCGACCCCGCCCCCCGTTCTCGAGGTCGAGCGCTACGGGATCGAGCCGATCCGGCGCGAGGACCAGACGTCGACGCCGTTCGACCTGTTCCGCATCACGTTCGGCGGCGCCAACACGTTCGCCACGATCATCCTCGGCACGCTGCCGATCGCGTTCGGCCTGAGCTTCTGGGCGGCCGCCTCCGCCACCGTGGTCGGCGTCGTCGTCGGCGGGTTGGTGCTGGCGCCGATGGCTCTGTTCGGCCCGCGCAACCACACGAACAACGCGGTCTCGTCCGGAGCCCACTTCGGCGTCCGCGGACGGATCGTCGGCTCGTTCCTCTCGCTGCTGACGGCGATCGCGTTCTTCTCGATCTCGGTCTGGGTGAGCGGCGACGCGATCGTCGGGGCGGCGCAACGGCTGCTTGACATCTCCGGCGGGAACGTCCTGCGGGCGGTTGCGTACGGCGTGATCGCGCTCGCCGTCCTCGCGGTGTGCATCTACGGCTACCAGTTCATGCTCGCGGTCAACAAGGTCGCGGTGATCGCGGCCACGGTGATGATGCTGCTCGGCGTGGTGGCGTACGCGTCGTCGTTCTCGTTCTCCTTCCCTGGAACGGGAACGTACGTGCTGGGATCGTTCTGGCCGACCTGGATGCTCGCCGTCCTCACGGTCGTGTCGAACCCGATCTCGTTCGGCGCGTTCCTCGGCGACTGGGGCCGCTACATCCCCGACACGTACCGTCCGGTGCAGCTGATGGCGGCGCCGTTCCTTGCCCAACTGGCGACGCTGGTGCCGTTCCTTTTCGGCGTCGCGACGGCCACGCTGGTGGCGGACCCGGCGAACTACATCGGCGGCTTGGCGGCCATTTCGCCTTTGTGGTATGCGATTCCGTTGATGATCGTCGCGCTCGTCGGCGGCATGTCGACCGGTGTGACGTCGCTGTACGGAACGGGGCTGGACTTCTCCTCGATCTTCCCGCGGCTGTCGCGCGTGCAGGCCACGGTGCTGATCGGGACCCTCGCGGTGCTGTTCATCTTCATCGGCAACTTCGTGTTCAACATCGTGCAGAGCATCAACGCGTTCGCCGTCCTCATCGTGATCTGCACGTCGCCGTGGATGGTGATCATGATGATCGGCTGGCTGGTGCGGCGGGGTTGGTACAGCCCGGACGACCTGCAGGTGTTCAACCGCGGCCAGCGCGGCGGGCTGTACTGGTTCGCCGCCGGACTGAACTGGCGCGGGCTGGCGGCGTGGATTCCGGCGACGATCGTGGGGCTGTGCCTCGCGAACACGCCGCTGATCGCCGGTCCGCTCCGCAACATCGCCGGCGGGATCGACCTCAGCCTCGTGGTGACGATGGTGCTCGCCGGCGTGATCTACCTGGTGCTGCTGTTCGTGTCCCCGGAGCGCCGCGGGGTCTTCGGGCCGGACGGTCCCCGGTTCGTGCCGGCGTCGGATCGTCCAACCGAGCCGATCACCGCGGGCTAGGGCGTGTCTCTCAAAGAGCGTCGGCAAAAGCGCGCGTAGCGCGCGTACGCGCGGCGCCCCGCGCCCGGCTGGGCGTGGTGCAGGAGGAACTCATATTGGTTATATGGGTGACGAGGTGCACCGCGTCCAGGCGGCCTCTGCTGACTTCTGTGGGGTGTCGCGCGCCCGGCGATCTTTGACAGACACGGCCTAGCCTCGGGATCTCAGATGTTGGTGGGCGAAACTGGCCTGTGAAGGACAGAAGTGCCTGTCCTGCTGGGGAGACTGGGCGTGCGACGTCCAAGCGATCCGAGCGGGATGGCACTCCGTAGGTGAAGCGTCGTGGTCGCCTTACCCGGCCAGTGCCCCCTCTACCTGGCGTCCACCCCACGTAAAGCGGCCAATGATCATGTAAACATGATCATTGGGCCCAGCGCGGACCGGTCGAACCCACCGCCAGATGAAAGATCGAGGCTAACGCAGTCCGACGGAGTCGTAGGCCCAGAACGTGTCGGAGTAGACGAACGTGCCGGTCATCCAGTCCTCGTACGTGGGCAGCGGATAGACCTGGAATGCCGGCTCGGGGATGCGCAGCGAGGGACGCCGGAAGCCCAGCGAGCCGGCCGCGACGAAGTCGTACCGCGCGTAGAAGCTCGGGTCGCCTTCCAGGAAGACGAGCGGCTCGACCCCTCGTTCGGCGGCCGCCGCGAGCCCGTGGCGTACGAGGCGCGTCGCCACTCCCTGGCCCTGATGCGATGGATGCACGGCCAGCGGGCTGAGCGTCAGCACGTCGACCAATCGCGCGGGCGCGTCCAGCCGGCAGCGGGTAAACAGGACCTGCCCCACCACGTCCTCGCCCGCCACCGCCACGAACGACAGCTCTGGCACCCAGCCCGGCGACGTCCGTAGCGCGTCGACCAGATCCGCCACGTGCGGGCCGCCGAACGCCGCCTCCACGACCGTACGGATCGCCGCCTCGTCGCCCTGCTGCTCTGTCCTGATCGTCACCGAGTCCACGGACGGGGACCCTACGAGAACGGCCGGTCACCCGCATCTCCAATAGCCCCGCTCGGTAGTCTCGGCGGACCGGGACGACCAGACCGACAGGACACACAGTGGTATCTAGCGCGGCCGCCCTCGAGACCCAGCGCGCCAACACCCCCAGCCGAGGCACGACCGCGAGCCTGGTCGCGCTGGTCGCCGCGCTCGCCACGTCGGCAGCCAAGCTCACCGACCTGCTGCTGCACGCGGTGGCGATCGACCGCAGCAGCCCCGCTCCGCTGCTCTGGCTCCCGGCCCTCGGATGGCTCGTGTTCATCCTGCTCCGCGGAACGCTGCCGGCCGCGCGACCCGCCCAGCTGCGAGCGGTCGCCGCCGTTCTCACGCTGATCCTCGGCGCCGCGACCGTCGCCTACCTCGTGGCCTACGGTCTCAGCGCGCAGTCGGAGGGTTTCGACCTGATCGCGGCCACCCTCGTCTGCGTGGTCATCCTCTGCGCGCCGGCGCGAACGCTCGACCTCGTTAACAGGATTCGCCTTCCTACCAACGCGGATCTGCGCGGGCGGCGCCTCCCTTCGCCTCGCACGCTCGTCCTGATCACGCTGGCCGCGACCGTCGTCGTCTGGTTCGTCGCGAGCACGGCCAACCTCTACATCGGCCACGACGAGTCGGTGTACGCGAACAAATCGCGCTCCTGGATCACCGATCTCCCCGACGTCGGCTTCATGGAGACGCGGCCGCTCGTCCTGCCCGCGCTCGGGTCGGTCGCCCTCGCCATCCACAACAGCCTGTTCTCGTTCCGCGTTGTCGGCCTGCTGCTCACCCTCGGTACTTTGCTCGCGCTCTATCTCGTCGGAGCGAAGCTCGCGTCGAAAGCCCAAGCGGCGTTGACGGTTCTCGTCGTGCTCAGCATGGCGCCGTTCGTCGTCCGAATGTCAGAAAGCCTTACTGACATTCCCTCGAGTGGCCTGCTGCTCGTCGTGGCCTACCTCGTGATCCGTACACAGGAGCGTCCGTACCTGCTCTTCGTCGCGGCCGGTGTCGCGTTGCTGACGTTCTATCTGCGGTACGGGGCGATCAGCGGCATCGCCGCGATCGTGCTCGCGGCCTTCCTCGCGTACGGGTGGCGCTCCTGGTGGCAGCGGCGCTGGCACGTCCTCGGCGCCGCGGTGATCTTCCTCGGCGGCATGGTCCCGCATTTTCTCCACGCACAAAGGGAGTTCGACTCCCCGCTCGGCATCATGACGGCGGCAGGAACGGGTGCGGGCAGGCAGTACATCGGGCAAGGCCTGGTCGACTACGTACGTTGGCTTCCGGACCGACTCGGCGGAGATCTCGGCGGCGTCCTGATCCTGAGCGGCCTCCTCCTGGGGGCACTGCTCGTCTGGCGCCTGCTACGCGGCCGGATCGCCCAGCACGAGCGGTGGATCGTCGTTCTCACGCTCGCGTCGAGCTTCCAGTTCCTGCTGCTCGGGATCAGCTCTCATGGGGAGCAGCGGTTCGTCTTCTTCGCGATCATGGCGCTGACCCTGTTCGGGATCCACCTGCTCGCGACGCGAGCCGGCAAACACTCCGGCGTGCTGCTCGTCATCGCCGCGGTGCTCGCGGCCGTGCAGGTCGTCGGCACCACGATCACGCTGGACCGGACGCTCGAGATCACCGAGGCGCGGCGCGGCCCGCTCGTCCAGGCGTCGAAGGAGCTCGGCCTTCAGCATCCGTGCACGATCGTCGGACCCTCGTACACGTTCAACATTCCGACCGAGGTCGGCTGGTACGCGAAGTGCTCGGTGCTGGGCTTCTCCCAGCTGTACCGGCTCGACAAGTCGCACCCGATGGTGATCTTCCACTATCCGTCCCAGCCGAACCCGGCCGCCGACGCCGTGATGACGCAGCTGATCGGCGACCGGCCGGTCTCGCGGACGCTGTACGGAACGACGGGCGACGTCAACTCGGTCGAGGTCGTGCGCTTCCGCTAGATGTCGCGGAACGTCTCGATCTGCGCGCCGAGCTGGTTGAGGCGTTCGGCGAGTTCCTCGTAGCCACGGTGGATCACGTACACGTTCCGCAGCACCGACGTACCCTTCGCCGCCATCATGCCGAGCAGGATCACCACGGCCGGACGGAGCGCGGGCGGGCAGATCACCTCGGCCGCGCGCCAGCGGGTCGGGCCTTCGACGTAGATCCGGTGCGGGTCGGCGAGCTTGACTGTCGCGCCGAGTTTCGTCAACTCCGTAAGGTGAAGCGCGCGGTTCTCGTACACCCAGTCGTGGATCAGCGTCGACCCGTGCGCGACCGCAGCGATGCCGGCGAAGAACGGGATGTTGTCGACGTTCAGGCCCGGGAACGGCATCGGGTGGATCTTGTCGATCGGCGAGTGCAGCCTGGACGGGCGGACCTCGAGGTCGACGAGTCGCGTGAAGCCGTTGGCGGCGACGTACTCATTGCTGCGCGAGTAGTCCAGTCCCATCTCCTCGAGGATCGCGAGCTCGATCTCGAGGAACTCGACCGGCGCGCGCCGCACGGTGAGCTGGGAGCCGGTGACGATCGCCGCGGTGAGCAGGCTCATCGCCTCGATCGGGTCCTCCGACGGCGCATAGTCAACGTCGGTGGAGATTTCCTCGACGCCCTGCACGGTGAGCGTGGTGGTGCCGAGGCCGTCGATCTGGACGCCGAGCTTCTGCAGGAACACGCAGAGGTCCTGCACCATGTAGTTGGGGCTGGCGTTCCGGATGATCGTGACGCTCGGATTGCGGGCCGCGGCGAGTAGGACGTTCTCCGTGCCGGTGTCGCTGCGCTCGATGAGCACGATCGGGCGCTTCGGCGAGACGGAGCGGTCGACCTCGGCGTGGTAGAAGCCGCCGGTCGCCTTGACCTCGAGGCCGAACGGGCGCAGCGCGTGCATGTGCGGCTCGATCGTGCGCGTACCGAGGTCGCAGCCACCGGCGTACGGGAGCTTGAACCTCGTCTCGTCGTGCAGCAACGGGCCGAGGAACATGATGATCGAACGCGTACGTCGCGCTGCTTCGAGATCGAGCGCGTCAAGGTCGAGTTGCTCGGGGCGGACGATCTCGAGGTCGTTCTCCTCGTTCAGCCAACGAGTCTTGACGCCGATGCTGTGCAGGACGTCGAGGATCCGGTTGACCTCCTCGATGCGGGCGACCTTGCGGAGGGTGGTGCGGCCCTTGTTGAGCAGGCTCGCGCAGAGGAGGGCGACGCCCGCGTTCTTGCTGGTCTTGACGTCGATCGCGCCGGAGAGCTGGCTGCCGCCGACGACGCGCAGATGCGTAGGCGTCGTGTGACCGAGCGCGACAATCTCGCTGTCGAGGGCCGCCCCGATGCGGGCGATCATCTCCAGGCTGAGATTCTGGTGCCCGCGTTCGATCCGGTTCACCGCGCTCTGGCTGGTGCCGAGCGCCTCGGCGAGCTGGGTCTGCGTCAAGCCACGGTGCTTGCGCGAGTCCCGGATGAGATTGCCGATCCGGGCGAGGTAGTCCTCCGTCATGCGGGAGAACGTATCTCACATGTGACGTACTCGCATGTCGTGGGGGATGTCTCGGCGTGTCGTGGGACGTCGCTAGGTGCCTCTAACCCGTGTCGTGACGTTGCGGTAGTGCTCCAGGAGGGCGTCGCGCCTCGCCGCCTTCTCCTTCGCCCAGTCCTGCGAGAAGCTGACGCTGCCGAAGTGCTGGACGCCTGCTTTGGAGCGCCGCCACGTCTGGCCGTGCGTCTTCATGACCTGCGTGAGCAGGCCGAGCGTGTCCCACCACCGCCCGCCGTTGACGCACTCTGTCATCGCGGGGGAGAGGCCCACGTTCTGTACGACGCTGCGGAAGACCGGATTGTTGCGGATCAGCGTGCAGAACGGGTGGACGCGGTCGCCGATCGTCACCTGGTACTCGACCGGATCCGACCAGGGCTGGTCGGCGCCCGGGCGTACGGACTGCCTGATCCAGGGCGTCTGGACGGCGTCGCTCCCGACGAACTCGGTGCCGTCCTCGAGCAGCCACCTTGCCTGGATGGCGAAAGTGTCGTCATCTGCCTCGAGCTCGTCGGCCATGGTGTCGATCGTGTGGTCCGCGGTGAAGCAGACGTCGGCGTCGACGAACAGGTAGGCGTCGGTGTCGGGCTTGGCCAGGACGGCGTCGCGGAGGATCTCGCCGTGGGTGGTGACAGGCACGTCGAGCGGGTAGCCGGTGTGCGTGACGTCGACGCCTTGTGTGGTGGCCCAATCGAACGGCGTGAGGTCCTCGTCGCCGCTGCAGAGCAGGCTGACGTCGAGGTCGGGGTGGTCGCGGTGGTGGGCGAGGAGGGAGCGCAGCATGAGCTCGGCGTACTCGTTCGTCCCGTGGTTGACCGAGATCGCTTGGATCCGCATGTGTTAGGGATTCTTCCTTACCCATTGCAGGATTCGCCGAGCGAGTGCGCTGGCGTCCTGGTCGTCGGTGTCGAACCTGGGCGCGATCAACGAGCGGAGCGCCTTCGCGTCGACCATCGCATCCTCGATCTCCTCCTCGACCCAGCCGCGGGCCTCGAGCCGAGTTCTCCGTAGCGCGTCGGCGCAGTCGAGTCCTGCCCAGTGCACGTCTGCCGTGAGCTCGTCTTCGTCGGGGACAGCGGAGAGGAAGATGACGGGGTGCCCGGCTCGCCTTACGGCGTTGATGATTCGTTCCCACATCCGGTTGTAGGCGGGCCAGATCGGCGCGGCCTCCATGGTGGCGATGGGTACGCCGATCAGGCTGCCGTCCTCGAGGAGCTCGTCGGTGTCGAAGACCACCTCGCCGTCCGCCTCCGCGACAAGCGCTGGGAGCAGCGTGGTCTTGCCGACGCCGGGCGCGCCGGCGACGACGTACAGCCGTTCCAGTCCCATGGCGGGACCCTAGCCGGAATTGCGTGGCGCTCGCCTCGTCATTTCGCCTACGTTGCTGGACGTGGACTCAGAGCTCGCGCCGCTGCTGACCGCGATCGAAGCAGAGGATCGCGGCGTGGATCTGTCCGGCGCGGTGCTCAAGTCCGGCTGGGAGAGCCTGGTCGTAGAGACGCGGGACGGCTGGATCCTGCGCTTCCCGCGGCCACATGTGGACTTCGCCCGCGAGCTCGCGGTGTTGGAGCTGCTTGCCGCGCGGGTGCCCGTTCCGATCCCGCGGGTGGAGTGGGTCGGTCGGCTGCGGCCGTTCGCGGCGTACCGGAAGCTCACTGGCCAGGAGTTCGCCGCCACGCGGTTCTACTCGCTGTCGCCGGTACGGCAGAAGGTGCTGGCGTCGTCGTTCGCCGAGTTCCTGCTGGCTGTCCACTCGGCCCTCTCGCCGGCGGAGATCGCGTCGTTGAACCTTCCCGTTCTCGACCACGCCGGCGCGGTGGCGGGTCTGGAGGAGCGTCTCCCGCTCGTCCCCGCGTCGGCGCGTCCGGCGGTAGATGAGCTGATCGCCGAGGTTCGTGCTTACTGGGTTGACGTTCCAGCGCCGGAACGTCGGACCGTGCTGCACAACGACTTCCACTTCGGCAACCTCGTTCTGGACGAACGTACCGGCGCCGTCGCCGCGGTGTGGGACTTCTCCTGCGTGAGCCTGGGCGAGCCCTCGTTCGACCTCCGCTACCTGATGAAGGCGCCGCGGCTGGTCGAGCTGCTGTCGAACACGTACACGATCCGCGGTGGCCATCCGCTCAACCTTCCGGCCGCCGAGAACGCTCGCCGGCTCGAAGCCGTCACCGATGCCTTGGACCTGGGCGAACCAGAGACCATCCCCGACCTCGTACGGTCCTGGAGCTGATCTTGGGACTCGTGCCGGCCGGCCTTGCCGAGCGCATCGTCGCGTACCACGAGGACGGCGCGGCGTGGCTCGACGAACTGCCCAGGCTCGTTTCCCGTTGCGCCGAACGATGGGAGCTGTCCGTTCTCGACGCGTACGAGCCCGGCGGCGACGCGAGCTGGGTCGCGCCCGCGCGGCGGCGGACGGGCGAGCTCGCCGTTCTGCAGATCACCGTCCCGTCGGCCGCGATGTCCGATCAGGTCGTCGCGCTGCGCGCCTGGGGCGGACGGGGCGCGGTCGAGCTGTTCGAGTACGACGAGACGGTGCGGGCGTCGTTGTTGGAGTGTTGCGTCCCCGGGGACCACGCGAGCGAGCTGGCGACGGCGGAGGCGGACGAGGTGGCGGCGGCTGTGCTCCCGCAGCTATGGGCCGCTTCGCCTCCGGACGCGATGCCTCTGCTCGGAGAGATGTGCCGATTCCGCAGCAGGGTGATGGCCGGGCGTGCGGAGTCGTCCCCGGAGAACGCGGTCGCGTACCTGGAAGCGTCGCGGCTGTACGGTTCGCTGCCGGCGTCTGCGCCGCGAACGGTCTTGCTGCACGGCGATTTCCATCGGCGCAACGTTCTGCGCTCTTCGCGTGGCTGGCTCGCGGTCGACCCCGGACCATGGCTGGGCGATCCCTCGTTCGACGTCGCCTGCTTCCTGCAGCACGACATGGACGACCCCGCGACGATCGCGCGGGCGGACCGGCTGTCGGAACGACTGGACCTCGATCCCGTGCGTACGCGGCAATGGCTGTTCGCGGTGGCGGTGCAGGCCGCTTCGTGGTTCCTCACCGTCGGCGACGAAGCCCAGCATCGGGCGATCATGACGGTGGCCTCCCGGCTGGAGGACGAGTGAAGGTGCGGCTGCGTTCGGGGCAGCCGGTCGAGATCACGACCGTGGCCGAGCGTCCTGAGCTGGTGGGGAAGGGCTTCGACGCCGGGCCGTGGGGCACTTTCATGCAGTACAACCGGGTGGCGGACGCGCACTACTTCATGTCGGTGAAGGTGTTCCCGGAGCTCTGTCTCGTCGCGACCGATGAGGACGGCTCGGTCGTCGCCAACGCTCACGCGGTGCGGTTCGCGTTGCGTGGCGAGCTTCCTCCGGGCGGGTACGAGCAGCTGCTGGTGTGGGCGTACCAGGACCATGAACGCGGCAGCGCGACTGACGCTGCGGGTGCGCTCAACATCAGCGTGGCCGCGGGACTTCAGGGGCAGGGGCTGTCCGGGTTGATGCTCGGCGCGCTGCGTTCCGCCGTTGCCGCCGCTGGGCTGGATCGGCTGGTGGCGCCGGTGCGGCCGACGTGGAAGGACCGCGAGCCGCGGACGCCGATGGCCTCGTACGTTGCCCGCCTGCGCCCGGACGGTCTGCCGTACGACCCGTGGCTCCGTACCCACGTCCGCGCGGGCGGCCGCATCGTTGGCATCGCTTCGACGTCGTGGCTGATCGCCGGGACGCTCGCCGAATGGCGTGCGTGGACTGGACTTCCGTTCTCTACCGACGGCTTTGTCGAGGTTCCGCACGCCCTCGCTCCCGTGCGCTGCTCGGTTGCCGACGACTACGCGGTCTACGTCGAGCCGGGCGTGTGGGTCGAGCACTGCGTGCGGTCGTCGTGAGCGCTGTCGAGGAGCTCTGTGCCCTCTGGGGGTTGGAGCTGGATCCGGGGCAGCGCGCGTTTGGTGACTGGAACCTCGTCCTGCTCGCGCATCGGGGCAGTGAGCCGTGCGTTCTCCGCGTGTCCGGACCCGAGGTCAACGCGGTCGAGGAGGTGACGGCTCTGCGAGCCTGGAACGGACGCGGTGCCGTGCGGGTGCTCGAGGCTCGGTCGGACGCGATGCTGCTCGAGCGGCTCGATCCCCATCGTTCGCTTCGGACAGTCAAGTTGCCTGACGCTTTGGAGATCGCGGGCGACCTCATCCGTACCCTCAGCGTGCCGGCGCCACCGGGGCTGCCGCTGTTGGTCGACATCGCGCGGGAGTACGCGGAGGGTCTGGATGCGTGGCAGCTTGCGCAGGGCTCGCCCGTACCGCCGGCCTGGCTGGATCGTGCGCGTACGTTGGCGATCGAGCTGACCTCCGACCCGGGCACCGACCTCGTGCACGGCGACCTGCACTTCGACAACATCCTGGCGGGCACCCGTTCGCCGTGGTTGGCGATCGACCCGAAGCCGTTCGTAGGCCACCCGGAACGTTCGGTCGCCGAGCTCATGTGGACTCGCCTCGACGAGGTCACCGACGTGCACGGCACACTGGCCGCCGTGGTCCGCGCGGGCGGCCTCGACGCGGATCGTGCGCTGGCGTGGACAATTGTTCAGACGACTCACTATTGGCTCTGGGCCCTCGGCGCAGGCCTTACCGAAGACCCGGTTCGCTGTCACCGGCTTCTCGAGGCGCTCCTTGGAACAGGCGGAGACCGGTGATCTCGCGGTGCGTGAAGCGGCGGTAGAACTCCTCCGACTCGGGCGTGCTCAGCAGATCCATGCGTACGGCCTTGCTGGCTTGGAACCCCGCTTCGATGAGGCGCTTGCCGATGCCTTGACCGCGGGCTTCGGCGGCGACGACGAGAATGGCCAGGTAGGCCTGGTGGCCGTCGGTCAGCAGCTGTGCGGCTCCGACCACCTTGTCGTTCTGTACGGCGACGAGGCCGACGACGCCGGGAGCGGTGAGGAGACGGGTCACCCGCTCAGCGTCGGAGAACGTCGGCCACCCCTCCGCTTGGGCGAGCGCGACGACGCCGTCCGCGTACTCGCGGCCGAACGGCCGGATCTCCACGCTCATGCGGCGGGCGCGACAGTAGCCGACTGGTGAGCCCGGCGAAGCGAGTCAGCGACGAAGCCGTTCGCCTTGAGCTCCTCGACGAGATCGTGGAGGAACTGGAGGGTCGCCGGACTCTTGTCCTTCGTCGTGCCGACGGCCTGCTTGATCTGCATGAACGGCTCGTCGATCAGGCGGACTTCCGGATGCTCGGCGACGAACGCGGTCAGCGGCTGCCGGATGCCCGCGGCAGCCTCGAGCCCCTGCGTAACGAACGTATCGACGCCGTCGTCGCTACGGACAAGCGTGGCGTGCTGGAGCGTGCGCGTGAGAAACAAGTCGTACGCAGAGCCCTGGTTGATGCCGACGCGCACACCCTCGCGATCAACGTCAGCGGTGGTGCGCAGGTCCGAGTCACCGGGGACAGCGAAGACCCCCTCAATCACCACGTAGGGCGCCGTGAAAGCAATCTCCGCCGCCCGAGCCGGCTCGTTGGCAAGGAACCCCAGATCAGCCGACCCGTTCGTCATCGCCTCGAAAGACTTCCTCGCCGCATCGAAGCAGACGAGCTCGAGTTCGAGGTTGAGCCGTGTGGCGACCTCGCGCGCGATGTCGACCGTCACCCCAGTGGGCGCCTCGGGCGTGCCCTGCGCGAGGACCGGGTTGCCGAGGTTGATCGAGGCGCGCAGAACGCCCGACGGCGCGAGATCCTTGGCTACGTTCTCCATAATCGGAAGCCTAGTTGCCAGTCCGACGTCAGCCGCGCCGCCACAGGTCGTACGGGTGGCGGCCGGGGCGGAAGCCGATCGACTCCACCATCGCGACGGCCTCGGCGAACCCGTTCGCCAACGCCATCGGCTCGTGGGCGTCGCTCGCGAACGTGATCGCGTCCCCGCCCTCCTGGCGCCACCAGCGCACGATCTCCGGGTGGAGCGGCACGCGGGTGTTCACCTCCAACGCCCGTCCGCTGCCGGCGAGCGCTCGCAGGACGTGCCGGAACTCGTCCTCGAACGCCCACGGGTCGAACGGCCCCACGTTGACCACCCATCCGCGGACCGCGTAGTCGATGTGGCCGAGCACCGCGAAGACGTCCGAGGACTCGATCAGCCGATGCACCTCGGCCAGGTACGCGTGCATGATCTCGGCCGGCGGCATCAGCAGGTAGAGGTCCGGGATCTCGTATCGCTGCGACCCGACCTGGAGGCAGTGCTGCGAGCCGAGGACCCGGTCGAACTGGCCGGCCTCGAGCAGCGTCGCCACGGCGTCGGCGTGCCAGTGCGCCTCGCCGAGCTCGACGCCGGACAGGATCTTCAGGTCGGGGTACTTGTCGCGGCACCGCTGCACGCTCTCGAGGTAGCCGGTGAGGTCCAGCGGCGGCGCTTGCAGCGTCCGGTCTTCCGCGACGAGGTGGCCGTGCGCCTGCTCGAAGAAGCTGCCCTCCGGGATCGTGAGCCGGGTGTGGTCGGCGTGCTCGGTGAACGCCACGGCGGGCAGGCCGAGCTCGACGGCCCGCGTGCAGGTCCGTTCCATCGACCCCCTGCGCGCGTCCCAGGACCACTCGCTGTGCACATGACTGTCTGCCGGAAGAGCCGTCAAAGCGCCAACGCCTTCGCTTCCCAGACCACGGCGCCGAGGGCGCGGAAGCCCCTCGCGGCGGCTGCGATCGCCTGCTTGTCGCCTGTCCCTAGCTGGCCGAACGTGAGGTCGTTGCGCGCTACCTGGAACGGTTCGTACGACTCCCACCCTTCGGCAGAGGTGTAGGGCCGGAGCTCCTCGATCGCCTGGTCGACCTGCCCCTTCGCGGCGAGGACGAGCGCGCGGCACCTGGCCCTGACGCCGTGCGCCTCGACGCGGCCGAGTTCCTCGACGGCCTGCTCCCACGGCTCCATCGCGGCCTCGGCCACGGCGACCTGGCCGGTCGCGACCAGGGCTTCGACGAAGTCCGGGAGGTAGAGCGCGCCGGCGGGATCGCCGCTCTGCCGCAGCTTGTCGCTCTCCTTCAGCATCGCGACCGTGCCCTGCGTATCGCCCTCCGAGAGCGCGACGAACCCCAGTATCCACCGGGCGAGCGGCACCCAGGTGCGTTCGCCCGTATGTTCGGATACAGTTATCGAATCGATCGCGTCAGTGCGGGCGCGGTCGAGGTCGCCGAGGTGCGCGGCGACCATGGAGCGGAGCCAGAGGAACGCGCCGCGGGTGCCCCACCCGAGCTGGTCGACGAGTTGTACGACCTGCTCGGCGGTTGCTCGCGCCTCGGTCCAGTGACCGGATCGCCATTCGGCGATGCCCCGGTGATAGAGCGCGTACGTACGGGTGACGGCGTCGTCGGGGACGGCCTCGTCGATGATGCGGCGCACGAGCGGTAGGGACCGGTCGGGGCGGCCGGACCAGGTGCGGATCAGGACCTCGGTGAGTCGCACCGAGCCGTTCTGAACCGGCAGGTGGTGCTCGCGTTCGAGCGCGACGCCACGTTCCAACAGGTCCTCGGGGATACCGAGGCCGGAATTGAAATGGAGGTGAGCGAGGGTCGCGATGCATTCGGACTGGATAGCTGGGTCGGTGACCTGGTCGGCGAGCTCGACCGCCGCTTGAGCGTGCTTGAGCGCGGCGCGAGGGCTTTCGACGTAGCGCGTGACCACGGCGAGGTCGCGGTAGAGGAGCGCACGTTCGCCCCGGTCGGTCGTGAGTTGGATGGCGAGCTCGTACTTGGGGAGCGCGTCGGCGATGCCGTCGCGTTCGAGTTGGATGCGACCGATGCGGTGGATGAAGCTCCCCGCCCTGTCCTGGGGCGCGGAGTGGAGCGCGCGTTCGGCGAGGTCGAGCGCGAGGTCGGTGTTGCCGGCGCGGAAGCGCGCGTCCGCGGCGAGCCCGTACCGGTCGGCGCGGCTGGTCTCGTCGTCCGCCGGCGTGAGCCGGGCCGCCTCCTCGGCGAGTGCTGCCGCGGTGGCGGGTGCGCCCCGGAGGGAGGCCTCCTGGGCGGCGTTCGCGACGTCGTCGGCGATGCGCTGGTCGGGCTGTGCGGCCGAGGCGGCGAGGTGTGCCGCGCGTTCGTACCGGTCGGTGACCAGCTGGGCGAGGCGCTCGTGCAGGCCGCGCCGGGCTGACTCGTCGAGCCGGTCGAGCAGGTACGCGCGGGCGAGCGGGTGGAAGATCGCGAGCTCTTCGCCCTGCGTCTCGACGACGTTGGCATCGACCGCTGCCTGCAGTCCGGAGAGGACTGCTGGGCCGGGGAGCGCCTGGCGAAGCAGGCCGACCGTCGGGCGGGTGAGCGCGGCGACGACGGTGGCGACTTGCCTCGCGGCCGGCGTGATCGTGTCGACGCGGTCGGCGAGCGCGCGCTCGAAGCGGTCCGGGAGCGGGAGGTCGTCGACGAAGTCGAGGACGCCTTGTCGCCCGGTCGCGAGGACGCGGGCGATCTCGAGCGCGAGCAGCGGGTTGCCGTTCGTGGCCTCGTGCAGGCGGATCGCCGTGGAGACCGAGAGCAGCGCGCCGAGCTGTTGACGGACGATCGCGACGAGCTGGTCGACGGTGAGGCCCTCGACGGCGCGCTCGCGTACCGTGTCGCGCCCCAGCAGGCTGCCGAGCTCGAACGCCTCGTCCTTCGGCCCACGCCGCGCGGCGGTGATCGTGGCGATCGGCTCGGCCTCGATGCGTCGGAACGCGTACGCGAGGACGCTGCGCGAGGACTCGTCGAACCACTGCAGGTCGTCGAGAATGAGCACGGTCGGGCTCGCCTCGGCCGCCTGCCGGAGCAGCCCGGTCACCGCGGCCGCGACCGCGTTCCGCTCGACGCCCTCCTTGGGAGGAGCGGCCTCGGCGAGCACAGCGACGGCGAGCGCCTGCTGCTGTGTCGGCGGCAGCTTGTCGACCAGGCTCGCGATCGGCGCGACCAGGTCGGCGAGACCGCCGTACGGCACCGCGCCGTGATGCTGCGTCGCGGTGGCGACGAGTACGGTCCGGTCGCCCTGCTCCTTGGCCATCGTCCTGGCCGCGCGCAGCAGCACCGTCTTGCCGACGCCCGCGGGCCCGACCAGATGCAGCCCGGCCGGCCCGTTCCGGCCAGCCGCGAGCACGCCAGCAACCTCGGCCAGCTCCGTTTCCCGGCCGATCACCTCAAGACTTGTCCACCCCTGCCCCGTTTTCTCCCCTTTGTCTGTCGCAGAATCCTGCCCATTCCCCGATGCCCACATACCCACGCGGACCAGCATCCCGCAGGAGCGACCAACTCTGGGTAGTATTCTGAGCGCTCGTCCGCTTCGGGCAGCATCACGCGGGTGTAGTTCAATGGCAGAACATCAGCTTCCCAAGCTGACAGTGAGAGTTCGATTCTCTTCACCCGCTCCACCACGAAGGCCCAGGTCAGAACCGGTTCTCCGGTCACCTGGGCCTTCGTGATGTGGCGAGTTCACCCCGCTCTGTGCCATTAGCGGGCCATTACCCCGCGCGTCGTCGACGAAGGTGCGGCCGACCAAGAAACGGCAGGTCAGGCCACTACGGCGCGCCCGCCTCGGCGCTCGGCCCTTGCGGGCGGGCTTGTGGCCTGTCCTCGGCCGGGCCGGGACGCACCAATAGGGCGAGAGCCTGCATACTCGCGGCCATGAGCGACTACCTGATACGCAGGACTTCGCCGCATGATGATCCAACCTTGGCGATGTTGCGACGGGCAGATGCGATCGAGCGCCGGGCAGTCGCCCACGATGCGGATCCCGGCTTCGAAACTCGGTTCGCGACCTGGGCCGAAGAGACCCGCGCCATGAGCGTCGCGTGGCTAGCCGAGCTGCGCGCTGAACCAGTCGGCATGCTGCACATGTTCGTCCACGCCCGAATGCCGATGCCTGATCGCGACACAGCTGGCTGGGGCTACATCGGCCTCCTCTTCGTCCTGCCCGCCAACCGGGATTGTGGACTCGGTGGACGCCTGCTCGACACGGCACTGAACTACGCACGCGAGCACCACCTCTCCCGCATCCTGCTGCACCCGACCGAGCGCGCGGTCCCCCTCTATCGCAGGACCGGCTTCGATCCCGCCGGCCAGTACCTGGCCTGGACCGCAAACGAACCCCTGCCAGCTCCCATCGCCTGACAGCCGACTACGGCGACCCGGGGGAGCCGTCCTCCTCGCACGCCAGTCTCCGGCCTGCACTTCACGCGTCAAGGGCGGCTACGCCGTCACTTCGTGATCTTCGACCCTTGACCCATTCGACCGTGTTTCTCGGGATCGTCGAGGGCCATACAGGCCATCTGGACAGGCGTGCTCGCGGTCCAGCACACGGGGTGTTGTCCGTTCCCAAGCTGACAGTGAGAGTTCGATTCTCTTCACCCGCTCCACGTCAAGGCCCAGGTCACACCGGACATCCGGAGACCTGGGCCTTCGTCATCCCGATGTCGACGGCGCGGCTTCACCAGGCACACCTTGCAAGGCACGGATTAAGGCTGCCAAACCCCTCGCCGGCCGCCGGTCTTCGACCTGCCCCATCACTCCCCGATGAGGCCGTCCACCGACTCCCGGATGAGGTCGGCGTGTCCGTTGTGCCGCGCGTACTCCTCGATCATGTGCATCACGATCCACCGCACGCTGGCTGTGCGACCGTCCCCAGTGGGGCGTCGTGCCGGCCGGTCTAGTCCGCCGTCGGCCAGGGCTTCGGAGAGGATCTCGCGGGAGCGGGACACCGCGTCCTGCCAGAGGGCGTGCAGCTGCTCGGGGGAGTCCTCGGCAGCTGTGTTCCAGTCCCAGTCGGGGTCGGCGTCCCAGTCGACGGCGTTCCACAGGGCCTGGGGCTGGTTCCCCCCAATGCGGTGGGAGAACCAACGGTCCTCAACCTTGGCCAGGTGCTTGAGCATCCCGCCCAGCGTCATCGTCGAGGCACCCACGGTCGCCTTCAGACCGGCCGCGTCCAGGCCAGCGCACTTCCAGGCGAACGTCGCGCGATGGTAGTCCAGGAAGCCCACGAGGGTCTCGGTCTCACCGGACGCGAGCGGTGTCTCCGGGCGGCCCTGCTCGTCTAGGACGGTCATGGGCAGGAGTGTATGGCTGCCGCCTCAGGTCGGCCATCTGCTCGCGAACGTCGTCGTTGGACCTCATCGAGGAGCTGCGAGCACCTCGCGGATCACGTGCAGCTTGGTGTTCGCCATCGCCGGTTTGGTGTCCTTGAAGTGCGGCAACGTAATCAGGGCCTGGGACAGCACCCGCCCGCGGCCGCGGAGCCAGGTCGCGTCGTCCACGTCCAGCGCCGTACGGAACTCGTCGCGGAGGCTCGCGGGCAGCAGGTTCCACACGACGAACAGGTCGCACGCCGGATCGCCGACACCGCACGACTCGAAGTCGAGCACCGCGGTCAGCCGGCCCGCCGCCGAAACGAGCAGGTTGCTCGGCGTCAGATCCGAGTGCACCCACACCTCGCGCCCGTCGTACGGCGCCGCGAGCGACTCCTCCCAGGACGCCAGCGCTGCTCGAGTGTCGATCAGGCCGTCCAGCTCGCCGATCGCCTTCCGCGTCAAGGAGTCCATCGAGTCCATCGGAGCGCGCGTCCTGCGCTCGCCCGGGTACGCCGGCGGCCGGTCTGGCAGGTCGATCCGCCGGAACGCGTCGACGAACGCCGCGAGGTCCATCGCCAGCCGACGCGGGTCGGCGAGCGCGTCGGGGGAGGGGTGCGAACCGGTGAGCCAGCGGTGGACGGCCCACTCGCCCGGGAACGCGTCAGTGGGTGAGCCGATCGCCTCGACAGAAGGGATGGCCACAGGCAGGAACGGCGCGAGTGCCGCGAGTTTCGCCTGCTCCCGTTGGACTTCGTCGGTGGTCGAGGGCCGGAGCGGCAGCCGTACGGACAGGTCGGAACCGAGGCGGTAGATCGCGTTCACCATCCCACCGGAGTCGACCGGCTCCAGCGGCAACGCGGCCCACTGCGGGAACTGAGCGTCCACCAGCTCACGGACCAGCGGCGTATCGATGTCGGCCTGATCGGCGTGGATCTTGCGGGGACTCACGAGCGCCATCCGAACGGTCCGACCCGTCCGCTGTCAACGCGGTTTCGGATCGAGCGGTCCCACGTGACGAAGCCCGGCGCTCGGCCTTGTGGGCGGGCCGGCCCCCACCAGCAGTCAGAGGTGATCTAGCGTTCAGCGGCCACGCGGGCAACGGTTTCCAGCCGGGCCACGTACTCTCCCCAGTCCCAATCGTCTGCGTCGGGGAGTCCGGTGGCGTTCCGCCCGCCTCCTGCCGCGCCGTCGATCAACTCGCGCACGATGTCGACGTGCCCGACGTGCCGTGCGGTCTCCCCCACCATCATGACCAGAATCGCGCCCAGCGTTGTCTCCCGGCTACCTTCGTCCCACCACGGCACCGAGCCCACCGCCTCCAACTCCAGCGCCCCGATCGTTTCGTCCGCGTGGGCAGCGGCGCGGCGGTAGAAGCCCACGATGTAGTCCGCGCTCTCATCCGGGGCCGCCCACATGTCGGCGCCCTCCCAGACCGACCCGTCTGCGAAGCAAGCAAGCTGCTCCGGAGCCGGGCGTCCGAAGACCTCGCCCAAGTAGCCGTACTCCTCGGCCGCGACGTGCTTCATCACGCCAAGCAAGTTCGTACCGGTCCGTGTCATCGGCCGACGCAGGTCGTACTCGCCCAGGCCTTCCAACTTCCACAAGAACGCCTCACGGGTGCCGCGCAGCGCTGACCACAGGTGCTCTTTCATGCACCTACCGTTCCATCGGGCACCGACATGCCAGTCCAGCCCGACGCTCGCTCCACCGTCATGGTCCCGTGGTACCTTGGGACCATGACGACAGCAGGCGAAGAGACGCCAACGGTTGTGCGGGTTCAGCTTGGAGTCCGCATGGAGCGGAATCTGGTCAAGGTCCTGAAGGGCCTGGCCGAGTTCGAGAACATGACGCTCGGGCAGCTACTCGAGAAGATCGTGCTGCACTCGTTCGAGCCGGTGCCCGGCGAGGAGGGCGAGCAGGCGTGGAGCGCGCTCGGTAAGCGCTCACTTGCCGCTGTCGCCGACCTCAAGCGCGTCTACGGCCTCGACTACGACATGCACGCCTTCCGACGCTTCCGCGAGACGGAGCAGGAGCTCAGCCAAGACGCGACGAGTGGCGCCTAGCCACGCCGCGCTGAGCGGTCAGGCGCCGGTCGAGGGCAGCGGACCGCGTTCGAGAATCTCCGCCAGGAGCTCGGCAGTGGCGGTGAGATGTTCCTGCTTCCAGGTCCCGAGGTTCCAACCCAGGTGGGTGAAACCGATCTGCAGCTCGTAGCAGTGATGGCGTACGGCGGCGTCGACGAGCGCGCTCTGGTCGGCGCGTAAGCCTGAGTCCTGGAGCAGTAAGGACAGCGGGTCGATGGCAGCGATCCCCGGATAGAACACCGGCCCCAGACACTGCACCAGGCGGCGTCGTAGAGGAAGTCGCCGCGTACCGAACGCTTCCAGGAAAGCACCGCGTCAACCCGGCGACAGTCCGGGCTCACCAGCACGTTGCCGTGCAGGAGATCACCGTGGATGAGGTCGCGGCGTTCGGGGCAGGCCTCGATCAGGGTGCGGATCCGGTCACAGACCGCCGTGGCCAGGGCCGCGAGCTTCGGGTCGGCGTCCAGGACGGCGCGCCACCCGTGCTCCCGATTCGCCGGATCGTCCACCAGTTGGTCGAGGACGAACTCCCGCCAGCTGCGGACCGGCGCGCCTGCCGGGTGCCACCTCATCGGGATACCGGGGGACGCGGGTACCCGGAAGAGCGCCACGAGCAGCCGGGTGAGGGTGGGCGCGACAGCATCGGCGCGCTCGACCGGCGTGTCCTCCAGGAACGGCCCGTAGTGACGTTCCGAGATCGCGTACGCCTGGCCAGAAGGTGTCGTCCCCACCTCCCTGACCCGCGGTACCGGCAGATCCGGCCCGGTGAAGGCCATGGCCATCCGGTCGGCTTCGTACCAGGAACGTTCACGGCCGAAGCGGATCACCAACGCTTCCCCACCCGCTCGATAGGCCCATGCTGACGACCACGCTCCGCCGGTGAGAGGCTCCAGGTCGGTGGCAGCGCCGCCTGAGTGCCGGGCGAGGAACGCGGCAACCTCCTCGTACGTGGGCTCTCGCATCCCGCAAGTATCCGCACAGCGCCGCTACGGGCCGTGGCGCGTCGCGTGTCGGGCGTTCCACACCTCCATGTTCCAGGCGCGGCCGGGCTCGTCATGCGCACGGATGAAGGCTTCGTCGATGGGCTCGGCGTCCCCGTAGACCCCGTCCGCGACGAGGCGTTCCAGGAGCTGGTTCGACAACAGCTTGAGCGCCTCGGCCCGACCGAGGTACGCGTCGCGATCGTCGCCGGAGCCGCCCAACGCTGCCGCCATGATGTGCTCGTCGAAGACTGTAGGAAGCCACGGCAATCGCGTCAGCGCCGTCATCTCGCGGTTGCGCCAGCCTCGCCACTGACGGTTGTACGCGAAGAGCGCGCGGACCAGGTACTCGTACACGCTCTGCAGCCGATCACCAGCCACCAGCGGCCCCAACGTGTCCCAGCAACGGGACACCACGTCCTCCGCGAGATGGTCCGAGATCAACGGCATGGCGTCGTCGAGGATCCGTTGCCGTTCGTCGTCAGGGTAGGTCGTTCGCTCATCGATCAGGCGGCGTACCTCTCCGTCTCGATCGAACGCGATCCATCCGTTGGCTAGTTCCTGGCGAGAAGGTTCGGGCCACCTGTATGCGGGATCGCGCCAGACGCGGAGGTCGATGCGATGAAGGTCGAGCTGTATGCCGTCACGGTCCAGGGTGTGATCGCCCGACATGATGCTGTGAAAGGTGTCGTCGCTCGGCCGCCAGATGGACTCGGCCGGAACGAGGTAGAGGTCGAGCGGATCCATGAAGACGACGGCATCGATGTCCGAGCCTGGGCGAGCGGTCCCCGTCGCGATACTGCCCACGCCGATCACCGCCCGGATCGCCGAATGCGGCGCCAGCTTGCGGTCGATGAAGTCGACCAGCTGCCTACGCTTGTGTTCGGTTGCGGGGTTCACCATGCGCATCGCTCCCACCTCGTTGTACGGCTGGCCTAGAAGCAGATCGGGTGCCCGGCCGGATCGGCAAGTCAACCAGCCCATGCGCAATTCGCTGGCGCTGGCATCGTCCGGCCGGGCAGGATCCACCCGTGGCTGAGCGCGACTGGCACGTTCTGCTTGTCGGTGGCCCATCTGGGACCGGCAAGAGCACCGTCTGTGGTGCACTGATGCGCCAGTACGGGGTGGGCGCCAGCGAGATCGATGACATCGAGACCGCGGTGCAGGCGATGACGACGCCGGAGCAGCAGCCGATTCTGCACCACTGGTCGGCGCACGCGGAGTCCCGAGAGTGGACGGCGGAGGAGATCTTCGATCTCACCCTCGCCGCCGCCGAGGCGCTGTCGCCCGCGGTCGAGGCGGTCGTCCAGTCGCACCTGAACCACGGCCCGCCGGTGATCATGGAGGGTGACTACCTCCTTCCGGCTTTGGCGGGCAGGATCCGCAGCCCGCGGGTACGGGTGGTCTTTCTCTACGAGCCGGACGAGGCCCAGCTCGTCGCCAACTTCCTCGGGCGGGAGCAGGACGAAGGCCCGCAGTACATGCGAGCCCGCGTGAGCTGGCTGTTCGGCCAATGGCTGGCGGCGGAAGCGCCCAAGCACGGAGTCGCGGCGATCCCGGTGCGGCCATGGGACACGTTGTCCGAACGTCTCCAGATCGCTGTGAGATGAGACGGAGCGAACGGGCACGGGTGGTGCTGCTCGACGACGCGGACCGGATCCTGCTGTTCTCGTTGCGGAACGAGGACGGCTCGAGCCGCTGGTTCCAGCCGGGCGGTGGGCTCCAGCCGGGCGAGACCCACGAGCAGGCCGCCCTGCGAGAGCTGCGCGAGGAGACCGGGCTGACGGACGTTGCGCTCGGCCCGGAGGTCTGGCGCGGGCGGCCGTGGACGGCGGTCTGGAGCGGGGTCGAGTACGAGGTCTGGCAGCGCTACTTCCTCGTTCGGGTCCCGGCGTTCGAGATCGACACCTCCGGATTCGAGGAGGTCGAAGGCGCCTCGATCACCGGGCACCGCTGGTGGACGCTCGCCGAGCTGACCGCGACCACAGACCTGCTGCGACCCGCCGAACTGCCCGAGCTGATCGAGAATCTGCTGGCCGACGGCCCGCCAGCCGAGCCGATCACCGTGGCGGGGTGACCAGTGCCGCTGTCGGGTTCGGTAGATTCCTGAGGATGCTGCTCTCCGACCGCGACATCCGTGTCGAGATCGACAAGGGGCGGGTCGTGCTCGATCCGTACGACGCGGACCTGATCCAGCCGTCCAGCGTCGACGTTCGCATGGACCGGTTCTTCCGCGTGTTCGAGAACCACCGCTACCCGCACATCGATCCCGCTGAGGAGCAACCCGATCTCACGCGGCAGGTCGAGCCGGACGGGAACGAGCCGTTCATCCTGCACCCGGGCGAGTTCGTGCTCGCTTCCACGTACGAGGTCATCACGCTCCCCGACGACATCGCCGCGCGGCTGGAGGGCAAGTCCAGCCTCGGCCGGCTCGGGCTGCTCACCCACTCCACCGCCGGCTTCATCGATCCCGGCTTCTCCGGCCACGTCACGCTCGAGCTCTCGAACGTCGCGACGCTTCCGATCAAGCTCTGGCCCGGCATGAAGATCGGCCAGCTCTGCTTCTTCCGACTCTCCTCGCCCGCCGAGCACCCGTACGGCTCCGGCGTCTACGGCTCGCGCTACCAGGGCCAACGCGGTCCCACGCCCTCGCGCTCGTTCCAGAACTTCTACCGGACCGGTACCTGACGCAACCATGTTGATCGGACCAGTGGAATCACCAAGCCTGCATGTGATGTCGTTCAACCTGCGCAACGCCGGCGACTGGGGCGACGACCATTGGTCAGGCCGCCGCCCCATTGCCAAGGCATTGCTGAACGACGAGCTGCCCACCATCATCGGCACCCAGGAAGGCGTCTACGAGTCCATCCAGGACGTCAAGGCGGACTTGCCTCCGCAGTACGACTGGATCGGGCTCGGCCGCGAAGGCGGCAGCAAGGGCGAGTTCTCGGCCGTCTTCTTCAACTCGCATCGCTTGCGGGCAAGGGAGTTCGACCATCTCTGGTTGTCCGACACCCCGAGGCTCATGGCCTCGACCACCTGGGGCAACACCTGCGTCCGCATGGCCACCTGGGTCAGGTTCACCGACCGTGTGACTGGCAAGGAGTTCATCGCCCTCAACACCCACCTCGACCACGAAACGCAGGCAGCACAGGTCAACGGTGCGAAGTTGCTGGTGGAGGAGCTGTCGAACTTCGGCGAGCTCCCGATCGTCGTGACCGGTGACTTCAACGTTCCCGCCGAACACTCCGAGCCCTACGAGATCTTCGTCGGCAAGGGCGGCTTGGCAGATACCTGGTTGACGGCCGAACGGCGACTTTCCTCAACGGTGGCTACGTTTCACGGCTATCGCGAGGCAGTTCCAAGCGGCGAGAGAATTGACTGGATACTTACCAGTCCATCCGTGCGGACCAGGGTGGCGGCGATCAACCAGTTCGCCTTGGACGGACACTTCGGGTCCGACCACTTCCCGGTCCAGGCCGTGCTCGAGTTGCCTTAGGCCGCCCGGCGCTGGGCCGGCACCCGCAGGGCGGAGCCGGGCTCGATCGCCCCGGCCAGCCGGTGGAGTCCGCGAGCGGCGGCGAGTCGTACGGAGTCCCAACGCTGCTTGCGGTTCCGGCGCGCGAGCCGCTGGGCCGCAAGCTCGCGTTGTCGGTCGGCGATCTTCGTCTCGTGCAGGATCTTGTGGAAGAGATAGCTTGTGTCAGACACGACACTGTCCTTTCAGGCGCGGTGGACGCGGACGTCGCCGCTGACGGAGTTGACGCGGATCTCGACCTGGGTGTCGGACTCGTCCGGGCCGGGCGCGTCCTGGAGCGACGTCGTGACGTCGCCGGTGAGGGAGTGAACGTCGAGCCATGCGGCGGTTCCGGCCGCGATCCCGATGCTGATGTCGCCGGACGCGCTCTCGACCTTGACCTGGCCGGAACGTACCGAGGCCAAGGACACGTCGCCAGACGCGGAGTTGGCCTTGACCGAGCCGCCGATCGTGCCGATCTGGATGTCGCCCGACGCCGACTGCACGCGGACGTCGGAGCCGACGCTGGGGAGGTTGATGTCGCCGGACGCGGAAGACAGCGACACGTTGCCCTGAACAGGCGCGACGTCGATGTCGCCGGACGCGGTCTCGATCTTCGCGTCGCCGCCGACGGGGCCCACGCTGATGTCGCCGGAAGCGGCGTTCAACGTCACGTTTCCAGTCGCTTCGCTGACCCGCTGGTCGCCGGACGCCGTGGTGATCTCGACCTCGCTCACCCGGCCCTCGACGCGGATGTCGCCGGACGCGGCGGCCGCGCTGATCCGCGAGTCCTCGGGCAGGCCGACGATCACGCGGATCGACCCGTTCTTGCCGCGGTGGTCATCCGGCGCCTCGACCACGATCGCGCCGTCGCGCTGCTCGACGCGAGTCTGCTCGGCGGCCTCGACGTCGCGCTGGCGGCTCGAGTTCTCCGGCAGCACCTCGACGACGGTGTCGGTACGGGCGGACGCGCTGAGGACGGCGTCGCCGGAGGCGAACCGGACGCGCAGGCTGATCGGCTCGGGGGTCTGGAAAGTGGGCATGCTCGTATCTCCTGACGGTGAGGGAGGTTTGTAAGGGAGGTGAACTGTTCGGACTGGCTAGCGCACCCAGCCCGTGACGTGCTGGCCGATACCGAACGAGCCGCGCCGCGAACGACCGCGGCCCCGGTTGTCGTCGGGCGGCAGGTTGAGCGCCTGCAGGACCGCGCGCACGAGCCAGGCGTTGACCGAGACACCCTCCTTGGCGGAGGCCTCCTCGATGCGGGGCTTGAGCGACTCGGGCAGCCGGAGCGTGAGCCGAGCCGTACCGCCCTCGTCGCCCTCGGGCGGCAGCGGCGGAGGCGGGGGCGGCGGCGCTGCCGGGGGAGCGGGCGCCGGCGGCCGGGTCACGACGAAGTCCGGCTCGCGGCCGCGAATGCGGAGCTCGACCGCGCCGGGCGCGAGCTCGCGGGTGATGACGTCCGTGGCCGCCGACAGTGCGTCGATGATCGAGAGCCGAACGGAGGAGTCGAGGGCGGCGGACAGCCGGTCGGCCGCCGCGGCGGCCTCCGGTCCACCCACCTCCGCGGCCGCTGTGAGGTCGCGGCGGATGCTTTCGATGTACGGTCCAAGGTCCATGTGCATCAGCATGACGTCATCGTGACGTCATGTCAAGCGCCGGAGTGACGTCGTTCGGCGTCAGGGTCGCGACGACGCAGCCAGTAGGCGACCACAGCCGACCCGAGCAGCGGTCCCCAGACCGGCGCGGGCACGAAGAGCGTAGCCACGAACGCGTCGACCACCGGCATCGTCGCGAACCAGTGCGCGACCATGCTGGGCGCCGAGACGCAGACCACCGTCGCCACCACCAAGCCGGGGACCACGGCGAGCCAGACGGGCACCGCGCGACCGCCCACGAAGGGCAACCACTGCGGGAAAGTCTCGCCCCACCGGCTGACCAAGCCCAGCGTCAGGATGGCACCGACGAGTCCGGCGACCCCGAGCGACGCGCCCTGCAGCCGGGTCGCGAACGAGTCGAATCGCTCGTCGAGCCCGATCGCCCAGGGCGTGAGCCAGCTGAACCGGACGACCGCGTACGGCAACGGGCACAGCGCCGCTGCGACGGTGATCGCCACGACCCAGCCGCGGGCGGGTCGTGCGGACGCCAGCCACTCGCGGACCCGGCCCGTACGTACGGCGACGAACCCCCACCACACGGCCGACGCCGCCATGGCGAGCGCCCACCCCATGCGGACCCCGTACGTCCCCATCCCGCGTCCGACATTGCGCCAGAACCCGAGGACGTTCGTCGAGCTGACCAGTCCCGTGGCGATGCCGAGGGCGAGCAGCACCACGATGGCTGCGGCGGCCGCGTACCCGATCCGGTTCCACCGGACGCAGGCGACCACGACGAGCGCGAGGATCGCCAGCGGCGCCGCCACCGCAAGGGAGTAGCCGAACGCCGACAGCACCGAGGCGTCGGACCAGAACAGCCCGAAGTACGCGGTCAGCAGCGCGCCGCCGACCGGCACCGTCCGCTTCCACAGAAGCGTCGTGAGCACCCCGGTAACACCAGCACCGATCATCAGCCAGCCCGCGGCCGCTGCCTCGACGAGATGGGTGAACGACATCGTGACGCGGTCGGCCGCTCCGAACGGGTAGGTGCCCTCGTTCGTCAACCACACAAGGCCGAGTGCGAGAGCGCCGACGGACCACAGGGCACTGGCGATCCTCAGTCTCATGGTCACCAGCCTCGCGGCCGAAGCGGGCTCGCTGCCTCTACCGAACGGCCGATCGTGCGCCCTGGCGGCTGTCGCCGCCTCGGCCGTTCAGCCGGGCTGGCCGTCTCCTCTGCGTACCGACTCCAGCAGCAGCTGGGCGACATCGACGACCTGGACGTCCTCGCCGGCAGTGCCGTCGGCCTGCTTCTGGGTCAGTCCGTCGGAGAGCATCACGCGGCAGAACGGGCACGCGGTGGCGATCCGTTCGGCGCCGGTCGCGACCGCCTCGTCGGAACGTTCCAGGTTGATCCGCTTGCCGATCGGCTCTTCCATCCACATCCGCGCGCCGCCGGCACCGCAACAGAAAGATCGGTTACCTGACCGTTCCATCTCGCGGACCTCGACGCCCGGCAGTGCGCCGAGCAGCTCGCGCGGCGGTGTGTAGACCTGGTTGTGCCGGCCGAGGTAGCACGGGTCGTGGTACGTGATCGGCATCGCTGCGGTGTCGTGCGCGGACGGCGCGACCGGACGGAGCTTGCGCTCGCGGACGAGCCGGTTGAGCAGCTGCGTGTGGTGAACGACCTCCAGCTCGAGGCCGAGCTGCTGGTACTCGTTCTTGATCGTGTTGAAGCAGTGCGCGCAGGTCACGACGACCTTCGACGCGCCCGCCACCTTCAGCACCTCGACGTTCTGCTGCGCGAGCATCTGGAAGACGAACTCGTTGCCCGCCCGTCGGGCGGGATCGCCCGTACAGGTCTCGCCCTCGCCGAGGACGGCGAACGAGACGCCCGCCGCGTCCAGCAGCTCTGCCATGGCCTGCGTCGTCTTCTTCGCCCGGTCCTCGAACGCGCCGGCACAGCCGACCCAGAACAGGTACTCCACTTCGCCGAGCGATTCGACGTCCGCGCCGAGCACCTTGACCTCGAAAGGAAGGTCCTTTGCCCAATCGAGCCGGCCGGACGGGTTCAGGTTCCAAGGATTGCCCTTGCTTTCCAGGCCTCTGAAGAGCTGGTTGAGCTCACTCGGGAACGACGATTCGACCAGCACCTGATAGCGCCGCATGTCGACGATGTGGTCGACGTGTTCGATGTCAACCGGGCATTGCTCCACGCACGCGCCGCACGTCGTACAGGACCAGAGCACGTCGGGGTCGATGACCGCGCCGCTGTCGAGCGGACCGACGAGGACGCGTTCGCCCTCGGCTTGGACGTGCTCGGGGAGCTCCTTGCGTTCGGCCTCAGTCGCTTGCAGGTAAGGGGCTTTGGCGTACGCGTGCTGGCGCAGGTCCATCATGAGCAGCTTCGGCGAGAGCGGCTTCTCGGTGTTCCACGCCGGGCACTGGGACTGGCAGCGGCCACATTCGGTGCAGGTGGTGAAGTCGAGCAGCCCCTTCCAGGTGAAGTCCTCCACGTTCCCGACGCCGAAGATGTCGTCCTCGCCAGGGTCCTCGAAGTTGATCGGTTCGCCGCGCGAGTGCATCGGCTGCAGCGGGCCGAGCGCCGTACCGCCGGTGGCCTCGCGGCGGAACCAGATGTTCGGGAACGCGGTGAAGCGGTGCCAGGCGACGCCCATGGTCAGGTTCAGCGCGATGGTGAGGAACCAGGCCATGGAGACAAGGATCTTTACTGTTGCGGTGACCCAGATCGCGTTGGCGAGGGCGCCGTCGCTGAGGCCGCTGAAGAGGACGGCGAGCGGGTAGCTGAACGCGAAGTGCAGATCCCACGGCGTATCGACGCGGGCACCCTCGAAGCCGCGGAGCAGCATGATGCAGACACCGATCGCGAGGATCGTGTACTCGACGTAGTACGCCTGCCAGAACCGGCTGCCGAAGAAGCGGCTCTTGCGCCCGAGCGTCCGCGGGTGGTTGCGCTGCCGGATCGCGATCAGCGCGACGATCGCGACGAGCATGATCACGGTGATCAGCTCGGAGACGAACTCGTAGGGCCAGAAATGACCGATGATCGGCAGTGCCCAGTCGGGATGGGCGAAAACCTGCCCGTACGCGGTGACGAGCGTGAAGAACAGCAACCCGAAGCCGACGAACACGAACCAGTGCGCGGCGCCGATCAGCGTCCACTTCAGCATGCGCGTGTGGCCGAGGGTCTCGGTGAGCATGGTGACCCAGCGCTGCGTCGGGTTGTCCGTACGGCCGACGGCAGGCTGCCCGAGCCGTACGGTCCGGACGATCCCGGCGCCGCTCTTCGCGACGAGCGCGACGGCGACGAGCGTGCTGACTGCGCAGATGATGATCGCGGCGGCTTGCAAGGGGTGCCTCCTCTTCCGGCGCGCTCAGCTCACTCCATCAGCGCGCCGCGCGCCCGCGCAACACGCCGAAGCCGATGCTACTCGAAAGTAACTTAGCCCACCGGCCGGGGTTCGGCTGCCGGCTTTCTGTCCACAGCCGGGTCTTTCCGCAGGTTGTCCACAGCTCGCCTCCAGCCGGTCGCGTTTCCCCTTCTCGCGATGAAAGCTGGGCGTCACAACGGCACCTTGACAACTCAACAGCGTGAACTACCCACGGGAGCCCGGAGGGGCGATGGAGTCGCGGGGGCGGGGTTCGGGCGTCAGAACCTTGCGGCGGCTCCGGCGGCCGTCGTCGATCGCGCGCACGACGCGTTCGACGACGGCCGCGACGAGCTCGTCGATGGGCCAGGCATAGGAGGAGAGCGGCGGAGTCAGGATGCGCGACATCGGCTGGTCGTCGTATCCGAGCACCGACAGCTGCCGCGGGATCGACAGGCCCAGCGAGCGGGCGGCGTCGTAGACCCCGTACGCCATCGAGTCGGCGAGGCAGAACACCGCGGTTGGCCGTGGCTGCATGCTCAGCACGTCGAGTGCGACCGCGGCCGCGCCGTCGAGGTCGTGCGGGCAGTCGACCAGGGACGCGGTGATGCCCAACGCGGGCGCGACCTGCTGAACGACCAGCTCGGCAGGGCGGTCCGGGGTGCCGGCGCGCGCCGGGGTGAAGACGGTCACGCGCGTGTGTCCCGCGGCCGCCAGCGTACGCAGCGCCTCGGTGACGCCGGTCGTGTTGTCGAACACGATCTCCGCCGCCGTCGACGCGTCCGGCAGTGCGTCGCCGATCGCGACGAGAACGGTGCGCGACGCGGCGTCGGTCCAGTGGGCCGAGCGCGGGTCGACGGGCAGGGTGATCAGGGCGTCGACGCGCTGGTCGAGGAGGTGCTTCGCGAGCGCTGCCTCGCGGGCCCGGTCGTTCGCGGCGTCCACGATCAACGCGTTGCGGTCGGCGCCCAACAGGCCGCGGCCAAGCTCGGCGGCGACGGACTGCTGCCAGCCGTCGGCGAGCGATCCGCACAGGACGCCGACCAGGCCGGTACGTCCGGACGCCAGCGCTCGGGCGATCGGATCGGCCTCGTACCCCAACCGCTCGGCCGCCTCGCGGACGCGCTGCTGCGTCTCCTCGGGAACCTGCAATCCGCGCAGCGCGTAGGACACGGCTGCCGGAGACAGCCCTGTCTCCGTTGCGATGTCACGGATCGTCGGTCGCTTGCGGCGGGCCGGCATCCCCGCAGCCTATGCCGTACCCGATCGGTCGCACCGGTCGGCGGCATGAGGCGTCGCCTTCTCGACCGCGGGCACCGATGGCGGCTGCGTCGAAGGTGAGAGGTCCCGGCCATGGGCCGTCGGTGCACGGGTGGAGTCGAGAAAGCAACGCCGCCGCCGACTCTTGTGCGACAAGGCCGTGTCTGGCAATAGCGCCGGTCGTCGCGCGTAGCGCGATGGCGCGCGGCGCCCCGCGGCAAGGCGGGACGCGAGGTGGCGCGCGCCAGGCGATCTTTGCCAGACGCTTCGCTAGCCTCGATCTTTCGTCCAGCGGTGGGTTCGACCGGTCCGCCCCCACCCCCCTGGGCCAATGATCTTTACATGGTCAGCGGCCGCTTTACGTGGGGTGGACGCCAGGTAGAGCGGCCACTGGCCGGGTAAGGCGACCACGACACGCTTCACCCACGGAGTGCCGTCCCGCTCAGCTCACTCGAGACGTCGCCACCCCAAGTCTCCCCAGCAAGACAGACACGCCCGGCTTTCACACGCCGAAGTCGCCTACCAACACCTGAGATCCCGGGGCTAGGTGGCGTCGAACGCGCGACGCACCTCCGCCACAGCTGCGTCGCCGGCCGCGGCCATCGCCTCGGTCGTCCGCGCGGCGCGGCAGAGGATGAACGCTCCCTCGAGCAGCATCAACAACGTCTGCGACAACGTCCGTGCGCGTTCCGCGGGCAGGCCGGCGGAGACGAATCGCTCATGCAGGTTGGCAAGCCAGCTCTCGAAGACCTCGTGCGTCGTGACGCGCAACGTCTCGTTCGTGCTCGCGACCTCCAGGGCCACCGTCGCGATCGGGCAGGCGTCCGCGTAGTCGGTCTCGACGAGGGTCTCGCCGGCGCTGTGGAACGCGAACGCGATCGCGGTCTCCACGTCCGGCGCCGGGTCGAAGAGGGAGTCGATCAGCTGCCCGTACAGTCCGCCGGACCAGCGGATGACCTCCTCGCCCAGCTGCACCTTGCCGCCGGGGAAGAAGTGGTACAGCGAACCGAACGGAGCGCTCGCCTCGGCGACGATCTGCTTCAGGCCGGTCCCGTTGTAGCCGCGTCGGCGGAACAGCTCCGCGGTCGTCGCCATGATCCGCTCTCTGGTCTCGGCAGGCATGGGTCCCCTCTCCGAGGTATGGCGTTGCGCTGGTCGTATGAGGCAGTCTAGCCTCTGACTAGAGCGATCTATCTAGAGAACGGGAGAGTTCCCATGACCGACGGTCTGCGGAAAGCGCTCAACGTCGTCTTCTGGGTCTCGGTGGGGCTGTCGATCCTGCACTACACGGACAACACGGTGCGGTTCGCCGCGTACGACAAGGGCGACAGTCCGCTCGTCGTCGGCGCGTGGCAGATCGTGCTCGGCTGGGTGATCTTCACCACGATCGGCGTGCTGGCGTATCTCCGCACGCGGCAGGAGCGCTGGTGGCCAGCGGTCGTGTTCATGGCGATCTACTCGCTCACCGGGCTGATCAGCCTCGGCCACTACGGCGAGGCGCCGCCGTCGGCGTTCGACGGGCTGCAGACGGTGCTGATCTGGACCGACGTCGCCTCCGGCGTCTCGGTGCTCGCGTTGGCGCTGTGGATGATGTTCAAGCGGGCGATCCCGGCGCGGATCGAGGCGGAGAGCGCGGTTGTCCGGTAGGTGGATGGGCCTTGACGACCAGACGGTGAAGCGGTTCACTGAAGCCGTTCAGTGAACCGCATCACCAACCTTGGCCCCGGGGCGGACATGGAAGCCATCGATGTGCACCAGCATCTGTGGCCGGTCGCGCTGATCGAGGCGTTGCGGTCGCGGCCGAGACCGCCGCGGCTGGTCGGGTGGCGGCTCGAGCTCGACGGCGAGGCGCCGTACGACGTCGATCCCGCCGCGCACGACGTGCCGAAGCGGGTCGCCCTCGAGACCGACGACGGCACGGGGCTCGCGCTCGTCGCGCTGTCCGCGGCGCTCGGCGTCGAGGATCCCGACCTGCTCGCCGCTTGGCACTCCGGCGCGCTGGAGCTGCCGGCTCCGTTCAAGGCCTGGGCCGCGGTGTCCGTACGAGAGCTCGATCCCTCAACCCTGCAGGCGAATCTCGACGCCGGCTGCGTCGGGCTCGAGCTCCCGGCGACCCCGCTGGGGACGCCGGACGGGCTGGAACGGGTCGGCCCGCTGCTCGAGGTCTGCGAGGCGGCGAACAAGCCCGTCCTCGTCCATCCCGGACCCGCAACGCCGCGGGACAACGTGCCGGGATGGTGGCCCGCGGTAGTCGACTACGTCGGCCAGCTGCACGCCGCCTGGTGGGCGTGGCACGTCGCCGGACGTGCGCAGTTCCCCAAACTGCGTTTGTGTTTCGCCGCCGCGGCGGGACTCGCGCCTGTTCATCATGAACGCCTCACGGCCCGCGGCGGCACGTACCGCCGGATCGATCCGGACGTGTTCGTCGACACCTCCTCGTACGGACCGCGCGGGCTCGACGCGGTGATCCGGGTGCTCGGCATCGACACCGTCGCGTTCGGCACCGATCGCCCGTACGCGGAGCCCACCAACCCCGAGCTCGGCGCGGCCGCGACGGCGGCCATCCGCAGGACCAACCCGCACCGCCTCCTGGAAGGAGGACTGCCATGACCGCCGAAGCCGACTACGTCCCGGCCCACTCCGCCGAACTGTTCGCCGGCCTTCCTGTTGATCTGCACCTCGATGACCTGCCCGACCGCGACCTGGACAAGCACGAGCTGAAGCGGTTGGTCGCCTCGGTGGCCGCCCAGTCGTATCGCTGGGAGGACCAGCTCGCCTGGAGCGACGACGAGCGGCACTACGTCTGCCTGCACCGCGACGCGCACGTCGATGTCTGGGCGCTGTGCTGGACACCGCGGAACGACACCGGCTGGCACGACCACGACATCTCCTCCGGCGCGGTCGCCGTGGCGCAGGGCGCGCTGGTCGAGCACAACCTCGCGATCGGCCGGCCCAGCCTCGCGACGGTGATCGAGGCCGGGAGCGTCTTCTGCTTCGGCCCCGATCACATCCATCGGGTGACCGGCTATCTGCCGCGGAGCGTGTCGATCCACGCGTACTCGCCCGCGCTCTGGCGGGTCGGCCAGTACACGGTGACCGGCAGCGGGGTGCTCCAGCGCGCGTCCGTCTCGTACGCCGACGAGCTCCGTCCGCTTACCGGAAGCTGATCGTCCGGAACGGGTCCTAGGCTGCGTGCCATGACCGAATCGCACCTGACCGAGCCACCCGTCGCGGGCAACGAGGCCGACACCCTGGTGGGCTCGCTGGAACGCATGCGCCGCACGTTCATCTGGAAGGCCAGCAGCGGCGTGGACGCGGCTGGCCTGCGGGCGACGACCGCGGCCTCGTCGATGACGCTCGGCGGACTGATCAAGCACATCTCGCTCGTCGAGGACGACTACTTCTCGCACCGGCTCTGGGGGAACGACTATCAGCCGCTGTGGAACGTGGACTGGGACTCCGACCCGGACTGGGAGTGGCGAACGGCCGCCGACGACTCACCCGAGGAACTGCTGGCGTTGTGGACCGAGACCGTCGCCCGCTCGCGTGCGCTGATCTCCAAGGCGCTCACCGAAGGCGGTGGGCTCGACCGCCCGCAGGTGTACACCTGGTCGGACGGTCGCACGCCGACGCTGCGACGGATGCTGGTCGACATCATCGAGGAGTACGCGCGGCACACCGGACACGCGGACATCATCCGCGAGTCCGTCGACGGGCTGGTGGGGGAGGACCCGCCCAGCGAGGCGTAGCCGCGGCAGGAGGCCTACGGTTCGTCCGCCCACCGCCAGTTGTGGGGGGACCTCTTCGGCGTGTAGGCCGCCTGCGGAAGATCGTCGACAACGCGATTCGCCCACAGCAGCAGGCGTTCCAGCAGTTCGGCGCGGACGTCGGGACGGGTGGACCAGAGGTTGTCGAGTTCGTACGGGTCCGTGCTCAGGTCGTACAGCTCGCCCGTTCCGGCGTTGTCGTACAGCAGCTTCCAGTCGCCGGTGCGGAGCATGCGAGTGAAGCCGCTCTGGGTGACGGAATTGAGCTCGTCGTACGTCTCACCCTCGTAGGAGAAGTGCAGTGGTGGGTGCTCGTCGGGTTCGTACGGCACTCCGCCGTACCCGCGCTCGGCGTAGCAACTCGCGAACTCCTCAACGGGGTAAGGGCTTCCGGTCAGCACTGGCCAGAGGCTGCGGCCCTGCACGCCGAACGGGATCGGCTCGCCGACCGCCTCGCACAGCGTCGGCAGCAGGTCGGCGAGCGTGACGTAGACGTCGTCGGCGCCGGCCACGACTCCCGGCCCGGCGACGACGAACGGGATGCGCATCAGCACCTCCGGCATCCCCGCGCCCTTGCGCTGCAGGCCGTAGTCGCCGACGTAGTCGCCGTGGTCGGCGATGAAGCAGACCAGCGTGTTCTCGGCGAGCCCGTTCTTGTCCAGGTACGCGAACAGCCGCCGCAGCTGGTCGTCGATGAGCCGCAGCATGCCGCAGTACGTCGACCGGTAGCGCCGCCACAGGTCGTCGTACCCAGGGCGCTTCGACTCCTGCAGCTCACGCAGCCAGCGGTACATGCCGCCCTTAGCCAGCGCGGCCTCCGGACCGTGCGCGCGGTCGGGCACGTCGGGGAACATCGAGAAGTACGGCTCTGGCGCCTGGTACGGGTTGTGCGGCTCCGGGAACGACAGCCAGCTGAAGAACGGTTTGTCCTTGTCCCGTTGCTCGAGCCCGGCGATCGCGTCCGACACGATCCGGTACGGGAACTCCCGCTCGAGTGGGAACGGTGTCGGCTCGAGGGCCGGGCCGTGGTCGATCGAGCGCATCCAGTCCGCGAACGCCGCGTCCTCCGGCGTCGCCTCGGGAC
The DNA here is from genome assembly GCF_016907715.1 of Tenggerimyces flavus. Classification (NCBI taxonomy): domain Bacteria; kingdom Bacillati; phylum Actinomycetota; class Actinomycetes; order Propionibacteriales; family Nocardioidaceae; genus Tenggerimyces; species Tenggerimyces flavus. The sequence goes on along the minus strand of NZ_JAFBCM010000001.1, from coordinate 813,088 downwards.
CGGTCTCGTGCCAGTACGGACCGGCGAACGTGTCGAAGTCCTCGGCCTTGCGGTACATGTGCGTCTTGCCCGCGAAGTGCAGCGAGTAGCCCGCGCCGCGTAGAACATCGAGCAGGTCGTCGCCGCGCACGACGTGGGAGACCGCGGAGTTCTGCCGGACCCGATGTGCCGACGGATAGCGGCCGGTCAGCAGGCTCGTCCGCGCCGGGACGCAGGCCGGGGCCGTTGTGTACGCGTTGCGGATCCGCCTGCCGCGCGCGGCGAGCGAGTCGACGAACGGCATCGTGTCGAGCTCGAAGCCCGCGCCGAGAGTGAAGTCAGCGCGTTGCTGGTCGGTCATCAGGAGCAGCACGTTCGGCCTGGTCGCGCTCATGATCGACCACCCTAGCGAGCGACGAGCAGTGCCTCGGCTTTCGCGATGTCGATTGTCAGGGGTCGGTCGCCGAGGTCCGGAGGTAGCTCGTCGTACGCGCGTTGGTACGCCTCACCCACCCCGGACGGCAGCAGGTCGGCGGGCTTCGCGCCGGCCAGCCGGAGCGCCCGCGTCGCGGTGACCAGCTCGCACGCGAGCACCGTACGGAACGGCTGCACGCTCTCCCCGGTCAGCCGAGCCGCCTCGGTCGAGAAGCTCGCGTGGTCCTCCGCGCCGCGCGACATCCGGGCCGTCGAGAGGCTCGCGGGAGCGGCCAGCGAACGCAGCCGCGCCAGCGCCGCGTGCTGGACGTACTCCACCCCCATCGCTCCCGACGACCCCGCCGGGCCCTCGGCGAGGAACGACGTGAGCGCGGTGAGGTCCGGGTTCATCAGGCTCGCGGTGCGCGCGACCGACAGCGACGCGACCGAGTGCAGGGCGAGCCGAGCCGAGTCCAACGCCAAGGCGACCGGCGCGCCGTGCCAGTTGCCGTGGTGCAGAACGTCGCCGCCGGCCTCGGTTCGTACGACGAGCGGGTTCTCGGCGCGCGAGTTGAGCTCGATGGTCAGGACCTCCAACAGCCGATCGAGCGCGTGGACGGCCGGACCGTGCACCTGGGGAAACGATCGCAGGCCGAACGGGTCCTGGATCCGCAGCGGTGTCGTCGGCCTGCCACCGGCGAGCAGGTCGCGGACTGCCTTCGCCGCCTCGGCCTGACCGGGTTGCGGGCGGGCCTCGTGCACCCGGGCGTCGAACGCTTCCGGGTTGCCGCCGAGCGCGACGAACGACAGCGCGGTCACCGGGTACGTGGCGGTGAGCAGCTCGGCGAGGTCGATCGCGGCGACGATCGCCTGCGCCACGGTCGCGGCGGTGCTCGACAGGAACGGCAGTACGTCGAGGTCGGTGAGCGCGACCACCGGCGGCGCCCCCGACCGCCAGGGCAGCTCGCCCGCGAGTTGCAGCCCGAGCTCGGCGAGTGCGGACAGATCGCCCGTACCGATCCCGGTGTAGCCGTGCAGCAACGGCGCCGCGCCCAGGCCGATCGCGACGACGAGTCCGTCGAGCACCTCGGCCCGCGTGCCCGATCCGCCCGCTGCGAGCTGGTTCGCCCGGACGACGAGCACAGCCCGCGCGACCTCGTCCGGCAGTGCGTCGCCGCCGGCAGTCGCGTGGCTCAGCAGGATGCGCTGGCCGTGGCCCGCTCGTTCGGCCACGACGTCGCGGTTCGCGCCGACGCCGGTGGTCGCCCCGTACACCGGACGCCAGGCGACGGCCTGCTGCACGGCCCTCGCCGTGGCCTCGACCCGTGCCCGTGCGACCGGGTCGAGGGCGACGGTCGCACCGCCTCGTACGACGGAAACAACGTCGTAAGGTGTCAACGACTCTCCGTCGAGGAAGATGTCTGTCGGTCCCACATGACTAGTGTGGTCCTCTGGCCATTGTGCTTCCGTCGACCGAGGAGTGCCGGCGTGATCGAGTTCGATTCCGTCACCAAGCGTTACCCCGACGGCACCGTCGCGGTGAACGAGGTGAATCTGCAGGCTCCGTCCGGGAAGATCACCGTGTTCGTCGGACCTTCGGGCTGCGGCAAGACGACCTCCCTCCGCATGATCAACCGGATGATCGAGCCCACGAGCGGGCGCATCCTGATCGACGGTGACGAAACGGGAGGTAAGGACCCTGCCACGCTGCGGCGCGGCATCGGGTACGTGATCCAGCACGCGGGCCTGTTCCCACACCGGACGGTGGTCGACAACGTCGCGACCGTTCCGCTGCTGCTCGGCTGGGACAAGGCGAAGGCGCGCAGCCGTGCGCGCGAGGTGCTCGAGCGCGTCGGCCTGCCCGGTGCGTTCGCGCAGCGCTATCCGTCGCAGCTGTCCGGCGGGCAGCAGCAGCGCGTCGGCGTCGCTCGCGCGCTCGCGGCCGATCCGCCGGTGATGCTGATGGACGAGCCGTTCTCCGCCGTCGACCCCGTCGTCCGCGAGGGTCTGCAGGAGGAGTTCCTGCGGCTGCAGAACGAGCTGGACAAGACGATCGTGTTCGTCACGCACGACATCGACGAGGCGATCAAGCTCGGCGACCAGGTGGCGGTGTTCCGCACGGGCGGCATCCTCGCTCAGATGGCGACGCCCGCGGAGCTGCTGGCCGACCCTGCCGACGACTTCGTCGCGGGGTTCGTCGGACGGGACCGCGGCTACCGGGCGCTGTCGTTCATGCAGGCTGACGGGATCGAGCTCGACTCCGAGCCGACCGTGAAGTTGGGGCAGACCGCCGCCGAGGCACGTTCGGCCGCGACCGACGGCTGGGTGCTCGTCCTCGACGATGGCCAGCGCCCGCAAGGCTGGATTGACGTCGACCGGTTGGACGACGAGGTGACGCCGGACGTCCTCAACCGGGGCGGAACGGTGGCGTCCGTCGACGGATCGCTGCGCGGCATCCTCGACGCCGCGCTGTCCTCGCCGACCGGCCGCGGCGTCGTCACCGACGGCCAGGGCCGGCTGCTCGGAACCGTCGTCGCGGGCCGCGTCCTGGAGAAGGTCGACGAGGCGCACCCGGGAGTTGCCGAGGTCACCGGATGAACTGGTTCGAGTGGTTCTCGAGCAACGCCAGCGAGATCTTCACGGTCTTCGTCCGGCACGTCTACCTCACGCTCGTTCCCGTGGTGATCGGCCTGGTGCTGGCGATCCCGTTGGGCTGGGTGGCGCGCCGGTTCCGCTGGGTCTATCCGCCGATGATCGGCATCACCGGCCTGCTCTACACGATCCCGTCGCTGGCGTTGTTCGTGATCGCTCCGGTGATCTTCGGCTTCGGCATCCTCGACGACGCGAACGTGATCGCGGCGCTGACCGTCTACTCCGTCGCGTTGCTCGTCCGTACGGTCGCTGACGGTCTCGCGGCGGTGCCCGAGGACGTCCGGCAGGCGGCGCAGGCGATGGGCTACAAACCGTTCCGCCAGTTCATCTCCGTCGAGCTCCCGGTGGCGGTCCCGTTCATCGCCGCCGGCCTCCGCGTGGCGGTCGTGTCGAACGTGAGCATGGTCAGCGTCGCCTCGCTGATCGGGGTCTCTCAGCTCGGCAGCCTGTTCATCGACGGGTTCCAGCGCAACTTCCCGGCCCCGCTGCTCACCGGGCTCGTCCTGTCGGTCGCGTTGGCGCTGGCGCTCGACGCGGTCGTTCTGGTCGGTACCCGAATGCTGACTCCCTGGCGAAGGGCGCGCGCATGATCACCGGATTCTTCGACTGGCTCAGAGATCCCGTCAACTGGTCCGGCATCGACGGGATTCCGAACAGGCTCATCGAGCACATCGGCTACTCGGTGCTCGCGCTGATCCTCGCCGCCGCGATCGGCATCCCGCTCGGGCTGTACATCGGGCACACCGGCAAGGGGAAGTTCCTCGTCGCCGGGCTGGCGAACGCGTTCCGCGCGCTGCCGACGCTGGGTCTGGTGATCCTCGCCGCGATCATCGTGGGTCCGCTGCTTCCCGGAGACGCGGCCTACCTGGTGCCGAGCATCTTCGTCCTCGTGGTGCTGGCCGTTCCGCCGATCCTCGCGACGACGTACGCGGGAGTCGAGGGCGTAGACGAGGCGGCGCGGGACGCCGCGTACGGGATGGGGATGACCGGCGGGCAGGTGTTGTTCAAGATCGAGACGCCCTGCGCGTTGCCGCTGATGATGTCCGGCATCCGCAGCGCGATGCTGCAGATCGTCTCGACCGCGACGATCGCCGCCGTCGTCTCGCTCGGTGGCCTGGGCCGGTTCGTGCTCGACGGACTGGCCAACCAGCAGTACCAGGTGATGCTGGGCGGCGCGATTCTGGTGGCTCTGTTGGCGGTGGCGTTCGAGCTGGTGCTGGCGTTCGTGCAGTGGCTGCTGGTCCCGCGCGGACTGTCCAAGCGCACTGGACGGCGCGACCTGGTGGCGGAGACCGCCGCGGAAAGCGACGTGAAGGAAGAAGAGCTGGTCGCAGCACGTTGATGGCATGCGTACCGAACCGGTAGCAGCAACGAAGGAGAGAACTCCCAGATGAAACCGTTCCAGAGACTCGCCGCGGGGCTCGCGGTCGGGGCGCTCGCCCTCGTTGCGGGGTGCGGTGCGGGCGGGGACCCGCTGGCCACGCCGAGCGGCGACACCGACAGCTCGAAGGCGCCGACCGACACGATCGTGGTGGGATCGGCGAACTTCCCGGAGAACGTCGTGCTCGCGGAGATCTACGCTGGCGCGCTCGAGGCGAAGGGCGTCAAGGTCACCAAGAAGCTCAACATCGGCAACCGCGAGGCGTTCATGCAGGCGCTCGAGGACGGGTCGATCGACCTGATCCCGGAGTACTCCGGCGTGCTGCTGCAGTTCTTCGACAAGCAGACGGCCGCGGTGACGCCGGACGAGGTGTACGACGCGATCCCGGCGAAGCTGCCGGAGACCCTGACGGTGCTGGACAAGGCTGCCGCGGAGGACAAGGACGCGATCGTCGTCACGCAGGAGGTCGCGGACCAGTACAAGCTGAAGTCGATCGAGGATCTTGGCCCGGTGGCCAAGGACATCGTCATCGGCGGACCGCCTGAGTTCCGTACCCGGCAGACCGGCCTCGTCGGGCTGAAGGAGAAGTACGGGCTGGAGTTCAAGCAGTTCCGTCCGCTGGACGTGGCGGGGCCGCTTTCCGTGCAGGCGTTGAAGAACGGGCAGGTGCAGGCCGTCAACCTGTTCACCACGCAGTCGGCGATCGCGGAGAACAACTTCGTCGTGCTCGACGACCCGAAGAGCCTGTTCGCGGCACAGAACGTGGTGCCGTTGATCACCAAGTCGAAAGCTTCGGACACCGTGAAGGAAGCGCTCAACGCGGTGTCGGCGAAGCTCGACACCCCGACGCTCGCCGACCTGGTGAAGCAGGCCGAGGTGGACAAGAAGAACCCCGACGACATCGCGAAGGCGTGGTTGGACGGCGCCGGCCTGAGCTAGGGCCGAGAACGTCGAGCACCCTCGTCCCGCGGCTGGGACGAGGGTGCTCGGTCTTTCTCACCTGTAGCCGCGTGCCTGCAGGTGGTAGAGCTCCGCGTAGACACCGTCCCGGCGGATCAGCTCGTCGTGGCTCCCCTGTTCGAGGACCCCGGTGTGGCCGAGAACGACGATGTGATCGGCAGCCCGTACGGTGGAGAACCGGTGCGAAACGAGCAGGGTCACCCCGTTCGAGGGACGGCTTCGACGGGCTTCGGCGGCGTACCGGGCGAACAATGCGTCTTCGGTCTGCGCGTCCAGGCTGGCGGTGGGTTCGTCCAGCACGGTCAGGAGTGGGTCGTCGCGCATCAGCCCACGGGCCAACGCGACCTTCTGCCACTGGCCCCCTGACAGGTCGGTGCCGCCGGGCCAGGTCGTCCCGAGCTGGGTGTCGAGTCCATTCGGCAACGTGCTTGCCAGTTCGGCCGCCCCAGCCGCGGCCAGCGAATCCTCCGCGGCGTCGCGGTCACCGAGCCGGTCGAGGTCGCCGATGGTGACGGCGTCCCGGACCTGGAGCTCCAGCCTCGCGTGGTCCTGGAACGCTCCCGTACAGCGCTTGCGCCATTCCCGCGGATCCAGCTCGCGGAGATCGGTTCCGTCGACGAGGACCGCGCCGCCGGTCGGCTCGTACATTCCGCAGAGCAGCTTGACCAAAGTGCTCTTCCCGGCTCCGTTCTCGCCGACCAAGGCCACCACGCTGCCCGCGGCCAGAGTCAGCGTGACGTCGTCCAGGATCACGCGGTCGGTCCCGGGGTAGCCGAACGAGAGGTTCTTCAACACCATGCCCTGCTTCAACCGGGCCGGCACCGGCGCGGTCGCGGCCGGTTCCTCCGCCCGACCTCGCTCGACCAGCCAGAGGAACCGCTGGCCGGTCGCGAGGCAGTCGACCAGCCAACGCGTCATCCCGACCACCATGCCAAGATTGTGGCTCATCGTTCGCGCGAGGACGAGCGCCAGTGCGAGGTCGCCGACGGTCGCCGTTCCACGCGCGACGGAAAGGCCGACGAGAACGAGCACGCCAACGAAGCCGACGGCGAAGAACGCCGACGTGGCCACCTGCCAGCCGGTGCCCTTCCACGCGACGCGCGTTTGGATCGCGTGCTCCTTCGACCACTCCACTCGACTCAACCGGACCAGCTCACGTTCCAGGCCGAAGACCCGAATCTCCTTGCCCGGCGAGGAATCCGTCCCCAGCTTGACGAAGTGCCGCTGCCGGCGTCGGTGCGCGGCGGTGCCTTCCTCCGCGCGCTTCTCTCGCAGCGCCGCAGCGCGAGCGGCGAGGAGGGCGGGTATGCCGAACGCGGGCAGTAGCGCGAGCGCCGGATGGATGCTCACCAGCAGGGCGATGGTGAACGCGGCCTGCGCGAACGCACCAAGCGTCTCGGCGAGGGCCTCCAACGTCCAATGCACGATCCAGGCTTCCTTGCGGAGTGGGTCGAGCCGATCCACGTACCGGGGCAGCTCCAGGTACTGGATCGAGTGGGTGCCGGCCGCGACGTGGATGAGCTCGTGCTCGAGGTTGACTCCCGCCTTGTCCTGCAGCGTCTCGTTGAAGCGCCGACCGAAGGTGCCGACCATGAATCCGCCCACCCACGTGACCACCATGAGCGTGCAGGCCGCGATCACGCCGCGCTGGTCCGCGCCGACGACCGCGTCCACGAGCAGCTTGAGCCAGAGGCCGAACAGCGTGCCGCTCACCCAGCCGAGCGGGATCAACAGTAGGCCGCCGGCCGCTACCTTCGGGTCGGTGCGCATCGCGGCTCGGACGGTGTACGCCAACGTACGCAGCAGTCCCGGCAGCTTGTCCGAGTCCGTCATGGTCGTGGTTCCCCCGCGAATCTGTCGGCCTGCAAGCGGAACATCCGTGCGTACAGGCCGTCGGCCGCCAGCAGCTCGTCGTGCGTCCCGGTCTCCCGTACGCGACCGCGGTCGAGAACGGCGATCCGATCGGCGTGGCGGACGGTCGAGAGCCGGTGCGTGACGAGGATCGTCGTCGTACCGGCGGTGAGCTCGAGGAAGCGGTCGAACAGCTCCGCTTCGGCGCGGACGTCGAGGTTGGCGGTGGGCTCGTCGAGTACGAGCAGCCGGGCGCCGCCCTCGGCGGCGCGCAGGGTGCGGGCCAAGGCGATTCGCTGCCACTGCCCACCGGAGAGGTCGACGCCGCCGCTGTACTGGCGCGCCAGCGTGGTGTCCCATCCAGCGGGGAGCGACTCGACCACCTCGCGTGCACCGGCACGTTCGGTCGCCTGCCGGTTGGCGTTCTCGTCGGTCGCGGAGTCGAGCCGGCCGAACGCGACGTTGTCGCGAGCGCTCAGCTCGTACTTCACGAAGTCCTGGAAGATCACGGCGAGCTGGCGCCGCCAAGAGGTGACGTCGTACTCGCGAAGGTCCTTGCCATCCACGAGAATCCGGCCTTCGTCGGGCTCGTAGAGCCGGGCGAGCAGCTTGAGCAGGGTCGTCTTGCCGGCGCCGTTGTCGCCGACGATCGCCAGCGAGCTGCCCGCGGGGATGGTGAGGTCGAGGCCGTCGAGTACGGGCCTGCCGTTGTAGCCGAAGCGGACGCCTTCGAGGCGGATCTCGTTGCGGGGCGCGCCTGTCGCGGTCGTGGTGCTGCGTGGCACGGCCGGGCCGAGGTCGCGGCGTTCGAGTCGGAGCAGGTGCGGGATCGTCGACGTGCCTTGGTAGACCCACCAGAGGTCGGTCGCCCCGGAGCCGAAGCCGAGCATCACGATGCCGCCGATGGCCTGGACGTAGACGGTCAACTGGCTCGGGCTGACTTGTCCGTCGAGCGTCGACATGGCGAGGTACGTCAGGACGACTCCGTGTGCGATGGCGATGGTCGCGACCGTACGGAGTGCGGGGCCGCGCCCGAGCCGGCGGGCGCGCCAGAGGTGGGAGAGGAACTCGAGCCGGAGCCCCCTGGTCCGGTCGGCGAGGAAGCCTGCGAGGCCGAACAGCCTTGTTTCCTTGGCCATCGGCGGATCGAGCGACAGCTGACGGAAGTAGTCCGCGCGCCGTTCGATCCCGACGTACTCCTCCTTCTCCCGTACCTGTTTGTACTCATCGCCATGCATGAAGACGTGGGTGAGCGCCGCGGAGGCGAGCAGGACGATCGGTGCCCACCAGACGAGCTGGGCCAGGAGGATGGCAGAGCCGATCGCGGCGGTGAGCAGCCCGACGAACTTGGCGAGCTCGCCGACGATCAGGGTCAGTGGGCCGATGTCCCATTCGATGTCGCCCGCTCGGCGGATCTCGTCGGCCAGGGTGGGGTCTTCGAGGTGGCCGATCCCGTACGGGCGCAGGGTTGCGGCCAGCAGCCGTTCGCGGCGCTGCTGACCCATCGCCGAGCCGATGGACGCACCGATCGTGTCGCGTACCGGTGCCAGCGCTTGGTCGGCGGCGAAGAGCACGCCGACCAGGACCAACGCCGCCAGCAGCCCTTGTCCCGCGGCCGAATCCATGCCCGAGGTGGCCGCTCGTTCGGCGCGGGCGACAACGAGTCCGGTCGCGGCCATCAGCGCGGGTGTCAGCGCACCGCCGAGGATCGCCAGCGTGGCAAGGAATGCCGAGCGGAGGGGTGCCGTGCGCACGACGAAGCCGACCAGCAGGCCGAGCTTGACCAGGAACGATCCGGACACGCTCGAAGCTACTGCGGCTACCTCTCCTCGCGCACCAGGTTTTCGCTGCTACAGCGTGGGGATCGTAGCGCGCAGCTCGTCCACGATCGCTTCGGTCAGCTCGACGCTGGACTCGGCGAGGGCGTCGAGGGTGGCTCCGGCGATGGGTGGGAGGGTGGAGATTGTCGTGTGGGCGTTGGGGAGTTGGCGGGGGAGGGCGGCGGCGATGGCGTCTGCCACGCACTCGCCTCCGGCGACGACCGAGCCGGCGAGGACGATCGGCATCGGGTCCGTCGCGGCGTAGCCGACCCTGCGGGCGACGAACGCGGTGTAGTCCGCGAGCCGTTCCGCCATCTCGGTGACGATCTCGCGTGCGACGGCGTCGCCACTGGCGGCGGCACGGGTGACGAGGGGAGCGAGCACGGGCCGGTCGCGCGGCTCGCGCGGACCTTCGCGTGCCGTCAGCAGCTCCAGCAGGCTCTCGGCGTCGTCCTGCCCGAAGTGCGCGAGCAGCGTCGGCGTGAGGGTGGTGGCCGGACCGATGCCGGCGGCTTCGTGGAACACCGCCCGCAGCGCCGCCGCTCCGAGGCCGGCGGCGCCGTTCTCCTCCTGGATCCAGAACGAAGCGCTGAAGCTCGTGCCCTTCGGTCCTCGGCCGGCGACGGCGTTCCCGGTGCCGACCACGATCCCGAGCCCGATGCCGGAGAGCGAGCCGCATCGGATCGCCGCGAAGCCGTCGTTCTCGATGGTCACCGATCGAAGGTCAGGAAGCTTGTCTGCCAGTTGCTTGCGCCAGAACGCCTCGTCCGCCGGCCAGTCGATCCCGGCCAGCCGGAACGCGGCACCGTCGACCTCGGCGAGGTCGATCGAGGTCGAAGCGATCGCCGCCAACACCGTGTCCACCGCCGTGTCGGCGGTCGCGGCGCCGTAGATGTCGCCGTTCCCGCTGCGCCCGAACCCCACCACCTCGCCGGTGGCCGTGCAGACCATCGCGAGCGTCTTGCTGTTGCCCGCGTCGACGCCGAGGTAGTACGTCACCGAGGGAGCAGCCGTTCCGGTAGGTGTTCGGCGTGTGCCTTCGCCAGGTCGGCGTACAGGTTCTCCGCCACCGTCAGCGAAGGCACCAGCGGGTGCGAGGCGAGTGCGCGGACGCCGTCGCGGTGGTCGCCCTCCCAGGCCGCGTGCGCGGCGAGGACCTGGTGCTCGGCCAGTGCCTGCACCAGCCCGCGCACGGTGTGCGGCAGCGGCGGCTGCGGCAGCGGCGTGAAGCCGGAACGGTCGATCCGCGTCGGCACCTCGACGACCACGTCCCAGTCGAAGCCGGGCAGCACGCCGTTCGCGTTGGGCAGGTTGACCGGCAAGATTTCGCCGGTGTCGTTGAAGAAAGCATGCATCGCGTCGATCGCGAGCTCCAGCTCGTGGATGCCGCCGCGCGACCGCGCCGGGTCCAACTGAGGGTCGTCCGACTCGGCTTGCTCGCGGTAGTGCGCCCAATACGACGGCACCTCGGCCATGATCTCTTCGGCCCGAGTCCGGGGCGCGGCGAGCTGCTCGCGGAGAACGTCGTCGCGGTAGTAGTAGTTGAGGAAGTAGTACGACGGGATCGACTCCATCGTCGTCGCGAGGTGGAGGATGCGCCGATCGTGTTCCGACAGGTCGGTGCGTTCCGCTTCCGCCTTGTGCAGAAGGGGAATCAGGTCTTCGCCCTCGTAGGTGTGCTGCACGCTCCAGCACAGGTGGTTGAGCCCGACCATCGTCGACTCGAGCTTGGCCGGGTCGAGCCCGGCGGCCCCCGCGACTCCCAGCGGGAAGATCTTCGGCCCCTCGCACAGCGAGATCGTGGGGATGTCGGTGTACGTCGTCATCGCCTGCGCGACGAGGTTGACCGGGTTGGTGTAGTTGAAGATTCGTACGTTCGGACATACTGCCGCGATGTCGTCGGCGACCGACTGCATGACCGCGATCGACCGCAGCGCCATGAAGAAGCCGCCCGGCCCCTGGGTCTCCTGGCCGATCACCCCGTGTTTCATGGGGATGCGTTCGTCCAGCGCTCGTGCCTCGAACCCGCCGGGCCGGAAGCTCGACAGCAGCGCGTCGCAGTCGCGGAGCCCCTCCCGCCGATCGGTCGTCGCGGTGATGGTCAGCTCGAGGCCGGCGCGCTTGACCATCCGTTCGGCAAGTTGCTTGATAAGCGCGAGCCGGTCGGCGTCGAGGTCGATCAGCACGACCTCCGAGCCCGCGAACCGCTCACCGCCGTGGATGAACGACGCCATCGTCCCCGCGGCGCGCGTCGATCCCCCGCCCAGGTAGGCGAGCTTGATCCTGGCCATCAGTCGTCTCCAGCCTCTCGTGCGCCCGGCCCATCGGCCGCGGCCTGGTCGATGAACAGTTCGGCTTCCTGACAGTCGGCGGCGATGGTCGCCGGCCACTCCGGGTCGTACGTCCTCGCCGCACGCAACCGGGTGGCCGCCTCGGCCTTGTGCGCCCCATGGACGACCATCACCGCGCTGCGCGACAGCCGTCGGATCGTGTCGATGCCCACCGTGAGGCCGAAGCGCGGCACGTTCTCGATGCTGCCGAGGACGGGGAACGTGCCGAGGTTGTCCTGGCGGGTGGCCTCGGCGAGCGCGACGACCCGCGTTGTCGAGTCGCTCGGGCTGCCCGGCGGGTTGAACCCGATGTGCCCGTCCGACGCGCCGCTCGCGAGCAGGAACAGGTCGATGCCGCCGAGCTCCGCGAGCCTGGCGTCGTAGTCGGTCTCGAGGTCCGGGACGAGGAAGCGGTCGTCCGGAATCCCCAGCGGGCCTGCGATGTGCTCGCGGCCGAAGCGCCGGCAGCTGTACGGTTCGGCGGCGTCGACGAGCCGGCGCGGACCGTCCAGCACGTACTCGTCCATCATCGCGATCACGACGTGGTCGAGGTCTCTGCCGGTGACCAACTCCGCGAGGGCGGCGTACGTGGACACCGGCGTGCGCCCGCCGGGGCAGCCGAGCACGAACCGTCGCCCGTCCGCTCGGGCAGCGGCGAACTGCGTCGCGATCCGCTCGGCGAGGGCACGGCCGAGCGTGATCGGATCGGGGAAGACGGTGTCGTCCACGGGCTCTCCGACTGGTCTAACTGGTCTGCTTCCGGCTCGACGCTAACACAGATTGGTACGGTCCGAGCTTGTGACAGCGAGCCAACATGCGTACGCCTGGCTGAGCGACGCGCTCCGCCGGGGGATGTTCGCGCCTGGCTCGCGGCTGCCCGGCGAACGAGCTCTCGCCGAGCGCATCGGCGTGAGCCGGGAGACGCTGCGGCAGGCATTGACCCGGCTCGCGGAGGACGGGCAGCTGAGCGCGTCGTCGCAGCGCGGCTGGTACGTCACGCGCCAGCTCCTCGGCGAACCACCGAGTGTGCTGCAGAGCTTCACCGAGATGGCCGCCGCGCGCGGACTCCAAGCCTCGTCGCGGATCCTGCGCCAGATCCGGCGGCCGGCGACGATCGATGAGGCGACCCGACTGCGCATCGCGCCGTCGGCGCCCGTGCTGGAGGTGCGCCGGGTTCGCGGCATGGACGGTGCGCCGCTGTGCGTCGATACCACCGTGCTCGTGGCGGCCCGCGCCGCCGGGCTCGAAACAGTCAACCTGACTGACCGTTCGCTGTACGAAGCGTTGCTCGTCGAGTGCGGCGTGCGGGTGGCCCGGAGCGCGTACGCGGTGCAGGCGCAGGCCGCGGACGGCGAGGTCGCGACCTTGCTCGAGCTGGTCGTCGGTGCGCCGGTGCTGGTCGGCGACGAGGTCACCTACGACCTCGACGGCGTCCCGGTTCTGCTCAGCCGGACGGTCTACCGCGGCGACGCGTACCGGTTCGAGGCAGACCTGTTTCGCCCGCTGACCTGACTCGGCCTGGTGAACTGAGCCTGCGCGACCTTGCGGAACGCGGTGACCAGCCGGCGGCGGTCGCCGGCGCGGGTGGCGAGGACGACGTGGCTGGGCTCGACGCCCTCCAGCGGAACCGCCGTGAGGTCGGGGCGGAGGCCGCGCAGCTCCGCTGGCGCGATCGCGATCGCCTGCCCGGCGGCGATGACCTCGAACTTGTCCTCGATCGCGTGCAGATCGGTCTGCACGCGGACCTCGAGGCCGGGCACTACTTCTCGTCGTGAATCTCGTTGGACTGTTGGGTTCTCCGATCGACGACCCGGCCGCCCGTGGCGCTCTCCATCCGGACCGGCATGCCGGGCATCGAGCGAGCGAACCAGAACGTGTCCACGTCGTCCCCGTCGCGGCGGACGTAGCGCAGGCAGTCCAGCCGGCCGAACGGCGTGTCGAGCTCGACCTCGTCGCGGGTCGTGGTCGCGACCGGGAACGAGGCGTGCGCCTGCAGATCGAGCCAGGCCGACTGGAACTCCTGCGGCTCGGACAGCCGGATGCCCTCGGGACTTTCCTGCCAGGCCTGGCGAATCGCACCCTCGGAGTCGCACGAGTCGTACCGCGTCACCGTCAGGTACGGGCCCTCGCCGTCCGACTCGACGAGCACGCGAACGGTCTTCCCGGGTGGGCTGGCGTCGCGGATCTCGGCGGCGGTGAACGGTGTCGGCAGGTGGTCCGGCTCGAGCTGGCGCGGGTCGTTCGTCATCGCTCGACCACAGCGCGCAGCGCCGCTTCGAAGTTCGAGACGTCGCCGTACTTGTAGATGCTCGCGGCCTCCTCCGGCGACATCGGGCCGACAGCGACCTTCGACACCCGCACGATCGTCTCCGCGCCATCGGGGACGAGCTCGTACTCCGTGTCCAGGATCGTGCCGGGCATGAGGCGGCCGCGCGTCGACCAGGCCCGCGGCGGGTCCCAGCCGGTGACGTGGCCGTACAGATGGCCGGCGCCGTCGCCCCAGTCCTCGTAGTGGAGACCGCCGACGCGCGGCTCCATCACGACGGCCTTCGTCCGCGTTTCGCCATAGCTCGTGGGAAACCACTCGAGCGTCTCCTCGGTCATCGCCCGGAAGATGCGATCGGGTGTGGCCCGGAACCGGAGCTCGTTCTCGATCCGTACGACCCGGACCTCGTCCACCTCAATGGTCATCTCCGCCCCTCCTTGCTCTGTTTCGACGTGCCGCCTCAGCGCGAGCAGCTCGCCCGCGGTGCGGTCGGCCAACGGGGTCACCCAGCGCTCGTACCACTCGCGGAGCGGCGCGGGGTTCAGGTGGTTGTAGCGATAGCGGCCGCGCCGCCGGACGACGACGAGCCCGGCCTCCTCGAGGACGCCGAGGTGCTGCATGACGGCGTACCTGCTCAGGTCCTGGTTCGCGGCGGCCAGCTCGGCGGTCGTGCGCGGGCCGCGGCCGAGCTCGTCCAGCAGCTGCCGCCGGAACGGGCTCGCGAGCGCGCGCCAGACGGGCTGCGAGGCCTCCTCGGCTGGTGCGGCCGCTGTCATGTGACAGAAATATCACCTGTGGGGCTGCCGGCGCAGCCGTTCGCTGGAATTGGCGCGGGAGTCCGCATCGTGAACTCCGCCTCTCGCTAGGTGGGCTGCGTGCCTAAGGTGACGAACGTGCGCAATCTGGCCGGCCAGCTCTGCCTGGCCCTGTTCGCGGTGACGCTCGTCATCGTCGACGACGCGCTCTGTCGCCGCTGAGCCCGCACCTCTGCCAGCCCGCACCACCTCCTCATTGCTCGGAGATACTCCTGTGGCCACCACGACGTCCCTGTTCAAGTACGTCACGTCCGCCCCCACGCCGAAAGCGCCGCCGCTGCGGCCCGCCAACTGGGTCCCGCTGGCCGTCGCGCTGGCGGGCGGGCTCGCGCTGGTCGTCTTCGTCGCGGCGAACCATGGCGTGAAGTCCGCCGTGCTGTTGGCGCTCGGCCTCGGACTGGGTTTCGTCTTGTTCCATTCGCGATTCGGCTTCACATCGGCGTGGCGGCAGCTGGTCGCGGTCGGCAACGGAACGGGTCTGCGGGCGCATGCCGTCCTGCTCGGCACGACGGCCACCTTGTTCGCGCTGATCATCGGGACGGGCGCCGGGCTGTTCGGCAGTACGCCGACGCCGTCGGCAGGTCCGCTCGGCGTGGGGCTCGTGCTCGGCGCGTTCCTGTTCGGGCTCGGCATGCAGTTGGGTGGCGCGTGCGCGTCGGGAACGTTGTTCGCGGTGGGCTCGGGGCAGTCGACGATCGTGTTGACGCTGGGTGGGTTCATCGTCGGGTCGGTGCTGTTCGCGTGGCAGTGGGAGCTCGTGCGCGACCTGCCCGCGTTGCCTCCCTTCGTGCTGTCTGACCACGTGGGTTGGTTCGGCTCGTGGGCGATCACGATCGCCGTGCTGGCCGGGATCGTGCTGGTGACGCGGTACATCCAGAAGCGGCGCGTGCCGCCGCCGGTCGACGTGGTGCCGAGCGCGTCGGGTCTCGCGCGCGCTTTGCGTGGGTCGTGGCCGCTGTGGGTGGGTGCGCTCGCTCTCGCCGCGCTCGGCGGTCTGGTGCTGCTCGTGTCGGGTGGTGCTTGGGGGATCACGAGCGCTTTCGGCTTGTGGGGTGCGAAGTTCCTGCAGGTGCTGGGTCTGCACCCGGAGACGTGGGCGTTCTGGCAGCAGCCCGCGCAGGCGAAGTCGTTGGCGGCGCCGATCCTCACTGACAAGACGAGCTTGACGGACATCGGGATCATGTTCGGCGCTGCTGTCGCGGCCGCGGCGGGCGGTGCGTGGACGTTCCACAAGCGGATCCCGTGGCGTACGGCGCTCGCGGCCATCCTCGGCGGGATCATCATGGGCATCGGCGCGCGGCTGGCGCAGGGCTGCAACATCGGCGCGTACCTCGCCGGCATCGCCTCGGGCAGCCTGCACGGGTGGATCTGGGGTCTCGCGGCGCTGGCCGGGACTTGGGTGGGCTTGCGTGGCCGTACCTTGTTCGGCCTGCCCAATCCCAAGCCCCGGGACTCGGTCTGCTGAGGCCTTACCAGGGCCAGGCGAGGAAGTTGTACTCGTACGCGATGGTGAAGAAGCCCAACACCGCAAGGGCGATCGCGCTGTACTGAACGCGACCGGCGATGCTCCACCAGCCCTTGCGCCAGGCTCGTGCGGCGTTGACGATGACAGCTATGCCCAGCACTGCGGCGACGAGTGGCAGCGTGAGCAGTGCGTTGAGCGTCGTCGAGCCGGCGAGGAGTTGGTCGATAAACGTGTCGATGTTGCTGAGGTAGTACGCGAGGCCGCCGAGGAACGCGGTGAGGACGAGCAGCATCGCTCCGGCGACGAGGCGGGCCGCGCGTCCCGGCCTGGTGCCGCGCCGGACGAGCGCGATGACCGGCCAGGCCAGCATGGTGAGCAGGACGAGGAGGCTGCCGACGATGACCGCGAGGTGCAGGCCGGGCTGCTCGTACCAGCGCAGCTTCGTCCAGCCGACCGTCGGGTCCTCGCCGAGCGACATCACCGTTTCGCCGTTGCTGGCTTGGGTGAACGCGAGTTTGCCTGCACCGCCCTTCTCCTGGTACAGGCGGTCGTCGACCGGGAGCCAGGTCACGTCGGTCCTGGTCGGGTCGACGGACATGCGTCCGGTGGTGGTGAGCGTGCCGTCCTGCTGGGCGTCGACGGTGACGGTGGTCTCCATGATCGCGAAGCCGCGTGAGATGTCGGTGTCGCTGATGCGGCCGTAGCGGTACGTTCCTTCGACCTGCTCGCTTCTGTTTGCTGGCTTGACGATGGGCGCTTGCGCTGGCTTCGGGTAGAAGTGGCGGACGAACTCGTGCGCGAGGCGTTCGACGACCGCGGTGCCGCCGACGCCGGTGCCGTCGCCGTTCACGACGATGTAGATGCCGGCTTGTCGTTCGGGGATCAGCGTGAGGAGGCCGTGCGTGCCCGCGCCGTCACCGCCGTGCTGGAGGGTGCGTTCGCCGGAGACGTCGCCTTCGTAGAAGCCATACGCCATGCCGGGGAGTCGCTCGTCGGGAGTGAACTGCTTGCTGTGCATCTCGTTTGCTGTTACCTGGTTGAGGATGCGGTCCTGGCCAACGCCGAGGTGCGCGAGCATGAACTCACTCAGGTCGGTGACGGTCGCGACGGCAGCGCCTGCCGGCGCGAGGATGTCGTACCCGTCGTCGACCGGTCGATTGTGGTCGCCGTCCGGGCGATGGCCGGTGGCGAGGTTGCGCTTAAGGTCGGGACTCGGCGGTTGGTCGAACGTGGTGTGCTTCATGCCGAGCGGCTCGAGGATGTGTTGCTGGACGTACTGCTCGAAGGTCTGCTTACTCTGGGTCTGCACGACGAAGCCGGCGAGGGCGATGCCGTAGTTGGAGTAGGCCGGGAGGATGCCCGGCGGCCTTACCCGCTTGGGCTGGTGCTCCTTGAGATAGGTGTCGAAGTCCGGGTGGTCGTCATCGGTGCCGGCGAACGTTCCGGCGTTGAGCTCCTCGAATCCGGCGCTGTGCGTGAGCAGGGCGGCGAGCGTGATCGGCTTGCCCTCGAACGTGTTTGGCACACTGACCTTGGTACCTGTCAAGTATCTGTTGACGTCCGTGTGGAGGTCGACCTTGCCCTGCTCGACGAGCTGCATGACCGCGGTAGCGGTGAACAGCTTGGAGACCGAGTCGATCGGGAACAGGGTCTTGTCCGGCTCTACCTTCTGCTTGGTCTCGACATTGGCAAGTCCGTACCCCTCCGCCGCGACCGGCCTGCCTCTGGCGACAACGGAGACCGCCGCGCCTGGGATGCGCTCGTCCGCGAGCAGCTCGGACACCCGTTCGTCGAGGAACGCCTTCACCTGCTCCGGATCCGTCACATCCGGCGGCGCGGCACTGGCAACTCCACCGGTCACACCAAGAGTCGCGAGCACCGCGGCACCCACGACGATTCGTTTCCACATAGTCCGCTGACTCCCCGCGTCGTTGTGATCGTGGGAACGACGCTATGAAGGATCTGCTTCACATTCGATCCGGCCAGCCCGAGAACGAGAGGTAGCGCCACCTCTACCTCTTGCGGACGGGGCCTCTTCCTGCCACGATGCGCGCAGTGTCACCCAGGGGAGGGGTTCCACATGGGGTGGGTTACTCACGCGCGCCGCGCCACAGTCCTGTCACTAGCCATCACCGCGCTCCTAGCCGCGGCGCCCATGGGCCAGGCAGCCACCAACCGCCCGCCGAACGTGCCCAACAACCTCCGGATCGCCGCCCCCCGGGATGTGCACTGCGGGCCGGACCACCGCCCCACTTTGGTACGGGACACCCCCGCGATCCAGGCAACCCTCACCGACCCCGACGGCCGCGCCCGCCGGCTCAGCCTCCGGGTCGAGGTCTACTCCGGGCTCACGGGCAGCCGCATCTGGGTCGGCCTCAGCCCCAGAGTCCTGAACCCGTCGACGGTCCGGATGTCCCTGTCGTCGAGGAAGGTCACCCACCCAGGTGTCTACCGCTGGCGAGTCCGGGCCGACGACACGATCATCGCCGGCAAGTGGTCGACGTTCTGCTACTTCAAGATCGACCGCCAGACCAGCGGGTGGATCGACTCCGTCGACTATCCGCGCTACCGCGGCGCCGAGCAGGGCTGGAATCCCGAGGAGGGTCGTGACAGGGCGTACGGGAAGCCTGGTCAAGCCGGCCGGTTCCGCCTGGTCGAAGACGATCGCCGCGGCGCGTTCTTCAAGTACCGCCTGAACAACGATCCGTGGCGGACCGCGACACCCACCGAGAGTGATCGTAGCGCGGTCGTCAGCGTGACCCCTTGGCGTTTCGGGCTGAATACCTTCAGCGCGTACGTGATCGACGAAGCCGGCAACACCTCGCAGGTGAACAAGTGGACGTTCCGCGTGGGTGGGGCGCCGCAGCCAGTCGCAGCCTGGCGGTTCGACGAGCGCTCCGGTGCCACCGCGGTCGACTACGTCGGCGATCACGACGCGAGGGTCACCAACGCCACGCCGACCTGGGAGAACACGGGGCGGCTGAACGGCACCCTGCGGCTCGGGTCCGGCGGCACCGCGGCGACGACCGGAGCGGTGGTCGACACCTCGAAGAGCTTCAGCGTGTCGGCGTGGGTCCGTCTCGACGGGACGCAGGACGCCAGGGTCGTCAGCCAGCCCGGGTTCGCGCTGCTGCGTTCCGGTGGCGCCTGGTCGTTCCAACGGCAGAGCACGGCGACGTTCGTCACCAAGGTCGCCAAGGGCCAATGGACCCATCTGCTCGGGGTGTACGACTCAGTCGCGCACGAGCAGCGGCTCTACGTCAACGGAAGACTCGAGGCGGAGGTTTCCGCCTTCGGGGGCAGCAGCGCGGCCGGGCCGCTCACGTTCGGGGCGCTGACCGGGGCGATCGACCACGTCAAGCTGTGGAACCGAGCCCTGCCGAGCGATGAGATCCGGCCGGTCTTCGACGTAGAGGACGGCGCACAGAAGCCGCAACCTGAGCTCGTGGCGCATTGGAAGTTCGATGAGGGAGCCGGCCCAGCCGCGGCCGACTCGAGCGGGCACGGCCACGCGGTCGACGTCGGCGCCGGGGTCGACTGGGTCGACGCCGGTGGCGGCTACGGCACCGCGCTCCGGCTGAACGCGCGCTCGGAAGGCACGGCACGAACCAAGGGACCGGTCGTCGACGGCACGGGTAGCTTCACGATCACCGCGCGCGTCAGGCCGCTCCGAGCCTCGGCGGTAGGCCCGGTCATCGCGCAGGGCGGTGCGGTTCCTGCCGGCTTCAGCGACCGTCCGAACGTCGAGCTGGCGATCACCAAGCCGGAGTGGTGGTGGACCTACGCATGGGCCATGTCGCGGAGCTCGAACTTCCTTGTCGATCGAAAGGAGAAGGGGAGCGACGGAATCTGGGGCCAGTGGCGGTACGCGGCGCTCGTTTACGACAGTGCTCGCGGCCTCCAGCGGAGCTATTACCTCACCGACCGTAGCTTTACCGACCTCGTGCCGAAGGTATGGCACAGCGATGAGCCGCTCACGTTCGGGGAGGTCCTGCCGAACAGCGAGTCCACGACGGCGTTCGTGGGGGACGTCGACGACGTCCGGGTGTACGCGGGGATTATGACCGAGGAGCAGGTGCGGGCGATCATCGACGCGGACTGATCCCCTCGCGCGGCGTTGGTTGGGGGATCGCGCACCATGTGGGGCATGACTAGCGTCGTTGTTGGGGTTGGGCCGCTGACCGAAGCGGACGTCGTTGCTGTCGCGAGGGGTGGTGCGGCGGTTGAGCTGAGTGCTGAGGCTGTGGCGGCCATTGAGGCGAGTCGGGCTGCCGTCGAGAAGCTGGCCGCGTCGCCGGAGCCGGCTTATGGCATCTCCACGGGGTTCGGGGCGCTCGCGACCAAGCACATTCCGGTCGAGCGGCGGGCCCAGTTGCAGCGGTCGCTGATCCGTTCGCACGCCGCCGGCTCCGGGCCTGAGGTGGAGCGGGAGGTCGTACGGGCGCTCATGCTGCTCCGGCTCTCCACGCTCGCCACCGGACGCACCGGCATCAGACTCCAGACAGCAAGGACCCTCGAGGCCCTGCTCAACCACGGCATCACGCCCGTCGTTCCCGAGTACGGAAGCCTCGGCTGCTCCGGCGACCTCGCCCCGCTCTCCCACGTCGCCGTCGTCCTCACCGGCGAGGGCACAGTCAGGCTCGACGGCCAGCTGCGACAGGCGGCCAACGCTCTCCGAGAGAAAGGCATCGAGCCCGTCACCCTCGCCGAGAAGGAGGGGCTCGCGCTCATCAACGGCACGGACGGGATGCTGGGCATGCTCGCGCTCGCCAGCCACGACCTCGAGATGCTGCTCAAAACCGCCGACCTCACCGCCGCGATGTCAGTCGAGGGCCTGCTCGGCACCGACCGCGTCTTCGCCGCCGACCTGCAAGCCCTCAGGCCGCACCCCGGGCAAGCTGAGGCGGCCAGGCACATGCGACAGCTCCTCGACGGCTCCAAGATCATGGACAGCCACCGCACCCCCGACTGCAACCGCGTGCAGGACGCCTACTCGCTCCGCTGCTCGCCCCAGGTGAACGGCGCCGCGAGAGACACCCTCGAGCACGCCCGCACGGTCGCCCAACGGGAGCTCCAAGCCGCCATCGACAACCCCGTCGTCCTCCCCGACGGTCGCGTGGAGAGCAACGGCAACTTCCATGGCGCTCCCGTCGCGTACGTCCTCGACTTCCTCGCGATCGTCGCCGCCGACGTCGCGAGCATGTCCGAACGCAGGACGGATCGGTTCCTCGACACCGCAAGAAGCCACGGCCTCAACGCGTTCCTCGCCCACGACCCCGGCGTCGACTCCGGCCACATGATCGCCCAGTACACCCAGGCCGGCATCGTGACTGAGCTCAAGCGCCTCGCCGCCCCCGCCAGCGTCGACTCGATCCCGAGCAGCGCGATGCAGGAGGACCACGTGAGCATGGGCTGGCACGCCGCCCGCAAGCTGCGCAAGGTCGTCGACGGCCTGACCAGGGTCCTCGCGATCGAGCTGCTCACCGCTGCCCGCGGCCTCGATCTCCGCGCACCCTTGACGCCTGCCCCCGCCACGAAAGCGGTCGTCGACAAGCTCCGCGAGACCGTCCCCGGCCCCGGTCCCGACCGCCTCCTCGCTCCCGACATCGAGGCCGCCGTCGAACTCGTCCGCAACGGCACCGCAATCGCCACCGCGGACCTCGTAGTGTCGGGGCAGGAGGTGAGCCGATGAACGAGGGACCCCGGACAGTCACCGCCCCGCGCGGCACGACCGTGCACGCCCAGGGCTGGCCGCAGGAAGCCGCGCTGCGGATGCTGCAGAACAACCTCGACCCCGAGGTCGCCGAGCACCCCGACGAGCTCGTCGTCTACGGCGGCACCGGCAAGGCCGCAAGAGACTGGCCCAGCTTCGAGGCGCTGATCCGTACGCTCGAGCACCTCAAGGGCGACGAGACCATGCTCGTGCAGTCCGGCCGCCCGGTCGGCGTGTTCCAGACGCACGAGTGGGCGCCGCGCGTGCTGCTCGCGAACTCCAACCTGGTCGGCGACTGGGCCAACTGGGAGGAGTTCCGCCGGCTCGAGGCACTCGGACTCACGATGTACGGGCAGATGACCGCGGGCTCGTGGATCTACATCGGCACGCAGGGCATCCTGCAGGGAACGTACGAGACGTTCGCCGCCGTCGCCGCCAAGCGGTTCGACGGCGACCTCGCCGGCACGATCACGCTGACCGCCGGGCTCGGCGGCATGGGCGGCGCGCAGCCACTCGCCGTGACGATGAACGGTGGCGTCGCGCTCTGCGTCGAGGTCGACGAGAGCCGCATCCGCCGCCGGATCGACCAGGGCTACCTCGGCGTCATGGCCGACTCGCTCGACCACGCGCTGCAGCTCGCGGAATGGGCCAAGCGTGAACGCAAGCCGCTCTCGATCGGCCTGCTCGGCAACGCCGCCGAGATCCACCCGAAGATCCTCGCGCGCGGCGTGCCCATCGACATCGTCACCGACCAGACGTCCGCGCACGATCCCCTTGCGTACTTGCCGATGGGCGTCGCGTTCGAGGACTGGAAGGCCGAACGGGAGAAGGACCCGGCCGCCTTCACCGAGCGCGCCCGCGAGTCGATGGCCAAGCACGTCGAGACCATGGTCGCGTTCTCCGACAACGACGCCGAGGTGTTCGACTACGGCAACTCGATCCGCGACGAGGCGCGCAAGGCCGGCTACAGCCGCGCGTTCGACTTCCCTGGCTTCGTGCCCGCGTACATTCGTCCCTTGTTCTGTGAGGGAAAAGGCCCGTTCCGCTGGGTCGCGCTGTCCGGTGACCCGGCCGACATCGCGGTGACGGACCGTGCGGTGCTCGACCTGTTCCCGGAGAACGAGCCGCTCGCGCGGTGGATTCGGCTCGCTGGCGAGAAGGTGCAGTTCCAGGGGTTGCCGGCCCGGATCTGCTGGCTGGGTTACGGCGAACGTGACAAGGCTGGCTTGCGCTTCAACGAGCTCGTCGCGTCCGGCGAAGTCAAGGCGCCGATCGTGATCGGCCGCGACCATCTCGACTGCGGCTCGGTCGCGTCGCCGTACCGCGAGACCGAGTCGATGCTCGACGGGTCCGACGCGATCGCGGACTGGCCGCTGCTCAACGCGATGGTCAACGTCGCCTCCGGTGCCTCGTGGGTCAGCATTCACCACGGCGGTGGCGTCGGCATGGGCCGTTCGATCCACGCCGGCCAGGTCTCGGTCGCTGACGGCACGCCGCTCGCGGCGCAGAAACTCGAACGGGTGTTGACGAACGACCCGGGCATGGGCGTGATCCGTCACGTCGACGCCGGGTACGAGCGCGCGTCGGAGGTCGCGACGGAACGTTCCGTCCGCGTGCCGATGCACGAGCACCCGCCCGAGGTGTCGTGACGTTCGACCAGCTCTGGACGGACCTGCATCCCGTCGGGCGTGATGACCGCTCTGGTGGATACCGCAGGTTCGTCTGGAGTGCCGAGGACCTGCAGTGCCGCGAGTGGTTCGTGGCCGAGGCGGCGAGGCGGTCGCTCGACGTCGTGACCGACCGCAACGGGAATCTCTTTGCCTGGTGGGGGAATCCCGACGCCTCCGGTCCGGGAGTGGTGACCGGTTCACATCTCGACTCGGTGCCGGACGGCGGCGCGTACGACGGTCCGCTCGGGGTCGTGTCGGCGTTCGCCGCCGTGGATCTCCTGCGTAGCAAGGGATTCCAGCCTGCCCGGCCACTCGGCGTCGCCGCGTTCGCCGACGAGGAAGGCGCTCGATTCGGCATCGCCTGCGCGGGATCGCGGCTGCTGACCGGCGCGTTGACGCCGGCGCGGGCGCTCGGTCTGACCGACAACGAGGGTACGACGTACGCGTCCGCGATGAGCGCCGCCGGCCACGACCCCGGCGGCGTGGGGCGGGACGAGGAGACGCTGCGGCGGATCGGCACGTTCGTCGAGCTGCACGTCGAGCAGGGCCGCGGCCTGGTCGACCTCGACGCGCCGGTCGCGCTCGCGGAGAGCATCTGGCCGCACGGACGTTGGCGTTTCACCTTCCGTGGCGAGGCAAACCACGCCGGTACGACGCTGATGGAGGACAGGCACGACCCGATGCTCACGTACGCGATGACCGCGCTCGCCGCGAACAAGCAGGCCCGCCTCGCCGGCGCCCGGGCGACGTTCGGGCGGATCGAGGTCGAGCCGAACGGGACGAACGCCGTGCCCTCGGAGGTGCGAGCCTGGCTCGACGCGCGCGCGGCCGACGACGAGACGCTCGGCATCCTCGTCGGCACGATCGGCAAGCAGGCAACGGATCGCGCCAGCCGCGACGGCACCACGACCGAGGTCACGCCGGAGTCGCTGACGCCGCTCGTCATGTTCGACCACGCCCTCCGCCAGCGGCTCGACGAGCGCCTCGGGGGCGTACCCACCCTGCCGACCCAGGCCGGGCACGACGCCGGCATCCTCGCCGACGCGGGCGTACCGGTCGCGATGCTGTTCGTCCGCAACCCGACGGGCGTCTCGCACTCGCCCGCGGAGTTCGCCGAGCGCGACGACTGCCTCGCCGGGGTCGACGCGCTCGCCGCCGTCCTCGAGGAGCTGCTCGCGTGACCACGTACTGGTGTGAGCACGCCTGGCTGCCTCCCGGCGTCGTGGCGGATCGGGTACTCGTCCACGTCGAAGGCGAACGGATCGTCGCCGTCGAGGCCGACGTCGATCCGTCGCCGGACGCGCACCGGTTCGCCGGCCTCACGTTGCCCGGGCTCGCGAACGCGCACTCCCACGCGTTCCATCGCGCGCTCCGCGGCCGGACCCACGGCGGCCGCGGCAGCTTCTGGACCTGGCGCGAACAGATGTACGACGTCGCCGCCATGCTCGACCCGGACAGCTACTACGAGCTCGCGCTCGCCACGTACGCGGAGATGGCGCTGGCCGGCGTCACTTGCGTGGGCGAGTTCCACTACCTGCACCACGCGCCCGGCGGCGTCCCGTATGCCGACCCGAACGCGATGGGCGTCGCGCTGATCGAGGCCGCGCGGGAGGCCGGGCTGCGGATCACGCTGCTCGACACGTGCTACCTGTCCGCCGGGTTCGGGCGGCCGCTCGACGGGGTCCAGCAGCGCTACGGCGACGGCGATGCCGACCGCTGGGCCGAACGCGTCGCCGAGCTGGACGGTGCGCCCGACCTCGTCATCGGCGCCGCCGTCCACTCCGTTCGCGCGGTGCCCGTCGACCAGCTGCCGGTGGTCGCGGCCGCGCTCCCGGACGCGCCGCTGCACGTCCACCTTTCGGAGCAGCGCAAAGAGAACTCCGACTGTCTCGCCGCGTACCGCACCACGCCGACGCAGCTGCTGAACGACGCCGGCGTCCTCGGGCCGCGCTCGACCGCCGTGCACGCGACCCACCTCGAGGCCAGCGACATCCGGACGTTGGGCGGCAGCCGTACGGCGATCTGCATGTGCCCGACGACCGAACGCGACCTCGCCGACGGCATCGGCCCCGCGCCCGCTCTCGCGCTGGCCGGCAGCCCGGTGTGCGTGGGCTCGGACAGCCAGGCGGTGATCGACCTGTTCGAGGAGGCGCGGGCGCTGGAGCTGAACGAGCGGCTGCGTACGGAGGAGCGCGGACACTGGTCACCGGACGACCTGCTGCGTGTCGTGACCGAGGACGGGCACGCGGCGCTCGGGTTCGCCGACGCGGGGATGCTCGCGCCGGGCGCCTGGGCCGACCTGGTGACCGTACGGACCACGACCGCCCGGACGGCGGGCGCCGAGCTCGACAGCCTCGTCTTCGCCGCGACCGCGACGGACGTGCACTCGGTGGTGTCCGGTGGGCGGGTCGTCGTCGCCGACGGGCAGCACGTGCTGGGCGACGTGGGTGAGCTGCTCGACCGTTCTCTTGGAGCGATCTGGAAGGCACTGGCATGAGCACGACCGCGCTGACGGGGATCGGCCTGCTGGTGACGAACGACCCGTCGCTCGGGTCCGGGCCGCTCGGCGAGATCCCGGACGCGGCGCTCGTCGTCGAGTGGGAGCGGGTCGTGTGGGTCGGTCCGTCCAGCCGGGTGCCGGACGCCGACCAGCGCGTCGACGCGGGCGGGCGCTGCGTGCTGCCGGGATTCGTCGACAGCCACGCGCACCTGGTGTTCGCCGGCGACCGATCGGCGGAGTTCGCGGCGCGGATGGCCGGTGAGTCGTACGCCGCTGGCGGCATTCGGACCACGGTGGCCGCCACGAGATCGTCCGCAGACGAACAACTCTCGGCGAACATCGCACGGCTCGTCGGTGAAATGCGCCGGCAAGGCACGACGACGTTCGAGATCAAGAGCGGATATGGCCTGACGGTGAACGACGAGAAACGTTCGCTTGCATTAGCCAAGGAATTCACCGAGGAAACCACGTTTCTCGGCGCCCACGTGATTCCCGAGGAATTCACCGGCCGTTCGGACGACTACGTCGAGCTCGTCGCGGGGCGGATGCTCGAGGCCTGCCGGCCTTATGCCCGCTGGGTCGACGTGTTTTGTGAGCGGGGCGCGTTCGACGCCGACCAGAGCCGCGCCGTGCTCGCGGCGGGCGCCGCGGCGGGCCTGGGCGTACGCGTGCACGCCAACCAGCTCGGTCCCGGGCCTGGCGTCCAGCTCGCCTGCGAGCTCGGGGCGGCCTCCGCCGACCACTGCACGCACCTCACGGACGCCGACGTGACCGCGCTCGCGGACTCCGGCGTGGTCGCAACCTTGTTGCCAGGCGCGGAATTCTCCACCAGATCGAGCTATCCGGACGCGCGGAGGCTGCTCGACGCGGGCGTCACCGTGGCGCTGGCGACGGACTGCAACCCGGGGTCGTCGTACACCTCGTCGATACCGTTCTGTATTGCTCTTGCCGTACGGGAGATGCGGATGACGCCTGCCGAGGCGGTCTGGGCCGCCACGGCTGGGGGCGCGCGGGCGCTGCGTCGCCAGGACGTGGGGGTCCTAAACCTGGGTTCGAGGGCCGATTTGGTGATCCTCGCCACACCGCACTACGTCCATCTGGCGTACCGGCCCGGTGTCCCTCTCGTCGCAGATGTCTGGATGTCAAGGTAAATCAAAATCGGACATATCCCGTTATAAAACGCATTGATTGGTCATTCTGAGTAGTGGTTTCGGTACGGTCCGAAGTCGTCCGGTGTTAATCCACAGGACTCGCCGAGTGGACTAGCAACACATCGGTTGATTGCCCTAGGCTCCGTGCTTTCTGTTATGTCCTCAAACCACCTCTTGGGGGGTCTCACCGTGAGATCGCGTCGCCTGGTCGGCGGCCTGGCAGCGTTCGCAACCGTCATCGGCGGCTCGGCGTTCGTCGCACTCGCTACGCCGGCCAACGCGGGCTCGAATCTGGGCATCGCGTTCGGCAGCAAAAGCCCGAGTTCCATCACTACCGAAAAGGGCAGTGACGGTCGGGTACACGTTCTCGAGGCCAAGGGCGGAACGATTGCTCGTCCGAGTGGCATTTCGGCGACTGACAAGCCGGAAAAAGCTGCCACGGCCCACCTCTCCCGTTACGCCGATGCCTTCGGCGTGAAGGCCAAGGACCTGAAGCTCAAGAAGTCCGCGGCCCTTACCGGGGGAAGCACAGTCCGATTCGACCAGGAAATCGATGGCGTCAAGGTCTTCGGTGGACAGCTGGTCGCGTCGCTCGACAAGGAGAACAACCTTCAGGCCATCGTGGGCGAGACGTCCTCGGCGACCTCGAAGTCGTTCCCCGCGCTGAACAAGCTTCAGCAAGGAATGCTCCGTGACACGGCTCGCAAGGCCGTGGCCATCAAGCAGAAGCTCACGAACAGCCGTGAGCTGAAGGCTGAGGCCCAGGGCCCGGAGTGGTTCGACCCGACGATCCTGGGTGCGCCCAAGAGCTTTGGGACGGACACGCGTGGTGTCTACCGGTTCGAGGTCACGAACCCGGCTGACGGCACGCGCTTCGGCGTTCTCGTCAACGCCAAGACCAAGAAGGCCGAGCTCGTCTACGACCTCGACCCGAAGGGCATCAAGCGCGTCATCTGCGACGCCAACAAGGCGCAAATCGACACGAGCGACCCGGCGAACTTCGCCTGTGGCCCGACGCTTCCGGTGAAGCGTGCCGAGGGCTCCGGCAACTCGGGTGTCGCCGACGTCGACAAGCTCTACCAGTACATGGGCGACACGTCCGTGCGCTACGCGAGCTACGTCAACGTCGACCTGACCGCTCTGATCGGCTTCGACTACAAGGACGGCAAGGGTAAGGCGCTTCGCGGGACTGTGAACCTCTGCACCCCCGACGACTGCCCGTACCCGAACGCGTTCTGGAACGGCCTGCAGATCACGCACGGCGAAGGCACCGCGGAAGACGACATCGTCGCCCACGAGCTGACGCACGGTGTGACCGAGCACACGAGCGAGCTGGCGTACCTCTGGCAGTCCGGTGCCCTCAACGAGGGTCTGTCGGACGTCATGGGTGAGCTGGTCGACCTCGGCAACAAGAGCGCTGACGACACCGCCGCCAACCGGTGGAAGATCGGCGAGGGTTCCTCGCTCGGTGTCATCCGCGACATGAAGGACCCGGAGGCGCAGGGACAGCCGTCGAAGATGACGTCGGCGGCGTGGGAAGACGACCCGCAGTTCCTCGACAACGGTGGCGTCCACACCAACAGCGGCGTGCTGAACAAGGCCGCGCAGCTGCTGACGGACGGCGGCAACTTCGGTGGGTACGACGTCAAGGGCATCGGCCCGGCGAAGGCGTTCAAGATCACCTGGACTCTGCAGAACCTGCTGACCCCGGGTGCGGACTACAAGGACGTCCTGCACTACTACCCGCTGTCCTGCCGCAAGAACATCGACCGCGCCAAGTCGTACATCACCGAGTCGGACTGCCAGCAGGTCGACAAGGTCGTTCGCGCGACCGAGATGTACAAGGACCCCGTCCAGGGTGCTCCGAGCAACGTCGACTACTGCGACAACGGCACCGTGAAGAGTGCTTACGTCCAGGGCTTCGAGAACAAGAACAGCGGCTGGAGCTTCCAGACCAAGGACCACGGTGCTGACGGTCTGAGCGGTTGGTTCCTGTCGGCTGAGGTGTTCTCGCGGTACGCCTCGGTGGGCGAAGAGGCAGCTGTTGCCTGGACGCTCGAGGGCGACGACGTGTACCTGACCCAGTCCGCTGGGGTCAAGGTGCCGGCGAACGGCTGGGTCCGGTTCGACCACGCCGACCTCATTGCTCCTGAGGACGGCGCCGAGCTGGAGTACTCGACCGGTCTGACCTGGAACGCTGCTTCCGGTCTGCCGAACACGCACGGCGAGTCCGTCGACAAGGCGTCGGTGGGTGGCAAGAGCTTCGACGGTGTGTCGAACGGCTGGAGTGCAAGCCGCTACGACCTGTCCAGCCTGGCTGGCCAGACCGTGAAGTTCCGCTTCCACGTCAACACCCCGACGCGGGACTCGGTGTTCTGGGTCGACAACCTCAAGGTGTACAGCTGCAGCTAGGTGAACACCTGGGTTACCCGGTAACTCAGTAGCGAAAGCAAGGCCCCTGCGGCGCTCCGGCGCCGGAGGGGCCTTCTTTCCGTCCACAGGGCCGTCGAGCGGCGAGTTGTCCACAGACCTCGTTCGGCTGGTCGCTTCCGGCTCGCGCATGCCGCAAGCTGGGAGTCACCAGGGCACCTTGACAACTCCACAGTGAGAGCTCGTCCCGTGGGTCGACGGTCCTCTTCAACGTTGACCCTCCGTCACGAATCCCGGTCGCCGTAGCGTCTGACCTGCGCGGAAAGCGCCGTTTCGTACCCGTACGTGACGGCGCGACACGCCGTGCTAGGCATGTCCGATATGAGGCATTAGGCTGCGCTCGCACTGTCAGTCCTAATTCCTCGTGATCGGGGGTTGTTGTGAAGTACCGACGCACAGTCGGCGGCATCGCCGCGCTGGCGACGGTGGCGAGCGCATCGGCGCTTGTTGCTTTCTCCTCGCCGTCCTATGCCGGCTCGACCACGGACCTGTCTTTTCTCGACCAGACGGTCCGCGGCCTCGAGAAGACCACTGACAACACCGTTGAGAAGCTTCTGGGCAGTAACGGTGATGTCAGTGTGATCAAGGCGAAGGGCGCGCCCATCGCACTTCCCAAGGGTGCTCCGGCATCCCCGACGGCCGAGCAGGCCGCCAAGATCCAACTCGACGCGCACGGGAAGCCGTTCGGCGTCAGCACCAAGGACGTCAAGATCATCAGCACCGCCAAGGTCGGCGATGGCGATGTCGTGAAGTTCCAGCAGTACAAGAACGACCTCCCGGTGTTCGCCGGCGAGGTCGTTGCTTCGATGGACAAGAAGGGCGGGCTCGAGGCCCTTCTTGGTGGCACCGTCAAGGGCGCGGTCGACTCCGTGCAGAACGTGGTGCCCAACCTGCAGTCCGCTCGTACCGCCAAGGAGTATGTGGCCAAGCGCGCCGACGTCTCCAAGGCCTTGCTGCTGACCGAGAGCAAGGGCAAGTGGATCTACAACCCGTCGACGCTCGGCGCCCCTGGCCCGTCCGTCAACCGGGTGGTCAACCGGTACGACGTCAAGAGCGTCGATGGACTCGTCGACTGGACCGTTCTGGTCGACCGGGGCTTCGGCATCGTGGCTCTCGGCTACAGCAACCACCACTACGCGGTGAACCGCAAGGTGTGCAACAACGCCAACAAGGCGAACGCCGACCTCGAGCAGAACGTGTGCGACGGCAAGACGCTGAAGTACGTCCGTTCTGAGGGCCAGGCGGCTGTCGGCGACGAAGAGGTCGACGACATCTACGACCAGCTGGGCAACACGGCGAAGTGGTACGCGCAGTACGGCGGCACCGACCTCACCGCTCTGGTCGGCACGGGTACCGATGGCAAGGCCCTGCGGGCGACCGCTCGGATCTGCGCGACGAACCAGCAGCCCGAGTGCCCGATGCAGAACGCGTTCTGGGGCAGTGGCCAGATGTACTTCGGTGAGGGCTTCGACCTGCTCGACATCACCGGGCACGAGGTCACGCACGGTGTGACCGAGAAGACCTCGGCGCTGCGCTACGCGTACCAGGCCGGTGCGATCAACGAGTCGATGTCCGACGTGTTCGGCGAGTACATCGACCTCGCGACGAACCCGTCGAAGGTCGGCACGGACCGCGCGTGGATCCTGGGCGACGACGACGCGAACCTGGGCTTCTTCCGCGACATGGAGGACCCGACCAAGTCGAGCGACCCGCAGCCGGACAAGATGACGTCGAACCAGTGGTTCAACGACGCCGAGTTCCGTGACTTCGGTGGCGTTCACGCCAACAGCGGTGTGGGCAACAAGGCCGGCTTCCTGCTCGGCTCTGAGGGCACGACGAAGTTCAACGGGTACGACGTTCGCGGTCTCGGTTTGAAGAAGGCGTGGAAGGTCTACTGGGCGACGCAGAACGTCCTGACGTCCGGTAGCGACTACAAGGATCTGTTCTACACACTGCCCGTCGCCTGCCGGAAGCTGGTTGGCAAGTCGGGCACGCAGGTCACGGCGGACGACTGCCGCCAGGTCGACAACGCCGTTCGCGCGACGGAGATGTACAAGAACGCCGCGTCCGCTGCGCCGGTCGCGACGCCGTACTGCGGCAACAAGGCGAAGGTCGCTGCCTCGACGTCGCAGGGCTTCGACGGTCCGAAGAAGCCTTCGGACTGGAACTTCGAGAAGGCCGCGCTGCTGAGCAACGCCGAGGCCGAGGTCGACTACGCGAACCGCGGCGCCGACTCTGCTCTGCTGTTCACGCAGGTCGCGGGTGGCGGTGCTCCTGAGGTGACGAGCGCGACCCTGAGCTCGGACCCGAAGGGCGTGCCGTCGAAGAGCCTGCTGCGCTTCGACTACGTGGCGTACTTCGGTTGGGCCGCGATCGACAACGTGACGTCGGCGCGTCTGGAGTACCGCGTGGGTGGCGGTGCCTGGAAGGCGGCCTCGGGCCTGGCCGGTGCGGTCAACCCGGGACCGTGGAAGGGTCACTCCTTCGGCTGGTCGTCGGCCAAGTACCCGCTCGACTCCCTCGCGGGCAAGCAGGTCGCTTGGCGCTTCGTGATGACCAAGGCGCCCTCGGACGCCGCGCAGATCGCGACGCTGAACGTGGACAACTTCAAGATCTACACCTGCAAGTAGTCCACTAGCTCCACCTGGTTACGCCGAGCCCCGGGATCCCTCGCGGATCCCGGGGCTTCGTCGTCGCTTGGGCCAGAATGTTGGAATGTCGTCCGGTGAGCTGCGAACTTTGCTGGTTGACGGATTCCGCTGGCTCGGCGATCGGACGGACGACGTCAGGTTGGCGGACCTCACCGGCTGGTGGCGTGATGCCGCGGTGTTGGCGGCCTTGGGGCCTGCGCTGGCCGCGCCGTTCCGCGACCTGAGTCCGACGGTGGTCATCGGACCCCAGTCGCGCGGCTGCCTGCTCGGCCCTCTGGTCGCGACGTCCATGGGTGTCGGCTTCGTCGAGGTGCGCAAGGATCCGGTCCGCGGGCCGGACAGCGAGCTGCGCCGGACCCTCCAGCTGAAGTCGCTCCTCCACCACTACGACCTCTAGGCCGAAGGGCTCACGGTTGATCAAACTGAGCTAGCTTGAGCAGATGGCTGACGCGCCACTGGCGGCACGGATGCGGCCGCGGACGGTCGACGAGATCGTCGGGCAGGAGCAGGTCATCGGACCGGGCAGGACCCTGCGCGCGCTGATCGAGCGCGACGAGCTGCGGTCCGCGATCCTCTGGGGGCCGGCAGGTACGGGCAAGACGACGATCGCGCACATCGTGGCCGACCGGACGAACGCGCCCGTCGAGAAGCTCTCCGCGATCTCCTCCGGCGTCGCCGACGTACGCAAGGTCATCGCGAACGCCCGCAAGGTGGGGCGGACCGTACTGTTCCTCGACGAGATCCACCGCTTCAACCGGGCGCAGCAGGACGCGTTCCTCGGCGCGGTCGAGGACGGCGTCATCGTGCTGATCGGCGCGACCACCGAGAACCCGTTCTTCGAGGTCAACTCCCCACTGCTCTCCCGCAGCCTGCTGTTCCGCCTCGAGCCCCTGTCGCCAGAGAACGTCGTCACGTTGCTCCGCCGCGCGCTCACCGACGAGCGCGGTCTCCCCGGCACGGCCGCTGACGACGAGGCGCTCGCATGGATCGCGGACAAGAGCGGCGGCGACGCACGTACCGCGTACAACGCGCTCGAAGCCGGCGCCGAGCTCGCGGCCGCCCGCGGCGACGACCGCGTCACGCTCGACGACGCCCAGCAGGCTCTCGCCCGGCGCGCGATCCGGTACGACAAGGCGCAGGACCGGCACTACGACGTGATCTCGGCGTTCATCAAGTCGATGCGCGGCTCCGATCCGGACGCGGCTCTGTTCTGGCTGTTCGAGATGATCGAGGGCGGCGAGGACCCGAAGTTCATCGCTCGCCGGATGATCGTTCTCGCGTCGGAGGACATCGGCCTCGCCGACCCGCAAGCCTTGGTGATCGCGACGGCGGCGGCGCAGGCGAACGAGTACGTAGGTCTCCCCGAGTCGGCCTTCGCCCTAGCCCAGGCGGCTGTGTATCTGTCACTGGCACCCAAGTCGAACGCGATCATGCGCGCGATGATCAAGGCCAAGGAAGACGTCGCGGCGCGGTCGCACGAGGTCCCGGCCCACCTGGGCGGCTCCGACAAGGCGCGCGGTCGGAAGCTCGCCAGCCAGGGCAAGGGCTACAAGTACCCGCACGCCTATCCCGACGGCGAGGTCGAGCAGTCCTACCGCCCGCCTGAGCTGGAGGGTAAGACGTACTGGGATCCGGAGCCTGACCACACGTTCAAGAAGTAGCGGCAGATGGAGCACGTCCCGCACGCCCACCCCACGCGGAGCAGGACCACCGCCCACCCATGCTGACCCACGTCAGGAAGATTCGCTACCAAGCGTCAGGGCGAGCTCGTCCGATGTCAGCGTGCGCATCTCGCGGAGGATCAGGACGCTCGCGATGCGAGGCGTATGGCAGGTCGTGTTCGTTTGGTCGCCGGTGCAGTATTCATTTGGCCATCGTGCTCATATTCGTTTGGTCGCTAAGTTGATGTGCGTTTGGTCGCTAGGTGCGTGGCCATCTGGTCGCAGGTTCGCTGGACAGGTAGCCGCAGATTCGCTGGACAAATGGCCGCAGGGAGATGGCCGGGGAACAACGGGTGGGTGCCGAGAGTTGAGCCCAGTAGACTCAGCTTGGTTGACTGGCTGAGTCGCGACAAAGACGACCCGGCGCGCTACGCTCGACCCGTCTCACGCGGGCGTGCGATCGCGCCAGACAGGAACCGGCGAGGGGCCAGACCGGCCGACTCCCGGACAGATCAGTGGAGGAAGCACCATGGCCCGAGCGGTCGGTATTGACCTTGGTACCACGAACTCCGTCGTCGCGATCCTCGAAGGCGGCGAGCCCACGGTCGTGACGAACGCCGAGGGTTCCCGGACGACGCCGTCAGTGGTGGCGTTCGCCAAGAGCGGCGAGGTCCTCGTCGGCGAGGTCGCCAAGCGGCAGGCGGTGACGAACGTCGACCGCACGATCCGCTCCGTCAAGCGCCACATGGGCACCGACTGGAAGCAGCAGATCGACGACAAGAGCTTCACCCCGCAGCAGATCTCCGCGTTCATCCTGCAGAAGCTCAAGCGCGACGCCGAGGCCTACCTCGGTGAGACCGTCACCGACGCGGTGATCACCGTTCCCGCGTACTTCTCCGACGCGCAGCGCCAGGCCACGAAGGAAGCCGGCGAGATCGCCGGCCTGAACGTGCAGCGCATCATCAACGAGCCCACCGCCGCCGCGCTCGCGTACGGCCTGGACAAGGGCTCGGACCAGACCATCCTCGTCTTCGACCTCGGCGGCGGCACGTTCGACGTGTCCCTCCTGGAGATCGGCGACGGCGTCTTCGAGGTCAAGGCCACGAACGGTGACAACCACCTCGGCGGCGACGACTGGGACCAGAAGATCGTCGACTGGCTGGTCGTCCAGTTCAAGAACAAGCAGGGCATCGACCTGAGCGCCGACAAGATCGCCAAGCAGCGCCTCACCGAGGCCGCGGAGAAGGCGAAGATCGAGCTCTCCAGCGCCAGCGAGTCCAACATCAACCTGCCGTACATCACGCTCGGCGAGTCCGGACCGCTGCACCTCGAAGAGAAGCTGACGCGCAGCCAGTTCCAGCAGATGACCAGCGACCTGCTCGAGCGCACGCGGCGTCCGTTCGAGCAGGTGCTCAAGGACGGGGGCATCCCCGTCGACAAGATCGACCACGTCATCCTGGTCGGCGGCAGCACCCGCATGCCGGCCGTCGCGGACCTGGTCAAGGAGCTGACCGGCGGCAAGGAGCCCAACAAGGGCGTCAACCCCGACGAGGTCGTCGCCGTCGGTGCGTCCCTGCAGTCCGGCGTCCTCAAGGGCGAGGTCAAGGACGTTCTGCTCCTCGACGTCACCCCGCTGAGCCTCGGCATCGCGACCAAGGGCGGCGTGTTCACCAAGATCATCGAGCGCAACACCACGATCCCGACCAAGCGCTCCGAGGTCTTCACCACGGCCGAGGACAACCAGCCAAGCGTGATGATCGAGGTCTTCCAGGGCGAACGTGAGATGGCCCGCGACAACAAGAGCCTCGGCAACTTCGAGCTCACCGGCCTCCCGCCGGCGCCGCGGAACGTCCCGCAGATCGAGGTCGCGTTCGACATCGACGCGAACGGCATCGTGCACGTCTCCGCGAAGGACCTGGCCACGGGTCGCGAGCAGCGGATGGCCGTCACCGGTGGCTCCGCGCTGCCCAAGGACGACATCGACAAGATGATCCGCGACGCCGAGCAGTACGCCGAGGACGACCGCAAGCGCCGCGAGCAGGCGGAGCTGCGCAACACCTCCGACACGCTCGTCTACCAGACCGAGAAGTTCCTCGCCGACAACCCCGACACGGTTCCGGCCGAGGCCAAGACCGAGGTCGAGGCCGACATCCAGGCGCTGAAGAAGGCGCTCGAGGGCGAGGACAACGACGTTCTCAAGACGGCGTTCGACAAGCTCTCCGACTCCCGCACGCGGATGGGTGCCGCGATCTACGCGAACGCCCAGCAGCAGCAGACGAGCGAGGGTGGCGAGGCGCCGCAGGGCGACGCGACCACGACCGACGAGAACGCGACCAGCGACGACGACGTCGTGGACGCCGAGATCGTCGACGAGGACACCAGCGACACCGACGGGAAGACCGACACCGACGGGCAGGGTGGTCAGAAGTGACGCAGGAAGGCCGGGACCCCGAGGCCGGTGAGCAACGCGGCCACGTCGTTCACGACCGTCGGCGTATCGACCCCAAGACCGGAGAGGCACGCAAGGTGCAGGGAAGAGGAGCGCCCGCCGACGCGGCGGCGGCCAGCGGGATGACCGCGGGCCAGCCGCCGGTGGACGCCGCTGGCGAGGCGCCGGCGCAGGTCGCGGAGCTCGAGCAGAAGCTGGCCGAACGTACTGCCGACCTGCAGCGCCTGCAGGCGGAGTACGTCAACTACAAGCGGCGCGTCGACCGGGACCGCGACGTCAACCGGGAGCTCGCGGTGGCGAACGTGCTCACCGAGCTGCTGCCGGTCGTCGACGACATCGGCCGCGCGCGTGAGCACGAGGAGCTCCAGGGCGGGTTCAAGGCGGTGTCCGAGGCGCTCGAGACGATCCTCGGCAAGCTCGGCCTGGTGCGGTACGGCGAGGTCGGCGACGCGTTCGACCCGCGCATCCACGAGGCGCTGATGCACGCGTACTCCGACGAGGTCGACGGGCCGACGTGCTCGGCGATCCTGCAGCCGGGCTACCGGCACGGCGAGCGAGTGCTGCGCGCCGCGCGCGTCGCGGTCGTCGAGCCGACGGTCGGACTGCCGCCGCAAGCGGCCGCCCAGCCAGAGGCCGCGCCGGAGGCAGCGGAGACGACCGAGGCAGCCCCGGAGGACCTGGGCGATCTCGGTGACATCCTCGCCGGCGACGACGTCACCTCCGAATCAGCCGAAGATGAGAAGAAGTAGCCAAGAGCGCACGTCTACAGGGAGGTGATGAGCGCCGATGGGCACGAAGGAATGGCTCGAGAAGGACTTCTACAAGGTGCTCGGCGTCTCCAAGGACGCGTCGCAAGAGGACATCAAGAAGTCGTATCGCAAGCTGGCAAGGCAAAACCACCCCGACGCCAACAAGGGTGACACCAAGTCGGAGGAACGCTTCAAGGAGGTCTCCGAGGCGTACTCGGTGTTGTCCGACCCGGCGAAGCGCAAGGAGTACGACGAGGCGCGCTCGCTGTTCGGCAACGGTGGCTTCCGGTTCCCCGGTGGTCAGGGTGGTGGCCAAGGCGGCGGGTTCAACTTCGACCTGAACGACATCTTCACCCAGCGGCAGGGCGGCGGCGGTCAGGGCGGCGGTCTCGGCGACATCCTCGGTGGCATCTTCACCCCGGGTGGGCGTACGACGACCAGGACGCCGCCCGGCGCGCGCCCGCGCCGGGGTGCCGATGTCGAGACCGAGGCCACGATCGGGTTCACCGACGGGGTCAACGGCGTCACCGTTCCGCTCCGCATGACGAGCGAGGCGGCCTGCCCGGACTGCATGGGGACGGGCGCGAAGGCCGGCACCGTTCCGCGCGTCTGCCCGGAGTGCGAGGGCGTCGGCATGAAGGCGACCACGCAGGGAGGCACGCTCTCGATCACCGAGCCGTGCCGCAACTGCAAGGGGCGCGGGCTCGTCGTCGACGACCCGTGCCCGACCTGCCACGGCTCCGGCCGCGGTACGTCGTCGCGCACGATGCAGGTTCGCATCCCGTCCGGCGTGGCCGACGGGCAGCGGATTCGCCTGCGGGGCAAGGGCGCTCCCGGTGAGCGCGGCGGCCCGGCCGGCGACCTGTACGTGACCGTGCATGTCAGCGCGCACGAGAAGTTTGGCCGCAAGGGCGAGCACCTCACGTTGACCGTGCCGATCTCGTTCCCCGAGGCGGCTCTCGGCGGCGAGGTGCAAGTGCCGACGCTCGAGGGGCCCGAGGTCAAGCTGAAGATCCCGGCGGGCACGCCGAACGGCCGGACGTTCCGCGTACGTGGCAAGGGCACGGCACGGCGCGACGGTACGAAGGGCGACCTGCTGGTGACGGTCGAGGTGGTCGTCCCCGATCACCTCGACGAGAAGGCGAAGGAAGCCCTGGACGCCTACCGACGCGCGGTGGGTGACCCCAGCGCGGCACAGGGAGGTAGCTGATGCCCACCGAACGCCGCCGTCCGTTCGACGTCACGCTGGACGAGGACACTCCGGTGTACGTGATCAGCGTGGCGGCTCAGCTCACCGGTCTGCACCCGCAGACGCTTCGCACCTACGACCGGCTCGGCCTGGTGTCCCCAGGCCGGACCGGCGGGGGCGGGCGGCGGTACTCGCTGCGTGACATCGAGATCCTTCGACACGTCACGCAGCTGACCGCAGCGGGGATCGGGCTGGAGGGCGTACGCCGCATCCTCGAGCTGGAGCACCTCGTCGAGGCGCTGCAGGATCGAGTGTCCGACCTGGAGGAACAGCTGGAAAGCACCCAGGTCGCGATGGAACGCGCGTACGAGCAAGCCGCGTTCCTGCCCGAGCTCCTGCCGCAACAGACGCAGGCGGTCGTGCTCTGGCAGGGCAAGCGGCGTCGACGGCGCTAGTGGGAACACCCAAGATCCGCAGCACCTTAGGGGACTCAGAAACGTATGGACGCACAGAAGCTGACCACGAAGAGCCAGGAGGCGTTGTCGGCGGCGGTGCGTGAGGCTTCGACCGCGGGCAACCCGTCGGTCGAGCCGATGCACCTCCTGCACACGTTGCTGGCTGTGCCAGAGAGCACCGCCGGCGGACTCCTCGAAGCGGTCGGCGCGGACCGCAACGCGGTCGCGCAATCCGCGGTTGACGGGGTCAAGCGGCTGCCTGCCGCGAGCGGAAGCTCAGTGCAGGCGCCGAATCTTGCCCGCCCGCTGTTCCAGGTCCTGTCGATCGCGCAGGACCGCGCGACCGAGCTGGGCGACGAGTACGTCTCGACCGAGCATCTGCTCGTCGGACTCGCGACCGTCGGCAGCCCGGCCAAGGACATCCTCACGAAGGTCGGTGCGACTCCCGAGGCCCTGCTCGCCGCGTTCGCCAAGATGCGCGGCTCGCAGCGGGTGACCTCGCCCGACCCGGAGAGCACGTTCAAGGCGCTGGAGAAGTACAGCGTCGACCTGACCGACCGAGCGCGCGAGGGCAAGCTCGACCCGGTGATCGGGCGGGACACCGAGATCCGTCGCGTGATCCAGGTGCTTTCCCGGCGTACGAAGAACAACCCGGTGCTGATCGGTGAGCCCGGCGTCGGCAAGACCGCGGTCGTCGAGGGGCTGGCGCAGCGGATCGTCGCGGGCGACGTCCCCGAGTCGCTGAAGGGGCGGCGGCTGGTGTCGCTCGACCTCGGCGCGATGGTGGCGGGCGCGAAGTACCGCGGCGAGTTCGAGGAGCGGTTGAAGGCCGTCCTCGCGGAGATCAAGGACTCCGAGGGGCACGTGATCACGTTCATCGACGAGCTGCACACCGTCGTCGGCGCCGGCGCGACCGGCGACGGCTCGATGGACGCGGGCAACATGCTGAAGCCGATGCTCGCGCGCGGCGAGCTGCGGATGATCGGCGCGACGACGCTGGACGAGTACCGCCAGCGCATCGAGAAGGACCCCGCGCTGGAACGCCGGTTCGCCCAGGTGTACGTCGGCGAACCGACCGTCGAGGACACGATCGCCATCCTGCGTGGACTTTCCGAGCGGTACGAGGCGCACCACAAGGTGCAGATCTCCGACGCCGCGCTGGTGGCGGCGGCGACGCTGTCCAACCGGTACATCACCGGACGCAAGCTGCCGGACAAGGCGATCGACCTCGTGGACGAGTCGGCGAGCCGGCTGCGGATGGAGATCGACTCGAGCCCGATCGAGATCGACCAGCTGCGGCGCCAGGTCGACCGGATGAAGATGGAGGAGCTCGCGCTCTCCAAGGAGGACGACCCGGCTTCGCAGGAACGCCTTGCCCGCTTGCGTGGTGAGCTCGCGGATCGCGAGGAGCAGCTGCGCGGGCTGGAGGCGCGGTGGGAGAAGGAGAAGTCCGGCCTCAACCGTGTTGGTGACGCGAAGCAGCAGTTGGACGACCTGCGGGTGCAGGCCGAACGGGCGCAGCGTGAGGGCGACCTGGAGACGGCTTCGCGGATCCTGTACGCGGAGATTCCTCAACTGGAGAAGGAGCTCGACGACGCGGACTCTTCTTCGCCGTCCTCGGAGGAGGCCCTGGATGAGGTGCCGCCGATGGTGCGCGACGAGGTCGGGCCGGACGAGATCGCCGACGTTGTCTCTTCGTGGACGGGGATTCCGACCGGGCGGCTGCTCGAGGGGGAGACCGGGAAGCTGCTCCGGATGGAGGACGAGCTCGGGAAGCGTCTGATCGGTCAGAAGCGCGCGGTCGCGGCGGTGTCGGATGCCGTACGTCGTGCGCGGGCTGGGATTTCCGATCCGGACCGTCCGACGGGGTCGTTCCTGTTCCTGGGTCCGACGGGTACGGGCAAGACGGAGCTGGCGAAGGCCTTGGCGGAGTTCTTGTTCGACGACGAGCGGGCGATGGTCCGGATCGACATGTCGGAGTACTCCGAGAAGCACTCGGTGGCGCGGCTGGTGGGTGCGCCGCCGGGATATGTGGGCTACGAAGAGGGCGGCCAGCTGACCGAGGCCGTGCGGCGGCGTCCGTACTCGGTGATCCTGCTCGACGAGGTCGAGAAGGCGCACCCGGAGATCTTCGACGTGCTGCTGCAGGTGCTGGACGACGGGCGGCTGACCGATGGGCAGGGTCGTACGGTCGATCTGCGGAACGTGATCCTGATCCTGACCAGCAACCTGGGCTCGCAGTACCTCGCGGATCCGGCGATGCCGGAGGACAAGAAGCGCGAGATGGTGATGAACGTCGTGCGCAACTCGTTCAAGCCGGAGTTCCTCAACCGGCTCGACGAGGTCGTGCTGTTCGACGCGCTGGGCAGCGAGGAGCTGACCCGGATCGTCGACCTCCAGGTTGCGTTGTTGGCGCGCCGCCTTGCCGAGCGGCGGATCATCCTGGACGTGACCGACGGCGCGAAAGAGTGGCTGGCCCTGACAGGCTACGACCCGGTCTACGGCGCCCGGCCGTTGAAGCGTCTGGTGCAGTCGGCGATCGGCGATGAGCTGGCGCGCAAGCTGTTGGCTGGCGACGTGCGGGACGGGAACACGGTGTTCGTGGACGTCAACGAGGACAAGGACTCCCTGGAGATCCGCACCGAGTCGGTGCCAGCCATCCCGGCCTAGTGCCTGTGACGAAGGTGGCTGGAGCGAAGCGGTGGCGTCTTGGCATGGCTGACGAGCAGGCTGGCCCCTGGTGTTCCTAGGTGGCTCCTCGGTGGCTCCGGCGCAACTCCCCGGTGCAAAGGGCCGTTGATCATGTTTACATGGTCATTAGCCCCTTTACGTGGGGTGGACGCCAGGTAGAGGGGTGGTTGGCCGGGTGAGGTGCCCCCCAGCCGGCGGCGCGCACTCCGCCGGCCCCGGCCATGGTTAGGCGGCCGGGGTGAGGCGGTGGTTGCGGAGTGGTCGGCGCTGGGAGTCGATCCAGTCCGGGGGTAAGAACTCGGGTAATCCGTCGAGTGCGATTCGGATTTGCCATGCGCCTTGGTGGATGAGGCGGTGGTGGTAGCCGCAGAGCAGTACCCCGTTGTCGCGGGTGGTGGGTCCGCCTTTACTCCACGGGACAACGTGGTGGGCGTGGCACCAGCCTGGTGGCCGGTCGCATCCGGGGAAGGCGCAGCCGCCGTCGCGGAGTTCGAGGATGCGGCGGAGTTTGCCTTGGAACAGCCGCTGTTGGGTGTCGGTCAGCAGTGTGACTCTGCCAGGCTGGTCCTCGGGCTTCACGAGGTAGGTGCGGTCGGCTTCGCACATGAGTTGGTCGACGAGTTTGCGGGACAGTTCGATCCCGGTGTGCAGGGTCCGGCCACCCGTGCGGGTGACGGTGACGACCAGCTGGGTGGGATTCCCGCCATGAGAGGGCACCAACCGCTCAGCGAGCAGTCGCCGGCAGGCCTCGTCCAGAGCATCCACATTGCGCTGCTCGGGGAGGCGGGTGTCACGTCCGTCGGGTCCGGGCTGCGGTGCGGCGAGCGGGTCGAGAACCAGCTTGAGGCGTTCCCCGACCACCTTCGGCAGCCGGGCGGTGACCCGCCACGTGCCTGACGTGGCGTCGAAGGACATACGCAGGAACCGGTCGCGTTCGGCGCTGGCTTCTTCTTGTTTGAGCTTCAGTTCCAGGACCTGGTCGGCAAGGTCCGGAGCGACGGTCTCCAAGAGCCGGTTCCCGACCTTCGACAAGACCTTCGGGTCGAAGGTGGCTGCGCTCTCTAACAGGGTGGCTTCGACCTCGGAGCGGAGTTCCGGGGTCGAGATCTGCGGCGGCAGCATCGTCACGACCCGCGAGATCACCCGCGCATGCGGAACAGAGATCTCGCCCTCAGCTAACGCCCGCGCGGTGGCAGGAAGCTCGGCGTCGAGGTGGCTGGCGAGCTTCACCATCGCACCCGCCTCAGCCGAAGGAACACGAAGGACGCCGGCGACCCATTGCGCGGTGTTCGCCGCACCCGCCGACACGGCGAGGTTCCGGGCGTCGGCCTCGCGGATCAGCTCGAGCCGGCGGGCTTCGTGCCGGTGGAGGGCGGCCTGGTTGTCGAGGAGTGCGGTGGCGAGTTGGTCATCAGACATCGACCACGCCGACACACCATCGGCGCCGCCGATAGTGTTCGAGCAAGTGGTCGATTCCATAGCACAATTCTACCAGCCGAATCAGGCTAATGCCCAACCCAGCAAGGGCAACCTCCCGGCTCCATCCGAGCCACGAGCAAGCCCGGGGGCTCCACAAGCAACCCAAGCACGGCAGCAAACCTGGAGGTAAGCAGGCCTTGCCCGGGACACTGTTCCGGGGGCAGGGGCGGCGCGTGAAAATCTGGTGGCCGGGCCGGGGCGAGTCAAGGGCCGCAACGCGGTCGCGAAGCGACGTCGCCCATCTGCGAAGCCGCCGCGGCGCCCTTGACGCGCCCCGGACCGGCCACCACAATCGACCGCCGCCACAGCCCGACCAGCTAGCCCGCCCAAGCACAGCAAGGCAATGCAACAGCCCGACCAGCTAGCCCGCCCAACCACAGCAAGGCAAAGCATCAGCAAAGCCAAAGAATCAGCCCGAAGCAGAAGAAGCCGCCCGACCCCAAGGAGTGAGAGTCGACGGCACGTGACGTGAGACCGAGCAAAGCAGCGGCGGGTGTGAAAGGCAAGGCGACGGGCGAAGGTGACGCGACGACATAAGCCAGGTCCTAGACGTCGACCGCGCCGCTTTGGCGGAGTAGGGCAGTGATCACGTCGGCCGTGTCGCCGGCGAACTTCGTGGCCTGTAAGGGAGTCTGGCCGTTGCCGGCCGGCGCGTTCGGGTCGGCGCCGCGGTCGAGCAGGAGCTGAACGGTGGCCACCTGGCCAGCCGAGACCGCCGCGATGAGCGGTGTCGGCCAGCCGATGGCGACGTCAATGACCCGGGGAACCCGGTCACGATCGCGTTCAGTCCGAGCTTGGCTCCGTCGGAGGCGTTCAGGCCCACACCGTTCTGGAGCAGCAAGCGCACGATGGCGACGTGCTGGAAGTTCCGCGCCCACAGGACGGGCGGGGGCCGCATGGTGAGCGTCCCGCATCGCGGTCGGCGCCGGCCGCGAGCAAGGCTGAGGCGACTTCGAGTGAGCCGGCGGCTGCCGCGTGGTGCAGGGCGTTCGCGCCGCCGTCGTCGAGCACGTTCGGGTCGGCGCCCAGCTCGAGCAGCAAGGTGCCCGCCGCGCCGTAGAGC
This sequence comes from Tenggerimyces flavus, assembly GCF_016907715.1. Taxonomy (NCBI): domain Bacteria; kingdom Bacillati; phylum Actinomycetota; class Actinomycetes; order Propionibacteriales; family Nocardioidaceae; genus Tenggerimyces; species Tenggerimyces flavus. The sequence continues at coordinate 769,304 of NZ_JAFBCM010000001.1, read as the reverse complement.
TCGCGGACATCGGCAGCAGAGTCCATGACCAGATGCTTGCAAGATTCAGCAACAATTGGCAAACATTACAACTCCGCTGAGCCTAGAGGTCCTGCTGCTCGAGGTGCCAGCGGACGAGTTCGGTGCGGGTGGTGAGCCCGGTTTTGGCGAGGATGCTGCGCACGTGGCTCTCCACCGTTCGCTCGGACAGCACCAGCCGCGAGGCGATGTCGCGGTTGGAGAGGGCTTGGGCGACGAGGGCACTCACCTCGCGTTCCCGCGGTGACAGCGGGGAGGCGGAACGTGAAGCCGCCGCCGCTTCGGTGAGGAAGGCATCCGCGGCGCGTAGGAGGCCGGGCATGTCCAGCCGGCGGGCCTCGGCCGCGGCGGCGCGGGCCAGGGAGACGGCGCGGGGGAGGGATGACGCGAAGAGGGCGCGGGCCAGGCCGAGGCTGCCGAGGGCGACGTACGGCCGGGCGCCGAGCAACGCGTCGACGCGCAGCCCCTCCTCGTAGTGCGCGACAGCGGCCGAAATCTCGCCGCAGCCCAAGTCGAGCTCGGCGAGCACGCGTCCGAGCGAGCCCAGGTACGCCACCGTGCCCGCGCCGATCGCGACGGCGCCGCCGAAGATGTCCTCCAGCTGGGTACGAACGCCGCGACACCCGTCCGGATCATCGAAGGCCACCGCGAGCTCGGCCAGGTACGACAGAGCGGGCGGGCCCAACCCGGTGCGCATCTCGTCGAGCCGCCCGATCAGCGACCGGTACAGGTCCAACGCCTCATCCGAGCGGCCGGACAACCGCAACCCGACGGCCATGGCGGTCTGCGCGACCAGCGGATAACCCCGCACGCCGCCGAGGAAGTCCGTCCACCCGGGCATCAGGTCCGCGGGATCGTCGCGCAGCAGCGCCAGGCTGAGCGACTGGCCGAATCTGGTGAAGCGGATCGACACGTCCTGCCAGTCCCCGGCGATCTCGTTGGCCCGCGCGGACCGTTCGCGGCTCGTCCCGAAGTCGCCTACCAGGGCGGCGATCGTGGCCTCGCGGCGCAGCACATGCCAGCGCACCAGCGGCAACCGCGTGCGGTCGGCGAGCGTACGCATCTCGCCGAGCTCGCGCTGCGCCCAGGCCATGTCCGCCTGGTGGATCGCGGCGTCCGAACGCCAGGTGTGCGCCCACAGCGCCGAGAGGGGTCGAGCCGTCCGGGCGGCCAGGTCGATCGCCCGCTGGCCGAGCTCGATCACCTCGGGATCGTGCCGAGGCTGCCGATACCGCCAGGCGTACGCGCGGATCGCGTCCAGCTCGGCGTTCGGGTCGCCACTGGCCGTCGCTCGCTCCAGCGCGTCCGCAGCCCACTGCGCTGCCTCGTCGTCGGCCTCCCGCTCGAACAGCGCGCAGGCCAGCTGGGCCTCGACCCGCGCCCGCAACTCCGGCGCCATCTCGCAGTCCGGCATCCGCAGCGCCCGCCGCGACAGGTCCTCGAGCCGCTGGTTGACGTCCGGGTGGCCGACGCCCTGGATGACGATCGCCGCCCGCCCGACCACCTCCGCGCGGCCAGAGAGCTCGCCCTCCACAGCGGCCTGAACGCAGGCCTCCGCGCTCTGCTGGATCCGCCCCGCGAGGTACAAGGCCCGGGCAAGATCCAGCAGCAGCTCCGCCCGGTCGGCGGTGGAACCGGTATCGAGTGCCAGCTGAAGATACGAGGCCGCGTCCTCGTACGCACCCGCCGCCAACGCAGCCGCCGCCGCGCGAATCGCCCACCCCACAGCACGTTCCGGCTCCTCGGCGAGCAGCCAGTGCCGGGCCACCGTGCCCGCCCGCTCGTCTCGCCCCACCGCGAGTGGTTCCAACAGCTCAGCGGCAAGACGGTGCAGCGCGGTACGCCGCGACGGTGAGAGCGAGGCGTACGCCGCGTCCCGCACCAGCGCGTGCGCGAACCGCACCCGGTCGCCGGAGTGGACCTCCATCAGGCCCGCGGGTACGGCCGGCAGCAGCCGCTCGACCACCGCGCTGGCCGAAAGAACGCCGAGCAGCCGCGCGACCACGTCCGGCTCCATGACGGGACCGAGCACGCTCAGCGCCTCGATGTCCGCCGCGACCCGCGGTCCCGAGGCTCGCATCGCGGCCGCGACGAGGTGGCGGAGCTCCGGAGCGGCGCCGGTCGCGCCGTCCCAGTCTCGGTCGCCGCGCAGCGCCTCGACCGCGACTTTCGTCAACGTACGCAGGTAAAGCGGGCTGCCGCCGGAGAGCTCGACCGCACGCCCGATCGCCGCCTGGTCGGCACCCTCGACGGCGGTGGACAGCATCGCGGCGGCCTCCGTCGGCGACAGCGGTCCGAGGTTCACCACCTCCGCCGAACGGTCCGCGGGCAGCGCCGCGGCGTCACGATGCGTCCCGACGACGAGCAACGGCAGCCGCCGGATCTCCGCGCCGAGCCGGTCGAGCAGGCGCAGCGTCGCCGCGTCCGCCCACTGCAGGTCGTCGAGGACGACCACCAGCCCCGGCGACGCCGCGGCCTGCTCGGCGAGCGCGTCCACCACAGCGGTGTCGGCGGTGAACGTCGACGCCGCGGCCTCCTCGGCGGAGCCGTACCCGTGCTGCGTGGACCCGCCGACCAGGGCAGCAACGGCATCGCGCGGCGACGGCCAGTCGCGTACGGCCCGGACCCACGGCCAGAGCGCGGGCATCCCCGCGTCCACGAGACCGGCACCCCAGCCGACGACGGGGCAGTCCCGCACGAGTTCCTCGACCAGCCGGGTCTTACCGATCCCGGCGGGCCCGCTCACCACGACCAGGTGACCCGACCCGGCACGGGCGGACGCAAGCCGGCGCCGCAGGAGGGCGAGCTCCTCCTGGCGTCCGACCAGCGCGTCCGTCGAGGTCATGCGTGAAGTATCAGGGTTCAGCGTTGTCCTCAGTGCCCGATTGCGTACCAGCACTGATGTGGCGCGCCGCCGTTCGCGGGAACGTGCGGGCATGGACATCGCAGACGCCGTCGAACGGCTCTTCGCACCGGCCCGACGCCCCGGAGGGGTGGGCGTCGAGATCGAGCTGATCACCGTGACCGACACGGCCGAGTCGTGTCCCGTCGACCCGGCCGTACTGGCAGCGGGCTTCGACGCCGCCTTCGTCGAGGCCGCGCGCCCGACGTTCGAGCCCGGCGGGCAGCTCGAGCTCAGCCCGCCTCCGAGGTACAGCCGCGCACGCCTCATCCACGACGTGCACACCCTGATCGGACGAGCGACCGCCATCGCCCACGAGCGCGGCGTACGGCTGGAGACGAAGGGCGTCAACCCGTACCACTCCTGCGCGGACGTCCCGCTGCGTACGCCGAAGCCGCGCTACCTCGCGATGCAGGAGGCGTTCGACGAGGTCGGGCCGGAGGGCCGGCGGATGATGCGGCTCACCGCGTCGCTGCAGATTGCCGTCGACCTGTTCCCGGGCGAGGCCGGTCACGAGCAGTGGCTCGTCGCCAACCTCGCCGGCCCGGCGCTCGCCGCCGCGTTCGACAACTCCCAAGGCGAACGCACGAGGATCTGGCAGCGCGCCGACCTCCGCCGCACCGGCTACGACGGGCGGTACCTCGACCCGACCGACCCGATCGGGGCGTACCTGGACTTCGCGAAGGCCGCACCCCAGCTGCCGATCCCGGAGACCGAGGACGCGTGCTACCACCTCACGACGCTGTTCCCGCCCGTCCGGCCACGCGGTGGCTACCTCGAGCTCCGCTACCTCGACGCCCAACCGCTCGAGCGCATCGGCGAAGCGATCACCACGGTCGAGACGCTGCTGTACGACGCGCAGGCGAGGCGGGCCGCGCTGGACCTGCTGATGCCGCGAGTCGGCGACCTGCAACAGGCGTGGAACGAGTCCGCCGCCGGGCGGTCGCCGCAGACCGCCGACCTCCTTGAGATCGTCCGCCCGAGCCTGGTAGGTGCCGCATGAATATCGCGTTCGTCGTCGACCCGCTGGAGTCCCTGGACGCCTCCATCGACACCTCCGTCGGGCTCATGCACGCCGCGCAGGAACGGGGCGCGGACGTCTGGGTCACCGAGGCCGGACAGCTCGAGGCCGTGAACGGCCGAGCCCGCGCCACCGCGCGCCGCGTCCGACTGGCGCCGTCGCGACCGAGCGAGGGGCACCGCTGGACCGTGCCCGACCCCTGGTTCACCGCGACCGTGCCGCAGCAGGTCTGGCTCGACGACATGGTGGCGGTCTTCGTACGCACCGAACCACCCGTCGACGACGTCTACACGACCGCGATGCTGATCTTGGACCTCCTCGACCCGTCGCGCACCGCGATCGTCAACGACCCCACCGGCATCCGGGTCTGCAGCGAACACCTGCTCCCGTTGCGATTCCCCGACCTCATCCCGCCAACGATCGTCACCGCCGACGCGCGCACCATCCGGTCGTTCGTCGCCGAGCACGACGGGGCAGTCGTCAAGCCCGTCGACGGATTCTCCGGTCGCGGCGTGCTGAGGCTCGACCGCCACGACCCCAACCTCACGTCCCTCATAGAGATCGCCACGGGCAACGGCGACCACGCGGTCGTCGTCCAGCGCTACCTCCGCGAGGTCGACGCCGGCAATAAACGGATCTTCATGTTCGGCGGCGAACCGGTCGGCGCACTGCACCGCTTCCCGGTCGCCGGCGACTTCCGGATCGGCAACCCGACCGCTGAAGCGCCGATCACCAAGCGGGACAGGGAAATCTGCCAACGCCTCGCGCCGACGTTGCGCCGGTACGGCATCCACCTGGCCGGCCTCGACGTGATCGGTCCCTACCTCATCGAGGTCAACGTCACCAGCGTGGGCGCGCTCCGCAAGGCCGACGCGCTCCTCGGCTGGACGCTCTGCGCCGACCTGCTCGACGACGTCCTCGCACCCCACACCCACAGGAGAACAGCATGACCATCGCCCTCATCTGCACCGCGATCCTCGCCGCCCTGGTGTTCGTCCTCGGCTTCAACGTCTCGCGGATGCGCGGCGTCACCGCGAAGACGGGCGGCTCCCAGATGCCGACCGACCCGGCCAGCCCGCTGCTGATCGCCCAACGAGCGCACGGCAACGCCGTCGAGTACATCCCGATCCTGATGGTGCTGTTCCTGCTGGTCGGCGCCCGCAGCCCGATCGTCGTGGCCATCCCGCTCATCGCCGGTGCCACCCTCGCCCGGCTGCTGCACGCGTACGGCATGATCACCGCGCGCACCCTGGCCGCCGAGGGCAAGCTGCGCATGGTGGGCGCGATGGGCACGTACCTGTTCGGCGTCGCGCTCGCCGTCGCCCTGGCCTTCAGCCTCTGATGGCCGGCGCCCACCCGGCGGTCGCCGCACTGCGCGTCCCGGCCTTTCGGCGTTACCTGGCAGGGCAACTGCCCTCGGTCACCTGCTCGTGGGCACAGGTGGTCGGGCTGTCCTGGGTCGTCGTCCAGCTGGATCCCAGCGCGCTCGGGTGGGTGGTGGCCCTGCAGTACGCGCCCAGCCTGGTGCTCGGGCCGTGGTTCGGCGCGCTCGTCGACCGGTACGACCGCAGGCGGCTGCTGATGCTCGCCGAAGCCGGGCTCGGGCTGGTCGCGACCGCGTACGCCGTCCTGGCGTACGCGGGTGGGCTGACCCTGCCGTGGGTGTTCGTGCTCGCCGCGGTCTGGGGCGTGATCAACGCGCTCGACACCCCGGCCCGGCGGGCCCTGGTGCCGATGCTCCTCCCGCCCGAGCTCGTGTCGATCGCGTCCGCACTCACCGGCACCCTGATGTTGCTCGGCATGAGCGTCGGCTCCGCGCTCGGCGCGGCGCTAGTGGCAGCGGTCGGGCCGACGGTCGCGTTCGCCGTCAACGCGGTGTCGTTCGGCGTGGATGTCGTTGTTCTGTGGACGATCCGGGTCGGCCCGTCGCCTCGGGTGGCCCGGGCCCCAGGCCAGATCCGAGAAGGGCTGCGGTACGTCTGGCAGGCGCCGGCGTTGCGTACGGCGATGCTCGCGATCGCCGTCGTCGCCACGCTCGGCTTCACCCTCCAGGTGTCGGTACCGATCTTCGTGGAGGGACCGCTGCGTGGCGGACCGGGGCTGGTCGGGATCGCGTTCACGACCTCGGCCACGGCGAGCCTGTTCGGCGCGATCACGGCGGCCGCCCTGGGTGGACCGGGTCCGAAGGCGATCCTCCGGGCCAGCCTCGGTATGGCCGCGGCGTTGGCCGTCGTCGCGGCGGCGCCCACGTTCCCGGTCGCGCTGGTCGGCCTGGCCGGGGTGGGCTTTGCGTGGTCGATCCTCATCACCGCGGTGATCGCCGTCCTGCAGTCCGCCGAACCGTCGATGACCGGCCGGGTGATGGCCACGTTCAGCGGCGTCCTGATCGGCGGGATGGCCGCGGGCGGGCCGATCACGTCGGTCATCAGCACCTACGCCGACCCACGCGCGTCCTTCGCGCTGGGGGCCGTCGCGTGCGTCGTGGTCGCGCGGCTCAGCCTGGCGTCGCGTAGGAGTCGCGTTGCGGCTCGGTGACCGGCTCGGCCTTCTTCCTCCGCAGCCGCAGGCTCGTCAGCGCCACCCCGCCGACGATCAGCACGCCAGCGACGATGCGCGTCGGCGTGATCCGTTCGTCCAGGAACACCGCCGCGGACGACAGGCCGAAGATCGGCACCAGCAGTGCGTACGCCGCCACCACGCCGGCGTTGTAGCGGCGCATCAGCACGCCCCAGATGCCGTACCCCACCAGCGTGGAGATGTACGCGATGTACGCGAGCGACGCGATCCCCGGCAATGACAGGTTGCGCAGCGCCTCGAGGTCGGCCCGCGGCCCTTCGAAGACCAGCGACAACGCGAGGAGCGGTACGGGCGCGAGCAGGCTGACCCACACCCACATGTTCAGGATGTTCGTCGCCCGCGCCTTGCGGATGCCGACGTTCCCGACGGCCCACGCCGCCGCGGCGCCGATGCACAGCGCGAACGCGACCAGCGGGCTGCCCTGGCCGAGGTCGAACCCGACGAGCGCGATGCCGCCGAACGCGATCGCGAGCCCGAGGACCTGGCGCAGCTGGATCCGTTCGCCAAGGAAGATCGACCCGAGGACGAGGGTGAAGATCGCCTGTGCCTGCAGCACCAGCGACGCGAGGCCGGCCGGCATGCCCGCGTGGATCGCCGTGAACAGCAGGCCGAACTGGCCCGCGCAGACGCCGACGCTGATCAGCAGGATCCACCGCCACTGCACCTTCGGCATGCCGACGAAGAACACCGCCGGGATCGCGACCACCGCGAACCGCAGCGCGGCGAACAGCAGGGGCGGGAACTCGTTCACACCGACGTCGATCACGACGAAGTTGAAGCCCCAGATCGCGGCGACGATCAGCGCGAGCAGGACGTGGCGGGGGCGCATATGTCCCAGTCTTCGCCCGCCATCGTTTAAGGACAAGCGAGTATTGGTGGACCCCATTGGTTAGCATTGCTACATGCTCCAGGTCGACCGCCTCCGCGCGCTGCACGCCGTCGCGACCCACGGCTCGGTGAGCGCGGCCGCCGCCGCGTTGCACGTCACCACCTCCGCGGTGTCCCAGCAGCTCGCCAAGCTCGAACGCGAGACCGACTCCCAGCTGATCGAGCGGAACGGCCGCGGCGTACGGCTCACCGACGCCGCCCGGCTGCTCGTCGAGCACGCCGACGGCATCCTCAGGCTCGTCGAGCGGGCCGAGTCCGACTTCGAGGCGCATCGCGGCCAGGTCGTCGGCCAGCTCTCGATCGGCGCGTTCGCGACCGCGGCACGCGGACTGCTGCCCGAAACCCTCGGCGTCCTCGGCGAGCGCTATCCCCGGCTCACCGTCTCGATGCAAGAGGTCGAGCCGCCGGCCGCGCTGCGGGACGTGGTGCGAGGCGGGCTCGACCTGGCGATCGTGCAGGACTGGCACAGCCTGCCGCTCGGCCTGCCCGACGGCCTGGAGCGCGCGACGTTGCTCGACGACGTGGCCGACGTGGTCGTTCCGGCAGGGCATCGATTCGCCGATCGCGAGGTCGTCGACGTGGCGGAGCTCATCGGCGAGCCGTGGGTGACGTCGCCGCCCGGCGCGGTGTGTCACGACCTGCTCGTGCACACCGTGCGTTCGTACGACGCCGAGCTGCGGATCGTGCACATGGCGGCGGAGTACGAGACTCAGTTGAAGCTCATCGCGGGCGGGTTCGGCCTCGCGATCTACCCGCGGCTAGGGCGCGGGCCGGTGCCGCCGGGCGTGGTGTTGCTGCGTACGGAACCCAGGCTGCTGCGTTCGGTGTACGTCGTCTGGCGCAAGCAGGTGGGCACGCGGCCGGCGATCTCCGCCACGGTGAAGGCGCTGCAGTCGGTCGCGGATGTCGTCAGCGCTAGGGCAGATACACGCTGAGTGGTCAGCGAACGCGTGAGCACGCGCTGTTTGTCAGCGCTAGGGCAGATACACGCTGAGGTCGCCGATCGCCGCGCGCACCGCGGTGGGCAGCATGCCGGCGAACTGCAAGAACGCGTGCGGGGTGTCGGCGTACTCGACGTACTCCGTCTCGACGCCCGCGTTCTCCAGCGCCTTGGCGTAGTCGCGGGCGTCGTCGCGGAGCGGGTCGCGGCCGGCGCCTATTACGAGCGCTCTCGGGAGATCCGCGTGGCTTGGCGCCTGGAGCGGGGCGACGTACGGCGTGACCTCCTGGCCGGCGAGGTAGAGCTCGTCGAACCAGTGCGAGTGCTTGCTGTTCAGGACGACGCCGTCGAAGAGCCGTTGCGACGCGGTGTCACGGTGCATCCCGACGGAGGGATAGCAGAGCAGCTGCCTCGCCACGCGCGGGCCGCCCTCGTCGCGGGCGCGCAGGCAGGCCGCGGCGACGAGGTTGGCGCCGGCGCTCTGGCCTCCCGCCAGCACCTCGCCGTCGCCACCGAGTCTTGCCTTGTGCGTGTGCAGCCAGGCGATCGCGTCGTACGTGTCGTCGAGGCCGGCGGGGAACGGGTGCTCGGGTGCGAGCCGGTAGTCGAGCGAGACGACGTTCACCCTTGCCTGCTTGGCCAAACCGGTGCAGACGACGTCGACGTCGTCGAGCGCTCCGGCGACGAAGCCGCCGCCGTGCAGCCACAGCAGCAGCGGCGCCGGTGTCTCCGCGTCGTCGCGATAGAGGCGGGCGCGGACGTCGCGGCCCGGGAGGTCGAGGACGAGGTCCTCGCGGATGGCTATCGGTGGCGCCGTCCCGAACAACGCGGGGTTGCGCGGCGCGGTACGGCTGGCGACGAGGTCGTCGAGGCTGACGGGCTCGTCCCGCGGGCCGAGCAGCTCGAGGAACGCCTCGGTCTCGACGGCGAACCGCGGGTCACTGCGGACGCTCACAGCATCCCGAGGTGGATGGCGGCGTGCCAGAACGCCGGGTTGTTCGGCACGGTCATGACGTACTCGGCGAGCGAGCCGACGCTGTGCTCCTGTGCCAACTCGAGCTTGACGTCGTCGTTCCAGCCGTCCGACTGGAGCTCGTCGAGCAGGGCGGCGCGAACGCTCTCGTACCGGTGCACCAGCAGCTCCGTGGGGACCTCGCGGCCTGCCGCGACGCCGCTCTGGTTGAGCAGCAGTCCAGCCTCGCTGGTCTCCCAGCGCTGGTCCAGACTCCAATGGGTACGGGCGTTTCGGGCATCGGTGAGCACGGCGAGGCTGATCTCGTCCCACATCAGCACGTGGGCGACGAGGTCGTGCAGGCTGTCGCAGAAGTCGCCGAGCGGGCCTTCGTTCACGAGGTACGGCTTGGTCAGGTCGTCGACCGCGGCGATCTCGTTCGCCAGCACCGCATGGTCTTCGCAGACACGCCGGATCGCTTCGGCTTGGGGGATCACGTTCTCGACGCTAGGACTGGTTGTCCGCGTGGACAAGCGAGCGTTGCGCATCGATGCGGTGCGCGTCGCGCATGCCTCATCTCACTTCGCGCGGGCGCGCCGGACGACCAGGCCTAGGACCGAGCCGGCGGCGGCGGTGGCGCCGTACGCGAGCAGCAGTACGAGCGCGCCGATCGGCCAGAGGTTGGCGCCGATGGTCTCGGCGTCGGCCATCCGCCACGCGGACAGCGCGACGATCGGGACGACGACCATCAGCACGGCGGCGAACGGGCGGCCGCGCAAGCCCAGCCAGGCGGCGCCGACGAGCACGGCGATCCCGACTAGGACCCAGTCGAGCGTGCTGTGCGGGTCGGTGAAGTCGTTCGGCGTACCGGCCGGCACGACGTCCCAGTTCCAGCCGAGCACCAGCCACCAGACGCCGATCGCGAGCAGCGCGACCAATGACAGCTCGGCCGGTCCGGCCTTGCTCTGCGCGTTCATCCCCGTTCCCATCCTTCGTCGTCGACCGGCATACTCCCGGCATGGATCAGTCTCCCTGGCCGCTGCGCGATCTGCGCATCACCACTCCGGGGCTCGAGCTCCGGTTTCCGAACGACGACGACCTGATGACGCTGGCCGCGCACGCCGCCAAGGAGGACTACGACCCTTCGGTCCCCGCGTTCGCGGTCAAGGAGGACACGCCGACGCTGCGGTCGCGGCGGTTCCTGCAGCGGGCCTGGAACGCGTGGTCCGGCTGGAAGCCCGAGCAGTGGGTCCTCGACCTGGTGGCGGTCGTCGACGGCGAGACGGTGGGGCACCAGCTGGCTTGGGCGCGGGGGTTCGATGTCTTGCGCGAGGTCGAGACGGCGTCCTGGGTCGCGCGTGCGCATCAAGGGCGGGGCTTGGGGACGCTGATGCGGGCGGCGATGCTCGGGTTCGTCTTCTCGGGGTTGGAGTCCTCGTACGCGACGTCCTCGGCACGGACGGACGCCAAGGCTTCGCATGCCGTGTCGCGGAAGCTCGGGTACGTCGAGGACGGGATCCTGCGGGTGGCGACGAACGGCGAGGCCTTCACGCTGCAGCGGTATCGGATCTCGCGGGAGCAGTTCGAGGCTCGCGGGTTCGCGCCGGTGGAGATCCACGGGCTCGAGGCCTGCCGGGACATGTTCGGTCTCTAGCCCGGACGTTTCGAATGAAGGGCACCTTCATTCGAACCTATTGAATGAAGGTGCCCTTCATTCAACTCCGGGTCGGCGTCGTGCCCACGGCTTTGACCACCGCTACGGCGATCGCCGTGGTGATGGGGATCGCCAGGACGAGACCGATCGAGCCGACCAGCGTTCGGACCACCTCTTCGGCCAGGTCGCCGCTGGTGATCGCGGTGGTGAACGGTCTTTGGTACAGCGAGATCAGCAGCAGGACGGGGAGTGCGGCGCCCGCGTACGCGAAGGCGATCGTGTAGACGGTCGACGCGATGTGGTCGCGGCCGATGCGCATCGCGCCAGCGAACAGGCGCTTGGCGGACATGGTGGGCGACAGCTCGTACAGCTCCCACACCGCCGATGCCTGGGTGATCGTCACGTCGTTCAACACGCCGAGGCCGGCGAGGATGATCCCGCACAGCACGATCTCGGACAGGTCGAGCGTCCGCGACGACGAGAGCAAGATCCACGCGTTGTCGCCGCCGATGCCGGAGAGCTGCGTCGCGTCGGTTGCCCACCAGGCCAGTAGCGCGGTGACGATGAGGCCGAACAGCGTTCCCAGTAAGGCCGTTGTCGTCCGTGCTGACAGTCCGTGCGCGAGATAGAGCACCACGAACATGATCGCCGACGAGCCGACAAGCCCTACCAGCAAGGCGTTCTCGCCATCGAGGAGCGCTGGCAGCATGAACAGTACGAGCATCACGTACGCCAGGCCGAGGCCCAGCAGCGCGCGCAGGCCGCGCAGTCTTGCGACGGCGACGACCACGATCGCGTACGCGATGGCCAGCCAGATCATCGGAATGCCGCGGATGAAGTCGACGAACGCGTAGTAGTCCTCCTGGTCGTCGCCGACCGGGACGTGCAACAGCCTGATGCGGTCCTTGGTGTCGATGCCGGCGCGGTTCAGCTCCGGCGGCAGGTCGATCGTGACGGTCTTGCCCTGCTGCGGGCCGGTGTCAAGGTGGACTTGCGCGCGGACGCAGGTGAGGTCGTCGTCGCCCGGGGTCTGGGGCGCGTCGTCGCCCGCGCCGCAGGGGAACGTCTCGAGCTTGGTGACGGTCGCGTCGAGGAGGGTGCCGCCGGGGGTGACGTACGTGGTGTCGAGGTTGCGGTCCTGCGGGCCGTTGCCGTCGGGCCAGAGCAGGAGGACGCCCAGCGCGGTGGCCATCGCCAGCGGGACGACGATGAGCAGCAGCATCGTGGTCGCGCGGCGACGTACGGCTGCGATCTCCGGTGTGGGCGGCTCGTCCGGCGTTCCGCCGTGGCCGTGTCCGTGGCCTTCGTTCTCATGCCGCGGCGTGTCGGCCCGGTGGCTGGGGGTCACAGGTCTCGACCCTAGCCGGGTGCCGTGGGCGGGCCGGTGAGCGGCTCGGGGTCCTTTACGGAACGTTGGTCGAACCCGCAGGATGGGCTGCCGGTCGTCGTGGGTGTCGTTGTCGACTCAGGGGAGGCAGCCGTGAAGCTGGTCCGGTTGGTCGGAGTTGTCATGGTCGCCGCGGCGGTCTCGGCGTCTGCCCTGCTGCTGCCGTCCGAGCCTTCGGCCGGGGCGGCCGTGGCCGGACCCGGCCAGCCGTACGCGCCGAACTGGCATCCGCGCGACCTGCTGACCTGGAGTCCCGCGACGGATGCCGACGCTCCGTTCAACAGGAGCGTGACGCCGCTGGTGCCGCGGGTGCAGGACGCCCTGACGACCGCGAACCCGTCCGCCGCCTCGCGCCGGTTGCTGGCGTTGTCTGTCTTCGCCAACACCGACGGGAACCCGTCGCAGGGGTCGGCGAACTTCGACTACTACACGTCGGAGTTCTGGCAGTACATCGACACGCTGGTGTTCTGGGGCGGCTCGGCGAGCGAGGGCCTGATCCTGGCGCCGAACCCGACCGTGACCGATGCCGCGCACCGGAACGGCGTGCCCGTGTACGGCACGGTGTTCTTCCCGCCGGTCGTGTACGGCGGGCAGCTTTCGTGGGTGCAGGACCTGTTGGTGCGCGACGCTTCGGGGTCCTTCCCGTTGGCTCGAAAGCTCGCGGAGGTGTCGCGGTACTACGGGTTCGAGGGGTGGTTCATCAACCAGGAGACGGACGGGACGGACGCTGCCTCCGCCGCTCTGATGCGCGACTTCATCGTGGAGCTGAAGGCTCACGGGTCTCGGGTGGTCTGGTACGACGCGATGAACGAGACCGGTGCTGTCGGGTGGCGTGGGGCTCTGGATGACTTGAACGACTCGTTCTTCGCTGCTTCGGATCTGATGTTCGTGGACTTCCGGTGGGATCTGCCTGACCTGCCTGCTTCTGCTGCCTACGCGCGGTCTATGACGCGGTCGCCTGCTGAGCTCTTCTTCGGGGTGGATACGGGGTGGCGGCAGTTCGCTGTGCAGCCTGACTTCGATGCGATCTATCCGGCTGCTTCTCCTTCTGGCGCGTCGGTGGCGTTGTATCGGCCGGACTTCACGTTGACGGGGACGGAGGACAAGACGCAGTTCGCTGCTCGGGAAACGCGCTTCTGGGTGGGTGCGGATCGCGATCCCTCCTTGTCTGGTGCTGACGCCGACGGATGGCGGGGTGTGTCGTCGAAGATCGGTGAGTCTTCGCCGGTGACGAGGTTGCCGTTCGTGACGTCGTTCTCCACGGGGCGTGGGCTGTCGTACGCGCGGGACGGCCGGGTGTTGCAGCGGCTGCAGTGGAACGACCTGGCTGCGCAGGACGTGCTGCCCACCTGGCGGTGGCTGGTGCGGGGTGCGCCGTTGACGGTGGACTACGACTTCGCTTCTGCTTGGAACGGCGGCTCTTCGCTCCGGCTTTCTGGAGCTTTGCCTTCTGCCGCTGACGTTCCCTTGTTCGCCGCGCGCGCCCGCGTGCCGCATGGCGCTCGCCTGTCCGTGGTGGCGTCGGGCTCGGTGCGCCTGTCGGCGGTGCTGCGCTTCGCCGACCGGCCGGGCCGCGATGTCGTTGTCCCGTTGGGCAAAGCTCGTTCCAGCTGGACCTCGCTGTCGGCCTCGCTGTCGAAGTACGCGGGCCGCACGCTGACGAGCATCGGCCTCCGCCTGTCCTCTTCGTCTGCTTCGTCGGTCGACGTGCACGTCGGCGAGCTGGCATTGCGTACGTCCTCCTCCCACCCCTCCGCGCCCTCGCGTGTGCGGGTGGTCCCGTCCACCGACGGCGGCCTCCGCGTGACCTGGAAGGCGTCGTCGACGAAGAACGTGCGCTACAACATCTTCGTCAAGGACACGTCCGGCAACCGGCGCTGGGCCGGAACGACCTCCTACCCAGCCAAGTACGTCGGCCCCGAGCTCCACGCCCAGCCCAACGACGTCGAGATCGAAGCCATCGACCCCAACGGCAACCGCAGCCGCCGAGCGAGCAACTGATCACATGGTGGAGATCGTTCCCGCACCGGTGGTCGCGGAGGTTGGCGAGGGGCGGCTGCACGATCCTCCGGTCGAGGTGGTGCTGCGCGACTTCACTCCCGACGAGCTGCGCGTCCTGCCGACGACGTTGGGGCGGCGGGCTGACCTGGGTGACCCGCAAGGGGAGCGGTATGGGTTGACTGCGGCGGATGGTCGGGTCGAGGTCTTCGCTCCCACCGCTGAGGGCATCTTCCGTGGGCTCACCACGCTGCGGCAGCTGGACCGCGACGGGGTGGTGCCGGCGGTGCGCGTTCTGGATGGGCCGCGGTTCGCGTGGCGCGGGCTCTCGCTCGACACCTCGCGGCGGTTCTTCCCGCCTGACGAGGTGCGGCAGGTGATCGAGCTGCTGGCGCTCTACAAGGCGAATGTTCTGCACCTCCACCTCACCGACTCCGAGGGGTGGCGGATCCAGATCGACGCGTGGCCCAAGCTGACCGGGGCCGATGGCTTCTACACGAAGGACGAGTACCTGGCGCTGGTCGCGTACGCCGCTGAGCGCTTCGTGACGATCGTTCCCGAGATCGACCTGCCCGGCCACACGGGTGCTGTCTTCGAGGCGTATCCCGAGCTCGCCGCGGAGGGCGTCGACGGCAACCCGTTCCTGACCTACCTGCATCCCGACCATCCGCAGGTCGCCGGCTTCGTCAAGGACGTGTTGACAGAGCTCGCCGCGCTGACGCCGGGTGCGTACCTCCACCTGGGTGGCGACGAGACGTTCGGGATGCCGGAGGAGCTGTACGAACGGTTCATGGCGCTCGTCCGGCCGTACGTTCCCGCGCTCGGCAAGCAGCTCGTCGTGTGGCAGGAGGCGACCCGCAGCGGTGCGCTCGAGGCGGGCGATCTCGTGCAGTACTGGCTCGAGTTCGCCGGACCGCTGCCGACAGAGCTTCCCACTGAGCCGATCACCCTGCCCGACGGCAAGACGATCGAGCCCGAAACCCTGGTCGCGATGCTGCAGGTGCTCCCCAAGTCCCAGGGCGACATCGACCGGGCCATGGCCCTCGGCAACGACGTCATCGTGTCGCTGAGCACGAAGGCGTACCTCGACACGCCGTACGCCGAGCCTGAGGCCGACCCGCGCCTCGGAATGCCGTTCTATCCAAGGCAAACCGTCGCGGAGTTCTACGACTGGGACCCGGCGACCGTGCACCCGCGCTTGCCCGAGTCCTCGATCGCCGGCGTCGAAGCAGCGCTCTGGTGCGAGTCCGTCAAGTCGTTCGCCGACGCCATGCACCTCATCCTGCCCCGCCTCCCCGGCATCGCCGAGCGCGCCTGGAGCCCCACCGGCGGGACCTGGGAGACGTACGCACCTCGCCTCGCCGCCCAGGTCCCCTTGTGGGACAGCCAGAATTGGCCCTACTTCCGCTCTCCCTCGATCGGATCCATTGACTAAGCCCGACCGGGTCTGCGATGCTGCGCAAGCTTTGCCAGGGTTGGGGAATCTTGCGCCGGGGGGTGCATCGATGGGTCGTGTCTTCCGTCGTGTCGTGGTGGCCGTCGCCATCGGTGGCATGGCCGTTCTCGCGTTGCCGAACGCGAACGTGAGCGCCGCCAAGCCGGAGCCGTCGCCCGCGGGAGCGGCATCGGTACGCACGTACGGCTCCTGGCTGACGGTGTCGAGCAACGGCGAACGTGCCCTCAACGACACCACGAAGCACGCGGACGTGGGCCTCTACGCGTCGACGAAGAAGGTGTCGCGACCGTTCTACCGCTTCTCCACCTCCGCGCTCGCCGGCAAGCACATTCTCTCCGCCACGTTCCAGCACAAGCTGATCCATTCGCCGAACGAGGACTGCGAGGCGACGACGTTCGGGCCAGCGGTCGAGGTCGGGCGGACCGAGAACTTCACCTCGACGACGGCGTGGCCGGGCCCGAAGTGGCTGCAGACGCTCTACTCCAACTCGACCGTGCACGGCCAGCAAGGCAAATGCCCCGGCGCGAAGACGCCGGAGTGGGACGTCGAGGCCGGCGTGGAGGCCGTCGCGGCAGCTCGTCAGCCAGTGATCGTGCTCGGTCTCCGTTCGGCGAACGAGAAGGATGGCAACGGCTGGCGCGTCTTCGACAACGACACCGAGCTGCCAGCCCCGTACCCGAATCTCATCGTCGAGTACAACACCCCGCCGAACGTTCCCACCGAGCTGAAGCTGCCAGCCGGGGCGCCGTGCGGGACCGACCTGTTCCCGACGCCGATCTCGACCAGCACGCCTCGGCTCCAGGCGCTGGTGACCGATCCCGACGACGCCGGCATGGGTGTCTCCGGGTTGGTCCCACGCTTCGAGCTGACCGCCGCGACGGGCGGGCCGGCACTCTGGAGCTACGCCGCGACCACCACCTACTCGGGCGGTCGACCGATGGTCAACGTGCCCGAAGGCACCATCCGGAACGGGTCCACCTACCGCTGGCGGGTCAGAACCGAGGAACCCACCGAGGAAGGGACGGACCTGTCGGCGTGGAGCCCGTGGTGCTCCTTCAGCGTGGACACCGTGGCACCCACGATGCCGTCCGTACACTCCTCCGACTACCCCGACACGAGCTCCGGCGGTCCCACCGGCAGCGGCGGGGTGGGCGTTCCAGGGCGGTTCACGTTCAGCAACGGGCTCCGCAGCGACGTCACCCAGTACACCTACGCGTTCAACGGCGGGCCGCACAGGACGGCGCGACCTTCCGCTCCCGGTCGGCCGGTGACGGTCTCGTTCACTCCTGAGCGCATCGGAGTGAACACCCTCGTCGTCTACGCGTCCGACCGGGCCGGGAACGGAAGCCTGAGCCGGTACTACAGCTTCGAGGTCGCTTCCAACTAGACCGCGTACTCGCGGTACCAGTCGAGCTCATACGTCGCCGGCGTCATGTCGCCGCCGTAGAAGTTGTCGAGCTGGATGGTCTGGTGGCCGGACGCCATGCACTGGATGCATTCGCGGACGTCGTTCGCGCCGCCGGAGAAGCGGAACCACTCCTCGCCGTCGATGAAGCCGGCGACGTGTTCCGCGGTCCACTCGAACGCGACGTTGTGCCACTCCGTCAGCGGCGCGCCGCAGTCGGACTCGCGGCTGAACTCCTGCTGCACCGCCACGTTCGCGTCGTGCGGGTAGTGGATGAACGACTCCGCGCAGTCCGCTCCGGGCGCGCCGTTCTCGAGGTAGTCGTACTCGCCGTCCTCCGGCCACTGCTCGGAGTCCGGCCAGATGATCAGCAGCGGGTGGTATTCGCGGCCGTTCGCGCTTCCTGTGTTGGTCGAACGGATCCGCGCCTCCCATCGGCCGTACTGCCGGCCGCTCTTCGAGGCGAGCCAGCCGGAGTCGCCGTCGGCCTCGCCGGTCTGCCGCAGGAAGCCGCCGAAGACGCGGGTGTTCGCGTCGCAGCGGCGGCCGTTGCCGGCGTGGCCCGGCCAGCACTGGTCGACGCCACCGCCGGCGAGGCTCCACTTGGACTGGTCGGGAACGGCCGGCGCGGACTCCGAGCCGTAGTTGAACTCGTCGGAGCCAGCCAACGGGTCACCCCACCCGAACCGCTCGGCGGCGGTGTCGCCCGGCGCGGCGTTCGCCGCCGGCGCGAGCAGGGAAACGATGAGAAGGCTGGCACTGGCCAGAATGAACCTACTGCGCGCTTTCATTGACGACCCCCGTGGAATCGTGTGCGTGCATTGATGGTTTACCGGTATACCTCAATCGGGCCAACCGTCGCAAGTGGTACGTACCTCAGTTCGAGGCCCGCCAACGGATCTCCGCCGGCAGCAGCGTCTGCCGCTCGACCGCGTTGCCCGCCATCGTCGAGAGCAGCAGTTCGGCGGCGGTCCGGCCGAGCAGGCGGTAGTCGCAGCGCACCGTCGAGAGCGTCGGCGAGGTGTGCGAGGCGAGCTGGATGTCGTCGAAGCCGACGACGGCGATGTCGTCCGGAACGTTCAGGCCCGCGTCCTTGAGGACGGCGAGCCCGGCGACGGCCATCACGTCGTTGGCGTAGAAGATCGCGGTGGGCCTTGTTTTGTTGGCGATCAGCTTCTGCGTCGCCGCCGCGCCGCCTGCGGCGGTGAAGTGCCCGACTTCGAGGTTGCCAGGGGTGAGTCCGAACTCGGCGACTGTTTTCCGCCACAGGCGCTCGCGATCCTTAGCGTGCCCGAGGTCGGGCGCACCCATCACGTGGGCGATTTCCCTGTGTCCGTTGATAATGAAGTGGACGAGGAGCTGGCGTACCTGCGCCGCGCTGTCGGTGTCGACGCTCGGGAACGGGCAGCCGCGGCCGGGCTTGCCGACGACGACCACGCGGGCGTCCTGGTCGGCGAGCAGCTTGAGGCGGAAGTCGGGCTGGCGGAGGTCGTTCAGCAAGAAGCCATCCACGCGTCGTTCGGCGATCAGCTGCTGGTAGGCGGAACGTTCCTGCGCGGCGTTCTCGACGAACCGGAGGATCGCCGAGTACTGGTGCCGCGCGAGCACGGACTCCACACCGGCGAGGAACGCGGGGAAGAACGGGTCGAGCTCGAGCAACTCCGCCGGGCGGCGCAGGATCAGCCCGATCGCCTGCGCCGGTGCCCCATTGATCGCCCGCGCGGCGGCACTCGGCATCCACCCGAGCTGCGCGGCCGCGGCATGGATCCGCTCCCGCGTCGCGGCGCTGATTCGCGCACCACCGTTGAACGTTCGCGACACAGCGCCCTTCGACACCCCGGCAGCGGCCGCGACATCGGCGATCGTCGGCCGGCGCTTGGGGGGACGGGGTGCCATCCCCGAAGGATAGAGCTACGCAGCGGCCGCATCCCGGATGAGCGCGGTGGGTCGCCTCACACGGCCTGTAGCCCCTCTACCTGGCGTGTACCCCGCGTAAAGGGGCCAATGATCATGTAAACATGATCATTGGCCCGGGGGTCGGACCGGCGGCGTGGCGCTAGGCGGGGGTGGCGACGGGGGTGGCGTTCTCGGGCCAGCGGTACGCGTCGCGGGCGATCTCCATGCGGCGGGTGCGGTAGGCGGGGGAGGTGCCCGGGAGGATGTGCTCGACGGGGTGGTCGGCCATCAGCACCGCGGGGTTGAGGTCCTCGGTCACCACGGGGTGGATCGCCAGCGGGCGCGAGGGCCCGGCGACCGCCACGCGGCCCAGAGCGCGACGGACCAGCGTCGTCCCATGCGGGCCGAGGCCGCGCATCGCGGCGGCGCGGGCGGCGAGGTCGACCGTACGCAACCGCTCACCCGTCGAGGCGCGGTGGCCGTCGAACGTCTGCGCCAGCTCAGAAAGCAGCGACGCCGTCGCCGAAGCGCCCGTGTGGGCCGGCAGCTGAGCGCACAGCAGCCGCAGCCGTTCGCGCGTCGCGGGGTCCAGCAAACCCTTCACCGCCGACTCGATCGAGCCCGGAGATCCGTCAGCCCGCAAGGCCAAACCGACGTCCGCGGCCCACTGCGACCGCGTCAGCTGGTCGTCCGTCGCCGTCGACAGGTTCGGCACCAGCACGGTCGGCACCCGCGCCGGCAGCAGCTCGTGCACCGCGTTGTAGCCCGCCGCCGACACCGCCGCGTCGAACGCCGACAGGTACCGGGCCAACGGGTACACGTCCACCAGCTCGCGCACCCGCGCCGCGTCGGCAGCCGGCAACCCGGCCTTCGCCAACGGAGCCCGCGTCACCGCGACCTGCCAGTCGGGATCGGCGAGGAAGGCGCGGATCGCCTCCACCGCCGGCGTCACCACGTCATTGATCGACCCCGCGCCCAGCGTCACCAAGGCCGCCGGCCGGTCTGGGTCCAGACCCAGAGCCGCACAAGCCTCCGCACGGGACAGTAAGGGCGCCTGCTCGAGCACGGTGATCGGCGGCACGCGTACGGCGTCCTCCAAGGACGACGTCGCCCCAGCGTCGGCATCCGAGGCGATGTCCCCGGGCTCCACGACCAGGTCGAAGAACGGCCGCGCCGCCAGTGCTCGCTCGTTCGCACCAGCCCGCCACATCCCGCGCCGCACCCACACGAACGCCACGTCCGGGTGTGCGGCCCGCGCCCGCAAGAGCCCCAGGTACGGCGAGACGCCGTCGAAGACGAAGACCCGCGCCGCCGTCTCTTCAAGAAGAGCGCCGACCCGTTCGCCGAGGTAGCGGTGCCACACCATGTGCGGCATCCAGCCGCGGTGGTGGCTCGGGCAGTACTCCGCCCGCAGCCCGTGCCGGCCGACCACATGCACCGCGGTCGACAGCGAGAACACGACCGGCTCCGCGCGATCGCCGAGCGCGATCCCGACCGCCGCCTGCCGGGCCAGGTGGCCCATGCCCGTGCCGTTGCTGGTCGCGAGCACGATCCGGGGCGCCGCGTTCATGATCGGCCAGCCAACCAGGTCACGACGACCTCCGCGATCCGCTCGCCCGCTTTCCCATCCCACAAAGGCGGAACGGGCCAGGTTGCCGGCCGGCCAGCCTCGACGACCGCGCGCAGCTCGTCCGGCAGCGCCGCCGCGGTGACCAGCTTGTTGGTCCCCGACGTGATCGTGATCGGGCGTTCGGTGTTGGGCCGCAACGTCAGGCACGGTACGCCGAGCACCGTGGTCTCCTCCTGCACACCGCCGGAGTCCGTCACCACCGCAACCGAGCCGCGCACGAGCGACATGAACTCGACGTACCCCAGCGGATCCACCACCCGGATGCCCGCATGGTCGCCGAAGCCCAGGTCCATCAAGCGGGCCCGTCCGCGCGGATGCAGCGGGATGAGGATCGGCACCACGTCGGCGGCCTTGTGCATCGCCTGGATCAGCGCCTGCGCGGATGCGACGTCGTCGACGTTCGCCGGACGGTGCAGCGTCGCGACGGCGTACGGGCCGGTCAGCGCGTGAGCTGCCTGGACGGGCGCCGGGTCGAACCGGTCCAGCTGCCCGAGCAACGTGTCGATCATCGGGTTGCCGACGAAGTGGATCTTGGAGTCCGCGACGCCCTCGCGGGCGAGGTGCCCCCACGCCTCCGGGCTGGTGATCAGCGCGAGGTCGCACAGAGCGTCGGTGACCTTGCGGTTGATCTCCTCCGGCATCGTGAGGTCGAAGCTGCGCAGCCCGGCCTCGACGTGCGCGAGCGGTACGCCGATCTTCGCGCAGACCATCGCGGCGGCGACCGTGGAGTTCACGTCGCCGTACACGACCACCAGCGAAGGGCGCGAAGCGAGGAACAGCTCCTCCAGCGCGATCATCACCGCGGCGGTCTGCGACGCGTGGCTGCCCGAGCCGACGCCGAGGTTGACGTCCGGGCGCGGCAGGTCGAGCTCGCGGAAGAAGATCTCCGACAGCTTGTCGTCGTAGTGCTGACCCGTGTGAACGAGGCGCTGCTCGAGACCCCGTGCGGCGAGTGCGCGGATGACCGGCGCGGCCTTGGGGAAGTTCGGCCGCGCCCCGGTGATGTGGACGACTGTCACAGTGCCCTTTCGCTGTCGAGCCAGTGCCGAACTGCCGCGGCGAAGGCCCCGGACACACGCGCTGGGGCATGCCGCTCCGCCGCTTCCGCGGCACTCGCGCGCGCCTCCGGCGTCAGCAACCGCCGCGCGTCGGCAAGCGCGGCGACCAGCCCGTCGGGATCTTCGCCGCCATACAGGATGCCGTATGACGACTCGATCCGCGCGCCCTCCCCTCCGTCGTCACGCACGATGACGGGGAGGCCGAACGTGAGCGCCAGCGACAACGCTCCGGAGTTGAGCGAGCGTCGGTACGGGAACACCGCGACGTCCGCGGCCTTGCAGAACACCTGCAGCTCCTGGTCGGAGAGCTTGCGCAACGCTCCGTGTGCGGTTGGGTGGGCGAGCAGCCGTTCCTTGAACGCCTTCGTCTCGTCCTCGTGCCCGGGCGGACCCGCGACGAGCAGCTCGTAGCGACCGGGTTCCCGCTCGCTGAGCGTGTCGAAGGCGTCGAGCAGCTCGGTGATCCCCTTGTACGGCTTCACCCGGCCGACCAGCAGGAACACGATCGTGTCCGGCGAGATGCCGAGCTGCTGCCGGGCCTGCGCGCGCGGCATCCAGGTCGGGTAGACGCCGAGGTACGACGGGTGCGGAACGGGCATCAGCTTGTCGTCGGGGAGGTCGAACCACGGCGCGACGAGCTCCTGGGTGCGTTCGCTCATCACGTGGATCCGTTCGACCCGTTCGACGACGCCCTTGCGCAGCTCGACTTCGAGGTCGGTGAAGTGGGCCTCGTGCGGGAGGATGTTGTGCACGGTCCAGAGCAGCCGCGCGCCGCGTTCGCGCAGGTCGTCGAGCTGGCCGAGGTACCGCTTCGAGGCCTCGCGTGCCTCTGCCTCGTCCTTCGCCTTCGCCAGGACGACGTTCAGCCAGTGCAGGTGGACGACGAGGTCGAGGCCGCTGCCTTCGAGCGCGAGCGCGACCTGCTTGGTGGTCTGCGGGTCGTGCGTCGGGACGGGCGTGAGGTTGGCCGCGTCGAGCCCGCTGTAGAGCAGCGCCTGGAACGGGTTGCCGACGTTCACCGGGAAGTACGCGAGCAGCCCGCCGCGCTCGCGGGTCCAGTCGCGCTCGAGCAGCGCCCGCAGCGCGTCGTCGTGCGCGACGACCTTGTCGGCGCCGAACTGTCTCGTGATCAGCATGCCTTGGCCTTGTCCAGCAGGTCGTCGTACGCCTTGGCGAACGCTTCGGCGACGGCGCTCCACGAGCGTTCCTTCGCGACCCACGCTGCGGCGGCTTCGACGAGTTTCTCCCGCTCTGCTTGGTCGTCCTGGAGCTTGGCGGCTTGGGTGGCGAGGTCGTCCGCGTCGCCCGTACGGAACGTGTGGCCGCGCTCGTTCGTCCCGGTGATCTCGGCGAGCGCGGGCAGATCGGCCATCAGCAGCGGGACGCGCATGGCCATCGCCTCGAACGGTTTCATCGGCGAGACCATGCGCGCGGCACGTTCGTCGATGCGGGGAACGACAAACAGGTCGATCTGCGCGTAGTAGCCGGCGACCTCGTCGAATGGGACGTTGCCGGTGAACACCACGCAGTCCTTGACCCCGCGCCGGCGGGCGAGGCCTTCGAGCTCCTGCCGGCGGCTGCCGTCGCCGACGATCAGCGCGGTGACCTTGCGGCCTTGGCTCTTCAGCTTCGCGACGGCCTCGATCAGGACCTCTTGGCCTTCGCGCGGATGGGACAGGTTGCTGACGTAGCCGAGCGTGAACGAGCCCGTCAACCCGAGCTTGCGCCGGAGCTCCTCGTCGCGCTCGCGTGGCGTGAACCGGGACAGGTCGACGGCGTTCGGGACGACCCGGACGTTCGCCTCGTCGACGCCGTGCTTGTGCACGATCTCGTCGCGCATCGGGCCGGACAGTGTGATGACCAGGCCCGCCGCGCGCATCATCCGCGTCTCGGTGTCGAACCGCCGGTGGTAGTACTCGGCGCTCTCGACGTAGCGCGCGTCGTCGGTCCACGTCGTCTCGAAGAAGCTGCGGACCTCGTACAGCCAGGGGATGCCGGCCCACTTCGCGACCGCGCTGCCGGCGAGCGCGCCCTCGTACCCGCGGTGCCCGGACGCGATGTGCAGTAGCGCGGGCCGGTATGTGGCGACGGCGCCGGCGAGCGTACGGGCGGTGAGCTCGACGTACTCGTCGTACGCCAGGTCCGCGAGGTACCTGCCGGCGTGCGGGAGGAGGTGGTGGTACGTGACCTCCTCGACCTCGCTGTGGTCGGGGGCGTCGTCGACGCCGAGGATCCCGGGGAAGCCGGGCATCGTGACGCCGCGCACGTCGCGGCCGAGCCTGATGAGCGCCTGCAGCGACTCGTGCGTACGCGTGCAGAAGCCGTTGTGGAGGAAGGGCCGGGACTCCTTGGCGAGGTAGAGCACCGCGTTGCCGTCCGGCTTGGCCGGCGCGCTCGCGGTCAGCGCGGGCAGCCAGCGGGGGTCGGTCTCGCGGACGCGGCCGACCAGCTTGCGGGCGTACGTCCAGTGGTCCAGGTCGCCGGTGAGCTCGGCCCTGCGGACCGCGTGCTTGCCGGCCGCGGTGAACTCGCCCCGCTTGGCCGCGACCTTGGCGGCGAGGTCGAGGGCCGGGAGGTTGTCCGAGGTGCGGGCGAGCACCTGGGCGACGGTGGCGGCGGCCTCGTCGTACGCGCCGGCACCGAAGCTCGCCTTCGCCCCGGCCAGGCCGGCGTTGTTGCGGCGCCCGATCACGGCGTGCTGCAGCTGGCGCAGCCGGCGCCTCGCGCCGCGCGGGAGCAGGGCGCGGCCAGCGTCGGTGAGCCGGTGCGCGAGCGTCATGGGGGTCGAATCTAGTAGAGCCCCCCGAGAACGGCGTTGCCCCGGCACCGTAGGAACGGGTGCCGGGGCAACGACTCAGCTACTCAGCCGGGGCTGGCGGTCACGGCGCGCCGTAGACCGCGATCTCGGTCGAGTCGACCCAGTCGCATCCGGAGAACGCGCCTGGGCAGGTGCCGCCGAGGTCTTCGACCTGGGTCGACAGCATCGTGTAGCGGAGGAACTTGACGTCGGCCGTGCCGCTGCTGAGCGCCACGGGCGTCGCCTTGCGGTCGTCCACCCCGAAGTCGCCGCTGGTCGCGACCCAGGTGGTCCCGTCCACCGACGTCTCGAAGGTGAACTTGCTGGTCGAGGCGCTGCCCGCGTCACCGCAGGTGTTCGACGGGTTGATCGTCACCTCGGAGACGTCGATCGCGGTCGGCAGCTCGAGGATCACCCACCGCGGCTCGATGTCGAGCGGGCCGGGACCCACGTGCTCGGCGACCGCCGACCAACCGTTCGTCTGCGACATGTCGAACATCGCCGCCGCGCCACAGCCGAACGGAGCGCCGGAGTCGTCGTTCGTGTCGACCACGGTCGCACCGCCGGCGAGGGCTGCCCAGTCGCGGCGCAGCTGCCAGTTGGCGGTGTTCGCGCCGTTGCTGATCGACTTGGTCGCCACGACGACCTCGTAGCCAGGTCCGCGCGAGAACACCTTCGGGTACGTACCAGCGAAGATGCCGCTGATCGTGTACGTGCCGTCAGCCGCGGTCACGGCCGCGTAGTCGCCGCCGAACCCAGAGTTGTGCCCACCGAACGCGACCACGGCGCCGGCCACCGGAGTACCGGCGTCGGAGTCGGTGACCGTACCGGACAGCGTGCCGGTCGGCGTGTTCGCCTTCGGCGGCAGCGCGAACGACTCCACCGGAGCCTGGTCGTCACCGTCGACCGAGCCCGCGAAGTAGCCCATGCCGCGCTGCGCGAACACCTTCCAGATCGCCTTGTGCGCCTTGCCACGGTTGACGACCTGGTCGGCCTGCAGGATCGAGTTCCGCATGTCGAGGAACGACGGGTTTCCCGGCGACAGCTCCATCGCCCGCGTCACGAGGCTCTCGGCCTTCTTCGTGCCGATCTCCTCGCGCAGGTCCCACAGCGTCTGGACCCAGATCTCACCGTCGGAGTGGACCTCGGGACCGCCGGAGATCTTGCCGTAGTCGCCGTAGGTGAACCCACCCGGACCGCCGCCCGCTGTGCCGGCGCAGTTCGGCGAGGTGCTGCCCACCTTGCAGTCGACTGGCTGCTCGCGGATCTGGTTGCGGCCCGCGCCGACCCACTGGCCGACCCGGAGCTCGCCCTCGGCCTTGGTGTCGCGCTCGTAGCCCTCGTTGTTGAGGAAGTCCATCGCGTACCAGTCGCTCCACGCCTCGCCCATCGCGCCGGCCTGGGCGCTGCCGAGCGTGGAGATGCCGTCGGCGTCGACGACGAGCCGGTTGGACAGGCCGTGACCGTACTCGTGGTAGACGATGTCGGCCGCGTACGAGCCCATCGCCGCCACCCACGGGTCACCGGGGACCGCGGGGTTGCGGAACAGGTACATCTGCATGCGCGGCGACGTGCCGTCCGGCGGGGTGCCGAAGTTGGCGTTGTTGATGTGGTTGCCGTCGGGCAGGCCAGCGGCGGTGTTGGCGCCGTCGAGGTCGTTGCCCTCGACCGCGTCGCCGTCCACGGCCTCGAAGTTGCCGGCCTCACGGGTGAAGCTGATCGGCTTCTTCGCGAGGTGGTCGTGGAACTTGCTGATGTAGTAGAAGAGCTGCGTGCCGGAGCTCTTCCGGTTGGTCTCCCACGAGTTCGGGACCGTCGAGTCCCACGTGCACACGAACGCGGTGCAGTCGGGGTCGGCGAGCGGGAACCGGGTGAAGGGGAACGTGAACGAACGCGGCGCGGCCTTGGTGATCTCCTCGTTGGGCTGCGCGAGGTTGTCGTCGTTCAGGTCGGACCAGACGTGCGCGGGGTTGCCGGCGAGCCGCGGGGAGTTCTTCGGCAGCCACTTCGCGGGGAGGTCGACGTTCTTGAACTTCCCGCCGCGCGGGGCGCCGGGGTAGTTCTCGACGACCTTCGCGCTGTCGTGCTGGATCAGGTCGCGGCGGTACAGAACGCGACCGGTCGCGGCGTCGATGACGTGCATGAACATCTGGTCGTTCGACGGGCTGGTGATCGTCTGCCACGCGGTGCGCAGACCGGACGGGGCCTTGAACTGCACCAGCTTCGCCTGGTCGCCGCCGGCGAACTCGGTCGTCTTGGAGGCGTTCTTCGCCGTGGTCGCCTTGGCGGCCTTGGGCTTGGCGAACGCGTCCTCGACCGCGGCGCCGCGCGCCTGGGTCGGCGTGAGCTTCGGCGCGGCGGCGCTGGTCGGGAGACCGGCGACGGGCGAGCCGTCGATGCTGACCAGCCGGCCGTCCTTGGCGACGTGCGCCTTGAGGCCCTGGCCGAACACCGTGACGCCGTTCACCGTCTGGATGAACGACAGGTGCCGGGTGCCCTCGACGTCGGTGTACGTCTTGCGCAGCGTGAGCCGGTCGACGTCGGCCGCCGAGAGCCCGAAGGCGGCGGCGTTCTTCTTGACGTACGAACGGGCGATGGACTCCGCGCCGGCCTTGCTCGCGCCGGTGAGGAAGCCGTCGGTCCGCGCGACCTGCTTCGGCGTACCGGTGAGGCCGTCGATCGCGACGATGCCCTCGACGCCGAGGCCCTTGCGGTAGCTCTTCACGCTCGGCTGGGCCGCCTTCAGGGCCGCCGCGCGCTGCAACGCCGGCTTGACCGAGGGTTCCGTCCGGGCGTCGTAGTTGCCGAGCGTCTCGCCGGCGACCTTCGCCTCGGTCGCGGCGCTCTTCCCTGCCTTGGCCGAGTCGCCTCCTGCGGCCACCGCGCCGGTGGGCGCGAGGCTCACTGCGATCGCGACAGCTGCCGCGACCCCTCCCAACAGGACCGGTTTGCCGCGAATGTGACGCTTCGACCGGCCAGACTTCCCGAAATGCATGGTGGTGCCCCCTCCGAAGAGATCCCCACGAGCTTCCTGGGGTGTGGGAACGCGAATGCCGCGCGGGATGAAAACTACGACCACTGACCGCCGTCTGCTGGCGTTTGGCAGGTTCAGGACGTCCCAAACTTTGAGACCGTGTCGCCGAGTCGCACCGGTCGGCGGCCTTAGCCGTCGCCTTCTCGACGTGGGCATCTACGGCGCAGCAGCCCATATTGGTGACTCTCCGTGAGATCTCGCCGTAGATGCAAGGGGGTCGAGAAAGCAACGGCGCCGCCGACTCTTATGCGCCAGACCCATCGCGAGCCGTATTCAGGCGCCTATGTAACAGTGAGGGAACAAAGCCCAGCTCCCGCGTGTCTCTATCCGGTCGGACATACTTGCCCACCGAACTCTGTATCTCCTTGGAGGAAGTCAGCGCCATGTCGGTCGACCTCGTTGTCATCGGGTTGGGCTACGTCGGCCTGCCCCTGGTGCGTGAAGCGTGCCGATCGGGTCTCGGCGTCGTGGGTCTCGACGTCTCCGAGCGGGTGGTCGCGGGCCTTTCCGCTGGCCGTTCGCACGTCGACGACATCTCCGACGACGACGTCGCCGCGATGCTTCGCGCCGGGTTCACCGCCACGACCGACGACCAGGTGCTCTCGCTCGCCGACGTCGTCGTGATCTGCGTACCCACGCCCCTCGATGAGGACATGGGCCCCGACCTCGCCGCGGTGAAGTCGGCGGTCGAGAAGGTCGCCCAGTGGATCCACCCGGGGATGCTCGTCGTCCTGGAGTCGACCACGTACCCGGGCACGACCGACGAGGTCGTGCGGCCGATCCTGGAGTCGTCCGGGCTGCGGGCCGGGCGCGACTTCTGGCTGGCGTTCTCGCCGGAGCGGATCGACCCGGGCAACCCGACGTACGGCCTGCGCAACACCCCGAAGGTCGTCGGCGGTCACACGCCGGACTGCGCGCAGCGGGCCGAGGAGTTCTACGGGAAGATCTGCGACCAGGTCGTCCGGGCCGCGGGCACCCGCGAGGCCGAGATGGCCAAGCTGTTGGAGAACACCTATCGGCACGTGAACATCGCGCTGGTCAACGAGATGGCGATCTTCTGCCACGAGCTCGGCATCGACCTGCGGGACGCGATCAAGGCGGCCGCGACGAAGCCGTTCGGCTTCCAGGCGTTCTATCCCGGTCCGGGCGTCGGCGGGCACTGCATCCCGATCGACCCGAACTACCTCTCCTACCGCGTGCGCCGGCTGGGCTACCCGTTCCGCTTCGTCGAGCTCGCGCAGGAGATCAACCAGCGGATGCCGGCGTACGTCGCGCAGCGGGTGCAGGACCTGCTGAACGACCACGCCAAGGCGGTCCGCGGGTCGACCGTGCTGCTGCTCGGCGTGACGTACAAGCCGGACATCGCCGACCAGCGCGAGTCGCCTTCGCAGCCGGTGGCCGCGCGGCTGCGCCGGATGGGCGCGGACCTCGTCTTCCACGACCCGTACGTGACGGAGTGGGAGGTCGAGGGCGAGTCCGTCCCGACCGTTCCCGACCTCGCCGCGGCGCTCAAGACCGCCGACGTGACCGTGCTGCTGCAGAACCACACGGCGTACGACGCCGACACCCTGGCTGGCGCCCAGCTCATGCTCGACACCCGCGGGCACGTCCGCGGCGAGCACGTCGAGGTGCTCTAGGCCGTGTCTCTTAACTATCGCCTGGCGCGCGACACCTCGCATCCCGCCTGGCCGCGGTGCACGTCGTCACCCATAGGACGAACTATGAATTCCTCCTGCACCACGCCCAGCCGGGCGCGATGCGCCGCGCGCCATCGCGCTGCGCGCGATGACCAGCGCTACTTAAGAGACACGGCCTAGCCCGTGGACCCGGCTGACGGGCCTCGGCCTGCGCTGCGCGTGCTGGTCTGCACGATCGTGCACAACCCGCACGACACCCGGATCCTGCATCGGCAGATTCGCTCGATGCTGGACGCCGGCTACGCGGTGACGTACGCCGCTCCGTTCAGCGCGTGCGGGGCCACGCCTTGGCCCGAGCTGACCGCGGTCGACCTGCCTCGGGCCGTCGGACGGAACCGCCTCGGTGCCCTGCGCGCCGCTCGGGGCGTGCTACGGCGGTACGGCCGGGACGCCGACGTGGTGATCCTGCACGACCCGGAGCTGCTGCTCGCGCTGCCCGGCCTTTCGCTTCCGGGCGCCGTGGTGTGGGACGTGCACGAGGACACTGGGGCGGCGCTGGTCGCGAAGCCCTGGCTGCCGTCAGTGCTCCGGCCCATCGCGGGTGCGGGCGTGCGGGCGGCGGAGCGGTTGGCCGAACGGTCGCTGCGGCTGATGCTCGCGGACGCTGGCTATCGGGAGCGCTTCGGGCAGGCGCATCCGGTGGTGCCCAACACGACGTTCGTCCCGGAGGCCGTCGTGCCGTCTGGTGACTCGCGCGTGGTCTACATCGGGCACCTGGCGAAGGCTCGTGGCGTGGCGACGATCGTGGAGACGGCGCGGAAGCTCGCCGGGAGTGGGATCTCGGTCGACGTGGTGGGGGCGGGCGACGGGTTTGCCCGCGATGCCCTGTCCGCGGCGGCGGCCGAGGGCGTGCTGAACTGGCATGGCTTCGTTCCTTTCGATCAGGCGATGCGATTGTTGGATGGGTCGCTCGCGGGGTTGGCGCTGCTGCGGGACATGCCGAACTTCCGGCCCTCGACGCCCACGAAGGTGATCGAGTACATGGCGCACGGCGTCCCGGTGATCAGCACGCCGCTGCCGCTGGCGAAGGCACTGGTGGAGCAGCACGGGTGCGGAATCCTGGCGCCGTTCGACGACCCGGTGGCTACGGCGGATGCGATCTTGCGGTTGCGGGATCACGCCGAGGAGCGGGCGGAGATGGGCCGGCGCGGGCACGAGGCGGCGCGGGAGCTGTATCACTGGCCCAATGCCGCTCGGGCGTTCCTCGACACGCTCGAGGGCTGGGCGGCCGAAGCCGCCGCCCAGCGTCGCTGAGGCTCATCGGTCGACCTCGACGGTCTCGTCGATGGGCTGCCGCTGGCGCGGGATCAGCGGGACGCTGCCCGCGGTCTCGGGCTCGGCTTTGTGTCGAGGGTCGTCCTGGACGTACTTCTGCAGCAGCGTGGCCGCGATCGCCACGCTGACCCACAGCGCGCCGATGACGATGCTGGCGATGACTCCCTTGTCCATGTCAGATCTTCCTGGTAGTTCCGGATTTCGTTCGCTGTCGCAAGCCTAGACCAGGCCACCGACAACCGCAGATGTTCCTGATTCCGCCGTAACGTTCCGGACGCTGCTAGGATCGCCTTCATGGACACGACCGACGTACGCAGCCGCGGCCGGGTGCGCGCACGGCGGGCGGTGCAGGCCGAGCTCGCCGCCGCCGGGTGGAATCCAGCCGACCTGGCGAAGAAGGCCGAGCTCGATCCGGGCACGGTGGACGACTTCGTGTCCGGCGACCGGTGGATCAAGATCAGGACGCAGGGGCGGATCGAGCAGGCGCTGGGCTGGCCGCCGGGCACGATGGCGGCGATCGTCGAGGGGGAGGAGCCGCCGGCTGTCGGTGCCGGCCGGCAGGATGACGACGCACCCGACGAGCTGCGGTTCCGTCGCCCGCCCGACCTGTCCGACGCGGAGTGGGCACGGCTGCGGGCGTCGCTGCAGGACTACCTGGAGTTCCAGATCGAAAGGGCTGCCCGGGACCGATGACCGCGCCGTACGACCCGGGGCGCGACGCCGCTGAGCGCTACCCGGACTGGGTGATCAGGCACCGGCCGCTGCACGGTGTCCCCGAGGTGCTGTCCTGGAAGCACCGCACGATCCTCATCGACTCCGACCAGTCCTGGGCCGCGAAGCGCTGCAGCCTCGCGCACGCCCTCGCGCACCTGGACCTGGACCATCGGGAGACGCTCGGCGGCCGGTACGAGCGGCGCGAGGAGCAGCAGGCCGACGAGCTGGCGGCGACCCGGATGATCCCGTTCGACGCGCTCATCGA
This sequence comes from Tenggerimyces flavus, assembly GCF_016907715.1. Lineage (NCBI taxonomy): Bacteria > Bacillati > Actinomycetota > Actinomycetes > Propionibacteriales > Nocardioidaceae > Tenggerimyces > Tenggerimyces flavus. The sequence continues at coordinate 737,740 of NZ_JAFBCM010000001.1, read as the reverse complement.
GGCGGCAGTGTGGACGCGGGACGTGGACGAGCTGGCCGAGGAGCTGAACGTCGACCGCACCCTGCTGGTCGTGCGGATCGAGGGGCTGTCGCGCGAACAACGGTTCCGGCTCGACGTCGCCTAGTCCACCAGCGGTGACCTCATCGTCATGGGCAGACGAGCCCAACGCGACTGGCTGCACTCGGTACCGAAGCAGACCAGGCCAGCCGGTTTCAGGCCAAGCAGCTCAGCTCGGGCTGACCAACCGGGCCTCGTACGCGGCGATCACCAGCTGCGCGCGGTCGCGGGCGTCGAGCTTGCGGAGCAGCTGGCCGATGTGCGACTTGACCGTCCCCGGGCTCACGTTCAGCTGCGAGGCGAGCTCGGCGTTGGACAGGCCGCGCGCGATCAGCGCGAGGACCTCGCGTTCCCGTTCGGTGACGCCGTCCAGCCGGTGCGCCGTGACCTCGGGTGCGGCCGGCTTCGCGGCGAACGCGGCGATCAGCCGGCGCGTGACGGTCGGTGCCAGCAGCCCGTCGCCCGCCGCCACCACCCGGATCGCCGACACCAGATCGGCCGGCGGCGCGTCCTTCAGCAGGAACCCGCTCGCCCCCGCGCGCAGCGCCGTGTAGACGTACTCGTCCAGGTCGAACGTGGTCAGGATCAGCACCCGCACGTCCAGCCCCGCGTCGGAACGGATCAGCCGGGTGGCCTCGATCCCGTCCAGCTCCGGCATCCGGACGTCCATCAGGACGACGTCCGGTCGCTCGGAACGCGCCAGCCGCACCGCCTCGAGCCCGGTAGACGCCTCGCCGACGACCTCGAGCTCGGCCTGCGTCTCCAGCAGCACGCGGAAGCTGCCGCGCAGCAACGCCTGGTCGTCCGCGATCAGCACGCGGATCATCGCGACCCCGCGTACGGAAGCAAGGCGTGCACGGCGAACCCGCCCGAGTCGCGCGGCCCGGCGGAGAACGTGCCGCCGTACGTCGCGACCCGCTCGCGCATGCCGACCAGCCCGTGCCCGCCGCCATCAGGCAGAACGCGGACGCCGGGACCGTCGTCGGTGACGTCGATGCGGACCTCGGTCGCGGCGAGCTCGATCCGCACCAGACACCGCGCCGGCGCCGCGTGCTTCATCACGTTCGTCACCGCCTCCTGCACGATCCGGTAGACGGAAAGCTCGACGCCGTGCGGCAGGTCCGCAGTCCCGCGAACGTCGAGGTCCACCCGCACCCCGGCCATCCCCGCCCGCTCGACCAACTCGTTCAGCCGGGAGAGCCCGGGCGAAGGCGCCAACTCCGTCGGCTGGCCGTCGGAACGGAGGACGTCCAGCAGGTGCCGCATCTCCCCGAGCGTCTCGCGACCGGTCCGCTCGATCACCCGCAACGCGTCGACGACCTCCGATGGCCGGTCGGCGGCGACATGAGCCGCCACGCCGGCTTTGACCGTGATCACGCTCATGCTGTGCGCGACGACGTCGTGCAGCTCGCGGGCGATCCGGAGTCGTTCCTCGGTCACCGCCCGCTCGGCCTCCTCCTCGGCGACCCGCGCGATGTAGTCCCGGCGGTCGCGGACCGCGCGGCCGAGCGCCCAGCCGACGCAGACCACCGAGAAGCCGAGGACGAACTCGCCGAGCAGCTGGCCCGGCTGGACGGGCAGCCATCCCACCGGCCCGACGGTCGCCGCGGCGACCAACCCGACGCCACCCAGCACCCCGATCAGGCGCGTCGGCACCCATCGCCGCTTCGGCAGCATGACCGCCACCGTGTAGAGCGCGAACGCCACCGCGAAGAACGGCTCGGCGACGACCCCGAATCCCACCGAGACCGCCGTGGCGAGCAGGGTCAGCCCGAGCACGGGCACCGGCCAGAGCCGGCGGACCGCCACCGGGAGCGCGGCTATCGCAGGCAGCAGCCCCGTCCAGCCGCCGGACGTCGCACCGATCGTGACCAGCACGAACAGGGCCACCGCCACGCAGTCGAGCACGACCAGCTGGCGGCGGGTCCACCGTTCGAACAGCACGCGTCGACCGTAGCCGGCCAGGCCGGCGCCGCGCGTCGGACCACGGTCCGACATCCCGTGGTCGGAGCCGGCGGCGCAAATCCGGACCTCGCTCAGATGTCGCGGAACGCCGGCTCCGGGAGCGTTGCCGGCATGTTGCAGATCCGAAGTCTCAGCAAGCGGTACGGGTCCACCGTCGCCGTCGACGACCTCTCGTTCGAGGTGAAACCCGGCCGGGTCACCGGCTTCCTCGGTCCGAACGGTGCGGGGAAGTCCACGACCATGCGCATGCTGCTCGGCCTGGACCGGCCGACGGCGGGCGAGGCGCTGGTCAACGGCCGCCACTACGCCGAGCTGCGCCGCCCGATCCACGAGGTCGGCGCGCTGCTCGACGCCAATGCCGTGCATCCCGGGCGGAATGCGTACGACCACCTCAGCTGGCAGGCGGCCAGCAACCACATCGACCGCCGTCGCGTGGTCACGTGCATCGAGCAGGTCGGGCTCGCCGGCGTGGCACGCAAGCCGGTCGGCGAGTTCTCGCTCGGCATGAAGCAGTGGCTCGGGATCGCCGGCGCGCTGCTGGGCGACCCGGGCGTGCTGATGTTCGACGAGCCGGTGAACGGGCTCGATCCCGAGGGGGTGCGGTGGATTCGCGAGCTGCTGAAGGGATTCGCGAACGAGGGCCGCACCGTCCTGCTGTCCAGCCACCTGATGTCGGAGATGGCGCAGACCGCGGACGACCTGGTGATCCTCGGCCGCGGCCGGCTGGTCGCCGAGACCACCGTGCAGGACCTCGCCGACAGGTTCGTGCAGGGCGTGTTCGTACGGTCGCCACGGCCGGGCGAGCTGGCCCAGCTGCTGCGGTCGGCGGGCTACGAGGTCGACGACGGCGACTCTCTCGTCCGCGGCGCGACCGCTGAGGAGGTGGGCGATCTCGCTGCTGGGCAAGGGATTCCGATCCATCAGCTCGTCACGCGGTCGGCGTCGCTCGAGGACGCGTACCTCGAGCTGACGGCCGACAGCGTCGAGTACCGAGCCGGAGGTCCGAGCGATGACTGACCTGGTTTCCGCCGAGTGGGTGAAGCTGCGCTCGGTCCAGTCGACCTTCTACGCGGTGTTCGCGGTCGTGATGTTCGTGGCTATGAGCGGGCTGATCGCCTGGCAGACCGCGGGGAGGTGGGACGCCGCCGACGCCACGCAGCAGGGGGAGTTCCACTCGATGACGCCGGAGAGCGGCCTGCTGATGTTCGTGCAGCTCTGCGTCGCGGCGCTGGGCGTGCTGGCGGTCACGTCGGAGTACGCGACGGGCATGATCCGTACGACGCTCACCGCCGTACCGCAGCGCGGCTGGATGCTCGCCGCGAAGGCCACCCTGATCGGCGCCATCGCGTTGGCCATCGGGCAGGCCAGCGCGTTCGCGATGTTCTTCCTCAGCCGGCTGATCGTCGGCGACCGCCCCATCCCGGGCTACCTGACGCAGGTCTTGGACGAGGTGCCGCGACTGCTCAGCCTCGGGCTGTCGGTGATGGTCGTCGGGCTGGTCGGACTCGGGCTCGGCGTGATCACCCGTTCGACCACGGGCGCGTTGACCGCCGTCGTCGCGCTGCTGTTCGTGTTCCCCACGCTCGGTCAGCTGCTGCCGAAGCCGTGGGACGAGCGCTTCGTCGCGCTCACGCTCAACGCGCTGCCGAGCCAGTTGGCCGGCGCCGAGGGCTCGTACTTCTCGCCGGGGGTGGCCCTCGCGGCCCTGCTCGGCTACGTCGTCCTCGCGCTCGGTGCCGCCTGGGTCGTGCTCCGCGGCAACGACGCCTGATCCCTAGGAGGGACTGTCATGAACGGCAAGCTGAAAATGGGACTGATCCTGTTCGCGATCGTGGTCGGCCTGGCCGCGGTGTTCGCGCTGCTGGGACCCGGACCTCAGTGATAGATCGCGTGGACGGCGGTGGCGGTCTCGGCCATCAGCGTGCGGAGCTCGGGCGGTTCGAGGACCTCGAGGTCGGCGCCGAAGCGGAACAGCTCGAGCCGCGCGTGGGTGAGCGACTCGATCGGGACCGTCGCCTGGCGCCACCCGTTCTCGTCCTGCTCGGTGGCGGACTCGCGGGCGCGCTTCGCGACCGCGCCGCCGAGGTAGTAGCCGAGCAGGTCGTACGCCAGCGGTGAGAGCCGAACGGTCGCCTCCTCGGGGTAGAGGCGGGCCTGGAACTCCTCGGAGTACGCCGCCCAGAAGGACCCGAGGTCGAACGCGTCGGGCCGCTCGAACGTGTCGGACAAGACCTCCAGCGCGAGGACGCGGGAGATCCGGTACGTACGCGGCTCGCCAGCTGGCGGCCGGGCGATGAGGTACCAGGTGCCGTTCTTCAGAACGAGGCCGAGCGGCTCCAACGTTCGGACCACCTCGGTCCGGCCCCAGCGGCGGTAGCGGATCTCGATCATCCGGGCGTTCCACACCGCGTCCGCGATCGCGGACAGGTGCGGCGGCCGTTCGACGGTCCTGAACCAGCCCGGTACGTCCAGGTGGAACCGCTCGGAGATCCGCCCCGCCCGCGAGCGCAGTTCCGGGGGCAGGGCCGCCATCAGCTTGAGCTGGGCCGCGGCCAGCACCGAGCCCAACCCCAGCTCGGCCGCCGGCCCGGGCGCACCGGCCAGGAACAGCGACTCCGCCTCGTCCGCGGTCAGCCCGGTCAGCCGGGTCCGGTAGCCCGCCAGCAGCTGGTAGCCACCGAGCGGGCCGCGGTCGGCGTACACCGGAACGCCGGCCGCGCCCAGCGACTCCACGTCCCGGTACACCGTCCGGACAGACACCTCCAGCTCCTCCGCCAGCTCCTGCGCGGTCATCCGCCCGCGGGTCTGGAGGAGGAGCAGCAGGGACACCAGCCGGCTCGCTCGCACAAGAACCAGAGTCTCGCATAATTCCTGACAGGACCTGACAGGTATAGCTGACAGAGTTCCTCTCATGACCAACACTTTCAAGTTCACGAGCTGGGACGAGGCACCCGCGCCCGAGGGGCATGAGGGCCCGCGAACCGTCCACGCTCACACGACCAACGAGTTCGCCGGCGTCATCGAGGGCACGAGCGTCGCCGACCACGTCATGTTCTACTCAGGCCAGGGCGAGGGCTGGGGGTCCGGCATCTACTACGGCTTCGAGCAGATCGCCGGCTCCGTCGACGGACGCAAGGGCAGTTTCGTCCTCCAGCACGTGGGAAGTTTCGATTCGACCACAGTGCGGGCAACGTGGACGGTTGTCGAAGGTTCCGGCACGGGCGAGCTGGAGGGCCTCGAGGCAACCGGTGGCTTCGTCTCCGTCCACGGCGAGGGGGATTCCACCACGTATACCTTTGAGCTCAGCTAGCTCATGATCACGCGCCGCTCAACTGCCCGTCAGAACGAGGTACTGCGCGCTGATCAGCTGCTGCGCCTCCAGCAGCGACTTGCCGCTCGCCTGGGCGACGTAGCGATCGACGGCTACCTGGCAGGAGAAGGCTGGTCTCAGGCCCGGCTGCCCGCGCTTCAGGGAGAAGCACGCCGCCTGTCCGAGACCCTTCGGAGGCGCCGCGACGGCGTACGCGAACTCGGTGGCGGCGGCGAGGCCGGTGTGCAGGCGCTGTGCCTGCACGTGGCTTCCGGCGCGCAGGACGGCGGCGCGGTTGGCGGCGATGGCATCGACCCCGGCGGCCCGGAAGATACCGATGACTCCCTGCGGTTCGGTGACGAAGTGGGTGGCGGTCAGCGGTCCGCCGGAGAAGGCCGTGGGTGCCAACGACCCCTTGGCGTCGCCGGCCAGCGTCTTGCCCAACAGTCCCCTCGGGTCGACCGGAAGTGCCGCCACTGTCGCCGTCCCCTTGAACTGGCCGAACAGTTGTCTCTGCCGTACCAGCACGCTCGCGACGACGGTCTGCAGGGTCGCGAACGACTTGGTCTTGCTGGTCGCGTAGATGATCAGCAAACCCCTGCCGGACGCCTCGACCGCGGTGACGTCCCGATCTCCGTAGTTCGTCTGGGCCGTGACGAGGGCGCGCGGATGGGCTCGGAGGACGATCTTCCGATCGTGCTGATCGTTCTCGTTGGTGGACTCGAGGTACTTCGTGTGCAGGCCCCGCGCCGCCTTGGCCGCCTCGGCCGGACTCCGGAAGAGCAGCACCGAGGACGAGACCTCCTCGGCCGGGGTCTCCGTTCGCCGGGTGGCGCCGAAACCCGTCACCCACTGCTTGAGCGGGGCTGTGAAGTAGTACATGTTGGACAGGGCAGCGCCGTTGGCGACCACGGTCGACGGTTGCCCCGGCTTGGTCAGGGTGCCGTCGAAGTCGTACGGATCGACGACGTACTCCGCCAGCCGGTAGCCCTCGGCGACCTCGCCGGCCTCTTCGTCCGCAACGACCGCCGGGACCTTGCTCGCCGTGGGCGTGAACTCACCGAGGTCGAGCTCGGCGGCGGGCACGGCCGGCGTCGTGCTTGGCGTGCTCGGTGTACTCGCGGTGGTGGGCGTCGTGGTCGTGCTCGGTGCTGTGATGGTCGGTGGCGTGCTGCCCGGAGCCTCGGCGGTCGAGCCGCACGCTCCAAGCGTCACCAGCACTGTCGCAAGGACAAGACCACGAGTGATCGGCGCCATCTGTTCTACCCCGTAAGTCGATGTGTCCGTGCACTCTAACGACGAGGCAAAGGAGGACGACGATGGACAGCGCCAAGCTGTACGACGCCACGCGTGGGCGGATCGTCGAGCTGTTGGGCGGCGCTGATCCGGCGACGCCCGTCGAGGCGTGCCCGGGCTGGAACGTTCGGGACCTGGCGGCACATCTCGCGGGCGGTCTCGCCGCGTTCGTCGCGCGGGACTTCGACGCCGGCGAGCACGAGAACTTCGGCGAACGGATCGTCGCCGAGCGCCGCGGCCAGTCCATCGAGGCGAGCGTCGCCGAGTGGGCGAAGAGCCGCGAGACCGCCGACGAGGCGATCGAGTCGCCGATGGGCGCGGTGCTGGTCGCCGAGGTCGTCGGGCACGAGCAGGATCTGCGGACCGCGCTCGGCCAGCCCGGCGCGCGTGACGACCAGGCCGTACGCGTCGCGCTCGACCGTCCGCTGCAGGAGCTCGCGAAGAAGCTGGCGAGCGACGACCTCGCGCTGCGGATCGTTCTGGACACGGATGCTTCTGTGTATGGCGAGCGTGCGCCGAGCGTCACGCTGACCACCAGCGCGTACGAGCTCGGCCGCGTCATGGGCGGCCGCCGCACCGAGGCGGAGGTCAGGGCGCTCGACTGGGGCGGCTCCGACCCCGAGCCGTACCTGCCCGCGCTGATGCTGTTCGGCACGTTCCGCGAGACCTCGTTGGAGGAATAGATGAAACGCGAACAGGTCCTCGCGTACCGCTGGCAGGCACACGGGCTCGGCCGGGACGGCGACCTTGGCGTGCTCGATCTCGGCATCCCGGACACGCCGTACGGCTCGGCGCGCGCCGCGCTGGCGGCGCGCATGGACGACACGCCGGCCGAGGACGCGGACGGGTACACGCTCGCGTGGACGTTCCGCGGCGCGCCGCACCTGCACCGAACGGCGGACATTCCTCAACTGGCCAAGGCGCTCTGGCCGGTGAGCGACGCCGACGCTACGTCGCGGCTGGTGGCCGAACGCAAGCCGTTGAAGGAGGCGGGCATCGGCGGGCTCGAGGCGTTCGTGACCGCGGCCAAGGCGATGCGGACCGTCGTCAAGAAGGCGATGCCCAAGGGCGAGGTGAGTGCCGCCGTCACCAAGGAGCTGCCCGCGGCGTACTCCTACGAGTGCCGCGGCTGCGAGGCGACGCACATCTACGGCGGCCTGTTCCAGCAGGTCGGCCTGCCCGGCGGCGTACGGCTTGTGCCCGGCGGCAAGACCACATTGACAAAGGCGTTCGACACGTATCCGCTGCCGAAGAAGGCCGAGGGCTTGGAGAACGTGATCCGCGCGTACCTCAGGCTGCACGGGCCGGCCACGCTCGCCGAGGCCGCCGGCTACGTCGGAACGAGCCAGGCCGGCGCCAAGCACGCATGGTCGCAGGACGGCCTGGCCGACTTCGAGCTGAACGGCAAGCAGGTCTGGCTTCCCGAGGAGCAGCTCGACGCGCTCAGCAAGGCGAAACCAGGCAAACAGCTCCGCCTGATCCCGCCCGGCGACCCGTACCTGCAATTGCGCGACCGCGACCTGCTGGTGCCGGATCGTCAACGGCAGAAGGAACTCTGGCGCCCACTCGGCAACCCCGGAGCCGTACTCGTCGGCCCCGAGGTCGCCGGCACGTGGCGGACCCGGATGAGTGGAAAGAAGCTCACGCTGACCGTGCAGGCGTTCGACGGCAAGTTCCCCGTCAAGGCGCTGCAGGCCGAGGCCGAACGGCTCGCCGCCGTCAGAGGGGCGGCGACCGTCGACCTCGCCTGACCGCTACCGAACCAAGCCGTAAGGCCCGACCGGGCTGGGCTTGCGCTGGCTCCGCACGCCCTCGCCGAGACCGGGCTTCTCCATCGACGGGCACCGCAGCCCGCGCTTCGGCACCTTCAGGTCGATCAGGTACGCGTCGACCGCGTTGTCGACGCAGGACGTGATGCCCCAGCCGTAGGCCGTGTGGCCCCAGCCCTCGTACGTGACGAGGTGCGCGCCGCTCTGCCGCGCCGCGGCCTTGTTCCACTCGTACACGGTGGCCGGATCGTGCACGTTGCCGACCATCACCAGCGGCGGAGCGTCCTTGATTCGCAACCGCTGCTGGGGATTGGTGTTCTTCGTGCCACTACCCACGCAGGTCATCGCGTGGTCGACGTACGGCGACCACTGGATGTTCGGGAAGTGCATCGCCAGCAGCTTCCGCAGCCCCTTGTAGTGCGCGTAGTTGCGTACGGGATAGGACCAGTCGCTGCACCAGATCGACGGGTAAGGCTCGTTCACGATCGGCCCCGCGAACCGCACCGCCTTCGCGGCCCTGCCCGCGCTCAGGTCGGCGAAGTACTTCGCCAGCTCGCCCCACGAGCCAGGAGACATGACGCCGAACGCCATGCCCGCAAGGTCGTAGAACGAGATCGGGGTGCCCTCGGAGTCGACGAGCGTGCCGGCCTTCGCCTGCTTCCGCAGCTCGCCGTAGACCTTCCTCGTGTTCTTACCGTACAGCGCGCACTGCGGCGTCTTGTCGCACCACCGGGCGAACTCGACGAACCCGTCCTCGATCGGCTTGGTCTCGGTCCGCATGAACTCCCACGCGGTGCGCAGGCTGTGGTCCATGTTGCCGTCCATCACCAGCGCGCGAACGCGGTGCGGGAACAGCTCGGCGTACTGCTGACCCATCAGGCTGCCGTACGAATAGCCCACGTAGGTGAGCTTCTTCTCCCCGAGCGCCGCGCGGATCGCGTCCATGTCGCGCGCGGTGTTGAGGTTGTCGACGTGGCTAGCGAGCTTGCCCGAGTTCGCCCGGCAGCTGTCGTGCAGCTTGCGGTTGATGCGGGCCAGCTTGTCGAACTCGGCCTGGCTGGTCGGGTGCTTCGCGGCGTCGGACGCCTGCGCGAGGTCGGAGTCGCAGCGCAGCTGGCTGCTGGTGTTGATGCCCCGCGGGTCGAAGCCGACCTGGTCGAACCGTGCCCGCACCTTGGCGGTGAAGACCTGGGTGTACTTCACGAAGTCCACGCCGGAGCCGCCAGGGCCACCGGGGTCGACCAGGACCGAGCCGATGCGCTTGCCGGGACCGGTCGCCTTGCGGCGGGCGAGGCCGATCGTGATCTTCTCGCCGTTCGGCTTGGACCAGTCCAGCGGAATCTCGAGCGACCCGCATTCGGCACCCTCGGCTTCGGCCTCGGGACAGGGCTTCCAGCTGATCGACGACGTGGCCGCGGTGGCCGGTGCGATCGTGCCGCCGGTGAAGGCGACAGCCACCACCAGCGCCCCGACCAGTGTTCGGGAACGCATGTATCCCCCGTTCATGATTCGGATCAGAACGGGGCCTATCTTGCCTGTTTCTGCTTGGTCGCACCGGTCGGCGGCATGAGCCGTCGCTATCTCGGCGGATGGCACCGACGGCGCCACGCCTGCGGCAAAGTAGTCGTTGGATGGTCGGCGCCGTCGATGCACCGGGGGCCGAGATGGCAACGGCGCCGCCGACTCTCTTGCGACGGGTTTACCTGGTAAAGGCCTTTTGCAACCGTTCGACCGCCTCGTCCAGCACCTCGTCGCGCTTGCAGAACGCCCAGCGCACGAGCGGCCGTCCGACCTCGACGTGGTCGTAGAACACCTCGTGCGGGATCGCGACGACGCCGCAGCGCTGCGGCAGCATGCGGCAGAACTCGACACCGTCGTCGTACCCGAGCGCCCGGACGTCGGTGGTCACGAAGTACGTGCCCTGCGGGCGGAACACGTCGAAGCCGACCTCGGCGAGTCCTGCGCACAACCGGTCCCGCTTCGCCTGCAGCGACGCGCGGAGCTCGTCGTAGTACTCGTCGCCGAGCGCCAGCGCGGTCGCGACCGCCGGCTGCAGCGGACCGCCGGAGACGTAGGTGAGGAACTGCTTCGCCGTCCGTACGGCCGTCACCAGCTCCGGCGTCGCGCAGACCCAGCCGATCTTCCAGCCGGTGACCGCGAACGTCTTGCCAGCAGACGAGATCGACACCGTACGTTCCCGCATCCCCGGGTACGTCACGAGCGGAACGTGCGGCGCGCCGTCGAACGTGAGGTGCTCGTACACCTCGTCAGTGACGACCAGCAGGTCGTGCTCGTTCGCGACCTCCGCGATCGCCCGCAGCTCGTCGGCGGTGAGGACCGTGCCGGTCGGGTTGTGCGGCGAGTTGATCAGCAGCAGCTTCGTCCGCGGCGTGATCGCGGCGCGCAGCGCGTCGACGTCGAGCCGGAAGTCCGGGACGCGCAGCGTCACCGGCACGCGGACGCCGCCGGCCATCGCGATGCCCGCGGCGTAGGAGTCGTAGTACGGCTCCAGCGCGACGACCTCGTCGCCGGGCTCGACCAGCGCGAGCAACGCCGACGCGATCGCCTCGGTCGCTCCCGCGGTGATCAGCACCTCGGTCTCCGGATCGAAGTCGAGGTCGTAGAACCGCTTCTGGTGCTGGCTCACGGCCTCGCGCAGCGGCGCGATGCCCGGGCCGGGCGGATACTGGTTGTGCTTGCCCGAACGGATCGCGGCGACCGCGGCGTCCAGCATCACCTCGGGGCCGTCGGTGTCGGGAAAGCCCTGTCCAAGATTGATCGACGAGGTCGCGACCGCGAGGGCGGACATCTCGGCGAAGATCGTCGTTCCGAGACCCTCCAGGCGGGCCGCCAGCTTGTGGTGGCTCACAAGCTCGGAGCGTACGCGTCCGGGTCCGGTCGCGGCGATCGGGGCGGGAGAGTGTAAAGGTTGGGGCAACACATGGAGGATTCGACGATGAGCGAAGATCGGCCGAGCAAACCGATGCCCAGCTGGCCCAGCGATCCGAAGGACGCTGTGGTCGCACCTTCCGATCGGCCGAGGCTTGTGCTGATCTCGGTGATCCTGATGTACGCCGGTGGCGTGGTGTCCGCTGTCGCGGGTGCGCTCACGTACTTCATCGCCCCGCGCGAGGCCCTGCGGCAGGCCGCCGAGCAGTCCCTGCGACAGCGCAAGCAGGCCGTGACGCCAGCGGCCGTCGACGCGCTCGTCAACTCGACGGTCACGATGGTGGTGACGATCATGGTCGTCTCGGCCGTGGTCTGGGCGGTGATCGCCTACTTCACCAGCAGGCGCATGAACTGGGCCCGCATGATCGCGACCGTACTCGGCGTGCTGAACGTCTTCGCGACGTTCACGTTTTTCGGGCGTACGCCGTCCGCGCTGCTGCTGATGCTGATCGGTCTGGCCTCGGTCGCGTTGCTGTGGACACAGACCTCCCGGCAGTGGTTCGGCTCGACACCCAAACTGAAGGTCTGAGGCGGATGCCCACCGCGCTCGTCACCGGCCCGACCGTCGGCATCGGGAACGCGTTCGCCGACGCGCTGGCCCGACGCGGCTACGACCTCGTGCTCGTCGCTCGCGACGAAGAACGGCTGAAGTCGGTCGCCGCGGACCTCACCGAGCGGTATCGCGTTGCTGTCGAGGTGCTGCCGGCCGACCTCGCGGACCGTGCGCAGCTGACCGCCGTCGAGGAGCGGCTGCGGTCGCCCGGCGAGGGGCAGGCGCATGTCGACCTGCTGGTGAACAACGCCGGGTTCACGCTCAAGGAGAACATCGTCGACTCCTCGTCCGACGACGAGGAGCGGCTGCTGGAGGTGCTCGTCGTCGCGGTCATGCGGCTGGCGAAGGCGGCGCTGCCGGGCATGATCAGGCGGCGCGCGGGCGGGATCATCAACGTCTCGAGCGTCGCGGGCTACGCGCCGTACGGCACGTACGGGGCGGCGAAGATCTGGGTGACCACGTTCACCGAGGGCCTGTCGTTCGACCTGGAGGGCACCGGGGTCCGGGCGATCGCGGTCTGCCCGGGGTACGTGCACACCGAGTTCCACCAGCGCGCGGGCGTGAAGGTGGTCGCGCCGGAGTTCATGTGGATCCCGGTCGAGACGGTGGTGAACGAGGCGCTCGCGTCGCTGTTCCGCGGCACGGGCTCGCCGGTCGTGATCCCGTCGCCGCAGTACAAGGTGCTGATGGCCGCGGCGAAGCTCGCACCCCGCAATCTCGTGCTGAAGATCGCCCGGGGCCAACGGGAGAAGCGCGCTTAGCCCAATCGATTTGGTAACCAAAAAGCGGTCAAACCGGCGTGATCACGGCGGAATCGCGAGGATGTCCGGTCGCGGACCGGCAATCAGGACTACTCTGCTGAGTCGTGTCGATCGATCAATCCGTGCTGTCCGCCGCCCGCGACGAGCTGCGCTCGCTGATCCAGGCGCGGGCCGTCGTCCGCGGCCGGGTCACGCTCTCCTCGGGCAAGGAAGCGGACTGGTACGTCGACCTGCGCCGGATCTCGCTCGACGGCGAGGCGGCCCCGCTGATCGGGCCGCTGATGCTCGACCTGACCCGCGACCTCGAGTACGAGGCGGTCGGCGGGCTCACGCTCGGCGCCGACCCGATCGCGACCGCGATGCTGCACACCGCCGCCGCGCGCGGCGACCGGCTGGACGCGTTCGTCGTCCGTAAGGCCGAGAAGAAGCACGGCCTGCAGCGCCAGATCGAAGGCCCCGACGTGAAGGGCCGCCGCGTCCTCGCCGTCGAGGACACCTCGACCACCGGCGGGTCCGTTCTCCAGGCCGTCGAGGTGCTCCGCGAGTACGGCGCCGAGGTCGTCGCCGTCGCCGTCCTGGTCGACCGCGACACCGGAGCGCGGCAGAAGATCGAGGCAGCCGGCCTGCCGTACCTCACCGTCTATGGCCTCGCCGATCTCGGCGTGGAGACGTAAGGGCTGGGGCGAGTCATGCTCGGGCGCGACGGGGTCATCGCGGGCATCGTGCTCGTGTTCGTCGTAGGTGCGGTGATCGCCGGCGTGATCTGGTACCTCGCATTGCGGGCCGCGAAGGCGCGTGTGCAGCTGTTGCGCAGGCTCGCGTCGAGCCATGGTTGGACGTTCACCGGCGAGGTGCCGGTCTACACCCGCCAGCGCGCCGGCGGCCCGTTCGGTCGCGGGCACTCGCGGACGGCGCGGAACGTCATCGCTGGCCGGCATCGCGACCTCGACGTGGAGGTGTTCGACTACGCGTTCAAGACCACCGAGACGCAGGACCAGACGACGTCGACGCAGATGAACCGGTTCGGGATCTGGTCGGTGGGGCTGCCCGCGAAGCTGCCGTTCCTCGAGGTGGGGCCGGAGGCCTTGCTGGGTTCGGGGAACGGGTTCGTCTCGCTCGACCTGGAGAACGCGGAGTTCCGCCGTTCGTACCGGGTCCGCTGCGACGACCCGAAGTTCGCGACGATCCTGCTGTCGCCGCGCCTCACCGAGCTGCTGGTCGCGTACGGCGAGGTGTGCTGGCGGATCGACGGCAACATCCTGTGGTCGTGGGACGCCGAGCACCCCGGTCCCGAGGAGATCGTCGACCGGCTCGACCTGCTGGCCGACGTGGTGGGCATGATCCCCGTCGTCGTGTGGGCCGAGTACGGACCCTCCGAAGCGCTGTGACCCGCCCTCCGGTTCTCCGTGCTCTCTGGCGCCACCCACCGGTCCGCCGCCGTGCCAATGATCATGTTTACATGATCATTAGCCCCTTTACGCCGGGTAGACGCCAGGTAGAGCGGCCACAGGCCGTGTGAAGCGACCCACCCGGTCAGGGCAGGATCTCGCCCGCGCCGCTCAGGTGGTTGAGGGCTCGCGTTCGGTCCAGCGTTCCGGCGACCTGACGTACACCCGGTGCCACAGCAGGGCGAGGAGACCGCCGAGGATCAGGACGCCGAGGCCGAACCAGCCGACGGTCGCGGGCGAGCCGACCTGGTCCGCGACGATGCCGCCGATGAACGGGCTGAAGCCGGAGGCCGTGCTGAGGCCGGTGTTGCTCAGCCCGATCATCTGCGCGCGGCGAGAGTCCGGGACGGCGAGCGTGTACGACGCCGTCGCCTGCATGACCGCGACCGTCCCGAACGCGCCGGCGATGACGAACAGCACGCAGGACAGGACGATGTTCGGGCTGAGGAACGCGAACAGCAGCGGGATCGGGCAGAGGACGGTGACGAGGCCGATCGTGCGCGGGCGTACGCGTTCGGGCACCCAGCGGGAGTAGGCCCAGGCGCCGATCACGCTGCCTAACGGGTCCGACGCGAGCAGGAAGCCGACGGCGATCGTGCCGGCGCCGATGGCCGCGGCGTACGGGGCGGCGAGTCCCTCGTACACCGTGCTGAACGCCATCAACCAGATGATGAAGCAGAGCGTTCGCAGCCCCCTGTCCGCGAACATCGCCTTCGCCGAGACGCCGATCGAGGCGAGGAACGACTGGCGCCTCTCGTTCGCCTCGTGCGCGGGTGCGGGCCGGAACTTGATCCCGAACCTGACCAGAAGCGCCGACGCCAGGAACGTCGCGGCGTCGAGGGCGAGCGCGATGCGCGGGTTGATGACCGTGATCAGCAGGCCGCCGCCGAGGAAGCCGGCGAGCTGGGCGGTCTGCATGGTGATGTTCCGCAGCGCCATGCCGACGAGGAACTGGTCGCTGGTGAGAATGTCGGGGAGCTGGGAGATCTGTGCGGCCTTGAAGAGCGGGTTGAGGAACGAGACCAGGCCGACGAGCACCCACAGGCCGGCGAACGGCATGCCGGGAAACGCGACGAGCAGGATCAGGAGCGCTCGGACGGCGTCGACGGCTGCCATCACGTTCCGCCTGGGGAACCTGTCGGCGATCCCGGGCAGGATGATCCCGCCGAGCAGGCTCGGTGCGAACGTCAGCGCGTACGTCAGGCCGGTGAGGGCCGCGGAGTTGGTCGCCTGGTAGACGAGCACGGACAGCGCGACCCGGGCCATCTGGTCGCCGGCTTGTGACGTCAGCTCGGCGAGCCACAGCGCGCGGAACTCCGACACGCCGAGGACCTCGCGGAACGTGACGCGACCCTTCTTCGGAGAACCCCCGCTCTCTGGCACGCGTGCACCCTAGGGCGTGTCTCTCAAATATCGCCAGGCGCGCGACACCCCACATCCCGCCTGGCCGCGGTCCAGCTCGTCACCCATATAACCAATATGAGTTCCTCCTGCACCACGCCCAGCCGGGCGCGGGGCGCCGCGCGCTCGCGCGCTACGCGCGCTTGTCCGACGCTCTTTGAGAGACACGCCCTAGACGCTGGCGCTGACTTATCGCTGACGCCGAGGTGCTGCTGTGGACGGTCTGTGGGTGGTCTGTGGACGGCTTGTGGACGGCTTTCGGCGCTTTCGGTGACCCGTTCTGGTCACGGCTTCGGGGTGTCTCAGTAGGATCCGGTGAGCCGACCGTCCGACAAACGGGGGTAAGCGTGACCTGGATCATCATCGCCATCGTCGTCGTTGTGGTGTTACTCCTCATCGGCGTGGTGGTGTCGTACAACCGTTTCGTCAGCCAGCGGAACCTCGTCCAGGAGTCCTGGCGGCAGATCGACGTTGAGCTGCACCGCCGGTACGACCTGATTCCCAACCTGGTCGAGACCGTCAAGGGCTATGCCTCGCACGAGCAGTCGATCTTCAACGAGGTCGCGCGCCTGCGCTCGGCCGCGACGGCCGGCGACTCGGGCTCGTCGCTCGCCGACCGGGCCTCGGCCGAGACCGCCCTGTCGGCCGGCCTGCGGCAGCTGTTCGCGGTGGTGGAGAACTACCCGGACCTGAAGGCGAACTCGAACTTCGGCGAGTTGCAGCGGCACCTGGCCGAGACCGAGGACCGCATCGCCGCGGGGCGCCGCTTCTACAACGCGAACGTGCGCGCGTACAACACGCGGGTGGAGTCGGTGCCTTCGAACATCATCGCTTCGACGTTCAAGTTCGCGAAGGCGGAGTACTTCGAGGTGGAAGAGGCCGAGGTGCGGGCCGCGCCGACGGTCGACTTCGGCACACCGGCGGCCGGCCAGGTGCCCCCGTCCTCGCCTCCGCCGCCTGCCGTGGAGAGCTGAGCTTCTCCCTTATCCACAAGCGCTGTTGGCCGGCCGACCTCTGTCGGCCGGCCATGTGATTATTGGGGCACCCGGAGATGAGAGGAGGTGATCTGGAGATGAGCGTGCAACTGAGACCCGGGCGGATGACTGTGCGGGAGTTCATGGACTTCGAGTACGACCGTGAGCGTTTCCGCTATGAGCTCCAGGAGGGGAACCTGGTCACCAAGTCGAGCCCGGTACCGAGGCACAACGTCGCCTGCGCCCGGCTCTTTGGGCAGCTCGAGGCTCAGTTCCCGGCCGGCTTCATGGTGGTGACGGACATCGACGTCGACCTCCAGCTCGCACCGGCGGATGGACCGGGCACGGTCCGGCAACCGGATGTCGTCGTCTTCCGCACCGAGGAGTACGACAGGGTCCACGAAGAGCACGACATGATCCGCGCCTCGAGTTTGGTCCTCGCGGTGGAGGTCCACTCGCCCGGCTCCGTCCGAACGGACCGGGTGATCAAGTTCATGGAGTACCGGGACGCGGGAATCGCCCAGTACTGGATGATCGACCTCGACCCGCCGGTCACGCTGCGCCCCTACCACCTCGCCGGCCCCTTCAAGTACCTCCCCGTTGGCCCGGAAGCCGTCGAGACCTACCAGACCGTCGAGCCATTCCCGCTGACGATCGACCTCGACGCCCTGGTCCGCACGCGCTAGCTTCGGGATTTCGTGTGTTGGTGGGCGACTTTGGCCGTCGAAAGACAGAAGTGCCTGTCCTGCTGAGGAGGCTTGAGAGTGCCGACGTCTCGAGTGAGCTGAGCGGGAAGGCGCTTCGTGGGTGAAGCGTCGTGGTCGCCTTACCCGGCCACAGTCCCCTCTACCTGGCGTCCACCCCACGTAAAGCGGCTAATGATCATGTCAACATGATCGTTGGCCCCAGGTTGGTCCGGACCGGGCGAACCAACGGCCGGACGAAAGATCGAGGCTAGAGGTCGGCGGTGGCTTCGGCGTAGGCGGCGGCTTGGGCTTGGACGCTGCGGAGGTAGTTCTCGGTGTCGTTGTAGCTCAGCACGGCCCGCGACCAGCCGACGTCGGTGTCGAGGTCGCCGCCCTCGGCGCAGAGGTAGCGGCCGGCGGAGACGGCGGCGTCGTCGAGGTCCTGCGGGTCGGCGCGGCCGTCGTCGTCGCCGTCGGTGGCCCAGTCGGCCCAGGACGAGGGGATGAACTGCAGCGGGCCGACCGCGCGGTCCCAGGTCGCGTCGCCGTCGAACTCGCCCGCGTCGGTGTCGCGCACCGACTCGAACCGGGAGCCGTCGAGCCGCGGTCCGACGATCGGTTGCGAGGGCCGGCCGTCGGCGAGCAACGTACGCGAGCCGTGCCGCCCGTGGTCGGTCTCCACCGCGCCGATGCCCGCCAGCGTCACCCACGTCAGGTCGCACGACGGAGCCAGCGACGCCAACCGGGACTCCGCCACCGCGTACGACTGCAGCGCCCGCGCCGGCACGTCGGTCCGCGATGCGACCTCGGCAGCCCACGTGGCGAACTCCGCCTGCGGACCGGCAGCAGCGGCCGACGGCACGGGCGTAGGAGGTGGTACGACGGGCAGCGGAGCGGGCCCGACAGGGGGCGCGGAGCATGCGGCGGCCACGAGCAGGGCGACAACGCCGAGCGACCTCAAGGAACCTCACCTCAGACGAAGAACGATGAAGGAGGGCTGAGGTGTGGACTCACCCTAACCCAGGCGCCAGCGCCTCCAACAGCTCCGAAGCCCGGTCCGTCGCCGCGGCAGGATCGGCTGAAGGCGACCCGATCAGCGGATCGAAGTTCAGGTCGTAGAACACCTCGGTCACGCCCTGCGTCCCCAGCCATGCCACGTCCGCACGGATCTGCTCGACCGACCCGCTCAACCGGCGCCGCCCGCCCTCGGGCAACCCCGACGGCACGACCTCCACCACCCCGCGGCACACGAATCGCAACGCGGCAGGATCCCGCCCGGCCTCCGAAGCGGCCGCACGGATCACCGCGACATCCGCGCCGATCCGCGAAAGGTCGGCAGCCGACCGGCTGATCCACCCGTCCGCCAACCGCCCAGCCCGCCGCAGCGCGGGCTCGGCCGACCCGCCGAACAACACCGGCGGACCCGGTCGCTGCACCGGCTTCGGCAGGATCCGGCTCGAAGGAACGGTGTAGAACGCGCCCTCGTGCGACGTCAGCTCCGTCGTCCACGCGGAACGCAGCACCGAGACGTACTCCGCCAGCCGCGCCCCGCGACGTTCCATCGGCATGCCGACCGCCGCGAACTCCTCCGGCTCCCAGCCAAGCCCCAGCCCGAGGTCCAGCCGCCCGCCGGACAGCACGTCGACCGACGCGGCCTGCTTCGCCAGGTACGCGGGCGACAGGAACGGCGCGTTCAGCACCGCGACGCCGAGCCGGATCCGCGACGTCCGGGCCGCGGCGAACGCCAACGCCACCATCGGGTCCAGCACCGACTCGTACACCGGGCTCAGCCGCTGACCAGCCCCGACGAGCAGCCGCTGGAACGTCCACAACGACGCGTACCCGAGCGACTCCGCCCGCGCGGCGAACGAGCCGAGGTTCGAAGGAGTCGCCCACGCGCCCGCCACCGGCGCACCGAATCCGATCCGCACGCCCATGAATCTAGACCACCTCCGCGGCCTTGCGCGCGGCGATCAGCACTGGGTCCCAGACCGGTGAGAACGGCGGCGCGTACGACAGGTCGACCATCGCCAGGTCCGCCACCGTCATCGCGTTCCACAACGCCATCGCGCAGATGTCGATCCGCTTCGCCGAACCCTCCCGCCCCACCAGCTGTGCGCCGAGCAGCCGCCCGGTGCCGCGTTCGGCGAGCAGCTTCACCGTGATCGGCGCCGCGCCCGGGAAGTACCCCGCCCGCGTCGTCGACTCCACCGTCACCGCCTCGTACGACAGCCCGGCCCCGCGCGCGTCCGCCTCGAGCAGCCCGGTCCGCCCGACTTCGAGGTCGCACACCTTGCTCACCGCGGTCTTCACGATGCCCGGGAACGTCGCCGAGCCGCCGCCGAGGTTCGTACCAGCCACGCGGCCCTGCTTGTTCGCGTGCGTGCCGAGCGGCACGTGCACGTACCGGCCGGACACCCTGTCGTACGTCTCGACGCAGTCGCCGGCGGACCAGATGCCCTCGTGGTCGCGCACGACCTGCCGCTCGTCGACGCGGATCGCCTTGCTCGCGCCGAGCGGCAGCCCAGCCTCGGCGGCGAGGGAGGAGTTCGGGCGTACGCCGGCGCCGAGGACGACCAGATCCGTCTCGTACGTCGTGCCGCCGGCGACGACCGCGCGGACCTCGCCGGCGGAGGTGGTCTCGAACGCGTCGACCGATGTGCCCGTGACGACATCGATGCCCATGCCCTCCATGGCTTCGTGGACGAGCTTCCCGAGGTCGGGGTCGAGCGTGGTCATCGGCTGTTCGGCGCGGTCGATCACCGTCACTGTCAACTTGCGCCTGACAAGCGCCTCGGCCATCTCGATGCCGATGTACCCGGCGCCGACCACCACCGCGCGGCGCGGAGAATTCGCAAGTCTGTCTAGCAAATCCTCACCATCGGCGAGCGTTTGTACGCCGTACACGCCCTTGGCGTCCACGCCGGGAACCGGCGGCCGCAGCGGCGTCGCGCCGGTCGCGATCAGCAACTGGTCGAAGCCGAGCTGCTCCGACGTCCCGCCGTGCCGCACCTCCACCTTGCGCGCGGCCACGTCGATCGCGACGGCTTCGGTGCCCAGGCGGACGTCGATCCCGTTCTGCCGGTGCTTCTCCGGCGAGCGGGCAATGAGCTTGTCCCGTTCGGTGACGTCGCCGGCGACCCAGTACGGGATGCCGCACGCGGAGTACGACGTGAAGCGGCCGCGCTCGACCACGATCACCTCGAGGTCGTCGCCCCGCAGCCGCTTCGCCTGACTGGCGGCCGACATCCCCGCCGCGTCCCCACCGATCACCAGCAGTCGCTCACCCATGCCGCCCAGCCTGCCACCACCACGTGATCATGAAGGCAAACCCGGCGTATATGACCGGTTCGGCTTCATGATCACGTTCATGATCACCCGGGGGGGTGGCGTGGGAGGGGCTGGTCGCGGGGTGCTGTTGGCGGTCTCGTTGCCACCGGAGGGACACCTCAGACCGCTACCGTGGGCCGCATGGCTGAGCAGAAGGCGATCGAGTGCTGGCTCGCCGACATGGACGGCGTGCTCGTGCACGAGGGGCGGCCGGTGCCGGGTGCCGCGGAGTTCGTGCGCAGGCTCAAGGAGCTCGGGCGGCGGTTCCTCGTTCTCACCAACAACTCCATCTACACCCCGCGCGACCTCCGGGCGAGGCTGCTCGCGGGCGGCCTCGACATCCCCGAGGAGTCGATCTGGACCTCCGCGCTCGCGACCGCGAAGTTCCTCGCCAACCAGAAGCCGGGCGGCTCGGCGTTCACGATCGGCGAGGTTGGGCTGACGACCGCGCTGCACGCCGTCGGGTACATCCTCACAGACAACGACCCCGACTACGTCGTGCTCGGCGAGACCCGCACGTACAGCTTCTCCGCGATCACGACCGCGATCAGGCTGGTCGGAGGCGGCGCGCGGTTCATCGCGACGAACCCCGACCCGATCGGCCCCTCGCCCGAGGGACCGCTCCCCGCGTGCGGCGCCGTCGCGGCGCTGATCACGAAGGCGACCGGCGTCGAGCCGTACTTCGTCGGCAAGCCGAACCCGCTCATGATGCGCAGCGCGCTCAACCAGCTCGAGGCGCATTCGGAGAGCACCGCGATGATCGGCGACCGCATGGACACCGACGTGATCTCCGGCATCGAGGCCGGCCTCACCACCGTGCTCGTGCTGACCGGCGTGACGCAGCAGCACGAGATCGACCGGTTCCCCTACCGCCCGTCCCGCGTCGTCGACTCCGTCGCGGATCTCATCGACGACCTTTAGCCGACCGCGTGCTGGCGGATCCAGGTGTGCATGGCGATCGCGGCCGCCGCGCCGGCGTTGATCGAACGGGTGGAGCCGTACTGGGCGATCGACAGCACTCGCTCGCACGCCGCGCGCACGGGCTCGGACAGGCCCGGACCCTCCTGCCCGAAGACCAGCACGCACCGCCGGGGCAGGTCGGCTGACTCGAGCGGGACCGAGCCTGGCAGGTTGTCGATGCCGAGCACCGGCAGATCCTCGCCACGCGCCCACGAGACGAGCGCCGCGGCGTCGGGATGGTGGCGAACGTGTTGGTACCGGTCCGTCACCATCGCCCCGCGCCGGTTCCACCGCCGACGGCCGACGATGTGCACCTCGCGGGCGAGGAACGCGTTCGCCGTACGGACGACCGAGCCGATGTTGAAGTCATGCTGCCAGTTCTCGATCGCGATGTGGAAGTCGTGCCGCCGCAGGTCGAGGTCGGCGATGACGGCATCGCGCCGCCAGTAGCGGTACTGGTCGACGACGTTCCGCCGGTCACCGTTCGCCAACAGCTCCGGGTCGTAGCGCGGATCGTCCGGCCACGGTCCTGACCACGGCCCGACGCCGACCTCCAGCTCGTCCATGCTGCGGAGACTAACGAGCAAGCACGATCAAGCCAGCCAGGCCGTCGCTGATGCACGATGTGCCCATGGACCCGCTCGCCGCGTACGCCGAGGTACTTGCGGTTGCCCTGGACGAACACGAGGCGACCAGCGCCGACCTCGCGAAGCGGCTGTACCTGTCGCCGTCCCACTTCGCCCGGGTGATCGCGGCGAGCGCGGGCGAGCCGCCCGAGCGGATGCGGCGCCGGATCCTGCTGGAACGCGCCGCGTACCGGCTGCTGAGCACGGACCGCTCGGTGCTCGAGGTCGGCGTCGAGGCGGGCTACTCCAGCCACGAGGCGTTCACCCGGGCGTTCGCACGGGCGTACGGGTCGCCGCCCGCCAGCTGGCGCCAGCAGCCCACGCGGTTGCCCCTCGGCGACCCGAACCGCGTGCACTTCCACCCGCCGGACAGCCTGCGGCTGCCCGCCCAGCAGAAGGTGAGCTCGATGGACGTTCTCGTCACGATGGTGGAGCACCACGTCTGGGCCGTCGGCGAGATGCTGACACAGGCGGAGAGAATGAGCGACGATCAGCTCGACGCGCGCATAGAGCTGTCGGTGGAGGGCATCGACAACGAGCCGACGGTACGTACGTTGCTCTCGCGCCTCGTCGGCCAGCTGGACATGTGGGGTGCGGCGATCGAGGGACGGGCGCAGGATCTCCCTGTCCCACAAGGTGAAACCGTCGCACAGCTGCAACGACGGCTCGGCGCGGTCGGCCCGGCGTTCCTCGAGCAGGTCCGCACGGTGTGCGCGCAAGGTCGGCTTGACGAGGCCGTCGTCTGCCCGGGGGAGCGGCCGGAGGTCTACACGTTCGGCGCTGTGATCGCCCACGTTCTCACGTTCGGCCCGCACCGTCGCACCCTCGTCGCGGGAGCGTTGCACGATGCCGGGCTGGACGATCTCGACGGCGGTGACCCGATCCGCTGGATCACCGAGCGCGCAGCGGGCTGATCAGTACGCGAAGCGCAGGATCTTGCCGACGTCTCGGAGGCCGGGGAGGTACGACATGATCCTCAGGCTCACGCGACCCGAGAGCGGCAGGCTGTCCAGGCCGGGCATGTCCACACTCAGCAACGCGTCCAGACAACGCAGGCCGGGATGGAACGACTCCAGCTCTCGAGGATCGTCGATGCCCCAGTGCAGCGTCGCGCCCGCGTTGCGGACCGCCGGAACGAGCTTCTGCAGCTTGATGCCGAACGAGCCGTAGCAGTCGAACAGCAGCTGACCGGACGGGAATCGTCCACAGATACGGGAGATCAGGCTGCGCCCCTCCTCCGGCGTGAGGTACATCGACAGGCCCTCGAAGACCGCGACCGTCGGCCGGTCCGCGGGGAGGTCCTCCAGCCAAGCGGAGTCGGTGACCGAGGACGCGACCAGGTGGTAGTCGCCGGGAGGCGCGGTCATCAACCGAGACCGCAGCGCGATCACGTCCGGGAAGTCGACGTCGTACCACCGCACGTCCGGGCCAGGAGCCAGCCGGTGGACGCGGGTGTCGAGCCCGCAGGCGAGGTGCAGCACGTTCGCGGACGGGTGCGCGGCGAGGAACTCCCGCGTCCAGTCGTCGAGCACCTTGGCGCGGATCGCGACGCCGACGGCCGAGGTCGGTGTCATCCGAGTCCGAGCGAAGTCGTACTCGATCCGCTCGACCGTCCGGGCCGCCTCGTTGTCGTGCAGGACGGAGTTGGGCCGCTTGCTGTCCAACGCCCGCCCGTACAACGTGGCGAGCATCGTCGCCGGTGCGCCGGTCAGGGTGATCTTCTCGCGCTCCACGGTCGGTCACGCTACTCCGCTTCGTGGTCGCGCAAAGCCGCGAAGCGGAGTACGGTCCGGGCCGTAAGTACCCATCGGGTCCTCGGGGAGGAACGCTTCATGCGCGCAGTTCTCGTCATCGCGGCCGCGGTCGCCGCGACAGCAGCATCGATCCCAGCGGCGGTGGCCGCACCCGCGCCTGCGCAGCCGGCGGCGAAGACGTGTGTGCGGCACGACCTGCCGGTGCCGGCGGGCGCGACGTACGCCGACGTGCGGAGCTCCGATCCCGCCGGCGCCTACCAGCTCGGCACCTGGCGGAAGGGCACCAGCGAGAACCGGATCTTGCTTTGGCACCGTGGTGTTCCGGCCGATCTCGGAGCGCTCCCGGAGGAAGAGGGCGTCTCGCTGGTCTCGGGTCGCGGCGAGATCGTCGGGAACGACAACCGGATCGAGGACCAGCACAGCTGGCGGCTGAAGAACGGGGTGAAGACGCGGCTGCCCGTCCCGGCCGAGGCCGCCGACGTGGCGCCGACGGCGATCAACGCCAAGGGCGAGATCGCCGGCCTGTACGCCGTGCGCGCTCTGGAGGTGCAGCGGGCGATCGTCTGGCACGCCGACAACTCCTACGACGTGCTGCCGATCCCGGCCGGCTTCACCAGCTCGCGGGCGGACGCGATCGACGACGACGGCACGGTGCTCGGCATGGTCGGCAACGACGTGCAGAGCCGGCCGATCGTGTGGCGCGGCGAAAGCTACGAGCTGCTGCCGCCGGAGGAACCGTCGTACGTCTACGCGTACGACCTCCGCCACGGTGTCGCCGCGGGCCAGCTGGAGGGTGCTCCGGCGATCTGGGACCTCGCGTCCGGCCAGGTCACGTCGCTGCCGGGGGAGGGCCAGTTCTTGCACATCAACCGGCGCCGTTCGGTGCAGGGGCGGGTGAACGATCGCGACGTGCTGATCAACCGGCTGGGCATCGAGTGGAACCTCCCGGCCAGCTCGGAGCAGGGCATCAACGTGGTGGACCTGGACGACGCGAACAACGTGTACGGCTGGGACTGGGGCAGCAACGTCTTCGCCATCCGCTGGAGCTGCCGCTGACCCAGCCCGGTGATCATGTACGTGATCATGAAGCCAAACTGGTCGTATACGACGGCTACGGCTTCACGATCACGTACATGATTACGGCGCCAGAGGGGTAGCGTCGAGCAGCATGCGGATCGTGTCGTTGCTGCCCTCGGCCACGGAGATCCTCTTCGCGGTCGGGGCCGGCGACCACGTCGTCGGCGTGACGTTCGAGTGCGACTACCCGGCGGGGGCACGACGCAGGCGGATCGTCTCCACCAGCATGCTCCCCGAGGGCCTCACCCCGCAGCAGATCGACCAGCACGTGAGCGAACGGATGGCCGCCGGCGAGGACCTCTACCACCTGGACGAGGGCGCCCTCCGCGACCTCGACGCCGACCTCGTCGTCACCCAGGACCTGTGCGCCGTCTGCGCGGTGGACGTGTCCGTCGTCGACGACGCGCTCGCCTACCTCGGCTGCCGCGCCGACGTCCTCACGCTCGACCCGCAGACCCTCGACGACGTGCTCGCGACCATCACCGAAGTGGGCGAACGCGTCGGCAAACCCGCACCAGCACACCAGCTCGTCGACAGCCTGCACAGCCGCCTCAAGACAGTCGCGCAAGCAGTCGAGGGAAGGGAACGACCGCGAGCGATCGTGCTCGAGTGGACCGACCCGCCGTTCGCCCCCGGCCACTGGGTGCCCGAGATGGTCACCCGCGCCGGCGGCGAGAACGTCCTCGGCCAGGCGGGCAAGCGCTCCGAGCGCACCACCTGGGCGGCCGTACGCGACGAGCGCCCCGCCGTCGTCGTCGGGGCGCCCTGCGGCTACGACCTCGCAGGCTCGGCCAAGCTCACCGAGGCGATCAAGCACGAGCTACCAGGAACGGCAGAGCTGTGGGCCGTCGACGCCAACGCCTCGTTCGCCAGACCCGGCCCGCGCCTCGTCGACGGCATCGAGGCGCTCGCCGCGATCCTGCATCCAGGTGCGGGAATCCCCGAGAACCCGCACCTGGCCCAACGCATCTCAGCGTGACGTCTTCCGGCGGAACAGCCAGGTTGCCCAGGCGAACGCCGCCAGGAACAGTCCGCCCGCCCAGGCCACCGCGAGCCAGCCGCTCGACCCGATCGGCGTGCCCGTCAACAGCCCGCGCACGGTCTCGATGATCGGCGTGATCGGCTGGTTCTCCGAGAACACCCGCAGCACCAGCGGCATCGTGTCCGTCGGCACGAACGCGCTCGACAGGTACGGCAGGAACATCATGAAGAACGTCATCGCGCTCGCCGACTCGACGCTCTTGGCCGCCACACCGATCGCCGCGGCCAGCCAGGAGAACGCCAAGATGTACAGCGCCAGCACGAGCACCGCGAGCAGCCAGTCCAGAGCCGTCGCGTTCGGCCGGAACCCCATCAACACAGCGGTCGCGAAGACGATCGCCGTCGCCAGCGAGTTGCGCGCCAACGAGGCCGTCACGTGCCCGGTCAGCACCGCGAAGCTGCGGATCGGCATCGACCGCAGCCGGTCGATCATGCCGTGCTCCATGTCGTGCGCCACGGACACAGCGGTCTGCGAAGCGCCGAATCCCGCACACAGCAAGATGATTCCGGGTACGACGTAGTTGATGTACGCGGTCCCGGTCTCGATCGCGCCGCCGAACACGTACACGAACAGCGCCATCATCAACAGGGGCAGCGCGATCGACATCAGCAGCGTCTCGACGTTGCGACGCGTCAGTCGGATGCTCCGCCCGATCATCGTCAACGTGTCGTTGACGGCGTTTCCGAAGCCGGTATGACGAACCGGCAGAACCTCAGTACTCACAACGAGAAGTCCCTTCAGGCGGGCTGAGCTTCGAGCTCAGGGTCGAGGGCCGGCTTCTTGCCGGTCAGGCTCATGAACACGTCGTCGAGCGTCGGGCGGTGCGACGAGACTCGCGACACCGCGATGCCGTGCGCGCGCAGCGTGTCGAGGACGCGATGCAGGTGGGTCACGCTGCCGTCCGACGGGAGGGCGAGTACGTGGTCGCCGCCCGCCGGCGCCGCGGCGGCCCCGAGCAGCGAGGCGGCCCGGGCGAGGTCGGTGGCGCTGTCGAACCACAGCTCGAGCCGTTCGCCGCCCACCTCGGCCTTCAGCGTGTCGGCCGTACCCTCGGCGGCGACCTTGCCGTCGTGGATCAACGCGATCCAGTCCGCGAGCCGGTCGGCCTCCTCGAGGTACTGCGTGGTGAGCAGGATCGTCGTGCCGTCGCGGACGAGATCGCGTACGACCGCCCACATCGTCGTCCGGCTCGCCGGGTCGAGCCCGGTCGTCGGCTCGTCGAGGAAGATCACGCGCGGCCGGCCGACCAGGCTCATCGCGAGGTCGAGCCGCCGGCGCATGCCGCCGGAGTAAGTCTTCACGCGCCGGTCGAACGCGTCGGCGAGGTCGAACCGTTCGATCAGCTCGACCGCGCGCGTTCGCGCGGCGCGGCGGCCGAGGTGCATGAGCTGGCCGATCATCACGAGGTTCTCGCGGCCGGTCTGCTCGTCGTCGACCGCGGCGCTCTGCCCGGTCAGGCTGATGACGCCGCGCACCGCGAGCGGCTCGCGGACGACGTCGTACCCGCCGACGTGGGCGGTCCCGCCGTCGAGCTTCAATAGCGTGGTCAGGATGCGGATGGTGGTGGTCTTGCCGGCTCCGTTCGGGCCGAGCAGCGCGTACACGGTGCCTTCGGGCACGCGGATGTCGACGCCGTCCAGCACCCGGTTCGTGCCGAACGCCTTCTGGAGGCCGGTTGCCTCAACGATCATGTGCCCCTCCCGAGGAGCTTGGTTACTGCGTATGAGGTACGCTGATTAGCGTAGCAGGTACGCAGTTATTGGCAAGAGGCCATACTGAGCGATCGTGGAGGCCCAAAGATGAGTGAGCAGCCCGACCCGGCTGAGCTACCCGAGGACGTCGCGCTGCTCTGGGGGCTGCGGTCCAGCACCAGGCGCGGGCCCAAGCCGACGCTGAGCGTCGACGACATCACCAAGGCGGCCGTCGACCTCGCCGACGCCGAGGGGCTCGCCGCGGTGTCGATGGCGCGGGTCGCGCAGAAGCTCGGCAACTCGACGATGGCGCTCTACCGGCACGTGAAGAGCAAGGACGAGCTGCTGCTGTTGATGGCGGACGCGGCACTCGAGGAGCCGCCGGAGTTCCCGCCGGACGAACGAGACTGGCGCGCGGCGCTCACGACCTGGTCGAACGGCGTTCTCGCCGCGATCCGCAGGCACGCCTGGTGGGTGCAGATCCCGACCAAGGGGCCGCCGATCGGACCGCACAACCTGGCCTGGTTCGACCGCGCGCTGTCGACGTTCGCGCACACGTCGCTGCGGGAGGACGAGAAGGTGCAGCTCGTCATGTCGCTGCTGATGTACATCCACGGCGAGGTCTGGCTGGGGACGCAGCTGCCCGAGCAGGGCGCGCAGTTCGTGACCGACTACGGGACCGCGCTGGGCGCCGTCGTCGACCCGCGGAAGCTGCCCTCGTTGGCGAACGTCGTCGCGGCGGGCGTCTTCACGGTCGAGCCGGGGGAGATCGTGGACTCGGGCGACGACTGGGACTTCGGACTGAACGTGGTCCTCGACGGCATCGGCGCGTACATCGCGCGCCGCGAAGGGTCAGCGTGACGACGGTCGTCCTGTTCACCCGGGACCTGCGGGTGCGCGACAACCCGGCGCTGGCCGCGGCGTGCCGGGACGACTACGTGGTGCCGTTGTTCGTGCTCGACCCGCGGCTGCTCGAGGCCTCGCCGAACCGGACCGCGTTCCTCGTCGACAGCCTCGCGTCGCTGCGTACGGAGTTGCGCGACCGGGGTGGGGATCTCGTCCTCCGTTCCGGGGAGCCGGTCGCCGAGGCTTTGTCGCTCGCCGCTTCGGTCGGGGCTTCGCGGATCGTCGCGAGCGCCGACGTCAGCGCGTACGCCGGCCGGCGGGAGGCGCGGCTGGCGGCGGCCGACGTGGCGTTCGCGACGTACCCAGGCGTCACGGTCGTGCCGCCGGGGGAGCTGCGGCCGACGGGCGGCGACCACTACCGGGTGTTCACGCCGTACTGGCGCGCCTGGGAGCGCGCGAGCTGGCGGCCGGTCGAGCGGGCGCCGGCCCGCGTCCAGCTGCCGGGCGGCCTGGCGGTGGGCCGGCTGCCGGCAAGGCCGACGGACGTCTCGCCTCTGCTGCCGCGCGGTGGCGAGGACGTCGGGCAGCGGCTGCTCGCCCGGGTCGGCCCGGGTGATCGGGACGCGCTTGCCGCGGACGAGACGACGAGGTTGAGCCCGTACCTGCACTTCGGCTGCGTCTCGCCGCTCGCCGTGGCGACCCGGCTGCGCGGGAAGGCGGACGAGGTCGTGCGGCAGCTGTGCTGGCGGGACTTCTTCCACCAGGTGACCTCGGCGTTCCCCGCGATCGGGACGCGCGACTACCGCCCGGGGCGGCGCTCGTGGGCGTCGGGCCAGGAGGACGCGATCGAGGCGTGGCGGCAGGGGCGTACGGGCGTGCCGATCGTCGACGCGGGCATGCGGCAGCTCCTCGCCGAGGGTTGGATGCACAACCGGGCGCGCATGGTCGTGGCGTCGTTCCTCACCAAGCAGCTGAACGTCGACTGGCGGATCGGCGCCGCGCACTTCCTGCGCTGGCTGGTCGACGGCGACGTCGCGAACAACTCCGGCAACTGGCAGTGGGTCGCGGGAACGGGCAACGACACCAGGCCGAACCGGGTCCTGAACCCGCTGCGGCAGGCGTACCGCTTCGACCCGACCGGGGACTACGTCCGGCGGTACGTGCCGGAGCTCGCCGAGGTCTCGGGGAAGGGGGTCCAGGAGCCGTGGAAGCTCGAGCCCCCGCCGCCCGACTATCCGCCGCCACGGATCGATCCTGTCCCCAGTCGCGGGTAGCGTCCCCGCCATGAGCCCCGACGACCGCCCGCGACCGCCCCGGGTCGGCGACGAACGCACGACGCTGGACGGCTTCCTCGACTTCCACCGAGCGACGCTGCTGTGGAAGTGCGAGGGGCTGACCGACGAGCAGCTCAAGCTGCGGGCCGTACCTCCGTCCGACCTGTCGCTGCTGGGCCTGGTCCGGCACGTGACCGAGGTCGAACGGGGTTGGTTTCTCTGGTTCGCCGAGGGCGAGCAGCCGGCCGAGATCTACTGCACCGAGGAGCAGCCAGACGGCGACCTCGTCCTCACGGACGCCGATCCGGCGGCCGACCTGGCGCGGTACGAGGCTGAGATCGGCACGATCCGGGCGAGGCTTGCCGGGCTCTCGCTCGACGACGTGCGCGACGGTGTCGGGCTGCGGTGGCTCTACGGACACCTCATCGAGGAGTACGCGCGGCACAACGGGCACGCCGATCTGCTTCGAGAGGTCATTGACGGTTCCACGGGGGAGTGAGGAAGTCCGCACGCTGCGTTCATCGCCTTGGCCGGTGTCGGATGCTTAAGGTGTGCTGGGCATTGAAATGGGAGGTGGGCGATGAGCACGGTGGAAGCCAATCCGGAGCTGAGTCTGGACGAGTACCGCGGGGAGCTGCTCGGCTACTGCTACCGGATGTTGGGCTCGGCGTTCGACGCCGAGGACGCCGTGCAGGAGACGATGATCCGCGCCTGGCGGAGCCAGAGCAGCTTCGAGGGGCGGTCGTCCGTACGGTCCTGGTTGTACAAGATCGTCACGAACGTCTGCCTCGACATGATCGAGAGCCGCAAGCGCCGCGCGCGGCCGATGGATCTGTCGTCGCAGGCGTGGCAGCCGGTCGAGGCGTCGCTCGCCCACCGGCAGCCGGAGGACACCTGGCTCGAGCCGATGATGGACGCCCAGATCACGCCGATCTCCGCCGACCCGGCCGACATCACGATGGGCCGCGAGTCGATCCGGCTCGCGTTCGTCGCCGCGCTGCAGTACCTCCCGGCCCGGCAACGCGCCGTCGTGATCCTGCGCGAGGTGCTGCGCTGGAAGGCCGACGAGGTCGCGACGCTCCTGGAGACGTCCGTGGCCTCGGTCAACAGCGCGTTACAGCGGGCGCGGGCGACGCTGGACGAGCGCGGGCTGAGCGCGGGACGGTCGTACGACCCGCTCGACGACGATCAGCAGAAGCTGCTGGCGGAGTACATGGCGGCGTTCGAGGCGTACGACGTCGACCGGTTCGTGAAGCTGTTGCACGAGGACGCGACGCAGAACATGCCGCCGTTCGAGCTGTGGCTGCAAGGCCCGGAGGACATGATCAAGTGGATGCTCGGTCCGGGGATCGGCTGCGTGGGCTCGAAGCTGAAGCCGCTGGTGGTCAACGGCGCGCCAGCGTTCGCGCACTGGAAGCCGGGGCCTGACGGCAAGCACGTCCCGTTCGCGATCCAGGTGCTCGAGATCAACGAGGGCAAGGTGGTGGGCATCACCAACTTCCTCGAGCCGAAGCTGTTCCCGCTGTGGGGTCTGCCGGAACATCCCGACGACGACCGATGAGTTTCCGCCTCCCGTTCGGTCTACCGGCTAGTCGCCCACCGAACGGGAGGTCTCGTCGTGCCACTCGCCACCACCGCGTCCGCTCGCTACACCTGGGACCAGCGCCTCGCGCTGACCCTGGAACGCCGCTACACCGCGTCCGCCGACGACCTCTGGCAGGCCATCATGGCCGGCGCCTGGCTCGACGAGCCGATCCGGCTGGAGCCCGTGGTCGGCGGTGAGGTGTCGCTCGGGTCGCTCGGAACGGGTCGCGTCCACGGCCTCCAGCCTCGCCACCTGCTCGTCTTCACCGCCGGCCGGAACGTCTACCGCTGGGAGCTCACGCCGTCGGGTGAGACCTGCCTGCTCGTGCTGACCGACCTGGTCTGCGGCGTGGGCGAGCTCCCGACCACCGCCGCCCGCCTCCAGCTCGCCCTCGAAGCCCTCGCCGCCCACCTCGGCGACCCTTCGGCTGAGCTGCTCGAGCTGGACGAGCTCGTCCGTCAGCACACCGAGGCCCTTCACGTCGCCTGAGCTGTCTCCAACGGCGCGGGCTCCCTGAGCCGGTACGTGAGCAGGCTCGCGCCGAGCGGCAGAACGACGAGGGCGGCGAGCATCCAGCGCAGCGACGTCTGCTCCGCGAGCAGGCCGAGCGCCGGGGCGAAGACGCCGCCGACGCTGACGGCGAGGCCGAGGGTGACGCCGCTCGCAGTACCGATGCGGTTCGGCAGGTAGTCCTGGCCCAGCGTGATGTGCAGCGAGAACGGGACGTACAGCGCGATCGCCGCCACCGCGATGAACGCCAGCAACGCCGGACCCGGCACGAGCACGATGCCGATCACCGCGCCCACCGCGACCGCGTACGCCGCGCGCATCGTGCGCACCCGGCCGAAGCGGGTCGCCAGCCGGCCGCCGAGGATGGTGCCCACTGCGCCGCCGGCGAACAGCAGGAACAGCGCGACCGCGCTCACCGTGTGACCAGGCCCGACCCGCTGCTGCACGTACAGGCTGAGGAACGTGCTCAGCCCCACGTACAGCACCGACCGCAGCACGATGATCGCCGACAACGTACGGAACCTCGGCCAGTCGTCGACACCGCCCGCCGTCGACCGGCGCTTGCCGGCCACCGGCCCGGAGCGCAGCAGCGGCAGCATGACCACCGCGCCGAGCACCGCCGGCACCAGCAGCCACGGCGTCGCGGCCAGCCCGCCGGCCGCCAGGATCGGCGCGGCGACCAGCGGCGCGAGCGCGAAGCCCACGTTCCCGCCGAGGGAGAACCAGCTCATGCCGACGTGCGTCCCGCCGGTCACTGAACGCGCGAGCCGCGCCGCCTCCGGATGGAACGCCGCGACGCCGAGGCCGGAGATCGCGACCGCGACCAGCGCGGCGACGTACGACTCGTGCAGACCGACGAACGCGACGCCGGCACCCGCAGCGAGCATCGCCAGCGGCACCAGCGCGGGGAGCGCGAACCGGTCGGTGAGCAGGCCGAACGCCGGCTGCACGACCGACGACAGCAGCGTCGCGGCGAGCACGAAGCCGGCGACCTGGACGTAGCCGTACTGCCGCTCGGCGACGAGGAACGGGACGAGCACGGGCACGATGCCCTGGTAGATGTCGACGCTCCCGTGGCCGAACACGAGGAGTCCGGTCGGGAGCCGGCCAGTGGTCCGCACGTTCTCCAGCATCGCGCCGGTCGGGCGGTCCCGCTTCCGATAACCTGCCATTCAATGTCGATTTCCCGCCACCAACCCGTCGCACCTACGAGCCTGCGCGAGCTGGCCGCCGGGGCGGGGATCGACCCGCACCGGCACGACGACCATCAGCTCGTCTACGCGGCGAGCGGGGTGCTGTCGCTGACGACCGACCGCGGCCGGTGGATCGCGCCAGCGACGCGGGCGATCTGGATCCCGGCGGGGACGACACACGAGCACCGCGCGTATGGGCGGACCGAGCTGCACCTCGTCGGCCTCCCGACCAGCGCGAACCCGCTCGGGCTGACCGAGCCGGCGGTCCTCGCGGTCGGACCGTTGCTGCGCGAGCTGATCGTCGCGTACACGAAGGCGCCGGACGCGTCGACGCCCGAGCGCACCAGGCTGCGGGCCGTGTTGCTGGACCAGCTGCGCGAGTCGCCGCTCCAACCGATCGTCCTGCCGGCTGCGCGCGATCCGCGACTCGCGGCCGTTTGCGCTGTGCTGGAAGCAGATCCCGGCGACAACCGCCCGCTCGCGGAGCTCGGCGGCGAGGTGGGAGCGAGCGAACGGACGTTGTCCCGGCTGTTCCGCGCCGAGCTGGGCCTCACGTTCCCGCAGTGGCGTACGCAGCTGAGACTGCAGCAAGCCCTGATCCTGCTCGCCGAAGGCCAGCCCGTGACGACCGTCGCCACCCGCTGTGGCTGGGCCACCCCGAGCGCGTTCATCGACGTCTTCCGCCGCACCCTCGGCACCACGCCCGGCACCCTCACCCGCCGCGTTTGAATGAAGGGCACCTTCATTCAATAGGTTGGTATGAAGGTGCCCTTCATGAGAACCAGCTGAGGGCGAGGAGGGCGCCGATCGCCAAGCAGACAACGATCTTCAGCGTCGGCAGCACCCGCGACACCCACCCGTCCCAGCGCAGCTGATCCGCCGCCGCGTACCGGGACACCAACGTCACCGCGCGCCCGAGACCGAAGCCGAGCCCCGTCACCACAGCCACCCACACCGACGGCGACGACAGCAGCAACGCCAGCGCCACGACGTACGGTGCCGTCGCCGACACGTACGTCCGCACGCCCGTCCCCAGCTCGAAGCCGAACTGCAACGACCCCCGCCACAGATGCCGCTGCAAAACGTCCTGCGGCACCTGCCGCGTGTTCTGCGGCAGCCAGAACCGCACCACGCCCGCGTCCCGCAACGCCCCGACCACGGCAATCGCCAACACAGCAACGTGCCGCCACGTCAGTGGAACGAACGAGCCCAACCCCGACAGCAGGAACAACACCAGCGCCGACACGACCCCGCCGAGCAACAACCCGAGCGAGAACAGCGACACCGCCAGGTGCTGGTAGACACCTCCCCGCCCACCTGGCGAGGTCAGCGCGAGCGCGCTGTTACGCGTTCAAACCGAGCCCGACAACGCATAGCCCGCGAGCCCACCGACAACAGCCCACACCAGCAGAACGGTCACGCCGATCCCGTCAGGATGCGCCAGGTGTTCTGCCCCACGACGCCGTCCGCGGTCAGCCCCTTCGACGTCTGGAACGAGCGCACCAGCGTCTCCATCGACGAGGAGAACGTCCCGTCCACGGTGATGACGAGCCCGAGCTTGTTCAGCTGCC
The DNA here is from genome assembly GCF_016907715.1 of Tenggerimyces flavus. Lineage (NCBI taxonomy): Bacteria > Bacillati > Actinomycetota > Actinomycetes > Propionibacteriales > Nocardioidaceae > Tenggerimyces > Tenggerimyces flavus. The sequence goes on along the minus strand of NZ_JAFBCM010000001.1, from coordinate 703,112 downwards.
GCTGCGCCGCCCGGACCGCCTCGCCGGAGTCGCCCCGGCGGACGGTCACGACCAGCAGCGCCCAGGTCGCCGCATCGACCACGCCGTCGGCCGCCAGCCCCTCCGCGGTCTGGAACTCCATCACCTGGGCCTCGGTGTCGACGCCGAAGATCCCGTCCACGTTCGTCGCGTAGTCGTGGTAGGGCACCAGGTGCTGGACGGTCTGCACGTTCGGCCCGCGCTCGCCTCGTTCGGTGTCCGGCCAGGTCACTGTGGTCGGGCAGCCGCAGTCGGTGTTGAACCGGCAGATCGACCGCACCCAGCCCGACGACGTCCGCCGGTAGCCGTCGTGGCAGCGCCGCTCGATGTAGCAGCCGCACGCCCCGCAGGCCGCCTCGTACCGCCACAGCCAGCCGTCGTACGTGCCGCCGAAGCAGCCGTTCGGACGCAGCGTCCAGGTCGTGCCGTCGTTCTTGTGGAAGCCCGCGTTCGCGCCGCTCGTCTCGCACGAGTCCGCGTAGACCGTGCTCGGGCCGCAGCCCGGCGAGCAGTCGTGGGAGGACGCGTACGACGGACAGGGGCCGTCGTAGATGTCGTAGCCGTCCGCGTACGCCTTGCGCGCGGCGGGGAACACGCCCAGCGCCGCGAAGCCCAACGCCGTACCGGCCTGCAGCACGCGCCGGCGGGTCGTCGCCCAGCTCACCGCGAACCTCCCAGCGGGATGGAGTGCGAGAACGACTGCACGAGCAGCCGCCGCAGTGCGTCTCGCGACCCGATCGGCTCCGACCGGACCACGTTCGCCGAGCGGTCCAGGACGACGGCGAACGGCGTCGCGACCGCGTCGTACCGCTCGAACAGGTCCGCCTTGCCCTCGTGCACGGTGACCCTGTCTCCCGCTGTCGGCGCGGCGCCCTCATACAGCACGTGCAGCAGGGGAACGCCCGGTCGCCCGGCCTGTTCCGACGCCTCGACGAGGACCTCCGAGCAGGTCGAGCAGATCGCGCTCAGGAACAGCAGCACGGCCGGCTCGCCCGCCGGAATCCCCAACTGGGCAAGGGCAGGCGCCGACGAGCCAGGCAGGATGCCGACCCGGTCGGGACGGCGTGGACCGGTGCCCGACTCCAGCCGGTGCACCTGGTGAACGAGACGGGCGACGACCAGCGCGAGCAGGATGATCGCGACCCAGCTGAGGATCAGTGCGCTCGCGAGAAACGTCATCTCCGCACTCCTCCGTTGGCATGAGCTCGGACTCGGAGCCGTTCGACCAGGCTCGGCATCTTCTCGGCGGCACTGCCGGCGAGCGGGACGACGGTCATCCAGACGCCCGGTGCGTCGAGGATGAAGTACGGACTCCCGTCGGTCAGCCAGTCGGCGAACAGCTCGCCGCTCGCGGTCGCCTTGGAGTCCAGGCCGGCCAGCTGCCGGCGGCGGTCGTTCGTCGGCGTGGACAGCTCGAGCAAGCCGAGCCCCGGGACTTCCTTCATGATCGTGGCCGGGTTGGCGAACTGGCAGCCGGCTCTGGGGTCGGGCCTCAGCACCAGGCCGTCGTCACGTTCGGCGACGTTCAGCGCCCGCAGGATGCCGAGCAGCTCCGCCGTCGATCCGCGCGGTAGCTGGGTGACGAGCGAGTGCTTGGTGCCCAGCCAGGCACCGATCAACAGCTCCTCGACCAGCATCGCCTGGTTGTCGTAGGTCCGTTTGGTCGCGGTGTGGAGGGTGCCGCCCTGGTAACCGAGCCGCTCGGTGAACGCGTCGATCCCGACGGTCGCCGCGACGTCGCGGCCGAGCGTGGGCGCGCCGGAGGTGAACTCGTGCAGGCGGTCACCGATCATGACCTCGGCGACCGAGGTCGCCGGGCAGCTGAGGTCCAGCTCGCCGTCGAGGAGGAACTGGACGCCGTCCAGCGCCCTGTGCACTGCCGCCATGCCGAACCGCCTCTCGGGCTCGGAGCTAACTACCAGGGCGTAACCGTTCGCTGTCAATATATTGCGAAGGTGACGCCGGATCGACCATCCTGCAGCAAACGGCCAGAATGGCCGCGATGGTCGATCCGCGCCGGTTGGTGCCGAGGACGGACACCGTGCTCGGTGCGCCGGAGCTCGCCGATGCCCTGGCCGCGTACGGACGCGAAGCGGTGAAGGCCGCTGTCGGGGTGGCGCAGGAACGGGTACGCGCCGGCTCGATCGCTCCGAACGAGGTCGTCAACGCGACCTTGACGGCGCTCTCACCTGCGGCGACTCTGCGGCCGGTGATCAACGCGACCGGCGTGCTCGTCCACACCAATCTCGGCCGCGCAGCGCTGTCGGAGGCCGCTCGGGTTGCTGTCGTCGAGGCGGCGGGGAGTACGGACGTCGAGTTCGACCTCGCCACCGGAGCTCGCGCGCGGCGCGGTCGGGGTGCGCTCGCGGCCCTCGCGGCCGCCGTTCCGGACGCCGAGGCCGTGCACGTCGTCAACAACAACGCGGCGGCGCTGCTGCTCTGCGCGCTCGTCCTCGCGCCCGGTCGCGAGATCGTGCTGAGCCGCGGCGAGCTGGTCGAGATCGGAGACGGGTTCCGCATCCCGGAGTTGCTGGCGTCCACAGGTGCGCGGCTGCGCGAGGTGGGGACGACGAACCGTACGTCGCTCGCCGACTATCGCGGGGCGCTCGGGCCGGACACTGGCTTCGTGCTGAAGGTGCACCCGTCGAACTTCCAGGTGACCGGCTTCACCGCCACGGTGCCCGTACCGGAGTTGGCTGGACTCGGCGTTCCGGTGGTCGTCGACATCGGGTCGGGGCTGCTGCGCCCACATCCGTTGCTGCCCGACGAACCGGACGCTTCGACGATGCTCCGCGACGGCGCCGCGCTGGTCACGGCGAGCGGGGACAAGCTGCTCGGCGGCCCGCAGGCGGGCCTGATCGTCGGACAGAAGGACCTCGTGGAGAAGCTGCGACGGCAACCTTCGGCGCGGGCGCTGCGCGTGGACAAGCTGACTCTCGCCGCGCTGGAGGCGACGCTGACCGGGCCGACGGTGCCGGTCGTACGGGCACTCGAGCTCACCGCCGACGAGCTGCGCCCGCGCGCCGAACGGTTGGCGAAAGCCCTTGCAGACAAGGGAATCGACGCCTCCGTCGTGGCCTGCGCGTCAGCCGTCGGCGGTGGTGGCGCGCCCGGCGTCGAGCTGCCCAGCTGGGCCGTGAGCCTCCCGGAGCCGTACGCAGCCGCGCTTCGGCAGGCGACGACGCCGGTGGTGGGCTACGTACGCCACGGACGCTGCCTCCTCGACCTGCGCACCGTGGAGCCGGCAGAGGACGCGGCGGTCGAGCAAGCTGTGCTCAGTCTTCGGTGAGGAGCTGCTCGCGCAGCTGTCCCAACGTCCGAGCGAGCAGCCGGGACACGTGCATCTGCGAGATGCCGAGCTCGGTCCCGATCTGCGACTGCGTCATGCCCTTGAAGAACCGCATCAACAGGATCTTCCGGTCGCGCTCGGGCAGCTGCTCCAGCAACGGCCTCAACGACTGGCGGTTGTCGACGCACTCGAGCCCAGGGTCGATCGTCCCGAGTCGCGCGGACAGCTGCAACGAGTCGTCGGAGTTGTCGGGAGTGTCCAACGGCACGGTGGCGTACGCGTTCGCGGACTCGAGGCCCTCGAGCACGTTCTCCTCCGAGACCCCGATCCGCTCGGCGAGCTCGGCGATCGTCGGAGATCGACCGAGCTGCTGGGTCAGCGTCGTGGTGGCCGCCGAGAGTGACATGCGAAGCTCCTGAAGCCGCCGCGGTACGCGTACCGACCAGCCCTTGTCCCGGAAGTGGCGCTTGATCTCGCCGAGGATCGTCGGCGTCGCGTAGGTGGAGAACTCGACGCCGCGCGTCGGGTCGAACCGGTCCGTGGCCTTGATCAGGCCGATCGTTCCCACCTGAATAAGGTCTTCCAGCGGCTCGTTGCGGTTCCGGTAGCGACGCGCGATGTGCTCGACCAGCGGTAGGTGCAGCAGGATCAGCTCGTCGCGGATCGACTGCCGTTCCCATTCGTCGGTCTGGGGCTGAGACAGTTCCCTGAACAGTCTCTTCGTCTCGGTGCGTTGGCCGTGAGCATCGCGTGTCGGGCGCGCGACGATGGTGGCCGTCATGAGTCACGTCCCGTGAGAAGTCGCAACCCAAGGCGTCTCGGCTCGCTGTGGTCCACTTCCACCGCCTTAGTCAGACTTCGCAGGATCTGCCATGCGAACGAGGTGTCGGCTGGCATCGGTCGGGCGCCGGCGGGAACGGACAGCGCGACCAGCAGCTGGTTGTCGAGCTGGAATCGGCAACTCAGCCTGGACTTCGGGTCGGCGAGCTCGATCAACATCGCGGCAGCCTCGTGCACGGCGATGCGCAGGTCCTCGACCTCGTCGATGGTGCAGCCGAGACGAGCGGCGAACGAGACGGCGGTCGTACGGAGCACCGATACGTACTCGACCTCTGCCGGTATCTCGAACTCGGCAGTGACGGTGTCGAAGTCGTGATCGGACAGCTGTTCCGTACCTCCCATCGCGTCTCGCCACCTCGTCGTCATGAGTCACTCGTACCCACAGGAGCGGCGGCCAATCGCCAATCTCGGTTAGGGATTGACCCAGCCGTGCGGGTCCTGGAGGTCCGGATCGCTTAGCAGATATGCGGTTGCGGACGGTTGAGCTGCACGTTCGTCCAACGTGCCATAGAAGATCGTGACCCGGACGCGAGCGCTCTCTTCGGGAGCCTGGTCGAACGGATCCTTGTCGAAGACGGTCACCCGGCCGCCGCCCACGAGCCGGCTCGGGTTGTCGATGATCCAGTCCTCGAGGATCGCCCGAGCGACCTCAGTCGCCGGGCGATCCTCGACGGTGCTGTCTTCCGCGACCGCGTCCCGCACCCAATCGTCCTTGACGCGTCGATCGATTTCGTAGGTGTACGGCACGGACACGGCTCATACCCCCGTTAGGTGAACAGACTGACGCCACCAGGCCCGACGAGCAGTCCCACGATGATCAGCACGATGCCCGCGATCATTTGGCGACGTACGAGTGCGACGATGCCGGCAATGACCAGGATCGCAGCGATAATCCACAGGATGGTTCCCATCCAGTTTCACCTCCTCGGCCTCGCCAGGGAGGTTCCCTCGGGGGACACCAACAAACGTCAACGAGCAGTGCGACCCCAGGCGCCTACGAGGGTCGGCAGGACGAACGTGGCGTTGGCCTCGGCGACCTCGGCGGCGATCCGATGCCGCAACGTCTCCAACCCGAAGTCGGGGGAGTCGACGAGCCCCGAGTGCTCCATCAGCGGCAGCATCGTCGAGACCAGCCCGGTGAGCGCCTTGGCGCCGTCCTTCGTGGTGGTGAACGGGCGGAAGCCGAGCGCCTCGGTCTCGGTGATCCCGGCCTCGTCGAGCACGCCGTCGAGCCGTGCTCCGAGGGCCGGATCCATGCCGGCGTGCCGTACGGCGGCCGCCATCAGCGCGACCGTGCGATAGACCGTCGGGCAGAACGGGTCGGCGCGCGCGGTCAGGTAGTCCCACTCCATCGCGAGGTAGAGCCCGCCGGGCCTCAGCGACGCGGCGTGGTGGCGTACGACCCTTGCCGGATCCTTGCAGAAGACCAGAACGAGGCGGCCGACGACGGCGTCGAACTGTCCGCCGGTGTCCCACTCGCCTGCTTCGCCCTGTTCGAACCGGACGTTGTCGAGGCCGCGGGCTCGGGCGCGCTCGCGGGCTTGGCTCAGCGCCTCCGCGTCCCGGTCGACGCCGACGACCTGCCCGTCTGGGCCGACGAGCTCGGCCGCGGTGAGCGCGGCGTCGCCGAGCCCGGTGCCCACGTCGAGCACCCGCATGCCGGGCCGCAGCCCGGCGACCTGCATGATCGCCCGGGTCGCCGGCTCCAACAGCTTCGCCTGCTGGTCAATCCGGAGCAGCTCGGACGTCGTGTGGCCGATGACGTACTCGTCGTTGATCGTCGCCATACCAGCATCGTGGGTTCGTGACCGGGTGCCCAGCCATGGGACCGGCTCCTTAGATCCGGCCTCAGTTGCCTTATTTCGGCGCGCGACCTGTGGTGATGCCGTCGAAGGCGACCTTGCAGACGGCGTCGGCCAGGGATTCGGGAGAGAGGCCTCGGGGGCGGTACCACTCGACGAGCGAGTTCACCATGCCGAACAGCAGGCGGCTGGTCACGGCGGGGTCCACGTCGGGGCGGATGTCCCCCTCCGCCTCGGCCTGCCGGACCAGGTCGGTGACGATGCGGTCGAACTGCCGCCGCCGGGCGAGCGCCGCGCGTTCGACCTCGGTGTTGCCGCGGGCGCGGAGCAGCAGCGTGACGAACGGCAGCCGCTCGACGAGCACGACCACCGCGCCCCGGACCAGCCGCTCCAACCGCGCGAGCGCCGGACCGGACGCCCCCGACACCTCGTCGGCGACCTCGAACAGCCCGTCCAGTGCCCGGTCGGTCGCCAGCCGCAGCAGCTCGTCGCGCGACGACACATGGTGGTAGATCGCGGCCTTCGTCACGCCGAGCCGGCGCGCGAGGTCCTCCATCGAGGTGCCGTCGTAGCCGCGCTCGTTGAACAGGTCGACGGCGACAACGAGCAGCGACTCCAGGTCGTACCCGGGTCTGCCGCGCCGTGCTGCCGTCTTCACAGCGACCACGCTAGCATGATTAACTGACCGTACGGTTGGTTAATCGTCGAGAGGTCGAGCCCATGCCCCTGCTGCGCAGCTACCTCGCCGGTCGCTGGCACTCCGCGCCCGACGAGGGCCAGCCGCTGTACGACGCCGCCACCGGCGAGGAGGTCGCGCGGATCTCCGCGACCGGCGCCGATCGGGCCGCCGCGCTGGCGTACGGACGTGACGTCGGTGGGCCCGCGCTGCGGGAGCTCACGTTCCACCAGCGCGCCCAGCTGCTGAAGGTGCTCGCGTCCCACCTGATGGAGCAGCGCGAGGAGCTGTACGCGCTCTCGCATCGCACCGGCGCCACGCTCGCGGACTCGAAGATCGACATCGACGGCGGCATCGGCACCCTGTTCGGCTACTCCAGCAAGGCGCGCAAGGAGCTGCCGAACGACACCGTGTACGTCGAGGGCGCCGTCGAGCCGCTGGGCAGGCAGGGAACGTTCGTCGGCCAGCACATCGCGGTGCCGCTGCACGGCGTCGCCGTGCAGATCAACGCGTTCAACTTCCCGATGTGGGGACCGCTGGAGAAGTTCGCGCCCGCGTTCATCGCCGGCGTCCCGAGTTTGATCAAGCCAGCAAGCCAAACCGCCTACCTCACCGAACGCATGGTCGAGCTGATCGTCGACTCGAAGATCCTCCCCGAGGGCTCGATCCAGCTGCTGACAGGCAGTGCCGGCGACCTGCTCGACCACCTCACCGCGCAGGACCTGGTGAGCTTCACCGGCTCCGCGTCGACCGCGCAGAAGCTGCGCGCGCATCCCGTCGTCATCCGCAACTCCGTGCGCTTCAACGCCGAGGCGGACTCGCTGAACTGCTCGATCCTCGGTCCCGACGCGAAGCCCGGCACCACCGAGTTCGACCTGTTCGTCAAGCAGTTGGCGTACGAGATGACCGCCAAGGCCGGGCAGAAGTGCACGGCGATCCGGCGCGCGATCGTGCCCGCCCGGTTGCTGGACGACGTCGCCGAGGCGACCCGCGAACGGCTGGGCAAGGTCGTCGTCGGCAACCCCGCCAACCCCGACGTACGCATGGGCGCGCTCGCGAGCCTCGAGCAACGCGAGGAGGTCCGGCGGTCGCTGAAGGCCTTGCAGGACGCGGGATCCGCCGTGTTCGGCGACCCGTTGCACGTGGACGTCGTCGATGCCGACGCCGAGCGTGGCGCTTTCCTCTCGCCGGTGCTGCTGCGCGTCGACGACGTCGACCGCGCCGAGCCACATGAGGTCGAGGCGTTCGGGCCGGTGAGCACGCTGCTGCCGTACGACTCGACCGAGCAGGCTGTCTCGCTCGCCGCACGTGGGCTCGGCAGCCTGGTGGGCTCGATCGTCAGTGCGGACACGGGATTCGTCCGCGAGGTCGTCCTCGGCGCCGCGCCGTGGCACGGGCGGCTGCTCGTCCTCGACGCGACGGACGCGAAGGAGTCGACGGGGCACGGATCCCCGCTGCCGATGCTGATCCACGGCGGACCTGGTCGGGCTGGCGGCGGTGAGGAAATGGGTGGCGTACGCGGGATCCTGCACCACCTGCAGCGCACCGCCGTGCAGGCCTCGCCGACCGTGCTCGGCGCGGTGACGAACCGGTACGTCGCGGGTGGCGAGCGGAGGTCGGACGGGACCCACCCGTTCCGGAAGTCCCTTGCGGAGTTGAAGGTTGGCGACTACGTGACCGCCGGGCCGCGGGTCGTGACGAAGGAAGACATCGACCACTTCTCCGACTTCGCCGGCGACAAGTTCTACGCGCACACGGACGAGGAAGCTGCGAAGGCGAACCCGATCTTCGGCGGCATCGTCGCGCACGGCTACCTGGTGATCTCGCTCGCCGCCGGCCTGTTCGTCGAGCCGTCGCCGGGTCCCGTCCTTGCCAACTACGGTCTGGAGAACCTGCGTTTCCTCACGCCGGTCTATCCCGACGACGCGTTGACGGTCACGTTGACCGCGAAGCAGATCTCGCCCCGCGTCGACACCGACTACGGAGTGGTCACCTGGGACGCCGAGGTGACCAACCAGAACGGCGAATCGGTCGCGAAGTACGACGTCCTCACCCTGGTCGCGAAGGAGTCCGCATGACCGCGACGGTGGAAGAACACTTCGAGGCGACGGTCGCCGCCGACCAGCGGATCGAACCGCGGGATTGGCTGCCCGACGCGTACCGCAAGACGATGATCCGGCAGATCGCACAGCACGCGCACTCGGAGATCATCGGCATGCAGCCCGAGGGCAACTGGATAACCCGCGCGCCTTCCCTTAGGCGTAAGGCGATTCTGCTCGCGAAGGTGCAGGACGAGGCGGGGCACGGGCTCTATCTCTACTCCGCCGCGGAGACGCTCGGCGCCGACCGGACCGAGCTGACGGAGCTGCTGATCAGCCGGCGGCAGAAGTACTCGTCGATCTTCAACTATCCGACGTTGACATTCGCCGACGTCGGGGTGATCGGCTGGCTCGTCGACGGCGCGGCCATCTGCAACCAGGTGCCGTTGTGCCGCAGCTCGTATGGGCCGTACGCGCGGGCGATGATCCGCATCTGCAAGGAGGAGTCGTTCCACCAGCGGCAGGGGTACGAGCTGCTGATGACGATGATGCGCGGCACTCCGGAGCAGCAGGCGATGGTGCAGGAGGCGACGAACCGGTTCTGGTGGCCGTCGTTGATGATGTTCGGTCCGCCGGACGGCGACTCACCCAACACCGCGCAGTCGATGGCGTGGAAGATCAAGCGGCACACGAACGACGACCTGCGTCAACGCTTTGTTGACATGTCCGTTCCGCAGGCCGAGGCACTCGGTGTGACGTTGCCGGATCCGTTGCTGGCTTGGAACGAGGACCGTGGACACTACGACTTCGGCCCGATCGACTGGTCGGAGCTGAAGCGGGTGATCGCGGGCGACGGGCCGTGCAACGCCGAACGCGTCGAGCGGCGCCGGCGGGCGCACGAGGACGGTGCGTGGGTGCGTGAAGCGGCGTCTGTCCATGCTGCTAAGGAGAGTGAGCGATGAGCTGGCCACTGTGGGAGGTGTTCGTGCGCGGCAAGCGCGGGCTCAACCACGTTCACGTGGGGTCGCTGCGCGCCTCGGATGCCGAGATGGCGTTGCGCAACGCGCGCGACGTCTACACGCGGCGCAACGAGGGTGTGAGCATCTGGGTCGTGCGGGCTGCGGACATCACCGCGTCGAGCCCGGACGAGAAGGACTCGTTCTTCGAGCCGTCCGGCGACAAGGTGTACCGGCACCCGACGTTCTACGAGATCCCCGACAACGTTCCGCACATGTGAGCTGACGATGCCTTTCGACAACGCGTACGAGGCTCTCGCCGACGCGCACGACGACGCCCGGTGGGCATACGGCACGGGCTTCGCCGACCCGCTGGCGAGCGTGCCCGCGGACGTACCGGACGGGGTGTCGCGGCCGGAACTGGCGCGACTGTGCGTGGCGCTGGGCGACGACGCGCTCGTGATGTCGCACCGGTTGCAGCAGTGGTGTACGAACGCGCCGGAGCTGGAGGACGAGGTCGCTCTCGCCAACATCGGGCTGGATCTGCTCGGCCAGGCACGCTGGCTCTACACCCGTGCTGGCGCGGTGGACGGGACGGGGCGGTCGGAGGATGATTTCGCCTTCCTGCGTTCGGAGTCGGAGTTCCTGAACGTGCGGCTGGTCGAGCTTCCGAACGGCGACTTCGCCGAGTTGGTTGCGCGGTTGCTGGTGTTCTCGACCTGGCGGCTGGCGGTGTTGACGCGGCTGGTGTCGTACGTCGACCCGGTGGTGGCGGCGATCGCCGCGAAGGGCGTCAAGGAGGTCACGTACCACCGCGACTACGCCGCCCGCTGGTGCGTGCGGCTGGGCGATGGGACGGCGTACTCGCGGGAGCGGATGCGGGCCGGCCTCGACACCGTGTGGCCGTTCGTCTGGGAGCTCTTCGATCGTGCGGAGCCGGACCTTCGGGTGGAGTTCGACGAGGTCCTCGGGCGTGTGCTTTCGGCCGCCACGCTCGCGGTGCCGACCGTTGCCGATCGGGCGGACGTGTTGGGCAAGGTCGGGCGCGACGGCGTGCACACCGAGGCGATGGGCTATCTGATCGCCGACCTGCAGAGCGTCGCCCGCGCGAACCCGGGAGCGGTCTGGTGAGCGCCCTTACGGTGGCCGAGACGGTCGTCGACCCGGAGCTGCCGATGCTCACGCTCGCCGACCTCGGTGTGCTCCGCTCGGTCGACGAGTCCGCCGAAGGCGTCGTCGTGACACTCACGCCGACCTACCTCGGCTGCCCCGCGCTGGAGACCATGCGCGCCGATCTCGTTCGCGCCCTTGCCTCGGCGGGCTACGCCGACGTGGAGGTACGGACCGCGCTGCACCCGGCGTGGAGCTCGGACTGGATCTCCCCAGCGGGCAAGGCGAAACTCGCAGAAGCCGGCATCGCCCCACCCGGTCCCGCGCCGCGCGGGCCGATCCCCCTGACGCTGACCGCGCCCGCGTCGAACGTCGCCTGCCCGCGCTGCGCGTCGACGAGAACCGAGATCCTCTCCGAGTTCGGCTCCACCGCCTGCAAAGCGCTTGTCCGCTGCCGCGACTGTGGCGAGCCGTTCGAACGCGTGAAGGAGATCTGATGCGGTCCTCCTTCCACGAGCTGACGGTCGCCGGGATCGAGCGGCTCTGCGACGACGCGGTGGCGGTGAGCTTCGACGTCCCAGCTGAGCTGACGGCCGACTTCGCGTTCGCGCCCGGCCAGAACCTCACGCTCCGGCGGTTCGTCGGCGAGCGCGAGGAACGCCGGCAGTACTCGATCTGCGCGCCGGCTGGAGCGCGGCCGCGGATCGGCGTACGCGAGGTTCCGGACGGGCTGTTCTCGTCCTGGCTGGTGCGGGAGCTGCAGCCGGGCGACACGATCGAGGTGCAGGCGCCTAGCGGCTCGTTCGTCCCGGACCTGGAGACGCCGGCGCGACACGTACTGATCGCGGCCGGCTCGGGCATCACGCCGGTGCTGTCGATCGCGTCGTCGGTGCTGGCCGTTCCGGGCAGCGAGGTGACGTTGCTGTACGGGAACCGGCGCAGCTCGACGGTGATGTTCGTCGACGAGCTGGCCGATCTGAAGGACCGCTACCCGTCGACGCTCGAGCTCGCGCACGTGCTGTCGCGCGAGCCGCGCGAGGCCGAGCTGTTCACGGGACGGCTGGACGCCGCGAAGCTCCGCCAGCTGCTGCCCGTGCTCACGTCGCCCTCGGACGTCGACCACTGGTGGGTGTGCGGGCCGTTCGAGATGATCGTGTCCACGCAGGAGGTGCTCGTCGAGCTGGGCGTGCCGGTCGAGCGCGTGCATCGCGAGCTGTTCTTCGTCGACGTACCGCCGGAGCCGGTGAAGCACGAGGAGCCAGGCGTCGTCGGTCCGAGCAGCGAGGTGACCGTGATCCTCGACGGCCGTACGACCTCGCTGCCGCTGGCCCGCGACACGACGGTGCTGGAAGGCGCGCAGCGCGTCCGCCCCGACCTCCCGTTCGCCTGCAAGGGCGGCGTCTGCGGAACGTGCCGCGCCCGCCTCACCACCGGCGAGGTCCGCATGCGCCGCAACTTCGCCCTCGAACAAGCCGAGCTCGACGCCGGCTTCGTCCTCACCTGCCAGTCCCTCCCGATCTCCGACGAGCTGACCGTCGACTACGACACCTAACCACCGCTCGCCATCCCCAACCCCCTCCACTTCCCTAACCCAACTGTGAATTCACGCCCGATTTGCCCCAGTATTCTTGGCCGCCAACCCCGTTTCGGTAAGGGAAGTGGCTCAGGTTGTGGAGAGGGGAGGAGGTGGCAGGCGATCCCGGAGGCCACGCCGGGAGGCTCGATCGGCGCGCTGGTCAACGCCGGCCTCGACGCGTTCGTCCAGGCGGCGACGCTCGACCTCACCCGAGGCATCCGGCTGAACGCCGTCTGCCCGGGCAGGGTGCGCGAGACGCTCGTCGTGCTGGGCATGGATCCCTCTGCCGGCACTCCCGCGGCGGACGCCGCGTGCGCCTACGTGGAGGCCGTCGAGGGGACGATGCAGGGGCAGTCGATCATTCCCCGACCGGCAAGCTGACCTTGACGATCAGGCCGCCGTCGTCCCGCGGGGTAGCGGTGGCGGTGCCGCCGTGGGCCTGGGCGATCGCGCGGACGATGGACAGGCCGAGGCCGAAGCCGCGATCCGGCCCGGCGCGGCGGTCGCCGAGTTGCCGGAACGGCTGGAACAGCGACTCCACCTCGTACGCCGCCACGACCGGGCCGGTGTTCTCCACCGTCAACACCGCGTTGGCACCCTCGACCGCCGTCCGTACCGACACCCAGCCGGGCGGCACGTTGTAGCGGACGGCGTTGTCGACGAGGTTCTGCGCCAGCCGCTCGATCAGCACCGGGTCGCCCGACGTCGGCGCCGGCGCGAGAGACCGTCGCATCGACGCGGAGGCGACCCGGGCCGCCACGTCGGCGAGGTCGACGTGCGAGCGCGTGGTCACCGCGTTCTCGCTGTCGGCCAACGTCAGCAGCCCGTCGATCAGCCGCTCGTGCCGCTCGTTCACCTCCAGCAGTGACGTCCCCAGCTGCCGCAGGTCGGCCGACGCCTCGGGTCGCGTCACCGCCAGCTCGACCAGCGCGCGGTTCAACGCCAACGGGGTACGCAGCTCGTGCGACGCGTTCGCCACGAACCTGCGCTGCCCGTCGAACGACCGGTCCAGCTGCTCGAGCATCGCGTCGAAGCTGTCGCCCAGCCGGCGCACTTCGTCCCGCGGCCCGGCAAGCGCGAGCCGCTCGTGCAGTCCCCGGCCCGATGATGCCGCGATCCGCTGCGCGGTCTCGGTGATCCGGTGCAACGGCCGCAACGCCCGGCCCGCGACCAGCCAGCCCAGGCCGGCCGCCGCCGCACCCACACCGACCAGGGCAAGGCCGCCTTGCGTCAGCAGCGAGCCCAGCGCGGCGTCGCGCAACGCCTCCTGGTCGCGGCGCGCCTGCTCGAGCACGCCGTCCGGAACGCCCTGAGCGCGCAAGGCCGCCGCCCGCGCGTCCAGGCTGCCGCTCAACTGAGACTCCAGCGACGCCTGGACGAGCAGGTACGTCAGCCCGAGCAGCACCGCGCCGGCGAGGAAGAACAGCACGCCGTACAGAACGGTCAACCGCGTACGCAACGTCCAGCGGCTCATGACACCCGGTACCCCGCGCCGGTCACGGTCTGGACCACCGGCGGTTCGCCGAGCTTCTTGCGGAGCTTCATCACCGTCACCCGGACGACGTTCGTGAACGGGTCGATGTGCTCGTCCCACACCCGTTCGAGCAGCTCCTCGTGCGACACGATCGCGCCGTTCGCGCGGAGCAGCTCGACCAGCACGGCGAACTCCCGGTTCGCCAGCTCCACCGGCTCCCCGTCCCGCCACACCGCGTGCCGCAGCGGGTCGAGCCGGATGCCCGCACGTTCCAGCACCGGCTGCTGCGCGGGCTGGTTGCGTCGCATCAGCGTGTGCACGCGCGCCGACAGTTCGGCGAACGCGAACGGCTTGGGCAGATAGTCGTCCGCGCCGATCGCCAGCCCGGCCACACGATCCCGTACGGCGGCCGCCGCCGTCAGCATCAGCACGCGCGCGGTCGCGGGCGACGAGACGATCGACCGGCACACCTCGTCGCCGTGCACGACGGGCAGATCGCGGTCGAGCACGACCACGTCATAGCTGTTCACAGCAAGCCGTTCCAGTGCCGCGCCGCCGTCGTACGCGAGGTCCACCGCGAACGACTCCCGCCGAAGCCACTCGGCGATCGCGTCCGCGAGGATCCGCTCGTCCTCGACGACCAAGATGCGCATGGCGACATCCTCCCGTAAAGGACCTAACCACCGCATAACTTCGCGGCATGACGGTTACGCGGTGGTTATCGTCCGGTCGATCTACTCGACGCCATGAGAACACTCAAACTCGCGATCATCGCTGCCGTTGCCCTGCTCGGGCTGAGTGCCTGCGGCGGGACACCGGATCCGCAGCTGCCCACCGCCCAGGGGAGCGCGCTGCCCACCAGCGCGGCGCCCGAGCCGGGCGGATTGGCGTTCACGCAGTGCATGCGCGACAACGGCATCGACCTGCCGGACCCCGATCCGGACACCGGGCTGCCTCAGCTCGAAGGCGACGACGTCGACCCGAGCAATCCCACGTTCCAGAAGGCGATGGCGGTCTGCGAGTCGCTCCAGCCCGAGGGCGGCGTGCGCGGCGAGGGTGAAATGGGGCCCAAGGAACTGGACAAGTTCCAGGCATACGCCGAGTGCATGCGGGAGAACGGGCTGCCCGACTTCCCCGACCCGCAGCCGGGCGGCAGCGGCGGGATGTTCGGCGACAGCAACGTCGACCGCAACAGCCCGGCCTTCCAGAAGGCGAACGAGAAGTGCGGCGACCTGCTCGCCGGAGTCGCGGGAGGATGACGATGCGCAGACGCCTCCTGCTCGCGGCCGGATCGCTCGTCGTCGCCGCGGGGCTGGTGCTGGCGGCCAAGGGCTTCGGCGGCGTCTCGCCGGCTCCGGTCGCTTCGGCCGACGGGCTGCCGCCGGCGACCGCGAAGGTGGTCGAGGCCGACCTCGTCCAGACCGAGCACGTCAGCGGGACGTTGTCGTACGGGACACCCGAGGCGCTCACGGCCCCGGCCAAGCCCGGCACGATCACCTGGCTGCCACCGTCCGGCTCGATCGTCAAGATCGGCCAGCCCGTCTACAAGATCGACCAGGACCCGTTGATCCTGCTGCGGGGAACGATTCCGCCGTACCGCACGATGAAGGTCGGGATGTCGGGCTCGGACGTCAAGCAGCTCGAACAGAACCTCGCCGCGTTCGGCTACACCGGCTTCAAGGTCGACAACGACTTCACCGCGAAGACGAAGAAGGCCGTGCAGCAGTGGCAGGAGGACCTCGGCGTCGAGGAGACCGGTCAGGTGGACGCCAGCCTGATCGTGGTCGCGCCGGGCGACCTGCACATCGGGCTGCCGGCGATCGGCGTCGGCGATGTCGTCGGCGAGACCAACCTGCCGATCCTGACGGTCAGCGGCGCGAAGCAGAAGGTCACGGTCGCGCTCGACGTCGCCAAGCAGCATCTGGTGAAGAATGGCGTCAAGGCGACATTGACGCTGCCGTCGGGCAAGGCGGTGGCGGGCACGGTGACCAGCGTCGCCAAGGTCGCGACGGCTCCGGAGGGTACGGACGGTCAGCAGACGGGCTCGCCGACGATCACGGTGGAGCTCGAGCTCGCGGATCCCAAGGCTGCAGGCGGTCTGGATGCCGCGCCGGTCGACGTCGCGCTGGTATCGGCCGAACGCAAGGACGTCTTGACAGTGCCGATCACGGCCCTGGTCGCGCTGGCTGAAGGTGGGTACGGCGTCCAGGTCGTCTCGGGGACGTCGGTGTCGTACGTGAAGGTGCAGCCCGGCATGTTCGCGGGCGGGAAGGTCGAGATCTCCGGTGCGGGCATCGAGGCCGGCACGCTTGTGGGGGTGCCGACATGATCGTTCAGCTGCAGGAGGCGACGAAGGAGTACGCGGGTGGAGTCGTCGCGCTTCGTCAAGCTACGTTGGCGATTCGGCCCGAGGAGCTGGTCGGGATCGTCGGGCCGTCCGGGTCGGGGAAGTCGACGATGTTGAACGTGGTCGGCACGCTGGACCGCCCGACGTCGGGCACGGTCCGCATCGACGGGCACGACGTGTCGGCGTTGACCGACCGGCAGCTGTCGGCGCTGCGGTCGCGGACGATCGGGTTCGTGTTCCAGCAGTTCCACCTCGCGGTGGGCTTGACCGCGTTGGACAACGTGGCGGACGGACTGCTGTACGCGGGCGTACCCCGACCTCGGCGGCTGAAGCGTGCAACGGTCGCGCTGGAACGGGTCGGGCTGGCGCATCGCCTCGCCCACCGCCCGCACGAGTTGTCCGGCGGCGAACGTCAGCGGGTCGCGATAGCTCGCGCGGTGATTGGCGAACCCTCGTTGCTGCTCGCCGACGAACCCACCGGCAACCTCGACTCGGCCTCGGGCGCGGGCGTGATGACCTTGCTGCGCGAACTGAATGCCGGCGGGACGACGGTCGTGGTGATCACCCACGACCTCGACATCGCCGCGACCCTGCCGCGACAGATCTACATGCGAGACGGGCAGGTGATGAGCGGATGACTGCCAAGACGACGTTGACACCGGCGCGGCTCGGACCGGCAGACGTGGCTCGCGTCGGCGGGGCAGGCTTGCGGAGCCGGCCGATGCGGGTCTTCCTCTCCGCCTTGGGCATCGCGATCGGCATCGCGGCGATGATCGCGGTGGTCGGGATCTCCACGTCCAGCAAGGAAGATCTCAACCGCCAGCTCGAGGCGCTCGGCACGAACCTGCTCACCGTCGGTCCCGGCCAGAACCTGTTCGGCGAGGACTCCCATCTCCCGAACGAGGCAGTCGCGATGATCGACTGGATCGAACCGGTCGAGTCCGTCACCGCCACCGGCCTGATCGGCGACGCGAAGGTCTACCGCAGTGACAAGGTCCCGGCACCCCAGTCCGGCAGCATCTCCGTACTGGCTGCCCAGACTGACCTGCTCGACACGGTTGGCGGCGAGCTCGCGATCGGTACGTTCCTCAACGGGGCAACGGCAAAGTACCCGGCTGTCGTCCTCGGCGCCAAGGCCGCGGATCGCCTCGGCGTCGGCGCGGTGGGTCCGGATCAGCAGGTCTACCTGGGCGGGCACTGGTTCACGGTCGTCGGTGTGCTCGAGCCTGTGCCCCTTGCGGCCGAGCTCGACACCGCCGCGCTCGTGGGGTGGCCCGTGGCGAAGGAGCTGCTCGGCTTCGACGGCTACCCGACCACGATCTTCACCCGCGCCGCCGAGACCGCGGTCGAAGCGGTGCAGGGCGTTCTCGCGGCCACGGCGAATCCCGAGGCGCCGAACGAGGTCGACGTGTCCCGGCCCTCCGACGCCCTGGCCGCGCAGCAGGCCACGGACGCCACCCTGTCCGCGCTCCTGCTCGGCCTCGGCGGCGTCGCGCTGCTCGTCGGAGGTGTCGGCGTCGCGAACACCATGGTGATCTCCGTTCTGGAACGTCGCACGGAGATCGGCCTGAGGCGGGCGCTGGGAGCGAGCCGCGGGCAGATCCGGCTGCAGTTCCTCGCCGAGTCGTTGCTGCTCTCGGCGATCGGCGGCCTCGCCGGCGTACTCCTCGGTGTCGCCGTGACCACCGGCTACGCGACGTACCAGGCCTGGCCCGTCGTCGTCCCGCCGTGGGCGATGATCGGCGGCCTCGCGGCGACGCTGCTGATCGGATCGCTCGCCGGCCTCTACCCAGCCGTACGGGCAGCGCGGCTTGCGCCGACCGAGGCGTTGGCCGCACCTTAGGCGGATGCCGATGCGCAACCGCGTGACCCCGCTGGGCGACCTCGTCGCGATCCCGATGCGCGGCGCCTGGACGGGGAACCGCGGTTGCCTGCACGAGGGAACCGAGGTCGTCCGGTTCCACCGGAGCCAGCTCTGGATCACCTGCGCGCTCTCGTTCCGCGGCTGGCGGCTCCCGCAGTGGGCACCGAGGCGGTTCACCGTGCTGTTCTTCCACGACGAAGCGGTCTCCTTCGCCGCCGGCCACCGCCCCTGCGCCCTCTGCCGGCGCGAGGCGTACGAGGCGTTCCGCGCCGCGCTGGGCGAGCCGTCGCTGAAGGCGAACGAGCTCGACCGCAGGCTCCACCGCGAGCGCATCATCCGCGGCACCCACCGCCGCCAGCTCCACCAGCGGCCTTGTGGCGAGCTGCCGACCGGGGCGTTCGTCATCCACGACGACACGCCGCATCTCGTCAGGGACGACGCCCTCGTGCCGTGGACGTACGAGGGGTATGGAAGCCCAATCACCAAGCCAGGCAGCGGAATGGCCACCCTCCTCACCCCACCAACCGCCATCGCAGCCCTCTCCGGCGGCTACCACCCCCAGCTCGCGATTGAATGAAGGGCACCTTCATACGAACCTATTGAATGAAGGTGCCCTTCATTCAAAAGGAGGGGACGGAACGACCCCAGCTTCATCTGAACCACAAGGGACCGGGGGAAGCCCCAACAAGCAACGCAAGCACGGCAACAAACCCCAGCAACAAGGAACCTGGCCCGGGCACCCGTTCCCGGGGGCAGGGGCGGCGCGTGAAAAACAGGTGGCCGGGCCGGGGCGAGTCAAGGGTCGCAAAGCGATCGCAAAGCGACGCCTCTCTCCGTCTGCGCGAAGCGCCCCCAGAGAGGCGCCCTTGACGCGCCCCGGACCGGCCACCAAAATCGACCGCCGCAACAGCCCACGGCGAGCACCAACGGCCGGACACCTCGCCAAAGAACAATCGAGCCCACCCGCCAAGAACAACAGCGATCCGCCCAGCCAGAGGGCCATCGACGATGGCCAACCGATGGGTGTGACACCGCTGGTCCGAGAGGATGGCCGACCAATGGTCGGCTGGGTCCGCCGGCCGGCAGTGAGGACGAGGGGACGGCCGAGCCGCCGGTGAGGGGATGGCCGAGCAACGGCGCTGGGTCGAGCCGGAGCGCCGACCGACGAATCGTCAAGGAAACAGCCGACCGATGGTCGATGGCCAAGCGGCGCTGGGGATGGCCAAGCGGCAGGCGGCGTGGCCGGCCAACGGGCGGGGGCGACCTCGAACGCCCCGCACCACGATCCGCCCGCGCCCCATTAAATGAAGGGCACCTTCATTCCATAGGTTCGAATGAAGGTGCCCTTCATAAAAACACCCGAGCCGTCAACGGCCGGCTTGCAGCGCCCCCCAGGTCGCCGGCCCGACGATGCCGTCCACGCCCAGGCCGCGCGTCGACTGGTAGTCGCGCGCCGCCTGGTCGGTGATCGGCCCGAACGCGCCGTCGATGCCGACCGTCCGCCCCAAGGCCGAGGTCAGCGAACGCTGCAGCCGCGACACATCAGCGCCCGACGAGCCGCTCCGCAACGTCGGCGTCGATCCTCGCGACAGCAACGCCGTCCAGGTGTTGGAGTTGATCACGCCCGTCACCGGCAGCGACTTCGACGTCTGGAACGAGCGCACCGCCGTCTCAGTCGCCGCGTCGAACGTTCCCGACGGCGTGCCCGCCGGCATCGACCCCGCACCCTGCAGCAGACACTGCGCGGCCTTCACCAGGTTGCCCGTCGCGCCGGACTGCTGGTTCGGGTACGCCGTCGCGTCCAGCGACACGCCCGCGCACGGGGGCGGCGGGCCGCCGTTCGCAGTGTCGAAGAAGTCGCGGTCGATGTTGATCTGTACGCCTCCCCACGTCTCGGAGACGTCGCCCGCGTACTGCTTGACCCGCTGGTGGTTGCTCCACATGCTCGCCGGGATGTACTGGCCCCCGTCGGTGTTCGCGACGTTGTTCCACCAGGCGAAGAACACGTGGTCGGGCCGCGTGTAGGTCGAGCTGTTGTAGTTGTTGACCAGGTCCGTGATGCCGGACGAAGCGCTGGAGTAGACGCCGGACAGGTAGCCGCGGGCGTGCAGCTCGTCGGTCCAGCCGTCGAGGAACGACATCACCGCGGTGATGCAGGCGGCTTCGCGGCCGTACTGCTCCATGTCGTTGTAGAGGACGCTGCCGGCGACGATCCCCAACGCCTGGGCGGCGTTCACCGACTCGACACCGGCCTGGTGGCCCTGGTTGCGGGCGGTCGCGGGATCGCCGGACATCTTGTGGCCGCCGCCCGGTCGGCACGGCGCCTGCAGACCGACGTGCAGGGGCAGGAACTTCCAACCCCGGTTGTGCTGGTTGGTGATCCACGTCGACGTCAGGTTCGGCTGCGCGCACCCGCGCTGGATGCCGCTGATGTAGATGCCGACCGCCTTGTACGGGGAGGAGTTCCACCAGGTGTCCATCGTGGACTGCGAGGGCGCCGCGCACTGGTCGAAGCCCTTGCCGTTGAACGTTCCGGGCGCCACCACGGCCGCGGTCGGCGTGATGACGGCGGACGTCTTCGCCGCCTTGTCGAGCGTGATCGCGCGGCCGCCGGCGACGAGCTTGCCGGTGCCGAGGATGCTCCGAACGGCCGCCTCGTCCGACGGGCCGTGCGCGGCGGTCACCAGCACGCCGGCGCCCTCGATCGCGACCTGCAGCGTGCCGCTCGCCGACGTCGCCGCCGCGGCCACGGCAGTGCCGGACTTCGCGCGAACGATGCCGGGGCGGGCGGCCGACGTGCCGTTCAGCGGCTCGATCAGCAGGCCGGCGGCACGGCCGACCACGTTGGCCGGGCAGCTCTCCTGGTAGTTCGGCGAGCCGAGGTAGACGGCCGGCTTGTCGAACCGGACGCAGGCCTTGTCCTTCGCGAGGTCGACCACCGGCCAGGCCTTGGGCACCGCGACCTGGTAGCCGTGGTACGAGACCAGCTTGCTGTCCGGTGGGGGCGGCGCGGCTCCGGCGGAGGAGCCGAACGTACTGGACATTGCGACAACGGCGGCCAGGGCGAGGCCGGCTCGGGCAAAACGATGGGACGTCGGCGACATGACGCACTCCTCGTCGTGGGGCCACGGCAGGCAGCAACGTCGAGCGCCACTGCGCTGTAGAAAACTTCCCACTCCGCCGCCGCCCCGTACAGGTCCCCGGCACCTTCCTGCCGCTGCCGGCCACAGGCCAGGCCCAAGCGTCGGTGCGAACAGTTGTGTACTGTAGTGAACATGACTGTTCACGCCTCCGGCCGCACACGGCATCAGGCACCCGCGCCGCGGGAGCTGCTCGACGTGGCGGCCGAGGTGCTGGTCGCGCGGCCGAACGCGTCGCTCGCCGACGTCGCCAAGGCCGCCGGCATCGGTCGTACGACGCTGCACAAGCACTACCCGACCCGCCAGGACCTGCTCGTCGCCGTCGCGCACGACTCCCTCGACCGGTGCGACCGCGCGATCGCCACCGCGCTCGAGGCCGCGGACGAGGACCCCGTCACCGTCCTCCACCACCTCGTCGAGAGGCTCGTCCCGCTCGGCCCGCAGCTGCAGTTCCTCTTCCGCCAGCCCACGCTCGACGACGAGCCCAAGGTCATGCGCCGCATGTCCGAGCTCGAGCCGCCGCTGCACGTCCTCGTGCGCCGCGCCAAAGAGCAGGGCCAGGTCCGCGCGGACATCGCCGAGTGGTGGTTCGTCTCCGCGCTCTACGGTCTGCTCTACACCGCGTGGGAGGGTGTCGCGTACGGCTGGCTCGCCGCCCGTGACGCCCCCGACCTGGTCGTACGCACCCTCCTCGAGGGCATCGGGCAGCGCGCATGACCGACGTACGCACCAGGACCGAACGATCGCGCGTCCCGCTCGCCGGCCTCATCTCGGCGACCGCGCTCTCCTACACCGGCAACCAGATCGTCGCCGTCGTGATGCCCTGGCTCGTCCTCGCGAAGACCGGCAGCGCCTCGCTCGCCGGCCTGGTCGGCGCGGCGGCGGTCGCGCCGATGGTGCTCTCCACGCTGTTCGGCGGTGCGCTCGTCGACCGCGTCGGACGCCGGTTCGCGAGCATCTGCGCCGACCTGCTGAGCGCCGCCGCCGTTGCCGCGTTGCCCTTGCTGGACAGTACGGTCGGCCTCGGCATCGCGCTCATCCTGATCCTCGTCGCCCTCGGCGCGATCTTCGACGGCCCCGGCGCGGCCGCCCGCGAGGCGATGCGCCCCGACGTCGCCCGCCGGGCACTGATGCCGCTGGAACGCGTCAACGCCTGGGGCGAGGCGGCGGAGAACGTCGGCGCGATCCTCGGTCCCGGTCTCGCCGGGCTCCTGCTCGCGTGGATCGGCGGCTTCGGCACGCTGTGGGCCGCGGTAGGGCTGTTCGTCGCCGCGGTCGTCTTCACCGCCACGACGGTTCCGCGCGGGATCTCGCCCGAGCCGCACCGCGGCGAGTCGTTCCTGCGTTCGATCGTCGTCGGCCTGAAGTTCGTCTGGAACGATCGCGCGATCCGCGACGTGAGCATCGCCGCGATGATCGCGATGCTGTTCCTGACACCGCTGACGCTCGTTCTCACCGCCCACCTGCAAGACGTCGGGCGGGCGACCGACCTCGCGCTGGTGCTCAGCTCGTTCGCGATCGGCGGGCTGGCCGGCGCCATCGGGTACGGCGTCGTCGGCCACAGGCTGCCGCGCCGTGGGACGCTCGCTGGCGCGGTTGCCCTGGTGGGGTTGGGATTCTTCGGTCTCGCGTTCCTGCCGCCGGTGTGGGGGATGGCCGTCATCGCCGGCGCGATCGGCATCGTCGCGGGTCCGATCAACCCCGTGGCCGCGGTGATCATGCAGGAACGTACGCCCGAGCACCTGCGCGGGCGTGTGATCGGCACGTTCGCCTCGCTCGCCATGGCGGCGGGGCCGCTCGGAATGCTCGTGTTCGGGCCGGTGATCGAGTTCGGCGGCGCGGGCATCGCGTTCGCCGCGATCGGCATCGGCTGTCTGGTGTCGGCGATCTACGCCGCCGCCAGTCGAGGTCTACGGGAGGGCGTATGACACTGAAGGCGGATCTTCAACTGGGGTGGCGGATTCGGTCGCAACGGGCCGGTCTGTGGTTCATGGGGAACGTGCTGGGCGATCCCTTTGTCAAGCTGATGTTGCGCGAGGGGCACGAAAACCCGTACCCGATCTACGAGCGCCTGCGCGCCGAGGGCCCGCTGTACCGAAGCAGGATCAAGATCTGGTCGACGACAAGCCACGAGCTCTCCAACAAGATCCTGCGCGACCGGCGCTGGGGCGTCCGAGCCAACACCGGCGACTACTCCGGTGTCACCGTGCTCCCCGAAGGCGAGAGCGAGGGCTTCGACTTCTCGTTCCTCGAGCTCGACCCGCCCGACCACACGCGGTTGCGGCGGCTGGCGACGCCCGCGTTCACCGCGAAGCGCATCCTCGGCTACCGCGCACGGGTCGAGGAGGTCACGCATCGCCTGCTAGACAAGGCGATGCGCAAGGGCTCGTTCGATCTCATCACCGACTTCGCCAACCCGCTGCCGATCGCGGTGATCGCCGACCTGCTGGGGATTCCGGAGGTCGACTACGAGGTGTTCGCCGGGTACGGCCGCATCGTCGGCAAGGCGCTCGACGGCGTCGACTCCGTACGCCACTCCAAGGAGCTCGCCGGCGCCCGCCGCGACCTCGCCGCGCTGTTCACCCGGCTGCTGCGGGAGCGGACGAGGGAGCCGAAGGACGACGTGATCAGCATCCTCGCCGCCGCGTTGGGCGAGGAGAAGCTCACCGAGTACGAGCTGATCACCTGCTGCCAGCTCTTGCTCATCGCGGGCTTCGAGACGACCGTCAACCTGATCGGGAACGGCATGCTCGCGTTCCTCTCCCACCCTGCCCAGTGGGCGCTGCTGCGCGAAGACCCGTCGCTTGCGGCGAAGGCGGCGGAGGAGGTGCTGCGGTACGACGCGCCGGTGCAGAACACGATGCGGATCGCGCACGAGGACCTCGAGCTCGGCGGGCGGCTGTTCCGGACCGGGTCGCACGTCATCCCGCTGCTCGGCGCCGCCAACCGCGACCCGGAGGTGTACGAGACGCCGGCACGGTTCGACATCGCGCGCGAGGCGCCGGCTGAGCATCTCGCGTTCTCGTCGGGCATCCATTATTGTGTCGGCGCTCCGCTGGCGCGGCTGGAGGGAACGGTCGCGTTCGAGGCGCTCGCCGAACGGCTGCCGCGGCTACGGCTGGTGGGCAAGCCCGTACGCCGTCAGACGACGACGATCCGTGGGCTGCGTTCGCTCCCGCTCGAGGGAGCGCTGGTCACAGCTCCTTGATCTTGCCGCTCTGCAGGTCGTACGTCGCCGCGATCACCCGGGTCTTGCCGGCCAGGATCGCGGCGTCGACGACCTCGGAGCGCTCCGGCAGCTCGACCGCCATTCGGCGCGCCTGCTCGTCGACGCACGCGGCGAGGAACTCCTCCTCGTTGTCGTTCTCCGGCGTCGCGAGCACGGCCGCTTCGATCGCGCGCACGAGCGCGCTGACCTCGCCGTGCACCTTCTCCTCGCCCTTGACGACGTCGATCGTCGCCTGGACGGCACCGCAGTTGGAGTGGCCGAGGACGACGACCAGCGGGATGTTCAGGTGGTGGACGCCGTACTCGATGCTGCCGATGACCGCGTCGTCGAGCACCTCGCCGGCCGTACGCACGGTCAACAGGTCGCCGAGGCCCTGGTCGAAGACGATCTCCGGCGTCACGCGCGAGTCCACGCAGCCGAGGACGCAGGCGAACGGGGTCTGCTGCTTCCCCGCGACCGCCTGTCGCCAGGACAGCTCCTGGCGGGGTCGGATCTGCTCGCCCTGGGCGAACCGTTCGTTGCCGGTGAGCAGGCGCTTCCACGCGTCGTCAGGCACAGGACCTCCGGACGGACTGGACTTCGCGGGCTGGACCCGTTGGGCTATCTGGTCTGGCTGGCTACAGCTCACCGCCGTCAAGGCGAGCGCGCCCAGCACCAGCATGCCGCGCCTGGACAGGCCGGCGGGTGATGTCGACATTCGGTTTCCCCGTTCGCGCGCGTCGACACTGACGCGTCGTCCGCATTATGGGGCATTACCCTCGCGACGTGCCTCGTCGCTACCAGCCCGCCCCCGCCGCCGACGTGGCCGCGGCCTTGTCGCGGGTGCTCGCTTCCGGCGCTGCGGCGCCTCGGGACGACCTGAAGCTGCTCTCCAGGCATTTCGCCGCGGTGCTGTTGGCGCGGGCTCCTGGCCGGTCGGTGGAGCTGCGGGTCCCGCCGTATGCCGCGATCCAGTGCGTTCCCGGTCCTCGGCACACGCGGGGGACTCCGCCAGGGGTGGTCGAGACCGATCCGCTGACCTTCGTGCTGCTCGCGAGTGGGCAGCTGACCTGGGACGATGCCCGTTCGTCGGCCCGGCTCATCGCCAGCGGCGAGCGGACCGACCTGTCGGCGTACTTGCCGTTGACGGAGCCTTTCGAAAAATCTTGAAACTCTTGGGAACCGTCGGAACGTGGCCGCCGTCCCACCCTCGGTGGTCCGAAGCCATCGCGATGAGGCCCCCGCGCTACCCCCCGACGCGGGGGCCTCTTCATGCCCTCATTCAGGTCGTCATGGCCACGTTTCGTCCACAGCCCCGCTTGTCCACAGTGCGACGACGGCTGGGTGGCGGTGTCGGCTTGGCCGGCTAACGTCAACGCCATGACTGAGACCACGCCGACCACCGACCTGCGAGCCCAGGGTGACGCTCACCTGCGGCGGCTCGTGGGCGTGCCCGACGCCGAGTTCCGCGACGGGCAGTGGGAGGCGATCGAGGCCCTCGTCGCCGAGAGCCGCCGCGTGCTCGTCGTCCAACGCACCGGCTGGGGCAAGTCGGCCGTCTACTTCGTCGCGACCGCACTGCGCCGCGCCGAGGGAGCCGGACCGACGCTGATCGTGTCGCCGCTGCTCGCGCTCATGCGCGACCAGGTCGCGGCGGCCGAGCGCGCCGGCATCCGCGGGGTGACGATCAACTCCGCGAACGCCGAGGAGTGGACCGACATCTCCAAGGCGCTCGAGGCCGACGAGGTCGACGTCCTGCTGGTGAGCCCGGAACGCCTCAACAACCCGCGCTTCCGCGACGAACAGCTGCCCGACCTCGCCGCCCGGGCCGGGCTGCTCGTGGTCGACGAGGCGCACTGCGTCTCCGACTGGGGCCACGACTTCCGGCCCGACTACCGGCGCATCCGCGACCTGCTCGACGACCTGCCCGCCGGCACGCCGGTGCTCGGCACGACCGCGACCGCGAACGCGCGCGTGGTCGCAGACGTCGAGGAGCAGCTGGCGTCCGGCGGCGCGGACGTCCTCACTCTCCGCGGCCCACTCGCACGTGCGAGCCTCCGCCTCGGTGTCCTGAGACTGGCGACGCCGCAGCAACGACTCGCCTGGCTCGCCGCCCACCTCAACGACCTGCCGGGCAGCGGCATCGTCTACACGCTCACGGTGTCCGCCGCCGAGGACATCGCCGCGATGCTGCGCGACGCCGGCTTCCCCGTGCTCGCGTACACCGGCCGCACCGACCAGGCCGAGCGGCTGTTCGCCGAGGACGCGCTGCGTAACAACCAGGTCAAGGCGCTGATCGCGACCAGCGCGCTCGGCATGGGCTTCGACAAGCCCGACCTCGGCTTCGTCGTCCACGTAGGCGCGCCGGCGTCGCCGATCGCCTACTACCAACAGGTCGGCCGGGCCGGTCGCGCGACCGAACGAGCCGACGTGCTGTTGCTGCCCGGCATCGAGGACCCCGACATCTGGAAGTACTTCGCGACCGCGTCGATGCCGCGCCAGGAGCAGGCGGACGCCGTACTCGAGGCGCTGGCGTCCGCGGGCAAGCCGCTGTCGACGCCGGCGCTGGAGGCGATCGTCGACGTCCGCCGGACGCGGCTGGAGCTGCTCCTCAAGGTGCTCGACGTCGAGGGCGCGGTCCGCCGGGTGGGCGGTGGCTGGGAGAGCTCCGGCCAGCCGTGGGTGTACGACGCGGAGCGGTACGACCGGGTGGCACAGGCCCGTTCCGACGAAGCGAAGTCGATGCTGGAGTACGAGCGCAGCGACGAGTGCCGGATGGCGTTCCTGCAGAAGGCGCTCGACGACCCGACGGCCTCGCCGTGCGGGCGCTGCGACCGGTGCACCGGTCCGTGGTACCCGACCGAGGTGTCGGCCGGAGCCTCGGAGGCGGCTGCCGCGCGGCTGCGCCAGGTCGGCGTCGAGCTCGAGTCGCGTGCGATGTGGCCACCCGGTGTGAAGCGGCTCGGGGTCGACGTGTCCGGCCGGATCGCGGCCGACGACCAGGCCGGCACCGGGCGGGCGGTGGCGCGGCTGACCGACCTCGGCTGGGGACAGCGACTGCGGACGTTGCTCGCCCCGGGTGCGGAGGACGCGCCCGCCGACGAGGCGCTGCTCGGGGCCTGCGTGGAGGTGCTGAAGACCTGGGGCTGGTCGCGCCGGCCCGACGGGGTCGCGTGGATCGAGTCGCGCGGCCGGCCGCAGCTCGGACGTTCGGTGGCCGAGGGCATCGCCCGGATCGGCCGGCTGCCATTGCTGGGTTCGGTGGTGCCGCAGCACGGTGGGCCGACCGGCGAGCCGGGAGGCAACAGCGCGTTCCGGCTCGCGGCCGTGTGGGACCGGCTCGCGGTGTCGGACGAGCTCCGGGCGAACCTGGGCTCCGCGCCGACGGTGCTGCTCATCGACGATCTCGCCGACTCGCGCTGGACGCTCACCGTCGCCGCGCGCGAGCTCCGCAAGTCGGGTGCGGGGGAGGTGTTGCCCTTCGTTCTCGCCCTCGTTGCCTGATCGGATAGATCTCCGCTCGTTCGCAAGTCAGCGGCAAGTTCGTCGGCTTACCGTCGAAGTTTGCGGGGACCTTCGAAGACCTCAGCGTGGCGCCGCGGGCAACTGCGGATCAAGGCGCTGGAGCTGGACGAGGTCCACCTCGCTGGACTCGTCGCCGGCTACGCCGCAGTGGAGCGCGACATCTTGCTCAGCGAGCGAGCACCGGCCAAGGGCGGTCCGCTGCTCCGGCCGGAGCACCGTTCGGCCGAGGAGGAGCGACTGCTCGGCGCGATCGCGTTCCTCATGCAGGCCGCCACCGAGATCGGCGCCGAGGGAACGTGGCGCGACCCCGACCAGCGTGCCCACGACGACCACGCCGCCAACACGCTGATCCAGGTCGAGTACGGCGAGACCCAGGGCGAGCGGGTCGGCAACGCGATCGTCGCGACGCTGAGGCTGATCAACGACCTCGAGGTCAACGAGCAGGTTCTCTATGCCCGCATGGAGAACGTCGAGGAGTCGACCCTCAGCTAGGCCGCTTTGGCGAGTTGGGGAAACCGCACGCCGGTCAGGTCCTCGGACACGGTCCACAGGCGCTTGGCGTCCTCGACGTTGCTGGCCAAGCGCGTCCGGCCGACCAGCGTCGGCGCGCCGCGCATCTCGAACGCGCCCTCCGGCCCGAGGAAGCTCGCACCCGGCACGTCCCAGGTCGCCGCCGCCAGCGTGGGCCAGGCGCCCGCTTCGTTGGACTGCGCGAACAGCCGGTTCGCCAGGCCCGCGCCGGCGTTGAGCCACGCGTACGCCGTCCGGTTCTGCAGGTTCGTCGCCGCCCAGCCGGGGTGCGCCGCCGTCGAGCGGACCACGGACCCGGCCAGCGTCAGCCGGCGCTGCAGTTCCAACGTGAACAGCAGGTTCGCGAGCTTCGACTGCGAGTACGCGCGGGTCGGCGAGTACGCCCCGGTCAGGTTCAGGTTGTCGAACTGGAGCTGCCCGGCCCGGTGCGCGCTCGACGACACCGTCACCACGCGGTCGGTGACGTACGGCAGCAGCAGGTTGGTCAGCGCGAAGTGGCCGAGATGGTTCGTGCCGAACTGCAGCTCGAAGCCCTCCGCCGTCTGAGCCTCCGGGATCGCCATCACCCCGGCGTTGTTGATCAGCAGGTCCAGCGGACCGTCCCAGTCCGCCGCGAACGTACGAACCGACGACAGGTCGGCCAGGTCCAGCCGGCGGACCTCGGCGCTGCCCCGGACCGAAGCGGCGGCGGCCTTGCCGCGTTCCAGATCGCGAACGGCCATGACGACGTGGGCGCCGGCCGCGGCCAGCGCTTGGGTAGCAGCAATACCGATGCCGCTGTTGGCACCGGTGACGACCGCGGTGCGGCCGGTCAGGTTCGGAAGCGAGAAGCTCGTCATATCTTCGAATGTAGACAGTGACAACAAAGATGTCAATGCCAACATTGCCGGTAGGCTGAAGTCATGCCGGCACGCCCCTACCACCACGGTGACTTGCGCACAGCCCTCCTCGACCGCGCCGAACAGACGGTTCGGGACAAGGGAGTCGAGGCGCTGTCGTTGCGCGAACTCGCCCGCGACATCGGCGTGAGCCACGCCGCCCCGAGCCGCCACTTCAAGGACAAGCAGGCGCTGCTCGACGCGCTGGCGCAGGCGGGCTTCGACCGGCTCAGCGGCGCGCTCGAGCGCGCGAACGCCGTCGAGGGCGGGATCCGGGAACGCATGCACGCCACGGCGCGGGCGTACGTGGACTTCGCGGTCGAGGACGCCGCGCTACTCGAGCTGATGTACGCGCGCAAGCATGAGGCCGGCGCGTCACCCGAGCTGGTCAGTTCGGCGTTCCGGCTCGGCGAGCCGTTGCTGGAGCTGATCCGCGACGCGCAACAGGCCGGCGAGATCCGCGAGGGTCCGGTCGAGGTGGTGGCGCTGGCGCTGTTCGCCAGCATCCACGGCTATGCCGCGCTGTCCGTGAGCGGGATCCTGCCGCCGGACTGGGCAGTGCGAAACGGTCTCGACGAGATCGTCGAGACCGTCACGCGAGGCCTAAGACCTTAGCCTCGATCTTTCGTCCGGCGGTGGGTTCGCCCGGTCCCGGCCCCGCCCGCCCTGGGGCCAATGATCATGTTTACATGATCATTGGCCGCTTTACGTGGGGTGAACGCCAGGTAGAGCGGCCACTGGCCGGGTAAGGCGACCACGACGCTTCGAGGCTAGGCCGGAACGGAAGCCTGCTCGTCCGCCGCGTCCTCGGCCTTCTCCCGCCGGTAGGCGCGCACCGACCACACCACCGCGGCGATCCAGACGAGCAGGATCCCGACGTACCAGGTGTACTGAACGCCGTCCGAGGCGTCGACGAGGTCGGACCGCAGGATCGTGCGGACGTTGGTGAGAACGATCAGCCCGCCGACCAGCGAGCCGAGGATGCGGCTCGGGATGAGCCGGACCAGGTACGCCGCGATCGGCGCGGCGATCAGGCCGCCGATCAGCAGCGCGGCGACCGCGCCGAAGGAGATGCCCGCCGAGCCGATGCCGATGATGAAGCCCACACTGGCCGCGACGGAGACGACGAACTCCGACGTGTCGACCGAGCCGATGACCTTGCGCGGCTCCATCCGCCCGCTAGCCAGCAGTGCCGGCGTCGCGACCGGGCCCCATCCACCGCCGCCGCTCGCGTCGACGAAGCCGGCGAAGATGCCGAGCGGAGCGAGGAAGCGCTTGCGGACGGGCTTGCCCAGGTTGCCCTTCGGCATTCCCCAGCCGGTGAAGCGGATCAGCAGGTAGATGCCGATCGCGAGCAGGATGCCGGACATGACCGGTGCGGCCGTCTCGGTGGACAGGTTCGACAGGAACGTCGCCCCGGCGAACGCGCCGATCGCGCCCGGGATCGCGATCTTCCCGACGACCTTCCAGTCGACGTTGCCGAAGCGCCAGTGCGAGGCGCCGGACGCCAACGTGGTGCCGATCTCCGCGAGGTGGACGGTCGCCGACGTGGCGGCCGCGCCCACGCCGGTGGCCAGCAGCAACGTCGCCGACGTCGCGCCGTACGCCATGCCGAGGCTGCCGTCGACGAGTTGGGCGATCAGTCCGACGATCGCCAGCAGGATGAGTTTCCGCACAACTACAGCCTTCCGATGTCTCCGACAGTTCAGCTAGGAAAAGGGTACGAGCGGTGTCCATATTCCGAAGGGCTTTCTCCGCATTCGGACAACAGCCGAACCGATCCCGCCCACATAACCGCCCAGGCTCGCCCGAACCGGACAAGCTCGCGGAGGCTCGTACGGCCCGCGTCCACAGGCTGGCGCCACTTCACCCACCGAACCGGGGTTCTGCAACGTGGTAAAGGTCCGTCGGACCCCGATTCCGTGGGTGAAGTGCGGGTGGGTGCGCGGGCGGTGGCTCGGGTTCGTGCCGAAGGTTAGGCTGCGGTTTCGTGACCGACGACCTGCGCAAAGCCGTTGAAGCCGTCCTTCCGAGTGTTCGGGCCGATCTCGACGCCCTGATCCGGATCCCGTCGATCAGCGCGGACCCCGGCTCAGCCGAAGTGATGCGCCAGTCGGCGGAGACCGTCGCCAACCTGTTCCGCGCCGTCGGCAGCCCGGACGTGCAGATCCTCGACGACCTCGAGGGCGGCCAGCCGGCCGTCGTCGCGCACTACCCGGCCCCGCCCGGCCAGCCGACGATCGTGCTGTACGCGCACCACGACGTGCAGCCCACCGGCGACCCGGACGGCTGGACCAGCCCGCCGTTCGAGCCCACCGTGCGCGGTGGCCGGCTGTACGGCCGCGGTTCCAGCGACGACAAGGCCGGCATCGCCGTCCACCTCGCCGCGCTCCGGGCGTTCGACGGCAAGCCGCCGATCGGCGTCACGGTCTTCATCGAGGGCGAGGAGGAGATCGGCTCGCCCACGCTGGGTCCGTTCCTCGAACGCCACAAGGACAAAATCGCCGGGGACGTGATCGTCATCGCCGACTCCGGCAACTACGACGTGGGCATCCCGACGCTCACGACCTCGCTGCGTGGCCTCGTCGACGTGTACGTCGAGGTCCGAACGCTCAACCACGGCGTGCACTCCGGCCAGTACGGCGGCGCCGCGCCCGACGCGCTCACCGCGCTCGCGCGGATCCTCGCCACGCTCCACGACGAGGACGGCAACGTCGCGATCGAGGGCCTGGTGACGGCGAAGACCCCCGAGGTGGAGTACCCCGAGGACCGGTTCCGCGCCGAGTCCGCGCTCGCGGACGGCGTCCAGCTGATCGGTTCCGGCACGCTCGCCGAACGGCTGTGGGCCAAGCCGACCGCCTCCGTCCTCGCGCTCGACACCACCCGCGTCGCCGACGCGTCGAACACCCTCATCCCGGTCGCCCGCGCGAAGGTCAGCGTCCGGCTCGCACCGGGCGACGACGCGCTTCGTGCGCGCAAGATCCTGGCCGAGCACCTCGCCAACCACGCGCCCTGGGGCGCGCAGGTCACCGTGCGGGAGGGCGACGCGGGCGAGCCGTTCGCGCTGGAGGCGAGCGGTCCGGCGTACGACGCGATGCGCGCCGCGTTCCGCGAGGGATTCGGCGTCGACAGCGTCGAGATGGGGATGGGCGGCTCGATCCCGTTCATCGCCGCGTACTCCGCGAACTTCCCGAACGCCGAGATCCTCTGCGTGAGCGCGGGCGCCGACCCGGACACGCGGGCGCACGGGCTGGACGAGAGCCTGCTGCTCGCCGACTTCGAGAAGGCCGCGATCTCCGAGGCTCTGTTGCTGGCGAAGCTCGCGCGCTGATACTGGCAAAATCAGTCCGGTGTGGATCCTGCACGTCGACATGGACGCGTTCGTCGCGTCCGTGGAGCTGCGCCGGCACCCTGAGCTGGTCGGTCAGCCGATCGCGGTCGGCGGTCGCGGCGATCCGCAGCAGGCGCGCATGGTGGTGATGAGCGCGTCGTACGAGGCTCGCGCGCTCGGCATCCATGCCGGACTGCCGCTCCGGCGGGCCGTACGTAAGGTGCCGGAGCTCGTGGTCGTGCCGGTGGACCAGGCGGAGTACCTCGCCGCGTCGGCGGAGATTCTCCAAGCCCTGCGCGAGTTTCCGATGCCGATCGAGCCGTGGGGACTGGAGGAGTTCTTCCTCTCCACCGATCGTGCCGACCCCGAAGACCTCGCGCTGGAGCTCCAGGCGAGCGTGCTGGCCGACACCCGGCTGGTGTGCACGGTGGGGATCGGCGAGAACAAGCTGCAGGCGAAGATGGCCACGAGGCACGCCAAGCCGGCTCGGATCTTCAAGATCACCAGGGAGAACTGGCCGCTGCTCATGGACCACCGGCCCGCCGGCGACCTGTGGGGGATCGGCGAACGGACAGCGGAGAAGCTGGCCGAGCTGGGGATCGGCACGATCGCGGAGCTCGGCGCCGCGGACGAGGCGATGATGGCGAAGCGGTTCGGTCCGACGATCGGGCCGCGGCTGGCGCGGATGGGGCGAGGCGAGGGCGACACCGAGATCGTGACCGAGCCGCAGCAGGCGAAGTCGCGGAGCCACGCCGTGACGTACCCGGAGGATCTGACCGAGCGTGCCGAGATCGCCGCGCGGGTCGAGGGTCTGGCACGCGACCTGGCCACCTCGGTGATCGCCGACGGTCGTCAGGTGGTGCGGGTCGCGGTGACCGTACGGAACGCCGGATTCTTCACCAAGACGCTGCCACTGAAGCTTCCGGAGGTCAGCACGGATCCGGAGCTGGTGGCCTCGCATGCCCTGCTGGTGTTGGAGAAGTTCCCGCTCGACCGCCCCGTCCGGCTGCTAGGCGTGCGCGTCGATCTCGCCTGAGGTGCGGTGCCGGTAGTAGGCATACGCGGCTAGCGCGACCGCGACGGCCCACGGGACGAAGAACAGGCCCGGGCCACCGGAGCCCCAGTTCGTCGCGGTGATCGGGTCGACGTTCGCGATCGCCCAGGCGGTCACTCGCAGCCCGGATTGCGCGATCATCAGCGCCGCGGTGATCGCTGGAGCGACCGCGAACCACACCGGCACGCGCCGCCCGCCGGCGAACGGAATCCAGCGCGGGAACGTCTCGCCCCACGGCCGGACGAGCCCGAGGGTGAGGATCCCGCCACCGACCGCGAGCAACCCGAGGCCGGTCTCGCCGAGGCGGAGCGCGAGGTCGTCGGCGTCCAGCATGCTCGGCGGGACGCCGAGCGGGATGCCGAGCGCCCAGGAGATGCGGACGATCGGGTACGGCAGCGCGAGCAGGGCGGCCGCGTACGTGACGGGAACGCGCCAATGCTCGAGCTTGGCCTGGTCCGTCGGCTTGGCGCGGCACTGTCGGATCGCGACCCACGCCCAGAGCGCGCCGCCGACCATGCTGAACACGCAGACCGCGAGCCCGAGCTCCCACATTTTCGTCACGCCGAAGAACAGGTAGGCGAAGTTCTGGATCACGCGGATGTCCGGAACGGCGACGAACAGCCCGGCGGCCAGCACGGCAGCAAGCGGCCACGCCCGCCGGAAGCGGCCCAGCGCGAACGCGAGCACGAGTCCGAACAGTCCGACGCCCGCGGTGCCGAGACCCATCGTCAGAGGCTCGGCGTTGTCGAGCAGGCTGCCCACCTCTCCGCGCCGCGGGTCGTTCGCACCGAACGGGAACGGGACGACGCCGGTCGCCCAGCCGACCCCCAGCAGTGCGGAGAGGGCGGACCAGGCGGCCGCCGCGGAGCGGATCAGCGATGTCTTCACCATGACCACCAGGCTCGTCGCCCGCGTGGTGGGTCCACCTCCACCGAACGCATGACCAACCTCCCGTTCGAGGCGCCCTCCCTCGGCCGATTGGCGGCGCTCGTGCACAGGTGTGAACCATTTACGGCGAGTTCGCATTCGTGAGAAGTTCTTGACGGAGATCTCTACAACGATGTACATCCATGGGCATGGAAGCCCTCGCCCAAGCACCGATCTGCCTGGACTCACCTGACGAGCCGGTTGGCTCTAACCCGCCTCCGTTCCCTCCCGCGCCGGTCCGCAAGACGGCCGAGCCGACGCTGGACCTGTTCGCCCGCGGCACCGACAACCAGCTCTACCACCGCTGGTGGAAGTCAGGATCGCCTTGGACGCAATGGCAAAGCCTGCGTGGCGAGCTCGCGTCCGGGGCGGGCGTCGCGTCGCACAACAACGGCGTCCTGCACCTCGGCGTGCTCGGCCCCGACCGCCGCATCCACGACCGGTCGTTCGTGAACGACGGCATGCTTGCCGGCGGCTGGAGCAACTGGAAACCCTTGGGGAGTGGGGAGTTCAGCTCCGCGCCCTCGCCCGTGTCGTGGGGGACCGACCACTTCGCGATGTACGCCAAAGGCGCGGACAACCGGATCCGGCAGAACCGCTACACGTTCGGTGTCGGCTGGTCGGACTGGCAGCTGTTCCCCGGCGACACCCAGACGTTCACCTCGGCACCCGCCGCCGTGGCGTACGCGCCGGAACGGCTGCACGTGTTCGTCAAGGGCACCGACGACCGCATCTACGAACGGCACACCCTCCCTGCGGGTGGCTGGAGCGCGTGGGCCGCGCTCGGCACTCGGACGTTCCACTCCGGTCCAGGGGCGGTGTCCTGGGGTGAGCAGCACCTCGAGGTGTTCGCGGTCGATCTCGCCGACCGCAAGGTCTGGCACACCTGGTACCGCTTCGGCGTCGGCTGGAGCGACTGGGTCACGTTCGACGGCGCCCAGACGTTCACCGAGGCACCGGCGGCGGGAACGCACGGGCTGGAGAAGCTCAACCTGTTCGCGCTCGGCACCGATGGCCGGATCTGGGAGCGATATCACCTGGGCGGCGGCCAGTGGAGCCCGTGGGCCTCGACGGGCACTCAACAGTTCACCTCCGCACCGGCGAGTGCCTCCTGGAGCAACCGATGACCAATCCCACAAGGAAGTCTGGCGCCCTGAGTCGGCGTACGCTGCTGGGGATCGCAGCCGGTGCGGCAGGTGCGAGCCTGCTGCCCGCGTCCGCGTTCGCTTCGACGGCGCGGGTGGGTGCCGTCGTTCCGCTGGCGGGCTCGCCGACCCTCCTGACCGACGCCGAGTTCCCCATCGGGTTCTTCTGGCCGCCGCCGCGGCGGCAGTCCACGCAGGCGCGGTACGACGAGATCGCCGACGCCGGGTTCACCCTCGTCCTCGGCGGCAACGACGTCGTCCAGAAGAACGCGAGCCAGAAGATCCTGCCGTTCGCGCAGGCGGCCGGCTTGCGCGTGCTGCCGGTCGACGACCGGATCAACCAGTGCGTTCCCAAGCCTGGCTTCGAGAACGACCTGCGCGCGGTGCTCGAGGAGTACTCGGCGTTCCCGGCGTTCGCGGGCTTCCGCATCGACGACGAGCCCGTGCCGACGGAGTATCCGCGCTACCGGATGATCACCGACGTGCTGGCCGCGGCGGCGCCGGACAAGCTGAGTCACTTCAACCTGGTGCCGGCCTACGATCCGGCCGCCGACCTGCGGTACCGCGAGTTCATCTCGCGGTACGTCGAACAGGTCGACCCGACCTTCGTCTCGTTCGACCACTACCCGCTGCTGAAGGACGGCACGACGCGACCGACGTTCTTCGCCAACCACCAGCGGATCCGTGAGGCCGGCCTCGCGGCGGGGCTGCCGACGTGGGTGTACATCCAGTCCGTCGACCACGGGATCATGAAGCGGCCCACGTTCGCCGAGCTGGCGTGGCAGATCAACATGGGGCTCGCCTATGGCTGCAAGGGGATTCAGTACTTCACGTACTGGACGCCGGGGGACGCGGACTTCGTGTTCGGCGAGGCGCTGATCAAGAAGGACGGTTGCCAGTCGCAGGTGTACGTCGACGCGCGCACCATCAACCGGACGTACCTGCAGCCGGTCGGCCGGCAGCTCAAGCACCTGAAGAGCGAGAAGGTCTTCCACGCTCTGGAGTCGCCGTTGCCGCTGGGCGCCGTCGGCTTCGCGTCGGCCCAGTCCACGGTGCTGAACGCGGTGGCGGGGACGACGCCGGTCGTGATGGGGGAGCTCAGCCAACTCGGCGGAGACGCGCGGCGGTGGGTCCTGGTCGCGAACCGTTCGTTCAAGGCCAACGCCTCGGTGACGTTGACGGTCAAGCCCGGCGTCGCCGCGGTGTCGCTGTTCGACCCCGCGACGAGCGCCTACGGGCCGGTGCCACTGAACGGTGGCGCGTTCTCCGTCAGCCTGGCGCCGGGGATGGCGAAGCTGTACCTGCTCGCGCCTGCCTAGCCCGCGATGCGCTTGCGGGCTTCGACGAACGCGTCCGCGGCCCGGTCCAGATCTTCCGTCGAGTGGGCCGCGGACATCTG
Source organism: Tenggerimyces flavus (assembly GCF_016907715.1). NCBI lineage: Bacteria > Bacillati > Actinomycetota > Actinomycetes > Propionibacteriales > Nocardioidaceae > Tenggerimyces > Tenggerimyces flavus. The sequence continues at coordinate 665,983 of NZ_JAFBCM010000001.1, read as the reverse complement.
CGTACGGATGCGCGCGGTGCCGTGCGGGACGACGGGGTAGGAGAACGCGGTCACGTAGAGGCCGAGGTCGAGCAGCTCCGCGGCCATCTTCCCAGCGAGCACCGCGTCGCCGAACATCACCGGGATGATCGGGTGTTCGCCGGGGAGGAGCTCGAATCCCTCGTCCTGCATGCGATTCCGGAAGTGCGCGGTGTTGGCACGGAGCCGTTCGCGCAGCTCGCTGGACCCGCTGAGGAGATCCAGCGCGCGGATCGAGGCGGCGGCGATGGAGGGGGCGAGGGAGTTCGAGAACAGGTACGGGCGGGAACGTTGGCGGAGAAGCTCGACGATCTCCGCCTTCGCGCTGGTGTAGCCGCCGGACGCGCCGCCGAGAGCCTTGCCGAGAGTTCCGGTGACGATGTCGATCCTGTCGGCGACGCCGTGCAGCTCGGGCGTGCCGCGTCCGTTCTCGCCGACGAACCCGACGGCGTGCGAGTCGTCGACCATGACCAGCGCGTCGTACTGCTCGGCGAGGTCGCAGATCTCAGGGAGCGGAGCGAGGTAGCCGTCCATGGAGAAGACGCCGTCGGTCGCGATCAGCCGGAAGCGCGCGTCCTTGGCCTCTTGGAGCTGCTTCTCGAGGTCGGCCAGGTCGCGGTTGGCGTACCTGAGGCGTTTGGCCTTGCACAGACGTACGCCGTCGATGATGCTCGCGTGGTTGAGGGCGTCGGAGATGATCGCGTCCTCTGGGCCGAGCAAGGTCTCGAAGAGACCGGTGTTGGCGTCGAAGCAGGAGCTGTAGAGGATGGTGTCCTCGGTGCCGAGGAACCTGGAGATCCTGGCTTCGAGCTCCTTGTGCAGCTCCTGCGTGCCGCAGATGAACCGTACGGACGCCATGCCGAAGCCCCAGGTGTCAAGCGCGCCTTGCGCCGCCTTGATCAGCTCGGGGTGGTCGGCGAGGCCGAGGTAGTTGTTGGCGCAGAGATTGAGCACGTTCTTGTCGTCGACGGCGACGGTTGCGCCTTGTGGGGTGGAGATGTGGCGTTCGCCCTTGTAGAGGCCGGCTTCGCGGATCTCGTCGATCGTCTGCTTGAGGTGGTCGCGCATCGTTCCGTACATCTGCCTAGGCCTCCCAGTCCATGATCACCTTGCCGCATTGCCCTTCGCGTACGGTGGCGAGCGCCTCCTCGTAGTCGTTCGCCTCGAACCGGTGCGTGATGACCGGCGTGATGTCGATGCCCTGCTCGACGAGGACCGACATCGCGTACCAGGTCTCGTACATCTCCCGGCCGTAGATGCCCTTGAGCGTGAGCATGTGCAGGACGACGCGGCTCCAGTCGATGCTGATCGGCTGCGCGGGCAGGCCGAGCATCGCGATGCGGCCGCCGTGCGACATGTTGTCGACCATGGTCGGGAGGGCGGTCGGGTGGCCGGACATCTCCAGGCCGACGTCGAAGCCCTCCTTCATGCCGAGGTGCTTCTGGACGTCCTGGATCGTCTCTTGTTGGACGTTGACCGCCGCGGTGACGCCGACTCTGCGGGCGAGGTCGAGGCGGTACTCGTTCACGTCGGTGATCACGACGTGCCGCGCGCCGGCGTGCTTGACCACGGCGGCGGCCATCACGCCGATCGGGCCGGCGCCGGTGATGAGGACGTCCTCACCGATGACGGGGAACGCGAGCGCGGTGTGCACGGCGTTGCCGAACGGGTCGAAGATGCTGGCGACCTCGAGGTCGATGTCTGGCTTGTGTTTCCAGACGTTGGTCGCGGGGAGCGTGAGGTACTCGGCGAAGGCGCCGTTCCTGGCGACGCCGATGCCCTCGGTGTTGGCACAGAGGTGGCGGCGGCCGGCCATGCAGTTGCGGCAGTGACCGCAGACGATGTGGCCCTCGCCGGAGACGATGTCGCCTTCTCGGAGATCCTCGACGCCGTGGGTGGTTCGGACGATCCGGCCGACGAACTCGTGGCCGACGACGAGCGGGGCCTTGACGTTGCGTTGGGCCCAGTCGTCCCAGGCGACGATGTGCAGGTCGGTGCCGCACAGTCCGGTTTTGAGGACCTGGATGAGGACCTCGCCCTCCTGGGGTGTGGGGACGGGGACGTCTTCGAGCCAGAGGCCGGGTTCGGCTTTGGCCTTCACGAGAGCGCGCACGGAGTACAGCATTCATCGCGGTTGTCCACAACGCACGCGCGGGGTCCTGGCGAGTTGTCGGTGTGGGCTGCTAGCGTTCGAACATGTCATCGAAACGACTGTACGAGCTGCTCCCGTCCGGGCTGCCGGACATCGATGCCGTTGCCCTCGGCCACGCCGGCCTGCAGGCCCTGGCCCTCGCCGGAACGGCGATCCTAGCGCGCCACGCGACCGTCGAGCTGCGGGCCGACGGCGTCTCCGACATCGAGGGCACGCTGCCGCTGGCGGAGTGGGGCGTGGTGATGCGCGCGCTGGGCGCGTTCGCCGATCCGGGCGGGGATCTGGTGAGGACGGAGAAGCAGAGAAGGGAGGAAGCCTTCGTCGCGATGTGTGTCCAGGCCCGCGCCGCGTTGGAGAAGGGGCACCGCCTGGGAGCCGGCCGCTCCGCATCCCTCTGACCGCCGCCTCGGCTACTTGATCGGGTGGGCGAGGAGCCATTCGGCGATGGTCATGCCGGCTCGGCGTTCGCGGTAGCGGAGGTAGGTCGAGTCGGGGAAGTAGGCGGCGGGCGCTGCCACTGCCAGTGGGATGGCCGCTGCGTACGGGGTGAGGGCGCGGTGTTCGAGGTCGGTCAGCTGCTCGCCGCTAGCTGACTCGTAGGCCTGGAGCAGCTCCGGCACGCGGGACCAGTCGAAGTCCGGCGCGAGGCCCTCGTCGTTCGGTCCCACCACCAGATAGAACAGCGCGACGGCGAGGTCGTGGATGCGCGGGCGGACGGCGGCGCAGCCGAAGTCGAGGTAGAGGGCTCGGCCGTCGTCGCTCCGACCGAGGTTGGGGCCGACGAGATCGCCATGCACAAAGTGCGTCGGCAGCTCGCGAGCCGGGACCCACTGCCGCCTGAGCTCGCGGACGATGCCCAACGCCCATTGGGCGACGCGCATGGTCTCGGCATCGCCGCGCACGTCCAGCAGGTACCGCCGCAGGGTTGCGGGTGTGCCGTACTGCGCGTCGACCGGTCGTGGAACGGCGATGCCCCGACTGGCTCGATGGAGCTGGCCGAGGGCTTCGAACTGCGCCACGTCGCCAGCCAGCGCGGTGTGCGGCACGTACGTCTCCAGCTCGGCGACCCGCTGACCGCAACGCAGCAAGGCCAACGGCTCCGGCACCAGCAGGCCACGCGCGAGCAGCGACCGCCGGGCATCGTGGACCGCCGCCAGCCGCGACCGCGTGACGAAGCGCTGATGCACGCGCAGCACCTGACCCGGCCCGACGAGGTGCACGTTCGTACTCGTCCAGCCACCGAGCTCGACCGCCTCGCTGCCGGGAGCGAACTCGGCGATCAGCGCCGCGACGTCCGGATGACCGATCCCGAGGAACGACGGATCGCCCTCGTCGCTGGCGAAACGAGCGCGCAGCCGGTCGCCGATCACGCCAGGAACGTACGCATCGCGCCGGCCACCGTCAAAGGATTACCGCGCTGCGCGGCGTTGCCCGACCCGCCGTGCCCAAGGCGGGGAAACTCCACCCGCTGCCGCACGGGCAGCACGCGCTCGAGGGTCGCGAGCCCGTCCTTCAGGTACGGCGGGCTCTGCCCGCCACCGAGCAACAACACCGAAGCCGAGATCTCGGCGTACCGCGACGCACGCCCCGCGGCCTCGCGCACGAGGCGGAAGTCGCCCGCTACCGTGGGCGCCGCCTGGCGCATCGTGAACGAGCCCGGCGCGGCACTCCGCTCCTCGGCCCGCATCCCGAGCCGCACCAGCGGCCGCAGCACGAAGTCGGGCAGCCGGCTCAGCGCCGGCGGCCCCAGCTGCGCAGCCTTCATCGCCGCCACCATCGCGCCGACCACATCGCCGGCCGCCAGCCGCGCGAAGTACCGGTCGACTGAAGTCATGTCGTACGAGGAGTCCACCAGAGCCGGCTCGTAGACGACGACCTTCCGCAAGGGCAACGACAGCGCCGCTTCCAGCGCGATGAGCCCACCCGAGCTGACCCCGAAGACCAGCTCCGACCCGGTCGCCGCGAGCACGGCCGCGAGGTCCGCGACCTCCGTACCCAGCCCGTGCGACGATCCGAACGGCCCACTCGCGCCCCGCCCGCGACGGTCGTACAGCGTCACTGTGAACGAGTCCGCCAGGGCTGACGCGAGCTCGTCGTGGCTGGCAGCCGACTCGACGCTCCCGTGCACCAGCACGAGCCCCGGCCCCTGCCCGAGCGAGCGATATCCCAAGGAGGTTCCATCGGCGGAGGTCGCCGACAGTGCGGTAGTGATCATGACGAAGCTCCGTTCGAGAGGTGATGGTCCCGCCAGCCCTCGAGATCCGGGAACGACCCGTCGACCAGCTCGCCGAGCAGCGAACGGGTCCAGGCCAGCTCGGTCTCCCGAACGGCGAGGTCGTACTCGCGCTCGAGCAGGAACAGCCGCGGCAACGTACGGCTGTGCAGCGAGAACGTCGCGCGCTGCGCGGCCTGCAGCGACTCCAGCCGCTCGACCCGCTGCTGGAGCAGCGCGATCATCTCGTCCGGCCCGAGCAGGCCCATGACCGACAGCCCGGCCTCCAGCCGCGAGTGCTCGGGCGTCGGCCAGGCGAGCAGCTCACGCACCCAGGAGTCCGCCTCCTCGCGACCGGGCGCGGTGATCCGGTACACGGTCCGCTCCGGCCGCGCTCCCTGCCGCCCGCTCTCGATGGCCTCGATGAACCCGTACCGCTCGAGGTTCTGGATCACGCGGTAGAGCGAGCCCCACTTGATCGCGAGGTCCTGCTCCTTGTCGCGTTCGCGCAGCACCGACGCGAGCTCGTACGGGTGCATCGGCTTCTCGACGAGCGTCGCGAGGATGCCCAACGCGAGCAGGTTCCCGACCGGTCGACGTCCCACAGACAGCCTCCTCGCACGCGAATACTCGCATGCGAGTATGGACGCCAGGCCACCCCGCCGTCAAGCCCCGCGGCTGGAGCGACCCAGTGGCGTCTCCGCATGGCCGACGCGCAGGCCGCCCTCCGGGTGCTCCCCTGGATGGCTCTCCAGCGACTCCCCAGTGACGGCAAATGATCATGTTTACATGATCATTTGCCGCTCTACGTGGGATATCCCCCGCGTCAAGCACCCACTCGCCAGGTAATGCGGCATCGGTTCCCCATCCGCCAGCACCCCCGACCTACGCAAGGTTCTAGGGGCGGCGGCCGGACAGGGCGATCAACCGGTCGAGCGGAGAGTCGTACGACCCCGTGACCGCGTCCTTGAAGCCGAACCCGCGCCACTCCTCGACGTGCTCCGCTAGGTACGCGGTCACGTGCGCGACAGCCGCCGGGTCGGGAGCAGGCGGCACCCCGATCGACCGGGCCAGGTCCCACCCGTGGATGACGAGGTCGGTCAGCATCTGGTCGGCGTACTCGCCCAGCGGCGTGTCCCCGAACGACAGGTGGACGGGCTGCGAGTCGGACGCGGCAGCGAACTCCTTGGCGGATACCGAAGCGGCCGCGTCCCAGGTGGCCACCGGGTCCGAGCCGAGCACGTCGCCGTCGTAGCGCGATCCCACCTCCGCGATCGTCCCTCCGCCCAGCAGGTGCGGCACCCACAGATGCTCGCCGGTCACGTGGTTGACCAGGTCGCGTACGGACCAGTCGGTGCACGGCGTCGACCCGGTCCAGTCCGACGGGTCGACCGCGTGCACGAGCGCGGTGAAGGAGTTGATCGAGTCCGGCATCAGCGTCCGGGCGGTCTGGGTGTCAGCCATGGTCGCGGCCTCCTTGCCTACCCCCGAAGTCTCGCCCACCGAAGCCGTCTCCGTGGCGAATCCCATACGCGGCACGGATGTCTCATCAACCGGGCCGGCCGACGCTGGGAGGACCGCGACGGAGAAGGAGTACGAACGTGACCACGATGCCGCTGCTCGACTGGACCATCGTCGACGAGGGCTGGGGGCGCAAGGCGGTCGACTTCGCGACGCTGAGCGAACCCGCCAGCTGCCGCGAGTACGTCGCCGTCCATCACCGGCTCGGCCTCGAGCGGGGCGACCGGCTGATCGACGTCGCCTGCGGCGCCGGCCTCGCCCTCGAGCTCGCCGCCATCCGAGGCGCCGAATGCGCCGGCATCGACGCCTCGCACCGGCTCGTCGCGATCGCCCGCGACCGATCGCCGGACGCGGACATCCGTACGGGCGACCTGCAGGCGTTGCCGTGGGACGACGAGAGCTTCGACGTCGCGACCAGCTTCCGCGGCGTCTGGAACACCACGCCGTCGGCGGTCGACGAGCTCTACCGCGTCCTCGTTCCCGGCGGCCGCCTCGGCCTCACCGCCTGGGGGCACGTGAAGCACTCGACCGGCGCGTGGGCGCTGACTCCGTTCCGGCTGGCCGCACTGGCGCAGTTGGAGTACCAGTCCGCGATGCAGCTCGGACGCCCCGGCGTCGGCGAGGACCTGCTGGAGCGGAAGGGCTTCGTGGACGTGGAGCGGTTCCACGTCCCGTTCGCCTGGGAGTTCCCCGACCCCGAGACGTACGCCCGCGCGCTCGCCTCGACCGGCCCCGCGTACGAGGCGATCGAGACCGTCGGCGAGGAGTCGTTCCTGCAGGCCGCGCGGCACCAGGCGCGGCAGCGCGTGCGGGACGGACTGCCGCTGCGGGCGACGATCGACCTGGTCGGATTCGTTGCCCGCAAGCCCTACTAGCGCCAGCCCTCTACGCCACCCGGAACGGGAGCGTCCGGGTCGTACGGCGAACGCGTGAAGACGAACGACGCGAGGTCGAGGTGGCTCACCGAGCCGTCGGCGAGCCGCACGACCCGCAGGGTCTCACCGAGGTAGTAGCCGTCGAGTCCCTGCCAGGTGTCGGTCCCCGTCGGCCGGAACCGCGACGCCCGCCCTCGTTCGGTGAGCGGCGTGAGGTCGAGCCAACCGTCCGCCTTGGCGTGCAGGGCGAACGGCGTCGGCCCCCAGTACCAGGGCCCGACCAGCTCGAGCACCGAAGCGGGGACGGAGGGATCGGGCGCCCACTCGGCCGGGACCCGCGGCTCGTGCTCGGCCAGGATCGAGACGAGGTCGGTGCCGAGCCGGACGGGGTTCACCCCCGACGTCGTGTTCGCCGCGCACACCCCCGCGGTGGAGTCCGCGACGTCGACGTACACGCCGGCGAGGAACCCGGGCATCGACCCGCCGTGCCCGACGAACGTGCGCCCGCCGACGTGCAGCACCTGCAGCCCGAGACCGTAACCGGAGACCCAGGTGTCCGATCGCTCGACGGTGTTGGGCTCCCGCAGCTCAGTGAGCGTGTCGGCGGACAACACCTCGCCGGTGTCGCCACCGATGAACGCCGCCCACCGCGCGAGGTCGACGACCGTCGACCACAGCTGGCCCGCCGGTGCCATCGCGCCCGCGTCGTGGAACGGCTCCTCCAACACGACGTCGGCCCACGGGTGCACGGCGTACCCGAGAGCGTGCGGCGCCTCCGGCGAGAACGACGTCCGCGTCAGCCCGAGCGGCCGCAGGATCTCCCCTTGCAGCGCGTCGAACCAGGACGCGCCGCGCAGTCTGGAGATGACCTCGCCGAGCACCGCGTACCCGAGGTTGGAGTAGTGGTGCAGCTCTCCGCCGCGGTGCAGCGCCGGACTGAGTGCGCCGGCGAGCGTGTCCCACGCGCCGCCCGGCGTGCGCTCCCACCACGGGCCGGAAGTTTCGGCCTGCACGCCGGAAGTGTGCGCGAGGAGCTGGCCGATCGTCCGGTCGCCGAGCGTCGTGCCCGGAACGTGGCGGTCCAGCGGGTCGGCGAAGTCCAGCTTGCCCTCGTCCCGCAGCCGGGCGACGAGCACGGCGGTGAACGTCTTGCTGATCGAGCCGATCCGATACTGCGTACCGCTGTCGGGCTCGGCGCCGTCGACCTTGCCGCGGCCGCCGGACCAGAGCAGGACGCCGTCGCGGACGACGCCGCCGACGAGCGAGGGCGTACGCGCGGTCCGTTGCTCGTCGGCAAGCCGGACCAGCAGGGCGTGGGCAGTAGGAGCGAGGACGTCGGACACGGACCGGGAGTCTACGAGCCGAACAAGGTCCGCAGCGCGGAGACGTGCGCCGGCAGGTCGAACGCGTCGCCGAAGATCGCCTTCTGCACCATCAGCCCGGGCAGCACGCCTATGTACGTCTCCGCCGCGATCCGCGGCGGCACCGACGGGTTCATCAGCCCGGCCTTCTGCGCCCGGATCACGACCTGGGTCAGCACGTCGTACACCTCGGTCATCCGCGTCATGATCACGTCGCGGACCTCGGGGTTGCGGATCGCTTCGCCCCACACCTGGATCACGATCCGGATCCGCAGCTTCGCGTCGTCGAGCCCGGCCATCGCGGTGAGCAGGTCGCCCAGGACGTCGGTCGGGCGCGGCGGCTCGGTACGGTTCAGCGCCTCGGTCAGCACGGTGTGGATGTGCGTCAGCGTCTCGTCGGCGATCGCCTCGATGATCGCCTGCTTGCTCGGGAAGTAGCGGTACACAGCACCGGCGGACAGCTCCGACGCGGCGAGTACGTCCTGCATCGACGTCGCGTGGAATCCCTCCGCGGCGAAGCAGCGACCGGCGGCGTCCAGGATCTGGCGCCGGCGCCGGTCCAGGTGCATCTGACTCACGCGGGGCATAGGCGGCACGCTAGCAAACGCGAACGATCATTCGTTCTAAGTCCAGGCAAAGGTCGCCCCCTGTTCGAGTGCCGTCAGCCGCGCTTGCACCCGACCGTCTACACTCGTGAATGTGCCGGGTGGCGTAGGAACCAGCAGTCCAGACCTCGACCCCGACGAGAAAGGCCCCCAGGACGCTTGCGGCGTCTTCGGTGTGTGGGCGCCGGGGGAAGAGGTAGCCAAGCTCACCTATTTCGGTCTCTATGCGCTGCAGCACCGCGGCCAGGAGAGCGCCGGGATCGCCGTCAGTAACGGGCGTCAGATCGTCGTCTACAAGGACATGGGTCTGGTCTCCCAGGTCTTCGACGAGGCGACGCTCGAATCGCTCAAGGGGCATCTCGCAGTAGGGCACTGCCGCTACTCCACGACCGGTTCCAGCGTCTGGCAGAACGCGCAGCCGACGTTCCGTTCCACCGCGACCGGGGCCCTCGCGCTCGCCCACAACGGCAACCTCACCAACACCGAGGAGCTCATCGAGCTCGCCGCCGAACGGGCGCCCGAGTCGAGCCTGTTCGCGCTCAACGACGCCCAGTCGACCAGCGACACCGGCCTCGTCACCACCCTTCTCGCCGAGTTTCCCGACCGCAAGCTGATCGACGCGGCGGTCGAGGTCCTCCCCGCCCTCAAGGGCGCGTTCTGCCTGGTGTTCATGGACGAGAACACGCTGTACGCCGCGCGCGACCCGCAAGGTCTGCACCCGCTCGTGCTCGGCCAGCTCGACAACGGCTGGGTGGTCGCGAGCGAGAACTCCGCGCTCGACATCACCGGCGCCACGTTCGTCCGCGAGATCGAGCCGGGCGAGATCGTCGCGATCGGCGAGCACGGCGTGGACTCGCGCCGGTTCGCCCAGCCCGCGCGCAAGGGCTGCCTGTTCGAGTACGTCTACCTCGCCCGTCCGGACGCCAAGATCGCCGGCCGCTCGGTGCACGAGAGCCGCGTCGACGTCGGCCGCCGGCTGGCCAAGGACTTCCCGGTCGACGCCGACCTGGTGATGCCGGTGCCGGAGTCCGCGACGCCCGCCGCGATCGGGTACGCCGAGGCGAGTGGGATCCCGTACGGCCACGGCCTGGTGAAGAACAGCTACGTCGGCCGGACGTTCATCCAGCCCAGCCAGACGCTCCGCCAGCTCGGCATCCGGCTGAAGTACAACCCGCTCCGCGAGGTCATCGAGGGCAAGCGGATCGTGATGGTCGACGACTCGATCGTGCGCGGCAACACTCAGCGCGCGCTCGTCCGCATGCTCCGCGAGGCCGGCGCGCAGGAGGTGCACGTACGGATCTCCAGCCCGCCGGTGAAGTGGCCCTGCTTCTACGGCATCGACTTCGCCTCCGCCGGCGAGCTGATCGCGGGCGCGATGAACGTCGAGGAGATCTGCGCGTCGATCGGCGCCGACTCGCTCGGCTACATCTCGTTGGAGGAGCTCGTGGAGTCCAGCCTGCAACCGAACGACCAGCTGTGCCGGGCCTGCTTCGACGGCGTCTACCCGGTCGAGATCCCGGAGTCCTCGCGGAGCGGCAAGCTCCGGCTGGAGCCGCGGAAGGCCGACGCGCAACCGGTGGGCAGCCTTGTCGGCCGGTAAGGGCGCGGGCGCGTCGTACGCGGCCGCCGGCGTCGACATCGAGGCCGGCGAGCGCGCGGTCGACCTGATGCGCGAGTGGGTCGAGAAGGCCCGCCGCCCGGAGGTCGTCGGCGGTATCGGCGGGTTCGCGGGCCTGTTCGACGCGTCGGCGCTCAAGACGTACCGGCGGCCGTTGCTCGCGACCTCGACCGACGGCGTCGGCACGAAGGTCGCTATCGCGCAGGCACTGGACAAGCACGACACGATCGGGTTCGACCTGGTCGGCATGGTCGTCGACGACCTCGTCGTGTGCGGCGCCGAGCCCCTGTTCATGACCGACTACATCGCTTGCGGGCGGGTCGTGCCCGAGCGGATCGCCTCGATCGTCAAGGGCATCGCCGAGGCGTGCGTCGCCGCGGGAACCGCGCTCGTCGGCGGCGAGGTCGCGGAGCACCCCGGCCTGCTGAACCCGGACGAGTACGACGTCGCTGGCGCGACGACCGGCGTGGTCGAGGCCGACGAGATGCTCGGCTCTTCTCGGGTCGAGGTCGGTGACGTGGCGGTCGCGATGGCGTCCACCGGGCTGCACTCGAACGGCTTCTCGCTCGTACGGAAGGTGTTCGCCGACGCGGGCTGGGCGTACGAACGGCACGTCGACGACTTCGGTCGCACGCTCGGCGAGGAGCTGCTCGAGCCGACGCGGGTGTACGCCAAGGACTGCCTCGCGCTCGCGCGCGGCCCGTTCGGCGTCCACGCGATGGCACACGTCACCGGCGGCGGGCTCGCGAACAACCTCGCGCGCGTGCTGCCCGGTCAGATCGACGTCGAGCTGGACCGTTCGACCTGGACCCCGCCGCGTGTCGCCACGCTCGTGGGTGAGCTCGGTGGGGTGGATCCGCTCGAGCTCGAGCGCACGCTGAACATGGGTGTAGGCATGATCGCACTCGTCCCCGAGGAGCACGCCGCCGGAGCGGTCGAGTTCCTCGGGGAACGAGGCGTTGATTCCTGGATCGCCGGACGGGCGATCGCTGGTGCGGGTGAAGTCCGGCTGGCGAGCGATTACGCCGAGTCGAGATGAGCGCCGTCAGAGACGGCGAGCTATCCGCTCGTCGTCATCTTGATCAGGCTCGTCGACATCGCTGTCAGAACCTGTGTCCCCGTTGCCGGCTTCTTCTCGCCCAGCGAGCTCCCGTTGCAGCGCATCGAGGTCGGTCTCGTAGCTGCGATACTTCAGCTCCCGGGCGACCTTCGTCTGCTTGGCCTTAGCTCGGCCGCGCCCCATAGGGTCGACCCCCTCGCACACATCTACCGGGGCGGCGCGTGCACGGCGCCCTCGGGCTCACGGATTCATCTGATCGTAGGTCCACGGTACCGGCTGCCGCCGACTTCTCGCACCTCGGGTCGGGCGAGGGAGGTAGGTTTCTGCACCCCCAGGCGGTCCTTACCCGGCTCTCACCTGGTCAACTGCCGGATTGTGCGGCATTGACTACGGTACGAAGTTTTTCGTCCAGGCTTGGACACCCGTCCCATAATTCGGTCAGGGCTCGAGTTCTTCTTCCTCTTCTTCGAGCTCTCTCTGCACCGGGCTGGGCTCGGCGAGCACCCGCGCGGCGGTGTCGGCGGCCTCCCGTTCGAACCTGTCGCCGGGGTCGCTGACCGCGATGCCGCCACCTGTCGGAGTGCCGTCCACCGGGCCGTTGCGCTGCTGGACGACGTGGGTGAGCTCGTGCGCGATCGTGTTTCTTCCGGCGTTTGAGCTCGGGTTGAACGCGTCGCGCTGGAAGACGATGTCGTTCCCGACGGTGTAGGCGTGGGCGTTGACGGCCTCGGCGGAGGCGGCGGCCTGGCCGTCGGTGTGGATCCGTACGTCGCCGAAGTCGGCGCCGAGCCTGCCCTCCATGTCACTGCGGAGGTCGGCGGGGAGCGGACTGCCGCCGCTGCCGACCGTGTCGAGGACGGCGTCGTCGACCATGCCGGCCACGCCCTGGTTCCCGGCGAGCCGCTGCAGGTGCTGGACGCCTTCGTGGCCGAGCAGGTCGGGCCTTCCCGCGGCGAGCGCCCGCTGGACGAGCTCGGGGGTGCCGGATTCGGTCTCGTTCTCGTTCTCAGGCGCCCGCCGCCGCGCGGTGGTGGCGAGTTCCTCATCGTGGGCGTGATCGTGGCGGACCATGCCTTGCAGGATCCCCGCGCTCGCGGCTGGCGGGAACGGCCATCCGCCCGGCCGTTCGGGAATCTCGAGCTGCCCCAACGGGCGCCCAGCCCCGCGCGGTCTGACTCGAATCGTGGCGGAGGTCTGGTTGGGTCGGGGGCACCCTCGTCCAGACCTATCGGACCAGGGTGCCCCTCACCCAAACCTCTGCCACCTGCCCATGATCACGGACAGGGAGGGCGCCTGGGGGAGGGGCCGGCCAATGGGACCGGGGTGCCCCCGACCCAACAGCGAGTCCGCGCCAGATTCGTCAGACCACTTATGGACAGCGGCTCGCGCGCGCGTTCGGGAACGGGTGCGATAGGAAGGTCTCAGCAGTGATCTTCGAAGGAGCCGACGCGCAACATGAGCACGGTGCTGGTGACGGGTGCCGCCGGTCGGGTCGCGCAGATGGCGATGCCCGGACTGGTGAGCGCCGGATACGACCTTCGGCTCCTCGACCGGATCGAGACTCCCGATCCGCCCGAGGGCGCCCAGGTCCTGGTCGGTGACATCACCGACCGCACGTTCATGGCCAAAGCCTCCGACGGCGCGGACGTCGTCCTGCACCTGGCGGCCTCGCCGGGCGCGCGGGCGACGTACGAGGACCTCCGCGCCCCCAACCTCGACGGCGTCGACGTCGTCATGCAGGCGGCCAGTGACGCCAAGGTACGCAGGGTCGTGCTCGCCAGCTCGGTGCACGCCGCCGGCGCGTACGTCGAGATGGGCAACGTCCCCGTCGATCCCGCCTGGCCGAGCTGGCCCTGCTGTACGTACGGCGCCTCGAAGGCGTTCGCCGAAGCGCTCGGCCGCCGCTACGTCTACCGGTCGGCAAAGGAGCTGACCGTCGCCTGCCTGCGCTTCGGCGCGGTCCAACCGCAGCCGTGGTCGGTGGGCATCCGTACCTGCTGGATCGGCCCGTCCGACCTGCGGCAGCTGGTGACGAAGAGCATCGATGCCGACGTCGCGTTCGGCGTCTATCACGGCATCTCCCGCAACCTCAGTGGCCATTGGGATCTCGCCAACGATGTCGGGTACGAGCCCACCGAAGACGCCGAAGCCTTCGAGAATCTCGACCCCAACCCCGCTACCAGCATGTGTCTCGCCGACCACCTGGCGAGCGCAAAGCAACGCGCATGACGAAGGAGCGATTCACAGTGGCAGACAAGATCCGGGTCCTGGTGTGGTCCGAGCACACCGCCCCGCGCGACATGTACCCGAACGACATCAACGGCGCGGTCGCCGACGGGCTGCGCAAGGACGACCGGCTCGAGGTCAGCATCGCCGAGTACGTCGACCCTGACCAGGGCGTGTCCGAGGAGACGCTCGCCCAGACCGACGTGCTCGCCTGGTGGGGTCACATGCTGCACCGCCAGGTGACGGACGAGACCGTCGACCGGATCGAGCGGCACGTGAAGGAGCGCGGCATGGGCTTCCTCGCACTGCACTCCTCGCACATGGCCAAGCCGTTCACCCGGCTGATCGGCGACGACGGCCGGATCGGCGGCGTGAAGCATGACGCGGGCCCCGAGCAGATCAAGGTGCTCGCGCCGGACCACCCGATCGCGAAGGGGATCACGGACTTCGCGATCGACGACGAGGAGATGTACGACGAGGAGTTCGGCTGCGGTACGCCGGACACGGTCGTGTTCCACTCGACGTTCCCCGGCGGGCACGAGTTCCGGTCGGGCTGCGCGTACCAGATCGGCAACGGACGGGTCTTCTACTTCCGTCCGGGCCACGAGGAGAACCCGACGTACTACCGCGACGACGTCCAGCTGATCCTCAACAACGCGGTGCACTGGGCCGCGCCGTCCAAGGGGGAGTAAGTCCGCATGCCGATCTTCGACAAGGAGCTGCCCGACCTCGAGGCCTACAAGCCCGAGCGTGAGGAGCAGCCTGACTTCGACTCGTTCTGGACCGCGACGCTCGATGAGGCGCGGCAGCACCCTGTCGATGCTCGGTTCGAACCCGTGGACGCGTTGCTCTCGACCGTGGACGTCGCCGACGTGACGTACCGCGGCTTCGGCGGCGACGAGATCCGCGGCTGGTTCGTGACGCCACACGGCGCCGACGGGCCGCTGCCGTGCGTGGTGGAGTACATCGGGTACGGCGGCGGCCGCGGCCTGCCGCACCAGTGGCTGCTGCACGCGAGTGCCGGGCGCGCGCACTTCGTCATGGACACGCGCGGCCAGCGGGGTGGCGACACCCCGGACCGCGACCCGTACCCGACCACCCCGTCGTACCCGGGCTTTATGACGATGGGCGTCGAGTCGCCGGAGACGTACTACTACCGGCGGCTGATGACCGATGCCGTACGCGCGATCGACGCGGCTCGTACGCATCCGCTGGTCGATCCCGCGAAGATCGTGGTGACGGGCGGCTCGCAGGGTGGCGGCCTGGCGCTGGCCGCTGGCGGGCTGGCCTCGGACGTCGTCGGGGTGATCTCCGACGTGCCGTTCCTGACGCACTACCGGCGCGCGGTCGACGTGGCGGACGACGGCCCGTACCCGGAGATCAAGTGGTACCTGCGCGACCGGCGCGGCCGGGTGGAGGAGACGTTCAAGACGCTGTCGTACTTCGACGGCGTGAACTTCGCCGCCCGCTGCGCGGGCTCCGGCCTGATCTCGGTCGGGCTGCTGGACAACGTGTGCCCACCGTCGACTGTGTACGCGGCGTACCACCACTACGCGGGCCCGAAGGAGCTGCGCGTGTGGGAGTACAACAAGCACGAGGGCGGCGCGAACTACCAGCAGGCCGAGGCGTTGAGGTTCCTCAAGGACCTGCTTGGGTAGCCCGCACCGGGCCCTGGGGCGGGCGAAATCCCTGTGCGTGTAACCGGCTAAATCGCTATGGTGGTGCTTCCAACGTCTTCAGGAGGTGCCACGATGGCTGCTGGACTGACCGGCCCACTGACCCTCGGCGGGGTCGCGCTGGACTGTCCGAACCCACGGGAGCTGGCCGAGTTCTACAGCCAGCTGCTGGGCTGGAAGATCACCCACGAAGACGACGAGTGGGTGTCGCTGGAGTCCCCGAACGGCGGCCCGGCGCTGGGCTTCCAGCGCGACCCGGAGTTCGTTCCACCGACCTGGCCCGAACGAGGCGTACCGCAGATGCTGCACCTCGAGATCGAGGTCGCCGACCTCGACGCCGGTCGCGACCACGCGCTGGCAGCCGGGGCACGCGAGACCGGCAAGCCCGACTCACCCACCGCCAGCTTCCGCGTCTACCTCGACCCCGCCGGCCACCCGTTCTGCCTCGTCAGAAGCTGAGGCCGTCGATCTTGGCGGCGTCGGCGAAGATCCGGATCCGCCTGCGCACCACTCGCTCGGGCTCGGGCATCCTCATGGCTTCGGCCCACCGGTCGCGGGGATGGGTGAGGCACTCGAACGCGATCTCACCGACGTATCCCTGGGGATCGATCGCGAGCCAGTCCTCGCGCACTCCGCGGAGCACGTTTGTCTGCCCATCGTTCGAACGTTGGCGCCAACCGGGGCAGGTCGGGTGGCGCCGGCACGGCGAGACGCCCGGCCAGCCGCCCGATGATGGACATCGCCTTGTCCGAGTCGGCGACGGTGTCACCGACTCCGGGTGGAGTTCCTCGAGCAGCATCGCGTAGGACGAATCGTGACGGTCGAGCCCGCTACTGACGGTCACCGCATCGTTTCGGCCCATGAGGGATCAGCCGAGCCAGAGGCTCCGGAGGCGGCCGATCTCGGCGATCCGGCGTTCGGCCAGCCGGTCGGCCGCCACCGCGGGTGGGACGCCTTCCTCTTCGGCAAGGGAGAAGACCTTGCCGGTCGTCTCGTAGATCTTCGCCGCGCGTGCCTTCGCGCGGGCGAAGTCGAAGCCCTCGATCTCGTCCGCGACCTGGATCAGGCCGCCCGCGTTCACGCAGTAGTCCGGGGCGTACAGGATGCCGCGGTCCTCGAGCATCTTCTCGATCCCCGCGTGCGCGAGCTGGTTGTTCGCCCCGCCGCAGACGGCTCGCGCGCGCAAGGACAGGACGGTCGCGTCGTCGAGCGACGACCCCAGCGCGCAGGGCGCGTACACGTCGATGTCGGACGCTGCCAGCGCCGAGGCCGAGTCGACCACGTCGACCGACGGGTACTCCAGCCGCACCGCCGCGATCGCCTGTTCCGACACGTCCGTCACCACGACCGACGCGCCGTCGTCGAGCAGGTGTCCGACCAGGTGCCGGCCGACCTTGCCGACGCCGGCGATGCCGACGCGGCGGCCGTGCAGGGTGGGGGAGCCCCACAGGCGTTCGGCGCAGGCGCGCATGCCCTGGAAAACGCCGAAAGCGGTGAGGATCGACGAGTCGCCCGCGCCGCCGTGCTCGACCGTACGGCCGGTCACGTACGTGCACTCGCGGGCCACCAGGTCCATGTCGGGGGAGTACGTGCCCACGTCGCACGCGGTGATGTACCGGCCGCCGAGCGACTGCACGAACCGCCCGTACGCACGCAGCAAACCCTCGGACTTGTCGCGGGAAGGATCGCCGATGATCACGGCCTTGCCGCCGCCGAGGTCGAGGCCGGCGAGCGCACCCTTGTACGCCATGGCCTTCGAGAGGTTGAGCACGTCGGTCAGTGCCGCGTCCTCGGTCGCGTACGGGTAGAACCTCGTACCGCCGAGCGCTGGGCCGAGCGCAGTCGAATAGATCGCGATGATCGCACGCAGTCCGCTCGGCTCATCGGAGCAGAACACAACCTGCTCGTGGCCGCTACTCCGGCCGAAGACGGCTGAGGCGGTCGCGGATTCGGTCACGGTGGTGACCCTCCTCGTCCATGCCCGCTCAGGGGTGGTGCGGGCTCTCCACCTCCAACGATAGAGGGGCCGGGTGAGCTACACCCGGCCCCTCCACATCCTCGGGGGAACGTGCCTTACTCCGTACGGCTAGACCGAGCTGACCGACTCCAGGTCCCGCGGCGGCGCCTCATCGGCGGATGGCGCGCCCCGCAGCGGCTCGTTCTTGATGAACCAGCTGAGTACGAACGCCAGGACCGCGAACGGCAGCGCCCAGAGGAACACGCCTTGGGTGGCGTGCACGATCGCTTCCAGGATCGACGTCTTGACCTCCGGCGGTACCTGGCTGAGCATCGCCGGGTCGATGTTCGTGCCGCCTCCGACCGAGGCACCGCTGGGCAGTGCGTCGGTGAGCCGGCTGGCGAAGATCGCGCCGAACACCGAGACACCGATCGAGCCGCCGATCGACCGCGCGAACATCGACGTGCTGCTCGCGACGCCCATGTCCTTCATCTCGACGCTGTTCTGCGCGAGCAGCATCACCACCTGCATGAGCAGGCCCATGCCGATGCCCAGCACGACCATGAAGATCGCCGAGGCGAGCTTGCCGGTACCGACATCGAGCATCGAGAGCAGTCCGATGCCGACAGCCATCGCCGCCGAGCCGATGATCGGGAAGCTTCGGTAATGGCCCGTACGGGTGATGATCTGACCGACGACCAGCGACATCACCATCGAGCCGCCCATCAGCGGGAGGAGCAGCAGGCCGCTGTTCGTGGCCGACGCGCCCTGCACGGTCTGCTGGTACAGCGGCAGGAACGTCACCGCACCGAACATCGCGACGCCGACCAGGAAGCCCATCAGCGTGCTCACGGTGAAGTTGCGGCTCTTGAACACGTGCAGCGGAACGATCGGCTCGACCGCGCGGCGCTCCTGGAAGACGAACGCCACCGCGGCAACGACGCCGAGGATCGCCAGGCCGATGATCTGGAACGAGCCCCATTCGTACTGCGAGCCGCCCCAGGTCGTGACCAGCACGATCGAGGTCGCGGCGACCGTCAGCAGGGCAGCGCCGAGGTAGTCGATCTGGTGCTTGATCGTGTGCCGCGGCAGGTGCAACCGGGCGGCGATCACGAACAGCGCGAGGATGCCGAGCGGGATGTTGATGTAGAACACCCAGCGCCACGACAGGTGGTCGGTGAGGAACCCGCCGAGCAGCGGGCCGGCGATCGTCGCGGCGGCCATCGTCGCGGCGAAGTACCCCTGGTACTTGCCACGTTCGCGCGGCGAGACCAGGTCGCCGATGATCGCCATCACGCCGACCATCAGGCCACCGGCGCCGAGGCCCTGCAGGGCACGGAACCCGATCAGCTGGATCATCGACTGGGCGATGCCCGACAGCGCGGAGCCGGCCAGGAAGACGATGATCGCGAAGATGAACAGCCGCTTGCGGCCGTACAGGTCGCCGAGCTTCCCGTACAGCGGCGTCGAGACGGTGGAGGTCAGGACGTAGGCGGTCACGACCCAGGACAGGTGCTCGACTCCGCCGAGCTCGCCCACGATCGTCGGCATCGCGGTGCCGACGATGAGCTGGTCGAGCATGGCGAGGAGCATCGCCAGGATCAGACCGGGCAACACGAACAGGACTTCCCGTCGCGTCGCGGGGGCCTGCGTGGAGGACATCGGTACGCTCCCGAGTTGTTGAGGACTGGCTGACTTGCCGGCAGGCAAGTTATGCTTACTTGTCGTACGGTAAGTGGGTTACTTGCCGGTCGTCAAGTAAATTGCTGGTCAAGTCAGGCGAGGAGGTACGCGAAGATGGGTGCCGGAGCCAGCGAACGCGGTGACACGCGGACGCGCATCCAGGAAGTCGCGTTCGAGCTGTTCGGGGAGCAGGGGTACGAGAAGACCTCGCTGCGCGAGATTGCCGACCGCCTGGGCGTGACCAAGGCGGCGCTGTACTACCACTTCAAGTCCAAGGACGAGATCGTCACCTCGCTCGTCGGCGACTTCATGGCGAGCATCGACGAGCTGGTGTCGTGGGCGGACTCGCAGCCGCGTACGGCGGAGATCCGCCGCGAGATCCTGGAGCGGTACTCGACGATCGTCCAGAACGGCTGGCAGGCGATGCGCTTCTTCCAGCAGAACCCGGCCGCGGCGAAGGGGGTGAGTGGGGACGACTTCCGCGCGCGGATGAAGTCGATCCACCGCCTGATGGTGGCCGAGGACGCCCCGTTGGAGCACCGGATCAGAGGGATGCTGGCGGTGGTGAGCCTGCACACGGCGCAGGCGATCATGGCCGAGGACAAGACGTCGACCCCGGAGTCGCGGCGCGAGGCGGCCCTCGTGGTGAGCCTCGACCTGGTCCGCGACATCTAGGCCGGAGCCGAGGTCCAGAGGCCGAACGAGACACCCTGCGGGTCGAGCAGGTTCGCGAACCAGAAGTCGTCCGATCCGAGGAACGTCCGGCCCCGCTCGAGGGTGGCTCCCCGACCGAGCGCGGCCTCGATCGTCTGCTCGAGGTCGTCGACCTGAACGTACAGTCGCGCCCCCGCTTGCGGCCTGTGCGCGCCTGACTGGAGCCCGCCGAGCGTCTCGCCGCCGCTCGAGGTGATGATCCAGTAGTCCCGCCCGAGGTCCGATCCCTCGAACGCGCGCCGGAACGTCCAGCCGAACAGGTCGCCGTAGAACGCCTGCGCCCCGGCGGGATCCGGGGTCTCGATCTCCCACCAGACGACGGCGCCGCCCGTCATGGCTGCGGCGCCCAGAGGTGGTCGGCGTCGCCGGCTTCGAGGCGGCCGCGGTAGACGTCGATCTTGTGGTCGATGACGCGGAGGTTGTCCTGGATCTCGGCGAGCTTGGCCAGCACCTCGACGCGGTGGGTCTCCATCAGCGCGAGGCGTTCCTTCTCGTTCCCGCGGCCCTCCGACACCAGCTCCGCGTACCGTCGGATGGTCCGGATCGGCATCCCTGTCGCCCGCAGCTTCGTACAGATCTGGATCCACTCCAGGTCGAGCTTGGAGTACCGCCGCCGGCCCGACGTCGTACGGTCGATCGTCGTCACGACCAGCCCGGCCCGCTCGTAGTACCGCAATGTGTGCACGCTCACCCCGGTCAGCCGCGCTGCCTCGCCGATGCTGACGCAGTCGTCCTTGACTTCGAGCACGCTCTCAATTCTACCGTCGAGGCCATGGACGGAAACGCGAAGAAGATCCTGATCACCGGAGGGACGAGCGGGCTGGGGCTCGCGATGGCGGAGGCACTCGCCGCGAACGACGCGACCGTCGCGCTGACCGGGCGATCCGGGGAGCGCGCGAAGGAGGTCGCCGCGAGCCTGCCGAACGCGATCGGCCTGGGGCTCGACGTCCGCGACGAGACGGCGGTGAGCGAAGGCGTCGCCGAGGTGTGGGAACGCCTGCGCGGCATCGACCTGCTGGTCAACAACGCGGGCATCGGCATGCGTACGGTCAACCCGAACTTCCTCACCCAGCCGACCCGCTTCTGGGAGGTGCCGGCGGACGGCTTCCGCGCCGTCGTCGAGACCAACCTGACCGGCTACTTCCTGGTGGCGCGCGAGGTGGTCCCGCGCATGCTCGCCGCCGGCAGCGGCCGCATCGTCAACATCGCGGTCAACGAGCAGAGCATGCGCCGGACCGGCTTCGTCCCGTACGGCCCCTCCCGCGCCGGCAGCGAGTCGCTGTCCCGGATCATGGCCGCCGACCTCGAAGGAACGGGCATCACCGTCAACCTGCTGATGCCCGGATCGGCGACCGTCACCGGGATGTTCCCCGACGACGTGCCCGCCGGGCTGCGCATCCTGCAGCCCGACGTGATGGGTCCTCCCATCGTCTGGCTCGCCTCCGCCGAAGCGGTGGGCGTGCACGACGAACGGATCGACGCGTCCCAGTTCGACGACTGGCTCAGGCAACGGCAGGGTCGAAGCGCGGGAGTCTGATCCCGTACTTCGTCAACGCCTTGCTGACCAGGTCCAGGCCGGCGAGTCCGGGCAGCTTGTCGACCTTCTGGTCGAGCATGAAGATGGTCTTCGGGCCGCCGTCGCTGTTGAACAGGTGGTTGAGCATGAAGCGGGTCTCGTACTTCGGTGCGATCGTCGACCCGACCGGTGCCCACAGCTTCGCGAGCGCCCAGCGGGTGATGTTCTGCGCCTTCTTGCTGCGCTCCAGCCGCTCCTTGGCCTCGGAGTAGTAGAACGCGAGGTGGCGGGTCTCCTGGTGCTGGATCCGGCGCAGGATCTTGGTCAGCGTCGGGTGGTCCTCGACCGCGATCAGGCGCGCGTACGCGGCGTGTGCGGACCACTCGTTCACCGCGCCCCAGCTCATGTGGGTCGCGATGAAGTCGTCGCCCACGACGGCGGCGGTGAGGCATTGGGTGATCGGACTGACAACGTTCTTGATGCCCTGCTTGAGCCGCACCTTGCGGTGCCGGATCAGGCCGGCTTCCTCGGCGTGCATGGCGAGGATCCGGTCGATCACGTCGCCGTGCCAGAACTCCTCGTAGTTCCACATGGTGAGGAACGTCGTGATGCGCGGGTTCTGGTGCGACGGCGTGACCAGCAGGTCGCGTAGGTAGCAGACCGTGTGGGTCTCGACGTCTGCCATGTAGTGAAGGCAGCGCAGCGCTGCTGGCGACAGCGGCTGTCGACGGAAGTCGTCGAAGTCGATGTCGTCCACGTTGACCGCTGCGGCTTCTTGTTTGTACGTGTCCAGTTCGAATGCCATTGGCCCATCTCCGGTTGGTGTTCGGACCCCGCTCGTGGCCGGATGGGTCCCGATCCAAGATTGCCGCTGCAATGTGTCCACCCGTTGCCCTACGGGCTACGAGTCGGTGAGAATATAGAACAAGCATTCGCCTTTGACTAGGATCCGGTCAGGGGCATGTCCGAGTGGTGGACGATGGGAGCGATGACCGCTCCTCGACTCGATCGCGCGGCACTGGAGGCTGCGCGTACGAAGCTGCTGCCGGACGTCGTGGCGCCGGGCCTGACGATCCTGTTCTCGGGCATCAACCCGGGTCTGATGTCGGCCGCGACGGGTTGGCACTTTGCCCGTCCGGGCAATCGGTTCTGGCCCGCGCTGCACCAGTCCGGCCTCACCCCGCGGCTGCTGCTTCCGCGCGAGCAGTCGGAGTTGTTGACGTATGGGCTGGGCATCACGAACGTCGCGCCACGCGCCACGGCGCGGGCTGACGAGCTGGCCGCGGAGGAGCTGCGGGCTGGCGGCGTACGGCTCGCGGCGCTGGCTTCGCGCTACGCGCCGCGGTTCGTCGCGATCGTCGGCATCACCGCGTACCGGACCGCTTTCGAGCGGCCGAAGGCTGTGTTCGGCGAGCAGCCGGAGCCGCTCGGTCCGTCCCGGTTGTGGGTGCTGCCGAACCCGAGCGGGCTGAACGCGCACTTCACCGCGTCGACGCTGGCCGCCGCTTTCGCCGAGCTCCGGCGTGCGGCCCAGGGTGACTAAGGTCACGGAGCATGCTGCCCCGAAGGATCCTCGAAGCACTCACCGAACCCCGGACCGTCGACGAGCTTGCCAACGACCTGCAGATCAACGATGCCCGGGTGCTCTGGCATCTGGAGCGGCTCGCCGCGACGGGCCACGTCGTCGGCGGCGAGCGTTGGCAGCGGACCGACGTTCCGGTGCCGGACGAGGCCGAGCCGGGGCCGGTGACCCTGGTGCCCGAGGCGAGCGTGCACGACTTCGTCCAGGCGTTCGCCGATGCCGAGGCCGGGATGTTCGGCAGCGACTACGTCCAGGCGGGCGAGGAGCATGCCAGCCGGATGTCGACCGAGCAGGCCGCCGAGTTCCGCGATCGGCTGATGGCGTTGATCGCCGAGTACTTCGCGCCGGGCGCCGGTGACCGCAGTGGCACCAAGTACGGCTTCCGCTGGGTGCTGACGCCCGTCGACCTGCACCCGCTACGGGATTAGGACAGTCGGCGGGGCATCGCGACGTAG
This sequence comes from Tenggerimyces flavus, assembly GCF_016907715.1. NCBI lineage: Bacteria > Bacillati > Actinomycetota > Actinomycetes > Propionibacteriales > Nocardioidaceae > Tenggerimyces > Tenggerimyces flavus. The sequence continues at coordinate 642,752 of NZ_JAFBCM010000001.1, read as the reverse complement.
GTCGAGTCCTCCCTCGGCTCACCACCTTCCAGCGCCGTGGTGCCGCGCAGCAGGGCGGGGCGGAGGCCCTCGTTGTACGACAGCACGACGAAGTCGGTGTCGACGCCCTCGAGCCCGTCGAGCAGGTAGCCGGCGTTGAACGACACCGTTCCCGCCGCTCCCGACAGCCGCGCTGGCAGCCGCTCGCTGCCGCGGGTGTCGACGTCGCCGGTCGCGCCGACCACGAGCCGGGTCTCCTCGATGCCGAGCACCACGCCCGCGTACCGGTCGGCCACGATGCACACCCGTCGCAGCGCCGCCCGCAGGTCCTCGACGCCGACGGTCACCGAACCGGCGAACTCGGTCGGGACCTTCGAGCGCAGCGGCGGGTAGTTGTCGTCGAGCAGGCGCATCGTCGTCACCTGGTGCTCGTCGCCCAGGCTGACCAGCGACTCGCCGCCACCGACGCGCAGCCCGATCGTCAACGTGCCCTTGCTGCCCAGGCTCTTCGCCGCGTCCGCGAGCATCCGCGCCGACACGACCGCCCGCGCGGGAGCGGACGTCCCGGTCGGCTTCCACGGCTGCTCGTGGATCGCGATCCTGTACCGGTCAGAGGAGGTCAGCGTGACCGTCTCGTCGGTGAGCTCCAGCAAGGTGCCCGTCAGCACCGGCACCACGTCGTCGCGCATCGCGATCCGCGCCATCCGCACCGCGGCGCGCGTGAACGCCTCGGCGTCGACCGCGCCAACCGCGTCCGGTGGCTGCGGCAGCTCCGGATAGTCCTGGAGCGGCAACGTGGGCAGCGTGAAGTCGATCGTGCTGGTGCGGATCTCGGTGACGCCGTCCACCGTGCGTACCTCGACCGACCCCGACGGCAGCGCGTGCACGATCTCGGCGAACACCCGGCCCGGCAGCAGCACCTCGCCCGGCTCCTCCACCTCGACCGGCAGCAGCACGGTCGAGCTGGCCTCGTAGTCGTACCCGGTCAGCCGTACGGCGCCGTCCTCGGTCGCGATCCGCAGGCCCGTCAACGCCGGGATCGGGGCCGCATGACCCGACGTATGCCGGGCGGAGAATGTCGCCGCGCGACCCAATGCCGAGCTCTCGCTGACGAAGCGCATCGTGTCCCTCCCCAAGGTGTGAGAGACAGACCGTACCTCCCTGCACCGACAAGTACGGCGGCGAGCATGGTGCTGTGGATACAGGGGCGCGCACTTGCCCACAGGTGAGCCGGGGATCGGGGCGGCTGCCGAGCTCTCGACAACTCCTTACGCCCTAAGGTATGGTCGCCTCATCGAATTCCTTACGCCGTACGGAGACGTGCCATGCCGCAAGCGACCCTCCACGACGACAGCACGATCGACCTCACCGTCGCCGGTTCTGGACCGACCGTTCTGGTGGCCGTCGACGAGCTCACCAAGGGCCTCGTCGACGAGCTCGCGGACACGTTCCACGTCGTCGGCTTCGATCTCACCGCTCACACGATGGCCACGCCGAAGCCCGACACGTTGACGCCCGACAACCTCGCCGCCGATCTGCTCGCGATCGCCGACGCGGCTGGCGCCGAGCGGTTCGCGTACTACGGCTACTCCTGGCTCGCCCTCGCCGGCCTGCAGCTCGCGATCCGTACCGACCGTCTCGACGCGCTCGTGATGGGCGGCTACCCGCCGCTCGACGGGCCGTACGCGGAGATGCTCGCCGTGACGGAGGCGACCCACCAGCTGTCGCTCAACCCCAAGCCGTCAGAGCCGGCGACGCAGCCGGCACAGCCGGCGCAGGACGGCGAGATCGACTGGGAGACCGTCGAGCTGACCGTGCCCGAGCCGGTGACCCGGCAGTTCATGACGCTCTACCAAGGCCTGCGCGGGTTCGACGACCGCGCCGCCCAGCCCGCGGTGCAATGTCCCCGGCTGGCAGTCGTCGGCTCGGCGGACCGCATCGTCTACAGCGAACGGTGGGGCGGGGTGACCGTCGACCTGGCCGGACCGGTCGTACGCAACGCCGCCGAGCTGCGCGAGCTCGGCTGGGACGTCGAGGTCCTCGAAGGGCTCGACCACCTCACCGCGATGCAGCCAGCCAACCTGCTACCGGTCCTCGAGCCGTGGCTGGCCAACGTCCTCACAAGGCGCTGACTCGCCACCAGGCTTGGTGATCGTCGCCCGGCTTCAGCACGACGAGGCCACGGCCGGAGTTGAAGGCGTCGGGCGGGCAGGTCATCGGTTCGAAGGCAAGGCCCGCCCGGTCGAACCTGCGCTCGGGCCGGTCCGCAGTGTGGACCTGGGCCCAACCGCAGGTCGTCGAGTCCCAGACGACCTCGACTCCCGTGCCGTCGCCGGCGAGGAGCTGCGCCGATGCCAGGCCCGCGCCGGACCTCGTGAGATCGGTGAACGCGTGGTCGACGGACAGCCCGCTCAGCGGCCGGCCGGCGCGGAAGTCGTACGGCGTTCCGCCCACGTCGACGAGCCCGACGGGGAGCAGTCGGTCCGGGGTGACGGTGAGGTACGTACTCGCGCCGAGCGTGAGCGTCCAGTCGTCCACGCGACCCTGGCCGGCGACGAGGTAGGAGTGCGAGGCCATGCCGTACGGGGCCTCGATGTCACCGGCGTTCGCCGCGGTGAGCTGGCAGGTCAGGCCCTTGTCGTCCAGGGAGTACGACATCGTCAGGTCGAGCAGGAACGGGTAGCCGCTCTGCGGGAACAGCCGGTGCGTCAGCACGACACTGCCCGGCTCATGCGAGGCGACCCGCCACGCGGCCCAGCTGACCAGGCCGTGCAGCGCGGTGCGGCGGGCGGGCTCGTTGAGCGGGAGCTGGTACGCCTCACCGCCGAACTCGTACTTGCCGTCGGCGATCCGGTTCGGCCAGGGCGCGATCACGGCGCCGCGGAACATCGGCATCATCTCGTCGGCGTCGAAGCCGGCGACGAGGTCGCGGTCCTCGTACCGCAGCATCCGCAACGTCGCGCCGACCTCGGTCACCACCGCCGAGTAGTCGCCGGCTGCGATCTCGAACTGCTCCCCGCTCGCTCGCATCCGGCCACCCTATTGGCAGGTGCTGTGGGGCGTCAGGACTGCTGAACGGGAAGCAGGCCGCGTTCGGCGAAGACCTTCTTGGCCACGAACGTCGCGTTGAGCGCGCGCGGGAACCCGCAGTAGCCGGCGGAGTGCAGCATGGCCTCGACGATCTCTTCCGCTGTGAGCCCGACGTTCAGTGCCGCGTTGACGTGCACCTCGAGCTGCGGCTCGCAGCCGCCGAGGGCGGTGAGCATGCCGATCGTGACGAGCTGCCGGTCGCGTGGCTGCAGGGCGGGTCGCGAGTAGATCTCGCCGAACCCCCAGGCGACGACCTGGTGGGCGAGCTCGGGGTTGACGTCCTGGAGGGATTCGACGACGCGTTCGCCTGCTTCGCCGTCGATACTCTTCAGGACCTCGAATCCGTGTGCGTAGCTTTCTTCCCGTGTCATGGTCGCGACCCTATGAGCTGGAGTGCGCTCCAGCGCCAGTCGCGCATAGGGTCGGGATATGAGCATGTTGGCGGGGAAGACCGCGGTCGTCACGGGCGGCTCGCGGGGGATCGGACGGGCGATCGTGGAGCGGCTCGCTTCCGATGGGGCGCGGGTGTTGTTCAGCTTCCATGCCAACGACTCCCTGGCCGCGGAGGTCGTCGATGTCGTGGCATCGAAGGGTGGCGAGGCGTCGGCCGTACGCGTCGACCTCGGGCGGCTGGACGACGTACGCAACCTCTTCGCCGAGGCCGACGAGGTGCTCGGCGAGCTCGACATCCTCGTGAACAACGCGGCTTCGGGCAGCCCGCTCGCGATGGCGGAGGTGACCGAGGAGCAGTACGACGCGATGTTCGACGCGAACGCGAAGGGCACGTTCTTCGCGATGCAGGAGGCGTCCGTGCGGTTGCGCGACTTCGGCCGGATCATCAACATCTCGACGATCAACACCGTCCTGCCGGCGCCGCGGAACGCGCTGTATCAGGGGGTGAAGGGCGCGATCGAACAGTTCGCGCTGGTCGCGTCCCGCGAGCTCGGCGCGCGGGGGATCACGGTGAACGTGGTCTCGCCGGGCGCCACGGACACGGATCTGCTGCGCGCCTCGAACCCACCGGAGGCGTTGGAAGCGCTGCCGGCGTACATCCCGCTGGGCCGCCTCGGCCAACCCATGGACATCGCCAACGTGGTCGCCTTCCTCGCCAGCCCCGACGGCGGCTGGATCACCGGCCAGAACATCCGCGCCGGCGGAGGGTTGCCCTAGCCAGGACCAGCCTCTCGAGGTTGGGATCCTTCGCGCTCGAAGCATCTAGCGCGCCGGTTCGTGATCATGAGCGTGATCATGAAGGCGAACCCGGCGTATATGACCGGTTTGGCTTCACGATCACCATCATGATCACCGGCTGGTTTGGATGAAGGTGCCCTTCATCCAATGCCGGTTGTGGGTGGCGAAGCTCTTCTGGTTCTGGTGCTGTCTTGGTGCGGTCCTCGATGAGAGCTGTTCTCGAGGTGGTGCTCTCGGGTCTGTGGCGGCGGTCGAGTGTGGCCACCTGCTTTTCACGCGCCGCCCCTGCCCCCCGGAACAGGTGTCCGGGGCAGGCCTGCTTGCGGTCCAGGTCTGCTGCCGTGCTTGGGTGGCTTGTGGAGCCCACGGTCTCTTGTGGCTCGGATGAAGCCGGGGGTTCGGTCTGCTCCTGGTTTCGAATGAGGGCGTCCCTCTATCGAATAGATCGATAGAGGGACGCCCTCATTCGCAACGTGGTGGTTAGACGACTGCTCCGGAGCTCGAGCGTTGGGCGCGCTTGCGGGCGACCGCTTCGGGCATGCGGGACTTCACCCGCGGCGGACGGGACGGCCACTTGCTCTGCAGCGCGATGGCCAACGGGGGCGAGGTGAGGCCCGACGAGTACGTACCCACGACCAGACCGACCAACAACGCCATCGCGAAGTCCGTCAAGGAGTCGCCGCCGAGAATCGTCAACGCTCCAAGGATGAACATCGCGCCCAGGCCGGTGTTGATCGTTCGCGGCACCGTCTGCAGGACCGCGGTGTTCGCAGATTCCGCGAACGGCACCTTCGGATGCGCTGCCCAGAGCTCGCGGATTCGGTCGAACACCACCACGACGTCGTTCACAGATCGACCGATGATCGTCAACGCCGCGGCCAGGAAGACGCCGTCGATGGACTTGCCCAGCCAGGCGAACAGACCCACCACCAGCACGATGTCGTGGAACATCGTCAACATCGCCGCGACGCCGAACATCCATCGGAACCGGATGGCCAGATAGACCATCTGGGCCAACAGTGCGACCCCCAACGCGATCAACGCCTTGAGCCGCAGTTCGTCACCCAGCGATGGCCCGATCAGCTCGTCCCGGATCTCCTGAACGTCCCCGCCGACCTTCCCCAGCTCCGCGCGGATTCGATCCTCATCCGTCGGCGTGAGCTGCGACGTTCGCACCGAGATGTTGTCGTTGTTCGACGTCTGTACGACAGCCCGCGGGAAGCCGGCGTCCGCCACCGCGGCACGCGCGTCGTTCACGTCGACTGGCTTGGACATCGAGTACTCGATCAGCCGCCCACCGGTGAACTCCACGCCGAAGTTCAGCCCGCGGATCGCGATGCCCGCGATCGCGACGACGAGCAGCGCCGCGGAGATGCCGAGCCACAGCTTGCTGCGCTTCATCAGGTTGGGGTTGCGCTCGGTGAGCCAGGTACGGATCCGCCCGATGTTCGCCAAACCGGTAAGGCGGGGTCGCTTCATGACGAACGAACGACGCACCGCCCACTCGACCAGCACCCGGGAGATGATCAGCGCCGAGACCATCGACGCCAGCACACCGACGGTCAGCGTGACACCGAACCCTCGGACCGCGCCCGACGCCAGGAAGAACAGCAGACCGGCCGAGAGCAACGTGGTCACGTTCGAGTCGATGATCGCCGACCAGGCACCCTGGAACCCGCGGGGAACGGCGGATGCCAGGCCGCGTTTGGGCGAGGCGGCGTACTCCTCTCGCGCTCGTTCGAACACCAACACGTTCGCATCGATCGCCATACCGATCGCGAGCACGAAGCCCGCCAGGCCAGGCAACGTCAACGTGGCATTCAATGCGACGAGCACGGCGTACGAGATCAGCGCGTAGCAGGCAAGAGCGACCGTCGCGAGGAAGCCGACCAGCCGGTAGACCACGATGATGAACAGGCCGGTGAGGATCAGACCGATGATGCCGGCCTTCGCGCTCGCCTCGATCGCCTCTTCGCCGAGCGTCGGGCCGACGGTCCGCTGCTCGATGACCTCGACGGGAACGGGCAGCGCGCCGCCCTTGATCAGCGTGCCGAGCTCCTGCGCCGACTGCTGGTCGAAGTCGCCGGTGATCTGGGTCTGGCCGCCGGTCATGCCGACGTTGCAGCCGACCTCCTGGACGACCTGCGGCGAGGAGATGACCTCGTTGTCGAGCACGATCGCGACGCGGCGCGTCGGGTCGCCGGGCTGGGCGCAGGCGGCCTTCGCGGTGAGGTTCTTCCACTTCGTTCCGCCAGGCCCGCTGAAGTCGACGTTGACGAACCAGGTCAGACCCTGCTGCGGGTCGTACCCGCCGGAGGCGTCGGTGACGTCCTCACCGGTGAGCGCGGCCGGGCCGATCTTGATCGGCTGACCGGACTCGTCGTTGATCACCCGTTCCTTGGTCGGGTCCGCGGCCTTCGTCGGCGACGGGGTCGGCGTCGGCGTGGCCGGTGGTGCCTCGGCGCCGAGAACGGAGTGGAACGTGAGCTGCGCGGTCCGGCCGATCACCTCGACCGCTTCGCGCGGGTCCTGCAGGCCGGGCAGCTCGATGATGATGCGGCGTTCGCCGGAACGGCTGACGTTCGCCTCGGCGACGCCGAGGGAGTCGACGCGCCGGTTGAGCACGCCGATCGCGCGGTCGGTCGACTCGGCGTTGGCCTTCGTGGTCGGGCTGTCGGACGCTTCGAGCACGATCTGGGTGCCGCCGCGCAGGTCGAGGCCGAGCTTGGCGGGCGTGCTGACGGCGAAGAACAACGCGCCGCCGAGGATGAGGAAAGTCAGTAAGGCGCGGATGAGTGGTGCACGAGACACAGTGCCTCCGATGGGCGCTTGGTGCGTGAGTAAGGTCCGCGTGCGCCCAAGGGAGGAAGGAAGGTCGGCTCAGGCGCGGGGTGCGCCGGGCGGGCCTCGTACGTTCGCGCCTCGACTGCTCGTGCCCGCGGGCCGGCCCACGGCCGCGGTCGGCTCGGCGAGGTACGCGGTCGGCCGGTCGAGCGTCCAGTTGCTCGCGACCAGGCCGATCGGAGCGGTGCGATGCTGCTTGGCCGAGGTCTTGCTCGCGACCGCGACGGCGATCGGGGAGTTGGACTCGACGAGGGTGCCGCGGCTGCTCTGGCCGGACGAGGCGGAGAACGCCTGCATCCGTACCGACGACGTCGGCTGCTGAGCACTCGCCGCCCCGTGGCCGAGGCCCACGACCGCGGCCACGAGCCCGAGGGTCCACGCGAGCGCGGCGCGGACGCGCATCTCGTACCCTCCCCGCTTCGTCGGTCTGAATCGAGCGGGGCTCAGTCTAAGTGGTTCCCTGATCGGTGTCTTTGGCCGGAAGGCGAACGGTCGCCCGGCCCTGCTCGAGATCGATCTTGGTCCGCGGCGGCGCGCCGTCCTCCTTGCGCGCGGGCATGATCGCCTCGTACTCACGCTGCTTGGTCAGGTGCATCCGGTTCTGGTTGAAGATCGGGTCGATCTGTTCGAGCCCGAGAGAGACCAGCTGCGCGCCCTTGCCCTCCGGACGGTGCTTCTGCAGGGCGCTGCTGAGCGCCGGGAACAGCGCGACGGCCGACGCCGTGCCCACCAGGGACAGCACGGTCGGCAGGACCCAGCCGCTACTCATGTCTGTAGATACGACTCGGCGGGCCGAAATAGTTGCCTGCCGGCGATACTTCCTCGGTAGCCAACTCCACGGAGGACTCAGAGCCCATGCCGACGCCAGGTGTGTCCGAGCTGTTCGACCCCGCCGCGTGGAAGCCCGTCGACGGCTTCGACTTCAGCGAGATCACCTACCACCGCGCGGTCGACCAGGGCACGGTCCGCATCGCGTTCGACCGCCCGGAGGTACGGAACGCGTTCCGCCCGCACACGGTCGACGAGCTGCACCAGGCGCTCGAGCACGCGCGGATCAGCTCCGACGTCGGCTGCGTACTGCTGACCGGGAACGGGCCGTCGCCCAAGGACGGCGGCTGGGCGTTCTGCTCCGGCGGTGACCAGCGGATCCGCGGCAGGGCCGGTTACCAGTACGCCGACGGCGAGACCGCTGACAGCGTGGACAAGGCGAAGCTCGCGCGGCTGCACATTCTCGAGTGCCAGCGACTGATTCGGTTCATGCCGAAGGTCGTCATCTGCGTCGTTCCGGGCTGGGCCGCGGGCGGTGGGCACAGCCTGCACGTGGTCAGCGACCTCACGCTGGCGAGCGCCGAGCACGCCCGCTTCAAGCAGACCGACGCGGACGTCGCGAGCTTCGACGGCGGGTACGGATCGGCGTACCTCGCCCGTCAGGTGGGGCAGAAGTTCGCCCGCGAGATCTTCTTCCTCGGCGGGGAGTACGACGCCGAGCAGGCGCACCGGATGGGCATGGTGAACGCGGTCGTCCCGCACGCCGACCTCGAACGCGTCGCGCTGGACTGGGGCCACAAGATCAACCAGAAGAGCCCGACCGCGATCCGGATGCTGAAGTATTCGTTCAACCTGATCGACGACGGGCTGGTGGGTCAGCAGCTGTTCGCCGGTGAGGCGACCCGGTTGGCCTACATGACCGACGAGGCCGCCGAGGGGCGCGACGCGTTCCTCGAGAAGCGCGCGCCCGATTGGTCAGGCTTTCCTTACTACTACTGAAAAGCGCCCATTTGTGCACTCTGAGTAGTACTTTGCCGAATGCCGTCACCTAGCGTACCGAGGCCTTGACGGTCCGATATCGGAGCGTTCATCCTTGCCGGCGAGCCATTTCTGTGACATCTCGTCCACGGACTGTATCCAACCCAAGGAGTTCTGCCCGATGCGACCGGTTCGTCTGGTCCTCCCTGGTGCGTTGGTCAGCGTCGCGCTCGTCACCGCGGCCTTCGCTCCCGGCGCTTCCGCCGCACCGACCCGCGACAACGAGCCGACCCGTGCTGCTTCTTCGACCTCGGAAAGCGCCATCCCGTCTGTCGGGAAGCCGCAACGGGTCGTCAAGGACGGCATGACGCAGCCGGTCTTCTCGTTCGCGGAGTCGATCAAGGAGACCGTCTTCATCGAGACCAAGGTCGACAGCGACAACGACGGCAAGAGCGATCGCGTGGCCGCGTACGTCCATCGGCCGAAGGAGACGAACGAGGGGCTGAAGGTCGCGACGATCGTCGAGGGCAGCCCGTATCCGGGTGGCATGCTCGACGTTCCGTACCACCCCGTCGACGTCACGACCGGTCAGCCGACGCTCGCGCCGTGGACGCCGCCCGCGGACATCGAGCCCTCGATCCACTACGAGCCGATCTACTACGACAACTACTTCGTGCCGCGCGGCTACGCGGTGGTCGTCGCGAACACGCTCGGCACGGGCGAGTCCGACGGTTGCCCCACGGCGGTCGGGCCGAACGAGACCGCCGGCATGGTGGCCGTGATCGACTGGCTGGCCGGACGGGCGAACGCGTATGGCAAGGACGGCAAGAAGATCCGCGCCCTCTGGTCGACCGGCGCGGTCGCGATGGCGGGCAAGTCCTACGACGGCACGCTCCCACTCGCGGCGGCGGGCACGGGCGTCAAGGGGCTGAAGACGGTCGTGTCCGTCTCGGGACTGTCGAGCTGGTACGACTACTACCGGGCCAACGGTGCGGTGACGTCGCCTGATGGCTTCGTCGGCGAGGACGCGGACCTGCATGCCAAGTTCGTCTTGACGCGGCGGCATGCGGAGGTCTGCGCGTCTGCGATGCGCGAGCTCGAACGTGGGATGGATCGGACCTCGGGCGACTACAACTCCTTCTGGGACGAGCGAAACTTCCTTCACGGCGTGCCGAACTTCAACGTCAGTGTGTTGATGACAGCCGGCCTGAACGACTGGAACGTGAAGCCGCAGCAGTTCTCGCAGTTGTGGGCAGCGCTGAAGGCGAACAACATCCCACGCAAGCTGTGGTTGCACCAGGGCGCGCACGACGACCCGGTCGACGTTCGCCGTCAAGTCTGGCTTGACACGGTGAACAAGTGGTTCGACTACTGGCTCTACGGGGTCCAGAACGGGATCATGAAGCAGCCCAAGGTCGACCTGGAGACGGCGCCTGGTACGTGGACGACGCAGTCGGACTGGCCTGCCGCGGCGCCGAAGAAGGGCACCAAGTCGCTGACGTTCGCCCCCTCGCGCGCGGTCGAGGCCAAGCGCGGCCGCGCGCCGACGTTGTGGTTCGACGACGCCCCGGCTCGCCCCGCCGCGGACCTGATCCAGAGCCCGGAGGAGGCCGACCCGAACCGCATCCTCTACCTCACCCCGCCGTTGCCGCAGTCGTTCCGGCTGTCGGGGACGCCGAGGGTGAGCGTGAAGGCGGCAATGAAGGGCAAGTCGCCTTACCTAACGGCCCTGTTGGTCGACTACGGGATCGACGACCGGGTGCAGAAACTCGCGAAGACCGGCGCGACGTGGTGCTTCGCGGAGAGCCTGCCGGACAACCCGGGCTGTCGTACGACGAAGGAGTACGTGACCGCGGCGACGCCGTTCAAGATCGTCAGCCGGGGCTGGATCGACGTACGCAACCGGTCGTCGCTGAAGAAGAGCGAACCGATCAAGCCCGGCACGATGTACCCACTGAGCTGGAACCTGCAGCCGGTCGACTACGTGATCAAGCCCAACCACCGCCTCGGCGTCGTGCTGCTCGCTACCGACCACGACTACACGCTGCGCTATCCGGCAGGCACGAAGGTCGGCGTCGAGATCACCGCCAGCTCCGTACAGCTCCCGATCGCCGCCTCCTGAGAGCGGCCCTTCGACACGCCGACCAGCCGTCCCGGCATGGGAACCGGGGCGGCTGGTCGCGTCGTCAGAGGGGGATAAGTTCGGACGCAAGGGGGAGGAACATGGCGCAGTACACGGCTGCCGGCCGGCAGATCTCGTGTTCGGTGTGTGGGGGCACCGACTTCACGGGACGCGAGGTGTTGCTGAACACGTCGAGCATGTCGTTCTTCAACATGGATTGGGCGAACAAGGCCGCAGAAGGTCTGGTTTGTCAACATTGCGGCTTCATCCAGCTCTTCATGCCGGAGCTGCTGGACAAGGTCGGCTAGGGCGTGTCTCTCAAAGAGCGTCGGCTAAGCGCGCGTAGCGCGCGGCGCCCCGCGCCCGGCTGGGCGTGGTGCAGGAGGAACTCATATTGGTTATATGGGTGACGAGCTGGACCGCGGCCAGGCGGGATGTGGGGTGTCGCGCGCCCGGCGATATTTGAGAGACACGCCCTTAGACTCAGTCCGGCAGCGCGACCACAGCGTCGACCTCCACCAGGAAGCCGGGCCGGAACAGGCCGGCGACCTGGATCAACGTGCTCGCGGGCGTGGGGGCGTCCCCGAGCACGGCGTCGCGCGCGTCCCGTACGTCCTGGATGCGCGACACGTCGAGCAGGTACCAGTTGAACCGCACCACGTCCGACCACGTCGCGCCGAGCGCGGTCAGGACGTTGCCCAGGTTCCGCAACGCCCGCTCGGTCTGCGCGCGGACGTCGCCGTCGCCGACCAGCGCGCCGTCCTCGCTCAGCGCGACCTGACCGGAGACGAACGCGAGCTGGCCCGTCGTGGTGACGGCGTGGGCGTAGCGGAGGCCAGGCGCCACGCCGGGCACGGAGAGGTGGCGATCGACAATCGGCATGAGAAAGATCATGCCCAGCCGATCCCAAGCCGGACAAACGATAGATTCGCATCGTCCCCATGCCCGAACGTCATGGCTACCTCATTGAGGGCGAATGGATCGCTACCAGTACCTGCTGCTGATGGCCGCCTGTGTGGCGATCACGCTGCCGCTCGAGCTCGTCCTCGGCGCCCGCGTCTACCGCCGCCCGCGCCGGCTGGTGATCGTCCTGCTCATCGTGGTCGCGATCTTCCTGGTCTGGGACGCGATCGCGATCGCGCGCGACCATTGGCAGTACAGCGAACGGTTCACGACCGGCTGGCTGTTGCCGTTCGGCATCCCGATCGAGGAGCTCGCGTTCTTCCTCGTGATCCCGTTGTGCACGCTGCTCACGTATGAGGCCGTCAACGCCCTGCTGCGCAAGGGACATGAACGTGCCTGAGTACACCGTCGCCGCCACGGGCTCGATCCTCGTCGTCGTCCTGCTCGAGCTCCTGCTGCTCAGGACGAGGCTGTTCACCAAGGCCAGCTACTGGATCACGCTCGCGATCGTGTGGTTCTTCCAGATCCTCGTCGACGGCTGGCTGACCAAGCTCGACGCGCCGATCGTCACCTACACGCGCGAGCAGTTCAGCGGCATCCGCTTCCCATGGGACATCCCGATCGAGGACTTCGCGTTCGGCTTCAGCATCGCCACGCTCACCCTGCTGCTGTGGGAGAAAGCAGCGATCGGGCGGCGACCCACAGCTTCTCCGCGCTCGGCACCCGAGCGCGTCGAGTGAACACGTCGTAGTCGTTCGCCTCGATCCGGTCCAGGATGCGCGAGTACAGGATCCGCGCGGTCGCGACGCAGCGCGCCGACCGTCGTGGCAGCAGTGGAATTCCCTTGTCCGCTTCGCGATAGATGGCACGTGTACGTTCGATCTCGAACCTCATCAGCGCGCGCCAAGGGTCGTCGACGCGGCGCGTGTGCGGGTCGGCGTCGAAGCGGTCCAGGTCCTCCCGTGGCAGGTAGAGGCGGCCGCGGTCGAGGTCCTCGCCGACGTCGCGCAGGAAGTTCGTGAGCTGGAACGCGACGCCCAACTGACGCGAGGGCTCGAACGCCTCGGGAGTCAGCGGATGCAGGACTGGCAGCATCATTTCGCCAATGACAGCGGCGGATCCGTCCATGTAGCCGACGAGGTCGTCCCAGGTCGCGTACGAGCTCGTGGTCAGGTCCATCGTCATCGAACGCAGGAACCGATCGAAGCACTCCGGGTCGATCTGCAGCTCCCGCGCCGTGCGGACGACCGCGGCGAGCAGCGGGTGGGACGACGTTCCGGCGGCGAGATCGGTGCGGAACCGGTCGCCGAACTCCGCCAACGCCGCCGCTGTCTGCTCGGTCGGGCGGTCGGTGGCCTCGTCCACGATGTCGTCGGCGACCCGGCAGAACGCGTAGATCGCGAACACGTGCCGCCGGTCGCTCGGCGTCAGCAGATAGGCCGCGGTGGAGTACGTTTTCCCATGCCTGCGGGCGATTTGGGCGCACCGAAGGTACGACTCGCGCAGCGAGGTCACAGCGCGTTCACTCGTTCGGCGGCGAGCTTTCCGGACACCAGGACCATAGGCACGCCGACGCCGGGCACGGTGCCCGTACCGACGAAGACCAGGCCGCGGACGCGCCGATCGAGGTTCGACGGGCGGAACGGGCCGGACTGGAAGAACCTGTGGGACATGGAGAACGGCGTGCCCGCGCCCATGCCCTGTCGCGCCCAGTCGTGCGGGTCGACGAGTTCCTCCGCGACGACGTCGGTGGGGTAGCCCCAGGTCTCGAGGCGGGCGGCGAGACGTTCGCGGGAGGCGTCCCGTTCGCGACTCCAGTCGACCTTGCCCGCGGCGAGGTTGGGGACGGGCTCGAGGACGTACAGCGTCGAGTCGCCTGGCGGGGCGAGGGACGGGTCCGTTCGCGATGGCACGCTCACCAGCACAGAGGGGTCGGGCATCATGCGCCCGTCCCGCAGCAGCGATCGAAAGGACGACTCCCACTCCGCCGCGAAGTGGATGTTGTGGTGGGCCACGTCGTCCGGCGGCAGGCCGCGTACGCCGACGTGCCAGACGAGCGCTGAGGGGGAGAACTCCGGGCTCCGCAAGGGCCTCGGGAGGGTGAGCTTGGGCAGCAGGTCGTACGCGCCAGGCAAGTCCGCGTTGACAACGACCGCGTCGGCCTCGATCGTCTCGCCGTCGACGAGCTGGACGCCGCGCACGTCGCTGTCGTGCAGGACCTGGCGAACGGGCGCGTTGTAGCGGAACTCCACGCCGGCCTTCTCCGCCGCGGCGGCCATCGCGTGCGGGACCGCGGCGATGCCGCCGTCGGGGAAGTAGACGCCGGCGACGGAGTCCATGTAGGTGATCACGGCGAAGATCGCGAGCGCTTCCTGGGGCGCGAGGCCGGCGTACATGGCCTGGAAGCTGAACAGGCGTTGGAGTCGTTCGTCACGGAAGTACCGCTTGACGGCGTTGGCGAGCTTGCCGAGGGCGCGGAGCTTGAGGAGGGCGATTGCGGGTTGGATCGGGCGGGCGAGGTCCCAGGGGTGGTCGTAGTTGCGCGCGATGAACTTGGGCATCTCCAACTGGTAAAGGCGTTCCAGCCAGGCGCAGAACCGGTGGAAGGCCTCCTCGTCGCCGGGGCCGCACTGCTCGCGGATCTCGGCGGCCATCGCCTCGCGGCCGTGGCGTACGTGGATCGTGGAGCCGTCGGCGAAGTTCGCACGGTAGGCGGGGTCGAGTGGCCGCAGCCGTACGTGCTCGTCCATCTCGGCGCCGACGGCGTGGAACGCCTCCGCGACCAGGTCGGGCATGGTCAGCACGGTGGGTCCGGTGTCGAAGCTGAAGCCGTCGCGCGTCAGCCGCCCGGCGCGACCACCGGGGTGCGCGTGGCGTTCGACGACCGTGACTTGGTGCCCGGCGCCGGCGAGGTGACACGCCGCCGACAGCCCGCCGAGGCCGGCGCCAACCACCACGACCCGCTTCATGCGAGCAGCGTCGGGTCGAGGCGCGGGGTGCGCGGGCCGTACGCGTTGGCTCGGGCGCTTCTGCCTCGCAGGTAGGGGACGCGGGTGAAGAGGCGGAAGGCCGGGGAGGGACGGAACGCCTTGCCTGTTTGAAGAGTGAGCGCCGTCCGTTGCTCGACACGTACCTGCATTCGCTGCACGGCGACGATCGCGGGCTCCCGTTCGTTCTGGATGCGCGCGAGGTCGCGGCTGTCGACAGTGCCACCGTTGCGGAGGCGGGGGACGAGGACGTTCGCGGTGACGATCGCGTCCTGGATGGCCATCAGGATGCCGTTGCCGCCGACCGGCGAGATCACGTGCGCGGCGTCGCCGATGAGCAGCAGCCCAGGGCGGTGCCAGGTGTCGACGCGGGCGATCTCGACGGAGAGCAACGTGATCTGACTCCAGTCGGTGAGGAGGCTGGTGCGGTCGGACAGCCATGGTACGTACTGCTCGACGAACGCGCGGATCGGCTCGACCCCGCGCTCGCGCGTCGCGGCGTACGCGCCCTTGGGGATCGTGTAGCCGACCTGCCAGGAGTTGGTGCGGCCGAGCAGCGCGACGTAGTGGCCGACGCCGAAATAGAGCGAAACGTCGGCGTCGGGCGGGTCGTTGGGCCGCTTGGGCAGCTGGAACCAGAGCAGGTCACTGCTGGCGCCGAGAGGTCGGGCCGGGAGGTCGGCGAGCCTGCGAAACCTGGAGAACCGCCCGTCCGCCGCGATGACCAGCTTCGCGGGCTGCTCACGTTCCTGCCCCTGCCCGTCCTGGTAGCGGACGCCGGTGACGACGTTGTCCTTGTTGGTGACGATTCCGGTGGCTCTGGTGCTTTGCCTCAGCGTGAAGTGGCTGAGCTCGCTGCCCTTGCTGGCAAGGAACTCGAGGAACGCGCTCTGCGCCATGAGGGCGACGTAGTTGAACTTGGTGCGCAGCCGTCCGTAGTCGGTGGTGGTGTAGGAGCCGGTGGGAGTGTGCAGGCGGAAGTACCTGGCGCGGTAGTGATCCAGCGTGAGGAGCTCGTCGGCGAGGCCGAGGTGGTCGAGTAACTCGAGCGTCCCGGGGTGGAGCGAGTCGCCGCGGAACTCCCGGTCGAAGTCCTGGTGCGTCTCGAACAGCGCGACATCGACGCCCGCCCGGGCGAGGAGATAGGCGGTCATGAGGCCGCCAGGTCCGCCGCCGACGACGCAACAAGTGACAGCGGGGTCGCGAGGAGGCTGAGTCACGTTCGTCCTGCACCTCCACCTTCACGTTCTCGCTGAGGAGATCATGCCCGGAACCAGCCCGTGGCGCGCGGGAAAGCCGGGCGATTCGATGACCATTCGATGACAGACCCCCAGCGACGGTTTGTATGAAGGGCCCCTTCATACGAACCTATTGAATGAAGGTGCCCTTCATTCAAAACAGCGGGGACGGAAGGCCCGGCTTCATCCGAGCCACAAGAGACCGGGGGAAGCCCACAAGCGACGCGACCACGGCAGCAGACCTGGGGCAAGCAGGCCTGGCCCGGGACACTGTTCCGGGGGAGGGGGCGGCGCGTGAAAAACAGGTGGCCGGGCCGGGGCGAGTCAAGGGCCGCTCCGCGGTCGCGAAGCGACGTCTCTCTCCTCCTGCGCGAAGCGCCCCCAGAGAGGCGCCCTTGACGCGCCCCGGACCGGCCACCACTATCGACCGCCGCCACAGTCCCGAGAGCACCCAAACCCAGCGGAGCCCCCATCACGACAGACCTTGGATGAAGGTGCCCTTCATCCAAAAGACCGGCCCATCCAGCGTGCGCCCTCAACGCCCGTGATCATGTACGTGATCGTGAAGCTAATCGGTCGTATACGACGGGTTTGCCTTCATGATCACGTACATGATCACGGACCGGAGCCTTCGAGCGAGGCGGCGTCAAGAGGGCGCGAACTCGGAGGCGACCTCGGTGGCGATCGCAATCGCTCGGGCGGCGAGCGGTGAGTGCGTCCGTCCAGTCCGCCAGTGCAGAGAGATCTCCCTGGCAGGCAGGGACGGCCGAAGTTCGTGGATGCGAAGCCGGTCATCGGACCAGGCGTCCGACCCACGGAGGGCGAGTCGCGGCAGCACGGCCCAGCCAAGCCCCGCGCGCACCATCGAGAGGATCGTCTCGTTGCCCGGAGAACGGAAGACGATCCGCGGCTGAGCCCCGGCGACAGCAAGAGCCGGCTCCATCCAGCGCTGGTCACAGGTGTGGTGGCAACCCACCATGGGGCGACCGTCGAGCTGCTTCAGCCGTACCGCGCCGTCGGGGAAGTCGCCCGGACGGGCCACGAGCAGGTACGGATCGTCGAGTAGCTTGAGGCGCTCGAGGTCGCCGTCGAGAGGTCCGTCGTAGAACAGCAGGTCGAGCTCGCCCAGCTCGGGATCCCCCTCCGGCACCTCCGAAAGCCTGATCTCGCAGCTGGGATGCTCCTCGCGCAACCGACTGATGATCGACGGCAGGATCACGTTCGACACGCTCTGGAACGTGCCGATGTCGATCCGCCCGTCACCCGCCTTGAACCGCGCCACGGCCTCGGCCAGCGCGTCCGCCTTCGCCAGCAGCTCGCGGCCCTGGGCGAGGACCACCGCGCCGAGTGGGGTGAGCCGAACGGGCTTGGGACCGCCCGGCCGGTCGAAGACCAGCCCGCCGACGGCGCGCTCCAGCGCGGTGATCTGTTGGCTCACTGTCGACTGGGTGTACCCGAGGCGGGCGGCCGCCCGGCCGAACGAGCCCTCCTCGGCGATGGCGACCATCGCGACCAGGTGGCGTAGCTCGACGTCCTTCATGCAGCCAGCCTAACAACCTCCATTCTCACAAGCGATCTAATCGATCGGAAACCATCGCTTTTCACGATGCACCAACGAGCTCTAGCGTTCCCAGACATGAGCCCTACGAACGGAACGGACGGACCGATGGAGCTGACCGAGTGGAAGATCAAGACGAACGGTGTCGAGCTGGCCGCGACGACCGCGGGCGACCCGGCCGATCCGGCGGTGCTGTTGCTGCACGGAGCGGGCCAGTCGTCGGTCGCGTGGGAGGACGAGTTCGTGGCCCGCCTCGTGGCCGGGCGGCGGTACGTGATCCGCACCGATAGTAGGGACACGGGCGGATCGACCAGCTCCTCGGTCGGCGCGCCGACATACGCCCTGCCCGATCTCGCCGCCGACGCGGTGGCAGTCCTGGACTGGCTCGGGATCGACCAGGCCCACGTCGTCGGGATGTCGCAGGGCGGCGCGGTCGCCCAGCTGCTCGCGGTCAACCATCCCGGCCGGGTCGCGACGCTGACGCTCTCGGGAGCCACGCCGGGCGGACCTGGCCATCAGAACCCGGACCTGCCCCCGCCCACCGACGAAATCCGCGCCCTGTTCGAGGTCGAGGATCCGGGGCCGGACTGGTCCGACCGAGCCGCCGTGGTCGAGTACCTGATCGACATCGAACGTCCCTTCGCCGCCTCGTCCCGCCCGTTCGACGAGGCCGGCATGCGCGCCAGCGCCGAGCGGGCGGTGGACCGCGCCGGCGACTCGATCGCGGCGCAGGTCGCCAACCCGTTCATGGTCGGCGTGGGACCGGAGTGGCGGTCGCGGCTCGGTGGGATCACCGCGCCGACGCTCGTCCTGCACGGCGTCGAGGACCCGATGTTCCCGTACGACCACGGCGTCGCGCTGGCGAAGGAGATTCCCGGCGCCCGCCTCATCGCGCTCGAGGGAGTCGGACACGAGCTGTTCCCGCGCCACACCTGGGACCTCGTCGTGCCGATCCTGATCGAGCACACCGCGAAGAGCTGAGTGGAGCGGCCGACGCGCCACGGCGGATGGCGCGCCGGCCGGTCTCGGGGCACCACGCTCAGGCGCAGTGCGCGGTGGTGTACTCCTGGATCTTCAAGCCCCACTGGGCAATGTTCTGGGCCTGCGCCTCGAGCTCGGGCGAGGACGTCGCCCCCGACTCCGTCGCCTCGACGACCTGGGCGAACAGGTCGCGCGACCCTTCCAGCTCGGTCTTGATCTCCGCCGGCGCCACCTCGGCCAGTTCCTCGTAGACCGAGGCCAGCTGCTTCAGCCCCTCGACGCCGTCCGGGTCGGACTGCGCGGACGCCAGGACGCCCAGCGGGTCCTGCTTGGCGCCGAGTTCCAGCACCTTGTCGCAGTACGCACTCCCGTCCCCGTTCCCCTTGACGACCGGGTCGGCCGGGTCGGCCGGCTTGACCGGCTGGGACGCCGAGGACGCCGAGGACGCCGAGGACGCCGAGGTCGACGGCTTGTCGGTGTTGTCGTTCGCGGAGTTGCTCTCGCCGCCGCTCCCGCAGGCCGCCGCCATGGCGACGACCAGGCCGATGGCGGCAGCTCGTAGGACGAACCGCATGTGGTGTTTCCCCCCTGTACCCGTGGCTGAGGCCCTCACGCTAGGCGCGGCCGGCACCCGAACGAATCGGGTGAACCCCCACCGATTAATCCCACCTCACCCCTGTTGCCAAGATGAGACGCATGAACCTTGAAGACATCGACCACCTGCTTACCACCACGCCGTCGGTGCGCAAGAAGCTCGACCTCGATCGCCCGGTCGAGCCGGAGGTCGTCGCGGACTGCCTGCGCCTCGCGCTGCAGGCACCGACGGCCGGCGGTCAGCAGACGTGGCGGTGGCTCGTCGTACGGGACCAGGAGATCAAGAACGAGCTTGGCAAGTTCTTCCGCTCCGTCGGGTCCGCGTACGTCGACAACGTCGAGAAGCGGCTCGGCGACGCCGCCCACTCGCCGGCGGGCAAGCGGTCACTGAGCTCGGGGCGCTTCCTCATCGACAACATCGAACGCGTTCCTGTCATGGTGATTCCGTGCCAGCTCGGCCGCCCGGACGACGGCAACCAGACGCTCTCGGCGTTCTACGGCTCGATCTTCCCCGCGGTGTGGAGCTTCCAGCTCGCGCTGCGGTCGCGCGGGCTCGGCAGCACGTTGACGACGTACCACCTGACGTACGAGGCGGAGGCCGCGAAGATCCTCGGCATCCCCGAGAACGTCACCCAGGTTGGCCTGCTGCCCGTGGCGTACACGACCGTGTCGGACTTCAAGCCCGCGCCACGCAACCCGCTCGAGCAGGTCGCGTTCGCCGACCGGTGGGAGGCGCCGCTCCATGGCGAGTGAATTCACCGGCGTCGCGGTCCTCGCCGAGAACGGCCAGCCGGTCAGCACCAGGACGTACGGCGACGTAGACGCGACGATGGCGTTCCAGATCGCCTCCGGCAGCAAGCAGTTCGCCGCCTGCGCGGTGCTGCTGCTCGTCGACCGCGGCCAGCTGGCGCTCGATGACACGGTGGCCCAGCACCTGGGCGGCGGCTGGGACGACGTCACCGTCCACCAGCTGCTGACGCACACGTCGCGGCTCGGGCACTGGGCCGGGATCCCCGGGCTCGACACGTCGTTCACCGCCAGCGGCGACGAGATCGTCGCGCAGATCCTGGCGGCCCCGCTGGGCGAGCAGGGCTGGCACTACAGCAGCCCCGGCTACATTCTGGCCGCGAAGATCGTCGAGCAGGCGAGCGGCCGGGTGTACGCGGACTTCGTCACCGCGGAGATCTTCGAGCCGCTCGGCATGCGGGAGTCGGCGATCGCGGCGCGTCCGGCCAACGCCGCACCGGCGATGCACGACGGCGAGCCCACCGACGAGTGGAACCTCGCCGTCACACCAGGCGCCGGGGACGCGTGGTGCACAGCGGCGGACCTGGTCCGGTTCGAACAGGGCCTGCACGTCGACCGCACGATTCTCAGCGACGTCTCGTACCGAGCGATGGTCGCGCCGCACGCACCGATCGATGGCTCCTGGCGTTGGGTGGACGGCTGGCTGACGGGCGAGACGTACGGCTACGGCGTCGCCGCGGGAACGCTCGGCGGAGAACGCGCGTACTTCCACCCCGGCGACAACCCGGGCTTCCAGTCGTTTCGCGTCTGGCTCCCCGACACCCGTCGCGCGCTCGTCGTCCTGACCAACGACGACACGACCGATCGCGATCCGATCCTGCGTGGTCTGCTCGCCGACCACTGAGTTCAAGGCTTGACGACGCTGCCGGCCGAGGTTTATATAGTTCCTTAACTAACCATTGGCGACGGGGTGGGTCGTGCCATGAGAATGCTGCTTCGGATCGCTCCGATCACGGTTGCTGTCGCGCTCGCGCTTGCGGGTTGTGGCAGCGGTTCGACGCCCGAGGCGGCGCCGACCGACGTGCCGTCGAAGACGCCGAGCAAGGCGGCCGAGCCGAAGCCGGCCGAGTCGGGTACGCCGCCGCCGAAGCGCGCGGACGCGGACCTCGTCATCTGGGCGGACGGCAACCGCGCGCCTGTCCTGGAGAAGTTCGGCAAGCAGTTCGGCGACGAGAACGGGCTGCGCGTCGCGGTCCAGACGCTCGACTTCGCCCAGCTGCGGCCGTCGTTCGTCCAGAGCGCGCCGGTCGGCCAGGGTCCGGACCTCATCGTCGGGCCGCACGACGTGCTCGGCGAGTACGTCGAGAACGGACTGGTCGACACCGTCGACCTCGGCGCCGACGCGGCCAACTACAGCGACGTCGCGGTCAAGGCTTTCACCTACCAGGGCAAGATCTACGGCCTCCCGTACGCGGTCGAGGACGTCGCGCTCATCACCAACACCGCCCTCGTGCCCAAGGTCCCGACGACGTTCGAGCAGCTGGAGAAGACCGCGCTCGAGCTGAAGAAGCAGGGCAAGGCGGAGATCCCGCTGGCGCTGCCGATGGGCGAGACCGGCAACGCCTACCACCCGTACGCGCTGTTCTCCGGCTCCGGCGGCTACGTCTTCGGCGACAAGGCAGGCGAGCCGAACGTCGACGACCTCGGCATCGACTCGCCCGGCGGTATCAAGGCCGCGCAGAACTTCGCCAAGTGGGCCAAGGAGGGCCTGATCTCCGTAGACGTCACCGCCGACATCGCCAAGCAGAAGTTCGTGGCGGGCAAGGTGCCGTTCCTCATCGACGGCCCGTGGGTCGTCGCGGACCTCGCCAAGGCCAGCTCCTCCTACGAGGTGAGCCCGATCCCGTCCGTGAACGGCAAGCCAGCAAGGCCGTTCGTCGGTGTGCAGGGCTTCTACCTGTCCCACTTCGCGCAGAACAAGACGCTGGCGCGCACCTTCCTGCTCGACTACCTCAACACCAAGGAAGCGCAGCAGGCTCTGTTCGAGGCCGACTTCCGCCCATCCGCCTACCAGGCTGTGGCCGGTGCCGTGACCGACAAGGTGAACGCGGGCTTCCTCGCCTCGGCCCAGCAGGGCGTCCCGACGCCGAGCGTGCCGCAGATGGCGTCGGTGTGGGAGGCGTGGAACAAGGCGTACGTGCTGGTTCTCACCGGAGAAGCCGCACCAGACAAGGCGTTCAAGGACGCGGCGGCGACCATCCGCGCCGCGATCAAGGCCAGTCGCTGATCCATGAAGGTTGGCCTGATCGTCAAGGTCGTCCTGCTCGGGCTCCTCGACGCGCTCGTCATCTCGGCTCTCCCCGGGCTGGTGTCCAACGAGCACTGGGCATTGCTCGTCGGGACGGTCCTCGCGACAGCCGTCCTCAACTACCTCTACCTGAGCCGCCGCAGGATCCCGGCGAAGTTCCTCGTCCCGTCGACGGTCCTGCTCGCGGTGTTCCTCGTGTATCCGGTGCTCTACACGGTGTTCGTCGCGTTCACGAACTACAGCACCGGTCACATTCTCAGCAAGGAACAGGCGGTCGAACGGATCCTCGCCAGCGGTGTCGCTCCCGTGGAGGGCGGTCCCACCTACAAGCTGCGCATCCTGCTTGGCCAGGACGACGACGTGGCATTCTTGCTCACCGACGAGAATGGCAAGCAGCACATCGGCAACGACGAGGGGCTCACATCCACCGACCAAGGTCTGCACCCGTATCGGCAGCTCAATCTCAAAGAGGCGCAGCAGTACGACACCGAGGTCAACCTCCTCAGCGTGCCCACCGATGACGGCGAGATCAAGGCTGAGACGTTCACGCGCGCGAAGCTCTACAAACGGACACGGAGTCACGAGGGCAGCAACGACACGATCACGGACACCACGACCGGGCTGACCTACCGAGCGGTGCGTGGCTCGTATGTCAGCGACAGCGGCGAGCGCCTCACCCCGGGCTGGCGGGTGCCGGTCGGTGCGGACAACTTCCAACGCATCTTCACCAACGAGGCCATCCGCGGGCCGTTCCTGAAGATCTTCGCCTGGACCTGCGGCTTCGCGGTGATCTCGGTGCTCGTCTCGTTCGCCGTCGGCCTGCTGCTCGCGCTCGTCCTCGGCGACAAGCGCATGCGCGGGCAGAAGATCTACCGCGCACTGCTGATCATCCCGTTCGCCCTCCCCAGCTTCATCACCGCGCTGATCTGGAAGGGCATGTTCAACAACAGCTTCGGGCTGATCAACAACCTGTTGCACGCGGACATCCCGTGGCTGCTCGATCCGACGCTCGCCAAGGTCGCGGTGCTGATCGTCAATGTCTGGCTGGGATTCCCGTACTGGTTCGTGGTGACGACCGGCGCGCTGCAGGCGATCCCACCCGAGCTGAAGGAGGCGGCGCGTGTCGACGGCGCGTCCGAGGTGCGGGTCTTCGGCCGCATCACGTTGCCGCTGCTGCTCGCGATGACCGTGCCGCTGTTCATCCTGTCGTTCGCGTTCAACTTCAACAACTTCAACGTGATCTACCTGATCACCGGCGGCGGTCCACCGATGGTCGGCGCGCAAACTCCAGCCGGGCATACCGATCTGCTGATCACCTACACGTACAGGTTGGCGTTCGGTGGCGCGGGCACGAGCGACTACGGCCTCGCCTCGGCGATCTCGCTGGTGATCTTCGTGCTGGTCGCGATCGTCTCGTTCGCGGGCTTCCGCTCCGCCCGCTGCGGCGACGGAGCGCTGTCGTGAGGCGCGGCTGGTTCCGCCGAACGGGCTGGCGCCACCTCGTCGGCATCGTGGTGGTCGTGCTCGTGCTGTTCCCCGTGGTGTACGTCGTCGGTGCCGCGTTCAGCGCGACGGGCGACCTCACCCGGCTGTTCCCGAGCAGGTTGTCGCTGCAGAACTTCGACACGCTGATGAACACGCCGCGCTACCCGTACTGGAGCTGGTTCCGTAACAGCCTCGTCGTCTGCCTCGGCTCCGCCACACTGTCGGTGCTGCTCGGCGCGTTGTCGGCGTACGCGTTCAGCCGGCTCCGCTTCAAGGGCCGCGACCTCGGCATGGCGACACTGCTGCTGTTCCAGATCTTCCCCGGCATGCTGCTGGTCGTCGCGCTGTTCCTCATCATGGTGCAGCTCAAGGACCTGCTGCCGGCGATCGGGCTCGGCACGCATGCCGGGCTGATCCTCGTCTACCTGGGCACCAGTCTCGGCGGGAACATCTGGCTGCTCAAGGGCTTCTTCGACTCGATCCCCAAGGAGCTCGACGAGTCCGCACTGGTCGATGGTGCCAGCCACACGCAGATCTTCTTCCTCATCCTGCTCCCGCTCGCGCGGCCGATGCTCGCGGTCGCCGCGCTGCTCTCGACGATCGCGGCGCTGAACGACTTCGTGCTCGCCAGCGCGCTGCTCTCCGGCGCCGAGCGCTGGACGCTGGCGGTCGGGCTGTACCAGTTCGTGAACGCGCAGTACGCGCAGTTCTGGGGACCGTTCGCCGCCGGCGCGCTGATCGCGGCGACACCGGTGGTGGTGATGTTCCTCGTGCTGCAGAAGGCGATCGTCTCCGGCCTCACCCAAGGAAGCCTGAAGGGGTAACCGATGGACCTGCTCGCCGACCTGCGGCGCGTCGTGACCAGCAAGCAGCCACTCACCAAGGTGCCGCTGCGCAGCCACCGACCCGCGGACGGCGTGCTCCGACTTCGTTCCTCCGTGGGGCAAACCCGGTCGACGCCGCAGCTCGCGTTCGACGGCGAGCAGTTGGTCGCGACCGGCACGGCGCGCCGCGAGCTCGCGGCGCTGGGGATCGACGTCCACCCGGTGACCGAGGGAGTCGGCTGGGCGGTGACCGTACCGCTGCCGCCGGAAGCCGAGGTGTACGGCGGTGGCGAGAGCTTCCAGGGACCGCGGCTGCGCGGGCGTACGAGGCTGTGCCGGAACGCCGAGACGCACGGCATCCTCGGCCGCGACGTCGCCTACCTGAACGTGCCGTTCTTCTGGTCCGACGCGGGCTGGGGCCTCTACCTGCACTCGTCCGGCGCTACCGCAGCCGATCTCGGAGCCACTCATACCGACATCGCGGCGTTTCTCGTTCCCACCAACGAGATCGACGTCTTCGTCTACTCCGGCACACCCGAGGAGATCCTGCGCCAGCACCAGGGCGTGACGGGGACGTCGCCCGTCCCGCCGGACTGGGCGTTCGGCGTCTGGATGAGCCGCTGCTCGTACCTCTCCGAGACACACGTGGACGCGATCGTCGACGAGCTGCAGGCGGCCGGCTGCCCGGTCGACGTCATCCATGTCGACGCCTGGGTGAGCGGCAACGTGATCGACGATCTGTCCTGCAACTGGACGATCGACCGGCGGCGCTTCCCGGAAGGGTGGACCAAACGCCTGCGGGACAAGGGCGTTCGCACCAGCCTGTGGGTCAACCCGTACGTCACGAGCGGAACGGAGACCGCCGAGCTGCTCGCGAGTCGGAGCTTCCTCGTCCGCACGGACTGCGGGCCGCGCGCGACCACCCCCGACCTGGTAAGCCGCAACCTGATCGACTTCACCAACCCCGAAGCCGTTGCCTGGTGGCAGGAACGCGTCGCCGAGCTGGTGGCCGAGGGCGCGAGCGCGATCAAGGCGGACTTCGCCGAGGAGGTGCCCGCGGACGCTCGGTTCGCCGACGGCCGGGACGGAGTCGAGCTGCGGAACGAGTACGCGCTGCTCTACCAGCAGGCGATCCGCGAGGTGCTATCCGACGACGCAGTGCTGTTCTGCCGTTCCGGCACCGCCGGCGGGCAGCGCACTCCCGTGCACTGGGTCGGGGACACGCCGGCCACCTGGGCCGGGCTGGTCTCGGCGCTGCGGGCGAGCCTGTCGATGTCCCTGTCCGGCTTCTCGTTCCTCGGCCACGACGTCGGCGGGTTCTGGACCCCCACGGCCGATCCGGTGATGCGGGCGGTCTTCGATGACATCGACGGCTACGAGTGGAGCGGCGAGGACCCGCTGCCGGCGGACGTCGAGCCGGAGCTGTTCGCCCGATGGGCCCAGTGGGGTGCGCTGTCGCCGGTGCTGCGCTTCCACGGGACCGGCCGCCGCGAACCCACCGCCTATCCCGAGCCGTGGCGGTCGGTCGCGATCGAGGCGTGCCGGCTGCGCGAACGGCTGCGCCCATACCTCCGCGAGGCCGCCGCCGACGGGTTGCCGATGATGCGTCCGATGGCGTTGGCCTATCCGGAGGTGCGGGAGGGCCGGGACGCGGATCTGCAGTACCTGTTGGGCAACGACGTCCTGGTCGCACCACTGCTCGAGCCCGGTGGGCGGCGGACGTTCTGGGTCCCACCCGGCCGGTGGCACCCGTTGCTCGGCGGTGAGCCGGTCGACGGGCCGGGGTGGACGACCGTGACGATGACCGCGACGGAGTTTCCGGCGTACGAACGGGAGGACGTGGCATGAGGCGCATCGGTGCGGTTCTCGCGGTGTTGGCCGCTGGCGCGGCGTTGCTGGTCGGTACGCCCGAGCAGCCCGCCGTCGCGGCACCGCCGGACACGATCGACCAAGCCCTGTTGCGGCACGACGGGCACAACGACGTCTACCGCGTACCGTTCGGAGCGGTCGCGCCTGGTCAGCGGGTCACGCTGCGGTTCCGGACGGCGGCGAACGACGTCTCCGAGGTCTTCCTGCGGATGCAGGACGCGGTGGGCAAGGAGCACCGGCTGCCGATGGCGGTCGCGGCGGCCGACACGGCGTGCGAGCCCGGGTCCGCTGGCCGCTGCGACTTCTGGCAAGCGACGTACGCACCGCCGAGCCTCGGCACCTACGCGTACCGCTTCCTCGTCCGCGACGGCTCGGCCGTCTCGTACTACGCCGACACGTCGTTCGAGTACGGCGGCGTCGGCGTGGGGGCGGCGCAGCCCGCGGTCACCGGCTACCGGATCCACGTGACCGACCCGAAGCAACGCGTGGTGCCGTGGCTCCGCGACGGCGTGATGTACCAGATCTTCCCGGACCGATTCGCCAACGGGGACAGCGGAAACGACCCTTCGCCGAACGGGCCGCGGTACGACTACCCGGCGCCGCCGAACGCGACGCCGGAGCAACTGCGCAATGCCGAGCTGTCCCGGATCCAGAACCGGCCGTGGACGGACCAGCCCGAGGGCTACTGCCGGACGTACGACCAGCCGGCGTCGCCGTGCGCCGAGGACACCCGCGGCCGCGACTACTTCGGTGGCGACCTCGAGGGCGTGACGGGCAAGCTGGACTACCTGAAGAAGCTCGGTGTCACTGTCCTCTACCTGAACCCGATCTTCACCGCCTCGTCCAACCACGCTTACGACGTGCGCGACTTCTACCACGTCGATCCCGCGTTCGGCGGCGACGAGGCGTTCCGCAAGCTGGTGAAGGCTGCGCACCAACGCGGGATGCGCGTGATCCTGGACGGGCCGTTCGCGCCGGCGTCGAGCGACAGCCCGTACTTCGACCGCTACGGCCACTTCCCGGAGGTCGGCGCGTGTGAGTCCTCGAGCTCGCCGATCCGGGACTGGTTCATCTTCCACGACGCCGGCGGGGCTGGACCCTGTGCCGGGGCGACGTACGAGAGCTGGGGCGGCTCGTTCGACGCGTTGCCCTTGTTCCGCAAGAAGGATCCCGCCGATCCGAGCAAGCCGTACGGTCCGGTCGCCGACTACTTCTACCGCGCCAAGGACAGCGTCGCGCGGCACTGGCTCGACCTCGGCGCAGACGGGTGGAGGCTCGACTCCATGCAGGAACCCTCGTTCCCGCTGAGCTACTGGCAGGAGTTCCGCAAGGTCGTCAAGCGCGATCACCCGGACGCGCCACTGATCGGCGAGGCTTGGCACTGGTACGACAACTTCCCGTTGACGAACGGTGACACGGCCGACTCGCCGATGGGCTACCGCTTCCGCGCTGCAGTGCTCGGCCTGTTGGGCGGGGTGGGGAGCTCGAAGGGTTTCCCCGGAGACGATGATCCGAACCTGCCCGTGTCGACGTTCGTCGACGGCATCGAGTCGATCCAGCAGGACTACTCGCCGGAGACCGTTGCCACGTTCATGAATCTGGTCTCCTCACACGACGTGCCTCGGTCGCTGTGGCTGCTGACGCCGGGCCGGAACAACGCGGAGGAGAAGGAGCGGAACGCCGCGAATCTCGCGGTGGGTAAGGCGAAAGCGACTATCGCCGCCGCTGTCCAGTTCACCTTGCCAGGCACGCCGAGCGTCTACTACGGCGACGAGGTCGGGCTGAACGGGTTCGACGACCCGGACAACCGGCGGACGTTCCCGTGGCAGGCGGACGGGTTCGCGGGTGGGGATGCCGCGATGCGTACGGCATTTCAGACTCTGGCGAAGGTGCGGCGGGACAACCCAGTGCTGAGCC
The DNA here is from genome assembly GCF_016907715.1 of Tenggerimyces flavus. Lineage (NCBI taxonomy): Bacteria > Bacillati > Actinomycetota > Actinomycetes > Propionibacteriales > Nocardioidaceae > Tenggerimyces > Tenggerimyces flavus. Next base: position 614,369 of record NZ_JAFBCM010000001.1, on the reverse strand, counting down.
GCGGTGAGCTGCGGTTCCTCTCAGCCGACAACGAGAACCGTACGGTCTCGTACGCGATGCGGGACTCGCGCAACGTCGCGTTGACGGTGGTCAACCGGGACGAGAAGGCCACCCGGACAGTCGAGGTACCGACCGTGGGCTACCTGCGCGACGGAGTGACGTTCCGGTCGGCGTTCGGACCCGCTTCTGACGCAACGACGACAGGGGGCAAGCTGACCTTGACGCTGCCGCCGTTGACGGCACAGGTCCTGGTATCGAAGGGCGAGCAGGATCTGAAGGGTCCCAGCGCTCCGCGGGGCGTCGAGACCAGGGCGAGTTCCGATGAGGTTCGGGTCAGCTGGTCCGGCGACGCGCCGCGGTACCAGGTGCTCCGCAGCGAGCTCGCTGGCGGCGGATACCAGCCGGTGGCGACGGTGGCGGGGGAGCGCTTCGTTGATCGCGGGGTCGAGGCCGGGCGGACCTATCGCTACGTGGTGCGCGCGATCGACCCTGCTGGCAACGTCGGCGCCTCGTCGAAGGAGGCGACGGCCCGGCCGGCGGTCCGCCTCAGCAACGCGGAGCTGATCGCGCCGACCTCGCTGAAGCACGAGCTCAGCGCCGGCTACGACACCGTCACGGCTCGGGTGCGGGCGACCGGTCCCGTCACGTCGCTGTCGGTGCGGGGCGAGGTCGGCGTCGGCGTCGGCGTCGCATGGTCGCCGATGAGCCTCGACGAGGGGACGTTCACTGGACACGTGCGGGCGGAGACCGTCGGCCGGCATGCGATCCGGGTGCGGTTCAGCGCGGACGGCGGGCGTACGTGGACGTACGCCGACCCGGGCCGGCTCGAGATCACGCCGAGCGCTGACACCACGCCGCCCGCGGCGCCGGTGACCGCGATCGACTGGGCGGAGACCGCGCTCACCGTGTCGTGGCCTGCGGTCGCGACGGCGGCCGAGTACCGCGTCTACCGGGCGGCGCCGGGTGGCTCGTTCGCCTTGCTGACAACGGTGAACGACGAGAACTTCGCCGACTACACGGTGTCCGAGGGCGACACGTACCGCTATGTCGTCCGCGCGGTGGACGACCACCTGAACGTGTCCGCGGCGTCGAACGAGGTCGCGCACAAGGTGGAGCGGAAGGTCGTCCACACGACGGTCCGCGTCCGCGTCCCGGACGAGACACCGGACAGCCAGACCATCTATCTCGCGGGCGCCACGACCGGGCTGCGTCCCGGCGAGCCCGACCCGTTGTGCTTGTGGTGCGGCGGAAACGCGACCACCGCGATGACCCGCGTGGCGCCGGGAGTGTGGGAGCTCACGCGCGACTTTCCGGTGGGCGCGTCGATCCAGTACAAGTACACGCGCGGTAACTGGAACACGGTCGAACGGTGGGGTTCGATCGTCGGTTTCGTCAACCGTACGGGCACGATCACGCCGGAAGACCCGTCGGCGCCGGAGCTCACCCAGGTGATCGACAACACCGGCTCGACGGGACCGGACAACGGGCGCGCGGTCGGCAACTGGGGCGATCCGCTGGTCCGGTCGCTCACCGCCTCGGCGGACTCGGTGGCGGTGGCGTTCAACTGGCCGGTCGCTGGGGCAGGGACCGACCCGGACGACGTGAGCGCCGTCGTGACGGTGACGCGGGACGGCGCAGCGGTGGCGGGGACCGCTTCGCGTTCCGGCGCCACCGTGACCTGGCGACCTTCGTCGCCGCTGGCCGCGGGGACGTACCACGTGGTGGTGGATCACGTGCTTTCGCTGCCAGACGGCTCGACCGGTGTCACGATGGCCGAACCGTTCGTACGCGACGTGGTGGTGTCCGGTTGAGGCGCGAGTCCAAGACCCAGGGGGCGAGTCCCGGCGTGCTCCGGGAGGTGAACCGTTCCCTGGTGCTCGAGGCGATCAAGGCCGCCGGCCAGATCTCGCGGGCGCGAGTGGCCGAGCAGGTCGGGCTGACGAAGCCGACGGTGTCGGCGATCGTCGACGCGCTGCTCCATGAGGGCGTTCTTCGCGAGCTCGGGCCGGGTGCGACCGCGGCGTTGGGTGGGCGGCGGCCGATCCTGTTGGAGTTCGACTCCAGCTCGGAGTACGTCGTCGGAGTGGGCGTCGGGGTCCGCCGTACGGCGATCGTCGTGGCGAACGGGCGAGGCGTGGAGGTGGCTCGGACGACGTTCGCAACGCCGCGGTCCTCGCCGGCGACGGCTTTGGCGAAGATCGCCTCGCGTACCGCCGCGACCATCGCGGAGGCCGGCGTCGACGCCGACCTGGTGGTGGGAACGGGCGTGGTCGTTCCGGGACTCGTCGACGCGGATCAGTCGACCTGCCTGCTGGCGCCGAACCTGGGCTGGCGGGACGTGCCGGTGCGCGAGCTGGTGTCGCGCCAGCTGGGTGGGCAGATCTTCGTGCACAACACGTCCCAGGCCGCGGCCGTCGCGGAGAGTGTGGAGGGGGCGGCGGTCGGTGTCGGCGACGTCGTTCTGCTCTACGCGTCGCACGGGGTCGGGGCGGGGATCCTGGCGGACCGCCGGGTGTTCCACGGTTTTCGCGGGCTGGCGGGGGAGATCGGGCACTGCGTGGTGCCGGGTGCGTCGGAGCCGTGCCGGTGCGGGAAGCGCGGCTGCGTGGAGACCCTGGCCTCCGGGCCAGCTTTGGCGCGGGCTGGGGCCCGAGCAGTGGAGGTGGGACTGGCGACGTCGATCCGGCCGGGTGCGCGCGGGAAGGTGACGTCGGAGGCAGTGTCGGCGGCGGCGCATGCCGGTGACCTTGTGGCGTTGCAGATCCTGGCGGATGCCGGGCGGGTGTTGGGGATCGCCGCGTCGTGGTTGGTGAACGTGGTCAATCCGGCGGCCGTGGTGGTGGCGGGCGGGCTCGCGGAGATCGGGCCGCCACTGCTCGATCCGCTCGAAGCGTCGCTGCGCGAACACGTTCTGCCACAGGCAGCTTCGGGCTTGCTGGTAAGGCGTTCCGCCCTCGGTCAGGACGCCGCCGTACGGGGTGCGGTGCTGCTGGCGAGGCAGAACACGGAGTCGTACTACAGGGTTGTCTTCCGCGGTTGAGGTGGCGACGTAGGTACCTAGGCCTAGGCCATTCGGACTAGGTAGGTCTGTCGGGGCGAAGATACGCATCTCGCTCCCGATGGCTGGGGCTCTCCTTCGAACCAGAATTGAGTCATCACCACACAGACTCGAAGAACTCGAAGGAGAACCACCATGTACGGTCACCCCGACTACTTGATCGACGTAGCCAAGACCCGTCACCAGGAGCTCATCGCCGAGGCCGACCGGCACCGCATCCTCGCGGCCGCCCGCCGGCGTCGTCGTCCCGCTCAGCGTGCCGATCTCGGTTCACGCTCTCCGGTCCGAGCCGGCCCCCGCGTCCCCACGCAGCGGACCGAATCGCCCGCGGAGCAGAAGGTCGCCTGACCCGGCCTTGACGAGCTGAGTTGAAGTCGAAGGAGCGCCGCTCGGACCCCCGAGCGCGCTCCTTCGCCGTTCAGGCTGTCAGCTGACGACCTCGCAGTAGCCGTTGCACTCGTAGCGCCACAACGAGCCGCAGCCGGTGAAGCAGTAGCAGCCGTGGGACTGGTCGCATTCCATGTGGCAGGCGATCTGGCGGCAGTAGCGCGCCGGCTTCGAGCACCAGTCGGACTCGGTCGAGCACTCGCAGATGTCACAGTCCTGCGGCGAGACGGATCCCGGCTGCAGGCTCGGCCCGAGCGACGCGAGCACCTTGTAGATCTCGTCCCGTTCGAACGCCTGGTGCGCGGCCTCGGTCAGCGCGTCCACCGCCGGTTGGGTGGCCGTACGCGTGGCCACGTCGTCGGTGAACGTCGACTCCTTGGCCGCGAGCGCCACCGCCTTGTCCAGGACGGACCGCTGCGCGGCGGACAGCTTCGCGCTATCGCGGTACCGCGTGAGCTGTTCCACCCACAGGTGGCTGCGAACGGCCGGCGAGGAGGCTTCGTAGATCGCGCGCCGGTACGCCGGAGCGTGAGCCACCACCTCGTCGTAGCGCTGTGGCAGCTTTCCGGCGTTCGCGGCCACCCACGCACGCGCCTCGGACTTCTCCCGCTCGACCGCGAGCGCGGGAGAGCTGCCGGCCAGCAGGGCACCCGCCGCCATGACCGCACCTCCGCCGAGCCGGAGGAAGCTGCCTCGCGTCAACCCAGTCTTGCCGCCGGGCGCGGTGCGCAGATCGCCCAGCGCGCCCAGGACGCGGAGGGACGCGGCCGCGCCCAGTCGCCGGACGAGCGGAAACGCCATGCGAGGACCGGTCCACGCCCGGACGTCGTCGTCGTCGACCCGGAGCAGAGTCGGTGCCCATGGTGCCTGCGCTCCGAGCGCTTGGCGCCGCCAGGTCGCTACGTCCGAACGACCGAGTGGGACGATCTCGAGCTTGCCCGCGCTGGCCCGTTCCACCGCCTGTGAGATCCCGCGGCACGTCGAACACGACGCGTCGAAAGCCAACATCCACTGTGCTGCCATGGCGAACCCCCGGAGAAGTCGGTGTCGGATCGGTTCGTTCTGGCAACCCACCTTGGCATCCGCTGCTGGCGCGCCGATGGCGCCGCGTTACCGGATGGTTACGTGCGGCATCCGGATCCAGCCTCGGGATTTCAGGTGTTGGTAGGCACTCCGTGGGTGAAGCGTCGTGGGTCGCCTTACCCGGCCAGTGCCCCCTCTACCTGGCGTCCACCCCACGTAAAGCGGCCAATGATCATGTAAACATGATCATTGGCCCCCGGGGGCCGGGCTGGACCGGTCGAACCCACCGCTGGACGAAAGATCGAGGCTGGGCCCGGTCGAGCTAGGCGGGGATGGGGACGGCGCGGGTGCGGAGGCGTTCGCCGGCGAGGTCGGTGGGGCGGATCTCGAAGCCCAACGGCCCCGCGAGCTCCTGCACGTGCTCGATCGGCAGTGACCCGTGCCGGTCGATCGTCAGCACCGGTCGTCCCCCGACGAACCCGTCCTGCGCGTGGAACGACAACAGCGTCACCGAACCCGGCGTGTGGTGCGGGTACGCGGCCAGGGACAGGGCCTCGTCGCGGTGCTCGATCAGCTCGAACTCGCCCACGTGATGTAACTCCTCCACAACCTCCGACGCCCGCCAGGGCACGAGGTTGGAGGAGAGGCGGCTCGCTGCCCCCACGTACAGAACGTCCGAGCCCAGCACGTCGACAGCATGCGCGAACAGCACGTTCGACGGGCATGCGTACCCCGGCGCGATCACCTGCACGGTCCGCACCCCCGCGGACGACAGCGTCAGGTGCGCAGGCACGTGCTCGGCGGCGGGACCGCGGAATCCGAACGGGCCAAGGGCAAACAGCTCGTCCATCAACGCGCGCACCGCGTGCCCGGACACGCCGCTCGGCAGCTGGGACCAGTCGAACATGGTCGGAATGAGATCGAACGAGGTGGTAACGCTGCCCACCTGCCGGATCGGACGCCCCGTCAGCAAGTTGATCCGCTGCACGGTCTCGACGTCCGGTCGGGACACGATCACGTAGAAGTTCGCGAACGCCGTGGCGACGATCGCCCCGTCCGCGAGGTCTTCGGCGACGTCCTCGACGTCGTGTTGATCATCGATCAGCAAGCGCTGTCGAACGATTCGATGGTTCATAGCTCCCCCTGAAGCTCACCTCGGCGCCGGCTGCCCCCCTTGGTGCCCTTCGCCGGGTCGAAGACTAGCGCCGTCCGGCTGTTACGTCTGGTGTTTTTCGTCCTTGACGTCAGCAGACGCCACGTCGCCCGTGTCGGTGACGTCGAGGTGCCCTCGTACCGCCGCGATCACGACCCACGGAACGCCAAGCAGGCAACCGATTCCGAGCACGATGAGCCCAGTACGCAGCCCGTACACCTGACCCAGCAGCCCGCCGACCAGACCGCCCACCGGCCCAGGCCCCCACTCGATCAGCCGCATCACCGCACCCACCCGGCCGAGCAGGTGATGCGCCACCGACTGCTGCAGCATCGTCTGCCGCACGATGATCAGGTACACGACGCCGAGCCCGAGGATGAACTGCCCGAACGCGATGATCGCGATCACCATCCACGTCGGCCCGGTGGCGAACGGGATCAGCAGGTTGCCGCCGAGCAGGACGGCGCCGATGACCGACGTCCACGCGGTTCCGAAGCGCCGGCTGACCGGCGCGACGACGAGCCCTGCCACCACCGGACCGAGCGACGCGACCATCGCGATCAGCCCGATCGTCGCGGGCGACAGGTGCAGCTCGCGGACGGCGTACAACACGTACAGCGCGAGCACGCCCCAGTGGAAGAAGTCCGGAACGCCCTTGGCGACCGTCAGAGCGACGACGCCCTTGTGCCGGGCGAAGGCGCGGAACCCCTCGCGCAAAGACGCGCCGATCCGCTCGTTGTGCTCCACCGCCGGCTTCGGATCGGTCCGCCGGCCGAACAGCTGCAGCACCGCGGCGACGAGGAACGAAGCCGCGTCGACAGCCACCGCGATCGGCGCGGTGAGCACCTGCACCAGCACGCCGGCCACGCCAGGCCCCGCCACCGCCGCGACCGAGTCGCTCAGCGCCACGACCCCGTTCGCCGTGGTGAGTTGACGGTTGTCGGTGACGAGCACGGGGATGTACGCCGTGTGCGCCAACGCGTACGCGAGCGCGAGCCCACCGGCGGTGAACATCACGATGCACATCTGCGCCAACGTGAGCACGCCGAACATCGCGGCGAGGGGAATCGTCCCGATCAGTACGGCCTGTCCGATGTTGCACCAGAACATCAGCCGTGCGCGCCGCACTCGGTCGACCAGGACGCCGAGGAACAAGCCCAGCACCAGGCTCGGCAGCGGCTCCATCGCGGTGAGGATGCCCATCTCGGCGGGGGTCGCGGACAGCACGATCACCGCGGTGAGCGGGATCGCAAGCTCGCTGACCTGGGTGCCCATGTTCGACATGGCCTGGGCGACCCAGAACATGACGAACGGCCGGTTGCGCCACAGCGACTTCGGCTTGGCGACTTCCGTCGTTTGTTGCTCGGACACAGAAGGTTCCGTTCTCGGCAAGCAGCTGATCCCCGGCGCCGAAGGTATCGCACGCTCTGGTCAGTAAGCTCTATTTACCAACCTCGGAGGACGCATGGCAGAGCCGATGGAGATCGTCGACGTCGACGCCTGGGAGGTGCTCGACTCGCGCGGTCGTCCGACCGTTGCCGCGGCCGTTCGGGTCGCCGGCGGCGGGTACGGGGAGGCCGCCGTTCCCTCTGGCGCATCCGTCGGGAGCCACGAGGCGCACGAGCTCCGCGACGGCGGCGAACGGTACGCCGGGAGAGGCGTCCGCACTGCCGTCGAGAACGTCCGCACCACGCTCGCCGACACCGTCAAGGGCCGCGACGCCAGCGACCAGCAAGCCGTCGACGAGGCGCTCCTGGCAGCCGACGGAACGAAGAACCTCGAACGCCTCGGCGCCAACGCCGTCCTCGCGGTCTCGCTCGCGACCGCCAAGGCCGCGGCCGACCAGCACCGCGTCCCGCTCTACCGCTACCTGGCCGGCGACCAGCTCACGATCCCGCTTCCCATGATCAACATCGTGTCCGGCGGCGCGCACGCCGGCGGCGCCGTCGACATCCAGGACGTGCTCGTCGTCCCGGTCGCGGCCGAGTCGATCGCCGACGCGCTCGAGACCGTCGTACGGGTCCGTGCCGCGACCGTCGAGGTCGCCGAGACCGACGGCCACCGCGCGAACCTGGTGGCGGACGAGGGCGGGCTCGGCGTCACGCTGCCGAACAACCGCTCCGCGCTCGAGCTCGTCGTGCGGGGCATCGAGCACGCCGGCTTGCGACCTGGGGACGAGGTCGCGCTCGCGATCGACGTCGCCGCGACCCAGTTCTACCGCGACGGCAGGTACGTCCTCGCCGCCGAGAACAGGGAGCTCGAAGCCGCCGACTGGGTCGCCGAGCTGGCTCAATGGGCAAGGGATCTTCCTATCGTCTCGATCGAGGACCCGTGCGCCGACGACGACTGGGACGCCTGGGCGCTCGCGACCAAGGAGCTCGGCGGGATCCAGCTGCTCGGCGACGACCTCTTCGTGACCTCCGCCGAACGCCTGCGGCGCGGAGTTGACGAAGACATTGCCAACGCGATCCTGGTCAAACCCAACCAGAACGGAACCCTGACCGGAGCGCGCCAGGTCGTACGGCAAGCACACAAAGCCGGCTATGCGACCGTGCTCTCAGCGCGATCCGGCGAGACCGAAGACTCCTGGCTCTCCGATCTCGCGGTGGGTTGGGCAACGGGGCAGATCAAGGTCGGCTCGACAACGCGGTCGGAGCGGACGGCGAAGTGGAACAGGCTGCTGCGGATCGCGCGCGAGGTCGGCGCCGAGGCCGCGTACGCCGGTGGTGCGGTTGTGCGGAGGGGATGACGAATGCGAGCCGTTCGCTTCTATGGACGACGTGACGTCCGGATGGACCAGGTCGAAGACCTCGGTAGCCCCAAGCCCGGATGGGTCCGGCTCAAGGTCGACGCGTGCGGGATCTGCGGCACCGACCTGGAGGGGTACGTCAACGGCCCCGATGACCGGGAGTACGCCGGCAAGGGGATCTTGACGCTCGGCCACGAGGGCGCCGGCACCGTCGTCGAGACCGGCGAGGGCGTCTCGCTCGCGATCGGCCAGCGCGTCGCGGTCGAAGGGCACCTGTTCTGCCGCGAGTGCTTCTACTGCCTGCGTGGCGACTACGCGTTGTGCGTCCGGCTCAAGTCGCTCGGCCAGGGCGCCGACGGCGGGCTGGCCGAGGAGATGCTCGCGCCGGAGTACATGTGCCTGCCGTACGCCGACTCGCTCGAGCCCCACCACGCGGCCCTCGCCGAGCCCACCTCCGTCGCCGTCCGAGCCGTACGCCGCGGCAGGCTGGCGGCGGGGGAGACCGTCGTGGTCGTCGGCGGCGGCACGATTGGCCTTCTGCTGTTGCAGATCGTGCGTCTCCGCGGCGCCGCCCGCGTCGTGGTGGTCGAGCCCGTCGCGTCCCGTCGCGAGCTGGCGCTCAGGCTCGGCGCGGACCAGGCAGTCGCACCCGACGATGCCCAGGCCACGTTGGACGAGCTCACCAGCGGCGTGGGCGCGGACGTCGCGTTCGAGGCCGGCGGCAGCCCCGCGGCGGCGAAGGCAGCGGTCGAGCTCGTACGCAAGGGCGGCCGCACCGTCCTGCTCGGCGTCACCGGCGGCTCGCTCGAGCTCCCGCTGCTCCGGTTTCTTCTTACGGAGAAGGAAGTTATCGCCTCGCTGTCGCACACGTATGACGTGGACTTCCCCGAAGCCCTGCGCCTGCTGGAGTCCGGACAGGTCGTCGCGGAACCCCTGATCACCGACCGAATCGGTCTCGATCAGGTCGTCTCGCACGGCTTCGAGGCACTGCTTGCCGAGCCGGCTGCCCACCTCAAGGTGCTCGTCGTTCCCTGATGTAGGCACCCCCTGCCGGGAGATGGGTAACCGGCACCGATGTTTGCGCACGCCCGCGACGCTTCCATCGAGTCATGTCCACTGTCGTGCTCACCGCACCGCCGCGCCCGAACGCGTTGTTCCTGCGCGTCAGCGCGCTCGGTGCCGTCGTCGCGTACGCGGTCGGCTGGGCGGTGCACAACTTCTACCTCAACGGAAGCTCGCACCTGGGCCACCTAGGCCGGCTTCCCGAACCGAGGCTGGAGAATCTCACCCCTGCGGCCAAGGCCGCCCTCGCCAGCCACGCTGGTCTCGTCTCCCACCACGGGGAAAGCGCGGGAGGCAGCTTCCTCCGCGACGCCACCCTGTCCGTCCCCCTCACGCTCGCGGTCCTGCTGCTCGCCGTGATGCTCGTCCGCAAGCTCACCTCCCGTAACGGCGTCGACGCCGACAGCATGCAGGCGCGGCTCGGCTTCGCCGTCGCGGCCGCCACCCTCGCCGCCATCGCGAGCATTCCCTTCGCTCTCGTACAGAACGGGCTCGACGGCGGGGTCCTCCCCACCGAGCTCGGCGCTCATCTCGCGGGCGTCGCACTCGCGACCCTCCGCTACACCTTCGCGATCACTCTCGGCGCGTCGCTGTTCTTCGGCGTGCCGTGGAAAGGCATGGAGTCACACTCATGATCAGCAGACGTAACCTCGTCAAGCTCGGCGGTCTCGCCGGTGCCGCGGCGATCCTGCCGGCCGAACGCATCGTCAGCGCACTCGGCGCGAAGCCCGCACAGGCCTCGCCCGCGGTGGAGCTGTTCGCGCAGAAGCTGCGGATTCCGCCGGTGCTCGTCCGCAAGTACCGCAAGTGGGGCGTCGACTACTACGGGGTCTCGATGCGGGAGGGCCTGGCGCAGATCCTGCCGGGCGCCAAGACGCCGATCTGGGGCTACAACGGGCAGTTCCCCGGCCCGACGTTCAAGGTCGAGAAGAACCGCCCGATCAAGGTGATCCAGAAGAACAAGCTGGACAAGGAGCTCGCGGTCCACCTGCACGGCGGGAACGTCCCGTCCAGCTCCGACGGCCTGCCGGGCGACGAGATCCAGCCCGGCGACACCCGGACGTACTTCTACCCGAACGCGCAGCAGGCCTCGACGTACTGGTACCACGACCACAAGCACGGCCTGGAGTCGTTCAACAGCTACATGGGCCTGTCCGGCTACTACCTGCTGCACGACTGGCGCGAGGACCGGCTGGACCTCCCGCGTGGCAAGTACGACGTGCCCCTCATCATCCAGGACCGCTTCTTCAACGACGACAACTCGTTCCGGCTGCCTGTTCCGGGTGAGTTCGCCGGCGACGTCACGTTGGTGAACGGCGTCGCGCACCCGCGCTTCGAGGTCGAGCGGCGGCCGTACCGCTTCCGGCTCCTGAACGGCTCGTCGATGGACGGACTCGTCGACCTGAGCCTGGACAACGGCGCGCCGCTCTACGTGATCGGCAACGACGGCGGCCTGCTCGAGAAGCCTGTCCCCGTTCAGCATCTGCCGATCGCGCCGTCGGAACGGTACGACGTGATCGTCGACTTCTCGAAGGTCGCTCTCGGCGCGAAGATCGTGCTGAGGAACGCGGTCAACTTCTTCGGCAACCGCGCCGAGGTCATGCGCTTCGACGTGACGAAGAAGGCCCAGGGGTACGTCCACCCGATCCCGAAGAAGCTCGTCCACCTGCACCGGCTCGACCCCAAGCGAGCCAGCAAGCACCGTACGTTCGACTTGCGCTCCAACCTCGAGGTCGGCCAGATGCTGATCAACGGGAAGGCGTTCGACCCGGCCCGGATCGACATCAAGCCGAAACTCGGCGCCACCGAGATCTGGACCGTCCGCAACACCGAGGCTCCGGAGCTGCCGATCCCGCACGTGTTCCACACCCACCTGGTGCAGTTCCACATCCTCGACCGCGACGGCAAGCCGCCGGCGGCGCACGAGGCCGGCTGGAAGGACAGCGTCACGATCGAGGCAGGCTCGAGCATCCGGCTGATCATGAGGTTCGGGGACTTCACCGGGCGGTACCTCTACCACTGCCACCTGCTCGGCCACGCCGACGCCGGAATGATGGCGCAGATGGAGGTCGTTCGATGAACGACTCCGTCGACAGGCGGGCGTTCCTCCAGAAGCTCGCCGTCGTGGGAGCCGCCTTTCCCCTTGCCAGCTTGGCGAACGCGCCGGCATCGGCGGGGACGCACAAGAAGCGGGTCGTGATCCTTGGTGCCGGACTTGCGGGTCTGGCGTCGGCGTACAACCTGATGAAGCGCGGGTACGACGTCAAGGTGCTCGAGGCGCAGGACCGCCCCGGCGGTCGCGTCTACACCAGGCGCGACGGGCTGCGTCGCGGCGGACACGCTGAGATGGGCGCGGTCCGCATCTTCGAGGTGCACGAGTACACGCACAAGTACGTCAAGGAGTTCGGCCTGCCGCTGCGCGAGTACGACACCGGGACGCGGGCCTTCTACCTGCAGGGCAAGCGATTCCTTGCACCCCCGGCTGGTAAGCGATGGCCTATCACGTTGGGGGAGAACGAGCAGCCCGACCCGAACGGGAAGGTGGGCGACTACCTCGGCAGCGGGTTCGGCAAGCTCGGCGACATCTTCGACTCCGCGTGGCCGAAGAAGTTCCCCGCTACCAAGGAGCTCGACGACACCACGTTCGGCGGCTACGCGAAGTCGCAGGGGGCTTCGGACACCTGGCTCGACTGGTTCCGAGCGGACCACGGCAACATCCTTCAGGTCAACGCGCTCGCCGGGTTCGCGGTGGAGTCGATCGCGAACGGCGAACAGCTGCGGAGCATCGACGGCGGGAACGACAAGCTGCCGTACGCGTTCGCGAAGGCGCTCGGGCAGCGGGTCAAGTACCGCTCGGTGGTCAAGCGGATCGCGCAGGACGCCCATGGCGTGACCGTGTCGTACGAGGACAGGCATGGCCGCCGGCACGAGCTGCGCGCCGACCGGATGATCGTCGCGATGCCGTTCGCGCCGCTGCGCCGGGTCAACATCGCGACACCGTTCTCCGCGAACAAGATGGCCGCGATCAAGAAGCTGCGGTACTACCCGGCGGCTCGCGCCTACTTCCAGACCCGCAAGCCGTTCTGGCGTTCCGACCCGCTCGGCGCGTTGGGTGGCTTGCAGCTCGTCGGTACGGACACGTTCGCCGGACGGATCTGGGACACGACGTCGCAGCAGACCGATCCGCACTACGGCATGGTGCAGAGCTACATGCTCGGCCAGGACGCGGTCGACTTCGCCGCGTACGGACATCGCCGGATCGACGCGATGCGCAAGCAGTTCCGCAAGGCGCTGCCGGGGATGGACGACCAGATCGTCGGCGTCGCCACCCACACCTGGCAGGAGGACAAGTGGGCCGGCGGCGTGACCGGCTGGGTGCAACCCGGCGACCTGACCTGGATGTGGCCAGCGATGCGCAAGGTCGAGGGCCGTGTCCACTTCGCCGGCGAGCACACCTCGCTCTGGATCGCCTGGATGAACGGTGCCCTCGAGTCCGCCGAACGCGTGGTCTCAGAGGTACTCGCCGCTGACTCGAAGGGCGCCTGATGAACAAGCAAGCTTTGGACAAGGAACCCCACATGAAGAACAGCACTGTCAAGCAGTCCTTGTTGCCGCTCGGACTCGCGGTGGCCGGGGTCGCGTCGATCGTCGGACTCAGCGCCGCCGCCGCGCCGGATGCTCAGCCGGACGCCGCACCCGCGGCCGCCAGCTCAGTCAGCGGCACCCAGCACCAGCCGCGGCCCGGCGACATCTTCCGCCGGACCGAGCTCTACTTCGGCTCGGCCCGTCCCGACAACAAGCCGCCGGTCACCGACGCGCAGTTCGACACGTTCGTCGACAAGTACGTCACCCCGCGCTTCCCCGACGGCCTCACCCAGCTCACCGGCGAGGGCCAGTTCAACGGGTCCACCGGCCCGATCGAGGAGAAGTCGTTCGTCGTCGTTCTGCTCTACCCGCTGGACGATCGCGGTGCGAACAAGGAGATCGAGGCCATCCGCAAGGACTACAAGAAGGCGTTCCAGCAGGAGTCCGTCCTCCGCGCCGACAGCCTGGATCGGGTGTCGTTCTGATGCGCCTCCGACGTCGTGCCGTGCTCACGGGGGCTCTGACCGTGAGCGCGGCCCTCGCTGCCCCGGGCATCGCCAACGCCGCGCCTTCGACCGTCCGAGCGTTCGGCGTCGAGGTCGTACGCCGCGCCGGCTGGGGTGCCGACGAGTCGTTCCGGTTCGACACGAACGGCAACGAGATCATGCCGCAGGCGTACTTTCCTGTTCAAACGTTGACGGTTCACCATGCGGTGACGTCGAACAACGACGCGAACCCGGCGGCCACCGTACGCGCGATCTACCGCGACCAGGCCGTGACACAGACCTGGGGCGACATCGGCTACCAACTGCTGATCGACCGGCACGGCACGATCTACGAGGGCCGCTGGTCCGGCGCCGACACCACGCCGGTCTTTCAAGGCCGGCAGGGCAACGGCCCACGGATGTCGAACGGCGCGCACGTCGGCGGCTTCAACGCCGGCAACGTGGGCGTCTGCCTGCTCGGCGACTTCACCACCATCCAACCCACCGCGGCCGCACGCAGGTCGCTCGTCCGTACGCTCGCCGGCCTTGCCCACCTCACTGGGCTCGACCCGCTCGCCACCGTCGCGTACGTCAACCCCATCAGCGGAGCGCAGAAGACCGTACCGGCCATCGCCGCGCACCGCGAGTGGAGCGCGACGGCCTGCCCCGGCGACGCGTTCTACCCCCACCTTCCCGGCGTCCGCCAGGACGTCGCGGCCTATCTCGAACGGTTCCGGAGAGAACACTCATGACCCCGACCATTCCACGCATCCGACTACTTGTCCTGATCGCTCTCGCCGCCATCGCCTTGCTGGCAGGTGGATTCAGCGCGCAGCCGGCCACCGCGTCGAGCGCCCCGCTCGGCAAGCCGGTCAAGATCGAGCAGCTCCCGGCGGCGCTCTGGCTGCCCAACACCGCCAAGGCGTACCGCGTCCACTACGTGTCGACCGGCCAGAACGGCAAGCAGACCGTCGTGTCCGGCGCCGTCTTCATCCCGACGGGCAAGGCTCCCAAGAAGGGTTGGCCCGTCGTCAGCTGGGGACACGGAACGGTCGGCATCGCCGACAACTGCGCGAACTCGATCGCCGGCCGCTCGGCCCGCGACACCAACTACCTCGGTGCATTGCTCGGCGCCGGCTACGCCGTCGTCAGCAGCGACTACGAGGGCTTCGGCACTCCCGGCACGCATCTCTACCTGTACGGGAAGTCCGAGGGGTACGGCATCATCGACATGGTCCGCGCGGCCCGCAAGGTGGACTCCTCGCTGAGCCGCACCTGGCTCGCCGTCGGGCAGTCGCAGGGCGCCCAGGGCGTGCTGTTCGCCGGTGCGATGGAGCACAAGTACGCGCCGGAGCTGGACTTCCGTGGCACGATCGCGACCGCCCCGCCGACGCAGTTCCGCGACACGATCGCCTCGTACACCGCGTTCGGGCCGGCCGCGCCGGTGATCCCGAACTTCTTCCTGGTGTTCCCCGTGGTCGAGGCAGCGCACCCCGGCAAGTTCGAGGCGGACGACTACGTCACCCCCGCGGGCAAGGAGCTCATGACCCGGGCCGAGCAGACCGACTGCTACACCGCGCTCGCCGTCGCGTCCGCGGGCAAGACGAACGGTGACTACTTCGACGTCTCGCTGGGCGAGTACCAGAAGGTGGCCGAACTGTTCATCCCGAACGCCGAGATCCCGATCGTCAAGCACCACGAGCCGTTGTTCATCGCTCAGGGCACCCTCGACACGGTCGTCTCGCCCGAGGCCGCCGAGCTGACCGCGGATCGCCTGCGGGCCAAGGGCAACGACGTCACGTTCAAGTCCTACCCGGGCGTCGACCACCTCGGTCTCATGCCCGCCGCGCTGCAGGACGTGCTCGCGTTCGCCGACGACCTCGTGCACTGAGCACTGACGCACCGAAACACGAAGGATCGGGGCCTTGAAGCTACTCGCGGGGATCAACCACGTTGCCGTACTGACGCCGGATCTCGACCGGCTGGTGCGGTTCTACCGACGCGTCTTCGAGGCGCGGGTCGAATGGGACCTGCAGGAGGAGAACGTACGGCTCGCGTTGATCAACGTGGGACCGAACGCGATCCTCTCCGCCTACGAGCTCGCGTCGGTGGACATGCCCGCGACAAGGCCCCGGTTCGACCGCGGTCGCCACGACCACCTCGGCTACAACGCCGCCAGTGAAGAGGCGTTCCGCGAGCTCCGCAGCAGGCTGCGCGCGATCGGCGCGACCGACGGTGTCGTCACCGACGTCGGTCCCGCGCGGCTGTTCTGCTTCACCGACCCGGACGGCTGGGAAGGCGAAGTGCTCTGGATGAAGCCGGGCGTGCCGTGGGCAACGCACAAACGACCGGCCCACTGGGAAATCGTCGACCTCGACTGAAGGGAATTACCATGCCAAGCCTGCGTCAAGGCGCCCTTGCGGTCGCTGCCGCAGTGGGACTGGTGCTCGCCGGGTTGCTGCCGAGCGGGGCGGTGGCGGCGACGTCTACCGTTCCGACGCTCGACTGGAAGCCGTGCGCGGAGCAGTTCGAATGCGCCACGATCCCCGTGCCGCTCGACTATCGCAAGCCGCACGGCAAGAGGATCTCGATCGCGATGATGCGTGCGCCCGCGACCGACCGGGACAACCGGATCGGCTCGTTGTTCATCCTCCCGGGTGGGCCTGGCCTTCCTGGCAACGACTTCCTCCCCACCGCGCCGCCCGGCGCCCTCGCCGCGCTCGGCCAGTTCGACGTGGTCACCTACGACCCGCGCGGCACCGGTGCGAGCCGGCCGCTGTTCGACTGCGGGCAGGGCTTCCAGGTCCCGCCCTCGTTCGAACGTGCGGCGACGATCGACCGGCGGGCGTACGAGGCGAAGACCCGCGCGTACGTCAAGGCGTGCCAGCAGAAGAACGCGCTGCTGATGCCACACATGAGCACGGCGAACGCTGCCCGCGACGTCGATCTGATGCGCAAGGCCGTGGGGGACGACAAGCTCACGGCGCTCGGCATCTCGTACGGCAGCGCGATCGCCGCGACGTACGCCACCATGTTCCCCGGTCGCTCGCGGGCGATGGTGATCAGCAACCCGATGGACGTGCAGACCTACTACGACCGTCCGCTCGACCTGTGGCTCGAGCAGTCCGCCGGGTACGAGACCGTCCTCGACCGGTTCTTCCAAGGCTGCTTGGCCGCAGGGCCTGCATGTGGCTTCGGCGGCGACGATCCGAAGGTCGCGTTCGACAACCTTCTCGCGAAGCTCGACCACGCACCGCTGCGCGGATCCGACCCCGCCGACCCGGTCGTGAACGGCGACTTCGTCCGGCAGAGCGCCATGTCGATGACGTACGGACTGTCCACCTGGGACGGCTTCGCGGCCGCCCTGACCCGGTTGGAGGCAGGCGAGGCCGACCCGATGCTGGACTGGTACGAGGAGACCGTCGGCCTGCTCGGCTTCAGCTTCGTCAACGACGCGTACACGGCCGTCACGGCAGTCGACGAACGGTGGCCGCGCGGGCCGGTCTCCGACTACTTCGACCGGCGCCAGCTCGGCGAGGGCCTGTTCGACCACTTCTTCTTCACCGTCGGACACAACGAGCTGGACGCCGCGCTGTGGCCGGCGAAGGACCGGAACGCGTTCCATGGCAAGATCCGCAACCCGAAGTCGGCGGCACCGATCCTCGTCGTCGGAGCGACGTACGACTCCGCCACGCCGTACGTCTGGAGCGAGCGGCTCACCGCGGACCTCGGCAACGCGCGGCTGCTGACGTTCGAGGCCGACGGCCACAACGCCGTTCTGACCGGCGACTTCTGCCTGTTCGTGCACGTGCTGACGTACCTCACCGACGGCAAGACGCTGCCGCCGGCAGGGACCGTGTGCGTGGACCAACGCGAGCCGTTCTCGGCAGGCACGCGATGACGAACCCGACCGTGGTCCCGGGCATCGCGGGACTGCCGGCCTGGGCAGCACCGGACGGAGCCGAGCTGGCCGCGATGGTGCGCGGCCAGCTCGGCCGGCCGAACGCGACCGTCGTGAACTGGTGGATCGAGGAGGTCGACTACGAGATCGGCACGCCGGTCACGGCCCGGTTGACGCGCGTCCGGGGCACCGCGAGGGACGGCGAGGCCGTGCTCCGCTGGTCGTTCTTCGTCAAGGAGCTGCAGTCGTTCCGGCTGTGGCCGCCGTACGAACGAGTGTCCAAGCTGGTGCCGGACTTCGGCCGGTTCGACGGGCGCTGGCGCTTCGAGGCCGACGTGTACGAGTCGGACCTGCACCACGCGCTGCCGCCCGGCCTCCGGCTGCCGAAGGTCTACGCAACGTACGAGCACGACGATCTGCGGACCGTCGTCTGGTCGGAGAACGTCGAGACCGCCCAGGTGGACTGGGACATCCCGCGGTACCAGCGCGCCGCCCGGCTGCTCGGCCAGCTGTCGGCCCGGCTGACCCGGCACGACCTGTACCCGGAGACCGCGTCGCGCGTCCCCGGTGAGATGACCCGCCTGTACGTGACGACGCGCCTGGAGGCAGGGGCGTTCGAGGACCTGTTCGCCGACTCCGTGTGGGAGCACCCGCTGCTGGAGGGGACGGGCTCGCTGCGGGCCGACCTGGAACGGCTGGCCGCACGCGTACCGGAGCTGCTCGGCGTCCTCGACACGCTGCCCCAGACGTTCATGCACGGCGACGCCAGCCCACAGAACCTCCTTGTTCCGAAGGACAATCCGCAAGGATTCGTGGTCATCGACTGGACGATGGCCGGGCTCGTCGCCGTGGGATACGACCTCGGCCAGCTGCTCGTCGGGCACGCCCACGCCGGGCTGCTCGACGCGGCCGAGCTGCCGGCGCTGCACGACGAGATCGCGGTCGCGCACGCGCAGGGTCTCGCGATGGACGGGTTCCCGGTGGACCTGGACGAGCTGCGGTGCGGCTTCGACGCGCAGCTCGTGATCCGCAGCGCGTTCACGGCCCTGCCGCTCGGCCGGCTCCGTGAGCCCGCGTCGGACAAGCTCGCCGACCTCGTGGAGAGCCGGCTCGCGCTCACCCGCTACCTCGTCGACCTCGGCCTCGCGCTCCCCGACCGGCTGACGGGATCTCAGGTCTGGAGGTCGTGACTACCTCAGGCAACTATCCTTCGGATGTGGCGGACGGTAGCCTCCCGGTCCGGCTGTCCAGCTTCGTCGGCCGGGAGAACGAGCTGGGAGAGCTCGAGCGACTCGTCTCCGCCGCACGCCTGGTCACGCTGATCGGGCCTGGTGGCAGCGGCAAGAGCCGGCTCGGGCTGGCGCTCGGCCGGCGGGTCCAGCCGCGGTTCGCCGGCGGCGTCTGGTGGGTCGCGCTGGCGCACCTGAACGACCCGACCGGCGTGCTGCCGGCGATCGCCGAGACCCTGCACGTGCGGAGTACGCCGACGGCGCCCCTCCTCCCCGCCATCGAGCGCCGGCTGTCGAGCGGACCGACGCTGCTGGTGCTGGACAACTGCGAGCACCTCGTCGACGCCATCGCCGACCTCGCGGCCACGTTGCTCACGAACTGTCCGGAGCTGTGCATCGTGGCGACCAGCCAGGCCGTGCTGAACGCCGAGGGCGAGGTGATGTTCGCCGTTCCGTCGCTGCCGTCGCCCGACGCCGTGCAGCTGTACGCCGACCGCGCCCGGCAGGCGCGGCACGACTTCGTCGTTGACGCCGCGAACGCCGAAGACGTGCTGCGGATCTGCCAGCAGCTGGACGGGATCCCGCTCGCGATCGAGCTCGCGGCCGCGTGGTCGGCGTTGATGACGCCGGCCGAGGTCGCGACGAAGCTGGCGAACCCGTTGGCCGTTCTCGTCGGTGGCGACCGGCAGTCGCTGCCGCGGCACCGGGCGATGCAGGCTGCGCTCGACTGGAGCGTGAGCCTGCTGTCGGAGCCCGAACGGCAGCTGCTGCGGCGGCTCGCTCCGTTCCCGGGCACGTTCGATCTTGCCGCCGTCGAGGCCGTGTCGGCCGAGTCGGGCGTCGCCTCGGGTGAGGTGCTGCGGCTGCTCTCGTCGCTGGTGAACCGTTCGCTCGTGCTCGTGACGCAGGGGGCGACGGCCCGGTACCGGCTGCTGCAGGTCGTGCGCCAGTTCGTCGTCAGCGAGCTCGGCGAGGACGAGGCCGCGGCCCGGCTGCACGCCGACTGGTTCCTGTCGGTGGCGATGCGGATCGGCGACGGCGTGGACGGCAGCCAGCAGGAGGAGCTGCTCCGGCTGTTCGACGAGGAGCGCGGCAACCTCCGGGCGGCGCTCACCTGGTGCGAGGCGAACGGGTTGGCCGAGGGTGCGCTGCACATCGCTGTCGGCTGCTGGTGGGCGTACTACCTGCAGGGCTGGTTCAGCGAGGGGCGGGACTGGTTGGAGTCGGCGCTCGCGATCGAGGGCTCGGCGCCGACGGAACTGCGTGCGCGGGCGTTGATGGGGGCCGCGTCGATGGCCCATCTGCAGGGCGACGAGGACGCCTCGGAGACCTGGCTGCAGGCCGGCCTGGCGGCGTACCAGGCCGAGGGCGACCGGACCGGCGTGGGCATCGAGCTGAACTGGCTGGGCGGCGTCGCGATGCGTCGCGGCGACTACGCGGAGGCGCGGCGCCTCGGCGAGGAAACCGTTGCCCTGTGGGAAGAACTCGGCGACGAGTCGCGAGCGGCCCGCGCGGTCGACTATCTGTGCATGCGCGAGCTGCTGGCCGGCGAGCTGTCGCGCGCTTCCGAGCTCGGCTTGCAGGCGTACGAGCTGCATGAACGTTCGGGCAACGCGGAGGCACTCGCGTGGACGGCCGTGCTTCGGGGCGGAATCGCCTTGTATTCAGGCGATGTGGGGCTTGCTGGCTCGTTCTTCGCGGACGGGTTGCGGACGGCACGGGCAGGGGCGTACCGGAACGTCCTCGCCTGGGGACTGCAGCTGCGTGGCGTGCTCGCGCTGCGGTCTGGTCGTTTCGACGAGGCGTGGCGCGACCTGTCGGAGGCGCTGCGGCTGTGCCTGGAGGGCGGGAACCGGTGGCGGGTGCCCACGGTGCTCGAGACGCTCGCGGGTGCCGCGGTCGAGTCGTCGGACGCGAAGCTCGCCGCGCGCTTGCTCGGCTGTGCGGGGCAGCTGCACGAGTCGTGGGGGTGGCCCGTTCCGGCGGTCGAGCGCCCGGACGTCGAGCGCATCACGGCGTCGGTACGGCAGGCGCTCGGGCCGAGCGTGTTCGCGGGCGAGTGGGAGTTGGGAGAACTGCGCTCGTTGGACGAGTTGGTCGCCGAGCTGCCGGCTTCTCTGCGACGGCCCGCGCCTGTTGCCGTTGCGGAGCCGGCGCCGCTGGTGCTGCTCGGCTTCGGCGCGAGCGCGGCGCGGCGGGACGGTGCGTTGCTGGGGCCGGCGGACTGGGGGTACGCCAAGCCGCGGGAGCTGCTGTTCTTCTTGCTGGGCGAGGAGTCCGCGCACAAGGACACGATCGGGGCGGCGCTGTGGCCCGAGGCCTCGACGCTCGTGCTGCGAAACAGCTTCCACACCTGCCTGCACCAGCTGCGACGGGCGTTGGGACGTACGGACTGGATCTTGTTCCGGAAGGGGCGGTACGCGTTCAACCGGTCGCTCGCCTACTCCTTCGATGTGGAGCGCTTCGCTTCGGTGGTCGGCGGACCTCGTACGGCGCTGGCTTTGGCGGAGGCGGTGGAGCTGTATCGCGGCGACTATTGCGCTGATCTGTCCGGTGCGTGGGTCGATACCCGCCGTTCCTCGCTGCAGCAGTCGTACGAGCGGGCGCTGCTCGACCTGGCCGGTTTGCGCACTGGTGAGGGGTCGCACGCCGCGGCGGCCGAGCTGTACCTGCGGGCGATCGAGCACGATCCGCTGCTGGAGCCGGCGCACCGGGAGCTGATGGCTTCGTACGTACGGATGGGTGACCGGGGGCGGGCGCTCCGGCACTATCAGACGCTGTCGACGCTGCTTGCGGACGAGCTCGGGGTGGGGCCGAGCGCCGAGACTGTGGCGTTGCATGCCGCTTTGATCCGGGAGCCCGGCGACTGACGACGGTCCCCACAGCGTTTCCCACAGCATCGACCCGCCACTCTGTCACGCAGAGGGATCCACCACGCCGTCAGGTCAGGGCGACGTGGCGACGGCAGGGGCGTTGCGGTGAAGTTCCAGGGTTTCACGCTGAGCAACCTCGAGCTGTAGGGCCAGGTGTCCATACAGGCTTTGCTACAGGTGCGGGTGGGGAAACTCCGATGGAAGCACTGTTCGAACGTCATGATCATGTCCAGACCCTCATGGCCGCGGTCGCCGCGGCGACGACACGTCACAGCACCGCCGTCCTGCTGACGGGCGAGGCGGGAATCGGCAAGACTTCCCTCGTCCGTGAGTTCCTGCGCCGCGTGGGGGGCGGCGTCAAGGTCATGGTCGGTAGCTGCGACGACATGCTCGCGCCGCCGGCTCTGGCGCCGCTTCGCGACGCCGCTCGCGGTTCGGGCGGGCCACTGGAGCGTGCCCTCGCCGCCGGCTCGCCCGACCAGATCTTCGATGCGCTGTGCGCTGAGCTCGACGGCGCGCACCCGACCGTTCTCGTGATCGAGGACGTGCACTGGGCCGACGACGCGACGCTGGACCTGCTGCACTACCTCGCGCGGCGGCTGTACCGGTTGCGCGTGGTGCTGGTGCTGACGTTCCGCGACGACGAGGTCGACGCCCGCCACCCGCTGCGGCCGGTGCTGGGGGCGCTCGCCGACAGCCGGGTGTACCGGCTCGCGCTGTCGCCGTTGACGGTCGAGTCCGTGCGTACGTTGGCTTCGGGGTCCGGCTGGGACGCTCGTGAGCTGCACGAGCTGACGGCTGGCAACCCGTTCTTCGTGACTGAGGTGCTCGCCGCTGGTGCCGCCGCGGGCGGGGTGCCGACGAGCGTGGTCGACGCGGTGCTCGCGCGGCTGCGGTCGCTCGACCTGTCGACGCTGCGGGTGCTGGAGCAGCTGTGCATCCTGCCGGGGGCGATCACGCTCGAGGTCGCGCGGCACGTGGTCGGGGATGCTCTGCACGAGCTGTCGGTGGCCGAACGTTCGGGGCTGATCGAGCTGGACGGGACCGGCCTGCGATTCCGGCATGAGATCGCTCGGCGCGCCCTGGAGCAGTCGCTGGCGCCGATTCGTCGCCGTACGATGCACGCCGACCTGGTGCGGAAGATGCTCGAGCTCGGGAACGCTCCGCTGTCGTGCCTGATCCACCACGCGGTGGCGGCGGGAGATGTCGCGACGGTGCTGGAGTACGCGCCGCAGGCCGCGCGGGAGGCCACGCAGGCGGGGTCGCACCGGCAGGCGCTGGTGTTCTTCGAGGCGTTGTTGCCGTACGTCGACTCGCTTCCGGTGGCCGAACGTGCTGCTGTGCTTGACGATTACGCCTGGGAGCTGCACATCGCGCACCGCTTCACCGAGGCCGTGGTGGTCGGGGACTCCGCGATCACGTTGCGCGAGGTCGTGGGGTCGCCGGTCGAGCTGGCGGAGACGTTGCTGCGGCAGTCGCGCCACCAGCTGATGGCGGGCGACACGTCGGGTGCCCTGTCGACGATCGACCGGGCGGTGTCGGTGGCTTCGTCGACGTCGTCGGACTCGGTGCGTGCGGCGGCGGCGTACTACCGGGGCGCGATCCTGGTGTTGACCGGCGACCCGGTGACCGGGATCGCCGCGCTGACGGAGGCCCGTTCGCTCGCTGCCGCGGCGGGACGGACCGACTTTGCCGCGCTGTGCTTGAACTATCTCGGCGTCGCTCATGGCGAGTTGGCTCTGCAGGGGGCGCCGGCGCGTCAGTATCTGCGGGACAGCCTTGCTCTGGCGCTCGCGACGGGGGACCACGAGGCGGCTGCGCGGGGATACACGAACCTGGTGGAGTTGCTGTTCTGCCAGGGGGAGTGGTCGTCGCTGCCTGCCTTGCTCGACGAGGGTTCGGCTTTCACTTCTGAGCGTGGGTTGTGGTTCCACTCGTACTCCCTGGACGCGCATGTGGCGATGCTGCACCTGCGTCGGGGCGAGTGGGAGCTGGCGGAGTCCTTGTTCGGCCGGTTGGCTTCTGCCGTGGAGGACCCGGGGCTGCTGGACCTGTTCAGCACACCGGCGTACGGTCGCCTCCTGGCGCGGCGCGGGGATCCGCGGGCGCAGGAGCTGTTGGCGTCGGCGTGGTCGCGCGCTGTGTCGCTGCGGTCGATGGCCGGCCTGCGGTATGCGGCGACGGCTTATGTCGAGTGGGCTTTCCTGAACGGGCGCGACGACATCGCGCATGCCGTGCGGGACGGGGTGTTGGCCTTGTTGCCGCACGGGTTCACGCCTGCGTTTGGTGAGCTGCTGCGGTACCTTTCGCGCGCTGGGGTGGAGGTCACGTCGATCCCCGGGCTGGCCGAGGGCTACGCGGCCGGGCTGAGCGGCTCGTGGCGTGCGGCGGCTGCTGCGTGGGAGCGGGTGGGGGACCCGTACGAGCAAGCCCTGGAGCTGGCTGCCGCCGGGTCGGCGGAGGCGATGTTGCAGGCGTTGTCGATCCTGGACGAGCTCGGCGCCACCGCGACGGCCACGATCGTGCGCCGCCGACTGAAGGCGATCGGCGTGCAGCGAATCCCGCGTGGAGTGCAGTCGAGCACCCGCAACAACCCGGCGGGCTTGACCGACCGGCAGCTCGACGTCCTCGTCCTGTTGGCGCGTGGGTTGACGAACGCGGAGATCGCCCAGCAGCTGGTGGTGTCGGTGCGAACGGTCGACCACCACGTGTCCGCCATCCTCAGCAAACTCGGCGCCCGCACCCGCCGCGACGCCGCGGCCGCCGCCTACACCCTGGGCATCGCCTCCGACACCGACTCCCCGGAGCGCAGCCTCCTGCTCGCCTGAACCGGAACGCGTGTCGTGGTACACCCTCGCAAGAGCGGAGACGTACCACGACACGCGTTCTCTTTCGGTGTACGTTGCGATGCAGATGATTTGACCGACTGGCACCCCACGAGGTCCTCCAGCCGACTCGCACCGCCACCCGGGTCGACACTCACCAACTGGAGGATCTCGAATGTCTGTGCTCACCGTCGCCCTGCTGCAGATCGCCGCGGCCGGGAACGACCAGGCCGCCAACCTCGCCATCGGCGAGGCCGCCTGCCGCAAGGCGAAGCATCTCGGCGCGGACGTCGCGCTGTTCCCCGAACTGTTCAGCATCGGCTTCGCCCCGGCCGTTCCGCTCGACCCGGACGGCCCGGACGTCTATCGCTCGCCGGACCGATGGACCGACCGCGTACCGCCGTCGCCACCCGCGGCCGAGATCTGGCGCGGACTCGCCATCGGCCGAAACTCGGCCTTCGTTCGTCACTTCCGCGACCTCGCCCGAGAGCTCCAGCTGGCCATCGCGGTGACCTACCTTGAGGACTGGCCGGGCCTACCCCGCAACACGGTGTCGCTGATCGATCGCCACGGTGAGCTCGTGTTGACGTACGCCAAGGTGCACCCCTGTGCGTTCAGCCAGAGCGAGGCCGCGTGCACGCCCGGCGACGGGTTTCCCGTGACGACGCTCGACACCGCAGCGGGAGCAGTGCAGGTCGGCGCGATGATCTGCTTCGACCGACTGTTCCCCGAAGCCGCTCGCGCGCTCATGCTCGCCGGCGCCGAGCTCATCCTGGTGCCGAACGCCAGCAGCATGGAGACGTACCGGCTCAGCCAGCTCCGCTCGCGCTCCGACGAGAACATGGTCGCCATCGCGATGGCCAACGATCCGGGCGCCGGCAAGGGTCATTCGATCGCCTTCGACGGCATCTCGAACTCCGACTCGAGCGCACGGGACATGTTGGTCGTCGAAGCCGGCGAGCACGAAGGCATCTATCCGGCGATCTTCGACCTGGACCGGCTCCGCGACTTCCGCGACCGCGAGACCGAGGGCGACGCGTTTCGCCGCCCTGACCTCTACGGCATTCTCACCGATACCGCGCAGCATCCGCCGTTCGTCCGCGTCGATCACCGGGGCGATCCCGTACCAGGGCGCACGATCGGCCATGTGAAACACGTGTTGTAAAACGCCTGTTGTAGTACAGGTGTTTTACAACACGTGTTTCAAAACGGCTGTTGCACTACCCGACGGGGTGGTTGCTGCGAATCACTCCGTTCGGGTCACGGCGGTGCTTGATGGCGCGCAGGGAGGACAGGACGTCGGTGGGGAAGAGGACTTCGACGGGCTTGTTGGACGACATGTTCAGGTGCGTCCGCTGCGTGTCCCAGGTGGCCATCGCCTCGGTGATCTCGCCCATCGCTGCCTCGAGGATCGGGGTGAAGGCGGGCGAGGGGAGGAAGCCGCCGAAGAAGAGGAGGTACGGCTCGGCCAACGCGCCCGCGGCGCCGTCTGTGGGCTGAGGGCGGGCGAAGGCTCCGCCGAGGTGGCGGACCTCGAAGACTGCCACCGGCGACGGCTGGCCCGGGTTGGCCGCCGCGATCAGCGCGTCCACCGCCGACTCGTCGAAGCCGCTCAGCAACGTCCCCTGCAGCAGGCCCGGAACGGGATCCACCGGCTCGTTCGCCACCCCGTCCAGCTGGTTCAACGGCACCGTCCCCACCGTGTCGGACAGCAAAGGTGCCGCGGCACGGATTGGCGCCAGCAGCGCGTCCGCAGCGGACGAAGAGCCCAGGTACACAGCATCGATCATCACCAGCCAACGCCCGCGCATCGGCTCGGGGATCATCGGCGCGTCCGGCATGTTCATCAGCCACGCCCACAGCGTCAGGTCCTCGGGCGCCGACTTGGTCACGGCGACGAACGAACGGAAGACCTCCCGCGCGTGCTCGGCCGCGAACGTCATCCGCCCACCGTAGATCTGCGGCTCGGCGAACAGCCGAAGCTCCAAAGCCGTCACGATGCCGAAGTCGCCACCCCCGCCCCGCACAGCCCAGAAGAGCTCCGGATCCGACTCAGCGGTCACGCGCACAGGCTCGCCGTCCGCAGTGACGAGTTCGACAGCGTGCACGTGGTTCGCGGCCTGACCGTACTTGCGCCCGAACCAGCTGAGGCCGCCGCCGAGCGTGTACCCGACCACGGACGTGTCACCCGAGCTGCCCGGCAGACCGGTGAGCCCCGTCGGCGCCAGGACCTCGTTCAGCTCACCCCACCGCACCCCGGGCTCGACGCGCGCGATGCGCGCCTGCTCGTCGACCTCGATCGCGGTGAGGCCCAACGTACGAAGGAGGATCGCGCCCTGCAACGCCGCTGTGGCACCGTGTCCACGCGCCTGCGCGGTGACGGAAAGCCCATGCTGCTTGGCGAAATTGACAGCGGCGACGACATCGTCGACGCCGGTGACGTGGACGACCGCCGCCGGGTGTTGGTCGTTCGTGAGATGCCAGGCGAGCCGTTCCTGCTCCCAGGTAGCGTCACCGGGAAGAACGACGGCGCCCTTGACCGCGTCGCGGAGTGTGGCAATGGAGTTCATGGTTCCGTTGTAGGCGGCCACGGAGGGTGCACCCATCGGCAGCGGGTGCCCAACTCGGAGGCGGCGCTGCCTATATTCGTTCGCGCTCGCGGCGCAGTCCCGGCTATACAAGGGCATATGGCGCTGCGCGTGGTCGTGATGACGTTCTTCCATCCCGCCTATCGCGTCGTCGCGGACTGGGCCGAACGGCACGGCCACCGGATCGTCCTCGTGGTCACCCCGCCGGTCGGCAGGTCCCTCCGGGGCGCCAACCCCCTCGTTCTCGACCTCCCGCCGGACGCCGACGTTCTGCTCACCGGGCGGCTCCGCCCCATCGCCACCCCGGCGATCACGGCCCTCGCCCCCGACCTCGTGGTCTCGGTCGCCTATCCGCGGCTGATTCCGCCGGAGATCATCGCGGTGCCGACGTGTGGGGCGTTCAACGTGCACCCGTCGCTCCTCCCCGAAGGCCGCGGCCCCAACCCGCAGCGCGCGGTGTACGAGGGTGCGACGACGATCGGCGCCACGACGCACCGGATCGCGCCGGAGTTCGACACCGGCGCGATCATGTCGCAGCGCGAAGCCACCCTCCCCGAAGAGCTGACCGCCGTGACGTTCCTCGCCGGCTGGCTCGACCTGATGGCGCAGACGCTCGAGGAGGGCGTGGCAAGCGCGCTGGCCGGAGAGCCGGGCAGGCCGCAGGATGCGGAGCGAGCCACCGAGGCAAGGCCGTTCACGATCGAGGAGAAGCTGCTCGACCTCACCGAGCCGGCAAGCGTCCTCGTCCGAAAGGCAGCTGCGCTGAACGTGATGGGCCCCGAAGCGAAGGTGCGCGTGGACGGCACTGAAGCCACCGTCCTCGCCGTGCGGCCGGCACCCGGCCAGGCGACGGCACCGGGCACCATCCTGGACAAGCACGAGGACGGCTGGACCGTCCAGACCGGCACGGACGCCCTGCGCATCGTCACCGTGGTCGCCTTACACGGCCAATGACCCCTCTACCTGGCGTCCACCCCACGTGAAGAGGCCAATGACCATGTAAACATGATCATTGGCCCCAGGGTGGGGTGGGGCGGGCAGGTCGAACCCACCGCCGGACGAAAGATCGAGGCGGGTTAGCTGCCCGGTCGGAGGTAGGCGAGGACCGCCATCACCCGGCGGTGGTCGGAGTCGGACGGGGCCAGGCCGAGCTTGGCGAAGATGTTGCTGACGTGCTTCTCGACCGCGCCCTCGGAGACCACGAGCCGCTGGGAGATCGCGGTGTTCGTACGTCCCTCCGCCATCAGCCCGATCACCTCGCGCTCGCGCGGCGTCAGCGTCGTCAAGGGATCGCGACGGGCGACGAGGAGCTGCGAGACGACCTCCGGGTCGAGCACCGTACCCCCGCCGGCGACGCGGTTGAGCCCGTCCATGAACTCGTCGACGTCGACCACGCGGTCCTTCAGCAGATAACCGACCGCGCCCACCTTGTCGGCGAGCAGGTCGGTGGCGTACGACTCCTCGACGTACTGCGACAGCACCAGGATCGGCGCCCCCGGTACGCGTTTGCGGGCCTCGATCGCGGCCCGCAAACCCTCGTCGGTGTGGCTCGGTGGCATCCGTACGTCGACGATGGAGATGTCCGGCCGGTGCTCCTCGATCGCCTCGACGAGCGTGGTGCCGTCGCCCACCGCGGCGACCACCGTGTGGTCGTGCTCCTCGACCAACCGGACCAGACCTTCTCGGAGCAGTACCGAATCCTCGGCGATCACGACCCGCATGGGGTCGAGGGTGTCACATCGGGCAGGGGATCTCGGCAGGGAGGCACAGCGTTGGGCCGCCCACTCGCTTTGGGGCCTTGGGGGTCACATCGGGCAGGGGATCTCGGCAGCAAGGATGGTCGGCCCGCCCACGGGGCTCTCGACGTCGAGCTTGCCGCCGATCGCGCGGACCCGGTCGACCAGCCCGGACAGCCCGTGTCCCTTCGCGGGATGGGCGCCGCCCACGCCGTTGTCGGTGATGATCACGCGGATGGACTCGGTCGTACGGGAGACGTCGACTCGGCAGTGCGTGGCCTGGCTGTGCTTCGCCACGTTGGTCAGCGCTTCGGCGACGACGAAGTACGCCGCGTTCTCCACCGCTGCGGGCAGCCGGCTGCCGCCCGGCATCGCGACCTCGAGGTCGACCGTCACCGTGCTCCGCGCCGCGACCGCTGCCAGCGCCGCGGCCAGACCGCGGTCGGCGAGGATCGGCGGGGCGATGCCACGCGACAGCGCGCGCAACTCGTCCAGCGTCTCGCGGGTCTGGGCGATCGCCTCGGCGATCAGCGGCTGGGCGGCGTCGGGGTCCTTCTGTAGCCGACGCTGGGCGGTGGACAGGTCCATCGCGAGGCGTACGAGTCGCTGTTGCGGGCCGTCGTGGATGTCGCGTTCGAGCCGGCGCAGCGCCGACGCCTCGGCCGACACCGCCGCGTCGCGGCTCTCGGCCAGGTCGGACACCTGCTCGTGCAGCACCTGCACCCGGTCGCTGGTCAGCATGAAGCGGGCCAGGCCGGACAGCATGCCGGAGCTGAACTTCACGATCGCGGGCAGCGTCACCAGGAAGATCACGCCGATGATCGTGCTCAGCAGGGCGTTCGCCGCCTTGCCCTCGCCGAAGCCGATGAGCTCGGCCAGGCCCTGGTCGCCGTCGCCGCCGTCCGGGATCGCCGGGTACCAGACGAACGACAACGTGCCGCCGACGCCCGCGCACCACCAGGTGACGGTGAGAATGAACGCCACGAGTGCGGGAACGAACGCGATGATGCCGTGTCCCCAGTCCGCCCAGCGCTGCGCCTGCGCCAGCATCCCGAACAGCTTCGAGAAGCCCTTGCGATCCTCGAGCGAACGGTACTGCGGGCGCTGCGCCGGCCAGCCCTGCACGTTGGTCAGCCGGCCCCGGTCGACGTCGGCGAAGACGCGCGAGATGCCCAACGTTCCGGCCAGAATCGGCAGGCCGAGCACGGTGACGAACGTCCCGATGCCGAGCAGGAACATGGGAAGCAGCACGACGAAGCGTGCGATCGCGATCGGGAACTCCGTGATCACGTAGAGGCTGCGGGCCCCGAGGCGACGCAGGAAGCTCTGCGTCTGCGGGGGGACGGCGGGCAAGGCGCTGGTCATGTCACTCACATTATGGAGCCGCGAAGCGTGGGGGCATCCGGCGGACAGGCGTCGTGAGGGTGGGGTTTCCCCTACCATCTGGGGCGATGACTGCGCCTCTGACCTTGGACGACGTGGCCGCCCACCTGCTCGCCCGCGGTGTGCTGGCCGCCCCGCCGGACTCGGTGTCGGTGCTGGCGGGCGGGGTGAGTGGGGCGACGTACCTCGTGACCGGCCCCTCGGAGCGGCTGGTGGTCAAGCAGCCGCTGCCGTTCCTGTCCGTCGCCGACGAGTGGCCGGCCCGGATGGAACGGGCGGCCGTCGAGGCTGCCGCGCTGTCGCTGGTGGGGACGTTGACGCCCGAGGTGGCGCCGCGGTTGCTGGACTTCGATCCGGAACGGTTCGTGCTGGTGATGGCGGCCGCGCCCGCGTCGTGGGTGGAGTGGCGGACCCAGCTGCTCGGCGGGACCGTGGTGTCGTGGGCGGGTACGACGTTGGGCTCGACACTGGGCCGCTGGCACTCCGCGACGGTCTCCGACCTACCTGAGGTGTTTACCTCGTTGGACGGCTTCCTGGAGCTACGCGGCGACCCGTACCACCGTACGGTCGCGGCCCGGCGTACCGACCTCGCGCCGCTCGTTTCGGCTTGCCTGGATGAGCTTCTGGCCGCGCCGACGTGCTTCGTGCATGGGGACTTCTCGCCGAAGAACGTGCTGATCGGGCCGGATTCGCTGTGGGCTTTGGACTTCGAGGTGGCGCACCGCGGTAACCCGGTCTTCGACGTCGCGTTCATGCTGCACCACCTGACGATGAAGGCGATCCACCTTCCCGCATTGGCGTCACCGCTGGAGGACTGTGCGCTGGCGTTCTGGCGCGCGTACGGCGACGCCGGCGGGCTTGCGCTCGACGAGCCAGCAGTCCTCCGCCACACCGGCGCCCTGCTGCTGGCCCGCGTGCACGGGAAGTCCCCCACCGCCTACCTCACGCCGGCCGAGGCCGAGCAGGTCTCGCTGCTCGGCGAGCGGGCGCTCCGAGGCGGGTTCGGCACGCTCGCGGAGCTGTTCGCGCGGTAGTCAGGGCCTCGCGCTACAGTTCGAGATCCGGACACTTGGGGGATCTCGGGCAGAGCTGTGGACATCCGACTGCTGGGGCCTGTCGAGGCCCGCGATGGCGACGACCGCGTGGTCGACCTGGGCCCCCGACAACAGCGGCTCGCGTTCGCCGTCCTGGCGCTCGAGGTCGGACGGGCCGTTCCGGTCAACCGCTTCGTCGACCTGATGTGGCCCGACGGTCCTCCGCGTACGGCACGTTCCTCAGTCCAGGTACGCATCTCCGGGCTCCGCGGCGCGCTCCGCGGCCTCGCCACCGTGCCGAGCTCCGGCGACGGCTACCTGCTCGACGTCGACCCCGAAGCGGTCGACGCGCACCGGTTCAAACGGCTCGTACGCCAAGCGCACCAAGCCACCGACGACCAGCAGCTCGTCGCCCTCCTCACCGAAGCCACCGACCTCTGGCGCGGGCCTGCGCTCGGCGGCGCCCTCACCGACGAGCTGCTGCGCGACCGCCTCACGCACGGACTCGAAGAGGCAAGGCTCGGCGCGATCGAGGACCGCATCGACGCCGAGCTGCGCCTCGGCCGCCATACCCGGCTGCTGGGCGAGCTCACCGACCTCGTCGAGGCACACGGCACCCGCGAACGCCTGGTCCGCCTGCACATGCTCGCGTCCCACCGCGCCGGCCAGACCGACCGCGCGCTCACCGCCGCGCGGACGTACCGCGACCTGCTCGCCAGCGAGTACAGCGGCAAGCCCACCAGCGAGCTCACCGACCTCGAGCAGGCGATCCGCCGCGCCGACCCCGCGCTGATCCCGGTCGACGTACCCGCACCACGACAGCCGAACGGTGCCGTCCCACCCGCCGAGCTCCCGCCCGCGGTCGCCGCGTTCACCGGCCGAACCGACGACCTGCTCGGGCTCGACGAGCTGCTCCCCAACCCCCAGGACGCCCGGCAGACCGCCGCTCTCGCCGTCATCGCGGGCACCGCCGGCGTCGGGAAGACCAGCCTCGCGGTGCACTGGAGCCACCGCGTCCGCGACCACTTCCCCGACGGCCAGCTGCACGTGGACCTGCGCGGGTACGCACCGGCGCCAGCCCTCACCCCGCACGAGGCGCTCGCCCAGTTGCTCCGCGGACTCGGCGTCGACTCCCGCGCCGTGCCCGTCGAAGTCACCGAGGCGACCGCGCTCTACCGTTCGGCGACCGCGGGCAAACGTGTGCTGGTGCTGCTCGACAACGCGATCGACGCCGAGCAGGTACGCCCGCTGCTGCCCGCCACCTCGGGGAGCCTCTGCCTGGTGACGAGCCGGGACCGCCTGTCCGGCCTCGTCGCCAGGGACGGCGCTCGACGGATTCTGCTCGACACGTTGAAGCCGGAAGAGGCGACGGCGCTGCTCGACTCGCTGCTCGGAAGGGACCGGCCGCGGGAACGCGCCTTGCTGCCCGAGCTCGCCGCTGCCTGCGCGTTTCTCCCACTGGCGTTGCGGATTGCGGCCGCACAGCTCGTCGACGACCCGCATCGTACGATCGCCGACTACCTCGTCGAGCTTCGCTCCGAGCCGCTCGCCGCGCTCCGGCTTGACGGCGACGACGCGGTCCAACGGGCGTTCGAGCTCTCCTACCAACGCCTCGGCGAAGCCGACCGGCGGATGTTCCGGCTGCTCGGCGTGATCCCCGGGCCGGACTTCACCGTCGACACCGCAGCCGCGCTGGCGTCCGTGACGTCGGGCGACGCGCGTGCTCAGCTCCGGCGCCTCGTCGCGGCGCACCTGCTGGAGCAGCACGCATCGCAGCGGTACCGCTTCCACGACCTGCTCCGCGAGTTCGCGCGCGCCCGGCTGACGTCGGAGGAGTCGGCAGCGACCGAGACGTTCGAACGCCTCCTCGCCTGGTACTACGCCCACTGCGACGGCGCTGTGACCCGGCTCGTGCCCGTTCACCAGGCGCCGGAGCTGCCGCCGCCGGACGTCGAGGCGGTCCCGTACGCCGACGAGGACGCCGCGATCGGCTGGCTCGAGGACGAGCGCCACGTGCTGCTGGCCGCCGTCGCGCACTGCGCCGAACAAGGCCCGTACGCCTGGGCCTGCCGGTTCGCCAACCGGCTGCGGCTGTACGCGAGCACCGTCAGCTCGGCCGACGAGCTCGCGCTGGCCGAGGCCGGCGTGATCGCCGCCGACCGGCTCGACGACCCGGTGTTCCAGGCCCGTGCGTACGCCAACCTCGGCGTGGTCAGAGCCAAGCTCGACTCCGCGGCTGGCCTGCCGTTCATCAAGCGGGCTTTGGAGTTCGCTCAGGCCACTGGCGACCTGGAGGAGATCGCGAACGCTAAGAACAACCTCGGGCTCGTCCACATGCAGCTCGGTGAGCTGCCGGTCGCGCAGGAGCTGTTGACCGAGTGCATCGCGATGCGGAGGCAGGCGCGCGAGCCGTTCCCGTTGCAGCTGCTGAACCTCGGGTACGTCGAGTCGCTCCTCGGCCGGCTGCACGTCGCGCGCGACCATCTCGCGGAAGCTGCGGCCACGATCCAGCAGGGCGACCAGCGGTACGCGGCGGACACCTTGGACACGTTCGCCGACGTGACCTACGCGCTCGGAAGACCCCTGGTGGCGTTGGAGATTCTCGACCAGGCGCTCGATGTCGCGACCTCGACGAACAACCGGCGCGCTGAGGGCGGGATCCTCAAGACGCGCGCGGCGGTGTTGGGCTCGATCGGCCGGTTCGACGAGGCTTTCGCCTTGGTGAGCAGGAGTCTGGAGATCGCGTCGGAGATCCGGGCGGCGGAGAATCTCGGTCAGGCGTTGACCGTTCTGGCTCGGATCGAGCAGCGACTCGGACGGTTCGACGCGTCCGCGCGGCACTACGCCGAGGCGGTGGAGGCGAGCCGCGACGGGCGCTACCACCACGCGTACGTCGAGGCGCTGCTCGGGCAGACGACGGGTCACGCCGATCGCGGTGACCTCGTGGCCGCCGACAGGCAGGCGCGGAGGGTGCTCGAACTCGCGCAGGCGAGCAGCTACCGCGTGTGCGAGGGCGACGCGCGGGTCGCGCTCGCGTGGACCGCGTTGTCGATGGGCGAGGCGCTCGCCGCGGAGGGCCACGCCCGTGCCGGCTGCCAGCTCCACCGGGAGAC
The DNA here is from genome assembly GCF_016907715.1 of Tenggerimyces flavus. NCBI lineage: Bacteria > Bacillati > Actinomycetota > Actinomycetes > Propionibacteriales > Nocardioidaceae > Tenggerimyces > Tenggerimyces flavus. Next base: position 580,185 of record NZ_JAFBCM010000001.1, on the reverse strand, counting down.
CGGGCATCTGCTCGGTCTGGCGTGGGCGTTGGCGGCGTTGGCGGACGCGCTGTTGGCGCGCGGTGCGACGGCCGAGGGGCAGGGGTCGCTGCGGGAGGCGCACGAGTCGTTCGTCGCGTGCGGCGCGGCACCACAGGTGGCGATCACGACGCGCCGACTGGCGGAGCTCACGCCCGCGTAGCCGGTTCCCAGACGCGGTCCTCGGTGACGATCGCGGTGATCAGGTCGGCGGGGGTGACGTCGAACGCGGGGTTGAACGCCTTGGCGCCGTCCGGGACCAAGTCGCCGAGCTCGGCAGCGTCCCGTTCCTCGATCGCGATGTCCTTGCCGGTAAGGGTTTTGGCGTCGATCGTGGACTCCGGCGCGACGACCAGGAACGGCACGCCGTGGTGCTTCGCGGCGAGGGCGAGCGGGTACGTGCCGATCTTGTTGGCGACGTCGCCGTTCGCCGCGATCCGGTCCGCGCCGACGACCACCGCGTCGCTCCTGCCTTCGGCGAGCGCGGTCGCGGCGGCGGAGTCGGGCAGGATGCAGTACGGGACGCCCGCCTCGGCGAGCTCGAACGCGGTGAGCCGCGCGCCCTGCAGCAGCGGGCGGGTCTCGTCGACGAGGACCTCTTCGATCGCGTTCTCGTTGGCGAGATGCCAGACGACGCCGAGCGCGGTGCCCCAGCCCGCGGTCGCGAGCCAGCCGGTGTTGCAGTGGGTGTGCAGCCTGAGCTTGCGTCTCGTCGTGTGGGCCTTGACGTACTCGGCCGCGCGGAACGACGCGCGCTTGTTGATCTCCTCGTCGGCCTTGGCCAGCCGTTGCGCTCTGGCGAGGACCTGCTGTGGTCCGTTCGGCAGCTCCTTCAAGGCCTGCTCGACGCCCCACCTCAGGTTGACCGCGGTGGGCCTCGCTCGCGCGAGCCGTTCGGCCAGCTCGCTCGCGTCGTCGCGGCCGGCGACGAGCGCCACGCCGAGCGCCCCCGCCACCCCCAGCGCGGGTGCGCCGCGGACGGCCAGCCGCTGGATCGCGTCGATCAGCTCGTCCACGTTGGTGATTCGTTGGGTGGCGAACGTCCCCGGCAGCAGCGTCTGGTCGACGATCACGATCGCGTCGCCGTCCCACTCGATAGCCCTCCGCATGCCCCTCAGTCTCGCGGCTAGCTCGCGCGCAGCAACTCGCGGCCCAGCGGGGTGAGCGTGTGCTGGACGGACTGGCCGAGGCGGTTCGTCGCCACCAGCCCCGCGCCGCGCAGGACGGCGGTGTGTTGGCTGATGGCGGCGGAGGAGACGTCGAGGCGGACCGCCAGGCGGCCGGTCGACGTGGGCAGGGTGAGGAGCTCCAGCAGGCGGGCTCTCGTACCGCCGAGCAGCTTGCCCAACCGTTCTTCGCCCTGTCGCGGTTGCGGGATCGCGTCGTCGGCGGCCGCGGGGTAGACGAGGACGGGGGAGCGGTCGGTGTCGATCAGGGTGATGGGGCTGCCCCAGCAGAAGTACGCCGGCTGCAGCACGAGCCCTCGTCCGGCCAGGTCGAGGTCGTGGTCGAACGGGTAGTCCGTCTCCAGCACCGGCGCCCGCCAGCGGATCGAAGGATGCAGGGACGACAGCACCGCCCCGACGCCGTTGTCCGTCAGCTGGGTGGACCTCATTGCCCGGTCGGTCTCGATCGCCTGGTGGATTCGTGGCCAGCGCGGCGCGATCGCGAGGTCGTAGTACTGCCGCAGCATCTCGACGGTCCCCTTGGCGTTGCCGCGTTCGTACAGCCCGTTCGCCCAGGTCGGGACGCGTTGGCGCCGGAACGTTCGCGCCAGGTCCTTGCGGAGCGCGGCCTTGCCGTACCCGAGCATCGCCTCGAGGTGCGCCTGCGGGGCGGGATCCTCAAGCTGTGGGGTGAGGAAGTCGGGGAAGTTCGAGCCGGGCGGGGCAAGCGTCGCCGCGGCTCGGATGGCGCCGGCGTACGCACGGTCGTCGGTGCCCGTGCGCAGCACGTCCCGCCGCCAGCCGGCGAACCGGGACGGCAACCTGGCCGCCTGCAGGCTGTTGATCGAGAGCATGAGCTCCCACGACGGGTGGGCGTGCCGGGCGACGGTGACCCGGCTGACGTCCTCGAAGCTGAACCTGATGCGCAACATCGCGTCCCTCTGCGGCTGCCGGCGTTGTCTCGTCGGACAGCCTGCAGGGGGTCGCCTACAGCTCGCTTACACGCGGCTTATCCGCCTGGCGCTGGTCGTACGCCGATCGGGCCTCGTCGATCTGGTCGGAGTGGTCGTATGACCAGGACACCAACGTGCACACGCTCGCCAGCAGCGTCTGCCCCAGCTCAGTGAGCGCGTAGTCGACCCGCGGCGGTACGACCGGGTGGACCGTACGGCTGACGATGCCGTCCCGCTCCAGCCCGCGCAGGGTCGCGGTGAGCATCCGCTGGCTGATGCCGGTGACGTCACGGCGGAGCTCGGTGAATCGCACCGTCTCGTTGCTGAGCCTTCGGATCACGAGCAGCGACCACTTGTCGCCGATGCGGTCCAGGATGTCCCGCGCCTTGCAAGCGCGACGGTGGTCGTCGGGGTCGGACGCCACCGACGCTAGCTCGGCGACGTTGGCGAGGTTCGCGGGCCGATCGTTCGAGGCCATGGGTTATCTCCAGGGAACCGAGGCAGAAAAAAGTGCCGTCTTTCGCGTCTGTCCATAGTTACGCATCATGAGGTTAGTTACTAGTAGGAACCACCTGGTGAGAAGGGGATCACATCTCATGACCGTCGCGTCACTGACCTTGGACGAGACGTTTGCCCAGCCCGCGACGGAGGAGCGGATCCTCCGGGCGGCCGAGGCCCTGAAGGCCAACAACTTCTCCGCGCACGTCGTCGACTCCGCCGCCGACGCGCGCGTTCTCTTGCACGGACTGCTGCCCAAGGACAAGGAGATCTTCACCGCGAACAGCGAGACCCTGCGAGTGTCGGGGATCGCTGCCGACATTGACGATGGCGGCTCCTTCCGCTCGGTACGGTCGAAGCTGGTCGGCTTGGAGGGCGACATCCGCGCGCAGATCGCGTCGGGCGCGGCACCGGACGTCGTGGTCGGCAGCGTCCACGCGGTGACCGAGTCCGGCTTGATGCTCGCCGCCTCCGCGAGCGGCAGCCAACTCGGCCCGTACGCGGCGGGAGCGGAGAAGGCCTTCTGGATCGTCGGCGCACAGAAGATCGTGGCTGATCTGGATGCCGCGCTTCGGCGGGTCCGCACTTATAGCCTGCCGCGCGAGTACGAGCGGATCTACGCCGCGACTGACGGCCGCTTCGAGTCGTTCATCGGCAAGATCTTGATCATGGAGCGGGAGTACCTGCCAGACCGCTCCACCGTGATCCTGGTGCGGGAGGAGATCGGCTTCTGACGGCTTTGCTAGGAGGGCACCTTCCCGCGCGAACGGTGAAGGTGCCCTTCTCGCGTTGTCCGGGGTTTGGTGCTCTCTTGGTGCGGTGTCGCGATGAGCGCTCTCCGGCCGTTTGGTGCTCTCGGGGGCCTGTGGCGGCGGTCGATGGTGGTGGCCGGTCCGGGGCGCGTCAAGGGCGCCGTTTGGACGGGCGCTTCGCGCGGGAGCAAACGACGTCGCTTCGCGATCGCTTTGCGACCCTTGACTCGCCCCGGCCCGGCCACCTGTTTTCACGCGCCGCCCCTGCCCCCCGGAACAGGTGTCCCGGGGGAGGTTCCTTCTTGCTTAGGTCTGTTGCCGTGCTCGCGTTGCTTGTTGGCTTCCCCCGGTCTCTTGTGGTGACGATGAAGCCGGGTGGTTCCGTCCCCACTGTTTTGAATGAAGGGCACCTTCATTCAATAGGTTTGTATGAAGGTGCCCTTCATGCAAACCGCTCCGCCGATCAGCTGGCGGGCGCGACCCGGTCGCCGCGCTTCGGACTCATGGGGGCGCTCACTCAGACTCGGGCGCCGAAGCCGGTCCGGCGTCGACCACCTCGCTGCTCAAAGCGGAAAGCAGCTCGGGATCCGCCCACACCTCTGCCGTGTTGCGCCATTGAGCGATCACAGTCAGCGCCGGTGCGGGATTGTCCAGCTCCACACTCGCGTCGAAGACCGCGATCAGCTCCTTGAGGAACAGCACCAAGTCGTCCTGTGGCAGGAATCGCACCCATGGGAACACCGCCGGCAGGAGATCGACCAGATGGTGCGAGCGCAGCCCGGGGTCACGCATCACCGCGAAGAACAGACGCCGCGCGATCTCGACGAGCTCATGTTCCTGGCTCGCCCGGCTCGCCGTGATCAGCACCAGGTCCTCGCCGTCGCGTCGACGAATGCGCAGAGCGCGGTGACGATCCGCCTCGAGCCTCTCGACGGTCGGCGTGGGCTTGTTGAGCAGGTCGGACCAGCTCACCTCGGACAGTGCGGCCATGACTTCGAAACTAGTTGAAAGGTTCGACCCGCGCAAGTGATCACAGACGGAAGGGCGCCTTCACCGCGAGCGGTGAAGGCGCCCTTCTCGTTGCGAACGATCTAGCGGGCGAGGGCGCCCATGGGGTCCCAGGCGGGGAGCACGATGGGGGGCTCGCCCAGCACGTCGGCCAACGCTGGGGGCAAGAGGTTGCGGCGGACGGCGATCTCGAAGACGTACTCGTCGAACCACGAGTCGTTCATCGTGTAGAACCCCTGATCCGCGTCCTTGTCGCCCCAGCTGTTCTCCACGCGCCAGCGGCCGGGGATGTCGTCGGTCACATCGACGCCGGTGAAGAGCATCGCGTGGGTCATCTGGCTCTCGTGGAACATCAGCCGGTCGGACTTGCTCAGGTCGAACGACGTCCCGTAGACCGCCTCGTGGTCATAGAGCTTCGCGTCCCAGATCCCCACGTCGCCGCGCATCATCTTGCCGACGTCGCAGCCGAACCAGACCGGCTCGCCCGACACGATTGTGCGCATCGCGAGCTGTTTCATCAACGATACTTCGACGTTCAGATACGTCACCGGGGCACCGCCCACGACGTTGCCCAACCGGTCGACGGTGAACGTACGGCCGACCGGGCTCGACGGCCGCGGGTCGTGCACCAGGCAGACGTACTCGTCCAACGGCAGCTTCACGTACTTCGAAGCGAACTCCTGCGGCGTCAGCTCGCCGTCGCGGTGGAACACGCGGTCCTTGTCGGTCCACTGCCACACGAACTTGTCCGGCGGCGTGCCCAGGTGGATCGACAGCACCCGGTGCACGACGTCGAGGATCTCCTTCTTACGGTCGCGAAGCGACTCCAACGCGTCCGCGTTGGAGCCCAGCTCGCCATGCAGCGCGCGGATGTCGCGGGCGCCCTGGCGGAGGACGCGGCGGACGATCTCGTTCATCCGCTGCGTCGCCGACGAGCTCTGCGTCTCCGGCATCGCCTGCTTCGGAACGAGCCCGTGCTTCTTCACCAGCGCGACGAACATGTTCCACTGGCCGCCGTCGTTCGACACCTCGTCGAGCAGGTACGCCACCGTACGGTCGTCGCCGTCGCGCGAGGCGGTGTCGATGATCGCCTCGATGAAGTAGTTCGCGCGCTCGAGCTTGTCCCAGAACATGATGTGGTTCTGGGAGAACTCGAAGTCCTTGAGGTTCATCGCCTGCATCGCGCCGACGCGCAGCAGGTTGAGACCGGCGAACAGCCAGCAGCGGCCGCTGCTCTTCTGGTTCGTGACCTTCCAGTCGTCGAGCAGGTGCGAGACGGTGTGGTCGGTCCGTACGACGATCTCGCGGTCGAGGGCGACGTCGTCGATCGTGGTCTGCGTGACGGCGTTCTGGACGACCCGGTACGCGGGATCGCGAGCGAACTCCTTCCGCAAAGCGTCGATGTCCGCCGGCGTGATCGCGCCGTCCATATGCCGCCCCCTCCAGGGTTCGTCGCAGTCGGTCCGAAGCCAGTCTTCAGTCTGTAGTGACTCTGGGATCGACTGTAACCCTGTGATCGGACGTGATCATCCTTCGACCGTGCGTGACCGGATCCGGTCGCACGCGGCCGCGACCTCGCGGGCGAGCAGCTCCGGCGCCGTCAGGTTCGCCGCGTGACCTTGTTTCGGCAGCACGACCTTCTCCGCGTGCGGCACCGCCTCCAGGCAGGCCGCGACCAGTCCGGCGATGTACGGGGAGCTTCGCTCGCCGGTGAGCACGGTGGTCGGTGCGGTGATCCGGGAGTACCGCTCGTGGTGGCCGCCCAATAGATGGATGGCCCGGGCGTCGTAGATCTGCCGCGGCACGAGCCCGCGGTACGTCCGGCGGATCGCGAGATAGACACCCGAGAGCGCGGCCACGGCAGCGGGCAGCTTGATGACGTCGCGGAGGAAGATCGCCATCGGCTTGCCGATCTTCCCGCGTTCGAGCGCCGCCATCGCGTCGCGGACCGGCTCGGCCCACGAGCCCGGCGGAATCTCCAACGCCGCCTCGTAGATCACGGCGCCGGCGAAAGGTAGCTCGAGCATCGACTCGAGCGCGAGCACGCCGCCGGACGAGTGCCCGACCACGACCACCGGCCCGTCCAGCAGGGCGGCGATCGCGCGAACGTGCTCGACCTCCTCGGCCATCGTCACCGGCCCAGGCAGGTCGAGCCGATACTGCCGGCGGATCAGCCGGACGACCCGGAACCGGTCCGCGAGGAGCCCGGCGACCCGTCCCCAGCGGGTGCCGTCGTCCATGCCCGCATGGAGAACGAGGATCGCCGGGCCCTCGCCCTCGTCGTACGCCCGGACCTCCGTGCCGTCCGCGGCCGTCGTGGTCAGCATCGTCGTCGCCTCCTTAGCATCGCTAAGGAGGACCTTAGCACTGCTAAGGTCGTGTGTCATGCAGAAGGATCTGACGCGGGCGTCGGTGGTCGAGGCCGCGTTGGATCTGCTCGACGAGGTCGGGCTGGACGCGCTGTCGATGCGCCGGCTCGCGGCGAAGCTAGGCGTACAGAATCCCGCGCTGTACTGGCACTTTCGCAACAAGCAGGAGCTGCTCAACGAGATGTCCAGGGCGATGCTCGAGCCGAGCCTGGGGCCGCCGCGGGCGGGCGAGACCTGGCAGGAGTGGCTCAACCGGCGCGCCCACCTGTACCGGTCGATCCTGCTGGGCCGGCGCGACGGCGCGCGGGTCATCGTCGGCGGCAACCCCGGGCCGAGCGTCGGCCGGAAGTTCGAGCAGGAGCTCAGGATCATGATCGCCTTCGGATTCGGGCCGGCCGCGTCGATGCTCGCGATCGGGGCGATCAGCCACTACACCACGGGATTCGTGCTCGACGAGCAGTCGCGCGAGCACGATCCCAGCCCGGAACGGATCGCCGCGCTCGCGGAGGAGTACCCGACGGTGGTCGCCGCCGTACGCGAGGGTGGGACGCCGACGAGCGACGACGCGTACGCGTACGGCCTGCGGCTGCTGATCGACGGGATGGCCGAGCGGCAGGATGGGTCCCGTGGCTGACGAATCCCCTTCCACCGAGCCCGATTACCGCTTCACGTTGGCGAACGAGCGCACGTTCCTCGCCTACCTGCGGACAGCCCTGGCGCTGGACGCGGCAGGTCTCGCGGCGGTGCAGTTCCTCACGTCCCTGCACGAGGAGTGGGCGCGCCGCCTGGTCGGCGCGGTCCTCGCGGTGGCAGGCGTGATCGCGGCGGTGGGCGCGTACCTGCGCTGGCGGCAGAACGTTGCCGCGATGCGGCAGAGCCGGGCACTCCCCGCGACGATCATGCCGCTCGGCCTCGCGGTCGCGGTCGTGCTGGTGTCGGCCGCCGCAGTCTATCTCGTGGTCGCGGGATGACCGGGGCCGTCGAGTCGGGGGCGCAGCTCGAGCGCACGGCGCTCGCCTGGAACCGGTCGCTGCTGGCCCTCGCTGTCAACGGAGCGCTGCTGATCAGGGCGGCGTCAATGTCGGGAACGTGGGCCGCCGTGGTGGGTGTCGCCGTGCTCGCCGCGACCGGCGTGCTGTGGTTGGTGACCAGTGGGACGTACCGGAAGCTGCGCGGACAGCGTCCGGGCAGCCTGCTGGCTAGCCCCTCGTTCGCGCTCGGCTTCACGGCGTTCGTCGCCCTGGTGGGAATGGTCGATATAGTCGTAATCGCGACATATAGGTACTGAATTTTCACTGAATCTGGCAACGTCTGGCAAGCGGTTGCCACCCGGAACCAGCCGGCATGACCGGTTGGGCGGAGAAGGAGATGACTCGTTCGGGTCATGCCCAAAATCGCCCCCGGTCCTTACGCTGGACGCATTGGGGAGCTCGTACCGGCGGGGGGTCGGCGCGCTCGGGTTTGCGAAGGAGGTGCTCGGGTGGTTCAGCACCCCGACGCGCGCGTGCACGACCTGGTCGCGTTGGACGAGATCGAGCTGTGCACCGAGCTGATCATCGCGGCGTCGTCGAGCGACGAGCCGCTCTCCCAGGAGCAGATCGACGCCGTTCTGGGGCTCGGCCAGCACTAGGCCCCCATCGACAACGGCTCGTAGTCGCCACCTCGCGCACCGTGACACGTACGCCGCTCACCCGGTGTGACCGGTCACACTTCGTGCGGGAGCCGCCCTGTTCGCGTACCTCGAACCCCTAACATGGCCCTGGCCTGTCCATCCCACGTCAGGTGCCGTTCGACAGGAGTTCGCCGTGCGCTTGCGTTTCACCCCGGTGGACACGACCTTCTACGACCTGTTCGCCCAGTCCGCTGGCAACCTGGTCGACGGATCCCGCCTGCTCGCCGAGATGCTGGTCGACGGCAGCGACCGGGCGGCGATCGCGCGCCAGATGAAGGACGCCGAGCACCGCGGCGACGAGGCCACCCACGCGATCGTCAGACGAGTCAACTCGACGTTCGTCACCCCGTTCGACCGCGAGGACATCTACCGGCTGGCGTCCTCGCTCGACGACGTCATGGACGCGATGGAAGCGGCGGTCGACTACGTCCTGCTGTACGAGCTCGACGGCCTGCCCGAGGGCATCGAGGACATGGTGGACGTCCTCCAACGCCAGGCCGATCTCACCGCGGAGACGATGCCGCGGCTGCGGGCGATGCGCGACCTCGAGGACTACTGGATCGAGATCAACCGGCTGGAGAACGTCGGCGACCAGCTCTACCGCAAGATGCTGGCCAAGCTGTTCAACGGCAGCTACGACGCCCTCCAGGTGATGAAGCTCCGGGACGTCGTCGAGCAGCTCGAGGACGCGATCGACGCGTTCGAACACGTCGCGAACATCGTCGAACAGATCGTCGTCAAGGAGTCGTGAGCTCACCCGATGGAGCTCGCGCTCGTCATTGCGGTCGTCCTGATCGCGCTGGTCTTCGACTACACGAACGGCTTCCACGACGCGGCGAACGCGATCGCCACGTCGGTCTCGACCCGCGCGCTGACGCCGCGTACGGCACTGATCCTGGCCGCCGTCATGAACCTCGCCGGCGCCCTCATCTCCGAGGGCGTCGCCGCCACGATCGGCAGCGGCATCATCACGCCGGCCCAGTCGGCGCACGGCATGACGGTCGTCCTGACCGGCCTGATCGGCGCGATCACGTGGAACCTCATCACCTGGCGACTCGGCCTCCCCTCGTCCTCGTCGCACGCCCTGATCGGCGGGCTCATCGGAGCCGGTGCCGCGTCGGCGACGACCGTGCACTGGGACGTGATCGTCGAGAAGGTCGTCCTGCCGATGTTCCTGTCGCCGCTGCTCGGGTTCGTCCTCGCGTACCTGGTGATGCTCGCGATCCTGTGGATCTTCCGTAGGGCCGCGCCGGCTCGGGTCAACCGGGGGTTCCGGGCCGGGCAGGCGGTGACCGCGGCGGCGATGGCGTTCGGGCACGGTCTGCAGGACGCGCAGAAGACGATGGGCGTGATCGTTCTGGCGCTGGTGGTCGGTGGCTACCACGCCGGGTCGGACGTGCCGCTGTGGGTGAAGCTCGCCGCGGCGGGCGCGATCGCTCTGGGTACGTACTCCGGCGGGTGGCGGATCATGCGTACGTTGGGCCGAAAGGTCATCAAGCTCGACCCCTCGCGCGGGGTGGCGGCGGAGATGACGGCGTCAGGTGTGCTGTACGTGATGGCGATCGGGTTGCACGCGCCGGTGTCGACCACGCACACGATCAGCGCGGCGATCATGGGCGTGGGGGCGACCCAGCGGTTGTCGGCGGTGCGGTGGGGGATGGCCGGAAACATCTTGCTGGCTTGGATTCTCACGATCCCGATGTCGGCGGCGGTGGCTGCTCTGTGCTACTTCTTGGCGCGGCTGTTCTTGCCTTAGCGAGGAGTTTCGCCAGCTCCTGTGGGCGTTCGAACATCGAGCGGTGTCCTGTGCCTGCGGCGATCACGTGTTCTTTGTGTGGGGCTTGGAGATTCGCGTACCACTCCCGCATGAGTTCGCTGCGGGATGGCACCTCGTTCGCTCCGTCGAGGAAGTAGACGTCGACTCGCAGGGCCTTGACGGTGGTGCGCAGGTCGAGGTCGCGCAGACGTGGGTAGTAGAGGTCGTACGCGTCGACCAGACCGGCGAGGACGTGCGCCTTGTCGAGCAGGCTGTACTCCTTGGCCGCGAGGCTGGACATCAGGCCGCCCTGGTCGGGTTGGGCGTGCTTCTCGGCCTCGGCGAGCAGCATGGGTTCGTAGTCGTAGAAGTGGTCGTACGGCGGTGGTCCGACGCCCCTGAGCCGTGCTTCCGCGTACTGGCCTTGGTCGGCCTCGGTGAGGTCGACCGCTTGGCCGACGCCGACGTACGCGTGGAACAGCTCGGGATGCTGCTGGGCGGCGAGGATCGCGGGGACGGTGCCGCCGGAGTGGGCGAGGAGGAAAACCTTGTCCTGCTTGAACTTCTGGCGGAGCGCGTTGGCCGCGGCGAGGGTGTTGGCGACCTCGTTCTCGAGCGTGAGCGTGTCGGTGGGCTCGATCGCCTGGTACGAGGTGCCGCCGCCGCGCCGGTCGAGGGTGGCGACGACGAAGTCCCGCTCGAGTGGTTGCAGGTGCTTGCGTACGGCACCGCGTTCGGCGGCGCCTGGGGCTCCGGGGACGAACAGCAGCACGGGATTCGTCGGCTTGGCGCCTCGGATCATCAGGCCGAGGTGGTGGTCTTTGCTTTGGATCGTGGTGAGCTCGGCGATGCCGCCTTCGATCTTCGCCGTGCTGGCGGGGATCGCGACGCCGACCGCGACGAGCAGGACAGCGGCGGTGGGGAGGGTGATGGCGATGCGGCCTTTGAGCTTGCGGGTGATGCCGGCGCCGTACGCGGCTCCGACGGCCATCGGCAGCAGGGCGAGCAGGCCGTGCACGCCGCGGCCGGCGAGGAACGCGAGGACGCCGAACGTACTGAGATGCGGGGCGTCGACGGTCGGCCCGCCGGCGCCTGCTCTGGCGAGCTCGGTCGCGAGGGCGAAGACCGCTGGGGCCGCCGGCATCGCCCACTTGGTCCTGGTCAGGTGTCCGGCCGCGATGCCGACGAGCAGGCTGACCGCGATGCTGGCGAGTGCCTGCGTGGTGGTGAGCGGGCCGCGCGGCATCAGCAGCCCGGTCGCGGCTCCCCAGGCGATGACCACCGCCGCGGCTATGGCGAGTCGTCTCATCGGTGTCCCTCCCCTTGATGTAGCGACTGCTACATGACTGTAGCAGCTGCTACGGTGCGCCGATGGATCGCCGTGAGTCGCTTACCGCCCAGGCGCTGGAGTACGTCCTCGAGCACGGCCTGGTCGGCCTCTCACTCCGCCCGTTGGCCGCGGCGCTCGGGACCAGCGATCGGATGCTGATTTACCACTTTGGGAGCAAGGAACGCCTGGTCAGCGCCGTTTTGTCGCTTGCCCAGACGCAGCTGGGCGCGGCTCTCGGGCCGCCGGGGCCGGACGTGCGCACGCTCGGCGACATGGTCCGGCACGTGTGGTCGGGCGTGATCGGACCGGTGGGGCGGCAGGTGACGCGGCTTTACGTGGAGACGTGCGTACTGGCAGCGCAGGAGCCGGACCGCTTCGGCACCGCACCGGAAGCGCTCCGCGGCCAGTGGCGCGAGGGAGTGCGCACCGGCCTGGTGGCCTTCGGCGTACCGCCGGATCGAGCTGGAGCGGTGACCGACCTGATCTTGGGCACGTTCGACGGCCTGGCCCTGGACCGCCTAGTGGCGACCGACCCGGCGAGGGTCGACGCAGCGGCGGAGGAGTTCGCCGACCTCATCGACCTCACCCCCCTCCGCCTCGGCTGACCCAGCCAGGTGTTTATGAAGGGCACCTTCATTCGAACCTATTGAATGAAGGTGCCCTTCATTCAAAACAGCGGGAACGGAACCACCCGGCTTCATCCGAGCCACAAGAGACCGGGGGAAGCCAACAAGCGACGCGAGGACGGCAACAAACCCACGCAACAAGGAACCTCCCCCGGGACACCTGTTCCGGGGGGCAGGGGCGGCGCGTGAAAAACAGGTGGCCGGGCCGGGGCGAGTCAAGGGTCGAAGATCGCGAAGCGACGCATCTCTCCGTCTGCGCGAAGCGCCCCCTGGGAGGCGCCCTTGACGCGCCTCGGACCGGCCACCACAATCGACCGCCGCCACAGTCCCCGAGAGCACCAAACTCCCGAACAGCTCTCAAAGGAACACCGCACCAAGACAGCACCAGACCCAGAAGAGCTTCGCCACCCACATCCCGCCCGTGATGCGTGATCATGAAGCCAAACCAGTCGTATACGCAGAGTCGCCTTCATGATCACGTTCATGATCACGGACAGGCGCGCCCGAGAGTTTGGGTGAGGGGCACCCCAGTCCCATAGGTCCGGACCAGGGTGCCCCCGACCCAACCAGACCTCGCCACGCTTGGATGAAGGGCACCTTCATCCAATAGGTTTGGATGAAGGTGCCCTTCATCCCAAAAAGGGCGGTCAGCCGAAGCGGCCGGTGATGTAGTCCTCGGTCGACTTCTCGCTCGGGTTGCTGAAGATCTTCTGCGTACTGTCCATCTCGATCAACCGCCCCGGCTTGCCCTGCGCGGCCAGGTTGAAGAAGCCGGTCGCGTCCGAGACTCGCGCAGCCTGCTGCATGTTGTGCGTCACGATGACGATCGTGTACTGCTCCTTCAGCTCGGCGATCAGGTCCTCGATCGCCAGCGTCGAGATCGGGTCCAGTGCGGAGCAGGGCTCGTCCATCAGCAGCACCTGGGGTTCGACCGCGATCGCGCGGGCGATGCAGAGGCGCTGCTGCTGACCACCCGACAGACCCGATCCCGGCCGCTCGAGGCGGTCCTTGACCTCGTTCCACAGGTTCGCGCCGCGCAGGGAGCGCTCGACGATCTCGGTGGCCGCCTTCTTGTTCATGCGCTTGTTGTTCAGGCGCATGCCGGCCAGCACGTTCTCGGCGATCGACATCGTCGGGAACGGGTTGGGCCGCTGGAAGACCATGCCGATCTCGCGGCGCACCTGCACCGGGTCGACGCCCGAGCCGTACAGGTCCTGTCCGTCCATCGCGACCTTGCCCTCCACGCGCGCGCCCGGGAGCACCTCGTGCATCCGGTTCAGCGCGCGCAGGAACGTGGACTTGCCGCAGCCGGACGGGCCGATGAAAGCCGTCACCGATCGCGGTTCGATGGTCATCGACACGTCCTCGACGGCCTTGAACGAGCCATAGAAGATGTTCAGTCCGGAGACATCGATGCGCTTGGCCATGGTCGTGTTCCTTCTATGAGCTCAGCGGCCGGTCTTCGGGGAGAAGAAGTACGAGATCAGTCGTGCGATGAGGTTGAGCAGCATCACGATGATGATAAGCGTGAGTGCGGCGGCCCAAGCTCGGTCGTAGTTGATGGTGACGACGCCGTTCGGGGCGAGGCCCTGGCTGTACTGGCGGAAGACGTAGACCGGCAACGTCATCATCCGGCCGTCGAACGGGTTCAGGTTCAACGAGTCGACCACACCACAGACGATCAGCAGCGGTGCCGTCTCGCCGATGATGCGGGCGATCGCGATCGTGACACCGGTGACGATGCCCGCGAGCGCGGTGGGGATCACGACGTTCACGATCGTGAGCCACTTCGGTACACCCAGAGCGTACGAGGCCTCGCGCAGCTCGTTCGGGACGAGCTTGAGCATCTCCTCCGACGAGCGTACGACGACCGGAATCATCAACACCGACAAGGCGACCGCGCCGATGATGCCCATCCGGATGCCCGGTCCGAAGAACAGCGCGAACAACGCGTACGCGAACAGGCCGGCCACGATCGACGGGATGCCGGTCATCACGTCGACGAAGAACGTGATGCCGCGCGCCAGCGAGCCCTTGCCGTACTCGACCAGGTAGACCGCGGTCATCAGGCCGATCGGCACCGAGATGAGCGTGGCCAGCGCGGTGATCATCAGCGTGCCGAGGATCGCGTGGTACGCGCCGCCAGCGTCCATGCCGCCGAACACGCCGCGCATCGTGTAGGTGAGGAAGTACGGGTTGAACCGCTCGATGCCGTTCGCGACCGCCGTCCAGAGCACGGTGACCAGCGGGATCAGGGCGAGCCCGAACGCGCAGTAGACCACCGTGGTGACGAACCGGTCGGTCGCCTTGCGGCCGCCCTCGACGACGCGCGAGGTGATGTAGTTCGCGAGCGCGAACAACACGATGCCCAGGATGACCCAGACCGGGATGCTGAACGCGCCGAGCAGGGCGAGCACAGCGGCGACGACGGCGAGCGAGCCGACCAGGATGGCGGGGGTGGCGTACCTCGGCAGCGAGCCGGCGATCAGCGAATGGTCCGGAGCCGACGGAGCCGTGGGAGGGGTCGTCATGGTCGTCATCAGTTGGCCCCCGAGAATTCCTTGCGCCGGCTGATGATCCACCGGGCGAGCATGTTGACCGCGAGCGTGATCACGAACAGCACCAGACCGCTGAAGATCAGGACGGCGACACCCAGCGCGTTCGCCTCCGGGAACTTCAGGGCGATGTTCGCGGCGATCGACTGCTGCTGGCCAGCCTTGAGCAGGAAGAACGAGTACAGGAAGCCGGGGGAGAGCACCATCGCGACCGCCATCGTCTCGCCGAGCGCGCGGCCGAGGCCGAGCATCGCGGCGCTGATGACGCCGGACCGGCCGAACGGGATGACCGCCATGCGGATCATCTCCCACCGGGTGGCGCCGAGGGCGAGCGCGGCTTCCTCGTGCAGCTTCGGCGTCTGCAGGAAGACCTCCCGCGAGACGGCCGTGATGATCGGCAGGATCATCACCGCGAGGACGACGCCGGCGAGCAGGATCGTGCGCGGCGGGCTCGCGGCGGGACCCGCGAAGATCGGGATCCAGCCGAAGTACTTCGCCAGCCACTCGAAGAACGGGAAGATCTGCGGCATCAGCCAGAGGCCACCCCACAGGCCGTACACGACGCTGGGGATGGCGGCGAGCAGGTCGACCACGTAGCCGAGGCCCGAGGCGAGCCGGCGGGGCGCGTAGTGCGAGATGAACAGCGCGATGCCCACCGCGATCGGGGTGGCGATCACGAGGGCGATGAGCGCAGCGAGGAGCGTTCCGAAGGCCAGCGGTCCGGCGTACGCGAGGATGTTGCTGTACGTGAAGCCGGGAACTTCCTGGAGCTCCTCGATCGGAGCCGTCATCGCCGGCCAGCCCTGCTGGACCAGGAAGATCGCGACCGCGGCCAGGACGATGAGGATCAGCGAGCCAGCGGCGGTGGCGCTGAACGAGAAGACCCGGTCACCGATCCGTACGACCTTCTTCTTGCCGGTCGGATCCGGAGCTAAGTCCTTGGGAGATTGCTGACCGGTGGTTGCCGTCACTTCTTCACCTTCCCCATCGGTCTGCCGGTGGTCACCATGGGCGGCGGTAGGCGGGGGCTGCACCTCGGCAGCCCCCGCTCACCAGTGTCTGCTTCGACTTGTCAGGCGCCGCTGGTGATGGCGTCGACAGCACCCTTGAGGTCGGCCTCGAGCTTGCTGGAGACCGGAGCCGAACCGGCGGCGTCAGCGGCCGCCTTCTGGCCGTCGGCGCTGGCAATGTAGCCGAGGAACGCCTTGACCAGGTCGCCCTCCTCAGCCTTGGGGTAGTTCAGGCAGGCAACCTCGTACGAGACCAGAACGACCGGGTAGGCGCCGGACTGGGTCGTCTTGCGGTCGAGCTCGATCTCGTAGTCGTGCTCGGGCGTGCCCTCGACCTTCGGCGAAGCGTCGACGACGGCCGCGGCACCCTCGGGCGTCGGGGCGACCCACTCCGAGCCGACCTTGACCTTGACCTTGCCGAGCGAGCCGGCCTTGGAAGCGTCCGCGTAGCCGATGGTGCCCTGGCCACCCTGGACGGTCTGCACGACACCGGAGGTGCCCTGCGCCGACTGGCCACCCTGGATCGGCCACTCACCGTCCGGCTCGTGCGGCCAGTCGGCCGCCGAGGTCGCCTTCAGGTAGTCGGTGAAGTTGTCCGTCGTACCGGACTCGTCGGAACGGTGCACCGGGCTGATCGCCGTGTCCGGCAGCGTCTTGCCGGCGTTGTCGGCCGCGATCGCGGCGTCGTTCCACTTGGTGATCTTGTTGTTGAAGATCTTGGCGATCGTCGCCGGGGACAGCTGGAGGTCGGGGGCCTCCGGCAGGTTGTAGATGACGGCGATCGGGCTGATGTAGACCGGGAGGTGGATGGCCTCGGTGCCGCCGCAGCGCTCCTTGGAGGTCGCCTTCTCCTTGTCGTCCATCGCCGAGTCGGAGCCGGCGAACGCGAACGAGCCCTCGAGGAAGCCGGTACGGCCACCGCCGGAGCCCGTCGGGTCGTAGCTCACCGTGACGTCGGGGTTGGCCGACTGGAAGCCCGCGATCCACGCCTGCATCGCGGACTCCTGCGACGTGGCACCGCCGAGCGCGAGGTTGCCCTTGAGGTCACCGCCGCCGTTGCCACCGCCGGTGCTTGTGCTGTCGGGGGAGGCGCTGCTGTCGCTACCCGGACCAGTGGGGTCGTTGCCGCACGCCGCAAGCGCGAGCGCGCCAGCGACGAGGACGGCCGCGACGCGTCCGTACCGCATGAGCTTCACTGGGGTCTTCTCCTGAACGTGTCGAGGTCATGCTGGAGCCGCGCAGGATGCCCAGCCCCACCACGGAACGTAGGGATTGGAGGTGAAACCGCGTGCGGGGTGGAGTGAACGCGTGGTGAACGTCGGTCGGCATTATTTGAACAGCGACACAACGCAGTGGCATCCGTCACATGAACAACCCCGCGCCCTGCCACAGCGTCGCGGGTCAACTGCGAACGGCTAGCGCGTGCCTCGTGCGCCGGCAGACTACTGACCTGCGCTTGCCGCGCCAAGGGTGGGGCTTGGCTACGGTTGCTGCCCATGGTCGAGGCGATTGAGCGGGAGCTCTTCGATCGAGTGTGGAGCCTCGCCTGCGCGGCCGACGCTGGCGTGGGTTTGGCCGGCGACGACGGGTTGCGGGCTGTGCTGGCGTTCCACGGGCTGACGATGAACGGCGGCCTGTCGCACAGCTGCTCGGTCGGCGCCGACCTCGCCCCTGCCGCGATCGCCGCGCTCCGGGCGTACGGCCTCATCGAGCTGGCCGACGTCGTGGCCGAGGCCGTGGCTCTGTCGGACGATCCGGAGCAGGAGGAACGCGTCGAGGAGTTGGACGACACGTACAACGAGCTCCTGCCCACCGACCAACACCTCGTCGACGCCGCCTTCACCTACTGGCGCCACCACCGCGCCGCCTTCGCGGAGCCTGGCAACTCCAGGCCGCTGCGGCCTCGACCCGGATCGGCATGACACCCCGGATGGAGCAGCAAGAACCGGAGCAAACGCGTTAGCGACCCCGGCCCTGGCGCGCTTGACAGGCAACATGCCATCACGGTTATATAGCCGCCATGGAACAGACTCTGGGCGTCGTGACCGAGACCGATGGCGGGTACCAGCTGGCGTTCGAGCGCACGTTCAAGCATCCGCCGGCCAAGGTCTGGCGCGCGCTCACCGATCCTGGCGAGCTCAGGAACTGGTTCCCCGCGGTCGTCGACTTCGACGTCACCGTCGGCGCCAAGCTCACGTTCGCGCCGACCGACAAGCAGCGCGCGAAGTTCGGGCTCACCGACGCCGACGCGGCGCAGGGTGAGCTGATCGCGGCCGATCCGCCGAAGCTGCTCGAGTACACCTGGGGCGAGGACCGCCTCCGCTGGCAGCTCCACGACACCGCCGACGGCGGCTGCCGGCTCGAGTTCACCCAGACCTGTCCCGAGCGCGACTCCGCGATCGTCCAGGGCGCCGGGTGGCATGTCGGGTTCGAGCAGATCGAGGCACTGCTCGACGGCACGACGCCCGCGTATGACCCGTTCGAGCGCGCCACCGAGCTGGCGGCCACGTACGTCCAAGCCCACACGCCATGATGGGCGGGTGCCCGAGCAGCAGCCGGTCCGGAAGCGCCAACGTGCGCTGAGCGCCGACGAGATCGTTCGCGTCGCCGTCCGCCTCGCGCGGTCCGACGGCGTCGAGGCGGTCAGCATGCGCCGCATCGGCGAGGAGCTCGGCGCCTCGCCGATGGCGGTGTACCGGCACGTCACGGACCGCGAGGACCTGCTGATCCGTATGCTCGACGCCCTCGCCAGCCGTGTCGACAAGCCCGTCACCGAGGGCGCGCCCCGCGAGCGCATCGCGCGGATGATGTGGACGATGCACGACGGGTTCCGCGACGATCCCTGGGTCGTCCGCGTCCTCGCCCACGAAGGCCTGGCCAGCCCGCGCATCCTCCCGATGATCGAGGCCGTCTTCCAGGCCCTCACCGACGCCGGCTTCGACCCGGCGACGTCGCGGTCGATCTACAACCTGCTGTTTCAGTTCCTCTACGGCGAGACGCTGATGTCGCACTTCGACCGGCTGAGCACGTACAGCCGCCGCATGGTCGAGGCGGCCGATGCCGCCACGTACCCCGCCCTGATAGCCGCGGTCGGGACCGAACGGCACGAGACGCCGGAGTACTTCGAGGCGAACCTCACCCGCGTCCTCGACGGAATCTTTGGCCGCGATGTCGAGAACGTCGACCAGGCTCCGACCGATCGATGACAGGTCCACCGAGACAGAACGGGATCCAGCGATGAAGTACATGATCATGATCGTGCTCAACCCGGCCGCGATGGACGGGCTCTCCAGGGCGGAGAACGAGGAGCTGATGGGCAAGTTCGAGCCGTTCCTGGCCGGGCTCCGCGAGTCCGGCGAGCTCGTCGGCACCCAGGCGCTCGCGATGCCCGACCAGACCGCCGTCGTGCAGGTACGCAACGGCTCCGTCGTGCAGACCGACGGCCCGTACCTGGAGTCGAAGGAGTTCCTCGCCGGCTACTACCTCGTCGACACCGCGACGAAGGAACGCGCCATCGAGATCGCGAGCCAGGTCCCGGACGCGCACCTCAACACGCTCGAGGTGCGGCCGGTCATCCACTCGACAGGCATCGATCTCTAACGCTTGACCGCAGTCGTTTCTTAGGTCACCCTTGCATAATGTTTACGCCGTACGCATCGGGCCTGAGGTGACTGCCGTGACCGCTGCTGTGACCAAGGGCCGCGGGCTGGGCTTCGCGCTCGCCGCGGTCCTCGTCACGTTCTCCGCTCAGCAGCTGCTCACCCCCCTGCTCGCCCCGTTGGCGCGGGAGCTGGGGCTGAGCGAGTTTCAGCTCGGTCTCGTGGTGACGATCGCCGCGGCGGCGCTGACGGTGATGAGCCCGGTGTGGGGCCGGGCGGTGGACACGATCGGTCCGCGCGCCGTGCTGCTTTCTGGCGTGGGTCTCGCCGCGCTCGGTCTCGCGGGGTTCGCCGCGGCGGTGGAGTGGGGGTTGGGTGGGGAGAACCGCGCGGGGTGGACGTTCGCGGGGATGCTGCTGACGCGCAGCCTGCTGTTCGGCGCCGGCATCGCCGCCGCTCCCGTCGTGGGGGTGGCGCTGGCGGCGTCTTCGACTACGGACGAAGCGAGTCGGACGAAGTCGGTCAGCCTGGTCGGTGCCGCGCAGGGACTGTCGTTCGTCCTCGGCCCGCTGGCCGGCGGCGCGCTCGCGACGGTGTCCGTGCTGCTGCCGTTGTGGATCTCGCCTTCGGTGCTGGTGGTTCTGTTCGTCGTGCTGGCCGTCGCACTCAAGCCGGCGCCGCTTGCGCAGAAGGTTGTCGGGGAGGCGCGGGCGAGGATCAGCCCGTTCGACCGGCGGCTGCTGCCGATCCTGGCGGTGGGGTTCGTGGTCTACCTCGGGTTGTCGATGATGATCGTGATCGGCTTCCTGGTCGCGGACCGGCTCCGGCTGGACTCCGAGCAGACGGCTGGCGCGGTGGGCATCGCGTTCTTCGTGACGGGCGTCGTCCTCGTTCTCACGCAGGGCGTCGTGGTCCCGCGCCTCGGATGGCACGTGCTGCGGCTGCTTCGGGTCGGCGTACCCATCGCGTTGGTCGGGTTCGTCGTGATCGCGGTCGGCGGCCAGCTCTGGTCGATCACCGTCGGCATGGCGCTGCTCGCGGCTGGCGTCGGGCTCGCGATCCCCGGCTACACAACGGCGGCGACGCTGGTCGCGCGGCCGCACGAGCAGGGCGCGGTGTCGGGTCTGGTGTCGGCGAACATCGGCCTCACGTTCATGGTCGGCCCCGTCGTCGGGACGGGCTTGTACGAGGTCGCGCCGATCGCCCCCTTGCTGGTCGGCGCCGTGCTGTGCGTCCTCGCCGCCACGTACCTGTACCTCGCCCCCTCCGCCCGCCGCATCGGCGCCCGCGCCGAGGATCCGGCGGATGCCGTCCCCTGAGGACGGCCTCAAGCCTCGTGCAGCTCGGTAGCGACGTTCGTGCGGCCGGCGCGGTGGATGACGACTAGCGAGGCGGGGGGCAGGGCGACCGGTTCGATGCCCAGCGTCTCGAAGAGGGTCGGCAACACCGGGCGGTGGCTGCAGACCAGCGTCGGGCGGACGGAGTCGAGCAGAATCGAGGCCCGTTCGCGCGTCACTGCCAAAGAGGCGTCCTCGGAGAAGGCCGGCTCGGTTTCGATCGAAAGCCCGAGGGACGACGCGTACGGCCGGACGGTCTCCAGGCAGCGCAGCGCATCGGACGACACCACGCGCGAAATCCCGTACGAGGCAAACAGCTCGACCAACCGAAGAGCCTGCTCCTCACCCACAGGAGACAGCGGGCGGTCGACATCCGCCCCGGGCCACTCCACCCGCGCCGAGGCCTTCGCGTGCCGCAGGACCACCAGCGGCGTCGTGACCAACGGCGAGAAGGCGTCCAGCAAAGCGGCGTCGTGCGCATGGGTGAGCCGCCGGCGTGCATGACCCAGCGGAACGAACTCCCGCCGGTCCACCTCCTCCGACGCCACGAACGAGGACGTCGAGACCGGCAGCCCCGCCCAGTAGTGCACGACCTTGCGCGTCCCGTTCGACAACGGGTACGACACCGGAGGCAACGGCACGCCGAGCCGGATGGCGATCGTCGTCTCCTCGTGCACCTCGCGCACAGCCGCGGCGGCCAGCGACTCGCCGGGTTTGAGCTTCCCCTTCGGGAACGACCAGTCGTCGTACTTCGGCCGATGGATGAGGGCGACCTCGACCTCCCCCATCGCGGTACGGCGCCACACCACCGCGCCGGCGGCGAGAACCTCGGTGTTCACGATCCGCCGTGCACCCACTCGCGGTACTTGCGCTTGCTGGCCTCCTGCCACACCGCGGCGAAGGACGCCCGAGCGGCAGCCGTCAGCCCGAGCTCGCGCTCGTGCAGCACCCCGAGCCAGTACGCCGTCGCGGACGGCACCCGGCCCGATAACGCCAACCGCGACAGCGTCGAGGCAGCGACCACCGAGTCCTGATGCTCACCCAACACGTCGGTCACCGACGACAGCTGGCTCCCCAGCTGCTTCGCCGGCTTCCCCAACGCCGGCGCGCAGGCGTCGGCGGCATAACGAGCCCGCTTCGCCTTGATCCGCGCCGCATGCCACACCTCGTCCGGATCCTCGAGCGACAGCTTCGACACGGCCGACGACAGCTTCTTCCAAGCGTCCTCGACCAGCGGCGGCAGCACCTTGCGCGACGAGCGCTCGGCATCGTCCTTCGTCCGCGGCGCACGCACCGCCTCGACCAAAGCCTCGTGCAGCTTGAGATAACGCGACCCGCCCAGCAACGACAAAGCCTGCTCACGAGCCTCAGAAAGCTCCGCCCCGAGCCTCCGCCGCAGGAACCGTTGTACGTCCTCAGCCGACTCCGCGGGCAACGCCGAAGCAGCATGCGACTCGAGCCGCGCCAGCTGCACCTCCGTGTCCCGGACGGGCCCGAACAGAGACGCGACGAACTGCAGCTCCTCCCGCAGCGGCTCGCTCCACGACGTGTCGAGCAGCGGCCGGAAGACCCGCAGCACCGAACGCAGCCGCCGGATCGAGACTCGGAACTGGTGCACCGAGTCCGGCAGATCCAGCCGCACCCGGATGTCCTCCGAGCGCAGCGCGCGTACGTACGTCGCCAGCTGGTACTGCAACAACGACCGCGCCGGCGACTTCTCCGACACCGGCTCCGGTGCGGGCACCTCGGGCGGCGAAGAGGCGCGACCACCCAAAGCTCGCGCGGCCTTCGAGGTGAACCCACCAGCGACAGCGCCCTCGTCGACCAGCAGCCGGCACACCTGGTCGAGCGTCTTCTCGTCGGCGTCCGGCCGCAGCTCCAGCTCCAGCTCGCGGAACTGAGCAGCCACCGCACCCTCTTCGAGCACGTTCACCCGGTCGTCGGTGAGCTCGGCCAGCTCGATGCCGGCGCCGTTCGACAGGATCCGGATCGCCCGCTCGGTCCGCAGCCGCGCCCGCGGCTCGACCGGAAGCCCAGCGGTCAAGACAGCCACCAGCGAGAGCAGCTGGTCCGGCGGCGCGGCGCCGCGCTTCCCCGACAGCGGCAGCCGGATCTCGTCCCGGACGCCCGCGCCCGACTCGTCGGCGACCTTGAGCTTCAGGTGCCAGCCCTCGTCCGAGCCGCCGGTCCGCATCCGCAGGCTCGCGCCCTCGCGGGCGAGCCGGAGGTCCGCGGTGTCGTAGTACGTCGCGTCGAGCACGACCGTGCCGCCGTCGGCAACGGTGACCAGCAAGGACAGGTCGGGAAGGTGGTACTGCCCGTGGACGCGGAACTTGTACTCCTTCTCGCGCACGATCTCGGGCGAGCCGTTCCGGCTTTGCGCCATGGGCGGTGGCCTCCTAGCGGCGTCGCAAGTTGGCGGTGATCAGGAGCTCCTGCAGGTCGCGCAGGGGGTTCCCGTTCTCGTCCAGGTGCCGCCGGGTCCACTCGGCGTCCTGCCCAAGGTGCCACGCGGCGGTGCCGGCGTCGAACGCGATGTCCAGCAGCTTCGTCAGCTCCTCGACGTGGTCGGCCTGCTCGAGCCGAGCCAGCGCCTCCACCCGGCGGTCCAGGTTGCGGTGCATCAGGTCGGCCGACCCGATCCACAGTTCAGGCTCCCCGCCGTTCTCGAAGCCAAACACGCGGGAGTGCTCCAGGAAGCGGCCCAGGATGCTGCGTACGCGGATCGTCTCGGACAGCCCCGACAGCCCCGGCTGCAGTGCGCAGATGCCGCGAATGAGCAGGTCGATCGGTACGCCGGCGCGCGAGGCTCGATACAGCGCGTCGATGATCGCCTCGTCGACGATCGCGTTCAGCTTGAACCGGATCCGTGCCGGGCGGCCGGCCTTGTGGTGCTCGACCTCGCGTTCGATCCGCTCGATCAGCCCGGCCCGGATCGAGCGCGGAGCGGTGAGCAGCCGGCGGTAGTCGGTCGTCCGCGAGTAGCCCGACAGGTGGTTGAACAGGTCGGTGAAGTCCTCGCCGAGCGCGCGGTCGGAGCTCAGCAGCCCGAAGTCCTCGTACAGCCGCGCCGTCTTCGGGTTGTAGTTGCCGGTGCCGATGTGGGCGTACCGGCGCAGCCCGTCGGGCTCGTCGCGGATGACGAGGCTCAGCTTGCTGTGTGTCTTCAGCCCGATGAAGCCGTATACGACGTGGCAGCCGGACTGCTCCAGCTGCCGGGCCCACCGGATGTTGGCCTCCTCGTCGAAGCGCGCCTTGATCTCGACGACCACGAGGACCTGCTTGCCGTCCTCGGCGGCGTCGACCAGCGCGTCGACGATCGGCGACTCGTGGTTCGTCCGGTAGAGCGTCTGCTTGATCGCGAGCACGTTCGGGTCGGCCGCGGCCTGCTCGATGAAGCGCTGCACGCTGGTGGAGAACGAGTCGTACGGGTGGTGCAGCAGTACTTCTTTCTGCCGTACCGCGGCGAACACGTCCGGCGGATGCGCGCTCTCCACGTCGGCCAGGTCGCGGTGGGTCGCGGGAACGAACGCGGGGTATTTGAGCTCCGCGCGGTCCAGGTCGGCGATCGCGTGCACGCCGGACAGGTCGAGCGGGCCGGGCAGCCGGCAGACCTCGGCCTCGTTCACGCCGAGCTCGGAGACCAGCAGCTCGAGCACGTGCGGGTCGATGTCCTCGACGACCTCGAGCCGGACCGGGGGACCGAAGCGGCGCCGGAGCAGCTCGCGCTCCAACGCCTGGAGGAGGTTCTCGGCGTCGTCCTCCTCGACCTCGAGGTCCTCGTTGCGGGTGACGCGGAACGTGTGGTGCTGCAACACCTGCATGCCCGGGAACAGCTGGTCGAGGTGCGCGGCGATCACGTCCTCGAGCGGGACGAAACGCTGGTCCTCGACGGGGACGAACCGCGGCAGGATCGGCGGCACCTTGACCCGGGCGAAGTGCTCGGTCTGGGTCTGCGGGTTCATCACGACGACCGCGAGGTTGATGCTCAGGCCGGAGATGTACGGGAACGGGTGCGCGGGGTCGACCGCGAGCGGGGTGAGCACCGGGAAGACGCGGTCGCTGAACAGCTTGTGCAGGCGTTCCTTGTGGGACTCCTCGAGCTCGTCCCAGCGGAGGATCTCGACGCCCTCCTTCTCGAGCAGCGGCACGACCTGGCTGTGGAAGCAGTCGGCGTGCCGGGTCATCAGCTCCTTGGTGCGCGCCCAGATCGCCTCGAGCACCTCGCGCGGGAGCATGCCGGAAGCGGCGCGAACGGCGACGCCCGCGGCCATGCGGCGCTTCAGGCCGGCGACCCGGACCATGAAGAACTCGTCGAGGTTGGTGGCGAAGATCGCGAGAAACCGCAC
Source organism: Tenggerimyces flavus (assembly GCF_016907715.1). NCBI lineage: Bacteria > Bacillati > Actinomycetota > Actinomycetes > Propionibacteriales > Nocardioidaceae > Tenggerimyces > Tenggerimyces flavus. The sequence goes on along the minus strand of NZ_JAFBCM010000001.1, from coordinate 555,187 downwards.
GCGTTCGAGCAGCGGAAGATTGGGGTCCTCGGCCAGCTCGAGCACGCGCGTGTTGAACCGGAGCCAGGACAGCTCGCGGTCGAGGAAACGCCCTTCGGGCAGGTCGTCGGCACGGACGTCGTACGGAGGCTCGACGTCGAACTCCGACCTGCTCGCGTTCACCAGCTGCTCGGTACTCACCACGTCATCGTCGCACTGCCTGGTGAACATGTGGTAACCGTAAGGGGATCGCTGGCCGAGTCGGTCACCTGGGCTTTTGGCGCTCCCGGCGCGTTCTCAGCGCAGCTTGTACGCCCTGGTCACCTCCTGGGTGAGAACGTTCCCGGACCTGTCCTCCGCGCGCACTCGCAGGGAGGCGAACGACGCTGTCTTCGGGTGGTGAACGGTGGCCCGGTAGTCGCCTCCCGACCCTCGCAGCGAGGCCGGGCGCCACGTCGCTCCGTCGTCGTACGACACCTCGAGCCGGACCGACTTCAGCCGGGGCTTGGGCGCGTACGGCTGGCCGTCGATCGACAGGTCGAAGGTGAACGACCGCCCTGCCGGCGCGCGGTTCAGCGCGTCGAGCGGCACGTCGTACCGGGCGAACAGCATCGGCAGGTACGCGCAGTCCCGCCCGCGCCCGACCCCGCACTCGTACCAGGCCGGCAGTGCCGACGGCCGCGACGGCGCGGACGAGGCGAGGGTCCAGGCCGACTTCGTCTTCCAGCCCCAGCTCCACGGCGCGTCGGAGAAGCTGTCCACCTCCAGCCGGTACGTCGAGCCGGCGGGCACCGCCTCGAGCACCCCGCGCGCCGTACGCCGCGAGACGACGAGCTCACCGTCGCGGTAGAGCCGCGTCGCCGAGTTCTCCCACCGGGTGTCGAACGCGCCGTAGTGCCCCGCGTCCGAGCTGCCCAGGTCCTCCAGCCAGAAGAACAGCTCGTCAGCGTCCCGGCAGCCCGCGCATGGGATCGCGACCCGGTCCTGCGGCGTCCGTTCGACCCGCGGCACCGGTCCCGTCACCGCCCCGCCGAACCAGGTCCCGCGCAGCATGTCGTTTCCGGAGTAGTACCGGAACTGATCGCGCATCGGCCGTCCGAAAACGACCTCCGGAGTTTCGTAGCCGTACACGGTCCGCTGCCACAGCAGTCCCGGTCGCGCGGTCACGTACTCGGTCCGTTCGCCCGGAGTCCGGAAGTATCGGTTCGCGTCGAAGCTCCAGTCCTGCCACGGTGCGAACGCCGCGTTCACCTCCGCGGCGTCCCGCGCGAGCGCGTCCGCGTGGTACGTGCTCCGCACCGTCGCCACGTCCCGGTCCCGCACGCGCCGCGTCAACGAGCCCGACGGCACGAAGCCGTCGTAGTCATAGCGCAGGTCATACAGGAACGGGCTGTCCGGAGTGCTTTCCAGCGTGAGCAGCCGGCCGCGTTTCGCCCACGAAACAAGGGCCTCCGCCTCCGAAAGTTTCAGAGCGGCGCCCGGGATCGGCAGCCCGCGCTCGACCGAGCCGAAGTACGGATATCCGTTCCGGCTGTAGAGGAACGCGACTCGTGCACCGGCAGCAGCGGCCGCGGTGATCTGCTCGCTCCACTGCCCCTCGACGGCCTCGATCACCGCCACCTTGCCGCGGACGTCGACGGCCGAAAGTTCTGCGGGCGAGGCCTTCCCCACGTCCACGACGCGCAGCCGCAGCCGAGCCTTCGAAAGTTCCGGGGAGTAGACCAGGTACTGCGGCCGGAACTCTCGGAGCGCCGAACCGGAAGCTTCGAGGTCCGGTGTGACCAGCGAGTACTGCGTGACCAGGTGGAAGGCGCCCTTGGTCACCGGCGTGGTCGGTGCGGCGTACATCTTCGTGAACGGCTCGCCCAACGTGTAGCGATAGCTGATCGGCTCGCCCTTCAGCGGCATCCGCCAGAACTCCAGCTTCGCCGAGATGTTCTCGTTGTCCTTGCCGACCTCGACGTTCAGCGGCACCGTGCGGCGGCCGTCGAGGACGACGTTCGCGCCGCCCGGCCCGACGTTCACCTCGGGCGCGCCGACGAACGCGTAGGTGTACTCGCCGGCCTCGATCGTGGTGACGACGGCGTTCACGCTGTACGTGCCGACCGGTACCCGCAACGTCGCCTTGCCCTGCGCGTCCAGGTTCGGGAACGCGATGAGCTTCGACGAGTCGTCGACGTTGCCGACCTGGACCGTCGCGCCGCGGTTCGGCGCGCCCAGGCGGTCGAGCACGGTGAGGGACAGGTCGTACGACTCGGGCTCCTTGTTCAGCCCGAGCGGCAGCGCGACACGCACGCCGCCCGCGCCCTGGCCGACGAGGTAGCCGCTGTACAGGCCGGCGTCGCCGAGCGCGGGGTCCACGGTCACGTCCACGGTCGCCGTCCCGCCAGCCGGGACCTCGACCGACAGCGCGCTCAGCGTGACCATCCCGGCCGGCGCGGCCGTGCCGTCGGCGACCTCCGCCGACGCGGTCAGGTCGAGCGTGACCGCGGCGCCGGTCGTGTTGGTGAACGTCACGGTCCGCACGATCGGGTCGAGCTCGGTCTGTGGGTACGGCAGGTAGCCGAAGTTCAGCGGCGTCGGCCCCGCGAACACGCCCTGCGCGGTCGCCTTCGCGACGTCCACGCGCCCGCCGCCCTGCTCGTAGACGGTCAGGTCGTCGCGTGGTTTCGCGGTCGAGACCAGCGCGGCCTTCACCTGCGCGGGCGTCCAGTCCGGGTGCTGCTGGTGCACGATCGCGGCCGCGCCGGCGACATGCGGCGTCGCCATCGAGGTGCCGGTCAGGCTCGTGTAGTTCTCGTCGACCGGCGTACCCAGGCTCGTTCCGGCCGCGCGGGCGGCGACGATGTCGGTGCCCGGCGCGGTGATGTCCGGCTTGATCGCATGGTCGCCGGTACGTGGTCCACGGCCGGAGCTGCTCGCGAGCTCCTCGGCCTTCGTCACGTTGCCGACAGTGAGCGCGGCGTCGGCCGTGCCCGGGTTGGTGACGCTGTAGCCGCTCGGGCCGTAGTTGCCCGACGCGATGACGAACAGCGTGCCGGTGCTGGCCGTGAGCTCGTTCACGGCCTGGCTGAGCGGGTCGGTCCCGTCGGACGCGTACCCGCCGAGGCTCATGCTGACGACGTCGGCGCCGTTGCCGGTCGCCCACTCCATGCCGGCGATGATCCACGAGTCGTAGCCGCTGCCGCCGTCGTCGAGGACCTTGCCGTTCATCAGCATGGCGCCCGGCGCGACGCCCTTGCGGGAACCGCCGGACGCGGCGCCCGTGCCGGCGACGGTCGCGGCGACGTGCGTGCCGTGGCCGTGGTGGTCGACGGGGGAGCCGCCGCCGGTGAAGTCCTGCTGGGCGCCGACCTTGCCGGCGAGGTCCGGGTGGGCGGCGTCGACGCCGGTGTCGAGGACGGCAACGGTGGTGCCGGTGCCGTCGAGCCCGTTCGCCCAGGCCTCCGGCGCGCCGATCAGCGGGACGCTCACGTCGAGCGACGCCTCGACCTTGCCGTCCAGCCAGATCTTGTCGATGCCCTTGTCCAGTTGGCCGTTCGCGCCGTCGACCGCGGACCAGAAGCCGGCGGCGGCCTGCTTGTCGAGCGTCACGGCGGCGCCGTCGATGCTCGGCAGCGCGAGCGTCGCGTCGCTCGCGGGGAGCGCCTCGGCCTGCGCGAGCAGGCTGGACCGGGACCGCGAGGCAGTGCGGTCGTACGTGACGATCAGCGGCAGCAGCTTGGCCTTGTCGTCGGTGCGGCCCTGCTCGATCAGCCTGGTGACGTTGAACAGTTCGGCGTCGACCGTTCCGGCGCGGACGTACGGCGCGACGCGCTCCGGCAGCACGTAGGTGTCGCCGTCCTTGGTGTACGCCTGCACGGCACCGGAGACGCGGTCCACCGCGACGGACGTCTTGCCGCCGACCTCCGTGACGGACACGACGTCGCCGGTGAGCAGCGTGACCCGCTGCGACGGCTCGCCGCCGGCCACGGGCGTGACCGGAGCGGCGGTCGCCGACGAGGGTGCGAGCCCCGCCAGGACGAGCGCGGCGGCAACGAGGGTGCTGCGAACAGCCTTCATCGGGTCTCCAAGCGGTAGGCGCGCTGCACGGTCTGGTCTACGGAGTCGCCCTTGCTGTTCCAGGCGCGAACCTTCAACCAGACATAGCCATTCGTCTGCTCGAGCTTCGGATGCCGCACGCTCACCCCGAACTCGCCGCGGCCCTTCTTGCGGACAGATGCCGACGCCCAGGTGGCGCCGTCGTCGAGGGAGTACTGCACCTGCATCCCGGCCACCGGCGTCCGGTCGCCGGCGCCGGACAGCGGTGCCGCATGGATGTCGAAGCGGTACGTCCCGTTCGCCGGCGCTCTGTTGTGCAGGCTGAGCCCGAGCTCGTACCGGAGCTGGATCAGCGGCTCGAACGCGCACGCGTTGGTGTCGCCGGTGAACGGGCAGGCGTACGCCGGCGGCAGCTTCCCAGGCTGAGGCGGCTGGGAGCGGAACACCCACTCGGTCAGCACCTTCGGCGCCAGCGCGGTCGGCTCCGAGCCGGGCTGGGTGTAGTCCATCGTCAGCCGGTACGTGCCCGCGCCCGGTGGGAGTTGGAACCACCGCCATGACGAGCCGCTGCGCGGGAGCTCGGTGTCGCCGCGGAACAGCCGCACCTCCGGCGGGGCGAACCACGCGTACTCGTAGTGCTTCCCGCTCGCGTCCAGCCGGTACTTCCCGGTGACGAACCGGTCGCCCTGCCGGCAGAAGGTGCAGTCGAGCGTCGTCGGGTACGCGCCGGCGACGTCGACCGCGCCGTACGTCATCGGCGCCTCGCCCCAGGTCTCCGTCCCGCGGCGCTCACCCCTACCGGCCGGGATGCGGTCCCACGTGCGCAGGAACGTGTCCTCGAGCCAGGTCTGCCTCGTCCACCGCAGGGGCGGGCCGCTGTTCGCGACCAGCTCCGTCCAGGCCGCCGGCGCATGGAACGGCACGGCGAGCTGGGCGCTGTCCGGCATGTTCGCGCTGAATGCGAACCACGCGATTTCGCCTCTCTGCGTTGGCGAATCGCTGTGATAGCGCGCGGGGATCGTCGTCAACTCGCGCTTGCCAACGGTCGGGTCGCCCTTCGAGGGCCAGCCGCCGTCGTGCCCGAGCCGCACGTGATAGACGCGTTCGGGAGTCTGCCGTCCGTCGATGGTCAGCTTGGTCGGGCGACGTGCGATGGCCTTGCGGAGCGCCTCGCCCTCGTCCCGGCTCAGCCCGAGCTGGAGGATCGGCTCGGCGCGGACCTCGTGGGCCTTCGCGCCCGCGAGGTCGGCGTAGGCGAGCACGCCGGCGACCTCGGCGGCGGCCGCACGGTCGGTCACCCGTTGCAGCTCGTTGATGAAGTAGGAGTACGGGTACGGCTCCCCGGAGGGGATGCCGACGCGGACCAGGGCGAGTTTGCCCTTGGCTGGTTGGAAGTTCTCGCCACCTCCGGCGAAGACGACCGGCAGCGTACGCCGACCCGCGAGCGCCGGTCCGGCGGCGTACGGCCAGTACGCGGGATGCAGGCCGGGCACGCGAACGAGCTGCGAGCCGAGCACCCACTTCGTGTACGACTCCGTAGATCCCGTCTTCGGCCGCGGTCCCGGCGTGGTGAACAGCTCCCAGTCCGTCGACTCGTCGAACAGCGCGCCCATCCGGAACGAACGGCCGTCCGACAGCTGCCGGTTGACGCCGATCTCGCCCATCATCAGGTCGACGTCCTCGCCCACGCGAGGGTTGCGGCGCTTCGCCTGGCTGGCGTCGAGCGTCACCGCGGTGTCGGCGGCGACGTCGCGTTCCGACGCGACCGCGATCGTGGACTCGCGAGCCTCGAGCTGCCAGGTGGTGATCTGCGCGTAGACGTCGTACACGCCGGGCGCGACGTCGAACGTCGCGTTGCCCTCGGAGTCGGACCAGCCGAAGTGGTACCAGTTGCGGAACGGGTCGTTCGCGACGAAGCCCGGGTTGGTCTTGACGACGTGGATCGGCAGGCCGAGCTCGGCGGGCTTGCCCCGGCGGTCCTTCAGGCTGACGGTCAGCTGCTGGGTCTCGCTCGCCTCGTACAGGCTCCACGGCGTGCGTACGGTGACGCCGCCCGGCGCGGTCGCGGCGACGATCCCGCTGTAGACGCCCGCGTCCAGCAGCGCCGGCTCGGCGGTGAGGTCGACGGTCGCGGAGGCGTGCGGCGCGACGGTCAGGCTGGTCGTTGCGAGGTGGACCGCGGCGGCGGGGACGTCTCGGCTGTCCCAGCCGTTACCGGTCACGCCGAGCTCGAGCGTGACGGCTGCGTCGGTGTCGTTGGTGTACGTGAGCGTGCGGGTGACCGGGTCAGTCGCGGGGTCGGGCAGCCGGCCGAAGTCGGCGGTCGCCGGCCCGTACACCCGTTGCGCGAACGCCTTGCCGACGTCGACGCGGCCGGCGCCCTGCTGGTACGCGGTGTAGGCGCCGGGGGCAGCCGTCGAGACCAGAGCGGACTTGAGCTCCGACGCCTGCCAGTCCGGATGCGCCTGTGCGAGCAGGGCCGCCGCGCCGGCGACGTGCGGCGTGGCCATCGACGTTCCGCTGGCGCTGGTGTAGCGGTCGTCGACCGGCGTACCCAGGCTGGTGCCTGCGGCGCGGGCGGCGACGATGCCGACGCCCGGTGCGGTGAGGTTCGGCTTGACGATCGCGTCGCCGCGGCGCGGACCGCGGTTGGAGAAGTCGGCGAGCGCGTCCTGGTCGTCGACCGCGCCGACGGTGAGCGCCTCGGTGGCCGCGCCCGGCGTACCGACCGCCGCGTCCGCGTAGTCGTTGCCGGACGCGATGACGAACAGCGTGCCGGTCTCCCGCGTCAGCGCGTCGACCGCGAGGCTGCCCGGGTCGGTGCCGTCGGTCGGCGGTGCGGACAGGCTGAGGTTGACGACGTCGGCGCCGTTGGCCGCGGCCCACTCCATGCCGTCGATCGCCCACGACAGCTGGCCGGAGCCGGCGTTCGTGAGCACCTTGCCGACCATCAGGTCGGCGCCCGGAGCGACGCCCTTGTAGGTGCCGCCGTTGCCGGCGACGATCGAGGCGACGTGGGTGCCGTGCCCGTTGCCGTCCACGGGGGACGCGTCGTCGCTGAAGTTCTGCTCGGCGACGACCTTGCCGGCGAGGTCGGGATGCTCCTTGTCGATGCCGGTGTCGAGGACCGCGACCTTGGCGCCGGTGCCGTCGAAGCCCGCGGCCCAGACCGAGGGTGCGCCGATCTGCGGGACGCTCACGTCGAGGTCTGCCTCGATGGTGGCGTCCAGCCAGACCTTGCGGACGTCGTTCGCCAGGCGGGCGCCATCGCTCGTCAGCATGGACCAGACGTCGGTTTGCTTGGGGTCGTACGCGACGGCGTCGATGCTCTCGAGCGTCGCTGTGGCTCCGGCGGTCACGGCCCGGCGGGTGTTCGCGTACTGCACGATGACCGGCGGCGGGCCGGACTCGCTCAATGCGGCGACGTCGAACAGGCCCAGGTCGAGCCTGTCGGCGGCGAGGTGCGGCGCGGCGTCGGACGGGATGACGTACAGGTGCTCGCCGTCGGCGGCGCTGCTGAACGTGACCGGCGTGCCGTTGGTGCGACGGGCAGGGCGAACGGTGAACGTACGCTCACCGGTCGGCGTCGCGGCGACCGTGACCACGTCGCCGGTGAGCAGCGTGACGGTGCTCGTCGCAGGAGGCGTGGCGGCGTTCTGTGGCAACGGTTCCAGCCCGCTGTCCGCCGAGGCGGTGGACAGCGAACCGGTGATCAGGACTGCGACGACAAGGGGGACGGCAAGTCTCACAGCGCACTCCTCGCAGCGAGGGACACGCTGAAGATGACACCGAAATGCTCAACGCAGGAAGAAGATTGGTTGGCCGGTAAGCGTCACTGGCGCAATCACGACAGGTGATTTGTCCGGATCGCGTAGGAACGCTGTCAACTCAGGCTTGCGGTACCAGGGTGCCGATAGCGGACATCGGTATCGACGTGGTCGAAGCCGAGCTTCTCGTACAGCTTGATCGCCTTGTCGTTGTCGGACTCGGCGTACAGCATGACGACCGGCAGGCCGCGGTCCCGGAGACTGCGCAGACCGGCGACGAGCAGCGCCTTGCCGAGCCCGCCGGCCTGGGCGGCGGGGTCGAGGCCGAGCACGTACACCTCGCCCGCCCGGGCGTCCGGTGCCTCACCGCGTACGGGCGGCTCGTGCACCTTCGTCCAGTGGTAGCCGACGAACTGGCCGTCCCGGTCGGCGACGAAGAACCCAGCCGGGTCGAACCACGGCTCCGCGAGCCGCGCGTCCAGCTCGGGCTGCCGCCAGCGACCCTGCTCGGGGTGCTCGGCGAACGCCTTGGCGTTGACCGCGAGGAACGCCTCGTCGTCCTCGCCCGGCCGGAACGTCCGGATCGTGATGCCCTCGGGAACGGGGAAGTCGGGGAACGGCAGCGCGAGGTCGCGCCGCATCCGCCACAGCTCGCGGGCGGCTTCGAAGCCGGTGTCGGCGGCGATCTTGGCGGCGTCCGGGTGCGGGCCGTGCGCCCAGACCGCCAGCGCCTGGCCGGCTGCCGCGGCGAGCAGCTCGTCGACGAGTGCCCGCCCGATCCCGTGCCGGCGGTGCGTGGGGTGGACGACGACGTCGCCGCCGGCGGTGCCGTCGGAGCGGTGCAGTCGCGCGTACCCCACGACCGTGTCGTCGACCGAGCCCAGCAGGTGGGTGGTGTCCGGGGCGTCCCCGCGCAGGTCGATTGTGGCCTGCTCGTCCAGCGGCCGTACGCCGTCAGCCGAAGCCGCGGCGTCGATCAGCGCGACCACGTCGGCGTACTCGTCGGGGGACAGATGCTCGACCTGGCGCACAGAAACCGTCACCTGGCCCAAGGTACGCGGCCGCAGCTGCGAGCGATGTGCAGGAGCCACGTGACGGCAGGCATCGCGGGCTCCCGGTCGCAAACTGTGGGGTTCTGGTAGCAACACGCCAGCGTGTTGCTACCAGAACCCCACAGTTTGAGCTTCGCGTGGGCCGTGGGTCAGCGGGTGGAGGTTTCCGAACGGCTGTGCACCGGCGAGACCTCGTCCGCGTCGTCCTCCGGCAGCGGCTTGTGCTCCTCGCCGGACGGTGGCGCGACGAAGCGGTACCCCACGTTGCGTACGGTCCCGATCAGCGACTCGAACTCCGGCCCGAGCTTCGCCCGCAGCCGGCGTACGTGCACGTCGACCGTGCGCGTGCCGCCGAAGTAGTCGTACCCCCACACCTCCTGCAGCAGCTGCTGCCGGGTGAAGACGCGGCCGGGGTGCTGGGCCAGGAACTTCAGCAGCTCGAACTCCTTGAACGTGAGGTCGAGCGCGCGCCGGCCGAGCCGGGAGGTGTAGGTGTCCTCATCGATCACCAGGTCGCCGCGACGGATGACGTGCGGGCGCTCCTCCTCGGTGATCCGCTGCGCGAGCCGCCCCATCGTGAGCCGGAGCCGCGCGTCGACCTCAGCCGGGCCGGCCGTGTCGAGCAGCACGTCGTCCATGCCCCAGTCGGCGTTGACCGCGGCGAGGCCGCCCTCGGTCACGATCACGAAGAGCGGTACGCCGATGCCCGTGGTCCGGATCACCCGGGTCAGGCTGCGCGCCTGGACGAGCTCGCGGCGGGCGTCGACGAGGACGGCGTCGGGCTGCTGCACCTCGAGCAGCGCCGAGGCCTCGGCGGGGACGACGCGGACGTGGTGGCCGAGCAGCGCCAGCGCGGGCACGATCTCGGCAGAGGGCTGGAGCGCGTTCGTCAGGAGTAGCAATGTGCTCACCGGCGACTCCTTCTATGGGTCCTGCCGGGGCCGACCGCGCTGTCGCCCAAGTCCGACTATCCAGGCAGGATATCGAATGAGCGCGGCGCGGTGGACGTCGTGCCGAATGCTGGGCGTGACGCGTACCACATCCTGGGAGGCCGCAAACGATGGCGAACGTGACGATTCGCTACTGGGCGGCGGCCAAGGAGGCGGCCGGCCTGACCTCGGAGAACGTCGAGGCGTCGACGCTCGCGGACGTCATCGAGGCGGTCGTCGCACGGCACCCCGACCGCCCGCGGCTGGCCACGGTGCTCGGCAGCTGCGCGTACCTGGTGAACGAGCAACCGGTCGGCAAGCGCGACCCCGCCACGGTCCCACTCGCCGACGGCGCCCAGGTCGAAGCCCTGCCACCCTTCGCAGGCGGCTGAGCTCATGGCGACCGCTCGCACGCGTCGGCCGCGGACGGCCTCCACGGCGTCGGGTCGCGGTGCTCGGCGGCGGCGGGTGGCCCTGCGGTGACCAGACGACGGCCTTCGGCCGGAAGAGTCGTCCTCGGACCCCGGAAGCCGCCACCGCCGAGCGTGCTGGTTGCGGTCGTGAGCCGGATCAGCGCTCATGGCGACCGCTCGCACGCGTCGGCCGCGGACGGCCTCCACGGCGTCGGGTCGCGGTGCTCGGCGGCGGCGGGTGGCCCTGCGGTGACCAGACGACGGCCTTCGGCCGGAAGAGTCGTCCTCGGACCCCGGAAGCCGCCACCGCCGAGCGTGCTGGTTGCGGTCGTGAGCCGGATCAGCGCTCATCGCGACCGCTCGCACGCGTCGGCCGCGGACGGCCTCCACGGCGCCCCGGCGACGGCGAATGATCATGTTTACATGATCATTTGCCGCTCTACGTGGGATACACCCCGCGTAGAGCACCCACTCACCAGGTAAGGCGGCATCGGTGCCCCTCCGCCAACACCGCCGAGCGTGGTGGTGCCGCGGTCAAGCCGGCTTCTCCGCCACCAGCAGCACGGGCGTACGGCGGCGCAGGCGGTTGCCGTCGCGGGCCTCGCGGATCATCAGCTCGGCGGAGTCGCCGAGCGCCGCGCGGAGGTCGTCCTGGTGCGCCAGCCACACCTCGAACAGCCGCAGCCACTGCTCCAGCCAGCCCTCGACGGGCACCCGCGCGACCTGGGTCAGGCCGGCCTCGACCAGCAGCGGCTCCCACGACTCGATCGCGTTCGGCCGCTCCGCAGTGATCGTGTCCTCGGCGCAGGTGAACGCGAACCGCCCACCTGGCCGCAGGATCCGGCGGACCTCGGCGAATGCGGCCGCCCGATCAGGCGCGAACGGCAACGCGTCCATGCTCACCGCGCCGTCCGCGCACTCGTCCGGCAGCCCGGTGTCGGCGAACGATCCCACCTGGAACCGCGCCAGCCCGGCCGGTACGAAGTCCGCCGCTCGCCGCGACGAGATCTCCACACCGACCGGGCTGATGTCCACTCCCACGAGCGAGCACGAGAACGCTCGCGCCAGCCACAGCCCTACGCCGCCCCGGCCGCAGCCGAGGTCGGCCAGTGTCGACTCCGGCCCGAGCCGCAGCCAGGCGACGTACTGGCCGAGCGTCCACCACGTACACGAGCTGTACGGGTCGACCTCGGCCGGGAAGTCACGGCCGTAGGCCTCCGCCGTCAGCTGAGCCATCAGCGGATGGTCCGAAGCCTCGTGCGCCTGGTCGTAGAGAGCCGCGGTCTCCTCGGATGTCCTTGTCGTCGCCATGCGGAGGATTCTGCCGGCCGCGCGCCTTCACCGCCGCCGCGGAAGCCGGCAGCGGCGGCTGCTTCAGCCCGAACAGCCACGGGTCCCAGACGGCCTTCGACAGGTCGCGGCCGGCGAGGCGTTCGGACAGCTGGAGGAAGCCGTCCGTGGTCCCGTTGCCGTCGGCGTTGCGCTTGGTCCACGTGCGCAGGATCCGGAAGAACGTCGCGTCGCCGACCGTCTTGCGCAGCCGGTGCAGCACCATCGCGCCGCGCTGGTAGATCGGCCAACCGAACAAGGCCTCATGGCCCGGGTCGGTCATCTTCAGCTTCCAGAACTCGGTGTCGCCGTCGGCGAACCCGTAGTTCAGCTTGAACGTCTCCTCCTCGGTCGCGACGCCGTCATGCGCGTCCCACATCCACTGCGCGTACGTCGCGAAGCCCTCGTTCAGCCAGATGTCCTTCCACCGTGTCAACGAGACACTGTCACCGAACCACTGGTGCGCGAGCTCGTGCGCGAGCAACCCGTCCGGCGCGCCTGGTTCGAACGCCGCGCGCGGGCTGTAGATGGGCCGGGTCTGGTTCTCCAGCGAGAAGCCGAAGGACAGATCGTCGACGATCCCGCCACCGACGTGGAACGGGTACGGCCCGAACCTGCTGCCGAGGAAGCCCAGGATCTCCCCGTGCCGGGCGAACGACTGCTGGAAGATCTCGCCCTCCGCGTCCGGTGCCTTCGCCCGCGGTCCGGCGATCCAGTTGTTCTTGTTCTTCGGGCTGCCCGCCGGCGCGCTGGTCGCACGCCAGCCGTCCATCGGGCTGCTGTCGGGCTCGAACGAGGTCGTCCCCGTGCCGCCGGGACCGACGATGTCGTCCACGAGCAGGCCGGGCCGTCCGGACTCGAACTCGTCGGTCACCAAGGCGATCGAGACCTCGACGGTCCGCTTCTTGTAACGGGTCAGGTCGACGGCCCAAGGCACGTAGCGGTCCTCGTCGCCAAACCAGTAGTGCCACGCGCCGGTGCTGCCGGTCGGCCGGCAGCCGTTCTCATCCAGCGGCTTGTAGTAGTGCTTCAGGAACGGGTGGAACTGGAGGTAGTACTCGCAGAATCCCGCGTCCTCGCTGGTCGTGTGGCCGTTCAGGTCCGGCAGCGTCGTCCACTGGTCGGTGCCCGCGGGCCTGGCTTCGACGAACGCGAGGCCTCGGCCGGCCAGCCAGAACGACAGCTTGCCGCCGTTCGCGGGGACGGTGATCGTGCGCGTCAGCCGCTTGTACGACGGGTTGGCGAGCTGGGAGATCGCGTACTGCTTGCCCGTTCGCGGCCGCGGTGTGTAGAGGTCCGGGTCGACCGCGTCCCAGAACGTGATGCCGTTCTTCCGGTAGCTGCGCAGGTCGAACTGCCCGATCGTCGCGGTCGCGAGGTACGGCGCCATCGGGTCGCGCGCGTCCCAGGTCCACGTCGTCCAGCCATTGCTCGTCCGCTGGCCGACGAGCGCGCCGTTCGCGACCGCCTCGACGCCCTGGGGGACGGTCACCCTGAACGTGAACGACGCCTTGTCTGTCGGGTGGTCGTTGACCGGGAACCAGGTCGAGGCGCCGTGCGGCTCGCCGGCGACCAGTGCCCCGTCGTCGGTGGCGACCCACCCGCTGCCGCCGAGCGGGTCGTCGGGCGGCGGGATCGGGACACCGTCGTACGTCACGACCGTCGTGAACCCGACGCCGCGACGCAGGCCGCGGGACGGCGTGATGGTCAGCTCGCCGTTCGCCCGCGTCCACTTCGCCTGCCTGCCGTTCACCGTGACGGCGCGGACGGTGAGGCCGTCGAGGTCGAGGTTGAACCGGGACAGGTTCTGCTTGGCGCGGGCGCGGATCGTCGCCTTGCCGTTCAGCACGTCCGTCTTCGGTGTGTAGCGCAGGTCGAGCGCGTAGTGCTGGGCGTCGTACCCGCCGTTGCCGTCGAGCGGGTAGTACGGATCGCCGACCCCTGGAGCGCCGGGCCCGAACGGTCCCGCCTGGGCGCCGGCCGGAAGGGCCAGCAGACCGGCGAGAAACGCGGCCACGGGTAGGGCGCGTCTGGACATCACAAACCCCCGTGTTGTCGTCAGCCAATCAGATCTCTGTGGGTGATCATGCCAATCCAGCGAGGATTGGACCTACGATCGGGCGCGTGCCGGATGAACCGAACAGGCCCAGGGACCGTGAGGAAGGTGTGGGTTCGGCTGCGTTGTCCGGAGCGACCGCAGACGAGGAGTTGATCCGGGAGCTCTATACAGAGCACGCCGGACCGTTGCTCGGCTACGTACTCCGGCTGGTTCGTGGGGATCGCCAGCGCGCGGAGGACGTTGTCCAAGAGACGTTGCTTCGAGCCTGGCGCCATCCGGAGTCCCTCGATCCCGCCCGGGGATCGTTGCGAGTCTGGCTCGCGACCGTGGCCCGCAACATCGTCGTCGATGGGGAACGTGCCCGGCGCGCCCGACCGTACGAGGTCGGGGAGGACGCGCTGAGTGTGGTCCCGGCCGACGGCAACGAGATAGACAAGGCGATGCTCGCCTGGGAGGTCATGGAAGTCCTCGCAGAGCTCGCCCCGCACCATAGAGAGGTAGTCGTTGAGGTGTATTACCGCGGCCGATCGGTCGCGGAGGCGGCGTCGGTGCTCGGCGTACCGCCCGGAACAGTCAAATCCCGTACGTACTACGCGCTGCGCCAGCTCAAGCTGTTGCTGGAAGAGCGCGGCATGACCCCGGAGGTGGCGCTATGACCTGCGCGGAGGTTCGCGCGGCGCTCGGCGCGTACGTTCTCGGGGCGCTCGATCCGACGGAAGCGGCGGCCGTACGGGAGCACCTCGCCGGACACGCTGAATGTCGAGCCCTGTACGAAGACATCGCCGGCCTGCCCAAGCTGCTGTCCCTCGTGACGCCGGAGGAGGCCGAGCGCGGCCTGCCGGTGCCGAGCGAGACGGGCTTGCGGGCCGTGCTGAAGACGGCGCGCGCGGAACGGGCCCGGTCGGCCCGTCGGTCGCGCTGGATGATCGCCGCGGCGTCCGTCGCCGTGCTGGCCCTGGGGCTTGGCGGACTGGCTGCCGGTCGGGCGCTGGCACCGGAGAAGATCGTCACCGTCACGACGGCCGCGCCGACACCGACCCGCAACTTCACCTCGCCACCGCGGACGTTCCAGGCCGACAACGCGACGACCAATGTCAACGCGAAGTTGACGATGAACCCCGTTGCCTGGGGGACCGAACTCCGCTTGGAGATGCAGGGCACGGGCCTGACGCTGGGCGAGGTCTGCGCGCTCCGGGTGTACGACAAGGACGGCAAGCTCTGGGACGCGGGCAGCTACCGCGTCGCGTACAAGGCCGGCGTCCGCTGGACCAGTGGCGTCTGGCTGCCGGCCGACCAGATTGGGCGGATCGAGGTCCTGGCGCACGGCTACAAGAAGCTGGTGACGATCGAGACCTAGCCGGGTGCCTAGGGTTCTGGGGTGGGCACACCGATCATCCTTGACTGCGATCCGGGGCACGACGACGCGATCGCGATCCTGTTGGCCGCTTCGCATCCCTCGATCGATCTGCTGGCGTTGACGACGGTCGCGGGCAACCAGACGTTGGAGAAGTGCACGCTGAACGCCCGGCGGGTGTGCACGGTCGCGGGGATCTCGGTGCCGATCGCGGTGGGTGCCTCGGGTCCGCTCTCGGGCGAGCTGCACGTCGCGGCGGAGATCCACGGCGAGTCCGGATTGGACGGGCCCTCGTGGCCCGCGCCGTCGGTGGACGTGGTGTCCGAGCCGGCCGTCGAGCTGATGCGGCGGGTGTTGCTGTCGCATCCTGCGCCGGTGACGCTGGTGCCGACCGGGCCGTTGACGAACGTCGCGGCGCTGCTCACGACGTACCCGGAGGTCCTGCCGCGGATCGGCGAGATCGTGCTGATGGGCGGGTCGACGGGGCGCGGGAACGTGCGGCCGTACGCGGAGTTCAATAGTTGGGTCGACCCCGAGGCAGCGGCGATCGTCTTCGCGTCGGGGCTGCCGGTGACGATGGTCGGCCTGAACACCAGCCACCAGGCGTTGGTGACGCCCGAGGTGGTCGCGCGGCTCGAGGCGTTGGGGACGCCGGTGGCGTCGATGTGCGTGGAGCTGATGACGTTCTTCGCCTCGGCGTACTCGGCTGTGGAGGGCTTTCCGGCGCCGCCGCTGCACGACCCGATCACGCTGGCCCGGGTGATCTCGCCGGCGCTGGTGCGGTGCGTGCCGGCGTACGTGTCGGTGGAGACCGCGGGGGAGTTCACCCGCGGGGCGACCGTGGTCGACTTCGGCAACCGGACCGGGCTGGAGCCGAACGCCCAGGTGGCGATGGAGCTGGACGTGGAAGGGTTCTTCGACCTGATCGTGGAGTCGGTCGCTTCGTATGGGTGATTTGGTGGGGGTCGTACCCTCGAAAGCGTGACTACCGGCCTGATCGTGCTCGCCGTCGCGCTCGTCGTCGCGACCGGTGCGGGGCTGCTCAAGCGCCGGTACGACGGGTGGTTCCGTGGCGCCGCCAAGGCCGAGGAGCCGGAGAAGGCTCAAGCGGAGACGCTCTCCGCTCAGGACCTGGACGGTCATGAGCTGGGGGAGCGGGCGACGCTGCTGCAGTTCTCCTCGGCGTTCTGCGCCCCTTGTCGCGCCACTCGTCAGACGTTGCAGAGCGTGGCGAAAATCGTTCCCGGCGTCGTTCATGTCGAGCTCGACGCGGAGCACCATCTGGACCTCGTCAACCGCCTCAACGTGATGCGTACGCCGACCACTCTGGTGCTCAACGCCGCAGGTCAGGTGGTTGCTCGGGCCTCCGGGGCCCCACGCAGGGAGGCCGTGCTCGCCGCCCTCGGCGAGGCCGTCGAGCCGCTGACCTGACGAAAGTCATACGTAAAGAATCAGGGATCCGGGGGATCCCCGATTTCGTCTGACCTATGGTCTGGTCCACCATATGCACGCGGACTCGTGCCAGAGTGACGCTCGGAGTTCATAACGGCTCCGGATGGGAATGCATTTAGACAAGGCCGACAGGCGACATAGGGAGCCGGTCCATGGTCATCCGCCCGCTGGAAAGCGCGCGACGGGTGCTACGTCCGCTGAGGGGCGCTCGCAGCACCTCATCCACCACCCAAGCGCCTGCCGAGGTCGCGGCCCAGGCCCCGCCGACGCTTCGTGTCGCGCACTTCTCCGATACCTGGCTGCCCCGGCGAGACGGCATCGTCACGGTGCTGCAGACGCTGGCCGGCGCGATGGACGCCCTCGGTCACTCCAGCCTGCTCGTGGTGCCCCGGCACCCCGATCTGCCCAAGGACGACAAGAACCTGCTGCAGATCCCCTCGGTGCCGATCGGGATCGCGCAGTTCCGGATCGCCCAGTGGCCGCGGAGCAAGCACGTCGAGAAGATCGCCCACTGGCTGCCGAACGTGGTCCACGTACACACGCCCGGTCCCATTGGGTTGCTCGGCATCTTCACCGCCCGGCGCCTCGGGCTGCCGCTCGTGCTGCACTACCACACCGATCTGCCCGCGTACGCCGACGCGTACCGGCTGCCCACGTCGGTCCTCAAGGCCGTGATGGGCTGCTACGCGATGCGGCTGTCGGCGCCGAAGCTGAAGTACGAGAAGCAACCGAACAAGGACGAACGCCGCCGCTCGGTCATCGACACGGGCACAGCCCTGCTCTTCGCCGACGCCGACGCGGTCCTGGTCCCGACCCCAGCGATCCTGAACCGCTGCGGCGGCCTGCCACTGCTGGCGGATCGCATCTACATCGCACCCGCTGGCGTGGGCCTGCCGGAGGTGCCGGCAGCGTCGCGCTCGGCGTTCCGGCACGAGCACGGCGTGGGCTTGGACGAACCAATGGTGCTGTTCGTCGGCCGGGTCAACCGCGAGAAGGGCATCGACACCCTGACCGAGGCGTTCGGCCACGTGTTGAAGAAGGTGCCGACCGCGCGCCTGGTGATGGTCGGCGCTGTGTACGAGAAGGGCTGGGTCAAGAGCCTGCTCGACAAGGCCGGAATCGCCGAGCGGACCGTGCTGACCGGCCAGCTGTCGCCCGACGAGGTGGCACGCGCCTACGCGGCCGCGGATGTCTTCGCGTTCCCGTCGATGACGGACACGCAGGGGTTGGTGGTCCAGGAGGCTGCCCTGGCTGGGTTGCCGTCGTTGCTCGCCGACCCGGCTCTGCACGCCTCGAGCCCGATCGCGGCGGCTGGGGTTTTGGCCAGCTCGGATCCTGCTGAGTACGGGCAGGCCTTGACGGAGCTGCTGACGGATCCGGAACGCCGAATGGCTCTCGGACAGGCTGCACGCGACTTGGCGCGGACGAACACGCCGGACGAGTTCGCCGAGCTGATGACCACGGTGTACGGCAGAGCGGTGCGTCGAGCCGCCTCGGCAACGAGAGAAAGCCGCCGCCGCCGCTTCCGCCCCTCCAAGGCCAAGCTCATCGCCTAGAGGTTTTGAATGAAGGGCACCTTCATTCGAACCTATTGAATGAAGGTGCCCTTCATTCAAAACAGCGGGGACGGAACCACCCGGCTTCATCGAAACCACAAGAAGCCGGTGGGACCCCCAACAAGCAACGCGAGCACGGCAACAAACCCCAGCAACAAGGAACCTCCCCCGGGACACCTGTTCCGGGGGGCAGGGGCGGCGCGTGAAAAACAGGTGGCCGGGCTGGGGCGAGTCAAGTGCCGCAACGCGGTCGCGAAGCGACGTCGCCCCTCTGCGAAGCCGCCGCGACGCCCTTGACGCGCCCCGGACCGGCCACCACCATCGACCGCCGCCACAGTCCCCGAAGAGCACCGACCCCAAGAAGAGCTCTCATCGAGGACCGCACCAAGACAGCACCAGAACCAGAAGAGCTTCGCCAAGAAGAGACCGGCATTGGATGAAGGGCACCTTCATCCAACCCGCCCCACCCACCCCGGCGGTGATCATGAACGTGATCATGAAGACAAACCATTCGTATACGCCGGTTTCCCTTCATGATCACGTACATGATCACGGACAGCCGGCCCAACCACAGAGGTGCCAAGCGACCAGGATCCGAGACGGCGTCCCATCCAGTGAGACAGCCGTGACACCGTGGCGTGCTGTCCGTAGCCTGGACAACGTGCTGCGTACGACTTCAGGGCGCCCGGTGTTCCGGACGTTCCTCCTGACCAAGCGGCGTGCGGTCGACAACTGCCGCACGGCCACCTGCCTGTGTCGCCCCTTCTGACGGGACGGCCAGCGCCGCTGCGCTAAGCACCAAGCACAAAGTTCGGCCGTCTCCCGCGCTTCCCGCCAGAAAGCGCGCGCTTTCCCCTGCCCGCAGTCGTCAGGAGAGCCATGTCCGAACAGACGAGCACCAGCACCACCCCGGCGATCACCGCCAAGGGGAAGCTCGACCCCCGCGGTCCCCGGTTCGCCGCCGGCATCACCGTCGTCGTGCTCGCGGTCGTGCTGATCACCGCCAGCCCGATCATCCTCGCCCTGCAGGCGCTGGTGTTCGCCGCCGGCGCGTTCCTCGGCCCCAAGAACTCCCCATACGGCCTGCTCTACGCCGGCCTGATCAGGCCCCGCCTGCAACCTCCACGTGAGCTCGAGGAGGAGGCCCCGCCGAGGTTCGCGCAGACGCTCGGGCTGGCCTTCGCCATCGTCGGCCTCGTGGCCTATCTGTCCGGAGCGACCGTTGTCGGAGCGGTCGTGATCGGTCTCGCCCTCGTCGCCGCGTTCCTGCAGGCGGCGTTCGGGTTCTGCCTCGGCTGCGAGATCTACCTGCTCGCCCGCCGCGTTCTGCATTCGTCGCCAAGCAAGGAGGTCTCCGCATGAGCCGTGACGCCACACTCGTCTCCGCCGACTGGGTGGAAGAGCGCCTGGACGACCCGAAGGTCGTGCTGGTCGAGGTCGACGAGGACACGACCTCGTACGACAAGGGCCATATCAAGGGTGCGATCAAGCTCGACTGGAAGAAGGACCTGCAGGACCAGGTCCGCCGCGACTTCGTCAACAAGGAGCAGTTCGAGGCCTTGCTGTCGCAGCGCGGGGTGAGCCCTGACGACACGGTGATCCTGTACGGCGGCAACAACAACTGGTTCGCGGCGTACGCGTACTGGTACTTCAAGCTGTACGGCCACCAGGACGCCAAGCTGCTCGACGGCGGCCGCAAGAAGTGGGAGCTCGACAGCCGCGAGCTGGTCGAGGACATCCCGCAGCGCGCGGCGACCAACTACACCGCGCAGGACCCGGACCTCGCGATCCGCGCGTTCCGCGACGAGGTCGTCGACGCGATCGGCCAGCGCAACCTGGTCGACGTCCGGTCGCCCGACGAGTACGCCGGTCGCCTGCTCGCTCCGGCGCACCTCCCGCAGGAGTCCGCACAGCGCCCCGGCCACATCCCGACCGCGGTGAGCGTGCCGTGGAGCAAGGCGGCGAACGAGGACGGCACCTTCCGTTCCGACGACGACCTGCGCACGATCTACGGCGACGCGGGCGTGGACTTCGACAAGGACACCATCGCCTACTGCCGGATCGGCGAGCGGTCGTCGCACACCTGGTTCGTGCTGCACGAGCTGCTCGACCAGCCGAACGTGAAGAACTACGACGGCAGCTGGACCGAGTACGGCTCGCTCGTGGGCGTGCCGGTCGTGCTGGGCGACGAGCCGGGAGCCGCCTCATGACCGCTGACGGTTGCGCGGCCCCCGTGGGTGGGGCCTCGCTGAAGGGTGTGGACGTGGACTCGCAGGCCGTGATCCAGGGCGTCGTACGGCGTGACTCGGTCCCCGTGCCGAACGCGTACGTCCGGCTGCTGGACGGCTCGGGCGAGTTCGCGGCCGAGGTTCCGACGAACGACGGCGGCGAGTTCCGCTTCTTCGCCGCGCCTGGCACGTGGACCGTACGGGCGCTCGCTCCGAAGGCCTCGCCGGCGGACTCCGCCGTGGTCGCGGAGCTCGGCAAGGTGGCGAACGTGGAGTTGGCGATCAGCTGATTTCCAGCTGACGGCAGGCAGGCAGGACGTCCCCGCACCGGTCCGGTGCGGGGACGTCGCCCTTCTCCGGGCCTGTGGATAACCCAGGGGTCCGTTCGGTGATGGGCGGATTCGGCCCTATGCTGGGCCGCGCTGTTCAGGGCCGTTCAGGGCGACTGTCGGGGTGTCACGTGGTAACGCTGAGGGATCTGGAAGACGACCGGGCTGCCAGCCCGGCCTCACCCCTACCCGGCACGCCCGCCCCACGACCCAAGCAGCTCAAGCCGGCGCACGGCATGGCCTGGTTCGCGGGCGGCGTCGCCGTCCTCGACCTCGCGCTGATCGGGATCGCCGTCATCGCCGCTCAGGCGCTGCGGTTCGGCCCGAACGAGAACGAGATCGCCGGTGCCTGGCGCGGCAGCGCGCTGGGCGGCGTGCCGTACTCCGTCGTCGCCGTCGTCCTCGCCGTCTTCTGGCTGGGCGTGATCGCCGCTCGCGGTGGCTATTCACCGCGGATCTTCGGCGCCGGCGCTGACGAGTTCAAGCGCATCGTCAGTGCCAGCGTGCTCGCCGCCGGCCTGGTCGCGATCGTCTGTTACCTGGCCAAGATCGAGCTCGCCCGCGGCTTCGTCGCGGTCGCGTTCCCGCTCGGGACGCTGTTGCTGCTGATCGGCCGGTACGTCACGCGCCGCTGGCTGCACCGGCAGCGCAAGCGCGGCCACCTCACCCACAGGGTCCTGCTCGTCGGCATGCCGGCGCAGGTCGGCGAGACGCTCGAGGTCATCCAGCGCGAGCCGCGGATGGGCTTCCAGGTCGTCGGCGCCTGCATCCCGCACCTGTCCAAGGAGCCGGGCGACGACCTGCGCCAAGGCGGGTTGCCGATCCTCGGCGCGCTCGACGACGTAGCCGCCGCGGTCGCGGCGTCGGGTGCCGACACCGTGGTCGTTTCTGGTCTGCCCGGCCGTTCGTCGCGGCTGTTGCGCCGGATGTCCTGGTCGCTGGAGGGCGCTGGCGTCGATCTGGTCGTGTCGCCGGCTTTGACCGACGTCGCGGGGCCGCGCATCCATGTACGCCCGATGGCGGGGCTGCCCTTGCTGCACGTCGAGGAGCCCGACTTCGTCGGCGCCCGCCGGCTGGTGAAGGCGGCGTCGGACTGGGTCGCCGGCTCGATCCTGACGCTGATCGCGCTGCCGCTGCTGATCCTGATCGCGGTCGCGATCAAGGTCGGGGACCGCGGGCCGGTGCTGTTCCGGCAGACGCGGGTGGGGGTGCACGGGAAGGAGTTCCCGTGCTTCAAGTTCCGTTCGATGGTGGTCGACGCCGAGGCGAAGCTCGCCAAGCTGCAGGAGGAGAACGAGCACGACGGCGTGCTGTTCAAGATCAAGGACGACCCGCGGGTGACGCGCGTCGGGAAGATCATCCGGCGGCTGTCGCTGGACGAGCTGCCGCAGCTGTTCAACGTGCTGCGCGGCGAGATGAGCCTGGTCGGCCCGCGGCCCCCGTTGCCGTCGGAGGTCCAGCAGTACGGCGACGACGTCCGCCGGCGGCTGTTGGTGAAGCCGGGGATCACCGGTCTGTGGCAGGTGTCCGGCCGGTCGAACCTGTCCTGGGAGGACTCGGTCCGCCTCGACCTGTACTACGTGGAGAACTGGTCGCTCTCGACCGACATCGTGATCCTCTTCAAGACCGTCCGCGCCGTGCTGGCTCGCGACGGGGCCTACTAGGCGCCCTGGGGGCACAAACAGATCAACGTCGGTGTCGTCGCGGCCTGCGACACCGACGTTGATCTCCCCCCTTACTTGCCACCCCCGTGGCCGTTCCCCCCGTGATTCCCCGTTGCCGAAGCTGGTTGCGGACCCCCGGGACTACTCCCGCTCCTCCAGCTCCAGGTCGTCGGCGTGGCGAGCGACCAAGTGAGCAGCCAGGCGTTGTTCGATCTCCTGATCGACCTCGAGCCGCCGCTTCTCGCTCATCGCTCCCACCGCGATCGGTATGACGATCGCGTAGACCTCGTCACATCGATCGCAGTGGTAGACGTTCATGGCCATCGGCGGGCTGGGACTAGGCAGGCGGAGCGAGAATCGCCCCGAGCGTGTTCTTGCCGATGTCCTTGATCCAGATCTCCTTGAACGTCGTCGGATGCGGGCCGTCGAGGTAGGCGAACTTCACCTTGCCCAGCGTCGGCGACGGGCAGAACACCTGCTCGACGTCCTTCTGCCGTACGGTCACCGCGAGGTTGCCGTTGGCCGAGAACCGCACCACGAACTGAGCGCCGTCCTTCTGCGCCGCCGGGATCCGCTCGATCTTGCAGCTGAACTGCGGCTTCTTGCTGATGTCGACGCGCGGGATCGTGCGGCCGTACGCGTAGACGAGCTTCGGGTCGAACCCGTTGTTGCCGAGAACGAACGGCGCGAAGATCATCGAGTCCTTGTCCTTGCGGTTCGCGTCCTCATCGCCCACGAAGACCTCGCTGCCGTCGCCCGGCGCCCAGATGTTGATGTCGCTGCCGGTGTCGCCGATCAGGACGTCGCTGTTCGGCGCGGTGAAGTTCTCCCGGCCGCCGATCAGGATGTCGTGCCCCTCGTTGCCGACCAGCACGTCGCTGCCGAGCTTGCCGATCAGCAGGTCGTTCGACCCGCGCCCGAACACCACGTCGGTGTTGTCCAGGTGCTGCTTGGCCGCCACGCCGGGCGGCTGGATGAACGTGTTCTGAGCGTTGTCGGTGTCCAGGCCCTTGTGGACGTCCTGACCCGGCGTTCCCGGAATCACCGCGGCCTGAGCGCCGCCGATGGTCACCAGAGCAAGCGCGGCAACCGCCGCCGCCCCCACGGCCGGCCGAATGACCCGCCGAAACAGCCCAACCTGAGAAACCACGGTGGTTTCCTCCCCTTCGAAGATCGTGTCGCCGAGCGGTTCACCCGGCACTCATCAACCTAGGAAGGCCGCACCCACCCCCACATGAGGCGCAGTGCCTTAGATCACGCCGCCATCGCCTTATTCGTAGGCCGCCAGCACGAATTGCAGGCATAATCGACACGTGGCAGTCCCGGAAGGGCCGTCGCCGTTCGTCGGTCGACAGGCTCAACTGGAAGTGCTGCGGTGGGCATGCGGGCGGGCTGCAGAAGGTACGCCGTCGACGGTTGTCGTCGCCGGCGAGGCGGGCGTAGGCAAGACCAGGCTTGTCTCCGAGCTGTTGGCCGACCCAGCGAAAGCTGAGGTCCAGGCCCTCGTAGGCGGCTGCCTGCCCTTGGGCGGTGGCGGTGTGCCGTACGCCCCGATCATCCAGGCGCTGCGCGCCCTCCATCGTTCGTCCGCGGGCGACTGGCCGGCGGACCTCGCGCGGCTGCTCGCCGACGACCAGGACGCGACCGCGGTCATCCCCGGCCTCGAGGCGCGGGTCAGCCCGACGGCTCAGTCCCGGCTGTACGAGTCCGTGCTCGCGCTGCTGACCAGGCTGGGCGCCGACAAGCCCGTCGTCCTGGTCGCCGAGGACCTGCACTGGGCGGACCGGTCGACGCTCGACCTGCTCGGGTACGTCGCCCGCTGCCAGACCGAGGGCCGCGTGCTGCTCGTCCTCACGTACCGCAA
The DNA here is from genome assembly GCF_016907715.1 of Tenggerimyces flavus. NCBI lineage: Bacteria > Bacillati > Actinomycetota > Actinomycetes > Propionibacteriales > Nocardioidaceae > Tenggerimyces > Tenggerimyces flavus. Next base: position 531,171 of record NZ_JAFBCM010000001.1, on the reverse strand, counting down.
CGACGAGCTCGGCCGCGCGCACCCGCTCCGCAACTGGCTCGCCGAGCTCCGCCGGCTGCCGCACGTCGAGGAGATCGAGCTGCCGCGGCTGTCCCGTACGGAGACCGCCGCCCTGCTGTCCGGCCTGCTCGCGGCGCCGGCCGACGCCGACGTGATCGACGCGGTGTACGACCGGTCCGAGGGCAACCCGCTGTTCAGCGAGACGCTGCTGCCGTTCGCCGGCACGCCGGACGCCGGCCTGCCGCCGACGCTGCGTGACCTGCTCGCGAGCCGGCTCAACGCGCTGCCCGAGCACGTGCGCCAGGTCCTCCAGATCGCCGCCGCCGTGGGGCACCAGGTCCAGCACCAGCTGCTCGCGCGCATCGCCGACCTCGACGACCGGGCGCTGATGGACGCGATCCGGACAGCGGTCGACTCGCAGATCCTGACGCCGGTCGGGATGTCGTACGAGTTCCGGCACGCGCTGTACCGCGAGGTCGCGTACGACGACCTGCTCCCCGCGGAACGGCAGCTCCTGCACGGCAGCCTGGCCCAGCTGCTGACCGACGAGCCCGCGCTGAGCGCCGCCGACCAGTGGGCGACGACGGGGGAGATCGCCGAGCACTGGTACGCCGCGGCCGACCTCGAACGCGCGCTCGGCAGCGCGGTCGAGGCCGGGCTCACGGCGGAGAGCGTGTACGCGTTCGGCAACGCGCTCGACCAACTCACCCGCGCGCTGGAGCTGTGGGACCGCGTACCTGACGCCGACCGCATCGTCCCGCTCGACCGCGTCACCGTGCTCGCGCACGCGGCGCAGGCGGCGAACCTGGTCGGCGAGGAGGGCAAGGCGATCGAGCTGTCCCGCGAGGCGATTGCCCGCGTCGACGTGCTCGCGGACCCGTACCGCGCGGCGCAGCTGTCGGAACGGCTCGGCGGCTACCAGCTCTACGCCGGCCACTACGACCAGGCATACGCCGCGTACGACTGGGCGCTCGACCTGCTGCCGGAGAAGCCGCCGACGGCCGAACGCGCCCGCGTACGCGCTGGCCTCGCGATGCTCGCGATGGCCTGGTCCCGGCTCGACGAGGCGGTCGAGTCGAGCCGTGAGGCGATCACGCTGGCGCGCGCGGTCGGCGCCCGGCGCGACGAGGGCTGGGCGTTGAACGCGCTCGGCGTCGTGACCGTGTACCAGGGCCGCGTCGACGAGGGCGTCGGCTACCTGCGGGACGCGCTGCGGATCGCGCGGGAGATGGACAGCCCGGACGAGCTGATGGCGGCGTCGATCAACCTCGGGCACATCCTCGGCGTCGTGGGGCGGTACGAGGAGTCGATCGAGGTGTGCCTCGCCGGGGTCGTGGACGCGCGCCGGGTGGGGCTGGAACGGCAGGACGGCAGCTTCCTGCAGGCGAACGCGGCCGAGTCGATGATCAAGGCCGGGCGGTGGTCCGAGGCGGGCGTGCTGCTGGCCGAGGCGGAGGCGTTGGGGTCGCGGGGGATCCGGGCCTTCCCGGTGCTGCACCAGCGTGCGCTGTTGGCGACGGCGCGGGGCGAGTTCTCGGTCGCGGTCGACCGGTTGGCCGCGCTGCGCCGGCTGCTGCCGCCGCACGGCGGACCGGACGCGTACCGGCGCGGGCTGCTCGAGGAGGAGGCGTCGCTCGCGGTGTGGCAGGGGCGTACGTCCGATGCCGTCTTGGCGGTGGAGGAGGGTTTCGCGCTGGTCGAGGGGTCGGACGAGGAGCGCTTCGCCGGGACGTTGGTCGCGCTGGGGTTGCGGGCTTACGCGGACGCGGCTGATCGGGGCGCTTCCTCTGGCGCGCTCGAGGCAGGGCGGTTGTTGGCTGGGCGGGCGGCTCTGATGCGGCCTGATCCGTTCGTGGGGGCGGGGTCCCTGCCGGAGCCGCTCGCCGTGGCCGCGCAGGCTCGGGCCGAACGTACGCGGGTGTCAGGCTCGCCGGACCCGCAGGCGTGGGCCGAGGCCGCCGCTGCGTGGGCCCTGGCAGGGCATCCGTACCCGGAGGCGTACGCGGCCTGGCGGGAGGCGGAGGCCGTCTTCGCGCTGGGCGGATCGTCGGACGCGGCGGTGGTGTCGTTACGCCGCGCCCGCTCGTTGGCCCGGCAGCTGGGGGCGGAACCGTTGCTGGAGGAGATCCGGCTGCTGGCCCGCTGGCAACGCGTCGACCTCGACCGCGCGGAGCCGGCGGCCCCGACGCCCGACGTCGCGGCCCACCTGGGCCTGACGCCGCGCGAGGTCGAGGTGCTGGCCCTGGTGGCGGCCGGGCGGACGAACGCCCAGATCGCCGAGGCGATGTTCATCTCGGCCAAGACGGCGAGCGTCCACGTCTCGAACATCCTGCGCAAGCTCGGCGTCGCGCGCCGTGAGGAAGCCGCCCGCATCGGCCACCACGCAGGCCTCGCCCCCCAGCAGGCAGGCGACGCCTGACGGCTGGGTACCGACGCCGCTTTACCTGGTGAGTGGGTGCTCTACGCGGCGTGTACCCCACGTAGAGCGGCGAATGATCATGTAAACATGATCATTCGCCCTCACCGGGGGAGTCGCTCGGGAGCTAACGGACGGCCAGCCACTCTCCTGGCGGCCTAGAGCAGGACCTGGTTGTGGTTGGACACGACCCGCGGCGGCGGTGCCTCGGCGACCGCGGCGGACTGGCCGACGGCCAGGCCGCCCAGCAGACCGGCGACGGCGAAGATGGCAGCGATGACCTTGCGCATGGGTGCTCCCCTCGTTGGCGATGTCCCACCACCATCGCCAACGCCGATGCACAAACTCTGGGCACCGGCTGGGAAGCCGCCCGCCTACTTGACCTTGTCGCCGAGCACCTCGTCCTTGCCGTGCTCTGCCAGCCAGGTCGCGATGTCGTCGGAGCGCACAGAGCTCCACAGCGCGCGGGCCTTCGCCTCGTCGAGGTAGACCACCGACTGCGAGCCCTCCATGCCGGTGCCCTTGGTCGGCACGGTCATGAACGTCACGCCACTGCCGCGCAGGTTGCGCATCCCGATCGCCAGGTCACGCATCTCGCCGGTGGTGAACTTGTCGTCGACCGAGAGGTTCTGCGTCACCGCGTTCATCGCGTTCGTCAGCTTCACCGGGTTGGTGATCGTCCCGTTCGACAGGGTCTGTTTCATCAACGAGCGAAGGAAGTTCTGCTGCCGCTTGATGCGGTCGAAGTCCCCGCCCGGCAGGTGCTTGCGCTCGCGAACGTAGTCGAGCGCCTCCTCGCCGGTCAGTGTCTCCGTACCCGGCCCGAACGTGGCGCCGCTCGCCGCCCGGACCTCCTTGTCGAACGTCATCGACACGCCGCCGAGCGCATCGGTCAGCGCCTTGAAGCCGTTCCAGTCGATCACCGCGAGGTGGTCGATCCGCAGCCCGGTGATCTTCTCCACGGTCTGGATGTAGAGCTTCGGTCCGCCGAGGGAGTACGCGGCGTTCAGCTTGTTCCTGCCCTCGCCGGGGATGTCGACCCAGCTGTCCCGGGGGATCGAGATGAGGTACGCCGACTTCCGGTCGGCCGCGATGTGCAACACCATCATCGTGTCGCTGCGCTGGCCCTTGGCCTCGAACGCGTCGCCAGCACCCTCGCCGGTCGTGCCCACCTCGGCGCGGCGGTCACTGCCGGCGAGCAGGATGTTCATCGCACCCGCGCCGGCGCCCGTCACCTTCTGCGGCCGGTCAGCCTCGGGGATGTCGAACGCGTCGGGGATCCGGTCCACCTGGTTGCCGAGCTTCTCCGAGAACAGGAAGCCGGTGAGTACGAGCCCGCCGCCGAGCAGCAGGACCAGGGAGACGAGGATCACCACGACCGTACGGGTGCCCTTGCGTCGCTTACGGCGACGAGGCGCCTGCTGGGGCGGCTCTTCGTCCTCGCGGAGCGTGATCGAGCGGAGACCGTACTCCGTCTTGTCGTCGTAGCTCATGTTCCCTAACGTCCTAGGCGCGGCTGGGATTGCGGTGGTCCAGTATGACTGACGCACTCCAAAGCGCGTTGGTTGTCCCCAGTTGGCACCGGGGCGCCCGTAGACTCGCGGGCATGTTCGAAGCCGTGACCGCGGCGTTGCTCATCGTCGCCGTTCTCGCTGTCGGTGGTCTCGCCGTTGCCGTTCTGTACCGCCTCGCCAAGGGCAGCGGATCGTGATGGCACCGTTCCAGATCCCCGCCGACCTGCACCCCGACTGCGCGCCGATCGCGTTCCTGCTCGGGCGGTGGGAAGGCCGTGGGCACGGGGACTATCCGACGATCGAGAAGTTCGAGTACGGCCAGGAGATCGTGTTCAGCCAGAACGGCAAGCCGTTCTTCTTCTACACCAGTCGCACGTGGCTGCTCGACGCCGAGGGCACGGCCGTCCGCCCGCTCGCGATGGAGAGCGGCTTCTGGCGGCCGCGGCCTGAGAACGAGCTCGAGGTCGTGCTCGCGCACCCGACAGGCTTTGCCGAGATTTGGTACGGATCGATCGAGGGCGCCAAGATCGAGATCGACACGGACCTGGTCGCGCGGACGAAGAGCGCGAAGGAGTACACGGCCGGCAAGCGCCTGTACGGACTGGTCGACGGTGCGTTGATGTACGCGTACGACATGGCCGCTGTCGGGCAACCCCTGCAGCCGCACCTGTGGGCGAAGCTCGAGCGGGCGGACGCGCCGTAAGCCGTAAGGTGGGGAACACGATGAGCGCCGAGAACACCGAATGGCAGCACGAGCTGCGAGCCCGTGGCTACCGGCTCACGCCGCAGCGCCAGCTCGTGCTGGAGGCGGTCGAGGAGCTGGGGCACGCGACGCCCGAAGAGGTGCTGACCGAGGTCCGCCGCAAGGCGCAGGGCGTGAACATCTCGACGGTGTACCGGACGCTCGAGCTGCTCGAGGGGCTGCAGCTCGTCACGCACGCCCACCTCGGGCACGGGGCGCCGACGTACCACCCGGGCTCCGCGCCGGACCACGCCCACCTGGTGTGCCGGGGGTGCGACCGCGTGATCGAGGTCGAGCCTGTGGATGTGGCGCCGCTGGTGTCGGTGCTGGAGTCGAAGTACGCGTTCCGTACGGACGTGCGCCATCTCACGGTCTTTGGTGAATGCGACCGTTGCGAGCCTGCGACGTAGAGTCTTGGGTGTGACCAGTCCGCTGCTGTCCCTCCCCGGCGCCGTTGCCGCCGACCCCCCCGACGCCGGCGTCGCCGCGCACTACGGCGACCCGATGCGGGAGCAGCGCGCGCTCGCGGAGTCGCGTACGGGTTTCGTCGACCTGTCGCATCGCGGGGTCGTGACCGTCTCGGGGCCGGACCGGCTGGACTGGTTGAACAATCTGACGACCCAGTTGCTCCTGGGCCTGCCCGCCGGCGCGTCGACGACGGCATTGTTGCTGTCGCCGAACGGGCATGTGGAGCAGGCGTACTACGCGGTGGACGACGGGACGACGTTCTGGATGCACCTGGAGCCTGGTGCGGCCCCGGCGGTGGTTGCGTTCTTGGACAAGATGCGCTTCATGGCGCGGGTCGAGGTCTCGGACCGTACGGCTGAGTTCGCCGTGGCGTGGACGCCCGCTCCGGTCGAGGGCGACACGTGGCCGGTGCGGTCGGGCGTGGACTCGTTGGGCGGATTCGAGCACTTCCTGCCGCGGGCGTCGGAGCTGTCGTTCGGAGCGCCGGCCGGCATGTGGGCGTACGAAGCCCTGCGAATCGCGGCGCGGGTGCCGCGGTTGGGCCTGGAGACGGACCACCGAACGATCCCGAACGAGGTCGGCTGGCTGGAGTCCGCGGTGCATATGGACAAGGGCTGCTACCGGGGCCAGGAGACCGTGGCGCGCGTGCACAACCTCGGCAAGCCACCGCGGCGGTTGACGTTCCTGCACCTGGATGGGTCCGTGGACACCCTGCCGGCACATGGCGCGCCAGTGGTGGTGAACGAGCGCGAGGTGGGCTTCGTGACCTCAGCGGCCCGGCACTACGACCTAGGACCGATCGCCTTGGCGCTGCTGAAGCGAAACGTGCCGGTAGACGTGGAGCTGCTGGCCGGAGGAGTAGCAGCAGCCCAGGAAGTGGTGGTCTCGCCAGAAGCCGGACTTCACGTCCGAGCAAGGATCTAGCAAGACACCACAAGAGACCGCAACACGGCAACAAACCCAAGCAGCATGCAGACCTGCCCGCGATACGGGTTCCGGGGAAGCACCACAAGCGACGCGAGCACCGCAGCAAGCCCCAGCAGCAAGGAACCTCCTCCGGGACACCTGTTCCGGGGGGAGGGGGCGGCGCGTTTGAAACTGGTGGCCGGTCCGGGGTGGGTCAAGGGCCGCTCCGCGGTCGCGAAGCGACGTCTCTCCCCTCCTGCGCGAAGCGCCCCCGGAGAGGCGCCCTTGAGGCGCCCCGGACCGGCCACCACACTCGGACGCCGCCACAGTCCCCGAGAGCTCCAAGCTCTCGGAGGGCGCCTGTCGCAACAGTGAAGAGCTGACCAAAGAAGAGCTCTCGCCACGCTGGCGCGCAGCACCTCCGCGCAATGAGGTGTGCGGCCACCGGCTCGACTGGGGTCCGCCCAGTATCTCCGCGCGACGAGAGGAGCGGCCACCCGCTCGGCTGTCGTCCGCGCAGCTGCACTGTCTGCGGGGTGCTGTCGGCGTGCGGAGTCGAGATCTCCTACTGATGGGTCGCCTCGGGAGTTTATGGGCCGCCCTCAATGTCAAGGGCGCTTCGCGTCTCGTGACAATCAGCTTGCGTGGTTGGTGTTGTTGCGTGGCTGGGGGCTGATTGCCACGAGATCAGGCCGTGGCCGGCCTGACCCTTGACATTGAGCCTCTCGGCGGCCCGACGCAGGTCGTTAAGGGCAGGCTGCGCCTGCCCACCCGTGCCCCGTGGCGACCCGGTTCGAGCAGCGGCGCTCGCGTTCCCATGACCAGCTCAGCTTCACGCACTCACCTGCCGCGGTCACACCCCGGCCATCTCCGGTGGTGGCCGTCGCCATCGTCGTTAGGGCGAAGAGTATTAGCGCTATAGCGACCAAAAGTCTTCGTGCTCATCCCGATCGGCCCTCGCGTGCTCAGCTGCCGCAGCCCCAAGGGGAGACATGCGAGGGGGGCGGCCCCCGAAAGGCGCCGCCCCCGTTCACGAGGTGTTACTGGTACTGCAAGGTCCTACAGTGCCGGCAGGATGCTGGCGGAGGCGTAGGAGATCTCCACCTTCGAGTTCACCGGCAGTCCGTGACGCGGAGACTTGATCACGACCTCGATCTGGGTGACCGTGATGCTCGTCGACGTCTTGCGGATCTTGTTCAGCGTGATCTGGACACCGAGCACGTCGATCCGGGTGTTCGGGCCGATGTCGGTGTCGAGCACCTGCTTGCCACCGATCCGCAGGTTCACGAACTTCGAACCCCTGTCCGACAGCTCCACCGGTCCGCCGGCGGACTGCTTCGCCGTGGCGACGGACTTGATGGCGTCTGCCGTGATCAGACCGCCGAGCAGGTTCACTCCGGCGAGCTCTGCTTCGACCCGCGACTTCGCGGGGTCACCCGCGGAGCCCTCGGCCTTCGTCGCAGCGCCCTTCGCCCTGGCGATGCCGCCCAGGTCACCGGAAGCGACCCGGTTGGACGACGTGCCACCGAGGCAGGGAACCGCGACCAGGGAGGTCGGGCCCGACTCGACGGTCTTGTCGAGCAGCGTCACCTTGGTGGCGAAGCCGCGGCCACCGAGGTAGCCCACCGCCGGCGGGGTCAGCTGCGCGTTAGCGCGGCCGATGGTCACGTCGACGTTGAACTTGTTCCCCAGCTGGCTGTTGGGGAGGACCTTGACGTGCAGAGCCGTCGTGGTCGTCTCGAACGTGCCGTTGGCCTTGGTCCGAGTCAGCTGCTCGTTGAGGATCACCTCGGCGATCTTGCCAACGCCGGGCAGAGCAACCTTGATCTTGGTGTTGGGCCCAACCTCGGCGTCGATCTTCTTGCCGAGGATGGTGAGGTCGGCGAGAACGGACTTGTTCTCGGCCTTCCAGCCGTCCGGCGTCGACTTCACCTTCGCCTCGGCCGTGATGGCCTTGGCGCGGATGATGCCGCCGAGCAACGAGGTGCCAGCGGTCGTGGACGTCGACTTCGTCGCCCGCGAGTCGCCCCATTCGGAAGAGTCGACCGTCGTGACCGTAGCGCCGGCCTTGCCGACCCTTCCGAGGTCAGCGGCGGCCGAGTTGTTCTTCGCCTTCTTGCCCGGGGCCGTCGTGCAAGCAAGGCTGACGTACGCCGTCGGGCCGGACATAGCCGACCGGTCGGCGTTGTAGACGCTGGTTCCATAGGCGTACGCCGTGAAACCAATCTCTGGGCCGGCCGCGTGGGCGGCGGCAGGGGTCACCGCAACCAGCGTGCCAGCGCCCACGAGGGTGGATGCCAGAACGCCAGCAAATCGGCGCCCGGCCGTACGTAGATGCATCGAGCCCCCTCAATCAGGGTGTCGGTCCGTTGGGTTCTAGCTAGCTCACCGTAGGTAATCACAAACTCACCTACTGTTCGCGAAGCCGGACGGCATGCTAGCCAGATCCAGGTCTCATGTACAACACGTGATCACGCATTCACGTGACGTGTCGCCCTGAGGGGGCATTCTGGCCCAAAATGCAACTAACCCCCTCCGGAGCCGAAAGACTACATGCTGCGAGCGTTTCGCTACGCAGGGGGAGGGGTTACCGAGGAGTTCGGGCGAGTCGCCCAGGGTAGTGACGATAGAACCAGAAATGGCCGAGATAGGCCATTTGGAGCGGCGTGTCCCGGAAGACCACGCCGGAGTCAGCCGTGGGTCAGCTGTGGGTCAGCCGTCGAAGTCGGCGATCCGGAAGCCGGTCCCGAGCAGGTCGGCGATCGCCGCGACGCACCGCGGCGTCGCCTTCCCGTCGCCGTATGGGTTCATCGCCGTCGCCATCCGCGCGTACGAAGCCTCGTCGTCGAGCAGCGACAGCAGAGCCGTCCGCACCGTGGACCGCTCCGTCCCCACCAGCCGCACCGTGCCCGCCGTGACGGCCTCGGGCCGCTCGGTGTTCTCCCGCAGGACGAGCACGGGCTTGCCGAGACTCGGAGCCTCCTCCTGCACCCCACCGGAGTCGGTCAGGACGAGAGCGGAGTCGCTCATCAGCCGCGCGAACTCCGCGTACGGCAGCGACTCGGTCAGCAGCACGTTCGGCAGCCCGCCGAGCGCCGGCTCGACGACCTCGCGCACGACCGGGTTGCGGTGCAACGGCAGCACGACCGAGATCTCCGGGTGGCTCCTGGCCACGTCGGCGATCGCACCCACAGCAGACCGCATCGGCTCGCCCCAGGACTCGCGGCGGTGCGTGGTCACGAGCACGATCCGCCGCCCGCTCTCGACCAGCGACGCCAGTGCGGGGTCGGAGTACGGGGCACGCCGCGCCACCACGTCGAAGAGTGCGTCGATCACCGTGTTGCCGGTCACGACGATGTCCGACGAAGGGATGCCCTCGGCGAGCAAGTTCGCGCGGTTCGTCGCGGTCGGCGCGAGGTGGACCGAAGCCAGCCGGCCGGTCAGGCGGCGGTTGACCTCTTCGGGGAACGGCGAGTACCTGTCGTCCGTACGCAGGCCCGCCTCGACGTGCACGACCGGCACCTTCTCGTAGAACGCGGCGAGCGCGGCAGCGAACGAGGTCGTGGTGTCGCCCTGGACGACGACCGCGTCCGGCCGGACCGACTGGATCACCGCGGAAGCCCCGGTGAGCACCCGGGTGGTGACGTCGGCGAGCGTCTGGCGGGGTGTGATGATGTCCAGGTCGTGATCGGGAACGATCTCGAAGAGCTCGTTGACCTGGTCGAGCAGCTGCCGATGCTGGCCGGTGACCACGACGACCGGCTCGAGATCGGGCGCCTGACGGAGGGCGCCGATCAGCGTTGCCACCTTGACGGCTTCGGGACGCGTCCCGTAGACGATCATGACGCGTCGCACTTTCGGTCCCTTTCGGCCAGGCTGCATGCGGGCAAGAGGGTATCCGGTCGGGCCTGAACCCCGGCCGGTCGGCTACCGTGGCGTCGATCAATCTGGGGATGCAGGGTCCTGCTAGGAACGGGAGGAACCCGGCGTGGCACAGGTAGGCAGGATCGGGGTCATCGCGCTGGCCTCTCTTGTCGTGGTCGACGTCGTCCTCGTCAGCTTCGCGATTCAGCACGTCCGCAGCGGCAACGCCGACCCGCGGACGGCTCCCACACCCCTGCCCTCGATCTCGTCCCCCGCGGTCGAGCCGTCGCGTACGGCCTCGCCGAAGCCCACGGGCTCGGCATCGCCCTCGGCGACCGCTCCGGCGACGCCAGCGGCCACCGGCCCGGTGCTGATCGACATCGGCTCGGGGGACGCCGTGGCCCGCGCCACGGTCGGCACGTGTGGCGACGGCGGCGGATCGGTACAGCTTTCGACCGACGGCGGCAAGACGTTCTCCTCCGCCGGACTGCCGGACGAGGCCGCGGTGATCCTGCGGATCGCCTCGTCGGACTCCGACAACGCCTGGGTGGTCGCGTCGTCCTCGGACTGCTCGGAGGCGACGACGTACCGCACGTCCAACGGCGGTGAGTCCTGGGACGACTCGCAGGGCTCGGCCGGCAGCTGGCACAAGGTCGGCGACCCGGCCGCCGAGGTGCACGCGCCGGAGGGAACGGTGGACGTGCCCTGCGCCGACGAGGCGACGGTCACCGGGCTGAGCACGCTGTCGCAGGAGCTCGCGTACGTGCTGTGCTCCGACGGTCAGGTCCTCCGCTCCCGCGACGCCGGCGGCTCGTGGCGCGAGCGCGGCAAGGCGGTCGGCGCCCTCGACCTGGACTTCGTCGACGAGACGTCGGGCCTCGCGGCCGCGACGGGTGACTCGTCCTGCGAGGGCGTCGCGATCATGAGTACGTCGGACGCCGGCGAGACCTGGGAGCAGAGCGCCTGCGTCGAGACCACGTCCACCTCGCCGCCCGACATCTCCGCCGCCGGCGAGCGCGCGTACCTCGCCGTCGCCGGCACCGTCTGGTACTCCACCGACACCGGCGAGACCTGGGAGCGCCGCTAGGGCGTGAGACGTCGTGGTCGCCTTACCCGGCCAGTGGCCCCTCTACCTGGCGTCCACGCCACGTAAAGGGGCCAATGATCATGTAAACATGATCATTGGCCCCCAGAACTGGGCGGGACGGGACCGGTCGAACCAACCGCGGGTCAGGCCGGGCGGAGGTGCAAGGCCACGATCCCGTTCCGGAACGTCCGGCTCTCGGCCAGCGTGAACTTCCGCGCGCCGGCGGCCTGCGTCCAGGTCGCGGCCTCGCCCTCGCCCATCACGAGCGGATAGACCAGAACCCGGAGTTCGTCGACCAGCCCGGCGTCGAGCATGGTCCGGGTCAGCTCGCCCACCCCGGACTGCACGAGCGGCCCGCCGTCCTCCTGCTTCAGTTCCGTGAGGCGCGCGACCGGGTCCGTCCCGAGCAGGTGGGAGTTGTTCCACGCCAGCGGCTCGGTGAGCGTCCGCGAGGCGACGTACTTCGTCATCGCGTTCAGGGACTCGGCCTGCGGGAAGTCCGCGGTCGGCCAGAACGCCGCCATGCCTTCGTAGGTCTCGCGGCCCATCAGCCAGGCATCCGCCGACGAGAAGACGTCACCGATGAAGGCGGTCGACTCCTCGTCGTGGTAGTCGAAGGCGAAGTTCTCGGGATGGTCCTGTACGCCGTCGAGGCTCACCTCGACGGTCACGATGATCTCGCGCATGCGCCCGATCCTGGCGACGACCAACGCCGCCGTCTTGTACCGAAGCGCGGACGACGACAACTAGGCCGCGGGCGCCTCGAGGATCACGTCGAGGTCGAGGAGCCGATCGGTCCGGATGAGCTCGGCCGGCGTGTAGCCGACCAGCTGGCGCATCGTCCGGGTCAGATGCGCCTGGTCGAAGTACCCCTCGGCATGGGTGACCTCGGCGATGGACGCCCCCGCCCGGAGGCGCACCGCCGCGGCGCGAGCGCGCGCGATATGCAGCGCCGTCCGCCGGGGGATGCCGACCGCGTTGCGGAACCGCTCCTGCGAGGTGCGGCGCGCGAGCTGCCCACGAGGGTCGTGCCACAGGTCCTCGACGACCGGGTCGTACGCCAGCAGCCCGGCGCGCTCGAGCCGGGAGACGAACACGTCGACGTTCTCCGGCGTCGGCAGCTCCCACGAGTCACCGAGGAGGTCGAACCGCCCGTTCCGCGCGACCGGCAGCGTCACGTCCTGCTGGTTGGCCAGGGTCGCCGGCCGGAACGGGCGCATGAACGCCCCCAACCGCAGCTCGACGCCGAAGAACTCGGCCTCGCCGGGCACCTCCATCGCCGTAGCCCGGGTCTCCGGACCGCGGAAGCTCACGATCGTCTCGCCCTCGAAGCGCGTGAACGCGACGCCCACGTGCACCGCCGCGAGTGACATGAACGGGGTCGGGCCCGTGCACAGGCTCGACCAGACGCGTTCGATCCGCCCGACCGGACCGGACTGGGTCGCGACGGTGATGGCCATCGCGCCATCATCGCGAAGGATCGCTCAGAGCGCCGCGATGCCCTCGCCGCCGCGGTGGGCGCGACGGCGGCCGCCGCCAGTGCCGTTGCTGTTACCGCCGCCACCGGAGGCGCCATTGTCGCGGGCGCCGTTCTGGTTCTCCTCGACGCCGTACCCGTAGCCGTACCCGTACGTGTAAGCCTCCGGCCCCTTCGCCGGCGCCATGTTCAGCACCGTGCCCAGTAGCCGCGCGTCGACCTTCGCCAGGTTGCCGATCGCCTGCTCCACCTGGTCGCCGGTCGTCTTCCCGTGCCGAACGATCAGCACCGCGCCATCGGCCTGCCGCGCCAGCAGCGCCGCGTCGGTCACCGGCAGCAGCGGCGGGGCGTCGATCAGGATCACGTCGGCCCGCTTGTCCAGCTCCTTCAGCAGCAGCTGCATCGCCCGCGACTGCAACAGCTCCGACGGGTTCGGCGGGATGGGCCCGGACGCCAACACCTCCAGGGGAATGTCACCCCAAGGCTGGATCGCGTCCTCCGGGTCGACCCGCCCGATCAGCACCGACGTCAGCCCCACGGCCGACTCGATCCCGAGGTACTCGCCGACCCGCGGCCGGCGTACGTCGCCCTCGACCAGGATCACCCGCTGACCGGCCTGCGCCAGTGTCAACGCCAGGTTGCACGTGGTCGTCGTCTTGCCCTCGGAGGGAACCGACGACGTCAGCACGATCGTCTTCGGCGACCGGTCCACGTCGATGAACTGCAGGTTGGTCCGCAGCTGCCGGAACGCCTCGGCCCGTGGTGATCGAGGCTCGATCTGCACCACCAACGGGTTGGTGGCGGCCTCCTGGTCGTGCGCGATCACCGCCAACGTCGGCGCACCCGTGCGGGCGGAGAGGACGTCGGGCGTCTTGATCGAGTTGTCCAACGACTCCCGCAGCACCGCGATCGCGACCCCGAACGCCAGCCCGAGCACCAGCCCGAGCCCCAACGTCCGGGTCGGTGTCGGCGCGATCGGCGACGTCGGCACCTCCGGCGCGTCGATCACGGTCGCCTTGATCGGCGATGGCGAGTCCGGCGACGGTCGTTCGAGCTCGGTCACGAACTTCGCGAACTGCGACGACACCGCCGCGGCCAAAGCTTGCGCGCGCCTCGGGTCGGTGTCGGTCACGGTGATGTCCAGCAGCACCGTGTCCGGAACGACCTTGGCCTTGACCTTCGCGGCCAGCTCCGACGGCTTCATCTGCAGGTTGAGGTCCTGAATGACCGCGGTCGTCACCGACTCGCCGCTCACCAGGTCGGTGTACGACTTGGCGCGCTGTTGGGAGAACAGGCCGCCCTGGTACGCGCTCGCCGCCGAGTCCTCGGTCTGCGTCACGCTCACGAACAGCGTGGTCTTCGCCGCGTACACCGGCGTGGTCCGCAGGACCAGGATCGCGGCAGCCGCGACCGCAAGGGCCGCGCAGATGGTCAGGATCAACCACTGCTTGCGGATGGTGCGCAGGTATTCTCGCAGCTCCACGGGGAGCGACCTTCCTGATCGTGAGGACACGCGTTCGTCCGAAAGAGTGTGGCATGCCCATGGGCTTGCACCACGGTCCGTCCACTACTATGCGGCTTTCGGTTACGCTGTCCAGCTTGCCCGAGCTGAGAGGGATACCAGTCTGATGCACGGGAGTGGCATTGCCCAGTCCCGTCCCTGGTACCGCGTCGCGACCGCGGCCGGCGACGCGCTCACCTGGGTCATCTCCCTCGCGGTGACGACCGTCTTCCGGTACGACGGCCAGCTCGATCGGGTGAACACGTTCGGTCTCGTCATCACGATCGTCGTCGCGGCGTCGTTGCAGCTCATTCTCGGTTTCCTCGCCAAGCTGTACCAGGGCGGTTACCGCCTCGGCAGCTTCGACGAGGCCGTGATGGTCGGCGCGGTGAGCCTGGTGATCGGCGGAACGCTGCTGGTGCTCGACCTCGCGGTCCAGCCCAGCCGGCTGGTCCCGCTCTCGGTCCCGTTCGGCGGCGCGATGGCCGCCGTTCTCGGACAGGTCGTGATCCGCGCGGTCATCCGCCGCTACCGCGAGGGCAGCAGCCGACCACGTGGTGGCGTACGAACGTTGGTGTTCGGCGCCGGCGACGGCGGCGAGCAGCTGATCCGTTCGATGCTGACCGATTCCGGCAGCCCGTACCTCCCCGTCGGCATGCTCGACGACGACCCCGGCAAGCGGCACCTGCGGCTGTCCGGCGTCCGGATGCTGGGGACGAGGCACGACCTGGAGCACGTCGCGAAGCAGACCGGCGCCGAGGTCCTCGTCGCCGCCGTGCCGAGCGGCTCGGCCGCGATGTTCCGGGACCTGCACCACACCGCGAGCCAGGCCGGCCTCGAGGTCAAGGTGCTCCCCGGTCTCGCCGACCTGCTCGCGCCGAGCCACGTCACGATCCGCGACATCCGAGACATCGACGTCACCGACCTGCTCGGCCGGCACCAGATCGACACCGACATCTCCGCGATCGCCGGCTACCTCACCGGCAAGCGCGTCCTCGTGACCGGCGCCGGCGGCTCGATCGGCGCCGAGCTGTGCCGGCAGATCTACCGGTTCAACCCGGCCGAGCTGATGATGCTGGACCGCGACGAGTCGGCCCTGCACTCGGTGCAGCTGAGCATCCACGGCCGCGCGCTGCTCGACGAGGGCGACGTGATCCTCGCCGACATCCGCGACCGAGAGAAGATCTTCTCGGTCTTCGCCGAACGCCGCCCGCAGGTCGTCTTCCACGCCGCGGCGCTCAAGCACGTGCCGATGCTCGAGCAGTACCCCGACGAGGGCTACAAGACCAACGTCCTCGGCACGGCGAACGTCGTCTCCGCCGCCAAGCACTCCGGCGTCGACAGGTTCGTCAACATCTCCACCGACAAGGCTGCCAACCCGACCAGCGTGCTCGGACGGACCAAGCGGCTCGCCGAGCGGATCACCGCGTTCTTCGCCCAGGACGGCGCGGGAACGTACCTCAGCGTCCGCTTCGGCAACGTGCTCGGCAGCCGCGGCTCGGTGCTGACCTCGTTCGCCCGCCAGATCGCCCAGGGCGGCCCGGTGACCGTCACGCACCCGGACGTCACGCGCTACTTCATGACGATCCCGGAGGCCGTCCAGCTCGTCATCCAGGCCGGTGCGATCGGCCGGGACGGCGAGGCGTTGGTGCTCGAGATGGGCGAGCCCGTCCGCATCGTCGACGTCGCCAGGCAGCTGATCGAGATGGCGCACCGCGACGTGGAGATCGTGTTCACCGGCCTGCGCGAGGGCGAGAAGTTGCACGAGGAGCTGCTCGGCTCCGGCGAGGTCGACGAGCGCCCGTTCCACCCGCGGATCTCGCACGTCACGGTTCCGCCGCTCGCCCCGGACCTGATCGACTTCGCGCACGTTCTGGGCCGCAAGGACAAGCCGGTCACGAGGCTGCGGAGCGCGCGCTCTACCCTCACTACGGGCCAAAGCTAATCCGTCGACCGTCTGTGATCTGATGACCGAACGAGCCCTAGGGCACAGCCCGAAGGCGGTGCACGTCAGCATCGTCCACCAAGCCAGCGACGTCCGCGTCTTCGTCCGCGAGTGCCGATCCGTCGCCGCCGCGGGCTACGACGTGACGCTGTTCGCGCGTTCGCCGCACCCGTTCGAGGAGGACGGCGTCCGCGTCGTGCCCGTTCCCGAGCCGACCAACCGGCTCGCGCGGATGACGGTCGGTACGTGGGGGCTGCTCAAGCCGCTGCTGCGCGAGCGCGGCGACGTCTACCACCTGCACGACCCCGAGCTGATCCCGCTGGGCATCGTGCTCCGGATGCTCGGCAAGAAGGTCGTGTACGACGCGCACGAGGACCTGCCCGCGCAGGTGCTCGGCAAGGTCTGGATCCCCAAGCCGCTCCGCCCGCTCGTCGCCGCGTTCGCGCGCCTGGTCATCCAGCTCGCCGGACGCGGCCTGTCCGCGATCGTCGCGGCCACGCCGACGGTCGCCGAGGGGTACGGCAAGGCCCGCAAGGTTGTCGTCTGCAACTACCCGCTGATCCTGGACGACCGCGCGCCGATCCCGTACGCCGACCGCACCGGCGGGCTCGTCTACGTCGGCGCGCTGTCCGGCATCCGCGGCTTCCACACCATGCTCGAGGTCGCCCGCATCGTGCACGAGAAGCGCGGCGTCGGCCTCACCCTCGTCGGACGGCTGCAGCCGGCGACGCTGGAGGCCGAGCTCGCGGGCAAACAGGCGTACGTCGACTACCGCGGCGTGCTGCCCTCGCCCGAGGCACGGCGGCTGATGGGCGAGTCGAAGGTCGGGCTCGTGCTGCTGCAGGCGACCAAGGCGATCGTCGACGCGCTGCCGACGAAGATGTTCGAGTACATGGCGGAAGGCCTGCCGGTCGTCTCGTCGAACTTCCCCCTGTGGGCGGAGATCGTCGAGGACTCCGGAGCGGGCGCCGTCGTACCGCCGAACGACCCGGGAGCCGCGGCCGAGGCGGTGCTCGCGATCCTCGACGACCAGGAGGAGGCGGCCGCGATGGCGGACCGAGGCCGCAAGGCGGTGGCGGAGCAGTACAGCTGGGAGCCGGAGCTGCGTAAGCTGCTCGACCTGTACGCGGAGCTCGCGCCGGCGCCGCAGATGAGATGACGACTCCCGACGTGGTCGAGGAGGAGACCCCCCGCGTGTGGGGCCTCGCCATCACTACGAACCCGTGGAACCACGCTCGGTGGCGTCGGCTTCCGGGGGCCGAGGACGCCCTCTCCGGCCGAAGGCCCCCTGGGCGCCGCAGGGCCACCCGACGCCGCCGAGCACCGCGACCCGATGCCGCTAGGCCGGCCACGGCCGACGCGTGCGAGCGGTCGCCATGAGGACTGCGAAGCGCGGCGTGGTGCAGATCGTGCTCGGAACGGTGCTCGGTCAGGGCCTGGTCGTTCTCATCTCACCGATCCTCTCGCGCCTGTACGGGCCGGCCGACTTCGCCGTCCTGCAGGTGTTCACTGGCGTGGTCTCGGTGCTGGCCGTGCTCGTCACGCTGCGCCTGGAGCTCGCGATCCCGCTCGCGAAGGACGACAAGGAAGCCCGTTCGGTCTTCGCCGCCGGCCTCTGGGCGACCCTGATCGGCTCGGTCGTGCTCGGTGTCGCGGGTTGGCTGACCGCGCCCCTCTGGGCGCACGGCCAGACGCTCGACGCACTTCGCGCGGTGTTCTGGATCGTGCCGCCGACCGGCGCCGCGATCGCCGCGTTCCAGCTGGTCTCGGCGCAGCTGATCCGGGGCGAGCGTTACCGCGACCTTGCCGTACGCAACGCGACCCAGGGCGTGGGTACGGCGGCCGCCCAGCTCGGCTTCGGCCTGCTCGGCATGCAGCACCTCGGCCTGCTGCTCGGCACCGGCCTCGGCCGGCTGTTCGGCCTCGCGTCGATGCGGCCGCGCAAGCGGACGGAGCCCGTCGAGAAGCTCGCGGTGGGAGATCTCACCGCCGCGGTGAGCAGGTTCCGCCGGTTCCCGCTGGTCACGACGTGGTCGGCGGTGCTCAACAACCTGTCGAGGTACGCGGCGTTCCCGCTGTTCGCGGTCACCTTCGGCGTGCTGGCGACCGGCTCGCTCGCGTTCACGACACGGCTGCTGGCGCTCCCTGTCACCGTGGTCGGCCAGGCCGTCGCGCAGGTCTACCTCGGCCGCGGCGCGGCCGCACAGCGGACCAACCCGAAGGACCTGCCGCGCCTGACCTGGTACGCGACCGGCCGGCTCGCGCTGCTCGGCATCGTGCCGACGCTGGTCGTGATCATCGCCGGGCCGTGGTTGTTCGGCGTCGTCTTCGGTGACCAGTGGGTGCGCGCCGGCGACTACGCGCGGATCCTCGCGCTCGCGTTCCTCGCGCAGTTCGTGACCACGCCCGCCACGCACGTGTTCAACATCGTCGAACGGCAGGGCCTCGCGCTGATCGCGGACGCCGTACGGCTCGTGCTCGTCGTCGGCGGCCCGCTGCTGGTCTGGCAGCTCGGCGGCTCCGACCTCGCCGGTGTGACGGCGTACGCGGCCGCGGTCTTCGTCTCCTACCTGGGCGTACTCGGCCTGGTCTGGTGGGCGCTGCGCGATGCGGCAAGGCGGCCCGGATCGTCGAAGAAGCCTGACGGCATGTCCGTCAGTCGACCGCATGCCGGTGGCGAAACTGAGCGAGCCGGAGCCGCGTCAGATGAAAGCTAGCCAACTGCAGACGCCCACTCGAAGCGGCTCCCGCGCGCACGCCGCGGCGGCGCCCAAGGACAAGCGAGAGAAGGTCGAACGGATCGGCATCCGCGGCCTGCTCTGGCTGCTGGTGTTCGCGGTCGCGCTCGGTCTCGTCGACTACTACCTGATCGCGCCCAACTTCTCCTACCTCGGCTTCACCCACGAGACGCCGCGGCCCGGTCCGGTCGCGATCCTCACGGTGTCGTACCTCTTCGCCGCCAGCCGGCTGCCGGTCTCGTGGGAACGGCCGTCGACGCTGATCTACTGGATGCTGTTCGCGCTGGTCGTCGCGCCCGTCCACGTGGTGCCGGCGTTCATGATCGACCGGCCGCCGGCGACGTGGGGGATGGTGTTCTCCATCTCCGCCGCGTTCTTCCTGCTGGGCTTCGTCTACTCCGTACGCCCGCAGGCGATTCCGCGCCCCGCGCTACCGCAGAAGTTCTACTGGTTCTTCGTCGTCGGCGTCTGGCTCGCGTTGATGGCCGTCGTCGTCACGCAGTACGGCTTCCATTTCCAACTCGTCTCGCTGGCCGACATCTACGAGGTGCGCAGCGAGTTCCGCGACACCGAGGCCGAGATGACGCGGGTGATGAAGTACGCGTTGCCCTGGCTCGGCTTCGTCGTCGCGCCGCTCGGCATGGCGTACGGCTTCCTCAAGAAGAACTACGTCTTCGTGGCCGCGGGCATCTTCACCGAGCTGTTCCTCGTCGGCGTGAGCGGCTTCAAGTCGCTGCTGTTCTCCTCGCTGCTGGTGGCCCTGCTGGTCGTGATGGTGCTGCTGTTCGAGCTGCGGAAGCTGGGCAAGCTCGTACCGCCGCTGCTCGCCTGCAGCGCGCTCGGCGTGTTCGCCGTCGACTGGCTGACGAACGGGTACTTCCTGTCGTCGATCTTCATCCGCCGGCTGATGCTGACCGCGGGCGTGAACACGAACTACTACTTCGAGTTCTTCTGGGATCGTCCGAAGGCGCAGCTCGGGCACGGTCTGCTCTCCGGGTTCGTCGACTACCCGTACCCCACGGTGCCCGCGAAGCTGATGGGCATCGTCTACTACGGCTCGGACAAGACGAACGCGAACGCCAACCTGTGGGCCGACGCGTTCAGCAACTTCGGCATCTGGGGCGTGCTCGGCTTCACCGTTCTGCTCGCGCTGCTGCTGCTCGTGATCGACGCGACCGCGGTCAATCTCCCACGTGCGTTGGCGATGATCGTGCTCGCGATGCCCGCGCTGTCGTTGTCGAACAGCGCGCTGCTTACCACGTTGCTCACCCACGGCGTCCTGCTCGCGGTCGTGCTGCTCTACCTGATGCCGGTCGAGAGTTCGCCGATAGATGTGCCCAAACAGCGAAAACCTGGTCACCTGGCCGCCGTCCGCCCGTCTGCCAACCGCCTGCCTGCGAAGGAAGTTCGATGACCGACCGTCCCTACCGCGTGCTCGTACTGAACCAGTTCGCGCTGCCCCGTACGGAGAGCGGCGGAACGCGGCACGTCGAGCTCTTCGGCCGGCTGCAGGGTTGGGAGCACCTGATCATCGCGGGCAACCGCAACAACTACTCGCGGAAGACGTTCGAGTTCCGTTCGCCGGAGTTCAGGACCGTGCCGACGACGTCGTACTCGTCGAACGGGCCGGCGCGGATCGTGAACTGGATGTCGTACGTCGTCGGCTCGTTCTTCGTGGGCTTGCGGCAGCGTGACGTCAAGGTCGTGTACGCGTCGTCGCCGCATCTGCTGACGCCGTTCGGCGGTTGGCTGCTGGCGAAGGTGAAGCGGGCGAAGTTCGTGCTCGAGATCCGCGACCCGCACCCGAAGGTGTTCGTCGACCTCGGCTACCTGCGCGAGGGTTCGTTCGTGCACCGGGTGCTGTCGGGGCTGGAGCGCTTCTACTACAAGAAGGCCGCGCGGATCGTCTCGACGTCGGCCGGCTACTCGGCGGACGTCGCGGCTGCGGGCGGGGACGTGGGCAAGTTCGTGCCAGTGACGAACGGCGCGGAGCCGAGCGACTTCGTTCCCTCGATCACGCGGGCGGAGGCGCGGGAGAAGTTCGACTTCTCCTCCGACGCGTTCGTGGGCGTGTTCGCCGGCGCGCACGGGCCGAAGGACGGGCTGGACATCGTGCTGGACGCGGCCGCGCTGCTGCCTGCGGTGACGTTCGCGCTGATCGGCGACGGGATGGACAAGCCGAAGCTGGTGGAGCGGGCTCGCGCGGAGGGCCTGACGAACGTACGGTTCCTCGAGCCGGTGCCGAAGCGGGAGCTCGCGAACCTGTTCGTCGGCTGCGACTTCGGGCTGCACACGATGGCGGCGCTGGACCTGTTCCGGGCGTTGAGCTCGAACAAGTTCCACGACTACCTCGCGGCGAAGCTGCCTGTGGTGTCGAACGTGCCGGGCGAGGTCGAGGAGATCCTCGCCGAGTCCGGCGGCGGGCTGTCCGGGATCCCCAAGGAGGGCGAGGACGACGGCCAGGCGCTGGCGGACGCGATCTCCGAGCTGCGGTCGCGGTCGCCGGAGGTGCGTGCCGAGATGGGCCGGAATGGGCAAGACTGGGTTCAGCGGAACTCGTCACGTACGGTGATGTCTGCGAGGTTGCAGTCCACGTTGGACGCCGTGGTCGGCCGGTAGGCCTTTTGGGGAGGCGATGACACGAGGGATCGGCGCGGTCGCCTGCGCGCTCGCTCTGCTCGGGTCGTTGCTGGGCTGTGCGAACGCGGTCGAGGTGCGCCGTGCTTCGTCACCTTCGCCTTCGCCGTCTGGCTCGGCGGCGGTGAGTACGGCGCCTTTGCCGCCGGCGAAGTCGGACCTGTCGCCCGCCAACGCCGGGTTCGAGGGCGCTTCGGGGAAGTGTCCGGAGTCGTGGTCGTGCTCTGCCGCGGGCGGCGCTCAGGCTGCTCTCTCGTCGTCGCAGAAGCACGACGGTGTGCGGTCTTTGCGCGTCACCGCTCCTTCGGCGAAGGACCGGTACGTGCTGTCCAGCCAGCTGCTGCCGGCCGAGCCGCAGCGGCAGTACGTCACGACGATCTGGCGCCGGTCGGCCTCGCGGGCCGAGGTCGGCAGCGAGTCGATCCGGCTGATCTTCCTCGACAGCGCGCGGCGTTGGGCGGGCGCGTCGAGCCAGCGCGGCACCCGTTCGGTGGCCGACACGTGGGTCGGGCTGTCCGCGCGGGCGGATGCCCCGGCGAAGGCGGCCTACGTCCAGGTCGAGGTGACGATCCAGGGTCCCTCGCCGGGCGTGTTCCTGGACGGGCTGTCCGTACGGCACCGGCCGATCCTCGACGTGTGGGGCGGGACAGGCTTGCAGCGTGGGACGTCGGGGGACACGTTGGTGCTGCAGTTCACGACACCGACGCATGACGGGGTGCACCTCGGCGCGCTGCGGGTGATGGGGACGCGGCTGGCGGTGGAGTCGCGGTCTCGGTTGTCTGGCGGGTTCTCGTACCGGCTGTTGGGGCGGGCTTCGTACGACTCCTCGTCCAAGACGATCGAAGTGCGGCCCGGCGGGGCGGCGAAGATCGTCGTGACCGGTGGGCGGTTTGCCGCGTCGTCAGGGACGGGGTTCGCGAAGGCGATGATCTGGGACCCGGTCGCCGAGGCTGAGTTCCCGATCTTCGTTGCTTTGCAGAACTTCTCGTCGTCGGAGTCGCCCTCGCTGATGGGCTTCGCCAGCACGCTGCTCGCTCGTCGGGCGGTGGACCGGCTGGCGGCCTACCTGGACACGCGGATGACGCCGTCGGGTGGCTGGTCGATCGCGCACGAGCTGTGGCCTGCGACGCCTCGTGAGGATCCGTTGGCGATCTCGTCGCTGACCGAGGGCTATCTGTCGCGGGTGCAGGCCTCGTCGTCCGCTTCGTCGCGTGCGTTGGCGGAGTCGCGGGCGCGGCGTGGGTTGGACTGGATGGTTCGGCACCAGCGTGCGGATGGCGGCTTCGGGCTGCCGTGGCCGTACGGCGCCGCCCAGGGGCACTATCCCGCGCGGGCGCACTATCTGCCCGGGCACAAGCAGCATCCGGCCGGCGAGGCTTACGCGGTACTGACGGCGAAGGCCGGCTTGTCGTTGCTGACGGGCTACAAGGTGCTGGGCGACCAGAAGTATCTTTCGGCCGCGCAGAAGGCTGTGCGGAAGTTGCTGCGGGGGCCTTCCGGTTTCCAGTGGCTGGACGCTGGCCGTACGCGCGGGTCGGTGCCGTACTGCGACCTCGAGCCGATCTTCGACCCCGGCTATCCCGCGGTGGCGGCGCATGACGTCGTTCCCCGCTTGAAGAACACGGCGGTCGAGGTCTACAACATCGACGGCGCGACCCTCTCGTTCATCGCGGCGCTCTACGAGGAGACCGGCGACCAGTCCCTGCTGCGGTACGGCGACGCGCTGGCTTCGAACCTGGCTTTCCGCATGAACCCCAACGGCTCGATCCCTTACGTGTGGTACCAGACGTCGTACAAGTCCGGGCCCTACGCGAATATCGTCTTCTCGGGGCTCTTGACCTATGGAGAGCTGCGGCGCCGTCAAGACTGGATTGACAAGGCGCGCACGGGCTACTCGTGGATGGCGAACAAGGACGCGACGGGGTACTTGCCGAACGAGGCCTACGCGACCAGCTTCGGCCTCGACGTGTCGCTGGACGTGACCCAGTACCTCACCAACGCCGTGGGCACCCAACGCTCCAACGGCTCCTTCAGCGGCGGCACAGCCACCCGCGAAGACGCCGTCATGTTCGCCGTCCTCTCCGCCATGCTCCTCGACGTCGGCGGCTAGCTCGCGGACTCACCTGTCGTGACACACTTGCCCCAGAAGCCGCCGCTTCGCGAAGCGGTTGGAAGTGAGCTCGGGGTATTCCCGCCGGAGACGGGGTCCCGAGCTCGCGCATTTCAGCCGTCGATCACGCCGTCCACGCCGCGCCTCGTTGTCGGTGAATGGCACTGTGGATCAGAGTGGCCCACACTCACCCGCCGTGAGATACTGAGCACAGAAGCCGCCGTTCCTCGGAGCGGTTGGAAGTGAGCTCGGGTGTTCCTGCCGATGTGGTGGGGCCCCGAGTTCGCGCTTTCAAGGCTCGATCGCGATGTCCACAAGCCCGGCAAGGAGCTCGAGATACTTCGGCTCGTCGATCCGTGCGGCGACCACCGCGCCGGCGATGGCATCGGCAGCCCAGAGCAGCGGCTCGAGCTGGCCACGTTGATGAACGAGCCGGAGTTCCTCGTCGACTACTCCGGTGACACGCAACCGGTTGAGATAGTCCCGTTCACGAAGGTCGTTCTTCGGCTCCCGTGCCTCGGCGATGATGTGAGTCACGCGCCGATTCTCAAGCTCATGGGTAAGCCGGTTGAGACACTTTCGCCGGCGACGGTCAGGTCGCTCAGGCGGGAGGACACTCCGCACCACGGCGACATGCAAGGCGGGGAGCTCCACGATGGTCTTGATCACGGCGAGCCGATTCCGACCTGACAGGTCGTACCAGTGGAGCTTCCGTCGGCCAGGCGGACGAAGAGCGTCCATCGCTTCGCGCACCTCGTCGGCGTGCGCGTCCTCGACGAGGGTCGCGGCAAAGATGTAAGTGCCCGGGTCCAGGCGTTGGTTGGACTCGGACTCGTCGACATAGGCACGCCACACGGGCTTTTCCACCGTTCGGTCGCTGCAGCAGGAAATGCGCCAGCGTGGGCGACCAAAGAGGTGGAGACACTGTGCGGTGCGGCAAATTGTAGGTTGGTCCTCCGACAGGTCCCGACAAACAACGCACTGCCACAGAGGAGCTCGATGTCCACAGGAGCGTTGGCGTTCGAGGGCGGGACGCCGGTGCGGACGCGGACGTTGCCGCCGTGGCCGTATGTGGCTGAGGACGAGATCGAGGCGGCCGCCGCTGTGCTCAGGTCCGGCAGGATCAACTACTGGACCGGCACCGAGGGGCGCGAGTTCGAGCGCGAGTACGCCAAAGCCGTCGGCGCCACGTACGCGGTCGCGCTCGCGAACGGCACGCTCGCCCTGGAGCTCGCGCTCAGAGCGGCCGGTGTTCAAGCAGGCGACGAGGTCATCGTCCCCGCCAGGACCTTCGTCGCCACCGCCAGCGCCGCGGTCGCCGTCGGTGCGACCCCGCGAGTAGTCGACGTCGACCGCGACTCCGGCGCCATGACCGCCGACACCGTGAAGCCGGCGATCACCGACAGGACGAAGGCGATCGTCCCCGTCCACCTCGGGGGCTGGCCCGCGCAAATGGACGAGCTGACAGCGCTAGCCGACAGCATCCAGGCCAAGGTCGTCGAGGACTGCGCCCAGGCCAACGGCGCGACCCTCGACGGCAAGCCGGTAGGCAGCTTCGGGCACGCCGCGGCCTGGTCGTTCTGCCAGGACAAGATCATCACCACCGCCGGCGAAGGGGCGATGGTCACCACCGACGACGAGGACATCTGGCGAGCGGTCTGGGAGTACAAGGACCACGGCAAGTCGTACGACGCCGTCTACAACAAGGAGCACAAGCCCGGCTTCCGATGGCTGCACGAGTCGTTCGGCACCAACGCACGCATGACCGAGGTCCAGGCAGCCATCGGAAGAAGGGCCCTGGCAAAACTGGACGAATGGTCCGGAACCAGGCAGCGGCACGCAAAGACGCTAGACGAAGGCCTCAACAGCATCCCCGCACTCCGCGTGACCACCCCGCCGAAGAACGTCAGGCACGCCTACTACAAGTACTACGTCTACGTCCGCCCCGAACGCCTCAACGCGGGCTGGAGCAGGGACAAGATCATGCAAGCCGTCACCGCCGAAGGCGTCCCCTGCCTCAGCGGCAGCTGCAGCGAGATCTACCTGGAGAAGGCCTTCGACACCACCGGACGCCCCAAGCACAGGCTCCCCATCGCACAAGAGCTCGGCGACACGTCACTCCTCGTACACGTCCACCCGACCCTCCAGGACGCGGACATCCAAGACACGGTCGAAGCCATCCAGAAGGTCATGGCCGTCGCCGGACACTGACTGTCACTGAGTTAACCTGACCCGCGATGGCCCCCAAGATTGCAGACAGTGCGGACGTTGACGAGCGCGCCGAGATCGGCGACGGTACGAGCGTCTGGCACCTCGCCCAGGTCCGTGAGCACGCGGTCCTCGGCGAGCGCTGCGTCGTCGGCAGAAGCGCGTACGTCGGCCCCGGCGTCGAGATCGGCGACGACGTCAAGATCCAGAACCTCGCGCTCGTCTACGAGCCCGCCAAGCTCGCCAACGGCGTCTTCATCGGCCCCGCTGTCGTCCTGACGAACGACCACTTCCCGAGAAGCATCGACCCCGACGGCAACCAAAAACGCGGCGGCGACTGGGAGATGGTCGGCGTCACCGTCCAAGAGGGCGCCAGCATCGGCGCGAGAGCGGTCTGCGTCGCTCCCATCACCATCGGACGATGGGCGATGATCGCCGCCGGTGCCGTGGTCACCAAGGACGTTCCCGACTTCGCGCTCGTCGTCGGCGTTCCGGCCAAGCAACGCGGCTGGGTCGGCAAGGCCGGCGTCCCCCTCAAATCCGCCGGCGACAACCGCTGGCACTGCCCCCAAACCGGCGCGACCTACCTCGAGGACGCCGGCACCCTGCGTGAGGAGAACGCATGAGCGCCCAGTCCATCCCGGCAGCAAAGCCGCTGATCGGGGAGGAGGAACGGCAGGCCGTCGACCGCGTCATCGCGAGCGGGATGGTCATCCAGGGCCCTGAGGTCGCCGCGTTCGAGAACGAGTTCGCCAAGCTCGTCGACGGTCGCCACTGTGTCGCGGTCAACTCCGGCACCAGCGCGCTCCACGTGGGCATGCTCGCCGCGGGCGTCGGCCCCGGCGACGAGGTCATCGTGCCGAGCTTCACGTTCGCAGCCACGGCCAACTCCGTCGCGCTCACCGGTGCCACCCCGGTCTTCGTCGACATCGAGCCGGACCACTTCTGCATCGACCCCAAGGCCGTCGAGGCCGCGATCACCAGCAAGACCGTCGGCGTCATGCCCGTCCACCTGTACGGCCACGCGGCCGACATGGACGCGCTGCAGGCCATCGCGGACAAGCACAAGATAGGCATCTTCGAGGACGCCGCCCAGGCGCACGCCGCGAAGTGGAACGGCAAGCCGGTCGGCGCGTTCGGCACGTACGCCGCGTTCTCCTTCTACCCGACCAAGAACATGACCTCGGTCGAGGGCGGCATGGTCGTCACCGACGACGAGAACTTCGCCCGCCAGGTCAAGCTGCTGCGCAACCAGGGCATGGAGCGCAAGTACGAGAACGAGGTCGTCGGCTTCAACTATCGGATGACCGACGTCCACGCCGCGGTCGGCCGCGTGCAGCTCACCAAGCTCGCGGGCTGGACCGAGCAGCGCCAGCGCAACGCCGCCTACCTCGACGCGAACCTGCGCGGCGTCACCATCCCCAAGGTCGCGAGCCAAGCCGAGCACGTCTACCACCAGTACACGGTGCGTACGGACGACCGCGACGCCATGGTCGCGAAGCTCACCGAGGCGGGCATCGGCACCGGCGTCTACTACCCGATCCCGAACCACGAGCTCCCGAGCTTCGGCCTCACGCTCGACCTCCCCGAGACGGCCAAAGCCTGCCGAGAGGTCTTCTCGCTGCCCGTCCACCCGTCGCTGAGCACCGACGACCTCGAGCGGATCGTCACCGAGGTCAGCAAGGCGGCCGGCCTGTGAGCGCCACGCTGAAGGCAGGCCTGATCGGCCTGGGCATGATGGGCCGCCACCACGCCCGCGTGCTGCGGGGCCTGGACGACGTCGACCTGGTCGCCGTCGCCGACCCGATGGGCGACCCGCACGGCGTCGCCGGCAGCCTCGAGGTGCAGCCGAACGTCGAGAAGCTGATCGCCGCGGGCATCGACCTGTGCGTGGTCGCCGTTCCGACCCAGTGGCACGAGGAGATCGGCCTCCAGCTGGCCGAAGCCGGCGTCCACACGCTGATCGAGAAGCCGCTGGCGAGCGACACCAAGGGCGCCACCCGGCTCGCGGAAGCGTTCGAGGCGGCCGGCCTGGTCGGCTGCGTCGGCCACATCGAGCGCTACAACCCCTCGCTGCAGAACCTCCGGGTCCGGCTGGAGCAGGGTGAGCTGGGCGAGATCTTCCAGGTCATCACCCGCCGGCAGGGCCCGTTCCCGAACCGGATCGCCGACGTCGGCGTCGTCAAGGACCTCGCGACGCACGACATCGACTCGACCGCCTGGGTGACGCGGCAGTCGTACACCTCGGTCTCGGCCCGTACGGCCCACAAGAGCGGTCGCCAACACGAGGACCTGGTCGCGGTCGTCGCCCAGCTCGCCGACGGCACGGTCGTGAACCACCTGGTCAACTGGCTGTCGCCGCTCAAGGAGCGCGTCACGGTCGTCACCGGGGAGAAGGGCGCGTTCGTCGCGGACACCCTGACCGCCGACCTCACGTTCTTCGCCAACGGCGTGCAGCCGACCACGTGGGACTCGGTCGCCTCGTTCCGTGGCGTGTCCGAGGGCGACGTGATCCGGTACGCGATCCCCAAGCCCGAGCCGCTGCGGACGGAGCTGCTCGCGTTCCGGGACGCGGTGCTCGGCAAGCCGTCCGATGTCGTCGGTATGCGCGAGGGTGTGGCCATTGTGGAGGTCGCCGAGGCGATCATCGCCAGCGCGGCCGAGGGTCGCACCATCGACCTGAGCTAAGGCGTGGAGCGTCTCAAAGCTATGGTGACGGAGTGCGACGCGGTGGCGCGTTCACGTACGATCCGGGGCGGCCGACCGATCGTGCCTGACAGTTATCATGCGTACCGATCCCGCGACCTCGACAAGGACCGTGCATGCCTCACCTGATCCACCTCGCCATCGGCTTCCCGCCGGCGGCGAAGAGCTCGACGTACAGGTTGCGCGCTACCGCCAACATGTTTGCCGAGCTCGGTTGGGACGTCACGGTGGTCAACCTGCACGAAGAGGCTTGGCTCCGGGAGAGCGGCATTGACCGCAGCCTGCTCGACGAGGTGCACCCCAAGATCGAGATCGTCGAGCTTCCGCACGGCCGGTCTGACCTCGAGCCGAACATCCGGAAGTACAGCAGGTTCCGCGCCCGCCACCCGAACGAGTGGCTGAAACAGGAACGGCAGCGCGAGCTGAAGATCTTCCCGGAGCCGGTGTTCGGCACGCTGCGGCCGGCGCTGGAGAAGGCGGTCGCGGAGATCCACGCCCGCAAGCCCGCCGACCTCGTGATCGCGTCCTCGACGCCGCACACCGTGCTCGCCGCCGCGTGGAAGCTGTGGCAGGACAGCAAGGTGCCGTACGTCGTGGACTTCCGCGACGGCTGGTCGCTGAGCACGTTCAAGGGCATCGAGGCGTTCCCCATGGAGTCCGAAGAGGGCAAGTGGGAGAAGCAGCTGGTGGAGAACGCGCTCCAGGTCTGGACGGTCAACCCGCAGATCCAGGAGTGGTACCAGGAGCGCTACCCGGACCACGCGGAGCGGGTCAAGTCCGTACGGAACGGGTTCGACGCGATGCCGGACTTCCCGCCGTACGTGGCGCGGGACCCCGAAGAAGGCCTCACGATCGGCTATCTCGGCACCTCGAGCTTCACCGCGGGCATGGTGAAGTCGCTGCTGCAGGGCTGGCACGCGGCGCGGATGATCGATCCGGTGCTGGCGAAGTCGAAGCTGGTCTTCCGCGGGCACTTCGGCATCAGCGCCGCCCGCGGCGCGCAGCCGATCCTGCGGTTGATCCTCGACCACGAGGAGGACCAGGCGTCGTACGACGGCCCGGTGCCGAAGGCGCAGGTCGGCGAGGTGTACGCCAGCTGGGACGCGCTGATGCTGATCCTGCCGGGCGGCAAGTACGTGACGTCGGGGAAGGTCTACGAGTACATGGCGACCGGGCTGCCGATCATGTCGGTGCACTCGCCGTACCACGCCGCCGACGAGGTGCTCGCGGACTATCCGCTGTGGGTGCCGCCGCCGGAGCGGTGGGCGCCGGAGCTGGCGACGGTCTCGTTCATCAAGACCGCGCGGATGGTGCAGGCGGCGACGAACGAGGACCGGGAACGTGCGCGGAAGACCGCCGACAAGTTCAGCCGGCGTGACGTGATGATCGACGCCGTACGCGAGGTCGCCGCGGCGACCGGCGGGCTCCCCGACCTCGGTTCGGTGGAGTCGCCCGGCGCGGTGGTGAGCGGAGGCCAGCGGTGACGAACGTCCTGTTCATCACGCTCGACCGGCCGCTGGCCAGTGCGCTGAACGAGGTCGCCGACGAGCTGCACCGGCACTACGGCGCGAACGTGCGGCTGGCGACGTTCGTCGACCCGGAGCAGATCGGCGAGGTGTCGAACCTCGACGAGATCCACAAGGTGAAGCTGCACCTGTCGCACGTGCGCGGCCGGCCGGCGCGCAAGTACTCGCCGCGGTGGGCGTACGTCCTGGTGCGCAACCCGTTCCTGCGCCGGCGGCTGCAGAGGGCCGACAACATCGTCAAGCCGTGGCTGCTCGCGCAGACCGACCCGTGGCTGATGAAGCACGCGCGGGAGGCGGACGTGCTCGTCGCGCTGGACGCGCGTGCGGTCTACACGGTGTGGGAGCTGGCGCAGATCAACACGAAGGCCAAGGCGGTGCGGGGCTTGTACGAGTCGCTCGAGGCTCTGAAGCTGCCGGACGAGCACGTGGCCGACATCGGTGAGCTGGCGAGCCACCTTCCCGCCGGCTCTGGTTCTTCCGGGTCCTCTGGGACTTCGGAGCGATGACTACGTCGACGCTCGAAGCGCTCGCCGTCGTCGCCGGGGTGGGGAAGCGGCTGCAGGTCGCGCCGGTGTCGGCTGCCGACGTGATGGCCGCGTGGGCTGTCGTTCTGCAGGACGAGGGCTCGCTGACGGCGTTGGAGAAGCAGTATCCGGTGATCGTTCGGGCGCTCCGGCACGCGCGCGCCGCTGCCGACGCCGAGAAGCTCGCGCGGGACGTGCTGCCACGGCTGTCGGGCGAGGTGCTCGCGCTGGTGCGGCTGGAGCTGAACGCCGCCCAGCTGGCGCAGGGCGCTGCCGCGGACGACCTTGCTGGTGCCGTACGCGAGTTGCTGGTCTTCGCGGACGAGCACCTGGTCGCGGCTCGGTTCGACGAGGTCGCGGGCATGGTCGTACGGATCAACGAGGCGGTGTTCCACCGCGAGCTGCACGGCGAGGTGGGCGACTCGCCGCTGGCGTACGACACCGATGCCTTCCTCGCTCCGCTTCGGGAGTCGTTGACGTACCAGGCGCTGGTGGCACCGTCCGGCACGCTGGCGGACCGGATCGCGCCGCAGGCCTCGGAGCCCGCGCCGCTGGCGGCCGCTCCCGTTCCGGCGCCGAAGGCTCCGGCCCAGCCCTCGGGCGTACGCGCGTTGCTGCCGACGGACTCGGCGCGCGGGCGGTTCGTGCGGAAGCTGTTCGGCAAGTCCGTTCCCGATCCCGCGCCCGAGCCGGTGGCTGAGGAGCCGGTGGTCGAGGCTCGTTCGGCCGCCAAGCGAGTGCTGTGCCTCAGCAGCGGCAACCTGCACTTCGCCAAGGGCCTGATCGCCGACCTGCGTGACCGCGGCGCGATCGAGACCCGCGTGGTGCAGACGCGCGAGGCCCGCTACCCGCGACGTGGGCACGCGGAGATGATCGCCGACCGGCTCGCCGACGCGGCCGGCCACAAGCTGCCGGCGCTGCCCGAGAAGGTCGCGACCGACCTTGAGTGGGCCGACATCGTCTTCGTCGACTGGTTCGACATCGCGGCCCAGTGGGCGACGGTGCACGTGCCGGCCGGCAAGCAGCTGATCATCCGCGTGCACTCGATGGAAGCCGTGTCGCCGCAGCCGCACCTCGTCGACTACACGAAGGTGTCGGACCTGATCTTCGTGGGCGCCCACGTGCGCGACCTGTTCGTCGCCGCGGTGCCGGCGGCGAAGTCCGCGGGGCGGATCCACGTGATCCCGAACGAGATGCAGCTGGACCGCTTCGGGCTGCCGAAGAGTGAGGCGGCCGAACGGACGATTGCCCTTGTCCAGTGGGGCAAAATGGTCAAGGACCCGATCTGGGCGTTGGAGCTGTTGGCCGAGCTCAGGTCGACCGACCCGTCGTGGCGGCTGCTGATGGCGGGCAACGACTTCCACGAGTCGCTGTTGGCTTCCGCGTACGTCTACCGCGACGCGTTCCGGGCGCGGCTGCAGGAAGACGACGTACGGGACGCGGTGGTGGACGCGGGGTACGTCACGGACCTGCCCACGTTCATGCAGGACGCGGGCTACATCCTGTCGAGCAGCCGGCGCGAGGGCAGCCCGGTGTCGGTGATCGAAGGCGCGGCCTCGGGTGCGGTGCCGATCGTGCGCGACTGGCCCCTCTATCAACCGTTCAACGGCGCCCGCCGCCTCTTCCCGTCGGAGTGGGTGGTGTCCGACGTGGCCGAAGCCGCCGAGCGGATCCGTTCCCTGGACGGCGACGCCCGCGCGAAGGCCGGCGAAGAAGCCCGCGCCCACGCGCTGGAGACCTTCGACTGGCCGCTCATCGCCCCGAAGTACCGCGAGATCTTCCTCGGCAGCTAAGCCACCCGCGCACAAACTGTGGGGTTCTGGTAGCGACACGCTGGCGTGTCGCTACCAGAACCCCACACTTCGTCGGGAGCTAGAGGAAGCGGAGCTCCAGGGACTTCTCCAGCCAGGTGCGGTCCCACGTACCTGCCGCGATGGCGGCGTGCTCGGCTTCTTCGGCGCGGCCCTTCTCCTCGGCCAGCTTGACGATCTCCTCGACCTGCGCGTACGGCACCACGGCGATGCCGTCCTCGTCCGCGATCACCAGGTCGCCCGCCATCACCGGCAGGCCGCCGATCGACACGGGGCAGCGGATCTCGCCCGGGCCGTCCTTGTACGGCCCGACGTGCGTGACCCCGGTTGCGAACGTAGGCGGCGCGAACGAGGCCAGCTCCGTCAGGTCCCGTACCGCCCCGTCGACGACCAGCCCGACGATCCCCTTCGTCGCCGCGTAGTACCCCAACAGCCCGCCCAGGATCGACCGGTCGTTCGAGCCCCCCGCCGCCACCACCAACACATCACCCGGCGTCGCCACCTCGCAGGCCGCGTGGACGACGAGGTTGTCGCCCGGCCGCGTCCGTACGGTCAACGCCGGCCCCGCCACCACCGCACCAGCAGACAGCCCCGCCACCGGCAGGATTCCCGGCGCCCCCGCCCACCGGCCGAACACATCGGACACCAACGACGTCGACAAGGAACGCACCCGCTCGACCACACCGTCCGGCAACGGCGGAGGAACGGGATGAACGACACACACCTGGCTCACGCGAACTCCTCCTCCAGCGGGGACGGCACCCCGAGCTCCACAGCCAACGACGCCAGATCGGCGGCCACCGCCGCCGGAACCAGAACCCCCGAAGCCAAAGCCGAGGCCAACGCGGCCTCCTCCACCTCGCCCGGCACCAACACCCGCGAGAACCCATCGGCGACCGGCAACGCGTGCACGGAATCGACGAACGCAGACACCTGGTCAAGGAACGCGGCCCGCCCCAGGAACGCATCGGGATCGATCACCACGAACAGATGGCTCACCTGCTGCGGCCGCGTCCAGTCCTCGTACATGTCGCCGATCTGGGCGCCAAAGACTCCAGCGAGCAGCGCCCCCGACAACAGGTCGACCATCATCGCGAGGCCCGAGCCCTTCGGCCCCGCGAACGGCAGCACCGACCCCTCCAAAGCGGCACCGGCGTCCGTCGTCGGCACCCCGGCAGCGTCGACAGCCCACCCGGGCGGGATCGACGAACCGGCCTGGTGCGCCAAGATGATCTTGCCGCGGGCGGTGGCACTCGTCGCCATGTCGAGCACGATCGGCGGATCAGACGGATGGGGGATGCCGATCGCCATCGGATTCGTGCCGACCGCCCGCGTTCGCCCGCCGAAGTACACCATCGTCGGCGGCGCGTTCGAGATCGCCAACGCCACCAGGCCATTCGAGGTGGCGCGGCGAACGAAGTAGGCCAATGTCCCACAGTGGTTGGAGTTTCGTACGCCCACCGACGCGAGCCCCTGCACTGCCGCACGTTGGATCGCCAGATCCATCCCCGCCGCCGCTCCCACGTGCCCGATCGCGTTCCCCGCGTCCAGCAACAACGCACCCGGCGCGTCCTTCACCACCGAGGGCCTGGCGGACGCGGACAGGAGCCCAGCCCGCAGCCGTTCGGCGTAGATCCGCGTCCGCGCGACCCCGTGCGAACGGATCCCGCGAGCCTCCGCGTCGACGAGAGAATCGGCAACCAGGGAAGCGGATTCCGCCTCGAGTCCGGCAGCCGTGAGCAAACTGTGTACGTACTGCTCCAGCCGAACGACAGTGAGCCGTACGCCCGCGCTCACGTGTCCGACCTGGCCTTCCGTAGGTGCTCGATCATGAGCGCCTCACCCATGTCGAGGTGGTGCAGCAGGGCCGCCCGCGCCGCCGCGAAGTCGCGGGAGGCGACCGCGGAGGAGATCGCGCGGTGTTCGTCCAGGTTGGCCTCGACCCGACCCACCGCGCCGAGCGACAGGAAGTGCCGCCCGCGGTCGATGTGGTTCTCGATCACGCCGTAGAACTGCTCGAGTCGCGCGTTCCCGCTGCAGCCCACGATCAGCTTGTGGAACGCGTGGTCCTGCGCGAAGTACTCCTCGTACCGCGACGTCGGCACCGGGTGCTCGAACTCGCCGAAGAACTCCCCGATCCGCGCGATCGACTTGTCGTCCGGCTGCCGCGCGAGGTGGTCGATGCCCAGCGGCTCCAACGCACGCCGCAGCTCGAACAGTTCGCGGATGTCCTGCTCGGTGAACGCCGCGACGACCCAGCCGCCGCGACCGCGGGACTCGACCAGTCCGGCGTGCTCGAGCCGGTGCAGCGCCTCGCGTACGGGCGTCCGGCTCACGCCGAGCACCTCGGCGAGCTGCCGGTCCTTGAGCTGCTCGCCCGGCGTCAGCTCACCGCCGATGATCGCCTGCCGGAGGGAGGAGTACGTACGGTCGCCGAGCTGAACGGCCTCGATCGGCTGCAGTGCGCTCATCTCGCCTCCGTCTCCCTGTGCTGACCCGAGTATGCCCCAGAGTATTTGGAATACCAAATACGTTGACCAAAATTTCAAATCTTGTATGCTGCATCACATCTGGACCTGAGGACGGTGGCCATGGGCACGCTTCGGACCACGGGGACACGACTCGCATTCTTCGTCGGCTGCGTCGCGTTAGTGACGCTCGCGGCCTGCACGCCGCGCGGGACCGGCACCACTGCCGGCACCGGCTCCGGTGCCGAAGCACCGGCCAAAGGCGGAGAGAGCGCGGTCTCAATGAGCTACTCCTGGTGGGGTGGCGACAACCGCACCAAGCTGCAGAACGCGGTCGTCGACCAGTTCGAGGCGAAGAACGCCGGCATCACGTTCCGCGTGCAGACCGCTGGCGACACGGCCTCGCACATCGAACGACTCGCGGTACAGGCCTCCGGGCGCAACCTGCCCGACCTGTACCAGATGCAGGACCGCTTCATCCGGCAGTTCTCCGACGGCGATTCCATGCGCCCACTCGACGATCTGATCGCCGACGGCACGATCGACGTCTCGGATATGCCGCCGGAGGTACTGGCAGCCGGCAAGTGGGGCGACAAGCAGCTGATGATCGGCACGTCGTTCTCGTTCCGCGGCCTGTACTACAACGAGAAGGCGTTCACCACCGCCGGCGTCGAGCCGCCGAACCCGAAGACCACCTGGGACCAGCTGTCGGAGAAGGTGCTGGCACTGCACCAGGCCGGTCTCGCCAAGGGGTCGTATGCGGCGCTCAACCTGTGCGGCAGCGACATCGCGTTCTACTCGTTCCTCGGCGGCAACGACATCAAGCCGTACAACGGCGACCAGCTCGGCTTCACCGCGGCGGACGTCGAGTCCTGGTTCGGCTACTGGGACAAGCTCGCGAAGGGCGGTGCCGTTCCACCGGCCGCGCTCCAGGTCGAGCAACAGGGCAACACGACCGAGGACAGTATGTTCGCCAAGAAGATGGTGATGGTCGACATCTTCCCCGCGAACCAGTACGAGACCACGCGGGAGATCAACCCCGACACCAGCGTGACAGGAGTGCCCGCTGGTCCGAAGGGGCCGGGCAACTACCTGATCGTCAGCGGACAGTCGATCTCCGGACGGACGGAGCACGCGAAGGACGCGGCGAAGTTCATCAACTTCTTCCTCAACGACGTGGAAGCGGCCAAGACCTACAAGGCGGACAACGGCCTTCCGGCAGCGAACAAGACGCGTGAAGCGGTCGCGCAGAGCCTGAAGCTCCGCCAGTTCGAGCTGTACGACGAGATCAAGGACGATCTCACGCAGCAGGAGCCTGCTCCGCCCGGATCCGCAGAGGTGATCTCGGCGCTCGAACGTTCCTGCGACGAGCTCGCGTTCGGCCGGCAGAACGTCAGTAAGGCTGCCGAACAGTTCGTTGCTCAAGCCAAGCAGGCAATCGATCGCTCATGAGTATGGAGGGTGTGACCTGATGGTCGACGTCGAAACCAACGGCCGGGCGGATGTACGCAGTGGACTGGAGCGCTACAACGGGCTCCGCGTCACCGATGTCTGCGACGGCATGGACGCGATCGGCATGATGGACATGGGCATGATGAACCGAGACATCGTGCCGCTGTGGAGAGACCTGGAGAGCTTCAAGCACCGCATCTACGGTGTCGCGCACACCGTACGGTTCGTGCCCACGCAGCGGCCCGTTCCGGCGCAGTCGCCCGAAGAGTTCTACGACTGGATGCGGGAGTGGTACCAGGAGCTCGCGCAGGGGCCGATCCGTGCGGACATCAAGCCCGGCGACCTGATCGTGATCGACGGCTTCGAGCTGGGGACGACCGGCTTCATCGGGTCGAACAACGCGCTGTCGTGGATCACGTTGGGCGCGGTCGGCGTGGTGACGAACGGTGGCGCGCGCGACACCGACGAGCTGATCAAGCAGCAGGTGCCGGTGTACTCGCGCTACATCTCGCGGACGATCCGTCCGGGCCGCATCGAGCTCGACGCCACGCAGGTGAAGGTGAACGTGGGCGGCGCGGTCGTCAACCCCGGCGACGTGGTCGTGGCCGACGGCGACGGCGTGGTCGTCGTTCCGGCGGCGAAGGCCGAGGACGTCGCCGAGCACGCGTGGCGGCACGCGACGAAGGACAAGGAGAAGCGTCGGGCTCTGTATGCCGAGGCTGGCCTGCCCGAGGACTGGACGCTCAGCTGACCATGCCAGCTCTGGCCGTACGACGACACCGCTCCGGCGCTGAGGCGCCGGAGCCGGTGTCGCCTGCTCGATCGAAGCGGAAGAGCCTGCGAGGGCGGCGCGAACAGCGGGCAGCGTACCTGTTTCTGCTGCCCTGGTTCGCGGGTCTGCTGCTGATCACGATCGGCCCGATGCTGGCGTCGCTGTACCTGTCGTTCACGAACTTCAGCATCACGCGGGCGCCGGAGTGGGTCGGTTTCGACAACTACATCAGGATGTTCACCGCGGATCCGCGCTTCTGGCAGTCCGTTCGCGTCACGTCGGTGTACGTGCTCGTGTCGGTCCCGCTGGTGCTGATCTTCGCGCTGGCGTTGGCCGTCGTCCTCAACCGCGGGCTGCGCGGCCTGTCGCTCTACCGTTCGCTGTACTACCTGCCCTCGCTGATGGGCTCGAGCGTCGCGATCGCGATCCTGTGGCGGCAGGTGTTCGGGCAGAGCGGGCTGGTGAACAAGCTGCTCGGCTTCTTCGGCATCGAGGGCCAGAGCTGGATCGGCGATCCGCGAACGTCGCTCTACACGCTGATCGCCTTGAACGTCTGGACGTTCGGCTCCGCGATGATCATCTTCCTGGCCGGTCTGCGGCAGATCCCGAACGAGCTGTACGAGTCCGCACTGATCGACGGCGCCGGCCGCTGGCAGCGGTTCATCCGCATCACGCTGCCGCTGCTTACGCCGATCATCTTGTTCAACGGGATCCTCAACATGATCTCGGCGTTCCAGGCGTTTACTCCCGCGTTCGTCGTCAGCGGCGGCTCAGGTGGGCCGGCGGACTCGACGCTGTTCTACACGCTTTACCTGTACCAGCAGGGATTCACGAACTTCCAGATGGGCTACGCGTCCGCGATGGCGTGGGTGCTCCTCGCCGCGATCGCGGCCTGTACGGCGCTGATCTTCGCGACCTCAGGTCGCTGGGTCTTCTACTACGACGGGAAGTGACGTCGGTGGCTGTAGTCGCTGAGGTGCGCGAACCACAGCTGGGCGGGGCACGGACGCCGCTGTGGCGGCGGACCGTGACGCACGTGCTGCTGATCGTCGGCCTGATCCTGATGATCTATCCGCTGCTGTGGCTGGCGAGCTCGTCGGTACGTCCCGCGTCGGAGATCTTCACGGCCTCCGGGTTGTGGCCGTCGACGATCAGGTTCGAGAACTTCGTCGACGGCTGGTACGCGTTCAGCGACGTCACGTTCGGAACGTTGTTCGCGAACTCGTTCCTCATCGCGTTCGGCGCGATCGTCGGCAACCTGCTGTCCTGCTCGTTGGCGGCGTACGCCTTTGCCCGCTTGGAGTTCCGGTTCAAGAACGCGCTGTTCTTCATCATGCTGTCGACGATGATGCTGCCGTACCACGTGCAGATCATCCCGCAGTACATAGCGTTCCTGAACATCGGTTGGGTGGACACGCTCTTCCCGCTGATCGTGCCGAAGTTCCTCGCGACCGACGCGTTCTTCATCTTCTTGATGGTGCAGTTCATCCGCGGCCTGCCGCGCGAGCTGGACGAGTCGGCGGAGATCGACGGCGCCGGCTTCTTCTCGATCTACTGGCGGGTCATCCTGCCGCTGCTGATGCCGGCACTCGCGACGACCGCGACGTTCACGTTCATCTTCACCTGGAACGACTTCTTCAGCCCGCTGATCTACCTCACCAGCTCGGAGAACTTCACGGTGCCGTTGGGGTTGCGGGCGTTCCTCGACAGCGAGGGGGAGTCGTCGTACGGGCCGATGTTCGCGATGTCTCTGCTGTCGCTGGGCCCGATCTTCGGGTTCTTCCTCGCCTCCCAGCGGTTCCTCGTGCACGGCATCGCGACGACGGGACTCAAATGAGCATCGTGCTGGGCTGCATGACGTTCGGCTCGCAGGTGGATCTCGCCGGCGCCCGCGAGATGGTCGCGATGGCGCGCGACGCCGGCGTCACGGCGTACGACACCTCGAACAACTACAACGACGGCGCCTCGGAGGAGATCCTCGGCGAGGTGGTCCGCCCGTTCCGGTCGGAGGTCACGCTGTCGACGAAGGTCGGCAGCCACGTCGACCAGTCCGACCCGACCGTCTCGGGCCTCGCCCGCAAGGCGATCGTCACCGCGATCGAGGGCAGCCTGCGCCGGCTCGGCACGGAGTACGTCGACCTCTACTACTTCCACCGGCCGGACTGGCGTACGCCGATCGAGGAGTCGCTCGCAGCCGCCGACGAGCTGCTGCGCGCCGGCAAGATCCGCGCGCTGGGCCAGTCGAACTTCGCGGCCTGGCAGGTGACGCAGCAGCACTACCTCGCGCAGCTGCACGGTTGGCTGGCGCCGACCGTGTGCCAGGTCATGTACAACTTGCTCGCGCGCCGGGTCGAGGCGGAGTACGAGGCGTGCTCCCACGCGCTCGGGCTGCGCAACGTCGCGTACAACCCGCTGGCCGGCGGCCTGCTGACCGGCAAGCACACGCCGAACGCGGTCCCGGACGGCCGGTTCAGCAAGGAGCTGTATCGGGACCGGTACTGGAACGAGGCCCAGTTCGCGGCCGTCTCGCACCTGCGGGGGATCGCCGGGGACGCCGGCCTGACGCTGGTCGAGCTCGCGCTGCGCTGGGTCCGCGACCGCCCGCTGACCGACGACGTCCTCGTCGGCGCCTCGAGCGTGGAGCAGCTGAAGAGCAACCTCGCGGCCCTGTCCGGGCCCGCGCTCGACGAGGCGACCACCGCCGCCTGCGACGAGGTCTGGTCGACGCTGGCGGGTGCGGCTCCGGCCTACAACAGGTGACCGAACGGCGAAAGGTACCCTTGCGTGGTCCTCCGGCCCATACGCAAGGAACAAGTTGATGTCGTTGAAGATCACCGTTGTCGCCCTCGGCAAGATCGGCCTGCCGCTCGCCGTGCAGTTCGCCAGCAAGGGCCACACCGTCACTGGTGTCGACATCAACCAGCAGGTCGTCGACCTGGTCAACGCGGGTACCGAGCCGTTCCCCGGTGAGGCCGACCTCGACGTCAAGCTGAAGCAGGTCGTCGCGGACGGACACCTGACCGCCACGACCGACTACGCGCAGGCTGTCCCGGGCTCGGACGCGGTCGTGATCGTCGTGCCGCTGTTCGTCGACGGGAACGGCGTGCCGGACTTCGGCTGGATGGACTCCGCCACCCGCGACCTCGCCGCGAACCTCACGCCGGGCACCACGGTGATCTACGAGACCACGCTCCCCGTCGGCACCACCCGCAACCGGTGGAAGCCGATGATCGAGGAGGGCTCCGGTCTCGCCGAGGGCAAGGACTTCTGGCTGGTCTTCTCCCCGGAGCGCGTGCTCACCGGCCGGGTGTTCGCCGACCTGCGCAAGTACCCGAAGCTCGTCGGCGGGCTCGACGCCGCGGGCGCGGAGAAGGCGCGCGAGTTCTACGGCGCCGTTCTCGACTTCGACGAGCGCCCGGATCTCCCGCAGAGCAACGGAGTTTGGGACCTCGGCTCGGCCGAGGCCGCCGAGCTGGCGAAGCTCGCGGAGACCACCTACCGCGATGTCAACATCGCCTTGGCGAACCAGTTCGCGCGCTTCGCGGACCAGAACGGCATCGACGTTCACGCGGTCATCAACGCGTCGAACTCCCAGCCCTACAGCCACATTCACCGTCCCGGCATCGCCGTCGGCGGGCACTGCATCCCGATCTACCCGCAGCTGTACCTGTCGAACGACCCGGCCGCGACCGTCGTGCGGACGGCTCGCGCGGCGAACGCCGACATGCCGAAGTACGCGGTGTCGCTGCTCGCCGACACCCTCGGTGACCTGACCGGCAAGCGCGTCGTCGTGCTGGGCGCGGCGTACCGCGGCGGCGTGAAGGAGACCGCGTTCTCCGGTGTCTTCCCGACCGTCGAGGAGCTGCGCGCCCGCGGCGCCGCGGTGCTCGTGCACGACCCGATGTACGACGACAGCGAGCTCGAGGCGTACGGCTTCACCCCGTACCACCTCGGCGAGCCCGTCGACGCCGCCGTGCTGCA
The DNA here is from genome assembly GCF_016907715.1 of Tenggerimyces flavus. Taxonomy (NCBI): domain Bacteria; kingdom Bacillati; phylum Actinomycetota; class Actinomycetes; order Propionibacteriales; family Nocardioidaceae; genus Tenggerimyces; species Tenggerimyces flavus. The sequence goes on along the minus strand of NZ_JAFBCM010000001.1, from coordinate 490,318 downwards.
GGCCGACCACGCCGAGTACCGCACGATCGGCCCGGCCGACCTGCCCGGCGTCCAGGTGTTCCTCGACGGACGCAACGTGACCGATCCCGCTCGGTGGGAAGGCGTGACGCGCCGCGTCATCGGTGTGGGCTGACCATCGCGGGTCTCGACATACGACTTTCGCCAGTCGTCCGTCGCCGGCGCGGATGGAAGCGTCGCCGGCATGCGGATCCGAGCCCTAGCTCTCACCCTTCTCGTGGCGTGTGCCGTCGCCGTGCCTGCGACGGCGCACGCGTCGCCCTCTCCTGAACCCGTCCTCGCGCTCACCACCTCCGGACCCGTCTCGGGCCTGCGCGAGGGCCTCGTGAACGAGTTCCGTGGCATCCCGTACGCGGCGCCGCCCGTCGGCGAGCTGCGCTGGCGGGCACCGCGTCCGGTGCGGCCCTGGCTGCTGCCGCGGTCCGCGACGGCGTACGCGAGCCCGTGCGCGCAGCGGGCCGGCGAGCAGCAACTCGCCGGGTCCAGCGAGGACTGCCTGTACCTGAACGTGACGACGCCCCGCTCCGGGCCGAGCCGCAAGCCGGTCATGGTGTGGATCCACGGCGGCGGCAACTTCCAGGGGGCGGGCTCGACGTACGACCCGCGCCGGATGGCCGAGCGCGGCGACGTCGTGGTCGTCACGATCAACTACCGCGTCGGTGCGTTCGGCTTCCTGTCCCATCCGGGGTTGGAGGGGTCCGGAACGTTCGGCCTGCAGGACCAGCAGGCCGCGCTGCGCTGGGTGCGGCGCAACGCCGCCCTGTTCGGCGGCGACTCACGCAACGTCACGGTGTTCGGCGAGTCCGCGGGTGGTGTGGACATCTGCGGTCAGCTGACCTCGCCGGCCTCGAACGGCCTGTTCGACAAAGCGATCCTGCAGAGCGGCTCGTGCCTCACCCGCGTCCCGACGTTCGCCACGCCGCAGGACGGGGCGGTCCACCTGGTGAAGGACGACTTCTGGGCGCCGCTGTCCGCCCGCGAGCCGGTCGGCGTGCGGGTGGCCGAGGAGCTCGGGTGCGGCACGGTGTCCTGCCTGCGGCTGCTGCCGACCGCGAAGCTGCTGCCGTACGACAGCTCGTTCGGCATCGCGACCGGAACGCCAACCCTGCCGCGTGATCCGGGCTCGGCGCTGCGTGCGGGCGCGTTCCATCGCGTGCCGGTACTGTCGGGCAACACCCGCGACGAGGCGCGCCTCACGACGATGTTCGTGGAGGCTCTCACCGGTCCGATCACGCGGGAGCGCTACGCGCAGCTGCTGCTCGATACGTTCGGTGCCGACGCTCCTGCTATCGAACGGCGTTACCCGGCTGACGATTCGGCTGCCAAGAACGCGTTGACGCTTGCCTCGTTGGACACCGACCGGGTGTTCGCGTGCGCGCAGCAGGAGACGACGCGGCTGCTCGCTCGGCGCACCGCGGCGTACGGGTTCGAGTTCGCCGATCGCACGGCGCCGACGTTCTCGCCGTTCTTCACCGAGCTGCCGCCGGGCGCCTCGCACGCGTCGGAGCTCGCGTACCTGTTCAAGCTGCTGGACGGCGCGCCGTACGGCCCGAACCTGAAGCACGTCGAGCTCACCGCCGCGCAGCGCCGGCTCGGCGACGCGATGATCGACGCCTGGACCCGCTTCGCGCACACGGGTCGGCCGGGCTGGCCGAAGGCTCCGTATGTGCAGGCGTTCGGCCAGCGCATCGAACCGATCGACGCCACGCGTGTGCACAAGTGCGATCTGTGGGATCACACCCCGAGCGCGGTCGTTCGGTAGGCAGGGAAGAACGAGCGGCCCGGGTCGAGCCCGACGGCTCGAGCCGCCTCCTCGTACGCGGCCGGGTCGAGCACGGCGCGGATCGTGCGGAACTCGAAGCGATCCGGGGCGAAGCCGCCCTTGTAGCGCAGCAGACTGTCGTCGTCGCCACCTACCCCGCCGCCGAGATGCAGCCACCGGTCGCCGCGTTCGTGGCCAGTCTCGGCCACAGCCTCGAACAACGGCCGCGCGGCGCCGAGCGCGTAGTCCTCCGAACGCGTTCCGCCCAGGTGGTACTGGATGATCCCGTTCGTACGGAAGAAGATCGCGGCGCTCGCGACCACGCCGTCGGGCTTGCGCGCGACCCAGAGCTCGGCGTGTTCTCCCAACGTTCCAAGGATGTTCGACACTCGCGCCTCGTCGAGCAGGTACGACTCCGAGGCCTCGTGCTTGGCCATCGTCTGCAGATAGCACTCGGTGAACGCGGCGATCGCCTCGTCGGAGTGATCGTGCTCGAACGTGAGCCCGAGAGCGACCGACTTGCGCAGCGCGCGGCGGTGGTGCGAGCTCGCCGCGGCCAGTCGTTCCTCACGCGGACGGGTCACATCGACAGCCACCGTTGGCGAAACCGGTCCAAGAGTGAACGGCTCGGAGGTGAACAGTTGGCTACTGTCGAGCAACGGGTGGTTGCGCAGGAACACGGTGAGGATGGAAAGTTCCGCACATACCTTGGCGAACCAGGCCGCGAAATCCTCGCGCCACGCCGTATCCACCGTCTCGGGCGACACGCTTGACAGTGCGCCCGGATACCCGTAAACCGATGTCCCATCGTGCTCGTAACCAGTGGTGTGACGGACCGCTTCAGGCAGCGGACGCAGGGTCAGTGGCAGGACCAGCCGATGCGGACCGAACTCGTACGACAACAGAACGCTGTCGTAACCCGCCGGGGTCATGAGTCGTTGGTAGCCCGGAAGGTGATAGGTGTCGTATGTGCTGACTGACCCGAGTTGGGTGAGCCAAGCGGATTCGGCAGACAACTTCGTCGCGTAGGTCATTGGCCAGTTCGTGGGTCAGGGAGAATGCGGAGGTTTCAGGTGGGACGCGCGGTCAAGCGTAGCTTTGACATCGCGGCGGCTCTTCTCGGGCTGATCGTCCTTTCACCACTGATCCTGGCTATCTGCCTCGTTGTGCGATGGCGGATGGGCGGGCCTGTTCTGTTCCGGCAGCGCCGTACCGGCTATCGCGGCCGTGCGTTCGGTGCGCTGAAGTTCCGTTCGATGAATTCACGCAAGGACAAGCACGGCAACCTGTTGCCGGACGCCAAGCGGATCGGCCGGATCGGCCGCCTGCTGCGCAAGACGAGCCTGGACGAGATTCCGCAGCTGCTGAATGTGCTGCGCGGCGAGATGAGCATCATCGGGCCGCGGCCGCTGCTGCCGAAGTACGACCTCTGGTACACCCGCTCTGAGCTGCGGCGATTCGAGGTGCGGCCGGGGATCACCGGGCTCGCGCAGGTCGCGGGGCGGAACACCGTTCGCTGGAACGAGCGGCTGGCGTTCGACGTGCAGTACGTCGAGCGTTGGTCGCTCTGGCTGGACGTGAAGATCCTCGCCCAGACGGTCAAGGTCGTCCTGCGCCGCGACGGCGTGGCCGAGGATCCCCGCGACCTGATGCTGGACCTCGACGACGAGCGGGCGACCGCGATGACCGAAGAGCTTGTCTTGCGCTCCGAGGATCTGGCTCTGCTGCGTGGCTGACCGGACGATCTCGGATGTGGCAGCCGCACGGTGGTACGAACCGGCGGCCAGTCTGCTCCGCCTGATCGTTCCGCAGCCGTGCCTCGGGCTGACGCCGTACGACAGTCCGCGCTTTTCCGCCTTCCTGGCGGCGGCTGCCGCTGTACCGGCGTCGATGCGCACGCTGCTGCTGCGGGGCGTGGTGTCCGCTTCCGGCGAGCTGGTGGCGGTGGCCGACTGGCGGGTGCTGGGGCGGGTGCTGTTCCTGAACGGGATCGCGGTGGCGCACTCGCACCGGGGCGGTGGCCTCGGCACCGAGCTGGTGGCGGACGGCGTACGCCTGGCGAAGTCGCTCGGCTGCAGCGCGGCCGAGCTGGACGTCGCTGTCGGTAACGACCCCGCGGCGGCTCTCTACGAGCGGGCCGAGTTCGAGCCGGTGGGCGTGACGACCTGGGTCGAGCTGTCGGGTGAAGCGCTGGCTCCTCCCGCTGCTGCAGGTGGGTCGGTGCTGGTGGCGCCCGCCCCGGCCCGTACGGCGACGACGTGGCGGGTCCGGAACTGGCCGATGTTCTCGGCGCACTTCACGGCGTACGGCTTCGGCGACGTCGACCTCGCGGGGCCGGGCCAGTCGGCCGCTGTGCGGGTGCTGCCGAGCGGCTGGCGGCTGAGCGGCCTGGAGGAGACCGCGGCGGCCCCGGCGGCCGTGGACGCGCTGGCGGCGGTGCTGGGGGAGCGCCCGGCGAAGGCGTTCGTCGTGGGGACCACCGAGGAGTCGGGCGTACCGATCGTCTCGTTCCGCCGCCTGCGTCGCCTCGTCTAGGACCTGGTGAGCTCCATCTCCCAGTTGGTCTGCCACGTCTGACCGCCGTCGGTCGAGATGGCCTGCCGCCAGTGTGCGGAGTCGGCGGTGATGGCGTCCCAGCGGAAGTGGACCTTGATCGGCGTGCCGTCGGGCAGCGTGTCGTCGCCGTGGAACTCGCCGACACCGTTCGCGAACGTGCCGTGGACGGGTGGCTCGAGGGTGCCGAAGCGGGAGTCGACCCAGTAGATGTCCCAGGTCATGGTGGCGACGTCGTAGGCGCGGAACGCGAGGGCCTTGCGGTCGGGGAAGACGTACTCGTCGACCGAGACCTGCCCGGCGTGGTGGGTGCGCGACTCCATCGTGCTGTCGTACTCCCGCCATTGGCCGCGCTGGTCGAGGCTGCGGTTGCGGATGGTCCAGCTGCCCTGGAGGAATTCGAAGTCGCCGGTTCGCCTCGTGAGGTGGGTGGTGTCGGCGTCGCCGGGCTCCTGGTTGGCGCGGCGGAACTCCATGTGCCAGTTGGTCTCCCAGGTCTCGCCGCCGTCGGTGGAGAAGGCCTGCTGCCAGTGCGCGCTGGTCGGGGTGATGTCGCTCCACTCGTACGTGGCGAGGATCGGCTGCCCCTCGTGCGTGTCGTTGCCGACGAGGCGGCACCGCCCGTCCGCCCAGCCGCCGTGCACGGGCGGCTGCAGGGTGCCGGTCTGGCTGTTGACCCACCAGATCGACCACTCCCCGGTCTCGGCGTTCTGGAGCCTGAGCGACAGGCCGGAGAAGCCACGGTCGGGGAACGTGATCTCGTCGATGCTGATGGCCCCGTCGTGGTAGATCCGCGCCTCAGCCGTACTCCCGCCGAACGCGTCCCAGTCGTCGCTGCCGGTCAGCGGCTTGACCAGCCGCCGATGCTCGACCTCCCAGCCGCCGACGAAGAAGTCGAAGTCGCGTACGCCCTGTGTGCTCATGGGACAGATCCTCGATGGGGTCCACTGACACCTCCTGTCAGCGGACGGCAGGCGATCCCTCGTGCCCCGGCCCTCGCCTGGCCGGCATGGACGGGTGTCTCGGTGGGCGAGATCCGGGTCCGCGACTTGAACGGGCCGCTACCATCGAAACAACCGTCCGTGTCCCGTGCCATCACCGTGGAGCCCTCTTGCCCGTCGACTACAGGTTGTCGCACCTGCAGGCCCTCGAGGCGGAGTCGATCCACATCGTCCGCGAGGTCGCGGCCGAGTTCGAGCGCCCCGCTCTTCTGTTCTCCGGCGGCAAGGACTCCTGCGTCATGCTGCGGCTGGCCGAGAAGGCGTTCTGGCCGGCTAAGATCCCGTTCGCGATCATGCACGTCGACACTGGCCACAACTTCCAAGAGGTGCTCGACTTCCGCGACCGGACCGTCGAACGCCTCGGCCTGCGACTCGTCGTCGGCTCCGTCCAGAAGGCCATCGACGAGGGCCGCATCACCGAACGGCCCGGCCAGCTCCGCAACCGGCTGCAGACGCAGGTCCTGCTCGAGACCGCCGAGGAGCACAGCTTCGACGCCCTGCTCGGCGGCGCGCGGCGCGACGAGGAGAAGGCGCGGGCGAAGGAGCGGGTGTTCTCGTTCCGCGACGAGTTCGGCCAGTGGGACCCGAAGAACCAGCGGCCCGAGCTGTGGAACCTCTACAACGGCCGCGTCCACCCCGGCGAGTCGATCCGCGCGTTCCCGCTGTCGAACTGGACAGAGCTCGACATCTGGCACTACATCGCCGAGGACGGGCTCGACCTGCCGCAGATCTACTTCGCGCACCGGCGCAAGGTGTTCGAACGCGACGGCATGCTGCTCCCCGAGTCCGAGCTGCTGCCCCGCAAGGACGGCGAGGACCTGTTCGAGGCCCACGTTCGCTACCGCACCGTCGGCGACCTCACCTGCACCGGCGCCGTCGCCTCGACGGCCGCGACGGTCGAGGAGATCGTCGCCGAGGTCGCCGCCAGCCGGCTGACGGAGCGCGGCGCGACGCGGGCGGACGACCGGTTCAGCGAGGCTGCCATGGAGGATCGCAAGCGGGAGGGCTACTTCTAGATGGACCTGCTGCGTTTCGCCACCGCGGGCAGCGTCGACGACGGCAAGAGCACGTTGATCGGCCGGCTGCTCTACGACTCGAAGGCGATCTTCGAGGACCAGCTCGAGGCCGTCGAACGTACCTCGCGCGACAAGGGCTTCGAGTACACCAACCTCGCGCTGCTCACCGACGGCCTCCGGGCCGAACGCGAACAGGGCATCACGATCGACGTCGCCTACCGGTACTTCGCGACGCCGAAGCGGAAGTTCATCATCGCGGACACCCCTGGACACATCCAGTACACGCGCAACATGGTCACCGGCGCCTCGAACGCCGACCTGGCGCTGGTGTTGGTGGACGCCCGCAACGGGCTGGTCGAGCAGACTCGGCGGCACGCGTTTCTCGTGTCCCTGTTGAGAGTTCCGCACCTCGTGCTGTGCGTGAACAAGATGGACCTCGTCGGCTACGACCAGGAGATCTTCGACCAGATCCGGGAGGAGTTCATCGGCTTCGCGACGAAGCTGACGATCCCCGACCTGCAGGTCATCCCGATCTCCGCGCTCGAGGGCGACAACGTCGTCGAACGTTCGTCGAACATGCCCTGGTACGACGGCCCGTCGCTGCTGCATCACCTGGAGAACGTGTACGTGGCGTCGGACCGCAACCTGGTCGACGTCCGGCTGCCGGTGCAGTACGTGATCCGGCCGCAGTCGAACGAGTTCCACGACTACCGCGGCTACGCCGGCCAGGTCATCGGCGGCGTCCTCAAGCCGGGCGACGAAGTGATGGTGCTGCCGTCCGGCATGACGTCGCGGGTCTCGTCGATCGAGACGTTCGACGGCCCGGTCTCACAGGCGTTCCCGCCGATGTCGGTGACCGTACGGCTGGCCGACGACCTGGACGTGTCCCGAGGGGACATGATCTGCCGCCCGTTCAACAAGCCGGTCGTGGCGCAGAACCTCTGCGCGATGGTCAGCTGGATGACCGACCAGCCGCTCCGGCCGGGCCAGCGGTTGACCGTGAAGCACACGACCCGCACCGCGCGGGCGATCGTGAAGAAGCTGCACTATCGGCTGGACGTGAACTCCCTGCACCGCGATGAGGGCGCCGACCAACTCGGGCTGAACGAGATCGGCCGCATCGACCTGCGCGTAGCCCAGCCCCTGTTCGTCGACGACTACGCGCGCAACCGCCTGACCGGCGGCCTCGTCCTGATCGACGAAGCCACCAACGTCACCGTCGGCGCCGCCATGATCGTCGCCGCCGACTAAGGGAACCGCGCGCGCCTCGCCCGATCCGCCCTGGCCCTGCCTCGGGCCGTCGCACGTCGTTGTCGCTGGCTGCCGGCAGTTCGTCCACAGGTGTCTCCACTTTGCCCACCGAAGTGGGGTTGGCGCGCCTTCAGTCCTGGCCCCAAGCACCGTTTCGGTGGGTGAAGTCGGATGGTGGAGTGGATCTGTCCCTGGCGACAGTCGCCTCCCGGCCTCGCGCCGTCTCCTGGCCCTGCCCATCTCACCTCCGGCCACTTGGTGACTTGCCGCTTTGCCCACCGAGCGCTGCGCGCGTCGTTGTCGCTGGCTGCCGGCACGATCGTCCACAGGCGCCTCCACGTTGCCCACCGAAGTGGGGTTGGCGCGCCCTCAGCCCTGGCCACCAGCACCGTTTCGGTGGGTGAAGTCGGATGCGCGGAGTGGCGGCATCATGCCACCGAAGCGTTGGTGGCTCGACCTGTCCTTCGTGACAAATCGCGTCGTCCGACCGTCCGTCCGTCCGTCCGTCCGTCCGCCCGTCCGCCCGTCCGTCCGCCCGTCCGTCCGTCCGCCCGTCCGCCCGTCCGACCGTCCGTCCGCCCGTCCGACCGTCCGACCGACCGTCCGCCCGACCGCCCGTCCTCGCGCACCAGGCCCCGCCCTGCTCGTCCTCGGGACGAGTCGCTTCGCCCCATTCGGCCTGCCTCGTCCCGCCGCACCACCGGGCCACCTGATGCTCGCCACCTGGCCCACCGAGCGCCGCGCGCGTCGTTGACGGCTGGATGCCGGCACGATCGTCCACAGGCGTCTCCACTTTGCCCACCGAAGCGGGGTTTGCGCGCCCTCAGCGCCGACGCCAGCACCGTTTCGGTGGGTGAAGTCGGATGGTGGAGCGCGGCCTCGGGAACCATGAGCTGTGGCTGGCTGGCTGGGTCGGGGGCACCCTGGTCCCATAGGTCCGGACGAGGGCGCCCCCGACCCAGTCAAGCCCGGCCACCCCGGCCACACCGGCCGCTTCGACAACGGCCACCGAGCCACCCTTGGATGAAGGGCACCTTCATCCATGCCGCCGGCGCGCCGGCTGCCCGAGCTGTCCCTCGTGACACGCGTCGCCCAACCGGCCCCCGCACCGAGCCCGCCTCGCGCGCCGAGCCGGCCTCGCGCGCCGAGCCCGCCTCGCGCACCCAGCCGGCCTCGCGCACCCGGCGCCCGCCCCTTCCTGGCCTCGCCCCAGCTCGCCCCTCGCGACGAGATCGCATCGTCCCACCCGGCATGCCTCGTCCCGCCTCGCCTCCGGGCCACCCAGGTGACTTGCCACGTTGCCCACCGAGCGCGTGCGGGTCGTTGTCGTTGGCTGCCGGCGCGATCGTCCACAGGTGTCTCCACTTTGCCCACCGAAGTGGGGTTTGCGCGCCTATAGCGCTGACACCGGCGCCGTTCGGTGGTTCCCATCCGTTCATGGACAACCGCTGTTGCTCGGGGCAACCGAGGACTAGAATCGAGATTGTCAAACATCAGATGACCGGAGGAATGTCCGCCTACTGAGACAGGAGGCTCAGCCCGCGGTGTCATCATCGCCAGCACCGAGCGCAGAACCAGAACTCGCACCCGGACCCACCCGCATCCAGGCAAGACTCGTCATCATCCTCGGCGCCCTCACAGCGACCGCTCCGATGACTCTCGACTTGTACCTTCCCGCCCTCCCGCAGATGCAGGGCGACCTCGGGACCACCGAGTCCCAACTCCAGCTCACGCTGACCGCCGCGCTGCTCGGCATCGCCCTCGGGCAGGCGATCATCGGCCCGATCTCGGACAGCATCGGCCGGCGCAAGCCGCTCCTCGTCGGCACCGCGATCTACGCGCTCGCGTCCATCGCCGCCGCGCTCGCCCCCAACGTCCAACTGCTCATCGGAGCCCGCGTCGTCCAGGCCATGGCCGGCGCCGCCGGGATCGTCGTCGCCCGGGCGATCGTCCGCGACACGGTCAGCGGCGCTGAGATCGCCCGCCTGCTGAGCATGCTCATGCTCGTCACCGGCCTCGCGCCGATCCTCGCCCCAGTGATGGGCGGCCAGCTGCTCCAGTTCACCGACTGGCGCGCACTGTTCGTCATCCTCGCGGTCTTCGGTGCGGGCCTGTTCATCGCCGTCGCCGGCTGGCTCCCCGACAGCCTGCCCACCGAACGCCGCCGCCCGACCGGTCTCAAGGAGATCCTGCGGGGCTACCGCTACGTCGCCAGCAACAAGGCGTTCCTCGGGTACGCCTTCGCGCTCGCGATCGGCTTCGCGTCGATCTTCGCCTACATCTCGGGCAGCCCGTTCGTCTTCCAGGGCGAGTACCAGCTCAGCCCGCAGGCGTACGGACTGCTCTTCGGCATCAACGGCGTCGGCCTGATGATCGTCTCCCAGATCGGCGGCCGGATCGTCCGCAGGTTCGGCAGCCGCACCCTGCTCACGGCCGGCCAGATCATCGCGTTCGCCAGCGCGGGCGCGCTGCTGTTCGCCGCGGTCACCGGCATCGGCGGGTTCCTGGGCATCGTGATCCCACTGTTCGGCTGCGTCGCGGTCATGCCGCTGGTCGGCGCGAACGCCACCGCCCTCGCGCTGCAGCAGTACCCGGACGCCGCCGGTACGGCCTCAGCCCTGCTCGGCACGATGCAGTTCGTCGTCGCCGGCCTGATCGGTCCGCTCGTCACGCTGGTCGACGTGAGCAGTGCGGTCCCGATGGCCGTCGTGATGTTCCTCTGCTTCGGGCTAGCCCTGGTCGCGCGCTTCGCCCTCACCCGGGAGCCGCGGGTCGCGCCCCTCCCCGTCCTCGAGCCAGCCGTGGTCCCGGAGTAGTCCGAGGACCCGTTCAACCGCTGCGGCGATCGGCACCGACGTGGTGTCGATCGCCAGGTCGGTGTCGTCCGGCGCCTCGTACGGGTCGGAGATCCCCGTGAACTCCTTGATCTCGCCCGCCCGCGCCTTCGCGTAGAGGCCCTTGCGATCGCGGCGTTCGCACTCCTCGAGCGGCGTCGAGACGTGCACCAGCGCGAACGAGCCGCCCGCCTCCTCCACCATCGCGCGCACCTCCGCGCGCGTGGCGGCGTACGGGGCGATCGGCGCGCAGATCGCGAGCCCCCCGTGCCGCGCCACCTCGGCGGCGACGTACCCGATCCGCCGGATGTTCGCCTCGCGGTCCGCCTTCGAGAAGCCCAGCCCGGCGGACAACATGCGCCGGACCACGTCGCCGTCGAGCAGCGTGACGGTACGGCCGCGTTCCAGCAGCGCCTCACGCAGGCCGCGCGCGATGGTCGACTTGCCCGACCCGGACAGCCCGGTGAGGAACACCACCAGCCCGCCGCGCCGCTCCGCCTGCACGATCGTCTCGACCGCGTCGGGCAAGGGTCCGCCGCTCACCACGTGGACGGGCTCCCCGTACGCCGCGGCCACCCGCGCCGGCTCGATCGTGCGGCCGGCCGGCACCGGCACCACCCGAACCTCGCCGGGGAGCAGTGCGGCAGCGGCCAACGTGGCCCGGACCAGCCCGTGCGCCGAGATGCCCTGCGGTGAACCGGTTCCGACCAACGGGAGAAGGAGCACCCGGTCGAAGCCGGCCGTCGCTCCGGCGAGGTGCTCGATGGCCGTCGAGCTGAGTGGGGCGTCGACCGGGACCGCCGCGATCCGCCCGCCGCCCACGTCTGCGGGAGTGCGCCGCAACGTACGGAACACGCCGTCCTCGCGTGGACGCAGCGCCTCGACCGAACCGGTCAAGCGCACCCGGCCGTCCGCCAGCGGCTCCTTCGCGAGCACGGTGAGCCGGGCGATCGGCGTGCCCTCGAGATCGGTGACGTCGAGGGAGTCCACCGACTCGGCGGCAACGACCGTGACGGTGTCGAGGATGCCGTCGAGGGCGAGCTCGAGGTCGTCGTACTCCGCCGGCGTCACGCGTCGAGCACCAAGGTGACAGGCCCGTCGTTGACGAGCGAGACGTCCATGTGGGCGCCGAACGAGCCGGTCTCGACGTGGGCGCCGAGCTTGCGCAGCGCCTCGCAGAAGTGCGAGACGAGCGGCTCCGCGACCTCGCCCGGCGCCGCCTCGGACCACGACGGGCGGCGGCCCTTGCGCGTGTCGGCGTACAGCGTGAACTGGCTGACCACCAGCAGCGGCGCCCCGACGTCGGAGCAGGACTGCTCACCGTCCAGGATCCGCAGGCCCCAGATCTTGGCCGCGAGCTTGTCCGCCAGCGCGGCCTCGTCGGAGTGGGTCACGCCCAGCAGAACCAGCAGGCCTGGCTTGTCGATCGCACCCACGACGTCACCATCGACCGTCACGCTGGCCCTCGAGACACGTTGCACCACAGCTCGCACCTGGACATTCTCGCGTCTGCGAAGATGCCGGCCATGGCCACCCTCATCACGGTCGCGCCCACCGGCGCGGAGACCAGTAAGGCGGACTTCCCGGCGCTCCCCACCACCCTCGAGGAACTCGTCGAGACCGCCCAGCGCTGCGAGCATGCCGGCGCGGCGATGATCCACGTGCACATTCGCGACGCCGAGCACCGGCCGACGCTCGACCTCGGACGGCTGACCGCCACCGTCGACGCCCTGTGCGAACAGACCTCGCTGATCGTTCAGCTCTCCACCGGCGGTGCCGTCACGGACCCGTTCGAGCACCGGCTCCGCGTGCTCGACGCCGAGCCCGACTCGTGCTCGCTCACGATGGGCACGGTCAACTTCGGCGACGACGTCTTCACTAACCCGTGGCCGTTCGTCACCCAGCTGTACCAGCTCACCCAGGAACGCGAGGTCGTCCCGGAGTTCGAGCTGTTCGACCTCGGCCACGTCGCCGCGCTGCACCGGCTGCTGGACAAGTACGGCCTCCCGTACGGCGGCCGCGTGCACTGCGACCTGGTCATGGGCGTGCCCGGCGGCATGCCCGGCGACGCCCGCACTCTCGTCGCCGCGGTCGACGCGCTGCCCGCCGCTGTGACGTCGTGGTCGGCGACCGGCATCGGGCGGACGTCGCTGCCGGTCGCGTTCGCCGCCCTCGCCGCGGGCGGGCACCTGCGGGTCGGCATGGAGGACACGCTCACGTTCGCCCGTCGGCAGCCCGTGACGCACAATGCCGAGCTGGTCGAGCGGGCCGCGCGGCTCGCCGAACTCGCGCAGAGCCCGGCGATGGCGACCGACGCCGCGCGGGAGCTGTTGCAGGTCAAGCGCCGGTAGGCTCGCCAGCGTGAGGGATCCCGTCGTTCTCGCTGAGGTCGTCCGTTCCGGGTTCGTCGAGTGCCGGCACCGCGGCTCGCTCGTGGCCCTCGAGGCGGACGGCTCGGTGGCGTTCTCGCTCGGCGACGTGACCTCGCCGATCTACCCCCGCTCGTCGAACAAGCCCTTGCAGGCAACGGGAATGGTGCGCCACGGGCTCGATCTGGTCGGCGAGTTCCTCGCGCTCACGTCGGCCAGCCACTCCGGCGAACCGTTCCACCTCGACGGTGTCCGCCGCATCCTCGCCGGCGCCGGCCTGGACGAGTCGGCGCTGCAATGCCCGAAGTCGTGGCCGATCGACGACGACGCGAAAGCCGCCATGATCCGCGCCGACGAGCGGCCCGCACGGGTGACGATGAACTGCTCCGGCAAGCACGCCGGCATGCTCGCGACCTGCGTGGCGAACGACTGGCCGATCTCGACGTACCTCTCGCCCTCACATCCGTTGCAGGCGGCGATTCGCGAGACGGTCGAGGACCTCGCCGGCGAGAAGGTCGCTCACGTGGGTGTGGACGGCTGTGGCGCCCCGCTGCTCGCGTTCTCCTTGACGGGACTCGCGCGGGCGTTTCGCGCGCTGGTGTTGGAACCTGAGGGTTCGGCCGGACATCGCGTGGCGTCGGCGATCCGCGCGCATCCCGAGTACGTCAGCGGCACCGATCGGGACGAGGTCGACCTGCTGCGTTCGGTGCCTGGGCTGGTCGGCAAGAGCGGTGCCGAGGCCTGCTACGCGGTGGCACTGCCGGACGGTCGCGTGGTGGCGTTGAAGATCGAGGACGGCGGCCAGCGTGCCCGCCCCGTGGTGATGGCGGCGGCGCTGCGGCGATTCGGGATCGACAACAAGGTGATCGCGGACCAGGCGAGCGGCCCGGTGAAGGGCGGCGGTGAGTCGGTCGGCGAGATTCGTTCGGTGGGGGTGTAGATGTACGAGCTTGCCCAGGTGAACATCGGGCGGATCCTCGCGCCCATGGACAGTCCGGAGCTCGCCGACTTCGTCGCGCTGCTCGATCCGGTGAATGCGGTGGCGGATCGTTCGCCTGGCTTCGTGTGGCGGCTGCAGACCGAGGACGGCAACGCGACGGCGATGCGGGTGTTCGACGACGACTGGCTGATCGTGAACATGTCGGTCTGGTCGTCGCCCGACGCGCTGCTGGAGTACGTGTACGGGCCGATGCATCGGATGGTCCTGCGCCGCCGGCGGGAGTGGTTCGCCCGAGTGGCGGAGGCCATGACCGCGCTGTGGTGGGTGCCCACCGGCCACCGGCCGACCGTGCGCGAGGCGGAGGAACGCCTCGTCCTGCTGCGGGCGAGCGGACCCACGCCGGAGGCTTTCACGTTGCGCGACACCTTCCCGCCGCCCGACCAGCCGCCGGTCCTGGAACGCCGCGACCTGATCGGCTGCGACGCCGACTGAGGTGAACCTCGTCGATCACCTCGAGCTGCACCTCGGTCCGATCCAACGCGGCTTCCCGGGTGGCGGGCTCCAGGTTGCCGAATTCCGCGACGGACCAGTTGCGGGATCGTCGACATTCGTCACGCTCGGGATGAGTCACCACGAGCTGTCGGTTCACGACGACCAAACGGTGAGGCAGGAGCTGCTCATCGCTTGCCGCGAGCCGGTGCCCAAGGCGAACGTGGCTTCCGTCCTCCTCGACCTCGGCGAGCAGGCAATCACTGAGCATTCGGCCTACCTCCGGGGCGACGTCATCGGTCCGCGGGGGCCGATGTTCCCGTCGGGTGAGCTCTGTGCCGTCTACATCGCGGACCCGGTCTCCTTCCCTGAGGCGTTCGCGCGGTTCGAGGGCATCTCGCTCATCTGGGCGGTCCCGATCACTGTCGCGGAGGCGCACTTCGTTGGCGAGCAAGGCTGGCGCGCGTTCGAGCAGCTGCTGGTCGACGGGGACCCGGATCTGCTCGATCTCGAGCGCCCGTCCGTGGTGGAGTGACACGCCTCACTAGCTGGGAGCTTGCGCTTGCTAACTTTTGCAAGCACACTGGTGGCATGAAGGTGCGGAACATCGGGTCGCTCGGCGACTATCTGAAGGAGCAGCGGCGTAATGCTGAGCTGTCGCTTCGGCAGCTGGCCGATCTCACCGGTGTGTCGAACCCGTACCTCAGCCAGATCGAGCGCGGTCTCCGCAAGCCGTCCGCCGAGGTGCTGCAGCAGCTCGCGAAAGCGCTTCGGGTGTCCGCCGAGGTCCTGTACGTCCGGGCCGGGCTGCTCGACCCGTCTGAGGAGAACACCGCGGAGCAGGACGACGCCGTGGAGGTGGCGATCCGCGCCGATCGGGTGCTGACCGAACGCCACAAGCGGGTGCTGTTGGACATCTACGAGTCGTTCCGGCGCGAAGCCGCGAACGAGGAACAGCAGCCGGAACCCGAGAACACCAAGAACACCAAGAAGAAGACGACCACCCAGGAGCGATAACCATGCCCACCGTCGACTACAAGCCGTTCTACGCCGTCGCTGGCGCCGGGGACCTCGCCGTCGAGAAGATCCGGCAGCTGAGCAAGCTCGCGCAGGACCGGCTTGCCACCATCGACACCGACCAGTCCGCGATCACCACGCGCGTCCAGACCGAGCTCGAGACCCGCGCCGACGAGCTGACCAAGCAGGCCAAGGCCATCTCCGACCGTGCCCAGGCCGCGTGGCAGGACGCGCTCGGCCAGGCGAACGAGACGTACGTCGCGCTCGCCGGCCGCGGCGAGAGCCTCGTCGGACGGATCCGCAACCAGGCTTCGACGAAGCAGCTCGAGGACCAGGCCGAGACCACCGTTCGCAGCGCCAAGGCCACCGTGACCTCAGTCAAGAAGGCCGCGACCTCCGCGCGTACCCGCGCCAAGTCGACTGCGACCAGCGCCCGCAAGACCGCTGAGTCCGCTCGCAAGGCCGCTGGTGCCGCCGCCGACAAGGTCGGCGACTGACGCTACGAAATCCTCAACGCAGCAAGGCTTTTAGTTGCTCCGCCGCCGGCGGGTCGAGTTCGCGAAGGATCGCCTCGGCCTGCCGGCGCGCGTCTGCGTCGTCCACCAGGTCGGCGAGTTGCGCGTACGTGCTCGCCTCGCCGAACCGGTCGCCCAGCACCTCGAACACGACCAACGCTTCCCGATAGCAAGACTCCGCCGCCGCGACCTCGCCGCGCCGGACGTACGTGTCCGCCAAGCAGGACAGAGTGTGCGCCTCGTACGCGCGATTGCCGACCTGCCGGTGCATCGCCAACGCCCGCTTGCCGTCGGCCAGCGTCGACTCGTCGGCCCCGAGCCGCCCGGAGTACCAAGCCACGTCGCTGAGCGCGATCGCCTCGCCCACGACGTGCCCGGCCGCCCGGAACAGCGACAACGCCTCGCGCGCCGCTTCCAACGCCGACGCCTCCTCGCCCTGCTGCCCGAACGTCAGGTCGCGGTAATGGTGTGTCCACGCTCGATCGATCGGGTCGGCAGCCAACGCCAGCGCGCGATCGAGGTGGACGTGCGCCTCGTCGAAGCGGCCCAGGTCGGCGTACGCGAAGCCCAGGTACCGGCACGAACGGGACTCCGCCACGGCCGAATCGAGCTGCCGCGAAGCCGTCACCGCCGCGTGCTGCGCCGCCACCCGGTCGTGCCAGAAGCCCTGGCGGTGCAGGTAGACGTGCGTCGCCCATGCCAACTGGCACACGTGCTCGGCCGAACCCAGGCGAAGCAGTGCCATCAACGTCAGCCGCTCGGCCCCGAACCACGCCAACGCCTCGTCCTCGGACGCCAACGCCGTCAGCACGGTCCCCGACGACGGCTCGTCGACCGGGATCGTCTCGCCGTGGCTGAACAGCAGCTGATCCGCCGCCCGCCCCGTGTGCACGTAGTGGTCGAGTAGCCGCCCGAGCGCAGCCGCGTCGTCGGCAGTGCCGAGCTCGCGTGCGTACGCGCGCAATAGGTCGTGGAACGCGTACCGTTCGGGCGTCCGTTCGGTGACGAGATGCGCGCGAGCCAACTCGTCCAGCTCCCGGCGAACCTCGCCGCCCGCCAACGACGCCGCCGCGTCGAGGCCCACGTCCGGCCCCGGATGCAGAGCGAGCAGCCGGAACACCCGCGCTGCCGGCTCCGACAACGACCGGTACGACCACGAGAACACCGACCTCGCACTGCTCGCCGCGTCTCCCGCGTCGAACCCGTCCAGCCCAGCGGACGCAAGCTCCTCGGCGAGCCGAGTCAGCGAGTACGCCGGGCGCAGCGCAGCCCGTGCCGCCACGATCGCCAACGCCAGCGGCAATCCCGCGCACCGCTCGGTCAACGTCGCCACCGCGGCGGGCTCGGCGCGTGCCCGTTCCGACCCCAACCGAGAGGCCAGCAGTGAGCGCGACGCGGCGGCGTCGAGCAGGTCCAGGGCAAGCGGCCGCGCACCGGCGCTCGTGACCAGGCCGGGCAGCTGGCTCCGGCTGGTCACGACCGCCAGGCATCCGGGCGCGCCGGGCAGCAGCGGCGCGACCTGGCCGGCGTCGCGCGCGTTGTCGAGGACCACCAATGTCCGGCTGTCCGCGAGCAGGCTGCGGTACAGCGCGGCCTGGGCGGACGGACTCGCCGGCAGCTGCCGAGGCGGCACCCGCAGCGCCTCGAGGAACCCGCGCAGCGCCTCGCTCGGTGCCAGCGGCGGCTCCGACGGGTCGAAGCCACGCAGGTCGACGTACAGCTGGCCGTCGGGGAACCGATCCACGACCCGATGCGCCCAGTGCACGGCCAGCGTGGTCTTGCCCACGCCCGCCGTACCCGAGATCACCACCGGGCCGCGAGCTTGGACCAGCAGTGCATCGAGTGCGGCCAGCTCCGCCTCACGTCCGGAGAACGGTGAGGCATCCGCTGGCAGCTGCCGAGGCATGACCCCAGGCGCTGAGCCGCCCAGCAGCTCGGCGTGCAGAGCCCGCAGCTCCGGGCTCGGATCCGTGCCCAGTTCGTCAGCCAACCGACGCCGCAGCTGCTCGTACCGCTCCAGGGCCTCCGCGTCGCGACCCGCCGCGCGAAGGGCCTCGAGCAGCCGAGCCCACAAGGACTCCCGCAGCGGATGGCGATCGGCGAGCTCGGTCAGCTCCGGTAGCGCGGCTCGCCGTTCGACCGCGTCGAGATAGCGCTCCCACAGCCGGACCCCGTACGTCTGGGCGAGGACGTCCGAACGCAGGCCGTCGAACGGATCGCCACGCCACAGCTCGAGCGCGTCCGCCAGCCGGCCCTGGTCCAGCAGCCGGCCGAACCGCAGCGCGTCCACGGCCTCCGGCGCCACCGCGAGCGCGTACCCGGAGCCACGCGTCTCCACCGCGGAGTCCCCGAGCATCCGCCGCAGCCGCCGCACGTTGCTCTGCAGGTTGGTCCGCGCATCGACGCCGACATCGACGCCCCAGACCGCGGTGACGATCCGCTCCGCTGGCACGGGCTGGCCCGCCGACATGGCCAGCACCGCGAGCAGAACGGGCAGCCGTTCGCCGGGCAGCTCGACGACGGCACAGTCGACGACCACCCGCAGCGGCCCGAGCAGCTCGATCTCGACCTGCATCACGAGCGTCATTCTTCACTCTGTTGAGTTGTCAAGGTGCGGAGCGAGGCTTGCCTCGCGTCGTGGGGCAAGCTTCGCTCGTACGCAAGCCAACGGCGAGGCGGCGGAGGCGGTCTGTGGACAAGTCGGCGAATCGCAAGCCT
This sequence comes from Tenggerimyces flavus, assembly GCF_016907715.1. Taxonomy (NCBI): domain Bacteria; kingdom Bacillati; phylum Actinomycetota; class Actinomycetes; order Propionibacteriales; family Nocardioidaceae; genus Tenggerimyces; species Tenggerimyces flavus. The sequence continues at coordinate 471,835 of NZ_JAFBCM010000001.1, read as the reverse complement.
GTGGACAAAAACGCGGCTTTCAGCGCCGTTTCAGCGCCGCCTGGTTCGCTCGCGGCCATGACGAACTACGTGACCTCCAACGACGGAACCTCCATCTCCTACGACCGAAGCGGCGAAGGCCCCCAGGTCATCCTCGTCGGCGGCGCGCTCGACGAGGGCGCGGAGAACGAGCCGCTCGCCGCCTGGCTGGCTGACTCCTTCACCGTCTACAACTACGCGCGCCGCGGCCGCGGCAAGAGCGGCACCACCCCGCCGTACGCGGTCGAGCGCGAGATCGAGGACCTCGAAGCGCTGTTCGCCGAGGCTGGCGGCCGTGCTCACCTCTTCGGCGCCTCGTCGGGCGGCGGGCTCGCCCTCCGCGCCGCGGCGGCGGGGCTGCCGGTCGACCGGCTCGCCGTGTACGACGTCCCGTTCTGCATGGACGACGCGTCCCACGAGCGAGCCCGGGTGTACGCCGCGAAGGTCGGGCCGGCCGTCGCCGAGGGACGGCTCGACGACGCACTCGAGCTGTTCCTGTGGTTCGCCGGTTCCGCGCCCGAGGAGATCGCCGGCATGAAGGCCTCGCCGTACTGGCCGTCGATGACCGCGGTCGCGCACACGCTCGCGAGCGACGCCGCCTGCATGGGCGACCACCGCCCGCCGGCCGAGCTCGCCAAGATCACCTGCCCCGTCCTGGCCGTGGACAGCGGCGCCAGCGCCGGGTCGGAGGGGATGAGCGGCCTGCCGAAGGACTTCTTCGCCAGCGCCGCCAACGCCATCGCAGCCCTCGTTCCGCACGCCGAACGGCAGACGTTCGCCGACCAGGGCCACGTCGGAGCGCCTGACGTGCTCGGTCCGGCCCTCAAGAAGTTCTTCCAGCCCTGAGAGAAACCAGGGTCCACGCCCCAGGCGGTTGTCGGCGCGAGCAGTTACCCTCGTAGCGTGTTCAACATCCTCGCGATCCCGGGCCAGATCTCTCTGGTGCTCTTCTTCGCGCTCCTCGTGATGAAGATCTGGGCGCTCGCCGACGCCGCAGTCCGGCCGACCGAGGCGTTCCCGGCCGCGGACAAGCAGACGAAGGTGTTCTGGCTGGTCCTGCTCGGCGTCGCTGTGGTGCTCGATCTCGTCTTCCGGGGCAGCCCGCTCAGCATCACGGGCCTGCTCGGCACGGTCGCCGCCGCGGTCTACCTCGCCGGCGTCCGGCCCGCGGTCAAGGAGGCCAGCGGGCGCGGCCGGCGCAGCGGTGGCAACGACGGACCGTACGGACCCTGGTAGTCACCACCGGCTCCGGCCGACCTGTCACGCTCTTCGCCCACGGCCTCGTCGGCTCCATAGCCGAGACGAGGCCGTTCGGCTCTGGCGTCCGAGGCACGCGCACGTTCCTCGACCTCGCTGGCCAGACGTACGCCGCGCTCGAAACGCAGCTCCGCGAGGCCACCCACGCCGCCGAGGCGACGAGGGCACTCGGCGTCTCGATGGGCGCCGGCACGATCCTCCGAGGGCTCGACCTGTTCGACCGGGTCGTGCTCGTGCTCCCCGCGGCCCTCGACCAGCCGCGCACCCAGGCAGCGGCGTTTCTCACGCTCGCGCGGGCGATCGAAACCGCGGACGAAGCGCGCATCGCGGACGCCCTCAGACAAAGCCAGCCGGAGGCCGTCCGGGACCGCAGCGACGTCCTCGACTGGTCCCGAGCCCGCGCCCACGAGTTGGCCGGCAGCGACCTCGCAGCCATGGTCCGCGCCCTGGCCACACAGCAGCCGATCGACGACCGTGCGGACCTCGCCGGCTACGCGGGCGAGGTGCTCGTGCTCGCGCAGGAGGGCGACGCCCTGCACCCGGTCGAGGTAGCGGTGGAACTCGCGGAGACGTTCCCGAAAGCCAGGCTCGAGGTCCTTCCGCCGGGCGGCCTGATGTGGGCACATCGGGCGAAGGTCCGCGAGGTCGTCTCCGGCTTCCTGAACGAGGACTGAGCTGGCGTACCGTTCGCTCATGGACGACACCGCCGCCACCGACCAACACGGGCGGACCACCCGACTCGAACTCACCGACCAAGCCCTGCGCGACTGGAACGCCACGGTCCTGCACGCCTCCGCCGAGGACGGCATCGTGCTCGACCGTTCCGCCTTCTATCCCGGCGGCGGTGGTCAACCGCCGGACGAGGGCGTGCTGCTGTGGGGCGGGGTACGGACCCGGATCGTCGGCGCCCGCAAGGGCGACGACCTCCACCTGATCCCGCACGACGACGACCCCCTCCCTCCGGTCGGCACGAGCGTCGAAGCCACGCTCGACGACGAACGCCGTACCGCGTTGATGCGTACGCACTCCGGCCTGCACGTGCTGTGCGGGGTGGTGTTCCGCGACTACGGCGCACTCGTGACGGGCGGCAACATGACGCCGCTCGAGGCGCGGATGGACTTCAACATCGAGGCGGTTCCCGAGGGCTTCAAGGAGCACGTGACCGCCGCGATCAACGCCGAGGTGGCCGCGGACCGGGCGATCGAGGTCCGCAGCCTGCCCCGCGCCGAGGCGTTCGCGATCCCCGACATCATCCGCACCGCGACCAACCTCGTACCGGAGACCGTCGAGGTCGTCCGGCTCGTCGACATCAAGGGCCTCGACGTCCAGGCCGACGGCGGAACCCACGTCGCCTCGACCAAGTGGATCGGCGAGTTGGAGATCGCCAAGATCGAGAACAAGGGACGTGGGTTCCGCCGCGTCCGGCTACGGGTGAAGGCCTGACCGGGACTGCGTTCCGAATGCCTGCGGCCCGGGCAGGTCGTCCGGACCCGTAGGCACCGGGATGCCCTCGCAGGTCCTCGCGCCCACCGAGCCTGTCTCGAAGAACCGCGCCACCCGGGCGAGGCAGTCGGCGGAGTCCAGCACCGAGCCGTGGACGTCGTCGTCGATGGTGACCACCTTGCCGCCGACGGCGTCGTGCATCTCGGCAGTCCACTCGAACACCGATGGCGTCTCCCACCGGTGCCCCGACAGAACGAGCGAGCCGCCGCCGTGGTGCAGGCGGATGCGTTCCACGGGGAGCGACCAGCCCGCGCACGGCGGCAGGTAGTGGCTGGTCACGCCTGTGACCGGGTAGCGGCGCAGCCTGTCCTGGTACGCCTTCCACGCGGACTCGAAGTCACGGCGGCCGCCGTCGCCGTTGCAGAAGATCGCCTGCCCTGCCGTCTCGTTGAACAGCTCCGGCAAGCCCGCGGGCGGCTCGCCGCCCGGACCCGGCCCGCCGATCAGCCGCTTCAGCGACTCCGGCGCGGTCGTGCCCGTCCAGGTGCGCAGATCTGCCAACGCACGCGCGAAAAGCGTCCAGTCGACGGACGGCACGCCCGCGGTCAGCCCGATCTCGAAGCCGCCGATGGGGAACGGTAGATCGGTGAACTGCCGAGGGTTCGCCTCGAAGTCCGCGCGCATCGCGGCCAGCGTGGCCTCGACCTGCCGCCCCGTGCGACCGAGGTGGTACGTGTCGTCGAACCGCGCGATCCACGCCGCGAACCGGGTGAAGCTCCGGTGCGTGGCCATCGCGCGTTCGGCCTCGAACCGGTCCATCCGCGGGTCCGGGATGGCGACGCTGTCCACCCACATCCGGCCGGTCTTGCTCGGGAACAGGCTCCGGTAGACCGGGCCGAGCCAGCTGCCCCAGGACACCCCGTAGTAGTTCAGCTTGCGCTCGCCCAGCCCGGCGCGAACCCGGTCGAGGTCGCGGGCGATGTTGCCGGTCGTGATCTGGCTGAGGAACGCGGGATCCTTCGCCGCGCACGCGCGACTCGCGCGGACCAGCTCGGCGTACTGCTGCTTCGCCTGCCGCTTGGTGATCGGCGATGTCGGAGGAGGCCCGTCGGCCGGCTCGCAGTCGACCTGGGTGCTGTAGCCGACGCCGCGCGGGTCGAAGCCGATCAGGTCGTAACGCTCGTTGAGCTTCGCGGTGCCCGGGCGCAGCCCGAACTGGATCGGCAACAGGTAGCCCGCGCCGCCAGGTCCGCCCGGGTTGAGCGCCATGCTGCCGAGCTGGCGCTTCTGGTCGGTCGCCTTCAGCCGCGTGATCGCGACCGTGATCGTCCGGCCGCGCGGCTTCCGGTAGTCGAGCGGAACGGCGACCGTTCCGCACTCCGCGCGCGCCCAGAGCTCGTGGAAGGCCGGTCGGTCGGCGGGTGGGAGGCCGAGGAACTCCAACACCTCGTCGGAGTACGCCGGACACTTCGTCCAGGTGACAGAGGCAGGCGGCGCGGTGGCGAACGCGGGTGCCGCGATCACCATCGGGCCGGCGACCGCCATCAGGGCGGCTGCCGCAGCGAGCGAATGTCGTCTCATGCGGCAAGTCTCGGAACGTTGGCGCCGTCGCACATCTACCCGTGGATATGTATGAAGACATAACCGTGGTCAGATTCGCCAAGCCCGCAACCCACCTAGGCTCGGCCCCGTGAACACAGTCGTCGCCCACCTGACCAGCGTGGTCCGCAGGCCGTTCGTCCAGGACGCAGGCCTCGCCGCGCTGCTTCTCGTGGCGTCGATCGTGATGAGCGACACCGATGCGGCACCGACGTTGCTGGACCCGCGGATCGGGCTGCAACCCGTCGGATCCCTGCTGTGGTGGGTGTTGGCGGGTGCGGGCATCGCCTCCGTGCTCGTGCGGCGGCGCTGGCCCGAGCCAGCGCTGGCGTGCGCGACGGTGGCGGCACTCGTGCAGATGGCGGTCGCGATGGGTCCGATGCCGGCGAACGTGGCCGTGCCGCTGATCCTCTTCACGATCGCCGCAGGGAGGTCGCGCACGTTCTCCCTGTGGATACTCGCAGCGATGATGCTCGTCGTTCTGGCATGGTCTGTGTACGTCACGTTCGACGGACGAAGAGATGGCTGGCTGATCGTCGAGCCGTTCACCGACGGTCGGGCGGCGCCAGCGGTGCGGCCCGAGCCGCCGGTGCTTCCCGAACTACCGGTGCCACCGGAGCCACCGGAGCCGCCGGTGCCACCGGTACCGCCGGAGCCGGACCCGTCGGTCTCGCGCGGACCGACGGACTGGGGCGGGATCCCGATCCTCGCCCCGGTGCTGGTCGCCGCCTGGGCGATCGGCTGGAGCGTACAGAGCCGTCGTGCGTACCTGGACGAGCTCAAGGCGCGGGCACGCGACCTGGAGCGCGAACGTGACCAGCAGGGCGCGCTCGCGGCCGCGGCCGAACGGACGCGGATCACCCGCGAGCTGCACGACGTGGTCGCGCACGGGTTGTCGGTGATCGTGATGCAGGCGCAGGGAGGCGTGGCGGCGTTCGAGAAACGCCCGCAGGCGACGCTCTCCGCGCTGAACACGATCGTGGAGACCGGGCGCGCCTCGCTCGCCGACATGCGCCAGGTGCTGGCGGCGGTCGGGCCGGTGGACGGCTCGCGTCATCCGGTTCCCGGACTGGCGCAGCTGCCCAAGCTGGTCGAGCAGGTGCGGAAGGCAGGCACGCCGGTCTTGCTGCACCTCGAGGGCGAGCCGGACGTCCTTCCGATCACCGTCGACCTGGCGGCGTACCGGATTGTGCAAGAGGCATTGACGAACGCGATGAAACACGCTGGTCCCGGAGCGCGGGTGCAGGTGACGATCGAGTACGGAAAGGACGCCTTGACAGTGGAGGTGAACGACAACGGCGCCGGAGACGCCGTCGCCGATGGCGCGGGCAACGGCCTGCGTGGGATGCGCGAGCGCGTCGAGACGCTGCGCGGAGAGCTCTTCGCGGGACCTGTCGAGGGCAAGGGGTTCTCGGTGCGGGCTCGGCTCCCCCTGGGAACGGAGGCCACGCTGTGATCCGCGTGCTGCTCATCGACGACCAAGCCCTGTTGCGCGGAGGGCTGGCGTTGATCATCGACAGTGCCGACGACATGGTCGTCGTGGGAGAGGGCGGCGACGGCTCGGAGGTGATGGAGCTGGTCGCGCAGACCTCGCCGGACGTCGTACTGATGGACATCCGGATGCCCGACGTCGACGGAGTCGAGGCGACGCGGCTGGTCCGTGCCGCGGGGCCGGAGGCGCCGAAGGTCCTCGTCCTTACCACGTTCGACCTGGACGAGTACGTCTACTCGGCCCTGCGTGCGGGGGCGAGCGGATTCGTCCTCAAGGACATCCTGGCCTCGGACCTGCTCGTCGCCATCCGAGCGGTGGCCGGGGGCGACGCGATCGTCGCGCCGGCGGTGACTCGACGGCTGATCGAGCGGCACATCGGGGCACCGGATGACGTGGTGCCGAACGTCGACGTGGCGCTGCGCGAGCTGACCGAGCGCGAATGCGAGGTGCTCGAGCTGATCGCCCGCGGGCTGTCCAACTCCGAGATCGCCAGCACGCTCAACCTGACCGAAGGGACGGTGAAGGGATATGTGAACAGGATTCTGGCCAAGCTCCGGCTGCGCGACCGCGTGCAGGCCGTCGTTCTGGCGTACGAGTGCGGCCTGGTCCGCGCCGGAGCGGCCTAGCCGGCGGCGCGTTGTGTCCGGGCACTGATGGTGCGGAGGTAGGCGACCAGCTCGGGCGGTTCGTGCACCTCGAACTCGCAGTCGAGCCGGATCAGCCGGAACGCGAGGTACTCGACGGTGTCCTCGTGACTGACGTACCGACAGGTGATCGCGTCCAGCTCGGTGAGTCCCTCTGCCGTCCCGAATCGCCTTGCCACCTGGGCGATCGGTGCGTGCAGGGTCACGGCGGCCGAGAAGACCGGCGCCCGCGAGTACGCCTGCTGCCGGACGTGCTCGGCGACGTCCTTCGCCGGCAGCGGCCGCGGACGGACGCGGTGACCGGTCGGGCGCAGATCGCGGAGCCGGTCGACGCGGAACGTGCGCCAGTCCGCGCGATCGAGGTCGTACGCGAGCAGGTACCACTGCCCGTTCTGCGAGATCAGGCTGCGCGGCTCGACGTTCCGGTCGGTGTGCGAGCCGTCGGCGGCGACGTGCTCGAAGCGCAGGCGTTCGCTGTTCTCGATCAGCGCGGCGAGCTGGGTCAGCAGCTCGGGGTCGACGGTCGGGTCGTTCCGCAGCGAGAACGGGACGGTCGCCGCTCCCAAGGTAGTGACTCGGCGGCGTAGCCGTTTCGGCAACACCTGTTCGAGTTTCGCCAGCGCGCGGACGGACACCTCGTCGATGCCGGCGATGGCCTGGCCGGCGGCGATCCGGAGACCGATCGCGATCGCGACCGCCTCGTCGTCGTCCAGGAGCAGCGGCGGCATGGCCGTTCCGGCGACGAGCCGGTAGCCGCCCTCGGGTCCCATCGCGCCCTCGACCGGGTAGCCGAGCCCGCGCAGCCGGTCGATGTCGCGCCGCACTGTCCGGGTCGTGACCGACAGCCGGCGGGCAAGCTCGCTGCCCGGCCAGTCGCGCGGCGTCTGGAGCAACGACAGCAGGTGGAGCAGGCGTTCGGAGGGATCGCTCATGTCTTCGAGAATGATAGCTGTATAGGACAGAATCGGTCCTACACGGATCCTAGGGTCGAAGACATGACGACGACAGAGATCAGGCCCTTCCGCATCGAGATCCCGCAAGCAGAGTTGGACGATCTGCACTCGAGGCTGGCGAACGCGCGCTGGCCGGAGCAACTGCCCGGCGACGGTTGGAGCCGCGGCGTCCCGGTCGAGTACCTCCGCGAGCTGGCCGAGTACTGGCGCGACGGCTTCGACTGGCGGGCGCAGGAGGCGCGGCTGAACACGTTCCCGCAGTTCGTCACGACGATCGACGGGATCGACGTGCACTTCCTGCACGCCAGGTCCGGAAACCCGGACGCGCTGCCGCTGCTCCTCACGCACGGCTGGCCGAACTCCGTGGTGCAGTTCGTCGAGCTGATCCCGCAGCTGACCGAGCGCGGGTTCGACGTCGTCGTGCCGCACGTTCCCGGGTTCGGCTTCTCCGGCAAGCCGCCGGAGACCGGCTTCGGCGTCGCGCAGGTCGGCCGGATGTGGGCGGAGCTCATGCGCAGGCTGGGCTACGAGCGGTACGGCGTGCAGGGCGGCGACCTCGGCGTGTACGTCTCGCAGGAGACCGCGAAGGCGGACCCCGACCGCGTCGTCGGCGTGCACCTCGACAGCGGCGTCGGCCTGCCGACCGAGGACCTGCTGCCGGAGCTGAACGAGGAGGAGCGCGGCCTGTACGACCAGATGCAGCAGTGGGCCAGCCTGGGCGTCGACCACCACATGTTGCTGAGGCACTACCCGCAGACGATGGCGTTCGGCTGGAACGACTCGCCGATCGGACTGCTGGCGTGGCTGCTGCAGAAGTTCCACGAGTTCACGTTCGCCGTACCCGTGCCGGACGACGCGATCGACCGCGACCTGCTGCTGACGAACATCAGCCTTTACTGGTTCACGCAGAGCGCGGGCTCGTCGTCGTGGTTGATGTACAACAGCGTGAAGTTCGTCTGGCCGAGCGGGCAGAAGGCGGCGCCGACCGGCCTCTACAGCGGGCCGCCCGGGATCCGCCGGCTGGCCGAACTGCAGAACGACATCAGCCAGTGGTCGACCGACAACCCCGGCAGCGGCCACTTCATCGCGATGGAGAAGCCCGAAGCCCTGGCCGCGGACATCGCGACGTTCTTCGACTCACTCGCCTGAGCGACGGTTTGCGACGTGGCATCGCCTTCGACGAGACTACGAAGGCGATGCCACGTACCGACCTCGACCTGCACCTCGACGTGCGACGCGGCCCGAGAGTCGGCCGTGCGCTCGAGCAGGCTCTCCGCGACGCGATCCGCGACGGGCGGCTCCAGCCCGGCACGCGCCTTCCGGGTACGCGCAGCCTGGCTGCCGAGCTCGGCGTGGCCCGCGGCACGGTCGTCGAGGCGTTCGCGCAACTGATCGCCGAAGGCTGGCTCGTCGGCCTGCCCGGCTCCGGAACGAAGGTGGCGAGCAGCACCGCGCCGGCGCTGGTCGAACGGGCAGCGCCGGCACTGATCGACCTCCGGCCGGGGCGACCCGACCTCAGCTCGTTCCCGCGGTCGGCCTGGTCCGCCAGCGTTCGGCGCGTCCTCGCGACGGCGACGCCGGAGTCGCTCGACGTCCCCGACCCCGCCGGGCTTCCCGAGCTTCGCCACGTGATCGCCTCGTACCTCGCCCGCACCCGAGGCGTCCGCGCGACAGCCGACACCGTGCTGGTCACCGCGGGCTTCGCGCACGGACTCGCCGTTCTCGCGCACACGTTCCGAAGGCTCGGCCTGGACAAGGCGGCGACCGAAAGCCCTTGCCTGTCGATGCATCGGCAGCTCCTGGCCTCAGCTGGCCTCGACCTCGTGTCGATGCACGTCGACGAGCAAGGGGCCGATCCGGCCGGTCTCGCCGACGGAACCCGAGTCGCACTCCTCACACCCTCACACCAGCACCCGCTCGGCGCCGCGCTCTCACCGAGCAGGCGAACGGCCTTCCTGGACTGGGCGAAAGCCCAGCAGGGGTACGTCGTCGAGGACGACTACGACGGAGAGTTCCGGTACGACGGCCAGCTCCTCGGGGCGTTCCAGGCAGCCGACCCCGACCGCGTGATCTACGCCGGCAGCGCGAGCAAGGCGCTCGCCCCCGGCATGCGCATGGGCTGGCTGGTCCTCCCGCCAAGGTTGCGTCAACTTGCCCTTGACGTCGCCAGTGACCTCGGCGCCTCGGTCTCGGCCATCGACCAGCTGGCGTTGGCCGACTTCGTCGAACGGGGCGACTACGACCGCCAGGTACGGCGTGCGCGCCGGGCGTACCAGCGCAGGCGAACCGAGCTCGCCGAGCGCATCGAGGCGCCACTGATCGGCATCGACGCCGGGCTGCAAGCCGTCGTCGAGCTCGAGTCCGCCGAAGCCGAACGAGCGCTGGTCAAGGTCGCCGCCAAGGCAGGCTTGCGGATGCACGGGCTGAACTCGGCCACGCACTGGATCGCGCCGAACACCCACGCGGCCGCCTTGCTGATCGGCTACGCGACGCCGCCCGCGCACTCCTGGCGGCAGGCGCTGGACCTCCTCAGCGACCTGATTCCCAAGCCCTGAACGCCTCTCGCCATGACGGGTACCGCGGCGTCCAGCCCAGCGACCGCGCGTACCGATTGGACTCGCCGCGAGCCCAGCCGTTCCGTTCCGCCTCCGACGAGGACGGCGGGGGCGCGCCAACAGCCTGGCAGAACGCGGGCACCCACGCCGTCCCCGGAGCTGGCTCGTCGTCGCACAGGTTGACCGGCCCGGACGGCCACTCCACCGCGAGGACCGCGGCAGCCGCGGCGTCGTCGACGTGGAGCCAGCTCGTCACATCGTTGTCCGCGACCAGCTTGCCCGCCCTGGCCTCGTCGGCCTTGAGCCCGTCCGGGCGGTACCAGGTGCCCGGTCCGTAGAACAGTCCGTACCGGAGCAACACCGCCTCGGGCGCCGCCGAGGCGGTCCGCTCGAGGTCGACGATGTCCTGCACCGAGGACTTCCTAGCCCCCTCGGAGTCGAGGTCGAGCGGCTCGTCCTCGCCCGCGGGCTCGGCGCCCGGTTCGTAGATCCATCCCAGGCTCTGCACGACCAGCCGCCGGACGCCGGCCGCCAGCGCGGCGTCGACGAGGTTGGTCGTGCCTTCCCGGCGTAGCCGGGCGTTGGCGTCGACGTCGTACGCGGTGAGGTCGGTCAGCTGGTCCATGACGACGTCCGGACGAGCGGCGGCGACAGCCGCGAACACCTGCTCCCGGTCGTACGCGTCGACCACCACGGGAGTGGCACCAAGATCGCGCAGCAACGCGGCCTTCTCCGAACGGCGGGTCGTCCCGGTCACCTGGTGGCCGGCGGAGACGAGCAACGGAACGATGCGGCGACCGACCACCCCGGTCGCACCGGCGAGGAACACATGCATGGCTTCAGTCCTTCAACGTCGTCAACGTGGACACGTTCTCCACGCTAGAGCCGCCATCGGCCGGAGCACTGGACCGGTGAGCAGCGGATCCGGTGGACCAGTTCAGTCCTCCGCGGGCAGCTCGCGCCGGCGTTCGTTGCCGTCGAGAGCCGGCTGTTCGCCCTCGGGCTCGCCGGCGAACGCCTTGGAGACGCTCGACAAGGCCGACGTCACCTCGCTCGGGATCACCCAGAACGTGTTGCCCGGCCCCTTCGCCAGCTCCGGCAGCATCTGCAGGTACTGGTACGCGAGCAGCTTCGGATCCGGATCGTTGCGGTGGATCGCCTCGAAGACCGTGTCGATCGCCTTCGCCTGCCCCTCCGAACGCAGGATCGCCGCCTGCCGATCGCCTTCCGCGGTGAGGATCGCGCCCTGCTTCTCCCCTTCCGCCGTGAGGATCTTGGCCTGGCGTACGCCCTCCGCCGTGAGGATCGCCGCACGCTTCTCGCGGTCGGCCCGCATCTGCTTCTCCATCGAGTCCTTGATCGACGGCGGCGGGTCGATCGCCTTCAGTTCAACGCGATTCACGCGGATGCCCCACTTGCCGGACGCCTCGTCCAAGACGCCGCGCAGCGTGGTGTTGATGTGCTCGCGTGAGGTCAGCGTGCTCTCCAGCGCGATGCCGCCGATCACGTTCCGCAGCGTGGTGACGGTGAGCTGCTCGATCGCCTGGATGTAGTTGGCGATCTCGTACGCCGCCGCCCGGGGATCGGTGACCTGGAAGTACAGCACCGTGTCGATGTGGACGACGAGGTTGTCCTCGGTGATCACCGGCTGCGGCTGGAACGAGACCACCTGCTCGCGCAGGTCGATCAGCGGCCGGACCCGGTCGATGAACGGGATCACGATGTTCAGCCCCGGCTCGAGCGTCTTGACGTAGCGACCGAGGCGTTCGACGTTGCCCGCCCTTGCCTGCGGCACGATCCGCACCGAACGCATCACGACGATGATGGCGACGATCGCGATCAGAATGCCGGCTATCAGCGCATCCACGGTTCCTCCTGAGGATGGACGAGCGCGGTGGCCCCCTCGATGGCGAGCACCTCGACGGTGGCGCCGGCCGGGATGACGAGCGACGGGTCGTACGAGCGTGCCGTCCACTCCTCGCCGCCGATCCGGACCCGGCCCGCGTTATGCGTGACCTCGGTGAGCGCGAGCGCGTCCTTGCCGATCAGCGCGCTGATGCCCATCCGCATCACGGGCGGCGTCTTGAGCTGTTTCATCGCGATGGGCCGGACGAAGAGGACCAAGAGGATTCCGGTGAGCGCGAACGCCGCGACCTGGAAGCCCAGCGGCAGCCCGACCGCGGCGACCAGCGTCGCCACGATGGCAGCGGCGGCGATCAGGGCGAGGTTCAGCGTGAGCGAGAGCAGCTCGGCGATTCCGAGCGCCATCGCCACGATCAGCCAGATCACCCATGCCTGCACAGGCTCACCCGCCTCAGGGGTCACACCGCCGGTACTCGAAGGTAACCCCATTTGCGCCGAGCCGCAGCCCCGGCTCGTCGAAGAAGCCCAGCGAGGACGTCGGAAGCCGCATGACTGGCGGTCGCATGCGGCGAAACTGAGCGAGGCGGGGCTGCCAAGAAGGACTAGCGGTGCAACCGCGTCACGATCCGGGGTGCGGTTGGCGGCATCGGTGATGATGAGGACATGCGGCTGACGTTGATCCAGGGCGACATCACCACCCAGGAAGTCGACGCGATCGTCAACGCGGCGAACTCGCGGATGCGTGGGGGAGGTGGTGTCGACGGCGCGATCCATGCCGCGGGCGGGCGCGCGATCCTCGACGACTGCGTGCAGCGGTTCCCGCACGGCCTGCCGACCGGGCAGGCCGGCTGGACGACCGCCGGCGAGCTGCCCGCCGACTGGGTGATCCACGTCGTGGGGCCGAACTGGAACGCCGGTCAGCGCGACCCGTCCCTGCTCGCCGCCTGCTACCGGAACGCGCTCGCCGTCGCCGACGAGCTGAGCGCCCAGACGATGGCGATCCCGGCGGTGTCCGCCGGGATCTACGGCTGGCCACTCGAGGACGCCGCCCGGATTGCGGTCGAGACCGTACGGTCCACGCCTAGCAAGGTGGAAGAAGCCCGGTTCGTCCTGTTCTCGAAGGAGATCCATGCCGCCTTCGAGGCGGCGGCCGCGGAATGAGCTGACCGCCCCGTCGGTTGACGCTTTCAGGGATCCTTGTGACCTGGAGGTAGTCGGCGTGCGCTTGCCCAAGCGAGTAGCGATGCTCAGCGTGCACACCTCACCTCTCGATCAGCCCGGGACGGGCGATGCCGGCGGACTGAACGTCTACGTCCTCGAGCTGGCCCGCGAGCTGGCTCAGCGCGACATCGAGATCGAGATCTTCACCCGCGCGACGTCCAGCGACCTGCCGCCCGTGGTCGAGAGCGAGCCGGGGATCCGTGTACGGAACGTCGTCGCCGGCCCGTTCGAGGGACTGTCGAAGAACGACCTGCCCGCGCAGCTCTGCCCATTCGCCCGCGACGTGCTGCGGGCCGAGGCGATGCGCGACCACGGCTGGTACGACCTCGTGCACTCGCACTACTGGCTGTCCGGCCAGGTCGGCGCGCTCGCGAAGGACCGCTGGGGCGTCCCGCTCGTCCACACCATGCACACGATGGCGAAGGTGAAGAACTCGCTGCTCGCCGACGGCGACGAGCCGGAGCCGCAGGCGCGGATCATCGGCGAGGAGCAGGTCGTGGAGGCTTCTGACCGGCTCATCGCCAACACCGACCAGGAGGCGCGGCAGCTGATCGACCTGTACGCCGCCGACCCGCGGCGCGTCGCGGTCGTCAACCCGGGCGTGGATCTGGACGTGTTCTCGCCCGGCGACCGGCTGTTGGAGCGCAAGCGGCTGGGGTTGCCGCCGGACGCGATCGTGCTCGCGTTCGTGGGGAGGATCCAGCCGTTGAAGGCGCCGGACGTGCTCATCCGGGCGGCCGCCGAGCTGGTCGCGCGCGACCCGTCGCTGCGGTCCCGGCTGGTCGTGGCGGTCGTCGGCGGGCCCTCCGGCTCGGGAACGGCGGAGCCGGACGCCCTCGTACGGCTGGCGAAGACGCTCCGCGTCGACGACCTGGTCCGCTTCGAGCCGCCGGTGCGCCAGCACGAGCTGGCCAGCTGGTATCGGGCGGCCGATCTGGTGGCGGTGCCGTCGTACAACGAGTCGTTCGGCCTGGTCGCGCTGGAGGCGCAGGCGTGCGGAACGCCGGTGGTCGCGGCGGCGACGGGCGGGCTGCTGACCGCGGTCGCGGACGGGGTGTCGGGCGTCCTGGTCGACTCGCACGCGCCGGAGGAGTGGGCGCGGGTGCTGCGGTCGCTGGTCTGCGATCCGCTCCGGCTTCGGGCGTACGGAGCGGCTGGCGTGCGGCACGCGCAGCGGTTCGGCTGGTCGGCGACGGCCGAACGAACCCTGGACGTCTATCAGGAGGCGATCGAGTCCCTGGCAGCATTGAGCGCGTGAGCGCCGCTGCTTCGGTCATCCGGTCCGCCCTCGCCGAGCTCGAGGTCGAGTGGGAAGAGCCGCGCCCGGGGAACTTCGTCGTGACGTTGCCGGGGGAGCGGAAGCTGAAGACGGCCTGCGTGCTGGACGTCGGCGCGCACGCGGTCAGCGTGCACGCGTTCGTCGCGCGGCAGCCGGACGAGAACCACGAGGCGGTGTACCGGTTCCTGCTCGAGCGGAACCTGCGGCTGCACGGTGTCGCGTTCGCGATCGACCACCTCGGCGACATCCACCTGGCGGGCAAGCTCCCGCTGGCCGCGGTGACCGCGGCGGAGGTGGATCAGCTGCTGGGGTCGGTGCTGGAGGCGGCGGACGACTCGTTCAACCAGATCCTCAAGCTGGGCTTCGCGTCGTCGATTCGCCGCGAGTGGGAGTGGCGTACGTCACGCGGCGAGTCGACGGCGAACCTGGCGGCTTTCCAGGATTGGTTGCGCGAGTGACTACCAGCAGACGACCTCGCCGGACTCGTCCTTCTCGCACTTGCCGTGAGCGCTCGCCGGCGTGACGGCGATGGCGGTGAACGCGACCGCGGCGATCGCGGCGAGGACGAACGCGGTGATGCGACGACGCATGATGTGCCCCTTGTCCCTCGTGAGGTGTGGTCGGGCGGCAGGTTAATCGACGTTGTGGTGGGCTCGCTAGAGTCGAGGCCATGACTGCTGCGCACCGGCTGATCCTGATTCGTCACGGCGAGAGCGAGTGGAACTCCAAGAACCTCTTCACCGGCTGGGTCGACGTCGGCCTGACCACGAAGGGCGCCGAGGAGGCTCGGCGGGGCGGTGAGCTGCTGCGTTCCCGTTCGCTGCTGCCGGACGTTCTGCACACGTCGGTGCTGCGGCGGGCGATCCGTACGGCGGAGATCGCGCTGGACGAGGCCGACCTCGGCTGGCTGCCGGTGCGCCGGTCGTGGCGGCTGAACGAGCGGCACTACGGGGCGCTGCAGGGCAAGGACAAGGCGCAGACGCTGGCGAAGTTCGGCGAGGAGCAGTTCATGATCTGGCGGCGCTCGTACTCCACGCCTCCGCCGCCGCTGGACGACTCGTCGGAGTTCTCCCAGGCCGGGGACGCGCGGTACGCCGACCTCCCGCCCGAACTGCTGCCGCGGACCGAGTGCCTGGCCGACGTGGTCGACCGGATGCTGCCGTACTGGTACGACGGCATCGTTCCGGACCTGCGCCGCGGCCAGACCGTGCTGATCGCCGCCCACGGCAACTCGCTGCGTGCGCTGGTGAAGCACCTGGACGGGATGACGGACGAGGCGGTGGTGGCGCTGAACATCCCGACCGGGATCCCGTTGCTGTACGAGCTCGACGAGTCCCTCAAGCCGCTGACCCCGGGCGGGGAGTACCTCGACCCCGAGGCCGCCGTGGCGGCGATCGAAGCGGTGAAGAACCAGGGTCGGAAGTAGTCCCGCTCGCCTCACACGGCGAGTGGCCCCTCTACCTGGCGTCTACCTGGCGTCAAGGGGCAAATGATCATGTAAACATGATCATTGGCCCGGGCGGTGGAGGAAAGACCAGCTCATACCCACTCAAGCTGGGATCGATGCCAGCTCGTCCACATTCTGGGATGATCCGGAAACGGGTCGCACTCGTCTGACGACCTTAGTACCGTTGATGATCAGTAGACACCGCAGTCTGCTTCGAAGTCCCAACCGCCCACCAGCTGCCAGTTAAGGTGCGTGCGCGCTATGCCCGCGTCACATCGAGCGCTCCACAGCGCTCCGGTGATCCGGCTGACTCTCCGCCATATCCCAGTGTTGCCTTCCTACTTCCTGCCGTCCCTCCTCTGACAGGGACTCTCCGGCACCGGCAACGCTGAGGACCACCAGCCTGAACTAGAGACGACCTCGCCGACGGCGGGGCCGCGCTAGTGCCGCGACGCGTCCACACAAATCACCGCCGTCGGCGGGAAAGACTGATCGTGTTACCCCTAGGGTCCCGCGCCGGGACCCGGACAGCACCTGCCTTCCCGCATCCACGAAAGACCAACGAGCACAGGCGAAACGCCAAGCCCAAGGTCGCGAACGCGAACAACGGCTGGCTGCGCTGGCTCGCTCCCTACCTCGGTCGGCACCGCCGTACCCTGATCGTCGCGCTCGCCGCGGCGGCCGGCTGGACCGCCGCTCTCGTCTCCGCGCCGCTGCTGCAGAAGGTCGTGGTCGACGACGCCATCGTCGCCCGCGCCAAGCCGCTGCTGCCGTGGGTGGGCGCGCTCGTCGTCGCAGTCCTCGTCAGAGCGCTCATGTCAGCGACCTGGCGTGAGGCCGGCGGACGGCTCAGCCTCCTTGTCCAGAACGACATTCGCGACGACCTCTACGCCCACCTGCAGCGGCTCGACGCCGCGGCGCACGAGCGCATGCAGAGCGGCCAGTTGGTCGCAAGGGTGAACTCCGACCTGGTCCTCATCCAACAGGCAGTCGGCCTGCTCCCACCTGTCCTCGGAACGGTGCTGCAGGTCGTGCTCGCCCTCACGATCATGACGTTCCTCTCGCCGCTCCTCGCGCTCGTCCTGCTCGGCGTGCTGATCGGCCTGGTCGTGATCGCTCGCCGCATGCACATGCGCGTCTACGCGGCGTCCTGGGACGCCCAGCAGCGCGAGGCCGACATGACCACGGTCGCCGAGGAGGCCATCACCGGCGTCCGCGTGGTCAAGGGCTTCGGCCAGGAGTCGAACGAGCTCGGCCGCTTCACCGAGTCCCTCGCCGTCCTGTTCCGTAGCCGTGTACGAGCGATTCGCGAGCGCGCACCTCTGCTCGCCACGCTCCAGGCCAGCCCGCTCGCCGGCCAGGTGCTCGTGCTGCTGCTCGGTGGCTGGCTCGCGCTCAACGGACACGTCACCGTCGGTACGTTCTTCGCGTTCCTCGCCTACCTGGCCGACCTCAACGGTTCGGCACGGCTGCTCGCGATGGTGCTCACGGTCGCGCCCCGCGCGCGGTCCGGCACCGAACGGATCGCCGAGGTGTTCGCGGTCGAGCCCGAGGTCCGCGACGCCGAGGACGTGCAGCTCACGGGCACGCAGCGGCATGGCCGCGAGCGTGGCGCGTTCGTCAGTTTCGATGACGTGTCATTCACTTATCCCGACGGTCCGAAGGCGCTGAACGGGTTCAGCCTCGACGTGCTGCCGGGCGAGACCGTCGCCGTCGTCGGTCCGACCGGGTCCGGCAAGTCGACCGCGCTGCAGCTCGTTCCCCGTCTGCGCAACGCCACGAGCGGGAGCGTCAGGCTGGATGGGATCGATGTCACCCAGCTCCCGCTCGAGCAGCTGCGCAGGCGGATCAGCATGGTGTTCGACGAGGCGATGCTGCTCTCCGGCTCGATCCGGGACAACATCGCGTACGGGCGGCACGACGCCACCAGCGAGGATGTGGAACGGGTCGCCAAGATCGCCGCGATCCACGACTTCGTCGTGTCGCTGCCCGACGGGTACGACACCGAGGTCGGGCAGGAGGGCCTGAGCCTGTCCGGCGGCCAGCGGCAACGGATCGCGCTCGCTCGCGCGCTCCTCGCCGATGTCGACGTCCTCGTGCTGGACGACGCCACCTCCGCGGTCGACGTCCATGTCGAGCGCAAGATCCTCGACGCGATGCAGGAGATCGTCGCCGGCCGGACTGTGATCGTGGTCGCGTACCGCGAATCCACCGTCCAGCTTGCCGATCGCGTGGTCCTGGTCGACCACGGCAAGGTCGTCGACCAGGGTACGCACGACGAGCTGCTCGGACGTTCCGCCCTCTACCAGGGGCTGATGTCCGAGCTGCCCGACGCCGAGCCGGCGTCGAAGCAGGCGCTCGAGCGGCGCGTCACGCCGGAGGCCTGGCAGCCCGCCGAGCGACCGACCGAGACGATCCGCGCCCGCGTGGGTGACCCCGTCTCGCCGGAGCTGCTCGAGGCGTTGGCGCAGCTCAAGCCGGTCAACGACAAGGTCGGCGTCGACACCGACCACCAGACCAAGCGGACGGAGACGTTCCGGCTGCGGCAGCTGATTCGCCCAGAGCGTTGGGCGATCGTGCTCGGCCTCAGCCTGCTGCTGGTCGACACTCTTGCGCTGCTCGCCGGCCCGTTGCTCGTCCAGAACGGGTTGGAGAACGCCCTCGACCACAAGTCGTTCGGCATGCTCCTGTTGAGCTGTGCGGTGTTCGGAGTCGTCGCGCTGATCGACTGGGGCGACGTCTGGGCCACACACGTCGTCACGTCGAAGACGACCGAACGCATCCTGTACGCCTTGCGGGTAAGGCTGTTCGCGCACCTGCAGCGGCTCGGGATGGACTACTACGACCGCACGCACGCCGGTCGGATCATGACCCGGCTCACCTCGGACGTGAACGCGGTCGCGGAGCTCATCCAAGCAGGGTTGACGAACGCGCTCGTCGCGATCGTCACGTTCACCGGCATGACCGCGGTGCTGCTGGTGCTCAACCCGATGATGGCGCTCGTCGTCCTGGCGGTGATCCCGCCCGCGACGGTGGCCACGATCTGGTACCGCAGGGTCGTTGGTCCGGCGTACGAACGGGCTCGCGAGCTCAACTCGATGCTGAACACCTACCTGCACGAGACGCTCGCCGTTCTCCCTGTCACGCAGGCGTTCCGGCGGGAGGGCGCGAACCTCGCGCACTTCCGCGGCCTCGCCCGCGAGCAGCAGGTGGCGCGCGAGACGAGCAACCGGGCAACGGCGAGGTACGTCGCGTTCATCGAGCTGCTCGCCGGCCTCACCGTGGCGGCGACGCTGCTCGTGGGTTGGCAGCTGATCCAGGCCGGTTCGTTGAACGTGGCCGAGCTGATCCCGTTCCTGCTCTACCTGGCGTTGGCGTTCGCGCCGATCCAGCAGATGGCGACGGTGTTCGACATCTACCAGCGGGCGAAGACCGGGGTGACCCGGATCTCCGCGCTGCTGGCCGAAGAGGTGTCGGTGCCGACGCCGGACGAGCCCGTCGAGGTTGGCGAGCTGTCGGGCGACATCGAGCTCAAGGGCGTGGCATTGCAGTACCAGGGCACTGCCAAGCCAGCCTTGCAGGGCGCCGATCTGTCCATCGGGTCTGGCGAACGCGTCGCGTTCGTCGGCCAGACCGGTGCGGGCAAGTCGACGATCGCCAAGGTGATCACGCGGTTCTACGACACGACCGAGGGGCAAGTCCAGGTTGACGGCATGCCCGTGACCTCGTTCGACCCGTCTCGGTTCCGGCAGGCGATCGGGTACGTACCGCAGGAGCCGTTCCTGTTCTCGCGGACGATCCGGGACAACATCGCGTACGGGATCGAGGACGCGCCGGACGAGCTGGTCGAGGCGGCGGCACGTGCGGTGGGTGCGCACGAGTTCATTGCCCAGCTGGACGGCGGGTACCTGCACGAGGTGCAGGAACGCGGCCGTTCGCTCTCGGCGGGTCAGCGGCAGCTGCTCTGCCTGGCAAGGGCGCTGGTGCTCGATCCGCGGGTGCTCGTGCTGGACGAGGCGACCTCGCACCTCGACCTGCAGAGCGAGCGGCGGGTCGAGCAGGCGATGCGGTCGGCGGCGCACGGTCGTACGACGATCGTCATCGCCCACCGGCCGCAGACGCTGCGGTGGGTGGACCGCGTCGTGACCGTGCACCAGGGCCGCGTCGTGGGGGACCAGTCGGCGACCGACTTCCGGCTGTCGACCCGCCCGCACTAGCCCCGCACCGTGATCATGAACGTGATCATGAAGCCGTAGCAGTCGTATACGCCGCTACGGCTTCATGATCACCGACATGATCACCGACATGATCACGGACATGATCACCAGGTGAGGGAGGGGCGCCCTTCGCCGAGCTTGCGGATCGCGGCCAGCGTGTCCGGCAGCAGGGTGCCCTCGTGGGCGGCAACGTTCTCGCGCAGCTGCTGGACCGACTTCGTTCCCGGGATGACTGTCGACACCTGCGGCTGGGCGAGGATGTGCCGGAGCGCGCCGTGCGTGGTGCTGACGCCGGCGGGCAGCAGGGCGGCGAACTCGTCCACCAGCGCCGCTCGTTCGGCGATCTGTTCCGGCGTCCACCGGCTGCGCGGGCCTTCCTCGAAGCGGCTGTCCGCGGTGTACTTTCCGGACAGCCAGCCCGACTCCAGCGGGACCTTGACGATCAGTCCCACGCCTGCAGCCGCGGCGGCCTCGAAGGCCTGGGCGGGTTCCTGGTACAGCGCGTTGAAGCGGATCTCGATCGCCTGGCTGCCGGTGGTCTCGACGATGCGGCGGATCTCCTCGCTGGTGTCCGCCTGGCCGGAGACGCCGTACGCGCGGATCATGCCGGCGTCCTTGAGGCGCTGCAGCTCGCGATAGTGCGGCTGGGTGGTGCCGTCCATGAGCTCGAACGGCGGGCTGTGCACCAGCAGAACGTCGACGTAGTCCGTCCGCAGGCGGGCCAGGCTCTTCGTCAGCGACTCCTCGATGCGGCCGGCGGAGTAGTTCGCGGGCTCGTCCGCCCAGTAGCCGAACTTCGTACACAGCACGACCTGGTCGCGGCGGCCCTCGAGAGCCCGGCCGAGCGCTGCCTCGCTCTTCCCGCCGGCGTACCCGGGTGCGGTGTCGATGAACGTGACGCCGAGCGCGAGCGCCTCGTCCACGATGCGTGCCGACTCGTTCTCGTCGGGCCCGCCCCAGCCCTCGTCGGTGAACTGCCAGGCGCCGAGCCCGATCTCGCTGACCTCGATGGTGGAATTGCCCAGTGGTCGTTTCGCTACGGTCACGCCTTCGACGCTAGGGAGCCGTTCGCGGGGCGGCCAGGCCAATCGGCGCGTCGAGATCCCAGACCAATCCGGCGGTCACCTTGCGGCTGAACCTCGCATAGTGGGGGTCGAACGAGCCCGCCTCGGCGGCCCGGACTTCGGCGGGGCTCCACCACCGGGCCTCGGTGAACTCAGCCAGGTCGGTGGTCAGAGCCAGGTCTCGCTCACCCAGCAGGAGGAACCACAGGCTGACGTCGGTGTGCCCATGGTCGATCCCGACGGTCTCGGTGACGGTGACGAACGCCGGCCTGCGGGCGGGATCCGCGAACCGCGGAACGATGCCGAGCTCCTCCCGTACCTCCCGGTCGGCGGCGTCGGCCGGGTACTCGTCGGGCTCGACGTGTCCTCCCGGCGGCAGCCAGAGTCCCGCGTTGCGGTGGTGGACCAGCAGGCTGCTCCGGTCGGCGGGGTCGACCAGGACGGTGTACGCCACCAGGTGCGGGCTGGGCGTCGCCGGCTTCACGCGACGGAACACGTCGTCGGTGCGCTCGAGCCAACGCAGCGCCTGAGTCTGGTGCTCAGCCTCGAGCCCGTCGAGCGGCGGGATCGCTGCGATGAGCTGATGGATCGTTCGTACGGAAGCGCGCACAGGCGGGACTCTGCCAGAGAACATGACCCAAAGCCCCTCGGCATGGGTGGGGCCGAAGAGCCTGAGGTCACGGCCCGCCGCGGGGGCTACGCGGGGGTCGAGGTGATGTGATCCGGCATCTCGCCGGTCACGAGGTAGATCACCCGGCGGGCCATGGAGACCGCGTGGTCCGCGATCCGCTCGTAGTACCGGCCCAGCAGGGCGATGTCGACCGCGGCTTCCACGCCGTGGGACCAGCCCGGGTCGAGCATCTCCTGGAACAGCGAACGGCGCAGGCCGTCCATCTCGTCGTCGGCACCCACGAGACGCTCCGCTGCCTCGACGTCACGGGCGGCGACGCACGAGGCGATCTCGTGCACCATCCGCTTGGCCACCTTGCCCATCTCGGCAATCGTGGCCTTCACGTCGTCCGGGATCGCGTGCTCGGGGTAGCGCAGCCGGGTGATCTTCGCGACGTGCTCCGCGAGGTCGCCCATCCGCTCCAGGTCTGCCGTCATCCGCAGGGCGCCGACGAGGACGCGCAGGTCCGTGGCAACAGGCTGCTGCAATGCCAGCTGCTCGAACGTCTGCTCCTCCACCAGCGTCTGCAGGCGGTCGATCTCGATGTCGGCGGTAATGACCTGCTCGGCCCGCCGCGCGTCGGCTTCGAGAAGCGCTGTGGTCGCCTCCTCGACGGCAACTTCGACCAGATTCGCCATTTCGACGATCCGGTCGTTGATGCCCTCGAGCTGCTCGTGGAATGCATCCCGCATGGAGAGGACGATAGGCCACCCAGGTGGCCATGTGCAGATCAGCCGTAAACGAAGGGTGAACATCGTTCTAAGTGGTCATGGCGAGGACCTACGGCAAGGCGACTAAGGACTTACGCTCCCCGTACCATCGAACATCGTGGACGCGACATTTGCCGCCGCACTCGGCGGCCTGGTCGGCCTTGCCGTCGGCGCGGTCGCCGTTCTCGCGTTCCGTTTCAGCGAACGAGAGCAGCGACAGGAGATCCGCTCGCCCGCTCCGGCCGTCCCGCCGGACGTGGCGAAGGTGCTCGCCGTCCTCCGTTCCACCGCTGTCGTGGTGGGTCCGCACGACGAGGTTCTGCAGGCCAGCGCCCCGGCGCGGTCGTTCGGAATCGTGCGCGGAAGCCGGCTGGTGGTCGACGAGCTGCTCGAGCTGGTTCGAGACGTTCGCCGCGACGGTGAGATTCGCCAACAGGACTTCGCGATCCCGCGCGACCGGTTCGGGCGCGACGTGCTGTCGATGTCCGCGCGGGTCGCCCCGGTGGGCAGCCAGATGGTGCTGCTGCTGGTCGAGGACCGTACGAAGGAGCGCCGGCTCGACGCGATCCGCCGGGACTTCGTCGCGAACGTCAGCCACGAGCTCAAGACCCCGATAGGCGCGCTGACACTGCTTTCCGAGGCCGTTCAGGACGCCGCGGACGACCCGGAGGCCGTCCAGCGGTTCGCCGGCCGGATGCAGATCGAGAGCGAACGGCTGAGCCGCCTCGTCCAGCAGATCATCGAGCTGACCCGCGTCCAGGCCGACGATCCGGTCGAGGAGGCGGCGACCGTCGAGGTCGACTCCGTCGTCGACGCGGCGCTGGACCGGAGCCGGGTGGACGCGAACGCCAAGCAGATCAAGCTGATCCGCGCCGGCCTGCGCGACCTGATCGTGCTGGGTAGCGAGGCGCAGCTGGTGATCGCGCTCGGCAACCTGATCGAGAACGCAGTTCGCTACAGCCCCGATCACACTCGCGTGGTCGTCGACGTCCAGGTCGTGGACGCCGACCAGGCCGACGCGGGGGCGGGGGAACTGGTCGAGCTCTCGGTGAGCGACCAGGGCGTCGGTATCCCGGAGGAAGAGCTGGACCGGGTGTTCGAACGGTTCTACCGCGTCGACCGGGCGCGGAGTCGGGCGACAGGCGGTACGGGGCTCGGCCTGTCGATCGTGAAGCACGTCGCCGCCAGCCATGGTGGTGCCGTGACGGTGTGGAGTGTGGAGGGGAAAGGCTCGACGTTCACGTTGCAGCTCCCCCTTCGCGGTGAGGCCGCCGACGCGCACCGCGTCGTCGCGGGCGCCCTGCCGGCGCAGGCCTTGCCTTTGGAGAAGGCAGTTCATCAACACAAGGAGGGCCCCTCGTGACCCGTGTGCTCGTCGTAGAGGACGAGGAGAGCTACAGCGATGCGCTCTCTTACATGCTGCGGAAGGAGGGCTTCGAGGTCGCCCTCGCCGCGACTGGGAACGTCGCGCTGGAGGAGTTCGAGCGCGGCGGAGCCGACATCGTTCTGCTGGACCTGATGTTGCCCGGTCTGCCGGGGACGGAGGTCTGCCGGGAGCTCCGGCGGCGCTCGAACGTTCCGGTGATCATGGTGACCGCGAAGGACACCGAGGTCGACAAGGTGGTCGGCCTGGAGCTGGGCGCGGACGACTACGTGACGAAGCCGTTCTCGCCGCGCGAGCTGGTGGCGCGCATACGAGCCGTGCTGCGCCGCGGCCACGACGGCGCTGAGGTCGTGGCGTCGGCGGTGCTCGAGGGCGGGCCGGTGCGGATGGACGTGGACCGGCACGTGGTGACAGTGGCGGGGCTGGACGTACGCCTGCCGCTGAAGGAGTTCGAGCTGCTGGAGATGTTCCTGCGCAACACCGGCCGGGTGCTGACGCGCGGGCAGCTGATCGACCGGGTGTGGGGCGCGGACTACGTGGGTGACACGAAGACGCTGGACGTCCACGTGAAGCGCCTGCGGGCGAAGATCGAGCCCGACCCCTCCAACCCCCACCACCTGGTGACGGTGCGGGGACTGGGGTACAAGTTCGAGGCCTGAGCCTGGTCTGACGTACGAACGCCCCGCTGCCGGACGCCGGCCGCGGGGCGTTCTGCTTGCGGAAAATGGCGTTGCCAGTCGCACGACCTGGCTGGAAGGGTCGCTGCCCATGGCGACGATCCTCCTCGCCGGTGGCCCTGGCGCCGGCAAGTCGACGGTCACGGCGGCGGTACGGGCGAGGCGACTCCACGCGATCGACCTCGACTACGGCTACGCCCGCCACGAGACTCCGGAAGGGCATCCGGTCGACTTTCCCGCGGAGCCTGACCTGGACTGGCTGACCAGCCATCACTGGCAGTGGATCGACGATCGCCTCGACGAGGCGGTGGCGGAGTGCCGCGACCGCACCGGGCTCCTGTGCGGCACGGCGTTCAACATGTTCGACCGGCTGGACCGCTTCGATCTCGTGCTGCTCCTCCGGCTCGACGACGACACGATGGAGCGTCGGCTTCGCGATCCGCGGCGGGACAACCCGTTCGGCAAGACCGGCGACACCGTGGCCTGGTCGCGCCGTTGGCGGCGGACCGTGGAGGCGGAGCTCCTCGGCCGTGGAGTGCGAGCGATCGATGCCCGCGAGCCGGTCGATCGGGTGGTCGGCGACATCCTGGCAGCCTGCGCGGCCGCCGGGTATCCGCTGAGCTAGGAGGCCTCGGGAGAGGCGGTGTCCGTCGGCTCGGGCGAGGCGGTCTCGGTGTGGGGGATGTCCAGGGTCGGCGTGGGCTCCGGCGTCGGAGTCGGCGACGGGGGGACCGGGACGCCGGTGTACGGGCCGACGCGCGGCTCGATCAGGACGTCCACGGACACGCTCGCCGCGCGCTGGAAGTCGATCGTCAGCTGCGTCACCAGGCCCGGCCCGAGGTTCGTGCCGGTCAGCTCGACGGTCGACGGCTCGCCCAGCGAGGTCTCCTGACCCAGCACGGCGACGCCGTTGGCCGGAACCGGAATGGCCGCCGGGGTGAGCGTTCCGGGCTTCGCGGCGCTGGACACGGCCACGATCGCGTCGGGCTCGTCACCCTTGTTGAAGACCGTCCCGACCAGCGTTGCCTGGTTGGCGCCGGTGACCACCAGCACCAGGTTGCGCAGCTGCAACGAGCCGCTGTTGGCCTGCACGCCGTCGGCGGGCGCGTACGGATCCTGGGTGGCCGCGCCGAAACTGGCAGCGCACGCGGACAGGACCGGCAACATGGCCGCGGCCAGCACGAATGCGAGTCCGCGACGGAACCGGGACGGCATCGACACGGCGTTCCTTCCTCGGGAGATCCCACAAGGGTGATGCGGTAGGGCGATCGAGCGGACCACAGCGTATCGACCCCACTCCGGGACCCGACGATCAAGGTCGGCATCATGGTCTCGCGCCTGACCTGGTTGTTACGGGTTTCGTACGGGTATCACCTAGATCAGCCGCCTGCGGACAACCTCGCGAATGCACGGAAAGCGCTTCTTGTCAAGTCCCGTCGCGGCTCTGACCTGGGGAAACGCCACGGGAGCGGTTGAGAGACCGTGATAAAGTTGAGGCAAGGAAGGGGTACCGTACATATGACTTTCAAGGTCGGCGAGACAGTGGTGTACCCCCATCATGGGGCTGCCGTCATCGATGACATCGAGATCCGAAAAATCAAGGGCGTAGATCGAACGTATCTCGTCCTGAAAATCGTCGCCCAGAGCGATCTCATTGTTCGGGTACCCGCGGACAACGTCGATCTCGTGGGGGTTCGCGACGTCGTAGGCCAGGAGGGCTTGGAAAAGGTCTTCGAGGTGCTACGTGCGCCACACACCGAAGAGCCCACCAACTGGTCGCGCCGCTACAAGGCCAACCTCGAGAAGCTCGCCTCCGGCGACGTGATCAAGGTGGCCGAAGTGGTCCGTGACCTCTGGCGCCGCGAGCGTGACCGAGGCCTGTCCGCTGGAGAGAAGCGGATGTTGGCCAAGGCGCGTCAGATCCTCGTGAGTGAGCTCGCGCTCGCTGAGAACACCAACGAGGACAAGGCGGAGGCCCTGCTCGACGAGGTCCTCGCTTCCTGATCCACCAACTCAATCAGCCCCCGACGTGATCGTCGGGGGCTCATTGGCTCTCTAGGGCGAAGAAGAATGACCACCGCAGCGATCGTCCCTGCCGCAGGCCGCGGCGAACGGATGGGACCCGGCACCCCCAAGGCCCTCCGGCTCCTGGGCGGCGCCCCGGTGCTCGTCCATGCCGTACGAGCCCTTGCCCGCGCCCGCTCCGTCGAGCTGGTCGTCGTCGCCGCGCCGCCGGACGACGTGGCCAGCGTCGAACGGCTGCTGGACGACTTCGAGCTCACCGGCGCCGAGGTCGAGGTGGTGGGAGGCGGAGATCATCGCCAGCGTTCGGTCAGCAGAGCCCTCGCCGCGCTCCCCGACGAGGTCGACATCGTGCTCGTCCACGACGCCGCCCGGCCGCTCGTCCCGCCTGAGCTCGTCGACGCGGTAGCGACCGCCGTCCGGACCGGTGCCGACGCCTGCATCCCGGTGATCCCGGTCGCCGACACGATCAAGGAGGTCGACGGCCAGGTCGTCGCGCGTACGCTCGACCGCTCCCGCCTGCGCGCCGTCCAGACCCCGCAGGGGTTCCGAAGGGAGCTGCTCGCCAAGGCGCACGCCTGGGCCGATGCCGCCACCGCGGAGGAGCTCGCGAGCGTCACCGACGACGCCGGCCTGGTCGAACGTCTCGGCGTCCCCGTCACCTGCGTGCCCGGCTCGGAGGAGGCGTTCAAGGTGACGCGGCCGTTCGACCTCGTGCTCGCCGAGGCGATCCTCGCCCGCCGCCGGGCGGACGGCTTCCGGTGAACGTTCCCCGCGTCGGCATCGGCGTCGACGTGCACCCGTTCGAAGCCGGCCGGGAGCTCTGGCTCGCCGGCCTGCTCTGGGAGGGCGAGCCCGCCGGCCTGAAGGGCCACTCCGACGGCGACGCCGCCGCGCACGCCGCCTGCGACGCGCTACTTTCCGCCGCCGGGCTTGGCGATCTCGGCTCGAACTTCGGCACCTCTCGCCCGGAGTGGCAGGGTGCCAACGGCGTCGCGTTCCTCCGCGAGACTGCCCGCCTGCTCCGCGAGAACGGCTGGCAGCTCGGCAACGTCGCGATCCAGATCGTCGGCGAACGTCCCCGCCTCGGTCCGCGGCGAGCCGAAGCCGAGAAGGTCCTCAGTGAGGCGATCGACGCACCCGTCACGATCGCCGCCACGACCACCGACGGCCTCGGCCTCACCGGCCGCGGCGAAGGCGTCGCCGCCCTAGCAACCGCTCTCATCTTCTCGACCGGCTGAAGGAGGATCGCCGATCATCCGATCGGTTGATGCCACGCCAAGATCGACCACCTAGCGTGATGAGCAAACGTCCTTTCCAGCAAGGGAAATCACATGACTGAGGTGTCTCGTCGCGGCCTGCTCGTCGGTGCGGCAGCGGTAGGTAGCGCGGCCGTCGCGGGCAGTGCCACCCCAGCCGCCGCCAGCCCTGCCTCCTACCGCCCCGAGGCGGAGAAGGTCCTGCCGGGAACCGGGCGCTACGAGGACCTGCTCCTGCGCGGACTCGAGCGGCGCTTCCACGGCAGCCCCGACTACATCCGCGTCCCGTTCACCACCGAGCAGGTCGTCGACGCGGTCCAGGACGCCGTCGACCAGAAGAAGCAGCTCGCCGTGCGCGGTGGCGGGCACTGCTACGAGGACTTCGTCGCGAGCGACGACGTCCGCGTCCTCATCGACATGTCCCACCTCACCGACGTCGAGTACGATCCGCGGCTGCGGGCGTTCAGCATCGGCGCGGGCGCCACGCTGGACAAAGTCTTCAAGGATCTCTACTACGGCTGGGGCGTCACGATCCCCGGCGGCGGCTGCCTGACGGTCGGCGTCGGCGGGCACTTCGCCGGCGGCGGGTACGGTCCGCTGTCGCGGCTGTTCGGCTCGGTCGTCGACCACCTGTACGGCGTCGAGGTCGTCGTGGTCGACAAGCGTGGTCGCGCCCGCGCGGTCCTCGCCACCAGGGAGAACCAACACCGCGACCTGTGGTGGGCGCACACCGGCGGCGGTGGCGGCAACTTCGGCGTGGTCACGCGCTACCTGCTCCGCAGCCACGGCGTCTCCGGCGCCGACCCGACCCGCGCGCTTCCCCGCCCGCCCGAGACGCTGATGTCGGCGGTCGTCGCGTTCGACTGGAACGCGCTGACGAAGGAGTCCTTCACCAGAACGGTGTCGAACTTCTTCGCCTGGTACGAGAAGTACAGCGCGCCGGGCAACCCGTACGCCTCGCTCTACAGCCCGTTCCTCCTTGGTGCCAAGGCGACCGGCGGCCTGCTGCTGTCCAGTCAGCTCGACGGGACGCTGCCGAACGCGGAGAAGATGCTGCGCGACTTCCACGCCGCGGTGCTCGAGGGCGTGGAGCCCAAGCCGTATGTCGAGGACCCGCACCCCGGCCCGTTCCTCGCGACGACGCGGCAGCGCTCGATCGCCGAGGACATGTCCGGCGGTACGCGCGGCAAGCTGAAGGCCGCGTACTTCCGCAAGGGCTGGAACGCCCGGCAGATCGGCGTGCTGTTCGACGCTCTGCAGAAGCCGGAGGCCAACGCGAACACCGTCGCGCTGCTCGTCCCGTACGGCGGCCAGATCAACGCGATCGCCCCGACGGCGACCGCGACCGCTCAGCGCGACTCGATCATGAAGCTCGCGCTCGGCACGAGCTGGACGGACGCCGCGGAGGACGAGAAGCACCTCACCTGGTCCCGCGACGTCTACCAGGAGCTCTACCGCGACACGGGCGGCGTGCCGGTGTCGAACGAGTTCAACGACGGTTCGTACATCAACTACTGCGACGTCGACCTGATGGACCCGAAGCTCAACACGTCGGGCGTTCCCTGGACCACGCTGTACTACAAGCAGAACTACAGGCGACTGCGGCAGCTCAAGGCGAAGTGGGACCCGCGCGACACGTTCCACCACGCGATGTCGATTGAGCTTCCATAACGGATTTGTCGTATTACCCTTCCGGGCCGGGCCCGAACCATTACGATCCCGGACCTGGGAGGGGATATGAAGACTGGTTTGCGCGCGTCGACCGCGATCGCGATGTTGGTCGGCTTCTACGTGTTCGCGCTGGCGGTGGTCGCCGGGCTGGTGGGCCTGTGCTGGCTGATCTTCCTGAAGCTGCCCAGCAACCTCCTTGTGGGCAAGCTCATCTGGGTGATCGGCGGCGCCGGCGTGCTGGTGCTGTGGGGGCTGGTCAAGTCGCTGCGGCTGCCGCCGTTCGAGCCGTTCGGCGTGCGGGTCACGCCGGAGGAGCAGCCGGAACTGTGGGCGTTGGTCCGCGAGCTCGCCGCGCAGGTGCAGACCAAGGCGCCGGACGAGATCTGGCTGGACAGTGACGTCAACGCGGGCGTGACCGAGCAGACCCGGTTGCTCGGGCTGATCGGCGGCCGGCGCTACCTGACGATCGGTACGCCGCTGCTGACAGCGCTCACCGTCGACCAGCTGCGCGCCGTTCTGGCGCACGAGCTCGGGCACTACTCCGAGTCGCACACCAAGCTCCTCGCGCTCAGCTACCGCGGCCGCAGCACGGTGATCAGGACCATCGGCCAGCTGCGGAGCGGCAACATCGTGCGCTGGCTCCTGGTCCAGTACGCGAAGCTCTACTTCCTCGTCGAGAGCGCCGTCAGCCGGCAGCAGGAGCTGGAGGCCGACCAGGCCTCGGCCCGGATCGCCGGGCGTACGGCGGCCCAGACGGCGCTGCGCGAGGTGTCGGTCATCAACGCCGCTTGGAACTTCTACCTCGAGAACTACGTGGGATGGGCCCTCGACTACGGCGTTGCCCCGCGCGGGGTCGTGCGCGGCTTCGTGCCGTTCCTGCAGGGGCGGGCCGACCAGCTCTCCGAGCTCCGGTCCAAGGAGGTCGAGGACCAGGCCTCGCGCTGGGACAGCCACCCGTCTCACGCCGTACGGATCGCCGCCCTGGCGGACGCTCCCGAGCTCGGAGGCGCGTCCGACTCCCGCCCGGCGACGGCGGTCCTGGGCGCTCCGGACGAGCTGTTCGACCGGGTGGAGCAGGTCGCGTTCGACTTCGGCTCCCGGGAGCGGCTGGACTGGGACGGCTACGTCACCCGCGGCGCGCTGGCCAGCGCGCAGACGTTCGCCGACGCCCTCTACCGGGGGCTGACTCGGTTGGGCGGGGAGGCCTCGTTCGACACCGTTCTGTCCTACGCGGCCGAGGGGCGGCTGCCCGAGCTGCGTGAGCAGCTGGCTTCGGTGAACGCGCCGCATGACTTCGGCGCTGTCGTGACCGCCGCCGCGCTGCGGGGAGGGGTCGTGACCGCTAAGCAGCGTTGGGATCAGAGCCTGGAGCTCGTGTACGTGAGCGATGGCTCGGCGTACTCGGCGGACGAGTTCGAGGAACTGCTGGAGGACTGTCAAGCCGGAGTTGACACGTTCGTACGTCGCCTTGCCGAGCGCGGGATCGAGCTGGATGCCGGCGCTGTCGTCAAGGCGAGCGCGGACGCGCAGACGGCGAATGTCCTTGCTGCGTTGGCGAACTTCAAGGTCGACAGGAAGAACATGGACCTGCTCGTCACCGACGAGGGGCTGGTGTTCGTTCCCGCGCCGCGCTCGACGGACAACGGCGACGTACGGTTGCAGAAGCTGCTGGACAGTGCGCCGGTCGCGGAGATCGCCGCCCGGTCGAACAGCCTGTGGATCCCGTACGAGGAGGTCCGCGGGGGCGAGGTCCTGCGCAAGCTGCCGATGAAGGTCCGGCTCGACCGGCACGGCAAGGACCCGGTGGAGCTGCGGCAGGTCCTGACTGGCGACGCGCTCGGGAACTCGCAGGAGACGTTCGTCGGCGTGATGGGCGAGCTCGTCCAGCGCGGGGTC
Organism: Tenggerimyces flavus; assembly: GCF_016907715.1. NCBI lineage: Bacteria > Bacillati > Actinomycetota > Actinomycetes > Propionibacteriales > Nocardioidaceae > Tenggerimyces > Tenggerimyces flavus. Next base: position 440,494 of record NZ_JAFBCM010000001.1, on the reverse strand, counting down.
GCTGTCCCCACCACCTGAGCGTGGCGCGTGGCCGGTAGCCGGGTCGGTACCCTGGGTGGGTGAATCTGCGCCTGTACGACACGCACGCGCGTGCTCTTCGTGAATTCGAGCCGTTGGTACCCGGCAAGGTCACGATGTACGTGTGTGGTGCCACCGTGCAGGGGCCGCCGCACGTCGGGCACGTCCGGTTCGCGGTCAACTTCGACCTGCTCTGGCGCTGGTTCGAGCACCTCGGCAACGAGGTGACGCTGGCCCGGAACGTCACCGACATCGACGACAAGATCCTGGTGAAGGCTGCCGCCGCGGGCGAGCCGTGGTGGCAGCTGGCGTACCGGAACGAGCTGGCGTTCTCCGCGGCGTACGACGTTCTGGGCTGCCTCCCGCCGACTGTCGAGCCGCGCGCGACCGGGCACGTGCCGGAGATGATCGCGCTGATCGAGCGGCTGATCGCTGCCGGGCACGCCTACGCGAGCGGTGGCGACGTGCTGTTCGACGTCAGGTCGCACCCGACGTACGGCGAGCTGTCGGGGCAGAAGGTCGACGACCTCGTGACCGCCGGCGACACCGAGAACGCCTCCGCCAAGCGCGACCAGCGTGACTTCGCGCTGTGGAAGGGCGCGAAGCCGGGGGAGCCGTCCTGGTCCACGCCCTGGGGTCCCGGGCGGCCAGGGTGGCACGTGGAGTGCTCGGCGATGGCGACGAAGTACCTCGGCTCGACGTTCGACATCCACGGCGGCGGCATCGACCTGGTGTTCCCGCACCACGAGAACGAGCTCGCGCAGTCGCGCGCCGCCGGTGACGGGTTCGCTCGCTACTGGCTGCACAACGCGTGGGTGACGATGGCGGGCGAGAAGATGAGCAAGTCGCTGGGGAACGACCTGCTGGTCTCCGAGGTGGTGAAACACGTTCGACCGGTGGAGCTGCGCTACTTCCTCGCGGCGCCGCACTACCGGTCGACGGTGGAGTACTCGGCCGAGGCGTTGGCCGACGCTGCGACCGCCTACGGGCGGCTGGAAGGCTTCGTGGACCGGGCTTCGGAGTTCGTCGGGGCTGTGGACGAACTGCCCGCGGTGCCGTCGGCGTTCGCGGCGGCGATGAACGACGACCTGGGCGTGCCACAGGCGCTGGCGGTCGTGCACGCGGCCGTACGCGAGGGCAACACCGCGCTGGCCTCGGACGACAAGGAGACTGTGCGCGCACGGTTGGGCGAGGTACGTTCGATGCTGGCGGTCCTGGGGCTCGACCCGCACGACGCGCGCTGGCATTCGTCCGACGGGTCGTCGGCGGCGCTGCACTCGGCGGTGGACGTACTGGTGCAGACGTTGCTACGGCAGCGGGCGGCGGCGCGGGAGGCGAAGGACTGGGCAGCGGCGGACGCGATCCGCGACCAGCTGCATGAGGCGGGGATCGAGATCACCGATACGGCGCACGGCGCCAAGTGGGGTTTGGCCAATGGCAGGTAACAGCAACCGCAAGGGCGCGGTCCGGCGCCGGACGTCCGGCAACCCGACCGCGGGCTCGGGCGGGCGGGTCCGTCGCGGGCTCGCCGGCAAGGGGCCTAAGCCGCCGGCGGTGGAGCGGCCGAACCACAAGGCGTACAAGCGGGCGCAAGCGGAGAAGCGCGCCGTCGAGCGCGCTCCTTCGCGCGCGCCGTCGCGCGGGCGTGGGGCACCGGACCGGCCGGAGTGGATCGTCGGGCGCAACCCGGTCGTCGAGGCACTGCGTGCTGGCGTACCCGCGTCGGCCCTGCATGTGGCGGACCGGCTGGAGCGCGACGACCGGGTGCGGGAGGCGTTCCGGCTGGCGGCGGAGCTGGGCGTGCCGTTGATGGAGGTGACGCGGAACGAGCTGGACCGGGTCACGTCGGGTGCGGTGCATCAGGGGTTGGCGATCCAGATCCCTGCTTATGAGTACGCCGAGGCTGACGACCTGGTCGCGCGCGCTGCGGAGCTGGGCGAGCCGCCGTTGCTGGTGGTGCTGGACGGGGTGACCGACCCACGCAACCTCGGGGCGGTCGTCCGTTCGGCGGCGGCATTCGGCGCGCACGGCGTGGTGGTGCCCGAGCGACGCTCGGCCTCGATGACCGCCTCGGCCTGGAAGGCGTCGGCTGGGGCGGCGTTGCGGGTGCCGGTGGCGCGCGTGACGAACCTGACCCGAACGCTGAAGTCATACCAGGCCGAGGGCCTCCTGGTCGTCGGCCTGGCCGCGGACGCGTCCGCCGAGGCCGCCAAGCTGGACAGCTTCGCCGAACCCGTGGTGCTGGTCATCGGCTCCGAGGGCAAAGGCCTGTCCCGGCTGGTCAAGGAGACCTGCGACCACCTCGTGTCGATCCCGATGAGATCAGGCACGGAGTCGCTGAACGCCGGCGTCGCCGCCGGCATCGCCCTGTACGAGGTCGCCCGCCACCGCGCATGACCACCGTCACTGGTCAGATCTTCGCCGAGTACAACTCGTTCACCGTCCAGAGCGATCCCGACGTCTTTGGCTCGGACCTCGATGCCATGTTTGCCGGACAGTCCAACGGCATCTGCGCCGCCGTTGTTCCCGGCTATCTGTACTTCTCGATGGGCACGCACTATGGACCGATCGGGGTGACAGTCGAAGTTCACGAGGGCCGACCGGAGATCGACGACTCCTGGGAGGAAATCGTCGAGGTCGCGTTCGCCCCCGCGACCGTCGACGTCCGAGTCTGCTCTCAGATGTACGGGTCGTCGTTTCCTCCGTTTCGACTCGAGCTGACCGACTACCGCCTGCGGGTCGCCATCAGCGGGATGGGCGAGGCTGCCTCCGCGGACTTCGATCCGGATCGAGCCGTCGAGCGATGCCTGCTCCAGTTCTGGCCGGCACCGCTGGGCCCTGACGTCGTAGTCAAGGCGACCTCGGTGGTCGCCGTCAGGAACCACGAGCGCGCCCGGGCGATCCCGCCTCCGCCACCGCCTCCGACCCCGGAGGAGCTCGCGGAGCGCCGACGCCAGAAGGAGCTGGAGGAAGCCGAACAGCACCGCCGCTATCTCATGAGGGAGTGGGGCGGACGGCTGCCGAGCGATCGGCTGCTCGCGGTCGGCGACGTCGCGCGGGGGTTGGTGCACACCGACGCCGAAGTCGTTCATGCTCTGGACGCCGCCGGCCCCGCACTCCAGCGGACGGTCGCGCGGTGGGCGGCGCGCCGGGTCTACGACCGGGCAGGGCTGGCCGAGGTCGAGTGGATCGCGCCCGCGCTCGCCGCGCTGGAGCGAGGGGAACCGCTTCCGCCGCCGTTCGACCAACCCGACAAGGCCTGGGAGCGACTCATCGCGGACCCCGACGCGCCTGACACGACCATGCTCGGGATGGACGGCCGCTCAGGACCCTGCCACCAGCAGGCGTTTGCCCTTCCATCATTGAGACATGCCGCGGACTCGGACCCACTACGAGCAGCCCTGACTGCGACTCTCGACGCCTGCGCCGGCTACGGCATCGACTATCCGGAGTTGCTCGCCGACCTTCGACGGACGTTTCCGCAGCTGTTCACCTAGAGGGCGCGGGCCTTTTGGAGGAGGCCGGCGGCTACTTGGTTGAGGGCTTCGGCGCGGGTGGAGCGGGTGGCGCCGGTGACTTGGATCTCGGCCCAGGTGGTCTCGTCGAGCACCAGGCAGCCGTGGGCGGCGTCTTCTGTCGTCGCTGTCAAGAACGTGTTGCCCTCCACCGCGCTCGTCCGCACCGCGGCGGGGTTGGCCGAGCCTGGCCCAAGCGGGTTGGTCAAGGCCGCGGAGATGAGGCTGCGGCCCACGTGCGGGCGGACCTCGACCAGGGTGCCCAAGGGACCGGTGAATCGGCACGCCTCGCCCGCGGGCATGCCGCCGGAGACCAGGGCGCAAGGCGGGGTTGACGACGTCACCCGTACGTCGCCTCGCCAGCTCACGCCGAGCAGCGACCGCCCGGACGAAGCAGGCGCGAACGGGCGCACCAAAGTGCCCGACGCGACCCGGCCCGCCACCGCTCCGCTCAAGGACAACGCCAGCTGCTCGGAGTAGGACGTCAACGACCCGCGATACCCCACCACGGCCACGCGTACGGTCCGCTGCGGCCCCACGCTCACCAAAGCCTCAGCACCAGGCTGGCTCGCGGGCCGCACCACCGTTCCCACCAGCCGAGGCATCCCGTGCACCTCGTCCACCCGACCGTACAAAGGCTGCTCCAACCCCCGCGACAACCGCCGCGCAGTCTCCCGCACGCCGAACGGGAAGCTCGACACCACGACCCGCATCAGGTTCGGGTACCAAACCCCGGACGACGCGGCAGAAGGCGTGCCCAACCACACCTCGCACACCGAGTCCGCGCCGAACATCGACGACGAATGGCTCGAAGCCACCGGCACACCGAACGGCGACGTGAAGTCCGAAGCCGAGACCACCTGGCACGCGTCGCGCGGCACCATCCCGCGGTCCTTCATCGCCTCCGGCAGCTCCGCAGCTGGCACCCCCACCTGAGGGAACGCCTTCAACGGCACGACCCGCACCGACGACAGGAACGACGACGACGCGGCAGACGGGTACGACGACTTCAACGAAGCGAAGTCCAGCAACACCAGATCGCGCGACGATGACACCCCGCCGAGCACCTCATGTCGCAACACCGACGAGGGATCCGCCTTCGCCACCGGAGCAACCCCAGAAGGGGCGGAAGCAGCAGCGACCACGGGCCGCATCCCCGGCGTCACACAAGGCGACTCGACTGCCTGCGACAACGAGAACGCCCCGAACGCCGGCACCGAGCCGGGTACGTAGCAACCCGACCGCGCGGACCCACCGAGAATCGGCGTCGCCGACTCGGGCCGCAGCGTGCCACGAAGGCGCGACACCGCCACACTGATCCGCGAGCCGGACGCGTCGGCGTACGTCACCTCACCCGGACTCGTCCGCGACACCGAGAATCCGACCGGCAGCGTGAACGAAACCGCGGTGGAGTCGTTCGCCACGACCGCCTCGAGCGGTTGCGGCGCAGATGTCGCAATCGTCAACGGATATGAAGGTTGTGGGCCTTCGTTTTCGCCCGATTGCTCCAGCTCTGGAGCTTCTGGCGAGCATGCGCACAACAGCACCGCTGTCGCGACGAGCGCGGCCCCGGCCCAGCCTCCACTCGATGCCATGGCCGCACAGTAGTCCAACCGTCAGCGATTTGGACGCACATACCTCTTTGTTCAACCTGGCAAGGCGAAATCATCAACGCGCGAGCGGAAGCCGAGACGTCCGACTGCGGTGCAGCGAGGCGACTCCGTTGCGGGCAACTCGAGTACCGATCCGCTCCGGCGCCGGCCGCTTCAGTCGCGACGTGATGGAAGTGACCTTCTCGTCGTCCTCGGCGGTACGAATGAGGCCGGTGCCGATCACCCACACCATGGACAACGCCGCGAACATCGTCCGGTTGTCGTTGAGGTCGCCCGACACCATCGCGTTGATGACGAAGAAGATCGCGAGCCCGGACCAGACCGCGCCGTCAGCGGTGTGCGCGGTACGGCGGATCTGCGCGAGCCCGGCGATGATGAGCACGACGAGCGCGACACCGGCGAGCCAGCCCGCGTCGGTCAGCGCCTCGATCAGGATGTTGTGCGGGTACTGCCGCCAGCCGCTGCTGTCGAGCGCGATGCCGAGCGGCAGGTTGTCGTACAAAGCGCCGAAGCCGATGCCCAACGGGTGTTCACTGATCAGCTGCAACGACGCGAGGATGAGCCGGAGGCGCGCGCCGATCGAGGCGTCCGGACCGCCTTGCAGGGTTGCCGTGATCCGTTCCGCGCCGAAGCCGGCGAACGTCGACGCCATCCACCAGCCCGCCGCCCCGACCACGGCGATCACGAGCATGCGGCGGAGCCTGCTCCGGCGGTCGACGGCACCGAGGATCGCGAGGACGCCCACCGCGGCGGTCGCCGCGACCAGCGGCCCGCGCGAGCCCGACTGCACCATCGCCGCCGCGGCCAAGGCGGCGCCGGCGAACGCGAACCAACGCCGTCGCCCGTGCGCGAACATTCCCCACGCCACCAGCACGAGCGCGGCAGCGCCGGCGATCCGGCCCATCGAGATCGTGTTCGACCCTAGCGCGGACAGCCTGCCGTACTGGGACTCGTCCGGTACGAGGAACGCCAACGCCGCGGACGCCGCACCCATGCCGACCACGGCCCCAGCCGCGATCTGGCGGCGCAGCTTGGTCTGCAGCAGGAACAACGGAGCGACCGCGGCGAGCAAGGTGATGGTCCAGAACTTCGCGACCTTTTCGGAGCCGTATTCGTTACTGGCGACGAAAATGGTCGCGGGGGCGAACATCACCCACGTGGTCACGACAAGCAAAGCTCCGCGCGGAATCCAACCAGGTTTCCGCAGTGCGACCGCGACAATGCCGAGAGTAGTGACCACCCCGGCGGCAAGCGTGAGGTCGATGGGCATCCACGCGAGCGCGGACGTGCCTTTCACATAGCCGGCGAAAAGCAACAACACAAGGGCAATGGGTACGCAGACATCACGCCACGACCATTCCCTGGGACTTCCCCGCTTCACCACCCCTCCCCCCGCCAGAACAGAAGCTAGCCAAGGGGAGGGGTGTTCGCGACGTACTTCAGAAGAAACTCACAACGGACGGTGCCGGTGCATGCGTGCAGCGTGAGAGCGTCGCATATGCGAAACCATCCGTACGCGAACAGTTAATTCAGGGCTGCCCAATCGGGCAATGTCAACGCGAAAGCGAGCGACCGATCACCACACGCTGGATCTGGTTGGTGCCTTCGAAGATCTGCAGCACCTTTGCCTCGCGCATGTACCGCTCCACCGGGTAGTCCCGCGTGTAGCCGTACCCGCCGAGCACCTGCACCGCATCCGTCGTCACCTTCATCGCCGCGTCCGTCGCCACGAGCTTCGCGATCGCCGCCTGGGTGCCGAACGGCAGGCCGGCATCACGCCGGCGGGCGGCGTCGAGGTACGTCGCGCGCGCCGACTGCACCAAAGCCGCCATGTCCGCCAGCAGGAACGACAAGCCCTGGAACTCCACGAGCGCCTTGCCGAACTGCGTCCGCGTCGAAGCGTACGAGACCGCGGTGTCAAGCGCCGCTTGCGCCAGCCCGACCGCACACGCCGAGATGCCGAGACGCCCAGAGTCCAACGCGGCAAGGGCGATCTTCATCCCGACACCCTCGTCGCCGATCAGCCGCGAAGCAGGAACGCGCACGTCGTCGAGATGCACCTGCGTCGTCGACGAGGCTGTCATACCCATCTTGTGCTCCGGCGCCCCGAACGACAGCCCCTCCAATGGCGCGTCCAGCAGGAAACAAGAGATCCCGCTCGACCGGTCCGAAGACGTCCGCGCGAACAGCGTGTAGAAGTCCGCCTCACCGCCATGGGTGATCCACGCCTTGGTGCCATTGAGCACGTACGAGGAGCCGGACAACGCAGCCCGCGTCGTCATCGCGGCTACGTCCGACCCGGCCTGCGGCTCGGACAGGCAGTACGCGCCGAGCAGGTCGCCGGCGAGCAGCCGCGACAGATGCTCCGCCTTCTGCGAGTCAGACCCGTACGTGTGCAGGGGGTAGCAGGACAGCGACTGCACCGACGTACCGACGCCGACGCTGAGCCAGCCGTACGCGATCTCCTCCAACACCTGCAGGTAGACCTCGAACGGCTGCCCGCCCCCGCCGTACTCCTCGGGGTACGGCAGCGACAGCAGCCCGGTCTTGCCGAGCAGGCTGAACACCTCTCGGGGAAAGCGTGACTCGGCTTCGGCCTCGGCGGCTCGCGGGGCGAGCTCAGCCGCGACGATCTCGCGAGTCAGGCCGATCAGCTCGTGTGCTTCGGGGGTGGGAAGCAACCGGTCGACGGGCATCGGTCCTCCGGCGTATGGGGTGGGCGCCTTCGTCAGTACTCTCCCACGCCGCGTGCGGATCCGAGCGGGGAGGATAATGCCCGGGACAGCAGCGTCAGAGGCCAGAGCTGGAGGTTCGTGCGTGTCGGTGGTGACGAACGCGATCTATGCCGATGGGGAGCGCGTCGAGCCCGACTCGCTGGACCAGACGTTCGAGCTCATCCGGGATCGCCGCGGCCTGGGCTGGATCGGGCTGTACCGGCCCGACACCGAGGAGCTGATGCAGGTCGCGAACGAGTTCGGCCTGCACGAGCTGGCGGTCGAGGACGCCGTCCACGCCCACCAGCGGCCGAAGCTCGAACGGTACGGCGACACGCTGTTCGTCGTTCTGCGGCCCGCTCGCTACGTCGACTCCACCGAGATGGTCGAGGTCGGTGAGATCCACGTCTTCCTCGGCAAGGACTTCGTCGTCACGATCCGGCACAGCGAGACACCCGGCCTGGGCCCCGTACGCGAGCGCCTCGAGGCCAACCCCAAGCTGCTCGCCCTCGGCCCCGAAGCCGTCCTGTACGCCGTCCTCGACCAGGTCGTGGACGACTACTTTCCCGTGGTCGAGGGGCTGCGGACCGACCTCGACGAGATCGAGGCGCAGGTCTTCGGGGGCGAACCGGGCGCGGAGAAGCGGATCTACTCGCTGTCCCGCGAGGTGATCGAGTTCTCCCGCGCCTGCCAACCGCTGCGGGACGTCCTCGACGCGCTGGTCGCCGGCTTCGAGAAGTACGGCGTGGAGCTGGAGCTCCAGCGGCTGCTCCGCGACGTCCAGGACCACGCGACGCGGATCGCCGACCAGGTCGCCGGCTTCCGCGAGCTGATCTCCAACGTTCTCACGCTGAACGCCGCGCTCGTCTCACAGCGCCAGAACGAGGAGATCACCGCGCTCACCCAGGCGACGTACCAGCAGACCGAGGCGACGTACGCCCAGAGCGAGGAGGTCAAGAAGATCTCCGCCTGGGCCGCGATCCTGTTCGCGCCCACGCTGATCGGCACGATCTACGGCATGAACTTCACCCACATGCCCGAGCTCAGCTGGCCGATCGGCTATCCGCTGGCGGTCGTGCTCATGCTGGTCGTCGCGGTCATCCTGCACCGGGTGTTCAAGCACCAGAAGTGGATCTGACCCGGTGCGTCGCCCGCGGCAGTAGCGGCCCCTTCGACATCGTGAGCGGGTCGGTCAACGCCTTGGTCGTGGCGACGAGCGCGAAGCTCAGGCAGACGAGCAGCGACCAAGCGCCGAACTTCGCCGGGTGCACCAGCTGCCACACGTTCACCTGGTCGGGGTAGTTCCAGGCGTCCAGGAACGTCGCGCCGTTCTCGGCGAGCCAGAGGAAGAAGCCGATCAGCACGAACGACACCGCGAGCGGCATCTTGTAGCGCCGCGGGCCGACTGTGAAGTGCACCCACGTACGCCGCGTCACGAACAACAGCAGCAGGGCGATCGGGATCCGGAAGTCCGGAAGCCAGTGGTGGGTGAAGAAGTTCGCGTAGATCAGCAGCGCGCACGCCGAGGTGAGGAGCGGACGGTAGCCGGTCACGCCGAGGTCGAACCGCCGCCAGGCTTGACAGATGTAGCTGCCGACCGCCGCGTACATGAAGCCGGCGAACAGCGGGACGCCAGCGAACTTCGTGTACGCGTCGCCCGGGTACGACCACGAGCCCACCTTGACCTTGAACAGTTCCAGGCCGAGCCCGAGCAGGTGGAAGCCCGCGATCACCAGCACCTCGCGCCAGGTTTCCAGCCCGATCAGCCAGAAGAAGAGCGTGAGAACGACGCAGAAGATCAGCAACAGGTCGTACCGCGGCAACGGCAGCGGCACGACCCGCGAGAGGGCGAGCCCGGCGAACAGGGCGGCCGGGAACAGGCAGGACAACGCCTCCATCCACCCGAACCGCAGGAGCTGAACGACACCGAACCGGAGTCCCCCCACGCCGCCACTCCCTTCGTCCACTCGCCGGGCTCTCCAGAGATTAGGACGCAGTCTGCACCCGGTCGGTGGTGAAGAGGTGGATCACTCGAGAACGACGATGGGCGCGTTCTCCCGACTGACGACCTCGATCACCAGGCTCACCGGGGGCGGGACGCGGTCGATCGCGTCTCGCAACGGGCCCGGCGAGGTGGCGGCCGCGCGGAGCCGAAGCCGCGCTTCTTCCATCGTCAGTCCGTCTGCGGGTCCCGCTGTCACCCGGATCTCGCCTCGGTCGGCACCCGGATCGCCCGACAGGCCACGGACCAGCTCATCCGGTATCGCGTAGAACACGCGCTGCATGGCCTCGACGATGTCGGGTTCGCTCCACCCCATCCGGTCCCGGATGTGCACGGGGACGGGCAATCTGGCCGCGGCCATCCTCGTCGCGACGTCCGCTGGAGCGTCGCCCTTGAACGAGATGCGGGCGAGCCCGTCCTGCGATGCCGCTTCGGAATAGGAGCCGGGGTACGCGTAGCTCAGATCGCTGGCGACCTGGCCGAACGCACCGCGCCAGCCCCACTTGGCGACTGCCTCGTCGAGCGACATCCCCCTCGACTCCGCGAGGGTGCCGAGGTCCTGGAGCTCGTCGGCTGAGGGGGTCTGCGGGCTGTCGGTCGTGGCCGGGACGATCGTGGTACGCGGCTCGTACGACTCCGTTGCCCGCTTGACGAAAGCCACCGTCGAAGGCGGAGACGCCGACGCCGCGGTGGCGAGCACCAGCACGCCCGCCACGACTCCCACCGCGGTCCGGATAGTTCGTCGCATCGTCTTCCCCCGAGTCCAGCTCAGCCCTTGCGGCTGCCGGTGAGCTGCCAGCTCACCTTCTGGTTCGCGCCCGCTCCGGCGATCGTGAACGTGCCGTTCGCGAGCTCGTTCTGTACATGCAGGTTCGGTGCCGCGACGCTGAGAGGTGTCAGCTGGTACCGGAAGTTCTCGTTGAGCGCCGGGAACCACTCCGGCACCTCGACGGTCGCCACTCCGGCTGGTGTCGCGGTCGCCACGCCGTCGACCACGCTACGCCGTTCGGTGCCTTCGAGCGAGTGCAGGATGAGGAAACGATTGGGGTCCGTCGGGTCGGTCGTCCGGGTCGTGATGCTCCAGCAGGTGACGTCGCCCTCGAAGATCGCGTGCCCGGTCGCGTCGATCGCGTAGCCGTTGTAGAACGTCGGCTCCTCGGGGTCCTGCACGACCGCGGTCGCGCTCAGCCGCAGCGCGGTCGGGACCTCGGCCGCGTCGAGCGTGAATGCGTTGATCTCGGCGCCGACCGTACGGTCACGCACGTCGATCGACAGCGCAGTCCCCGCACCGCGGGCGCGGATGGTGACCTTGCCGTTCGCGTTCAACGCGGTGGCGAGGCCGTTCTCGGCGTCGACGCGGACGGCCTCGGTGAACGGGCCCAGCTCGCCGGGCCGGGACGAGCGGACGAGCAGCGCGGGCTTGGTGGCGTCGGTGTTGTAGACGTACGCGCCGGTGTTCTTGCGTCCGTTCGCGATCAACGCGGCGCCGGTCCCGACCGCGCCGTTGTGGGTGGCGATCACGCCGGACTTGGCGGGCGCGGAGGTGGCGCCGGAGACGGCGTGGTTGCCGGCCGAGGTCGCGGCCAGGCCGTACCCGTTCCGCGCCGCTATGACCAGCCCGTGCGCGGCGCCGGACGTGGCGTGGGTGCTGCTGACCTGCAGCGATGGCACCGGCGCGGAGTTGGCGAGTGCCGTGGTGTTGGACGCCGCGTTCGCCCGGCCCGCGAGTACCGGGTCGCCGTTCGCCGCCTGCGCCGGGGTGGCGCCGAGCAGTACTGCACCCGTCGCCGAGCCGACCACCGCCGCCCCGCCTGCCAGCAGCTTTCGTCGCGATCTGACCGGTTCAGCACTCATGTGCCCACCCACCCTCGAGCGGTCCGTCCGGCTCAGCTCGCCGGGACGCCTGAGCACAGCGTGCCCGAAACTCCCTCCCAGCGCGGCGAAACCGCCTTGTCACTCGCGGAGCCGGGTGGTAGGCAGCCAGGAGTACGTCGATCGCGCACCTCGCATGACTCCCCTGACGTCCCGAGGAAGGCGAACCACCTCATGAGCCACCCGCAGCACGAAGGTCTGAGTCGGCGTCGCGTCGTCGGCGTGGCGGCTGCCGCCGTCGTCACGGCTGGTCTTCCAACGGGCACAGCCGTCGCCCACACCTCGCCCGACCTGACCCGCTGGCGTGCGCAGGCCAAGCGCGTACGGATCACCCGCGACGACTGGGGAATCGCGCACGTGGTCGGCCGGGCCGACGCCGACGCGGTCTTCGGGATGATCTACGCCCAGGCCGAGGACGACTTCAACCGGATCGAGCGGAACTACCTGATCAGTCTCGGCCGCCTCGCCGAGGCCGAGGGTGAGGCCGAGCTCTGGCGGGACCTGCGGCAGCGGTTGTACGTCGATCCCGAGGTGCTGAGGCGGAACCTCTATCGGCGCAGCCCGGCCTGGCTGCGCAAGCTGATGCAGGCTTGGGCGGACGGGCTGAACTACTTCCTCGCGACGCATCGTGACGTACGTCCGCGCGTCCTCACCCGGTTCGAACCGTGGATGGCGCTCAGCTTCACCGAAGGCAGCATCGGCGGAGACATCGAACGGGTGTCGCTCACCCAGCTCAGGGCGTTCTACGACGACGCCGCCCCGGCTGTGGCGGCCGCTGCCGACGAGCCGGACGAAGAGCCGAGGGGCTCCAACGGTATCGCGATCGCGCCGCACTACACGCGGGACGGCAAGGCGCTGTTGCTGATCAACCCGCACACCAGCTTCTTCTTCCGCTCCGAGCTGCACATGACCAGCGACGAGGGACTCGACGTCTACGGCGCGGCGACCTGGGGACAGTTCTTCATCTACCAGGGCTTCAACGAGAACGCGGGCTGGATGCACACCTCCGCTGGCGTCGACAACGTGGACGAGTTCGCGGAGACGATCGTCATCGGGTCGAACGGCAAGCTGTTCTACCGGTACGGCGACGGGCGGCGGCCGGTGTCGACGAAGACGATCACCCTGTCGTACCGGACGGCCGACGGCGGGCAGGCCAAGCGCAGCTTCACCACGTACGCCACGCACCACGGCCCGATCGTGCGCGAGCTGGACGGCAGGTGGATCGCGTTCGCCCTGATGAACAAGCCGATCGAAGCCCTGCAGCAGAGCTTCCTGCGGACCAAGGCGAAGGACTACCGCTCGTACCTCAAGGTGGCAGGGCTCAAGGCGAACAGCTCCAACAACACGTTGTACGCGGACTCCAGCGGCAACATCGCGTTCCTGATGCCGCAGTTCATGCCGATCCGCGACAACCGCTTCGACTATCTGCAGCCCGTCGACGGCAGCGATCCGGCGACCGACTGGCACGGGCTGCACAGCCTCGCGAGCATGCCGCAGGCCGTGAACCCGGACAGCGGCTGGGCGTTCAACTCCAACAACTGGCCGTGGACCTGCGCCGGCCCGGACAGCCCGGACGCCGCCGACTATCCGCGCTACTTCGACCGCGCCGGTGAGAACGAGCGGGGGCCGCACGTCGTGCAGGTGCTGTCCGCGCGGGACGACTTCACCCCAAAGGCGTTGCGCGACACGGCGTTCGACTCGTTCCTGCCCGCCTTCGCCCGGATGGTGCCGGAGCTCGCCGCCGCGTGGGACCGGCTGCCCGACGGAGACCCGCAGAAGCTGCGGCTTGCCGGGCCGATCGGCCTGCTCCGCGGCTGGGACTTCCGCTGGAGCGCGTCCTCGACGGAGACGTCGCTCGCGATCTTCTGGGGCGCGGGGCCGCATTCCACCGATGCCGAACGGCTCGCCTCTCTCGACGCGGCCGTGCAGCGGCTGACCGACGACTTCGGCAGCTGGCAGGTGCCGTGGGGCGAGATCAACCGCTTCCAGCGCAACGACGGCGCGATCGACCAGGTCTTCGACGACGCGAAGCCGAGCAGCCCGGTGCCGTTCACGTCCGCGTCCTGGGGCTCGATCGCCTCGTTCGGAGCGTCGCGGAAACCGGGAACGAAGCGCTTCTACGGCACCAGCGGCAACACGTTCGTCGCGGTCGTCGAGTTCGGCCGAAGACTGCGCGCCTGGGCCGTCCGCGAAGGCGGCGAGAGCGGGCATCCCGACTCGCCGCACTTCAAGGACCAGGTCGAACGCCACGCCAGCGGCAACCTCCGGCGCGTGTACTTCTACCCCGACGACCTCAGGGGACATGTCGAACGGAGCTACCGGCCGGGCTGGTGACCGCCCAGCGGGGTGGTGTCGAGGTACTTGACCTCGTCGACCCGTTCGCGGAACTTCCAGCCTTCGTCGGTGCGCTGGTAGCGGTCGTAGTAGACGGAGTAGTTCAGGTGCGAGCCGGCTTCGCGTAGCTCGCCGAACGTCAGGACGTACGACCGACCGGTCGCGGTATCGCCGTCGAGCTCGATCACGCCGGGATGCGGGGCTTGCAGGAGGTACGTCCAGACGTTCTCCTTGAGCTGCTCGATCCCGGCGCGGATCTCGTCGCGCCCGGTGAACGCGGCGTCGACCGCGGGCACCCGCCACACGGCGTCGGTCGTGAACAGCGAGGCCATCCGGTCGTAGTCGCCCATCATCCCGGCGTCGGTGAACTCGCTGCGGAGCGCTTCGATCTCGACGCGGTCGGCAAGGTCTTGAAAGGCTTGCATGAACTGTCTCCTCGTCACATCGGACGGAGTTGAGGTGTCATCCGTACGACACGCCACGACGGAGGGATGTGACCGATGACCGAGCCCGACCTGCTGACCGAGGGGTTCGAGGAGAACCGCCAGCGCCTGCGCGCGGTCGCGTACCGGATGCTCGGCTCGTTCGCCGAGGCCGACGACGCCGTGCAGGAGACCTGGATCCGCGCGAGCCGCGCCGGAGCGGACGGCGTCGACTCTCTCGGCGCCTGGCTCACGACGATCGTCGGCCGGGTGTGCCTGAACATGCTGAGGTCCCGCAAGGCGCGGCGCGAGAGCCTGATGGGCGTGCACCTGCCCGACCCGGTGGTCAGCCGCGACGAGGGGACGACGCCGGAGGAGGAGACGCTACTCGCCGACTCGGTCGGACTCGCGTTGCAGGTGGTGCTGGAGACGCTGACGCCGGCGGAGAGGTTGGCGTTCGTTCTGCATGACCTGTTCGACCTGCCGTTCGACGAGATCGCGCCGATGGTGGGGCGGACGCCGGCGACGGCGCGGCAGCTCGCCAGCCGGGCGCGGCGGCGCGTACGGGGCGGGGACGTCCACGTTCCCGAGCCCGATATCGCCCGCCAGCGCGAGGTTGTGACCGCGTTCTTCGACGCGGCGCATCGCGGTGACTTCGAGGGCCTCGTCGCGGCGCTGCACCCGGACGCGGTGCTGCGGGCCGACGGCGGTACGGCGCGACCGGAGGCGACGATGGTCGTCCAGGGCGCGGAGAACGTCGCGGGTCAGGCGCTGCTGTTCCACCGACCGGGTACGGAACTTCAACCGGCGTTGGTGAACGGGGCCGCCGGGGTTGTCGTGACCCAGGAGGAACGGGTGGTCGCGATCATCGGGCTCACCGTCTCCGCCGGTCGGATCGTGGAGCTCAACGTGATGGGCGACCCGGAGCGGCTCGCTCGGATCGACCTGTCCGACCTGGGCTGACGATGTCCGCGCGGAGGCGGTTGAGGGCGTCTCCGCGCGCGCCGTTCAGGGCGGGCTCGTCGGTGACGCTCGCCGCTTGGAGCGGGACGCGGCGCCGGTGGGCGTCGAACGCCTTGCCGATCGCGGGCAGGAGCGCCGGGCCCCAGTCGCCTCCGACGACGACCTTCGCCGGGTCGGCGAGGGCGACGATCGCGGCGAGGACGCCGCTGACGGCCTCGCCGATCGCTCGGTGCCACACCGTCATCCCGATCAGGCGGGCGGGGTCGATGGCCGTGGAGCCCGGCCGGCGGAGACCGAGCTGGCCGAACACCTCGATGAACGGGGTCGCGCTCCCGTCCTCGCCCACGGTGATGACGTGCGCGAGCTCGCCGGCCAGGCCGTTGCCACCCCGGCGTACCTCGCCGTCGTGGACGATCGCGCAGCCGAGTCCCTCGCCGAGGAACAGGTAGGCGAAGTCGTCGCCGGCCTCCTCCGCGCGCGCCGCCCAGTTGACGTCGTTGTCCACGACGACCGGGCCGTCGACGTATGGCGCGAGGACGTCGGCGGGGTCGAGCTCGCCGAGCAGGAACGGGGCGTCGGGCAGCTGGATCAGCCGTCCGGTGGCGCGGTCCACCGGGTCGGCGGCGCTGACGACGGCCAGGCGGGGTTCGGTGGCGACCTCCTCCACGGCAGCCCGCACGGCCGCGGCGATGTCCTCCGGCCTTGCGGGCCTGTCGAGTGCTCGGGTTGCCCGCGCGCGGGTGTCGCCGTACGCGTCCACGCACTCCGCGACCACCCCTTCGGGCGCGATGCTGACGGTCAACGCGGTGCCGGCGTTCTCGGTCAGCGCGTAGTACGAGCCGACCCTGCCGCGGCCGCGCCCGCCCTGCGTCCGTTCGCCGGTGTCGACCACCAGCCCGCGCTCGGCCAGCCGCCGGACGCTCTCGCCTGCCGTCGGCTTGGAGATGCCGATCCGCGCGGCGAGCTCGGCCCTGGTCAGGCGCCGGTGCTCCATCAGCGCGCGCAGGACGTGCTCGTCGGTGAGCGAGCTCACCAGCTCCAGCGACGGCTTCGCATGATCCACGAGATCGATTCTAGACAGGGCTCTTGACTAGGAACGGAGGCGCGCCTACCTTCCTAGTAAGGGAGCCTAACTAGAAGTGGTGATCGCGATGACGTCCGTACTGCCGACCGCCCTCCCGCACTGGGAGCAGACGCCCGACGATCTGCCCGGCGCGATCCGCGAAGTCAAGGCCGCGCTGCGGGCGCGGATCGCCGCGTCCGGCCGCAGTGTCGAGGAGGTGTTCGCGGTCGTCGAGCGCGGCATCCAGGCCGAGGTCGACGAGATCGTCGCGGCTCGTTCGCGCGGCGAGGCGATCTGGCCGGTGCTGGAGTACGCGGACCTCGAGGCGGGCACCGTCCCGGCCTCGACGCTGGCGTTGCTGCGGCGTCGCGGCTGCCTCGTAGTGCGCGGGCACTTCGAGAGCTCGCAGGCGCTGAGGTGGGACCAGGACATCGTCGAGTACGTCGAGAGCAACCAGTTCTTCGAGAACTACCGCGGCCCGGGCGACGACTTCTTCGGCTCGGTCGGGTCGAAGCCGGAGATCTATCCGCTCTACTGGTCGTCGGCGCAGATGGAGGCGCGGCAGAGCGACCGGATGGCTCGGGTGCAGTCTTTCCTCAACGGGCTATGGAAGTCCTCGTCTTCCGACGGGCAGCGGTGGTTCGATCCGGACCGCGACTCGCTGTACCCGGACCGGATCCGCCGCCGGCCTCCGGGCACGAACTCTCAGGGACTGGGGACGCATCTCGACCCGGGCACGCTCGATCTGTGGATGACCTCGGCATACCAGCAGGCGTTCCGGCATCTGTTCGACGGGACGGTCGAGGAGTACGACCCGTGGGACGCGGCGCATCGCACGAGCGGGCCGCAGTACCCGGGCAGCACGATGTGCTCGGTGTTCCGTACATTCCAGGGCTGGACGGCGCTGTCGGACATGGACCACGACCAGGGCGTGCTGCACACCGTCCCGATCGCGGGCGCGATGGCGTACCTGCTGCTGCGGCCGCTGCTGCCCGACGTGCCGGACGACGACATGTGCGGCGTGACGGTGAACCAGGTCTTCCCGGCTTCGTCTCGGTGGCACGGACCTTTGCTCGAGGCCCTGTCCGGCATTCCTTCCGTGCGGGCTGGGGATTCGGTGTGGTGGCACTGCGACATGATCCACAGCGTCGCGCCGGTGACGGACCAGCAGGGCTGGGGCAACGTGATGTACATCCCGGCCGCGCCCTGGTGCCCGCGGAACGAGCGGTACGCGCCGCTGGTGCGGTCGGCGTTCGAGAGCGGGTCGAGCCCTTCGGACTTCCCCGCGGAGCACTACGAACGTTCCTGGGCGAACCGCTTCCAGCCCGCTCGGCTCAACTCCACCGGGCGTCGCGGGCTCGGGCTCGACTAGGTCAGCTTGCTGAGCGCTCGGCTGAGGAACGCGTCGCGCCGGATCGTCAGCTCAGGTTCGTCCAGCTGGGTGCGGGTGTTCAGTGCGGCGGTCGCGTCCCAGTAGGCGACGTCCTCCGCCGGGCGACCGGCCTCGCTTTCCCAGCCCGCTTGAACGTGCGCTGGCGCGTCCGGTCCGTACGTGAGCGCGACCTGCTTGCGAAGCTCGCTGACGTCGACGCCGGGTTGGCCGACGCCGGCGGTCTTCCAGTCGATCAGCGCGACGCAGCGTTCGCCGTCGATCATGACGTTGCCGGGCCAGACGTCGCCGTGCAGGAAGACGGTCTCTCCTGAGGGCGCGGCGATGCCTTGGATGATCTCGTCTGCCTTTTGTAGTAAGGGCGTTGTCGGCATCAGACCTTGTCGCCGGTCTCGGGCGAAGTCGTCGACGGCGATGGGTCGAGGTCTGTACGGAAGCTGCTGCTGCGGCGCTCTCGTATGCGCATGGATGCGGGCCAGCGCGGCGCCCGCGTCGCGGAGCAAGGCAGGCGACGCGTTCTGTGGCCATCGCGTCGAGCCTTCGGCGATGGTCTCGAGCGTCACGTGGAGCTCGTTCAGCTCGCTGGCCAACAGCCTCGGGGCCGGCAACCCGTACTCCTCCGCCGCCAGCAGTGCGGCGGCGCCGGTGGCGACCATCGACACGCCGATGCGGTCGGTCACGGATCGGAGGACGGCGTTCCCTTTGCTCGTCCGGACGAGCCATGGAGCGGCATCGTCATGGAGAGCTTGCACAGATAGCACGTCGCCGAAATCCTCGGCGACCCAGCGCATCATCGGCGCCGTCGGTTTACCCTGCCCGCACTGGAAGAGGATCGCAGCCAACGGGCAGGGAGTCAACCGTTCTGCCGGCGGGTGAGCAGGCCGAGGATCGTGGTCTCGGTCTGGCGGCGCAGGCTCGGTGCGAAGTCGACGACGGCGTGGGCCAGGTGCGGATCGGTGCGGTAGAGCTCGGCCACGGCGGCCGTGGGGTGGCTGATCTGCCACAGGGTTGAGGCGAACGCGTTCGCCGCCGAGATCAGTGCTCTTGCGTCGGCCTTGGTGAGTTTCGGAAGTGCCGTGGTGACGGCGCGTTCGAACCGGTCGATCTGGCGGAACGCGGACGCCTTGAACTCGCGTACGGCCTCGACGGAGACGCCACGCTCGAGGTTCATCGGGGCGTGGGCGAGGAGGTCGCAGAACAGCGGGCGCTTGGCGAGCGTGCCCGCGATCGCCTTTGCCACCTTGGCCGGGTTGCCGTTGGCCTGGTAAATCGCGGGGACGCAGGCGTCCATCCACTCCGTCCAGCCCTCGGTGAGGAGCTCGAGGAAGACGGCCTCGCGGGTCTCGAAGTAGCGGAGGACGCCGGACTTGTGGACGCCGACCTCGTTCGCGATGTCGGTCATCGTGACCGCGCGTACACCGTGCGCCGCCGCGAGGTCGCGCGCGGCAGCAAGCATCTCGTCGCGGCGTTGTTGCTTGTGCTCGACGCTCCGCGCGCGCTGGAAGGCCGGTGTCTGCATGGTCACACTTTACGCAACGCCGTTGCCTTGTGTTGCGCAACTCTGTTGCGTTAACTTGGTTGGCATGTCTATCTGGTTTGTCACTGGAGCATCCCGCGGCCTCGGCCGCGCCCTCACAGCCGCAGCTCTCGAGGCCGGCCACGACGTCGTGGCGACGGCCCGCACGCCGGCGCAGCTGGACTCGCTCGCCGTTCTGTACCCGAACTCCCTGCGCACGTTGGCATTGGACGTCACCGACCCGGCGGCAGTCTCGGCGGCGATCGCCACAACGCTGTCGTGGCACGGGCGCGTGGACGTGGTGGTCAATAACGCGGGCTACGCCAACATCGCGCCGGTCGAGACCATGGACCCGGCCGACTTCCGGGCGCAGCTCGAGGCGAACTTCTTCGGCACAGTGTCGGTAACCCGCGCCGTGCTGCCGACCATGCGAGCCCAGCGCTCGGGCCACGTCCTGCAGATCTCCTCCATCGGCGGCCGCGCCGGTGCGCCGGGAGTTTCGGCTTACCAGGCAGCGAAGTGGGCCGTGGAGGGCTTCTCCGAAGCCCTGGCCGCCGAGGTGGCGCCGTTCGGCGTGAAGCTGACCATCGTCGAGCCGGGCGCGATGCGTACGGACTGGGCCGGCTCCTCGATGCGGATCGACCCGCTGCCGGCGGAGTACGAGGCGACAGTCGGCCAACTCGCCGCCCACCTCCGCCGAGTCAACGGCCGAGAGCCAATCGACCCTCAGCTCGCCGCCCGCGCGATCGTGCACCTGACCACAGCAGACAACCCACCCCTGCGGTTGCTGATCGGCACCGACGCAGCCGACATAGCCGCCGTCGTGGCCACCCGCCGCGCCACCGAAGACGCCGCCTGGGATTCGGTAGCCCGCTCCGTCGACTTCCCCGACGCGTCGCACTCCGACTGGCAACAAGTCGACTCCCTGGCGGAGAACTACCGCCGCTAGGGCTCAGCTCCTACCGCTCCAGGACGTCCATGCCATTGGAGTCCGACGCGCTCGGTACGAGCAGCTGGTGCCGTCTGTTGCGGCGGATGGTCAGCGCCCCGGTGAAGGCGAGGCAGGTGATGACGATTCCGCCACCGGCACCTGCGGCAACGTGGACCGGATCCCATCCGGGCGGTGTCTCGGCAGCGAGGTCGTCGGGCGGGCAGAGCGGCAGATACTCCTGTAGATGGGCGTTGAGGGGCTCGTCGCCGATGCACTTGGTGGAATGGGTGAATCGCGACTCCGGATCGTACGGCCTCGCGGCCGCTGGCGCGGCGAGGGCGATGGTGGTCACGCCGAAGACAGCGAGGCCGCTCGCGATGTTGATGCTGGTAACACGATTCATGACCTTCTCCTGATGTGAGTGGGCCTACACCAGGAGGGTGCGAGCTAAGGGGAAGGCGACGAATCGGGATCTGCCCCTCAGATCTGAGGGTGTTACGCGGGCTCGATAGGGATCTTGATCCGCTGTGCGACGGCGGCGAGTTCGCGGCTGGACGTGGCTCCGGTCTTGCGGAGCAGGTTCGAGACGTGCACGCTGACGGTCTTCTCGCTGATGAACAGCGCACGGGCGATCTCGGCATAGGTCCGATTGACGACCAGGTGGGAAAGAACCTCCCGTTCGCGGTGAGTAAGGGAACGGAATGCTGCCGGGAGATCGATCGCTGCGACGTCAGGCTCGGAGAGGGAGATCCGGGCGAGCGCGGCGAGTTCCTCGACCAGGTGCCTGTGTGGGCCGGCGCCCAGTTCGTCTGTGAGTTTGTAGGCCGTTCGGAGGGGCACGGCAACGGCGGCCTTCCCGGCTCGTTCGTGGAGCAAGGCCTGTGCCCAGCGGTAGCGGGCGATCGCCTCGTCCCATCGCAGTCCGGCGGAGGCGCAGCGGTGAGTGGCTTCCTCCCACAGCTCCGACGTGTTCGGTTGTGCCCAGCACCTTGCTGTCTCGGCGACGTACAGCGTTTTGAACGCTGGTTGGATCAGATTCTCGGCCGTGAGGGTAGCGAACGGAGGAGGCAGCAGCTTCCGTCGCAGTTCGTCGACGCTGTCCAGGAGCTGCCGAGCATGCGACACACGGTGAAGGTCGCGTAGGTCCCGCGCATGCTCGGCCAGGTCGGCAGCCGAACGTGCGCTGAGTACCAGCATTTCGTCGGCAATGCGCGGGTCAACGATCTGGACCTCCATCGTCCGCGCGAGCAGGTCAAGCGCATCGGCCGGGCGACCTTCGGCGATCAGGATCTCTGCCAGCGTGGGCGGTGCCATCTGCGACGGGCGGGTCTCGAGGTCCGGGATCAGCTCGTACGCCCTGCGCCGATGCAGCCGAGCCGCGGCGAGGTCGCCCTGCCGGGTCGCGAGCAGAGCCGCGGCCAGACGGACGTTTGCCGCGGAATACGGAACTCGCGCCAGGGCCAGTCCCTGCCGGATCTCCTGCTCGGCTTCGGCATGCTGGCCGATGACGAGCCGTATCCGGGCGAGATCGCCAAAGTAGAGGGCGGCGACGTTCGTCGCACCTGCGTCGAGCGCTTCGCTCAGCGCCGCCACGTCGTCGGGAATCGCCTCCGAGAGTCGACCGTGCCAGTTGAGCCATACCTTTCGGGCCCACCCAGCGCCCCACACACCTCTCGGATCGCCAAAGAGCCGGGCATGACGCATAGCTTCGACGGAGTCGTGGCCGGCACGATCTTCGAACTGGTACGCGTAGGCCGCAACGGTGTACCCGCGCATCAAGGCCCGATGTGACCCGGCCCGATGGGCGGCTTCGATGGCTTCATCGGCGTACTGTCGCGCGGCTTCCATCTCATCGACCCAGAAGTAGGTCCCGCTGAGGTCGGCGAGGGCTTGCGCATATTGGGGGCTGTCAGGGTATGGCGTGGCGAGCTCGAGGGCACGCCGGACTGCCTCGACGTCTTCGCCTTCGGCACGACGTCCGGTGGTGTACTCAGATTCCGCCACACATCTCAGGATCCAACTCGCGCGTAGCGGATCCCTGTGTTCGTCGACCAGCTCGAGCGATCGGGTCATCGCCGCCAGGGCCTCGTCGCCATCATCGGCCAGCCAATTCACGGTGGCGAGCCGGTCGAGCAGGTCCAGCTCGCCGTCAGTCTCCTCGGCCGGCCACAGGCGGAGGGCGCGACGGAGGTGGACGGCCTCCTCAGACAGCGCCTTGAGTCCCTTGGCCAGGTCGACGGCTCGCAGCGACACCTCCAGACTCGCGGCCGGGTCGTGGGCGCCCTCGTAGTGGCGCGCAAGATCGCCGACGCGACGCAATTCCTCAACCCCCGTGCCCATCCGGTGCTCCAAAGTCGCGGCCCAAGCCGCGTGGACCGGGACTGCCTCGCCGGGCACGAAGGATGCCTCCAGCACCTCCGCCAGCAGCGGATGCCGGAACCAGCACGTCTCGGCGTCGGAAGCCACGCAGATCCCGTTCTGTGTCGACTCGACCAACGCCGCGGTCACGACGTCGAACGCGATGCCTCGTGTCGCGGCGACCTCGACCAGGACGTCTGCTGTCGCGGGACGCCCGCCGATCGCCAGCAGCCGCATCACCTCCCGTGACGGCACCGACAACCGATGCCACGCGGCCAGTAGCGCGTCGGTCAACTCGTCCGGCAGATCGGTGGGAAGCTCTTCGTCGGCCGCCGTCAGGCCATGGACGAGCAGCTCGCTGAGATACGGGTTGCCGTCGGCGAGCCGCGTGACCTCGGCAAGCAGGTGCGGCTCAGATCGACCGCCGAGCAGAAGCGTCACCTGCCCCTCGGTCTCGTTCGGACTCATCCGATCCAGCCGGAGCGTGGAGACAGAGGGTAGACGCACGAGGTCGGCCAGCCAGACGTGCAGCGGATCTCCGGGCGCGAGTTCCTCGTCGCGGTAGGTCGCCAAGATCGCGAGGCGCTGACTGCGGAACCCCGCGACCAGGTAGGTGAGAGCATCGCGCGTGGCCGAGTCCGCCCACTGCACGTCATCGACAACGAGCACCACAGGCCGGAGTGAGGCGATCGCCTGGATCAACCCATCGACCACCGGCATCAGCCGAACCATGCTCCGCTCGGGGTGCCCGCCCAACGATGGCAGGAGCTCGGAGGTGGCCGGAACAGCGGCGAGGACGTCCGCGCGTTCGGAAGGCTCGGCCGCTTCCAGCCAACCCTCGAGGCCGCCGATCAATGCGACGTAAGGGGCGTCCGCCGCGCCGAACCGCATGCACCGCGCCCACAGAATCTCCGCGCCGTTCGACGTCGCTTTGTCGCAAACCACCCGTACCAGGCAGGTCTTGCCGACACCGGCCTCGCCGCGCACAAACACCCCGCCCGGCCGCCCCGCCTCAGCGGCATTGATCACCGCCGCGAGAACCCTGCGTTCCGCCTCGCGCCCGGCGAACTCCGTCTGCCGCGCAGCCACACCAGCAGTCTGCGCCGAAGTTGCCTAACCCGTCGGGCGATCCGCGCTATTCGCAGCGAACGTGCAGATGGCCGTCGAGGGGGTAGGCGGGTGGCATGGCAGGGAGGGTCTTGTCGAACGTGTAGCCGGTCTTCTCGGCGACCCGGCAGGAGGCGACGTTGTCGACCTGGTGCAGGAGTTCCAGCCGTTCCAACCTGAACGTGTCGAACGCCCAGCTGGTGAGTGTCTCCAGAGCGCGGGAGGCGATACCGCGTCCTCGTGCGTGGGGGAGCGTCCAGTATCCGACCGCGGCGGCCGGGGTGTCGGCCGCGAGGTCCTTGACGACGACGTTGCCCACCACCTGTAGGGAGCTCTCGAGCACGGCGAAGGCGAACCGGTGTCCAGCCGCCCAAGCCTGCTGCTGCACGTCGAGCCATCGCATCCAGGCGGCGGGACTGTCCGGCCAGGAACTGGTCCAGCGAACCAGAGCAGGGTCCCGGGGCAGCCCGACCAGCGCCGCAAGGTCATCCGGCCCCCACGGGCGAAGCACGAGCGCGGAACCGCCCCGCGCCGCTGTTGCCTCGAGGATCACGGAGTTCACGGCTCCCATGGTGGACCAGCAAGCACACGGACCGACTGACGCGTCGAACTGACTCCTGAAGCAGCGCCGGAACGTCACCGCGCTGCGGACGATCGGCCGGGAACATCCGCGGTGTGGACCGACTCGAAGGGGTGAGACGACTTCGAGGAGCCGCGCGATGACGCCGATCAGACCCAGCGACCTGATCGAGCAGCTTGCCGATGAGTGTGCCGAGATCGACTTGGTGCCGCTCAGGGATGGCCGGTTGTTCGTGCATTCGGACCAGGCTGTCGCGGGCGAGTTGCGCCGTGTCGCCGGCGAGCTGGCCGAGGTGGTCACCCAGGCGGCGCATCGTTGGGGGATCACGGTGGAGGAGTTCCCGGTAGTGACCTTGCGGTCGCAACCGGCGTGGTTCGACGGCCGACGCGGGCTGGTGCTCCAGATCGCCTCCGCCCTTTATGCGCAAAGCCCATGGGATGCGACGGCGCTGCTCGATTTGCCAGCGGCGATCCGAGTACTGGTTGTGGACCTTCGGATCATCGAGTCGCTTGACGATGGCCAGGGGGACGTCGCGGCGCCGGGTGAGTTCGTGCTCACCGGTCAGCAGGTGTGCACGATGATCGACGTCGTCGGTCGGTTCGCCGCAGCCGCGGCTGTAAACCCGGCCGCGGCCCCGACAGCCGGGGGGCGTTGATGGGCTGGACACTGTCGATCGACTTCGGCACCACGAACACGGCCGCGGCTTACGCCCTGGATGGGCAGCCGCCGCGCCCGGTTCGGCTGTCGAGCGCCGCGGACACGATCCCGTCCGCCGTTCTGGCGGGTCCCACCGGCCTGCTGGTCGGCGTCGAGGCCATCCGGTCGCGCCGGCTGCGACCGGAGTGCTTCGTCGAGTCCCCCAAGTTGGCGGTCGGGCAAGACGCGATGATGCTCGGGGACAACGAGATCCCGGTGACCACGCTGGTCGCGAGAGTGCTCGGCCATGTCGTACGGACGGCCGCCCGCTATGCCGGCAGCGACGTGCCGCAACGGGTCGTGCTCACGCATCCGCAGGACTGGGCGACGCCTCGACGCGAAGCGTTGCTGGCAGCCTGGGCGGCCACCGGAGTCGCGGTCGACGACGTTCGCCTGGTCTCCGAACCGATAGCCGCCGCCAGTTGGCTGGCAACCGAGACCAACCTGGCCGACGGGGCGACGATCGGCGTGCTCGACTACGGCGGCGGAACGTGCGACGTCGCCGTACTTCGCCGTGCCGAGTCGAACGACCAGCCCTGGGCCGTACTCGCGCACGGTGGACGCGGTGATGTCGGTGGTGCGGCCATCGATCTGATCCTGCTGCGTTGGGTCCGCGAGACTTTGGAACGACTGGGCAACAGCGAGGTCGCCGAGGCCCTGGACGCGGATCTCGCTGCCCTGCGCACGGTGCAGGACGAGGTACGGCTGGCCAAAGAGGCCCTCAGCGAGTGGTCGGACGCGGCGATCCCCATCGCGGTCGGACCACACTCCTGCTCACTCTCGATCACTGCCGAGGAGTTCGACCGGCTGATCGAGGACGAGGTGAGCAAGGCGCATCACCTGACCGAACGTGTCCTGCGCGACGCCGGAGTCGCTGCGAACGATTTGGAGGCTCTGTACCTCACGGGCGGGTCCTCACACCTGCGCGCCGTTCATGCCTCGTTGGCCGAGCTCCTAGGGGGACGTCCCGCGACGCTCGGCGATCCGAAACTCGTCGTCGCACTGGGCGCCCACGAAGCCGCGACGGCCGGACTGGTCAGGGCGTTGCCTCCCGGCATCTCCGCTGGCGCCGCCCGGCTCCTGACCGCACAGCCTTCCTTGCTCGCGGCGGTCGAGAGCCTGCCCAACGGCCCTCACCTGCTCGATGATCGCGCCGTGCTCACGGCCGTGCTCGGCGTACCCGGGCTCCTCGAGGAGATCGTCGAACGCCCGGCGAGACTCGCCGAGCTAGGCAGCGGCGCGAACGGTGAGTTGTTCGTCGTACCCGAGGCCGAGGACACCGCCCTGCTGCCCGTCCGAATCTTCTTCGCCGACTCGCTCGCCTGGAGTCAAGCCTTGAACGTCGCCACCTGGCGAAAGTCTTTCGTCGAGTGGGAGACCGGTGGGCTCTTCTGGGCGGCTAACGTCACGGTGGCTTGGGACAAGCTCGCCCAGGACGGCCGTCGTACCGCACTTGCCGACCCGACGTGGACCGCCGGCAACTCCGAGGAATGGCCGGACTGGCTGAACACTGACGTGGACGAGGGCTCGGTCTGGATCGCATCGAGGGAACGCGAAGCACCTGCACAGCCGGCGTCCGTTGAAGCGAACGACCCCCCAGTGGGATTCCCGCGGCCCTTCCACTCGACGCCGCAGCAGGAGGCGGTGCTGTCCTGGCTCGAACAGCTGGACGCCTTCGAGGACGACAGGCGATTCCGGCGCAAGCTCAGCGAGGCAAGAACCTACTTGGCCTCACACGGCACCGTGCTGGTGCGAGTCGTGAACGGAAAGGTCGGCGGCACTTCTGCGGATCTCTTCGGAGAGATCTTCCTGTCAGTCGGCCCGATCGCTCAGTTCGCTCTTGTCCTCGTTGCCTCCAAGAGATTGCTGGTGCTCACTCCGGACGTCGTGACCGCTGTCAGGTCCAAGTTCCGGGTCTACTGGAAGGACCCGGTCGCCTCGTTCCCGCGCCGCGCGATCGTCCAAACCACGCAGAGACCTGGCGCCACGGATCCGCCATCGGCGGCGGAGGTGCACCTGATCATGAGCTCAGAACCCGACCTGGCTGGACTGCTGCGACGCCGCCTCGGTCGTTGACCGGAACAGAGAGGACATCTCATGCGGTTGAACCGCCCGACGCTCGGCGCCTCCGCACCTCCCGAGTGGTTGTTCAAGGAGACCATCACGTTGTCCGCGCCGGAAAATCAGGCCAACGTGATCGTCTCGAGCGAGGCAGTCTCGCCGACCTTCACCACGTCGAGCTACGCCGACGCGCAGGGACGGCTCCTGAGTACCGAGTTCCCTCACTACACAGAGCATCGGTACGAGGGGGTGCTCCTCTTTGGCGAGCACGTCGGGATGCTCCGAGAGTTCTCCTGGACCCCGCCGGACGGGGTCCGCGTGCGGCAGGTCCAGTGGTACTGCGTGATCGAAGGCCGTGGCTACACAGCGACGGCGACGTCCGTGGAGACGGAGTTCGAGCGACGCAGGACGACTCTCGTCGAGGTCCTGCTGAGCGCCGAGGCCCGTCGATGAGCGACGAGGTGCCGCGTCGCCCGAGGCTGACCGCAGCCGACGCGGTTCCCGTGCTCCAGGCGCGGCGGATGCTCAACCAGTACGGGCAGAGCGACGACGTCCAGTTGATCGACCGGAGACTACGGGGTACCTCGGGAGCACCGGCTGTCGTCGTGGTGGGCGAGGTGAAGCGCGGCAAGAGCACGCTCGTCAACGCGCTCACCGGCGCCGACGTGAGCCCGACCGGTGCGGAGGTCGTGACGGCGAGCGTGGTGGCCATCGTTCCCCCCTCGCCTTCCCTGCCTGAAGGTCGTGCCGAGGTCCTCTACGCCGATCACCGCGACGGCGTACCGGTCGAGCAGGCGACCTCGATGCTTGTCCCGGGAGGAGAGCACAGCACACCGCTCGGCGTCCGGTTCGCGGTGACAAGCCTCTGGGTGCCTGGCGTCGCGCTCGTCGACACCCCTGGCGTCGGCGGGCTCTCCTCAGCCCACGGTCGGCAGGCCCGCCGGGCCGCGGCCGACGCGACCGCGCTGCTGTTCGTCATCGACGGTGGACAGACGCTGACCGCACCCGAGCTCGAGTTCCTGCGCGAGGTCACCGACCACACAGAGAACGTCGTCATCGCGATGACCAAGATCGACCGCAACCCCGGTGGCTGGGAGCAGGTACGCGACGAGAACCGCGCCCTGCTGCGAAAGCACGCCCCCCGCTTCGGCGCTGTGCTGATGCATCCGGTCAGCGCGGCGTACGCCGCGCACGCCCGTTCGCAGCCGGCCGACGTGGCGAAGGCACTCAACGAGGCGTCCGGTATTCCCTTGCTCGCCGACACCCTTCGCCGGCTCGTGGGCGACCAACGACACGTCGCAGTCGTCAACGCGCTGCGCGCCGGACACTCCGGGCTCGAACGTCTCGAAGAGCGCGTCTCGTTGGAGATCCGTGCGCTCTCCAGTGGTGAGGTGCGCGCGGGACTGGAGTCCGAGCAGCAGCGGCTCGCAGCCCTCCAACTGCAGCAGCGCCGCGGCAGGCTCGACCTGGAACGAGACCTCGGTCGCGTCCGCCAGTCGGCTCTGGAGTACCTCAACGAGCGGGCCGACGAGCTCACCGCGCGGATGTCGCGACGCATCCAGCAGGAGAAGCGAGGCATGGGCAACGCGGCCAAAGCCCAGTTCGCCGCCGACCTGGCCGCGGAGCTCGCCATCCTGGCCAACGAGGTCCGGGCCGACACCGCTGGGCGGGTCACCGACCTGGTCGGATCGGCGTTCGGCGCGTTGTTCGACGCCGACGCCGACATCCCCGGCGCCGACATCTCCGTAGGGCTGGCGGACATCCGCATGCGGATCCGCCAACGCGAGACCGTCACCATGAATCCCCTGCTGGACCCGTCGGTGGCGGGCACGGCGTTCATGGGCTCGCACCTCGTCGGGCTCCTCGGCGTCGCGGGGCCTGTCGGCCTGCTGCTGGGCGGTGCCGCCATGGTCGCGATCAACCTCGGCTTCCGGAGCATCCGGCAGGGTCAGCAGGAACTCGCCGGCACGCTGTACGACTCGATCGCCGGCGCGCGTCAGGATCTCACCGCCGCGGTCGACTCGTGGCTGCGCGAGCTGCGACCGGAGCTGCACATCGCGCTCGAGGACCACTTGAAGCGTTCTCTTGCCGCCGTACGCGCAGTCCTGGCCGAGGCGGACCGGGCTGCGCGCGAGGACGAGGCCACGCGGGAGTCGACCGGACAGCGTCTCGAACTCCGCATGGAGGCAGTGCAGGCGAGACGTCGCGCGCTCGAGCAGCGACTGGCAAGGCTCGCGCCCGCGGAACATTCGGCCATCGCCGCGCCTCCAACGAGTACCAGACAGAGGAGCAGATCATGACCGAGACCACCGGCTTCGACACAGAGTTGGACCCTGCGGCGCAGGCTCCGGAGTCCGCGACCATAGCCGGCGAGCCCCTGACCGACGGTGGCGTCACCGAGACCTTCGACAACTCCGGCAACGGCGTTCCCGACCTGGTTCTCGAGCGCCTCACCGACGGGTCACTCGTCGCGGTGAGCGACGAGAACGGCGACCGGCTCGCCGACACCATGGGTGTCGACCTCGACGGCAACGGCGTCTTCGAGCTGATGGTCACCCGGACCGCCGACGGTTACCACGTGAGCGTGGACCAGGGCGCCGACGGCGTCTTCGAGTCCGAGCTGGACCTAAACCGCGAGGAGATGCAGCAGATCGACCCGGGAGTAGTCGAGGCCCTCGACCTGCAGTTCGGGGACTCGGCACAGACGGCGACCGATCCCGTGCCCGAGAGCCCCTTCGTCGTCGACGGCCAGCTTGTCGGCGACCCGGTGGGCGACTCCGAGCACTGGTTTGAGCAAGCGGCCAACGGTTTTTGCGTACCGGCGAGCATCGCGCAGATCGTGTCGGAGTACACCGGGGAGCACAATGGCGACGAGCAGCAGTTCGTGGAGCGAGCGAACGAGCTGAAGGTCTTCGAGGTCGGCCCGAACGGCGTGCCCGGCATCGGCGTCGATGGCGCGCTCGCGCTGCTCGAGGACGCCGGCGTTCCCGCATCCATCGAGTTCGGCACCGGCGTCGAGACCCTCGTGGAGTACCTGGACGAAGGTCGCAGCGTGATGCTCGCCGTGGACAGCGGCGAGATCTGGACGGGCGAGACGACCGAGGACAACGCGCCTGACCACGCCATCGTGGTCACCGGAGTCGACGTCGAGCGCGGGGTCGTGGTCGTCAGTGACCCGGGCGACCCCGAGGGCGACGGCAAGGAGTACCCGATCGACGTTCTCGTCGGTGCCTGGGCCGACTCCGGCTACGCCGCTGTGGTGTGCGACGTGACGCCGGAGGAGTTCGCGGCCACCGCGGCCGGCGTCTCCGCGGACATGGAGCCGGTGGTCGAGACCGCGGCTACGTTGAACGGTGCCGTGCCCGGGTTCGAGTCCAGCGGCGAAACCAACCCGTTCGAGTCGGCGGTCGACTGGGCACTCGACAACCCGTGGGTGATCCTCCCGATCCTCCTCGGCGCCCGGCTGGTCGTCGGCGCTCGGAAGAAGTGATCGGGCCATGTGGACCGGGGAGCTCACCGTCGCGTGGTGGCAGGCCGTACTCGCGCTGATAGCCGCTGCCGGCATCACCGCCCTCGCCATGGTGAGCACCCGGCGTTCCCGGCCCGACGAGTCCGGGGCGGCTCCCGCCCAACTGCGGGATCCTGAGGTGCCGGCACCTCAGGCGGCGCCGGACGCGGACGCCACCCTGCTCACCGAGGGCCTGATCGGAGCGTATGACCTGGCGACCTCCTCGCCTGCGGTCCGTGCCCACGTCGAGCAGGTCCTTCGCCGCGCGGGCGTCGTTCCGCTCGACGCCTCGCCGGGTATGCCGTTCGACCCCGCCGAGCATCTCGCTGTGGGCACCGAGCCGGCCGCTCCGGGACACTTGGGGCAGGTGGCGCACCAGGTTCGCACCGGCTGGAGCAGCCACGGGACCGTGGTACGCCCAGCGGAGGTGGTCGTGTGGACGGCGAGCTGAGGCCACTCCTAGGCCCCCCGGTCGAACCGCCCGAGGACGTCTGGGCGGCTGCCCTCGCGGGTGCGCTGGACGATCCGCGTGAGGCGGGGGAGCTCGCCGCGCTCGTACCCGATTCGGAGGCCGCGACCCCCGAGGTGCTGCCAGCCGAGGCCCTCGACGAGGAGCCCGGCGACCTGGTTGCCGATGAGCCGGAGTGGGCCGCCGAAGAGGGTCCTGACCTCGAGCAGCACGTGGATGGTCCGGGAGACGACGACGCCGGCTGGCTGGCATGACGCCTTCCCTTCGGTCCGCCGTGCTGGCACGGTTGCACCGCCTGTACGACGACGTTGTCCCGCTGCTGTCCGGCGACGACCCGAGTGCCACGGAGGATGCCCGGGCATCCTTGGCCGAACCCTTGCGCCTCGCGGTGGTGGGCAGAGTCAGTTCGGGCAAGTCGACGCTCGTCAACGCACTCGTCGGTCGCCGCATCGCGCCCACCAGCGCGGGGGAATGCACCCGCGTGGTCACCTGGTACCGCTTCGGCGCGCCGGATCGCGCCGACCTGGAGCTCGTCGATGGCAGCATGCGTCCCGTCCGCCTCGCCGGCCAGGGCCTCCCCAACGAGCTCGATGTTCCGGCAGAGAAGGTGTCCCGGCTCGTCGTTCACCTCGCCTCGGGTCCGCTGCGCGACCTCACGCTCATCGACACTCCCGGCCTGGACACGCTGACCGCTGCGAACGATGCTGCGACCCGGCGCGCGATCCTCGGTGCGGGGAAGGCGTCCCAACGTGCGGCCGGTGCGGCCGATGCTCTGCTCTTCCTCATCGGCGATGCGGCACGACGCAGCGACGTCGACTTCTTGGCCGACTTCCGGGCCTCCGCGGGACGGCAGTCCGCGACCGCCCTGAACGCTGTCGGCTTGCTGGCTCAGGCCGACCGCTTCGGAAGCGGCCCGTTCGACCCGCGCGACCCCTTCGACGTCGCCCGCGAGGTGGCGCAGGGGCTCGCGACCACCCACCGAGCCGAGCTGGCCGACGTCCTGCCGGTGTCGGGTCTTCTCGCCGAGACGGCACGCACTGGGCGGATCTCGGAGTCACTGGCCCGTCGCGTCGCCGATCTCGCCGGCGAGGAGGTCCTGGCACTGTCGCTCCGCCGGCAGGACCCCGCGTTGCAGGATCTCTACCGGTTCTTCGGCCCGTACGGCGTCGGCGCCGGACGCGACCAGGCTGCCAACGGGGCCGCACGGTTGAAGTCCTGGTGCCAGGAGGTCTCCGGCATCGCGGACCTCGAGAACGTCGTACGTAGTCGGCTGGTACCGCGCGCCGACCTGCTCAAGGCGAACCGTGCCCTCGGGGTGCTCGCGACTGCTGCCGGACGCGCGGACGACGCCGAGAAGGCGCTCGCTCTGGTGGAGACCGCGACGTTCGATCCCGACCTGCATCCGTTGCAGGAGCTGCGTGCCCTGCACGCGTTGACCAGCGAGGTGCCCGGCTCCCCTCTCGTAGCGCAGTTGAGCCGCTTCGTCGACGACCCGGATCCCGTTGCACTGTTGGGCATTGAGGCCGGCGGACCCGACGAGCTCGCGCTCGCGGCGCGGCGCCGATCAGCGGAAGCGACTCGTACGGCCGCACTCGCAGTTTTCCCGGCAGAGGCCGACGCTGGGCGCGTTCTCGCGCGTTCGTACCAACTGCTCGCCCGCCGGCTCCGTTCCGACGCGGGTGGATGACTCTGGACGTCATCCACTTCTATCGACCGACCGACCCGTGGGGCGAGCTGTCGAACTTCGCGCCCTACCCGCTGCTGATCGACGCCGTCGAGTGGCCGACAAGCGAGCACCTCTTCCAGGCAAGCAAGTTCGCCGATACGCCTTATGCCGAGGAGATCCGTCGGGCACCGAACCCGATGGAGGCGGCGCGCCTGGGGCGTGACCACACCCGAGGGATGCGTAGGGACTGGTACGGAGTGCGCGACGCGGTCATGAAGAAGGCGCTGCTCGCGAAGTTCACCCAGCACGGCGACCTTCGTGCTCTGCTGCTGTCTACCGGCGACGCGCTCCTCGTCGAGCACACCAAGAACGACCGCTACTGGGGCGACGGCGGCGATGGATCCGGCCGCAACCGGCTTGGCCTTCTGCTCATGGAGGTTCGCGAGCAACTGCGCGTCGCGGCGAGCTGACTCAGGGCGTTGTCGTCCTTGTCCAACCTCAGGACGCGGTGTTCCTCTGCGTGCTTCACTTCAGGAACCGGCAGTGGGCCGGACGAAAAGGCCAGGAACCCCATGACTTCCACACTGGTCGAGGCCGAGCTCATCGGTCGGGCACAGGCCGGTGACGAGCACGCGTACGCCGAGCTCGTCGGCCGGCATCGCACTCGCCTGTGGTCGGTCTGCCTCCGCATCACCGGCAATGAATACGATGCCGAGGACGCGCTCCAGGAGGCACTGACTGCCGCCTGGCTGCACCTGGGGAAGTTCCGCAGCGATGCCCGTTTCGGCACGTGGGCTTACAGAATCGCCGCCAACGCGGCATTGGCCGTACTGCGCCGCCGCCGTGACGTCCCCACTGATCTGCTCGACGAGCTCGACCAGCCGGACAGGCAGGACTTCACCGACAGAATGGCCGATCGTGATCGCATCGCCACCGCGCTGGCCGGTCTCGGCGAGCAGTTCCGAGAGGCAATCGTCCTGCGCGAGTACGGCGACCTGACCTACGAGGAGATCGCCGCGCACCAGGGCGTTCCGGTCCAGACCGTGAAGAGCCGTCTGAACCGTGCGCGGACCGCTATCCTCGCCGCGCTGACAGAGAAGGAACGCTCGTGACTCGCCTTGCCTAGGGGAACAAAGTCGGGTCCAGGTAGCTCCAACTCACAGGTGCCGCAAGGTGCGGCCGTTCCACCGAGGAGCCATCGTGACCGAGACATTCGACTACAACAACGACGGCATCGTCGACCACCTGCGCGTTGACACCAACAACGACGGCTTCAACGAAGCGCTGGCGTACGACGCCGATCAAGACGGCCGAATCGAGATCATGGACTACGACACCGACCTGTCCGGCGACGCCGAGATTCGCGTGTTCGACTACCACGAGAACGGCCAGATCGACCAGATCAACGTCGACCAGGACAACGACGGCGTACTCGAGACCCTGACAGTCGACACCAACAACGACGGCGTGGTCGACTCCATGAAGATCGACGCCAACGGCAACAGCATGGACGACCGCGAAGAAGCGGCCGCCGACATGCTCATCGGTCCAGTCACCAACCGCGACCCGATCTCCCAGCTCATCCTCGACCTCGCCGAGGAGACCGGCCAGGTCGTGTACGGGACCCCGGACAGCGACCACGACGGCTGGGACGACAACGAAGACCACCGCCCCGGCGACCCGTTCTACCGTTGACCAGGCCTGCCGGGTCGGAGGGGAGCCGGTGGCGGGATTCGAACCCGCGACCTACCGCTTACAAGGCGGTTGCGCTGCCAATTGCGCCACACCGGCTGGGAGGTGCGGGTCCAGGATATCGGTCACGGTCGGCCGAGCCGGCAGGACGGGCAGAGGGATGGTTTGCGGCCGCGGACCACCAGGCGGTCGAACGGGGTCGTGCACTGGGTGCAGGTCAGGGTCTCGAGGGGACGCGAAACGCCGCCGGTGGGGTCGGCCGGCGGTGCGGAGCCGTCGACGGACGGTACGGCGACCAGCGGGGGCCGCGTCGCTGGGCGCTGAGCGGCGGCTGCGGCATCGAGCTTCGCCAGCCCCTGGTGGCGCCGCTTCAGCAAATCCTCGACGGAGTCCGAACGGGCCGCCGCCGCTCCGTACAGCTCCAGGCCGCGGGTCGTCCACCAGACCACGGCCGGCCAGTCCCGCCGCTTCTGCTGCCGGATCGCCATCTGCCGGTACGTCTCGAGCAGCGGCACCTTGCCCCACTTCTCCAGGAACGCGGCGCAGATCGACTCCATCTCCGCGTCGTGCTGCCCACACGTCACGTCGTACGCGTGCAGCGCGCTCGGGTCCCGCTCTCGCCGCCGATACAGCCGCGACCCCAGCTCCGCGAACTGGAAGTGCCGATCGATCGGGTCCGGATCGGAAGCGAGCAGATCGCGCAGCAGAGCGATCGCATCGACATCGTTCTCCGGCAGCGCGTCGTACCAGGACAGGTCGTACGAGTCGTCGTCCACATCGGTCAGCCACGCCTCGCTGAAGCCCGTCCGCAGAGCAGCAGGATCAAACGCACGCCGCCGCACGCCGAAGTCCGAAGGGTTGTGGTCGAGCCAGACGCCGAGCAGACCGAGGCCGTCGGTACGCAGGCCACCGCCGACGATGACGCCGCCGAGCGCGACGTGGTGCCGGGTCGCGCTGACCAGCGCCCGAAGCCCGCCAATGTACGAAGCGGCCGTCGCACGGTCGAGGTAGCCCACGCGGTGCGACTCGATGCGGACCGAGATCGCGTTCTCGTCGTACGGGTTCTCCGGCTCCGGAACGAGCACCGCCACCACCGCGTGCCGCACCCGCTCACCGCCGGGCACACCACCACAGAGCGACCACAACGCATCCTGGTAGTTGCTCTCCCCGACGACCTCGAGCGACTCCTCGCCCCAGTAGAACTTCGCCATGCTCGGCGGAGAGGACTGCTGAGTACGCCAACGCCGCAACCGCTCCAGCAACGCCATACCTGCCCCTCCCCAGGAACCGCGGCCATGCCTCACAGTGACGAAGCAGTGCCTCAAAGCAACGGTAGGCGCTCAACACCCACCCCGGAGGCAGAACCGGGGAGAAAGGTCAGCGCGAAGCAGACCCGGTAGAGCCACGCACGATCAGCTCCGGCCGGAAGACGTACTCGGCGTGCGGCGCGCCCTGCCCGTTGATCTCGTCGATCAACGCCCGCACAGCCGCCATCCCCATCGCGTGCACCGGCTGCCGCACCGTCGTCAACGGGGGATCGGTGAACGCGATCAAAGGCGAGTCGTCGTACCCCACCACCGACACGTCGCCAGGCACCGACAACCCGCGCTGCCGCACAGCCAACACAGCCCCGAGAGCCATCAGGTCCGACCCGCACACGATTCCCGTCACGCCCTTGGACAGCAGTCGAACGGCCGCCGCCTGCCCACCCTCCACGGAGAACAGCGACATCTCCACGAAGTCGTCGGCCCCAGCACCCACAGCGGACCGGAACGCCGCGAGCTTCCGCCGCACCGGCGTGTACCGATCCGGCCCACAGGCGAAGCCGATCCGCCGATGCCCCAACGACGACAGATGTCCGACCGCCAGCTCGATCGCCACCGTGTCGTCGTTCGACACGAACGGCGCCGACACGGCCTCCACGTACCCGTTCACGAAAACGATCGGCAGCCGCCGCCCCGTCAGCTTCTGGTAGCGCGCGACATCGGTGTGAACGTCGGAGTGCAGCCCTGACACGAACACGATCCCCGACACGCCCCGGTCGAGCAGCATCTCGACGTACTCGTCCTCCGACACCCCGCCCGGCGTCTGAGTGCACAGCACCGGCGTGTAGCCGTGCTGCGCGCACGCGGTCTCGATGACCTGCGCGAACGCCGGAAAGATCGGGTTGTCGAGCTCCGGTACGACCAGCCCCACGAGCCCCGCCGAGCGCTGGCGCAACCTCAGCGGACGCTCGTACCCGAGCACGTCCAAAGCCGTCAGCACCGCCTGGCCGGTCGCCGCACTGACGCCGGAACGTCCGTTCAGCACCCGCGAGACCGTGGCCTCCGAGACTCCGGCCTGAGCCGCGATGTCGGCAAGACGCGCCCGCTTCACAACCGCAATCCTGCCGCAAAGTCAGCAAGGTTCGGGCAAAGCACGTCAGAAACACGTCACGACTGAGTCAAAACGTAGCGACCGGGTTCGGCCCCAGCCGTGACATGGGAGCGATCTCACGACACAATGCGTTAACACTGTGGACCCACACGGGTCACGCGGAAACAGAGCCCTTTGCTCGGACCGTCCGGCACGTTCCTGCCGGTGAAGGGATGGCTACAGCATGGCAACAGTCACGTTCGACAAGGCGTCGAGGACCTATCCAGGTTCCGACAAGCCGGCCGTCGACAAGCTCGATCTCGAGATCAACGACGGCGAGTTCATGGTCCTGGTAGGCCCCTCCGGATGTGGCAAGTCCACGTCCCTGCGCATGCTCGCGGGCCTGGAGGAGATCAACGACGGCGCGGTACGGATCGGCGAGCGCGACGTCACGCACCTGCCGCCGAAGGACCGGGACATCGCGATGGTGTTCCAGAACTACGCGCTCTACCCGCACATGAGCGTCGCGGAGAACATGGGCTTCGCGCTCAAGATGCAGGGTGTCGCCAAGGACCAGCGCCTCAAGAAGGTACGTGAGGCCGCCCAGCTGCTCGGCCTGGAAGAGTTCCTCGACCGCAAGCCGAAGGCGCTCTCCGGTGGTCAGCGCCAGCGGGTCGCGATGGGCCGCGCGATCGTCCGGGAGCCGAAGGTCTTCCTCATGGACGAGCCGCTGTCCAACCTGGACGCGAAGCTGCGTGTCTCCACCCGTACGCAGATCGCCGCGCTCCAGCGCCGTCTCGGCATCACCACGGTCTACGTCACGCACGACCAGACCGAGGCCATGACGATGGGCGACCGCGTCGCGGTGCTCAAGGACGGCCTGCTGCAGCAGACCGACACCCCGCTCAACCTGTACGACAAGCCCAACAACGTCTTCGTCGCCGGCTTCATCGGCTCCCCCGCGATGAACCTGCTCGAGGGCAAGGTCACCGACACCGGTGCCGACGTGGGCGGCTACACGATCCCGATCGAGTCCTCGGTCCGCGGCAAGATCGGCGGCGACTCGACCGTGACCGTCGGGATCCGTCCCGAGGCGTTCCGGATCGTCGGCTCCGGCGACAACGGTCTGAAGGTCGAGGTCGCGGTGGTCGAGGAGCTCGGCGCGGACGCGTACCTCTACGGCCTGCTGGACGGCTCCGGCACCGCCGAGGACCAGAAGGAGATCATCGCCCGGATCGACGCGCGTCGTCCTCCGGAGAAGGGCGTCTCGGTCAAGTTGGCCGCCGACGCCGAGCGGATCCACCTGTTCTCCACGTCGACTGGTGAGCGCCTCACGGTGTAAGCCGGTGTAAGCACTGGCACGAACGACAGGGCCCGGAGGCAGCTTGCCTCCGGGCCCTTCGTCTTGGCACACTGCGGAGTGTCGCCGATGGGGCGCAACGGCCAGTTCGGGCCGGAGGGGCCATGCCCACCCACCGTCCGATGTCCGAACGAGAGCGCGCCCCATGATCGAGAACCTCAAGAAGCAGGCCAAGCAGCTGCTGCGCTGGCACCGGCAGGGCTATCACCCGGTGGCGCAGCGCCTCCGGATCGCGCTGCCGCGGTACGCGTCGGTGAGCGACGGGGAGATCCTCGCCGCCCCGTTCACGCTCGCCCAGGCGCAGGAGCTGCTCGCCCGCGAGCACGGGTTCGACAGCTGGGCGGCGCTCGTGGCCGAAGGGAACGCCATGTCCGAGTCCACCACCTCCCAGGCGACGCCAGCACTCGTCGCCGCCTACCCGCAGCTGTTCGTGCGGAACGTCACCGCGTCCTGCGCGTTCTTCGCCGAACGCCTCGGCTTCGAGGTCGCGTACAAGTACGGCGACCCGCCGTTCTACGCCCTCGTCCGCCGCGGCGGCGCCGCGCTCAACCTCCGCTTCACCGATCGACCGGTCTTCGACCGCGAGACGCTCGTGCACGACAGCCTGCTCGCGGCCAACATCCCGGTGACCGGGGTGAAGGAGCTGTTCCTCGAGTACCAGGCGGCCGGCGTCGAGCTGGTTCAACCGCTGCGACCGCAGCCTTGGGGCACGAGCGACTTCATCGTCGCCGATCCCGACGGCAACCTGCTCTGCTTCGCCGAGGTGGCCTAGTCCGAAGGTTGATACGGGATGCGACCTGCGGCGGATTCGGGTCGCGGGCGCATCCTCGTATCGTGCGGACAGTGTTCTACGGGGATGCGATCGCACTGGCGGTGGGCCTGGCGGCGTTCTGGTGGTTCGCCCGCCGGTTTCGGCAACGACAGCGGGAGATCGTGGGGCGGGAACGGGCCCGCATCGCGCAGGACCTGCACGACCAGCTCGGCCACGACCTCAACCTGATCGCGTTGTCCGCTGGCACGTTGAAGCTCACCGTGCCCGACGAGCACCGGTCGGCCGCGCACGAGGTCCGCGCCCGAGCCGCCGCCGCGGTCGAACGGCTCGGCGAGGTGGTCGGCGTTCTGCGTACGGACGACACGGCTGCCCTCGTCGACGGCGCGCGAAGGGCCGGGCTCGACGTCAGCCTCGACGCCGAGCCCGGGGCGGACGGCCCGGTCGCGCGCCGGGTCGTGCAGGAGGCGCTGACGAACGCGGTCAAGCACGCGCCGGGCGCGCCGGTCATCGTACGAGTCCGCCGGAGCGAAGTCAGGGTGACGAACGGCCTTCCAGGGTTGACCGAACGCGTCGAAGCCGCGGGCGGCGAGCTCGCGTACGGAGCCGGCGGCGGCGGCTTCCACCTCACCGCGCGCGTTCCCGCCACCCCGCCGCCGGAGCCGAACGGGCCGCGACTCGGGCGGCTCGCGTGCGCCGCCGTCGCCGTACCCCTCGCCGTCACCGCGCTGATCGGTGTCGGCACCCGAGCCTGGGAAGCCCACCAGCTCAGCGCGACCGTGCTCGATGCCGCCGCGTACGAGGCCCTCACAGTCGGCCAGGCCAGCGCTCACCCAGACGGCTGCGTGCGTCACGCGATCACGGCCAACCCGTTCGCTGACCGCTACGGCGACACCTACCAGCTCTGCTTCGCGGCAGGCCGACTCGTCTCCAAGCAGGTGAGCGCCGCGTGATCCGCGTCCTTGTCGCCGACGACGAGCCGATGGTCCGCCGCGGCGTGCACTCCGTTCTCGCGACGGCGCCCGACCTCGAGGTGGTCGCCGAGGCCGCCGACGGCCGGCAGGCGGTCGACCTCGCCCACCGGCACCGCCCCGACGTCGCCGTCCTCGACATCCGCATGCCCCGCGTCGACGGCCTCCGCGCCGCCGCCGAGATCCGCCGGACCGTCCCGGCGACGGGCGTGGTGATGCTGACGACGTTCGGCGAGGACGACAACATCCTGCGCGCGTTGGGCGACGGCGCCGCGGGCTTCCTGGTCAAGTCGGGCGAGCCGGAGGAGCTCATCGCCGGTGTCCGCGCGGTGGCTGGCGGCGCCGCGTACCTCTCACCGACGGTCGCCGCCCGCGTCGTCCACCACCTCACCGCCGGGGGAGCGGGCGGCGCGACCGCCCGCCGGCGCGTCGCCGCGCTCACGCCGCGGGAGCGCGGGGTGCTCGCGTTCCTCGCCGCCGGCTCGACCAACGGGCAAATCGCCCGCCGCCTCGGGGTGGTCGAGGGAACGGTGAAAGCGCACGTCAGCGCCGTCCTGACCCGGCTCGGCGTCGGCAACCGGGCCGCCGCGGCCGTCGTCGCGTACGAGGCCGGGCTGCTTCCCGAGGAGCAGCAAGCCCGCGGCGACCACGGCGGCGCCGAGGGCCGCGCCCGCGACCACGTCGTGCGGATAGTGGACGCCGGCGACGACGCGGGCGAGCGCCACCAGCAGGCCCAGCGGTAGCGCGACGGCGGCGAGCCGAGGCCGGAGCATGGCCAACCCGACGGCGATCCCCGCTGCCAGCGTGGCGTGGTTGCTCGGAAACGACCAGTCGCCCACGGGTGGGCAGCCGGCGAGCTCGAGGACGGCGCGACACGGCCGTTCCTCGTCGACGACGAGCTTGAGCCCCTCGCTGAGGCCGTACGCGACCGCGGTTCCCGCGCCGACCCACGCGACGCGAACGATCGCGGGCACGTTCCGCCGGACGGACCACCCGGTCCAGGTCAGCAGCAGGCCGAGGAAGACCAGCAGGGCGTCCGCGGCGTGGTCCCAGGCCGTTCCGAGGAGGAGCGCCCGATACAGGTCCACGCTCAGGCCCTCCCTGGCCGGTCCCTGGGCCAGCAGCGCGATGGCCGTCCCGCCACCGGCCAGGACGGCGATGGCGCCAAGCAGTCGTTTCGTCATGGGGTGGGACGCTAGGAACGCCAGCCGCCCCGAACCCGAGCCGAACGACCAAGTTGGCACCTGGACGTTCGTCAGGGTTGACAGGTGTTTGCCATGATGAATCGTGCGCTTCGTTTCCGTACCCGCCGATCCCGGCATCATCCGCCTGCCGTGGAGCACGCCGCTCATGGACTGGCCGGACGAGCATCTGGTCTCGCTGCCCCGGGGCATCTCGCGACACGTCGTCCGGTTCATCCGGCTCGGCGGCCACGTCTACGCGCTCAAGGAGGCGGAGGAGCGGTACGTCCTCCGCGAGCACCGCCTGCTGCGGGACCTCAACCGGCTCGACGTGCCCTCGGTCGAGGCGGTCGGCGTCGTCCTCGACCGGACGACGCCGGACGGCGAGGATCTGCAGCCGATGTTGTTGACGCGTCACCTATCCTTCTCGCTGCCGTACCGCGCCGTCTTCTCCCAACGCCTCCGCGCCGACACCGTCGAACGGCTCATCGACGCGCTCGCCGCCCTGCTCGTCCGGCTCCACCTCGCCGGCTTCTTCTGGGGCGACTGCTCGCTGTCCAACACGCTCTTCCGCCGCGATGCGGGCGCGTTCGCCGCGTACCTCGTCGACGCCGAGACCGGCGAGCTGCACAACGATCTCTCGCCCGGCCAGCGCAGCCACGATCTCGACACCGCGCACACCAACATCTTCGGTGAGCTGCTCGATCTTCAAGCAGGTGGGCTGGTTCCGGAGGATGTCGACCTGCTCGCCCCAGCCGACTCCGTCGTCGAACGGTACGAACGGCTCTGGGCCGAGCTCACCGAGGCGGAGGAGTTCGACACCGGCGAGCTGCATCGCCTGGACTCGCGGATCCGGCGGCTGAACGACCTCGGCTTCGACGTCGCCGAGCTCGACATCAGCACCGACTTCGACGGCCGGCACATCCGCATCCAGCCCAAGGTGGTCGACGCCGGACACCACGCGCGACGGCTGCTTCGCCTTACTGGCTTGGAGGTTGAGGAGAACCAGGCTCGCCGGCTCCTCAACGACCTCGACGCCTACCGCGCCGGGACCGATCAG
The DNA here is from genome assembly GCF_016907715.1 of Tenggerimyces flavus. NCBI lineage: Bacteria > Bacillati > Actinomycetota > Actinomycetes > Propionibacteriales > Nocardioidaceae > Tenggerimyces > Tenggerimyces flavus. The sequence goes on along the minus strand of NZ_JAFBCM010000001.1, from coordinate 398,308 downwards.
CAGGGCGAGGACGAGGAGATCGTCGCGCACGAGTGGTTGACCGGCGTCTTCGAGAAGGTCGTCCAGGCCGTTCCGCATGAGCTGCGCGGCAAGCTGGAGCCGGCCGAGCTGTTCCACGAGGTGCTCGAGCACCGCTGGTACCTCTCCGAGGCCGCCGGCACCGAGATCCCGCTGACGCGCGCGACCCAGTCGTACATCCAGACCGTGCTGCGCAACCGCCCGGACGAGAAGACGCGGCTGCCGTCCGAGGACGACCTGCCGTCGCTCGCGGAGATCGACCCCTAGGGCAATCCGAGGTCCGCGTTGCCGGTGTAGCGGGCGACGGCGTCGGGGTCGAGGCGCAGCCCGAGCCCCGGTTCGGCCGGAATCGCCAGCATGCCTTCGCTGTCGAGCTGCCACGGGTCGCTGACCAGGTCGTCGACGTACGCGGAACCGCCGATGTACTCGACCAGGTCCGTCTCGGGGAGCGCGGCCGCGAGGTGTAGGTCGGCGGCGAGCCCGACCGCGGTGTTCCAGCCGTGCGGGATCAGCCGCACGCCGTGGTCCTGCGCGGCCCAGCCGATCCGGCGCGACTCGCTGAGGCCGCCGACCTTTGTCACGTCCGGCTGCACGATGTCGAACGAACCCGCTTGCAGGAAGGGCAGGAACGACTGCCTTCTCGTCAGCACCTCGCCGCCGGAGATCGGCACGGGCGAGGTCGCCCGCAGTGACGCGAAGTCCTCGGCGGCGTCCGGTTCGAGTGCTTCCTCGAACCAGGCGACGTCGTAGCCGGCGAGCATGGTGGCTGTCCGTCTGGCCCAGGCGAGATCGCCTCGCCAGAACGCGTCGCTGCCGCCGGCGTCGACCGCGAGCAGAGCGTCGTCGCCGATCGCTTCTCTGGCGGCCCGTACGACGGACTCGTCGGTCCTGGCGTCGCGGCGGCCGAACGGCCCCCAGCCAATCTTGAACGCGCGAAAGCCCTGCTCCCGTAGGGATATCAGCTGATCGACCATCTCGGCCGGAGGATCGGTCATGAGCAGCGACGCGTACGGGCGGACCCGCTCGCGATGCCTGCCACCCAGCAGCCGGCCGACGGGTTGCCGCGTGGCTTGGCCGAGGAGGTCCCACAGGGCGATGTCGATGCCGCTGATCGTGTGCGTGATCGCGCCGCCGCGTCCCTGCCAGAACGTGTGCTGATGCAGCTTCTCGGACACGCGCTCCGGCTCGAGCGCGGACTCGCCGATCGCCAACGGGGCAAGGACATCCAGCGACGCTCGGACCAGCGCCTCGCTGGTGAACACACTTCCGACGCCGTACAGGTCCTCGGTGGTGTGCACGACGACGAGCGTGTGGACGTTGTCCTCGGGCGTGAGCTCGGTGGCCCAGCCGCCGGCCGGTGTCGCGCCGCGCAGGCCGGCGCAGCGGATCTCGCGAATCCTCACTGGTGGAAGTCTCTCCGCTCGGCGATCGGCCAGGCGCGCCACTCGTCGACGAACTCGACCAGCGCCGCGACCGTGGTCTCGAAGATGCGTTTGCCCTTCTCCGCGGTGGCTTTCGTCGGATCGCCGTGCACGCCGGTGCTCGTCCAGCGGGACCAGTAGTCGGAGAAGCGGACGGGGAAGTCGTACGTACTGTCGGACGTGACGTACTTGCCGCGCACGTCGTCGTCGGCGACGGCCTGGTCCATGCGGACGCGTTCGGGTGCGACGTGGAGATAGAGCGACGTCTCGAACTCGTCGGCATGTGCGACCACCTCGGTCTCCTTGAACTGCTCGAACTCCTTGCGGGCAAGGGCGAAGTAGTTCACCGCCGCGCAGAGCGCGCTCGTCGTCAAGGTGGTCTTGCGGGCGACGAGGTCGACGAGCGGCGTGTTCGACCCGTGTCCGTTGACGATCAGGATCTTGCTGAAGCCGTGGTGGGCGACGCTCCTGGTGATGTCGGTGCAGAACGCGATGAACGTCTCGGGCTCGATGTGGATCGTGCCGGGGAAGTCGATGTGGTGCTGGTTGAGCCCGTACGGGACCGGCGGCAGGACGAGCACCTTGTCGGGCGCCCGCCTGCCGACCTCGAGGCAGACGGTGTGGGCGAGGAACGCGTCGACGTCGAGCGGCAGGTGCGGACCGTGTTGCTCGGTGGCGCCGGTGGGGAGGAGGACGACTCGTTCCTCGGCGACCGCGGCCTTGACGTCCGGCCAGGTGAGGCGGTCGTACCGGTACTCGGTCATGGCTTTCACGGTAGGCGGGTGGCTTCACGATGGTCAATGGTTGACCATATTCCTTGTACGATTCCGGTCATGACGCTCGACTTCCTGCCCCGGATCACGGCCGACTCGCGGCGGCACGTGATCGTCCGGGCGCTGCGGCACGCGATCGAGGTGGGCTCGCTGGCTCCGGGAGATCGGCTGGTCGAGCGGGATCTCGCGGAGCGGATGGGGATCAGCCGCGGGCCGGTGCGGGAGGCGCTGCGGCAGCTGGAGCAGGAGGGGCTGGTCGTGTCGTACCCGTACCGCGGCACGGTGGTGGCGGAGATCTCGGCCGAGGAAGTCGAGCACCTGCTGGTGCCTCTCCGGCTGGTCCTCGCGCGCTTCGCCGTCCGGCACGCGCTGGCCCGGCTGACCCCCGCGGACCTGTCGACGCTGGCCTCGTTGGCGTCGTCGATGCGCGCGGCGGCTCGTGTGGGGGATCGGGCTGTGGTGGTGGAGACGGACGTGGCGTTCCACGAGCTGTTGTTGGAACGGGCTGAGCAGCCGCACGCGCTGCAGGTCTGGCGCACGATCGCTCCTCGGGTCCGGGCGTACTTCCACCGCGACACGGGGCGGTACGAGACGTTGGAGGAGATCGCCGACGGCCACGACGAACTCCTCGCCGCGCTCCGCGGCGGAGACCTGGGAGAGGTGGAAGCGGTACTGGCTCGCCATATCGAGGAGACCCTCGACCTGGGCGGCAGTGGTGCCTCACACGGCCAGTGACCCCTCTACCTGGCGTCTACCCGGCGTAAAGGGGCCAATGATCATGTAAACATGATCATTGGCCGGGGGTGAGGTGGGTGACGACCTTGCGGCTGATCCGTTCCAGTGTCGCCAGCTCTTGCTTGGTCAGCAGGTCGATCAGGTTCGTCCGTACCGACTCCACATGTCCCGGTGCCGCGGCTTCGAGGGCTCGGCGGCCGGCGCGGGTGAGGGTGACGGTCGAGCCGCGGCCGTCGCTCTCGCTGCCCGAACGTTCCACCAGCCCGCGCTGCTCCATCCGCGTCACCTGGTGCGACACCCGGCTCCGCGACCAGAGCAGCCGCTCCGCCAGCCGGTTCACCCGATAGAGCTGCCCGGGCGTCTCCGACAGGGTCGACAGCACGTCGTAATCCGGCTCGGACAGCCCCGAGCCGTCCGCCAGGTCCCGATACACCTGCAGGTTGAGCAGGCCGATCATGCGGCGGAATCCACGCCACGCGCGGTCTTCCGCCTCGTCCAGCCACCGCGGCTCTGTCATGCGACCGAACGATACCAACTTTAGTTGACGTGTCACCTAACCCGAGACAATATAGGTGACGTGTCACCTAAATCGCGTCTCGCGCCCCGGATCGTCGCCCTCGGCGGCGGTCTCCTCCTGTTCGGCGTCTCCATCGGCCTGATGGTGCGCGCCAACCTCGGCCTTGGCCCGTGGGACGTCCTCCACCAGGGCCTCGCCGAGCGCACTGGCGTCTCGATGGGGTGGATCGTGAACGGCACCGCCGTCCTCGTCCTCCTCGCCTGGATTCCCCTCCGCGAACGCCCCGGCATCGGCACGCTCTGCAACGTGCTGCTGATCGGCCCGTTCGTCGACCTCACCCTCGCGGTCCTCCCCGAACAGACCAACCTCCCGCTCCGCATCGCCCTCCTCGTCGCGGGCATCGTCGGCCTCGCCGCGGCCACCGGGCTGTACGTTGGCGCCGGCTTCGGGCCCGGCCCACGCGACGGCTTGATGACCGGCCTCGCCAAGCGCGGCCACTCGATCCGCGTCGTCCGCACAGCTATCGAGATCGCCGTCCTCATCATCGGCTGGCTGCTCGGGGGCACGGTCGGCATCGGCACGCTGCTGTTCGCGCTCACGATCGGTCCACTCGTCCACCACCTCGCGCCGAGACTCGCGATCGTTCCGATCGATTCTCCCAACCCAGTAAGGAAGAAGGCATGATCACGTTCGGCCTTGCCATCCCGCCAGGCGCTGAGCAAGACAGCGATCCCATCGGCCTCGCGCAGCAGGCCGAGGAGCTCGGGTTCGACTTCGTCGGGATGTCCGACCACCCGTGCGGGACCGATCCGACGTACGAGAGCTGGACCGTCCTGTCCTGGATCGCCGCCGCGACGAGCCGGATCCGCGTCGGCCCACGCGTGCTCGGCGTCCCGTACCGGTCGCCCGCGCTGGTCGCGAAGATGGCGGAGACGTTCGACCGACTCTCCGGCGGCCGGCTGATCCTGGGACTCGGCGGCGGCTCGGCAGACTACGAGTTCCGCGCGTTCGGGCTCGGCGTGCCGACGCCGCGCGAGAAGGTCGACGGCATGGAGGACGCGATCCGGATCGCGCACGGCCTCTGGAGCGAGAGCGCGTTCACCTACGAAGGCAACCGCTACCGCACCGAGTTGGCCGACGTCGAGCCCAAGCCTGAACGGAGCATCCCGATCTGGCTCGGTACGTACGGACCTCGCGCGCTCGCGATCACGGGCAAGCTGGCCGACGGCTGGATCCCGTCGTACGGGTCCGCGCCGCCCGACCAGATCCCCGTGCTCCGCGACCGACTCTTCAAGGCCGCGACCGATGCCGGCCGCGACTCCGACGAGCTCACCTGTGCGTACCACGTCCCCGTCGCCGTCAACCCGGCCACGCCACCCGGCGATGGCGTGGTCAGCGGCACGCCGGAGGAGGTCGCCGCCCAGCTCAACGCGTTCACCAAGCTCGGCTTCACCGCCTTCAGCCTGTCCCCGGTCGGCGACGTCGCCGCTCAGGCGGACGTCCTCGCCCGCGAGGTCGTCCCGCTCGTCCAGGGCTCCGGCAGGTTGGTGCCGTAGGCCTGGTGTGACGCCCGCGGCGCCGGGACAATGTGGACACATGGTGACCAGACGGCAAGTTCTCGCGACGGCCGCCGGCGTCGCGGCGGTCTCGGCGTTGCAGCTCCGGCCCGCGTACGCCGACTACACGATGAACGTGAACCCGCAGTCCAACTGGGGCACCTGGGAGGGCTGGGGCACGTCGCTATGCTGGTGGGCCAACGTGTATGGCACGCAGGACCTGCTCGCCGACATCCTGTTCACCCGCGACACCGTGCCGTACGACGGCCAGCAACTGCCCGGGCTCGGCATGAACATCGCGCGTTACAACGCTGGTGGCTGCACGACGGTCCCGATCAACGGCGAGTCGATGGTCGCGTCGCCTAGAATTCCGTCCTGGAAGCAGATTCAGGGCTTCTGGCTCAACTGGTCCAGCGCCGACCCAGCGAGCTCCAGCTGGAACTGGACCGTCGACGCGCCGCAGCGGGCGATGCTCGCGAAGGCGCGCGACCGGGGCGCCAACCTGCTCGAGCTGTTCTCGAACTCGCCGCTGTGGTGGATGTGCATCAACCACAACCCGTCCGGCGCGGCCAACGGTGGCGACAACCTGCAGTCGTGGAACTACCAGCAGCACGCTGTGTATATGGCGACCGTGGCGAAATATGCCCACGACCATTGGGGAATCGCCTTCGACAGCGTCGACGCGTTCAACGAGCCGGCGGCCGACTGGTGGCGAGCGGACGGTACGCAGGAGGGGTGTCACGTCAGCCCGTCGATCCAGGCACAGGTGATCGGACACCTCCGTTCGGAGCTGGACAACCGCGGGTTGACAGGTGTCGCCGTGGCGGCGTCGGACGAGAGCCTGTACGACCAGGCGCGGTCGACCTGGGCGAGTTTCTCCAGTGCCACAAGGGCAAAGGTCGGTCGGGTCAACGTTCACGGCTATCAGTACGAGGGCGGCCGGCGGGACCTGCTGTTCAACGAGGTGTCCGCCGCGGGCAAGCCGTTGTGGCAGTCGGAGTACGGCGACGGCGACGGCATCGGGATGAAGCTGGCGCGCAACCTCACGTACGACCTGCGCTGGCTGCATCCGACCGCGTGGGTGTACTGGCAGGCGCTCGACGGGCTCGAGTGGGGCCTGATCTTCTGCGACGAGAACGCGGGGACGTTGGGGCAGGTCAACCCGAAGTACTTCGTGTTCGCGCAGTACTCCCGGCACATCCGCCCGGGCATGCGGATCCTCGACCCGGGCGACGGCAACACAGTCGCCGCCTACGACGCCACCGCACGCCGGCTGGTGCTGGTGACGGCGAACTTCGACACCGGCCAGTGGATCAACTACGACCTCTCCCGCTTCTCCTCCGTCGGCGGGGGCGTGCGGCGGTGGATGACGACGACGGACGCGGGTGGGGAGCGTTACGTCGCGCATCCGACGGACACGGTGCTGGACGGAAAGCGGTTCTGGTCCTGGTTCCCGGCCCACACGGTGCAGACGTTCGAGATCGACAACGTGTCGTTGTAGCGCTGCCGCAAGATCGGAGATGAACGGGGGACGGCGGCGGCCTAGCATCGGGGCATGAGAGTCAAGCTGGCCGGGATCTTCGTGGACGATCAGGAGCGTGCCCGGGCGTTCTATACAGAGAAGCTGGGCTTCCAGGTGAAGACGGACGCGCCGTACAGCGAGACCGCGCGGTGGCTGACCGTGGTCTCGGCCGACGACCCGGACGGGACCGAGCTCCAGCTGGCGCCGTTGAACGATGCCGCTCGGACGTTCCAACAGGCGCTGTACTCCGCCGGCCAACCGGCGACCGCGCTGGCATCGGAAGACTGCAAGGCGGACTACGACCGCCTCCTGGCAGCCGGCGTGACCTTCACCCTCGAACCCACCACCATGCCCTACGGCGGCACGGATGCCGTCTTCGACGACACCTGTGGCAACCTGATCTGCATCCACCAAGAGTGACCCGTCCCCAGGCCGTCGTCTTCGACCTCTACGAGACCCTCGTCACTGAGTTCGACCCGTCATGGCAGGCCAAACCGACGACGGCAGACCGGCTCGGAGTCGATGCCGACGTCTTCGAGCGGGGTTGGCGCGCCCGGCGAGACGAGCGCATGACCCGCCCGATCGACTTCCGCGAGATCCTGCGCGACCTTTCCCCGGAAGCAGACGACCAGGTGATCGAGGCGCTCTACCAGGAGCGCCTCGCAGCCAAGGCGGCGCCACTGTTGAACGTCGAGCAACTCATCCTTGACACGCTCGGTCGCCTGAAGGCGGACGGACTGGGCATCGGTCTGATCAGCAACTGCTCGACGGAGGAGGTCGCTGCCTGGCATCGGAGTGCACTCGCCCCACTGGTCGACGAGGCGGTGTTCTCCTACCAGGTGGGGTGCGCGAAGCCCGATCCCGCGATCTACGCCCTCGCCTGCCGGCGGCTCGGTGTGGCACCGCGTGACGCGGTGTTCGTGGGTGATGGCGGGAGTGACGAACTCAGCGGGGCCGCGGCCTGCGGGATGCGCGCGTACTGTGCCGGGTGGTTCCTCGACCGTTGGCCGACCAGGCGACCCGTCGACGGCTTCCGGAGGCTGGGGAGTCCGGCGGAGGTGCTCGACGTCCTGCTCTGACGCACTACGATGCCGGCTGACGCGGCGTAGGCGGACGGAGTGGCGGAGATGGCCGAAGGTGCGCGGCGGTGGCGGATGCCGATGGTGGCGCGGGATCGGGACGAGGAGCATCGGGCGGCGACTCCTCTGGAGCTGCTGTTCGACCTCTGCTTCGTGGTCGCGGTCGCCCAGGCCGCGGTCAGTCTCCATCACGCGCTGGCCGAGAACCATGCCGCGGAAGGCGTTCTCGCCTATGCCATGGTGTTCTTCGCCATCTTCTGGGCGTGGATGAACTTCACCTGGTTCGCCTCCGCGTACGACACCGACGACGTCCCCTACCGCATCCTCACCCTCGTGCAGATCGCCGGCGTCCTCGTCCTCGCGGCCGGCGTGCCCGCCACCTTCGAGCACCACAACTACTTGCTCGTCACCATCGGGTACGCGATCATGCGCACCGCCATGATCGCCCAGTGGGTGCGCGCCGCGATCGAGCATCCGGAGGGCCGGCAGACCGCGCTCCGGTACGCCATCGGCATCGGGATCGTCCAAGTGGGCTGGCTGGTTCGGCTCGCGTTGCCCGAATCCATCGGCATAGCTGGTTTCGCCATTCTTGTCGTCCTCGAGCTGCTGGTACCCGTCTGGGCCGAACGAACAGGCGGAAGAACCACGTCCTGGCACCCGGCGCACATCGCCGAACGCTATGGACTGTTCACGATCATCGTGCTGGGTGAGGTCGTTCTCGCCAGCACCATCGCCATCCAGACGGCCGGCACCGACCACGGCGTCTCGTCGTCGTTGCTGATCCTCGCGGGCGGCGGCCTGCTCCTGATCTTCAGCATGTGGTGGGCGTACTTCAAACGCCCGGCCATCGGTGGCCTGCGGCTGTCGGATGGCTCGGCGTTCATCTGGGGGTACGGGCACTACGCGATCTTCGCCGCCGGTGCGGCCCTCGGTGCTGGCATCGAGGTCGCCGCGGAGACCATCGAGCACGCCGTACCGGTGACCGACACCGCGGCGGCGTTCGCTGTCGCCGTTCCGGTCGCGGTGTTCCTCGTCGTGACCGGTTTGCTGCAGACGCGAATGTCGTCGGATCGCCCTGTCCTGTTGAGGTTCTGCGTCACGGCAGTGCTCGTCCTCGCTGCCGCCGCCGTGCCCATGTCGCTGGCGGTCGCCGTTCTGGTCATGGGCATCTTGACGACGGTGTTGATCAGCATCGACGTCATCCAGGCGCACCAGACGCTGCGGCGCGCTAACGCATCGTCGGCCTAGCCTGGGCGAACGTCCACCGGTACCCCTCGCGGTCCTCGGCGACGTACGTACGCGAACCGTGCGAACGGATCTTCGACACGACCCGAGCCCCGCGCGAGACGGCGTGCGCGTAGTGCGCCTCGAGGTCGTCGACGTACACCCACGGCATCGCGACGATCGGCATGTCAACCGGACGTTGCCCCTTGATCGGCAGCAACACCACGCTGCTGTCGCCGATGTGGAACTCGGTCCAGCCGAACGTGTCGTCCTCCGCCGGCGGCTGGTCGACGTCCCACGAACCGAGCTGGAACACGTCCATCAACCAGCGCGCGGTGGCCTTCGGATCCTCGTAGTACAAGACGATCGCGAGCCGTCCGACCTCGCGCGGTCGCCGCGGCGCCTCGTCGCGGCGACGGGTCCACGCCCCGTACGCCTGGGCCTTCCCGACCCAGCCGAAGCCGCCCTTGCGCGGATCAGCGCCGGGCAGCAGGAACTGCGTGACCTGGACGCGGGTGCCGGTCGCGGTCTTCTCGAACCGGACGTCGGTCTCGGTCTCCTGCATCGTGCCGCGCAGAACGAGCCGGCGGCCGGGCTCCCAGATCGTGATCTCGGCCGTGACGAGCACGTCGCCGGCAGCCTCGTCGTAGACCTCGACCACACGGCCGCCGACGCCGGGTTCGATGCGGAGCTCGGTGAGCCGCGAGGCGTCGTGGAAGTTGATCGGACCGCGTACCCACCACAGGTCGATCTCGCCGGTGAAGACGTCGAACGCGGTCTGCGGATCGACACCGACCTCGACGATGGCGGTCGCGGAGTTCTCGGTCACTTCTTGGCTCGGCGTTCGACGTGGCGCTTGAACGAGCCGAGCTGCTCGTTCCAGTGCGCCTGGACTTGGTCGAGCCAGGCCTGGACGGCTTCGACGGGCTGCGGGTTGAGATGGAACACCCGGTGGCGCGCGTCCGCCTCGACGCGCTCGTCGGTGACCAGGCCGGCATTGAGCAGGACCCGGAGGTGCCTGCTCATCGCTGGCGCGGTGGTGCCGGTCGCCTCGGCCAGCTGGCCAGCGCGGTACGGGCGCTCGCCCAGCAGCTGCACGACCCGCCGCCGGGTGGGGTCGGCGAGAGCGGCGAACGCCGTGTCGACCTGCTCCTCGGTCATGCAGGGGATAGTTGCACGCCGCGTTAATAGTTCGCAACCCAGCCCACGCCCCCCGACCCCGCGCCGTGATCATGTACGTGATCATGAAGCCAAACTGGCGCATAGAGCGGCTCAGCCTTCATGATCACGTACATGATCACCGGGTCTAGGCGGCGGCGGAGAGGCGGCGCACCACGTCTTCGTCCAGTTCGACGCCCAGGCCGGGGGCGTCCAGCGCGCGCATGCGGCCCTCAGAGACGAGCACCGGCTCCTTCCAGATCGGGTACTCGTCGCGCAGCGGGTGCGGCTCGATGTTGTACTCCTGCGGATACACGCAGCCCGGCGTAGAGATCCACAGGTGCAGGTGGGCGAGCGTCCCGATCGTGGGCTGGGTGTTGTGCACCGTGATCGGCTTGTTGAACGTCGATGCCAGTGCGGCGATGCGGCGGAACTCGGTGATGCCGCCGCACTTGATCACGTCCGGCTGCAGGATGTCCACCTGCCCCCGCAAGATGAGATCGCGGAACTGCCAGCGCGTGTACTCTTGCTCCCCAGCCGCGATCGGAATGTCCACCGCGGCCGCCAGAGCCGCATACCCGTCGTAGTCGTGCGCCGCCAGCGGCTCCTCGAAGTGGAACACCCCATACGACTCCAGCTGCCGCGCGATCTTCACCGCCGTGTGCGGGAAGTACGCGTTGTTCACATCGACGAGGATGTCGAAGGAATCCCCCACAGCAGCACGCATCTCGCGCACGGTGTCCAACGTCTGGTCGAAGCCAGAGTCGTACATCCACGGCGTCGCCGAGTGGATCTTGTACGCCCGATACCCCTGCTCAGCAAAGGAAACCGCCCGCTTCGCCTCCTCCACCGGTGTCATCCCACGCTGCATCGAGCTTGCGTACACCTCCGGCGCCTCCCGGAAGACCCCACCCAGCAGCGCATACAGCGGCAGTCCCGCGACCTTGCCGGCCAGGTCCCACAGCGCGATGTCCACACCTGCGATCGCTTCGAGCTGCGCGCCCATCGGCCCCAACTTGTAAGGTCCGTGGTACATCCGATGCCACAACCGCTCGATGTCCGCCGGGTTCTCTCCCACCAGCAAAGGAGAAAGCGCCTTCGTCACCAGCGCGTCCGTCACCGCGACGTTCATCGGGCTCACTTCGCCCACACCGGTGACACCCTCGTCGGTGTGGATACGTACGAGTTGGTACTTGCCCAGCAAGACGATCGACTCGACCTGCGTAATCTGCATCCTCAGTCCTCTCAGGAACCGCTCGCCAAAGCGGCCTCGACACGTTCCTTCACCTCGCCGAGCGCGTCCGCCGCGGACTTCTGCCCGGTATAGATGAGATCCAGCTGCGGCCGGTAGATCGCCCGCGCCTGTTGAATGTTCCGGCTGAAGTTCTCGTTCACGCCGTTCTCCGTCGCCGCGACCACCAACCCCTGATGTGCCGGCGACTCGCCCGACGGCTTCTCGAAGACCTCGGCGGCCGAACGGTTCGCCGGGATCAGGTCGCCCTTCGCCAACGTGGCGGCGCCCTCCGCCGACGTGAAGTACTTGAGCAGCTCCCACCCGCGATCGGGATTCTTCGCCTTGGCCGGGATCGCCCACACCGTCAGCGTGCTGATCGTCTTGTGCGTCAGCCGCCCCGGCACCGGCGCGATGTCCCAGGTGAACTTGGCGTTCTGCCGGATGTACGCCGCCGACCCGAAGTTCCGCGTCATCATCGCGAGCTTGCCCGTCGTGAACAGGTTCAGCGCGAAGTTCGGGTTGCCCTCGCCGCCCTGGATCGTCGACCACGGCGGCTGCACCTTGTGCTTCAGCGACAGGTCGGCGATCCACTGGATGCCCTCGACGCTGCCAGGATCGGCCAACGTGAAGCGCTTCCCGTCCTTGGAGTAGATCCCGTCGGTCCCGTTGTTCACCGTGAAGACCGTCTCCGACGAGGTGTCGTCGAACGTGAGAACGCCGAACCGCTCATCGGGAATCGTCAGCTTCTGCGCCGCGGCGAGGAAGTCCTCCCACTTCCAGCCCTCGTCCGTCCACGTCGTCGGCGGCAGCGGGACGCCCGCCTCCTTGAACGCGTCGACGTTGTAGAACACCATGTTGGGTTGGGTTCCCGCCGCCCACGCGGTGTGCTTGCCGTCCTGCTGCACCGGGAAGTTGAACGGGTGGTCGAAGAACGACTCCGGCTTCAGCCCGTCCTTCTCGATGTACGGGTTGAGATCGAGCAACGTGTTCTGTTGGGAGTAGCCGAGCACGAAGTCGTCGTTGATCCGGATCACGTCCGGCACCGAGCCCGACGACATGATCGTGAGCAGCTTGGTGTCGTAGTCCGAAGCCGGCGCGGGCTGCACCTTCAGCGTGGTGTCGCCCGACTTCTGGAAGTCGTCGAGAACGGTCGCCAACGGCGAGCCCTGCTCGATCGGATCCCAGTTGAGGAACGTCAGTTCGTTGCTCGCCGTCTTCCCACCGCTGCCACCGGAGGAGCAGGACGCGAGGCCAAGCCCGGCAGCCGCCGCCACCGAGGCGCGGAGGAGGTCTCGTCGGTTCAGCATAAGAAGCTCCTAGCCTCTGATGCCGGTCATCGTCACACCCTGGACGAAGTACTTCTGTGCCACGACGAACAGCACCAGGGGAGGGATGACCGAGATGGTGGCCGAGGCCATCATCAGGTTGGTCTGGGTGAAGTACTCGCCTTGGAACAAGGCCAGCGCGAGCGGCAACGTCTGCAGCTCTTGGGAGTTGACGAAGATCAACGGGCCGAACAGGTCGTTCCAGGAGTCCATGAACGTCATCACCCCGACCGCTGCCAAGGCGGGCTTGACGTTCGGGAGCATGATCCGCCAGTAGATCGTGAACGCGTTCGCGCCGTCGATCTTGGCGGCCTCCTCGAGCTCGCGCGGGATCGACATGAACGCCTGCCGCAGCAGGAACGTGCCGAACACCGGCGTGAGAACGCGCGGGATCCACAACGGATAGTGGGTGTCGATCCAGCCGATCTCTCGGTAGAGGATGTACTGCGGGATCAGGTAGATGATGCCGGGGATCATCGCGGTCGCGAGCAAGGAGGCGAACGCGATGTTCTTGCCGCGGAACGGCAGCCGCGCGAAGCCGTAGCCCGCGAGCGACGCGAACAGCAACAGGAAGACCACGTTGAGGAACGCGAGCTTCGAGCTGTTCCAGAAGAACGGCAGCACCGTGTGGAACGCCTCGACGTAGTTCGACCACAGCGGAGTCGAGGGGATGAACGTCGGCGGCAGCGACATCACTTCGTTCTCGGGCTTCAACGAAGCGCTGACCATCCAGATCAGCGGAACGGCGAACGCGATCGCCAGCACTGCGAGAACGACGTACAGCAAGGCCGCACGACCCACGCGACGGAGCCGACGCGACCGCCGGGAACGCACGTCGATGCGATTCGACGCGTGGGACCTGGCGCCGCGGGCCAGTGTGCTCGTCGACATGGCCGTCTACTCGCCGTAGAAGACCCAGCGCTTCTCCAACCGCCATTGGAGAAACGTCACGAGTCCGACGATGACGAACAGGATCCAGCCCATGGCGGCCGCGTAGCCGAGTCGTCCGAACGAGAACGCGCTTTGGTAGACCTGGTAGATGTACACGTTCGTCGCGTTCGCCGGCCCGCCGTGGGTCATCACGAAGATGATCCCGAAGATCTGGAACGACGTGATGAATTGCATGATGGTCAGGAAGAACAGGCTGGGTGTGAGCAACGGCAGCGTCACGCGCCAGAACCGCGACCACGCCGAGGCGCCGTCGATGCGCGCCGCCTCGTGCAGCGAGTCCGGGATCGACTGCAGGCCGGCCAGCAGGATCAGCATCGGGTAGCCGACGCCCTGCCACACCGCGACGATGATCACCGCGATCATCGCCCAGCTGTTGCTGGTCAGCCAGGTCGGGCCCTCGATGTTGGCCTGCGCGAGGAAGCCGTTGATCAGCCCGTTCTCCGGCTGATAGAGCCAGAACCAGACGAACCCGACTGCCACCGAGTTCGTCACGACCGGCGCGAAGAACGCCGCCTTGAAGATGCCGATGCCGGGCAGTTTCTCGTTACCCAGCAGGGCGAGGACGAGTCCGAAGCCAACACTCAGCACCACGCTGCCGAGCGTGAAGACCGCCGTGTTCCGCAACGTGAGGTAGAACAGCGGATCCTTGGTGAACAACTCGAGGTAGTTGGCGATGCCGGCGAACCGCGGAGCGCTCAGGCCGCTCCAGTCGGTGAGGGACGCGTACACAGACACGACCACGGGGACGAACTGGAACGCGACGACGCCGGCGATCACCGGCCCGATGAAGAGCCAACCGACGACCGTTCGTCGACTGGCAACCTGAGCTGCCATACCACCATCCGCCCCGTGAGCGCGCCGCAGCGTTCACATATGTGAGTGGCTTTCGTGGAGGTGAGTGATTCTCAATCTAGGTACGTCACCAGGGGCGGTCAAGCAAACCTCGGATACGTGACCGGTTTCGCCCACCGAGAGGCGCGCTCCGCACAGCGAGAGCGACCGGAGCGCTCAGTCCAGGTCCTGCAGGAAGCCCTGCGGTGTGACTGGCCATGGCAGCGAGAGTCGCTCGGACAGCATCGTCTGGCCGCGGCGCAACATGATCGCGAGTTCGGCCACCCGGGCCGGCTTGAGCCGGGCGGTCGGGACGGCGAACGAGATCGCGTCCCGCGGCGGTGAACGGTCGGGTACGTGCACCGCGACGCAGCCGAGGCCCTCGTCGCTCTCCTCGGTCTCGGTCGCGTACCCGAGCTTGCGCGCCTTGGCCAGGTCGGTGAGCAGCGCGCCGACCGACGTCTTGGTCCGCGCGGTCAGCGCGGACAGCTCGGTGCCGAGCACCGAGCGGACGGCGTCGTCGGTGTAGCCGGCGAGGATCGCCTTACCCAGAGCCGCAGCGTGGGCAGGGATCCGCTTGCCGATCGCGGAGTAGATCCGCAACGAGTGCCGCGACTCACGTTTGGCCAGGTAGACGACGTGCGCGCCCTCGAGCCGGCCGTAGTGCACGGTCTCGCCGGTCTCGTCGCTCAGCCAGTCGAGCACGGGCTCGGCACGCGACACGATGTCGTCCGCCCGCGCGTACGCCGACCCGACCCGCAGCGCCTCGACGCCGATGCCGAACCGCGTCCCGGTCTCGTCGACCTCCAGCCAGCCGCGCCGCTGCATCGTGCGCAGGATCGCGTGCAGGCTGCTCACCGGGATCCCGAGCTCGCGCCCGAGGTCGGACAGGCCGCGCCGGGCCGGACTCGCCGCCAGCACCTCGAGGATCGTGAGGACGCGGTCGGCGGACTTCACCGGTCGGTAGCCGTCGTCGGTGAGCTCCTGAACCATCGCGCCCTCCCCTCGGTGTCTGCTGGGCGGTGTCCGCTTCCAGCCCTTGTCGGTCCACTCCGGCACGCCTACGCTGACAAGCGGTTCGCGTATGCGCAAGTCAATCACATATGTGAAGGACTGAGGATGAGCAACGCACAGCTGCAGGGCCTGATCGTGCCGATCGTCCTCCCGATGCGTACCGACGGCCAGCCGGCGCTCGACGAGCTCGCCGCTCTTTGTGACCGGTTCTTCGCCGCGGGCGTGGCCGGGATCTGGGTGAACGGGTCCACCGGCGAGCTGCACGACCTGTCCCCGCCGGAGCGCGCCGCCGTGGTCGAGGCGGTGGCCCTCGCCGCGGACGGTCGCGGTGTCGTCATCGCGCATGTGGGTGACACGTCAACCAAACTCGCGTGTGCACAGGCCGAAGCTGCTGCTGTCGCGGGGGCGACGCATGTCGCCGCGGTCGCGCCCTACTACGCGTCGTTCGCCCCGGCGGAGATCGCCTCCTACTACGAAGCCATCGCCGCGGCGACCGATCGCCCGCTGCTGTTGTACAACCTCCCACAGCTTGTCAAGGTCACGTTGACGCACGAGACCGTGCTGCGGTTGGCAAGCAGGGGAGCGGCAGTTGGGCTCAAGGACACAGCCGGCGACTTCTCCTGGTACCGCGGCCTGCTGCACCGGCTGCGGATGGAGGACCTCCCGTTCCGCTGCCTCATGGGTGTCGAGTCGCTAATCGACGTGAGCATCGTGGCGGGCGGCGACGGTGCCGTGTGTACGTTGGCGAACCTGGCGCCGCGTACGTTCGTCGACCTGGTTGAAGCGGCCAAGGCGGGCGATCTCGCGCTGAGCCGGCAGCACCAGGCGGACGTCGTGTCGCTCGTCCAGTCCCTCGCGCTGCCAGGACGCGCCGAGTGGATCGGCTCGATCGCCGCGCTCAAGTGGGTGATGCACGAGCTCGGCCTGCTTGCCGCACCGACCGCCGCCGCACCCGTCGCGCCACTCACGATCGCGGAGCAGCAGCAGCTCGCCGCAGTCGCCCTACCGCTCGCCGCCCGACTGATCCGGGAGCCCGTCCATGAGCGCTGACGTCCTGCCCTGGTACCGCCGCACGCTGCGCTGGGGCCAGACGAACCTCACCGAGGTCGACCCGACGCGCTACGACTCCGCGTTCTGGCGCGCGCACTGGCGAAAGACTCGCGTCCAAGGCGTGATCGTCAACGCTGGCGGGATCGTCGCCTACTACCCGAGCGCGAACCCACTCCACCACCGTGCCACCGGGCTCGGCGATCGCGACCTGTACGGCGACGTCGTCCGCGACGCGCGCGAGGAAGGGCTCACGGTCGTCGCCCGGATGGACTCCAACCGCGCGACCGAGGACTTCTACCGCGCGCACCCCGACTGGTTCGCGCACGACGCCGACGGACATCCCTACCGCGCCGGCGAACGGTACGTCGCCTGCGTCAACAGCCCGTACTACGACGAGTACCTGCTGGAGATCCTCCGCGAGATCGTCGAACGCAGCCACCCCGACGGGTTCGCCGACAACAGCTGGACCGGCCTCGGCGCGGCGCAGATCTGCTACTGCGCGAACTGCGCCAGCTCGTTCGGTGACCTGCCGCGCGCCGTCGACTACGACGACCCCACATACCGCGCCTGGCTGCGCTGGAACGAGCAGCGCCGTACCGAGGTCTGGCGGCAGAACAATGTCGTCACCACCGAGGCCGGCGGACCACACTGCCTGTGGGTCGGCATGATCAGCGGCGACCAGGCCGCGATGGCTGGTCGCTTCGTCAATGTACGCGAGATCGCCAAGCAGGCAAGGATCTTCTTCGTCGACCACCAGCGGCGCAACGACCGTGACGGGTTCGCGCACAACGCCGACGTCGGCGCGCGGCTGCACGGTCTGGTCGGCTGGGACGTGCTGCTGCCGGAGAGCATGGCGATGTACAGCGGCGGCCACGGCTACTTCCGCGCGACCAGCATGCCCGTCGCGGAGGTGGTCACGTGGGCCGCGTCCGGGTTCGCTGGCGGCATCCAGCCCTGGTGGCATCACATCAGCGCGTTCCACGAGGACCGCCGGCAGTACGCGACTGCCGAGCCGATCTTCCGCTGGCATGAGAAGAACGAGCGCTACCTCGTCGACCGGACTCCGTTGGCGCAGGTCGGCGTCGTATGGTCGGAGCAGAACGTGCGCTTCCACGGTCGTGCGGACGCCGACAACCTCGGGGTCGCGCCCTATCGCGGCGTCGTGGCCGCCCTCCAGCGAGCACGAATCCCTTACCTGCCGGTACATGTCGACGATCTACGGACGGCCGACGTACGGACGATCGTGCTGCCCGACCTCGCCATGCTGAGCGACGAGCAGTGCGCCACGATCGGCGCGCTCGTCGACCGTGGGGTCTCGGTCGTGGCGACCGGCTCGACGAGCTTGAAGGACGAGGACGGCCAGCCGCGCGAGGACTTCGGGCTCGACGACGTCCTGGGCGTCTCGCTCGCCGGCGAGGCGACGGGAAGTGCCGCTCCGTTGGTGTTCCGCATCGACGACTACAGCCGGCACGACTATCTGCGGTTCCAGCCGGGCACGACCTTGGGATTCGATGACACCGCCATCCTGCCGTTGGGTGGGCGGCTCGAGCGGGTCGCCGTACGCGACGCCGAGATCGTCGCGACGTACGTCGAACCGTTCCCCGCGTACCCGCCGGAGCTGGCGTGGTTGCGTCCCGAGCCGACCTCGATCCCGGTGCTGACGACCCGGACCGCGAGCAGCGGCGCGCGGATCGCGTACTCGGCGGCGGACCTCGACCGTACGGCCGGGCGAGACGCGCGAGCCGATCACCTGCGGCTGCTGGGGGAGCTGGTCCGGTGGACGGTCGACGCGCCCGCCCTGCTCGAGGTGGACGGCGAGGGTCGGCTCGACTGTCGGTTGTATGCCCAGGCAGAGGGGCTCGTCCTGAACCTGGTGAGCGTCGGCAGCTACGACCCGATCCCGGGTACGCACGACGAGCTGGTGCCGGTCGGCCCGTTCGATGTACGGATCCGCCACGAGCAGCTGACCGCGGGATCGACCGTCCGTGCACTGGTCAGCGAGCAGGACCTCCCGGCCGAGATCGTGAACGGAGCGCTGACCGTCACGGTGCCGAAGATCATCGGGCACGAGGTGCTGGCGGTCGCGACGGCCTGATGTGGACACGGTTCCAGGTCCGTGGCTCGCGAGCGGCAGAATGACAGTCGTTCAACAGAAGCGACGAGAGGGAGCATCGTGTCCGAGCTGTGGAGCAACCTGAGCTGCGGGGCGCTCGGCCTGAAGGTGGAGTTCGACGAAGCGGTCGAGCTGGCGGCGGAGTTCGGGTTCGCCGCCGTCGAGGCCGACCTCGGGTACCTCGCTGGCCTGCCGCAGGACCAGCTCGCCACCGCCGGCAAGCGGCTGGGGGAGCGCGGCCTGCGCTGGGGCCCGGCCGGCCTTCCCGTCGACCTGACCGCGGACGCCGCGAGGTTCGCCAGCCAGCTGGCCGAGCTGCCCGGCAAGGTCGCGATCCTGCAGGCGGCGGGCGTCGACCGGACGGGCACGTGGATCCGGCCGATGCACAACGAGCTCACGTACCGGCGCAACTTCGCCCGCTACACCGAGCGGATCGCGCTCGTCGACGAGATCCTGCGCGGCGGCAACCTGCGGTTCGGGCTGGAGTACGTCGGGCCGAAGACGTTCTGGTCGACCGAGCTCTACCCGTTCGTGCACACGCTGCGCGAGACCCGCGAGCTGATCGCCGCCACCGGTAGCAAGAACGTCGGCATCGTGCTCGACACGTACCACTGGTACACCTCCGCCGAGACGCCCGACGACCTGCGCTCGCTGCGCGCCGACGAGGTCGTGGCGGTCGACGTGAACGACGCGCATGCCGATCGCGAGCGCGACGAGCAGATGGACCTCGACCGCTGCCTGCCTGGCACGACCGGCACGATCGACGTCGCCGGTTTCCTCGGCGCGTTGCGCGATATCGGCTACGACGGCCCGGTGAAGGTCGAGCCGTTCAGCAAGGAGCTCAAGGGACTTCCGGCTCGGGAGGTCGTCGAGAAGACTGCCGCTTCGCTGAAGGCCGTCCTCTAGGGGACTGTCCATGGTCGTGGGCTCGGATCGACGGGCTGGAACGCGACCCCGTACGCGAGGCGCTGTGGGTGACGCGCGCCACGCTGCAGGTCGTGTCGGCACGGGAGTTGGGCTTGTGGTGTGCCAGCACGCGACTGGATCGGAACGTGCTCAACCACTTCGGCTTAGCGGACGAAACCGAGCTCCGCGCTCTTGTAGGGCTGATCGGAACGGCTCTCGACGGTGCCCAGCTCACCCGCACAGAGCTGGCGTCGTTCACCGGGCACCTCTGCTTCGCGCCGAGCGATGGCCAGCTCGTGCGGTTCACCAACCCTGCGAGCGTCGCCAGGTCGGCGCCGAGGCCGAAGGCCTGGCCGCGTTCCTCGGCGGCGCCCTCGAGCTGCGGTGCGCCTAGGACCTGGTGCGTCACTCGTCGATGCCGGCTGGCGGCGAGCCGTTGGGCACCGGATCGCTTTGCCTGGCGAGTGGGTGCTTTACGCGGGGTGTATTCCACGTAGAGCGGCAAATGATCATGTAAACATGATCATTTGCGGCCACCCGGGACGAGTCGGAGCCGAGGGAGAGCCATCGAGGAGTACCTCGGTGCAGCCGGCCGGTCGGCCATGCCGAGATGCCACTCCGTCGCATCAGCTCTTTCGTACCAGGCGCTAGACAGGTTCGAACGTCGCGGTGAAGTGGCGCAGTCGCTTGGGCTGCGTCACCATTCGCAGGCCGCCGATCTCCTCGGCGTGCTTGGCCACGTGGGTGACGACCTCGATCGTGTAGTCGATGTGGCTCTGCGTGTACGTACGACGCGGAATCGCCAACCGCACAAGGTCCATCGGCGCGGGACGTTCGACCCCGTCCGTGCCCATGCCGAACATCACGGTGCCGATCTCGCAGGACCGCACGCCGCCCTCGACGTAGAGCGCGCAGGCCAGCGCGTGCCCCGGGTACTGCAGCGGCGGCAGGTGCGGCAGTAGCTCGCGGGCGTCGATGAAGATCGCGTGGCCGCCGAACGGCACGACGACGGGGACGCCGGCCTTCTCCAGCGCTTCGCCGAGGTACGACGTCGACCGGATCCGGTAGCGCAGGTAGTCCTCGTCGACAGCCTCGCGCAACCCGACCGCGATCGCGTCGAGGTCGCGGCCGGCGAGCCCGCCGTACGTCGGGAAACCCTCGGTGAGGATCCCCATCGTCCGGCACTCCTCGGCCAGCGCGTCGTCGTTCATCGCCAGCCAGCCGCCGATGTTGCCCAGCGGGTCCTTCTTCGCCGACATCGTCATCCCGTCGGCCAGCGCCGCCAGCTCCCGGACGATGTCGGCGACCGGTTTGTCGGCATAGCCCTCTTCGCGCGTCTTGATGAACCACGCGTTCTCCGCGAATCGGCAGGCATCGAGGAACAACGGCTTGCCGTACTTGTCGCACACCTCGCGTGTGGCGCGCAGGTTGGCGAGGGAGACCGGCTGGCCGCCCCCGGAGTTGTTCGTGATCGTCACCATCACCAACGGGACGTCAGGCGCTCGCGAGGCGAGCAGCTGGTCGAGCGCCGCCACGTCGAGATTCCCCTTGAACGGATGGCGATTCCGCGGCTCGTGCCCCTCCGGGATCACCAGATCGACGGCCTCGGCGCCGCTGAACTCCACGTTCGCCCGCGTCGTGTCGAAGTGGGTGTTGTTCGGCACGACCTTGCCCGGCCCGCCGACCACGCCGAACAGGATCTTCTCCGCCGCCCGACCCTGGTGGGTCGGCAGCAGGTGTTCGAACGGGAACAGCTCCCGCACCGAGTCGCGGAAGCGGTACCAGGACGGCGCCCCCGCGTACCCCTCGTTGCCGCGCTGGATCGCGGCCCACTGCTCGTTCGACATCGCGCCGGTGCCGGAGTCGGTGAGCAGGTCGATGAGCACGTCGTCGACGTGCAGGCCGAACAGGTTCCGCCCGGCCTCGGCGAGCCGCTCCGCCCGTTCGGAGCGGCTCGTCATCCGCATCGGCTCGACGCTGTGGATCCGGAAGGGCTCGATAATTGTCGAGTACGTGATGTCCCGCATGCCGGGACCCTACGCGGCCGTCTCGACCTTCCGCAACGGGGCGAAGCGGGCACTGAAGTGCCGCAGTCGCTCGGGTTGCTCGACGATCTCGAGCCCCGCGATCTGGTCGCTGTTCCGCGCGACGTACGTGACCACCTCGATGACGTAGTCCAGGTGGTTGTGCGTGTACGTACGCCGCGGAATCGCCAACCGGACAAGGTCCATCGGCGCCGGTCGCTCGACTCCGTCGGCGCCCATGCCGAACATCACGGTGCCGATCTCGCAGGAACGGATGCCGCCCTCGACGTACAGCGCGCAGGCCAGCGCGTGCCCCGGGTACTGCAACGCCGGCAGGTGTGGCAACAGCTCGCGGGCGTCGATGAAGATCGCGTGTCCGCCGAACGGCACGACGACCGGGACACCCGCGCGCTCCAGTCCCTCGCCAAGGTAGGCGGTCGAGGCGATCCGGTAGCGCAGGTAGTCCTCGTCGACGGACTCGCGCAGCCCGACCGCGATCGCGTCGAGGTCGCGACCTGCGAGCCCGCCGTACGTCGGGAACCCCTCGGTCAGGATCGCCAGGTTGCGGCACTCCGAGGCGAGCGCGTCGTCGTTCATCGCGAGCCAGCCGCCGATGTTCGCGAGCGGGTCCTTCTTCGCCGACATCGTCATGCCGTCGGCCAGCGCCGCCATTTCCCGCACGATGTCGGCGACTGCGACGTTCACGTAGCCGGGCTCGCGTGTCTTGATGAACCAGGCGTTCTCGGCGAACCGGCAGGCGTCGAGGAACAACGGCTTGTCGTATTCGTCGCACAGCTCGCGGACCGCGCGCAGGTTGGCGAGCGACACCGGCTGGCCGCCACCGGAGTTGTTCGTGATCGTCACCATCACCAGCGGTACGTCTTCGGCACGTGAAGCTAGCAGCCGCGAGAGGGCCGGGATGTCGACGTTCCCCTTGAACGGATGGCGATTGCGCGGATCGAGGCCTTCCGGGACGACGAGGTCGACCCCTTCGGCACCACTGAACTCGACGTGTGCGCGAGTGGTGTCGAAGTGGGTGTTGTTCGGGATCACCTTGCCCGACCCGCCGACCACGCCGAAGAGGATCTTCTCCGCGGCACGACCCTGGTGGGTCGGGATCACGTGCTTGAACGGGAACAGCTCATGTACCGCGTCGCGGAACCGAAACCACGAAGGCGATCCCGCGTACCCCTCGTTGCCGCGCTGGATCGCGGCCCACTGCTCGTTCGACAGAGCGCCGGTACCGGAGTCGGTCAGCAGGTCGATGAGAACGTCGTCGCCATGCAGCGCGAAGAGGTTCCAACCCGCCTCGTCAAGGCGTGCTTGACGTTCGCTCCGGCTGATCAGTCGTACTGGTTCGATGCTGTGAATCCTGAACGGCTCGATGACCGTATGAAATCTGCTGTCACGCACGTGGATGACCTTCCATCTTGTGCGACCCCCCGACGAAGACCCTAGCCGCCGGGGACCTGCCCACGTATCGGTAGAACCCCTCGCCAACTGCCTATCTTTCGGTGCTGGGCTAGCCTCGACGGATGTCCGCGGATCACGTCCTGCCTGCTGGGGTGCTGGAAGAGGTAGCGGGGCTGTTGAGCACGCACTTCGATCGCGCGGTGATCGTCGTCGCGCAGGAGTACGTGAAGAGCGGGCGCACATCAGTGTTCCGGCTGACTCTCGGCGGGGCGCCGGTGGAGACCGCGATCTGCCGGTACGGCGGGCGCGAGGAGACGTTGTGGAACGAGCTGGCGGGCATGCGCTTCCTCGCCCAGCTCCCTCGTCCGCCGGCGACTGTGCCCACGTTCTACGCCGGCGGTCCCGTCGGCACGGACAAGGCGGTGGTGCTGTCGCGGGACATCGGCACCTCGCCGGACCTCGCCGAGATCCTGCTGCGCGGCACGGCCGAGCAGGCCCGGGCGGGGTTGGAGGGGTGGGTCGACGCGCTGCTCGAGGTGCACCTCGCGACGTTCGGTCACCGGGCCGCGCACGATGCGGTCCGGGCCGAGTACGACCCGCCGCGAAGCTTCACCGAACTGCTCTCCGACGGCGGCTTCGCGCGCCTCGCCGAGGCGTTCGCGAAGCTGGGCATCGGCCCGCTTCCCGCTGGCTTCGCGGAGGCCGTCGCGTGGGTGGATGCGCAGCTGGCGCCGGACGACAGGTGGTGGGCGTTCACGGTCGCGGACTGCTGCCCGGACAACAACCAGGTCGGGCCGGACGGTCGCGTGACGCTGTTCGACCTGGAGTTCGCCGGTTGCCGGCACGCGTTGCTGGACCTGTCGTACGTGCGCACGTTCATGCCCACCTGCTGGTGCCTACGACGGTTGCCTGACGAGCTGTCGTCTCAGCTGGTCGCGCGATACCGCGACCGGCTGCTCGCGGCCCGGCCGGAGCTGGACGAGGATGAGTTCGAAGCCGGATTCGCCGCCAGCCAAGCGTTCTGGGCGATCACGACGGCCGGCTTCCAACTCGAGCGGACGCTCACGGACCCGAAGGCAGGGGAGCGCCTCTACTTCGAGGGGGTCGACTTCGCCGTCGCCGCGCCGGCGGAGGTCGTCCGGCTGCGGATCGCCCATCTCACCAGGCTGGCCGCCGAACGCAAGGAACTCGCCCCGCTCGGCGAGCTGGCAGACCTGATCGCCGGCCAGCTCGAGAAGCGCTGGCCGGCGATCGACCTGTTGCCGCTGTATCCCGCGTTCGACGCCCCTCAGGTCTAGCCGTTGGTCGCCAGTGCCTCGGTGGCCAGCCGGACGAGCTCAGCGCGGACCTCGGCGGGGCCTTCGAGCTCGACGAGCTTGCCCCAGCCGACGAGGAGCTGGGCGATCATCACCGGCGCGGTGGCGGACAGACGGACTCGTACGCGGCCGTCTTCGAGCGTTTCGGCCAGCTCATACTGGCGGCCGAACTGGTCCGCGAGGATCCGCGCGCACCAAGCCTGCGTACGGACGGTCGCCGTGGTCTGCGACCGCTGCCGCTCCACCCAGTCGACGACCCCCTCCCACGCTTCGGCGACGTCGAAGTCCGCGGGCCGTTCGAACGACTCGTCGGTGACCTCGGCCTCGCTGATCCGGTCGACGCGGAACGTGCGCTGGCCGTCGTCGGTGCCGGCGATGAGGTACCAGTGCTCGTCCTTGTCGACGAGTCCCCACGGCTCGACCAGGCGTTCCTGCTCGCTACGTCCATATGCGAGCCGGACCTTGCGGCGGCGGACCACCGCGGTCTGCAGGCGCTGGACGAGCTCGGGGCGCTCGCGGGTGTGCTCGCCCCAGCGGGCGGGGTCGATGACGACCGCGCTGGCGGCCGCCTCGGCGTCGGCGCGGAACGTGTCGGGCAGCGCTCTGACCAGCTTGCGCAGGGCCGACTTGACCTCGGGTGTGATCGCCGCGGCGGGGCCGGCGAGGAGGAACAGCGCCTGCGCCTCGTTCGCGGTGAGCCCGGACAGGTCCGTACGCGCGCCGCCAACCAGCTCCCAGCCGCCGTTGCGTCCGGGCTGCGGGTAGACGGGGATGCCGGCGGTGGACAGCGCCTCGAGGTCGCGCCGGGCGGTCGCGACCGAGACCTCGAGCTCCGTGGCGATCTCGGCCGCGGTGACGCGACCCCGCGACTGCATGAGCAGGAGGGTGGCGACGAGGCGGTCGGCGCGCATGGCGTCCAGTCTGGCAAACAAACCGCTCACGGGCTGCGCACTTTGCGCGCGCGACTACGGTGGACGGGTGCGGATCGCGACCTGGAACGTGAACTCGGTGAAGCAACGCGTGCCACGGCTGCTGCCCTGGCTGGATCAGCGCAAGCCGGACGTCGTGTGCCTGCAGGAGACGAAGCTGACTGACGAGGCGTTCCTCGACCTGCTCGGCTCGGAGCTGTCGTCGCGCGGGTACGAGATCGCGGTGGCGGGGGAGGCGCAGTGGAACGGCGTCGCCCTGCTGTCTCGGGTCGGGCTCTCGGATCCCGCCGTGTCACTCGCCGGTGCGCCGGGCTTTCCGCACGTCGAGGCGCGGGCGGTGTCGGGGACGTGTGGTGGCGTACGGGTGACGTCGGTGTACGTACCGAACGGGCGGGTGCCGGACTCCGATCACTACCACTACAAGCTCGCCTGGCTCGCCGCTCTGCAGGCCGTCGTCTCGTCCGGGCCTTCGGACGCGATGGTGTGTGGGGACATGAACATCGCACCGACCGACGCCGACGTGTTCGACCCTGAGGCGTACGCCACCCAGACCCACGTGACGCCGCCGGAGCGTGCTGCGCTGGCAGCGTTGCAGTCGTCGTTCTCCCTGCATGACGTGGTGCGCGATCGGTGGCCGTCGGAGCGGGTGTTCACGTACTGGGACTACCGGGCGGGCATGTTCCACAAGGACCTGGGCATGCGCATCGACCTCATGCTCGCCACGGCGCCGGTGGCCGCGCGCGTCGCGGCGGCCTGGGTGGACCGGCACGCGCGCAAGGGCACCGGGCCGAGCGACCACGCGCCGGTGATCGTCGACCTGGACGAGGCGCCGGACGGCGACATCGGCCCGATGGTCCCGCCCCCGTCAGCACGCGCCCCGAAGCGCGGCGCGCACAAGCTCCCGCAGGCCTAGCGGGCGACGTACTTCAGGGCGCTGTCCGGGTAGCAGAAGACCATCGGCGCGGTCATATCGTCCTGCGGGTCGTCGAGCATCCAGTCGCTCTGACGCGGGAGACCGAGGACGTTCCAGCGCAGCGGGATGCGGTCGAGCCATTGCGTGCTGCCGTTGCACTCGTACTTCCGGATCTCGACCCACACCGTGATCTGCTCGCCGGACCGCAAGGTCTTGGGGAACGGCAGCCGGTCCCGGCCCGGGTCGACGGGTTGCCCGTCGGCGTTGATGTACGGGCTCCACGTCGCGCCGCGAAGGGGACGGGTGCCGTGCTCGAGGCCTTCGACGACCGGTCCGTCGATGCGGATCGGCACCGGGCCCGCGTTCTCCAGCGCGAACCCCATGACACCGATCGTGCCCTCCTTGCCGGTCACGATCACGTTGGTCTGGTGGAGCCCATCGGTGAGCCAGGCGACGTTCTCGCCTGGTGCGCTCATGTTGCCGGAACGGATCGGCGAGTACAGCAAGGAGAACGTCACCCACGGGACCCCGACCAGCAGGGCCAGCGAGAGGGCGACCCAGACCGCGGTGCGCGCATCCAGTGACTTCTTCGCCGGCGCGGCCGGCGGTGTCATGACAGCGACCATCCCATCCCCCTTTGGGTGAGGTGCACCGCCCTCTCAGACGGAGAGCACGGCCCGATCGGTTCCTACTGGACCTGGTTCACCTCGTCGGCCATCGGGCAGACCTTGATCGGCCGCATCCCGGTGTCCGGCTTCTCCGCGTCGAGCGTGTGCGTGCGTTCCCGGCCGAGCACCGACCAGCGCAGCGGGACTTGCACGATGACGGCTCCGCCCGCTCCGCCATCGGAGTAGACGCATCCCTCCTTGGTTACCTTGATCACCAGGGTGATCTGCTCGCCCGGTGCGAGCGTGACCGGGAACGGGCGCACCTCGTCCGGGTAGCCGCCCATGAGGTTGTCGCGCGGACTCATGTCCGGAGCCCAGCTCAGTTCCCGCCGCGGCGGGAGGTCGTCCTCGAAGTCGTCGCCCAGCAGGCGAATGGTCAGTGGACCGTCGTTGTCGAGCCCGATCAGCACCTCGCTGGTCCCGTTCACCGGTCCGGTCAGAGCGAACCCCTCGCCATTCCAAGGTTGGCCGACGAGCTGCGCTCCGCCGCGACCGCCACCGAAGCCGTTGGGCTGGATCGGCGAATACAGCGACGTGAACGCCACCCAGGTCAGGCCGGCCAGCAGCACCAGGGCCACCGGGATCATCCACCAGCGACCCTGGGTGGGCACCTCTTGGACCGGCGGTGAATCCAGAACTGTCATACCTACCACCCCCCTTGCTCGGGAGTGTAAGGCCGTTGGCCGCATTCGGCCTAGGCCTCAATCGTGGCACGGCGTTCCATATCGACTACATTCCGAGCCATGCGCACCGGGTGGAAGCGCTGGGCTGTCAGCGCGAGCGGAATGGTCAGCATGTTGGTTGTCGGCATTCTGGTCGGCACGTCGATCACGAATTCCCAACCACGACAGGCGAAAGCCGAACCACCGCCGCTCGCGGACGGTGCGGCCGGCGATGCGTCGACCCTGTCCGGCGGGGCCATGTGGTACCCGTGGGCACCAGGGCCGGGCGAGCTCGGCGCCGCTCCGATGGCGTTCTCGATCGACCAGGTCATTCAGGGCAGAACGGTCAAGAAGGTCGTCGCCAGCTGGGGACGCAACGAGGACAGCCCGACCGCGCCGCTCCGCAACACCAGGGCGGTCGCCGAGGAGAACGGCCAGGTCTTCGTCCCGTACGACGCGCTGCCCAGCACGTTCACGATGGTCGCCACCACGCGGCTGCACAACGGCGACGTGCTCGGCGCCAGCTTCGTCCCCACCACCGCGCCGGCGCCGAACCGGATCGGCATCCCGATGGCGAAGTCCACCGATGTCGCGAAGTCCTGGACGACCTGGACCGCGCCGCTCATCGAGAACAAGTGGCGGCTGAACTGGTACCGCGTGCACCGCGACCTGATCGAGCTCGAGGACGGCACGATCCTGCTCGGTGGCTACGGCAACGGCACGATCAACGGCGTCGCCAAGGAGTACAGCCTCGTCTTCGAGTCGACCGACGGCGGCCAGACGTTCCGGCAACGTTCAGCCGTCAACGCTGGTTCGTCATTCAGTACGAACGAGCTCGGCCTGGGCCGCACCTCCGACGGCCGGCTGGTCGCGATGATGCGCGGCTCCGAGCCGGTGGCGCGCCCGCCGGCGATGCCCATGACCCAGTCGTTCTCCGACGACAACGGGCTCACCTGGGAGGCGCCGAAGCCGTACGTCCCGCCCGCCGGCATGCCGAACAACGGCATCATGCCGAAGTTCGTCCTGCAGCCGAACGGCCAACTCCTCATGAGTTATGGCCGTCCCGACAACAACGTCGTGGTCGCCCTCGACGGGACCGGCCGCACCTGGGACAAGGGCGAGAATCTCTACTCCCGGCACCCCGGTGAGGAGCCGACGCGGCGCTGGATGGGCAGCAGCGGCAACATGGATCTCGTTTCGCTGCACAACGGTTCGTCCCTCGCGTTCGGCGACACCTGCCACAACATCTGGATGTGTCGTGAGTACGGGCACGACAACAAGATCTGGACCAGGAAGGTCGAAGCGCTCGGCGCCGGCGTCGGCAAGCTGGACTTGACGACGAAGGTGAAGGCCGGAACGGTCAAGCTCACCGGTGGCGTCGTCGCGGCCGACCCGCGCTTCGCCGAGCAGCGGATCCAGGGTGCGGTCGACGGCAGCTCGGAGTATCGCTCGGCGGCCAGACTCGTCAGCGGGCAAGGGCTGACGGTCGAGCTGGACCACACGTACACGCTCGACAAGATCGGCCTGATGATGGCCAGGGGCGAGAAGAACGGCGCCCGCGTCCAGGTGTCGGAGAACGGCCGTACGTGGAGCCGCGTGCTCGTCAACACCGGTCCGCGCGTCGACTACGCCATGCGGTACCACGAGCTCGAGCCGGTCAAGGCGCGCTACGTACGGATCCTCCCCGGCAACGCCCCGTTGACAGCGGTCACGGAGTTGGAGATCTACGTCAAGGACCTGTTGACGTTCGAGAACGACGCGATCAACGGTGTGCCGCGGACGCTGAAGGACACCCGCTATGCGTTCGTCGCCGACACGATCCTGCCGGGCGTCGACAACTCCGCCACGCACATGGTGCTCGTGGACGCCGACGAGACGGCGAAGGCGCAGGCGACGTTCCCGTCGAACGCCCCGGCGGACACGCAGCGGATCGCGTTCGGTTTCGAGGGCTACGGGTACGGCGCCGGCGCGATCTGGGACATCCTCGGCACGAACGCCGAGGGCCAGGAGGTGCCCGCGTACCGGCTGCACTTCGGCGCGGACTGGGCGAACAACCGCATGATGGTGCGCGTCTGGAACGGCACGACCTGGACCCAGTTCGGCGCGGTCGGCCCGGCCATCGCCAACAAGCTCTGGATGAACGTCGAGATCCAGAGTACGAAGGGCGAGACCACGGTCTCGCTGAACGGGACGCCGATGGGCACGACGACCACCAGGCTCGCCGACGTGCAGAAGTTCACCGGGTTCAAGGCGGAGACCGGTCTGGTGCCGGCCGATGTCGGCAACATGGAGCACGCGTACGACGACGTCTCGATCACGCCGCTCGACTAGGACCTGTGGCGTACGTCGGTGGTGCTGGCGGATGGGCACCGATGCCGCCTTACCTGGCGAGTGGGTGCTCTACGCGGAGTGTATCCCACGTAAAGTGGCCAATGATCATGTAAACATGATCATTGGCCGTCACTGGGGAGTCGCTCGAGAGCCGTCCAAGGAGCACTAGGGCGGCCTGCTCTAGGCTGACCCGCGTCTTTCGGAGCGGGAGGGGACAGGCCGATGGGTGATCTCGAGCGGGCGGTCGCGAACGCCGCGGCGTTGTGGACCGCGCTCGCCGAGTCGCGCGAGCAGGAGCACGTGCGTACGGACAGCTACCTCGTCGTCGAAGGCGGTCGGCGCGGGCGGCGGGTGATGGTGCTGTCGCCCTCGCCTTCTGCCGCCGACGTCGACGAGCTGAAGGCGCAGGCGACCAGGCCGTCGGCTGGCGGGGTGACGTTCGAGGACGCGTACGGCGCGGTCGATCTCAGCGGCCTCGGCCTCGTCAAGCGCCAGTTGGCAGTGATGATCAGGCAGCCGAGTCCATTGCCGGAGCTTCCCACGCCGGTCGTCAAGATCGCCTTGACGGATGACCCAAAGGACCTCCCGACGATCGAGCGGATCGCCGTCGACGCGTTCCCATTGGAGACGTTCCAGCCTTACGGGCAAGGCGAAGCCTTCCCGCGCGCCCTGTTCGAACGGGACGAGATCAACTACTTCGTCGCCACCCGCGAAGACGTACCCGTCGGCATCACCATGACCGTCGAAGCGGGCGGTTCGGCCGGGATCTACTGGGTCACGACGCTGCCCGAGCACCGTTCGCTCGGCATCGGCCGCGCCCTCATGCATGTCGTCCTCGAGCATCACGACGACCGGCCGGCGACGCTGACCGCCGCGACCGCGGCAAGACCGCTGTACGAGTCGCTCGGGTTCGAGACGCTCACGATGTCGTCCTGGTGGTCCGGCGCGCCGTCCTGACCGCCGTGGTGTACGGCGGTCGACGAGCCGGGTAACTATGCTCTCTTGGAATACCCACTTTCGCTGGGCAGCCGAGGGGAGCCATGATGCGCAAAGCCGTGCAGTACGCCGCGTGCGGGCATCGTGGCTGCCTGCGTCCGTCCCACCGCCAGCTGCTGACCGGCGCGACCGTCGTCACGATGGTCCGGACGGTCGGCTCGGTCGGCTTCGGGCTGTACGGCGCTGTCACGTCGTCGTTGACGTTCCTGCTCATCGGGCTCGGCATCTACTGGGTCGGCGACATGGCGGATGGGGCGCTGGCGCGGCTGACGGACACGGAGACGCGCGCGGGTGCGACGTTCGACATCGTGTGCGACCGTTTCTGCGCGGCGACGTTCTATCTCGGCTTCGCCTGGCTGGATCCGTCGATGGTGTTGCCGGTAGGGGTGTTCCTGTTCGAGTTCATGGTCATCGACATGTTCCTGTCGCTGGCGTTCCTGTCCTGGCCGATCGTGAGCCCGGACTACTTCGGCCTGGTGGACCGAACGATCTGGCGGTGGAACTGGTCGAAGCTCGGCAAGGCGCTGAACTCCTCGGCGGTCGCGCTGCTGATGGTGTTCACCCGTTCGGCCTTGCTGTGCACGATTGTGGCGCTGGGCATCCTCGGGCTGAAGCTGTGGTCCCTGTGGCGGTTGAGCAAACTCGGCATCCCGATGCCCAACGGGTGCGCGTCGTCGGCGCGGGCCGCGGTGGCGTAGATGCTGTTCCTGTCGACGTTCCTCTACTGCATCGCCTCGGCGTTGATCCCCGTGGTCAACGCCGAGGCGTACGTGGCGGGCGTCGGCGCGCTGGTGCACGGCGGCCAATGGCAGCTGATCTTCGTCGCCCTCACCGCGGCCGCCGGCCAGATGGTCGGCAAGATCGCGTACTTCCTGCTCGGACGCAGCTCGTTGAACTGGCCGTTCATCAAGAAGAAGCTCGAGTCGCCGCGCTGGAAGGCTTCGTTCGAGAAGTGGCAGGGCCGGCTAGGTGGAAATCGCGTACTGGCGAGCTTCGTGCTGCTCGCGTCGGCGCTGTTCGGCTTTCCCCCGTTCGCGATCCTGTCCGTGTTGGCCGGCCAGATGCGCGTGCCGCTCCCGCTGTTCCTCGTCACCGGGTTCATCGGCCGCTTCGGCCGGTTCGCCGCCATCCTCGGCATCGCCGGCTTCGTCAGCCTCCAGTTCGGAAAGTAGTCCTACGCCGGAGTGAGCGCGAGCACCGCGCGTTCGATGTCCTCCTCCAGCAGATCGGTGTTGATCGCCACCGCCGCGGCGAAGCCGTCGCCGGCCGAGGTGACGACGGCCGCGCGTTGGTCGGCGACGTTGCCGGCCGCCCAGACGCCCCAGGCGGTCGTGCGACCCGAGGGATCCGTACGGACGAAGCCGGTCTCGTCGAACTCGCACCCCAGCGCGCGCAGGAGTGGATCCGCGGGCGACGCGAACGGCGGCCGCAGGAACACGGCGGACCGCGCCACGACCTCGCCCGACTCGAGGCGCACCCCGGTCACCCGGTCGTTCTCGACCTGCACGCCGGCCACGGTCCCGGCGACGAGACGCACGCCGACCGCCGCCAGCTGCGTGGCCTCCGTCTCCGATGGCTCGAACGACTGCGGGAAGTAGAGCACGTCGTCCGACCACCCACGGATCAGCAGCGCATGGTGGACCGACAGCGCCGACGTCCCGATCACGCCGATCGGCTGGTCCCGCACCTCCCAGCCATGGCAGTACGGGCACACGTGGACGTCGCGTCCCCATCGCTCCCTGACGCCCGGCAGCTCGGGCAGCTCGTCCCGCAGGCCGGTCGCGAACAGCACCCGCCGCGCCTTCAGCGTCGCCCCGCCGGCGAGGCGAACGTAGAACCCGAAGTCCACGCCCACCACCCGGTCCTCGAACAGCTCGACGCCGTACCCAGCGACCTCGGCGCGGCCCACCGACAGCAGCTCCAACGGCGACATCCCGTCCCGCGACAGGAATCCGTGCAGCTGGTCCGCCGGCGCGTTCCGCGGCGAACCCGCGTCCACCACCGCGACCGAGCGCCGCGCCCGCCCCAGAACGAGCGCCGCACTCAGCCCGGCAGCGCCACCTCCGACTATCACCACGTCGTACACCACGACGATCACCTCCTGCCCCGAAGCTTCCGGCATCCGCGGCCAAAGTGACAACTGAAGTTGCCATTTCTGGGATGAGCGCGTGGAATTGGTGGCATGAACGCGATCGCGAACGCACTGGCCCAGGTCGGACCGAGACTGAAGCGGATCCGTACCCAGCGGAACGTCACGCTGGCCGCGCTCGCCGAGCGCACCGGGATCTCCAAGAGCACGCTGTCCAGGCTCGAGGCCGGCCAGCGCAAGCCGAGCCTCGAGCTGCTGCTCCCGATCGCGCAGGCCCACAAGGTCCCGCTCGACGAGCTCGTCGAGGCTCCGGCGACCGGCGATCCGCGGATCCGGGTCAAGCCGTTCAAGGCGCACGGCCGGACGTACGCCCCGCTCACCCAACAGCCCGGCGGCCTGCAGGCCTACAAGGCGCTGATCCCCGCGGACCAGACCGAGCCGGAGCTCCGCGTTCACGAGGGGTATGAGTGGGTCTACGTGCTCTCCGGCAAGCTGCGGCTCGTCCTCGCCGAGCACGACATCGTCATGGGACCAGGCGAGGCAGCCGAGTTCGATACTCGACTGCCTCATTGGTTGGGCTCGGCGGGCAACGAACCCGTCGAGGTCCTCAGCCTGTTCGGGAGGCAGGGCGAGCGCATCCACGTTCGCGCCACGCCCCGCTCCCGTCAGCGGGAGAGCTAGTCCCGCTGGAACTCGCGCTTCATCGCCCACGAGGCGATCTGGTGCCCGAGCTTGTTGCCGTCGTCCATCGCCCAGCGGAAGTGGATGCCGAGCCAGACACGCGCGTTCATCGTCTCCTTGTCCAGTGCCCGCGCGCTGTCGTAGTGCCGGGTGATGGTCGTGCCGGGCCCGGTCGAGGAGATGTTCAGGTCGAGCGACCGCTTGCCGAACAGCCGCGCGAACACCTCGCTCGCCGAGCCGCTCACGCACGCGTGCCCGCTGGCGTACTCCGGGTACGGCGGCGTCGCGATCAACGGCTCCCAGTCCAGGTCGCGCTTGGCGGGATCGACCGCCTCGCGGATGGCGGTGACCGGCCGCCAGAACGGGTCGTCGTACTTGGTCCGCCAACACGCGATCAGCGCGTCCGCATTGGCCGAGCTCAGCATCGCGAACGCCCGAGCGCTGCGGGCGATGTCGAACGGGTGCCGCTTCAGCCGGTCGCGCAGCGCGGCCTGGTACTGCTGCACCGGGCTCACGCTCCAGAACAGCGCGGTCTCCGTCTGGTGCGCAGAACGTACGGACTCGTCCTTCTCGCCCCACGCGCGGACCTCTTCGACATCCTTCGCGTACGCCCTGCTCTTGATGGAGTACACGCCGCGGACCTTGATCTGCTTCGGCGACCTCAGCGTCAGCGGATCGACGAATCCCAACCAGGGCGTGGACATCGGCGCGAGCGCGGGCGGCGTCGGCCGCCACACGCCGGGCTTCGGCGTGACGTTCAGCGTGATCGGCGCGTCGCGTCCGTCGTGGGCGCGCTCGTCGATCAGTGCCTGCGCGGCACGTTCGCCGACCTTGACGCCTTCGGTCTTGCCGACGCCGTTCGGGACCGTCGCGAGCGACGAGTCGTACGCCAGGTCGAGGTCGGCGGCGGAGGCGGGGAAGTAGTGGCGCAACGTCTTGTACGCGGCCGTCGCGGCCGCGATCTGCGACGAAGCCTTGCGGTGCGCGCGTGGTTGGCGGAGGTACGGCTCGTAGCCGCCCTCGATCGTCACCACCGCGTCGTATGTCGCGAGCGAGACAAAGCCGAAGTACAGAGCGGAGGCCTGAACGGGCACCCCTGCCTTGGCGATCGTGTCTGCCGCGACCTGGTTCCACGTCGTCACTACCGCCGGATCGGCGGGCCGTTCGGCCGACGCCACGGGGGCGACGAGTCCGACCGACAGGACGGCGGCCGCGCTGGCGGCCAGGATCGTGCTTCTCATGCCCCGGATGGTGGCGGCCGGCTCTAGGGGGATTCTGGGAAGGCTCTGGGAACGGCTGGTCCGACGTCCGGATTGTCGACCTACGTCCGGCGCTGGCTGAGCTCGTGCATCGCGGACTCGACGTCGACCTTGCCGCTCGCGACAGCGTCGAGGAGCTTGCGGCGATCGGTGCGCGGCTCCGTACGTTCGACCGGACGTACGGGAATCCCCAACACCGCAAGGAGATCGTCAAGGCGTGCTCGTGCGGTCGGATAGCTGACGCCGAGGTGGCGCTCGAGCTCCTTGGTGTTGCCGCGAGCGGTGAGGAACACGCGAAGCAGGTCGCGCTGCGCGTCGTCGAGCGCGCAGAAGTCGCAATGCCGGAAGTGTCCGCGTACCTCGGTTCCGCAGTCGTCGCAGTGCAAACCCGAGACAGCAAGCTGGCCTTGACAGGTGGGGCACGTGCTGGGCGGATTGTGCCGCTTGGGCATCAGGCGACCGAGATGGAGATCGAACCCGTGTGGCCGGTGATCTCGAGTGTGGACGAGCCGTTGCCGAACTCCCACTCGCCGCGCCCGACCTTCCGCAGCCGGGGCGAGACGTCGAGCTGGGCGATCGACCGGACGGTGATGTGGACGTCGGACGTCGGGTCGAGAACGAGGTCCAGCTCACCGACGTTCGCCTTGATCGTGGACGCGCCGTGGGTCAGTGCCGCCTCGCATCGGAACGAACCGGCGTTGACCTCGGCCTGGAGGGTGCCGCGGAGGTTGCGGATCGCCGCCTCGCCTCCGTGGAGGTCCGTCGTGAGCTCGACGTCCGACGGGATCATCAGGACCGCCTCGTCGCCGAGCTGGCAGTTGACCTCGATCACGTCCCCCGCGTTGCGCGTGGTGAGCTCGCTCGGCCCGTAGGCGTGGATCTCCTCGATGTCGTCCACGCCGACGATCTCGAGCATGCTCGAGCCGTGAACGTGCGCGCGCACCTTGCGCAGGCCGCTTGACTCGCGCAGGACCACGGTCGGCTCGTCGTGCTCCTCCTCTTCCTCCTCGACCTGATGCCCGTCGAGGGCGCGGAGGCGTTCCTCGGCCTCGGCCGCGGTGAGCTCGCCCTGGGCGAGCTGCTCCAGAATGCTACGCGTCTGGGTGTCGTTCATGTCAGTTAGTAAAGCAGCGGTTTCCAGATTGTCAATCCCGTCGTTCGCGTGGACCGGGTTTGATGAGGTTTCCGTGCGATCCACGTCGTACCTGGAAAGGACGCCAACCCGAGGAGAGCTCATGCGCACGCTCGCGATCACCCAGAACATCACGCTGGACGGCTCGATCGAGATGCTCGGCGACTGGTTCGACCCGGCCGACCAGGACGCTGAGCTCACGGCGGAGGTGCACAGCCAGGACGTCAACGCCGACGCGCTGGTGCTCGGCCGGCAGACGTTCGAGGACATGCGCGGCTACTGGCCGCAGCAGACCGACGACCAGACCGGCGTCACCGACTACCTCAACCGGGTGCGGAAGTACGTCGTCTCGTCGACGATGGACGACCCGGAGTGGGCCGGCACGGAGGTTCTCCGCGGCGACCCGCTCGAGCGGATCCGGGCGCTGAAGGAGGCCGAGGGCAAGGACATCGTGGTCACCGGCAGCATCACGTTGTGCCATGGGCTGATCGAGGCGGGGCTGGTCGACGAGTACCGGCTGTTCGTCTACCCGGTCGTGCAGGGACGCGGGCGCCGGCTGTTCCCGGACGGGTACGAGGTGCCGAGACTGCGCCGGCTGGCCGCGAAGTCGTTCGCCAACGGGCTCACCTACGCCGCGTACGCACCGAGCTAGACCCCTTACCTGCCGGGCGCCCGAGCTGGACAAGATCGTCGTCGCGTAGATCTGCTTCAGTGGCGTGTCGATTTCGCCTTGGACCCGTTCGTCGGGACGGTAAGAAGGTCGATCACCACACACCAAGGAGCACGACATGCCTCAGTACGGAATCTTCGTCTACCAGGCTGCGCCGGCCGACCCGATGACGATCTCGGACGAGTACGCGGCTGGCCTGGAGCAGTACGGCACCGTGATGGAGGAGCTGGGCGGCACCCCGACGGTGGGGTTCGCGTTCCAGCCGAGCACGGAGGCCAAGGCCGTTCGCGGCACGACCATCACCGACGGCCCGTTCCTCGAGGCCAAGGAGGTCGTCGCGGGCTACTACGTCATCGAGGCGGCCGACCTGGAGACCGCCGTCCGCGTCGCGGCGGCCAACCCGGTGACCAAGGAGCCCGGCGGCGGCGTCGAGGTCCGCCAGCTCTTCGAGCCCCCGGCGGAGTGACTACTGGAGTCGGGGCTGTCGCTGGCGTCTGCCGCGACAGCCCCGGCGCTGTCGGTGGGACGTCGGCTAGAAGGGGAGCGGCTCGTAGCTGGCGCCGTACGGGGCGTCCGGCCGCTCGAAGGCACCCATCAGTGCGTGGCGCATCGGCGTGGTGTTGTCGAGGAACTCGTCGTTGTTGTCGAAGCGGTCGGCCGCCCGTACCCACGGCGGGCTGTAGACGTAGTGCGCGGTGTAGCGGTCCTGGTCGCCGTCGTGGCGGTACGTCCGGTGCCAGACGCCGTTGTGGAACAGCAGGACCGAGCCGATCGGCGCGCAGATCACGTGACCTATGGGAACGTCACCACGTTCGGACCGGATCTCGGCCGGCAGCGGGACCTGGCTGCGGTGGCTGCCGGGGATCAGCTCCATGTTTCCCGTGCCCGGGTTGGTCTGGTCGGTCAGTAGGAACGAGGCGCGCAGCTGGATGAGCGGGACGGGGTAGCTGAGCTGCTTGAAGTCGTACGCGCTCGACCCGTCCTGGTGCCAGCCGCCGACGCCGCCGTGGGCGGGCTGCATGGTGTTCCAGCTGGCCTGCAGGATGAAGCGGTCGCCGAACAGGCCGCGCACCTTGGGCAGGACGGCCGGGTGGTCGATGAGTTTCTCCAGGCACGGCTCGGTCTCGTACCCGCGGCCGATCTGGCCGAACGCGCGGTCCCGGTCGGCGTGCAGCCGGCGGGAGGCCTCGTAGCACTCCGCCGCCTCGTCCGCGGTCAGGACGCTCGGGATCAGCAGATAACCCCACGACTCGAAGACGAACTTGTCCAGGTCGGTGAACGGACCCGGCGCAACCTCAGGATTCAACATGATGCGGACGCCCCACCTTCTCGCTGGTGCCTACTCCTTTCACGATCACCCCGGGTGGGCGGGCGCGCCAGCGAGCTTCCGCCAACGGCCACGACCGGCAGCGGACGTTCGGCGGATTCTCAACGGGGACGGGAGACTTGCTGCTCCTGACGGGTGTGGAGGTCCCAGGGCAGCACCTTGCCGGTCGGCTCCTCGAGGTGGGGGATCTGGCCGAGCTTGTCGACCTCCTCGGTGAGGGCGTCGAGGACGGAGCGGAGCTGGACCTGGGCGACGCGGGCGAACGTTCGGACGTACTCGATCTCGTGCGTGGCGGCGGCGGGGTTCTGGTCGTCGCCGGTGGCGTTCGACGCGGCTTGGTGGGCACGTTCGAGGATCTCCCGCTGCTGGGCGCGGGCGTTGGCCATCAGGTCGCGGGCGTGTTGGACGGCCTCGGCGACCAGGCGGTCCGCGACCTGCTGGGCCTGACTGAACAGGGCCACGGCGTGGGCGTTGATCTCGGGCGGTGGGCTGCCTTTGGCTTGCTTGGCGGGGGTGGCGGTGCGCTTGAGCCGTTCGATCTCGGCGCGCAGCTTGGCCCGTTCGTCGTTCGCGGCCTCGATCTGCCCGGCGACGGTCTCGAGGAACGCGCGGACCTCGTTCTCGTCGAGTCCCCGCAGACGACGCGGGAAGTCGGCGTCCCTGACCGCGCGCGGCGAATGCCGTTGGGCGGGATGCGGCTTGCGGGCGAGCTCTGTCACTGGTCGTCTCCTGCCCCGAATCCTTGGTGGACCAATTCGTTGCCGTCCGTACGGAGGCGCTCGCCGGCGTCGAACCGTTCGAACCTGATGTCGTCGTGCGGCGCGCCGGCGTCGGTGAGCTCGGACACCGTGTGGCTCACCATCGCGGGCGAGCCGCAGACCAGCACCACGCGACCGCGCCACACGCCGCTCTCGGCGGCCGTCGTGCCGACCAGGCCGCGGACGCCGGGGTAGGACTTGTCGTCGGAGACGACCTCGGTGTAGTCGAACCAGGGCTGCTGCCTGGCGAGCTGGGTGAGGAGCGGGCGCTCGTAGAGGTTCCACGGCATGCGGGCGCCGTGAAACAGGTGGATGCGTGGTGCTTGGCGTTCGGTATGCCAGCGGCGGTCGACCTGCTCGAGGACGGCGCGCATCGGGGCGAGGCCCGTACCGCCTGCGACCATGACGAGGTCGCGGCTGCCGTCGGGCATGACGAGCTGGTCGCCGACGGGGGCGCCGATGCGTACCTGGTCGCCTGGCTTGGCCTGTCGTACGACCGAGCTGCTGACCTGGCCGCCGTCGATCAGCTGGACCTGCAGATCGAACGACCCGTCGGCGCGGGGAGCGTTCGCGGGGCTGAAGTAGCGCCACAGCCTCGGGCGTTGGGAGAACTCCATGGCCATCGACTGGCCGGGTTGGTAGTCGATCTTCTGGTCAGGCTTGATCCTCAGGACGGTGACGTCCATCGTGCGGCGGTCGACCGAGGTGACGTGTGCCGTCCACCAGGCAGGATCCTTGTCGGCGGACTCCTCGGCGGCCTGGACCATGACCTTGGCCACCAGCCCGTACGCCTCGGCCCAGGTCGCGGCGAGCTCCGCGGTCCAGTCGCTGCCGAGGAAGTGCTGGAGGGTGGCGAGCAGGGATCCGCCGACGGCCGAGTAGTGGTCGGCAACGACCTCGAACCTTCGATGGTCCTTGCCGAGCTGCTGGATGAACGGGACGACGTCGGCGAGCTGATCGACGTTGCTGACGATCCTCCCGAGCGCACCGACGAGTTTGTCGCGCTGGGCGGACATCGAGATGGGGAACATCTCGCGGAGGTCGGGCTGGCTGAGGAACAGGTGCGAGTAGAAGAACAACGGCACCTCGTCGCCATTCGCGGCGACCACATCCCAGCTCTTCTTGAGTGCTTGAGTGTCCATGCTGTTTGGCTAGCTCGCGTTGGCGTCGACGACGTCCTTCTCGGTGGCCGCCAGCGCCTCGCCCACCCTGCCAATGATCTCCTCCTCGACGTGGTTGTGTCTGAGGGTGTCGACGAGGTGGTGGACGACGCGCTTGAAGTCCTCGTTCGTGATCTTGAGTCCTTCGTGGGCATGCCCGAGCTCTCGGCCGGAGTACTCGGCCGGGCCGCCGAGGACCTGCGAGATCAGCAGGACCTGGTGGCGCTTGAGTCGTGGGAGGTCGGTGTGGGTGAAGAAGCCGGTGAGAGTGGGATCGTCCAACAGGCGTTGGTAAAACTGATCGACCACCGCACTCACGGCCGGGGCGCCACCAATGCGCTCATAATCGGTCGGCAGGCTGATCTGATCGGTCGAGGCGTGCTTCGCCATCGAAGTGTTCCCTCCGCGTTGTCCGTCATGATCACTTCTGCCCCTGGCCCAACGACAACGCAGTGCTACCAGCGCGTGACAACCCGCCGCAACCCCTCCCGCCCGCAATGCCCTGTGTTGCCTGCCCTTTGCGCTTATCGCCTGCTACTGCCCGTTGGATGACGACTCTGCCCGGGATGGCTGGCTGGTCATGCTCTGCGAGGGATGCGCTCGGAAACGCCCAGGTGAGAAGCCCACGCCACTCCGGAATCTGCCAGCATTGAAAGCGATCTGCCCCCATCGGACACCTGGCCATCGCCGGACACCTGCCTAGAGTTCTGGAGGTGCACAACGCCGACCTCGCCCCGTTGCTCTCACTGCGGTGGACGGAGCTCAGTCCTCGCATCGCGCGTGACCGGGTCGAGGGTTTGGGCTGGAAGATGTGTGGCCAAGGCGATTGGGCCTATGCGTACCGGTCGCCGAGCGGCCAGTTGGTAGCGCGGGTGAGCCCGTTCGAGCCCGTGTACGGGTACTTCGTCGAACTCTGCCGACGGTGCGCTGGCAATCGCCACGTTCCCTCGCTGGAGCTTGCTACCCGGCTCGAGGGTGGCGGGCATCTGGCCGTGCTCGAGCACCTGGCCGTGCCCGCTAGGAACTCGGTGGAGACGTTCCTCGGGGATTGGGAGCGCCCGGCGCGGTCCGACCCCGATTTGCGCGCACTCCGTCGCGAGGTCGACGCCATCGACGAACGTGGACGGCGGACCGTGCCCTGGTGGACCGGCATCGACCTCGGCGAGCGTCACGTGCTGCTGTCGACGGACGGCAACCTGAAGGTCATCGACCTGTTCAGCGTGGGCTGGAGCCTCCTCGACGACCTCCTCCGCGATCCGCAAGCCTTCGCGTCCCGAGTACCCCCAGATCGATGCCGATACCTCCTCGACATCCCCGACCTCCAGCTCAACGACCACCCCGCGGACTACCTCCCCCGCCTCCGCGCCGCTCTCGCAGTGATGACCTCGTAACCACCCGCGTGTGAGGAGCGTGACCGCATGGCCCGTGGAACGGTGGCGCGCAACCTACTCGACGTTGTCCGCGTCAGGTACGGGCTCCGGTCCATCGACGGCTACTCCGAGTTGGAGGAGTCTTTCAACCTCAGCCTGCCCGGCGCCAAAGGCGAGCAAGGGCCACTTGGCATCCCCGAGAACCTGGCCAAGACGGTCGAGGCGGCGCCCCGGGATCGACCGGACCGGCCGCGCTTACTGGGCCACCCGGCCCAAGACAAGGTTTCGCCGGCTCTGGGCGCTTGGATATTGTAAGCACCAACGGATCGGGCGTCGTGGTGCGTCGGGCCGTGCCGGCGCATACGTGCTCAATGCGGCCGTTGTGGTAGCGGGCTTTTGGGAGTGACAGCAACGAGGTGCCCACCGTGTCGTGCGATCTCAAGGCAAACGAGACGATGATCAACACGGCCGCGGAGGTTCTCGGGAACTGGTGTGACACCGGCGTGTTCTCTGGTCCTTCCTCGTTGGCACTCACCGGAGCAGTCCAGTCCGCGTCGCCGTTGACCGTCCTCGTTGACTGCCGCCAAACGGGCACTGATTCCATGGCCTTCACCGCCTCGTTGACTCTGATCAAGGTCGGCAGCCTCGGCTGACTGCTTCGGCTGACCGCCGGGCGGGCGGCCAGGCTGGTACAAGTGTCCTGCCCGACCGTAGCTTCGAACGAGGGTGGCCACGGGTCGACGTAGGTAACAGGGTCGACCGAACACCCGCTACTTAGCGCTCATGGATCCTGTGGCTCGAGCTCTGACCAAGCCGGTGGCCGCCCACGCATTGCCATGTACTCCTCGAACGTGGTGAAGCCTGGCACGGTTGGCTCGACGTCAGCATCCCATACAGCCTCGCACTCATCGCACACCCTGATGACCTCGCCCGTCGCCCTCACGAGGTATAAGGAAACCGCCCCCTGGCCACATCGTGGGCACTCGACGAAAATGCTCATGGCGAGGGGTAGGCCGTGATAATCCGGGGTGTGCCGGGTTGCACAATGATCGTC
The DNA here is from genome assembly GCF_016907715.1 of Tenggerimyces flavus. Classification (NCBI taxonomy): domain Bacteria; kingdom Bacillati; phylum Actinomycetota; class Actinomycetes; order Propionibacteriales; family Nocardioidaceae; genus Tenggerimyces; species Tenggerimyces flavus. The sequence continues at coordinate 356,129 of NZ_JAFBCM010000001.1, read as the reverse complement.
ACGCTGGTTTCGCCGGCCGTGCCGACTTCCCTACCCGTGGGTACCACATATTTTCCGGGATCGCTTAGATCCGGCGCACCGCGCACCATCCACGCCTCATCTACTGTCTTGAGTGCTCCGCTGCCAGTTGAGAATACACTGTGCTTCTTCTTAGTTGTGTCCGGAAAGCCATGCTGAAGAACATGTGTTAGTCGATGTCCATGCTTGGAGCCCGGGCCATGGATCAATCCTGTCGGGGTCTCATAGAGAGAGTTGCCTAATGAGGTCAGCCTAAATGCTGAGCCTGCGGCCTTTGCGGCAGCTCGAGCGCCTGCTTGGGCGCCCTTGGCGCCGAGCCGTACTCCTACTCCGACGGCGCCGGCTCTTGGAAGGGGTATGCCGAGTAGTTCGGCGATTTGGAACTCTGCTGCTTGTTGGTTGACGTCGGTGTACTGGTGAGGGTGTCTTTGACCGGCATCGCCGGGTCCCAGCCGAACCGGGCCTCGGCCAGGGCATCCTGCAGAATGGCCACGCCGAGATCTGGGTGCCTCAGGGATGGGAAAGACCCAATTCACCATGGCCCTGCTGGCCCAGCTCGCCCGCCAGAGCGGAGCCAGCTCGGCGTCGCCGACTTCAAGAAAGACTACAGCGACGACACACGGTTCCCGGACTTCGCCGGCGCCGACTTCCTCGACCTGTGGAACGCGGGAGCCCCGTACGATCCTCATCGTCGACGGACCTCCCGTCCGAACGGCCCTTCATTCCGAGTGACCCGCAGGTCAAATGGTTCTGTTAGTGGCTCTGCCCCGCATGGAGGGCAATTCTGACGTCGCAGCCAGCGCCGAACCTCGGATTGAGAGCCGGCTCGCTGTCGAGCGAGTTGCGTGAGGCTGAGGAACGTCTCCGAATGGAGTTTCCGGAGTCCGGCGTGATCTGAGTCGAACCGAAGGGACGCGAGGGGCTGTAGGCGAAGCTGTTTCTGACCTGCTTGTTTGTGGGTGGGCCGCCAGGGGATCGAACCCTGAACCCGCGGGTTAAAAGCCCGCTGCTCTGCCAGTTGAGCTAACGGCCCGGCCTCTCTATCCGTTGTTGCGTCGGTCCAACGCCTCCAGCGCTTCCTTGAACGGGCGTTCCAGCCACGAGAGGTGGTTCGCTTCGCCGTGGTGGTGGGTGGTCAGGGCGTCGTTGCGGTGCACCGCGGTGTGGCGGACGTAGTCGCGCCCTCCCTCCACCAGGGTGCGGATGTAGCGCAGGCCTTCCGGGTCGGCCATCCCCCACGGCCCGGCGCAGGCGACGTACACCGGCGAGGTGTGGGCGAAGACTGGCCGCGCCCACTCGTCCAGGTGGGCGTCGACGCCGAACGCACGGACCGCCAACCAGGCATGGCCGTCGATCCGCACTTCCTCCTCCAACGACAGCTCCCGCACGCCGTCACCCGTCGCCGCGGCGATGACCTCGCCGTTGCGGACGAGCTCCAGCGAACGGAGCGGGAAGACGCTGTCGGCCTTCGCGGACACGGGAACCGTCCCCGGTCCCGACAGCTCGAGAGTGTCGCCCGCCTGCCGACCGTAGACGGAGAACGACAGCAAAGGCCCGCCCGACAGGAACGTGCGCCCCTGCCGCACCGCGCGACACCAGCCCTCGTACGTCAGCTCCTCGTCCTGATCGAGCCGCGCGTACGTCCGATACAACCCCACGGGCACGCCGTTCGACATCTTGTCCGTACCCCCAACCAGCGGCAATCGGTAACCACTGTTGAGATATCGGTAGTACTCCGCGATCGAGTCCCCAGACTGCGCCAGCATCTCGACGGCGTCAGCACGACCGGTCGCGATCAATGTGGCCGGCTCGCCGTTCGGCGCGGGGAAGTGCGCGGCGACGACCGTTCCGCCCTCCGCGTGCACGCGATCCGCCCAGTCCGACAAGGTCGTGTCCAGCGCGCCACCGAGGTCCGCCTCGTCCGGCCCGTCACTCGACCACGGCATCACCGGCCGCTTCATCCCCCACATCACGAGGTGGCCGAGAACGTGCTGCCGGTTCTCCTGCCCGACGTACGTGAAGTAGCCCGGCGCGTCGTCGATCACAGCCGGACGCCCGCGGAAGTCCTCGGTGTTGGTGAACAGCGCGCCCCACTGCGCCTGCAGCAGGTTCACAACGCGCAGATCCTCGCCGAGCTGCTCGAGTTGCGCACCGGCTGTGGACAAGAAGTGCACATGGCTATCCCCAGAAAACCACCCTGTGGAAGCAAGATCCACGTGACGTCGAAGCCTTACCGTAAGCTCGCGTTGACCGGGTTCGACACGGACCGTTTGCCGCACCGGCTCGTACTCGAACCCGCGAGCGATATCCAGCTGGACGTCACCGCGAGGGAGCCAGCCCTGGCAGGTGCCGTCGATGTAGGCGTACGTCGTCTCGCCCAGACGCACGTCACCGCCGACGTCGTAGTGCCAGCTGCCGAGGTTCTGGTTGACGTGCTGGTGATGACCGTGGGGCTGGTAGGGGATCCCCTCGGGTGAGCGGAAGTGCACGCGACACGGCACGGGCTTGCCCGTGGCGTCGTCGACGACGGTGACATGCACCCAGTTGCGCCCTGGGTCGACGAGCTCGACGCGCACCTTGTCGTTGCTGGCTTGGCCATCGCGCTCGACGTCGCCCCAGCGGACTTCGCCGAGCGAGGTGTCGTCGTGGCTGACCTTGAGCGTGGCCGAGGGCAGTGCGGAGACGCTGGCGTACGAGGGACTCGCCGCGGTCGGGTTCGGCGTGCCCCAGCCTGGGCGCACGTCGCCTGAGGAGATCGGCTGCGGGTACGTCGCGACGCCGCGGTCGACGCTGAGGTCGAGCACGCCCTCGTTCTCGGCGGCGCCGTCGTCCGTGACGGTCAGCCGAACGGGACGCGCCGGCGTGCGGACGAACGGGTACTCCTCGCCGTACCCGAGCGTGATGCCGCCGACGAGGATCCGATGCTCGGTCGGGACGATCTCGATGCGCTCGATCGCCACGTCCGGAGTCGGGTTCTCCCAACACCACAAGAAGAAAGCCTGCGGCCAACCGATGGAGTGCTCGGCGAGCCGGCCGCCGGACTCCTCCCAGCGGCCCTCGAACCTGTCCGCCTTGCGGTCGAACGCGTCGCTGACGGCGCGGAACGGGAGACGCCCCCACTCCGGCTGGACGATCTGGATCTCGAACCGCTCACGGATCGGCGCCGAGTGCTGGCTGCCGTCGGCGAGGTGGAAGACGTACTCGCCGACCTGCGTACCCACGCCGTGGGCGTGCGGCTGGGTCGGGGCGAGCAGGCGGTGCGCGACGATCACGTGCCTCGCCTGCTTGCCGACGTCGATCGAGACGGATTGCTCCGGAACGAGGAAACAGCGCTCGCTGTCCTGGTCCTCGGAGCCGATGAGGAACGGGAGGCCGCGGAGTGTCGCGCGCCCGAGCGGCGGATCGTTCTCGTCGCCGGGCAGGTCTTTCACGCCGGCATTGCAGTGGGGGAGGAGGTTGACGGCTTCATAACCTTCGTCTGGGCCAGTCACCCTCGCGATCTTACGACCGGCTAGGCGGACGAACCCAGTGGATTTGCGTCGGGTCGCCAGTTCGGGTCGCGGCCGAGCATGCGCAGGACGGCGTGCCACTTGTTGCCGTCGCCGGCGTCTTCGAGCGCGGGGCGGAACGGGGAGTTGGGCTGGAGGCGTTCGGGTCCGTCGGGGATGGCCGCGGTGATCTCGTACGCGGGCTCGACGATGTCGTCCGCCGGGTCGTACGAGTGGCCGAGCGAGCGCGCGAGGTCCCAGCTGTGGATGGCGTAGTCGATGAAGTGGAAGCCGATGGCCTGGGCGCCGGGGAAGCCGCGCGAGGTCGTGAACTCGGGAAGATGGAACGAGCGCTCTGTGACTCCGTCGGCGGCGAACGCCTGGAGGACGCGCTCGGCGGATCGGACGTACGCCTCGGGGGTGGCTGGCGCGACCTGCCAGTGCTGGAGTTCGAGGCCGATGCCGTTCGCGGCGGCGGCGAACCCGTTGTGCTGGGCGGTCATGTGGGCGAGGAGGTCGCCAACGGTCCAGCCCGCGCACGTACTCGGGCGGTCGAGATCGGCGCTGGTGAGGTGCTTAGCGATGTCGATCGAGACTCGGACCACGCGTTCGTCTAGCTGCACGATAGTAAGCATAAGCACATCGTATGCGTGCGCTTAGGATCTGTCCACGCGTATCGTTCTTTGGCGATGGCACCACGCCCCGATCTCGCCGCGATGCTCTACCCGCTGGGCCGTGCTCTGGTCCAGGAGGTGGAGCTGCCGATCCTGCGCGCCCATGGGCTGTCGATGTGGGGGTACGGGGTGCTGCTGGGGCTGGAGGTGTCGCCGGTACGTACGCAGGCCGCCCTGGCCACGGCGATCGGGGCGGACAAGACGCGGATCATCCCGGTGCTGGACGAACTGCAGGAGCGGGGCCTGATCGAACGCACCACCGACCCAGCCGACCGCCGCGCCCGCTACCTGTCCCTGACGCCCGCCGGCCGCGAGGTGCGCGATGCTGCGCAGGCGGCGATCCAGGCGAAAGAGGACCTTCTCCTCGCCGTCCTCCCCCCCGCCGACCGCCGCGTCTTCCTCCGCGCGCTCGAGGCCCTCCACAACCTTCCGGTGGCGGAGCTCACGGAGCCAGACTGAGGACCGCTCAGCCTCCAGACCGCCGGCCGGGTACCCTCATACCGCTACGGGCCGTTAGCTCAACTGGCAGAGCAGCGGACTTTTAATCCGCGGGTTCAGGGTTCGATCCCCTGGCGGCCCACCAAACCCCCAGGTCAGCGCTTCGCAGACCTTCGAGTCGACCGGGCCATCCCCCGTTTACCCCCCGGATTGGCCTTCTCCGTCCGACTCATCAGCGAGCTGACCGAGCACCTTGGCGGCCCCGGTACGGGCGATCTTTCGCGCGAAGTAGTGGTCCTGCGTCATCGATACCTTCGCGTGTCCGAGCTGGTCAGCGACGGCCCGAGCTGACAAGCCTGCCTCATCCATCAGCGTCGCGACCGTGCGTCGGAACACGTGTGAGGTGAGCCACTCGTACCCGAGGTCGTCGAAGACCTGCCGGAGGTCCGCGCTTGTGTTGGACGGGTCACGCAGGCCACCCAATTGCGCGGGAAACACCAGAGCATCCGGTGACGCGTCCTCCGGCATGCGACGCCTGATCATGTCAACGGTCCAGCCCGCGAGCTCCACGATGCGCTCACCAGCGTCGCTCTTGGGCTTCTTGACGATCAGTCCGACTCCCTTGACCCGGATCACTGTCCCACGCACCGCGACAACACCTTCGTTGAAGTCGATCGCGTCGAGGTGGATGGCGGCGGTTTCGCCGATCCGACAACCTGTACCGAGCATCATGTCGGCGAAGTCGGCCAGGTCCCATCTGACAGCCTTCTCGTGCGTCCGGATCTTCTGACGCAGGGTTCGCGCCTCATCCACCACCAACGATCGGCCGCCGTTCCGGGAACCTTCGATGCGCGCTATCTCACGAAGCGGGTTGGTCGCCAGTGCCCCGTGACGAACTGCGAGGCCGGGTATGCCGGTGAGGACCGTTCGCAAGGTCTTAGCCGCGCTGGCTCCGCGACTCGCCTCACAACCCCGCCGAAGCTTCGCACCCGATCCCTTACCCGCCTTGGCGCGCACAGCCGCACGAACAGCCTTGATCAGCCGATCGGCTCGTCCGGTGGTGAACTCCCTTTACCTCCAACTCGCCAACCGCGGGGAGGACGTGCCGATCCAACTGGTACCGGGTACTAAAGGCGTCGAGACGCTCACGGTACGAGTTGAAAACCGCCGGCAAGTCTTCGTGGAGGCGGAAATTGATCAAGCCTGCTACCAAGAACTATTCCGATTGATCAAGCCGAAGGTTTCGCGGCAGGACCTAATCCTAGAGTTCATCCCAACAGCCAAAGGCCGCGGCGGAAATGCCGCAGTACTCGAACTTGTCAACTGCCTTCGCCAGAGTGGTCCTTATAAGGTACAAGGCCTCATTGACCGAGATAACAACGACGCAGCTCCTCCTGCCGGCGTAACGCGGCTCCCCGAGAGGTACGCTGTGGAGAACATTGTCTACGATCCGCTGGCCGTTGGACTCCTTCTTCTCAGAGAGGGGATCGCATCGACAAGTGAAATCGACCTATCCGATCAAACCACCTACCGAAACAACGAGCCAGAGCAAATGCCCTTGGTAGTCGCATACGTAAGTCAAAGGCTCAACTTCAGCGATGACACGTCCTGCCAGATGCTCTATTCAGGTGGCATAAGCATCGCCTGCCATCCGGAGTACTTCAAATGCAAGGACACGAAATTGCTGACCGAATCGTCACGGCCTTTCCGGCGCTTAACCGATGGTGGGGACAAGGCGACAAGGTCTTGGCTGCAGCGATAGTCGAGACAGTCTATGCGGACCTCCCGGAAAATCATCCCCCGTTGCGTACTCGACGCATTTGAATTGCTGCTTCTTCAGGGCTAGGGCATGGACGCGCGACTCCTGGATGGGCTCCGTAAGTTGACACGTAACTGTCAGGCGACTTCCAGCCATCCCCTCCGACGAAACCATGAATTGTCACGAGCCTGCACCGGCGCGATTTGCTCGGAACCATTCCACCGCTGGCCCACCAAAGGTGGGCGGGCCAAGGGGAATGCTTCTCTTGCTCCAAATATGGTCGAAAAGTGCACCTCGCTCGACGTCAACCTCTGCACCGGCAATTCCAATCGATTGAAACAACGCGTCGAACTCGTCGCCAACGGCGTTGGAGACCTGTCTTGATGTGGCGAGAACCTCCTGGCAAGCAAGTTTCGTTACTACGTCGAGACAATGTCCCCTTGCGGTAAAGAACGACTCTTCGCTATCACCGTCCCTCTGGAATGTGGCGAGCAACTCTCTAGCACCATGCCAGCTTGACGTGATTCTGCTATGAGCTAGTTCTCCAAGGGCTCGGTTGAGTGGCTCCAATCTTCGCCAGCTAGCCGCGCCAAGCCAATCGCGAGGCGTCGTTCGCGTTGATTCCTCCAATTGTGCCGCCTTCTCTGGCTTGGTACGCCACGCCCTCATCCGAGCACATTGTTCCAAGACGCATCGGAGGACTGCCATCGCCCTGTCGTCATCTTCAAGCCAAAGCCAATAGGCTGACCGTAAGCCGCTCGCGATTAGCGCACCAGCATCAGCTTCTGGACCGGACAACCACCCCGCAGCTACACCAGCCGCTTCACTGACAAGTACGTACCACATCTCCCTTCCGCCCAGAGAGTCTAGATTGAAGTCGTCTCCCAAATGTTCACGCTCTTGATCAAACGCCAGCAGCGCAGAGCGGGCAGATGCACGACGGTGCCAAGCAAAAGCGAATCTAAGAAGCTCGTCGTCTCTAAAATAGCGACCGAAGGGCTTCTGTCCATCTAACACCTGGTCGAACAACTCCGCCGCGCGCTCAGTAGCCCCCAACGGATTGGTGCGAAGTCCATGCATTGGATGCAACGGCAGCAATGACGCTAGGTCGGGAGTTGAAAGTTGGACAGGGAACGGGATCGGGGGTGACTTCGCCTGCTTGGGTATCGGCGCACGTCCGGCCACTTCAGTACCACTATCGCTGTCAGCCTTCGAGAAATGGTCCGGAAACTGTCGCAATATCATGACAGCTTTCATATCCTGTCGTTCGATCGCGAGAAGGCTGAGAGCCTCTCGAATCTGCCGAAGGCTCAATGTTACAGCACTTGCGATCGCGCCTATTGCCACGTATGCATTCGCCGGAACCTTACCAGGGTCGCACCTTTCTCGTGAGTCCCATTCCACAGCATCCACGCCGTCGAACCCATGTAACAGATCATCAAGCAGACCCAGCGTCAGTGCCGCGCAGATCTCTTCGCCGTCACTCAACCGAACGTGGCGATGAGGATCGTCGGGTTCCCCCACGGATCGGGTCAACGCATCAGTTATGGCATGCCCTCCAAAGATGTCTCCAGAAGGATCAGCCTCAAGATCAGTGGTGTGAGACGTCTGCGCCTGAGTGTCAAGACTCCAGACCCTTGCGAAGTAGTCAAAGCTAGATTCCCCGGACCTATGGGCGATCTTCGCATTGAATGCGCGATGATTCGTCCAGCGCTCCAACTGAAGCCGTGCAACCATTGTTGCGCCTGCCAGTTGACCCGCTAATGCAAGGCGAATCGCCGCCACCGCGCTATCCACGCCCCAAGCTAGGTGATCGATCCATGGACCGGCATATGATGCTGGCGGCCTGTCCTTGCTTGCGCCGTGATTGACAAGAAGTCGATCCAGGAACGGCACCGGCGCAAGAGATTGCAACCCAACGGAGCGCAGGTCATCAGGCATGTCCTGGATGTTCAGCATCCGCCGGTTGTGCCGGGCTATGAGGGCTTCCTTTAGGTACTCGGGACCAAGGCTGGCCAGCCTCTCGTAGTCTGACAGATCATTGCCATAATTTCGGCCCCGCCGCTCTGCCCGCTGAGCCGCACGCAGCGCCTCCTTGGCCGTCGGTGGCCGCAGACCGTTGCGGCGTTCGGCCTTGCTTCTGCTCTGCCGTCCCAAGGAATCCTTCCTCCACTACACCAAAGGAGTTCGGCGCACTTGCAGAGACTCCAGTTGCAAGTATCCCGCGAACAGCTCAAGAGGCGGCACGGATTTTCTGAATCGCTAGCCGGACGAGGCCGGTGATGAGTTTCCCTACGTCTTCAAGGGCGGCCCTACGGGGCCGCCGCGCCCGCCCAAAGGGCGCCGGCCTTCCCTCCGCGCCTAAGGGCGCCCGGTCGGCCGACGCGGCTAGGCGCGCCACGAGGGCCGCCAGAATCTGACGACCCTCACAGCGTCGATCCCGTCTTGACGCGTAGCTGTCAACGGCTGAGGCCGCTCCCGCGGCTTTACCCACCTCGCTGGGTCCGGGGCCCGAAGAGCGGAGGCCACGGCGGGTGGTACGGGCAGGCGGCACGCCGCCCGCCGAGCCCGGACAAGCTACGGCCCCCACTCTCCCGACCCCAGCCAGGACACCGACCAAAGCCGCGGTACCTCGTGATCATCACTCGACTGCTTGAACGATGTTGCCGATCGTGCCCAGCGCGACCCCGAGAACGATGAAGAGCCATCCGTAGATCTGCTCAACCAAGCCGCCTACAGCAATGGATTCCGACTTTCCCGCCACCTCGGCGATCCGCTCCGTCATACGACGATCCAACTCTGACACCGATTCAGTACGGGCCGTTCGCTCCGCAACGACCGCCTCACGAACATCCTGCGCTATATCGTGAACGCGCTGAAGCCGATTTCGGACTTCTGCGGCAAACTTGTACGGATCCATCGCAATCGATGGTAGAGGGCCGAATTTCACCCTACCGGTAGCATGCATGGCCCAGCTCGTCTCGAGTGAAGCGGCGACTTGTCCAACGATGGGCCTTGGCTTCATGCGCAACATGCGCCGTCCCCATCGGTTGACGACCCCAGCAAGCCGCCCAACTGCCGACCAGGACGACCGGACAAAGGCTGCGCTCAGTGGCTCGCCCTCAACAAACTCCGCCCATGTTCGCTTGAAACCGTGTAGGGCCAGCACGAGACCCACAAACTCAAACAGCCCGGCAAGAACGTAAAGGACCATCATGGATCCAGCGTGCCGCAGTCGTGGGGCCTTCGCTCGTGGAAGACGCAGGCGAGCCGGGGGAATCCAGCAGCAAGGTACAGCCCCAGCGAAGCCGTTCGTCTTCTCCTCCTGCGTCGACCATGATCAACTCCCCGACTTAGCCCAGGAGACGGTTGCGGACGGCACTGAAAGAACCAGAGAGGATCGAGGCGACCAAGCATGTTTCTCTCAACTGGGCTTGAGGAAGCCCGATCCATCGCCAAACGACCATGACGACCGTCCTGGACTCCGCGGGTTCAGGGTTCGATCCCCTGGCGGCCCACCCAATCCCCGGGTTGGCGACTTGCATGCTGTCCAGGGTGCGAACGGGAGCGGGTACGTCGCGACCGAGCGGCGGCCGACTTCGACCTGGAATTGATCGAGGGCCGCGCCCTGTACACCTGACTCAGGCCGCTGGTGCTGCCGCGGACCGAGTGAGCACCTGATCCAGTGCTGTCTCGAGGTCTTCGACATCGTTGCCGCGCCAGGCGATGAAGGCGTCCGGCCTGACGAGCAGCGCTTCGTTGTCGGGTACGAGGCCTGGTACCTGGTGGGCGTTCAGGCCGAGGTCGTCGGCGGCGCGGAGCCAGGCGTCTCCGTTCGGGCCAGCCAGGACGGTGAAGCGCGACTGGATCAGGTCGAGGGTGGACACCCCGTCCGCGACCCAGAGGTGCGGTAGGCGGGAGCCGGGGGAGCCGTCGAGGTTTGCTCTGATGTCGTGGTCGGACGGGCGTTCCTTCGAGTCGACGATCGCGGCCGAGTCGTAGCGGTAGCCCACGTGGACGACCACGCCGTGCGCCATGCCCACCGCAGCCCGCGCGCGGTCGCCTTCGGGGCCGGACATCCAATGCAGTTTGGGATGTACGCCTCGCAGGAGCGCTTGGTCGAGCGTCCATGCGGCGACGGGGCGGCGTTCGGATTCGTACGTGTCGAGCAGCTGCGGACCGGCGGCGCCGCGGAGGACCAACGCGATCTTCCAAGCCAGGTTGTGCGCGTCGGCGATGCCGGTGTTGAGCCCGAACCCGCCGAGCGGCGGGACCGCGCGGGCCGCGTCGCCGGCCAGGAACGCGCGCCCGACGGCGAACCTGTCCGCGAGCTGGCCGCACGGCCGCCACGGCAGGATGCTGCGCACCTCCAGCTCGAGAGCGTCGTCGCCGACGGCGGCGCGGATCTGCGCGGCGGCCTGCTCCGGAGTGAGGTCGACATCCCGCGTGTGGAAGATCCAGTCCCGTGAACCGTCGACCATGACCAGCATCCCGTTGTCGAGGTTGATGGTCGCGAACCAGGCGCCCTTCGTGTACGGGGTGAGGTCGGCGCGGAACAGCGTGCTGGTCATCGGCGCGCCAAGCGGGCCAGGCCCAGTGATCCCGATGCCGAGCTGCTCGCGGACGAAGCTGCGGACACCGTCGGCGGCGATCAGGTAGCGCGCGCGGACGGTCTCGCCGGAGTCCAGCGTCGCCGTGACCCCCTCGGCGTCCTGCGCGACGCCAGTCACCGTGCTCCCGTACGAGACGCGAGCTCCGCGCCGAGTCGCCTCGGCGAGCAGCACGGCGTCGAGGCGGTTCTGCGCGAGCGTTCCCGGCAGCTTGCACGGCGAGATGTCGTCGAACTTCGCGGTGATCGGCGGCGTCGCGGCGTGGCTCGTCGCGGTCAGGTCCGTCTCCATGAGAGTCGTCCCGTACACCTTGCCGAGGTTGCGGCCTCCCATGTCGACGGCCTGGGCGGCGAGCGCGTCGAAGCTGCCGACCTCGCGGAAGAACTCCAGCGTGCGCGGGCCGATGCCAGTCGCGCGCGGATGGACCGAGACGCTGTCGCGCCGCTCGACCACGAGCGTCGAGACGCCGTGGTGGGCGAGGAACAGAGCGGCGCTCAGGCCGACCGAGCCGCCGCCGACAACGAGCACCTCTGGATACGTCGTGTCCGTCATGGCTACACCGTAGCCATATGGGTACGCTGTTCGCAACGAGGAAGGTGGGCGGATGTCCGAGGTGTGGATGCGGGAACGGCCGAGCCCGCGGCGGAGCGCGCCGAGCGTGGACCAGATCGTCGCGCGCGCGGTGGCGATCGCGGACGCCGAGGGCGGTGCCGCGGTCACCATGCGGCGGGTCGCGGCGGAGCTGCAGTCGGGGACGGCCTCGCTCTACCGGTACGTGACGAACCGCGACGAGCTGGTGGACCTGATGATCGACGCGGTCCAGGGCGAGTCACCGCCGCCCACACGTACCGGTGACTGGCGGGTGGACCTGACGGCGATCGCGCATAGGCTCCGCGACCTCTGGCTGCGCCACCCCTGGCTGTCCAGCGAGCTCACCGGCCGCCCTCCGTTGGGACCCGAGTCCTTGCGCCACGCAGACGCCGCGCTGGAGGTGGCGCTTACGTTGACCTCCGACGTGACGCGAGCCTCGAACGCGATCGCGACCGTTCGGTCCTACGTCTTCGGCTCTGTCGCCGCCGAACTCGCCGAGCTGCAGGCGCGCCGGCGTACCGGCCTGACCGAGGAACAGTGGCAGGCAAGCGTCGCGCCGTACGTCAACCAGCTCATCGAGTCCGGCGCGTACCCGTCACTTGCGCGCCGGATCCAGGACGGCGACGAGACTCCGCCGGCGCGACAGTTCGAGCTCGGATTGACGTGGGTGCTCGATGGAATCGGCCTCCACCACGCCTGAAACGACAAAGACAAGGAGCTGTTGCACTCCTTGCCGCTATTAACGTTATAGCCGACCTGGGGGCTTGCGGCAAGACCCCTGTCGTCCTGCACACTCTCCGATCGATGCCTTCTTGGGCGCCTTTCAATCGTGTGTAGATGGGTTGTTTGCATGATCGACGTGATCGTTGCCGGCGGCGGAGCGACGGGGCTGATGGTGGCCTGCGAGTTGCGGCTGCACGGCGTGAATGTGCTCGTACTGGAACGGGATACGGCACCGACCAAGGAGGTACGCGCGCTCGGGTTGCACGCGCGCAGCGTGGAGGTGATGGACCAGCGCGGGATGCTGGATCGGCTCCTCGCGCACGGCAGTCCGTACCCGGTCGGCAATCACTTCGCCGGCATCATGAAGCCGAACCCGGTGCGGCTGGACACCGAGCATGCGTACGTTCTCAGCGTTCCGCAGCCGATCGTCGTACGGCTGCTTGCCGACCGCGCAGAAGAGCTCGGGATCGAAACCCGGCGCGGCAGCGAAGTGGTGTCGTTGAGCCAGTCCACGGACTCGGTCGAGGTCGAACTTGCGGACGGAACGTCGCTGAGCGCGAAGTATCTCGTGGGCTGCGACGGCGGCCGCAGCACGGTCCGCAAGCTGCTCGGCGTGAACTTCCCCGGTGAGCCGCCCCGGACCCAGACGCTGCTGGGCGAGCTGGAGGCGACCATGCCGGTGGCGGAGATGGCCGCCATCGTGACCGAAATCCGCAAGACCGAACTGTTCTTCGGCATCGGGCCGTCCCCGTCCGGGGAGGCGGGCATCTTCCGCGTCGTCGTTCCCGCGGCGGAGGTGGCCGAGGACCGTACGGTGGCGCCGACGCTCGACGAGCTCAAGCAGCAGCTACGCGCGTACTCGGGCACCGACTTCGGCGTGCACTCGCCGCGCTGGCTGTCGCGGTTCGGCGACGCGACCCGGCTGGTCGACCAGTACCGCGTCGACCGAGTGCTGCTCGCCGGTGACGCGGCCCACGTCCACCCACCGCTGGGTGGTCAGGGCTTGAACCTCGGGATCCAGGACGCGTTCAACCTGGGTTGGAAGCTCGCCGCCGCCGTCGCCGGCTGGGCGCCCGAGGGTCTGTTGGACACGTACCACGCCGAGCGGTACCCGATCGCCGAGGACGTGCTGAGCAACACCCGGGCGCAGAGCGTGCTGATGGCGAACGACCTGAACTCCCAAGCCGCGCGGCGGCTGGTGTCGGAGCTGATGGACTTCGAAGAGGTGCACACGTACCTGATCGAGAAGCTCATCGGCGTCAACCTCCGCTACGACCTCGGCTCGGACGAGGACCTCGTCGGCCGCCGTCTCCCGAACGTCGCGCTCAAGGGCGGCCGGCTCTTCGACCTGATGCACGCCGGCCGCGGTCTCCTGCTCGACCAATCCGGCGCCCTGTCGGTGGACGGCTGGGCCGACCGCGTCGACCACGCCGTGGATGTGAGCGAAGACCTCCCGCATCCCGCGGTCCTCCTCCGCCCCGACGGCCACGTCGCCTGGGCCGGCAACGCCCAGCAGGAGCTGGCCGACGCCCTCGCCAGGTGGTTCGGCAAAGCCACCTGACGCACGAGCCCGACGTCGGACAGGTGCTCACTCGGTGCGGAGCACCTGTCCGATGCGGGCGTATCGAGGCGGTGCGGCTTGTATCAGCCCCTACGTGTACGCGAGCAGGTCCGGCTCCGGGAGCCATTGGTGGGATGGGTCGAACGGGCGGAACGTCCTGGTCACGTGGTCGATCAGCTGCGTCAGCGCCGGGTGGTAGTTCTGCCGGTGGTAGAGCAGCGAGCACGGGTAGACCGGGGTCGGGCGGACGATCGGGACCTGGACCGTACGGGGATGCGCGGGCAGCCGGGTCCCGTCGCCCACCAGGCTGATCCGCCGCCGAGAGCTGACCTGCTCGACGTAGTGCTCCCAGCCGAAGTCCGGCCCGGACGTGTCGATCTCGAGGTCGAACTCGACTCCGAGCAGCCGGTAGAACTCCTCCCACTCGCTGCCCGCCACGTTCCCGGGCATCCAGATCGTCGACGCGGCCAGCCGCGACATCGGCACCTCGCGCAGCCGCGCCAACGGATGCGACCGGTCGACCAGGACGTAGATCGGCTCGAGGTACGCCGGGAGGTGCCGGAGCTCCTCGTCCAGCGTTCCCATCACGCGGGCGAACGCGGCGTCGATCGAGCCGCGGGCGAGCGCGCCGCGCGCGGAGCGCAGGCCGTTCGACGTGGTGATCTCGATGTCGACGTCCTCGGCGCCGTCGTGGAACGCGCGGACCAGCTCGGTCGCCACCACCCTGGTGTCGAGCACGTCGATCCGCAACGACCGGCGCCGCCCGCGCAGCAGCGCGAGCGCCTGGTCGGCGATGCCGACCAACGACCGCGCGTGGTGCAGGAACGTCCGGCCGTCCTCGGTCAGCTCCGCGCCGGACCGCGTACGGAAGAACAGCCGCACGCCGAGGTCGGACTCGAGCTTCGCGATCCGCTTGGAGATCGCCTGCTGGCTGATGCCGAGCCGTGCGGCGGCCTCGCTGAACGTGCGTTCCTCGGTGATCGTCACGAACGCACGCACCGCGGCGAAGTCCAGATCCACAACGTCAGGTTGTGCCGAGCCCGCGTGTCGATTGTTGGACATCCCCGCCCGCTCTCGGATCGAATGCGTCAGTCGATCGGCGAGCTTACAACCAGAGGATGTGCATGCCGGAGCGTTCGTTCGTGCATCTCCACGTGCACACCGAGTACAGCATGCTCGACGGCGCCGCGAAGGTCGGGCGCCTCGTTGACGAGGTGTCGCGGCTGGAGATGCCTGCAATCGCGATGAGCGACCACGGCAACGTGCACGGGGCGTACGAGTTCTACCAGTCGGCGCGCAAGGCCGAGGTCAAGCCGATCATCGGCATCGAGGCGTACGTCGCCCCGCGTTCGCGGTACGACAAGCAGCCCGTCTACTACAGCGAGAACGTCGCGCTGCGTCGTTCCAACGACGCGACCGGCGAGGGCGGCGACGTCTCCGGGCGCGGTCTCTACACGCACCTGACGATGTGGGCGGTCGACGCCACGGGGCTGCGCAACCTGTTCCGGCTGCAGTCGCGGGCCTGGTTGGAGGGGCACGTCCAGAAGTACCCGCGGATGGATGACGAGCTGCTTTCCCAGTACAGCAAGGGAATCGTCGCCACGACGGGTTGCCCGTCGGGTGAGGTACAGACGAGACTGCGGCTCGGCCAGTACGCGCAGGCGCGCGAGGCTGCCGCGCGCTACCGCGACCTGTTCGGTCGCGAGAACTACTTCCTCGAGCTGATGGACCACGGACTGCCGATCGAGCGCCGCGTCCGCGCCGACCTGCTGAGGCTCGGCGATGAGCTCGGGCTGCCGCCGTTGGCGACGAACGACTCGCACTACGTGACCGAGGACCAGGCTGCCGCGCACGATGCGCTGCTGTGCATCGGTACGGGCAAGCGGCTCGCCGACGCGGACCGGTTCCGCTTCAGCGGCAGCGGGTACTACCTCAAGCCCGCCGCGGAGATGCGCGCGCTGTGGGACGGCGAGGTCGCCGGTGCCTGCGACAACACGCTGCTGATCGCGGAACGCGTGGGAGACTACGGCGAGGTCTTCGCCCATCGCGATCTGACGCCTCGATTCCCCGTACCAGAAGGCGAAACGGAGTCCAGCTGGCTACGCAAGGAAGCCCTGAACGGCGCCCGTGAGCGCTACGGCGAGCCGCCGTCGCAGGAGGTGCTCGACCGGATCGACTACGAGCTGTCCGTGATCGACACGATGGGCTTCCCGGGCTACTTCCTCGTGGTGGCGGACATCTGCGCGTACGCCCGCTCGCGCGGTATCGGGCTCGGGCCGGGTCGCGGCTCGGCGACGGGGTCGATCGTCGCGTACTGCACCGGCATCACCCAGCTCGACCCGATCGAGCACAAGCTGATCTTCGAGAGATTCCTCAATCCTGAGCGGATCTCCATGCCGGACGTCGATCTGGACTTCGACGACCGGCGGCGCGACGAGATGATCGAGTACGTCACGCGCAAGTACGGCGACGGCCGGGTCTGCCAGATCGTCACGTTCAGTACGATCAAGGCGAAGGCGGCGGTGAAGGACGCGTGCCGGGTGCTGGGACTGCCGTACGCGTTGGGAGATCGCATCACCAAGGCGTTCCCGGCTGCCGTGGGTGGCAAGGAGATTCCGCTCGCCGCGATCCACGAGTCTTCGCACGAACGGCACGGTGAGGCGACGGAGCTGCGGCAGCTCTACGCGCAGGACACCGAGGTCAAGCAGGTGCTCGACACCGCGGCGGGTCTCGAGGGCCTCACCCGCGGGACCGGCATCCACGCCGCCGGTGTGATCCTGTCCAGCGAGCCGTTGCTCGACGTGATCCCGTTGGTGAAGCCGAAGGCCGACGGGCCGATCGTCACCGGCTTCCCGTTCACCCAGGCCGAGGACATGGGCCTGCTGAAGATGGACTTCCTCGGCCTCCGCAACCTCACCGTGATCGGCGATGCGATCGCGAACATCCAAGCCAACAAGGGCATCGAGATCGACATCCTCTCTGTGCCGCTGGACGATCCCACGACGTACGACCTGCTCGCGCGCGGCGACACGCTCGGCGTGTTCCAGCTCGACGGCGGCGGCATGCGGGTGCTGCTCAAGCTGATGCAGCCGACGACGTTCACCGACATCGCGGCGGTGAACGCGCTCTATCGCCCCGGCCCGATGGAGATGAACGCGCACACGAACTACGCGCTGCGCAAGACCGGCAAGCAGGCCGTGACGCCGATCCATCCCGAGCTCGAGTCGGCGCTCGAGCCGATCCTCGGGGACACCTATCACCTGGTGGTGTTCCAGGAACAGGTGATGGCGATCGCGCAGCAGCTCGCGGGCTACTCGCTCGGTGCCGCGGACATGCTGCGGCGGGCGATGGGCAAGAAGAAGAAGGACGTGCTGGACGCGGAGTGGGACCGTTTCTCCACCGGGATGCGCGACCGCGGGTTCTCCGAGCCGGCGATCAAGGCGGTCTGGGACGTGCTCGTCCCGTTCAGCGGGTACGGGTTCAACAAGTCGCACACCGCGGGTTACGGGCTCGTGTCGTACTGGACCGCGTACCTCAAGGCGAACCATCCGAGTGAGTATCTGGCTGCCCTGTTGACTTCTGTGGGGGACGACAAGGACAAGATGGCCGTCTATCTGGCCGACTGCCGGCGGCTCGGGATCAAGGTGCTGCCGCCGGATGTCAATGCCAGCTTGCTCGACTTCGCCGCGGTGGGTGCGGACATCCGGTTCGGGCTGGGCGCGGTCCGCAACGTCGGCGCCGGGGTGGTGGACGCGATCGTCGCCGCGCGCTCGTCCGCTGCGTTCGTCTCGTTCGACGACTTCCTGGGGAAGGTGCCGGTCGTGGTGTGCAACAAGCGGGTGATCGAGTCGCTGGCGAAGGCGGGCGCGTTCGACAGCTTGGGCCATGCCCGCAAGGGGATCGTCGCCGTGCACGAGCAGGCGGTCGATGCCGTGATCGGCGTCAAGCGGCACGAGGCGTACGGGCAGGACTCGCTGTTCGGCGCGGTCGGTGCTGACGAGGAGGGCTTCGCGATCGCCGTTCCCGATGCTGAGTGGGACGGCGCGACGTTGCTCGCGTTCGAACGGGAGATGCTCGGGCTGTACGTGTCGAGTCATCCTCTGGACGGCGCCGAGGCGGTGTTGAGCGCTCACCGGGACACGTCGATCGTCGACCTGCTGGCGTCGGGCCGGCAGGACGGGGTGGTGCGGATCAGCGGGATCGTGTCTTCGCTCGAACGCAGGGTCACGAAGCGCGGCGATCCGTGGGCGATCGTGACGGTGGAGGACCTGGACGCGTCGGTGGAGTGCCTGGTCTTCCCGAGTACGTACGCGCTGTTCAACGAGGTGCTGGCGCAGGACCGGGTGGTGTCGGTGCGCGGGCGGGTGAACGTACGCGACGAGACGCTGAGCCTGTACGGCGAGGACATCGCTGTGCTCGACGTCGCGGGTGCCGCGGTGGTGGCGCCGGTGGTGATCTCGGTGCAGTCGACGCAGGTGACCGAGCGGTTCGTCGTGGAGTTCAAGCAGATCCTGGCGAGCTATCCCGGTGCGGCACCCGTTCATCTGCGGCTGCTCCGGGCCGGGTCGGGATCGGTGCTGCTGAACCTGCGCCCGTACCAGGTCGCGCCGGACCCGGCGTTCTACAGCGACGTCAAGGCGCTGCTCGGCGCCAACGCGATCGGGCCGTCATGACCGGGTGCTCGTGGTGCCGGTCCGGGGTTCTCCTCGGCTTCTTGCGGCTGCCGGGGGTGTGGACGAACGCGGTTGGCGCGGAGCTCCGGGTGGTCGACGAGGTGCCGCTGTGCGCGGACTGCGTGTGGCACTGGGGTGACCAACCCCGTCGACCCGATGCCGTCGCCCTGGCCGGCGAGCTCGAGGCCTGGCGCCGCGGCGAGCTGTGACCTGCGCAAAGTTGTGGGCACGCCGGTCGGAAGACCCTCTGCGGCCGACGTGCCCCTTGATATGCCTTCCACGATAACCAGCGAGGCATGATCAGGTAGCGATTTCGCGAGGGTCAACGTTGGAGATGGGATGACCCGTTGACATTCGTTTACGGTCATAGTTCGATGTCTCGAAGATAAGTTTCAGCGTGGGTCTGCTCGTGATCGTCTCATCTGTCTGTCCGGCGGAGGGTGAGTGCTATGAGCAAGGTCAGTCGCAGGTACTTCGTGCTCGGCGGCATCGCGGTCGCCGCGGGGGTTGTCGCGCAGACGCCGAGTACGGCGGCGGTGGTCCCGTACCCGTTCAAGTTAGGCATCGCCTCGGGCGAGCCCGCGGCCGACTCCGTGGTCCTGTGGACGAGACTCGCCACGGCTCCGCTCAACGCGGACGGCCAAGGGGGCATGCCGAACAGCGATGTCACCGTGGAGTGGCAGGTCTCGACCAGCGACACGTTCGCGACCATCGTCGCCCAGGGTTCTGTCGCCGCGAAGTACGCCGACGCGCACTCGGTGCACGTCGTCGCGGGCGGGCTGAACGCTGACGCCAACTACTACTACCGGTTCCGCGCGAACGGCCACATCTCGCCGGTCGGCAGGACGCGGACGACGCCCGCCACCGGAACGTTCGGCCGCGACATCGTCATGGCCTTCGCCTCCTGCTCACACTACGAGGAGGGATACTTCACCGCGTACCGCCGGATGGCCGAGGACAACCCCGATGTGATCCTCCACCTCGGCGACTACATCTACGAGTACGGAACGGTCACCGGCCGCACCCGCGCCCACGCCGGTGCTGAGATCGTCTCGATCCAGGACTACCGGCGCAGGTACGCGCAGTACCGCACCGACCCCGATCTCCAAGCAGCACACGCGATCGCGCCCTGGCTCGTCGTCAACGACGACCACGAGGTCGAGAACAACCACGCCGGCAACATTCGCGAGAACAACAACCCCGCGCTCACCGCCGCGCAGTGGACGGCACGTCGTACGGCGGCCTACCGCGCGTACTACGAGAACATGCCGCTCCGCCCGGCCCAAGCTCCCGGCGGCGCCGCGATCCCGCTTTTCCGGCGGGTCCAGTGGGGCAAGCTCGCGACGTTCCACATGCTCGACACCCGCCAGTACCGCAACGACCAGGCCTGCGGCGACGGCTGGAAGGTCTGCTCCGACGCCGACCTCGCGAACCGGAGCCTCCCCGGCAACGCGCAGGAGACCTGGCTGCTCGACGGCCTCAACCAGCACGCGTCGACCTGGGACGTGATGGGCCAGCAGGTGTTCTTCGCCCGCAGGTTCAACGCCACCGGCGCGAGCATGGACTCCTGGGACGGCTACCGCGCGTCGCGGTCGCGGATCCAGAACGGCTGGGTGCAACGCGGTACGCGCAACCCCGTCGTGCTCACCGGCGATGTGCACCGGTCCTGGGCGAACAACCTCAAGGCCGACTACGCGAACTCGAACTCGGCGACGATCGGCACCGAGCTGGTCACGACGTCGATCACGTCCGGGGCCAACGGATCGGGCTCGACGACCGTCCCGGACCAGGGCACCAACCCGCACCTGAGGTTCTACGTGGACCGCCGCGGCTACGTGCGGACGACGATCACGCAGAGCCAAATGCGCGCCGACTTCCGTACCCTCACGTCGGTCACCGAGCACGGCGCTCCGGCGAGCACGTTGCGTTCGTTCGCCATCCAGGATGGCGTTCCCGGTCTGCAAGACATCTAGAGGGGGCCGAAGATGAGAGCTGACGGTGGAGTGCACGAGAAATCACCACGCACGGCGGCGCCGGCTTCCGGGGTCCGAGGACGATCCTTTCGGCCGAAGGCCGCCGTCTGGTCGCCGCAGGGCCACCAGGGGCCGCCGAGCACCGCGGCCCGATGCCGTGGAGGCCGCCTGCGGCCGACACGTGCGAGCGGTCGCCATGGGCGCAGGGTTGTGGTGACGTTGGCACTCACCGCGTTGGCGGTGGGCGGGCTGATGGCGGCGCCGGCGCTGGCCGCGCCGACGTGGGTGACCGCCAACTCCAACTCGACCGGCGACCAGGACGTCGCCGCCGTCGCGACGAACCGGAACGGCGACGTCGCGGTCGTGTGGGAGGACGACCGCGACGCGACCGACGCGGAGAACAACAACCACAGCGAGATCTACCTTCGCCTGTTCAGGAACGGGACGGCGGCGTACGAGCTCAAGCTGTCCGCGGGCGGCACGTCCGGCGTGCAGTGGAAGCACCTCGCGCCCGACGTCGGCCTCGACGACCAGGGCAACGCGGTCGTCGTCTGGGCGGATGACCCGGACGGCAACGGCTTCTACAACATCCCCTACCGCGTGGTGTCGCCCGCGGGTGCCATCAGGGCGTCGGGCAGGGCGAACGCGAGCGCCGATGGCCAACAGCTGTGGCCGAAAGTCGCGGTCGACCCCGACGGTACGCCGGCGACGCCGGCCGCCGTCGCGTTCACCGTGGCCTGGGAGGACACCCAGGGAACGGCGCCGTCGACGGTCAAGGCCGCCGGTTACACCAACCTCACCACCAAGGCGTACGAGGTCACCGCGAGCCAGACCACCGGCAGCCATCGCCGCCCGGATATCGCGGTGTCGGCGTCGGGTGACGCGCGCGTCGTGTGGGAAGAGGACTCAGACGCCAACGCTGCTTACAACATCGGCCTCGTCGGGCTCGCGAAGTCCAACGGCGCGGTCAACCTCACGAGGCGGATCGCCAACACCACCAGTGGTGGACAGCACGCGCGGCCGTCGATCGCCGCGAACTTCAACGGTGCCTTCGCGGTCGCGTGGGAGTCCGGTGGGGCGGCCTGGACGCGTTCGTTCACTCCGGCGGCCGCACCGCGGCACGGCGACGTGTCCGTCGCTACCGGCGCGAAGGTCCCGGGGATCGGGATCGACGACCAGGCGAACACCGTGGTGGCGTGGACCGTTCAGGCCACCGACCTGGACACGTGGGCCCGTGGCTTCAACCCCGACGGCACGACCACCGGGCGGCTGGCCTCGCACGCGCTGATGTCGGTGCCCGCCGGCAAGCAGGACGGCATGGCGATCGCGGTCTCGGCATGGGGCGAGGTGAACGTGACGTACGCCGACGACAACGACGGCAACACCTGGGACCAGGTCTACCTGGGCATGGGATTCGTCAACTCGAGCTGGTGAGTCCCCGCATGTACTCGACGTACTGCGGGAACGCGACCTCCGGCTCGGCGAGCTCGGCGTGCCAGCGCTTCTCCCACTCGAACGTGTGATAGCCGGCGTACCCGGACTCCTGCAGGAGGCTCGCGATCTTCGGCAGCGGGAGGTCGCCTTCGCCCATCGCGACGTAGTTGAACCCTTCCTTGGTGCCGGACGAGTCCTTCCAGTGCGAGTTCTCGATCCACTTGCCGAGCGTCGCGAGCGTGTCCTCGGGCTGCTCGTCGAGGGTGCGCCACGGGTGGTGGACGTCCCACAGGACGCCGGCCGCGACGTCGCCGGCGGCCTCCAGCACCGAGGCGACGTGCGCGCAGGCCGTCCAGTCGTCGTGCGTCTCGATCAGCAGCCTTACGCCGTGCCGGTCCGCGATCGCCGCGAGTTCAGCGAGGTGGGCAGCCGTACGTTCGATCGCGACCTGCCGGTCCTCGTCGCCGATCTTGCCGCCGAACACGCGGATGTGTTTGGTGCCGAACGTCTCGCACACCTGCCCGTACGCGGCGACCTCGTCGCGGTTGGCCTGGGCGCGGTCGGGGTTCGCGACCTGCACCGAGCTGGAGAAGCACGACACCGCGAGGCCGGCGTCGGTGACGCGCTGCACGGTGGTGGCGGCGTCGGTGGAGAACGCCGGCAGCCGCCAGACCTCCATCTCCTCGCCGAGCCCGCGGAAGTCGACGGCGTCGAAGCCGTACTCCGCCGCGCGGGTGATCACCGTGTCGAGATCCCAACCTGGACAACCGAGTGTGGTGAACGAGAGCAGCATGCGCCTCAGTATGGTCGGATCTGTGACGGCTCGTAGCCGCGCGCAGCGACGCGTGGACACCGAATCTCGGCTGAATGCGGACACCACGCTGTGGCTCGCGACCGGCAGCCAGCACGGCGGTACGCCGCAGCTGCTGCCCGTGCCGTTCCTCTGGCACGACTCCGTTGTGGTGCTGAGCGCCGGGGCGTCGACGTTGACCGCGCGGAACCTGGAGACGACGGGGTACGTACGGCTCGCGCTCGGGGATCCGCTGGATGTGGTGATCGTCGACGGTTTCGCGGAGGCGCGGCGCTCGCTTGCGGACGAAGTGGCGGCGGCGTTCGTACGCAAGCTGTCGTGGGATCCGCGGGAGGAGGCGGATCCTCAACTGTGGTTCGTGATTCAGCCTCAGCGTGTCCTCGTGTGGCGGACGGCCGAGGAGGAGGCCGACCGAACGATCTTCCGTGACGGTTCCTGGCTGACGAGTTAGGGATTGGTTCGGGCGCGTCGCCCGCGATTGGCCCGGCTCGTTCGCGGCGGGCGTTCCTAGGCTGGGCGACATGAAGTACAGGACGATTGGCACTGATCCGGCCACGCGCCGCGAGGTGAGCGTGCTCAGCCTCGGCGCGATGCTGATGGGCACGAAGACCGACGAAGCGACCTCGTTCGCGATCCTCGACCGGTACGTCGAGGCGGGCGGCACGTTCATCGACACCTCCGACAACTACGCGTTCTGGGAGAACGGCACGCAGGGCGGCGAGAGCGAAGGTCTGCTCGGCCGGTGGCGGCGCAGCCGCGGCATCGGGTCGGAGATCGTGATCGCGACCAAGCTCGGCGCTCGGCCGCTGGCGCCGGGGACGTCCTACGTCGACAACCCCGAGGGGCTGTCGGCGAAGATCATCCGCGAGTCGGCGTCGCGGAGCCTGGAGACGCTGGGTGTCGACCGGCTGGACGTGCTCTATGCGCACATCGAGGACCCCACGGTGGAGCTGTCGGAGACGGTGTCGGGCTTCGCCGACCTCGTCAGCGAGGGTCTGGTGGGTCTGCTCGGCGTGAGCAACCACTGGATCTGGCGGGTCGAGCGGGCTCGGGCGCTGGCGGCGTCGGCGGGGGTGCCGGGGTACGAGGTGCTGCAGTACAGCCACAGCTACCTGCGGGCTCGTACGGACCTGTCCGAGCTGTCGCCGGACGGCGATCAGGGGCCGGCGAGCGGGGAACTGCTCTCCTACGTCCGGGCGCAGCCCGAGCTGGCGCTGGTGGCGTACTCGCCGTTGCTGTCGGGCCGGTACGTGCGTGAGGACAAGCCCTGGGAGGCGCGCTACGACCACGGCGGCACCGCGCCCCGGCTGGCCGCGCTGGCCGAGGTGGCCGCGGAGACGGGCGCGACCGCGAACCAGGTCGTGCTCTCCTGGCTGATCGGCGGCTCGATCCCGGTGATCCCGCTGGTGGGAGCGTCGTCGGTGGAACAGCTGAACGAGAGCATCGAGGCGGTCGACCTCGAGCTGACCGCCGACCAGCGGGCCCGGCTCGACGCGGCCTAGTGATCATGAACGTGATCATGAAGCCGAACTGGTCATATACGCCGGGTTTGCCTTCATGATCACGTTCATGATCACGGGCAGGCCTGAGCCCCGGCTGGGCCGGCCGAGCAGGCCAGTATGCGGTCAAGTGGCCATGTCCGCCGGCCCGCGACATCCCTACGATCGGCCGTATGAGCACTCCTGTCTCCATCCCCGCGGCCATCGACGCCCTGGCCGGGCCGTGGCAGCCGCGCGATCTCGCGGTCGCTAACGACGCGGTCGTCCGCGTCGCGCGGCTGGAGGGCGAGTTCCCCTGGCACGAGCACGACGAGGACGAGCTGTTCCTGTGCTGGGACGGCACGTTCCGCATCGAGCTGGAGGGCGCTGAGCCGGTCGTTCTCGCCCGTGGCGATCTGTTCGTCGTACCCCGCGGCGTCCGCCACCGCCCGGTGGCGGACGCGGTCGCCCACGCGCTGCTGCTGGAGCGGCCGGAGACGAAGCAGTACGGCAACTAAGGCGGCTCCTTACGGCGGTCCCGAGGGTAGGGGCGAAACCTTAGGCAGCTGCCCGATCCGCCGACCCACCCCTTACGAGCAATCTTCTAGATGTCAGCAAAGGGCAGAAGACCTCCGAAGGGGACCACGATGTACTCGCAGCTCACGCAGGACCTGGCCCGCACCCGCATCAACGACCGCGTCCAGGCGGCCAAGTCAGCGAACCTCGCCCGCCGTATCCTCGGCTGGCGGCGGGTCACGAACTCGGTCGGTGGCCGAACGCCCATCTCGCACCGCGAACCTCAGCTGGCGTGACCGGGAAGTAACCACTAGGACTCAACACACGAGCCGGACCCCTTGCCCCCTGCCTCGGCAAGGGGTCCCTTCGCGTCTGGGGTTGCCGGCCGGCTGACCCGCCTCGGTGTCGGGGCGATGCGTGCCTCGGCAAGGGGTCGCTGTGTTCTCTTCGTGTCTGGGGTTGCCGGCCGGCTGACCCGCCTTGGTGTCGGGGTGGTGCGTGTCTCGGCAAGGGGTCGCTGTGTTCTCTTCGTGTCTGGGGTTGCCGGCCGGCTGACCCGCCTCGGTGTCGGGGCGATGCGTGCCTCGGCAAGGGGTCGCTGTGTCCCCTTCGCGTCGGTGTGGCCTAGGCCACACCGAAACCCGCGTGATATTCCTGCCGCCTCTGTGTCACAGGTCGCAGGAGGTGTGCGCGATGACCCAACAGCCCGGACGCTATGGACGCCTGTCGGCGGCGCAGCAGCAGGAACGGGAGGAGTTCATCGCGGCGCGTAACGCGGCAGTGGCCGAGGGTGACACCAGGCCGCTCCGCGAGTGGCTGGCGAAGGTCGAGGCCCGCGAGGAAGCCCGCCATCGCCTGCTCGTCGACCGGGCTAGCAACCGTCCTGCTGGAGCACCACGTCAGCCACCGTCGTCCGCCCCGCCCGCAGGCTGATCGACCGCACGTCCGGCACCCAGCCTTCGGCGCGGGCACCAATTGCACTGCGGAACAATCTTGGTGTCATTGCAACCAGGTCCGTGTATGTAGCGAGTCCTCACGGAGGGTAGGTGCCATCAGGATCGAGTAGCGGCTACTAGATCCGCGGCCAAGACGGATACCTGCAATGCCACGGT
Organism: Tenggerimyces flavus; assembly: GCF_016907715.1. NCBI lineage: Bacteria > Bacillati > Actinomycetota > Actinomycetes > Propionibacteriales > Nocardioidaceae > Tenggerimyces > Tenggerimyces flavus. The sequence goes on along the minus strand of NZ_JAFBCM010000001.1, from coordinate 330,270 downwards.
GACCGGTTCGCCGATTCCGGTCTCGGCCCGCCCGGCCATCGCCGACCCGAGTGCGGATGGTCCTTTGGCGAACAGAATGTCCAGAAACTGCAGGGCCTCTCCCGTCTCCTGACTGCTGATTGGGTCGGCGTTCAAACGTCTGAAGGCTTCGGCCAACGCTTCTGTCTCAATGTCGACGAGTATGCGATAGATATCGTGCGCATCCTTGTCGACCAGTCGCGTTGGGAAATCGACGCGTTCCGCGATCTTGTACAGCTTCGCGACGAGAAGTGCGCCAGGTCCGGCGACCGCTGCCGTGTAGGAACGATTGTCGGACGTGTCCAGTGAGAACACCTCCATCGACGAATTGTCTACGAGAGCGGCTTCGAGGCCCCTCGCCCGCCTGGCGACTGTCTTGCTGTGGGGCGGAATCCGTGCTCCGCGAGCCTGTTTGCCGGCCTTGCCTGCGAGCGTTTCTGGGACCATGAGGTCGACGGGTACGCCTTTCGGGCTCAACCATGCGCCTGGCTGATTGCTGATGGGATTCAGATAGAATCCAGCCTGGGTCATCGCTTCCTCTATAAGAGGGGCGTCGTTTAGCGAGCGTGGGTCCAACGCTAGATCGCTGTCCTTTGTCGCCTCTGCCAGGGCTACCGGAGCGGCTGACGTGCGCAGGTAGATCGCCTGAGCACCAATGACGATCACGGCGTCTCGCTGAGCATCGAGGGCGGCGAGAGCGTCAAGCATCGCGGTGCGCGACGCCACCAGAAGATCTTCGCTACTCCCGCCATGCGCGTTCATTGCGCACCATCCATTCAACGAGTTCCTCTGCTTCAGACGGATTTCGGCCGGGGCCTGTCATTAGATCGACGGCGACCTGCGTGGGTGCCGCAATCTGGTAGCCGCCGGATGCCGACGGGCGGCTTCTGGCGAAGACGGCGTTGCTCTCCGGCTCGGCGAGAATCACGTTCGCTCCGGCGTCGGCGGGGCGCAGGTCCCATAAGTCGGCGGCCATCGTCGCCTCGCTGGTATAGATCATCGCTGCCCGGGCCGGGGCGTAGGGGGCCCATTCAGCGGCTGCGGTGGTTCCTGTGACGGCATACTCTGTGGGGCTTTCCACCGCGCGTCTTAGGAGCCGGTCAATACCCCTGGCAGCAATCCAGCGGGTGGTCCGATTGCTGCCGACAAACTCGTAGTCTCGGCTCCATCGCCGCAGTAGTCGCCGCCAGTCCGATGCGACGATCCTCGCTTCGTCCTTCTGGATCAGATCCTCATCGGCCAAGAAATCGACTACACGGTATGCCGCGCCAGTTGATACTTCGGCGGTCTCGATGAGATGGCGCATCGACCATTGTCGGTCGAAATCCAACAACGCGCGAACGATCTTATGTGCTGGCGTTCCCTTCAAGGTGCCCCGTGGGCGACCAGGACCACGCCAAGGATCCCGGTCGGCTCCATGATCTGAGAGAAACAGGCCGGGTTTGGAGGCCGTCAGCCGTATGTTGCCGGTGGCGTCTATATATGACAGGCCATGGTCGGCAAGGCGCTCGCGTACGGGTGGTGACAAGTAGCGTGCAATCACGACTCGTATGCGGAGCTGGTCAGGGATATCGCTGAGGTAGTTGTGGAGCAGTTCACTGATGGAGGCGACGTCACGTGAGTCCACGACGCGTTTGGCTTCGATGAGAAGCCACGTCGTCGTCCCGTCCGGGGAAGCCAGTTCTACGATGCTGTCTACGCCACTGTCCCGACTGGCCGGTACGGGCGTGGGGCGAGTGGTCCAGCCCGGTGGTAGCCGCTCGGTCAGGATGGCCAGACCGCGCGCCAACACTTCGGCCTCTGACTGCGGCGCTGCGGTGTCGTTCACTACATTCGCCTCCGTTCGGGAAAAAGCTTAACTCCGCTGACGGCGGAATAGCAATTTTTCCCGAACGGCGCGCACGGTCTGACGTCAGGACCATGGGACGTGACCAGGATCAGACCCGTGCCACTGCGTCGGCGAAGCCCGCCATCGCCTGCTCGTCGACCGGGCTAGCAACCGTCCTGTTGGAGCACCACGTCAGCCACCGTCGTCCGCCCCGCCCGCAGGCTGACCGACCGTACGTCCGGCACCCAGCCGTCCAGGCCGGTGATCATCGTGGCCGGCCCGTTGCGGCTGTCGAGCCACCGCGCGTACGACCCCGAAGCGTCCGTCGGCAGCGTGAAGTCGTCCAGTCGCCCGTCCAGCCACACCGTCGCGCCCGCCAACACGCGGGCGACACCCTCGCAGGACACCCCGGTCACCGTTCCCCGCAGAAGCCCCCACCTACGCGGCGGCGAGACCGAGAGGGTCAGCGCGATCGTGCCCGTCGGGTACGGCGAGTCCTCCCGCACCAGCAGCGTCGAGGTGTACGTCCCCGGCTGCGACACCACCGAGGAGTCGAAGCGCATCCGTACCGTCGACCGGTCCCCGGGCGCTAGCTCCACAGAGCCCGGTGTCGCGGACAGCCAGGACGTGTCGCGGTCGGCGCCGCAGTCGGAGTGCCCGGCGAGCACCTCGACGAACGGCGACCCCAAGGTGTGCGACGTTCCGCCGCCCACCTTGTAGATCCCGCAGGCCGCCGCGCCCCGGTAGGTCGCGTACGTCGAACGCGGCAACGCCGTCCACGAGTCCGACAGCGGCGAGTACGCGAAGCCCTCGTTCGTGACCAGCTGGGTCCCGTCCGTCACGCCGCCGATCAGCTCCAGCCGACCGTCGGAGACCGACGAGGCGCTGGCCCACAGGTCGATGGGCAGGTCGGCCCGGCGCGTCCAGGTGTCCGTCCGCGGGTTGTACGAGTAGGTCGCCTGGGACGAGACCGGCCGCTGCCAGTTCCGCGTCCCGCCAGCGCAGTAGAGCTGCTCCTCGATCGCGCCGCACGAGAGCCACGACACCTCGTCGGGATAGTCGGCCAGCCGCTCCCACACCAGGTCAGCGGGGTCGTACCGGTACACCGCGGTCGCGTCGCACTGCTCCGGTCCCTGGCAGCCGCCGACCACGTAGAGGCGGTCGTCCAGGACGGCGCGACCGGCGGCCGCCGTCGCCGCGGGGATCCGCGGCCCGCTCGACCAGGTGCCGGTCGCCGGGTCGTAGATGTCCATCTCAGGCACCACGTGCGCGTCGTAACCCCAGTCGCTCTCGCTCCAGCCGCCGACGACGTGCAGCTTCCCGTCCAGGAACGCCGCGGTCGCCGCCTGCCGGCCGCGCGGCAGTGCCGGCAGCTCCGACCAGCCGCCCGCGGCGGGGTCGAAGACGAACGCCTCGCTGATCCCGTACCGCAGGTGCTCCTGCCCGCCGACCGAGTACACCTTGCCCTGGTACGTCGCCGCCGCGTTGTCGCTGATCGCGATCGGGTAGTCCGCGACGCCGCCCCAGCCGTCGGCCGCGCTCACCGCGGCCGGTTGCCCGGCGGACGCGGTACGGGTCGCGGCACCCGCGGCGAACGGGCTGAACGAGCCCTTCTCCCGGCGCAACGGCGCGCCCTCGGAAGCCACCCGCGCGGAAGCGAGCTCGAACGAGCCAGGCCGTTCCGCCAACGTCACCGAGGCATCGGCCGAGCCGCGGTTCCGCAACGTCACCGTCGCCGTGTCCTTCTCGCCGAGCTCCACCTCCGCCTCGACGGACGTCGACGAGGTCTTCACCTGCCCGGCTGCCAACGAGAAGTCCGACCGGACCGGCGCGACCCCGACGGTCACCCGGCGCACGTGCGACAGGTACTCCGCCGAGCTCGCCACGACCTCCCGCGATCCCGTCACCGGGCTGAACAGCGAGTAGAGACCGCCCTCCACGGACGACACGGACGAGCCGGACGGCCCGCGGACCGTCGCGCCCACCAGGCCGGTGCCGGTGTTGCGGTCCCGTACGTACCCCACGACCAGCCCACCCGGAGCCGGATCGCAGGACCGGTTGCCGACCCACGCGCTATCGACCTGCCACCACACGCCCGCGGTGTTCTCGGTCTCGTGGTAGCGGAACCGAGCGCGTACGAACCGTTCGCCCGCGGCCTGTGGGATCGGCACGGTCACCTGCTCCGGCCCGCGCCGGATGACGTCCGCGCGCCACACGTTCGACCACGTCGCCCCGCCGTCCAACGACAGGTCGACGTCGGCGATCCCCGACGGCTCGGTGTAGTCGAACAGGTAGAGGTCGCTGCGGAAGCCGATCGTCGGTGCGGAAACGCCGCGCAGGTCGACGACCGGTGACATCAGCGACGAGTCCTGCGCCTTGTCGAAACCGTAGAACTCGCTGTCCAGGATGGCGAAACCGCCCAACCCACCGGTCAGGTTGCCGTGCTCACCCGGGTCGTCGAACCGCCACACCTGCTCGGTCCCCAGCGGGTCCGTGATCGTCCAGCCGTCGGGTCCGGAGTCGAACGAGGCCACCGCACCCTGCGAGGTGTGGTGGTAGCCAGGTGCCTGGCACGAGTCGGCGTCCACCGGCACCGCGAAGTCGACCGTGAGGTCGCGCCGCCCCACCGACACCTCCCGCGTCAACGCCGGATACCCAACGGCAGAAGGCTGAACGGTCACCGTGTACGTCTTGTTCGGCTGCACCTCAACGTTGTACTTGCCGTTGAACGGCGAGCTGTGCGTTGACGAGCCGCCGGTCACGGACACCGAGCTCCGCAGCGGCCAGTCCTGTCCGGAGCCGTCGCGAACGACGCCGCTGAGCGTCACGGTCGAGGCCGCCGCGACGGGCATCGCGATGGCGAGCGGCGCGAGCAGGCCGGCGAGCAAGGCTGCGCGGATCATCGGGCGTTTCCTCCAGTCGGGCAGCCGGTTCTGTTCAACGTGAAGTCCTTCGTGGTCGTCTGCCCGGCCCGGAGCTGCACCGAACCGGTCGCCGGGAACCAGCCGTCCTTGGTGACGACCAGCGTGGCCGGGCTGTTCGCGCGGTCCTGCCACACGGCGTACGTACCGGCCGCGTCGGTGCGCAAAGTACGGTCCGCCAGCGGCCCGTCGTGCCGGACCGACGCGCCAGGCAAGGGCGCCTTGACGCCCGCGCAGTCCTTCCCGTACACGGTGCCGGCGAGCTTGCCCCACGATGCCGGGGCGTCCACCCGCAGCGAGACGGCCACCGACGGCGGCGTGTACGGCGTGGTGTCGCGTGCCTCGAGCGCCGCGACGTACGTGCCCGGCTGGTCGACCCCGGTGCCGTCGAACGTCACCGTGACGTCGACCGACGCACCCGGCGCGATCGTCACCGACGAAGGCGAGGACCGCAGCCAGCGCACCGGATCGGCCAGGCCGCAGTCGGCGAACCCGGTCAGCACCTCACCGAACGGCGAGCCCACGAAGTTGCCAGGAGACCCACCCACCTTGGCGAAACCGCATGCAGAGCCGCCGCGGTAGTAGCTGTGCCGGGAGTTCGCCAGCGCCGACCACGAGTCGGACACCGGGTCGTACGCGAAGCCCTCGTTCGTCACGGCGTCGTCGACGACGCCGCCGGACAGGAGCAGCGAACCGGCGGACACCGTCGAGCCCATGCCCCACACGTCGGTCGGCAGGTCGGCGAGCCGCGTCCAGATGTTCGCCGCCGCGTCGTAGCGGAACGTGCGTGCCGACGTGCCGCTCTCGGACGTGCCACCCGCGCAGTAGACGACGCCGGCGATGCCGCCGCAGGCCTGCCACGCGACGTCGCGCGGGTAGTCGGCGAGCCGGGTCCACGCGCGGTCGGACGCGTCGTACCGGTAGACCTGCCGCTCGCTGCACTCGGAGATGCAGCCGCCGATGACGAACAGCTGGTCGCCGACCACCGCCGTGCCCGCCGCCGTCGTCCGGCCGGGCATGCTCGGCCCGGCTGCCCACGTGTTGGCGACCGGGTCGTAGACGTCCATGTCAGCCCTAGCGTCGCCGGTCGCCGACCAGCCGCCGGCGACGTAGACCTTGCCGCTGAGCACGCCGATCGACGGCTTCTGCCGGGCCCGCGGAATCGGCGCGATCGCCTTCCAGGTTGACGATTCCCGGTTGTAGCGGTACGCGAGGTTGGTCGCGCCCTGCGCCGTCCGGCCGCCGAACGAGTACAGCTCGCCCTCGTGAGTCACCATCGCGTTGTCCATGATCGCGATTGGATAGTCGGCGAGCGAGGACCATGGCCCGCCGGCGGTGTCGGCCGGGGCGACCTTCGGCACGACACCGCCGGACGGTTTCGCCCCCGTCGAGAACGTGCCCGCCACGCGGCGCACCGGGATCGGCGCCGACGCGGCCTGGACCGTCACGGGGCCCGACCGTTCGCCGAGGTCGACCCGTGTGGATGCCGTTCCCTCGTTGCGGATCGTGACCTTCGCTGTCGTCTGCCCGCCGAGTGTCGTGCGCCCGGAGAGCGACGTCACGCTGGCCTCGATCACGCCGGCGGTCGGCTCGAAGTCGGCCACGTTCGCGGCGTCCGGCGCGACCTGGACCGTCCGTGTCGCGGCTTGGTAGCGCGGCTGCGAGGCGGTGAACGCACGCGACCCGTTCGGGACGAACGTCCAGTAGAAACCGTCGTCCAGCTGGGGATCCGTCGGCGTCGCGACCGTCGTCACCGAGCCGCCGTCGTGCCGTACAGTCGCGCCGACCAGCGGCTGGTCGGTGTTGGCGTCGCGGACGTGCCCGAGCACCAGACCGCCCGGAACGGTCTCGCAGACCTGCTCGCCGAGGTCGACGTTGTCGACCATCCACCAGCCGTCGAACGAGGCGGTGTAGTGGAAGCGGACGCGGACGTCCGTCTTCCCGACCGCCTGTGGCAGCGGCACGAGCTCCCGCGACTCGGGCACGCTCGGCTGCGTCGCGCGCCACACGTTCGTCCACGTCGTGCCGCCGTCGACGGACACGTCCACGTCCGCGACCGAGCTCGGCCCGTCGCTGTAGTCGGTGTTGAACCACAGCGCCGGAGTCGTCGTCCCCGACAGGTCGACCGGTGGCGAGACGAGCGCCGTGTCCTGCTCGGCGTCCGGCCCGTAGTCGGCGGAGAAGACCCAGCCGTACAGACCCTCGCCGCCGGTCCTGTTCCCGAAGCCGCGGTCGTCGTCGAACCTCCACACCTGGCCGTTGCCCAGCGGGTCGGTGACCGTCCAGCCGGCCGGCGTGGTCGGCTCGTCGAACGTCTCTGAGTACGCGATCCGCGGCGCCGCCTCGCGGTAGCCCGGTGCGGTGCAGTCGTACGGGTCCGAGGTGAGCCCGAAGTCGCGCGAGACATCGGCGGCGCCGACGGCGACCGGGACGACCTGCTCGCCGAGACCGGGATAGAGAGAGCGAATCCTCAACGTGTACGAGGCATTCGCCGGCACCTCGAAGCTGTAGCGCCCGGTCTTCGGGTCGGTGTAGAACGTGCCGTCCGGTACGTCGTCCGCCGTGATCGTCGCGTACAGCGGCCACCCGTGCGCGGACCCCTCCTTGACCGTGCCGCTGACCGTGACGCGGGGGAGGACCGGCAGTGCGAAGTCGCGGACGGTCTCGCCGCCCTCGGTGACGGTGACCTCGGCGGACCGCGGGGCGTACCCGAACGCGGTGACCGTGGCGGTGTACGTGCCGGTCGAGAGCAGCGCGCCGAACGTGCCGTCGGGCGCGGTCTGGAGGCGCCGGTTCGCGACCCCGGTGAGCGTGACGGTGGCGTTCGCGATCGGGTCGCCGGACTCGGTGCGGACCGTGCCGCGCAGCGTGCCGGTAGGCCCGCGCGGCGACGCCTCGACGGCGCGGAACGCGTCCAGCCGGCCCTCGCCGAAGACGTTGTTGTCCGCCGCGGTGCCGCCGCAGCTGGTGTCGTCCACGTCGATCGCGGTCTCGTCCAGTAGCGCCTCGGTCGCCTCGATGTCGCCGGTGAGCGCGGGTGCAACGGACCACATCAGCGCGACGGTGGCGGCGAGGTGCGGCGTGGCCATCGAGGTGCCGTCCCAGGTCCCGTACCCGTTGCCAGGAAGGCTGGAGCGGATCGCGACGCCCGGGGCGGCGAGGTTCGGCTTCGGGGTGTCGTCGGCGCCGGGGCCGCGCGAGGAGAACGAGCCGATCGAGCCGTCGGCGGCGTACGCGCCGACCGCGTACGCGAGCAGGCTGTCGCCCGGGGTGCCGGCGGTGTCGCAGCCCGGGCCGGCGTTGCCGTTGGCGAACGCGGGGAAGATGCCGGCGTCGATCCAGTTCGCGATCGCCTCGTCGTACCAGGGGTCCTCGACCGGGCCGTTGTCCCCGCCCCAGGAGTTGTTGACGACGTTCGGGCGCAGGTCCGGGCGCGGGTTCTGGCCCTGCGCGTCGGTCGGGGCGAGCAGCCACTGGGCCGACGACAGCAGCGCGAAGCTCGAGCAGCCCTCGCCCTCGCAGCCCTTCGCGGCGATCCACTTCACGCCGGGCGCGACACCGATGCCGTTCGCGCCGACCATCGTGCCCATCGTGTGGGTGCCGTGGCCGGCGTTGTCACAAGGGCCGAGGCCCGCTGGGCAGATGCCGGCCGGGTCGTACCAGTTGTAGTCGTGCCGCACGCTGCCGTCGGCCTGCCTGCCGCGGTACGAGGCCGCCAGCTCGGGGTGGTCGAACTGCGCGCCGGAGTCGACGTTCGCGACCACGATGCCCTCGCCGCGGGTGCCGAACTGCGACCAGACCTGGTCGGCGCGGATGCTCGCGACGCCCCACTCGACGCCGTCGACGGCGGCCGCCTTGGCCTTGCTCTTGGCGGGTTCCGGCAGCTTGTACGTCCGGGCCGGGTCGAGCCTGGTCACCGCGGCGTTCGCCGAGATCTTGTCGGCGAGCGCGGTCGTGCCGCCGAAGACGTAGACGACGTTCGCGACGGAGAACGCGCGGTACTTCACGCCGGCCTTGTCGAGCTCCTTGCGAACGTCGCGCTGGCTCTTCTCCGCGGTGCGCTCGAGCGCGTCGTACACCTGGCGGCCGCGTTCGGCCCAGCTGCCGCTCGGCGACACGTTCGACCGGGCGCCGAACGAGACCAGGAAGTCCGCGCTGCCAGCGGCGGCGAGGCCGCGTTGCAGGCTGGCGTCGATCTTCCGGACGGCAGGTGCCGGCTCGGCCTGGGCGTGCGGAGCCATCAGCAGCCCCGCTCCGAGCACGACGGCCACCAACGCGCGTACCAGCATGTGCACCCCTCTGCCGGATCGGACCGGATCGCGATCTCCCCCGAGGGGTCTCACTCGACCACCGATCGCGGCCTAGTGTGATCCGTAGTCACTACGGATTAATGGCCACGGACCAGCCAGGAGGACCGTTTGGCGCGAGTGTCGGAACGGCTGGTCGGGCGCGACGCCGAGCTGGCTGAGCTGCTCGAAGCGGTCTCGGCGCCGCCCGCGTTCGTGGTCGTCGAGGGCGAGGCCGGAATCGGCAAGAGCCGGCTCGTGCGCGAGCTGGCCGGTCGCGTTCCGCAGCTGCTGCGCGGCTCGTGCGAGCCGGTGGCCGAGCCGTTCCCGCTCGCGCCGGTGCTCGAGGCGCTGAAGGACGTGGCGCTGCCGCAGCGGCTGAACCCGGTCGTCGGCGCGCTCGCGCCGGTGCTGCCTGAGCTCGCCGCGCGGCTGCCTTCGGCGCCGCCGGCGTTGGACGACCATCGGGCCGAACGGCATCGCCTGCTGCGCGCCGCGGCGACGTTGCTCGGCGAGCTGGGGCCGGCGGTGCTCGTGGTCGAGGACGTGCAGTGGGCGGACGCGAGCACCGCGGAGTTCCTCGGCTACCTGGCCGCACGGATGCCGCCGGAGCTGGCGGTCGTGCTCACTGCGCGGGAGACGCCGGCGTGGGAGGCGTTCGCCCGGTCCCGGCCTTCGCGGATCGCGCTGTCGCCGCTGCCGTTGGACGCCGTCCGCGAGCTGGCCGCGATCCTGCTGGAGACCGCGGAGGTGCCGGAGCCGTACGCGCGGTCGCTGCACGCGCTGACCGCGGGGATCCCGTTCGTCGTCGAGGAGGTCGTCGCGGCTGGGTCAGGGTCGGTGCCGACGGGGTTGCGCGACGCGGTGCTGCCGCGGCTCGCGGCGTTGGAGGAGCAGCCGCGGGAGGTGCTCGGCGCGTCGGCGGTGCTCGGTCTCGTTCCGGACGAGCAGATCCTCGCGGCGGTGATGGGGCTCGACGTGGCGACCGTGGTCCGGTCGCTGAGCCGTTGCCATGCGGCGGGGCTGCTGCACGAGGGGACGGGCTTCCGGCACGAGCTCGCGCGGCAGGTCGTCTACCAGTCCGTTCCCGCGCCGACGCGGCGGTGGCTGCACCAACGGGTGGCCGAGGTGCTGCAGGGCGTGGTGCCGTTGCCGGTCGCGCAGATCGCGCACCACTACGAGCAGGCGGGACGGCTGCTGTCGTTCGTGAAGTACGCCGAGGCCGCGGCGGAGCTCGCGCAGTCACAGGGCGACGACGCGGCGGCCGCGCGGTATCTCGTCCGGGCGGTCGAGGTGCCCGGGCTGGCGGCGTCGGACCGGGTGCGGCTCGCGGCGTGGCTGGCGCGGGCGGCGGTCCAGGGGCTCGCGCAGTCGGAGGCGGCACCCGTACTGGACCGGGTGCTGGCGTCGGTCGAGCTGGAGCCGAGCGCCGATGGGGAGCTGAGGTTCCTGCTCGGGCGGTTGTTGCGGCAGCAGGGCGAGGCTCTGCGTGGGTACGAGGAGATCGCTCGCGCGACCGTGGATCTCGCCGACCGGCCCGACCAGTTGGCGTTGGCGCTCGCGATCCTGGCGGTGCCGGACCTCGTGACGGGACGTTCGATCGCCGAGCACCGCGCTCGGTGCTTGGAGGCGGTGGTGGCGGCGGAGCTGAGCGGCGAGCCGTTCGTGGTCGCGGCGGTCGGCGTGGCGCGGGTGTCGTTGCTGATCGAGGTCGCGGACCCGTCCGCTGCTTCGGCGATGACTGCTTTGTTGGCGACGCCGGCGGTGGCGGACGAGCCGCGCGAACACGCCCGGGCCTGCCTGAACTGGGCACAGGCCGCGGTGCACGTCGGTGACATCGCGCTGGCCGACCGGATGCTGGCGGAGTGCCGCGTGGTCGCCGCGCGGGCGGAGCACTTCCGGGTGAACACGCTGCTCGATCTGGTGTCGGCGTCGGTCGATCTGGCGGCGGGACGCTTCGTGGGCTTGCTGGAACGGGTGCGCGCGTTGTCGACGAGCGAGTTCTCGGCGGCGAGCCTGGAGACGGAGTACCTGCTCGGCGCGGTGCTCGCGGTCGCGGGCGATCCGGACGAGGCGGAACGCCGGCTGCGCGCGGTCGTCGGGACGGCGGAACGGGTCGGTGCGCTGTGGCCGCTCGTTCCGGCGCGTTCCGCTCTGGCGCGGCTGTTGCTCGCGTCGGGACGGTCCGTCGAGGCGGCTGCGCAGGCGTCGGAGGGGCTGAACGTCCTTAGGGCCAAGGGGAACTGGGTCTGGGCGGGCGAGACGGTGTCGTGCCTGGTCGAGGCCTCGTCGCCTGCGGCCTCGGCGGCGGTGGTGGAGTTCGCGGTCGGCCTGGCGGGGGTGGCGGCGCCTGCGGCCCGGGCGCACCTGGCGTCCTGCGAGGGTCGGCTGGAGGAGGCGCGGGAGGAGTTCGTACGGCTGCGCCTGCCGTACGAGGCGGCGCGGATCTCCGAGCGACTCGGGCTGCTTGAGGGCGCGCAGGCGTACGACGCGGTCGGCGCGGTCGCGTCGCTGGCGCGGGTGCTGCGGGAGATGCGGCGGACGGGCGTGCCGGTCCCGTACCCGTGGCGTGGTGGGCGCCGGTCGTACGGCTCGGCGCTGTCGCCGCGCGAACGGGAGGTCGCGCAGCTCGCGGCGTCGGGGCAGACCAACGCCGAGATCGCCGCGCGGCTGTACGTGTCGCCGCGGACCGTCGAGAGCCACGTCGCGAGCGCGCTGCGGAAGCTCGGCGGGCAGACGCGGAAGGACCTCGAGACGTTGTTGTCGGTGGGGCACGGTAAGCCTGAGGCATGAGATATGGCGTGAACCTCCCGATGATCGGGTCGGCGACGCGACTGATCGAGCTGGCGATCGCGACCGAGGAGTCCGGCTGGGACGGCTTCTTCCTCTGGGACCACCTGCGGCTCGACCCGTCCGCTCCCGACGTCCACGACCCGTGGGTGCTGCTCGGCGCGGTGGCCGCGCGGACGTCCCGCGTACGCCTCGGCACGCTGGTGACGCCGGTCGCGCGGCGGCGGCCGTGGAAGCTGGCCAAGGAGGTCACGACGCTCGACCACCTGTCCGGCGGTCGGGCCGTGCTCGGCGTGGGGCTCGGGGTGCCGGTCGACCTGGAGTACGCGGCTTTCGGCGAGTCCGACCAGCCGCGGGTGCACGCTTCGATGCTGGACGAGGCGCTCCCGGTGCTCGACACGTTCTTCCGGGGCGAGCAGGTCGACCACGACGGCGAGCACTACTCGATCCACGCGCGGCTCGCGCCCGGCTCGGTGCAGCGGCCGCGGCCGCCGATCTGGGTGGCGGGCACGTTGCCGTACAAGCGCCCGATGGAGCGCGCGTTGCGCTGGGACGGCTACTTCCCGTTGGACTTCAAGACCAACGAGGCCGGTCTCACCGCGGCCGGGCTCGCCGAGGTGGTGGAGAAGATGGCGCCGCCGGAGGGCTTCGAGATCGTCACGCTGCACACCGGCGTCTCGACTCCCGCCGAGCTGGAACGCGCCGGCGCGACCTGGCTGATCGACGGCCCGGACGGAGACGACAAGGGCATGGTCGAGACCGAACGCCGGATCCTCGACGGCCCGCCGCGCTAGTCCTTCTTGTCGGAGTGGCCGAGGGAACGGTCGGGGGCGATGCGGTCGCGGACGAGCTGCTTCAGTGCCGCCAGCTCCGGGAACCCGCCCTGGTCCTTCCGCGACCAGAGCAGCTCGCCGTCCAGGCGTACGTCGAACACGCCGCCGACGCCGGGGATCAGCGCGACCTCGCCGAGCTCGGTGACGAACGTGGTCAGCAGCTCCTGCGCCGTCCACCCCGCACGCAGCAACCACCGGCACTGGGTGCAGTACTCGATCTCCAACCGGGGCTGCCTCTGCGTCACAACCCCCAGGCTAGCCAGGCGCGACGGTGAACTCGTCCACGCCGGGGCACACCTCGCGCGCGCCGCGGGACAGCTCGATCCGCACCGGCACGTCCGCCGGCCGCGTCAGGGACAGGTCGAGCACCGACGAGAGCCGTACGGTGACGTGCCCCTCCGGCCGCCCCACCGCCACCCGCGGTTGCGGACCTTGTCAGCGTCGCCGTAAGAAGGGCCGGCCGAATCGGGCCGATGCCCTATTCACGTCCTCAGATCCGGGGCCACGAGGTCGACGAGGCGCCAGAGCTCCCACAGGGCGTCGAAGCGTTGCGCCGGGCTGGAGCCGCCGTCGAGGGCGGCCGTGATCGCCGCGACGACGAGGGCCGCGTCCGGATGTCGGCGGAGCGCGTGCAGCAGCCACTTGTCGTACGGATGCGCATGCCCGTTGGCGAGCAGCCAGAACCTCGCCGCGTACCCGGCGCACGCGGCCGCCGTCAACGCCTGCGCTGCGGGGTCGTCGCGCGGCAGGCAGGCTACCGCCGCGTTGCGACTCGTCCGGAAGGCGCGGTACGCCGTCGCCGTCAGCTCCGGGCGGTCGCGTTCGAACCGTTCTGCCACCTGCGCTCGGTAGACCTCGCCCACCCCGTTCGTCACCCGCAGCGGGATCGCGTGCGCGAGCTCGAACGCCCACTCCGTGAGTGCGGCCTCGCGTTCGGTGCGGTCCGCGGGGCCGAGCGCCGTCAGGTCGACCGCGCCGACTCGCCGCCATGCCACGTGGAGGTCCAGGTCGGGCTTGCGATCCACCACGGGCCGGCGGATCGCGAAGATCTCGTCGAGCACGTCCTCGGACGGGACGTCGACGCCATCACGAGCCGTCAGCAGCACCGTGTCCCAGTCGCTCAGCTCGTCCCCGGCGCCGAAGGTCCTCGACCCGACCAGGTACCAGTCGCCCTGGTCCAGCGGGCCGGCGAGCCGCGGGTCGGCGAGGGCCGCCGCCACCAGTCCGGAACGATCGCTCATGCCGACGAAATCCAAGGCAGCGGAGAGGACATCTGCCCGAAGCCCAGGTCGTGGCCGGCGTTGGCTAGCGCGCTGCGGACGGTGAGCCCCAGCTGACCTTGGCTCCCGCTTCGAGCTCGAGCCGGTCGCCAGTGGTGGCGAGGTCACCGCTGGCGATCAGCTTCTCCAGCGCCGCAGTGACGGCCTGGTCGAACGCGGCGGCGGCTTCGTCGCCCATGTGCGTTCGGGAGAACCCGCGCTGCGAGTGGCGGGCGTCGAGGTACTCCTCGACCGTTGGCCGCCACGGCTCGGGCGCGCACTTCCGCTCGCCCTCGAGCGTGAACAGGCCGCGCTTGGTGAGCTCCTCGATGAGGTCGTACCGCGCGAAGTTCTTGACCGACGAGTACTGCCGCCAGAGCGGGAGCAGCGCCTCGACGGTGACGGGTGAGCCGCCCCAGTCGCGGTCGACGATGGCGAGCGTCGTCCCCAGGCGGGGGAGGACGACGTCCCAGTCCATCCAGTGCAGGCTCTCGCCGGCGGTCGCGAGCGCGTACGGCGGGTGCAGCTCGGCCTCCTCGGCCGGGCCGACCTGCCAGTGCAGGTTGGCGCGGTCGCCGCCGGGCAGCTGCTTGCCGCGTACGACCATCGCCTCGGAGAAGTCGACGGCATCGACCCGTTCGACGTGCGGCGCGATCCGTCGCGCGAGGTCACCCGGCCCGCAGCCGAGGTCGAGTACGGGACCGCCGGCGGCCAGCTCGAGCAGCAGCTCGATCGCCTCGGCCGGATACGGCGGCCGCTGGTGGTAGACGGCCACGACCTGCTCGTCCTGGAATCCCTCGGCCACCTCGGTGGACAGATGCGCTGGTCTCGCTCCCATGCCGCCCATCCTTACCGACCCTGGCCACCACCGCTAACGCCAATACGCGTCGCGCCGATGCTCTACGTCGAGGACAAAGACCAGCCGCTTCTCCTCGTCGAGGCGGTAGCGGATCCGATAGGTTCCGCGGCGAGCTCGCCATTGGCCCTCGAACGGAGCCCGCAACGGGGCCCCGACGCGATGCGGATTCGTGGTGAGCGGACCCTTGATGAACTCGATGCAAGCTGCCGCGACGCTCACAGGGAGTCGTTCGGCGAGCTGGCGGTGAGCGCTTCCCGTGACGACTATGCCCCAGACGTCTTCAGCCACTGTCTCGTGAACGACGTTGGCGGAAGGCGGCCTCCACCTCATCGATGCCGAACGTCTCGCCGGCGGCGATCTCGGCCTCTGCCTGAGCCACTCTGGCCTGGGCGTCGGGATCGGCGAGCAGTTCCAAGGTGGCCTCGATGGACTCGAGATCCTCCACGGAGAGGATCACGAATGCTTCTCTCCCGTTTCTCGTCACCGTGACCCGCTCGTGCGTCCGAATCACCTCGTCGGCGATTTCGGACAGGTGTGCCTTCGCCTCGGAGAGCGGCAGCGTTTTCATAGTCAGAATTCTAGTCCATCGGGACGACCTTGACCCCAGCGTCCTGGATTGATCTAATCACTTGGTCAATCGAGGAGGTCGGTATGCGGCGGTGGATCGGGTTGGTCGGGATCGTGGGACTGACGGGAGCGCTCTTCAGCGCGCCGGTGGCGGAGGCGAAGCCCCCCAAGGAGTGTGACGTGGTCAGCCGTAACTGGACGGCCAGCGCGCAGATCGACCAGGCGAGGACGCAGCGGTTCACCGCGTACGGCAACACCGGGGTGGGGTGGACGGGCGGCGACTCGACCTACTCCGTCCCGCTCAGCCATGGTCGCACCGCGTGGCTGTTCTCCGACACTTTCTGGGGTCCGGTCAACGCCGACGGCAGCCGGCCGACCGACGTGCCGTTCCTCAACAACTCCTTCGTCGTCGAACGCAACGGCAAGCTCACCACGGTGCCGAAGGAGCCGCGAAGCCTCGTCGAGCCCGACGAGCCCAACACCTGGAACTGGCTCGGCGCCGGCCTCAACCACGGCAAGACGCTCGACGTGATCTTCCTCGAGTACGGCAAGACCGGCCCGGGCTCGTTCGACTTCGCCTGGCGCGAGAACAAGCTCGTCCGCTTCGACGCCACTACGCTCGAACGCAAGAGCATCAGCAAGCTCCCGTCGAGCGCCAACATCCAGTGGGCTTCCTGGCTCGAACGCGTCGGCGCCCACACCTACATCTACGGTGTCGAGGACCTCGGTGCCGCCAAGCACATGCACCTCGCCCGCATCACCGGAACCGACCTCGCCAAGCCGTGGCAGTACTGGACCGGCACGGGCTGGTCCAGCAGCGAGCAGGACTCCGCGCGCATCATGCAGGGCGTCGCGAACGAGTACAGCGTGTCCCGCTTCAAGGACGGCTACCTGCTCGTCACGCAGGACACGAACGAGATCTTCAGCCGCAACATCGTCGCCTACACGTCGTGCTCGCCGACGGGACCGTTCGTCCGCAAGGCCACGCTCTACCAGACGCCCGAGACCGGGGCGGCCGGCTCGTACGGAAATCCCAACATCATCACGTACAACGCGCACGAGCACCCCGACTTCCGCAACGGCAACGAGCTGCTCATCACCTACAACGTCAACAGTCTCGACCCGAACGCCGACCTCTACCGCGACGTGACGATCTACCGTCCACGCTTCGTCAAGGTCACGTTGACGTCGACGCGATGAGTACGGAGGTCCACCGGCGGAAGCTCGCGCACGAGCTCTCCGCCGGGCTCGTCGAGTACATCCAGCACCGCCGCCTGAACGCGGGCGACCAGCTGGAGACCGTACGAGCGCTCGCCGTCCGGTTCGGCGTCGCGGTGCCGACGCTGCGCGAGGCGCTGCGGCGGCTCGAGGCGAACGGGATGATCGAGCTGCGGCACGGTTCAGGTATCTACGTCGGCCCGAACATCAGCCGGCTCGTGCTCCCCAACCCGATGCCCGGCACCGTGTCCTGGCGGCAGCTCACCGACCTGCTCGAAGCAAGGCTTCAGATCGAGCCGCACATCGTCGCCAAAGCCGCCGAGGTTCGCGAGGAGGCTGGAATCGCCAAGCTGCGTGCGGGAATCGCCGAGGCTGAGCGGTGCATCGCAACCGACGACGAGGGACTCTGGCTCGTCAACCTCGAGTTGCACCGCAACCTCGCCGCGGCTGCCGGCAACCCCGTTCTCACCGAGGTCGTCGAGTCGCTGCTGCTCGTCCACTCGATGGAGCAGCGCCAGATCCTCGCGATCTACGGTGACAAGCACCGCGACTTCCTCGAGCACCAACAGCTCGTGGACGCGGTCGTCAACGGTGACGTCGAGAACGCACGCCGGCTGGCTCGCGAGCATCTGCAGGACGTCGCCGATCGAGTACGCACCAGTGGAGAGGTGGAATGAGGGTCATCGTCGTGACCGGCGGTGGCGCCGGCATGGGTGCGGCCACCGTCGCGCAGCTGGCGGCCGAAGGCTGCCGGGTTGTCGCTGTCGACCGGGACGAGCGGGCGCTCTCGGCCAGTGCGGCCGGCAACGTCGAGCCGTTCGTCGCCGACGTACGCGATGACGAAGCCCTTGCCCGGTTGGCCGAACACGTCCGCGGGACGTACGGCCGGCTCGACGGCCTCGTCTGCGCCGCCGGCATCCAGCGCTACGGCACGGTCGTCGACACGACGCCGGAGATCTACGACGAGGTCATGAACGTCAACGTACGTGGAGCGTTCATGGCCTGCCACCACCTCATCCCGCTGATGCGCGAGAACGGCAAGGGCTCGGTCGTCGTCATCGCGTCGGTGCAGGCGTACGCAGCGCAGCCCCGCGTCGCCGCCTACTCAGCCAGCAAGGGCGCGTTGCTCGCGCTGGTCAAGGCGATGTCGGTCGACCACGCACCCGAGGGCATTCGCGTCAACGTCGTCTGTCCAGGCTCGGTTGACACCCCGATGCTGCGCTCGTCGGCGGAGATGTTCAAGGGCGACAAGACCACAGATCAGGTCGTCGCCGAGTGGGGCCGTTCGCATCCGATCGGCCGCGTCGCGCAACCGGACGAGGTCGCCGACGTCATCACGTTCCTGCTCAGTGACCGCGCCTCGTTCGTCACCGGCGCCGACGTCAAGGTCGACGGCGGCCTGATGTCGACCATCGGCGTCGCCCTCCCGGAGAGCTGAATCGCATGCGTATCAAGGACATTCGCGCCACGACCGTCACCGTTCCGCTCGAGGCGCCGCTGCGGCACAGCAACGGCGCGCACTGGGGACGCTTCGTCCGGACGCTCGTCGAGGTCGAGGCGGACAACGGGCTCATCGGCCTCGGCGAGATGGGCGGCGGCGGGGAGAGCGCCGAGGCGGGCATCCGCGCGCTCAAGTCGTACCTGCTCGACCACGACCCGGCGAACACCGAGGCGCTGCGGTTCATGCTCGCCAACCCGACCGCAAGCCTGTACAACAACCGCACCCAGCTGCTCGCCGCGATCGAGTTCGCCTGCCTCGACCTCGTCGGCCAGGACCTCGGCGTGCCGGCGTACGTGCTGCTCGGCGGCAAGGTGCGCGATCGCGTGCCGTTCGCCTCGTACCTGTTCTTCCGCTATCCCGACGAGAACGGCGCGGGCGAGATCCGCACACCGGACCAGCTCGTCGCCCAGGCGACGGACCTCAGGGCACGGTACGGGTTCCGCACGCACAAGCTCAAGGCCGGCGTGTTCTCGCCCGGCTACGAGCTCGACTGCTACCGCGCGCTCGGCGAGGCGTTCCCCGGCGACGGGCTGCGCTACGACCCGAACGGCGCGCAGAGCGTCGAGGAGGCGATCCGCTTCGCGAAGGCGATCGAGCCGCTGAACAACGACTATCTCGAGGACCCGACCTGGGGCCTGAACGGGATGCGCCGCGTCCGCGAGAAGACCAACCTGCCGCTCGCGACCAACACCGTCGTGATCAACTTCGAGCAGCTCGCGACGAACGTCCGCGATCCCGCCGTCGACGTGATCCTGCTCGACACCACGTTCTGGGGCGGGATTCGCCCGTGTATCAAGGCGGCTGGCGTCTGCGAGACGTTCCAGCTCGGGATCGCGGTGCACTCCTCCGGCGAGCTCGGCGTACAGCTCGCGACCATGCTGCATCTCGGCGCGGTGCTGCCCAACCTCGCGTTCGCCGCCGATGCGCACTACCACCAGCTGCGCGACGACGTGATCGAAGGCGGCAAGCTGCCGTACGTCGACGGGTCGATCGCGATCCCGTCCGAGCCCGGGCTCGGGGTCAAGCTGGATCGGGCGAAGGTCGCGGAGTACGCGGAGCTGTACCGGGAGCTCGGCGGCTACCCGTACGATCGGGATCCTGGCCGCCCAGGCTGGTATCCGCTGCTGCCGAACACCGACTGGGCGGATCCCGCGATCGAAGGAACGCCGCTGTGAACGACTTCGAGCAGCTGTACGCGTCGGTGGGCGACGACCTCTCGCAGGTGCCGTGGGCGGGGTTGACGTCGCACCCGCGGCTCGTCGAGTGGCTCGACGCGCACGCGCCGGCACGGGCTGGTCGGCCGGCCCTGGTGATCGCGTGCGGTCTCGGCGACGACGCGGAAGAGCTGGCCCGGCGAGGCTACGCGGTGACGGCGTTCGACTACGCGCCGACCGCGATCTCGTGGTGTCACAAGCGGTTTACCTCGTCGACCGTCGGCTACCAGGTAGCGGACCTGTTCGCGCTGCCCGACGAGTGGAAGCAACGGTTCGACCTGGTGGTGGAGATCAACACGATCCAGTCCATCGCGTTGGAGCAGCGGCCGAACGCCATCGGCGCGATCGCGTCGACGGTGGCCGAGGGCGGCGAGCTGTACGTCTACTGCCTGCACCGCGACGACGCGGTGCCGGTGGAGAACCGGCCGTGGCCGGTGAGCCGAGCCGATCTCGCGGCGTTCGGCGAGAACGGGCTGCGCGAGCTCTCGCTGGACGAGCTGGTGGGTCTCAGCGGCAAGCCCGTGCTGCAAGGCGTCTACACCCGTTAGCCAGGGATCGTCGATGCCTGGTTAGCTTTTCGCCGGTAGCGCATCGTTCGAGGCATGCGACTGAGTATCTGCCTTGGCGACTACAACTCCACCCCTGACGGCATCGGCGCGGAGACGCGTCGGATCGCGCGGTTCGCGGACGAGGCCGGCTTCGACTCGATCTGGGTGGGCGACCATTTCTTCAACATTCGTGGGTCTCTCGACGTCCCCATCCCCGAGGCCTACACGACGCTGTCGTTCCTGGCCGGCTGCACGCGACGCGTCCGGTTGGGGGCGATGGTCACCGCCGTTCACCACCGGCATCCCGGCGTGCTGCTCAAGATGATGTCCACGCTCGACGTGCTGTCCGGCGGGCGGACCTGGCTCGGGCTCGGCGCCGGCTGGAACGAGCGGGAGTCGCGCGGCCTCGGCATCCCGTTCCCGCCGCTGGCCGAGCGGTACGAGATGTTGGAGGAGACGCTGCGGATCGCCCAGCACATGTGGAAAGGTGACACGTCACCGTTCCACGGCAAGCACTACGACCTCGCCGAGCCGGTGAACGTGCCGAACGCGCTGCAGCGGCCGAATCCTCCGATCCTCATCGCGGGCGGTGGCGAACGGAAGACGTTCCGGCTGATCGCGCAGTACGCGAACGCCTGCAACCTGCGCGACTGGCCCGGCTTCGAGACCGACCTGCCGGCGAAGCTCGCCGCACTGCGGTCGCGCTGCGAGGAGGTCGGGCGGCCGTACGAGGAGATCGAGAAGACCGCGCTGTTTCTGAACGAGACGATGGATCCGGCCGCGTTCCTCGCGCGGATGGAGCGCTACGCGGAGGCGGGGATCGACCACGCGCTCGTCGTACCCCCGGTGGGCTGGGACGACGCCTCCCTCGAACTCGTCGCCAGCGCCCTGCCCGAGACCGAGAAGCTCACCCCCACTGGCCGGTGATCATGTACGTGATCATGAAGGGAAACTGGCGTATAGGATGGCTTGGCCTTCATGATCACGGACATGATCACGCGGGGGTGAGGGTGCGGCGGCGGAGCTCGGCGAGGGCGGCGGCGGTCGGGGTGCCCTCGGGTGCGGTGTAGAGGACGAGTTGCTGGTCGGTGTCCGGGACGAGCACGGTCTCGCAGGTCAGGTCGAGCACCCCGAACTCCTGGTGTCGGATGCGCTTGCGTACGGATGGCTCGACGTCCACGTCGTGCCGCTCCCACAGGTCGGCGAACTCCCTGCTCTCGTTGCGCAAACGTGTCACCAGCTCGGTCAGCGCGGTGTCGTGCGGACGGCGCACCGCGAGCCCGCGCAGGTACGCCACGTGGTTGCGCCCGATCTCCTCGAAGTCCTCCACGGGAAACCGTTCGACCGCCAGCGGGTTGCAGAAGCGCAGCCAGATCGCGTTCCGGTCGGGCAGGTCCTCGTACTCGATGCCAGCGAGCTCCGCGTAGAGCCGGTTGCAGGCGAGCATGTCCAGCAGCCTGTTCACGACCAGCGCGGGCGTCTCGTCGAGCTGGTCGAGCAGCCGCCGTACGGCCGGACGTAGCTCATCGGTCGCCGGCCGGTCGTCCACCAGGCCGTGCCCGGCGAGGAGGTAGAGGTGGTCGCGCTCGGTATCGGTCAGCCGGAGCGCGCGGGCGAGCGAGGCCAGCACCTGCGGGGACGGCTGTGGAGCGCGGGCCTGCTCGAGCCGGACGTAGTAGTCGATGGACATCGCGGCGAGCGTCGCGACCTCCTCGCGACGCAGCCCAGGCGTGCGACGCCTGCTCCCGGACGGCAGACCGACGTCCGCCGGGTGCAGCCTCGTACGCCTGCTGCGGAGGAAATCGGCCAGCTCGGTGCGGTCCATGCCTCGATTGTCCCTCGCTCGGGAAGGTCCGCGGCGATCCGGCGGTTGGGATGGGTGTGAACGAGGTGGACGTGGTCGTGATCGGCGCCGGGCAGGGCGGGTTGTCGGCCGCGTACTTCCTGCGCCGGTTCGGGCTGTCGTTCGTCGTGCTGGACGCGGCGCAGTCGGCTGGTGGAGCGTGGCAGTTTCGCTCGCCGTCGTTGACGATGCGCAAGGTGCACGGGATCTTCGACCTGCCCGGATACCGGTTCACGCGCTCGCCCGACGACGAGTCGCTGCCGGCCGCCGAGGTCGTGCCGGCGTACTTCGCGGCGTACGAGGAGCAGAACGCCCTCGACGTACGCCGCCCGGTCGAGGTGACATCAGTCGAGGACCTGCCCGATGGCCGCCTGCTCGTGTCCGCGGGCGAGGCGACGTGGGTGGCGAGAGCGATCGTGAACGCGACCGGCACCTGGTCGCGGCCGTACTGGCCGTTCTACCCGGGCATGGGGGAGTTCCGCGGCGAGCAGCTGCACTCGGCTGCGTACCGCGGGCCGTCGGCGTACGCCGGCAAGAACGTGATCGTGGTCGGCGGCGGCAACTCGGCGACGCACGTCCTGTCCGAGGTCGCGGACGTCGCGGCGTCGGCGACCTGGGTGACGCGGCGCGAGCCGGTGTTCGTGACGACGGAGTTCACCGAGGACTACGGGCGGATGGTGATCGCGCGGGTCGAGGAGCGGGTGCGGAACGGGCTGCCGCCGCAGAGCGTCGTGTCGGTGACCGGCCTCGGGTACACCGAGGTCGTTCGCGAGGCGCTGGCGAACGGGTCGTTGCATCGGCTGCCGATGTTCGCCCGACTGACGGCGTCCGGAGCTGTGTGGGCGGACGGCTCGTTCCGGCCGGTTGACGTGGTGATCTGGGCGACCGGCTTCCGCGCGGCCCTCAGCCATTTGGGACCGTTGCGCCTGCGCGAGCCGGGCGGCGGGATCCGCATGGACGGCACCCGCGCCGCGTTGGACGAACGGATCCATCTGGTCGGCTACGGCCCGTCCGCCAGCACCGTCGGCGCCAACCGCGCCGGCCGGGCCGCCGCTCGCGAGCTCGCAGAGCTGCTCGAGAGGGAACGTTCAGCCGCTTAGGGCGATCAGCCCGTCGCCGAACGACTCCCGCCAGCACGCGTAGTCGTGCCCACCGCTGAACTCGCTGTACGTCACGTGGGGATAGCCCCTCGCGTGGAGGACGGTGCGAAAGTGCCGGTTGGTGACGACCAGGCCCGGGGCGGGGGTGACCTCGAGCATGCCGGCTTCGAGCCAGAACCGCACCGGCACGACCGGGCTGTCCGCGGCCTGGCGGGCCAGCCACTCGAGCTCGACGTCGCCCTCAGGATGCCACCAGAACGAGCCGGACTGCGAGAGCACGTTGCCGAACACGTCCGGCCGCCGCAGCGCGGCGAACGCGGACGCCAACCCGCCAAGACTCTGCCCGGCGACGATCACGTCCCGCGGGTTTGCGCTGATGCGGAGGCGCTCGCGTGCCCACGGCATCAGTTCGTCGGCGAGGAAGTCCACGAACGGCTGATGGCAGGAGAGCTCGACGTTGCGGTCCTGCTGCGAGACGAGGACGGCGATGGTCGGCGGAATTCGCTTGGTGGCATGGAGATTGTCGAGGATCGTCGCGCACGGCATGACCTCGGGAGAGATACCGCCGTCGAAGGCGACGAGCAGCCGGCAGGGCTCGCCGCTGTCGGCGTAGCCGGGTGGCAGATAGACCGAGACGCGTCGCTCATTGCCCAGGCTTTCGCTCTGGAGCCGATGCTCGCTCACATCCCCGGGCGGTACGTCGCGGCGCTCGGTCCACTGCGGTGGTGGAGCGTCGGCCAGCTCGACCAGCGAGCACACGATCTCGCCGTGGTCGCTGTTCGGCGGGAACACGAACCGCTTGGGGTTGAGCGGGTCGGGGATCCACCCCTTCACCTGCTCCTCGAACGGCACGGTGCCCTCGGGTGGGTCGTTCACGGCCAGCCGGTAGGTGGTCCGGAGGTCCTTGCGGACGCGGTAGGTCAGGTACCAGACGTCGGTCGCGCCGAGGCGGGTCAGCTCGCTGCGATCCCAGCCGGCCGGGCCTCCGTACGCCGTCACGGTCTCGACCGGCTCGGTGGCGCGCCAGAGGAACGTGAGCCACACGTGCTCGTCGTCGTCCGGGATCGGCTCGACGAGCGGGGTCTCGAGGTCCTTCCAGAACGCCTCGACGTCGGCGTCGGTCAGCGCTTGCAGGCGGGGACTGTCCACAGGCGTCAGCATGGCGCAAGATCGGAGACGCGGGCGATTCGATTGTTCGGTTAGCGTCGGCGGCATGATCGAGAAGCTGCGGGCCTGGTGGGGGCATCGGCAGGGCTTGGACGGTTCGCTCGCTGGTGCTTCGGCGGCCGAGGTGCTGGCGCGGTCGGGCTGGGCTCGGTCCGGGGGTGGGTGCGCTCCGTACCTCACGCTCTTCGCCCGGGCCGGCATCGACCGCGAGGCGGTGGACAAGGCCGTGGATGGCTTGGAGATCCACGAACTGCCGTCCGTACGCGGCTGTGTATACGTCCTGTCTCGGGAGCACTTCGCGCTCGGCCTGCGCGTCGGCGACAGCGCGCCGCTCGGCGACCTCGCTGGCGCTGCCAAGCTCGGCGTCAGCGAGAAGGAGATCGACGAGCTGGCCTCGGCGGTCGTTGCCGCGCTCTCGGCGGCCGGTGCGCCGCTCGATCCGAAGGACCTCAAGACCGCGACCGGGGACCTCGCGCGCGGTCTCGGCGAGCAGGGGCGCAAGCGCGGGTTGTCGTCGACGATGCCGCTCGCGCTCGGGCTGCTCCAAGCCCAGGGCCGGATCCGCCGCGTACCCGTCAACGGTCGGCTGGACCAGCAGCGCTTCGGCTACGTGCCCTGGTCGGAGGAGCCCTCGAAGCTGGACAAGGACGAGGCCAGAACCTCGCTTGCCCGGCTCTACTTTCGCTGGGCCGGGCCGGCGTCGATGAAGCACTTCCGCTGGTTCTCGGCGTTCAGCGCCGCGAACGCCAAGCAGGCCGTCGAACCACTCGGCCTGGAGTCGGTCGAGGGCACGGAGCTGTTGATGCTGCCGGAGGACAAGGAGTCGTTCGACGCGTACGTGCGCCCTAAGCAACCCAGCTACGCGCTGGTCGCGGCCATCGACGGCATCCACCTGCTGCACCGCGACCTGCGCCGGCTCGTCGAGCCTCGGCCGCTGCTCTCGGGGGCTGACCCGGAGTCGTTCGTCATCGTCGACCGCGGCGAGATCGTCGGCGTGTGGGAGTACGACTTCGCGGCTCGCAAGATCGTCTACCGGGCGTTCGTGGCGGAGGATACCCAGCTGCGGAAGGCGATCAAGGCCACTGAGACGTACGTCCGCGACCAGCTCGGCGACGCGCGCAGCTACAGCCTCGACTCACCGGAAAGCCGGCAGCTACGGCTCGAGGTGTTGCGTGCTCGCTAGATTCGCCAATTGGCGGGGAGGTAGTCCAAGCAGATCTTGGAGAGCTCCCACTTGCCTTCGACGAGGCGCTCGGTCTTGATCGAGTTCGGCTGGCCGGCGACCGGGACGTACGAGATCCAGATCCGCCACTCTCCGTCATCACCCTTGAGAAGGTACTGACCGTTCGTCGCGAGCGTCGGCAGGGCGCGGAGCTCGTCGGCGGTGTAGCTGCGGCCGAGGTCGCCCATGCCTGCCTCCCATCTACGACGAAAGGCCCCAGCGATTGCGCGGCTTTACCCGCTCGGAAGCTGAGGCCGACGTATACGAAGAGTGTCCCTATTTGACCGTAGGTGACAAAGCTCAGCTACCGGCGAGTTCGACGAGCGGTACAGAACCGTCGCCGACCGGCCCCGCGCACTAAAGTCGCACCGTGGTAGTTACACGGACAGCGACGGCGGGGGCTGCGCGGAGGCTGGGAACGGGCCTCGTGGTCGGCGGTTCGGCGTTACTCGCTGTAGCCGTCGGCGGCCTCGCGTTGAGCGGAAACCTCGCCGTCCGGGTGTCGGCGGATGCGTTCGTTCCCCCGGTGTTGCTGCCGATCGTGGTCCTGCCCGTGGCGGTGGGCCTCGTGTTGGCGCGGCTCATCCCGTTCCGGCTGGCGGCGACCGATCCGCTCGCCTCGCTCGACCGGGCGCGGATCCAGCGTGAACTGTGGTGGCTGGTCGGTCTGGCGGTCGCCTTCCCCGTGCTGTCGACCTTGCTCCGCGTTGTCGGGCTTCCTCCGGACGTCCGTGGCGTGCTCAAGGTCGTGCTCTTCCTGGTGGTGCCTCTGATCGTCTTCCGTCCTGGTCCCAGGGTCCGCGTTCTTCGCGGGCCCTCGGAGGCGGTCCGTTGGCTCGCCCCGATCCCTGCGGTGGTGGCGTTCGTCTATCTGAACGAGTTCAGCCCCTGGACCCCGGCCGCGCCTTCGGCGGACGACCTGCCCGATCCTGTGACACTCGCGGTGATCTCGCTGTTCACGTTGTTGACGGCGAGTGTCCTGGAGGAGGTGTTCTATCGCGGCTGGCTCCAGACGCGCGTGGAGACGCTGCTCGGCCGGTGGCCTGCGATCGCTGTTTCTTCGGTGTTGTTCGCGGCGATGCATGTCTCGTCTCATGTGTCTGGTGGGGCTGTGGGGATCGGGCTGGCGACGGTCGTTGCTGTGCAGGGCACGTTTGGTGTTCTGCAGGGGTACTTGTGGAGTCGCTATCGCAACCTCTGGGTACCGATCGCGATCCATGTCGTGATCAACCTGATCTACGTCGACTTCCTTGCCGACGCCCTCCGTGGCGGGTCTGGGTGATCATGTACGTGATCATGAAGGCTTAGTGGTTTATAGGGGTGCTCTAGCTTCATGATCACGTACATGATCACCGGCGGGCTGGATCGGGTCGTCCGCCCAACGCATCTCGACGGAGCGCACCGTCCCTGGCCGTTGTTTGGGTCGGGGGCACCCTCGTCCCATAGGTTCGGACCAGGGTGCCCCCGACCCATCCAGATCTCACCATGGCCCCTCGCCATCAGCGTCCCGCCACGTTTGAGATGAAGGGCACCTTCATCCAATAGGTTTGGATGAAGGTGCCCTTCATCCAATCCGCTGGGTGCGCTGAGCCCCGTGATCATGAACGTGATCATGAAGCTGGACCCGTCGTATACGACGGGTTGGCCTTCATGATCACGTACATGATCACGGGTTGGTGGCCGGGGTTCGGGTGAGGGACCTCTGTTTCGGCGGGGTTTGAATGAAGGTGCCCTTCATTCAATGGGTTGTGAAGCGCGGCGGCTGCTGGCGCGGCTCGTGTTCTTCGCGCTGAGGGTCCCTGTGTGGAGCTCTCGAGATGCGGTGATCGCTGAGATCTCTTCGGGGGTTGGTGCAGTCGGGGACTGTGGCGGCGGTCGATGGTGGTGGCCGGTCCGGGGCGCGTCAAGGGCGTCGTTTGGGCGGCGCTTCGCGCATTTGGCAAACGACGTCGCTTCGCGATCGTTGACCCTTGACTCGCCCCGGCCCGGCCACCTGTTTTTCACGCGCCGCCCCCTCCCCCGGAACAGGTGTCCCGGGGGAGGTTCCTTGTTGCTGGGGTTTGTTGCCGTGCTCGCGTCGCGTGTAGGCCCCCGGCTTCGTTGGGTTCAGATGAAGCCGGGGTGCCCGTCTTGATCCGCTTAGCTTGTTGCTCGTTCGGTGAAGATTGCTACTGCTGATGCGGGCAGTCTGTACGTCCAGGTCGACGTGCCCAGTTGTCGATCGAATGTTGCTGGCTTCTTGCCTGCGTTGTAGATCGCCAGCAGCTTCGTTCCATCTGATAGCGTCGCCGACCTCTCCTGCAAGCCACGTGACGATCCGCTCGCAACAGCTGTGCCGGTGCCGGGGGCGCTTGCGGAGAGTTCGTGGATCGACCACCAGCTCCCCGCGCTGCCCTGGTTCACGATCCGCAGGTACCGAGCCGACACCGCCGGGAACTGGACGCTCAACTTCGTCCGGCCTCCACCACGCGCTATCGGTTGGCCCCACGTGACCCCGTCGTCCGACGCGAAGAGCTCATACCCACGAGGGAAGTCGCCGCCGCTGCCGGTGGCGTCGATGGTGAACTCGCTCACGGTCTTCGTCGCGCCCAGGTCCACCTGGAACCAGTCGCCCGGCTCCATCCCGCGCCCCGTACTCCAGCGCGTCGCTTGGTCGCCGTCGAGCACCCGCGCGGCCGGCTCATCGGCGGCCGATGCCGAGGCCGACACCGTCCAGCCGTCGCGCGACAACGGCACGGCGGGTACGGAAGGCCCGAACGAAGCGCCACCGGGCAACGTCGAGCCGACCCACGACGAGCCGACGCGGATTTCGTCGTTGAACGCCAACAGCCCCGTGTCGTAGCTCACCACCGGCCGCGACCCGTCGGCGTTCCGGAAGAACAGGTCCACCGACCCGATCGCCGAAGCATCGGCAGCGCCGCGCTGTGAGCCCGACCAGGTGTACGTCGCCGCACCGCCCGCGGGCAGGGAGGCGGTGAACCAGCGCGACCCGAACTGCACGTTGAACGACCGAGCCGTCGTTCCCGCGTTGTAGGCAATCAGCACCTTCGACCCGTCCGGGTTGACGAACGCCACATCCTGCACGTTCTCGGCACCCAAGGTGTTGGACGCGATCCGCTTCGCCCCGACGCGCACGAACTTGCTCGCGTGCCCGAGCGCGTAGTAGTCCACCGTCTTCGTGTAGCCCCACTTGCCCGAAGCGTCCGGCGCCACCGTGACGATGCCGCGGCAGGTCGGGCAACCGCCGTTCGTCGGCCCGTTGTTCTGGTCGAGCGCCATGTTCCAACGTACGACGCCCTTCGCCCAGTCGCGCGTCGAGTTCACGACCAGACCGATGCCGCCGCGGAAACCGGCTGCCGCGTCGCCTTCCCACTCTCCACCGGAGCATTCGGTGTGGTACGCGGGCTTGTTCGGGTAGCTGTTGTGCGACATCGACTGCGCACGCACGTCGCCGCCGTAGCAGTGCCACGCGGTGCCGTAGACATACGGAGAGGTCTGAGGGTCGGCGTACAGAGTCTCCGGGTACGTCACGACGTCCCAGTTGTGGTCGTACCCGAGGAGCTTCGTCGACGACAGCTGCCCGCGCTTCTTCAGTGTCGGGCCGAGGTAGTCGCGGATGAACACGTTCGCCTGCTCCGCCGACATCCCGAGGCCCGGGTAGCCCGGCGGCTGGTAGAGCGGCTCGTTGTTCACCGAGATGAAGTCGACCGGCACGCCCTCGCGCTTGTACGCCTTGAGGAACTTCGAGAAGTAGTCCGCCAACGGCTGTTGGGCTTCCGGCTTCAGGTTGCCGCCGATCATCGAGTCCGTCGTCTTCATCCACCCCGGCGGACTCCACGGCGACGCCATCAGCGTGAGTTTCGGGTTCAGCCGTTCCGCCTGCTTCAGCAAGGGAATGATGTACGGCTTGTCATAGTCGATGGAGAAGTGAGCCAACGTCGGATCGGTCTGCCCGGCGGGCATGTCGTCGTAGGAGTAGTTCCCGTTGACCGCGAAGTCGCTCGCGCCCATCGGTTGCCGGACGAACGACAGCCCGATGCCGTCGCGCGGACTGAACAGCTCGCGCATCACCTTGTCGCGCTGCGCCTTGTCGAGCCGCGTTCCGACCAGCCAGGCAGAGGAGTCGGTGAACGAGGCGCCGAACCCGATCATGCTCTGGTAGGTACGGCGCTCGTCAATGTGGATCGTCTGCGCGGCGGGTGCCTTGCCGTTCCGCCAGTCAAGGCCGGCTTGCTTGCTGAGATAGAGCTGGTTCGGAACGTCGGTCAGCCAGACCGAGATGTCGTGGCCGCCAGCTGTACTCGTCGCGCCGAAGGCCGTGGATGCCAACGCCCCTGCGAGCAGGACGCCGGCAAGTCGCCGGATCATGTGCATCCCTTCGTCGAAGGTAGGAACTACTGAGGCCGGTGATCCTTTCTGGGCGCTGGGTGTTCACCGCGCTGACCGTCTGGCCCGGTTGGGGCCCGGTGATCCTCATCTTTTCGAGTGGAGTGCTACTGATCTCCCTGCTGTCCCCCGCATGAATCCCGCACGACGAGTCGCGTCGGCAGCATCACGTTCTGCTGGACGGTCGTGCCGCCCTCGATCGCGTCGAGGGCAAGCGACACGGCCGTTTGGCCCATCTCGTAAAGCGGTTGGTGCACGGTGGTCAGCTGCGGCCGGGTCAGCTCCGCGGCCGCGATGTCGTCGAAGCCGACCACCGAAACCTCCGTTGGAACGCGGTCGCCGAGCACGTCCATCGCGCCGATCGCCATCAGGTCGTTCATCGCGAACACCGCGTCGATCGTCGGATCGCGCGCGACCAAAGAAGCGACGGCAGTACGTCCGCCCGCCATCGTGAAGTTCGCGTCCACGACCAACGAAGGGTCGAACGCGACCGAAGCCTCGTCCAACGCCTCGCGATAGCCGGAGAGCCGGTCACGGCAGCAGCCGTAGTCCATCGGCCCCGCAACCACGGCGATCCGCCGCCGGCCGAGGCCGAGCAGATGCCGCGTCGCCAACAACGCGCCCTGGTGGTTCGCGCTCGACACCGACGGCAGCTCGGCCGGATGGCCGCGGTCATCCACGACCACAACGGGCAAACCGTGCGCGGCGAGGTCGCGGATCGATGGGATCAAACCGGGCGGAACGATCAGCAACAACCCATCCATCGGCCGCGACGGCAGCACCTTCGCGACGAACTCGCGCTCGGTCTGCTCGCCCTTCGCCGTCGAGAACAACAGCAACGTGTAGCCGGCGTCCGACACCGCATCGGCAACGCCTTGCAGAACGTCGACCAACCACGGCCACTGGACCGACGGCAATAGGAGCCCTAGGCAACGAGATCGCCCTGTACGCAAGGCATGTGCGGCCGCCTGCGGTACGTACCCGAGCTCCGAAGCAGTCTGCAGCACGCGCTCTCGCGTCGTCGGATGCACCTCGTCGCGTCCGTTCAACGCGCGCGACACCGTGGCCTTCGCCAGGCCTGCCGCGCGAGCGATGTCGTCGATCGTCGTTCTGCGTAACTGCCTCGGCGAAGCGCGAGACTGCGATCCAGCTGCCTGCTTGTCCATTGTTGGCCGCCTGACCTAGGACAGTGCCGGAATCGATTCCGGCTCGTCGTAGAACGGAAGCTAAGCCGACGCCAGCACGGTGTCAACCAGGACGGACAGGGCTTGCGCGGACCGATACCGGACAGCGCGACGCGGGATTTCTTGCACCAAACGACAGGACACGCCGAAGAGCTTTGTGGACACGTTCCCATCTCTACAGGGAGAACGCATATCAACGGCCCTTCTCCGCCGCATTGCGGGCGGGTTTCGAGGGTGTTGACTTCCACCAACCGCCAGTCTCTACTTTCCTCCACGGGGAGCGCTCCTGATCGTTTTGAGCTGTCAGCGTTGACGAACCTGGGGAGGTCCTGGACATGGCCGAGTCGATGGGCAAGCGGTACGAGGACGTGCAGGACGTCCTCAAACATCACATGATGAACCGGCGCGGGGCACTCCGCGCCGGACTTGGTTTTGGTGCGGCCGTGCTGTTCGGCGGTTCCGCGCTCAGCGCCTGTTCGAGTGGCGACGGCGGGGGCGGTACGTACGCCGGAAACACCAAGAAGCCCGCACCGGACGAAGGTGGCGGCGGTGCGCCGATCGGCAAGGCGAACATTCCGACACCACGCGACAAGACCGTCATCATCGGTCAGGTCGACTTCCAGGTGTTCAACAGCTTCAACCCGATGATTCCGAACGGAAGCCAGGGCGGTAACGGCTTCGACACCATGGTTCGGGAGTACATGTTCTATCTGAACCTCCCGACCGGCGAGCTCATCCCGTGGCTCGCGACCGGCTACGAGTACAACGCCGACTTCACCACGCTGACGTTCAAGTTCGACCCCAACGCCAAGTGGAACGACGGCGAGCCGCTCACGTCCGAGGACTTCAAGTTCTCCGTACTCCTGCGGCGCGACAACCCGGCACTGCTCGGCGGCGGCGGCAACGCCAAGGACTTCATCGCGAACATCCAGACCCCCGACCCGCAGACCGCCATCCTCGAGCTCAGCAAGCCGAACCCGCGGCTGCACTACGACTACATCTGCTCGATCGTCGCGAGCTTCGACATCCTCCCCAAGCACATCTGGGAGAAGGAAGACCCCACGAAGTTCAAGGACAACCCGCCTGTACGGACCGGCCCGTACATGCTGGACAAGGCGATCCCCAACCAGAAGATGTACGTCTACAAGAAGAACCCGAACTACTGGAACAAGGCCAAGCTCGACCCGGCACCGGAGTTCGTCATCTTCCAGTCGACCGCGACGTCGCAGGACGCCGCGAGCCAGGCGTTCAAGCGCGCGGAGTTCGACGTCGGCTCGCTCGACGAGCAGCACGCGAAGCAGCTGCGCAGCGAGGGTTACGAGAAGCTCATCACGACGCCGTTCAACGACCCGTGTCCGCGGGCGCTGTGGCCGAACCACGACCCCGCACGCGGCATCATCTCCGATCCGCGCATGCACCACGTGATCTCCTACCTCACCGACCGCGACAAGATCGGCAAGTCGGTCTGGCCGGTCGAGACGCCGCCGGCGCAGTACCCGTGGGCGAACTACGACGGCAACCAGAAGTGGGAGATCCCCGCGGTCGCGGACAAGTACAAGCTCGAGTTCTCGCCGCAGAAGGCCGAAGCGCTGCTCGACGAGATGGGCGCGACGAAGAACGCCCAGGGCAAGCGGATGTGGAAGGGCAAGCCCGCCACGATCGAGGTCATCACGCCGGCACCTGTCGACGGCGCGGAGTACATCATCGGCCAGACCGTCGTCACCGAGCTCAAGAAGGTCGGCATCGACGCGAACGTCCGCAGCTACACCGGCTCGGTGCACAGCGAGAAGTGGGAACGCGGCGAGTTCGACATCTCCTCCCAGTGGTGCTGCCAGATGTCGCAGGACCCGGGCCAGCTCTACAACTACTTCCAGACCAGGTACGCGAAGAAGGTCGGTGAGAACGCGGTCGGCCGCAACCAGGTCCGGCTCAAGGACCCCGAGCTCGACACGTTGTCCAAGCAGCTCGACAACCTCGACCCCGAGAGCGCCGAGGCGAAGCCGCTGCTGGAGAAGGCGCTGGACGAGTACTACCAGAACCTGCCGGTGATCCCGGTCATCCAGACCAACTACCCGGCGTACTACAACACCACGTTCTGGGAGGGCTGGCCCACCGAGGACGACCTGTACAACGTGCCCAACAACTGGTGGGGACAGTTCATGTTCGTCATTGGGAGGCTCAAGCCAACGGGGCAGAAGTGACGGCGGTCGCTGACAAGCAGCAGGAGCCGGCGGCGCGGGTCGGTGGCGTACGAGTCTGGCTCGGACGCCACCCGCTCGCCGGCTACGCGCTGCGCCGGTTCGGCCTGTATCTGGTGGAGTTGTGGGGCGCGCTCACGGTCGCGTTCTTCTTCTTCCGCCTGATCCCGGGCGACCCGATCCAGACCCTGATCCAGACGCTCGCGCAGAACTACGTCTACAACGCGGCGGCGAGCGCCGAGGTGATCGCGCACTACAAGAAGGAGTTCGGGCTCGACGGCAACATCTTCCACCAGTACCTCGTGTACCTGCAGAAGGTCGTGATCGAGCAGGACTTCGGGCCGTCGCTGGTGAACTATCCGACGCCGGCACAGGAGGTGATCTTCCGCGCGCTGCCGTGGACGATCGGCCTGCTCGGGCTGTCGGCGATCCTGGCGTGGGTCTTCGGTCTGCTGGCCGGCGCGCTCGCCGGCTGGCGGCGCGGACGGCCGGGCGCAGACCTGATGACGAACCTGTCGATCGCGTTGTCGCACGTGCCGTTCTACTTCCTTGCGCTGATCCTCACGTTCGTCTTCGCCTACCAGCTGGGGTGGTTACCAGCCCGGGGTGCGTACGACGCACGGATGGATCCGAGCTGGAACCTGGAGTTCGTCGGCAGTGTGCTGAAGTTCGGCTTACTGCCCGCTGTCTCGATCGTCGTGATCGGCATCTTCGGATGGTTACTGTCGACGCGGATGCTGATGGTGCCGGTTCTCGGCGAGGACTATCTGACGTACGCACAGGCCAAGGGACTGCGGCCGCGCAAGGTGCTGACGAAGTACGCGCTGCGGAACTGCTACCTGCCGCAGGTGACGGCGTTCGGCATCTCGCTGGGCTTCATCTTCAACGGCAACGTGCTGGTGGAGCAGCTGTTCAACTATCCGGGGATCGGGCAGACACTCGTGCTGGCGATCAGGATCCTCGACTTCAACACGGTGATGGGCGTGACGGCACTCGCGATCTTCGGCGTGCTGACCGCGAACCTGATCCTCGACCTGGTGCTCCCGAGCCTTGACCCGCGGGTCAAGTACTGGCGCTGAGAGGAGGCTTGTTGTGAGGATCATCCGGGCAATGGTTCGTGCGGTCACGGGGAGTTGGAAGCTCGCCGCCGGCCTCATCACGATCCTCGTCCTCGTGCTGGTCGCGTTGTTGAGTCCGTTGATCGTCGGCTTGATCGGGAAGGGCGACGACCCGATCGCGATCGCGGCGTACGAACGGTGGTTGGTGCCGTCGCCGGCGCACTGGCTCGGCACCGACCAGTACGGCCGCGACGTCTTCGCGATGGTGATCGGTGCGCTGTCGACCTCGTTGCAGATCGGGGCTATCGCGGGGATCATCTCGACCGTCGTCGGTGTGATCGTGGCGTTCATCGCCGGCTACAAGGGCGGTCCGGTCGACGGAGTGCTGTCGACGTTCACCGACATGGTGTTGGTGATCCCGTCGTTCCCGTTGCTGATCGCCTTGTCGGCGTACGCGAAGAACATCGGCATCGTCGAGGTGGGGTTGATCCTCGCGATCTTCTCGTGGCCATTCGCGGCGCGGACGATTCGCGCGCAGGTGTTGAGTTTGCGCTCGCGTCCGTACGTCGAGCTGGCTCGGGTCACTAAGGCGCGGGACCTCGAGATCATCGTGTACGAGCTGCTGCCGAACATGCTGCCGTACATCGGGGTCGGCTTCGCCTCCTCCGCTCTCGGCGCGATCTTCGCGCTGGTGGGTCTGGAGGTCATCGGCCTCGGGCCGGGCGAGACGATCGACCTCGGGAAGATCATCTTCACGGCGATCGGAACGGGTGCGATGACTCTGGGCGCGTGGCCTCTGTTCGTGGC
This sequence comes from Tenggerimyces flavus, assembly GCF_016907715.1. Classification (NCBI taxonomy): domain Bacteria; kingdom Bacillati; phylum Actinomycetota; class Actinomycetes; order Propionibacteriales; family Nocardioidaceae; genus Tenggerimyces; species Tenggerimyces flavus. The sequence goes on along the minus strand of NZ_JAFBCM010000001.1, from coordinate 295,463 downwards.
GCCGATCTTCCTGCTGACATTGCTGTTCGCGGCCTTGAACCTGATCAACATCGGGCTCGAAGAGGTCTACAACCCGCGGCTTCGGGGGGTGGCTGGTGCCTGACGGACACGAGACCTTGTTGGAGATCGAGGACCTCTCCGTTCACTACCGGTCGACGCACGGCGACGTCGCGGCGGTGTCGGGTGTGAACCTGTCGGTCCGCCGCGGCGAGATCCTCGGCATCGCCGGGGAGTCGGGCAGCGGCAAGTCGACGTTGGCGGTCGCGCTGCTCCGGCTGCTGCGACCGCCGGGCTACATCGCGGGCGGGTCGGTCACGTTCCGCCCGAAGAACTCGCCCGAGGTCGACCTGCTGAACCTGGACGAGCGGCGGCTGCGCGTGCTGCGTTGGCGTTCGCTGTCCTACCTGCCGCAGGGTTCGATGAACTCGATGAACCCGGTCATGCGGGTCGAGGGTCAGTTCCGGGACGTGATCGAGGAGCATTCGTCCTTGTCCCGTTCGCAAATCGACGCGATGATCCCGCGGTTGCTGGGGCAGGTCGGGCTCGAGCCGTCGGTGGCGCGGATGTATCCGCACGAGCTGTCCGGCGGGATGAAGCAGCGCGTGCTGATGGCGATCTCGATCGCGTTGGAGCCGGACCTGGTGGTGGCGGACGAGCCGACGACGGCCTTGGACGTGACGATCCAGCGGGTGATCCTGCAGTCGTTGGCGGACCTGCGTTCTGCCTTCGGGGTCACGTTGGTGGTGATCTCGCACGACATGGGTGTGCACGCGCAGCTCGTGGACCGGGTCGCGGTGATGTACGAGGGTGCCGTGGTCGAGGTGGGCGACGTACGGCAGGTGTTCAAGCAGCCGTCGCACGAGTACACGCGGTCGCTGATCGATTCGATCCCGAAGATCGGGCCGGTCGCGACTCCCGCTCCCGTTGGACAGTCGGAGGCGCTGTGAGCGAGATCGAGCTGCGGGACGTGGTGCAGCGGTTCCATGCCCGGGGGACGCCTTCGGGCTTCCTGACCGCGGTGCAGTCGACGTCGTTCACCTTGCGATCGGACCCGCCGCACATCGTGTCGCTGGTGGGGCAGAGCGGGTCGGGGAAGTCGACGATCGCGCGGATCATCCTGGGGTTGCAGCGGCCTTCGTCAGGTCTGGTGACGTACGGCGGTCGCGACATCTTCAAGCTGTCGCGGGCGGAGTACGACGACTACCGGAAGAACGTGCAGCCGGTCTTCCAGGACCCGTACGCGATCTTCAACCCGTTCTACCGGGTGGACCGGGTGCTGCGGACGGCGATCAAGAAGTTCTCTTTGGCTTCCACTGCCGCTGAGGCTTCGTCCTTGATGGAGGAGTCGCTGCTGGCGGTGAAGCTTGACCCGGGACAGGTCCTCGGGCGTTATCCGCACCAGCTGTCCGGTGGGCAGCGCCAGCGCATCATGCTCGCGCGCGTGCACATGCTGCGGCCGTCGTTCATCATCGCCGACGAGCCGGTGTCGATGCTGGACGCCCAGGTGCGCAAGCTGTTCCTGGACATCCTGACGGACTTCCGGACGACGTACGGCATGACGACGCTGTTCATCACCCACGACCTGTCGACCGTCTACTACATCGGCGGCGAGGTCATGGTCATCACCCGCGGCCGCATCGTGGAGAAGGGGCCGGTCAGCACTGTGATGCACACCCCTTCGCACCCGTACACCCAACTGCTCCTCGCCTCGGTGCCGCAACCCGACCCGGACGCGAGGTGGACGGACCGCATCGACATCGCCCAAGCCACCGCCGCCGAAGCCGGGCCTGAGGTTCCACCCGAGGACGAAGCCCTGGAGGCCCGCGTCCCCTAGCTGTCATGATCGTGGGATGAGCGACCTGGCCGGCTCCGCTTCGGACAAGCCCACCGGCTCGGACCGACCTGCCGAGAAGGATCGACCAACCCAGGCACAGCACGACGCCCAGTGGGAGTCGCTCGACCAGCTGGCGGCGCTGCGATCGAACGAGCGGTGGAACGACCAGAAGCAGCGCTGGGTCGAGACAATGCCGGGTGCCGATCGGGCGACGCTCGACGTGCGGAAGTTCAGGGACTACTCCATGGACCCCGGCAACGAGCGCAATCAGGGCAAGCACAAGGGTTGGGAGCAGCTCGGCTACGACGTGGCGGACGATGCGACGCGGGCGGACCTGTCGGAGCGGGTGAGCCGGATGGTTCGCGAACGGCTCCCCACCGCTGAGGTGACGCGGGAGCGGACGGACGAGCTGGGGGGCCGGCGGTTCGAGGTCTCGTTCGAGCTCGAGGGGGCCACGGCCTCCGACCGGGCGGGAACCCTGCGGACGGTGTGGCTGTTGGACGAGGGTGGCGAGTCACCGAGAATGATCACGAACTGGGTCGAGGTTCATCGGGACGAGAAGGGCAGTCGATGAAGGCCAAGGAGTACGACCGGATCCGAACGCTGGTCGAGATCAGCTCGGGACTGTCCGGCGAGCCCGTTCCCGCCGGCACCGAGGGCACGATCGTCGACGTTTCCGCGGAGGGCGCGGCCGAGCTCTACTACGCCGACATCGAGGTCGGCGACAGCTACGACAACATCGCGCTGCGGCCGGAGCAGTTCGAGCTCGTCTAGGCGACCCCTTGCCCGCGCCGACTTGTTGGACAGATCTCGGCCTAGAAGCCGAGATCTGTCCAACAAGTCGATGGCTGTGGATGATGGGCGCGGGGAGCTACCGGTAGTGGGCAAGCTTGAGGTATGCCACGCAGACCGCGACTTCGACGAGCGGGCGACGACCGCGAGTTCGGTCGCCTCGCCTTCGAGCAGGATGGCGTGTTCACACGCGACCAGCTCGCGGCGCTGGGCTGGTCGCACGACCATGTCGCAGCGGCGGTTGCCGCCGAACGATGGGCGACCTTCGACAACGCCGTCGTGCTCCATCGAGGGCCCTTGAGCTCTCGGCAGTGTCGATGGATTGCCGTCCTGAACGCTGGTCCCACCGCCACGCTGGCCGGGCTGACCGCACTGGAAGAACTAGGTCTGGTGGGCTTCTCGAGCGATGCCATTCATCTCCTCGTGGCGGCAGGTAGTTGGCACGGGCCGCAGGTGCCAGGTGTCCGGGTGCATGTGTCGCGTCGATTCACTCCGGATGACCGGCATCCGGCCCGGCGTCTCCCGGTGGTCCGCTATCCGCGGGCGGCCATCGACGCAGCAGCATGGAGCGCGCGTCCGCGCCGAGCCGCCGCGCTGCTCATCGCGTCCGTCCAACAGCGCCTCGTCACTCCGACCAGGCTTCGCGAGGAGCTCGTCCTGGCAGGCTTGGTTCGCCATCGTTCGCTGCTGCTTCGAGTGCTCGACGACGTCGAGGGTGGGGTGAGCGCGCTCTCCGAACTCGACTTTGTCAGGCTTGCACGGCGGTTCAAGCTGCCCAAGCCCGAGCTCCAGCAGAAGCGCACAGACTCGACGGGCCGTACCCGCTATCTCGACGTGCGATTCCGCCGCTCCGATGGCCGCGCGGTCAACGTGGAGATCGACGGCTCGGCGCACTTCGGCGTAGTCGAGGCCTGGGCCGACATGAGCCGCGACTTCGCCCTCATGACCGCCGGGGAGCCTCTCGTACGCATCCCGAGCGCGATCGTCCGCTCCAACCCCGCGGACGTTGCCGCTCGACTCCGAGAGGTGCTCGAGCCACGACTTGTTGGACGGATGTCGGCTTAGAGACCGACATCCGTCCAACAAGTCGGCGCCTGGGATGGGTTATCCACAGGCTGGTGAGGCGGGCCTGGTCTTATGGGTGGCTGCCCGGCAGGATCGCGGGAGAGCCAGATCGAGGGAGGGGAAGGCATGACGGGGATGGACGATCTCAGCATGTCGGCTGTCGACCAGATCCTGACCGACACGCGTCGGGCGCTGGACGGGATGCGCGAGCCGCGGCCGGCCGACGCGGCGGCGGAGCAGGTCACGGGGGAGGGCGAGGCGGCCGAGGGCAAGGTACGCGTCGTCGCCACTCTGCCCGGCCACGTCCAGTCGATGACCATGGACCCGCGGATGATGCGCCTGGGCTCGGAAGCTGTCTGCGAGGCGCTCACCGAGGCCGTCAACGCGGCGCTGGCCGACCTCCGCGCGAAGACCACGACGGGCGCCAACGCGCCAGTGGACCTCGAACGTCTCAGCGGCGATCTCGAGGCCATCCAGACCGAGTCCCTGCAGAGCATGCGCACCATGTTCGGTGCCCTCGAGGACGTCATGGGTCGGATCGACCGGAGGACCTGACGATGGTCAAGAAGTTCGATCCGGCGAAGATCGACGCGGCCGCGACGGAGATCATGGACGTGGCCGGCGATCTCGACGACCACATCGACGACTTCATCGCCACGACGCAGGGCATCGGTCCGGCGTTCGGGGACGCGGAGCCGATCGGGATGCTGCTCGGGGTGAGTTACGCGTCCGCCGAGGAGAGGCTGATCGAGTCGCTCGAGTCCGTCGTCACGAGCCTCGAGGCGCACGCCGGGAAGCTCCAGGTCGCCGCCGCCAACTACGACAACACCGCGCAGGACAGCACCGCCACGATCGAGGCGGTGGAGGTCTGATGGCACAGGGAATCACGCTGCCCGGCCCGCTGATCACGTTGCTGTCCGACCTCGGCTACCTCTGGCCGGACGCCGACGAGGTACGTCTCCTGGAACTCGGTCAGGCCTGGGCGGACGTCTACTCCAAGCTGGACGGGGTCGTCGAGCAGGCACAGCAGGCCGCCCAGAAGGTCTGGACGGAGAACGAAGACGACGCCATCGACGCGTTCAAGACCTCGTGGGAAGCGAAGGACGACGGCGTCCAGACGCTGACCGACAACGCGACCGGCGTCATGCTCGTCGGCGCCATCATCCTGGTCTGCGCCATCGTCGTCCTGATGCTCAAGATCTGGGTGATCGTCCAGCTCGTCCTGCTGGCGATCGCCATCGCGCAGGCCATCGCGACGGCCATCCCCACGTTCGGCGCCTCGCTCCTCGAGATCCCCGTTTTCAAGGAGATCTTCGGCAGGATCATCAACCTGCTGATCAGCCGATCCTTGACGGTGCTCCTTGGGTAAGACACGCGTTCTTCGCGGTATGGCCGGCCGCGTCCAGGGCAAGGTGGCCAAGGTCGCGGCAAAGGCGCTTCCGAAGGCCAAGGCCGCCAAGAACAAGATCCCCGACATCCCGAAGCGCCGGCCACCGACCAAGCCGAAGGTGTCCAACCGGAAGCTCCAGAACATCATCAACGACATCTGGAAGCACGCCGGTAAGAAGGGCACGGCGGGTGACGGGACGACGATCGACGCCATCCGCAACGAGCTGCTGACCGGCCGATCGTCGAACGGCATCTGGCACCTCAAGAAGGGCCAGCAGCTCATGAACGGCCTCAAGGGACTGCTCGCGAAGAAGTGGGGACGCGACATCTTGTCGCCCGAGGAACGTAGGATCGCGCAGCAGTTGTACAACGAGCTCAGAGATGCCTATAGGCAAGGAGGCGGGCATCCCCCCAATGTCTAACCAGATCAATGCGCTGGTGACCCAGCTCGCGGAAGCAGTCACGCGCTTCCCGGACATGCTTGCCGAGCATCGAGAGCAGTATGGCCCGCAGGCGCCGCGTGCGTTTCTCCGCACCCTGGCCTTTGTCAGCGCGGCCGGGTACCAGTCCGGGGCCTCCGACGCCGCGGGCGAGTTTCAGAAGGTCCTGGACATTCTCGATGCCGAGGTCGGCAAGGACGACGCTGTCGACGAGCTGATCGCCGTGGCTTTCCTGGCGAACGCTCCCCTGGACGGCGATCCCCGAGGATCGCTCCAGCAGCTCCTCGGCCCCAAGCTCCGCGGCTTGCTCGACAAGGTCCCGGCGCATGACTCGACCCACGGCTTCGTCCATCGAATGGTCGCCGCCGAGCCGGCACTCGCCGCTGACCTGAACGAGCACGTCGAGACCTACGACGACGTCCTTCCTCATCTGTTCATGGGCGAGATCGTCGACCGTCTCGTCGAGTGGATCGGTTCCGGCGAGGAATCAGCGCTAGCACGCGCCGGCACGGTCTTGCAGGCGCTCGAGGACGAGTGGGGCAAGGACTACGAGATCGACGAGACGATTGCCGCGTCATTCGTCGAGAACCTGCCGGACGAAGACTCCTCGGACCGCAAGATCCTCAGCCTGCTCGGGCCGAAGCTGAAGAAGGAGCTCGACCGCCAACGTGCCTAGGGCACCGACTTGATGCGGTAGACGAAGATGCAGCCCAGCAGGGCGACGAGGCCGGTGAGCAGGTAGAGGGTGGTGTAGCCGCCCAGGTAGGTGATCACCGGCGCGGCGATCGCCGGGGCCAGGACCTGCGGGGCGGCGTTGGCGATGTTGATCACGCCGAGGTCCTTGGCGCGGTTCTCCGCCGCGGGCAGGACTTGGGTGATCAGCGCGAGGTCGACGGCCTGGTACGCGCCGTAGCCCAGGCCCAGGATCAACGCCGACGCGATCGCGACTGGCCACGATGGCCAGAGGGCGATCAGCATCGCTGCCACGGTCATCACCACGCCCGACCAGAGCACGAAGATCTTCCGCCGCCCACCCGACCGGTCCGACAGCACGCCGGTCACCATCGCCGACAGGATCAGCGTCACCACGTAGCAGCCGGTCAGCACGAACACGCCCTGCGACGGGTCCGCGTAGCCCACTGCGTCCTGCAGGAAGTAGTACAGATAGAGCAGGATGAACGCGTTCGCCAGCTGCACCAGGAACCGCGTCCCCCAAGCCCACGCGAAGTCCGGATACCGCCGCGGCGACACCCAGAAGCCCGCGAAGAACGAGCTCCACGAGAACGGCGGCCGCGAGGTCAACACCGCGTCCGGCGTGAACAACACGAACGGCAGCGTGAAGACCACCAACACGACCGCCAGCCCCAGGTACCCCAACGACGTCGACACCAGCACGAACGACGCGAGCACCAGCCCCACCAACGGGCCCAACGGCTGCGCGATCCCCGACCACGCCGACACCACCCCGCGCTGAGAAACCGGCACCCGGTCCGGCAGCGACGCCGTCAAAGCGGCCAGCACCGCGTTCAGCGAGGCCTCGACGAGGATCCACCCCACGATCACGCCGGCCAGCGTCGTCTGCCCCGACAAGAAGCCCAACGACAACGCGCCGACGACCACGCCCACCACGGTCCACGGATGCCGCCGCCCGAACCGGCCCCGTGTACGGTCCGACAGAGCCCCGAACAGGGGGTTCGCCACGATCGCCACAGCCGCGCCGACCGCGTGCACCAAGCCAAGGTTGGTCACCTTCGAAGCCGCGTCCAGAGCCTCGACCTGCTGCGGCAAGAGCACCTGCACCGGCGTCAGGATCCCCGCCCACAACCCCGTCAGAGCCGCGGTGAGCAGCGCGATCCATCGCACCGGCACACGATCGACAGGCTCCGACAAGGACGAGACCACCGGTGCCCCCATGAACGTGCCCTACTTCCGCGTAATCAGATCCCGATACCACCCGAACGACGTCTTAGGGACCCGATTCTGGCTGTCGAAGTCCACATGTACCAAGCCGAAACGCTTCGAGTACCCCTCAGCCCACTCGAAGTTGTCCAGCAGCGACCACACGAAGTACCCGCGCACGTCCACCCCGGCAGCCAGCGCCGACGACACCGCCCGCACATGCCCGTCCAGATACGCGACCCGCACGGCATCGTCCACCGACCCGTCCGAAGCGACGACGTCGGCGTACGCGGCCCCGTTCTCCGTCACATACAGCGGCGGCAGCGCCTCCCCGTACCGCGAGTGCAGCGTCGTCAACGTCTCCGACAACCCCTCCGGCGCCACCGTCCAGTCGAACGCCGTCGTCAGATACCCCGGCACCGGCGCGATCCCGAACGGCCGCGGATCCCCGCCGCCCGCGGCCGAGATCCCCGCCGGCGCGTAGTAGTTCACGCCGAGGAAGTCCAACGGAGTGGAGATCGTCGACAGGTCGCCCTCGAGCACGACCGCCAGGTCGACGCCCGGCAGCGCCCGCGTCTCCTCCGGGTACGCGCCCAGCAGTACCGCGTCGGTGAACAGCCGGTTCTGCAGCACGTCGTGCACAGCCGCGGCGAAGACGTCCGGCGCCGACGACGACAGCGGCCACGACGGCGAATATGAGTTGATCAGCCCCACCGGAGCCGACGTACGCGTCCGCAACGCCTGCGTCGCGAGCCCATGAGCCAACAGTAGATGGTGTCCCGCCGGGAACGCGCCCAGCAGCAGCTCGCGACCGGGAGCGTGCTCGCCGGTCCCGTACCCGAGCGCCATCACCTCGAACGGCTCGTTCAGCGTGCTCCACATCGCGACCCGGTCGCCGAGCGCGGAGCCGACCAGCCCCGCGTAGTACGCGAACCGGTCCGCGGTGTCCCGCGACAGCCAGCCACCCGAATCCTCCAACGCCTGCGGGAGATCCCAGTGGAAGAGGTTCGCGAACGGCTGGATCCCGTTCTCCAGAAGCAGATCCACGAGCCGGTCGTAGAAAGCGAGCCCCTCCTTGTTCGCAGGACCACGGCCAGTCGGCTGGATCCGAGGCCAGGAGATGGAGAAGCGGTACGCGCCGGCGCCCAACGACGCGAGCAGCGCGACGTCCTCGGCGTATCGGTGGTAGTGGTCGCACGCCACGTCCGCGTTCGCGCCGTCGCGGATCTTCCCAGGGATACGGGCGAAAGTGTCCCAGACCGAGTCGCCTCGGCCGTCTTCTTTCGTCGCCCCTTCGATCTGGAAGGCGGACGTCGCCACGCCCCACAAGAACTCGTCGGGGAAGGCGGGCATGGGTGGAGCGGTCATTGCCGAGTCACCTCAGGGGGAAGCCGGGCCGAGGACCCGATCCAAGTACGGGTTGGCGAACAGGCCGTCGGGGTCGACGTCGGCGCGGATTCGGGCGAAGTCGCCGAATCTCGGGTAGCGGACGGCCAACTCCGTAGCGTCGAGCCAGTGCAGCTTGCCCCAGTGCGGGCGGCCGCCGACTCCGGCGCAGATGTCCTCGACGGCGTGGAAGTACCGCTCGTACGGGACTTGGTCGTACTGGTGGACGGCGACGTACGCCGTCTCGCGGTCGTAGGCGGAGGAGAGCCAGATGTCGTCCGGCGCGGCCACGCGAACCTCGATCGGGAACGAGATTCGCTCGCCTGTCTTGACGATCCAGGCTTGAACGGCGCGGATGACCTCGCGGAGATGAGCGCGCGGTACGGCGTACTCCATCTCCCGGAACACCACGCGCCGGGGCGAGGTGAAGACGCGGTACGAGACGTCGACGACCTCGCGTGCCGACCAGGCCCGCGCGGCCACGTTGTTCGCGGCCGGCACGAGACGCGGGAAACGCCGGACCAGCTTGTTGGTCAGGTCGAAGACGGAGTTGCTCATCAGCTCGTCGTCGAACCAGCGGCTGATCGGCCCCACCGGCTTGCGAGGTGTTCCCCGCGGCACCCGGTTGTTGCGTTTGGTGAACGTACGTTGGGTGTGTGGGAACCAGTAGAACTCGAAGTGGTCGTTGTCGTCGGCGAGCTCGTCGAACTTGTCGAGCACCTCGTCGAGCGGCATCGCTCCCTCGACGGCATGCAGGTCGAACACGGGTTCGCACTGCAACGTGACGTTGGCGATCACGCCGAGTGCCCCCAATCCGATCCGTGCAGCGGCGAAGAGGTCGGGATTTTCCCTGTCGGAGCAGGAGATGAGCTCGCCATTGGCGAGCACGAGCTGCAGGCCGCGGACCTGCGTCGCGATGCCGCCGTACCGGGCGCCGGTGCCGTGCGTTCCAGTGGAGATCGCTCCCGAGATGGTCTGCTGATCGATGTCGCCGAGGTTCGTCATGCCCAGGCCAAGCGACTCGAGCAGGGGGTTGAGCCGATGGAGCGGGATGCCCGCTTCGACCGTCACGAGACCGGTCGTCGCGTCGACGTCAACGACGCCGTCCATACCATCGAGACGGATCTGCGCACCTTCGGTTACGGCGACCCCGGTGAACGAGTGTCCGGAGCCAACGGCCTTGACCGTAAGGCCATCCCGCGCCGCGGCGGAGACGGCGGCGGAGAGCTCCTGGACGTCCCTGGGACGTACGACGCGTTTCGGACTCGCGGTCTCCGTACCGGCCCAGTTGCGCCACGTCTCGAACGAGCTCATCGCGCTGCGTTCCAGGTGTCGGTGGTCATCGGCCTGCCTCGACGTCGAAGAGGATTCCAGAGGGTCGGCTCCGTCGCCATCCCTCGACCCCGCGCCGACAAGGTTGGGGGATCGTGTCGGCGCGGGGACGGCGGAGAGCGAAGGTGCCGGGGAGGCTGCTCTATGCAACTGAAGCGATCTGACGTTGCACGCCATCATGAGTTGGTCGAGCGTCCAAGTCAAGGGTCCAAGTCAACCGATTTGGTCGAATGTCCAAGACAATCGATCTGGACGCTTGACCAACAGCCGGCGAAGGATCATTCTTGCTGGCATGGTCCGTGTTCCCGCCGATGAGCGGCGCCGCCAACTGGTGGAGGCTGCGCTGGTCGTTGCGTCGCGCGAGGGGGTCGACGCAGCGACGACGAGGCGGATCGCAAAGGAAGCGGGTGTCTCCCTCGGGATCGTCCACTACTGCTTCCGCTCGAAGGCCGAGCTGCTGCAGGAGATGATCAAGGCGATCGTGGACGAAATGGGCAGTTCCGTCCAACTCGCCACGCTGCGCAAGGGCGACGTTCGTACCGTTCTGCAGGCCGGGCTCGACAACCTCTGGCAGACCGTCGGCTCCGCGCCCGAACGGCACCTCCTCACCTACGAGCTCACCGCGTACACCCTCCGCCAGGGCATGACCGAGCTCACCGAGTGGCTGTACGAGTGCTACTTCCAGACCAGCCGCGCCTTCCTCGAGTCGGTCGCCGAGGCCGCGAACGTCGAGTGGACCCAGCCCGTCGACGAGCTCGCCAAGACCGTCGTCGCGATCAACGAGGGCGTCACGCTGCAGTGGCTGGTCGACCGCGACCCCAAGGCGGTCCAGCTCCGGTACGAGACGTTCCTCGACTACCTCGCCGGCCAGACCCGGCGAGCCCGCCGCCGCGCCACGGGCTGACCAGCGCACGCAACCCCAGGAGCCGCCATGCTCGCGCACCGACGAGCGAGGATCGCCGTCTCCGCCGCGTTCTGGATCCAGGGCATGGTGCTGGCGACGCTGCTGTCCAAGCTGTCGGTGTTCAAGTCCACGCACGGGCTGTCCGAAACCGAGGTCACGCTGGTCGTGCTCTCGATCGCCGTGGTCGCCGGCGGCGGCAGCCTGGCGGCCGGCGCGGTCGCGCAGCGGGTGGGCAGCTCCTGGACGCTGCGCGGCGGGATGGTGGTGGTCTCGGTGGCCGCCGGGGCGGCCGCGTTCGCGCCCACCCTGCCGCTGATGTTCGCCGCGTTCGTCCTGTACGGCTTCGGCGTCGGAGCGATCGACGCGGCGATGAACGCGCAGGGCATCGCCGTCCAGGAGCTCTACGGCCGCAGCATCATGGCGGGCTTCCACTGCGTCTGGAGCATCGCGAGCGTCGCCGGCGCGCTGTACGCCTCCGCGACCGCGGCGCTCGGCTGGTCGCTCGGCCCGTCCCTCGGCGTGCTCACCCTGGTCGGGATCGCCGCCATGCTCGTCGCCGGCCCGTCGTTCGTCCGCGAGACCCCCGAGGTCGTCGCCGCGCAGCTGACGACCGAGAAGGTTCCCTGGCGACCGTTGCTGCTGGTCGGCGTCGCGGTCGTCGTGTTCTACGTCATGGACTCCGGCGGCCTGAACTGGAGCGCGCTCTACCTTCAGGAGGCGCTGCACGCCTCGCTTGCGATCGCCCCCTTGGGGCTGGCCGGCTACCAGGTCGGCTCGATCGTGACCCGCGCCTTCGCCGACCGGCTCGCCGGCAAGTTCGGTCCGGTACGGGTCGTCCAGGCGGGAACGGTGATCGGCATGATCGGCCTGCTCGGCATCGTCGCCGCGCCAGGCCCGCTGCTCGCGATCGCCGGGTTCTTCGTCACCGGCCTCGGGCTGCCCGTCGTCGCCCCGTTCGCGTTCACGGCTGCCGCGGCCGCGGCGCCGGGCCGTCCTGACGTCGCGATCTCGCGACTGAACCTGTTCAACTATGCCGGAACGATCCTCGGCAGCGTGCTCATCGGAACGGTCTACGCGGCCGGTCAACTCCGCCTTGCGTTCGCGATCCCGTTGGTCCTCGCCGGTCTGATCCTTTTGGTGGCAAGGGCGTTCGCCCCGCGAACTCCTGTGGCGACGGTAGGAGAACCAGCGTGACGGACGATCTACGCAAGGCGTACGACTTCGCAACCGCGGACCTCGATCCGCCGTTCGCGGTGATCGACGTGGACGCGTTCTTCGCGAACGCCGCCGACCTGGTGCACCGTGCGAACGGGACACCGATTCGCCTTGCCAGCAAGTCGGTTCGCGTACGCGCGCTGCTCGACGAGGTGCTGGCGCGGCCGGGGTTCCGTGGCGTGATGGGCTTCTCGCTCGCCGAGGCGATCTGGCTGGTAAGGCACGGCATCGACGACGTCCTCATCGGCTACCCGACCGTCGACCGTTCGGCGCTGCTGGAGCTGGCCGCCGACGAGGACCTGGCGAGCCGGATCACGTTGATGATCGACGACGTGGCGCACCTGGACTTCGTCGCGTCCGTGCTCGGGTCGGACCATCCGGTCCTACGGGTGTGCGTCGACATCGACACGTCGTGGCAGCCGTTCGGCCTGCACATCGGGGCTCGCCGGTCGCCGATCCGCACGCCCGACCAGGCCGTCGCGCTGGCGCGTGCGGTCGTCGGGCGGCCGGGGTTCAAGCTGGTCGGGCTGATGACGTACGAGGCGCAGATCGCCGGCCTGCCCGACCTGAACCCGGTCGTGCGGTGGATGAAGAGCCGCTCCGCGGCGGAGATCGCCTCGCGCCGCGCCGAGGTGGTGGCCGCTGTGCAGGCGGTGATGCCGCTGGAGTTCGTCAACGCCGGCGGCACCGGGAGCCTGGAGACGAGCGGCGCGGGGCGCGAGGTAACCGAGCTGACGGCCGGCTCGGGGCTGTTCGCGCCGGCGCTTTTCGACGGATATCGGTCCTTTCATCCGCGCCCGGCGGCCGCGTTCGCGCTGCCCGTCGTACGGCGGCCCGGTCCGCGGGTGGCGACGCTGTTCTCCGGCGGCTACGCGGCATCCGGTCCGGCGGGTCGGAGCAGGCTGCCGAGCCCGTACCTGCCGGCCGGGTTGGTGACGACGGTCAGCGAGGGCGCGGGCGAGGTGCAGACGCCCGTCCGCGGCGTGGTCGCGGACGAGCTGCGCGTCGGCGACCGGGTCTGGATGCGGCACGCGAAGGCCGGCGAGATGTGTGAGCGCTTCGACGTCGTTCACCTGGTGTCCGGTGATCAACTCGTCGCGACCGTGCCGACGTATCGCGGAGAGGGGCATACGTTCGGCTGAGTTTCTTGGCAGTCTTTCCCCTTATGGATGCGGAGAGCCTGCGGATGGAGCTCGTCTCGACGTTGCGGGGGGAAGGCACGCTGACCGATCCCGTCGTGGCGGCGGCGATGGAGACCGTGCCGCGGCACGTGTTCGTCCCCGAGGTGCCGGTCGAACGCGCGTACGCCGACCAGGCTCTGGTGACCAAGCAGAACGCCGACGGCATCCCGACGAGCTCGGCGTCGCAGCCGTCGATCGTGGCGATCATGCTCGAGCAGCTGTCGCTCGAACCCGGGATGCGCGTGCTGGAAGTCGGCGCCGGAACGGGCTACAACGCGGCTCTGTTGGCCCAGATCGTCGGCGCATCCGAGCTGGTGACGACCGTCGACATCGCCGCGGACGTGGTCGAACGCGCACGGCGTGGGCTGGACGCGGCCGGGTACGCCGCTGTGCGGGTGCTGTGCGGCGACGGCGGGCGAGGCGCGCCGAACGGTGCGCCGTACGACCGGATCATCGCGACCGTCGGTGCGTGGGACATCCCGCCGGCTTGGTTCGAGCAGCTCGCTCCCGGTGGGATTCTCGTGCTGCCGTTGGGGATTCGAGGCGTACAGCGGTCGATTTCGTTCGTGAACGAGGGTGGCGTGCTGCGGTCGAAGAGCGTGGTGCCTTGTGGGTTCATGACGATGCAGGGTGCCTTCGCGGGGCCGGCTCGGACGTACGTCATCGGGACGGATCCGCGGCTGACCGTGGTGGTCGACGACGGGCGGCCGGTCGAGCTGCCGACGTTGGACGCGCCGCCGGTGCGGCTTCCCGTGGCCGTGTCGGCGACGGGGCGCGAGCTGTACGAGAGCGTCGACCCCTGGCTGGCGCTGCGTGAGCCCGACTACGGCCGGGTCTACCTGGAGGGCCACTACGGGACCGGACTCGGGATGGTCGCCGACGGCAGCCTCACGCATCTGGCGCCGTTCGAGGAGGGTGTCGATCGCCAGGTGGACGCGGTGGAGCTGGCGGTTCTCGGGTACGGACCGTCCGCCGCCTCGCTGGCCGAACGGCTCGCGACCTCGTTGCTGGCTTGGGAATCCGCTGGTCGGCCGAGCATGGAGAAGCTGAAGATCGACGTCTACCCGGCCGGCACGCCCGACTCCGAGCTTGCCGGCCGGGCGGTCGTGGACAAGCACCACACCCGTCTCGCCCTCACGCTCCCCACCGATTAGCGCCCGCGACGTGGGTGGCTGGAGCGACGGAATGGCTCTCCGATGGCTCCCGAGTGGCGGCAAATGATCATGTTTACATGATCATTTGCCGCTCTACGTGGGATACACCCCGCGTAGAGCACCCACTCGCCAGGTAAAGCGGTATCGGTGCTCACCGACTAGTTCACGCCGGGGATTGGAGAGGGATGCCCTTGATCAGCATGGTCCGCGGCTCGACAAGGGCGTTCGGGGCGACGGCATGGAACGTGTCGCCCCGCATGAGGAACGTGTCGCCGGGATCGCCGGTCAGCTCGACGACCTGGACGGGAACGCCCTCGATCACGGCACCGTTTTCGACGTAGCGCCGGCGGCGGTCCGGTAACGGTTTACGGCCCCACAGATCCGCTAGCCACGGGTGGATCGCGCCCAGGATCCGGCGCTGTGCCCGGTTGTGCACGTCGGGCTGGCCGAAGCGCCTGACGAGCTGGTGCGATCCCGTGACGATCAACGTCCCACCGCCGCGAGGCCGCAGCTCGGTCAGGATGACGAACACCGTCACCGAGCGCGACCGGCCGTCCTCCGTGGGCGGCATGTCGACGTGCCAGGAGCCGGTCGGCAGCTCCCACTCGGCGTCGGTGGTGTACGTGACGGCCGGATTGCCCCAGCCGCGCGGTCGCGTCCACGCATCCACGCCGAACAGCTCGTCCAGCGCGGCCGGCACGTCACTGTCGAGAACGGCGTCGAAGGCACCTTCCTTCTTGAGCTGCTTGAACCCGCCCGGCCGCGTCCGGAGCCACTCGTTGTCGCTGTTGTGGCGGGCCACCTCTTCGGTCGCCAGAGCGGCGTGGATCCGTTCGGCCATCCGTTCCGCCTCGGCGCGCGGCACGGCCCCGGGCAGACGGAGCAGACCCTGCTCGTCGAAAGCCCTGCGCTGCTCGTCGGTCAACATGCGCCACCTCCTGGTTCGTCGTCCCCGGGAGAAACAAAAAGCACCCGGGACCAGCCGACGTGGTGTCGACTGGTCCCGGGTGCTGAAGTTCGCTTAACGCCCGGGTGCTTATGTGGTTGTTGCCGGCGACGCTACGCCCGGGTGACGGAGCGCGCCACCGAATTACCGCGCCCGGTGCATCGTCCCCGGATCGTCGTCGACGGTGAGCGGCAGCAGGCGGTAGGAGAGCTCGTACGTCGTGCCCGACGGCACCTGATAGCGCTCCAACGTGTCCGGCCCACAGCTCGCCCCGCCGAGGCCGCGCTGGTGGACGTCGATCGACAGGTACGTCACGTCCTCGCGCACCACGTCGATCGTGTGCTTCGCCGCGTCCAGGGTGGCGTCGGAGTAGTGCGACGCCTTCGCCTCCATCGGCGTCGGCGCGGAGACGAGCAGCCCGACACCGTCGGCGCGGCGGACCGCGAGCCAGCGTACGTCGGTCTTGTTCCCGTGCTCCTGCGGCAGGATGTACGGCACGTACTGCTCGTCGATCGTGCCGTTCCACCGGCCGACCGCCGCGCCGAGCTTGCGGTCGACGTAGCTCTCGTGCGGGCCGCGACCGAACCACTCCACGGTCTCGAAGCCCGCCGGCAGCACTGCCGCGGCGCCGATCCGCGGCAGGTCCGGCAGCCCGGCGTCGACGGCGAACGAGTGCGCGACCTCGAGCACGTCGCCGGACACCACCAGCCGGCACTCGTGGGTGAGCCCGAGCTCTTTCCCTTCTGGTACGAGGCGTTCGCGGCGTACGACGACCGCGCGGCCCGCATCGTCGGTCTGGACCGAGACTTCCTCGGTCTGGGCGACGAGCTGGTTGAGGCCGACCTCGAGCCACTTGGCGAGCACCTGGTGCTGGTGATGGCCAGCCAGGACGACGAACTGGATGCCGTCGTTGTCGGTCGGCGCGCGCCAGACGTTCGCGCTCAGGCCGTTCGCGACCAGGTCGACGCCGTCGACCGACCAGGACACGGCACCCGTACGCCCGACAACCAGCACCGACCGTGGACCCCGAATCGTCCAGCCTGCTTCGGTTTCCTCCACGCTCGTTGGCCCGGCGCTCGTGGGCGAGGGCTGGACCACTCCGGTGCCGAGCGGGATCTGCACCCAGCCGACCTCGTGCCCGGTGCCGATCAGTGGAACGTCCGTCGAGTCGACGAACCGAAGCGTCGCGTACGTCTCCTGCCCCGGCTCGAGGTCCGGTACCGACCACGGCGCCGACAGCACCTGCTGCCCGCCCGCCGGCGTCGACAACGTGGGCAGCTGGCCCGACGACGCCACGACCCCGTCGACCGCCACCTCCCACGAGACCGCGAGATGCGACAGGTCGCGGAAGTCGTACTTGTTGTCGATGCGCAAGTCGTCGTTGACTAGGCTCGCCGCGAACGGCTGGAAGACGCGCTTCGCCTCCCACATGGACGGATGCGGCGTACGGTCCGGCCAGAACAGCCCGTCACACACGAAGTTGCCGTCGTTCGGCTCGTCGCCGAAGTCGCCGCCGTACCCCCAGTACTCCCGCCCATCCTCAGCCTGCTTGACGATTCCGTGGTCGAGCATCTCCCAGATGAACCCGCCCTGCAGGCCGTGGTGCGACTCGATCGCCTCCCAGTAGTCCGCGAGGTTGCCGCAGCTGTTGCCCATCGCGTGTGCGTACTCGCACATGATCAACGGGCGATGGTCGTTCGTCGTCTTCGCCCACTCGACGATGCGATCGATCGACGGGTACATCGGGCAGACCAGATCGCTCGACGGGTGGCCGGCCGACCAGTCCGGCGCGATCGCGCCCTCGTAGTGGATCGGACGCGTCGGGTCGACGCGACGTACCCAGGCCGCCGCGGCGTCGTGGTTCGGTCCGTAGCCGGTCTCGTTGCCGAGCGACCAGGAGATGATGCTCGGGTGGTTGCGGTCGCGCAGGACCATGCGGCTGACCCGGTCCACGAACGCGGCTTGGTACCTCGGGTCGGAGCAGATCGTGTTGTAGTTCGCGTGCGCCTCGATGTTCGCCTCGTCGATGACGTAGAAGCCGTACTCGTCCGCGAGGTCGAGGAAGAACGGGTCGGGCGGGTAGTGCGAGGTGCGCACGGCGTTCACATTGAACTGCTTGAGGACGCGTACGTCCTCGAGCACGGTCTCGCGCGGGACGGCGCTGCCGAAGCGGTCGTGGTGCTCGTGCCGGTTGACGCCCTTGATGTAGACGCGCTTGCCGTTGACGAGCAGCTCGCGGTCGCGGATCTCGACGGTGCGGAAGCCTACGCGGGTGCGGGTCGCCTCGACCTCGTTGCCGTCGGGGTCGCGCAGGCTGACGACGAGCGTGTAGAGGTTGGGTTGCTCGGCCGACCACGGCCGGACCTTGGCGAGCGTGGCGCCGAACCCGGCCGCGCCGAGGCCGGGCGCGTCCTCGGACTGCAGCGCCACCTCGCCTTCCAGGCTGTCGATCGCGACCTCGCCGTCCGGGCCGAGGAGTTGGCTGGTGACCTTCCAGCCCTTGCCGGGGAGGTCGCCGACGCTGGCGAAGACGCCGAGCTCGCCGGAGCCCTTCTCGTGGTCGTAGGTCGCGACCGCGGCGAGGTCGGCGAGGTGGGTGGCCGGGGTGGCGTACACGTACACCGAGCGCTGGATGCCGGCCTGCCACCACTGGTCCTGGTCCTCGATGTAGCTGGCGTCGGACCACTGGATCACCTGGACGGCAAGGACGTTCTCGCCCTCGCGGGCGATCGCGGTGATATCGAACTCGCTCGGCAGCCTCGAGTCCTTGGCGAGGCCGACGGGGACGCCGTTCAACCAGAGCGAGGCCATCGAGATCGCGGCACCGAGGTGGAGCACAAGTCGCTGGCCGTACCACTTTTGGGGGAGGTCGAAAGTCGTGCGGTACAGGCCGGTCGGATTGTCCACCGGAACTTTCGGCGGGAGGTTCGGGGCGAACGGCATCCGAACGTTGGTGTACTGCGGGCGGCCGTACCCCTGCATGGTCCAGTTTCCCGGCACCGCGACGTGATCCCAGCCCGAGACGTCCAGCGCCGGGTCGGGGAAGTCGTTCGGGGTCTCGTCAGGATGTCCCACCAGCCGGAACGACCAGTCACCGTCGAGCTCGAGGACCCTGGCGTTCTCCTGGGCTCGGGCTTCGTCGGCTGACGGATAGGGGAGCAGCGTGGCGCGGGTGCGGAGGCGGCCCGTGCCGGTCAGCTCGGGATTTTCCCAGACAGGGAGCGCGGTGGTCGGACCCGTTGCGGTGTAGGCGTCTCGCATAGCCTCACCTCACCACACGGGATCAGCGGTCGTGACACGACTGCCGGTAACGGTCCGGTGCACGGCTGGGCGACGCAGGTGACGTTCGCCGGGACGGTGAGGTCGGGGAGGTCGCGCGGGATCTCGGCCCTGGGTGCGGTGGCGAGCACGATCGCGGCGACGATCGCGGCGGCACCGGTGGTGGCGAGGGCCGCCGAACCGAGCCAGCTGCTACGGCGGGGTGGGGCGTCGATGAGGTCGCGGAGGCGGTTGCGGCCGAGGACGACGGTCTCGCGGGCGGGTGGCTCTGGTGGGCCTGGCCGGGGGTTCTTGGTCGTTCTGGCGAGGTCCTGGAGCCACTGTCGTACGGTGCGCTGGGTCTCGTCGTACCTGTGTCGCCTGGTGAACGCGCGGCGGAGGACGGCTGGGGCCTGATCGTCGGCCTTGGCCTGGCCGACCCTTGCGGCGAGGTAGCCGTGCAGGTCACCGATGTAGCGGTCGTAGATCAGCAGGAACGCGTCCGGGGCGTCGATCGACCTGGCCACGACGTCGGCGTCGGTCGGTGGGCGCACGGCGGACATGGGTCGCTCCCTCGGGCTCGGCTTGTTTCTTGTACTTCGCCGTTGGGAGCGAAACGCTTCACGGCCGCCAGTTGTAGGGGGTGGTGGTGGCGACCGGGAGGAGGCCGAGGCGGGCGAGGATGGGGCGGCTGTCCTCGGAGGTGTCGGACTGGAGGTAGCGGAATCCTCGTTCGACGGCTTTGTGGGCTCGTGCGGCGACGAGGGCTTTGTAGATGCCTCTGCCGCGCCACTCCTGCAGGGTCGAGCCGCCCCAGAGGCCCGCGAACTCGGTGCCCTGGTTGAGGTGGAGCCAGGCGGCGGACACCACCTTGCCGTCTTCCGCCTCTGCCTCTGCCTCTGCGGCGAGGACGATGCCGCCGGCCTTGACCTCCTGGGCGAGGTGGTCGACGAGCCAGTCATGACTGAAGCCCCAGACCTCGGTCTCCATCGCGGCGATGCGGACGAAGTCGTCGTGCTGATCGACCTGCCTGATCTTTGTGCCTGCGGGGGCCTTGGCGTCCGTGGCGAGGTCGGCGGCCTCGCCGATCATGATCATCTCCTCGTCGTCCGGCGTCAATCCAGCCTTGACGAGACGCTCGGGGAGATCCGCCGGAAGGTCGTAGCCGTGGTACTTCCACTCGAACTCTTCGTTGCGTTCCTTGAAGAAGTCCCTTTGCTCGTTGATGAACGTGTCTAGCTCGTCGCCTGCTAGCCCTTGGAGATCCTGGTACCCGACGAACCCCGGCCGGCCGTTGCCATAGCTGCGTACGACGGGGCCGGAGCGTTCGTACGTCCGCCCATCCCCCTCGTGAGCCTGCCCGCGAACCTGCTCCGTGTAGGCGTCCCGATAAGCCCTCGCCCGCTCCCCGCCGTCAACCTCGATCAACCAAGCTCCCTCGGAACCGTGCCAGGCCATCCACCCAGCGCCCCCGGCACTCTACGTCCTTCCTGCCCATGCCGGCGTACTGTGCGGTGCGACCGGATCGACAAGAGGCGAGCAGCGAGAGGTGCTGCGATGTTGAGCGTGACGACGCGGCAGATCGAGGCGACGATCGACACCCTGAATGCCATCCTCGAAGACGGCGTTGACGACCGCGCCATCTCCCCGGACGACGAGACCGCCTTGGAACGGGTGCGGACGATCGTGTCGGGCATCTACACCCACCGCCTCGGCTCCGAGGGCCCACCGATGGGCTAGCAGCCTCGTTGTCTGCGGGCAGGTCCTCCTCGTTCGCGCTGGCTAAGGGACCCGGGGCGCCTCCGGTCGGGCGGCAACGGGGCGGAGGCGCCCCAGGTCCGACAACCCGCTGCCGACCCTGCAGCGAGTTCCCCGGGTTGGTCAGAGGGGATCGCACATCAGGAGCTGGGGATAGCGCTGATAGCTCGTCGTCATCACCCAGGGCTGGAAGTGCCTGCCAGCGCGGAGGGCGGCGATCCGGTTCTTCAGCCAGAACGAGTAAGCCTGGTGTGCCTCCGGGCCGAAGTGTTCGGGGAGCTCGACGAGGAGCGCCTCCAGGACGGCTCGCGCGATCGCCGCGTCCACTCGCGACGGGTCGTCGGACTCACATGCCGTCCGGACGGCAAGCACCAGGCGGTCCGGCAGAGGTGATTCGCGCTCCGTCATCGACTGGCTCCATTCCGTCGGCATGCGTGCTAGTATTCGGCAACGGAACGAATCAAGCAAGCGACAGCGAGAATCACGGGGAAGGATCAGCGGGACGATGACGAGCAGTGCTCAGTCGAGGGCGCGGAACTCCTCGGCGATCTTGCTGAGCAGCGCCCGGGCCTCGTCACCCTTCAGGGCGGCCTTGTCCAGCCCGGCGTACAAGCGCCCATGGCGCAGGACGTCCTGCGGGTCCTGGAACGTCATCGACACGGTCTCCAAGGTGACCGTCACCAGCTTGTCGTCGAAGATCTCGAAGTTGTGCATCGGCACCACCGAGACCTCGGCCGTCCACGGCACGATGCCGATCGACACGTTCGGCAACGTCGACAGCGACGCGATGTGGAGCAGCTGCGTCCGCATCACCTCGGCCGGCCCGAACTGCCAGCGCAGCGCCGCCTCGGTCAAGATGAAGGAGAGCGACTTGGACTCCCGATAGAGCACATGCTGCCGCTCCAAGCGGGCATCCAGCGCGCGGGCGAGATCGTTTCCGGTCAGGTCCAGCGCGAACACCCGACGCGCGTACTCCGCGGTCTGGAGCAACGTCGGGATCAGCGAGATCGACAGGTACTGCGCCGTCGTCGCCTCCGCCTCGAGCTGCGCGATCTGGCGCTGTCGCCGAGCCGCCCCGCGGCGCACGATCGTGCGGTTGCTCTCGTACGTCGTGTGCAACACCGCGGCGAGGTCGAGCAGCCCGTCGAACTGCTCCTGCGGTGCCCCGTAGACGTGCAGCAACGTTTCCACGTCGGCCGCACTCGGCAGCAACAACGCGTTCTCGATCTTCGAGATCTTCGGCTGGCTCATCCCCGCGCGCTTAGCCGCCTCACGCCCGGTAAACCCGGCCGCGTTGCGCAGCTCGCGGAGCCCAGCCGAGAGCTTCTCGTGATCCCGCTGATAGCGCTCAGGCGTCTCCATGTACCCATGGACTCTAGTGGTGCGCGCCCAGAAGTTGACCATGCCCTCCCCGCCTGTCCGAGGCCAGCCACGCGGATTCCGAACGGCGGCCGCGCGACGGCGGGGTCGCCCCACGCGATGATCAGTTAGGGTGCCCCGGGTGAGGATCACGGTGCTCAGGGAGAGGCGGCCTGGTGAGCGCCGGGTTGCTGTGGTGCCGGAGCTGGTTCCGAAGCTCACGGAGGCGGGGTTCGAGGTCGCGGTCGAGCCCGATGCCGGGGCTGAGCTGCATGCGAGCGACGATGACTACCGCGCAGCCGGGGCGTACGTCGGCGACGACGCCATCGACAACGCCAAGGTCGTGCTCAGCGTCCAGCCCCCCGACCTCGCGCACGTGCGGCACCTGCCGGAGGGGACGGTCACCGTCTCGTTCCTCCCCACCATCCAGGAGCTCCCGCTCGTCCGCATCCTCCGCGACCGCAAGGTCACCACCTTCTCCATGGACCTCATCCCGAGAACGTCCCGCGCCCAGTCCATGGACGCCCTCTCCAGTCAGGCCCTCGTCGCCGGCTATCGGTGCGCGATCGTCGCCGCCGAACGGTTGCCGAGGTTCTTTCCGCTCTTCATGACAGCCGCCGGCACGGTCCGCCCGGCCAGCGTGCTCGTGCTCGGCGCCGGCGTCGCGGGCCTGCAGGCCATCGCCACCGCCAAGCGGCTCGGCGCGATGGTTGAGGCGTACGACGTCCGCGAAGCCTCCGCGGAGGAGATCCGCAGCCTCGGCGCGAAGTTCGTCGAGCTGCCCCTCGAAGCCCTCGGCGGCACCGGTGGGTACGCGCGGGAGATGACCGAGGAACGAGCAGCCAAGCAGCGCGAGCTCCTCACCCCGTACGTCGCGAACGCCGACGCCCTCATCACCACCGCCGCAGTGCCCGGAAGGCCGGCGCCGCTCCTCGTCACCGCCGCCATGGTCAACGGCATGAAGCCCGGCTCCGTCGTCGTCGACCTCGCCGCCGAACAGGGCAGCAACGTCGAGGGCAGCAAGCCCGGCGAAGAACTGAACGTCAACGGCGTCACGATCTGGGGCGGCCGGAACGTGCCGAGCCAGATGCCCTTGCCGGCAAGCAGATTGTACGCACAGAACGTTGTCAACTTCCTCTTGCTCATGCTCAAGGAGGGCAACGTCGAGATCGACTTCGACGACGACGTCATCGCCGGGAGCTGCGTGACGCACGCGGGCGAGGTGCGGCACCACTTGACCCAGGACCAGTTGGGGGAGGTCGGATAGGTCATGGCAGAAGGCATTGTGCTGTTGACGATCTTCGTGCTCAGTGCGTTCACCGGGTATGAGGTCATCGCGAAGGTCTCGACGATTCTGCATACCCCGTTGATGTCTGGCGCGAACGCCATCCACGGAGTCATCCTCGTCGGCGCCATCCTGGTGGCGGGACGAGCGGACAGCGCGATCGAGCTGATCGTCGGGCTGGTCGCCGTCTTCCTCGCCACGCTCAACATGGTCGGCGGATTCGTCGTCACCGACCGGATGCTCGAGATGTTCAAGCCCCGCAAGCAGGTCGAGCGTCCATGACCGAAAGCGTCTGGATCGACGCCGGCTACCTGCTGGCCGCGGTCTGCTTCATCCTCGCGCTGAAGGCGTTGTCGTCGCCGCGGTCCGCCCGATGGGGCAACGCCGTCGGAGCGGTCGGCGCGGTGCTCGCGGTCGTGCTGGTGTTCCTCGCGGAACGGCCGAGCAACCTGGTCGCGATCCTCATCGCCATCCTGCTCGGCGGACTGGTCGGTGCGGTCGCCGCGCGCAGGGTCGCGATGACCGCGATGCCGCAGCTCGTCGCGCTGTTCAACGGCGTCGGCGGTGGAGCGGCCGCGCTCGTCGCGCTGCTCGAGCTCGGTGAGGTCGGCGGGTCCGCGATCATCCCGCTCGTCGCCACCGCGTTCACCGTCCTGATCGGCGCGATCTCCTTCTCCGGCTCGGCGATCACGTTCGCCAAGCTGCAAGAACTCATGACCAGCCGCCCCATCGTTCCGCCAGGCGCGCAGTGGCTGTTCGGCGGCGCCATCATCGCCGCCCTTGCGCTGTCGGTCCTCGTCGTCACCACCGGCAACACGCTCATCGGCGTCGTTCTCGCCCTTGTGGCGTTGGGACTCGGCGTCCTCCTCGTCCTCCCGGTGGGCGGCGCGGACGTCCCGATCGTCATCTCCCTCCTCAACGCCTTCACCGGACTCTCAGTCGCCGCCAGCGGTTACCTGCTCGGCAACACGCTCCTGCTGGTCGCCGGCACGCTCGTCGGCGCGGCCGGTGCGCTGCTCACCAAGCTGATGGCGCAGGCGATGGGCCGTTCCGTAGCCAACATCATGTTCGGCGCACTCAGAGGCGGCTCCACCCTCGGCGCGAGCGTCGAGAGCCAGCGCCCCGTCAAGTCCGCGCCCGCCGAGGACATCGCCGTCCTGCTCGGCTACGCGCAGCGCGTCATTGTCGTTCCCGGGTACGGGCTCGCCGTCGCGCAAGCCCAACACACGTTGCGAGAACTCGCCGACATTCTCAACGAACGCGGCATCGAGGTCACGTACGCCATCCACCCCGTCGCCGGCAGAATGCCCGGCCACATGAACGTTCTGCTCGCCGAGGCGAACGTCCCGTACGAGCAGCTCGTCGAGATGGAACAGATCAACCCCGAGTTCAAGAGCGCCGACGTCGCACTCGTCGTCGGCGCGAACGACGTCGTCAACCCGGCCGCGCGCAGCCCGCAGGGATCGCCGATCTCGGGAATGCCCATCCTCGATGCCGATCATGCGAAAGCCGTCGTGTTCATGAAGCGCTCGATGCGCCCCGGGTTCGCCGGCATCGAGAACGAGCTGCTCTACGATCCCAAGACCACACTGCTCTTCGGCGATGCCAAGGCGTCCTTGACGAAGCTGGTCAGCGCCGTCAAGGCACTCTAGACAGACAAGTAGTCGCCTGGGTGCTCTCCGCAACAATCGCTGAATCGGTTGCGCCTCTCCGCACCGTCTGCTGGACTTTCCCGGGAGAATGGGGGGAAAGGGGCTCACATGAGCGAGTCCTTCGACGTCCGCGAGACCCGTTGGAATCTGGTCGAAGTAGCACAAGACCGAATCAATGCGCTCGCAGCCGCCGCCGATGGTGTGCAATGCGTCGAAGTCGCAGAACTCCGCGTGCAGAGGGTTGACGGGTTCACTCAGAACCCGACGGCCGTCGACGTCGACCCGACCGGTTCGTCGAGTACTGGCGATCTGGCGGGCGACGCGTTCGCCGTGCTCACCGACCGTCGGGTGTCGCGGCTGCTTGGCGCGCCCGAAGGCAGCGCGCTGGAGTTCGCCACAGCCCCCGTGATCTCCCTTTTGTCCAGTGGTGCCGCAGTCGTGCACCTTGCCCAGACCTGGCAACGGCTGCCGATCTTCCAGGCCTCCGCGACCGTACGGTTCAGCCCGCAAGGCCTCGTGCAGAAGATCTCCTCGCGGCTCGTGACGATCGAGAACGCACCGGATCTCGCGCCGACGCTCGACGCCGAAGAGGCGATCGTCAAGGCTGCCACCTTCGTGAGCAACGAGACGTTCGAGGCGAACGTACAAGCGAGCAAGCCCGACGAGCTGCACCGCCCACACTCGTTCGAGCAAGGCCCGTTCGGCGACGTCGTACGGACCAGGCTGCGCTGGTTCTGGCAGCCCGATGATCTTCGTCTCGCCTGGGAGTCCTCGTTCCTCCTTCCTGGCAAGGAAGGTCGCTGGCGCGTGCTGATCGACGCGCACGACGGCACCCTGCTCTACCGGCAGGAGGTCACGCGAAGGATCGCCGCGACCGCGCTGGTCTACCCGCTCAGCGCGGACGGCGAACGGGGTCTGCAGCTGATCCCGCGCGCCGTCGACCAGCCCAACTTCCTCCTCGACCTGCGCGGACTCGACCGCGACCCGAGCGTCCCGACCGACTGGGTGGCCGCGAACGAGACGAGCGGCCCGACGATCCACGCCGTCGACGCCGAAACCGGCGACCCGATGAGCGGCCGGGGGACCGGTAAGACGCTCTCGCTCGCGTTCGAGCCGGCCGATCCGGAGGGCGACGAACAGTTCGTTCTCAATGCGTTCTTCCTCAGCTGCACGGCGTACGACGTCGCGCACATGGTCGGCTTCCGCGAGGGCGACGGCAGCTACATCCGCGGCAACCCGTCGGTGAGCACGGACCGGACGACCGTTCTCGTGCATGACGACGAGGACAGCAGCTGGTGGGACCCGGGCGACCCGTTGAACGTGCTCGACGGCGGCCCGACCCTGCACCTCGGCACGCGCGACGTCACGCACGACGCGCTCGACCCGACCGTCGTGCTGCACGAGTACTTCCACGGCGTCACCGGCCAGCTCGTCGGCGGTCACGCCAACTCCGCCAGCCTCGAGTGGCCGCAGAGCCGCGGCCTGGCCGAGGGCTGGAGCGACTACGTCGCGTGCGCGCTGACCCGGGCGACCGCGATCGCGCCGCGGTCGACCGGTGATCCCAAAGGTCTGCGCGGTGTGCCGTACGACGAGTCGTACCACGCCACGCTCGGCGACCTGTCCGACCGCGAGCTCGACGAGTTCGGCATCGGCGAACGGTGGGCGGCGACGCTGCTCGCGCTCGACCGTGCCGTCGTCGTTCCCGAGGCGCGCGGGCACCTGCTGCAGGTCGTCGCGGACTCGTGGAAGACGATCGAAAACCCAAGCCTGCAAGACGCTCGCGAGGATCTGCTCGCCGCGCACCGGGACCGCCTGGCCAGCGGACGGGACAACCTCTCGGTCAGCTCGGGGACGCGCGCCGTGCTCCAGCAGGTGCTTGCCGGACAGGGACTCAGCGGGTACGCGCGGGCGTTGTCGCCGAGCGAGTTCGAGCCCGACACGACTCCGGCGGGCCCGGAGTACGTCGAGTACCGGCAGTCCGCGCTGCGGCCGAAACTCTCCAACCTCACCACGTTCCCCACCTTGGCCGGTCTGGTCGGGTACGACGAGGCGGGGCGGAATCTCCATACCTACTTGATCAACGACGAGGCACGGCTGATCGAACAGTGGGGCGTCACGCCGTGGGCGGGAAGCTGCACGGCGCTGGTTCCGTTCCGCAACGGGCACGACAACCTGCTGTTGACGTACGACGGCGAGAACGGGCAATGCCGCATCGGCAAGCTGGACTTCCGTTCGGGAACCTATGCGCCGAGCTCCGAGGTGGCGGGCACGCCGGGCTGGACGCACGTCGGGACGCTCGCGGTCGGCGGGCACGCGCACCTCGTCTTCTACGACACCGAGTCGGGGCGGGTGCAGGTCGACCAGGTCAAGGAGGACGGTTCCGGTACGGCGACCGTCCTCGACGCGACCTGGGAGCCGGGTTGGACCTCGCTCGTGTCGCTCGAGGTCGACGGTGAGCCGCTGCTCGTTCGCTACAACGAGGCGACCGGCGGGTCCTCGATCGTCAAGCCTGGTGAGGATTCCGCCTCGTTCGTCGATGTCAACTCCGCCTTGCTCAGCCCGGGGTGGACGAACCTGCGGACGTTCACGCGCCAGGGCGAGACCCGAGTGCTGATGGCGTCGGCGGCGCGGCGCGGCTTCACCATCTACCGCGTGCTGGACGGCGAGCTGATCCCGACGACGGTGTGCGATCTGCCGTACAAGCGCTCGACCCTGCTGCCGTTCAGCGGGCCGGACGGCGTGCCCTACTTCGTCGGCTACGACGCCGAACGCGGCCGGGCCGTCGCCGCGTACATCCAGGGCCTAGCCTGAGGTCCATGGATCTCGCTCGACAGATCAACGAACGTAGCCGCCTGACTGGTCAGTTCACGCTGCGCTCGGGGCTCACGGCGACGCACTACTTCGACAAGTACCTCTTCGAGACCGATCCCGTGCTGCTGCGCCGGGTTGTCGACGCGATGGCGCCGCTCGTACCGACCGGCACGGAGCTGCTCGGTGGGCTCGAGCTCGGCGGAATCCCGATCGCGACCCTGCTCGGCCAGGTCACCGGGCTGCCCGTGCTGTTCATCCGCAAGCAGGCCAAGACGTACGGCACCCAGAAGCTCGTCGAGGGCGTCGACTGCGCGGGGCGCGAGGTCCTGCTCGTCGAGGACGTGATCTCCACCGGCGGTGCCGTGATCGACGCCGCGCACGCGATCCGGGGGCTGGGCGGGAAGGCCGACACCGTTCTGTGCGCGATCGACCGGCGGGCTCCCGCCGCGAACCAGCTTGCCAGCAACGGGATCCAGGTCCGCTCCGTCCTCACCGGCGACCAGCTCGACGCGCTGACGGTTTGAATGAAGGGTCCCTTCATTCGAACCTATTGAATGAAGGTGCCCTTCATTCGAACCTCTTCGAGGGAGGGGAGCTAGCCGGCGGCGTTCAGCTCGGGCGACGTGGAGGCGTCGTGCAGGATCTCGGCCACGAGGTCGTCGAGCGTGACCTCCTCGGCGGCGCGTTCCAAGGCGGAAGCCCGGCTGCCGACCAACTTGCGCGCCCGCGCGATCGCGTCCTCGTAGTCCGCGATCTCGTCCGGGCTGAACCGCGGCGACCCCAGCCGGCGTCGCACCTGGTCCGCGGCGGCGAGCAACCGCAGCGCCGACAGCGCGCGGCCCTCGGCGAGCTCGCACCAGGCCAGGCAGTCGAAGATGTCGGTCTGCCCTTCGGCCAACCCCAGCTCGGTGTACAGCGTCAACGCGTGCAGGCTCAGGTCGCGTGACCGCTGCACGTCGCCGGAACGGCGCGCGCAGATCGCCAGGTTGGTGAGCACAGCGGCCTCGCCCCGGCGATCGGACAGCTTGCGGAAGCGTTCGAGCGCGTCCTGCAACGACTCAGTGGCCTCCTCGAGCCGACCGGACGCGCGCAGGCTGTTGCCCATGTTGTTGAGCGCCGAGGCCTGCCCACGTTCGTCGCCGGCCTCGGCATACCGCTCGCGAGACTCGGCGAGCAACAGCAACGAGTCCTCGATCTTGTTCTGCGCTTGCAACGTGATCGCCAACGAGTTCAGCGCGAACCCGATGCCACGCTCCAAACCGATCGCGCGGTTCACCCGCAGACACTCCTCGCCGAGCCGGTACGCCGCGGCGTACGCACCGCTGCTGCGCGCCAACGAGGCCGCCGCCCGAAGCGCCGCACCGCGCTGCTGCGAGGGCTCCGAGCTGGACGCGGCGAGCGCTCGTTCGAGCAGGTCGCGTCCCTCCTCCATCAGCCCGCGGGTCCACCAGAACCACCAGACCAACGAGCCAATCTGCAACGCCCGTTGAGGATCCTGCCCATCCCCGAGCGTCCACTCGATCGCGGCCCGGACGTTGTCGTGCTCGACGGCGAGGATCAGCGTCGCGTTCTTGTTGGTCGCCCACGCCTTGTCGGTTGCCTCGGCGAGGTCGGTCACCCACGCGGCATGGCGTACGCGCGTCGCCAGCTCCTCGCGCGACTCCGCCAACCGTTCGGCGGCGTACGCGGCGATCGTCTCCACCATCCGGTAGCGCGTCCCGACCGCACCGTTGTCGATCGAGGACTCGGCGACGACGAGCGAACGATCCACCAACTGGGTCAGGGCATCGAACACCTCGGCCGCGTCATTCGGCGCGAAGCCCGCGACGTCGGCGGCGACCCGTTCGACCGCGTCGCGGGTGAAGCCGCCCTTGAACACCGACAGCCTTCGGAACGTCGCCTGCTCCCGCGGGGACAACAGCCGGTGGCTCCAGTCGATCGCGGCGCGCATCGTCCGGTGTCGCTCGGGCAGCGTGCGCGACCGCGCGTCCTGCAGGTCCAGCCGCTGGCCCAACCGGGACGCGACCTCGTCCAGCGACTGCGTCCGCAGCTGCGCGGCGGCCAGCTCGATCGCGAGCGGCATGCCGTCCAACCGGCGGCACAGCTCCGACACGGTCGCGAGCGGACCCGGACCGAGTGTGAACGTCGGCGCCGCGGCCTGCGCGCGGTCGGCGAACAGGCGTACGGACTCGCTCCGCGCCGCGACCTCGCTGACGTCGCCGGCCACGGGCAGCGCCAGCCCGGACAGCGGCCACACCCGTTCGCCGCCGATGCCGAGCGGCTCCCGGCTGGTCGCGAGGATCCGTACGCCGGGACACCGCTCGAGCAGGTACTGGCAGACCTTCGCGCAGTCGTCGACGAGGTGCTCGCAGTTGTCGAGGATCAACAGCACCCGCGAGCGATGCAGCTCGGTCGCGAGCGTGTCCAGCAGGTCGATGCCCGGCTGCTCGCGGTCGCCGAGCACGCCGGCGATCGTCGCGGCGACCGAGCTGCCGACGGGCGCGGACGACAGGTCGATGAACCGGACGCCGTCCGGATGGTCGTGAACGGCCTCGCGCCCGATCTCCAGCGACAACCGCGTCTTGCCCGCGCCGCCAGGCCCGGTGATCGTGAGCAACCGGGTCCGCGGCAGCTGATCGCCGAGCTGGACCAGCTCGCGCCGGCGGCCGACGAACCGGCTGGTCGGCGCCGGGATCCACTCCGGCCACGGCGCGTCGAGGGTCGGGTCGCGGCGAGAGATCGAGCGGGCCAGCGAACGTGTCTCCTGGCTCGGCTCGACGCCGTACTCGTCGTGCAGCCTCGTCCGCAGCGTCTCGTACGCGCGCATCGCGTCGCCGACGCGGCGGCAGCGGTACGCGGTGAGCATGTACAGCGAGATCAGCCGCTCGCGCGTCGGGTGCTGAACGGCGAGGCCGGCCAGCTCGGACAGCAGATGCGCGTGCTTGCCCAGCTCGAGCTCGGCCTCGGCACGGTCCTCGACGACCGCGAGGCGCAGCTCGTCCAGGCGGGCCTGCTCGGCCTGCAGCGTCGGGCCGCCGGGCAGGTCGGCGTACGCGTCGCCGCGCCAGAGCGCGAGCGCGAAGCCGAGGTCGGCGCTCGTCCGGGCGGGATGCTCGGCCCGGTGGCCGCGGCCGCGGGCGACCAGTTCCTCGAACCGTTCGGCGTCGAGGTCGTCACCGGTGAGGTCGAGCAGGTACGTCCCGCGCGAGCTCACCACGCGGTCGCCGAGCACCTTGCGGAGCGCGGAGACGTACACCTGCAGCGCGGTCGCGGCGGTCGGCGGCGGGTCGTCGCCCCACAGCTCGTCGGTCAGCCGCGCGACCGGCACAGCGTGCCCGGCGTGCGCGATCAGCACCCCCAGGACGGCGCGCTGCTTCGGCCCGCCGAGCTTGAGCGGGTCACCGTTGTGAAGGACCTCGAGCGGCCCCAGAACGCGGAACTCCATCAGGCGGCGGGTTCTTTAGCGGGTCTTTAGCGAGGTAGCGGAGAGTAGTTCTCGGCACCAGCGGTGAGTCAGGGGGTACGGGGGGCGTGGAATTGTCGGGCCGCACCGACAGGGGGAGGCGGCCCGGCATTTCACCTGCCCGGAAGTCTGGGCACCCTGCGCACCCGTCATGGCCCACCTCGCGCTTTCGTCCGTCCCAGCACACACGGTAGTCCAGGACGCGCCAGACGACTGCCGAGGTTGCCTGGGCTGGTCAGAGTAGGTCAGTCGACGGGTCAGTCGACGACGCCGTAGAGCCTGTCTCCAGCGTCGCCGAGCCCGGGAACGATGTAGCCCTTCTCGTTGAGCCGCTCGTCCATGGCCGCCGTGACGACCGTGACCGGGACGCTCGTGTCGGCGAGGTCCTGCTCCAGCCGGGCGACGCCCTCCGGCGCGGCCAGCAGGCAGATCGCGGTGATGTGGTCGGCCCCCCGTTCGATCAGGAAGTTCGCCGCCGCCCCGAGCGTGCCGCCCGTCGCGAGCATCGGGTCGAGCACGTAGCACTGCCGCCCGGACAGGTCGTCGGGCAGCCGCTGCGCGTACGTCGACGCCGTCAGCGTGTTCTCGTCGCGGACCATGCCGAGGAAACCCACCTCGGCCGTCGGCAGCAGCCGCATCATGCCCTCGAGCATGCCGAGCCCGGCGCGCAGGATGGGCACGACCAGCGGCTTCGGCGTCGCGAGCTTGACCCCGGTCGCCTCGGCCACCGGCGTCCGCACGGTGAACGGCTCGGTGCGGACGTCCCGGGTCGCCTCGTACGCGAGCAGCGTCACGAGCTCGTCGGCGAGCTGGCGGAACGTCGGTGAGTCGGTCCGTTCGTCCCGCAGGGCGGTGAGCTTGTGCGCGACGAGAGGGTGGTCGGCTACGAAGATCCGCATGGCTGGCCATCATAAGTGGCCCGAAGTGGCCGAGCGATGTCCCCAACTGCGACGTTTGCGGTCTGGACAAAGAAGGATCACCGGCCTGTGGCTGCTCCAGGCGGTCAGCGCGGTGAACGTCCGAGACCGGCGAGCCTTCTGGCCCGAAGTGGCCTAACGATGTCCCTAACTGCGACGTTTGCGGTCTGGACGAACGGTGGTATCAGAACGGTAGTGTCACCGCAGCAGTCTGGGGGTGGCTGACGCCGGGGGACGCAAGTTCGGGCCCGTGTCGAAGCTGGAGACAGCGCATGACGAAGCGGCATCGTCAGGCTGGGAGGAATCCGGTGCAGGTTGCGCTCGCTGAGTCTCAATCGGAGCGGCTGCGTCGTCGCGCGGCTTTTCTTCGCGACCTCGCCGAAGCGAAAGAGCTGAGAGCCCGGGTGAGTCCGCGCCGGGCCCGAGTGGCCCGGCTCCGCGAGGCCCTCCGTCGAGCCACGTACCGCAGCGCCTGACCTTCACGCACTATTACCAGCGCGGACCGGGCGCCGATCTGCGACGATCTCCGCATGGCCGAGGAGAGCAGCACGGTCGACTTCGCCGTCGTGGCCTACCTCGAGGAAGGCAGCTGGCAGGTCGTGTCGCTGCCCAGACGAGCCGCGCGCGACCTCGAGACCCTTGTTCGTACGCTCCGGCAGCAACCCGGCGACATCGGCACGCTCGGGCTGGTGTCGGTCGACGACGACTTCTTCGTGGTCGTCCGGGTGCTCGGCGAAGCCGTACGACTCCTGCTGTCCGACGTGACCGCGGCGACCGAGTGGCCGCTCGCTCGTTCGGTTCTCGACGAGCTCGAACTGCCCGTTCCGGATGAGGACGAGGAGGACCAGATCCAGCCGGCCGGCGACCTCGGCATCGTCGCCGACCTCGGCATGGGCGCGATGGACCTCGGCGCGCTGTGCGACGATCCCGACCTGTACCCCGACGAGATGCTGAGCGAGGTGGCCGACCGCCTCGGCTTCGGTCCGGCGTTCCGCCAGGTGGCCGAGATCGGAGTCGGTTAGCGCGCCCCATCCCGAGCGGGCAGACTTCATCCGACAAGAACATCGCGGCATTCTTCGAAGGACTGGTGGGACCGTGGCGTACTTCGCGGCGGCGTTCGCGCGGAGCGGTGGCGACTGGGCTGGTACGGAGCTGGACCTCGACGAGGTCGAGACGCTCGACGACCTTGCCGACCTCGGACGTGAGCTCCTGTCCGACGACGGCACCGTCCTGATCCTGCTCGAAGAGGAAGACGACTGGTTCGGCGTCGTCCGGGTCGAGGGCGAGGACGATCCCAGGGTGTACGTGTCGGACGCGGCGGAGACGATGCGTTCGCCGGTCGGGTCCGTGCTCGCCAAGGCCGTCGCCGAGCACCTCAGCGACGGCGACGAGGACGACGGTCCGGTCCCGGTGCTGCCGGCGGGACCGTACGGCGACGCCGACCTGGTGTCCGACCTCGGGCTCACCGGCGACGACCTGAACGAGCTGGCGCTGGCGACCGGGCTCAGCCCTTCGGAGGCGGTGGCGTCGATGGCCGAGCGACTCGGCTTCGAACCGGCGCTGGAGTCGGTGCGCTGACCACCTCCGACTGGGAGGGGGCGATGCGCTCCGCGCTGGCCGAGGCCGGCGCGGCGCCGGCGACCGGTGACGTGCCCGTCGGTGCCGTCGTTCTGGACCCGTCCGGCGCGGTGATCGGGCGCGGCCGGAACGAGCGGGAGCTGACCGGAGACCCGACCGCGCACGCCGAGGTCCTGGCCGTTCGGGCGGCCGCGGCCACGCTGGGTAGCTGGCGACTGTCCGGGTGCACGCTGGTCGTGACGCTCGAGCCTTGCGCGATGTGCGCGGGCACGGTGGTCGCGGCGCGGCTCGATCGGCTGGTGTTCGGGGCGTACGACGACAAGGCTGGCGCCGTAGGCTCGCTCTGGGATCTGGTCCGTGATCGGCGGCTCAACCACCGGCCGGAGGTCGTGAGTGGGGTCCTCGCGGACGAGTGCGGAGCGTTGCTACGGACGTTCTTCGCTACGCAGCGTTCGCGCTCGCGTGAACTGGGTTGACAGGCCGCCAGCGGTGTACGCGCGCGCCCACTACACTCACGAAGCGTGATCTTCAAGCGAGTCGGAGACGGAAAGCCATATCCCGAGCACGACACCGCGCAACGGGACTGGGCGCAGCTGCCTCCACATCCGGTCCGGCTCGACCAGTTGGTCACGACGAAACGCACGCTGGACCTCGACACGCTCCTGGCGGAGGATTCAACGTACTACGGCGATTTGTTCGCACACGTCGTCGAATGGAAGGGCGAGCTCTACCTAGAGGACGGGCTGCATCGGGCACTACGAGCGGCGTTGCACCAGCGCATGGTTCTGCATGCGCGGGTACTGCGGCTCGACGGCTGAGCTGGTTGGGGACAATAGACCCAAGCGGGTGGGCCGAGAGAGAGGGTCCTGGGAGGGACGATGGCGTGGGACACGGGGGACATCCCGCAGTTCCGCAAGCGGCGGAACATCCGCGGGCCGATAACGCTCGTTCTGCTCATAGGCTTGCTCGGCGGCGCGGCGTACTACGGGTGGACGAGCGTTCTCGGACGTAACGAGCCGGCCGTGGTGGCTCAGGTGTGTACGACTCCGTCCGCCGGCAAGCAGCTGATCGCGTCCAAGGACGTGATCGTGAACGTCTACAACGCGGGCAAGGTCCGCGGCGCGGGCGCCAACCTCTCCGAGCAGCTGGAGCTGCGCGGGTTCAAGGTCGCTGACCTCGACAACGACCCCCTGAACGCCAAGGTGGGCCGGGTCGAGATCCGCGGCCGGGCCAAGAACGCGCCCGAGGTGCTGCTCGTTCTCGCCCAGGTGAAGCCGACGGACAAGCCCGTGGTGAAGGCCGACGGGCGCCAGGAGGCGACGGTCGACTTCGTGATCGGCGACGCGTTCGGCCAGCTGAAGGCGAAGGCCCCGAAGCAGCTGCAGGTGAAGAGCGCCCTGCCGGTGTGTACGACTCCGGGCCCGACTCCGGCGGCCGCGGCACGCTAGGCGTCACCGTTCTCGCGGGACCAGCCCGCGAGCCGCCCGAACCTGCTGACCGCGCGGAGTCGCCGTTCGGTCGTGTCCCGGGTCTTGCGCGGCGCCACCACCAGCAGATCGTCGCCGATGCGCAGCACGCTGGTCAGGCTGGGCACGAACGTCTTCCCCTCGCGCACGATCAGCGACACCGACGCGCCCACGGGCAGCCTGAGCTCGCCGATCTCGACGCCGCGCAGGCGGGACGTCTCGCCGATCGTGATCTCGAGCAGGTCGGCGTCGATCCGTTCCAACGGCGCCGCCTCGACGTCCAGGTCGACGACCTGGTCGGTCGCACCGACCCCGAGCCGCTTGGCGACCCAGGGCAGCGTCGGACCCTGCATCAGCGTGAACACGATGACCAGCACGAACACCACGTCGAACAGGTCCTCCGCGCGCGGGAACGCCTGGGAGAGCGGGATCGTCGCGAGCACGATCGGCACCGCGCCACGCAGGCCCGCCCAGGAGACGAACGCGTGCTCGCGTAACGGGACGCGGAACGGCAGCAGGCTCAGGCCCACGGACAGCGGCCGCGCGATGAACGTGAGCGCGACGCCGGCGACCAGGCCCCCGATGAGCGTGCTGAGGTCGACCCGCGACGGCCACGCGAGTAAGCCGAGCATGACGAACAGCCCGATCTGGCTGAGCCAGGCGAACCCCTCGACGAACGATCGCGTCGCCGCGCGGTGCATGAGCTCGGAGTTGCCGAGGACGAGCGCGCTCACGTACACCGCGGCGAACCCGCTCGCGTGGATCGCCGCGCTCGCCGCGTACGCGAGCACGATGAGCGACAGGGTGGCGAGTGGGTAGAGGCCGGAGGCGGGGAGCGCGAGGCGCTTGAGCAGGTGGGAGCCGAGCCAGCCGATCGCGAAGCCGAAGACAGCGCCGACGACGAGCTCGAACGCGACGTCGGCGACGAACCGCAGCGGCGTGGTCTCGCCGAACTCCGCGCTCGACAGCAGCGTGACGAGGAGGACGGTCGGGGCGTCGTTCAGGCCGGACTCGGCTTCCAGCGTCCCGGCGATCCGTCGTGGCAACGGGACGCGCCTGAGCACGGAGAAGATCGCGGCGGCGTCGGTGGGGGA
The DNA here is from genome assembly GCF_016907715.1 of Tenggerimyces flavus. Taxonomy (NCBI): domain Bacteria; kingdom Bacillati; phylum Actinomycetota; class Actinomycetes; order Propionibacteriales; family Nocardioidaceae; genus Tenggerimyces; species Tenggerimyces flavus. The sequence goes on along the minus strand of NZ_JAFBCM010000001.1, from coordinate 259,285 downwards.
GACGACGGCGCCGAGCAGGAACGACAGCTGCCAGTCGAAGCCCAGCGTGTAGTGCACGATGACCGCGACGACCGTGATGCTGACCGCGACACCGACCGTGGCGAGGACGACGCCGGCCGGCATCGCGCCCTTGACGTCGCTCCAGCGGGTGGTGAAGCCGCCCTCGGCGAGGATGATGACCAGCGCCCCGAACCCGAGCGCGTGGGCGAGCTGCACGTCGTCGAACTGGATCCCGAGCCCGGACTCGCCGAGCGCGATGCCCATCGCGAGGTAGATCAGCAGGCTGGGGAACCCGGCGCGCGAGGACAGCCGGACGGCCAGGGCGGCGGCGAGCAGGATCGCTGAGCTGGCCAGCAGGAAGGTGTTCAGGTTGTCGACGGTCAACGGGCTCACCACCCTTTCCTGCGATACGACCAGGTCGTGTCTGGAAAATAGCGCCGGTCATCGCGCGTAGCGCGATGGCGCGCGGCGCATCGCGCCCGGCTGGGTGTGGTGCAGGTCAAGGTCGGATCGGCATCCTTCCGCAGATCTGCAACGCAGCCAGGCGGGATGCGAGGTGTCGCGCGCCAGGCGATCTTTTCCAGACGCGGCCTGAGGTCCGGAGTCAGCTCCGACCCCGGACCTCGTCGTGTCATGGCGGTGGCGGCGGGATTTGAACCCGCGGAGGGTTGCCCCTCATACGCTTTCGAGGCGTACTCCTTAGGCCGCTCGGACACGCCACCGCCGGATAGGTTACCGAATGCTCCGCGCTGACCTCGAAGGAGTTCCTCCTTGGAGGCTCGGAGCGGCGATACGCTGCGGTGCGCAAGCCACGTTTTACGCCCACCCACGCCCACGAGGGGAGTCCACCATGGCGGCGAAGTCCGGCGCGGATCAGACCGAGGCCGTCAAACAGGGGTACGCCTTCGAAGGGCCCGCGCTCCAGCTCGGCGCGCTCGTCGCGGACGGTACGCCGGTCCCCGACGCCCAGGTGCGGATCCCGTTGTCGATGCTGAACCGGCACGGGCTGATCGCGGGCGCCACCGGAACGGGGAAGACGAAGACGCTGCAGCTGATCGCCGAGCAGCTGTCTGCGGCCGGCGTCCCTGTCTTCGCTCCAGACATCAAGGGCGACCTCTCGGGGATCGCCTCGCCCGGCGAGACCTCGGAGAAGTTGTCGGAGCGCGCTACCTCGCTGGGGCAGACGTGGGCGGGGAAGGGGTTCCCGACGGAGTTCTTCGCGCTGGGCGGTGAGGGCAAGGGCATCCCCGTACGCGCGACGATCTCGTCGTTCGGGCCCACGCTGCTGACGAAGGTGCTCGGGCTGAACGACGTCCAGGAGTCCTCGCTCGGGCTGGTGTTCCACTTCGCCGACAAGGCGGGGTTGGCGCTGCTCGATCTGAAGGATCTGCGGGCCGTCGTGCAGTACCTCACGTCGGACGAGGGCAAAGAGGACCTGAAGGGGCTCGGCGGGCTGTCGGCCGCGACGGCCGGGGTGATCCTGCGCGAGCTGATCGCGTTCTCCGACCAGGGCGCGGACGCGTTCTTCGGCGAGCCGGAGTTCGACACGGCGGACCTGCTGCGTACGTCGCCCGAGGGGCTCGGCGTCGTGTCGCTGCTCGAGCTGCCTTCGCTGCAGGACCGGCCGGCGCTGTTCTCGACGTTCCTGATGTGGATGCTCGCGGACCTGTTCCACGACCTGCCCGAAGAGGGTGACGTGGAGAAGCCGAAGCTGATGTTCTTCTTCGACGAGGCGCACCTGCTGTTCAACGACGCGTCGAAGTCGTTCCTCGACGCGATCACGCAGACCGTTCGGCTGATCCGGTCGAAGGGGGTCGGTGTGTTCTTCGTCACGCAGACGCCGAAGGACGTGCCGGAGTCCGTCCTCGCGCAGCTCGGGTCGCGGGTGCAGCACCAGCTCCGGGCGCACACGCCTAACGACGCCAAGGCGCTGAAGGCGACGGTGGCGACGTTCCCGACGTCCTCCTACGACCTCGGGGAGTTGCTCACCACGCTGTCGATCGGCGAGGCCGTCGTGACCGTGATGAACGAGAACGGCGCGCCGACGCCGGTCGCGTGGACGCGGATGCGGGCGCCGGAGTCGTTGATGGACCCGTCGCCGGCTGCTCTGGTGGACTCGACGATCGCGTCGTCGCCGTTGTCCGCCGAGTACGCGACGGCGGTGGATCGGGAGTCGGCGTACGAGAAGCTCACGGCCAAGCTGGCGGCCGGGTCGGAGAAGGCTGCTGCCGAGTCGAAAGCTCCGGCTCCTGCGGAAGAGAAGCGGGTTCCGTTGCCGCAGGGCGAGTGGGACGAGAAGCCGTCCTCGCGGTCGCGGGGCGGCAAGGCCGAGGACTCGACGGTGGAGAAGGTGCTCGGGTCGAGCGCGTTCAAGCAGTTCGCCCGGTCCGCGGCGTCCGTCCTCGGACGAGAGATCGCGCGCGGTCTGTTTGGCGTGGGGCGGCGCAAGCGAAGCTAGATCACGTACTTTCCTGACGGCGTCGCGTTTCGGTAGTAGAAACGTGCGTGCTCGGCTTGTGGCGAGGATCTCGGCGAGAGGCTGGCAGCGATGAAGAAGATCATCAACGACCCCTCGAAGGTTGTCGACGAAGCGCTCGCCGGGATGGCGGCGGCGCATGCGGACTTGATCCGGGTTTCGTACGACCCGCACTACATCGTTCGCGCCGAGCCGCCCCGCTCGGGGAAGGTCGGCATCCTGTCCGGCGGCGGGTCGGGGCACGAACCCATGCACGGCGGCTTCGTCGGCTTCGGCATGCTCGACGCGGCGTGCCCAGGGGCGGTGTTCACCTCGCCGACGCCGGACCAGGTGATCGACGCGACCAAGGCGATCGACGGTGGCGCGGGCGTCCTGCACATCGTGAAGAACTACACCGGAGACGTCCTGAACTTCGAAACAGCGGCCGAGCTGGCGCTGGCCGAGGGGATCTCGGTCGAAGCGGTCGTGATCGACGACGACGTGGCGGTGAAGGACTCGCTGTTCACGGCTGGCCGCAGGGGCGTGGGTGGGACCGTACTCGCGGAGAAGATCGTCGGCGCGGCCGCCGAGGCCGGTGCCGATCTGGCCGCGGTGAAGGCGTTGTGTGAACGAGTGAACGCCTCGGTGCGCTCGATGGGCATGGCACTGACGTCGTGCACGGTGCCGCACGCGGGGAAGCCGACGTTCTCGCTGGGTGAGTCGGAGATGGAAATCGGGATTGGCATCCACGGCGAGCCGGGGCGCGAGAGGATGCCGTTGGAACCGGCGAACGCGATCGTCGAGAGGCTGCTGGGGCCGATCGTCGAGGATCTGCCGTTCGCTTCTGGGGATCAGGTTCTGCTGTTCGTGAACGGCATGGGTGGGACGCCGCTGATCGAGCTGTATCTGGCGTACGGGCACGCCGAGCACGTGCTCGCCGAGCGGGGGATCACCGTCCAGCGCCGGCTGGTCGGCAACTACATCACGTCGCTGGAGATGCAAGGCATGTCGATCACTTTGCTCAAGCTCGACGACGAGCTCGTCTCGTTGTGGGACGCCCCCGTTCAGACGGCCGCACTTCGTTGGGGACGCTGACCTCGATGCGCGTGAATGGTGCGGGGTTGGTGCAGCTGATCAACCGCTATGCCGAGGTCGTGGCCGAGAACCGGACGTACCTCATCGAGCTCGACTCGGCCATCGGCGACGCCGACCACGGGGAGAACCTCGATCGTGGGCTCAAGGCCGCGGTCGCGAAGCTCGAGGAGGTCGCGCCGACGGCGCCGTCAGATGTGCTGAAGACGGTCGCGACGACGCTGATCTCGAAGGTCGGCGGCGCGGCCGGTCCGTTGTATGGCACGGCCTTCCTGCGCGCGTCGGCGGCCGTCCAGGGGAAGCCGGAGCTGGAGGCCTCCGACATCGTCGCGGCGTTGCGTGCGGCGCAGGACGGGTTGGTGGCGCGCGGGAAGGCGGAGCCGGGCGACAAGACCATGGTCGACGCCTGGGGCCCGGCGCTGACCGCCGCCGAGGGTGCGCTGCTGGCCGGCTCGGACGCCGTGGGTGTGCTCGCGGCAGCCGCTGACGCCGCCGAGGCGGGGATGCGCGCGACCGTGCCGTTGGTGGCGCGGAAGGGACGGGCGAGCTACCTCGGCCCGCGATCGGCCGGCCACCAGGACCCGGGCGCGACGTCTACGGCGCTGTTGTTCCGCACGATGGCCGATCTCGCGGCGACGTGCCCGTAGCGCTCGTTCTCGTCTCCCACTCCACCGCCCTGGCCGCCGGCGTCCGTGAACTGGCGTCGCAGATGGCGCCGTCGGTGGCTCTTGTTGCCGCGGGCGGGACGGACGAGGGAGGGGTGGGAACGAGCTTCGACATGGTCCTCGCCGCGGTCCTCGAGGCCGCCAACCCCGCGGGCATCGTGATCCTGTACGACCTGGGGTCGGCCCAGATGACTGCGGAACTCGCCATCGAGACCCTCGACCCCTCCGAAGCCGCGCTCGTCCACATCGTCGACGCGCCGCTGGTCGAAGGCGCCCTCGCGGCCGCCATCACCGCCCAGGGCGGAGCCGACCTCGCGGCCGTCGTGGCAGCCGCCCAATCCGCGAACTCGGCCACCCCGGCGCCACCTCCGACTCCTACCGCGCCATACCAACGCGCAGTCTTCACCCTCCGCAACCCCCTCGGCCTCCACGCCCGCCCCGCCGCCCAACTAGCGAGCGCCCTGGCGGGCCTCGAAGCCACCGTGACAGTGGGGACGGAAGACGGCCGCCAAGCCGACGCCCGCAGCCTCCTAGCCGTAGTCGCCCTGTCCCTTCGCGGCGGCGCAGAAGTAGCGGTCACCGCAACAGGCGCCGACGCGGGAGCAGCTCTCACAGCCATCCGCGCCCTGGTCGACACAGGCTTCGGCGAAGGCACCGACCCCACCGGCACCACCCCGGCTCCCCGGGCAGCAACTCACCCAGCCACGCCACCCCCGCCGCTCGCATCAGCGTCCGACACAGCACCGCCCGGCACACCGACACCGGACGCGGCACCGACCGCGCCCACTGGGGCTGCGTCGGCCGCCACCCCGGCGCCTGGCGCACCACCCGAGCCGACCACGCCGGTGGCCGGCATGGCCGAGCCCAGCTCGGCGCCCGGCCGAGCGCCGACTACCTCGGCGGCAGCCGGCACGACGCAGCGGGCGGCACCCCAGCCGACCACACCTGCGGCCGGTACGGCCCAGCCCGGCTCGGCGCCCAGCGGAGCGCCGGCCACGACGTCCGCGGCTGGCGTGCTGCGGGGGGTGGCCGGGTCGCCCGGCATTGCCGTCGGGCCGGCTCGCTGGTTGCGAGCCGCCGATCCCGACGTGTCCGACCAGCCCGTCGGTGACCCGACCGCCGAGCGGGCACGGCTGGATGCCGCGCTCGCCGCGGTCGACCGCGACCTCGCCGCCACCCGCGCAGGCGTGGGCAGCGACGCCGCCGCGATCGCCGCAGCGCACCGGGCGCTGCTCGGCGATCCCGCCCTTCGCGACCCGGCCTACGCCGGCATCGACGCGGGGCACAGCGCCAGCAGCGCCTGGTGGACCGCAGCCACCACCGCCGCAACAGCGCTAGCGGAGAGCGACGACCAACTCGTCGCCGAGCGAGCCGCCGACGTGCGCGACGTCGCCCTCGCCGTGCTGGACGCGCTCGGCGTCCCCACGAGGGGACCGCTCCCCGACGTCCACGGCGCGGTCGTCATCGCGACCGACGTCGTCCCGTCGCAGATCGCCGCCCTCGCACGGGCCGGCGCCAAGGCGCTCGTCGTCGCAGGCGGAGGCAAAACCGCCCACGCCACGATCATCGCGCGCGGCCTCGGGCTGCCGGCCGTCGTCGCGCTCGGCCGCGCGACGGACGACATCCGCGAGGGCACGCCCACGATCGTCGACGGCTCCACAGGCACCGTTCGCCTGGACCCGCCCGCAACCGAAGTGGCGGAGGCCCAAGCAGCGGCAGCCGAGGAACAGCAGCGCAGGGCAGAGGAGCGCGCAGCCGCGGCTGCGCCTGTCCTCGACGCAACAGGCCGTCACGTACTCGTAGCGGCAAATGTCGGCAGCCGTCCGGAAGCGGAGGCAGCAGTAGCGAACGGCGCCGATGGCGTGGGCCTGTTGCGCACCGAGCTGCTGTTCCTCGATCGTGCGGAGCTGCCGACCGAGGACGAGCAGACCGCCCAGTTGGTGGACCTCCTCTCTGTTGTGGGCGATCGGCCGGTGGTAGTGAGGACCCTAGACGTTGGCGCCGACAAGTTGCTTCCGGCGCTTCATCTCGACCCCATCAAGAACGGTCCGCTAGGCCAGCGCGGACTGCGGTTTGGCCTTGCCCACTTGGACATTCTCCGAACTCAAATTCGCGCGATTCTCCGAGCAGCGGCCGGCCGAAAGCATTTGTCGGTGCTAGCGCCTATGGTTACTTTTGCCTGGGAGGCGCGGACGTTCCGACGACTCATTGCCGACGTCTCCAGTGAGCTCGAGGACGAGGGCGTCGCGTACGGACGGCCTCACGAGATCGGAGTGATGGTCGAGGTGCCGGCGGCGGCACTCGCGGCCGACGAGATCTGCGCCGAGGTCGACTTCCTCTCCGTGGGAAGCAACGACCTCACGCAGTATGTGATGGCGGCAGAGCGGACGAACGAGGCAGTCGCCTCGCTCTATCAGCCAGATCACACCGCCTTGTGGCGGTTGTACGAGTTGCTCGTGGCGTCGGCACGAGCAGCTGGGCGCCGGGTCGCGGTCTGCGGAGAGATCGCGGGTGACCCGGCGGCAGCGGTACGACTCGTCGAGCTCGGCATCGACGAGTTGTCGATGGCACCGGCCTCGATTCCCGCTGTCAAGGCCGCCTTGCGGGCGGCCTTGGGAACGGGTTAGCGCGCGGGCGGCGACTGGTAGTAGCCAGGACCCGACTGCTGCGTGGGCTGGTAGTAGCCAGGCTGTCCCGGCGGCTGCGGCATCGCCTGAGCTCCAGGCGCGCCCGGCGGCAAGACGGCCGGCGGCTGCTGCCATCCGGCAGGCGGCGGCTGGTTCCACGCGGCGACGAACGCCTTCGGGTACTGCAACACCTGCTGGCGCGCCGCGAGGAGCGACGAGACGACCTCGTCGTGCCACGGGCCGGCATCCGCACCGACGGCGCCGCGCGCCATCCGGTCGCGGAGGAACGCGAGCTCGGTCACCGCTCGCTGGTACGCCTTCAGTGCCTGCGCGGCGACCGGACCCGACTGGCGCTTCACCGCCGCTCGCCAACCACGGCGGCCGGCCAACGTAGAAAGGAGAGGTACTTCGTCCGGCGCGACCCAGCCGGCGTTCACGAACTCCGGCAGATGCCGGCCGACGGTCATGCGTTCGCGCCTGCGTTGGAGTCCGACGACGATGATCATGATGACGAAGATCGGGACCATGATCGCGACGTACACGGCGATGAAGCCAGGACCACCGGCGAACGTCGCGGACCCGTTCCACAGGCCGTGCAGCAGGACCGCGCCGAGGTAGCCGAGGATCGGCAGCAGGATCTTCGCGGCCGTGCTCGAGCTGCGCGACGCCACGCCGACCGCGAGGCCGGTGAGGCTGGTGAACAGCGGGTGCGCGAACGGCGAGACCACGCAGCGCAGGATGAACAGCTGCAGGCCGCCCTCGAGGCCACCCGCAGCGAACGCGTTGCCGAGATAAAGGATGTTCTCGGTGAACGCGAAGCCGATGCCGATCAGACCCGCGTACACGATGCCATCGACGACCCCGTCGAACTCGCGGCGCTTGACGAACAGAAGGAGGACGAGCAGCAGCCCCTTGAAGAACTCCTCGACCACGGGCGCGGTGACCACCGTGCCGAAGACCTCGCTCGCCTCCGGGCCGACGACGGCGGACCAAGCGACGCTCGCGACCAGGCTGACGATCAGCGACGACACGGTCGCGACGCCCGCACCCCACAGGAACGCGGTTAGCAACATGCGCCCCGGCTCGGGCTCCCAGCGGTCCAGCCAGAGGAACGCGCCCACGACCGGCAGCACCGGCAGCATCGCGAAGAACGTCGCGAGGAGGACGGGGACCGGCCCGGTTCCGATCACGGCCAGACCGATGATCACCAAGATCAAGATGGCCATCACGACAAGGCCGAGGATCGGGAGAAGCACGCGCTTGCGTTGCTGCGCTGCCCACGGCTGGTGGTAGGTCCACGGTGCCGGCCCGGGTGCCACACCCGGCGGTGGGGTCGCTGTCATGTCGACACACCCTAGAGATTCCGCGGCCGAGATTGAATATTGGGGCGAAGTGCACCCGCATGATCGTTACCGTGGGTGCGCGTGACCACACTGGAGATCCGGCGTCACTCGTTGCGGAAGAACACCGCGGGCTCGCAGCTCTCGCAGCAGGGAGTCGACCTGGCCCGCTCGCTCGGCGAGACGATGGGACCGTTCGACGTGGTCGCCACCTCGGTGTCGCCCCGCGCCCGCGAGACGGCGGTCGCCATGGGCTTCGCGGTCGATCAGGAGGTCGTGACGCTCGGCACCGACCCCGGCTTGACTGACGAGTCGGAGACGTCGCAGTGGTGGACCGCGCCGGAGCCGTTCGCCGCGTTGGCGGAGGTGGTCGCCCTCGGCGGCGCGTACCACCTGTACGCGCATTCGCTGGCCGGACTCTGGCGCGACCTGATGACGCCGTTGTCGAACGACCAATCCGTGCTCGTCGTCGGGCACTCGGGCGAGCTCGAGGCGGCGCTGGTCGCGTGCTTGCCCGACGGTGATTTCGCCAGCTGGGGTGGGCCGTTCGGCTGCTGCGAGGGTGCGCGGTTGACGTACACGGCCCGCTTCACCGAGGTCGAGTTCCTTCGCCTGCCGGCGGAGTGACGATCTCGGAGAGTTGGTCCGGGCTGACGACCTTGGCGGTGATCGTTCGCGCGCCTTGCAGCTGTGCCTTGAGGAGCCGGTGGACGCCGTCGAGGATGGTCAGCCGGTCGGTGCGCTGGAGAACGTGAATCGGATGGCTGAGGTCGGCCGCCAGGGTCCGCTCGTACTGCTCGCGGTGGCGTTCAGGGTCGCTGGCCACCTCGCGCGGCGTGACGGCGAAGAACCGCTCGCCGTCGCGCCAGAACGGGAGGTCGAGCTGCCAAGCGAGCTGGTCGACGTCGAGTTCGGTGGGCTCGATCTCCAATGCCCACAGGCGTTCGAGGTCCCAACGGAAGTCGAGGAGTACGTCACGAAGTGCCGGCGGGATCTGCCCGAACAAGGGATGTGGCTGCAGCTCGATCATCCGTCGAGACGCTTCCACAGCCGGACCTCGTCGAACGTGCCCGCCTCCTCCCGGTAGCCGCCGGGGAGCCGAGCCCATTCGGTGAAGCCGAGACCGACGTACGCCTCCTCGGCGTGGGTGCCGCCGCGGCAGCTGATCTCGAGGATCGTGCAGTCCCACTCGCGGGCGTATCGGCTTGCCTCGTTGACGATTCGCCGGGCCAGGCCCGTTCCTTGGGCGGAAGGCGCGATGACGAACCCGCCGATGTCGGCGCGGTGCCGGCAGAGGCGGTGGGTGAGCCGGGTGACGGTGCAGGACGCGACGGCCTCGCTGCCGTCGTCCGCGACCAGCGAGACCGTGTCGGTCACGTCAACGAGGGACTCGATCATCGCGGCGACCTGCTCGATCGTCATGGCGCCGAAGCAGTGCCGCTGCAAGCTCGCCGCGTCCTCGTACCGCACCGGCCGGATCAGCATGGCGCGAACGCTAGCGGCGTGCTGTCCGGGTGCCCAGTGGATTTTGTGCGTCTAGGCTGGGTGGTCGTGCCGCGGAAACCGGATGTCGATCTGCCCGCGCTCGAGGCTCTGCTCCGTCGAGTCTTCGGGCGCGGATTCACCTATCAGCGAACGGAATCCGGGTCGTCGACGCAGGTCTACCGCGTGGTCGTCGAGGGCGAGACGTTCTACGCCCGGATGGCCGAGGAGGTGGACGCGAGCTTCGCGCCGGAGGCCGAGCTGCATCGCGTCCTGGTCGCGGCGGGTGCGCGGGTGCCGGACGTGGTGCACTACGAGCCGTTCGACGAGGCGCTGGAACGTTCCGTCATGATCACGACGGAGATCGCCGGCCTCCCCTTGGGCGCTGCCACGACGGAGCGGGAGGCCGCCTCGATCGGGGAAGCGGCCGGGCGAGACCTGGCGCGGATCCATGCGGTGCCGGTGCAGGGCTTCGGCTGGGTCCAGCGGGAGCACGAGCGGGCGGGCTGGCCGATCCGAGGCGAGCACCCGACGTACGCCGCCTACGTCGACCCACCCTCCGTCGCCGCACCGCTGGTGGCGACCGGCTTCACCGTGGACCAGGCGAACACGGTCGTCCGGCTGTTGGAAGAGGCCATCGAGCTGGGACCGCCGGACGGCGTGTGCTCGGTCGCGCACGGCGACTTCGACGCGAGCCACATCTACGAGGACGGCGGAACGTACAGCGGACTGATCGACTTCGGCGAGATCCGCGGGACGGACTACACGTTCGACTTCGCCACCCTGTGGATGAACGCCGAAGAAGCCCCGCCGCTGACCGAGCACATCGAACGCGGATACGCCGAGCTCCGCCCCCTCCCAGACAACCATCGCCGCCGCATCCACCTCGCCTGCGCGCTCAGCGCCAGCCACCGCCTAGCCATCTGGCACCGCCGCGACGGCGCCCAAGCCGCCGACAGCTGGTTCTTCCGCTTCGTGCGCGATCGCCTCGCCGAGCTGTTGAAGGATCAGCCGACGTGAGAGTCGCCGCCTTGCCTCCGGCGCCGACCCGGGCGGAACTACGCGAGCAGTTGGTGGCAAGTGCGATCGCGGGCGAGGTCGTGACGTCGCGGGAGGTGAACCTCGATGCGTACCGCGGCCTGGCGCGGCGAGAGCGTGGGCGCACACTCGGTCTGACGTTCTCCGGAACGTGGAACGGGTCGGACGTGCTCGCCCTGATGGCCGAGAAGGTTGGCGTGAGTCCCGACGAGAGCTACCTGGCGGGTGTCGAAACGATCGACCCTGACAGATGCCTCGACGCGATCGAAGCAATGGTTGAGCGGCTTCGCGGCGCGATCGAGCGTGGGGAGTCGGTGCTGTTGGCGACCAGTCACGTCGCTGCATTGCTTCCGTTCTACCTGGAGCTGGCCCGTACGTTGGAGCTTCGCGGCTGCCGCATCCTGACTCCGGCGCCCAGCAGCCCGGTGGTATTCGACGAGCCGGAGCCGCACATCGGGACTGGCCCGCACTACGTCCGGTACATGAACGGTGTCGCCGTACTGACAACCGCGGAGAGCGGGCTCCTCGACACGCATTCGCCACAACCGATGGAGGCTGTGCTCAACACCCTCGACGAGAGTGGCGAAGGACAGCCAGACCTCGTGATCGGCGACCACGGCTGGGCTGGCGCGGCGGGCGAGGCGGGCTTGGACACGGTGGGGTTCGCCGACTGCAACGACCCCGCGCTGTTCGTGGGTGAGGCGGAGGGAAAGCTTCGCCTGGTGGTGCCGCTGGACGACGATGTGGATTCCGTTCACTACGGCCCGCTGGTCGCGTACCTGCTCCAGCCCCTCGGGTAGGCCGTTCGACGTCTGCAACGATGGCGGACCATGAGTGGCGCTGTCGTAGCCGAGACCATCGGCACTGAACGGCTCGAGTTGGTCCCGCTCGTTGTCGAGTACGCCGAGGAGATGGCAGTGGTGCTGTCCGATCCGGCGTTGCATGCGTTCATCGGCGGTTCGCCGGACACGGTGGAGAACCTGCGGGCTCGTTATCGGCGGATGATCGAGGGGTCGCCGGAGGCGGAGGTCTCGTGGCTGAACTGGGTGATCCGACTTCGCGACGAGGACTGCTTGACCGGCACCGTGCAGGCGACGGTCACTGGGTCGGAGGCTGAGATCGCTTGGGTGGTGGGGACTCCCTGGCAGGGGCGCGGGATCGCGAGAGAGGCGGCGCGAGGACTGGTCGAGTGGTTGGAGCGGCAGCCGGTGCAGACCGTCGTCGCTCACGTTCACCCCGACCACCACGCCTCCGCCGCCGTTGCCGCCGCCGCGGGTCTGAGCGCTACTGATCAGGTGCAGGACGGCGAGGTTCGGTGGCAGCGGACGCTTCGCGACTGACCGGCCAGAGAACCTCGGTGCAGTAGTCCTGCGGCGCGCGGCCGTCGAGCGGCGTCACGTAGATCTCGCGCGGGTTGCCCATAGGCGTGAACCCGGCTGCGGCGATCTGCGTCCACAGGTGGCGGTACGCGAAGGCGATGTCCTCGAACCGGCCCGTGTAGAGCGTGCTCACCACGTCTCCGCCGGGCAGCGTGACGGGTTCGACGCGTCCGTCGGGCTGGCCCGGCCGTTCGATCGGCCAGCCCACCTCACTGCGCCAGATTCCTTCCGCGTCCTGCTCACTGCAGGTGAAGTACGGCGGTCCAACGGCGACAAGTCCCTGACGTTCGACCGCCGCGAGCACCTCTTCGATATGGCCCTTGTCGGCGACCAGGTCACAGGTGGGCAGGACCACGCCGACGCCGTCCGCGGTGTCGTGGACGAACGAGTAGTCCCGGACGTCCGCTTCAGTCCACTCGGCTCGGATGCACAGGACTGGTTGATCCCACAACGTTCTCCCGACTATCGGCGTCGCGTGCACTGACGGCTCGCCGACCTCTCCGGCCAGCCCCTTCAGTACTCGCATCGCCTCCGTGTTCGCCGCGGCCCGTTCCCGCAGCCGGACGCGGTGGTCGTCGAGGAGCTGCTTGCGGTGAGCCTCGGGGCATTCCAAGAACGTTCGGATCTCGTCCAGGGACATCGCCGTACGCCGCAACCTGGCGATCAACTCGGCCTGCTCGAGTTGGGCGGTCGCGTAGTACCGGTAGCCGGAGCGGTCGTCGACATGCTCGGGGCGGAGCAACCCCAGCTCGTCGTAGAACCGGAGCGCGCGGACCGTCAGCTCTGTCAGTTGCGCGAAGCGTCCGATGGGTACGAGCTCTGTCATGCTCACAACCTGACCCCTCACGCAACGGAAGAGTCAAGCGTGACCTTGGTGTATGTGACCGGTACGTCCGGCGCTGGCAAGACGACGGTTCGAGCCGAGCTCCGCCGCCGGGGCTTCGCGGCGTTGGATACCGATGAGGACAGGTTGTCCCGTTGGTTCTCGAATGGCTCGGGTGCCAAGGTCGAGCTTCCTGCCGACCCGTCGGATCGCGACGATGGCTGGTACGCCAACCATACGCAGCGGATTCCGCCTCGGGTGCTGCGGCAGATCGACGCTGATGCGGGCGGTGGGCTCGTCTTTATCTGCGGGACGGCGGGGAACGAGGTCGAGATCTGGAACCTGTTCGCCCTGGTGGTCAACCTGAGCGTCGACGCCGAGACGATCCGGCACCGGCTGGCGACGCGTGGCGGCAACGCGTTCGGCAGCACGGACGCGGAAGCCCAACGGATCCTTGCCTGGAACGAGAACCGCGACGAGAACTACGACCGCTTCGGCGCCGTACGGATCGACGCAACACAGCCAGTGGCAACTGTCGTGGATCAGCTCCTGCACGTATCGATAGAGACGTACTGACGTTGACGTATATACGTTGACCTATGTACTCTCGCGGTACCCGAGGCGCTAGGAGGCGTATCCGTGTCCACCACTGCACTGTTGAGCCACGATGAGTTCCAGGCCACCGTGAACAAGGTCGACCCCGGCGCGCTGCTGAGCCTTGCGCTGATCGACGTCGACAACTTGGCCCGAGTCAACGACGAGCACGGCCACGCCGCCGGCGATGCCGTGCTGCGTGATCTGGAGGAGGTACTGGCCGGGAGCCTGCCGGCCGACGCGATCCTCGGGCGGGTCGGCGGAGATGAGTACGCCGTGGCGCTTCCCGGAATGGCTGCCGAGAGCGCGCTGATCGTACTCGAGGAGATCCGCCAGCACGTTGCCGATCGCGAGCCCGTTTCCGAGATGGCGCACAAGACCCACCTGTCCATCGGCATCGCCGGTCGTCCCACCCACGCCGGCTCGGTACCAGACCTGTTCAGGGCGGCCGAGGAGAGCGTCTATCGGGCGAAGTCGGAGGGGCGGAACCGTACCGCGCTCTATGTCGAGTCGAAGATGGTCCTCAAGAGCAACTACTACTCGCGCGCGAGCCTCGACCGGCTCGCCAAGTTGTCCTCGGCCCGGAACCGTACGGAAGCCAGCCTGCTCCGCGAGGGACTCGACGACCTGCTCACCAAGCACCGAGACGCTATCTAGTCACCTGACGGATGCCGCGTAGGAGGGCCCGAGTGCGATACCAGAGCATCGACCGCGCGGACGATGCGTGCCAACGGGCCCTCGACGCCGAGTTGGTCGAGCACGTCTGTCGTCGAGCCGTTGGGGCCGACCACCAGGTTGAAGCCATAACCGAGCTGCCGTGGGGGACGTACAACAACGCCTATCGGGTCGACCTGCGAGCGGGGCCGCCGATGGTGCTGCGGATAGCTCCGGAGCGCGCCCGGCAGTACCGCGTCGAGGCTGAGCTCATGCGCAACGAGTACGCGGTCGCGCCCTACCTTGCGGGAATCAGCGAGTTGGTCCCACGCATCCACTTCGCCGACTTCACGCACCAGATGATCGATCGGGACTACCTGCTCCAGTCCTTCCTACCCGGCGTACCCGCGCCAGAGGCCATGGGTCAGTCCGCGCGGCCGCGGTGGGCGAGCCTGTTCCACCAGATCGGCACCATCACGCGCAGCATCCACGAAGTAGCGGGGCGAGCCTTCGGTCCAGTCGCCAACGCGCGGTTCACGTCGTGGGGCGCCGCGGTCGTCGCGCACTTCCGTTCGGTCGCCGAGGATCTCCAGGACACCGGCCACGTTCGCGACCTGGCTGATGAAGCGGAACGTCTCAGCGACGTGTTGGATGAGATCACTGAGCCCCGCTTGCTGCATGGCGATGGGTGGACGGTCAACTTCCTGGTCGATCCCGGGAGTGACGAGCTGACGGTGACCGGCTTGTGCGACTGGGACCGTGCCGAGTGGGGAGACCCCTTGGCGGACTGGGCGATCCAACGTGCGCTACTGCGTCCGGGGACCGAGCGGGAAGCGTTCTGGATCGGGTACGGCCAACCTCGAACTGTCGCGAGCGGCATCCGACAGGAGATCTACCGCGCGCGTCATCTCCTCGGGCTGCGACTGGACCTGATCCGGCCTGGACGGAGCTCTGGTGCACCCACTGATGACGAGATCGCGACCAACGACCAGGAGGTTGGCGAGATCCTGGACCGGCTTCGGAGCACCTGAACGGCTGCATCCGGCTGGCGTAAGGAGTTGATCCTCGGCAGGGGGCGTGCGAGGCTCCGTTCCCATGTCTGAGATCCGCAAGCTGCACGACGACGAGGTCGACATCGACGAGGCGCTGGTGTCGCGCCTGCTGGCTGAGCAGTTCCCGCAATGGGCCGGGCTACCGGTTCGCTTCGTCGCGGCGTCGGGTACGGACAACGTGACGTTCCGGGCCGGCGACGACCTGGCCGTCCGGCTGCCTCGCACTCCGTGGGCGCAGGGCCAAGTGGAGAGGGATCTGACCTGGCTGCCGCGGCTGGCACCGCACCTTCCGCTCGCCGTACCGGAGCCGCTGGCCGTCGGGGAGCCGGGCGCGGACTATCCGTTCACCTGGGGCGTGTACCGGTGGCTGGGTGGCGAGGCCTTTGAGCTGGACCAACTGGCCGACCCGGTGGACGCGGCGAAGGAGCTTGCGGAGTTCGTACACTGCCTGCAAACGGTCGACACGACGGGGGCTCCGCTCCCACCTGACGACGACCCGTTCGCCCGAGGGACGCCGCTGGCGCCGCGTGACCAGCTCTTCCGCGAGGCGCTGGAGGAGTTGCGGGACGAGTTCGACACCGGACTCGCCCTTGCCGCCTGGGAGGCGTCGCTGGAGGCGGCCGTCTGGACCGGTCCGCCCAAGTGGATCCACGGAGACCTGATGCCGGGCAACGCGCTGGTGGCCGATGGCCGGCTTACCGCGGTCATCGACTTCGCCAGCGCGCGGGCCGCCGACCCCGCGGGCGACCTACTGGCCGCCTGGTACATGTTCGACGGTGACTCGCGGCGGGCGTTCCGCGACGCGCTGGGCGTCGACCAGGACACCTGGGCACGCGGCCGCGGCTGGGTCCTCTCCCTCGAGATGATCGCGATCCCGTACTACCGAACCCGCAACCCCGCTGCGGTGTCCGACGGCAACCCGCTGATCCACGAGACCCTCGCCGACTTCGCCGCGGAGAACTAGCACCCCTATCTGGCTTAGCCTCACCAACATGGCTGAGGAGCGGCTGTTGCGGGTCAACGGCGTCGATCTTGGTGTGACTGAGACAGGTTCGGGACCTCCGTTGCTCCTCATACCCGGAGGCGGCGGCTGCAGCGACTACATGGAGCCGGTCGCGCAGCAGATCGACGGGTTCGCCACCGCGTACCGAGTCGAGCCACGCGGCTGCGGACGGTCCACTCATGACGGCAACTACGATCTGGCGACCACGCTGGGCGACTTCGAGGGCCTGAGGCGGCTGCTCGGGATCGAACGCTGGATAATGGGCGGCCACTCCCATGGTGCCTTCCTCGCGCTCGCGTACGCGCTGCAGCATCCGGAGCGAGCTTCAGCCGTTCTCTACATCGCGGGGGCAGGACTGCAGAACGATCGGTCGTGGCATGCGGCGTACCACGCGGGTCGGGAAGCCGGTGCGGATCGGGAAGTCCCCGCAGGTACATACAGGTGGAACGCAGACTGTAACGAGGTCGCTAACGCCGACTACAAGCGGTATGTGCGCCGCCGAAACTTGTGGAGCGATGTCGCGAACCTCCAGGCGCCATTCCGTGCGGTGCATGGCGAACTGGATGTGCGACCGGTCTGGCCAGTGGCGCAGCTCACGGCACTGGTTCCAGATGGTCGGCTTCAGATCGTGCCTGGCGCCCCGCATGATCTGTGGTACACGCATCCAAGGCAGCTTGGTGCCGTCCTTCGCGACTACCTCGCTGAGCTCGGGTCGCGATGACAGCTTGCGCTGAGACCAACGAATTCGGACCGGCCCCTAGGCGGAGACCCGTCCGACTCTTTCCCTTGCGGGCTTGGGCGGACGATGGGATTCGAACCCCGAAGGGTTGCCCCAAACACGCCTTCTAAGTCTGTTTCGTCCAGTTCATATGCGTACAGCATGGTCCCGCTCAGGTGCAGATTATGGCAAGAGAGCAGCACGGACCTGCTCGAACGTTGATGTATGAGGCTAGGAATGAGACTGGAAGCAGTGTGTTGCATGCCAATCCCTGGAGCTTCAGATCCCCTACACCTGTGGGGATCTGTGTGCAACGGAGGGTTGCTGCGTTGCACTTGTTGGACACGACAGCAGTGTTCGTGTCAGTGATCCGTGGGATGTGTGCAACGGAGGGTTGCTGCGTTGCACTTGTTGGACACGACAGCAGTGTTCGTGTCAGTGATCCGTGGGATGTGTGCAACGGAGGGTTGCTGCGTTGCACTTGTTGGACACGACAGCAGTGTTCGTGTCAGTGATCCGCAGGATTTATGCCAACTCAATGCCAGTAACGAGCTGGGGATGGAAGAAGACAGCCCGCCATACCCATCGTAATGTTACCACTACCTAGCGTATACGTTTCATACAACGGGAAGTTGTCAATCAAGGTGGCGATGTCTGACAAGGGTGTGTACGATGAAATCATGGACCTGAGCAGCTTCACGGACCAGGCCCCCGGGAGCCTGGTGCAAATCAGTGGCACTGATCCCGTTCGAGGGGAGTGGAAGCACGCTGCGTTCGTGCCGTACCCGCTGCCGAGAACTACGCCCGACCTATCGCCGTCGACGTACCGCGTAGTGGCCAACGCCCGAGCCGAACTGGCAGCGCTCGACAGTACGGCTAGGCGGCTGCCCAACCCTCGGCTCTTCCGGCGTCCATCGCTTCAAGCGGAGGCGCAGAGCACGTCGGCGTTAGAGGGCACATATGCTCCGCTAGCAGCAGTTCTTACTGCGGATGAGGACCAGCCTCAAAGTCCGGACCTTAAAGAGGTTCTGAACTTCGTGCGTATGGCCGATGTGGCCTTCGGGTGGATTGAGCAAGGGCGAAATCTCTCCGTAACAATGCTCAATGAATTGCAGTTGAACTTGGTTCAAGGCACGGCCAACCAGACAGCCGAGTCGGGAGCGGTCAGAACCCAGCAGGTGATAGTGGGTCGACGGAAGGAGGTTGGTCGAAATGAAGCCACGATATATGCGTCGCGGTTCGTGCCGTCTCCTCCCGGCTTGGATCTCCAGGCTAATCTCCAGGGCCTCCTTGACTGGATGGACGACGACGGCGTCAGCCAGGAAGTCGACCCAGTCGTTGCGGCTGCACTAGCGCACTACCAATTCGAGACTCTGCATCCATACCACGACGGGAACGGGCGCATCGGACGCCTTCTAATCGTCGTGCACCTCCTTACTAGGGGAACCCTCCTTGAACCGACACTGACAGTCTCGCCGTGGTTCGAGACGCGCCGCCATGAGTACTACGATCGTCTCTTTAGCGTAAGTGCCGCCGGCGATTGGGATACCTACGTTCGCTTCTTTGCGACCGGCCTTGAGGCATCGGCAAAGTCCACGCACCGCCGAATGCTCGCGCTAGTTGAATTGCAGGCTTCAATGAAGGAGCGTGTCCGCCAATCGAACCTCAGGGCTGATACCGCACACACGCTGGTCGACTACGCAGTTGCGCACGTGTCTTTTACCGTTCGTGGGGTCGAGCGTGGGCTAGGAATCTCCTATGGTCGTGCGAACGGCCTAGTCAGTCAACTTGTGGATCTGGGTCTACTCGCTCCGCTCCCAGGTGCATCGGGTGCGGCCCGTCGCTTCTATGCTCCAGAGGTGGTGGACGTGATCGTTGGCGATGAAGACTGACGCTTCTCTCCTCGGTCGGGGCGGCTCGGCCCTTCTGGCTCGTGATCGAAGCGCCAGGCTCGACGTGTCGACCGGTGATCGACACCGTCCCTGATGAACTCGGCATGCAGGAGATAGAGCCAGGCGAGATGCATATGGATGACGAAGCCTTCGAACGATCGCATCTCGGCCGGGTCGTTGTACAAGCGGACCGCGAGGCTCGCCTCGTCCCGCGATGCGGCAACCATCGGCCAGTGCTTCTTAGGTCGAGCCATGCTGGCTCCTGTCCGAATGACGTCGGCGTCCCGCCACGAACTGTCCTGGCGACTATGGCGTGGTCCATCTCCAAGATGGCCGAGCGATACCAACACGTGATGGACTCGATCCGGTCAACTGTCGCGCACAGCGCCGATGGACTGCTGTGAGGCGATCACGAGGACCCGGATGAGGGCGTCGATCTGGGCGGCCGGACCTCACATGAGACCAAAACTGAGACCCGACGAGTTCGGACCGGTGCCCCCGTGTTCGGGGCCTGGTCCGAGTTTCGTCTTACCTGGCTGGGCGGAGGATGGGGGAGCGGCTGGGTCCTCTCCCTGGAGATGATCGCGATCCCGTACTACCGCACCCGCAACCCCGCTGCGGTGTCCGACGGCAACCCGCTGATCCACGAGACCCTCGCCGACTTCGCCGCGGAGAACTAGCACGGCTGCTCAGGTCACTCGTTCGGGCGTTCCTCGATGATCTGGGCGCCGAACTCTTTGGCGAGCAGCTCTGTCTGGGTCTGCGGCGAGTCCGCCACCGCCGCGTCGGTCTCCGGGTCGACGTCCTCGTCCAGGTTGCGGGGCGGCTCGGGCTCGGCGTCGGTCGGCTTCGAGCTCCGCATCGCCTCCCGCGCCGCGCTGCTCCGCTGGGGTGTCGGCGCGGCGGGCTCGGCCGGGGCGGGCTCAGGCTCCGGCGCGGCAGGCCGAGGCTCGTCCCAGCCGCCCGTCGTCGGCGGCGTGGCGGGCGCGTCCTGCTGCGGCTCCGGGCTCGGCGGGCGTCGAGCCCCACCGCCACCACCCCCACCGCCACTGGGTCCGGCGGTCGAGTCGACGATCGGGTCGATCCGCCAGTCCACGCCGAGGATCTCGCGGACCGCCTCCTTCAGCACCTCGTCGCTCTTGCTCCGTACGAACGAGTCCCGCGCGCCCGGGTTGACCAGCGCGACCGTAAGCACACCGTTCAGCAGATCGGTGACCTGCGCGTTGTGGCTGATCAGGCTCCAGGCGAGCCGGCGCCGCTTGGCCACCGCGTCGAGGATCTCCGGCCACAACCTCCGTACATCCGCCAGCCCGAGGTCGCCCGGCGCGGCCGCCTGCACGGGAGTCGGAGTCGGAGCGGGAGGAGCCGGAGGGGGCGGCGGCGCTTCGGCCGCCGGTTCCTCGACGACCTCCGCGGCCTTGACCGTCTCGGCTGCCTTCGGCTCAGGCTCCGCCGCGGGCTTCACAGGTTCGGGCGCCGGCTCTGCCGGAGGAGGCGTCGCCACCCGCGCCTCCACCGCAGCCTCACGGGCCGCCGCTCGCGGGTTCGCCGGCGGCGCAGCCTCCTGCTCAGCAGGCCCCGCCGAGATCGACAGCCGCCGCTCGAGTCGGTCGATCCGCGCGTGCAGTCCCACGTCCGTCGTGTCCAGCCCGGGCAACAGCACCCGCGCGCACATCAGCTCCAGGTGCAGCCGCGGTGCCGTCGCCCCGCGCATCTCGGTGAGGCCCGCGTTGATGACCTCGGCAGCCCGGGTCAGATCGGCCGATCCGAACCGAGCCGCCTGAGCCCCGAACCGTTCGGCCTGGTCAGCCGGGCTGTCGAGCAACCCACGCGTCGCGGCGTCGGGTACGGCGGCGACGATCAGCAGGTCGCGCAGCCGGTGCAGTACGTCCTCGGCGAACCGCTTCGGGTCCTGCCCCGACTCGATCACCTTGTCGATCACGCCGTACACGGTCCCGGCGTCCTGCGCTGCGAACGCGTCGACGACCTCGTCGAGCAGCGAGTCCGGCGTGTACCCGAGCAGCGCGATCGCGTGCCCGTACGTCACGCCGTCGTCGCTGGACCCGCCGATCAGCTGGTCGAGCACGGACAGCGTGTCCCGCACCGACCCGCCGCCCGCGCGGACGACGAGCGGGAGGACGCCGTGGTCGATCGTGACCTTCTCGTGTTCGGCCAGCTCAGCGAGGTAGTCCTGGAGCGTCTTGGGCGGAACGAGGCGGAACGGGTAATGGTGCGTACGGGACCGGATCGTCCCGATCACCTTGTCCGGCTCGGTCGTCGCGAAGATGAACTTGAGATGCTCCGGCGGCTCCTCGACGAGCTTCAGCAGGGCGTTGAAGCCCTGCGTCGTGACCATGTGCGCCTCGTCGACGATGTAGATCTTGAAGCGACTCGAGACGGGCGAGAAGAACGCTCGTTCGCGCAGGTCACGGGCGTCGTCGACGCCACCGTGGCTGGCCGCGTCGATCTCGATCACGTCGATGTTGCCGGGTCCGCCGCGGGCGAGGTCGCGGCAGCTCTGGCACTCCCCGCACGGCTCCGGCGTCGGGCCCTTCTCGCAGTTCAGGCAGCGGGCCAGGATGCGCGCACTGGTCGTCTTGCCACAGCCGCGTGGGCCGGAGAAGAGGTAGGCGTGGTTGACCCGGTTGTTGCGGAGGGCATGCCCCAGCGGACCGGTGACGTGGTCTTGGCCGATCACCTCGGCGAAGGTCTCCGGCCGGTAGCGGCGATAGAGAGCGAGCGGGGCTTCCACGGGTCGAACCCTAACCCCGAACACCGACGAGTACGCGGCCCGTGTGGGTTGTCCACAGCTCGATACCACTTCCGCGCCGATTGGCCGTGCCCGACGTAGGGTTTCGACCACTAACGTCTCGGCGAATGAGCGTGCGTCGGGCGATCGCGGGAGCGGTGCTCGTCGACCTCGCGGTCAGCGCGCTGTTCGTCTGGGATGTCTTCACACCGTGGCTGGCTCGGGAGATCGGCACCTCCCGGGCAGCGCTCGCCACGGTGTTCGCGGTCGGCGTAGGGCTGTACACCGTGGGCGTGCTCGCCGGCGGCTGGGCGGCCGACCGTTGGTCGTCGCGGGCGCTCGTGCGCGTCGGCGCGGCCGGTGTGCTGGTCGGGTTGGCGTGGTGCGGGTTCGCCGGCTCGTTGTGGGCGCTGGTCGTCGCGTTCTCGCTCGTGCTGGGCGTGACGACGGGCATGGGGTACGCGGTCGCGGTGCGGGTCGCTGTGACGGCGTCGCGTCGGCGTGGGCTCGCGCTGACGGTCGTGGTGAGCGCGTACGCCGCGGCCACCGTGGTGCTGGCGCCGCTCGTTCAGGCTGCCCTGGAGTCGTACGGGCGGCGGTGGACGTTCGTCGCGCTCGGCGTGCTGCTCGCGGTCGCGATGGCGGTGGCGAGCTTCCTCGTACCGGGGACGCCGCCCGCGCCGCCGTCGTCGGGTCGTCCCGCCCTGCCCTGGCGCGTGGTCGCCCGGTGGTGGCTGGTGTTCTGCCTGGCGTCGGCGCCAGGGCTGGTGGGGTTCGCGCACGCGGGTCCGTTGATCGGCTCGCCAGCGCTGGCCGGACTGGCGGTGGCGCTGCTGTCGTTCGGCAACCTGTTCGGCCGCGTGGTCGGCGGCCCGTTGCTGGACCGGATCGGCGCGCCCACGACGCTGCGCCTGTCCTGCGTCCTGCTGGCGGTGTGCTCGGTCGCGCTGCCGCTCAGCAGTGGCGGTTGGCTGACGTACGTCGCACTGTTCGGGCTCGGAACCCAGTACGGCTCGCTGGCGGCGATCGTCCCAGCCGGCGTCGCGGACCGGGTGCCGGCGGCCTCGTTCGGCTTCGCGTACGGCCTGGTCTTCACCGGCTGGGGCTTCGGCGGCCTGGTCGCGCCGATCGCGGCAGCGTGGCTCGGCCTGGTCCCCACGTTCCTCGCCTGCATCGCCCTCGCCGTGGCGATCTGGCTGCTGGCGGGCATGAAAGGCCCCCCGCGCACCCGGTAGAGCTCGCTTACCCTTGCTGCCTTCCGGCCCTGGGGGAGTTGGGCAAGATCCCGCCGCGCGGGGGACCGGGCGCCAGTGTACGTGAATCCCCTGGCACCCGCCCCAACCCGGTCCCGTACACTCTTCCAGCCGAGGAGGATTCGCCTAGTTGGCCTATGGCGCACGCTTGGAAAGCGTGTTGGGGGCAACCCCTCGGGGGTTCGAATCCCCCATCCTCCGCCCAAGCCCGCAAGGGAAAGCGCCGGGCCGGCCCACACCAGGGACCGGCCCGTTTCGCTGCCTAGTCTCAGTTCTAGTCTCATTTGGGATCGGCGCCGGCCTCGTCCGACTCGTCCACGGTGTCCCAGAGAAGCCCGCCGACGCTCTTCGCCACAGTCGCCCGGATCGAGTCAGTGACGTGCTGGTACCGCTCGGCCATCTTCGAGCTGGACCACCCCATGATCGCCATGACGGTCCGAGGCGGAACCCCGAGCACGAGCAGCACCGTCGCGGCCGTGTGCCGAGCATCGTGCAAGCGTGACTCCCGGACACCCGCCTTGGCCAGCAGTGCCTTCCACTGGTGATAGTCCGTGTTGGAGTTGAGTTGGCGGCCGGTCGGGTTCGCGAACAGCCATCCTTCCTCGTGCCAGAGCTGGCGAGCCTCGTCGCGCTCGGAGGCCTGCTCCATCCGGTGCTCGCGAAGAAGCTCGACCAGCTCGTCCGGCAGCCCGATCCGTCGTCGGCCAGCGCGTGACTTCGTGTCCGCCGTTGGCGGGTTGCTCCGGACCTTCTGAGGGCAGAACCCAGGCTTCCGCCCGCACGTTTCACCGCACCCATGGCGGTACTTCGGACGAGGTGAGCCGCGCCGTACACGCAGGACCGCCCGATCGAGGTCGACGTCCTCCCAACGAAGTCCGAGCACCTCACCCTGTCGTAGCCCGAGTGCGAGCGCTATCGCCCACCGGGCACTGTTCCGGCCCTCGGCGGCCACCTTGAGCACGCGCTTGACCTCGTTGACGTCGTACGGCTCGACCTCCAGCTCATCGAGCTTGGGCGGGACCGCACGAACGGCAGGGTTCACGGTCAGGTAGCCGCGCCGAACCGCCTGGTTGAACGCAACGCGAGCCGTTCTATGGACGTGGTGTGCTGTGCCGGGCGACTTGCCGGCGGTCTGCATCTTGGCGTACAGGCGCTCCAGGTGTTCGGGTTCGATCTTGTCCAGGCGGTGGGCACCGATGCCGGGCACGAGGTGCGTTCGGACGTCCACGGCGTAGCCCGAATGCGTGCTGTCCGTAACCGCCGGCGGTACCGCGATGTTGTCGACCCAGTGCTCAAGCCAACTCGCTACGGTCCACCGCTGGCCTACCTTGCGAACGCTGCCGCTGTCCCGATCCTTTTCGAGCTTCCGCACCTTTTGAACGATCTCGGGCCGAGTCTTGGCCATGATGTGACGACGGTCCGGCTTGCCGTCGTCCTTGACGCCTACGGTCACTCGGCCGTGCCAGTAGCCGTCTGACCCCTCATAGATGCTCGACTCGCCGTTCGACCTACGCGGCATCGGGCTCCACCTCGTCCGTCGAGCTGCGTTCGTCGGCCCCGGCGAGCAGCGCACCCACGTACTCAGCGAGGCATTCCACGGGGATACGCCGGAGCCGACCGATGCACACCGACCGAACCGCCCCGCTCGACACCAAGGACCACATGCGCGTTCGCCCGATCCCAAGGCGCTGCGCCGCTTCTTCAACCGTCAAAAGCAATTCCACGGGACCTTCCTCCATCACGTCACGCCGCCCGGCCGTTTGCTGAGTTGCTGAACGGTGGTCCTGCTCGTCGTTTGGCCTCCTCGTACTGGTCGCGCCATCGGTTGCTCTCAGCCACGGACTGGGCGATGACGTGGTGATAGGTCGGGATGTCGTCGAGGTCGACGGTCTGCCAGACGAACCGCGGGCTCCCGTCCGGCTGGGTCGCGGTTGCCGAACAGCGGTCGGCGTCTTGCAGGTCGATCCCGGCCGCCTCGAGGACCGTCCTGACGGCGCTGTAGCGGTCGGCCTTGTGCTCGGTGAGCGTCTTGCCGGTCCACTTGCGGGAGACGAGGACGCGACGGCCGCCGCAGCCGAGGTGTTCGCGATCGTGGGCCTTGCTGGGGCACTGTCCGGGAACCATGCCGGCGTCAGCGTCCTTGGGTTGGACTCCGTAGTGGAGCCAGTTCCAGCACTTCGGCGAACAGGGCAGGTGTCGTACCTCGCGGTGGAGTCGGTCGATGTGTGCCTCTCGCCGCGAGCTCGCGGCGTCCCCGTCGTCGATCGGGTCGACGATTGCTTTCGTGAGGTACTTAGTCAGGTATCCGATCCGGCGGTCCGCGTCGGACGTGCCGGCGATGAGGCCTTGTATGTCGCTCTGCTTGCCGAACCGCAGCACATGGGCCGGGCCGCCGTGCTCGACCTCCAACGAGTCGACGGCATCGCTCCACGCCGGCAGCGGCTGCCCGGTGTCCGGGTCGCAGTACGCCTCACCCGCGACGTCCCAGGCCGGCGGACTGCTCGTCGAGTAGAGGATGCGATCGTGAGCTGGCCACCACACGGTGGCATAGGTGGCCGCGATCACCTCTCGCAGAAGGGCGCGCGGGATGGCGCCACGAATCGCGGTGTGGACGTGCGGTGCGAGCCGCCGTTGCGGTTCGATCGCGGCGAAGTACTGGACCTCGTAACCGACCGCGCGGCGGAGGTTCTGGACGAGCCGGTCCCACAGTTTCGGGAAGTGCAGCGCGTCAAGCGCCGCTCGGCGGTAGTCGTAGGTCGAAGGATTCTTCGGGGTGCCGTCGTCATTCACGGGGCCGTAGGAAGGCATAGTGCACGTGAGGAACATCGACGGTCGCCAGGTCTTCCCGTCCGGTGCGGTGAAGGTGCGGCCCACTGTGCGAGCCTCGACGGGCAGCCGGGGAAGGTCTGGAACGTCATTGCGACGACGAGTCGAGCGCGTGCGCCTTGTCTCGGTTGGCTCTGGGGTCTCCTCCTCGTGGGCGAGGTGGGTCGGGGCGGAACAATCCACACACCCGTACGCACAGCTCGTCCCCGGCTCATGCACGGGCGGCTCAGAACGCGGCTTGTCCGCTGGCTCGGTGTCGAGGTGCCAGCCCTCGCGGCACTGCTGCATCCGTAGCCGACGGGCTCGTTCGGCGCACGGCTGGCACTTGCTGGCAAGGGTCGCCTGACACGGAATGGGGATCAGTTGGGTGTTGCCGGTCTGGGTGTCGATGACCTCACGAACGATCGGGCGAACGCACACACCGGCAGCAATCGCGCCGGCCTTCACCAGCTCCGCGGACAGGTTGGGCAGATCGCCCGCGCCGTTCGCGGAGCCGAGATTCTCGTCCGTGCTGTCGTTCGCATCGGTCATGAGTTCTCCCTTCTCTCGTTGGGGTAACCGGGATTGCAGTCTGGGCAAGCGCCGAGGTTCTCCAGGTGCCCGAAGCCGAGGCAGGTCGCGCAGCTCGGGCCGTCGTCATCGATCACCTGTCGGAGACCCTCCTCGGCTTGCGCCAGCTCGGCGCGGTGTCGGCGGATGACGGTGCGGAAGCCGTGGACGATCGCCGAGCCGATCATGCGTCGGGTGTCGGCGTGGGAGCCGGAGACGGCGTAGTCGATCCGGATCACGACGTCGGGGGCGGCTGAGGAGTGAGCGCGGCCAGCAACGGCGTAGGCGTCGGTCGTGGGGTCGTACAGCAGCTCCCACTCACCCGGCAGGGCTGCGAGGTCGACCCACACGGGTAGGGCGTGCTTCCAGGTGGCCATCAGGCGACCTCCTCCAGCTCGTCGTACAGGTCGGACACAGATCGCAGACCGGCGCGCGGGTCGCGGTGGTCGTAGCTCGCGCCCGGCTCGTAGAGGCTGCACATGGTGCGGATCTCGGTGTCGGACTGGTACGGGAACCGCAGCCGCACGGGCTCGGGTTGGGTCTCGACGACCACGAACCCGGTTCCGGGCATGTCGTCGGGGATCTCTTCGCAGCGGGCGCCGCGTTCATGTTTGCCGTTACCGAGCACGAGATCGACCTCTTCGGCCTCATTGAGTCGGAGCGCGATCCGGGTCGGGAACAGGCCCCGCATGGTGAGCACTTCCTTGCGGGCGTCCTGACCGGCGCCGATGATCACCACGCCCACCGCTCGGCCCTGCGACAGCAACACGTTGAGCGCCGACTCGATTCGCTTCTTCGCCTCTCGGTCGACGACGTATGCGGTCAACGACGCGATCTCGTCGATCATGAGCACGATCAAGGGGTCGCCCGGCGCGGGCTTGTGCGTACGGAAGATCCCGCGCAGACGTCGCTGCCTGTCCCGCATCTCACGGACAGCGTCTTCGAGGAACTCCGCATAGGTCAGTTCGTAGGCCCGCTTGCGGTCAACATCCTCGCCTTCGTCGTTCTCCGGAGCGTCGTCGCCGTAGCAGTAGCGGGCGAACAGCGCTTGTCCGGCGGCGAACTCCATGCCGCCCTTCGGGTCGATCACCCACAGCTCGACCAGCCGGGTTCGGATCGCATGCCCCAGCGCACGGACGATCGTCCACAGCACCGAGCCCTTGCCTGCACCGGTTGCACCGACGATCAGTACGTGGGTCGCGAGGAGTCGCAGCGTCCACACGAGGCCGTCCTCGCGCAGCGCCACCGCCAGGCCACCGAGGTTCGGACGGGCCGCGACGTCGAGCATCGGGACCACAGCCGCGAGCGGATCCCGAGTGAGGAACCACAGCTCGACCACCCGCGACGGCGCCTGACGTTCGGTCCCTTCCCGACCGACGTCGTCCGGAACGTGTTCGGCCTCCGGCACCCCAGAGTCCAGCACGTGCAGGTCACGGCTGGCGGCCTTCTTCGCCTTCCGGATCGCGGGGTCGAACAACCCCGGCAAGCCGCGCCGCAACCCCGCCTTGACAGTCGCGAAAAGCCGGTGCTTCGGCACCGACCGCACCCGGCAGTCCAACGCCTCATACGTCTGGGCGAACCGGTGCGCGAACTGCGCATAGTCCGGCAAGATCTGGCCGGGCAACATCCGAACCCGCACCTTGTCCACCGAACCCGTTGACTGGACACGCAAGACGGGCGGGTAGATCTCCTGCCCGTCCTTGACCTGGTGCAGCCCGAGCTGCTTGCACACGACGTCCCATTCCGGCCGGTAGACCGCGACTCGTCGCCACCAGGACCGCAGCGGCCACCAGACCATCTGGCGGAACGACGACGGATGGAGCAGCCGCCAGGTGACCAGCGCTGCCGTGCCCGCCGCTACGACGCCCAGCACAGCCCACAGGCCGGACGCCTCGAACAGCCGGCGCAAAGCCAATCCGGAGACGAGCGCAACCCACAGCACCGGTTGCCGTGCCGCCCACCAGACACCACGGCCGACCTTCCAGACGAGGAACGCCAGAACGACGGTGACGAAGCCGACCTTCACCGTCTCTCCGCGAACCTGCGGTTCGAAGTTCGTTGGCATCATGACCGCCCCCGACTACGAGCCGGCTTGTTCGTTGGGCCGTTCGCGATCGCCTTACGCACCGCTCGCCTGGTCGCGGCCGCTCGCTTCCTAGGCTTGTCACACGCCGGACACAACGTGCCCGCTACCGACACTTCCAGCTCACTGCACCGGCCGCACCAGTACAGCCACGACTTCCACTCCTGACTCGGCCGGAGATGCTCGCCGCCCGACTGGTTCGACCACATGAACAGTCCGAGCTGACCCTGACAGCTACGGTTGGACATGCCACCTCGCCTTCCACATCGGAGGATCTGGGGTTGGAAGACGCGGGGACGGCAGGTTCCCTCGCCAAAGGTCCAGTGCCGTCCCCGCGTCGCTTCAGTGCGCAGCAGCGATCACCCAGCGTTTCGTCGGAGCAGGTGGAGCCGCGCAAAGCTCGTCAGTGAACATCGCCAGATGGCAGCCCCAGCAGTACGCGACGTCCGGGGTCGTGTCCTGTGCGGATTGCACGCGCCAGCCGCAGATCGCGCGATGGATCGCGACCGGCACGACCGTGTAGCCGCCGATCCGCGTACAGCCGAGGCCTGGAGCCGGCCAACGCGCCGTACCCTCGCTCAGTCGGTCCGCGTAGGCGTGCAGCTCCGCCACTGTGTCCCACGCCTGTTCTGTCATCGGACAACCTCCTGGGCGCTAGTGACCGCACGTTCTGCAGGCAGCTCGCCGACCTGCAGCAGGGTCCGGACAAGCTCCACGTCCTCAGGCCCGTAGGCACTCCGAACGCCCGAGATCGACAACCCCGACGCGTCGGCTAGATCAGCCAGCCGATACGGCCGCGGGGACGACACCTCACGCGCCCACGCGAGCAGAACTCGGATGGCCTCGTCCGCGCCATCGCGGACCGCCCGCGCCTCTCGGAGGGCGTCAAGCACCGGATCCGATCGTGGAGCCTGCCCGGTGCTCATGCCGCGTTCTCCTTCGCGGCCGGTCCGGGCTTGGTGGGCTTGGCATCGATGCCAGGCGCCTTCATCCCAGTCGCACGGAAGGACCACGCCAGCCGGCCCTTGCCGTTACCCATCGGCGAGTCCGCGACGTACGGCGACGCCGACAACCCGACGAACTCCACCGGTCGCATGAACGAGAACGCCGACGGCATACCGGTTGGCATGTCCGGCAAGAGCGGCTTGTAAGCCGCCACGATCCGCACCGAGAGCGAACGCGTGGTCTTCGTGGCGTCGTCATCGGCGTCGATCACGTCGAGCGTCCAGATTGGTTCGCCGCTGTCCTCGTCGACCGCCTGGACGATCTTGTCCCGCGACGACTTGTCGAAGTCGCGCAACGGCTCGACATCACCCACGGCGAAAGCGCCCTTCGGGAACGCCTCACCGAACGGGATCGGAATTCTGCGGGGCATTGCCATGATCCGTACCTCCTTGTTCGGGAGGTTCAACTATACATACATAGCACAGCTATGCACTCATAGTTTGTCCAGATGTTGAGACCAGACCTACGCCTGAGTACGCTCGTCCTGCCATACACGGCTCAGCTATGCATTGGAGGTCGGCAGTGGCCGACTACGGGACGCCCGCATACCAGCAGGTCGCCGAAGACCTTCGGGCGCAGATCCGGCGAGGAGAGCTTGCGGTCGGTGATCCGATCCCCTCCACTGCGCGCCTATGCGAGCACTACAACGTCTCGGCCACCGTCGCACGCGGCGCAGTCGCGATCCTCCGCCAGGAGGGCATCGTTCGGGGCCAGCCAGGCAAGGCGGTATTCGTCGTTGCGACGCCAGATGAGGCCGAGCGACGCTCCGTCCAGATCGAAGACCTCGCGGAGCAGATCGAACAGCTCAGAGCCGGACTCAAGGACCTCTCGTCGATCGTGAAGGACCAGCAGGGCGGGGCGACCGTGGCGGAGCTTCGCGCTGAGGTCGCCGAGCTGCGACGCCTGATTGCGGTTCTTCAGACCCAGCTCATGGACCTGTACGGCCGCACTGGCGAGCAGTTCCCGCACGACGCCAAGCCGGCACCGTCTGTCGCTACCGGGACGGAGCGGCGGCGCCGATGAGCGAGTCGCCTCGTCTTGTCGAGTTGCGCAACCGGCACGGGTACAAGCCCGATCTCGGGTCGATTGCGCGGGGCCAGGTCGCAAGCGCACGTGAGCGGCTCGGCTTGACGCATGCGGAATTCGCCGAGCTGCTCACGCCTCTGCTGGGTTGGGAGCCGTCGGCGCATGCCGTCGAGTCGTGGGAAACGGGCACCACGCCGCCTGGTGACGTCCTGGTCGCGGCGAGCTTGGCCACCCACACGAGTGCGCCTGGTGAGCGTACGGACGCCATGGACATTGTGAGCCAGCTCATGGGCGACCGGTTCGCCGACTTGTCCGCCATCTACATGACGCGCTCGGACTTCGCGTCCGAGGTGTCGCTGACCGAGCTACTCGACAACGCGGACACGATCGACGCCGTGGGTATCTCGCTTAACCTCCTGTGCCAGCAGTACCCGGACCGCAACCTACGGGCAGTCCTCGAACGCGGCGCGACGCTGCGGTGCCTTTTCCTCGACCCTGCGAGCGAGGCGGTCAAGACCTACGAGGACGAGGAAGGCTACATCCCTGGGCAGATCTCCGCCCTTACTGAGCTGAACATCCAAGCCATCGTCAAGCGGGTGCGTGACCGCATGCCCATCGAGGCGCAAGCTCGGCTCCAGGTCGCCACCTACAACGAGACGAGCCGGTTCAACCTGCTCATCGTCGATCACCAAGTCTGCGTCATGCAGCCGTACTTTCCGCACACACGCGGGATCGACTCACCCACGTTCATGATCAATCGACAGACGCTCCCAGGCGGTCTGTTTCCCATCTTCGAGCAGGTCTTTGAGACCCTCTGGGAACGAGGTACTCGGCTATGACGATCGCGACCGCGGAGCTGCTCCCGATCGCCATGCGCGCCATCGACATCGCCCGCCGAACCCTTCGCGAGCAGGCGCCGAATGCCCTTACGCAGAAGGGAGATCGGGACTTCGCTTCCAACCTGGACTACGCGATCGAGCGCGAGATGCGCGACTTCCTGCAAGCGGAAACGCCGAAGATCGGCTTCCTCGGCGAGGAAGAAGGGGCGGCCAACCTCGACCCGGACCGCCCCTACTGGGCACTGGATCCCGTCGACGGCACCGCCAACCTCGTCCACGGTCTGCCACTCTGCGGCTCGTCGCTCGGCCTCATCCACCACAAGCAACCGATCCTCGGCGTTGTCGACTTGCCGTTCCTGAACGAGCGGTACTACGCCACCCAGCACGGTGGAGCCGAGCTCAACGGCCGACAGATCCACGGGAGCACGACCACCGAGCTACGTGGCGCCATAATCGCCATCGGCGACTACGCTGTAGGCGCACGAGCCGCCCAGAAGAACGCCCAGCGGCATGCCTTGACCCACCAGCTCGCCGACCGCGTAGAGCGCATCCGGATGTTTGGCTCGGCAGCAATCGACCTCGTGTGGGCAGCAGCCGGCAGGATCGACGGCACCGTCCTCCTCAGCAACAAGCCGTGGGACACCGCCGCCGGCGCCATCATCGCCCGCGAAGCCGGCCTCCAAGTCGTCGACCTCGACGGCAAGGACCACGACGCCAGCTCCCGAGCGACCATCTCCGCAACGCCCGCGATCCTCGACGACCTACTCGACGTCGTGTCCGCCGCTGCGGTCGATCTAGGCAAATGACTCCGGCCGGGATCTAGGAGGATTGCGAATGACGAAGCTCGTTGTTGGCGAAGAATTGCCTTCCTGGGCCAGTTTGAATAGCGGCGTATGGCCTGTCCTGCTTATCGGCAATGGGCTTAGCATCAACCTGTGGAGTAGGTTCAACTACAGCAGCCTGTACAGGGCCGCCACCCTTACATCCAGCGCAAAGAGCATATTCACGGGACTGAAAACGAGGAATTTCGAGGCCGTCCTGGAATCGATTCATCACTCACACCTCGTTCTTAAGGCGCTCGGGCGATCAACCAGACAGGTTGACAATATCTACGCGATGATTCGCGACGCCCTATTCGGCGCGGTTGGCAAAGTACATGTACCATGGGAAGAATTTCCCGACAGTACTCACAGAAAAATTGCCAAATGGCTCGACGGCCACTCCTGCGTCTTCACGACGAACTATGACCTCTGCCTCTACTGGTCCCAGGTGCGGAATCTGCCGCGCGTCAAACTCGTCGACTACCTCTGGGACGCCGGAAAGTTCAACCCGTCAGACGTGGACCTCCGCCCCAATCAAACGCCGATCCACTATCTACATGGAGCGATTCATCTTTGGCAGGATGACAATGGGGAGAACGGCAAGTGGATCAATGCCGATAGTGGGAGTCTCCTGCAGCTCGCAAGTCGATACTCCTCCGCTGCCGCTGCACGACGACCGTTGTTTGTCAGCGAGGGAACATCGCCCGCAAAGCTTCGGACTATAAAGCGTTCGTCATATCTCAGCTTCTGCCTTAGATCCCTTACCGAAGACGTGCGACCGATCCTTATCTTTGGCCATTCCCTCAGCGAGCAGGACCGCCACATCGTTGATGCGATCAAGGCGGGCCCGAAGCGGGATATTGCGTTCGCCATGTATCCGACCGGTGATCCTGAAGGAACCGTCCAGGAGAAGGCGAGGATCAAGAAGGCACTCAAGCCCCACACTGTGTATTTCTTCGACTCCACAACCCACCCCCTGGGGAAGTCCACCCTCCGCATTGGGTAGCGCGCGTATCGCATTGCTGAGTTGACCTCTATGAGATCAAGGCCGCGCCTACGGCGCGCCCCGCCCCGGCACTCGGCCTTGCGGGCGGGCCTGGGGGCCCGTCCTCGGCCGGGCCGGCACGCCCAAGCTGACTCGGCCTCTTATCCAGCCTGGTCGATCGCGTAGATCGCTGCTTCCGCAAGCGCCACGAACTCTCGCGCCTCTGTGTCGCTGACGTAGCCGGGTCCGTGTATCGCCAGGTTGCGCATGATGTTCAGCCCACGGACTGACGCGGCCGTCTTCTCGCTGATCAACCCACGTTGATACGCGAACTCTGCCCGAACAGCCATGCCACGCTTCGTGTCATACGTCATGCCTGCTCGCTCGAAACGGTTCGTCAAAGCCCGCTCGACATCGGCGGCTGCCTCCACGATGGCCACGAGTGGAGGGTTCTCGGTGACCGGTGGGAGCTGCTCGCTTGGCACGTCTGTCTCGGTGGACGGGCTCTTCGTAACGTCCAGCATCGAGGCTTCTTCTACAGCGTCCGCAACCGCAGACAGTTGTCGGTTCCACTGTGCCTCGAAGCCTCCCGGACCGAGCTTCAGGACAGACGGGGGGTCAGTCAGCCACGCGCGGGCCTGGCGCCGGAATATGAACACTACGACCACGATTCCGACTGGCCACGCCAGCGCAGCCAGTGCAGAGATCATTGCTGGGACGAACTCCAATACCGACATGCCCTCGATGCTCGCACGCCTACGACGACGGACACCTGGATCTCACCAAGACCCGTCCCGAGCACGTGACGGGGTGCCGCCCTCCTCGCACGCCAGTCTTCGGCCTCCACTCCACGCGTCAAGGGCGCCTTACGGCGTCACTTCGTGATCTTCGACCCTTGACCCGCTCCGTTCCGACCTACGAACCGGCTACATGCGAGGACGACGGCAGAAAGTGGTCGCCTCAGAACAAGGAGCTGGCCCGACCGGCGCTCGATCGGGCCACTCGTTACCTATGGATCAGGCCTTGTGCTTGGTCGGGTCCACCAGGACCCAGCTCTGCCCGGCCTTGTCGGTCGGAGGCAGGGGCTTGCCCTGCACGGCAGTGATCTCAGTAGATCCCACGTTCCCGCCCTTGGGGCCGACCGGCTTGTACTGTCCGGACGCGGGAGCAGGTGTCCCGGGCTTAACGGGCGCCTTGCTCGGCGCCTTGCTCGGTCCCTTACTCGGCGCCGGACGCGGCGTCGGCTTGGAAGCCAAGGTAATCACCTCCAGTCTGAACACAGAGCGTGACCGGAGGGAGAAACCTGCGAAACGCGGGTGCGCCCCGCCACAGTTTTGCTATGGTCCGAAACTGTTCGCCAGAACGAAGCATCGGACCCCGGTTTTGCCCGACCCCATGTCGGGCGACCGGGGTTCGTGCGTTCGTGAAAAATGGTAGCGGACGTAGTTACACCACTGTTGTTAGGCCTGGCAACTCGGGGTCCAGCCGGCCTTGCGCTCCGCTCCACCTTCCTCCGGCCGTAGTCTCAGTTCTAGTCTCATTCACCCGCGTTCGCCCAGGTCCGGAGCCTGGAGCGACCCTCCGACGCTACGCCTGGCGGACTGGACCAAACGTCAGCGAACGAAGGTCCCCAGACTTGGAAAGCGTGTTGGGGGCAACCCCTCGGGGGTTCGAATCCCCCATCCTCCGCCCAAGCCCGTAAGGGAAAGCGCCGGGCCGGCCCACACACCAGGGACCGGCCCGTTTCGCTGCCTACTGCAGGGCGTACCGGTGAAGCGTTACTCCTGGTGGAG
Organism: Tenggerimyces flavus; assembly: GCF_016907715.1. Classification (NCBI taxonomy): domain Bacteria; kingdom Bacillati; phylum Actinomycetota; class Actinomycetes; order Propionibacteriales; family Nocardioidaceae; genus Tenggerimyces; species Tenggerimyces flavus. The sequence continues at coordinate 224,542 of NZ_JAFBCM010000001.1, read as the reverse complement.
CGAGGCGGTTGAGGTCGCCGACCGTGAGAACCTGGTGAGGGCTGAGCCATTCCTGACCTGGCTTGTGCAACACCCAGCCGCTTCCCAGGGTGACTGCCGCGTGGGTGTTGATGCCGTCGGCGTTGCGCCAGACGAGTACGGTGCCGGGCCGGTCGTCGCTGCCTCCCGCCGTGCAGTTGGTGGCCAGCCAGTCGTCGAACGGCTCATCGTCGGGGCACTGAACTCCTGCCGCAGCCATCACGGTGGCGAAGCAGTTTGCCCCGCTTCCTCGGGCGAAGGGGCTTCCTCTACTCCCGCTGGCGAAGGTCCCGCTGAGCGCTCGGGCACGCGGAAGGATGGATGAGGCGGAGCGCCAGATCTCCTCCGATACCGCCAGGCGCTGACAGGGCAGCTGCCACTCACTGAAAACGCGCTGGAAGACGGTCTCGAGCTGAGGCTCCACCAGGGGCGGCCACCAGACGAACCGATGCCCGTCGGCCTGCTCGCGCAGCACCTGTGCGTCAAGGAGGTCCGCCCAATCGGTGACGGAGGGCACGGCTCCTCGCCCGTGGCTGACCTGCGCCAGGACGAGCCGGGCACGAACCTCGGGCGGCAGAGCATGGAACGCGTCTTCGTCGAGCCACACGACGTCCAGATCCTTGGCGAGGTTCCACGTCTCGTACGTGTCGCGAAGTTCCGGCGAGAGGTCGTCCACGACACCACCCTCGGAAGCGAGCCCGAGTTCGGCCGCTTCGGCGGCGGTCAAGACGAACGGCTGGCAGGCCGGCGCCAGCCACCCGACCCATCGGCGCATCAGGGACGGCTCGACCTCGATCCCCAAGACCTCCACCCGCCGCACGGTACGAGACGGCCGACAGCGAGTGCCACGCAATTCCAGCAAGGTGACCGGCAAGTCGCTGCCTTGCGCTGGCGACTCGGCCGAGGTCGGGCCGAGGGCTGACCGGTCATGGACGGGGGAGGTCGCAGGTCCTTACGGGTATGACACGATCGGTGATCGTGCCTCCTTCAGAATCACCGGGCGACACAGCTGGGAGGAAGCGCTTCCAGCTCCGTAGTCCGTTCGGCAACATGCCCCGCGAAGTGCCCGTTCTCTCCGCGATCGCGTTCGCGGTGGCGATCGGGTTCGGGGTGATCGCTCCCGCGGTGCCGATCTTCGCGCGCGACTTCGGCGTCGGCAGGACGGCCGCGGCCGCTGTCATCTCGGCGTTCGCGTTCATGCGGTTCGTCTCCGCCCTGAGCAGCGGGCGGCTCGTCGACCGGTTCGGCGAACGGGCCGTCCTCGCCACTGGGCTCGCGCTCGTCGCGGTCACCACCGGTCTGGCCGGGCTGGCGAACTCCTACTTCATGCTCCTCGCGCTCCGCGCCCTCGGCGGCATCGGGAGCGCGATGTTCACGGTGGCCGCCGTCTCGCTGTTGCTCCGCGTCGTCGACGCCGAGTATCGCGGCAGGGCCAACGGCTGGTTCCAGGCGGGCTTCCTCGCCGGCGGCCTGGCCGGGCCGGTGTTCGGCGGCCTGCTCACCGAGGTCTCTGTACGCCTCCCGTTCTTCGTCTACGCCGTCTCGGTCTCCATCGCCGGCGTCATCGCCATGGCCTTCCTCGCCAAGGCCAACCTCCAGCACAAAGAGAAGGCCGACCAGGCCGCCGAGACCGAACGCACCACACTCAGGCAGGCCCTCGGCTTCAAGGCGTTCCGCGCCGCCCTCGCCTCCAACCTCGGCGCCGGCTGGTCGCTGTGGGGCGTACGTACGAGCCTCATCCCGCTCTTCGTCATCGAGGCGATGCGGGTCGGCCCGATCTGGACCGGCATCGGCTTCCTCGTCTCCAGCGTCTTCCAGGCGATCCTGCTCATGCCGGCCGGCAGGTTCGTCGACACCATCGGCCGCAAGCCCGCGATCATTGGCGGCGGCCTGGTCGCCGCGGCCGCGATGGGGACGATCGCGCTGTTCGACAACCTTCCCGCGTACCTCGTCGCGATGGCCCTGTTCGGCATCGCCGGCGCGTATCTCGGCGTCGCGCCCAGCGCCGTGGTGGGCGATGTCGTCAGGGGACGCGGCGGGCAGGTCGTCGCCGCGTACCAGATGGCCGGCGACCTCGGCGCCGTCGTCGGACCGCTGGCTGCCGGTGCGCTGGCCGACGAGGTCAGCTTCGGCGCCGCGTTCGGCATGACGGCGGGCGTGGTCCTGATCGGTCCGCTGCTCGCGTTGCGGATGCCGGAGACCCGATACTCGCGGGCCGACGAGGTCATGCCAACGCGTGAGGGTGGGACACCGTAGGCTCGGCACCAAGCGAGTCGACCACGAGGAGTCCACGTGTTCCCTGGCGGAACCCCCGACCTGCAGGCAGTGCTCCAGCAGGCCCAGCAGATGCAAGAGCAGATGATGGCCGCGCAGGAGGAGCTGGCGCACGCCGAGGTCAAGGGCACCTCCGGCGGCGGGCTCGTGACCGCGACGGTGAACGGAACGGGCGAGCTGCAGTCGCTCGAGATCAAGCCCGAGGCCGTCGACCCTGACGACGTCGAGACGTTGGCCGACCTGGTCGTCGCGGCCGTACGGGACGCGAACGCCAACGCCCAGCAGCTCGCCCAGGCCAAGCTCGGTCCGATGACCCAGGCCCTCGGCGGGCTCGGCGGCGGGCTCGGCGGCGGTGGCGGCATTCCCGGGCTTCCCGGCGCGTAGGCACACGGACAAGGGGGAACGGCGGTGTACGAAGGGGTCGTCCAGGACCTCATCGACGAGCTCGGGCGGCTGCCCGGGGTCGGGCCCAAGGGTGCCCAGCGCATCGCGTTCCACCTGCTCGCGGCCGATCCGAACGACGTCCGCCGGCTCGCCGAGGTGCTGCTCGAGGTCAAGGAGAAGGTGCGCTTCTGCACGGTGTGCGGGAACGTCGCCGAAGAGGACCAGTGCAAGATCTGCCGCGACACCCGGCGCGATCCCGCGATCCTGTGCGTGGTCGAGGAGCCGAAGGACGTCGTCGCGATCGAGAAGACGCGCGAGTTCCGCGGTCGTTACCACGTTCTCGGCGGGGCGATCAGCCCGATCGAGGGCGTCGGACCCGATGATCTACGGGTACGCGAGCTCATGCAGCGGCTCGCGGACGGGTCGGTGCAGGAGGTCATCCTCGCCACCGATCCGAACCTGGAGGGCGAGGCGACCGCCACGTACCTCGCCCGCATGCTGAACCCGTTGGGGTTGCGAGTCACCCGGCTCGCGAGTGGACTACCGGTAGGCGGTGACCTCGAGTACGCCGACGAGGTCACGCTGGGCCGGGCTTTCGAGGGAAGGAGGCTGCTCGATGTCTGAGGCCACCAGTGAAGTCGAGGATTTCGCTCAGGAGATCGCCGATCAGGTCGAGAGCTTCCTGATCGCGCTGCGGGAGATCGCGCGCGCGGAGGACCAGTCGACCGCGGTGCCGATGCTGCTGCTCGAGGTCAGCCAGCTGATGCTCGCCGGCGGCCGGCTCGGCGCGATCACCGACGTGGTGCCGGACGACCGGTTCGAGCCGGACGCGGGGCCCGACCCGGACCTGGACGAGTTGCGCGAACGGTTGGGCTACCTGCTGGCGGAGATCGACCACTACACCGAGGTCTTCGACCCGTACGCCGAGCCGCCGGAGCTGCTGAACGGGCGGCTGTCCGACGACCTCACCAGCATCGCCGCCGCGCTCGTGCAGGGGCTCAAGCACCACCGGGCCGGGCGGATCGACGAGGCGCTGTGGTGGTGGCAGTTCTCGTACCTGTCGAGCTGGGGCTCCGAGGCGGGCGCGGTGCTCCGCTCCCTGCACTCGGTGATCGCGCACGCCCGGTTGGACTCGCAGGAGCCCGCGAACACTTAGGGAGTACGGGTCGGGCGGGGGCCGCCGCTGTTGCGGAAGCCGCCACCCAGCATGCCCTCGGTCACGGACGAGGCCGCCAGGTCGCCGTCACTGCTCTGTTCGCCTTGCACGACGACAGTGTCGCCCGGCTTCAGGTCCGTCAGCGCGCCGTCCGAGCTCAGGGTCACCCGCGTCTCGCCGTTCGTTGTCACCTGGACCGAGGAGCCGTCGGGCTGCGTGATCGTCAACGTCGAGCCGGAGACCTTCGTCACCTCGCCGGAGACGAAGCCGCCAGCCCCGCCACCGCCAGGCGCCTGCCGCCCGGCAGCGGGCGGACCGCCCGCGGCCGTGGTCGTCGTGGTGGTCGCACCCGTGGAGCGCTGGAAGAACACGCCGCCGCCGAACGCCGCCACCGCGACCAGGGCGACCACCAGGGCCAAGGTGAGCTTGGACGTACGCGAGGCCTTCGATCCACGCGCCGCGAGCTCCTGGTCCAGATCACTCATCTGCCAAACCTCATTCGTGTCTCAGTGCTTCGATGGGACGGAGCTTCGCGGCCCGGTTGGCCGGGAAACTGCCGAAGAACAAGCCGATCAACGCCGAGACGCCGAACGCCAACAGCACCGACGACGGCGAGACCACCGGCGCGATCCCGGCGATCGTGAACTGGCTGCCGACCACGCCGAACAGCACCCCCAGCGCTCCACCGACCATCGACAGCAGCGTCGCCTCCGCGAGGAACTGGCCGAGGATCGCGCCGTGCGGAGCGCCGATCGCCTTCCGGATGCCGATCTCCCGCGTCCGCTCGGTGACGCTCACGAGCATGATGTTCGTGATCCCGATTCCCCCGACCAGCAAGGAGATCGCGGCCACAGCGCCCAGCAGGACGGTGAACGTCGCCGCGGTCTCCGAACGCGTTTCCAGCAGCGACGCTTGGTTCAGGACCGAGTACGTGCCCTGCGTCGGATCCGTGACGTTGTGCCGCTGCTGCAGGATCGCCAACGTCTCAGCCTCGGCGGCGTCGAGCGCGTCCGCGGCCGTTGCCTGGATGACGAACTGGCTGAACGACCCGTACCCCGTCAACGACTGCTGGACGGCCGAGTACGGCGCGATCGCGAGGTCGTCGGCGTCCTGGAACCCGGTCGACCCGCGAGCGACCAGCACACCGACGACCTGGAACGGGACGCCGTTCAGGTTCACGCTCTGCCCGACCGCCGACTCGCCGCCGAACAGCGTGTCCGCCACCGTGCTCCCGAGCACCACGACCTTGCGCGCGGCCTCGACGTCGTCGGCGGAAATCGCCACACCTGAAGCGATCTCGCGGTTCTGCGTCGCGAAGTACGACTCGTTCGTCCCGATCATCGAGCCCAGCGAGTGCGTGGTCCCCTGATACGTCGCGCTCACCTGCTGCGCGTTGACGACCGGCGACACGGTCTTCACGTCCGGTGCGAAATCCGTGTCCTGCAAGGCTTTCGCGTCGTCGAGCGTCAACGTGAGCTGGCGGGTCTGCGTACTCGTCGAGCCACCGCCGCGGGCGCCCGGACCGCCGACGGACACGGTGAGAACGTTCGTCCCGAGCGACTCGATCTGGCTCTGGATCGCCTGCGACGAGCCGTTGCCGACCGCGACCAGCAGGATCACCGAGCCGACGCCGATCAGCACGCCGAGGACGGTCAATCCCGAACGCAGCTTGTTCGCCGCGAGCCCGAGGGCCGCGAACCGCAGCACCTCCAACGCCGTCATCGCAGCGCCAACGAGTCTTCGACGATCGCGCCGTCGAGCAGTCGTACGAAGCGACGTGCGTGCGCGGCGACGTCGTCCTCGTGCGTGATCAGCACGATCGTCCGGCCCGTCGCGTTCAGCTCGTCGAACATCGCGAGCACCTCCTTGGACGAGTGCGAGTCGAGGTTGCCGGTGGGCTCGTCCGCGAGCAGCAGCGCGGGCCAGGTCACGAGGGCACGAGCGACCGCGACCCGCTGCTGCTGCCCGCCCGACAGTTGGTTCGGGTGGTGTTTCGTACGGTCGCCGAGTCCGACGAGCTCGAGCGCGTTCCCCGTACGTTCGCGGCGTTCGCGTTTGCCCAAGCCGGCATAGACGAGCGGCAGCTCGACGTTGGCGAACGCGGAGGTGCGCGGGATCAAGTTGAACGACTGGAAGACGAAGCCGATCTTCCGGTTGCGTACGAGGGCGAGCTGGTGCTCGTTCAGCTCGGCGACCGGGATGCCGTCGAGCTCGTACTCGCCGGAGGTCGGAACGTCCAAGCAGCCAAGGATGTTCATCAACGTCGACTTGCCGGAGCCGGATGCGCCCATGATGGCGACGTAGTCGCCGGTCTCCACTGTCAAGGTGACATTGCGCAGGGCGTGCACGATGGTGTCGCCGCTGCCATACCGTTTGCTGACGTTGCGAAGCGCGATCACGGCACTCACGGACGGCCGCCCCCGCCGCCACCACCGGCGGGGAACCCGCCGGCGCCGCCTCCGCCGGGGAAGCCAGCCCCGCCACCAGGGCGGGTGCCAGTTCCCGTACCAGTTCCCGTGCCGGTGGCGCCCACCATCACCACCTGGTCGCCGAGCTCGAGACCGGACAGGATCTGCGTGGTCTGGTCGCCACGCAATCCGACCTGCACGGTCGTCGGTGTCTGGACGCCGCCACGCACTACGGTCACACGGGTCTGGTCGCCGGTCCCCTGGACGGACGTGGACGGCAGGTACAGCGCATCCTTCGCCTCGGCCACGGTCACCCGGGCGCTGACGGTCTGCCCGGCTCGGAGGGCGACGTTCTTGCTGGTGACCTGCAGCGTCACGCCGTACGTCACGACGTTGTTGATCACGGTCGAGGTCGGGTCGATCTGAGTGACCTTCGCGGTCAGCTCGGTGTCGGGCGAGGCGTTGGGAACGATCGTCGCGGCCTGCCCGACCTTGACGTCGACGATGTCCGCCTCGGTGTAGGAGGCGCGGACGTTGAACGCGGCGAGGTTGGCGATCACGACGAAATCGCTGGTGTTCGCCGTGGTGGTCTCGCTCGACGCGGCGGCACCACTCGACCCGCTGGATCCGCTGCCACCGTTGACGTTCTGGCCCGGCACGCCGTTCAGCGTCACGACCGTTCCGGTCACCGGAGCGATCAACGTGCAGTTGTCAACCGCCGCTTGCGCCTGCTCGACCTGCTGCTTCGCGCTCTCGACCTGCGCCTCCGCCTGCGCGATCGCGGCGTCGAGCGACTCCTCGGACTGGGTCTGTCCGCCCGACTGCTCAGCCGGCGCGGGTGTCGCCGTCTCAGCTTCCTCCTCGGCGTCCTCCCAGGCCTCCTTGTTGGCGTACGCCTCGGTCCGGCCGGCTTCGGCGGAATCCAGCTCCGCGGACGCCAGGTCGAGCGCCTGCTCGGCGTCCGCCGACTTCAACCGCCCGAGGACCGCGCCTTCGGCGACCTTCTGGCCCACTTGGATGTTGACCGCGCTGATCGTCCCGCTGGTCGCGAAGTTGATCGCGGTCTGCTTCGCGGGCTCGAGGTTGCCGGCCGCCGACACGGTCTTGGTGACCGTTCCCTGTTGGACGGCAGTCGTCCGCGGCGCGGCCGCGGTCGCCGGTTCGTCCGCGCGAAGCACGAAGAACCAGATCCCGACCCCGCCCGCGACGAGGAGCAGCACCAAACCGACATTGAGCACGACGCGTCTGCGCCCCCACCTTGCCATGCGGAGGAGCGTGGCTCGCCTACGTCAGGAGACGGTGTGAATGACCTGGAGATTCCCTGGGAAACGACGCGCCCGCCGGGATCCGGTGCGTCGGCCGCGGGTACGAGGGCTGGAACGAGGCGCCGTTGGTCGAACGGGCGACCGCCCCGACCTCGTGGCCGGCGGCCTCGGCAGCGCGGCGGACCAGCTCGTCGAGGGCCGCGGGCTCGCAGTTCACCCGCAGGTTGAGCGTCGCGGTCGCGATCAGCACGGTGCCCGGAGCGGTGCGGTCGGTCTGTACCGGTTTGCCCGCCTCCGTCAAGCTCAGCTTGACGAGGCCGGCCGGCGACTCGACCGACACCTTCGCGTGGCCGACCAGATAGCCGGAGCGGGCACAGTCCGCGGAGACCTCGGCCAGCGCTCGTTCCGCCCACGACGCTGGTGAGAACGGCGCGTCGGAGGCGCCCAGCTCGACCGTGTGATTGAGCCACGCAAGCGCCGCCTCCGCGGCCGCGTACCGGTCGTAGTCCACCTCGAGATCGATGTCCGCGGTCGCCGGCTCGTCCCACGCTGCCATCAAGGCGTCGAGGCCTTCCGTGGTCGCAGCGGAGTACGACAGTACCCGCGCGTGCGGGAACGCGGCGCCGAGCTCCTTGCCGATCGCGCGCAAGGAGGAGCCGTGCACGTCCGACTTGTTCAGCGCGATCACGTCACCCTCGGCGAGCTGTTTCGCGAACAGGTAGCCGAGATCGGACTCGTCGCCGATCATCGCGCGCAGCCGGGATGGGTCGACGATCGTCGTGACCGGCGCGACCGTGAGGACGTCGCCGTAGAGCTTGCGGAGCGGACGTACGACCGTCGCCTGCAGGTCCGTGCAGCTGCCGACCGCCTCCGCGATGATCACCTCGGCGCCGCGTTCGTCGATCAGCTGCTTGATCATGGCTTCGAGATTCTCGAACCGGCAGCAGAAGCAGCCGCCGGAGATCTCGGCGACGTCGTCCAGCTCGTTCTTCGCCAGCGTGGTGTCGACGAGGTCCGCGGCCTGGTCGTTCGTGATCACCGCGACGTTCTTGCCCTGCGCGGTGAAAGCCCGACCTGCCGCCAGCATCGTCGTGGTCTTGCCCGCGCCCAGGAACCCGCTCAGCAGGACGACGTGGACCATGCGGCACCTCCGGCGGCGGGAGAATTCGATTTCCCGCGCAGCCTATGAGGATTTCGGCCGCTCCGGAAGCCCCGTGTGCGGGTCGACGGGCGGCAGGTCCGGCGGCAGGAAGACCCACTTCTTGTACGACCAGAACCGGAACGCCGTGCCGAGCCCGAGGCCGATCACGTTCGCCGAGATGTTGTACGCGATTGGCCCGGTCAGCTTGAGGATGTAGGTCGTGAAGCCGACGACGAGCAGCGCGATGAGCAGGCCGACGGCGTTCAGCACGAAGTACATGAAGTACTCCTTGGCGAGGCCCTGGCTGGCCCGGTGCCGGAACGTCCAGAACCTGTTGCCGAGGAACGCCACTGTCGCGGCGATCGCGACCGAGATCGTCTTCGAGGTGAGCGGGCCGAAGTCGAACCCGAGGAACAGCAGGTTCGAGATGCCGACGTCGATGACGAACGCGACACTTCCCACGGTGCCGAACTTGGCGAACTCCTTCACCAGATGTTCGAACCGGTTCCAGAGGTGCCGGATCAGTCCCACCAGCGGAACGCTACTCGGGCGGTAAGGACACCGCTGCGGTAGGTTCGCCCGCCATGGGTTGGCAGGCAGGGGAGCACGTCGTTCGGCGTGAGGTGTGGAACGGCGGGGTCTGGGCGGCCATGGACGTCGTCGTCGTACGCGACGAGCCGGATCTGCTTGCCGTGTTCACCCCCACCGGAGCGCCGATGGGCTATGCGGCGGGGGACTGGCCGACGGCCGACGGACTGCATCCCTGGCACGACAAGCCCCGCTGGCACGGACACGGCTGCCTGCAGCTCCTCTGGCCCCACGAGGACTACTCCGTCTGGGTGTTCTGGAGCGGACCGGATCGCGCGTTCGACAGCTGGTACGTCAACCTGCAGGCGCCGTTCGTCCGCACCGACCTGGGCTTCGACACGCTCGACCACGAGGTCGACGTGGTCGCGAGGCCCGACGGGAAGGTCGAACTCAAGGACGTCGACGCGATCGCGGAGTGCGTGCGGCACGGCCGATTCACCGAGGAGTTCGCGGTGGCGATGGTCGAACGTGGTCGCACGCTGGCCGACAGGCTCGTCGCGAAGGGGATCTGGTGGGATCCCCGCTGGGCGACCTGGACTCCGCCGGCCGAGTGGGAGCCGCGCGAGAAGCTCCCAGCGGGCTGGGACGTTCTCGGCATGCGGGACGCCGCAACGGACGTTGACGTGCGCAGTTAGACTCGAACGGCGGCAACGGTGCCGCCGAGTGACGGTTCAGTGACCGTACGCACACAGACGTTCTCGTCAGCAGGAGTTTCTCAAGTGAGCCTCGTCGTGCAGAAGTACGGCGGCTCGTCGGTGGCCGACGCGCAGTGCATCAAGCGAGTCGCCCAACGCATCGTCGCCACGAAGAAGGCCGGCCATGAAGTCGTGGTGGTCGTCTCGGCGATGGGTGACACCACCGACGACCTCCGCGATCTTGCCCAGCAGGTGAGCCCGCTCCCGCCGCCCCGTGAGCTCGACATGTTGCTCACCGCGGGCGAACGGATCTCGATGGCCCTGCTCGCCATGGCGATCGCGAACCTCGGCCAGACGGCCAAGTCGTACACCGGCAGCCAGGCCGGCGTCCTCACGACTTCGGTGCACGGCAAGGCGAAGATCATCGACATCACGCCGGGCCGGATCCGCAAAGCGCTCGACGAGGGCGCGATCGCGATCGTCGCCGGCTTCCAGGGCGTCTCGCAGGACACCAAGGAGATCACCACGCTCGGCCGCGGCGCGTCGGACACCACCGCCGTCGCGCTCGCCGCCGCGTTGGACGCGGACGTGTGCGAGATCTACACCGACGTCGACGGCGTGTTCACCGCCGACCCGCGCGTCGTCCCGACCGCGCGCCGGATGCCTCGCATCAGCTACGCAGAGATGCTGGAGATGGCGGCCTGCGGTTCGAAGGTGCTGCACCTGCGTTGCGTCGAGTACGCACGCCGATACGGGGTACCTATTCACGTACGTTCGTCGTTCAGCAATCAGCCCGGAACGTGGGTCGCCGATGCTGACACCTACCAGGCGGCGGTCGAGAAGGGCCTCGTCGACGCCGAAGCAGCGGAAGGGGTCGAGATGGAACAGGCGATCATCTCCGGGGTCGCACACGACCGGAGCGAGGCCAAGATCACTGTCGTGGCAGTGCCCGACAAGGTCGGTGAGGCAGCGCGGATCTTCTCCACGCTCGCGACCGCCGAGATCAACCTCGACATGATCGTGCAGAACGTCTCCGGGGTGGCGACCGGACGGACGGACATCTCGTTCAGCCTGCCGCGCGAGGACGGCCAGACCGCGATGAACGCGCTTGCGAAGATCAAGGAAGAGGTCGGGTTCGAGCAGCTGCTGTACGACGACCGCATCGGCAAGGTGTCGCTGATTGGCGCCGGCATGCGGACGAACCCCGGCGTCGCCGCGCGCTTCTTCGCCGCTGTCGCGGAGGCTGGCGTCAACATCGAGATGATCTCCACGTCGGAGATCCGGGTGTCGGTCGTGGTCGACGAGGACGATGTCGACAACGCGGTCGCTGCCGCCCACCACGCGTTCGAGCTCGACGCCGACGAGGTCGAGGCCGTCGTCTACGGCGGGACCGGACGGTGACGGGGGCACGGGGGAAGGCGCCGGAGGGAGCCAAGCCGACACTCGCGGTCGTCGGAGCCACCGGAGCGGTCGGAACGGTGATGCTCGAGCTGCTCTCGACCCGCCGCGACGTGTGGGGCGAGATCCGGCTGATCGCGTCGCACCGTTCTGCTGGTCGACGCCTGGTCGTACGCGGTCAGGAGACGACCGTGCTGCCGTTGACCGCCGAGGTCTTCGACGGCGTGGACGTCGCGATGTTCGACGTTCCCGACGAGGTGTCGGCGGAGTGGGCCGAGGTGGCGGTCGCGGCGGGTGCCGTGGTGGTCGACAACTCCGGCGCGTTCCGGATGGACCCGGACGTACCGCTCGTCGTGCCCGAGGTGAACGCGTCGGTCGCCCGCAAGCGGCCGAAGGGGATCATCGCAAACCCCAACTGCACAACGCTTTCCATGATCGTCGCGATCGGTGCGCTGCATCGCGCGTACGTGCTCGAGTCGCTCGTCGTCGCGTCGTACCAGGCCGCGTCGGGCGCCGGGCAGGCCGGGATCGACACGCTGTACGACCAGATCGCCAAGGTGGCCGGGCATCGCGAGCTCGGCACGCGGGCGGGTGACGTACGCCGGATCGTCGACGACGACCTCGGCCCGTTCGCCGCGCCGCTCGCGATGAACGTCGTGCCGTGGGTCGGCTCGGCGGGCGCGGACGGGTGGACCTCGGAGGAGCTGAAGGTCCGGAACGAGTCGCGCAAGATCCTCGGGCTGCCGGACCTGCCGGTGTCGGCGACCTGCGTGCGCGTGCCGGTCGTGACCGGGCACTCGTTGGCGGTGCACGCGCGGTTCAAGCGGCCGATCGAGCTGCCGAAGGTGTACGAGCTGCTGCGGGACTCGTCCGGGGTGCTGTTGTTCGACGACCCCTCGCACCAGGAGTTCCCGACGCCGGCGGACGTGGTCGGGACCGATCCGACCTGGGTCGGCCGGCTCCGCATCGCGCTGGACGACCCGCAGGCGTTGGACCTGTTCGTCTGCGGCGACAACCTCCGGAAGGGTGCGGCGTTGAACACCGCGCAGATCGCTGAGGTCGTCGCCGAGGACTTCATGGCGGTGGCGACCGCCTAGGACCTGTTGCATGGGTCGGGGGTGCTGGTGGATGGGCACTGATGCCGCTTGACCTGGCGAGTGGGTGCTCTACGCGGGGCGCATCCCACGTAGAGCGGCAAATGATCATGTAAACATGATCATTTGCCCTCTCTCGGCCGATCGTGCCGCACCTCAGCCCGACCGTGTTACCGTCCACCAAGCTGTCAAAGCGGTGCTCGCCGGCGTCATGAGCTGAGCCATGGGGCCAGGGCGATGTCGGTGGCTTGGCGCATCGCCGTACGGACGGTCGCCGGGTCGGCTGGCGTCTCGGCGTCCTCCAGCAGCACCTGCAGTGCCGCGCTGATCGCGCCGATGAAGGCGCCGGTCAGGGCGGCCGCGCGGACCTCGTCGAGCTCGTCCGGGTACGCCGCGGCGAGGTGGCGGGCGATCTCCCGTTGCGCGTCGAGCTGCATCCGCAGCGCATGGCCGCGCACCGACGGGACGGTACGGATCAGCCGCACTCGCAGCGCCGCGAGGCCGCCGGTCATGTCGTCGCTCTCGTCGCCGACCGTCGTCAGCGCGCGGAGCAGGACGCTGGCGGGGCGCTCGTCCGGCTGCCGCGTGGCGATCGCGTCGATCGCCGCCTGGATCCGCCCGTCGCTCTCCGGGAAGAGCAGCTCCTCCTTGCTCGCGAAATAGCTGAAGAACGTCCGGGTCCCGATCTCCGCGGCCGCCGCGAGGTCGGCGATCGTCGTCGACTCGTAGCCATCCCGTTCGAACAACTCCGCCGCGGCCGAGACGAGGGCCTCTCGCGTCCGGGCGCGCTTGCGTTCGCGAAGACTCACAGGCGCAGACCTTACTGCATCGAACGCAAAACAGCACTCATTGCAGAATTGCACTGAGTGCGCGTATGGTCGTCGGCATGACCACCGTGCTGATCTCCGGCGCCGGCGTCGCCGGCCCGACGCTCGCCTACTGGCTCGCCCGGAACGGCTTCGAGCCGACGGTCGTCGAGCGCGCCGAAGGACTGCGCTCCAGCGGCAACCCCGTCGACATCCGTGGCCAGGCGATGTCGATCGTCGAGCGGATGGGCGCCGTGCCCGCGTTGCGCGCGGCGGCCACCACTGCGAGCGCGATGAGCCTGATCGACGCGTCCGGACGCGAGGTCGTCCGGATCCCGATGGCGGGCGCCGGCGGTACGGGAACGGAGATCGAGATCCCGCGCACCGACCTGGCCGCGATCCTCTACGACGTCGCGAAGGGCGACGCCGAGTGGATGTTCCACGACTCGATCACCGAGCTCGAGCAGGACGCGAACGGCGTCGAGGTCACGTTCGAGCACGCGGCGCCGCGCAGGTTCGACCTGGTCATCGGCGCGGACGGGCTGCATTCGAACGTACGGCGGCTGGCGTTCGGGCCGGAGCGCGACTACGTCCAACACCTCGGGATGTACATCGCGACGGTCTCGTTCGACCGTCCCGCCGACGAGCCCGAGGTCGTCCAGCTGTTCAACACCCCCGGCAGGCTGGTCGCGATCCATCCGTCCCGCGACAACGCCGGCGCGGCGTTCATCTTCCGGCACGAGACGGTCGACGACCTGGACTACCGCGATCCCCAACAGCACAAGCGGATCGTGACGGCGGCGTACGAAGGTGCCGGGTGGCGCGTCCCCGAGCTGCTCGGGGTCCTGCGCGACGCCGACGACGTCTACTTCGACGGCGTCAGCATGGTGCGCATGCCCGCATGGTCACGGGGGCGAATCGTTTTGCTCGGCGACGCGGCCTCGTGCGTCTCCTTGTTCGGCGACGGCTCGACCAACGCGATCATCGCGGCGTACGACCTGGCCCACCAGCTCGCCGAAACCGATCACGCCAACGCGTTCCGGCGCTACGAAGCCGAGCACCGGAAGCGGATCGAGCCGAGACAACGCGCGGTCGGACGTTCCGCGGCGATGCTGGTGCCCAAGACTCAGTTGGGGATCGCCGTCCGCAACCTGGCCGCCCGCGCGTTGCCCGTCCTCAGCGGTCGAGCCTAGGAAGCATCGCTCACGACCACGTCGACTTTGCTGTCATAGAAGGACAAATAGCCCTCGACGTCCTCCGCTTCGGGGACCAGGCCGCGGTCTCGTTCGTACGACCAGACCACGTCCGTCACCTCACGATCGCCGACTCGTGCCGACCAATAACGTGCCTCGCCCTTGTAGGGACAGACCGTCGAGGTGTCGGTCGGCGTCAGCAGGTCCATACGCACGTCCTCGCGCGGGAGATACCAGCGCACGGGCAGCCCCGTCTCGTACAGGGCGCGTGCTTGCTTGCTGTCGGAGAGGACGGTCCCGTCGAGCGAGACGGTCACCCGCTGGGTCGCCGGGCGGATCTCGATGCGGTGGTTCGGATCACGACTCATGACCATGCAACGTCGGCGAGCTCGCGAGACTTCCCGGTTGTCTACCTGGCCGATTGAGGTCACTCGCGGTTCGACGAGACGCTACTGGTAACACGCTGGTGATCGACTGCCAATGCACGCCGTTGACGATCATCGGACGCGCGTGCGAAGGTGACGCGACGCGCAGTGCAAGTGCCACGGGAGGGCGCACGGACTTCGTGCGGGGACCCCAACTCGAAGGGGTAGCGATGAGTCCACATCTGAATCGACGCAGGCTGCTTCAACTCGGAGCGTTGGCGGCCGTCCCGAGCGTTCTCGCCGGCTGCGGCAGTGGCGCCGGACGTTCCGGTTCCGGCGACACCGGCGCGGTCAAGTTCCAGGGTTGGGACTTCGAGTCGCAGCTCGTGCAGCAGAACGTCGATCGCTTCGTCGACAAGGCCGGCATCAAGGTCGACTACACGCCGATCACCAGCGCGCAGTACGTCCAGAAGGTCACCGCCCAGTTCACCGGCGGCACCGAGCCCGACGCGCTGTACGTGTACGACGACTCGCTCGCGGCCTGGATCGGCGCGGAGTACCTGCAGCCGATCGACGACATGCCCGACCTGGACAAGGTCTACGACGCGATCTATCCGGGCAACGCGGAGACGATGACGTACGACGGCAAGAGGTACGGGCTGCCGTACTACACCGACTCGATGGCGCTGACGTACAACGTCGAACTCCTCGCCAAGGCCGGCATCAAGGAGCCGCCGAAGAGTCTCGAGGAGTGGGAGGCGCAGGCGAAAACCCTGCAGGACAAGGGGATTCTCGAACACCCGATCGGGCTGTCCGCCCAGTTGTCCGACACCTGGTGGGCGTGGTGGTGGGGGCTGGTGTTCGCGAGCGGCGGCACGCTGTTCGACGACAAGATGGCCCCGACCATGGCGACGACCGACCCGGTCTCGAAGGACGTGTACGCCTGGATGCAGCAGGCGGCGACGAAGTCGAAGGTGATCGACCCCGCTTCGACGACGCTGTTGCCGATCCCGCTCGACAACGCGTTCATGGCGGGCAAGTACGCGTACATCCTCGCCGCGCGGTACGGGTCGCGGAAGTACAACGACCCCAAGGCGTCCAAGGTCGCCGGCAAGGTCAAGATGGCGCTGCCGCCGAGCATCGACGGCGCGACCGAGGGCACGGTCAGCAACACGCGAATGTACTGCCTGTCCAAGAACACCGAGAAGAAGGACGACGCGTACAAGCTCATCTACTACCTCGGCGGCTTCGACGAGAACGACGATCCGTACACGGCTCGGTTCTGGTTCGAGCAACAGGGCTTGGGATTCGCGTTCAAGGATCTGGCGAACGACGCCAAGATCAAGGAACAGCTGACGAAGTGGGCCGATCCCGCGGTGTACGCGCACCTCGCCGAGGTGGCCAAGCCGCGGCGCGTGATCGCGGAGCCCTGGTACACCGAGTACGAGATCGAGACGCAGAAGGTCATCCAGCAGGTCCTCACCGGACAGTCCGATCCCGTCGCGGCGGTGCAGAAGATGGCCGACACCGCTGCTGCCTTGAAGAAGCAGTACTCCTGACTGGCCTCGCGGCATGAGCACGGCGACCTCGCAACGGCCTGTGTCCGCCCGGCGGAAGTCCGGCAGCGGGATGTACGGGCGGCTCGGCGAGGGCCCGATGGCGTACCTGATGAACGTTCCGGCGCTCGTCGTCATCCTGTCGCTGATCGCGTTTCCGATCGGGTACTCCTTCTGGCTGAGCCTGCAGCGCTACAACCTCAAACAGCCCGGGCTGCGGCGATTCCTCGGGCTGTCCAACTACATCGAGCTGTTCGGCGACGCGGCGTTCCGCAACTCGATCACCGTGTCTGCGGCGTTCGCGCTCGTCGTGGTGTCGATGACGATAGTGATGGCGATGACGGCGGCGCTCGTGCTGAACGAGTCGTTCTTCGGGCGCGGCTTCCTGCGCTCGCTGATTCTGTTGCCGTGGGCGATGCCCGGGGTGGTGAACGGGCTGATGTGGCGGTGGATCTTCGACGCGAAGGTCGGAGCGTTGAACGGGGCGCTGGCGAGCCTCGGGTTCATCGACAGTTATCAAGCCTGGTTGACGTCTCCGGTCGCCGCGTTCTTCATCGCCTGTGTCGCGGAGGTCTGGAATATCCTGCCGCTCGCGGTGATCATCCTGCTGGCGGGGCTGTCGACGATCCCGAACGAGCTCTACGACGCGGCCCGGGTCGATCGGGCGAACATCGTGCAGCGGTTCCAGCACGTGACGTTGCCGTGGATGCTGCATCCGCTGCTGGTGGTGCTGATCCTGATGACGATGACGTCGTTCCGCGCGTTCGACGTCGTGTACGTACTGACCGGTGGCGGTCCGGGTGACGCGACGAACGTGATCGCCTTGCAGACAGCGCGAACGGCGTTCGCGTTCACCGACTTCGGGCGGGGCAACGCGTACGCGTACATCATCACGCTGGTGACGCTGCTGATCTCGGTGATCTACATCTCGTTCCTGTACCGGCGGGGGAAGGTCGACGTATGAGGCGCCGAGGTCTGCCGTGGCGGAAGATCGTCGTCTACGTACTCGCCGCGTTCTTCGCGCTGTGGATCATCCTGCCGTTCTACTGGATCATCGCGACGAGCTTCATGACCGAGGCGGACGCGCTGTCGACGCCGCCGGACTGGATCCCGACCAACCCGACGCTGGACAACTACCTGGCGTTCATCGACCCTTCCGGGGCTGGGGCTCTGTTGGGGTCGCGGGCGGCCGAGGCGATCCCTTACGCGCTCCTGAACTCGGCCGTTGTGGCGTCGATGACCGCTGTGCTCAACCTGGCTTTGGGAATCTCGGCTGCCTATGCGTTCGCCCGGATGAAGTTCCGGGGGAGCCAGGTGCTGTTGATGGTGTATCTGGCGACGCGGATGGTGCCGGGCGTGGCGATCATCATCCCGTTCTATCTGGTGATGCGTTCGCTGAACCTGCTGGACACCTACGGCGCGTTGGTGTTGTCGTACACGACCTTCGCGCTGCCGTTCACGATCTGGATCCTGAAGGACTACTTCCGGACGATCCCGTCGGAGATCGAGGACGCGGCGCGGGTGGACGGGTGCTCGTGGTGGCGGATGATGCGGTCGGTCTTCCTGCCGATCGCGGCGCCGGGGCTGGTGGCGGCGGCGATCTTCTCGTTCATGACGGCGTGGAACGAGTTCATGTTTGCTTTGTACCTGACCAGCACGGCGAACGCGCAGACGATCCCGGTGATCGCGGCGAACTTCGCGACGGACCTCAACGTGTCGTTCACCTCGATGGCCGCGGCGGGAGTGGTCGCCGTCATCCCGCCGCTGATCCTCGTGCTGATCTTCCAGCGCCTGATCGTCCACGGTTTGGCCTCGGGCGCCGTCCGCTGACCGCTGACGGCTCGCGCGATTTGGGTCGGGGGCACCCTGGTCCCATAGGTTCGGACAAGGGTGCCCCCGACCCAATCAGACGTCGCCAGCACCAGGTCCCACCACTGCAACGGCCACCCCGCCACGTTTCGAATGAGGGCGTCCCTCTATCGAAGCGGTCCGGACGAGGGTGCCCCCGACCCAGTCTGCGGTCAGGGGTGCGAGGTGGCGCTGGCGGGTTCCCGCGGGGTGTCGCCGGGTGGCGGCGGGGTGGTGGCGCGGCGGGCGGCGATCATGGCGACGATGCCGAGGAGCATGGCCGCGATCGGGAGCAGCAGGCTGGCCTTGGCGGCGCCGGTGAACGCGTGGGTGAACACCTCGTGCCCCAACGACTGCAGGCGATCCGCCACCTCCGCTGGTACGCCGGCGGGCACCGGGAACGACGTTCCGCTGCTGAACTCCGCCGACCCCTTGGCCGCCTGCTCGAAGCCGTCGACGAACGGTTGACGGAACTCCGGCGGCAGTTGACCCGCCACCGAACGTGCCTGCAAGGGCAGCTCCACCGACAGCCGCGCCTGCAGCATCACACCCACGGCGGCGGCACCGATCACGCCGCCGACCTGGCGGGAAGTGTTGTAGACACCCGACCCCGCACCGATCAACCGCGGGTCCAGGCTGTGCGTCGTCAGGTTCGTCAGCGGCGAGAACACCAGCCCGATCCCCAACCCACACACGAGAAGCGCCGGCACCAACGTCCACGCGTTCGTCGTCGGCTGCGCCTGCGCCGCGATGATCGCCGTCCCCGCCGCCAGGGCGAGGAAGCCGAACGCCACGACCCACTTCGCGTTCACCCGGTCCGACAGCCGCCCGGCGAACGGAGCCACCACGCCCGACACCAACGACATCGGCGCGGTCAGCAAGCCCGACTCCAAAGCTGAGAAGCCCAGCACCGACTGGATGTAGATCACCAACGGCAGGAACATGCCGGTGATCGCGAACCCGATCGCCATCGTGCCGAGCGTGCCCATCGAGAAGTTCCAGTTGTCGAACAGCTTCATCGGCAGCAGCGGCTCGTTCTTGTTCCGGAACTGCCACCAGACGAACAGCCCGAGCAGGACGACGCCGAGGCCGATCAGTACGGGGATCGAGATCGGCCCGATCGCACCCCACTCGTACCGCTGCCCCTCCTGCAGGCCGAACACGATCGCGAACAGCCCAGCCCCACTGAGGAAAATGCCGAGAGGATCGAAGCTGTGGCTGTGCCCAGGCCGCCAGTCCGGCACCAGCCAGACCGCGAGCACGAGGCCGATGACGCCGATCGGCACGTTCACCCAGAAGATCCACTCCCAGCCGAGCGTCTCGACGAGCACGCCGCCGAGCAGCGGGCCGACGATCGCCGCGATGCCGGCGACGCCGCCCCACAGGCCCATCGGCGCGCCGCGCTTGCTCGGCGGGAACAGCCGGGTGATGAACGCCATCGTCTGCGGCGTCATCATCGCCGCGCCCAGGCCCTGCACGGCGCGGGCGCCGATCAGGAACGCGGCCGAGTCGGCGAGACCGCACAGCGCCGACGCCGCGGTGAAGATCACCAGTCCGGCGACGAACATCCGCTTCGGCCCGAACCGGTCACCGAGCCGGCCAGTGAGCAGCAGCGGGACCGCGAACGTCAAGAGGTACACGCTGTTGACCCAGATGATGTCGGTGAGGGTCGCATTGAGTCCGGTCAACATGGCGGGGATCGCGACGTTCACGATCGTCGTGTCCACCATGATCATGAAGAAGCCGATGCACAGCGCTCCTAACGCTGCCCACGGGCGGGGGGTGTCGATCATTGAGATTCCTTCGTGCCCGGTGCGGGCCAGTCGATGCGCTGGGACGCGAGCTCGCCGATGAGCCGGTCGGTCCAGGCGAGCTCGGCCCGCTTCATGGTTCTGAGGTAGTCGATGTCGAGCCAGTACCTGCGGGGCAGTTCCATCCGCTCGAGGCGGTCGTTGGCTTCGGAGAGTTCGGTGATCTGTTGCTGGAGCTCGTCGCGGCGGTGTTGCAGCTCGGCGCGTACGGTCTCGCCCTCGAACGCGTGGGCGAGGGAGATCGCGAGCGGGTACTCGGGGTACTCCTCGGCGACGGTCGCGAGCATGTCGGTGACGTACTCGCGGTACAGCGTGCGGCCGTCCGGGGTGATCGCGTAGACGCGGCGTTCGGGGCGCCGGCCGGACCGTTCGGTTTCGCTGACCTCGACCAAGCCGAGCCGCTCCAGCCGCTCGACGGTGTGGTAGAGCGAGCCGGCCTTGAGCTTGACCAGCCGGTCGGTGTGCCTGGTGCGCATCACTTGTTGCATGTCGTACGGATGCCGGGGTCGCTCGTGCAGCAGCTCGAGCACGGCGAGCGCGAGCGGCGTGACCTGCGCGCGGGTCGGCATGGTGCTCCTCGCTGGATAGTCCGTACGAATTACTCCACGTGGAGTATAGGCAGGCCGTACGACAGTGCCAACCCCTAAATCGGGTGCTTCCAGCTCCACCCGGGCCGTACCTTGTGCGGATGAGCGAAGCTGGGGGCTGGCCGGCGGGAGTCGTCGCGCGGCCGATCGACAAGGGCGACGTGGACGCGTTGGCCGTCCTGTACGCGGCGGTCGAAGAGGCCGAGGACAACGGCGAGAACTACGACGCCGACGACCTGCTCGAGGAGCTGGCCGATCCCGACCTGGACCTGGCGGCCGACACCCTCGCGCTGTGGTCCGGCGACCAGATCGTGGGTTCGGCCATCGTCAACTGTCACCCCGGCGCTGTCGAGACGGACCGGGTGTCGATCGGCGGTTTCGTCCATCCGTCCTGGCGGCGCCGCGGACTGGGCCGACGGCTCGTGTCGTGGGGCGCCGAGCGCGCCCAGGTGTTGCATCTCGCGCGCAACCCGGACGTGCCGGGCGTGCTCCAAATCGGCGGGAACGTCAACACGCCGGGGATCGCGGAGCTGGCGGCCGACTTCGGGATGACTCCGGCGCGGTACTTCTTCAGCATGGAGTGCGATCTCGCCCAGCCGATCCCCGCGGTGACCGAGCCCGACGGGTTGCAACTCGTTGCGTTCGATCCGAAGTGGGACGAGGCCACGCGGGTGGCGCACAACACGGCGTTCCTGGACCACTGGGGCTCGAACCCGCGCGACTCGGAGTTCTGGAAGCGGTGGGTGACCGAGGCGCGGGCCTTCCGTGGTCCGATGTCGTGGCTGCTGCTGGACGGTGACGTGGTGGCTTCGTACGCGCTCGGGCACGAGTACGTCGCGGACACCGAGGCGACCGGGATCCGCGAGCTGTACGTCGGGCAGGTGGGCACGCTCCGCGAGTATCGCGGCCGCGGCCTCGCCCGAACGGTGCTGGCCAGCGCGCTCGCCGCGGCCAAGGCCGACGGCTACGAGCGCGCGTCGCTCGGCGTCGACGCGGAGAACCCGACCGGTGCGCTCGGGCTGTACGAGCGGCTCGGTTTCGTCGTCAGGCGGAAGTTCGTGTCGTACAACAAGCCGATGGCCTGAGTCGATGCGCTGGCCGGCCGGGATCGTCGCGCGGCCGCTCGCGAAGTCCGACGTCGACGCCTTGGCGGTGCTGCTGGCTGCTGCCGAGGCCGTCGACCACCACGGGACGAGCTTCGACGCCGACCACCTGATCGAGGAGTTGGACACGCCGTACCTCGACTTGGCGCTCGACACGCTGGGCCTGTGGGACGGCGGGCGCATGGTCGGGTGCGCCAAGGTGTGGTCTCGGCCGGGAGTGGTCGACGTCGACCGGGTGTGGATCGACGGCCGGATCCATCCGTCTTGGCGTCGCCGCGGCTTGGGTCGGTTGCTGCTGGAGTGGGGCTGTGCGCGGGCTCGGGTAGCGCACGCGGAGCGCCACCCGGGTGTCCCGGGCAAGTTCCAGGGTCGGTGCAACGCGACGAACGAGAGCGCGTCCGCCCTGTTCACCGGTGCGGGCTTCGCGCTCGCGCGGTGCTACTTCGGCATGGAACGCCAACTGTCGCTGGAGATTCCGCCGGCGCCGGTGCCAGAGGGACTGCGGGTCGTGACGTTCGATCCCGCGTACGACGAGGCCACGCGGATGGCGCACAACGAGGCGTTCCGCGATCACTGGGGGAGCCGCGAACGTACGGAGCAGGACTGGCGCGCGTCGGTGACGGGCTCGCGTACGTTCCGCGGCCCGATGTCCCAGCTCGCCCTCGACGGCGACCAGGTGGTGGCGTACGTCCTCGGGTACGACCACGGAGAAGGCGAGCTGCATGTCGGTTTCGTGGGCACCCGACGCTCCCACCGCGGCCGCGGGCTGGCGAACGCCCTCGTCTCCCGCGTGCTCACAGCGGCCGCCGTCGACGGCTATGCCGTCGCCACGCTGGGCGTGGACGCGGAGAACGCCACCGGCGCGCTCGGCCTGTACGAGCGGATCGGCTTCGTGGCGAGGCGAAAGACCGCGAACTACTCCCTGGAGATGTGATGGCCGCTGCCTGGCCGACCGGGATCGTCGCCCGGGCGATCGACAAGGGCGACGTCGACGCCTGGGTCGCGCTGTTGCAGGCGGTCGAGCGGGTCGACGACGAGGGCGAGAACTACGACGCGGACGATCTGCTCGAGGAACTGGCGGATTCGAAGCTCGATCCGGCGCTCGACACGCTGGGGCTTTGGGACGGCGAACGGATGGTCGGGTACGCCAAAGTCTCGACGAGGCCCGGCGCCGTCGAGGTCGACCGGGTCTGGATGGAGGGCCGGATCGACCCCGACTGGCGGCGGCGCGGCTTGGGCCGCCGACTGCTGGAGTGGAGCTGCGCTCGGGCCACCGCCGCGCACGCCGAGCACAACCCGGACGTGCCCGGTGCCTGCATGGCCGGGGCGAACAGTGAGAACGCCGGTGCGGCGGCTCTCTACGTCGATGCGGGGTTCGCTCCCTCCCGGTACTTCTCCAACCTGAAGCGCGATCTGACGCAGCCCGTCCCGATCGCCGAACCGCCGGCCGGGCTGATGGTCAGCGCGTTCGACGCTCGGTGGGACGAGGCGACGCGGGTCGCGCACAACGAGGCGTTCCGCGATCACTGGGGCTCGCGGCCGCGCGACGCCGAGGACTGGCGGACGTGGGTGAGCGGCTCCCGCTCGTTCCGGGCGCCGTTGTGCCGGCTCGCCCTCGATGGCGACCAGGTGGCTGGGTACGTGTTGAGCTACGAGCACGCCGCTGAGGCCGAGGCGACCGGCGTCCGCGAGCTGTGGATCGGACAGGTGGGAACGCAGCGCCCGTACCGCGGCCGCGGCGTCGCGCGTGCCCTGCTGGCGCAGGTGTTGACGGCGGCAGCCGAGGCCGGCTACCGGCGGGTGGGGCTGGGTGTGGATGCGGAGAACCCCACCGGCGCGCTCGGCCTGTACGAACGGCTCGGCTTCGTCGTGCTACGCTCGTTCGCCAACTACGCAAGGCCGATGAAGTGAAACAGCTGTTGTACAACACGTGTTTTAAAACACGCGTTGTACAACAGCTGCACGAGGACGGTCAGGCGGAGACGGACTCCTTCTGGTCGTCGGCTGCCGGCGGGGCAGCCTCCATGCCCGGCAGGCGCTTCGGCAGCAGGATCATGCCGACCACGGCGCTGGCGAGGACGAAGATCGCGCCGATCGTGACGGTGACGGACATCGCTCCCGTGAACGCCTCCCGGGCCGCGGCGAGCAGCTCCGCGCCCGCCTGGCCACCGAGGCGGAGAGCCTCGCCCATCGTCGCGCCGAGCGACTTCGTCGCCTCGGACGGCAGGCCGGACGGAAGACCCGAGGCGTACACCGCCGCGAGCACCGAACCCAGGACCGCGACGCCGAGCGCGTTGCCGACCTCGGTGACCGTGCTGTTCATCGCCGAGCCAATGCCCGCGCGCTCCACCGGGATCGCCGACATCAGCGTCTGCGAGGCCGGCGGGCTCGCGATGCCCGCGCCCAGGCCGAGCAGCCCCAGCGCGATGCCGACCGGCAGGTAGCCGTCGCCCACCCCGGCCGTGGCCAGGACGAACAGCGAGCCGGCGCAGAGCACGAGCCCCAACGCGATCGTCGCGCGGATCCCGAGCCGCCGCATGAGCTGCGGCGAGATCGACGAGCCGACCATCAGCAGCACCGCCTCCGGCACGATCGCCAGACCCGCCTCGAGCGGCGTGTAGCCGAGGTTGAGCTGCAGGTGCTGGGTCAGAACGAAGATGCTGCCGGCGATCCCGAACATGATCAGCAGACCCACGGTCACCGACCCGACGAAGCGCCGGACCCGCAACAGCGACAGGTCGATCATCGGCTCCGGGTGTCGCGCCTCCCAGAACGCGAACGCCACCGCCGCGGCCACCGCGATCCCCGCGGGCACCAGCGTCGGCGCAGTCCACCCGTTCTCGGGCAGCTCGATCACCGCGTACACCAACGACGACATCATCACGATCGACAGCAACGAGCCACCGACGTCCGCGCGGCGCTTCACCGGGTCACGCGTCTCCGGCAGCAGCCGAGAGCAGGCGATCAGGCTCGCCACCGCGATCGGAATGTTGATCAGGAACACCGAACCCCACCAGAAGTGCTCGATGAGGA
Source organism: Tenggerimyces flavus (assembly GCF_016907715.1). NCBI lineage: Bacteria > Bacillati > Actinomycetota > Actinomycetes > Propionibacteriales > Nocardioidaceae > Tenggerimyces > Tenggerimyces flavus. Next base: position 199,879 of record NZ_JAFBCM010000001.1, on the reverse strand, counting down.
AGCCGCCCAGCACCGGTCCGCCGGCGACACCGAGCGCGGCGATCGCGCTCCACGTCGCGATCGCGCGAGGCATCTCCGCCTGCGGGAACACCTGCATGAGGATCGACAGCGTCGTCGGCATGATCATCGAGCCGCCGATCGCCATGAACCCGCGCGCGGCGACGAGCAGCTCGACCGAGCCCGCGTACGCCGCGGCCGCCGAGCCCACGCCGAACAGCGCCACGCCGATCAACAGCCAACGCTTCCGCCCGAACCGGTCGGACAGCGCGCCGCTGGTGAGCAGCAGGCCGGCGAAGACCAGCGGGTACGCCGAGACGATCCACTGCAGGTCGCTGGTCGAGGCGCCGAGGCCGGTCATCAGACTGGGGAGCGCGACCGACAGGACGGTGTTGTCGATCACGACGACGAACAAGGTCAGGCAGAGGGCGCCGAGGATCCACCAGCGGCGCGGATGTCCAGCTGACTCGGTAACCGGGGCCGACATGAGAGACTCCTTCTCACCAGGACTCGAACAGTGTTCCAGTGACTCGAACACCGTACGATGGTCGTACAGTGTTCGGCAAGGCTGTTTTCCGAGCCGGCCGGCGAGAGGTAGCTCACATGGCTCCGCAGCAACAGCGCCCGACGCTCCTGGAGCAGTGGCGGGACCGCGAACGCCCACGTCAGGCGTCGCAGGTCTCGCTGAGCCGGGAGCAGATCGTCCAGGCGACGCTCGAGCTGGTCCGCCGCGACGGCGCGCGCAACCTGTCCATCCGCAAGCTCGCGGCGCAGCTCGGTTCAGGCGCGGCCTCGATCTACTGGCACGTCCAGAACAAGGACGAGCTGGTGGCGCTCGCGTTCGACGAGGTGCTGGTCGCGGTCGATCTCCCGGAGCCGTCGGGCGACTGGCGGGCGGACTGCCACGAGATCTGCCAGCGGATCCGGGAGGTGATGCTGGAGTTCGGCGACCTGTTCGATCTGGCGGCAGGGATGCCGAACGTGGGACCGGGGTCGTTGCGGTTCACCGACCGGATCCTCGGGGTGCTGCGGACGAGCGGCTTTCCCGACGACGTCGTGGTGCACGCCCACAACGTGCTGCTGGACACGGTGATCGGGACGGTGATGCTGGAGCGGTCGTTCCAGCACATCTATGAGCGCGAGGACGTCGATGTTCCAGACCTGCAGCGGCAGTACGCCGAGTTCTTCCACGCCCTGCCCGAGGACACCTACCCGCATCTGGTGGCGGTACGGGACCAGCTGATCGCGGGGGCGGGCTCGGACAAGGTGAGCCTGCGGTTCGAGTCCGGGGTCAAGGTCCTGCTGGACGGGCTGGAACGACTGCGGCCCTAGCGGCCGTACGTCAGCTGCCGGAGCAGCACCTCGAACGGACCGCGCAGGTCGCGCCGCCGCATCAGCTCGGCCAGCCCGACGGTCAGCAGCCAGGTCGCGATCGAGATCACCGCGGTGACGGCGACGCCAAGCGTGGCGCCCAGGCCCAACGTGGACGCAGGGAACAGCACCGCCCAGACCACCGACTGGGTGAGGTAGCAGGTCATCGACCGCTGCCCCACCGCCACGACGGCCTGCGTGAAGGGCCCGCGCCGGGAGCCGATCCGCAACGCGAGCAGGGCGATCGCGCTGGCGTACCCGAGCCCGCCGGCGTACCCCGTGGCCGCGTGCAGCGCGCTCGCCCAGTAGCCCGAGCTCGCGCCGGCGGTGACCAGCCCCGTCGTCATCAGCATCATCGGCACGCCGCCGAGCGTCGCGGCGCCGATGCCGAACACGGCGGTCCGCCGCAGCAGCGTGAGGTGACGTTCCGGCTCCTCCAGGACACGACGGCGCGCCGCCCAGACGCCGAGCAGGAACGCGCAGACCGTGCTCACCCACGCGATGACCGCCAGCAGACCGAACGTCTCCAGGCGTCCGAGCGCCGCCGAGATCAGGCTCTCGCTCGTTAGCGCCGAGGTCGCCGTGTCCGTCAGGGGGATGCCGGCGAGTCCGTAGAACGCCGAGCCGAGCACGAGAAAGACCAACGCCACCGCGAAGATCGTCCGATCCTTCCAGCGCACTGCCGCGACGAAGATGACCGCGACCAGCCCGTACGCGGCGATGATGTCGCCGTAGAACAGCAGGACCGCATGCAGGAGGCCGATCAGGATCATCCAGAACCCGCGCCGGCGCAGCAGCTTGCGCGCGGTGCGCCAGTCCGAGCCGACGCGCTCCTCGCGCCGGTAGAGCTGCACCAGGCCGTACCCGAACAGGGCGGCGAACAGCGTGTAGGAGCGGGCGTCGACGAACAGCGTGAGGATCCCCGCGACGATCGAGTCGGCGAGCGATCCGTGCTCGACCGGGTAGCCGCGTACGGTCACCTCGGCTTCCCGGATCAGGAACGTGTGCGCGTTCGCCAGCGCGATGAACAGGAGCATCACGCCGCGCGCGAGGTCGGGGGCGAGCGCTCGTTCGCGCAGGGGCGTCGGGCCGTGGCCAGTGGTGGTGCTGGTCATGTGAGCCACCGTAGGCGGTCGGCGGCGTCGCTCGGCACTACCGAAAGTGAGAGTTTGGCACCGCCGACGATCATGGACCCATGACCGCTCCCTCGTTCGGTGTCATGCACGACTTCTCCCAACGACTCCCGCTGACCACCCCGTCGGCCGACTACTACGCCGAGTGCCTCGACCTCGTCGTCACCGCGGAACGGGCCGGCTTCGACGCCGTCTGGATGTCGGAACACCACGGCCGGGCGGACGGCTTCGCCCCGTCGCCGCTCGTCTCGGCCGCCGCGATCGCCGCGCGCACCAGCCGGATCCGGATCGGGACGAACGTCGTCCTGCTCCCGCTGCACCACCCGCTCCAGGTCGCGGAGAACGGCGCGGTCGTGCACGCGTTCTCCGGCGGCCGCCTGGTGCTGGGCCTCGGGCAGGGCTACTCGCCGCACGAGTTCGGGCTGTTCGGCGTGCAGCGGACCGGCCGGACCGAGCGCTTCGAGGAGGGCATCGAGATCATCCGCCGCGCCTGGCGGGACGGACGTACGGGCTACGATGGGCGCCATTTCTCCTTGCCTGACGGGCCGTTCTCGCCGCAGCCACCTCAGGACGCGCCGATCTACGTCGGTGCGGTCGCTCCGGCCGCGGTCGAGCGGGCCGTCCGGCTGGCGGACGGGATGCTCACCTACGTCACCGCGGAGGAGGACCTTTACGGGCGGTACGACACGTACGCCGCCGCGCTGGCGAAGGCGGGCCGGAGGGCCGACACGTTCCCGTTCGTCTGGACGAGCGTCGCCCACGTCGCGGGCTCGGCGGACGAGGCGTGGGCCGAGGCGGGGCCGGCGCTCGCGTACCTGGAGGACCAGCTGCGGATCGCGCGCGGTGAGGAGAAGCCGATCACCGTGAATGATCTCGAGCGCGCCGACTTCTTGGTCGGCTCGCCCGCCGAGGTGGCCCAGCGGTTGCTGGCGATCCGGGAACGAGCACCGTTCGACCACTTCGCGTTCTGGGGCCGGCTGCCCGGTCTGTCGGTCGAGCAGGCCACCAGGGCGACGGAGCTCTTCGCGGCAGAGGTGATTCCCGCCGTCCGCGGCGACTAGCGCCACCTCTATCGTTGGGTGGTGCTGACGATGCAGGATGCGCTGATTGCGCTGACGAAGTTCTGGACCGACCGAGGCTGCATGATCGTGCAGCCGTTCAACACCGAGGTCGGAGCCGGTACGAACAACCCGGCGACCATCCTGCGCGTCCTCGGTCCCGAGCCGTGGCACGTCGCCTACGTGGAACCGAGTGTCCGCCCCGACGACGCGCGCTACGGCGAGAACCCCAACCGGCTGCAGACGTTCACGCAGTTCCAGGTGATCCTCAAGCCCGACCCGGGCAACCCGCAGGAGGTCTACCTCGAGAGCCTCAAGGCGCTCGGCGTCGACCTCGACGCGCACGACATCCGGTTCGTCGAGGACAACTGGGCCTCGCCGGCGCTCGGCGCGTGGGGGCTCGGCTGGGAGGTCTGGCTGGACGGGCTGGAGATCACCCAGTTCACCTACTTCCAGCAGGCCGGTGGGACGAACCTCGACCCGATCTCGGTCGAGATCACCTACGGCATCGAGCGCATCCTGATGGCGCTGCAGAAGGTGGACCACTTCAAGGACATCGCGTACGCGCCCGGCATCTCCTACGGCGAGGTGTTCGGCCAGTCCGAGTACGAGATGAGCCGGTACTACCTGGACGACGCCGACGTCGACATCAACCGCTCGCTGTACGACGGGTACGCGAAGGAGGCGCAGCGCTGCATCGACGAGCGGCTGCCCGTCCCCGCGCACGTCTTGGTGCTGAAGTGCTCGCACACGTTCAACGTGCTCGACTCGCGCGGCGCGATCTCCACGACGGAGCGGGCCCGCGCGTTCGCCCAGATGCGGCGCCTCGCGCGCCAGGTCTCCGACCTGTGGAGCGAGCGGCGCGAGGAGATCGGGCACCCGCTTGGCCTCGTCCAGCCGCACGCGGCGGCCGAGCTGCCGAACCAGTTCGCCAGCATCGAGTCGCCGGCGACGCTGCTGTTCGAGATCGGCACCGAGGAACTGCCGCCCGGTGAGGTGCCGCGGACGACGAACGCCGTTCTCGAGACGCTGACGGCGAAGCTCGCGGACACCCGCCTCGCGCACGGTGAGATCAAGACGTACGGGACGCCGCGGCGCATCGTCGCGCTCGTCGAGCAGGTCTCGGCGGGCGAGCCCGACGCCGAGCAGACCGTGCGCGGTCCGCGGGCCAGCGCGGCGTTCGACGCCGAAGGCAAGCCGACCCGTGCAGTCGAGGGATTCGCTCGCGGGCAGGGCGTCGCGGTCGACCAGCTGACCCGGATCACGCAGCAGGACGTGGAGTACGTCGCCGCCGTCCGTACCGACACCGGACGCGGCGCGGTCGAGGTGCTCAGCAAGGTCCTTGGCGACGTCGTCTCCGAGCTGCGCGCCGAGAAGAACATGAGGTGGAACGACCCGAAGCTCTCGTTCACCCGGCCGATCCGCTGGCTGACCGCGCTGCTCGGCTCGACGCCTGTGCCGGTCGCGGTGTCGGCGCTCGGGTCGCACACGACCACCCGCGTACGCCGGACCGCCGAGGCTCCGGTGATCCCGGTCGCGGAGGCCGACGGCTACCTCGACCTGCTGAAGTCGCACGACATCGTGGCCGACGCGTCGGAGCGGCAGGCGACGATCGTCGAGTCCGCACGGACCCTCGCGGCGACCGTCGACGGCACCATCGACTTCGTCGGCGAGGCGGCGTTGCTGGACGAGATCACCAACCTGGTCGAGCAACCCAACGCCATCCTCGGCTCGTTCGAGGCCCGCTACCTCGACCTGCCGGCCGACATCCTCACGACCGTGATGCGCAAGCACCAGCGCTACCTGCCGGTGCGGAACGCCTCCGGTGACCTGCTGTCGCACTTCGTCGCCGTCGCCGACGGGCCGTGCGACCACGACGTCGTGCGGGCGGGGAACGAGGCGGTGCTGCGGGCTCGGTACGAGGACGCCGCGTTCTTCTGGCGGGCCGACCTGCAGGTCACTCCGATCGAGCTCAAGGCGGGTCTGGCGAAGCTCGCGTTCGAGGAGCGGCTTGGCTCGATGGCCGCGCGTGCCGAACGCATCGCCAACAACGCAAGGGCATTGGGCTCGCTGGTCTCGCTGTCGGCCGACGAGACGGCGACGTTGCATCGTGCTGGCGAGCTGGCGAAGTTCGACCTCGGGTCGCAGATGGTCGTCGAGCTCACCTCGCTGGCCGGGGTGATGGCCCGCGAGTACGCCGTGCGTGCGGGCGAGACCACCGAGGTGGCGCAGGCGCTGTTCGACATGGAGCTGCCCCGTACGACTGGCGGCAAGCTGCCGTCGTCGACGCCGGGCGCCCTGCTGGCGTTGGCGGATCGGCTCGACCTGCTCGTCGGCCTGTTCGCGGTCGGCGCGCAGCCGACGGGTTCGTCCGACCCGTTCGCGCTGCGCCGCGCGGCGCTCGGGGTCGTGAGCATCCTCCGCGCGAACCCCGGCCTGGCTGTGATCTCCTTGGAGCGTGGGCTTTCCGTAGCCGCGGAGTCGGTCCGGGCTCAGGGCGTCGAGGTGCCGGAGCAGGCGCTCGCCGATGCGCTGGTGTTCTCCGTAGGCAGGTACGAGCAACAGCTGCTCGACACCGGCAACGACCACAAGTCGGTCACTGCCGTGCTGCCGCTCGCGGCATCGCCGGCGGCGGCGGACGAGACGCTCGCCGAGCTCGGCCGGCGGGCGGGTGACCCCGGGTTCGCCGAGCTCGTGGCCGCGCTGCAGCGGGTGCGGCGGATCGTTCCGGCCGACACGACGCCGGTGTACGACCCGGGCGTGCTCACCGAGCCGGAGGAGCTCGCGCTGTCGGAGTCGGTGGCCAAGGTGAAGGATTCGCTCGGCACGTCGGCGACGCTGGCAGAGTTCGCCGACGCCGCGACCCCGTTGGTGGGACCGGTGAACGCATTCTTCGAAGCGGTGCTCGTGATGGCCGAAGACCCCGCGCTGCGCACCGCTCGACTAGGGCTGCTCGCCACGATCCGCGACCTCGCCGCACCTGTCCTCGACTGGGACGCGCTATAGGCCACCTGGACCCGGCGGCGCGGCGAGAACGTTATGCCAAGGTGAGCAGGGCGTTGTCGTATCTCGACGACAACGCCCTGCGCCGCCTGCTGCCGGCAAGGTCCGCCCGCGAGGGTTGGGGGACGACGCATCGGATCGAGGTCGAGGGCGTTCCGGTGTTCGTGAAGATCGTCCCGGTCACCGACCTCGAGCGTGACCGCGCGTTCTCGACGAGGAACCACTACCGGCTGCCGACGTACTACCAGTACGGCGTCGGCTCGGCCGGGTTCGGCGCGTGGCGGGAGATCCTCACCCACGTGACAACGACGAACTGGGTGCTCGCCGACGCGATCGAGACGTTCCCGCTGATGTACCACTTCCGCATCGTGCCGCGGCCGCGCCTGTCCGATCCGTTCGGGTCGATGGGTGTCGACGAGTACGTGCGCCGCTGGAACTCCAGCAAGAACATCGCGCGCTACATGGAGGAACGCGCCCACGGCACGCATGCCGCGCTGATCTTCCAAGAGCAGCTGCCGCACACGATGTGGGACTGGCTCAGCAAGCATCCTGAGGACACCGAGCGGCTGGTGCGGCAGCTCTGCGACACCGTCACGTTCCTGCGGGAGCAGGGCATCCGACATTTCGACGCCCACTTCAACAACGCGATGACCGATGGGGAGAGGGTCTACCTCTGCGACTTCGGGCTGGCCCTGGACGCCCGGTTCGACCTGTCGGCGCGTGAGCGCGCGTTCCTCGACGAGCATGCGCACTACGACCTCGGCGAGGTCGTCTACTCGGTGGGTTGGCCACCCTGGGGGTGGTACGCGTCGCTGTCGAAGTCGAAGCAGGCAGCGGTCGCACGACGGCTCGGCGTCGACGAGGTGTCACCGCGCGTCCTGATCGTTGGAGTCGAGGACCTCGTGGGCCTCATGCCGCAGCCGCTGGTCGAAGCCGTCGTGCGCTATCGCGACGTGATCGTCTTCATGGACGACTTCTTCGACACGATGAGTGCGAACAATCGGAAGAACACGCCGTTCGATGACGTGAAGCTCGGCGAGCTGCTCCGGGCGGCGGGCGTGAACGCCTAGTAAACGTATGATTACGCTCCGCGTGTCGACCCATGGATCGGGCATATCCGTACGAAAGGCTGGGTACGTACAAAGGGACGCGGTCAGGGAGTGTCACATGTTGAGGCGCACCAGGTTGTTCGGCGGCAAGCAACGCATCACGTTCAGCCTGCCCACTCATCAGCCGGACGGTGCGGTCAGCGTCGTCGGCGACTTCAACGACTGGCGGCCCGGCAAGCACGAGCTCGTCCGCCGCCGCAACGGCGCCCGGACGATCTCGGTCATCCTCGGCCCGGGCACGTACCGCTTCCGCTACCTCGCGACCGGCGGCCGCTGGTTCGACGAGGAGGCCGCGGACCAGCTCGAGCCGGGCGGTGGCAGCCTCGTCCGGGTGTGACCATCCACCGATCGGTGGATAGCCAGGATCATCCCTAGCCACAGCGGAGTGCAGCCGGCTGGGCGATTCGCGCGACCGGCCTCGAAAGCCATCCTCGATGGAGAGCAAGAATCCCATCGAGGAAAGAGCAGACCATGCCGGTCATCGAGGTCGAGCACCTTCACAAGAGCTACGGCGACACCGTCGCGGTCGACGACGTCTCGTTCACGGTCGAGCGGGGCGAGATCTTCGGCATCCTCGGCCCGAACGGTGCCGGCAAGACCACCACGGTCGAGTGCGTCGAGGGTCTCCGCAAGCACGACGGCGGGACGATCCGCGTGCTCGGCCTCGACCCGCACGAGGGCCGTACTGAGCTCCGCCAGCGCGTCGGCGTCCAGCTGCAGGAGAGCGAGCTGCCGGACAAGCTCAAGGTCCGCGAGGCCATCGAGCTGTACGCCTCCTTCTACGACAACCCCGCCGACGGCACCAAGCTGCTGGGCGAGCTTGGCCTTGCGGACAAGGCGAACAGCGCGTACGGCAAGCTCTCCGGCGGCCAGAAGCAGCGCCTGTCGATCGCGCTCGCGCTGATCGGCAACCCCGAGATCGCGGTCCTCGACGAGCTCACCACCGGCCTCGACCCGCAGGCGCGTCGCGACACCTGGGAGCTGATCGAGCAGATCCGCGACCGCGGCGTGACGATCCTGCTCGTCACCCACTTCATGGAAGAGGCCGAGCGACTCTGCGACCGGATCGCCGTCATCGACTCCGGCCGCGTCGTTGCCCTCGACACTCCCGCCGGCCTGGTCTCGCGGGTGAGCACCGAGCAGCGGATCAGGTTCCGCCCCTCGACGCCGATCGACGAGCGGCTGCTCGAGGACCTGCCCGAGGTCACCAGCGTCGTCCGTACCGGCAAGTCGATCGTCGTCACGGGTTCGGGCAACGTCCTCGCCGCCGTCACGTCGCTCCTCGCGCGCCAGCAGGTGATCGCCAACGACCTGCGCGTGGAGCAAGCCAGCCTTGACGACGCGTTCGTCACCCTCATCGGCCACTCCATCAACTCCTAAGGGACGATCATGAAAGAGTTCGCCAGCCTCCTTCGCGTCGAGGCGAAGCTGTTCCTCCGCGAGCCGGCCACCCTCGCGTTCACGCTGATCCTGCCGCTCGGTTTGATGCTGATCTTCGGCCTCGGTTTCCAGGACTCCCCGGCACCGGCCAACCCGGGACAGCACGACCAACCGACGTTCCTTCCCGCGCTGTCGTTGATGATCGCGGTCGGCATGCTCGGCTTCTTCGGACTTCCGAGCGTCCTCGGCACGTACCGGGAGAAGGGCATCCTGCGAAGGCTGTCGACGACTCCCGTGCACCCGGGCCGGTTGCTCGCCGCGCAGCTCGTCGTCCAGCTCGCGGCAGCGGTGGTCGCCGTCCTCGTGATCACGCTGGTCGCCCACTTCGTCATCGGCATGCCGTTGCCCCAGAACGTGCTCGGCTTCGTCGCGGCCGTCGTGCTCGGGCTGGCCTCGCTGTTCGCGATCGGCATGGTGGTCGCCGCGCTGTCGCCGACCGGGCGGATCGCCGGCTCGATCGGGCCGGTGCTGTTCTTCCCGATGCTGTTCCTCGCCGGAGCCTGGCTGCCGCGTACGAACATGCCGGACTGGCTGGCCACGATCGGCGCGTACTCACCGCTCGGCGCCCTGACGGACACCGTCGGCGCTGCCTGGGCCGGAGCCTCGCCGCACTTGGGCCAGCTCGGAATGATGGCAGCACTTACAGTGGCCCTGGGCGTCATCGCGGCGCGGATCTTCCGGTGGGAATGAGTAGGGTCGGATGATGGCCGAGAGCGAGCTCGACAGTTGGGACCGGCGGCTGGAACGTCTCTCAGCCGTCATTCCCTACGTCATGCTCGGCATTTCGCTGGGCATCGCCTGGATCACAGCCTCCGAGACACCGGTCCGAGGATCCCTGGTCTGGACGTCGGTGATCGCGGCCGCGGCCGGGGTCTGGATGTTCGCGTGGGTCGGGTTCGATCCCACCCGGATCAAGCCGGAGTTCGGGGGGCTGTTCTTCTTCGGCCTGGTGGTGTTCTACGCGGTCCTGCAGTACCGGGCCTCGGTCTTCGGCTTCTTCGCGTTCGCCGGCTACATCTACGCGCTGCAGGTCCTGAAGGGGAAATGGGGGTTCGTCGGCGTCGCGGTGACCGGTCTCATCTCCGGCAATGCGATCTACGGCGGCGCACCGCCGAGCACCTGGCAAGAGGCGCCGATGTATCTCGTCGTTCTCGCCGTGACGACCATGCTGGCTTGCACGTTCTCCTTCATCGGCCACATCAGCGTGCGACAGAGCCAGCAGCGCAAGGAGATGGTCGTCGAGCTGGAGGCGTTGAACGCCAAGCTCAAGGAGACCATGGAGGAGAACGCCGGACTGCACGCGCAGCTGCTCACGCAGGCGCGCGAGGCGGGCATCCTCGACGAGCGGCAACGGATGGCGCGCGAGATCCACGACACGTTGGCGCAGAGCCTGACCGGCATCATCACGCAGGTGCAGGCCGCGGAGGGCACGCAGCGTCCGGCCGAGGGGCAACGTCACCTTGACAACGCTGTCCGGCTGGCCCGGGACGCCTTGGCCGAGGCGCAGGCGCGGCGTACGGTGCATGCCGTTCGCCCGGAGGCGTTGGAGACCGCCCGTCTGCCGGAGGCCCTGTCGGAGGTCGTCGAACGGTGGTCGGCGCTGAACGGCGTCCCGGCCGAGGTCGTGACGACGGGGACGCCGCGGCCGCTGCACCCGGAGGTCGAGGTCACGCTGCTGCGCGTTGGTCAAGAGGCGTTGGCGAATGTCGCGAAGCACGCCGGTGCCTCGCGCGCGGGTTTGACGTTGTCGTACATGGAAGACGTGGTGACGTTGGATGTTCGGGACAACGGCTCGGGCTTCGACCTCGCCGGGGTCGAGGGGCGCGACCCCTCGGCGACGGGCGGCTTCGGCCTGCACTCGATGCGCCAGCGGGTGCAGCGGTTGACCGGGTCCCTGGCAGTGGAGTCGGCGCCGGGCGAGGGCACGGCGATCTCCGCCAGCGTGCCGGCGATCCTGCCTGGAGGTGAGTCTTGAGCCCGATCACGTTGCTGATCGTCGACGACCATCCGGTCGTGCGCGACGGGTTGCGCGGCATGTTCGCCGGCGACGAGTCGTTCGACGTCGTGGGGGAGGCGGGCGACGGTGCGGAGGCGCTCGTGCTGGCCGAACGACTGACGCCCGACGTCGTGCTGATGGACCTGCGGATGCCCACGATGGACGGCGTGAGCGCTATCGGGCTGCTGTCCGCGCGGGGGATTTCCTCACGGGTGTTGGTGTTGACGACGTACGACACCGACAGCGACGTGCTGCCGGCGATCGAGGCGGGGGCGACCGGCTATCTGCTGAAGGACGCGCCGCGGGAGGAGCTGTTCCGGGCCGTGCGAGCGGCCGCCCGGGGCGAGGCCGTGCTGTCGCCCTCGGTGGCGACGCGGCTGATGGGGCAGGTACGTTCGCCCGCTCGAGAGCCGTTGTCGCAACGGGAGCTCGAGGTGTTGACATTGATCTCGCGCGGCTCGACGAACCGGGACGCGGCGAGCAAGCTGTTCATCTCCGAGGCGACTGTCAAGACGCACTTGCTGCACATCTACGCGAAGCTCGGGGTGAACGACCGTGCCGCCGCCGTCGCCGCGGCCTTCGAGCAGGGCTTGCTCACTCCGGGCGGTCGATGATCGCCGGCCGCTCCGGGTTGTCCCAGCGAACGACGACGTCAGCGGTGGCTTCCGGGTCGACCTCGTCGGCGTAGCGCTCGTACGCGGGCAGCGTCCACGCTTGGTCTTCGGGCGTCCTTCTCTGGAGCGGGACCTTCGACAGCGTGAGGTGGACGGTGAGCTCGAACGGGAGCCAGCGGCCGAGCAGGAGCGTGCCGTCGAGGATCACGACGCCTCCCTTCTTGAGCGTCATGTAGTCGGCGCGGGTGGCGCGGTCGGTCTCGGCGTCCCAGAGGCTCGGCAGGACGCGTCCGGTGCCGCCCGGATCGAGCGGGTCGAGCACCTCGCGAGCCAGGGCGTTCGAGTCCAGCCAGTCGTCGTAGAAGGCCTCCGCGTCCTGCTTGCCGTGTTCGAACCGCAGCGACGCCGGTCGCAGGAAGTCCTTGCTGGACAGGCGAAGGACGTCCCTGCCCTGGGAGCGCAGCGGATCGACGAGCTCGTCGGCGAGGCGTTCCGGCCCGGTGGCCGCCGCGCCGTCGATCGCGACGCGTACCCACTGATCGCGCGCGTGGGCGTCGATCCGTTCGACGAGCTCGTCGACCAACGCGGCCGTGGTGACCGCCCGTACCCGCATCGGTCCAGCGTACGGGCGGTCGCTCTTGCGCCACCGCGGAGGCGAGGGGTGAACCGGTCGCCGGCGGAGCACGTGGTCAGTACGTACTGTCCGTTCTCTCAAAGGGGAGTCGTATGGACACCAGCACGATGATCGAAGCCGGAACGCTCGACAGCTTGGAGTTCCGGGGCCGGTTGGACGACGAGCACCTCGTTCCCGGTGGACTGCTCGCCGACCAGGACGCGATGGACGCGATCGGCGTCGGTATCTATGTCATGGAGAAGGACGGCACGCTGATCGCCTGCAACCGCGCGGCGATCTCCGCATGGGGCCGGACGCCGGAGCTGGGGTCGAGCGAGAAGTACTGCGGTGCGTTCCGGCTGCGGTATCCGTCCGGCGACGTGATGCCGCACGAGTCGGCGCCGCCGTCGGTCGTGATCAACAACGGTGGGACGGTCCGGAACGCGGACGTGATCTGCGAACAGCCTGACGGCAAGCGGTTGCTCGCTCTCGTCAACGTGTTCCCGATCCGCGACGAGGCCGACGAGGTCATCGGTGCTGTGAACATCTTCCGTCACAACACGGACAAAATGGTTCCCGGCATCCTCTAGGGACCTCGTTGGCCAGGGCAGCCTTGGCCTGCGACGATGCCCGGATGGAGCTTTCCATCCGGGCCGCGACGGTGTCTGACGCCGAGGCGATGGGACGGGTGTTCGTCGACTCGTTCTATGCCGGGCATCGCGGGCAGCTTCCGGACTGGTTGCTGGACACGCGTACGTACGAGGTGTCTCGCAACGGCTGGGCGCGGACGTTGGCATCGCCCTCTCCGGGCGAGTACGTGTACGTCGCGGTGCTCGACGGCGCGATCGCCGGCGTGGGGATGGTAGGCCCGGCGGTGCCCTGGCCGCCGGACGACGTCGCGCGGTCCGCGTCGTTGACGGGGGAGTGCTACGCGCTCTACGTCGCGCCTTCCCTGCAGGGCAAGGGTGTGGGTGGTGCGTTGCTGCGCGGGCTCGCTGCACGGCTGGCCGCGGACGGGGTGGCGCGACTGGTGCTCGGGGTGCTGTCCGTGAACGCGCCGGCGCGTGGGTTCTACGCCGCCATGGGCGGTCGGCTGCTCGGCGAGCGGGACACGTTCGACGAGGGCGTTCGGCTGGACGAGTCCGTCTACGCCTGGGACGACATCCGCACGCTGTTGTCCAGCGCGGCGGACGGGTCGAGGTAGGAGCTCGCGAGCAGCGCGACCCACTGGTAGACCGCGTCCTCGTTCGGCGCGAGCGGGCCGGGTCGGAAATGCGGTGATTCCAAGCCCCGCTGCACCGACTCGCACGCCGCCCAGTCCTCGCGGTTGGTCACGTCCCAGAACTCCACCGCGTACGTCGGATCGTCAACGTCTGCTGGCATGTACCACGAGCACTCGACGTACGTCTGGTTCGTCGTCTTCGGGACGAGGCGGTGCGTCATCACATAGTCGGGGTGGGCCGACACGAGCAGGTTGGGGAACAGGCTGACGTAGCGGATCGACCTTCTGTCCACGCCTTCGAGGAACGTGCCGTTCGACCTGCCGTCGAGCGACATCGTCTCGGCCTGGTCGCGGAGGTCCATCGAGCCGCCGACAAAGGCGCCGGGGAGGTCCCAGTTGTCGCCGCTCGTTGGCGGGGAGACCCTGCACAGCTCAGGATGGATCAGCGGGCAGTGGTAGCACTCGTGGTAGTTCTCGACGATCACCTTCCAGTTGGCCTGGATGTCGTACTCGTGGCGCGCCTTGAGCTTCAGCTCGCCGGGCTGGTACGGGTCGATCAGCTGCGCCATGCCGCCGAGGTAGTGCTCGAACGCCGGTGGAGTGCCGTACGCGTTGACGAAAACCCAGCCGTTCCACTCGCGCGCGCCGAGCTCGACGAGGCCGTGGTCCTTCGGGAGCTCGGTCATGCCGGGAGCCGTGCGCAGCGAGCCGTCGAGTTGGTAGGCCCACCCGTGGTACGGGCAGACGACCGCTCGCCGGTTGCCGACGCCCTCTTGCGGAAGCAGCTCGTGGCCGCGGTGGCGGCAGACGTTCGCGAAGGCGCGGACCGTGCCGTTCTCGAACGTCAGCAGCACGGCGACGTCGCCGATCGTGACGGCCTTGTGGGTGCCTTCGGTGAGCTCTTCCTTGCGGCCGAGGCAGGTCCACGCGCCGGCGAACAGGTGCCGTCGCTCCCAGGCGAGGACCTCGTCGCTGGTGTACGCGGCCGCGGGGAGCATGACGGACTCGCCGTGCGGCCTCAGCGCGGCGCGGACGGCGGCTTCGTCGAGCGGGGCGGAGATCGGCATGGATCTAGTATGAAGCGCATGAGTGACGTGGTTGTCGAGCAGCTCGACGTTCCCACTGCTGGGGTGGGGGAGTCGCCGCGGTGGGACGCCGCGGCCGAGGTCTTCTACTGGGTGGACCTGCTGCCGGGTGAGGTGCGGCGGTACTCGCCCGCGTCGGGTGCGTACGACGTGATGAACGTGGGGGAGCCGGTCGGCGCCGTGGTCCTGCGTGCCTCGGGTGGGCTGGCGTTCGCCGTGCAGTCGGGCTTCGCGGTCGCGTCGTCGTTCGGCTCCGCGGTGTCGCCGCTGGTCGCGGTGGAGGCGGACCTGCCGGGGAACCGGATGAACGACGGCGCGTGCGACTCGTCGGGGCGGTTCTACGCAGGCACGATGGCGCTGTCGGAGGAGACGGGAGCGGGGTCCTTGTACCGGCTCGACCCGGATCTGTCGGTTTCGCTCTTGGTCGAGGGGGTGTCGATCTCGAACGGGATCGGCTGGAGCCCCGACGAGACGCTGATGTACTACGTGGACTCACCGACGAACCGGATCGACGTCTTCAGCTACTCGGCCGCCTCGGGGAAGATCGCGATGCGCCGGCTGTTCGTCACGATCCCGTCGTCGGCGGGGATGCCGGACGGGTTGACCGTCGACGCCTCGGGCGCCGTCTGGGTAGCTCTGTGGGGTGGCAGCGCGGTGCACCGCTACCTGCCGGACGGCACGTTGGACCGGGTGGTGCCGCTGCCCGTGCAGAACGTGACAGCGTGCACGTTCGGCGGCCCCGACCTGACCGACCTCTACATCACCACCGCCCGTACCGGCGAAGCCCCCGAAGAGGGCGGCCTCTACCTCCACCGCCCGGGCGTCACCGGTCTGCTGTCGCACCCGTTCGGCGGCTGAACCGTCGCACCTCCCGCGGCGTGGCGAGGTGGATCACCTTGTCCCGGTACGGCTCGAGTGCCAGCACCGTCGCCGCCCGAGACAGCGCGCCCCAGTCGGTCGCGCTCTCGGGCAGCCGTGCTGGCCGCGTGTAGTACTCGCGCTGGTCGGCGACGAAGTGGGCGAGTTTGCCCAAGCCGGGATGGGGGTTCTTGCGGAGCAAGCTCAGCTTGACGTGCCTGGCCACGATCCTCCGCGCGGCGAGCCCTGGTGGGAGGTCGAGCCAAACGATGCTGGTGGCGCGTTCGAACGCCACGTCGACGTGGTAGAGGAAGATGCCCTCCATCACCCACCGCGCGTGGCCCGCGACCTCCTCCATCGGTCCCTGCCGATCCAGCTCCCACAACGGAAGCCCCCGCGTCGTGGCGAGGTGCCGGGCGAGCGTCGTCTTCCCTGACCCGCCACCACCGATGACATGGATGCGGTCACCGAGCTCAACCACCGGCGAGGACCCTGGCCACGAAGGCGTCCTTGCCGGCGATGTAGGACGCGCGGTCGGCGGGGAAGCGCTCGGCCAGGTCCTGCTTCAAGACCGCGTAGGCATCGCGGGCTTCGGGATCGGCGCGGAGAGCGTCGCGGAACGCCACGTACTCGCGCCAGGTGCGGCCTTCGTGCTCGACGACATGGAGATTCACCACGCGGACTCGTGGCTCGGACTCCCAACCGTAGGTCGTCCGTGACTCGTCCGAGCCTCGATACACGAACCCGAGCGCGACGAGCGGCTCGTCGACCTCGGCGGGATCGCACCCAGGCGGCAGGCCGACGGCGACGTCGAGGATCGGCTTGGCAGGTAGGCCGGGGATCGCGGTCGAGCCGATGTGCTCGATCGCGACCGCGATCCCGGCCAATGCTCCACGCAGCAAGGGAAGTGCGCGCTCGTAGGCCTCAGCCCAGGTCGGATCGGCGGGCATCAGCTCGACCGCGCCACGGCGTACTCCCAGCGTCGTCGCGTCGAAGGCCGTTCTCACGATCCCGCACGCTACAACGTTTCAGGCCGCGTAGTAGAGGCGCTCGGCCTGGTCGCGGCCGACGTACGCGTCCCAGTACTGCTGGGCCACGGTGTCGGGCTCGGTGCCGGGGCCGGTGTTCAACTGGACGCCCACGGAGATGTGGGCGGCGTGAATGCCCTTGTCCGCAAGGGAGGTGTTCAGCGTCGCCACGTAGTAGCGCAGGGCCGCGCCGCCGATGCCGAAGTTGGTGAACTGGTCGGTCGGGTGCACGGCGGTGATCGCGCTGCTGAAGAGCAACGTTCCCTCACCGCGGGTCAGCATCGAGGGGAGCACCTGGCGTGCCGACGTCACCGCCCCGTAGAGCTGCACGTCGATCTGCTCGCGCAGGTTGTCGGCCGACACGTCGAGCGCTGCCACCACGCGTTCCGTCACGGTCTTGCTCACCGCGTTGAACACCAGCACGTCGACCTCGCCGAAGCGCGCACGGATCTCCGCGAACGCGGCCGCCAGCGACTCCGGCGTCGTCGCGTCCCCGGCGAAGCCCGCCGCCTCCACACCGAGGGACGACAGCTCCGCCACTCTGGCGTTCAGGTTCTCCCGCGTACGGGATACCAAGGCGACCTGGAATCCCTTCGCTCCAAAGAGTTTCGCCACTGACAGCCCCAGCAACGGGCCGGCTCCGACTATCGCGATCGTGGGCATCTTCATCCTTCGTTCGTAGGGAGGTGCACCTCGAGATCGGCCATCCGCCGCGGTGCACCAGGCAGCGGTGGGGCGTTTCGAACGTGCAGGCCGTCGAGCAGCAGCTCGAGCATCCGCGAACGAACCTCGTCCTGCACCGGACCGGGCAGGTCGTGCTGCTCGACGAGCGCGTTCGCGAACAGGGCGAGGTCGCCGCCGCCGACGTCCGAACGCAGCTCGCCGTCCGCTTTGGCGCGGTCCGCCAGCTCGTCGACCAGCCCGAAGAACTCCGCCCGGGCCTCGCGCAGCGAAGCGTTCGCCTCGAGCAGCGCGGGCAGCTCCTCGCAGATACCGGTGTGCACCAGGCCGAGGCGAACGGCGATCCAGTCGCGCAGGAACCTGCTGACCGCCGCCCACGAGTCCGGCTCCTCGGCCACCGCGTCGCGAGCCAGTGCCCGCAGCTGGCGGTAGACGTCGAACGCCACCGCCTCGATCAGCTGCTCCCGCTGCGGGAAGCGCCGGTACAGCGTCGCCTTCCCGACCCCCGCGGCCCGCGCGACCTCTTCCATCGGCACATGCACGCCGTGCGTCGCGAACAGGGCGCGCGCCGCCACCATGATCTGGTCGCGGTTGTGGCGGGCGTCGGCTCGCAGCTGCTCGGTCATCGGTGCTCCTCACGGCGTAACTGGACGCTTTACGTCCGTATATAACGCGAGCCTAGCAGGATACGGACGTAGAGCGTCCACTTAGCATTCGCGATTGACAAACAAGTGCTTTACGTCAAGCATGTGGCGCATCATGAAAGAAGTCTTGTACGTCGATCGCTTCGAGCAAGCCGACGCCCTGTTCAAGCCGCAGCGGGTGGACGTCCTCCGCCGGCTCGCGGAGCCCAGGTCGTGCACCGAGGTGGGAGCCGAGCTCCAGCAGTCGCCGCAGCGCGTCTACTACCACGTGAAGAAGCTGGTCGACGCCGGTCTGGTCGAGCAGGTGTCCGAGCGCCGGGTGCGCGGCATCGTCGAGGGCATCTACCAGGCGAGCGCCCAGTCGTACTGGCTCTCGCCCAAGCTGGTCGGCACGATCGGCCAACGCCGCATCCGCGACGAGCTGAGCGTCGGCTTCCTGCTCAACCTCGTCGAAGAGGTCCAGAACGACCTCGCCGACCTGCGCCTCGGTACGCGAGAGCTCGCGACGCTGGGCGTCTCCGGTGAGCTTCGCGTGCCTCCGGGCGGTCGTCAAGCCTTCCTTGACGACCTGCGCTCGACGTTGCAGGACCTGTTCGCCCGCCACGGCGGGAGCGAGGGCGAGGCGATCAAGCTGGCCGTCGCCTGCTACCCGAAGGAGGAGAGTACGAATGAGTGACGTGTTGACCATTCAGGCCCGGCTGGCCGCGCCGCCGGAGGCTGTCTATCGCGCGTTGACAGACGCCGCGGCGATGCGCGAGTGGCTCGCGGAGTTCGCCGAGGTGGACCTGGCCGAGCAGCGCTACGCGTTCTGGGGACGGCACACGCCGCAGGGCGAACGCGAGAACCAGCGGCTGCTCGAGGTCGAGCAGGATCGCGCGGTCGCGTTCGAGTGGACTTTGGATGACACGTCAACCAAAGTGGAGTTGCGGCTCGTACCCGACGGCGCTGGCCGGACGGCGCTGATGTTCAAGCAGGACGGGCATCCCACGATGGCCGAGCTGATGGCGCCGCCTGGACGGCGCGACGGGGTGCACTCGATGCACACGTTCTGGCCGCTCGCGATCGCGAACCTCGCCGAGTACGTCGAGGGCCGCCCACTCACGCCGAAGGCGGACTTCTCGCCGAAGCGGTCGAACGAGGTGCGGGTGTCGTTCGACGTGGATGCCCCACCGGACAAGGTGTTCCAGTCGCTGATCGACCCGGAGGCGATCGAGCGCTGGTTCGGCTGGAAGGCCGAGGTCGAGCCTCGCATCGGCGGCACGATGGCGGTGGGAGTCGACGGCAAGATCTTCGAGTTCGAGCCGAACCGCAAGCTCTCGTACCGAGACGACGAGGGTGCGGTGGTGCGCTGGGAGCTCGAGGGCTCCGGTGGCAAGACGCACTTGACGTTCGTCCAGAGCGGGTACACGGCCGACGAGTGGGACGACGCGGCGCAGCACGAGGCCGGATGGCTGGCCAGCTTCGCCCAGCTCAAGCGCCTGCACGAGCTCGGCGCCGACTGGACGCCGCTCACCACCGAGTTCCCCGAGGACGGCGAGTGACCCGTTCGCACGAGCCGGACGGCTACCAGTGCCCGTTCTGTACGTTGCTGCGCGGCGAATCCACGCCGATCAGCACGCCGGAGAACATCGTCTATCGCGACGAGCAGACGGCGGTCGTCGTCTCGCCGCACTGGTGGGAGACCAACCCGGTCAACCTGCTGGTCGTGCCAGTCGAGCATGTCGAGAACCTGTACGTGCTGCCGCCGGCACTCGGCACCCCGCTGCTCGCCACCGCGAGAAGGGCCGCGCTCGCGCTGATCGAGACCTACGGGTGTGAGGGAACGTCGCTGCGGCAGCACAACGAGCCGGCCGGCAACCAGGACGTGTGGCACCTGCATTTCCACGTGGTGCCGCGTTGGCACGACGACGCGTTCCAACGCGGCGAGCACGTGATGCGTGCGGTCCCGCTCGCCGAGCAGCATGAGCACTCGGCTCGGCTCCGTGGGGCGAGTAGCTGGCGGTCCTAGAGGTCGAGGACGTACCGCCGGCAAGCGTGGATGCGGCTGAAGCGTTCGCGGAGCTGGGCTTCCTGGTCGAGCTCCGCGTGCATGAACGCCATGATGATTTTCTTAACCCCCGTTGGCGTTTCGAAGCCCTCGTCGCCATCGTCGTACTTCTTGTAGACGTGGAGGTAGCGGTAACGTTCGACGAAGCCGGCGCTCTGGTACCAGGCGTTGGCGGCCTCGTCGCCGCGTGTCCAGGCGTCGAGGGTGCGGATGCCGCGGTCACGCAACCGAGCGAGCCCGTTCTCCAACAGGGCTTGGGCAATGCCGCGGCGCTGGTGGCGTGGATGGACGGCGAGGACGTCGATCGTCGCCTTGCCGTCGGCCTCGAAGAGCTCGAGGTCCATCAGGCCGACGACGGTGTCGTTCTCCACCGCGACCAGGTAGTCGGCGGGATCGAAGCGCGGCCGTTCGGTGACGACGTCGTCGTAGTACTCGGTGTGGAAGAAGCTCAGCAGCCGGCATTCCAACCAGCTGGCGGAGTCGGTGTCGCGATAGTCGCGGAGATCGAAGGTGGGCACGAAGCTGCTCCTCGTAGGAAGGCATGACTCGGTAGGGACGCTGGCCAAGTCACTTCGTGCGCATAGGGATCAGCTTACCTGGAGGAGCTGGCTCCGCGCGTGGCTCAGGGCGGCGTCGAGGGCATCGTCGGCGGCGGTCTCGAGGTCCGGGGCCACGCCGACGCCCTCCCAGTTCGTGCCCGACACCGGGTTGACCGTACGCGCGACCGGTACCGCGGCCATCAGGTGCGGGTGGACGCGGAACCCTCGCCGGGGATGGGCTCCGCCTCCTGTCCTTTCGCCGACGACGATCGCGCGGCCGAGCTGTTGGAGGGAGTACGCCAGGTCCTCGCCGCCGGAGAACGTGCCCTTACCCACCAGCACGTACAGCGGCTTGGTGCCGCCGAACCGTGGGCCTGGCACGTACGGAAGCGTCCACGACTGCAGGAGGTTGTCGCCGGCGCGCTCGTAGAGGTCGTTCAGCCTCAGCCGGTCCTCGCCGAGCAGGTAGGTCGCGGCGAGCGCCACCATGTTCGGGTCGCCGCCGGGGCACCTTCGTACGTCGACGATCAATGCGTCGACCGTGGCGAGCAGGTTCATCGCGGCGGCCATCGCGGCACCGGCGACCGAGGGCGGGAACAGCTGCGGGCGGATCTCGAGCACCCCGATGTTGCCGTCGAGGCGCTCGACGCGCGCGATGCCTCCGCCGGTCCGCTCGCTCTCGGCGACGATCTTGGCGTAGTCGGCGCCCGCGTCGCCGTCCTCGACGGGGAGTTCGGTCTCGTGGTGGACGAGCCGGAGGTGCTTGTCTCCATTGACCGACTGCAGGTCGGTGGAGACGTTGTCCGCCAGCGCCTTCGGGTCGGCGTGGTTTGCGTACGTGTCGGTGTTGGCCGTGAGCAGGCCGGCGACCTGGGCGCCGACGTCGGCGAAGACGTAGTGCTCCTCGACGAGTTGGGCGGTTCTCGCGACGATCTCTCGGATCTCGGTGGGTTCCATGGTGAGGGAGTACAGCACCTCGGTTGACAAAGCGTCAAGAGTTCTTGATGCTTTGACATGTGAACGATGAGGACGACGTCGTCGAGGTCTCGGGCCCGGAGCAGCACAAGGCGCTCGGGCACCCGATGCGGCACCGGCTGCTGTACGCGCTGGGCGAGGAGACAGCGACGATCAGCGGTTTGGCGGCGCGGTTCGACACGCGGAAGGGCAACATCGCGCACCACCTGAAGGTGCTGCGCGAGGCGGGGCTGGTGGAGATCGCCGAGACGCGGACGGTGCGGGGCGGGACCGAGCAGTACTACCGGCGCGTCGGTCGGAAGCTTCGCTACCGCGGCCATACCGCGGTGGCGATGCAGGCGATGGCGGCGGAGATCGAGTCCGATCCGGACGATCCGCTCGTGCTGCTGCGCCACGTGCGCCTGACGTCTGAGCAGGCCGCTGCTTTGGCTGAGGCGTTGACGACGTTGGTCGACTCGGCGGAGGACGCGGGGCCGGGCGCCGATCGGTTCGGCGTGTTGGTCGGCGTGTACCGGCCGCGCCTTGCTGACGACTGAGCCCGTACGGTGTGCCGGTGACGACTCAGGTGATCGTGTTGAACGGCGGTTCGAGCTCGGGCAAGACGTCGCTCTCGCGGCGGTTGCAGGAGGTGCTGCCGACGCCGTGGCTCGCGCTCGGCGTGGACGATCTGATCGACGCGATGCCGTTGTCGATGCAGTCGTCGGACGGCGACGGGATCGAGTTCGGCTCGGACGGCTCGGTGAACGTGGGGCCGGCGTTCCGTACCCTCGAGGCCGCCTGGATGGCCGGCGTCGCTACGATGGCGCGGGCGGGGGCTCCGGTGATCATCGACGAGGTCTTCCTGGGCGGTGTGGCTGGTCGGGACCGGTGGGCTGCCGCGCTCTCCGGCCTGTCGATCCTGTGGGTCGGCGTGCGCTGCGACCCTGAGGTCGCTGCCGCCCGCGAGGCGTTGCGGGGCGACCGCGTGACCGGCATGGCGGCATATCAGGCGGAGATCGTGCACGAGGGGATGACGTACGACGTCGAGGTGGACACCTCCTCGACCGACGCCCTGACCTGCGCCCGTACGATCGCGGCTTCGGTTCGCTAGAACGACAGAGGCTCTTTCCGCATGTCACGGAAAGAGCCTCTGCGATGTGTCGGGGTGGCGGGATTTGAACCCACGACCTCCTCGTCCCGAACGAGGCACGCTACCAAGCTGCGCCACACCCCGGTGGTGAACCGACGGCGAGTCTACCTGGCTGTCCGCGCCGACCGCACATGGGTATCCGCTGGTGCCGGGCGGAGGGTCAGCAGGCTGGCTTCGGGGTAGCAGGCGAAGCGGAAGCGGGAGTACGGCGAGGTGCCGAGGCCGGCCGACACGTGCAGCCAGGACTCGCGCCAGCGGGACACGCCCTTGGCCTGGCGGGTAGGGAGATCGCAGTTGCTGACCAGCGCGCCGTACCCGGGGAGGCAGACCTGGCCGCCGTGGGTGTGGCCGGCGAGCAGGAGCTGGTAGCCGTCGTTCGCCATGGGGTCGAGGACGCGCTGGTACGGGGCGTGCAGCACGCCGACGGTGAGGTCCGCGGTCGGGTCTGCGGGGCCGGCGACGAGGTCGTACCGGTCCCAGCGGATGTGCGGGTCGTCGACGCCGGCGAACGCGATGGCTTGGCCGCCGATGGTGAGGGAGCCGAGCGCGTTCGACAGGTCGAGCCAGCCCGCGCCGGCGAACTGCTTGCGCAGGTCCTCGGTGGGCAGTCGCGGGGCGGTCAGGTGCTTGGGGCCGCCGCGGCTCCAGAAGTAGCGGAGCGGGTTGCGCCGCGTGGGAGCGAAGTAGTCGTTCGACCCGAAGACGAAGACGCCGGGACGTTCCAGCAGCGGCTCGAGGGCCTCGACGACGGTCTCCACAGCGTCGGGATGGGAGAGGTTGTCGCCGGTGTTGACGACGAGGTCGGGCTCGAGCGCGGCGAGTCCGCGTACCCAGTCGACCTCGGCTCGCAGGTCGGGCGTGAGGTGCAGGTCGGACAGATGCAGGACGCGGATCGGGCGCGAGCCGGGCTTGAGGACCGGGAGGTCGAAGCGGCGCAGCCTGTACGCGCGGGCCTCGTACGCCGCCGCGTACGCGAAACAGGCGGCGCCGAGCGCGGCCGTCCCGAGGGCGGCCTTGAGCGCGACGTTCAGGGTCCGGTGCACAGCAGCCAAGGCTGCCACACGGTTCGGGATAAGGGAGAATTGAGGGCATGGCAGAGCTGAAGGAGCGTCTCCGGGCCGACATGACCGCGGCGATGAAGGCGCGCGACGAGCTGGTGAAGTCCGTCCTGCGGATGACGCTGACCGCGGTGAACGTGGCCGAGGTCGCGGGGGAGGCGGCGCGCGAGCTCAGCGACGCCGAGGTCTTGGACATCCTGACGAAGGAAGCGAAGAAGCGCCGCGAGTCAGCCGAGGCGTTCAAGGGCGCGGGCCGTACGGAGCTGGCTGCCAAGGAGCTGGCCGAGGCTGAGGTTCTCGCTCGTTACCTGCCGTCGCAGCTGTCGGACGAGGAGATCGCCGCGATCGTGAAGGCCGCGGTGGCAGAGACGGGCGCGGAGTCGCAACGGGACATGGGCAAGGTCATGAAGCTCGTCCAACCCCAGGTGAAGGGCCGCGCCGACGGCGGCCGCGTCGCCGCTTTGGTACGGGCCGAGCTGAGCTAGCTCGTTCTCACTTCGGGGGGGCGTGGTGCCGCCGCTCCGCCGCTACCCGGTCGCCCTCGGCCTCCTCGCCGCCCTCATCGTGCTGATCCCGGCGGGCCTGTGGGCCTTCGACGCGCTGACGCCACCGACGTGGGTGGACAACCGGGGCTAGAGGTCCACCTCGACGTCGCCTCGGGGAGAGACATTCGCCGGGCAGGGGATCTGCTCGACCTTGGCAGGTGTGCGCGGCCCGAGACAAGCACGAGACCGGCGCACAGGGCTGCGAGCGGTCGAAGGGTCACCGGTAGGCGGGGAGGCCGGTGAGCTTTTCGCCGAGGACGAGGGTGTGGATCTCGCTCGTTCCCTCGTACGTCAGCACGGACTCGAGGTTGTTGGCGTGCCGAAGCACGGGGTACTCCAGGGTCACGCCGTTGGCGCCGAGGATCGTTCGGGCTTCGCGGGCGATGGCCAGGGCGACGCGGACGTTGTCGAGTTTGCCGAAGCTCACCTGCTCCGGCTGGAGCTTGCCGGCGTCCTTCAGCCGGCCGAGGTGGACGGCGAGCAGCAGGCCCTTGTTGTACGCCACGGCCATGTCGACCAGCTTCTGCTGCGTCAGCTGGAAGCCCGCGATCGGCTTGCCGAACTGTTCCCGGGTCTTCGCGTACTCCAAAGCCGTCTCGAGACACGTGCGAGCCGCACCCAACGCACCGAAGATGATGCCGAAGCGCGCTTCCGACAGGCACGACAGGGGCGCGCGGAGGCCTGACGCGGACGGCAGCTGGGCGGACAGCGGGAGTTCGCAGTCCTCGAAGACCAGCTCCGACGTCACCGAGGCCCGCAGCGAGAGCTTGCCGTGGATGTCGCGGGTCGAGAAGCCGGGCGTCTCGCGCGGTACGACGAAGCCGCGCACGCCGTCCTCGGTCCGGGCCCAGACGATCGCGACGGACGCGAGGCCGCCGTTCGTGATCCACATCTTCGAGCCCGACAGCACCCAGCCGGACGACGTACGCCGTGCCACGGTGCGCATCCCGGACGGGTCCGACCCGTGGTCCGGCTCGGTCAGCCCGAAGCAGCCGACCGCCTCGCCCGCGGCCATCAGCGGCAGCCAGCGGGACTTCTGCTCCTCCGACCCGTACCGCCACAACGCGAACATCGCCAGCGATCCCTGCACCGACACGAACGAGCGCAGCCCGCTGTCGACCGCCTCGAGCTCCAAGCAGGCAAGGCCATAGCTCGTCGCGTTCGTGCCAGCGCACCCGTACCCGGTCAGGTGCATCCCGAGCAGTCCGAGCTTGCCCAGCTCCGGCACCAGCTCGGTCGGGAACGTGCCGGCCTCGTACCACCCAGGTACGTGCGGCGCCACCCGATCGGCGAGGAACGAGCGCACCGTCCGCTGGATGTCGCGTTCCTCGTCGGTGAGGAGCGACGCGACATCCAGCAGGTCAACCGAGACCATCGATCACCGGCGCGGTCCGCCGGGGCCTGGCGGGAACGGCGGCTTCGGCGGGAACGGATCGCCCGGCCCCGGGCCTGGCGGAAGCGGCGGCGGCGCCGGGCTCGGACCCTTGGACAGGTGGAGCGTGACCGTGCTGCCGCGCCCGAACCGGCTGCCGCCCTCGGGCGTCTGCGCGCCGACCGTGCCGACCTCGCGGTTGGAGAACACGTCGTCGCCCATGATCACGGCGAACCCGGCCTTCTCGAGCATCCGCTTGGCCTTGCTCGGGCCATAGCCGAGGACCGTCGGCACGCGGATCTTGATGCCCTCGAGCGTCTTCTTGTTCGGGTCGACGAACGGAGCGGCCTTCTTGCCCTGCAGCGCACCCTTCATCGCCCCGAGCCAGATCGGACCCGCGAGCGCGCCACCCCAGACCTCGTCGCCGGTGCGCGTGTCGCCGCCGATGCGCTGGCCCATCAAGGTCCTGATCCGAGGGTGCGCGTCCTGCACGACCGCGTACGCCGCCATGTTCGTGGTGTAGCCGGCGAACGACACCGCGGTCCTGTCGTCGTTCGTACCGGTCTTGCCGGCGACCTGGATGCCGTCCTTGGCCATGCTCATCTTCTTGCCGGACCGGCTCGGGTTGTCGCCGTCGACGACTCCGCGCAAGGCGTAGTTGACGCCGTCGGCGACGTTCTGCGGCATGACCTGCTTGCAGTTCGCGCCCGGGATCTCGACCCGGTTGCCCTTGCGGTCGAGCACCTTGGTGACCGCGATCGCGTCGCAGTGCTTCCCCCGCGCGGCAAGGGTCGCGTACGCCTCGGCCATCGACAGCGGGGTGACCTCGTTGACACCGAGGGTGAACGCGCCGACCTCATGCAGCTTCTTGCCGTCGCCGCGCTCGATGCCCATGTTCCTGGCAAGCGTCGCGGGCTCGCAGAGGCCAGTGCGGCGCTCGAGGTTGACGAAGAACGTGTTGATGGACTGGGCGGCGGCGGTCATCATGTCCGCCTGCTGGAGCTTCCCGCCGCTTGAGTTGCTCGGGTTCCAGTCGTCGGTCGACCAGGGCTTGGTGCAGGTCGGGATCTTGTCCTTCCGGCCGAAGTGCATCGACGAAGGTGTAGGCAGCGACACGCTCAGCGGGATCCCCTGCTTGATCGCGGCCGCCATGACGAACGTCTTGAACGTTGAACCCGGCTGCACGCCGATGCCGCCGTTGTACTTCTGCGGGACGTTGTAGTTGACGTAGGTCTTGCCCTTGCCCTCGCCGTACGGGCGAGACTGGGCGATGCCCTTGATGTGCCCGGTGCCGGGCTGCACGAGCGCGACCGCGGAGTAGACCGAGTCGGTGGGGTTGACGTCCTTGCGGATCGAGGCCTCCGCCGCGCGTTGCGTCTCCCGGTTGATCGTGGTGAAGATCTGGATGCCGCCCTCGTAGATGAACCGCTCGCGCTCGGCGCGGGTCCGACCCAGCGCCGGCTCGTTCAGCAGCACCTCGAGCGCGTAGTCACAGAAGAACGGGTAGTTCGAGTTGAAGCAGCCGCGCTTGGTCTCGGACTTCTTCAGCCCCGAGCCGGCCTTGGAGTACTTGGTGTAGGTCGAGGCGTCGATCATGCCCAGATCGTGCATCCGGGACATCACCAGGTTGCGGCGCGACTTCACCGGCTCGAAGTCCTTGAACGGCTCTAGTCCGTTCGGGTCACGCACGAGGGCCGCGAGCATGGCCGCCTGGGTCAGCGTGAGGTTGGCCGCCTTGGTGCTGAAGAAGTGCTTCGCCGCCGCTTCGACTCCGTAGACGTTGTCGCCGAAGTACACGATGTTGAGGTACTTCTCCAGGATCTGGTCCTTGCTGTACTTCTCCTCCAGGCCGACAGCGAACCTGAGCTCCTGCAGCTTGCGCTCGTACGTGTCGTCGATCGCCGCCGCGCGCTTCTCCTTGGTGTCCGCCGCCTCGAACAGCACCAGCTTCACGTACTGCTGGGTGATCGACGAACCACCCTGCTGGATCGAGCCGCCCGCCTGCTGGTTGCGGACGAGCGCGCGCATCGTGCCGCGGAGGTCGAGCGGCCCGTGCTCGTAGAACCGGGCGTCCTCGATCGCGACGATCGCCTTCCGCATGTTCTTGGAGATCTGCGAGAGGGGGACGTTCCTGCGGTTCTCGTCGTAGAAGGTCGCCATCCTCCGGCCGCTGCCGTCGTACATCGTGCTCGACTCCGGCAATGGCGGCTCGGGCAGGACGCTCGGCAGGCTCTCGAAGCTGTCGATGGTCATCCGCGTGGTCACGCCGACGGCGCCCGCGAGCGGGATCACCAGACCGGCGACGAGGACGCCCGCGAGCGTGCTCACCACGAGGAACATGAACAGCTGGGTGACGAAGCCACCCTCGCGACGCGCGCGAGGTCGACTGGAGGCAGACAGACCCATGGAAGGTAAGAGTAACTGGTATCGGACGGTCACCGCTTCGCACCGTGTTCGGGTCCGGACCGAGTCTGGACCAGGTGAAGTCACGATTAGTAGTCCGTCCGGGTCATCTCGATACTGGCCAGATTGGGGGTGTTGCACGGGCGCGGTGACCTCTAGCGTGCTCCTTGACGGTTGGGGGATCGTCTTGTGCGGGAGGTTACTTACTGTGACCTCAGTCAGGGGAGGGACTACAGAGAATGACATGGAACGCCGAGTGGGTGCGTCAGGCCGCGTGCACCGCGGGTGAACCCGACCGGTTGTTCGTCCAAGGGGCGGCGCAGCACGACGCCAAGACCGTATGCATGGGGTGCCCGGTGCGGACCGAGTGCCTTGCGGAGGCTTTGGACAACCGGATGGAGTGGGGCGTCTGGGGTGGGATGACCGAACGGGAACGGCGCGCGATCCTGCGTCGCCGACCGACGGTCACTTCCTGGCGGGAGCTCTTGGAGACCGCCCGGAACGAGTACGAAGAGCAGGACCCCGCAGTCGTGGTACGGCTGCGAGTAGCGGACGCCGGGTAGTTCCAGGACCCGGAGCACAGACGGATCAGGGGTGATTCGTGGGGGACGGCTTCGGCCGTCCCCTTCGACTGTCCGGGTTCGGGTGGGTGGTTGTCCGGCGTGAGCGCCTGGACGGCGGTCCGGTTTTGGCGGCGACCGGAGGGGAGTCGCTCAGGAACGGGACCGCGGTCCAGGCGCTTATTGCTGTCCGGGCTTGTGCGATGCCGCTTTACCTGGCGAGTGGGTGCGTTACGCGGCGTGTACCCCACGTAGAGCGGCAAATGATCATGTAAACATGATCATTTGCCGTCGCGCGGGTCGCCGGCACGGTCAGCTGGCGAGGCGGTCGCCGATGTCGCGCAGGCCGGCCAGGTCGTGCACGTCCGACGGCAGCGCCGGCACTCGGGCCACGGGGACGCCGGGGTGGGCGGAGGCGAAGCGGTCGGCCAGGCGGTGCTCCCGCGCGGCCAGGCGCATCCGTTCGCCGTGCAGCCGCAGCACTGCCGCGGCCTCCGGGTGCTGGCCCGACTCCTCCAGAGACTCCGCCGCCGACAACGACCGCTCGGCTGAGAGCGCCGGGGCCAACGGCAGTGCGACCCGGTTCAGCACCAGCCCGGCCAGCGGCATCGCGTCGCGCCGCAGCCGGTCGACGAAGAACGACGCCTCGCGCAGCGCGTCCGGCTCCGGCGCCGCCACGACCAGGAACGCCGTGCGCGACTCCTGCAGCAGCCGATACGTCCGCTCAGCCCGTTCCCGGAACCCACCGAACGTCGTGTCCAGCGCCGACATGAACGTCTGCACATCCGTCAGCACCTGCGCGCCCAGCACCTTGGTCAGCGCCGAGGTCACGAACCCCATCCCCGACGACAGCAGCTTCAACGGCCCCCGCGCCGGCGCCGCCAGGAAGCGGATCAGCCGCCCGTCCAGGAACGAGGACAGCCGCTTCGGCGCGTCCAAGAAGTCCAGAGCAGATCGCGAAGGCGGCGTATCGACCACGATCAGGTCGTACGAACCCGTCTTCTCCGCCTCGGCGTGCAGCTGCCCCAGCTTCTCCATCGCCATGTACTCCTGCGTCCCCGCGAACGACGACGACAGCGCGGCGTAGAACGGGTTCTCCAGGATCTGCTTCGCCTTGTCCGGCGACGCCGCCGCGATCACGACGTCGTCGAACGTGCGCTTCATGTCCAGCATCATCGCGTCCAGCGACCCGCCGTCAGCGCCCACGTCGGCCACCCGCCGCGGCACGTTGTCGAGCTCCGGCAGCCCCATCGCCTGGGCCAGCCGCCGCGCCGGGTCGATGGTCAGCACGACCACCCGCCGCCCCTGCGCGGCCGCCCGGACGCCCAGCGCCGCGGCGGTCGTCGTCTTGCCGACGCCGCCGGAGCCGCAGCAGACGATGATCCGAACGTCGGGATTCCCCAGCAGTACGTCCACAGCCAGCGCGTCCGTCATGCCATCCCCTGCTCGCGCAGCTCCGCCGCCAGCTCGTACAGCCCGCCGAGGTCCACGCCGTCGGTGAGCCGGCTGAGCTCGTACGTCGGCCGTCCCAGCTCCGCGACCCGCTTGCGCTGGGTGTCCTCCAACGCGACCCGCACCGCGTGCTCCGCGGCCTCGGCCAGCAACCCGTCGACGGTCGCGGCGTCGCAGGCCAGCCCAGACGAGGTCAGCGCCGCCACCAGCTGAGCCCGCGACAGCTTCCCCGAGGCGGCCTTGCGCAGGCCCGCTGGGTCGAGCGGCGAACGGCGGGCCAGGTTGACCACGATCGAGCCGATCGGAATCCGCGCCTCGCGCAGCTCCGCGATCCCGTCCGACGTCTCCTGGACGGGCATCTCCTCGAGCAGCGTGACCAGGTGCACAGCAGTCTGCGGCGACCGCATCAGCGCCATGATCGAGTCGGCCTGGTGCCGGATCGGACCGACGCGGGCGATGTCGGCGACGCCGGCGTTCACGTTCAGGAACCGCGCGATCCGCCCCGTCGGCGGCGCGTCCAGAACCACCACGTCGTAGACGATCCGGTCCCGCGCCCGCGGCTTGCCCTGCCGGCCGACGGCCTCGTACACCTTGCCGGTCAGCAGCACGTCCCGTACGCCCGGCGCGATCGTCGTCGCGAAGTCGATCGCACCGACCTTCTCCAGCGCCCGCCCCGCGCGGCCGAGCCGGTAGTACAGCTCGAGGTACTCCAGCAGCGCGGCCTCGGCGTCGATCGCCAGCCCGTACACCTCGCCGCCGTCGGGTACGGTCGCGAGCCGACTCTCCTGGTACGGCAGCTGCGGCACGTCGAACAGCCGGGCCAGTCCCTGCCGCCCCTCGACCTCGCAGAGCAGCACCTTGTGCCCGTCGGCGGCCAGCGCCAGCGCGAGCGACGCCGCGACCGTGGTCTTACCCGTCCCGCCCTTGCCGGAGACGATGTGCAGGCGTACGCCCTCCCAGTCGCTCTCCCGCCCTGTGCTCACCCTTGCGAGCGTATCCGCTGCGGGTGAAAGTCCATGGATGGCTAGGCTCGCCGCCATGACCAAGTGGGAGTACGCCACCGTGCCGCTGCTCGTGCACGCGACCAAGCAGATCCTGGACAACTGGGGCGAGGACGGCTGGGAGCTCGTCCAGGTCGTCCCCGGCCCGAACCCCGAGAACGTCGTCGCCTACCTGAAGCGGGAGAAGCAGGCGTGAGCATCCCCGAGGCCAAGCTGGCTGAGCTCGGCATCACCCTTCCCGAGCCGGTGAAGCCGCAGGGCTCGTACATCCCGGCCGTACGCACCGGCAACTACGTCTACTGCAGCGGCCAGGTGCCGCTCAAGGACGGCGAGGTGCTCGCGACCGGCATCGTCGGCGCCGACGTCGACATCGACCTCGCGATCGAGTGCGCGCGCCAGTGCGCTATCAACCTGATCGCGGCCCTCAAGAACGAGCTCGGCGACCTGTCGAGCGTGGTCCGGATCGTCAAGCTGACCGTGTTCGTCGCGAGCACGCCGGACTTCGGCAAGCAGCCGATCGTCGGCAACGGCGCCTCGGACCTGATGGCCGCCGTGTTCGGCGACGCCGGCATCCACGCCCGGGCCGCGATCGGCGTGGCCTCGTTGCCGCTGAACGTGCCCGTCGAGGTCGAACTGATTGCCGAAGTCAGTTAGTTCGTTGGACGGCTCGCGCTTCCCCGTTCCGCCGGCGGTGGCGGAACGGGCGCGCGCACTCGCCGCGGGCACCGCGACGCCGGCCGCGGTACGGCGCGCTTCGACCGTTCTGCTGTTGCGGGACGGACCCGACGGGCTCGAGGTGTACGTGATCCGCCGCCACACCACGATGGCGTTCGCGGCGGGCATGTACGCGTTCCCCGGCGGCTCACTGGACAAGCGTGACGAGGCCGCCGGGGTGTCGCCCTGGGAGTCCGCGGCGGCGCGGGAGCTCTTCGAAGAGACGGGCGTGCTGCTCGCCGGCGCGTCGCCGGCCGAGGTCGTCGCGGACACGACGGGCGAGGACTTCGAGGCCGACCGGATGGCGCTGGTGGGCCGGGCGATGTCGTTCGCGGAGTTCCTCGCCAAGCGTTCGCTCGTCCTGCGCTCGGACCTGCTCGCGCACGCCGGACACTGGGTGACGCCGGACGCCGAGGAACGGCGCTTCGACACCTACTTCTACTTCGCCGCCCTGCCGACCGGGCAGCTCACCCGGGACGTCTCGACCGAGGCGGACCGGGTGGCGTGGATCCGGCCGGTCGACGTCGAGGCGTCGGTCGAGCGCGGCGAGATGCGGATGATGCCGCCGACCGCGGTGATGCTGGAGACGTTGGCCGAGCTGCCGACCGTCGCCGCCGCGATGGAGTTCGCCCGGGCGCACGAGGTGGTACGCGTGGCGCCGACCGTGCTGCTCGACGAGTCCGGGGAGGCGCGATGGTCGATGGGAGTCGAGTCCGACTCGTCGAAGAAGCTCCCTGGACATCGGTCATGCCGCTGACAGAGGGGTGGTTCGCAATGCACCGCGAAACTGAGCGAGTCGGACTCGACCAATGAAGCTCTGCCTCGCGCCCAATCCCGGCTTGATGACGCTCGAGGGCACCAACACCTGGATCCTCCCGGGCGGCGTCGTGATCGATCCCGGGCCGCTCGACGACGGACATCTCGCGCGCGTCCGGGAGGCGGCCGGCGAGGTCACGCTGGTGCTGCTCACGCACGGGCACCAGGACCACTCCGAGGCGGCCACCGCGTTCGACTGCCCCGTGCGCGCCTGGGACGACGGCTTCTGCGCCGCCGGCGGCGCCCCGCTGGTCGACGGGGAGTCGGTCGCGGGGCTGCGGGTCCTGCACGTTCCCGGGCACACCTCGGACTCGGTCGCGTTCTGGTACGCCGCGTCCTCGTCGCTGTTCACCGGCGACACCGTGCTCGGCCGCGGGACGTCGGTGGTGGCGCATCCAGACGGCGCGCTGGCGCCGTACCTCACCTCGCTCCAGCGGCTGCGGACTCTCGTGGAGAACGAGGGCGTCCAGGAGCTGCTGCCCGGCCACGGCCCGACCGTGACGAAGCCCGCCGAGGTCCTCGACTTCTACCTGACGCACCGCGAGGAGCGGCTGGCCCAGGTGCGCGCGGCCGTCGCCGCCGGCGCGACGACGGCGCAGGACGTCGTCGAACGGGTGTACGCCGACGTGGACCGCGCGCTGTGGCCCGCCGCCGAACGGTCGGTGCGGGCCCAGCTGGACTACTTGGCCCGGTGACGGAGCCGTTCGACGTCGAGGATCACGACCGCGCGCTGCTCCACCCGGATCCAGCCCCGGCTGACGAAGTCCGCGAGCGCCTTGTTGACGGTCTCCCGGGAGGCGCCGACGAGCTGGGCGAGCTCCTCCTGGGTGAGGTCGTGGTGCACGTGGATGCCGTCGTCCGCTGACTTGCCAAAGCGCCGCGCGAGGTCCAACAAAGCCTTCGAGACGCGGCCGGGCACGTCGGAGAAGACCAGGTCGGCGACGGCCTCGTTCAGGTGCCGTAGGCGCGAGGCGAGCTGCAGCAGCAGGGACCGGGCCACCTCGGGCCGGCCGCGCAGCCAGTCCATCAGCTGCTCCTGCCCGAGCGCGAGCAGCGTCGCGTCGGTGACGGCGCTCACGGTCGAGGACCGCGGGCCTGGGTCGAAGAGGGAGAGCTCGCCGAACATCTGGCCCGGGCCGAGCACGGAGAGCAGGTTCTCCCGGCCGTCGGACGAGGTGCGGCCCATCTTGAGCTTGCCGTCGACGACCACGTACAGCCGGTCGCCGGCATCACCCTCATGGAACAGCGCCTCGCCGCGGCGCAGGCGCACCTCCTGCATCGCGTCGCGGAGCGCCGAGGCGGCTTCGTCGTCGAGTGCGCTGAACATCGGCGCCTGGCGCAGTACGTCGTCAACCACGCGGTTCACGCGGATCCTCCAGTCAGGGCGGCCATGCTCAGTGTGACGGGTCACATTCTGCCTCGTCATCTGCCGAATGGCTGATTCGGCCGGTCCAAGTCTTCAGACACTGAATTCGGCACGCTCGGGCACGGCCCGCCACGACGAGTGTCGGCGGGGCGGCTTAGGCTGGCTCGGTGACTCCTCCCGCGGCGAAGACGGCAGCGAAGAAGGTGGCCAAGACGGCCGCCAAGAAGGCCGAGCCCAGCGCGCCGCCGATCAGGAAGCGGTCGCGCAAGAACGAGACCCGGATCGGGCTGGTACGTCGGGCGCGGAAGATCAACGTGCTCCTCGGCGAGCAGTACCCCGACGCGCACTGCGAGCTGGACTTCACCAACCCGTACGAGCTGCTCGTCGCCACGATCCTGTCCGCGCAGACCACCGACAAGCGCGTCAACCAGATCACGCCGACGCTGTTCGCGAAGTACCCGACGCCCGCCGATCTCGCCGCCGCGAACCCCGAGGAGATCGAGACGATCATCCAGTCGCTCGGCTTCTTCCGCGCGAAGACCAAGTCGATCATGGGCATGGCGCAGGCCGTCGTGGACAACTTCGACGGCGCCGTCCCGGGCAAGCTGAAGGACCTCGTCACGCTCCCCGGCGTCGGCCGCAAGACCGCGAACGTCGTGCTGGGCAACGCGTTCGGCGTCCCCGGCATCACCGTCGACACGCACTTCCAACGCCTCGTGCACCGGTTTCACTGGACCGAGGAGAAGGATCCGGTCAAGATCGAGCACGCGGTCGGTGAGCTGATCGAGAAGAAGAACTGGACGGACATGTCGCAGCGGCTGATCTGGCACGGCCG
Organism: Tenggerimyces flavus; assembly: GCF_016907715.1. NCBI lineage: Bacteria > Bacillati > Actinomycetota > Actinomycetes > Propionibacteriales > Nocardioidaceae > Tenggerimyces > Tenggerimyces flavus. Next base: position 165,215 of record NZ_JAFBCM010000001.1, on the reverse strand, counting down.
GCGCCGCTGCCACGCGCGCAAGCCGGCGTGCGGCGCGTGCTCGCTCGCGGAGCTGTGCCCGTCGTACGGGGAAGGGCCGACCGACCCGAAGACCGCGGCGAAGCTGGTCAAGACGTCGGCGGAGGCCATCGCGGCGCCATGAGCTGGAAGTGGTTGGGGGGATTCGTGGTCGTAGCGGTGGCGGCGGTCGCCTGTACGCCTGCGCCCACGCCCGCTCCGGCTCCGCCCGCGCCGACCAAGCAGGCTCAGCAGCAGGACCTCGCCGCGCTCAAGAAGGCCGCCGCGATCGCCGACTGCCCGGCCGCCCCCGCGGCGAAGGGCGAGGCGGTGAAGGAAGGCCTCCCGGACGTGACGCTCGGCTGCCTCGGCGGCGGGCCGGACGTACGCCTGCCCGACCTCGCCGCCCAGCTGAAGAAGCCGGTCGTCCTCAACATCTGGGCCCAGTGGTGCCCGCCGTGCCGGACCGAGGCGAAGTTCTTCCAGCAACTGCACGCCCGCGCTGCCGCGAAGGTCGCGGTCGTCGGCATCGACCACGCCGACCCCCGCCCGGACCTGGCGCTGGAGCTCGCCAAGGTGCTCGGCCTGCGCTATCCGCAGCTCGTCGACGCCGAGAACGAGCTGCGTGGCCCGTTCGGCCTGGCGGTCGGCTTGCCCGCCACGGTCTTCGTCGCGGCGAACGGCAAGGTCGAGCACATCGCGCACGTCCCGTACAAGACCCAGGCCGCGCTGGACGCCGACGTCGCCAAGTACCTGGGGGTCCAGCCGTGACGACGCCGGACGGGCACCCGGAGGGGGAGTCGGACGTTGAGGCCGACATGAACGTCGACAGCGGGCCGGCCACGCTTCCGGGCTGGCTCAGGCCCGTTCTCGAGGTCGCGGAGACGGCCAGCACGGTCGACTTCGCGCGTGGCATCCCGGCCGACGGTGGTGGGGTGGCGTCGGCGATCCTGCTGCTGTTCGGCGAGGGTCCGGATGGGCCGGACATCCTGCTGATCGAGCGCGCCCATACGTTGCGCAGCCATGCTGGCCAGCCCGCGTTCCCCGGCGGTCGCGTCGATCCCGACGACGCCGGCCCGGTCGCCGCGGCGCTGCGCGAAGCCGAGGAGGAGACCGGCGCCGATCCCGCGGGCATCGAGGTGTTCGGGCGGCTGCCCGACCTGTACGTTCCACCGTCCGGCTACCTGGTCACGCCGGTGCTCGGCTGGTGGCGGAAGCCGTCGGAGGTGGGGGTGGTCGACGAGGCCGAGGTCGCGTCCGTCCACCGCGTACCGCTCTCCGACCTGCTCGACCCCGCCAACCGGCTCCGTGTGCGGCATCCGATGGGCTTCGTCGGCCCGGCGTTCGCCGTCGCCGGCCTGATCGTCTGGGGCTTCACCGGCGGCGTGCTGGACAAGCTGTTCTCGCTCACGGGCTGGGAACTCCCGTGGGACCGAAGCCGCGTCGAGGACCTTCCGGCACACCTGGTCGAGCTCGCGGGGCGGACCCGGCGGCGGGAGCCGAACCGATGACGGTGCTCGGCTTCAACCTCCTCGACATCATCCTGGTGCTGGTCGCGATCGCGTACGGCGTCTCCGGCTTCCGGCAGGGCTTCCTGATCGGCGCGCTCGGCGTCGTCGGGCTGGTGGGTGGCGGGCTCGTCGGCGTACTGCTGACGCCGCTGATCCTGAACAGATTCGAGCCGAGCATGACGATTTCCCTTGCCGCGTTGGGGATTGTCGTGGTCGTCGCGCTCGTGGGGCAGGCGATCCTGTCGAGCATCGGGGCGAAGCTTCGTTCGAAGGTGACCTGGCGACTGGCGCACGCGATCGACTCGAGCGCTGGCTCGGTGCTGAGCGTGATCGCGCTGCTGGTGGTCGCGTGGATCCTCGGGTCGGCTATCGCTTCCGCGCAGCTGGGGACACTGGCGCGGGTGGTGCGGTCGTCGGAGATCCTCACCGCGGTCGACAAGGTGATGCCGCGCGTCGCCGAGCAGGGGTTGCTCGCGTTCAGCCGCGTGGTCGACCCGAACCTGTTCCCGCGCTACCTCGAGCCGTTCGCGGCGGAGAGCATCGCGCCCGCGCAGCCGCCGGACGCCGGTGTGCTTCGGGATCCTGAGATCCGGGCCGCCGGCGACTCAGTGGTGCGGGTGCTCGGCGTGGCGTTGCGGTGCTCGCGGTCGCTGGAGGGGTCGGGCTTCGTGTACGCCAAGGAACGGGTGATGACGAACGCCCACGTGGTGGCCGGGGTGGAGTCGCCGACGATCGAGACGCGGGCGGGGGAGACGTACGACGCGGAGGTCGTGCTCTACAACCCCGAGCGCGACATCGCCGTTCTCGAGGTGCCGGGGCTGGACCTGGAGGAGTTGCGGCTCGACCCGAACGGCTCGGCCGGCGACCAGGGTGCGGTGATGGGCTATCCGGGCAACGACCCGTTCTGGGCCGGCCCGGCGCGGATCCGCGCCGAGCAGCGGCTGCGTGGTCCGGACATCTACGGCGAGCGCGAGGTCGTCCGCGAGGTGTTCTCGCTGTACGCCCAGGTGCGCCCCGGCAACTCCGGCGGCCCGCTCGTCACGCCTGAGGGCAACGTGTCGGGCGTCGTTTTCGCAGCGTCCGTTGAGGATTCGAACACCGGCTACGCCCTGACCGTCGACGAGGTCACGCCAGACGCCCAAGCCGGCGCCCGAGCAACCGACCGCGTGTCAACCGGCGATTGCTCCTAGCCCCGCAGGCGTTTTGAATGAAGGGCACCTTCACTCGAACCTATTGAATGAAGGTGCCCTTCATTCAAACGGGCGGCGGGGCCTAGTCCAGCCAGTCGATCAGTTCCTTGCTGAACGCGTCGGGGTCTTCCTCGTGCGGGAAGTGGCCGACACCTTCCAGGAGGCGCCAGCGGTAGGGGCCGGCGACGTACTCGGCCGATCCCTCCGCAGTCGACGGGAGCACCGAGCTGTCCAGCGCGCCGTGCAGTTGCAGGACGCGTTGGCGTACGGGCTCCTTCATGCGGGCGGCGAAGCGGCGGCCGTCGGTACGGTACGTCGCGCGGACCAGCCAGCGGTAGTACTCCAGCGCGCAGTGGGGTGCGGGCCAGAGCTGGAGTGCGGCCTTGTACTTCGCCGCGGCCTCGGCGTCGGGGAACGTCGAGCCGGGTGCCGCCCACTTGCGGAGCAGCCGTTCGACCATCGCCGCCCCGTCGGCCATCAGGCGGCGCTCCGGGACGATCGGGAGCTGGAACGAGACCACGTGGCCGGCCTTCTTGAACTGCTGCCGGTCCCGGAACGCCGCCCGCCGCATCCGCAGCGGGTGCGGCGCGCCCGCCACGGCGAGTCCGCGGACCTGGGAGGGGTGGTAGACGGCGGTCGCCCAGGCGACGTACCCGCCCCAGCCGTGGCCGACGACCACGGCGTTCGTCTCGCCGAGCGAACGGATCACGCCGGCGACGTCGCCGGACAGTGTGACCGGGTCATAGCCTCGCGGCGTCTTGTCCGAACCCCCGTACCCCCGCAGGTCCATCGCCACCGCGCGGTAGCCGACGTCGGCGAGGGCCGGGAGCTGGTGCCGCCACGCCCACCAGAACTCGGGAAAGCCGTGCAGGAAGACCACGAGCGGGCCATCGCCCACCTCCGCGACATGGAAACGAGCGCCGTTCGCCGCGACCCAGCGGTGCTTCCACGGTCCTTCGATGTCGATGATCCCGCCCACAGTCATTCATTCACTCTCGCACAGCATCCCAAGATCCGGCATGGAGCCTGGTCAGGCGCGGTTTCGTGTCCTCCTGGCGACGGCGACCGCCGCGAGGACGGCGAGGACGGCGAGGGCCGCGATGCTCAGCCAGGCGAAGGCGTCGCCGACCGTTCCGTAGAGCGTCCTGGTGCCCTTCGTCGGGACGTTGGCGACGACCGTCTGCTGGTCGGTGGTGAAATAGTCGGCCTGGGCGACGGTCCTGCCGAGCGGGTCGATCGCGCGGGAGAGGCCGTTGCTGTCCTGACGGACGAGGGAGTAGCCGTTCTCGACCGCCCGGAGCGTGGCCTTCTCGGTGTGGGTCTGGCCCATCTCCTTCCAGTCGTTGCTGGGCACGAGCATGAGGTCGACATCTCTTGCCTTGCGCATCAGCGCGGGGAAGTCGGCGTCGAAGCAGATGGCGTTGGCGATCCGTCCGTACGGCGAGTCGTGGCTCGGCATCGTGCGGTCGCCGGGCGCGATCGGGTCGAGGAACGGGACGGGGTAGGACTTCGCGTACGTCCAGAGCGGGCCTTCGTCGGGACTTACGAGGACGGCCTCGTTGCGGAAGGCGTGCTTGCCGCCGGGTTGGTTCATCACGGCCATGCCGACCTCGATGTAGGCGCCGGTCTTCGTTGCCAGCTCGCTGACTCTGTCGAGGAACTGCTGGCGGTCCTCCTCGAGGACCGCGGCGCCGCCCTCGGGCCAGACGACGATCTTGGCGCCGGCGCTGATCTCGCGTTCCGTTGACTTGAGGAGGTCCTCGTTCACGGGTGCGAACGCGGTGCCGACCTCCGCGCGGTGGCTCGTCAGTGCGTCGGTGAGGTCGCCGAGCTGCTCGCGTTCCTGGTCGGACGCTTCGTCGGCGGCGCGTGACACACTGACGCCGGAGACGCGGACGGTTTCGCCTTGTGGGGCGAAGAACGCGAGGCGGATCGTGCCGCCGATGACGGTGAGCGCGAGGATGCCGACGTACGTGAGTGCGATGGTCCTGATCTTCGGCCAGCGCAGGCGCTGCTCCGCCAGCTCGTTCGCGACGGAGGCGAACCAGGCGACGAGGAAGCTGACGCCGTACCCGCCGGTGATCGAGGCGAGCTGGAGGAGCGGAAGGTTCTCGTGCTGCGTGCTGGCGAGTGAGCTGAGCGCTGTGCCCATCGGCGTGGTGACGGCGATGAGGTACTCGCCGGCGACGACCGCGAGCGGGAACACGAGCGAGCGGACGATCCCGTTTGTCAGGTGCCGGTTGACGAGGCGGTCGATGGTGAACGGGAGAACGAAGACGATGCCGAGCGGGATGCTGACGGCGGCCATCGGGCCGACGACTTGCATGCCGTCTTGGAAGAGCAGGTAGAGGACGCCGATCGCGGTGACGGCCCAGACGGCGAGGAAGCCCTTGAGCGCGGTGGTGGTTCTGGTGAATCGCAGCAGCAGTCCGCTGGCGAGCCAGGGCGCGATCGCGAGGTCCCATTGGCCGTGGGTGGCGAGCAGGTAGAGGACGGTGCCGAGGCCGAGGATTGCCCAGCTGTACTTGGTCGTCTTGGGCTTCGGTGTGGGCTCGGTGAGGGGTGGTGACTTGCTTTCGAGCAGCATGAGCTGCTCTCCTTTCTGTGCGAGGACGAAACCGCGTTGGAGTGGTGCGTTTCTTGCGTGGTGGCCGTCGAGTGGCAGCTCGGCGGCCACGCTTCTTGTGGTGGGGTGCTAGTCGGCAGGGATGTCGGGGAACGCGACGAACCGCATCGAGATGTTGCGCGCGCCCGGTTGGGGCGGACGCTTGGCGTAGCGGTTGAGCAGGGCGAGGTAGTCGTCGAAGAACTGGGCGAGCTCCTCGAGCGTGACGTTGAGCTCGCCGCGCGAGTACGGCAGCGCGTCGCCCCACTCGCCGAGCTCGTCGCGGACCCGTTCGAACCTGGCCATGCCGTCCAGATCCTCTTGGAACCATTGCCGATTGAGGTCGTCGAACACCGCGCGCATCTCTTCGTTCTGCTCGCTGTAGCGGGGAAAACGCAGGCCGCGCCCGGCGAACCGCCACCACCGTTCGCGCCCGGTGCTCTTCTCGGGGATCTCCTCGACGAACCCGTGGTCGGCGAGGACGCGCAGGTTGTAGGACGTGCCGCCGGTCGTGACGCCGAGCTCCTTGGCCAGCGTGGTGGACGTGGCCTCGCCGGTCCGCCTCAGCGCGCGCAGGATGCGCTGCCTCAGTGGGTTGGCGAGAACCTTCAACGACGCCAGATCAGCGAGCTCGTCCATGACTGCACGATAAGTCGTGCACGAGAACTCGTGCAATCAGGGATGCCCCGGATCCGGGTCCTTTTTCGATGGATGCCGAGGAGGGAGCTGGCCAGCTCTACCGGTCGATGGCGGCGGGCTGCTTGGGGTCGGAGCCGTTGGACTCTGAACGGTTCATCAGGGCCTTGGCCTCTTCGATCGAACGGATCGTCCGCTCGGGCGGCCCGGCCTTCTTCACGTTCTGGATCCCGATGAACGCCAACAACCCCGCGATCAGCAGGTACACGCCCGCGACGATCAGGAAGCCCAGCGCGGGATGCAGCCCCAGGGCAGAGATCCCCAACGCAGCCGCCACAGACAGCAAGATGACCGCGAGATAGACGAGGAAGCCGGCAGCACCGAACATGCCCGCGCCCTTGCCGGCGGCGGCCACGCTCTCTTTCAGTTCGGCCTTGGCGAGCTCGAGCTCACCGCGGACGAGGGCGGACAGGTCGCGGCTCGCGTTGGCCACCAGCTGTCCCAGGCTCTGCTCGTCCTGCTCCGGCATGGCTCACTCCTCACATCTGGTACGCGCAAGTGTCGTACCCAGGCGATCTTCGACCATGCATCGGGGCCCCGCAACGACGCACGCCGTGGCACGGAGCACGCAAACAAAACCGGGCCTGCAACTCCGAGAAACAGAGTGCAGGCCCGGCGATACGTCACCGTGCGTGGTTACTTCTTGTCGTTCGACCCCATCGGCAGCGCCAGCGTGCTGTCGGCGGTGGAGCCGACGACGAGCTGGTTCGGAGCGTCACCCTCGAGCTCCAACGTCGCCAACATTTGCCGAACGTTGATCAGCTGGCCGTTGATCGAGTCGCGACGGTGCTTGATCGCCGCGAGTTCGCGCTCGGACTCTGTCCGGATCCGGTCAGCGCGGGCGGTCGCTTCGGAGAGAATCTGCTGCGACTTGCGCTGCGACTCGTACACCAGTCGCTCGGTCTTCTGCTTCGCCTCGTTGTGCGCCTGCTCGGCGTCGGAGCGCACCGTCTCGGCGTGCTCCTGTACAGCGGCCAGGTGCTGCTCGGCGGCCGACGTACGCTCCTGCAGGTCCAGCTCGGCCCGCTCGCGGCGCTGCGCCAGCTGGGTCTCGAACTCGGTCGCTGCCTGAACGGCCTTCGTGCGCTGCTGCTCGAAGATCGCCTCCGCTTCCTTGCGGCGGGCGGCGGCGTCGTTGTCAGCTTCGGCGCGGATGTCGAGCGCCTTGTCGCGCGCGTCCTTGATCACCTGCTCGGCCTCGAGGTCGGCCGTGACGCGCTTCTCCTTGCCATACCGGTCCGCCTCGTCGCGGATCCGCCCCGCGACCTCCTTGGCGTCCTTGTGCATGGCGTCGATGTCCGCGTTCGCCTTGGTACGCAGCTCAGCCGCGTCTTCCTCAGCCAGCGTCAGGATCTTGCCGACGCGCTCACCGAAGTCGGCGAAGTTCGGCTCGTTCGAGCCCGGCCGGGACGTCTGGGCGTTCTCCAGGTCCTCGACGCGCTTCGCCAGCTCGACCGACTGCCGCCGCGCGGCTTCAAGGGCCTCGGCCAACTCACGGACGCGGCTGTCGACCTGGCTTGGTTCGTATCCGCGAATCACGGTGCGGAACGCGGTGGACGTATCGCTCATGACCTCTCTTTTTCTTCGGCGAGAGACGACGGTTGGAAGGTGTCGCACATCACAGAAACAACGAAACACGAATTACACGGCTGTAATACGAAGTTTGGGCACACGAGATGGATCGACGACCCTTACGGGTCTTTGGCCGGCACTCTCATCGAGCTCCCCGTCAGGGCCCACCCTGCTCCAAGGACGACCGCGCCAGCATACGCGCACCTGTTGATGCGGTCGCTAGCGCGGTGGCCGATGTTACCTATGCCTGGCTTCGACCACCAGTGCCTGTTCCATCACGGCCCGTCACGCATTGCGGGCGCCTAGACCCATACGTCCGCGGCATGGTCGCCGTGCCGATGCAGCAGCCGCCAATGACCGTCCTCGAGCCGATACACATGGGTGACACGCAGCGTCATCGTCGACGGCCCATCCTGCTCCGGCACGTACGTGGAGTAATGCTCGAGCTGAACGGTGCACGCGAGCTCCCCGCTCCCGTACCGGCCGAGCTCCTCGAACGTCACGTCCCCGCCGCCGAAGCGACTCGACGCCCACTCGTACCGCGGCTCGAGCTCTGCCCATCCGCGTTCGTGCCCGCCCCATCCGCCGAACAACGTCGCGTCCGCCTCGCGCGAGCACAGCGCCAACCACTTCGTCGTATCACCGTTGACGAACGCACGCGTCGCGTCCCGCATCGCGTCGATCGTCTCGTCCAACCCCGTCGTGATCTCCACCCTGCCAGGCTACGTAATGAAGGGGAGCAGATAATCAACCGTGCCGAGTGTCCACAAGATCAGCGTCCGCAACGCGCGCTTCCAGCAATGGCAGGCGCTGCTCACGAATCGGACGAAGCGCAACCAGCTCGGCCAGTTCCTCGTCCAGGGGGTCCGCCCGATCACGCTCGCGGTCGAACACGGGTGGCCGATTCTCACGCTGCTGAGATCGGCGAACGGCAAGCGTTCCGGCTGGGCCGACCAGGTGCTCCGCCGAGTCGACGCCGAGGTCGTCGATGTCGCCCCCGAACTGCTCGCCGAGCTCGGTGACAGGGAGGAGGAGAACGCGCCGGAGCTGATCGCGGTCGCCGATCTGCCCGCGGACGAGCTGGACCGGATCCTCCCTCTCCACGACGGTCTGGTCGTCGCGTTCGACCGGCCAGGCAGCCCTGGCAACGTGGGGACGCTGATCCGTTCGGCCGACGCGTTCGGCGCGCACGGCGTCATCGTCACCGGGCATGCGGCCGATCCGTACGACCCGCGCGCGGTCCGTGCGAGCACCGGCTCGCTGTTCGGCATCCCGGTCGTGCGTGCGCCGTCTCACCGCGAAGTGCTTGCCTGGTTGGACAAACTCCGTTCGCACGGCACCGAGACTCGTGTCGTCGGCACCGATGAGGCTGGCACGGTCGAGATCGACGCGTACGACTTCACCGGTCCGACGTTGCTCGTGGTCGGGAACGAGACGCGCGGCATGAGCGCGGCCTGGCGGGAGTCGTGCGACGCGGTCGTCCGCATTCCGATCGGCGGCGCGGCGAGCTCGTTGAACGCGGCGGTGGCGGCCAGCGTCACCTTGTACGAGGCCGCCCGCCAGCGTCGCGTCAAGCCATCGGCGTAGGAGTTGCTGGGAAGAGTTTCGTCAACCAGGACTGCCAGTTCTTCGTCGCTTCCGTGGCGTCGAGGGAGACGCCGTAGAAGTAGTGCGCGACCGTTGCCATGCCGCCGAAACCGCCGAACCGGTGCAGCCCGACTTCGGACCGGACCCCAAGGCAGCCTGGGTCGTGGACGTCGACGACGCCCTCGATCGCGGGTATGCCGACCGGTTTCAAGGTGACCTTGTCGCCCACCTCCACCGACGGCGAGATGCCCAACGCCGCATGGAAACCGGCCCACACCGCCACGGCGTCGGCCGTGGTGAAGGTCAGCCCGACCACGTTCGTCACCGGTTTGCCGCGGAAGTACGCGAAGTACGACACCAGGTTGTGCAGGTACTGGTCCCAGCCGCGCGACATGCCCTCGTACTGCTGCTCCCAGTCCTCGGCGGAGAACCCGCTCTGCACTAGTCGCAGCACCGTCGATCCCTGCGCGCGCCCCTCGACCAGGAACTCCAACGCGAGGCCCGCTTGGTCTTGCGGGGTGCCCTCCGGTGCGCCGTACACGACCCGGCGGCCGGGCTCGAGGTCGAGGACCCGGCCGCCCGCGGTCTGGCCGCCGCCGAAGTCGGCCTCGGCCCCGCCGCCCGAATCGTCGTACGTATGCGGAACGAACCAGCTCGACATGCCCGGTCCGGTCGCGACCGCGTCCCACACCTCTTCGGGTGTGGCGTCGAGCACGATGCTCTTCTCGACGCGACGTTCGGGCGGCGGAGTGCTCAAGACTCGACCACCTGCATGAGGCCGATCAGGTTGCCGCAGGTGTCGTCGAACATCGCCATGATGCCGCCCATCGTCTCGGCCGGCTCCGCGCGGAACTCGACGCCCTTCGCGGCGAGCTCCTTGTACTCCTTGTGGATGTCGTCGGTGAACAACACCGTGTACGGCATGCCGGCGTTGTAGAGCGTCTTCTTCCACACCTGGGCGGCGGGCTCGCCGTTGATCGTGACGGCCGGGTTGCCGTCGGGCTCGAGCAGCAGCTCCACGCCGTCGGCGCGGTCGGGCGCGACCACGGTCAGCCAGCTCGCGTCGCCGACCGGGATGTCGCGCTTGGTCTGGAAGCCGAGCACGTCGGTGTAGAACTTGCGCGCCTTCTGCTGGTCGTCGACGAGGATGCTGGTGACTTCGACTCTCATGATTTCTCCTTCTCTGGTTGCGATTTCTCTGGTTGAACCTTCGGGTGAATGGCGATCACGATGCGGTGCGCGCGGCCGCCGGGTGCCTTCTCGTCGTGGTACTTCGAGACGAGCTTCGTCACCGCGTCGGTAAGCTCGTCGGCGAACGCGGCGCGGTCCTTCGCCGAGGCGAACCTGATGTCGCCGTCCATCCCGAACGTCGGCAGCTGCTTGCGCGCCGCCGCCGCACCGGTGACGAGGTCGCCGAGCTCGCGGACCATCCTCGTGGCGAGCGCGAGCAGCCACTTCGCGGAGAGCTTGTCGAGCGACTTGTCCGGGTCCGGCGTGATCGCACCGAGCACGCTGGGCGAGATGACGTACGACGACGCGACCGCCCGCAGCCAACGCTCGTTGACGTTTCCCTTGCGACGCTCCTCGACCAGCTCGACCAAGCCGTGCTGCTCGAGCGTCCGCAGGTGGTAGTTGACCTTCTGCCTCGGCAGACCGATCTTCCGCGCCAGCGTGGTCGCCGAACCCGGCTCGGCCAGCTCGGCGAGCAGCCTTGCGCGGACCGGATCCAGGGAGACCCCAGCCGCCACAGGGTCCGCGATCACCGCGACTTCGTCCATGCCAGGAAGCATTTCACCGACAATTCAAGTTGTCAAGAACTCAAGACTTGTCGGCTGGGACGTGCGCAGGATCTGGCGACCACCAAGCGCTGTTCCGCCGGATCGCGACACGTGCGTCCGTTGCCGTTCCCTGGTGGGTGTCGCGTGCCCTATCGTGGCTCCTCGGCCGATCACGCTGGCCGGACTCCGAGCCGCTCCCCACCCACGCTGGGTTGTGGTGACGAGGACAAGGGTCACAGACTCGCGTGTCGCGCGCCGCTTGGACTTTGTCTCCGTCATCTGAGCCGGTGGGCGTGGGTCATCGGCTGAACAGGATGACGTCATGACAGTTGACAAGGCCCGCAAGAAGGCGACCCGCGCCCGCGTAGCCGTGACTGGAGAGTCCTACACCCGAGCCCGTAGGAGGGTTGCCGGTTCCCGGGGCATGAGCTCCGAACCACGGCGCGTCGCGGTCTTCGGGGCCGGCTACATCGGTCTGGTGACAGGTGCCTGCCTCGCCGAGCTGGGTCACCAGGTCGTCCTGCGTGACGTCCAGCCGGAGAAGATCCGGCTGTTGCGGGTCGGAGAGGTTCCCATTTTCGAGCCCGGATTGGGCGATCTCCTGGCCAGCAACAAGGAGCGGTTGTCGTTCACGCTCGATGCGGCCGAGGCAATACGAGACGCGGAGGTCGTGTACGTATGCGTCGACACGCCTCCGACGGCGTCCGGTGATGCGGACCTGTCCCGGGTCTGGGCGGTCATCGACACGCTCAAGACGGTGAGTTCGGATCGCCTGGCGGTGTTGGTCATGAAGAGCACGGTGCCTGTCGGCACGGGGGACCGCGTTCGCGCTGCGTTGGACGATGCCGGACTTGCCCACGTCGGGTACGCGGCGAACCCGGAGTTCACCTCGGAGGGCAACGCCGTGAGCACCTTCCTGCATCCGGACCGGGTGGTAATCGGCGCGGCGGACGACGAGTCGGCACGCCTCGTGACGGCACTGCATGAGGGGGTGGATGGGCCGGTGGCGGTGATGGACGTCGCGGACGCCGAGATGGTCAAGCTGGCTTCGAACGCACTCCTGGCGACGAAGATCACCTTCATCAATGAGATCGCGACTGTTTGTGAAGCGACCGGTGCCGACGTCGAAACCGTGGCCAGAGCGATTGGCATGGATCCCCGTCTCGGTCCGCACTTCTTGAAGGCAGGGCTCGGCTATGGCGGCTCGTGCTTCCCGAAGGACTCCCGTGCGCTGCGGGCTATGGCCAGCAACACCGGTCATCCCTTCCAGCTGCTCAGCACAGTCATCGAGGTCAACGAACTCCAGCCACGTCGGGCCATCCAGCGGTTGAAGAACGAGTTGGGCACCCTCAAGGGCCGCAGGATTGCGCTGTTGGGTATGACCTTCAAAGCGGGCACCGACGACATGCGCGAGGCGCCGTCGACCATCGTTGCGTCGCGGCTGCTGGCCGAAGGCGCTGAGATCCGCTGCTGGGACCCGCTCGCCCGGTCCGTCGAGGTCGAGCCGTGGACGTCGACGATCCGTCTCGCAAGCCCTGTCGAGGCGATGGCCGAAGCCGACGCGGCGATCGTGGTCACCGAATGGCCGCAGCTCAAGGACCTCGACTGGGCAGAGGCGCGGAAGGTGATGCGCAACCCCTTGATCTTCGACGGCCGGAACCTTCTCGACCCGAAGAGAATGCGGAACCTCGGCTTCACGTACATGAGTGTCGGTCGACGGTAGGCGCACGACCGAGCCAGCCCAGCGCTTCGGCCGCATCAAGCAGCGATGACGGTCCCTAGCCCATGGTCGTTGGCGGTGTTGGAGCCGCCAACGACCATGGCAGCGGGGTGAACACCTATGGGGAAGGGTGGCCGGGGATGTGCTGGCAGCGGAAGTAGAGCAGGCCGGGGACTTCCTTCCAGACCGGTCGATCGCCGACGGGTTCGATCATGCGAACGACGAAGAGGTCGGCGGCTGTGAAGGTGTTGATGTAGGTCGACAGCGTGCGGTGGTAGGCCGTCCGGGGAAGGATGTCCCATCGGGTCGGACTGCTGTAAGGGCCTTCGGCGAAGTAGCGGCCTGTCGTTCGTCGTACTGAACCATCAACATGGTCGACGAATTCGCCGTCCGCGGGGGTCTTGTAGCAGGGGTGCACGATCGACGCGACGAACCAGCCGCCGGGTCGAAGGACTCGAACGATCGAGGTGACCGTCGGGTTGAGTTCTGGGATGTCCATCAGGGCCATGTGGCACACCACGCCGTCAAACGTGCTGTCGGCCAGCGGTTGCAGATCGTGGGCGTCACCGTGGACGTACTCAACTCCGCGGGGCGTGTCCTGTTCCAGCCGCCGGGCGTGCGTAAGAAGCGGCTCTGAGGCATCGATGCCCACCACGGACGCCCCGAGGTCGGCCAGTCGTCGAGCGTCGCGGCCCTGGCCGCAGGCGACCGCAGCGATCCGCTGGCCTCGCACTTCGCCTACCAAGTCGTCGAAGATTGGGTCTTCCAGTCCACCACCATCGGGATCAACGGTGTGGTGGTACACATCGGCAAGCTCGTCATAGGCACTCGTCAGCCTGGTCATGGTTCAACTGAACCGCATCTCATCCGCTCGCGCCGCCCTGTCCGCTGAGGGCTGACCTGCCGGTGCGCCTGGTACACCTCATGCACGAAGTCGCAGACCTCGATCACGGGGGCGGGCGTTGAGGAGGTGCTGGGCCGGGGGTCAGCAGGGGCGGCCGAGGGCCTTGAGCAACTTGTCGGTGCTGCCCACGAAGTCGCTCAGCTCGGGTCCGGTGAGCTGGCCGCCCAGGGTTTCCTCGAGGAGGCGGACGTACGTGACGCGCGCCTTGGCGAGGGTGCGTTCGCCCTCGTCGGTGAGGACCGCGTACACCTCGCGGCGGTTGTCGTCCGGCCGGTCCCGGCGCACCCAGTCGCGCTCGACCAGGCGGTCGATGATCCGGGTGAGGCCGCCGCGGGTGACGTCCATCAGGTCGGCGAGCTCGTTCATCTTCAGCCGGTGTCCCTCGGCGAAGTCGAGCCGGCTGAGCAGGTCGTGCTCGAACAGCGAGCAGCTCGCGTTCGACGCCATCTCGGCGTCCAGGAGGCGGCGCATCTCGAGGTAGACGCGGTGCAGGTTCGCCCACGCCTCGAAGGTCTCCGACCCCGTCCCTGCCTTGGTCACAGCAGAAGAATACCAGCGAGGTTGACGGATCAATGGTTGCCGGTACGATCATTGTCATGACAACAATTCGCACGGCAACTCGTTCGGGAACCCGCGGCGCGAGGATCACGTGGGCGCACCTGCTGGTCGCCAAGCTGTTCCGGAAGGCGTTGATCCGCAGCCATCGCAAGAAGGGCGACACGTTCCTGGGGCAGCCGGTGCTGTACCTCACGACCAAGGGCGCGAAGTCCGGCACCGTACGCGTGACGCCGGTCGGCTACGTCCTCGACGGCCCGAACGCCTGGCTGGTCGTCGCCTCGCTCGGCGGCGCCGCGCGCAACCCGGCCTGGTACTACAACGTCGTCGCCCACCCCGACGCGCTGTCGATCGAGGTCGCCGGCAAGCGGTACGACGTGACGGCCGAACAGCTCACCGGCGACCGCCGCGCCGAGGCGTGGGACCGCATCACCGCGGAGCGGCCGAGCATGGCGGAGTACCAGACCCAGACCGACCGCATCCTGCCCGTCCTGCGCCTCACTGCCGCATGAGCCGCCAGAAGACCAGGCACAGCACGACCGCGAGGGCGGCGAGGAACGGGCCGATCGCGATCGGCCCGAATCCGCTGACCAGCAAGCCGATCGTGGCACCCGGGATCACCGCGCCGGCCGCGCCGGACGTCGCGAACTGCAGGCCGATCACCCGGTCGGCGTGCGCTGCGCCCACCCGGTCCTTGGTCGTCAACGTGAGCAACGGGAACATCGGCGCGGACGCGAACCCGATCACCGCGACGCCCACCGACCCCAGCCAGGCCGGACCCGGAACGGCGAGGAGCGCCGCGCCGAGCAGCGTTCCCAGGGCGCCGTACGTGAGGATGCGCCGCGGCCCGACGCGATCCGCCAGCTGGCCCACGACGATCCGCCCCAGCAGCATCATCGCCCAGAACGCCGACACGGTGAGCCCGGCCGGTTGGGTCGCCATGCCGCGTCCCTCGGTGAGGTAGACGAACGCCCAGATCCCGGTGCCGTTCTCGACCCCGGTCTGCAGTGCGAACGTCGCGAGGCTCGGCCACAGCTTGCGCGCACCCGGCAGCGGGCCGGCCTTGCGCGGTTCCGGCTCCGCGTGCGCCCATCGTCGTGCGGTGAAGCCGAACGCGACGGCGAGTACGCCCTGCATCGCGGCGAGGCCGGCGTACGTCCACCGCCAGGTCACGCCAGCGCCCAGCAGTGCGACGAACAGCGCCGGGCCGAGCATCGCGCCCACGCAGAAGAAGGCGTGCATCCAGGTGATGTGTCGTGCGCTGAATCGCTTTGCCGCGTAGACGTTCAGCCCGGAGTCGATGGCGCCGGAGGTGATCCCCGAGACGAACGCGCAGACCAGCAGGATCCAGAACTCACCAGCCAGCGCGTACACCGCGAGGCCGAGAGCGGAGACGGCGGTCATCCAGGTCAGCAGCCGGCCAACGCTCATGCGGGCAAGGAGAAACCCCGTCGCCGAGGCGGACAGGATGTACCCGGTGACGCCGAACGGTACGAACAGGCCGAGCGCTCCGAGCGGCTGGTCGACGTCGAGCCGCACAGACGGCCACGCCACGCCGCCCACGTTGTCGGGCATGGAAATCGAGATGTAAGCCAAGTAGGCAAGGAGAAGCAAGGGTCACAACCCTTCCGGGCTGCGCGATCTACGCAGCACGCGTGAGATGAACGACAGAGTTCAGTCAGCGCGTGCTGGAGCGACCGGGTGCAACTGCACCGGCCGCCCCGGTGTTCACAAGCTTCTCCATGCGGTGGACGTTAGCAGTCGTACAGCGAACTCGGATGCACCTTTTCGCAGTACCGGACGTGCAGGTGGTTGTCGTGGTTGGCCTCGTGCGTGGACAGACCCTCGGAGATCAGCGTCGGGTCGTTGAAGAAGACCCACCGGATGTGCCCGGGTGCGGCCGCGCGGATCGCCTGGATCAGTTGGCGGGTCGCGGCGCGGTCGTACGTGGCGGACTGCCAGGTGATCCGTCCGGCGGTGCACTGGCCGTTGTCGGTACGGATCGGCCAGATGTCGATGTCCAGCCCGACCTCGTGGCTGCCGTGGCCGGGGATGTCGCCGCCGTGCTCGAAGCCGGCGTCACCGTACGGCACGAGGCCCTGGCCGGTCGCCTGGAACGAGCGGATCCCCTGCTCCAGTTGGGCGATCGCCGCCGCGGTGGCCCAGTTCGCCGTACCGTTCCCGTCCGGGTCCTGATCACAGGCGCCCGCACTGAAGTCCGGATAGTCGTAGTGCCAGACCAGGTTGCGCCAGGTGATCGGCCCGACGACCCCGTCGACACCGATGCCGGCATGCGACTGGAACGTACGGACCGCGCTCGTCACCTCGGCGTCGAACACGCCGTCGACCGCGAGGTTGAGCCGGCGCTTGGCGTTCAGCTCGACTTGCAACGCGCGGACGGCGGCACCGCTCGCGCCCTCGCGGAGCGTCGGGACGAGCGCGCCCCAGGTCGCGGGTCCGACGATGCCGTCGACGCTCAGCCCCTTCGCGGACTGGAACGCGCGGACCGCGGTATCCGTCCCGGTGTTGAGCACGCCGTCGGTGGCGGCGGTCTGACCGTGGTGGTTGAGCAGGTGCTGGATCGCGAGCACGTCCGCGCCGCGGTTGCCCGTGCTCTGGGTGTGGAAGAACGCGTTGGCGAACGCGCTCGACGGCTGGGCCGTGGCGAGGAGGACCACGCCGACGAGCAGGAGCGTGAAGACGAGCCGGGACTGACGCATGAGTGGGCCCCCAGGGTGGGCGTGCGTTCGTCTGCTGTCTCCCGCATCCTCTTCGAAGCCCGTTGCCGGCGTCAATGCCCAGACCGTAGGAAAGTTACTGGGTCGTGTCAGGCAAATAGCCGCGGGCGCCTTACCCGGCCAGTGGCCCCTCTACCTGGCGTCCAGCCCACGTAAAGCGGCCAATGATCATGTTTACATGATCATTGGCCCCAGGGCGGGGCGGGACCGGGCCGGGCCGGACCGGTCGATCCAACCGTCGGACGAAAGATCGTTACTAGTCGTCGAGCTGGAACCCGGTACGCCGGCGGGCGCGCTCCTTGGTCTCCTCGGGTAGTGCGTCCGCGACCAGCAGCTGCGGCAGCAGCTCGGGCTCGAGGGTGAGCGCGCGGAAGACCAGGCCGATCGTGACGTCGTGCTCAGGCCGGTCGAGGACGGTGAGCCGGTCGCCGGCGCGGACCTTGCCGGGCGTCTGCACGCGCAGGTAGGCGCCGGGGATGGCGGCCTTGGTGAACGTCTTGATCCACTGGTGTTCGGCGAGCCAGCCGGCGAACGTCCGGCACGGGATGCGCGGGACCGCGACCTCGAGCACGACCTCGTCGCCGATCTGCCAGCGCTCGCCGATAAGCGCGCCGGTGACGTCGACGCCCGAGGTGGTGAGGTTCTCGCCGAACTGGCCGTTGCTCAGGTCACGCCCGAGCGTGCGGGCCCAGTCGTCGAGGTCCTCGCGGGCGTACGCGTACACGGCCTGGGACTCACCGCCGTGGTTGTCGGTGTCGCCGAGCACGTCGCCGACCAGCCCGCTGCCGAGCCCGCCTTGCTTCGGCCCAGGTGCGCGCACCTCGACCGGCTCGGCGGTCGGCCGCTTGTCGATGCCGGTGAGCAGCAATCCCTTGTCCGGATTGGGACGCGGGTGCGCGAGGTTGACCGTCAGGACCTTCGCCATGCCTAGAACGTTACGGGCCGCGGCCCACCCTCGCCACGCCAATAGCCCCGGCGAGGGCGGACCGCGGGTGCTCAGTCCTCGTCGGACTTGCCGGAGTCGAGGCCGGTCTTGATCAGGTCCATCACGGTCGAGTCGGTCAGCGTGGTCACGTCGCCGAGCTCGCGGTCCTCGGCCACGTCGCGGAGCAGGCGGCGCATGATCTTGCCGGAACGGGTCTTCGGCAGCTCCTCGACCACGAGGATCTTGCGCGGCTTGGCGATCGGGCCGATCTCCTTCGCCACGTGGTCGCGCAGCATGGAGCCGACCTCGTCCGCGTCGCCGCCCGCGGAAGCGGCGCGGAGGATGACGAACGCCACCACGGCCTGGCCGGTCGTCGCGTCCGTCGCGCCGACCACCGCGGCCTCGGCGACCGACGGGTGCGAGACCAGCGCGGACTCGATCTCGGTCGTCGACAGTCGGTGGCCGGACACGTTCATCACGTCGTCCACCCGGCCGAGCAGCCAGATGTCGCCGTCCTCGTCCTTCTTCGCGCCGTCGCCGGCGAAGTAGCTGCCGGGGAAACGCGACCAGTACGTGTCGACGTACCGCTGGTCGTCGCCCCACAGTGTCCGCAGCATCGACGGCCACGGCTGGGTCAGCACGAGGTAGCCGCCGGAGCCGTCCGGTACGGGCTTGCCGGCGTCGTCGACGACGTCCGCCGAGATGCCGGGCAGCGCCTTCATCGCGGCACCGGGCTTGCCGTGGGTCACGCCGGGCAGCGGCGAGATCATCAGCGCGCCGGTCTCGGTCTGCCACCAGGTGTCGACGACCGGGGTGCGGTCGCCGCCGATGTGGGTGCGGTACCAGACGTACGCCTCGGGGTTGATCGGCTCACCCACGCTGCCGAGCAGTCGCAGCGACGACAGGTCGTGCTTGGCGGGGAAGTCGTCGCCCCACTTCATGAACGAGCGGATCGCGGTCGGCGCGCAGTAGAGGATCGTCACGCCGTACTTGGCGATCAGCTCCCACCAGCGACCGCGGTGCGGGGTGTCCGGCGTGCCCTCGTACATCACGCTCGTCACGCCGTTCGCCAACGGGCCATAGACGATGTAGCTGTGCCCGGTGACCCAGCCGATGTCGGCCGCGGTCCAGTAGATGTCGGTGTCGGGCTTGATGTCGAAGACCGCCCAGTGCGTGTACGCGACCTGGGTGAGGTAGCCGCCGGTCGTGTGCAGGATGCCCTTCGGCTTGCCGGTCGTGCCGGAGGTGTACATCACGTACAGCGGCTGCTCGGCGTCGAAGAACTCCGGCGCGTGCTCGGTGCTCTGCTTCTCGACAGCCTCGTGCCACCACACATCGCGGCCCTCGGTCCAGGCGACGTCCTGCTCGGTGCGCTTGACCACGAGCACGCTGCGTACGTCCGGGCACTCCAGCAGCGCCTCGTCGACCGCCGGCTTGAGCGCGGCCGGGGCGCCGCGGCGGTAGCCGCCGTCGGAGGTGATCACGACGCGGGCGTCGCAGTCCTGGATCCGGTCCCGCAGCGCGGTGGCGGAGAAGCCGCCGAACACCACGGTGTGCGGGGCGCCGAGCCGCGCGCAGGCGAGCATCGCGACCACGGTCTCCGGGATCATCGGCATGTAGATCGCGACCCTGTCGCCAGCCTGGACGCCGAGCTCGACGAGCGCGTTCGCGGCCTTGGAGACCTCGTCCTTCAGCTGGGCGTAGGTGATCGTGCGGGTGTCGCCCGGCTCACCCTCCCAGTGGTACGCGACCTTCTCGCCGTTGCCGGCCTCGACGTGCCGGTCGACGCAGTTGTACGCGGCGTTGATCTTGCCGCCGACGAACCACTTGGCGAACGGGGCCTTGCTCCAGTCGAGCGCCTGGTCCCACTCCTTCGCCCACGAGAGTCGGCGCGCCTGCTTCTCCCAGAACGCGATCCGGTCGGCGTCGGCCTCGGCGTACTCCGCCTCGGTGACGTTGGCCGCTGCGGCAAGATCCGCGGGTGGCGGGAACCGCCGGTCCTCGTGCAACAGGTTCGACAGTGCTTCGCTGCTCACGGCTGCCTGCCCCTCTCTGGGTTGCTCAAAGCTGCTTCGAAAGACCTTAGTACGGACCGATAAGAAACCACCCGGCCGGAGGATGGAGGGTGCGGATTCCCGGCCGGGTGGTTTCTTCAGGGGGAGGAGGGAAGTCTCCTTGGTGCCTTAGTGCTGTGTTGCTCCCTCCGCGCCGGATCCGGTCAGCGCGCGGACCTCGAGCTCGTCGTAGCCAGCCTGGGCCTCCGGCTCCTTCGAGGTGATCGCTCCGATCCAACCGAGCAGGAACCCGATCGGGATCGAGACCAGGCCGGGGTTCTCCAGCGGGAACCAGCTGAAGTCGACGCCGAGCGGGAACAGCGACGCGCTGGCCCCGGTCGGCCCGACCTTGCCGGACACCACGGGCGAGAAGATCACCAGCAGGATGCAGGAGATCAGACCGCCGTAGATGCTCCACACCGCGCCGCGGGTGTTGAACCTCCGCCAGAACAGGTTGTAGATGATCGCGGGGAGGTTCGCCGACGCCGCGACCGCGAACGCCAGGGCCACCAGGAACGCGATGTTGAGCTTCTGTGCCGGGATCGCGAGGGCGATCGCGACCGCGCCGATGATGAACGCGGCGATCCGGGCCGTACGCAGCTCGTCCTTCTCCGACGCCTGGCCCTTCTTCATCACATGGGCGTAGATGTCGTGGGCGAAGCTGGACGCTGAGGTCAGTGTCAATCCGGCCACCACGGCGAGGATCGTGGCGAACGCGACCGCGGCGATCAGCGCCAGCAGAATGGCTCCTCCGGTCGATCCGGCGCCGCCGCCCGCTGCCTCGGCGAGCAGGGGCGACGCGACGTTGCCTGCCGATTTGGCGACCTGGGACTCGGGTCCGGTGTCGAGCAGGGCGGCGGCGCCGAAGCCGAGCACCAACGTCATCAGGTAGAACGCACCGATCAAGCCGATGGCCCACGTGACCGACGTTCGTGCCGTCTTCGAGGTGGGCACGGTGTAGAAGCGGATCAGGATGTGCGGCAGTCCGGCCGTGCCCAGGACGAGCGCGAGGCTGAGCGAGAGGAAGTCGATCTTCGAGGTGAGGGTCGTGCCGTACCTCAACCCTGGTTCGAGGAACGCCGATCCCTTACCGGTGTTGCTGGCGGCGGCGCCGAGCAGCTCGGAGAGGTTGAAGCGGAACTGCCAGAGCACGATGACTGTGATGACGACCGTTCCGGTCATGAGCAAGACGGCCTTGACGATCTGGACCCAGGTCGTGCCCTTCATGCCGCCGACCGTGACGTAGAAGATCATCAGCACGCCGACGAGGACGATCGTGATGTTCTTCGCCGCGTCGCCGGTGACCCCGAGCAGCAGGGAGACGAGCGCGCCGGCGCCGACCATCTGGGCCAGCAGGTAGAAGATCGAGACGCCGAGCGTGGAGACGGCGGCGGCCGTACGTACCGGACGCTGGCGCATCCGGAACGCGAGCTGGTCGGCGAGGGTGAACCTGCCGGAGTTCCGCAGCAGCTCGGCGACGAGCAGGAGCGCGACCAGCCAGGCGACCAGGAAGCCAATGGAGTAAAGGAATCCGTCGTACCCGGACAGCGCGATCGCGCCGGAGATGCCGAGGAAGCTCGCGGCCGACATGTAGTCGCCGGAGATCGCGAGACCGTTCTGTACGCCGGAGAAGCTGCGGCCGGCGGCGTAGTAGTCGGCGGCGGTCTTGTTCTGCCGGCTCGCCCACAGCGTCACGTAAAGCGTGATCGCGACGACGATCAGGAACAGCACAATCGTCAACGGGCGATGGGATGTCGAGGTCGCCGCGAGCAGCTGAGTGCCGGCGCTCATGCGCTGATTCCCTTCCGGTATTCGGCGTTCAGCCGGTCAGCGATGGGGTCGAGCGCCTTGTTGGCGTGCCGGCTGTAGAGGAAGGCGATCAGGAACGTCGAGACGAACTGCAGCAGCCCGAACACGAGGGCGACGTTGATGTTGCCGAGGACCTTGGCTGACATGAAGCCGGGCGCCCAGTTGGCGCACACGACGTACAGCAGGTACCACACCATGAACGCGATCGTCCACGGGAACGCAAAGTTGCGATATCGCTTGCGTAGTTCACGAAACTCGCCGCTCTTCGCGATAGACGCGTAGGCCTGCTGCTTCTGTTGGACAGTCGGTTCGGGCACCGCGACCTCCGTGCACGACGGTGTGACGCGTGTCACTGGACGCTCGTCACGCTAAGCAACCAAGGGGTCTTGTGGAAGAAGACGATTCGGACGTCGCGGCGAGTGGTTTGGGAGGAGCGCTTAGCGGACGCCCACACCTCGCCGAACGGTTGTTGCCACGCGATGAACGGCGAGCAAAGCCGCGACGCGAATCGCATGTAGTTGATCATGCACCCACGGTCACTGTCCCGTCCAGGACAGGCCGGGTCACGATCGGTCCAAGAACCTCAGTGCCTTCACCGCGGCGTCGACGCCGGCCTGGGCCTGCCGTGCCAGCTCGTCGAGCTGCCGGCTGGTGGTCTCGTCGGAGGCGGCGGCGTACGCGGTGAGCAGGGTGTCGTCGATCTCCTCGCGGTGCAGCACCGCGTCGCGTACGGCCAGCGTCTGGTCGACCTCGTGCACCGACGCGGCGAACCGCATGACCTCGCCGACCCGCTGCTCGATCGCGGCGGCCGTGGTGTCGGCCGTCCGTGCCTGCTCCGCCATCCTCGCGGCGCCCGGGCCGAGCATCCGGCGCGCCTTCGCCAGGTCCGCCGCCGCCTTCGCGATGCGCCACCGCTGATCCTCGAGCAGGCCCTCCCAACCCGGGAGGTGTCCTTCGCGGGCGGCCCGGGACGTACTGACCTTTCCGATGGCCTCGTTCACCCCGGCGACCATGGACTGGCCGAACTGGTCCAGGTCCACGTCCGGCCGGAGGACGTCCTTGCGGAACGGGCGCGCCTCGTCGAGGTCGGCCTGGCGCCGCAGCTGTTTCGTGGCCACGATCGCCCCCACGGTCAGCCCGGTCGCGCAGATGGCGAAGATCGGCGTCACCATCAGGGCCAGCACGCACGCCACGGCGGTCAGCGCCGCGATCAGGAACACCTGCCGGCGCACTTCCTCCGTCGGGTAGATCCACCACTCGTCGAGGGCGTCGGGGGAGGTGAGCGTCGCGCGTACCTTGGCCGGAACGTACGGCGCGAAGATCGGGAGCGTCCAGTCCACCGATCCCTCCCCAGGTAGGCACACCTCGTCCTCAAGATACGTCACGCCCGTCCCTGGCGCCTCGCGAAGAAATCTCGCGGCGGGCGGCAACCCTTCGGGCATGCTCGTGCATCACCACATCGGGCCCACCGAACGCCTCGGCGGCCGGGCGGGCCCACCAGACTTCTCCTCACCTGGCGGGAGGTGGGTTAGGTGCGACGAGTGCTGGGGCTCGGTGCCGTACTGCTCGCGGTGGCGGTCGCCGCCGTTGCGCCCACGGGTGCGCAGGCGGCCAAGCCGGAGCTGACGGAGATCGCGACCGGCGAGGCGAACGACTTCCGCGCGACGATCACGGCGACCAAGGTCGCGGCGGCGGAGCAGGGTGCGCCACCCGGCGCGACCGCGACCGTCGAGGCGTTCCAGCGCAACGGTGACACCTGGACCTCGGTCGGGAAGCTGCCGATCGGCGACGAGCCCTGGTTCTGGTTCGTGCTCACCGACCTCGGCGCCGTCTGCGAGTTCGCCGTGTCCGACACCCCGCGGCCCGAGGTCTCGGTGAAGCTGCTCGTCACCCCGTCGGTCGAGTGCGCCGAGGTGGCGCGGTTCCAGGTCGAGAACGGCAAGCTGGTCGAGGGCTGACGCCAATGACCGCGCCGGAGGAGAGGGCGACGACGCTGGAGGCGTTGTTCGCCGAACGGTACGCGGAGCTGACCAGGCTCGCGTACCTGCTCACCGGCGATCGGGACCAGGCCGAGGACCTCGCGCAGGACGCGTTCCTGCGGGCGTGGCCGCGGCTCGATCGGCTCCGCAACGCGGAGGCGGCGCCCGCGTACCTGCGCGCCACCGTCGTCAACCTGGTCAAGCAGGGCTTCCGGCGGCGGCTGGTCGAACGCAAGCACGCGCCGGCGCCGATGGATCCGGAGCCGGCGCCCGACGAGCACAGCAGCGCGAGCATGGACCTCGCGCGGATCATCCGCGAGCTGCCGATCCGCAAGCGGGCTTGCGTTGTGCTGCGTTACTACGCGGACCTGTCCGAGGAAGAGACCGCGGCGGTCCTGGGTGTCTCGGTGGGAACGGTGAAGAGCCAGACGCACCGAGCGCTGCGGCAACTGGCCAAGCGGCTGGACGAGACGCCCGGACGCGTGGAGAGCGGTGGCGACCCGCTCTCCACGCGTGCGGGAGACGGGAGGGCTACGCATGAGTGACGACGACCTCGAGCAGCGGATCCGTACGGTGCTGCGCGCCGATGCGGAGAACGCGCGCATCTCGCCGCACGCGTGGACGCGGGTGAGTGCGCGCCTCGCCTCATCCGACACAGACGCCCGGCCGCGTTCCCACCGCGGCCGGTCGATCGGCCTCGCGGTCGCGGGGGTGGCCGCCCTCGCGACCGTGGGAGCCCTCGTCGGCCCCCAGCTGCTGCGATCGAACGAGCCCGAAAGCGGCCGCGCCCCAGTCATCGCCGCGTCGTCGCCAAAGGCCACGGAGTCAGCGGCCTTGGGGCTGGCCTCGGGGCGTCCCCTCGGCAGCTTCTTCATCCGTCCCGAGGTGGACCTGAGGCTCCACCTTTCAGCCACGAAGGACGGCACGGCCACGGTCCAGTTGGCGGCCTACCGCATCACTCCAAAGGCGATCGGGCTCCCGCCCTACGCACGGGAGGAAATCGCGACGGTCGCGAAGCCGACCGACAAGGTGGGCGTGTGCGAGTTCCGTCTCGTGAATGGCCACACCAGGACCGTGACGGTCAGCGTCGCCCCGGCGGGCGAGCCTTGCGGCAAGCCGGTGACCTACGCGATCAGCGACACAGCGCTCACCAAGACCGGCTGAGCTACTTCGTCAGCGGGGGATCGCTGCGGTCGATGTCGATCTGCTCGGGCGCGTGCAGCCGCACCATCGTGCGCGCGACGTCCGAGGCCATCCGGCGCGGCGTCAGCAGGGAGACGACGATCATCACGCCGAACGCGATCGGTACCGTCCACGCCGCCGGTTGGGCGAGCAGCGTTCCCACCCAGCCCGGATGATCGCCGGCGAGCGTCGCGATGACCGCACCACCCGCGAGCCCGCCGCCCGCTATCAGCCCCGCGATCGCACCCACGTCGGTCAGCCGCCGCCACCAGATCCCCAGCACCAGCAGCGGACAGAACGTCGAAGCGGCGACGGCGAACGCCAGGCCGACGATGCTCGCGACCGTCAACCGTTCGGCGATCAGCGCCAACAACACCGGCACGATCACCGCCGCGACCGCCGCGAGCCGGAACTGCGTGACCGCCCAGGCCCGGCGCCGCCCACCCCACCGGAACAGCGGCTGGCTGCCCTGCGACCGTGCGAGGTCCTGCGACAGCACGCCGGTCACCGACACCGTCAGACCCGACGACGTCGACACGAACGCCGCGAAGGCCCCCGCCGTGACCAGCGCCCCGAGCAGCTCACCGCCCAACCCGGGTAACAGCCGCCCCGGCAACTCGAGCACGACGGCGTCCGTCCGACCGGTGAGCAACAGGTCCGGCGTGTAGATCCGCCCCAAAGCCCCATACACAGCAGGGAAAAGATAGAACGCGCCGAGCAGCCCGATCACCGCGAGCGCCGTCCGGCGGGCGGCCCGGCCGTCGGGGTTCGTGTAGAAGCGGACGAGTACGTGCGGCAGCCCCATCGTGCCGAGGAACGTGGCGAGGATCAGCGAGTACGTCGCGTACAGCGGGTGCTCCTGGTCCTCGCCAAGCGGCGCGAGCCAGCTGTCGTTGTCCAGCGAGCGCAGGTCCTGCTCGCCCGGAACGGCTGCCCCCTTGGGGAACGTCATCGTGGCGCCGGCCTCGAGCTCGTGCTCGCCAGCAGCCAGCCGCCGCTGCGTACCGTCGACCGTGACGGTGATCGGCTGCTGGACGCGGACCACGACGTCGGTCTCGATCCGTACCGTCGTCGTCTCCGGGAAGACCGGCACGTCGTGCGCGGAGTTGCCTGGCGCACCGTCGGCTCGCCAAGCCAGGAAGAGGAAAGCGATCGGTACGGCGATCGCGGTGAGCTTGAGCCAGTACTGGAACGCCTGCACGAACGTGATGCTGCGCATGCCGCCGGACGCGACGCTGACCAGCACGATGAGCGCGACGATCACCCCACCGGACCAGACCGGGGCGCCGGTCGCGGTGTGCAGCGTGAGGCCGGCGCCGCGGAACTGCGGCAGCAGATAGAGCCAGCCGATCAGCACGACGAGCACGCTGGCCACGCGGCGTCCCGTGCGGGACTGCAGCCGCGCCTCGGCGAAGTCCGGCAGCGTGTACGCGCCGGATCGGCGCAGCGGACCGGCGACGAGCACGAGCAGCACCAGGTAGCCCGCCGTCCAGCCGACGGGATACCAGAGCATGTCGGCGCCGTACGCGAGGATCAGGCCAGCCGCACCGAGGAACGAGGCGGCGGAGAGGTACTCGCCGCCGATCGCCGACGCGTTCCAGGTGGGGGAGACCGATCGAGACGCGACGTAGAAGTCGGAGGTGGTTCTGGACAGACGAAGACCGAAGGCACCGATGCCGAGGGTGAGCACGGTGACGGCGACGACCGCGATCAGACCCGCGGTGGTGTTCACGAACGTTCCACCAGGTCGGTGAAGTCGCGCTCGTTGCGTTCGGCTTGGCGTACGTAGAACCAGGCGGCCCCGATCAGCGCGGGGTGAGCGAGGACGCCGAGGAGCAGCCACGGAAGCGGCAGGCCGAGCGCGCGGACGCTGGTGAGCTCCGGCGCGAGGGCGAACAGTGCGGGCAGCCCGAGCAGCAGGACGCCGACGACCGCGAGCACGAGCAGGCCGAGCCGGAGCTGCGCGCGGATCAGCGTCCGCATGTAGACCTCGCCGAGCCGCGTCTGCGCGTCGATCTCGCGACTGACGCGTTGCCGCTGCCGCCGCGAGGCGTTCATGCGCGGGCTGGTCACGACGACCCGCTTCGGCGGCGGCTCGGGCCGTTGCTGGCTCACTTGTCCAGCGACCTCGGGTCACCGGCGCCGGTGCGGCCGGGACGGGCGCGGCGAACGAGGATGTCGCGCAGCTCGGGCGTGTGCCGGCGGCTCACCTGCAGCTCGGTGCCGTCGACGCGTACGGTGCAGCGGCCTGCGTCGGTCCGTACCTCGGTCACGTGCGCGAGCGAGACCAGCAGGCGGCGGTGGATGCGGACGAAGCCGGCGGACTTCCAACGTTCCTCGAGCGTGGCGAGCGGGACGCGGACGAGGTGGCTGGTCGTGCCGGTATGCAGCCGCGCGTAGTCGCCGTGCGCCTCGACGTACCGGACCTCGCTGCGCTGGACGAACCTGGTGACCCCGCCGAGCTCGACGGAGATCGTCTCGTCGTCGCTCTCCCGCGGTGGGGCGGGTGTGGCGCGGGCCTTCTCCTCGACCCGGCGTACGGCCTCGGCGAGGCGTTCGGGACGGACCGGCTTGAGCAGGTAGTCGAGAACGTCGAGCTCGAACGCGTCGACCGCGTGGTCGTCGTGCGCGGTGACGAACACGATCGGCGGGGCCTGGGCGAAGCGCGCGAGCACCTTCGCGAGCTCGAGTCCGGTGAGCCCGGGCATCCGGATGTCGAGGAAGATCGCGTCGAGCTGTTCTTGCTCCAGCGCCCTCAGCGCATCGGCGCCGCTGCTGGCGGTGCGGATCGTCCCGACTCGGGGATCTTGCCCGAGTTGGTAGACGAGGTCCGCCAGAGCGGGGGCCTCGTCATCGACCACGAGCACGCGCAGCATGTGCGAAACATAGTCGAACGGGCACGCGGTGCTTAGTCAAAAGCAGCGGGTCTGCCCGGATCGCGGGACATCTCCAGCATCAGCCGCAGCTGGTCGGCGTTGCTGCGCGTCCACGACAGCTCGGGCAGGTCGTCGAGGTCGAAGAAGCCGACGTCGGTGGTCTCACCGTCCAGCCCCGCTTGCGGTTCGGCGTCGTCGAGCCGTTCGACCAGGAAGAACAGCTTGTACGTGTGCCATGGGCTGGCCGCATGCCCGTTCTGCGTACTCGCGTCGTGCACCGCCACGAGCCGCGTCGCGCGCACGTGCAGGCCGGCTTCCTCGTAGAACTCGCGCACGGTCGCCTCGGCCGGCGTGTCGAGCGCGTCCGCCCAGCCGCCTGGCAGCGTCCACTTGCCGTCGCGGCCCTCCCGGACGAGCAGCACCCGGTCGCCCTCGAACAGCGCGCCGCGGACGTCGACCTTCGGCGTCGCGTGCCCCGACTCCGCGGCGAGCGCGCGCCGGAACGGGCCCGCGTCGGTGTCGGCGAGCATCCCGAGCAGCTCCGCCGCCATGGCCTGGATCCGCTCGTACCGCGCGAGGTCGTACTTGTCGGTCCCGTAGTTCAGCCCGTTCTGCGCCATCGCGGCCAGTTCGACCGCGTACGCGTGGATCCGCTGGGCATCGTCCGGAGTGTCCTCGAGTGCGCTCATGATCACGCAGTCTTTCAGGACGCGCGAACGCCCGGGTGAAACTTGGGCACCCGCATGCTGACCTTCGTCCCCGCGCCCTCCGCGGTCTCGACCACCAGCCCGTACTGGTCGCCGAAGACGGTCCGGAGCCGCTCGTCGACGTTCCCGAGCCCGACCGACTCCGACGACGGATCGCCAGCCAGCGCACGCCGAACGCGCTCCGGGTCCATCCCCACGCCGTCGTCCTCGACCGCGATCAGCGTCTCGTTGCCCATGTCCGACGCGGCGATCGAGATCCGGCCCGTTCCCGGCTTGTTCTCCAGGCCGTGCCGAACGGCGTTCTCCACCAACGGCTGCAGGCAGAGGAACGGGATCGCCACCGGCAACACCTCCGGCGCCACCCGCAGCGTCACGTGCAGCCGGTCGCCGAAGCGCGCCTTCTCCAGCAGCAGATACCGGTCGATCGACCGCAGCTCCTCCGCGAGCGTCGTGAACTCGCCGTGCCGGCGGAACGAGTACCGGGTGAAGTCCGCGAACTCCAACAGCAGCTCCCGCGCCCGCTCCGGATCGGTCCGGATGAACGAGCCGATCGCCGTCAGCGAGTTGTAGATGAAGTGCGGCGAGATCTGCGCCCGCAGCGCCCGCAACTCGGCCTCCATCGCCCGGGTACGGGACTGGTCCAGCTCGGCCAGCTCGAGCTGCCCGGACACCCAGCGCGCCACCTCGGTCGCGGCCCGGACCAGGCCGGCCGAGGTCTCCCGGCCGTACGCCTGCAGGGTGCCGACGACGCGTTCCTCCACCGTCACCGGCGTGATCACCGCGTGCCGGATCGGGCAGTCCGGCTCGCCGCAGCGCACCTGGTCCGGCCCCAGCACCTCGGTCTGCCCCTGTGAGATCGCGCCCGAGGCCAACAGCACGGCCTGCCCGTCGTGGTGGTGGTTGCCGGCGCCGTCCCACGCGAGCAGCCTGCTCGTGTCGGTCAGCGCGACCGCCGACGTCCCGAGCAGGGCTCGCAGGTGCCGGACCGCCTTCTCCGCCGACGCGTCGTTCAGCCCGGTCCGCAGCGGCGGCGAGGCGAGCGAGGCGGTGTGCAGCGTACGGAACGTCGCCAGGTCCGCGGGCGTACCGAAGTGCCGCCGCCGGACCATCCTCGCCAGCACCACCGCGACGACGACGGCGACCAGCCCGATCGCGAGCGCGGGCAGGAGGTCCCTCACGGTGTCAACGCACTTCGGCCCGGTAACACATGGTCTTGTACGGCATGACCAGTCCGTCCGGCTGCCGCGCGGTCACGTCGTACAGCCGCCCCACCTTGGCGAGGATCTCCTGCCGGTCACCCGGCGGCAGCGTCGCGACGTACGAACGAGACGACGCCAACGCCAGCAGCGAGTCCTTGTCCAGCTGCTGCCAGAGCCGGAACTCCGCCACCTCGATGTCCCGGAACAGCCTGCTGTCGTCGACGGCCTCGACCAGGCCCTCGGAGTTGTCGCCGCCCGTGGACAGGATGGTCGACAGCCGGCGCACCCAGGGGACCGACTCGTCGCGGATGTTCCACACCAGGCCGAACATGCCGCCGGTCTTCACCACCCGCGCGATCTCGTGCAGCGCCGGACCGGTGTCGAACCAGTGGAACGCCTGACCCACTACGAGCGCGTCCGACCTCGCCGTCCGCAATGGGATGGCTTCCGCGTTCGCCTGCACGGCCGCGACGCCCCGGCGGATCCGGCGGGTCAGTTTGTCGATCATCTGCGCGGACGGCTCGACGGCGACCACGAAATGGCCGAGGTTGACGAGCTGCTCGGTCAGCCGGCCGGTCCCCGCGGCGAGGTCGACGACGCGGGCCGGACCGTCGGTGCCGACCAGCCAGCGAACGGCCGCTTCCGGGTAGCCCGGGCGGCTGCGCTCGTAGACGTCCGCGACCGAGCCGAAAGACCGGCCCTGTCGCCGTCGTACCGACTCGTCCATGGTTCCGGTGATCGTACGCGACGCGGGCGTCGGACCTGCGGACATTCCCCTCGGCGTCGAATCTCGGCCGTTCGGGCGACCGCGCGCGAGGGTGTCCTGGGTCACGTCGGCACTTCGGCTGATCCGGCGACCGAACGCCGGGATCGACGATCGGGACATGACGACCTCGCAGGCCACGCCTGCCCTCGCACGCTCCACCTGGCGGGCCCGTTGGCCTTCCTGGGTGGGCTATGCCGCGGCGATCTGGTCCCTGGCGTACGGCATCGCCGGAACGTATTGGGCGCTCGGCGGAGCCGCGTACCCGTTCGGCCTGCACTGGGATCCATCCGGCAAGCCGATCTCGATCCTCGATCCCGTTCCGCAAGAGACGTTCGCGCCCATCCTGGCCGGGGTCGGGTTCGCCGGCGCGGTCGTGGGTGTCGCGATGGCCCGGCTCCGGCGCGGCGCGGCGCTCGCCGGCTTCGCGGCGGTGCTCGGGGTCGCGCTCGCGGTCGTCGTCCCCGACTACCGACCCTTGATGGCGGTCGCGCGAACGCCGATCATCCTGGTGGGACTGCCGTTCGGGTTCCCGAAGGGCGTCACGGTGGCGACGTTCGTCGAGTCGATGTTCACCTGGCCGGTCGTCAACCAGCTGCTGTTCATCGGCGGCGGTGCGCTGTGGCTCGCGACCGGCGCGGCGTTCTGGCGGCGGACGCGGTCTGCCTGCGAGAACTGCGGTCGTACGACTCCTCCGACGCACTGGACGTCGCCGGCCGCGGCCGCCCGGTGGGGCCGGTGGGCGGTTGGCCTGGCCGTCGCGGTGCCCGTCTTCTATGCGGCGACCCGCTGGTCGTGGGCGTTGGGGATCCCGCTCGGCGTGGCACCGCGGTTCCTCCGGGCCGAGGCGGCGGAGACGCCGGAGATCTGGCTCGCCGGCGCCATGCTGGCGACGCTCGCGGTCGGCGGTGCCGTCCTCACCCTCGGCCTGGTGCAACGCTGGGGCGAGATCTACCCGCGCTGGATCCCGTTCCTGCGCGGCAAGCCGGTCCGGCCGCGGACCGCGATCATCCCGGCGACGCTCGTGGCCTGCCTGATTCCGGGCGCCGGACTGATGGAGGTACGCCGGAACCTCCCCGCCGTCGTCGCCGGCGGACTCGGCGACACCTGGGGCGTGATCGTGCCGGGGATGCTGTGGCCGATCTGGGGTGCCGCGCTCGCGGCGGCGACGCTGGCGTACTACTACCGGCGCCGGGCGGCATGCGGTGCCTGTGCCAGGACGTAGAGTGGGGGTTCGTGCCCGCCTCCGATCCGTTCTCCGCCGTTGCCCGGTTGGAAGGCGTGCCAGCTGCCGCGGCCGCCGCCCGCGATGCCGTCGATGTTGTGCTTCGCGATCGCGGGATGCGTGCGCTCACCCCTGACTCCACCGCCGAGGCGTTGCTGCGCGGGGCTTGGGCGAGCGCTGTCCTCGAGGGTGTCGAGGTGGAGCTGGACGACGTACGTACCGGGTCGCCCGAGCCGATCGTGCAGGGTGCGGTCCGCCTCTCCACCGAGCTGCTGTCGCTCGCTCCGGTGGTCGAACGGGCGCCGCTGCAGGCGTTCGCGCGGATGCATGCCCTTGTGGGCAAGGGTTTCCTGGATCCGTCGGAGCTCGGGCTCGTGGGTAGCGCCGAAGCGGCCGACCGGCTGCAGGAACTCGGCCGGCTGTTGACCGCGCCGACAGACGCGCCGGCCGTGGTGGTGGCGGCGATCGTGCACGCGGAGCTGGCGGTGCTGCGCCCGTTCGGCTGGGGCGACGGCCTCGTCGCGCGCGCCGCCGGGCGGCTGCTGCTCTCGGTACGTGGCCTCGACCCGCGGTCGGTGACGGTGCCGGAGGACGGTCACCTGCGGACGCGGACCTCGTATGCCGACGCCCTCGCGGGCTACGCCGCCGGCTCCCCGTCTGGCGTGGCCGCCTGGCTGATCCACTGCGCCGACGCCGTCGCCCTCGGTGCCGCGGTCATCGTCGGCGACCACCGGTGACGGTTCCCGCCACGGAAGCTGCCGCTGTTGCCGCGCGACTCGGCAGGAGCGCGACGGTCCTCTCGGTCGACGTTCTGTACGAGCCGATGGCGTCCGCGACCGCCGGCGTGTGGCGGGTCCGCGGCGAGGACTGGTCGGTCGTGCTCAAGCTGGTCGCGCACTCCGACCGGGCGCGGCGGCGCTGGCAGTCGGGTGAGGAGCCGTCGCACTGGTACTACTGGCGGCGCGAGGTCTCGCTGTTCGAGTCGGACCTGTTCGACGCGTTCGTCGACGGGCTGCGCGCGCCGGAGTGCTACGGGAGCTTCGCACGGCCGGACGGCTCCGTCGCGCTGTGGTTGGAGGATCTGTCCGGCAGCGGTTCGCAGTGGCCGATCGAAAGGTACGAGGTGACCGCCCGGCAGCTCGGCCTTCTGCAGCGCCGGTTCCTCGACGCGGTGCCCTCGTTCCCTTGGTTGTCTCGCACGTTCCCGAGCGACTACGTGGAGCTGCGCCGCGAGGACGGCGACGTCCTCCGCGACGACTCGGCGTGGGCGGTCGTCGCTGACAAGGTGGGGTTGACGGCGGCGGATCGTCAACGGTACTTGGCGTTCTGGGACGATCGCGAGCGTCGCACCAAGGCGCTCGCCGAGCTGCCGCAGACGTTGTGTCACTTCGACTTCCACCCCTTGAACCTGTTCGACGCCGCCGGCGACACGGTCGCGATCGACTGGTCGTTCGCCGGCATCGGTCCGATTGGCGCGGACGCGGCCACGCTGGTGTTCGACGCGATGTACGACTACTTCGTCCCGCCGGAACGGGCGGCCGAGCTGTTCGACGTCGTGGCCCGCGGCTACGCGTCCGGCCTCGGGCTGCCCGCGGCGGACGTACGTCGGGCGATGGTCACGTTCGCCGCTGGTCACTACTCGTGGACCGTTCCGGGTGTGCTCGGCCTGGTCGCGGCCGGGCGCGAGACCTGCAACGGGCGCCCGATAGACGAGGGCCTGCCGGTCTGGCGATCGGTCGGTGAGTTCCTGCTGTCGTTGGCGGAGAGCTAGCACGCGGCGTCGACGAGCCGGACCAGCTGGCGCACCAGGACCCGGTCGCCCTCGGCGAGCGGTTGGTCGAACTCGCCGCCTGGAGTGAACCCCGAGGTCACGATGAGGTCGCTCGACCTGAACGCCCGAGCCCGGGCGCAGTCGCGGACGGTCAGGAACAGCTCGACGTACACGTCCGGCGGCGCCGCGCCGGGAGCGAGCGCGCTGATGTCCACGGGCAGTCGCGGCGGTTCGAGCGCGAAGGCCTTGCTGTCCCGCAGGTCGATCGAGGTGAGCTTGGTGCCCTGCTTGCCCGAACTGAACATGAGCGTGACCGGCAGCCGAGCGTCCGGTCCGGTCCCCGTCGGGTCCTGGGACGGCCGTGCCCGGAACCAGGTCGGCCCACCGTCACTGCACATCCACCCTGGGTCGAGCGGCGGCATGGAGACGTGCCCCGAGACCGGTGTGGATGCGGGTCCGACCACGGCCGCGAACGTCGGCTCGGCCATCCCGTCCGCGCAGCGGAAGCCGATGGCCGCGCGGATCGTTCGCGACGTACGCGGCTGGATCGTGACGTGCCCGACCTCCGGCCGGCAGGTGAGCGAGCTGCGCGTGGTCAGGCCGGCGCGCAGGCCGGACAGGTCGATCGGTTGGTCGCCCGCGTTGTAGATGTCGACGGGTACGACCGAGCAGCTGTCGAGGAGGATCTGCCCGTACCAGTCGTCGCCCGCGGTCGCCACGAGCCGGGCGTCCTGGGCGGCGGGTTCGGTGGGGCGGTCCAGCCACCAGCCGATACCGGTCGCCCCGAGGGCCGCGCCGACGGCGACTGCGAGGGCCGCGACCGCGAGCCGGCGGATCACGGCACCTTCCCGCAGGTCTGGTCGACGAGCCGGATCAGCCGCGCGGTGACCTCCAGCCGGTCGCCGTCCAGTGCGCTGAGGATGCCGACCGACGGTCTGGTGTTGAGTACGAGCTCGAAGTTCGTGTTAGGTAGATCGGCCGCGGCCGCGCAGTCGGAGACGACGACCTCGAGGGTGGCGCGCTGCGGGTACGGACCGATCTCGCTGGGCAGCTCGCTTCCGACGATCGTGAACGCCGAGTCCGGAGGTGTCTCGACGGAGTGCAGTGTCAGCCGCCGGATGGCGACGGTGAACGACCCGGTCATGCGCAGTGCCGGTTTGCCCTTGTAGGTAAACAGATCCGCATCGGTGGCGATCCACTGGACGTACATGCTGTCGCAGTTGGCCAGGTCCTGGAAGTAGGAGCCGACCAGGACGGACTCGGTGTGACGCGTGCCGGACTCGGTCCGGATCGTCGCCCGGAACGCCTGGCTGCCGTACATCCGAGAGCAGTCGACCTGCACGGGGACGGTCCACTTCGCGGCACCCAGCGGCGCGACCCTGACCGGCTTCGTCGTCCGCGGCTTGTCGCAGCTGGGCGACGTCCGCAGCCGGGCGAGATCGACCTCGACGGACTCGAGCGTGACTGGGCGATGGCCGGCGTTGATCACCTGCAGGGTGACCGCGGTGCAGAGCTCGTTCGTCAGCTCGACGTTCTCGGTCGGAATGACCTGGCCGACGACGTGCGCCTCGCTGGCCCAGGCTCGTTCGACCTCGCGCTGCTGCCACCACCAGGTCGCGCCGGCACCGGCCACGACGCCGATCGCGACCAGAAGGGCGAGCGCGACCAGCTCTCTGGGCTTGAGTTGGCGCCACTCGAACCGCGGCCGCTCGCTGCCGACGTCGAGGACCTCGAGGTCCTCGTTCTGCCGATCCAGCATCGCGCGCTCACATGCCGCAGGCGGCGTCGACGAGCCGGACGAGCGAACGGGTGACGTTGCGCGGTTCGTCGAACGGGAGCGCGGCGCGAGCGCGACCGAGCTGGGTCCGCACCCGAAGCTCGATCATGGTGTCCGGGAGCTGCTGGGCCACCGCGCAGTCGAGCACCCGCACCCGGGCGCTGAACGGGTGCGGGCGGGTGTCGACGGAGATCGACTCGAACGGTTCGAGCTGCAGGTCGAGACCGCTGCCGTCCTCGAGCCGCATCGAGAGCAGGTCGAGTCGTCCCGTCAACGAGCGGACCGTGCCGCCGATCGTCACCGTGGCCTGCGATCCGCTGCCCGCCACGGGGCTGGCGACGTCGTCCCACAGGAGGTCGGGATCGCCGTCGCAGGAGAACGTCGCGGGCGCGGGATCCGGGCGTTCGATCGGTGCCGACACCTCGCGACGGTCCCCGGACACGGTCGTGACCGTGGCGCGGTAGGTCGGCGTTCCCCAGGCCTGCTCGCACTCCATGCGGAACACGATCGTCCATGCCTGGGAGGCCTTCGGCTCGATGTTGGTCGGATGGGGTGTCGACTCCTGCAGCTGGCAGGTGGGGACGCTCTGGTCCGAACCGTGGCCGGTCAGGTCGGCGTAGACGCGTTCGACCGTGATCGGATGCGGTCCGACGTTCCGCAGCCGGATGGTCGCGGTCGCGCACCGGTCGGTGGGGTCGACGATCGCGATGCCGCCGTCCTCCTGGGCGATCAGGTCGATCGCCTGCCGGTCCGCGCGGTCGGCCTTGCTGGTGAGGTACCAGTACGTGCCGCCCGCGCCGGCGGTGATGCCGACGACGAGCGCGAGGGTCAGGGCGGCGAGGCGTTGCCAGTTCGGTCGCCGTACGCGCTCGGTGCCGACCTCGAGCACATCGGCGTCTCCGCGTTCGAACACCGGCATCGCCTCCTCCCGTCGCACCATGGTCGCATCCGGGGGAAGAACGTCCGCTGGTGTCGTGTTGGCGACTGACATGACGAAGCT
Organism: Tenggerimyces flavus; assembly: GCF_016907715.1. NCBI lineage: Bacteria > Bacillati > Actinomycetota > Actinomycetes > Propionibacteriales > Nocardioidaceae > Tenggerimyces > Tenggerimyces flavus. The sequence continues at coordinate 129,095 of NZ_JAFBCM010000001.1, read as the reverse complement.
CGAGCTGGGTCGGATCGGTGTGGCGCTCGGACCGCAGGAGGGCAGCGCGTTCGTCGACGCGGTCCTCGAGATCGAGGCGCTCGGGTACTCGACGTTGTGGCTGTCCGGCGGATCGCTCGAGCGTCTCGGCCAGATCAGTGACCTGGTGCGGGCGACCTCGACGATCAAGGTCGTGCCGGGGATTTTGTCGGTGAGCAAGTTCTCGGCCGCGTCTGTCGCGGCTTTGTACGCCGAGCTCGAGTCGTCGCATCCGGGGCGGTACGTGGTCGGGCTCGGCGGGCACTACGGGCCTCGGCCGATCGAGGCGATCGGCGCGTACCTCGACGAGCTGGACTCGTCGCCGGGCGTTCCCGCTTCGGCGCGGGTGCTCGCGGCTCTGGGGCCGAAGATGTTGGGGCTGGCGCGCGACCGGGCGGCGGGCGCGTATCCGTTCCTCGTCGATCCCGCGTACACGGCCTCGGCGCGTGCGGGGCTCGGGCCGGACTCGTTCCTCGCGGTGCTGCAGATGGCGACGCTGGAGACCGACGCCGAGCGGGCGCGGTCGATCGTGCGCGAGCCGCTGGGGTTCTTGTCGAAGCTGCCGGGGTACCACGCGAACCTGCTCCGGCAGGGCTACTCCGCCGAGGAGATCGACGGGCTGAGCGACCGGCTCGTCGACGCGGTGGGGGCGTGGGGCACGGCCGAGACCATAGCCGGGCGGCTGCGCGAACACCTCGACGCCGGTGCGGACCAGGTCGTCCTGAACCCGATCACGGGCTCGTACGACCTGCCGCTTCCGTACCTGCGCGAGTACGCCGCCGCGCTCGGGCTGCGTTAGCCAACGGCGCGGACCTCGACCTCGGGGCGCGCGTAGCCCGGCTCGCCGACGTGGTCCTCGGGCAGCCGCTCCCAGCTGTACATGCGGATCTCGATGCCGTCCGGGTCGAAGCACCGCACGATCCAGCCGATGCTCGCCTCGATGACCGGCGAGTGCTCGACACCGAGCCGGTCGAGCTTCGCGACCCACGCCTCGGCGGCGGCCTTGTCCTTGATGGCGAACGCGAACGCGTCGTAGCCGGCCAGGCCGCGGGCGGCCTCGGGGTTCTCGCGCAGCGCGAGGCCGACCTCGCCGAGGCCGGGAACCTCGCCGGCGACGCCGCGGACGACGCCGTCCTCGGCGTCGGGGAACTCGAACTGGACGTGGTAGCCGAGCACTTGCTCGTACCAGGCCCGGCTGCGGACCAGGTCGGACACCGGGATCTTGATGTGGTGCAGGCCGGCGAAGACCGCGGCATCGTCGTTGGACATCTCTGGGGTCCCTATCGGTTGAGTGCAGTGCAACTGCATTGAATGATGCTAGGATGCATCCTGTGAGCGAGACGGTCAAGCGGTATCGGTCGACAGTGCGTGAAGAGGCGGCTCGGAGGACTCGGGCGCTGATTCGCGAGGCGGCCGTGCGGTTGTTCGTCTCGCAGGGCATCGCGGGGACCACGATGAAGCAGATCGCCGCATCGGCGGGGGTTGCCGAGCGGACCGTCTACACGGTGTTCCCGACGAAGGCGGACCTGTTCAAGGAGGCCTTGGACGTCGCGACCGTGGGCGACGAGGATCCCGTCGCGGTGGCGGACCGGCCGGAGTTCACCCAGCTGCTGTCGGAGCGGGATCCGGTGGTCGCCGTACGCCAGCACGTGGACTACGGCGTCGAGCTGCTCGAACGCGCGGGGGACCTGTTGATGACCGCGGCCGAGTCGGCGGGCGCGGACCCGGCGATGCGCGCGATCGTCGAGGCGGGCGCGACGGCGATGTCGGCGAACATGGGCACGCTCGCCGCGGCGTGGTCGCGGAACGGGCTGCTCCGGCCGGACCTGTCGGCCGCTGAGGCGGGGGCGGTGCTCTTCACCTTGAGCAGCGTGCAGGTGCACCAGCTGCTGCGCCGACGGCAGGGCTGGTCGGTCGAGCAGTACCGGGAGTGGATGGTCGACACGTTGCTGCGTACGGTCGTCGCTGCCTGATTCGGCTTGACTTGGTCCGCACGTGCGGACGGCGCTCCACAGAGTGTGGGAGCGCCGCCGCTGGCACGTCAGTCCCGGCTAACAAGCGTGCACCCGTCATGTCGTCCCAGGTAAACCTGAGATCGACTGCCCTCGAGGATGGGCTGGTCGCCGCGTGGGTACCGAGCTGCCGTGCACGTCTCGATCGGTCAAGGGCGGGCCTCTCGGCCTGGTCCTTGATCGCTCGGGGCGTACTGCATTTCTACGACGTTTGGGCCGGTCAGCGGAAGAGTTAGCCCAAGATCTTTACCTTTGGATTCGCCGTTTCGACGCGACCCAGACCAGTCCGGCGGCGGCAGCGCCGCCCGCTACGGCGGCGGCTCCGAGCGATCGCCAGCGGACGCCGAAGGCCGTTCTGCGGCGGAGTGCGGTGGCCTGGGTCCAGCTGAGGATCGGCCAATGGCAGACGGTGGCGAGTCGTCGCAGCGCTCGGTCGGGGTTCACTGCGAACGAGTGGCCGACCACCTCGAGCATCGGGGCGTCGGTGATCGAGTCGGAGTACGCATAGCTGTGCTCGAGGTCGTAGCCCTGCTCGTCCGCGAGCTCGCGCATCGCGTGGGCCTTGTCGTCGCCGTACGCGTAGAACGTGATCTCGCCGGTGTACTTGCCGTGCTCGACGCCGAGCTGAGTGGCGATCACGCGGTCCGCGCCGAGCAGCTCGCCGATCGGCTCGACCACGTCGGCACCGGCGGTGGAGACGATGATGACGTCGCGGCCGGCCTTGTGGTGCTCGTCGATGAGCTCGACGGCCTCGGCGTACACCAGCGGCTGGACCACGTGCTGCAGCGTGTCGGCGACGATCTCGCGGACGGTCTGGACGTCCCAGCCGGCGACCATCAGCGAGAGGTACTCGCGGACCTTGAGCATCTGCTGGTGGTCGGCGCCGCCGAGGCGGTAGACGAGCTGGCCGTACGCGCTCCGGAGGACATCGCGCCGGTTGATCAGGCCGCCCCGATACAGCGAGGGACTGAACGCGAGCGTGCTCGATTTCGCCACGATTGTCTTGTCGAGATCGAAAAATGCGGCGGTCCGAGGCACTCCGGGGCGAATCACCCGGGGGAGCCTAGCGCGTGGCCTGGGCTACCGCGATGCCAACATTCGGTGACCGGCTGGCGCACCCGCTCAGCCGGTCGTCGAACAGTTTCGGTAACTCTTCGCAGTCTTGGCTGGCGTGGATGCATATGGTGCGTCACACTGGATGTGCCGTTCCCGATTGGTGTTTCGAACGAGCGCCAGGGGGGAACGGGCATCTCAGCGGCAACCCCCCCGCCGCTGGTGCCGGTCCGACCCGCTTGCGGGTCGTGGCCAGGGCAGCCCCCGCTCTCCCCCCCGGCGGGGGCTGCCACTTTCCTAGAGCAATTCGGTTTGCAAGGGCTGACCTTGCTGTTTGCGTTCGCGGGTCGTGGCCAGGGCAGCCCCCGGCAGTGTCTCCCGCCCGGCGGGGGCTGCCACTTTCCTAGAGCAATTCGGTTTGCAAGGGCTGACCTTGCTGTTTGCGTTCGCGGGTCGTGGCCAGGGCAGCCCCCGGCAGTGTCTCCCGCCCGGCGGGGGCTGCCACTTTCCTAGAGCAATTCGGTTTGCAAGGGCTGACCTTGCTGTTTGCGTTCGCGGGTCGTGGCCAGGGCAGCCCCCGGCAGTGTCTCCCGCCCGGCGGGGGCTGCCACTTTCCTAGAGCAATTCGGTTTGCAAGGGCTGACCTTGCTGTTTGCGTTCGCGGGTCGTGGCCAGGGCAGCCCCCGGCAGTGTCTCCCGCCCGGCGGGGGCTGCCACTTTCCTAGAGCAATTCGGTTTGCTCCCGGCAGCCTCTTCTAATGCGCTCGTTTCTGGCTGGCGGAAAACCAGACGGTCTCGAGTGCGGTCCGCTCTCTGGGTGGCGCCCTCGCGTTGTTGCTCGATCGTCGAGGGTCCGGCGCGAGCTCGGGCTCGTACCGTGAGCGACGTGCCGAACAGTCGGGCCGTTCTGGCTCGTACCACGACATCGACGATCAGGTTGGCTGTCTGACAGCTCTCGAGCTCGACGCCGTTCTCGACGGCCACCGAACGGGCCTTCGCGCAGGCTTCCTCCTCGCCCTCGACGAGCAGTCGCGCGGCCGACAGCGCGGCGAGATCCGCCGCGGCATCCACGCGATGCGTCGCGGCGATGACAGTGGCCAGCGCCATACCGACCAGGCCGCCGACGATGAGGACCGCGCCGAGGCCGAGCGCGAGGACCGTTCCGCTTCCGCGTTCTCTCATTCGTCCACTCCCGGCTCGGTCGAGACGACCGCCTTGCTGTGCACGAGGACGCCCGGCAGTCGCGAGAGCACCGGCACGGTCGGCTGGACCCGAACGCTGACGCGTACCGTCGCGTTGCCATCGCCCACCTGGACAGCGAACTGAGCGCCGTCGGGTGCCGACCGTTCGCCTTCAGCCTTCGCGTTGGCGACGCTCTCACCGCGAGCCAGCGCCCGGGCCGTGTCGCGGGCGGCGTCGACACAGCGGATCTGGGCGCTGACGACGCCGAAGACCCAGAGCAGGCCGAGGAGCACGATCACCAGCCCGGTCAGCGAGACCGCGATCTCGGCCGTGACCATGCCTCGCTCGCGTGTGTGCATGACGAGTTTCTCCTTCCGTACAAGGCCGGGGCCGGCCGGCGGGGCAACAGAAGCCGGCCGGCCCGGGCCGATCAGGACGCGAGACTGAGCGCGGCCTTGACCAGCTTCATCAACAGGCCCTGGACTTCAGGGCTGCTCAGCAGCTTGATGAGCAGCCCCGCGAAGCTCGCGGCGGCAACCGTGCCGATCGCGTACTCCGCGGTCGACATGCCGCGCTCGCCCTTCAGTCGGGCGTAGATCTTGCGCATGGAAACCTCCGAACAACCCCCGGCGTCCGGCCGGGTGCGGATCGCCAACGGCTACTGGCGATGACTCGAGCTTGCGTGGTCTTCAAGGTTGCGGCGTGGTCGTTCGCCGATCTGTTGATGAACGCGAAAATCCTTGTGCTGTGGACGAAAACCCGGTCAGCGCACACGCGACCGGATGGCCAGCGCTACTCGGTATCGGAACTGCCGCTTGGGTGCGCAGTCGTCGTGTTGACGAGGAGGCTTATGAAGCCCGCTCCTGCTGCACCGATCCCTGCCGCTGTGACGAGGACGGTGGTGTCGACCGCTGTGGCGATCAAGGCCGCGGTCGCCGCACCGATCGTCGACGCTCCGTTGGCCAGCCACAGGCTTGCGGCCGTGGCGCTGCCGCGGCGGTTGTTCGGGAGGTTGGTTTGTTGGTACGTATCTGTCAGAACTTCGTACACGCTCCAGGCGCAGGCATTGATCGCACGACCGGCGATGAGTACCGCGATGACGGCAGGACCGGAGACCAAGAGGCTCAGTGGCAGGACGGCCAGGCCGACTCCCCTGAGAACGGCAGCGGTCTTGACAGTCGCGTCGAAGCCGGCCCGAGCGCGGAGGCGGTTCGCAAGGGTCGCGCCGAGAATGCCGCCCAGACTGCCGGCGGAGAAGACGACACCGATCATGGCAGCGCTGAGGCCGAGGTCGGAGCGGAAGAACACGACGACGATCGCGAAGCAGACGTCGAAGAAGAACAGGTACGTCGTCTCGCCGATGGCCAGCCAGCGCAGGGGCTTGATCCGGTAGATGCACCGGAACCCGTCGACGATGCTTTTCCACCACTCCACAAGGCGCATCGACTGCTGGTCGGCATCCGGCCGGGATGGCGGTACATGTTCCGCTCGGATAGTGGCGGTGGAGAGTCCCGCCAACAGCGACGTCACCGTCTGGACAAGGATGGTCCAGACCGTACCGATGAGCTGAATCAGGTAGCCGGCGAAGGCAGGGCCCGCCGAGCGGGCGACAGCGTCCGTGCCTCCCATCTTCCCGTTCGCCGAACCGAGGTCGGCCTTGGGCACGATCGTGGGGAGGAACGTGCGATAGCCGACTCCGAACACCACGCTGAGGACGCCCACCATGGCGGTGACAATCCAGAGCTGGCGCAGGGTGAGCACGCCGAACAGGTAGGCCGCTGGAATGGAGAGCCAGAGCAGGGCTCGCCCCAGATGCGAGACAACGAGAAGTCTCTTCCGGTTCGCGCGATCGGCGATCGTCCCGATGACGGGTGCGATGAGCCACGGCAAGGTCGACAGGGTTCCGATGAGTGCGACCTGCGACGCGTTGGCATGAAGGACATCCACGGCGAGCAAGGGGACAGCTACCGAGCCGGCCTGCAACCCCACCAAGGAGGTCGACTGGGCAAACCACAATCGGTTGAGGTTGCGTCGGGAGGTGTGGACTGAGCTCTGAGGTGGCCTGATCGTGGGCATATCTCACCTAAGGACGCCCACCTCAGTCCCTGTACACGTGCTGTGCAGTTGTCCCTGCGGACCCTACACCGTGTCGGGTCGATCGGTCATAGGCGCGAACGTCCTTGTGCTGTGGACGAAAGCGCGGTCAGAGGACGCGGGAGACGGCGGCTATGACGACGGGGACGATGCCGATGAGGAGGAAGGCGGGGAGGAAGCAGAGGCCGAGTGGGGCGGCGGCTCGTACTCCGACGGAGCGGGCTCGTTCGGTGGCGGCGGCGCGGAGGTCTTGGCGGCATTCGGCGGCGAGTGAGTCCAGGGTGTCGGACAGGGGTGCGCCGGAGTCCCAGCTGCGGACCATCGCGCGGCCGAAGGGGGCGAGAACGGGTTCGTCGAGGAACGCGGACCACGCGATCCGTGGCTCGGCGCCGAGCCTGAGTGCTGCGGCGACGAGGGCGAGCTCGACGGCGAGGGGTCCGTTGCAGGCTCGTGCGACCGCGTCGACGCAGGCGCCGGGCGGCCTTCCCGCGCGCAGGCAGGCAGCGAGCAGGTCGGCCGCGAACGGGAGGTCGGCGGTGAGCTTCGTACGCCGTTCGCGGGTGGCGCGCGGCTCCATCCTGGCCAGCGCCTGGTCCACACCGACGGCGACGCCGAGGCCGACGATCGGGCCGAACCAGCCGCCGAGGACCAGGCACACCGCCAGACCGGCGAGTCCGGCGACGATCCGTCGGCCACGGGTGCTCGACCAGAGCTCTGTTCTGTCGGGTTTGCGGGTTTGCTCTTGTCTGGTGGGGAGAACGGCCGCGAGCCTTCTTCGGATTCGGTCGGATCTCGGCCAGGCGATGACGGCCGCAGTGGCTAGGGCGATGGCGAGGAGGGTCACGGCGGGCGCTCCGCTCGTTGGGCGAGCCGTTCGACCCAGAACAGGCCGGCGGCGGTGAGGGCGGCGCCGACCACCAGGCAGGCGATGCCGTAGCCGGTGCCGAACAGGACGTGGTACGGGTTCGAGCCGACGCCGGCGCCGAGGACGAGGCCGAACACCGGGAGGCCGGCGAGCAGCTTCGCGGTCGCGCGCGGTGCGGCGAGCTGGGCGGCGACCTCGCGGCGTTGGAGCTCGTCGGCGCCGAGTCCGTTCGCGACCTTGGCGACGACACCGGCGAGGCCCGCGCCGGAGTGCTCGGCGACGGCCCAGGCGGCGGCGATCTGCCGCAGTGCTTCGGTGCCCGGACCGTCGATGGCTCTGAGTGCGGTGGGGATGTCGCCGCCCATGCGTCCGGTGGCGGCGATCGGCGCGAGCTCGGGGAGGACGTCGGCCGCCGCTTGCAGGGCGTTCTCGGGTGGGCGGCCCGCGGCGAGCTCGGTGGCCAGGATGCCGCAGGCTTCCCGTACCTTGGCCTGCTGCACCCGTCGCGCTTGGTTTGCCCTTCTGGCGCTGAGGATCCGCTTGCCCACGGTGGCGGCGGCTGCCGCGAGCAGGGCGACGAGGATGCCCGCGGGCCCACCGATGACCGTGGTTGTTGTCGCCCCGGCGATGATCACGGCGGCGATCAGCGCGCGGCTCGGGCCGTTCCTCTTCGGTGGTGGGCGGCCGCGTCCGAGGCGCCTCTTGAGCAGGGCTTGGGGCGAGGAACGGATCGCCGTCGCGGCGGCGAGTCCGGCCAGGGCCGCGGCCAGCCAGGTGGCGCCGTTCATGTGTCCTCCCGGCGGGCGAGGAGCTCGCTGAGGCGGTCCATGCCTGGGCCTTCGTGGACGTTGCCGGAACGGTCGAACCGCAACGCCTCTTGGGCGACGACGAGTCCGTCGGTACTTCTGGTGAAGACGCAGAACTCGGCGATGCGGCGTCTGCCGTCGCGTGCCCGGAGCACGTGGATGACGGCGTCGACGGCGGCCGCGAGCTGGCTGTGCACAGCGGCTCGATCGAGGCCCGCGGCGACGCCGAGCGCTTCCAGCCGAGCGGGGACTTCGGCGGCGGAGTTGGCGTGCAACGTTCCGCAGCCGCCTTCGTGACCGGTGTTGAGAGCGGCAAGGAGGTCGACGACTTCGGCGCCGCGTACCTCGCCGACGACGAGCCGGTCGGGGCGCATGCGTAGTGCTTGGCGGACGAGGGTGCGGAGGGTGATCTCGCCGGCGCCCTCGACGTTGGGTGGGCGGGCCTCGAGGTGGACGACGTGCGGGTGGTTGGGGTCGAGCTCGGCCGAATCCTCAACGAGGACGATGCGTTCGGCTGGAGGGACGAGCGAGAGCATCGCGGACAACAACGTTGTCTTGCCTGTGCCAGTCCCGCCGGAGATGAGAAATGCCAAGCGGGCTTGGATCATGCGGCGGAGCAGGCGGGCGCCGTTGGTGGGGATCGAGCCGGCCTGGATGAGCTCGTCGAGGGTGAACGTGCGTCTGGCCGGGACGCGGAGTGAGATGCAGGTGCCGTTGGCGGAGATGGGGGAGAGAACGGCGTGCAGGCGGCTGCCGTTGGGGAGCCGCGCGTCGACGTAGGGAGTGGAGTCGTCGAGACGTCGTCCGGCCGCGGCGGCGAGGCGCTGAGCCAACCGACGCACCGCGCCGTCGTCGTCGAGTGTGACAGCGGCCCGCTCGAGGCCGCGGCCCTTGTCGATCCAGACTTCGCGGGGTCCATGGACGAGGACGTCGGTGACGCCGGGCTCGGCGAGCAGCGGATCGAGAGGACCAGCACCAGCGATCTCCCGCCTGAGCGCGTCGACCACGCCGAGCACCGCGGTGTCGCCGAGGAGCCTGCCCTCCTGACGGAGGACGGCCGCGACCCGAGCCGGAGTGGGCTCGGAGTTGTCGGAGGCCAGTGCCGTGCGGACGCGCTCGAGCAGGAGTTGGTCAGCGGTGGTGGCTGTGGCAGCCGCGGTGGAGGTCATGGCGTCGCTCCGATGGGCGTGGGTGGTCATGCCGCGGCGCTTCGGGTGGACATGAGTTCGGCGAGGAAGCGGCGGGTGAAGGTGGCCAAGGGGCCTTTGCCGGAGCTGGCGGGGGCTATGCCTTGTTCGAGGAGGCCTTCGAGGCCTGGCTCGGGCGGGAGTTGAGCGGCCAGCGGGAGGCCGAGGGTGTGGGCGATCAGCTCGCCGTCCAGGCCGGCGGGGCCGGGTCCGCGGACGACGAGGCGGACGTCGGGAGCTCGGGGTGTCAGTACGGCGGCGACTCGGGCGGCTGATGCGGTGGCGCGGAGCTCGGCCGGCACGACCAGGAGCGCGGTGGTGCAGTTGGCCAGCGCTGCCGCGGCGGCTTCGTCCAGGTGACGAGGTAGGTCGACCACCACGAGGTCGCTGGCTCGGCGGGCCGCCGCGAGGACGGCGCGCATGGCTTCGGCTGAGGCCGCGACCACGTCGCCGCGATCCCAGGAGAGCACCACGAGCTCGTCCATCTGCGGCAAAGCGGCCCGCAAGGCCGCGGCGCTGACGCGGCCTTCGGTGCTCACGAGGTCCGGCCAGCGCAGTCCGTGGATGTGCTCGCCGCCGAGCATCAGGTCGATGCCGCCGCCGAGGAGGTCGCCGTCGACGAGCATGACGCTCAGCCGTTCGGACGTGGCCGTCACCGCGAGTGCGGTCGCCAACGTCGTCGCTCCAGCGCCGCCGCGGCCGCCGATCACGCAGATGGTGGCGGCCTCGCGGCTGATGCCCTCCGCCGCGTCGGCGAGCCGGTCGACGAGGTCGGCCTCCTGCTCGGGCAGCGACACGACCAGGTCGGCGCCCAGCTCCACGGCGTTGCGCCAGTGCGAGATCTGCGGCGACCGTCCCACCACGACCACACCCGGCCGGTGCATGGGTGCCGCCCGAGCCAACGCGGCGGAGGCGTCGGCGCCGACGAGAACGAGCGGCGCCGTGGACCACGTACGCCGAACACCGGCTGGCTCGGTCACGACGTCCAACACGACGCCGGCCGCGGCGGCGAGCCGGACCAGGTCGTCGAGCAGCTCCTCGTCGGTGGTCAGGGCAAGGGGACGATCGGGAGAAGCGACAGCGGTGGACATCGGCGGAACTCCTTGTGGCGTGGGGAGTTCCACCTTGCGGGTCCGAACGCGTGTTCGGGTGTGCGGAGGGCGAAGCTGTGGACGAATCGGAGAATCGAGCGACTGTGGAGAAAAACCCGGCCACGCCGAACGAAGTCGACGTGGCCGGGTCGGGTGCCGGTCCTCACCGGAGCCTTGGTGCTACGTGGTGGGCTTCGCCGTGTCCCGATGCGCCCCCGCGGCCGACTCGTTGCTCACCTGAGCCGGCACCGCCGGCTCCGTGGTCGTCTCCGTCACCGGCTCCCGAGCCGGCTCAGCGGCGACCGGCTCGGCCGGAGCAGGAACGGGTACCGGCTCGGCGTCTGCCCGACGCCGGAGCCGCTTCAGCTCCCGGCGCCGCTTCGCGGACCGCCCAGCCCCAGCAGCGAACATCCACACCCCGAGGACGAAGGCGAGCATCACGCCCAGGCCCATGAAGAAGAACGACGCTGCCGAACCCACGATCTGGTAGTCGAAAACCTCGATGGAGGTCTGGCCCCCGCCGCCGCCCATGGCAGCCACGACGGCTGCCGCGGCTCCGGCGAGAATGAGAAGTAGCCCGATGACGATCATGGCGTGCCGCCATCTCCTTCGTCCGTGCGATCCGTCGGCGCGCCGCTCAGGAGAGCGTCGAGCAGTCGTACCGCGCCCGATTTGTCGAGTGGACTATTCCCATTCCCGCATTTCGGGGACTGTACGCATGAGGGGCACCCCTCAGTGCATTCGCAGGCGTGGATCGCGTCCCGCGTAGCCCGCAGCCAACGCGAAGCCGACTCGTACCCGCGCTCAGCGAACCCGGCGCCTCCGACATGTCCGTCATAGACGAACACCGTCACTCGCCCGGTGTCGGCGTGCCGCGCGGTCGAGACGCCGCCGATGTCCCACCGGTCGCAGGTCGCGAACAGCGGCATCAGCCCGATCGACGCGTGCTCGGCCGCGTGCGCCGCACCCGGCAGAGCGGCACGGGTGATGCCCGCCGCCCGCACAGCGGCGTCCGACAACGTCCACCACACCGCCTTCGTGGTCACCGAACGTTCCGGCAGGTCCAACGACGTCTCGCCGAGCACCTCACCGGAGGCGAACGAGCGACGCAGGTACGACACCACCTGGCTGGTCACCTCGACCGTCCCGAACGCCAGCTCCGCCTCGCCCCACTCACCCGAGCGATCGCGGGAGAGCACCCGGATCGACGTCTTCTCCCGCGCGGTCGTCGTGTAGTCCGGGTTCGCGCGCTTGACCAACGAGACGTTCGCCTCCAGGTCGAGCTGCTCGACGACGAACGACTGTCCCTGATGCAGATACACCGCCCCGTCGTGGACGGAAAGATGGGAGGCGCCGGCGTCGATCGTGCCGAGCAGCCGCCCGGTCGCGGCCTCGACCAGGCGTACGGGCGCACCGCCCATCGACCGGATGTCGGCGAGGTCGCTGGCCCGGCCGCGCCGAGTCCAGAACCAGCCGTACTTGCGCTGCCGCAGCATCCCCTCGTCCTGCAGCTCGCGCACGGCGGCCGGCGCCGTCGGCCCGAATCGCACCAGATCATCAGCCGTCAGCGGCAGCTCGGCGGCGGCCGCGGCCAGGTGCGGTTTGACGATGTACGGGTTGTCCGGGTCCAGCACCGTCGCCTCGACCGGCGGCCCGAACAGAGCCTCCGGATGCCGCACGAGGTAGGTGTCCAGCGGGTCGTCCCGCGCGACCAGCACCGCCAGAGCGCCGGTCTGGTCCCGCCCGGCCCGTCCCGCCTGCTGCCACAACGAAGCCCGCGTCCCCGGATAGCCGGCGAGCAGGACCGCGTCCAGCCCGACGATGTCGACGCCCAACTCGAGCGCGTTCGTCGCCGCCACTCCGAGCAAGGTGCGGTCCTGCAGCGCCTGCTCGAGCGCGCGGCGCTCCTCCGGCAGGTAGCCCGAGCGGTACGCCGCGACCTGGTCCGCCAGCGACTCCGAGACCGCCGCGAGGTTGTCCTTCGCCTGCAGCGCGACGACCTCGGCGCCGCGCCGGGAGCGGATGAACGCGACCGTACGGACGCCGTCCGCGACCAGATCGGACAGCAGATCGGCCGTCTCCGCGGTGGCACTACGACGTACGGGCGCGCCGTTCTCGCCGGTCAGCCGGGTCAGCGGCGGCTCCCACAGCGCGAACGAGAGCCCGCCGTGCGGCGACCCGTCATCGGTCACCGCGACGACGTTCTGCCCGGTCAGCCGCCGCGCCGACGACTCCGGGTCGGAGACCGTCGCCGACGCGAGCACGAACCGCGGCGTCGCACCGTAGTGCAGCGCGATCCGCCACAGCCGGCGCAGTACCTGCGCGACATGCGAGCCGAACACGCCGCGGTACTGGTGGCACTCGTCGACGACCACGTACCGCAGCGAGCCGAGGAACCGGGTCCACCGCCGGTGGGTCGGCAGCAACGAGCGGTGCAGCATGTCGGGGTTGGTGAGCAGGTACGAGGCGTTGTCGCGGGCCCAGTCGCGTTCCTCCCAGGACGCGTCGCCGTCGTACGTCGCCGCCCGCAGGTCGTCGCCGCCGACGTTCTGCAGCACCCGGTACTGGTCGTACGCGAGCGCCTTCGTCGGCGAGAGATACAGAACGGTCGGGCCCGTCCGCCGCGCCCCGCCCTCCGCGATCTCGGTCAGCGCCGGCAGCAGGTAGCCCAACGACTTTCCGGAAGCGGTCCCCGTGGCGAGGATCACATGCTCGCCCCGCCTGGCGAGCTCGGCCGCGGCCACCTGATGTGTCCACGGCCGGTCGATCCCGCGTTTGCGCAACCGCTCGACGAGGGAAGGCAGTGCCCAGGACGGCCAGTCGGTGGTCGTACTGGAACGAGGAGGCACCTGCTCGACGTGGGTGACCCGGCTGGCGCGACGCGGCGTACGGGTCAGGCTGTCGAGCAGCTCGGACGCCTTGGTCGGCCCACCCGCGGCTGGCGAGGGCGGGCGAGCGGGCACGGAGGTCAGTGTCACACCTCCACCTCTTCTGATTGAATGCCGATGCCAGTGAGTTTGTCCGTGCAAGTGGGTAGGAGGCGCTCGTGGACCTGTCGCTCTCGAACCGTGCCGTCGGCGACTGCATGGTTGTCGAGGTCGGCGGCGAGATCGACGTCTACACCGCGCCGCGCCTGCGGGAGAAGCTGGTCGATCTGGTCGGCGAAGGCCACTACCAGCTGATCATCGACATGGAGCATGTCGACTTCCTGGACTCCACCGGGCTGGGCGTTCTCGTCGGCGGGCTCAAGCGCGTACGGACGAACGACGGCTCGCTGCGAATCGTGTGTACCCAGGAACGCCTCCTCAAGATCTTCCGGATCACCGGACTCACCAAGGTCTTCCCGATCCACGACACCGTGGACGAAGCGGCCGCTGCCGCGGTGCAGAGCAGCTAAACAGCCACCACCGACATCCCGGCGACATGCCCGCCATAACCGGGCCGGAACCGCCGAAAGTGCACGTCAAGGGGCCGGTAAGCGTCGCGCCGGAGGGTGCACGCTAGACTCGCCGCCCGCCAGAGGTTCTGTCGTGAATCTCGTGGCGTTCTGCTGTCCACGCACTCCTGGCCCGGCGCCATGCGCCGATTCGTAGGGAGTGCTCCAAGAGGCCGAACGAAGGCGTCGGCCTTTCCAAGGAGGACGAATGTCCGGGTCGAACCTGACCTACGTCGGGGTCGTCGCGATCATCGGTGTCGTTGCGCTGATCATGGCGTGGGTGTTCCGGCGCGAGGTGCTCAGGGCGGGTGAGGGCACCGAGAAGATGCAAGAGATCGCGGCTGCCGTGCAGGAAGGCGCCTCCGCGTATCTCAACCGCCAGTTCAAGACGCTGGCCATCTTCGCCGTGCTGGTGTTCGGTGTGCTGTTCCTGCTCCCGGGAACCGCCGAGATCCGCATCGGGCGTTCGATTTTCTTCGTCGTCGGCGCGTTGTTCTCCGCGCTCATCGGCTACCTGGGTATGTGGCTGGCCGTACGCGCGAACGTGCGCGTCGCCGCCGCGGCCCGCGACACCGGCCGCGACCCGGCGATGCGCGTCGCGTTCCGTACGGGTGGAACGGTCGGCATGGCGACCGTCGGCCTCGGCCTCGTCGGCGCCGGCATCGTGGTGTTCCTCTACCGCGACAACGCGCCGAGCGTGCTCGAGGGCTTCGGCTTCGGCGCCGCGCTGCTCGCGATGTTCATGCGGGTCGGCGGCGGCATCTTCACCAAGGCCGCCGACGTCGGCGCCGACCTCGTCGGCAAGGTCGAGCAGGGCATCCCCGAGGACGACCCGCGCAACGCCGCGACCATCGCCGACAACGTGGGCGACAACGTCGGTGACTGCGCCGGCATGGCGGCCGACCTGTTCGAGTCGTATGCCGTCACGCTCGTCGCCGCGCTCATCCTCGGCAAGGCGGCCTTCGGCGAGCACGGCCTCGTCTTCCCGCTGATCGTCCCGGCGATCGGCGCGCTCACCGCCGTGCTCGGCGTCTACATCACCCGACCGCGCGCCAACGAGGGCGGTCTGCGGACGATCAACCGCAGCTTCTACATCTCAGCCGCTGTCTCAGCTGTGTTGAGCGTGATCGCGGCGTTCGCCTACCTGCCGTCGTCGTTCGCCGGCCTGGTCGGCGCGAACGAGGCAGTCGCGGCGCTGAACGGCGACCCGCGCCTCGTCGCGTCCGCCGCGGTGATCATCGGCATCGTGCTCGCCGGCATCATCCTGAGCCTCACCGGCTACTTCACCGGCACCGAGCACCGCCCGGTCAAGGACGTCGGCAAGACCTCGCTCACCGGTGCCGCGACCGTCATCCTGTCCGGCTTCGCGCTGGGCCTGGAGTCGGCCGTCTACACCGCGGTCGTCATCGCGGGCGCCGTGTACGCGGCGTTCCTGCTCGGCGGCGGCGTCACGATCCTCTCGCTGTTCGCGGTCGCGCTCGCCGGCTGTGGTCTGCTCACGACGGTCGGCGTGATCGTCGCGATGGACACGTTCGGCCCGGTCAGCGACAACGCGCAGGGCATCGCGGAGATGTCCGGCGACGTCGACGAGAAGGGCGCGGCGATCCTCACCGAGCTCGACGCGGTCGGCAACACCACCAAGGCCATCACCAAGGGCATCGCGATCGCGACGGCGGTACTCGCCGCGACCGCGCTGTTCGGCTCGTACACCGACGCGATCACCACGGCGATCGGCGAGGTCGGGGGCCAGGTCGCGAACGTCGCCAGCTTCGGCTACGAAATCGTCAGCCCGAACACGCTGGTCGGCCTGATCATCGGTGCGGCGTCGGTGTTCCTGTTCAGCGGCCTGCTGGTCAGTGCCGTGGGCCGGGCCGCGGGCGCGGTCGTGTACGAGGTCCGCCGCCAGTTCCGCGAGATCCCGGGGATCATGGAGGGGACCGGCAAGCCGGAGTACGGCAAGGTCGTCGACATCTGCACCAGGGACTCGCTGGCCGAGCTCGCGACGCCCGGCCTGCTGGCCGCGCTCGCCCCGATCGCGGTCGGCTTCGGCCTCGGCGTCGGTGCGCTCGCCGGCTTCCTGGCTGGTGCGATCGCGGCCGGAACGCTGATGGCGATCTTCCTCGCCAACTCCGGTGGTTCGTGGGACAACGCGAAGAAGCTGGTCGAGGACGGCAACCACGGTGGCAAGGGCTCCGACGCCCACGAGGCCACGGTGATCGGCGACACGGTCGGCGACCCGTTCAAGGACACCGCCGGCCCGGCCATCAACCCGCTGATCAAGGTGATGAACCTGGTCTCGGTGCTGATCGCCCCGGCGATCGTCCAGCTGTCGGTCGGGGAGAACGCCAGCCCGGCGGTCCGCATCGGCATCGCGGTCGCGGCCGCGCTGGTGATCGTCGCCGCGGTGACGTACTCCAAGCGCAAGCCCATCGCGCTCGAGGCCGCGGACAACGACAAGGCGGAGCCGGCCAAGGTCGGCTGACCTCTGTCCCTTCGGAAGAGCCCCTCCCGTTCGCGGGAGGGGCTCTTTCTACGTGGTGACCCAGGGGTCGCGGTTCACCGCCGAGCAGCGTGACCGCGTCGGGGACGGTGAGGCGCCAGAACGCGGGCGTGGCCTCCACAAGCTGCCGCAGGGGCTCGTCGCCGAGGTAGCTCCCGACCATCGCCGACCAGGGCTCGACGTTCGACGCGAACCACTCGTGGTCCGGCGAGGGTCCCGTGACGGCCTGCTGGACGACGTACCAGGACCGTGCCGGAGCGGTCGAGCGAATATCCGGCAGGATGGCCCGGGTGTTCGACCTCCCTGACGAAGACCTGCACAGCTTCCGCGAGCGGCTGCGGGAGGTCGACTACACCGTGGACGGCGTCCGCGACCTGCTCGGACCCGTCGCCCACGCCGCGCTGCATCGCAACGAGACCACGCCCGGACTCCGGGAGACCCGCGGGCACGACCCGTTGAGCACGCTGACCCGGCTCTGGCTCCTGCAGGCCAGCGTCACGTACGACGACGCCCAGCGCGCGTTGGGCGAGCTCGTCGACAAGCTCCGCGCGGCCGGCATCCTGCACAAGCACGGCGGCCAGGTGAGCGCGCTGCTCGACGTCCGCCCGTACGGCACCGACGAGGACGACTGGTGGGTGGCCGCCGACCTCACCCCCGGCATGGACGGCGCGCGACCGGCCGTCACTCCCGACCACGTGCTCGGCGTCAACAGCTCGGCGACCACGCTCGCCCAGCTCACCCCGCGCACCAAGGTCGAGAGGGCGCTCGACCTCGGCACCGGCTGCGGCGTCCAGGCCCTGCACCTCGCCAGCCACGCGGCCACCGTCGTCGGCACCGATGTGAACGAACGTGCCCTCGCGGTCGCCCGGTTGAACGCCCGCCTCGCCGGCATCGAGGTCGACGTCCGCGACGGGAGCCTGTTCGAGCCGGTCGACGGTGAACGGTTCGACCTCGTCGTCAGCAACCCGCCGTTCGTGATCTCACCCGGCGGCGACCTCGTCTACCGCGACAGCGGCCTCGCCGGCGACCAGCTCTGCCGGCAGCTCGTCAACCAGCTGCCGAAGTACCTCAACGACCATGGCGTCGGCCAGGTGCTCGCGAACTGGCTGCACGTCCGCGGCGAGGACTGGACCGACCGCCTCACCGGCTGGGTCGCGCGCACCGGCTGCGACGCCTGGGTCGTGCAACGCGAGGCCAGCGACCCCGCCGCGTACGTCGAGCTCTGGCTGCGCGACGCCGGCCTGTACGGGACGCCGGAGTACCAGCGCAGGTACGACGAGTGGCTCGGCTGGTTCGAGGACCAGAACGTCGAGGCGATCGGGTTCGGCTGGCTGACGTTGCGACGTACGAACGCCAAGCCGGTGCTGCGCGTCGAGGACTGGCCGCACGCGATCCAGCAGCCGCTCGGCTCCACCGTTCAACGCTGGTTGGAGAACGTCGACCTGCTCCGCGGCTGGGACGACAAGCGCCTGCTCGGCGAACGACTCACGCTCCGACCCGAGATCGACCAGGAGCAGCTCGGCCGCCCGGGCGCGCAGGACCCCGAACACCTCGTCCTCCGCCAGCGCGGCGGCATGTGCCGAGCGATCCGCGTCGATACCGCGGAGGCCGGGTTCGTCGGCGCGTGCGACGGCAGCCTGACCGTCGGCCAGATCAGCGACGCGCTGGCCGAGCTGCTGTGGGAGGACGTCGACCCGCTGCGGCACCGCCTGCTCGGACGGGCCCGCGAGCTGATCCTGGACGGCTTCCTCGACCCGGTCAGCTCGGCGGGCTGACCACCGCGTACATCAACGAGGCATCGCCTGCATCACGTCGTCCGTGACGAGCCGGGTCCACTCCTCGAGCCTCTCGTCCGACGGGTTGGGCTTCGTCTCGGTCCAACCGAAGTCCCGCGCGCGCAACTCGACCGAGATGGTGAACGCCCGGTAGGCGGCCAACCCGTTGCCCTCGTGGTCGTCGACGACGACCGCTCCGCCGCCGAGCGTCGAGTCCGGCGAGACCTGCCAGCCGTGGCTGAACTGGCGGGCCGTGGTGCCCGCCCGTTCGGTGCCGCGGAATCCCCACTCGCCGCCGTAGGACTGGATGTCGACCGAGAGGTGGCGCGAGAACCGTTCGCCGGGCTTGTGCCCGATGTTGTCCACGCTGAGGTCCCAGGTGCACTGGGTGTTGCCGAACGAAGGCGTCCCGAGCGGGTGCGCGGTCTCCGGGTCGACGCCGACGATGGCGAGCGTCTCGCCCTTCACCAGCTCACAGGCCTCGGGCGGCTCGGGTCCGTCGCTGCGCTTGGGCATGAACTGGTTGATCGTGACCGGCCGCGCCTCGTCCCAGCGGTCCAGGACCTCGCGACCGAGCCGGACCAGCGTGTCCTCGTACGCCGAGTCCTGCACCGACACCGCCTTGCTGGCTTGCCAGTCCACGGCCCACCAGGTGACCTTCGCGAGCTGGTGCGCGCGGCAGAACTTCAGTACGCCGCCTTTCACCGACAGGTCCAGCACCGCTTTGTCGCCGAGGCCGCTGACCGCCGTCGCCCGCTTGCCCGGCTTGACCTCCGCGCAGGGGTCGCCCTTCCAGGTCTCCGCGTCGATGTGCAGCTGGCGTTCCCGCGGCCGGCGTACGTCGTCGGAAGCCTTGGTGTCCAGGCCGAACGACCAGCTGCAGCTCCCCGTCGTCTTGTCCGGCAGCCCGTACCCGCCGACCGTCAGCGGCAGGCTCGGCCCGACCACGTCGGCGATCGTCGTCGGCGCGACGAGGTCGCACGGGTTCGGACTCGCCGGCGGGGTCGCGGCGTCCTTCGCGGCCTGCCTGTCGGCGCCGCACGCCGCGAGGGCGAGGACGGCGACCACCAGCAGGCTGGCGGACTTCCACGGACTCATTGCTGTGCCCTTTCTACTGCGGGAGCGCCTTGGCGGCGTCCCGTATGACGCTGGTCGCGAACTCCTGGAGCCGTGGATCCGACCCGTCCAGGTCGGTCATGGCGACGTCGAGTTGGAACGCGCCGACCGCGGCCCTGCCGTCGACGTGGAGCGAGTCGCCGAAGTACGCGCCGTCCTTGGTCGGTTCGACCTGCCAGACGTACGCGAACTGCTCGACCGCGACGTTCGCGAACGCACTGCCAGGGCGGCCCTGGCCGTTGCCGTACGGGGTGAAAACGAGCGCGAGCGACCGGTCGCGACCGTCGTTCCAGACGCACTTGGTGGAGACGCCGATGTCGACCGGGTCCTGGGCTCGCGGAACGCGAGCGGCTCGCAGCGTCGCCGGCGCGACCAGGTCGCAGACGTTCTTAACGGGCTTGGGCGTCGCGGTCTGCGTACGGGCCGGGTCCGGCGCGAGCCGCTTGGCCGTCGTCCGGCGCTCGTCCACCTCGCGGACCACGCGCTGCAGGATCAGCTCGACCTGCGCCTTGTCCGGTGCGACGTCCTGCCCGCCGAGGTCGTCGACCGCCTCGTACGTGACGTCGGCCGTGCCGTCGTTCCAACAGAAGCGGAGCGTCGACCCGTTCTGGCTCGGGAGGGGCGTGCTGGTCGCCTCGCCGCAGTCGTTGCTGGCGGTGGTGCGAATCTGCAGGAGGCGGCGGGTGGGCCGGCGTACGACGTCGCTGACGTCGCCGATGTCGACCTCGAGGCGCCAGGAGCAGATGCCGGTGGTGAGGTCGCCGGCCAGTCCGTCCCACGGCGAGGCGAGCGCGGGTCCGACGACGTCGGCGACCGTGGTCGCGGAGACGAGGTCACAGGGGTCGAGGGCGACCGGCTCGGCCGTGGTGTCGGGGGTGGGTTCGCCGGGGCTGCAGGCGACGGCAAGGGCGAGGACGAGCGCGGCCGTCCAGGCCCAGCGATCGGTGCGCACGGCGGTCCTCTACCCCAATATGACTCACTGCCCCGTTTGTCCCCCTGCGAGGCCTCACCCTAGCCGGTCGCTTTCTAGGGCTTTTCGCCTCGGCGGGTTAGACCTGGGACATGCGCCGTCGGGAGTTCGCCGTGGGGCTGGCCGCGCTCGGCGTGGCCGGATGCACGGCGCCCGAGGAGAACGAGCCGGCGAGCCCTACTCCCACGGCCCCGAGTCGTCCGCCTTCCGCCTCGCCGACTCCTTCGGCCTCGCCGACGCCGACGCCCACAGCAACGCCGACGCCTTCGCCGGTCCCGCGGCCGGCCAGGTTCGAGGTCGCGACCGCGGTCGCCGTCATCACCGAGCTCGCCGGTCGAATCGGCCCGCGCGAAGCCTCGTCGGCCGGGTACCGCGAGGCGGCGACGTACGTCGAGGGCCGGTTCACCGCCGCGGGGCTGGACGTCCGGCGGCAGACCGTCCGCGTGCCCGCCGGCGTCTCGTGGGGCGTCCGCGTCCCGAGCGGGCAGGCCGACAACCTGATCGCGACGTCGCCCGGCTTCGACGGCACCCGGCCGCACCTCGTCGTGGGCGCGCACCTCGACACCGTTCCGCAGGCACCGGGTGCGGAGGACAACGCGTCCGGCGTCGCGATCGTGCTCGAGCTCGCCCGGATGGCCGTCCTGCGACCACCGAGGCTGCCGGTGCTGTTCGCGGCCTTCGCGGCCGAGGAGCCACGCGGCGACGGCGACCTCCGGCACCACTACGGCTCGCGGCACTACCTGGCCCAGCTCCCTGCCGAGGAACGTCGCGCAATCCGCGGCATGGTGTCGCTGGACCGGGTCGGAACCGGCCCGAACGTACGCGTCCGGACCGGCGGTCGCGCGGCGCTGACCGTCGCCGACGCGCTGGTCGCGACCGGCCGGCGGGTGCGGATCGCGACGTCGCGCGGGACGAACCGGGGCAGCGACCACTGGTCGTTCGAGAAGGTGGGGATCGCGGCGGCCCGGGTCGGCGGGCACGGGTACGCGGGCTATCACAACGCGAACGACAAGCCGAACCTGATCAGCCGTCCACAGCTGACGCGCACGGCTGCGCTCGTCTGGGCCTATCTTCTGTAGTCGTGCCGACCAAGTCGCGCCCCTTCTTCGCCCGGCAGTACCAGCGCGTCAGCGCCGCGATGGACCGCGCCGGCGTACTCGAGCACCGCCGCGCGCTCGTCGCCGGCCTGTCCGGGCGGGTGATCGAGATCGGCGCCGGCCACGGCCTGAACTTCGCGCATTACCCGCGCCAGGTCACCGAGCTCGTCGCGGTCGAACCCGAACCGAACCTGCACGCCGCCGCGGTGTTGGCCGCCCGTTCCGCGCCGGTGCCCGTGACCGTCGTCGACGGCGTGGCGGACGACCTGCCGTACGACGACGCTGTGTTCGACGCGGCGGTCACCTCGCTGGTGCTGTGCAGCGTCCCCGACCAGGCGAGAGCGCTGGCCGAGATCCGGCGGGTGCTGCGACCTGGTGGCCAGCTGCGGTTCTACGAACACGTCGCCGCGCCGTCCGGCAGCCTGCTCCATGGGGTGCAGCGGTTCTTCGACGCCACGATCTGGCCGTACGTCGCGGGCGGCTGCCACACCGGCCGCGACACCGCGGCCGCGATCGAGGCGGCCGGGTTCGTCCTGGACGAGGTGCACCGCTTCCGCTTCCCCGAGCGCGGCCCCAACCCCGCCTCGCCCCACGTCCGAGGCAGCGCGACCCGGCCGTGACGGCCTCGTTCTGGCAGGCACTCCTGGAGCTGCGGTATACTCGGCGGTATGATTAGCACGACCATCAAGGTGCCCAAGAGCACGCGCGACCGGCTGCATCAGCTCGCCGCAAGGGACGGGCTGACGCTCGCCCAAGAGATCGAGAAGCTGATCGACAAGAACGAGCCTCAGCCCTTGCCCAGGCTTGGCGGGTTCCGCAGCGCCAGGTCGCTCACGGCAGAGGAGATGGACGCCAAGCTGCGGGAGGGTTTCGGTCGCTGATGGCGATCATCGTCGACGCTAGCGCGATCGTCGCCTGGTATGACGAGGGCCAGGCCGAGCACGACGCGATCGTCAGCATTCTTCCTCGCCTGGTCCGCGAAAGACGCGAGAAGCTCATCGTCTCGCCCA
Organism: Tenggerimyces flavus; assembly: GCF_016907715.1. Classification (NCBI taxonomy): domain Bacteria; kingdom Bacillati; phylum Actinomycetota; class Actinomycetes; order Propionibacteriales; family Nocardioidaceae; genus Tenggerimyces; species Tenggerimyces flavus. The sequence goes on along the minus strand of NZ_JAFBCM010000001.1, from coordinate 106,883 downwards.
TGATCGTCGTTGAGGCTGACTACTTGTTGGCGGATGAGCTCGGTCCGAGGGGCGCGCGATATTTCGCCGAGGATCTCGTGAACGGTGCGTTCGAGCTTGCCACCTGGTCGGTGAGTGACCATGCCGTGGCGCTCGGCGTCATCGACAGCTATCACGGGGACTACGTCGGCATCGCCGATGCGTCGAACGTCGTGCTGGCCGATCGTTACCGGACGACCGAGCTGATGACCCTGGACCAGCGGCACTTCCGCATGCTCCGCCCCATCTGGGGCGCCAATCACTTCAGGCTGTTGCCGTACGACGAGGTCAGCGAAGGCTGAACGGTGGGCCGCTCGTCGACCACAGGTCGGAGAGGATCTCCGAGCCGCCGTTCTCCCAGGAGACGAAGCGGGGCGCGAAGTCCGAGTTCGTCGCGATCCGGTACGGGACGAAGCGCATCGACTTCAGCGCCGGGCCCCAGTACGTCAGCTCCAGCACCAGGCCCTCGCGGACCTCGTCCTCCCAGTCCATGTCGAAGACGAAGTTGCCCAGCGAGTGCACGATGAACCGGCCCTTGTAGACCTCCACCCCCTGCACCCAGTGCGGATGGCCGCCGACAACCAGGTCCGCGCCGGCGTCGATGGCCGCGCGGGCGACCGTGCGCTGGTCGGGCACGGGGGAGTGCGTGTACTGCGTGCCCCAGTGCGGCACCACGAGCACCACGTCCACGGAAGGTCGCAGTGAAGCGATGGTCGTACGCAGCCGTGCGACGTCCGAGGCGTTCAACGGCCCGGTCCGCGGCTCCATCCGCACCGAAGCCGCACCCGGCCGCGTCGAAGCCCGTGGCGTCTCGCCGATCGCGTTGAACGCCACGATCCCGAACCGCACCCCGTCCCGTGCGATCACCGCCGGCCTCCACGCGTCGGCCAGCGAGGCGCCGGCCCCGACCGTCGCGAACCCACCGCGATGCAGCAGCCGCTGCGTCACCGTCAGCGACTCCAGGCCGTAGTCGCCGACGTGGTTGTTGCCGAGGGACACCACGTCGAACCCGGCCAGCTTCAGCCCCGCCAGCACCCGCGGGTCCGCGCCGAACGAGTCGTCGCCCTGCGTACGCGGCCCCAGCCGGGACAGCGTGCTCTCCAGGTTGCCGATCGTCAGGTCCGCCGCGGCCAGCCGCGGTGCCGTCGGGCGCAGTGGCCGGGCGAAGTCGCCGCCCAACGACGCACCGACCCGCCGCGCCAGCATGATGTCGCCCACCACCGACACCGTCGTCACCTGAGCGGGCTGCCCCGAGCCCGGCACGCGCAACGGATACCGAGCGGGGTCGCGCAGCGGGTCGACGCCGTCCACCAGCACCGCCGACACCCCCGGGCCGACCCGCGTGGCCGGTGCCACGGCCAGGACCGCACGGGATTTCTGCGCCGCGCTCAAGGCCGCCGAAGACCGGTCCAGCACCAGCCGCCCGGCGACGTCACCCAGAGCACTCCAGTTGGTCGTCTGACCTGCGAGAACGGACTCGGCCACCGCAAGCGAGATCGACAGCGGCCGACGCGTCGCGTGCGTCGCCAGCACCAACGGAACGGTCGACGCGGGGGTCGACGGCGCGGCCGGCCGAGGTGTCACCGACGCTCTCGTGGGAACGCTCGGCGAAGGGGTCACGGACGGTGACGGGGACCCGGAATCGGTCGGCGTGGAACAAGCTGACAGGACCACGGAGAGGACACCGAGTGTGAGAACGGTGGCGGTTCGACGTACTCTCACCTCTCGGATGCTAATGAGCGACCCCCGAAAGGCAGCCGAAGGGAAACCCGCGCAATGTCGCCGGGTACCCGCGAAATCGAGGGGCTGCCCGTACGGTTACGGTCTAGCGGGCCTCGACCGCATGGAGTGAGGCCGAACAGCTCGTTACAGCTCGTTAAGGAGAGTGGAGAAGCGTGCCCGCCAACGACAGGTCGACCGAGGGTGGTCCGCGCCTGGTGATCGTCGAGTCGCCAGCCAAGGCGCGAACGATCGCCGGCTACCTCGGCAACGATTACGTCGTGGAGTCCAGCGTGGGCCACATCCGCGACCTCCCCGGCGGCGCCTCCGAGGTGCCGGCGAAGTACAAGAAGGAGCCCTGGGCCCGCCTCGGCGTGAACGTCGACGACGGCTTCCAGCCGCTCTACGTGGTCCCCGCGCGGCAGCGCCCAACGCTGAAGAAGCTGAAGGACGTCCTCGCCGACGCCGGCAGCGTCTACCTCGCGACAGACGAGGACCGCGAGGGCGAGGCCATCGCGTGGCACCTGCTCGACGAGCTCAAGCCCAAGGTCCCCGTCCACCGGATGGTCTTCCACGAGATCACCCCGGAGGCGATCGAGGCGGCCGTCGCCAACCCGCGCTCGATCGACGACCACCTCGTCGACGCGCAGGAGACCCGGCGCATCCTGGACCGGCTGTACGGCTACGAGGTCAGCCCGGTCCTGTGGAAGAAGGTCATGCCGCGGCTGTCCGCCGGCCGCGTGCAGAGCGTCGCGACGCGCATGGTCGTCGACCGGGAGCGCGAGCGGATGGCGTTCCGCGCCGCCACGTACTGGGACGTCGTCGCCGAGCTCGACTCCGGCGCCGGCCGCGAGCCCGCCGCGTTCATGACCCGGCTGGCCAGCGTCGACGGCAGGCGCGTCGCCACCGGCCGCGACTTCGCCTCCGACGGCACGCTCAAGCAGGCGAGCCAGGGCAACGTCGTCCACCTCGACGAGAGCGCCGCGACCACGCTCGCCGCGGGGCTGCGCACCCAGACCTTCGAGGTCCGCGGCGTCGAGTCCAAGCCGTACAAGCGGTCGCCGTACGCGCCGTTCCGCACCACGACCATGCAGCAGGAGGCGTCCCGCAAGCTCGGGTACGGCGCCGCCCGCACCATGCAGATCGCGCAGCGGCTGTACGAGAACGGCTACATCACCTATATGCGTACGGACTCGATCACGCTGTCGGAGACCGCGATCAACGCGGCCCGCGCGCAGGTCCGTCAGCTGTTCGGCAGCGACTACCTGCCGGACAAGCCGCGCGTCTACACCAGCAAGGTGAAGAACGCGCAGGAGGCGCACGAGGCGATCCGCCCCTCCGGCGACGTCTTCCGGACGCCCGCCGAGACCGGGCTGACCGGCGACGAGTTCCGGCTGTACGAGCTGATCTGGATGCGTACGGTCGCCTCCCAGATGCGCGACGCCGAGGGCCGCAGCGTCACGATCCGCGTCGGCGCCCGTTCGACCGAAGGCCAGGACGCGGAGTTCACCGCGAGCGGCAAGGTCATCACGTTCCACGGCTTCCTCAAGGCGTACGTCGAGGGCGTCGACGACGCGTCGACCGAGTCCGACTCCGCCGAGCGCCGGCTGCCCGACGTCGCCCAGGGCGACCAGCTGTCGGCGAACCGGGTCGACCACGAGGGCCACGAGACCCGCCCGCCGGCACGCTTCACCGAGGCCACGCTGATCCGCGAGCTGGAAGAGCGCGAGATCGGCCGGCCGTCGACGTACGCGACGATCATCGGCACGATCACCGGCCGCGACTACGTCTACAAGAAGGGCCAGGCGCTCGTCCCGACCTGGCTCGCGTTCGCTGTCGTGCGACTGCTCGAGCAGCACTTCGCGCACCTCGTCGACTACAACTTCACCGCCGGCATGGAAGACGCGCTCGACGAGATCGCGAGCGGCCGCGACGACATGCAGACCTGGCTCGCCCGGTTCTACTTCGGCAACGGCGAGGACGGGCTGAAGCAGCTCGTCACCGACCTCGGCGACATCGACGCCCGTGAGATCTCGACGTTCCGGCTGCGCAACGCCGACGGGTCCGAGGACGGCGTGGTCGTGCGCGTCGGCCGGTACGGCCCGTACGTCGAGGACGACGCGGGCAACCGCGCGAACGTGCCGGACGACCTGCCGCCGGACGAGCTGACGCCGGAACGCGCGGCCGAGCTGCTCAGTCAGCCCGCCGGCGCGGAGGTCGCGCTCGGCACCGACCCGGAGAGCGGTCGCGAGGTCGTGGCGAAGGCCGGACGCTTCGGCCCGTACGTCACCGAGGTGCTGCCCGAGGACTCGCCGAAGGATCTCAAGCCGCGCACCGGCTCGCTGTTCAAGTCGATGGCGCTCGACACGGTGACGCTGGACGAGGCGCTGCAGCTGCTGTCGCTGCCGCGGTCGCTCGGCAAGGATCCCGACAACGGCGAGGAGATCACCGCGCAGAACGGGCGGTACGGCCCGTACGTCAAGCGCGGCTCGGACTCCCGTTCGCTCGGCGCCGAAGAGGAGCTCTTCACGGTCACGATCGAGCAGGCGCTGGAGCTGTTCAAGCAGCCGAAGGCCCGCGGCCGCCGCTCCGGTGCCGCGACGCCGCCGCTGCGCGAGTTCGCCGCCGACCCGGTGTCGGGCAAGCCGGTGGTGGTGAAGGACGGCCGGTTCGGTGCGTACGTGACCGACGGGGAGACCAACGCGACGCTGCGCAAGGACGACGACGTCGAGAAGCTCACCTTCGAGCGCGCGATCGAGCTGCTCGCCGAGAAGCGTGCCCGCGGTCCGGTGAAGCGCCCGGCCAAGAAGGCCGCGGCGAAGAAGAGCACCGCCAAGAAGACGGCGAAGAAGACCACGAAGAAGGCCGCTGCCAAGCGTTCGTAGGTTGGCCCGAAGCGCGTAGATCGCCCGAAGTAGACCGAAGGGTGCCGCTTCGGGTGTGATGCCCATATAGTGCTGGAACGTGACGGTTGCATCGCGCTTGGTAGTCGCGCTCACGGTCGGCAGCATCCTCGTCGGCGCCGGGGTGGGTCAGGCCGCGCCAGCGCCGACACTCGCGGTCAAGGTCAAGCTCGTCGACCGCACCGGCAACCTGGCGAAGACGGGCTCGGCGACGTTCCAGAGCACGAACGGCACGTACGTCGTCGCCCAGGCCGGCGAGACCGTCCAGCTCACCGGCGGCCGGTACCTGGTCGTCGCGACTGTCGAGTCCCCGAGCCCCGGCAAGCTCGAGCCGTCCGTCACGATGCTCGCCCAGCCCAACCTCGACGTCCGCCGCAACCAGACCCTGACGCTCGACGCCCGCCGGGCGAACCGCGTGCGCTTCGGCGTCGACCGACCCGACGCGCGGATCTTCCGCGTCGCGATGGTGAGCCGGAAGAACGGGATCCAGGGCGAGGAGGGCGTCGAGCTCGCCGGCACGTTCGACGATCTGTACGCCGGCAACGTCGGGCCGGTGACGGCCGGTTTCGAGTTCTACGTCCGCGCCCAGCTGACCGCGACCGACGTCACCGTCGCCGCGCCGGGGCTGGACCTCGACGTCTGGTGGCTGCCGTACCAGCCGCACCTCGTCGGCAAGGAGGAGCTGAAGCTCGTCGACGTCGGCGCCGGGGCACCCGCCGAGATCGCCAACCGCGGCGTGCGGGGCAAGGCGGTCGTCGTCACGCCGACCGAGGACTCCGACCTCAGTGCCACGATCCGTGCGATCGCGAGGAACGGTGGGCGACTCGCGATCGTCTGGTTCCGTCCGGGGCTGATCAGCGGCGCCGACGGACGGATCCTTCCGACGCTCTACACCACCCGCGCCGGTGGCGCGAAGCTCGTGCAGCTCGCCAAGCAGGGCGGGAAGATCTCCGTCGAAGGCGAGCCGGCGAGCCCGTACCGCTACGACCTCGTCGCCCCCACGGCCGGAACGATCCCCGCGGCGCCCGGAGGGACCTTCCACGACGCCGACCTCGCCCGCGTCGACGCGAGGTACGTGAACGCCTCGCCGTTCGACGCGGTCGGCTACACCTACGACAACCTTGCCATCAGCGGGCGCCAGTACTCCTTCCCCGCGGGCGATCTCTCCTCCGAGGAGTTCGCGCTGCCGCTGGAACGGACGGAGTTCTCGACGCCGGGAACGTGGTACGCCCGCTCCTCCTGGGAGTCGGTCGGCGGGCCCGCGTCGGAGGACACGACCGGCAGCGGGTACGAGGCGATTCGCGCGCTGCAGAAGGGGAAACCGAAGTCGATCACGGTCGGGGCGCCGGTCATCGGGCCGGGCTTCGGCGCACCGTTCGACAAGGTCGTCCATCCGCACTGGGTTTCGCGCGACGGCACCGACGTCGAGGCCGTGATCCCCTTGCTGGCCGACGGATCCGGGCAGGTCGACGACCCCGACATCGACCAGACGCTGACCGTCGACAAGGGCTTCACGAAGCTGTTCCGCAACGGCACGCTGGTCAAGACCATCAACCAGGCCGGGCGCGGCGGCTTCACGATCCCGAACGGTGCGGCGAAGCTTCGCATCGACACCGAGCTCGCCCGGAAGGCGCCCTGGTGGCCGACCTCGACGAAGATCACCGCGAGCTGGACGGTGTCGTCGAACGGTTCGGGCGTGCTCCCGTTGATGGCCGTACGGTTCCATCCCGAGACCGACCTGCGTGGCGAGGTCTCGGCGAAGGACGCCTACGAGCTCCCGATCTGGATCCAGCGCGAACGCGGCGCACCGGCGGCGGAGGTCACCAAGCTCGCCGTACAGATCTCCTACGACGACGGCCTGACCTGGACCGAGGCGCCGGTCACCAAGCACCCGGCGTCGTGGACGGCGCGGATCGCGACGAAACCCCAGTCGTACGTGACGCTGCGCGCTCAGGCGACCGACGCCGCCGGCAACACCGTGCACCAGCGGATCTACCGCGCGTTCCGCGTTCGGGCCGCCGACCCGTCGCCCAGCCCCACTCCCTCCCCGAAACCCAGCCCTACCCCCACGCCCAGCCCCACCAGCTAGGGGCTGACCCGGAACGTTCCCTGACCCGGGAGCGCCAGACCGACCGCGAGACGTTGGGCTAGGCATGCACGAGACCGATCTGCACCTGGAGCCCAACGAGGCCTCTGACCTGTCCCGCGTCTTCAGCCAGCCGACCCTCGACAGGCACGGCTGGGACCGCGCGTTCGTCACGGTGCTCGACGAGGCGGCCGCGGAGGACGCGCTCGCCCTGCTCGTGCACACCAAGGGCGCCGCGCTCGACGACGGGTGGCAGGCGATCCGCGTGCACGCCGACCCCGAGCCACCCGAGGACCGCGGCCGCACCGAGGACGCCGAGGCCTGTGCCAGGCGCGACGGCACCATCTACATTCTCGGCTCGCAGTTCGGCAAGAAGGCTGGCCCGCTGTCGGCCAAGCGGTCCTGGATCGCTCGCGTGAGCGAGGAGGAGCTCGAGCACGCAGCGACCGCGGGCCGTACCAAGCTGGAGATCGCCCGCCGCAGGTTCGGCATCCACCGCGCGGTCAACGACGCCATCGCCAGCCTCGACCTGATCCCGCTCGGTGCCGGAGCCAAACAGGCGTACGTCGACGCCACCATCGCAAAGGCGAACGCGAGGCCAAACGCTGGAACGGCCGACTCCGCCCCGAGGACCACCCGATCAACATCGAGGCCGCCGAGTTCCGCGCCAACGGCAACCTGCTGCTCGGTCTCCGCTATCCCGTCACGGCCGACGGCCACCCGATCCTCGTCGAGCTGCACGACATCGACGCCCTCTTCACCGACCCGGACGCCACCCCGACCCACGGCAACGTCTGGGTCCTCACCGACGTCGGCAGCAGGGAAGCGCCCGCCGGTGTCCGCGGACTCGACAGCGCCGGCGACGACACGTTCGAGGCCGTGATCGGTGATCTGGACGCGACCGGCAAGTCCGCGACCGTGCTCGACGACCACCCGCACGGCGCCATCGCGGCGTCGGAGCACGTTCGCTTCACGCTCCCGGACACCGACGGCGGAGGAGTGGGCAGCAAGGCCCTCCACCACTTCGGCGACCTCCGCCGAGTCGAGGGCGTCGCGCTCGACGACGAGGGCCACGCCCACTACGTCATCGACGAGGAGGGTCGGGTCGCCCTTCGCACATTGATCTTTGACTAGGCCGTGTCTGGCAAAGATCGCCCGGCGCGCGACACCCCACATCCCGTCTGGACGCGGTGCACCTCGTCACCCATATAACCAATATGAGTTCCTCCTGCACCACGCCCATACGGGCGCGGGGCGCCGCGCGCCATCGCGCGGAGCGCGATGACCGGCGCTATTTGCCAGACACGACCTACGCGAACCGCTGCTACCGTGACCCGGCGGGCGAGGGGGAAGCCGGGGAGGAACCGATGGTCGTCAGCGACGCGAACAGGCCGGGGGAGCGCGTACGGCTCGCGGACGTGGCCAGACACGCGGCGGTCAGCCCGACGACGGTCTCGCACGTGCTGTCCGGCAAACGCCTCGTGAACGCCGCGACCCGCGACCGCGTCCAGGACGCCATCCGCGAGCTCGGCTACCGCCCGAACCAGGCCGCGCGCCAGCTGCGTACCAACCTGTCGCGCATGGTCGCGGTGATCGTCCCGGACCTGACCAACTCCTTCTACGGCGTCCTCACCCGAGGCCTCGCCGACCACATCGGCGGCCAGGAGTACGGGACGTACGTCTGCAACACCGACGGCTCGGCCGACCGGGAACGCAAGTTCCTGCACGACGTGCTCGACCGCGGCGTCGACGGCATCGTGATGGCCGCGGTCAACGCCGCGATCGAGCCCGACCTCGCCCAGGCCCGGCTCGCGACGCCGATCGTGTGCGTCGGTACGCCGAAGGACGACCTCGGCGTCGACTGGGTCTCGACCGACGACCGTTCTGGAGCCCGCGACGCGACCGCGCACCTGCTCGAGCGCGGCCGCCAGCGGATCGCGATGATCCAAGGGCCGCCGGGGACGGGAACGCCGAGGACCGAGGGCTACCACGACGCGATGCTGCGCGCGGGCCGCGCGGTCGACGGCCGGATGCTGTTGCAGGGCGACTGGACCCGCGCCGGCGGCCAGGCCGCGATGCGGACGCTGCTCGCGCTCGACGAAAGGCCGGACGCGGTCTTCTGCGCGAACGACCTGTCCGCGATCGGCGCGATCGACGTCCTCCGCGCGGCCGGGCTGACCGTGCCCGATGACATCGCGCTGGTCGGCTTCGACGACATCGACGCGGCGACGATGGTCATGCCGGCGCTGACGACGGTCCGCAACCCCGCGTACGAGATCGGCTCCAACGCGGGCGAGCTGCTGCTCGGCCGGATGAACGGCGACTTCACCGGCCCGGCCCGCACGGTCAAGCTGCCCTGTCCGCTGGTCGAACGCGCCTCGGTCTAGCGCCCCAATGCCCGGATGATCTCGGCGAACAGGTCGAGGTCCGCGACGAAGTCCTCCGGACTGGTCTTCGGGGCGAAGCCCTCGGTGATCGCGCGGTGGAAGTACTCCAGCTCGTGCGTGTACGGATCCTTCAGATGCGGCCGGGTGACCGTGCGGGTGAACGCGTCGCCGTTCGTCTCCTCGATCGTCAACGTGGTCGGGAGATGGCGGACGAACGGCGTGTCGTACTGCACGCGCAGCGACGACGTCGCGCCGTACACCTCGAGGTGGGCGTCGAAGCGGCGCTGGTCGTCGACGCCGGTCTCGTACGTGGCCACGAAGTCGCCGTAGTCGAGCAGCGCCGTGAGGTACGTGCCTCCTCGCCACCCGCGCGCCGCGACGACTCCCTTCGGCCGGCCGACCAGCTCGCGCAGCGCCGACAGGTCGTGGCTGCCAAGCCCGCAGAGCATGCGGTACGTGCGCACGAGCTCGCCGGAGACGTCGCCGAGCGCTTCGGTGACAAGCTCTCGACCGCGCGCCGTGCGTTCGTCAAGCGTGGCTTGCGGGAGGTCCGATGGCCGGTCGACTCGGGCGGTCGGCTCGATGAACAGCCCGTTGCGGCCGATGATGTCGCGGACCCGCACGTAGCGGATGTCTCCCAGCGAGGGGACTTTCTCCTTGGCTGCAAGGAAAGCCGGCGCGAACCGCCGCATGTACCCGACCATGACCGTCGCGCCGCTCGCGTCCCTGGCCGCGATGACGCGTTCGGCCTCGCGCGGGCTGAGGCACATCGGCTTCTCCACCAGCACGTGCACGTCCTGCTGGAGCGCCGCGACGACCGCGTCGGTGTGGTATTCGTCGCTGTTCAGCACCAGCACGCAGTCGAGGTCCTCGCCGGCGAGCAGCTCGTCGACGCTGGTGTAGCGCGCCTTGACGCCGTACCGGTCGCCGACCGCGCCGAGCAGGCCGGGGGAGAGGTCGCAGATGGCGCGGACCTCGAACTGGTCCGGGAGCGTCTGCAGGACGGGGAGGTGGATCACCTGGGCGACCTCGCCGGCCCCGACGATGCCGGTGGAGAGAGTTCTCGCCATGAGTCTGGACCGTATCACCATGCCCTGTTCACGATTCGTCGTCAGCCGAACGCGCAGCGTCGTGGGGCACCGGCAATGGCGAGGGGTTTCCCCGATTCACCACGGCCCGCCCCCGGCCAGGCTTGGTGTACGTACGGACGACTCGTGCACGTCAGGGGGGTGCACGAGCTGTCTCGCCTTCGGGAGGGGAACCACAGGAATGCAACGCAACGTGGCGCGGGCGCTCGCACTCGTCCTGATCACCATCTATCTCCACGTGGTCGCCGTCGTCGCGACCGGCGGCGCGAACGCGGCCGTGACGCTGGAGGACGCGGAGCCGGCCGCGGTGACCGCCGCCGCCGAGCACAGCGTCCAGCTCAAGCCGGTCGGCTCGCTCGGGCCGGTCGACGGCGGCGGACTGATTGCCCACTGCGACACCTGCGTGCCGGACGACCTGTTCGACTGCGGTGGCTGCGAGGTCACGGCCGGCATCAAGATCAAGGCGATCTCGCGGCTGGACTGGGCGAACTCGCAGGTGCCCGTCTTCACCGTCGACCCAGCCGAGGTACGGCAGGGATCGACCGCGACCGTGTTCAACCGGATGGGCCGAGGTGAGGGCGAGGGGCTGAAGCTCGCGTTCGAAGGCACCTACGCGTTCGGCATCTTCGTCTGTGGCGGGGACTTCAAGCCCTGTGGGGACAAGGGCTACGACGACTGGCAGGAGACGAACGAGTACACCCGCACCGCGACGAAGACGATGACCGCCCCGACCGCCTGCACGCCGCAGGCCGGCGCCGTCCTGTGCGACTTCAGCACGAAGATCGACGGGTTCGTCCCGGAGACCTGCTTCCTCCCCGGCTGCCCGGTCGACCTCACCGTCAACCTGCACGCCGACGGCCAGGTGCAGGCGACCAAGGAGGGCATCGTCGTCGCGAGGACGGCGACCTTCAACACCAGCGCGGGAAACGTCGACGCGAAGAAGTCCGTGTGGGCCAAGGCCGAGAACGTTGCGGACGAGGTTCCGGTGCCGTGCACCGCGACGCCCGGCTCGAAGCTGAGGTACAAGGTCGGCGCTCCCGCCCTCTACGCGCCCGACGTCGCCGCCACGGGATCGTTGAAGTTCTACCTGGACATCGACGGCCCCGGGCCGCTGAACTCGCACACCTGGCACACGCTGCGCGAGGGCGTGCTGCTCAAGGGCAGCATGAACATGTTCGACCACGCGACGGCCGCGACGTACGAGGTCGGCACGGTCCTGCCGGACGACGTGAAGCCGCGGATCACCGGCCTCGACCAGACCGGCGCTTTCGTCGAGGGCTCGCCGGTGACGTTCACCGCCGGCGCGGAGGACAACTGCCTCGACGGGCTGACGTACGACTGGACGTTCTCCGACGGCACGACGGCGTCGGGCAAGACCGTAGAGCACGTGTTCGCCGACAACGGGACGTACAACGGCACGCTCGTCGTCAGCGACGCGGGCGGCAACGTGGCGGAGCAGCCGTTCGACCTGCGCCAGCCGATCGAGAACGCGGCGCCGGTCGTCGCGAGGCCCGCGGACGTCAAGCAGGAGTGGGGGCTGCCGGCCAGCTTCCACGCGGAGGCGACCGATCCGGGGCCGGCCGACCAGGCGACGCTGAAGTACCGCTGGGAGTTCGGCGACGGCACCCAGGCGGACGGCGCCGACGCGACGCACACCTACGCCAAGCCCGGCACGTACACCGCGAAGGTCACCGTGACCGACAAAGACGGCGCCTCGGCCTCGGCCGAGGTGGTCGCGACCGTCACCGCGCGGGCCACGAAGACCACGTACACCGGGCCACGGCACTCCCTGCCGCTGCTGCCGATCAACCTGTCGGCGACCGTGGTGGACTCGCAGGGCAAGCCCGTCGCGAACGCGGAGGTGACGTTCAAGATCGGCGGCATCGACGTGCAGGACAGGACGGACTCGCGCGGCCGGGCCGCGGCGCTGCTGATCGCGCCGCTGCTGCTGGGCGACACGACGGTCGCGGCCGTCACCGCGGGCGGCAACCTCTACGCGGGGTCGACGGACGGGCCGTACCCGTACCGGGTCGGCCTCACTCCGCCAGCCATCGCCGCGCCGTAGCGGCACTGGCGGCCATCGGCGGGGGGACCGATGGCCGCCAGTGTTGAGTGCGGTGTCAAAAGCGAGGGGTTTCCCCGATTCGTCCGCGGGACGGGTACGGGATGGTAGGCAGGCGGGCCAGCTGGGGTCTGGTTCGTGCGGGTCAGGGGACGAACGGAAAGGGGGCACCTGATGGGTACGAGAGGTGGATCGATCGCGGCCGGCCTGGCCGCGCTGGCGCTGGGACTCGCGGTCCTGGGAACGGGAACGGCTTTCGCATCGAACGAGGCTCCGTGCGACGACTCGCTGCCGGGCTCGAACTGCGCGCCGAGCTCGCTGCCCGGCTCGGACCTTCAGCCAGCCCCACCTGCCTAGCGCGTCGCGGCGGCGCGGACGGCGAGGGTGTCGTTCATCGCCCGGAAGCCGGGCAGGGTCTCGCCGCGGAGCATGCCGGTGAGGAACGGGACGAGCGCGCCCTTGAACGTCTCCTCCTGGACGAGCCGTACCCGGCCGGGGCCGAGCTCCTCGATCACGAACGAGTGCTCGCCATCGAACAGGCCCGGGACGTACAGCCGGCCGATCCAGCGCAGCTCGCGGCCTGGCGTGACGGCGAGCAGCGTGGGCGTGAACGTACGGTCCGTTCCGCCGCTGCGCATGACGTTCGTGATGGTCGCGCCGACGGCAAGCTCGCCCTCGGAGCGGACGATGAACGGGTTCCACTCAGGGTAGGCGGCCCGGTCGGCGAGGACGTTCCAGACCTGGTCGGCGGAGGCTTCGATCTCGGTCTCGACCCGCAGGACGAGGGGATTCGCGCGCTGCCAGACGATCGCGCCGGCGAGGACGACGACGAGGGCGCCGATGACGATGAGTACCCGAGGCATGGTGGTGGTCCTGTTCAACTGGTGGGTTCGTGGGTACCGAGCACGCTGTCGACCAGCCTGGTCGCGTACTCCGGTGTGAGCGGATCGCCCGTGATGAGCAGGCGGTAGTAGAGCGGGCCGACGAGCTGGTCGACGAGGATCTCCGCGTTCGATGCTCGAGGCAGGTCGCCGCGGTCGCGGGCGGCCCAAAGGATCGTGATCGCCGCTCCGCGCCAGGCCTTGAACAGCTCGCGGATGCCGAGCGCCACGCTCGAGTCGCGGGCGACCGCGGCGGCGAGGTCGGCGACCAGGGCTGCCCCGACCGCGTGCAGCCGGACGGTGATGCCGCGCACGAGCGCGGTCAGGTCGTTGCGCAGGTCGCCGGTCTCCTCGAGCCGTACCTGGCCCTGCAGGTCGGCGACCAGCTCGATCACCAGGTGCGCCTTGCTCGGCCAGCGCCGGTACAGCGTGGTCTTCGCGACGCCGGCGTGCTCGGCCACCCGGTCGACCGCGAGCGCCTCGTAGCCGTCGGTCGCGAGCAGCTGGCGGGCCGCATCCAGGATGCGCCGATCGGCACCGGGGTCGCGGGGGCGGCCGCGCCGGCCGGGCTGCTCGGTCAGCTCTGGGGTCATCTCTGTGGCTCCCACTTTTCGCTACCTCGGTGTCGTAATGCCGACTGTAGGTCGCGTCCGTGGATTACGCAACTGCGGTAGCGGAAGTCGCTCGGGCGCGTCGTTCCCCCACTCGCCAGGCTTTCGGGGGAGGGCGTCGTTACGCTGACAGGGTGTCCGAGCAGGCCCACCCAGAAGGCGACAGCAGCAACGGCGGCGACGCGGCCCGCACTGCCGCGCCGCCGGCGCACGCGCTCGGCGCGGTGCTGAAGATCGCCGCGTTCCGCAAGCTCTGGATCGCGCTCGGCCTGTCCAGCCTCGGTGACTGGCTCGGCCTGCTCGCCCTCACCGCGATGGCGAGCCAGCTCGCCCAGGGCGACTACCGCGCGCAGAACTTCGCGATCGCCGGCGTGCTGCTCCTCCGCCTGCTCCCCGCCGTGGTCGTCGGCCCGCTCGGCGGCTACATCGCCGACCGGCTGGACCGGCGCTGGACGCTGGTGATCGGCGACGTACTGAGGTTCGGCCTGTTCGTCTCGATTCCGATCGTCGGCAACCTGTTCTGGCTGCTGACCGCCACCGTCCTCATCGAGTGCGTGAGCCTGGTCTGGCTCCCCGCCAAGGACGCCGCGGTCCCCAACCTCGTCCCGCGCGAACGCCTCGCGGTCGCCAACCAGCTCTCGCTCGTCACGACGTACGGCTCCGCGCTCCCCGCCGCGCTGCTGTTCACCCTGCTCGCGCTGCTGAACAAGTCGCTGTCCGCGACGCTCAACTGGTTCGCCAGCCCCGTCGACCTCGCGCTCTACTTCAACTCCGCCACGTTCCTCGTCGGCGCGATCGTCGCGAGCCGGCTGCACGAACTGTCCGGGCAGGGCGCAGGCAACGGCTCGGAGGAACGCCAAGGCGTGCTCCGCGCGATCTTCGTCGGCTGGAAGTTCGTCGCTCGCAACAAGCTGGTCCGAGGTCTCGTCATCGGCGTGGTCGGCGCGTTCGGCGTCGGCGGTGTGGTGATCGGGCTGGGTCGTACGTACGTCGCCGACCTCGGCGGCGGCGAGGCCGGCTACGGCGTGCTGTTCGGCGCGGTGTTCCTCGGCCTCGCGGGCGGCATGGCGTTCGGCCCGCGGCTGCTGACCGGCTTCTCCCGCAAGCGCATGTTCGGTCTCGCGCTCACCGGCGCGGGCGGGTCGCTGGTGATGATGGCGCTCGTCCAGAACATCGTGCTGGTCTCCGGATTCACTGTCCTGCTTGGCTTCTGCGCCGGCATCGCGTGGATCACCGGCTACACGATGCTGGGGATGGAGGTCGACGACGCGATCCGCGGCCGCACGTTTGCGTTCGTCCAGTCGCTCACTCGCGTCGTCCTGGCGGCCGTCCTCGCGGCCGCGCCGGGCATCGCCGGCGCGATCGGCGCGCACCAGATCTCCTTGCTGGGCAAGGGAACGATCACGTACAACGGCGCCTCGATCACGTTCCTCATTGCTGGCTTGGCGGCCACGTTCCTCGGCGTCTTCAGCTACCGGCAGATGGACGACCGGCGGAAGGTCTCGCTGATCCGCGACCTGCGCGGGGCGTTCAGCGGGCACGAGCGTGGCGTGTTCTCCGACACGGGGTTGTTCATCGCGTTGGAGGGCGGCGAGGGTTCCGGCAAGTCGACCCAGGTGCGCCGGTTGGAGGCGTGGCTGGTCGAACGTGGGTTGCGGGTCGTCGCGACGCACGAGCCGGGCGCGACGCCGGTCGGTCAGACGATCCGTTCGATCGTGCTGGGCAACGCGACCGGCAGCCTGTCGCCGCGGACCGAGGCGTTGCTGTACGCCGCGGACAAGGCCGAGCACGTCGACACGATGGTCCGCCCGGAGCTCGACGAGGGCGCGATCGTCATCACCGACCGGTACATCGACTCCACCCTCGCCTACCAGGGTGGCGGACGTGATCTCGCGCAGCGCGAGGTGCTGCGGCTGTCGCGGTGGGCGACGAGCGGATTGCGGCCTCATCTCACCGTCCTGCTTGACATTCCGCCCGAGGTCGGGCTGGCGCGGGGTGCGGCGAACGGGCCGGCCGACCGGATCGAGAGCGAGTCGCTGGAGTTCCATCAGCGCGTACGGCAGGGGTTCCTCGACCTCGCGCTGCTCGATCCGGACCGCTACCTGGTGGTCGACGCGACCCAGCAGCCCGCGGAGATCGCGGACCAGATTCGCGCCAGGGTCGAGTCGTTGCTCGAGCCCGTCGCGACCGAGTCCGACGTCCCCGTTCCGGTGGATTCCCCTGAGGAGGCACGGCGATGACGGCGCCGGCAGAGTTGATGGCAGGCGTCTGGGCGGACCTCACCGGGCAGGAGCCGACGGTCGAGACCCTGGCCAACGCGGCCCACGCGGCGGCGGCGCGGTTGGCCGGCGTCGAGGGGATCTCGGGCATGACGCACGCGTGGCTGATCACCGGCCCGCCGGGCTCGGGGCGGTCGAACGCGGCACGCGCCTTCGCGGCGGCGTTGGAGTGCCAGAACGAGGGGTGCGGTGAGTGCAACGCCTGCCGTACGTCGTTGAGCGGAACGCACCCGGACGTGACGCTGGTGCGGACCGAGCAGCTGTCGTTGCGGGTGGACGAGATTCGCGAGCTGGTGTTGAAGTCCGCGATGTCGCCGGTGGGCGCGCGCTGGCAGGTGCTCGTGGTCGAGGACGCGGACCGGCTGACCGAGCAGGCGGCGGACGCGCTGCTGAAGAGCCTGGAGGAACCGGCCGCGCGTACGGTCTGGCTGCTGTGCGCGCCGACCGTCGAGGACGTGGTGCCGACGATCCGGTCGCGGTGCCGGCTGCTGGTGTTGCGTACGCCGTCGACGTCGGCAGTAGCGTCGTTGTTGGAGCGGCGTGGGGTCGAGCGTTCGATGGCGCTCTTCGCGGCGCGGGCGTCGCAGGGGCACATCGGCCGGGCGCGGGCCCTCGCGCTGAAGGAAGAGGTGCGCGACCGGCGTTCTGAGGTGCTCTCGATCCCGTCGCAGGTGGGCACGTTGTCGGGTTGCGTGCACGCGGCCGCGGCCCTGGTCGAGCGGGCCGCGGAGGAGGCGAAGGCGGCGACGACCGAGCTGGACACGCACGAACGTACCGAGCTCGAGAACGCTCTAGGCGTGGGCGGAAAGGGCGCGAAGCCTCGTTCTTTGCAAGCAGCGTTGAAGGATCTGGACGACCAGCAGAAGGTCCGGGCCAAGCGGCTGCAGCGTGACGCGCTGGACCGGGCGCTGCTGGACCTGATGTCGTACTACCGCGACGTCCTGGCGGTCGCGCTGAACACGGGAGCAGAGCTCGTCAACCTCGAGTTGCGCCCCGACATCGCCCGCGCCGCAGCGTCCACCCCGCCCGAAGCCGTGCTGGCCAAGGTCGACGCCATCCTCGCCTGCCGCGAAGCCATCGCCGCCAACGTCGCCCCCTTGCTCGCCGTCGAAGCGATGACCATCAACCTGCGCTGACCTGCGCCGATGGCCGCTACCAGAGTTCGCCGTCGCGCCAGTCGCAGATGAGGTCGCCGGCGAGGTCGAGGTGGGCGGTGGCGGGGAGGACGTAGATGCCGCCGTCTTCGTCGGCTGTGCGCTGGACGCCCGCGGGGGTGAGGGCGAAGGTCGCGCCTTCCCAGTTGCGCCAGCCGCGGCGGGCGTAGAACTCCAGGGCATCCTCGGTGGAGCTGAGCGCGCCGAGGACGTAGGCGGCGCGGATGATGCTTTCGAGCTCGGTCATGATCCGCGCCCCGACGCCGTTGCCGCGCAGGTCGGAGCGGACACCGACGCCCTCGACGTAGCCCGTACGCAGCGCCTTGTCGTCGTGGATGAGCCGCCGCTGGACCACCGCGCCGTGCCCGACCAGCGACGCGCCGTCGAACGCGAGGACGTGCACGCCGCCGAGCGAGTGCTCCCAGTCGTCGTCGGTCCAGTCGCCCTCGAACACGTCGACCAACAGCTGCCGGGCCCGGTCGAGCACCTCGGCGTCGAGCGCGGAGGTGTGCGCGACCTGGATCTTCGCTCCCATGCGGAAAGCCTAGGTCGTGTTTGGCGAATAGCGCCGGTCATCGCGCGTAGCGCGATGGCGCGCGGCGCCCCCGTCCGGACGGGATGTGGGGTGCCTTACCTGGCCAGTGACCGCTCTACCTGGCGTCCACCCCACGTAAAGCGGCCAATGATCAGGTAAACATGATCATTGGCCCCAGGGCGGGCCGGACCGGGCGAACCCACCGCCGGACGAAAGATCGAGGCTAGGGTGCGATGTCGTGATCGAGGTGCCGGAATCGTTCGTCAGTGCGGTGATCTCTCGCGAAGGCGAGGCCGGCCGAACGTGGCTCGCGGCGCTGCCCGAGCTGGTGGCGGACCTGCTCGACCGCTGGCGGTGCATCCCGACCACCCCGATCACCCGCGGCGGCGTGGGAGTCATCCTGCCGGTGAAGCGATTCGACGACTCGCCCGCGGTGCTGAAGGTGTCGTTCCCGCACCCGGGCAACCGCTACGAGGCCGACGCGTTCGCCACCTGGGGCGGCCGCGGCGCGGTGCTGTTGTACGAACGGGACGACGCGAACTTCGCCATGCTGCTCGAACAGGGCGAGTGGGAGACGTTGGACGCTGCCGGCGACGTCGACAACCAGACAGCGCTGATCGGGCAGCTCGCCCGGCGGCTGGCCGTACCCGCGCCGCCGCACCTGCCGCGGCTGGCCGAACGGGCGCCGGAGTGGGAGGACGCGCTGCGCACAGACGATGCCCAGCTGGGCCAGCCGCTCTCGAAGCGGGCCCTGGACGCGGCGCTCGCGACCGTGCGGGAGCTCGGCTCGAAGCAGCCCGACACGATGGTGCACGGCGACCTGCACTTCGGGAACGTCGTCCGCGCGCAGCGCGAGCCCTGGCTCGCGATCGACCCGAAGGGTTGGGCCGGCGATCTCGCGGTCGACGCCTTCAAGGTACTGGTCGGCGGCCGCCACAGCCTGTTCGCGGCGCCCGACCTGCGCGCCGAGTTGCTGCGCCGGCTGGCGATCTTCGCCGATGCCGCGGAGGTCGAGCGCGAGCGGGCGGTCCGGTGGGCTCAGTACGACGCCGTGTCCGGCGCCCACTACAGCCGCCGGGCGGGAGATCCGGCCGAGACCGTCGGCGCCTACGAGGCCGTGGCGGAGCTGCTCAGCTAGCTCGGCCGGCGGTACCCGGTCGTTCCGTCGATCAGCTCGCGGAGACTCGCCTTCTCCGCGTCAGTCACGCGCCTCAGCGACCCAGTCCATGCCGGTCACGCCGTTCTGGCCGAGGAAGAACGTCAGCTGCGACGCGTGCTCCTGCGTGTGCCGCATGCTCATGAGCTGCAACCGCAGGTACGGCGCGCCCCAGGTGGCCGGTGAGTGCACACGTTCGGCGGTCAGCGACCCCATCGCGGACTGGACCTTCTCACGCGTCGCCTGCAAGTAGGCACGGACGGAGTCCCGCGCGTACGGCTCAGTGGGCAGCCCGGTGACGAACGGCTCCGGCAGCGGACAGTCGCCCGCGCTGGCCGAACCCGAGACATAGACGTCGAGCCAGCGGCTGGCGTGGTACGCGATGAACCAGTAGTCGCCGTACCGCTGGTCCTCCTCGTCGTCCCACAGGTGCGCGGTCCACAGCGAGTCCGGGCACAGCGTCAGCGCATCGTCCAGCATGTCGATGGCGCCGCCGAACTGTTCCCACAGATACGTCCTGGTCAGAGCGTCCATCCGCAGAGACTAGAAGCAGCCCTTGTGGATGGCTACGCCCCGAACGCAGGGAGAACGTTTAGGCTGGCCGGCATGGGCATGGTGATGGCTGTCGCGTTCGAGCGCTACGGCCGGCTGTACTACCTCGACCCCGGGCAGCATCAGCCCCGGGTCGGGGACAAGGTGCTCGTGCCCACGGACGACGGACCCGAGGTCGCGGAGTGCATCTGGGCGCCGCAGTACGTCACCGACGACATCGGCGGTCTGCCGACGCTCGCCGGGCTGGCGTCCGACGACGACCTGACCCGCGACGAGGCCAACCGCCGAAGGCGCGCGGAAGCCAAGATGATCGCCCGGCGGATGATCAAGAAGCACGAGCTGCCGATGAAGATCGTCGGCATCGACTTCGTCGACCGGCGGGCCGACGTCGACCAGCTGATCATCATCTACTTCTCCGCCCCGCACCGCGTCGACTTCCGCGCCCTGGTCAGGGAGCTCGCAAGGGAGCTCAGGGCGCGCATCGAGCTCAGGCAGCTCGGCGCCCGCGACGAGGCCCGCCTGCAGGGCGGCATCGGACCGTGCGGCCGCGACCTGTGCTGCGCGACGTTCCTCAAGGACTTCGAGCCGGTCAGCGTCCGCATGGCCAAGGACCAGGACCTGCCGCTCAACCCGCTCAAGATCTCCGGCGCCTGCGGCCGGCTGATGTGCTGCCTGAAGTACGAGCACCCGCTCTACCAGGACTTCAAGTCGACCGCGCCGGCGTACGGCAGCAAGGTCGAGACGCCCGAGGGCGAGGGTACGGTCGTCGGCCACAACGTCCCCGCCGACAAGGTCGTCGTCAGGCTGTCGTCGAACGGGCGGCGCTGCGCCTGCCCGAAGGCCGACGTGTGCGGCTCGCGGCAGGAGTACGAGCAGGCGGTCTCGACCGGGGCGCGTCCCACGGCTGACGTCGAGATCACCACTCGCCCTGCCGACGAAGGCAGCGACGAGTGAGGCTGGCGCACCGAGTCGGAGCCGCGTTCGTCGGTCTCGCGCTCCTCGCGGGCTGCACGCTGGCGCCCTCCGCCGCCGACACGGTCAAAGCGACCGCACGCGGCGGCCCGCCCGACCAGCTCGGCCCCGACAAGCAGTCGCCGAACGATCCGCAGCCGACCCGCGAGCCGGCGCCGGCGCCCTCGGACGCCTCGCCCGCGCTGGCGAAGTTCTACATGCAGAAGCCGAAGTGGTCCGACTGCGGCGCCGGCGGCTTCGAGTGCGCGACGATCCAGGTCCCGCTCGACTACGCCAAGCCCGAGGGCAAGTCGATCGAGCTCGCCGTGCTGCGCCTGCGGGCGCGCAAGCCGTCCCAGCGGATCGGCTCGCTGCTGGTCAACCCGGGCGGGCCGGGCGGCTCCGGCGTCGAGTACGCGCGCTACTCACCGCTGATCCTCGGTCAGCCGGTGCTCGACAGGTACGACATCGTCGGCTTCGACCCGCGCGGCGTGGGGCAGTCCACCCCGGTCGACTGTGTGTCGGACGAGGACCTCGACAAGATCATCGCCGCGGACGGTACGCCGGACTCGCCCGAAGAGATCAACGAGCTGTTCGATCAGACCCGCGCGTTCGGCCAGGGCTGCCAGCAGAAGTCGGGCGACCTGATCGCGCACGTCTCGACGCAGGACGCGGCCCGCGACATGGACGTGCTGCGCGGACTGCTGGGCGACGAGGAGCTGTACTACCTGGGCAAGTCGTACGGGACGTTCCTCGGCGCGACGTACGCCGAGCTGTTCCCGAAGCGCACCGGGCGGCTCGTGCTGGACGGCGCGCTCGACCCGCAGCTCACCGGCGTCCAGCTCGGGCTGGAGCAGGCGAAGGGCTTCGAGGTCGCGCTGCGCGCCTTCCTCGAGGACTGTGTGAAGCGTTCGGACTGCCCGCTGGGCACGTCGGTCGACGCGGCGTACGCCAAGCTCCGGTCGTTCCTCGACGAGCTCGACCAGGACCCGCTGCCGGGGTCGGACGACCGCGAGGTGACGCAGGCGCTCGCGACGGTCGGCGTGGTGATGCCGCTGTACGTGAAGTCGTACTGGCCGCGGTTGCGCGCCGCGCTCAAGGCCGGCCTCGACGGCAGCGGCGAGCGGCTGCTGAGCATGGTCGACGAGTACAACTCGCGTGGCCCGAACGGGTACAAGGACAACTCCGGCGAGGTGATCTACGCGGTCAACTGCCTCGACCGGCCGGACCTCACGTCGGTCGCGGACGCCGAACGGGAGCTTCCGTCGTTCGAGGCCGCGGCGCCGCTGTTCGGCCCGTACATCCTGTGGGGATCGCTCGCCTGCGCGAACTGGCCGGTGAAGCCGACCGGCACGCCGCACGCGATCCGCGCGACGGGCGCGAAGCCGATCCTGGTGGTGGGCACGACCCGCGACCCCGCGACGCCGTACCGCTGGGCGCAGGCGTTGGCCTCGCAGCTCGACTCCGGCGTGCTGCTGAGCCGGGACGGCGACGGCCACACCGCCTACAAGGAGGGCAACAGCTGCGTGGACGAGGCGGTGGAGAAGTACCTGCTGGAGGGCAAGCCGCCGGAGGCGTCGCTGCGCTGCCCACCCGGCTGACCCGATACTCGTTGCCGGTCGCGGGCAACCGTTCGGTATGCTTGCTCGCCGTTGCCGCCTTAGCTCAGTCGGTAGAGCGATTCACTCGTAATGAATAGGTCGTCGGTTCGATTCCGACAGGCGGCTCCACCACGCTGACCAGCCCGTTTGGGCTGGTCAGCGTCGTTTTACCAGTCGGCGCTGAGGCGCTGGACGGTGCTCAGCCAGCCCCGGACGCCGCCGAGCCGGTCGGGCCGGTAGGCCCAGCCGGAGGCCATCGCGAGCCCGTCCAGAACGAGCATCAGCTTGCCTGCCTCGATCGCGTCCAGAGCCTCGTTCCTGGTCAGGCCGTAGCCGTCGAGGAACGCCGCCACCCTGCTGTCCTGGATCGTGGTCGGGGCGGTCTCGAAGATCTTGATCAGCTCCTGGGCGATGCCGATCCCGCTGAACGCGAGGCCCCAGTCGAGCACGGTGATCCGGTCGCCGTCGACCATGACGTTGTCGAGCCGGTTGTCGTAGTGCGTGAGCTGAGGTCGCACGGGCCACGTCCGTGCCGCGCGGACCCTGGCCTCGACGCGGCCGAGGTCGCGTTCGTCGACGAGGTCCTGGGCGAGGAGCTGGTCGAGCGTCTTGGCGTTCTCCGGACCGCGCACGAGGAACAGCTCGAGATAGCGGTCCAGATAGTCGGGCCAGGTGGCGAAGCGGCCGCGGAACCCGTTCGCCTCGTCGGGTGTGAACGTTCCGAAGCCGATGGTCTCGACGTCGTTCGCCTTCCGAATCTCCTGTCCCAGTTGGGCGTACCAGCCGACCGCCCGCTCGCCAACCTCTGCGTGCTTGGACGCCAGCGTGCCTCGGACGGGCTCGATCAGCGCGTACGGGCGCGGCTCGTCGCCGACGGCGAGAATCCGCGGCGTCCGCATCCCCTGGTCGGCCGCTCGGGTGGACATCCACCACGGCGCCGCGTACTTGTTCAACGGGGGAACGACGTCCGGGCCGGGGAGCGTGTGCCCGGTCAGGTCCTCGGTGTACGCGCTGACGTCGGCGTTGCAGAGTAGGACCGCGATCTCGCCGGTGCCGTAGCAGGTGCTCTGCCCGCCCTCGCCGAGCAGCTCCAGCCGCGTCGCGTCGTACCCATGCCGGGCCAGGATCTCCAGCGCTTGGTCGATCACGCCGACGACCCTATCCAGCCGCGCCATCGGTTTGGCTCTATTTAGAGGTGTCAACCGTGCCTTGACAGTGGCGGTTTGGGAAGGCTTCCCGAAACCGATCTCGGACAGATCCGCGCGTCGGTGAGTCCGGACCTGGCCAGCCGTTCTAGGGTGATGCGCAACGTCTCGACCACCATGCGTGCTTACGTCACTGAGTGACGACAGAGGGTAAGCTCATGACCGTACCCGACTCGCCGGCTTTGTCAGAGCTTGCGACAGTCGCTGAACAGATCACCGTCCCTGAGGGCTACCGCGTCGAGATAGTCGGGGAGGTCATCGTCGTGTCGCCGACCCCATCCACGCGACATGCGCGAGTGATCTGGGTCTTGGAGGGTGTCCTTCGATCGACGCCCGTGGATACGGCTGCCGTTCAAATGGTGACCATTGAGCTACCGCTGTCGGGAGAACGGTACGTGCCCGATCTTCTCGTTCTCCCCACCGAGGTACTCACGCGGGAAGATATCACCTGGATTGTGCCAATTTCCGAGGCGCTTCTCGCGGTCGAGGTCACCTCGCGGGCCACGTACGGGCACGACCGCGGCAGGAAACTGCGGGGATACGCCGCTCACGCGGTCCCCTTCTACCTGTTGGTGGACGTCCTGGCCTCTTCGGTGACCCTCTACAGTGAACCGGGGCAGGGCAGATATCACGAGGCGATCAAAGTCTCGATGGGCGAGCAATTGGCGATCCCCGAGCCGTTCGACATCGTGGTCGACACCGCCGCCTTCCTTTGAAATCAAGGAAAGTCCCTCTTCGAGGCGAAACTGTTGGCGACCGCTGCGTGGAGATTCGTCAACCAGTGAAAGAAGAACTCGCGAAGAGAATGTGGATTCCCTGCGTATATTGACGATGCTCGTCAGTTCCGCTTGCGATCCGCCCACGTCCGGCGCTTACCGGCGCTGGCTGTCAGACTGCTCGACGATGAATTCGATGAGCCGCTGGTACCGCGCCGCGCTCGGGCCGTCCTGGTCACCCGTGGGCCTCGACCGCATCCGGGTGGCGGTCGGTGGTCGGGTCGTGCTCGTCACAGGCGCCTCGTCGGGCATCGGCGAGCAGACCGCGGAGCTGCTCGGTGCGGCCGGAGCGACCGTCCTGCTCACCGCACGCCGCGGCGACCTGCTTGCCGCGTTGGCGGAACGGATCGTTTCGCGCGGCGGACGCGCGATCCCGTACGCAGCGGACCTGGCCGATCCCGAGGCGGTCGACGAGCTCGCGACGCGCCTGCTCGCGGACCACGACCGGATCGACGTCGTCGTGAGCAACGCGGGCAAGTCGATCCGCCGTTCACTCACGGACACGGCGGACCGGTTCCACGACGTGACCCGCGGCAACGCCGTCAACTTCCTCGGACCGGTGCGGCTGCTGTCCGCGCTGCTCCCGCGGATGCGCGCGCGGCGCAGCGGCCAGGTCGTCAACGTGAGCAGCCTGAGCGTCGACCTGCCGGCCGCGAACTTCGCGGTCTACAGCGCCACGAAGTCCGCGTTCGAGGCCTGGCTTCGCAGCGTCGCCCCGGAGCTGCGCGCCGACGGCGTCGCGACGACCTCGATCCACTTTCCCTTGGTGCATACGGCGATGAGCGCGCCGACGTACAGCACCCGACTTCCCGGACTGACCGCGCGCCAGGCCGCGGAGGTGGTCGCCCGCACGCTGGTCACCAGGCAGCGCCTGCTGGTGCCGTGGTGGGTGCGGCTCGCCGGCGTCCTCACCAACAACGCGCAGGGACCGTACGAAGCCGCCTCCGCCGCTCTGCTCCGGCGGCGCTCGTGATCCGCGCCGAGGCGGTCGCCGACGTCGCCGTCGGGCTCACCCGGCTGCTCCGTGCGGTACGACCGTGGCGGCCGAGCGTCGCGCGGACGATCCGCCGGTACGGCCTGACGCTCGGCGCCCTCGTCGAGGTCGCCGCCCTGCGTCGCCCTGCCGCGGTCGCGCTGGTCGACGACCGAGGCGCGGTGACGAACGCCGAGCTGCTGTCGGCGGCCGACGAGCTGACGGATCGCCTTGCAGGCAAGGGCAATCGGCTCGGAGTCCTCGCCGCCAACACGCGCGACTTCGTGATCACGGTCGCCGCGGCGGCGCGTGTCGGCGCGGACGTCACGCTGTTCAGCCCCGCGCTGCCGCCCGCCGAGCTGGAGGCGCTGATCGAGGAAGAACGCCTCGACCTGGTCCTGCCTGGCGACGCACCCGCGAGCCGGGCGATCCCTTCGGGGAGGGGCCGCCGGCGGGGGCGGCTGGTGGTGCTGACGTCTGGCACGACCGGTCCGCCGAAGGGCGCGCACCGTACGTTCCGGCTCCTGCAGGCGATCCCGATCAGTACCCTTGTCCATCGAATCCCCATGCCAGCAGGGGAGTCGATGCTGCTGACGCCGCCGCTGAACCGCGGTTTCGGGCTCGGCTTCCTCGCGCTGGGGCTGACGTTCGGCGTGACCGTGCTGCTCGGCCAGACCACGGACGACCAAGCCCGGCTGCTGACCGAGCGCGAGCCCGCGCTGGTCGTCGGCGTCCCGCCCGTCCTCGCCAAGCTCGCCGATGCGGTCGGTCGTCAGCGGGTCCGAGCCGTGGTCAGCGGCGCGATGCCGCTCGACCCCGAGGTCGCCGCCTCGCTCGGGGAGTCGTTCGGCCCGGTGTTCAACCTCTACGGCGCTACCGAGCAGGGCTGGTCCACGCTCGCGACGCCCGCCGACCTCGCCGCCGCTCCCGGCACGGTCGGCCGACCGGCAGCGGGCGTGCGGCTGCACGTCCTCGACGCCGAGCACCGTCCCGTCGCGCCCGGCGTGCGCGGCCAGCTGTGGGTGCGGAGCACGCTCGCGTTCTCGCGCTACTCCAACGGATCGGACCGCCCTCGCCTCGGCCGGCTGATCGCCTCGGGCGACCGCGCGCACCGCGACGCGCAGGGCCGCTACTTCATCCACGACCGCTTGGGTTGACCTCAACCGTGGTTGAGCTTGCAGGCTGGCAAGCATGCACGCGATCAGGCAGCACGAGTTCGGCGCCGCCGAGAACCTCCGCTACGAATCAGCACCTGACCCCGCTCCGGACCCCGATCAGGTAAGGATCGCCGTGCGAGCCGCCGGCGTCCATCTCGTCGACACCGAGATCAGGTCCGGCCGGACGAGCGGACCGTGGCAGCTTCCCCAGCTGCCGATGATCCCCGGCCGCGAGGTCGCCGGTGTGGTCGACCAGCTGGGCGCCGACGTTCCTCAACGCTGGTTGGGCAAACGCGTCGTCGCGCACCTCGGGATGGCGAGCGCCGGGTACGCCGAGCTCGCGGTCGCGAACGTCGACGCGCTGCACCAGCTGCCGGACACCCTCGCGTTCGACCACGCCGTCGCGATGATGGGCACCGGCCGGATGACACAGGGCATCCTCGCGCTCGCCCAGCCGGCCGCGGGCGAGACCGTTCTCGTCACTGCCGCGGCGGGCGGCATCGGCACGCTGCTGGTCCAGGCCGCGCGCAACGCCGGCGCGTTCGTCATCGGCGCCGCGGGCGGCCCGGCCAAGGTCGAACGCGTCGAAGCCGACCTCGCCGTCGACTACGCCGAGCCGGACTGGACCAATCGTCTCGGCGACCGGCAGATCGATCTCCTGCTGGACGGTGTCGGCGGCGCGGAGGCGCGCGCCGCGTTCGAGAGACTCAAGACTGGTGGGCGCATCGTGCTGTTCGGTTGGTCCTCGGGCAAGGAGCTCGCGTTCTCCTCGAGCGAGGTCTACGAGAAGCTGCTGACCGTCACGGTCGCGCTCGGACCGTCGGTCCTGCGACAGCCCGGCGGCCTCCGCGCGCTGGAGGAGCGCTCCCTCGCCGAGGCGGCCGCGGGTCGGCTGGTGCCCGCGGTGCAGACGTTCCCGCTCGCCGAAGCCGCGACCGCCCACCGTGCCCTGGAGAGCAGGGCAACGGTGGGCAAGGTCGTCCTCCTCCCCTAGCTACAGCGTCCAGAGCGCCTCGGTCGGCGACATCCGTGCCGCCCGCAGTGCCGGCAATAGGCCCGCGACCGCACCGACCAGGACGGTCGCGGCCAGCCCGCCGACCCAGGCGATCGTGGGGACGACGATCGTCCAGTCCTTCGTACTCGCGTAGATCGCCGTCGCCGCGATGCCCGCCGCCACCCCGACCGCGCCGCCGAGCACCGCGAGCAGGATCGCCTCGGCGAGAAACTGCACCCTGATGTGCCCCCGTGTCGCACCGAGCGCGCGCCGCAGACCGATCTCCGGTCGGCGTTCCAGCACCGAGATGATCATCGTGTTGGCGACCCCGACCGCACCGACGAGCAACGCGACCGCGCCGAGTCCGAGGAACAGCGAGTCCAGCGCGCTCTGCGCGGCGGCCCGCGCCTCGAGCGCGTCCGACGGGCGGCTGACCTCGACCTCGTCCGGCGCCTCCGGGTTCGCCGTCTGGGCGAGCACGGAGTGCACGGCCTCGACCTGGGCGGTGTCCGACCGTACGTAGATCATGGTCGGGTGCCCGTCGAAGTCGAGGTACTTCTCAGCGGCCGGAAAGCCCACCAGCACCGCGGTGTCGATCTCCGGCGCGAGCACCGCCGGCTCCAGGATCCCGACGATCGAGAACCAGTGCCCGCCGATCCAGATCCGCTGTCCTGGATGGATTTTCGTGATCCCGAGCCGCTTCGCCGCGGTCGCGCCGAGGACGGCGACCGGGACCTGTTCGGTCGCGGCGTTGAGGTAGCGCCCCTGCGCGAGGCTCGTCCCCACGGTCTTGGGCAGGTCCAGCGTGGCCGCCTGGACCGAGAGCCCGTTCGTCCGTACCTCGGGGATCAGCGACGACCGGTACGCGTTGATGTCGGGCACCTTGCCCGTCGCCTGGACCTCGCTGACCGGCCCGATCCGGCCGATCATGCCCGGCGCCTGCGTCGGCAGCGACGCCTCGTCGCCGAACATCGTCTGCCCGTTCGACACCGTGAGCAGGTTCGTGCCCAGCTTGTCGATCTGCGCGAGCAAGCCTGCTTGGGACGACGCGGACAGGCCGAGGACGGCGACGATCGCGGCGACTCCGATCGCGATGCCCAACGCGGACAGGCCGGCTCGCATCTTGCGGGTACGGATGCCGACGCTCGCGACCCGCGCGACATCGCCCGCCCGCATGCGCCCCGACGTCGGAGCGAGCGTGGTGGTCATCGCGACCACCTCGCCTCGTGGTGGGGGATGCTGGTGTCGCCGACGATCTTGCCGTCCAGGATCTCGACCTGGCGGTCCATGTTGGCCGCGACGTCGCGATCGTGGGTGATGACGACGATCGTGGTGCCGCCCTGGTTGAGCTCGTTCAACAGGCCGAGAATCGACTGTCCTGTCGCGTGATCGAGGTTTCCGGTCGGTTCGTCGGCGAGCACGATGGTCGGCTCGCCGATGAGTGCGCGGGCGATGGCGACGCGCTGCCGTTGCCCGCCGGAGAGCTGCGTCGGCCTGGCGTGGTGTCTGGCCGGGAGCCCGACGGCGGCAAGAGCGTTGGCGGCGAGCTTGCGTCGTACGCGCTGCGGGGTGCCCGCGTACAGCAGCCCGTCCGCCACGTTGTCGAGGATCGTCGCGTGCTCGGCGAGGAAGAACTGCTGGAACACGAAGCCGATCCTCGTCGAGCGCAGCCTGGCGACCTGCCGGTCGGTGAGCTTGGAGACGTCGAGCCCGGTGAGGCGTACGACCCCGCTGGTGGGCCGGTCCAGCGTGCCCATGAGGTGGAGCATCGTGGTCTTGCCCGACCCCGAGGGGCCGACGACGGCGACCAGTTCGCCTTGCCTGATGGTGAGATCGACCCCGCGCAGGGCGGTGACGGGCGGCTCGCTCCCGTACGTCTTGGTCACCGCCTCGAACTCGAGGACCGGGCCGCGGAAGCCGTTGTCAACTCCCGCTTGCGGACCGATCGAGTAGGTGGGGCTGGTCGTCGTACTCATGACGAGGGCACCACCACTCGGTCGCCCGGCTTCAGCTCGGTGTCGGTGACCTGGACGACGCTCGCGTCGTCGTCGAACAGCCCGAGGCTGACGCGGATCAGCTTGTGCTCGCCGGTCGCCGACACCCGTTCGACCGCGTAGCCGCCGCCAGCAAGGGAGAGCAGCGCCTCGACGGGGACCACGGTCGCGTCCTTGGCCTGGTCGGTGATGATGTTCACCTCGACGGGCGCCTGGTCGAGGCTGCCGGTCGCCTTCGGATCGGTCGGGGTGATCTGGACCTCGATCGTCGGGGTGTCGTCCTCGGACTGCGGCGTGCTCGCGACCTTGCCGACCGACGTGACCTTGCCTGGCGTGGTTTCTCCATTGGGCAAGGTGATCGTGACCGCGTCGCCCACTTTCAGCTCGGACTGCTGCGAGGTGTCGAGGTTGACAGTGACGAGCCGGCTGGACGAGCTGGCCTGCAGGACGGCGCCGCCGGCCTGCCCGCCGAGCGTCGCCTTGACGTCGGTCACGCGTACGGGGCCGGGTAGGAAGATGACCTGCCCGCGCTCGATCTCGCCGGTGTCGTCGACGCCCAGCGCGTCTTGCAGATCCTCGACCGCCTCCCTGGTCCGCCAGCTGTAGTCGTCGGAGTCGGGGTCGAGCTCGTAGTCCTCGCCGTACCCCATCGCGACCAGGTTCTGGTTGAGCTGCTTGACGTCCTGGCCGCTGACGTCGTCCGCGTCGTCGCCCGCGGCGAGGTCGCGGTAGACGGGCATCGTTCCGTACATGAGGAGCACCGGCTCGCCGTCGACGCGGTAGAGGATCCCGCCCCGCTTGATGATCTGGCCCTCTTCGGGCAACCAGGTCACGGTGCCGTTGAGGCTGCCGAGGACGGGATAGCTGTCCGCGTACCCGAGCGTTCCGTCCACGGTGGTCTGCGCCGACAACGTCTGCTTGCCTACGGTGCTGAGGCTCTCGCTCTTGTCGTTGTTCTGCGGTTGATTCGTCGGCGTGGGCTCGGGAGTCGTGAGGCTCGCGAGGGTGACGCCGAAGACGTTCGTACGGTCCGCCGCGACGATGGCACCGGCCAGGATTCCTACCGTCACGCCGGCGATGATGAGGCGCCGGCCGTGGCGTTTCGGAGTCGCGACGGGCTCCGGGGTGTCGGGAGGTGCGGAGGTCATCCTTCCTCCACGTTCGTCTCGCCGGCGCCACCCTTGGCGCCGCCGGGCATCAACGACTTGCAGGCCTCCTGCGCCTTCTTGAACTTCGGCGACTCCGGGTCGAGGTCGGTGCCCTTCTTCATCCTGAGCAGCATGCCGCCGTCGGGGTTGGGGTCGGGGAACTCCTTGATGCCGTTCTCCCGCATGCACTGCGCGTACTCGAGCCCCTGGGCCTTCATCTGCTGCTTCTGGCCCTCCGACGGCTCGGGTCGCAGCGACTTGCAGGCTTCCTCGGCCTTCTTCCACGCCGGCGAGTTCGGGTCCAGCTTGCTGCCCGGCTTGGCCTTGAGCGTGAGCTTGCCGCCCTCGGGGTCGGGGAACTCGTCGATGCCGTTCTCCCGCATGCACTGCGCGTACTTCAGGCCGCCGTCCTTGCCGCCGCTTGCTTTGCTCTCGGAAGAGGCGGTGGGGGAGGGGGTGTCGCCGAGGCTCGCGACGCCCTGGGCCTGGGGCTGCTGGCCGCCGCACGCCGCGGCGACGAAGGCGAGGCCGATCGCCAGGGTGGCGAGGGTCACCTTGCGGTTGCGTTGACTGAGCTTGCTGTCCTTCATCGTCGTCGTCCTTTGGTCCGGGGATGTGGGACCAGTTCTACGAAGACGGCGGTTTCGGGACGGTATCGCGCGAACGAAACCGTCCCGAAACCGTGCACTCGGCGATACTGGCTCCTGTGCGCGTGTTGGTGATCGAGGACGACGAGGAGCTGGCCGAGACGGTCGCTCTGGGGCTGCGTCGAGCCCAGCTGGCGGTGGACGTGGCGTACGACGGTTCCTCTGGCCTGGAACGTGCTGAGCTGAACTCCTACGACGTGATCGTGCTGGACAGGGATCTACCCGGGGTGCATGGCGACGCGATCTGCGCACAGCTGTCTGCCTCGGGGTCGCGGAGTCGGATGCTGATGCTGACGGCCGCGGGGTCGGTGGACGATCTGGTGGACGGGTTGGCACTGGGGGCCGACGACTATCTGGCCAAGCCGTTCGACTTTCCCGTGCTGTTGGCGCGGATCTTTGCGTTGATGCGTCGCGCGCAGCCGGCGCTGCCGCCGGTGCTGCGGCACGGCGACGTGCTGGTGGACACGGCTAAGCGGGTGGCGCGGCGGGGGTCGCGGGTGTTGGAGCTGGCGCCGAAGGAGTTCGGCGTCTTGGAGCTGCTGTTGGCGTCGCGCGGCCGTACGGTGTCGGCGGAGGAGCTGCTGGACCGGGTGTGGGACGAGTCGGCGGATCCGTTCACGAACGCCGTCAAGATCACGGTCAGCCGGCTGCGGGCCAAGCTGGGGGAGCCGCCGGTCATCGAGACGATCGCGAAGTCGGGCTACCGAATCTAGAGGTGAGTATGGCAATGCGTTGGCGACTTCCTCGGCAGACGGTTCGGTTCCGGCTGACGCTGATCTATGGTGGGCTGTTCCTGGCTTGCGGGATCTTGTTGGTGGGGATGACGTACTTTCTGGTGGCTCACAACACGAAGGGCTTCCTCTATCAGGCGCCGGACGGCAGCAGCCTTGCCATGTTCAACGGGGACGGCAAGCCACCTCCGGGTGAGTCCGGGCGCATGCTGCATCTCAAGCAGACCGTTGAGGGCCTGCCTGTGGAGATCCAGCAGAAGGTGGCCGAGAACGTCAAGCAGGAAACGATGGCGGTCCTGAAGCAGCAGCAGCAGAAACAGATGAACACCTTGCTCGGGATGTCCGGCTTGGCGCTAGCCTTGATGACCATCGTGGCGATGGGCGCGGGCTGGATCGTCGCGGGGCGAGTGTTGCGGCCATTGCGTTCGATGACGTCGACGGTGCAGCGGATCTCGGCTTCGCGATTGCACGATCGGTTGGCACTGCGCGGGCCGGACGATGAGCTGAAGGAGTTGGGGGACACGTTCGACGCCCTGTTGGCGCGGCTGGAGTCCTCGTTCGAGGCCCAGCGGCGGTTTGTGGCGAACGCGTCCCACGAGCTGCGTACCCCGTTGGCCCGTCAACGCGCGGTTGCGCAGGTGGCTTTGGCCGATCCTTCGGCTTCGGTTCTGTCTTTGCGCGATGCGCACGAACGGGTGTTGGCTTCTGGGGCCGAGCAGGGGCGGCTGATCGACTCGCTGTTGACGTTGGCGCGGGGGCAGGCTGGGCCCTCACGGTTGTCGACCTTCGACCTGGCTGCTTTGGCGCGGGACGTGGTGAAGGTGCGCCAGCCGATGGCCTCCGCGCGTTCGTTGCATGTGGACGCCCGGCTGCGACCTGCCGTCCTGTCTGGCGATCGGCGGTTGGTGTCGCAGCTGATTGTGAACCTGGTGGAGAACGCCATCCGCCACAACGTGGAGGGCGGCTGGCTGGAGATCTACACGGGGGCTCATGAGGGGCGCGCTGTTCTGGTGGTCTCGAACGGTGGTCCGGTGGTGCCTCCTGGGGAGGTGGAGCAGCTGTTCGAGCCGTTCCATCGGTTGGGCGCTGATCGTACGAACCGGGCTGACGGGCACGGGTTGGGGTTGTCGATCGTGCAGGCCATTGCGACGAATCATCAAGCCATGTTGACGGCTCGAGCGCATGCCAAGGGTGGGCTGGAGGTGGAGGTGAGGTTTCCACCCGTGACGTGATGGGGTGAGTCGCTGCCCTCTCTCGCTGGTTTCCGAGTCGGGCCAGTCGATCGCGCTTTGGCGCGCTCGTCGCTTGTGTGGTGCTGTGCATCGTCATTCTCGTCCGCCATGGTCCGGCCGCGTCGGAAGGGCGCATGGACGAGAACGACGCCGCGCCTGGTCGACGAGCGTGCTCCGGCCGGTGCGCGGGTGCGGGTTTGTTGTGGTTGCTGGGTTGTGCTTGTGGATGGAATCTGTGGACAGGAAACCCATTTCTCAGTGGCCTTAGGGTCGTGGTCTGCCTACGCTTGTTCTATGGAATCGACCACACGTTCGACACTCGCCGCGGTGAAGGAACAGCTCCTCGCCGCCGCGAACAGCAACGTGCTGTCCACGAATCCAGCTGAACTTGCCGCCACCGTCGGGGTCCTCACCGAGATCCGCAACATCTGCGACGGCCTCGAACTCAAGGTCATCCACCAAGCCGAAGTGTGCGAGGTCGCCAAAGCCGCTGACGCCTCCTCCACGACCGCCTGGCTCGCCGACAAACAGGGCATCGACCCCACCCGCGCCAAGAAGAAACTCACCCTCGCCCGCATGGTCGAACAACACCTGCCGACTGCTGGGGCTGCCCTGTGTGCGGGGGAGATCTCCGTCGACCAGGTCCACGCCATCGCCCACACCGTGGCGAAGCTGCCCAGCGCCGCACCCCTGGCTGAGGTCGACAAGACGTTGACCGACCACGCCCACACGTTGGGACCGACACCGCTGCGGAAACTCGGCAACCACGTCCTCGAACTCGTCGCCCCCGACATCGCCCACCAGATCCTGCAAGCCCAAGTGGAACGCGAAGAACGCGACGCCGACAAGACCGCGTACTTCCACCTCAACCAAGACCCAGACTCCGGCATGTGGCGATTCAACGGCCGCACCGACAAAGACACCGGCGAACGCCTCCACCTCCTGGTCGACGCACGGTCCCGCCCCGTCAAAGGCGCCGACGGCCCCGACCTACGCACCGCCGCCGCACGCCGCGCCGACGCGTTCGGCCAGATCATCGAACTCGCGCACAACCACTCCACCACCCGCCACGGCGGCAACCGCACCCAAATGGTCGTCATGGTCAACCCCGACACCGGCATCGGCACCACCCTGCACACCGGACAAGACCTCTCCCCCGAACTCACAGCCCGGATCATGTGCGAAGCCGAAGTCAGTCACCTCCTCCCCGACCACCTGATGCCCGGGCACCTGCACCTGACCGACCCCGAACGGCTGTTCACCGGCAAACTCCGCCGGCTCCTCGAACTCCGCGACCGCGGCTGCGCCTTCCCCGGCTGCGACCGCCCACCCGGCTGGACCCACGCCCACCACATCAAAGCCTGGTCAAAGGGCGGACCCACCACTCTCAACAACGGCGTCCTGCTCTGCACCCACCACCACCGAGTCATCCACCGCGGCGACTGGGCCATCCGCATGGCCCTCGACGGCAAACCCGAGTTCATCCCACCCCCATGGATCGACCACCACCAAACACCCATCCGCAACCCCATCCACGCCTAGACCCAGCCAACCCGACCGCCGGGGAAACCACCCCGCGGCCGGGTCAGGCTGCCCTCGAACGAATCTGTCGATTCCGGGAGACTCGTTCGTCAACACCGACGAAGGCCCCGACCACGAGAGGACCCCGCATGATCGACGAGGCGTTTCCCATCATCTCCACCCCCGACCTGGGCAAGGCCCTCGCGTTCTACCGCGACCTGCTCGGCGGCACCGTCACCTACCAGTTCCCGCCCGAGGGCGACCCCGGCTACGTCGGCCTCCAGCTCGGCACCTCCCACCTCGGCATCGGCCTCGACCCCGCCGTCCAACCCGGCGCAGGCAACCAGCGCCTGTCCCTCTGGGTCTACACACCAGACTGCGACCAGGCGGTCGACAAGCTCCGCAACGCCGGCATCAAGATCGTCCAAGACCCCACCGACCAGCCCTGGGGCGAACGGATGGCCATCGTCCAGGACCCCGACGGCAACACGATCACCGTCGGCCAGAAGCCCGCTACGTAGCGCCGTACGTAGCCGGCCGCCAGCCAGATCCCAGCATCTCCGGCTACACCAGCACGGTGACCACCACCCACGAGTACCTGCTCGGCCACACCGATCCCGAGCTCGTCCGGCTGGCCCACCAGGCCAAGCTGATCGCCCCCGCCACCAAGGCGATCCTGACCCTCGCTGGCCTCACTCCCGGCATGCGCGTCCTGGACCTCGGCACCGGCATCGGCGACGTCGCCCTGCTCGCGGCCGAGCTCGTAGGTCCCACCGGCAGCGTCGTGGGGATCGACCGGGAGGAACGCGCGATCGCGACCGCCCGGCGCAGGACGACCACCACCAGCAACGTCAGCTTCGAGCGCGGCGACATCCTCGAGTGGCGCGACCCCAGCGAGCAGCCGTTCGATGCCGTCGTCGGCCGCCTGGTCCACATGCACCATCCCGATCCCGCCGCGGTCGTACGGCACCAGCGCCAGGCGCTACGCGAGCACGGCATCTACGTAGCGATGGACTGGGACTACCTCACTACCCGCGCCGATCCGGCCAGCCCGCTGTTGCAGCGCACGCTCGCGATGATGTCCGGCGCCGCGCGGCTCGGCGGCGTCGACGCGGCGTTCGGCGCCCGGCTCGACGAAGTCCTCGCCGGCGGCGGCCTCGAGGACGTCCAAGCGCTCGGAGTTCGCCCGTTCGCCAACGTCGAGGACGGCGCCCGCTCGGTCTGCGACCTGGCCGAGAACTTCCACCCCGGCGCCGTCCGCGGCGGCGTCGTCGGCCCCGACGACCTCGGCATCGACACCCTGCGCCAGCGCATGATCGCCGAGATCGACGCTGCTCAAGGCACGTTCGTCATGCCGACCCTCGTCGGCGCCTGGGGCCGTCAGCCATAAGCGAACGACCCTGCCGAAGTCCGGAGCGCCATGCCAGGTTGAGAGCCATGCGCCAATGGGCAGTGCTCCGATCGCATCGGGACTTCCGCAACCTGTTCGCCGGGACGACCGTCGGTACGTTCGGCGCGAACCTCAACGCGATCGCCCTGCCGCTCACCGCGGTGATCTTCCTCGACGCATCGCCCTCCCAGATGGGCGTTCTCGGTGCCGTCGCGCTCGCTCCGTTCCTCATCTTCGGGCTGCCCGCCGGCGTCTGGGTGGATCGCATCCCGTATCGAACGACGCTGCTCGCCTGCAACATCGCCGCCGCCGTCCTGACCGGCACGGTCCCGCTGCTGGCCGTGCTCGGCGTCCTCGCGATGTGGCAGCTCTACGTCATCGGCTTCCTCACCGGCATCTGCGTGCTGTTCAGCTCGCTCGCGTCGACCACGTTCGTTCCCCTGCTCGTGCCGAAGGACCAGCTCCTGCAGGCGAACGCGGCACTGTCGCAGAGCGGCACGATCATGGGCGTCAGCGGTTCGGCGGCGGGCGGGGCGCTCGTCCAGGTGCTGACGGCGCCGATCGCGCTGGTCGTGGACGCCGTGTCATCGCTCATAGCCGCCGTCCTGCAGGGGCTGATTCGGCAACCCGGCAAGGTGATCGAGAAGACCGTCAGGCGCCAACGGCTGGGCGCGAGCATCGTGGAAGGCTTCCGCACGGTCTACGCGCAGCCGATCCTCCGGGTGATGCTGGTCGCGGCGACGCTGGGAGCGCTGGCCGGTCAGGTCCAGACCGTCGTGCTGATGCTGTTCTTCGCCAACGACCTCGGCCTCGAAGCCGGCGCGATCGGCCTGCTGGTCGCGGTCGCCGGAGTCGCCGGCGTGGTCGGGGCGCTGATCGCCGCACCGTTCACCGAACGGGTAGGCCACGGACCCACGTTCCTCGCCGGCACGCTGATCGCCTCGCTCGCCGGCATCGTGCTCGCGATGGCCGGCGGACCGCCGGCAGCGATCCTCGTGGTCGCCGTCGCCAGCCAGGTCCTGCGTGGGCTCGGTCAACCGCTCTACAGCGTTAACCAGGTGACTGTCAGGCAAGCGTTGACGCCGCCGGACATGCTCGCTCGCGTCAACGCCACCTGGCGATTCCTCGTCTTCGGCATGCAACCCATCGGCGCGCTCGTCGGCGGCGTCCTCGGCGAGACCGTGGGTCTGCGCGCCACGATCCTGCTCAGCGGCGCCGGCATGCTGGTCGCCGTGGCGTTCACCGCACTGTCGCCGATCCGGAGCCTCCGGACGCTGCCGGCTTGACGTGACCGGTCGGCGGACGGTCGCGTTCCAACCCGATGCCGAGGTCCACGAGCGACGCGCGGGGCAGCGAGGGCAGTTGGGCCAACGGGATCCAGGCCGCCTGGTCGGTCGAGCCGCCCACCTCGTCCCGCAGCGAGCCGCCGACGATGCGCACGCTGTAGTAGACGCCGAGGTGGTGTACGTCCTCCTCGTGCCCGTTGAAGCTCTGCCGCCGCGGCCGCGAGTCCACGCCGAGCAACTGCTCGACCTCGACCTGGTACCCGGTCTCCTCGGCCACCTCACGGACGACGGCGTGCGAGGGATCCTCGCCGAAGTCGATCCCACCGCCCGGCAACGTCCAGTGCCGGTCGGCACCATCGGCCGACACGAAGTGCGCGAGCAGCACCTCGTCGGCTCGATGGCAGATGGCGTACGCGGCGACTCGGGTTCGGCGTTCGATCGTCACGACGGTGAACGATAAACCGGCGTGACGGCCAGCGCGAACTCCGCTTAGGCTGACCGATTGTGCCCCAACACGAGCTCGTCGACTTCGTCAACGAGCGAGCTGGTTGTGGACTCGAGCTGATCGGCATCGCCCCGCAAGGACAGTCCGGCGGTGCCGCGTTCGTCCGCTGGCCCGACGGCCACCAGAGCGTCGTCACCACCGCGATGGCCTCGCTCGATCACATGCGCCAGACCGCCGAGATCCTCGCGTACGCCAAGGGCCTCGGGCTCCCCGTGCCACACCACGAGCTCCTGCTCCCGCGCGACGACGGACTGGTCGCCGTCGTCCAGGAACGCCTTCCCGGCAAGCCGATCGCCGCGTCCGACGCGTCGACCATCGACGCGATGGTCGCGTTGAACGAACGGTTCGCCCATCTGCTCGCCGACCGGACCGACGTGCCGATCCCGCCCCTCTGCCTGCGCGAGAGCGGCGACCCCGTACCGAGGCACGAGCCGCTCGAGCAGCACAGCGACCGGAGCCGCCGCCTGCTGAAGCGGATCAAAGAGCTCGGCGCGGCGGACATCCACGAGATGGACGGCGACGACCTC
Organism: Tenggerimyces flavus; assembly: GCF_016907715.1. NCBI lineage: Bacteria > Bacillati > Actinomycetota > Actinomycetes > Propionibacteriales > Nocardioidaceae > Tenggerimyces > Tenggerimyces flavus. The sequence continues at coordinate 68,814 of NZ_JAFBCM010000001.1, read as the reverse complement.
GTGCACGTCGACCTCACCGTGCCCAACATCCTCTTCGACGACGAGGGCAACCTCAGCGGCGTCGTCGACTGGAACTTCGGCGTCGCCCGCGGCGACCGCCGCTTCGGCCTGGTCAAGCTGCTGTTCGACCTCACCTGGGCGGCCGGGTCGCCCGGCGAAGAGCAGGCGCCGCGGCCGGACGCACTCGAACGTGCCGCCGAGGCGGTCGACGCCATCGAGCCGGAGAAGCTGAAGCTGTACTGGGCGCACTGGACGCTCGCGATGCTGTACTGGACGATCCGCTCGGGCTACGAAGAAGTGATCGCCATCCATCTCGACCTCGGTGAGAGCAGGCTATGAGCTGGCAGTGGGATCCGACGCTCTACGAGGGCAGTGCCGAGTACTACGCCGTCGGCAGAATGCCTTACCCACAAGCGATCGCGGACGCCATCCGCGACGCACTGGACCTCGACGGCACCGGCGGCTACCTCGACATCGGCTGCGGTCCGGGCTCGCTCACCACCCTGGTCGCGCCGCTGTTCGAACGCGCCACCGGCGTTGACGCCGACCAGGGCATGATCCGCGTCGCCAAGGCCAACGCGCCCGAGATCGACTGGCGCTGCATGCGCGCCGAGGAGCTCCCCGCAGACCTCGGCGACCAGCGGCTGATCACGTTCGCCCAGTCGTTCCACTGGTTCGACCGCCCGCTCGTCGCCGGCATCGTGCGCGGCATGCTCCAGCCCGGCGGGGCGGTCGTGCACGTCGGCGCCACCACGCACGAGGGCATCGAAGGAAGTACGACGCCGCGCGACGAGATCCGCGGGCTCATCACGGAGTACCTCGGCAGCACGCGCCGCGCCGGCCAGGGCGTCCTCACCGACGGGACCGCGGGCGGCGAGAACGCCATCTTCGCCGCGGCCGGCTTCGACGGCCCGCAGGTCGTCGAGGTCGAACGAGGCGAGCTGCTCGAACGCAGCGAGGACCAGATCGTCGCGTCCGTCTTCTCGCTGTCCGGCGCCGCGCCGCACCTGTTCGGCGACCGGCGCGAGGCGTTCGAACGGGACCTGCGCCAGCTGCTCCGCGACCACAGCCCCGAGGGCACGTTCGTCGAACGCGCCCGCGGCATCACGCTGAGCGTCTGGCGCTGACTCACCAGGGATCGACGCCGAGCAGCTTCCTGCCGAGGTCCGACATCGCCGCGATCTGCAGCTCGTTGTACAACCCCGCCGCGGGCTTGCTGCCCGCGCCGTGCGGGTGGTCGTCGCGGACGTACCGCAGGAACTGCGCCACCCGCGCCGTCGGCCGCCGGTTGTGCGAGGCGCCGTGCGGCATCAGGTGGTGCAGCAGCGCGAAGTCGCCGGCCTCGCCGGTCACCTCGACGCTCTGCAGGTGGTGGATCTGCTTCCAGTCGTTGTGCAGGTGCCGGCCCTGCGGGTCGGCGCGCGACTCCGACTCGACGATCCGGTGGCCGCCGGGCACGACGTGGATGCCGCCGCCGTCAGGCTGGACGTCGGTGAAGTAGAAGCAGCCGCCGAGCTGGACTTCCTTCAAGGTGAACAGGAAGTTGTCGAGGTCGGTCGGTACGGACGCGTCGATGTGCAGCGTCTGGCTGCGGGAATTGTCCCGTTGGTCGTCGTTGCGCACGGTGATGCCGATCGAGCCGTCGAACGAGCGCAGCCGGTGGGACTGGAGCAGCTGGGCGACGACCGCGTACAACTTCTCGTTCTGGAACAACGGGATGAAGTCCGGCGAGTCGTAGGTGTGGTTGCCCGGCGTGAAGTGCGGCTTGATCCGGCCGGAGGCGACATGCCAGTGCTCGGGGATGTCGAGGTTGGGCGGGATCAGGCCGAGGATCAGGTTGCGGTAGTACTCGGCCTCCTCCTTGGAGAACACGCCCTTGACGAGGAAGTAGCCCTGCTCCCAGAACTGCTCGACCTCGGAGTCGCTGAGTACCTGCGGGAGGTTGATCGTGTCGGTCACCACATCATCAGACGAGCACGACGCGGTGCCTGTCAACGAAAGGTGCGCAACCGGTCACGGCCGGCGGCTTACCATCGGGCCATGGACCTGCTGGCCAAGGGCTCGGTGACGGGCGAGGGGATCACCCGGGACGAGCTGCGGCTCGCCGCGCGCAACCACGCGCTGCCGCTCGAGGCGCTGCGGTACCCGATCACGCCGGTGGGCCTGCACTACCTGCTGACCCACTTCGACATCCCGGTGGTCGACGCCGGCACGTACCGGCTCGAGGTCGGCGGGAACGTCGACCAGCCGCTGAGCCTGTCCATGGACGACCTGCGTGCCCGGGAGCGGCTGACGGTGCCCGTGACGTTCGAGTGCGCCGGGAACGGGCGGGCGCTGCTCGAGCCGCGCCCGGTCAGCATGCCGTGGCTGACCGAGGCGGTCGGCACCGCCGAGTGGGGCGGTACGCCGCTGAAGCCGCTGCTCGACGAGGCGGGCGTCCAGGCGAACGCGATCGAGGTGCTGTTCACCGGCCACGACCGTGGCGTGGAGGGCGGGGTCGCCCAGACGTACGAGCGCTCGCTCCGGCTGACCGACGACGCCGTCGAGCAGGCCCTGCTCGTCGACGAGATGAACGGCGCGCCGCTCCCGCCCCAGCACGGCTTCCCGCTGCGGCTCGTCGTGCCCGGCTGGTACGGCATGGCGAACGTCAAGTGGCTCGCGCGCATCACGCTGCTCGCCGAGCCGTTCGACGGCTACCAGAACAAGGTCTCGTACCGCATGTACGACAACGACGGCGTCCCCGGCGAGCCGCTGCACCGGATGCTGCCGCGCTCGCTGATGCTCCCGCCCGGCGTGCCGGAGTACATGACCAGGCGGCGCCACCTGGCGCCCGGCCCGGTGACGCTGACCGGGCGGGCCTGGTCGGGGCGCGGCCCGATCGAGCTCGTCGAGGTGTCCGTCGACGGCGGCGCCACGTTCGCCGCGGCCGAGCTGGACGAGCCGCTCGGCCCGGCCGCCTGGCGCGGCTGGCGCTTCGGCTGGGACGCGTCCGCCGGCGAGCACGTCCTCTGCCCGCGGGCGACCGACGCCGCCGGCAACGTCCAGCCGGTCGAGCCGATCTGGAACCCCAAGGGCTACGTCAACAACGCGGTCCAGCGGCTCGACGTCACCGTCGCCTGAGCCGTTGCCCAGAGCTTTCCCAGAAGTTGCACATCGGGGTAGCTCAGAGTGGTGTTGGCCGAGCGTTCCAGTAGCCCAGGTCCCCAACCGCCCGACTGGAACGCTCGGCTCCCTCTGTCCGCAAGACCCACGCCGGGCTGGCCGGAAATCGCCAGCTCCGGGGGTTTGGTACCGGGCATTGAGTGGGTACGGGGCGGTTTCGGACGAACCGGTACGTCGCCGCTTGGGCTTGCCCAGGTACCCCCTCACCAGGCGAGACGGTAAGGTCCCGTCGAGATCGCATGGGTAGGAGGACGGTAGATGTCCGGCGAACGATCCACCGAGAGTCTGCTGCCGGAGCTCGTCGAGCACCTGAGGCAGAACCGCACGTTCCTGCGCGAGGAGTGGGCGCGCCGGATCACCGACACTCGCCTGCTGACGGCGATGACGCCAGAGGAGATCTTCTCCGAGGCGACGTCGGTGTACGACAACTACGTCGAGGTGCTCGAGACCGGTAGCGTCGAGGCGCTGCAGGACTACGCGCGCGACCTGTCCGAGCGGATCATCCCGCGAGGCGTCGAGACCGACGAGGTCCTCGGCATCGTGCTGCTGCTGCGTGACGTTCTCGCGCGCAGCCTGTTCGAGAAGTACCAGGGCGACTTCGAGCTGCTGAACCGCGTGCTCGACGCGTACGAGCCGGCCGCGAACCGGATCGCGAACACCGTGGGCGTCTCGTTCGTCCAGGAGCGCGAACGCGTCATCCGCCAGCAGCAGGAGGCCATCCGCGAGCTGTCGACGCCGGTCCTCCAGGTCCGCGAACGACTGCTGATCCTCCCGATCATCGGCGTGCTCGACGGCCAGCGCGCCCGGCAGCTCACCGAGCAGCTGCTTCGCGCGATCCGCGGCAACCGCGCGAAGGTCGTCGTCATCGACATCACCGGTGTGCCGGAGATCGACTCCACGGTCGCGAACCACCTGGTGCAGACCGTCGACGCGTCCGGCCTGATGGGCGCGAACGTCATCATCACCGGCCTGTCCTCGGAGATCGCGCTCACGCTGGTGACGATCGGCGTCGACCTGTCGAAGATGAACGCGGTCGGTGACCTGCAGGGTGGCATCGAAGAGGCCGAGCGCCTGCTCGGCTACGAGGTCAGGCACGCCGGGCAGTCCTCGGACTCCCGATGATCACGCTCGGTGGTGTGTGAGCGGCTATGCCGGTACCTATTCTCAAGCAGGGCACGTACCTCATCGCGTCCATTCAGGCGGCGATGTCGGACACCGATGCCCAGCGCCTGCAGGACGACCTGATGGAGCAGGTCGGACGGTTCCGTTCGACCGGCATCATCGTCGACGTCACGGCGATGGACGTGATGGACTCCTTCGCCGCCCGCTCGCTCCGGACCATCTCGCACATGACCAGCCTGCGTGGCGCCGCGACCGTGATCGTCGGGATCCAGCCCGAGGTGGCGTTCGCGATGGTCCAGCTCGGCATCACGTTCGAAGACATCACGACCGCCCTCGACTTGGAAGAAGGTTTAGCGCACCTCAACCGGCGCGGTACTGGCGTAGGCCGCACTGATGGCCGCTGAGATGGTCGTACGAGTCGCGCACCCGGACGACATCGTGGCGGCTCGTCAGGCCGGGCGTGAGCTCGCCTCCCAGCTCGGCTTCTCCCTCACCGACGTGACGATGATCGCGACCGCGATCTCGGAGGTGGCGCGCAACATCACCAGCTACGCCGACCACGGCGAGATCCGGTTGTCGATAGTGCAGCGGGCCGGTCGCAGCATGCTCGAGGTCAAGGCCGTCGACTCCGGCCCCGGCATCGCGAACACCGACCAGGCGCTGCAGGACGGTTACTCCTCCGGCGGTGGCCTGGGCCTCGGACTGCCCGGAGCGCGCCGCGTGATGGACGAGTTCATTATCGACTCGATCGTGGGCCAGGGCACCACCGTGACCATGCGGATGTGGGCACCCCGACATGCGTGACTCGGGGCAGGTCGGCGCGATCGAGTGGGCGATCGCGGGACGGCCGATGCCCGGCCAGGACGTCTCCGGGGACCAGTACGTCGTGGTCGACGCGGGCGACTCCGCGTTGCTCGCCGTGATCGACGGGCTCGGGCACGGCCCGGTCGCGGCGGAGGCGGCGTTCGAGGCGATCAAGGTGCTCAACGCGAACGGCGGCGAGCCGCTCGACGCGCTCATGTACCTGTGTCACCAGTCGCTGGCCGAGACCCGCGGGGTCGCGATGACGCTCGCCAGGTTCTCTCTCGACGACGGTGAGCTCACCTGGCTCGGCGTCGGCAACGTGCTCGGCGCGGTGCTGCGGAACGCGCCGGTGGGCTCGACGAGCCTCGCGGTCGCGCTCGTCGGCGCCGGCATCGTCGGACATCAGTTGCCGCCCACCATGCACATCCGTGGCGTGACCATGCATCCTGGCGATGTGCTGCTACTCGGAACCGACGGCCTGCGCCCGCATTTCATCGAGGATCCGCCGCTCGCCCAGGAGGTGCCGAGTCTGGCGGACGACATCCTGATCCGTTGCCGGAAGGAAACCGACGACGCGCTGGTGCTCGCCGCGCGCTACCGGGGCCTCGCCCGATGACGCTCGAGTCGCTGGCGTTCGAGACCGCGTACGAGACCGCGCTCGCCGTGTACGTACGCGACACCACAGACGGCGCGCACGACGAGGAGAGCCTCGAACGAGCGCACGAGCTCGGCCGGCAGGCGCTGGCCGACAACTTGTCCGTGCTCGACATCTCCGAGCTGCACCACCGGACGATCTCCCGGCTCGTCCGCGAGGCTCCGTCGGGGGCCGACGCCGCGGCGATCTGGGAGGCGGCGCTGCCGTTCCTGCTGCAGAGCCTCGCCGCGCTGGACATGGCGACCCGCGGCTTCGTCGAGGCGGCGGAACGGATCAAGGTCGAGCGGGCGCACGTCAGCCACCTGCACGCGCTCGCGCAGTCGTTCGTCGACGCGTCGGTCGAGGTGCCGGTGGGTGAGCGGCTCCTGCAGCTCGCCAAGAGCGGCGCCCAGCTGCTGTCCGCGGACGGCGCCACCGTGCAGCTGAGCAACCAGGAAGCGACCGTCGGCGACATCCCGCCGCGCACCGAAGGCTTCCCCAAGCTCCCCGGGGCCGACACCGCGCGAGGCATCTGGGACGACCAGGAGCCGTACCTCTACTGGCTGGCGGCGGCCGCGCACGACGGCTTGTTCGCCGTCTGGCGGCGGACTCCGTACACCGCGTTCGAGGAGGCTGTCTTCGCGCAGTTCGGGCAGCTCGCGGCGGCCTCGCTGGGCAACACGCTGCTGTACGAACGCGAGCACAACACCGCGCTGACGCTGCAGCAGTCGCTGATGCCGGCCAAGGTGCCGTCGCCGAACGGGCTCAACATCACGATGGAGTACAAGCCGAGCAGCGCGCACAGCGGCGTCGGCGGCGACTGGTGCGACGTGATCCAACTGCCCGGTGGGCGTACCGGACTGGTGATCGGCGACGTGATGGGGCACGGCGTCGGCGCGGCCGCGTTCATGGGCCAGCTCAAGGTGGCGATGCGCGCGTACGCGACCGAGGGGCACGCGCCGTCGGAGGTGCTCGACCGCACCGACCGGCTGATCCCCGCGATCGGCGGCGAGCGGATCGCGACCGTGATCTACGCGATCCTCGAGCCTGACGGCCGGCTCGTGTACGCGAACGCCGGGCATCCGCCGCCGCTGGTGACCGTGCCGAGCGCGCGGCGGCCGTTCCTGCTGACCGACGGGCTCTCGGTGCCGCTCGGTACGGGCATCGTCGGCGCCGAGATCATCCGGCCGAGCCACGAGACGCGGTTGGAGCACGGGTCGACGTTGCTGCTCTACACCGACGGGCTGATCGAACGGCGAGATCGCTCGATCGACGAGGGGCTGGAAGCGCTGCGGGAGTTGATGGATCGGCCGGAGCTGCCGATCGACCAGCTGTGCGGTCAAGCCTTGAACGCGGCGATCGACCAGCCGAACCAGGACGACATCTGCATCCTGGCCGTGCACCGGCCCTAGCTCGGCTTGCTTCTAGAGGCCCAGGTGTCTGGTCCGGGCCTTGTTCCAATCGGCGGCGCGGACGATCTGCTTCGCCGTGAGCCCGGTCGCGCGTTCGAGCTCCTCGCCCCAGACACCGCCCGGCCAGGCCTGCTGGACCGCGCGCGACACCTTGCCCGCCCAGAGCTCCTCGTCGGCGTACGCCCGTTCCCGAATCGGCGCGGCGAGCTCGTTGAAGTGGTCCTTGTCGCAGGCGACCAACGTGCGAAGGCCGTCTTGGAGTGGATCGGTCGGATGCAGGAACGAAGAGTCCTGCACCACCTCGCGAATCCCGTCCGCAGTCACGCTCCGCCCGCACACGCCACAGCGGTTTTGGGTCGGAGTCGAGCCCCCAGGTAACTCGACCATGGGCGCATGTCTACTCCGGTAACCATCTCTCGGCAAGGCGCAATCGTTCGTCGGAAAGTTCCCGCAGGACGGGATTGATGTGGGATCGGTTCCCTATCGCGCGGTCGTTTCGGCTGTGAGCAGAATTCTCCGTGCTGCTTGACGATTCTTTCCTAGTCTTGCCGCCATGCCCGCCGTAGAGCCCTTGGCCGGAAACGCCGCCGGAGTGCCGTACGTTGCGTTCCCTCCCGCTGGCGGAGCGCGACCAAACGCACCCATGATCGTGGCCTGGCACCCGTTCGATCCGCCGCGTTCGGAGACCGCGCTCGCCGCCGCGTTGCCGTTGGACGGCGTCGACGCGTGGCGGTTCTACGTCGGGCTCCCGCTCTCCGGGAAGCGCCTCCCGAATGGTGGGCTGGACGGCCTGATGGAGCTCATCCTGGACGACGCCGTGTTGCGCGTGCACGGGCCGGTTTCGACGCAGGCGGTGGCGGAGTTCGGGCCGGCGTTGGCCACTGTGCGGTCCGAGTACGGGATCGAGGCGGGTCCGCTCGGGTTGCTCGGCGGCTCGCTCGGCGGGGGCTCGCCGCGCTGGACGGGTCCGCAGACCGCGGACGCGGCGGCGGTGGAGCGGCTCGCGACCGAGTGGTTCGCTCGGCACCTGGACAGTTAGAGCTTCTCGCAGGCGACGTCCTGGCCGTTCTGCACAAACGTGAGCTCGCCGTTCGCGAGGCGCAGCATGGTCTCGGTCTCGTTCGCGCCGAACTGGAACGCGCCGTCCTTGGTGTGGCCGAGCGGGCTGAAGTCCATCGGTGCCTGGCCGGCGAACGTGACGCTCAGCGCGGTGTCGGCGGGCTCGACGGTGAACTCGAAGCCGGCTCGGAGTCGGAACGTGCCGGAGCAGGCGGCGAGCTCGTCGTCGTGCGGCGGGTCCGGCTCGTCGAGCTCGGTGGGGTAGTCGGGCCAGCCCTGGGCGGCGGCGATGGCGACGTACGCGCGCTGGACGACCCAGCCGCCGTTGTCGGAGTTCGTCATCACCGCGGCGCCGAGGCCCTCGTCGCGGTAGGCGAGCAGGTGGCAGCGGAAGCCCTCGTTCCCGCCGCTGTGCCCGAACCTCGGCGCGCCGTCGGTGGTGAGGAACGGCCCGAGCCCGAGCGCGTTCAGCCCACCGATCCGGTCGGACGCGATCACCTGCGGGGTGAGCATCTCGGTGGCCAGCCGCTGGGAGATCAGCGCGCCGTCGGCGCCCGCGTACGCGGCGCGGACGGCCTGGGCGTACTTGCAGAGGTCGACCGGGGTCGTCCAGAGGCCGGCGGTCGCCTGCTCGGGGTAGACGTGCCAGCCGCCCTCGACCGGGTCGCCATCCTGGTGGTGCGCGGTGGCGAGGACGTCGTGGACGTCCTTCGGCGCGGGCTGGGTGTAGTCGCTGTCGGTCATGCCCAGCGGGTCGAGCACGAGCTCGCGCATGAGGTCGGCGAACGGCGTCCTGGTGACGTCCTCGAGCAGGAGCTGCATGGTGAGCGTGCCGCCGCCGGAGTAGCGGAACTGGGTACCGGGGATAGTGTCGACGCGGACGCCGAAGGTGTTGGCGGGGTCGACGCCGGTCAGGATCTGCACGGTGGTGGGGAGCTGGTCGGTGCGCTTGTAGCCGGGGAACCCGGAGGTGGTGAGCCCGGCCGAGTGGCTGGTGAGGTGCCGCAGGGTGACGACGGGCTGCCAGTCGGAGTTGCGGGGGAGCCGCCAGGACGTTAGCTTGGCGTTGATGTCCTCGTCCAGGTCGAGCAACCCGCGGTCGACCAGCCGCAGCATCGCGAGCGCGGCGATCGGCTTGCTGATCGAGCACGCCTGGAACCGGGTCCGGGCGCTGACCGGCGTCGGGTCGCCGTTGGTCTGCACGCCGAGCTGGCCCTGGAGGGCGATCTCGCCGCCGTCGATCACCGCCCAGCTCACGCCCGGGACGCCGAACGCTTTGCGGGACTCTTCGATCGCGGGCACGAAGCTGGGATCGGTCATGCACGGCACTATGACGTCAATACGACGTCAGGTCAAGGTCATACTGACGTCAAAGTCCGGACTCGGTAGCCCGAACGGCTGAGGCTTTCGCCTGCGCTGCGCGAGCCTTCACCCGTTCGGTGGAGTCGGCTTGCCGGCCTTCCGGCCAAGCTCGAGCTATGAAGAACTGGCGGAGTTGGGTGCCGTACGTCGCGGTGGTCTGGGTGGTCGGGTACGGCGCGGTGCGGGCGTGGTGGGCGCTCGGGCACGCGCCGACGTTCCAGGTGATCGACCGGGAGTCGTACTTCGACGCGCCGTGGCTGCCGGTGGGGCTCGCCGTGGGCGCGACGGTGGCGAGCGTCCTCGCGGTCCGTGGTCGGTCGCCGTGGGTCAGCGCGATCCTCGGGTGGCTCGCCGGCGCGGGGCTGGTCGCGTACTCGTTCCTGTTCGCGCTGAACCTCGCCTCCGTGCTGATCCAGTGGGGGACCGACGTCGTCGGGCTGGTCGCCCGCGGTTCTGGTGTGGTCGCCGGGGTGCTCACGATCCTCGTCGCGATCGATGCCCAACGGCAGGCGCGGGGCGCATGCGCCGAGTGCGGCCGGGTGCACGGCCGTTCGCCGGAAAGCCGCATCTCGCCGACGCCGTGGTGGGGGTGGGTCGCCGGGTACGCGGCGATGGCCGGCTGCCTGTCCCGCTTCGGCGCGCAGGCGATCACCGGCTTCCCGGGACAGGACGTCAGCGCGCTGTTCACGCCACTGGTCAACCCGTTCACGGTGTTCGCGTTCCTGATGTTCGTCGCGGGGACGTTGCTGCCGCTCGCGCTCGTGCATCGCTGGGGGCGGATCTGGCCGCGGTGGGTGCTCCCGTTCGCCGGCCGGAACGTGCCGCGCTGGCTGGTCATTGTGCCCGCTCTGCTCGTGGGCGGTGGCATGACTGGCTACTTCGGCCTCGCCGGCATCCATTCGACGATCACCCAGGGCGTCGGCGTGTACCCGGTGTGGTGGGCGTTCGCGGTCATCGGCGGCTACACGGTCTGGGGCGTCGGCCTGCTGGTCGCCGCGCTGTCGTACTACCTGCTCACCAAGCCGGTCCACGCCGTGCCCCAGGACGAGCCGACAGAATGGGCCGATGCAGGGAGGCGTCTCCGGTCTGGTGGCCGGCCCGGTCTTCAACACCGGTGAGCGGCAGCAGCTGTCGCTGGCGGGTTCGATTCCCGTCCGCCTCCGCCACCTCTCGAGGCGAGCGCCATGCAGGTCGTAGCCACCGCCGGGCACGTCGACCACGGCAAGTCCACGCTGGTCCGGGCGCTCACCGGGATGGAGCCGGACCGGTGGGCGGAGGAACGGCGGCGCGGGCTCACCATCGACCTCGGGTTCGCCTGGACCACGCTGTCGACGGGCAAGCAGCTCGCGTTCGTCGACGTTCCGGGGCACGAACGGTTCGTCCCGAACATGCTCGCCGGCGTCGGGCCCGTCCCGGCCTGCGTGTTCGTCGTCGCGGCCGACGAGGGCTGGATGCCGCAGTCCGCTGAGCACCTCGCGGCGCTGGACGCGCTGGCGGTCGGCCACGGGCTGTTGGTGATCTCCCGGTGCGACCTCGCGGAGCCGGACTCCGCACTGGAGCAGGCGAGACGGCACCTCGCTGGGACGTCTCTGGCCGACATTCCCTCGGTCGCGGTGAGCGCGAAGACCGGCGCGGGGATCTCCGACGTTCGGGCTGCGCTCGCTTCGCTCCGGCTGCCCGTTCCCGATGCTGCTGCCGACGTGCGGCTGTGGGTCGACCGGTCGTTCTCGGTACGGGGCGTCGGCACCGTGGTCACCGGCACGCTCGCCGCGGGAACGTTGCGGGTCGGCGACGAGCTCGAGCTGCACGGCGAGCGCGTGATGGTGCGCGGGCTGCAGTCGCTCGAGAGCGAGGTCGACGTGGCGACGGCCGTCGCGCGCGTGGCGGTCAACCTCCGCGGCCTCGAACGTTCGGCGGTCGGCCGTGGTGACGCGCTCCTCACCCCGGACTCCTGGTGGACCACGGACACGATCGACGTTCGGCTGCGGACGTTCGAAGACCTCCCGCGCGAGCTCGTCCTCCACCTCGGCTCCGCGGCCGTGCCGGCGCGGGTACGACCACTCGACGCGACCACCGCGCGGCTTCAGCTCGCCAAGCCGTTGCCGCTGCGGGTCGGTGACCGGGCGCTGCTCCGCGATCCCGGCCGGCATCTCATCGCCGCGGGGCTCGAGGTGCTCGACGTTCACCCACCGGCGCTGCGGCGACGCGGTGCCGCCATCGAACGGGCCGCCGCGCTGGCCGAGTTCGACGCCGCGGCGTCGCAGCTGCGCGACCGGACCTTCGTGCGCGCCGCCGAGCTGCGCGCCATGGGCCTCGAACCCACCGGCCGGCAGCTCGCCGGTGACTGGCTCGTCGATTCCGAGGCGTGGTCGCGACTCTTGGACCGGGCAAGAACGGAATTCGCAAGCTGGCAAGGCGAAAACCCGCTCGCCGGCGGGATCCCGATCGAGGTGCTGCGTCAGCAGCTCGACGTTCCCGCCGAGGTCGTGCCCGAACTCATCGACGAGGCCGGCCTGACCGAGGCGAAGGGTCTCCCGCGCGAACTCGACGTGCTCGTCCGCATCGTCGAGCGCGAGCTCGTCGCGGACCCGTTCGCGGCGCCGACCGCCGATCGGCTGGCCGAGCTCGCGCTCGGGCCACGGGAGCTGGCGGTCGCCGCCCGCGCCGGCCGGCTGGTGCGGCTCGCCGACACCGTCGTGCTGCTGCCCACCGCGCTCGACCGCGCGCTCGAGATGCTCGGCGAGCTGCCGCAACCGTTCACGCTCAGCCAGGCGCGCGAGGCGCTCGGCACCACCCGACGCGTCGCGCTCCCGTTGCTCGAGCTGCTGCACAAGCAGGGCCGGACCGGTCGGCTGCCGGACGGGACGCATCGGGTACGGAACTGGCCGGTTCAGGACGGGATGTCCTGACTCGGCAGCGTTCGGGGTTCATACTGCGGCGTGCCTCAAACGACCCGGTCCGTTGCGTCCGTCGTAGTTGTCCTCGGTGTCCTCCTCGCCGCCCTCGTCGCGGCACCCGTAGCGAACGCGGCCGGATCGGCTGGCTGCGGCAAGGCGGTGACGCCCGGCACGTTCAACCGGAGCATCACGGTGAACGGCGTCAAACGCACGTACCTGATCGCGATCCCCGCGAGCGTCAAGCCGTCCACGCCGGTGCCGGTGATCATGGGGCTGCACGGCGGCAGCGACACTGCGCAGAACGCGAATCGCTATATGGGCTTGACGAACAGCTATCCCGCGCTCTACGTCTACCCGCAGGCGCCGTACTGGCCCGAGGCCGGTGGCGTGGGCTGGAACGTCGACCCGGCGGGCGTCGACTTCCCGTACTTCGACGCGCTGGTCGCCGAGCTCAAGGCGAAGCACTGCGTGGACCCGGCCCGGTTCTTCGCGGCGGGCAAGAGCAACGGCGGGTTCATGGTGAACTCGCTCGCCTGCTACCGGCCGGGCATGTTCCGCGCGATCGCGCCGGTGGCCGGCGGTGGGCCGCAGACGTCCTCGTGCCGGCAGGGCATCGCGGCGATGATCGTGCACGGCTCGGCGGACCAAGTGGTGAAGATCGAGGCCGGGCGGTGGAGCCTGGAGTACTGGCTGCACATGAGCGAGTATCAGGGCACCGACCCGATCGCGACCAAACCGGCGCCGTGCGTCCGCTGGCCGGGCGTGACCCGCCGGGTGTACTGGTGCCAACACAGCGGCGCCCACATCTGGCCCACCTGGGCCGGCGGCGGCATCCGCGGCTTCTTCCTCACGGTCTGAGCGGGTCCACACCCTCCTAGCCGATTGCGGTCGGCGGGGTGTCGCGCGGCCGTTACGACGTGGTAAGCCACGTTGTAATGCGTCCTCCACCCGTGGGAGGTTCATCGTGCGACGGCTCCTTCGCCTGCTCGTTCCGCTCGTGACCCTGGCCAGCCTCACGGTGGCCGTCGAACCTCCAGGAGTGGCCGTGGCCGACTCGCCCGGCAACCTCTTCTACACACCCGAGACGTCCGCGGAGTCCAACGCGTACGCGCGGATGATCCGGCTGCGGCACGCCGGGGCGCAGAACGGGCAGCTGCTGGGGACGTTCGAGCACTGGTTCGAGGACGGCCGGGCGTCGGAGTTCGTCATCCGTTCCAGCAAAGACGACGGCGCGACCTGGTCGACCCTCGCCCGCGTCGGCGACGACGAGACCGGGCCGGGCCACCCGGTCGCGCGGATGTGGCAGCCGTACCTGTTCGAGTTCCCGCGCGCGATCGCCGGCTACCCGGCCGGCACGCTGCTGCTCGTCGGCAACAAGGTCCCGGCGGACGGCTCGTACACCGAGTTCTTCGCCTGGCGCTCCACCGACCACGGCGTCACCTGGACGCCGATCGGGGAGGTGCAGCGGGGCGGGACGTTCGGGCGCGGGATCTGGGAACCGTTCCTCACCCTCGACGACCGTGGCCGGCTGCTCATGTACTTCGCCGACGAGCGCGACGCACCCGACCACAGCCAGATGATCGTGCACACCGTCTCGACCGACGGGGGCGAGACGTGGGGCCCGGTCGTCCGCGACGTCGCGAGCGCCGTGGCCGGCGATCGGCCGGGCATGCCGACCGTGGTCAAGCTCGGCGACAAGCGGCGGTACGTGCTCGCGTTCGAGGTCTGCGGGCGGCCGCACTGCGAGGTGCGGCTGAAGTTCTCGAACGACGGTGCGCGCTGGTCGCCCGCCACCGACCTCGGCCTTCGCCCCGAGTCGTCGGACGGCCGCTACCTCGGCCACAGCCCGTACGTCACCTGGGTGCCGACCGGTGGGGGCCGCGGCCAGCTCGTCCTCGCGGGCCAGCACGTCTTCTCCACGGTCGGCGACGACCTGACCGGCGAGGACTATCGCGCCGTCCTTCTCAACACCGGCGACGGCACCGGCCGGCGGGACTGGGCGCCGGCGCCGTGGCGGATCTCGAACGCCTCGCCCAGCTGTAACGCCAACTACAGCCCGGCGCTGATGCCCGACGGCGCACCGGGCGTGCTCCGGCTCAGCGCCCCGACGAGCACCGGCGCGTCCGGCCCGTGCGGCGAGGCGACCGGGACGGCGAGCGTCGGCGTGCTCCCGTTCACCGACGCGTTCGCCACGAACGGGGACGCCGGCTGGAACACCTACGGCGGGTGCTGGGCCGTCGACGCGGGGACGTACGTCGAGTCCTGCGGCGGCGGGGTCGGCCCGAAGGCGCTGACCGGTTCGACGGGCTGGGCGAACTACACGATCAGCGCGGACGTACGGATCACGTCGGCGGCAGGGAACGCCGGAGTGCTCGCCCGCGTGAGCGATCCGTCCGACGGCGCGGACTCGCACCACGGGTACCACGCGTTCGTCGACCTCGCCTCGCAGCAGCTGACGATCGCGCGGCAGGAGTACGCGTACGTGCCGTTCGTCTCGGTGCCGGTCAGGGGCGGGGTGCGATCCGGCGACTGGTATCGGCTGTCGTTGCGGGTCGACGGGAGTCGGCTGACCGCGACGCTGCGCCCTTCTGCGGGTGGGGAGGCGACGACGGCCACGTTCACCGATCCGTACGACTCGTTCCCCACCGGGATGGCCGGACTCCGCAACCACGCGGGCACGGCGTCGTACCGCAACGTCGAGGTGACCCCGAAGTAGTCCGGCCGGCCCTGGCTTGGGTGGGAGCCAAGGCCGGCCAAGCGCCGCGCCGGGGCGGGATCGTTTTAGGGCACGGACCCCGGCGCGGCGGTCCCTCGACACGTTCAAGAGTGCGCCCCAAGCCAAGGCCCGAGCATCGGCAACACCTGCCCATGTCGGCGAGCCAGCTGCCTACATCTGGTTCGGTGAGACAATCGGGCCCGTGAAGTATCTGATCATGCTCTACTCCAACCAAGCGCTGCGGGACTACTGGATGTCGATCCCGGAGGACCAACGGACCGCGGGCGGGCATCACGAGCTGATCCAGAAGCTCAACGAGACCGGCGCGTTGATCGTGTCCGAGGCGCTGCCCGGGCCCGATGCGGGCAAGCGGGTCTCCGTACGCGACGGTCAGGTCACCGCGACGTCGGCGACCGACGGGCCGTACGCGGAGGTCAAGGAGTTCCTCGCCGGGTTCTACCTGATCGAGTGCGAGAGCGAGCAACGCGCGATCGAGTACGCCGGGATGCTGCCCGAGGCGGAGTGGGGCATGGTCGAGGTTCGCCCGATCCTGGATCTCAGCGCGATCGGGCTGTGACCATCGAGGGTGGGTACGTCGAGGGGCAGCTCCGCGAGCTCGCGCCGCAGGTGCTCGCCGCGGTCGTCCGCCACCATGGCGACTTCGACGCCTGCGAGGACGCGGTGCAGGAGGCGCTACTCGCGGCCGCCACGCAGTGGCCTTCCGAAGGGGTGCCCGCGAATCCCAAAGGCTGGTTGATCACCGTGGCCTCGCGCCGCCGGATCGAGGTCTGGCGGAGTGAGGCCGCTCGGGTGCGCCGCGAGGAGGCGGTCGCGGCGCTCGCGCCCACCGAGGTGGCCAACGTGTCGTCCGTTGACGACACGCTGCTTTTGCTCTTGCTGTGTTGCCATCCCGAGCTCACCAGCCCTTCGCAGGTCGCGCTGACGTTGCGTGCGGTGGGTGGCCTGACGACGGCGGAGATCGCCCGCGCGTATCTCGTGCCCGAGGCGACGATCGCCCAGCGGATCTCGCGCGCGAAGGCGCGGATCAAGGCGAGCGGCGCGGAGTTCCGGCTGCCGCCGAACGCGGAGCTGCCCGAACGGCTGGCGTCGGTGCTGCACGTTCTGTACCTGATCTTCAACGAGGGCCACACCGCCAGCTCCGGCGCCGCGCTCAACCGGGTCGAGCTGAGCGGTGAGGCGATCCGGCTGGCCCGCCAGCTGTGGGCTCAGCTGCCCGACGAGGGCGAGGTCGTCGGTCTGCTCGCGTTGCTGCTGCTCACCGATGCGCGGCGGCCCGCACGCACCACGCCAGAAGGCGATCTGGTCGCGCTCGCCGAGCAGGACCGCGCGTTGTGGGACCGCGCGGCGATCGCCGAGGGCATCGCGCTGATCGAGGCGACGCTGCCGACCGCGATGCCCGGCCCGTACCAGCTGCAGGCCGCGATCGCCGCCGTACATGACGAAGCGGCGACGTACGACGACACCGACTGGGAGCAGATCCTCGGGCTGTACGACATCCTCGACCTGCTCGCGCCCGGTCCGATGGTCACGCTCAACCGCATCGTCGCGCTCGCGATGGTGCAAGGACCCCTTGCGGGGTTGGAGAAACTCGCCGATGTGGAGAACGAGCCCGCGCTCGCCGGGCACCATCGCGTGGAGGCCGTCCGCGCGCATCTGCTCGACCTCGCCGGCGACCACGAGGCCGCGCGGGTGCACTATCGCCTTGCTGCCAAGGCAACACTCTCAGCACCGGAGCAGCGCTACCTCGAGGGCCGCGCGTCACAGTAGGGCCGCGAGCTCCGACCGCGAGCTGATGCCGAGCTTCGGGTACGCCTTGTACAGGTGGTACGCGACCGTTCGCGAGCTGAGGAACAGCTGCGCGGCGATGTCGTTGTTCGACATCCCTTGCGCGGCGAGCTGGCTGATCTGCAGCTCCTGTGGCGTCAACGCCGCGAGTACGTCGGACGCCGCCGTCCGCGTGACCGCCGCACCCGCCGCGCTCAGCTCGCTGCGCGCCCGCGCCGCCCAGGGCCCGGCGCTGAGCTCCTCGAACGCCTGCAACGCCGACGTCAGCTGCTCGCGGGCGTCGGTCCGCCGGCGCGCGCGGCGCAACCATTCGCCGTACAGCAGCTCGGTCCGCGCTCGTTCGAACAACCGCGACTTGTCGTCGTGCAACGTCAACGCACGTTGGAAGTGTGGCTCGGCGTCCTGCTCGGTCAGCGCCAGACAGCGCGCGTACAGGGCCTCGATCCACGGCCGGCGCATGGCCTTCGCGTACCGGCCGTACAGCTCGAGCGACGCCGTCACCTCCTCGACCCGGCCGAGCCGCGTCGCGGCCTCCACCAGGTCGGGAACGGCGCGCAGGTTGGCGTTCTGGTGTCGCGTCGGCCCGGATGCCAAAGCCTGCAAGCGATCGAACGCGCCCTGGATCCGTCCGAGTCCGAGGTCGAGCAACGCCTGCGCGAACTGCGCCCAGGTCGCGCCCGCGGCCGTCACGCCCAACGACAGTCGCAGCCCGGCCTCCTCGGTGTGCCGCTGGCAGGCGACCTCGTCGCCCTGCATCGCTGCGACGTACGCCAGCGCGCCGGACGCGTAGCTCACCCACAGCGGCTGCCCGGTGTCGCGCGCGATCGCGATCCCCTCGGTGGCGGCGATGCGCGCCTCGCGCCGGTTGCCCAGCACCGCGTGCAGCAGCGCGAGGTAGCCGAGCCCGGCCGGTAGCGCGTAGATCACGCCGGTGTTCCGCGCCTCGGCGACCAGCGCCATGGCGGCCTCGATCCCCTCGTCGTCGAGGCCGCAGATGAACGCCCGGCTCGTCACCTCGATGCGCCCGGTCGGACCCTTCGCCGCGGCGGTCGCGCGGGCGACCACGTCCTCCAGCGGCGGGTAGCCGTCGACGTCGCGACCCAGCGGCACGGCCATGCCCCACCGGGCCAGCCAGACCAGCGCGAGCCGTGGGTCGTCGGCGGGGAGCTGAAGGGTGTCGAACGCGTCGAGTGAGTCCGCGAGCAGCCGTTCGTCGGTCGGGGTCGCCCAGGCACAGTGCAGGGCGCGCATCAGCATCCAGAACGCGCGATCGGTGTCCTCGGCGGCGATCGCGCGGGCGCCTGTGGTCAGAAGCGTGTGCGCCCGGCCGAGCTCCCCCTGGGCGAAGTCGGCGCTCGCCTGGACCTCGACGAGCCGGGCGGTCAGCTCCGATTCGGTGGCGTCGCGGCTCGCGCGTTCGGCTCGCGCTCGGGCCCAGTCGAGCTGGCCGCCGTTCGCGCCGGCCTCGCAGGCGAGCGCGAGCCGGCGCACGGCCTGCTCGGTGGACTCGCTGAGCTGGGCGGACCGTTCGTACGCCGTCGCGGCGGCCACGTACCCGCTGCGCCTGAGCGCGCGGTCGGCGGCGTGTTCGAGCCCGGCGGCGACCCGTTCGTCCGGACCGGTCGCGACGAACGCGAGCTGCCAGGCCTCGCGGTCGACGTCGCCGCGATCCCGGTAGGCGGTGGCGAGGGCCTGGTGAGCGGCGATCCTCGGTGCGAGCGGTGCTCCGTGGTACGCGGCGGCGCGGAGCAGCGGGTGGCGGAAGACGAGAGCACCGCTCTCGAGCGAGAGCATCCCGCTGTCCTGGGCCGGTTGGAGATCGGTGATCTCGACCTGGAGCGCTGTCCCGGCCGGCCGGAGCACGGCGAGCTCGCCGGTGTCGTCGGCGGCGGCGAGCAGCAGCCAGGTCTGGGTGGTGGCGGGCAGGTTGCGTACCTGCTGGTGGAAGGCATCGAGCACGCGGTTGGTCAGCGGCATCGGGCCGGGCGGGGCGCCGGAGCTGGCGAGGACGGCCGGCAGCTCGAGCAGCGCGAGCGGGTTGCCGCGGGTGTCGTCGATCAGCCGTTGCCGGACCTCGGCGGGGAGATCGGCGTTCCGTTCGTCGAGCAGTGCTCCGGCGCTAGCCGTGTCGAGGCCGGCGAGGCGAAGCTCCGCGAGAGCACCGCTCGCGAACGTGGTCGCGTGCTCGCGGATCGCGAACAGCAGCACGACGCCCTCGCGATCCAGCCGCCTCGCCGCGAACCGCAAAGCCTCGGCCGACGCCCGGTCCAGCCAGTGCGCGTCGTCGACGAGGCAGACGACGGGTTCGTTCTCCGCCAGCTCGGCCAACAGCGACAGCACGCCCGCGCCGATCATGAACCGGTCGACGGCGCCGACCTCGCCGAGGCCGAACGCGCTCGTCAACGCCTCGCGCTGCCGGGCGGGGAGCGCGTCGAGCCGGTCCAGCGCCGGCCGCAGCAACAGGTGCAGGCCGGCGAAAGGCAGCTCCGACTCGAACTCCGTACCGCTCCCGCGCAACACCCGCAGGCCATCGGCCCGGTCGGCGGCGTACCGCAGCAGGGCGGTCTTGCCGATGCCCGGCTCGCCACGAAGGACCAACGCGCCACTCGTACCCGCGCGCGCTCCGTCGAGTAACGCGTCGATCGCTGCCTGTTCGTTCTCGCGACCGCGCAACACGGGCCGACCCTACCCGGAGCGGCGGAAGTACTGATGCCAGTGCGGATTCGCCCCTCGGCGGACGCGCCTAACGTCGTGGTCATCCGAGACAAGAGAGCTGAGGAACACCAAGATGTCCCTGCAGAACAAGAACGCGATCGTCTACGGCGCCGGCGGCTTCATCGGCGGCGAGGTCGCTCGCAAGTTCGCCCGGGAGGGCGCGCGCGTCTTCCTGGTCGGAAGGACCCAGGAGACGCTGGAGAAGGTGGCGGCGCAGATCGCCGAGGCCGGTGGCCAGGCGTCCGTGGCCGTGGTCGACGCGCTCGACGAGGCCGCGGTCGACCAGCACGCGCAGACCGTCGTCGACCAAGCGGGCAGCATCGACGTCTCGATCAACCTGATCAGCCGCGGCGACGTGCAGGGCATCCCGTTGATCGACATGACGACGGCGGACCTGCTGCGCGCGGTGTCGAACGGGCTGACGACGAACTTCATCACCTCGCGGGCGGCCGCGCGGCAGATGGTCAAGCAGGGTTCGGGGGTGATCCTCGCGCTGAACAGCGGTTCGGCGCACGGCAGCCCGATGATGGGGAGCACCGGTCCCGTCGACGCCGCGACCGACATCCTCGTCCGCAACCTCGCCCACGAGCTCGGCCCGCGCGGCGTCCGCGTGCTGGGGATCTGGACGGCAGGACTGCCCGAGACGTTCACCCTCGAACGGCTGAACGCGGTGAACTCGACCATGCAGCTGGACGAGGCGGGGCTGCAGGCTCTGTACCAGCAGCTCGACTCGATGCGGGCGACGAAGAAGTCACCGCGCCTCGCCGAGGTCGCTGCCACCGCGGCGTTCCTCGCCTCCGACGACGCGGGCGCGATCACGGGCACCTGGCTGAATGTGTCCAGCGGGATGTTTCAAGACTAGTTCTGCGAGCGGCGCCGCCTGTCCGGCCTATGTTGGTCTGGCCGCTGCTCACGCTGTCATACGTTCCCGGTGCTCCGCTGCTCGACAACCTGCACCAGTTCGGGATCTTCATGCTGCGGTGACGTTCGATCGCCGCCCCACTGACGTCACCTGACGTCGGCGAGCGTCAGCGGCTTGGCGATCCGGTCGAACCAGCTGGTGCGGGTGGCCTTCGCGGCGTTCTTGCTGGTCAGACGGGCCTTACGAGCCTTGGCGGCGAGCTCGGCGTTGCGGCAGGTGGCGAGCTTGGTGTGGGTGTACTCGTTCATCTCTGACTCCTTGTGGTCTTGTTGCTTGCTGATGACCACCACTATGACGTCATCATGACGTCATGTCAAGCCACGGATGACGTCAGCTGCGTCGCTTGGCCAGCGCGACCAGGTAGCGGCAGGTCTTCGGGGTGCGGTTGTGGAACACCGTGGGGGCGGGCGGACCGAGCTCGAGGCAGTCGCCGCGCTCCAGGGCGTGCGTGACGTCGCCGTCGGTGAAGTGCAGCTGGCCGTCGAGCATCCAGAGCTGCTGGTGCTTGAACGTGTAGGCGTCGGCCGGGAACGCGATCCGCGTTCCGGCCGGCAGCTCGACCTCGACCAGCTCGAGCGGGCCGGTCGTGGTGGGGGAGAGCGCGCGGCGGATATACCCGGTCTCCGGGTCGGTCCAGACGACCTGCTCCTCGGCGCGGACGAAGCGGCGCTCGCCCTCGGCGCGGGCGATCAGCTCCGACAGCGTCATGCCGAGCGCGGCGGTGAGCCGGCCGAGCAGGACGGCGGTGGGCTGCGCCTCGCCTCGTTCGATCTTGCCGATCATCGCGCGCGAGACGCCGGAACGGTCGGCGAGCGCGTTGGCGGACAGGTCGCGGTCCTGCCTGGCGTCGCGGAGGGCGGTGGCGAGGCTGGCGGAGAGCTCGTCGGGCATCTGTCGATTATAGGAGCAGAAGTCGCTACTATCGGCTACATGCTGCTGAGGGAAGCGGGGCTGGGCGACGCCGAGGCCTGCGCGGCGATCTACGCGCCGTACGTCCGCGAGACCGCGATCTCGTTCGAGACCTCGCCGCCCTCGGCTGCCGAGATGGCGCGCCGGATCGCCCGGGTCATGCACACGCACGCGTGGCTGGTGCTCGAGGACGCCGGCCAGGTCATCGGCTATGCGTACGGCGGACCGATGAAGGAGCGGGCGGCGTACCGCTGGTCCTGCGAGGTCTCGGTCTACCTCGAGCTCGGCCGGCGCCGGACCGGCGGCGGCCGGCTGCTGTACGAGGCACTGCTCGCCCGGCTCGCCGAGCGCGGCTACTGCACCGCGATCGCGGGCATGACATTGCCGAACGAAGCAAGCGAGGGCCTGCACAAGGCGCTGGGCTTCGAGCCCATCGGCGTCTACCGGAGGATCGGCTGGAAGCTCGGCGCCTGGCACGACGTCGCCTGGGTGCAGCGCCCCCTGGCCTGCGGCGACGACCCTCCTACCGAACCGCACTGATTCTGTCGGTGGGCTGTTGTAGGCAGGACTCATGAAATGGAACGACCTGGCCCGAGGCCAACCCACCCTCGCCGCGCTCGCCCACGACAAGCTGGTGAAGCCCGGCGTCCTGCTGGTCGGCACCGTGCGCAAGGACGGCTCCGCCCGCGTGAGCGGCGTCGAACCGCTGGTGCTGGACGGCGAGCTGTACCTGTCGATGATGCAGCGTTCGACGAAGGCGCTCGACCTCTACCGGGACCCGCGGATCACGATCCACAGCATCGTCACCGGACCCGAGGCGGCTGGCGAGGTCAAGCTCCGCGGCACTGTGCGCCTGGTGGAGGACCGCGAGATCCACGAACGCTACGCGACGGCGATGGCCGCCACGGCCGGGTGGCAGCCGGTCGTCGGGCACTTCGCGCTGTTCGCGATCGAGCTCGACTCGCTGACGTACGTCGGTTATGACGAGGCGACCGGCGCGCAGCATGTGGCTCAGTGGCCGTCGAACGAGGAGTACCTGCGGGAGACCATCAGCCCGACGAAGCTCGGCCCGAAGCGGTCCGTGCGTCGACTGACCTCGGCCTGACGTACGTTCCGCTGCGTACGTCGAATGCCGTTGCGTAGCGGACGATTCGCGGGCCGGCTCCCGGCATCGTTGCGGGCATGCCAACCACGACTCGTACCCGCCGCGTGTCGCCCGGCCTGTACAAGCTGCTGCTGACGACGCACGTCGCGGTCAGCGTGAGCTGGCTCGGGGTGGCCGCCTCCAAGCTCGCGATCGGCCTGATGATCGAGGCCGCGGACACCCAGGAGCGCGCGGACGCGCTGTTCCTCGCGATGGACGCGATCAACATCGTGTTCCCCGTCACCGCGGTCTCGACGCTGATCAGCGGCGTGGTGCTGTCGCTGTGCACGAAGTACGGCCTACTGCGCTACTACTGGGTCGCCACCAAGCTGCTGCTCTCGATCGCGGTGATCATCACCTCGGTCCAGATCGGCCCCCGTATCACCGCTCTCATGCAGAACGGCGTGCAGGAGGCGCCTTTGAGAGCACTGCTCGCGTTGACGATCACCCACGTGCTGATGCTGATCGCGGCAACGGTGCTGTCGACCTACAAGCCCTGGTCCCGCACCTGGCTGGGCCGTCGCCAGGCAGCCAAGCTGGTACGCGAGAAGGTCGCGGCCTAACCGGCGAGGCCAGATTGGTAGGCGAAGACGACCAGCTGCGCACGGTCGCGGGCGGAGAGCTTGATCATCGCCCGCGACACGTGCGTACGCGCGGTCGCGGGCGAGACCACCAGGCGTTCGGCGATCTCGTCGTTGCTCAGCCCTTCGCCCACCAGCGCGAGCACTTCGCGTTCCCGGTCCGTCAATGTGTTCAACTGCGGGTGCGGCTTGGGCGAGCGCGGCGACTGGGACACGAACTCCGCCACCAGCTTCCGCGTGATCGACGGCGAGAGCAGTGCTCCGCCTTCGGCCACCAGCCGGATCGCGCGCAGCAGCTCGGCGGGCTTGGTGTCCTTCAGCAGGAAGCCGCTCGCACCGAAGCGCAGTGCGTCGAAGACGTACTCGTCCAGCTCGAACGTCGTCAGCACGATCACCTTGGTGTCCACCAGCTCCGGGTTCGCCGTGATCCGCTGCGTCGCGACCAGCCCGTCGACCCCCGGCATGCGGATGTCCATCAGCATCACGTCCGGCCGGGCCGACTCCGCCAGCGCGACCGCCGCGAGCCCGTCCGCGGCCTCGCCGGCGAACGTCAGGTCGTCCTCGTTCTCCACCAACGTCCGCAGCCCGATGCGTACCAGGTCCTGGTCGTCCACGACGGCGACAGACGTCACGAGTTCCTCCCAGTGGGCAGCGTCGCGGTCACCGCGAAGCCCTCGGCGTCCGGGCCCGCGGCGAACGTTCCGCCCAGGCTGGTCACGCGCTCGCGCATGCCGGGGATACCACTGCCGCTGCCGGGCGACGGGGCACCGTTCACCGGGTTGCTGATCACGATCGTCACGGCACCAGTCTCGTACGTCAGGCCCAGCTTCGCGCGGTCGGCCCCGGAGTGGCGCAGAACGTTCGTCAACGCCTCCTGGACGATCCGGTACCCGGTGAGGTCGACGAGATCGGGCAGCGGGCGCTCGTCACCCGACGTCGAGAGCTCGATGCGTACGCCCGCGTCGTCCATCCGCTTGAGCAGACCGTTCAGCCGGCTGAGGCTCGGCGTGGGGGAGCGGTCGTCGTCACCGGTGCGGCGGACGACGGCCAGCGTGGCGCGGAGCTCCTCGAGCGCGTCCCCGCTCGTGCGGCTGATCGCCTCCAGCGCGGTCTGCGCCTGCTCCGGCTTCTTCGCCAGCACGTGCAGCGCGACGTCCGCCTGCATCTTGATCGCGGCGAGGCCGTGGCCGACGATGTCGTGCACCTCCTGCGCGACCCGGAGCCGTTCGTCGTCGACCCGCTGTCTGAGCGACTCGGCGCGTTCGCGGGTCTGGTTCTCCCGGTAGATGCGGATCGTCGTGCCGAGCGCGAACGGGACGACCACCCAGGCGGTCGCCGGGCCGAGGCCGGCGAAGCTGTTCAGTGCCGCGTCGTTCGTGAACAGGTGCGCCAGCAGCGCGAGCAGTACGAGGAAGCTCGCGGGCGCGGCCTGCGCCAGCGGCAGGTAGCGGGCGGCGGTGTACACGGCGACCACGAACGGCAGGAAGATCAGGCTGTACGGGTAGCCGATGATGAGGTACGTCGCCAGGAACGCCGCGCAGATCGCCAACGAGGGCAGCGGCCAGCGGCGCCGGAAGATCAGGCTGAGCCCGGTCCCGGCCGCCAGGACGAAGCCCACTGCGTCCATCGGGTGGTCCGGGTGGGTCCATCTGCTGAGCGCGCCGGACGATCCCATCGCGACGACCGTCAACAGGAGGGCCACGATCACGTCGAAGACCTGCGACCTCGCGCCCCTCATAGGCATTCGTGACCTCATCATGCTCATGCGCTCAATGCTCGTTGGTCGGCCTCGCCGGAACGTCCGCTGGCAAGCGACGCCTGGCGTACGTCTGCTGACGTAGGCGAGCGTCGTTCGGCCCGCCCGCGAGGCCTTCGACGTACGCCCGTCAACCTAGCAGCAGTGCCGCTTTCCAGCGGATTCACAGAACCCCTGTCCAGACGAGGCTTTTCGCAGTCGAGTTCACGCTTTCGTCGGAGGGTTTGAGAAATGTCTGCCATCACCGTTCAGAACGTTGCCGAGCTGAAGAACAAGGCGACCGAGATCCTGTCGCGCTACAGCATCGACATCATGCGGGTCAGCCTGGGCCTGGTGTTCATCTGCTTCGGGGTCTTGAAATTCATTCCCGGAGCGAGTCCGGCGGCCGCACTGGCCGTGGAGACAATCGAGAAGCTGACGTTCGGCATCGTGTCCGGAGACGCCGCACTGCTGCTGACGGCGGCGATGGAGACGTTCATCGGTCTCACGCTGGTGAGCGGCAAGCTGCTGAAGACCGGGCTGGTCGTGCTGGCCGTGGCACTGGTGGGGATCATGTCGCCGCTGGTGATCTCGTTCGGCGAGCTGTTCCCGACCGGGACGCCGACGCTGGCTGCCCAGTACGTGTTCAAGGACATCGTGCTGGCCGCGGCTGGCCTGGTGATCGGAGCGAAGGCGCTGGGTGCGCGGTTCGTTCCGTCGGCTACCAAGGTGGCCTAGTTGGTTCGGTCGGTCGTGGCCGAGTTCGCGCGCTCCAGGGCGTCGAACTCGGCCACGATCACGTTCCCGTCCCGATCTCGAAACTGTGTGGAAAATCCTGGCCAGCAAGATGTCGAGATCCCCGTTCGAGGTCCGACCCCCTCGTGTAAGCACCCACGAGGAAGGACTCGAGATGACCGCCCAGACAGTCCCGCCGCCCGCCACCCACCCGGTCCCGGCACGAGCCACCAGGCGCGAGTGGATCGGACTCGTCGCGCTCGCCGTACCCTCGGCGCTCGTCTCCGTCGACCTGTTCGTCCTCCTGCTCGCCCTCCCGCAGCTCAGCCGGGACCTCGGCGCCACCAGCAACGAGCAGCTCTGGATCCTGGACAGCTACGGGTTCCTGCTCTCCGGCTTCCTCGTCACGATGGGCAACCTCGGCGACCGCATCGGGAGGCGCAAGCTGCTGCTGATCGGCGGTACGGCGTTCGGCCTCGCCTCGATCCTCGCCGCCTTCGCCCCCACGCCCGAGCTGCTCATCCTCGCCCGCGCCCTGCTCGGCGTCGCCGGCGCCACGCTCGCGCCGTCCACGCTCGCGCTGATCGGCAACATGTTCCGCGACGAGAAGCAGCGCTCCCTCGCCATCGGCGTCTGGCTGGTCAGCATGATCTCCGGCAGCGCCACCGGCCCGCTCGTCGGCGGCATCATGCTCGAGCACTTCTGGTGGGGCTCGGTCTTCCTGCTCGCCGTTCCCGCGATGGTCGTGCTGCTGATCGTCGGCCCGCGGTACCTGCCCGAGTACCGCTCGGAGCACGCCGGCCGCATCGACCTGCCCAGCGTCGTCCTCTCCTTCGTCGCGATCCTCCCGGTCATCTACGGCATCAAGGAGCTGGCCAAGAACGGTGCGCAACCCCTCCCCATCGCCAGCCTGCTCGCCGGCCTCGCCCTCGGCGCCGCGTTCCTCCAACGGCAGCGGCGACTCGAGCACCCGCTGGTCGATCTGAAGCTGTTCGCCGACCGTTCGTTCACCACCGCACTCGTCAGCATGCTCGCCAACACGATGCTCGCCGGCGCGGTGATGGTGTTCATCACGCAGTTCTTCCAACTGGTGTTGGGGTACTCGCCGCTCGAGTCCGGCCTGTGGATGCTGCCCGCCGTCGCCGCCGGCATCGTCAGCTTCCAGGTCTCGCCGCTGCTCGCGCGCCGGATCCGGCCTGCCAGGCTGATCCCCGCGGGCCTCGCCATCTCGACCGCGGGGCTCCTGACCATCACCCAGGCGAACAGCCTGGCGCCGATCGTCATCGGCTTCGTCCTCATCAACCTCGGCGCCGGCCCGCTGGTCACCCTGGGCACCAACCTGGTCATCGGCTCGGCGCCGCCCGAGCGCGCCGGTGCCGCGGCGTCGATCTCGCAGACGTTCAACGAGCTCGGGTTCGCGCTCGGTGTCGCCTTGCTCGGCACGCTGGGGACGGTGGTCTACCGCGCCAACCTGCACGGCGTTCCCGCCGAGAACGGGGTGACGTCGGTGACGGATCCCGAGTACGTCGCGGTGGCTCGGGACGCGTTCGCCAGCGGGGTGCACGTGGTGGCGTGGGTGAGCGCGGCGGTGTTCGTGGCGGTCGCTGTACTGATCGCCCGGCAGCTCCGGCACGTACCACCGATCGGTGCCTAGAACAGCAAGCGGGCAAGAGCTGTTGCGCCCGCGGCGAGCAGGATCACCGCGATCATCGGCAGCCGTAGAAACAGCGCGAGGGCCGCGACGCCGAGGCCGACGAGGCGGAAGTCGAGGTGCAGCTGCCGGTCGTCGCCGGCGAACACCTCGGTGACGATGAGCGCGGCGAGCAGTGCCGGAACGAGCAGCGCGATCAAGGAGCGCAGCCGTTCCGGCAGCTCGCGTTCGCCGAGGACGAGCGGGCCGGCCGCCTTGATGAGGAACGTGCCGACGGCCAGCAGGATGATCGTGATCCAGGTGGCGTTCATCGGTCGGCCCACTTCAGTCCGACCAGCGCGGCGAGGCCGGCGGCGAGGATGGGGAGGCCGGCGGGAAGGACCGGCGTCAGGACGAGGGTGAGGGCGGCACCGAGGAGCGCGATGACCTTGCGTACTGGGGTTTTGAGCTCCGGCCAGAGCAGCGCGAGGTAGAACGCGGGGAAGATCACGTCGAGGCCGAACGCCTCGGGCGCGGGGATGCTGGCGCCGACGAGGACGCCGGTGACGGTGCCCAACCACCAGCCGGCGCCCTGCACGGCGGTGGCGGTGAAGAGGCGCCGGCGGTCGAACGTACCGTCGCCGGCACTCGCGAGCGCGAACGAGGCGTCGACGATCGTCTGGCCCTGGAGCACGCGGGCGAACCGGTTGCCCCTGAAGCTGGAGGCGACCGCGAGGCCCATGGGCAGGAACCTCGCGTTCATCAGCAGCCCGGCCAGCGTCGCCGGCGCGAACCCACCCCCGGCGGCGAGCACGCTGAGCGCGGCGAACTGGGCGGAACCGGCGAACACCACGACGGACATCACGATCGGCGCCCACGGACCCATGACGGGCTCGGCGAGGGCGCCGAACGTGACCCCGATGGCGGCGGTGGGCAGGAACAGCGGGGCGGCCTGGCGCAGGTCCGAACCCAGGCGATCGTCGAGAACCATGCCGATCACGCTAGCCGGGGGCAGCGATTCCTCCACAGCTTCGGATCTTGGCGGGTTGTCCACAGCTGGGCGGCTGGGCCGGGCGTTGGGTTGCGGGTTCGGCGACGCTTGAGTCAGTCGCCTATAGCCGCGGGTCGGGTCGCACCAGCCCGTGGCCGGCTTGGCCCCTCGCTGCGCGTGGTTCGGCCGACCCGGGCGACGCTTGGTTGGGAAAGGCAGGGGAAGGGGCCCTCAACTCAGCGGAGCGACCCTTGGGAAGGGCCCGCCCTGTGCGGGCCGGGCGTACGAACGGCCTTGGTCGATTTTAGCAGGTCAGACGGGTAACGGACGGAGGTGTCAAGGTGAGGTTGACGGACGTGACGCGAGGGGTGGCGGGCCTGCGCCTACCCGTTCGCGAGCAGCTTCCCGATCGCGTCGAGTTGGCCGGCGATGCCGGCCTCGCGACCTGCCGCGGCATCCGGCCCGGGACCGTGGACGCCGTCGAGGTGGACGCCCTGCTCGGTGAACGTGAGCCGAGTCCCCGGGGCGCCGTCGTCAGTCGGTGCGAGCACGATCGTGGCGATCGACGTCGAGGCGTGCGCCCCGTCGAGCCACATGTCGTACGTGTAGACGATCCGCTCGTTCGGCGTGATGTCGGTGTACGTGGCGTGGTACCGGGACAGCGGGCCGCCGTTCCCGTGACGCCCGTCGTCGATCACCACGCCGCCGACCCGGAAGTCGTCGCTGCGCTCGACGCAGTCGAAGGCGTCGCTGCCGAACCACTTGCGCTTGACCTCGGGGTCCGCGAACGCGGCCCACACGCGGTCGACCGGAACCGGGTACTCGCGCTCGAGCACGAACGTGGCGTGGGTCTGGGCGCGGTCGGTCATGTCAGTCCTCCTGTGTCGGTTGACGGTGGGTGAGGTAGTCGCCCAGGCGGTCGAGCTGGCTTTCCCGCGGGCGG
Source organism: Tenggerimyces flavus (assembly GCF_016907715.1). NCBI lineage: Bacteria > Bacillati > Actinomycetota > Actinomycetes > Propionibacteriales > Nocardioidaceae > Tenggerimyces > Tenggerimyces flavus. The sequence goes on along the minus strand of NZ_JAFBCM010000001.1, from coordinate 39,535 downwards.
CGGTGGGCCACGATCCAGGCGTTGGCTGGGACCAGCGCGTCGGGCACGAGTTGGTACGTGCGTACCCGGCCGACCTTCTCCGACGAGACGATCCGCGCCTCCTCGAGCACCCGGAGGTGCTGGACGACGGTGGGCAGCGCCATGCCGAACGGTTCGGCGAGCTGGCTCACCGACGCCGGCCCGTGGACCAGCCGGGCGACCATCGCCCGGCGGGTGCCGTCGGCCAGTGCGCGAAACATCCGGTCGAGCTCACCGTCGGTCTCGTCCGAATGCTTAGGCATATGACTAAGTATTACGGCCGAGCCGAGGATGTCAACCTCGTCGCCGAGGTGGGGCTACTCCGAGGGGAGGGCGGCGGCGCGTTGGGTGAGGTAGTGCTGCTCGGGTGCGCTGGTCGTCTGGGACGCCGCGCGTTGGTACGACGCCCGGGCTCCCGCGAGGTCTCCCGCCATCTCCAGCAGGTGCGCGCGCACCGCATGCAAGCGGTGGTGGCTGGACAGGCGGTCGTCGGAGTCAAGGGGCGCGAGCAGGTCCAGCCCCGCTCGCGGGCCCTCCACCATCGCCAACGCGACGGCGTGGTTGAGGGTCACGACGGGGTTCGCCGAGAGCTTGGACAGCAACTCGTACAACGCCAGGATCTGCGGCCAGTCCGTCGACTCCGCCGACGCGGCCTCGTCGTGCAGCGCCGCGATCGCGGCCTGCAGTTGGTACGGCCCCAGCGGCGCACGCGCCAGGGTCTCCGACACCAGAGCGACGCCCTCGGCGATGAACGCGCCGTTCCACAGGGACCGGTCCTGCTCCGCCAGCGGCACCAGCTCGCCGTCAGCCGTGGCACGCGCCAGCCGGCGGGCATCCGTCAGCAGCATCAACGCCAACAACCCGGCGACCTCACCGTCAGCAGGCAACAGCCGGTGCACCGCCCGCGTCAGCCGGATCGCCTCCGCCGTCAGGTCGGTCCGCGACAACGACGGCCCCGAGGTCGTCGTGTAACCCTCGTTGAAGATCAGGTACAGAACGTGCAACACCACCGCCAGCCGCTCCGCCCGCTCGGCAGCCGGCGGCAGCTCGAACGAAGACCCAGCAGCCTTGATCGCCTGCTTGGCCCGCGAGATCCGCTGCCCCATCGTCGAGTCCGGTACGAGGAAAGCCCGCGCGATCTGCACGGTCGTCAGACCGCCCACCGCCCGCAACGTCAACGCCACCTGGGACGCCGGCGACAACGCCGGATGGCAACACAGGAACAGCAACGTCAACGTGTCGTCCTCGAACGACGACGATCCGTCCGGCCCCGACTCCACGAACTCGTCCGCCGGAGTCAGCGACGCCATCGTCTCCTCGCGCCGCCGCCGCGCCGAGTCGCTCCGCAACAGGTCCGTCAACCGCCGCGACGCCACCGTCACCAGCCACCCGCGCGGGTTCGACGGCACCCCCTCCGAGGGCCATTGCTGCGAAGCCGCCAGCAGGGCTTCCTGAACGGCGTCCTCACACGCGTCGAAATGCCCGTACCGCCGGATCAACGCGCCGAGGACCTGCGGCGCCAGTGGGCGCAGCAGGTCCTCGATGGCAGGGGGCTCGCCCAAGCTCACATCTCCTGGCCGGACAGGTCCATGATCGGCCGCAGCTCGACGGCACCGTACCGAGCGTCCGGGAACCGCTGCGCGATCTCCATCGCCCGCTCCTCCGTCTCGGTCTCGAGTACGAAGTACCCGGCCAGCTGCTCCTTCGCCTCAGCGTACGGCCCGTCCATCGTCCGCAGCTCGTCGTCCACCAGCCGCGTCGTCTTCGTCGTCGACGGATCGGCCAGCGGCCCCGCCGTCAACAGCTCGCCCGACTCGCGGATCTCCTCCAGCAGCCCGTTCCCCTGCGCCAGCAGGGCGGAACGCTTCTCCGGCGTCAGCCCGTCCTGGTTGTACAGGTAGATCGGGTGCGCCCAGGTGGTCGGGTTCGCGTAGATCAGCAGCAGATACTTCACGTCGTCACTCCCTCGATGTCCGACACCGTCTCGATGCCTCTCGACAGAGACGTCGGAGCCGGGCGACGGATTTCGACAGCGACAGCGACCCTATCCCTCCGCCTGCGGCTGCTCGTGCAGAGGCAGCAACACCTGGAAGCGGGTGTCGCCGGGCTCGGACTCCACCCGCATGTCGCCGCCGTGGCGGCTGACGACGATGCGGTACGAGATGTCCAGCCCGAGGCCCGTCCCCTCGCCGACCGGCTTCGTGGTGAAGAACGGCTCGAAGATGCGCTGCTTGTTCTCCGGCGGAATGCCCTTGCCGGTATCGCAGATCTCCACGACGACGCGGTCGTCCTCCGACATGCGCGTACGAATCGTCAACGTGCCTTGGCCGTCCATCGCCTGGACCGCGTTGTCGATGAGGTTGGTCCACACCTGGTTGAGCTCGCCGGCGTACGCGGGGATTTGCGGCAGCGAACGATCGAACTCCTTCACGACCTGGATGCCCGAGCCGAACTTCCCACCCAGCATGACCAAGGTGGCCTTGAGTCCGTCGTGCACGTCGATCACCTGATGCGGAGCGCGGTCCATCTGCGAGTACTGCTTGGCCGCTCCGATCAACGTCGAGATCCGCGTCGTGCTGTCCTCGATCTCGCCCATCAGCGACTCGGTCTCGACCGCGTACGCGATCCACCGCAGCGCGCCGTCGAGGAAGTCGTCGCCGACGGACTCGTGTACGTCCGCGAGATCGTCGGCCGTCAGGCCAGCCTCGACGAACGTCGGCGCGAGGTTGAAGCCGTTCTGCACGTCGTGGTCGTCCATCCAGTCCGACATCTCGTCCTCGCGCTCGGACTCCTGCATGGCAGTGAGCTTCGGCGCGGACGCGACCTTCTTGACGAGGCGTTCCTGGATCTCGATCAGCTGCTCGAGCAGGTCCGGGTTGATGTCGTGCTTGGCCAGCATCGCGAGCTTCTGCCGCATGCCGGCGACGCGTTCGCGCAGCTGCGCGGTCGCGCGTACGGCCGCGGCGGCGGGGTTGTTGAGCTCGTGCGTCAGGCCGGCCGACAGCGAGCCGAGCGCGAGCAGGCGTTCGCGCTGTCCCACCGTGGCGTCGTTGTTGCGCACGCTCAGCCACATGCCCTGCAGCAGGTGCGTCGCCAGCGGGAACCACTCGCGGAACTGATGGGAGAACTCGGCGTCCGGCAGCGCGAGAACGGTCATCGGCGTCAGCGCGTACACGCTCGCGCCGATCCGGTGCACCTCCTCGTCGAGGAAGATCTGCGTGGTCCCGAAGTAGACGCCGCGCTGGTCGGTGCGGTTGACCTCGACCTCTTCGCCGCGGACCTTGCGGCACATCCGCAACGTGCCGCTCAGCAGGACGTAGAACCAGTCGCCGGTCTTGCCCTCGGACGCGACCGTGTCGCCCTCGTCGTACTCCTTGACCTCGGCGTGCTCCATGATCCAGTCGAGCTGCTCCTCGTCGAGGCTCTCGAACAGGAAGAGGGTGCGCAGGTCTTCGCGGGTCGGCATCTCCGCGCTCATCGGTCCTCCAGGTACCGGTGGACGAGAGTGACCGCCATGGCGCCTTCGCCGACGGCCGAGGCCACTCGTTTCACCGACTGTGAGCGTACGTCGCCGGCGACGAAGACGCCCGGAATCGACGACTCCAGGTAGTACGGGTCGCGGTCTGGCCGCCAGGCCCGCGGCCGCCGGCCGTCGACCAGCAGGTCGGGACCGGTGAGCACGAAGCCGTTCTGGTCGCGGGAGATCGTCCCGTCCAGCCACTCCGTCCGCGGCGCGGCGCCGATGAACACGAACAGGTGGTTGGTCGCCACGGCCTCGGTGAACCCGTCGCCCTCGCAGATCGTGAGGCGCTCCAGGTGCTCCTCGCCGTGCGTCTCCTCGACGGTCGTACGGAGTCGTACGTTCACGTTGTCGATCCCGCGCAGCTGCTCGATCAGGTAGTGCGACATCGACCGTTCGAGCGACTCGCCGCGGACCAACAGCGTGACGGACTTGGCGAAACGGGACAGGTAGACCGCCGCCTGGCCGGCCGAGTTGGCGCCGCCGACGACGTACGCGTCCTGCCCGGAGCAGTTCGGCGCCTCGGTCGAGGCCGCGCCGTAGTAGATGCCGCGCCCGGTCAAGTCCTCCGAACCGCCCGCGGCGAGGGCTCGGTACGAGACGCCGGTCGCGAGGACGACGGAGTGCGCGGCGATCTCCGTGCCGTCGCCGAACTTCACGACCCGGCTCGACCCGCGGGCCTCCAGCCCCATCACGTCGCGGGCGGTGAGGACCTCCGCGCCGAACCGTTGTGCCTGCCGGCGGGCCCGGTCGGTCAGCTGGGTGCCGGAGACGCCGTCGGGGAAGCCGAGGTAGTTCTCGATCCGCGAGCTCTGCCCGGCCTGCCCGCCGGTGGCGTCGCGTTCGACGATCACCGTACGCAGGCCCTCGCTCGCTCCGTAGACGGCCGCGCCGAGGCCGGCGGGCCCGCCGCCGATGACGATCAGGTCGTAGAAGTCCTCGGCCGGCGTGGTGTTCAGGCCGACCGCGGCCGCGACCTCCGGGCCGGACGGGCTGCGCAGCGCCTCGCCGTCCGGCGTGATCACGACGGGCACGTCCTCGGGCGTCGCGCCGGCGGCCTCGAGCAGCCGGGCGCCCTCGGGCTCGTCAGCGGAGTACCAGCGGTACGGAACGGAGTTGCGGGCGAGGAACTCGCGGACCTCGTACGACCGCGCCGACCAGCGGTGGCCGACGATCTTGGTCTCCGCGACCTCCTGCTCGCCGACCGCCTTCCAGGTCTCGACGAGCGCGTCGACGACCGGGTAGAGCTTCTCCTCCGGCGGGTCCCACGGCTTGAGCAGGTAGTGGTCGACGTCGACGACGTTGATCGCCTGGATCGCGGCCTCGGTGTCGGCGTACGCGGTGAGCAGCGCGCGGCGGGCGTGCGGGAACAGGTCCATCGCCTGCTCGAGGAACTGGATGCCGTCCATCTGCGGCATCCGGTAGTCGGCGAGGATCGCGGCGACGGTGCCGCCGCGCAGCTTCACCTCGCGCAGCGCTTCCAGGGCGTCCATCCCGGAGTCGGCGCGCATGATGCGGTAGTGCTCCCCGTACTGGCGCCGCAGATCCCTGGCGACGGTACGGGAGACCGACGGGTCGTCGTCGACGGTCAGGAGGATCGGCAAGCTCATGTCGTCGAGGTTAGCCGGGCATTGCTAGTCCCATGGTCGCGCTCCGCGCTCCGAGCCGGGTGCTTTGAACGCGGTGCCTTCCTCCCCGTCCAATGGCTGCCGTTTATGTCCAGTTCGGTAGCAGGCCGGGGAGGAAAGCACCGCGGCACCCGGCTAGCCCGTCTTGGCCGTGAGCAGCGGGACCAGCTTGTCGATGCCGTATGGGATGCTCAGGACGGAGTTGAACGCGAGCGAGGCGCCGACCTTGTCCTGTTCGTCGTACGGCAGGTAGATCACGCGGCCTTCCTTGGCGACCTTCAGCTGCTGGAAGAGCTGGTTCTTCTTCAGGGCTTCGGCCTGCTTGGGGTTGATCAGCAGCACGAGGCGGTCGACCTCGAGCAGTTGGAGCTGCTCGGGGCTCAGCTCGATGCCGAACTGCTTGCCGATCTTCGCGTCGAGCTCGGTCGACGGCTTGAACCCGAGGTTGGTCATGAACTGGCCGCGTGGGTCAGTGCTGGCGAACGGGTAGTACGACTTCGGCGAGTTCCCCGCGTCGACGACGGCCGCGGTCTGCTCGGCGAACTCGGGGTGCTCCTGGCGGACCTTGGCGAACCTGTCCTCGATGTCCTTGATGAGCTGCTTCGCCTTGTCCTCCTGGCCGGTCGCCTTGCCCGCGACGAGCGTCATCTCCTGCCAGGGCGTGGTGTAGTCGGCGTACTTGGCGTCGTTCAGCACGGTCGGCGCGATCGCGGTGAGCTTGTCGTAGAACGTCTTGTCGACGTCGTCGCCGCCGGAGTACAGGCCGATGATCAGGTCCGGGTCGAGCGCGGCGATCTTCTCCAGGCTGGGCTTCTCGCCGCCGCCTCCGATGATGTCGGGCTGAGTGCCGCCCCAGAGCGGCTTCTCCCACGGCCAGTCGCCGTACGGGCGTTCGCCGAACCAGTCCATGACGCCGACGGGCTTGATGCCGAGCGCGAGCAAGGGCTCCTGGTCGGTGTAGCCGACGGTGACGACCCGTTCCGGCTTGGCCTCGATCGTGGTCTTGCCCTTGGCGTGCTCGATCGTGACCGGGAACCCGCCACCCCCGCCCGCGCTGTCCGTCGTGGCGGTGGGCTTGTCGTCGATGCTGGCCTGGCCTCCGCCGCCACTGCCACAACCCGCGGCGGCCAACGTGAGCGCGGCGATTCCCGCCACGACGGTACGTCTACGCATGTTAAGTGAGGCTAGCCTAAACGTGTCGATGACTAGCGTGGTACCCGTGATCTTGGCCGTCGTTCGCCACTGGAGTCGGGTCGTTCCTTCGCCCACGGTGACCGAGCTGCACTCTGCACTGGGTGCCGTCTGGCGGGTGACGTCGGGCGGTCGGTCCTACGTGCTGAAGCGGCACGAGTCGCTCGACCGGCTCGACCAGGAGCAGCGCGTGCTGAGGCACCTGGCCGAGCGCGAGGTGCCCGTCGCGGTGCCGGTGCCTACCGATGACGGGCGGCTGGTGGGGGATGGCGCGTACACGCTTGCGCCCGCACTCCCGGGTGCTGCGCCGACCATCGGTGACGCCGGTGCGATCGGCCGCGCTCTCGCTCAACTGCACGGCGCTCTCGCCGACTTCCCCGCCCGCATCGAGACCTACTCGATGCCGCACGGCCAGCTGCCGCTCCAGCTGGTTCACGGTGACTTCCACGGCGGCAACGTGTTGGTGTCCGACGGCGCGGTGACGGGTTTCGTCGACTTCGCCAACCTCTGCTACGCGCCGCGCGTCCATGACGTCGCCCGTTACCTGGTCGACCAGGTGCTCTGGGTGGTCGCCAGGCCGGACGAGCGGGAGCAGTCTTTCCGAGCCGCGATGGCGGACCTCGTCGACGGCTACCGGCTCACCGAACGGGAGCGCGCCGAGCTCGTTCCGGCGATGCGCGCGTCGGCGAGGTCGCTGGCCGCGTGGTTGCGCGACACGCCTGGCCTCCCGTCGGACTGGCCCTCGATCGGAGCCGCCGCGGTGAGCTGGATCGACGACCGTCTCTAGTTACTTGGCATCCGACCACCGGTCCACCACGGACACGTCGGCGACGAAGTGGACGCCGCTGCCGGCGGCCCACCAGGCGGTGGTCGTCGCGAGCGAGCCGGTCACGACCGCAGCCGCGGTCTCGGCGTGGACAGCGGGGACGTGGACGAGCAGCTCGTCGTGCAGGCACAGCACGATCCGCCCGCCTAGCGGCACCAGGGCCGCGCGCACGCTGGCGGCCCAGGCCTTGAACAGCTCTGCCGCCGCGCCTTGGATCACCGCGTTACGGGCGAAGCGCCCCGCCCCCGTCACCAGGCCCTGCACCGCGCCCGCGGCGAGCAGCTCCGCGTCCACCCGCAGCGGCGACACCGATGCGGGATCGACCGCCCCCGACCCGAGCCGGATCCGCCGGCCGCCGTACGTACGGATGTCCCGCCCCGCGCGGCCCGCCTCCTCGGCGGCGCGCAGGTAGGCGAGCGCGTGCGGGTACGCGCGTTCCATTCGCTTCAGCGCCGCGCCGGCCGAGCCCGACGTCTGCCCGTACATCGCCGCGAGCACCGCGACCTTGGCCGTCGGACGGTCCGTTCCGATCTGCGCGGCCACCGGTGCGTAGAGGTCGTCCGACTGTGTCGCCGCGGTCAGCCCCGCATCACCCGACACCGCCGCCAGCACGCGCGGCTCGATCTGCCCCAGGTCCGCGCGGACGAGCACATGCCCCGGCTCCGCGCGTACCGCGACGCGATGCGACGAGGGCAGGTTGTGCAGCCCCGCCTGCGCGGTCATCCGCCCCGCGCCGCCGTCCGCCGCGCCCCAACCGCCGCGCAGCCGGCCGTCCGCCCCGACGTGCCGGTCCAGCCAGCGGTACCCGTACGTCGTGAGCACCCGCTCCGCCTTGCGCCAGTCCAGCAGCGCGGCCACGCCGGCGTGGGTGGCGCGGAACGGTTCCAGCCGCCAGGACCGCGTGTCCGGGACGACGATGCCGATCTTGGCGAGCAGCTCGTTGACCTGTGCGGGGTTGCGCAGGTCGGCGGTCGTCCCCTCGCGCCAATGGGCGAGTACCTCCTGGTCGCGCCGTACTCGCAGCGCGGTCTCCTCCGCGGCGTCCGCGGGGCGCGGCCCGACGTAGCCCGCGATGCACTCCTCGGCCGCCGCACGGTCGAGCGGGAGCCCGTCGTGCTCGAGCTCGACGGCGATCAACGCCGCCGCCGACTCCGCGTACGCCGTCAGCAGGCAGAGCTTGGGCGAACGCGGCACCGGCCGCGGATCGCCAAGCCGCGCGAGGATCCGCCGCTGGCTCTCGTGCACCTCCAGCGCGAGCGAAGCCCACTGGGCCGCGTGATCCGGCGACTCGAACTCCTGATCGCACCACTCCGGATGCAGCTGTCCATCGGGCAGAACAGGGGAGTCCGGAGGCGGCGTCGGCTCGTCGAACAAGGTCGGCTCACCACGCCGCCGTGGCTCCGGCTCGGCCAGTTCGTGGGCTGCCGCCCACACCGCGGCCGGATCGGCGCGGTGCCCTCCGTACAGCAGCCGGTGCACGGCGGCGAGGTCCCAACAGCTCGCCAGCCGTACGTCCACCAGCTCCCGCGCCGTCGTCGCGGCGTCCCACCAGACCCAGCGCGGCCGGTGCCTCTCCGTCAGCTGCCGGACGAGCGACGCCGGATCGCCCGCCAACGACCACCGCTGCCCACCGAACGCCAGCCCGATGCCCACCCCGGGCACGACGGCCACCGCGACCGGCGAACCGGCGACGAGGGCTTCTGGGCTCTGTTGTCCAGGAAGGGGCACGGACCCCATCGTTCCGGACACCACCCCCATGACAGCCAAGGCGGCGGTCCTAGCCGCGCGCCTCGATCGCGTCCAGGTCCCGCACGGCGTAGCGGTGGTGCTCCCACTCCTCCTCGAGGATCACGTGCACGCAGGACAGCGTGGTCTCCGCATGCTCGGGGTTGTGCGGATTCTTGCGGGTCTCGGCCAGCACGTCGACGGTGGCGGTGGCGAGGAAATCGCGCACCATCGCGACCCGACCCGCTCGCGCCTCCACCACCTCGGCGTACGTCGGCTCGTCGGTCCGGAAGACCGAGAAGTCGAAGCCCTCGCGAGAACCCCGGTCGATGAGCCCGAGCGGATGGAACGGCTGCTCCTTCTCCAGCACGCCCCGGCCGAACCACATGTCCGTCGCCAGGATCAGGTGCCGCAGCGTCTGCGTGAACGTCCACTCGTCGGCCACCGACACGTCGACCGTGCCGGGAGGCATCGCCGCGACCCGCTCGAGGGTGCCAGCCCAGGTGCGATGCAGCGCGGCGAACGCCTCGCGTAGCTTCTCCGGCTCCCTGGCGAACTTGTCGCCGCGGCCGGGGAAGCGGCGGTCGAGCTCGGCCTCGACGTACGGGACCACGTCGATGCCGTTGACGAAGAAGCTGGCACCGCCGTCGGCGAGCCACGGCGCGTCGATCTCCGCCCCGGTCACGTCGACGCCGCGCACGACGGCTCCGGACAGGTCACACGCGACGAACCGGGCGCCACTGAGGTTGACGCCGCGGAACTCCGCGCCCTGCAGGTCGTCCGACCCGGTGAACTTCGCCATGGCCTCCCCTTTCACGCGGTCCCATGCACGTGCGGACAGCGTAGGGAAGGCCACCGACAAAGGTCAGTTCTCCGCGGCCTTGTCCGCGTGGCTGGTGCTGACCGGAAGGTCGAGCTTCTTCGCGTACGCCTCGTTCAGCTCCGCCCAGCCGTAGTTCATCGCCTCGTGGCCGCGGATCGGGCCGATCGGCTGACCGTCCAGCAACGAATCGGCGACGAGCAGGCACAGGTGCCAGCCGGCGGCCAGCTGCGGGACCGACTCGCGTTCCTTCACGGTGTGCTCGAGCGTCAGCCGGCTGCCGCCAGCGGTCGGCTCGACCGACCAGCGCAGCACGTCGCCGCCCCACTCGTACTCCAACAGGGACGGGGGATTCGCGATCGTCACCTCGCCCGCCAGCGACTCGTCGGAGCCGTCGACCATCGTCAACGTCGCCTTGCCCACGCTGCCGAGGTTGCGGTCGGCGGTGAACGGGGCCCAGGCGCGCAGCTGCTCGGGCTCGGTCAGCGACCCCCACACCTTCGCCGGCGCGTGCCGGAGGTCGCGGGTGAAGACCAGCGTCCACCGGTCTGCGTTCGGGCGGTATCCGACCGAGGCCAACGGCCCTGGATTGAAGCTCATCTAGTCCTCCTCCTGGTTGTCGAGGTGTCGTTCGAGGGCGTCCAGGTGCTGGTCCCACAGCTCGCGATAGGGCTGCAGCCAGGCGTCGAGCTCCACGAGCGGTCGCACCTCGATTCGATAGATGCGTTGCTGTGCCGCGGTCCGGACCGACACGAAGCCGGCGTCGCGCAGCACCTTCAGATGCTTGGACATCGTCGGTTGGCTGACGTTCAGCACCTCGACGAGCTCGTTGACGCTGTGGCTCGACGTACGGAGCTCGTCGAGGATGCGGCGCCGAGTCGGCTCGGCGAGCACGGTGAACGGGTCAGCTAGCACATCGCCGAATATGCCGACGAACGTATATGCCTGTCAAGGCCTACGCCATTTGACAAATGAAACTGTCGAATCGCATCATGGGGTCATGCCAGCCGCCGACCTCACCGTGATCGAGGACCCCGAACGCGTCCGGACGGCGCTGACACCGATCCGCCGCCAGCTGCTCGCGCGGCTCCGCGAGCCCGCCTCGGCGTCGCAGCTCGCCCTCGAGCTGGACCTGCCGAGGCAACGTGTCAACTACCACTTGCGCGCGCTCGAGAAGGCAGATCTGCTCGAGTTGGTTGAGGAAAGGCGACGACGTGGCTGCATCGAACGCATCCTCCGCGCCAAGGCCAACGCGTTCGTCGTCGATCCCGGTGTGATGGGCACTGAGCGCTCGTTCGCCAAGATCCAGGACCAGTACGCCGCCGACCATCTCGTCGAGGTCGCCGCCGACACCGTGACCGACGTCGCGCGCATGCAGGCCAGCGCGGCCGAGGCCGGGACCCGCCTGCTCACGTTCACGATCGAGACCGAGGTGCGCTTCGCCGAGCCGGGCGACGTGCACCGCTTCACCGACGCCCTCGCCGAGGCGATCCGCCGCACGGTCGAGGCCTTCGACGCCCCGACCGGACGCCCGTACCGCCTCGTCGTCGGCGGCCATCCGACACCAAGGCCCACACCGAGACCCGCAGGAGAATGAGCATGGGAGACACCGACCGCCCTGTCATCGAGGTGACGATCGCCGCCCCCGCCGACGCCGTCTGGCACGCGCTCCGGGACAAGGACCAGCTGCGCCGCTGGCACGGCTGGGACTACCCGGAGAACGGCGGCCTCGACGCCGAGATCGACACGATCTTCTTCTCCGAACTGACCGAGGACCCGGTCGCCCGCCGGCTCGCGCTCGGCAGCGGCGACACGTTCACGATCGAGGAGGTTCCGGGCGGCTCCCGGCTCCGGATCACCCGCGGCGCCAAGACCGGTGGCGAGTGGGACGAGTACTACGACGACATCACCCAGGGCTGGACGTCGTTCGCGCAGCAGCTCAGGTTCCTGCTCGAGCGTCACGACGGCGACGAACGCCGCACGCTGTTCTTCACCAGTACCGGCCAGGAGCCGCTCGAGGCGCTCGGCCTGACCGGCGTCGCGGAGAACGAGGTCGGCAAGCGGTACGACGCCGAGCTCGCCGGCAAGGCGATCGGCGGCGAGGTGTGGTTCCGGACCGAGCACCAGCTCGGACTCACCGTCGAGGGCTGGGGCGACGGGCTGCTCGTCGTCGCGTACAACCCGGCGAAGTCCGCGGCGATGGCGATCCTCAGCACGTACGGCCGCTCCGACGCCGAGCTCGCAGCGCTCGGCGAGGGTTGGGGAGCTGCGTGGAGTAACAACTACCAGCTGTAGTACTCCCTGGGGAGTACGTTCGGCGTCTCCCGGCGTGCGATGACTCCTTCCGGGTCGGGCAGCCACTATCGTCGTGGCCGTCATCCGACCTGGAAGGAACGCACCATGCGCAGGGTCTTCTTTGGACTCGCCGTACTACTCCTCGCCGCAGCCGTGGCGCAGTTCTTCTTCGCGGGCTACGGATCCTTCGCCAAGCCGCGGACCGATCACACCTACGACATCCACCGCATCATCGGGATGATGGTGATCCCGGTGCTGTCGATCCTGATGGCGGTCTTCGCCGCGCTGAGCAAGGGCGGCGGCCGGCTGATCGGGCTCTCGCTGCTGCCGCTCGGCCTGGTGATCCTGCAGATCGTGATCGCCGCGATCGCGCGGGCCGTCGCCGGCGACACCGGCACGACGAACACCGCCAGCCTGATCATCTTCGGCCTGCACGCCCTGAACGGGCTCGCGATCGGCGGCGTGGCCGGAGCGTTGTTCAGCGAGGGACGCAAGCTGGCCTCCGGAACCGCCGAGACCGGGGCCGTCGCGCCGGCAACGTCGTGACCGCCGGCGCGCTGCTGATCGTCGACCTGCTGCTGGCAGTGGTCGCGGCGGCGGCGTGGATCGGCGCGGGTGTGACGGCGGCCGTACGGCGGCCGCGGATCGCGCTGCTGGTGTTCGTCGGAGCGTCGATCTGCACGCTCGCTCGGGTGGGAACGACGGTCGCGCTGGCCGGCAACGGCTGGTGGTTCGTGCAGGAGAAGGTGTTGTTCGGGCTCCCGCTCGCGGTGCTGTTCGCCTTGCTGGCTTGGATTGTGGCGTTCCGGCCGTTGCTGCGGGGGCAGGAGTCGCCGGTCGTTCCGCTGGTGCTTCTGACCGCTGGCTACGCCGCCGCGGCGGCGCTGGTCGTGACGTTCCTGTTCGGCTATCCGCTCCGGATCTCGGTCGCGCTGGTGGCGACCGCGCTGGTCGGGGTGGCGGCCTTGGTGACCTGGCGGATGCTCGTTCCCGGCCGGTCCCGCTCGCGGCTGGCGATCGTCGGCGGTGCGGCGGCGGTCGGCGTCGCGGGGATCGCGACCGGCTTCCTCCCGGTGGCGGCGATCGACACCGGCGGCGGGCACGCGCACAGCGCCGGCGGCGAGACGCGTTCGGTCGCGGACCTCGCCGGGCCGGCAGCCGTTCCGCCGGGCGTGCCGGTACGGCGGTACGAGCTGACCGCGCGCAAGTCCACCGCGACGTTGCCGTCCGGCCAGAAGCTCGACGCCTGGCTGTACAACGGCAAGCTGCCGGGGCCTGAACTCACCGCCACAGAAGGCGATCTGATCGAGGTCAAGCTGCGCAACGCCGACATCGACCGCGGCGTGACGCTGCACTGGCACGGCTACGACGTGCCCAACCGCGAGGACGGCGCGCCCGGTGTCACGCAGGACGCGGTCATGCCGGGCGGGGAGTTCGTCTATCGCTTCCGGGCCACGCAGGTCGGGACGTACTGGTACCACACGCACCAGGTCTCCGACACGGGCGTGCGCATGGGCTTGTACGGAACGCTGATCGTGTCGCCGAAGGGCCCGAAGCCCGCGGGCGCCGAGGTCGTCCTTCCGGTGCACACGTTCTCCGGCGCGATGGTGCTGGGCTCGTCGGACGAGGTCCTCGACCACCGCTTCCGGCCGGGGACGCCGGTGCGGGTCCGGCTGATCAACACCGACAGCACACCGCACCGTTTCGCCTTGGCGGGAACGCCGTTCCGGGTCGCCGCGGTGGACGGCCGGGACCTCAACGAGCCGGGCGAGATCTCCGAGCAGTCATTGGTGATCGCGGCCGGCGGGCGGAACGACGTGACGTTCACGATGCCGTCGCGCGGTGTGGCACTGTACGTCGACGGGCTGACCACTCTGGGGCGGACGTTCTCACCGGAGGGCTCCGGGTCCGCATCGTACGTGGGCGTTGACGAAACGGCCGGCTGGAAGCAGCTCGACCTGCTGTCGTACGGCAAGCCTCGCTCGACGGGGATCGACGGGTCGAGCCCGTTCGACCGCCGGTTCACGCTCGTGGTCGACCGCACGCTCGCGGTCGCCGGCGGGCTGCCGAAGTACGCCTACACCGTGGACGGCCGCGCGTACCCCGACGTGCCGGTGCAACAGGTCAAGGAAGGCGACCTCGTGTTGATGACGATCGTCAACCGGGGTTTGGACAACCATCCTTGGCACCTGCACGGACACACGGTGCAGATCATCTCCGGGAACGGTCGGGTGCCGACCGGAAGTCCCTTGCTGCTCGACACGTTCGAGGTACGTCCGGGGGAGGTGTGGCAGGTCGCGTTCCGTGCGACGAACCCCGGGCTCTGGATGAACCACTGCCACAACCTTCCGCACGCGGACCAGGGGATGATGCTGCACCTGGAGTACGAGGGCGTGACCTCTCCTAACCGCCGTTGACGCTGATGACCTGCCCGTTGATGCCGGTGTTCGCGGCCGAGGCGAGGTAGACGATCGACCGCGCGACCTCGTCGGCCGTGAGCAGCCGGGCGATGGGGGAGCGCGCGGCGTACTCCTTGCCGAACGAGTCGGTGATGAACCCGTTCGTGTCGGTCAACGTGAGCCCTGGCATCACGACGTTCGACAGGATGTCGCCGTCCTTGCCGAGGGCGAACGCCACCGAACGGCTGAACCCGTGCAGGGCGGCCTTCGCGGCGACGTAGTACTCCGCGCCCGCCGAGCCGTCGGTCACCAACGAGGTTGACACATGCAGCAGCCGGCCCCAGCGCTGCTGGCGCATGGTCGGCGCCACGGCCCTCGTCAGCGCGATCGTGCCTTCGATGTTGGTACGGAGCGCGTCCTGCCAGTCGTCCACGTTCTCGAAGCCGAGCTCCCACGTGCTCGGGTCCGCGCCCCAGCTGACGGCGTTGTTCACCAGCACGTCGACGCGTCCGGTCCACTCGAGCGTGGCGTCGACGAGGGCGTGCGTGCTCGCTTCGTCGGCGAGGTCGAACCGTACGGGCAGGGCTCGTTCGCCGATCTCCTTGGCGATCAGCTCGGCCTCGTCCTTGTTGTTCCGGTAGCCGAGCACGACGTGGGCGCCCTCGGCGGCGAACGTCCGGGCGAGCCGGCGGCCGATGCCGCCGCCTGCGCCGGTGACGATGACAGTGCGTTCGTTGAGTCCTAGATCCATGTCGTCCACGCTGCTCGCTTCGGCGCTGACCAGGGAGGCCGCGCTCAGAGTGGCCTTCGCAGGGACACCCTCCGGATCGGGCGGCTGGGTAAGCTGGCAGGCATGGACGAGAGCGAGATCGGCGGGTTCCTGCGCTCCCGCCGGGAGGCGATCACGCCCGCGGAGGTCGGTCTGCCGACCGGACCGCGGCGGCGTACGCCTGGGCTGCGCCGCTCCGAGCTCGCCGTGCTGGCGGGGATCAGCGTGGAGTACCTCACCCGCATCGAGCAGGGCCGCGACCGGCATCCGTCGTCGCAGGTGCTCGGGGCGCTGGCCGACGCGTTGCGGATGTCGACCGACGACCGGATGTTGCTGATGCGGATCGTCAAGGCCACGGGTGGAACGGGGATCTGCCCGGGCCCGGTGCCGCCGGGGCAGGCGGTGCGCGCGACCGTTCGGTCGTTGCTGGAGCGGATGGAGCCGTCGCCGGCGTTCGTGCAGAACAGGCTGGGCGACGTTCTCGCCTACACCGAAGGATTTCGGGCCCTCTTCGCGCCGTTGGGGCTACTGGACGGCTCGCACGTGAACCTCCCGGTGTACGTCTTCGCGACTCCGCAGTCGCGTTCGGCCTTCCCCGACTGGGAGTTGGTCGCGGACGACGCGGCCGCTCTGCTGCGATCCCAGGCCGGGTGCGGCGACGAGCACACCGAGCTGCTGGTCGACGAGCTGACGGTCGTGGCAGGTGCTTCCTTCACGTCGCGGATGACTGGTGCGGTGACCCTGCCGCGACGTACGGGCGTGCTGCGGCTGGATCACCCGGCCGTGGGGGAGCTGCGGTTGTCGTTCGAGCACCTCGCTCTGCCGGACGCGGACGACCAGACGCTGGTCGTCTACCTGCCCGCCGACGCCGCCTCGAGCGAGGCGCTGGATCGCGTCGTCGGGCGGCAGCCTCGCTCGTTGCGAGCTCTCACCGGCTGAGGTGTGTATCCGCGCCTGACGCGGGTACGCCGGTCGCATGAGCATCGGTGGAAGCATCTTCTTGATCGTGGTCGGAGCGATCCTCGCGTTCGGCGTGCGAGCTGACATCGTTGGCTGGCTGAACATCAACGTGGTCGGCTGGGTCCTGATCCTTGCCGGGCTCGCGACCCTTGCCCTGACCCTCACCATCTGGTCGAAGCGCCGCCGGGCGCGGACCGTGACTCAGCAGCGGACGTACGAGGACGGCACTCCGACGACCGTCACTGAGGAAGAGGTCTACCGCGACCGCGGCGCGCCGCCGGCTCCCTAGTCCCTGGGACCGCGGTCTGGCCACACGGGGGTTTCGCCTTCCTTGATAGGAGGAAACCCATGGATACCAGCACACTCGTGCTGATCATCGCGATCGTCGTGGTGGCAGCGCTGATCGTCGCCTTCGTCGTCCTGGCGTCGACGCGCAACCAGGCACGACGAGAGCAGGAACGCCGTGAGAACGCCGCGGCCGAACGAGAGAAAGCCGAACGACTGGCCCAGCGCGCCGAGCACCAGGGTGCCCGCGCGGACGAGCTGGCCGCCCAGGCGCGGCAGGCGCAGGCTCAGGCCGAGTCGCAACGCGCGGCCGCCCAGTCCTCGCAGACCAAGGCCGCTGAGCGGGTCCGGGAAGCGGACGAGCTGGACCCGGACGTGACCGACGAAGCCGACGAATCGGACCGCAACCTTCGGCACGGCCGGCACACCAATGGCTCCACCAACGCTGGCCCCACCGACCAGCCGGCCTCGGCCGATCCGTCGCGGACGAACGGTCGGCGCGGCTGGTGAACCTCTTGTGGGGCGTTCGCTACCAGCGGACGCCCCACGAGTACGTCTGCTTCCGCAGCTTGAGATAGACGAACGTCTCGGTGCTGCGTACGCCGGGGATCGCGCGAATCTGGTGTGACAACACCTCGAGCAGGTGGTCGTCGCCCTCGCACAGCACCTCGGCCAGGATGTCGAACGAGCCCGCCGTGATCACGACGTACTCGATTTCCTCCATGTCCGCCAGGCGATCCGCCACCGGCTCGAGCTCGCCCTCGACGCGGATCCCGATCATCGCCTGCCGTGGAAAGCCCAGCTGCAGCGGATCCGTCACCGCGACGATCTGCATCACGCCGTGGTCGAGCAGGCGCTGCACGCGCTGCCGTACCGCGGCCTCGGACAGCCCGACGGCCTTGCCGATCGCCGCGTACGGCCGCCGCCCGTCCTGCTGAAGCTGTTCGATGATCCCCTTCGACACGTCGTCCAGCGGGACGGTCGTGGGTTGCCGATCCGGGCGGGGACGCCGGACTCCGTCGGTTTCGGGCCGTTCAGGGCGCGTCATGCTGCATCCCGGGATGTCGTAGGGATTTCGTCGAAATGAATGATCGCGACAACGGAATCGCTTGTCCAGGCCGAAACTCTCTGTCAGGATCCATGGCGTACGCAGGGAGGAGGGCTCAGCATGAGCGAGCCAGTCGCGCTGAGTGTCGGAGGGTGAGATGACCGACCGCCGACGGTTCTCCAGAAGGCGACTACTTCGTACGACCGGCGCCGCCGCCGCGCTGGCCGCTTTGTCCGGTTGCGGGATCAAGGGCAGCCTGATCGCCGAGGGCAGCTGCGAGAGCACCGACCTGTCCGGCACGGAGAAGCAGGTCGTGTTCTCCAACTGGCCGCAGTACATCGACGTGAGCGAGGACGAGAAGAGCCGTCCGACGCTGGACCGGTTCGTGCAGGAGACCGGGATCCAGGTCAAGTACACCGAGGACGTCAACGACAACTCGCCGTTCTTCAGCAAGATCCGCAACCAGCTCGCCGCCTGCCGGCCGTGTGGGCGGGACCTCTTCGTGCTCACCGACTGGATGGCGGCGCGCGTCGTTCGCTATCGGTGGCTGCAGGAGCTCGACCACGACAAACTGCCGAACGTCAAGGCGCAGTTGATTCCCAGCCTCGAGGCTCCGGGCTGGGATCCCGATCGCAAGTACAGTGTTCCTTGGCAGAGCGGCCTGACTGGCCTTGCGTACAACGCGAAACTCACCAAGGAGATCCGTACGCTCGACGACCTGCTCAACCGGCCGGACCTGAAGGGCCGGGTCACGATGCTCGCCGGCATGCAGGACTCGATGCAGATGGTCCTGATGTCGTTGGGCAAGAACCCGATCGAGGTCTCGCAGGACGACTTCTCCACGGGCATCGAGAAGCTGGAGAAAGCGGTTGCCTCGGGGCAGATCCGGCGTTTCACCGGAAACGACTACACGCAGGATCTCGCGAACGGCGACGTCGCCGCGTGCATGGCCTGGTCCGGCGACGTGATCCAGCTGCAGTTCGAGAACCCGGACATCAAGTTCGTCGTTCCCGAAGAGGGGTTGGGGATCTGGAGCGACAACGCGATGATCCCGAACAAGGCTTCGCACAAGGCGAACGCGGAGCTGTTGCTGAACTACTACTACGAGCCGGAGGTCGCGGCCGAGGTCGCGGCGTGGGTCAACTACATCTGCCCCGTCGAGGGCGCGCGTGCGGCGATGGAGAAGATCGATCCCGAGCTCGTCGACAACCCGCTGATCTTCCCGGACGACGCCTTGCTGAAGAAGGCGGTCGGGCTGATGAATCTGACCGAGACCCAGGAGCGGAACTTCGAGATCCAGTTCCAGCAGGTGATTGGAGCATGACGATGGCTGATCCGGAGCAGGCTGCCGCCGATGACCTTCACCTGGTCGGGGTCACGAAGTCGTTCGGCAGCTTCACCGCCGTTGACAACCTCGACTTGACAGTGCCAGCGGGGTCGTTCTTCGCGCTGCTCGGGCCATCTGGGTGCGGGAAGACGACGACGTTGCGGATGATCGCGGGGTTGGAGGAGCCATCTCGGGGCGAGATTCGGCTCGGGTCGTCGTCGATCACCGGGCTGCGCCCGTACAAGCGGCCGGTCAACACGGTCTTCCAGAACTACGCGCTGTTTCCGCACCTGGACATCTTCGAGAACGTGGCTTTCGGGTTGCGGCGTCGTGGGGTGAAGGACGTCCGCGCGAAGGTCTCGGAGATGCTCGATCTGGTGGAGCTCGGTTCGTTTGCCCGCCGGCGGCCTGCTCAGCTGTCGGGTGGCCAGCAGCAGCGGGTGGCGTTGGCGCGGGCGTTGATCAACCGGCCGCAGGTGTTGCTGCTCGACGAGCCGTTGGGTGCGTTGGATCTGAAGCTGCGGCGGCAGATGCAGATCGAGCTGAAGCGGATCCAGACCGAGGTCGGGATCACGTTCGTGCACGTGACGCACGACCAGGAAGAGGCCATGACGATGGCCGACACGATCGCGGTGATGAACAGCGGTGTGATCGACCAGCTCGGTGCTCCGGCTGGGCTCTACGAGAACCCGCGGACGACGTACGTGGCGAACTTCCTCGGGCAGTCCAACCTCGTGCGGGCTCGGGTGACGCGCCGTACGTCGGATCTGCTGGCGGTGGACGCGCATGGGTCGCGGCTGACGGCGCCTGCCGCGCGGGTGCATACGCGGTCGGACGAGGTGTGGATCGGGGTGCGGCCGGAGAAGGTCTTCCTGTCGCGGGCGGGGACCGAGGCTCGTAGCGGTGCGAACCTGCTTGCTGGCGGGATCGTTCGGGACGTGTGCTTCGTGGGGGTGTCGACGCAGTACTTCGTCGCGATGCCCTGGGGGCAGGAACTGGTGGTCTTCGAGCAGAACACGGGGGCTCGGGACGTACTGACGAGTGGGACTCTGGTGGACCTGCACTGGGCTTCGGCGCACTCGTTCCTGCTCGACGCGGCGCAGGACTCGTCGGCCGGTGTGGAACGCGAGGAGGAGCCCGCTTCCGCTGTGGGGGTTTCGTCGTGAGCGCTCTCGCTCGGCCTGGTGGAGGGCCGCTGACTGCTTCTGCTCCGGTCTCTCCGCCGGGTTTGGAGGGGGCCCGGCGGGGGCGGCGGCGGATCGGGTACCTGTTGCTGTTGCCGGGGGCCTTGTGGCTGCTGGTGTTCTTCGTCGTTCCGATGGTGCAGCTGGCGGGGGCTTCGCTGTACGATCCGGCGGGGTCGTTGGAGCTCGGGTATCGGGTGGCGTTCGCTTTCTCCAACTATGGCGACGTTTTCGGGCAGTACGGGCCGCACCTGTTGCGCTCGTTCCTGTACGGCGGGGTGGCGACGTTGCTGGCGCTGCTGCTCGGGTATCCGTTGGCGTACGCGATCGCGTTCAAGGCCGGGCGGTGGCGGAACATCCTGCTGGTGTTGGTGATCGCACCGTTCTTCACGAGCTTCCTGGTGCGGACGCTGGCGTGGAAGTCGATCCTGTCGGACAACGGCTTCATCGTCTCCGTGCTGCGCGACATCGGTCTGTTGGGGTCGAACGGGCGGCTGCTGGCGACGTCGTTCGCTGTGGTGACGGGTTTGACGTACAACTTCCTGCCGTTCATGACGCTGCCTTTGTATGCCAGCTTGGAGAAGATCGACCGGCGGTTGCTGGAGGCGGCTTCGGACCTGTACGCGAGCGCGTGGACGACGTTCCGGCGAGTGACGCTGCCGCTGTCGATGCCGGGCGTGGTGGCGGGGACGTTGCTGACGTTCATCCCGGCGACGGGCGACTATGTCAATGCGCAGTTGCTGGGGACGCCGAACCAGTACATGGTCGGGAACGTGATCGACGGGCTGCTGTTGCAGGTGCGAGACTACGCGCACGCGCCGGCCCTGTCGTTCGTGCTGATGGCGTCGATTCTCGTGCTGGTGTTGCTGTATGTGCGGCGGGCGGGGACGGAGGAGCTGCTGTGAGATGGCTTCGCTCGCACCTGGTGCTCCTCTTTGCGCTGCTGGTGTTGCTGTATATGTTCCTGCCGATCTTCGTGGTGGTGTTGTTCTCGTTCAACCGGCCGTCGTCGCGGTTGGCGTACGAGTTCAACGCGTTCACGTTGGACAACTGGCTGCACCCGTGCGGGGCGCCGGACATGTGCCAGACGGTCTTGACGTCGTTGCAGATCGGCTTCTTGGCGACGCTGGTGGCGACCGGACTGGGGTCCTTGATGGCCTTCGCGTTGGTGCGGCATCGCTTCCGGGGGCGGTCCGGGACGTCGCTGCTGATCTTCCTGCCGATGGCCACACCGGAAGTCGTCCTGGGCTCGTCTTTGCTCACCCTGTTCGTAGCCTCGGGGGTGTCCCTGGGCTTCTGGACGATCTTCATCACCCACGTGATGTTCTGCCTGTCGTTCGTGGTGGTGACCGTCAAGGCCCGCTTGGCAGGCCTGGACTCGCGGCTGGAACAGGCAGCGATGGACCTCTACGCGAACGAGTGGCAGACGTTCCGCTTGGTCACGTTGCCGTTGGTGTTGCCCGGCATCGTCTCCGCGGCGATGCTCTCGTTCTCACTGTCGTTCGACGACTTCATCATCACGAACTTCAACTCAGGTCAGACCGTGACGTTCCCCATGTTCGTGTGGGGAGCAGCCCAGCGAGGCATCCCACCCCAGGTAAACGTCATCGGCACAGCCATGTTCCTCATAGCCCTGCTCCTAGTAGCCATCCCCGAACTCACCCGCCGCCGACGAGCTATCCAACCCGCGTAAGAGTCGCCACTTTGCCTCGTTCCACTGTCGTGGGCTCGAGGACCTCACTCACCGTCCACGTTGTTCCGGCGAACTCGACGGAGTCTCCCTCGAAGACACTGACGAGCTGAGCGCGACCGCCGTCAGAGATCTGCAGCTGCAGGACCCAACGTCCCTGCTCGTCAACGTAGCTATGGCCAGATATCCCCGCCTCGTCGACGCGCTCGAGCATCCGCTTCATCAGAATCAGACTCGCCGGGAGACCTTCGCTCATCCTTGCTCACTTCTCACTTGAGGGTTGTATAGAAACCGCCGCGGGAGCCATCCGGGTAGATGTTGCGGAAATACTCGCAGAACGTCTTGACGTCCATGGGGTCCGGGCTGAAGTCGTCTCCCCACGGATTCCTCAGCTTGATCTTGCCGTCCGAGACGTCGGTCACCTCGTACACATGCCCGAACTCATGGCCGGCGAAGGGGATCGGCTCGTTTGACTTGTCCCCCCTCGAGCCGACGAGGACGGGCTTTCCATCGTCGAGTTGGTCGCGGAACTCGTCCAGCAATGCTTGCTCGCCGTTGTGAATGCTGGGGATCGGACGTACCTCAGCCTCTTCACCAGTCAGCTCGGTGAGCAGATCGGCCCGCATCAGGGACGTCGACCCGACGTTGAGACGGTCGTAGCCGGTCGGTGGGTCGTTGGGCGCCGGTCCCTCGTGGGCCTTTAGCCGTTGCTTGTCGACACCGTCTCGGGCACCCATCGCCCAGTCCTGGTTCCACAGCATCTGACGGACCGGACCCCAGGTCTGGTCCTGGCCGGCGAGCGCCTTCTCCACCAGGGCGGGCCACGCGCAGATCTCCGGCTTGGCGGCGGCGGGCGGCGCGCCGGAACGATCGAGGCGAACAGGCAACTCGTCGTTGACCCGATACGTGACCGTGTCGCCCGTCGGTCGTGCGACTGGATCCCCGGGTGTCGCGGGTGAGACCCGATGAAGAGTGACCTCATACGTCCGCTCGCCCACCTGGCTGACCGCATCGCGGATCAGCTCCGGCCGATGCCCAGCGACCGCGCCAAGGGTGGCGAGGACGCCGCAGTCGCCGACCGTTCCTTGCCGCACGTCGTCTCGGGATGCCGGACCGTCGAAGAGTGGGATCGGACTCTTCGCGTCTCGGACCAGATAGCGGTCGTAGACCGTGTTGGGCAGGTCTGTGTAGTAGTTCTTCGTGTAGGGCGGCCGCTGGATCTCGTGGACCTCGCGAGGATCGTCGGCCTCGGCCAGCTTCTCGGCGTCGGAGCCGCCGCCGAAGCGGTCGGTGATGGCTTGTTTGATGCGGTTGCCCATGGCCATCAGGCCGGGGCGTTCGAAGGTCTGCGTCTCCGTTGGCAGGTCGCGGCGGGGTGGGGGCGCGTGGTCTGAGGGCTCGTAGGACTTGCGCTCGCCGGTGCGTAGCTCGGCTAGGGACTCGAGCTGCTTGAACTCCGCGGACTCTGGGCGTGGGCGGTCGGCGCCTGGACTGGGGTCGGGCGAGTCCGGATGGCCGCGCAGTTCGCTCACTTGTCCAGAATGGCATGATCCGCGTCCGCGCCGCCGCGGCTGTCCACAGCACTGACAGCCGACAGGGTATGGAATCGGTCGCCCGCAGCGCTGAAGGCGACCGATATCGCGACCCTCGGCGCCGGAAGGCCACGGATTCCCTTGCCGCCCTCGCTCGACCTGAGGCACACTGACCGACATGTCCCACGAAGACCTGCAGCAGTCCGCCCGCGATCACCTCTGGATGCACTTCACCCGCATGGGTCCCTACCAGGACGCCGACATCCCCGTGATCGTCCGCGGCGAGGGTCCGTACATCTGGGACAGCAACGGCAAGCGCTACCTCGACGGGCTCGCCGGCCTGTTCACCGTCCAGGTCGGGCACGGCCGCGCCGAGCTCGCGCAGGCCGCCGCCAAGCAGGCGGCTGAGCTCGCGTACTTCCCGCTCTGGTCGTACGCCCACCCCAGCGCCATCGAGCTCGCCGAGCGCATCGCCGCGTACGCGCCGGGCGACCTCAACCGCGTGTTCTTCACCAGCGGCGGCGGCGAAGCGGTCGAGAGCGCGTGGAAGCTCGCCAAGCAGTACTACAAGCTCACCGGCCGGCCGACGAAGCACAAGGTCATCAGCCGTTCGATCGCCTACCACGGCACCACGCACGGCGCGCTCTCGATCACTGGGCTGCCCGGCCTGAAGGCGCCGTACGAGCCGCTCGTCCCCAGCACGTCCCACGTCGCGAACACCAACCTCTACCGCGCCCCGATCCACGCCGACGACCCCGTCGCGTTCGGGCGCTGGGCCGCAGACCAGATCGGCGTCGCGATCGAGAACGAGGGCGCGGATACTGTAGCCGCTGTATTTTTGGAGCCAGTACAAAATGCGGGTGGCTGTTTCCCGCCGCCGCCCGGGTATTTCGAACGGGTACGCGAGATCTGCGACGAGAACGACGTCCTGCTCGTCTCTGACGAGGTGATCTGCGCGTTCGGCCGGCTGGGCGAGATCTTCGGATCGACGCGGTACGGGTACCAGCCGGACATCATCACCTGCGCGAAGGGCATCACGTCCGGCTACTCGCCGCTCGGCGCGATGATCGCGACCGACCGTCTGATGGAGCCGTTCCTCAAGGGGCACACGAGCTTCGTGCACGGCTACACCTTCGGCGGGCATCCCGTCTCGACCGCGGTGGGGCTGGCGAACCTCGACGTCTTCGAACGCGAGCAGCTGCCGCAGCATGTGCGGGCGAACGAGGACGCGTTCCGTTCGACGCTGGAGAAGCTGTACGACCTGCCGATCGTCGGCGACGTCCGCGGGGCCGGGTACTTCTACGGCATCGAGCTGGTGAAGGACAAGGCGACGAAGGAGACGTTCAACGACGAGGAGTCCGAGCGCCTGCTGCGCGGATACCTGTCGAAGGCCATCTTCGAAGCCGGCCTGTACTGCCGCGCCGACGACCGCGGCGACCCCGTGATCCAGCTGTCCCCGCCGTTGATCTGCGACCAGTCGCACTTCGACGAGATGGAACAGATCCTCCGCGAGGCCCTCACCCAAGCCTGGAAGCAGCTCTGAGGACGACGGCCTCGAGCTGGTTCGGGGCCGGCGCGCCGAGTTGGTCGGTCAGGAACCCCAACCAGCTCGGGCCGAACGACATCAGCGCTCGCAGGTCGGCGTTTGGATCGATGCGTACGCCGGCCTCGGCTTCGTAGCGACGGAGGAACGTGTCGGCCGCGTCCGCTGAGACGAGTACGGCCAGCGAGGCGCGGCACAGCCCGACGTCCGTCTCGCGCCTCCCGCTTCCGGTGTAGGTCCAGTCGACGACGCCGGTGAGATCGTCGTTGCGCCAGAGGGTGTTGAGGAGCTGGTAGTCGCCGTGGACGAGGACCGGCGCTGACTCGTCGAGTTCTGTCGCCAGCGTTTGCTTGACGGTCTCGGCGAGAGCGGGGTCGCGGATCCACCCGTCGACCCGTCGCTCGTCGAACCCATGCGGATCGGTCGCCGCGAGGCCGGTGGGATCGAGGTCGTGAACGTGCGCGAGCGTCGTCGCCAACTCGGCGATGTTCGGGGATCGAAGCAGCTGGCGGCCAGGGAGGGCGGTCATCAACAGGCACGGCTCACCCGCCACCTCACCGGAGTCCGCCGCGACGAGCACTGGCGCCGGAACGCCCCGCCCGGCAAGAGCCCGCAGGCCGGTCGCCTCGCGAGCCACGAGCTCCCGCCCCCACCGACGATCGCCCCACCGCCTGAGCACGACGTCGACAGCGCCAACGGAGAGACGATCGATGTCAGCCGTCAGGCCGCCCGTCAGCCGCTCGACGGCGTGGATCGACCCGACAATCCCCTCAGCCCACGCCCGAACCCGTTCCGACAAGGGCCGCCAAGTACTCTCCACGCCCCAGCCCTATCACCGCTGTCCACAGCCCCGCGACTGCCTTGCCGGCTAGCGAGCGGATCGTGCCATTCTGGGCTTGGTGGACGCGATCCCGGAGCGGGCGACACCGCCGGCGACGGTCATCGGGCACAGCTCTGATCAAGCCTCGATCGTGAGGTTCGCCAGGTCGAAGACGGGCACGACGCCGAGCTTGGTTGCGAGGTGACGTGAGGGCGTGTTGCTGTCGCGGTGGCTGTAGAACGCGATTCTCCCTTCGCCGGTGACCTCCGCGGCCCACGCGCGGGTGGCCAGAGTCGCGTATCCGTGGCCGCGTGAGTCCTCGCTGGTCCGTACCCACAGCTCGGCAGCCTCCTCGTTCGAACGCGACGAACTCGCCCATGACACCTGGCGGCCGCTGACCACGACGGCGTACTGCTCGCGCCCCTGGCGAACCACTGCGGGATCCGGGGCTGACACAACGTGCGGAAACACGTAGGTGCTGTAGATCTCCACCCGCGTCGGGCGACCTCCGCCGATCGTCGCCGCCGCGGACTCCTGATCGTCGAAGGCGTGCGCGGGCTCCAGGCCCACGACGTCGGCGCCGCCGGCAAGGGCCATCGCGTAGCCGTCACGGAACCGGACCACCGTGCAGGTGGCGATGGGATCAGGTTCGTCGCCGTCGATCCTGACCATCCGACCAGTCCTGTCGAGCGCCTTGCATTCCAGCCGAAGCTGCGCCTCCCACAACCGCCGAGCCTCGTCCATAGGCGCAAGCTCTACCAGGGCTGTCCACAGCCGCGCGAAGGGTTTGCGTGGTGAAGAGCGGACCGTGCCATTCTGGGCGGGTGAGCGAGCTGCGGGGGCAGGTGGACAAGTCGGAGACTCCGGCCGAGGGCGAGCCGGCGCGCTCGGAGTCGGCCGAGTTCGGTCGCCTGGAAGCGCTGGCCGAGCTGCGTTCCGGGGACCGAAAGGCTTACGACCCGTCCGAGCAGGTCGGGCCGGGGAGGGTAGAGCGGCCGCAGCCCGAGGTCGTCCAACCCATCCGCCCAGAGCTCGCGGCGCTGAGTGGCCGAGTCGCCGACCAGGCCGCTCGTCGGTTCGGCGGCAAGGACGACGTAGCCGGCAATCCCGCTGGCGGTGCGCCGGATGCCGGGGCGCCGGGCAAGGACGGGCCGCGCGAGGTCCGCGAGGTCCGCGAGCCGCCGCTCACGCAGCGGTACTTCCAGGCGCTTCCCGAGGCCACGTACGAGCGCTACCTCGTCCGCGACCAGGACAAGCCGATCCCCGCCTTCGACGGCGAGCCCACCCGCAAGGACGTCGCGCAGGGACGCA
Source organism: Tenggerimyces flavus (assembly GCF_016907715.1). Lineage (NCBI taxonomy): Bacteria > Bacillati > Actinomycetota > Actinomycetes > Propionibacteriales > Nocardioidaceae > Tenggerimyces > Tenggerimyces flavus. Next base: position 12,644 of record NZ_JAFBCM010000001.1, on the reverse strand, counting down.
TCGGCGACTGCGGCGTGCTCGCCACCTTCGGCGCCGTTGCCGGGCATCGACCGGGCGACATCGAACGCGCGATCAAGCAGGTGGGCGAGGGCGAGTACGAGGTCACCGTGCACGAGATCAAGCCGGCCAGCCACCTCGATCCGGTCGCGAGGCCGACGGGTAACACGAGAACGATCCGCCTGTCCGACGAGCTTCCCGTCCGCGAAGACCACCCCGCCCGAGACCTGGTCGGCGCGAAGGCCGAAGTCGTGGCCTGGCCGGCCCTGCTGGAGAAGGCCATCGCCGCGCAAGATCAAACCTGGGACGCCAGCCAGAAGGCGCGCTGGGATCACACCTGGCGCACCGACCGGAAGGGCGACATCGACGCCCAGCGAGCGAAGCAGAACATCGACCCCACCCCCGACGACGGACCCACCGGCTACGACCGCCTCCAGGCGGGCTCCACGCCCCGCGACCGAGCGGACCTCCTCGCGACGCTCACCGGGCAGGAGGCCGAGGTACGGAAGCTGCCGAGCGACAATCACACGCTCCTCACCGAGCTCCGCACGAAACTCGAAGAGGGCAAGCCGATTCTCGTCAACACCCGAAGTCCGCTGGAGCATGAGCCGGCGCCATTCAGCCCGTCGGTGTTCGCGTTCCGGCACGTCTATGAGGTCACGAGCGTCGATGGCGACAAGATCCGCCTGCGGAACCCGTGGGGTGAGGGTCACGACCCGCCGGCGATGGAGGCGCGGACCTTCCTCGAGCTCGTCCAGCGGTATAACCCTGATGGCACACGCAACGGCTCCTACACGACTTTGAGGTAGACGACCATGACCGAGCTTCCGCAGACCATCGAGATCGTCCACGGGGTTCTCGAGCACGTCGGCGATGCGTACGTCGCGGGCCATCGCTATGTCGACGAGAGCGGGCGTCGGGTTCTTCAGCTCGGGCTGGGGGATGAGTCAGGCGATCGCGACGTGTCGGTCGTGGAGGGCGACACCTTCGAGTTCGCGGGTGCGACGTGGAAGGTGTCGAGCGTGTACGAGCCGGCCGCTGGCGACCGTTTGGCCAGGGTCGTCAGGGTCTAGCTCAGGGGATGCGGATGGTGCCTCGGGCTATGGGGACTACTTGGCCGGTGACTGTGGTGCGGGTGGCCAGGCCGTTCTCTGCTTCTACTGTGCAGCAGAGCAGGGAGGGGCGGCCCATTTCGGCTCCTTGGTCGATGCCGTACGGCGTTTCGCCGGACGGGGGCACGAGGCCGGAGGCGACCAGGTAGACGCCGAAGGCTAGGGCGCTGGAGCCGGTGGCGGGGTCTTCGAGGACGCCGTGGCCGGGGTCGAACATGCGGGCGTGGGAGCGGCGGGCTTCGGCGTTCCAGGAGAAGACCGTCACCCGCGGGACGTCGTGCTCACGCGAGGCCGCCAGATCGAGAACAGCGCGCGAGACGGACGACGGCGATACGGACAGGAAGGTGTGGGGGATTCCCGCCGAGGTCGTACGTGGCGCTGGCCCCACGAAGTCCGATTCCATAAGCCCCACGACGGAAAGCAGTGGCGAAGGTGAGAGTTCAGGCCCCACGGACACCGGGCCACCGCTCAACGTCGCCTGGTTCCCCAACACCTCCATGGGAATCAGTCCCGCCCCGCACTCCTGCACCCGCGTCCCGTGCTCGAGAAGGCCCAGCCGCGCCAACGTCACGGCGCAACCCACGCACGGGTGCCCCGCGAACGGCAACTCCGCGGCAGGCGTGAAGATCCGCACCCGATAGTCAGCGCCCGCCACAGTAGGACGCAGCGGAAAGACCGTCTCGGACAGGTTGAACTCCCGCGCCAATGTCTGGAGCTGCGAGCCAGACAGGGAGTCAGCACCCAACACCACAGCGAGCGGATTGCCCGCAAATGCCTGATCTGTAAAGACATCCACGATCTCGTACGTCAACTCGGCCATGCCGCAGAGCGTACGGACTGGTCACTACGCGCTCGGACGCGCACCTGTGAGAAGCGCATGCGGGAGCCGCCCACCAAGAGGCACCACCGACACGTCCAGCAACCCCGCCAGGTGCAGCCACCGCCGGTACGCCGCCACCGGATGCAGTCGGCCCCCGGCAGTCCGCACGGCCAACGACAGCTCGTACAAAGCCAGAGACATCGGCGGAGCGGACGAAGAAGAAGGCAGCACATCCACGATCGCCAACCGCCCACCAAGCCGCAGAGCGGGAGCCAACCGTGCCACCAACCGCAGGTTCTCCGGCTCCGTCTGCAGGTGACACACGTTGTCGACCAGGATCAGATCGTACGAATCAGGCGCGGCGGCGACCGAAGGGGTGGACACCTCCAGCAACCGGTCGCCCGGACGGGCAAGCAGGCCCCGCGCGCGAGTGACGGCTCCCGAGTCCAAAGAGGCGAAGTCGTACGGGTCCGTGGGCAACCCGTTCTGCCCCAACTGCCGCGGCAACCGCCGCCACACGTCGAGCAGCCGGTGCACGGCGGGCATCCCCGCCACCGCCGGGCGGAACCGGTCCGGCGGTACGTGCACCACCACCCCGATCGACACCAGCGCCACCACCAACGCATGGGCCTGCCGCTCAGGAAGCTCACACGAAAGCGCGACCTCGGCAGGCGTCGCCGCGCCCTCCGCCAGCCGGGCCAGAACGCCGAGCTGGACCGCGCTGTCCAGCACCGCGGCCGTCCCCACGGCGTCGTGCAGAGCTGCGAACGTCTCGGGATGCGGCTCACTCATAAGGCGCATCATCGGTGCGCGAACGGGCCAAGCGGCATCGGTGGAATTGCGTACAACAGCCCCCGGACACCCTCCGTGATTACGTAGAACCGCCGATGGCGACCAACCACACGACCTACGATCCTGAGGGGAGTCGACCAAGAGGGGGAACGCGAAACCATGACTGTCAAAGAAGAAGAGCTGCGCGCAGCCGCGAACGGGTTCGCCGGAGAGCTGGTCTTCGCCAGCGATCCCGCGTACGACGAGGTCCGCAAGGTCTGGAACGGAGCCATCGACCGGCGCCCCGCGCTCATCGCCCGCTGCACCACGCCCGACGACGTCGCCGCGGCCCTCCGCCTCGCCAGGGCAAACGACCTGCCGATCGCCATCCGCGGCGGCGGACACAGCATCCCCGGCCTGTCCGTGGTCGACGACGGCGTCGTGGTCGACCTCAGCCTGATGCGCAAGGTCGTCGTCGACGCCGAGCGCAAGATCGCCGTCGCCGAAGGCGGCGCGCTGCTCGCCGACCTCGACGGCGCCACGGCGGCGCACGGCCTGCAGACCACCGGCGGCCTGGTCTCCCACACCGGCATCGCCGGCCTGACGCTCGGCGGCGGCATGGGCTGGCTCGCCCGCAAGCATGGCCTGGCCTGCGACAACCTGCTCGAGGTCGAGCTCGTCACCGCCGAGGGCAAGCTCGTCACGGCCAACAAGGACGAGAACCCCGACCTGTTCTGGGCCGTCCGCGGCGGCGGGGGCAACTTCGGCGTCGTCACGAAGTTCACCTACCAGCTGCACGAGCTCGGCCCCGTGGTCTTCGCGGGCTCGGCGATGTACGACGGCAAGGACGCGCCCGCGCTGTTCCGGCACTACCTCGAGTTCGGCAAGACCGCTCCGGACGAGGTCGGCCAGGTCCTGGTCTTCAGCACCGCGCCGCCCGCGCCGTTCGTCCCCGAGCACCTCCAGGGCAAGCCGATCGTGATCCTCGCCGCCTGCTACGCCGGTCCCGCCGACGAGGGCGAGCGCGTGCTGGCGCCGCTGCGCGAGAACGGCGTCACGCCGTTCATGGACATGTTCCAGGCGATGCCGTACCCGGTCCTGCAGCAGACGATCGACCCGATGTCCGAGCACGGCGTCGGGCGCTACCTCAAGGCCTCGCTGCACGAGACCATCGACGACGCGACGATCGACATGCTGATCGACCACAAGCTGACCGCGCCCACGCCGTTCGCCATGGTGATGCTCACCGCGGTCGGCGGCGCGATCTCGCGCGTCCCGGTCGAAGCGACGGCGTACGCGCCGCGGTCGGCGAGCTGGGCGATCGAGTTCCACGCCGACTGGCACCCCGGCCAGGACCCCACCCCCGCCCGCGACTGGGCGAGAGGCGGCGCGGAGAAGCTGCCGGCGCCGGTCGTCGGGACGTACGTCAACTTCCTCACCGACGAGGGCGCGCAGACCGCGTACCCGACCGAGACCTACGTGCGGCTGCAGCAGGTCAAGAAGGCGTGGGACCCCGACAACGTCTTCCGCCTGAACCAGAACGTCGTGCCCGCGTAGGCCCCCGCTACTGTCTCTGGGTGAGCAACGACCCGAACGTTGACATCCGGCACGTCGACGCGGAGGAGTGGCATTCGCTGTCGGTCCTCCTGCACGGCTACGCATTCGGCGAATCGCCAACCGCACCGGATCAATCGGACAGTTGGCGCGAAGGCGAGAAGTACCGCGAGGACAACACGAGGCTCGCGGCCTTCGTGAAGGGCGAGCCGGCGGCAGCTGTCGTCGGCATGCCCATGCGGCAGAACCTCCGCGGCCTCGTCGTGCCGATGCTCGGCGTCAGCGGCGTCGCGACGCATCCGGCCGCGCGGCGCCAGGGGCACGTACGGAAGTTGCTCACCCAACTGCACGGCGAGCTGCGCGACTCGGGCCACGTGACGAGCACGCTGTACCCGTTCAGCGAGTCGTTCTACGAGCGGTTCGGGTACGTCGGCTTCCCAAAGGCGCGCTCGATCCGGCTCCGGACGGACGGCCTGCAGCCGTTGCTGAAGCGCGAGCTGCCGGGCGAGATCACGTTCCACCGGATCGGGGCGGCGTTCGACGAGTACTACGCGGCGACCGAGCTGCTGCTCGGCGAACGACATGGCTTCGGTCGGCGCGGCCGCAAGAGCGCCCAGCAGCTCGGCGACGACGACAAGGAATGGCTCGTGTTCGCCCGGCACGAGGGCGAGGTCGTCGGGGTGTTCCGGTACCGCACGCTCGGGCACGGCGCCACGATCGCGGGCCGCGAGTTCCTGTACCGCACCCCGGTCGGGCGAGCCCTGCTGCTGCAGTGGCTGGCGCGGCACCTGGAGTTCGACTCGTTCACGTTCACGCTGCCGCCGGACGACCGACCCGACGTCTGGTACACCGACCTCGCGTACGCCGACGAGACCCGGATCCAGGCGCCGTCGATGAGCGCGCCGATGGGGCGGGTGCTCTCGGTGCCGGGACTGTCCGGGATGTCGGCGGGCTCGGCCTCGATCACGGTCAAGATCGACGACGACCCGTTCGTCGGAGGGACGTGGACGCTGTCCGGGACTGGCGGCGTGCTCGACGTCAAGGAAGGCGGTACGCCGAGCGCGCAGCTGACCTCGCACGGGCTCGCGGCGCTGGTGTACGGCGTCCTCGACCCGGTCGACCTGCCGCTGCGCGGGTACGGCGAGGTTTCGAACGAGGCCGCCGCCACGCTACGGACGCTGTTCCCGGCGGCGACCCCGTTCCTGTTCGAGCAGTTCTAGCCGGCTCAGGACGACGCGGCGGCACGAGGCGGGCCCCAGTTCCGCCAGCGGTTGCGCCGGCCGCGGATGGCGGCGTGGACCAGCAGGCTCACGCCCATCCAGAACATCGGGAAGATCGGCCAGAAGAACGGCACGTCCATCGCCGACCAGCGGACGATCAGCAGCACCGACCACACCGCGACGATCGCGCCGTGGATGGCGAGGCCGAGCGGGACGCGGCCGATCATGCGCGGCGGTTTGCGGTCCGCCGACTGCGGCGCTTCCGGCGTGGGTGCTTCGGACGGGAGATCCGACGTGAGCTGAGCCAGCTCGTGGCGGAACTTGGTGGCGAACAGCTGCTCGAGGCGTTCGTCGGCCTCCTCCATGGTCAGCCGGCCCTCGGCCGTCGCGGCCTGGATGGCGGACGCGACCTTGTCTCGTTCGCTGTCCGATGCCCGGATCCCGGGCTGGTCTGGTGTGGTCATGTCCGTCATCGTGCCGCCGCGGCGGCGCCGGGACGTCGGCCAGAGAACGGCACCTGTCGTACGTCAGCGGACGTACGGCTCACCTGGTCGTCTGCGCGCCGCCGTTCACGTTCAGCACCTGCGCGCTGAGGTGCCGGCCGCCGGGAGAGGCGAGGAAGAAGATCGTCTCCGCGACGTCGTCGGGCTCGCCGGCGCGGCCGTTCTTGGTCGCCGCGATCAGCGTCTCGCGGCGCTGGGCGGTCATCCGGTCGCGGAAGAACTCCGTCTCGCCGATGTAGCCCGGAGAGACGACGTTCGCGGTGATGCCGCGCTCGCCGAGGACGCCGGCGACGTAGACGTTCCAGGAGGCGAGCGCGGCCTTGGCCGCCCCGTACGAACCGGCGCCCTTGTCCGCGGCGATCGAGCCGATCGAGACCACCGCGCCGTTGTCGGCGAGCTTGTCCGCGAGTGCCTCGGTGGTGAGGACGGCGGTGAGAACGTTCGCTCGGAAGTTCGTCAGCCAGGTCTCCGCGAGTGCCTCGAGCCCCTCGCCGTCAGCGGCGTCGAAGTCGGTGTTGCCGCCCGCGTTGTTGACCAGAACGTCTACCGTGTCGGGCAGCTGGGCGACCAGGGCCCGCAGCTGCTCGGCCGACGACGAGTCGCAGAGCACCGACTCGACGGTCCCCGTCGCGCCCGCCTTGAGCGCGAGCGCGACGGTCTCCGCCAATGGCTCCGGCCGCCGCCCGGTCACGTAGACGTCGTCTCCAGCCGCCGCGAAGCGCAGAGCCGTCGCGCGCCCGATCCCGGTCCCACCGCCGGTCACCACCACAGTCCTCGTCATGCGCCCCACCCTACGGGCGGCTTTACACTCCGGCCCGGAGTGCCGCGATGGGCTCGGTGGCCGACGCCTTCCACGCGGGGTACGTGCCCGCGAGCAGCCCGATCGCGGCGCCCAGCAGCGGCGCGGCGATCGCCAGCCGCGGATCGAGCAGCGGCGTCCAGTCGCGGAACGCCGACACCGTCACGGTGACGAGCACCCCCGCCGCCGTACCGATCAGCCCACCCAGCAAGCCCATCAGCACCGACTCGACCAGGAACTGTGCCGCGATGTGTCTTCGCGCCGCTCCGATCGCCCGGCGCAGACCGATCTCGCCGACGCGTTCCAGCACCGACAACAACGTGACGTTCGCGATCCCCAGCCCGCCGACTACCAGGGCCACCGCGCCGAGCACGAGGAACAGCGCGTTCACGTCCGCCTTCACGTCGTCGCGCACCGCGCCGGGCTTCGGCGGCGCGTCGACCTCCAACGAGGCGGGCTTGTTCGGGTCGACCGCGATCGCCGCCTGCCGCGCGATCAGCTGGGCCGCGCCGATCGCCGTACGAACCTCCAACGACGTAGGGGTTTCCAGCCCGTACAGCTTCTGCGCCGTCCCGTTCGGCACGATGATCGAGTCGAGCAGGTCGGTGCGTCCGCTCACCGAGTCGATGATGCCGATCACCGCGAACGGCTGGTCCCCGACGAAGATCGTCGGCTGGTTGTCCACGCGGGTGATCCCGAGCTGTTTGGCCGCGTACTTGCCCAGCAGCGCGACCGGGTCGCCGCGCTTGTCGTGCCCCTCGTCGAAGAACCGGCCGCCCTGCAGCTTCGCGTGCACGGCGTCGAACGTCCCACCCGACGAGGCGAGCATCGGTACGTCCTGCTTGTCGTCGCTCTTCGGGTCGACGAACGGCAGGCTCCGCGTCAGCTCGCCGTCGAGATTGACCTCACTCACCGTGCCGGACGCGGCCACGCCGTTCAGCCGCTTCACCCGCTCCGGCGCGTCCCATGGCAGCTTGCCGGCCGCCTGCGTCTGACCGTCCGGCCCGCTCTGCTCACCCGGCTTCACCACGATCCGCGTCGCCGCGGCCGCGTCGAACCGGCCCTGGATCTGCCCCGCCGCGGTCTGCCCGACGGCCATCGTCGCCACCAGCGCGGCGATGCCGAGCACCGTGCCGACCGTGGTGAGGATGAGCCGCGCCGGCCTGGCCGCGATGCCCGACAGCGCCTCGTCGAACAGGTCCCGCATCGACAGCCGGCTGGACTTCGTCCCGCTTGCGTTGGCGAACCTCGCTCGCAGCCAGCCGAACGGCCGCGGCAACCGGCGCTTGCGTTCGCCCCCGACCTTGAACCCGAACTGGCTCATCCGACTGCCCCTCCGACCGCTTCGGTGAGTTGACCGTCGACGATCCGCACCCGACGGCGGGCGTGGTTGCTCACCCCGACGTCGTGGGTGATGACCGCGATCGTGATGCCGTCGCGATGCAGCTCGTCGAACACGGCGAGGATCGCCTCCGCGTTCTGGCTGTCCAGGTTGCCGGTCGGCTCGTCGGCGAGCAGCAGGCTGGGTCGCGAGACGAGCGCACGAGCGATCGCCACCCGCTGCCGTTCGCCACCGGACAACGTGGTCGGCTCGAAGTCCATCCGATGCCCCAGCCCGACCCGTTCCAGCGCGGTCCGGGCGCGGTCCAGCCGCTCCTTCCGCCCGACGCGCGAGTAGAGCATCGAGAGCGCGACGTTCTCCAACACCGTGCGATGCGCGAGCAGGTGAAAGGCCTGGAAGACAAAGCCGATCCGCTCGCCGCGCAGCGAGGCGCGCTGCCGTTCGGACAGCGTGCTCACGTCGACGCCGTCGAGCCGGTACGTCCCCGAGGACGGGCGATCCAGCAGCCCCAACAGGTGCAGCAACGTGGACTTGCCGGAGCCGGAGGGACCGACGATCGAGATGTAGTCACCGCTCTCGATCGTCAGGTCCACCGCGCGTACGGCCTGGACCTCGGGTGGGCCGGGGAACGACCTGCTGACCTCGACCATCTCCACGACCGCCGATTGCCGTGGACCGGTCTTCTCGCGGATCAGCAGGTCGCTCCCCGCGCCCTGGTACGCGACCTCGTCGTGTGTGCTCATCGACCCACCACGACGAGGTCGCCCTCTTTCAGGCTCCCTTGCAGCGGCCTGATCTCGGCATACCCGTCGGCCGCGAGGCCCACGGACACGCGGAGCTCCTCGGCCGTTCCGTCCGCGCGCTTGACCTGCACGCGCGACCCCCCGTCCGGCCGCGCGGACAGTGCCGCGACCGGAACGACCAGGACGTCACCCTTGGTGCTGTTCACCGGGATCGTCACCTTGACGTTGGCCTGGCGCAGCAGCTCCACCTGCGTCGGGTTGAGCTTGCCGGGCTTGAGCACGACGTCGAACCCGGACGCCTCGCCGTCCCCTCCGTCGCCGCCATCGCCCCCGTCACCGCCGTCCCCACCATCGCCCTCGTCGCCGCTGTCGCCGTTGTCGGTGCTCTCGGCTTCCCTGATGGTCGAGATGGTCGCGGGGAGGTCCTCGTCGCCGAGCCCGAGCGTCGCCTTCATGCCGACCTTCAACAACGCGCGGGTCTCCGCGTCGACGTTCGCGGTGAGAACGAGCGTCGCCCCGCTGACCGACATGAGCGACTCGCCGACCGCCTGGCCGACCTTCGCGGTCACCTTGTCGACCCGACGGGGCAGGCTCGGAACGAAGACGACTTCCGCGGCAGGCAACGGAGTTCCCGCCGCTTCCTCGGCCCCGTCAAGCGCGTCTTGCGCCTCCTCCAACGCGTCGGTGGCGGAGTTGTACGCGGCCCGTTCGCTCGAGACGTCCTTCGGCTTCAGCAGGTCCCGCAGCTGGGCTTTCGCCAACCGCAGCGCGTCTTCGGCGTCGGCGATCGCGGTGGCGTCCCCGGCCCTCTTCGCCGCGCTCAGGGCCCGCTTCGCCTGGTCGACCGCGTTCTGGGCTTGCACCTTCTCGCCCTCGGTCGGCCCCTTCTGCGCCGCCCGGAGTGCCGAACGCGCGCCGTTCACCGCTTCCTGCGCGCCCTTCACGGTCTGCTTGGCGGTGTCGACGGCGGCCGTGGTCTGCTCGTCCGCGGCGGGCGGCTCGTACCCCGCCCGCCGGAACAGCTCGGCGACCGCGCGTCCCGTGGCGGCGGTGTACTTCTTGTCGACCGTGCCCGGATCCCGCCCGAGCTGGTCGAGCAGTTTCTCCAGCTGCTGAACGTCCGGCCCCGACATGCCCGGCCGCAGCGACCGGTACATCGGCAGCGCTCCGACCAACGCGAGTACCGGACGGCCGGTCACCTCGAGCACGACCTGACCGGTCCTGATCTCCGAGCCCACCGCGGGAACGCGACCGGTGACGATCGGCTGGCTCGCGCCCTCGCCGCCACCGGCCTCGATCTTCAGGTCGACGCTGCCGGCGTACGAGGCGTCCGCCCGGGTGACGACCTGGCTCTTCAGCGTGCGTTTCTCCACGGGGACGGTGATGTCCGACGCCTTCGGCGGCGCGGTCTTCGCCGCCGCGTCGGCGGGGGACTCCATGCGCGAGCCGGCGAACAGGCCGACTCCGAGCGACGCTACCGCTGCCCCCGCGGTGATGAGCAACGTACGTCTACGTGTCCGCATCGGTCAGCCGACTCCGCCCGTGACGTTCATGCCCATCTCCGCCATCATGTCGCGGTACTGTTCGAGCTGAGTCTTGTGCTGCTCGAGGAACTCCTTCTCGAGCTCGATCTGTACTTCCTTGGCAGCCTTGACGAACGTCTTCTGCTGGCACTCGTAGTCGATCGGAGCGAGCTTCAGCTCGAGCTCGCGAATCTCCTTGCGCTTGGCGGCATCGAGCTTCATCGGCATCGGCTTCGCCGCGGGCGCGCTGCTCTCGCCCTCGCCGCCACCGTCGGCCGGCTTGGAGGCGTCGGAGAACTTGTCCCACACCGAGGACTGGGCGTCCTGGGGCTTCTTGAAGTCCGGGTAGCCCTGGTCGGCCATGCAGTCCGACCACGCCGTCGTCGCGTCCTTGACGCGCTGGTCGTTCTCCATCCGCTTCCGCAGCGCCTCGAGGTCCTTGAACAGCGAGTCGAACTTCTTCCACGCGTTCTCGTCGAACTGCTTCTGCTTGCCGTACACCTTCTCCGAGGCCTTGCCGTAGCAGCCGGGGTCCGCCTCCATGTCCTTGCGGCTCGGCTTGCTCGACTTGGTCGTCGAGCCGCTTCCGGAGTCCACCACGACGCCGGCAGCGGCCGCGCCGTACAGCGCCTTGTCGTACGCCTTCTGCGCCTGCGAGCTCAGCTTCTCGCGGATCTTCTGGTTCGGGTCCGTCGACGCCTCGTCGCTCGGCATCAGGTGGTCGAGGGTGGCGACCCCGTAGCCGTACTTCTTCGCGAACTCGTCCGGCGGCAGGGAGTACGCCTCTTCGAACGCCTTGCCGACGTCGTCCTTCGGGATGTTCGCGACGTAGTCGAAGCCGGCGTCCTTCATGCAGGCAACGACTTCCGCCTCGACCTTGCGCTGCTTGGCCTTTTGTTCGGCCTCGTTGTCCTCGTTGCCGCCGGCGCGGACGGCGCGCATCATCGTGCCGCCACTCCCGAGGCCGCTCCCGCCCGGCCCGAGGTACGGCTCCAGCGGGGTCTTCTCGGCGGCCTCGCCGTTCTTGGCGCCGGATCCGGAGTCGGAGCCGCTGCCGTCCGGGCTCTGACCGCCACAGGAGCTGAGAACGAGGGCGGCGCCGACGATGGCACTGATCCCCCATAGACAAGCGCGCAGTGATGCCGTGGGTCGACGTGTGATCATGGCAGGCATCGTGGTGGAACCCGTGTCAAGATCTGATGAAGATCCGGTCAGGTCACCGTTCTGGCTCTTTCGTTGCCGTTTCGGTACGTAGCGGCGCAGGTCACCGGCGGTTGTCTTCATCGCTTCTTGACCGGATCAAGGCATACTCCCGAGATGTGGGAGCGCGCATTCTGGTCGCGGAGGACGACGTCAAGCAGGCGGAGCTCGTCCGGCGATACCTCGAACGAGAGGGCCACTCGACCGTGGTCGTGCACGACGGTCGTGCCGCGATCGACGAGTCGCGCCGGCGCCGGCCGGACCTGCTCGTGCTCGACATCATGATGCCCGGCGTCGACGGCCTCGACGTGTGCCGCGTGCTCCGGGCGGACAGCGACGTACCGATCATCATGCTCACCGCGCGTTCGACCGAGGACGACCTGTTGCTGGGGCTGGACCTCGGCGCGGACGACTACCTCACCAAGCCGTACAGCCCGCGCGAGCTCGTCGCCCGGGTGCGGTCGGTGCTGCGCCGCAGCGCGGCCCGCAGTCGGACGAACGGCGACGTCTATCGCGTGGGTGGATTGGTGATCGACTCGATCCAGCACGAGGTCAAGCTGGACGGGGAACTCGTCGAGACCACGCCCGCGGAGTTCAAGATCCTCGCCTGCCTCGCGGCCTCGCCCGGCCGGGCGTTCACCCGGCAGCACCTGCTGGAGGAGGCGTTCGGGTTCGAGCACTACGCGCTGGATCGGACGGTGGACGTGCACGTTCTCAACCTGCGCAAGAAGTTGGAGGTGCTGCCGTCCCGGCCGCGGTACCTCCTCACGGTGTACGGCGTCGGCTACAAGCTGGCGCCCACGTTCCAGGAGGCCGCCGACGATGCGTCGTAGCCTGTTGCTCCGGTTGCTCGGACTGTCCCTCGCGGTCGCGGCCTGCGCGGTCGCGGCCACGGCGTGGCTCACCACGCAGAGTACGAGCAGCGCGCTGCGCGGCGAGTTCGCGCGCACGATCGACGCGGACACGTTCGTCTACAGCTCGCTGCTCGACTACGCCGGCGAGCACAAGTCCTGGGGCGAGGTCGACAAGACGATCGAGGAACTCGCCCGGCGTACCGACC